>NZ_JACHJG010000001.1:0-1017933 GCF_014203545.1 Streptomyces netropsis
TCAACACGGACATGATGCTCGCCGCCGCCAGCGCCCTCGCGAACGTCGTCACCGAGGACGAGCTCAACGCGAACTACATCATCCCGAGCGTCTTCAACGACAAGGTCGCGGGTGCGGTCGCGGGCGCGGTCCGTGACGCCGCGAAGGCCGCCGGGGCGGCTGTGACGGGTACCACGACCGTCTGAGCACGGCGCGTCGCACGGCCCCGGGTTCGCCAGGCCCCCATAAGGTGGCGGGCAGAAATCAGCCGCAGAGATGCGGCCGTATCCGAGGCTGTGGCGCTTTCCGTGTGACTCTCCAGGGTGCCGGATTGGCTTTCCCGCCACTGGTGGGGGCAGGATGCGTAACTGGGCGCGAGGGTCTGGCAACAGACCCGGGTCCGGGGACTGTCCGAGGGCCCTGGCAGCATCGGCTTCGATCTCACGCCTCATTGGCAAGAAGAACACGGGAGTACAACATGAACCGCAGTGAGCTGGTGGCCGCGCTGGCCGACCGCGCAGAGGTGACCCGCAAGGACGCCGACGCCGTTCTGGCCGCCCTCGCCGAGACCGTCGGTGAGGTCGTCGCCAAGGGCGACGAGAAGGTCACCATCCCCGGCTTCCTGACCTTCGAGCGCACCCACCGCGCCGCTCGCACCGCTCGCAACCCGCAGACGGGCGAGCCGATCCAGATCGCTGCCGGTTTCAGCGTGAAGGTCTCCGCGGGCTCCAAGCTGAAGGAAGCCGCCAAGGGCAAGTAAGGCCTGAAGACGCCGAAAGGGCGGTCACCCCTGATGGGGTGACCGCCCTTTCGGCGTCCCTGCGGCCCTGTAAAGGCCATTACAGGCCCTTTCAGAGCCGCGAAAGCCCGTACGGCCCTCGCGGGGCTGTACGGGCTCTACGCGGCCTTACGGGCCTTACGGCCCGTCAGGTGATCCGTCAGGCGTGGTTGTGGTTGCCGTTCGGCAGTTCCACGTGCGCGCCGAGGTCCGCGAGCTTCGTCATGAAGTTCTCGTAGCCGCGGTTGATCAGGTCGATGCCGTGCACCCGGGACGTGCCCTGGGCAGCCAGCGCCGCGATCAGGTACGAGAAGCCGCCGCGGAGGTCGGGGATGACCAGGTCGGCGCCCTGCAGCTTGGTGGGGCCGGAGACGACCGCCGAGTGCAGGAAGTTGCGCTGGCCGAAGCGGCACGCCGAGCCGCCGAGGCACTCGCGGTAGAGCTGGATGTGCGCACCCATCTGGTTGAGCGCGGACGTGAAGCCCAGCCGCGACTCGTACACCGTCTCGTGGACGATGGACAGGCCCGAGGCCTGCGTCAGGGCGACGACCAGCGGCTGCTGCCAGTCCGTCTGGAAGCCCGGGTGGACGTCCGTCTCCAGGGCGATGGCGTTGAGCGGGCCGCCCGGGTGCCAGAAGCGGATGCCCTCGTCGTCTATCTCGAAGGCACCGCCGACCTTGCGGTAGGTGTTGAGGAAGGTCATCATCGAGCGCTGCTGGGCGCCGCGCACGTAGATGTTGCCCTCGGTGGCCAGCGCCGCGCTCGCCCAGGAGGCCGCCTCCAGGCGGTCCGGCAGGGCGCGGTGGTTGTAGCCGCCGAGCGAGTCGACACCGGTGATCCGGATGGTCCGGTCGGTGTCCATGGAGATGATCGCGCCCATCTTCTGCAGCACGCAGATGAGGTCCTCGATCTCCGGCTCCACGGCCGCGTTGGACAGCTCCGTGACGCCCTCCGCCAGCACGGCGGTCAGCAGCACCTGCTCGGTCGAACCGACCGAGGGGTACGGCAGGCGGATCTTGCAGCCGCGCAGCCGCTGCGGAGCCTCCAGGTACTGCCCGTCCTCGCGCTTCTCGATCGTCGCGCCGAACTGGCGCAGCACCTCGAAGTGGAAGTCGATCGGCCGGCCGCCGATGTCGCAGCCGCCCAGGCCCGGGATGAACGCGTGGCCCAGTCGGTGCAGCAGCGGGCCGCAGAAGAGGATCGGGATGCGGGAGGACCCGGCGTGCGCGTCGATGTCGGCGACGTTGGCGCTCTCCACGTGCGAGGGGTCCAGGACCAGCTCACCGGGCTCGTCGCCGGGGCGCACCGTCACACCGTGCAGCTGCAGCAGTCCGCGGACCACTCGCACGTCACGGATGTCGGGGACGTTCCGCAGTCGGCTGGGTCCGCTGCCGAGCAGCGCGGCGACCATGGCCTTCGGCACGAGGTTCTTCGCGCCGCGGACACGGATCTCGCCCTCGAGCGGGGTGCCGCCGTGGACAAGCAGTACATCGTCAGGGCCGGTCATGGATCTCGCGTTCCTGGAGTTGGGCAGGGGGCAAGAAGAAAGGGTAATGCGACCGGAGGGCCCTTCTGTTAGCCCCGGGGCCCTCTTGGTACGTCATGGCTTTGCAACAACACGCTGCGTTTATGGAATGGTCGCTACCGGTTATCGACGTGGTGGCCATTTTCATACCCATCTCATCCAACACGGGACAACCCCGGCTCCGGACTCGCCGTCCACTCCCCGAACCGGCCGGAAATGCGGGATCATGTGGCCATGACCGAGGTGTCCTCGCTCACAGGACGGCTGCTTGTCGCGACTCCGGCGCTCGCTGACCCGAACTTCGACCGCGCGGTGGTGCTGCTCCTCGACCACGACGAGGCGGGCTCCCTCGGGGTGGTCCTCAACCGCCCGACCCCGGTCGGCGTCGGCGACATCCTGGCGTCCTGGGCCACGCTGGCCGGCGAGCCGGGCGTGGTCTTCCAGGGCGGGCCCGTCTCGCTGGACTCGGCCCTGGGCCTGGGCGTGGTGCCGGGCGAGCCGCACGACCGCAGCAGCCCGGGCCTGAAGGCCGTCAGAGGAGTCTCGGGGGACACCGCCGAGGCCGACACGGTCGTGGCCGGCGACGGCCCACTCGGATGGCGCAGGGTCCACGGGGCCATCGGACTGGTGGACCTGGAGGCCCCGCCGGAGCTGCTGGCGGCGGCCCTGGGCAGCCTGCGGATCTTCGCGGGCTACGCGGGCTGGGGCCCCGGCCAGCTGGAGGAAGAGCTGATCGAGGGCGCGTGGTACGTGGTCGAGTCCGAGCCGGGGGACGTCTCCTCGCCGGACCCGGAGCAGCTCTGGCGGGCCGTGCTGCGCCGCCAGCGCAACGAACTCGCGATGGTCGCCACCTACCCGGACGACCCGAGCCTCAACTGACCGGCCCGGCTCCGGCGAGCCGCCCGCGCACCACCCTCGGACGGGCGTTTTCCGGCCACGGCCCCGGGTGTGTCGTACGGCTCATCAAAGGGAGGCGCGGCTGCCGGGCCGGGGCGGGGCCGGTGGCGTCCCACCCCAGTACTCTTGGAAACCATGAGCACTCTTGAGCCCGAGCGCGGGGCAGGGACCGGCACCCTCGTAGAGCCGACGCCGCAGGTGTCGCACGGCGACGGCGACCACGAGCGCTACGCCCATTACGTCCAGAAGGACAAGATCATGGAGAGCGCGCTCTCCGGTTCTCCGGTCGTGGCACTCTGCGGCAAGGTCTGGGTCCCCGGGCGCGACCCGAAGAAGTACCCGGTCTGTCCCATGTGCAAGGAGATCTTCGAAACCATGGGCCCCGGTGGCGACAAGGACAAGGGCGGCAAGGGCGGCGACAAGAAGTAGCCCGCCCCACCCCTTCTCCACGCCTGCTCCACGTCGGCGGGCTCACACGTCCACCGCCGGGTCGGTGACGGCCTTCGTACGGCCCCTGGGACGCGCCATCACGCGTCCCAGGGGCCGTACGCGTTGCACGGAGTGCTTCCGTCGATCACGAAGTGATCGCGGCACCCCGTGGACCGTGGCAGAACCCTTGTCGGGCCCGTTCGGCCGCCCATAACCTCCTCCCAATTGTGCAAAGCGAAACGCTCATTGCGTATGTTGCAACGCCAATCGGGAGGGGACCTCCATGCCGCTGTCCGCCCGCGTCACCGCCCCGGCGGTGCTCCTCGCGGCGGCCGGGCTCACCGCCGTCACCGCCTGCGCGCCCTCCACCTCCGTCACCGGCGCCCGGGGCGACGCACGGACCGGCACGCTGCGCGTCTGGCTCTTCCGGGAAGTCGACAACAAGCCCAAGGAGGCGGTGGCCCGCGAGGCCGTCGCCGCCTTCACCCGGAACCATCCGGGCGTCAGGGTCGACGTCGCCTACATTCCCGTCGACACCCGCGCCCAGCGGATCAAGGCCGCCTTCAACGACCCGAAGAGCGCACCGGACCTCGTCGAGTACGGCAACACCGACACCGCCGGGTACGTGCGGGACGGCGGACTCGCCGACGTCACCGCCGACCTCGCCACCTGGGCCGACGCCAAGGACACCGATCCGGCGGCCAAGAGGTCCGTGACCGTGGACGGCAAGCAGTACGGCGCGCCGCTGTTCGTCGGCGTCCGGGCGCTGTACTACCGCACCGACGTCTTCCGCGAGCTGGGCCTCAAGCCCCCGGGAACCCTGGCCGAGCTGGCCGCCACCGCAAGGAAGGTCCACAAGGAACGCCCCGGGCTCTACGGACTGGTGGTGGGCGGCGCGTACACCTACGGGGCCATGCCGTTCGTATGGGCGCACGGTGGCGACATGGCGGAGCGTCACGGACGCCGCTACGTCTCCGCCCTCGACGGCGACGCGGCGAAGAAGGGCATCAAGGCCTACACGGACCTCTTCGGCGACGACAACTGTCCCGTGAGCAAGTGCGCCCGGATGGGCGGCAACGACACCGTGCAGGCCTTCGCGTCCGGCAAGGCCGCCATGGCCATCGGCGGGGACTTCAGCCACCGGGCCGTCGAGAACGGCAAGGTCAAGGGTGCCTACGCGGTCGTGCCCCTGCCCGGTGTGCGACGAGGGCAGATAGCCCCGGCCTTCGCGGGCGGGAACAACCTCGGGGTACTCAAGAGCAGTGCGCACCGCACGCTCGCCGTGGACCTGATGAAGTCCCTGGCCGGCAAGCGCACCCAGGCCCGGCTCTTCGACGCGATGGGCTTCCTGCCCACCTACACCGACGTACGGCGGGAAGCCGCACGCCGGCAGCCCTTCGCCCTGCCGTTCGTGCGCACCCTCGCGGCGGGCGCGAGGTCGGTGCCCGCCTCGCCGGGCTGGGCGGCCGTCGACGCGGGCCAAGTGCTGCCGACCCTGTTCCAGGAGGTCGTGAGCGGCCGCGGAAGCGTCGACGCGGCGGCCGGGCGGGCGGCCCGGAAGATGAACGAGGCGTTCGCGAAATGAGCGCGCGGCAGCACGGCGCCGGGCGCTGGACACCCTGGCTCTACCTCGCCCCCGCACTCCTCGTCGTCGGCGGGCTGCTTCTCTACCCCCTCTACCAGCTGGGCCTGATCTCCTTCCTCGAATACACCCAGGCCCAGGTCAGCGGCGGCGAGCCCACCGCCTTCCGGGGCCTTGCCAACTACCGCGAGCTCTTCGCCGACGGCCAGTTCCGGCAGGTCCTCGCCGCCACCGTGGTCTTCGCGGCCGCCTGCGTCGCGGCCACCCTGGCCGTCGGCTGCGCCCTGGCCGTCCTCCTCACCAAGGTGCGCGCCCTGCCGCGCCTGGCGTTGATGCTCGCCGCGCTCGGGGCGTGGGCCACGCCCGCCGTCACCGGCTCGACGGTGTGGCTCTTCCTCTTCGACCCGGACCTCGGCCCGGTCGACAAGGCCCTGACCTGGGCGGGCCTGACCGGCTTCGACGGCTACGCGTGGACCTACGACCGCTACAGCGCCTTCGCGCTCGTACTGCTCGAGATCGTGTGGTGCTCGTTCCCCTTCGTCATGGTCACCGTCTACGCGGGCATCCGGGCGATACCGGGCGAGGTGCTGGAGGCGGCCGCGCTGGACGGGGCGTCCCAGTGGCGGACCTGGCGCGACGTCATGGCGCCGATGCTCCGGCCGATCCTGGTGGTGGTCACCATCCAGTCGGTCATCTGGGACTTCAAGGTCTTCACCCAGATCTACGTGATGACCAACGGCGGAGGCATCGCCGGGCAGAACATGACGCTGAACGTCTACGCCTACCAGAAGGCCTTCGCCTCCTCGCAGTACAGCCTCGGCTCGGCGATCGGAGTGGTGATGCTGCTGATCCTGCTGACCGTCACGGTCGGCTATCTGCGGCTGATGCGGCGGCAGGGGGAGGAGATGCGCGCGCGGACCAAGGTCGGCCACCGGGCGTCCCCGCTCTGGGACGAGCGGCCGCACGGCGGTTACTACACCCAGGACGACATGCGCGAGATCGTCGCCTACGCCGCCGGACGGCACATCACCGTCGTCCCCGAGATCGACATGCCCGGCCACTCGCAGGCGGCCATCGCCGCGTACCCCGAACTGGGCAACACCGACGTCATCGACACCGCCGCGCTCTCCGTCTGGGACACCTGGGGCGTCAATCCGAACGTACTCGCCCCCACGGACACGACCCTCGCCTTCTACGAGGACGTCCTGACGGAGGTTCTCGAAATCTTCCCCTCGCCGTTCGTCCACATCGGCGGCGACGAGTGCCCCAAGGACCAGTGGCGGGCCTCGCCGACCGCCCAGGCGCGGATCGCCGAACAAGGGCTGGCGGACGAGGACGAGTTGCAGAGCTGGTTCGTCCGCCACTTCGACCGCTGGCTCACCGAGCGCGGCCGACGCCTCGTCGGCTGGGACGAGATCCTGGAAGGGGGCCTCGCCGCAGGCGCCACCGTCTCTTCCTGGCGGGGCTACGCGGGCGGGATCGCCGCCGCCCGGGCCGGGCATGACGTCGTGATGTGTCCGGAGCAGCAGGTCTACCTCGACCACCGGCAGGCCGCCGGCGACGACGAGCCCGTCCCCATCGGCTTCGTCCGCACCCTGGAGGACGTCTACCGCTTCGAGCCCGTACCGCCCGAACTCGACGCCGCTCAGGCCGGGCGCGTCATCGGCACCCAGGCGAACATCTGGACCGAGGTCATGGAGAGCCGGCAGCGCGTCGACTATCAGACGTTTCCGCGCCTGGCCGCCTTCGCCGAGGTCGCCTGGTCCCGGCTCCCCGCCCCCGAGGCCCGCGACTTCACGGCCTTCGAACGCCGGATGACCGGCCACTACGCCCGGCTCGACGCCCTCGGCGTCGGCTACCGACCGCCCGGCGGCCCGCTGCCCTGGCAGCGGCGGCCCGGCGTGCTCGGACGCCCGATCGAGGGCGCGCCCCCAATCGTGTGAGGCACGCCGGAAGGTGACCGCCCGCGCGGTTCGCCCCTGGCACGGTGGTCCCCCTCATGTCCTCCACAGACTGCCGTAAGCCGCGCAAGGGTTCCCAATGGTGGCAATCCGCCTACAGCGGAGACATAGCCGAAAATCGGACCATCTCCCTGGCCGGGGACGGAACGGCGGTTCGCGGACCCTCGCGACGACGGACTCGGAAGATGTGCCAGAGTTGCCACGTCCGGGCTGTCAGCACGTACCGTACGGCGGGATCAGACGGGCAACAGCCGGGGACCACCGGGGAAGGGGCAGCTGGGTTGACCACGCACGCACCGCAAGCGGCGAACACGGTGACGTTGCCGGGCTCGCTCGATGAGGCCGTCGAGGCCCTCGCCGCCATGCCCGCCGCCGTGCCCGTCGCGGGCGGCACCGATCTGATGGCCGCCGTCAACTCCGGGCTGCTGCGGCCCGCCGCGCTCGTCGGCCTCGGCCGCATCAGCGAGATCCGCGGCTGGCAGTACCAGGACGGCCACGCGCTGCTCGGCGCCGGCCTCACCCACGCCCGGATGGGCCGACCCGACTTCGCCGCGCTGATCCCGGCGCTCGCCGCCGCCGCGCGCGCCGCCGGGCCGCCCCAGATCCGCAACGCCGGCACCCTCGGCGGCAACATCGCCTCCGCCGCCCCGACCGGCGACGCGCTGCCCGTGCTCGCCGCCCTGGAAGCCACCCTGATCGTGGCCGGTCCCGGCGGCTCGCGGCGCGAGATCCCCGTCGGCCACCTGCTCGCCGGCTTCGAGATGCTGGGGCCGGGCGAGCTGATCGGCTACGTCCGGGTGCCGCTGCTGCACGCCCCGCAGACCTTCCTCAAGGCCACCGGCCGTACGGGCCCGAGCCGGGCCACCGCGTCCGTCGCCGTCGTCCTGGACCCGGCCCGGCGCCATGTGCGGTGCGCGGTGGGCGCGGTCGCGCCCATGCCGCTGCGCCCTCTGGACGCCGAGGCCTGGGTCTCCTCGCTCATCGACTGGGACGGCGAGCGCACGCTCGCGCCCGAGGCGTGCGCCGCCTTCGGCGAGTACGTCGCGGCCGCGTGCATCCCGGACCCCGCGCCCGAGCCGGTCCTGGAGGCCGCACAGTCCCCGCAGCACGGGGAGCCGGGCACCACCCTGCCGCCCGCCGTCCTGCACCTGCGTCGTACGGTGGCGACTCTGGCCCGCCGAGCACTGGGGAGGGCACTCGCGTGAGTGACGAACAGCAGCGACACGCCCCGCCGACCGGGGAGAGCGGCTGGCAGCCGATCCCCCGCGGCGCGGAACTGGACGCGGAAGGCACGACGTTCGTGCAGCTTCCGCCCGAGCTCCTCGCCCACCCGGGCGCGGCGACCCAGGGCGGCTCCTGGGACCCGCTGGCCGCCCCCGGCACGGGCGGCTACACCCCGCCGCCGGCCGCGGCCTGGCAGCAGTCGGCGCCCGCCCAGCAGCCGGTGCACCCCACGCCCGCGCAGGCGCCGGACCAGTGGGCCACGCCCCACGCCTCCACGCATGCCGCGGACCACGCCGTGAGTCACGCGATGAACCACGCCGTGAACCACGCCGCGAATCACCCGGTGGACCATGCCGCGAACCCCGCCGTGAGCCACGCCGAGAACTCCGCCGTGCATCACGCCGCGAACCATGCCGCGAACCATGCCGCGCAGGAGCCGGTGCCGGTGGCGGCGGCCGGGGCGGGTGCGACGCAGGCACAGGACGCGGTTCCGGGGTCGTTCCCGGGCTCGGTTCCGGGTTCCGTTCCGGGCGTTCCGAGCTCGTCGGAGTGGCCGGTTCCGGCCGGTTCGTACGACTACGCGCAGGTTCAGCAGCAGGGGCACGCCCCGATCCACGAGCAGAGCCACGGTCAGCCGCAGGACTACGGGCACGTTCCGGCAGGTGGCGGCGATGACCCGCAGACCACGGCGCAGTGGCCCATGCCGTTCGCCCCGGGCGGGTCCGGCGAGCACGCCGGCGTCGGCGAGCCCGCCCACGCCACGCACCAGCAGGGCGGCTCGACCGGTCAGTGGACGGTCCCGGCCGTCGGGGACGACCCGGTCGACGAGTCCGGCGAGTACGCCCTCGGCAACACCGCCGACCCGCACGACACGGCGCAGTGGCCGGTACCGCACGCCGGGCCCGAAGAGGTCGTGAGCACCGACGCCTGGCACCAGCCGATGGCGGCCGTGGGCGCGGAGACCGGCTCGACGGGCCACTGGTCGATCCCGGCCGCGCCGGACGACACGGCGGACGAGTCCGGGGAGTACGCGCTGGGCGGCTTCGCGGGCGGGGTCCCGACGCCGGTCGACTCCGCGTTCCCCGGCGCCGCCGACGGACACGGGCCGTTCACCTCTCCGCAGCACGACACGCACGACACCGGAGTCACCGGTACGGGCGATCATCAGGCCGCACCGTGGACGCAGCCCGCTGCGGTCCCGGACGGCTCCCACCCCGCGCAGCCGCAGTTCGGCCACGACCCGGCCGACCGGCCGGTGAGCGCGGAGCCGCCGCACGCCGAGGGCCCGGCCGCTCCGGAGACGCCGGGTGCCCCGGTGCCGCCGGAAGGCGGAGCCGAGCACGCGCCGGCGCCGGAGGACGTTGTGCCCGGCGCCGGGACGGATCCCGCCGCCGCGCGTCAGGACGAGCACCCGCACGCCGAGCACGCGCAGCCGGGCCTGCCCGAGCAGCCGGGACAGGTCGAGCTGCCCGAGCAGTACGCGTCGGCAGCAGCGGAACACGCGCCGATCGAGCCGCAGTCGCAGTCGCAGTCGCAGCCCGTGTCCGAGCCCGAGTCGTCCGAATATCCGCAGGTAGCGGCGGATCTTCACCCCCTCGGCCGCGAGGCGGCCGACGAAACGGCCCCGGAAGCCGTTCCCCAGGCCGAAGGTCCGCGGACCGACGACCCGAGACCGGACGTCCCGCAGTCCGAAGCCGAGCAGGCGCCCCCGCTCGACAACCCGCACACCGAGCACCCCAACGCCTCGTACGTCCTGCGCGTCAACGGCACCGACAGGCCCGTGACCGACGCCTGGATCGGGGAGTCGCTGCTCTACGTCCTGCGCGAGCGCCTCGGCCTCGCCGGTGCCAAGGACGGGTGCTCGCAGGGTGAGTGCGGGGCCTGTTCCGTGCAGGTCGACGGGCGGCTCGTGGCGTCCTGCCTCGTGCCCGCCGCGACCGCCGCGGGCGCGGAGGTCCGCACCGTCGAGGGCCTGGCCGCCGACGGACAGCCGTCGGACGTCCAGCGGGCGCTCGCCGCCTGCGGGGCCGTGCAGTGCGGGTTCTGCGTGCCCGGGATGGCCATGACCATGCACGACCTGCTCGAGGGCAACCACGCCCCGACCGAGCTGGAGACCCGCCAGGCGCTCTGCGGCAACCTCTGCCGCTGCTCCGGCTACCGGGGGGTCCTCGACGCGGTCCGCCAGGTCGTCGACGAGCGCGCCGAGTCTGCCGCGGCCCAGGAAGCCGCCAACGAAGCGGCCGACGGCGCGGCGCAGGAGACGGCGTACGGAGCCGACCCCGGGGCCGGTCCCGGGACCGGCCAGGAACAGGCGTGGCCGGGAGCGGACCCGGCACGCATCCCGCACCAGGCGGGCCCGCACGACGGTGGCAGCGGAAGGGCAACGGCATGACTGGAATGGGCGGCTCGGCCGGAGCGGCCGGAATCCCCGATCTCCCGGGGATGGCCCCTTCCGCACCCGCCACTCCCGCCGAGCCCCCGACGCACGGCCTCGGCGTCTCGCTGCCGGCCGCCGACGCGGCCGCCAAGACCCAGGGCGTCTTCCCGTACGCCGCCGACCTGTGGGCCGAGGGCCTGCTGTGGGCCGCCCTGCTGCGCTCGCCGCACCCGCACGCCCGGATCGTCTCGATCGACACGTCGGCCGCCGCCGCGATGGCGGGCGTCCGGGCCGTGATCACGCACGCGGACGTCCCCGGCGACGCGGCCCACGGCCGCGGGGTCGCCGACCGGCCGGTCTTCGCGTCGGAGCTGGTGCGCCACCACGGCGAGCCGATCGCCGCCGTCGCCGCCGACCACCCCGACACGGCCCGGCTCGCCGCGGCGGCCATCGCCGTGGAGTACGAGCTGCTGGAGCCGGTCACCGACCCCGAGCAGGCGTTCGCGGCCGAGCCGCTGCACCCCGACGGCAATCTGATCCGGCACATCCCGCTCCGCTTCGGTGACCCGGAGGTGACCGGCGAGGTCATCGTCGAGGGCCTGTACCGGATCGGGCGCCAGGACCCGGCCCCCATCGGCGCCGAGGCCGCGCTCGCCGTGCCGCGCCCGGACGGCGGCGTCGAGATCTACACCGCCTCCACCGACCCGCACGCCGACCGCGACCTGGCCGCCGCCTGCTTCGGGCTGGCACCGGAGCGGGTGAAGATCGTCGTCACGGGCGTGCCGGGCGCGATGGGCGACCGCGAGGACCCGGGCATCCAGCTGCCGCTGGGCCTGCTGGCGCTGCGCACGGGCCACCCGGTCAAGCTCGCGGCGACCCGCGAGGAGTCCTTCCTCGCCCACCCGCACCGCCACCCCACACTGCTGAGGTACCGTCACCACGCCGACGCCGAGGGCAAGTTGGTGAAGGTCGAGGCGCAGATCCTGCTGGACGCGGGCGCCTATGCCGACTCCTCCGCCGAGGCCCTCGCCGCGGCAGTCTCCTTCGCCTGCGGCCCGTACGTCGTCCCGCACGCCTTCGTCGAGGGATGGGCGGTACGGACCAACAACCCGCCCTCCGGCCACGTCCGCGGTGAAGGCGCCATGCAGGTGTGTGCCGCGTACGAGGGCCAGATGGACAAGCTCGCGGCCCGGCTCGGCATCGACCCCGCCGAGATCCGGCTGCGCAACATCATGGCCACCGGCGATCTGCTGCCCACCGGTCAGACCGTGACGTGCCCGGCCCCCGTGGCCGAACTCCTGCGTGCGGTACGGGACTTCCCGCTGCCCGCCCTGCCGCTGGACGACTCCGAGGCGGACTGGCTGCTGCCCGGCGGCCCCGAGGGCGCCGGCGAGCCCGGCGCGGTGCGGCGCGGCGTCGGCTACGGCGTCGGCATGGTCCACATGCTCGGCGCGGAAGGCGCGGACGAGGTCTCCACCGCGACGGTCAAGGTCACCGGTTCGGTCGCCACGGTCATCTGCGCCGCGGTCGAGACGGGCCAGGGCTTCAGCACCCTCGCCCGCCAGATCGTCCAGGAGGTGCTCGGGCTCGAAGAGGTCTACGTCGCGCCCGTCGACACCGACCAGCCGCCCTGCGGCCCGGCCGCGCACGGCCGCCACACCTGGGTATCCGGCGGTGCGGTCGAACGGGCCGCGCGGATGGTGCGCACGCAGCTCCTCCAGCCGCTGGCCCACCAGTTCGGCATGTCCCACGAGCTGCTGACGATCGCCGACGGCAAGATCACGTCGTACGACGGGGTGCTCAGCACGACCGTCGCGGAGGCCCTGGACGGCAAGGAACTCTGGGCGACCGCCCAGTGCCGCCCCCACCCGACCGAGCCGCTGGACGACACGGGCCAGGGCGACGCCTTCGTCGGCCTCGCCTTCTGCGCCGTGCGCGCGGTCGTCGACGTCGACGTCGAGCTGGGCTCGGTGCGCGTCGTGGAGATGGCCGTCGCCCAGGACGTCGGCCGGGTCCTCAACCCCCGCCAGGCCCACGCCCGGATCGAGGCGGGCATCACCCAGGGCATCGGCGCGGCCCTCACCGAGAACCTCCGCACCAACGGCGGCCTCGTCCGCCGCCCCGACCTCACGGGTTACTCCCTGCCCACGTCGCTCGACACCCCCGACATCCACATCGTGAAGCTGGTCGAGGAACGCGACGTGGTCGCCCCCTTCGGCGCGAAGGCCATCAGCGCGGTCCCGGTCGTCACCTCCCCGGCGGCGGTGGCCGCGGCGGTACGGGCGGCGACGGGCCGCCCGGTCAACCGACTGCCGATCCGGCCGCAGTCGGCGGTGTCCTCGAACGCCGGCGGGCTCGGCGGCTGAGCTCAGCCACGTCCAGCCTGTCCGGCGCTTGAGGGCGCGCCCGCAGGGCGCTCGCCGCCGCAGGCGGCAAGACGGGCCCGTAGCCGAAAGGGCGTCCCTAGTAGGCTCCCGAATGCTGCGCACACCGGCTCGGGGGGATCGTTCACACATGTCAGCGCCACATACGGCCGTGCCGCGACGCATCGGCCCGTACACGGTCATCACCCGGCTGGACGGCGACAGGTCCGGACCGGCCGGGCTGTCCGTGTCCCCCGTGCCGCCCGTGCCGGAGAATCGGTTCATCGCTCGGAGCGCGGACGGCGAACGCACCGTCCTCGTCGGTGTTCCGCGCGCGGGCGCCGATCACGGACGGTTCGCCGCCGAGGCCGAGGCGTCCCGGTACCTGCTCGGGCCGTGGTCGGCCCCGGCCACCGAAACCGCGGCCTCCGGGTCGGGCTCGGGCTCGGGCTCGGGTTCGGGTTCGGGTTCGGGTTCGGGTTCGGGGGAAGTCCCGTGGCACGCCCGCCCGTACGTCCCCGCCCTGCCGCTCCCCACGGCCCTCGCCGTGCACGGCGGCCCCCTGCCGGAACACACCGTGCGCGCGCTCGGCGCGGCCCTCGTCGAAACCCTCGCGATCCTGCACGGACAGGGCCTGACGCATGCGGGCCTCTCCCCGGCAGCCGTACTGCTCGCGGCCGACGGCCCCCGCCTGACCTGCTTCGGCGCGGTACGGGCCGCCGCCGCGGACGGCGAGCCGCGCTCCGGCCACCCCGCCCTGGAGTCGGGCAGCCTCCCGCCCGAGCAGGCCGCCGGCGAACGCCCGCACCCGATGGGCGACATCTACGCGCTCGGCGCGGTCCTCGCGTACGCCGCCACCGGCCACACGGTCCCCGAGCGGGACGAACTCCCGCCCGCCCTGCGCGGAACCATCGCGGCCTGCCTCTCCCGCGACCCGGCGGCACGCCCGCAGGCGGCGGCGCTGCTGGAAGCGTTCACGGCGTCCGACACGGTCGACGCGACGGCCGGGAGCCGGGCGGCGGAGCTGCTGGGCGCCGGATGGCTGCCGGGCCGGGTGATCGCGGCCATCGCCCGCCAGTCGGCGGCGGTCCTCGCGGCGGAGATCCCGGTCGAATCCCGTCCCGGCGGCGCCGAGCCTGCCACGGCCGTGCTCCTCGAGTCCGCCGAGCCTGTCACCGCTGTGCTTCCCGCCCCCGCCGAGCCTGTTACCGCTGTCCTCCCAGAGCCTGCCGCACCCGGCACGGTCGTACTCGGGAAGCCTGCCGGGATTCCGGTCGAGGCCGCCACGGTCGTGCTCGGCGAGCCCGCCGAGCCCCCCGCCGAGCCCGTCACCGTCGTGCTCACCGAGCCCGCCCACCGCGCCAGGACTGATCGATAGCCCATGCCCTTCCCCCTCACGCACGACGATCCGCAGCACATAGGCCCGTACCGCCTGGTCGCCCGCCTGGGCAGCGGCGGCATGGGCACCGTCTACCTGGCCCGCTCCGCCGGGGGCCGTACCGTCGCGCTCAAGACGATGCACGCCTCGATCGCCTCGGACACCACCTGCCGCACCCGTTTCCGGCTGGAGTCCGACGCGGCACGCGTCATCGGCGGGCTGCACGGCGCCGAGGTCGTGGACGCCGACCCGCGCGCCGAAACCCCCTGGCTGGCGACCGAGTACGTGCTCGGCCCGCCGCTCGACGAGGCGGTCCGCCTCGCCGGACCGCTCCCCGAGCCGTCCGTACGGGCCCTGGGAGCCGCGCTGTGCGGAGCCCTCGGCCAGCTGCACGGCTCGGACGTCGTGCACCGCGACCTCAAGCCGTCCAACATCATGATCACGGCGTACGGTCCGAAGGTCATCGACTTCGGCATCGCCCGCGCCATCGGCGACGACCGGCTCACCCGCACGGGGGCCGCGGCCGGCACGCCCGCCTTCATGTCCCCGGAACAGGCGACGGGCGGCGAGCACAGCCCGGCGGGCGACGTCTTCGCGCTCGCCGGAGTCCTCGTCTTCGCGGCGACGGGCCACGGCCCGTTCGGCAACGGCCAGCCGGCGGACCTGCTGTACCGCGTCCGCTACGAGGCCCCGGACCTGACGGGCGTGCCCGCCGCCCTGACCCCGCTGCTGTCCCGCTGCCTGAGCAAGAACCCCGACGAGCGCCTGACCACGGCGGAGCTGGCGACCGCGCTCCATGACGGCGACGGCCAGTTCGCCGACCATCTGCCGGATGCCCTGCTCGCGGAGATCGCCCGCCGCGCGACGGAGGTCTGGCAGTTCCGGCCCGAGCGGCTCCCCGCGCCGTACGACCTGCCGGAGGAGCCCAGCCGTACCCCGGGCACCACCGTCGCGCTGTCCCGGCGCCGCCTGCTGACGGTGGCGGGCGGTTCCGCACTCGGCGTGGCGGCGGCCGGGGCGGGCACCTGGGCCTGGCTCGGCCGGGACGACCCCGACCCGGGCCCCGCCCCGTACAAGAAGCCGGACCCCGGTCCCAGCGCCAACGACCTGCCGCGGCAGAAGCACGACTCGACCTGGCAGATCCAGGTCGCGGGCCCGCCCGACCATATGGTCCCCGCAGAACCGCTCGTCGCCGGAGACCGGGTCTTCCTGGTCGCCAGCGCCGGCCTGGCGGGCATCGACGCGAAGACCGGGGCGGTCGAGTGGGCGTCCCAGAAGATGGAACGTACCTGGCAGACCGTCTCCGACGGCACCCACGTCTACCGCCTCGTGGAGCTGGACGAGTCCGAGGGCCACAAGGGCCGGCACTGGCCGCTGATCATCGCGTCGGTCGATCTCGCCACCGGCAAGGCGAAGGAGCCCTTCGCCCGGTACGAGGACTACAACGGGGTCATCTACGAGAACCAGCTGCTGTGCGTCGCCGACGGCGTCGTCTATCTGGCCGTCGGGGAGGGCGAGTACTCGATGGACGGCTTCCTCAGCGCTCAGACCTGGTCCTTGCTCGCCGTCGCCGTCGACTCCGGCAGGAAGATCTGGACCCAGCCCCTGCCGGCGAGACCCGACAAAGCGGACCGGCTGCACTTCCTCGCCGCCCGGGCCGTGGGCGACCGTCTGGTGCTGTTCCAGGAGACGGACGACGGCAAGGTCCGGCTCGTCGTACGCGACACCCGTACCGGAAAACCCGTATGGGACAAGCCGTTGGACGGCGCGAAGGCGGACCCGCTGCGGGTGCCGCCGGCGGTGGACGGCAACCACGTCTACCTGGGCCTGGGACAACTGCGCGCGCTGCGCCTGCGCGACGGCTCGCAGGCGTGGAAGGGCACCGGGCGCCGGTACGGGCCGCCCGCGCTCAAGGACGGTGTGGTGTACGCGGTCGAGGAGGGGCGCGGCGTGGTCGCGGTCGACGCGGCGAGCGGAAAGCCGCGGTGGGAGGAGAAGAGCGGCGAGGGGGCGACGGCGGCCCTCGTCGATCCGCCGGTTGTCGGCCCGAAGTACGTGTTCAGCAAGGGATTGTCGGGACTGAGGGCGATCGACCCCGCGTCCCGTTCGACGGTCCGTGTGTACAAGACGACCGGCGAGCGCTTCGTCGCCCATGAGCGCGCCAAGACAGTCGTCGCCTTGGGGGGCCGCTTCCTGGCCGCCTTCCCTCTCGAGTGAGCCCTCTCTCGTGACCCTGCTCTCGTGACCCTGCTCTCGTGACCCTGCTCTCGTGACCCTGCTCCCGTGACCCTGCGCCCGTGACCCCGCTCCCGTGCCCTCTCCCTCCAGCGACCCCGGCCAGAAAGCCCCGTTCATGAAACCCCTCGGCACCGGCGACCCGCTTCGCCTCGGCCCGTACCGCCTGCTCGGCGTGCTCGGCGAAGGCGGCATGGGCAAGGTGTACATCGGACAGGACGGCGCCGGGCAGGCCGCCGCCGTGAAGGTCCTGCGGCCCGAACTGGCCCACGAGCACAACCTCGCGGCCCGCTTCGTCCGCGAGGCGCAGACGGCGCAGGCCGTCACGAGCCGCGGGGTGGCGCGCGTCCTCGGAGCGGAGACCGAGGGCGGCAGGCCGTGGATCGCCACCGAGTTCCTGGCGGGTCCGACGCTGGAGGAGGTCGCCGACGACATCGGCTTCCTCGACGAACCCGGCGTACGTGCCCTCGCGGCCTCCCTCGCACGCACCCTGGCGGACATCCACGCGGCGGGCCTCATCCACCGCGACCTCAAGCCCTCCAACATCATCCTCACCTCGGCCGGCCCGCGCGTCATCGACTTCGGCATCGCCCGCCCCGAACACGGCCTCACCCTCACCACCACCGGCCAGATCCCCGTCACCCCCGGGTACGGAGCCCCCGAACAGGTGCTGGGCCGCCGCGTCGCGCCCTCCGCCGACGTCTTCTCGCTCGGCGCGGTGCTGATCTACACGGCGAGCGGACACCGGGCGTTCGACGCGAGCCATGTCGCGGCGGTGCAGTACGAGGTCGTACACGGCGAGCCGGTGTGGGGGGACGTCCCGGACGCCCTCCGGGAGCTCATCGCCCCGCTGCTGGCCAAGGATCCGGCGGCCCGGCCCACTCCCGACCAGATCGTGAAGGCGTTCGCCCCGCCTCGGGGCGCCGACCGCATCTGGCGGCGCGGACCGGTGGCCGACGGCATCAAGCGTCGGGAAGGCGACGCACGGGCGCTGGTGGCGCCGATCACGGAGACGAGCGCCGGCGGCCGCCAGGTCTCGCGGCGTCACTTGATCACGGGGCTCGCCGTGGGCGGCACCGTGCTCGCGGCGGCGGGCGGCTCGGCCGCGTGGTGGCTGAGCCGCGGTTCCGGGAAGGTGACGCCGAAGCCGGACCCCTTCGCCATCCCGCCCGCGGTGAAGACCCCCGCGGCGCGCATCCTGTCCGCGGACGAGGGCGACTTCATCACCGGCGGGTCGCCGAAGGAACTGTGGGGCCCGGTCAAGGTGCTCCACACCGATTCACCCGCACCGCTGCCCGTGCGCGACGTCATCGTCCTCGGCTCGGTGGACGGCGGCCTTGCCGCCCACAACGTCGTCGACGGCAAACGCCGCTGGGCCGCGGCCCAGGTCCACGCGCCCGGCCGCTACCTCTCACTGTCGGACCGGCTGATCGCGGCCGTCGGCACCGACGGCACACTGCTGACGTTCGTCGCGTCCACCGGCGAACCCAAGTGGACGGCCCCGGCCGAGGCCGCATGGCTCCTCGCGTCGGACGCCGAGGCGGTCTACCTCGTGACGAAGGACGGCCGGCTGCGCAGCGTCGGCCGCTCCGACGCGCGGATCCGCTGGACGGCCAAGGTCTCCGTCCGCCTCGGCGGCAAGCAGGGGAACGCCTCGCCCCGGGGCGTCATCGAGCGTGGCCACCTGGTCGTGGGCACCGCCGACGGGGACGTCGTCACCGTCGACACGAGCGACGGCCGCACGGTGTGGGACCTCCGCGCCCAGTCGGCGGAGCTGATCCGCCCTGCCGTATCCGACGGCACGGTGTACCTGAACGGCACGAACCTGGTGGCCCGCTCCCTGACCGACGGCAAGGAACTGTGGACGGTCAAGGCCAAGGACTACATGGGCAACGACCAGGCCTGGGGCCCGCCGACCGTCCACGGGGAATCCGTCTACGCCATCCATGGGAACTGGCCCAGACGGCTCAGGAGGGCCGACGGGAGCAAGGAATGGGAGTCACATGAGCCGGGCGGCATGCGCGGCCCGGTCATCATGCAGGGCTCCGGGGTGTGGGTTGCCGAGGACGACCCGGTGTACAGGTCGGTGAACACCGTGAACACGGACAAGGGCATGGGCATGTGGAAGTACAGGCTCAAGAACTCGAAGGAGAAGGTCTGGCTCGTGGCGGACGGCAACCGCGTCTTCGTCCTGGACGGCCAGAACGTGATCGCGTTGCCGGTGTTCTGAGGCGCCGTTCGAACGGATGAGTACCCGTACTCATGTCGCTGTCACTGCCTGTCAGTAGGCTGGGGACGCATGGTGATGCATTGACTGACGGGGAAGACGTGAGGGGCGGGCAGTAGACGTGGTGGACGGTGCCGGCGGGACGGCGGGGACGGCGGGGGCGAGCGGTCCGGGCGGGTCAACGGCGAAGCTGGAAGCGGACCTTGAGCAGCTGAAGTCCTTCCAGGGGCGGGTGGACGCCCTCCTGACCGACCTCACCGGCTCCGAGGGCGGCCCGGACCGCCTCACCGGCAATCGCCTCGCGCAGGCGGTGCTGGGCAAGTCGTTCGGCGAGGCGGACGCCCTGTACTCCGCGTACGACGACGTCCACACCCAGCTGGCGACCCTCTCCCAGCTCCTGTTCGACCAGATCGAGGCCCTCGGCACCGCCATCCACGCCTCCCGGGTCGGCTACGCCAACATCGACCAAGAAGCGCGCGAACGCATGTGGGCCATCCAGGAACGGGCCAAGGAGCACTACAACCGCGAGCTGGACCCGCACGCGAAGGACGTTCCGTCGGAGCCGAGTTCGCAGCCGAGCCCGAAGCCGACACCGCCCCCGACGCCGGGCAGCCAGAAGGGCAGCATCTGATGACCACCCCACCCCCGGGCGGCGTAGGCCCGGTCATCCGGCGGACCGTCAACCCCGCGGTGATCACGTCCGACTTCGAGTCCCGGACCCACGAGCAGCTGCGCGCGATGATCGAGCACGCGGACGCGGCCAAGACGCGGGAACTCGGCGACAAGCTCAAGACCGCGGGCGTGGCCATCGGCAAGATCGGCGAGGACCTCCGGACGTACATGTCCCACGTCAACTGGGAGGGCGAGGCCGGCGACGCCTTCCGCAAGTGGGGCGCGAACATGGTCAACGCCACGACGCGGCTGGGGGAGTTCAGCGACAAGGCGGGCACGTGGATGGGCCACGCGGCGGAGACGCTGAGCTCGGTGAAGTCGTCGATGCCGGAGTACTCGGCGGCGTCGAAGGCGACCCTGAACTCCTACCTGTCCCAGCACCCGGGCGGCTTCCTCCTCAAGCCCCCGGCCTCCTCCGACGCCCCCAAGCCGGGCGGCGGCGTCCTGGCCGGCCCTACGCCGGAGGCGGCCACGGCGGCCCAGAAGCGGCTCGACGAGGACCACGCGGAGGCGGTGAGCCTGATGCGGAAGCTTGCGGGGTCGTATGTGTGGTCGGCGCACAACATGGGGCAGGTGGAGAGGCCGCAGTTTCCGCCGGTGAAGGAAAAGTTCATGCCGGCGCCAGGAATTGACGGCGCGGACTACGTCCCGACCCCAGGCGTTGCTGCACGTCCTGGTCAGGCTGAACTTGGCCTGACGGGCTCGCAGGGATACGAGGACGGACCAGCTCGTTCCGCCGACACGGCTGTGCGCTCAGAACAGGAGGGTCGGGTCGATGTAGCCGCAGCTGCAGGCACAAGTGTGGGTGCGGTGCCCGGCCCTCGTCAGGAGACTGGTCCCGCTGCTGTGGAAATCGATGGTGGAGTGGCGACACCACAAGGTCCCGCCCTCCCCTCCAGGGGGCCAGCGGTTCCTTCCCACGAGGGTGGTGCGCCCGACCAGGCCTTGCCGTTCCCGACCCAGGGCCTGCCTCCGTCGGGGGATATCGGTCGTGCGAAGACGGGCGTGGTGAGGGGGGAGCCGATCGGCGAAGTACGGCAACGGATGGTCCCCGGAATGCCTGGGCAGGGTGGTGGAGGCGGGACAAGCCCGGGGCAAGGTGTTGGTGGTAGGCGGGTCAATATGCCCGGGATGGGCGTACCCAATGACGGCATCGTCGGTGGTCGGCCGATGCCGCGCGCGACGGGGCCGTCACCGGCCCAGGCCCTCCGAGGAACTGTGATCGGAACTGAGTCCGGTTCAGGTCGCCCCCCGATGGGCCACGGTATCGGCGCGGCCATGCCGGGAGCCCCGTCGGGCCGGATGGGCGGCGGCCAGGGCGGTGGCCGACGCCTGGCAACCGAAAGTGGCGGAGTTGTAGGCGGCCGCCTTGCGGGGGCAATGGACCGACCGTTCACGCCAGGTGGGACGGGGCTTGTTCGCAGCCCCGGAGAGGCGGATCGGTCGCTCAATCGGAGCGCCTCCAGGTCCCGGCAACGTCCCGACTACCTGGTCGAGGACGAAGAGTCCTGGCCGCAAAGCGACCGGCGTATCGTCCCACCCGTCATCGACTGATCTCAGGCAGAGGCAGACACATGCATCGCAGCGCAGGTTCCGGGACCGGCAGGCAGAGAAGCTTGGTATGTGGTGTCGCCGTCCTCGTGGCACTTGCGATCTCCGCTCAGTCCGCTCGTGCGGACGCAGTTCGTTCGCAGCAGTGGCACCTGGATGCCATGCGGGCTGAGGAGATGTGGAAGGCCAGCACAGGTGACGGCGTGACGGTGGCAGTCGTCGACAGCGGTGTGGACTCCGAACTACCTGACCTACGTGGTCGGCTTCTTCCGGGCAGAGACTTCTCAGGAGTCGCCGGAGGGGCTGACTCTGACTACGACGGCCATGGAACCAGGATGGCTGCGCTCATTGCAGGAACTGGAAAGAGTAACGCAGGGGCAGGTGCCATGGGACTGGCACCCGGAGCCAAGATTCTTCCCTTGCGTGTTGTCAACGACAAGGCTCCAGTAACTCAGATAGCACCAGGCACTGCCATGAGTGCGGCGATCCGGTACGCGGCGGATTCTGAGGCAAAGATCATCAATATTTCAATGGGAAGGCCGGAAAGGAGCTCACTGGAGGCGGATGCCATTGAGTACGCCATCTCTAAGGGCAAGTTGGTATTTGCTGGTGTCGGTAATTGGGGCGACAAAGCCAACCCTGTTGTATACCCAGCGGCGTTCCCTGGAGTGGTGGGCGTAGCCGGAGTGGACCAGGAGATCGAAGCGACGACGGAGTCGGAGCGCGGTCCGCAAGTCGACCTGGCAGCCCCGGGCGACAACTTGATCATCACCTGCAAGGGTGGCACCGGAGTCTGCCGCAGCCACGGGACCAGCGGCGCCACCGCCCTCGCCTCAGCCTCCGCCGCCCTCCTCTGGTCCATCCACCCCGACTGGACCGCCAACCAAATCACCCGCGTCCTGATCAACACCGCCGGCGGCCCCGAGAACGGCGACAAGCGCAGCGATTCGATCGGCTACGGCGTAGTCCGCCCTCGCATCGCCCTCAAGAACCCCGGGGACCCAGGGCCCGCTGACGTGAACCCCCTCCCAGGTCCCAACTCCGCCTCGCCCGCCCCGCAGGCGACCGCGTCGCGAGCCACCGGTGGCATGCCCGGGCGATCTCCAGCCGATTCCGCATCCAAGGGCGACGACCTGCTCTCGACGCGCAACGTCCTCGCGGCAGGCGCCGCAGCCGTGGTCGCCCTGGCTGTCGCCGTGCCGCTGGGACTCAAGAGACGACGCAGGTCACGCCAGATGTAGCGTGCCGCAGGCATCCACACGATCACACACCAACGGGGAATCATGACGGTTGGCACAGGGCTGCCAGAAGACTGGGACAAGCGCTTCAACCCGAGCCGCTACGACGCCGAGGGCAACTTGACCGCGAGTGCGCGTCAACAGGATGCCCAGATGGGCCTGGCATCGTCCGGTGGTGGCGGAGGAGGTGGAAACGGTACACACAAGGCTTCGAAAGAGCCGTGGACTGCCGCCGGCGGCGTGGCTGACGACTTGCGCTCGTCTGTGAGCGAGGGGATCAACCAGCTCAAGAAGGCTCACGAGAATGTCACGAAGGGGACGTCGGGGTTCTCCAGCGCGAAGGCGTTGGCAGACATCCTCGGTTCGTGGGAAGGGCGGCTGCAGAAGGTCAAAGCCGAGTGTGATGGCCTCAGTAGCAGTCTGAAGCAGACCGGTATCGACTTCAGCGAGAACGACAAGCAGGTCAAGGGCACCTTTGCCTCCGGCAAGGGTGGAAAGTAGGGGGGCCACCGGTCGTGGTGACGATCAAAGAGCTGACCGAGCTGGACAGGTCCAAGTTCTCGGATGCTGCGGGTGGCTGGGCTGCTGTCAGTAACAGAGGCAGCGCGGCAATGGATCGCGTGAACAACGAGATGATCGCCAAGCTGCAGGCGACTCAACAAGGCTATACCGACGAGGCCGCGCGGAAGAGCCTGGCTCGGCTGAGCAGTAACTTCCAGTACATCCATGCGGAATGTGGCCTCATCCGGACAGCACTGAGCGGGCTCGCCTCCGAGCTTGAGGGTCCACAGCGCAAGCTCAAGGAAGCGCTGGCGGATGCCGCCGCCTTGAAGTTCACGGTCGAGGCGAACGGTGCGGTCAAGTACCCGGCCACCGTCCCATACGCGCCCAACCTCTCCGGAGCGCAGCCGAAGGGTGTGCCGTTCGCCGCCAGCGCTGACCCGAACGAGGGCAAGGCCAGAGCGATAGCGAACCGGATAGTCGCCGCTCTCAGCGAGGCCAACGAGATCGACGGTCGTTACGCCAGGGCACTGGCGAAACTAAAGACGGACGCCACTCTCAAGAAGCCCAATTGGGCGGATGTTGCGCGAGACACCAAGGAAATCCAGAGTGCTGCGGGCAAGTATCTCAAGGAATCGGACATCCCCAAGGGTAAATCCCCCAAGGAGAACGCCGCTTGGTGGGGGAGGCTGAGCCAGGCGCAGCGGGAGGAGTACATATCTGTCCACCCGGCCAGCATCGGTGCCCTTGATGGTCTACCCGCCACTGCCCGAGACGAGGCAAACCGCCTCGTGCTCGCTGAGGCTCGGGGAAGTGCTGAGCAGCAGCTCAGGGATCTCGACAGGGGGCCCAAGCCGAAGTACGAGCATCACATCAATCCCATCACCGGGCTTCCCCTGCAAGGGAAGGGGAGCAAAAGGTTGGAGTGGGAAAATAAGAAGAAATACTTGCAAGATCAGCTGGCCGGCATAAAGCAGATTCAGAATCGGTTTGATCAAACCGGTGAAGGGGGACTTCCGAAGGCTTACCTTCTCGGTTTTGATGTCAAGGGATTTGGCCGCGCCATCGTAGCGAATGGGAATCCAGATACCGCCGAACACACTGCGGTCTATGTGCCTGGAACGACGGCTCGGCTAAGTAACGCGGAAAATGATATGGAAAAAGCGCTTGCGTTGTGGAGGCAGAGTAACGCAATGCCTGGCAATCCATCCGTATCGACGGTTACTTGGATCGGATACTCTGCCCCGCAGACTGCGCGCCCGTTTGAGGGCGGACATATCATTCCTGAGGCTTCATCCCTATCCTATGCCGACAAGGCTGCTCCGCAACTGAGTAAATTTCTCGACGGTGTGCGAACGGCGCAGGGTGGACCTCATGCCAGCCACCTCACTGTCGTTGGACACAGCTATGGCACTACGGCTATCGGTGACGCTTCGGTAAACGGTGGTGGCCTTGGGGCAGACGACATCGTAGCGGTCGCCAGCCCTGGAATGCTGGTAAAGCATGCTGATGAGCTCGATGCCCCAAAGGGGCATGTTTGGTCGGAAGCTGCGAGTTGGACCAAGGACCAAGTGCCGGCCGGTGGCAAGATTGTACGCCTAGGGGGCGACAACGAGCTGACGCCGTGGCTTTCCCCGCTGAATCCGTTGAGTCAAAATGTACCCTCTGACCGAGTTTTTGGAGCCAATATCATGCAGACCGACTCCGATGATCACGGAGGTTACTGGAAGAGTGACTCGGTAAGTCTGTGGAATCAGGCAGCAGTGGTTACTGGAAACTACGACTCGGTGAAGCGTGATTAACTCTATGGCTCTCAAAGGTAAGCGTCATCGGCGCGGTTCATTCATATTGACAGCCATTGTGATGATTTCGATTTCTGGATGTGGTGTCATGGGTGATTCAAGTGCAAATGATTACACTCCCGAGGTGCGCGACGTCGACGATTCGCGAAACGTGGCCAAAGAGCTGTCTAGTCAGATCCTTGACGTCATAGACCTGAAGGGGAAGACGAGTGAGCCCGGACCGGGGGTTTCGCCTTGCGAAGAGGATCCCAAGCATCGATACAAAATTCGGCACCCGTGGTCTCTCTGGGGGGTCCCTGAGCAGGACATGGAGCGATCCATGGAGCGACTCAAGGATGAACTGCCCAAGCGTGGCTGGAAAGTGGCAAGTTATGGGCGCGATAAGAGTGCTGCCCAGAACCTTGAACTGATTGCCGAATCGACCAAGTCCAAGTTCTCGGTGAACATTACGTTCATGGATAAAAGAAGGTCGAGTGAGGAGGTGGCCGCCAGGGCAGGCAAGACGTCGGGCATCATGGTCGACCTCGTATCGGGGTGCTTCCGTGTGCCAGACGGCAAGAGTGTCGACCAGTACTGAAGTAATGCGACAACGTGGCGCTCGGCGAACCGAGCCGGACGCGGTGACGACCCAGCTTGTCGAAACTCACCTCGTAGCCTATGGGTCTAGCTCTCGTGCCCTTCGAAGTACGTATGAGTGGCTTCGACTTGGTCGCGAGAGGTGGTCTGGCGGAGGCATTTAGGTATGATCATGTTCATGTTCTTGCCTGTTTTCACGTTGACTCTCGGGCTTGCTGCTACAGCCTTTGGTGTCTGTCTCGCCTTCAATTTCCGGGGCCTTTCTACGGCCCTCGCTCAGTACGCCCAGGCGCGGGGTGAGCGGGTGTACCGGCGGCTTGGCGGGCAGGGGGACCTTGGCGGGTTTGACGGCCTCAGGACACCGCTCATCACCGTAAGCGCCGGTACGGCGAGGTATCGGTACTTGGGTTCACTGATGGCTGTCGTCGGCCTTGCCCTGTCGTTCGGCTCGTTCATGGTGACTCTCAGCCGCTCGTAGCACGGGGGCAGTGCGGGAACTTCGCGTCGCCAGCCTCGACCCACTCACCCGCGTCGTGAAGCGTAATCTCAAGAAGATCCAGAGCGCTCACACTTGCTTAACGGCTGCCTTGCCGAGATCGGCTTGATCACCGATCCGTGATCGACCCTGCCGCTATCGCGATTTCAACCGCAGCAACAAGAAGAGGAAGGCTCGTCGGACATGCGTGATTCACACAAGGTGATCTAGTTCGCCGCTCTTTGCGGCTTCGATGAAGTTGCGCAGGCCTTCCCTCGTGGTCGTGACCAGCTCGTCAGGGCGGCTGGTCTCACGAAGTATGGGTGTGCCGGCGGTGGTGTGGCCGATCTGAATGCACGCGTTGCCGCCGCCCGCGCAGAACGGCTCTTCCCACTTGATTTCGTACATGCTCATCCCCTTCAGAGTTCGCTCTTGATGGCGTGGATCAGGGCGCGAGATTTCTCCGGTGAGAGACATTTGCGCTCCATGCGGTCCAGCAGACTGCGGTAGTTCTCCAGCTGGAGGTCGGCGGTGAGGAAGACCGTGGTGTGCGCGGCATCGAGTTGCACCGTGTCGAGCTGTGGGACCGCGCCGTAGGCGTAGAGCACCGTCTGCCCCGCGCCGGGGAAGCCGCCGACGGCGAAGGGGATGACGTGGATGCGGACGTGTTCCCGCTCGGTTGCGACCAGAAGATGCTCAAGCTGAGCGAGTGCGACCTTGCGGCCACCGAACTGCATGCGCAGAGCTGCTTCGTGGATGACCGCGTCGAACTGTGGTGGGTTCGCCTGATCCAGCACCCCCTGCCGCTTCATCCGGTGAGCGATCCTGATCTCCAGCTCATTCGCGGGTAGCGGTTGCACCGCTTCCTCGAAGATCGCGCGTGCGTGATCCTCGGTCTGGAGCAGCCCGGGAATGTGGACGCTGGACGAGGTGTGCATCCGGCGTGAGCTGTGTTCGAGCTCCGCGATGTCGAGGTAGCCGGGCGGGAGGGATCCTCGGTACTCCTCCCACCACTCCTTGTCGCGCTCGTCGGACATCGCCACGAGGGCATCCACGAGAGCTTCGTTCGCGCATCCGTAGTTGCACGCCAGGGTGCGAAGCCGGTTGGGGGTGACGCCCACGCGGCCGGCTTCCAGGTGGCTGACCTGGTAGGCCTTGATGTTCACCACCGCGCCGGCTTCCTGGGCGCTCATACCTGCGGCTTCGCGAAGCTTGCGCAGCTCGATGCCCAGGCGTCGCTGCCGCTGGGTTGGGTGACTCCTCGACGGCATGTGCCCCCTCCTTCGATCTATCCGAAGCATGCCGCGTAGGCCCAACCTCGGTCCACCGACAGGGTTGTCCTTCTGGACAAGGTTGTCCGGGGGTGCCGAGTGCCCCTACGCTCGGTAACGCACCGCTCACACGCGACAGCACCGGAAGTGCACCGCGCGAGCCTGCCCGTCTTCCCTGTGGCGGGTGCGCTCGCGCCCAGGGAGGCGAGCCACCGGTGGCCGCCTGCGTGCGAGAACTCCACTACCCACCAATGTGCTTGGAGTGACCGCGCATGAGCAACAACGCAGCGTGCCTGCCCGATGGGATCCGGACGGCATCGTTGGAACCGACCCGTGCCAACCTCAACTACTCCTTCGGGCTGCCCGGTGGTCCGTACTGTCTCGGCATGGCCCGGACCGTCGTGCGGCGGCTGCTGTCCGCGCATGGGCTCGCCGACATGGCAGAACTCGGCGTACTCGCCGCCTCCGAACTGCTCGCCAATGCCTGTCTGTTCACGCCGGGGCGCGATGTGAGCCTGTCAGTGCGATGGCGGTACGGGGTGTTGCGGCTGACCGTGTTCGATGAGCACCCCGCGCATGCGGCAGACGTCGGTGACGCTTGCCGCGCGCGGAGACGTCAGGCGCTGGCCACTCTGGATGCCGTCGTGAACGCTTGCGGCGGGATTTGCGGGCTTGCGGCGGCGGAGGGGCCGCTGGCTGGGAGCAGGATGTGGGTCGTGGTCCCGCGAGAGGCGGCGACGCTCTATGCCCGGATCTGAAGCGCGGAGTACTGCCGCCCCCGAAGTGGTGTCCCAGCTCCGCGAGGCGCTGGAGCGCCATGGCCTCAGGCTTCCTTCGCTGAGGGTGGAGCGTGCCGCCACCGGAGATGAACTCATCCAGCTTGGTGGCGCACGCCCGGACGTGGTGCGGCGTCTGGTCGAGGCGCTGCGCGACCGGTCGCCGGGATAGCCGTTAGCTCGCCACTCGTTCCCGCTCCGCTTCCGCCCCCTTCCGGGGCAGTATCCACAGTGCGGCCCACAGCACTGCCCTAGTCACCAACCCCGCCAGGGCCGCCGTGGCGAGGCCGTTCACGTGGAGGTCGCCGCCCGCCAGGGCGAAGAGCCAGGCGGCCAGGAGCCATATCAGGGTGTCCTGGAGCCAGCCCGCCGCTCCGAGGATGAGGAGGACCACCGGGACCTTGGGGCGGGTGAAGACCGGCGTGGTGTCCACCAGGGTGGTGAGGATCATGAAGAGGAGGGCGGTCAGGGCCGCCGTCAGGAGTCTGTCCGGCAGGCCGTCGCCGCCGAGGGTTACTCCGGGGAGGAGGCCCGCGGACAGCGCAATGCCCGCCATGAGGCCGATCTTGCGCTGGTTTTCTTCAGTCATGGGCGTGACTGTGACATGACGTCACCGCCCGCGAAAAATTCCGCAGCCGTCTCCGCGCCCTCCCGTGGCCGGAATCCAACCACCTCCCACTACTGGTGTCACGGCTAGGCCTGAGACAGTCCGTAGAACAGCCATGCCAGGAAGATGGTGGTCGGGACGGTGATGACGGATCCGAGAACGAGCCCCACGCGCGCCATGCGGCCGTTGCTCGCCTCACCACGCTTCGCTCTTCTGACGCCCACCACACCACAGACGATCGCAGCGATGCCGACCGGGATCGCCAGGAAGAACCCACCGGCCACGGTGGTCAGCATGTACGACGAGAGAGCGAGAACCAGCGCCGCGGTCCCCGCGCCGTCGCGGTCTTTCGGCGGCGTGGGCAGGCTGTGGTGCGGCGGGAACATGGCTCGTTGTGTCATGCCCCGACCGTATGGACGCCCCGCGCGGCGGGCATCGGGGCTGGTACTCAGCACCCGGCTGCCCGGGTACTCATTCAGAGGCCGTGACCGGAATCGAACCGGCGTAACTCGCTTTGCAGGCGAGTCCCTCAACCACTCGGGCACACGGCCGTGTTGTGCCTTCCCCCCCTGACCATAGGGGCGTGGTGGGGAGAGCTCAACGGTGCCTCCGGGGTTGCCACAGGGCTGACATATCGCGTTCATCGGGGTTCACCGGGGTTCATCCCGAGACCCGTCAACGCGTCCCCGCCAAGAACTCCTCCACCACCGGGCCGAACATCTCCGGCTCGTCCACCCACGGGTAGTGGCCCACCCCGTGCAGCGGCCTCAGCGTGGCGTTCGGGAAGGACTCGGCGACCACCTCGCCCGCCCGCATGCCCGTCACGCCGTCCCGGTCACCGGTCACCACCAGCGTCGGGCACTCCACCTCGCGCAGGGCCGCGAGGAGGGCCAGGCGGGACGGTTCGTCGACGCCCTGCCAGAAGCCGGCGCGGGGGACCGGGTTCAGCTGGTCGCCCTCGGTGGCCGCGTGGGTGCGTTGGGGGGTGTCCCAGCGGCCGTAGGCCAGGGGGGCCGCGCGGAGGAGGAGGGAGCGGACCTCCGCCATGTCCGTCGCCGTGGCCAGCATGTGGACGGCCACGTACGCGTCCTTCCACCAGTCCTCCGTGGCGCGGGACTCGAAGATCTGCTCGGCGTCGTCGGGGAGTTCGCCCTGGAGCCGGGAGCCGGGGGTGACCAGGACCAAGTGGGACAGATGTTGTCCGTGCGACGCCGCGTACGCCTGGGCCGTCGCGCATGCCGCGTCGTGGGCGAGCAGGGCGAAGCGCGGGACGTCCAGGTGGGCGCGGAGCGCCTCCAGGTCCTGGGCCAGGGAAGGGAAGGCGTACGCGCCGGGGTCGGCGGCCGTCGGGGAGGCGCCCGTGCCGCGGCTGTCGGGGATGATCAGGGTGTGGTGGGCGTCGAGGCCGCCCAGATCGCCCAGATATGCCGCATCGCGGCCCGGCCCGCCGGCCAGGCAGACCAGCGGCGGGCCCGCCGAACCGTCACGTGCTTCCCGCACGCTGTAGGCCAGGTCCGTGCCGTCGAAGGACGTGAAATGCGAAACGTAGTGGGGCATGGCCTCTTCCCTGCCCGATTTGTTCAAGCCCATTCGTGATCCAAAAGCAGCCATCGGCCACTTGCCCGGTTATCCCAACCTCCGCTTATGATTCAGCGGTGTTCGACTCCCGGCACATCAGGACGTTCCACGAAGTGGTCAAGGCCGGTTCCTACTCGGCGGCCGCTCGCTCGCTGGGCTATACGCAGCCCGCGATCACGCAGCAGATGAAGGCCCTCGAACGTTCCGTCGGCACCCCGCTGTTCATCCGTGTCGGCCGCCGGATGCGGCTCACCGAGGCCGGCGAGGCACTCTCCCGGCACGCCGAGACCATCCTCGACAGCCTCACCGCCGCCCAGGCGCAGATGAGTTCCCTCACCCGGCTGCGCGCCGGGCGGGTGAGGGTCTGCGCGTTCCCCAGTGCCAGCGCCACGCTCATACCCGAGGCGGTGGCCCGCCTCGCCATCGACCACCCCGGTGTCCGGGTCGAACTCCAGGAGAGCGAACCCCCCGACTCGCTCCACCGGCTCGTGCGCGGCGAGTGCGACATCACCCTCGCCTTCACCTATCCCGGCCTGCGGGAACAGGTCCCCGACGAGCTCGTCGAGATACCGCTCATGGAGGACCAGCTCACCGTCCTGCTGCCGATAGGGCATCCGCTCGCCCGTCGCCGCGCCGTCAAACTCGCCGATCTCGCGGAGGAGCGCTGGATCGCGGGCTGTCTGCGCTGCCGCACCAACTTCCTGCACGAGTGCGCCGAGCAGGGCTTCGCACCCGACATCGCGTTCACGACCGACGACAATCTCGTCGTCCAGTCGCTCGTCGCGGAGGGGCTCGGCGTCGCGATGATGCCCGGGCTCGTCCTGTCCTTCCTCCGCCACGACAAGATCACCGGGCGGGCGCTGGACCCGGCCTCCCGCCGCCAGGTCTCCGCCTACGTCCTCCGCGACCACCTCCGCATCCCCGCCACCGCGCTCGTCGTGGACGGGCTGAAAGCCGTCGCCGCCCGCCGTATCGGATGTTGAGCGACGGCCACGGGCGTCGCGCGCACGGCACACATCCATAAGCGCGTGTTGGTATCCCGCCAAGGAACTGTCGTTGGACGTGATGGTTCCGACGCCTCGACTCTGCACGTATGACCACCCCCACCGCAGCCTTGACGACCGCTCGCCTCGACCAGCTCGTCGACGACGTCCGGGAGGCCGTAGGCCGTGGCCTGCCGCCCGACACGACGGCGTACCTCGTCGGCGAACGGCTCGCGGGACACCTCGGCGCCCCCGACCTGCTCACCGCCGAACAGCGCGAGGGCGACCCCGACCGCTACCGTCAGCACATCCTGCACGCCGAGTCCGACGGCAGCTTCTCCGTCGTCGCGCTCGTCTGGCTGCCCGGCCAGCAGACCGCCGTCCACGACCACGTCTCGTGGTGCGTCACCGGCGTCCACGAGGGCCAGGAGAGCGAGCGCCGCTACCGGCTCGTCCCCGACGGCACGACGGCCCGCCTCGTCGCCACCGAGGACGTCGTCAACGGCCAGGGCGACGTCTGCGGCTTCGCGCCGCCCGGCGACATCCACCGCGTGCGCAACTCCTGTTCGTCCACGGCGATCTCCATCCACGTCTACGGCGCCGACGTCGCCCGTCTCGGCTCCAGCGTCCGACGCGTCTACGACCTGCCGGTCGGCGAACTGTGATGACACCCCGAGCCCACCGGGCAGCCCGAGCCCACCGGGCACCCCGAGTGCCCCGCGCACCCCGAGTCCTCTCCCCGCGCGGAGTGCCGTCGTGGCACTGATCAGCTCGCGCGTACGGGACCACGCGGTCGGCGACGGCGGCACCCCCGGAGCGCTCAAGCCGCCGCGCAAGATCCCCGCGTCCCTCCCCGGGCTCGCCATGGCCGCCGCGGGCGTCGCGCTCGCCTGGGCGGTCCATTGGCTCGTACCCGCCGTCCCCATGCTCACCGCCGCCGTCGTGCTCGGCATCGCCGCCGCGCACACCCCCGGCCTGCGTGCCCGCATACGCGGCACCGGCCGGGCCGGACTGACCCTGGCCGGGAAGCGGCTCATGCGGATCGGCATCGTGCTGCTCGGCCTCAAGCTCAGCCTCCACGACGTCCTCGGGCTCGGCTGGGCCACCGTCGTGATGGTGCTCGCCGTCGTCGCCGCCACCTTCGGCGGGACGCTCTGGCTCGGGCGCAAGCTCGGGCTGCGCGGCGACCAGCCGCTGCTGATCGCCACCGGCTACTCCATCTGCGGCGCCTCCGCGATCGGCGCGGTCAGCGAGGTGACGGGCAGCGACGAGGAGGACGTCGCGACCTCCGTGGCCCTCGTGACGCTCTGCGGCACGCTCGCCATCGCGGTGCTGCCGCTGCTGCACCACCCGCTCGGCCTCGACGACGCGCAGTTCGGACGCTGGGTCGGCGCGGGCGTGCACGACGTCGGACAGGTCGTGGCCACCGCCCAGACCGCCGGGCCGGACGCCCTGACCGACGCCGTCCTCGTCAAGCTCATGCGGGTGGCCATGCTCGCGCCGCTCGTCGCCGCCGTCGCCATGTCCGTACGGGCCCGCCGCGCCGCCGCGGCGACGGGGAAGTCGCCGGGGAAGCGGCCCGCGCTCGTCCCCCTCTTCGTCCTCGGCTTCCTCGCCATGGTCGCCGTCCGCAGCACCGGCCAGGTGCCCGGCGGGGTGCTCGACGTCGCCCAGCACACGCAGGAGCTGCTGCTCGCCGCCGCCCTCTTCGGTCTCGGCAGCGCGGTGCACCTGCCCTCGCTCGTCCGGACCGGGGGCCGCGTCGCGGCGCTCGGGCTGTCCTCGTGGGTCGTGATCGCCGGCGCGTCGTACGTGGGCGTCCTGCTCACGACGTGACGCGCGTGGCTTCCCCCTTACCCGCCCCACCCGCCTCGCAAGGCCCTTGGGCCTACGTCGGATTGCCGAGTCGACTCCCGTCTCACGACAGGTGTCGACCGGCTTTCCCGCTCCTACGCTGGCCCTCATGACCGCCTCCGAGCCCCCCGGCGCCTCGACGTCCGACATACCGGCCGGCATACCCGCCGACATGTCCACCGGCCCCCTCTCCGACCCCGGCGGGGGCGTCCTCGGACGGCGGTACCGGGCGCTCACCCTCGGCATCGTCTCCGTCGTCTCGCTCATCGCCTTCGAGGCGAGCGCGGTCAACACCGCCATGCCCGTCGCGGCCGACGCGCTCGACGGGATCGAGCTCTACGCCTTCGCCTTCTCCGCCTTCTTCACGGCGAGCCTCTTCGCGATGACCCTGTCGGGGGAGTGGTGCGACCGCACCGGGCCGCTGGTGCCCCTCTTCACCGGCATCGCCGCCTTCGGCACGGGCCTGGTGATCGCGGGCTCGGCCGGGCGGATGTGGATGTTCGTGGCCGGGCGCGGAGTGCAGGGCATCGGCGCCGGGCTGGTGATCGTCGCGCTGTACGTGGTGGTCGGCCGGGCCTATCCGGAGCGGCTCCGGCCGGCCGTCATGGCCTCGTTCTCGGCGGCCTGGGTCGTGCCGGTGATCGTGGGCCCCCTGGTCGCGGGCACGGTCACCGAGCAGCTCGGCTGGCGCTGGGTGTTCCTGGCCATCCCCGTGCTGGTCCTGCTGCCCCTCGCCGTGATGCTCCCGGCGCTGCGCGCCCTCCCCGCCGCCGCCCGCGAAGCCGCCCCCGGCCGCAGCCGCGTCGGGCTCGCCCTCGCCGTGGCCGTCGGCGCGGGACTGCTGCAGTACGCCGGCCAGGACCTCGAGGCGTGGTCCCTGCTGCCCGCCGCGGCCGGGCTCGCCCTCCTCGTACCGTGCGTGCTGCGCCTGCTGCCCCCGGGCACCTTCCGCGCCGGGCGCGGGCTGCCGTCGGTCGTGCTGCTGCGCGGCATCGCGCAGGGCTCCTTCCTGGCCGCCGAGACCTTCGTCCCGCTGATGCTGGTGACCGAACGCGGGCTGTCGGCGACGATGGCCGGGCTGTCGCTCACCGGCGGCGGGCTGAGCTGGGCGCTCGCCTCGTTCACCCAGAGCCGCGGCCGCGCCGAGCCGCACCGCGAGCGGCTGATGAGCCTCGGCATGGCGCTGCTGGCGCTGGCCGTCGCGCTGCTGTCGACCGTGCTGATCGACGGGGTGCCGGTGTGGATGGTCGCCGTCTCCTGGGTCGTCGGCGGCTACGGCATGGGGCTCACGATCTCCGGCGGGGCGGTGCTCCTGCTCAAGCTCTCCCGGCCCGGGGAGGAAGGCACGAACTCCGCCTCCCTCCAGGTCTCCGACGCGCTCGGCAGCATCACCCTGGTCGGACTGGCCGGTGTGCTCTTCGTCTCCTGCGGGGGCGGTTCGGTCGCCGTCGCCGACGGGGGTGCGGCTGCGCCGGTCGGCGCGTTCGTCGCCGTCTTCGTGCTCGCTTCGGCGTGTGCGGTGGTGGGGGCGTACGTGGCCACCAGGCTGAAGCCGCGGGGGTAGTGACCGGGGCTCCGCCCCGGGCCCCGGTCCTCGATCGCCGGACGGGCTGGAACGATGTGACCTCTGTCCCACAGCCGGGTGAGCCCGTGGTGTAGCACCCGGGAGGCGCCGCGGACGCGGGTAGGCTGACGCGGTTGCCGATCGCCGAACCAGCCGACGGAGACCGTGACTACCACCACCGCCAATCACCATCTTTCGCCCGCCTTCCCCGGCCGGGCCCCTTGGGGTACCGCCAACAAGCTGCGCGCCTGGCAGGAGGGCGCGATGGGGAAGTACGTACAGGAACAGCCGCGCGACTTCCTCGCCGTCGCCACCCCGGGCGCGGGCAAGACCACCTTCGCCCTCACCCTCGCCTCCTGGCTGCTGCACCACCACGTCGTCCAGCAGGTGACCGTGGTCGCACCCACCGAGCACCTGAAGAAGCAGTGGGCCGAGGCCGCCGCCCGGATAGGCATCAAGCTCGACCCGGAGTACAGCGCCGGCCCCCTCGGCCGCGAGTACCACGGCGTCGCCGTCACCTACGCCGGTGTCGGTGTGCGGCCCATGCTCCACCGCAACCGCTGCGAGCAGCGCAAGACGCTCGTCATCCTCGACGAGATCCACCACGCCGGCGACTCCCGGTCCTGGGGCGAGGCGTGCCTGGAGGCGTTCGAGCCGGCCACCCGCCGGCTGTGCCTGACCGGCACGCCCTTCCGCTCCGACACCAACCCCATCCCCTTCGTCACGTACGAGGAGGGCAACGACGGCATCCGCCGCTCGTCCGCCGACTACACCTACGGCTACGGCAACGCGCTCGCCGACGGCGTCGTGCGGCCGGTCATCTTCCTCTCCTACAGCGGCAACATGCGCTGGCGCACCAAGGCGGGCGACGAGCTGGAGGCCCGGCTCGGCGAGCCCATGACCAAGGACGCCGTCTCGCAGGCCTGGCGCACCGCCCTGGACCCGCGCGGCGACTGGATGCCGAACGTGCTGCGCGCCGCCGACCAGCGGCTGACCGAGGTCCGCAAGGGCATCCCGGACGCCGGTGCCCTCGTCATCGCCGCCGACCAGGACTCCGCCCGCGCCTACGCCAAGCTGATCCGGGAGATCACCGGCGAGGCGGCGACGGTGGTCCTGTCCGACGACACCGGGGCCTCCCAGCGCATCGACGACTTCGCGGCCTCCGACGCCCGCTGGATGGTCGCCGTCCGCATGGTGTCCGAGGGCGTGGACGTGCCCCGCCTGGCCGTCGGCGTCTACGCGACGACGATCTCCACGCCGCTGTTCTTCGCCCAGGCCGTCGGGCGCTTCGTGCGCTCGCGCCGCCGTGGCGAGACCGCGTCCGTCTTCGTGCCCACCATCCCCACGCTGCTGACCTTCGCCAACGAGATGGAGGTCGAGCGCGACCACGTCCTCGACAAGCCGAAGAAGGACGGCGAGGAGGACCCGTACGCCGAGGAGGACAAGCTCCTCGCCGAGGCCGAGCGCCAGCAGGACGAGGACACCGGCGAGGACGACCAGCTCTCCTTCGAGGCGCTGGAGTCCGACGCGGTCTTCGACCGGGTCCTCTACGACGGGGCCGAGTTCGGCATGCAGGCGCACGCGGGCAGCCCGGAGGAGCAGGACTACCTCGGCATCCCGGGCCTGCTGGAGCCGGACCAGGTGCAGATGCTGCTCCAGAAGCGGCAGGCCCGGCAGATCGCGCACAGCCGCAAGCGGCCCGACGCGGAGGCCGACCTGCTCGAACTGCCCGCCGAGCGGCGGCCGGTGGTCACCCACAAGGAGATGCTGGAGCTGCGCAAGCAGCTCAACACCCTGGTCGGGGCGTACGTGCACCAGAGCGGCAAGCCGCACGGTGTGATCCACACCGAGCTGCGCCGGGTGTGCGGGGGACCGCCGAGCGCGGAGGCCACGGCGGGACAGCTGAACGAGCGGATCAACAAGGTCCGCGAGTGGGCCACGCGCATGAAGTAGGACGTCCTCGAACGCCGGACGGGCTTGATCGGCCCGTCCGGCGTTTGTCGTACGGCTGTCCGCATGCTGGGAACCTCTGCTCGATATTCGTGAATCAGCCGCACGCTGACCGGATTGTGGGCAGACTCTTCCGCTGAGCGGACCGGCTCGCTACCGTGCCGGTCACGCACACGCCCCGTGGCAGCGCCGCCGCGGAGCGCAGCCGGTGCCATGCGACCAAGCGGCCGGCGGCCTCTTGTCGCGCGCTGCCGGACGGGACCGGTGGCGCGAAACCCCCACCGGGACGAGAGCCCGCCACTCATCGGAGGAGGGCCTCGTGACCGCGGAGACCTCACAGACACTCGACCGGGGACTGCGCGTCCTCAAACTGCTCGCCGATACCGACCACGGCCTGACGGTCACCGAGCTGTCCATCAAGCTCGGCGTCAACCGCACGGTCGTCTACCGTCTGCTCGCCACGTTGGAGATGCACGCGCTCGTCCGCCGGGACATAGGCGGCCGTGCCAGAGTCGGGCTCGGTGTGCTGCGGCTCGGCCGCCAGGTGCATCCGCTCGTCCGGGAGGCGGCCCTGCCCGCCCTGCGCTCCCTGGCCGAGGACATAGGCGCCACCGCCCACCTCACGCTCGTCGACGGCACCGAGGCGCTCGCGGTGGCCGTCGTCGAGCCGACGTGGACGGACTACCACGTGGCCTACCGCGCCGGGTTCCGGCATCCGCTGGACCGGGGCGCGGCGGGCCGGGCGATACTCGCCGCCCGCCGGGGCGAGGTCGACAGCCCCGGCTACATGCTCACCCACGGCGAACTGGAGGCCGGCGCGAGCGGGGCGGCCGCGCCCCTGCTCGGGGTGACCGGCATCGAGGGCAGCGTGGGCGTCGTCATGCTCGCCGACTCCGTACCCGCCCGGGTCGGCCCCCGGGTGATGGAAGCGGCGAAGGAGGTCGCGGACGCCCTGCGCTGACGCTGCGCTGAGCTTGTTCGGGTTCCCTCGGGGGCCCCCGGGCGGGTGGTTCGGCTTCCGCCGCGCCGACGCCATTGCGAGGGCGCGCGGCAGGCCTGGGTCGTCCGCACCACCGCTGCGCGGCGGTGTCCTCAAAGGGCGCTTGCCGCCGTAGGCGGCACGGGCGGCCCGCAGCCGAAGATCCGCCGGACATGGCCCAGCGGCCGGCGGCCCGCGGCCCGCGTCACATCGGGATCACGAGTGAACTAGATTCGCTGCATGCCAGCTGTGTCTCTCCTCGCTCGATCGCGTGCCCGCACCCTCGCGGTCTGCGCGACGCTCGTCACCGCCCTGCTCGCGGTCGCGGCGTTCGTGCCGCTGCCGTTCGCGATCGCGCAACCCGGCTCGACCGTGAACGTCCTCGGCTCCGACGACCGCAAGCCCGTGATCACCATCAGCGGTGCCGCGAGCCGGCGGACCAGCGGGCAGCTGCGCATGACCACCATCCTGGCCACCGGCCCGCAGGTGGACGCGAGCCTGAGCGACGTCCTCGACAGCTGGTTCCGCTCCGACCGCGCCGTCATGCCGCGCGACTCCGTCTACCCGCCGGGCAAGTCGGACGAGGAAGCCGAGAAGCACAACCTCGCCGAGATGGCGAAGTCGCAGGACAGCGCCGCCCAGGCCGCGCTGCGCTATCTCAAGCGTTCCCCGAAGGACGTGAAGGTCGACCTCCGCCTCGCCGACATCGGCGGGCCGAGCGCCGGGCTGTTCTTCGCGCTCGGCATCGTCGACAAGCTCGACGGCGACGGCCGCGGCGGCGACCTCACCGGCGGCCGGACGATCGCGGGCACCGGCACCATCGAACCGGACGGCACGGTGGGCGCGGTCGGCGGCGTGGCGCTCAAGACGCAGGCCGCAAAGCGGGACGGCGCGACCGTCTTCCTCGTCCCGAAGGACGAGTGCTCGGACGCCGACGGCCAGGTCCCGAACGGTCTGCGGCTGATCCCGGTGACCGAGCTGAAGGACGCGGTGGCCTCGCTGCGCGCCCTGGCGGCCGGGCAGAAGGTCCCCAGCTGCTGACCACCGCCGGGGCCCCGGCGGCACCGGCCGTCAGCCCTTCTTGATGAACCCCTCCTTGATCAGCCAGTCCTTGGCCACGTCGTGCGGGTCCTCCCCGTCCACGTCGACCTTCGCGTTCAGCTCCCGCGCCACGTCGTTCGTCAGCTTCGCCGTGATCGGGTCGAGCACGTCCTTGATCGCCGGGTACTTCTTCATCGCCTTGGCGTTGATCTCCGGGGCGGCGTTGTAGTTGGGGAAGAAGTGCTTGTCGTCCGCCATCACCGCGAGGTTCATGGCCTTGATGCGGCCGTCGGTGGTGAAGACCTCTCCGAACGTGCACGAGCCGCCGCCCGAGACCTGGGTGTAGATGATGCCGCCGTCCATCTTCTGGATGCGGGAGGCCGGGACGTTCATGCCGTAGGCCTTCGCCATCCCCGGCAGTCCGTCGTTGCGGGCCGCGAACTCGCTCTCCACGCACAGCGACACCGCCGACGGGTCCGACTTCGACAGCGCGGCGACGTCGGAGAGCGTCTTCGTCCCGTACTTCTTCTCGTTCGCCCGGTTCAGCGCCAGCGCGTACGTGTTGTTGAGCGCGGCGGGCGCGAGCCAGGTGATGCCGTTGCGGGCGTCCGCCTCCGCCACCGCCCGCCACTGCTCCCGCGGGTCGGTGATCGGCCTGTCGTGACCGAGATAGGTGATCCAGGCGGTGCCGGTGTACTCGTACATCCCGTCCGCGCCACCGGTCTTGACCGCCTCGCGGGCGCCGATCGACCCCTGGATGTTGGTGCGGTCCAGGACGCTCGCACCCGCCGCCTTGAAGGCGAGGCCCATGATCTGGCCGAGGATGATGTTCTCGCTGAAGTTCTTCGAGGTCACGGTCAGGTCCGCGCCCTTGAGCGGCAGCCCCTGGCCGACCGAACCGGGCACCACGTCGTCGACCATCGGCGAGCCGCTCGTCAGACCGCAGCCGCCGAGGGCGAGCGGGCCCAGCAGCGCGCCCGCGAGGGCCGCGGCCCAGACCGTGCGCGCCGCGCCGCCCGTACGCACCCCCATCAGGTGCCCCCCTCCAGCCCGCGCGGCCGCAGCAGCAGCTCCGCCAGGGACGCCAGCCAGTCCACCAGCAGCGCCAGCGCCACCGTCAGCACCGACCCCAGCACCAGCACCGACATCCGCTGATTGGTGATGCCGGAGGCGATCAGGTCGCCCAGCCCGCCGCCCCCGCCGAAGTACGCGAGGGTCGCCGTGCCCACGTTCAGGACGAGCGCGGTGCGCACCCCCGCGAGGATCAGCGGTACGGCCAGCGGCAGTTCGACCCTGCGCAGCACCCCGAGGGGGGACATGCCGATGCCCCGCGCGGCCTCCACCAGCGTCGGGTCGATGGCCTTCAGACCCGCGACGGTGTTGGCGAGCACGGGCAGGACCGCGTAGGCGATGATCCCGATCAGCGCGGCCCGGGTGCCGATGCCGAGCCAGATCACCAGCAGCGCCAGCAGGCCGATCGCGGGTGTGGCCTGGCCGACGTTGGCGACCCCCATCACCACGGGCGCGGCGGGCCGCAGCCTGCGGCGGGTGAGCAGGATGCCCAGCGGAATGGCGATGATCAGCACGAAGAAGGTGGAGACGACGGTGAGATAGATGTGCTGGCGCAGGCGCAGCCACACATTGCCGTCGTCGATGGAGTTGCGGGCGATGGAGTCGAGGTCGGCGCCGCGGAACCAGAGCCAGGTGGCGAGCAGCACCACGGTCAGGACGGCGGGCAGGAAGGTCAGCTTCTGCCACGTGATGCGGCGGCGCACGGGTGCCGGGGTGGGCGCGGGCGGCGACTGCCCGTCGCGGCCGGGGCCGTCGAGTCCGGTACCGGTCGCACCCCGCGGGTGCGGTCCGGCGGTGCCGGGCTCCTCCGGGTCGCGGAAGGCGATGCCCTGGACCTCGTGCTCGCCCGCGTGCCGTTCGCCCTCGGGCGGCGGCCCGTCCCCGCGCGTCACGGTGTCACCTCCGGGCGCGCCGGGCCTCGCCTCATGGCCGTCCCCCCTGCCCGCCGGTCGTGCCCTCCTGCTCCTGCCGGGTCTGGTGGGCGCGCTGCTCCTCCAGTTCGTGCTGGTGCTCCACGGCGTCGAGCCGGTCCTCCTCCAGCAGTTGCTGGACGGAGTTCATGAGCGTCTCCATGTCCACCACGCCCTCGTACACCCCGCGCCGCCCGGTCACCGCGACCCGCCCGGTGTTGTCCGTCAGCACCGCCTCCAGTGCGTCGCGCAGGGTCGCGTCCCGGGTGACCGTGTCGTGCACGAGCGTGCCCGCCCGGGCCAGCGATCCCTTGGCGCGCATCAGGTCGCCGCGCCGCAGCCACTTGTACGGGCGGTGGTGGCGGTCCAGCAGCAGCAGCTCGTTCGTGGTGCCCGAGCGCAGCTTGTCGAATATCGACTGGAGCGGGTCGTCGATGGTGGCGGTCGGGAAGTCCACCACCGGCACGTCCCGGACGCGGGTGAGGTTGAGCCGCTTGAGCGCCGCGCCGGCGCCGACGAAGCCGGAGACGAAGTCGTCGGCCGGGTTGGTGAGGATCGCCTCGGGGGTGTCGAACTGGGCGATGTGCGAGCGTTCGCGCAGTACCGCGATGCGGTCGCCGAGCTTGATGGCCTCGTCGAAGTCGTGGGTGACGAAGACGATCGTCTTGTGCAGCTCGTGCTGGAGCCGGATCAGCTCGTCCTGGAGGTGGTCGCGGGTGATCGGGTCGACCGCGCCGAACGGCTCGTCCATCAGGAGGACGGGCGGGTCGGCGGCCAGCGCGCGGGCGACCCCGACGCGCTGCTGCTGCCCGCCGGAGAGCTGCCGGGGGTAGCGGCCCTGGAACTCGCCCGCGTCCAGCCCCACCAGATCCAGCATCTCCTCCACCCGGGCGCCGATCCGCGCCTTCGACCAGCCCGTCATCCTCGGCACGAGCGCGATGTTCTGCGCGACGGTCATATGGGGGAAGAGCCCGGAGGACTGGATCGCGTAGCCGATCTTGCGGCGCAGCTTCACCGGGTCCATGTCGGTGACGTCCTCGTCGTCGATCCGGATCCGGCCCGACGTCGGCTCGATCAGCCGATTGATCATCTTCATCGTGGTGGTCTTGCCGCAGCCGGACGGGCCCACGAAGACCACCAGCTCACCGGCCTTGATCTCCATGTTGACGCTGTCCACGGCGGGGGTGGCGCTGCCCGGATAGCGCTTGGTGAGGTTCTCCAGCACGATGGTGGCGCCGGACGGTTTCGGGCCGGCGGGGGACTGCTTCGCCCCCCGCGGTGGTGGTGCGGCGGACGACTCAGGCACGGATCCCCCTCGGAATGGTCAGCCGGCCGATCAGGACGTACGCGGCGTCGAAGAGCAGCGCGAGGACGATGATGCCGAGCGTCCCCGCGAGCACCTGGTTGAGCGCGTTGGCGCTGCCCAGCGACGAGATGCCCCGGAAGATCTCGTTGCCGAGGCCGGGCCCCGAGGCGTAGGCGGCGATCGCGGCGATGCCCATCAGCATCTGCGTGGAGACCCGGATGCCGGTGAGGATCGGCGGCCAGGCCAGCGGCAGCTCGACCCGGAACAGCCGGGCGGGCCGGGACATGCCGATGCCGGTCGCCGCGTCCACCAGCGAGGCGTCCACCCCGCGCAGGCCGACGATCGAGTTGCGGACGATCGGCAGCAGCCCGTACAGGGTCAGCGCCGTGACCGTGGGGGCCACCCCGAGGCCCATGATCGGGATGAGCAGACCGATCATGGCCAGGGAGGGGATGGTCAGGATCGTCGCGGTCGAGGTGACGGCGAGATTGCCGGCCCACTCGGTGCGGTAGGTGGCCACGCCGATCGTCACGCCGAGCAGGGTGGCGACGACCATGCACTGGAACACCGCGCTGGCGTGCTGGTACGTGTCCGCCAGCAACTGGGCGTGGCGGTTGCCGACGTACTCCCAGAAGCTCACCCGCTCCTCCTCGCCGATATCGCCGAGTCAGTTCCCTCGTCGTCAGTACCTCGTCCTCGGTGCTTCGTGCTTCGTGCTTCGTGCTCGGTCCCTCGTGCCCGGTCCCCGGTGCGCGGCCGGTCCGCGTCCTCAGTCCTCCGACGCCTGCTTGACCAGCGGGATGATCCGCAACGGAACCGCGTTTTCCATGACGATCGCCGTGGAGGCCCGCACAATGCCATCAAAACCCACAACCCGGTCGATCACCCGCTGAAGGTCGGCGTTCGAGCGGGCGACCAGACGGCAGAGCATGTCCCCGTGCCCGGTGGTGGTGTGCAGCTCCAGCACCTCGGGGACGGTCGCCAGATGGGTCCGCACGTCCGCGCCCTGGCCCTGCTTGATCTCCAGCGTCGCGAAGGCCGTCACCGGATACCCGAGCGCCGCCGGGTCCACATCGGGGCCGAACCCCCGGATCACCCCCTGGGACTGCAACCGGTCCAGCCGCGCCTGCACGGTGCCGCGCGCCACGCCCAGGCGGCGCGAGGCCTCCAGGACGCCGATGCGCGGCTCCTCGGCGAGCAGCTCGATCAGGCTGCCGTCCAAACGATCGATCGCCATCCAACACCTCTCGTGGTCATCCTGTACAGAACGCCCGGTAACCCTGACCAGGCGCTGTACAGAATGCCCAGTGGAAACACAAACTATTGCGCACGTTGTGGATCGGCGGGACGCTGCGACCATGACTCAGACCACAGATCACACCCTTCACACCGCACGGCAGGCCGACCCGTTCCCGGTCAAGGGGATGGACGCGGTGGTCTTCGCAGTCGGCAACGCCAAGCAGGCCGCCCACTACTACTCCACCGCCTTCGGCATGAAGCGCGTCGCCTACTCGGGCCCGGAGAACGGCAGCCGGGAGACGGCGAGCTACGTCCTGGAGTCCGGCGGCGCCCGGTTCGTCTTCACCTCCGTCATCAAGGCCGCCACCGACCGCGGCCGCTTCCTCGCCGAGCACGTCGCCGAGCACGGCGACGGCGTCGTCGACCTCGCCATCGAGGTCCCGGACGTCCGCCACGCCTACGCCTACGCCCTCGAGCACGGCGCCACCGGCCTGGAGGAGCCGCACGAGCTGACCGACGAGCACGGCACCGTCGTCGTCGCGGCCATCGCCACCTACGGGCAGACCCGCCACACCCTGGTCGAGCGCGCCGGCTACACCGGCCCCTACCTCCCCGGCTTCGTGGCCGCCGAGCCGATCGTGGAGCCCGGCCCGCGCCGCTTCCAGGCCATCGACCACTGTGTGGGCAACGTCGAGCTCGGCAAGATGGATGAGTGGGTCGCCTTCTACAACAACGTCATGGCCTTCACCAACATGAAGGAGTTCGTGGGCGACGACATCGCCACCGAGTACTCCGCACTCATGTCGAAGGTCGTCGCGGACGGCACCCGCAAGGTGAAGTTCCCGCTCAACGAGCCGGCCATCGCCAAGAAGAAGTCCCAGATCGACGAGTACCTGGAGTTCTACAACGGCCCCGGCGTCCAGCACATCGCCCTCGCCACCAACGACATCGTCGCGACCGTACGGGCCATGCGCGCGTCCGGCGTGCAGTTCCTGGACACCCCCGACTCCTACTACGACACCCTCGGCGACTGGGCCGGCGAGACCCGCGTCCCCGTCGAGACGCTGCGCGAGCTGAAGATCCTCGTCGACCGCGACGAGGACGGCTACCTGCTGCAGATCTTCACCAAGCCGGTCCAGGACCGCCCCACCGTCTTCTTCGAGATGATCGAGCGGCACGGCTCCATGGGCTTCGGCAAGGGCAACTTCAAGGCCCTCTTCGAGGCCATCGAGCGCGAGCAGGAAAAGCGCGGGAACCTCTAGCCGGACCGGGGGTCCCGGCGGGGCGGCTGCCCCTGAGCGGGGGCGGGCCCCAAGAACGCCCGAGGTCGCCGGGCGGGCTGATTTTCGGCCCGTCCGGTGACAAGGTGAGGGTATGGGCGATCTGATCAAGGTGCTCCACGAAGGCCTCCCCGTCGAAGCCGTCCTCACCGACCCCGACGTCACCCGCGCGTACGCCAACGACATGGCGAGCTTCTGCGCCTCCGGCACCCCCGCCGTCGTCGTGCTGCCACGCACCGTCGAGCAGGTGCGGCACGTCATGCGCACCGCGACCGCGCTGCGCGTCCCCGTCGTCCCGCAAGGGGCCCGCACGGGGCTGTCCGGCGCGGCCAACGCCAGCGACGGCTGCATCGTGCTCTCGCTCGTCAAGATGGACCGGATCATCGAGATCAACCCGGTCGACCGGGTCGCGGTCGTCGAGCCGGGGGTCGTCAACGCCGTCCTCTCCCGTGCCGTCGCCGAGCAGGGCCTCTACTATCCGCCGGACCCCTCCAGTTGGGAACAGTGCACCATCGGCGGCAACATCGGCACCGCCTCCGGCGGCCTGTGCTGCGTCAAGTACGGGGTCACCGCCGAGTACGTCCTCGGCCTCGACGTCGTCCTCGCCGACGGGCGGCTGATGAGCACCGGCCGCCGCACCGCCAAGGGCGTCGCGGGCTACGACCTCACCCGTCTCTTCGTCGGTTCCGAGGGCAGCCTCGGCATCGTCGTCCGGGCGGTCCTCGCGCTCAAGCCCGCACCGCCCGAACAGCGGGTGCTGGCCGCCGAGTTCCCCTCCGCCGCCGCGGCCTGCGCGGCCGTCTGCGAGATCATGGCCCGCGGCCACGCGCCCTCACTGCTGGAGCTGATGGACCGCACGTCCGTCCGTGCCGTCAACGCGATGACGCACATGGGCCTGCCCGACACCACCGAAGCCCTGCTGCTCGCCGCCTTCGACACCCCCGACCCGGCCCCCGACCTCGCGGCCGTCGCCGAACTGTGCACCGCCGCCGGGGCCACCGAGGTCGTCCCCGCCGACTCCGCCGCCGAGTCCGACCTCCTCCTCCAGGCCCGCCGGATGACGCTGACCGCCCTGGAGACCCTCAGACCCGCCACGATGATCGACGACGTCTGCGTGCCGCGCTCCCGGCTCGCCGACATGCTCGACGGCACCGCGGCCATCGCCGAGAAGTACGCCCTCACCATCGGCGTCTGCGCGCACGCCGGGGACGGCAACACCCACCCCGTCGTCTGCTTCGACCCCGCCGACCCCGACGAGGCGCGCCGCGCCCGCGAGTCCTTCGACGAGATCATGGCCCTCGGCCTGGAGCTCGGCGGCACGATCACCGGCGAGCACGGCGTGGGCGTGCTGAAGAAGGAGTGGCTGGCCAGGGAACTCGGGCCGGTGGGCCTGGAGATGCAGCGGGGCATCAAGGCGGTCTTCGACCCGCTCGGCCTGCTCAACCCGGGGAAGGTCCTGGACCTCTGCCCTCCGGGCGGCTGAGCCCACCGGTCCCTGACCTGCGGCCGTCCTGCCGCCTGCGGCGGCGGGCGCCCTGCGGGCGCGTCCTCGAGCGCCGGACGGGCTTAAATCAAGCCCGTCCGGCGATTGAGGACAGAGCACAGCAGCCCGTCCGGCGATTGAGGACAGAGCACAGCAGCCCGTCCGGCGATCGAGGACAGAGCACAGCAGCCCGTCCGGCGCTTGAGGACAGGGCAGCAGCCCGTCCGACGACCACGGCTCACGCCCCCAACGGGTCGTCACCCGGCGTCGGGGCCAGCAGCTCGCGCAGGGCCTCGTCCAGGCCGAGCAGCTCGGACTCCGTGCCCGGCGGGACGGCCCGCAGCGTCCGCTCCAGCCACGCCGCCACCGCCGACGCGGGCGCGCGCAGCAGCGCGCAGCCGTCCGGCGACGTCAGGGCCACGCAGACCGCGGACCGCCGGCCGGTCTTGGACGGCCACACCCGCACATCACCGACCCCGCATGGCCGGAAGACGCCCTCCACCAGCAACTCGCGGGCGAACGTCCAGTGCACGGGCAGCTCGGAGGTGACGTGAAAGGCGATGTGGACGGCGTACGGGTCGTTCGTACGGTAGGTCAGCCTGGCCGGTACAGGGATGCTGCGCTCCGGCGACAGCACCAGGCTGAGCTCCAGCTCTCGTTCCACCACGGTGTGCATCAGTTGCGCCCTCTCTGCTCTGCTTCTCTCGGTGCGTGGCCCCTTGTGAACGGGCCCGCACCGGATAGAGCGCATCGACCCCCACACCATTACGCGACTTCGCCACATCCATCCGAATTTTTTTCGCGGGGCGACACGGCGGGTCGCACCGCGTCGGCCGGTCGCACGTGTGAGTGGTCCCGACCGCAGGACGGCCACAGACGACTGGGCCGTCTGGTAGACCTGTTGGTTGCGCTCCGGGTTGCCTTTTGCGCATAGAGATCACAAGGTCCCGTCATCCGGGTCCGGAGCGGCATACACGACCTCGCGCGCGTGCGGCAGACTGTTTGCCGCCATCCGCCCCACCGACACGACACCCCAGTACGGCCGAGCAGATACGGGACATCGGAGACCATGAGCGCCCCTACCTCAGGATCCGTCGACGGCAGCCCCGCTTTTGGGTGGTACCCAGACCCTTCCATTCCGAGCTATATCCGGTTCTGGAGCGGAACGGCCTGGGTGCCCGGTACGAGCCGGCCCGCCCCCGCCGAGGGCGAGCCGATGCCCGCACCGCCCGCCGGGGTGGCCCCCGCCCCGGCCCCCGCGCTCGCCGCCCCCGTACCGCCGACCCCTCAGCCGGTCTCCCCGGCCCCGCAGCAGACCCCCCGTCATGTGGACCGTCATGCGGAGCGTCCTGTGGACACCGCGCAGAGCGCCGGGCCGCTGCCGGAGGAGACCGGTCCCATGTTCCTGGACGAGGAGCCCGCGCTGCGCGACGCCCGCGCCGAGGCGGCCGGGCGGGACGGGGGTGCCGGGCGGGACGGCTCGGGCGCCGACCCCCGTGACCCCCGTGACCCTCGTGACCCCCGCGCCGACCGGAGCGGTGCCCGGGGCGCCGCCCTCCCCACCGCCCGCGACCCGCGCCTGCCGGGCGCGGCCACCGACCCCGCGCCGACCGCCGCGCCGGAGAGCCGCACCGGCGCCGAAGGCCGCCCCGGGAGCGCGCGCGGCGGTGACGCCCGGCCCGCCCGTGGCGACGGCACGCTGACCATCCGCGCCAAGCGCCCCGGCCCGGGCCCCGCCCCCGTCAAGCCCGGCGGCACGATGCAGCTCCGCCCGTCGGCCCGGCCGCAGCCCGACCCGGACCTCTCGCCCGCCCCCCAGGTGTGGCCCGACGCCCGCGCCGCCGAAGCCGCCGTCGACACGCCCGCCGCGGCGCCGGCCGAGCGGGAGCGCCCCGAGCAGCGCCGCCCGGTGCTGCCCGCCGCCACCGTCGCCCCCCAGCCCCGGCCCCGGCACGACGAGAGCCGCCCGGAGCGGTCCGCGCCCACCCGCCGGGACGAGCGCCAGGAGCGGCCCGCCCCCGTCGGCTGGGCCCAGCAGGTGCAGCAGCTCGCGCAGGCACAGCCCGGCGACGCCGCCATGGGGTGGAAGCCGCCCAAGGACGACCCGTTCCTGAGGATGAGCCAGACGCAGGGCAGGCCCGCCGCGCTCGGGCGGCGGCTCGCCGCCCGGCTCGTCGACACCGCCGTCCTCGCCGGAGCCGTGGGCGCGGCGGCCGTGCCGCTGTGGGACAAGTCCGTCGACCACATCGACGAGAAGGTGCGGCAGGCGAAGCAGTCCGGGCAGACCGTGACGGTCTGGCTGCTCGACGGCACCACCGGCACCTATCTGGCCGTCGTGCTCGGCGTGCTGCTGCTCTTCGGCGTGCTCTACGAGGCGCTGCCGACCGCCAAGTGGGGGCGCACGCTCGGCAAGAAGCTGTGCGGGGTGCGCGTCCTCGACATCGAGTCCCACGACACGGTCCCGTTCGGGGCGGCGCTGCGCCGCTGGCTGGTGTACGGGGTGCTGGGCGTGCTCGTCGTCGGCGTGGTGAACGTGCTGTGGTGCCTGGTCGACCGGCCGTGGCGGCAGTGCTGGCACGACAAGGCGGCCCGTACGTTCGTCGCGTCCGCCGGGGACTGAGCCCCCGCTTGGGCGAAGCCCCGCGGACCGGGGCAACTCGAACGGCATGCGGACGGATGCACATACCGGAACCCTGGGTTCCACTTGGGCCATGAGCACCGAGCAGCCGCGCGACGACGACCCGTTCCAGAAGAGGCCGCCGGAGCCTCCTCCCGCCGGATCGCCCTACGGCGGGCCCTACGGGAGCCCCCCGCCCGGCGGCGGGCCGTACGGTGACGACCCCTACGGCGGCGGCGCCCGGGGCGGCGGGCCGGGCAATCCGTACGGGGACCAGTACGGCGCGAGCGACCCGCTCGCGGGCATGCCGCCGCTCGCCTCACGGCTGCGCCGACTGGTGGCGCGGATCATCGACGGTCTGCTGGTGAGCGTGCCGATCAGCCTGATCTTCTCGCTCGCCTGGCGCGACTACGACCCGTGGAACGACAACGCCAAGTCCACCAGTCTGTCGATCGTGATCGCCGTCGTGTACTTCTGCTACGAGGGGATGATGCTGACCAGCCGGGGGCAGACGGTCGGCAAGATGGCGATGAAGATCCGGGTCGCGATGCTCGACAACGGCGCGATCCCGGCGGGCCGCGCGGGTTGGACGCGCGCCGCGGTCTACTCCCTGCCGGAGGTCGTGCCGTGCTGTGGCTTCCTCTTCTGGCTGGTCAACGTCCTGTGGTGTACATGGGACAAGCCGTATCAGCAGTGTCTGCACGACAAGGCGGCGAAGACCGTGGTGGTCTCAGCCGCCCAGTGAGTGCTCACTGATCCGTGAACCGGGGTGCCCGGGTGTCCGCTGAGCGGATACCCGGGCTTCGTCGTGTCGCCCCCGGCGGGGCAGCGGCGCGCGGAGGGCGACGAGGAGCCCTAGCGCGAGGGCGGACAGGGCGATGACCGCGATCCCGGCACCCGAGCGCGTCTGCGACAGCAGCAGCATGGCGAGGGTGGAGAGGACAACGGTGGCCGAACCGTAGGCGATCTGCGCGGGAGTCGGACGCGGCATGGCGGGATCCGTCCTCGGAGCATCGATATGGGGGAGGTGAGTCGGCGCTGGTACGTACCGCAAACCGACTCTACGGTCCTGTCTGCCCGGGGGGAACTTGCGGTAAGCGTGACCTAACCCACGGTGTTGGGAGCATGAAGGGCGCACGGGGTCACCGGGCCGTCCAACAGGCGAGATCGACGCGCCCGTTGATGCCCGATTTCGGCAACTTAAAGACCCAGTAACGTACTTGCTCCGACAGTCACAGTCAAGATCTGTCTTTTCTTGTTACTGTCCGGTCAAATACCTCCACAGTTGTTACTGGGGAGGCAGCACAAGTGAAGAGCAGACAACGGAGGATCGCCAGGTCCGCCGCCGTGGCCACGGTGGTCGCCGCACTCGGCACCGGCACCCTCGCGGTCGGTATCGCCCAGGCAGCGGGCGCGTCCGACGGCCCGGCCGAGCGGCAGACGATCCAGCGCCAGGACCCTGACCAGGTCAAGCGCGCCGTCGAGCACGACCTCAAGGGCCCGTACACCAAGAAGAACGAAGCGAAGCGGAAGGCCGCCCTCGAGCAGGTCATATCCGGCGACGCCAAGACCGAGGAGCGCGGCGGCTCGAAGGTCGTCAAGCTCGGCAAGGGCAAGTACGTCGAGCTGGCCCGGGAGAAGACCGACAAGATCTTCACGATCCTCGTCGACTTCGGCGCCAAGGTCGACGACACCACCATGTACGACCCGGACGGCCCCGACGGCCCCAAGCCGCCGGTGAAGAAGTACGGCGGCAAGCCCGGCCCCGCGCACAACGAGATAGCCCAGCCCGACCGCAAGAAGGACAACAGCACGGCCTGGCGGAAGGACTACGACCGCAAGTACTTCCAGGACCTCTACTTCTCGCACGACAAGAACAAGGAGTCCCTGGCCAAGTACTACGAGAAGCAGTCCTCGGGCCGCTACTCCGTCGAGGGCCAGGTCACCGACTGGGTCAAGGTCCCCTACAACGAGGCCCGTTACGGCTCGAACTACTGCGGCTCCACCAACTGCCCGAGCGCCTGGGACCTGATCGCCGACGGTGTGAACCAGTGGGTCAAGGACCAGAAGGCCGCCGGCCGCAGCGACGCGGCGATCAAGGCGGAGCTGGCCAAGTACGACCAGTGGGACCGTAACGACTTCGACGGCGACGGCAACTTCAACGAGCCCGACGGTTACATCGACCACTTCCAGATCGTGCACGCCGGCGAGGACGAGTCCGCGGGCGGCGGCGCCCAGGGCAAGGACGCCATCTGGGCGCACCGCTGGTACGCCTACGGTTCCGACGCCGGCAAGACCGGCCCGGCCACCAACAAGGCGGGCGGCACCCAGATCGCCGACACCGGCATCTGGGTCGGCGACTACACCATGCAGCCGGAGAACGGCGGCCTCGGTGTCTTCGCCCACGAGTACGGCCACGACCTGGGCCTGCCGGACGAGTACGACACCAGCGGTGAGGGCGAGTCCTCGGTCGCCTTCTGGTCGCTGATGTCCTCCGGCTCCTGGCTCGGCAACGGCAAGGAGTCCATCGGCGAGCTGCCCGGCGACATGAGCGCCTGGGACAAGCTGCAGCTGGGCTGGCTCAACTACGGCAAGGCGAAGGCGGCGACGAAGTCGACGCACAAGCTCGGCGTGGCGGAGTACAACACCAAGGACAAGCAGGCGCTCGTCGTCGACCTCCCCGCGAAGAAGGTCACGACCGACGTCGTCAAGCCCGTCGAGGGCTCCCACCAGTGGTGGAGCGGCGCGGGCGACGACCTGAAGAACACCCTCTCCCGGCCGGTCGACCTGACGGGCAAGTCCCAGGCCTCGCTCGACCTTTCGGGCTGGTGGGACATCGAGGAGAACTACGACTACCTCTACGCCGAGGTCTCCACGGACGGCGGCGCCAACTGGACCCCGCTCGACGGCACCGCCGACGGCAAGACCATCACCCGTGACGGCGGCGACAAGCCGGCGCTCACCGGTGTCTCCGGCGCGTACAAGAAGCTCGCCTTCCCGCTCGACGCCTACGCGGGCAAGAAGGTCGACCTGCGCTTCCGCTACTCCACCGACGGCGGCGCGGGCGGCAAGGGCTTCACGGCCGACGCCATCACCGTGAACGCCGACGGCAAGGCGCTCGTCACGGACGGCGCCGAGGCGGGCGACAACGGCTGGACGGCGAAGGGCTTCTCGCGCATCGGCGCCTCCTTCACCAAGGACTACCCGCAGTACTACATCGCGGAGAACCGCCAGTACGTGTCGTACGACAAGACCCTCAAGACCGGTCCGTACAACTTCGGCTGGAAGACCGCCAAGCCGAGCTGGGTCGAGCACTACCCGTACCAGAAGGGCCTGCTCATCTGGAAGTGGGACACCTCGGAGAAGGACAACAACATCAGTGCCCACCCGGGCACCGGCCGGATCCTCCCGATCGACGCCCACCCGAAGGCCGAGAAGTGGACGGGCGGCGAGCTGATGCGCAACCGCTTCCAGGCCTACGACTCGACCTTCAGCTGGTTCCCGGCGCAGGGCTACACGGTCCACCAGGACGGTGTCGCCAAGCGCGTCAAGGGCAAGGCCGGCTCCCCGGTCTTCGACGACCGCAAGGGCTCGTACTACGACGAGTCGAACCCGACCGGCGGTGTGAAGGTTACTGACACCAACACCCGGATCAAGATCCTCCACGAGGCTCTGAACGGCTCCACCATGACCGTCCAGGTGAGCCCGTCCGGCAAGTGACCGGCCAGTAACCGGTAGCTGAACGGCATCACCCCAGGTCAAACACGCGATCGGCCGTCGCCCCCTAGCGGGCGGCGGCCGATCGTGCTGAGAATGCCTGTCATGACCTTCTTATTGACACACTTGTCAAAAGCGCGGCTGCCGCGGCCTGTGATCCGGTGGTCCGCGCTCCGACGGTGTGCGGGAGAGGGGTGACGCGGATGGCAGGTGGTGGATTCGCCAAGCTTCCCGACGGCAGCGTGGTCGTCGCCCTGCCCCTGCCCAGCCCGCCCGGCGGCGGTGGCACGCCGGGCGCCCGCGTACGCGTCCTGGTCCACGCGGCGAACCGGCAGCGGGCCCTGACCCGGCTGCGGAACCTCGGCCTGCGCGCCGTCTACCTGCGCGGCAACGCCGAGCCGCCCACCCCCGACGAGATCACGGCCGTCCTGCACCACCCGGACGGGCTCGTCTGGCGCTCCGTCCCCGACGACGACACCGAATCCTGGCACCCCATCGCCACGTTGCTGCGCCGGCGTCCGGCGGGGGCGGCGTAGGCCGTGGTGGGTGCACCTCCGCTGCGCGGCGGTGTCCTCAATCGCCGGACGGGCTGCTGTGCTGTGTCCTCAAGCGCCGGACGGGCTTGGTGGCTGAGCTCAGCCGAACGCAGCCCGCTGGGGGCACCTCCCAGCGGTAGCTGGGGGAGATTGAGGACACGCCCGCAGGGCGCCCGCCGCCGTAGGCGGCTAGACGGCCCGCAGGCGGAGCCGGACAGGCCTCAGCCGACCTGGACGACCGGCTTGCCGCTCAGCTCCACGCCCGCGTCCCGGAGCTCCTCCAGCGCCCGCTGGGTGGTGTGCGGGGCGACGCCCGCGGTCAGGTCCAGCAGCACCTGCGTGGTGAACCCCTCGCGCCGCGCGTCCAGCGCCGTGGCCCGGACGCAGTGGTCGGTGGCGAGGCCGACCACGTCCACCTCGGTCACCCCGTGGTCGCGCAGCCAGTCCGCGAGCGGGGTGCCGTTCTCGTCGGTGCCCTCGAAGCCGCTGTACGCGGCCGCGTACGCGCCCTTGTCGAAGACGGCGTCGATCGCCCCGGAGGCGATCACGGGCGCGAAATTCGGGTGGAAGCCACTGCCCTCGGTGCCGGCCACACAGTGCGCCGGCCAGGTGTGTTCGAAATCGGGATGCGCGGAGAAGTGCTCACCGGGGTCTATGTGGTGATCACGGGTGGCGACGACGTGCCGGTATCCGGCGGGCGCCTCGCCGACCAGGTCGGTTATGGCTGCGGCCACGTCGGCGCCGCCGGCCACCGCGAGGCTGCCGCCCTCGCAGAAGTCGTTCTGCACGTCGACGATGATCAGCGCACGATGCATGGTGCAGATCCTTTTCGAAGGAGTTATCGGCCGACTGTGCGGATCAACTCGCTGTGACCGAGGGTAGTGACTCTCCGCGCGTTGCGGGAGGGCGTGTCCGGCGGGGCGCTCGCCCCACCGGCCCGGTGCGCCCCCGTGCCCTCACACGTCGTGGGTGAGGTACTCCGTCGGCAGGACCGCCTCGCCGCGCGAGAGCTGGGTGGCCGACATGGGCAGCCCCGCGCGGGCCGCCGCGTGCCGGTCGCGAGCCGCGTCCAGCGGCTCCCGGGCGACGACCTCACCGCCCCGTACGAGCTCCACGAGCAGCTGCCGGTCGGCCAGGACCTCCGGGACCGGGCCGGTGCCGACGACCTCCGCCTCGGCGATCCCGGAGGCGTCCAGGCGGCGCGCGGCCCACTTGCGGCCGCCGATGGAAGTCTTGCCGCCCATCGACTTCTTCGCCACCGGCCGCAGCGGCGCGTCGGCCCCGCCGTCGTCCGCGCGGGCGACGAGCTTGTAGACCATCGAGCAGGTGGGGTGGCCGCTGCCGGTCACCAGCTGGGTGCCCACCCCGTAGGCGTCGACGGGCGCGGCCGCCAGCGAGGCGATCGCGTACTCGTCCAGGTCGCTGGTGACCACGATCTTCGTCTTGACCGCGCCCAGGTCGTCGAGCTGCTGCCGCACCCGGTGCGCGAGCAGCAGGAGGTCGCCGGAGTCGATGCGCACCGCGCCCAGCCCGGGGCCCGCGATGTCCACGGCCATCCGGACGGCCTCGGTGACATCGAAGGTGTCCACCAGGAGGGTCGTGCCACTGCCGAGCGAGTCGACCTGGGCGGTGAAGGCGTCCCGCTCGCTGTCGTGCAACAGGGTGAAGGCATGCGCACTGGTGCCGACGGTCGGGATGTTGTAGCGGAACCCGGCCGCGAGGTCGGAGGTGGTGGCGAAGCCGCCCACGTACGCGGCACGGGCCGCGGCCACGGCCGCCAGCTCGTGCGTGCGCCGCGCGCCCATCTCGATCAGCGGCCGCCCGCCCGCCGCGACCGACATCCGGGAGGCCGCCGCGGCGACCGCCGAGTCGTGGTTGAGGATCGACAGGATGACGGTCTCCAGCAGCACCGCCTCGGCGAAGGTGCCCTCGACCCGCATGATCGGCGAGCCGGGGAAGTACACCTCGCCCTCGGGGTAGCCCCAGACGTCACCGCGGAAGCGGTAGTCGGCGAGCCACGCCCGCGTCGGCTCGTCCACGATGCCCTGCTCGGCCAGGAAGGCCAGCACGTCCGCGTCGAAGCGGAAGTTCTCGATGGCGTCCAGCACCCGGCCGGTGCCCCCGACGACGCCGTAGCGGCGGCCCTCGGGCAGCCGCCGGGTGAAGACCTCGAAGACCGAGCGGCGGTCGGCGGTGCCGGCCCGCAGCGCGGCCTGCAGCATCGTGAGTTCGTACCGGTCGGTGAAGAGAGCCGTCGACGGCACAGCCACCGGCAGCCCCAGGTCCGCAGCGTTCACTTCGCCCTACCTCGCAATTCCGATCCTGGCGTCTGGCACGGATGCTACCCCGATTACTCGTCAGAGTGACGATTTCTAGGGGCGGTCACTCGCGGAACCCGCCCGTGCACGGACCCGTTTGTGCGTCGGGCAGGGGGGAGTGGCAGCATGGATACGTGAGCGACGCACATGAGGCCGCCGGGCCGTGGACGAGGGCGATCCGCAGCTCCGCCTCGTGCGCGGAGAAGCGAACGATGGAGAAGGCGTGAGCGACGCACACGAGGCCACCGGGCCGTGGACGAGGGCGACCCGCTGCTCCGTCCCGTGGGCCTCGTGGGCGGAGAACGCAACGATGGAGCAGTGGTGAGCGTCGCACCGGTCGAGATCGAACGTCCCGAGTCGAGCGAGGCCCCCTACGCGGTGGCCGAACCGGACGTCCCCTGGGTCACGTTGGTCCACAACGACCCCGTCAATCTCATGAGTTATGTGACGTACGTCTTCCAGGCGTACTTCGGCTATTCCAAGGACAAGGCACACCGACTGATGCTCGACGTGCACCACAAGGGCCGCGCCACGGTCTCCAGCGGCAGCCGCGAGGAGATGGAGCGCGACGTGCAGGCGATGCACGGCTACGGCCTCTGGGCGACCCTGTCGCAGGACCGCTGATGGCCGGGCACTTCGAGCCGCTCCCCGGCGGCGGGGCCGCCGTGGTCCTGGACGAGGTCGAGGTCTCCATCCTGCGCAGCCTGGCCGTGCAGCTCCTGGAGCTGATCGGGCCCGGCGCCGACCAGGGCCCGGAAGAAGCCGACCCGCTCGCCCGGCTCTTCGCCGAGGGCCCGAGCGAGCCGCCCGCCGATCCCGCACTGGCCCGGCTCTTCCCCGACGCCTACGGCGCCCCCGGCTCCGAGCAGGACGCGCAGGCCCGCGCGTACGCCGCCGAATTCCGCCGCTACACCGAGAACGACCTGCGCGCCCGCAAGCGTGACGACGCCCTCGCCGTCGTGCACGCGCTCGACTCGCTGACCCTGGACGGCGGCGACGACGGCGGTGACAGCGACGCCGTGCTGCGGCTGTCGGCCGACGAGTGCCGGCAGTGGCTCGGCGCGCTCAACGACCTGCGCCTCGCCATCGGGACCCGGCTGGAGATCGGCGACGAGGACGACAGCGACGAGCTCTTCCGGCTGCCGGACGAGGACCCGCGCAAGCCGATGGTGATGGCGTACCTGTGGCTCGGGGGTCTGCAGGAGACGCTCGTCGAGTCACTGATGGCCTAGTGGCGGCGCAGCGCGCTGCGCCGCCATGTGCCGCTTCAGGCCGCCCGGAGGCTCCGCGGGTGGCCCGGGGCCGGTAAGGGGTCGGCCCGGGATGTCCCGATCCCCCGGGTTCGGGCGGCCGGGATGTCCGGAATACGGACACCCGGCGAGGGGTGTCCGATCACCGGACATTCCACCCCGCATAACGATCCCGTCACCGTAGTGGCAGCATTTGGTGCTGCTCTTTACATTTGTCCTACTTCGCGTGTGACGCCGGTCACACTCCGTTGAACGATCTCCTGTCCGCGTGTGATAAATCTTCACGACCTGCCTCCGTGACGCCACCCATGTCACGGCGGGAGCGCTTAGCCGGCCGACCGTCGGCGTTTTTTCAGGAACTCCATCCGGGGGGATCGGGACCCGATCCGGACGCACCGGGTCGGTATGGAGAAAGGCGCACCACCATGACCTCTGAGCAGGTCGCGGACCGTACCGCAGACGCGGGGACCGCAGGGCAGGACGGAAGCGGACAGGACGCTTCCGAGGGTTACCAGCGTGGTCTGGGCAACCGACAGATCCAGATGATCGCCATCGGCGGTGCCATCGGCACCGGCCTGTTTCTCGGCGCGGGCACGGCCATTCACAAGGCGGGGCCCAGCCTGATCCTGGCCTACGCGATAGCCGGCCTCGTCATCTTCTTCATCATGCGGGCGCTCGGTGAGCTGCTCATGTACCGCCCGGTCTCGGGCTCCTTCTCCGACTACGCACGTGAGTTCCTCGGCCCCTTCTGGGGGTACGTGACCGGCTGGACGTACTGGCTCTTCTGGGTCGTCACCGGCATCACCGAGGTCACCGCGGCAGCGACCTATGTGAACTTCTGGACCAAGGACAGCAGCTTCCACATCCCGCAGTGGGCGTCGGCGCTGGCCTTCACGGTCATCCTCTACTTCGCCAACCTGATCTCCGTGAAGCTCTTCGGTGAGCTGGAGTTCTGGTTCTCCATGGTCAAGGTCACCGCCATCATCGGCATGATCCTGATCGGCATCGGCGTGATCACGGTCGGCTTCTCCGACGCCGGTGACACCGCCACCTTCACCAACCTCTGGTCGCACTCCGGCTTCTTCCCCAACGGCATCCGCAGCACGCTGATGACGCTGCAGATCGTGATGTTCGCCTTCCTCGCCGTCGAGCTCGTCGGCGTCACCGCGGGCGAGGCCAAGGACCCGAAGAAGACCCTGCCCAAGGCGATCAACACCGTCCCGTGGCGCATCGCGGTCTTCTACATCGGCGCCCTGATCATCATCCTGTCCGTCGTCCCGTGGACCGAGTTCATGCCGGGCGTCAGCCCGTTCGTGGCGGCCTTCGAGAAGATCGGCCTGCCGGCCGGTGCCGGCATCGTCAACTTCGTGGTCCTGACCGCGGCGCTGTCCTCCTGCAACTCCGGCATGTACTCCACCGGCCGCATGCTGCGCGACCTCGCGCTCAACGGCCAGGGCCCGAAGTTCCTGGGACACCTCACCAAGAACGGTCTGCCGCTGCGCGGCACCAGCGTCTCCGCCGCGCTGATGCTCGTCGGTGTGTGGATCAACTACCAGTGGCCGGGCGAGGCGTTCAACTACGTCGTCTCCTTCGCGACCATCTCCGGTATGTGGGCCTGGATCATGATCCTGGTCGCCCAGCTCCGCTACCGCCGCAAGGCCGACCGCGGCGAGCTCCCGCAGTCCGAGTTCCGCGCCCCCGGCGCCCCTTGGACGAGCCTCTTCGCCCTTGCCTTCATCTTCATGGTCATCGTGCTGATGGGCATCGACGAGAACTCGCGCGTCTCGCTCTACTGCGCGCCCATCTGGGCCGCGATCATGGTCGTCTCCTACTACGTCCTCAAGAGCCGTAACCCGCAGGCCTTCGCCCGCAAGGACTACACGGTCCACGTCGACGAGGTCGAGAAGACCCACTGACGCACCCGCCGTCCGAAGCACCCGGGCCCGTCCGTACCACTCTCGGTACGGACGGGCCCGTCTGCATATCCTGACGAACATGCTGACCATTACCCAGGCCCTGTACGACCAGATCGTCGCGCACGCCCGCGCCGACCACCCCGACGAGGCGTGCGGCGTGGTGGCCGGCCCGGCCGGCAGCGGCCGCCCCGAGCGGTTCGTCCCGATGCTCAACGCGGCCCGCTCGCCCACGTTCTACGAGTTCGACTCCACCGACCTCTTCAAGCTCTACCGCGACATGGACGACCGCGACGAGGAACCCGTCGTCATCTACCACTCGCACACCGCGACCGAGGCCTACCCCTCCCGCACGGACATCGGCCTCGCGAGCGAGCCCGGCGCCCACTACGTCCTCGTCTCCACCGCCGACACCGACGACGCCGGGCCCTTCCAGTTCCGCTCGTACCGCATCGTGGACGGCGTGGTGACCGAGGAGGACGTGCGCGTCGTCGAGGCGTACTGACCGACGTAACCCGGCCAACAAGATCCGATGGTCCGCAATGCGGGACGAACTTCCGGCGCGAGCAGGGGGAATCGATACCATGTGCCCATGGTTTTCCACGACGTGATCGAGAAGGCGCCGGGCACCCTGCTCGTGGCGCGGCGGCACGTCGATCTGTGCCGCCTCGCCGCCGCGCTGTGTCCGCGCGGCGCCGCCGAGTGAGAGCCGCGGCGCCCGCTTCGCCCGCGCCCCGCGCGAACCGACGAACTCCCCCGCACTCCGACAGGAGCACAACCATGGCCATCGAGGTCCGCATCCCGACCATCCTCCGCACCTACACCGACGGCCGGAAGGCGGTCGAGGGCAGCGGAGCCACGATCGACGAGCTCTTCAAGGACCTCGAGAGCCGCCACCCGGGCATCCGCGAGCGCCTGGTCGACGAGGCCGCCGGCGGCGAGCTGCGCCGCTTCGTCAACGTCTACCTCAACGACGAGGACGTCCGCTTCCTCGCCGGCATCGCCACCGAACTCGGCGACGGCGACAGCGTCACCATCCTCCCGGCGGTCGCCGGCGGCCGGGACTGACCGTGCGCTACGACAGCCCCCTGGCCGCGGTGGGCAACACCCCGCTCGTCCGCCTGCCCCGCCTGTCCCCGTCCCCGGACGTCCGGATCTGGGCGAAGCTGGAGGACCGCAACCCCACCGGCTCGGTCAAGGACCGCCCCGCCCTGCACATGATCGAGCAGGCGGAGAAGGACGGCCGGCTGACCCCGGGCTGCACCATCCTGGAGCCCACCTCCGGCAACACCGGCATCTCCCTCGCCATGGCCGCCCGCCTCAAGGGCTACCGCATCGTGTGCGTGATGCCGGAGAACACCAGCGAGGAGCGGCGCCAGCTGCTCGCCATGTGGGGCGCGGAGATCATCCCCTCGCCCGCCGCGGGAGGCTCCAACACGGCCGTGCGCATGGCGAAGGAGCTGGCCGGGCAGCACCCCGACTGGGTGATGCTCTACCAGTACGGCAACCCCGACAACGCCGGCGCGCACTACGCCACCACCGGCCCCGAGATCCTCGCGGACCTCCCCGAGATCACCCACTTCGTGGCCGGCCTCGGCACGACCGGCACCCTGATGGGTGTCGGCCGGTATCTGCGCGAGCAGGTCCCGGACGTCCGTATCGTCGCCGCCGAGCCGCGCTACGACGACGTCGTCTACGGCCTGCGCAACCTCGACGAGGGCTTCGTCCCCGAGCTGTACGACGAATCCGTCCTCACCACCCGCTACTCCGTGGGCTCCGAGGACGCCGTCCGCCGCACCCGCGAACTCCTCGCCGAGGAGGGCATCTTCGCGGGCATCTCCACCGGCGCGGTCCTGCACGCCGCCATCGGGGTGGCGCGCAAGGCCGAGCGGGCGGGGGAGCGCGCCGACATCGCCTTCATCGTCGCCGACGGCGGCTGGAAGTACCTCTCCACGGGCGTCTACACCGCGCCCACGACGGAAGCGGCCGTCGAGACACTGCACGGCCAGCTCTGGGCCTAGGCCTGTCCGGCGGATCTTCGTGGATCGGCGAGCGGCGTTGGGGGCACCTCCCGGCGGTAGCCGGTGGAGCGTGCGATCGCACGGCGGAGGGTCGCCCTCGTACCGGGCGCACTCGGGCGGCCCCGGCAACGCGGCGAGTGCGCGTGCCGGGCGCCGGGAGCCCACGAAGATCCGCCGGACGGGCCCGGGGAAGGCCCTGCCCTCCCCGGGCGCGGACCGGAGGGCCGGACCGGCCGTGGGTGCCGCCTCGGACGTAGGGGCTGCGCCCCGGCGGCCGGCTTCCGCCTCCGCGCCGGGCACGGCCCGAACGGCGACGGCCGGCCGCCGCCCGGGCGGCACCCGGATGCGGGCCCGCGAGGGTCGGCCCCGGGCCCCGGCCGGTCCCGCGGGGACGGGCCGACCACGGGCGCTGCCTCACCCGTAGGGGCTGCCCTGGCGGTCGGGCTCCGTCTCCGCGCCGGACACCGCCGAGCGGTGGTCCGGCCCCGGCCTCGAACCGGGCCGACGGTGGACGGTCCGACCGAGGGCCCGCCCCGGGCGGAGCGCTCGCGCCGAGCGGTCGGGCAGGGCCCGATCGGCGACGGCCGGGTACCGGCCGGGCGAACACCCCAGAGGGTGACGGCCGGCGTCAGCCCAGATGGCGCACCTGGTCCCACACGGCCGGGTCCACCTCGCCCTGACGGCGCCGGAAGTCCCCCAGCGGCACCCGGCGCAGCTCACCCGACTCCAGGAAGCTCTCCCGCCCCTGCGCGTCGACCACCGATCCCGGAGCGAGCGGGATCACCCCCGGGCGCTCGTCGTGGTACCGGCTGGTGATCTTCGCGACCAGAGCCGTGTTCCCGTGCACGGACAGCACCAGACACGGCCGGTCCTTGCCCCCGGGCCCGTCCTCGTACGGCACCCGCGCCCACCAGATCTCCCGGGCGCGCGGCCGCCCCGGCGTCGCCCGCGGCACCGGACGACGGGCCGGCGGGCGTCCCCGCACGCCCGTACGCCGCGCCCGGCCGCGCAGCCGGCCCAGCCCGTCCACCAACGCCGCCGCGAGGCCCAACGCCGCGGCCGCGGCCACCGCGAGCCACCACGAGGTGTCCACGCCCACTCCCTCCGGCCGTCGCCCATGCCGTGCCCGATGCCCCGACCGTACCGGTGCTCCCCCTCTCGTTCCCCCTGCCGGAGCACCCCTCACCCGCCCCGGCGCGACACGGGCAGCGGCGTCCTTACCGGTGACTTCGCCCACAACGTCCCCCCACGGAGGAGCGACCGCCCGTCCCGCGCTTTACGCTCGACGCACCGCATGGCCCCCCGTAACGAGCCCACGGAGGTTCAGGCCCGCATGAAGCTCACCGTCGTCGGATGCTCGGGGTCGTTCCCGTCCACGGAATCGGCCTGCTCGAGCTACCTCGTCGAGGCCGACGGCTTCCGGCTGCTCCTCGACATGGGCAATGGCGCCCTCGGCGAGCTACAGCGCCACATCGGTCTCTACGACCTCGACGCCGTGCTGCTGTCCCATCTGCACCCGGACCACTGCATCGACATGTGCGGCTACTTCGTCGCCCGCTACTACCGCCACGACGGCGGCCGCGCCGCGGCCATCCCCGTCTACGGGCCGGAGGGCACGGAGGAGCGGCTGAGCACCGCCTACGGCGACGTCCCGCACGAGGCCTCCATGCGCGAGGTCTTCGACTTCCGCACGCTGACCCCCGGCAAGTTCACCCTCGGCCCCTTCACGATCCGCACCGACCGGGTCCGCCACCCGGTCGAGGCCTTCGCCTTCCGGGTCGAGAACGGCGACCGCTCCCTCGTCTACTCCGGCGACACCGGCCCCTGCGAGGCCCTGCACGACCTCGCCCTGGACACGGACCTCCTGCTGTGCGAGGCGTCCTTCACCCACGGCAAGGAGGACATCCCGGACCTCCACCTCAACGGCCGCGAGGCCGGTGAACAGGCCGCCCGCGCCCGCGTCGCCCGTCTCGTCCTCACCCACATCCCCCCGTGGACCGACCCCCTCGCCAACCTCCGCGACGCCCGTTCGGTCTACGACGGCCCGGCCGAGCTGGCCCGCGCCGGAGCGGTGTACGAGCTGTAGCACCGGCGCCCGCCCGCGGGCATGACGAAGCCCCCGACAACCGTGCGCGTCGCGGGGGCTTCGTCGTCCAGGGGAGGACGGGAAGAGCTACTTGGCCTCGGCCTTCGCCAGCTCGGCGAGCTCGGCGTCGGACTCACGGCCCGGCGTCGGCAGGTTGAACTTGGTGATCGCGAAGCGGAAGACCACGTAGTAGAGGGCCGCGAAGCACAGACCCACCACGACGAGCAGCCAGGGCTTCGTGGCGATGCCCAGGTTCAGCACGAAGTCCACCGCACCGGCCGAGAAGCCGAAGCCGTCCTTCATGCCGAGCGCCCAGGTCAGGGCCATCGAGACACCGGTCAGCACCGCGTGGATCGCGTACAGCACCGGCGCGACGAACATGAAGGTGAACTCGATCGGCTCGGTCACACCCGTGACGAACGCGGTGAGCGCGAGGGAGAACATCATGCCGCCGACGACCTTGCGGCGCTCGGGACGGGCACAGTGCACGATCGCGAGGCACGCGGCCGGGAGGGCGAACATCATGATCGGGAAGAAGCCGGTCATGAACTGGCCGGCGTTCGGGTCACCGGCCAGGAAGCGGGCGATGTCGCCGTTGACGGTGCCCTTGGCGCCGTCGTACGAACCGGCCTGCAGCCACGGGAAGGAGTTGAGCAGGTGGTGCATGCCGACCGGGATCAGCGCGCGGTTGGCGACACCGAAGATGCCCGCACCGACGGCACCGGAGCCGACCAGCCACTCACCGAAGTTGTGCAGACCCGTGCCGAGCACCGGCCAGATGTAGCCGAAGACCACACCGATGAGCAGACCCGCGAAGGACGAAAGGATCGGCACCAGACGACGGCCACCGAAGAAGCCCGCCCAGTCGGGCAGCTTGGTGCGGTAGAAGCGCTGGTAGATCAGCGCGACGACGAGGCCTATCACCACACCGCCGAGGACCTTGGCGTCGACCGCCTGCTCCACCATGGCGACCTTGTGGTCGACCACGGCCTCCTTCTTGGGGAGGCTGCCGTCGGTGAAGGTGCCCAGCACCTTCTGGAAGACCAGGTAACCGGCCACGGCGGCCAGCGCGGTGGAGCCGTCGGACTTCTTGGCGTAACCGATCGCGACACCGACGGCGAACAGCAGCGCCATGTTGTCGAGGATCGCGCCGCCACCGGCGGACATGAACTCGGCGATCTTGTTGAGGAACGCCGGGAACGACTCCTTGCCCAGCATGTCGCCCTGGCCGAGCCGGACCATCAGGGCGGCGGCGGGCAGTACCGCGACCGGCAGCATGAGGCTGCGCCCGATGCGCTGGGCGACCGCCATCGCGCCGGCGCCGCGCTTCTTCTTCTCCGGTTGCGCCTCTTCGGGCGCCGCCTTGGTGGCCGTACTCATCGGATTCCTCCAGGTGAGGCGGGCGCTCGGGAAGGGGGTCGGCCCGCTTATGGTCTACACCACTCAGTGGTTTAGACCTGTTGTAGCACGTGAAGCGGGCATAAAGGAATCCATACTTCCATGGCCTGAGCCACACGCCGAACGGCCCCCGGGTCCAAGGACTCGGGGGCCGTTCCGCCCGGCGGGCAAGGGGTCGGCGCAGCGTCACGCTCCCCTCACTTCGCGTTCCGCTATTTGACGTTCTCCTGCTCGATTTCCTCCGCTACCTCCTCCGGCTCCCGCCCCGGAGTCGGCAGATCGAACTTCGTGATCGCGAAGCGGAAGATCGCGTAATAGACCACGGCGAAACACAGCCCGATCGGAATGATCAACCATGGCTTGGTCGCCAGCCCCCAGTTGATGACGTAGTCGATCAGCCCCGCCGAGAAGCTGAAGCCGTCGTGCACCCCCAGCTCCCACGTGATCGCCATCGACGCGCCGGTGAGCAGCGCGTGCACCACGTACAGCAGCGGGGCGATGAAGAGGAACGAGTACTCGATCGGCTCGGTGATGCCCGTGACGAACGACGTGAGGCCGACCGACAGCATCATGCCGCCGACCACCTTGCGGCGATGCGGCCTGGCGCAGTGCGTGATGGCCAGCGCCGCCGCCGGCAGGGCGAACATCATGATCGGGAAGAAGCCGGACGTGAACTGGCCCGCCGTCGGGTCGCCCGCCAGGAACCGGTTGATGTCACCGTGCACGACCGTGCCGTCCGGCTTGGTGTAGTCGCCGAACTGGAACCACACGAAGACGTTCAGGAACTGGTGCAGACCGATCACCAGCAGCGCACGGTTCGCGACACCGAAGATGCCCGCACCCAGGGAACTCAGATCGACCAGCCACTTGCTGAAGCTCGTCAGCGCATCACCCACCGGCGGCCAGATCCACAGGCACAACGCCGCGAAGCCGATCGCCACGAACGCCATGATGATCGGGACGAGCCGCCGGCCGTTGAAGAAGCCGAGCCAGTCGACCAGCTTCACCCGGTGGTACCGCTGCCAGAACCAGGCCGCCAGCAGACCCATCACGATGCCGCCGAAGACCCCCGGGTTCTGATACCCCGCCGCGGCCGGCTCGCCCCCCGCGGTGACGCACACCCCCGCCAGCAACCCGATCGGGATGTGCTTGGAACCGGCCGGGCAGCCGATGGGGAACTGGTGCAGCACCGCGTAATAGACGAGAAAACCCGCGACCGCCGCCAACGCCGTCGAACCGTCCGACTTCTTCGCCATGCCGATCGCCACACCGACGGCGAACAACAGCGGCAGCCCCAGCGACGAATCCAGCAGCGCACCGCCCGCACCCGCCATCACCTTGGCCACGTCGGTCCAGCCGAGGCCGTCCTTGCCGAACACATCGGGCTGGCCGAGCCGGTTGAGGATGCCCGCGGCGGGGAGGACGGCGATCGGCAGCTGAAGACTGCGGCCCATCTTCTGGAGGTTCTGGAAGAGTGTCTGCGTCCACTTCTTGCCCGACGCCCGCCCCTTCGCCCCCTCCGGCACCGCCGCCGCGTTCGAGCTCATCTGCGTCCTCCAGGCCGCCGCCCGGGCGACAGCTCCCTCGGTGTGTGCCGCATACTGGTGTAGACCACTCGTGGTGCAGTTCGGGGCCTCCCGGAACGCACCGCCGGGTGGTCGCCATCTTTCGTTAGATGGCGGACATATGCCCGCGTAGTTGGGCTGAACGTGGGTTACCGTGTGAAAGCCGGTCGGCGAGACCGCCGAAGGGCCGAGACAACCAGGAGTGCACATGGCTTCCAAGGCTGAGAAGATCGTCGCCGGGCTCGGCGGGCTCGACAACATCGAAGAGGTCGAGGGCTGCATCACCCGACTGCGCACCGAGGTCGTGAACCCCGACCTCGTCGACGAGGCCGCCCTCAAGGCAGCCGGAGCGCACGGCGTCGTGAAGATGGGCACCGCCATCCAGGTCGTCATCGGCACCGACGCCGACCCGATCGCCGGCGAGATCGAAGACATGATGTGAGCCACTGAGCTCCCCCCGAAGGGCCCCGCACCGGTTCACACGGAACCGGAACGGGGCCCTTCGCGATGCGGATAGGCTCATCACCATGTCTCGCATCGACGGCCGCACCCCCGAACAGCTCCGCCCGGTGACCATCCAGCGTGGATGGAGCAAGCACGCCGAAGGCTCCGTACTCGTCTCCTTCGGCGACACCAAGGTCTTCTGCACCGCCAGCGTCACCGAGGGCGTGCCCCGCTGGCGCAAGGGCAGCGGCGAGGGCTGGGTCACCGCCGAGTACTCGATGCTGCCGCGCTCCACCAACACCCGCGGCGACCGCGAATCCGTCCGCGGCAAGATCGGCGGCCGCACCCACGAGATCTCCCGCCTCATCGGCCGCTCGCTGCGCGCCGTCATCGACTACAAGGCGCTCGGCGAGAACACGATCGTCCTCGACTGCGACGTCCTCCAGGCCGACGGCGGCACCCGCACCGCGGCCATCACCGGCGCCTACGTCGCCCTCGCCGACGCCATCACCTGGGCCCAGGGCAAGAAGCTCATCAAGCACGGCCGCCAGCCGCTGACCGGCACGGTCTCCGCCGTCAGCGTCGGCATCGTCGGCGGCGTCCCGCTGCTCGACCTCTGCTACGAGGAGGACGTCCGCGCCGAGACCGACATGAACGTCGTCTGCACCGGCGACGGCCGCTTCGTCGAGGTCCAGGGCACCGCCGAGGCCGAGCCCTTCGCCCGCGACGAGCTCAACGCCCTGCTCGACCTCGCCGTCGCCGGCTGCGGGGCCCTCGACGTGGCACAGCGCGAGGCGCTGGCCGCGACGCTGTAGTCCGCCAGGACGAAAGGCAACCGTTCGACGCCGCGCGCGCGTTCATAGCAGTACAGAGATACGGGCGTATGGTCTCGAAGACCATGCGCCCGTAGCCCGTCAACGGGGAGGGAACCGTCCCATGTCCGTGCGCCGCACCAGGCCCGTACGCCACCGCCGTACCACCGCCATCGCCGCTCTCGCCGTCGTCGCCCTGGCCGTTCCGCTGGCCGTCGGGTGCAGCGCGGCGGAGAAGGCCGTCGACTGCGCGCGGCTGGTCGTCGACGTCGGCCAGGACGTCGACGACCTCCAGCGCGCGGTGGGCAACGCGGCCGACGACCCCGGCAAGGCCGACGAGGCCCTGGACACCCTTGACGCGGACGCGAAGAAGCTCAAGGACAAGACGGATAACCCGGACCTCGACAAGGTCGTCGACCACCTCCAGGGCGCCGTCGACAACGCCCGGAAGGCCGTCGACCGCAACGAGGTCCCCGACCTGAGCCCGATCAAGGACGCCGCCGGCGAGCTGACGAAGGTCTGCACGTCGAAGTAGGCCGGGCCCTCCGGTGCCGCGGCGTCCCGGCCCGGATAATCGGAACCATGAAGCGCCTGATCCTCGCCACCCGCAATGCCAACAAGGTCACCGAACTCCGCGCCATCCTCGAGGGCGCCGGCCTCGACATCGAACTCGTCGGGGCCGACGCCTACCCCGAGATCCCCGACGTGAAGGAAACCGGCGTCACCTTCGCCGAGAACGCCCTCCTCAAGGCCCACGCCCTGGCCCGCGCCACCGGCCACCCGGCCGTCGCCGACGACTCCGGCCTCTGCGTCGACGTCCTGAACGGCGCCCCCGGCATCTTCTCCGCCCGCTGGGCCGGCACCCACGGCGACGACAAGGCCAACCTCGACCTCCTCCTCGCCCAACTGGGCGACATCGCCGAGGAACACCGGGGAGCCCACTTCGCCTGCGCGGCGGCACTGGCCCTGCCGGACGGCACGGAACGCGTGGTCGAGGGCCGCCTGGAAGGCACCCTCCGCCACGAACCCGCGGGCTCGGGCGGCTTCGGCTACGACCCGATCCTCCAGCCCCTGGGCGAGACCCGCACCTGCGCGGAGCTGACGGCGGCGGAGAAGAACGCGATCAGCCACCGGGGGAAGGCGTTCCGGGGGCTTGCGCCGGTGGTTCGGGAGCTGTTGGGCTGACGAACGTCAAAAGTCCGGCTCGCGCTTTTGCGAGCCGGACCTTTGATTCAAAGGAATGCGGTCGGAGGGACTCGAACCCTCAAGGGATTTCTCCCACAACATCCTAAGTGTTGCGCGTAGGCCAGTTCCGCCACGACCGCTAGCCGCCAGCCATGGTAGCGGCTGGCGGCTGACGGGGCATCCGGGGGCCTATCGCTTACTTCGGTGGCTCCCCCCTCGGCACCAGGTCCTGGTGGTGGCATGGCAGTTGGGGCAGAGCAGTCGGAGGTTGTCCCGCCGGTCGTCGGTCCAGTCGCCGTTGATGTGGTCGACCTCCAGGGTCATGGGCTTCCCGCGCCATACGGGGCCGGTGCCGCAACTCCCGCAAACCTCGGGAACGCCGATCTCGCGCAACGCCCGGCGCAGCATCACCGTCTTCGTGCGCCGTGTACCGCTGTGCTTGACGAGTATCTGATCAGGAGCCCTTCTGGGCGTGGCCCCGGTTTTGCCGCGCTGGTGCGCCTGCCCGAGAAAGTGCGATGTCGAGATACCGTCGTCGGCTGTCCACTGGCGCAGTAGATCGCGCTGTCTGCTGCTGTTCGGCTTACCGAGCCGCCGCAGAGTGCCGGCTACGGAGAAGGATGCGGATACGGCTTCGCGGAGGGAAGTTTCCGACGGTCGGGGGGCGCTCCTGCGGTACTCACGGCGGCGGAAGTGCGACACATCGATGTCGAAGTGCGCGAAGCGCTCGAACAGATATCGGTGGAGACGGCCGTAGGGGCGGGTACCGAAGAAGGCTATGACGCCCTCGATGTCTGTGCACTGCTGTGCCGCTTCGGTCATCCGTTCCTTGGTGTAGCGGGCGCTGCTGCTCATCGGCTGTCACCAGTTTGCGAGGAGGTGGTAGCTGTTCGGCGCCGTTTGCCCCGTCCCCGATAAGTGTCGGTTGTCGAGTGGCAGTTGGGGCAGAGGAGTCGCAGATTCTCGATGTGGTTGTTCCGCCAGTTCCCATCGACGTGATCCACTTCGAGTGGGAGCGGGCAGCCCTGCCATATGGGGTGGGTGTCGCAGAGAGCACAACGGTCGGCGACCCCGCGTTCCAGCATGACTCGTTTGAGGCGATCGCTGTGTTCACGGCGAGCGCCGACAGGGTCCTGCAAGACCAAGAGCTCCTCGGGCGTCCGGTGACGTCGCTTCTTCCGCGTTCCGTGGACACCGCCGCGTGGCGGGAAATGCGAGGTGTCGATGCCGAGTGCTCGGATCCGCCGACTGATGTGGGTGTGATGGCCTCCCACGGCCTCCAGGCCGAGATTTCGTAGGACCTCACACATGTTCGTCGAAGCGGCGACTGCGGATTCGAGAATCTCTTGGGTCCAACGAGCCCCCTCGCGTTGGAAATGCGCGGTGTCGATGCCCATGCGCTTCATGCGGCCGTGGATATAGCGCCGTGTCGAGCTCTTCGGATCGACCCCGAGTCTCTCCAGTGCCTCCGACAGCGTCCGCGCCGCTCTCGCGGCCTCCGTGAGACGTTCCCGGGTGTACGGACTGACCGGCATGGTTTCCCCTCCGAACGACCGATGGATTCCTGGGTTCGAGACCACGCATCCGTTCGCAGCCTCGAACTCACCAACGAGGGGATCATCGGACAGTTACGCCGTCGGCGGGATATGTCAGAACTTCGGCTCCGGTGCAGCCGAGTTGACCATTTCCGCCGCCTCCTCCTTCGTCGCCACCGACGGCGGCGAGCCCTCCAGCGGCTGGCGGGCCGTTTCCTTCATGCAGGCCACCGCCACCATGCCCACCAGCGCCGCCGCCATCGTGTAGAACGCGGGCACCATGTCGCTGCCCGTGGCGCTGATCAGGCCCGTGATGACCAGCGGCGTCGTGCCGCCGAAGAGGGACGTGGAGAGGTTGTAGCCGATGGACAGCGAGCCGTAGCGGACGTGGGTGGGGAAGAGGGCGGGGAGGGCGGCGGACATGGTGCCGAGGAGGCAGACCAGGGGCAGGCCGAGCATCAGCATGCCGCCCGCCACCGCGACCGCGCTGCCCTGTTTCAGGAGCAGGAACGCCGGGGCCGACAGGGCGAAGAAGCCGGCCATGCCGGCCATCAGCAGGGGCTTGCGGCCTATTCGGTCGTTGAGGCGGCCCACGAAGGTGATGACGGCCATGAGCAGGACCATCGTGCCGATCAGGATCAGCAGGCCGTGGGTGTCGTCGTAGTCCAGTTGGTCCGTCAGATAGGTCGGCATGTACGACAGCAGCATGTAGTCGGTGATGCCGTACGCCCCGGCCAGGACGACGCACAGGGCCAGCCGCGACCAGTGGGTGACGAAGATCTGCCGCAGTTCGGTGGTCTCGCTGGTGAGGTGCTCGCCGGAGCCGTTCTCCTCCTCCAGTTTCTGGAAGGCCGGGGTGTCCTCCAGCTTCAGCCGCAGGTAGAGGCCGACGAGGCCGAGCGGGCCGGCGGCGAGGAAGGGGATGCGCCAGCCCCAGTCGCCCATGGTGTCGGCGCCGAGCGTGGCGGTCATGACCGTGACGAGGCCGGCCGCGCCGACGTAGCCCGCCAGGGTGCCGAATTCGAGGAAGCTGCCGAAGAAGCCGCGGCGCTTGTCGGGCGCGTACTCGGCGATGAAGGTGGCGGCGCCGCCGTACTCGCCGCCGGTCGAGAAGCCCTGGAGCATCCGGAAACAGATCAGCAGGACCGGGGCCCAGAAGCCGATCGTCGCGTACGAGGGGATGAGACCGATGGCGAAGGTGCCGACCGCCATCAGGATCATGGTCAGCGCGAGGACGCGCTTGCGGCCGACGCGGTCGCCGAGGGGGCCGAAGAAGAGGCTGCCCAGGGGACGCACGAGGAAGGCGACGGCGAACGTCGCGAGCGAGGACAGCAGCCGGACCGTGTCGTTCCCGGACGGGAAGAAGACATCGCCGATGGTGACGGCGAGGTAGCTGTAGATGCCGAAGTCGAACCACTCCATGGCGTTGCCGAGGGCCGCCGCCTTCACCGCGCGTCTGACGGTCTTCTCGTCCGTGACGGTGATGTCCGTGCGGCGCAGGCGGGGGTTCTTGCGGCGGGCGGCGGCCCGGAAGAGGGCTCTGTGGCGCCTGACCGCCTGCGGGTCGCGGTCGCGATCGGTTTCGGCGTCGGCCTCGGTGGTGCTGCCGGTGGGCACGGCTCGGCTCCTTCTCGGTCGGGTCGTCGGCGTCGGTTCCGTCCGTCGGCCGCGCTGCCGCGCAGTGCTGTTCGTACGGGACACGCACGAACAGCACTTCTGCGCGATTGCCGACGGCTCAAACCGTTCCCTCGCCTCTTCGCGAGATTGGTCACCCGGAGGACAGCTCGTCGGGTCCGGAGGGAACGCGCGGCGTGATTTCACCGTCACTCAACACGGGGGACGAACCATCCCCCCGTGAACGAGGAAGAGAGCCCGATGACCGACCGCGCCGCGCCTCGCTGGGCCACTCTGCGCACCGTTGTCGCGACCCTGGCGGTCGCGGCCGTTCTGGTCTGCGGCGGGCTGTGGTTCAGCGAGGCCTCGGAGCGGACGAGCACGGTGTCCAAGGCGCCGAAGACGGCGGCGGCGCAGAAGGCGCGGGCGGCCGAGGACGAGCCGACGGAGATCGAGGACTCGGAGCCGCGACAGCTGCCGGGTGTGCGGGAGTGCGGGGTCGGCACCCCGGCCGTGCGGCCGGAGAGCATCATTTTGAACTGCTCGAACGCCGGCATGGTGGCGAGCGGTATCAAGTGGGTCAGCTACGGGGCTGCGGGTGCCGAGGGCAGTGGGGTGGTGCAGGTGTCCGGTGGTGCGAACGGTGCCGCGTCGGCGTCGTACCCGGCGAAGTTCCGCCTCTACGGGGCGAAGAACGTGGACGGGAAGATGGCCTTCACGGGGCTCGAGGTCGAGTACACGGGCGCCACGCGCGTCGGGGACCAGACGGAAATCTTCTCGATCGCGTGATGGGTATCCGTGGCCGGATCGCCCTCGCGATCTCCTTCGTCGCCGCGCTGGCGGTCGTGTTCCTCGGCGTGGCCGTGCACCACATCTCCGGGCTGGAGCGCAGCCGGCAGGCCATGGCGTTCCAGGACGAGCTGCTGAGTTCGGCGCTCCAGGTGTACCACCGTGACGGGACGCTCGCGCTCGGCGCGCAGCTCGACGATTCGGCGCTGCCGTTCGCGTTGTCGCAGGCGGTGGCGCGGGGTGAGTCGGGGACGTACATCAGCACCGGTGGCGATCCGCGGGTGTGGGCGGCGACCGGGGTCGGTGACGACAAGGTGTTGTCGGTGTCGGCTTCGTACCCGGACCGGGATCCGTTGCAGACGGCGCTGGACCGGGCCCTGGTGGTGGCCGGTGTGGCGACGGTCGTGCTGATGGCGGTGGTGGCGTGGTTCGTGGCGCAGAGCCTGTCGCGGCGGTTGCGGCGTAGTGCGGCGGCGGCGCGGCGGATCGCCGCGGGTGCGGCGCCGGACGCGGAGGCGCTGGCGACGGGGGGCCGTGACGAGGTGGCGGAGCTGGGCCGCTCGGTGCATCACATGGCGGCGTCGTTGGCGGCGCGGGTGGAGGCGGAGCGGGAGTTCACGGCGGATGTGGCGCACGAGCTGCGGACGCCGGTGGCCGGGCTGGTGGCGTCGGCGGAGCTGTTGCCGCATCCGCGGGCGGTGGAGATGGTGCGCGAGCGTGCGCAGACGATGCGGGTGCTGGTGGAGGACCTGCTGGAGGTGTCCCGGCTGGACGCGGGGCGGGAGCGGGCGCAGCTGGACGCGGTGGAGCTGCCGTCGCTGGTGCACGGGATCGTCAAGCGGGCGCGTGGGCAGCGCGGTGTCGAGGACGTGGCGGTCGAGGTGGTCGGCGAGGGCCGGATCGTGGCGACGGACGCCCGTCGGGTGGAGCGGATCCTGGTGAACGTGCTGGGGAACGCGGCGAAGCACGGGAAGCCGCCGATCGAGATCCGGGTGGAGGGTACGCGGATCGTGGTCCGGGACCATGGTGACGGCTATCCGCCGGAGCTGGTGGACCAGGGGCCGCGGCGGTTCCGTACGGCGGCGCCGGAGCGTGGCACCGGGCATGGTCTGGGGCTGACGATCGCGGTGGGCCAGGCGGTGGTGCTGGGTGCGTCGCTGGAGTTCGGTACGGCGGAGGGCGGCGGGGCGCAGGTCGTCCTCGACCTGCCGGAGGCGGATCCGCCGCCGGCGGATGCGTAACGGGTCCCCGTGCGGGACCGTTGCGCCTGCGGCGGGCGTCCTCGAACGCCGGACGGGCTGGAAGATCCAGCCCGTCCTGGGTCGTGACCGGGGTCCGGGGCTTACAGCCCCAGATCCTTGATGATCTTGGCGACGTGGCCGGTGGCCTTGACGTTGTAGAGGGCGCGCTCGACCTTGCCCTCCTCGTCGACGATGACGGTGGAGCGGATGACGCCCGTGACGGTCTTGCCGTAGAGCTTCTTCTCGCCGAAGGCGCCGTAGGCCTCCAGGACCGTCTTGTCGGGGTCGCCGACGAGGGTGACCTTGAGGGATTCCACGTCGCGGAACTTGGCGAGCTTCTCCGGCTTGTCGGGGGAGACGCCGATGACGTCGTAGCCGTGGCCGGCCAGGAATTCGAGGTTGTCGGTGAAGTCGCAGGCCTGCTTGGTGCAGCCGGGGGTCAGGGCGGCGGGGTAGAAGTAGACGATGACCTTGCGGCCCTTGTGGTCGGCGAGGGAGACCTGCTTGCCGTCCGCGTCGGGCAGGGTGAAGGCGGGGGCGGTGTCGCCGGGCTGCAGTCGCTCGCTCATGGCTCTCCTCGAGGGTTTTCGCACGCCGTGTCCAGGACGTGTCGACTCCCGAGACTAGCCAGCTCCCCGATCGGGGGTGCCGCGGGGCACGGGGCCGGGCGAGCTGACAGACTGTCCATCATCAGTCTTAATCACTCTTATCGAGACGACGGAGGCAGCGCGGTGCCGGAAGCCAGGACCCCTGCGCAGATCGAGGCGGACATCGCCCGCAGGCGGAGCGAGCTCGCCGTGACGCTCGACGAGATCGGGGTGCGGATGCACCCCAAGACGATCATCGGTGACGCCAAGGCCAAGGTGGCCTCGAAGGTGGACCACACCGCCGGGCGGGCCTACGTGGCCGCGAACCGGATCGTCGAGGACGTACGGGCGCGGTTCGTGACGGAGGAGGGCGCGCCGCGGCTGGAGCGGATCGTGCCGGTGGCGATGGTCGTCGTGGGCGTGGTGGGCCTGCTCACGGTCTCTTCGCGGCGTAACAAGGCGTGATCGTTCCGTAGTGGACGGGGGTCGGCTGGTAGCCGGTGGGGAGTGTCGTCGTCCGTAGCCGGTACGGGCCGATCCGCGACCTATGGCCTCGGCATCCCGCGCGGCCAGGTACGGTCATGGCGTGAGCGCGAACACCACCCACGACAAGCTGCCCATCCGGATGCTCCACGACCGGGTGCTGGTCCGGACCGACATTCCCGAGGGCGAGCGCCGGTCCACCGGCGGCATCGTCATCCCGGCGACGGCGGCGGTGGGCCGTCGGCTGGCGTGGGCCGAGGTGGTGGCGGTCGGGCAGAGCGTCCGTACGGTGGAGCCGGGTGACCGGGTGCTGTACGACCCGGAGGACCGCGCCGAGGTGGAGGTGCGCGGGGTCGCGTACGTCCTGATGCGCGAGCGGGATCTGCACGCGGTGGCGGCGGAGCGCCTGGAGGGGTCCGAGGACTCCACGGGGCTGTACCTGTAATTCCTGACCTGTTGTTCCTGCGGACTTGTGAATCCGTGAATCCGTTCGGTTTGCTACGGTCGGGAGAACCCGACGAGACGCGCCGTACCGGGTCATGACAAGACGACGCACCCCTGTTGAAGCACGTTTCACGGAGGTGCCGTCATGGCATGGATCCTGCTCGCCGTCGCCGGTCTGCTCGAGGTCGGCTGGTCGATCGGCATGAAGTTCACCGAGGGTTTCACCCGGCTGTGGCCGAGCGTGTTCACCGTGGCGGGTATCGCGGCCAGCATGCTGTTGCTCGCGCAGGCCGCGAAGACCCTTCCCATCGGTACGGCGTACGGCGTCTGGGTCGGTATCGGCGCGGCCGGCGCGGCGGTGCTCGGCATGGTGGTGCTGGGTGAACCGGCGACCGCCGCGCGGATCTTCTTCATCGTGCTGTTGCTGGTGGCGGTGGTGGGTTTGAAGGCGACCTCAGGCCACTGATTCGGCTGGGGGTACGGGGGTTACCCCCGGGAGATTGCAGCATTGTGCTGCTGCTGGTCGCGGTGGTGGGTTTGAAGGCGACCTCGGGCCACTGACCCCCATGCGCCGCCCCTCGCTACAAGTCCCCCAGCAGTGACTCCCGGTCCTCCCCGCCGCGTCCGTCCTGCCCTCCGTTCGGGCCGGGGATGAACGGGATGTCCGGTGGGGACGGGAAGTCCGACGGCGGGCCGGGGGGCACGATCGGGGACGGGAAGTCGGTCGGCGGGCCCGGCGGCGTCGGGCGGGTGGTGGTCGGCGGGGCGGAGGAGGTCGGCGGGGCGCTGGACGTGGCCGGCGGCGGCGAGGACTCGGGCGTCTCCATGAGCGGGGCGCCGCCGCTCATCGTCTCCAGGTCGAACTCCTTGACGGGGGTGCCCTCCAGCGCGTCGGCGGTGTACGCGGCCCAGATCTCGGCGGGGTAGCCGCCGCCGTTGATGCGGGACAGGCCCGTCGCCCCGTAGAGCGGTTTCTGCTCGGCGCTGTCGGGGTCCTGGCCCATGACGGCGACGACGGTGGCGAGGTCGGGGGTGTAGCCCGCGAACCAGGCGGCCTTGTCCTCCTCCGCGGTGCCGGTCTTGCCGGCCGCGGGCCGCCCGGCCATCTGGGCCGCGGCGCCCGTGCCGTTGTCGACCACGCTCTGGAGGACGGACGTGGTGGTGTCGGCGGCCTCGCGGGGGACGGCCCGCTTGGTGTTCTTGCTGGGGAGCTTGACGTTCTCGCCGCCCTTGGCGAGCTTCTGGACCAGCGAGTACGCGCCGTGCCTGCCGTGGTTGGCGAGGGTCGCGTAGGCCTGGGTCATGTCCAGGACGCTCGCGGTGGCGACGCCGAGGGCGATGGAGGGGGTGGCGGTCAGGTCGGGGGTGTTGGCGGGGATGCCGAGGGCGATGGCGGTGTCCTTGACCTTGGCGGGGCCGACGTCCTGGGCCATCTGCGCGTAGACGGCGTTGACGGACAGGTCGGTGGCCTTGGTGACGGTGATGGGGCCGTAGGACTTGCCGTCCTCGTTCTCCGGGCTGTAGCCGACGGGCCCGCCGGGGCCCTGGACCTGACGGCCGTCGGTGCCGTCGTAGATCGTGTTCGGGGTGATGGGGCGGCCGTTCTGGGTGGTGGAGTCGTTCTGCACGGCGGAGGTGAAGACGAACGGCTTGAAGGTGGAGCCGACTTGGTAGTCGCGGCGGGTGGCGTTGTTGACGTACTGCTTGGTGTAGTCGACGCCGCCGTAGAGGGCGACGACCTTGCCCGATCTGGGGTCGATGGAGGCGCCGCCGGCGCGGACGTAGCTGTCGACCTTGCGGTCCGGGCTGAGTTCGTCCATCAGTTGCCGCTGCACGGCCTTGACGAAGGCGTCCTGCTTCTTGCGGTTGATGGTGGTGGTGATGCGGTAGCCGCCGGCGGCGAGGGTCTGCTCGTCCACGATCTTGTTGGCGGTGAGGTAGTCCTTGACGGCTTCGACGAGATAGCCGCGCTGGCCCGACATGCCGTTGCGGGCCTTGGACTTGCCCGGCGGCGGGAACTTCATCGTGGCGCGCTCGGCCGGGGTGAGCCACTTCTTCTTGACCATGCCGTCGAGGACGTAGTTCCAGCGGCTCAGGGCGCGCTGCTTGTTCTCGGGGTGGGCGCCGACGTCGAAGGAGCTGGGGGCGTTGAGGAGGGTGGCGAGGTAGGCGCCCTCGGCGGTGTCGAGCTTGTCGGAGTCCTTGCCGTAGTAGGCCTGGGAGGCGGCCTGGATGCCGTAGGCGTTCCGGCCGAAGTAGCTGGTGTTCAGATAGCCCTCGAGGATGTCGTCCTTCGTCACTTCGCGGTCGAGTTTGATCGCGATGAAGAACTCCTTCATCTTGCGGCTGATGGTCTGTTCCTGGCCGAGGTAGTAGTTCTTGACGTATTGCTGGGTGATGGTGGAGCCGGACTGCTTGCCCTTGCCGGTGACGGTGTTCCAGGCGGCGCGGACCATCGCCTCGGGGTTGACGGCCGATTCGGAGTAGAAGTCGCGGTCCTCGGCGGCGAGCACGGCGTGCTGGACGTTCTTCGAGACCTTGGTCAGCGCGACGCTCTCGCGGTTGATCTCGCCGTCGCGGGCGAGCTGGGTGCCGTCGGCGTAGAGGAAGACGTTGCTCTCGGCGACGGCGGCCTTGTTGGCCGGTGGGATGTCGACGAGCAGATATCCCGCGATCACACCACCCGCGATCAGCAGGATGATCAGCAGAACGCCACCGAGCAGCATGCGCCAGGTGGGCACGGCCCGGCGCCAGCCGGTGCGCTCGGGGCGGCGGGGCCTGCCGCCGCCCGGTCGGCCCGGCTGCCCCGGCCGGGCGCCGTGGCCCCAGGCCGCCCGGCCCGCCGACGCGTCACCGTCGCCCGGAGGCCGCTGCTGTGACTGCTCGTCGCTCATGTCTGTAGGGACTCCTCGGCCGTCGTCGCGGGTTCAGCCACGGCGAACGGTGTTGTCGGGCCGTTCCGATGTACGTCGTCTGCCCCGGGAAGCACTCTCGCACCATGCGGTCCGTGCCGAAGCGGCGTGGCGCACCTGCGGCAGCTGTAAAGAGCCGTTTGGGTCAGGCCGATCACTCCGAGGAGTGAAAAACGCATGGTCCGGGCTGGAGCCGTACGGCTAAGCTCCTGCGCTTTGGGGTCAACGGACTAACGAGGCTCAACGACAAGAGGTGACACGGGGATGCGCCTGTACGCCGCGGTGGCGGTCAGCGGATTCCGTCGGCACGCCACCTACCGGGTCGCCACGGCGGCGGGGGTCTTCACCAATACGGTCTTCGGCTTCATCGTCGCCTATACGTTCATCGCCCTGTGGGACGAACGCCCGCACCTGGGCGGCTACGACCAGGCGCAGGCCCTGACGTTCGTCTGGGTCACCCAGGCGCTGCTCGCCCCTGTGGCGCTGATGGGCGGCGGTTTCCAGGAGGAGTTGCAGGAGCGCATCCGGTCCGGTGACATCGCCGTCGACCTCTACCGCCCCGCCGATCTCCAGCTGTGGTGGCTCGCCGGTGATCTGGGCCGGGCGGCCTTCGACCTGCTCGGCCGCGGGGTCGTGCCGCTGGCCGTCGGTGCGCTCGCCTTCGATCTGGCCCTGCCCGTCGACCCCGCCCGCTGGCCGGCCTTCGCCTTCTCGGTGCTCCTCGGCATCGTCGTCAGCATCGCGCTGCGCTATCTGGTGGCGCTGTGCGCGTTCTGGCTGCTCGACGGCGCCGGCGTCAACATGATCAGCGTGCTGCTGAGCATCTTCTTCACCGGCATGCTGCTGCCGCTGAACGTCTTCCCGGGCCTCTTCGGCGAGATCGTGCGGATGCTGCCCTGGTCGGCGATGCTCCAGGTGCCGGCCGACGTCCTGCTCGGGCAGCACACCGGCACCGGTCTGGCCGGGGCGCTGGCGTTCCAGGCGGGCTGGGCAGTGGCGTTGCTGGCCGCGGGCCGGGGCCTGCAGTCGGCGGCCACGACCAAGGTGGTGGTGCAAGGTGGTTGAGGTGTCGGTGCGGAATACCGACGGCCCGGCGCGGGAGGAGGCCGAGGGCCCGGGCCCCCGGCTGCTGCACGGCTTACGGGCGTACGGGCTGATCGTCGCGATGTGGGTGCGCTCGACGATGGCCTACCGCACGTCCTTCGTGCTGATGGCGGTCGGGAACTTCCTCACCAGCGGGCTCGATTTCGTCGCCATCCTGCTGATGTTCTCGCACATCGACGCCCTCGGCGGCTTCTCCCTCCCCGAGGTCGCGCTGCTGTACGGCGCCACCAGTACGTCGTTCGGCCTGGTCGACCTCTTCCTCGGCAACGCCGAACGCGTCGGCCGGCGGGTGCGTGACGGCACGCTCGACTCGCTGCTGGTCCGCCCGGTGCCGGTGCTGGCGCAGATCGCCGCCGACCGCTTCGCGCTGCGTCGGCTCGGGCGGGTCGTCCAGGGCCTGGTGGTGCTGGTCTGGGGGCTCGCCCGGGCGGACATCGCGTGGACACCGGTCGACGTCGTGCTCGTGCCGGTGATGGTGGTCAGCGGAGCGGGGATCTTCGCGGGCGTCTTCGTCGCGGGTGCCGCCTTCCAGTTCTGGGCCTGCGACGCGTCGCAGGCCCAGAACTCCTTCACCTACGGCGGCACGACCCTCCTGCAGTACCCGCCGACGGTGTTCTCCCGGGAGCTGGTGCGCGGGGTGACCTTCGTCGTCCCCCTCGCCTTCGTCAACTGGCTGCCGGCGCTGCGGATCCTGGGCCGCGAGGACCCGCTGGGCCTGCCGGGCTGGGTGGACTTCTGCGGCCCGGCGGTCGCGGCTGGTGTGATCGCGCTCTCGGGGCTGGCCTGGCGGGCGGGCCTCAGGAGCTATCGAAGTACGGGGAGTTGAGCGTTCCGATGGGTGTCGGCGACCGCGATGAGGGATTCATCGAGCTGGACGGTGTCGAGAAGGTCTTCGACGTGCGCCGCAAGGCGGGCTTCCTGCGCCGGGAGCGGCATCAGGTGCGGGCGGTGGACGGCATCGGCTTCACCGTGCCGCGCGGGGAGATGGTCGGCTACATCGGCCCCAACGGCGCCGGGAAGTCCACCACGATCAAGATGCTGACGGGCATCCTCGTGCCCAGCGGCGGCCGGCTGCGCGTGGCGGGCATCGACCCCTCCCGCGAGCGCACCAGGCTCGCCCGGCGCATCGGGGTGGTGTTCGGGCAGCGCACCACGCTCTGGTGGGACCTGCCGCTGCGCGACTCCTACGGGCTGGTGCGTCGCATGTACCGCATCCCCGACGCCCGTTACCGCGCCAATCTGGAGCGCTGCGTCGACCTCCTCGACCTGGGGGCGCTCCTGGACGTGCCCGTGCGGCAGCTGTCGCTCGGCCAGCGGATGCGCGGCGACATCGCCGCGGCCCTGCTGCACGATCCCGAGGTGCTCTACCTCGACGAGCCGACCATCGGCCTGGACGTGGTCAGCAAGGCGAAGGTGCGGGAGTTCCTGCGGGAGGTGAACGCCGAGCGGGGCACGACGGTGCTGCTCACCACGCACGATCTGACCGATATCGAGCAGTTGTGCAAGCGGGTCATGGTGATCGACCACGGGCGGCTGGTCTACGACGGCGGGCTGGACGGGTTGCACGCGGCCGGCGAGAGCGAGCGGACGCTCGTGGTGGACCTGGAGCGGGAGCTGCCGCCGATCGAGGGGGTGGCCGGGGCGCGCACGGTCAAGGTGGAAGGGCCGCGCCAGTGGCTGGCGTTCGCGGCGGGGCAGAGCGCGGCGCCGATCGTGGCGGCGGTGGCCGAGCGGTATCCGCTGGTGGACCTGTCGGTGCGGGAGCCCGACATCGAGGCGGTCATCGCGAAAATGTACGCGCAGCGATCGGGGATGTAGGGGGCGCTCGTTAGGCTGTTCGTCATGATGAGCGAGCTTCCTGACATGCGGGCGTCCGACGCCGAGCGCGAGCGGGTCGCGGAGGCCCTGCGCGAGGCCGTGGCCGAAGGACGGCTGGACATGGAGGAGTTCGAGCAGCGTCTGGACGCCGCCTACAAGGCCCGTACGCACGGTGAGCTGGTCCCGCTGGTACGGGATCTCCCGGCGCCCGGGACGGCGTCCGCGCTCGTCCCCAGCACGTCGTCGGCTCCGGCGTCGGTGGCCGACGCGAGCTGGCCGGAGCGGATCGGCGGCCCGCCGACCTCGAAGGGTGCCGTCGGCATCCTGGGCGCTTTCTCACGCAAGGGCCGCTGGACCGTGCCGCGCGTGTTCACGGCCTTCTGTTTCTGGGGCGGCGGCGAGATCGATCTGCGGGACGCGCGGTTCGAGGACCGCGAGGTGGTCATCCGCTGCTTCGCCATCATGGGCGGGGTGCAGGTCACCGCACCGCCGGACCTCGACGTCGAGGTGTCGGGCATCGGCATCATGGGCGGCTTCGGCGACCGGGGCGGCGATGTGGCGGCCCCCGGCTCCCCGCGGGTGAAGATCACCGGCTTCGCCGTCTGGGGCGGCGTCGGTGTCGAGCGCAAGTGGGCGCGGGCCGAGCGCAAGCGGCTGCGCGAGGAGCTGCGGCGGGAGCGGCTGGAGGGCGGGTCGCGTGACGGCCTGGACGGCGGGGAGCCGCGCAAGAAGCTGGAGTGACGGGGCTTTGACGCGCGGACGGCCGGGTGGGGAGCCTCCCCACCCGGCCGTCCGCGCGTGTGCGTGCCTACAGAGCGGCCGAGGCCTGGCCCTTGAGGGTGTCGAGGTCCAGGGCGTCGGCCATCGCCCGGTAGCCGGCGTCGCTCGGGTGGAGGTGGTCGCCGGAGTCGTACAGCGGCAGCAGCCGCTCCGGGTCGGCCGGGTCACGCAGTGCCGCGTCGAGGTCCACGACGTCGTCGAAGACGTGCCCGGACCGGATCTGCTCGTTGACGGCCTGGCGCACGGCCTCCTGGACCGGCTTGCCGCCCCGGTGGCCGCCGAAGGGCATCAGCGTCGCGCCGACGACGCGCAGCCCGCGCGCGTGCGCCCGCTCGACCAGCTTCCGCAGCCCCGCCGTGATCCGGCCGGGGTCGGTCTGCTGCGGGAGCCGGAGGATGTCGTTGACGCCGAGCTCCATGACCACGGCCCGTACGCCCGTACGGGTGAGGACGTCGCGCTCGAAGCGGTCGAGGGCGCTCGGGTTGTTCGCGGGCACCGTGGCCGAGCTGCCGAGCAGGACGCGGTTGCCGCTGATGCCCTGGTTGAGGACGCCGTAGGCGGGTGCGCCCGGCTCGGTGCGCAGCCGGGCCGCGAGGAAGTCCGTCCAGCGGCGGTTGGTGTTGGGGGTGGAGGTGACGCCGTCGGTGATCGAGTCGCCGATCACGGCGACGGCGCCCTGCGCGTCCTTGCTCCAGACGTCCACGGCGGTGACGTAGCGCCAGTACTTGGTCTTCGTCGGGTAGGCCGCGCCGCCGAGGTCCTCGACCCGGTCGCCCTGGGCCAGGTAGGAGGTCTGGCGGGCGTGCGGGTGGTGGGTGACCGGGCCCGAGGGGGTCGGCGAGTACGTGGTGACGAGCAGATCGGTCGCCTGGGGGACGACGAGCCGGACGGGGTCGCTGACGACGGAGCGGCCGGCGGGGATCGTCACCGTGGGCCGTGCGCCGAAGGTCAGCCGGCGCATGCTGCCGGGCGCCGCGTCGGCGGTGCCGGGCCCGGCGGCGAGGGCGAGGGAGACGTGGGTGAGGGCCAGCGGCTGGGTGCCGTAGAGGTTGGAGAGCTGGATGCGTGCGCCGGTGCCGCCGATGGTGGTGTGCACGACGTTGCGGATCGACTGTCCGGCGTAGCCGTTCGGGGTGTTCGGCTCGGCGGAGGACGGCGAGGTGGACCAGGAGCCGATCCACGCTCCCGAGGCGGCCGACGTGGCGGGGCGGCCGGGCTCGGGCACCTTCGTCGCGGAGCGTCCCTCGGGGCCGCCGACCCCGAGGAATATCGCGGTCGAGACGAGGATCACGAGGGCCGCCAGCGCGGCGAGCACGGCATAGGCCGTACCGCGGGGCAGGGGAGGCCTGTTCATGGGCGGATTTCTCCTGGGGGGAATGCGGAGCGGACGGCTCCGAGGGGTCGGAACCGCGGGACGGGACTAGCACTGATCAGCAACAACGCCCTCGCGGTCCGATCGCCTCACCATGATCCCACGGTGGGGCGCGGGTGTGCTGAGCGGCAAACGGTCACGGGAAGGCCTCGGGAACGATCGGAGAACGGTCGGGAGAGCGCTCACGGATGCGGCCACGGAACGGTCAGGACTGTCACAGATGCGGTCACGAGACATGCCACACGTCGAGACACGTCACATGCGACTTGTCAGACGCCGGGAACTCCACGTCCGTTCCCCGAGTACCCCGGGTAGGGACAATGCACATGACGACAGCCGGAACGGGTGGTACGGATGAATCAGTCCAATTCGGGGGAGTCGGCTGCCGCCGAAAGGGTGATGCCCGCTCGGCCCGGCGGATTCACCTACAGCGCGGCGGACGAGGAGAAAAGGCGCGGTGTGCGCCGGATGAAGGCCACGGCGACCGGACTGCTGGCCGTCGTCGCCGTGATCTACGCCCTCGCGAAGTGGGCGCAGTCCTCCGGCGCGGGCGGCTGGGCGGCCTATGTGGCGGCCGCCGCCGAGGCGGGCATGGTCGGCGCGCTCGCCGACTGGTTCGCCGTCACCGCGCTCTTCCGGCGCCCGATGGGCCTGCCCATCCCGCACACCGCCATCATCCCGACGAAGAAGGACCAGCTGGGCGTCTCCCTCGGCGAGTTCGTCGGCGAGAACTTCCTCTCCGGCGACATCGTGCGCGGCCGGCTGCGCGCGGTCGGCATCGGCTCCCGCCTGGGCGCCTGGCTCGCCGAGCCGGAACACGCCGACCGGGTCACCGCCGAGCTGGCCACCGCGCTGCGCGGCGCGCTCACCGTCCTGCGCGACTCCGACGTCCAGGCGGTCGTCGGCGAGGCCATCAACCGGCGGGCCGACGCGCAGGAGATCGCCCCGGGCCTCGGCGCGATGCTGGAGAAGATCGTCACGGACGGCGGTCACCACCGGGTCGTGGACCTGGTGTGCGTACGGGCGCACGACTGGCTCGTCGAGCACAGCGACTCGGTGATGGACGCCGTCACGGGCGGCGCGCCCGGCTGGACGCCGCGCTTCGTGGACCGCAAGGTCGGCGAGCGGGTCTACAAGGAGCTGCTGCGCTTCGTGACCGAGACGCGCGACATGCCGGACCACCCGGCGCGCGGTGCCATCGACCGCTTCCTCGCGGACTTCGCCCAGGAGCTCCAGTCCGACACGGACACCCGGGAGCGGATCGAGCGGCTGAAGTCCGAGGTGCTGGGCCGGGCCGAGGTGCAGGACCTGATCGCCTCGGCGTGGAGCTCGGTACGGGCGATGATGGTCGCGGCGGCGGAGGACGAGCGCAGCGAGCTGCGGATGCGGGTACGGGCCTCGATCCTCTCCCTGGGCGCGCGCATGACGAGCGACGACCGGCTCCGCGCGAAGATCGACGGCTGGCTGGAGGACGCGGCCGTCTACGTGGTGACGACGTACCGGGACGAGATCACGCTGCTGATCACGGACACGGTGGCGAGCTGGGACCCCGAACAGACCACCCGCAAGATCGAGGCCCACATCGGCAGGGACCTGCAGTTCATCAGGATCAACGGCACGGTGGTGGGCGCGCTGGCGGGGCTGGGCATCTTCACGGTGTCGAGGCTGCTGGGGGCGTGAGCGACTCGGAGGACGTCCCGGTCGGGGACCTGCCGGGGAATGGCCTTGAGTCTCCAGTGACTGGAGACAGCAGGGTGGGGGACATGGACGTCACGACCCTCTACTCGATCGGGGAGCTCTCCCGGCGGACCGGCCTGTCCGTGCGGACCATCCGGTTCTACTCCGATTCGGGGGTGGTGGCGCCGACCACCCGAAGTCCTGCCGGCTATCGGCTCTACGACCTCGACGCACTGCTTCGTCTGGAACTCCTCCGTACCCTGCGCGAGCTGGGCATGGACCTGGCCACGATCCAACGGGTACTGGACCGCGAGCTCTCGGTGGCGGAAGTCGCCGCGGCGCACGCCGACGCCGTGGACGTCCAGATCCGGGTGCTGCAACTGCGTCGGAGCGTTCTGCGAACCGTGGCCGGACGCGGGTCCGATCCCGAGGAGACCAAGCTCATGCACAGGCTCACGCAGTTGTCCGGCGAGGAACGCCGACGGATGATCGACGATTTCGTGGACGGCACCTTTGACACCGTCGGCACCGGTGATGCCGACCCGGCCGCGGTGGCCATGGTTCGCGCCGCCACTCCCGACCTCCCCGACGATCCGTCCAGCGAGCAGGTCGCCGCGTGGGTGGAACTCGCCGAGCTGGTCGGCGACGAGGACTTCCGGGCCCGGATGCGCCGGACGGCCGGCCACCAGGCCGCCGGGCGCCCGCTCGGCATCGAGAGCGATGCCGGCGAGGAACTGATGGAGTACACCCGCCAGAAGGTGGCCGAGGCCAGGGAGTCGGGCATCGACCCGCTCAGCGACAGGGGCGCATCCGTCATCGACGACCTTGTGCACCGCTTCGCCGAGGTGTTCGCGCGCACCCCTGACACGGAATTCCGGAACTGGATGGCCCAGCAGTTCGAAGAAGCACACGATCCCCGGGTGGACCGGTACTGGCGGCTGGTGTGGATCGTCAACGGCTGGCAGGTCGTACCGCACCTGACCCCGGTGTACCCCTGGCTCGTCCAGGCCCTGCGCCATGACCGTGACGCGTAGTCACCGCAGCGGCAGCCGCCCCGGATCCCACGCGGTCCCTGTCACCCGCCGTCCCGTACGGACTTCTCGAGGAGCGTGAACGACTTGGGCGTACCGCCCGGCTGCGGCTTGCCGTCCTTGGTCCCGACGACCCGGTAGCCGGCGTCGACGTAGTACGCACGCAGACGGGCGTTACCGGCCAGGCAGTCCAGCCGTACCCACTCCCGGCCCGCCTCGGCCACGCGGCGCTCCGCGACGCGCAGCAGCTCCCGCCCCGTCCCGGGCGGGACACTGCCGTGGTCCACCATCAGCCGGTGCACATAGCCGGCCGTCGGCGGCTGCTGCCCCCAGGCGTCCTCGTCCTCCCACCACAGCTCCCAGGCCCCGACCACACGGTCGGCGGACTCCGCGAGCCATATCTCCCCACTCTCCATGATCTTGCGGAAGTGGTCCCCGCCCAGCTCGCCAGGGCGCCACTGACCAGTGACGCCCTGGGCAAGCATCCAGCGGGCGGCTTCGTCGCGCAGCCGCACGAGAGTGGCGAGGTCGGCGTCGTCGGCGAGACGGAAGCGTAGATCGTTCACGCCGGGATCCTCGCACGGGTGTTCACCCCTGTAGGGGCCGGCCGCCAGGCGCTACGGCAAGGGCCTAGTCTTCATCTTCGCCCTTCCAGAAAACGGTGACGACGTTCCAGCCACCCTCGCCGAGACCGACGATGACCACCAGCTGACCGTTGGCCATCCCGACCGTGTAGCGCCACTTGCCGTTCGACTGGCAGAAGGCCTTACCGGCGCCGATACGGACAGCGGCCGCGACCTCCGCCTCGCTCACGCCACGCTCGGCCATCCGATCCCGGGCGTGCCCGCTGATCCTGTTGTAGGTCGTCGGCCCCGCGTCCGAGTAGCAACGGTTGGTCGTCTCGTGTCCGCCCCGGGTGGGGGGACCCACGGTCGCCGTTGCGGCCACCGCCGGGCCGGAGATCGACGCCACCGCTGCGGTGACAAGGCTGACGGCCAGGAGGCGAAGGCGCTGCGAACTGTTCACGGTGTTTCCCTTTTCCGGTGCGGTTTGCGCGGCTTGTCGGCCGCTGAGGAAAAGGTGCCAGGCGCCGGTCTACGTGCGATTCACAGGCGATCAACAGCGGTCACCACGGGCCTGCGGCCTCAGACGGGTGCCGCCCAGCGCGGCGTCCGCACGCCGCTCGTCCCCCAGCGGATGCCGCGCCGCACGATGCGCGCCACGTGCCGGGCCGCCGCGCGGTCCGCCCGGTGGGCGCGGTGCGGGGACGGCGTGGCCGTCGGTGCCAGTTCGGGCGGCCGCACGGCGCCGTAGTCCGTGAACCGTCTGGTTCCGCAGTCGTTGCAGCGCGCCTCACCACGGGCCTGTGCCCAGCCCGACCGATGCCCGCAGTTTCCCGGCCGGCCGCCGGTCCCGCCCTTCACAGCGCGTGCGCCCTGCGCCGGTGCGAACGCACGGCGACGAGGGCGTCGCCGGCCTGCTCCTCGTCGCCGCCCGCGACGGCCCGTCGCCGGGCGGCATCGAGTTCGGCGCACTCGGCGCAGTTCATCGGACTCGTCTTCGCCGCGCGGGCCGCCGCCCGCTCTTCGCTCGTCGCCAATCGCAGGACGTCGGCAGGAACTTCCCACTCCAGCCCACCGCCGGGCGTTCTGACCTGTACGCGGTCGCCGATGTGTCCGATCACCTGCACCAGCCGATTCTCTCGGGTGTCCATCACGAACACACCGACTCTGTATGTCATTGCGGCGCCTCTCCCGTCACACCCTCGCTACGCACCGTAGCTGCACGCTCACGATGCACCCCCGCTGTGCGGTGCCGCAACTCGTTGAACTACACATTGCGGGACTTCACTCCTGAGGGTGACCGTCTCGACAGCACTTCGGAACAGGTCCCGCATCTCCACCACACTGGGCAACTCCGGTACCAGAAGGGGAGGAAGTCATGGGACAACCGGCACGCTGCACCGCCCGCCGTCGCAGGCTGGGGGCCGAGCTGAGAGCCCTTCGAGAGGCGGCTGACATCTCGCCTGAAGAGGCAGCGAGGGCCATTCACGGCGACAGATCCAAGATCAGCCGCCAGGAGACCGGGCGGCACCGCGTGACTCGCCTTGAGCTGGACGCGCTACTCGATCTCTACAGGATCCAGGACGAGAAGCTCCGCCACTGGCTCATCGCTCTGGCGTCTGAGGGCAGCAAGCGGAACTGGTGGCGTCGGCATGGTGAGATCCTGCGGGACGGCTTCAAGGAGCTGTTGACTCTGGAGTCCGACGCGGCGCGTATCGCAACCTTCCAGACGCAAGTCGTACCCGGGCTGCTTCAGACGCGGGAGTACGCCGCTGCTGTCCTCGCTGGGTCTTCCGAGCAATTAAGCAAAGAGAAGCTCCAGTTCTATGTCGACTTCCGCATGAAACGACAGAGCATCTTCGATCAGGAGAGGCCCCCGCACTATCTGTGCATCATGTCGGAAGGTGTTCTCCACCAGCAGGTCGGCGGACGCCGGGTCATGGCGGAGCAGCTCAGGCATCTGATCGCCGTGAGCCGGCCACCGGACATGACGATCCAGGTCATCCCTTTCTCTCAGAGCGCCTTCACGAGTACAGGTGGTTCATTCGCTTTGTACTCCTACCCGGACCCACTGGACTTCGACGTTGTGCAGGTGGCCTACCTCGACGGTGTGCTGTACCTGGAGGAGCATGAGACCGCGACGAAGTACCGAAAGGTGCTCGATGGGTTGCGGGCTTCGGCGTTGTCGGCACAGCAATCCATCGAGTTGATCGCATCGATCGCACGTGACCTGGAACATGAATGAGGTATGTCCCTGTGATACGCCACAATCTGCCACCGCACGGCTGGCGCAAGTCCTCGCATAGCGGGGACGACGAGCCTCAATGCGTCGAGGCACAACTGACCGACGACGGCCTCATAGCCATAGGCGACAGCAAGGACCGTGCCAGAGGCGCCTCCACCTTCACGCCATCCGCGTGGACGTCCTTCGTCGGCGCCGTCCAGCGCGACGTGTTCAGCAGACGGGATGTGGGGTGAGGAGTTGGGCGACCGGAACGAGCTCACGTTCAAGAAGAGCAGCTACAGCTCCGTCGTCGAGAACTGCGTGGAGATCGCCCTCCCCGAGGGGCCCGACCCCATAGCGATACGCGACTCGAAGATTCCGGACGGCCCCATACTCTGGTGCGGCCCCCGCGCCTACCGCTCGTTCACCCGGGCCGTCAGAGCGGGTGACCTCCGCCACCGGTAAAGGCGGGCTACCGCTACCGGTAAAGGCGGGCTACCGCTCACAGCGGGACCGGTAGAGGCGGGCTACTGCTCGTGGCGGGACCGGTAGAGAACCACCAGTGCCAGCCCGGCCCCCAGCATGACCATCGCGCCGCCGAGGGCCATCGACGCGCTCATCGGCGGTCCGCTGTGGGCCAGTTCGTGGCCGTTGCCCGCGACCGGGCCCGCGTGCGGGTGCAGGCTCGGCGGTGGCATCGGGCGGGGCAAGGGGGGCGGGGGCTTCGCCCCCGCCGTGGGGTCGGCGGCGGGGGTCGCCGACGGGCTGAACGATTCCTCACCCGCCGTCGGGGGCGACGTCACGCAGACGCCCACGCACGGGCCGGGCCGCGACGCGGCGGCCGCGCTCAACGCGGCCAGAGCGCACATGAGCAGTACGCCGCCGAGCGCGGTCGCCAGGACCGCCAGACCGGCCGTACGGGACCTTCCGCCCTGTTCCTTCCGCATGTACGAAAATATGCATGGACCGGCGCACGGAACCCGGCAGTACACGCACCGGTTCCCCCGGACGTACCCCTGGCGTTACGCCTCCTTGAGTACCTGCCGCTGCCGCCCCAGGCCGTCGATCTCCAGTTCCACCACGTCCCCGGCCCGCAGATACGGCTTGGGTTCCGGTTGGCCCATCGCCACGCCCGCCGGGGTGCCGGTGTTGACGATGTCGCCGGGGTGCAGGGTCATGTACTGGCTCACGTACCGCACCACCTGGGCGACCGGGAAGATCTGGTCCGCCGTGCTGCCGTCCTGCCGCAGCTGCCCGTTGACCCACAGGCGCAGCCGCAGGTCCTGCGGGTCGGGGACCTCGTCGGCGGTGACCAGCCACGGGCCCAGTGGGTTGAACGTCTCGCAGTTCTTGCCCTTGTCCCACTGGCCGCCGCGCTCCATCTGGAACGCCCGCTCCGAGACGTCGTTCGCCACCGCGTACCCGGCTATCGAGGCGAGCGCCTGCTCGTCCGTCTCCAGGTAGCGGGCCGTCCGGCCGATGACGACGGCGAGCTCGACCTCCCAGTCGGTCTTCTCGCTGCCGCGCGGCACGAGCACCGTGTCCTCCGGGCCGACGACCGTGTCCGGGGCCTTGAGGAAGAGGACCGGCTCGGCGGGGACCTTCACCCTGAGCTCGGTGGCGTGGGCGTGGTAGTTGAGGCCGACGCAGACGATCTTGCCGATGCGGCCGACGGGCGGGCCGATCCGCAGACCGGACGGGTCCAGCGCGGGCAGGACGCGGGCGCCGACGGCGGCCCGTACGCGCTCCAGCGCCGACTCGTCCGCGAACAGCCCGGCGTCCACGTCGGGCACCAGGGCCGACAGGTCGCGCAGCGTCCCTTCCTCGTCCAGCAGGGCCGGGCGCTCCGCACCCGCCGGTCCCACACGCAACAGCTTCATCCGTACGACTCCCACGGTCGAAGGGTCGGCCCGGACGGCCTCGTCCGGACCGGCCGATGGGGGACGGCCATCGAGTGAACTGGCCGATCGTGCAAGAACGGTGGCTCCCTCCGCAAGTCCGCGTCCGGCAGTTGGACCCTTACGCGCGGGCCTTGGCCACTGTCCGCGGGGTCCGAAGGGGCGTCAGGTACGCCCGTTCGGCCGCCGTCCAGGCCGTGGTGGTCGCCAGATAGAGGCCGGCTGCCAGCGGCACGATCGCCGCGGTGACCACGGTGCCGAAGGCGAGCAGCGGAAGGATCTTGGTCATGCTCGCCATGCCCGGCACCTGCTCGACCGCGGCGGTGTTCATCATGGGGGCCTTGCGGCTGCGGGTGTACGTCCACGTCGCCACGGCCGCGATGAGGGCGAACAGGGCCAGGTAGACCAGGCCCTGCTGGCCGAAGACCCCGCCGTCGCCGAGGGCGTCCGCCCACCGGCTGCCGAGCGGGGCGCCCAGCAGGGTGTGGTCGAGCAGGCCGTCGCCGCCGGAGCCCGTGGAGAAGAGGTGGTACATCACGTAGAACACGGGGAGCTGCACCATGGACGGCAGGCAGCCGGCCAGCGGCGACGAGCCGGCCTTGGCGTACATCTCGCTCGCCGCCTTGTGCAGCCTCTCCGGGTTGTTCTTGTGCTTGCGGCGGAGCTTCTCCAGTTCGGGCGCGAGCTCGGCCCGGGCTCCCTCGCCACGCGCGGCCGACCTGGCCAGGGGGTGCAGGGCGAGCCGGACGCCCAGGGTGAACAGGACGATCGCGGCGGCCGTCGCCGAGGCGCCGAAGACCGGGTCGATGACGTCGGTGAGATGGGACAGCAGGGTGCCGAGGAATGCGAAAACGGACATGGGGGAGCCCTCCACGGGGTCTCGTCGTGCCGGAAACAGAAGGGGTTTCGGCGTGACGAGCCGCGCGGGCCCGGCTCAGTGAAGTGCGATGCAGAGAGCGGAGCGCCTACGCGGCCGTCGGGAGGGGACGGCCGGGCGCTCGGGGCCGGGGACGGCCCTGGGCATCGGGATCGCGTTGGGCGAGGAACGCCGTACGCAGCTCCCGGTCCCGTATCGCGGTGCGTATGCGGGTCGGTGTGAGCGGGCCCGTGACGCGGGCGGCGAGAACGGCGCAGGCCAGCAACGCGGCCGCGACGGCGGTCGTCGCGGCCAGGGCCACGACGCCCACCAAGCCGCTCTGCGCGAGGAGCAGTTCGGCCAGCAGGAAGAGGAGCACGCTCACGTGCGTACGCATGCTGTCGCGCAGGACATGACGCATCGTGCTCTCCCTCCCCGTGGACCGTTCGTTCAGTCGTTCGTTCCGATGCTAGACGGTGCCACTGACAACCGGCACATCCGGGCCAGGATCCGTGGCCAACACCTCGGAGTCCGGCCGTTCGTCGGCCGTCTTCGGCCCCAGCCAGGAGACCGCCAGCGCGACCACCAGGTTCAACCCGAGGGCGACCGCCCCCGCGTTCACCCCCCACAGCGGATCGTTCTCGGTGAAGACGAGTGCACACACCAGGGTGCCGCCGGCCACCAGACCGCTCACCGCACCCCAGAGCGTCAGCTTCCGCCACACCAGGCCCAGCAGAATCATGGGGACGAGCTGCGCCATGCCCTCGTACGAGATGAGCGACAGCCGCACCAACGTATTGGGCTCGGTGTACGTGAGCAGCAGGGCCAGTCCGCCCGCCGCCACGACCACCACCTGGGCGCCCGTCTTCTGCCGGTCCGGGCGGCCGGCCAGCCCGGGCATGACGCCCAGCACGCTCTTGCCCCACATCGTCCCGATGACCAGCATGAACACCGCCATCGGCACGATCGACGACAGCGCCGCCGCGACCCCGATCACCCCGACCGCCCACGCGGGCAGGGAGTCCACCACGAGCTTGAACAGCGCCAGGTTCGACCCCGGGCCGGCCAGCCCCGGCACCACGAAGATCGCCGCCATGCCCAGCAGCATCGGCACGAACAGCAGCACGTTGTAGAACGGCAGCAGCATCGCGTTGCGGCGCAGTCCGTCGGCGCTGCGCGCGCCGAGGTAGCCCGCCACGGTCGTCGGGAAGATGACCACGGTCAGGGAGTTCAGGAAGCTCGTCGTGACGAACCAGCTCCCGCCCAGGCCGCTGCCGCCGTGTCCGGTGAAGGTGAGCCAGTCCGGCTTCTCCGCCACGAGGCGGTCCAGGAAGGGCCCGTAGCCGTCGAAGTAGTGGAGGGGGACGTAGATCGCGAGGAAGCCCAGGGTGCCGATGACCAGCACGTCCTTGAGCACCGACACCCAGGCGCTGCCGCGCAGCCCGCTCACCACGACGAAGCCGGTGGTGACGGCGAAGGCGATGAAGTAGGCCCAGTTCAGGCTGATCGCGCCGTAGGAGATGGTCGAGACGACCACGCCCATGCCGGTGATCTGCAATTGGATGTACGGCAGCAGGCACACCGTCGCCAGGATCGCGACGGCCGTGCCGAGCCACGGCCGCCCGTAGCGGTGGGCGACCATGTCGGTGATGGAGACGAGGCCGTGCTCGCGGGCGTAGGACCAGAGCATCGGCCCGACCACGTAGCCGATCGCGTAGCCGCAGGACATGTACGCGATGACGTAGAGGACCGGCGCGCCGTGGTTGTAGCCCCAGCCCGCCGCGCCGAGGTAGCTGAAGCTGGTGTAGCCCTCGCCGGCCATCAGCACCCAGATGAAGACCGTGCCCATGCTGCGGCCGCCCACCGACCACTCGGTGAGCCCGCCGCCCGAGCCCCGGCCCCGGACGGCGAAGAGACCGAGGGCGACGGTGAGGACCATGAAGACGCCGAAGACCGACGTCGCGACGGTGGCGTTCACACCCGGCCCCGCTTCCGGTCCCCGCGCCAGGCGAGGAAGACGGCGGCCGGTGTCAGCAGGGTCGCCAGGAGCAGCCAGAAGAAGAGGAAGGGGAGGCCGATCACCGTGGGGTGGACGCGGTCGACGAGGGGCAGTGCGCCGAGGAAGAGCGCGTAGGGGGCCAGCAGCCAGAGCAAGGCGGGACGTTTCAGCACATGGTCGACCCTAGGTCGTGGTGCGGCCGGCCCCTGCTCCGGCCTGTGCGCGATCCCGCCCTCAGGTGGTCAGCACCACCTTGCCCTCGACCTCGCGGCCTTCCAGCGCGGCATGCGCGTCGGCGGCGCGGGAGAGGGGGAAGCGGGTGATCAGCGGGACGAGGCGGCCCGCCGCGGCTTCGGCCAGGGCGCGGGTGGCGAGCTCGCGCATGCCGCCGGCGGGGACCATGGCCGGCCCGATCGCCCAGGTGACGGTGAGCGCGCGTTCGATGATGTCGCTCGTGGTGATCTCGGTGGCGGTGCCGGAGGCCCAGCCGTGCAGCAGGAAGCGGCCGCCGGGGCCGAGCAGTTCCAGGGCCTGACGGCCGGTCGCGCCGCCCACCCCGTCGAGCACCACGCTCACCTGACGCCCGCCCAGGGCCTCGCGGACGCGAGCCGGCCAGTCGGCGTCCCGGTAGTCCACCGCGACGTCGGCGCCGAGCTCCGTGACGCGTGCCGTCTTCGCCGGGCCGCCCGCCACCCCCACGACGGTGGCGCCGGCGTTCCGCACCGCCTGCACGAACAGGCTGCCCAGGCCGCCGGCCGCCGACATCACGAGCACCGTGTCGTCGGCGGTGATGCCCGCGACGGACAGGACCCCCTGGGCCGTGGAGCCGGTGGTGATCGCCGCCACGGCGGTGTCGGCGTCCAGATGGTCGGGGATCGGGTGGAGGGAGTCGACATCGGCGACGGCCTGTTCGGCGTACCCGCCGTACCCGCCCAACTGCGCCACCACGCGTCGGCCCAGCCACTGTTCGTCCACGCCCGGCCCCACCGCGGACACGACGCCGGCGACCTCCCCGCCGGGGGTGATCGGCAGTTGGGGCGGCTGGTGCGGGCCGACGGGGAGGCCGCGCCGGAGGGTGGTCTCGATCCAGTGGACGCCGCTCGCCTCCACATCGATCCGCACCTGACCCTCGGCCGGCACGGGGGCGGGGACCTCTTCGTGCTTCAGGTTCCCGGCGGGGCCGAAGGCGTGCAGTCGTATCGCGTGCATGGCGTGCGCTCCTGGATCGGTGCGTCCCGGGGGCGGGGCGTCGTGATCACCCTCCAACATCAACATTGCTTGAGGTCAAAGAAGCGAGGAAGCTGGGATCGACCCCGGTGATCGTGCCCGAATTCGGGCAGGATTATGGTGAACATCCATGACGATAAGCACAGCGCTATGGTCCTTCGCCTTGGTCGTGGGGCTCCTCACTCTCACCCCCGGCCTCGATACCGCTCTCGTTCTCCGCACGGCCGCGCTCGGCCGCCGCCGACGGGCCTGGGGAGTGGTCCTCGGCATCCAATCCGGCATCCTCATATGGGGAGCGCTCACCTCCCTCGGCGTGACGGCCCTGTTGACGGCATCTCAGATGGCGTACGAGATCCTGCGCTGGGCGGGCGCGGCGTATCTGCTGTGGATGGGCGCGCGGATGCTGGTCGACACCTGGCGCGGCACAAGGGCCGAGGGGGCGGCCGAGAAACGGGCCGTGGAGGACGCCGGGACCCTGTACGAGGGGTGGCGGCAGGGCGCCCTCACCAACCTCCTCAACCCCAAGGTGGGCGTCTTCTACGTCGCCGTCCTGCCGCAGTTCATCCCGGCCGGAGCCCCGCACTTCACGACCGGTCTTCTGCTGACCTGCGTGCACATACTGCTCGGCCTGCTCTGGTCGATCGCTCTGATCGCCTTCGCCCGGGTCCTGCGCGGCTGGCTCCAACGGCCCGCCGCGCGACGGACCCTCGACCGCGTCACCGGCACGGTCATCGCGGGCTTCGGTCTGAAGCTCGCCCTGGGCGACTGAGCCGGGAGGGTCGGCCGCTCAGCCGCCGAACTGCTCGCGCAGCCTGACCGTGCACGGGGGATACCCCTTGTTGGCCTTCTTCGGCAGGATCGAGAAGGAACCGTCGTCGTTGCGGACCGCCACGTGCGGAACGCCCTTGAGCGAGTCGGGCACGTACCTCTTGACGATCTTGTGCAGCTCGGCGACCGCCTGCTCACGCGTCTTGTGGGACAGGGAACGGAGGACGGTTATCTGCTGCTGCGCCAGCCCGTCCTTCACGACCGTTTCCTCCGCGCTGATCCAGTACGTGGCCATCGACATCCCTTCCCTCGGGTCCCGGGCATGCCTACCCATGGACACCGAACAGGAATCGCGCGCCCGCGCTCCGCCGGGCAGCGGATCCGGAGTCCGCTACGCGCCCGCGCGGGAGCGCCTGCGCAGCCACACCAGCGGTACCGCGCCCGTGAGGGCCAGTGCTCCCGGGGCCGTGGCGGCCACGGTGTTGATGCCCTTCTGGTCGAACGTGTCCGCCACCGGCAGCGTGGACCAGCGGTCGATCGGCCAGGCGACGACCACCGCGCGGCCCACCACGCTGTCGACCGGCACCATGCCGCCGCCGGGGCTGTCGCGGTGGAAGCGGGAGTCCGCCGAGTTCTGGCGGTGGTCGCCCATCACCCAGAGGTGCCCCTTGGGGACCTTGATCTTGAACTGGCCTTTCTCCTCCGCGCTGCAGGCCGTGTTCCCCGCGAAGACGTACGGCTCGACGAGCGCCTTGCCGTTGACCTTGACCGGGCCCGTGCCCTTGCACTCCACCGTGTCGCCACCGACCCCGATGACCCGCTTGATCAGGTCCTTCTCCTCGGCGGACGGCATCAGCCCGATGAAGCTGAGCACCTTCTGGGCGGCGTTGGGCTGCGGGGTCGGCTCGTACTTCAGCCAGTCGCTCGGGTCGTGGAAGACGATGACCTCGCCGCGCTCGGGCTCCGAGCCGAACCACGGGGTCAGCTTGTCGACCAGCACCCGGTCGCCCCGCTGCAGGGTGTTCTGCATGGAGTCCGAGGGGATCGAGAACGCCTGTACCAGGAACGTCTTGATCAGCAGGGCGAGCAGGAGCGCGACCCCGATGAGGATCGGCAGTTCCTTCCAGAAGGGACGCTGCTTCTTCTTCGTCCTCGTGCCCGGCCGGTCCGACGACGCCGACCCGCCCTCGGGCCCGTCGTGCTCCGACCGTGCGTCGACCGCCACGTCCCCCACGCCCTGCTCCTCACTCGTGCGTCCCGCCTGCCCCATGCCCGGCGCAGGCCCGCCACTCCCACAACGAGCGGGAGTTCCACGAGCTCGGGAGTCGGATCGTCGTGAACCGATCCTAGGTGACCTGCGGCTTCGCGGCTCACGGGGCGCGGATGTGGTTCACCGCGACCGGAGGCCGGTGCGGGGCACCGTGCGGCGATGGATGAATTCAGGCCGTGACGGTGAGTGAGGCCCAGTGGTGTTGTGACGGTGTGTGAGGGGTGGAGTGCGATGCGGCGGCGCGTGGCGGCGCGTGGCGGCTCTGTGGAAGTGACGGAAGCCACGGGGAGTTGACGGTCGGATATGCGGGCTCTGCCCCGACTTGCCGGGCCTTCAAGATCCCCTTTTCCACTACGCTCCGCGTTGTCGGCCACCTTGGGTAACCGATGGAGGTCGGCGAATTTTCCCCCCTCAACGGGTCGGTACGACCCGGAACTTGGAGAGACGCATGCGTCGTATTTCCGCGCTCGCCGTGACCGCCGCGCTGGCCGGTGGCGTCCTGTTCACGGCCCTGCCCGTCACGACCGCCACCGCGGCCCCCCACAAGACCTGCAACGTGGCCCAGATGGGTCAGCAGGTCGCCGACCTGAAGGCCAAGGCCGCCAAGCTGCGGAAGCTGGGCGAGCCCGAGGCGGCCAACCGCGCCCAGGCCCAGGCGAACGCGATCGCCAAGCAGCGCGCCGCCTGCATCAAGGCCGACGAGACCTCCGCGAAGCCGCGCTGGTAGTAGATCCCCCATCAGGCATCGCCCGTCCCGAGCTTCCGGGGGCGGGCGATGCCTGTTGTCCTGCGGACTGCCGGGGCGTGCGCACCTCCGCTGCGCGGCGGTGTCCTCCATCGCCGGACGGGCTTGATGTGGCTGAGCTCAGCCACATCAAGCCCGTCCGGCGATGGAGGGCGCGCCCGCAGGGCGCCCGCCGCCGCAGGCGGCAAAGACGGCCCCCGCCGGCCAGGCCCTAGCGTCCGACGCACTCCCGTACGGCCACGAGCAGGGAATTCGTCCGGGCGTCGCCGTTGCCGATCATCCGGTTGGTGACGTAGCCGAAGCCGACGCCGAACGCGTCGTCACCGAAGGCCAGTTGTCCGCCCGAGCCGTCGTGGCCGAAGCTGCGGGGGCCGAGCAGGGGGTGCCGTGCCGAGTCGAGGTGGAACCCGGAGCCCCACCGCGCGCCCAGGTCGGGGAACCCCGACCAGGAGGCGCCGGCCGACTGCTCCCGCACCGCGTCGGTGACGGTCTCCCGGGAGAGCAGCCGCGGCCCGCCCTCCACGCCGTGCGCGGCGGCCGCGTACAGCGTGGCCAGGCCGCGCGCCGAGGAGACGCCGCCCGTCGCGGGGAACTCGGCGGTCAGCAGCGCGGGGGAGTTGTAGCCGTGCGGATCGTCGAGGCCGGGGAAGGGGACCAGCCCGTTCGTCGTCAGGATCCGCATGATGAGCGTCTCTGGGTCCGGCAGCGCGGGCCGTCCGTCGGCCTCGACGAGCCGGGCCAGCGACGGGAGTTCGTCCTCCGGCACCCCGATCCAGGTGCTCAGGCTCAGCTCGTCGGCGACGGCCGCGCGGAAGTACGCGCCGGGGGTGAGCCCGGTGATCCGCCGGATCACCTCGCCGACCAGCCAGCCCAGGGTGAACCCGTGGTACTCGAGGGCGGTGCCGGGCTCCCAGAGGGGCTCCTGCTCCTCGAGGGCCTTGACGACCGGGGTCCAGGCGGCGAGGTCCTCGAAGGTCAGGGTGCGGTCGTCGACGGCGGGGAGACCGGCGCGGTGCGCGAGCACCATGCGCGTCGTGATCTTCTCCTTACCGCGCCGCGCGAACTCCGGCCAGTAGTCGCCGATGGGGGCGTCGAGGTCGAGTCGCCCCTCCTGCGCGAGCAGATGGGCGCAGATGCCGACGATGCCCTTGGCCGCGGAGAAGACGGGGACGGCAGTGTCCTCTTCCCAGGCCCGGCCGGTCCGCTGGTCGGCGATGCCGCCCCACAGGTCCACGACCTTGCGGCCGCCCGCGAACACGGTCACGGCCGCGCCGAGGTCACCGCGCTCGGCGAAGTTCCGGGCGAACTCGTCCGCGACGGCCCCGAACCCCTCGTCGGCCCATCCGCTGTGCTCCACTTGCCGCTCTTTCCCTCGCATCGGGGCATGCCGAACCGATGCCCCCCGTGTGCCTTTGGCCAGGCCACGATACGTACGCCGCGCGCGCGGATCGAGCGATATTCCGTGCGCCCGCCCCGGTCGCGCCGCTCCGCGTCACCCCTCGGCGAGGAACCGCTCCAGCGCCTCCACCACCAGCGCGTGGTCGTCCCCCTGCGCCAGCCCCGACACAGCGACCGCGCCCACGACGCCCGTGCCGCGCACCGTGACCGGGAAGGCGCCGCCGTGCGCGGCGTAGCGGTCCGGGTCCAGGCGGGAGGAGTCCTCGAAGGTGCGGCCCTTCGCGCGGAAGCGGGCGCCCACGAGGTAGGAGGACTCGGCGTAGCGCTCGACGACGCGGCATTTGCGGTCCAGCCAGGCGTCGTTGTCGGCGGAGGTGCCGGGCAGGGCGCGGTGGAAGAGGCGTTGCGCGCCGCGCCGGACGGTGATCGTGACAGCGGCGCCGCGCTCGCGGGCCAGCTCGGACAGGAGCGAGCCGAGGCGCCAGGCGTCGTCGTGGTCGAAGTGGTCGAGGACCAGGCGTCGTTCCTGCTCCTCCAGCCGTGCGATCTCCTCGCTCATCGGGTTGCCTCGATCCGCACCGTACGGGCCTGTGCCGCCGAGGCGCGGGCCGCCTCCAGGACGCGCAGGGCGTCCGCCGCCTCCGCCGCCGTGACCGGCGGCCGGCCACCCGTGCGCAGGGCCTCCTCGATCGCCGCGTAGTAGGCGGGGTAGTCACCGGGCAGGGTCGGTACGGGCTCCCCGCCGCCCGTCCGCGGGGACTCGCCCGCCCCGAGGCGACCCCACGCGGACTCGGCCTCGACGCCCCAGGGCGTGCCGTCGGCCGTGGGGCGCAGACCCTCGCGCAGGGCGGCTTCCTGGGGGTCGAGCCCGTACTTCACGTAGCCCGCCTCGCTGCCGAGCACGCGGAAGCGGGGGCCGAGCTGGGCGGTGGTGGCACTCACCCACAGGTGCGAGCGGACGCCGCTCACGTGCGTGATCGCGATGAACGTGTCGTCGTCGGCCTCGGCGCCCTCGCGCCGGACGTCGGTCTCGGCGTAGACGGTGGCGGCCGGGCCGAAGAGGTGCAGGGCCTGGTCCACGACATGGCTGCCCAGGTCGTAGAGCAGCCCGCCGATCTCGGCCGGGTCGCCGGACTCGCGCCAGCCGCCCTTGGGGTGCGGCCGCCAGCGCTCGAAGCGGGACTCGAAGCGCTGGACCCGGCCGAGGGCGCCGTCGGCGATCAGCTTTCGGACGGTACGGAAGTCGTTGTCCCAGCGACGGTTCTGGAAGGCACTGAGCAACAGGCCGCGGTCCTCGGCCAGGGCGGCCAGCTCCTCGGCCTCGGCGGCCGTCGCGGCGAGCGGCTTGTCGACGACCACCGGCAGCCCGGCCTCCAGGGCCGTGCGGGCGAGCGGGACGTGGGTGCGGTTGGGGGAGGCGATGACGATCAGGTCGAGCTCGCCCGCCCGCGCGAAGAGGGCGTCCGCGTCGGCGACCGTGACGACGCCCGGGTGCTCGGCCACGGCCTGCCGCTGCCGGTCGGGGTCGGCCGTGACGACCGTGTCGAGGGCGAGGCCCTCGGTCGCGGCGATCAGCGGGGCGTGGAAGACGGAGCCCGCCAGGCCGTAACCGATGAGGCCGACGCGAAGCGGGGTGCGGGGGGTGCCTGTGGTGCCATCCATGCCCTTCACTTTGGCAACGCTGTTGCGAAAGTGCAAGCGATGGCGACAATGGGCGGTGTGAACAACGGTGTGCAGGACGGTGCGAGCAGCGAGGGTGCGACCGGCGGCAGCTTTGCTTTTGGCGCCAACCTCGCCGCGCTGCGGGACCACAACGCCGCCCTCGTCCTCGGGCTGCTGCGGGACGCGGGCGCGGCGGGCGCGAGCCGCGCGGAGCTGGCCGGGCGGACGGGCCTGACCCCGCAGGCCGTCAGCAAGATCAGCGCCCGGCTGCGGGCCGCGGGCCTCGCCGCCGAGGCGGGCCGCCGCGCGTCCACCGGCGGCAAGCCCGCCACGACCTGGCGCCTGGTCCCGGACGCGGCCCACGCCATCGGCCTCCACCTCGACCGCGACGCCCTGACCGCGATCCTCGTCGACCTCACCGGCACCACCGTCGCCTCCCGGACGGCCCCGCTCGCCTTCGGCGCGGGCGCGGAGGCACTGCTGGGGACGGTGGCGGCGGAGGTGTCGGCGCTGCTGGCGGAGGCGGATGGGGGTGCCGTGGGCGCGGGTCCGGCCGCCGTGTCCCCCGGCCACGGCGGGGGTGTGCTCGCGGGTGACGGCCCGTCGCCGTCCGGGGCCGTGGACCCCCGAGGCGGGCCGCCCGGCTCGGGCGCGCCCCCTGCGGACACCCGCGAAGGCTCGCCGACCGCCGTGCGCCCCGCGCCCCGCGCGTCCCGCGCGACTGGCACCGCGTCCCGCGCGACTGGCACCGCGTCCCGCGCCGACGGCACCGTGCCCCCGGCGACCGGCACCGTGCCCCGCGTGAGCGGCTCCCTCCTCGGCGTCGGCGTCGCCGTGCCCGGGCCGCTCGATCACGCGAGCGGCGTGCTGCACCGGGTCACCGGGTTCCCCGAGTGGGACGGCTTCCCGCTGCGCGACGCGCTCGCCGAGCGGCTCGGGCTGCCGGTCGTGGTCGACAAGGACACCAACGCCGCCGCGCTCGGCCTCGTGCTGCGCGGCGCGGGCGGCGGCGTGCCCGCCGCCGACTCCTTCGCCTATCTGCACCTCGGCACGGGCCTCGGCGCCGGGCTCGTCCTCGGCGGCGGCGTGCACCGGGGGGCCAGGACCGGGGCCGGGGAGTTCGGGCACCAGGTGCTCCAGCTCGACGGGCCGCCGTGCCCGTGCGGCAACCGGGGCTGCATAGAGGCGCTGTGTCTGGGTGCCGTCGCGGCCGGCGACACCGCCCGCGCGGCGCGGCTGCTCGGCGTCGGCGCCGCCAACCTCGTACGGCTGCTGGACATCGACCTCGTCCTGCTCGGCGGCCGGACCGTGCTGGCCGAGCCGGAGCCGTATCTGCGCGGCGTGCGCGCGGTCCTCGCCGAGGACGCCGCCCGCGCGGACGGCCGTACGGTCCCCGTGGCCGTCGCCCCCGGCGGCGGCCGGACGGTGGTCGAGGGCGCGGCCGAGCTGGCGCTCGCCCCGCTCTTCGGGCGGTCCGGCACGGCCTTCGCACCCCGGTCCGATGAGACGAAAATCGTCACATCGGGCGGTATGTGACGGCCAGTCGGCCGCACGGGACCGTGCCGCGCCCGGCTCGTGCGCGCGGGGGGTGGGATGTTCCTGAGGACCCGGAGCCCCCACCCGCACCCCACCCGCAAAGGTCCCGCGATGTCCCTGCCCCGTGCCCTCGTCGCAGTCGGCGCCGCCGCGCTCGCGCTCGCCCCGGCGGCGGCACCGGCGGCAGCGGAGAAGGCCGCCGCGCACCCGGTCGCCGAACAGCCGCCCTGCGGCGACCCCGGCAGCGCCGCCTTCCCGATCAGCTCGCGGCTGAACGGCGGCCCCGAGGCGTACGGGCGCGGCGGCGCCCCGCACGGCTGGCGGCTGGAGCTGCGCAACGACACGGGCGCCGACTGCCAGGCCGTGCATCCCGTCGCCGTCCTCGCCGACCGGAGCCGCACGCTGCGGCCCGGCGACATCCACCTCGACTTCTACGACCGGGGCGCCGAGCGCTGGCGGCCCGTGCGCTTCGAGCGGACCGACGAGGCCGAGAACGTCGGCGTCTTCGACGGCTCCTCGCCGGACTTCCCGGGCTTCGCCGTCCCCGCCCGCCGCTCGGTCACCGTCGACCTGCGCCTGGCCTTCGCGGCCGGCGCCCCCGAAGGCCCGGTCACGGCCAATGTGACGGCCGTGCAGCGACGCGGGAACGACGGCGACTGGGTGGGGGAGTCCGACGACTACACCTTCGCCATCGAGGAGGGCACGCCCGAACCCGCCGAGGAGACCGGGCGGAAGGGGGCCGCCGGACACGCCGGGGACGCCATGGACCCCGGCGCCCCGGACCGCGTCCCGGCCCGTGGCGGCGACGCGAGCCCGTCCGCCGAGGAAGCGAGCCCGCCGGCACTCGCCGACACGGGCTCCTCGCACCACCTCTTCGGGATCGGCGCCGCAGCCCTCGCGCTGCTCCTCGGCGGGGCGGCGCTGATGTTCGCGGCGCGGCGGTCGGGCCGCTGACCCCTCCTACGTCGCCGCCTGGAAGGGCGCGACCGGGAGCTGATTAGGCTGGAGGGGTCAGGGCGGCGCACAAGAGGTGCCGCCCCGGCGTACCCAGCCCCGGCGAGGGGCGATTACGGCAGGAGTCCCACTGTGGCAGAGCGCAAGCCCATCGAGTCCTGGCTGACCGACATGGACGGTGTCCTGATGCACGAGGGCATCCCGGTGCCCGGTGCGGACACCTTCATCAAGCGGCTCCGCGAGTCCGGCAAGCCTTTTCTCGTGCTGACCAACAACTCCATCTACACCCCCCGTGACCTGCACGCCCGGCTGGCCCGCATCGGGCTCGACGTCCCCGTCGACAACATCTGGACCTCCGCGCTGGCCACCGCGCAGTTCCTGGACGACCAGCGGCCCGGCGGCACCGCCTACGTCATCGGCGAGGCCGGGCTCACCACCGCCCTGCACGACATCGGGTACGTCCTCACCGACCACGACCCCGACTACGTGGTCCTCGGCGAGACCCGTACGTACAGCTTCGAGGCGCTCACCAAGGCCATCCGGCTGATCAACGCCGGCGCCCGCTTCATCGCCACCAACCCCGACGAGACCGGCCCCTCCGCCGAGGGCGCGCTGCCCGCCACCGGCTCCGTCGCCGCCCTGATCACCAAGGCGACCGGCCGCGAGCCGTACTTCGTCGGCAAGCCGAACCCGCTGATGATGCGGGCCGGGCTCAACGCCATCGGCGCGCACTCCGAGACCAGCGCCATGATCGGCGACCGGATGGACACCGATGTGCTGGCCGGGCTGGAGGCCGGCATGGAGACCTTCCTCGTGCTGACCGGACTCACCCGCTCCGAGGAGATCGAGCTGCACCCCTTCCGGCCCTCCCGCGTCGTCGACTCGATCGCCGACCTCGTCGAGCTGATCTGACCCGGCCTCAACTGGCCCAAAGGCGATCTGACCTGCTCCGAGCCGATCGGGGGCCTTTGGGCACCGGATGGCGCAATACGGCTACGGAGCGGATGCGACGCCGGAGTCCACCGGGTGAACCTTCTGACGTACCCAGGAGGTTTCACCATGGATTCTGCCCGCTTCGCATTCTGTGGCGTCCTCGTGGCGGCGGCCGTCGTCTGCGCCGCCCCCGCGCACGCCGTCGACGACCCCGCCACCATGTCGGGGACCGTCGAACTCACCCCCGTCACCAGCCACCCCGGCGGCGAGGTGCAACTGCGCGTCTCCGGCTGCGGCAACAACAAGGCGACCGCCAGCTCCGAGGCCTTCGTCTCCGACGCCGTGCTGGCCAAGGACTCGGCCGGGCTCTTCGCCGAGGCGACCGTCCGCTCGACCGTCGCCCCCGGCGTCTACCCCGTCAAGGTCAACTGCGACGGCTACGACGCGATGGCCGCGGGCCGGCTGACCATCGTCAACGAGGGCGAGGAGCCACCCGGCGCCCGCGACCGGCAGGACGACCGCGTCGGAGCCGAGCCCCACGACCGGCCCGACGGCCACACCGTGCCCGACGGCCGGCTGCCCGGCAACCACACCCTGCCCGACTCCCCCACCTCCGAACTGCCCATCGCACCCGTCCCCGCGGGCGGCGGCGGCACGTCCTCGATGGCCACCGCCGAGGCACCCGGCACACCGGGGCTCGTCCTCGCGGGCGGTACCGCGCTGATCGCCGCCGGAGTGATCTGGTACCGCCGCCGCAACGAGGCCGCGCAGCGCCGCGACACCGACGAATCGCGGCACTGACGGAACGCGGCGCGAGTCGATGTCCGAACCGCGTGCCAGCGGCACCGGCCGCCTCCTGATCGGAGTGACCTGGGCCGTGCTGCTGCTGGCCCTGTGGCTGTGGGGGCGGGAGATCACCGAGGGGCACGGCTCCGCCACGCCCACCACCGGTGACGTCGCCGCGGCGGGCCGCCCGCTGGGGCGCTCCCTGCCCCCGGCCCACGAACCGCTGCCCGCTTCCCGGCCCCGGGGTCTGTTCATCAAGGCGACGGGCGTCTGGGCGCCGGTCGAGGAGCGCGGCCTCAACCCGACGGGGGCGGTGGAGCCGCCGCCGTACTCGCGGTCCAACGCCGTCGGTTGGTACCGCGGCGGCCCGCAGCCCGGCAGTCCCGGCGCCGCCGTCCTCGTCGGCCACCTCGACACCCCCCGCGCCCGTGCCGTCTTCTACGACCTCAGCGCGCTGAAACCCGGGGAGACGATCACCGTGGCCCGCGTCGACGGCTCGACCGCCGAGTTCACCGTCGAGGACGTCTCCGTCTACTCCAAGGACCGCTTCGACGCCCGGAAGGTCTACGGGCCGCGCGAGGCGGACCGGGCCGAGCTGCGCCTGATCACCTGCGGCGGCGATTACGACCGGGTCCGGCACTCCTACTCCGCCAATGTCGTCGTGTCCGCCTATCTGACCGGCACGGGCCGGGTGTGAACACCGGGTTCCGGCAGGCCGGTACGGCGGGCTCTGGTCCAACAGGGCGATATGACGCCAAGTCATACCCTGAGCACCCACTGTGGAGGACACGTCTGTGTCAGCATTGAGACGACCGGTCATGTCCCGCGCGGGTCTGGGGGCACCCCCAGGCAGTACAGCCAAGGGGGAGTGGATGTACGGCAGCTATACCGGCCACACACGCAGGGGCCGCACGGGCCCGGCGAGAGCGGCAGCCGCGGTGGGGGCGCTGCTGCTGCTCTCCGGGTGCTTCTCGTCCTCGGACTCCGCCACCCCGAAGGAGCGCGAGTCCTCCCGGCCGCCCACCCAGCAGCCCAAGGCCCAGGCCCCGTTCTGGGTCAATCCGCAGGCCACCGCCGCCCGGCGGGCCGACCTGCTGCGCCGCGACGGCAAGGCCCGGGAGGCCGAGCTGCTCGGGAAGATCGCCGCGCAGCCGGTCGCGGAGTGGATCGGCGTGGACGACCCGGAGGGCCAGACGCGGGGCTTCACCCAGGCCGCCGCCAAGGCCGACCGGGACGCGCTGCTGGTGCTCTACAACATCCCGCACCGCGACTGCGGCCAGTACTCCCGGGGCGGTGCCGCCGACGGCGACGCGTACCGCCGGTGGCTCGACAAGGCGGCCAAGGGCATCGGTGACCGCAGGGCGACCGTGATCCTGGAGCCGGACGCGCTGCCGCACATCGAGGACGGCTGCACGCCGCAGGAGTTCCACGAGGAGCGGTTCGCGCTGCTCAACGAGGCCGTCGGCAAGCTCAAGGCGCTGCCGCGCACCAAGGTCTATCTGGACGCGGGCAACCCCAGCTGGGTCAGGCCCGCCGGGCGGATGGCGGCACCGCTGCGGCGGGCCGGTATCGCCAAGGCCGACGGATTCGCGCTCAACGTCTCCAACTTCCAGACCACCCGGGCCAACAAGGACTACGGCCGCAGGCTCTCCGCCCTCGTGGGCGGCAAGCACTTCGTCATCGACACCAGCCGCAACGGCAACGGCCCGCTGAGCGGCGGCGACCACGAGAAGGCCTGGTGCAACCCCTCCGGCCGGGCCCTCGGCGTCCCTCCGACCACCCGGACCGGGGACTCGCTGGCGGACGCCTACCTCTGGGTCAAGCGGCCGGGGGAGTCCGACGGCGCCTGCAAGGGCGGCCCGGACGCGGGTCAGTGGTGGGAGACCTACGCCCTGGAGCTCGCCCGCAACGCCGACTGAGGCCGGGGCCCCGGCCGGCTAGTCCGGGTCCCCGACCCGGGGGACCTTGATCCAGACCGCCTTGGACGGGGTCCCCTGGTCGTCGATCACGTGCAGCATGTACCAGCCGGGGGGCATCAGGGACGTGTCCTCGGGCAGCGTGACGGTGATGTCGTTCGCGGTCTTGGTGAGTTCCAGTTCGATCGAGCGCTGTTCGATGTTGGTGACGTGGGTGAAGGAGCCGGGCCGGATCAGCCGCGCCTTGCGGATGGCCTGGGAGTGCGCCGTCCCGTAGGTGGTCTTCTCGCCCGCCTTCACCGTTCTCGGTGCGGTGTCCCGCAGCTCGGGGCGTGAGTCGCGGAAGAGGTAGGGCGGGGTGTAGAGGTCCATCTGCTGCTGGAACGTGGCGGGTTTGGAGTTGGCCCGGTCACCGAAGAGCGAGTCGGAGCCGAAGGTCATGACCCGCCCGTCGGGCAGCAGCAGCGCGCCGGAGTGGTAATTGCGGCCCACCAGCGGGTCGGCCACCGCGCGCTTGGTGTTGGACTTCGGGTCGTACAGCTCGGCCTTCAGGACGTTGGAGGCGCTGCGGCCGCGGTAGTCGCCCGAACCGTTGGTCGTCAGCACGGTGTCGTCGGGCAGGATGACGCTGCTCGGGTAGCGGGCCTTGGCGTAGAGGTCGGGGCCGTCCCGGAAGCGCGGCCGGGGGTCGTGCAGATCGACGATGCGGGTCTTGGCGGTGGACTTCTTGTTCTCGCCGACCCCGCCGCCGCCGAGCACCATGTACCGCTGGGCCTGGGCGGGCGGCAGCAGGACGGACATCGAGGTCTCCAGGGTGTCCGGGTCGCTCATCCCGGGCACCTCGGTGAACGCGTTGCTCTCCAGGTCCCACACCCCCGGCACCCGGCCCTTGTCGGCCGGGCCGTAGCCCGCGTTGGACCCGGTGTAGAAGATGCGGCCCTTGTCGGTGAGGAAGAGGGCGGGGTAGGTGGGGAAGAACCGCTCCTTGGGGAGGTAGCTCCACTTCTTGGTCTTCGGGTCGTAGACCTCGTTCTTCCCGGGGACGACCTGGCCGATGTCGTCCAGCCCGGAGACGGACAGGACCCTGCCGTCGGGGAGGGTGGTCAGGGTCGGATACCAGCGGGCCTCCCGCATCGGGTCGACCGGCACGTACCTCTCGGCGACGGGGTCGAACTCGAAGGAGTCCTTGATGCCCTGGAAGTCCTTCTTGTCGAAGGAGAGCTTGTTGGCGATGCCGTAGACGTTCTGGGCGTCCTTCCCCTTGAGCCCCTCGATGCGGTAGTTGTCGGTGAGGCCGGTCTCGTACTTGGGGCCCTGGCCGAGCGCCTCCACGTAGACGCGCGCGGTGCTGGCGCTGACGGTCACCTTGCCCCCCTCCCCTTGCGTCTTCTTGGCGCGGGGCACGAGCAGGGGGTCGTTGGACTCGAAGGTCTTGCCGCTCTTCCCGCCGGTGAAGCGGGTGCCCGCCGGGAGGGTCATGGGCTTGTCGGGGTCCTCGTTGTGGACGATCATCAGCCCGCCCGCCTTGGTGATGTCGCCCTCCAGCTTCTCGTAGCGCTGGGTGCCGCCCGCGACCAGCAGCTTGCCGTCGGGCAGCTGGGTGTGCCCGGCGCAGAAGAGGTCCTTCGGGGTGGCGATGTTCTTGTAGGTGTTGTGCGCGGGGTCCCACAGGACCGAGCGGAAGCTCTTGGCCTCGAAATTGGCGGCGTTGTTCCCCGAACCGGCGACGAGCAGCACCTTGCCGGTGTGCAGCAGGGCCGCGTGGATCGTGTTGATCCGGTATTCACGGGGCATGTCGACCGCTTGCCAGTGGCCGTTCGCCGCCTTGTACCCCGGTTGGTTGATCTTGTAGTCGTAGTATTTGGTGGAGGCGTAGCCCCAGATGGCGGGCCCGTTCATCCCCGCCAGGACGACCGCCACCGCCGCACCGATGCCTACGCGGCGGGTGCGGCGGCTGACGAGGAACGGGCGGGCTCTCATGCGCGGGCCTCCACGGCACGGTCGGTGTGGCGGAGGGTCCACCACCAGGCGACGATCGGCGCGACAGTGATCGCGAGGGCGAGCGAAGCCCAGGTGGTCATCGCAACATGGGTGTGGCCGAACCAGAAGGAGGCGGCCAGCGAGCCGCCGAATACCACCAGGAAGAACAGGTGCACACGGAACGTGCCGAACAGAGTGTCGGGACTGGCCGAGTCGCCCTTCGGCGTCACCACGAAATTGCTCTTGCGGCGCAGCACGGCGTCCATCAGCGAGCGGGCGTAGATCGGCGCGGACAGCGCGGACATCACCATGCCGGCGAGCCCGCCGGAGCCCTCGGGTTCGTGCGGCGAGACGTTGTGCCGGCGGTTCCAGATGTACAGGCCGATCTGCAGGGCGGCGGCGTCGCTGTAGAGCATCATCCAGATCTCCGAATTGATGGAGATGCCGGAGGCGCCGAGGCCGAGGAAGAGGGCGCAGCTCAGTGCGCCCAGCATCCAGTTGATGGCGGTCATCGGGTAATAGATGACCATCAGGGTGTAGTTGAGGAATTTCCCGGGGGAGAGGGTGAAGGGGCCCTTCCAGAACTGCTTGAGGATCGTCTCGTAGGTGCCTCGGGACCAGCGCAGCTGCTGGGTGAAGAAGTCGGTCCACGCGTTCGGCCCCTCGCCGACGGCGAGCACGTCGGGGGTGTAGACCGAGCGCCACTTCTTCCCGGTCGCCGGATTGCGGTGCCGGTGCAGTTCGAAGCCGGTCGCCATGTCCTCGGTGATCGAGTCGTAGAGCCCGCCGATGCCCTTGAGGGCGCTGATCCGGACGGCGTTGTTGGTGCCGACGAACATGGGCGCGCCGTAGCGGTTGCCGGCCCGCTGGATCAGGGCGTGGAAGAGGAACTGCTGGCTCTCGGCGGCCTTGGTGACGGCCGCGTCGTAATTGCCGTAGACCTGGGGGCCGACGACGAAGGCGATGTCGGGGTCGCGGAAATAGCCGAGCATCCGCTCCAGGAAGTTGGGCAGCGGCACGTGGTCGGTGTCGACAGAGGCAAAGAAGTCGTAATCGTCGCCGTGGGCGTCCAGCCAGGAGTTGTAGTTCCCGTGTTTGGTCTTGGCGCGGTGCGGGCCCTTCTTCTGGTTCCACTTCTCGACGCCCTTGCGGGAGAAGTGGCGCACCCCGAGCCGCCGGCAGACCTCCTTGACCTCGGGGTCGTCGCCCTCGTCCAGCAGCCAGACGTCCAGCGGGCCGCGGTGCCGCAGCCGCGTCGCGCCCTCCAGGGTCCGGGTGACCATCTCGATCGGCTCCTTGCCGGGCACGAACGAGGTCAGGAAGGCGACCTTGGTGCCGGTCTCGGGCACGACGGGGACCGGGTCGCGGGCGACCAGCGTCGCATGGGCGTTCGACGTGACGTTCAGGGTGCGGAACAGCTCGATGAGGCCGATGGAGACGAGCATCACGGCGTCCAGGGCCCGCATGGCGGTCGTGGCGTGGTCGCGCTCGGTCCAGTGCGCGGGCTGCATCAGCCACACCAGCAGCCCCAGCGACACGACGGGCGCGGCCCCGAGCAGCAGGGCCGCGCGGATCCGGTGCGGCTCGTCCGCGAGGAGGCTGCGGTAGCGGACGCGGTAGGGCCCGGTGGGGTCGGGCTGGGTCAGCGGGCCGGCCAGCCGACTGTAGTGCTCGTAGTCGAAGCGGGGCCGTGGCCTGCGCTGATGCGGCGGGGCGGCGCCGGGCGGGGCCGATACGGCCACCCCGGCCGGCCGGGCCGGATCCGGCGGGACCTGCGGGGCCGGCCGAGGGGGCCCCGATCCGGGCTCACGGGGCGGGCGCGGGCGCGGGCGCGTGGCCGAGGACGGGTCGTGGGACTGCTGCCGGGCATGGGCAGGCGTCGACGTCATGAGTCATCCCCCCGACACGCAGCGGGCTGCGTGTGTCAGATCCTGAGCCCGGCCGACCCCCCTCGGCCGCTCGGGCGCAGGGGCACCGGCTCCCCCCGGCGCCCCACCCGACTCACTGATCACACAGTGAGACCGAGTCGTTGCTGTCGGTTCAGGATCTCCGACCCCGCGTCATGATCGCAAGGGTGAAACGAGGTGGTTACCGGGCAAAGCGGTGCGCCGAACGGAGGAGTGTGCGAAAGGTGCCGAAGGGGGTGAGACGCATCCCGCGGCCCGCCCCGGACACGACGAAGGCCCTCACCGATGGTGAGGGCCTTCGTCTGTCTGTGCGCCGCCAGGGACTCGAACCCCGGACCCGCTGATTAAGAGTCAGCTGCTCTAACCAACTGAGCTAGCGGCGCCTGCTGACAGAGAAAACTCTACCTGATGTTCGAGGGTGCTCCCGACCACCCCGCGAGCCACCCGAGAGATCGGTGGATCTCCCGCCGTGATCGGCGGATCCGCGCCGACGTGCGGTTTCTCCGGGCCGTTGAGAAGCTGTGCCGAGTACGGACGCGTGCCGAGCGGTCCTACGGACCGCCGGGGCACGGCGGGTGCGGACCCATTGGCGGCCGCCCCGGACGGGCGTACGGAAAGGCGGTGGGGCGGTGCGGACTCCGGCATTCACCGATGAGATACCCGACGGGCCCGGATGCGCGCTCTGCGTGGACGCGGCGGCCTCCACCCCGACGCGGGCGGAGGAGAGTGACCCTGCTCACGCCCCTCGTGCCGGGCCCCACGCCGGGTGCGCCCGGCACCGGTGCGCCCTGCGCGGCGCGATCGTGGCGGCCGTGGGGGTGGCGGTCATCGCCGGCTCGGGAGCGGGTGCCGCGGCCGCGCCCGAGCCCGCGGACCCGGTGGGCGGGGACAGCTCCGTATACGAACCCGGCGACCCGGAGGATCCCGCGCTCCCCGGCGCCCCCCTCGCGGACGAGCCGCTGCCGGACGAGCCCGGGCCGCAGGAGCCGGGGCCGCAGGAGCCGGGGCCGGAGGGGGCGATACCGGAAGGGTCGGCCCTGGAAGGCGTGGCCCCGGACGGTTCCACGGCCCTGGAGCCGCCGTCCGAGCTCACCGCCCCGCTCAGCGATCAGGACATCCCCGGCGCCGCCGTCCTGCGGGCGCCCGGCGAGCCCGTGATCCCTCCCGGCCCCCTGGCCCCGCCCGACCCGGTGGCCCCGGAGGATCCCGACCACACGCCGCAGGCTCCCGCCGCCGCCAAGCCCAAGCTGGAGTCGGCCGTCACCTTCGCGCTGGCCCAGACCGGCGACCCGTACAAGCTGGGCGGCAACGGCCCCCGCGCCTGGGACTGCTCCGGACTGATCCAGCAGGCCTACCGCCGCGCGGGCGTGAAGCTGCCGCGCATCGCCGCCGACCAGTACCGCGCCACCCAGCGCATCACCCGCCGCGACCTGCGCCGCGGTGACCTCGTCTTCTGGTCGACCAACGGCAAGGCGTCCGGCGTCCACCACGTCGCGATCTATCTGGGCGGCGGCAAGTACCTCGAGGCGCCCCGGCCCGGCAAGAAGGTCCGCATCTCGACCTTCTCCTACTACAGCCCGAACCTGTACGGCCGACCGCGCTGAGGGGGCGGGGGGCTTGGCTAGGGTGCGGGCATGGGGATCATCACCGAACTGGCGGCCGACGCCTGGAATCTCACGGCGGCAGGCGACCGCCGTGTCGTCCTGGGCATCGCGGGCCCGCCCGGGGCGGGGAAGTCGACGCTCGCCCGGGCGCTGGTCGCCGAGCTGGAACGGCTGCACGGCTCCGGCGCGGCCGCGTATCTGCCCCTCGACGGCTTCCACCTCTCGAACGCGCAGCTGGAGCGCCTCGGCCTGACCGACCGCAAGGGCTCCGCGCCGAGCTTCGACGTGTGGGGCTACGCCGCGCTGCTGCGCCGGGTCGTGGAGGAGCGTGAGCGCAGCGTGTACGTACCGGACTACGACCGCGTCCTCCACGAGCCGGTCGCCGCCCGGCACGAGGTGCCGCCCGCCACCGGGCTGGTGGTGACCGAGGGCAATTACCTGGCCTGTGACGAGCCGGGCTGGCGCGAGGCCCGCCGGTGGCTGGCGGAGGTCTGGTATCTGGAGACGCCCGACGAGGTACGTCAAGGGCGTCTGATCGAGCGGCAGTTGGCCGGAGGACGTGACATGGCGGGCGCGCGGGCCTGGGAGCTGGGCAACGACCGGCCCAACGGTGAACTGGTCAAGTCCTCACGCGTGAACAGCGACCGGATTCTCGCTTCCTTTGGCCTGGACATGACTATTTCGGAGGACTAATCTCCGACTTGGTCTAGACCGCACACTCCACCCACCTCACAGAACCCCCCACGTTCTCGAGGGAGCGAAGCATGCGCAAAAAGATCAGTGCGGTGATCATCGGCCTCTCGGTCGCCGGCGTGTCCCTGCTCGCCACCGGCAGTGCCAACAGCCACGGTTACACCGACTCCCCCACCAGCCGGCAGGTGTTCTGCGCGAAGGGCACCGTGAAGAACTGCGGCGAGATCCAGTACGAACCCCAGAGCGTCGAGGGCCCCAAGGGCTTCCCGTCCCGCGGCCCCGCCGACGGCCGGATCTGCGCGGGCGGCAACAGCCGCTTCGCCCAGCTCGACGACCCGCGCGGCGGCCAGTGGCCCGCGACCAAGCTCACCGCGGGCCAGGGCTACGGCTTCCGCTGGAAGCTCACCGCCCGGCACGCCACGACCGACTTCCGCTACTACATCACCAAGGACGGCTACGACCCCACGAAGCCCCTCACCCGTGCCGACCTCGAACCCCAGCCCTTCATGACCGTGCCCTACGGGGGCCGCGTCCCCGAGGCCACCGTCACCCACCAGGGCACCGTCCCCACCCTGAAGACCGGCAAGCACGTCATCCTCGCCGTCTGGACGATCGCGGACACGCCCAACGCCTTCTACGCCTGTTCGGACGTCCAGTTCTGACCTGGGATCCGACCTGAGCCGAGACGGCCCCGGGCCGGCCGGGAGACCTTTCAGCGCGTCCCGCGCGCCGAGGTCTCCCGCGCCGGTCCGGTCACGTTTCGCGGACCGGTTCGGTCCGCCCGGCGGGCTCGGTCGGCTCGGCGGGCTCGGTCGGCTCGGCGGGCTCGGCGGGCTTGACCGGCCGCAGCGCGATCCGGGCCAGCACGCCCGCGACGACCAGCGCGATCACGGCCAGCAGGGCGTAGTCGGGCACGGCGTTACCGATCCGGGAGGCGAGCTGCTCCAGCTCGAACTCCTGGTCGGCGTCCAGGATCCCGGGCAGCCCGGTCGTCCCGTCGTAGGCGAGGAAGAGCACGCCGATGCCGATGAAGAACAGCCCGGACACCAGCGAGGTCGTGTGCAGCCGCAGCCTGCCGACGCGCAGTTCCCGGCCGCGCAGCCAGCCCCGGCCGCCGAGCTCGAACCGGTCCCAGAACACGGCCAGCACGAACAGCGGCAGCGCCATGCCCAGCGCGTAGACGGCGAGCATCGACGCCCCGTACACCGGGTTGCCGTTGACGGCGGTCACGGTCAGCACCGCGCCCAGGATCGGCCCGGCGCAGAAGCCCGCCAGCCCGTAGACGCAGCCCAGCAGGAACGTCGACGCGGCCGAGCGCGGGGTGATGCGCCCGGCGGCGGCCTGGGCCTTCCTCGACGCGAAGCCGAGGCCGAGGATCTGGGCGGCGCCCATGGCGATCACGACCCAGCCGCCGACGGTGATCAGCAGATCGCGGTGGCCGTTGAAGAGCCGGCTGGCGGCGGTGGAGGCCGCACCGAGCGGTACGAGCGTGGTCGCGAGCCCGAGGTAGAAGACGCAGGTGCGGGCCAGCAGCTTGCCGGGGCTCGCGAGGGAGTACGCGAAGAACGCGGGCAGCAGCAGCGCGCTGCACGGGCTGAGCAGGGCGAGGGCGCCGCCGAGGAAGGCCGCGAGGTAACCGATGTCGGTCACTTCTCGCTCTTCCCGCTGTCCCCGCCCTTGGCCGGGCCGGCCGTCTGCGCCGCCTTGGCCGCCTTGGCCTGGGCGATCGCGGCCTCGAAGGCGCTCATCGGCTGGGCGCCCGCGACGGGCCGCCCGCCGACGAGGAAGGAGGGGGTGCTCTGCACGCCGAGGGCGTAGCCCTCCTCCTGGTCCTTCTTCACCGCGGCCTCGGACGCCGAGCCGTTCATGTCCTCGCGGAACCGGTCGACGTCGGACACGCCGGCCGTGCGGGCCATCTCGACCAGCTTGTCCTCGGCGAGCGCGTCACCCTTGCGGAGCTTGGCGAACAGCTCGTGGTGGAACTGCGGGAAGCGGCCCTGCTGCCCGGCGGCCCAGGCGGCCCGCGCGGCCCGCATCGAGTCCTTGCCGAAGATCGGGAAGTTGCGGAACTCGATGCGCAGCACGCCCTCGTCCACGTACTTCTTGATCAGTTCGGGCTGGGTCTCGCGGGTGAAACGGCCGCAGTACGAGCACTGGTAGTCGGCGTACTCGACGAGCACGACGGGCGCGTCGGTCCGGCCGAGGGCGAGCGGGTCGCCGTCCTTGCGGCGGCTGGTGGCCTTCTCCGCCTCGTCGTAGGCGGACTGCTGGGGGTCGGCGGCGGGCTCGGCGGAGGCGGACGCCTCCCGCTTGCCGGAGCCGCCGGCGTTCTTGCCGATCGCGATGCCGGCCGCGACGAGCGCGATGACGAGGGCGAGGACCGCGCCGATGGCCGCGAGGCGGCGGGCGGGCGTGGTGAGCGTTGCGGACATGAGGAAGAGGCTCCATGGGTCTGACGGATTCTGGGCATGCCGGAGTACGGCCCGGGCGGGCCGTGGTGGGCGGGTCTAGATCCGTAGGACGGGGAGCAGCTCGGCGCAGCCGGCGACGGGTGCGGGCGGCGGCCTCGGCGCGGTGGCCGGCGGCGGGAGCGCGGCCGGCGGCGCCGTGCGGGTCGCGGCGGGTCCGGTGAGCGGGTCGCCGTGCCCGGCCGGGACGACGGCCTCGGCCCCCTTGAGCGGGAGGTCCTGCGGCCGGCACGTACCGCCGGCGTCGCCGGGGTCGGCGCGGACGGCGTGGGGGTCGCGGATCTCGGGCCGGGTGTCCTGCGGGACGGCGGCCGTGGTGCCGCTCGCCGCCCGCGCGTACGCGGACGGGACCGCACCGGAGAGGACCGGGCCGGACAGCGCAGGGCCGGAGAGGACCGCGAGGAGGAGCAGGAGCAGTGCGGCTGCGCCTCGACGGCGGTGCTGCGGCACGTGGCCCTCCTTCCCGGTCCCGGTCACGCGCGGCAGGGCCCGCCGCGGCCCTCCATGCTACGGCGGCCGGCCTCGCGGACCACCCTGGTGAGAGCACGACGAAGGCCCTCACCGATGGTGAGGGCCTTCGTCTGTCTGTGCGCCGCCAGGGACTCGAACCCCGGACCCGCTGATTAAGAGTCAGCTGCTCTAACCAACTGAGCTAGCGGCGCCTGCTGACAGAGAAAATAATACCCGGTCCGAACGGGTGCTCCGAACCACCCGTCGCCCGGACCCCTCCTGCCCCTCCGCGCAGGGGCCCGAGGGCCTCACAGGGCCATCGACAGCAGCAGGGGAGCCGCCTTCCGGTTCAGCGTCTCGGCGGCCTGCCGCAGCCGGTGGGCGTGCGCCAGCGGGAGGGAGAGCGCGAGGCAGCCGACCGAGTGTCCGGCCGTTATCGGGACGGCGGCGCAGACCGTGCCCACCGCGTACTCCTGGAGATCGAGGACGGGGACGGTCGCGGGCTGGGCGTCGAGCTTGCGGAAGAGGACCTTCTCGTTGGTGATCGTCCGGGAGGTGAGGCGGGCGGTCTTGTGGCGCGAGAGGTGGCCGCGCCGGTCGTCGTGGTCGAGCTGGGTGAGCAGGCACTTGCCCAGCGCGCTCGCGTGGGCGGCGGCGCGGAAGTCGACCCACTCGTTGACCTTGGGGGTGCCGGGGCCGTCGGCGTACTGCGTGATCCTGACCTCGCCGTCGATGTAGCGGCTCAGATAGACGGCCGCGCCGATCGAATCGCGCAGGGCGAACAGCGACTGCTGGAGCTTGCGCTCCACGGCCTTACCCCGGTCGCCGCCGGAGCCGAGCAGCACCAGGGACTCGCCGATGATGTAGGCGCCGTCGCCGACGCGCTCCACGTAGTCCTCGCGGCGGAGCATCAGCAGCAGATGGGCGAGGTGTCCGACGGGCAGGCCGGTCTCGCGTGCGATCTGGACCTCGGTGACGCCGCCGGAGTGTCTGGCGACCGTCTCCAGCACGCGCAGGGCGTACTGCACCGAGTGGAACGGCGCGGTCGGCTCGGGTTTGAGCGCCACGGTTTCCCCCTAGCGGTTTCCAGCGAGTATCCGCTCTCCACGATAAAGGCGAAAGGGGCCTTCCGGAGCGGGTGTTGAGGAGTTGGACCGGGATGTCGGGCGGTTGTCCTGGGACGCACCCTCTCGGCATATGCCCACGTCATAAAGAGGACGGTCTCGCGCGGCCGGGAATAAGCGGAGTGGTGCTCCGGTTGGGGTGGGCGTCGTGCGGGACACCACCGCGCGGCGGGACGAACGAGACGCAGCGCCAACCAGGGAGGCGGGCCACCGTGGCCGACGAGCGGGACGACATCATCCGGGCCGAGCCCAAGGGAAGCGCGCCGGTGCCGCTGTCCGTACTGGACCTGGCGACCGTCGGCAGCGGCCGGACCGCCCGGCAGGCGCTGGGCACCACGGTCGAGCTGGCGCGGCTCGCCGAGCGCCGGGGCTTCCACCGCTTCTGGGTGGCTGAGCACCACTCGATGCCCGGCGTGGCCAGCTCCTCCCCGGCCGTCATCCTGGCCCACCTCGCGGCCCACACCGACCGGATCCGCCTCGGCTCCGGCGGCGTCATGCTGCCCAACCACGCACCCCTGGTGATCGCCGAGCAGTTCGGCACCCTGGAGGCCCTCGCGCCCCGCCGCGTCGACCTCGGACTCGGCCGGGCGCCCGGCACGGACGGCGCGACCGCCGCCGCGCTGCGTCGCTCGGACCGGCTGCGGGAGGGGGCGGACGATTTCCCGCAGCAGCTCGCCGAGCTGACGCGGTTCCTGGACGACGACTTCCCCGACGGCCACCCCTACGCCCGCATCCACGCCATCCCCGGCCCCGTCCAGGGCAGGGTCCCCGGCGGGGTGCAGCGGGCGGACCGGCCCTCGGTCTGGCTGCTCGGCTCCTCCGGCTTCAGCGCTCGGCTCGCCGGGGCGCTCGGCCTGCCCTTCTCCTTCGCGCACCACTTCTCCGCGGCGAACACCGTCCCCGCGCTCCAGCTCTACCGCGACTCCTTCCGGCCCTCCGACGTCCTCGACCGCCCGTACGCCAAGATCGGCGTCCAGGCGTTCGCCGCCGCCGACCCGAAGGAGGCCCGCCGTCAGGTCCTCACCGGCGCGCTCGCGATGCTGCGGCTGCGCACCGGCCGGCCCGGGCTGGTCCCGACGCCGGAGGAGGCCGAGACGTACGACTTCGGCGCGGCCGAGCGGGAGTTCGTCGACGACTGGCTGCGCAATGTCGCCTTCGGTACCCCGGACGAGGTGCGCGCGGGCCTTGCCGCCCTGGTCGAACGGACCGGCGCCGACGAGCTGATGATCACGACCAACGCGCATACGCCGGGGCTTCGGCTGCGCAGCTATGAACTGATCGCGGACGCGTACGGCCTGCCGGACGCGTAGGGCCTGTCCGGCGGATCTTCGGCTGCGGGCCGTCCTTGCCGCCTGCGGCGACGAGCGCCCTGCGGGCGCGTCCTCAATCGCCGGACGGGCTTGATTTCTGCTGGGCTCAGCCGATTTCAGCCCGTCCGGCGATTGAGGACACCGCCGCGCAGCGGGGGTGCGGACGACACGGCCCGCAGGGCCCGGTCACATGACCCGCCGGACAGGCGCGGGGCCCTCAGGGCCGTACGCCCGTGCGCAGCAGCGCCGAGATGCGGTCGGCCGGCACCGGCCGGGAGTAGAACCATCCCTGGCCGGTGTCGCAGCCGATCCGCCCCAGCCGCTCCGCCTGCTCCGCGCTCTCCACGCACTCCGCCGTCACCGTGAGCCCCAGCCGGTGGGCGAGCTGGACGAGCGCCTCGACGATCGTCTCGTCGGCCGGGTTGGGGTGCTCGTCCGCACGGAAGCCGTGCACGAACGACCCGTCGAGCTTGAGGGTGGAGACCGGGAGGCGGCTGAGGTAGGCGAGGTTGGAGTAGCCGGTGCCGAAGTCGTCGATGGCGATGGCGATGCCCATGTCGCTGAGCTGCTGGAGCTGCTGGAGGGGGCGGCCCGCGGAGCCCATCAGCGCGGACTCGGTCAGCTCCAGCTGCAGCAGGTGCGGCGGCAGCCCGGTCTCGGCGAGGATCCGGGCCACGTCCGTGACCAGGTCGGAGTCCCACACCTGGCGCACCGCCACATTGACGCTGACGACGAGCTGCTCCTCGGGGTGGTCGAGCTGCCAGCGGCGCGCCTGGCGGCAGGCCGTCGCGAGGATCCAGCGGCCCAGCGGCACGATCGCCCCCGTCTCCTCCGCCAGGCCGATGAACCGGTTGGGGGCCAGGGTGCCGAACTGCGGGTGGCGCCAGCGCACCAGCGCCTCCACCCCCCGCACGATCCCGTCGCCCAGCCCCACCAGCGGCTGGTACTGCAGGACGAACTCGTCGCGCTCGACGGCGGGCCGCAGGGTGCTGGAGAGGGCCTGGCGGGTCATCCGATGGGCGTTGCGCTCCGGGTCGAAGAGCGTCCAGCGGGCCTTTCCGTCCGCCTTCGCCCAATACAGGGTGGTGTCCGCGGCCTGCATCAGCTCCGTCGCGTGCGTACCGGCCGCCGGGCGCTCGACGACGCCGATGCTCGCCGACACCGAAAGCCGCTGCCCGGCCACGTCGAAGGGCCGCTGGAGCGCGGTCTGTACGGCCGCGGCGAGGGTGACGAGCTGCTCGGTGCCCGCCGACCCCTCGACCAGCAGCGCGAATTCGTCGCCGCCGAGCCGGGCCACCAGATGGCCGTCGGGCGCCGCGCACTCGCTCAGCCGCTGGGCCACCAGCCCCAGCAGCCGGTCGCCGGCCCGGTGGCCGAGGGTGTCGTTGACGGCCTTGAAGCCGTCCAGGTCGAGATAGCACAGCCCGATCCGGCCGCCGCCGTCCCGGGACACGACCGCCGCGGTGAGCGCCGCGGCCAGCCGCTCGAAGAACAGGCTCCGGTTGGGCAGCCGGGTGACCGGGTCGTGCATCCGCAAGTGCCGCAGCCGGGCCCGCAGATCCCGCCGGTCGCTGATGTCGGCGACCGACAGCAGGGTCTCGCGGCTGTCGGGCAGCTGGGTGAGGGTCACCTCGGCCCACACGCCCCGGCCGCCGCGGTGTCTGAGGCGACGGGTGCAGTGCAGCACCTCACGGCGGCCGAGCAGCACCTCGCGGTACGCGCTCCAGGTGCGGGCGTCCTCGCGCAGGCCGGTGAAGTCGGCCGCGGGGGAGTCGGCCAGCCGGGCGGGGTCGGTGCCGAGCAGCGCGCCGAGCGCGTCGTTGGCGGTGCGGACGAGTCCGTCGCGGCCGACGACGGCCATACCCAGCCGCGCGGCATGGAAGGCGGCACGGAAATCGCTCGAAGGTACGTTACGTTGCGTGACGACTGAAGGCGTTGAACCGGGCGTGCCGCCCTGGCCGTCGAGGGTTCCGCTCACCGCTCGCTCCCACGTGGCATTCATTCCGCACTGGTTTCGTTTGGTTCTCGTGGATCTCGTACGCGTGGCCGAAAACGCGGCATATGACCGCCCTGTCGGGGGTATCCCGTGCTGGAAATGTGGCGATCATAGGGCTCGCGCAAGGACCGTTCCAGCGTCCCTCTCGTGAGGGCCCGAACCGCCGTCCCTGGTTTGTCCGTTTTTGCATGACCGTGCGCGCTCGTGCCTGAGTCCGGGTGTCCGCGTCTTCTCCATTGACCGTCAGTGACTGAGTGTGATGTACCCAGAAGTCGGCTTAGTCACTCGACTGGGGTAGTGGAACAGGGCATATCACCACAAACAATCAGAGGGTGGGTGAGGTGTCCCGAATCCGTCTCCGGAGGTCGACGTGGTGCGTCCGCAGACACCCATGGGAGTGGACCGGCAGCCCCGCTGGCGCCGTGCCGGAGCCGTGGTCACCTCGATGTGCGCGATCGCCGCCACGACCGTCGTCGCCGGACCGGCGCACGCGGCGGGGCCCGGCGGGCCGTGCGCGCTCCCCCGTAGCCAGGCCCACCACTCCGAGGGCCTCGACACCTGGAACCCGGCCTACCCCCGCCCCGTCGGCCACCTCGACGCCGTCATGGTCTTCCTGTCCTTCCCCGGCTCCCGCCCCCGCACCACCCCCGCCCAGCTCGCGGCCGACCACTTCCCCGGCACCTCCCGCTTCTTCGACCGGGCCTCCTACGGGCGGTTCTCGCTGCACCCCCACCCCGTGAACCGCTGGCTGCGCATGCCGCGGTCGGCCGACTCCTACCGGATACAGCGCGACTGGGACGGCGACCGGCGCGCCGCCTATCTGCGCGACGCCCTCGCCGCCGCCGACCGCGTGGTGGACTTCGCCCGCTACGACCTCGTCTACCTCGTCGCCGACCCCGACGCCCCGGGCGTCGACTCCGACGCGACGAAGGTCGTCAACCTCGACCGGCCCGTCCGGGTCGACGGCACCGTGCTGCGCCGCATCGTCACCGTTTTCGAGCACCACCCGCCGGACCGCAACGTCCTCGCCCACGAGACCGGGCACGTCCTGGACCTGCCCGACCTCTACCACCGGCCCACGGACGGCAAGGGCGACTGGGACACCCACGTCGGGGACTGGGACCTCATGGGCAGCCAGTTCGGGCTCGCCTCGGACCCCTTCGGCTGGCACAAGTGGAAGCTGGGCTGGCTCACCTCGCGGCACGTCCGCTGTGTCCGGTCCGCCGGCAGCAGCCTGCACGCCCTCCACGCGCTGGAGGCCCCGATGACGCCCGGCATCGACTCCCGGACCCGGATGATCGTGGTCCGCACCGGCGAGACGAGCGCCATCGTCATCGAGGCGCGGGGCGCGTCCGGCAACGACACCAGCACCTGCTCCGAGGGCGTGCTGGTCTACCGGGTGCTCAGCGACACCGCCTCCGGCGGCGGGCCCGTCCAGGTGCTGGACGCGCACCCCGACAGTCAGGCCTGCTGGGGCGAGTCCGTCTACCCACCGCTGGCGGACGCACCGCTGCGCGCGGGGGAGTCCCTGTCGACGGGCCCGGACGGGGTCCGGGTGCAGGTGCGGGAGCGGACGGCCGACGGGGCGTGGACGGTCGCGGTGGAGCGCGAGTGAGGGCCGGGCTCCCCGTGCCGCACGGGAACACGACGAAGGCCCTCACCGATGGTGAGGGCCTTCGACTGTCTGTGCGCCGCCAGGGACTCGAACCCCGGACCCGCTGATTAAGAGTCAGCTGCTCTAACCAACTGAGCTAGCGGCGCCTGCTGACGTGGAAGACTTTAGCACCCTGCTCCGGTGGAACGAAAATCCGTAGAGCCGCGCGCGGCCGCAGCCCGGGCGGGCCCCCGTTCAGAGCGGCGCGGGCGTGCGCACGAGGGCCGACGCGGCGACGGGAGCGGCCTCGGTACCGTCCCCACCTGCGGCCTGGTCCGCCGCCCCCTCGCGGGCGGCCCGTACGCACGCCCACAGCAGGACCTCCGGGCCCGGGAGCCAGGGGTGCCGCACCTCGGGGGCCACCAGCCAGCGGGAGACGGGAGCCGTCGGCTCGTCCTCGCCCGGCGGGTAGAGCGCGGGGGCGGTCACCGCGTCGCCCTTGCCGTGGCACAGCAGCGGCGGCACGGCGCGGGACCACTCCTCCCAGGCGAGCAGCGCGGGCAGCCGCTGGGCGGTGCCGGGGGCGGCGAACAGCAGCAGCCGGCCGCGCTGCGCGGCGACCGGGCCGGAGCCCGGGCCCGCGGACCATAAGCGGTCCAATAACCGGCGGCCGAACAGCGCCGGCGCGCTGATCACGTCGAACGCCGTGCCGCAGGGGAGCACGACCGGTGCGCTCGGCTGGTCGCACCACAGGGCGTGGACGCTCTGGGGGGAGGGGCTGGCCGAGGCGAGCCAGTCGGCCCCGGCGAGGGTGACGTAGGCGGCGGTCGCCCGGTGGGGGGACTGGCGAGGGGACTGATGAGGGGCTTTGCAGGAAGCCTGATGGGGGGAGGTGCGGGGGTGCGGGCGGGCGGGGCGCGGGTCGTGCGGCCAGGAGCTCATGGGTCCTATATTCAGCGCCATCTCCGGGGCCGCTGCCAGGAGTTGGCCGAACTCGGGACAAGGTGACGGGGGGTGCGCTACTTTGTGCGCCGCATATGCCAACGGCCCATGATCGAGGACCATGGGCCGCCGTGGCCACCGGGCGGTCAGTCGACCGCTCTGCCGCTGCGCAGCAGGTCACGGCCGAACTCGACCATCTTCTTCGTGTAGTCCTCGCTCCACTCGGCGCGCGCCGCGATCACGGCGGTGGGCAGCCGGTCGAAGCGCCGGGGGTCGGCGAGCTGGGCGGCGGCCACCGCCTGGTACTCCACCGCCCGGTCGGCCGCCGCGCGGAAGGCCAGCGCCAGCTCGGTGGAGCGGGCCAGCAGCTCGCGCGGGTCCTCGATCGACTCCAGGTCGAAGAAGTGCTCGGCCTCCGCGACGGCCTCGGGCGGCTCGAAGAGCAGCTGCGCGGGCTTCAGGCGGCGCGGCCCACTCTCACCGCGCGCGTCGGGAGCCGACTGCGGCTCGCACATGTACATACCTCCAGGATCGTCTCCACCGCCATCCATTGTCCTGCGCCGCGCAAGTACGCCCACGGGCTAGGGGTTCCCACGGGGGTTTCGGCCCCGGGAGCCGTGCCACTCGGTGGTCGGACCAGTGGTCCCAGTGGGGACCTCGCCGCCTGCTGCCCGTACGGGCCGCCGCCGGCGAGTCAGGCTGCGGCCCCTGTTCATGGCCGCCAGGCCACGCGGTGGTCGGACCAGTGGTCCCAGGTGGACATCATCGCCTCCCACCCGTCCGGGCTGTTTCCGTCGGCCGCCTGCGGCGGCGTGCCGGACTCCGTCCGGCGAGTCAGGGGGCAGCCCCTGTTCATGGCCGCCAGGCCACGCGGTGGTCGGACCATTGGTCCCAGGTGGACATCATCGCCTCCCACCCGTCCGGGCTGTTTCCGTCGGCCGCCTGCGGCGGCGTGCCGGACTCCGTCCGGCGAGTCAGGGTGCGGCCCCTGTTCATGGCCGCCAGGCCACGCGGTGGTCGGACCAGTGGTCCCAGGTGGACATCATCGCCTCCCACCCGTCCGGGAACTTCACCGTCACTCCCAGTTGCACGGGCTCCGCCGACGGGTGCTCGTCCAGCAGGCGGTCGACGCCTGCCCGGCACACCACGATGCACGCGTGCCGGTGCCGGGAGGCCAGCACGCACAGCCGGCCCGTCTCCAGGTGGAACGCCGTCGCGTCCGGGCGCCCCGACAGCGGATGCAGCATCACCGTCACATCGAACTCCCGGCCCTGGAGCCGGTTCGCCGTGTCCACCGTGACGCCGGACACCCCCAGCCCGGCGAGTGCGGCCCGGACGGCCGCGGCCTGGTCGCGGTGGGCCGTGCCCACCGCGATGCGGTCCGCCGTGAGCGGCACCGGGTCCGGCGACCGCTCGCTCGTCGCGACCCCGCCCCGGTCCAGCAGCCGCCGCACCACCAGCGCCACCGCGCCGACCGCCTCCGGGTCCGTCCGCGGCGTGTGGCGGGCGGGCAGCTCCAGCAGGCCCCAGCCCGACTCGGCCGCCTCGTCCAGCACCCGGTCCGGGCCCGAACCGTCGGAGGGGACGCCGAAGGCCAGCCGCCGGTCGCCGTGACCGGTGCCGCTGCGGAAGGGCGTGTACGGATAGAAGGCGTCCGAGACGAGCGGCGCGGCGGACGCGGGCAGCCGCCAGGACACCGGCAGCCGGTGCTGGGGCAGGCCGGGGTTGTGCGCCAGCAGCGTGGTCACCGCGCTGGCGGACGGGTCGTACGACAGCCCCGCCCACTGGGCCGAGCCGTCCGGGCCCACCACGCTGAACGGGTCCAACTGGCCGGGGTCGCCGACGAACAGCGCCCGCTCGAACAGCCCGGCCACCGCGAGCAGCGCGTCCGAGCGCATCTGGTACGCCTCGTCGACGATCGCGTGGCCCCACGGCTCGGTGACCTTGGTGTGCGCCCACTTCGCGGCCGTGGAGACGACGACGTCGAGCCCCGCGAGCTCCGCGGCCTTCGCGGACGTCACGACGGACGCGAGAGCGTCGAGCGCCGGGTCGTAAGGGCGCGCGTCACTGCTGTGCAGCCGCCCGACGGGCAGCTCCGGGTCCTGCTCGGCCAGCCGCAGCACCAGGTCGTCGACCTGGGCGTTGGTCTGCGCGACGATCATCAGCGGCCGGCCGGCGGCGGCCAGCTCGCGCGCGGCCCGTACGACCAGCGTCGACTTGCCCGCACCCGGCGGGGAGTCCACGACGACGCCGCGGTGCGGGCTGTGCAGGGTGTCCCGCAGGATCGCGTCCGTCGCGGCGGTGGCCGCCGCCGCGGGGTCGAACGACGCCGTGCGGGGTGCTCGCAGGGTCACAGGGCCACCCGCCGGGCAGGGGCGGGCGGCATCCGGTACTCGGTCACAGGATGTCCTCCGCGGTCACCGGGTCGGGGCCGTCCTCCGACGTGCCCGGCGGGCCGCCGTGGGTCCAAGGCGTCTGCTCGGGGTCGGGCAGCTCCGGGCCGCCCCGGGGAGCGTGCTCGAACAGAGTCCAGCACACGTGGTCGCCGGGGACCGGCACCGACCCCGGGTCGGGGACCTTGCCCCGGCCCATGCCACCGGTCAGCCGGACGGTCAGCGCGCCCAGCCGGTGTACGACGAACTCGGCCGACTGCGCCTTGCCGTCCGCCAGCGCACGGTGCACCTTCGCGCCCTCGGCGACGTGCGGGCCGTCGTCCGTCCGGACCGTGACCAGGGGGCGCGGACGCGGGACCTTCGCCTGCGAATACTCCATGACGACCTCGGTGACCTCACCCGCGAACGCCTCGCCGGCGAGCCGCCGCGCCGCCATGACCAGCGGATCGTCCAGCGCCTCCTGGGCCTCCAGCTGCGCCTGCGCGGTCTCCCGCGCCGCGAGCTTGCGCGCCGCCGTCACCGCGTCGTCCCGCTTGGGCTGCGGCGGCTCCCCGGCCCGTACGCGGTCGCGGTGCGCGGTGTACGACCAGCGGTCCCGCTTCCACCGCTCACCCACCCTGGCCCCCTCGGGGAGGGCACGCAGCAGGTCGACGCCGTGCCACACCGCGTCCCACGTGGGGCGCAGCTGCGACGTGAGGAGGGCGCCGATCTCGTGCTCGGCGCCGGCCAGCGCGTCCCGCGCGGAGGGGTGGTACGGGCCGGCCTCCAGGACGTCCGCCCGCGCCCGGTCGTAGCGGGCGACGGCGGGCGCCAGCCGCTTGTTGTCGAAGACCGGGTCGGTCGAGGGGCCGGCGGGCGGACAGAGCAGCAGCCCGTCCGGGCCGCGCCCGAGCTCCGCGCGGACGGCCGCCTCCGCGCCCGTCGTCCCCGCAGGGGGATCGATCCAGGCGAGCAGCGCGCCCAGGTGCTGGTCCTCGAGGTTCGACTGGCCCGTCGCCCAGTGGCGGCCCAGCAACTGCGTCATCGGCAGCAGCAGCGACGAGCCGGGCACCCGGGCCCGCTCGCCGAAGTGCGTCAGCCAGCGGCCGAGCAGCGGCACGCGCGGGGGAGCGGGGTAGGGGGTCTCCGGGTCCTGCTCGGCGGTACGGCGGAACCGCATGGAACGCCCCAGCAGCCGTACGTACTCGACGCCCGCGCCGCTCGGCACCAGCAACTGCGGGGCGTCGGCGCACAGCTCGACCTCGACCGGCACCTTCTTGCCCGTCTCCGGGTCGGTCTCCTTGCGCTGTTCCGCGACGACGTCGTCGGCGAAGGATTCGATGTACGGCAGCACGGCCTCGGCCAGCTCGGCGAGGAAAGCGGACCGCAGATCCCGGTCGCGCGGCTGCGCCACCATCAGCAACCGCGGCGCGTCCCGCTCGGTCCCGACCAGCGCGCCGAGCGGCGCCCCCGCCTCACCGGCGGTCGTCAGCGGCACGAACACGAGCGGCCGCCCGGCCACATGGCGATGCCGCACGGTCGCCATCGGCCGCGCCCGCCCCTCCCGCACCGCCTCCAGCCGCGCGAGCGTGGTGATCAGCGACATGCGGCCTCCGTACGGGTGCGCGGCGCCGCTGCGGCGGACGGGCCACAGGCGGGCGTGCGATGGGGGCGCCCGGGCGGGCAGTGTTCCGAGGCGCCGGCCCCGGCGCGACCGCCGGCGTGCCGGCCCGCGTCGGCCGGTGCGTCGGTCGGTGCATCGGCCCGCGTCGCCGGGCGGGTCACGACGCGCCTCCGGCGCCCGGTCCGGTGCCGCAGCCGGCCAGTGCCTCCGCGCGCAGCGCCGCCGCGCGGCGGAGGGCGGCGACGGTGGGGTCGGCGGGGTCGCCCGTCTCCCCCAGGGCGGCGGAGAGGACCGATCCGACCGTGGTCAGCGCGCCCAGCTCGCCACGCACCCCACGGCCCAGCGTCTCCACCGCGCCGGCCTCACGGGCCCGCGCCCGGCAGTGGAACGCCAGCTCGCACGCGGCCAGGCACTCCGGTGCGTAGGCCGCGCCGACCGACTCGACGGCGGTCGCCAGCTCCGCGGCGGGCCGGGTCGCGGTCCGGCCGTCGTCGGCCAGCCGCAGATCGAACGTGGTGTCGGGCGGCAGCGCGGCGGCGATGTCCTCGACCCGGGTCAGCCGGGCCAGCTGACGGCGGGTGGTGGCCAGCTGCTTGCGCACGTCGACGAGCTCGGCGGCGGGAAGGTTGGAGAAGTCCTTGGGGCAGACCAGCAGGATGTGATGGCGCACGCGCGCGGCACGGGTCCGGCCGGAGACCGGGGCGTCGTCGGGGTGGCTGCGGGCCGCACCGTCCGCACCGGCGGGATGCGGTGCGGTGGCGTGGCTGTCCTCGGGGAGGGCGAGCGGCCGCGCGGGGCCCGTGTCGTCGTGCTGCCGGCCCTGTGTCCGGTCGGCGACGGTCGCCGGATCGTCCGCCCGGGTGTGGGCGCCGGGCCCGCTGCCCGGGTTGTTCTCGTGGCCCAGTGGACGCGCCACCCCGTCCTCGTCGTCGCCCGGCCCGGAGGGCATGGGCAGGCGCCCCGCCACGTCCTCCAACGCCAAGGCGTACACCGCCGCCTGCCGCGCGGCCGCGCCCACCTTCGACGTGTCGGCCGCGCCGTCGATCATCGCGAAGGACTTGATCTCCACGACGGTCCAGCTGCCGTCGGGGTGGACGACCACCGCGTCCGGTTCCAGATAGACCGGGGTGCCGGCGACCGGGAGGGCCAGCAGGGGGTGGTCCAACAGCGTCCACCGGCCGGCGGCCGTGGCGTCGCGCAGGGCCAGGGCCGTCCGGGCCGCGCGGCCCTCGGGCCCGACGGCCGACAGATCGGGGGCCGGGGCGGGGTCCGGACCGGGCTCGTGCGAACCCTCGCCCAGCCGCTCCCGCAGCAGACGGATCAGCTCCGCGCCGCCGTCGCCCTTGACGCGGGCCTCGAAGGCGTTGCCCCGCACGAAGGCGAACTGCGACTGCCCGAAGGTCGCCGGCGAGCCAAGGGCCCGGGCCAGCGCGCCCTTGTCGATCCCGGCGCCGTCGAGCAGCGCCCGGCGGTGACAGCCGGGGTTGGCGGCCAGCGCCGCGAGGGCGCGGGCATCGAGCGGGTGCGGTGCGACGGCCGGGCCGCGCAGGTCAGCGAGTCGCTGCCGCAGCCCCGTCGGGGTGGCTGTCGACGGCCCCGCCGCGGGCCGGCTGTCGAGGGATCTGGTCACTGGCGTCCGCCTCGCGATGTCTCTCCGGCGCCCCCGGACGGTCCTCCGGGGCCCCTGCTCCGGAGGGCGTCGACCGGGGAAGCGCTGTACCCGCCGAAGTCTCGCACCCGCCACTGACACTCGCGGGCGTCTCGGTGGTTTCCACGTCGGCCGTCGCCCGGAAGCGAGCCTTGATCCGTTCGACGAGCCGCAGCACCGGACGGGCCAGCAGGAAGCCGACGCCCATCACGACGGCGCCCGCGACGGCGTCCAGGAAGTAGTGGTTGGCGGTGCCCATCACGATGATCGTGATGGCCAGCGGGTAGCCGACACCCGCGATCTTCGCCCAGGTCGTACGGCCGTAGCGCCACAGCACGACGCCGCACCACAGGGCCCATCCGACGTGCAGGCTGGGCATGGCCGCGTACTGGTTGGTCATCCCGCCGAGCCCGCGCGGGGCGCTGGCTTCGCCGCCCCACCAGCCGTAGGAGCCGTACTGGGCCATCGTGTCGACGAACCCGTAGCCGGGGTCGAGCAGCCGGGGCGGGCAGGTGGGCAGCAGGGTGAAGCCGATCAGCCCGATCAGGGTGGAGACCATCAGCCACGTCCGCAGCGGACGGTAATCGGCCGGGCGGCGCTTGAAGAGCCAGACGAGCAGCGCGGGGGTGAGCAGGTAATGCAGCGACGCGTAGGCGAAGTCGGCGGGTATGCCGAGGGAGGCGTGCTCGGTGAACAGCCGGTTGAGCGGGTGTTCGAAGTTTATTCGGAACGTTTTTTCAAGATCGAGAATTGACAGGCCGTGGTCGACGGCTGATTGCACGTCTCCCCGGACCAGCAGCCGCCCCGCCGAGTACGCGGCGTACACCACGGCGATCAGCGGCAGCTCGGTCCACCAGCGCGGCCGCTTCCCGAGTGGTGCGGTGCGGTACATCCGGACGCTCTCCATGTGTTCAGGCGGCCAACAAGCGCGCATGCAACCGTACGGTGTACGCCACTTGGCTTGCACACCGCCCCGTGACTTCTCGGTTGCACCCTGTTTGCCCGCTGTTGTGCGGTGGTCTACGGGTCGTGAGGAAGGAGACGCCTGAATTGCCCACAGGGTTGCCTGTGAAAGGGGTGAGCGATGATGGGGGTGGGACGAGCGAGTCTGTCGTTCTGTCGCCAAAATCACCCAAATCTTATGAAGGGGGCCCCTCCATGGCACCGCGCATCCTGCTGGCCCGGCACGGACAGACGGAGTGGTCGCTCTCCGGCAAGCACACCGGCCGTACGGACATCCCGCTCCTCGACGAGGGGCGGCGCGGGGCCAAGCTGCTCGGAGAGCGGCTGCACCGCGAGCCGTGGAACGCGCTGCCGGGCGTCGAGGTCCGCACCAGCCCGCTGGTGCGCGCGAAGGAGACCTGCGAGCTGGCGGGCTTCGGTGACCGGGCCACGTCGTGGGACGCGCTGATGGAGTTCCACTACGGCGCGTACGAGGGCATGACCCCGGACGAGATCAAGGCGGCGCGGCCGGGCTGGCTCATCTGGCGCGACGGCGTCCCCGAGGGCGAGACGCTGGCGGAGGTCGGCGCGCGGGCGGACGAGGTCGTGGAGTGGGCGCGCTCGGCCGACCGTGATGTGCTGATCTTCGCCCACGGCCACATCCTGCGCGTCATCGGCGCCCGCTGGCTCGGCCTCGACGTCTCCTTCGCCTCCCGCATCCGCCTCGACCCGACCTCGCTGTCCATCCTCGGCTGGGCGTACGGCGCCCCGGCGATCGAACGCTGGAACGACACGGGGCACCTCGCGTAGCGGTACGAGGTGACCCCGGCTTCGCGCTCGGCGCGCGGCCTGTGCGCGGGTGTCCTGACGACGGCGGCCCGGTCTTGCCGCCTGCGGCGGCGGGCGCCCTGCGGGCGCGTCCTCAATCGCCGGACGGGCTTGTTGTGGCTGAGCTCAGCCACCAAGCCCGTCCGGCGATTGAGGACACCGCCGCGCAGCGGAGGTGCACCCGTCAAGCCGGGCGCGCAGCCGACTGGCGTGACAAGAAGGACGCCACCACGGGATCGCGTTCGTACGGGCGCAGCAGGCGGGCCGTGGAGGCGAGCATCGCGCGGATGCGTGAGGAGCGGACCTGGTCGAGCAGGTCCAGGACGCGTTCGCCCGCGGCTGCCGCCTCGTCCGGGCGGCCGGCGCGGGCCAGGTCGCCCGCGAGTTGCGCGGTGAACAGCGCCGTGTTGCGCGCGAAGTGCGAGTCCTGGAGGAAGACCGCCTGCCGCGCGTGCTCCACCGCGCGCGGCCAGTCGCCGAGCACCGACCAGCACTGTGCCTCCAGCCCCTCCAGTTCCGCCTCGCCGAAGAACGTCATCCACTCCGGGTCCGTCGCCCCCGTGCCCCGCCCGAAGAGCGTGCGCGCCCGCAGCAGCGCCGCCTCGCACGCCGGACGGTCCCCGAGCCCGGCCCAGCCGCCGGCCTCGCGCAGCGTCAGCAGGGACATCAGCCGGGTCGAAGAAAGCTTCCGCCCCGCCCGCTGCGCGGCCTGCGCCGCGCGTACGGCCTCTCTCGGCCGGTCCGCGTCGCGCGCGAGGAACGCGGTGTTGCAGAACGCGTGCGCCTCCAGTGCCGCGTCCCCCGCGACCCGCGCGGTGGCGAGGGCCTCCGCGTAGTGGGAGCGGGCGTCGGCGAACCGGCCCGAGTCGTGGGCCAGCCAGCCGACCGAGATCGCCAGCTCGCCCGCGCTCGCGTGCAGCCGGTCCGCGACCGACTGCCGCCGGGTGCCCGCGTCGAGCAGTTCGTACGCCACCCGCAGGGGCTGCGCGGCGCGTCGGTAGAGGCCGTCGCCGCCGTGCCGGTCGTCGAGGACCCGGATGCGCCGCACCGCCCGTTCGACGGCGGAGGCCTCGGCCTCACCGACGCGGCGGGGCGGGCGGGCGCCGGGGACGCCGCCCAGCGAGGCGGTGGCCACCGCGGCCGTGCCGCTGGTCATGAACGCGCGACGCAACACGTCGCTCTCCTTGGTGCTGTCCGACCGGTGCCGGTCGAAGGGGTTGTCCAGGTGGAACTGGTGGTCGTGGTGCGGCGGATTATCGAAGGGGTCGAAGGGACTGCCGGCGTGGCCGCCGGCGATTCCGTCCGAGGGGGCGGAGCCGTGGGGCGCTTCGGGGATCTCGGATTGCGGGGGCGGCGTGCGTCCCACGTCGCGCGCCCCCCGTCCGCGTACCGCGTCCCGTGGCGCGAAGCCCATGTCCGCTGGCTCACGGCCGGGGAACATGTGCCGGAACACCCGTTCGTAGGCGTAGTTGGGGCAACGGATCTCCCCGGATTCGACACGTCCGATGTAGCGCGCGTCGCAGGAGACCTGCTCGCCGATCTCGCGGGCCGCACGCCGTACGGCCGCCGCGAACTCGCCAGGTGAGCGGTGCCCTCGCAACTGCCGGAAGGCGGTGTTCGGACGGGGTGACGAGGATGCGTGGGACGACGCCATGGCCGGACCCTCTCCCTGGCGAGTGCCGCCCCGCGCGTGCTCCGGGGCGGGCGGCTGTACTTGCCTTTGCGGCATGAAAACCGTACCGGCTGTGAGCCGTTCACTACGCTCGGTTTGGCTACAAAACGGATATCTCACGCACCATCCGCCATGAACTGCCATCCTTTGCGGCGGCTGTGCGCCGTAGCCGTTGACGCGATGGGGCGTTGGAATCCTTGGAGTGCGCTCGACGCGGAGTGCCACGGCGGAGGAGGCGTTTCCCTTGGTGGAGGCCGGAGTGGACATCGGTGGTTCGCGTACGACGGCCCTGCACCGGCCGCGCCAGGACCGCAGCCCGTTCCCGTACCCGCCCGTGACGTTCGACGACGCCGGCCCGTGCGACCTCGTCACCGTCCCCGCCCGCCAGGGCCTGGAGGCGGTCGACATCCTGCGGCTGCGCGACGGCGTGGGCCCCGTCCTGCACGACGGCACCTGCGACACCCTCGGCTTCCTCGTGCCGCCCGGCACCGCCGCCGGCTGGGACGTGCCCGGCAGTGCCTGTACGCAGACCTACGGCTGCGGACCCCGGGGCGTCGCCGAGACCCCCGTCACCGGCACCGGCTGGCTGGTCCCGCCCGACGTGGCCTTCACCGCTTCCACCGACCCCGCCGTGCTGAGGGCCGCGCTCGGCGAGGCGGCCCGGACGATCGAGGCCGTCGACCGCTGCCGCTAGCCCGGCCGCACTGCCACCGGACCGGAACGCAACGGGCCGCCGCGCGGGCCGCCGGGGCCACGGGCGATACTTGCCAGGTGGCGAAGGGCAAGCAGAAGCAAGGGCGCGGGCGTACCGCGGAGCCGGTATCGGCGCAGGTGGCCGGCGGTCTGGCGGAGCTGGTGCCCGACCGGGACCGGCCGCGCGGCCGCACCCTCCTGATCGACGGGGCCCCGCAGTCCCATGTGGACCTCGACGACCCCGCGTACCTCGACTTCGCCTATCAGCGGCGCCTCGGCCACATCGCCGACCTCGTGGCACCGCCCGGCAAGCCGATCCAGGCGCTGCACCTGGGCGGCGGCGCGTTCACCCTCGCCCGGTACGTCGCCGCGACCCGCCCCCGCTCGACCCAGCAGATCGTCGAGATCGACGCGCCGCTCGTCCAGTTCGTCCGCACCGAGCTGCCCCTGGACGGCGGCTGGCGGATCCGGGTGCGCGGCGGCGACGCCCGGGAAGGGCTCGCCAAGGTGCCGGACGGCTGGGCGGACCTGATCATCGCCGATGTCTTCAGCGGCGCCCGCACCCCCGCGCACCTGACCAGCGTGGAGTTCACCGGCGAGGTCCGCCGGGCTCTGCGCCCGGGCGGCTTCTACGCCGCGAACCTCGCGGACGGTCCGCCGCTCGCCCATCTGAAGGGGCAGATCGCGACCGCGGCCGCCGTCTTCCCCGAGCTGTGCCTGACCGCCGACCCGGCGGTGCTGCGCGGGCGGCGCTTCGGCAACGCCGTGCTGCTGGCCTGTGACCGGGAGCTGCCCGTCGCCGAGCTGACCCGGCGGGCCGCCTCCGACCCGCACCAGGGGCGGGTCGAACACGGCCGCGCACTGGCCGACTTCACGGGCGGCGCGGCGCCGGTCACCGACGCCGCGGCCCGGCCCTCGCCGGCGCCGCCGCCCGACGCCTTCGCGTAGGGCGGTGCTGGAAACAGCGCCGAACGGCGTTCAGAACGGCGGGAGTTGCCCGCTCCGCGCCACCTGGGAGTACCACCGGGCACTGGACTTGGGTGTACGGGCCTGGGTGGCGTAGTCGACGTACACCGCGCCGAAGCGCTTGCTGTAGCCGTACGCCCACTCGAAGTTGTCCAGCAGCGACCAGAGGAAGTAGCCCCGCACGTCCGCGCCGTCGGCGATCGCGCGCCGCACGGCGTCGAGGTGCGCGTGCAGATAGGCGATGCGGTCCGGGTCGTGCACCACGCCGTCGCCGTCCGGCTTGTCGTCGTAGGCGGCACCGTTCTCGGTGACGACGAGCGGCAGTCCGGGGGCCTCGCGGGCGAAGCGGGTCAGCAGGTCGTAGAGGCCGGTGGGGTCGACGGACCAGTCCATCGCGGTCCGTTTGCCGGGCGGTTGGTGGAAGGCGACGCGGTCCGCGCCGGGCCAGGGGGACCGCTCGCCGCCCCCATGGCCGTCCGTGCGCGAGGGGCGGCTGTCAGTGGTGCCTGATACCACTGTGGGTGCGTAGTAGTTGATGCCCAGCGCGTCGAGGGGGTGGTTGATGGTGTCCGGGTCGCCGTCGTACACGAACGACCAGTCCGTGATCCCCGCCGTGTCGGCCAGCAGGTCCTCGGGGTACACACCGTGGAGCATGGGATCGGTGAAGATACGCGTGGCCAGGGCGTCGACGCGGCGCGCCGCGTCCACGTCCTCGGGTGAGGCGGTGCGGGCCCTGACCGCGCTGGGGTTGAGGGCGACGGACAGCCGCGCCCGGCCGGGGAGGGCCGCGCGCAGCGCCGCCGCGCCGAGACCGTGCGCCAGGTTCAGATGGTGCGCGGCACGCAGCGCCGCGACCTCGTCCGTACGGCCCGGGGCGTGCACCCCCGAGCCGTAGCCGAGGAAGGCGCTGCACCAGGGCTCGTTGAGGGTCGTCCACAGCTCGACCCGGTCGCCCAGCGCCTCGGCGACGAGGTGGGCGTAGTCGGCGAAGCGGTGTGCGGTCTCGCGCTCCGGCCAGCCGCCGGCCGCCTCCAGCTCCTGCGGCAGGTCCCAGTGGTAGAGGGTCAGCATCGGCTGGATGCCGTGCGCGAGGAGGTCGTCGACGAGGGCGCGGTAGAAGTCGAGGCCGTGCCGGGAGGCCGGGCCCCGGCCGGTGGGCTGGACGCGCGGCCAGGAGACGGAGAAGCGGTACGCGCCCAGCCCGAGCTCCGCCATGAGTGCCACGTCCTCGTGGTGGCGGTGGTAGTGGTCGGTGGCGGTGTCCCCGGTGTCCCCGCCGAGGACCTTGCCGGGGATGCGGGCGAAGACGTCCCAGATGGAGGGGGTGCGCCCGCCCTCCCGCGCGCCGCCCTCGACCTGGTACGCGGCGGTGGCCGCGCCCCAGAGGAAGCCGGGCGGGAAGTTCACGGACGGGGAGGGGGATGTGGAGGGCGAGGAAGAAGGGGTCATCGAAACGCTCCCGAGGTGGGGGAAGGGGAGGGCGAGACAGGTGAGACAGGGGGACACCGGGGGCTCAGCCCTTGACGGCGCCCTGCATGATGCCGCCGACGATCTGCCTGCCGAACAGCGTGAACGCGAGGAGCAACGGCAGCGTGCCCAGCAGCGCGCCGGCCATGATCACGGCTTGGTCGGGCACATAGCCGCGGCCCAGCCCGGTGAGGGCCACCTGCACGGTCGGGTTCTCCTGGGTCAACGCGATGATCGGCCAGAAGAAGTCGTTCCACGCCTGGACGAAGGAGAGCATCCCGAGGACCGCCATCGCCGGCCGTGCGACGGGGAGGACGATGTGCCACACGACGCGCCAGCTGCTCGCGCCGTCCACGCGGGCCGCCTCGATCAGCTCGGTGGGCAGTGCCTCCACGAGGTACTGCCGCATGAAGAAGACCCCGAAGGCGCTGACGAGCGTGGGCAGCACCACCGACTGCAGTCGGTCGGTCCACTCCAGCTCGGCGACGACCATGAAGAGGGGGACCACGCCGAGCTGCGGCGGGATCATCATCGTGCCGATCGTCAGCATCAGCAGGACGCTCTTGAACCGGAAGCGCAGTTTGGCGAAGGCGAAGCCGGCGATGGTGCAGAAGAGCACGGTGCCCAGCGCGATGGCGCCCGCGACCAGCACCGTGTTGAACAGCGCGAGGCCCATGTTGGCGTCGGTCCACGCCGTCCCCAGGTTCCGCGGCAGATTGCTGCCGAACCACAACGGCGGCGGGGTCCGGGCGAGCCGGGAGCTGTCCCGCGAGGCGGCGACCGCCGTCCACACCAAGGGGAAGAGCGAGCCGACGGTGAAGAGCGCCAGCACCGCGTAGGCGACGGGGCCGCCGTGCAGCTGCCGGCCCGCGCGCCGGGTGCCGGGCCCCGGTCGCGGGCCGGGACGGCGGGCCGGGGCGGCCGCGGGAGCCGGCGGGTCGGTCGTCGTGGTCGTCGTCACGGCAGCCCCTCAATGACTCTTGCGCAGTCGCCGCGCGAGGGTGGCGTTGACCGCGGCGATCAGCAGCAGGATCAGGAACATCGTCCAGGCGACGGCGCAGGCGCGCCCGAGGTGGAAGGAGAACCACCCCTGTTCGTAGAGGTAGAGGCCGAGGGTCTGGAACTGGTGGGAGGCGCCGCCCTTCTGGCCGCCCGCCCCGCCGAACAGCAGCGGTTCGCCGAAGAGCTGGGTCGCCCCGATCGTCGAGACCACGATCGTGAAGAGGATCGTCGGCCGCAGCGCGGGCACGGTGACGTGCCGGAACTGCTGCCACCGGGAGGCGCCGTCGAGGGCCGCCGATTCGTAGCGGTCGTCCGGCACGGCCTGCATGGCGGCCAGGTAGATCAGTGCGTTGTAGCCCGTCCACCGCCAGATCACGATCGAGGAGACCGCGAACTGCGAGGTCCAGGTGCCGCTCTGCCAGTCGACCGCATCGATCCCCACCGCCCCCAGGGCCCAGTTGACCATCCCGTAGTCGCGCCCGTAGAGCAGCACGAAGACGAGCGTGGCGGCGGCGACCGAGGTGGCGTACGGGGTGAGCAGCGCGACGCGCCAGAAGTTCGCCGCGCGCAGCCGGTAGTGCAGCAGATGGGCCAGGCCCAGGGCCATCAGCAGCTGGGGGACGGTCGACAGGACGCCGATGGTGAAGGTGTTGCCCAGTGCGTTCCAGAAGAAGTCGTCGTCCAGCAGCCGGGTGTAGTTGCGCAGCCCCACCCACCGCATGTCGTCCGGGGCGGCCAGCTCCACCCGGTGCAGTGACGCCCAGCCCGTATAGAGGAGGGGGAAGAGCCCGAACGCGGCGAAGAAGAGGAAGAACGGCGCGACGAAGGCGTACGGGCTGTAGCGGACGTCCCACCGGTAGAGCCGGCTGCGCACACGGCCCGCCCGGCCGGGGCCGGGGTCATGGCCCGGGGGCCGCCGCGGGGTGCCGCCCTCGTCCCCGGCACCCGTGCCCCGGGCCGCGGTGGCGGTCGTGGTCATTCGTCCACCGCGTTCTCGATCTCCTTCTGCGTCGCCTTCCAGGCCGCGCGCGGGGACCTGCCCTGCTGGTCGATCTGGAGCAGCCCGATGTCGGTGAAGGCGGTGCCGATCTGCTGCTCGTCCGGGCCGATCACCAAGGTGGGGATGTTCTTGGCCGCCGCAGCGAAGATCCGTCCCGTCGGGGCGCCGCCGAAGTAGGGGTGCCTGGCGTCCCTGACCTGCGGCATGTCGTACGAGGACGGGGTGGAGGGGATGCTCGCCTGCCGGTCGAAGAGCTTGGCCTGCTGCGCGGGCGCGGTCAGCCAGACCGCGAGCCTGACCGCCTCGGCCTTGTGCCGGGCCGCCTTCGGCACGCCGATGAAGGAGCCGCCCCAGTTGGCGGGTCGGGGCGCGGCTGCCACGTCCCACTTGTCCTTGCCCGCGGCGCCCGCCTTCTCCTTGATGTAGCCGAGCATCCACGGCGGGCAGGCGACGGTGGCGAAGCGCGCGTTCGCGTACGCCTGGTCCCACGGCTTCTCGAACTGCTTGAGCCGTGCGGTCAGCCCGCCCCGCGACGCCTGCACGGCCAGGTCCCAGGACGCCTTGACGGCCGGGCTGTCCGCGTAGATCGCCTTGCCGCGCCGGTCGTAGTAGCGCTCGGGGTAGGCGTGGATCGACGCGTTGTAGACCCCGGCGGCCGAGTCGGTGAAGACCGTGCCGGCCGGTGCCCGCTTCTTGTACGCCTGGCCGGTGTCGATGTACTTCTGCCAGTCACCGGCCCACAGCCGGCCGACCGCCTCCCGGTCCGTGGGCAGTCCGGCCTTCTTGAAGAGGTCCTTGCGGTAACACACGGCGATCGGCCCGATGTCCGTGCCGAGCCCGACCGTCCGGCCCTTCCGGTCCGTGGCCTGCTGCCACTTCCAGTCCAGCCAGTCGCTCCTGCGCACCCCCGCCGCCTTCGACAGGTCCTCGAACTTGCCGGACAGCGTCGTGGCCACCTCGTTGATGTTGGCGACCTCCACGGCCTGGATGTCGGCGAGCCCGCCGCCCGCCGCGAGATGGGTGAGCAACTGCGGGTAGTAGGCGTCGTTGCGCTCGATCACGCTCTCCTTGATCGTGACGTCCGGGTGCAGCCGCTCGTACTCCGCGTAGAGACCGGCCTGCTTGTAGCCGAAGACGCCGAAGGTGCCGATCGTGATCGTGGTCTTCCCACTGCCGCCGCCCCCGGTGCCGCTCGCGGCGGTGCCGCCGTCCCGGGCGCAGCCACCGAGGAGACCCGCGAGCGCGGCGACGGCCCCGAGGACCACCGCCCGACGCCGGTAGGTGCCCGTGCTGCCGCGCAATTGCGTCCTCCTGATGCTGCCGACGGAACCGGTGGTGCGTCAGTGACGGGGCAGGCCCTAGAAGTCCGCGAGAGCCTCCTCGGGGACGCCCGCCCCCTCGATGACGCCGTGGACGGCAAGGCAGTAGTAGGTCCCGTCGATGTCGTCCGTCACCCCGTTCGTCGCCCTGCAGTCCGCCTCCGAGATCGGGCCCGGATCCGCCACGGACGGTGTCGCCCCGATGACGGCGAACGCCAGAGCGGTACAGGAGGTGACGATGATGGATGCGAGCCGACGGTGCATGGGGTGCCTCTTTCCTGGGAGAGGCGGGGCGGCTGCCCCGCCTCCCGCTCATTGAAGGGCCGCGCGTGTCGCCAACGCCGCCACTACCCGAAAGGGTGAGGGCGTGTCTCGTCGAAGTCACCGGGATGGGTGTGCGCGGGGGTGGCTCAGTGGACGGTTCCGGCGATGAGATCGGCCGCCCCTTGGCGGAGGAGCTCGGTGCTGACCCGGCCGCCGAGGTCCACCGGGTCGTCGGCCGGGCCACGGATATGGGCGCGGACGAAGGTGGACCCGGCCTCGTCGAAGACCATGCCGCGCAGCGAGAGCCGCCCGTCGACCTCGGTGTCGCAGTACCCCGCGATGGGCGAGTTGCAGTGACCGCGCAGGCCGTACAGCATCGCCCGTTCCGCCGTGGCCTCCGCCAGCGTCCGCGCGTCGCCCAGCTTCCGGAGCAGCCCGAGGAGATCGCCGTCGGCGCGGCGGCACTCCAGCACCAGGACCCCGGCGCCGACGGCGGGCAGGATCTCGTCGACGGTGAAGACCTGCCGGGCCCGCTGTCGCAGCTCGAGCCGCCCGAGTCCCGAGGCCGCCACGACCAGCGCGTCGAGCGCGGGGGTCATGGCCTTCGTACCGTCGAGCTTGCCGAGGCGGGTGCCGACGGTGCCGCGCACCCGGACGACCCGCAGGTCCGGCCGGGCGCGGCCGAGCTGCGCCCGGCGGCGCACGGAGGACGAGCCCACGTGCGCCCCGTCGGGCAGATCGGCGAGCGTGCGCACCGCCGAGTCCTCGGGCACGACGAGGACGTCACGGACGTCGTCGCGCGGCAGCATCGCCGCGAAGACCAGGCCCTCGGGGAGGGGCCCGTCACCGGGGACGTCCTTCAGACAGTGGACGGCCAGGTCGATGTCGCCGCCCTGCAGCCGGAGGTCGAGGGCCTTGACGAAGAGGCCCTTCCCGCCGAGCTTCGCGAGATCGCCCTGCCACTGGTCGGCCTCCGTCTCGATGGGGACCACGTCGATGTCGAGATCGGGTTGGAGTTTGAGCAACAGCTCGCGGACCCGCTCGGTCTGGGCCAGCGCCATGGGGCTCTTGCGGGTGCCGATGCGCAGCGGGCGGCTGTGGGGGGAGGGGTTCACAGAAAGCACCATGGCACGTCGCCCGGACCCCGGTACCGGCACCGGACACCGTCCCGCTGACGACGGATCAGCCGCAGGGGAGAGAAAACGGAGAGGAAGGGAGGGGAGAGGCAGAAGAGAAGAGGGGGCGCAGACACGACGAAGGCCCGGTCTGTTCTCACAGACCGGGCCTTCGTCATACAGGGTGAGTAACGGGACTTGAACCCGCGACATCCTGGACCACAACCAGGTGCTCTGCCAGCTGAGCTATACCCACCATGTCCGGTGCGTTTCCCACCGGCTGAGAAAAAGTGTACAGGGTCTTCAGGGGTGCTCGCTCCCAGATGACACGCGTTCTGGGAGCGAGCTGCGTCACTATCCCTGGGCGGGCAGGACGTGCTTGGCCGCGATGGCCTTCGCCGTGTCCGAGTCCGGGCCGGGCTGCGGTACGAAGATCGCCTCGCGGTAATAGCGGAGCTCGGCGATCGACTCCCTGATGTCGGCGAGTGCCCGGTGGTTGCCGCTCTTCTTCGGACTGCTGAAGTAGGAGCGGGGGAACCAGCGCCGGGCCAGCTCCTTCACCGAGGACACGTCGACGATCCGGTAGTGCAGGTGGTTCTCCAGCTCGGGCATGTCGCGCAGCAGGAATCCACGGTCGGTGCTGACCGAGTTTCCGCACAGCGGGGCCTTGCCCGGCTCCGGGACGTGCTCGCGCACGTACGCCAGGACCTGACGCTCCGCGTCCTCGAGCGTCGTCCCGCCGTCCAGCTCAGCGAGCAGCCCGGAGGCCGTGTGCATCTGGCGCACCACCTCGGGCATGGTGGTCAAAGCCTCGGCGGGCGGGCGGACGACGATGTCCACGCCGTCGCCGAGGATGTTCAGCTCAGAGTCGGTGACCAGGGCGGCCACCTCGATGAGCGCGTCGTTCGACAGCGAGAGCCCGGTCATCTCGCAGTCGATCCACACCATGCGATCGTTCATGCGTCTCACCCTACGGGGCGTTCCCGCTGACCGGGCAGGCGTGGGCTGTAGAGGTCGGACTCCGGCTTGCCGGGCTCGGGGCCGAGGCCGCCATGGCCGCCGGGGCCGCCATGACCGGTCACATGACCGAGATGACTGCCAGGTCCGGAATGGCCGCTATGTCCACCATGTGGTGGTGGAGGTGCCAGCGATGCGCCGGTCACGGCGTGGACGCCGGCCATGGCCGTCCGTCGCATCGCCATCACCGAGGACTCACCGGGCCGCTGCTCGGGCAGATCCTGCCGTTCGAAGCGGTCCCCTCTGTCCGGACGGTCCGGACGCTCGCCCCGCTCCGGCCGGTCGGCCGAACCGTTCTGCGGCCGGCGCGCCCGGTAGGCGGCCCGGTAGGCGGCGGGGGAGGACCCCAGCTGCCGGCGGAAGTGGCCGCGCAGGGCCACCGGCGAGCGGAAGCCGCAGCGCCCGGCGACCTCGTCCACGGAATAGTCCGAGGTCTCCAGGAGCCGCTGCGCCTGAAGCACCCGCTGGGTGATCAGCCATTGCAGCGGAGCGCTCCCGGTGAGCGAGCGGAACCTCCGGTCGAAGGTGCGCCTGCTCATATAGGCGCGCGCCGCCAGGGTCTCCACGTCGAACTGCTCGTGGAGGTGCTCCAGCGCCCAGGCGACGACCTCGGCGAGCGGGTCGGCGCCGATCTCCTCCGGTAAAGACCGGTCGAGATAGCGCTCCTGCCCGCCGCTGCGGCGTGGCGGTACGACGAGACGACGGGCCAGGGCCCCCGCCGCGTCGGCGCCGTGGTCGGTGCGGACGATGTGCAGGCACAGGTCGATGCCTGCCGCGGTGCCCGCGGAAGTCAGTACGTCACCGTCGTCCACGAAGAGCTCCCGCGGGTCCACGTGGACCGACGGATAGCGCTTGGCGAGCGTGGGCGCGTACATCCAATGGGTGGTGGCGGGCCTGCCGTCGAGCAGTCCCGCGGCGGCCAGTACAAAGGCACCGGTGCACAGCCCGACGATGCGGGCGCCCTCTTCATGGGCGCGGCGCAGCGCGTCGAGTGCTGCGGTCGGTGGCGGCTGGGTGATCGACCGCCAAGCGGGCACCACGACAGTGCCCGCCCTGGAGAGTGCCTCCAGGCCGTACGGTGCGGTCAGTTCAAGGCCGCCGGTTGTTCGCAATGGCACATCTTCGCCCGCGCACACCAGCAATCGGTAGCGGGGGACCCCTGCGTCCTGTCGGTCGATGCCGAACACAGAGAGCGGAATGGAGCTTTCGAAGATGGGGCCGCCGCTGAATAGCAGCACTGCGACGATCTCCCGGCGGCGGCGTCCGGAGAGCTTGCGCGCGGTCTCCGGTACGGTCGTGGAGTCCTGGCTCATGGCGCTAAGCCCCCCTCGGCGGTCGAGTCCTCTCGGTCCTGCACGTTTCCCCTCGGTCCTGAACGGTTCCCCCGCCGGTCATGGCCAAGATCGAATCTACTGCGTCGAATGGAGACGCGGTGACCAGTTCACCACCCGGCTCTATGTCGACATGACAACTTGGCGCGAAGCGTTCGATCACGAAGCGTTGCACTTGCAGGCCCCGGTGAAAAGTACGCCTCTCGCCCATGCCCACTCCCCGTAGGGCGCAACCGCCCTCAACGGTCCTTTCCTTGCTGGTCGACCGGCTGTTGGGAGGTGCTTTGGCCAAGGGATGGAGTTCGGCCCCAAGTTGGCTGAAAACCTACGGGTGCAGGCGTGCGAGGCCGTCAGTCGACCGGATGGGCGGCGCCGGGGTGACGGGCGCCGCGGTGGGAACCGGTACCGGTCCGGCCCCGCCTGCCGCGGTGCGGAATCGACTGTTCCGCCGCTACCCGGGCGGCACTGCGCTCCGACTGGCGCAGTAGGGCGTGGCAGGCGCAGGTGACCGCCACCAGACCGGCCGCCGTGCCCGCGGCGCCGCCGAAGGACTGACCGCACATCAGCAGGACGACGGGGACCAGGGCGCAGCTGAAGGCCGCCCAGCGGACTACGTCGCTCACCGGATCGGGGGATTCCCCTTCGGTGGCGTCGGCGCGGGCGGACTCGCGGGTTCCGGGCACGGAACGGCTCCCTGGTGGCGGCTGCTGGCGGTAGTACAACGCCCGGCCGGGCCCCGGGTCACTGGGGAGAGGGCATCAGGACCATGGTCGGGGCATTGCGTTGCGCGCCGCCCTCGTGCATGCTCCGGGGAACGCCCCGGGGGGTGTGGATCCGGCGGGCCTGGCCGGGCGGCCTCTGGGCAGCCGACGAGTGGCGCCGTACCCTGGGGGGTAAGCACTTGAAAAGATGAATCCCGGACGGATTTTTTCGTCCTTGATCATCTGGCCCGTCCCCCTCGACAACTCCAATCAGCCCCCGTCGATCCCCCTCCGCAAGAGGACTCCTTCGCCGAGACACCGATGGCCGGTCACGAATTCTCCGAACCCGCGGACCGCAAGCGGGTCGCCGATCAAGCGGCGCACCCCGAAGCGGCGGAAGAAACACGTCATGCCTGCGATCCGGCGTTCCAGCACGGTGTCGTGGTGGGCTTCGACGGATCCACGTCGAGCGAGCGAGCGCTTGCATATGCAATCGGGATGGCCCGGCGCTCGGGCTCCGGGCTGATCATCGTCCATGTGGCCAACCGGCTGCCGACGACCGTATGGGCGGGCTGTGAGCCGCCGGTCTTCGTGGACGTCCCCGATCACCGGACGGAAGTGCTCGGCCTCGAACTGGCCTGTGCGGACTATCTGTCCGAGGTGCCGTGGATCCTCGTCGAGCGCGGTGGGGACATTTGCCACGAATTGGAGGAAGTCGGCCGGGAGTACGCGGCGGACGCGATCGTGGTCGGCTCCACCCACGGCCTGGTCGGCCGGATCTTCGGCTCCGTCGCGGGGCGGCTGGCGCGGCGCGCTCAGCGGCCGGTCGTCGTCATCCCGTAATCGCCCCGTCGGCGCCGGGCGCTCGGCCATCCGTCAACTCGACCGTTCCGTACGGGAGACGGCGTCCCGGTGCGCCCGGAACGGCGCCGGTTCCGCCTTGACGGGCCGGATGAATCTACTCGCGCGTAGAGGTGGATAGTGCTCCGGTGACGGGTACAACCCGCTACATGTGACGTGCTGCCGGACGGGAGGTGACGGTTCCCGGGACCGGCGGCATCACCGTCGGCGTGAGGGCGACGCCGACGCAGGGGAGGCGGTCCTCCCCGCGCGCGTGGTGGCACGTGCGGGGAAGACCGTCCCTTTTTGCGGCGGGGCCGCCGCCGCTCTCGCGGCAGCGGCCGACCGCCGCCGGGTCGCTCAGTGATCGGTCGCGGGGACAGGCCGCTTCCGTCGAGCTCCCCGGGTCCTACTCAACCGTGACGGACTTCGCCAGGTTGCGCGGCTTGTCGATGTCGCGGCCCATGGCCTTCGCCGTGTAGTACGCGAGGAGCTGGAGCGGGATGCCCATGAGGATCGGGTCCAGCTCGTCCTCGTTCTTCGGCACCACGATCGTGTGGTCGGCCTTCTCCTGCACCTGGTGCGCGACGGCGAGGATGCGGCCGGAGCGGGCCTTGATCTCCTCGAGCGCGGCGCGGTTCTTCTCCAGCAGGTCGTCGTTCGGGACGATCGCGACCGTCGGCATGGCGGGCTCGATCAGGGCCAGCGGGCCGTGCTTGAGCTCGGACGCCGGGTAGGCCTCGGCGTGGATGTACGAGACCTCCTTGAGCTTCAGCGAGGCCTCGCGGGCGACCGGGTAGCCCCGGACGCGGCCGATGAACATCATCGACTTGGCGTCGGCGTACTCACCGGCCAGCTTCTCGATCTCGCCCTCGTTCGCCAGGATCTCGGCGATCTGCTCGGGCAGCTTGCGCAGGCCCGCGATGATCCGCTTGCCGTCGGCGACGGACAGGTCACGGGTGCGGCCCAGGTGCAGGGCGAGCAGACCGAAGGAGACCACCATGTTGGTGAAGCACTTGGTGGAGACGACGCAGACCTCGGGGCCGGCGTGCACGTAGATGCCGCCGTCGGTCTCGCGGGCGATCGCCGAGCCCACCACGTTGACCAGGCCGAGGACGCGGGCGCCCTTGCGCTTGAGCTCCTGGACGGCGGCGAGGACGTCGTAGGTCTCACCGGACTGGGAGACCGCGATGTAGAGGGTGTCGGGGTCCACGACCGGGTTGCGGTAGCGGAACTCGGAGGCCGGCTCGGCGTCGGCGGGGATCCGCGCCAGCTCCTCGATCATCTGGGCGCCGATCTGGCCGGCGTGGTACGAGGTGCCGCAGCCGAGGATCTTCACCCGGCGCACGGCGCGCGCGTCACGGGCGTCGAGGTTCAGGCCGCCCAGGTGCACGGTGGAGAAGCGGTCGTCGATCCGGCCGCGCAGCGCGCGGTCGACCGCGTCCGCCTGCTCGTGGATCTCCTTGTGCATGTACGTGTCGTGGCCGCCCATGTCGTACGACTCGGCCTCCCACTCCACGGTGGTCGGCTGTGCCGAGGTGGAGGAGCCCTCGGTGGTGTACGTGCGGTAGTCGTCGGCCCGGAGCGTGGCCATCTCGCCGTCGTCGAGGGTGACGACCTGACGGGTGTGGCTGACCAGCGCGGCGACGTCGGAGGAGACGAACATCTCCTTCTCGCCTATGCCCAGCACCACGGGGGAGCCGTTGCGGGCGACGACGATGCGGTCCGGGAAGTCGGCGTGCAGGACGGCGATGCCGTACGTGCCCTCGATGTACTTGACCGCCTCGCGGACCTTCTCCTCCAGCGTTCCGGCCTCGGAGCGGGCGATGAGGTGGGCGAGGACCTCGGTGTCGGTGTCGGAGACGAAGACGAAGCCCTCGGCCGTCAGCTTGGCGCGCAGGTCGGAGGCGTTGTCGATGATGCCGTTGTGGACGACGGCGACCTTCTCCTCGGCGTCCAGGTGCGGGTGGGCGTTGACGTCGTTGGGCGCGCCGTGGGTGGCCCAGCGGGTGTGGGCGATGCCGGTGGTGCCGTTGAAGCGCTTGGGCAGGCGCGCCTCCAGCTCACGGACGCGGCCCTTGGCCTTGGCGGACTTCAGGCCGCCCGTCTTGCCGCTCGCGTGCAGGGCGATACCGGCGGAGTCGTAGCCGCGGTACTCCAGGCGCTGGAGGCCCTCCAGCAGCAGCGGCGCGACGTCGCGCTTACCGATATAACCGACGATTCCACACATGGTGTTGACCCTCCCAGGCAAACGATCAGTGATGCTCGGCGGCGGCAGGAGCCGCCGGTCTCAGCCGTAGACGATGCGGCGCAGCTGCCGCAGCGAGAGCTCGGGTGGCGCCACCGCGCGGTGCGGCAGCTCTGCCGCGATCCGCTCGAAGATCTCCGCGTTGTTCAGTCCGCCGGACTGGAGCTCGCGGTGTCGGCGACGCACGAACGTCTCGGTCGTCTCGTCGAAGTACGCCAGGACGTCCAGGACCACCCGGGCGGCCTCGCCGCGCTGAAGCGGCGTGCTGCGCACCAGGTGGTCCACCAGGTCGTCATGGGTCATACGGCGTTCGAGCACCCGTTGATACTGAGGGGTACCGAGGGCTTTCGCAAGAATCCTGCCCGATATCGGGCAGGAGTGAAGATCGAAAGGGTCGGGAGAGCCCAGAAATGTCGGCTTAGAAGCGCTTGAGTACCGCCTGCTTCGCCGCCGCGAACTCCTCGTCGGTGAGGATCCCGCTCCGGTGCAGCTCGCCCAGCTCGCGCAGGCGCCGCAGCAGCGCATCGTGATCGGAGCCGGAGCCGGAGCCGGAGCCGGAGCCGGAGCCGGGGGAGCCGTCCGTGCCCGCGGTGGCGGGAGCGTCGGCCGGCAGGATCCCGGCGAGTGCGGGACGGTCCGCCGCGCCCGCTCCCGAGGGGTGCGGCAGCCGGGCCAGGACCGCGGCCGCGACCAGCGCCATCAGCGGGTCCTTCTTGAAGCCGTACAGCTCGATCGCGTGCGGGTCGTGTTTCGGCGGCGCCTTGGTCGCCCCCATGACCAGGACGAAGCGCAGATAGCCGTTCTCCAGGCCGTGGGAGGGCAGCCACTCCACCGTGGCGACGTCGGCCACCGCGAAGGTGCGCGTCCCGGCGGACTTCTTGCCCTCCTCGGTCTTCCAGTTCCACTCCAGCCGAACCCACTCGCCGTCGAAGGAGACCGTGCCGTCCCCGGCGCCCACCGACAACGGCACGGCCGGGCCCGGCAGCAGATAGCGGTCCGCGGGCCCCTCCGGCACCTGCTCCAGCAGCAGGGCGTTGCGCACCTCGTCCACGAAGTACTCCGCCACGCCCGTCCGGCCCGGCTCGACCGCCAGCTGATACGGATCGGCGCCGTCCGGCAGCCGGCCGCGCGTGGCCTGCGCCAGGGGGTCGGCCCCGTCGCGGAGCCTCAGCCGCAGCCGGCCGCCCTTGCGGCCCGGCTCGAAGGCGATGCCCGCCACTGCCGCCAGCGGCACGGCGAGCTCACCCAGCGTCTGGCGCAGCAGGTGCACCCCACGCTCGCGCCCGGGCACGATCCGTATCGTGTCGCCGTCGAACGCCCACGTACCGTCCTTCTGGAGGATCTCAGCCATGGGTGGGATTCTCGCAGGTGCGCGGGGGCGCCCTACAGGCCCAACTCCCGGGCGATCAGCATCCGCTGCACCTCGCTCGTGCCCTCGCCGATCTCCAGGATCTTGGAGTCCCGCCACATGCGCGCCACCGGGTACTCGTTCATGAAGCCGTAGCCGCCGTGGATCTGCGTGGCCTCGCGGGCGTTGGTGACGGCGATCTCGGAGGAGTAGAGCTTGGCCAGCGCCGCCTCCTTCTTGAACGGCTCGCCGTGCAGCAGCCGCGACGCGGCGTCGCGCCACGCGATCCGGGCCGTGTGCGCCCGCATCTCCATGTCGGCGATCTTGAACTGGATCGCCTGGTTGGCGCCGATCGGCCTGCCGAACGCCTCCCGGGCCTTGGCGTACGACACCGACTCGTCGACACAGCCCTGGGCGAGGCCCGTCGCCAGTGCCGAGATCGCGATCCGGCCCTCGTCGAGGATGCGCAGGAACTGGGCGTACCCGCGGCCTTCCTCGCCCAGCAGGTTCGCCGCCGGGACCCGGACGTCGGAGAAGGACAGCTCGCGGGTGTCCGAGGCGTTCCAGCCGACCTTGGAATAGGGGGCCGCGACGGTGAAGCCGGGCGTGCCGGAGGGCACGATGATCGACGAGATGCGCGGCTTGCCGTTCTCGTCGCGGCCGGTGACGGCGGTGACCGTGACCAGGCCCGTGATGTCCGTGCCGGAGTTGGTGATGAAGCACTTGGTGCCGTTGATCACCCACTCGTCCGTGGCCTCGTCCAGCCGGGCGGTGGTGCGCGTCCCGCCCGCGTCCGAGCCGCACTCGGGCTCGGTCAGACCGAACGCGCCCAGCATCTCGCCGGAACACATCTTGGGCAGCCACTCGCGCCGCTGCTCCTCGGTGCCGAAGCGGAAGACGGGCATCGCGCCCAGCGAGACGCCGGCCTCCAGGGTGATCGCCACGGAGGAGTCGACGCGGGCCAGCTCCTCCAGGGCGAGGCCGAGCGCCAGGTAGTCGCCGCCCATCCCGCCGTACTCCTCGGGGAAGGGCAGCCCGAACAGGCCCATGCGGCCCATCTCCCGCACGATCTCGTACGGGAACTCATGGCGCTCGTAGAAGTCGCCGATCTTCGGCGCGACCACGTCGTGTGCGAACTCCTGCACGGTGCGGCGGAGTTCCTCGTGCTCGGAGGAGAGGCGGTGGTCCAGCGACATGTCTCAAAGCTCCTGGGGGGAAAGGGCGCGGACAGTGCGGGACGGGCTGGGCCGCCCCAGGTGGCCGGCCATCCACACGCTGGTGGCGGTGAGCCGGCCGAGGTCGACCCCGGTCTCGATGCCGAGGCCGTCGAGCATCCACACGAGATCCTCGGTGGCGAGGTTTCCGGTGGCGCTCTTCGCGTAGGGGCAGCCGCCGAGGCCGCCGGCGGAGGCGTCGACGACGCGCACGCCGTGGCGCAGGGCGGCCAGGGTGTTGGACAGGGCCTGGCCGTAGGTGTCGTGGAAGTGCACGGCCAGCCGCTCGACCGGCACGCCCGCCGCGCCCAGCGCGGTCAGGACCGCGCCGACGTGGCCGGGGGTGGCGACGCCGATCGTGTCGCCGAGGCTCAGCTCGTCGCAGCCGAGGTCCAGCAGCCGGCGGGCGACCCGCGCGACCTGCCCGACCGGCACGGCCCCCTCCCAGGGGTCGCCGAAGCACATCGAGAGGTAGCCGCGCACGGTGACGCCGGCCTCCCGCGCCGTGGCCACGACCGGCGCGAACATCTCCAGCGACTCGTCGACCGTGCGGTTGAGGTTGGCCTTGGCGAAGGACTCCGTGACGCTGCCGAACACGGCGATCTCCCGCACGCCGAGGGCGAGGGCGCGCTCCAGGCCGCGCTCGTTCGGCACCAGGACGGGAAGGCGGGCCGCGACGCCGTCGAGCATCGGCATCAGCCGCTCGGCGTCGGCGAGCTGGGGCACCCACTTGGGGTGCACGAAGCTCGTCGCCTCGATGGTGGCGAGCCCGGCGTCGGCGAGCCGGCGGATGAACTCCGCCTTCACCTCGACGGGGACGACCGCCTTCTCGTTCTGCAGCCCGTCGCGGGGGCCGACCTCGTGGATACGGACGCGGTCCGGGAGGCCGGGCTCCGGCACGACCATCGGAAGTCCGTCGATCATGACTCCTCCTGAGGGGCGTCGGCGGGGGTGACGACGGCCAGGACCTGGTCCATGGCGACGGTGGCGCCCGCCGTCACGTCCAGTTCGGTGACGGTCCCGTCGTGCGGCGCGGAGATGACGTGCTCCATCTTCATCGCCTCCACGACGAGCAGGCTCTGCCCGGCGGTCACGACGTCGCCGACGGCGGCCTTCACGACGGTGACCGTGCCGGGCATCGGGGCGGTCAGCGCCCCGGCGTGCGCGGCCCCGGCGCCGCCGCGGGCGCCTGCGGGGTCGTGGTCCTGGACGTGCCAGGCGTCGCCGTCACGGCCGAGCCAGGTGCCCTCCGGGCCGGTGGCGTGGGTGAAGGTGTGGGTGAGGCCGTTCAGTTCGAGGGTGAGGGTGGTGGGGGTGAGGGTCACTATGCGGGTGGGGTGCGCGGGGTTCTGTTCCCCCACCGCTTCCCTTCCCGGAACCGAGGGCAAGCCTCCGGGCCCCCGGGGCGGCAGCGGCTCCGCGCCGGCGGGGAGGGGGCCGGTGCCGGCGAGCTGAGTCGCCGGGGCACCGCCCGCCGCGCCCGGCAGACGGGCCTCTGCCTTCGCCGCGCCGCCGCGCACCTCCACTGCCACCGGGTCCTGACCCGGAATGCGCAAGTGATGGACCGTCCACGCGGGCTCCCCGCCCAGGCGCCAGCCCGTCGGGAGCGAGAACGGGTCCACCCAGCCACCTGCGGGGAGTGCGCTCGGCTCCAGCGCCGCCTGCCGCAGCAGCGCCGCCGCCGCGTACACCTCGTCCGGGACGGACGTCCGCACCAGCGACGCCGCGTCCCGGTCGACCAGCCCCGTGTCCAGCGCGCCCGACACCACCGACGGGTGCGCCAGCAGCCGGCGCAGGAAACCGGCGTTGGTGTCCACGCCCAGGACGGTCGTCTCCGCGAGGGCGGCCCGCAGCCGGCGCAGTGCCGTCGGGCGGTCCGGGCCGTACGCGATGACCTTGGCGAGCATCGGGTCGTAGGAGGTGCCGACCTCCGTGCCCTCGGCGAGGCCGGAGTCCACCCGCACGCCCTCGCCCACGGGTTCGCCCAGGGCGAGCACCCTGCCCGCCGAGGGGAGGAAGTCCACCCGGCCGTCCGCCGTCGGCCGCGCGGTCTCCGCGCAGATGCGGGCCTCGACCGCGTGGCCGGTCAGGGTCACGTCGCCCTGGGCCGGGCCCAGCCGCTCGCCGGCGGCGACCCGCACCTGCCATTCGACGAGGTCCAGTCCCGTGATCAGCTCGGTGACGGGGTGCTCGACCTGGAGGCGGGTGTTCATCTCCATGAAGTAGTACGAGGCGGGGTCGTCGCCCGGCACGATGAACTCCACCGTGCCCGCGCCCGTGTACCCGCAGGAGCGCGCCGCCTGCACGGCGGCCTCGCCCATCGCCGCGCGGGTGGCCTCGTCGAGGAAGGGGGACGGCGCCTCCTCGATGATCTTCTGGTGGCGGCGCTGGAGGGAGCACTCGCGCTCGCCGAGGTGGATGACGTTGCCGTGGCCGTCCGCGAGGACCTGGATCTCGATGTGCCGGGGGCGGTCGACCCACCGCTCAACGAGCAGGGTGTCGTCACCGAAGGAGCCCCGCGCCTCGCGCCTGGCCGCGGCGATCTCCTCGCCCAGCAGCGATGCGTCGCGGACGAGGCGCATGCCCTTGCCGCCGCCGCCCGCCGAGGGCTTGAGCAGCACGGGCATGCCGATCTCCCGGGCCGAGGCCGCCAGCTCCGCGTCGGTCAGACCGCTGCCGGAGGAGCCCGGCACGACCGGCACGCCCGCCGCCCGCACGGTCTCCTTGGCGCGGATCTTGTCGCCCATCAGCTGGATCGCCTCGGCGGGCGGGCCGATGAAGGCCAGCCCGGCGTCCGTGCAGGCGCGGGCGAACGCGGCGTTCTCCGCGAGGAAGCCGTAGCCGGGGTGGACGGCCTGCGCGCCGCTGCGCTCCGCGGCCGCCAGCAGGCGCGGGACGGACAGATAGCTCTCCGCGGCCGCCGCGGGGCCGATCCGCACGGCCGTGTCCGCCTCGCGCACATGGCGGGCGTCCGCGTCGGCGTCGCTGAACACGGCGACCGAACGGATGCCGAGCGCGCGGAGCGTACGGATGACGCGGACCGCGATCTCGCCTCGGTTGGCGACCAGGACGGTGTCGAACATGGAGTCTCCGCTTGTCATGAGGGCGCTCACATCCGGAAGACGCCGTAGCCGGGCGCCGACGGGTCCTTCGCGGGCAGCGGGGCGTTGGCGCAGGCGGTCAGCGCGAGGCCCAGCACCTGCCGGGTCTCCAGCGGGTCGATCACCCCGTCGTCCCACAGCCGGGCGGTGGCGTAGTAGGCACTGCCCTGCGTCTCGTACTGCTCGCGGATCGGTGCCCGGAAGGCGTCCTCGTCGGCCGCGCTCCACTCCTCCCCGCGCGCTTCGAGCTGGTCGCGCTTGACGGTGGCGAGGACGGACGCGGCCTGCTCGCCGCCCATCACGGAGATCTTGGCGTTGGGCCACATCCACAGGAAGCGGGGGGAGTAGGCCCGGCCGCACATCGAGTAGTTGCCCGCGCCGTACGAGCCACCGACGACGACCGTGAGCTTGGGGACGCGGGTGCAGGCCACCGCCGTGACCATCTTCGCGCCGTGCTTGGCGATGCCGCCCGCCTCGTAGCTCCGCCCGACCATGAAGCCGGAGATGTTCTGCAGGAAGAGCAGGGGGATGCCGCGCTGGTCGCACAGCTCGATGAAGTGCGCGCCCTTCTGGGCGGATTCGGAGAAGAGGATGCCGTTGTTGGCGACGATGCCCACCGGGTGGCCGTGGATCCGGGCGAAGCCCGTCACCAGAGTCTGCCCGAACTCCGCCTTGAACTCCTGGAAACGGGAGCCGTCCACGATCCGAGCGATGATCTCGCGCGCGTCGTAAGGGGTGCGGGAGTCGACCGGGACCGCGCCGTACAGCCCCCGCGGGTCCGTCCTCGGCTCCTCGGCGGGCTCCACCGACCAGGGCAGCGGGCCGCGCCCGGGGAGGGTGGCCACGATGTTCCGCACGATCCGCAGGGCGTGCGCGTCGTCCTCGGCGAGGTGGTCGGTGACGCCCGAGACCTTGGAGTGGACCTCGCCGCCGCCCAGCTCCTCCGCCGTGACGACCTCGCCCGTCGCGGCCTTCACCAGCGGCGGGCCGCCCAGGAAGATCGTGCCCTGGTCGCGCACGATCACCGCCTCGTCGCTCATCGCCGGGACGTAGGCGCCGCCCGCCGTGCAGGAGCCGAGCACCGCCGCGATCTGCGGGATGCCGGCGCCGGACATCCGGGCCTGGTTGTAGAAGATCCGGCCGAAGTGGTCGCGGTCGGGGAAGACCTCGTCCTGCAAGGGGAGGAAGGCGCCGCCGGAGTCCACGAGATACAGGCAGGGGAGCCTGTTCTCCAACGCGACCTCCTGGGCGCGCAGGTGCTTCTTGACGGTCATCGGGTAGTACGTGCCGCCCTTGACCGTGGCGTCGTTGGCGACGATCACCACCTCGCGCCCGGACACCCGCCCGATGCCGGAGATGACGCCCGCCGCCGGGGCGGCCCCGCCGTACATCCCCTCGGCCGCCAGCGGCGCGAGCTCCAGGAACGGCGACCCGGGGTCCAGCAGCGCGTCCACCCGGTCGCGCGGCAGCAGCTTTCCGCGCGCGGTGTGCCGCGCGCGGGCCTTCTCGCCCCCGCCCAGTCGTGCGGCGGCGAGCTTCTCGCGCAGTCCGGCGGCCAGCTCGCGGTGGGCGGCCTCATTGGCCCGCCAGGCGTCGGACGCCGGATCTGCGGTGCTCCCCAGCACCGGTGCCTGCTGCATGGACTCGAGCTCCCTTGCTCGGTTAATGAGCGTTAACACGTTTCCTTCAGGTTAACGACCACTAACGCCGCTGTCTAGAATTGATTTCGTGACAGACGCAGCAACCCGCCCCCAGCCCGCCCCCGCCCTCACCCGCCGTGAGCAGATCCTCCGGGAGGCCGCCCGGCTCTTCGCCGAGCGCGGCTTCCACGGCGTCGGGGTGGACGAGATAGGGGCGGCGGTCGGCATCAGCGGCCCCGGTCTCTACCGGCACTTCGCGGGCAAGGACGCCATGCTCGCGGAGCTGCTGGTGGGGATCAGCGAGCGGCTCTTCGACGGCGGCTGCAGGCGGGTCGCCGAGGCCGCCGCCGAAGCGGACGGCGACCCGGCCGCCGTGCTCGACTCGCTCATCGACGGGCACATCGACTTCGCCCTGGACGACCGGGCGCTGATCACCCTCCACGACCGTGAGCTCGGCCAGCTGCGGGACAGCGACCGCAAGCTGGTGCGCTCCCTCCAGCGCCGGTACGTGGAGCTGTGGGTCGACGTCGTCCGCCGGCTCCACCCGGACGCCACCGAGGCCGACGTCCGCGGCGCCGTGCACGCCGTCTTCGGGCTGCTCAACTCCACCCCCCACCTCAGCCGGCCCGCCGCCCTCCCGGGCCGCGCGGCCACGGCGGCGCTGCTGAGGCGGTTGGCGCTCGGCGCGCTCGCCGCCCTGTCCGCGGGCGCGGCGTAGGCCGTGTCGTCCGCACCCCGCTGCGCGGCGGTGTCCTCAAGTGCCGGACGGGCTGTCATCGGCTGGGCTCAGCCGGAATCAAGCCCGTCCGGCGCTTGAGGACACGCCCGAAGGGCGCCCGCCGCCGCAGGCGGCACCCGGCGTTCCCCCGGAAGGGGCCCGGCTCTGGACAGCCTTGGTGACCCCTGGGTAACTTCAGCCGAGCAAGCGCTTAGTAGGGCGTGAGACGAGGGAGGGAGGCGCTGTGCGTCGCACGGTGTTCAACGAGGACCACGAGGCGTTCCGGGAGACCATCCGCGACTTCATCGCCGCCGAGGTCGTGCCGGTCTACGACGAGTGGCGCGAGGCGGGTTCGGCGCCCCGGGAGTTCTACAAGAAGCTCGGCGAGCTGGGCGTCTTCGGTATCGAGGTGCCCGAGGAGTACGGCGGCGCGGGCGAGACCAGTTTCAAGTTCCAGGCCGTCATCGCCGAGGAGTGCGCCCGGGTGGGCGTGAGCTTCGGCGGCAGCAGCGTGCACACCGCGCTCTGCCTGCCCTACCTCCTGAAGTACGCCACCGAGGAGCAGAAGCGGCGCTGGCTGCCCTCCTTCGTCTCCGGCGACATGATGACCGCCATCGCCATGACCGAGCCCGGCACCGGCTCGGACCTGGCCGGCATGAAGACCACCGCCAGGCTCTCCGAGGACGGCACGCACTACGTCCTCAACGGCGCGAAGACCTTCATCACCGGCGGTGTCCACGCCGACCGGGTGCTCGTGTGCGCCCGCACCGCCCCGCCCACCCCCGAGGACCGGCGCGGCGGCATCTCCATCCTCGTCGTCGACACCGCCTCCGAGGGCTACGCGGTCGGCCGCAAGCTGGAGAAGCTCGGCCTCAAGACCTCCGACACCGCCGAACTCTCCTTCACCGACGTCAAGGTGCCGGTGGAAGACCTCCTCGGCGAGGAGGGCAAGGCGTTCGGCTACCTCGGCCACAACCTCCCCCAGGAGCGGCTGGCCATCGCCGTCGGCGCGTACGCCCAGTCCGCCGCGGCCGTGGAGTTCGCCAAGGCGTACGTCCAGGACCGCACCGTCTTCGGGCAGTCGGTCGCCGCGTTCCAGAACACCAAGTTCGTGCTGGCCGACTGCAAGTCCGAGGTGGACGCGATGCAGGCGGTCGTCGACCGCGCCCTCGACGCGCACGACGCCGGTGAGCTGACCCCGGCCGACGCCGCGTCCGCGAAGCTCTTCACCACCGAGCGCGCGGCCGCCGTCATCGACAAGTGCCTCCAACTGCACGGCGGCTACGGCTACATGATGGAGTACCCGATCGCCCGCCTGTACGCGGACACCCGCGTGACCCGCATCTACGGCGGCACCAGTGAGGTCATGCGCTCGATCATCGCCAAGTCGATGGGCCTGTAGGCCGTCCCACCCATCCCGTAAGGAACCACCGGCCACATGAGCGAGCCACCCACCCCCCTGGACGATCTGCTCGGTCAGCTCGACCTCGAGCCCATCGAGCAGGACATCTTCCGCGGCACCACCGGCCGCCCCACCCTGGTGCCCCGGGTCTTCGGCGGGCAGGTGGCCGCTCAGGCCCTGGTCGCCGCGGGCCGCACCGTCCCCGACGACCGCGTCGCCCACTCCCTGCACTCCTACTTCCTGCGCCCCGGCGACCCCGAGGTGCCCATCGTCTACACCGTCGACCGCATCCGGGACGGGCGCTCCTTCGCCACCCGGCGCGTGGTGGCCGTCCAGCACGGGCAGCCGATCTTCCACCTCTCCGCGTCCTTCCAGACGTACGAGGAGGGGCTGGAGCACCAGGAGCCGATGCCGCCGGCGCCGGACCCGGTCACCCTGCCCACCGCCGCCGAGATGCTGCCCCGGCACGCCGGCCTCCTCGGCGGCCCCGACATCGTGGAGCTGATCCTCAAGGCGCGCGGAGCCGTCGACCTGCGGTACGTGGACGAGCCGCCGTTCGCCAGCATGGGGGAGCCGCGCGAGCCCAGGTCGCAGGTGTGGTTCCGGACAAACGGCAAACTGGCGGACGACCCGCTGCTGCACCTCTGCCTCGCCACCTATGTCTCCGACATGACGCTCCTGGACTCCGTCCTGCTCGCCCACGGGCGCGGCGGCTGGGCGGTCGGTGACGTCGTCGGCGCCAGCCTTGACCACGCCATGTGGTTCCACCGGCCCTTCCGGGCCGACGAATGGCTGCTCTACGACCAGGAGAGCCCGACCTCCCAGGGCGGCCGCGGGCTCGCCAGGGGCCGGATCTTCACACAGGACGGGCGGTTGGCGGTTTCGGTCATCCAGGAAGGCGTGGTCCGCGTCCCGCGCGGCTGAGCCAAGTACCCTCCTGGGGTTGATCTTTCGAGAACGATCTCGACTACAGGGAGGGATGCGGCATGTCGCGTGGGGGAGCGCCGATGGGGATGGCGGCCAGAGCGCTGCTGATGACCGTTGGGGTCGTCGGCATCGTCGCCGGCGGCGTAGTGCTGTTCTTCTGGCACGGCAGGATCGTCCAGCTCACCGACTGGCCCCGGCTGTACTCCGGAGTCCTCTTCCGGCTCGCCGAGGCCGCCGTCCTCTACGGAGGCAGCTGGCTGTGCGTCCGTGCGTGGAACGGCGGCCCGGGCAACCGGGAGGAAACGGCCTAGGCCTGTCCGGAGCCGGCTGGACCTGCTCAGGCCTCCGGCGACAACCCCGCCGCGGCCAGCAGGTACGCCGTCATCGGGTCGTAGAAGCGCGGACTCTGGACGTGGTCGTCGATCGGCACGGCGACCTGGAGGGTGCCCTCGGCCTCGGCGAGGAAGAGGGCCGGATCGTTGGAGTCCGCGTAACCGACCGCGTCCAGACCGCGCTGGGCCGCGCACCCCGCCCAGCCGTGGTCGGCGACGACCAGATCCGGCAGCGGGCGCCCCTCGCGGACGAGACCGTCGAGGATCGCGGCCATCGGGGCGGGGGAGTGGGTGTGCCACAGCGTCGCCCCGCGCTCGAAGACGGCGACGTCCGCGAACTGGAAGACGTAGCCCTCGTCCGCCGTCAGCCCGTCCGGGATCACGACGATCTCGCACCCCGCCGCCCGCAGCGCGGCGGCCGTGGCCCGGTGCACGTCCAGCAGCCCGCCGGGGTGCCCGGTCGCGAAGAGCACCCGCTGCCGGCCCATGGCCGCCTTGCGCAGCACGGCGGCCATGCGGTCCAGGGCCGCGACCGTCAGCTCGGGGTCGATGGTGTCCTGGCCCGCGCGGTGGTTCAGCTCGTCGCTGACGCCGCAGCGCTCCGCCATGACGGCCAGCACGTCCTGCTCGTCCGTCCAGCGGTCGCCGAATTCCAGCCCGAACCAGTAACGGCGATCACCGTTCGCGAGCTTGCGGTAGTGGTCGAGGTTGTTCTCGCGGGGCGTCGCGACGTCTCCCGCGATGCGCGTACGGACGAGATGATCGATCAGAGCGGTACGGCTGGGTATCGACATGGGCTCATTCTCCCCCGCGATGTGTGCGCGATGGACGACGCGTCCCCACGCGATGGACGTCGTGTCTATATGGCGAGGCCGGACCCTTCAATCCGTACATGTGCGGAATCCGTCGCCCTGCCTACCCTCGGGTACGTCCTCCACTGCCGCCCCGACGTTGCCCCGACCGTAATTCGTCCGTGATTCGAGAGGCCCCCGCATGACCCCCCAGAACAGCCCCGCCCCCCTTGAACCGCGTGGCCCCGTCGACTCCTCCCGCATCCCGCGCTACGCCGGTCCCGCCACCTTCGCCCGCCTGCCCCGGCTGGACGAGGTCGGCAGCACCGACATCGCCGTCGTCGGCGTGCCGTTCGACACCGGCGTCTCCTACCGGCCGGGCGCGCGCTTCGGCGGCAACGCCATCCGTGAGGCCTCCCGTCTGCTGCGTCCGTACAACCCGGCGCAGGACGCCTCCCCCTTCGCCCTCGCGCAGGTCGCGGACGCCGGTGACATCGCGGCGAACCCGTTCAACATCGACGAGGCCGTGGAGACCATCGAGGCCGCGGCGGACGACCTGCTGGGCACCGGCGCCCGCATGATGACGCTGGGCGGCGACCACACCATCGCGCTGCCCCTGCTGCGCTCGGTCGCCAAGAAGCACGGCCCGGTGGCCCTGCTGCACTTCGACGCGCACCTGGACACCTGGGACACCTACTTCGGCGCCGAGTACACCCACGGCACGCCGTTCCGCCGGGCGGTCGAGGAGGGCATCCTCGACACCGAGGCGCTGTCCCACGTCGGCACGCGCGGCCCGCTGTACGGCAAGAAGGACCTGACCGACGACGAGAAGATGGGCTTCGGCATCGTCACCTCGGCGGACGTCATGCGCCGCGGCGTCGACGAGATCGCCGACCAGCTCCGCCAGCGCGTCGGCGACCGCCCGCTGTACATCTCCATCGACATCGACGTCCTGGACCCGGCCCACGCCCCCGGCACCGGCACCCCGGAGGCGGGCGGTCTGACCTCCCGCGAGCTGCTGGAGATCATCCGCGGCCTGTCCTCCTGCAACCTGGTCTCCGCCGACCTGGTCGAGGTCGCCCCGGCGTACGACCACGCCGAGATCACGTCGGTGGCGGCGTCGCACGCGGCGTACGAGCTGACGACGATCATGTCCCGGCAGATCGCGGCGTCGCGCGCCTGACGCGGTGCCCCGGGGCTCCGCCCCGGACCCTGGTCCTCAATCGCCGGACGGGCTGGATCTCCAGCCCGTCCGGCGATTGAGGACACAGCACAGCGAGCCCGTCCGGCGATTGAGGACACGGCACGGCGTAAAGACCGCGTAAGGCGAGGCGGCCACGGCGCCAAGGGCCCGTAAGGACCCGATCACGGTCCGTGTCCGAACCGGTTGGCTGAGCGGATGCTCTACCGTGCCCCGCAACGCCGCACCCGCCACAGCCACCGCCGGGTCGCCGGCGGTCTCGTCGATCCCAAGCAGCTGATCGCCTCCTTCCCGGAAGCGGTCCGCAAGCTGCACCCGAGGGTGATGGTCAAGCACCCCGTGCTGTTCGTCGTCGAGACCGGGGCCGTCCTCACCACGCTCTCCGCCTTCCTCGACCCGTCCGTCTTCGCCTGGCTGATCAGCGTCTGGCTCTGGCTCACCGTGGTCTTCGCCAACCTCGCCGAGGCCGTCGCCGAGGGGCGGGGCAAGGCCCAGGCCGAGACGCTGCGCCGCACCCGCTCCACCACCGTCGCGCGGCGGCTGCGGTCCTGGCGGGTGGGGATCGGGCGCTACGACTGGGAGGAACAGCGGGTGCCCGCGGCCGATCTGCGGCCGTACGACTTCGTGGTGGTCGAGGCGGGCGAGACCGTACCCGGCGACGGCGAGGTCGTCGACGGGGTCGCGGCGGTGGACGAGTCGGCCATCACGGGCGAGTCCGCGCCGGTCATCCGCGAGGCCGGCGGCGACCGCTCGGGCGTCACCGGCGGCACGAAGGTGCTCTCCGACCGGATCGTCGTCCGGATCACCTCCCGCCCCGGCCACACCTTCCTCGACCGCATGATCGCGCTCGTCGAGGGCACCACCCGGCAGAAGACCCCCAACGAGCTGGCGCTCAACATCCTGCTCTCCTGCCTCACCGTCATCTTCATCCTGGCCGTGGTCTCGCTCCAGCCCATGGCCGGCTGGGCCGGCGCCCCGCAGAGCATCACCGTGCTCGTCGCCCTGCTGGTCACCCTCATCCCGACCACCATCGGCGCACTGCTGTCCGCGATCGGCATCGCGGGCATGGACCGCCTCGTGCAGCGCAACGTCCTCGCCCTGTCCGGCCGCGCCGTCGAGGCCGCCGGCGACGTCAACACCCTGCTGCTCGACAAGACCGGCACCATCACGCTCGGCGACCGGCAGGCCGCGTCCTTCGTCCCCGTCAACGGCATCGCCCACGAGCTGCTCGCCGACGCCGCCCAGCTGTCCTCCCTCGCCGACGAGACCCCCGAGGGCCGTTCCGTCGTCGTGCTCGCCAAGGAGAAGTACGGGCTGCGGGAACGCCCCGAAGGGGACCTGGCGCACGCGCACTGGGTGCCCTTCACCGCGCAGACCCGGATGAGCGGCGTCGACTTCGCCTACGGGGACGAGTTCTGCCGCATCCGCAAGGGCGCGGGCGCCTCGGTGACGCGGTGGGTCACCCAGCGCAGCGGCTCCGTACCCGCCGAGGCGGGCTGGATCGTCGACTCCATCGCGGCCGGGGGCGGCACCCCGCTGCTCGTCGCCGTGGAGGACGCGGACGGCGCCCGGGTGCTGGGTGCCGTCCACCTCAAGGACGTCGTCAAGCCCGGCATCGCCGAGCGCTTCGCCGAGCTGCGGGCCATGGGCATCAAGACCGTCATGATCACCGGCGACAACCCGCTCACCGCCAAGGCCATCGCCGCCGAGGCGGGCGTCGACGACTTCCTGGCCGAGGCCACCCCCGAGGACAAGCTGGCCCGGATCAAGGAGGAGCAGGCGGGCGGCAACCTCGTCGCGATGACCGGCGACGGCACCAACGACGCCCCGGCGCTGGCCCAGGCCGACGTGGGCGTCGCCATGAACACCGGCACCTCGGCCGCCAAGGAGGCCGGGAACATGGTCGACCTGGACTCCAGCCCCACCAAGCTCATCGAGATCGTCGAGGTCGGCAAGCAGCTGCTCATCACCCGCGGGGCCCTGACCACCTTCTCCATCTGCAACGACGTCGCGAAGTACTTCGCGATCGTCCCCGCCATGTTCGGCGGCGTGGCCGGCTACGAGGGCCTGGAGAAGCTCAACATCATGGGCCTGCACAGCTCGACCTCGGCCATCGCCTCGGCGATCGTCTTCAACGCCCTCGTCATCGTCGCCCTGATCCCGCTCGCCCTGCGCGGGGTGCGCTACGCCCCCTCCTCCGCGCACGCGCTGCTGCGCCGCAACCTGAGCCTGTACGGGCTGGGCGGGCTGATCGCGCCCTTCGTCGGCATCAAGCTCATCGACCTGCTGATCCAGTACCTGCCCGGCATCTGACGCGGACACGCAGCGCCATCGACGACGACCACTTTGTTGCGATGGGATGAAAATCGCAGCCCACAGCGTTGGGGCCTTCCGTCAGTGGAGAACAGCGGGAGGTCTCGGGTGGCGGCGACGGATACGACCGGTGCGGCGGAAGACGCCGGTCAGGGCTGGGCGAAACGGCTCGCTCAATACTGTTGGCGATACCGCCGCACGGTATTGCTCGCACTGGGCTCGTCGCTCGCGGGCATGGCCGTCATGGCCCTCGTACCGCTGATACCCAAGCTCATCATCGACGACGTCATAGGCTCCCAGGAGCGCCCCCTCGCCCCCTGGGCCACGCTCCTGATCGTGGCCGCGGTCGTCGTCTACGCCCTGACCTACGTCCGCCGCTACTACGGCGGGCGTCTCGCGCTCGACGTGCAGCACGACCTGCGGACCGAGATGTTCGCGTCGATCTCCCGGCTCGACGGCAAGCGGCAGGACGAACTCTCCACCGGCCAGGTCGTCGGCCGGGCCACCAGCGACCTCCAGCTGATCCAGGGCCTGCTGTTCATGCTGCCGATGATGATCGGCAACATCCTGCTCTTCGTCATCTCCCTCGTCGTGATGGCGACCCTCTCCCCGCTGCTCACCGTCGTCGCCCTCGCCGTCGCCCCCGCGCTGTGGTTCCTCGCCCAGCGCAGCCGCACCAAGCTCTTCCCCGCCACCTGGTACGCCCAGGGCCAGGCCGCCGCCGTCGCGGGCGTCGTGGACGGCGCCGTCACGGGCGTACGGGTCGTCAAGGGCTTCGGCCAGGAGGCGCAGGAGGCCGGAAAGCTCCGCGAGGTCAGCCGCAGGCTCTTCGCCGGGCGGCTGCGGACCGTGCGGCTCAACTCCCGCTACACCCCCGCCCTGCAGGCCGTGCCCGCGCTCGGCCAGGTCGCCATGCTCGCCCTCGGCGGCTGGATGGCCACCCGCGGCCAGGTCACCCTCGGCACGTTCGTCGCCTTCTCCACGTACCTCTCCCAGCTCATCGGGCCGGTGCGGATGCTGACCATGATCCTGACCGTCGGTCAGCAGGCCCGCGCCGGAGTCGAGCGCGTCTTCGAACTCATCGACACCGAACCGGCCGTCGAGGAGCGCCCGAACGCCCGCACCCTGCCCGAGGACGCCCCCGCCACCGTCGAATTCGACGACGTCACCTTCGGCTACGACCTCGCCCGCCCCGTCCTCGACGGCTTCTCCCTGCGCCTCGAGCCCGGCGAGACCGTCGCGGTCGTCGGCGCCTCCGGCAGCGGCAAGTCGACCGTCTCCCTGCTGCTCCCGCGCTTCTACGACGTGACGGGCGGCGCGGTGCGGGTCGGCGGCCACGACGTGCGCGAGCTGACCCTGTCCTCGCTGCGCGCCGCGATCGGGCTGGTCCCCGAGGACAGCTTCCTCTTCTCCTACAGCGTCCGCGACAACATCGCCTACGGGCTGCCGGACGCCACCGACGAGCAGGTCCGCGCCGCCGCCCGCGCCGCACAGGCGGACGGCTTCATCTCGGCCCTGCCCGACGGGTACGACACCAAGGTCGGCGAGCAGGGCCTCACCCTCTCCGGCGGCCAGCGCCAGCGCATCGCGCTCGCCCGCGCCATCCTGACCGACCCGCGGCTGCTGCTCCTCGACGACGCGACGTCGGCCGTCGACGCGCGCGTGGAGCACGAGATCCACGAGGCGCTGCGCGGCGTCATGGCAGGCCGGACGACGCTGCTCATCGCCCACCGGGCGTCGACGCTGGCGCTCGCCGACCGCATCGCCGTCCTCGACGGCGGCCGGCTCGTCGACGTGGGCACGGCGGAGGAGCTCGAGGACCGCTGCGAGCCGTACCGGCGGCTGCTGACCGACCCGGACACGCTGGGCGGCGTCCAGAAGGACCCGGCGGGCCTCACGGCCGCCCCGGTGGCGGGTGCCTTCGGCGGCGAGGCGTCGGCCACGGGCCTGGTGGAGCGCACGGACCTCGACGTCACCGACGTCACCGAGGCCGTGCCCGCCGGGCACGCGCGCGTGGACGGGGTGACCCCCGCCCTGTGGGTGCGCAAGGAGACGGCCGGCGCGTCGGCGGGCGACGGCATGGACGGGGCCCTGGCCGGGATGCCCGCCACGCCCGAACTGCTGGCCAAGGTGGCCGCGCTGCCCCCGGCGTCGGACGTACCCGCCATCGACGAGGAGCAGGCGGCACGGCCCGAGAAGGACTACGGCCTGCGGCAGTTGCTGCGCGGCTTCGGGGCGCCGCTGCTGGTGAGCCTGCTGCTGGTGACCGTCGACGCCGTCGCCGGTCTGCTGCTGCCCGTACTGATCCGGCACGGCATCGACCAGGGCGTCCAGCGCATGGCGCTCGGCGCGGTCTGGGTGGCCTCCGGGCTCGCGCTCGCCGTCGTGATCGGGCAGTGGGCGGCACAGGTCGGCGAGATGCGGATGACGGGACGCACCGGCGAACGGGTGCTGTACGCGCTGCGCGTGAAGATCTTCGCCCAGCTCCAGCGGCTCGGGCTCGACTACTACGAGCGCGAGCTGACCGGCAAGATCATGACCCGGATGACGACCGACGTCGACGCGCTGAGCTCGTTCCTCCAGACCGGTCTGATCACCGCCGTCGTCTCCGTCCTCACCTTCTTCGGCATCCTCGTCGCGCTCGTGGTCATCGACGTGCAGCTGGCCCTCGTCGTCTTCGCGACCCTGCCCCTGCTCGTCATCGGCACCGTCGTCTTCCGGCGCAAGAGCGTCAAGGCGTACGAACTGGCCCGTGAGCGCGTGGGCGTCGTCAACGCCGACCTCCAGGAGAGCGTCGCGGGGCTGCGCATCGTCCAGGCGTTCCGCCGCGAGGCCACCGGCGCCCGGCGGTTCGCCGAGCGCAGCGACGGTTACCGGCAGGCGCGGATACGCGGCCAGTGGCTGATATCCGTCTACTTCCCCTTCGTTCAGCTGCTGTCGTCCGTCGCGGCCGCCGCGGTCCTGATCGTGGGCGCGGGCCGGGTGAGCGCGGGCACGCTGACAGCGGGCGCCCTGGTGGCCTACCTGCTCTACATCGACCTCTTCTTCGCCCCCGTGCAGCAGCTCTCGCAGGTCTTCGACGGTTACCAGCAGGCGACCGTCTCCCTCGGCCGGGTGCAGGAGCTGCTGCGCGAGCCGACGACGACGCCCGTGCCGGCGCGGCCGCGCGAGGTGCGGGAGCTGAGCGGCGAGATCGTCTTCGACGACCTCCACTTCCACTACGGCGACGGCGAGGAGGCCCTCGCCGGCATCGGGCTGACGATCCCGGCCGGGCAGACCGTCGCGTTCGTCGGCGAGACGGGCGCGGGCAAGTCCACGCTGGTGAAGATGGTCGCCCGCTTCTACGACCCCTCCTCGGGCGCCGTCCTCGTCGACGGCCACGACCTGCGGGAGCTGGACCCGACGGGCTACCGGCACCGCCTCGGTGTCGTCCCGCAGGAGCCGTTCCTCTTCCCCGGCACCGTGCGCGACGCCATCGCCTACGGCCGTTCCGACGCCTCCGACGCAGAGGTCGAGACGGCGGCCCGGGCGGTGGGGGCGCACGAGATGATCGCCACCCTGGACGGCGGCTATCTGCACGAGGTCACCGAACGCGGCCGCAACCTCTCGGCCGGCCAGCGGCAGTTGATCGCCCTGGCCCGCGCCGAGCTGGTCGACCCGGACATCCTGCTGCTGGACGAGGCCACCGCCGCCCTGGACCTGGCGACCGAGTCCCTGGTCAACCAGGCCACGGACCGGCTGGCGGGCAAGCGCACGACCCTGGTCGTCGCCCACCGGCTGACCACGGCCGCCCGCGCGGACCGGGTGGTGGTCCTCGACCACGGCCGGGTCGTGGAGGACGGCACGCACGGCGAACTGCTCGCGCTGGACGGGCGGTACGCCGAGCTGTGGCGGACGTTCACCGGAGAGGCGGTTCCGGCGTACCGGGCGGGTGTCGTGGGTTGAGCCGGGAATGATCAGCTTGGGGGATCCGGGGTCGAAGTCCCTGACCGGGAGCCCGGATCCGGACGTCACCGTCTTCTCCGGCGACCCGGTGGAGCTGGTCCGTGAACTCAAGGGCCAGGAGGGCAAGGGGATCTACCTCTGCGGCGGCGGCAACCTCGCCGGGCAGCTCCGCCCGGAGATCGACGAGCTGGTGGTGAAGATCTATCCGTTCGTCGCGGGGGACGGCATCCGGCTGTTCTCGGGCGAGTTCTCGTCCGAGCGCTACGAGCTGGCGGAGTCGCGCACGTTCAAGAACGGCACGGTCGTGGTCCGGTACGTCAAGCGCAGCGGTTGATCATCTTCCGCTTGGCGTCGGTCGGTCGTTGATCAGACGGCGATCAGTCGGCGATCAGTCAAGGGAAAAGTCTGGCGTGGCGGATGACGCCCCCGGTAGGTTCGCGGCGACTTTTGCGAACCCAGGGGAGGGCGAATGCGCAAGGCGCTCAGATGGCTGCTGGCGCTGGTGGTGCTCATAGGTGCCATCGGTGTCGGCGGTGCGACGGCGGGGACGGCCACGGCCGCCACCGAGCCGGACATCAAGGAACGCATCCTGAAGATTCCCGGGATGAGTCTCGTCGAGGAGAAGCCCTACGAGGGCTACCGCTACCTCGTGCTGAACTACACCCAGCCGGTCGACCACCGGAACAAGGCCAAGGGGACCTTCCAGCAGCGCTTCACGCTGCTGCACAAGGCCACGGACCGGCCGACCGTCTTCTACACCTCCGGGTACAACGTCTCCACGACGCCCAGCCGCAGCGAGCCCACGCGCATCGTCGACGGCAACCAGGTCTCGATGGAGTACCGCTTCTTCACCCCCTCCCGGCCGAAGCCGGCGGACTGGAGCAAGCTCGACATCTGGCAGGCCGCCACCGACCAACACCGCCTCTACCAGGCCCTCAAGCCGGTCTACGGCAAGAACTGGCTGGCCACCGGCGGCAGCAAGGGCGGCATGACGGCGACGTACTTCCGCCGCTTCTACCCGAACGACATGAACGGCACCGTCGCCTACGTCGCGCCCAACGACGTGGCCGACAAGGAGGACTCCGCCTACGACCGCTTCTTCGCGAGCGTCGGCGACAAGGCCTGCCGCACCCAGCTCAACTCGGTCCAGCGCGAGGCGCTCGTCCGCCGCACCGAGATCGTGGCCCGCTACCAGAAGTGGGCCGACGACAACGGCCAGACCTTCAAGGTCGTCGGCAGCGCCGACAAGGCGTACGAGAACGTGGTCCTCGACCTGGTGTGGGCCTTCTGGCAGTACCACCTGCAGAGCGACTGCAAGACGGTCCCCGCGACCAACGCCTCCACGGACGACCTCTACAAGTTCGTCGACGAGATCTCCGGCTTCTCGGCCTACACCGACCAGGGCCTGGAGCGTTTCACCCCGTACTACTACCAGGCGGGCACCCAGCTCGGCGCGCCCACCTTCGACTCCCCGCACCTGAAGGGGCTGCTCCGGTACCCGGGGATCTACCAGCCGCGCAGCTACGTGCCGCGTGACATCCCGATGCGCTTCCAGCGCGGCGCGATGGCCGACGTGGACCGCTGGGTGCGCGAGGACAGCACCCGGATGCTCTTCGTCTACGGCCAGAACGACCCGTGGAGCGGCGAGCCGTTCCGCCTCGGCAAGCGCGCCGCGGCCCGTGACGACTACCGCTTCTACGCGCCGGGCGGCAACCACGGCTCGAACATCTCCCAGCTCGTCGCCGACGAGCGGATCAAGGCCACGGCCGAGGTCCTCGAGTGGGCCGGTGTCGCGCCCGCGGCCGTGAAGAAGGACGAGTCGCGCGCCAAGCCGCTCGCCCCCTACGACGCGAAGCTCGACCGGCAGAGCGTCGACCGGGAGCAGACCCTGCGGCCGTGACGTCCCTCGGACACGGCTGAGACGGCCCTAGGCCAGGCGGCGGGCACACCCGACGGGTGTCCCGCCGCCGACCTGTACGTACAGCGCCGTCGACGGCGGGCAGTCGGCGCGGGTGCGGACCGTGCGCGTCACCAGATACTCCGGGGGACGGGCGGGGGAGCCGTCGCAGGCGGTCTCCTTCACCACGCCGCGCCGCTCGGTGTAGACACAGTCGCCGACGACCGTGAGCGGGCCGCCGCCCATGCCGGGGTCGCCCGGGTGCGGCGGCCGCAGATTGCGCATGCAGGCGTAGCCCTCGGGCGCGCTGTCCTCCTCGGAGACGCCGTCGACGGCGGTGATGTGCAGGACGTAGTCGGTGGCGGCCGGGCAGCGCGGACCCTTCGCCAGCGGGCCGTTGAAGCGGGCGAGGACCCTCGCCGCGGCCGCCGGGCCCGCGCAGGTCACCTCTTCGATGGCGGCGGCCGCCCGGCCCCGGCTCGCGCACTCCTCCGCCGCCAGGAACACCGGGCCCTGCCCGGACCGGGTGGGTCCGGCTCCGGTCGGGGGGACGGCCGTCCCCGCCTCGGCGCGCCCGGCCCCCTGACACGCGGTCAGCGTGTACATCCCCACGAGCACCGCGCACACCAGCAGCGCCTTCGGCAGCGCGCCTCGGCGCATGAACTCCCCCGTCCCCGTGATGCGCGTACAGAGTGGCCCGCCCGGCCCCGTACCCGCCAGGCGTGGGCCGGGCTTCGCGGAGCGTGACCGCTCCTCCGGCGAGCCGCCGCCGACGCTCTCGAAGGGGGGTGCGCCGACGGCGGCGTGCTGCCGGTCGCAGGCGGCGGAGAGGGTGGCCGGCGGCGCGGCCAGCGGCGACGCCGGCACCGCTCTGCGAGGAATCAGCGACAGCACGCGCCTTGGACGGGCGGCGCCGCCGGGCGGTTCCGCGGCTGTCTGTCCGGCGGTCGTGGGGGGGCACCACCGCTGCGCGGCGGTGTCCTCAAACGCCGGACGGGCTGATTTGGCCGAGCTCAGCCACTACCAGCCCGTCCGGCGCTTGAGGACGCGCCCGCAGGGCGCCCGCCGCCGCAGGCGGCAAAACCGGCCCGCAGCCGAAGACCCGCCGGACAGGCTCTAAACCGTTCCCTCGGGAACGGACCGCACCGCGCGGCCCCGGCCGGGGAGCCGCATCGTGAGCAGCTTGGCGCGCGGCGCCAGCCGTCGGACCATCGCGAAGACCGACTCCGTACGGGAGTGGTCGGTGTCCAGCACGCTGAAGAGGTTGGCCCCGAGGTAGAAGGCGATCGCGGCGTTCGCGAGGTCGCGCGGCGGGGTGAGCCGGGCCAGCGGGGTGCCGCCGATGACCCGCTCCAGGGTCTCCTCGATGAAGTCCTGCCACGGCTCGGCCCGCGTCCTGATGCCCTCGCGCAGCTCCGGCTTGGCGACGGCGGCGGCGACCAGCTCGGTGAAGAGCGTGAGGTGGCCGCCCTCGACGTCGTCGCGGTAGATGCGAGTGGCGGCCTCGGCGAGCTCCTCGAGGGTGGCGGCGTCCGCGACGGTGGCGCTGTGCAGCGCCATCCGCTCGGCGGAGGAGCGGTCGAGGGCCGCGAAGAGCAGCGGGTCGACGCCGCCGAAGTGGTAGAAGACCAAGGCCGAGTTGACCCCGGCCTCCTTGGCGATCGTCCGGGCACTGGCCTTGCCGTACCCCTGCGTCCGGAGCACCGTCCCCGCAGCGGCGATCAGCCGTTCCTTGGTCTCCACCGTCATGTGCCGCCCTCTCGCAGAGGGCTCATCATACGGTCGGGGCGGGGCCCGAGAAGGAGCCGGAGCCGGGCCGACGCCGTGGTCGGAGGCCGTGGTCGGAGGCCGTGTCCGGGGTTGTGTCCGGGGCCGGGCACCGGTGTCTTCAGGCCGCCCCGGCGCCGTCGAGCAGGCCCAGCAGATACTGCCGTCCGGGCCCGGCCAGCTGGGCGAAGTCGGCCGTGTGGGGATGCCAGAGCTTCTCGTACTCCCAGCTGAGCCAGCCGTCCCAGCCCGCCCGGCTGAGCTCGCCCACGCAGGCGCCCAGCGGCAGCACCCCCGAGCCGAGGGCGAGCGGGGTCGGGTCCTCGGCCGAGGCGACGTCCTTGACCTGCACATAGCCCAGGTGCGGGGCGACCGCCGGGAAGCTGACGGCCGGTTCCTCACCGCCGAGCCAGGTGTGCAGCACGTCCCACACCGCGCCGACGCTGGGGTGCCCGACGGGACCCAGGACCCGGGCGGTATCGGCGGCCCGGGGGTGCGAGTCGTGCGTCTCCAGCAGCACCCGGACGTCCCGGTCGGCGGCGAGCGGCGCGACGGCCCCGAGCCGCCGGGCCGCTCGCGCGTCGGCCTCCGCCGCCGGCGACCCGCCACCACCGGGGAAGACCCGGACGTACGGCGCCCCGAGGTCCCCGGCGAGCCGGATCAGGTCCTCGAGCTCGCCGAGCACGGCCTCGTCGGCCTGCTCCGCGGCGACCCGCGCGTACCCGGCCACGGCCAGGATCCGCACCCCCGCCTCCGCGAACTCCCCGGCCACCCGGGCCCGCTCCGCCGCCCCGATCCCCGGATGCACGGGTTCCTCCGGGTGGGCCCGCAGCTCCACGCCGTCGTAGCCGTACGCGCCCGCGAGCCGCACCACCTCCGGGACGGGCAGACCGGGCACGGCGAGGGTCGAGAAGGCCAGCTTCATACGGGCTCCGTAGGTCGTCGGCGTGGCGCGGGTGGGCGGTGGCGGCCACCGCGCGTGTCCTTCGTGATCCGTTTCCCGCTGGGCCGACGAAAATGCCCCCGGGGCGGCAAACGGTGCGAATCGCCGCATGGGCACCGGCCGAGGTGCTAGCTTCGCAGGCGCTCGTGACAGGTCGTGGCCGGCGAGGAGAGGACCCCCTCCGATGACGCACAGAACGGCCGGGGCAGCCGGGGGCAAGGCCGGTGGTGCCGCCAGGACCGCCAGGACGATACGCATCGCGATGAACGGCGTGACCGGCCGCATGGGCCACCACCAGCACCTCGTGCGCTCCGTTCTCGCCCTGCGCGAGCAGGGCGGCATCGATCTCGGGGACGGGACCGCGCTGTGGCCCGAGCCGGTCCTCGTGGGGCGGAGCGAGGGCAGGATCCGGGCGCTCGCCGAGCGGTACGGCGTCCCGGAGTGGTCCACCGACCTCGACGCCGTCCTCGCCGACCCCAGCGTCGACGTCTACTTCGACGCCCAGATCACCGCCGCCCGCGAGGCCGCGCTGCGCAAGGCCATCGCCGCGGGCAAGCACGTGTACTGCGAGAAGCCGACCTCCCTCGACGTCGGCGGAGCCCTCGACCTCTACCAGCGCGCCCGGCGGGCGGGCGTCAAGCACGGCGTCGTCCAGGACAAGCTGTTCCTGCCGGGGCTGCGCAAACTCAAACGGCTCGTCGACGGCGGCTTCTTCGGCCGGGTGCTGTCCGTGCGCGGCGAGTTCGGCTACTGGGTCTTCGAAGGCGACTGGCAGCCCGCCCAGCGGCCCTCGTGGAACTACCGCGAGGCGGACGACGGCGGCATCACCGCCGACATGTTCCCGCACTGGGAGTACGTCCTGCGTGAACTCTTCGGGCCCGTACGGTCCGTGCAGGCGCACCTGGCCACCCACATCCCCCGCCGCTGGGACGAGCGCGGCGAGCCGTACGAGGCGACGGCCGACGACGCCGTCTACGCGATCCTCGAACTGGAGGGCGGTGTGGTCGCGCAGCTCAACTCCTCCTGGGCGGTGCGGGTGCACCGCGACGAGCTGCTGGAGTTCCAGGTCGACGGCACCGAGGGCTCGGCCGTCGCCGGGCTGCGCTCCTGCCGGGTGCAGCACCGCTCGGTCACCCCGAGGCCCGTCTGGAACCCCGACCAGCCGGCCACGGGCGACTTCCGGGCGCAGTGGCAGGAGGTCCCGGACAACGAGGACGACGGGGCCGGCGCCAACGCCTTCAAGGCGCAGTGGGAGCTGTTCCTGCGCCACGTGGTCCTCGACGAGCCCTGGCGCTTCGACCTCCTCGCGGGGGCGCGCGGCGTGGAACTGGGCCTGTTGGCCCGGATGTCCGCCGCGGACGGCCGCCGGATGGACGTAGGGGAGCCGGGGCGGTGATCCGGCTGCCGGACGCCGCCGGTGCCCTGCGCGCCTACGTGCCCCGCACCGTGCCCCCGGCCGTGCCCCCCAAAGGCCCGCCCCCGGCGTCCCGTACCGTCCTGGCCGCCGCCCACGTCGTCGCCGACCCCTTCGGCAACACCACCGGCCACGGCCCCGCCGACCTCGACTGGGACGCCACCCTCGCCTTCCGCCGCCACCTGTGGGCGCACGGCCTCGGGGTCGCAGAGGCGATGGACACCGCCCAGCGGGGCATGGGCCTGGACGCCCCGGCCGCCGCCGAACTCGTCCGCCGCTCGGCCGCCGAGGCGAAGGCCGTCGGCGGCCACCTCGTCTGCGGGGCGGGCACCGATCAGCTGACGCCCCCGTACGGCACCCCGGCCGACGTCGCCGCCGCCTACGAGCAGCAGCTCGCCCACGTCGAGGGACACGGCGCCACGGCCGTCGTCATGGCCTCCCGGGCCCTCGCGGCCGTCGCCACCGGAGCCGACCACTACAAGGAGGTTTACGGGCGGCTGCTGCGCCAAACGGCCCGACCCGTCATCCTCCACTGGCTCGGCCCCATGTTCGACCCCGCCCTGGAGGGCTACTGGGGCAGCACCGACCTGGACACCGCGACCGACACCTTCCTCGACATCGTCGCCGACCGGCCGGACAAGGTCGACGGCGTCAAGGTGTCCCTGCTCGACGCCGACCGGGAACGCGCGCTGCGCCGCCGCCTCCCCCCAGGGGTGCGCTGTTACACGGGCGACGACTTCCACTACCCCGAGCTCATCGAGGGCGACGCCCACGGCCACAGTGACGCCCTCCTCGGCGTCTTCGACCCGCTGGCGCCCCTCGCGGCCCACGCGACGCGGCTGCTGGACTCCGGTGACCGGCAGGGCTTCCGCGCCCTCCTGGACCCCACCGTCGCCCTCTCCCGGCACCTCTTCGAGCCGCCCACCCGGTTCTACAAGACGGGCGTCGTCCTGCTGGCCTGGCTGGCCGGTCACCAGGATGCCTTCGCGATGGCGGGCGGGCTGCACTCCGCGCGCTCCCTGCCGCACCTCGCGCGCGCCTACGAACTGGCCGACGGCCTCGGGCTGTTCCCCGACCCGGGACGCGCCGAGGACCGGATGGCGCGGCTGCTGGCGGTGCACGGGGTGGAGCGGTGAGCGGCCCCGCGCCTCCCGCCGCACCGGCGGGGTTCAGCCTCAACCAGCAGACCGTACGGCAGTGGTCGCTCCCCGAGCTGGCGGCGGGCTGCGCGGCGGCCGGGGTGCGGCGGGTGGGGCTGTGGCGCGAACCGGTCCGGGAGTACGGCGCCACGGCCGCCGCCCGGCTCGTGCGGGACGCGGGACTGACCGTCACCAGCCTGTGCAGGGGCGGTTTCCTGACCGCCCCCGACCCGGCCGGAAGGGCCGCGGCCCTCGCCGACAACCGGGCGGCGGTGGAGGAGGCCGCCGTGCTCGGCACCGACACCCTCGTGCTGGTCTCGGGCGGTCTGCCGCCGGGCAGCCGGGATCTGGCCGGGGCCCGCGAGCGGATCGCCGACGCGCTGGCCGAGCTGGGCCCGTTCGCGGCGGGGCACGGGGTGCGGCTCGCGATCGAACCGTTGCACCCCATGTACGCCGCCGACCGCTGTGTGGTCTCGACGCTGGGTCAGGCCCTCGATCTCGCCGAGCGGTTCCCCGCCCGGCAGGTCGGGGTGGTGGTGGACACCTACCACCTGTGGTGGGACGACACGGTGGCCGCACAGCTCGTACGGGCGGGGGAGAGCGGCCGGATCGCCGCGTTCCAGCTCGCCGACTGGGTCACCCCGCTGCCCGAGGGCGTCCTGCTGGGGCGGGGGCAACTGGGGGACGGCTGCGTGGATCTGCGCTGGTTCCGCGAACGGGTGGCCTCCGCCGGGTACACCGGGGCCGCCGAGGTCGAGATCTTCAATCCCGCACTCTGGGCGCGCGAGGGGGCCGATGTCCTCGCTGAGGTGCTGGATCGCTACCGGCACCATGTGCTCTGAGTGAGCAGGTGCGTCATTCCGGTCACGGACCGTCGCGATCGGTAACGGATCGATAACTCCTCGAAATCGCTGCAACCCTACGACGCCCGAGTGAGTCGTACATGGCATCGGGCTTCCCGGGGAGGGATCCGGGGGGATTCGGGGAAGCCGATTCTGGGGGGAACGCGAGGGGCCCGGTCGTCGGACCGGGCCCCTCGAATTTTCCCCGTGCGCCGACTCCTCAGGGGTTGTCCACAGGCCCGAACGCCTGTCGGACCCGGGCGGTACCGTCGGGACATGGTGCAACTGGCAGTGGTCGAAGGGGTCCTCGAGCGGATCACCTACGCCAACGAGGAGAGCGGTTACACGGTCGCCCGGGTCGACACCGGCCGGGGCAGCGGCGATCTCCTCACCGTCGTGGGCTCCCTCCTCGGCGCCCAGCCGGGGGAGTCGCTGCGCCTGGAGGGCCGTTGGGGCTCCCACCCGCAGTACGGGCGGCAGTTCACCGTGGAGAACTACACGACGGTGCTGCCCGCCACGATCCAGGGCATCCGCCGCTATCTGGGCTCCGGCCTCATCAAGGGCATCGGCCCGAGGATCGCCGACCGCATCGTCAGTCACTTCGGCACGGACACCCTGGAGATCATCGAGGAGGACCCGAAGCGCCTCATCGAGGTCCCCGGACTCGGGCCCAAGCGCACCAAGTCGATCGCTGCCGCCTGGGAGGAGCAGAAGGCCATCAAGGAGGTCATGGTCTTCCTCCAGGGCGTCGGCGTCTCCACCTCCATCGCCGTGCGCATCTACAAGAAGTACGGCGACGCCTCGATCTCCGTCGTCCGCAACCAGCCCTACCGCCTGGCCGCGGACGTGTGGGGCATCGGCTTCCTGACCGCCGACCGCATCGCCCAGTCCGTCGGCATCCCGCACGACAGCCCCGAGCGGGTCAAGGCCGGTCTCCAGTACGCCCTGTCCCAGTCCACCGACCAGGGCCACTGCTACCTCCCCGAGGAGCGGCTGATCGCGGACGCCGTGAAGCTGCTCCAGGTCGACACCGGGCTCGTCATCGACTGCCTCGCCGAACTCGCCGCCGACGAGGAGGGCGTGGTCCGCGAGCAGGTCCCCGGCCCCGAGGGCGGAGCGCCCGTCACCGCCGTCTACCTCGTCCCCTTCCACCGCGCCGAGCTGTCGCTGGCCGGACAGCTGACCCGGCTGCTGCGGACCGAGGAGGACCGGCTCGCCGTCTTCCAGGGCGTCGAGTGGGACAAGGCCCTGGCCTGGCTCGCCGACCGCACGGGCGCCGAACTGGCCCCGGAGCAGCAGCAGGCGGTCCGGCTGGCGCTGTCGAAGAAGGTCGCGGTCCTCACCGGCGGCCCCGGGTGCGGCAAATCCTTCACCGTACGGTCCGTGGTCGAGCTGGCCCGCGCCAAGAAGGCCAAGGTGGTGCTCGCCGCGCCCACCGGGCGGGCCGCCAAGCGGCTGTCCGAGCTGACCGGCGCCGAGGCCTCCACCGTGCACCGGCTGCTGGAGCTCAAGCCCGGCGGCGACGCCGCGTACGACCGCGACCGCCCGCTGGACGCCGATCTGGTGGTGGTCGACGAGGCGTCCATGCTGGACCTCCTCCTCGCCAACAAGCTGGTCAAGGCCGTGCCTCCGGGTGCCCACCTGCTGCTCGTCGGGGACGTCGACCAGCTGCCCTCCGTCGGCGCGGGCGAGGTGCTCCGCGACCTCCTCGCCCCGGACGGGCCCGTCCCCGCGGTCCGGCTCACCCGCATCTTCCGGCAGGCGCAGCAGTCCGGCGTGGTGACCAATGCACATCGCATCAACTCCGGGGTGCCGCCCATCACTCAGGGGATGACGGACTTCTACCTCTTCCCCGAGGAGGACACCGAGGAGGCCGGCCGGCTCACCGTCGACGTGGCGGCCCGGCGCATCCCCGCGAAGTTCGGCCTCGACCCCCGCCGCGACATCCAGGTGCTGGCGCCGATGCACCGTGGCCCGGCCGGCGCCGGCACCCTCAACGGCCTGCTCCAGCAGGCCATTACGCCCGCCCGCCCCGATCTGCCCGAGCGGCGCTTCGGCGGCCGGGTCTTCCGCGTCGGCGACAAGGTCACCCAGATCCGCAACAACTACGAAAAGGGACAGAACGGCGTCTTCAACGGCACGGTCGGGGTGGTCACCGCCCTCGACGCCGACGAGCAGCGCCTGACCGTGCGTACCGACGAGGACGAGGAGGTCGGCTACGACTTCGACGAGCTCGACGAACTCGCCCACGCCTATGCGGTGACCATCCACCGATCGCAGGGCAGCGAGTACCCCGCGGTGGTGATCCCGGTCACCACGGGTGCCTGGATGATGCTCCAGCGCAATCTGCTCTATACCGCCGTGACCCGGGCAAAACGGCTCGTGGTGCTGGTGGGCTCACGGAAGGCGCTCGGGCAGGCGGTGCGCACCGTGTCGGCCGGAAAGCGCTGCACAGCGCTTGATCATCGGCTCGGAGGTGGCGTTCGTCTCGGTTGAGTTTACCAATCAGGGCGAAGGGGGCAGGATGGGCAGGCTGGGCGGCACTGAGTGCCGCCTTTAGGCCCTATGGCCGACCCCGAGTGCACGTACATCGTCCAAATGGGGGAAGGTAGGGGTAGTCAGGGCACCTCGAAGAAGAGGCACAACGTCGGTGAGGGATGACGTGAGCGACAACTCTGTAGTACTGCGGTACGGGGACGGCGAATACACCTACCCGGTGGTCGACAGCACTGTCGGCGACAAGGGCTTCGATATCGGCAAGCTCCGCGCCCAGTCCGGTCTGGTGACCCTGGACTCCGGTTACGGCAACACCGCCGCCTACAAATCCGCGATCACCTACCTCGACGGTGAGCAGGGCATCCTGCGCTACCGCGGTTACCCGATCGAGCAGCTCGCCGAGCGCAGCACGTTCCTCGAGACGGCGTTCCTGCTGATCAACGGTGAACTGCCGACCGTCGACGAGATGGCGGCGTTCCAGGGTGAGATCACCCAGCACACGCTGCTGCACGAGGACGTCAAGCGCTTCTACGACGGCTTCCCGCGCGACGCCCACCCGATGGCGATGCTGTCGTCCGTCGTCAGCGCGCTGTCGACGTTCTACCAGGACAGCCACAACCCCTTCGACGAGCAGCAGCGCCACCTGTCGACGATCCGACTGCTGGCCAAGCTCCCGACGATCGCCGCGTACGCGTACAAGAAGTCGATCGGTCACCCGGTCGTCTACCCGCGCAACGACCTCGGCTACGTCGAGAACTTCCTGCGCATGACCTTCTCGGTGCCCGCCGCCGAGTACGACCTGGACCCGGTCGTCGTCAACGCGCTCGACAAGCTGCTGATCCTGCACGCCGACCACGAGCAGAACTGCTCCACGTCGACCGTGCGCCTGGTCGGCTCCTCGCAGGCGAACATGTTCGCCTCGATCTCCGCCGGCATCAGCGCCCTGTGGGGCCCGCTGCACGGTGGCGCCAACCAGTCGGTCCTGGAGATGCTCGAGGGCATCAAGGCCAACGGTGGCGACGTCGACTCCTTCATCCGCAAGGTGAAGAACAAGGAGGACGGCGTCCGCCTGATGGGCTTCGGCCACCGGGTGTACAAGTCCTTCGACCCGCGCGCGAAGATCATCAAGGCTGCCGCGCACGACGTCCTCTCGGCCCTCGGCAAGTCCGACGAGCTGCTGGACATCGCGCTCAAGCTGGAGGAGCACGCGCTCTCCGACGACTACTTCGTCTCGCGCAACCTCTACCCGAACGTGGACTTCTACACCGGTCTGATCTACCGGGCGATGGGCTTCCCCACCGAGATGTTCACCGTGCTCTTCGCGCTCGGCCGGCTGCCCGGCTGGATCGCCCAGTGGCACGAGATGATCAAGGAGCCGGGTTCCCGCATCGGCCGCCCGCGCCAGATCTACACCGGCGTCGTCGAGCGTGACTTCATCCCGGTCGAGCAGCGCTGACGCGTAAGCGTGACGTAGCCGTACGACGAAGGCGCCCCACCCCTGGAAGAGGGGGTGGGGCGCCTTCGTCGTGCTCGACGCGGACGCGGACGCGCAGAGAAGCTTCATGCGCCAATGTATGTACCAACTAGAAGGCGCCTCGGCTCCGATCCCCCCACGGGTCGGAGCCGAGGCACCTTCCGTTCCCCGGTTCGGATTCCCCCCACGGGATCCGGCCGGGCGCCTCGGCGTGCCGGGCGCGTGGCACCGGCGGACGCGATCTGCCGGGACGCGTACGGGAGGGCCGCTCAAAGCTCCCCAGGTACGTGCCCCGGCCACGCGTGGCCGGTTTCGTCCCCCAAGACGATCCAGCACTGCATGGTTAGACCATCCACCCCCCTGAATGGTTACCTGCATATTGCTGTGATCTAGGTCTCTTGCCATAACTGGACGTAAAAGGGCAAGCCCACCGTCCGCCAAATCGCACCGGGTGCGGTGCGGGTGTTGTGCCGGTTATGTGGATTTCGTGAAGCGTGGTCGCTGGGCGCTCGGCCCACGTACTGAGTTCTCCGGGGGCAACCGCCGGGCCTCCGGCCGGGGTCGTGGTTCGGCGGGGCCGTGCTGCGTTCTCCGGGGCACCCCCGGGCCCCGGGCCGGGGACGTGGTTCGGCGGGGCCCATGTGCCGTCCTCCGGGGGCAACCCCCGGACCCCGGCCGGGGGTGCAGGCCAGTGCGGCTTACGGGCTGTGTCCTCCGGGGGCAACCCCCGGACCCCCGGTCGAGGCCGCAGTCAGCGCGGCCTACGTGAAGCGCCGCAGGCGCAGACTGTTCGTCACCACGAACACCGACGAGAAGGCCATCGCCGCTCCCGCGATCATCGGGTTCAGCAGTCCGGCCGCGGCCAGCGGCAGCGCGGCGACGTTGTAGCCGAAGGCCCAGAAGAGGTTGCCCTTGATGGTCGCGAGCGTCCGGCGCGCGAGCCGGATCGCGTCCGCGGCCACCCGCAGATCGCCCCGGACGAGCGTGAGGTCGCCCGCCTCGATGGCGGCATCCGTGCCCGTCCCCATCGCCAGGCCCAGATCGGCCGCGGCCAGGGCCGCCGCGTCGTTGACGCCGTCGCCCACCATCGCGACCGTACGGCCCTCGGCCTGGAGCCGCCGGACGACGTCGACCTTGTCCTGCGGCATGACCTCGGCGATCACCTCGTCGATGCCGACCTCGGCCGCCACAGCCTCGGCGACCGCCGTGTTGTCGCCCGTCAGCAGCACCGGCGTCAGCCCCAGTGCCCGCAGCTCCGCCACGGCCCGGGCGCTCGTGGCCTTGACCGTGTCCGCGACGGCCAGGACACCGCGTGCCCGCCCGTCCCAGGCGACCAGCACCGCCGTGCGGCCCGCCGTCCGTGCCCCGGACACCGCCCGCGCCAGCTCGGCGGGCAGCTCGATCCCCTGCCGGGCGAGCAGCGGCTCACGGCCGACCAGCACCTCGCGGCCGTCGACGACGCCCCGCACACCGAGACCCGCCACGTTCTCGAACCGCTCCGGTGTCGGCAGCGGGCCGAGCCGCCCGGCGGCGGCCTGCGCCACCGCCCGCGCGATCGGGTGCTCGGAGGCGTGCTCCAGCGCCCCGGCGTACCGGAGCAGCTCGCCTTCGTCCACGCCGGGTGCCGCGACCATGTCGTGCAGACCCATGCGGCCGGTGGTGACCGTGCCGGTCTTGTCCAGGACGACCGTGTCGACGCGGCGGGTGGACTCCAGCACCTCCGGCCCCTTGATGAGGATGCCGAGCTGCGCGCCCCGGCCGGTGCCGACCATCAGGGCCGTCGGGGTGGCGAGGCCCAGGGCGCAGGGGCAGGCGATGATCAGTACGGCCACGGCGGCGGTGAAGGCCGCGGTGGCGTCGGAGCCGGCCAGCAGCCAGCCGGCCAGCGTGCCGAGCGCGATCAGCAGCACGACGGGGACGAAGACGCCGGAGACGCGGTCGGCGAGGCGCTGCACCTCTGCCTTCCCGTTCTGAGCGTCCTCGACGAGCTTCGCCATCCGTGCCAGCTGGGTGTCCGAGCCGACCCGGACGGCCTCGACGACGAGGCGCCCGGAGGTGTTCACGGTCGCGCCGGTGACCGGGTCGCCGACGGTGACCTCCACGGGCACGGACTCGCCGGTGAGCATCGAGACGTCGACCGCCGAGGCGCCCTCGGTGACCGTGCCGTCGGTGGCGACCGTCTCCCCGGGCCGTACGACGAACCGGTCGCCGACCGCCAGCCGTGAGACGGGCACCCGCTGCTCGCGCCCGTCGCGCAGCACGCTCACGTCCTTGGCGCCCAGCTCCAGCAGCGCCCGCAGCGCGGCCCCCGCCTTCCGCTTGGAGCGCGCCTCCAGGAAGCGCCCGGCGAGGATGAACGTGGTCACCCCGGCCGCCGCCTCCAGATAGATCGCCGACGAGCCGTCCGTCCGCGAGACGGTGAGGTCGAAGCCGTGCCGCATGCCCGGCATGCCCGCCGTACCGAGGAACAGCGCCCACAGCGACCAGCCGAAGGCGGCCAGGGTGCCGATCGAGACGAGGGTGTCCATGGTGGCCGTGCCGTGCCGGGCGTTGGTCCAGGCCGCCCGGTGGAAGGGCAGCCCGCCCCAGACCACGACGGGGGCGGCCAGCGTCAGCGACAGCCACTGCCACTTGTCGAACTGGAGCGCCGGGACCATCGCCATCAGCACGACGGGGACGGACAGCGCCAGCGAGACGGCCAGCCGCTGCCGCGCCCCGCCCGCCTCCCCGCCGCCGTCACCGTGATCCGCTTCCGCGGCCTCCGGCTCCGGCGGGCGGGGCACCTCGGCGGTGTAGCCCGTCTTCTCGACGGTCGCGATGAGGTCGGCGACCTCCACCCCGGGGCCGAAGGCGACGCGCGCCCGCTCCGTGGCGAAGTTGACGGTGGCCTCGACGCCGTCCATCCGGTTGAGCTTCTTCTCCACGCGGGCGGCACACGACGCGCAGGTCATGCCGCCGACGGCGAGTTCCACTTCGGCGGTGGGCGGTGTCGTCCGGGTGGGGGTCGTGCTGGTCATCGCGTCGCTCCTCGCGGGCGGGCGGGGGTGGGGGCGGGTCAGACGCGGCCGGTCAGTTCGTAACCGGCCTCGTCGACGGCGGCGCGGACGGCCTCGTCGTCCAGCGGGGCGGTGGCGGTGACGGTGACCTGGCCGGTGGCGGCGACGGCCTGCACCGAGGTGACGCCCGGGAGCGCGGTGAGTTCGCTGGTCACCGCGGACTCGCAGTGGCCGCAGGTCATGCCGGTGACGCGGTAGACGGTGGTGGAGGCGGTGTTCGTCCCGGAGGTCATGGTGGTGCTCCTCGGTAGATTTCGATCAACTCGACAGCGTCAACACCTTACCCCCTAGGGGTATTCCTTCGGGTGGGGGTCAGGGGTTTTTCCGCCCGGCCGCACGCCTGCCCGTACGCCTGCCCGCGCCCCGACGGGAACGGGCCCCAGGTCGAGGGGGAGCTCGACCTGGGGCCCGGCTGGTGGGGCGGGGGCGGGGGCGGGGAGGTTCAGTCCGTCGATCCGCGACGGGAGCGGTTGCCGGGCCGCCGGGCGACCCAGGCGCGGATGGTGTCCGCGAACCAGTAGGGCTTGCCGCCCTCGGTGAGGTCGGGCGCGGGGAGCAGTCCGTGCTTGCGGTAGGACCGCACGGTGTCGGTCTGCACTCCGATGTGCGCTGCGATTTCCTTGTAGGACCAGAGCCGACGGTCGGTCATCTGTCGCGCCTCTCCGCTGCGCCGCAGCCACGGAGGGGGGATCCGTCGGGAAGCTGCGGCACGGCCGTTCTTGATCACTGAGCCTGCCCCCAATGAACGACGCAGAGTGACCGGGCGAGCGGGGCTGTCGAACGCCTGTGACGGAAGGGCCATGTAAGCGTGACCACTGTGACGTGAAGGTGACACGGAGTCAGTCACGTTCTGGGGTAAGCATGATCAGGGAAACGGCCGGGGGGCGAAGGGGATGATCAGAGGGCAGGGACCCCCGCCCGCTCGGCCACCTCCGCCGGCCGCACGGGCCGGCCCTCCCGCCGGGACAGCTCACACGCCTCCGCGACGACCAGCGCACGCAGCCCCTCCCACCCGGAACAGGGGTTGGGCACCTCGCCGCGCGCGGCCCGCACGAAGGCGGCCAGCTCGGCGCGGTACGCGCCGTCGAACCGCTCCAGAAAGCCGCTCCACGGTCGTACGGGCGCCCCCGGCCCGCCCGGCTCGGCCGAGGTCATGGGCGTACGGTCGTCCAGCCCGACCACCCATTGGTCGCGCTCGCCGGACAGCTCCGTCCGCACGTCGTACCCCGCGCCGTTGTACCGGGTGGCGGTCGCGGTGACGAGCGTGTCGTCGTCCAGGGTGAGCAGGACGGCCGCGGTGTCCACGTCACCGGCCTCGCGGAAGCACGCCGCACCGCCGTCCGTGCCCCGGGCGTAGACCTCTGCCACCTCACGGCCCGTCAGCCAGCGGACGGCGTCGAAGTCGTGGACCAGGCAGTCGCGGATCAGCCCGCCGGACAGCGGCAGGAACTCCGCCGGTGGCGGCGCCGCGTCCGAGGTGACGGCCCGGATGGTGTGCACCCGGCCCAGCCGCCCCGCCCGCAACGCCTCCCGAGCGGCCCGGAACCCGGCGTCGAAGCGCCGCTGGAACCCCATCTGCAACAGCGTCCCCGCCGACTCGACCTCGCGCAGCGCGCGGACCGTGCGGCCCAGATCGAGCGCGACCGGTTTCTCGCAGAAGGTGGGCAGCCGGTTGCGGGCCGCTTCGGTGATCAGGTCGGCGTGCGCGGCCGTCGCGGCGGTGATCACCACGGCCTCCACCTGTGCGAATGCTTCTGCCGCTGACATGACCGAAGTCGCCGGGACCGCCGCCTCGGCGCCCAGCCGCTCGGCGAGCGCGGCGGCCCGCGCCGGGTCGGCGTCGGCGATGACGAGGCCGTCGACGCCGTCGGTGTGCGCGAGGGCGGTGGCGTGGAACGTGCCGATGCGGCCTGCGCCCAGGAGTCCGATCCGCATGTGGGGTGCCTCCGTTTTGTCTGTGGCGGTCCGGGGCCCCGTGCGGCGCCGTTTCGCCTGCGGCGGGCTGTGGGGGTTCGGGCCGTCGCGCCGCCGCGCGTTCGGTGGGGGCGGGCCCGGGACGCTCCGGTGGGTTGCGGGGCTGCGTCGCTTTACGCCCCGCAACCCACCTGCGCGCCCCGGGCCCTCAGGTCCGTGGGGCCCGCGGCGCCTCCGCCCCGTTGGGGGGGGGAGGAAACGTGCACCTCAGCGGTACATGACCGGCCGCTCCGGCAGTTCCACCGCCACACGCGTCCCCGCGGTTTGCGCTCGTACGCCCGCTTCGCAGACGACCGCGGCCGCATAGCCGTCCCAGACGCTGGGGCCCTCGACCAGGCCGCGCCGGGTGGCGTCGACCCAGTGGCGGACCTCGCGGTCGTACGCGTCCTCGAAGCGCTGCCGGAAGTCGGGCGCGATCTCCCCGCCCCACCGCCCCGCGGCGTTCACGGTCAGGCCGTGCGCGTCACCGATCAGCGCCGTGCCGCGCTCGCCGACCGCCTCGCAGCGCACCTGGTAGCCGAAGCCGCAGTTGACGAAGATCTCGACGTCGACGACCGCGCCGCCCGAGGTCTCGAAGAGGACGAACTGAGGGTCGCTCAGCGCTCCGGGCGCCGCCGACGAGGGGGTGGGTTTGAGGACGGTGACGGCGGTGATCTCCTGGTCGAGGAGCCAGCGCGTGGCGTCGATCTCGTGCACGACCGAGTCGTTGATCATCATCTGTTCGGTGAACCCGGGCGGCGTGGACGTGTTGCGGTGGCGGCAGTGCAGCATCAGCGTCCGGCCGAAGTCGCCCGCGTCCAGCAGCGACTTCAGTCGCATGTACTCCGCGTCGTAGCGGCGCATGAAGCCCACCTGCACCCGCCGGTGGCCCAGCCGGGTCTCCGCCTCCAGGACGCGCAGCGCGGACGCGGCGTCCGGGGTGAGCGGCTTCTCGCACAGCACCGGCAGGTCGCGGTCGAGCGCCTCGAGCAGTGCGGCCTCGTGGGCCGGGCCGGGCGAGGCGATGAGGACGGCGTCCACGTCGGCGGCGGCCATGGCGGCGGCCGGGTCCGTGTAGGCGGTGGCGCCGTCGAGGCGGCCCGCGATCGCTTCGGCGCGGTCGCCGTCGATGTCCACGACGGCGGCGACGTGGGCCCCGCCGACGACCTCGTCGAGCCGCCGGACGTGGTCCGCGCCCATCCTGCCCGTACCGATCACGGCTACGCCGAGTGTTCCTCGCTGCGTCATGGCTTCCCTCGTTCTCGTTCGACTGCGAGCCGTCCGTACCGCCTGCATGTCAGCCCGTCCGGCGATTGAGGACACCGCCGCGCAGCGGAGGTGCACTCGCGACGATCCGCCGGCCGGGCCTACGCGCCGCACGAGCGCAGATAGCGGCGGGTGCGCCGGGCGATGGGCAACGGCCGGTCCGGCGGGCAGGGGTACATGTCCTGTTCGACGATGGCGAAGAGGTCGACGTCGAGCTTGCGGGCAGCGGCCAGGACGGGCTCCAGGGCCGGTACGCCGCGCGGCGGTTCGCACATCACGCCGCGCCGGACGGCAGGCCCGAAGGGGGTGCCCTCGGCGAGGACGTCCGCGAGGACCACCGGGTCCACCTGCTTGAGGTGGAGGTAGCCGATCCGCTCGCCGTAGGTCTCGATGAGCTTGACGCTGTCCCCGCCGCAGTAGGCGTAGTGCCCGGTGTCCAGACAGAGGTTCACCAGGTCGGAGTCGGTGGCGTCGAGGAAGCGCTCGACGTGCGCCTCGGTGTCGATGTGGGTGTCGGCGTGCGGGTGGACGACGATGTCGAGCCCGTAGCGCTCGCGCACCTCGCGGGCCAGCCGTTCCGTGCCGGTGGTGAGGTGGCGCCACTGCTCGGCGGTCAGTTCGGGGCTCTCGATCAGCTCGGCGGTCTTGTCGTCGCGCCAGAAGGACGGGATGACGACGAGGTGCCCGGCGCCCGTCGCCCGGGTCAGCTCGGCGACCTGCGCGACGTGCGCCCAGGTGGAGTCCCAGGTGTCCGGGCCGCGGTGCAGGGACGTGAACACCGTGCCGGCGGAGACGGTCAGACCACGCCGTTCCGTCTCGTCGCGCAGCCGGGCGGGGTCGGTGGGGAGGTAGCCGTACGGGCCGAGTTCGATCCACGCGTAGCCCGCCTCGGCGACCTCGTCGAGGAAGCGCTGCCAGGGGACCTGCTGCGGGTCGTCGGGGAACCAGACGCCCCACGAATCCGGTGCGGAGCCGACCCGGATCCGGCCGGGGGAGCTCGGGGCGGGGGAACCGGAGGGGGGAGAAGGGGAGTGGGCGGCGGGCATGCGGCGGCTCTCCTCTCGCCGGTCGGCGGTGACCGGTCAAGGGCTGGTTCTCCCGTGCCGAAGGGCAGGGGTGGGGTTGCCGGTAGCTTCCCTGCCGGGTAGATGGGTGTCAAGGCTTCGTCCGGACATATGGACGTACAGTCAATGCCCCTTCGGGGGACGTCCATATGTAAGGACAAATCCTTGACAGGGTCCCGTGCGCCCGGCTAGACCTGACCGGAGCCGACCGGACCGGATCCGCCGGCGGAAGGACGGAGATGGCAGACATGAGCGAACCGGCCGGGCCGGCCGTGCCGTACGAGCCGGTCGAACCGTACGACCTGCTCACGATGGGCCGCGTCGGGGTCGACCTCTATCCGCTCGAGACCGGTGTGCCGCTGGCACGGGTGGAGACGTTCGGGCGGTTCCTGGGCGGCTCGCCCGCCAACGTCGCGGTCGCCGCCGCCCGGCTGGGACGGCGCACGGCCCTCGTCAGCCGTACGGGCGCGGACCCGTTCGGCGAGTACGTCCACCGGGCGCTGCGCGAATTCGGCGTGGACGACCGGCTGGTCCTGACCACCCCCGAATACCCCACCCCGCTCACCTTCTGCGAGATCTTCCCGCCCGACGACTTCCCGCTCTACTTCTACCGACGGCCCAAGGCACCGGACATGGAGCTGCGCGCCGACGAGCTCGACCTCGCCGCGGTGTGCGAGGCCCGGATCTTCTGGATGACCGGCACCGGTCTCTCCGAGGAGCCGAGCCGCACCGCCACGCTCGCCGCCCTGGAGGCCCGCACGGCCGCGAGGACCGGGGGCGTCACCGTCTTCGACCTCGACTGGCGGCCGATGTTCTGGGCCGATCCGGAAAGGGCCCGTCCCTGGTACGCCAAGGCGCTGGCCCACGCGACCGTGGCCGTCGGCAACCTCGACGAGTGCGAGATCGCCACCGGCGTCCGCGAACCGGCCGACTGCGCCCGGGCCCTGCTGGCCGCAGGGGTCGAACTCGCCGTCGTCAAACAGGGCCCCAAGGGCGTGCTCGCCGCACACCGCGACGGCACCGTCGCCGAGGTGCCGCCGGTGGCGGTCGAGGTCGTCAACGGACTCGGCGCGGGTGACGCGTTCGGCGGCGCCCTGTGCCACGGGCTGCTCGCCGGCTGGGACCTCGAACGCGTGATCCGCTACGCCAACGCCGCCGGGGCGCTGGTCGCCTCCCGGCTCTCCTGCTCGGCCGCGATGCCGACCCCGGCCGAGATCGACGAACTCCTGGCCCGCTCGTGCATCCGCCCGCGCCCGTCCGGCCATTGATCCACGTCCCCGCCCAGGACCCCCGCCAGTGAAAGAGGGCACCTCGTGAGCACCATCGGTATCTCCGACCTCGTGAAGGTGCGGAGCAGGCATCCCGAGGCCGTCGCCGAGGCGGCGGCCCGCCGGGCCCGGCGCCCGCTGGTCGGCGCCAACGGCCGACTCCTGATCATCGCCGCCGACCACACCGCGCGCGGCGTCCTCGCCGTCGGCGACCGCGCCCACGCCATGGCCAACCGGGCCGACCTGCTGGAACGGTTGTGCCTCGCGCTCTCCCGCCCCGGCGTGGACGGCGTCCTCGGCACCGCCGACATCCTCGACGACCTGCTGCTGCTCGGCGCCCTCGAACACAAGGTCGTGGTCGGGTCCATGAACCGCGGCGGTCTCGCCGGCGCGGCCTTCGAGATGGACGACCGCTTCACCGGCCACCGCGCCGCCGACCTGGCCGGACTCGGCTTCGACGCGGGCAAGCTGCTGCTGCGCATCGACTACGACGACCACGGCTCGCTGAGCACGATGGTCGCCACTGCGCGCGCCATCGACGACATGGCAGCCCACCGGTTGCCCGTGTTCGTCGAACCCTTCCTCTCCCGGCGCGTCGCGGGCAAGGTCCACAACGACCTGAGCGCCGAGGCCGTCACCAAGTCCATCGCCATCGCCTCCGGCCTGGCCGGCACCTCCGCCTACACCTGGCTCAAGGTGCCCGTCACCGACGACGCCGACGACATGGCGCGGGTGATGGAGACCTCCACCCTCCCGGCCGTCCTGCTGGGCGGCGACGTGGGCGACGACCAGGACGCGGCGTACGAGAGATGGCGGGCGGCGCTCCGTCTGCCGACGGTCCAGGGGCTGGTGGTGGGGCGGGCCCTGCTGTATCCCTCCGACGGGGATGTGGCCGGTGCGGTGGATACGGCGGTGGGGTTGCTGTGACGGGCCGAGAGACCTTCCCCAGCCCCGCCCCTTCCCGTAACCGGGGCTCCGGTCCGGCGACCCCGGACCGGGGTCCGGGGCGGAGCCCCGGTTTCCCTCACGCGAGCCACGAGACGAGGAGCGCATGACCTTCGCTGACCCACACGTACCGGCGGGGACCGCAACCGGTACGGACTACGCCGTGGACATCACCCCCGACCGCGCCGACTGGCGCTACTCCTCCCTGCGCACCCTGACGCTGCCCCAAAACGGCAGCCACACCTTCCCCACCGGCGACAGCGAATGGATCGTGCTCCCCCTCAGCGGCGGCTGCACGGTCGTCATCGACAGCGGCGAGTCCTTCGAACTCCACGGCCGTGACGGAGTGTTCAGCGCCGTCACCGACTTCGCCTACCTGCCGCGCGACGCGCACGCCACCGTCACCGCCCCGGCCGGAGGCCGGTTCGCGCTCGCCGGGGCGCGCTGCGAGCGCCGGCTGCCCGCCCGTTACGGGCCCGCCTCCGGCGTGCCCGTCGAGCTGCGCGGCACCGGGAACTGCTCCCGGCAGGTCAACAACTTCGCCGCCGCGGGCGTCTTCGAGTGCGACCGGCTCATCGCCGTCGAAGTGCTCACCCCCGGCGGCAACTGGTCCTCCTACCCGCCGCACAAGCACGACGAGCACCGCCCCGGCCTGGAGTCGGAGCTGGAGGAGATCTACTACTTCGAGATCGCCGGCGACGACACCGGCCTCGGCTACCAGCGGGTGTCGCCGTCGCGGGAGAAGGGGACCGACGTCCTCGCCGAGGTCCGCAGCGGTGACGCCGTGCTGATCCCCGACGGCTGGCACGGCCCGTCCATGGCCGCCCCCGGCCACGACATGTACTACCTCAACGTGATGGCCGGGCCGGGCGCCGAGCGGCAGTGGCTGATCTGCGACCACCCCGACCACGCCTGGATCCGCGGGACCTGGCCCGAGCAGCCCGTGGACCCGCGTCTGCCCCTCTACCCCGCCCCGCAGGAACCCGCCCCGCAGGAACCCGCCCAGGGAGAAGCCCGATGACCCGACGGCTCACGGTCGCGCAGGCCCTCGTCGCGTTCCTCGCCCACCAGTACACCGAGCGCGACGGCAGGCGGCAGCGGCTGATCGACGCCTGCTGGGGGATCTTCGGCCACGGCAACGTCGCCGGCATCGGGCAGGCGCTGCTGGAGTCCGAGGGTGCCCTGCCCTACCTCCAGGGCCGCAACGAACAGGCCATGGTCCACGCCGCCGTCGGCTACGCCCGCCAGCGCGACCGGCTCGCCGCGCACGCCGTCACCACCTCCATCGGCCCCGGCGCCACCAACCTCGTCACCGGTGCCGCGCTCGCCACGATCAACCGGCTGCCCGTCCTGCTGCTGCCCGGCGACACCTTCGCCACCCGGCCCGCCGACCCCGTCCTCCAGCAGCTCGAACACCCCGGCGCGGGCGACGTCTCCGTCAACGACTGTCTGCGCCCGGTGTCGCGGTACTTCGACCGGATCACCCGCCCCGAGGCGCTGATCCCCGCAGCCCTCCAGGCGATGCGGGTGCTGGCCGACCCGGTCGAGACCGGGGCCGTCACCCTCGCCCTGCCCCAGGACGTCCAGGCCGAGGCGTACGACTGGCCCGAGGAGTTCTTCGCCGACCGCGTCTGGCACGTACGCCGCCCGGCGCCCGACCCGGCCGCGACCGCCGAGGCGGCGGCGGCCGTACGGGCCGCCCGGCGGCCCCTGATCGTCGCGGGCGGCGGCGTCCACCACAGCGAGGCCGAGGACGCCCTGCGCGCCCTGGCCGAGGCGACCGGCATCCCCGTCGCCTCGACCCAGGCGGGCAAGGGCTCGCTGCGCCACGACCACCCCGCGGACGTCGGCGGCATCGGCCACACCGGCACGGCCGTCGCCGACGAACTGGCCCGCACCGCCGACGTGGTCATCGGCGTCGGCACCCGCTACAGCGACTTCACCACCGCCTCCGCGACCCTCTTCGCGCCCGGCGTCCGCTTCGTCAACCTGAACATCACCTCCTTCGACGCCCACAAGCTCGCCGCCCTGCCGCTGGTCGCCGACGCCCGCGCCGGGCTCCGGGCGCTCACCGAGGGCCTGGCCGGATACCGGGTCCCGGCGCCGTACGAGGCCGAGTACGCCGCCGGGAAGGCCGCCTGGGAGTCGGAGGTCGAGCGCGCCTACGCGGTGGCGGACCCCGACGCCCGCCCCACCCAGGCCCAGGTGCTCGGCGCGCTGGACGCCGTCGTCGGCGACGAGGACGTGATCGTCAACGCGGCGGGCTCGCTCCCCGGCGATCTGCACAAGCTGTGGCGGGCCCGCTCCCGCCGCCAGTACCACCTGGAGTACGGCTACTCCTGCATGGGCTACGAGATCCCGGCCGCCATCGGCGTCCGCCTGGCCGCCCCCGACCGGCCCGTGTGGGCGCTCGTCGGCGACGGCACGTATCTGATGATGCCGACCGAGCTCGTCACCGCCGTGCAGGAAGGCATCGCGATCAAGGTCGTCCTGGTCCAGAACCACGGCTACGCCTCCATCGGCGGCCTCTCGGAGGCGGTCGGCGGCGAGCGCTTCGGCACGGCCTACCGCTACCGGGCCCCCGACGGCACGTACTCCGGCGACCCGCTGCCCGTGGACCTGGCCGCCAACGCCGCCTCCCTCGGGATGGCCGTGCTGCGCGCCCGCACGGCCGGTGAGCTGCGCACGGCGCTCGCGGAAGCGCGCGCCTCGGACCGGCCCACATGTGTCTATGTGGAGACCGAAACAGCCGACAGTGTGTCCGGGGCGCCCCCCGCCCAGGCGTGGTGGGATGTGCCTGTCGCCGAGACCGCGACCCGCCCGGCGGCCGTCAGGGCCCGCCAGGAGTACGAGCGTCACGCCGCCGCCCGCCGCCGTTACCTTGGAACGTAAGAGAGGTCGCAGCAGATGAAGACCGTCAACCACTGGATCGGCGGCAAGTCCGTCGAGGGTGCCTCCGGCGCGTTCGGCCAGGTCACCGACCCGGCCACCGGCGCCGTCACCACCGAGGTCGCGTTCGCGTCGGCCGAGGAGGTCGACGCGGCCGTCGCGGCGGCCAAGGCCGCGTTCGGCACGTGGGGCACGTCCTCGCTGGCGGCGCGCACGGCGGTGCTGTTCCGCTACCGCGCCCTGCTCGACGCCCACCGCGACGAACTCGCCGAGCTCATCACCGCCGAGCACGGCAAGGTGCACTCCGACGCCCTCGGCGAGGTCGCCCGCGGCCTGGAGATCGTCGAGCTGGCCTGCGGGATCACCCTCCAGCTCAAGGGCGAGCTGTCCACCCAGGTGTCCGGCGGCGTGGACGTCGCCTCGATCCGCCAGCCGCTCGGCGTCGTCGCGGGCATCACGCCCTTCAACTTCCCGGCCATGGTGCCGATGTGGATGTTCCCGCTCGCCGTCGCCTGCGGCAACACCTTCGTCCTCAAGCCGAGCGAGAAGGACCCCTCGGCCGCGCTGCGCCTGGCCGAACTCGCCGCCGAGGCCGGGCTGCCGGACGGTGTGCTGAACGTCGTGCACGGCGACAAGGTCGCCGTCGACCGGCTCCTGGAGCACCCGGACGTCGCGGCGGTCTCCTTCGTCGGCTCCACGCCCATCGCCCGCCACATCCACGGCGTGGCCACGTCCCACGGCAAGCGCGTCCAGGCCCTCGGCGGCGCCAAGAACCACATGCTGGTCCTCCCCGACGCCGACCTCGACGCCGCCGCCGACGCGGCCGTCTCGGCCGCCTACGGCTCGGCCGGCGAGCGCTGCATGGCGATCTCGGCCGTCGTAGCGGTGGGCGACACGGGCGACGCGCTCGTGGCGAAGATCCGCGACCGCGCCGAGAAGATCAAGATCGGCCCCGGTGACGACCCCACGTCCGAGATGGGCCCCCTCATCACCAAGGCGCACCGCGACAAGGTCGCCTCCTACGTCCACGGCGCGGCCGCCCAGGGCGCCGAGGTCGTCCTCGACGGCACCGGCTTCACGGTCGAGGGCTACGAGGACGGCCACTGGATCGGCCTGTCCCTCCTGGACAAGGTGTCCACGGACGCGGACGCCTACCGCGACGAGATCTTCGGCCCCGTCCTGTGCGTGCTGCGCGCCGCCACGTACGAGGAGGGCATCGCCCTGATCAACGCCTCGCCGTGGGGCAACGGCACCGCCATCTTCACCCGCGACGGCGGCGCGGCCCGCCGCTTCCAACTGGAGGTCCAGGCGGGCATGGTGGGCGTCAACGTCCCCATCCCGGTGCCGGTCGGCTACCACTCCTTCGGCGGCTGGAAGGACTCGATCTTCGGCGACCACCACATCTACGGCAACGACGGCGTGCACTTCTACACCCGCGGCAAGGTCGTCACCACCCGCTGGCCGAACCCCGAGGACGGCGGCGTCGACCTGGGCTTCCCCAGCCACCGCTGACCTGACGTGAGCGGCCTCCCCCACGTGGGGGAGGCCGCTCACGCGCGCGGGGGGTCCGGCGGGGTGACCCCGCCGGTTGACTGGCGGGCATGAGGAACCACACGCGCACCCGGATGCGCCGCCGTCTCGTCACCCTCGGCCTGCTCGCCGGGCTGCTGGTCCCCACGACGCAGGCGGGGGCCGCGGAGGAGACGCCCGACGGTGACATCCGGGCCAGGGTCGAGGCCGTGCCCGGCATGCGGCTGACCGGTGAGAAGCCCGCCGCCCCCGGCTACCGCTACTTCGAGCTGAGCTACCGGCAGCCCGTGGACCACCGCCACCCCGAGCGGGGGACGTTCGAGCAGCGGCTGACCCTGCTGCACAAGTCCGTCCGGCAGCCGATGGTGCTGTACACGACGGGCTACGCGCTGGGCGCGGACCCCGCGTTCCGCTCCGAGCCCACCAAGCTCGTCGACGGCAACCAGATCTCCACCGAGCAGCGGTACTTCGGCACGTCCCGGCCCGAGTCCGGGGCCGTGGACTACTCGACGCTGGACATCTGGCAGGCGGCGAGCGACCACCACCGGCTGATCCAGGCGCTCAAGGCGCTGTACGGCGGGCCGTGGATCTCCACCGGCGGCAGCAAGGGCGGCATGACCTCCGTCTACCACCGCCGCTTCTACCCCCGCGACGTGAACGGCACCGTCGCCTACTCCGCCCCGAACAACACCGACGACCGCGACGACACCGCGTACGACGCGCTCGTCGAGCGGCTGGGCACCCCGTCCTGCCGCGCCGCGCTCAAGGCGGCACAGCGGGAGGCGCTGGTGCGGCGCACGGAGCTGGTGCACCGCTACGACGCGTGGGCGGCGAAGGAGCGGCGGACGTTCACCACGGTCGGCGGCGCGGACCGGGCGCTCGAACTCGCCGTGCTGCGCGCCGTGCCGATGTTCTGGCAGTACGGCGACGCCACCAAGTGCGCGGAGGTCCCGGCGCCCACCGCCTCGACGGACGAGCTGTACGCCTGGCTGGACGCGACGTCCGGTCTGAAGAACTACACCGACCAGGTGCTCGCGCCCCTGACCCCGTACTTCCACCAGCTGGGCACCCAGCTCGGATACCCGCAGTACCGGGCCCCGCACCTGGACGGACTGCTCCGCCACCCCGGCGTCCAGGACGTCCGCAGCTACGTCCCCCGGGACGTCCCGCTGCGCTTCCAGCCGGGCGCGATGGCCGACGTCGACCGCTGGGTGCGCCGCCACGGCAGTGAACTGCTCTTCGTCTACGGCGAGAACGACCCGGCCACGGCCGAACGCTTCCGGCTCGGCCGCGGCAGCCGCGACGCGTACGTGGAGGTCGCTACGGCCAACCACCGCGCGCGGCTCACGGACCTGACGCCGGAGGCCCGGGCCCGCGCCGAGGCGGCGCTCGGCCGGTGGGCGGGGCGGTAGCCCGGCCCACCGGTGGCGGGCGCGACGCCCGGGTCCGTGATCAGCGGGCGCCGAAGACCTGGGTCCACTTCGGGCCGCCGGAGTCGGAGGCGACGCCCACGCCGATCTCCTTGAACGAGCAGTTGAGGATGTTCTGGCGGTGGCCGGAGCTGTTCATCCAGGAGTTCATGACGGCCGCCGGACCGCTCTGCCCGGCGGCGACGTTCTCGCCGTACGTGCTCCAGCGGTAGCCGGCGGCGGTGATCCGCTCACCCGGGCCCTGGCCGTCGGGGTTGGTGTGGTCCATGTAGTCGCGGGCGGCCATGTCGTCGGAGTGCCGCTGGGCAGCCGTGGTCAGCTGCGGGTTGATCGTCAGCGCGGAGCAACCCACCTTGGCGCGCTCCTCGTTGACCAGGTTCACGACCTGCTGCGCGGTGCTGCCGCCGCCCGTGTTGCCGGTGGGCGGCTTCGGCTTGGGCTTCGGGCGGGCCGGGGCGGCCTCGGGCTTGGGCTTCGACGTCGTGGCGCTCGGCTCGGGCGCCGCCGACTTGGCCGAGGGGGAGGCCTTGGGCGACGGCTTCTTGGACGCCGACGGGCTGCCGGAGGGGGAGGGCTTGGCGGAAGCACTGGCGTCGGTCTTGATCGGCGACGGGGTGCGGTCCCCGAAGGGCACGGCCTGGCCGGGGGCGCTCGCGGTCTTCGGCTCGATGCTCTCGGAGGAGTCGGAGAAGAGGTACGAGCCGCCCACGACGGCGCCGCCGAGCAGGGCGAGCACCCCGGCCCCGATGCCCGCCCGTACGGCGGTGCGGTTGGTGCGGGCGCGGTGGCTGCGGGGAGCGGAGGGCTGGTTCGGTATGGAGGAACGATTCGGCATAGCGGCCTGATTCGGTATCGGGGACGGTTCCGGTGTCGGGGACGCGAGGACGGAGGTGTGCGGGTCGGTGTACGGGGCGGGGTCCGGGGGCGCGGAGTAGGCCACCGGCTGGGTGTCGAGCACGGAGCCGCCGCCCCACCACCCGAGCAGCGCGCCCGAGACGGGCACCAGGCCGAGGCCGACGAGCAGCCCCTCGGCGGGGACGAGGGACGCCCCGGCGCCACCGCAGCCCGCGCAGCCGCGCGTGTGCCGGGCGAGGCGCTTGCGCCACAGCGCGGAGGGGGTGCCGTCCCAGGGCCCGACGAGCTCGGCGAGCTCCTGGCAGCGCGGGGTGGCGGCGAGCGCCCGTACGACGCCCCGGGCGACATCGAGCTGGGCCTTGCAGCGCTGGACGCGCACGGCGGTGTGCTGCGGGGAGAGGTCCAGGGCGGCGGCGACCTCGGCGCGGCTCAGCTCGCCCGCGGCCTCCAGCCACCACAGGGACAGCACGTCCCGGTCCCCGTCGTCCAGCCAGCGGGTGGCCTCCGCGACCTCGCGCCGCTGGCCCGACAGGCCCAGTCGCACGATGGTGAGGTCGACGAAGTCGGCACCGGGATCCGGCACTTCGCGGCCGACCTCCTGGAGTCCGCCCACGGGGGTCTCCTCGCGTTGTCCGTCCCGCCAGTGGCTGCGTATCTGGTTCATCGTGATCGCGACGAGCCACGACCGGCAGGAGGCCGGATCCCGTAGCCCGTCAAGGCCGTTGATCATGCGGAGCATGGTCTCCTGGACCACGTCGTCGACGTCCGCGTGCCCGTTCAGCGCGCGGCCGACGATGTTGTAGACCAGCGGCAGGTACGCGGCGACGAGTTCGTCCTGCGCGGCGGTGTTCCCGGCCCGCGCCGCCTCGATCACGGCCACGGTCACGCTGTCACTCCGCACGTCCCGTCCACCTCTTTCCGCACCTGAGTCGATTGCCGTCCCGACACATGGGAGACCCGAAGCCGCTCATCCAATAACAAGAATGTGGAGATCGGTTCGGGCGGAAAGATCGAAACGGCGGATGCGCGCGGGTGGCGGCGCGCGGCCCCAGGCTGCCGGGCGAGGGTGGGTGCCTGCGGCGAACATCCAGCTCAGGGCGGGTTTCTGGAAGATCGACGGCGCGCCGGGCCGGGCCCGGCGACGGGCCGTGGATCAGTCCGCCGCAGGCCCGGTGTGAAGCACCTCACGTGTGCCTCAACTGCACCGGTGTGCCCTATATGCGCGCCTCGTCACTCGCGTTGCGGGGGTGATCGGCGAGCGGTGATCCGTCCAGGAACTCCGTCACGATCCCCGGCGTCGCCGTGTCCGCGAAGCCCGCCGCCTCCGTGGCCGACATGTCCCGGATGCGGTATCCGTCCTCGCCCGCCGCGACCCCGGCCGTCACGGTGACCACCCCGGACCGGCGGGAGAACGGCGTGTCCGAGAACGTCCACGCCAGCACCGCGTCCCGGCGCAGGGTGACGGTCTCCCGGCCGAACGTGCCGGACCGCACGACGAGATGGCGGCCCCGCACCGCGTGCCCGAGCGCACGGTAGGCATCGCGCGCGAGATGGCAGGCGACCGGGGTCGCGAGCAGCGCGTAGCCCGCCGCGCAGTACAGCAGTACGGGTGTGAGCAGCCACCCCAGCACGGCCAGCGCCACCGTCGGCGGCAGCACGCACCACGTCAGCGCGCGCACGACCCGCCGCCGCAGGGCCACCCGCGGGTGGGGGAGCAGCCCGTCCGTCGGGACCTCCTCGCCCAGCACCCCCGCGCACACCCGCAGCGCCTCGGCGCGGGAGGCGGGCGGCAGGACGGCGCTGCGCTTGCGGTTCTCCTCGCGGTTGCCGAGGCCGCCCGCGACCGCCCGTACGCTCGCCCCGCCGCCCGCGCGCAGCAGCATCGGCTCGCGCAGGGCCACTCCGCGCAGCCTGGCCCGCTCGATGGAGACGGAACGGGTCGTCAGCAGGCCGTGACGGACGCCGAGGGTCGCCTCGTCGGTCCACTCCAGGCGGTACCTCCCCCAGTTCTCGGCGTAGAGCAGCACCGAGCCGATCACGCCGGTCACCACCACCGCGAGCAGGGCAAGCGGGACGGTGAGCCACAGCGCGCTGTGGCCGAACTCCTCGAACGACCGGCGGACGAAGCCGATCCGCCAGGGCTTGATCCCTATCCCGTCGAAGACCCTCCACACGGCACCCAACGCGGCGAAGACACCTCCGAACACCCAGAACGTGAGCGGCGCGTAGCGCAGCCGGCGCGGATCGGCGGTGGCGAGCACCGGGTCCTGGGCGCTCACGGCCCCGGCGCGGGCCAGGAGTTCGGCCCGCAGCCGCACGGCCTCGGGCCTGGACAGGGCGTCCAGGGACAGCTCGCTGCGGCCGCCCGCCGAACCGGCCGTGCCCGCCCGCAGGACCGTGAGCCCCAGGACGCGCTGCACGGGGTTGGCGGTCAGGTCGACGTTGCGCACGCGGTGCAGCGGGACCGACCGCAGCCGCCGGGTGAACAGGCCCGTGCGCAGTTCGAGGGAGTCGCCGGTGACGCGGTAGCGGGTGCGCGACCACGTGACGAACCCGGCGGTGGTGATGACGGCGAAGACGACCCCGATGACACCGAGGGTGATCCAGCCGCGGAGATCCAGGTCACCGCCGGTGGCGAGCGCGGTCAGGGCCAGGGAGCCCAGCGGCGCGGCCATCCAGGCGCAGTGCACGAGGAGGGTGCGGGCGTCGAGCGACCGCCAGCCGTCGGTGTCCCGCCCGGTCACGCGGCGTCCCCCGGGACGGTGCGGGCGGCGGCGGTGATGCGCTCGGCCAGCAGCCGGGCGTCGGCGTCGGAGAGGCCCGCGATCTTCACGTCGCCCGCCGTGGAGGCGGTGGTGACGGTGACCGTGGCGAGGCCGAAGTACTGCTGGATCGGGCCGCGCCCGGTGTCGACGGTCTGGACGCGGGAGAGCGGGGCTATTCGGCGCTTCTGCCAGAACCAGCCGCTCGCGGCGTAGACCGCGGTGTCCCCCAGCTCCCAGGCGTGCACGCGGTACCGCCAGCCCGGCATGGTCAGCGTGTAGGCCAGCGCGGGCAGCACGAGGACGACGAGCAGCAGCGGGCCGAGCCAGGGCAGGGCGCCGGGGAAGAAGAGGAGGGACAGCACGAACAGCGTGAGGGCGGTCAGCAGCAGCGGGCCGCTGACGGTGACCAGCGACTGCACGGTCCACCAGCGCCGGGCGCGGGGATCGACGCTGTTGCGCGGCGGCCGGAGCCTGACGCGCGTGTGGTGCCGGTGTTCGACCATGACCGCCCCCGTATCTTTTACAAGTCAATCGTATTGGCAGGGGTTAAGGTATAGCAATACACTTGACCTGTAAAAATGAGGAAGGGGCGCCAGTGCCCAAGCGGGTGGACCACGAGGAACGCCGCCGGAAGATCGCGGAGGCCCTCTGGCGGATCGCGAGCGAGCGCGGGCTCGACGGCGCGAGCCTGCGCGACGTCGCGGCCGAGGCGGGCATCTCGCTGGGGCAGTTGCAGCACTACTTCTCCAGCAAGGACGAGATGCTCGTCTTCGCCCTCGACCACATCAGCGCCCTCGCGGCCCGCCGCATCGGCGAGCGCGTCCACGCCCTCGCCGAGACCCCCGCCCCGCGCGACATCCTGCGCGAATCGGCGGTGGAGATGCTTCCCCTGGACGACAGCAGCCGCACCGGCAACCTCGTCCAGATCGCCTACTTCGTACGGGCCGTCCACGACGAACGCCTGCGCCGCCACGCCAAGGAGGGCATCCCCGCCCTGCGCGGCCTCTTCGCCCACCAGATCCGGGACGGCATCGCCCGCGGCGAGGTCGCCGCCGACCGCGACCCCGACACCGAGGCGATGCTGCTGATCGCGCTGATCGACGGCCTGACGAACTACACCCTGCTGGAGGTCGTCTCCGGGGCGGAAGCGCTCCGTTTGGTGGACGCGCATTTGGAGGGGCTGTTCACGGCATAGCCGCTGGGTTTGTGCCGCTGCGGCGGCGGGCGCCCTGCGGGCGCGTCCTCACTCTCCCCCGGCTACCGCTGGGAGGTGCCCCCGGACGGGCTGGTTTTGGCTGGGCTTCCGCCCCCCGGGCGGACTGCTGGGGACGGGCTCGGCCGAATCCGGCCCGTCCGGCGATCGAGGACGACCGCCGCGCAGCGGAGGTGCGCGCCCCACGGCCCGCAGGGCCAAGCGCACGCCCGGTAAGGGCAGGGGCTAGCGCCGAGCGGCCCGGTTCCGGCCGCCGGGGCCGCGGGAGAGGACGCCCGCGAGCTCGTCGAGGGCGTCCACCAGGAGCTCCGCGGCGCGCACCGCCACCCCCTCCTCGCCCACGCGCGCCTGCCAGGCGCCGTACGCGTCGAGGGGCCCCGACCAGTCCAGGTCACGCCGTTCCCGGACGGCCGCGGCGGCGTCCGGGAGAGCCGCGCGCAGGGCCGCCGCGAACTCCTCGGCCTCCTTGGAGGGGGCGGCGTCGCGGTCCGGGATGTGCGCCTCCATCAGCATCGTCACCCGCCCCATCGTGGCCAGCGCCGCCTCCGCGCCCCGCTCCGCGTTGCGCGAGATCCCCCGGTGCCGTACGGGCTCCCGCTGGGCGCGGGCGACCGCGTCCTCCCAGGCCTGGCGCGCGGCCCGGGCGTCCAGCAGCGCCTCGCGCACCCGGCGCGGCTTGCGGTCGGCGGGGTGGGCGAACGCGTCGAGGACCGCGAGGGAGTAGCGGCCGTTGGCGGCCAGCCAGTCGGCGAGCCGGTCGCGCAGCTTGGGCGTCTCCCAGGCCGGGAAGAGCGCGTACGCGGCCATCGCGAGCAGCCCGCCCAGCAGGGTCAGGATCACCCGCTCCTCCACCGTCTGCGACCAGCCCTCGCCCGCGATGCCGAGCAGGAAGACGACGTAGGCGGCGATGCACGCCGACGCCACGCTGTATCCGGTGCGCATCAGCAGATACATCAGGGCGATGCAGACCACGGCGAGCGCCGCGCACACCCACGGGCCGGGGTGGGCGAGGGCCATCACCAGCCCGCCGACGAACACCCCGACCAGCGTCCCGACGAAGCGCGCGACCCCGCGCGAATAGGTCTGGCCGAAGTCCGGTCGCATCACCATGACCGAGGTCATCGGCGCCCAGTAACCGTGCCCCAGCGGCAACGCGCTGCCCAGCGCGTACCCGGCCAGCGAGACCCCCGCGACCCGCACCGCGTGCCGCCCGATCGCCGAGGACCAGCGGGCCTCCCGCCGCAGCGCCCGCAGGCCCACCGGCACCAGCCGGGGCACGGTGGGCCGCAGCAGATGGCGGTACTGCTCCTTCTCCCCGGACTTCTTGGGGGCCTTGGCGCCCTTGGGCTCCCCGTTGGCGGGACGGGCCTCCTTGACGGGCTCGTCGGTGGCTTCCACGGCGTCCGCGAGCAGCGCGATCAGCCGCAGCGCGGAGCGGCGGGCCGGCCCCGTGAGCATCGAACCGGACTCGGCCCCTTCCAGGACCGCCATCGCCTCCGGCGGCAGCCGCACCGGCTTGCCCCACCGGATCGACCGCGCCACCGCGTCCAGCACGGTCCCGGCGGCGGCCAGCAGATCCCGTACGTGGTCCCGCTCCGGCCCCTCGGCGGGCGCCCCCACGACGGGGTCGGCCAGCGAGGCGAGCACCGGCCGCAGCCGCTCGGCGACACCGCGCGGCCCGCCCAACTGGCGCGGTCTGTTCCTGGCCTGGCGCGGGGTCAGTTCGGCGGCGCTGCGGGCGTCCATCAGCGGCTGCGCGTCGAACCGCGCCACCGGGTCGTGCCGCAGCCGGCGCGCGTAGTCCGCCTCGGCGGCCAGCGCGTCCGCGAGCGCGTCGCGCTGCAACCCCCAGGGTCTGACCGGGAAGACGACGATGAGCGCTGCCTGGACCACCCCCGCGCAGACGATGATCCCGGCGTGCAGCAGCGCCCCCGCGACGGACGTCGGCAGCGTGACGGTGATGAGCATGACCGCGACGGTCTGCGTCGCGACCATCCCCGACACCGGCCCGACCGCCCACGCCATCCCCGCCAGCAGCGTCCAGACGGCCAGCAGCACCCCGAACACGAGCGGGTCGGCGGCGGCCATGTACCCCACGAACGTACTGACCGCGAGCCCCGCCGCCACCGCCAGCGCCAGCACGGGCCGTGGCCGCCAGCTCCGCTGGAAGGTCACCAGCGCGGAGGCGAAGGCCCCGAACGCCGACGACACCGCCAGTGTCGGCGTGGCGAGCCACAGCACGACCCCGATGACGATCGCCACCCCGGCCGCGCCCCGCACCGCGACCAGCGGCTGCAACTTGGTCCGCTCGACCGTCAGCCCGGTGCGGACGGTGTCCTTCAGCGCCTTCGACCAGGTCATGCCCCCGAGCTTACGGTCCTGACCGCAACTGAGCGGAATGCGACCGACCGCTTATTTCCATGGCTGTTTCCGTGCTCGTTTCCATGCCTGCTTCCCTGACCTGACAGGGATTCACGGGGTCGCACAGGCCCTTCCTCGCGCCCCCGGCCGCAGCGCGTCAGGCGAGGCCGGGCAGGGCCAGCGGGCTCCGGGCGCGCCACTGGTCGACGACGGGCTCCAGCATCGGGCCGATCTCCGGCATCCGCGGTACGAGCGCCAGGGCGCCCACCACCTGGAGCATCCGCGCGCCCTCCATGACGTCCAGGAGGGCCCGGTCCACCCGGGTGCCGCTCGCGCGCTCGTACACCTCGATCCCGCGCGGGCCGACGAGCGTCAGGTCCCACTCCACGGGCCCCCGCGTGACGTCCTCGAAGTCGTTGAACACATAGCCGTCGGCCGTCCGCAGGACGTTGTAGGACGGCGAGTCGCCGTGCAGCGTCTGCATGCGGGCGTCGGGGAAGTACGCGGGCAGATCGCCGACGAGCGCTTCGAGCACCGCGTACTCCCGCTCGACCCGGTCCAGCTCCGCCGTCGTGAGTGACTGCGGGTGCTTCTTGAGCTCCGCGAGCGCCGGCTTCAGCGCGGGCACCAGGGGCGACAGCGTCGGCAGCTCGCCGGGATACCCGGCCAGCAGGCCGTGCAATTGTGCGGCCCAGCCGGTCTGCTCGACGAAGCGGTCCTCCAGCGCCTTGGGGTCGGCGTCGGCCATGTCGGCGAGGCCGTCCGCCTCGCTGACGAACTCCCAGAAGGTCAGCGACCTGCCCTCGAACTCGACCGGTTCGCGCGGCACCAGCGGACTGGGCCGCACGACCGGGGCCCCGCTGTCGGCCAGCCACCCCGCCACGGCGAGTTCGTGCCGCTGCTTGGCGGTCTGTTCCTCGACGGACGCGAGCGCCAGTGTGGGGACCCGCACCACGACCGGGTCCGGCGCGAGATGGACCAGCACGTTGAAGACGTCGTGCAGCACGCGCGGCTCGTCCGCCCGCAGTCCGAGCCGCCGCCCGGCCCTGGTCGCGAGGCCTACGGCCTCCTCGGCACGCTTGCTGAGTGAGTTCGGGTTCACCATGGAACGATCCTGCCCGGGGGAGCGGCGCGGTGTCGACGAGGTTTTCCCGGCCCGGGGCCGCCTCGGCGAGGTGCGGCTGCGGGCTGCTGACATGATCGTCGGATGAACAACCGTTCCCGCGCCGGGGTCCGGCGGCGACTGCGGTCGCTGGCCTACCTCGAGCTGTTCAACATCCCCCTGCAGGCCGGCCTCTGGTTCGGGGTGATCGGCTTCCCGGTGACGGCGGCGAACGCCGTGGGCTTCGCGCTGTTCGCGCTCCTCCTCGTGGAAGGCGCCGCGTACTGGCTGGCCAAGCTCCGCCGGCTCGAGGCCCCGGGGGCGTCCCTCCCGGGCGCCGGGGCCTTCGCGGCCCTCCGTGTGATCAACGTGCCAATACTGGCGGCGGGGGTGCTGTTCACCGTGTGGGCGGCCGTCGACGACCCGGGGGCCGGAAGCTGGCCGGGCCTCGGCTTCGCGCTGTTCGCGGTGCTGGAGCACGTGAACTACTTCCACACCCAGCTCATGTACGACACCGCCGAGGACCGCCGCAATCTGCGGGAGAACGGTCTGCGCCGCGCGCACCTAGCCCGCGACCTCGATCGCGCAAAGGGGCGCGCGAAAAGACGTTTGGGTGCGCCGTCCTTGTAGAGCTAGATTTGCGCGGTTAGTTCGAATGACGGGGAAAGATCTGATGCGCAAAATCACGTGGGCTGCGGCGACCGCGGTGCTCTCGGTCGGCATGCTCACCGGCTGCTCGTCCGCTGACGGAGAGAGCGGCGACACCGCGAAGGCCTCGGCCGGCGCGACGAAGGACACCGAGAAGAAGGACACCGGCAAGAAGGACACCGGAAAGGCCGCCGGGAAGAAGGACGACGCCAGGATCGGCGTCGCCGGTACGGCCTGTGAGCTTCCGGTCTCGTTCGAGGTGGCGAAGGGGTGGAAGCCCGCGGCGTCGTCCGCCGAGGACGCCAAGATGCTGGCCAAGCTGAACGGCCGTACGTCGGTCACGGCCTCCTGCGTGGTCGACGCGAAGCCGGCGGGCCTGCTCGGCAACATGCGGGTCTGGACAGCGGGGCGCACCGACAAGTCGCCGCGCCAGGTCCTGGACGCGTTCATGGCCGAGGAGAAGCGCGTCAGCGAGCAGGAATTCAGCGAGACCAAGGTCGGCGACCTGCCCGCCGCGGAGGTCACGTACAAGGAGTCGAGCCCGCTGCTGGACGAGCCGTCCCCGCAACGGGCCCTCGCGGTGACGACCCCGAAGGGCACGGTGGTCCTGCACCTCACCGCGTTCGACGGCGGCGAGTACAAGGACATGCTCCCGGCCTTCGAGCTGGCCAAGAAGACCATGCTCCCCGCCTCCTGAACCTATCCTCGGAAGCGTCTCCCGAGCCGGATGGACGCAAACTGAGGAGCGGGTGTTATGCGCAAGGCCCCAAGGGCGTTCTGGGAAGTCGGAGCCGCCATCTTGTTCGCCGCCGTCGTGGTTGCGGTGGCCCTTGCGGTCATGGGTGCGTTCGAGGTCGATGAGACGGTGAAGCCGCGTCCCGACAGGGACACTTCCTCCGCCGACCTCGACCTCGACTTCCCCGACCCGCCTCGTCCGCCCGAGATGCCCCACCATCCGGAGATTCCCCGCACGGTGCGGTGAGCGGCTGTCGCCGCTCAGTGCGACATCCGGCCCTCGTTCACGGCGGCGATGAACGCTCGCCACGATCTGGCGGGGAAGAGCAGGGCGGGGCCGTGGGGGTCCTTGCTGTCGCGTATGGGGACGGTGCCGGAGGGTATGTGGGCGGGGGCCCACTCCAGGCAGTTCCCGCCGTTGTTGTTGCTGTAGCTGGACTTGACCCACTCCATGCCGGAGAGGTCTGCAGTGGCACTCATGAGGGAAGCTCCTCCATGGCGGTGTAGATAAGCGCCGCCGTGTCGCTTGGTGGCAGGGCGTATGCAGTGATCAGATCGTAGGTCCGTTGGCAGGTGCCAACAATCTCCGGATCTTCCAGCAACTGGCCCGTCGTGATGCTCTCCTCATAGGCGACTGTGGTGCCGTCGTCCATGGTGAGGAGGGACAGTGAACCGCCCAACAGTCCATGTTCCCCGTGTTCGAATGGCAGAACCTGCACGATGCACGTCGGGGTGTCCACAATGGCGGCCAGCTCGGCCAACTGTCCGCGCCAAGCATCGGTTTCACCGATAGGGCGCCGTAACACGGCTTCGTCGATGATGATCGACAGATCTGGTGGCGAGTCGGCCCGTAGCAACGCTTGACGGCCCATTCGGGCCGCGACTAGCTCTTCGATCCGGCTCACGGTCAGTTTGCGTCCGCCTGAGCGGAAGATCGCGCGAGCGTAGTCCTCCGTCTGCACGAGGCCTGGTACGAAACACCCCGAGTACTCCCGGATGATCCGGGCCTGTGCTTCCAGCTGCATCCGGCGCCGATATTGGTCCGGATGGACCTCGTGCCGTGCCAGCGCGTACAGCCGCTCGAAGTGCCCGTCCGTGCCGAACGCCGCGTCCAGCCGACCGGCCAGATCCGGCGGCGGCATGTGCTCCGCGACCTCGATGCGGGACAGATGGCTCCGGCTGTAGCGGACGACCTCCGCCAGTCTCTCCAAGCTCATGCCCGCGAGTTCGCGGTGTCGGCGGACCTCGGACCCGAACAGGTGGCGGGCGGACCGGTCCGGTGTCAGTTCGCGTGATCGTCGCGCCATGCGCGTACCCCCTCATTTTCCCAAGGTTGGGGTTGGGAAATGAATCTCTTCCGGAGCGTACTCGCGGAGCGCAACGCTGGGGGCACACACGGTCATTACCCCCCCCCACACGTGAGGCACAGGTACTCCCATGCCCGAAACGGCCATGCCCCGCAGCCCGCAGCCCCGACCCGCGCCCTGCCCCGAGTGCCGACTGATCAAGGCGGCCTACGTGCTCGTGTCGCGCGCGGGCGACCGCGTCGCCGCTCGTGGATGGATCGCGGCCATGGGCCGTCACCACCGGGCGGTGCACTGATGGCGGCCGCGCGGCCCTGCGCGCACGTATTCTCCGACCGGGCGGCAGCCCGGGAGTGCAGGCGCTGCGGGGTGCGGCGGTTCGAGGGGTACGGGACGCTGTGGCGGGACGTCGCCCCGGTCCCGCGGGAGCGGGCCACCGTGCGTGGCACCGGCACGGTCACCTTCCGGCCTCCGGGGGAGTTACCGGCGCGCACCGCCCTTCAGCGTCGCCCGCAGATACTCCCGGTTCATCGTCGCGATCGACGACAGCGGGATCCCCTTCGGGCAGGCCGTCGCGCATTCGCCGGTGTTCGTGCAGCCGCCGAAGCTCTGGTCGTCCATCGCGCCGACCATGTCCAGGACGCGCGACTCCCGCTCCGGGGCGCCCTGCGGCAGCACGTTCAGGTGCACCACCTTCGCCGACGTGAAGAGCATCGCCGAGCCGTTCGGGCAGGCCGCGACGCACGCGCCGCAGCCGATGCACTCGGCGTGCTCGAAGGCGAGGTCCGCGACGGGCTTGGGGACGGGCGTGGCGTGGGCGTCCGGCGCGGCGCCGGTGGGGACCGACACGTAGCCGCCGGCGCCGATGATGCGGTCGAAGGCTGAACGGTCGACAACCAGGTCTTTCACGACCGGGAAGGCCGACGCGCGCCACGGTTCGACGTCGACCGTGTCGCCGTCCTCGAAGTGCCGCATGTGGAGCTGGCAGGTGGTGGTCCGCTCGGGGCCGTGGGCCTGGCCGTTGATCACCATGCCGCAGGCGCCGCAGATGCCCTCGCGGCAGTCGTGGTCGAAGGCGACGGGCTCGTCACCGGCGAGGATCAGCTCCTCGTTGAGGTGGTCGAGCATCTCCAGGAACGACATGTCCGGGGAGATGCCCGTGACCTCGTACGTGGTCATGGCACCGGCGGAGTCGGGTCCGGTCTGGCGCCAGATGCGCAGGGTGAGGTTCACGCGTAGCTCCGCTGGGTGGGGTGGACGTATTCGAAGTGCAGGTCTTCCTTGTGGAGCACGGGCGCGGTGCCCGTGCCCGTGAACTCCCACGCCGCCGCGTAGGAGAACTCCTCGTCCTTGCGCGCCGCCTCGCCCTCCGGCGTCGCACTCTCCTCGCGGAAGTGGCCGCCGCAGGACTCCGTGCGGTGCAGGGCGTCCAGGCACATCAGCTCGGCGAGCTCCAGGTAGTCGACGATCCGGTTCGCCTTCTCCAGCGACTGGTTGAGCTGCTCGCCCGTGCCCGGGACCTTGATACGCCGCCAGAACTCCTCCCGCAGCGACGGGATGCGGCCCAGCGCCTTGCGCAGTCCGCTGTCGGTGCGGGCCATGCCGCACTCGTCCCACAGCAGCTCGCCCAGCTCGCGGTGGAACGAGTCGGGGGTGCGGTCGCCGTCGTTGTCCAGCAGGCGCCGCAGCCGGGTGGTGACGTCGGTGACGGCTTCCGTGACCGCCGGGTGCCCCGGGTCGACCGGCTCGTGCGGGTGGCGGGCGAGGTAGTCGTTGATGGTGGCGGGGAGGACGAAGTAGCCGTCGGCCAGGCCCTGCATGAGGGCCGAGGCGCCGAGCCGGTTGGCGCCGTGGTCGGAGAAGTTGGCCTCGCCGATCGCGAAGAGGCCGGGGACGGTGGTCTGGAGGTCGTAGTCGACCCAGAGGCCGCCCATCGTGTAGTGGATCGCCGGGTAGATGCGCATCGGCACCTCGTACGGGTTCTCGGCGGTGATCCGCTCGTACATCTCGAAGAGGTTGCCGTACTTCTCCTCGACGGCCTTGCGGCCCATCCGGGCGATCGCGTCGGCGAAGTCGAGATAGACCCCTTGCCCGCCGGGCCCGACTCCGCGGCCCTCGTCGCAGACGTTCTTCGCGGCGCGGGAGGCGATGTCGCGCGGGACGAGGTTGCCGAAGGCGGGGTAGATCCGCTCCAGGTAGTAGTCGCGCTCGTCCTCGGGGATCCGCGCGGCGGGCCGGGTGTCGCCCTTGGCCTTCGGCACCCAGATGCGGCCGTCGTTGCGCAGCGACTCGCTCATCAGCGTGAGCTTGGACTGGTGGTCGCCGGAGCGCGGGATGCAGGTGGGGTGGATCTGGGTGAAGCAGGGGTTCGCGAAGTACGCGCCGCGCCGGTGGGCGCGCCAGGCGGCCGTGGCGTTGGAGTTCTTGGCGTTGGTGGAGAGGTAGAAGACGTTGCCGTAACCGCCGGAGGCCAGCACCACCGCGTCCGCGAAGTAGCTGGAGACCTCGCCCGTGACCAGATCGCGGGCGACGATGCCGCGCGCCCGGCCGTCGATGACGATCAGGTCGAGCATCTCGGTGCGGGGGTGCATCTCGACGCTGCCCGCCGCGATCTGCCGGGTGAGCGCCTGGTAGGCGCCGAGGAGCAGCTGCTGCCCGGTCTGGCCGCGGGCGTAGAAGGTGCGGGAGACCTGGACGCCGCCGAAGGAGCGGGTGTCCAGCAGACCGCCGTACTCGCGGGCGAAGGGCACGCCCTGCGCCACGCACTGGTCGATGATCTCGACGGAGACCTGGGCGAGGCGGTGCACATTGGACTCGCGGGCTCGGAAGTCGCCGCCCTTGACGGTGTCGTAGAAGAGACGGTGGATCGAGTCGCCGTCGTTGCGGTAGTTCTTCGCGGCGTTGATGCCGCCCTGGGCGGCGATGGAGTGGGCACGGCGCGGTGAGTCCTGGTAGCAGAACTGCACGACGTGGTAGCCCTGTTCGGCCAGCGTGGCGCCCGCCGCCCCGCCCGCGAGCCCCGTGCCGACGACGATCACGGTGTGTTTGCGGCGGTTGGCGGGGTTGACGAGCTTGGCGTCGAAGCGGCGGCGGTCCCAGCGCTCGGCTATCGGCCCGTCGGGAGCCTTGGCGTCGATGACGGGTGCGCCGACGCCGTAGTGCGCGTACTCGGTCATGGTCAGCTCACGACTCCTGTCAGGACACCGAGGGGCGGGGCGAGGAAGCCACAGGTCAGCAGGGCCGCCAGGGCGTTGGCCACGAACTTCAGCGCGCGGTCGCGGCGCGCGGAGTTGGCGCCGAGGGTCTGCGCGGCACTCCAGAAGCCGTGCCGGATGTGCAGGCCGAGGGCGAGCATCGCGACGATGTAGAAGGCCGTGACGGCGGGACGGTCGAAGGACGCGACGAGGTTCTCGTACGGGCGGCCCTGCTGGGCGTTGGGGTTCACGGTGAGGGTGGTGAGGTCGAGGATGTGCCAGACGATGAACAGGGCGAGGATCACCCCGCCCCAGCGCATCGTGCGGGTCGCGTAGCTCGCACGGTGCCGCTTGCGCCGGTACTTCTCCGGTCGGGCTGCCCGGTCAAGCCGGCTCAGCTGGAACGCGGCCACGCCGTGCAGTACGACGGAGGCGCTGAGCGCCACCCGCGCCGCCCACAGGAACCACTCCCGGTGCAGGAAGGGCTCGCCGACGGTGCGGATCCAGTGCCCGTAGTGGTTGAACTCCCCGGCCCCGAAGAACACCTTCAGATTGCCCATCATGTGGGCGACCAGGTACGCCAGCATGATCAAGCCGGTGACGGCCATGACCGCCTTCTTGCCGACGGTCGAGTGCCACACGGTGCCGATGAGGGACGGAGGCCGTTCCGTCCGGGTCGCCAGTGCCATGGGTCCGACGCTAGGCAGCCGCGCTCGATCCGTCCAAGACATGATGGAGCTGGTTTCCATAGGCAATGGCTATCTATGCTGGACGGGTGCAACTCCAACAGCTCCGCTACTTCGCCACGGTCGCCGAAGTCCGGCACTTCACCCGGGCCGCGGAGGTGCTGCACGTCGCCCAGCCGTCGCTCTCCCAGCAGATCCGGGCCCTGGAACGGGAGCTGGGCGCCGAGCTCTTCCACCGGGCCCGGGGGAACATCACCCTGACCGACGCGGGGGAGGCGCTGCTGCCGCTCGCCCGGCGGATCCTCGCCGACACCGAGACCGCGCACCGCGAGGTCCAGGAGGTCGCCCAGCTGCGCCGGGGCCGGGTGCGCCTCGGCGCACCACCGAGCCTGTGCGCGAGCCTGGTGCCGGACGTGCTGCGGACGTACCACGCCCGCTACCCGGGCATCGAGCTCCTCATCGAGGAGGGCGGCTCGCAGGACCTCGTCCGCACCCTCGCCTCCGGCGGCCTCGACCTGGCCCTGATCATCACCCCGCTGGCCGTCGGCGCCCCGGCCCTCGCGACCACGGAACTCCTCCACGAGGACCTGGTCGCCGTCTCCGACCCCGCCTCACCCGCCCCGACCCGACGCCGGGCGCTGCGGGTCGCGGACCTGCGGGGGCTGCCGATCGTGATGTTCCGCCGCGGCTACGACCTGCGCGAGATCACCACCGCCGCCTGTCGCGCCGCGGGTTTCGAGCCGTCCTTCAGCGTCGAGGGCGGCGAAATGGACGCGGTCCTCGGCTTCGTCCGCGCGGGCCTCGGTCTCGCCGTGGTCCCCGGCATGGTCGCGGCCCGCTCCGGCCTGCGCGTCACGCCCTTCGACGACCCCCGCATGCGCCGCACCATCGCGATCGCCCACCGCAAGGACGCGACACCGCCGCGCGCGGCGCGCGAGCTGCGGCGGGTGCTGCTGGAGCACTTGGGGGTGGAGCGCGGCGCACTCGGGTCGTAGTCCCACGTCCAGTCGGTCACAGCCCCGCCTCGGCTTCTGCCGCCTCCAGGATGAGCCTGATCTCGGTGACGGCTTCTCTGCCCGCCTCGCCCTTGTCGATGGCTCGTTCCAGCTCGGGCAGGCGGGCAGCGCGCTCCGGCTGGCGAAGGTCCCTGCCTTCACCCCACCAGCGCCGCCCCCGCGCAGGCCGCGCCCAGGCCGCAGGCCACGCTCGCGACGACGTTCGCCGCCGCGTACGCGCGCTTTCCCTCCTCCGCCAGCCGCAGGGTCTCGTAGGAGAACGTCGAGTACGTCGTGAGCGCCCCGCACAGGCCCGTGCCCAGGGCCAGGTGGACGTCGGCCGTCGCGCCGGTGAGGAGGCCGAGGACGAGGGAGCCGGTGACGTTGACCGTGAACGTGCCCCAGGGGAAGGCCGAGGCGTGGCGGGACTGGACGGCGCGGTCGGTGAGGTAGCGCAAGGGGGCGCCGACCATCGCGCCGGTGATGACGAACAGCCACGTCACGACATCGCCTGCCGGTGGAGCAGGCGGCGGGTCGCCGAGGCCGTCGCCCAGACCGCCGCCAGCGCGGCGACCGGGGTGGCGGCCAGGTAGGCCAGGGCGGTCGCCGTGCGGTCGTCCGCCAGCAACTGCCGGATGTCCACCGCGTACGTGGAGAACGTGGTGAAGCCGCCCAGGATCCCCGTGGCGAGGAACGGCCGCAGCAGCGGGTGGGGCGAGGCGAGGTGGGTCACCACGGTCAGGACGACGCCGATCAGCGCGCAGCCGACGAGGTTGATCAGGAACGTCGTCCACGGGAAGGCGCCGCCGGCGGTCGGCCACAGGAGTCCCGCGCCGTAGCGGGCGGCGGCCCCCAGGCCGCCCCCGGCCGACACCGCGCAGAGCACCGGCCAGTGCTCGCGGACCGTGCCGCGCAGGTCCTCCGCTTCGACGTCGGGGTCGATCGGCTCGATCGTTTCCGCCGGTCCGGGCCGGTCCACGTCCGCCGTCTCCTCCTTCGCCGCCTCCCCTTCACAAGACGGCCCCAGGCTACCGCCGGACCGTGGCGGAGCCGATCGCCGCCAGATAGGCGTCGGCGCGGTCGGGGTCCGTCAGCCAGTCCTGGAAGCCGGCCGGATCCGCGTAGCCGTTCACATAGCGGTGGGCGATCTCCGGGTGGTCGGCCGCCGCCGTCAGTACGCGGCGTACGTGCTCGGGCCGTGGGCCCAGCATGAGGTTGGTGAAGGCGGTGACGTGCCGCGCGTGTTCCCAGAACGCCGCGAACGTCCCGCTCATCCACGCCCGGTCGAAGGCCCCCTCGCCCCGGTCCGCGACCGACCGGAGGTAGCCCGCCGCGCAGCGGGCCGCGCTGTTCGAGCCCTGCCCGGTGATCGGGTCGTTGAGGACCACCGCGTCGGCCATGCCCAGCACGTGCCGGCCCGGGGCGACCTCGGCGACCGGCCGGCGGACCGTCGGGGTGACGGCGCCGAAGAGCGCCGCGCCCGCGTCCGTCGGCTCCGCCTCCGCGCACAGCTCGTACTCCCAGGGCGCGTACCGCCGGAGCAGCTCCAGCGACCGTTTCAGCGTCGCCTCCGGGTCCGGGCGGTCCTGCCAGCAGTCCAACGGGCCGCCGGGGTGCCCCTCCCAGAACAGGATGTGGCACGGGCCCTCGGCGACCAGGGCGGGCAGCACGAAGAACTCGCCCGCCTCCCCGGCGGAGTAGAGCCGTCCGTGCGGGCCGGGCAGATCCGGGCCGCGCCCGACGCCGTGCAGATAGACGCAGGCCAGGGCCCGCTGCGGCCGGTCGTACGGGCTGTGCCGGTCGTCGCGCGCGAAGGTCTCGGCGAGCGCGCCGCGGCCGGAGGCGACCACCGTCAGATCGTGGGCCGAGGCCAGGTCCGCGAGGTCCGCCGGGGTGACCGCCCGGTACTCCACCCGGCCGCCGCGCTCTTCGAACAGCTCCAGCCAGCGTGCCGTCTTGACCCGCTGGTCGACGGACCGGGCGGGCTCGTCGAAGGGGGCGGCCAGGGAGCGGATCCGCGCGCCTGGCGGATCGATCGAGGCCATCGACATGCCCTCCAGGGCCGGGGCCGCGCCGTCCCACAGGTTCAGGCCCGCCGCCCGCTCCAGGGCGAGCGCGGGGCCGAACATCAGCTGCGTGGACATGACCCGCCCGGCCCGGATCCGCTCCGGCGTCCGGTCCGAGACCACGGTCACCTCGTACGCCCCCTCGGCCCGCAGCCCCAGGGCCAGTTGCAGCCCCGCCTGCCCCGCTCCGACGATCGCGATCCTGCGCATCGCTGCCTCCGTTGCCGGTCCCGTTGCCGGTCAGGTGCCCGTCCGTGGTCCCGCGGGGCCACGCCCGCACCCCGTTGTAGCGGTGCCCGGCGCGCGCTGTACAGATGGCGCGCGCCCCCGTCCACCGCCGTCACGACGGACGGCGTGTCCCGCTTCGGTCACCCGTCCGCGCGTTGTACGAAACCTTTGCGAGGTTTGGGCGTTTATCCGGCTCCCGACCGTCACCGGCCGGGAGCTCCTCCCCGTACGACCAAGCAAAGGTGTCTCCCCATGTCACGTATCGCCAAGGCAGCAGTCCTGACCGCCACCATGGGCGCCGCTATCGCTGGCTTCAGCGGCGGCGCCGTCGCCGACTCGGGCGCCAAGGGTGTTGCCGCCGGGTCCCCGGGCATCATCTCGGGCAACGTCATCCAGGTGCCCATCCACGTGCCGATCAACCTCTGCGGCAACACCATCGACATCCTCGCGCTGCTGAACTCGACGAACGGCAACACCTGCGTCAACGCCTGACCGGAAGCGGGCCGGGAGCGATCCCGGCGGCTCCGGGCGGGGCGCTCTCTCTTCGGCCCCCTTCGCCCCGGCCCCGGAACGTTTCGTGTGGCGCCCCCGACCTCGTCGGCGGGCGCCACACGCATGTGCGCGTCCGCCCACCCGACGACCGCATTAGCATGCGCACGTCATGGAGCGCTTCCCTCCGGAGCGCCTCCCTCTCTCGACGGAAGCAACGCATGCGAATCAAGCGGATACTCGCCGCGACCGCCGCCCTCACCGCCCTCGTCACCACCGCCGCCTGCGACGGCGGCAAGGGCAACGGCCACGCGGCCCCGGCCGGGGCGAACGGCACCGGTGCCGCCCGGCCCGACACCGGGCCGCCGTCCGCCGGTTCGCTGGGCGAGGCGCAGAAGTACATCCAGCGCCACACCTCGTGCGAGCAGCTGAGCACCGAGCCCGCGGACGAGCGACTGCCTTCCGACGATCCGGTGAAGCCCGGGGCGTGGTCCGTGACCGAGCGGGGCGTGTGCAGCGACCGGCGCGAGAAGGGCGAGATCCTCGTCTACCGCACCGCCGACATGAAGGAGTTCCAGGCGGCCTACAAGAAGCACGTCATGGACTCGATCGCCGGCGGGAAGGGCGACTACGGGCTCTTCAGCCGTCTCTTCGTCGGCAAGGACTTCGCGGTCGTCCCGAGCCGGACCGAGTCCGCGATGGCCCTCGCCAGGTCCGGGCTGCGCATCCTCACCTGCAACCCCACCTTCGGCGTCCCCAAGGGATACACGAAGGAGCCGGCACTGGTCGAACACTGCGGCCTGAGCGACTTCGTCAACAGCGAGGACGGCAAGGGCAGCGTGAACCACCAAAGCCCGGAGGAGGAGGGGCGGGAACGCGGGGAGAGCGCCCGCCCCAAGGAAGGCCGCAAGCCCGAGGACAGCCTCGGCCTGGCAGCCGCCGGCAGCCTCGCCGAGCTGAGGAAGCTCGTCCACCACGAACTCGGCTGCGAGCAGTTCTCCACCGACCCCGAGACCGTGTCCATCTCCTCCATCGACTACCTGCCCGCCATCGAGGGCGACCACAAGATGTGGGGCGTCGGCGAACGCGGCATGTGCGGCTACCCGGGCGGTGAGCGCCGGGCCCACGCCCTGTCCTGGCTCGACAAGGTCGACGACATGATCACCTTCCAGACCAAGGCCAAGGCCGCCCAGGTGAAGGAGCTCCGGGAGAACGGCGGCCGGCTCAAGGCGACCAGGAGCATGGTGCTCGTCGGGAAGAACGTCGCGGTCGAGACCAACGACGCGGCGTCCCGGCACGGTCTCTACCAGGCGCAGTTCCTCAACCTGAACTGCCAGGAGGGCTTCACCGCCCCCGAGGGCTACCGCTTCGAGAAGCACTGGTCAACGGCTGCGTCCTGACCAACTACGAAGGCAGCTGACCCTCCGTCAGCGCTGCCAGCTGTGCGGGGCGCGGAAGCCCTGCGTACGTTCAAGACGCCGCCACCGCGCCGAGGAGGCGTGATGGCCGCCGCCCCGGCCCCGGCCACCGCTCCCGGCCGCGGCGGCGCGGGCCAGCAGCACCGCCGTGAGGGCGGCGACCTCCTCCTCGCTCGCCCGGCCCCGCTCGACACGGACGAGGTAATCGCTGCTCATCGCTGTCCCCACCCCTCACTCGGCGGGCCCCGCGGGGACCGCGGGGCCGTTCGGCACCTCGGGACCCATCATGTGGGTGGGGTCATGGGGGACCGCTCGAGCCTCGATGGGGCCGCCGACGGTGTCCGGCGGGGGCCGGCGTCGACCGGCGGAACGAGGGCCCGCGACACCGCCGCGGCCCGCGGTCAGTCCTCGACGTCGACACCGTAGCCGCGGGCGAGCGCGGCGAGACCGTGGTCGTAGCCCTGCCCGACGGCACGGAAGCGCCAGACCGGGCCCCGGCGGTAGATCTCCGCGAGGAGCATCGTCCGCTCGGTGGTGGCCGCGTCCAGGGCGGACTGGGTGAGGGGCGCGGCGCTGCCGCCGGGGCCCGTGGTGACCTGGATCGCGCCCACGTCGCCGAACGTCGGGGTGCCGTCGATGGCGGCCGCCACCACCACCTTGCGGACGGCCGGCGGCAGCGTGCCGAGGTCGGTGGTGATGGTCTGCTCCGTCGGCCCGTCGGTGAGGAGCCGCACGGCCCCGCCGGGGCTCTCCGGCGCTCCGAAGAAGACGAAGTTCTCGTCGCGGGAGACCTGGTCGTCCTCGTCGACGAGGAACGCGACGAGGTCGATCTCGGACGTCGTCCCCTGGGCCCAGGAGGCGGTGACGGTCCACGCGGACGCCGTCGAACGGCCCGGCAGGTCGATGACGCCTCCTCTCGGCAGGACCCGTGGGACCCGCCGCCCGGCGGTGGACCGCGCGAGGGGCTCGGCGGTGGGCTCGTCGAGCCAGCCGGAGCCGTGGGCGGGGATCTCGAGCGCGGTGATCCGCCGCATGCGGCGGTCGGTGTCGGCCCCGTCGAGCAGCACCACGTCGGTCACGCCGGCGGACAGGTTGATCGCCGCGGCCCCGCCCAGTTCGACGATCCGCAGGCGCGCCGCCGCCGCGGCCGGGTGGGTGCCGCCCAACACGAGCACCCGCCGCCCCGCCAGGGGCTTGCCCGTATCCGCCGCCGTCGGCTCAGGCTCTCTGGCGGCGGGAACGGGCGCGGGCGGCGCCACGGCGGGTTCGGGCGCGGGAACGGGCGCCGCCGGCGTCGCCACGGCGGGTTCGGCCGGGGGAGCGGCCACGGCCTGCTGCTCGTGCGGCGTTCCGGGCCGTACGTCGCCCAGCAGCCGCAGGAAGGTGTGCTCGTCGACGACGGGCACGCCCTCGGCGACGGCACGCCGCGCCTTGGCGGATCCTGACGCCTGGTCATTGGTGACGAGGACGCTGGTGTGCCGGCTGACGGAGGACATCACGTTCAACCCGGCGGCGACCGACCGGGCGACCAGCTCGGCGCGGGACGTGGCGGTCTCCCCGGTGATGGCGACCTTCATGCCCTGGGCCAACGAGCCCCCGGCGGGCAGCTGTCCGGGGTTGCGGAAGGCGCACGGCGTCTTGGGCGGCTTCGGGGTGAACTGCGCGTCCTGCCGGGGCGGGCAGGTCACCAGGGGCAGCGGCAGATCGAGCCGGGCCGCCTCCCGCAAGGAGGCGCGCAGCACCCCGGCCAGCACGCGCGTGTCGTCCAGCGCGTCGTGTGCGCGGAGCTGGGGAACGCCGTAGTGGGCGGCCAGCGTGCCGAGCTTCAGATCGTCGGTCGCCGGGTCCACCCGTCGGTTCAGCGCCAGGGTGCACAGCCGCTGGGAGACCGGGAGCCACATCCGCGCCCGGGCGAACTCGTGGGCGAGGAAGTCGTAGTCGAACTGCGCGTTGTGGGCGACCAGGACACGGTCCTGGAGCATGGCCCCGATCCGCCCGGCCACCTGCTCGAACGTCGGGGCGCCCGCCAGCCGATCCGCCGTCAGCCCGTGCACGTGCACCGGCCCGGGGTCGCAGCCGGGGTTCAGCAGGGTCGAGAACTCCCCGGTCTGCTCGCCGTCCGGCCCGACCGTCACCACGGCGACGGACAGCACCCGATGCTGCCGCGCCACCAGCCCCGAGGTCTCCACGTCCACCAGCGCCCAGTCGAAGGCGTAGTCGCGCGCGTCTGGCACGGTGCCGGAGGTGCCGGAGGTGGAGGCGAGAGTCATGGCGACAAGGATGATCCGATATTCAACCCTCGTTCAACCCACATGGCCATTTGTCCGTGTCTGCACCCCGGAGGGGAGGGGCGCCAGGTGCGCGAATCGATCGGTCCGGGGGTCGGGTGCTTGCCTCATGGGCCACCGCCGTCACAGGCCTTCCCGGCGCTTACGCCGCCACTACGCGATCCTCGCTAAGGTGCCCCTGACCTGCGAAAAAGCCCTCCGGGAAGGAGGGCTGGACCAGCATGGGAAGAGCGCCCCCGGCAGGACTCGAACCTGCGGCCAAGCGCTTAGAAGGCGCCTGCTCTATCCACTGAGCTACGGGGGCCGGTGTGTGCGGCGGTCGCGGACGGCTGAAGCCCCGGGCTCGGTGGTGCCGTGACCTTGCCGGGGACAAGGATAGGGCTCCGCGTACCTCGTCCCGGTTGCTTCACCTCCGTGACACGATGTGGAGGTTCGGTGAAGCGGTCCTGATAATCGCAGGCAGGTGCGAATTTTGCATCGCTTTTGACGCCTCACGCGCCGGGTGTTGTGTACTCGTTATGCCTGGGCCTCATTCGCCACGCCTCGCGCGCCATGGGCTATACGCTTCAAAAACACAACAGAATTGGGCATTCTGCACGTGTGGCGACCTTGGACGTACGGCCCCGACTGCTCGACGCACTGTCCGCACTGCGTGACCGTGTCGACGCCGCACGCTTCCCGCTCCCCCTTCCCGGCGCCGCCCGCGCCCGTCGAAACCGTGCCGAACTCCTGGCGCAGCTCGACGACTACCTCGTGCCCCGCCTGTGCGCCCCCGAAGCGCCGTTGCTCGCGGTTGTCGGGGGATCCACCGGGGCCGGCAAGTCCACGCTGGTCAACTCCCTGGTGGGCCGTCGGGTCACTGAGGCCGGGGTCCTGCGGCCGACAACCCGTACGCCAGTTCTCGTCTGTCATCCGGACGACCACCACTGGTTCGCCGGGCCGCGGATCCTGCCGGAGCTGCGCCGGGTGTGGGTGCCGGCCCAGGACAACGTGGTCCGGGAGGCGTTCAGCGTGTTCGAGGGGGACGGCCGGGCCGGGATCGAGGAGGCGGCGGACGACGTGGGGGGCGGGGCCGACGAACCCGCCGCCCTGCGGATCGAGACCGACCGGTCCCTCCCCCGCGGCCTCGCCCTCCTCGACGCGCCCGACATCGACTCCCTCGTCACCCGCAATCGTGAACTCGCCGCCGAGCTGATCTGCGCCGCCGACATCTGGGTACTCGTCACCACCGCGACCAGGTACGCCGATGCGGTGCCCTGGCACCTGCTGCGGACCGCCAAGGAGTACGACGTCACGCTCGTCACCGTGCTGGACCGTGTGCCGCACCAGGTGTCCGTCGAGGTGTCCCGGCAGTACGCGGCGCTGCTGGAGGCGGCCGGGCTCGGAGACGTACCCCGCTTCACCATCCCCGAGCTCCCCGAGTCCGCCGGCGGGGGCAGCGGGCTGCTGCCCGCCACCGCCGTCGCGGGGCTGCACGCCTGGCTCGCCCAGCGGGCCCAGGACCCGGCGGCCCGGACCGTGGCCACCGCCCGTACCGTCCGCGGCGTCCTCGCGTCGCTCCAGTCGCGGCTGCCCGGCCTGGCCGGGGCATCGGCCGTCCAGCACGCGGCGGCCGTACGACTGCTCCAGCGGGTGGAGGACGCGTACGGGCGGGCCGCCGAGCGCGTACGACGGGAGACCGCCGCCGGCGAGGCGCTCGCGGGCGACGCCCTCACCCACTGGCGCGGCCAGCCGCTCGACAGCACCCCGGACGAGCTGCTGACCGCCCTCACCGGCTCCCTCACCGCCCTCCTGTGCTGCGCCGCCGACGCCGCGGACGAGGACATCGCCGTGGCCTGTGGCGCCGAGCCCGCCGCCGCGGCCGCCCTCACGCCGCGCGACCCGGACGGCGCCGCCGGCCGGATCGGGGTGGCCGTGCGCCGCTGGCGACGCTGTCTGGAAGAGATCGTGGAGGAGGAGGTACGGGCCCTCGAGCGCGGCGCGGCCCTCGACGCCGAGCGGATCGCCGGCCTCCTCGCCGCGGGTCTGCTGGGCGGCCGTCGGGCCCGTACGGCCGGGGAGACGCTCGCCGAGATGCTCGGGGCACAGGGCGCGCTGCGACTGCGCGACCGGGGCGGACAGTTGCTGGCCGCATGCCTGGAGCAGGTGCTCGACGCCGAGCGGGACCGGCGGACCGCCCACCTCGACGCCCTCGACGTGACCCCCGACCCGCAGGTCGAGCTCATCGCCGCGCTGTCCGTACTGCAGAAGGAAAGGTGACGGCCGTGCACTCCGCCGACAGCCGCGACGAACCCGAAGGCCGCACCGGACGACGTCACGAGCGCGGGGAGCAACAGTTTCCCGACCGCCCGCCCCAAACCTGGGACGACGGGCTGATCGCACGCCGGGCGCAGCCGGAGAGCTCCCGGCGGGGCGGCCGCGACGGCGCTCCCGCGCGGGACCACGGCCGTCCGCCCGCGCGGCCCCCGGCCGCCCCGCCCCGGGTCGCGACGCCCACCGGCAACGCCCTGCGGCCCCGTTTGGAGGCGCTGCGGGAACTGGTCGGGCTGTCGCGGGCGCGGCTGGACCGGCGAACGCTGGCCGAGGCGGGGCGGGTGCTGGAGGAGGCCGAGGCGCGGCAGCGGCACTCCCTCGACCTGACGGTGGTGGCGCTCGCCGGGGCGACGGGCAGCGGCAAATCGACGCTGTTCAACACGCTCGCCCGGGCGCCGCTCTCGGAGGCCGGGGTGCGACGGCCGACCACCGCCGCACCGGTCGCCTGCACATGGACGGACCGCGCGGACGGCCTGCTCGACCGGCTCGGCATCGCCCCGAGGGCGCGCCGGCTGCCGTCCCGCCCCTACGACCCGGGGCTGAGCGGGCTCGTCCTGCTCGACCTGCCCGACCACGACTCGGCGGCGCCGGGCCACCGGGAGCAGGTGGACCGGTTGCTGGGGCTGGTGGACGCGGTGATCTGGGTGGTGGACCCGGAGAAGTACGCGGACGCGGTGCTGCACGAGCGCTATCTGCGGCCGCTGGCGGGCTACGCCGAGGTGACCTTCGTCGTGCTCAACCAGGTGGACCGGCTCTCGGGCGACGCCGCCGACCAGGTGCTGGACGATCTACGGCGGCTGCTGGACGAGGACGGCCTCGCACTCGGCGAGCACGGTGAGCCGGGCGCGGCGGTGCTCGCCCTCTCGGCCCTGACCGGAGAGGGCGTCGGCGAACTGCGGCAGATGCTGGGACAGTTCACGGCGCGGCGCAGCGCGGCGGAGCTGCGACTGGCCGCGGACGTGGACGGCGCGTCGGCGCGGCTGCGCCCCGCGTACATGGCCGAGGGACGGCCGGGGCTCACGGAGCGGACGCGGCAGGAGTTCGAGGACCGGCTGGCGGAGGCGGTGGGCGCCCAGGCGGCCGGGCTGGCGGCGGAACGGGCCTGGCTGCGGGACGCGGAGCGCGCGTGCGGGACGGCATGGGCGCCGGTGCGTCGCCGGTACGAGCGGAAGCGGGCGGCGGCCAAGGGCGGCGCCGGACGGGGCGCGGAGACCGGGGTGACCGGCGCGGGGAGCGGTGGCGCACGGGTGCCGCGCGCCGCGCGGGCCGACGCGGCCCGTCGAGGTGCCACCACCGGGGCGGAGGGCAAGGCTCCGGTTGTCGCCGGGGCCCCGGGTTCCGGGCGTGCTGATCCTGCGACAGATTCCGCTTCGGGTTCCGTTTCGAGTCCCGTTCCGGGATCCGCCGCGGGTTTCGTCCCGGCCTCTGTGTCCTGGCCCGGATCCTCGGGGGCCGGAGCATCCGCGACCGGCGGCCCGGTCGGCTCCGGTCCCGGCATCCCCTCCTCGTCCCGCCGCACGGCCTCCCGGCCGCTCGTCGAGCAGGCCGTGCGGACCCTCGCGTACGAGGCCTCCGTGGGGCTGCCGGGCCCTTGGGCGCAGGCCGTGCGCGAGGCGGCGGGGCGCGGGACCGAGGGGGTGGCCCAGGCGCTGGACGAGGCGGCCTCGGCGGCGGCCGGGGCAGCGCGGCCGCCGCGGCCCAGGTGGTGGGCGGTGGTGGCGGTCGTGCAGGTCGCGCTGCTGACACTGCAACTGGCGGGCGTGGTGTGGCTGGTGGGGGCGGTCGCGGGAGTGTTCGGCGCCGAGTGGTGGGCCCCGGGCCTGCTGATCACGGCCGGCGGAGTGGGCGGGCCGATCCTCGCCTGGGGCTGCCGACTGGCGGCCCGCGGCCCGGCCCGCAGGCACGGGTCGGAGGCGGAGCGCCGACTGCGGGGCGCCGCGGCGGGGTGCGGGCGGGCTCGGGTGCTGGAACCGGTGGTGGCCGAGCTGCTGCGGTACCGGGAGGTACGGACGCAGTTCGTGATCGTGTCGGGAGACGCGCAGGCGTAGACGGGCTGGCGCGTGACGCCCCCTCACCCCTGGGTGTGCCGCCCCTCACTCCTGTGGGGGGCGGCCTTTTCCCCAACGGACCGGTCGTCCACAGGCCCCGGCGGACCCCGCCGATCCGGGGCAGCATGAGGTCACCGGTCAGGGCGGGTCAGTCGAACCATTCGGGGGGCGGTCGGTATGAACGAGACGTTGGTGACGGTCGTGGGGAACGTCGCGACGCAGCCGGACTTCAGGGAGTCGGCGAACGGGGCGGCGGTGTCGCGGTTCCGGCTCGCGGCCACAGTGCGCCGTTGGGACCGGGGCCGCGAGGAATGGGCGGACGCGTACACGAGCTTTTACACCGTGTGGGCATGGAGGACCCTGGCCGCGAATGTGGTCGCCTCGGTGTCCATCGGCGAACCCCTCCTCGTGCAGGGGCGGTTGAGAATTCAGGAGCAGGAACGCGAGGGGAAACGGTGGCTCTCGGCGGACATTGACGCCACGTCGATCGGGCACGACCTCGCGCGCGGCACCTCGGCGTTCCGACGGGTCTCGCCCGCCCGGCCCCTACCGCTCGAGCCCGTGCGGATGACCGGGGTGGCGGGCCCGGCCGACGCCGGTGAACCGCTCGCCGCCCGGGAGCCCGCGGGGGCGGCAACCGCCCAGTGAAATGAGGGGTTTGTCCCGGTGATTTATCGATAATGCCGGGACGAAAGAGCCTTCCCGGTAACGATTCCGATTCGGATCGGTTGAGCGCACGTATGGGTGGGCATCGGGCCGCGGCCGCTCCTTAGGATCCCGTTCGTATCAACGAGGGCTTCTGAGTTTTGAGTTCGCCGGCGAGCCGCACCGATCTGGGTCGATCCACGCTTGCCTGAAAGGAAATCGATGATTTCTGTAACGAGGCGCGGAGCTGCCCGCCTTACCGCAGTGGTCCTGGCCTCCGGAACGGCGGTGACGGGCGCGATAGCCGCCGGGGTCCCCGCCGCAGCGGACGAGGCGCCACAGAATGCGGGCGGTGTCAGCGCCTCGCTCGGCCGCATCACGGCCGGCTCCGAAGCCGTCGTGCGCGACGCGCGCAAGACCGGGAGCGTCCAGGCCGGCCTGTTCGAGATGAAGGTCGACGGCGGCGGCACGCTGCAGACGTACTGCGTCGACATCCGCACCAACACGGTGGAGGGCGCGCGGTACAAGGAGACCGGCTGGAGCGAGTCGTCCCTGCACGGCAACAAGGACGCGGGCCGGATCCGCTGGATCCTCCAGCACTCCTACCCCCAGGTGAACGACCTCGCCGCGCTCGCCAAGGACGCCGGGTCGGGCCCCCTCGACGCGAACACCGCCGCGGCGGGCACCCAGGTCGCGATCTGGCGCTACTCGGACCACGTCAAGGTCGATGCCAAGAACCCGGCGGCCCAGAAGCTCGCCGACTACCTCCACAAGAGCGCCGAGGACGTCGCGGAGCCCAAGGCGTCCCTCACGCTCTCCCCGCCGGCCGTCTCCGGGAAGTCCGGGCAGAAGCTCGGTCCCGTCACCGTCCGCACCAACGCCGGCAGCGTCTCCGTGGCACTCGCCGGTGACGCCGCGGGCAAGGGCGTGAAGATCGTGGACAAGGCCGGGAAGCCGGTCACCACCACCGGCAACGGCGGTCGGCTCTTCTTCGACGTGCCCTCCGGCGCGGCCGACGGCACCATCTCGCTCAAGGCCACGGCCGCCACCAAGGTCCCGGTCGGCCGCGCCTTCATCGGGGACCACACCAAGACCCAGACGCAGATCCTGGCCGGTTCGAGCGAGAGCACCGTCTCCGCCACCGCCACCGCGAACTGGGCGAAGAAGGGCGCCATACCGGCGCTGTCGGCCAGGAAGAGCTGCGCCAAGGGCGGTGTGGAGATCACCGCGGACAACAAGGGCGACCAGGCGTTCACCTTCGAGCTCGAGGGCAGGAAGCACACCGTCAAGCCCGGCGGCTCGGAGACCACGCTCGTGAAGGTGGCCGAGGACCAGGCCTACAAGTTCACGATCAAGGGGCCGAACGGCTTCTCCAAGACCTTCGCCGGGATCCTGGACTGCGAGACCGCGCAGAACACCCGGGTCACCCGGATCGGCACCCACGGCGCACCGGGCGCCGCCGCGCCCTCCCCCCGTCCGAGCAGGACCCCGGCCGGCTCCACCGGCGGCTCCCACGGCTCCACCGGCAGCGGTACCACCGCCGGTGACCTGGCGAGCACCGGCGGTAGCACCGCCACCCCGAAGATCGCGGGCGTGGCGATCGTCCTGGTCGTGGTCGGCAGCGGAGCGGTCTACCTCCTCCGCAGGAACAAGACGGCGGGCCAGTGACGCGAGGCGAGGGCCCCGGCGGGAGCCGGGGCGACGGCCGAGGTGTGAGCCGCGTGTGAGCGGCTCCGAGGTCCCGGCGGGCCCCGCCGCGCCGGGACCGCGCCCGCAACCCGTTTCCGCCCAGGGCGCCCGGTGCGGCAAGATGGGTTGTATCTGCCCACTCATCGATTGCCGGACGGTTTCTCTTGGCTGAGTACATCTACACCATGCGCAAGACGCGCAAGGCGCACGGCGACAAGGTCATCCTCGATGACGTGACGCTGAGCTTCCTGCCCGGTGCGAAGATCGGTGTGGTCGGCCCGAACGGCGCCGGTAAGTCCACCGTCCTCAAGATCATGGCCGGGCTGGAGCAGCCCTCCAACGGCGACGCGTTCCTCTCGCCGGGCTACAGCGTCGGCATCCTGATGCAGGAGCCGAAGCTCGACGAGTCCAAGACGGTCCTGGAGAACGTCGAGGACGGCGTCGCCGAGGTCAAGGGGAAGCTCAACCGCTTCAACGAGATCGCCGAGCTGATGGCGACGGACTACTCCGACGCGCTGCTCGATGAGATGGGCAAGCTCCAGGAGGAGCTCGACCACGCCAACGCCTGGGACCTCGACGCGCAGCTCGAGCAGGCCATGGACGCGCTGGGCTGCCCGCCCGGCGACTGGCCGGTCACCAACCTCTCCGGTGGTGAGAAGCGCCGCGTCGCGCTCTGCAAGCTGCTGCTCGAGGCCCCCGACCTGCTGCTGCTCGACGAGCCCACCAACCACCTCGACGCCGAGTCGGTGAACTGGCTGGAGCAGCACCTCTCCAAGTACGCGGGCACCGTCGTGGCGATCACCCACGACCGGTACTTCCTCGACAACGTCGCCGAGTGGATCCTCGAGCTGGACCGCGGCCGCGCGCTCGCCTACGAGGGCAACTACTCCACGTACCTCGAGAGCAAGCAGGCCCGTCTCAAGGTCGAGGGCCAGAAGGACGCCAAGCGCGCCAAGCGGCTCAAGGAAGAGCTGGAGTGGGTCCGCTCCAACGCCAAGGGCCGTCAGGCCAAGTCCAAGGCGCGTCTCGCTCGCTACGAGGAGATGGCGGCCGAGGCCGACAAGATGCGGAAGCTGGACTTCGAGGAGATCCAGATCCCGCCGGGCCCGCGTCTGGGCTCCATCGTCGTCGAGGTCAACAACCTCTCCAAGGCCTTCGGTGACAAGGTCCTCATCGACGACCTGTCCTTCACCCTGCCGCGCAACGGCATCGTCGGCGTCATCGGCCCGAACGGTGCCGGCAAGACGACGCTGTTCAAGATGATCCAGGGCCTCGAGACCCCCGACTCGGGCGAGATCAAGGTCGGCGAGACCGTCAAGATCTCCTACGTCGACCAGTCCCGCGCCAACATCGACCCGAAGAAGACGCTGTGGGCCGTCGTCTCCGACGAGCTGGACTACATCAACGTCGGCCACGTCGAGATGCCGTCGCGGGCGTACGTCTCCGCGTTCGGCTTCAAGGGCCCGGACCAGCAGAAGCCGGCCGGCGTCCTGTCCGGTGGTGAGCGCAACCGCCTCAACCTCGCGCTCACCCTCAAGCAGGGCGGCAACCTGCTCCTCCTCGACGAGCCGACCAACGACCTCGACGTCGAGACCCTGTCCTCGCTCGAGAACGCCCTGCTGGACTTCCCCGGCGCGGCAGTGGTCGTCTCCCACGACCGCTGGTTCCTGGACCGGGTCGCCACGCACATCCTGGCGTACGAGGGCAACTCGAAGTGGTTCTGGTTCGAGGGCAACTTCGAGTCGTACGAGAAGAACAAGGTCGAGCGGCTCGGAGCGGACGCGACGCGTCCGCACCGTGCCACGTACAAGAAGCTGACCCGGGGCTGACCGTGGCGCGCCACCTGTACTCCTGCCCCCTGCGCTGGTCGGACATGGACGCGTTCGGCCACGTGAACAACGCGGTCTTCGTGCGCTATCTCGAAGAGGCGCGCATCGACTTCATGTTCCGACTGGCGCCGGGGGAGGGCAGCGAGTCCTTCCAGGGCGGGTCCGTCGTGGCCCGGCACGAGATCGACTATCTGCGCCCCCTGGTCCACCGGCATGAGCCGGTGACCATCGAGACGTGGGTGACCAAGGTGGGCGCCGCCTCCCTGACCGTCGCCTACGAGGTCAAGGACGCGGACCAGGTGTACGTACGGGCCTCCACCGTCGTCGTCCCGTTCGACTTCGACCGGGGCAGGCCGCGGCGGATCACCGCCGAGGAGAAGATGTTCCTGGAGGAGTTCCGGGACGACGCCGATCCGGCGGCTCCTGACGCGGGCGGCCGGCGGGGCACCGCGAAGGAGGCCGTCGCCGTATGACGGCGTACCGGCCCGAGCACGGTGAGCGGCTGAGCTTCGCCGACGCCGGGGAGGCGGCCGACCTGGCCGCCTTCCTGGCCCGGCTGATCCACTACGACCGTGCCGCCGCCGTCCGTCTGCAGGCGGGCGGCGGGGTGCTCGGCGTCTTCGGCCGTCCGCCGTCCTTCGAGGTGCTCGCGATCCGCACCGCCCGGCTGACGGACGACGTCTCGCTGGACGTCACCGTTTCGGCCGGGCAGCTGGCCGACGCCCTCGACGCGGCCGGTGCCGGCCGCGCCGCCCGGGCCGACGGCCCGGACATCACCGTGCCCGAGTCCGTCACCGGCCCGCCGTGGGCCGGCCTGCTGCCGCCGCGCGGCGGCTGGCAGCGGGTGGCGGGCCTCCCGGACGTGACGGCCGCGCGGGGCGCGGTCGCCGCCGCGGTCGCGGAGTTCCGCGCCCGTGACGAAGCACTCCCCGAGCAGCACCGGACCCGTGCCGAGCGTGACCGCATCGGTCGTGAGATCTGGTCCCGCACCCTCGGTGACACCCGGCTGCCGCTGCGCGCGGTCCACGCCGCGCAGTCGCTGGGATTCCTGCGGCCCCCGCGGACCGTGCCCGTGCCCCGCACAGGGACCGGGGCCGCCGAGGCCGCGCACGAGGTGTCCACCGAGCCCCGCGCGGCCGTGGCGACGATCGTCGCCCCCGAGCCGCTGGCCCTCTTCGCCGCAGGCGGCTGGCTGCGGCTGCGCACCCCCTACGGCTCGATAGCCGTCCGTACGGGCGGGCTCCCCGGCCTCACCGTCACCCCGGCCTGACGGGCCGGCGGAAGCCCGGGGGCCGGCCCCGCCGGGCGCTCAGCCCTCGGTGTTGACCATCGACGCGGCGGCGTACGTCAGGTAGTTCCACAGCTGCTCGGCGTGGGCGGGCGAGAGCTCCAGCTCGTCCACCGCGTCCCGCATGTGCCGCAGCCACGCGTCGTGCGCGGCGCGGTCCACGGTGAAGGGCGCGTGCCGCATCCGCAGCCGCGGATGGCCGCGGTTGTCGCTGTACGTACGGGGGCCGCCCCAGTACTGGATGAGGAACAGCAGCAGCCGCTCCTCGGCCGGGCCGAGGTCCTCCTCCGGGTACATCGGCCGCAGCAGCGGGTCCTCCGCGACGCCCTGGTAGAAGCGGTGGACCAGGCGCCGGAAGGTCTCCTCGCCGCCGACCTGCTCGTAAAAGGTCTGCTCCTGAAGCGTGCCGCGTGGAATCTTGTTCACGCTCCCATGGTCTCAGACCGCCCGGCCGAGGACCGGCGATGTAGGACCACCGGTAACGGGACTCCGGCACCGGTCCGGCCGTATCCGGCCATACCCGCGAGTAGCCGCGGAGAGGGGCCACAGGAACGTTTCGGCGTCCCCGTGCCCGGCCATCGCCTGCGCCGTCCGCCCCCCCGCCGGGTGTCAGCCCCGGTGGACCGTGATCGTGGTCCACGCCCCGACGTGCACCCGGTCGCCGTCCTGGAGGGGGACGGGGACGTAGGGCTGGATCGAGTCCTCGGAGCCGTTGATCGTCGTGCCGTTGGTGGAGTCCTGGTCGACGACCGCCCAACTGCCGTCCGGCTGCTGGACGAACATGGCGTGCTGGTGCGAGACGCCCGGGTCCTCCGGCGGCCGGGACAGATCGATGTCGGGCGACTCGCCCGTGCTGTGCCGACGGCGGCCGATGGTGACCTGGTGGCCGCTGAGCTGGAGGCGCAGCTCGGGGGAGTACGCGGGGAGGTTGAGCCCGGACGCCTCGGGGCCGCTGCGGTTCATCATCGACCGGAAGTACTCGCGGTCCGGCGCGATGACGGCGACCCAGCCCGCGGGCGGCGCGAGCGGCGGCCCCTGCGACGGCACGGGCGGCGGGGCTCCCTCCGCGACGGCGGCCGGGGACTGCGGCTGCGGCTCGTATCCGTACCGCGGGGTGGACGGGGTGCTCGGCGGCGACAACACCCAGTCGCTCTCACCGAACGTCTGGGCCTGCGGTTGCGGCTGCGGCGTGAGCGGCTCGGCGGGACGGTTGATCTGGGACGGGCGTGAACCGTGGTACTCGAAGCTCTGCGGCGGCGGGGTCGGCCGCGACGGCGGCGGCGGTGCCGACTGGAAGCCCTGGACCTGCGACGGCGGGGTCGCGTACGGGTTCGTCGCCTGCGTCAGGAAGTTGTAGCGGCACTCCTCGCAGAACGGGGCCTGCGCCTCCCGGGGCGTGCGGCAGTGCGGACACAGCTCCGCCTGCATGGTGGCGTCGCCACCGGGATCCGGGAAGCCGTAGCCACCGGAAGCGTCACCGGGCACGCTCTGCGGGCCGCTCGCGCCGGTCAGGGGCGGTGCGGGAGGCGGGGGCGGGGGGACGGCACCCGTGGGTGCGGGAGCCCCCGACATCCGGTGGCCGCACACCTCGCACCAGTCCTCGGCCGCCGACTGATGGCCGTTCGGGCAGGTCGGCATCTCGGTTCATTCCCCCTCGTGTGCCGTTCGGCGACGATCTCCGCCGCGGCCGCCCACATGCGTCCGCCGCGCCCATTCTTCCCTGTTCAGGTCTTCACTTCTTGACGCGAACCGTCTTGGTGGAGCGGGTTTCCAGCGTCATCTGCGCCTCCGCCGAGACCTTCGCCTTCAGCCGCACAGTACCCGCCGCCGCGTCCACGACGTCCACGACCTTCGCGAGCAGTTTCGCGGTGTCATCGTTACCCGAACGGCTGGCCAATTGCACGGCCCGCCCCAGTTTCGCCGTGGCGCCGTCCAGGTCCCCCGACTTGCGCAGCTCCAGGCCCTGTTGGATGACCCGGGCCAGTTCTGCCTGGCCGGTGTAGTGGGCGACCTGCGCGTTGATGGAGGTCGACGCCGCCAGATCGTCCGTCCACACCGCCCGTACGAGCCCCTGCGCGAGCACCTGCGGCGGCGAGCCGTCCGGCGCGGGCAGCACGAGGGAGACCCGCGCGGCGAGCATCTCCTGTCCCACCTCGGCGTTCGGCACTCGAACGCACACGTGGTAGTCCCGCGACTCGTCGCCCCACGAGCCGGTGGGGTAGTCGCCCGCGCGCGGCCCGGCCTCGGTGCGGCGGCCGGTCAAGTCCTCCACCGTCGGTGCCACTTGCTTGACGAACCGCACCTCGGCGCCCAGCGGGGTCCACAGCCGCAGGGAGACGTCCGCGATCTCCTTGCCCATGACGGACTCCATCATTCCGGTGAAGTCCGCGGCCAGGCCGGCCGGGTCGGCGACGATGTCGGCGGTGCCCAGGAGCGCCGACGCGATGCCGGTGACCTCCTTGACCTCCCAGTCCGTCCCCACGCCCCGGGCGTCACAGGTGAACCGGCCCGCGCACGCCTCCAGTGTCGTCAGCAGCTCTTTGGGGCCCTCGTGTTCGTTGCGGCCGTCGGTGAGCAGGATGCCGTGACGTATCGCCGCGTCCGAGGAGGCGAGCAGCTTGTCGGCGAGGCGCAGCCAGGTGCCGATGGCGGTGCCGCCGCTCGCGTTGATCTTGCGCAGGGCCTCCTTGGCCTGGCCGCGGGTGGTGGCGTCCGCCACCGCGAGCCGGCCGCCGCCGGGGTAGATCTCCTTCGCCTGGTGGGTGCCGGAGACGACGGCGAAGGCGACGCCGTCGCGCAAGGTGTCGATGGCGGCGGCGGTGGCGTCCCGGGCGTTGCGCATCTTGGTGGGCGGGTACTCCATCGACCCGGAGGAGTCGACCATGATGACGACGGCCGCGTCCGGGGCCGCCGCGGGAAAGGACCCCGAGGGCGAGGACGAGGGCGAGGAGGAAGCGAAGGCCGGCACGGGCGTCTCTCCGGTGGTGCCGCCGCCGGTGGCGGTGACCGTGACGATCGCATTGACCTCACGGCCGCCCTCGGGCAGATGCGTGTTCTGGTAGACCTCGGCAGAGAACCGGGGCACGCGCGGCTTGGAGAAATTCGCCATCGGATCCGCTCCTTCGTTCCACGTGGACACATGGACGGGCGGACAGGCGCGCCGGTGCCCCGAAGTGACACCGGCGTGCGATCCCCCCCTGGGGGCCCCTCCCAGCGGTAGCTGGGGGAGCTTTGGGCCGTCAGGCCGATCCTGCCCCTTCCGACGGGGTGGGGAACGGCAGGATCGCCACTGTTACGTTGTCGTGGCCCCCTCCGTCCAGGGCGTGACCCAGCAGATGGCGTGCGCACTCCAGCGGCCGCGAGCGGGCGTCCGGCGGCACGACCGCGGCCATCTGCTCGGCGGATTCCGCGTAGTTCCACAGTCCGTCGGTGCACACCACGACCACGCCCGGCCGGTCGGGGTGGAAGGAGGCGGTGTGCGGTTCGATCTCGTACGCGTCCGCGCCGAGCCAGCCGGTGATGGCGTGCGCGCGCTCGTCGGCGTACGCCTCGGCCTCGGACATGAGGCCCGCCGCGACCATCTGGGCGGCCCACGAGTCGTCCTCGGTGAGCCGGGCGGGCTGGGTGGCGCGGTCGTCCGGCACCCAGTACGCCCGGCTGTCGCCGATCCAGCCGACGGTCAGCAGGTCGCCGGTGACGACCGCGCTCACGATCGTGCAGGCCGGGGCGTTCTCCTGGCGGTGCTGGTCGTGCTCGCGCGGCCGGTGGCCGGGCGCGGCGAGGGCGGCCACGGCCTCGGCGGCCCGCAGGATCGCCTCGTGGGTGGCCTCCCTCGGGGGCGTGCCCAGCGGCAGGGCCGTCATCAGCGTCTCGCGCGCGGCCAGGACGGCCGCGGCGGACGCCTCGTCGGGGCGGGTCGCGGACGACACCCCGTCGCTGACGACGGCGATGACGGCCGTGCCGCCGTCGCCCTGGGCCGTGGTGGACACGGCGTACGCGTCCTCGTTCCGGTGGTGGCGCAGGCCCCGGTCGCTGACCGCCGCGACGCCTGCCGACTCGTGCTCCATGTGATCCCGTTCGCGCGGCTGTGCATGCCCGCAGTGTTCGCAGTACCCGTCTTTGTCGATCATCCCCGCCCGGCAGGCCCCGCAGGTCCGGCCGGTGCCGGGACACGCCGGGCCCGAGCCCGGGGCGGCCGTCGGGCCGCCGTGCGCCTGGGCCGGCACCCCGGCCGGCACCCCGGCCGGCGCGTCGGTGGCGCGCGGGTCGGGGACGGTGTCGTGGCCGGGTGCCCGCCCGGGCCCGGCCGGCCCGGGGTGCGGCCCGGTGGCCGGCCGGGCCGCGGGGTCCGTACGGCCGGCCGGGCCCGGGGCGGCGAGGCGGTAGTCCCCTTCTTCGGGTCCCCCGTGCTCCGGCCGCAGCCGTGCCGCGACGGGCCCCGCGCCGTCCCGCGCGGGGGGCAGCGCCGAGAGGTCCGCACCGCAGCGGCCGCAGAAATTGTCGGCCGGCTCCAGGGGCTCGTCGCAGGCGGGGCACACCGTCAGCTGTGGGGGTTGCGGCAGTTGCGACATCGATCACACCCATGTCCTGGGGCGGAAACGGTTGGCCCGTTCCACCAGTTCGATCCTTTCGTCACCGCGCTGGGCGAGCCGGGCGAGCACGCGGTACGAGCGTTCCAGCCCGAAGCGCAGCCCCCGCTCGTCCAGGTCGCTGCCGAGCAGCGTGCGCGGGCCCGGTGGCGCGCCGGGGCCGCCCGGGGCGCCACGGCTGCCGGACAGCACCCAGTCCAGCGCGCTGCCCAGCACTTCCGTGGAGAGCTGTTCGCGGCGCACCGCGTCCAGGCCGAAGTCCGCGAGCCGCTCCACCTGCCCGGCGGCGGCCGTGAGGTCGTCCAGCAGCGCGTCCTGGGCGTGGCGCTGCCGCAGCCGGGCCCGGACCGCCGCGACGCGCGCCGCCGTGTAGTGGATGGAGGCTTCCGGTACGGACTCCAGGGTCCGTACCGCGCCCGTACGGTCCCCGGCGGCGAGGCGCACGCGGGCCAGCGCGAAGGCCGCGCTGACGAAGCTCGGGTCCGTCGTCCACACCAGGCGGTAGTACTCGGCGGCGTTGTCGAGCTGGCCGAGCACCTCGGCGCAGATCCCGAGGGCCAGCTTCGGGGCGGGTTCGCCCGGGAACGCGTCGTAGACGGCGTCGAAGGACAGCGCGGCGATCTCGTTGCGCCCGGAGGCGAGCGCGTGCAGCCCGCGGTACCAGACGACCCGCCAGTCGTCGGGGTGCGCGGCGTCGAGCTCGGCGACGGCCCGCGCCGCCTGCTCCGTCTCGCCGAGTTCCAGCTGGGCGCGGAGCCGGCGCAGCCGCAGCTCCGGGGAGTCCGCGGGCGCGGCCTGGAGCGCCGCGTACACCTCGGCGGGCTGGGAGGCGAGCAGACCGGCGAGGAATCCCGCGTTGGGGTCGGCCGGGTCGACGAGGGGGACCGGCAGGGCGAGGGCGGCGGCCCGGGCGTCGAGCGCGGCCCCCGAGGGGACCGCGGCGACCGGGCGGGCCCCGCCGGTCAGCGCGACCGTGGCGGTGGCCGTGCCTGCCGCGGGACCGGCCACGGACGGCTGTCCGGCGGGCAGGGCCGGCGGCGCGGGTGCCTTGGACCACAGGCGGCCGCGGTTCACCCGGCCGCCCAGCGTGGAGGTGACGTCGGACCGCTCCTCGAACAGCCGGGTGTCCACGACCCGCAGCTCCGGCCCGAACAGCGTGGACAGCGCGGGCCGCGGCCGTCCGGTCTGGAGCGCCACGACCTCCCGCAGCACGCCCGTCAGCTGGTCCGCCATCTCCGCGGCGGACGCGAACCGCCGCCCCGGGTCGGGGTCGGTGGCCCGGACGAGCAGCCGGTAGAAGGATTCGTAGCGGGTGAAGACCTCGATGTGCTCGGGGTCGGGGAGCCGGTCCGCGAAGACGTTCGTGTAGCCCTGGAAGTCGAAGGTGAGCACGGCGAGGGTGCGCGCGACGGTGTAGAGGTCGGAGGCGACCGACGGGCCCAGCTCGGCGATCTCCGGGGCCTGGTAGCCGACCGTGCCGTAGATCGCGCTGCTGTCGTCGTCCATCCGCCGGACCGCGCCCATGTCGATGAGTTTGAGCTGGTCCTGCTGCTGAATGGCGTTGTCGACCTTGAAGTCGCAGTAGAGCAGATTGCGGCTGTGCAGATGCCCGAGCGCCTCCAGCGCCTCGATGCCGTAGGCGCAGGCCTGCTCGACGGGCAGCGGGTCGCGGCGCCCGTCGGGCTGCCGCCGCTCGTTGGCGATCTCCTTGAGCGACTTGCCGCCGACGTACTCCATCACGATGTAGCCGTCGAGGCTGCCGGTCCGCTGGTCGAGGTGCTCGACGAAGTTGTAGATGCGGACGATGTTGGAGTGCTCGATCTCCGCGAGGAAGCGCCGCTCGGAGAGGGCGACGGCGAGCGCGTCCTCGTCACCGGTGTCGAGCAGGCCCTTGAGGACCACCCAGCGGTCGGAGACCGCCCGGTCGACGGCGAGGTAGATCCAGCCGAGCCCGCCGTGTGCCAGACAGCCCGTCACCTCGTACTGCCCGTGGACGACATCGCCCGGGTGCAGCTTCGGCACGAAGGAGTACGGGTGCCCGCACTTGGTGCAGAAGCCCTCGGTGCGCCCGGGGCGGTCGCCGCGCGAACGGCCGACCTGTGCGCCGCAGTCGCTCTTGCTGCAGAACCGCTTGCGCTCGGGCACCTCCGGGTTCGCCAGCACCGCCGCCCGGGGGTCCGGGCGCGGCACGCCGGGCATGGTGACCAGGCCCGCGCCCAGTTTGTTGCGCCCGGAGGCGGCGCCGGAGGAGTGCGAGCTGCGCACCGACACCGACTGGGACGCCGTGCCTTCGGAGCCCCCGGACAGCGACCGCGACAGCCGCCCCGAGACGGACCGGCGGGACCCCGACGACCGCGAGGAGCGTGACGAGGACCGCGAGGAGGCACCGGAGCCGGACGCCCCGGACCGCTCGGACGACTCCGACGGCACCGCCGCGAAGCCGCCGCCCGCGCCGGGGGAGCCGACGCGGCAGATGCCGGCCCGCCCGCCGCTCGTGACCCCCGTGGACGGCGAGGAGAGCGTCCCCACCGGGGTGACGACGGGCGCGAGCCCGCAGGTGTCGCAGTACCTCTCACCGCCGCCGACGTCCTCGTACGTCCCGGCACAGCCGGGCCGCTGGCAGGCGCTGTTCATGATTCCCCCCTACGGTCGGTGGGCTCGTGCGCCGCGGCCCCCGCGGGCGGCGACAGCGTCTCGGCCACCGCCCGCTGATAGCGCAGCACGGCCTCCTCGGCGGCCATCAGATCGCACGGCGCGCTCCACAGCCTGCGGCGCGCGTCGTCGTACCGCTCGGTGAGGAAAGGGTCCTCCGCCAGTCCGTGCCGGGCGACCTTCGCCTTGTACGCGTCGAGGCGGCCGCGGAGTTCGGCCCGCACGGCCAGCGGCGCGGTCACCGCCGTCAACGACTCGCGGGCGCGCAGCAGCTCCTCCTCGGAGCGCTCCTCCAGGCTCTCCAGGAGCGGGGAGAGCCGGTGCCACTGGGCGCGCCGGCGCTGGTCGGCGGCGGCCGACAGCTGTTCGTACAGCGCGGTCGGCGGGCCGGAGACGGCGGGCACGTCGGACCCGGCGATCTTCGAGAGGACCTCGACGCGGGCCTGCCGGGCCTCGTTCAGCGTGCGGTCCGCGCGGGAGAGCACGTCGCGCACCCGCATCAGCCGCTGCTCGGCGTCCTGCCGGACGTCGAGGACGGCCTCGATCTCGCGCCGCACCTCCTCCAGGGCGCGAGCCGCGCGGTCGTAGCGGGCGGTGTCCGGGCGGCCGCCGCCGGGCGCCGAGCTGGGCGAGGCGCCGTTCCAGAAGGCGAGCGGATCGGATATCACCTCGGCACGCAGCGAGGTCAGCTCGTGGGTGATCTGCTCCAGGTCGTCGCCGGAGGGGTGCTCGCCGGGCCGCACGCCCACCGAGTGGGCCAGGGAGCGGGTGCGCTGGAGCTCGGCGGCGAGCAGGTCGATCCGGGCGGGCAGCGCGGACCAGACGGCGTCGGCGGTGACGACCACGTCGAGCGCCTCCGCGTACCAGCCGTTCATCCGGTCGACCAGCTCGGTCAGGCTCAGCTGCTCGCTGAGCCGCGCGGCGGCGGGAGCGAGGGCGGGGGCGAGGGCCAGGGTGCCGCCGCCGGGCAGGGTGACACCGGAGCCGCGCAGCAGGTCGGTGAGTTCGGTCAGCTCGCCCTGGGTGGGCCAGCGGCGGCGGGCACGCAGCTCGCGGGCGGTGGTCAGGACGTCGGTGTAGACGTCGAAGTGCGTCCACAGCCGGGTGATGAGCTGCTCGGCGACCGCCCACCGGCTCTTGGTGACACCGGTCAGCTCGGCGCCCTCCAGGAGACGGCGGCCGGCGTGGTCCTGGAGGGCGAGCAGCGAGGATTCGACGGCCTCGTGCTCAGCGCCCAGTCTCGCCAACGCACGGTCCACCTCCTCGCGGCTCAAGGCCGGCCCGGTGGGCCCCGCGACCGCCATCGATCCCCTCTCCTGTCCGCGGCCCGTGCCGCGTACGTCCGCTGCTGCTCCCACCCTCGCGGGGATGCTCCCCCGAAGGCGTCCGGTCCGTGTCCTCCGGCCGGCGGTTCCCTTCCGACTCCTGTGCTCGTCGCGCCTGTCAGTCCTTGTACTTGGGCACCGGCGGGCCGGGGATTCCCGGGAGTTCGTGGGCGAGCCACTTCTCGTAGGCCCGCATCCACGCACTGGCGGTGCCGCCGCGGCGGTACTCCTCCAGAACCTCGTTGACCCGGCGTACCAGGTCGGCGTCCCGGAGATTCATCGCCACGCCGTACGGTTCGGTGGTGAACGGTTTACCGACGAGTCGCAGCGACGGGTCCTGGGCCGCCTGCCCGGCCGCCAGGGCGTTGTCGGTGATCACCGCGTCCACCCGGCCGAGTTGGAGCCGCACCAGGCAGTCGAGCTGATTGGGCACGGTCAGCACCGAGGCGCCGTGCGATTCGTCGGTCAGCTCGCTCTCCCCCGTGGATCCCTTGGCCGTACAGACCTTCTTCCCCTTCAAAGTGTCGTCGAATGCCTTGATCGGTGAGTCTTTGGGGGCCAGCACCTGCTGACCCGCCTCGAAATAGGCCGTGGAGAAGGCGACTTGTTTGATCCGGTCACAGTTGATGGTCATCGTGCGGGCGATGATGTCCACCTTGCCCTTTTCCAGGGCGGGTATGCGCTGGTTCGTGGGTATCGCGAGAAAGGTGACCTTGTCGGCGTCGCCCAGGATGGCCTTGGCGATGGCCCGTACGAGGTCGATGTCGAAGCCGCTCAGCCGGCCGTTGGCCGGGTCGCGGTAGCCCCAGCGGAAGCTGTTCTGGTCGACGCCCGCGATCAGCCACCCGCGGTTCTTGATGCGCTGCACGGCCGTGCCGTCCGTGCCGCCCGCGGGCCGGAGGCTGGCCTCGGGGTCCTGGCACTTCGCCGCGGCCGCCGGGACCCGGGGGCCGGCCGCCGCCCGGTCCACCGGGCCCTCGCCGCCCCGGGTGCCGTCGGTCCCGGCCGGGCCGGGCACCAGCAGCGCCGCCGTCGCGGCCAGTGCGCACACGGCCGCCGTCACGGCCGTCACGACCACCCCGCGCCGGGCTCCGTATCGTGTCGTCAACGCCCCGCCTCCCCGCGTCATCGGTACTCCGACAGCCTGCGGCCGATGCCGAGCACCGCGCCCGCCGCCCCCAGCACGGCCAGCACGGCGGCGCCGGCCGTCAGCCCGGCGAGCGCCCCGCGCCCGTCGTCCGCCGCGCGGCGGAACTCGCCCTGCTCGTGGGTCAGCGCCCGGCGCAGCGCGTCGTCCACCCGGTCGAAGGACTCGCCCGTGCTGCCCCGCTCGCCGATCACCTTCGGCAGGGCCCGTTCGTAGTTCCCGCCGTCGTCGGCGGTGCGGGCCTCGCCGTGCCGCTGCTGCCACCGGCGGACGTCCTCGATCGCCTTGTCGACCGGGTCGCCGCCCGCGGAGTCGTCGGCGAGCGACCGGGCCCGCTCCAGCAGGGTGCCGCGCTCGGGTCCGCCCCGGTCGCCGCCGACGAGCCGGCGCATGCCCGCGCGGTAGCTCGCCTCGTAGGCGTCGTCGCCGCCGGGGGTGAGCACGGCGCCGCGTGCCACGAGGGTGAGGTTCTCGTCGCCCCGGGCCTGGAGGGAGGCGATGCGGGCCTCGTTGAGCACTTGGAGGGACTTGGCGCCGTGCGCGTAGGAGTCCTCCAGCTCCGCGCGGGCCACGCCGTGCCCGACGACCAGCCACAGCAGCACCACCGTGGTGGCGGCACTCGCGCCGAGCAGACCGTGGTTGAAGACGCGGTTGGTGCGCAGGTACTCGCGGCGCTGGGCCCAGCCGAGCGCCGCGAGGGCCAGCACGCCGGTGCCGAGGGCGGCCCAGGGCCAGCGCTCGGCGTCGTCGTAGTCCGAGCCGAGCCGGCCGGTCTCCGCCTCGTAGAGCCGGCGGGCGGCGGGCAGCAGCTCCTCGCGCATGCGGTCGCTCGCGTAGCGCAGATAGGCGCCGCCGAGCGGGAGTCCCTGACGGTTGTTGGCGCGGGCCGACTCCACCAGACCGGTGTATTGCGGAAGTTGTTCGTTGAGCTTCGCTATCTGTTCGCGTGCGGAGGCCGAGCCCTTGGTGTTGGCCGCGGCCTTCACCAGCAGCTCGGACGCGACGGCGATGTCCTTCTCGTATCTCTGCCGGACCGCGCGCGGCTCCTGGCCGCCCGCGAGGAAGCCGCTGGCGGCGGTGGTGTCGGCGTCGGCGAGCGAGCGGTAGATGTCCGCGGCGTCGGCGCTCAGCGGCTGGCTGTTGCCGACCACGGCGTCCGAGGCCGCCGCCCGGTCGTCGACCTGCCAGGCGGTGACCGCCCCGAAGACGATCAGCAGTCCGGCCAGCACCGCCCCGATGCCGCGCAGCCGCCCCGGCTCGGTGATCGCCGCGGCCCGCAGTCGGTCGAGCCCCTCGCGCCATGCCGTACGCCCGGGTCCGGGACCCGGGGTGCCGGCGGTCGGCTGCGGGTATGACACGAGACCTCCCCCTCGGTCGCCAGGACACCCTCCGCCCGTCGGCGGGGTACGGATGCCCGGCCAGCAGTATGGCCGCAGGAACTGACAAAAACACCGGTAATGCATCGATCTTGTTCAGATCGCGATCTTGGTCGGTGGTGCCGAGTCGGTCCCCGAAGGCGCATCTCCGCTCGTTCCCTCCTTCTCTCCACGCGAGCGCTCCGCGTCCGGTTCCCGTGCGGCCTCCCGCGCCCGCACCACGCACCCGCGCCCGCCCCTCCGGCCGGGGGCCGGAGGGGCGGGCGCGGGCCTGCGAACTGTCAGCGGCGGACCGTCAGCGGTCGTAGGTGTAGAAGCGGGTGTGGTCGAGCATGTCGGCCGGGGTGACGTTGTTCCAGGGGCGCATGGTGTCGCCCAGGTCCACGACGTTGGCGGTACCGGCGGCCGGGAGGTAGGTCGAGGTGGGGTGGGCGCGCTGCCACTCCGCCCACAGCTTGTCTATGAAGCAGTGGTGCAGCCAGAAGACCGGGTCGTTCGGCGAGACGCCGGAGGACATCTGCCCGCCCATCCACACGTGCACCCGGTTGTGGAGGTTCACCCCGCGCCACCCCTCGAGGTGGTTGCGGAAGCCGTTCGAGGAGCTGTTCCAGGGGGCCATGTCGTAGGTGGCCATGGCGAGGACGGAGTCGACCTCGGCCCTGGTGGGCAGCTGGGCGACGCCGGCCCCCATCTCCCGCTGGAGGTATTGGCGGCTGTCGACGTTCACCGTGATGGGCCACTTGCCGCCGCTGTAGGCGAAGGGCCCGGTGGTCACCTGGGCGTCGCGGGGGCGGCCGTTGCCGCCGAGGAAGTCCGCACCCCAGATCGAGGCGGTGGTCGTGCGGTCGGCGGTCCAGTCCCAGTAGGGGAGCGTCACCGAGGCGTCGACGGTCTGGAGCTCCTTCTCGAACTGGATGAGGAACTGCCGGTGCCAGGGGAGGAAGGACGGCGAGCGGTGGCCCACGCGGTCCCCGTTGTCGGTGTCGCTCATGATGAACTGGTTGTGCGTCCGGACGAAGCCGTCGTAGCGCCCGCTCTTCTTGAGCTCCAGCAGGGCGTTGACGAAATTGCGCTTCTCGGTGGCGGTCAGGTTCGCCTGGTTCTTGCGCACTGCCATGGGGGTCGTGTTCCTTTCGGGGAGGGGATGGGGGGAGTGGCAGGCGGGATCAGGTGGCGATCGGGACGAGCGTCGCGCCGCGCAGCTTGTCCACGGCGGCACGGGCCACGGCGCGCGGGTCGGCATAGGTCTCGTAGTGGTTGATGACGCTGATGTAGGTGCCGTCGGCGTTCTGCATCAGGTGCAGTTCCTTGCCGTCGATCGAGACGGCGAAGCCGCCGCCGTGATGGGCCCCGTGGCCGCCTTCGGCGGCCTTGCCCACGATGCGACGCCCCTGGTAGAGCTCGTCGAACGGCACGGGCCCGCCATGGGTGGCCGGGCCGCCGTGACCGGAGTGGTCGGTGGTCGAAGCGGCCTGGGCGAGGGTGCCGGTGCCGGCCAGCACGCCCGGAACGGCCAGGGCCGCTCCCGCGACGGCCACGGCGGTTCCTCTGAGCACAAGACGGCGATTGACGTTGGACGACATGCGTGAACCCCTGGGGATGAGTGATCAGGAGCAGGGTTTGACACGAATGCACCGCAACGCCCTTTAGGCGGCGGTTGCTTGTCGTATTTCGTGATCAATCCGTGCGGAGCCGGATGCTCGCATGACCACCGAGAAGGGGGTGAAACGGATAAGCGGAATGTGGACATTGGGTATATGAAGGGTCAACAAGCGGGAAGAGAGGAATTGCTGCCCCATTGCGCTATTGACGCAGTGTCAGGAAAAAAGTCCGCTCGGAATGATCTTGGTCGAACGATTTGCGGCGCGGGGGCGCTTCGGGTGACGCCTCTCACGGCGCGAAGCTGACGTGAAGTCGCCACCGGCGAGGCGGTTCACGGCCGTTGGGTGCGGCCTCCGCGACGCCGGTGGCGACGGTGTGGGCGGTGCCGTTCGAGGTCGGCTCCGACCGTTGTGACGTGTAGTGCGCACGTGCCTACGTGTAGTGGGCACGCAATCGGCTGCGGGCGGTGTTCGGTGCTGCGACGTGGTCCAGTGCCAGCAGCGCCGCGCCCAGCACCGGCGGCGCCGTGACGACCACCGGCCGGGCCGCGGGGGCACGCTCCGCCAGCAGCGCCTCGATCTGGTCGAGCAGCAGGGGGTGCCGGGCCGCCAGGACGCCGCCGCCCAACACGACGGGCACCTCCGCCTCCAGCAGCTCCAGCCGGGCCAGCGCGACGGCGGCCATGGTGACGATCTCCCGCGCCTGCCGGCTGACGATCGCCCGGGCGACCGCGTCGCCGTCGGCGGCCACCGTGAACAGCAGCGGGGTCAGCTCGTGGCGGCGCCCGGACGGTACCCCGCCCAGATGCAGCGCCTCGATCAGCGCGGGCATGTCGGGCAGCCCGAAGTGCGCGGGTACGGCGTGGGCCAGGGCGCTCGCCTCGCCCCGGCCGTCGTGTGCCCGGGCCGCCCACCACAGCGCCTCCTCCGCCAGGTGCCCGCCGCCGCCCCAGTCGCCGGAGAGCCGGCCGATCGCGGGGAAGCGGGCGGTGCGGCCGCCCGGGGCCAGCCCCGCGCAGTTGATGCCCGCGCCGCAGACGACGGCGACGCCCGTCGGCTCGCCCTCGTCGGGCAGGCCCGCCCGCAGCAGCGCGAAGGTGTCGTTGACGACGGTGACCGAATGCCCCCACCCGTAGGCGGCGATCTCCGCGGTGAGCCGCTCCTCCTCCACGGGCAGATCGGCGTTGGCCAGACAGGCCTGGACGTGGTCCACCCGCAACGGCCCGGACAGCCCCGCCCGGAACGCGGCCTCGGCGACGAGCGGCACGAGTATCGCCACCGCCTGCTCGGTACCCACGACCGGTGGCTGGAAGCCTCCGCCGCGGGCCCGGCCGAGGACCGTGCCGTCGGTGGTCACCACGGCCACGTCGGTCTTGCTGTTGCCGGCGTCGATGGCCAGCACGGCGCCGGGGACGGCCGCCGGGGAGGCGGGATCCGTCCGGTTGCTCATGCCCACGCGAGGTGCTCCCGGTTGTGTGCGAGGAGGTCGTCGGTCAGTCGGTCCGCGTACTCGATCTGGCCCACCAGCGGGTGCGCGAGCAGCGCCTCGAACACCCGGTCGCGGCCGCCCTTCGTCGCCGCCTCCAGCGCGAGCCGCTCGTACGCCGTGACGTGCCCGATCAGCCCGGCGTACAGCGGTTCCACCGGCCGTACCGGCAGCGGGTGCGCGCCGCGCGCGTCCACCGAGGCGGGCACCTCGATGACCGCGTCGTCGGGGAGGAAGGGCAGCGTGCCGGCGTTGAGGGTGTTGACCACCTGGACGTCACCGGTGTCGCGCAGCAGGGACGACGTCAGCGCGACGGCGGCCTCCGAGTAGAAGGCGCCACCCCTCTTGGCCAGCAGCTCCGGCTTCTCGTCCAGCGCCGGGTCGCCGTACATGGCCAGCAGCCGCCGTTCCATCCCGGCCACCTCGGCGGCCCGGGAGGGGCCGGTCCGCAGCTCCTGGACGACGGCGTCGTGCTGGTAGAAGTAGCGCAGGTAGTACGAGGGCACGACGCCGAGCCGGTCCAGCAGTGCGCGCGGCATGCGCAGATCGGCCGCGATCGCGTCGCCGTGCTCGGCGATCAGCTGGGGCAGCACGTCCTCCCCGCCGACCCGCACCGACCGTTCCCAGGTGAGGTGGTTCAGCCCGACGTGCTCCAGCAAGACGTCCTGGGGGGCGACGCCGAGCAGGGCCGCGAACTTCCGCTGGAAGCCGATGGCCACGTTGCACAGCCCGACGGCCCGGTGCCCGGCGGTCAGCAGGGCCCGGGTCACGATCCCGACGGGGTTGGTGAAGTCCACGATCCAGGCGTCCGGGTTGCGCCGCCGGACCCGCTCGGCGATGTCGAGCACCACCGGCACCGTGCGCAGCGCCTTGGCGAGCCCGCCCGCGCCCGTCGTCTCCTGTCCGACGCAGCCGCACTCCAGCGGCCAGGTCTCGTCCTGCTGCCGGGCCGCCTGCCCGCCCACCCGCAGTTGGAGCAGGACGGCGTCGGCGCCGTCGACGCCCGCGTCCAGGTCGGAGGTCCAGGAGATCCGGCCGGGGTGGCCCTGCTTGGCGAAGATCCGCCGGGCGAGCCCGCCGACCAGCTCCAGCCGGTCCGCGGCCGGGTCGATCAGGACGAGTTCCGTCAGCGGCAGCACGTCCCGCAGCCGGGCGAAGCCATCGACGAGTTCGGGGGTGTAGGTCGAGCCTCCGCCGACCACGGCGAGCTTCATACGAGCCTCATGGACATCAGCCCTTTACTCCGGTGAGAGTGACGCCTTCGACGAAGGCCTTCTGAGCGAAGAAGAAAACGATGACGACCGGGGCCATGACCAGCAGCGTCGCCGCCATGGTCAGGTTCCAGTCGACGTTGTGCGCGCTCTTGAAGGACTCCAGCCCGTAGGCCAGGGTCCAGGCGCCCGGGTTCTGCGCCGCGTAGATCTGCGGCCCGAAGTAGTCGTTCCAGCAATAGAAGAACTGGAAGAGCGCGACCGCCGCGATCCCCGGCTTCGCCATGGGGACGACGACGCGCAGCAGGGTGCGCAGCTCACCGCAGCCGTCGATCTTCGCGGACTCCAGGTACTCGGTGGGGATGGTCAGCAGGAACTGGCGCAGCAGGAAGACGGAGTACGCGTCGCCGAACGCCATCGGAATGATCAGTGGCCACAGCGACCCCGACAGATGCAGCTGTTGCGCCCACACCAGATACATCGGTATGACGATGACCTGCGGCGGCAGCATCATCGTGGCGATGACGAGGGTCATCGCCGTGCGGCGCCCGCGGAAGCGGAACTTGGCGAGCGCGTAGGCGACCGGGATCGAGGAGCACACGGTGAAGAGCGTGCCCAGCCCCGCGTAGATCAGTGAGTTCTTCCACCAGTCGAGGAATCCGGGGGTGCGGAAGACCTCCGCGTAGTTGGACCACCGCCACTCGTGCGGCCACAGCTCACCGCTCATCGCCTGTTCGTCGCTCATGACGGAGGTCAGCAGGACGAAGACGAAGGGCAGGACGAAGAAGAGCGCGGCGGCGACGGCGGTGGTGTGCACGGCGATCCAGTGCAGGACGCGGGCGCGGGTACGGGCGGGGGTGCGCGCGGTGGTGATCATGTCGGCTCAGTCCTCCGCCGTCTGCAGGCCGGCGCTCTTGCGCATCAGGAGCGAGGTCACGGCCATCGCGATGGCGAAGAGCACGAGCGAGAGCACGCACGCGGCGCCGGTGTTGAAGTTCTGGAAGCCGAGCGAGTAGACGAGCTGCGGCACGGTGAGGGTGCTGTGGTCGGGGTAGCCGGGCTGGATGACCGAGCCCGGCCCGACGCTGACGCCGGAGGCGAGCTTTCCGGCCACGAGCGCCTGGGTGTAGTACTGCATGGTCTGCACGACGCCCGTCACGACCGCGAACATCACGATCGGGGTGATCGACGGCCAGGTGACATAGCGGAACTTCGACCAGGCGCCCGCGCCGTCCAGCTCGGCGGCCTCGTACTGCTCCTTGGGCACGTCCAGCAGGGCCGCCATGAAGATCACCATGAGATCGCCGATACCCCACAGCGAGAGCAGCACCAGCGACGGCTTCGCCCACGCCGGGTCGTTGAACCAGTTGGGCGCGGAGATGCCGATCGTGGAGAGGATCTCGTTGACCGGGCCGGTCCCCGGGTTGAGGAGGAAGACGAAGGCGACGGTCGCGGCCACCGGAGGCGCCAGATAGGGAAGGTAGAAGGCCGTGCGGAAGAACCCGACGCCGGACTTGATTCTGGTGACGAGCAGCCCGATGCCGAGGCCGAAGACCACGCGCAGGGCGACCATCACGACCACGAGCCAGAGGGTGTTCCACAGGGCGGGCCCGAACAGCGGCATCTGGCCGAGGACGTACTTCCAGTTCCGCAGGCCCACGAAGGTCGGGGCCTGGATCTGGTTGTAGTGCATGAAGGAGAAATAGACGGTGGCGAGGAGGGGGTAGGCGAAGAAGACGCTGAAACCGACCAGCCAGGGGGAGAGGAAAGCGAGGGTGCGCAGCCGTGCGCGACGGTGCTTGCGCCGCAGCTCGGGTGCGGGGTGCAGGGGGGCCATTGCGGACTCCGTCAATCCTGGGCTTGGAGGGTGTCGTCGTCTATCTGCCGGTCGAGCGCGCGCAGGCCCTTGTCGAGATCGCGGACCCTTCCCGCCTCGGCGTCGTAGGCGAAGTCCGTGAGCGTGACGATGTACTGCCCGCCGTTGACGGACGCGGGCATGCCGACGCTGTGGCGATTCCCGGCGATGTCGAGGAAGGTGGTGAAGGCGGGATCGCGGTGCAGTTTCGGTGAGGCGAGCGCGGCCTTCGTCGAGGGCACGTTGTGAATGGCGTTGGCGAAGGCGACGACCTGATCGGTGTCGGCGGTCAGGAAGCGCACCAGCTCCCAGGCGGCGTTCTGGTGCTTGCTGCTGTGCGCGATACCGGCGACGGTTCCGGTCAGATAGCCGCGCCCGTAGGTGCCGGCCTGGTCGTCCGGCACCGGCAGGGGCGCGGTGGCCCACCGGAAGCCGGGCTTCGCGTCGTCCAGCATCCCCACGCGCCATTCGCCGTCCAGGTGCATGGCGAGCTTGCCGGTCAGGAAGGCGTTCCGCGAGGACATCTCGTCGCCGACGGTGGTGCGGAAGTTCTCCAGCGGCCCGTATCCGCCGAGCGCGGTGATCAGATCCCGCTGGAAGGTGAAGAACTCCTTCGCCGCCGTGCCCCGGGCGAGCCGGGATTTTCCGTCACCGTCGAAATAGGTGGGCCCCCACTGGGCGAAGAGCCGGTCCGGGGCGTTCTCGTACAGCCGGAAGTTGGGCATGAATCCCACCCGCCGGTACGAGCCGTCCCCCGCCCGATCGGTGAGCTTCACGGCGGCCCGCTTGAACTCGGACATGGTGCGCGGCGGACCGCTGATGCCCGCCTGCTCGAACGCGTCCACGTTGTAGTACATGCCGAAGGCGTCCGCGAGGAGGGGCAGCGCGCACTGCCTGCCCTCGTAAGAGGTGTAGTCCAGCAGGGTTTTCGGGAAGACCGCCTTCTTGTCCAGGCCGGTCTTCCTCATGAACGGGTCGAGATCGACCCACATGCCCGACGAGCAGTACTGGCCGACGTTGTTCGTGGTGAAGGACGACGCGACGTCGGGGGCGTCGCCGCCGCCCGCCCGCAGGGCCTGGTTCACGGTCGCGTCGGTGACGTTCCCGGTGGACTTCACCCGGATGTTGGGGTGCAGCTTCTCGAACCGGGCGATCGACTCGTCGATCGCCTTGACATCTTTCTTCTCCGACCAGCCGTGCCAGAACTTCAGGGTGACGGGTGCCGTCGGGTCGTCCGCGTCGCTGCCGGTGGACGGATTGGCGCAGCCCGCCAGGAGGAGGACCGCGGTGAGGAGGAAAGCGGCGGGACGTATCGGCACCGGGCCGCCACGTGCCCTGCTGTCCGTCCGGTGGCGTGCCCGGCTGCGTATTCGGCTTCGTAGGCGCGGCATGGCGGGACTTCTTTCACTGCGGAGACAGGAGGGGCAGGAGGGCAGAGACGGGGAACGGGCGGGGTCAGGCGGTGTCGAAGACGGTGTCGCGGGTGGCGGCGAGCGCGGTCCGGAGCGCGCCGTTCAGGATGGGCGCGCCGTCGACGGTGCTCAGCCGCAACTGCGGCCGGGGCAGGGCCAGTCCGGACATCTCCGCCGCGACCAGCTCGCGCAGCCGCTCCCCGCCGGCCCGGCACACCTCGCCCGACAGCACCACGAGCTCGGGGTCGACGACCGCGACCACCGCCGCGAGCCCGAGGGCGATGCGCCGGGCCAGGTCGGTGAGGACGTTGTCGCCGGTGCCCGGCACGGCGGCCGCCCGGGCCAGCGCCTCGGCGGCGGTGCGGGCGTCGATGCCGTAGGTACGGGCGAGTCCGAGCACGGCGGGCGAGCTGACGAGCATCTGGAAGCCGCCGCCCCCGTCCGGCCCGATCGTGGCGTCCGGTCCGCCGCGCGCGAGCGGCGCGCCGGGCAGCGGCATGTAGCCGACCTCGCCCGCGCCTCCGGTCGCCCCCCGCAGTGGCTTCCCGCCCAGCACGATCGCCGCGCCCACGCCCTCGTCGGCCCACAGCAGCACGAAGTCGTCGAAGCCCTGGGCGGCACCGCCGTGTTGTTCGGCGACGGCGGCGAGGTTGACGTCGTTCTCGATGACGACGGGCGTGCCGAGCACCTCGGCGAGTTCCGCGCGGAGCGTGCGCGAGTGCCAGCCCGGCAGATGCGGGGCGTAGCGCAGTGTGCCGGTGCGAGGGTCGAGCGCGCCGGGCGTGCCGATGACCGTGCGGTGCAGCGCGTCCCACCCGAGCCCGGCGCCCCGCAACGCCCCGGCCACGGCCTCGGCCACCAGGGCGGGCGTCCGGGTGCGCACCTCCTCGGCGAGGGCGTCGGCCTCGACGTGGTGCTCGCCGGCGATGCGCCCGGTGATGTCCGCGACGGCCGCGGTGATCCCGTTCTCGTCGGCGACGAGCGCGGCCACGTGCGCGACGGCCGGGTTCACCTCGTACAGCCGCGCGCTGGGCCCGGGCCGCCCCGTGACGCTCCCGGTCGTCACGACCAGCCCGCCGGCCTCCAGCCGGCCGAGGAGCTGCGAGGCGGTGGGCTTGGACAGCCCCGTCAGCTCGCCGAGCCGGGTGCGGGTGAGGGGGCCGTGGGCGATGAGCAGATCGAGCGCGGCGCGGTCGTTCATGGCCCGCAGCACGCGGGGTGTCCCGGGGATCCCGGCCATGGCTTCGCACCCGCCCCTTCGACGTCTCGGGAAGGTCTGTTAGGAAACCTTCCTATTGGTCAGGGACGGTAGGGGCGGGTCGACGCGGCGTCAACAACCCCTCGGCACGCCGCCCGAAGCATGACGCGCGGCCAGGTTTTCCGGAACCGGCCAACCATCCTTCGCCCTGGCGGAATTCTTCCCTTGACGTGCGATTTTACCTTGGGAAATCGTTTGATCGCTGCGTGTAATGAGGCAGGGGTGAGGGCGTGTGGCGCCGCCTGTCCGGCCCCCTGCCACGGCTCTTCCCAAGGAGACCCCTTGTCCGGCGACAGCCACCTGCTCAAGGTCTACAGCGACCGCCCCTACGTCCACACCACCACGGTGCGCCATCAGGGCACGACCGTGGCCCTGGCCATGGACGACCAGCGGCGGCTCGTGTACACGGTGCTCGACCTTGCGCGGCACGACGAGACCAAGGGGGAACTCGACGCCGCCTACTGGTCGGAGAACCCCTTCCCGCTGCGTTTCCCGTCCGAGATCACCGATGTGGGCTTCGCGGCCGTCGGCGCCACCGCGCTGCCGACCGTCAAGCGCGGCGGCAGGGTCGAGGCCGCCCCCGCCGAGCGACTGGACGAGGACGAGGTGGACCCCTTCCTGTCCACGACGGCCAGGCTCACCGCCCTCGCCCCCTTCCACGCCGTATCCGACGGCACGCACATCGTGGTGCTGCGCCAGTCCGTCGGGGCGGCGCACCCCGACGCGGTCCACAAGCTGACCGGCGGCGCCTCCTCCGGCCTTGCGGACCGCGCGGACTACGCCAGGGACCGTGACGGCACCAAGGTGCCCCTGGTGGCGGACACGCTGCTCTGTGACCGCTTCCTGCTCGTCGGCGGCGAACTGAAGCCGGTCCTGGAGGCCCGCTACCGCCGCAGCCGCCACAAGACCCGCCCCGACTCGGCCAAGGACAGCCTCGGCACCACGGACATGGAAGGCCGCCCCTTCCACGAGCCGACCCAGGAGCTGTCGTTCGTCCACAACCTCTCCGGCGGGCGCTTCGCCGCCTTACTCGTCCCCACCGCCGTGCACGGACGGCAGCGCTGGCAGGTCTTCGCGCACAACGACGCCACCGGCCGCATCGACTCCTTCAACGTCGAGCAGGGCCGCGACGGGCTGTTCAACCTCCAGGGCACGCAGGCGTGGACCAGCCCCGACGCCGCGTACCGCGACGCGGTCCACGAGAGCGGCCCCGGCAGCTGCCCGTTCACCGGTCAGCCGCTCGTGCCCGTGGTCAGCACCGAGGGGCACGCCGAGACGGCGCTGGCCTTCGGCGAGGGCGACGCCCATGTGCGCGTCCCCGAGGGGCCGGAGCTGGCGGGCCGCGACTTCACCGTCGAGTTCTGGGCCCGGCGCACGGCCACGGGCCGTCAGGAGTTCCTCGTCGGCCACGGCGACGAGGGCGGCAGCCCCCTCAAGTCCCTGCACATCGGCTTCCGTGACGACGACCGCTTCACCTTCGCGTTCTACGCCGACGACCTGAACTCCGACGTCCCGACCGCGGACACCGCCTGGCACCACTGGGCCTGCGTCTACGACCACACCACCCGGCGCCAGACCGTCTACCGTGACGGCGATCCCGTCGGTTCCCGCACCACCGGCGGCGACTACACCGGCACCGGCGCCCTGCTGCTGGGCCGCGCCCTCGGCCAGACCGCCCGCGCCGAGCTGGACGAGGTACGGATCTGGAACCGCGCCCGCACCGCCGACGAGCTCAAGCGCGACAAGGGCGTCCGCCTCATCGGCAACGACCCCGGCCTCGTCGCCTACTACCGCTTCGACGAGGGCGCCGGCACCCGTCTGCACGACCAGACCGACCACGCCCGCCACGGCGAGTTCCTCGGCAACCCGAAGTGGGTGACCTCCGAGGCGCCCGTCGGCGACCACCCCGGCGTCCGCCGGGACAGCTTCGCGGTGGCCGGCCGCAAGACGGTCTCCGGGCTCTCCGCCGTCCTCTACCACCAGCAGGAGGACTCCGGCACGGGCTACGACCGGGAGCCGAAGCCCGCCAAGCGGCAGGCCCGGGTGCTGCTCTCGTACGCGACCTCCGGACCCGACCCGAAGTCCGGGGCGGCCGGTGACGAGTCGTACCTGGCCACGGTCGACTTCGGCGTGGGGCGCGACGGGCGGCTCGCCCAGATCCCCGACGAGCTGGCCCTGCCGGTGCTCACCGCGCCTGAGGGCAGCTCGGACGTGGAGGCGATCAGCGAGCTGGACGCCCGGGTCCGGGAACTGGTCGGGGAGATCACGGCCAAGGAGACCGAGGTCGCCGACCTCACCCGGAAGACCGCAGACATACCGGAGCTGGAGCGACTCCGCGAGGGCTTCTACGCCCGGTGGCAGGACATCGCCGGCTGGACGTGCCGACTCCGCTTCAAGAACACCCGGGACGGCAAGCCGCAGTACCTGGCCGTGAAGGACGACGGTGCCGGGAGCGAACCGCCGCTGGTCAGGACCTCCGACAAGGAGGCGAAGTCGGCGCTGTGGGCCGTCCTGATTCCCCCGGGGGCGTCCTGGAGCGGCCCCACGCCCTACCACCTGCACAATCCGCACACCGGCAAGGACATGAACGTCGCCGGTGAGCGCCGGGACGACGACGCGCCCCTGATCGTGTGGCCGCGGAGCGCCGGCGCCTGGAACACCCACTTCCACATAGACGAGCGGAGCGACGGCTACAGCACCGTCGTCAACCGGTACAGCGGGAAGGCGGTCTGCGCCCCCGACCGGCTCGGCGACCGCGTCGTCCAGTACGACACCGCCGCAGTCATCGAGTCCGGCGAAGGACTGATCGTCCTCGAGCGGGTCGCACTCCACGAGTTCGGGCACTCCGACATCCGCGACGCGGGCAGGCGCGTCGAGTCCCTCGACGCCCAGCTCGCCGAACTCCGACCCCAGCGTGAGCTGCTGGAGCAGCGGCAGCGGGAGATCGCGGCCCGCCAGGCCGAACTCACCGCCAAGCGCGACGAACTCGCCCGGCTCACCGGCGGTCTCAAGGGCGCCGCCGACATCGCGCTGCCCATGCCGCAGCTCTTCCTCGACCGCACCGGTCTGAGCTGCTCGGGCGCCCTGCTGGCCTTCGCCCGCTCGGCCGACCGGCCGTACCTGCTGGACAGCGCCACCGGAAACGTCGTGCTGTACTTCCGCGGCTCCAACGGACAGTTCTTCGCCGCCTACTACGACACCTTGGTCGTGCGCTCCTCCCGGCGCCTGGCGGCAGGCGACGGCACGGGTCTCACCTTCACCGCCCGCGACTCCGGCACCGACCTGGGCGCGGTACGGGTCCGCGTCACGGAGGGCGACGGGCCCGGTCTGTGCGACGTGAGCGTCGAGCGGGGCGAGGAGAGCGAGACCTGGGAAGGGCTGCCGCGCCGCGCCGCCGACTTCGCCGCGATCGTCAACGGGGCACCGGAGGAGCCCGTCACGGTGGGTGCGGTGAAGTCGTTCGACGCCACCACGCGACTCCTGTCCGGGGGCAAGGCCGGCGACGTCGTCGGGGGCGTCCTCCGGCTCGCCGAGGCCCTCACGGTTCCGCTTCCCGCCCGTACGCCCGTCACCGTCGGCGGCCACCTCTACCTCACGGAGGCCGACCACGCGCCGGGGGCCACTTCGCTCCGGCTGGGTTTCGGCGAGGGCGGACCCGAGCCCCGGCCCGGTGAGGCGGTCCAGCGGCTGCGCTACGACCACCGCCGGGCCGCCTCCAGCCGCCCCGGCGTCCCGCTGTCCGCGGGCTCCCGGCTGGTGTCCGCCGACCCGGGCGCGGCACAGGAGGTGCCGCTCGGCGAGGTGTCCGGCCTGGTCGCCGGGCACGGCTGCCGCTGGCGCGCGGACCAGCCGGGCCGGGCCTACTCCTTCGACGGGCAGCAGAACCTCCTCTCCCTGCCGGAAAAGCAGCTGGACCGGGTCGCGGTGACCCGTGACCTGACCCTGGAGGCGTGGATCAACCCCGAGCAGGTGTCCGGCGCGGCCAGGATCGTCCACGCCGGCACCGGCGAGGCCCCGTACACGCTGGGAGTGTTCGCCCCGGCCGCCGCCGACGTGCCCGCCCTGGACTTCGACGGCAAGAGCGGCGTGGCCATGACCGAGGCAGGCTTCAGCCTCGCCGGCAAGAGCTTCACGGTGGAGTTCTGGGCGCGGCGGAAGGTGGGCTGGCAGGCGCACCGCTCGCACTACGTCGTCGGCCACGGGGCGTCGCAGGGCGGTACGCGGAAGGCCCTGCACATCGGCTTCCGCGACACCGGCTCCTTCACGTTCGCGTTCTACGGTGACGACCTCAGCACCAACTACGGCTATGTGGACACCGACTGGCACCACTGGTCCTGCGTGTTCGACGCGGCCACCCGGGAGCAGATCATCTACCGGGACGGCGCCGAGGAGGCCAGGCGGGTCGCGTCGGGCACCTACGACGGGGAGGGCCTCTTCAGCTTCGGCAGCCACTTCGGCGGCTGGGTGGCCGACTACGCCGCGGTGGAGATGGACGAGGCCCGCCTCTGGGGCACCGCTCGCAGCGCCGCCGAGGTCCGGGAGCTGAAGAACCGCCGGCTGTCCGGCAAGGAGCCCGGGCTCATGGGCTACTGGCCGTACACCGACCCGGCCGCCCGGGTCGGCGGCAAGCCGGGCGTCCTGGACCGCTCGGGCCAGGGCCGGCACGTCTACCTCCGCGGTGGCGTCACCACCGCGGAGGCGCCCGCCGCCCTCGACCAGGCGGCGGAGGCGGCGTACCGCGTCGTCGCCGGGGTCGGCGACCGGCTGGTGGCCACCCGCGACTCCTTCCCCCTGCACGAGTGGGCCCACCTCGCGGCCGCCTACGAGCAGTCCTGGGCCGTCGCGCTCACCGACGGCGCCTACCTCGACGCCCCCGACAACGACGCCCTCGACATCCCCGACGACCTCACGATCGAGGTCTTCTGCCGTGTCGACGCCCTCGGCGGCACCCAGGGCCTGCTGTCCAAGGGCCGGGCCGCCGACGGCTCCGGCGGCAGCGTCCCGTACCGGCTGCTCCTCCTGCCCGACGGCAAGCTGGAGTTCGCCTTCGAGGAGCCGGGCGGGCGGCTCGTACGCCTGGCCTCCACCGAGGCCCTGACCGCCGGGACGTTTCACCGGATCGGTGTCGTCCGCAAGGGCGGCCGGTCGACGCAGGAGCGCAAGGGCAACAAGGAGATCACCGCCGTCGGCGCGGACGGCAAGCCCGTCCAGCAGACCGTGGAGCTCGTGGAGTCCGTCGAGGTCCAGGAGTGGCAGGACGTCCGCTTCTTCATCGACGGCCGCGAGGCCGGCACCGCCCGCTACGAGGGGCCCGGCCCCAAGGGCAACACCGGCACGCTCGACATCGGCCGGGCACGCGAGGGCCTGGAGACGCACGGCTTCACCGGTGTGATCGCCGAGATCCGGCTGTGGGGCGCGGCGCGCGACGCCGCCCAGCTCGGCGCGCCCGTCTCGGCGCGAGACCGGGGCCTGACCGCGCACTGGCGGTTCGAGGAGAACGCGGGCAACACCGCCGCCGACACCACCGGCTCGCACGCCCTGCGGCTGCGCGGCGCCCGCTGGACCCGCAACCCCGACCCGCGCGGCAGCGCCTTCCGGCTCTACCGCAACGGCGTCTCGGTGGCCTGCGACCCGCTGGAGTCGGCGGACTTCGCCGACTACGGCGACGCCCAGCTCACCCTCGGCGCCCGGACGAAGGGGGGCGGCCGGCCGGACCAGGCCTTCCACGGCGTCCTGGAGGACGTGCGGATCTGGCGCACCGCCCGCACCCAGGAGCAGGTCCTCGACAACCTCTTCAGCCGGCTCAAGGGCGAGAAGGAGGACCTGATCGCCTACTGGCCGTTCGACCGGGACTCCACCGACGAGGCGGCCGATCTCGTACGGGACGAGGGGCTGCGCGGCAACCACCTGTCCCCGCACGACGGCGTCTTCCGCCCCTCGGCCGTCCTGTCCACCGCGCCCGTCTCCACCGACACCGCCCAGGTCCGCTCCGCGCTCGCCGCGATGCGCACCCCCTTCCACGAGACGGTCACCGGTTCGCCGGCCGTCGCCGAGTACGCGGACATGCAGTACACCGCCAAGGGCGAGGCGTTCGGCGTCCTCAAGCGGGCGTACGGCTATCTGCGGGACGGCCGGTGGCACCTGGTCACCGGCTACAAGGTCGGCGACCTGGTCAGCGAGTGGGTCAGCCAGGTGCAGTTCGACCCGCAGCTGGTCGGCTACGTGGAGGGCGCGCCGCCGGTCCCGTCGGAGAACCTCACCCCCAACACCGTCGACCCCGACCGCGCGACCTACGACGGCATCGCGTCGGTGGAGTTCACCCAGGCCGAGGAGGTCGTCCACTCCCTGTCGTCGGCCAAGGAGCGCAGCGTCGACGCGGCGTTCGGCTTCGCCCTCTCCAACGAGGTCGACGTCGACATGTGGATGATCACCGCGCCGCTCGGTTTCGGCGTCGCCAAGTCGATGGTGAAGGCGAAGGTGTCGGCGGGCGTCCGGGGCAGTCTGGAGTTCTCCAACAGCTGGGCCGAGGAGACGGCCGTCTCGCAGGGCGAGAACACCGCCCGCTCCATGAAGGTCGACCTCTCGGGCAGCTGGGAGGATCCGCTGAAGCCCCTCAACCCGTCGCTGGGCCGCCGCTACGTGCCCGTGAACACCGGCTTCGCCCTGGTCCAGTCCCAGACCGCCGACGTCTTCGCGCTGCGGCTCGCGCACAGCGGCGCCCTGGTCGCCTACCGCATCCAGCCCAACCCCGACATCCCCAAGGACTGGAACGTCGTCCCCTTCCCCCTCAACCCCCGCTACACCAAGCAGGGCACCCTCGACGGCACGGTCGGTTTCGACGAGCGCGGCAAGGTCCTCGACCCGGACTACACCGCGGCCCGCGACCGCGGCGAGTACAGCTACTACAAGCCGCGCGAGGCCTACGCCATCAAGCGGCGCATCCAGCGCGAGCAGCAGCGGCTGCGCGGCTACTACGAGTCCGTCTCCACCGACACCCACGCGCCCGACCCCACCGCCGAGCGGGCGGGCCGGGTCCTGGGCGGCGCGATCGGCGGCGACACCGCGCCCGGCCGGGGCCGGGACACCACCGGCAGCTCCACCGGTGACGGCTTCTCCCGCCGCGACCTGGTCAACACCTACGTGTGGACGGCGGACGGCGGGTTCTTCGCCGAGACCACCGAGACCACCGACGCCGTCAGCGAGACCACCTCCGGCTCCTACTCGCTGTCCGGATCGGTGGGCACCTCCGTCGGCACGTCCTTCGACGTGATGGGCATCGGCGTCAACGCCCAGCTCGACGCCTCCGTCGGCGGCGGCATGACCGCCACCCGGGCGCGCGGGAAGGAGGCCACCCGCTCCTTCGGGCTCAACGTCACCTGCTCGCCGTCCGGCAACGTCCAGCAGTACGACGCCCACCGCAAGCCGGTCTTCGACTCCGACGGCAAGCCCGTCAACGCGCCCGGCAAGGTGGACGCGTACCGGTTCCTCAGCTTCTACCTCGGCGAGGACACCGAGCACTTCGACACCTTCTTCCACAAGGTCGTCGACCCGGCCTGGCTGGAGGGCGGCACCGATCCGAACGCGGCCGCGCTGCGCCAGGCCCGTCAGTCGGACCGCAAGCCGCCGTGCTGGCGGGTGATGCACCGCGTCACCTTCGTCAGCCGGCTCCTGCCGCCCGTCCCCGCCGCCGAGGCCGCGCCCCTGGAGCGGGCGATGCGGCAGCTGGACGTGGAGAGCAACTACGAGCTCGTCCGGCGCCTCGACCCGTACGTCAAGGGCGCGGCCACCGGGCTGCCCGAGCTCTCCCGGGCGGTGCGCGACGCACTCGCGACGCACCTGCCGGAGCTGAGCCCGCACGCGGAGGACGTGATCGGCTTCCTCGCGCAGTACTACGGCGTCGAGGGCTGACCGGCTGAGCGACGTCCCGCCGACGGATCCGCACCGTCGGCGGGACGGCCGGGCGCGAGGGCGCCGGCGCCCGGAAAATCATGCGACGTCCCGCCGGCACCGGTGTTAGCTTCAACCACCATGGAACCACTCGGCGAGAACGACATACGCGCCTCCTTCGTGAACTGCTCCAAGGGAGAGGCGCGCAGGCTCAGCCTGCCCAGGGGACTGGCCGAACTCCCCTGGGCCGACCTCGACTTCCTGGGCTGGCGCGACCCGGGCGCCCCGGACCGCGGCTACATCGTCGCCGAGCGGGCCGGGGAGCTGGTGGGGGTCACGCTGCGCGTTCCGCAGGGCGGCCCGCGGAGCATGACGAAGACGACGATGTGCTCGCTCTGCCTGACCGCGCACGTCGCCTCGGGGGTCTCGCTGCTCGCCGCCCGCAAGGTCGGCGCCGCCGGCCGCGACGGCAACACGGTCGGCGCCTACATGTGCGCCGACCTGGCCTGCACGCTGTACGTGCGGGGAAAGAAGAAGCCGCTGCTCGCGATGCGCTACAAGGAGACGCTGAGCGTGGAGGACCGGATCACGCGCACGCTGGTGAACCTGGACGAGTTCCTGGACAAGGTCTTCCGGGTCGAGGACGCGGCGGCGCGGGTCTGAGCCGCGCACGGGGCCTGAACGAGCGGGAGGCCGGGGCGATGCCCCGGCCTCCCGTGTACGGCGGTGCGGCTCAGGCCTGCTCGGCCCGGGCCCGGCGGCGGGCGAGCAGTGCCTCGCGGCGCTCGTCGAACTTCGTCGCCTGGTCGTCGAGGCCGCCCATGTACAGCCCCAGCTCCTCCTGGGCGCGCAGACCGTCCGGGCCGAGCCCGGTGATCTCCAGGACCTTCAGGAAGCGCAGCACCGGCTGCAGCACGTCGTCGTGGTGGATGCGCAGGTTGTAGATCCCGCCGATGGCCATCTGCGCGGCGGCCCGCTCGAAGCCGGGGATGCCGTGGCCCGGCATCCGGAAGTCGACCACGACGTCCCGCACGGCGCTCATCGTCTGGTCGGGCGCCAGCTCGAAGGCCTTGCCCAGCAGGTTGCGGTAGAAGACCATGTGCAGGTTCTCGTCGGTGGCGATCCGGGAGAGCATGCGGTCACAGACCGGGTCGCCGGAGTGGTGGCCGGTGTTCCGGTGCGAGATGCGGGTGGCCAGCTCCTGGAACGCGACGTACGCGACCGAGTGCAGCATGCTGTGCCGGTTGTCGGACTCGAACCCCTCCGACATGTGCTGCATGCGGAACCGCTCCAGCGCGACCGGGTCCACGGCGCGCGAGGTGAGCAGGTAGTCCCGCATCACGATGCCGTGCCGGCCCTCCTCGGCGGTCCAGCGGTGCACCCAGGTCCCCCAGGCGCCGTCGCGGCCGAAGAGCGACGCGATCTCGTGGTGGTAACTGGGGAGGTTGTCCTCGGTCAGCAGGTTGACGATGAGGGCGGTCCGCCCGATGTCCGTCACCTTCGACTGCTCGGGCGCCCAGGCCTCGCCGCCCATGACCCCGTCGAAGTTCCGCCCGTCGCTCCACGGCACGTACTCGTGCGGCATCCATTCCTTGGCGACCTTGAGGTGGCGGTTCAGCTCGGTCTCGACGACCTCTTCGAGTGCGTACAGCAGGCGGCTGTCGCTCCACACGGCCCGGGAATGGTGGCGGAGGGGGGCGATGGTCACAGACAGCTCCTGATGCGGGGACGATCTTACTTACGGATCCGTAGGTTACGACACCGTAGGTTAAGTGCACGGTAAACGGCAAGGGCCACCCTTCCGGGGGGACGGTGCGTGCGTTCGCCGTCACCGGGCGTGCGGGGGCGAGGGTGTTCCGGAAGCCGCCGCCGGGTGGGCCCGGGGCGCGGTGGGGCGCGTGAACCGATGCGGCGACGACTCAAGGGCGAGCCGGAGCTGTCCAACCGTCAGATCGAGGAAGCGGCGGTCGAATCGGGGGAGTTGCCGGCGCGCAGCACCTTGACGGGTGCGCCGGGGAGGGGCGCGAGGGCCCGGAGGATTCCCCCGTCGGTCTTGTGGGCCGTTGCCCGGGTACGACGAAAAGCCCGGCGCCCCCGTCCGTGAAGGACCGGGGATGCCGGGCGGCAGAGCTCAGGAGAACTCGGGAAAAAGGGTGGGACAGCCGTTACCGCGAAGTGCGCGGGTGGTGGGTGTCGTGCGTGTGGGGGTTGTCCGAGTGCCTGGCCGCGACCATGCAGAGGCCCGCGATGGCCAGGAAGGCGACGATCGGCGCGGCGACGTAGAGGCCGAGCGTGTTGATCACGCTCATGCCCGGACCCGGGTCGTCACCGTCGTCGCGGGTGAGCGCGAACGCGGGGGACGACATCAGCAGCATCAGCACAGTGCCGGCGGAGATGGCGCCGGCGCGCATGGCGTTCTTGTTGACCTTGTTGCTCACGGGCTCAACGTATCGGACCCGCGTGAGCCCCGCGCGCCCGGGGTCGCCTATGGGTGGCCGACCGGGCCGTTCGAGCCCGTAGCGGGCCATTCCCCCCACGCCCCGCCCCAGGTCTTTCCCCAGCTGCCACCGCTCGGCGCGGTACGCAGCTCGTCCATCAGGGCGTGCAGGCGCGGCGAGGCCGCCAGGTCCTCCAGGGAGACCGGCCGGCCGGTCGCGTCGGCGATGGGGAGCCGCCAGTTCGGGTACTGGTCCCACGTGCCCGGCAGGTTCTGCGGACGCCGGTCGCCGACCGCGTCCGGGAGCCAGACGCCGATCATCCGGGCGGGGGTGCGCAGCAGGAAGCGGTGGACGGCCTTGACCGCGGCCACCTCGTCGCCCGGGCCCTCCGGGAGCAGGCCCAGACGGCCGAAGAGCGCCATCCACTCCGCGATCGCCGTCGCGTCCTCCCGCTGCTCCACGCCGAGCGGACGGGCCAGCAGGCCGAGCCGGTGGCGCAGCTCCACATGGTCGCCGGTGAGGCGGGCGGCCGTGCTCGGCAGGTCGTGGGTGGTGGCCGTGGCCAGGCAGTCGGCGCGCCAGCGCTCGGGCTCCAGCGGCTCCGCGCGGCCGCCCGCACCGTCGTAGTCCCGCTCGAACCACAGCACCGACGTCCCCAGCACCCCCCGCTCGGCCAGCGACTCCCGCACACCCGGCTCGACCGTGCCCAGGTCCTCCCCTATGACGGTCGCGCCCGCGCGGTCCGCCTCCAGCGCGAGGACGCCGAGCATCGCCTCCGCGTCGTAGCGCACGTACGTCCCCCGCGTCGGCTCGCGCCCCTCCGGCACCCACCAGAGCCGGAACAGGCCCATCACATGGTCGATGCGCAGCGCGCCCGCGTGGCGCATCAGCGCGCGCAGCAGATCGCGGTACGGCGCGTACCCCGTGGCCGCCAGGGCATCGGGCCGCCAGGGCGGCAGCCCCCAGTCCTGGCCGTGCGGGCTGAACGCGTCCGGGGGAGCGCCGACCGACATGCCGGCGGCGAAGGCGTGCTGCTGCGCCCAGGCGTCCGCGCCCGACGGGTGCACCCCGACGGCCAGGTCGTGGACGAGGCCGACGCGCATGCCCGCCTCGCGGGCGGCCCGCTGGGCGGCGGACAGTTGCTGGTCGGTGAGCCAGGCGAGCCAGCAGTGGAAGTCGACGCGGTCGAGGAGCTCGCCGCGGGTGCGGGCCGTACGGGCCGAGCGGGGGTCCTTGAGGGCGCCGGGCCAGGTCCGCCAGTCCGGGCCGTGCACCTCGGCGAGCGCGCACCACGTGGAGTGGTCGTCGAGGGCCTGGCCCTGCTCGGCGAGGAAGTCGCAGTACGCGGCGCGGCGGCCGGGGCTCAGCGGCACGGCCCGCACCAGCTCCAGCGCCTGGCGCTTGGCAGCCCACACCGCGTCCCGGTCGATCAGCGCATCGCGCCGCAGCACGCCCTCACGCAGCGCGGCGGCCCGGCCGAGAAGCAGATCGGCGCGCTCGCGCGCCGGACCGCCGAGGTAGGCGAACTCGGCGATGTCCTCGATGCGCAGATAGACCGGATCGGGGAAGCGGCGGGAGGAGGGGCGGTACGGCGAGGGGTCGGTGGGCGCGCCGGGTACGGCCGCGTGCAGCGGGTTGACCTGCACGAAGTCCGATGCGAAGGCCCGGCCCGACCAGGCGGCGAGCTCGGCGAGGTCACCGAGGTCGCCCATGCCCCAGGAGCGGGCGGACAGCAGCGAATAGAGCTGCACGAGGAAGCCGTGGGCGCGCTCGGGCGGCGCGGGCAGCCGCTCGGGGGCGACGATCAGGGGCACACAGGCACTCCGGCCGTCGGGGGCGTGGGCACGCAGCAGGTGGCTGCCGAGCGGCAGGGCCTCCGCGAGGCACCCGCCGCCGGCCCCGCCGAAGAGCCCCGCCCCGTCCCACGCGAGCCCCCGCCCGTCCTCGGTGTCGACCCGCAGGGCCGTGCCCTCCGGCAGCGCGGGCAGCGCCGGACCGTGGGCGCGCGGCGTGCCGTCCGCCGCCGCCCGCAGGACCACCGCCCGGGGCAGCAGCCGGCGGCGCTCGGTCGTGGCGTGGGCGTCCAGGGCGTCCCGGACGGCACGAGGGGTGGAGGCGTCGACGCCCAGCGCGGCGAGGACCGCGACGACGGTGTCCTCGGGCACCTGGCAACCCTGGCCGGGCGCGGGCTCGTAGGAGGTGGCGACACCGTGCAGTTCGGCGAGCCGCGCTCGGCCCATTCAGACCTCCGAGGACTCCGTGCCGAAGGCCGGTCCGTGGACCGTGGCCGTCGGTTCGCTGGTGAGCGGCAGTTCGGTGGCCAGCGGGGGCTCGCTGGTGAGGGGGGTGGCATCGGCGAGCGGCGGCTCGCTGGTCAGCGGGGGCTCGGCCGGGGCGCCGGAGCCGGAGCCGGCCGGGACCGGGCCGTCGAACTCCGGGAGGTACGCGTCGTCGTGCGCGCACGCACACGGGGACGGCACCGGTTTGGACAGGGCGGACAGCAGGAGCTGGGCGGACGCGGCCACGGGGGCCTCCCGGGGTGACGGCAGTGGGTCACGTCTGCACTACCCACTCGGGGCGGTCGCAGACGTACCGGACCAAGGAACGTGTCCCGGGTCACATTACGTTCCTCTATGTCGATTTAGCGGTGCTTTCATGGGCTTCGTTTTCCGTTCCCTCATCGACTCGCCGGGCAATACCGGCACTTCGGTCACGTGCGTTGACACGCATCGCGCCTGGTGATGGGCTCACTGCCCACGAGCGTGCACCTTGGGGCGAGGAGAAAGCCGTGCGGTTCCCGGGTACCGAACCCTCGTACGACAGCCACGGCGGAGAGCGACAGACGGAGCAACCGGCAGAGCGGCACGAGCAGCGACAAAAGGGCCGCTCCCTGCGTGCCGTCGGCACCGGCCGTCTCGGCCGCCTGGGTGACCCCTTCGTCGCCCGCCCCCGCAAGGCCGGAGCCACCGTGCTGGCCGCGGCCCTCCTCGGCGGACTGCTCGGTGGCGCGCCCGGCGCCGTCGCCGACCCGCGCACCGGCGGCGCCACCACCACCGCGGGCCCCGCCGACCGGGAGAGCGCCGACGCCGCGCCCTCGGTCTGGCCGCGCCCCCAGTCGCTGAGCGCGCAGGGGTCGTACGCGCGGATCGGCGACGAGGTCACCGTCATGGCCGACTCCGGCGCCGACCCCTACGCGCTCGAGGCGCTCCGCGAGACGCTGCGCGGCCTCGGCGCCCGTACCGTCGTGGACGCCGGCGCCGGCGGCACCCCGCCGCCGCGCGGGCTGATCGTCTACGCGGGCGGGCAGCCGGCCGAGGACGCCCTGCGGGCCCTCGGTGCCCCCGCCGTCGACGACCTGCCGACCGGCGGCTACCGCCTCGCCACCGGGCAGTTGGACGGGCGGCCGACGGTCGCGCTCGCGGGGCAGGGGCCGGACGGGCTGTTCCACGCGGCGCAGACGCTGCGCCAGCTGGCGGTGGAGCGCGACGGCGGTAAGGCCTTCGCCGGCGTCGTGGTGCGCGACTGGCCGGGCACGGCCGTGCGCGGGCTGACCGAGGGCTTCTACGGCCGGCCCTGGTCACGGCAGCAGCGCCTGGACCAGCTCGACTTCATGGGCCGCACCAAGCAGAACCGCTATCTCTACGCCCCCGGCGACGACCCCTACCGCCAGGCCCGCTGGCGCGACGCCTACCCCGCCGACCAGCGCGCCGAGTTCCGGGCCCTGGCCGAGCGGGCCCGCCGCAACCACGTGACGCTCGGCTGGGCGATCTCGCCGGGGCAGGCGATGTGCTTCTCCTCCGCCTCCGACCTGCGGGCGCTCGGCCGCAAGGTCGACGCGATGTGGGCGTTGGGGGTGCGCGCCTTCCAGCTCCAGTTCCAGGACGTGAGCTACAGCGAGTGGCACTGCGACGCGGACGCCGACGCCTTCGGCTCCGGGCCCAAGGCGGCGGCCGCCGCGCAGGCCAAGGTCGCGGGCGCCCTCGCCCGGCACCTGGCGGCCAAGGGCCCCGAGGCGGCCCCCCTGTCGCTGCTGCCCACCGAGTACTACCAGGACGGGCGGACGGCCTTCCGGCGCGCGCTCGCCGAGGCCCTCGACCCGCGCGTGGAGGTGGCGTGGACGGGCGTCGGGGTGGTCCCCAAGACCATCACCGGCGGTGAACTGGCCGACGCCCGGGCGGCCTTCGGCCACCCGCTGGTCACGATGGACAACTACCCGGTCAACGACTACGCGCAGGACCGTATCTTCCTCGGCCCCTACACCGGCCGCGAGCCGGCCGTCGCCGTCGGCTCCGCCGCCCTGCTCGCCAACGCCTCCGCCCAGCCGGTCGCCTCCCGCATCCCGCTGTTCACCACCGCCGACTACGCCTGGAACCCGCGCCAGTACCGCCCCGAGGAGTCCTGGCGCGCGGCCGTCGACGACCTCGCCGGCCACGACCCCGCCACCCGCGAGGCCCTCACCGCGCTCGCCGGAAACGACCGCTCGTCCGTCCTGGGCGGCGAGGAGTCCACGTATCTGCGCCCCCTGCTGGACGCCTTCTGGGCGGCCCTGTCCACCACGGACACCGGACGGCTGACGGAGGCCGCGGACCGGCTGCGCACCGCCTTCCGGGCCATGCGCGACGCCCGGCAGCGCCTCTCGGGCTCCCTCGGCGGCCTCGATGCCGAGGTGCGGCCCTGGCTCGAGCAGCTGGCACGGCACGGCGAGGCGGGCGAGAAGGCCGTGGACATGCTCACCGCCCACGCGCGCGGCGACGGCACGACGGCCTGGCGGGCCCAGCTGGAGGTCCAGCGGCTGCGCGAGCGGATCCAGGACAGCCGGGTCACGGTCGGCAAGGGCGTCCTGTCCCCGTTCCTGGAGCAGGCGCTGGCCCGGGCCAACGGCTGGACCGGCATCGACCGGCCGCTGCGCACCACCGGCCCGGCCACCGACGGCGACCCGACGACGAGCACCCCGTCCGCCCCCGGCGAGACCCTGACCGTGCGGCTGCCGCGCCCCCGCCTGCTGACCGCCGTCACCGTGCTCACCGCCCCCGCCCCCGGGGTCCGCGGCACCGTCGAGGCACACGACCCCGACCGCGGCTGGCAGCCGCTCGCCACCGTGTCCGAGGGCGGCTGGACGCAGGCACCCGGCAAGGGCGTGCGGGCCGACGCGCTGCGCCTGGTCTGGGCCGCGGGCAGCACGGCGCCGGCCGTCCACGAGGTCACCCCGTGGTTCGCCGACGACCCCTCGGCCGACTTCGAGCTCACCCGCAAGGACGCCGAGGCCGAGATCGGCGGCCGCCCGGCCGTGGTCGACGCACGGATGATCGCCCGGCGGCCGGGGACGGTCCGCGAGAAGCTCACCGTCCTCGCACCCCCCGGGGTCACCGTCCGGGCGCCGGCGGAGATCACCTCGCCGCGCGGCGGCGTCACCACGGCCCGGATCGAGCTGTCGGTGCCCGCCGGGTCCGCCGCCCGCACCTTCACGGTGCCCGTCCGCCTGGGCGACCAGGAGCGGACCCTGACCGTCCGGGCCTATCCGCCGACCGGCGGTCCGAACCTGGCACACGGTGCCCGGGCGAGCGCCTCGGGCGAGGAGACGGGCCGTTTCCCGGCCTCGGCGGCCCTCGACGGCGATCCCGGGACCCGCTGGTCCTCGCCGGCCTCCGACGACGCCTGGTGGCAGCTGGAGCTGGCCCGCCCGGCCCGGCTCGGCAGGCTGGTCCTGCACTGGCAGGAGGCGCACCCCGCCCGCTACCGCGTGCAGGTCTCGCCCGACGGGCGCACCTGGCGGGACGCGGCGGTGGTGGCCGACGGCAAGGGCGGTGTGGAGAGCGTCCACATGGACGCGCCGGGCGCGCGCTTCGTCCGCGTGCAGGGCGAGAAGCGGGCCACCCGGTTCGGCTACTCCCTGTGGGAGGTCGAGGCGTACGCCGTACAGGAACGGCCGGGCCGGTCGGGTGAGGCCGCCGAGGAGGCGGGGGACAAGCGCTGAGACCGGGCCGTCGCCGCGTACGCGCCCTCGGGGCGGAGCCCCGGAACGCCGACGTACGCCTGGACGACGACGGCCCGGTCGACTCAGGCGGAAATGCCGTCGATCCGGGCCATCGCGTCCTGGGCGCCGTATGCCTCCAGGTAAGGCAGCCAGCGTGGATCCCTGTGGCCGGTGCCGATGATGCGCCACGCCAGCCCCGACGGCGGGGCCGGTTGGTGCCGCAGCCGCCAGCCCAGCTCCCCGACGTGCCGGTCTGCCTTGACGTGGTTGCAGCGGCGGCACGCCGCCACCACGTTCTCCCAGGCGTGCTGGCCGCCGCGGCTGCGCGGAACGACGTGATCGACGCTGGTTGCGACGCCACCGCAGTACGCGCATCGGCCGCCGTCACGGGCGAACAGGGCACGGCGGGTGAGCGGAACGGGCCCCCGAAAGGGCACCCGCACGAAGCGCTTCAGCCGGACGACGCTGGGTGCGGGGATGGTGCAGGTCGCGCTGTGCATAAAGGCGCCGGAGTCCTCGAGGCTGATGGCCTTCTCATTGAGGACGAGTATGAGCGCGCGGCGGAGCGGTACGACGCCGAGCGGCTCGTACGACGCATTGAGGACCAGGACATGCGGCACGGGTGCCTCCTTGTACGCCGGCGGCGCGTGGCTCGCGCCGGGACGATCTCCTGCAAGTGTCCCCTGACCCCCGCTCGGAGCGCCACCATCACCGGGTAACGGGCCACAGGTGTTTTCGAGCACACCGCGTTCATCCCCCGCCCAAGACCTGTTCCATCTCGAACACAGCAACGGAACACGACGTCTGCCCCGTTAGTGTGGTGAGTCCGCCCGTTCCGCTTCTCGGCGCGGGCGTGTCCCACACGAAGGGTTCCCTGCTGTGTTCTGGTCCGCTGCTCTGGGCGCAGACTCACCGACCACCCCGCCGCCCTCGTCCCTGGACGAGGCGCAGAGGACGGCGAACGACGCCGCCGGCTGGGTCGAGGAGAACTGGTCCATCTGGCTCAGCAATGGCCTGCGCATCATCCTGATCATCGTGATCGCCGTGGCCATGAGGCATCTGATCCGCCGGGCGATCACCAAGCTGATAGCGCGCATGAACCGCAGCGCCGAGGCCGTCGACGGCACGGCACTCGGCAGCCTCCTCGTCAACGCCGAGCGCCGCCGACAGCGCTCGGAGGCCATCGGCTCGGTGCTGCGCAGCGTCGCCTCGTTCCTGATCATGGGAACGGCGGCCCTGACGGTGCTGTCCGTACTGAAGATCAATCTGGCTCCGCTGCTGGCCAGCGCCGGTGTGGCGGGCGTGGCCATCGGTTTCGGCGCCCGCAATCTCGTCACCGACTTCCTCTCCGGCGTCTTCATGATCCTGGAGGACCAGTACGGCGTCGGTGACGAGGTGGACGCCGGTGTCGCCACCGGCACGGTCATCGAGGTCGGCCTGCGCGTCACCAAGCTGCGCGGGGGGAACGGCGAGATCTGGTACGTGCGCAACGGCGAGGTCAAGCGCATCGGCAACCTCAGCCAGGGCTGGGCCACCGCGGGCGTCGACGTCCAGGTCCGGGCCACCGAGAACCTGGACCGGGTCCGCTCGGTCGTCATCGCGGCCGGTGAGGAGATGGCGAAGGCCGAGCCCTGGAACGAGCGGCTCTGGGAGCCGGTCGAGGTCCTCGGCCTGGACGCGGTCTATCTCAATTCCATGGTCGTCCGCGTCTCGGCCAAGACCATGCCGGGCAAGGCGCTCGGCGTCGAGCGGGAGCTGCGCTGGCGCATCAAGCAGGCCCTGGACGAGGCGGGCATCCGCATCGTCGGCACCGCGCCCTGGGAGGCGGAGGACGAGGCCGGCAGCGACCCGAGCGCCGCCGTGGCGGCCCCGTCGGTGCTCGCCAACCCCACGTCCCCGCAGTCCCTGGCCACGGCCCCGATACCGGCCCCGCTCACTCCGGGCACGGGGGCCCCGCTGGGCAAGTAGGCACCACCGCAGAAACGCCGGGGGCGCCCCGGGCCGCAGTGGCCCGGGGCGCCCCCGTTTCTGTCGTCGCCTATGGGCGTCAGGCCGCCGCGGCGTCCGCCGCCCGGGCCTTCAGCGCCCGCTCGACACCCGCGCGGGACTCGGTGACCAGCCGGCGCAGGGCCGCGTTCGGCTCGGCTGAGGCCAGCCACGCGTCCGTCGCGTCCAGCGTCTCCTGCGACACCAGCAGGGACGGGTAGAGGCCGACCGCGATCTGCTGCGCGATCTCGTGGCTGCGGCTCTCCCAGATGTCCTTGACCACCGCGAAGTACTTCTCGCTGTAGGGGGCGAGCAGCTCGCGCTGGTCGGTCTGGACGAAGCCGCCGATGACCGCTTCCTGCACCGCGTTGGGCAGCTTGTCGGACTCCACGACCGCGGCCCACGCCTCGGCCTTCGCCTCGGCCGTCGGACGCGCGGCGCGCGCCGACGCGGCGTGCCGCTCGCCCGCCGAGGTCTTGTCGCGCTCCAGCTCCGCCGCGATCGCCTTCTCGTCGGCGCGGCCGGTGGCGGCGAGACGCTCCAGCAGCGCCCAGCGCAGCTCGGTGTCGACGGCGAGGCCCTCGATCACCTCCGTGCCGTCCAGCAGCCCCTGGAGCAGGTCGAGCTGGTCACCGGTGCGGGCCGTGGCGGCGAACGCGCGGGCCCACGCCAGCTGGTGGTCGCTGCCGCCCTCGGCGGCGCGCAGCTGCGCGAGCGTCGCCTCGGTCCACCGCGCCAGACCCGTCTCGCGCCAGTCGGGGGCCGCGTACAGGTCCAGGGCGAGCTTCGCCTGGCGCTGCAGCGACTGCACCACGCCGATGTCCGACTCCTTGGTGACGCCGGACAGCACCAGCGAGAGGTAGTCGCGGGTGGCCAGCTCGCCGTCGCGCGTCATGTCCCACGCGGAGGCCCAGCACAGGGCGCGCGGCAGGGACTCGGTGAAGTCGCCCAGGTGCGCGGTGACGGTCGCCAGCGACTCGGCGTCCAGCCGCACCTTCGCGTAGCTCAGGTCGTCGTCGTTGAGCAGCACGACGGCCGGGCGGGCCCGGCCCACCAGCGCCTCGACGGGCGTCAGCTCGCCGTCGACGTCCAGCTCGATCCGGTCCTTGCGGACCAGCTTGCCGTCCTCGTGCTCGTACAGGCCGATCGCGATGCGGTGCGGGCGGAGCGTTGGCTCGCCCTTGGCGCCGACGGGCAGCGCCGGGGCCTCCTGCTTGACGGCGAAGGAGGTGATGACGCCGTCGGCGTCCGTGGTGATCTCCGGGCGCAGGATGTTGATCCCGGCCGTCTCCAGCCACGCCTTCGACCAGGTCTTGAGGTCACGCCCGGAGGTCTCCTCCAGCGCGCCCAGCAGGTCGGACAGCCGGGTGTTGCCGAAGGCGTGCGCCTTGAAGTACGCCTGCACGCCCCGGAAGAACTCGTCCTGACCCACGTACGCCACCAACTGCTTGAGCACGGAGGCGCCCTTGGCGTAGGTGATGCCGTCGAAGTTGACCAGGACGTCGTCCAGGTCGCGGATGTCCGCCATGATCGGGTGGGTGGACGGCAGCTGGTCCTGCCGGTACGCCCACGTCTTCATGGAGTTGGCGAACGTGGTCCACGAGTGCGGCCACTTCGAGCCCGGCGCCGCCGCCTGGCAGGCGATGGAGGTGTACGTGGCGAACGACTCGTTCAGCCAGAGGTCGTTCCACCACTCCATGGTGACCAGGTCGCCGAACCACATGTGGGCGAGCTCGTGCAGGATCGTCTCCGCACGCACCTCGTACGCCGCGTCCGTCACCTTCGAGCGGAAGACGTACTGGTCGCGGATGGTGACCGCGCCCGCGTTCTCCATCGCGCCCGCGTTGAACTCCGGCACGAACAGCTGGTCGTACTTGGCGAAGGGGTACGCGTAGTCGAACTTCTCCTCGAACCACTCGAAGCCCTGCCGCGTGACCTCGAAGATGGCGTCCGCGTCGAGGAACTCGGCGAGCGAGGGACGGCAGTAGATGCCGAGCGGGACGCTGCGCCCGTCCTTCTCGTACGAGCTGTGCACGCTGTGGTACGGGCCGACGATCAGCGCGGTGATGTAGCTGGAGATCCGCGGCGTCGGCTCGAAGCGCCAGACGTCGTCGGCGGGCTCGGGGGTCGGCGAGTTCGAGATGACCGTCCAGCCCTCGGGGGCCTTCACCGTGAACTGGAAGGTGGCCTTGAGGTCCGGCTGCTCGAAGGAGGCGAACACGCGGCGCGCGTCCGGCACCTCGAACTGCGTGTAGAGATAGGCCTGCTGGTCGACCGGGTCGACGAACCGGTGCAGTCCCTCACCGGTGTTGGTGTACGCGCAGTCCGCGACGACCGTGAGCTCGTTGCGCCCGGCGAGCAGGCCCGGCAGGGCGATCCGGCTGTCGGCGAACACCTCGGCGGCGTCGAGCGCGGTGCCGTTCAGCACCACCTCGTGCACGGCGGGGGCCACCAGATCGATGAACGACTCCGCGCCCGCTTCGGCCGCGTCGAAGCGGACCGTGGTCTTCGACCGGTAGGTGCCGCCCTCCTGCGCGCCGGAGAGGTCGAGGTCGATCTCGTACGAGTCGACGGTGAGCAGGCTCGCCCGCCGCCGCGCCTCTTCGCGGGTCAGATTCGTTCCAGGCACCTGGGCATCTCCTTAACATCGCGACTTTCCGCCCATCCTTCCACGCGGACGGGGGCGGACGCCCGTGTTAATTCGCCTGCGGGCCACCCGTGCCGCCTGCGGGCGGCGAGCGCCCTGCGGGCGCGTCCTCAAACGCCGGACGGGCTGGTGGTGGCTGAGCTCAGCCACCACCAGCCCGTCCGGCGGAGCCCCGGGCGTCAGCCGTTGAGTTCCGCCGCCACCAGCTCCGCGATCTGCACGGCGTTGAGCGCCGCGCCCTTGCGGAGGTTGTCGTTGGAGAGGAACAGCGCGAGGCCGTTCTCGACGGTCTCGTCGACGCGGATCCGGCCCACGTAGCTGACGTCCCCGCCGGCCGCCTGGAGCGGGGTCGGGATCTCGGAGAGGGCGACGCCGGGCGCGTCCTTCAGCAGCTGCTGGGCGCGCTCGACGCTCAGCGGACGCTCGAAGCGGGCGTTGATCTGGAGCGAGTGACCGGAGAAGACCGGGACGCGGACGCAGGTGCCGGAGACCTTGAGGCCCGGGATCTCCATGATCTTGCGGGACTCGTTGCGGAGCTTCTGCTCCTCGTCCGTCTCGAAGCTGCCGTCGTCGACGATCGAGCCGGCCAGCGGCAGCACGTTGAAGGCGATGGGGCGCTTGTAGACACCGGGCTCGGGGAACGTCACGGCGTCGCCGTCGAAGGCGAGCTGGTCGGCGGCCTCGGCGACCTGGCAGACCTGGGTGTGCAGCTCGGCGACGCCGGCCACGCCCGAGCCGGAGACGGCCTGGTAGGTGGTGGCGACCATGGCGGTCAGCCCGGCCTCGTCGTGCAGCGGACGCAGCACCGGCATGGCGGCCATGGTGGTGCAGTTGGGGTTGGCGATGATGCCCTTGGGGCGGTTCGCGATCGCGTGCGGGTTGACCTCGGAGACGACCAGCGGCACCTCGGGGTCCAGCCGCCAGGCGGAGGAGTTGTCGATCACTACGGCACCGGCCGCGGCGACCTTCTCCGCGAGCGCGCGGGAGGTGGCGCCGCCGGCCGAGAAGAGCACGATGTCCAGGCCGGAGTAGTCGGCGGTGGACGCGTCCTCGACGGTGATCTCGGTGCCCCGCCACGGCAGCGTGGACCCGGCGGAGCGGGCCGAGGCGAACAGACGCAGCTCGGTGACCGGGAAGTCCCGCTCGTCGAGGATCTTGCGCATGACTCCGCCGACCTGACCGGTGGCTCCGACGATTCCGATCCTCACGGGCGCTCCCTACCTCATACGTTCAGTACGTCTGTACGCGAAAGACGGTGTTACCTGGCTCAACAGTTCCATCATGTGGTGCTACCCGCACCAAAAGTCCAATCCATTGCCGCAGGCCCCGGCCCTTCGGTGACCGGGATCACGAAGACGGGGCGGGCGCCCGTGCGGCGCCCGCCCCGTGTGCCGTTCCGCGAGGGTTACGACACGACCTTCTCGATCTTCACGCTGCCGCTGCCCGCAGCCGTTCCGGCCGCGTTGACCAGCTGGACGTCACCGAAGAAGGTGCGCCCTTCCGGGGCCGCTCCCGCGACCACGACCTGGGCCGTGACCTGGGCGGACGTGCCCGCGTCGAGCTTGACGACCGAGGCCGGGTCGACCTTGATCTCGCCCAGCGAGGGGGCGAAGTACACATCGCGGTAGTCGTACTGCGTGCTGCCCGTGGGCACCTCGTAGCCGGTGACCTCGACGGTGTACTCGCCCGCGGCGGGCTTGTTCAGGCTGACCAGCTCGTCCGAGCCGCCGCTGGTGGAGGCGCCGACGGGCTTGCCGTCCTTGAAGACGGCCAGGTCCAGGTCCGCCTTGGCGTCCGAGGCGCCGCCGATGGTGGCGTCGAAGCGGGAGACGCCCTCGCCGAGGGTGACCTTGGTGGTCCGCTTCTCCCCCTTCTTGATCGACGGCCGGTCGATCTTCGAGGAGCCGAGCTGGCCGCCCTTGAGCTTGCCGTCGAGCGCGGCGAAGCCGTTGGTGGCCTTCCACGACACGGCGGTGGGGTTGCCGATCTTCGCCTCGGGCACGGTCTGCGTGGCCGGGTCGAAGGTGACGCCCAGCACGGAGGCCGTCAGCGCGTACGGGTTCGCCAGGAGCGGGGAGGTGCGGCGGGACTCGACCTCGATCTCCCAGACACCCGGCATCGGGTTGGCGTACGTCCGCAGCTCGGGGCGGCAGGTGTTGGCCGGGTTCGGGTAGTTCGGGTAGCAGTTGACCGTGGAGGTCGGGTCGGCCGGGACGCCGTAGGGGCTGATGGCGATGAACCGGGTCTGGCTGCCCGTGGCCAGGCCGCCGAGCGAGACCTCGAGCGACTTGGCGCCCTTCGGCACGTTCACGAAGTACGAGGTGGAGGCGTTACGCGTGGCCGTGCCGGACGCCTTGACCACGTACGACGGCTGCGCGAGCGGCTGCGCGACGACGACGGTCGACAGGATCTGCTTGTCGACGCCCTCGGTGCGGCCGTCGTCGACGGTGAGGATCGCGCTGTGGATGCCGGCCGTCTTGGCCTTGGCGCGCACCTTGACGGTGACCGGCTCGTTCAGCGGCAGCTTGACCTCGTCGTCGCCGACGATCTTGAACGTGCCGTCGTTGTTCTCCCAGCCCAGCTCGTGCCAGAGGGCACGGTCGGGGCCGGTGGTGCGGGTGACGACGACGTCGTACGTCTTGCTCTCGCCCGCCTTGAGGCCGCCCTCGCGGTCGTAGACGCCGGTGCCGAAGCCCGGGGTCTTGAGCGCGCCGGACAGGGCCGTTGTGACCGGGGCCTTGACCGTGTAGGCGTGGGCGGTGGCGCCCGCGCGCAGCGCGTCCCAGGCGTCCTCGATCTGCATGAGGCCCGCACCCTGCTCGTGCGGCTGGAAGCCCTTGATCTTCTTCGCGGTGCTGGTGAGCGCCGTGCGCAGATCGGCCGGGGTGAGCTTCATCTTCTTCTGCTTGGCGGCCGAGATCAGCAGCGCCGAGGCACCGGCGGCCTGCGGGGAGGCCATCGAGGTGCCCTGCAGCATGCCGTAGCCCGGCGGGAGCTGGTAGCCGGACTCGGCGACGGGCGCGCCCGGCTCCCAGGTGGGAGTCGTGTTGATCGAGGCACCCGGGGCGGAGATCGTCGGGGTGAAGCCGCCGTCCTCACGCGGGCCGCGCGAGGAGAACGGCATCATCGCGTACTTGGCCTGGACCTCGGAGCCGTAGTTGGCCGCCCAGGTCTCCTTCGACACGGACGCGCCGACGCTGATGACCTTGTCGGCCAGGCCGGGGTCGCCGATGGTGTTGGTGCCGGGGCCGCTGTTGCCCGCCGAGATGACGAGCTGGACGCCGTACTCGTCGATGAGCCGGGTGTACAGCTCGGAGCGGGCGTTGTTGCCGTCGTTCAGCGCGGGCAGCCCGCCGATCGACATGTTGACGATGTCGACGCCGCGGTTGACGACGAGGTCGAGCATGCCCTCCGTGAGCGCCACGTTGGTGCAGCCGCCGGACCAGGTGCAGGCGCGCGAGGAGACGAGCTTCGCGCCCGGGGCCGCGCCGTTCATCTTCCCGCCGAACAGGCCGTTGGCGGCGGTGATGCCCGCGACGTGGGTGCCGTGCTCGGACTCGATGACGCCGATGTTGACGAAGTCGGCCTTCTTGCCGACCCAGTCGCCGCCCTTCGGCGTCATCGACACGTCCTTGCGGATCTGCACGACGAAGGGGATGCGCTCGGCGATCGGGGTGTCGGGGTTGTCGGTCCCGAAGTAGCCGATCTGGTACCCGTCCTTGTACGGCTTCATCTCGGCGTCGTTGCCGAAGTCGCCGTTGTCGTCGAGGTCGACGCGGACGGTGCCCTTGGCCTTGTCGTACAGGACCGCCCAGGAGTCGGTGGTGTCGCCGTCCCGGTTGAGGTCGCCCTTCATGTCGCCGCCGGTGGTCACGCTCTCCCGGAAGAGGCTGACGTCGTAGGAACCGGCGGGCACGGTGTAGTTGCGGCCGTTGAAGGAGAAGCTCGGCCCGGAGACGGAGTTCGTCATCGCCAGCCAGGTGCCGTCGGCGTCCGCGAGCGGGTCGGTGGCGGTGACCCAGTCGACGATCTTGCGCTCGCCGGTGGTGGTCCTCTGCAGCGCGGGGTGGCCGAGGTCGACACCGGAGTCGAGGATGCCGATGGTCACGCCGCGGCCGTCGGCCTTCGGGTGGTCCTCGACGAAGTCGACGGCACCGGTCTCGAAGGACGGCTGGTACGGGTTCTTGGCCGGGGTCTTCCTGTCCGGGCCGGGGTAGCTCTTGACCTTCGCGGTGCGCTCGCCCTTGACGGTGTCGGCGCGCGGCGTCGGGTCGGGCAGCTTGATCTCCTGCTGGAGGTCGATGCCGTGCACGGAGGCGAGCTTCTTCGCCTCGTCGATGGCGGCGTCGGCCTTGCCGGTCGGGACGGTGGCCCGGACGTAGCCGAGCTTGTCGTAGGACTGGCCGACCGAGGCGCCCTTGATGGCGCCGAGCTTGTCCTTGATCTGATCGGTCCGGCCGGGGGCCGTCGCGATCATCATGGTGACGGTCTTGTCGCCGTCGGCCTTGGCGTCGGCGAGCAGCTTCGCGTCGTGCGAACCGAGCTTGTCCGAGGACGACTTGACCGGGCCCGGGGCGGGGCGGGGGTCGTCGGCGAAGGCGGGCACGGCGCCCGCGGCGGTGAGCGCGGCCACGACGGAGGCCGCGACGGCTATTCGCGCCGCGCGTCTCGCGCCGCCGACGGGGGCGTTCTGGGGATCGGGGGTCATGAATATCCCTAGGTGACGACGTAGAAGGACATAGGAGGACGTGCAGGACCTGGCAGGACCTGGAAGGAGGCGTCCGGAAATCGGAGCCGGATGAGCGATCACTTTTATGGAAGTGACGGGGGTTTGGGGAGAGTTGTCGGGGCGAGAAAGTAAGGATGGCGTAAACCCGCCATGCGCCACACGGGATGAAGCATGCCGAAGGCCGTGAAGCGGTCAGGGGTGTTCTCGCAGCTCAGCGCGTGTAAGGCAAACGGACTACACCACCGGCCCCGTGACCGGCCGGACCGTTCCCCTCGCGGGTGAACGCTGAGTGAGCGTCAGCGCGCCAGGGGACGAGTGCTGTATGTCTGTTCGCAATCGCCAAGATCGATGTGAGGTGATCGGCGGCGGCCGTTGCGGCCGCGTTCACGCCCAGGTCACTCGCGCTGCCAACGATCCTCACTGACAGAGCCGACTCACAGGACCGCAGCTCAGCAGCCCGTCCCGCCTTCGCGTTCGCACCGGGGAGACCGCATATGCCTCGCAGATCCCGTAGACCCGCAGGACTCGACCGTCGCACGTTCCTCGCAGCGGCGGGCGCCGTCGGCACCGCCACCGCAACCGGGCTCGGACTCGCCCTGGGGCCGGACAGCCGCCAGGCCGCCGCCTCGCAGCCCACGGCCGACCCCACACAGAGCGCGGCCGCCACGGAGGAGGTCGCGGCGGCCGCCCCCACCGGGGCAGGCACCACGCTCGTCTCCGTCGCCGCCCCCAGGGGCACCACCGGCTACCGGCGGCTCGGCGAGGGCCCCGGCTGGCCGCGCGTCGTGCGCTCCGAGCTCGCCACGGGCCGGCCCGGCCGCGAGGACCGCCGCACCACACTGGCCTCCTTCGTGCAGTTCACGGACCTCCACCTGACGGACGTGCAGCACCCGCTGCGCTACGAGTTCTTCCGGGCCGGCGACGCCGGCGCGTGGCGCCCGCACGAGGCGCTCACCCTGCCGGGCGCCGTCGCCCTGGTCGAGCGCGTCAACAAGCTCCGCCGCGGGCCCGCCACCGGCTCGCCGCTGGGCTTCGTCATCACCACCGGCGACAACGGCGACGAGAACGCGAAGATCGAGGCGGAGTGGTTCCTGACCGCCCTCAGCGGCGGCCGGATGAACCCCCAGACCGGCGACCCGCGCCGCTACGAAGGCGTCCAGGACAGCGGCCTCAAGCTGTACTGGCACCCCGACAGCGCCCTGAACGACGACGACAAGAAGCTCGGCTACCCCCGCATCCCCGGCTACCTCCGCGCCGCCACCCGCCGCGTCGACAGCCCCGGCCTGCGGATCCCCTGGTACTCGACCTTCGGCAACCACGACCTCCTCTCCGGCGGCTGCTACCCCGCGAAGGGCAGCTTCATCGAAGAGGTCTGTGTCGGGAACAAGAAGCTCCAGACCATCTCCGCCGCCGAGGCCAAGTGGCTCATGGAGGGCGAGGTCGCGGGCGTCGACCCCAAGGGCGAGCGCATCAAGGCGCTGCTGCGCGAGCACAGGAAGAACCTGCGCACGGTCACCGCCGACCCGCGCCGGGTGCCGCTGACCGCCCGCGAGTACATCGCCGCCCACCTCGACCCCGCCCACAAGGGGCGCGGACCGCTCGGCCACGGCTACACGCGCGCCAACCTCGACTCCGGCGAGCTCTACTACTCCTTCCGGGTCTCGGACCGGGTCGTCGGCATCAGCCTCGACTCGACGGACCCCGGCGGGCACTACCAGGGATCGCTGGGCACCGCCCAACTGAACTGGCTGGAGAAGACGCTGAGGGACCATCGGGACGAGTACGCGCTGATCTTCAGCCACCACCCGAGCTGGAGCATGAACAACCTCACGCCCGACCCCGCCAGGCCCGGCGAGAAGCGGCACGACGGCAACGAGCTGATCGCCCTCCTCCAGCGCCACACCAACGTCCTGGCCTGGATCAACGGCCACAGCCACCGCAACCGGGTGCGACCGCGCGGCAGCTTCTGGGAGGTCTCCACCGCCTCGCACGTGGACTACCCGCAGCTCGCGCGGGTCATCGAGGTCGCCGACAACAAGGACGGCACGGTCTCGCTCTTCACCACCCTCATCGAATCGGACGCCCCCTACCGCACCGAGTACACGGACCTCTCCCAGACCGGACTCGCCTCCCTCTACCGCGAACTGGCCTTCAACGCCCCCGGGTCGGACGGCTCCCTCGCCGGTTCCCCCACCGACCGGAACACCGAGCTCCTGCTCGCCAGGCCCTGACGGACCCGGGCCGGCCGACGGCGGGCCTCACTTCGGCAGGACGACGACGTACGCGGCGGGCTCGCGGTCGGCCGACGCCATCAAGGCGGTACGGGCCACCGCGGCCTGCTGCTCCGGGGCCTCGCGCAGCTTCTTCGGCGTGACGTGCACGATCAGGATGCCGAGTCGCTCCAGGCGCTCGCGCTTGCCCGCCTGCTCCGCCCAGAGCGCGTCGTCGTCCTGGCGCGGCGTCCGGGAGTCGATCTCCAGCGCCACCCCGTACTCCGGCCAGTAGGCGTCCACGCCGCCGAGCCGCGGGCCGCCGGGCAGCCGCAGGTCCACGTTCCACAGCGGCTCGGGCAGCCCGTGCCCGCGCACCACGTCGTACAGTCTGCTCTCCGCGATGGCCCGGCTCTCGGCGAGCAGGGTGTCGACGGCGTCCACCACGGCGGGCCGGTTCAGCAGCCGGGCGCGGGTCAACTCCCGGACCACCGCGCCCGCTTCGCAGTGCCCGCCGCGCACCGCCTCGGTCAGCAGCCGGTGCACCGTCGTCGGCTCGGCCAGTCTTCCCGCCGCGTCGGCGACCGCGCGGGCGGGCGGGGCGACCGGCACCCCCGTCAGCCGGAGCGGACGCGGCAGGGTGTGGGCCCGCACCACCCGTACGAAGCCGGTCGACCGCAGCCGCCGGGTGCGCGGCACGAGGACGTCGATGTGGTCGAGGGAGATCAGCGGGGGAGCGGAGGTGAAGCCGTGCAGGGCGAGCGCCGCCAGCCCGGTGATCATGGCCTCGCCGTACGGGGCGGCCTCCGCCGCGGTGTCGGCGTCGCCCGGCCGCGGCCGGGCCGGTGCGGTCTGGGTGCGCGGCAGGGTGTACAGCAGGCCGGCGTGCAGCCGCTCCTCGCTGGTCGGCGGGCCGGGGCGGAGCAGGAAGACGCCGGGCAGCAACTGCTGCCAGGGGCCGCCGGGCCGGCAGCGCTCGGCGACCGTGGCCCCCGGGACGCCGTGCTCGCGCAGTTGACGTGTCGTCAAAACGCGGTGCCGGACGTCGGAGAGGTGGTGCAGGGGGCGGGGGGACAGGGGGGTGTCGGGGTTCATGCCCCGGCCATTCCCGCTGTCCGCCCACCTCCTAACCGCTGTTACACACCCGTCGGCAAATCAGGACAACTTCGCCCTAAAGTACGGGCGTTCGATGCCGATTACGGCCCGTCGCGCGTCCGTTACCGATGGTGATTCAGTGTGCCGTGCCCGCGTCGCAGTCCTGCGCCCGCAGCGCCCGCGCCAGATCGTCCCGCTCCTCCAGCACCAGCCGCCGCAGCGCGGGCGCCGCGTCCTCGTGCGCCGCGAGCCAGGCGTCCGTCGCCTCCAACGTCCGCCGGTCGTCCTGGAGCATCGGGAACAGTCCGCGCACGACGGCCATGGCGATCTCGATGGACCGCTCCCGCCACACCCGCTCGATCACCTCGAAGTAGCGTGCCGCGTAGGGCGCCAGCAGCTCCCGCTGCCCCGGCTGGTCGAAGCCCGCGATGGTGGCCTCGGCGAGGGCGTTGGAGAGGGCGTCGGACTCCACGACCGCCGCCCACGCCTCGGCCTTGACCTCCGCCGAGGGCCGGGAGGCCAGGCAGCGGACCTGGTGCCGCTTGCCGGTGGCGGTGTTGTCACGGGCCAGCTCGGTGGTGACGGCCCGCTCGTCGGCCGCGCCGTGCGCGGCGAGCGTCCCCAGGAACGCCCAGCGCAGCTCCTGGTCGACCTCCAGGCCGTCGATCTTCGCGTTGCCGTCCAGCAGCCCGCGCAGCAGCTGCAGATCGGCCGCGCTCTCGGCGGTCTGCGCGAAGAAGCGCGCCCACGCCAGCTGGTGGCCGCTGCCGGGCTCGGCGACCCGCAGCTCGCGCAGCGCGGCCTGGGCGAGCCGCCGGCCGCCCTCCTCGCGCCGGTCGGGCGCCACGTAGTGCACCAGGGCGGTCCGCGCGCAGCTCTGCAGCGTCTGGAGCACGCCGATGTCGCTCTCGGCCCCGGCGAACCGCTCCACCAGGCCCAGGTAGTCGCCGGCGGGCAGCAGACCGTCGCGGGTGAGGTTCCACAGCGCCGACCAGCACAGGGCGCGGGCGAGGGGGTCGGTGAGGTCGCCGAGGTGCTCCCGCAGGGTGGCGAGCGAGACCTCGTCGAAGCGGATCTTGCAGTAGGTGAGGTCGTCGTCGTTGACGAGGATCAGCTCGGGCCGCTCGGCCCCGGCGAGCTCGGTCACGACCGTGCGCGGGCCCGCGACGTCCACCTCGGCGCGGGCGTAGCGCACCAGCGCGCCACTGATGTCCTGCCGGCGGTAGAGGCCCACGGCCACCCGGTGCGGGCGCAGCTCGGGGTGCGAGGCGGGGGCCTCCTGGAAGATCGAGAGCTCGGTGATCCGGTCGGCGGCGTCGTAGGTGGCGTGCGGCGTCAGGGAGTTGACCCCGGCCGTCTGGAGCCAGGACCGGGACCAGGCGGTCATGTCCCGGCCCGAGGTCTCCTCCAGCACCCGCAGCAGGTCCGTCAGCCGGGTGTTGCCGAACGCGTGGCGCTTGAAGTAGCGCCGGGCACCCTCGAGGAAGGCGTCCCGGCCCGCGTAGGCGACCAGCTGCTTGAGCACCGAGGCGCCCTTGGCGTAGGTGATGCCGTCGAAGTTGAGCTTGGCGTCCTCCAGGTCACGGATGTCGGCCGTGACGGGGTGGGTGGAGGGCAGCTGGTCGGCGCGGTAGGCCCAGGCCTTGCGCTGGTTGGCGAAGGTGATCCAGGCGTTCTCGAAGCGGGTCGCCTCCACCTGCGAGAAGGCGCCCATGAAGTCCGCGAAGGACTCCTTGAGCCACAGGTCGTCCCACCACTCCATGGTGACCAGGTCGCCGAACCACATGTGTGCCATCTCGTGCAGGATGACGTTGGCCCGCCGCTCGTACGACGCCTGCGTCACCTTGCCGCGGAAGACGAACTCCTCCCGGAAGGTCACGCACCCCGGGTTCTCCATCGCGCCGATGTTGTACTCCGGCACGAACGCCTGGTCGTACTTCCCGAAGGGGTACGGGTAGTCGAAGTGGTCGTGGAAGAAGTCCAGGCCCTGCTTGGTGACGGTGAAGATGTCCTCGGCGTCGAAGTGCTTGGCGAGGCCCTTGCGGCACAGCGCGCCCAGCGGGATGTCGAGGACCGTCCCGTCGTCGAACGTGCGGCGGTAGTGGTCGCGGACGACGTGGTACGGGCCGGCGACGACGGCCGTGATGTAGGTGGAGATCGGCTTCGTCGGCACGAAGCTCCAGGTGGTGCCGTCGGTGCCGTCGTCGGTCGCCGGGCGGGGCTCCCCGTCCTGCTCGCCGTTGCCGAGCACGGTCCAGCCGGTGGGCGCGGTCACCGTGAAGGTGAAGGGGGCCTTGAGGTCCGGCTGCTCGAAGTTCGCGAAGACGCGGCGTGCGTCGGCGGGCTCGTACTGCGTGTAGAGGTAGACCTCGCCGTCCTCGGGGTCGACGAAGCGGTGCATGCCCTCGCCGGTGCGGCTGTACGCGCACTGGGCGTCCACGACCAGCGTGTTCTCGGCGGCGAGCGACGCCAGCTCGATCCGGGTGCCGTCGAAGACGGCCTTGGCGTCCAGCTCCGTGCCGTTGAGCGTGACGGCGGTCACCGACGGCGCCACCAGGTCCGCGAACGTGGCTGCCCCCGGCTCCGCGCAGCGGAAGCGGATGGTGGTCACCGAACGGAACGTGCGGGGCTCCGGGCCCGCGCCCACCGCGGACCGCAGGTCGAGCGCCACCTCGTAGCCGTCCACGGTCAGCAGTGCGGCCCGCTCACGGGCCTCATCACGGGTCAGGTTCTCACCGGGCACGACGGGACTCCCTCGGATGAATGTCTCGTATGTCGAATGTCGAACACCAGGAATCATGGCACGCGGGTTGGTTGTTGATTCAGCTACTGACCTGCCCGAATGAGGAGACCCACGTGACCGTTTCGGAGAAGACCCCCGTCGACTTCTGGTTCGACCCGATCTGCCCCTGGGCGTGGATGACCTCGCGCTGGATGCTCGAGGTGGAGAAGGTCCGCCCGGTCGAGGTGCGCTGGCACGTCATGAGCCTCGCGGTGCTGAACGAGGACAAGCTCGACCAGGTGCCCGAGGAGTTCCGCGAGTACCTGCGCACGGGCGCCTGGGGCCCGGTGCGGGTCCTGATCGCGGCGGCGAAGGAGTACGGCGACGAGGTGCTCGGCCGCCTCTACACCGCACTCGGCACCCGCTTCCACAACGAGGGCCTGCCGCGCGACCGCGAGACGATCGTGGCCGCCCTGGCCGAGGCGGGCCTGCCGGCCCGGCTCGCGGACGCCGCCGAGACCGACGCCCTCGACGCCGATCTGCGCGTCTCGCACAAGGAAGGCATCGAGAAGGTCGGTCAGGAGGTCGGCACCCCGGTCATCGCCGTCCCCGGCGCCGACGGCGGCCAGGTGGCCTTCTTCGGCCCGGTCGTCACCCCCGCCCCCAAGGGCGAGGCGGCGGCCAGACTCTGGGACGGCACGCTGCTGGTCGCCTCGACCCCCGGCTTCTACGAGCTGAAGCGCACCCGGACGCAGGGGCCGGTCTTCGACTGAGTGCGGTGACCGCACGGCCTCGGCTGCCGGGCGGCGTCCCCGTCCGAGTGGTGCCCCGGCCGGGCGCCGGGCGTCGACGGGCGACCGTGGACGAGGTCCCTTAGTGTCCCGATATGGGCCGGACCGACCTCTCCCGGCCGCTCGGCCGTTCCGGCGGCCGGGCGGAGGCAGGTATTCCTGCGGGCAACGCCGCTTATGCGGAGCTGTCCGTCCGCTGGTACGACCTGTTGCTGCGGGCCGTCCTTCACGCGCTGCCGCCGCTGTGGTCGGCGCTCGGTCTGCCACGGGCGGCCGGCACCCTGCGGCACTATCTGCGGGGCAACGGCGCCCCCTACCGGGTGGACGCCGCGGAGCTGTTGGCCCTGCCGGTGGTGCGGGCCGCCGCCGACACCCAGCTCGCCCGCTGGCGCGACGAAGCCCTGGAGCGCTGGTGCGCCGGGCCCCGCGCGGCCGCCGCCTACCCGGCCGACAGCGGCTGGCGTGGAGTGCTGCTCCCCCGGCGGGGCGGCACGGACTGGTGGCTGGCCCTGCGCGGTGTGCAGTACCGGCTGACGGGCACCGTCCGGGTGGCCGCCGACGGTTCCACGAGCGCCGAATACCGGTTCGCCGTCCACAAGAGCTGGAACTTCGACCGCGGCGAGTCGGAATTGGGCATTCCGTTCACCCCGTTCGCCCGGCTGCACGAGACGGGTCTCGCCAGGGAGTTCACCGTCACCGGAGAGGCTTTCGGGCACGCGTGAGGACCCCGGGCCGTGGCGGCGGGCGGGGACGGGGGCATGATGGGGGTCATGACGGGAAGGCCCCCGCGCGATGCGACCGTGCGGGGGCCTTCCCTGTGCCTGCCGCGTGAAGGGTGAGAAGACGATCACGAGCAGGCCGTGTGCGGGGTGCCGCTCGGGCACCCGGGGTGTTACGGGACCAGCAGGAGCGTGTTGCCCCGCTCCTTGGCCGCGGCGTAACGGGCGGCGACGTCCTGCCAGTTGACGACCTGCCACATGGCCTCGATGAAGTCCACCTTCTGGTTCTTGTACTGAAGGTAGAAGGCGTGCTCCCAGGCGTCGAAGACCAGGATCGGGACCGAGCCCTGACCGACGTTGCCCTGGTGGTCGTAGACCTGCTCGACGATGAGACGGCCGCTGACCTGCTCGTAGGCCAGCACGCCCCAGCCGGAGCCCTGGGTGGTGGCCGAGGCCTTGGTCAGCTGGGCCTTGAACTTCTCGAAGGAGCCGAAGGACTCGGCGATGGCGTCGGCCAGCTCGCCCACGCCGTCCTTGTCGAGGGGCTCGCCGCCGCCGTCACCGGTCATGTTCTGCCAGTAGATGCTGTGCAGGATGTGGCCGGAGAGGTGGAAGGCCAGGCTCTTCTCCAGGCCGTTGATCGCGCCCCACTGGTCCTTGTCGCGGGCCTCGGCGAGCTGGTCGAGGGTGTCGTTCGCGCCCTTGACGTACGCCGCGTGGTGCTTGTCGTGGTGCAGCTCAATGATCTTCGCGTCGATGACGGGCTGGAGTGCCGCGTAATCGTAGGGAAGTTCGGGAAGTGTGTAGATGGCCATGCCGAGCCCTCCGACTGCTTATTGCAATTAACTTGCAGGTAAACGCTATCAGCATGTGCGTCTGAGATGCCGTCACGGGGCCGGGACTCCGACCAAAGACCGAGGCGGGGTAGGTCCTGAAGATCAGGACCTACCCCGCCTCGGTGTGCGGACGTGGTGGAGCGTCAGCGCTGGGCGGCCGCCGAACGCTGCTTGAGGTAGCCGATCAGGGCGAGGACGAGCGTCAGCCCGGCCGTGAAGTACAGCTGGAGGCGGGTCTCCTCCTCGCGCAGCATCAGCGCCAGGACCCCGACGATGCCGGCCAGGGCCAGCCAGGTCAGGTACGGGAAGAGCCACATGCGCACGATGAGCTTGTCCTGCGGGATCTGCCTGCGCCCCATGAGCTGGGACACCGCGATGAAGCCCCACACCACGAGCGTGGCCGCGCCGACCATGTTGAGCAGCCACTTGAAGATGGTGTCCGGCCACCAGTAGCTGAGCAGGACGGCGACGAAGCCGAAGGAGGCGGAGGCGATGACCGCGAGGCGCGGCACGCCGTTGCTGACCTTGGCGAGGACCTTCCAGCCCTGGCCGCGGGCGACGAGCGAGTACGCGATGCGCGAGGAGCCGTAGATGTTGGCGTTCATCGCGGAGAGCAGCGCCACCAGCACGACGACGTTCATGATCTGGCCGGCGTGCGGGATGTCCAGGTAGTCGAGGACCGCGACGTAGGGGCCCTTGGCGGTCACCGACGGGTCGTTCCAGGGGATCAGGGTGACGACGATGGCCAGCGAGCCGACGTAGAAGAGGGCGATGCGCCACATCGAGGTGCGGACCGCGCGCGCGACGCCCTCACGCGGCTTCTCGGACTCGGCCGCCGCGATGGTCACGGTCTCCAGGCCGCCGTAGGCGAAGACGGAGGCGAGCAGGCCGACGACGAGCCCGTCGAGGCCGGTGGGGAAGAAGCCGCCGTTGCCGGTGAGGTTGTCGGCCCCCGGGGCGTCGGTACCGGGCAGGACGCCCATGATGGCGAGCACGCCGAGGACCAGGAAGAGGCTGATCGCGCCGACCTTCAGCGTCGCGAACCAGAACTCGAACTCACCGAAGTTCGCCACCGCGGCCAGGTTCGTGACCGTGAAGACGACCATGAACAGCGCGACCCACATCCAGGACGACGTGTCCGGGAACCAGCCGACCATGATCTTCGCCGCGCCTATCCCCTCGGCGGCGACGGCGACGCACAGCAGGGTCCAGAACACCCAGCCGGAGGTGAAGCCCGCCCACGGGCCGATCGTGCGCTCCGCGTGCACCGAGAAGCTGCCCGAGGCCGGGTTGGCCGCGGACATCTCACCGAGCATGCGCATCACGAGCATCACCAGCAGCCCGGACGCCGCGTAGGCGAGCACGACCGCGGGGCCGGCGGCGGCGATGCCGCCGCCCGAGCCGACGAAGAGCCCCGCGCCGATGACGCCACCGAGGGCGATCATCGACAGATGCCGCTGCTTGAGGCTGTGCGACAGGGCCTTGGCGTCGGTGCCGACGTCGTTGGCCGGAACGGCGGTGTTTGATTTCGCGTCGGAAGCCGCGCACTCAGGCGGAGAGGGGGGAATACCGGTCATGATCGTGTCTGCCCCGTTGGGTGTGAGCGGAAAGTTGCCTCAGTGTGAAGGCCACGTTCGCTCAGGACAACACCCTTTGCAGAGGTGTCCGATATTCAGACGTCGGTATGACCGTACGTACCTGATGTATCGCCAGAACAAACGTGTTTTACGGTCGATCTATCGGGCCGGTCGGCCCGTCGCGCGCAGCCGGAGCTCGCGCAGCCCCGCCACCGCGAGCACCGCGCCCGTCGCCGCCGCCGACCACAGCAGCTGCGGCCGGGCCTCGTCGTCGGTCAGCATGAGCACCAGCACGGCGCCCATCGCGGCCAGGGCGACCCAGGTCAGGTAGGGGAAGCACCACATGCGCAGCGTCAGCCGCTCCGGTGTGTCGCGCTCGATGCGCGGCCGCAGCCGCAGCTGGGAGACGGCGATCAGACCCCAGACGAAGAGCAGGACCGCGCCCACCGCGTTGAGTAGATAGTGGAAGATCGAATCCGGCCACTTGAGGTTCAATATGACCGAGATGAAGCCGAAAGCGACCGATGCGAAGACCGCTCGTCGGGGTACGCCACCGTCGGAGATCTTCAGCAGGGAGCGCGGCGCCTCCCCGCGCTCGGCGAGCGAGAAGACCATCCGCGACGAGCCGTAGAGGTTGGCGTTCAGCGCGGACAGCAGCGCCACGAAGACCACGATGTTCATGATCTGCCCGGAGCCCGGCACTCCGATGTGATCGAGGACGGCCACGTAGGGGCTCTGTCCCGGCTTCATCGAGGACCAGGGGAGAAGGGTGACGATGACGAGCATCGAGCCGACGTAGAAGAAGAGGATGCGGTACACGGCGCTGCGCACCGCCCGGGCCACCGCGCGCGCCGGGTCGTCGGACTCGGCGGCGGCGATCGTGACGACCTCCAGGCCGCCGAAGGCGAAGACGACGGCGAGGACGCCGGAGACCACGCCGCTCCAGCCGTTGGGCAGGAAGCCGCCCTGCCCGGTGAGGTTCGTGAACCCCACGGCCTCGGTGTCCGGCAGCACGCCGAAGATCGCCAGCAGGCTCAGGCCCAGGAAGAGGACGATCGCGCCGACCTTCAGCGCCGCGAACCAGAACTCGAACTCGCCGAAGTTCTTCACCGCGGCGAGGTTGGCGGTGGTGAACACCACCATGAACAGCAGCACCCAGCCCCACTGCGGCACCGACGGCACCCAGCCATGGGCGATCTGTGCGGCGCCGGTCGCCTCCACGGCGAGCACGACCACCAGCAGGAACCAGTACAGCCAGCCCACCGAGAACCCGGCCCAGCGGCCCAGCGCCCGCTCCGCGTGCACCGAGAAGGCGCCCGAGGCGGGCATCGCCGAGGACATCTCGCCGAGCATCCGCATCACCAGCATCGCGAGCGCACCCGCGATCAGATACGACACGATGATCCCCGGCCCCGCCACGGCGATCCCGGCACCCGACCCGACGAACAGCCCGGCCCCGATCACCCCGCCCAGGCCGAGCATGGTCAGATGCCGCTGCTTCAGCCCCGCGGACAGCGGTTCTCTCTCGTCGCCGGTACGGGACTCGGCGACAGGCGGTACGTCGTGCATGGGACTTCGTGCTCTCGGGATCTGTGCGGTGGGGCGATCTGTGTGATCTGTGCGATCTGTGCGGTGGGGGCCGCGGCGGATTCAGAGGCTCCGTATGTGTGGACTCCGCGAATCCGGCTACTTCCGACAGATTCTCCCGACCGGGTGGTATGTGCCAAGCTCCGCAGGTCGGGGGTGACGAGCATCACGGTGGCGCTGGGCGCTGGCCTTTGCGCGACGGGGTCCGCGTGCCCGCCTCCTGCCGGCGAGGGCGTCCGCGCCCCTGGCCCCGGCGGGCTCGGCTCGGTGATACCGGCCGTCGCGGCCGGTATCGCCGCCCTCCGGGGCGGGCGAGCTCCCGCGGCCCATCAGGGCGCGACGCCGCGGCCCGGGCGCCCCAGGGCCCGGCCAGAGCTGTCGCTAGGCCCGCGCGGAGAGGGGCGCAGCCGTCCGACGCCGTCGCCCTGCCGGGCGGCACCGGTCCGCGGTGGGGCCCGCGTCCCTGCTGTGGCCTACGCCGGAGGTGCCGGGCGGCACAGGCCCGCCGGGCGGGGCCCGCGTCCCCGCTGTGGCCCACGCCTCGCCCCCGCCCTGCCGGGCGGCACCGGTCCGCGGCCAGGCCCGCGCCCCCGCTGTGGCCCACGCCGGAGTGGCCGGGCGGTACCGGCCCGAGGCGAGGGCTCGGCTCCCCGCTGCGACCCACGCAGCGGCACCGGTCCGCGGCGAGGGCCGCGCCCCGCTGTGGCCCACGCCTCGCCCCGCCCCGCCGGGCGGCACCGGCCTGCCGGGCGGCACCGGCCTGCCGGGCGGCACCGGTCCGCGGTGGGGCCCGCGTCCCTGCTGTGACCCACGCCGGAGGTGCCGGGCGGCACAGGCCCGCGGTGGGGCCCGCGTCCCTGCTGTGACCTACGCCGGAGGTGCCGGGCGGCACCGGTCCGCGGTGGGGCCCGCGTCCCTGCTGTGGCCTACGCCGGAGGTGCTGGGCGGCACAGGCCCGCGGTGGGCCCGCTCCCCGCTGTGGCCCACGCCGGAGGTGCTGTGCGGCGGGCCCGCGTCCCCACTGCGACCCGCGCCGGAGGCGACAGGGTTCGGAAGTCTCCAAGGCTGAGGCCACCGCTTTGTCACGGCTGCCCGGTGCTCACGCGGTGACGCTCGGCTAACGTCAGCCTGTCCTTACTTGCCCAGTCACCTCGCGGAGTACCGATGGCCACCGCCGCTGCCTCAGTTTCCCGGACCGGTACGGTCCTCGCCGATCTGCTCCCCGCCTCCACCGCCGGCCGCGCCCGTGTCCGCGACGCCGCCCTGATCCTCGGCGGCGCGGCCCTCACCGGCATCACCGCCCAGATAGCCGTCCCGGTGCCCGGCTCGCCGGTCCCGGTCAGTGGTCAGACCTTCGCCGCGCTGCTGGTCGGCACCGCGCTGGGGGCCCGGCGCGGTTTCCTCTCCCTCGCGCTGTACGCCGTCGTCGGCATGGCGGGCATGCCGTGGTTCGCCGAGGCCAAGTCCGGCGCCGCGTTCCCGTCCTTCGGTTACGTCCTCGGCATGATGCTCGCCGCGACCGTCGTCGGCGCCCTCGCCCGCCGCGGTGCCGACCGTTCCGTGCTGCGCACCGCGGGCGCCATGGCGCTCGGCTCCGCGATCATCTACGCGGTCGGTGTCCCCTACCTCGCGCTGGCCACGCACATGTCCTTCGCGGACGCCGTCGCGAACGGTCTGACGCCGTTCCTGATCGGCGACGTCCTGAAGGCCGCCCTCGCGATGGGCGCGCTGCCCGCCGCCTGGAAGCTGCTGGGCCGCCGGGGCTGACGCCCCCGCAGGCACCTCTCCACGTACGGGCCGGGCCCGCACCTCTTGCGAAAAGGGGTGCGGGCCCGGCCCGTACACGCGTGCGCGGATTTTTGTTATCGGCGTCCGGCAGCCGCGTCTCCTGAGTGTTGGACTGGCCTCAGCAGACCCCGCACCGGAAGTGGATCCGCGTGAACCGTGAACCCGAGACTGTGACGTTCGACCCCGCCCCCGAGGGGAGCCGGCGCTCCCGCCGGAACCGGGGAAGGCGCCCGCGACGGGCTGTGATGCTGACCGGGGCGGTGGCCCTGATCGCCGTCGCCGGTGGCGGCTACGGCGTGGCCCAGGCGGTGGGGGGCCACGGCGGGGACAGCCGTCCGGCCGCCGGGGCGGCCTCGGTGCGGGCCGAGCGCCAGGTCACCGAGCCGGCCGCCGTCGCCGCCGGGAAGAACGCCGGGAAGGACAAGGCGGCCCCGGCCGCCACCGCCTCCCCGAAGCCGAAGAAGAAGCCCAAGGAGACCGGGAAGGACGCGGCGAAGGCCGGCAAGAAGAGCGGATCTCCCGCCTCGGCCAAGCCCAAGCCGACGAAGAAGCCCAAGCCGAAGCCCAAGGGCACCCCGGCGGGCGGGCGCAACGCAACGCTCGTGCAGCAGGTCGTGGCCATGGTCAACGCGGAGCGGGCCCGTAGCGGCTGCTCGCCCGTCACGGTCAACGCCAAGCTCCAGGCCGCGGCCCAGGGCCACTCGGACGACATGGCCGCCCGCGACTACTACGCCCACAGCACCCCCGAGGGCAAGGGTCCCGGTGACCGGGTGACGGCCGCCGGGTACCACTGGAGGACGTACGGCGAGAACATCTTCAAGAGCCCCAAGGACGCCCGTACGGCGATGGACGGCTGGATGAAGAGCAAGGGGCACCGGGACAACATCCTGAACTGCTCCTTCAAGGAGATAGGCGTGGGCATCAACCTCAGTGCGAACGGTCCCTGGTGGACCCAGAACTTCGGTGCCTCGCGCTAGAGCTCACCGCATACGGAACGGGCCGGGCCCGCACCCCTTGGTGAAAGGGGGTGCGGGCCCGGCCCGAAACGCGAGAGGGGTTACTTCGTGGCAGCCGCCTCGCTCTTGCGGCGGCGGTCCAGGACGATGCCGATGACCAGGACGATCACGCCCAGCAGCGTCGAGAGAAGGACCTGCTGACGGTTGTCGCCACCGTCGTAGACCATGTAACCGAGCACGAAGGTGATCATGCCGATGGTCAGCCACGTCAGGTACGGGAAGAGCCACATCTTCACGAAGTGCCGCTCCGGCGTCTCGCGCTCGATGATCTTCCGCATCTTCAGCTGGGTGAAGCAGATCGCCAGCCAGACGAAGAGGGCCACCGCACCGGAGGCGTTGAGCAGGAACTTGAAGACCGTGTCCGGCCACATGTAGTTGAAGAACACCGACAGGAAGCCGAAGACGACCGAGCCGAGGATCGCGGCCCGCGGGACGCCGTTCGGGCGGACCTGGGCGAACGCCTTCGGGGCGTCGCCGCGCTGGCCGAGGGAGAAGGCCATGCGGGAGGCGGTGTAGAGGCCGGAGTTCAGGCACGAGAGCACCGCGGTCAGCACGATCACGTTCATGATCTGGCCGGCGTGCGGGATGCCGATCGTGTCGAGGGCGGCGACGTAGCTGCCCTTCTCGGCGATCTCCTTGGAGTCCCAGGGGAGCAGCGAGACGACGACGAAGATCGAGCCCAGGTAGAAGACGCCGATGCGCCAGATCACGCTGTTGGTGGCCTTGGTGACCGCGCGCTGCGGGTCCTCGGACTCACCGGCGGCCAGGGTGACGATCTCGCTGCCCATGAAGGAGAAGACGACCATCAGCACACCGGCGAGGATGGCGCCCGGCCCGTTGGGCATGAAGCCGCCGTGCGCGGTGAGGTTGTCCAGCCCCGCGCCCGGGTTGTCCGAGCCCGGCAGCAGACCGAACACCGCGAGCCCGCCGATCACGACGAACGCGGAGATCGCGACGACCTTGATGCCGGCGAACCAGAACTCGAACTCACCGTAGGAGCTGACCGAGCCGAGGTTGGTCGCGGTGAGCACCACCATGACGATCAGGGCCCAGGCCCACTGCGGCACGGCCGGTATCCAGCCTTCGAGGATCTCGGCGCCCGCGGTCGCCTCGACCGCCAGCACCACGACCCAGAAGAACCAGTACAGCCAGCCGATGGAGAAGCCGGCCCAGCGGCCCAGTGCCCGGTCCGCGTAGGAGGAGAAGGAGCCGGAGGTCGGGTTGGCGGCGGCCATCTCGCCGAGCATCCGCATCACGAAGACGACCATCGCGCCCACGAGCGCGTAGGAGATGAGGATGGCGGGGCCGGCGGCGGCGATGCCGCTCTTGGAGCCCACGAAGAGGCCGGCGCCGATGACGCCACCAATGGCGATCATGGACAGGTGGCGGTTCTTGAGCCCGGCCTTCAGGCCGTCCTGGCCGGACGCGGGGCCCTGGCCGGGATCGCCGGCCGTCGGCGCCTTCGTCATTGTCGGCGGTGTCGCGCTCATGGAACGTTTCCTTTGGTTCTCGGGTTTCGAGCTTCCGCATTAGAACTTTTTGCAGGTGTCTTTCGGAAGACCCGAATCCGTATCGTTGTATTCACGGGGTAACCCCCGGCCCCGACGACGAGTGCCCCCCGCGAGTCGTGCCACACTCGGACGCATGCGCGTGTACCTCGGCTCCGACCATGCCGGCTACGAACTCAAGAACCACCTCGTCGAGTGGCTCACGGCCCAGGGCCATGACCCCGTCGACTGTGGTCCGCACATCTACGACGCCCAGGACGACTACCCCCCGTTCTGCCTCCGCGCCGCGGAGCGGACCGCCGCCGACCCCGACAGCCTCGGGATCGTGATCGGCGGCTCGGGCAACGGCGAGCAGATCGCCGCGAACAAGGTCAAGGGCGTCCGGGCCGCGCTGGCCTGGAGCGAGCAGACCGCCGCCCTCGGGCGTGAGCACAACAACGCCAACGTGATCAGCGTCGGCGGCCGGATGCACACCCAGGAAGAGGCGACGAAGTTCGTCGAGATCTTCCTCGCCACGCCGTACTCCGGTGAGGAGCGCCACACGCGCCGCATCGAGATGCTCAGCGCGTACGAGACCACCGGCGAGCTTCCGGCGATCCCCGCCCACCACCCGCAGCAGGGCTGATACCCCTTTGTCCTCAGGCGCCGGACGGGCTGGAGCAGCCTGTCCGGTGCCTGAGGACACGGCACAGCAGCCCGTCCGGGCGCAAACCAGCCCGCCCGGCGCTTGAGGGCCGGGGTCCGGGGCAGCGCCCCGGTCTTGAAGCCGCACCAGTCAACGCAACCCGTCCGGAGGACCCGCCTTGCCCGAGGGGCATACGATCCACCGCCTCGCGGCGGACCACCGTGACCTCTTCGCGGGCCGCCCCGCCCGGGTGAGCAGCCCGCAGGGCAAATTCGCGGACAGCGCGGCCCTGCTCGACGGCCGGGTGCTGGAGACCGCCGAGGCCCACGGCAAGCACCTCTTCCTCGGCTTCGCCGCGACCGGCTGGGTCCACATCCACCTCGGCCTCTTCGGCAAGCTCGGCTTCGGCGCGGGCCAGGCGCCGCCGCCCACCGAGACCGTGCGGCTGCGGCTCGCGAACCCCGGCGCCTACGCCGATCTGCGCGGGCCCACCACCTGCGCGCTGATCACCGACGGCGAGAAGCAGGCGATACACGACCGGCTCGGCCCCGACCCGCTGCGGTCCGGCGACGACCCCGACAAGGCGTGGCGGCGGATCTCCCGGAGCCGCACCACGATCGCCGCGCTGCTCATGGACCAGAAGGTCATCGCCGGCGTCGGCAACGTCTACCGCGCGGAGGTCCTCTTCCGGCACGGCATCGACCCGTACCGCCCCGGCCGCGACCTCACCCGGTCCGCGTGGGACGCGATCTGGGCCGACCTGGTCGTGCTGATGCGCGAGGGCGTACGGAACAACCGGATCGACACCGTCCGGCCCGAGCACATGCCCGAGGCCATGGGCCGCCCGCCGCGCGTCGACGACCACGGCGGCGAGGTCTACGTCTACCGCCGGGCCCACCTTCCCTGCCACGTCTGCGACGGCGAGATCCGCACCGCGGAACTCGCCGCCCGCAACCTCTTCTGGTGCCCCACCTGCCAGTGACCGGCCGGTGCCGCCCGGGGAGGTGTCAGAACCCGTGCGGCAGCCACGGCGCCACCGTGCTGCCGAAGGCCGAGGACGCCTCCTCCAGCGCGGACGGCCGCAGCTCCGTCACCAGGCCCGCGCCCGCCAGCGAGGTCAGTGACACCCCGCCCAGATACACCGTGCCCAGCTCCCGTACGGACAGGGCCAGATCCGGCGCGTCGTCGGTGCGCTCGCAGGACGCGCCCTTCGGGTCGCCGGTCAGCCGCCAGCGCCCGGCGTTCCAGGGGCAGAAGTCGTCCTCCACCTCGAACACCACGTCCACCGGCGTCCGGTACGTACGGGCGGACAACGCCGCGCCCACGTCGACCAGTCGGACGTAGAGCGAGTCCCGCACCCCGATGTCGCAGCGCCGGACGTCGCTCACCAGGTGCAGCAGCGGGTCGTCGACGGGGCGGTTCGTCGCGGTGACCCGCGTCGTCAGGTCGATCTCGGTCAGGAAGCGCCACAGCGCGGCGTACGCCTGCGGGGTCAGTGCCTCCAGGTCGCGCAGGACCACCGTGCCCTTCGCGCCGGCCATGTCCCAGTCGGCGCGCACCGCGTAGCGCGCGTAGCCCACCACCTCGCCGTCGGCCTCCGCGAGCACGCACTGGAGCGCCGAGGCCCCTTCGCGCCGGTCCACCGCGTCGAGCAGCGGCTGCTTCTCCCAGCCCGGCTGCCGGACGAGCATGCCCGGACGGGCGGCTACCCGGCGCGCGTAGACGGCCTCGCAGGCGTCACGCGCATCCTCGGGCTTCGAGTAACGCAACCGCACGCCCTTCGCACCGTCCGACGCGTCGGTACCCGGCGGCACCGCCACCCGCACCCGGGTGGTGTCGATGTTCGCGTGCAGGCTGTGCGTGGCGGCCCCGTAGCCGAACCGGCCGTAGATCGCGGGCTCCGAGGCGGTCAGCACGGCCAACGGCTCGCCCGAGGACCGCACGTCGTCGAGCAGACGCCGCATCATCTGCCGGAGCACCCCGCGCCGCCGGTACGTCGGCCGTACCCCCACCATCGTCACGCCGGCGGTCGGCACCGCCTCCCCGCCGGGCACCGTCATCCGGAAGGCGAACGAGCCCGCCGTGCCGACGACTTCGTCCCCCTCCCAGACACCGAAGGAGCGGTCGAAGCGCGTCAGCTCCCGCCACAGATCCCGCTCCTCGGCGGGCTCAGCCGCCCCGCCGAAGGCCAGTTCCAACGTGTCGTACCACTGATCCCAGTCGGAGGGACGCAGGACCCGAATTTCCATCGTCATGACCCATCCCTAGCAGCGCGTTCCCGGCCCACGCGAACGAATTTCGCCTAGGCTGTGGCTTTCCGAGTCGTTCCCGAGGCCCTCCTGGCGCCACACCGGCGCCTCCCGGGGGACGTGTCGGCGCGGCGTGAATCGACGCACCGCCGAATGGGTGGATAAGGTCCCGATGCAATGACTGGCGGCGCGGAGACCCCGACGGCCCGGATGCGCAAAAGACTGCACCGGGTCCGCACGAGCGTGCGCAAAGCCGGTGTCGACTATTTCCGCGGCGACGGCTCCGACTGGCTGGCCCTGACCGCGCTGCTGCTCGCCGTCCCCGCCCTCGCGTTCGGCACCGTCGCCAACCCCGAGTGGTGCGACCCCGCGGCGCTCGTCCTGCCCATCGTGGCCGGCGGGCTGCTGCTGCGGCCCGCGAGCCTGCTCGGTCTGTACGCGGCCTCGGCCGCCGCCCTCATCGTGGAGTCGGCGACGCTGGACGACCCCGGCTCCCACGGCGCCGACCGGGTCACCCCCGGCACCATCCTCGTCGTCGCCGCGGTGGGCTTCCTCGGGCTGCTCATCGCGCAGTTCCGCAGCCGCGTCGGGGTGCCCTGGCGGCGCGGCGGCACGATGCTCTTCGATCTGCGCGAGCGGATCCGCGTCCAGAGCAAGCTGCCGAAGCTGCCGCGCGGCTGGCACCGGGAGATGGCCCTGCGCCCGGCCGGCGGCCAGTCCTTCTCCGGTGACTTCGTCGTCGCCGGGCGGACGAACGGCGGCCGCACGCTGGAGGTCGTCCTGACCGACGTCTCCGGCAAGGGCATGGATGCCGCCTCCCGCGCCCTGCTGCTGTCCGGTGCCTTCGGCGGCCTGCTGGGCTCCCTGCCGCCCCCGCAGTTCCTGCCCGCCGCCAACGCCTATCTGCTCCGACAGGACTGGGACGAGGGCTTCGCGACCTCCGTCCACCTCGTCCTCGACCTCGACAGCGGCGACTACGAACTGCTCTCCGCCGGCCATCTGCCGGGGCTTCAACTCAGCGCGGGCACCGGCCGCTGGGAGGAGAAGGCCGCCGAAGGCCCCCTCCTCGGGGTCTACGACGGCGCGCGGTTCGACCCCGTCAAGGGCACGTTGCGCCCCGGCGACGTCCTCATGCTCTTCACCGACGGCCTCGTCGAGACGGCCGAACGGGACCTGACCGAGGGCATGGACCGGCTCACCGGCGAGGCCGACCGCTACGTCACCTCCGGCTTCCACGGCGCCGCCTGGCACCTCATCGAGGCCGTCGCCAAGGACGTCAACGACGACCGGGCGCTGCTGCTCATCTGCCGTGACTGAGCCACGCATTGTCACAAGCGCGTGACAGGCGACGGCTGATTCCGCGACGAATGCCACTGCTCGGTAACAGGTGTGCGAGTGCGCCCCCTACTCACGTTGCAGGTGGCAATGCGGGGTTGATAGACATGGCACGCCAGTGCGGGCCGTGGATGTTCGAGCGGCCTGTTGTGAGAGGTGACGGGGGTGAGCTCGTGAAGTTCGATATGGGTAACACGGCGTTGACGGGACTGATGTCTCGGACGCAGGGGTCGAGTGAAGACCTTGGTGGTCTGATCCGCCAGCTGATTGCCGCTGCCGCACCGTTGGAGGGCAAGTTCAACGGTTCGGGCAAAGTGGCCTTCGATCAGTTCAAGGAGCACTCGGACGATGTGACGGCCGCGCTGAACGGCTCGCTGCGCTCGATCCTGGGTGGTCAGTCGGGGATGGACACCTCGTTCGGTCAGGGTGACCAGGAGTCGGCCGACAACGCGAAGCAGCAGATGGCGGCGGCGAACTTCGACGCGGCTCGTTTCTCGGGCCGCTAGGAATACGGGGGTAGTTGACATGGGTGGCACGGGTACGGATCGGCGTAGTTACGACATCGGCGCCTCGACCGAGGTGCAGGGGTCGCTGGACGGCATCATCGGCCGGCTGGAGACGGTGCTCGGCGAGCGCGAGGCGGCAGTGAAGGCGGCGATGGCCGACTTCCAGGCCGACGGCGTCTCGGACGAGTACCACGGCAAGGAGCAGCGCTGGGACAAGGCCGCCGCCGAGGTCCGCTCGATCATCAAGCTGCTGCGCACGACGATGGACAAGAACGACGGCACGGCGCACCAGACGCTGGCCAGGGCCAAGGCCGCCGTCGACAACATCGGCTGACGCCGGGGCACAGGAAAGAAACGTTTTACAGAACGGGGGGCATCGTGTCCAAGTGGGACATCAAGCCGGATGGCGTTCGTGGAGTCCTGAGCAAGACCGCCGAGGCCGGCGGGAAGTTCGAGGAAGAGTTCAAGGCGTACGGCGAGGGCTTGGTGGGCGCCGCTACCTGGGCGGGCACGATGGTTCTGGGCGGGACCGAGATCCCCAAGGGGGGTGCGTTCGGTCCCGTGGCCCAGGCGCTGCAGGAGTTCCAGCAGAAGACTGAGAACGACGTGAAGTTCCTCCCCGTCCGGACGGGGAAGTCCATCACCGGGGCGCGCCTGGCCACTGAGGAGTACCTCAAGGGCGACCTGGAGATGGCGAAGAACAAGCAGGAGGAGTACTCCAAGGCTCCGACTCCGGAAGAGATGAAGGGCCCCAAGAAATGATCGATCTGGGGAAGATACCGACCTTCACGGGCAATCTGGAGACTTTGGAGACGCATGCGGCTTCGCTGAAGACGACTGCCTCCAGCATTCGTGGCACGGGCAAGGACGTCCATAACGCCTTTCAGGCGCTGGATCCGGTCTATGACGCTCCTGAGCAGGAGCATCTGCTCAATTCGACGATTCCGGTGCGGGACAAGGCGGACGAGTTCGCGAAGAAGCTGGAGTCCGTCAGCGGCGCGCTGACGACTTTCGCGTCGACCGCGAAGCCGCTTGTCGACAAGATGAAGCAGCTCCGCAAGGATGCGGAGAAGTTCGTCGCGGACAACAAGGATGACGACGACTGGCAGAAGGACCAGGGCAAGATCGACGAGAATGCGCGTCTTGTCCGTGAGGTCGGTACGACGTGGGTGGCGTTCCAGGGCGTCGAGCGTGATGCCGCCAACAAGATCACCACGCTGGTCGGGGGCACGCATTTCGTCGTCGACGACGGCTCGCACAAGGCCGGCATGTACGGCTTCAAGGAAAGCGACGTCAAGGACGCCAAGGAGACGCCTTGGGGGACGGTCGACGAGCGTGAGTACACGGGCCTGCGGGCCGCGTGGGAGTGGACGAAGGACAACGTCGGCGGTGCGCTGAAGGGGTTCTTCGTCGACGGTGTCTGGGGCACCATCAAGGGCCTGGGCAGCATGGTCAACGTCTTCGACTGGGACAACTTCAAGAAGACGTGGTCGAACATCGGCGACGTCTTCGGTGGTGTCAGCGCGTACATCGCAACGCCGTACGAGTGGGCCATGGACAAGATGTTCGGCCCGGTCGACCACAGTGACACCGACAAGCAGAAGGCGGCCCTGCGCAACTTCGGCAAGTCGATGGTCGCCTGGGACGAGTGGGGCAAGAACCCCTCGAAGGCGGTCGGGATCGTTGCGTTCAACGGTTTGACCCTCGGCGCGGGCTCGTTCCTCAAGCTCGGCAAGGCCGGGAAGGCCGGGATGATCTCCGAGGCCGCGACCGTGATGGGCAAGGCGGGTGTGCTCGTCGACCCGATGAGCTACTTGGGCAAGGCGGCGAGTGTCACCAAGCTCAAGGTCGGCGAGCTCATGGAGGGCCTGAAGGTCAGCCAGGCCGGCGTCGACGACATGGCCCGCAACCTCCCCACCGGCACCTCGCCGCACCCGGGCGAGGCGAACGTGCCTGGGGCCCACGCGGGCGACGGTTCTTCGACCCCTTCGACCCCTTCGACCCCTTCGACCCCTTCCCACTCGGGCGACGGTTCTTCGACTCCTTCGAACCCTTCCCACTCGGGCGATTCGTCCTCCACCCCCGCCGGCTCCGGCGACAAGACCCCCGCCGGCTCCGGCGAGACGACGCCTCCCGGCCGCGAGCACGTCGACCACGAGGGCAACAAGCGCGTCGTCGGCAACGACGGGCACATCCGGGACGAGAACGGCAACGTCGTTCCCGACACCGCTCCCCACAAGGAGCCGCACAAGGACGACCTGCCCAACGTCCACGAGCACGAGACCGCTCCGGCCAAGGAACCGGCCAAGGAGCCGGCCAAGGAGAAGGTGCTCGAGGGCGCGGGCGGCCCCAGCCGCGTGGAGAACGGGACGGGACCGAAGGGCGGCGACGGCACGTCCGGCACGCCGTCCACGGGCGGTCACGCCGCGGACCACCCGACCGGCAGCGGCGCGGGCTCGCACACGCCGTCCGGCGGGAGCGGCGGTTCGCACACCCCGAGCGGTGGCGGCGCGGGTCATGGCACCGGCGGTCACGGCGAGACGCCGGGCACGGGCGCCGGCGCCGGCGGGCACGGCGGCTCGGACGGGCCCGGTGGCTCGGGCAAGGATTCCGGTCACGCCGATTCGGGCTCCGGCTCGGACAAGGGCTCGGGTGCGGGTCACGGCGCGGGTGCGGGTCATACCGGTGACTCCGGCACGGGCTCCGGCTCCGGCTCCGGTGACTCCGGTTCCGGCTCGGGCTCGGGTGACTCCGGCACGGGTTCGGGCTCCGGTGACTCCGGTTCCGGTTCGGGTGATCACACGCCGCCCGGCTCGTACAAGCCGGGTCCCGCCGAAGAGATCCCGCCCCTCAAGCGTCATGACGCGGACTTCTCGGACACGCACAACAGCAAGGGGCAGCGCAAGAGCTACCTCAACGAGGACGGCGACCTCGTACCCGCCAACCCGAACGGTGACGCGACGATCGTCGACCACATCGTGGGACGGGAGCCGAAGAAGTCGGAGAGCCCCTACACCTCGACCAGTGAGGACGGCGCCAACGCCAAGGACTACGGCGGCCAGAAGATCCAGATCGATCTGCCCCGGCTCGTGGACGACATAGCCAAGGGCAAGGTCAAGGGTGTGGAGGTCTACTCGCCGAGGGAGGTCGAGGCGGCGATCCAGCAGGCTGCCGACAAGGTCGCCGGCCGGCCCGTGGACATCAGTGTCCCGCGGGACACACCGCACGCCGAGATCGACGCGAGGGCCGCCGAGATCGCCAAGGAACTCGGCCTGGGCAAGGCCAAGACGAAGAGCCTCGCGCAGCGCATGAAGGACATGATGCACACACGCCGGGACTCGGAGTGGCTCATCAAGGGCGTCGTGCCGCGTGACTACATCAGCGGACCGTGACGACGACCGACGGGCGGAATGCGAAAGGATGCCACTCATGACCCGCTTCAGTGAATTGCTCGGCACGGATTTCGACGGCGAGCCGACGACGGATATCGACGATGTGATCTTCGGGGCTTTCGATGAGCCCGGACACCGGGACCGCGTGCCCGGACTCGTCGAGCTGATGAACGATCCCGCCGAACCGGAGATCGAGCGTTTCCTGGCCTGCGTGGCGCTGGCGACCTGGGGCGAGACGGCTGGGTACGAGGCGGTCGTCCGGGCTGCCGCGGACCCGGAGAACACGCCTTGGTACGACTTCTCGGTCGACCGCAAGTTCTCGGTCGACAGCACGTTCGCGCAGCTCGCGGACGCGGTGGCCGACGGGGACCTGGCGCAGGAAAAGGGGACCGAAGGCCTGCGCGTGGAGGCGGCCCGCGCCTTGGTGCGGCTCGCCGACAGCCAGTATTTCGAGGACAAGCTGGGCGAGTTGTTCGACGACGCCACGCTGCGGGCCATGCTGGACGACATCAAGGAGGCCGTCGACCGGGGCGTGCGGTCCCTGGTGGCGGGCGAGAAGCTCCGGTTCGACCTGCCCACGCAGCTGGTCGACCTGGCCAGTGCGGTGTCGGTTCTCGATGGTCCCTTGGGCGTGGAGATGGCCATGCGCGTGCTGAAGGTCAGTTCCTCCCCCCGCACGTTGAACCATGCCGTCGCGCTCGTCTCCCGTGCCCAGGGCCCGGAGGGCCGGCAGTTCGGTGAGTACCTGCTGACGGTCGGCGATGAGAAGGTGCGCGCGGAGGTCCGCGAGGCGCTGGGCCGCGCCGCATAGGACGGCTGCTCGGCCGAAACGGCCGGCATGCGGAGGCGGCCGGTGCACCGCTACAACGGTGCACCGGCCAACCGGCCTTCCCCGGAATGCCGGCGACGGTGCGGCAGGAACGACGATGAGTTTCTCGGTCCGGGCAGGCTGCCCTTCTCGACGGACTGGTGCCCCTTCTTGAGGAGGTTTCAACGGCCGGAATTCTCGGAGGCCGAGGCCTTCTGGGGATCCGACACATTCCCGGCCGAATGGATAATCGTCCGGGCTCGCGGCTCGAGTCGACAAATCCTTCTCCCGGGGGCGGGTGCGCGGAGTGCCCGGCCCGGGAAGCGCGGACGGAGGGTCAGGGGGCCCGAGCCCCCGGCCCGTCCGGTTCGATGATCATCTGTTGGGGGTCGGCGACGGGGGAGTCCGGTGGCTGCCTGGCGGTGTACTACTGCCCGGCTACGGGTGGAATGTCGACGCGTTTTTGCGTTCCCCCGGTGAAAGTTGATAGTGATGGCGGCCGGTGTGTGTCATGACCGCGCCGTTCCATAGTGCAGTGATTGATTCGGGGGACTCTTGTGGCTACTCCGCCGCAACAGCAGCCATTTCCGGCGCAACAGCCGTTCCAGCAGCAGCCCGGTTTTCCGCCCCAGCAGGGTCAGGCACCCCAGCAGGGCTGGGGTCAGCAGGGCCAGCCCCAGCAAGGCTTTCAGCCGCCCGCGGGGCAGGTGCACTGCCGGCTGTGCGGCGGATTCCCCGCCGTCGAGGCGACCGTGCGTGGGCATCAGGGCATTCTGATCATGATGCGGTTCCTGTCCCTCAAGGGCCCGTTCTGCCGCAATTGCGGAACGTCCGTGTGGCGCGACATGACCGGTAAGACGCTGCTGCAGGGCTGGTGGAGCCCGCTGTCGCTGGTTCTCCTGACCCCGTTCACCCTGCTGTGGAACGTATTCATCAGGGTCAAGCTCAACAAGCTTCCGCCCCCGGTTCCCGGCCAGCCCGGTATGCAGCTGGATCCCGGTCTGCCGCTGCGTCGGCGCCCCGCCGTCTGGGGCTTGCTGATCCCGGTGTCCTGGCTGCTGTTCATGGCCTTTCAGATCGCCCGGGGTTCGTAGGTCCACACCGGCTCGTGGAGCCCGGCTGATCGGGGAATGATGGCGAAGGATTACGACAGTCAGCTGCTGGAGTCGGTGTCGGTACGGCGCCGGCGCATGCGGGACGCCCTGCTCTACGGGGCCCAGCGGGCCCGCCGTACGGCGGACGAGAAGCTCGGCAAGATATTCGCCGGCATCGCCGTCGCGGCGGTGCTGTGTGCCGGTTGTGTGGGGTGGTCGTTCATCCAGCACACCCTGGCCAAGCAGAAAGAGCAGCAGAAACAGCAACAGCAGCGCTATGCGCCGCAGGTGACGCCGTCACCGTCGTTGTCGCCTTCGCCGTCCGCCTCGCACGCGAAGTCTTCGCACACGAAGTCTTCCGTCTCGCATACGAAGCCGTCGGCGTTGCGCACGAAGTCTTCCGCCTCGCAGGCGAAGCCGTCCTCCTCGCATACGAAAACGGCGAAAAATCCGAAAGGAACGCACAAAGTGACGGAGCCGGCCCAGTGATAGGTTCTGCCGCGTGGTGAATGTGGGGGAAAAACAGCGTACGGAATTGAGCAGGATCACTCTCGTCGGCGACCGCCGGCGAGTGGATCTCGTGCTGCCCGCGGACGAGCCCATCGGGCGGCTCCTGCCCGACGTCCTGCGGCTGTTGGACGACAAGGTCGGCGGCCGCCCGGCCGCCCGGCATCTGATCACTGCTGAGGGAACGGTTCTGCCGCAGGACGGGACCCTCGCCGAGGCCGCCGTGCCCGACGGTGCCGTGCTCCGGCTCGTCCGTGTGCACGACGCGCCCTCCGCCCCCGTCGTGCACGACGTCACCGACGAGCTCGCCGAGGACCTGGACGTACGCGCATGGCGCTGGCGGCCCGAGGCCCGGCGGTGGACCGCGAGCCTGGCGACGATCGTGCTGGCCGTGACCGCCGGTGTGCTCGCGCGCACCAGCCTCGGCCCGGCCGCGGTGGCGGCCGCTCTCGCGGTGACGGCCGTGCTCGTCGCGGCCGTCGGCGCGGTCGCCGCCCGCATCGGCACCCGGGCCGGCCAAGCCGGCCGGGGCGGTCAGCGCTCCCAGGCGGAAGGCCTGGCCGGCCAGGCAGGCCAGGCCGGCCGCGACCTCGGCACCACCCTCATGCTGACCGGTGGCGCGCTCGGCGTGCTCGCCGCGTGGACCGCCGCCGACGCGCACGTCTGGACCGGGCCCGCGCGGCTCGCCGCCGTGGCCGGCGCGCTCACCGTGACACTCGCGCTCCTCGGGCTGTTCTCGCCGCTCGGCAAGGGCGGTCTGATCGGCGCCGGGGCCGTCGTCGCGACCACCGGGGCGTGGGAGGCCGTCGCCGCGCTCCAGCACGACCCGGCACGCGTCGGATCCGTCATGGCCGTCGTCTCCGTCGTCGTCCTCGGACTGCTGCCCCGCCTCGCGCTGATGGCGGCCGGCCTCACCGGCCTCGACGACCGCCGCTCCGGCGGCGCCTCCGTCAGCCGCCACGAGGTCGAGACCGCCTTGGCCGCCACCCACCGTGGGCTGGTCCTGGCCACGGTCGCCGTCGCCGTGTCCGCCACGGCCGGCGGGCTGCTGGCCGTCACCTCGCCCTCGTGGTGGACGGTCCTGCTCGCGTCCGTGGTGGTGGTCGTGCTGCTCTCCCGCTCGCGCGCCTTCCCCCTGATCGCCGAGGTCGTCACGCTGCTGGCCGCCGCCCTGGTGCTGCTCGTCCGCCTCGTGGTGCTGTGGATCGACCACATCCCCGGTACCCCGTACGGGCCGCTGGCCGCGCTCTGCGGGGTGGCGATCGTGCCGCTCGCCGTGCTCGCGGTCCGGCTGCCGGAACACGTCGGCGTCCGGCTGCGCCGCGCCGTCGACCTCGTCGAGACCATCGGCGTGATCGCGGTGTTCCCGCTCGCGGTCGGGGTGTTCGGCGTCTACGTACGTCTGCTCCACCAGTTCTGAGCTCCAGGAGAGACCGCATGTCCCAGGACGACTGGCAGGGCGACGTACTGCGCAACCTGCGCAACCTCACCGACGGCCCCGGCGAACCGGGTCCGCCCGGGGAGCCGGCCGGCCGGCCCCCGGCCGAATCCGCCGACGCGCCTTCGCGGGCCGAGGCGCCGGGCCGGCCCGTCGTCGACGCCCGCCCGGCGCCCGCCCCCGCCCCCAGGCCCCTGCCCACGCCCGTCACCATGGAGCTCCCGCTCCCCGACGAGCTGGTCAAGGGCAAGCCGCTCAGCGGGGACTCCGCCGCCAAGCGGACCTCCCGCTCGCTGCGCCGGCTCGTCGGCTCCTCGGCCACCCGCGAGGTGGAGGAGGCGACCCGCGTCGCGCAGGCGCTCCAGCAGCCCCTCACCACGGGCCGGCAGATCGTCGTCACCAGCATCCGCGGCGGCGCGGGCAAGACCACCGTCGCCGCGCTGCTCGGCCGCACCTACGCGCACTACCGCCAGGACCCCGTGCTGATGCTGGAGGCCGACCCGGCGCTGGGCACCCTCCCGGCCAGGCTCGGCGTCACCAAGGTGCGCTGGACGACGAGCGACGTCGCCCAGCTCATCGACCCGTCGATGCAGCTCACCGACGTCGTCGGCTACCTCGTCCAACTGCCCGACCGGGGCTGGCTGCTGCCCGGCAGCCAGGGCCGGGTGGGCAACCGGCTGGAACTGGCCGAATACCGCTCGGTGATGGTCGCGCTGCGCCGCTACTTCGGCATCACCGTCGTCGACTGCGACACCCTCCCGAGCGAGCTGTCCCGCACCGCCCTGTCGGCGGCACAGGCACGGGTGCTGGTCACCCCCGCCACCGTCGAGGGCATCACCACCACCCGATCGGTGCTGGACTGGATGGCGTCGCTGTCGCGACCCAAGATGCTGGAGGGAACCGTGGTGGTCGTCGCCGCGTCGTCCCCCCATATGACGCTTGATGTGACCGCGGCGCGCGAGCATCTCCAGCTCGACGGCGTGAAGGTCCTGATGCTCCCGTACGACCGGCACCTCGCCACCGGCGGCCCGATCCGCACCGACCTGCTCGGCCAGGTCACGCGCGAGGCCGTCACCGAGCTCGCCGCCGAAGTCCTCACCCGAGCCATGAGCAGGCGAAGCAACCGATGAGCACCCGCATAGTCCACCGCCCCGCCCGCACCACCCGGCCGCTGCCCACTCCCGGGGCGCGCACCATCGAGCCACCGCCCAACCTGCCCGAGGGCAAGACCGGCGGCGCCATGCACACCCTCATGCCCATCGCCGGCGTGATGAGCTCCGTCGTGATGATGACGATGGTGCGCAACAGCCAGTTCGCCGGGCTCGGCGCGATCGTGCTCCTCGTCACCGTCATCGGCTCGGTCGGCATGCTGCTGTCCCAGCGCGGCAAGGCCCAGCGCACCAGGCGCCAGCAGCGCGAGCGCTACCTGGAGTACCTGGAGGAGCTCCGCGAGGAGCTGGGCGCCGAGGAGCGCGAGCGCCGCGAGACGGCCCGGGTCCTCGACCCGCCGCCCGAGGCGCTCTACGACATCGTGCGCGACCCCGCCCGGCTGTGGGAGCGGCGCCGCCTCGACGGCGACTTCCTGCGCGTGCGCGTGGGCACCGGCCGGATGCCGGTGCGCCCGCTGGACATCGGCGAGCAGGGCAGCAGCGTCCTCACCCCGCCCGACCGGTTCATGCTCAACGAGGCCGGGGCGCTGAAGAATCGATTCTCCACAGCCACCGACCTGCCCCTGACCGTCCCCCTCGACCGCGCCGGCAACGTCAGCGTCGTCGGCGACCGCGAGGGCGTCCTGCGCGTCGTACGCGCCCTGCTCACCCAGACCGCGGTCGCCCACGCCCCCGACGACGTCGCCTTCGCCCTCGCCTGCCCGGGCGACCGCATGACCGACTGGGGCTGGGTCAAGTGGCTGCCCCACACCCTCGACCCCGACGAGCACGACGGGCCCGTCGCCGCCCGCCGCATCGCCCCCGCACTGGCCCAGCTCGCCCGGCTCATGAACCGGGACCTGCGCGCCCGCGCCTCCTACGCCGCCGAGGTGCGCCGCGGTCTGTCCGGCAAGGACGCCCTGGAGATGGCCGGCCGACTGCTGATCGTCAGTGACGAGTACGGCGAGGACGCGCACGAACTGCCCCGCCCCGACGACGCCGTGTCCCTGCGGGACATGGGCGTCACCGTGCTGCACCTGGTGGCCGAGCGGGTGCAGGAACCCGGCCAGGTCTCCCTGCGCATCACCGTCGACGGCGACCAGGTCCACATCGAGGACCTGCGCCCCGCCGAGCCCGTCACCGCCCACGGCACCGCCGACCGGGCCACCGCCCCCGGCGCCGAGGGCCTCGCCCGTCTGCTGTCCCCGCTGCGGCTGTCCGCCGAATCCCTCGTCGACGCCCCGCTCTCCGGCCCCGTCGACTTCGCCGAGATGCTCGGCGTCGAGGACCCGGCCGCCCTGGACGTCCGGGAACTTTGGCGGCCCCGCGGCGAACGCGCCTTCCTGCGCGTACCGATCGGCATCAGCGACTCCCGCCAGCCGGTCCTGCTCGACCTGAAGGAATCCTCCGAACTCGGCATGGGACCGCACGGCCTGTGCGTCGGCGCCACCGGCTCCGGCAAGAGCGAGCTGCTGCGCACCCTGGTGCTGGCACTCGTCGCCTCGCACCCGCCGGAGGACCTCGCCATGGTCCTCGTCGACTACAAGGGCGGCGCCACCTTCGCCCCCTTCGCCGACCTGCCGCACGTCGCCGGCGTCATCACCAACCTCGAGAACCAGGCCGGCCTCGTCGAGCGCGTCCACTCCTCCCTCGCCGGCGAGGTGCAGCGCCGCCAGCAGGTCCTCAAGGACGCCGGCAACATCGCCGACATCGGGCACTACGCCGCCCTGCGCGAGACCCGCCCCGACCTCGACCCGCTGCCGCACCTCTTCGTCGTCATCGACGAGTTCGGCGAACTCCTCACCGCCAAACCCGACTTCATCGACCTGTTCCTGTCCATCGGCCGCATCGGCCGCTCCATCGGCGTGCACCTGCTGCTCTCCAGCCAGCGCATCGAGGGCGGCAAGCTCAAGGGCCTGGACACCTACCTCTCCTACCGGCTCGGCCTGCGCACCTTCTCCGCCGACGAGTCCCGCACGGTGCTCGACACCACCGACGCCTTCCACCTGCCGCCCATCCCCGGCTTCGGTTACCTCAAGGTCGACACCAGCGCGTACGAGCGGTTCAAGGCCAGCTTCGTCTCCGGCCCCTACCACGGCCCGGTCGCCCGGGACGTCGAGGACGAGGGCCCGGCCGTCCACCTCTACCCGGACTTCAACACCCTCGGCGAGCCCGAGGCGGGCCCCGGCGAGAGCCAGCCGGCCATGCGCCACCGCAACCCCGGCCCCACCGTGATGTCCGTCGTCGTCGACCAACTCCGCGACGCCGCCCGGCCCACCCGCGCCATCTGGCTGCCGCCGCTGCCCCGGGCCATCGCCCTGGACACCTCGGCAGGCCCGCTCCGGGCCGGCGAGCGCGGCATGCAGCTGGCCGTCCGGCCGGGCCCGCTCAAGGTGCCGCTCGGCCTCCTCGACGACCCGGCCAAGCAGTGGCAGGGGCAGTGGGTCCTCGACCTCACCGTCGGCGGCGGCCACGCCGCCGTCATCGGCGGCCCCCAGTCCGGCAAGACCACCCTGCTGCGCACCCTGGCGCTGTCCCTCGCCATGACGCACACGCCGCGCGAGGTCGGCATCTACGGACTCGACCTCGTCGGCGGCGGCCTCGCCGCCCTCTCCGGGCTCCCGCACGTCGGCGGCATCGCCGGCCGCGCCGACCGCGAACGCGCCGTCCGCACGGTCGAAGAGGTCCGCGGCATGCTCGCCGCCCGCGAGGAACTCTTCCGCGAGCACGGCATCGACTCCGTCGAGCGGCTGCGCGAAATGCGCGCCGAAGGCCGGCTCCCCGAGCTGTCCTCCACCGAGATCGTGCTCCTCATCGACGGCTTCGGCGCCCTGCGCGACGACTTCGACGAGCTCGACGACGCCGTCACCGACCTGCTCAAGCGCGGCGGCGGCTACGGCATCCACGTCGTCGCGGGCATGCTGCGCTGGAACGACGTCCGCATCGCCACCCAGTCCCTGTTCGGCACCCGCGTCGAACTGCGCCTGAACGACCCCGGCGACTCCAGCATCGACCGCAAGCTCGCCGAGACCCTGGCCCCGGACGAGAAGGGCCGCGTCCTGACCGACGGCAAGCTCTTCGCCCAGACGGCGCTGCCCCGCATCGACTCCCTCGCCTCGGCCGCCGAGCTGGGCCCGGCCGTCGAACAGGCGGCCATGGTGATCCGCTCGTCCTGGTCCGGCGACGGCGCCCAGCGGGTCAGGGTGCTGCCCACCCGCATCCCCGCCGCCTCCCTGCCGTCCGTGACGTCCGAGCCCAACCGGGTGCCCCTCGGACTGGACCAGACGGCCCTCGCGCCCGTCCTGCTCGACCTGTTCAAGCGGGACCAGCACCTGATGATCCTGGGCGACAGCGAGTGCGGGAAGACCAACCTGCTGCGCCTGGTCACCCAGGGGCTCATGGAGCGCTACTCCGACGAGGAGATCGTCTTCGCGGTCATGGACCCGCGCCGGGGCCTGCGCAAGCTGGTGCCCGAGGAGTACCGCGGCGGCTACGCCCACAACTCCAGGCTGTGCGGCGCGCTGGCCGCGGGCATCGCCACCGAGCTCGAGAAGCGCATGCCCGACGACCTCGCCGCCCAGGACGCCCTCGTGTCCGGCACCTGGTACTCGGGTCCGCGCATCGTCATCCTCATCGACGACTACGACATCCTCACCACCGGCGGCCAGCAACCGCTCGCGCCGTTCATGCCGTTCATCCCCTCCGCGCAGGACATCGGCCTGCACTTCGTCGTCACCCGCCGGGTGGCGGGAGCCTCGCGGGCGCTGTACGAGCCGTTCCTGATGACGCTCCGGGAGAGCGGTTCGACGGCGGTCGTCATGACCGGCGACCGGCAGGAGGGCCAGCTCTTCCCCGGCGTCTACGCGAGCGCCCAGCCGCCCGGGCGCGGCAGGCTCGTGCGCCGGGGCGAGGCGATCCGGCTGGTCCAGACGGCGATCGCCGCCGCGGACGGCGACACCGAGACGACGGCCGACCACGCATGACCAGGGGGAACACCGCATGACCAAGGACGTGATCGCGCTCACCGAGCGCATGCCGGACGCGCTGAGCGTCCTGGCGGGCCTCCTCGCGGGCGGCCCGGACCTGCTGGTCGAGACCACCGGCGAAGGGGCCGTGGTCCAGCTGTGCGACGCCGAGGGCCGGCCGCTCGTCTCGATCGAGGCGCCGCTGATGCTCCAGGTGCCGGGCGAGGCGGCCCGGCTGCTCGGGCCCGGCGCCGAGCCGTCCGGCGACGGCCCGGCGTGGTGGATCGAGGCCCGCGCCACCACGGGCGTCCCCCAGGCCGAGCAGCTCGCGGGTGCTTTCGCGGCCCGGCTGACCATGCTTCTGGGCGGCCGGGTCTGGCCGCCGGACGCCCCCGGCACCGTCGGCGCGGCCAGCCCGGTCGACGTCTCGGGCCTCACGGCCGTCCCGGTCCCCGCCGCCGCCCAGCCGGCCGTCGACATGCTCACCGACGAGGCCGCCGTCGTCCTCCAGGACCGCCCGGTCGTCCCCATGACGAGCTGGCTCTCCGAGGCACTGCGGGCCACCGTGGAGAGCGACCGGTCCCTCCAGATCGTCACCCCGCCGCACTGCCGCCTCTCCCTGCCCACCCGCATGGTGCTGCAGTCCACTCCCTCGCGCTGGGTGGTGCAGGACGAGCGGTGCGGCTATTACGACGGGCTGACCGGCGCGGTACTGCGCTGGCAGGACGGCGCCTTCTCCCCGGACCGGGACGAGAGCGGCGAGACCCCGGTGGCGGACGCCTTCACGGACGTCCGGCCCACCGGCGAGCGTCAGCTCATCGTCTCCTTCCGCACCTTGCACCAGCCTGAGGCGGACCTCGTTCTCGGCGGCGCGCTGGAAGCCGCCTGGCAGGCGCTGACCGGCGGCCCGCCGGCCGGCTGGGGGACGTCGGAGCCGGCCGGTCTGACCTGGTCGCGGCGGCAGCTGACCGACCTGGCCTACGAGCGCGCCCCCCAGCCCACCTGGACGGTGGTCGTCGGCACCCCGGACCGGCCGGCCGTCGCCACCCTGCGTGTGATCCGCACCTCGGAGGGCGTGGAGGAGGACGTCACCCTCACCGTGGGCTACGGCCCCGGGGAGGAGCTGCCCCTGGAGGCACTGCCGAAGCTGGCCGACGAGCTGGTCACCCGGCACGGGCTGAAGACCATGATGTGCCAGCTGCGCGAGGCGCGCCGGGACCTGAGCGCCCCGCCCCGCTTCGAGCACCCGCCGCTGCCGTACGCCCTCGTGCTGGGCCCCGCGGAGGTCCGGGAGGCAGGGCGCGACACCGCGAGCAGGACACCGCTGAAGGAACGCCCGGTGCAGCTGGGCCCGAGCGCCCGGCCGGGCTTCTACTACCCGCTCGGCGACGGCGAGACCGCCGAGAGCTGGACGGCCCTGGAGCAGCTCGTACGCCATCTGCGCGGGGCGCCGCCGCTCTAGGTCCCGTCGTCGACCCGCACCACCGCTGCGCGGCGGTGTCCTCAAGCGCCGGACGGGCTGCTGTGCAGCCCGTCCGGCGCTTGAGGACGCACCGGCTGGGCCGAAGACGCACCGGCTGGGCCCTGGGTCAACGGCCCCGCGTCGCGGAAGCCTTCCCCGGGGCGGTGTCCTTGACGAAGGCCCACTCCATCTTCGGCTCCATCGCGAAGCGGAAGACCCTCCGCACCGGCTTGCTGCACAGTGCGGTCATCATGGCGATCGCGAGCAGTGTCACGACGACCTCACCCACCGGCTGCCGGATCCACGCGTAGGCGTCGTACCACTCCCACCAGCGCGACAGCTTGATCAGGAAGCCGTGCAGCAGATACCCGTACAGGGTCCCCGCGCCGAGCGCCGTGAACCACACCGTCCGCCCGGGCACCCAGGCGAAGAAGCAGGCGATCAGCACGGCCGCGCAGGCGAAGAGCGCGAGCTGCATCACGGGCGCGGCCCACAGCGGCGCATCGAGCTCCTGCACGCTGTCGTTGTGGTAGAACCACGCGGTGTCCATGGTCGGCGCCAGCCAGTAGGCGACCGCTACCGCGCCCGCGAAGACCGGCACCGCCGCGATCCGCACCCAGCGCTTGCGCACGAGGTGGAAGTGCTCGGGCTTCATGTGCAGCCCGATCACGAAGAACGGCAGGAACTGCATCACCCGTTGGAGATCGAAGTCGGTGCCGACCTCGGGGGAGAGCTCGGCGAGGATCGCGATGACGAAGGCGACCGGCACGGGCCACCGGATCAGCTTCCAGATCGGGGTGGTCAGCCGCCAGACGAACAGCGCGGCCAGGAACCAGTTCAGATACCAGGGGTTGAGCAGCGAGATCGGCTCGTTCGGGGAGTCGTCCTCCGCCCAGTGCTGGAAGTACGTGTACGCGACCTCGAAGATCAGGTACGGCACGACGACACCCGTGATGAGCCGCTTGAGCTTGGCGGGGCTCAGGTCGAAGCCACGGGAGAAGTAGCCGGAGATCAGGATGAAGGCCGGCATGTGGAACGCGTAGACCGTCATGTACAGCGCCGTCGCCGCCCGGCCGCCGTGGGTGAGCGGCTCCCAGGCGTGCCCCAGGGCGACCAGGACGATCGCCAGGTACTTCGCGTTGTCGAAGAAGGGGTCACGCTGTGGGGCGGGCGCCGGGCCGGGTGCCGGTATCGGCGGTGCGGCCGGCTGGGAGACGGCGGAAGCGGAGGCCACGGGGTGCGCGGGAGGCGTGGCGGTGGGGGACATTCGAGGCACCCTAGCGGCGGAAGCGGAACGCGTAAAACCTTGCCCGTACGTACGCACACGGCCCATGGCTTACCTCCGCGATACTCGGTAAACCGCCCTAAAAGCCGCCCCGGCACCCCCGCTGTGATTCCGCTGGCGAATCGTCACGCCGCCCCCCTGGTGGCCGAGTTGATGGCACGATGGTTGCCGAGAGGGGTTCCGGGGGCAGCATGTCCTCCGGGGGGCGGCCAGGGAATTCGACCGAGGGTGTGATCAGTTGTGACCACCGTTTCACTGTCTGTGGTGTTACTGCTGGCGATCATCCTGGTGGTGATGTACCGCGCGGGCAACATCAAGGCGGGCCCCGCGATCGTCGCCATACTCTTCGGCTTCTTCCTCAAGAACACGAGCATGGCGGAGCCGATCCAGCGGTTCCTCAACTCGATCGCCGAGACGATCAACAACATCAGGTTCTGAACCGCGGGCGCCCGGCCACGGATGCCCGCCCGCGTGCTCGCCGGCCTGGGGAACCGCGCCCGGCGGGCATGCAAAACGCCCCCGGCCGTGGCCGAGGGCGTGTGCTGGAGCGGGCGACGGGAATCGAACCCGCGTAGCCAGTTTGGAAGACTGGGGCTCTACCATTGAGCTACGCCCGCCGGGTCGGTGCTCCGCCTGTGCGGCGAAGACCGCGGTCATCGTATCAGGGGTGAGCGGCGAGGTGTTGTGGGCCTCGTTCGCCCGTGATCGCCCGGAAATGGGGCCCCGCTCCGATTGTCCGGAACGACTCGCCGACGACCGCGCCGGGCCGCCGGCCGACCGATCGCCAGACGATCACCATCCGCCCCCGCCGTCCCCCTGGGACCCGCCGGGGTGACCTGCGTGGAAATCGCGTGCACCAAGGGGCCTTCGGGCATGTACCCTACGTGTCGCACCGACGGGGTGTGGCGCAGCTTGGTAGCGCGTCCGCTTTGGGAGCGGAAGGTCGTCGGTTCGAATCCGGCCACCCCGACCAGCACGACATGTTTCCCGGGTTTTCTCGGTTTCTTGAGATCTCTCGCCGTTTCCGGACGTTTTCCGGTGTTTTCCGGAGCCTCCAGAGGTTTTCCGGCGCGTCCCGGTCATCTGTACGCGCCGCACGGCCAAGATCACATTGTGGGGCTCAACCAGCTTGCGGTTACTATGCAAGCTGCGCGCCTGTGTGTCTCTCTGCCGGGCGCGGAGCGCTGAACCTCAGCAGAAACCCAGCAGTCAGCCCCAAGGAGACCGAACCGTGAAGAGCGCCGTGGAGACCCTGAACCCGACTCGGGTTCGGCTCACTGTCGAGGTGCCCTTCGAGGAGCTCAAGGCCAGCCTCGACGCGGCGTACAAGAAGATCAACCAGCAGGTCACGGTGAAGGGCTTCCGTCAGGGCAAGATCCCGGCCCGCGTCATCGACCAGCGGTTCGGCCGTGGTGCGGTGCTGGAGGAGGCCGTCAACGACGCGCTGCCGAAGTTCTACACCGAGGCGGTCAACGAGGCCGACCTGAACCCGCTGGGCCAGCCCGAGGTGGACATCACGGAGCTGAAGGACGGCGAGCTGCTGGCCTTCACCGCCGAGGTGGACATCCGCCCGGCCCTCGAGATCCCGGACTACTCCGGCATCGAGGTCACCGTCGACGCCGTCGAGGTGTCGGACGAGGACGTCGAGAAGTCGCTCGAGCAGCTCCGTGACCGCTTCGCCACCACCTCCCCGGTCGAGCGCGCCGCCGCCGAGGGCGACATCGTCACCGTCGACCTGGAGGCCAAGGTCGACGGCGAGGTGCTGGAGGACGGCGTCGCCACCGGCGTCGACTACACCATCGGCTCCGGCCAGCTCCTGGACGGCATCGACGAGGCCGTGACCGGCCTCGAGGCCGAGGGCACCGCCACCTTCACCTCCGAGCTCAAGGGCGGCAGCGCCGAGGGCAAGGAGGCCGAGGTCTCGGTCGTCGTCACCGCCGTCAAGGCCCGCGAACTGCCCGAGCTGGACGACGACTTCGCCCAGCTGGCGAGCGAGTTCGACACGCTGGAGGAGCTGCGCGCGGACAGCCGCAAGCGCCTCGGCCGCATGAAGAAGTACGACCAGGCCACCCAGGCCCAGGAGAAGGTGCTCGAGGAGCTGCTGAAGCTCGTCGAGGTCCCGATGCCCGAGAAGCTTCTCGAGGACGAGGTCAACACCCGCAAGCACAACCTGGAGCACCACCAGCTGGGCCAGATGGGCCTGGACCTGGCGAAGTACCTGGAGATCCAGGGCAAGTCCGCCGAGGAGTTCGACGCCGAGCTCAAGGAGCAGGCCGAGAAGGGCATCAAGACCCAGTTCGTCCTCGACGAGATCGTCAACAAGGAGAAGCTGTCGGTCGGCCAGGAGGAGCTCACCGAGCACCTCATGCGCCGTGCGCAGTCCTCCGGCATGAGCCCCGACCAGTTCGCCCAGGCCGTCGTCGAGGGTGGCCAGGTGCCGATGCTCGTCGGTGAGGTCGCCCGCGGCAAGGCCCTCGCGACCGTCGTCGAGGCCGCCACGGTCAAGGACACCAACGGCGAGGTCGTCGACCTCGACGACGAGGACGAGACCGCCGAGACGGTCGAGGCCACCACCGAGACGGCCGAGGCCGCCGAGGAGAAGACCGAGGCCTGATCCACGGCCTCTGCGTAGCCCGCAGAACCCCTTACGGACGGGCCCGTACGTGTTTCGCACGTACGGGCCCGTCCGTGGTCTCAGGGGCCTGTCACGGCCCCTGGAACCTGCGCTCAGAGCGAACAGTTCCTGATGCGGGATGGCGCCCGCCGGACAGCGCGTTAGGGTCCGTAGATACGAGGGCAGGGGAGACGTTGGAGCGGGCCGGCCGGACTGGCCGCGCCACCCCCGACCTCAGGTAGAAGACGCGGAGACGGCCCGTTGCCGTCAGAGACGAGCAGGTGGATACGTGACGAATCTGATGCCTTCCGCCGCCGGTGAGATTGCCTTCGGTGGTGGCCTCGGCGACCAGGTCTACAACCGGCTGCTCGGGGAGCGGATCATCTTCCTCGGCCAGCAGGTCGACGACGAGATCGCGAACAAGATCTGTGCGCAGCTGCTGCTGCTGGCCGCGGAGCCGGACAAGGACATCTTCCTTTACATCAACTCGCCCGGTGGCTCGGTGACCGCCGGCTTCGCGATCTACGACACCATGCGTTACATCAAGAACGACGTGGTCACGATCGCGATGGGCCTCGCGGCCTCCATGGGGCAGTTCCTGCTGACCGCGGGCACCCCCGGCAAGCGCTTCGCGCTGCCGAACTCGGACATCCTCATGCACCAGGGCTCCGCGGGCCTCGGCGGCACCGCCTCGGACATCAAGATCCAGGCCGAGCAGCTGCTCCGCACGAAGAAGCGCATGGCGCAGATCACCGCGGAGCACACCGGCCAGACCGTGGAGACGATCATCCGCGACGGTGACCGTGACCGTTGGTTCACCGCGGAGGAGGCCAAGGAGTACGGGATCATCGACGAGATCATCACCTACGCCTCCGGCGTTCCGGGCGGCGGCGGCACCGGGGCCTGATACCCCCCGGCAGCACTGCCTCGAAGCCGAATCCCAGCCCACCGATCGCCACCAGGATGGTGAACACCCGCATGAACAACTTCCCCGGCAGCGGCCTCTACACCGGCCCGCAGGCCGAAGCCCGCTACGTCGTGCCGCGCTTCGTGGAGCGCACCTCCCAGGGCGTCCGTGAGTACGACCCGTACGCGAAGCTCTTCGAGGAGCGCGTGATCTTCCTGGGCGTCCAGGTCGACGACGCCTCCGCCAACGACGTCATGGCGCAGCTGCTGTGCCTGGAGTCGATGGACCCCGACCGTGACATCTCGATCTACATCAACTCGCCGGGCGGCTCGTTCACCGCGCTGACCGCGATCTACGACACGATGCAGTTCGTGAAGCCCGACATCCAGACCGTCTGCATGGGCCAGGCCGCCTCCGCGGCCGCGATCCTGCTGGCCGCCGGCACCCCCGGCAAGCGGATGGCACTGCCGAACGCCCGCGTCCTGATCCACCAGCCGTCCAGCCAGACGGGCCGTGAGCAGCTCTCCGACCTGGAGATCGCGGCAAACGAGATCATGCGCATGCGTACGCAGCTCGAGGAGATGCTGGCGAAGCACTCCAGCACGCCGATCGAGAAGATCCGTGACGACATCGAGCGCGACAAGATCCTCACTGCCGAGGACGCGCTCGCGTACGGTCTGGTCGACCAGATCGTTTCGACGCGTAAGACGTCTGTTTCGGTCTGAGTTCCGGTCCGGGCACCGTTGTCGGGTGGCAACCCCCTTGGACCGAGTAGGTCCAAGGGGGGCCCGCACAGGGGGCCCGGCAAGGTACCGTCGATAGGCAAGCACCCGGGTTCGCAGAGCAAGGCGGATCCCAGGCGAAGGGGAAGCACCTCGTGGCACGCATCGGTGACGGCGGCGACCTGCTCAAGTGCTCGTTCTGCGGCAAGAGCCAGAAGCAGGTGAAGAAGCTCATCGCGGGTCCTGGTGTGTACATCTGCGACGAGTGCATCGACCTCTGCAACGAGATCATCGAGGAAGAGCTCGCGGAGACCTCCGAGGTGCGCTGGGAGGAGCTCCCCAAGCCCCGTGAGATCTACGAGTTCCTCGAGGGCTATGTAGTGGGCCAGGAGGCCGCCAAGAAGGCCCTCTCCGTCGCGGTCTACAACCACTACAAGCGCGTGCAGGCCGGTGAGAACGCCGGAAACCGCGACGACGGCATCGAGTTGGCGAAGTCCAACATCCTGCTGCTCGGCCCCACGGGCTCCGGCAAGACCCTGCTCGCGCAGACGCTCGCCCGGATGCTCAACGTCCCGTTCGCCATCGCCGATGCGACCGCGCTGACGGAGGCGGGCTATGTGGGCGAGGACGTCGAGAACATCCTGCTGAAGCTGATCCAGGCCGCCGACTACGACGTCAAGAAGGCCGAGACCGGCATCATCTACATCGATGAGATCGACAAGGTCGCCCGAAAGAGCGAAAATCCGTCGATCACACGAGACGTCTCCGGCGAGGGCGTCCAGCAGGCCCTGCTGAAGATCCTGGAAGGCACGACGGCCTCCGTCCCGCCCCAGGGCGGCCGCAAGCACCCGCACCAGGAGTTCATCCAGATCGACACGACGAACGTCCTGTTCATCGTGGGCGGCGCCTTCTCCGGCCTGGAGAAGATCATCGAGTCGCGGGCCGGCGCCAAGGGCATCGGCTTCGGTGCCACGATCCGCTCCAAGCGCGAGATCGAGGCCAGCGACCAGTTCCAGGAGGTCATGCCGGAGGACCTGGTGAAGTTCGGGATGATCCCCGAATTCATCGGCCGCCTCCCGGTCATCACCTCCGTCCACAACCTGGACCGCGAGGCCCTCCTCCAGATCCTCGTCGAGCCGCGCAACGCCCTGGTGAAGCAGTACCAGCGGCTGTTCGAACTCGACGGCGTGGAGCTGGACTTCGACCGCCCGGCCCTCGAGGCCATCGCCGACCAGGCCATCCTCCGTGGCACGGGTGCGCGAGGCCTGCGCGCCATCATGGAAGAGGTCCTGATGTCGGTGATGTACGAGGTCCCGTCCCGCAAGGACGTCGCCCGCGTCGTCATCACCGAAGACGTCGTCCACTCGAACGTCAACCCCACCCTGGTGCCGCGCGAGCCCCGCATCGTGGGCAAGGACGAGCGGCACGAGAAGAGCGCGTAGCGCTGTCTGTACACACGGAAAGGGGGCGCCCGGCCGGTTTGGCCGGGCGCCCCCTTTTGCCGTGACTACCTCGCGGGTCAGCGCGCGAAACAGGCGAATTCCGCGTGCTGCGCCGTGACGCCGATGCGGCCCAGTTCTATCAGGCATTTCTGCCGGGCTGAGATGGGGTCACCAACGGAGCCGCTCATCCCGTCGTGAGCGAGGCGGCATGCTTTCTCTACCTTCACCCCGATCTGGTACCCCTGGCTGCTCAGGTATGTACGGCACTGAGCAGGGCTGGCCATGGCCGGAGCCGTAGCGGCAAACTGAAGTGCACCCGCGGCAACAACCATGCCTGCGGCTACCGCAACTCGTCGAGCTGCCTTACGCATTCGCGTAGTCCTCATTTCTGTGCGTGGTCAATCCCGGCTCGCGGCGTACCGACGTGGCGGAAGACCAAGATCATCGAATGCACAGCGTGAACCTATGGCTACAGGTTGGCGAGTGCCTTCTTCGCCAGATGTGGCGGATTTACGTTGCTGCGGCGTGCCCCATGCGCATGGATGGCTGGGGGATGTCCAGCAGCTCGTAGGCCCGGTCCGTCGCACGGCAGATGTCAGGCGGGCCTGCGTACGTCCCGGTAGATGCCTGCCGTGACCTTCGCGAAGGCCGTGAGGTCCACGGAGTCCGCCGAGAGTCGTTCGGGGTCGAAGTCGAGGACCAGCATCGCGTCCGACTCGCCCGCCCACGCGCAGGCCGGGGCGTAGGCGCGGTCGTACATCTTCACGACCTCGCAGGCGATGGCCGGGCCGGCATGGCCTTCCGGGGTGAAGTCGTGCCGCTCACTCGCCACGGACGGTTTCCCGGGGCCGCTCTCGAAGCCCTTGAACATGCCGTCCAGGACGGCGTCAGGCTCCCCGATGCCGCCGTACGCGCCCGACAGCGACAGCGTCACCGAGTGATCGGCCACCCGCTGGTAGCGGCCCAGTACGGAAACGGCGCCCTTGGGCATGCCGCCCTGGACGCCGAGTCCCTCCTTCTCCAGCTGCTTGGTCCCGGCATCGAGCCGGTACGCCCCGCCGACCAGCGTCGGCGGGGTGACGAGCGTGACCGCAGGCCCGTCGTCGCCCGGGACGAGCAACAGAACGGCAGCGACGACGGCCGCCGCGACGCCGAGTGCGACGGCCGCGGCGGGGACGAGGAGCCGGCGCCCGGTCAGCGGACTACTTCTTGATTTCCTTGCGCGAATCGGTGCGCACCTTGGCGGTCGCCTCGGACAGCTCCTTCGCAGACATCACCGGGCCGGTGGCGCCCGTGGGGCCCGTGGTGCCGGCGGATCCGGTCGGGGCGCCCGAGGACTGCGTGACCGAGTGCTCGACGACACCTACAGCGCTGCTGTCCCCCCAGACGCAGAAGCTGGTCTCGGACGAGGACGACATGGTGCCGAAGGTCAGGGTAGCCTTCTGCGCCTTGCACTTCATCACCGCGCCGTCGAAGCCACCGGGGTGGAACTCGGTCGTCTCGGTGACGGTCTCGACCTTGGCCTTGAACCTCTCCGTGGCCTTCTGCTGGTTCTCATTGATCTTCGCCAGCATCGCGTCGACCGACTTCTCCGGGTCGGCTACGTCGCCGTAGACAGCCGTCACCTTGAGCTTCTGCTTTTCCGGGCTGGTGTAGAGGGCACGCACGCCGGTGCCGTTGAGGATGCCCATCGCCTTGGCATCCTTGTCGTTGGCGAGGCTCTCCTTCTCCTTGGCCGAGCCGATCGACTCCTTGGTGTACTTCCCGTCGAGCAGAGTCTGCGGCAGCACGATCTCGTACGGCGCCACCTTCCCGTCGCTCCCGCTCCCGCCGCTCCCGCCCAGGAAGAACACCGCGCCGCCGACGATCGCGCCCACCACGACCAGCGCACCGATCACGATGCCGATCGTCTTGCCCTTGCCGCCGCCCTGCGGGGGCACCGGCGGCGGGTACTGGCCCGGGACGCCCGGCTGGCCGTACGGCGGCTGCTGGCCGTACGGGCCCGGCTGCTGGGGGGCGCCGTACGGGGCCTGGGGCTGGCCGTAGGGGGGCTGCTGGCCGTAGGGGGCGGCGGGGGGCTGCTGGGGGTAGCCGTAGCCGGGCTGTCCGGCGGCGCCGCCCTGGCCGTACGGGTTGGGCTGCTGGGGAGGCTGCTGGCCGTACGGGCCCGGCTGGGGGTAGCTCATCGTGTCTCTCTTCGAATGCGGGGGGACTCTCGCGTCAGATGCCCGTCATCCTTCCCGATGACTTACCCAGGCTTTACCGCGGGGCCGCAACGGTTTCGGAACAGTTGACGTCCGCCGTCACCGGTCGATCTCGACGCGCACGTCCTGACGGAGCTTCATCGTCCGGGCGGCGGCCTCGTCGAGGCCGAGGTCCTGGCCGCTGGCCAGCAGCGCCGCGTCCATGGCGAAGACGGTGCCGACCGTGTGTTTGTCGGCCCAGATGCACAGCGGCATCTTCATGGTCCGCGCGCCCGTGTTGCTCCACTTGCTGATCTGGCACTTCATCACGGCGTCGTCGCCGAGCCCGTCCGGGGACATCCGTTGGGGCGTGCCCTCGAATTCGGTCTTCGCGTCGGGGTTCTTCTCGTTCGTGGTAGCCCTGGTCACGCTCAGGAACAACCCGTCCACCATCACCTCGGGGCTCCGTACCTCATCGCCCCACGCGCCGGTGAACCTCAGCTGCTTCTGGGAGAGTTTGTCCTCGCCGGACTTGTACGCGCCCGAGACGCTCCGCGGGTTGGTGATTCCCAGGATCTTGAGATCGTCCAGCTCCTTCGAGCCGAACCCGCTCCCGGACTCGCCGGGGTCCTTCTTGTACTCGCCCGCGACCGTCTCGGGCGCGATGAGTTTGTAGCGCTGCCCGGTCGGTGACGCGGGGGCGCTGGGGGAGGGGCTCGCCGGGGCGGTGGGCGAGGCCTTGCCGTCGGCCCGGTGGTCCGCCTTCCTGCCGCCGTCCTTCAGGACGACGATGCCGCCCACGATCGCGCCGACCACGACGACCGCCCCGACCGCGAGGGCGACCGCTTTGCCCTTTCCGCCGCCCTGCGGAGGTATCGGGGGCGGGTACGGGGGCGGCATGCCCGGCCCCCAGCCGCCCGGCTGCTGAGGCTGTTGCTGCGGCCGGCCATACCCGTAGCCCGGTGGGCCGTACGGATTCGGCTGCTGAGGCTGCTGCTGCGGCGGCGCCCCGTACGGGCCCGGCTGGTGCTGGGTCATCGTCGTCCCCTGCGTCTACGGATGCGTCTACGGAAGATCGGTTCGCGACATCCTTACGGATCGCCCGGCCGCGCCCCGCCCCGGGGCGTAAACGGGTTCGTGAGCGGGCGGCGCCGCCCCGTAGAATCTCCCCGTGACCGAGAACACTCAGCAGAGCCCCGACAGCGGGCCGACGAACAGCAACCCCGAACTGCCGACCCAATACGCGCCGGCCGAGGTAGAGGGGCCGCTGTACGAGCGCTGGGTAGAGCGCGGTTACTTCGAGGCCGACGCCTCGAGCGACAAAGAGCCCTACACGATCGTCATCCCGCCGCCGAACGTCACCGGCTCGCTCCACCTGGGCCACGCCTTCGAGCACACGCTGATCGACGCCCTCACCCGGCGTAAGCGGATGCAGGGGTTCGAGGTGCTGTGGCAGCCCGGCATGGACCACGCCGGCATCGCCACGCAGAACGTGGTCGAGCGCGAGCTCGCCAAGGAGGGCAAGTCCCGCCACGACCTCGGTCGTGAGGCGTTCGTCGAGCGTGTGTGGCAGTGGAAGGCCGAGTCCGGTGGCCAGATCTCCGGGCAGATGCGCCGTCTGGGTGACGGTGTGGCCTGGAGCCGTGAGCGGTTCACCATGGACGAGGGCCTCTCCAAGGCCGTCCAGACCATCTTCAAGAAGCTCTACGACGACGAGCTGATCTACCGCGCCGAGCGCATCATCAACTGGTGCCCGCGCTGTCTGACCGCCATCTCCGACATCGAGGTGGAGTACCAGAACGACGAGGGCGAGCTCGTCTCGATCCGATACGGCGAGGGTGACGCGTCCATCGTCGTCGCCACCACCCGCGCCGAGACCATGCTCGGCGACACCGCCGTGGCCGTCCACCCCGAGGACGAGCGGTACAAGCACCTGGTCGGCACCGAGATCGAGCTGCCGCTCACCGGCCGACGGATCCCCGTCGTCGCCGACGAGCACGTCGACCCGGAGTTCGGTACGGGCGCCGTCAAGGTCACCCCTGCCCACGACCCCAACGACTTCGAGATCGGCCAGCGCCACAACCTGCCGTCGCTCACCGTCCTCGACGAGCGCGCGGTCATCACCGCCCACGGCCCCTTCCAGGGCCTGGACCGACTCGAGGCCCGCAGCGCCATCGTCGCCGCCCTGCGCGCCGACGGCCGCATCGTCGCCGAGAAGCGCCCGTACGAGCACTCCGTCGGACACTGCTCGCGCTGCAAGACGACCATCGAGCCGCGGCTGTCCATGCAGTGGTGGGTCAAGGTCGGCCCGCTGGCCGAGACCGCGAGCAAGGCGGTCCGGGACGGCGACGTCGCCATCCACCCCAAGGAGATGGAGTCCCGCTACTTCGGCTGGGTCGACAACCTCCACGACTGGTGCATCTCGCGCCAGCTGTGGTGGGGCCACCGCATCCCGGTCTGGTACGGGCCGAACGGCGAGATGGTCTGCGTCGGACCGGACGACGAGGCGCCCTCGGGCGAGGGCTGGCACCAGGAGACCGACGTCCTGGACACCTGGTTCTCCTCCGGCCTGTGGCCGTTCTCCACGCTCGGCTGGCCCGAGAAGACCGAGAGCGTCGAGAAGTTCTACCCGAACTCCGTCCTGGTCACCGGCTACGACATCCTCTTCTTCTGGGTCGTCCGGATGATGATGTTCGGGACGTACGCGATGGACGGCACCCCGCCGTTCCACACCATCGCCCTGCACGGCATGGTCCGCGACCAGTTCGGCAAGAAGATGTCGAAGTCGTTCGGCAACGCGGTCAACCCGCTGGACTGGATGGACAAGTACGGCTCCGACGCCGTCCGCTTCACCCTCGCCCGTGGTGCCAACCCCGGCGTGGACGTCCCGATCGGCGAGGACTGGGTCCAGGGTTCGCGGAACTTCGCCAACAAGATCTGGAACGCCACGCGGTTCGCGATGATGAACGGCGCGACCGTCGAGGGCGACCTGCCGTCCGTCGAGCAGATGTCGGCCACCGACCGCTGGATCATGTCGCGCCTGAACGCCACGGTCGCGGAGGTCGACGCGTTCTACGACGACTACCAGTTCGCGAAGCTGTCCGACACTCTCTTCCACTTCGCGTGGGACGAGGTCTTCGACTGGTACGTCGAGCTGTCCAAGACCACCTTCATTGCCGGAGGCGAGCAGGCCAAGGTCTCGGCACGGGTCCTGGGCGAGGTCCTGGACGTCACCCTGAAGCTGCTGCACCCCGTGGTCCCCTTCGTCACCGAGACGCTGTGGACGACCCTCACGGGCAAGGAGTCGGTCGTCATCGCCGACTGGCCCAAGGACTCGGGCTTCCGTGACGAGGCCGCCGAGCAGGAGATCGCCAGCCTCCAGCAGGTGATCACCGAGGTCCGCCGCTTCCGCTCCGACCAGGGCCTCCAGCCCGGTCAGCGGGTCCCGGCGCAGCTCGACCTGAACGGCACGGTGCTGGCGGCCCACGAAGGCGCCATCCGCCAGCTGCTGCGGCTGCAGCCCGCCGGGGACGGCTTCCACGCCACCGCGACCCTGCCGGTCGCCGGCGCCACCGTCGCCCTCGACCTCTCCGGCACCATCGACGTCGAGGCCGAGCGCAAGCGCCTGACCAAGGCGCTGGCCGCGGCCGAGAAGGACAAGGCGCAGTCCACGGCCAAGCTGGGCAACGAGGCGTTCCTCGCCAAGGCCGCCGAGGCGGCCGTGGCGAAGATCCGTAAGCGGCTGGAGACGGCCGAGGCCGACATCGAGCGGCTCACCGCCCAGCTGGCGGGCCTGCCCAAGGCCTAGTCCGGCTCGGGTCCCACAGAGGACCCCACGGCCCTTCCACAGGCCCCTCTTCCATCCGGTCGAGGGGCCTGTTCCGTGTCCGGCGGTCGTGCATCGGCCAGAACAGCACGTACGCCGTCGACACGGCCACGAAGCCGAGCCGGACCAGGCCCTTGGCCGATTCGTCGGGCACGACGAACACGCTCGCGTAGAGCGTGATCAGCGCGATCCAGCTCCACCACGGCACCAGCCGCCGCTGCCCGCACACGTCCCACAGGAGAGTGCCGAGCAGCACCGACGCCGTGTAGTAGGTGTAGACGCTGGGGTCGAGGAGGATGCGGGCGTTCGCGCCCAGCAGGACGACCCCCGCCCAGCGGCCCCGCCACACCGCGACCGCGCCGAGCGTGAGACCGAGCGCGGCCTGGGCCGGCCGGGCCCAGTCGGGCGTCTGGGGGTCGTCGGCACCCAGCCAGCGCAGCGCGGACGCCGGGTTGTTGGGGATCGTGAACTTCGCGGCGGCGAAGGAGTGCGGGTCGACGAGGAAGAACGGCAGCCAGGCCACCGCCACCAGACCCACGCACCACAGGCCCGCGCGCAGCCACTGCGTCCTGGGCAGGGCGAGGATCAGCGGCAGGAACGCCAGCGCGGTCGGCTTGGAGTCCATCGCCAGCGCCAGGGCGGCGCCGACGGCGGCGGCGTTGCCACGGGTCAGGAACCACACGGCCAGCGCGGTGAAGAACAGCGCGAGCACGTCGTCGAGGTGGCCGAAGCGGACCGAGACCTCGATCCACATGGGGATGAAGGCGAGCCCCGCGATCAGGACGCGCTGCCGCAGCCGCTGGTGGTTGGTGCCGGTGCCCAGGAAGTGCGTCGCGGCGCTGCGCCCGGCGAGGACCAGGATCACCAGGCCGAGCACGGACATGAACGCCGCCGCCAGGAACTGGCCCGTGTGCTCCGAGAAGGGGTTGAACAGGCCCGCCACCAGGAAGCTGATGGGCCCCATCTGGAGTTCGGGGTGGTGGGCGTAGAGGTTGAGCCCGCCGGTGCCGTCGCCCGACGAGCCCTGGTAGATCAGCTCGCCGCCCGTGCGCAGGTAGTGCCACGAGAACCCGCCGTTCGGCTCCACCACCGCGAACCACAGGACGGTCCACGCGGTGAGCAGCAGCAGGTGCATCCTTGTGCTGACTTCAGGTACCCGCACAACGCTCCCGTTTCCTCCGCCCGGAACGGCTCCGGGCAGCAGTCCCCGGCGGTCAGATGGCGACGGGGGACGGGAGGTTGTGCTGTGCGCGGGCTGTGTGACTCACCTCATGGTTTGCCGGTGACGGTCCGTAGAACGGTCCGTCAGCTCTCCACGGCCACCGGGCCGGAGAGGACCTGCTCGGCGTTGCGGCGCGTCTTGGCCCAGCCGTTGCGCCCCCGCAGCATCCGGACGAACCCCCGGGCGGACGCCGGGAACAGGTGGTACGCGTACAGCCACAGCGCGAGCCCCCACAGCAGCGCGACGAGCAGCGAGCGGCCCGGCGCGCGGTCCCGGCGGTAGACCGGGCCCCACAGCACGAACGGCAGCACGGAAATGACGGCCAGTGCGAGCACGAGCGGCCACAGGGCCAGAATGCCGCCGAGCGTCTCGCCCGCGCCCTCGTCGGCCATGGACAGGCCCAGGAGGACGAACATCACCGCGCACAGGGCCAGCGTGACCAGGTGGGCGACCGGCTGGAGGAAGGTGTAGAGCGTCTCCAGGACACCCTTGCCGCCGTAGTGGCGCGAGGAGACGATGCGCGGCGCGTAGCGGACGCACTGCAGGTTGCCCTGCGCCCAGCGGGTGCGCTGGGTGAGGAACCGGCGGCCGTGCGGCAGGCCCTCCTGGGAGACCCAGGTGTCGGCTATGTGGGCTATCCGGTCGCCGCCCAGGATCATGTGCAGACCCAGCTCGTAGTCCTCCAGCAGGGCACCGCGCTGCCACGGGCGGCGCTCGGCGGCCGCGATGCGGTCCAGGGCCGAGAGCCGGGTGAACTGGCCGTTGCCGCCGAGACCGACGGAGCCGGTGCGCCCGCGCAGCAGCTGCATCCCGGCGTTGGACACGGAGAACTCCATGTCCTGCATGCGTACCAGCAGCCGGGCGAAGGCGTTGCGGACGCGACCGCGGTCGGGCAGCGGGCGCGGATCCTCGGTGTTCCGCATCCGGACGCTGACCTGCACACCGCCGATCTCCGGGTCGCCGAAGCCGCTCGGGCCGCTGACCCGGGCCAGGGCGTGCGGGTCGAGCTGGCCGTCGGCGTCGATGACGCACACGACGACCCGCTCGCGGTCGGCGTCCTCGCCCAGGAACTGGTTCAGCTCGTCGTACGCGGCGTTGAGGGCCGCGCCCTTGCCGGTACGGGCGTTCGGGCGGTGCCGGCGCACGAGGTGGACCCGGCGGTCCGTCTCGGCCAGCTCCGCGACGATCGCGCCGGTCCGGTCGTCGCTGTCGTCGTCGATGACCCAGACGTGGGCGCCGGGGAAGTCGCTGCGCATCCGGCCGACGGTCGTGGCGACGACGGCCTCCTCGTCACGGCACGGCACGAAGAAGTGCCAGTCGTGGCTCGCGGGGTCGCCGGTGCCGGCCTCGGCCCGGCGCGTGTACGCGTGGCGGGCGCCGGCCCAGTACAGCAGGAAGCAGAGCAGGAGGAAGAAGGGGAAGACGAGCAGGAGGGGGTTGTCGAACATGTGGGGGAAGCTCCTGGGGGGGCAGCCCGTCCGGCGCTTGAGGACCGGGGTCCGGGGCGGAGCCCCGGGTACGGGAAGGGGCGGGGCGGGGGAGAAGGCCTAGGCCGCGGCGGCCAGCTGCTGCGGCGCGGCGACAGCCGCCAGCAGCGCGACGATCCGCTCCGAGGCCGACCCGTCCCCGAAGGGACTCGGCAGGGCCGCCAGGCGCTCCAGGCCCGCCGGGCCTTCCGCGAGGCGGCGCCGGGCGACGCGCCCGATCTCCGCCCCCGGCTCGACGAGGTCCGCGAAGTCCGCCATCGCCTCCGGCCGCTCGGTCGAGCGGCGGACGACGACCAGCGGACGGCCCAGGACCGTGCACTCCTCCTGGATGCCGCCGGAGTCGGAGACGAGCAGCGCGGCGTGCGCGGCCAGTGCGAGGAACTCGGCGTAGCCCAGCGGCGCGGTCACGAACAGCGGGGCCAGCAGCTCCGCCAGCCCGGCGGAGGCGATCCGGGCCCGGGTGCGCGGGTGCAGCGGCAGGACGACCGGAACGTCACCCGCGAGGGCGCCCAGCTCACCGAGGATCGCGCGCAGCGCCTCGGGGGAGTCGGTGTTCTCCGGGCGGTGCACGGTGGCCAGGACGAAGCCGTCGGCGTTCAGCCCGTGGCGGGCCAGGAGCGCGGCCCGCTCGGCGGCGTCGGGGAGCTGGTTGCGCACGGCCTCGACGACGGTGTTGCCGGTGACGGCGATCCGCTCGTCGGCGATGCCCTCGGCGAGCAGGTTGGCCCGGTTGTCCCCGGTGGCCGCGCACAGTACGTCCGCGATCCGGTCGATGAGGACGCGATTGTGCTCCTCGGGCATGTTCCGGTCGTGGCTGCGCAGCCCGGCCTCGACGTGCAGCAGGGGGATGCCGCGGGCGTTGGCGGCGAGCGCACCGGCCAGGGCGGCGTTGGTGTCGCCCTGGACGACGACGGCCAGCGGCGGCTCGGTGGTGAAGAGGGTGTCGAGCTGCGCGAGCGCCGCGGAGATCTGTACGGCCCGGGGCCGGCCGCCGATGCCGGTCAGGAAGGTCGGCTCGGGCAGGCCCAGCTCGGTCAGGAAGCGGCCCGACAGCTCCTCGTCGTAGTGCTGCCCGGTGTGGACCAGGTGCGCGGCGGGGCCGAGGAGGCGCACGAGGTCGGTGAGCTTGACCAGCTCGGGGCGGGTACCGAGGACGATGGCGATGCTGCGCGGGGGCAGGGACACGAGAGGACTCCTGGGGCTGGCAGGCGGTGACAGCTCCAGAGCCTGTGGTGCGTCGGTTGCGCGTCGGGACGGTCGTCGGTTGCCGGACGGTTGCGACCGCCGCGGGGGCGGCGAGTGGTGACTTCGGGCCCTCGCGGTTCCGGGACCTTCGGCCTGCCGGCCTCAGGGGCCTTCGGCTCCCTCCGGCCCCGCTTCGCCCTCCCCGTTCGCACGGTAGCGGTAGCCGAGCCCCCGTACGGCCTCCAGCGGGTCCGCCGCCTCGTCCCCGGCCGCCTGGCGCAGCTTCCGCCGCAGTCGCAGCACCGCGAACTTCACCCGCTCCCGGCCCCTGCCCTCCGGGTCGTCCCACACCCGGTCGAGCAGCTGATCGGTGGTGATCACCCGGCCCCGGTTGCGGACGAGCACCTGGAGCAGCCGGTACTCGATGTCGCTGAGCCGTGCCTCGTGGCCCTGCCAGACCGCCGAGCGGCGGTCGGGCACCAGCCGCAGCCCGTCGTCGAAGGAGTCGCCGGCCCAGCGGGTGGGCGCGCTGCGGCGCAGCAGCGCCTCGACGCGGGCGAGCAGCTCGTCGTTGCCGAAGGGCTTGGGCAGGTAGTCGTCGGCCCCTGCGCGGAGGCCCCGGACCCGGTCGCTCTCGGCGCCGCGGGCGGTGAGCAGCAGCACGGGCAGATCGCTCAGGTCCCGGGTGCGCTCCAGCACCTCCCAGCCGTTGAGCTGCGGCAGCCCGATGTCCAGGAGCATCAGCGCGGGCCGCTCGGCGAAGAGCAGCCGCAGTCCGTCGCGGCCGTTGTCGGCGTGGATGACCTCGTGGCCGGCCTGGGTGAGGAGGGTCCGCAGGGCGAGGGTGAGGTCGGCGTCGTCCTCGACGACGAGTACGCGGGTCATGCCGGTGCCTCTCGGGTGGCGGCCCCGGGGCGCGGGCCGGGACCGGCGAGGGGCAGCCGGATCCGGAACGCCGCCCCCTCGCCCTCCCGGCCGCCCGCCGTGATCGTGCCGCCGTGCAGCTGGACGATGGTGCGGCTGATGGCGAGCCCGAGGCCGGTGCCGGGGTAGCCGCCGTCCTGCGCGTTGGGGGCCCGGACGAAGCCGGTGAAGATCTCCTCCCGGTACTTCTCGGGGATCCCGATGCCGGTGTCGGCGACCTCGATCTCCCAGTGGCCGTCCCGGGGCGCCGCCGTGACGGTGATCCGGCCGTCCGGCGGGGTGAATTTCGCGGCGTTCTCCAGCAGATTGACGAGGACGTGCCGCAGCCGGTGCCGGTCGCCGCGGAGGGCGGGCCCGGGGGCGCAGTCCACCACGGTGAACACGCCGGGCTCCCGGCCCGTGCCGATCCGGTCCAGCACGGCGTCCTCCAGCATCCGGTCCACCTCCACGGGGCCGAACTCCAGCTGGGGCCCGGCGGCCCGCATCCGGGTGGTGAGCAGCAGATCGGAGATCACCCGCTGCATCCGCTCGGCGTTGCGCCGGATGGCGTCGAGGAAGGAGCGCTGGTCCCCGGTCAGTTCGCCGAAGGCGGGGTCGGCGAGCAGCTCGCAGAAGCTGCTGATGGAGGAGAGCGGGGTGCGCAGTTCGTGGGAGGCGGCGGCGGTGAAGGCGTTGCGCTGCCGGGCCAGCTCGGTGAGGGCCAGGTTGTCCCGTTGGAGATCGCGTTCGTTCCGCTTGCGCTCGCTGATGTCGTCGAAGAGCCACAGGGCCCCGAGGTAGGCCCCCTCGTGGCGCAGCGGTTCGACCTCCCGGCGGATGACGCGCCCGTCGTCGAGGGGGATCTCGGCCACCCGGTGGATACGACGGTGGGCCGGCATTCCGTCGAGGGCGCGGGGTCCCGTGTGATCGGCGGCGAAGAAGGCCCGTACGAGGGGGAGGACCGGCCGCAGGGGGGCGCCGGGGGAGAGGTCGACCCGGCCCGCCAGGTCGAACATGCGGACGAACTTCTGGTTGACCGCGAGCACCCGGTCGTCCGGGCTCTGCAGGAGCGCACCCGGGGGCAGCGCCTCCAGGACGGCACCGAGCCGTTCCCGGTCCTCGGACGCCATGTCGCTCACCCAGCTCTCCTCGGGCGGGGGCCCGCACTGCGGTCACCGGAGATTTCGGAAAAACCGTATGTCACGGATCCCGGCCCCGCTTGGCGTGAACCGGCCCCCGGTGGCGGCCAGTCGGGCGGCGCGGCGCCCTCCCGACGAGTGTGACCCCTGCCGCGCCAGCCCGTCCCCGGCCCCGCGCGCCGCCCCGGCTCCGTAGACTGGTCGGCGTGAGCGAGCGCCCCCTGAACGACGACCATGGCGACACGGAATCCGGTGAATCTGGCGGAAACGACCAGTTCGCCGAGATCGTCGAAGCCGAGACCGACCGCGACCCCGACCTCGCCGTGATCGAGGCGGGCAGCCGGACCCTGCGCACCCAGGGCGGGCAGCCGCAGGGCGACGACGTACCGGCCCGCCCGGCCGACCCCGAGGTGGACCGGGAGCTCCGCGAGGTGGAGGCCGAGCTGGCGGGACGCTGGGGTGAGACCAAGCTCGACCCGTCACGGGCGCGCATCGAGGCCCTGATGGACATCCTGGGCCAGCCGCAGCGCGCCTACCCCTCGATCCACATCACCGGCACCAACGGCAAGACCAGCACCGCCCGCATGATCGAGGCCCTGCTGGGCGCCTTCGACCTGCGGACCGGCCGCTACACCAGCCCGCACGTCCAGTCCGTCACCGAGCGGATCAGCCTCGACGGCGCGCCGATCGCGGCCGAGCGCTTCATCGAGACGTACCGCGACATCCAGCCGTACGTCCAGATGGTCGACGACCGCGAGGAGTACCGGCTGTCCTTCTTCGAGGTGCTCACCGCGATGGCCTACGCGGCCTTCGCCGACGCGCCCGTGGACGTGGCGGTCGTCGAGGTCGGCATGGGCGGCACCTGGGACGCGACCAACGTCATCGACGCCGGCGTCGCCGTGGTCACCCCCATCTCCCTCGACCACACCGACCGGCTCGGCGCGACCCCCGGCGACATCGCCGAGGAGAAGGCCGGGATCGTCAAGGCCGATGCCACCGTCGTGCTGGCCCAGCAGCCGGTCGACGCGGCGCAGGTGCTGCTCAAGCGCTCGGTCGAGGTGGACGCCACGGTCGCCCGCGAGGGCATGGAGTTCGGCGTCACGGCCCGCGAGGTGGCGGTCGGCGGCCAGCTGCTGACCCTGCGCGGCCTGGGCGGCGAATACCCGGACGTCTTCCTTCCGCTGTACGGGGCACACCAGGCGCACAACGCCGCGGTCGCCCTGGCCGCGGTCGAGGCGTTCTTCGGGATCGGCTCCCAGCACGCCCGCACGCTCGACATCGACACGGTCCGCAGGGCCTTCGCCTCGGTCACCTCGCCGGGCCGCCTGGAGGTCGTGCGCCGCAGCCCCACCGTCGTGCTGGACGCCGCGCACAACCCGGCGGGTGCGCGCGCCGCGGCCGAAGCGGTCACCGAGGCGTTCGGATTCAGCCGACTCGTCGGCGTGGTCGGCGCCAGTGCCGACAAGGACGTCCGGGGCCTCCTGGAGGCCTTCGAGCCGATCTTCAACGAGGTCGTGGTGACCCGGAACTCCACCCCGCGGTCCATGGATCCGGACGAGCTGGCGGGCGTGGCCGTCGAGATCTTCGGCGCGGACCGGGTCCAGGTCGAGCCCCGTCTGGACGACGCACTGGAGGCGGCGATCACCCTCGCGGAGGAAGAGGCCGAGTACGCCGGCGCGGGTGTGCTGGTGACCGGCTCGGTGATCACGGTCGGCGAGGCCCGGCTGCTGTTGGGAAGGCGCTGACATGAGAACGCTCTGCGCGAGCACCCTGATCGGTGAATTCTTCGTCATCGGTTTCGCCGGTCTGGTGGCCATGCAGACCTCCGACCTGTCCACCGGCACGGTCTGGGCGGTCAGCGGCACCGCGATGCTGCTGAGCGTGCTGCTGTGCGGCATGCTCACCCGGCCCGGTGGCGTACAGCTGGGCTGGCTGCTGCAGATCGGCCTGATCGCGAGCGGTTTCGTGGTCCCGATGATGTTCATCCTCGGGGTGGTCTTCGCCGGTCTGTGGTGGGCCTCGGTGCACTTCGGCCGCAAGGTCGACGAGGCCAAGGCCCGCTTCGCGGCCCAGACGGCGGCGTAGGCCTGGCCGGCGGGCGCCCTGCGGGCGCGTCCTCAGGGGCCGGACAGGCTTGATGTGGCTGAGCTCGGCCGCCGAGCCCGTCCGGCGTTCGAGGACACAGCACCGCTGTGCACGGGGGCCGGGCCGGGCCTGGTTCGGGAGCGCGCCCGGGCCCCTGTACTCTCTGCCGCACCACACCCTGCCTGCAAGGAGCCGCAATATGAGCCAGCGCACCCTCGTCCTTCTCAAGCCGGACGCGGTCCGCCGCGGCCTGATCGGCGAGATCGTCGGCCGGATCGAGCGCAAGGCGAACTGGACGATCAGCGCGCTGGAGCTGCGGACCCTGGACCGGGCGACGCTGGAGCAGCACTACGCCGAGCACGTCGGCCGTGAGTTCTACGAGCCGCTGATGGGCTTCATGGCCTCCGGCCCGGTCGTGGCGCTGGTCGTCGAGGGCGAGCGGGTGATCGAGGGCGTGCGCGCGCTGGCCGGTCCCACCGACCCGATCGCGGCGGCCCCGGGGTCCATTCGTGGCGACTTCGGCACCATCACCCGGGAGAACCTCATCCACGCCTCGGACTCCGAGGAGTCCGCCCAGCGGGAAATCAAGATTTTCTTTCCCGGCCTCGCCTGATACCGGATCAGGCCCGCGCCCATTCTGATCAGGGGCGACCGATTTCTTTTCGGTCGCCCTCTGGCATATGCGCGGCGAACGAGGGAACCTCTCACTCCGACACGACGTCACCATTACTGGGGCGCGCTCGTGTTCCGCCGACAATGGCGGAGGAACCCTCGCACCGTGTTCGAGCGGTCGAGACTACGATGAAGCTTCCGCGCCCCGCAGCGCACCACACCTGCCGACCTCAAGTAAGCATTCGCTCCAGCTGGGAAGGCCAGACGTATCCTCATGGGGAACAACATGTCGTTCATCGGCCGTGACATGGCTGTCGACCTCGGGACCGCCAACACGCTGGTGTACGTCAGAGGTCGCGGAATCGTCCTCAACGAACCGTCCGTCGTCGCCATCAATACCAACACCGGCGGTATCCTCGCGGTCGGCTCCGAGGCGAAGAAGATGATCGGCCGCACCCCGGGCAACATCGTCGCCGTCCGCCCGCTGAAGGACGGCGTCATCGCCGACTTCGAGATCACCGAGCGGATGCTCCGGTACTTCATCCTCAAGATCCACAAGCGGCGCTGGATGGCCCGCCCGCGCGTCGTGGTCTGTGTGCCCTCCGGCATCACCGGCGTCGAGCGGCGCGCTGTCATCGAGGCCTCCACCCAGGCCGGCGCCCGGCAGGTGCACATCATCGAGGAGCCCATGGCCGCCGCGATCGGCTCGGGCCTGCCGGTCCACGAGGCCACCGGCAACATGGTCGTGGACATCGGCGGCGGCACCACCGAGGTCGCCGTCATCTCGCTGGGCGGGATCGTCACCGCGCAGTCCATCCGCGTCGCGGGCGACGAGCTGGACAACGCGATCATCCAGCACATCAAGAAGGAGTACAGCCTCCTCCTGGGTGAGCGCACCGCCGAGCAGATCAAGATCACCATCGGTTCGGCGTACGACCTGGAGCAGGACGAGCACACCGAGATCCGCGGCCGCGACCTGGTCAGCGGGCTGCCGAAGACCGTGGTGATCTCCGCCGCGGAGGTCCGCAAGGCGATCGAGGAGCCCGTCAACTCCATCGTCGACGCGGTCAAGACCACCCTCGACAAGTGCCCGCCCGAGCTGTCGGGTGACGTCATGGACCGCGGCATCGTTCTCACGGGCGGCGGCGCCCTGCTGCGCGGCCTCGACGAGCGGCTGCGCCGGGAGACCGGCATGCCGATCCACATCGCCGAGGACCCGCTGGACTCCGTCGCCCTCGGCTCGGGCAAGTGCGTCGAGGAGTTCGAGGCGCTCCAGCAGGTGCTGGACGCCCAGCCGCGCCGCTGACGCGCGGCTGAAGACCTCCCCCGCCCGGGAGCGGGGGAGGAACGTTGCTCCGCCCCCCCCGGAGCGGCTTCCCGGACCCCTCTGCCGGGGGTCACCGGGGACCCCCGGGGGATTCGCCCCGAGGGCGTCGGCGGTCTTTGGCCGACCGCGCCCCGGCGCACCGGCGCCGCCGGGAAACAACCTGATATACAGGCAGAACGCTCCCGATGACCGGCCCGGACCCGCAGCCCGGCCGGTCCGATGAGAAGGGCACGCCGCCGCACGTGAGGGACACACGAGAGAGCCGGCTGCTGCTGGTGCTGCTGGTCGCCATCGCTTTCGCGCTGATCACGGTGGACATCCGTGGTGGCGAGCGGTCCCCGCTCGACGGTGCCCGGCACGCCGCCGCGTCGGCCTTCGGCCCGGTCGAGGAGGGCGTCGCCTCCGCCGTCGACCCGGTCGGCAACGCCATCGCCGCCGTCCGCGACTCCGGCGAACGCCACACCAGGATCAGCGAACTGGAGCGCGAGAACACCGCCCTGAAGCAGCGGCTCGGCAGCGACGACCGCAACCGCGGCCGGGTCCGCGACCTGGACGCCATGCTCAAGACCGCCGGAGCCGGCCAGTACGGCATCAAGGGGGCCCAGGTCGTCGCCATAGGAGCGGCCCAGGGCTTCTCCTGGACCGTCACCATCGACTGCGGTGCCAACGACGGCATCAAGCGCGACATGACCGTCCTCAACGGCGACGGGCTCGTCGGCCGGGTCACCACCGTCGGACCGTCCACCGCGACCGTCCTCCTCGCCAGCGACCCCAAGTTCACCGTCGGCACCCGGATGGAGAAGACCGGCGAGATCGGCTTCGCCAACGGCCAGGGCGACCGCTCCCTGCGCGTCGAACTCCTCAACGGCAAGGCCGCCGTGCGCGAGGGAGACCGCCTCGTCACCTTCGGCTCCAGCAAGGACAAGCCGTTCGTGCCCGGCGTCCCCGTCGGCGAGGTCAGCCGCGTCGAGCCCGCCGGCGGCGGACTGACCCGCACCCTCCAGGTCCGTCCCTTCGTCGGCTTCAGCAAGCTCGACGTCGTCGGCGTCGTCGTCCAGGCGCCCCGCACGGACCCGCGCGACACCGTCCTGCCGCCCAAGCCGGAAACCCCCAAGCCGGCCCCCACGGTGACCGTCACGGTCACCCCCTCCGCGAGCGCCAAGCCCAGGGACTGAAGACCGATGCGCCTCAACCGGATCCTGCTCTCCACCGTGCTCGTGGTGGTCGCCCTCGTCGTCCAGGTCAGCGTCTTCGCCCGGCTCCACCTCCCCGGAGCCGTCCCCGACCTGCTGCTCCTCGTCGTCATCGGCCTCGCCCTGGTCTACGGCCACACCAGCGGCGCCCTGATCGGCTTCGCCGCGGGTCTCCTCGCCGACCTCGCACCGCCCGCCGACCACGCCACCGGCCGCTACGCCCTCGTGCTGTGTCTCGTCGGCTATGTGGTGGGCCTCGCCCGGCCCGAGAACGGCCGGATGCGGTCGGCCACCGTGCCGATGCTCGTCGTCGTCGCCGCGGCCGTCGGCTCCACCCTGCTCTACGCGGGCGTCGGCTCCCTCGTCGGCGACACCGCCGCCCGCCACGTGGGACTGACCGGCCTCGTCCTCACCGCCGCCGTGTACGACCTGCTGCTCGCGCCCTTCACCGTGCCGCTGGTCATGGCGCTGGCCCGCCGCACCCACAACGACCCGCTCGCCGGCGACGGCTCCCCCGCGGGCGGCGATGGCTCCTACGGCTGGCTCTCCGGCGGCCGGGCCAACCGCATCGGCAGCCAGCGCGGCGGTCTGCTGGCCAAGTCGCCGAAGAACAAGGCCGGACGCATCAAGGGGGTCAAGCGACTGTGAGGCAGCGATTCACCGGTAGCCGGCGGGAGGCGGGGACACCATGAGCAACCTCCCCGAGACCGGGCGCACCTCGCGCGTCACCATCCGGCTCGTCGTCATCCAGATCCTCGTCTTCTCCCTCCTGCTCACCCTCGGCGGCCGCCTCTGGTACCTCCAGATCCGCAGCGGCGACCAGTACACGGCCGAGGCCGCCAACAACCACATCCAGCAGGTCGTCGCCCCCGCCACCCGCGGCTCGATCCTCGACGCCCGCGGCGTGCCGCTCGCCGACAACGAGACCCGCCTCGTCGTCTCCGCCAGCCGCACCGACCTGATGAAGATGAAGGACAAGGGCAAGGGCGTCCTCACCCGCCTCGCGGGCATCCTCGAACTCAAGCCCGAGGACGTCGCCGCCAAGGTGCGGCTCTGCGACGCCAAGACCCCCCAGCCCTGCTGGGCCGGCTCGCCCTACCAGCCCATCCCCATCACCGACGAGGCCACCACCCAGCAGGCCCTGCAGATCCGCGAGCGCGCCGAGGACTTCCCCGGCATCACCGCCGAGCCGACCGCCGTCCGCCGCTACGCCGGCCCCGGCGGCTCCAACACCGCGCAGGTCCTCGGCTACCTCTCGCCCGTCACCGACGACGAGATCATCAAGGCCAAGGACAGCCGCTCCCCGCTGCTGCGCTCCGACCAGATCGGCCGCTCCGGCCTGGAGCGCCAGTACGACACCGAGCTGCGCGGCAAGGCCGGCGTCACCCGCTACGAGGTCGACAACCTCGGCCGCGTCATCGGCAAGGCCAAGAGCGACAAGGCCGAGCCCGGCGCCAACATCGTCACCAGCGTCGACGCCCGTGTGCAGGCCATAGCGGAACGAGAACTGGACCAGGCGATGAAGGACGCCCGCAAGGAGATGGACCGCAACACCGGCGTCAACTACAAGGCCGACGCGGGCGCCGTCGTGGTGATGGAGTCCAAGACCGGCCGCATCGTCGCCATGGCCTCCAACCCGACGTACGACCCCAACGCCTGGGTCGGCGGCATCTCCGCCAAGGACTACCAGGGGCTCACCGGCAAGGACTCCAACTTCCCGCTGCTCAACCGGGCGATCCAGGGCCAGGCGGCCCCCGGCTCGGTCTTCAAGGTCATCTCCGCGACCGCCGCCGTCAACGCCGGCTACTCCTTCACCAACAACTACAACTGCTCCAGCTCGTACAGCATCGGCGGCCAGGTCTTCAAGAACTTCGAGTCCAAGGGCTACGGCCCCATCGACCTCGGCCGGGCCCTGGAGGTCTCCTGCGACACCGTCTTCTACGACCTGGCCTACCGCCAGTGGCAGAAGGACGGCGGCAACAACCCCAAGCACCCGGCGGACTGGTTCTACAAGACCGCCCACCAGTTCGGCCTCGGCAAGCAGACCGGCATCGACCTGCCCAACGAGGTCCGCGGCCGCGTCCCCGACCGCGACTGGAAGAAGAACTACTGGAAGTCCAACAAGGACTCCTGGTGCAAGCAGGGCAAGAAGGACGACGACAGCTACGCCGGGAAGATCGCCAAGGAGAACTGCGAGTCCGGCATGCGGATGCGCGCCGGTGACTCCGTCAACTACTCCATCGGCCAGGGCGACACGCTCGTCACCCCCCTCCAGATGGCCACCATCTACAGCGCCATCAGCAACGGCGGAACCCTCTACAACCCCACCGTCGGCAAGGCCATCGTCAGCCCCGACGGCAAGCGGGTCGAGGAGATCAAGCCCCGGGCCCACGGCAAGCTGCCCTTCGACCGCAAGACCCGCGACCAGCTCGACCGCGCCCTGGCCGGCGTCGCCACCAACGGCAGCGCCGCCTGGCGGTTCGGCGGCTGGCCGCAGAAGCAGATCCCGATGCACGCCAAGACCGGTACCGCTGAGGTCTACGGCAAGCAGACGACCTCGTGGTTCGCGACGTACACCGAGGACTACACCATCGTCATGACGATCTCCCAGGGCGGCACCGGCTCCGGCGCCTCCGGCCCGGCCGTACGCAAGATCTACAACGCGCTCTACGGCGCCGACGATAAGGGCAAGATCGACGCCAAGAAGGCGCTGCTGCCCAGGCCCGAGGCGAAGCTCCCCAGGATCCAGAAGGACGGGACCATCGAGGCCCAGGCGATCCCCAGCCCGCCCGCCCGCAAGGAGGACAAGGAGGACAAGGAGGAAGGCGCCGCGGAGAAGCCGCCCGGGACGGCGGACTCGACACGGAAGCCCGACGACCCGGACTCCACGGAGAAGCCGGACGGTCCCGACTCCACGGAGAAGCCCGACCCGGCAGCGGCAGGGGGGCAGGACGAGTGACCACCACCGACGGCTACAAAGTCCGCCGCTACAGCCCCGAGCGCGGCACCTGGGGCAAGCTCACCGCCCGCGACTCCGTCCTCCGCAGGCTCGACTGGGTCATGCTGCTCGCCGCACTCGCCCTGTCCGGCATCAGCACCCTGCTCGTCTACTCCGCCACCCGCGGCCGCACCGAGCTCAACCACGGCGACCCGTACTACTTCCTGCTGCGCAACATCCTCAACACCGGCATAGGGCTCGCGCTCGCCGTCGGCGCGGTCTGGCTCGGCCACCGCGCCCTGCGCGGCGCGGTCCCCATCCTGTACGGCATCTCCGTGCTGCTCACCGCCGCCGTGCTCACCCCGCTCGGCGCCACCATCAACGGCGCCCGGTCCTGGATCCAGCTCGGCGGCGGCTTCTCCATCCAGCCCTCCGAATTCACCAAGATCACCATCACGCTCGGGATGGCGATGCTGCTGGCCGCCAAGGTCGACGCCGGCGACCGGCTGCACCCCGACCACCGCACCGTGATGGAGGCCCTGGGCCTCGCCGCGCTGCCCATCGTCATCATCCTGCTGATGCCCGACCTCGGCTCGGTCATGGTCCTCGTGGTGATCGTGCTCGCCGTCCTGCTCTCCTCCGGCGCCTCCAACCGCTGGATCGCCGGACTGCTCGGCACCGGCGTCATCGGCTGCGTCCTCATCTGGCAGCTCGGCGTGCTGGACGAATACCAGATCAACCGCTTCGCCGCCTTCGCCAACCCCGCCCTCGACCCGGCGGGCGTCGGCTACAACACCAACCAGGCCCGCATCGCCATCGGCTCCGGCGGCCTCACCGGCTCCGGCCTCTTCCGCGGCAGCCAGACCACCGGCCAGTTCGTGCCCGAACAGCAGACCGACTTCATCTTCACCGTCGCGGGCGAGGAACTCGGCTTCCTCGGCGCGGGGCTCATCATCGTGCTGCTCGGCGTCGTCCTGTGGCGCGCCTGCCGCATCGCCCGCGAGACCACCGAGCTCTACGGCACGGTCGTGGCCGCCGGCATCATCGCCTGGTTCGCCTTCCAGTCCTTCGAGAACATCGGCATGACGCTGGGGATCATGCCCGTCACCGGCCTGCCCCTGCCTTTCGTGTCCTACGGAGGCTCGTCCATGTTCGCCGCCTGGATCGCCGTCGGACTCCTGCAGTCCATCAAGGTGCAACGCCCCGTATCCGCCTGAGGTCTGTCGGCCCGGCCGCCCGAGCATTAGATTCGCCCTATGGCGGATACCGTGCGAGAGATCGAGCGGAAATACGAAGCCGGTGACAGCGCGGGCGAGGCCCGGCTGCCCGACCTGAGCCGGGTCGCGGGCGTCGCGACCGTCGCCGACCAAGGACCGGCCGAGCTCGACGCCGTCTACTACGACACGGCCGACCGCCGGCTGGCGGCCGCGGGCATCACCCTGCGCCGCCGCACGGGCGGCTCCGACGCGGGCTGGCACCTCAAACTCCCCGTCGCCCCCGGCACCCGCGACGAGATCCGCGCACCCCTGTCACCCGGCGTGCCCCGCGCCCTCGCCGCCCTCGTCCGCGCCCGCACCCGCGACGCGGAGCTCGTCCCCCTGGTGCGGATCGTCTCCCGCCGCGAGGTCCACCTCCTCCTCGACGAGCACGGCGGGGTCCTCGCCGAGGCGAGCGCCGACGCGGTCACCGCCGCCCGGCTCGCCGACGGCGGCCGCACGGTCCACTGGACGGAATTCGAGCTGGAGCTCGGCAAGGACACCGACCCCGACTTCCTCGACGTCGTCGAACCCCATCTGCGCGAAGCGGGCCTGCGCACCTCGAAGGCCCCCTCCAAGCTGTCCCGCGCGCTCGCCGAGACCGACCCCGAGCCGCCCGTGAAGCGGAAGCCGCGCCCGGCCGAGCCGGGCAGGCCCACCGCCGGCGACCACGTCCTCGCCTACGTCCGCGCCCAGGCCGAAGCCGTCGTCGCGGGCGACCTCGACGTCCGGCGCGACGTCGACGACTCCGTCCACCAGATGCGCGTCGCCACCCGCCGGCTGCGCAGCGCCTTCCGCACGTTCGGGAAGGTGCTCGACCGCGAGGTCACCGACCCGATCGGGGCGGAGCTGAAATGGCTCGCCGGCGAACTGGGCGTCGACCGGGACCGCGAGGTCCTCTCCGCCCGCCTGCGGGAACGCGTCGACGAGGTCCCGGACACCCTCGTGCTCGGCCCCGTCCGCGCCCGGCTGCGCCGCTGGGCCGCCGGCCGCCACGCGGGCGCGCGCAAACGCCTGCTCTCCGTCCTCGACAGCGAGCGCCACCTCGCCCTCCTCGACACCCTCGACGCGCTCCTCGCCGACCCGCCCCTGCTCCCCGCCGCCGCCGACCCGGCGCGAGGGGTCATCGCCGAGGCCGTCCTGCGCGACTACCGCCGCCTCGCCCGCCGCGTCGACCACGCCCTGGCCACGGAGGCCGGGCCCGGCCTCGACACCGCCCTGCACGAGGCCCGCAAGGCGGCCAAGCGCGCCCGCTACGCCGCCGAGGCCGCGCAACCGGCCCTCGGCAAGCCCGTGAAGCGCTTCGCGCGGCGGATGAAGTCCGTACAGAGCCTGCTGGGCGAACACCAGGACAGCGTCATGGCCCGCGAAGCGCTGCGCGCCCTCGCCGTCCAGGCGCACGCCGCGGGGGAGAGCACGTACACGCTCGGGCTGCTGCACGGCCGGGAGGAAGCCCTCGCGGCCGGGTACGAGCGCGAGCTGCCGGGCCTGTGGGAGAAGGCGTCCGCCAAGCGGCACCGGGCCGCGCTGCGGGGGTGACCCCGCTCCCCCCCGGCGGTGGTGCCCGTTCGCGGTGGGGCGGGGGGTACCACTCCTCGCGTACGCTAGAGAGTCGCCCCCTGCCAGCTCCCGAAGGTCGAGATGTCTGTCGAGTCCGTCTTCCCACAGCTCGAAGCGCTGCTCCCGCACGTGCAGAAGCCCATTCAGTACGTCGGTGGAGAGCTGAACTCCACCGTTAAGCCTTGGGACAGCTGTGACGTCCGGTGGGCGCTCATGTACCCCGACGCCTACGAGGTCGGACTGCCCAACCAGGGCGTCATGATCCTTTACGAGGTCCTCAACGAGCGCGAGGGCGTGCTCGCCGAGCGCACCTACAGCGTCTGGCCGGACCTCGAAGAGCTGATGCGCGAGCACAAGGTGCCGCAGTTCACCGTGGACGCGCACCGCCCGGTCAAGGCCTTCGACGTCTTCGGGCTGAGCTTCTCCACCGAGCTGGGCTACACCAACATGCTCACGGCCCTGGACCTCGCGGGCATCCCGCTGGAGGCCAAGGACCGCACCGTCGACGACCCGATCGTCCTCGCGGGCGGCCACGCGGCCTTCAACCCCGAGCCGATCGCGGAGTTCATCGACTGCGCGGTGATCGGTGACGGCGAGCAGGCCGTCCTGGAGATCACCGAGATCGTCCGGGCCTGGAAGGCCGAGGACCGCCCCGGCGGCCGCGAGGAGCTGCTGCTGCGCCTCGCCAAGACCGGCGGCGTCTACGTCCCGGGCTTCTACGACGTCGAGTACCTGCCCGACGGCCGTATCGCCCGTATGGTGCCCAACCGCTCCGGCGTGCCGTGGCGGGTCTCCAAGCACACCGTCATGGACCTCGACGAGTGGCCCTACCCCAAGCAGCCGCTGGTCCCGCTCGCGGAGACCGTCCACGAGCGGATGTCGGTGGAGATCTTCCGCGGCTGCACCCGCGGCTGCCGTTTCTGCCAGGCCGGCATGATCACGCGCCCCGTGCGGGAGCGAAGCATCACCGGCATCGGCGACATGGTGGAAAAGGGCCTGAAGGCGACCGGCTTCGAGGAGGTCGGCCTGCTGTCGCTGTCCTCCGCGGACCACACCGAGATCGGTGACATCGCCAAGGGCCTCGCCGACCGGTACGAAGAGGACAAGATCGGCCTCTCCCTGCCGTCGACCCGCGTGGACGCCTTCAACGTCGACCTCGCCAACGAGCTGACCCGCAACGGCCGCCGTTCGGGCCTCACCTTCGCCCCCGAGGGCGGCTCCGAGCGCATGCGCAAGGTCATCAACAAGATGGTCTCGGAAGAGGACCTGATCCGTACGGTCTCCACCGCGTACGGCAACGGCTGGCGCCAGGTGAAGCTGTACTTCATGTGCGGCCTGCCCACCGAGACCGACGAGGACGTCCTCCAGATCGGTGACATGGCGGTCAACGTCATCGCCGAGGGCCGCAAGGTCTCCGGGCAGAACGACATCCGCTGCACGGTCTCCATCGGCGGCTTCGTACCCAAGCCGCACACCCCCTTCCAGTGGGCGCCGCAGCTCTCCGCCGAGGAGACCGACGCGCGCCTGGCGAAGCTGCGCGACAAGATCCGCGGCGACAAGAAGTACGGCCGCTCCATCGGCTTCCGCTACCACGACGGCAAGCCCGGCATCATCGAGGGCCTGCTCTCGCGCGGCGACCGCCGCGTCGGTGCCGTGATCCGCGAGGTCTACGAGTCCGGCGGCCGCTTCGACGGCTGGCGCGAGCACTTCTCCTACGACCGCTGGATCAAGTCCGCCGAGAAGACGCTGCCCCCGCAGGGCGTCGACGTCGCCTGGTACACCACGCGTGAGCGCACGTACGAGGAGGTCCTGCCCTGGGACCACCTGGACTCCGGTCTCGACAAGGACTGGCTCTGGGAGGACTGGCAGGACGCGCTCGACGAGACCGAGGTCGAGGACTGCCGCTGGACGCCGTGCTTCGACTGCGGTGTCTGCCCGCAGATGGACACCTCGATCCAGATCGGCCCGACGGGCAAGAAACTCCTGCCGCTGACGGTCGTCAAGTAGGCCGCTGAAGCCTCCCGTGAAGGCCCCGCCGCACCGGCGGGGCCTTCACGCGTTCCGACCCACCGGGGCGCGCCCCCGCGTGAGGCACGTACTCTAGGTAGCAGTACGACCGCTCTCACGAAGGACTGAACGACACTGGGCAAGCGACAGCCCGAAGGTCCGCCGCCCGCACCTGTGGTGCAGCGCATTCGTCTGCGCTACACCAAGCGCGGCCGCCTTCGGTTCACCAGCCACCGCGATTTCCAGCGCGCCTTCGAGCGGGCCCTGCGCCGCGCCGACGTCCCCATGGCGTACTCGGCGGGCTTCTCCCCGCATCCCAAGGTGTCGTACGCCAATGCCGCACCCACCGGCACGGGCAGTGAGGCCGAGTTCCTGGAGATCCAGCTCGCCGAGTTCCGCGACCCCGGGCAGCTCAGGGAGCTGCTCGACGAGTCGCTGCCCGACGGGCTCGACATCACGGACGCGGTGGAGGCCCACACCTCCTCGTTCGCCGACCGGCTGCAGGCCTCCCTCTGGGAGCTGCGGCTCGACGGGGTCGAGGTAGCGGACGCCGAGCGGGCCGTGGCGGCCTTCCTCGCCGAGGAGACCGTCGAGGTCCAGCGCCGGACGAAAAACGGGTTGCGGACCTTCGACGCCCGTGGCGCGGTGGCCCGACTCGAAGCGCGTCAGGCCCCGGCCGATAGGCCCGGCGGCGGTGCCTGTGCGATACTGCGGCTGGTTGTTCGGCATTTGACACCTGCCGTTCGACCCGACGACGTCCTGTCCGGTCTCCGCGCTACGGCCGACCTGGCGCCGCCGGTCCCCGCTGCGGTGACCAGGCTGGCGCAGGGGCTGCTCGATGAGGAGTCCGGCACGGTGACCGATCCGCTCGCGCCCGACCGCGACGCCGCCCCGGCCGCCCCATCCACGGCCGCCGGGCCGAGCGCCGCGAAGGTGCCGGAAGGTTCCGCGTAGGACGGCCGTCGTAGCGCCGCCGATCCACCAGGGAGCCACCCGGGTCCGGCAGGCGCACTGACCAGGAGACTTTCGCCGGTGCCGACAACTCGGCCCCGGCGAGCGAGACGACAGCTCCCGTGCGGCGACCGCGCCCCGGACGGCGGTACCGCGCACATCACGCGGACCGCCGGGTCGGATCACGACGCGGCGCCCGGGAGCGTGACGGGAGAACCGCCCGCATGCTCGAATCTATTGAGCCCACCGAGCCCGAGAACGCGCCCAGCGCACCCGGGAACAACTCCGACGCAAGCCCCAGCGACACGCTGCCGCCCCGACGCCGCCGCCGTGCGGCGTCGCGCCCGGCCGGTCCGCCGGTGGCGGAGACCGCCGCCGTGCAGCCGGCCGTGACGGCCGCCGCGACCGAGGCCGCTCCGGCCGAAGCCGCACCCGTCGCCGAGACCCCCGCCGCCACCGAGGCGGCACCCCCGGCCCGTCCCCGCCGCCGCGCGACCCGTAAGGCGACGGCTCCGGCCGGTGCGCCGCGTGCCTCCGCCGCGGAGACCGCCGAGGCCGCTCCGGCCGCCGCTCCCGCCGAGGCCCCCGCGCCGGTGGCCGTGGAAGCCGCCGCCGAGCCCGCCGCCGAGGTCCAGGACAGCAAGCCGGCCCGTACGCGCCGCCGCGCGGTCCGCAAGGCCACCGCACCGGCGGGTGCCCCGCAGGCCGCCGAGACCCCGGCCGAGGCCGCTCCGGCCGCCGCTGTCGCCGAGGCCCCCGCGCCGGTCGCTGCGGAAGCCGCCGCCGAGCCCGCCGCCGAGGCCGAGGAGGCCCCGGCCGCGAAGCCGGCCCGTACGCGCCGTCGCGCCACCCGTAAGGCCGGCTCCGCCGCCGCGCCGGAGGCGCAGCCCGCCGAGGCCGTGGCCCCGGCCGTGCAGGACGAAGAGGCCGAAGAGGCCGAGGAGACCGAGGACGAGGCCGTGGAGGCGGTCGCCGTGGAGGCGCCCGCGAAGCCGGCCCGCGGCCGTGGCCGTCGTCGGGTCGCCCCCGGTGACGCCGAGGCCGCCACCCAGGCCCTCGAGGCCGCGAAGGCGGAGAGCCGCCGTGCCGCCGAGGCCGCGGAGACCGTCGCCGAGCCGGCCGAGCCCGCCGCCACCGGTGGCCGCCGTCGCCGTGCCGCCGCCGCGGACGGGGAGCCGGAGGCTCCCGCGCGCGGCCGTCGCCGTGCCGTGCGTCCGCCGACCGCCGTGTTCCAGGCGCCGGTGTTCGCCGAGCCCATGTTCCAGACCCCGGAGACCGCCGCCGCGGCCGCCGCCGCCTCCGTCGTGGAGGAGGAGCAGCCCGAGGAGGAGCGCGTCGAGACCGAGCGGCCCGCCGCCGACCGCGGCCGCCGTCGCCGTCGCCGTCGCGGTGAGGCCGCCGAGGCCGAGCCGGTCGTGGCCGAGGAGCGCACGCCCGCCGCCGAGCCGGTGGAGGAGCCCGAGGAGGCCCAGGACGTCGAGGACGCCGAGGACGGCGCGCAGGACGACGAGGAGTCGGGCGACCGCCCCTCGCGTCGTCGCCGTCGTGGTGGCCGTCGTCGCCGTCGTGGTGAGGCCGCCGAGGGTGAGGGTGAGGGCAGCGAGGACGAGACCGAGCGCCGCGCCGAGGCCGCCCTGGAGCCGGAGGCCGAGCAGGACGCCGAGTCCGCCGAGGACGGAGCCGAGGACGAGGACGCGTACGGCTCCTCCAGCAGCCGCCGTCGCCGTCGCCGCCGTCGCCGCAGTGGCGACGCCGCGGAGGCCGAGGCCACCGGTGACGACCCGGAGCGCACGGTCGTGAAGGTCCGTGAGCCGCGTGAGTCCCGCAAGCGGGAGGAGCGCGAGCCCGGCACCGGCTTCGACGAGGTGCAGTCCATCAAGGGCTCGACCCGCATGGAGGCCAAGAAGCAGCGCCGCCGTGAGGGGCGCGAGCAGGGCCGCCGCCGCGTGCCGATCATCACCGAGGCCGAGTTCCTGGCCCGCCGTGAGGCCGTCGAGCGCGTCATGGTCGTGCGCCAGAGCGGTGAGCGCACCCAGATCGGCGTGCTGGAGGACAACGTCCTCGTCGAGCACTACGTCAACAAGGAGCAGGCCACCAGCTACGTCGGCAACGTCTACCTGGGCAAGGTCCAGAACGTGCTGCCGTCGATGGAGGCCGCGTTCGTCGACATCGGCAAGGGCCGCAACGCCGTCCTGTACGCCGGTGAGGTCAACTTCGAGGCGCTCGGCATGGGCAACGGCCCGCGCCGCATCGAGTCCGCGCTGAAGTCCGGCCAGTCCGTGCTGGTCCAGGTCACCAAGGACCCGATCGGTCACAAGGGCGCCCGCCTGACCAGCCAGGTCTCGCTCCCCGGCCGCTACCTGGTCTACGTGCCCGAGGGCTCGATGACCGGCATCAGCCGGAAGCTGCCCGACACCGAGCGCGCGCGGCTGAAGCAGATCCTCAAGAAGATCGTCCCCGAGGACGCGGGCGTGATCGTCCGTACCGCCGCGGAGGGTGCGAGCGAGGACGAGCTGGCCCGTGACGTGCAGCGTCTGCAGGCGCAGTGGGAAGAGATCCAGAAGAAGGCGAAGAGCGGCAACGCCCCGACCCTGCTGTACGGCGAGCCGGACATGACCGTCCGGGTCGTGCGCGACATCTTCAACGAGGACTTCTCCAAGGTCATCGTCAGTGGTGACGGCGCCTGGGAGACCATCCACGGCTATGTCTCGCACGTCGCCCCGGACCTCACCGACCGGCTGCAGAAGTGGACGTCGGACGTCGACGTCTTCGCCACGTACCGGATCGACGAGCAGCTGATGAAGGCGCTGGACCGCAAGGTCTGGCTGCCGAGCGGCGGCTCGCTGGTGATCGACCGGACCGAGGCGATGGTCGTCGTCGACGTCAACACCGGCAAGTTCACCGGCCAGGGCGGCAACCTGGAGGAGACGGTCACCAAGAACAACCTCGAGGCGGCCGAGGAGATCGTGCGCCAGCTGCGGCTGCGCGACCTCGGCGGCATCGTGGTGATCGACTTCATCGACATGGTGCTGGAGGCCAACCGGGACCTGGTGCTGCGGCGTCTGCTGGAGTGCCTGGGCCGGGACCGCACCAAGCACCAGGTCGCCGAGGTGACCTCGCTGGGTCTGGTCCAGATGACCCGCAAGCGGGTCGGCCAGGGCCTGCTGGAGTCCTTCTCCGAGTCGTGCGTGCACTGCAACGGCCGCGGCGTGATCGTCCACATGGACCAGCCGACGACCGTCGGTGGCGGCGGCGGTGGCAAGCGCGGCAAGAAGAAGGGCAAGGCCGGTGCCGGTCAGCCCGAGCACGACCACGTCCACGAGTACGCGGCGGAGGAGCCGGCCGAGCCGATCGAGGCCGCCCCGTCCGCCGAGGTCGAGGCCGAGCTTCCCGAGCTGGAGCCCGTCGCGGTGACCGAGGCGGACCTCCAGCCGTCGGTCGGCGGGGACGAGGAGTGGTTCGGCAGCCCGACCGAGGCGAAGGCCGCGGCGTCGCGCGGTGGCCGTACGCGCCGTCGGGCGACCCGCAAGGCGTCCGCCCCGGCGGGTTCGCCGAAGGCGGCCGAGCAGCCGGAGCCCGAGATCGTCGTGGAGCCGGTCGCGCCGGCCAAGGCCCCCGAGCCGGTCGTGGAGCCGGTCGTCGAGCCGGCCCCCGAGGCGAAGGCCGAGGTCCCGGCGGACGTCGAGAAGGAAGCCGCCCCGGCCGCTCCCGTCCGTACGCGCCGCCGTGCGGTCCGCAAGGCGACGTCCCCGGCCGGTTCGCCCAAGGCGGCCGAGGAAGCCGCTGTGATGGTCGTGGAGACGCCCGCGAAGGTCGTCGCCGAGCCGGAGCCGGAGCCCGTCCGGGCCGAGGAGCCGGCGGCCCCGGCCGAGCCGGTCGAGTCGGTCGAGGCGGCCCCGTCCGCCGAGGAAGCCGAGACGGCGGCGCCCGCCAAGAAGGCGGTCCGTAAGACGGCCGCCAAGAAGGCGCCGGCGAAGAAGGCCACCACCGCGAAGAAGGCGACGGCGGCCAAGAAGACGACGACCGCCAAGAAGGCCACGGCCAAGAAGACCGCCACGAAGACGGCGGCCAAGAAGGCCCCCGCGAAGCGGGCGGCGAAGAAGACGGCAGCCGCCGCCTCCTCCGCCGAGGACTGAGCTGTACGGGGTCCGGGTCCCTTACGGGGCCCGGGCCCCGGTTTGACCCCCCGGACAGGGCCCCGTAACCTTGTCCTTCGGCGTCTGTACGCCAACCCCTGAGCAAATCCCTTCCGGTGAATTCCGGGAGAGGCCGCTCGTCCATTCGGATATGCGCGGGCTGCACGCCCGTGTGAGCGGCTGGCATCAGAGGTCCCGATTACCAGCGAGAGAGTGAGATCCGCGTGTACGCAGTTGTGCGTAGCGGTGGTCGCCAGCACAAGGTTGCTGTCGGCGACATCGTCGAGGTTGACAAGATTTCCGACGGCAAGGTGGGCGACTCTGTCGAGCTCTCCACGCTGCTCGTGGTCGACGGCGAGTCCGTCACCAGCGACCCGTGGGTGCTGGCCGGGATCAAGGTCCAGGCCGAGATCGTGGACCACCACAAGGGTGCCAAGATCGACATCCTGAAGTACAAGAACAAGACCGGCTACCGCAAGCGCATTGGTCACCGCCAGCAGTACACGGCGATCAAGGTCACCGGCATCCCCACGGCTGCGAAGTAAGGGACTGAGACATGGCACACAAGAAGGGCGCATCGTCCACTCGGAACGGTCGCGACTCCAACGCTCAGCGGCTCGGCGTCAAGCGCTTCGGCGGCCAGGCCGTCAACGCCGGTGAGATCCTGGTCCGCCAGCGCGGCACCCACTTCCACCCGGGCACGGGCGTCGGTCGCGGTGGCGACGACACCCTGTTCGCGCTGGCCGCCGGTGCGGTGCAGTTCGGCACCCACCGTGGTCGCAAGGTCGTGAACATCGTCCCGATCGCTGAGTAATCAGCTTTTCGGCACGACATAACACCTTTCCGAGGGCGGGCCTGCTTTTTCCGGTGACGGGGAAGCTGGCCCGCCCTCGACGTGTTTAGTAACAGAGACATCCCCGTATTCATCTGGAGGCACCGCAATGACCACCTTCGTGGACCGCGTCGAGCTGCATGTCGCCGCGGGTAACGGAGGCCATGGCTGCGCCTCCGTTCACCGTGAGAAGTTCAAGCCGCTGGGCGGCCCGGACGGCGGCAACGGCGGCCGTGGCGGCGATGTGATCCTGGTCGTCGACCAGTCGGTCACCACGCTCCTCGACTACCACCACAGCCCGCACCGGAAGGCCGGCAACGGCGCGCCCGGCGCCGGTGACAACCGCTCCGGCAAGGACGGCCAGGACCTGATCCTGCCGGTGCCGGACGGCACCGTCGTCCTGGACAAGCAGGGCAATGTCCTCGCCGACCTCGTCGGTCAGGGCACCACCTTCATCGCCGGCCAGGGCGGCCGCGGCGGCCTCGGCAACGCCGCGCTGGCCTCGGCCCGCCGCAAGGCCCCCGGCTTCGCGCTGCTCGGCGAGCCCGGCGAGTTCCGTGACATCGTCATGGAGCTCAAGACCGTCGCCGACGTGGCGCTGGTCGGCTACCCGAGCGCGGGCAAGTCCTCGCTGATCTCGGTGCTCTCCGCCGCCAAGCCGAAGATCGCGGACTACCCGTTCACGACGCTGGTCCCGAACCTGGGCGTGGTGACCGCCGGTTCGACCGTCTACACCATCGCGGACGTCCCGGGTCTGATCCCGGGCGCCAGCCAGGGCAAGGGCCTCGGCCTGGAGTTCCTGCGGCACGTCGAGCGCTGCTCGGTGCTCGTGCACGTCCTGGACACGGCGACCCTGGAGTCCGACCGTGACCCGGTCTCGGACCTGGACGTCATCGAGGCCGAGCTGGCGCAGTACGGCGGCCTCGACGACCGGCCGCGCATCGTCGTCCTCAACAAGATCGACATCCCGGACGGCCAGGACCTCGCCGACATGATCCGCCCGGATCTGGAGGAGCGCGGCTACCAGGTCTTCGAGGTGTCCGCCGTCGCCCGTACGGGCCTGAAGGAGCTCTCCTTCGCGCTGGCCGGGATCATCGGCGCGGCGCGCGCCGCGAAGCCGAAGGAGGAGGCGACCCGTATCGTCATCCGCCCGAAGGCCGTGGACGACGCCGGCTTCACCGTCACCCTGGGCGAGGACGGCCTGTACCGCGTCCGCGGCGAGAAGCCGGAGCGCTGGGTCAAGCAGACCGACTTCAACAACGACGAGGCCGTCGGCTACCTGGCCGACCGGCTCAACCGTCTCGGTGTCGAGGACGCCCTGCTCAAGGCCGGTGCCCGGTCCGGCGACGGCGTCGCGATCGGCAGCGAGGAGAACGCGGTCGTCTTCGACTGGGAGCCGTCGATGGCCGCCGGTGCGGAGATGCTGGGCCGCCGTGGCGAGGACCACCGTCTGGACGCCCCCCGCCCGGCCGCCGTCCGCCGCCGCGACCGCGACGCGGAGCGGGACGAGGCGGACCAGGAGTTCGAGAAGTTCAAGCCGTTCTAGCGGATCGGGGTGGCTGCGAGGTCGCCCCGTGTCCCGGACGGAGTCCGGGAGAGCCGTAGAGGCCCTCGAGTGTGGGGCGGGACAGTCCGCCCGACGCTCGAGGGCCTTCGTGCGGGCCCGTACGGCCCGCTGAGGGCATGGGGAAGGCCCCGGGAGGAAATCCTCCCGGGGCCTTCCCCATGCCCTGTACGGACGGCTCAGGCGGCGCCGACCGGCGGCCCCGCGGTGAGCGTCTCGCGCTGGGCCGGGATCTCGGCCGCCATGCGGGCCTCCATCCGGACGCGGCGCTCGTCGGCCTTCTCGCAGAGCGCGAGGGCGGCCTGGTTGAAACGGACCAGCGACGGCGGATCGGACGGGCCGAGCAGCTCGACCTTCAGCTCCGCACGAGCCGCCGCGAGGGCGTCCTGGCCGGGCGCGCGGACGGCCGCGAGCAGCGTCCGCACCTCCTCCGCCTCGGGGCTGAGGATCGTGGCCGCGCTGACGGTCGGGAAGCCCGCGCGGAACTCCTCCTCGGTCATGCCGCTGGTGTTGGCCACCGCGTACGGCTTCTCACTGATCAGGTAGTCCGAGACGACGCTGGAGACATCGCTGATCAGCAGGTCGGACTGGTTGAAGCAGGTGTAGAGGGCGGGCCGGGCGGCCGTGATGATCTGGTGCTCCCAGACCGGCAGCGAGTCCCAGTACGCGGCCTCCCAGGCGGCGGTGGCGTCCGCCACGGTCGCCGCGCGGCCCTTCTCCGGAGCGCCCTGGAGGAGCATGCGCTCGACCTCGTCCGCGCTGGGGCGGAAGGTGCTCGTGGTGAGCCGATCCAGCTCGGCCGTGCGGCGCGCCAGCTCGGCGGCAGCCTCGGGACCGGGGCGGGGACCGCCGCGGCGGGCGTTGGCCTCGCGGATCATGGCCTGGATGCGCTCGTTGGCGCGGCCGGCGCGCGGGTCGACGGAGCCGGTCATCGGGTGCGGCTTGTAGAGCAGCCGGACCTTGGGGTCGGCGAGCAGCTCGCGGACGATGTTCTCGCCGGCCAGCATCACCGAGGTGTTGCCGGGCTGGCCGTCCCAGCCTTCCCAGGTCGGGGCGTACAGCACGGTGGTGAAGCCCTCGGCGGCGGCCTTGCCGCGCGGCGCGGTGTACGGCTGGATCGGCGCGAGCTGCGGGCGGCCGACCTCGACGACGTCACGGTCGTCGACGCCGATGTCGGCGAGCTGGTAGCGCTCGCGGGCGGCGGGGCCGGCGACCCAGATCTCGTCGTACGCCTTGGAGTACGGGTTGCAGCTGGAGAGCTTGTCGCTCTCGCCGTGGTTGGTGAAGGCGTGCTTGATCGACGGCATGCGCAGGACCTGCGAGGTCTTACCGGAGTTCGCCGGGTGCAGCAGCATCTTCAGCGACGACTTCTCCAGGGCCATCAGGTGCACGACCTTGGGGATGCAGACGATCGGCACGTCGGTGGCGTCGATCTTCTGCACCATGAAGCGCTCGCGGAGCACGATGACGGGGTTGCCGTCCAGCTCGGCGAGGGTCGAGAGCCACATGTTGGCCTGGTAGGCCGAGCTGGTGCCGCCGGAGAAGTACATGCCGGTGGTGGGCTTGTAGTCGGTCAGCCAGGCGTCCAGCCACTCCAGGGCCTGCTGCTCGTTCGCGATGCGCTTCTTGGGCCGCAGCCAGGTGGCCAGGTAGAGGGCGCCGCCGAGGGACAGGGCGAAGGCGATGCCGACGCCGATCTCGCCCCACAGGGCCTTCTCGGTGCCCGCGGTGATCAGCACGCCCGCCGTGGCGGGGGCGGCGAAGCGCAGCAGCCGGCGGCCCTGCTGGCGGGCCAGCAGGCGCGGCGGCGCGGCCGACAGGCGCAGGCCGGAGGTGTCGACGTTCCGGGTCAGGAACGGCAGGGTGCGGCTGCGGCGCACGAGGATCGCGACGGCCTGGCAGCCGAAGTGGGCGCCGTAGAAGAGCAGCAGCCCGATGAACAGCGGGGTGTACTCGTGCAGCGGGCCGTCGCCGTGCACGCGCAGCAGCCCGACCATGATCAGCATGTCGCGCAGCAGCTGACGCACGGTGACGTCGAAGCGGACCTTGCCGAGCAGCGAGAGCAGACCGGGGTCTCGGTGCTGGAGATAGAGATCGAGCGCGAGGCCCGCCGCCGAGGCGGTGATGAAGAGCGGCACGTTGGGCAGCAGCGCACCCACGAGCTGAGCGGCGAAGAACGCCAGCATCGCGAGCAGCGCCGCGAGCTGTACGACTCGGCGGGAGACGGATCCGGCAGAAGGCACTGGGCGGGCTCCTGGCAGGAGGGCTAGGGGGTGAGGGAGACCGCGATGGACAACGGTCGGCTACCGACCGTATGACGGCGGCTGGGCCAGGAGCAATCTTCCCCGACGGCAATCATCGCAAAATAGGGCCGAACGACCACAATCCTCAGGCGGTAGATTTGCGGGCCGGAAGCAGGCACACCAGCGGCGATCACAGGGGTGTACGTACGTGACAGGGGCAGGGACGCGGCAAGAGGCCGGTCAAGCGGTCGGTCGGGAAGCCGGTCAGGAGCTCCGGCAGGAGGTCGTGGGCGCCCGCAGGATCGTGGTCAAGGTGGGATCCTCGTCACTCACCACCGCGGGCGGGGGGCTGGACGCCGACCGGGTTGACGCGCTGGTCGACACGCTGGCCAAGGCCGGCGGGGAGAAGGAGATCGTGCTGGTCTCCTCCGGTGCCATCGCCGCGGGTCTCGCACCGCTCGGCCTGGAGCGGCGCCCCCGCGACCTCGCCCGCCAGCAGGCCGCCGCCAGCGTCGGCCAGGGCCTGCTCGTCGCCCGCTACACCGCCTCCTTCGCGCGCTACGGCCGCCGTGTCGGCCAGGTGCTGCTGACCACCGACGACACCAGCCGCCGCGCGCACTACCGCAACGCCTACCGGACGCTCGACCAGCTGCTGGCCATGGGCGCCGTCCCGGTCGTCAACGAGAACGACACCGTCGCCACGGACGAGATCCGCTTCGGCGACAACGACCGGCTCGCCGCCCTCGTCGCCCATCTCGTACGGGCCGACCTGCTGATCCTGCTCTCCGACGTCGACGCCCTCTACGACGGCGACCCGAGCATCCCGGGCACCACGCGGATCGCCGAGGTCACCGGCGAGAAGGATCTCGACGGCGTCTCCGTGGGCAGTGCGGGCAAGGCGGGCGTGGGCACCGGCGGCATGGTCACCAAGGTCGAGGCCGCCCGGATCGCGGCCGCCGCCGGCATCCCGGTCGTCCTCACCTCCGCCAGCCGGGCCGCCGACGCCCTCGGCGGCCGCCCGGCCGGCACGTTCTTCCACCGCACCGGCCGCCGCTCCGCCGACCGGCTGCTGTGGCTCGCGCACGCCTCCACCCCGCGCGGGTCCCTGACGCTGGACGACGGCGCCGTGCGGGCCGTGGTCGAGGGGCGCGCGTCGCTGCTCCCGGCGGGCATCGCGTCCGTCGAGGGTGAATTCACCGCGGGTGACCCCGTCGAGCTGCGGGACGCCTCGGGGCGGGCCGTCGCCCGGGGGCTGGTCAACTTCGACGCCCGGGAGATCCCCCGGCTGCTCGGCCGCTCCACTCGTGACCTGGCCCGGGACCTCGGACCCGCGTACGAGCGCGAGGTCGTGCACCGCGATGATCTGGTCGTGCTGCGCCCCTGACGGCCGTCATCCCGGGGCGAGAGTGTGAGGTAAGTCCAGCCTTTCCATGGAGACCTTGAGTAAAACCGCCACACGGCCGCCCGCAGACTGGTCAACTTTGAGCATGGGGGCCGTCGCGGACGGGCGGTGCCCGCGGGCAGCACGTGGTCCGCACCACCGGACACGGTAAGCACCACCGAAACCAGCAGCACCAGCAGCAGCCGGACCAGCACAGCGGGACCCAGAGCGGGAACCGGCACCACACCGCTCCGCCGCACGTGCGCGGAGCAGCGATCAACAGGAGGCCGTCGGTGGTGAGACGAGGGCGCCCAGGGGCGCTGCCCCGGGGGACGGCGGAGCGGACACTGACCAGCGTCGGGACGGGCGACGCGGTGGACGGGACGGCGGGGCCCGCGGGGCCGGACGGAGCGGGCGAGACCGTGCAGGACCGCGGCGAGGTGTCCCGGCTGTGGCACGTCACCCTCAGCGTCTCGGGGTCCGAGGCGCCGCTGGGGGAGGTGCGGCGGGCCCTCGAGCAGCTCGCCCACGACCACCCTTTCCTGCTGACCAGCCGCTACGCCAACGACCACGCCGAGATCCGCTACTGGGAAGAGGCGCGTGATCTGCACGACGCCGCGGCGGTGGCGCTGCGGCTGTGGGGCGAGCACCGCTCGACCGCCCGGCTGCCTCCCTGGGAGATCGTCGGCCTGGAGGTCATCGACCGCGAGACCTACCACCAGCGCATCGCGGAGGGCTACGGCCCGCTGCCGGCCACCCCGGTGGGCGTCCACCCGTTCTAGCCGGGGCAGCGGGGCCGGACGGGCCGGCCGGGGCGACGGCCGCCCCTCCGCGGTGTCCCGCACTGTGGAATGCGGAGTGGCTCCCGCGCGCGGCGGGGCTAGGCTGCCGCCATGAGCAGCAGTGTCTTCCCCTCCCCCCTCGCCGACCCGATGCCGCAGTCCCCGGTGCTGCGGGCCGCCTACCGCGCCCGCGCCGCCGCCGCCGACCTGGCGCCACTGCCGCGCTCGGCGAAGGACGAGGCGCTGCTGGCCATCGCCGACGCGCTGGAGGTCCGCACCCGGGAGATCGTCGAGGCCAACGCCGAGGACGTCGAGAAGGCCCGGGCCGCCGGGACCAGCGAGACCGTCATCGACCGGCTGACCCTCACCCCCGAGCGCGTCCGGGCCATCGCCAAGGACGTCCGGGACGTGGTGGCCCTGCCCGACCCGGTCGGCGAGGTCGTCCGCGGCTCCACCCTCCCCAACGGCATCGACCTGCGCCAGGTGCGGGTGCCGCTCGGTGTCGTCGGGATCATCTACGAGGCCCGGCCGAACGTGACCGTGGACGCGGCGGCCCTCTGCCTGAAGTCCGGCAACGCCGTCCTGCTGCGCGGCTCGTCCTCCGCCTACGCCTCCAACACCGCCCTGGTGCGGGTCCTGCGCGACGCCGTCGGCGGTGCCGGGCTGCCCGCCGACGCCGTGCAGCTGGTGCCGGGCGAGAGCCGGGAGTCCGTCCGGGAGCTGATGCGCGCCCGCGGCATGGTCGACGTGCTGATCCCGCGCGGCGGTGCCTCGCTGATCCGCACGGTCGTCCAGGAGTCCACGGTCCCGGTGATCGAGACCGGCACCGGGAACTGCCACGTCTACGTCGACGCCGAGGCCGATCTCGACATGGCCGTGGAGATCCTCCTCAACTCCAAGGCGCAGCGCCCCAGCGTCTGCAACGCCGCCGAGACCCTGCTCGTCCACCAGGACATCGCGGAGCGGTTCGTGCCGCGGGCCGTGGCCGCCCTGGCCGAGGCGGGCGTGACCGTGCACGCCGACGAGCGCTTCCAGGCGCTGGCGGAAGGGGGGCCCGCGACCGTCGTGCCGGCGACCGTCGAGGACTGGGAGACCGAGTACCTCTCGTACGACATCGCCGCCGCCGTCGTGGACTCGCTGGACATGGCCGTACGGCACATCCGGCTGTGGTCCTCCGGTCACACCGAGGCGATCGTCACCACCTCGCAGGCCGCCGCCCGCCGGTTCACCCAGCTGGTGGACTCCACCACGGTCGCGGTCAACGCCTCGACCCGCTTCACGGACGGCAGCCAGTTCGGCTTCGGCGCGGAGATCGGCATCTCCACGCAGAAGCTGCACGCCCGGGGTCCGATGGGGCTGCCGGAGCTGACGTCGACCAAGTACATCGTCACGGGTGACGGCCATGTGCGCGGCGGCGCCGGACCCGTCGCGTCCTGAATTCCCGTAGCGGCTGCGCGGATTGAGCGGTTCGGGTCTAATCTGGACGGGTGCCGGACGATGTGGGGGGCAAGCCGTTCCCGGACGGCGAAGAGCCCGACAGTCACCGCCACGGAGACGCGGACGAAGAGTTCGCCTCCGTGGTCTTCGATGAGGAGTTCGTGCGGTCCGCCGTGATCCACGAACCGTCCGCGGCCGAGCGGACGCTCGCCGCCGAGCGGGCGCGTGCCGAGGCCGACGCCGCCCGGGCCCGGGCGGGCGCCGGCCCCGCCGACGACGACCCCCGTGACGATGTTTTTGAGGGTTACGAGGGTCCCGAGGGCTACGACGGTTATGCCGGGCCCGGCCCCGAGGGCCGTCCCGCGACCGGCCAGCCCTCGGCCCGGCCGGGGGAGTGGCACGGTCTCGCCCACGACCTCGACCCCGACGACGCCTACGGCCCGTACGGGCGCTACGGCACGGCCCGGGGGCCCTACCGCGGCCATGCCCGCTGGCACCGCCCGGTGGCCTGGCTGCTCGCCGTGCTGATGGGCATCGGCGTGGTCGCCCTGGCCTTCGCCGCCGTCTACCGCGGTGCCTCCTCCGGCGACCGGGGGGATCCGGCGCCGCCCCCGGCGACCACCGGGGTGGACGCTCCGGCGGCCGGACGGCCCGGCCCGTTGCCCTCCGTGTCCGCCGATTCCGAGCCACCGGTGGCCTCCGCCGCGCCGGGCCGGAGCTGACACCTCCAGCCGGTCACCCACCGTGACCGCCCGGCGTGCGGTGACCGGCCGCCGAAGCATGGGCCAAGGCATGGGGTGCCGCTGCCCGGCGATCCGAACCCTCCGTGGAACTTGTCGTGTACCAGGGCGTTTACCGAAGCCCCGGCGGACCTACTCTTGGAGTATGGACGGGCCGCGAGACCCACCCGAGGGGCCGCCCGAGGGCGCCCCGGGTAGCGGGGACGACGAGTACCGATCGGTCGTCTTCGACGAGTCCTTCGTGCGCGCTGCCAGGCTCCAGGAGTTCTCGGCGCAGGAGCGTATGGTCGACCACGCCCACGCCGTCCGCAGCCGCCACGTCTGGGCGCGCATCGGCGCGTCCCGGCAGGTCCTCGTCCTGATACTGCTGATCACCATGGCCTTCGGCACCGCCGTCTACATGGGCCTGCGTCACCCGTACGAGGAGCCCCGGCCGCCGACGGCCGAGGCGCTGCGCACCACGCTCGTGCCGCTCGCGCCGCGCGACCCCGTGCCGGGCGGGATCTCGGCGCGGGAGCTGCTCGACCACAGCCCGGCGGCGCAGTTCCGCGACGGCGAGGAGGGCATCAATCTGCCGCCCGCCCGGCGCACCCAGCACTTCTCCGAGAGCCTGGTGATGACCGCGCTCGCCACCGCCAAGGAGTACACGCTGAAGTCGGCGCTCGACCGCGCCACGCTCACCGGTGGTGCCCAGCGCGGCGTCCGGCTGCTGCTCGACCCGTCCCAACTCGACCAGTTCGACCGCAGTTTCACCAAGCCCGTCGACGACGGGCGGCATGCCGCCACCGGCTGGCTGGTGCGCTTCGACCCGACGCAGATCGCGCTCGCCGACGTGCCCGTGCGGACCCAGGGGACGTTCTCCCTCACCGAGACGACGCCCGGCACGCTGGAGGTCGCCGCCGACCACACCTTCGTCTACGCCGTGCACGCCGTGCGGGCGGGCGGCGGGCAGCACGCGGGGGAGCCGGGGCAGGGCGAGGACCGGGCGTCGCTGTTCACGGTGCGGCGGCAGATGCGCTTCCGCTTCGACCGGGACGATCTGCAGGGGCACCACGTGGAGGTCCTGCAGAGCCACGTCCAGGCCGGGCCGCAGTCCTGCTCGGCCGACGACGCGAGCCATCTGCGGCCGCTGCTGGCCGGGCAGCGGGCCGGTACCGACCGGCCGGCCGACACCGACCCGTACGCGACGGGCCGGGAGTCGGCCGCCCTGTGCGGCGTCATGGCCCCCAGCGCCCAGCCGAGCCTGCCGGGGGCGTCCTGAGTTTCGCCGGGCCGGCGTCTTCGGCTGCGGGCCGTCTTTGCCGCCTGCGGCGGCGGGCGCCCTGCGGGCGCGTCCTCAATCGCCGGACGGGCTGGTTTGGGCCGAGGCCGACCACTCCCCCAGCGGGCTGGGGGAGATTGAGGGCACCTCCGCGCAGCGGAGGTGCGAACGGCCCGGCTAGGGCCGCGGCTCCCCAGGAGGGTCCTTCGGGTCCTTACCGGGCGCCCCGGGGCCTTCCTTGGGGGCGGGCCCAGGGCCACCGCCGAAGGCGTCCCGCAGCCGGCCGCCCAGGTCGGACGCCCCGCCCGCGATGTCCCGCACGAGGCCCATCAGCGGGTCCTTGCTGGAGCGCACCGTCTCGGCGTAGTGGTTCGCGGACTCCCGGAAGGAGTCGGACACCGAGGCGTCCTTGTCCTCCGCGCGGCGCGGGTAGTGGCCGTCCATGATGCGCTGGTAGTCGCGGCTCTCGGCCCACTTCTTCAGCTCGGCGGCGCGCACGGTCGTGAAGGGGTGGGTGCGCGGCAGCACATTGAGGATCTTGAGCACGGAGTCGCGAAGATCGCCGCCCGCCTCGTACTCCTCGGCCTGGGCGAGGAACGCGTCCACGTTCATCTCGTGCAGGTGGTTGCCGCCCGCGATCTTCATCAGACCGCGCATGGAGGCCCGCAGATCCTGTCCCACCAGCAGGCCCGCCCGGTCCGCCGACAGCTCCGACTTGCGGAACCACTCGCGCAGCGCCGTCACGATCGCCATCACCGCGAGGTTGCCCAGCGGAATCCAGGCGATCTTGATCGCGAAGTTGGTCAGGAAGAGCAATATCGTCCGGTAGACCGCGTGTCCGGACAGCGCGTGGCCCACCTCGTGGCCCACGACCGCCCGCATCTCCTCCTCGTCCAGCAGCTCGACGAGGCCCGTGGTCACCACGATGATCGGCTCGTCCAGGCCGATGCACATGGCGTTCGGCTGCGGGTCCTGGGTGACGTACATCGGCGGGACCTTGGGCAGGTCCAGGATGTAGCAGGCGTCCAGCAGCATCGCGTGCAGATGCTGGAACTGCTGGTCGCTGACCCGCACCGAGTCGGACAGGAACAGCAGCCGCAGGCTGCGCTCGGGCAGCAGCCCGCTGAGCGCCTTGAAGACGGTGTCGAAGCCGCTCAGCTTGCGCAGGGCCACCAGGGCCGAGCGGTCCGCCGGGTGTTCGTACGCCCTGGAGGAGATGTCCGGGAACCGCCTGCGCTCGCGGCCCGGCAGCCGCTTCCCGCCCCCGGCCTTGTCGTCGGCGTTGCTGTCGGAGCTGTTGTCACTCATCGAGACCCCCTCAATGGGCTGATCATGGCTCGTCCCCCGGCTTGCCGGACCCCACCCTAGGCGGTGGCACCGGCATGGCTACCGTGGGGACATGCCGCATATCAATGGTTTCGCCACGCAGCCCGGATTCACCGAGCTGCTCGCCGTGTCCAAGGGCGACCAGGGGCCGGGCACGCTGCTGCGCACGGTCCTCGTCGTCGGCGTGGTGGGCATCGTCCTCCTCGCCTGGTTCCTGTTGCGTGGTTACGGCAACAAGGACTGACGCGCCGGAGTCGGCGTGGGGTTGCGAACGGCCCCCGCATACGATGTGGCAGAAGTCTCCACCCGATCCCTGATCCCCGGATCCCATCCCGGATAGGTCCTGCCGACGATGAACCTCATCACCGCCCACGCCGCCGTCGCCACCCTCGCCTCCGAGGGCGAGCACGTCGACACCCACGAGAGCATCAGCCCGTACATGACCGGCGGCGCCGCCCTGGTCATCCTGCTGCTCCTGCTCTGGATCACCACCCGCTTCAACCGCGACCGCTGACCCCACCGGTCCCTGGGGGCTCGGCGTCGAGCCGCGCCCAGTAGGGTCTGCACGCATGGGAGAGCAGACAGGGCCCGTGAAGCGGCGGCTCGGCGTGATGGGCGGGACCTTCGACCCGGTCCACCACGGCCACCTGGTCGCCGCCAGCGAGGTGGCTTCGCAGTTCCACCTGGACGAGGTGGTCTTCGTACCGACCGGGCAGCCGTGGCAGAAGAGCCACAAGGCGGTGTCACCGGCCGAGGACCGCTATCTGATGACGGTCATCGCCACCGCGTCCAACCCGCAGTTCTCGGTCAGCCGGATCGACATCGACCGCGGTGGCCCGACGTACACCACCGACACGCTCCGCGACCTGCGCGCCCTCAACGACGACGCGGACCTGTTCTTCATCACCGGCGCGGACGCGCTGGCGCAGATCCTGACCTGGCGGGACACGGACGAGCTGTTCTCCCTCGCCCACTTCATCGGCGTCACCCGGCCCGGCCACATACTCGCCAACCCGGGGCTGCCCGAGGACCGGGTCTCCTTCGTCGAGGTGCCCGCGCTCGCGATCTCCTCCTCCGACTGCCGCTCGCGAGTGGCGGAGGGCGAGCCGGTCTGGTACCTGGTGCCCGACGGTGTGGTGCGCTACATCGACAAGCGCAAGCTCTACCGGCACAGCGGCTGAACCGGATCCACTCCGGATCCACAGGGCACTGAGGGGCACTGGTGAACGACCGACAGGACCCGTACGCGCACGACCCGTACGCACAGCAGCCGCAGGTGTACGGCTACGACGCCTACGGACAGCCGGTGTACCAGCCGAACGCCCCGGAGCGCGTGTACGACCAGTACGGCCAAGCGCTCCCGCAGCAGTACGGGCACGATGGCGGGCACGACGGACAGCAGTACGGGCAGGACGGCGGGTACGGCACCGGCGCGACGGGACAGCAGCAGGGCTACGGCCATGACTCGTACGGCGCAACGGGACCGCAGAGTTACGACGCGTACCCGGCCGCACAGCCGCAGACCCGGCAGCAGGAGTGGATCCCCCGGCAGGCGGCTGCCCCCGTCCACGAGGAGCCGGGCCACCGGGAGCAGACGCCGGAGCCGGTGCCGATGCCGGAGCCGCGGCGGGCACCGGACGCCTCCGACGCCCCGGCGGCGCCGGAGTACCGCACCGAGCAGTTCTCCTTCATCGAGGAGCCGGACGAGGACTCCGAGGACGTCATCGACTGGCTCAAGTTCAGCGAGAGCCGCACCGAGCGCCGCGACGAGCGCAAGCGCAAGGGACGCAACCGCGTCGTCGCCCTCGTCGTCGTGCTCGTCCTCGCGCTCGGCGGCGGCATCGGTTACCTCCTGCTCGGCGGCTCCGACGCGAAGAAGGACACGACCGCGAGCGGCGGCGGGCAGAAGCGCGACGTGATCGTGGTGCATCTGCGGCAGACGAAGGGCGGGCTCAGCTCCACCGCCCTCCTCGTCGACAACGAGACCTCCAAGAAGGGCACCACGGTCCTGCTGCCGAACGCACTGGCCGTCTCCAAGGAGGGCGGCGGTTCCACCACGCTCGGCAAGTCCGTGCAGGACGAGGGCACCGGCGCCACCCGGGACGCCCTGAACGCCCTGCTCGGCGCCGACATCAAGGGCAGCTGGCGGCTGGACACCCCCTACCTGGAGAACCTCGTCGACCTGGTCGGCGGCATCGTCGTCGACACCGACGCCACCGTCCCCGGCGCGAAGTCCGGCGACCGCCCGCTGGTCCGGCAGGGCAAGGGGCAGGACCTGAGCGGCCAGATGGCCGTCGGCTACGCCACCCACCGCGCGCCCGGCGAGAGCCCGGACAAGCAGCTGGCCCGGTTCGGCCAGGTCATGCAGGCCGTGCTGAAGAAGATGCCCGGCGACCCCGGCCCCGCCACCACCACGGTGGACTCGCTCGCCCAGATCCCCGACCCCTCCCTGTCGGTCAAGGAGCTCGGCGCCTCGCTGGCCCAGCTCGCGACGCAGGCCAAGAACGGCTCGTACGACACCGCCGTGCTGCCCGTGCAGAAGGACGGGACGCTCAGCGCGCAGGCGACCGACAGCGTGGTCAAGGACGTGCTCGGCGGCACCGTCCGCAACACCGCACCGGACGCGACGCCCCGGGTGAGCGTGAAGAACGCGACCGGAGGCAAGACCGCCACCCAGTCCGCCCAGGTCACGCTCGTCAACAGCGGCTACACCCACGTCGACGCCGGTACGGCCGCGGCCGTCGCCGCCGCCTCCACGGTGACCTACGCGGACGACAAGCGGGCGGCCGAGGCCAAGGAGGTCGCCAAGACGCTGGGCCTGCCGGCCGGCGCGGTGAAGAAGGCGGCGGGCGCGCCCAACGCGGACATCACCGTCACCCTGGGCAAGGACTACAAGGGCTGAGCCGCTGCTCCGGGCTGTTTCGCGGCGGGCTCAGGGCCCGTCCGAAACGGCCCGGAAAGCGGTTGGCGGGTCGTGAGACCCTTGAGAGGTACTGACCCTCTTTATCGAAAGCATGGCTTGTGACCGCCACGGACCGCTCCATCGAGCTGATCAAGGCCGCCGCCCAGGCGGCCGCCGACAAGCTCGCGCACGACATCATCGCGTACGACGTCAGCGACGTGCTGTCGATCACCGACGCCTTCCTGCTCGCCTCCGCCCCCAACGACCGCCAGGTCAAGTCGATCGTCGACGAGATCGAGGAGCACCTCAACAAGGAGCTCGGCGCCAAGCCGGTCCGCCGTGAGGGCGACCGCGACGCCCGCTGGGTGCTGCTCGACTACGTCGACATCGTCGTCCACGTGCAGCACAGCGAGGAGCGCGTCTTCTACGCCCTGGAGCGGCTGTGGAAGGACTGCCCCGAGATCGAGCTGCCGGCCGACGCCGTCGCCACCCGGGGCAAGGCCGCCGAGCACGCCGAGAGCCAGGCCGCCGCGGCCGACCTGGACGGTGAGCTGAGCTGAACGGCGCGGACACCGGCACCACGGCACCCGCCCGGGCCGACCGGGGCCGCCGCATCGTCCTGTGGCGGCACGGGCAGACCGCCTGGAACCTGGAGCGCCGCTTCCAGGGCTCCACGGACATCGAGCTGACGGACACCGGTGTCGCCCAGGCGCGCCGGGCCGCCCGGCTGCTGGCCGCGCTGCGGCCGGACGCCATCGTCGCCTCGGACCTGCGCCGCGCCACGGCGACCGCCGCCGAGCTGGCCGCCGTCACGGGCCTGGAGATCGCCTCCGACGCCGGGCTGCGCGAGACGTACGCGGGAGCCTGGCAGGGCCTGACGCACGACGAGATCATCGCGGTCTACGGCGAGCAGTACGCGGCGTGGAAGCGCGGCGAGCCCGTGCGGCGCGGCGGCGGCGAGCTGGAGACCGAGGTCGCCGACCGGGCCGCCCCGGTCGTGCTCGGCGCGGCCGAGAAGCTGCCGGACGGCGGCACGCTCGTCGTGGTCAGCCACGGCGGCACGATCCGCACCACCATCGGGCGGCTGCTGGGCCTGGAGCCGGGGACCTGGGAGTCGCTCGGCGGCCTCACCAACTGCTGCTGGTCCGTGCTGGGCGAGGGCGCGCGCGGCTGGCGTCTGCTGGAGCACAACGCCGGCACGCTCCCCGAGCCGGTGCTCGGCGACGACGTCTGAGCCGGCCCGAAGGACCGACGCCGGCGGCCTGCCGGGACCGGATTTCACATCTGGGCAGGTCGCAGGCTAAAGTTCTTCTTGTTCGCGGGAAACGCCGGGGGAAACGCCGGAAGACCTGAGAACAGCGGGGCTATAGCTCAGTTGGTAGAGCGCCTGCATGGCATGCAGGAGGTCAGGAGTTCAATTCTCCTTAGCTCCACAATCCGGACGATCCCGTCTCCCTCTCAGAGGGAGGCGGGATTGTTTGCTGTTGCGGCACGTTCCCATGGCAGAATCGGACGGCCGGGTGCGGACGGGGCCGAAGGGGAGGGAAAGCGTCATGTCGCTGTGCGTCCTCAAGGGGGTCGACGTTCCTCGCGGCGCGGCTTCCCGCCACGGGCACGATGCGTACAGACGCGTTCACGGACGCGTTCACAGCTGCGATTCCTCTCTCCGCACGGCCCGCCGCCACAGTGGGAGCTGACCGATGGGTGCACACAGCCGGAAGTGCGACTGGTGCGGCAGCGGAACGCCGATCGTCCGCGACATGGAGCCGCTCAACTCCGCGTATCAGTACTGGTGTGTGGAGTGCGCGCGGGCGCTGATCATAAAAGGCGACCCCATCGAGACCTACCGTGAGCTCGAGGGCGAGCCGATCTACGGCCGGCTGCTCGACGAGCACTGCGCATTGAAGCGCTTCTACTCCTTCGCCAGGGCCTGAGGCTCCGCCAGCGGCGCGCCCCCGGGCCGCGGGTGCCGTCGGCCGGTGAGCCCCACAACGGCCGCCAGCGCCAAGAAGGCCGCGCCGAATGCCGGATAGCCGGCGGACAGCAGCATCTGGCCGCCGTTCTGGTGGAGTTCGAGCCGGGCCTCGGAGACGTGCGGGACCCACCACAGGGCGTACGAGAAGAAGAGCGCGCCGGTGCCCGCGGCCACCGCCCACCACGCCGCGCTGCGCCGGGCCGCGGCCTCCGAGACGAGCAGCAGCGTCATCGGGACGCACCACACCCAGTGGTGCGACCACGAGACGGGGCTGACGATCAGCGCCGTCGCCGCGCAGGAGAGCGCCCCCCAGGCCGGCGCGGTCGGTGCGGGCCCCCGCAGCCGCGCCCTGACCGCGACCCCGAGGCCGAGCAGGGCCACGGCCGAGGCGACGACCAGCCACCACGGGCCGGGGTCGCCGGTGTGCAGCAGCCGGGCGAGGACGCCGCGCAGCGACTGGTTGGCGGTGTCCTCGGCGGGCCCGGCCCGCCCGGCGGCGAACACGGTGCCCGTCCAGAAGCGGCGCGCGTCGTAGGGGAGGGCGAGGGCGCCCAGGGCCACCGTGCCGGCGAACGCGGCGGTGGCGACGAGGGCCTGCCGCAGCCAGGAGCCCGCCCCGGGCCGCCGTGCCAGGCCCGAGAGGGCCAGGAAGACCACGAAGAGCGCCGGGGTGAGCTTGATGCCCGCCGCCAGGCCGGTGCCCACACCCGCCCAGCGGTGGTCCGACGGCCGGGTCAGATCCCACAGCACCAGCACGGCGAGCAGCAGATTCACCTGCCCGTAGCGCAGCGTCGTCCACACCGGTTCGCACCAGACGCACAGGGCGGCGGCCGCGAGGGTCACCGCCGCGCGCGGCGGGCGGTGGCCGATCAGCCGCAGCGAGAGGTGGACGAGCGAGATGAGCAGCGCGAGGTTGGCGAGCGTCGCGAGAACGCGCAGCGGGGTGGTGGCGAGCAGGGTGAGGGGGGTGAACAGCAGTGCCGCGAAGGGCGGGTAGGTGGCGAGGAGGCGCGCGTGGGTGGCGCGCATCGCGTAGAGGTCGCCCCCGGTGCGTACGGTCCATCCCTCCGCCCGGTAGACCAGCAGGTCGATCATCGAGACGTGGGCGAGGTGCTGGGCCAGCCAGAGGCAGCCGAAGGAGACCACGCAGCCCGCACCGGCGAGCAGCGTGCCGCGGCGGGCTGTCACGAGGCTCGGCTCCGGGAACCTCCGGGACAAATCGTCATCAGACGGACGACGCTACCCTGTGCGGGCTCGTTTCAAGCGCTGACGGGCCATCGATTTGGCAGATGGCGGGGAGGTCCGTGTAATGTAGTCGATGTCGCCGGGGGAACCGGGCGGGAAAACAAAACAAGGGGCTATAGCTCAGTTGGTAGAGCGCCTGCATGGCATGCAGGAGGTCAGGAGTTCAATTCTCCTTAGCTCCACAGTGAATGAACGGGTCGTCCGAATCGGGCGGCCCGTTCAGCGTTTTCCGGACCACCTTTCGGATCGCCGGTTCGGGTCGCCGTCGCGCGCCCGCGCCCGCTCTCGTTCCTGTTCCTGTTCCTGTTCCTGCCTCCCGGCCCTCCGGGCCCTCTGGTGCCCCCGTCCGGGTGGGGGAGGGCAGCGGCGGCACGCCCGCCGTGCCGCGCCCGCAGCCGCCGCCCAGGGCATGGGCCGCCAGCCAGTGCGCCACCCGCACGGTCTCGCCGAGCGGGCAGGTGTGCCCCGGCAGCGGCAGTACCGCGCCCGCGCCGAGCGTCCCGCCGGCGGTGGCGAGGGCGTCGTGGGAGGCGCCGGGTCAGCCCCTCCTCGGTGAGGCGCGGCACGGAACCGTGTACGGCCAGGTGCGCCCGGCGGTCCAGCCGCTCGGCCTCGTCGAACCCGGCCGTCAGCCGCGGCAGCCCGAGGCCGATGACGGCCGGCAGCTCGGGGAGCGGGCCCCCGGTCACCGGTTCCGGCCCGACGTCTCGCGCGCGAGGTGGCGCGGCGAGCGGGCGGCCGGGCCGGGCGCCCCGAGCGCGTACGGCGGGCGGGGGCGCGGCACGGCCGGTGCGCCGCGCCGGGCATGGGCGCCGCCCGCCGGGGCCGGGTGCCGGACGGGCACCTCGACCGCCCGGGGCGCCTCGGCCCGTCGGCGGCGGGCGCGCACGAACCGTGCGACGAGCGCCCCCGCCACGGCCGCGAGGCAGAGCGCGTAGCAGCCGGTCACCCAACCCGCCGGGGTGCGGCCGGACTTGAGGCCGTGCAGGACCGCGGCGCACCAGGCCGGGTACGCGCAGGCGTGCAGGGCGCGCCACCGGCGGGCGGCGTGCCCGCGCCCGGCGAAGGCGCTCCGCAGGGCACCGCTCGCCGCGGCGAGCACCATGAGGTACCCGGCGAGCGCACCGAGCCCGATCAGCCCGTCCGTGCTGCCTGGGCCGCCTGGGTCGCCTGGGCCGCCCTTCCCGTCCGCACCGGACGGGAAGGGCAGCAGCGCGGCAGGGCCCACCCGGGCGTCCGCCACCTTGAGCGTGACGTGCACGAGGAGGAAGCCGAGCGCGCAGACTCCGGTCGCGCGGTGCACGCCCTGGGCGAGCAGCCGGTCGCGCGGGGACAGCAGCAGCCGGTCGGTGGCGAGGAGCCCCCAGGCGACGGTCGCGGTGAGCGAGACCAGGGCGAGGACGCCGCCCGTGTGGTCGAGGAAGCGGTGCAGGTCCATGCCCCCGAACGCTAGGGAGCGCGTAGGGCGTACGTTCCGCTTCGCGCAACCTCGACGACCGGGGGCCTCGCGACTGCTAGCGTCGGTCCGTTCTGCGGTGTTCCGCCGGATAAACCCGGCCACCTTCGAACCCGCCCCGGGGGACTACGGCGGCGGCCGTCTGTGCGGGCCCTTCGGCCGCTGCGGTAACCTGACCCCATGCGTGCCGTACGCCTTCTGCTTAGCGGGCCGCGCTGATCAAAGCCGACCGGTGACAGTCCGGTCGGCATCGGCGCGGCGTCCCCTCCTGTGCGAGGGGCTTTTTCATTTCCCGGACCGCATGCAGAGACGACGATCGATGGAGCTTTGAGGACGATGAGCGAGACCACTTCCGCCGCCGAGCCGGCTGCCCCGCACCGCTACACGGCCGCGCTGGCCGCTGACATCGAGGCACGCTGGCAGGACTTCTGGGACGCCGACGGCACCTACGAGGCGCCCAACCCCACCGGTGACCTGGCGGGCGATGCCGAGATCGTCGCCCGGCCCAAGAAGTTCATCATGGACATGTTCCCGTACCCCTCGGGTGCGGGCCTGCACGTCGGCCACCCGCTGGGCTACATCGCCACCGACGTCTACGCGCGCTACCACCGCATGACGGGCCACAACGTCCTGCACACCCTCGGCTTCGACGCCTTCGGCCTGCCCGCCGAGCAGTACGCCGTGCAGACCGGTACGCATCCCCGGGTCTCCACCGAGGCCAACATCGACAACATGAAGGCACAGCTGCGCCGGCTGGGCCTGGGCCACGACAAGCGCCGGTCCTTCGCGACGATCGACCCGGACTACTACAAGTGGACCCAGTGGATCTTCCTCCAGATCTTCAACTCCTGGTACGACGCGGACGCGCGGAAGGCCCGGCCGATCAGTGAGCTGGTTGCCCAGTTCGAGAGCGGCGAGCGGGAGGTTCCCGGCACGCGCGCGTGGAGCGAGCTGAGCGAGGCCGAGCGCGCCGACGTCCTGGGCGAGTACCGCCTGGCCTACGCCTCCGACGCGCCCGTCAACTGGTGCCCCGGTCTGGGCACCGTCCTGGCCAACGAGGAGGTCACCGCCGACGGCCGCTCCGAGCGCGGCAACTTCCCCGTCTTCAAGTCCAAGCTGCGCCAGTGGAACATGCGGATCACCGCCTACGCGGACCGCCTGATCGACGACCTGGACGCGCTGGACTGGCCCGAGGCCATCAAGCTCCAGCAGCGCAACTGGATCGGCCGCAGCGAGGGTGCCCGCGTCGACTTCCGCGTCGCCGGCCGCGACGAGAAGATCACCGTCTTCACCACCCGCCCCGACACCCTCTTCGGCGCCACCTACATGGTGCTGGCCCCCGAGCACGGGCTGGTCGACACCGTCGTCCCCGCCGAGTGGCCGCAGGGCACCAAGGACGCGTGGACCGCCGGCGCCCGCACCCCGGCCGACGCCGTCGCCGCCTACCGCAAGCAGGCGCAGTCGAAGACCGACGTGGAGCGCCAGACCGAGGGCAAGGACAAGACCGGTGTCTTCACCGGCGCGTACGCGATCAACCCGCTGACCGGCGAGCAGATCCCCGTCTTCGTCGCCGACTACGTCCTGATGGGCTACGGCACCGGCGCGATCATGGCCGTACCCGGCCAGGACGAGCGCGACTGGGAGTTCGCGACCGTCTTCGACCTGCCCATCGTCCGCACGGTCCAGCCCCCCGAGGGCTGGGAGGGCGAGGCCTACGGCGGCCAGGGCCCGGCGATCAACTCCGCCAACGCCGAGATCGACCTCAACGGCATGGAGGTCGACGAGGCCAAGCGCACCGTCATCGCCCACCTGACCGAGCGCGGCATCGGCGAGGGCACCATCAACTTCCGGCTGCGCGACTGGCTGTTCAGCCGCCAGCGCTACTGGGGCGAGCCCTTCCCGATCGTCTACGACGAGGCCGGCGTCGCCCACCCGCTGCCCGAGTCGATGCTGCCGCTGGAGCTGCCCGAGGTCGAGGACTACTCGCCGCGCACCTTCGAGCCCGACGACGCGGACACCTCCCCCGAGACCCCCCTGTCCCGCAACGAGGACTGGGTCAACGTGGAGCTGGACCTCGGCGACGGCGTCAAGCGCTACCGCCGCGAGACCAACACCATGCCCAACTGGGCCGGCTCCTGCTGGTACGAGCTGCGCTACCTGGACCCGCACAACAGCGAGCAGCTGGTCTCCGCCGAGGCCGAGCAGTACTGGATGGGCCCGCGCGAGGGCCAGCCGCACGGCGGCGTCGACCTGTACGTCGGCGGCGCCGAGCACGCCGTGCTGCACCTGCTGTACGCCCGCTTCTGGTCCAAGGTCCTCTTCGACCTGGGCCACATCGCCTCGAACGAGCCGTTCCACAAGCTCTACAACCAGGGCATGATCCAGGCGTTCGTCTACCGCGACAGCCGGGGCATCGCCGTGCCGGCCGCCGAGGTGGAGGAGCGCGACGGGAAGTTCTTCCACCAGGGCGAGCCGGTCAGCCGGGTCCTGGGCAAGATGGGCAAGTCCCTGAAGAACGCCGTCACGCCGGACGAGATCTGCGCCGAGTACGGCGCCGACACCCTGCGCCTGTACGAGATGGCCATGGGCCCCCTGGACGTCTCGCGCCCCTGGGACACCCGTGCCGTCGTCGGCCAGTACCGGCTGCTCCAGCGCCTGTGGCGCAACGTGGTGGACGAGAACACCGGCGAGGTCACCGTCGTCGACGCCGAGCCCGACGAGGCGACGCTGCGCGCCCTGCACAAGGCCGTCGACGGTGCCGGCCAGGACATGGCGAACCTGCGGTTCAACACCGCCATCGCCAAGGTCACCGAGCTGAACAACTTCGTGACCAAGCTGTCGGAGGTGCCCCGCTCCGTCGCCGAGCGGATGGTGCTGCTGGTCGCGCCGCTGGCCCCGCACATCGCCGAGGAGCTGTGGCGCAAGCTGGGCCACTCCGGCTCGGTCGTGCACGAGGCCTTCCCCGTGGCCGACCCCGCGTACCTGGTCGACGAGGCCGTGACCTGCGTCGTCCAGATCAAGGGCAAGGTCAAGGCACGTCTGGAGGTCCCCCCGGCGATCTCCGACGAGGAGCTGGAGAAGGTCGCCCTGGCGGACCCGGCGGTCGTCGCGGCGCTGGGCGGCGCGGGCATCCGCAAGGTCATCGTGCGGGCGCCCAAGCTCGTGAACATCGTTCCGGCGTAACGGTCGTTCCGGGCGATCCACGGTCGTCACGGGCGGTCTGAGGGTTTGTCCCTACGGGCAGGTCGGGGGTTCCGCTGGAACCCCCGGCCTGCCCTTTCCGTTTACGGTGGAGGGGTAACGCAGATCGGTCCGACCGACCCCGTTGAGGAGCGCTCATGGAAGCCGTGGCCGTGATCGTCGCGCTGATGTTCGCGGTCTTCGTCGCGCTCGGGGTGATCGCCGTGGTCAGGTCCGTGCGAGCGGTCAAGCGCGGTGTGGACCGTACCGTCACCCAGGCCCGCCGCACCGTCGAGGACACGCGGCTGAAGGCCAAGCAGTACGTGCAGCCCGGAGCGCCCGGCGAGGTCGCCGAGCTGCGCCTGTCGCTGCGGACGTCGATGCGCGCCACCCAGGAGGCACTGCGGGTCGCGGCGCCGGACGACCCGTCGCTGTCCGAGGCCCTGGCCCTGTTCAAGCGGCTCAGCGCGCACGGCCAGGAGATCGACGCGGACCTCAAGCGGCTGGAGGCCGAGCCGGACAAGGCCCGCGTCGCCGGGAGCCTGCCCGAGCTGCGGGAGCGCGTGGAGCGCGTCACGCACGGGGCGGATTCGCTGCGGTGGGCGGCGCAGGACCGGGCGCGGCAGTTCGCCGACGACGATCTGGCGGTGCTCAGCGAGCAGATCCGGATGGAGGCCGGCGCGCTGCGGCACTGGACGACGGAGGAGGAGCCGCAGGCCACCCCCACGGCGGCCGGATCCGGGGCCCGGACGCCGGGCACGGCGACGGGCGTCGGCACGGAGGGCGCGGCGGCGCCCGGGGCGGAGCCGGAGCGGCCCGCGATCACCGCGCGGGACGCGTGGCGGCAGCCCGGGTACTCCTGGCAGAAGACCCGCAGGCCCGAGAGCACGACCTGAAGTGATCGCGGGCCCCCGGCCCGCACTGCCGTCCACCGGCCCCGGCGGGTAATCTCCGGAGCATGCCCCGCCATGTCGCGATCGTCACCGACTCAACGGCCTACCTGCCGCAGGAGGCGATGGAGCGGCACGGCATCACCGCCGTTCCGCTGGCGGTCGTCCTGGGCGACCAGGTGCTCGAAGAGGGCACCGAGATCTCGGCCCGTTCCGTCGCGCAGGCGCTCCAGAAGCGCAAGCCGGTGACCACCTCGCGGCCCGGCCCCGAGGTCTTCGCCGCCGCCTACCGCGCGGCGGCCGACGCGGGCGCCACGGGGATCGTCTCGCTCCACCTGTCCGCCGAGTTCTCCGGCACGTACGACGCGGCCGTCCTCGCGGCGCGGGAGGCGCCCGTACCCGTGCGGGTCGTGGACACCGGGATGGTCGCGATGGCCCTCGGCTTCTGCGCGCTGGCCGCCGCGGACACCGCCGCCGCCGGCGGCTCGCTCGACGAGGCGGTGGCCGCCGCCGAGAAGCGCGCGCAGGGCACGGCCGCGTACTTCTACGTCGACACCCTCGACTACCTGCGCCGGGGCGGCCGTATCGGGGCGGCACAGGCGCTGCTGGGCTCGGCGCTCGCCGTGAAACCGCTGCTGCAGCTGGACGGCGGCCGGATCGAGATGCGGGAGAAGGTCCGTACGGCCTCCAAGGCCATCGCCCGCCTCGAGGAGATCGCCGTGGAGCGGGCGGCCGCGGCCCCCGTCGACATCGCGGTCCACCATCTGGCCGCCCCCGAGCGTGCGAACGACCTCGCGGACCGGTTGCGCGAGCGGGTGCCGGGGCTGGTGGACCTGCACGTCAGCGAGGTCGGCGCCGTCATCGGGGCGCACACGGGGCCGGGGTTGCTCGCGGTGGTGGTCTCGGCGCGGTAGCGCCAGGGGCGGACCGGGTCGGACGGGTTTGGGCTGGGCTCGGGCTGGGACGGGCTGGACGGGCTCGGCTTGGGCTGGACGGGCTGGGCTTGGGCTGGACGGGCTGGGGCAGGCTGGGAACGGGCCGGGGCGGGTCCCCTGTTCGGGTGGCGGAGTTTTCCACAACCGGCGGGTTATCCACGGGATTTGGGCTGCCGGAGCGGGTTCGCGTGAAGGCGTCTACGGTCACGTTCCATGACGACTCGCTCACGTATCGCGATGCCTGTGGTGCCTTCTCCGTCCGCCGTCTCTGCCGCTTCCGTCTCCGTCTCCGCCGGGCCTGTCGGCAGTCCCGCTCCCGCGCCGCACGAGCGGGCGGTGGCGCTGTTCGGCGGGGCCGGGTCCGTGTCCGACGGTGGGGACGGGCCGGCCGGGGCGCGGCCTCCGGGGCACGGCAGCCCGGATCCGCCCGATTCCGCCCGGCGGCGGGCCGGTTGGCGCGCCGCCGTGGGGGAGCGGATGCCGATGTGGGTGCAACTGCGGTGCGGCATCGAGCCCAGGACCCTCGCCGCGCTGACGGTCGTCCTGATCGCCGCGAGCGTCTTCGCCGCGTATCACTTCTGGACGGGGCGCCCGCAGACCGTGCGGGCACCCGCCCGTGAGATGCCCGCCGCGATGGCGGCCCCGACCGCGGCGGCGGTGCCGACGGCCGTGCCCGCGGCCACAGCGAGCGTCCGCCCCGGCGGCGTCGTGGTGGTGGACGTGGCGGGCAAGGTGCGCAGGCCCGGCATCCAGCGCCTGCCACCCGGATCGAGGGTCGTCGACGCGCTGAACGCGGCGGGCGGATCCCGGCCGGGGACGGACACCACCGGCCTCAACCGGGCACGCGTGCTCACGGACGGCGAACAGATCGTGGTCGGTGCCCCCGCGAGCGCGCCGGCGGCCGGGGCGGCGGGAAACGCGGGCGGTCCGGGCGCGCCGAGCGGTTCAGGGAGCCCCAGCGGCCCGATCAGCCTCAACGCCGCCACGGTCGACCAGCTCGACACCCTCCCGGGCGTGGGCCCCGTCCTCGCCCAGCACATCATCGACTACCGCACCCGGCACGGCGGCTTCCGCTCCGTCGACGAACTGCGTCAGGTCAACGGCATCGGCGACCGCCGTTTCACCGACCTCCGCCCCCTGGTCCAGCCGTGAGCCCGTCGGCCCGCCACGGCCCGGGAGCGGCCTCCGTGGCGGCGGGGCCCGGCGACACGCCTGGAGCGCCTCCGCGGGCCCGGACGGCCGCCTTGCCCGGCGCACCCACCGGCTCCGGCGGCGATCCGGCCCGGGGCGCACCGCCCCGGGCGTCTCGCCCCCGGGCCTCTCGTTCCCGGACCACCGGGCAGGCCCCTTCCCCTGCCGCCGGGCAAGCCCGTGCCCGTCCGGACGGCCCCGCCGATCTGCGGCTGATGGTGCCCGCGCTCGCGGCGTGGGTGGCTGCGGCAGGGGCGTTGACGGCGGACGGGAGCGTGGTCGCCGTCGCCTGTGCGACGGCGGTGGTGGCCGCAGGGGTACTGGTGGCCGTGGCGCGGCGACGGACGGCCGCACGCGTGGGGACGGCGGTCGCGGTGGCGGCCGTACTGCTGTGTGCCGCCGCCGGCGCCGCGGCGGCCGCCCTGCGGGCTGCCGATACGCACCGGGGGCCGCTGCCGGAGCTGGCGCGGCGGTACGGGGAGGCCACCGTCGAGCTGACGGTCGGCACCGATCCCCGGCCCGTCCGTCCGCATGTGCGCGGAGCGGCCCGCACCACACCCGCCGTCGTGTTCGAGGCCGAAGCGGACCGCGTCGTCACCCCGCACGGCACGGTGGCCACCCGCACGCCCGTCCTGCTGATCGCCCCGCGCTCCTGGCTCGGGCTGCTGCCGTCGACCCGGCTCAAGGCCGACGGGAGACTCGCCCCGCCCGCCCGGGAGGGCGACCGTGTCGGCGCCGTGCTCCGCGTCGGAGGCCACCGGCCCCCGCAGGTCGTCGCACCCCCCTCCACGCTCCAGGTCGCCGCCGCCCGGCTGCGGTCGGGCCTGCGCAAGGCCACGGACGGACTCGGGCCGGACGCCCGGGCGCTGCTCCCCGGACTGGTCGTCGGCGACACCGCCCGCATTCCGCCCGATCTCGAGGACGCCTTCCGGGCCACCGACCTGACGCACCTTCTCGCCGTCTCCGGCAGCAACCTCACGATCCTGCTGGTCGTGCTGATCGGACCGCCGTACCTGGCCACCCGCGCCGAGCGCCGTGGGCTCGCCGCCCGGCTCGGGGTGCCGCTGCGGCTCACAGCGCTGCTGGGCGGCGTGCTCGTGCTCGGGTTCGTCATCGTCTGCCGCCCCGAGCCGAGCGTGCTGCGAGCCGCCGCGTGCGGGCTGATCACGCTGTTGGCGATCGGGACGGGCCGGCGCCGCAGCCTGCTGCCCGCGCTGGCGGCGGCCGTGCTGCTGCTCGTCCTCTACGACCCGTGGCTGGCCCGCAGCTACGGCTTCCTGCTCTCCGTCCTGGCCACCGGGGCCCTCCTGACCCTCGCTCCCCGCTGGGGCGACGCGCTGCGGCGACGGGGCGTGCCGGCCCGTGTCGCGGAGGTCCTCGCGGCGGCAGCGGCCGCGCAGGCCGTGTGCGCGCCCGTGATCGCCGTGCTGGCGGCACGCGTCAGCCTGGTGGCCGTCCCCTGCAATCTCCTGGCCGAGCCGGCCGTCGCGCCCGCCACCGTCCTCGGCTTCGCCGCACTCGCCGTGACCCCGCTCGCGCCGCCCGTCGCCGAGGGGCTCGCGCAGGTCGCCGGCTGGCCCGCGTCCTGGATCGCGACGGTGGCCCGCACCGGGGCGGAACTGCCCGGCGCGGAGCTCGGCTGGCCGGGCGGGTGGCCGGGCGGCCTGGCGCTGGCCGCGGCCACCGCCGTCGCCGCGCTCGCCGCCCGCAGGCTGATCCGCCGCCCCTGGGCGTGCGCGGGCTGCGCCCTGCTCCTGCTGGTCGCCGTCGTCCGCCCGGCCCCGCTGACCCGGGTCGTCACCGGCTGGCCGCCGCCCGACTGGCGGCTGGTGGCCTGTGACGTGGGCCAAGGGGACGCCTTGGTCCTCGCCGCGGGCAGCGGCACCGCCCTCGTCGTGGACGCCGGGCCCGAGCCACGGGCCGTCGACCACTGCCTGCGCGCGCTGGGCGTCGACAAGGTGCCGCTCCTGTTGCTGACCCACTATCACGCCGACCACGTCGACGGGCTGCCCGGCGTGCTGCGTGGCCGCGCGGTCGGCGTGATCCAGGCGACGCCGTTGGCCGAGCCGCCGGGCCAGGCCGCGTTCGTGCGCCGCGAGGCCGGGCGGGCGGGGGTCCCCGTCGTCGCCGCGGCGCCGGGGGAGCGGCGCCGCCTGGGAGACCTGTCGTGGGAAGTGCTGTGGCCACCGCCCCGGGGCACGTCCTTCGTGGCGGAGGAGGGACCCAACGACGCCAGCGTCACCCTCCTCGTACGCACCGCCGGGCTCACCCTCCTGCTGCTCGGTGACCTCGAACCACCCGCTCAGCGGGCCCTGGCGGAAGCCCACCCTGACCTGCCACCGGTGGACGTCCTCAAGGTCGCGCACCACGGATCCGCCTACCAGGACCCGCAGTTGATACGCGGCCTCCACCCACGGCTGGCGCTGATCTCGGCGGGCGCCGACAACCCGTACGGCCATCCCTCGCCTCGCACGGTCGAAGCCCTCCGCTCCCAGGGCGCGGTGGTTCTGCGGACCGACACCGACGGCCCGGTCGCGGTGACCGGCGCGGCCACCGCCGTCGGAGGGGGAAAGGCGAGGTCGGCGGGGCGGAGATGACCCGAAGACCCAGTGGGGGGACTCCGTCGGACGTAGGTCTGTGGGCTGATGCCACATCAGCTCGCATGAGGCATAACTGATCCATGGATGCGATCAACACCGATGCCTATCTCCGCCGGATCGACGCGACCCGGCCCACCGCCCCCGACGCGGACGCCCTCCGTGACCTGTGCCTGCGTCACCTGAGAGCGGTGCCCTTCGAAAACCTGTCCATTCATCTCGGTGAGGAGATCGTGCTCGACGGCAAGGCTCTCGTCGACAAGATCGTGCACGGTCGGCGGGGCGGCTTCTGTTACGAACTCAACGGCGCCTTCGCCGAGCTGCTGACCGCGCTCGGCTACCCCGTGACGCTGCTCGCCGGGCGGGTCATGGGGGAGGAGGGGCTCGGCGTGCCGTACGACCACCTGGTGCTGCGCGTCGAGACGCCCGAGCCCTGGCTGGTCGACGTCGGGTTCGGCCGGAACAGCCACCACCCCCTGAGCCTCACCGAGCGGGGCGACCAGAGCGACCCGGGAGGGGTGTTCCGGATCGCCGAGACCGAGGAAGGAGACCTCGACGTCTTCCAGGGCGACGTGCTGATCTACCGGATAGATCAGCGCCCCCGGCAGCTCACCGAGTTCGAGTGCGCCTGCTGGTGGCACCGCACCTCGCCGAAGTCCCACTTCACCCGGAACCTGGTGTGCTCCCGGCTCACCGAGAACGGCCGGGTCACGATCAGCGACCGTACGCTCGTGATCACCGGTGCCTCGGGCAGGCGGGACCGGACGCTGGCCGAGGACGAGATCCTGCCCGCCTACCGGACGCACTTCGGCATCGACCTGGACCGGGTGCCCGAAGTCCGCGCCACCCCGTCGGCCCGGTAGGCCCGAAGCGGCGAGGACCGCCGCGCCCGGAAGACCGCCACCCCGCCGCTACTCCGCTTCGAGCCAGCCCTCGTACTCCTCGGCGAGCGCGCGCAGTGCGGCGGGGTCCAGGGCGCCGCGCGGGTCGTCGACGACGACGACCCACTGGGCGTCCTCGGCGTCGTCCTCCCCGGCGAGGGCGTCGCGCACGAGTGGGGGCTCCTCCGTCAGACCGAACCGCTGCACGGCTTCGACGGCCACCTCCTCGGCGGCGTCGCGGTCGGGGAGCACCAGCAGGTGCCGGACGGGATCGGAGGCTTGGAAAGAGATGGGAGTGCTGCTCACCCGCCCATTGTGCGTCATATCCGGTCCGCCGCACGGGGAGCGTGTCAGTGGCGCGTGGGATGCTGGACGCGATGGCCAGGAAGACTGCAACCGACGACCCGCTCGCTCCCCTCACGATCGCCGTGGGCCAGGAGGATCTGCTCCTCGACCGCGCGGTGCGGGAGGTGGTGACGGCGGCCCGCGCCGCCGACGCGGACACCGATGTGCGCGACCTCATGCCCGACGCGCTCCAGCCCGGCACGCTCGCCCAGCTGACCAGCCCGTCGCTGTTCGCCGAGCGCAAGGTCGTGATCGTGCGCAACGCCCACGACCTGTCGGCGGACACGATCAAGGACGTGAAGAATTACCTCGGCTCGCCCGCCGAGGAGATCACCCTGGTCCTCCTGCACGCCGGTGGCGCCAAGGGCAAGGGCCTGCTGGACGCGGCGCGCAAGGCGGGGGCCCGGGAGGTCGCCTGCCCGAAGATGACCAAGCCGGCGGACCGGCTGGCGTTCGTCCGGTCGGAGTTCCGGGTGACGGGCCGCTCCGCGACGCCCGAGGCCTGCCAGTCCCTGGTGGATGCGATCGGCAGCGATCTGCGCGAGCTGGCGAGCGCCTGCGCGCAGCTCGTCGCCGACATCGAGGGCACCATCGACGAGGCCGTCGTCGCCCGCTACTACACGGGCCGCGCCGAGGCCTCCAGCTTCACCGTCGCCGACCGCGCCGTGGAGGGCCGGGCGGCCGAGGCGCTGGAGGCACTGCGCTGGGCGATGTCGACCGGCGTCGCCCCGGTGCTGATCACGAGCGCGCTCGCCCAGGGCGTGCGGTCGATCGGCAAGCTGGCCTCCGCCCCGCGCGGTGCCCGCCCCGCCGATCTGGCCCGTGAGCTGGGCATGCCGCCGTGGAAGATCGACCGGGTGCGGCAGCAGATGCGCGGCTGGTCGGCGGACGGCGTCGCGGCGGCCCTGACCGCCGTCGCCGAGGCCGACGCGGGCGTCAAGGGCGGCGGTGACGATCCGGAGTACGCGCTGGAGAAGGCCGTCGTGGCCGTCGCCCGAGCGGCCCGCAGCCGTTCGTAGCCTTGCGGCAGCCTTCGTGGCCTTGCGGCAGCCCCGCGGCGGTTCGTAGCCCTGCGGCCGTTCGACACGGGGTGGACCTGCGATCGGCCGGCCGTCGGTCGGCGGCGGTACAGGCCGTTGTCACCCGGTAGCCCCGCAGCGGGTCGCCCTTCCGGTCCACGGGTTCACCGGATCAGTTCGTCCGGCCATCGGCAGACCCCGGCCGGCCGTCGGTCGGCAGCGATACGGGCCCGTCGTCCCTCGGTACCCCCGCAGCGGGTCGTCCCCCGGTTCACGGGTTCATCCATCCGGCCATCGACAGACCCGGCCGGCCGCCGGTCGGCAGCGATACGGGTCCCTCGTCACCCAGCGGAGCGTCCCGCACCTGCCAGGGACCGGCCCGACCAACCCGGGCCGGTCGCCCGTTACCCCGAACGGCCCTCACCCAGCCCCGAACGGCCGAAGGCCCCGTGCCGCCCTGGGGAAGGGCAGGCACGGGGCCTTCGATATCGAACCGTCGAGCCGTGAGGCTCAGTGCGCCGCACCCGCGTGGCGAACGCAGGCCGCGTGCGGCGCGCATCGCAGCCTGGCTGCGATGGGGTGCCGGGACGGCGCGGTAGAGAGGGTCCGCGGAGTCCGTACCGACGGGGTGGGGCTCACGCCCCGGAATGGCTTCAGGCCTTGAGGGCAGCAGCCTGCTTGGCCAGCGCCGACTTCTTGTTGGCGGCGGCGTTCTTGTGCAGGACACCCTTGCTGGCGGCCTTGTCGAGCTTCTTGCCGGCCGCGGCAACCGCGGCGGTGGCCTTCTCGACGTCGCCGGCGAGCAGGGCCTCACGGGCCGCGCGGACAGCGGTCTTGACCGAGGACTTGACGGCCTTGTTGCGCAGGCGCGCCTTCTCGTTGGTCTTGTTCCGCTTGATCTGGGACTTGATGTTCGCCACGAAAGAGCCTTTTCAGCTTCGTCGGATTTCGATGAGCACCCCGGCCCGAGAGGGCACGAGGCACAGTGGACCAGGCTACCAGCAGCCACGACGGGCTCCCAAACCGGACCGAGGTCGCCGGTCATGGGACGATGGGGGGACGTATAAACCGCGACTCCCGCCGAGACCGCGTTCAAACGCCGAAGTCACCGAATGGACCTTGCGTGCCCGCGACCCCTACCAACGTGCCGGAGCCGAGCCGTACCGACCCGGCTCTGATCCGTAACTTCTGCATCATCGCGCACATCGACCATGGCAAGTCGACGCTCGCCGACCGGATGCTCCAGCTGACCGGCGTGGTCGACTCGCGGCAGATGCGCGCACAGTACCTCGACCGGATGGACATCGAGCGCGAGCGCGGCATCACGATCAAGTCCCAGGCGGTCCGCCTGCCCTGGGCGCCCACCGAGGGCGAGGAGACGGGGCAGACCCACATCCTCAACATGATCGACACGCCGGGCCACGTGGACTTCACCTATGAGGTCTCGCGTTCGCTCGCCGCCTGCGAGGGCTGCATCCTCCTCGTGGACGCGGCCCAGGGCATCGAGGCCCAGACCCTCGCCAACCTGTACCTGGCGATGGAGAACGACCTCACGATCATCCCGGTCCTCAACAAGATCGACCTGCCGGCCGCGCAGCCCGAGAAGTTCGCCGCCGAGCTGGCGCACCTGATCGGCTGCGACCCCTCCGACGTGCTCAAGGTCTCCGCGAAGACCGGCGTCGGCGTCGACGAGCTGCTCAACGAGGTCGTCAAGCAGGTCCCGCCCCCGGTCGGCGTCAAGGACGCCCCGGCCCGCGCGATGATCTTCGACTCGGTCTATGACTCCTACCGCGGCGTGGTCACCTACGTCAGGGTCGTGGACGGCGAGCTGAAGAAGCGCGAGCGCATCAAGATGATGTCGACCGGCGCCACCCACGAGCTGCTGGAGATCGGTGTCTCCTCGCCCGAGATGACGGCCTCCGACGGCCTCGGCGTCGGTGAGGTGGGCTACATCATCACCGGTGTGAAGGACGTCCGGCAGTCCAAGGTCGGTGACACGATCACCTCCCTGCACAACGGCGCCACCGAGGCCCTGGGCGGCTACAAGGACCCCAAGCCGATGGTGTTCTCGGGCCTGTACCCGCTGGACGGCTCGGACTACCCGGAGCTGCGCGAGGCGCTGGACAAGCTCCAGCTCAACGACGCCGCCCTCGTCTACGAGCCGGAGACCTCGGCCGCCCTCGGCTTCGGTTTCCGCGTCGGCTTCCTCGGTCTGCTGCACCTGGACGTGGTCCGCGAGCGCCTCGAGCGCGAGTTCGGCCTCGACCTGATCGCCACCGCGCCCAACGTGGTCTACCGCGTGGTGATGGAGGACGGCACCGAGCACATCGTCACCAACCCGAGCGAGTTCCCCGAGGGCAAGATCGCCGAGGTGCACGAGCCGGTGGTCAAGTCGACCGTCCTCGCGCCCAATGAGTTCGTCGGCGCGATCATGGAGCTGTGCCAGTCCCGCCGCGGCTCGCTGCTGGGCATGGACTACCTCTCCGAGGACCGCGTCGAGCTGCGCTACACCCTCCCGCTCGCGGAGATCGTCTTCGACTTCTTCGACCAGCTGAAGTCCAAGACGCGCGGCTACGCCTCGCTCGACTACGAGCCCACCGGCGAGCAGCAGGCCAGCCTGGTCAAGGTCGACATCCTGCTGCACGGCGACAAGGTGGACGCGTTCTCCGCGGTCACGCACAAGGACAAGGCGTACGCGTACGGCGTGCGGCTCGTCGCCAAGCTGCGCGAGCTGATCCCGCGGCAGAACTTCGAGGTGCCGATCCAGGCCGCCATCGGCTCGCGCGTCATCGCGCGTGAGACGGTCCGCGCGATCCGCAAGGACGTGCTCGCCAAGTGCTACGGCGGCGACATCTCCCGTAAGCGCAAGCTGCTGGAGAAGCAGAAGGAAGGCAAGAAGCGGATGAAGATGGTCGGCAGCGTGGAGGTCCCCCAGGAGGCCTTCATCGCGGTGCTGTCCACCGACTCCGACGGCGCGGAGAAGGGCAAGAAGTAGCCTCCGCGTGAACGGGAAGTAGCCGCGGCGGCTCCCGCCGCCCGGCCGAAAGGCGCCCGCCCCCTCGGGGGGACGGGCGCCTTTTCGTGCGTCCGCGCCCCGGTACGGTCCGGAACCCGCGCCCGATTCGGACCGGAAAAGGGCTGCTCCGGAGTGGTGTGTGCATATGACACTCACCACTGTGGTCACAGCTTGAACCCGTCGTCCACAGCCCCTTACGTGGTGACGGTGCGGGCTCTACTCTGATCACAGTTTGGAAGGTTACTCACGAGTCACCACAGCGAAGTGCGGGCCCCCGGAGGATGCCGTGACCGAGACACAGACTTTGATCGAGAGCCGGCCGCCCTCCGTGGCGACCCTCTTCCTCGACCGTGTCGGGGCGACCCCGGACGCGGAGGCGTACCGCTACCCGGTGCCCGCCGCCTCCGGCGAGGGTCCCGACACCTGGGCCTCGCTCACCTGGGGCGGCGCGGCCGAGCGGGTCTTCGCCATCGCCGCCGGCCTCCTTGACCTCGGGGTGCGCCCCGAGGAGCGGGTCGCGCTCGCCTGTTCCACCCGGGTGGAGTGGATCCTGGCCGACCTCGGCGTGCTCTGCGCCGGCACCGCGACCACCACGATCTACCCCAGCACCAACGTCGACGAGACGGCCTTCATCCTCTCCGACTCGGAGAGCAGGGTGCTCATCGCCGAGGACGCCGCACAGCTCACCAAGGCCCGGCAGCGGCGGGCCGAGCTGCCCGACCTCGCCCATGTCGTCGTGATCAACGCCGAGGACGCCGTCCCCGCCGACGGCGACCCCGAGGGCTGGGTGCTTTCCCTGGCGGAGCTGGAGCGGCGTGGCGCCGAGCATCTGCGCAAGCACCCCGACGCCGTGCGGGACAGCGTGGGCGCCCTGCGCGCCGACCAGCTCGCCACCCTCATCTACACCTCCGGCACCACCGGCCGCCCCAAGGGCGTACGGCTGCCGCACGACTGCTGGTCGTACATGGCCCGGGCGATCCAGGCCACCGACCTGGTGCTCCCCGACGACGTGCAGTACCTGTGGCTGCCGCTCGCGCACGTCTTCGGCAAGGTGCTGACCGCCGGGCAGATCAGCGTCGGACACGTCACGGCCGTCGACGGCCGGGTCGACAAGATCATCGATAATCTGCCGATCGTCCGGCCCACGTACATGGCCGCCGTGCCGCGCGTCTTCGAGAAGGTCTACAACGGCGTCGCGGCCAAGGCCCGCGCGGGCGGCGGTGCCAAGTACAAGATCTTCCAGTGGGCCGCGGAGGTCGCCCGCGAGTACGCCAAGGTCACGCAGGACAACTACCGCCGCACCGGGAACAAGACCGCCCCCTTCGGGCTCGCCGCCAAGCACAAGGTCGCCGACGCCCTCGTCTACTCCAAGATCCGTGAGGCGTTCGGCGGGCGGATGCGCGCCTGCGTCTCCGGCGCGTCCGCCCTCGCCCCCGAGATCGGTTACTTCTTCTCCGGCGCCGGCATCCACATCCTGGAGGGCTACGGCCTCACCGAGACCAGCGCCGCCAGCTTCGTCAACCCCGGCGAGGCGTACCGCACCGGCACGGTCGGCAAGCCGCTGCCCGGCACGGAGGTCCGCATCGCGGACGACGGCGAGATCCTGCTGCGCGGCCCCGGCGTCATGGAGGGCTACCACGGCCAGCCCGAGAAGACGGCGGAGGTGCTGGAGTCCGACGGCTGGTTCCACACCGGCGACATCGGCGAGCTGTCCCCGGACGGCTTCCTGAGGATCACCGACCGGAAGAAGGACCTGATCAAGACCTCGGGTGGCAAGTACGTCGCGCCGGCCGAGGTGGAAGGCCAGTTCAAGGCCGTCTGCCCGTTCGTCTCCAACATCCTGGTGTACGGGGCGGACCGTAACTTCTGCACCGCCCTCATCGCGCTCGACGAGCCGACGCTGATGTCCTGGGCCTCGGAGCACGGCCTGGCGGGCAAGTCGTACGCCGACGTGGTCGCCACCAAGGAGGCCGAGGAGCTGATCGAAGGCTATGTGCGGCGGCTGAACGAGGGCCTCCAGCGCTGGCAGACGATCAAGAAGTTCCGGCTGCTGCCGCGCGACCTGGACGTCGAGCACGGCGAGCTGACCCCGAGCCTCAAGCTCAAGCGGCCGGTGGTGGAGCGGGAGTACAAGGCCCTGATCGAGGAGATGTACGAGGGGGCCAGGGAGGGCTGAGACGGGGCCCGCCCTCGCCGGGCGGGCTTACCGGCGGCATGCCGGACAATGGACGCATGCCTTCCGTACTGCCTGATGGTGAGCCCATGCCCGAGGACGGGGCCCTGCCCCGGCACGCCCTGGAGGGCTCGGGAGCACGGCCCCTCGGGTTCTATCTGCACGTGCCGTACTGCGCGACACGCTGCGGGTACTGCGACTTCAACACCTACACCGCCAGTGAGCTGCGCGGCTCCGGTGGCGCGCTGGCCTCCCGGGACAACTACGCCGACACCCTCACGGAGGAGATCCGGCTCGCGCGGAAGGTGCTGGGCGACGACCCCCGCCCCGTGGAGACCGTCTTCGTCGGCGGCGGCACACCGACCCTGCTGCCCGCCGCCGACCTCGTACGGATGCTGGCCGCGATCCGCGACGAGTTCGGCTTCGCCGAGGGCGCGGAGATCACCACCGAGGCCAACCCGGAGTCCGTCGACCCGCGCTATCTGGCCGAGCTGCGCGAGGGCGGCTTCAACCGGATCTCCTTCGGCATGCAGAGCGCACGGCAGCACGTCCTGAAGATCCTGGACCGCAACCACACCCCGGGCCGCCCGGAGGCGTGCGTCGCCGAGGCCCGGGCAGCCGGCTTCGAGCACGTCAACCTGGACCTGATCTACGGCACACCGGGTGAGTCCGACGACGACTGGCGGGCCTCCCTGTCCGCCGCGATCGGCGCGGGCCCGGACCACGTCTCGGCCTACGCCCTGATCGTCGAGGAGGGCACCCAGCTCGCCCGGCGCATCCGCCGCGGCGAGGTCCCGATGACCGACGACGACGTCCACGCCGACCGCTATCTCATCGCCGAGGAGATGCTCACCGCCGCCGGCTTCGGCTGGTACGAGGTCTCGAACTGGGCCACCACCGAGGCCGGCCGCTGCCGCCACAACGAGCTGTACTGGCGCGGCGCCGACTGGTGGGGCGCGGGCCCCGGGGCGCACTCCCACGTGGGGGGCGTGCGGTGGTGGAACGTCAAGCACCCGGGCGCGTACGCCCAGGCCCTGTCCGAGGGCCGCTCGCCGGGCGCGGGCCGCGAGGTCCTGCCGGACGAGGACCGGCGCGTGGAGCGCATCCTGCTGGAGCTGCGGCTGATCGACGGCTGCCCGCTGTCCCTACTGGCCCCGGCAGGCGCGGCCGCCGCGGCACGCGCCCTGGCGGACGGCCTGCTCCAGACGGGTCCGTACGAGGAGGGGCGCGCGGTGCTGACGCTGCGCGGGCGGCTGCTGGCGGACGCGGTGGTGCGGGACCTGGTGGACTGAGATGCCGGGGCTCCGCCCCGGACCCCGGTCCTCAAACGCCGGACGGGCTGAAAATTCTTAGGGCACCGTCACGAAATCGATCAACTCCTCGACCCGCCCCAAGAGCTCCGGCTCAAGATCCTTGTACGAGCGCACGCTCGAAAGGATCCGCTGCCAGGCGGCCCCCGTGTTCTCCGGCCAGCCCAGGGCCCGGCACACGCCCGTCTTCCAGTCCTCACCGCGCGGCACGCGCGGCCAGGCCGCGATGCCCACCGAGGACGGCTTCACCGCCTCCCACACGTCGATGTACGGGTGGCCGACGACCAGCACGTCCTCGCCCGTGACCTGCGCCGCGATCCGCGATTCCTTGGAGCCCGGCACGAGGTGGTCCACCAGGACCCCCAGGCGCGCGTCCGGGGCGGGGGCGAAGGAGCGGACGATGGCGGGGAGGTCGTCGACGCCCTCCAGGTACTCCACGACGACGCCCTCGATGCGCAGGTCGTCACCCCACACCCGCTCCACGAGCTCCGCGTCGTGCCGCCCCTCGACGTAGATGCGCCCGGCGCGGGCCACCCGCGCCCGTGCCCCGGGCACGGCCACCGAACCGGAGGCGGTCCGCCGGGGCGCGCGGGGGCTCTGCGGGCCGGGGCGTACGAGCGTGACGACCCGGCCCTCCAGCAGGAAGCCGCGCGGCTCCATCGGGAAGACCCGGTGCTTGCCGAAGCGGTCCTCCAGGGTGACCGTCGGGCCCTGCGCCGTCTTCTCGCAGCGGATCACGGCCCCGCAGAAGCCCGTGGTGACCTCCTCGACCACGAGATCGGGGTCGGCCGGGACCTCGGGAGCGGGGGCGGTCTTCTTCCACGGAGGGGTCAGGTCGGGGCCGTACTGTCTGCTGCGCATGGAGCCGTTCCGGTCGGGGGATCCGGGGTCCGGGGTGCCCGGAAGTGCGCGACCTCTGCCGCGCACCAGCCCGACCATAGGAAAAACCGCGCTACAGGCGTTACGACACGCCGAAACGCAGCGCGAGCGCGTCACGTTGCGCCCGGACAAACCCGGCATCCACCACCGCGCCGTGGCCCGGCACGTAGATCGCGTCCTCGCCGCCGAGCGCCAGCAGCGCGTCCAGCGCCGCGGGCCACTGCGCGGGGTAGGCGTCCCCGCCCGCCTGCGGTTCCCCGGACTCCTCGACCAGATCCCCGCAGAAGACGACCTCGGGAGCGCCGCCGGAGTCGGTGACCAGCACCACCAGGTCGTGCCCCGTGTGCCCGGGCCCGACGTCGGCGAGCAGCACCCGACGGCCGCCGCCCAGGTCCAGGGTCAGCTCGCCGGAGACCAGATGGTGCGGCCGTACGAGCAGATCGGCGGCCTCCTCGGCGGCGTCGGCGTCCACCCCCTGCCGCACCGCGCTCGTGCGCACCTCTTCCCCGTCGCGGAGCGCCACGTCGATGCCCATCGCCCCGTAGACCTGCACACCCGCGAAGGCGGCGGTCCCCAGTACGTGATCGAAGTGCGCGTGCGTGAGAGCGATATGCGTCACGCGGCGGCCGAACAGCTCCTCGACCTCCCGACGGATCTCCGCGCCCTCCCGCAGGGACGATCCGGTGTCCACGAGCAGCACCCCGGAAGGCCCGGCGACGGCCCCGATCGTGCAGTCCCAGACCGGCATCCTGCGGCGTGCGATCCCCGGCGCGAGCGGCTCCCAGCGCTCCCGCGCGCCCCGTTCCCCATGATTTTCCATACCGAGACGCTAGCCGGAGCACGGTACGGTTTGCCCGCCAGGGAGGCGCGCGGCGGGACGGCCCTTGCCCTGGCCGTAGTACCCGGCCGTACACTGGCGGGAGGGATTTGGCACTCGTGACCTTCGAGTGCCAGGGACGACCCCGTGAGACGGCTGGACAGGGAGGTGCGCGCGGTGCTGAGCGAACGAAGGCTCGAGGTGTTGCGCGCCATCGTCCAGGATTACGTGGGCACCGAGGAGCCCGTCGGCTCCAAGGCCCTCACCGAGCGGCACCGGCTGGGCGTGTCCCCGGCCACCGTGCGCAACGACATGGCCGCGCTGGAGGACGAGGGCTTCATCGCCCAGCCCCACACGAGCGCGGGCCGCATCCCGACCGACAAGGGCTACCGGCTTTTCGTCGACAAGCTGGCCGGCGTCAAGCCGCTGTCCTCGCCCGAGCGGCGCGCGATCCAGAACTTCCTGGACGGCGCCGTCGACCTGGACGACGTCGTGGCGCGCACGGTCCGGCTGCTGGCGCAGCTGACCCGTCAGGTCGCCGTGGTGCAGTACCCGTCGCTGACCCGTTCGACGGTGCGGCATGTGGAATTGCTCTCACTCGCCCCGGCCCGCGTGATGCTCGTGCTGATCACGGACACCGGACGCGTCGAGCAGCGCATGGTCGACTGCCCGGCGCCGATCGGCGAGACCTCGCTCGCGGACCTGCGGGCGCGGCTCAACAGCCGTGTCGTGGGACGGCGGTTCGCGGATGTGCCGCAGCTGGTGCAGGACCTTCCCGAGTCCTTCGAGCAGGACGACCGAGGAACCGTTTCTACGGTGCTCGCGACCCTGCTGGAGACCCTGGTCGAGGAGACCGAGGAACGGCTGATGATCGGCGGCACCGCCAATCTCACCCGTTTCGGGCACGACTTCCCGCTGACGATCCGGCCCGTGCTGGAGGCGTTGGAGGAGCAGGTCGTGCTGCTCAAGCTCCTGGGCGAGGCCAAGGACTCGGGCATGACCGTTCGTATCGGTCATGAGAACGCTCACGAGGGACTGACCTCCACATCGGTCGTGGCCGTCGGATACGGTTCGGGCGACGAGGCAGTCGCCAAACTCGGCGTGGTCGGACCGACCCGCATGGACTACCCCGGAACGATGGGAGCGGTACGCGCAGTGGCACGTTACGTCGGACAGATCCTGGCGGAGTCGTAAGTGGCCACGGACTACTACGCGGTCCTGGGCGTACGGCGTGATGCCTCGCAGGACGAGATCAAGAAGGCCTTCCGCCGCCTCGCCCGCGAGCTGCACCCGGACGTCAATCCGGACCCCAAGACGCAGGAGCGGTTCAAGGAGATCAACGCCGCTTACGAGGTGCTCTCCGACCCGCAGAAGAAGCAGGTCTACGACCTCGGCGGCGACCCGCTGTCCTCCTCGGGCGGCGCCGGTGGCGCGGGTGGCTTCGGCGCCGGCTTCGGCAACTTCTCCGACATCATGGACGCCTTCTTCGGACAGGCCTCGCAGCGCGGCCCCCGGTCGCGCACGCGGCGTGGCCAGGACGCCATGATCCGGCTCGAAGTGACCCTCGACGAGGCCGCCTTCGGTACGACCAAGGAGATCCAGGTCGACACGGCCGTCGTCTGCACCACGTGCAGCGGCGAGGGCGCGGCCCCCGGCACGTCCGCCCAGACCTGTGACATGTGCCGCGGTCGCGGCGAGGTCTCGCAGGTCACCCGGTCCTTCCTCGGCCAGGTCATGACCTCCCGGCCGTGCCCGCAGTGCCAGGGCTTCGGCACCGTGGTGCCGACCCCGTGCCCGGAGTGCGCCGGCGACGGCCGCGTACGGTCGCGGCGGACCCTGACCGTGAAGATCCCCGCCGGTGTCGACAACGGCACCCGCATCCAGCTCGCGGGCGAGGGCGAGGTCGGCCCCGGCGGCGGACCGGCCGGTGACCTGTACGTGGAGATCCACGAGATCCCGCACAGCACGTTCCAGCGGCGCGGCGACGATCTGCACTGCACGGTCACCATCCCGATGACGGCCGCGGCCCTCGGCACGAAGGTGCCGCTGGAGACCCTGGACGGCATCGAGGAGATCGACATCCGGCCCGGTACCCAGTCCGGCCAGTCGATCCCGCTGCACCAGCGCGGCGTCACGCACCTGCGCGGCGGCGGCCGCGGCGACCTCGTCGTGCACGTCGAGGTGACCACCCCCGCCAAGCTCGACCCGCAGCAGGAGGACCTGCTGCGGCAGCTCGCGAAGCTGCGTGGCGAGGAGCGTCCGATGGGCGAGTTCAAGCCGGGGCAGCAGGGGCTGTTCTCGCGACTGAAGGACGCGTTCAACGGGCGGTAGGCGTCTGGCTGGGGGTTCCGGGGGTTGTCCCCCGGGCCGGCACAGTCCCAAGCTTGATCGACGCGTTCGGGCTTGGCCCGCGACGCACAGCTCGTAGTCGACTCCACGTCGGGCCGGGGCATTCGCCCCGGCCCGACGTGCGTTTCCGAGGGGCCGGCGTCAACGCCCGTTCCCCGTAAGCCAATACGCGGTGCGGTCGCGACCGCCGGTCGGGCCCACACCCGTACGGGTGGAGTCGGAGGTGCGGCCCCGGGGACGGGATCGGCGGCCGGGTTCGATTCGGCGCCGTGCGCGGGGCGTGACACGATGTGGTCATGGCTTTTGAATCCAGGGGGGCCTCGGCGCTGACGGGCCTGTTCCGGTATCCGATCGTGCAGGCTCCCATGGCGGGCGGCACCTCGTGTCCGTCGCTCGCCGCGGCCGTGTCCGAGGCCGGTGGCCTCGGATTCCTCGCCGCCGGGTACAAGACGCCGACGGCGATGCGCGAGGAGGTCGCGCGCACGCGCGCCCTGACCGACCGCCCCTTCGGTGTGAACCTCTTCATGCCGCAGCCGCCCGTGGCCGACCCGGCCGCCGTGGACGCCTACGGGCAGCGCCTCGCGGGCGAGGCCGCCCGGTACGGGGCGCCGCTCGGCGATCCGGACCAGAGCCGCGACGACGCGTACGGGGCCAAGCTCGCGATCCTCCTGGAGGATCCCGTTCCGGTCGTCTCGTTCCACTTCGGCTGCCCGGACCCCGAGGTCTTCGCGGCACTCGCCGGGGTCGGCACGCTGACCGTCGTGACGGCGACCTCCGCCGCCGAGGCGCGGGCCGCGCAGCGGGCGGGCGCCGACGCGGTCTGCGTCCAGGGCGTCGAGGCCGGTGGCCACCAGGGCACCCACCAGGACGACGCGGGGGCGGACGGGTCGGGCGTCGGACTGCTCACCCTCCTCGCGGAGGTCCGTGACGCGGTGACGGTCCCGCTGATCGCGGCGGGCGGTCTGATGCGCGGCGACCAGATCGCGGCCGTCCTCGCGGCGGGTGCGTCGGCGGCGCAGCTCGGCACGGCGTTCCTGGTCTGCCCGGAGTCGGGCGCCCACGACCTGCACAAACGGGCCATGACCGATCCGCAGCTCACCCGCACCGCACTGACCCGGGCCTTCTCCGGCCGCCCCGCGCGCGGTCTGGTGAACCGTTTCATCCGCGAGCACGGCCCGTACGCCCCGGCCGCGTACCCGCAGGTGCACCATCTGACGTCCGGCGTCCGCAAGGCCGCCGCGCAGGCGGGCGACCCGCAGGCCATGGCCCTGTGGGCGGGCCAGGGCCACCGCCTGGCGCGGGAGCTTCCGGCGGGGCGGCTGGTGGAGGTCCTGGCCGCCGAACTGGACGCGGCACGGGCGTCGTTGACGCGAGGCAGTGAACTGCGAGGGAGCGAGACATGACAGCACCGGTCTTCCTGGTCGAGGAGGACTCCCTGACGGGTGTCTTCCCCGGTACGGTCTTCCCCCTCGACGGCCCGGAAGGGCGGCACGCGGTCTCGGTCCGCCGTCTGCGGGTGGGCGAGGACATCGTCCTGACGGACGGCGCGGGCACGGGCGCGTTCGGCACCGTGGCCGCCGTCGAGGGCAAGGACCGCCTCGACGTCGCGGTCACCTCGGTCCGCGCCGAACCCCTGCCCCAGCCCCACATCACGGTCGTCCAGGCCCTGCCCAAGGGCGACCGGGGCGAGTTGGCGGTCGAGACCATGACCGAGACGGGCGTCGACGCGATCGCGCCCTGGTCGGCATCGCGCTGCGTCACGCAGTGGAAGGGCGAGCGCGGGCTGAAGGCGCTGGGCAAGTGGCGCGCGACGGCCCGCGAGGCCGGTAAGCAGTCCCGCCGCCTCCGATTCCCCCCGGTGTCCGACCTCCTGACGACCAAGCAGGTCTCGGCGCTGCTCGCGGACGCCGCGTTCGCGGCGGTCCTCCACGAGGAGGGCAGCAGCGCCCCCCTGGCCACGGCCTCGCTCCCGCAGACGGGCAACATCGTCCTGGTCGTCGGTCCGGAGGGCGGTGTCTCCCCGGAGGAGCTGGCCGCCTTCGCCGAGGCGGGCGCGAAGCCGTACCGGCTGGGTCCGAGCGTGCTGCGCACGTCGACGGCGGGCACGGCGGCGACGGCACTGCTGCTGGGCCGCACGGGGCGCTGGTCGTAAGGGATCGCTCTCCCGCGCCGCGCAGAAGGATCGCTCTCCAGCGCCGCACAGAAGCACCGCTCTCCAGCGCCGCACAGCCGGGTATACGGCTGTGCGGCGCTCGGCATATCCCGGCCGTTCACACCGTGGACATCCCCCGGACCGAGGCCGAGCGGCCGGAAACCGGTCGGTCCGGATCGATCAGTTTGACGAATCGAGCCATTCGAATATCGCTCTTGATGGTTGTTGCACGGACAAGCAAGATGTTCTCCGGAACACGCACGAAGTTGTTCGGCACGGGGGATTGATTGTGACTTCACATCTACGGTGGGCGGACCGTCCGCCGAGTAACCATCGTCATGCGGCCGCGGCGTCGCAGGGCGCGAGGGGCGTCGTACGCCCGTACCGCTCGCCCCGGCCCACTGCCACCGCCCCTGCTTGAGTTCTTCCGGGCACCGCATCGGGCCCGTAGCGCGCGCATCGGCAAACAGACGGATGTCTGTCGAAGGTCATGGGGTGCCGCACACCCCCACTGAGACCGGCCGGATCTGAAAACGCGCCGTATCCCCTCTCCCTGGTTTTCTTCGGTTCCCGTGCAAGGGGCCCGCCCGCCGGGCGGCCGCCCGCGCCCGGGCCGTATTCCCGCGCGCCCGGTCGGCATTTCGCACCCCGCCGCGTCGCGTTCTCGGTCGACCCGCTCTCATCTTTTTGGGGGAAGAGTGTTGCATCAGCCTTATTCCTACCGGCCCAAAGACCTCGTGGAGCCCGACTGGCGCAGAATTCCCGGTTGGCGCGAGGTCACCGAGCAGCAGTGGCGTGATCCGCAATGGCAGCGCACGCATTGCGTGAAGAACGTGCGGCAGCTCCGGGCGGCGTACGGCGATCTGCTGTCGGAGGCCTTCTACCAGGACGTCGAGCGTGACCAGGCGGAGCGGGCGACGATGTCCCTGCTGTTGCCGCCGTACGTGCTGAGCATGATGGTCCCGCACGCCACACCGACCGACGAGGCCATGTACGCCGACCCGGTGCGGCGGCACATGCTCACGGTCTTCTCCGACCGGGCGGAGGAATGGCCCTCGCACCCCTTCGCCTCGCGGGATTCCCTGCACGAGGCCGACATGTGGGCGGTGGAGGGCCTGACCCACCGCTATCCGACCAAGGTACTGGCGGAGTTGGTCTCCACCTGCCCCCAGTACTGCGGGCACTGCACCCGCATGGACCTGGTCGGGAATTCCACGCCCAGTGTCCCCAAGCTCAAGTTCTCGATGAAGCAGGGCGACCGGCACGACGCGATGCTCGACTACGTGCGCCGCACCCCCACGATCCGCGATGTCGTGGTCTCGGGCGGCGACGTGGCGAACGTGCCGTGGCCCCGGCTGGAGTCCTTCGTCGCCGCGCTCCTGGAGATGGAGCACGTCCGCGACATCCGGCTGGCCTCCAAGGCGTTGATGGACCTGCCGCAGCACTGGCTCACCGACGACGCCAAGGCCTCCGTGGCACGCCTGGCCGGCACCGCGCGCAAACGCGGCGTGAGCCTGGCCATCCACACCCACGTGAACGCCGCGCAACAGGTCACCCCGCTCAACGCGGAGGCCGCCAGGACCATGTTCGACCTGGGCGTGCGCGACGTCCGCAACCAGGGCGTGCTGATGCGCGGTGTCAACGACTCGCCCGCGGCGCTGCTCGACCTGTGCTTCGCGCTGCTCGACGGCGCGGGCGTGATGCCGTACTACTTCTACCTCTGCGACATGATCCCGAACGCCGAACACTGGCGGCTCGCGCTGTGGGAGACCCAGGCGCTACAGCAGGCGATCATGGGATATCTCCCCGGTTTCGGCACCCCACGGCTCGTCTGCGACGTGCCGTTCGTCGGCAAGCGCTGGGTCCACCAGGTCGAGGAGTACGACCGCGAGCGCGGCATCTCCTACTGGACCAAGAACTACTTCACGTCACTGGAGCGCGACGCCCCCTACGCGCTCGGCAAGACCTACGAGTACTACGACCCGATCCAGACCCTCGACGCCGATGGTCAGGCCTGGTGGCGCTCCCACACCACCGCGGCGTCGACGGCCGTCACCACCACCAGGAGTGTCAGTGAGTAACGCCAGCCCCGTAGCCCCCATGTCGGCGCGCCGAAAGTTCCTCACCGACCCCGACCTCGGTGCGGGCAACTTCCTCCAGCACGCCCTGGCGCTCAACCCCCACACCGACGTACCGCTGATCTACAGCCACCGCACCGACCCGCGCGGCCAGGTCTCCCTGCGCGGACACAGCCTGCGGGAGCTGGAGGCCATCCGCGACCAGTACGCCCGCTGGTACTGGGCGAACGGTGTGCGCCCCGGCGATCCGGTCGCGCTCTACATCGCCGAGGGGCTCCAGCCGATCCTGCACTTCCTGGCGCTCACCGCGCTCGGGGCGATCCCGGCACTGGTCAACGACGCGATGCCGATCACGACGGCCAAGCGCTACCTCGACCACGTCGGAGTGGTCGGCATCGTCGCCGACGACCCGCGCGTGATCACCGCGGCCTACCGGCCCGGCCAGCCCCGCCCGAAGTTCATCGCTCCGTCGGCGGAGGTACGGGCCCACGACCCGGAGTCCGGCGCGCTGCCCTCGCCCTACCCGTACCGGCACGCCGCCGACGACGTCGTGGCGCTCATCCACTCCTCGGGGACCACCGGCACGCCGAAGTCCACGATGATCGCCCACCGCCAGTTCTGGGCCGGCAAGGAGACGCGCATGCTGCGCTTCCCTGCCGAGCCGGACGACCGGCTGCTGTCCCTGATGCCGCACACGCACGCCGGCGGCCTCAGCTATCTGCTGACCACGGTCCTGCTGGGCGTGCCGACCCTGACCATGGGGGACTGGCGGCGCTCGGTGGTCGAGCCGGTGATGAGGGAATTCCAGCCGACCATGGTCGCCTCCTTCCCGCGCACCTTCGTGGAGCTGGCCACGGGCGACCTTCCCGTGGAAGCCGCCGCCCGGGTGCACACCTGGTTCAACACCGGCGACTCGGCGCACTACGGCCACATACGCCGCCTGGTGAGCCTCGGCGAGCGGCCCGCGGGCCTGATCCAGCCCTGGCTGCTCCCGGAGGGCGGCACGGACCAGAGCGTGCTGCCCGGATCCCGCTTCATCGACGGGCTGGGCTCCTCCGAGATGGGAATGGCGCTCTTCGGGCAGGTCACCACCCCGGAGACCGAACGGAACGACCGTTGCGTCGGGACGCCGGTGGAGGTGGTGGAGAAGGCCGCCGTCCTGGACGACGAGGGCAACGAAGTACCGGACGGCACGATCGGCAATCTCGCGGTGAAGTCACCGTCGCGCACCCCCGGTTACTGGAACGACCCCGAACTGACCAAGAGCTTCGAACTGGCCGGCTACTGGCTGACCGGCGACGTGGCGAAGAAGGACGGCGAAGGGCGCTTCTACCACCTCGACCGGACCCTCGACGTCATCCACACGACGACGGGACCGGTGTACACGCTGCCCATCGAGGAGGTGCTGCTGGCCGACTGCGACGACCTGGTCCGTGACTGTTCCGTCGTCGGGGTGCCCGGTCCGCTCGGCGGCGGCCAGCTCCCCATCGGAGTGCTGCGTCTCCAGGAGAAGGCCGTCGGGCACGACCCGGCGGAACTCCTTCCCCGGCTGAACCGGGAGCTGGTCGCGGCCGGACTGACGACCCTGGCGGCGGTGTTCGTGGCCGGGAGCGACGAGGAATTCCCCACCGGCCCCACCGGAAAGGTCCTCAAGCGGGAACTGCGCACGCGCTTCGCCACGGCACTGAGCGGCGCCGGCGAGGAGACGGGGGGCCGGTGAGCCGGACGACGACGATCTGCGTGATCGGTGCGGGCCCCCGGGGACTGTCCGTCCTGGAACGGCTGTCCGCCAACGCCGCGGCGGCGGAGCAGCAGGTCGTGCTGCACGTGGTGGATCCCTACCTCGGGCTCGGCGGCCGGGTGTGGCGGACCACGCAGCCGACGCACCTCCTCATGAACACCGTGGCCTCGCAGGTCACGATGTACACCGACCCCAGCGTGAACTGCGAGGGGCCCATACGCCCGGGGCCGAGCCTTTACGAGTGGGCGAAGTTCGTCACCCTGATGGAGCCCGTCGAATCCGAGTCCTACCCCGCATGGGTACGGGCCGAAGCCGCGGCGCTGGGCCCGGACTCCTACCCTTCCCGGGCGTTCTACGGCCACTACCTGAACTGGGTGCTGGACCGCCTGCTGTGCACGGCTCCCGAGCAGGTCAGCATGGTGCTCCACCACCACAGCGCGGTGGCGCTCGACGAGGACGAGGACGGCTCGCAGATCGTCACCCTGGACAACGGGGCGAGACTGCTGCTCGACCGCGTCGTCCTGGCGCAGGGCCACATCGAGATGCCGCTGTCCGACCGCGAGCGAAGCCTGCGGGACCACGCCGACTCCCACGGTCTCGACTACTTCCCGCCGGCCAGCCCCGCCGAAGTGGACCTCGATGCCATCGCTCCCGGCCGGCCGGTCGCGCTGCGGGGCCTCGGGCTCAACTTCTTCGACTACATGACGCTCCTCACCGAGGGGCGGGGCGGCACCTACGTCCGGGAGAACGGGCGGCTGTCGTACCGCCCGTCCGGCAAGGAACCGATGATGTTCGCCGGTTCCCGGCGCGGAATTCCCTACCACGCCCGCGGTGAGAACCAGAAGGGCGCGCACGGCCGCCACGGTCCGGGCGCGTTCACCCCCGAGACCATCGCCTCCCTGCGGGACCGACGGCGGTCCGGCGAACGCATCGAATTCCGCAAGCACATCTGGCCGTTGGTCGACCGGGAAGTCACCGGCGTCTACTACCACGCGCTGATCGCCGAACGGCTCTGCGACGACGAGGCCGGTGCGTTCCTCCGCGAATACACCGGCACCCCCCTCGGCACTCCGGCGGACGACCGATTACTGATCCGGTTCGGTATCGAACCGGGCGAGCGGTGGGACTGGGATCTCATCGCCCGGCCCTACCGGGACCACCGCTTCACCACCCCCGGCCGGTTCCAGGACTGGCTGCTCGACTATCTGCGGCGGGATCTGGCGGAGGCACGGCGCGGCAATGTCGACGGCCCGCTGAAGGCCGCCCTGGACGTCATGCGTGACCTGCGCAACGAGATCAGGCTCGTGGTGGACCACGCCGGTATCACCGGCGAGTCCTACCGGGACGAATTGCAGTCCTGGTACACGCCGCTCAACGCGTTCGTGTCGATCGGTCCGCCGCCGAGCCGCATCGAGGAACTGATCGCGCTCATCGACGCGGGCGTGCTGAGGATGATCGGGCCGGGCATGCGGGTGGTGCCGACGCCGGGCGGTGCGTTCGCGGTGAGTTCGGCCGACATCCCCGGCTCGGAGACGGAGGTGACCGCGCTCATCGAGGCCAGGCTGCCGGAGGTGGACGTCCGCACCACCACCGACCGGCTCATCCAGGGCCTGATGGTGCGCGGGGCCTGCCGACCGTATCTGCTGCCCACCGGGACCGACGGGCACGTCGAGGTCGGCGGGCTGACGGTGACCCGCCGCCCGTACCGCCTGGTGGACGCCGCCGGGCAGGCACACCGGTACCGCTTCGCGTTCGGCGTGCCCACCGAGACCGTGCACTGGGCCACCGCGGCCGGGATCCGGCCCGGGGTGGACTCGGTGATCCTCGGCGACGCCGACGCGATCGCCAGAGCCTGCCTGGCCACCGGGACGCCAGAGCGCCCGGCCGTGACGGAACGGGCCCAGGCCGCGCTGTGAACCGCACGGTACGGGCAGCCCCGACCGGCAGCGGACGCCACCGGACCGCACCGAAACCGCACTGAACAAAACGAGGTAGAGGCATGTTTCAGCACAACGGGCCCGATCGCACCGGGGGGAGAGCCCCGCTGGGCGGCGACACCGGGCTGCTCGCCCCGGTATGGGCCGGCACCGGGCTGGAGAGCGCCCTGAGCGACGAGGCATGGGTGGCGGCCATGCTGGAGGCGGAGGTCGCGCTGGCGCGGTCGCAGGCGGCGCTCGGGGTGATCCCGGCCGACGCGGTGGGCCCCATCACCGAGGGCGCGGGATCGGTCCGGATGGACGTCGCCGAACTCGCCCGTCAGTCCCGCGGCGCGGCCAACCCCGTTGTGGTCCTGGTGCAACGGCTGACCGAGGCGGTGGCCGCCGTGGACCCGGCCGCCGCCGAGTACGTGCACCTCGGCAGCACCAGCCAGGACATCCTGGACTCGGCCGCCATGCTGCTGTCCGCCCGGGTGCTGGCGCGCGTCGAGGAGGACCTGGCGCGGACCGCCGTCGCGCTGGCCTCCCTGGCCCGGGAGTTCCGCGACGTGCCGATGGCCGGACGCACCCTCGCCCAGCACGCCGTGCCCACCACCTTCGGACTGAAGGCGGCGGGCTGGCTCGGCTCGGTCCTGGACGCCTCGGAACGGGTACGGCGCACCGCCGAGAGCCTGCCCGCCCAGCTCGGCGGCGCCGCCGGCACCCTCGCCGCCTACGAGGAGTACGCCCGCACCACGGACGCCGCGGGCCCCGGGCACGGACTCGCCCTCGCCGCGCGCTTCGCCGGTGAACTCGGGCTGCGCGAACCGCGGGCGCCCTGGCACAGCCTGCGCATGCCCCTGTGCGACATCGGCTGGGCCCTCAGCGCCGTCACCGGGACGCTCGGCAAGTTCGCCCTGGACGTACAGAACCTGTCGCGCACCGAGGTCGCCGAGGCCGCCGAGCCGTCGGCGGCGGGCCGGGGGGTGTCCTCCGCCATGCCGCAGAAGCGCAATCCCGTGCTCGCCACCCTCATCGTGTCGGCGGCCCGTCAACTGCCCGCCCACGCGCTGGTCCTCGCGCAGAGCATGCTGGCCGAGGACGAGCGCGCGCCCGGTGCCTGGCACGCCGAGTGGCAGCCGCTGCGCGAGGCGCTCCGGCTGGCCGGCGGGGCGGCCCACACCGCGGCCGAACTCGCCGAGGGGCTCGAGGTCTTCCCCCGGCAGATGCGGCGCAACCTCGAACTGACCGGCGGCTCCATCGTCTCCGAGCGGCTCAACGTCGTGCTCGCACCGCTGCTGGGCAAGGCCGAGGCGAAGCGGGTGCTGGCCGCGCTCTCCCGCGAAGCCACCGCCGACGGCCGCCCGTTCGACGAGGTCCTCGCCAAGGATCCGGAGCTGACGGGGAAGCTCCCGGACGGGCTCACCGCGCGGGAGCTGCTGGCCCCGGAGCGGTATCTGGGCGCGGCCGAGGAGATCGTGGACCGCGTCGTGCGGCGGTTCGAGGAGTCCCGTCCGTGGGGAGACCGCTTATGAGTGGTACCCGAAGCCGCGGTGCCGCGGTGCACGCCCGGCCCCGGGGGATGTCGCGATCCGCCGCGTTCTGGCTGATCGGGCTCACCCAGTGCCTGATGTTGTTCGCCTCGAGCGCGCCCTCACCGCTGTACGTCGTCTACCAGGCCAGATGGAAGTTCTCCTCGATCGCGTTGACCGAGGTGTTCGCCCTGTACGCGATAGCGCTGCTGGTGGCGCTGCTCGTGGTCGGCGGACTGTCCGACTACGTGGGCCGCAAGCCGGTGCTCGTCACGGCACTGGTCCTCGAAGCGGTCAGCATGGTGCTGTTCATCGGCGCCGACGGAGTGGGATGGCTGCTGGCGGCCCGCGCCGTCCAGGGCGTGGCCACCGGCGCCGCGACGGGCGCGACCAGTGCCGCGATCCTCGATCTGCACCCCCCGGACAAACCCCGCCTCGGCCCCCTGGTCAACACCACCGCCCCCAACGTCGGCCTGGCGCTGGGCGCCCTGGGAGCCGGGCTGCTGGTCCAGTACGCCCCCCACCCGACGGTCCTGGTGTACGCCCTGCTGCTCATCGCGTTCGTCGTCCTGGCGTGCTGCGTGCCGGCGATCCCGGAGACCTCGCCGCGCGGCCCCGGCGCGCTCGCCTCGCTGGCACCGCGCATGGGGGTGCCGCGCCGGATCCGGCCGCTGTTCCTCGTCGTGGCGCCGTGCCTGTTCGCGGTGTGGGCCCTCGGCGGCCTCTACATGTCGCTGGGTTCCTCGATCGCGGCCGGGATCCTGCACCTGTCGAACCACGTCGTCGGCGGCCTCGTCGTCTTCGCCCTGACCGGAACGGGCGCGGTCGGTTCGCTGCTGCGGCGCAACCGGCAGCCGCGCCGGACGATGACCGGCGGCTTCGTCGCCTTCCTCGTGGGCGTCGGCCTCACCCTCGGCGCGCTGGAGACCACCTCCACGGCCCTCTTCTTCGTCGGGACGGTCGTCGCCGGATACGGCTTCGGCACCGGGTTCCTCGGTGCCTTCCAGACGATCGGGCCCCTGGCAGCACCGGCCGAGCGGGCCCAACTGGTCTCCAGCATGTACGTGGTGTGCTACCTCGGCTTCAGCCTGCCGGCCGTCGCCGCCGGCGTGGCCGTGCGCGAGGCCGGACTCCGGCCGACCGCCACGGTCTACGGCGTGGCGGTGATGGTGCTGGCCGCCGCGGCCACCCTGGGGCTCCTGGCCCAGTCGCGCCGGGACGCACGCCGGACCTCGCCCGTACCGGGGGATCCGGCACCCCAGGGCGCCGGATCCCCACCGTGACCGCGCCCGACCGGACAGAGCGCTGACCCCTCACCCACCCGAAGGTGCACTCATGACCGAGAACCACCGCCCGGCGGCTTCCGTCGCGCCCGCGGACCCCTCGGATGTCGTCGAGCTCTTCCTCCAGGCGGCCCGGCGCCACCCGGAGCGTGCCGCGATCATCCACAACGAACAGGAGCTGTCGTACGCCCGGCTGGAGGGCCTGGTACGCGGCATCGCGGGCCGCCTCGGCCCGGACTGCGGCACGGTCGGCGTGCTGACCGCACGGTCCGCGGACACGATCGCCGCCTTCCTGGGCGTGCTCGCCGCGGGCGGCGCGTACTGCCCGATCGACCCGGCCTTCCCGGCCGAGCGCAAGGAAGCGCTGGTCCGAGCCGCGGGCTGCCGGAGCGTGATCGCTCCGGACGCGGCCGAGGTACCGCTCGGCCTGCCCGCGCTGCGCCTGGCGGAGCCGCACCCGACAGGGCTGCCGCACGCGCCGGCCACGCCCTGGCCTGCGGTGGACCCCGAGGACCCCGCGTACGTGCTGTTCACCTCCGGCTCCACCGGAGCGCCCAAGCCGGTCGCCACACCGCGGCGGGCGATCGCGGCCGCCGTCGACTCCCTCGCCGGGCTGCTCGACATCGCCCCCGCCGACCGCGTGCTGCAGTTCGCGTCCCTCAACTGGGACACCTGCTTCGAGGAGATCCTGCCCGCACTCACCCGCGGGGCGAGCCTCGTCATCGACGACGACGCCTACTCGGCCTCCTTCCCGCGGTTCCTCCGGATGATCGAGCGCCGCCGGGTGACCGTACTGGACCTGCCCACCGCGTTCTGGCACGAGTTCGTCAACCACCTCACCGAGGACCGGGCGGCCCTGCCCGGGACGGTGCGGACGGTGGTCATCGGCGGCGAGGCGGCCCGCCCGGCCCGGCTCGCCGACTGGCGCGCGGTGCCCGGCGCCGACCGGGTCCGGCTGGTCAACACCTACGGGTGCACGGAGACGACGCTGGTCACCCACGCCATCGACCTCCACGGCCCGCTGGCCGTGGGGGACACCTCGCCGACCGCCACCCCGGCGGCCATACCGATCGGACACGCCCTGCCCCATGTGCGCGAGCACATCGGTGAGGACGGTGAACTGCTCATCGGCGGCCCGTCGTTGGCCCTCGGCTACCGGGGGTTGCCCCAGATCACCGGGGAGCGCTTCCGCGCCTTCGACCAGCCGGACGTCCGGGGCTGGTACTTCCGCACAGGCGACCGCGTCCGCCGCGAGGCGGACGGCGCTCTCGTCCACGAGGGCCGGCTCGACGACGAGCTGAAGATCCGCGGCATCCGGGTGAGCCCCGGAGAGGCCGAGGCGCAGATGTGCGGCCACCCGGACGTGGCCGCCGCGGTGGCCACCGGGACCGTGGTCGGCGACCACACCGCCCTGGTCGGCTATGTGCTGCCCCGCCCGCACGCCGACCCCGCCACCCTCGCCGCCGCCGTCCTCCGCCACCTGCGCGAGCGCAGCCCCCGCCATCTCGTGCCCACCCGCATCACCGTGGTGCCCGAACTGCCCCACACCGCGAGCGGCAAGGTCGACCGGGCGCGCACCCACCAACTGTACGCAATCCGCAATGAATTCAAGGAGGCAAGCCGTGCCCGCTGACCGCATCGTCGACGGCATCATCGACATCTTCCGCAGGGTCCTGGAGACCGACGGCGTCCACGCGGATTCCGACTTCTTCGAGACGGGCGGGGACTCGCTGCTCGCCACGCGGGTCCTCAGCGCGATCGTCCGCGACCACGGAACGGAACTGACCATCGCCGAGTTCATCGAGTCGCCCACCCCCAGCACGCTCGCCAAGCGGATCGAGAGCGTGACGCGATGACCGTGATCGTCGTCGGCGCCGGGCTCGCCGGACTCACCGCCGCCACCGCATTGGCCGCCGAGGGCATCGAGGTCACGGTCCTGGAGGCCCGGGACCGGGTCGGTGGCCGCACCCAGGGCATCGAGGTCGCCCCGGGGCAGTGGGCCGACGCCGGGGCCGCCTATCTCGGGGAGCGCCACACCGAGCTGAAGGCCCTCATCACCCGTCTGGGGCTGGCCACCGCACCCACCACCATGACCGGGCAGAGCAGGTTCGCCGTCTCCTCGGCCACGGAGAGCGTCGACGGGCGGTTCCCGCCGCTCAACGCCATCGCCCTGGGCGAGATGTTCGAGCTGCTCGACGAGCTGACCAAGTCCGTACGCGCCGACGCGCCCTGGCTCACGCCGGACGCCGAGCGGCTGGACCGCCTCACCGCCGCCGAGTGGGCCGAGAGCAATCTCCACCACCCCGACGCCCGGACGTTCTTCCCGCTGTTCCTCGGCGAGATGATGGCCGCCGACCCGGCCGACGTCTCGGTCCTGCACATGGCCTTCTACCTCAGCTCCGGGGGCGGAATCCGCTACCTGAACGCCTTCAAGGGCGGAGCGCAGGAGGACCGCGTCGACGGCGGCGCCCACCGGCTGAGCGAGCTGCTCGCCGCGAAACTGGGCGACCGGGTGCGGCTGTCCGAACCCGTCACCCTGGTCGAGCAGACCGGCGACGGTGTGAAGGTGCGCACCGGCACGGGCGTGTACGAAGGCAGCAGGGTGGTCATCGCCGTGCCCCCGCTGCTCGCCGACAGCATCGACTACAGCCCCGCGCTGCCCGCCCCCCGATCGAGCAACGTCACCGCACGGGGCTGCGCGGTCAAGGTGCATCTGGTCTACCCGAAACCGCTGTGGCGCGACCACGGGCTCTCCGGCTGGTCGGTGAGCGCCGACGGACCGCTGCTGTCGACGGTGGACGACTCGCCGCCGGGGGGAGTCGGTGTGCTGACCGGCTTCGTCACGGGAGCCGAAGCGCGCACCTTCGCCGCCCTGTCCGAGGCGGACCAGCGGGCCGCCGTCCTCGCGCAGGCACGCGGGCTCTTCCCCCAACTGCCCGACCCCATCGGGTACCACGTCACCGACTGGGTCAACGCCGACTACAGCCGTGGCTGCTACGCCGCGCTCTTCGGCCCCGGGGACTGGCTCCGCAACGGCCCGCACCTGACGCGCCCGCACGAGCGCGTGCACTGGGCGGGAACCGAGACCAGCACGGAGTTCTTCGGCCTGCTCGAGGGGGCCATCCGCTCGGGCCACCGGGCGGCCGCCGAGATCACGTCGGCCGTGCGCTGAACCGTGCCGCGCCGCGGCACGATGGCCGGGGCGGCGCCCACCCCCGGGGCGTCACCCCGGCCGGCCCCGGCAGGGGCGACCACCGGCCACCGACCACCGAGCCAAGGAGCCCTCTCTTGCCCCTCAACGGCGATGCTCTCAACGGCGATGCCCTCAAGGGCGATGCCATCGACAGCGACGCGGCGACCACGGCCCGGCGCTGCGCGGAAGCCATGTACCGAGGCGACAGGACCTGCCAGGAACTGGGCATCGTCCTCGACCACGTCGACCAGGGGCGCGCCACCGCCCACATGCGCGTCACCGACGCGATGGTGAACGGCCACGGCATCGCGCACGGCGGCTACCTGTTCCTCCTCGCGGACGCCGCGTTCGCCTACGCCTGCAACACGTACGACACCGTCACGGTCGCGCAAGGGGCGCAGGTGACGTTCCTGCGCCCCGCCCAGGTGGACGACGAGCTGACCGCGCAGGCCGTGGAGCGCTCCCGGTTCGGGCGCAGCGGGATCTACGACGTGACGGTGCGCAACGCCACGGGAAAGGTGATCGCCGAGTTCCGCGGGCAGAGCCAGGCCCTTTCCGGCCAGTCGATCCTGCCCTGAGCGTTCCGCGCCCGGCCCACGATCCGCGAACCATTCGACGAGGAGACCACTCATCAACGCCATACCCGATGTACGTGACGGGGACAGGGAAGCGCTACGGATCACCGAGGCCGTCGTCGGCCAGGTCAGGGCGGAGCATCTCGACCTGCCAACGCCCTGCGCGCAGTGGACGCTCCGCCGGCTCCTCGCCCACATGATCGGCCAGAATCACGGCTTCGCCGCCGCGGCCGACGGGGAACGGACCGATCGCACCGTGTGGGCCGACCGCGACTTCGACGACGTCGGTGCAGCCGCCGCCTTCGCCGAGTCCTCGGCCAGGGTGACGACCGCGTTCCGCAGGGAGGGCGTGCTGGACGGTGAGTTCTGGCTCCCGGAGGTGCGCGGCGGGCAGTCGTTCCCGGCCCGTACGGCCATCGGTTTCCATTTCGTCGACTACGTGGTCCACGGGTGGGACGTGGCCAGAACGATCGGCGTACCCGCTCCGTTCGAGCCGGAACTGCTCCGCCAGGTCCTGCCGATCGCCGAGGCTGTGCCGGACGGTGCGAACCGGCGGGAGGAAGGGGCATCGTTCCAGCCGGGCGTCGGGACGGCGAGCGGTGATCTGCTCGACCGGATCGTGGCCGTGCTGGGACGTTCTCCCCACTGGCCCGACGGGAGCGCCCCTCGCTAGGGCCTGTCCGGTGGCTCTACACGGGGCCGACTGTGGTGGGTCTGCCCCGGTCGTCCGGTCTGCGTGCCATCCGCGCCGCGCTCTCGGCGAGCGCCCGGATCCGTGTGTTCTCCTCGGCCGTACGCCAGATCAGGGCGATGGGCGCGACCGGCAGATCGTGAATGCGGACGAAGGCCACGTCCGGCCGTGCGTAATGGCTGGCGACGGACTCCAGCATCGGCGCGACCCCCTGCCCCGCGGCGGCCAGCGTCAGGATCTCCTGGCAGGTGGTCACCGTCTGGCCGCGGCGCAGCACCCTGCCCGCGGGCGTCACGGTGGGCAGGTGGAAAGCCCGCCAGTAGCCGGGTGCCGTGTTGGCCAATTCGAAGACGGTGTCGTCCGCGATCTCCTCGATGGAGATCGAACCGCGTTGCGCGGCGGGATGGTCCAGGGCCGTCGCCAGCATGCGCGGCTCGTGGGAGATCACCGGCCCCACCGTCAGGTCCGGTTCGTCGACCGGCAGGGCGGCCGCGAGGACGTCGACCTCGCCGCGGCGCAACGGCCCGAGGAGATCACCGCACGCCACCTCGCGCAGCACGATCTCCCACTCGGGGGCATCGGTCCGCAGCGCCCTGATCAGGTCGGCCACATAGCGCCCCCCGGCGGCTCCGGTGAATCCGAGCCGGGTGGCCCCCACGAGCCCGCGGGCGTCGCTGACCGCCTGGTCGTACACGGTGACCAGCTGCTTGTACAGCGGCTGCAGTTGGTCGATGAAGTGCGCACCCAGCGTGGTCAGCCGCACCTCGCGGCTGGTGCGCTCGAACAACCGTCCGCCGATGCGCTGCTCGACCTTGCGCACCGTCTGGCTGACGCGCGACTGTGACACCTGGAGCTCGCGAGCGGCCCGCCCGAAGTGCAGCTGCTCACTGAGCGCCAACAGGCACTGGACTTCCCGTAATTCGATCACCCGGCTCACGGTAGGTGGTCTCCCGAAAGGGTGCAACCATCTAGTTGGTTGGATCTTTCAAGAAGTGGTCATGAGCAGGTAATGACGAGGGGTGCGAGCGACGGCGGACCGGGCGGCCGGGCCCGGCCCCGCCGGGGCCGGGCGTGACCGAAAGTCGATCACCGTCGTGCCCGGGTCTCGCCCGGAACCCGCCCGGTCGGGATGCTTGCGGCCATGGCACAGCTCACCTCCCGGGATTACGAGCGCATGCTCGACCTTGTCGTCGCGGTCCTCGAGAACGACGACCCGGATGCGTTATGGCATCTGGTCGCCGGCCACCTCCACGAGGCCTTCGGCTGCAACACGGTGCTGTTCGCGGGGGTCGACCTGGCGGCGCAGGCCGGGCGGGCCGAGGGATGGGCGCCCGACCGGATCAGTCATGCGGTGGAAGACCTCATCGACCGGCGCATACGCCAGCGCCATCCGCTGCTCCCCTATCTCACGGCAGGTGAACGGCGACCGGTGACCATGAGCCAGATCTGCGACCGGTGGCGCCATTCCCAGTGGCGCAGTGAAGCCTTCCGCGACTTCGGTACGACGCAGCAGCTGGGGTTGCCGATGCCCGGCGGGGAGAACGCGCTGCGCACCGTCGTCCTCGGGCGCAAGGGCGACTTCACCGAGCGGGAACTCGCCTTCGCCGCGCGGATCCAGCCACTGCTCGCCGGCGTCGACAGCCATGTGCGGGAGCTGCGCCGGCTGCGCGACGCCGCCGGTCGGGGGGCGGGGGCCGTGGATGCCGACGGGCACGGGCTGACTCCTCGTGAGTTCACCGTCCTCGGGCTGCTCGCGGAAGGACTCACGGCCGATGTGATCGGCCGTCGCCTCACCATCTCCCGGCACACGGTCAACCGGCACCTGGAGAAGATCTACCGCAAGCTCGGCACCAACAACCGCGTCTCCACCGTATCGCTGGCGCGGCGGACCGGGCTCGTGGTGTGAGTAGGAAGTTCTTCCTATGGCGACGCGCCGGGGGCGTGGCCATGCTCTGAGGGCAAAGGGAGCCGACGTCGGTCGCGGGGGAACCGGCGTCGAACCGGGGCCCGGCTGCCCCGAGGCGGGGCAGCCGGTCGGCCACGGGCCCGACCACTCCGTCACCGGACCGGACCGAGTGGCCCGACGCGTTCTTCCGCGCCGCCCGCGCGAGTGGGAACCTCCCTCTATGAGGGCATTGAGGCGACTGCGGGGTCGGCGGGTGCTGTCCGCGGCGGGTGCCGCGGCGTTGACGGGCACGGCGGTCGTGGCTCTCGCCGCCTGCCGGCCCTCCGACGCGCTCGACACGGCGACCGTCTCCGTCACCACCGACCAGCTGGCCACCCGGCAGCTGGAGCGTGAGCACATCCCCGTGCGCTGGCTGACCTGCACCGGAAAGGCGGAGTCCGACGGCAGCACGGACAAGGACGGCAAGCGCAAGGTGACGGCCGTGGGCGTCGACTGCCAGGGCAGGACCGACAAGGACAAGAAGATCATCGCGTTCGGCAAGGTCACCGGCATCAACGGCCAGTCGTGCGTCACGGGCTCGCTGACCGTGAAGGTCGACGGGAGGACCGTCTTCGCGGGCGGTGTCCTCGGCGACTGCGGGCAGGCCGGCGGCGGCCAGGGCAAGCCCCCGCCGCACCCGTCCCCGACGTGCACCGACAAAAAGGGCGACGGCGGGCACGGCACTCACCACGGCGGCAACCAAGGCTCCCAGCAGGGGAAATAGGGACGCGCGGCGGCCTGCGCCGCCCCCGACGACGAACTGCCGGCCCATCCGGCCCGGGGCCGTCGCCGTCCGAGTGCGGCCCGGTAGCATCCGGACCGTACGAGCCGACGACCCGGGAGGAGCCCACCGGTGGCGGGAGAACCGCAGGCCGATTGCCTGTTCTGCAAGATCGTGGCGGGGGAGGTGCCGGCGACCGTCGTGCGGGAGTCCGAAACCGCCGTCGCGTTCCGTGACATCAACCCCCAGGCGCCCACGCACATCCTGGTGATCCCCAAGGTGCACTACCCGGACGCCGCCTCCCTGGCGGCGGCCGAGCCGCAGATCGCCGCGGACATACTGCGCGAGGCCGGTGAGGTCGCGGTGCAGGAGGGCGTGGACGAGAAGGGTTTCCGCATCGTCTTCAACACCGGCGCCGGCGCCGGGCAGACCGTCTTCCACGCGCACGCCCACGTGCTGGGCGGCCGGGGCCTCAACTGGCCTCCCGGCTGACCGAAGCACCCCGCACCACACCGAACAGAACGAAAGCAGTCCCTTGTCCGTACGCGAACTCGTCGTCCTCGGCACCGCCAGCCAGGTGCCCACCCGGCACCGCAACCACAACGGCTACGTCCTGCTCTGGGACGGCGAGGGCCTGCTCTTCGACCCCGGTGAGGGCACGCAGCGGCAGATGCTGCGCGCCGGAGTGGCCGCGCACGACCTGAACCGGCTGTGCGTCACCCACTTCCACGGCGACCACTCCCTCGGCCTCGCCGGGGTGATCCAGCGGATCAACCTCGACCGGGTGCCGCACCCGGTCACCGCGCACTACCCCGCGAGCGGTCAGCGGTTCTTCGACCGGCTGCGGTACGCCACCGCCTACCGCGAGACGGTGAAGCTGAGCCAGGAGCCGGTCTCCGGGCCCGGCGGGGTGCTGGCCGCGGCCCCCTCGTACACGCTGGACGCGCGGAAGCTCTCGCACCCCGTCGAGTCCTACGGCTACCGCCTGGTGGAGCCCGACGGCCGGCGGATGCTGCCCGCGCTGCTGGCGGAGCGCGGGATCGGCGGGCCGGACGTGGGCCGGCTCCAGCGCGAGGGCGCCGTCGGCGGGGTGACGCTGGACGAGGTGAGCGAGGTGCGGCCCGGGCAGCGGTTCGCGTTCGTCATGGACACCCGGCTGTGCGACGGCGTGTACGAGCTGGCCGAGGGCTGTGACCTGCTGGTCATCGAGTCCACGTTCCTCGACGAGGACGAGGGGCTCGCCGTCGAGCACGGCCATCTGACGGCCGGCCAGGCGGCGCGGGTCGCGGCGGAGGCGGGCGTCCGGCATCTGGTGCTGACGCACTTCTCGCAGCGGTACGGCGACCCCACGGTCTTCGAGCGGCAGGCCCGGGCGGCGGGCTTCGAGGGCGAGCTGACGGTCGCCCGGGACCTGATGCGCGTGCCGGTGCCGAAGAGGCGGTGACCACCGCCCCCTCGGCAGCGGAACCCTACGGGAGGAAGTACATCGGGTTGGGGAGCTTGAAGGTGCGGTCGGCGTAGCCGCCCTTCAGGTCGCTGTACTGGTCGCCGAAGTTGGCGACGATGTCGTACCCCTGGGACTCGATGTGCTTCCGCGTGCCCGCCTTGTACTCGACCGTGGTGCAGGTGGCACCGCAGGGCAGGTAGGCCGGCGGGTTCTTCTTGTTCTTCAGGAAGAAGTGCGCGGGGTCGGCGACGGGCTTGTAGCCGACGTTCTTGAGGTTGCGCGCACTCCACTCGCGCTGGTGCTCGCCGCGCCCGGTGACGTAGAAGACCTCGATCCCCTTGGACTTGGCCCAGTTGACGAGCTTCGGCATGCCGAAGACCGGGGACATGTCGGTGGACTTCAGATAGGCGTCCTGCGACTCGGGCGTGAAGTGGAAGCCGACCTGGAGCTCGTAGTTGTAGCTCAGCAGGGTGGTGTCGTCCAGGTCCAGGACGATGGCGGGCCTGGCCTTCTTGCCCCTGGCGTTCTTCGCGCCGTTCTTCACGACGCCCTCGAGGTGGGCCTTGGCCTTCTTCTCGATGTCCGCGACCTGCTTGGCGTAGTTGCTGTCGGGCGAGGCGTAGTGCTGGCCCGCCGCGTCGACGGTGTCGCCGTAGTACGCCTTGATCTTGTCGGTGACCTTGGTGAGGTTCGGGATCTCCTTGTCCGTGCGCGGCGCGGCGTGGTCGGCGGAGGCCGCACCGGCCGCGAACAGACCGGCGCCGACGGCCACGGCGGCGGTGGCGGCCGCTATGCGGACGCGCTTCGAGGAAGAAGAAAGGGTCACGTGCGGGCTCCTGGAGAACAGGGAAGTGAGGCGGTCAGAACAGTTATCTACGCGCGCAGACCCCCGCCGTCAATCTACGCGCGGAGACCGGGACCGACAGGCGGTGATGACGGCACGTCAGGCCCCTTCCGGCGGGCCGCGTCCGCTGCGCGTACGGTGTGGACTGACCAGTGATGAGAAGGGGACCCGCCATGGCGCAGGAAGTACGTGGAGTGATCGCACCCGGCAAGAACCAGCCGGTGCGGGTGGAGACGATCGTCGTGCCGGACCCGGGGCCCGGCGAGGCCGTGGTGAAGGTGCAGGCGTGCGGCGTCTGCCACACCGATCTGCACTACAAGCAGGGCGGCATCAACGACGACTTCCCCTTCCTCCTCGGCCATGAGGCGGCGGGCGTCGTGGAGGCCGTCGGCGACGGCGTCAGCGAGGTGGCTCCGGGCGACTTCGTCATCCTCAACTGGCGGGCCGTCTGCGGCCAGTGCCGGGCGTGTCTGCGCGGCCGCCCGCAGTACTGCTTCGCCACGCACAACGCCAAGCAGAAGATGACGCTGACCGACGGGACGGAGCTGTCCCCGGCGCTCGGCATCGGCGCGTTCGCGGAGAAGACGCTGGTCGCCGCCGGCCAGTGCACGAAGGTCGACCCCGCCGTCTCCCCGGCGGTCGCCGGGCTGCTCGGCTGCGGCGTCATGGCGGGCATCGGCGCGGCGATCAACACCGGCCGGGTCGGCCGTGGCGACTCCGTCGCCGTCATCGGCTGCGGCGGCGTGGGCGACGCGGCCATCGCGGGCTCCCGGCTGGCGGGGGCGGCCCGGATCATCGCCGTCGACATCGACGACCGCAAGCTCCAGACGGCCCTGACCATGGGCGCCACCCACACGGTCAACTCGCGCACCACGGACCCCGTCGAGGCGATCCGCGAGCTGACCGGCGGCTTCGGCGCCGACGTCGTCATCGAGGCCGTCGGCCGCCCCGAGACGTACGAGCAGGCCTTCTACGCCCGCGACCTGGCCGGCACCGTCGTCCTGGTCGGGGTGCCCACCCCCGAGATGAAGCTGGAGCTGCCGCTGCTCGACGTCTTCGGCCGCGGTGGCGCGCTGAAGTCCTCCTGGTACGGCGACTGCCTGCCCTCCCGCGACTTCCCGATGCTCGTCGACCTGCACCTGCAGGGGCGGCTCGACCTCGCCGCGTTCGTGACCGAGACGATCGGGCTGGGGGACGTGGAGAAGGCGTTCGAGCGGATGCACGAAGGCGATGTGCTCCGCTCGGTCGTCGTGTTCTGATCACGGGAGCCCAGTCCGATCAAGCCCGTCCGGCGAGTGAGGACGCGCCCGCAGGGCACCCGCCGCCGCAGGCGGCGAGACGGCCCGCGGTCGGCACGACAAACCGCAGGCGGCACGGACGGCCCGTAGCCGCAGATCCGCCGGACAGGCCTACGCCGGGCAGGCCCGGTCCAGGATGCGGGCCGCGACGGCCGGGGAGTCGACCAGGGGGTGCAGGGCCATGGCGCGCAGCGCGGCGCCGTGGTTCTCGCCCACGGCCGCGTCGATGGCGGCCCGTTCGACGGCCTTGAGCTGGAGCATCAGCCCCAGCTGGTCCTCACGCAAAGGGGCGCACGGCAACGGCCGTGCGCCCTTCGCGCCCACCTCGCAGACCGTCTCGATGATTGCCTCGGGGTCCAGCGCCGGCACCGTCGTGCCGTTGCGGACGTTGAGGATCAGCCGGGTGCGCTCGTCCCTGGCGACCGCCCGCATCAGGGCCAGGGCCACCTGGTCGTAGCCGCCGCCGTCCAGGTCGCACGAGTCGCGCTGCCAGCCGCCGCTGGCCGCCCGGCTCTCGGCCATGTACGTCTCCTCGCGGTGCAGCCGGGTCCGCTCCCACAGCGCGTACGCCCGCTCGGGCTCGGCCGCGGCCGCCGCGAAGAAGCCGCCCTGCTGCTGGTCGAGGAACTCGCCCCGGGTCTCCGGCGACTCCAGCACCGCGTGCAGGGTCTCCCGGCGGAAGTAGTAATAGTGCAGGTATTCGTTCGGCAGCGAGCCGAGGGCCTGGAGCCACCGCGCGCCGAAGAGCTTGCCCTCCTCGAAGGAGGACAGGGCCTCCTCGTCCGCCAGCAGCCCCGGCAGCAGGTCCCGGCCGTCCAGCGTCAACGAGCGCAGCCAGCCGAGGTGGTTGAGGCCCACGTAGTCGAATCCGACCCGGTCCGGGTCGGCGCCCGCCGCCCGCGCGGCGCGCCGCACCAGCCCCACGGGTGAGTCGCAGATGCCGATGACCCGTTCACCCAGAACGGCCGACATCGCCTCGGTCACCATGCCCGCGGGATTGGTGAAGTTGATGACCCAGGCGTTCGGGGCGAGCGCCGCGACCCGCTCGGCGATGTGCAGCGCCACCGGGATCGTCCGCAGCCCGTAGAGCACACCGCCCGCGCCCACGGTCTCCTGGCCCAACACCAGCTCGCCCAGCGGAATCCTTTCATCGCGCACCCGCCCGGCCGTGCCGCCCACCCGGATCGCGGAGAAGACGAAGTCCGCCCCGCGCAGCGCCTCGTCCAGGTCCTCGGCGGTCGTCACGACGGGGGCGCCCGGGACGCCCTCCGCCTGCTCGGCCAGCACGTTCGCGATCACCTTCAGCCGTGCGGAGTCGGTGTCGTACAGCGTGAGTTCGGTGCAGCGCCCCGGTGCCTCGCGCCGCGCGTCGTCCAACAGGGCCCGGTGCACCAGAGGCACCCGGAAACCGCCACCGCCGAGAATCGTCAGCTTCATGGCCCGGAACGTATCGCAGCATCGGGCAGACTGTCGGGACCCGCACCCCGTGAAGAGGAGCAGCGAGCGAGCATGACGATTTTCTCGCCTCATGCGGCACCGCAGACGGCACTGTCCGGCGAGCGTTCCGAGGGGTTCGAGGGCGCCGCCCCGGTCCTCGACCCGCTGGCCGAGGTCCGGGCGGAGGGCGACCCGGAGACGGACGTCTATCTGACCGGGACCGTCTTCCTCGACATCATCTTCACCGGCCTGGACTCGGCCCCCGTGCGCGGCACCGAGTCCTGGGCGCGCGGCATGGGCTCCAGCCCCGGCGGCATCGCCAACATGGCCACCGCTCTCGCCCGGCTGGGCCTGCGGACCTCGCTCGCCGCCGCCTTCGGCGACGACATGTACGGGGAGTACTGCTGGGAGGCCCTCTCCCGTGGCGAGGGCATCGACCTGGGGCTCTCCCGCACGGTCCCCGGCTGGCACTCTCCGGTGACCGTCTCCATGGCCTACGAGGGCGAGCGCACGATGGTCTCGCACGGGCACGAGGCCCCGCCGCCCGGCGAAGGGGGCGCGCCCGCCCCCGAGTGCCCGCCGCCCGCCCGCGCCTGCGTGGCGCTGCTGGTGCCCGGCCGGCAGGAGGAGTGGATCGGCACCGCGGCCCGGCGCGGCAGCCGGGTCTTCGCCGACGTCGGCTGGGACGAGACCGGCCGCTGGGACCCCTCGGACCTGGCCGATCTGGAGCACTGCGAGGCGTTCCTGCCCAATGCCGAGGAGGCCATGCGCTACACCCGGACCGACTGCCCGCGCGCCGCCGCCCGGGCGCTGGCCGAGAAGGTGCCGCTCGCCGTCGTCACGATGGGTGAGCGGGGTGCCTTCGCGGTGGACAGCCGCACCGGGGAGAGCGCCGAGGTGCCGGCCATCGCCGTCGAGGCGCTGGACCCCACCGGTGCCGGGGACGTCTTCGTCGCGGGCTTCGTGACCGGCACCCTGGCCGGCTGGCCGCTCGCGGACCGGCTGGCCTTCGCGGGCCTGACCGCCGCCCTGTCCGTACAGGAATTCGGAGGGTCACTCTCCGCGCCCGGCTGGGTGGAGATCGCCGCCTGGTGGCAGCACGTGCGGTCCTACGACGACTCCCCGTCCGCCCTGCGCCGCTACGCCTTCCTCGACGGCATCCTCCCCGCCGCCGCCCGCCCCTGGCCGCTGCGCCGGGCCGTGCCCACGCTCGGATTCCGCCAGCCGTGACCGGCGGCCACCGGCCTGCTGTGAACGGCCGCCACCGGCCTGCCGTAAAACCCCTCGGGCCGGCCGGCACACCGTCGTACCCTTGATATCCCAAGGATGTCCGGAGACATCGGGCGGATTTCGCTCCATCCGGGCACGTCGGAACGCAGGAAAAGAGGGGATGAGCAGGCCCGAGTGGCCGGCCCATGACTCAGACACCCACACGACCGCAGGCGACAGCCCGGTTCACGGTCCCGGCCAAGCACCCCATGGTGACGGTCCTGGGCTCCGGGGACGCGCTCCTGCGCGTGATCGAGAAGGCCTTCCCCCACGTGGACATCCACGTCCGGGGCAATGAAGTCAGCGCCGCCGGGGAGCCGCCGGAAGTCGCCCTCGTGCAGCGCCTGTTCGACGAGATGATGCTGGTGCTCCGCACCGGACAGCCGATGACGGAGGACGCGGTGGAACGCTCGATCGCGATGCTGCGGGGCGAGGGCGACGGGGACGAGACCCCGGCCGAGGTCCTCACACAGAACATTCTCTCCAGCCGCGGTCGCACGATCCGGCCCAAGACGCTCAACCAGAAGCGCTATGTCGACGCCATCGACAAGCACACGGTCGTCTTCGGCATCGGCCCCGCCGGCACCGGCAAGACGTATCTGGCCATGGCCAAGGCGGTCCAGGCCCTGCAGTCCAAGCAGGTCAACCGGATCATCCTGACCCGGCCGGCCGTCGAGGCGGGCGAGCGGCTCGGCTTCCTGCCCGGCACGCTCTACGAGAAGATCGACCCGTATCTGCGGCCGCTCTACGACGCCCTGCACGACATGCTCGACCCCGACTCCATCCCCCGGCTGATGGCCGCCGGGACGATCGAGGTCGCGCCGCTCGCCTACATGCGCGGCCGGACGCTCAACGACGCCTTCATCATCCTCGACGAGGCGCAGAACACCAGCGCCGAGCAGATGAAGATGTTCCTCACCCGCCTGGGCTTCGACTCCAAGATCGTCATCACCGGTGACGTCACCCAGATCGACCTCCCCGGCGGCACCAAGAGCGGTCTGCGGCAGGTCGTGGACATCCTGGAAGGCGTCGAGGACGTCCACTTCTCGCGGCTCACCAGCACGGACGTGGTCCGGCACAAGCTGGTCGGCCGTATTGTCGACGCGTACGAGCAGTTCGACGAGCGCAACGGAAAGTAAGTAATCGAAGCGATGGCAATCGACGTCAACAACGAATCCGGCACGGACATCGACGAGCAGGCGATCCTCGACGTCGCCCGCTACGCCCTGGCCCGGATGCGTATCCACCCGCTCTCCGAACTCTCGGTCATCGTCGTTGACGCCGACGCCATGGAGCAGCTCCACATCCAGTGGATGGACCTGCCCGGGCCCACCGATGTGATGTCCTTCCCGATGGACGAGCTCCGCCCGCCGGCCAAGGACGACGACGAGCCGCCGCAGGGCCTGCTCGGCGACATCGTGCTCTGCCCGGAGGTCGCGAAGAAGCAGGGCGAGGAGGCGCCGACCGGGCACTCCATGGACGAGGAGCTCCAGCTCCTGACCGTCCACGGCGTCCTCCACCTCCTGGGCTACGACCACGAGGAGCCGGACGAGAAGGCCGAGATGTTCGGCCTCCAGGCGGCGATCATCGACGGCTGGCGTGCCGAGCGCGGGATCGAAGGAGCCTCCCCGGCTCCCACGATCACGTGACCGGGCAGCTGATCGCCGCCGCGGTCCTGCTCCTGGTCGTCGCCTGGCTCGCCGCCTGCGCGGAGGCGGGCCTGGCCCGCACCACCCGGTTCCGCGCCGAGGAGGCCGTCCGGGCGGGCCGCCGCGGCAGCGCCAAGCTGATGGCCGTCGCCGCCGACCCGACCCGCTACCTCAATGTGGCGCTGCTGGTGCGCGTCGCCTGCGAGATGGCGGCCGGTGTCCTGGTGACGTACGTCTGCCTGCGGGAATTCGACAAGACCTGGCAGGCGCTGACGGTCGCCATCGCGGTGATGGTCCTCGTCTCCTATGTGGCAGTCGGCGTCTCCCCGCGCACCATCGGCCGCCAGCACCCGCTCAACACCGCGACGGTGGCCGCGTACGTCCTGCTGCCGCTCGCCCGGATCATGGGCCCGGTGCCGCGGCTGCTGATCCTCATCGGCAACGCCCTCACCCCCGGCAAGGGCTTCCGCATGGGCCCGTTCGCCTCCGAGGCGGAGCTGCGGGCCATGGTCGACCTGGCGGAGAAGGAGTCGCTGATCGAGGACGACGAGCGCCGGATGGTGCACTCCGTCTTCGAGCTCGGCGACACGCTCGTCCGCGAGGTCATGGTGCCCCGCACGGACCTCGTCGTCATCGAGCGCGGCAAGACCATCCGCCAGGCGCTGACCCTCGCGCTCCGCTCGGGCTTCTCCCGGATCCCGGTCACCGGCGAGAGCGAGGACGACATCGTCGGCATCGTCTACCTCAAGGACCTGGTCCGGAAGACGCACATCAGCCGTGACGCCGAGTCCGAGCTGGTCTCGACGGCGATGCGTCCCGCGGTCTTCGTGCCCGACACCAAGAACGCGGGCGACCTGCTGCGGGAGATGCAGCAGCAGCGCACCCACTGCGCGGTCGTCATCGACGAATACGGCGGCACCGCCGGCATCGTCACGATCGAGGACATCCTCGAGGAGATCGTCGGTGAGATCACCGACGAGTACGACCGCGAGCTGCCGCCCGTGGAGGAACTCGGCGACGACCGCTACCGCGTCACGGCCCGCCTCGACATCGGCGACCTCGGCGAGCTGTACGGCCTGGAGCTGGACGACGAGGACGTGGAGACGGTCGGCGGCCTGCTCGCCAAGTCCCTCGGCCGCGTCCCCATCGCCGGCGCCACGGCCGAGGTCGACCTCACCGACGACACCACCGACCCCATGCTGCGCGCCCTGCGCCTGACCGCCGAATCGGCGGCGGGCCGCCGCAACCGCATCGTGACGGTCCTGGTCGAGCCGGTCCGCCCGCCGGAACCGGACGAGGACTGAGCGAGCGCCTTTGCCGCACGCCGGGGTGGCCCGCGACGATCACCGATCGTCGCGGGCCACCGTCGTGCTGAGGCCGGATCAGGCGCGGGCCGCCCGGACGCGGGCGAGGCCGAAGGCGGCCAGTACCGCGATGACCGCGACGACGGCCGCGTCGACGCCGAGGGCCAGCTTGATGCCGCCCAGCGTGGCGTCCGCGAAGCTCGAACCGTCCTCGCGGAGGGTGGCGACGTGCGCGGAGGACAGCGCGCTCAGCAGGGGGATGCCGATCGTGAGGCCGACCTGCTGGGAGCTGGTCACCAGACCGGTGGCCAAGCCCTGTTCTTCGTCCGGCAGGCCGGACGTGGCGATCACGCCGTACGAGACGATCACCCACAGGTGGCCGATGCAGGCGATCGTCACGCCCGCCAGGGCCAGCCAGACACCGGAGTCGGCGCCGAGGCCCAGCAGGGCGGCGGTGAACGCCGCCTGGAGGAGGAGGCCCGTCACCAGGGTGTTGCGGGCGCCGAGGCGGGCGATGACCTTGGGGGCGGTGATGCCCGAGAGGGCGGCGAAGACACCCTGAACGCCGAAGATCAGCCCGCTCTGGAAGGCCGAGAGGTCCAGGACCTCCTGGAAGTACAGGGTGAGCAGGAAGACGACCGTGCTCATCATCGAGAACGTGGTCAGCCCGGCCACGTTCCCCCACGCCACCGTGCGGCGGCGCAGCATCGGCAGTGAGACGAGCGGCTCGGCCGCCCGGGACTCCACGATCACGAACGCGACGAGCAGGACGATCCCCGCCGTGAGCGTGACGATCACGTCCACGCCGCCGAAGCCCTGCTGGGCCGCGGTCGACAGTGCGTAGATCAGCCCCAGCAGACCACCGGTCACGGTCACCGCGCCCGGCACGTCGACCCGGGGGCGCCGCGGGTGCCGCGACTCGGTCAGCAGACCGGGCGCCACGGCGAGGATGCCCACGCCCGCCACGGCCAGCAGGCCCATCGTCGAGCGCCAGCCGAGGGAGTCGGTCATGACACCGCCGAGCACCATGCCGATGGTGAAGCCCAGGGAGAGCAGGGTGCCGCTGATGCCCAGCGCCCGGTCCCGCTGCGGCCCCTCGGCGAAGGTCGTGGTCAGCAGGGACATACCGGTCGGCACGATGACGGCCGCGCCCAGGCCCTGCAGGGCCCGCCCGGCGAGGAAGACCGCCGGGCTCCAGGCGAGCGTGGCGAGCACGGACGCGGCGGCGAAGAGGGCGAGTCCGATGAGGAAGAGCCTGCGGCGCCCGTAGAGGTCGGCGATCCGGCCGAACAGCAGCAGGAAGCCGCCGGAAGGCAGGGCGAAGGCGGTGACCGCCCACTGCAGGTCGGCCTGGCCCATGCCGAGGTCCTCGCCGAGGACGGGCAGGGCGACGTTCAGGATGGAGAAGTCGAGCGCCACGATGAACTGCGCGGCGCACAGCACCAGCAGGATCAGTTTCGCCCGGGCCGTCATGCGCGGTGCGGTGCCCGGTGGTGCGGAAGTGGGGGACGGGGAGGTGTCGATCGCCATGGTCACCACCCTCGGGCTCACGGAATACCCGTGGGGAGACGGTGCTTATGGTGGTGGTCGTACCACCAGGCCGGCCGGTACCGTCGGCCGGCCCACCGGGCGGGGGAGGCGACACGAGGGGGAGCGTTGACCGTCAGCAGGACCGAACCGATCACCACGCCGCACGCGCGCGGCGCCAAGTCGCGCCGCCGCCACGAGCTGCGTGAGTTCCTGATGAGCCGTCGGGCCCGGGTGAGCCCGGCCGAGGCGGGGCTGCCCGACGGCGGAGCCCGCCGCCGCACCCCGGGGCTGCGCCGCGAGGAGGTCGCGGTCCTCGCCGGAGTGGGGGCCTCCTGGTACCAGTGGCTGGAGCAGGGACGCGAGATCACCGTCTCCCCGCAGGTCCTCGACGCGGTCGCGCGGGTGCTGAAGCTGACCGGCCCCGAGCGGCGCCACCTCTATGTACTGGCCGGGCTCAACCCGCCGCGGCCCGAGTCCGCGCCCGACCCCGCGTATCTGTGCGACGGGCTGCACCGGCTGATCGACGCGTGGATGCCGCTGCCGGCGCACGTCATGGACGCGTACTGGAACACGATCGCCTACAACGAATCCGCCGCCCTCGTCATGGGGTTCCGCCCGGAGACCACCCAGAACTGCCTGACCACCTTCTTCACCGACCCCGTCTACCGGTCCCGCGTGGCGAACTGGGAGAGGAACGCGCAACGCGTCGTCGCCCAGTTCCGCGCGGCGCTCTCCGAGCGCCCGGACGACGAGGGCTTCCAGACGATCGTTATGGAACTGTCCGAGGAGAGCCCGGAATTCGCCCGGCTGTGGGCGCGCGGCGACGTGAGCGACAGCGGACAGATGATCAAGGAGATGGACCACCCCCTGGTCGGCACCCTGCGCTTCGAGACCACCCCGCTGCGCGTCCCCGCTCGCCCCGATCTGACTATCGTGATGCACAACCCCGTGCCCGGTACGGACACGGCGGCGAAGGTGGAGTGGCTGAACTCCCCCGAGGGCCGGCGCGGCGGGATGTCCTCGGTCGCGGGCTGACCGGGGCGAAAGCCCGGGCTGACCGGGGCGGGAGCCCGGACCACCCGAAGGGGGAGGGGCCGCCGGTTACCCTTGCGGGCCCGCCCCACCCGCCCACCCAAGGAATCCCTGTGCGTCCTCACCCCCGCCGTGGCGCGTCCGCCGTCCTCGCCGCCTCGGCCCTGCTGCTCGTCTCCGCCTGCGGCGGGGCGCCCGGCCGGGAGAGACCCACCGACGACGGGAGCCGCCCCGAGGCGACGCGCGACGCCGCGAACGGACCGACGAACGCGACGCCGCAGGTGAAGCCCCTCACCCGCGAGCAGACGAAAGCCGCGGTGCTCACCGCCGGGGACCTGCCCTCCGGCTGGAAGGTCATGGGGGAAGCGAGCGACGCCTTCGGCCCGGGGCTGCTGCAGATCGGCACCACGGAGAAGACGCCGTGCCAGCCGCTGCTCGACGCCTTCGTCGGCCGGAGCAACGGCCCGAAGCCGGCGGCCCACGCCATGACCGAGCTGGTCCAGGGCGGCGACGCGGGGTCCATGCTGGTCAACGGCGTCACCTCCTACAGCGCATCCGACGCGGTGAAGATCATGCGGGCCACGCTGGACGTCGACGCCTGCGAGAGCTTCAGCGGCAAGCTGGGCGACGACCGCAAGGCCGACTTCACGGCCGAGCCATTGGACGTCCCCAGGACCGGCGACGAGTCGCGCGCCGTGCGGGTGACCGTCGCGGAGACCGCGAACGAGGCCAGCATGCAGCACGACATCGCGGCCGCCCGGGTCGGCGCCACGATCGTGACCGTCGTGCGGACCAGCTTCAGCACCGCCGACAGCTCCAGCTTCGAGGACGCGCTCGGCAAGGTCGTCGAGAAGGTGAAGAGGACGGAGAGGACGGAGAGGACGGAGAGGACGGAGAGGACGGAGAAGGCCGCGCGGGCCGGCAAGGCCTCCTGACCGGCCCGGCCCGGCGCCCGGGGCCGGGGCACCGTTCAATATGCTCCGCCGTATGACGGACAACGCCACGCTGGACCCCGAAGACCGCAAGCTGATCACGCTCGCCCGATCCACGCGCGCCCGTAACGCCGTGGCCGAGGGCGCCGCCGTGCGCGACGAGAACGGCCGGACGTACGTCGCCGGGACCGTCGACCTGGACTCGCTGAAGCTCAGCGCCCTGGCCACCGCCGTCGCGATGGCCGTGGCCAGTGGCGCGAAGTCGCTGGAGGCCGCCGTCGTCGTCTCCGAGGCCGAGACCGCGTCCGACGCGGACCGCGCGGCCGTCCGGGACCTGGGCGGGCCCGCGACGCCCGTACTGCTCGCGGGCCCGGACGGGACCGTGCGCGCCGCGCTCACCGCGGGATAGCCGGGCCGCTGGTCGGCGGGGGCCCGGGGATCGGGGAGAATACCGAGTATGGACAGTGCTGCCTCCCCCTCCCAGGCCCCTCACCGCGCGGGCTTCGCGTGCTTCGTCGGCCGCCCCAACGCGGGCAAGTCGACCCTGACCAACGCACTGGTGGGGACGAAGGTCGCGATCACCTCCAACCGGCCGCAGACCACCCGCCACACCGTGCGCGGCATCGTGCACCGCCCCGACGCCCAGCTCGTCCTCGTCGACACCCCCGGGCTGCACAAGCCCCGCACGCTGCTCGGCGAGCGCCTCAACGACGTCGTGCGGACCACCTGGGCCGAGGTCGACGTGATCGGCTTCTGTCTGCCCGCCGACCAGAAGCTGGGCCCCGGCGACAAGTTCATCGCCAAGGAACTCGCGGGGATCAAGAAGACCCCGAAGATCGCCATCGTCACCAAGACGGACCTGGTCGACTCCAAGCAGCTCGCCGAGCAGCTCATCGCGATCGACCAGCTCGCCGTGGAGCTGGGCTTCGAGTGGCAGACGATCGTCCCCGTCTCGGCGGTGGGCGACAAGCAGGTCTCGCTGCTGGCCGACCTCATCGCCCCGCTCCTCCCGGAGAGCCCGCCGCTCTACCCCGAGGGCGACCTCACGGACGAGCCGGAGATGGTCATGGTCGCCGAGCTGATCCGCGAGGCCGCGCTGGAGGGTGTGCGCGACGAGCTGCCGCACTCCATCGCCGTCGTGGTGGAGGAGATGATCCCGCGCGAGGACCGGCCGGAGAACAAGCCGCTGCTCGACATCCACGCCAACGTCTACATCGAGCGGCCGAGCCAGAAGGGCATCATCATCGGCCCCAAGGGCGCGCGCTTGAAGGAGGTCGGCATGAAGTCCCGCAAGCACATCGAGGCCCTGCTCGGTACGCCGGTCTACCTCGACCTGCACGTCAAGGTCGCCAAGGACTGGCAGCGGGACCCCAAGCAGCTGCGGAAGCTCGGGTTCTAGGCGGGACGTCCTCCGCCGGTCGGAGGCCGGCGCAGTCGTCCGAAGCCCGGGAGGCCCCTGGGGCCGAGCGGTGCGAGGGCGGCAGTGGGGAGAGGTCCCCAAGCAGCTGCGGAAGCTCGGCTTCTAGCCCTTGCCGCACGCGTTGGGGATCACTCTGGTCCTTGCGTCACCCGTTACGCGCCTTCCTTCAGCACCAGCTGGATCAGCTCGCGCTGTTCCGGCGTGAGGTGCGGGTCGGCGCAGTGGACCGTACGGCCGTCCACCGTGATGTCGTAGTGGAATCCGTCCGGCACACCGCGCGCGGTGGCGCCCGTCTCCGGGCCCACGGCGAGTGCGCGGTGGGCCAGGGCCTGCACATGGGTCGCGTCGGGCCGGCCGGTCGTGTCCAGCTCGGCCCGGCGCTCGATACCGGCGAAACCGCCGGTACGGGTGATGGCAATCCGCATGACGCCATCCTTACCCCGTCCGACCGTCTCTACGAGGTGGGAACCCCCACCTGACCCCAGGCCTTGAGAACGGCCTGAATCTCGTCCCCCTCGCCGAACCGGGCCCGCGCCGCCTCCACGGTCAGCCGCGCGAAGTCCTTGAAGTCGGCGTCCGAGGCGAGCTCGCCGCCGGTCAGCGTGTCGTACCAGATGTGGCCCGCGCGCTCCCAGGCGTGCCCGCCGAGGGCGGTGGCCAGGAGGTAGAAGGCGTGGTTGGGGATGCCCGAATTGATGTGCACGCCGCCGTTGTCGCGTGAGGTGCGGACGTAGTCCTTCATGGTGGCCGGCTGCGGGTCCTTGCCGAGGACGTCGTCGTCGTAGGCGGTGCCGGGCGCCTTCATCGAGCGCAGGGCCTCACCGCGGTCCACGTTGGGGCCCAGCAGGCCCGCCCCGATCAGCCAGTCGGCCTGGTCGGCGGTCTGCCCGAGGGCGTGCTGCTTGATGAGCGAGCCGAAGACGTCCGCCACGGACTCGTTCAGCGCGCCCGACTGGCCGTAGTACTCCAGATTGGCCGTGTGCTGGACGACGCCGTGGGTCAGCTCGTGGCCGATGACGTCGACGGGGATGGTGAAGTCGAGGAAGAGGTCGTTGTCCCCGTCCCCGAAGACCATCCGCTCGCCGTCCCAGAAGGCGTTGTCGTAGTTCTCGCCGTAGTGGACCGTAGCGTTCAGCGGCAGCCCGGCGTCGTCGATGGAGTGCCGTCCGTAGACCTTGAGGAACAGCTCGAAGGTCGCGCCGAGCCCCGCGTGCGCGCGGTTGACCGTGCCGTCCTGGGACGGCTGGTCGCCCTCGGAGTGCACCTTCCGGCCAGGGATCGTCTCCTGGTGCCCGGCGTCGAAGATCGTGCGCCGTGGTGTGTCGGAGGGGGTGCCGGACGGTGCCGCGACACCGCGCAGCGCGGTGATCCGGCGGCGGGTGCGCTGGAGGGAGTCGTGCTCCAGGGTGCGCCGCGCGGGCCCGGAGCGCCGCTCGTCCTCGGACTGCGCGAGCTTGTCGAGGACGTGGGGCGGAACGATGGTGCAGAAGACCTTGTGAGGTGTGGCGTCCATGGCCTGAATGTGGCACTGGGTTTCCGCCGTGTCACTCCTTGCGGTCATGATTAATGAAATCGAGTGGTTGGCCTCCCTTTGGGTGGCACCGTTCCGGATCCCCGCCCGCATCCCGCATGCTGATACGGGGCCTGTCGAATCCGGTCATCTCGGTTAGTGTGCTGTGCATCATGCGTTACGGGCTGCTTCTTCTTAGCTGCCGCGGCGAGGGTCTGTAAGTCGTAGGCCGACCCCCTCCCCGCGGAGTTCGGTGGTGCGCCATTCCCGCCCCCCGTCGGCCGCTCGTTGCAGCGGACACATGAGGAGCCCTACGCAGATGACCGAGATTTCCGTCGGCAGGCCCACGCCCGTCACCGCGGCCACCGTGACCCAGAAGCCGTCCGGGATGCCGATCCACAAGTACGGCCGCTACGAGGCCGTGGACATCCCCGACCGCACCTGGCCGGACAACCGCGTCACCGCCGCCCCCCGCTGGCTCTCCACCGACCTGCGCGACGGGAACCAGGCGCTGATCGACCCGATGTCGCCGGCCCGCAAGCGCGAGATGTTCGACCTGCTGGTCCGCATGGGCTACAAGGAGATCGAGGTCGGCTTCCCCTCCTCCGGGGCCACCGACTTCGACTTCGTACGGTCGATCATCGAAGAGGGCGCGATCCCCGAGGACGTGACGATCTCCGTCCTGACCCAGGCGCGCGAAGAGCTGATCGAGCGGACCGTCGAATCGCTGCGCGGGGCGCACCGCGCGACCGTGCACCTGTACAACGCCACCGCTCCCGTCTTCCGCCGGGTCGTCTTCCGCGGCTCGCGCGAGGAGGTCAAGCAGATCGCCGTGGACGGCACCCGGCTGGTCATGGAGTACGCGGAGAAGATCCTCGGCGACGAGACCGCGTTCGGCTACCAGTACAGCCCGGAGATCTTCACCGACACGGAGCTGGACTTCGCCCTGGAGGTCTGCGAGGGCGTGATGGACGTCTGGCAGCCCGAGGCGGGCCGCGAGATCATCCTCAATCTGCCGGCCACCGTGGAGCGGTCCACCCCCTCCACCCACGCCGACCGCTTCGAGTGGATGTCGCGGAACCTGTCGCGGCGCGAATTCGTGTGTCTGTCGGTGCACCCGCACAACGACCGGGGCACGGCCGTCGCCGCCGCCGAGCTGGCGATCATGGCCGGGGCGGACCGGGTCGAGGGCTGCCTGTTCGGGCAGGGCGAGCGGACCGGCAACGTCGACCTGGTCACCCTGGGCATGAACCTGTTCAGCCAGGGCGTGGACCCGCAGATCGACTTCTCGCAGATCGACGAGATCCGTCGTACCTCCGAGTACTGCAACCAGATGGAGGTCCACCCGCGCCACCCCTACGCGGGCGACCTGGTCTACACCGCCTTCTCCGGCTCCCACCAGGACGCCATCAAGAAGGGCTTCGACGCCATGGAGGCCGACGCGGCCGCCCAGGGCAAGACCGTGGACGACATCGAGTGGGCCGTGCCGTACCTGCCCATCGACCCCAAGGACGTCGGCCGCAGCTACGAGGCCGTCATCCGCGTCAACTCGCAGTCCGGCAAGGGCGGTATCGCCTACGTCCTGAAGAACGACCACAAGCTGGACCTGCCGCGCCGGATGCAGATCGAGTTCTCCCGCACCATCCAGGCCAAGACCGACGCCGAGGGCGGCGAGGTCACCCCGCAGCAGATCTGGTCGGTCTTCCAGGACGAGTACCTGCCCACGCCCGAGAACCCGTGGGGCCGCATCGTCCTGCGCGACACCCAGACCTCGACGGCCGGCGACGGCGTCGACTCGCTGACGGTCGAGGCCGTGGTGGACGGCCGGGACACGATGCTGACCGGTACGGGCAACGGTCCGATCTCCGCGTTCTTCGACGCGCTCGGATCGGTCGGCGTCGACGCCCGCCTGCTGGACTACTCCGAGCACACGATGAGCGAGGGCGCCAGCGCACAGGCCGCCTCGTACATCGAGTGTGTGATCGACGGCGTGGTGCTGTGGGGCATCGGCATCGACCCCAACACCACCCGCGCCTCGATCAAGGCCGTCGTCTCCGCCGTCAACCGCGCCTACCGGAACTGACCTTGGCCTGATCTCGGCCTGATCTTTTCTCGACGGAGGCCCGGCACCGATGGGGTGCCGGGCCTCCGTCCATGCTCATCGTCAATCACGCGCAGCCGAAACCACCGGATCCGGTGGAGTCGGTGGCATGTTCAGCCTGCTCTTGCCCGAAGACCCCCCGCAGGAGGTGCTGACGGACATCACCGATGTGGCTAACATCACGTCAACGCGGCGACGAGGCCGTGGCGTTATGGAGGTGCGCCGTGATGCACGCGCAAGGCCGACACAGCCCGGACCGGTGTGTGGTGGGCGTACGCACCGTCTGGCGCACCGTCGGGGACGGCGACTTCTTCTGCCCCGGCTGTGGCGGTGACCGCAACTACCGGCGCCGCACGGGCCACCGCCGCCTCGTCGCCTTCGGGGTGCCCCTGCTGCCGCGCGGCCCCGTCGGGCCGATCGTCGAGTGCGCGGCCTGTCACGCCAGGTTCGGCATGGACGTCCTCGACCACCCCACCACCACCCGCTTCTCCGCGATGCTCCGCGACGCCGTGCACACCGTGGCCCTCGCCGTCCTCGCCGCGGGCGGCACCGAGGCCCGTACGGTCCGCAGGGCCGCCGTCGGCGCGGTGCGCGCGGCGGGCTTCGCCGACTGCAGCGAGGAACAGCTGATCACCCTGATCGAGGCGCTCGCCGCCGACACGGGGCGCCTGCCCGGCATGTACGCCGGCGGCGCGTTCCCGGCCGGGGCCGGGGGAGGGCGGGGCGGCTTCGACCCCTGCGGCACGGCCCTGGCCATCGAGCTCCACGAGGCGCTGGAGCCACTGGCCCCGCACCTCGCCCCTGCCGGGCGCGAGGCGATCCTGCTCCAGGGTGCGCACATCGCCCTCGCGGACGGGCCGTACCGGCCCGCGGAGCGGGAAGTCCTGTCGACGGTGGGGCGGGCCCTGCTGATCTGCCCGGAGGACACGGATCGCCTGCTGGCGGCGGCGCGGATGCCTATGTAGTGGGCTGCCGTGCCTTGTCCTCAAGCGCCGGACGGGCTGCCGTGCCTTGTCCTCAAGCGCCGGACGGGCTGCCGTGCCTTGTCCTCAAGCGCCGGACGGGCTGCTGTGCCTTGTCCTCAAGCGCCGGACGGGCTTTTCCAGCCCGTCCGGCGCTTGAGGACAACGGGGGCCTGGGGGCTTGCCCCCAGTTCGGGAAAGGGCGGGTAGGGGAGAAGGCCGCCGGAGGCGCCCGCGGACCGAGCCGCCCCGCCCGTACGGGACAATGGCCCCATGAGTCTCTTCCGCGACGACGGCATCGTGCTGCGCACGCAGAAGCTCGGCGAAGCGGACCGCATCATCACTCTGCTCACCCGCGGTCACGGTCGCGTGCGGGCGGTAGCCCGGGGCGTGCGGCGGACCAAGTCGAAGTTCGGGGCGCGGCTGGAGCCGTTCTCCCACGTGGACGTGCAGTTCTTCGCGCGCGGGAACGAGCTGGTCGGGCGCGGGCTGCCGTTGTGCACGCAGAGTGAGACCATCGCCGCGTACGGTGGCGGGATCGTCACCGACTACGCCCGCTACACCGCCGGCACCGCCATGCTGGAGACCGCCGAGCGGTTCACCGACCACGAGGGCGAGCCCGCCGTGCAGCAGTATCTGCTGCTGGTCGGGGGCCTGCGGACGCTCGCCTCGGGCGAGCACGCGCCGCACCTCATCCTGGACGCCTTCCTGCTGCGCTCCCTCGCCGTCAACGGCTACGCGCCCAGCTTCGAGGCGTGCGCGAAGTGCGGTATGCCCGGGCCGAACCGATTCTTCTCGGTCGCGGCGGGCGGGGTCGTCTGCGGGGAGTGCCGGGTGCCCGGAAGCGTCGTACCCTCCTCGGAGTCGATCGAACTCCTCGGCGCGTTGCTGACCGGGGACTGGGCGACGGCGGACGCGTGCGAGCCGCGCCATGTCCGGGAGGGCAGCGGCCTCGTGGCGGCGTATCTGCACTGGCACCTGGAGCGGGGGCTTCGCTCCCTCCGCTACGTGGAAAAGTAACTGGTATCGAGGAGAAGTGGCACGCATGGCACGACGCGGGATTCTGGGCCGTTCCCGACGCGAGTACCTCACCCCTGAACCGCACCCGTCCGGGGCGCGGCCGCCGAAGATCCCGGGCGACCTGGTCCCCAACCACGTGGCGATCGTCATGGACGGCAACGGCCGCTGGGCGAAGGAGCGCGGGCTGCCGCGCACCGAGGGGCACAAGGTCGGCGAGGGCGTCGTCATGGACGTGCTCAAGGGCTGTCTGGAGATGGGCGTCAAGAACCTCTCCCTGTACGCCTTCTCCACCGAGAACTGGAAGCGCTCGCCCGAAGAGGTCCGCTTCCTGATGAACTTCAACCGGGACGTCATCCGCCGCCGCCGCGACGAGATGGACGAGCTGGGCATCCGGGTGCGGTGGACCGGCCGGATGCCGAAGCTGTGGAAGTCGGTGGTCGAGGAGCTCCAGGTCGCCCAGGAGCAGACCAAGAACAACGACGCCATGACCATGTACTTCTGCGTCAACTACGGCGGTCGCGCGGAGATCGCGGACGCGGCGGCGGCGATCGGCCGGGACATCGCGGCGGGCCGGCTGGACCCGTCGAAGGTGAACGAGAAGACGTTCGCCAAGTACCTCTACTACCCGGACATGCCGGATGTGGACCTCTTCGTGCGGCCCTCCGGTGAGCAGCGCACGTCCAACTACCTGATCTGGCAGAGCGCTTACGCCGAGATGGTCTTCCAGGACGTGCTGTGGCCGGACTTCGACCGCCGTGACCTGTGGCGCGCCTGCCTGGAGTACGCGCAGCGCGACCGCCGCTTCGGCGGCGCGATCCCGAACGAGGACGAGCTCGTCAAGGATCCCGCGTCGAAGGCGTGAGCCCCTCGGCGGGGTGAGACCACGGACATGACACGGCACTGCTCCGGGCGTCGGACGACGCCCGGAGCAGTGCCGTATTCGTCAGCGTTCCGTCAGCTCCGGGAGCGCGCGGCGGCGCAGTCGCCGCAGGTGCCGAAGATCTCGATGGTGTGGGCCACGTCGACGAAGCCGTGGTCGGCGGCGATGGAGTCCGCCCACTTCTCCACGGCCGGGCCCTCGACCTCCACCGCCTTGCCGCACTCCCGGCAGACCAGGTGGTGGTGGTGCCCGCTGGAGCAGCGGCGGTAGACCGCCTCGCCCTCGCTCGTCCGCAGCACGTCGACCTCGCCGGCGTCGGCGAGGGACTGCAGCGTGCGGTAGACGGTGGTCAGGCCGACCGAGTCGCCGCGGTGCTTGAGCATGTCGTGGAGCTCTTGCGCGCTGCGGAACTCGTCCACCTCGTCGAGCGCCGCCGCGACAGCGGCCCGCTGCTTGGTGGACCGGCCGCGTACCGGGGGACCCGCGGTCGCCACAGTTGCCTCCTCAAGCTCGCCTGAACACGCATCCGCACGTGGTGCCCGGCCAATTGTGCCAGGCCCGGCGTCATCTCCCGTACGACTGAGCGTTCCCGGGCCCCTACGGGCGGCCGCGGGCGGGCCCGGTCAGGCCTCCACCCGTACGTCGTCCGCGGGGGTGCCGGGCACCTCCAGTGTGCAGTGCTTCTCGGCGTCGGCGGCGCGCCTGGCCCGTTTGCGGGCCAGGGGGGTGGCCAGCGCGGTCAGGGCCAGGAAGACGCCGATCGCGAGCAGCACGATGGTCGCGCCCGAGGGCACGTCCACGTAGTACGAGGTGGCGGTGCCGGAGACGGTCACCAGGACGCCGATGGCGACGGACAGCGCGAAGGTCGTCGCGAAGCTGCGGGCGATCGCCTGCGAGGCGGCCACCGGGATCACCATCAGGGCGCTCACCAGCAGCAGCCCGACCACGCGCATCGCGACGGTGACGGTCAGCGCGGCGGTGACCGCGACCAGCAGGTTCAACAGCCGCACGGGCAGCCCGGTGACGCGGGCGAACTCCTCGTCCTGGCAGATGGCGAACAACTGCTTGCGCAGCCCCACCGTGGTGAGGATCACGAAGGCGGCCAGCACGCAGATCGCGAGGATGTCCTCCTCCGCGACGGTGGTGATCGAACCGAAGAGGTAGCTGATGAGGTTGGCGTTGGAGCCGCCGGACAGGTGCATCAGCATGACGCCGCCGGCCATGCCGCCGTAGAAGAGCATGGCGAGCGCGATGTCGCCGCGCGCCTTGCCGGAGGAGCGGATCAGCTCCATGACCACGGCGCCGACCACGCACACGGCGGTGGCCACCCACACCGGGCTGGTGTTGAGGAGGAAGCCGAGGCCGACGCCGGTCAGCGCGACGTGGCCGATGCCGTCGCCCATCAGCGCCTGGCGGCGCTGGACGAGGTAGATGCCGATGGCGGGGGCGGTGATGCCGACCAGCAGGGCGGCGAGCAGCGCCCGCTGCATGAAGGCGGGATTCAGGATCTCCATCAGGTGAGCAACCCCGTCCGGATCGGTTCGGCAGCCGGGTCGGCGTGCGGGTGGACATGGTCGTGGCCGGGCAGCGCGTGCTGGCCCACGGCCTCCGGTGGCGGGCCGTCGTGGACGACGCAGCCGTCGCGGAGCACGACGGCGCGGTCGATGAGCGGCTCCAGGGCCCCCAGCTCGTGCAGGACGAGGAGCACGGTGGCACCCCGGGCGACCTGCGCGCGCAGGGCGCTCGCGAGGACCTCCTGGCTGGCCAGGTCGACGCCGGCCATCGGCTCGTCCATGATCAGCAGCTCGGGTTCGCCGGCCAGCGCGCGGGCGATGAGCACCCGCTGGTGCTGGCCGCCGGAGAGCGCGTTCACGGAGTCCTTGATCCGGTCGGCCATGCCGACCAGCTCCAGGGCCCGGACGACGGCCTCCCGGTCGGCCTTGCGGGTCAGACCCAGCTTCGTACGGGCCAGCCGCCCGGCGGCGACGACCTCGCGCACGGTCGCGGGGACCCCGCTGGCGGCGGTGGTGCGCTGCGGCACGTACCCGAGGCGGGCCCAGTCGCGGAAGCGGCGCTTGGGGGTGCCGAACAGCTCCAGCTCACCGCCGGTGAGCGGCACCTGGCCGACGATGGCCCGGACGGCCGTGGACTTGCCGGATCCGTTGGCGCCGAGCAGCGCGACGACCTCGCCGCGCCGCACGGTGAGGTCCACGCCGCGCAGCACGGGGCGGGAACCGAGCGAGGCCGTGGCCCCGCGCAGCGCTATGACGGGCTCCGCGTCCTCATGCGCTCGGATCGCCTCCGGGCGCTCGGATCCGGTGTCCATGTCGGCCTCCGTCGGGTTCGTCTGACTCACTTGGTGCCGAGTGCCTTCCGCAGGGCGGCGAGGTTGGATTCCATGACCTCGAAGTAGTCGTCGCCCTTGGACTCGTCCGTGATCCCCTCGAGCGGGTCGAGCACGTCCGTCTTCAGCTTGAGGTCCGAGGCCAGCGTCTTGGCCGTCTTCGGGCTGGCGAGGGTCTCGAAGAAGATCGTGGAGACGTGGTGCTCCTCGGCGACCTTGTGGAGGTCCTTCATCCGGGCCGCGCTGGGCTCGGACTCCGGGTCGATGCCGCTCACGGACTCCTCGGTGAGGCCGTAGCGCTCGGCGAGGTAGCCGAAGGCGGCGTGGGTGGAGATGAAGGTGTCGGAGGCCCGGTTCTTCAGGCCGGCCTCGAACTTCTTGTGCAGCCCGTCCAGCTTATTCGCCAGTGCGTCGGCGTTCTTCTCGAAGTCCGCCTTGTGGTCGGGGTCGGCCTCGCCGAGGGCCTTGGCGACGCCCTTGGCGACCTGGGCGTACTTCACCGGGTCGAGCCAGATGTGCGGGTCGCCGCCCTCGTGCTTGTGCTCGTGGCCCTCGTGGCCGTCGTGGTCGTCGCCGGACCCGTGCTCGTGGCCGTCGACCTCGGTGCCGTGCTCTTCCAGCTCGGTGAGGGAGGCCGCGTCGACGACGTGCTTGGCGCTCGACTGCTTGATCGCCTTGTCGACGGCGGGCTGCAGGCCCTTGAGGTAGACGATCGCGCCCGCCTCGTCGAGGGAGCCGGTCTGCCGGGGGGTGAGCTCCAGGTCGTGCGGCTCGACGCCGGGCTTGGTCAGGGCGGAGACGCTGACGTGATCGCCGCCGATCTCCTTGGCCAGGAACTCCATGGGGTAGAACGACGCCACCACCTTGAGCTTGCCCTCCGAATTTTTTCCGCTCGTCCCGGAGGAGCAGGCGGTGAGGGAGAGCAGCCCGAGGGCGGCGATCGCGGCGATCGCGCCGGTGGTTATTCGGGCGGATCGGGCGGATCGGGGAGAGGTCGGGCGTACGTTCATGACACTCATTTTCAACAAAAGTGGAAACGATTGTCAACAGCACGTTCGCCCGGGGGTGCGGGTGAAGCCCAGGCCAGTGCCGATTTGATTAGGGGGGTGGCGCCGCCGGTAACCTGAAGCATTCGCTGTTCGTCGTCGCAATGAAGAGAGCACCGTGGCCGCCGACAAGATCGACACCATCGTCAGCCTGAGCAAGCGCCGTGGCTTTGTCTATCCGTGCAGTGAGATCTACGGCGGCCAGCGTGCCGCCTGGGATTACGGACCCCTCGGCGTCGAGCTCAAGGAGAACATCAAGCGCCAGTGGTGGCGCTCCATGGTCACCTCGCGCGACGACGTCGTCGGCCTCGACTCGTCGGTGATCCTGGCCCGTGAGGTGTGGGAGGCGTCCGGTCACGTCGCCACCTTCTCGGACCCGCTGACCGAGTGCACCTCCTGCCACAAGCGCTACCGCGCGGACCACCTGGAGGAGGCGTACGAGGCCAAGCACAACAAGCTGCCCGCGAACGGCCTCGCCGACATCAACTGCCCGAACTGTGGCAACAAGGGCGCCTTCACCGAGCCCAAGCAGTTCTCCGGTCTGCTGGCCACGCACCTCGGCCCGACCCAGGACACCGGTTCGGTCACCTACCTGCGCCCCGAGACCGCGCAGGGCATCTTCACCAACTTCAGCCAGGTGCAGCTGACCTCGCGCAAGAAGCCGCCGTTCGGCATCGCCCAGACCGGCAAGTCCTTCCGCAACGAGATCACGCCGGGCAACTTCATCTTCCGCACCCGCGAGTTCGAGCAGATGGAGATGGAGTTCTTCGTCAAGCCGGGTGAGGACGAGGAGTGGCACGAGTACTGGATGGCGCAGCGCTGGAACTGGTACACCGGCCTCGGCATGCGCGAGGAGAACATGCGGTGGTACGAGCACGCCGCTGAGAAGCTCTCCCACTACTCGAAGCGCACCGTCGACATCGAGTACCGCTTCAACTTCGGCGGTTCGGAGTTCTCGGAGCTGGAGGGCGTGGCCAACCGCACCGACTTCGACCTCAAGGCGCACTCGAAGGGCTCCGGCCAGGACCTGTCGTACTTCGACCAGGAGGCCGGCGAGCGCTACTTCCCGTACGTCATCGAGCCGGCGGCCGGCCTCAACCGCGCCATGCTCGCCTTCATGCTCGACGCGTACAACGAGGACGAGGCGCCCAACGCCAAGGGCGTCATGGAGAAGCGCACCGTCATGCGCCTCGACCCGCGCCTCGCCCCGGTGAAGGTCGCGGTCCTGCCGCTGTCCCGCAACCCGCAGCTGTCCCCCAAGGCCAAGGGCCTCGCGACGGACCTGCGGAAGAACTGGAACATCGAGTTCGACGACGCCGGCGCCATCGGCCGCCGCTACCGCCGCCAGGACGAGATCGGTACCCCGTTCTGCGTGACCGTCGACTTCGACACCCTCGACGACAACGCCGTGACCGTGCGCGAGCGCGACACGATGAAGCAGGAGCGGGTGTCGCTCGACCAGATCGAGTCCTACCTGGGCGCGCGGCTGCTCGGCTGCTGACCCCTGTGTGACGGCCGAAGGCCCCGGCCCCGCTACGGCGGGACCGGGGCCTTCGGGCTTTGTCAGCCCTTCCAGTCGGCCGTGTCGAGCTCACAGTCGAAGGGGGCGGGGATCTGTACCTTGTCGCCGAATTTGACCTGCGTGTGGGTTCGGTAGCCCGTGTCGGAGGGGGACGAATAGACGGTGACGGTGGTCTCCAGCATGTCCACGAGCACGTATACGGGCACACCGGCCCTGCCGTACACCTCGACCTTGTCCCGCCGGTCGAAGTCCGCCGTCGAGCGGGACGTGAACTCACCGACGAGGGACAGGGCCTCGCCCGGCAGGTGGACGCTGTCGATGTCCGTCAGGGCCTCGTCGGAGACGTGGATGTCCGGCCCGAAACTTCTCCCGAATCCGGGGAAGGTGAAGAGGCACGGAGCGCTGTCGATCTCATGGCCGTCCGGCACATGTGGGCGGAGCTGGCGCATGAAACCGCGCATGATGCGCAGACAAGCGCCCTTGGACCACGGTGACACGACCACTCTCCCCCTGATGATCTCCGCCTTGTAGCCATCGGGGAGACCGGCGTCGATCTTCTCGAGAACGTGGCACAGCTCCTCGTAACCCCCATCGGGTTCCGAGGTGCGTCCTATCGTCCGAGGCGATGTCTCGACCATGGTTGCCATGATGCTCCTACGGGCGTCGGTGAGCGTCCTGACACACAGCGTAGTGGCGCCCGCTGACGGCCCTGCCCGGCTCCCTCACGGCCGCAACGACGTGGAGCGCAGCCGCAGGCGATCAGGCCACCAGGCCCCGCAGGACCAGCTCGCACACCGCGTCGAACGCGGCGTCGATGCCCGGGAGTGACCAGTCGGCCGCGTACGCCGGGTCGTGGAAGCGGTTGGTCGCGTCCCAGACCGCGCGGGCCGCCGTCGCCGGGTCGACGGGGCGGAACTCGCCCTGGCGTATGCCGTTCCCGACGATTCCCGCGAGCTGCTCGACCATCGTCTCGATGTGCCGGCCGACGACGGCGCTGTTCTCGCCGACGAGCACCATGTACGTCGCGAACAGCTCGGGGTCGCCGCCCGACTTACGGCGCTTGGCGGCGAAGAGGGCGGTGAGCCACTCGCGCAGCCGGGGCCCCGCCGGGCCGGCCGCTTCGGCGACGGCGGACAGTTCGGCGTGCGACTGGTCGAGCCAGCGCTCGGTGACGGCCTCCCGCAGCGCGGACTTGCTGCCGAAGTGGCGGTAGACACTGCCGTGGCTGACGCCCAGCGCCCGTGCCACATCGACCACGGTGGCCTTGGCCGGGCCGAAGCGGCGCAGCACGTCCTCGGTGGCCTCGAGGATGCGGTCGGGGGTCAGGGTCTCGGGCGGCATCGCGGGCAGTGCCTTTCGGTCGGGGCGGGGCGGCGGGAACGCCCCCTGGTAGAGGACCGTACCCGGCGGTGCCCCGGAGGGCCGAGGGTGCCGGACTTGTGCCCGCCCGGCACGCCACCGGGCTCCGCCGCGGTGGTTCCGGCCGCTGCCGCCCGGCCCGGGCGGACCGTTCCCCGGACCCGGCCCGGAGGGCTTACCGCTCGCTGTCGAGGTGCGCCATCTGGTCCGTCGGGTAGCGGTCGCCCGCGGCGGCCCCCGCCGGGACCGCTCGCTCGATGGCGGCGAGGTCGTCGGCGTCGAGGGTGACGTCCAGCGCGCCGAGCGCCTCGGTGAGGCGGTCGCGGCGGCGGGCGCCGACCAGGGGGACGATGTCCTCGCCCTGGGCGAGGACCCAGGCGATCGCCGTCTGCGCGACACTCGCGCCCTTCGACTCGGCGATCTTGCGAAGCGCCTCGACCAGGTCGAGGTTGTGCCGGAGGTTCTCGCCCTGGAAGCGCGGGCTCATGCCGCGGAAGTCGTTCGCGGCGAGCTGCCGGTCAGGGGTGAAGTGGCCGCTGATCAGGCCGCGCGAGAGCACGCCGTACGCGGTGACGCCGATGCCCAGCTCGCGGACGGTCGGCAGGATGCTCTCCTCGATGCCGCGCGAGATCAGCGAGTACTCGATCTGGAGGTCGGCGATGGGCGCGACGGCGGCGGCCCGGCGGATCGTCTCGGCGTTGACCTCGGAGAGGCCGATGTGCCGGACGTGCCCGGCCTCCACCAGCTCGGCGATGGCGCCGACGGTCTCCTCGATCGGCACGTTCGGGTCGAGACGGGCGAGGCGGTAGACGTCGATGTGGTCGGTGCCCAGGCGCTGGAGGGAGTACGCGGCGAAGTTCTTGACCGCGTTCGGGCTGCCGTCGACGCCGGTGAAGCCGCCTTCGACCGTGCGCAGGGCGCCGAACTTGACGCTGGTGAGGGCCTTCTCGCGGGCCCCGGCGGGCGCGGTGCGCAGGGCTTCGTTGATGAGCAGTTCGTTGTGGCCCATGCCGTAGAAGTCGCCGGTGTCGATCAGGGTGACGCCGGCGTCCAGCGCGGCGTGGATCGTGGCGATCGACTCGGCGCGGTCGGCTTCGCCGTACAGGGCGGACATGCCCATCGCGCCGAGGCCGAGAGCGGATACCTGGGGGCCGGTGGTGCCGAGAGTGCGGTGCAGCACGGGGGGACTCCTTCGGGGCTTCGGAGAGGAAGGGAGGGGAAACGGGGGGGGGAAGCGGACACCAGAAGAGTGACACATGGAATGACAGATTTCAATATCTGTCATTCCATGTGTCGTCGGGAGGTGTCCCCACGCGCTCTCCGAGGCCCCCGCTCACCCCACCGCGCGCGGCAGCCGCAGGCTCAGCAGCAGTGTCACGGCCACCGCCACCAGCTGAGCCCCGAGCGTGATCGTCAGCGCGTCGCGCATCCCGACCGAGGGGGCCAGCGAGAGGAAGAGCGTGCCGAGCGTGGCCACGCCGAGCGCCATGAACGACTGCTGCGTGGTGACCATGACGCCGCCACCGACCCCCGCCTGCGCCACCGGCACCTCACTGAGCACGGTCCGCAGCGTCAGCGGCAGCAGAATCCCCTGGCCCAGCCCCAGCACGGCGAGCCCGGGGCCGATCCCCAGCGCGCCGAGCCCGTCCCAGCCCCAGTGGAAGGTCGCCACCAAGGCGACCAGCCCGATCGCCTGGATCAGCGTCCCGGCGGTCACCGCCCGCCGCCCGTACCGCGCGCCCAGCCGGGGCCCGGCCATCGAGCCGATCAGGAACGTCACGCACAGCGGCACCAGCGCCAGCCCCGCCGCCATCGGGCCCAGCCGCAGCCCCTCCTGCAGCGCCACCGCGACGACGAACATGAAGCCGCCCCAGCCGGTGGAGAACGGCACGATCAGCGCCAGCCCGCTGCGCACCGAGTGGATCCGCAGCAGCGACGGCGGCACCAGCGGCGTCCGCCCGGCCCGCTCCTCACGCCGTTCCACCACCACGAACGCCACGGCCGCGAAGGGGAACACCGCCAGCAGCACCCACGACCACACCGGCCACCCCGCCGAGCGGCCCTCCGTCAGCGGCAGCAGCAAGGACACCAGCGTCAGTGACAGCAGCGCGGTACCGCGCCCGTCCACCCGTGTCGGGTGCTCCGAGCGCGTCTCGGGCACCGTGCGGGCCGTCAGCAGCAGCGCGAGCGCCGCGACCGGGGCGTTGACCAGGAAGATCGAGCGCCAGCCGGTACCGAAGAGGTCCACGGAGACCAGCACCCCGCCCAGCACCTGGCCGACCGCGCTCGCGACCCCGGCCGTGCCGCTGTACATGCTGAGCGCCTTGGTGCGGTGCGCGCCCTGGGTGGTGGCCTGGATGGTCGCCAGCACCTGCGGCATCATCAGCGCGGATGCCGCGCCCTGCGCGACCCGCGCCGCCACCAGCGTCCAGGCGTCGGGAGCGAGCCCGCACGCCACCGACGTCACACCGAAAGCGGCCGTGCCCCACATAAACAGCCGCCGTCGGCCCACCATGTCGCCCAGCCGTCCGCCGAGCACCAGCAGCACCGCGTAGGCGACGCCGTAGCCGCCGACCACCATCTCCAGCATGGCGGGGCCCGCGTTCAGATCGTGGTCGATCGTGGGCAGGGCGACGTTGACGATGAAGAAGTCCACCATCGGCAGCGCCGCGCCCATCAGCACGGTGAACAGCCCGAGCGGGCTCAGCACGGCTCTGGTGACGGGGGAGGAAGGGGCGGCCGGGCCGGCCGGGACAGTCGGGGCGACGGAGGTGTCGGGGGCGGACAGGACCGGGTTCGCTATCGGGATCTCACTCACGGATACGACGATGACGGCTCGCCAAGCCGGGTACCAGAGTGCCTTTATCCTGGTACAAGCAGTACCTGGCAACCGGCTGGGGCGTCCCGCACTCTTGGAGAATGACCACGATGGTGCAGGAGACCCCGGTAGTCACGACGGCCACGACAGCCACACTGGCCCCAGTCGTCGCGACAACCACAGCTGTTTCGGACGTCCGCCGCAGCGAACTCGCCGCCTTTCTGCGCAGCCGCCGCGAGCGCATCACGCCCGAGCAGGTCGGCCTCCCGCGCGGCCCCCGCAGGCGCACCCCCGGTCTGCGCCGCGAGGAGGTGGCGCAGCTCGCGGCCGTCGGCGTCACCTGGTACACGTGGCTGGAGCAGGCCAGGGCCATCCAGGTGTCCGCGCAGGTCCTCGACTCCATCGCCCGCGCCCTGCTGTTCGACCCCGGTGAGCGCGCCCACCTCTTCGCCCTGGCCGGCACCGCCGACCCGCTGCCCGACACCGCCTGCACGGGCGTCTCGCCGGCGCTCCGGCGGATCCTGGAGCAACTGGACCCGTTCCCCGCCTGTGTGCAGAACGCGCGGTACGACATCCTCGCCTACAACCGCACGTACGCGACCTTGATGTGCGACCTCGACGCCCTGCCGCAGGAGGAGCGCAACTGCCTGTGGCTCACCTTCACCAACCCCGACTGGGCCGCGAGCGTCGTGGACCGGGAGGAGCAGATGCGGGCCATGGCCGGCAAATTCCGGGCCGCCATGGCCGAGCACATCGCCGAACCGGCCTGGAAGTGCCTGCTCAAGAGGCTGCTCGACGCTTCGCCGGAGTTCCGGCAGATGTGGGCGCGACATGAGGTCGTCCAGCCCGTCGCCTACCGGACGAAGACCTACCGGCAGTCGCGCGTGGGTCTGCTGCGCCTGGACCACAACGGTCTGTGGACCGGCCCCCACCCCGGCGCCCGCGTGGTGACCTTCACCCCCGCCGACGAGGAGAGCCACGAGCGCCTGCGGCGCCTGCACGCCCTGGCACTCGCCGAAGCCTGACCCGAATGGGGGACAATGGACGGTCGACCCCCTCCGTACGAGCCCGAGGAAGCCCTCTTTCATGACGCAGCTCCAGATCGGCCCGCACTCGGTGCAGCCGCCGGTGGTCCTGGCCCCGATGGCCGGGATCACCAACGCGCCCTTCCGCACGCTGTGCCGTGAGTTCTCCGGCGGCAAGGGGCTCTTCGTCAGCGAGATGATCACCACCCGGGCGCTCGTCGAGCGGGACGCCAAGACCATGCGGCTGATCCACTTCGACGGCACCGAGAAGCCGCGCTCGATCCAGCTCTACGGGGTCGACCCGGTCACCGTCGGCAGGGCCGTCCGCATGATCGTGGACGAGGACCTCGCCGACCACATCGACCTGAACTTCGGCTGCCCGGTCCCCAAGGTCACCCGCAAGGGCGGCGGCTCCGCGCTGCCGTTCAAGCGGAACCTGCTGCGCTCGATCCTGCGCGAGGCGGTCGGCAACGCGGGCGCGCTGCCCGTGACCATGAAGATGCGCAAGGGCATCGACGACGACCACATCACCTATCTCGACGCCGGCCGGATCGCCGTCGAGGAGGGCGTCACCGCCATCGCCCTGCACGGCCGCACCGCGGCCCAGCACTACGGCGGCACGGCCGACTGGGACGCCATCGCCCGGCTCAAGGAGACCGTCCCCGAGATCCCGGTGCTCGGAAACGGCGACATCTGGTCGGCGGACGACGCCCTGCGCATGATGCGCGAGACCGGCTGCGACGGCGTCGTGGTCGGGCGCGGCTGCCTGGGCCGCCCCTGGCTCTTCGGCGACCTGGTCAGCGCCTTCGAGGACGGCGGGGCCTCCTACGCCGCGCCCACCCTCAAGGAGGTCGCCCGGGTCATGCTGCGCCACGCGGAGCTGCTGGGGGAGTGGCTGGAGAGCGAGGAGCGCGGTGTCATCGACTTCCGCAAGCACGTCGCCTGGTACACCAAGGGCTTCTCGATCGGCTCGGACATGCGCCGGAAGCTCGCTATCACCTCATCCCTGGGCGAAATGGACGCTCTTCTGAGCGAGCTGGACCTGGACCAGTCGTGGCCTGCCGGTGCCGACGGCCCGCGCGGACGGACCTCGGGCCGGAACCGGGTCGTCCTCCCGGACGGCTGGCTCAATGATCCGTACGACTGTGCGGCCGTGAGCGCCGACGCCGAACTCGACACGTCCGGCGGCTGAGAGCGGCGTGATTCTCGCCACCACTGATCGGTGGTCCGCTCAGATGAGCGGTTGAGGCGAGGGTCAATCTTTCTGAGGGGTGGCACTGCGTGCCACCCCTCTTGCGTTCACTTCCTGAAGTGAACTGCTCGATTTCTCGACACCCTGTGATGGTGCGAGTGTTTTCCGTGAGATTGGGTTCAAGCTTTGAAGTTGACGTCGTTGAACCACCACTAAATGGATCACTTTCGATCTGCTGGCGGACGGGTGGTTACAGCCGTATGACCGTGGAGTGGACCTGCCCAGAAGCCTTCGATCTGGGTACGCTCCCCGCCGTCAGCACGTTTGAGCAGGCCCTCCCCCAACTGTGTACGGGGGGACCCCAGTGAGGAGTCGAGTCCCGTGCCGGAAACCACAGATCGCCAGAAGTTCGTCTACGACTTCACCGAGGGCAACAAGGAGCTGAAGGACCTGCTCGGCGGGAAGGGCGCCAACCTCGCCGAGATGACCAACCTCGGTCTGCCCGTCCCTCCCGGCTTCACCATCACCACCGAGGCGTGCAAGGTCTACCTCGCCAGCGGCGCGGAGCCGCCGGAGATGCGTGACGAGGTATCCGCCCACCTCGACGCCCTCGAGGCGGGGATGGGCAAGAAGCTCGGCCAGGCCGACGACCCGCTGCTGGTCTCCGTCCGCTCCGGCGCGAAGTTCTCCATGCCCGGCATGATGGACACCGTCCTGAACATCGGCCTCTCCGACGCCTCCGTCGCCGGTCTGGCGGCCCAGGCGGGCAACGAGCGGTTCGCGTGGGACTCCTACCGCCGTCTCATCCAGATGTTCGGCAAGACCGTCCTCGGTGTCGACGGCGAGCTCTTCGAGGAGGCGCTGGAGGAGACCAAGCGGGCCAAGGGCGTCACGACCGACGTCGACCTCGACGCGGCGGACCTCCAGCGGCTCGTGGAGGAGTTCAAGGGCATCGTCTCCAAGGAGACCGGCCGGGACTTCCCGCAGGAGCCGCGCGAGCAGATGGACCTCGCCATAAGGGCCGTCTTCGAGTCGTGGAACACCGACCGCGCCAAGCTCTACCGCCGCCAGGAGCGCATCCCCGGCGACCTCGGCACGGCCGTCAACGTCTGCTCGATGGTCTTCGGCAACCTCGGCCCGGACTCCGGCACCGGCGTCGCCTTCACCCGTGACCCCGCGAGCGGCCACGCCGGCGTCTACGGCGACTACCTCCAGAACGCGCAGGGCGAGGACGTCGTCGCGGGCATCCGCAACACCGTCCCGCTCGCGGACCTGGAGCGGCTCGACAAGGCCTCGTACGACCAGCTGATGCAGATCATGCAGACGCTGGAGACGCACTACAAGGACCTGTGCGACATCGAGTTCACCATCGAGCGCGGCAAGCTGTGGATGCTCCAGACCCGCGTCGGCAAGCGCACCGCGGGTGCGGCCTTCCGCATCGCGACGCAGCTGGTGGACCAGGGCCTGATCGACGAGGCCGAGGCGCTCCAGCGCGTCTCCGGCGCGCAGCTCGCCCAGCTGATGTTCCCCCGCTTCGACGAGAAGGCCGCCACCGAGCTGCTGGGCCGGGGCATCGCCGCCTCGCCGGGCGCCGCGGTCGGCAAGGCCGTCTTCGACTCCTACACCGCGGTGAAGTGGTCGCGCTCCGGCGAGAAGGTCATCCTGATCCGCCGCGAGACCAACCCCGACGACCTCAACGGCATGATCGCCGCCGAGGGCATCCTGACCTCGCGCGGCGGCAAGACCTCGCACGCGGCCGTCGTCGCCCGCGGCATGGGCAAGACCTGTGTCTGCGGCGCCGAGGAGCTCGAGGTCGACACCAAGCGCCGCCGCATGACCGCCCCCGGCGGCGTGGTCATCGAGGAGGGCGACGTCGTCTCCATCGACGGCTCCTCCGGCAAGGTCTACCTGGGCGAGGTCCCGGTCGTGCCGTCCCCGGTGGTCGAGTACTTCGAGGGCCGCATGCACGCGGGCGCCGACGACGCCGACGAGCTGGTCCAGGCCGTGCACCGGATGATGGCCTACGCCGACCGGACGCGCCGCCTGCGGGTACGGGCCAACGCGGACAACGCCGAGGACGCCGCCCGCGCCCGCCGCTTCGGCGCCCAGGGCATCGGCCTGTGCCGCACCGAGCACATGTTCCTCGGTGAGCGCCGCGAGATGGTCGAGCGCCTCATCCTGGCCGACACCGACGCCGACCGGGACACCGCCCTCGACGCGCTGCTGCCGCTGCAGAAGGCCGACTTCGTCGAGCTGTTCGAGGCCATGGACGGGCTGCCGGTGACCGTGCGGCTGCTGGACCCGCCGCTGCACGAGTTCCTGCCGGACATCACCGAGCTGTCGGTGCGCGTCGCGCTCGCCGAGGCCCGTCAGGACGCCAACGAGAACGACCTGCGCCTGCTCCAGGCCGTGCACAAGCTGCACGAGCAGAACCCCATGCTGGGTCTGCGCGGCGTCCGCCTCGGCCTGGTCATCCCCGGTCTGTTCGCCATGCAGGTACGGGCGATCGCCGAGGCCGCGGCCGAGCGCAAGAACGCCAAGGGCGACCCGCGCGCGGAGATCATGATCCCGCTGGTGGGCACCGTCCAGGAGCTGGAGATCGTCCGCGAGGAGGCCGACCAGGTCATCGCCGAGGTCGAGGCCGCCACCGGCACGAACCTCAAGCTGACCATCGGCACGATGATCGAGCTGCCGCGCGCCGCGCTGACGGCCGGCCAGATCGCCGAGGCCGCCGAGTTCTTCTCCTTCGGTACGAACGACCTCACCCAGACCGTGTGGGGCTTCTCGCGCGACGACGTCGAGGCCAGCTTCTTCACCGCGTACCTGGAGAAGGGCATCTTCGGGGTCAGCCCGTTCGAGACCATCGACCGCGACGGCGTGGGCTCGCTCGTCCGCGAGGCCGTGAAGGCCGGCCGGGCCACCCGGCCCGACCTCAAGCTCGGCGTCTGCGGCGAGCACGGCGGTGACCCGGAGTCGGTGCACTTCTTCCACGAGGTGGGCCTGGACTACGTCTCCTGCTCCCCGTTCCGCATCCCGGTCGCCCGCCTGGAGGCGGGCCGCGCCGCGGCACTCGGCGGGGGCAGCGACAGCCGCTGAGGCGGTTCTGCGTCCTCAAGCGCCGGACGGGCTGGATTTCCAGCCCGTCCGGCGTTTGAGGACACCGCGCGTAGCGCGGGGTCGGGGGGCCTGGGGGCGCAGCCCCCGGCAGCCGCGTGACCGGCAGGTGACAGGTGGGTTTCACCCGGCGCCCCGGAGCGGAGCGGGCACGGCGAAGGGGCGGCGCCCGTGCGGGAGCGCCGCCCCTCTTTACTCCCCCACCGGGAGTTGTTGCCGCCCGCATCGGCTCGGGCGGCAACTCGCATACTCAGCGGCCGCTTTTTCGCTCGCCACCCCCCACGGGAACGAGCGGGTGCGGCCCTGAGTGCGTGAATAGCATTTCGCTTCTGCGATGTTCGCCGCGACTCCTTTCAACTGTGGCCAAAAGGGCGTGGTAACACCTCGTATCGGTGTGCATACTCAGTGAGCGGGGGGTGGTTGCGGATGTCTCATGTGGGGGTTTGGTGCTGCGTGTCCATTTCACTGGACTCGATCTGGCCCGGTTGCGCCTGGCCGGAGACCCGGACGCACTCTGGGAAACCGTATTGAGCTTGCACCGACTTCGGGACAAACAAGGCGAGTCGATCTTCGGGGATTGGCGCTCGGAAACCCGTGCTCGGTTGAATGGTGAAACTCGGCTTCTCGCGCCGCTGGTACCCTCGCGCGGATATTTCCCCGACTTCTTGACCCCGCCCGAAGGCGTACTCGGGCTCGAGTCGGGGATGCAGGCGCTGCGGGCCACGCCCGCCGACCGGGTCCACCAGGAGCTGGGCCGGGTGGCCGGCGCGCGGACGCTGCCCGCTTGGATACGATCGCTCGCCGAGGGCGACGCCCGGGCGTTCGGCAAGCTGATCGGCGCGCTGCACGCCTACCACCAGGCGGCCATAGAGCCGTACTGGCCGCACATCCAGGCGCAGATCGAGGCCGACCGCGCGGTGCGCGGCCGGGCGCTGCTGGACGGCGGAGCCGACGCGCTGCTGTCCTCGTTGCCGCCGATGATGAGCTGGCGGGCGCCGGTGCTGGAGTGCGACTACCCCGTGGACCGCGATCTGCACCTGAACGGGCGGGGGTTACTCCTCCTGCCGTCGTTCTTCTGCCGACGCACCCCGGTGGCCTTCCAGAACCCCGAGCTCACCCCGGTGCTCGTCTACCCCGCCCGGCACATGTCGGAGTCCGCGCCCGCCGTCCCGCACGCCCCGCGTTCGCTGGGCAAACTGGTCGGCCACACCCGCTCGGCGGTCCTCGGCTCGATAGGGGGCGGCTGCACGACGAGCGAACTGGCCCGCCGGGTGGGCGTGTCGGCGGCCTCGGCCAGCCAGCACGCCGGCGTGCTGCGCGAGGCCGGGCTGGTGCTCACCCTGCGCAACGGCAGCGCGGTGATGCACACGCTGACGCCCCTGGGCGCGGCCCTGCTGCGCGGCGGCCACCGCGGCACGCAGCTGTGCCCCAAGGACCGTTCGGCGAGGGTCCAGTCGTCGATCCCGGAGCGCTCCACCCCCGCCACGATGCTGCAGTCTCCCGGGGGGTGACCCCCGGACCCCCAGCCGGACCGTGGCGCGGGCCGGTGGGGACGTCAGCCGGACGGCGGGCGTTCAGTCGTCGATCCCCGAACGCTCCACCCCCGCCACGATGTAGCGCTGGAGCAGCAGGAAGACCAGCAGCAGCGGGACGATCGAGACGGCGGCCGCGATGAACAGCTCGTGGATGTTGACGCTCTGCGCGGTGGTGAAGGTGGACAGGGCGACCTGGACGGTCCACGCGTCGCGGTCCTGGCCGATGACCAGCGGCCACAGGAACGCGTTCCAGGCTCCGATGAAGACGATGGTGCCGACGGCGGCGAAGACCGGACGGGAGTTGGGGACGACGACGCGCCAGTAGGTGCGCCAGTACCCGAGCCCGTCCACTTGGGCCGCGTCCTCCAGCTCCCGGGGGAAGCCCAGGAAGTACTGCCGGAAGACGAAGCACGCGAACGCGCTGAACAGCGTGGGGACGATCAGGCCGCGCAGGGTGGAGACCCACCCGAGCGAGGAGACGAGCACGAAGGACGGCACGAACGTGACCGCCGCCGGGACCATCAGGGTGCCGAGGATCGCGTAGAAGACGGCGTTCGCGTGGCGGTAGGGGATGCGGGCCAGGCCGTAGCCGGCCAGGGAGGCGAGCAGCAGGGTGCCCACGGTCGTCGCCACCGCGATGAGCGTGGAGTTCAGCAGCGCGTGCGCCATCGGCACGTTCGGGTCGGCGAAGAGCTCGCGCAGGTTCGACCAGCGCAGCTCCCCGGGGAAGAACGTCCACCCCGGCGCCGTGATCTCCGACTCCGACGCCAGGCCGTTGCGCACGAGCAGATAGAAGGGGATCAGGAACAGCGCGGCCAGCGCGATCAGCAGCACCAGCCGCAGCGCCCGGCCGGCCCGTACCAGTGCGTCGTTCATCTACACCGCCTTCTCGTCGCGGCCGCCGAGTCCGAACCAGCGCGCCTGTACCACCGTCACCACCGCGATGATCAGCGCGAGGATGACCGCGCCCGCGCTGCCGAGGCCGAGGTTCTGCCCCTGGCCGAGGGCGGTGTAGTAGAGGTAGACCAGTGGCGGCCGGGCGTAGGGCGGGTAGCCGCGCGCGTCCGAGAGCAGGGTGTAGAACTCGTCGAACGCCTGGAAGGCGCCGATGACCAGCAGCAGCACCACCGCGACGGAGGTCGCGCGCAGCGCGGGGAAGGTGATGTACCGGAAGGTCTGCCACCCCGGCCGCGCGCCGTCGACGGCGGCGGCCTCGTACAGCTGGGGCGGGACGCGCTGGAGCCCGGCGAGGAAGAGCACCATGTAGAAGCCCGCCTGGAGCCAGAGCCGGACGGTGACGATGACCAGCCAGTACCAGGGCGGGTCGGTCGTCGACAGCCAGGCGATCTGGTCGGCGCCGAACCAGCCGAGGACGGTGTTGGCCAGTCCGAACCGCACCCCGTTGAAGATCGACAGCTTCCAGACCAGGGCCGCGACGACGTACGAGCAGGCGGTCGGCAGGAAGAAGACCGACCGGAAGAACGCCTGGGCGAAGCGCAGCCGGTTGACCGCCAGCGCGAGGCCGAGCGACAGCGCGTACGTGGCCGGGACGATGAAGGCGGTGAAGACCGCGAAGGTCAGCAGGGCGGCGCGGAAGGACGGGTCCCCCAGCATCGCCGTGTAGTTGTCCAGGCCGACGAAGTCCGTCGGGGAGACGGTGTTGTGGGCGTCGAAGAAGCTGAGGTAGACGCTCCAGGCCAGCGGTACGTAGGTGAAGAGGGCGAGCCCGGCCGCGAACGGGCCGACGAAAATCCAGAACCAGAGGGTACGGTTCCGCTGCCGCGCCGGGCGGGGTGTCGCGGCCCGGGGCGCCGTGCCGCGCCGTGCCGTTTCGGCCTCACTCCGCGTCGCCATTCAGGACGTCTTCTTCACGCGCCGCAGCTCGGCCTCGGTCGCGCGGACGGCCGCCCTCAGCTCGGCGCCGGGATCGGCGCCGTCCTTGATGATGCGGCTGAGAGCGTCCTGATAGGCGGTTTGGCTCGCGACCGTCCACAGAAGGGGCTGGGCGTAGCCGTGGTCGACGGTGAAGCGCACGATGTCGGCCGCCGCCCCCGATCCCAGCTTGTCGGCCTTCTTCGCCAGGGAGACGCGGGCCGGGATGTGGAAGCCGTAGGAGAGCGCGAAGTCCTGCTGGAAGTCCGTGCGCTCCACCCACAGCCACTTCACATAGGCCTTGGCCGCCTCCTTGTGCCGGCTGCGGGTGCTGACCGCGCTGCCGTACGCGCCGACGGGCACGGCGGGCCGCCCGTTCGGACCGTCGGAGGGGAAGGGCAGCACCCCGAAGTCGTCCCCGAGAGCCTTCTTCACCTGGGGCAGCGCCCACAGCCCCGACCATTGCATGGCGGTCAGTCCCTGGACGAGGGCGGACGGGTCGGACCAGTCGGCGGGGGCGCCCAGCAGCAGCGACTTGTCGGCGTACAGCCGGCGGATCTTGCCGAGGGTGCGGGCGGCGGCCGGGTCGTCGAAGCCGACCTTGCCGTCGGCGGTGACCAGGCTCAGGCCCGCCGCGTGCAGCGGGGTGCCGCCGAGGACGCCCGCACCGCCGTCGTTGCCGAGGAAGAGCCCCTTGGTTTTCTCGTCGGTGAGCTTCTTCGCGGCGTCGACCAGCTCGTCCAGCGTGCGGGGCGGCTTCACCCCGGCCTTCTCCAGCAGGCTCTTGCGGTAGTAGAGCACCTGGGTGTCGATCACCTGGGGGACGGCCCAGACGCGGCCGTCGTGGGTCTTGGGGGCGAGGGCCGCCGGGTGGAAGTCGTCCTTGACGCCGTTCACGAGGTCGGTGAGGTCGACGACCTGCCCGCCCCGGATCTGGTCCAGGGTCGGGCCGTTGACCTCGAAGACGTCGGGCCCCGAGTCGGTCAGCAGGGCGGCCGCGGTCTGCTGGTCGTAATTGCCGGGCCGCCACTGCACCCGGACGTCCGCGTTCCTGTAGGCCTTCGCGTACCGCCGCACCGCCGGTTCGGTGCCCGGCTCGCCGTACTGGTGGTACCACTGGGACAGCTGGGACCGGGAACCGTTGTCGTCGCGCCCGGTGTTGGAGCCGCAGGCGGCGGCGAGGCCGCCCGCGAGGGCGAGCCCGCCACCGGTGGTCAGGAGTCGTCTGCGGCTGATCGGCATGTCGCGTCCCCTCGCTGCGTTGACGTGTCACCGAGTGCCCGGATCCACTGAGCGCCCGGATCGTACGGCTCAACGATCAACGATGGACGGGGATTACGACAGACGCGTTACCGCCGCATGTCGGCCCTTCAGGCCGGTTCGCCGCCTTGCGCCGCGCCGATCCGGAACCGCAGGCGGCAGATCACCGCGTCCGTGTCCCGGCGCACCGCGTGGGCGACGACCGCGCCGCGCTGGTTCTGCAGCAGCCGCTGCCAGACGTGCGCGGGCTCGACCTCCGGGATGAGGACGGTGACGCGGTTGTCCGGGTGCCGGTCCGCGATCTCGCGTACGTAGTCCACGATCGGACGGCCCAAGGAGCGCGAGGGCGCGGGCAGTTCGACGAGGTCGACACCGGGACGCCACAGCTCCCAGTCGCGGCGCAGCGACTCCGCCGCCCGCCGCCCGTCCGGGTCGGCCTGGGTGACGGTCACCGCCACGACCTCGTCGCCGAGCGACACGGCGGCGGTCAGCGCCTTGCTGGTCAGCCGCGACAGCGAGGAGACGGGCACGACGACCACGGAGTGGCAGCGGCGGGGCGCCTCGGGCACCCGGCCCAGCTCCAGGCGCGCCCCGATCCGCCCGTACGCACGATGGACGGCCTCGAACGCCAGGACCAGCACCGGCAGCGCGACCACGATCAGCCACGCGCCCTCGGTGAACTTCGTCGCGGTGACGACGACGGCCGACACGCCCGTGAGCACCGCGCCGAAGCCGTTGAGGAGCGCCTTGCCCAGCCAGCCGGCGGAACGTTCCTGCCGCCAGTGCCGGACCATGCCGACCTGGCAGATCGTGAAGCCGACGAACACCCCGATCGCGAAGAGCGGCACCAGGGTGTTGACGTCACCGCCGGAGAAGACCAGCAGCAGCGCGGAGACGGCCGCGAGCGCCAGCACCCCGTGCCGGTGGACCTGCCGCTCGGCCTTGAGCCCGAAGACGTGCGGCAGGTAGTTGTCCCGGGCCAGCAGCCCCATCAGCACCGGCAACCCGCCGAACGAGGTGTTCGCCGCCAGCGCCAGCAGGACGACGGTCGCGAACTGCACGACGTAGAAGGCCCAGTTGTGGCCGAGCGAGGCATCGGCGAGCTGCGCGAGGACGGTGACGCCCTCGACCGGCTGGAGGTGGAAGCGGCCGATGAGGACCGACAGGCCGATGAGCATGACGCCCAGCAGCGCACCGAGCGCGACCTCCGTGCGCTGCGCCCGCCGGGCGGCCGGGGCGCGGAAGGACGGCACGGCGTTGGCCACGGCCTCGACGCCGGTCAGCGCGGAACAGCCCGCGGCGAACGCCTTCAGCAGGAGCAGCGCACCGACGGTCGTCGCGTTGTCCGACAGCGCGGACGCGTGACCGGCGGCGGCCTCGGTGCTGGCGGGCGCGTCCCGGAACAGCCCCACGACGACCACGGTCATGATCGAGCCGACGAAGACGGCGGTCGGCACGATGAACGCCTTCGCCGAGTCCACGATGCCCCGCAGGTTCACGGCCGTGACCAGGGCCAGCACACCCAGGCAGATCCACAGCCGGTCGTCGTAGAGAGAGGGGACGGCGGAGGTGAGCGCCGCGACGCCGGCGGTGACGGACACCGCGACGTTCAGGACGTAGTCCAGCACCAGGGAGGCGGCGGTGAACAGACTGGTCCGCCGGCCCAGATGGCGCTTGGCGACGGCGTAGCTGCCGCCGCCGTCCGGGAAGGCCGCGATGACCTGCCGGTAGGAGGCGACGAGCACGGCCAGCAGGGCCGCGATCGCCAGCGTCACCGGAAGCGTGAAACCGAGGCCGTGTGCGCCCGCCGCCGCCAGCACGAGGACGATCGCCTCGGGCCCGTACGCGACCGACGCCATCGCGTCGAGCGACAGCGCCGCCAGGCCCTGCGTCGCGGTCAACCGGTGCCGGTCGTCCGCCACGGGCCCGGCGGCCCCGGTATCAGGCGGCTGCTCGCCGGTCCCGGCGGGCCGGTCGTGCTTGTTGGCCAGCATGGACATGTGTGGTCGTACCTCCGTGACGATGGGTCGCCGCTCGGCGCGAGTCGCGCTTGGCGCTCCGGAGGCTCAGGTTGCGCCCGTGATGCCAGGGGGGAGCCCGGCATTGGCGGTGCCTTGGCGCGTTTTGGCGTTTTCTTCACGCGTCCTTGACGCCGGGGGGTGCTCTGTCGTCAGAGCGGCGTCAGGGTTGGGGGGCCCGGCATCAGTGCCGCGTCAACACCTCACATGGGGCGGTCACACCGGTTCTAGCGTCAGGACCATGGGACGCCGACAGACATTACGGGCGCGGATGCACGGTTCGCTGGCGCACGGCCGTTCGCTGGCACACGTTCGTTCGCTCGCGCACGGCCGCGGGGCTGTTTACGGGCGGGGCGCCGAATACGGGCGGGGCGCCGGTTACGGGCGGGGGCCGCACCCGCGCCCCACGGCCGGCGGGGTGCTCGCCTGGGACCGCGGCTGGCGGCGTGAGGCCCGGGCCGCCTGGCTGTGCGGCCTGGCGCTCGCCGGCGTCCTCACCGCGATCGATCTCGGGCGCGGTGGGTTCGGCTGGCCGCACGGCTGCTGCTGGGCGGCGCTCGGCGCCACCCTCGTCCTCGTCCTGCGCCCGGCCCGGATCACCGCCGGCGACGGCTGGCTGGCCTCGCGCGGCCTGCTGCGCGAGCGGCGCGTACGGACGGACCTGCTCACCCGGATCCGGCGGGCGGACGGCATGGCACCGCGCCTGGTGCTGATGGACATCACCGGGGGCCGCGTCGAACTCGACCCCCAGGTCCTCGCCGACAACCCACTCCTCTGGCACCACCTGGACGCCGGAGCCCGCCTCGCCCGTGAACGCGGCGTGCTGCTGGAGGGGGCGGGGGTGCTGACCGCGCTGGCGGAGCGGATCGACGGGGAGGGGGCGCGGAGGCTGTTGAGCTCAGCCAAAATCAGCCCGTCCGGCGATTGAGGACACCGCCGCGCAGCGGAGGTGCACACCAACGCGGTCCGCAGAGCAAAGCGCGTACCCGCGAAGATCCGCCGGACAGGCTAGCCGTACCGCACGCCGGTCAGCCGCTCCGACGCCGCCCACAAACCCGCGCTCGCCTTGTCGCTCAGCGTCCACTTCGCGCGGGCGGAGTGCGTGGGGGAGCCGCGCCAGAGCTGCACGTGGGGGCCGAAGAAGTCGTCCTGGCCGACGTCCGGCGCGGTGGCCGCGTAGAGCGAGGGGAGTGCGCCCTCCTCGGGGCTCTGCGCGAGGAACCGGTTGAGGAATTCGGCGCCGCGCTCCGCCCAGGCGCGTTCCTCCATCCGGGCCCCCGTGGTCTGGAGGTTGGTCGCCGCGTAGCCGGGGTGCGCGGCGGCGGCCACGATCCGCGAGCCCTCGGCGGTCAGCCGCCGCGCCAGCTCGTGGGTGAAGAGCAGGTTGGCGCTCTTGGACCGCCCGTACTGGATCCAGCGGCGGTAGCGGTGGTCCATGTTGAGGTCGCGCGGGTCGACGGTGCTCAGGAAGTGCAGCCCGCTGGAGACGGTGACCACCCGCGCCCCGTGCCCGGCCGCCCGCAGCCGGGGGAGCAGCAGCCCGGTCAGTGCGAAGTGGCCGAGATGGTTCGTCCCGAACTGCATCTCGAAGCCGTCGACGGTGCGGCGCTGTGGCAGCGCCATCACCCCGGCGTTGTTGATCAGCAGGTCCAGCCGGTCGTCCGTGAGTTCCGCCGCGAAGTCCCGTACGGACGTGAGGTCCGCGAGGTCCAGCGGCGCGAACACCACGTCCGCGCCGGGCGCCTCCGCCCGTACCCGTTCCTCGGCCGCCTTGCCGCGCGTCGCGTCGCGGCAGGCCAGCACCACCCGAGCGCCGCGTCGGGCCAGCTCCCGGGCGGTGATGTAGCCGATGCCGCTGTTGGCGCCGGTCACCACGGCGGTACGGCCGCTCTGGTCGGGGATGTCGTTCGCGGTCCAGCCAGTCACGTCTGCTGTGCTCCTCTGCTCGGCGAACCGGCGGTCGGTCGTCCGTAGCCGGTCGCTACGCGTCAGTAGCTTGCGTTCGTTCCAGCGTAGGCGAGGAAGGGGGCGCGCGGGCGGCCCGGGTACCTATCAATGCGCCGTCCGCGCTCCCTTGAGCCAAACGGGTGTGCCGACGAGGCATGGCTGACGCCCACCGACTTGTGCGGGAGCGGCCCTGGGTTGCCCGTACGATCGCGCCGGTGAGCCCCGACATATCGCTGACCACGCTGCTCCTGCTCTGCCTGGCCGCGGCCGCTGCCGGGTGGATCGACGCCGTCGTCGGCGGGGGCGGCCTCCTCCAACTCCCCGCACTGCTGGTGGGCCTGCCGCACCTGCCGCCCGCGCACATCCTCGGCACGAACAAGGCCGTCGCCATCTGCGGCACGACCGCGGCCGCCGTCGCCTACACCCGCCGCGATCCCATGACGCTGCGCTCGGGACTGCGCATCGGCCTCGCCGCCCTCGTCGGCTCCCTGGCCGGCGCCTTCTTCGCCTCCGGCATCAACAGCGCCGTCCTGCGCCCCCTGATCATGGCCGTCCTGCTCGCCGTACTCGCCTTCGTCCTCCTCCGCCCCACCTTCGGCGCGACCGCACCCTCCCCCGGCCCGGTCACCCGTCGCCGCGTCCTGACCGCGATCGCCGTGGCGGGCCTGGGCATCGGCTTCTACGACGGCCTCATCGGCCCCGGCACGGGCACGTTCCTCGTCATCGCGCTGGCCGCGATACTCCACATGGACCTGGTGACGGCCTCCGGCACGTCCAAGGTCATCAACGTCTGCACGAACGTGGGCGCGTTGGTGACCTTCTCCCTCCAGGGCGCCGTGGTGTGGCAGATCGCGGCCCCCATGGCCGTCTTCAACCTCGCGGGCGGCGCGACGGGCGCGCGGATGGCACTGAAGCGGGGGAGCGGGTTCGTGCGCGGGGTGCTGGTCGTGGTGGTGGTGTCGCTGGTGTGCAAGCTGGCGTATGACCAGTGGGGCTGGTGAGCGGGTCGGAGCGGCTGGTGAGGGAGTGTCACAGGGCCCGCAATGGGGCGATATTTAACCGGCTCATACACTTGGGCCTGCTTTGCAGGGGGGTCTCAAAGTGTCTCGGTTCCCCGCCCGTCCATGAACACATGAACAGAGGTAGCCGTATATGAAGTTGTCCCGGATCGCAGCGGCCGTCGCCGCCGCCTCCATAGCCCCGACCGTCTTCCTCGCCGCCCCTGCCCTTGCCGACGGCACCGACACCAAGTCGCCGGTGACGGCGACGCAGGAGCAGGTGTCTGCGCCGGGTCCGGCGGGCGGGGTCAAGGCTCCTGCCGATGAGGAGAAGAAGGCCGGTCCCACCGTGATGGTCAAGAACTTCCCCAAGACTTTCACGGCGGGCGGCGACTGGACCGAGTTCTCGTTCGAGGTCGACAACCAGGGCGATGGGCCCCTCAAGGACTTCACGCTGTCGTTCCTCCTCAACGGCCTGGAGAAGGACGGAGCAGGGAAGCTCGATCCGAGCGACCCGCGCGCCGCGAAGCTGCAGTTTCGGACGAACAAAGACGCCTCCACCTCGTCCTGGGACTCGATGGTCACATTCGTTAGCCATCAGAAAGTGCGCGGAGAGGCCAAGATCGGTGACATCGCCAAGGGAGGCAAGCTCACCATCGACCTGCACGTACTCCTGCCCAAGTCCTTCCCGGTGGGCCAGGCGGCCGCGGCCGTGACAGCAGGGGCAGTTCCGACTCCAGAGCTGGACGCGGTCACCGTCGTGGCCAAGGACGGCGGCAAGACGGATCCCACGGGCGACCCGAAGCCCACGGCCACGGCGACCACGGGCGGCGGGACTAAGACCAAGCCCAAGACCGAGCCCACCGCCAAGGTCACCCCGAAGGCGTCCACCACCCCGACGACGAGCGCCACGGCCACCGCCACCGCCACACCGTCCGCGAGCGCGACGACGGCCGCCGCAGTCGCAGGCAACACCACCACGACCAACAGCAGCAGCACGGAGCTGGCCAAGACGGGCGCCGGCTCCTCCACGCCGTGGGTCATCGCCGGCAGCGCGGCGGCGCTCGCACTGGGCACCGGCCTGGTCGTGATGGCCCGCCGCCGTCGAGGCGCAGCGCACAACTGATGCGGTAGTCGACTGCATGAAGACGAAGAGGCCCGGACCTGACGGTCCGGGCCTCGCGCGTTGCCTTACCAGTGGTAGCGCGCTGCTCCCCGATGTCCCGGTCACAGCACTCGCCTCGGTGGAGGCAAATACTCGACAGCGATGCCTAACCCTTGCCTTACTCGACGAGCTCTTGAAGGGCTCGGGGCGTCGCTACAGCTCCATCCTGAGCTGAGCGGAGGCGGAGTGGCTTGAATTGCTGCCATTCGGTGGCAAAAGAAGATCGTTGCAACGTGCGGTATATGCCGGATACGGTCTTGAGTACCAGCCTCGCTGGTTGCACGCAGGAGGAGATTGGTGGGGGCCATGACACTCCCTCTTGCCATGCATGCCGTGAGGTACTCGTTCGCAAAGCAGGGGGACTTGTGGACTGTAAGTCTGTGCACGAGATGACCGTCGTCGTCGACTCGCTGCTCTCGGCTGTCGAGATGCGCGGCGGACGCGGCGCCCAGGAATAACGCATCCTCCGGAATCAGCCGTGGTGGTTCTTCCGCTCAGTATCGGCTGTGGACTGTGAGTGGCTGAAGGTCTAGCTGATGGGTCGCTCTGCGCCTGGCACGGGAGGCGCTGCGACGGCTTGGCTTGATCAGTAATCGGCTTTATGGCTGGCTAGGTATCCGAGTTCATCGCGACTCGAGCCTCAGTATGACCTGGGTCGGTTGGGCGTCGAGTCATCTAGGCGGGAACGTGCGGGCCAGCGGTTTTTTGGTCGAAGGGGCGGCGTGCCGGGTGCGGCCGTTCCCCATTCAAGAGGTGGTTGGCGGACTTCACTGCCTCCGTATTGCAGATATTGAGGCGCCGACATGCGGCGTCAGAGGGGTTACCGAAAACAGCATGCGTAACAGACAGATCACCGCCGCACATGTGCGGAGGGTCATCACGCGCGGGATCGTAACCACCACGGCTCTGGCCGCCGTTGCCAGTGTGGCCGCACCGGGTGTCGCCGTTGCCAAGCCTGCGAACGCGGTTGCTGAGACCAGCGGCATCGGGACCACTGACGCGCAGAGGGTGGAAGCGGCGGCCGTGGTCCGCCTCGACCCGAGTCCAGACGTGCTCCTGCTCAGCGACTACGACTTCATCCACACGCTGTGGCAGAGGGCGAAGGACGCGGGAGAGAAGCTGGGGTCGGTACGTACGGCCGCCGAGGAGGCGATGGCCAGCACCTCTGCCGAGAATCACGTGCGGTTCATCACCACTGGTATCCACCAGGCGTACAAGCTCGACCAGCAGCGGGAGAAAGACAAGGCCGACGCCGAGCGCGCGGCCACCCTTGCCAAGTCACAGGCACTGCTCGCGTTAGGCATTCCGAGCACACCGACGCTGCTGGCGCTCAGCGAAGACAACTTCATCCGCGAGATCGCCAGGCACTCCGCGTCCGGTCCGGAGGTCCGGGGGGCAGCCGTCCGCGCGTTGGCCGGTGACGCGGCCGCCTGGCGTGAGTTCATCGTCAACGGCGCACGTGAGGCCCACCAGCGCGATGTGGCGAACGAGCTCAAGGAACTGGAGGAGAAGAACCGCCGGGAGGCCGAGCGGCGCCAGGAGCTGGCAGCCCGCACGAACGCGGCAGCACTGTTCCGCCTCACGCCCTCCGAGGCCATGCTCAGCCTCAGCGACGACAACTTCATCCGCGAACTGTTGCGCATCGCTCCCGAGGACGCTCGGAACACTGAGCTCTACGCCGCGGCTCAGCGAGCGGTGCTCAGCTCCAGCCCCGCGGACTGGAAGGAGTTCATCCACACCGGAGCCGATCTGGCATACAAGCGCGATGACGCGGCCCGCCTTAAGAAGATCGCCGAAGCCAACCGCAGGCTGGCACTGCAGATCCAGGCTGCGGCTGAAAAGTCCGGGGTGAACCCTGGTCTGGAGAGAGCGGCGCGCATAGCACTGCAGGGCAGTGATGAGGACGTTGCGCAGTTCCTGAAGGAGGACAGCCAGCACCGGGCGCGGCGGCAGTCCCTCATGGGAGGCAGTCGCGAGACGGCCCGCTGGTACATCAGCCAATCCACTGTCGATAAAGGAGAAGTCTTTCTCTCCCCCGTCGACAGAAGGAGCAAGCAGTCCGATCGTGAGGACGCCACCTGGGTCATTGTGCCCGCCCTCGCGAACCAGCCCGGCTGTTACTCCTTGGAGTCGGTGCGCAAGCCCGACCACTACCTGATGGTGCAGGAGGACCGCCGGGTTCGAATATCCGCGGACGATGGCAGTACGAAATTCCGCAAGAGCGCCACCTGGTGCTCTAACACGGAAACGGGCGCAGTGGCTTTCGAGTCGGCGACTATGCCGGGACATTGGCTGGATTCATCGCGAGGTGCTCTCTTTGCGATTGACCACGGCGACGATCGGTTTACGGATCACCTCTGGCTTATGGACTACCCGCTTGCACCCTGACCCGCTCCCTGCTGAGCTCACTCCTGCGAAGAACGGATCCCCATGACGTCGTCTCGGACCATCCGAGCCGCACTGGCCGTAGGCGCCAGTATCGCCGTGCTGGCTGGTGGCACAAATACTGCGCTTGCAGTGGAGCCCATGCCCCGTGCCGCCGCTGACGTGCCGGCATTCGTGCGGTTGCAAGTGGAGCACAGTGGCCAGTGCCTCACTATCGAAGAAGGGAGTTTCCAAGAAGGGGCTTACGCGCGCCAGTTGAAGTGCGCCGACGGATTGGACAACCAACTCTTCGAGCTGCTGCCCAGCGGCTCGGCGTCGTTCGAGGTGCGAGCCAAGCACAGCGGCAGGTGCCTTAGTGTCGACGCCGACCTCAAGTGGGCCGGACAGCGGTGGTGCTTCGGTTCTACCCCCCCTCAACACTGGAAGGTAGTCATGGTCGAGGTCACCAAAGAGCTGTACGAGCTGCGGCCCGTGCATGTCCCGAACTGGTGCCTGGACATCGCCGAAGCCAGCCTCGATGAAGGCGAGCACGCGCAAATTTTTCAGTGCAATGGCACAGACGCGCAGCGGTGGCGGATCCTGTCGGCTGTGTCCTGACATTCGTGGGCCGACTGGGAGATGCCAAGCGGCTACAGTCTCGTATTCCACTGTGTTGAGCACCCATCGCTATCGAAGAGAAAAGGATCCGTCATGGCGCGAATTACCCGAGCCGCGCTGGCTTTCGGGTTTAGTGTCGTTGCAATCGCCAGCAGCGCGACCACGGCCCGCGCGGAGGGGGCCGAACCTCGCTCTGTCGCCCCCGAGGCCACGCCGATGGCCCAACTGCAGGTGGCACACAGCGGAAAGTGCCTGGACATCGACCGCGCCAAGACGGAGAACGGCGTGCGGGCCCAGCAGTGGACCTGCAATGGCTCCCAGGCTCAACTCTGGTACGTGCTCAGCAAGGACGACTCCACTTTCGTGCTGATGTCCGGGAGTAGCAGAAAATGCCTTGAAGTGGAGAACAGCGGCACTCAGAACGGTGCTGCAGTCCAGCAGTGGGAGTGCACTTCAGGAAAGCAGATGCGGTGGCAGATGGTCCTGGTTGACCATACGCGGAAGCTTTTTCAGTTGCGTCCCGTGCATACCGAGGACCGTTGCCTGGACATCGATCGCTCCAGTATGCAGAACGGCGCCAAGGTGCAACTGTGGCGCTGTAATCAGACGGAAGCGCAATTGTGGCGGATTCAACTGGTCAGTTGACCGGAGCCTCCGGCGCCACGGGGGCCGCCCATTTAAAAATGCGCCCACTGTAATTACATTTATGTTTTGGAGAGAATCAGGTGAGTCGTCAGTGGTGGGCCGCACAGACGCTGACGGTCAGCATGCTGGTGGGGTGCGGTGCCCTGGCGGGGGCGGCACCGGCGTGGGCGAGCACTCGGATCCCGGCCGCCGTATTGGCCGACCAGTCGGCTGACCAGCCTTCTCTCATCACGGCGGCGGCGGCCCAAGAAGCGCGCGATCGAGTCCTCAAGTTGGCGAAGTCGTATCTGCCTGCCGAGATACGCGTATCGGCGTGGAACGCACTGCGCAGTTCCCGCGGCGACGAGGCGATCAGGGAGTGGCTGGCCCCTGGCGGTGGCTTCGAGGCGGCGATGCAGCGGATGAGGACCACCCAGTCCCGTAACAAGGCCTTCTGCGAACGGGTGGTGCGTACCCACACCGTGGAGTTCTCGCCCGCGGTGCGTGCCGCCGCCGACCGTGCGGTGAAGGGAACGGACGCTGACCGCGTGGCGTTCGTCAAGGCCGGCTACGCCGAGGCCCAGCAGCGAGACCGGGACGCCCGGGCTGCCGATGCACAGCACCGGCAGGAAGTGGCGGCCAAGGACCGGGACTTCGTGCGGACCGTCGCCGAGCGTGACCCAGGCGAGAACGTGCGGGTAGCTGCGCAGTGGGCATTGCGGCCCGGTACCACGGACGCGGACATCGCGGAGTTCTTCGGCTATGGCTGGATGACTGGCGCGACCCTGGACCTGGAGGGCTACCGGATACGGGTCGCGGATGCGGAGGTGCTGCGGCACAGCACACTTTCCCGTTTGATCCAGCAAGCCGTGGCTGCCGAACAGGCTCTGCAGAGCTCGGCTGATACGGCGAAGGCCCGGGCCGAAGCCGAACGGGCCTGGAGGACGGTGGCCGATCACGCCGACGCCGCTCGTACCGCATGGCTGGCCGAGCAGGCCACTGCCATGGCGCAGGCGGACAGCTGGAAGGTCATCGCAACGGCCGCCAAGGAGAGCACGGACGAGCTCTGGAAGAACATCACTGCACCGGCCGAGGCCAATCAGGGCTCCTGGGCCAAGGAACAGTCAGAGGCGGCCGGGACGGCCGAATTCTGGAAGGACATGTTCGACCGGGCCCAGGACAGCCAGAAGCGCGTCAAGGGATGATGCCCTGCCGTTCGGCGGGCCCGGCCCGCCGAACGAACACCGACAGCGTTTCTGCGGCTTCTCTCGTTTGATCCACCCCTGCCCGAATGCACAGGCAGGGGTTTTCCTTTTTCCTCGTACTGGGGGTTTCCCTTGTTAGGCAGATTCTGGCCACCGGCCGGAAGAACGCGCGTTGACGTGACCGGAGTCGCGAGAAAGGCAGTCACCACGGCGGTGGTCGTGGCGCTGCTGAGTGGTTTGACGCAACAGGCGGCCGCTACGGAGACATCCGGTCATGCGTCCAAGGCCGCCCGGTCGCTGTCCGCCGTGGACCGGGCGCTACTGAAGACAACCAAGGCCCCGGCTGCCCCTGCGCGTTCAGAGCTGGACAAAATCAGCGATGAGCGCGACCGGCAACTGGTGGAGGTATACGCGGAGTTCGACGAGGAGGAGGAAGTCCGCGAGGCCGCCAAAAAGGCCCTGGCAAGCAGTGACCCGAATGCGATCCGGGAGTTCCTGGAGCACGGCGAGGCCGACGCACGTAAACAGGCTCAAGAGAAGAAGGACGCCACCGACGCCGCGAACCGCCGCGAGATCGAGGCGCTGCGCGGCACCGGTGGGCCGTACTTCAACTCGGAGGTCGAACGTGTCCTGAAGGGCGCGGCGAGAGACCGTGCCGACTTCCTGGCGTTCGGCGCCGAGATCGCCCGGCAGCGGGACAAGGCCACCGGGCAGAACGACCGGAAGCGTGCGGAGGAGCTCCGCAAGCGGGTGGAGATGCTGGCCGCCTCCGGTGGGCCGGAGGTGAAGAAGGCCGCCCAGGCCGCGCTGGCCACCAACGACGATGCCAAGATCGCGGAGTTTCTGGAGAAGGGTTACCAGGTCGCGGCGCAGAAGGACGCCGACGCCCGTGCGGCCCATGAGAAGGCCCAGAAGGAGGCCCAAGAGGCTGCGGAGAAGCTGCGGGAGCTGGCCAGGAATGCCGCCCGCGCGGCTGAGGCCCGCACCAAGCTGATCGGCGTCCACGGCGATGCGGTCAAGGCGCTCAAGAACGCCTCCAACGCCATGTCGTCGGCGGCCCAGGCCGCGCGCGAGGCTGACCGGATGCTCTTGGCCGACCGGGCCGGCAAGCGCCTGTCCTCCTATGACAACGTCAAGGAGGAGGTGGCGCGGCAGGTCAAGTACGCCGATGAGGCCGCCAAGCAGGCCCAGGTCGCAGCAGCCCAGGCCAAGGTTCAGGCCGACGTGCTGGTGGAGACCGGCCTGACCTACGGCACCCAGTGGGCCGAGGTCGCCTCCGGTATCGCAGCGGCAGCGGATGCGGCGGTCAAGGCCGCCCAGACTGCCCAGCACGCCGTTGACGCCACTGCGGCAGACGCCGCCGGTTTGAATGCCAAGAACCAGGCCGAGTTGCATGAGCAGCAGGCCAGGAAGTGGCGGGCCAACGCTGAGGAGCACGCCAAGGCCGCGGCCAAGCTGGCCGAAGCGGCCGGCAACCAGGCCAAGATCGCCGCGAACGCCGCCGCAAGGGGCAAGCAGGCCCGCGTCGACGCGGAAAAGGCCGAGCAGGCGGCGTGGGACCACGCCAAGAAGACCCGAGACGCCAGGGAAGAGGCCCAGCGACAGGCCAAGGTCGCCGCGGAAGAGCGTGCAACCGCCGAGCGGGAACGAGGCCTGGCCGCCGAGGCGCGGGCTCGGGCTGAGCGAGAGCGGGATACCGCCACGGCAGCACGGGCACGAGCGGAGGCCGAGGCGCGTACCGCGTCAACGAAGAGGGCGGAGGCGCAGGAGGCCGCTGCTTCCGCGGCCAGGGCGCGAGAGTATGCCGTCGAGCAGGAAGGAAAGTCTGCCAAGGCGGATGAGCGAGCCGGTGGCGAGGAAGCCAAGGCCCGCGAGGCCAGGAACAAGGCGGTCGAGGCCGAGCAGAACCACAAGGCCGAAGAGGCCAGGGCCCAGGCCGCTGAGGCGATAGAGGCATCGCTCCGCGGCACCGAGGACGCCGCACTGGCGCATTCCTACGCGGTTGCGGCACGGGCGGATGCCAAGACGGCCGGTGAGGCGGCCGGTCAGGCCCGTAGTGCCGCTGATGCGGCCAGTGGTGCAGCCGTACGGGCACGCACGGCGGCCACCGAGGCTGCGGGAGCGGCCGCTCGGGCGCGCGCTGCGGCGGCGGAGTCCGTCGCGCACGCTGCCAACGCCAACGCCGCAGCGAACAACGCCGAAGCTGCAGCAGCCAACGCCAACGCGGCAGCGAACAAGGCCGCGGCCGAGGCCGCAGCCACCCGCGCCGCAGCACAGCGGGCCAACGCCAAGGCCGCGGTGGCCACGGCTCAGGAAGCCCGCGCGGGCATAGCCGCCCACGAAGCCGCCCGTCTGGCCGGCTTGGCCGCGACCGAGGCCAAGAACGCCGTGCAGGCGACCAACCGCACCAAGGACGAGGCTGACGGCGCTGTCCGCGAGGCCGCGATGGCCAAGATCCAGGCCACCATCGCCGTACAGGCGTCCATAGCGGCGCGCTCCACAGCGGCTGGCATAGCCGACCCCGCCAACACCGCGATTGCACTGACCGCGCCCTTCTCCGGCAAGGACGTCGACGCCGACTTCGCCGCCGCGGTGGCCGCCGCCGCCCAGGAGATTGGGCAGGAGCAGGTCGAGTCGGCGGAGGCCAAGGCCACCGAAGCGGTCAGGGCCGCCGAAGCCGCCGAAGCCGCCGCGCAGCGGGCCAACGCGCAAGTAGCCCCGGCCTTCAAGGCCGCCGCCGACGCGGCACGATCCTCGGTCAGTGCGGCACGCTCAACGGCGTCTGCCTTGAAGTCCGCGGCGCAGGCTGCGGAGGACGGCGATAAGGCAAGGGCCGCCGCGGCGCGGGCCAACCAAGCTGACGCCCAGGCCCAGGCCGACTCCAGTCTCGCCCGGCAGAGCGCCAACGATGCTTACGCGGATGCGGCAGCGGCGCGCCAGGCAGCCACGCAAGCGGAGGCCGAAGCAGAACGGGCACGCGGAGCTGCCACCGAGGCGGACAACCAGGCCACAGCCGCCAACAGTGCCGCCAGCATGGCGGAGAACCAGGCCACCGTCGCTCAGGGAGCGGCATCACAGGCGGCAGCGGACGCCACGGCCGCAGGCAAGCTGGCTGAATCCGCCGAAGAGCACGCCAAGTCGGCGGAAGCTGCGTCGAAGAACGCCGACAAGTACGCCCGCGAGGCCGACGCGGCGGCCAAAAAGGCCGAGGAATACCAGCGCGAGCAGGAGCGCAAGGATCGCGCAGAGGCGATCAGCCAGGATGACGAGGGCATCGGCTCCAAGCTGACTCCGGAGATAGAGAAGAAGCTCAGAGAAGCTGGCATTTCTCCGGAGCGGTACGAGGAAGATCGCAACCTTGCCGATAAGACGATCGAGGATTTCCTGGTCGATGTCGGCAGTGAAATCCTCCTAGAATTTATCCCGATCAGGGAAATCAAAAAATGCATCGGCGAAGGCGACGTCGTAAGCTGCGTCACTGCACTGATTGGGGCCATCCCTGCGTCCGCGCTGGCCAAGGCCGTCTGGAAATTGGATGAACTCTACGGTGCCGCCAAGCGTCTTGTCGGCATTGGGAAGCATCTGAAAAAGTCCGCTGAGGCAAGGAAGCGCGTAAAGGAAACCGAGGAGGTTATAAAGGAGATTCGGAAGAGGATTCGCGACTGCGACGACAGGGGTGGACGCGGCACGGGGAAGCCGAAAAAGTTCAATAGCGCCTCCTTTGTGCTGGAATCCTCGGTGAGGTCAGGAGCTGCACGTCCCAACGATTGGTTGACTGCCGAGAAGGGCCAGGGCATCTATGCGCAGCCAGTCGCTGACTCCCTAGCTGGCCGCACAAACTTTGTGCTGGCGAGCGAAGCACCGCCTTCGCTTCAAGGCTGCGGCGAGGTGGCGGTTGACACTAACCCTGTAACCGATGCACTGTCTGGCGTGAAGACCGCTGAGGTAGATGATGCCTTGGCGGGACGCGTACCCGTTCTTTCGCCGACCACTCATCGCGAACTACTCGAAGGTGGCCACTCGGCAGAGGCGATCAGTGCGTGGCTTTTGGCGAGGGGAGGCCGGATAGGTCCTGCTGCAACCAGTGAGGGTGTTGCCTCCCTTCAGGATCGCCTCAAGGCTATGTGGAAGGGTAAGGCCTTCAGGCCAATGATTGCCGATGACGACGCCGCAGTCTTGCATTCGGCCGTGCAGGACGGATTGTCGATAATCACAAATGACAAGAGGTTCTACAAGAATATTGAGAGGTTGGGGTATTCGCATGAGCGATATTAGCTAGAGCTGATTTGAGGGTAGCCTGCCTGATCGCTTGCGGGCTACCCTCGCTCGGCCAGGTAAGCGGGTTGGTATAAGGTGACTGCATGCGCGAAGATGAACTCGAAGAAATCGAGGAGCTGTGCTCTGCAGCCACTCCGGGCCCTTGGTTCGTCAGGACCTTGGATGATAGTCATGCCATGAATCTCGTTGCAGTTAGCACAGCCCCGGATTCCGGCCACGCTGAGAGATGGCCGGATTTTGACCATCGAGAAATTATTGCCGCAACTCTGGTTCAATATCCGCGCTATGTTGACTCCGGTGATGAGCGGTGGGACGAGAATGCAGCCTTCATTGCTATGGCGCGAGAGGCCATTCCGCGCCTCGTAGAGGAAATTAGGCGCCTTCGGAATGTTTCCGCGGACAAGGGAAGTGGCTAGGGAGCTGACGTCGCGAGCGGAGCGGCCTACGGGCCGGGCCGGCCTGCCAGCGCCATTCTTTATCGGATAGCCATCCTTTGCTCGATCGCCGTGGGAGAGGCGCAGCGCAGGGCTGATGCGTTAGCCGACTGCATAAAGAGGAGGAGGCTGCCGGAGGGTCTTCTGCCCAACGACCCGAACTCGTACGCGGCCTTCCAGAGTGTGTAATCACGAGGCGGAATAAGCAACATGGCGGATTCAGGGGAAAAGCGGCCAATTCTTCTGTGCGGCGAGGGCATCAGCCTGGTCCATGTCGAGCGTATTGAGGCGTTTCTCGCGGCGCGAACTGCACGGCTTGCCCGTGCGGAGCGCGGGTCTGATGAGCGTCAACTGGTGCGTTCCGTTAGGCGTACAGCAGTGCACCTCGCTACTACGCTCCGACATTTCTTGGCCTACTCGGGGCCGGACGATGAGGCGCAGTCGATGCTGCAGCTTCAGATCATGCTGTCATGGAATGCATTGTGGGCGTTGGTATCTCCGTGGCAGTGGCACGCGGACTACGATCACGAGCGATGGCGACCCGTTAAGCGCTGGGATGCGATGACTGACAGCTAACATCGCGACACCCCTGGGAGCGATGGTGAGTAGTCCCGAAGGTGATCGCCGCTGAGCGTGGGGGGAAGCAGTGGGGCCCGGCTGGAACACAGCCGGGCCCCACTGTGTGACTATTCGACCCGAATGGCCTTCTGTGGCTTCACTCCAGTCTCATCTGGGCGATTTTAATTGCCCAGATAATGAAGGCCGCTGGCAGATCGCCGGCGTTGGGATCGATGCTGACAGTCGCATCTCTCCATTGGCCTCCCTCCGGAATCGAGACGGCCAGGATCGAATCATGTCGACTAGCCCATGGGGCCCGGAATTCGATCACGTGCTCGCCGGAAGAGGCGTCATCGAAGTCAATGACATCGACGTTCCTTCCATCGAATTCTTCGCTTGGCATTTGCGGATCTCCACTTCGTCCCAAGAGCCGAGCCTGATTCTATCCGGCGGATGGGTTCGGGTAATTTGGCCGAGGCTACTGGATGGCCAGGCGGGTGAATCGCTCGCGGGTAAGATTTTCCTGTGGCGAGATAAGGCCCTGGGCAAAACAAAGCACTCCGGCCGAGGCCGCGCCTGTCGCGCGAACTTTCTTGAGTCGCGAAGCCTCTAGTTCAAGTCGCCGAGTGTTCCTCTCGGTCCCCCGTCGTTGAAGATGTCTTCGGGTGCCGTGGCCATGGTTGGAACGCCCTTGTCCCGTATGATTACCAGGTCTGGACACCGAAAATAGTGTCCGCCCAGGTATTCGCCGGTATCAGCCTATCGATCCAGGATGCGTGAGATTTCCTCAGGTGTCATGAACGTTGCGCTCCACTTGGTTCCGTTGGAAGCCGTGATGTGGGCGTCTACATTCTCTACTGCCGCGGCTTGGTCATCGGCGCCGAGCAGGAAGCGGGCTGTGAACTGAGTCTTTCTGACTACGTGATAAATGCTGTCGTCCATAGAGCTTCTTCAGTCTTTCCATAAGCTTAGGTTCGTTGCGCTTGTCGGCTTTTCCTGCAACTTGAATTTTGCCACCGACGTTCCAGAAGCCGCCACGCCGTCCGCGAGTGCGACGTCCTGGGCGCCGACGCGAGAACTGGTGCGGCCCGTACGCCCGCTCTGTAGAAGCTCCATAGTGAACCTGTGGCAATGACGACGATTCAGGTTCCCCGGGCGACTCGTGATCGCCTCGCCGAGCTCGCGAAGGAGCGGGGGCTGAGTATCTGGCAGCTGGTCGAGGCGCTGGCAGTCGAGCATCCGACGGCCGCGCAGCTTGCCGAGCGGCTCGCTGCCGACCGGGAGACCGTGCGTCGGGTGATCGGTGTCGGGATCAGCGATGAGGAGTTCGACCAGGCGCCTGACGTGCGGGGCAACATTTACGAAATCGCGGCGGACAAGGTTCGAACGACTCGGGGCACTGCCTCCTGATCGCCCGGCCCGGCGGGCCGGGCGGCCATCGGCCCCACGTCCCACCGCCGCTCCGCCGCACGGTGGAGGGGGACCACCCTCTGGTGTGATGTGGCGGTACCGGGGCCGGCGGCATCGTGGTGAGGGCGGTCAGCAAGTCGCTGTCGCCGCCCCATCAGGAGGATGCAATGTCCCGTGTTCGCCGCCCCTTCGGTGCCGCCGTCGCCCTTGCCGTATGTGCCGCCGCCGCGCTGACCTCGGGTGCGACCGGCCCGGCCGCGGCGGCCGGGAACGATACCCGGGCCGCCGCCCGGCAGACCCCGGACGAGCCCTCGCTCACGGGAGCCGCCAAGCTCAAGCGCAAGCCCGGCGACGATGTGCACTTCGCCTTCAACGCCCACGGCTTCGCCGATAAGGCTCGCGGCACGTTCTACGTCAGCCACCACATGGGCAAGGACTGGGGTGGCTACTTCAAGGGCCGCATCGACTGTCTGCTCACCGGCGGGCCGGTCGCCGTGGCGACGGGCATCGTGACCGAGTCCCACTTCGAGGCCGCGCCCGGCCTGCCGCAGGTCGGCGACCTGAAGGGCAAGCGGTTCGGCTTCACCGTGCTGGACGACGGCAAGAAGGACCGGCTGGGCTACAGCTGGGCGCTGGACGGGCTGCCGGAGAAGAGCGTCGGCCCGTGCCAGGGCAGTGCTCCCTTCGAGACGCTGGAGAAGGGCAACTACAAGGTCCACCACTGGATGCCGTCGCGCGAAGCCACCAAGGCGACGAAGGGCTGATCGTCGCCGAGCGTAAGGGGGGAGCAGCGGGGCCCGGCCGGAACACGGTCGGGTCCCGCTGCGTGTCCCCCGCTCAGCGACGGGTGCTCGGAACGTGGTCGTAGCAGTAGCCGCGGTGTTGGCCGGCGTTGTCCAGGATGCTGTTGCCGGTCGTGGGCCCGACGATGCCGTCCGCCGAAACCTTGGACGCCTTCTGGAACTTGACGACCCAGGTCTTCGTGGCGGGACCGAATTTGCCGTCCTCGCCGATCGGACGCCCCTTGCCCGTGCGCTCCGCCCAGTTGTTCACGGCCCGCTGAACACACCACACGCCGTGGGAGTTGCCGGACCCGACGGAGATGTTGGGGATACCGGGCTTGGCGTTCGCCGTACCGGCCAAGCCGCCGCCCACCATGCCTGCCGCCGCCGCCATGATGCCGATGGTGCATGCGGTCTTCTTGACGAGTGCCTTGAGTGCCATGTGCGCATGTCCTTTCCGAAGAGTGAGCCGCCGGTCGTCGGCGCGTTGGAAAAGTTATGCGCGGCGGGGCCATGGCCGCGTCCCGCAGGTGTTTGATCTCTGCCGTCCATCCGCTGCGGTACGCCGCGATCACCTCAACCCCGTGCGGTACGACGGCACGCCGCGCCGCATCCAAAACCACACCGTCTACCCCGGCGCCTGATCAATGCGCCTGCATTCGGGCCGAGTTACGGTCTGGACCAGGCTGCGGTTCGGCAGCTACCCACCGGAAGATCTACGGACGGAAGCGGTATTACGGCTCGGGTTTCCGCCTGCTCCGGGCCGACAACAGGCTTTCCGAGAAGATCGCCGCCATTGAACGATGCACTATCCACGCGGAGTTGTCTTCTTCTGATCAACGGACGTCTCGCCCCCTCTCCGGAGCCGTCCCCCGCTGCCAGCATGTGGCGGCACAGACGACGGGACGATCTCGTTCCGCCTCACGAAGAAACGTTCCTGCTGCGGACCTTCCGCCCGCGGGGGGACAGACGAGAGGAGAGACCGTGCAACGTCTCACCCGCCGCGACATGGTTCGACGGTCCATGCTGGTGGTGGCCGGTACCGCGCTCGCCGGCCAGACCGCTGTCGCCACTGCGAATGCCTCGCCCCAGAGCCCGCACGCCCCGCGCGCCGCCGACGTGCCGACTGCATTCGACGAGACCTATCTCGGCCGGCACATCGAAGGCTGGCCCGCCGAGGGGGGGCATGGCGGCCATACCGGTCATGGCGGAACCGACGGCCATGGTCTCGTCGAGTTCGTCGTCCGCATCGACAACGACGACCTGCACGTGATGCAGAACGCCGACGGCACCTGGATCAGCGTGATCGACCACTACGAGACGCACCCCACCCCCCGCGACGTGGCCCGCGCCGCCGTACGGGACCTCAACGGGGCATCACTCGTGCCCCTCGCCGTCTGACACCGCGCTCGGCACCCCTCACCGAAAGGATCCGTCGCCATGGCAGACCGCAAGAACCAGGCAGACCTGTCGGCCGCCGAGAAGCGGAATTTCATCGACGCCGTCATCGCGCTCAAGCGCCAGGGGCGCTACGACGAGTTCATCACCACGCACAACGCCTTCATCATGAGTGACACCGACGACGGCGAGCGAACGGGACACCGTTCACCGTCGTTCCTTCCCTGGCACCGCCGGTTCCTGCTCCAGTTCGAGCGGGCGCTCCAGAGCGTCAACCCCTCCGTCATGCTGCCTTACTGGGACTGGACGGTCGACCGTTCGCCCAGCAGCTCGTTGTGGGCGGACACGTTCCTCGGCGGTGACGGCCGCAGCGGAGACGGCCGGGTCACCTCCGGTCCGTTCGCCTTCGGAGGCGGTAACTGGCCCATGAACATACGGGTCGACGGCAGGACCTTCTTACGGCGGGCCCTGGGCGTCGGCACCCGCGAACTCCCCACCCGGGCGGAGGTGGACGCCGTGCTGGCCATGCCCACGTATGACGCCGCCCCGTGGAACAGCAGGTCCGACGGCTTCCGCAACAACGTCGAGGGATGGCGCGGCCCCAACCTGCACAACCGGGTCCACGTCTGGGTCGGCGGTCAGATGACCAGTGGGGCCTCGCCGAACGATCCGGTCTTCTGGCTGCATCACTGTTTCATCGACAAGCTGTGGGCCGACTGGCAGAGGCTGCACCCGTCCTCCGGCTACGTGCCCGTATCGGCCCCGCGCAATGTGATCGGGCTCCGGGACACGATGAAGCCCTGGAACGACGTCACGCCGGAGGACATGCTCGACCACACGAAGTTCTACACCTACCTCTGACGGACGTCATTCTCGTCCGGGACCGGGACCGGGACCGGGACCGCTCGTGGGTGGTTCAGGAAGCCAGTCGCGGGTCGGGTCGTACTCCAGCCATCGGCTTCGCCCTGCTTCCTCGGCGCAGGCGGCGGCGAGGCCGTTCAGCCCCGGGTGTCCGTTTCCGGAGCGCCACAGCAGCGACCAGGCGTACAGCGGCGTGGGATCGACCAGAGGGACGGAGCGCAACCCGGGGACCTCCGGCAGTGGCACATCGGCAGGCACCAGCGAGAAGCGGCGCGGGTCTTCCGCCACCTCGGCGAGGAAGTGGGCGAGCCCCAGGTTGATGCTGGTGGCCGTGTTCCGGATGCCGAACCGGTCGGCGAACCGGTGGAGGAAGTCGAGCCGGTCCAGCGCGCCGGGTGCCCACAGCGTGCTGTCGCGCAATTGGTCCGGCCGCAGAGCCGGTTCGGCCGCGAGCGGATGGTCCGTGCTCAGTACAGCGTCCACCGGTTCGAGGCGGACGAGGCGGTGTGCCAGCCCGGCGGGCAGCGGAGGGTGGGCTCGGCCGAAAGCCGCGTCGATGTCGCCGTGCAGCAGTGCCGTCGTCACCGACGGCAGATCGCGCCCGTGCCCCAGGGCCAGTTCCCCGGCCCGTCCGGCAACCTGGGCCAGCGTTCGCATCGGCGCGTAGAGGTGCCCCCAGACGTCTACGCGCAGCGGACGTTCCTTCCCGACTGCCGCTGCCACCGCGGCGTCGGCGGCGGCCACGGTCTGCCGGGCCGGTGCGAGAAAACGCTGTCCGGCCTCGGTGAGGCGTACGCCGTTGCCGCCGCGCTGGAACAGTTCGGTGCCGAGCAGGGATTCCAGCCGCGCGATCCTCTTGGACAGTGCCTGCTGGGAGATCGCGAGCGTCCCGGCGGCCCGACCGAAGTGCAGTTCCTCGGCGGTGCGCACAAAGGCACGTACCTGCGCCACGTCGAGATCCATGGCTCCCACCATAGGTGACAACCAAAGGTTGTCGGCTTTGCTTGTTCGTTGTTGGATCGCGGGGTGGCCGCGGGGGTTGCATCCTCCCCATGCAAAGACTGATTCCCACGGGAGATGCGGCGCGCCCGGTCGCCTTCGCCGAGGCCCCCCAGCCCGTGCCGGAGCCCGGTGAGGCACTGATCAAAGTCGAGGCGTTCGCCCCGAACCGGGGTGAGACGTTCCTTCTCGAGAACCCCCGGCCGGAGCTGCTGCCCGGCAAGGACATCGCAGGGCTCGTCGTACAGGCGGCAGCCGACGGTTCCGGCCCCGGCATCGGCACCCGCGTGGTCGGGCACCCTGCGCAGGGTGGCTGGGCCGAGTACGCCGCCGTGCCCACGCACTCGCTCGCGGTACTCCCGGACAGCATCGACAGTGCACGGGCGGCGGCTCTGCCCCTGGCCGGTATCACCGCCCTGCGGCTGCTGCGTACGGCCGGTTCCCTGGCCGGCCGACGGGTGCTGCTGACCGGTGCCTCAGGCGGCGTCGGCCACTACGTCACCGAGCTCGCCGTCGGGGCCGGAGCCGAGCTGACCGCGGTGACGGCCACGCCGGTGCGCGGCGAGCGGCTCGCGGAACTGGGTGCGAACGTGGTGCACGAGGTCGCGGCGGCTCAGGGGCCGTTCGATGTCGTGCTGGAGTCCACGGGCGGGCCGGATCTGGCACTCGCCCTGTCGAAGGTGCGCCCGGGCGGCATGCTCGTCTGGTTCGGCCAGGCGAGCCGCACCCCGGTGTCCCTCGACTTCTTCCAACTCCTCGGCGGACCCGAGCGCGTCACGATCCAGCACTTCCACTACGCCGGTGCCCCGTACGGCTCCGATCTCTCGGCACTGGTGAGCCTCGTGGAACAGGGCCGGTTGCACCCGGAGATCGGCCGCATCTCCGACTGGGCACAGACCGCCGACACCCTGGTCGACCTGCGAGAGCGCCGGATACGCGGCAAGGCCGTTTTGCTGACTGGAGGAGCACGATGAGCACCAACGAGTTCGCCGCCGCCCAGTGGACACGCGCCACCGGTGCAGGCGTGGACCCCCACGAGTACGGGCGCGTCACCGATGGCCTCACCTCCGTCGCCGAGTGGGGGCCGTCCTTCCTTCGCACCGGACACGACTACCTCCAGCGCGCGGAGAACGCGGGGTCATCCCGCACGGCGGGTGAGTACCTGCTGATGGCGGCCCGGTGGTTCCACCTGGCCACGCTGGCGCCGTACGCGGAAGCACACCGTGCTGCCGTCGAGGCGGATCACGCCTTGAGCAGAGCTCTCACCGTGCTGGAGCCCGGTGCGCGGCGGGTGAGCGGTGAGGGATTCACCGGCTGGCTGCGCGGCCCCTCCGATGCGCCGGGGACCGTGGTCGTCGTCCCCGGCCTGGACTCGGCCAAGGAGGAGTTCCTCGATCTGGTGTCCGCGCTGCTGGCCAGGGGGCTGGCGGTGTTCGCGATGGACGGCCCCGGACAGGGCGTGCTCGCGGCCACCACGACCTTCGTACCGGACTACGAGCGGGTCGTGGGCCGGGTCATCGACGCCCTCGGCGTCGCACGCATCGGGCTCGTCGGCCTGAGCCTGGGCGGCTACTTCGCGGCCCGGGCCGCGGCGCTCGAGCCGCGCGTGGCGGCCGTCGCCACCGTCAGCGGTCCCTTCCGCCTCGATTGGGATGAACTGCCTCCACCGGTACGGGACATCATGGGCCGACGCGCCGGAGGAGCCGACGCCGCCCACGAGTTCGTACGCCACGTGGACCTCGCGGCCCTGGCACCCCGCATCGCGGCCCCGCTGCTGGTCGTGGACGGTGGTCAGGACGTCATCCCCGGCGTGACGAACGGCGAGTCCCTGGCCCGTCTGGCGCCGCGCGGTACCTACCTGTCCGTCCCACACGGCGACCACCTGCTCGGTAACGCGCGGCCGGACTGGCTGCCCCATCTCAGCGACCACATCACGCACACCCTGACGGGAACACCGGCGTGAACCGCTTCACCGGGAAGACCGTTCTCATCACCGGCGGCACCAGCGGCATGGGTCTGGCGACCGCACACCGCCTCGTCGCCGAAGGCGCCCACGTCATCGTCACCGGCCGCACCCGTGCACGGGTGGACTCCGCAGCCCACCAGCTCGGCCCCAACGCCTCGGGGATCGTGGCCGACGTCGCCGACCTCGGCGCGGTGGACGCGCTGATGGAGACCGTCCGGGACCGTCACGGACAGTTGGACAGCCTCTTCGCGAACGCGGGCACCGGCACGTTCCTGCCGTTCGAGAACATCACCGAGCCGGACTTCGACCACGGCATCGACGTCAACTTCAAGGGCGTGTTCTTCACCGTCCAAAAGGCACTGCCGCTCCTGGCGGACGGAGGCTCGATCGTCATCAACGCCTCCTGGACCCTCCACCGGGGCAACAGCGTCCTGACCCTCTACTCGGCGACCAAAGCCGCCGTGCACAACCTGGCCCGAACCCTCGCCGCCGGACTCGCCCCGCGCGGCATCCGCGTCAACTCCGTCAGCCCCGGCTACATCGACACCCCGATGTACCCCGTCGCCGCGCTGACCACGGCGGAGGCAGAGGCGGTCACCGGCCAGATCGTCGCCGGCCGCTTCGGCCGACCGGAAGAGGTGGCCGCGGCTGTCGCGTTCCTCGCCTCGGCCGACGCGTCCTACATCAACGGTCAGGATCTCGTCATCGACGGTGGCCTGGTCGGTGCCGTGCCTGCCTGAACCGGGTATCAGAACGGACCCTTCTCCAGCTTGAGGGGCTGGAAGGGGTTCCCCGGTCCGTGAAGCTCGTTCTGGACGGGGTCCGCCGGTCCGTTATTCGTCGGCAACACAACCGACTCGTAGCGTTGCGCCTGGCCGGCCACCTTCGTCTTGTAACCGTCGCCCAGCTTGACGGGATACCATCCGTCGCTTGTTCCGCTGGTGATGTTCACCTCGACCCCGAATTCACAGTCGTTCGTTCCCGTGAAGAAGTAGAGGTCGAAGGAACGGGAATCTGCCTGCTTCCCGCCGTCAAGGTAGATGCCCTTCGAGAAGGCGTTCCCCTTGGCTCGCCAGACTTCCGCCTTCGTGGCGGAGCCGGAATCGTCTTTCCCTTCGTTTCTTCTCGGTCTGGGGACGGGTTCCGTGAGGTCGAAGACAACCTCCGTGGGTTCGATCTCTTCGCCACCGTCCCCGATGGGCGGCGGGACGACAGCGGTCCCCGCGTACCGCGTCGGCTGACACTTGAGATCGGCGATCCGCATGTTCTGGACCACCACGGTTCCCTCATGGAGCGGCGACAAGGTGATCCTGGTCGCTTCCACCCCGACGGGAGCGACCCGGTTCTTGGCGAACCATTTCGCGTACGCATCGGTCCCGTAGACCGCCGATTTTCCGTCCGCCAGATCAGTGGTTCGACCGGGGAAGGCGAAGCGGGCGCCGTAGAAGGCAGGGGCCCCGGCCACGCTCGCGATCGGCGGGCCCGCTTCCTTCTTCTTGTCCTCCGCCGCCTCCCCCTTCTCCCGATCCTCCGCTTCCCTCGCGATCTTCGCTGAATCCTCGCCGGCCTTCGTGCTGCGATCCTGGTACCAGAGGCCGAAAATCACTCCAGGTACCGCGACCAAGGCACTTAAGCCGCCGACCACGGCCATGACCTTGACCGTCTTCTTCCAGCGCGGGGTTTCCTGGTCCGGTCCGCCGTTCGGCGCCGCCGGAGGTGGAGGTGGAGATGCGGTCATCGTTTCCCCCGAGTGTTCTTCTGCTGTCCGAGGTCGACGTTCTAGCAGAAGGTGCGCACCCCATCAACTCATCGAAAGATCAAATGCGTTGACTGCCGACTCTGGGTGGCCGGAATTGCGTCACTCCTTGGAGTGAGCCGCTCAGCGGTTGAACGCGCCCGTCACGAGTGCTTCGCGGAAGGCGTTCCAGGGGGTGGGGGCAAGCCGGATGATCGGGCCTTCGGGGATCTTGGAGTCCCGTATCGCCACGATGTCGGGGATGTTGGTGGCTATCTCTACGCACTCGACTTCGGGGTTACTGAAGCTCGATTTGCGGAACCGGAAAACCGACTGCATCTACGTTTCCTTGCTCATGGCGCCGATGAACGCACGTGAGTCGGCAGGGCTGAGGGCCGCCTTGGCGACGTTGTCGAAGAGCGCGGCGTGCCGTGCGGTCTCCTCGCCACCCTCGGCCCAGCGCTGGGTGAGCGGTACCTCCATGTACATCACGTCCATCGCACCGGCGTCGGCGAACGAGAGGATGTTGATGGCGGCGCCCAGCGCCATGTGTGTTCCGGCGCTGAAGGGCAGTACCTGAAGGGTGATGTTCGGCTTCCTGGAGACTTGCACCAAGTGTTCCAACTGACCTCCCATCACGTCGCGTCCTCCCACAACGCACCGTAGCGCGGCTTCGTGCACAACGGCCCAGAGGGCGAGCGGGGGAGAGTCGACCAACCGGCGTTGGCGCTCGATCCTCGCGGCCACAAAGTGTTCGTCCGGCCGGAGGGCATGGATGTAATCGGGGGTCTGAAGCAGCCCCGGGACGTAGGACACTTGCCACGTCTTGATCGAGGTCGCGACGTTCTCCAGCTCGATGTACGCCTTCATGTTCTTGGGGAGGTCGTTCCACCAGCCCTTCACCTTGCGGCGCTCGCGGTCGAGACGGGCCAGCTCCAGCAGGCCGCCCACCATGGTCGGTTCAACCACCCCGTACAGCTCGCACAGCGCCCGGATGTCCGGATCCCGCATCGGCACCCAGCCGCGTTCCATCTTGGCGACCTTCGCCGTCGACGCGGTCAGCGCCTTCGCAGCCTGTCCCTGGGTGAAGCCCGCCTGGGTTCGGAGCTGGAGCAGCTCGCCGCCGAGTCTGCGGCCGAGGACGGTTGAGACGCGGTTGTCCTGGGCGGATTGATCCTCTGTCACGTTCCCAACTCCTCGCGTTTGCGCGCCCAGTCTGGATCTCTCGGGACTGCGGTCGCAACACGTTGGGATAATTTTCCCCGGGATCGGTTGAACGGATCACATCGACAGCCGTACGGTCCGTAGCGAACCGATCGCGCCACGCAAATCAGCCACGCGCGCCGATCCCCCACGCCCGGAGGAGACCGAAAATGCTCGCTCCCGAGGAAGCCCCCCAGCCCGTTCACTACGACCGCGTGAACTACCCGTCCAGCCTTCAGTGCGTCGCCATCGCCCGTCGCCACACCGCCCGTCTGGTCGACGTCTGGGGGTATCCCGAGGCCTCCGACGACGCCGCCGTCCTGCTGTCCGAGCTGGCGGGCAACGCCGTGCAGCACGGGCGGCTGCGAGGGCGGCTCTTCCAAGTGGAGCTGACCGTCACCGGGGCCGTCACTGGGGCCGTGACCGGGGCCGTCACCGGCCCCGACAAGGCATCCACCCTGCGGATCGCCGTCTCCGACGCGCGCGGCGAGATCCTGCCGAGGCCCCGGCACGCCACGCCGGAGGACGAATTCGGCAGGGGTTTGTTGATCATTCGTACGCTGGCCACGCGCTGGGGCGTGGCTCGGCGGACCGTGGGAAAAACGGTCTGGTGCGAGTTGGATCTTGGCGGATGCGGTTAGCCTGTCGCTTACCTTCCTGACGTGGTGGGGGTTCTTGTGCGTTTCTCCCGGTGGAGCCGAGGCCCGTGGGTTCGGGCCGTGCTCGCGGGGCTGTATGTCGTCGCGCTCGCCGCTGCCGTGCCGCACGGGGCCGGTGGGCACGGGCGGGACGGCAAATGGTCGAGCGAGGAGGCCCAGCGGTTCTGGGGGCCCTCGCGGATGTCGGCGTCGACGACGGCCGGGGACGGCGAGGACGACGACGCCGAGTCCCCGGCGCAGCGGATCACGGGGAGCGCGCGGCACTTCGACGGGGTTCCGTCGGTGGGAGTGCTGTTCTACGTCGGCGAGGACATGAAGGACCACCACTGCACGGCCAGCGTGGTGCACAGCCCCAAGGGCAATCTGCTCATCACCGCCGGGCACTGTTCGGTCGGCGACGACGCGGCCTTCGTACCGGACTACCAGCGCGGCAAGGACAAGCAGCCCTACGGGGTGTGGGCGGTGGACCGTACGTTCGTCGATCCCCGGCGTGAGGACTACGGCGACGGCTCCGATCTGGACTTCGCCTTCGCCACCGTCAAGCCCGATGTCCGGGGACGGCAGATCGAGCGCGTCACGGGCGCCAACCGGCTGACCCGTACGCCCGGGTACGTCAACCGGGTGACCGTCATCGGCTATCCGAACTCCGAAGACGACCCCGCCGACCAGGCCATTCGCTGTACGACCCTGACGTCTCGGCTCGAAGACCACAAGCAGCTGCGGATCCGCTGTGACGGCTTCTACTCGGGCACGTCGGGGAGCCCCTGGCTCGCTCACTTCAGCGAGAAGACGAAGACGGGCGAGCTGATCGGGGTGCTCGGCGGGCTGAACGGCGGCGGCCCCGACGGCGACGACAGCGACCAGCTGTCGTACAGCCCGGTCAACGACGAAGAGATCTTCAAGCTCTACCTGGACGCGATCAACGGCCGCGAGCCGCGTCGGTCCTGAGTTCCGGGATTTCCTCAGTCCTCGCCCGGCTCGTACAGGGGGAGGAAGTGGATGACCGGCTCCTCGTACGGGTGGGCGGCGCGGACGGCGCGGAGGACGGCGGCGGCCTGGTCCGTGTCGCAGAAGGACTCGATGCGGCTCTCCGTGGCGTGTTGCAGGACGCCGACCTCCCCGTCGTACGGGTCGGCGCCCGGCATCGGCTGCCACGTGCCGTCGATGCGCCAGACGCTGGTGCAGCGCTCGTAACCGCCGACTCGTCCCGCGCCGGAGGCGTGGAGGGCGGCCGTCACCTTCTCGACGTGGTCGTCCGGAACGGATATCTCGATCTTCAGGCGTGCCATGGCCGGACCTTAACAAGTGCCGCCACTGCGCCGTTCGGATCACTGTCGAGCGTCGCTGACCTCCTCGTACGTGCCCCGCGGTGTCCACTGGGCGTCTCGGCGAGGAGGGCTTGATGGACGGGCTGAAGAACGCGGGCGGCGGAAACGGGCCCGTCCCGACGTCGGAGGAGATCCAGGCCAGGATCGGCAAGCGGCTGGACGACGTCGCCAAGATCCTGGCCGGAGCCCTGGTCGCCGTGGCCGGGGTGATGACCGCGCTCGGGCTCAACAGCGAGTTCGTGTTCGTCGCTCTCAACAACGAGTCGTGGCCGATCTACGTGGCCTCGCTCTGCGCCATCATCGCCATTGTGTGCAGCATCGTGGCGCTGCTCATCCACCCCACACAGCGGGGCAACATGTGGGAGACCGTCGTGCTCGTCCTCGGGGTGGTCTTCTACATGGTTTCCCTGAGCGTGGCGGTGATCGGCGCGGCCAGGGCCGCCGGCGGGAACGGACGGCCGACGATCACCGACGTCAAGCTCGAAGGTCCGCGGTCCGATCTGAAATTGAGCTTCGACGTGCATGCCGACGGTGTCGAGACGTGGGCGAGCCTTGCCGTGTACGTCGAATCGGTGGACGCCCGGAGCGAGCAGCTCGACGGTTCCGACCTCTACGAGAGCTCGCTGCGGCCGAATGACAAGGGTGTGGTCGAGCAGCGGATCTCCCTGCCGATCTCACCCCCGGCACGCGCGGTCGGTGTCGCGATCACAGCCCTCAACGCGGGCGAAAAGGACACGGAGGACAACTGCCAGGCCCGCACGGAGCGTGGCCCGGCGTGCACGACTCTTCGGCTCCCCGGGAGCTGACCTGGGCCCGCGGCGTGGCCAGGGTGACCGTGCCGGGGAAGACGGCGACGCAGGGGTCGGCCGCCTTCCCCGGCAGGTCCGGCCGGGAGCCGGGTCGTTGGTCAGTCGTCGTCCTGGCCGGGGTCGCCGCTCTGGGCGGGGGAGTTGCCGGTGCCGGAGACGTCCCGGCTGTGTACGTCGATGGCGCCGCCGCCACCGTCGTGGTCACTGCCCGCGGTGCCCTTGCCGGCGAACAACGTGTTCAGCGTCCGGTCGACCTCCAGCCATGAGTCCGCGTGCGAGTTGTCGATGAACAGGAGCCCGGTGCGTGCCCCGCTGACGGAGGACGCCTCGGGTTCGTCGTCCGGGAGGACGGCGAGGGGTACCGGTGCCGGGTACGCGGCACCCGTGCAGAAGAGGACGGCCGCGGCGATCGTGACGGTGATGCCCGCCGTGGACGACCAGAGAGGGTGAGGTGGTTTCCCCGGCTTGCGGAGGCGACTTCTCACACCGCTCACGTCGCCGACGACTGTCGCGTCATACGGGGCCGGCTGAGGTTCTTCGCCAGAAGTTCCGTGGCGTCCCCGACGCCGATCGCCTCGGTCAGCCGGGGGTCCGGCAGCCGTCCGTCCGTCTTCCTCAGCTCCGCCAGGGCGCCGTCGATCGCGTGGTGCGCGGCGAACAGACAAGGCGTGCTGTAAATGGCGACGTCCACGCCCAGTTCCGTGAGTTCCGACAGGGAAAGGCGCGGCGATTTACCGCCCGCGATCTGATTGAACAGCAGTGGTTTGGTGCCGACGACCGAACGGATCTTCTGAATGCTTTCGACGCTTCTCACCCCGTCGACCAGGACGACGTCCGCCGCGGTCTCCGCCAGCGCCGCCGCCCGGCGCATGATCTCGGCCTCCTCGGTGGCGTCCGTACGGGCCACGACGACCAGGTCCTCCCTGCTGTCGAGGACCTGGTGGAGCTTTTCCAGATACTCGTCCAGCGGCAGGATCAGCTTGCCGTCCGCGTGCCCGCACCGGCGGGGGCGCTTCTGGTCCTCCAGGATCACCCCGGAGGCACCCGCCCGCTCCAGTCTCCGCACGACGTGGCAGGCGACCTCGGGGTCGCCGAAGCCGTCGTCGATGTCCACCAACAGGTGGTGGCCGGGAAAGGCCGCGCGCAGTCGTTCCGTGAAGGCCAGCATGTCCGGCCAGGCGATGAAACCGATGTCCGGAAGGCCGTAATGCGAGGCGGCGAAACCGAATCCGGATACGAAGAAGCCGTCGTAGTACCGGGCCGCCAGTGAGGCGGAGTACATATCGTAGATTCCGAGCAGGGGCATGGTCCGGGGAGCCGTGATCGCTTCACGTAAGGCGGTTCCGTGCAGCATGTCTTCTCCTTGCGGTGAATTCGCGGAGGCAGCCACTACGTGCGGATGCTGTCCGGGTCGCAGGTGGTGCAAACCGGCTTGCAATCCCCTTTTGCGGTCGAATATGTAAAAAGAGAACAAGAGTGTGGAGGCTGTTGGCGTCCAGGGGGCCGAGCTGCTTCTCGGGGGGCCCGGCGGTGTGCGGCCGTTCCGGGTTTACGCTGGCAGGACGCCCCGCTCCCGGCTGTCACGGACGTCAGGCCGCATACCGGACAGTCGTTACGGAAACAGGAACAGGAAAAGGTCCCACCGTGTCGCTGCCCCCGATACCCAAAGCAGAGCTGCACCTCCACATCGAGGGCACGCTGGAGCCCGAGCTGGCTTTCGCGCTCGCCGCGCGCAATGGCGTCGAGCTGCCGTACGCCTCGCAGGACGAACTGCGGGCCGCCTACTCCTTTGCCGACCTCCAATCGTTCCTGGACCTCTATTACGCACTGATGGCCGTGCTGCGCACCGAGGACGATTTCGCCGACCTCGCCGACGCCTATCTGGCCCGCGCGCAGGCGCAGGGCGTGCGGCACGCGGAGATCTTCTTCGACTCGCAGGCCCACACCGCGCGCGGTGTGGAGATCGGCACCGTGATCGAGGGCCTCACGCGCGCGCTCGACGCCGCCCCGTCGAAGTACGGCATCAGCACGCGCCTGATCATGTGCTTTCTGCGTGACGAGAGTGCGGAATCCGCGCTGGCGACTTTCGAGGCCGCCCGCCCCCATCTGCACCGCATCGCGGCCGTCGGGCTGGACTCGGCGGAGGTCGGCAACCCGCCGTCGAAGTTCCGCGAGGTGTACGCGCTCGCCCGCGAGGCCGGGCTCAAGTGCGTGGCCCACGCGGGGGAGGAGGGCCCGCCCGCATACGTCTGGGAGGCGCTCGACGTCCTCGGAGTCGACCGGATCGACCACGGGGTCCGCGCCATGGAGGACGACGCCCTGGTGGCCCGACTGGCCGTCGACCAAGTGCCGCTGACGCTCTGTCCGCTGTCGAACGTACGGCTGCGCGTCATCGACCGGCTGGCCGACCACCCGCTGCGCTCCATGCTCGACGCCGGACTGCTGGTGACGGTCAACTCCGACGACCCCGCGTATTTCGGCGGCTACGCGGACGACAACTTCGCGGCTGTGCGCGACGCCCTCGGCCTCGACGCCGAGACGCTGCGGATCCTTGCCCGGAACTCCTTCCGGGCGGCGTTCCTCGACGACGAGACGCGCGAGCTGTACCTGAAGGAAGTCGACGCGCATGGCCAGCCGGCCGCTTAGGGGCTGTCCGACGGGACTTCGGCTGCGGGCCGCTGCCCGCCCGCCTGCGGCGGGAGCGCCCTGCGGGCGCGTCCTCAAGCGCCGGACGGGCTGATATGGGCTGAGCCGCGCCCTACTCCCGCTCCGCCGCCGACAGGGCCCGCTCGACCCCCGGCTCGTGCGGGCCCAGGAACGTGGGGCTCGGGCGGACGACCGCGTCCAGCGCGGCCTTGCCCGCGGCGAGGACCTCGCGGGCCCCGCCCCCGTACCAGGTGACGTCGTGCACGGCGTCGACCCCGACGCCGTACGCGTCGATGCCCGCCGCCCCGCACAGCGCCAGCGCGCGGCGGATGTGGAAGCCCTGGCTGATCAGCACGGCCCGGTCCACCCCGAACACCCGCTTGGCGCGAGCGCAGGAGTCCCAGGTGTCGAAGCCCGCGTAGTCACTGACGACCCGCCCGTCGGGCACCCCGTGCTCGGTCAGATAGCGGCGCATCGCGTCCGGCTCGTCGTACTCCTCGCGGCCGTTGTCACCCGTCACCAGGATCACCCGGACCTTGCCCGCGCGGTACAGCTCGATCGCCGCGTCCAGCCGGTGCGCCAGATACGGGGACGGCTTGCCCTGCCACAGGCCCGCGCCGAAGACCATCGCGACCGGCGCCGACGGCACGTCGCGCACCTCCCGCAGCCGTGGCTCCGCCGCCGCGTACACCCACGTGACGGGCAGCAGCGCCAGCACACAGCCCGCCACCACGGCCCACAGCGCGCGCCGGCGCTCGCGTCTGGTCACCGGCAACCGCAGACGCTTCCGCAGATTTCGCGCCAACCTCATGTCGTTCTCCCCCGTTCACCAAAGCCTCAACGCCCCGCCTCCCGGTGCGGTTCCCGCCCCGGACGCCCCGGCGGAGGGGCTGATGAACCGTAGGAAACGAGCCGTCACCGGGACGCAACGACACGGCAACTCCGGCTCGTCAGACTCGGCACCATGAAGGAGCCGACACCCACCGAAGCTTCCGCTCCCGCCGGCCGCCGGGCCGATCGCCCCACCGGCCCGACCGGTTCCGGCACCTCCGATTCCGCAGGCGCGGGCGACTCGGACTGCCCGGGCGCGTCGGACTGCCCGGGTGACGCGGACTTAGCGCGCGCGGGCGGCTTGGCGCGCGCCGGCGACTCGGCGCGCGCGGGCGACGACTTCGGCCTGGAGGACTTCTCCGGCCCCGCGCAGCTGCTGAAGCTCATCAGCGCCCAGCTCGCCACCCAGCTCGCCGGGCTCTCCCCGACGACTGGCCCCGCACCCCACGGCCCCGCCCCCTCAGGCTGAGCAGACCGGGGCCCCGCGCGCCCCCGCCCGGCTCGCCCGCCCGGCTCGTTCCACACCGGTCGGCCGACAGCCGCGGCCGCACGCGGGCGCAGCTGTCACACCCGGCGGTTACGGTCGGAGTATGAACGGCACAGCACGGACCGCAACGGAAAAGCCCGGCATCGCCGGATACGACGCGCCGGACCTGGAGCGGTGGGCCACCGAGCCCGACAAACGCCCTGGTCGCACCGCCTTCCAGCGCGACCGTGCGCGGGTGCTGCACTCCGCCGCGCTGCGCCGCCTCGCGGGCAAGACCCAGGTCGTCACGCCGGGCGTCAGCGGTCAGGCCTGGGACGCCAGCCCCCGTACGCGCCTCACGCACTCCCTGGAGTGCGCCCAGGTGGGCAGGGAGCTGGGGGCCGCCCTCGGCTGCGACCCCGACCTGGTGGAAGTCGCCTGTCTGGCCCACGACCTCGGCCACCCGCCCTTCGGGCACAACGGCGAGCAGGCGCTCAACGAAGTCGCCGAGGCCTGCGGCGGCTTCGAGGGCAACGCCCAGTCGCTGCGCCTCCTCGCCCGTCTGGAGCCCAAGCGCTTCGTGCCGGAGACGCACGGGGGCGCCCCGACCGGGCGGCTGGTGAGCGTCGGCCTCAACCTCACCCGCGCCGCCCTCGACGCCGCCACCAAGTACCCCTGGCCGCGCGGCGGGCACCCCACCGACCCGGGCTCGCGGAAGTTCGGGGTCTACCCCGACGACATCCCCGTCTACGAGTGGTTCCGCCAGGGCGCCCCCGAGCACCGCAAGAGCTTCGAGGCCCAGGTCATGGACTGGTCCGACGACGTCGCCTACTCCGTGCACGACGTGGAGGACGGCCTGCACGCCGGCCACCTCGACCCCAACATGCTGCAGGCCGACCCCGAGCGCCGCGAGGTGTTCGCCGTGGCCGCCGCCCGCTACGCCCCCGGGGCCGACGAGACCGCGCTGGCCGAGGCCCTCGACCGCCTCCTCGACCAGGAGTGGTGGCCGCACGGCTACGACGGTTCGGCCGTCGCCCAGGCCCGCCTCAAGGACGCCACCAGCCAGCTCATCGGCCGTTTCTGCCTCGCCGCGGAATCCGCCACCCGTGCCGCGTTCGGGCCGGGCCGGCTGACCCGCTACCACGCGGAGCTGGTCGTCCCCCACGAGACCCGCCTCGAGTGCGCCGTGCTGAAGGCCGTCGCCGACCGCTACGTCATCCAGCGCGAGGACCAGGAGAAACTCCGCGCCGACCAGCGGATCGTCATCGCCGAGCTGGCCGAGGCGCTCATCGCCCGCGCGCCCGACGGGCTCGACCCGCAGTTCCGCTCCCTGTTCGCCGAGGCCGACGACGACGCGGGCCGGCTGCGTGCCGTCGTCGACCAGATCGCCGCGCTCACCGACGCCTCGGCCCGCTCCCTGCGGGCCCGCCTCGCGGCGGGGCGGCCTGCGGCCAGGCCCAGGGGGTGACCCGCACGCGTGGGGCAGGGCCCTCGGGTCACCGCCGGGGCTCCGCCCCGCCCCCCGGTCCTCCATCGCCGGACGGGCTGAGAGTGGACACCTGACCCGTCCGGGGTAGTCCCTCTTCCGGCGGCAGGCTCCGTGCGGGACGCTCGGCACTGCTGATTTACCACCGGGGGCGGTTGACGCAGACGTTCTGCGTGGCATCGAGGAGGCAGCAAGTGGTCGACGCACACCAGACGTTCGTCATCGTCGGAGGGGGCCTGGCCGGGGCGAAGGCCGCCGAGACCCTCCGGTCGGAGGGTTTCACCGGGCGGGTGATCCTCATCTGTGACGAGCGCGACCACCCCTACGAGCGGCCGCCGCTCTCCAAGGGCTACCTCATCGGCAAGGACGAGCGCGAGAGCGTCTTCGTCCACGAACCCGGCTGGTACGCCCAGGCCGACGTGGAGCTGCACCTCGGCCAGCCCGCCGTCCACCTCGACCGCGAGGCCAAGTCCGTGCGCCTCGGCGACGGCACCCGCATCCACTACGACCGGCTGCTGCTGGCCACCGGTGCCGAACCCCGCCGCCTCGACATCCCCGGCACCGGCCTCGCGGGCGTCCACCACCTGCGCCGCCTCGCCCACGCCGAGCTGCTGCGCGGCGTCCTCGCCTCTCTCGGCCGCGACAACGGCCACCTCGTCATCGCCGGAGCGGGCTGGATCGGCCTCGAAGTCGCCGCCGCCGCCCGCAGCTACGGTGCCGAGGTGACCGTCGTCGAGTCCGAGCCCACCCCGCTGCACACCGTCCTCGGCCCCGAGCTGGGCCAGCTCTTCACCGATCTGCACACCGAGCACGGCGTCCGCTTCCACTTCGGCGCCCGTCTCACCGAGATCGCCGGCCACGACGGCATGGTCCTGGCCGCCCGCACCGAGGACGGCGAGGAGCACCCCGCCCACGACGTCCTCGCCGCGATCGGCGCCGCCCCGCGCACCGCCCTCGCCGAGGCCGCGGGCCTCGCCCTCGTCGACCGGGCCGACGGCGGCGGCATCGCCGTCGACGCCTCGCTGCGCACCTCCGACCCCGACATCTTCGCCGCCGGCGACGTCGCGGCCGCCGAGCACCCCTGGCTCGGCACCCGGCTGCGCGTCGAGCACTGGGCCAACGCCCTCAACGAGGGCCCCGCCGCCGCCCGCGCCATGCTGGGCCAGGAGGTGTCGTACGACCGGGTGCCCTACTTCTTCTCCGACCAGTACGACGTGGGCCTGGAGTACTCCGGCTACGCGCCCCCCGGCTCGTACGACCAGGTCGTCTGCCGCGGTGACGTCGGCAAGCGCGAGTTCATCGCCTTCTGGCTGGCGGAAGGCCGGCTGCTCGCCGGGATGAACGTCAATGTGTGGGACGTCACGGACACCGTCCAGAAGCTGATCCGCTCCGGCGTCCGGCTCGACCCGAACGCCCTCGCCGACCCGGGCATCCCCTTGGAATCACTGCTTCCGTAGGCGGGGCGCCGGTAGTGCTTCCCCGGGGCGACCCGCCGGACGTAGCGTGATCCGTATGACGACCTCACCGGCCCGTACGGCCGTGGTACCCGTGGCGGAGATCTTCGAGCTGCGCCGGTCGGTGCTGCGGCCGGGCCTGCCGGCGCAGACGGCCGTCTTCGCGGAGGACGCGGCTCCGGGCACCTTCCACATAGCGGCGTACGACGAGCGGGGAACGGTACGGGCCTGCGTCAGCTTCTTCCCCGAGGCGCTGCCGGGGGAGGGGGACGGGGATGCGGCCTCCGAGGAAGGTGCCACCGCCTATCGCTTCCGGGGCATGGCCAGCGACCCGGCCGTCCGGGGCCTCGGCTACGGCGTCGCCGTCCTGCGGGCCGGGCTGGACCAGGCCGCCGCCCGCGGCGCCGGCCTCGCCTGGTGCAACGGCCGCACCTCCGCCCGGGGCTTCTACGAGCACCAGGGCTTCACCGTCACCGGCGAGGAGTTCGTCGTGGAGTCGATCGGCCCGCACTACCGCTTCACGATCAAGCTCCCGGGGTGAGCGGTCCGGACTGTCGGACCCCGGCCGTAGAATTCACGGCGTGGCAGGCAGGATCAACGATGACGACGTGAAGGCGGTTCGGGACGCGGTCCCGATCGACGCCGTCGTTTCCGAGTACCTCCAGTTGCGCAACGCGGGCGGCGGAAACCTGAAGGGCCTGTGCCCCTTCCACGACGAGAAGTCCCCGTCGTTCCAGGTCAGCCCCGCCAAGGGACTCTTCTACTGCTTCGGCTGCCAGGAGGGCGGGGACACCGTCGACTTCGTCATGAAGATCGACCACCTCTCCTTCGCCGAGACCATCGAGCGGCTCGCGGGCCTCGCCGGCATCACCCTGCGGTACGAGGAGGGCGGCTACACCCCCGGCCGCCAGCAGGGCGAGCGCATCCGCCTCGTCGAGGCGCACAAGCACGCCGCGAAGTTCTACGTCGAGCAGCTCGACAGCCCCGAGGCCGAGATCGGCCGCGCCTTCCTCGCGAGCCGCGGCTTCGACCAGGCCGCCGCCCAGCACTTCGGCGTCGGCTACAGCCCGGCCGGCTGGGACCACCTCACCCGCTTCCTGCGCGGCAAGGGCTTCAGCGACAAGGAGCTGATCCTCTCCGGCCTCGCCCAGGACAGCCGCAACGGCCGGCCCATCGACCGCTTCCGCGGCCGGCTGATGTGGCCCATCCGCGACATCACCGGCGAGGTCATCGGCTTCGGCGCCCGCAAGCTCCGCGACGACGACAACGGCCCGAAGTACCTCAACACCCCCGAGACCCCGCTCTACAAGAAGTCCCACGTCCTCTACGGCATCGACCTCGCCAAGAAGGACATCGCCAAGACCAGCCGTGCCGTCGTCGTCGAGGGCTACACCGACGTCATGGCCTGCCACCTGGCCGGCGTCACCACCGCCATCGCCACCTGCGGCACCGCGTTCGCGGGCGACCACATCAAGATCCTCCGCCGGCTGCTGATGGACAACTCCGGCGCCGAGGTCGTCTTCACCTTCGACGGCGACGCGGCCGGGCAGAAGGCGGCCCTGCGCGCCTTCGAGGACGACCAGAAGTTCGCCGCCGAGACGTCCATCGCCATCACCCCCGGCGGCATGGACCCCTGCGAGCTGCGCCTCGCCCAGGGCGACGCGGCCGTCCAGGCCCTCGTGGACACCCGCACCCCGCTCTTCGCGTTCGCCATCCGGCAGGTCGTCGCCCGGCACAACCTGGACACCGCCGAGGGCCGGGCCGCGGCCCTCGAAGCCGCCGCGCCCATCGTCGCGAACATCAAGAACGGCTCCATCCAGCACGAGTACGCCGTGCAGCTCGCGGGCATGCTCGGCATCCTCGACACGCAGTTCGTCGTCCGCCGCGTGGGCCAGCTCGCCCGCTGGGCCCGCGAGCGGGGCGTCCGCCCCGGCGAGGGGCAGGGCGGCGGCCGGCAGCACCGTGCCGCGCCCGCCGCGGCCCCCCAGCAGGCCCCCGCGCGCGGCGGCCCCGCCCTGAACCTCCGCAGCCCCGCCCACCGCACCGAGCGCGAGCTGCTGAAGCTCGCCCTCCAGCGCCCCGAGCTGGTCGCCCCCGCCTTCGACGCCTACGGCGAGGACGAATTCACCGCCCCGCCCTACGTCGCCGTGCGCCGCGCCATCGAGCAGGCCGGGGGAGTCACCCACGCCGCCGACGACTACCTCGCCCGGGTCCGCGACGTCGCCCCCGACGACACCGTCCGGGCCATGGTCACGGAGCTGGCCGTAGAGGCCATCCACAACAAGAACGTGGACGAGATCTACGCCGGCGTGCAGCTCGTCCAGGTCCGCCTGCGGGCGGTCGAGCGCCGCATCGAGGAAGTCCAGGGCAGCCTCGTCCGCCTGGGCCCCCAGGCAGCCCCCGAGCACCTGACCGCCGTGCAGAACGAACTGTGGGTGCTCGAGCAGTACGGCCGTTCCCTCAAGGACCGCGGCGCGGCTGCGCTCTAGCGCTGTGGGGTAGCCGTTGCCCGCCCCGGGCGGTGGCCGGGCATGCTCCTGCCGCGACTGCGGCCGTTGTGCTGCCCTCTGAGGACGCAGCCCGTCCGCTGGGCGCAGCCCGTCCTGCAGGGACACCCGTCGCCCCGGCCGGTCCGGCGACGAGGACACGGCGAGGGCCCCGTTCAGTAATCGGCCGGTCACCGTGCGGGCTCAGAAAATGCCCGCACGCCCCTCGTGGCGGGCCTGTGTCGTACCCCACACTGGTGGGCGGTGCCTGAGTCCTCGGAGCGCGGCAGGTCCGGGCGACTGGACCCGGAGCCCTTCGCGAAGTCGCTCTTGATCCCCGGGACGGACGGCGGCCCGGCCGTCTCCGTCCCTCCTGCGCATGCCGCCCCCGAATCGGCAGCGATCACCCTGGAGGTCGCCCCCGTGCAGACCCGGACCCCGACCCTGCCTCAGGCCCCGGCCGACCCGGCCCCGACCGTGCCACGGCAGTCCGAGCCACCCGCGTCCGAGACCTTCGCCGACGAGGCGGCCCCGGAGCCGGCGGTGCGGGCGGCCGACACCGGTGGCCCGTCCTCCGACCTCTTCCGCCAGTACCTCCGCGAGATCGGCCGCATCCCCCTGCTCTCCGCTGCCGAGGAGGTGGAGCTGGCCCGCCGCGTCGAAGCCGGGCTCTTCGCCGAGGAGAAGCTCGGCAGTACCCCCGACCTCGACTCCCAACTCGCCCTCGACCTCGACCGGTTGGTGGTCCTCGGCCGGATGGCCAAGCGCCGGCTCATCGAGGCGAACCTGCGCCTCGTCGTCTCCGTGGCCAAGCGCTACATCGGCCGCGGGCTGACCATGCTCGACCTCGTGCAGGAGGGAAACCTCGGGCTGATCAGGGCCGTTGAGAAGTTCGACTACGCCCGGGGCTACAAGTTCTCGACGTACGCCACCTGGTGGATCCGCCAGGCCATGTCCCGGGCGCTGGCCGACCAGGCCCGTACGATCCGGGTCCCCGTCCACGTCGTGGAGTTGATCAACCGCGTGGTGCGGGTCCAGCGCCGCATGCTCCAGGAGCGCGGCTACGAACCCACCGCCGAGGAGGTCGCCGCCTACCTCGACCTCTCCGAGGAGCGGGTCAGCGAAGTCCTGCGCCTCGCCCAGGAACCCGTCTCGTTGCACGCCCCCGTGGGCGAGGAGGACGACGTCGCGCTCGGCGACCTGATCGAGGACGGCGACGCCGCCTCCCCCGTCGAATCGGCCGCGTTCCTGCTGCTGCGCGAACACCTGGAAGCCGTCCTGTCCACCCTGGGCGAGCGCGAGCGCAAGGTCGTGCAGCTGCGCTACGGACTGATGGACGGGCGTCCCCGCACCCTGGAGGAGATCGGCCGGATCTTCGGTGTCACCCGCGAACGCATCCGCCAGATCGAGTCCAAGACCCTCAACAAGCTCCGCGACCACGCCTTCGCCGACCAGCTCCGGGGCTACCTGGACTGACGGCCCGCACCGGACGGCGGGCGCCGCCTCACGCGCCGCCCTGGAAGGCCCCGGGGTGGGTCTGCTCGCGCACGGTCACGTACTGCTGCCGCACGGCCTGCCCCACCGCCAGATCCTCACCCGGCTCGAACGCCTGGCTGGCCGCGGCCGGCCAGCGCGGCGGCTCGAGGTGCGACATCACGCCCTGCTGGACGCCCAGCGCCCACGCGGCCTGCCGGGCCGCGCCCAGCGCCGCGTAGTCCGCCGCCTGCGGGACGACGACCTGAGCGCCGAACAGCGTCGGCGCCACGGCCTGCACGGCCGGCAGCTCGGCCGCGGCACCCAGCAGGAAGACCCGGCGCACGTCGACGCCGCGCCCGCGCAGCACGTCCAGGGCGTCCGTGAGCCCGCACAGCATGCCCTCGAAGGCGGCCCGCGCCAGATGCTCCGGCTTCATGCTCTCGCGGCGCAGCCCCGCCAGCGTCCCGGCGGTGTGCGGCAGATGCGGGGTGCGCTCGCCCTCCAGATACGGCAGCAGCACCAGCCCGTACGCGCCGGGCGTGGACCGCAGTGCCAGCTCGGACAGCCCGTTCAGATCCGTACCGAGGATCTCGGCCGTGCCGCGCAGCACCCGTACCGCGTTGAGCGTGTGCACCACCGGCAGATGGCGCCCGGTCGCGTCCGCGAACGAGGTGATCGTGCCCGTGGGGTCCACCAGCGCCTCGTGGTGCACGGCGAAGACCGAGCCCGACGCGCCCAGCGAGATCACCGCGTCGCCGGGGCCGACGCCCAGCCCGAAGGCCGCCGCCATCGTCTCGCCCGTCCCGGCGGAGATCAGCAGGCCCTCCGGGGTGTGCCCGGCGGGCTCGGCGGGGTGCAGCACGTCGGGCAGCGCCGCCTGGCGGCCCAGCGCCAGCTCCACGAGATCCGGCCGCCAGCTGCCGGTCGCCGCCGACCAGTAGCCGGTCGAGGACGCGGCACCGCGGTCGGTCGTACGCCGCACGGGGCGCCCGAGCAGCTGCCACACCAGCCACTCGTGGGGCTGCATCAGCGCGGCCGCCCGCGTCGCCGATTCCGGTTCGTTGCGCGCCAGCCACCGCAGCTTCGCCACGGACTGCCCGGCCTGCGGCACCGACCCGACGGCCTCCGCCCACGCGGCCCGGCCGCCGAGCGCGTCGGTCAGATCGGCCGCAGCCGCCTGCACACGCCGGTCGTTGCCGAGCATCGCGGGCCGTACGAGCACCCCGCCGGCGTCCAGCACGAGCAGCCCGTGCTGCTGCGCGGAGACGCCGATGGCCTGCACCCCCTCCAGCAGTCCGCCCGCGGCGGCCTCGCCGAGCGAGACCAGCCACGCCTGCGGATCACCCTCGGGGCCCGTCGTCGGATGCGGGGCGTAGCCCTGCCTGAGCACGGTGCCCGTCTCCGCGTCGCAGACGACGATTCTCGTGCTCTCGGTGGAACTGTCCAGCCCCGCGACTATGCCCATGCGGAGGATGATGCCAAATCCCCGGCGCCCGTCCGTCATCGGTCAGGTGTTGGTGGTGCCCCAGTCGTCCTCGTTCTCCTGACCCTTCTCGCGCAGGCCGCGAATCCGGTCCGAGATCGAGGTCGGCAGGCGCTCACCGAGGCTGTGGATCGCCGTGGCCGTCATGGCCCGGCCGTTCTGTGCGGCGGACTCCGCCGTATTGCGCACCGCGGGGTTCTGCGCGACCCGCTGCGCGCCCTTGCGCAGCTGTTCGTAGCGCTCACGCCCGGCCCGTGCGCCGAGTACGTACCCGACGGCCGCACCGATGATGAACGTCAGCCGGTAGCGCATCGCGCTCCACCCTTCCCTCGGATCCCGCAGACCCTGACGACCCTCATGACCCTTGCGCCCCGCCGAGCCCCGCGCGTGTCGGCGGGGGCCGTGGGGGCTGTGCACCGCCTACCCGTCGGACCCGAAGGTCACTCACGGCATACCGATTGGCGGAGCACCCCCCTGCTTGCGCTAATGTATGTGTCGCAGCGAGCGCACGCCGCCCGGGAGACCGGAAGGCAGAGCATTCGAGGCACCGCAGCAATCCCCTGTAGCTCAATTGGCAGAGCAGCCGACTGTTAATCGGCAGGTTACTGGTTCGAGTCCAGTCGGGGGAGCGCAGTCCCCTGTAGCTCAATTGGCAGAGCAGCCGACTGTTAATCGGCAGGTTACTGGTTCGAGTCCAGTCGGGGGAGCAGTGAAGGAAGGGCCCCTACGGGGGCCCTTTTTTCATGCCCGGGGGGAACCATCCATGCGTGATCGAAGTCCTCATGGGCAGGCTGGTCACGCAAAGCGGACCCTCAGGGGCAGCAGATCGTATGAGCAGCTATGCTGCGGCAGACGGCGCGCACAGATGTGCGCGACGCGCCGTGAATGGGGCGGTAGCTCAGCCGGTTAGAGCAGCGGACTCATAATCCGTCGGCCGTGGGTTCGAGTCCCACCCGCCCCACCACACGGTTCCAGGAAGAAACGTTCTGACTTGCGATGTCGACGCCCCGGCCGGGTTTTCCCGGCCGGGGCGTCGCGCATCCGGGGCGTGTTCGCGCCCCCTGCCCGCGCCCTCCGGGGCCCCTCCGGCGCTCTCGTGGACCCTTTCGCGCCGGTGTGGCGCACATCGCACCACCGTCCGCCGCCGGCTTGGCACACTGAGTCCGCGAGATCACGACAGCGTGGGGGCCCGGCTCGGGCGCGTCGTGGCCGGAACGACGACGGGCGGGGTGCGTGGACTTCATCGGCAACGGCATTTCCGGCGGCACCTTCTCCGGGACGGTCATCCAGGCGCAGAACGTGCACTGGGGGCAGGCGGCTCCCGTCCGCACGCCCCGGATGCTGCTGCCCGAGCCGGAGGAGTTCGTCGACCGCGCCGCTCCCCGCGCGAAGCTCGACGACCTGCTGGCCGGACGGGACGACCGGAGAGCCCCGCGGATCGTGGTCATCACCGGCATCCCGGGCATCGGCAAGACCGCCGTCGCGCTGCGCTGGCTCTACGACGTGCGTGACGCCTTCCCCGGCGGCCAGTTCTACGCGGACATGAGCCCGCAGGGCCCGCGCTCCCCGATCGATCCGGTGAGCGTGCTCGAGACCTTCGTCGGCCAGCTGGGCACCCCGCGGGAGGAGCGACCCACCGGTCTGGCCGAACTGTCGGCGTACTTCCGGTCCCTGACGGCCGACGAGCCGAGCCTCATGCTCCTCGACAACGTCGTCGTCCCGGCGCAGGTCCGCCCCCTGCTGCCCGGGGCGCCCGGCAGCGTCGTGGTCGTGACCAGCCGCAATCGGCTCACCGGCCTGAGCGTCTCGCAGCCCGGACCGGACTACGTGACGCTGGACGCCCTGGACGACGACGCCTGCGCGCAACTGTTCGGCCCCGTCGCCGAGGACGGCCCGGACGGCGGGCACGACGGCGGGCAGGCGCTGCGCGAAGTGATCCGCGCCTGCGCCGGGCTGCCGCTGGCGGTCCGCATCGCGCGCGTACGCGCGGCGGAAGGGGCGGAGGCGCTGCGCGAGCTCGCGGACGAGCTCGCCGATCCGCAGACCGTATGGGAGGCGCTGTCCGTGGCCGACGAGATCCCCTACCCCAAGGTCCTCGACGTCGCCTACTCCGCCCTGGACGAGGGAGCGGCGGCGGTCTGGCGGATGCTCGGCGGACACCCCACCGGCGAGTTCGCGGGCGACCTGGTGAAGCGGCTGGGCGGCGACGGCCGCGCCGGGGCCAAGGCGTTACGGACCCTCGTGCACGAGCGGCTGCTGGAGCCCTCCACGGCCGGCCGCTACCGCATGAACGGCCTGGTCCACGCCTACGCGCGCAGGCTGCTGGACGAGACGCCCCCGGACGCCGCGGCGGGCGCGCCGGCTCCGTCCGACACGGCCACGGACGCGATCATCGACTGGTACCTGGAGCGGGCCGCGGCGGCCGAGTCCCTCGTCTCCGACCGGTGGCGCTTCGGCTCCCGCTTCACCCACCCGGCCCGGCCGGCCGCGGTCTTCGAGAGCGAGGCGGCGGCCCTGGACGCACTGGAGCCGGACGGGGAGAACGCGGCCGCCGTGGTCGCACTCGCCGCCCGCACCGGCCGCTCCACGCTCACCTGCGAACTCGCCGAGGCGCTGCGGGGCTTCTTCTTCCGCCGGAAGTACCACACACGCTGGATCGGCGTGTGCGAGCAGGCCCTCGAAGCGGCCGGGCGGCTGCGCGACGACCTCGTCCTCGCCCGGATGCACTACGAGACCGCCTTCGCGCTGTACGACCGCGCGGGTGACGGCGACAACGACGCCGCGCGGCACCACTACGAGCGGGCGCGCGCCCTCGCGACCGGCATCGGACACGCGCGCACCGCGTCCTCCGTGCTGGAGGGCCTGGGGCAGCTCGCGCTCCGCGAAGGCCGCCCCCACGACGCGATCACCCTGTTCCGCGAGGCCGCCACCGCGCTCGGCGACATCGAGCACCCACGGGGGCGCGCCCTGCTGGAGTACCACCGGGGCCGCGCCCACAGCGCCGCCCACGACCACGCGGAGGCGGCGCGGCTGCTGCTGAACGCCCGCCGCCTGTTCGCGTCCCTGACCGACCGCCACGACCCCGCCGTCGCCCGCCCGGACCGCTACAACGAGGCCCGCGCCCTCACCCGCTACGCGGAAGCCCGCCTCCGGGCCGACCGCCCCGACGAGGCGCTGGCGGGGCTCGACGAGGCGATGGCCCTGTTCCCGCCCCGCGTCGCCCCGAAGGAGCGGGCGGACGCGGTACTGCTGCGGGGCGACGTCCTGGCCGCGAGCGGCGATCACGAGGGCGCTCACCGGGAGTGGCGGGCGGCGCTGGAGACCTACACGGGCATCGGCAGCGTGAAGGCGGCGGCGGTGCGTTTGCGACTGGCCGCGGACGATGACGGCGCGTCTGCCGGTGGGCCTGCGGCCGGCTCGGGTTCGTAGGGCGGGGCGTGTCTTCTGATCTCGACGGTGGCGTCGTCGGGTGACCGGCTTGTGCCGGTGGGCCTGCGGCCTGCTCGGGTCTGTAGGGCGGGGCGTGTCTCCTGATCCCGGCTGTGGCTTCGTCCGGAGACCGACTGGTATCGATGGGTCGGTGGGTGGGGGCTTGTCGGTGGGTGGGGTGTGTCGACGTCGGTGGTGGGCTGGCCGCCGGTGCTGTGGTTCGGTCGGGTACGTCGGTCGGCGCCGACCGTGCTTCGTCCGGCGACCGGCCTGTGGCCGATGGGGCGGTGGGTGGGGGCTTTGCGGTGTGGCCGTCGGTGGTGCGGGTTCGTAGGGCAGTCGCGTCCGCCGCGCCCGGGGTGCCGCTCGGCCGACCGCGTCGGTATGGCGGTCCGGCCGGTGGCTCTTCCCCGGCGGGGCCGCACGGCAGGCGACCGGCCCCCGTCAGCCTCGGCGCACGGCGGCAAGGGTCAGTACGGCGGGCGCCAGGTGGTCACCCGTTCGGACCGTGATCTCGCCCTGCCAGGACGGGCCGAAGCGGGCCAGGCAGGCGTGGGCGGCGGCCGCCGCGGTCTGGGGCGTGGTCCACCACTGGGGGTCCCGCCAGCGGGCCGTGAGCTCCCGGCCGTCACGCAGGACGAGCCCGCAGTCCCCCGTCGGACCAGCCGACCCGGCCGGTCCGCCGTCCGTCGGCTCCGGGAAGGCGACCGCGCCGCACCCCGGATACCGGTCGAACAGCGGTCCCGCGCGTTCCCCCGTGGGCCGCCCCGTCGCGTCGGGGCGGGCCAGGACGACGTCCGCCGTGTGCAGCCAGCGGGTGTCCGGCTCTCCTTCGGCGGCCACGAGGTGGGGGTCGGGGAGGTGTCCGGCCTCGGCGCCCTGCACCGCCGCGGGGTAGCGGCGGACCGTGACCGTCGCGGTGCCCCCGTCGTGCTCCTCGAAGCGGGCGGTCACGAACACCGGGGGAGGGGCGGGGTCCCGGCGCCGGTCGTGCGGGCGGCGGGGGATCGCCACGGGCCGGACCACCGCCGGGTCGGCCGGCTCGGGCAGCCCGAGGTGCTCGTAGAACAGGCCGCGCAGCAGGGCCATCGACCGCATCGGACGGGACGTCACCAGGCCGCCCACCTCGGCCAGCCGTTCGTCGCCGGGCTGCGTGGCCGCGGCCTCGGCCAGCTGCCCGGCCAGCGGACGCCCCGCCGTGACGCGCGGCAGCAGCCCGCCGAGGAGGTCCATCGGTGAGCCGACCGCCACGACGCCGTCGTCGAAGGCGCCCAGCAGGCCGGGAAGGCCCAGCGCGACGCCGTAGAGGGTGACCGAGCCGTGGTCGCCGATGAACGCGTCGGCGGCGACCAGGGCGGCCTTCCAGGTGTCCGTCTCGGGGACGGGCAGGACGAGCCCCGCGCGGACGAACGGCGCGAGCCACGTGTGCACCTGCCAACCGCCATGGCCGTGCCAGGCGTTGGGGTGCACCGCGGCCACCACGCGGTATTCGTCCTGCGGCAGCTCGGCGAGCGCCCGGCGCACCGTGTCGCCGCCCTGCCCGAGGAGGGAGCGCCGACCCCAGGTCGACGTCAGGACCAGCAATTTCTGGCCGGGGTGTACGCCGAGGGCCGCTCGATAGGCGTCCCGGAACGGGGCGGAGGCCCGTAGCTGGTCGGCGCAGGGATCGCCGACGACCGTGGCGAAGGGCACCGCGCCGGGGCAGCCGTCGCGCAGGCGTTCGCGTTGTTCGTCGTGGGACAGGACGACGGCGGAGGGGATCAACCGGCCGTCATGGACCAGCCATTCGTCCGTCAGGCCGAAGGCTCCCGGCTCCCGGCTCCCGGCTCCCGGCTCCCGGCTCCCGGCTCCCGGCTCCCGGCTCCCGGCTCCCGGCTCCCGGCTGAGCTTTTTATTGTATCCGGCGCCGTGCGGCGCGCATATGAGTGGTGCGGAGATATTCTGCAATTCCCCGCCGCGGCTGCTGCTGACCGCGAGGTCGAATTTCAGCTCGCACGCCTCGTCCCACGGAACGCACGGCATTTCCCTCGCGGCGATGAATTCGCGCATTCCCCCGTCGAACGCCGACGAGCCCGTGCAGGTGAAATGCACCTGTATCCGCGTATCGCCTTCGAAGACGGAGAGGAGATCCAGCAGGCGGGTCGCGGAGGTGACGTTGTGGAGGACGCCGAGGACGTGGTGGGTCGCGCCGACCGTGCGCCAGCGCTCCGGCCCGCCGGGCGCGGCGAGGTGCGTCTGCCCGGGCGGCACCGGCACCGCGTCCTCCCCATGACGATCGCGTCGGCCGTGGCTCTCCGGACGGCCCCGGCCGACGATACCTTGCGCCTGTTCGGGTGCGGGGCGGTCCCGTTCGGCGGCTTTCGGATGCCGTCCGCGCGGGCCGGTGATTGTCTGCCAGGGGTAGGGAGGACATTCCTTCCGGAAGCTTCCGCGAGTTCGAAGGAGCCCGTCATGAAGGTGCGTGGAGCAGCCCCCGCGTGTGCGGTCGGGGCGGTCCTCCTGGCCGTGTTCCTGCCCGTCGGATCCGTATCGGCGGCCGCGGCCCCGGCCGACGAGGGGTGCGTCAAGGAACGCCTCGCCGCACTGGCCGCGGAGGAGGCCCGGGACGCGGGACTGAACAACCTCATGGCGGCGGAATCGGCGAATGACGGCGCCATGAAGGAATACCGGGGTTCCCTGAACCGGATCGATCTGTCGGGCGGTGTCCCCGCCGGGCCCGCCCCGCGCGACCTCAAGCGCCTCTCCGCCGCCGTGGACAAGACCCGGAAAGGGGTCGACGCGGCCCGCGGCAACCTGCGGGCGAAGATCAAGGCGCTCGGTGACGCCCGTGCCGCGTACGCGGAGTGCCTGAAGAAGCCGCTGCCCGCCCAGCCGGCACCTTCCGTGCAGTCGCCGCCCGCTCAGCCGGCGTCTTCCGAGCAACCGGCGTCTTCCGAGCAACTGGCTTCCTCCGAGCAGCCGCCGTCCCCCGAGCAACCGCCGTCCTCCGAGCAGCCGGCGGCACCCCCGCAGCCGCCGTCGCCCGTCGGTGGTAACTCCGTGGCGCCTTAGGAATACGACGTACCCCCGCCCTGTTGCCGCTGCCAGGGGCCCTGGACGACGAACGGAAGAGGCAGGCACGCGATGAGCGGCAGCACGGTGGAGCTCACCAAGGACAACTTCGACGAGATCGTCTCCGGCAGCGGATTCGTGCTCATCGACTTCTGGGCGGAGTGGTGCGGGCCGTGCCGGAAGTTCGCGCCCGTCTACGAAGGGGCGGCGGGGCGCCACGACGATCTGGTCTTCGCCAAGGTCGACACCGAGGCGCAGCCGGAGCTGGCCGCCGCCTTCGAGATCCAGTCGATCCCGACGCTGATGATCGTGCGGGACAACATCGCGGTGTTCGCCCAGCCCGGCGCGCTGCCGGAGGCCGCGTTGGAGGACGTCATCAAGCAGGCCCGCGCGCTCGACATGGACGAGGTACGGGCCTCGGTCGCGCAGGCGCAGGCGGACGCGGAGGCGCAAGCGGGCGGCGAGCGGCGCGACGGTGAGTGAGCTGCTGCTGGTCCGGCACGGCGAGACCGAGTGGAGCCGTTCGGGGCGGCACACCGGGCTGACCGATCTGCCGCTGACCGAGGTCGGGGAGGGGCAGGCGACGGCCCTACGGCCGCTGCTCGCGGAGCGCACGGTGTCCCTGGTACTGGCGAGCCCGCTGGGGCGGGCCGTGCGGACCGCCGAACTGGCCGGGCTCACGGGCGTACGGACCGACCCCGACCTGCGGGAGTGGGACTACGGCGGCTACGAGGGCGTGACGACCGCGGAGATCCAGCGCACCCGGCCCGACTGGTATCTGTGGGACGACGGGGTGGTCCCCGGGCCCGCCGAGCACCCCGGGGAGACGCTCGACGAGGTGGGCGCGCGGGCCGACCGGGTCCTGGCGCGGATCGCGCCGCGGTTGCGGTCGGCGGACGGCGGCGATGTGGTGCTGGTCGCGCACGGGCACTTCCTGCGGGTGCTGACCGCCCGTAGGCTCGGGCTGCCGCCCGCGGCCGGCGCGCTGTTCCGGCTGGACACGGCGACCGTCAGCCGGATCGGCACCGAGCACGGGCGCCCGGCGCTCGTGGCCTGGAACACGCCGTCCGCCGGGCCGTCCGGGAGGGGAGCCTCCGACGCCATACCCGACGGCGCTCCCGAATCGGCGTCCGAGGGGTCTTCCGGGCGTGTCGGAACCGGGGCGAGGGCCGCGTCGGCACGATGATCGGGACGTTGGGCCCGATCTTCATATGACTCGTTTGAACCGTTCTTGCAGGAGGAAGCCAGTATGGCCACGAACCGCATCGCGCACACGGTCTGGGAAGGCGAACTGCTCAAGGGCAGCGGCACCGTCACCTTCGACTCGTCCGGCATCGGCGACTACCCGGTCTCCTGGCCGTCCCGCGCCGAGCAGGCCAATGGCAAGACGAGCCCCGAGGAGCTGATCGCGGGCGCGCACTCCAGCTGCTTCTCGATGGCCCTCTCGCACGGGCTGACCGGCGCCGGCACCCCGCCGACCCGTCTGGAGACCAAGGCCGAGGTCACCTTCCAGCCGGGTGAGGGCATCACCGGCATCCACCTCACCGTGCGCGGAGAGGTGCCCGGTCTGGACGAGGAGGGCTTCGTCGCGGCCGCCGAGGACGCCAAGAAGAACTGCCCGGTCAGCCAGGCGCTCACCGGGACGACGATCACGCTCTCGGCCGAGCTGGCCTGACCGACGGCCCACTCCGGACGAGCCGCTCCCGGCCGCCGCACGGCGGCCGGGAGCGGCTCGTCTCACGACCGCAGGGAGGCGTAGACGATCAGGTTCTGCACGGGGTGCCCGTCGGAGTCGAGGTCGCCCGCGCAGGTGACCAGGCGCAGCGCCCGCTCCGAGGTCCCGCCGTAGACCTTCTTCGTCGGGAACGCCTTCTTGTCGACCTTCTCCGTGCCGGTCACCGCGAAGTGCAGCACCTTGCCGTCGCCGCGCTCGACGTCGATGACCGTGCCCTTGCCGACCTTGCCCAGGTCGTGGAAGACGGCCTTGCCGTCGCGGGTGTCGTTGTGGCCGATGATGACGGCCGCCCCGGGCTCGCCGGGCTTGGCGCCGCCCGTGTACCAGCCCGCGGTCATGCCCTTTTCCGGCGGCGGGACCTGCACGGTCTCGTCCTTGTTCAGCCCCAGGCGCATCAGCGGGCTCCGCACGCCGATGGCGGGGATGGAGACCCCGGCCGGTTCCTCGGCCGAGGCGGGGGTGCCGCTGGCCTTGTCGTCGGCGGTTCCGCCCATGGAGCAGGCGGTCAGCAGCGCGACCGGCAGCATCAGCAGGGCGAGGACGAGGGCGGAAAGGCGGGTACGGGACATGGGTATCCATCCGGGGTGAGGAAGCACCGCCCACGCTACGGATGCGCTCCGCGCTCTCACCTCGGGTAAATGGCCACTTCGGTCTCCGCCTAAAGGACGAGGCGCTTGTCCCCTGCGGGCCGTGCCGTGCGCACCACCGCTGCGCGGCGGTGTCCTCAATCGCCGGACGGGCCGGGTTGCGCTGGTGTCCCTGGGCGCCGGACCGGGCTGTGTGGTGCTACGACGCGCTGCAGCAGCCCCCAGCTGAACTCCGCCACGTACTCCGCGCGCTCCCCGGCGGCGTCCGGTGCCGTGAACGACAGCCGCCAGCGGGTGGGGGCCGTGCCCTCCATCGGGCGCGCGGGCGGGAAGGCACGCGCCACCTCGTCCACGGTGCACGCCCAGGGCCTCAGGTCGCGGACCGTACGCAGCGCGGGGCCGGGCAGGCCGGGGGCCCGGACCAGCCATTCGTTCCAGACCGCCCCGCCGGGCGCGCTCAGCACCTCGAACCTCAGATCGGGCCAGAGCGGCACGCGCCACATCAGGGCCTCGAAGGTCAGGTCCCCCACGCGGCGCTCGGAGACGGTCTCGGGCGGGCCGAGCACGGAGCGGTAGCGGGCGCCCGCCGCGCGGCGCCGCGGGGAGTGCTGCGCGGCCTGCCAGCGGCGGTTGGCCTCGCGCATCTCCGAGCGGTCGACGCCCAGTTCGCGCAGGGCGTCCTCGACCAGGCCGGGCTGGTGGTCGGCCATCCGGCGCAGCAGCACGAGCTGGAACGCGAGCGGGCCGAAGGCGGGGGTGGGGGAGGGCGCTGAGCTCATGGGGGCATCGTCGCGCAATCCGTCCGGCCCCCGGCACCCCGCCCGGGGGCTTCGTCCCCGGGCGCGGCGATATCGCGACACCGACCGCCGGGAACCAGCCACGCTGACGGATGATCAGCACCGCTACCGGGCGCCCCGTCGGCGGATGTCGTCGAAGCTTTACCCGCCGTCACCCCGGAGCTGGCCCGTGGGCCGCCTACGGCGCCGACCCGGCCGGTACGGTCTGGACATGACCGAAATCGACCCGCAGCGAACCGCCTTGGTGATCGTCGATCTCATGGAGCGCATCGTGGCGCTTCCGCTCGCGCCGCGCTCCGGTGACGAAGTGGCGGAGAGATCCGTGGAGTTGGCGCGGGCGTTCCGCAAGGCGGGGGCGCCGGTCGCGGTCGTACGGGTGGAGCGGCCGGGGGTGGTGGAGCAGCCGCCCGGCAGCGCGCTGCTCTCCGGGGTCGCCGAGCCGGGCGACATCGAGGTCGTCAAGGGGGCCGTCGGCGCGTTCCACGGCACCGGGCTGGACGCGCGGCTGCGGGAGCGCGGGGTGCGGACGCTCGTCCTCACCGGGATCGCCACCAACCTCGGCGTGGAGTCGACCGCCCGCGCCGCCGCCGATCACGGCTATGAGCTGGTGTTCGTGGAGGACGCGATGAGCGCCCTGACCGAGGCGGAGCACCGGGCGTCGGTGACGCTCGACATGCCCCGGCTGGGCACCGTCGTCACGGCCCGTGATCTGCGCCTGACCGGCTGAGCGGGCCACCGGGCGGGCCGCAGCGCCGCTCAGAGGTGCGTGTACGGGTCGTCGGGGTCCTCGCCCAGCATCCGCTTGAGCAGGTCGCGCAGGACCGTGCGCTCCTGCGCCGACAGCCCCGCCAGCGGTTCGCGCGCGAAGTTCAGCGACGCGCGCAGCCGGCCGGAGACCTCCCGGCCCGCTTCGGTGGCCGCGGCGAGCTTCACTCGGCGGTCGGCGGGGTCCGGTCGGCGTTCGACCAGGTCACGGGCCTCCAGACGGTCGACGATGCCGGTGACGTTGGACGGCTCGCACTTCAGCTGCTGCGCGATGCGGCGCATGGGCTGCGGCTCGCTGGCCAGCAGCGCCAGCACCCGCGCCTGGGCGCCGGTGAGGGAGTGCTTGGCCGCCGCCTCCTCGTACTCCTCGTGGTAGCGCGCCACGACGGTCGCGATGAGTTCGACGACTTCGAGGGTCAGGGCATCCGTTCGGGGGACCATGGGTCTCAGGCTACCGCGTTGCTTGACAACATGAAATATCGAGGAGCATGGTTGTTTCAGTTAGTGAAACATTAGGAGGCTTCGCTTCATGTCCGCAACGCCCACCACCGGCCGTGAATGGCACCTCGTCGCCCGCCCGCAGGGCTGGCCGAAGCCCGAGGACTTCGCCCTGCGCGAGGTCGCGGTGCCCGAGCTCGGCGAGGGCCAGGTCCTGGTCCGCAACGTCCACATGTCCGTGGACCCGTACATGCGCGGCCGGATGAACGACGTCAAGTCGTACGTACCCCCGTTCCAGCTCGACCAGCCCATGGACGGCGGCGCGATCGGTGAGGTCATCGCCTCCCGCTCCGAGAGCCTCGCGGTCGGCGACCACGTGCTGCACGGCCTCGGCTGGCGCGAGTACGCGGTGGGCGACGCCCGGCACGCCACCAAGGTCGACCCGGAGGCGGCCCCGCTCTCCACCTACCTCGGCGTGCTCGGCATGCCGGGCCTGACCGCCTACGCGGGCCTGCTGGAGGTCGCCTCCTTCAAGGAGGGCGACGCCGTCTTCGTCTCCGGCGCGGCGGGTGCGGTCGGCAGCCTCGTCGGCCAGATCGCCCGGCTCAAGGGCGCCTCGCACGTCGTCGGCAGTGCGGGCTCGGACGAGAAGGTCAGGATCCTCAAGGAGGAGTACGGCTTCACCGCCGCCTTCAACTACAAGAACGGCCCCGTCGCCGAGCAGCTGAAGGAAGCCGCCCCCGACGGCATCGACGTCTACTTCGACAACGTCGGCGGCGACCACCTCGAAGCGGCCATCTACTCCATGAACGTGCACGGCCGTGCCGCGCTGTGCGGTGCGATCGCCCAGTACAACGCCACCGAGCCGCCGCCGGGCCCGCGCAACCTCGGCATGATCATCGGCAAGCGGCTGCGCCTGAACGGCCTGCTCGTCTCCGACCACCAGGCGCTGCGCCCGCGGTTCATCGAGGAGGTCTCGGCCTGGGTGCGCTCCGGCGAGATCAAGTACAACGAGACGGTCGTCAAGGGCATCGACCACGCCGTGGACGCCTTCCTCGGCATGCTCCGCGGCGAGAACACCGGCAAGATGATCGTCAGCTTCGACGCGTAGCCCTTGCCGGGGACCGACCGGCGTCTTCACGGGGGTCCTCAATCGCCGGACGGGCTGGCTGTGCTGTGTCCTCAATCGCCGGACGGGCTGAAATCAGCCCGTCCGGCGATTGAGGACGCGCCCGCAGGGCGCCCCCCCCGCCGCAGGCGGGAAAGGAAGGTCAGGGCGTTCGCGGCAAGCGACTACGCTTTGCCGCCATGCGAGATCTTGTAGCGGGCATGACCTATCTGGCCAAGGGCCAGCGCTGGGTGGGGCGGAACCGGAAGCAGTGGGGGTTCGGACTGCTGCCCGGGCTGATCACTCTCGTCGGCTACGCGGGCGCGATGGTCGCGCTCGTCCTGTACGCGGACGACGTCGTCGACTGGGCCACGCCCTTCGCCGACGGCTGGGGCTCGCCCTGGCTCGGCCTCTTCCGCGGCGGCCTGACCGCCCTGTTCTTCGGCGGCAGCCTGCTGCTCGCGCTGATCTCCTTCACCGCCGTCACCCTGCTGGTCGGCCAGCCCTTCTACGAGTCGCTCTCCGAGAAGGTCGACCTGTCCGAGGACGGCACCGCCCGCGAATCCGGGCTGCCGCTCTGGCGCGAGCTGTGGATCTCCGCCCGCGAGAGCCTCGCCGTGCTCCTTCGGGTGGCGATCTGGGGCGTGCTGCTCTTCGCCCTCGGCTTCGTGCCCGTCATCGGGCAGACGGTCATCCCGGCGATCGGCTTCTGCGTCTCCGGGTTCTTCCTCACCGAGGAACTCACCGCAGTCGCCCTCCAGCGCCGTGGCGTCCCCCTGCGGGAACGCCTGCGGATGCTGCGCTCCCGCAAGCTGCTCGCCCTCGGCTTCGGTGTGCCCCTCACCCTGCTCTTCCTGGTGCCGTTCGTCGCGGTGTTCGTCATGCCCGGCGCGGTCGCCGGCGCGACGCTGCTCGCCCGCGACCTCACGGGCGAGGCGGCCTCGCGGGACGGGGACGACGGGGCCGGCGGGGCCGACGACGGGGACGACGGCCACCGGCGGTCGGACTACGCCGTCAGCTGAGCACGTCCGCCGGTACCAGCCCCGGCGCGGTGGCCGAGGCCTCGGCCAGCACGCCGCCGTCCGGGGACCACACCGCGCTGAGACCGCAGGCGTCGTACGGGCCCGCGGGGCCCGTGTGGTTGGCGAGCAGGACGTGCAGGCCGTGGTCCCTCGCCAGCGCCGGGAAGATCGCCACGCGTTCCTCGGCGCCGGCGCCCTTCGAATACAGCGAACTCGCCAGCAGCACCCGGCAGCCGTCGGCCGCCGCGCGGGCCGCGAGCTCGGGGAAGTGGGCGTCGAAGCAGATGGCCAGCCCGAACGCGACCTGGCCCAGCGTGAACCGGCCGTCCGCCGTCCCCGGGGCGAAGCCCGCGGCGCGCTCCGAATCCGTCACGTGCTGCTTGTCGTAGCGGGTGAGCAGCGCGCCGTCCGGCCCGTACACGTACGAGGTGATCGTCGGCCCCGCCGCCGAGCGCCCCGCGCAGTTGACCACCGCGGCGACCCCCGCCGCCGCGCAGGCCTGCCGGACCGGGGCCAGCCGGGGGTCGTCGGGGGCGAAGGCGAGCCGGTCCGGGTCGGCGGCTATCTGCGGCAGCTCGTAGCCGGTGACGGCCAGCTCGGGGAAGACGACCAGCGCCGCACCCCGCTCTCCCGCCTCGGTGACGAACCCGGCCATGCGGGCGACGTTGGCGTCGACGTCGCACGGCCGGGCGGTGAACTGCGCCGCTGTGATGATCATGTGCCCATCATGACCGAGGGGCGCCGCCCGCCGCCACGGTGATCACGGCCCGGATCTGCGCGGTGATCGCCTGCCGGTCCCGGACGAACGAGGGGTCCGTGATCCGCCCGGTGGCGGGATCGGTGTTGCCGGCGCCGAACCGCAGCACCGGCGTGTGCAGATGGCCGCCCGGGAGGTAGGGGCGCAGCGCGTCGCGCAGCAGCGTCGCCCGGTAGGCGATCTCGTTGGAGAGGTAGTCGCCCCCGCCGCCCTCGCGGGCCGTCGAGCCCGGCGTCGGCCCCTGGGCCCGGTGCACGGGCGTGGTGCCGCCCGCCGGGATCTCCGTGACGGCCGTGTTGTCGTACACCGGGTACGGGCCGGTCTTCGCGGCCAGGACCGCGTCGTAGGGCAGGGTCGTCGACGTCCACTGCGGCTGCGGGTGGACGGTCGGCACGCCCGGCGGCACGGGGACGGTCTCCGTGCGGGAGTCGCCCACGTTGTCCGGGAAGCCGCCGCGCCAGGCGCCGTTGGTGTGCTCCAGGTCGAAGCGGCCGTCCCGCCCCTGGCTGATCGTCGTGAACATGTCCGCCTCCCGCTGCCCGGACTCGAAGTGCGGCAGCAGAGTGCGCTCGACGTCACCGGCCGTGAAGTCCGCCCAGCGCACCGGGAAGAGCGCCGCCTCGATCCGCGCCGGACCGGTCGCCGTGTTCACGGTCGTGCCGTCCAGGGCGAGCGCGGCGGCGCCCGAGGGGTTGGAGCGCCGGATGTCGGAATCCAGCTGGAACGGGTCGAAGCCGGTGATCACGACGCGCTTGATCCCCCGGTCGCCCCGGGGCAGCTCGATGGAGTCCTGTCCGCGCGAGCCGCGCTCGACCTTCGCGACCAGCTGCTTCACCAAAGCCGCCCGCGCGTCCGCCGTCACGAACGCCGGCTTCCATTGGCGCAGCGCCCGCGTCATACCGAGGCGCGCCCAGTACAGCGGGCGGTCGTCGTCCCGGCTCAGGTCCCCGGAGCGCTCCGGAGCGGCCGAGCGGCCCTGCGCCCGGTCCACGGCCCGCTGCCACAGCCGCCGCCCCTCGGCGGTCGCCAGCTGCTCGGCCTGCCCGGGGGTGCGCGTACGCGCCAGCGCGCGGGCGAAGCCGGGCGCCACCCCGTCGAACCCCGAGCGGCGCAGGATCTCCTGCGGCACGGGGCCGGTGAGCCGCTCCTCCTCGGCGGTGAGTGGTGTGGCCGAGGGCTCCGAAGACGCTGCGGGAGCCGCGACGGCGGGGGTGGGCAACAGGGCGGCGCACGCGAGCAATGCGACGCCGAACGACATCCGGGCCTTCTCAATGGGTCTCATGAGCCGGAAGGAAATCATTGTGCGCGCATGGGCGGAAGGGAAGCACCCAACACCCGTTACGTACAGTCGGGTTCAGGCCACAATGACGAGATGCGAATAGCCGAGTACGCCGCCCCGCTGTTCTCGCCCGGGAGCGGTCAAGGGACCCGTCAGTTCGCCGAGTTGGGCATCGCGCTCCTGCTCGCCTCGCTCATCGGCCTCGAACGCGAGTTACAGCAGAAGAGCGCCGGACTGCGCACGCACACCCTCGTCGGTGTGGGCAGCGCGCTGTTCATGGAGGTGTCGGCGCACGGCTTCGGCGTGGCCGAACTGGCAGGCATCCGCCAGGACCCCTCGCGGGTGGCCGCGCAGATCGTCTCCGGCATCGGCTTCATCGGCGGCGGCCTCATCTTCGTCCGCCGCGACGCGGTGCGCGGCCTGACGACGGCGGCCACGATCTGGCTGACCTGCGCCGTCGGCATGGCGTGCGGCGGCGGCCTGCCGCTGCTCGGCGCGGCGGCGACCGTGGTGCACTTCCTGGTCGTCCGCGGCTTCCCGGTGATGACGAGGCGGATGGCGGTGGCCCCGGTGGCGGAACAGGTGGAGCTGAGACTGTCCTACCGGACGCGCAGCGGGCTGCTGGGGCGGGTGCTGGAGCTGTGCACGAAGCGCGGCTTCCGGGTCACGGACGTACAGATCGACGCCGAGAGCCCCCCGCGCGGGGGCGACAGCCGCGAGAAGGGCAAACACAAGGAGGCGGGCCTGGTGCTGAGCCTGGAGGGCAAGGGGTCCGCCCATCCGATCGTGGAGGAGCTGACGGACTGGGACGGCATCCGCGGCGTGGGCCTGCGCGCGCATCGCGACAGCACGGAGTGACGGCACGGGGCGGTACGGGCCGACACCCGGGGACGTCGTCGGGAGGCGGGTGCCGGTGGTGGGTGTCAGGCTGGCTTCGCAGGCATCTGCGAAGGGAACACCCATGATCACCACAGACTTCGTTCACGGCTCCCCCTGCTGGCTCGATATCGGCGCTCCGGACGTCCCCGCCACGGTCCGCTTCTACGGTTCGGTGTTCGGCTGGGAATTCCAGTCCTGGGGTTCGGACCCGGAAGCCGGTGAGTACGGCGGTTTCCGGCTGGACGGCAAGGGCGTCGGAGGCATCGGGCCGCTCACCGAGGAGGGGGCCCGCTCGGCCTGGATGATCTATTTCAAGACCGACGACGCCGATGCCACGGCCCAGGCCGTGGAGCGGCAGGGCGGCACGGTGCGGGTGCAGCCGTTCGACGCGAACGGGTGGGGCCGGATGGCCCAGCTCACCGACCCCCAGGGCGGGCAGTTCGCCGTCTGGCAGGCGGGGGAGAAGGCCCAGGGCGGCATGGAGGCCGCCGACCAGCCGGGCGCCCTGTGCTGGACCGAGCTCTACACCACCGACGCGGCCGGGGCGAAGGCCTTCTACGGCAGCCTCTTCGGCTGGACCACGCAGGACATGCCCCTGCCCGGCGACGGGGACGGGGCGTACTCCCTCATCACCCCGGCGGGCCAGCCCGAGGAGCGGATGCACGGCGGCCTCATGCAGCTCCCGGCCAAGGACCTGTCCGTGAACGGCGGCCGCCCCTACTGGCACCCCGTCTTCGCCACGACGGACTGCGACGCCACGGTCGCCAAGGTCACCGAGAACGGCGGCAGCGTGCAGATGGGCCCGGAGGACGCGGAGGGCGTCGGCCGCCTGGCCGTCTGCATCGACCCCAACGGCGCGGACTTCGTGGTGCTCAAGCCGAGCGAGATGTGAGCGCGGGTCGACGTCCCCGCGCCGAAGCCGGCGCGGGGAGGTTGACCGGCAACAACGTTCCGTAGATCCCTCTGCTTCGGCAGGGTCGTCCACGTGGTGGTTCACGGGGGCGGTCACGGATGGACGGGGGTGGGGAGGTGTCCGCACAGCAGAGTGACACCGCGGGCCTGTCGGTGACGCTGAATGCCGAGGCGTGGGCCGAGACCACCGCTCTCACTGTGGGGCCCGCGAAGTTCCGGTTCGCCGATGCCTCGGCCTTCAGGGCCCACATCGACGTCATGCCCTTCGCGGGGGTGCAGCTCTCGTTCATGCGCTATTCGGCGCTGGTCTCGCAGAGAACCCCGGAACTCATCAGACGGTCGGATCCGGAGCTGCTCCAGGTCGCTCTCATGCTGTCGGGGCGGCAAGGCGTCGAGCAGAACAGGAACAAGGTCCTGATCTCCCCGGGCGACATGGTGTTGTTCGACAGCTCACGACCGTTCGAGGGCTGTCTCGGCCCGCGAGAAGACGGCGGCTCGTCGGTGATGCTCCAGTTCCCCAGGCATCTGCTGCCACTGCCCGAGCCGCATATCGCGAGGGTATGCGCCGAAACGCTGCCCGGCACTCAAGGCGTCGGTCGCCTCCTGCGGCAATTCCTGCTGGGGCTGCACGAGGAATACCGGCACTGCACCCCCCACGACAGGCTGCGGCTGAGGAACACCACACTGGACATGGTGACCGCCATGCTGGCGCAATACACGGACGTAAAGGCGCCGTTGTCCCCGGAATCCCGTCGGCACCTCCTGTTCCGGACCCTCAGCTCCTTCATCGTCGAGAACCTGGACGACCCGGGCCTGACACCCGACAGCATCGCCCAGGCCCACCACATATCCGTCCGCTACCTGCAACGGGTATTCCAGGAAGAAGGCAGCACCGTCACGACCTTCATCAAGCAACACCGTTTGGACCGGTGCCGGCATGATCTGGCCGATCCGGACCTGGCCGGGACCGCGATCAGCTCCATCGGCAGCCGCTGGGGCTTTGCCCACCCCTCCGACTTCTCGCGCGCCTTCCGCGCCTACATGGGAATGACGCCACGCGAGTACCGTCGGGCCGCACATACGGGCTGACGGCCGAGCTCGGTGGAGGCCGCTCCGTACCCGGCGGTGGCCGGGCACGGAGCGGCGACTCGGCTCAAGGGGATGCGTCCCCCCGTAGGGCATCCCGTGAGAGCCGACTCCGAACCGCCCCCCCCAGCGGTTCCCGTCAGTAAAACTAGCGACCGTTGCCGTGTGCCATATATGGGCTCCGCGCACAGTCCTTGACGGGCAACGCACTGACGGCGGGGCGCACACGCCGCGGGCCCGGGACGAGTGATGTCCCGGGCCCGCCGTCATGCTCCGATCAGCAGGTGCGCCCGACGTAGTGCGCGCCGCCGATCTTGCCGGCGGACCCCAGCCACGTCGTGCCGGGAGCCACGCAGCGCTCGTAATCGGGTCCCCATGACACGTCCACCTTGATGACCACGCGCGAGCCGTCACCCGTGCAGTGGTTGTAGAAGGCGTCACTCCCCGTCTTGTAGAACCCGCAGGGGTTCAGGGCCGCGGGGGTGGCGGAGGCCGCCGAGGCCAGTCCGAGGGTGAGGGCCACGGCGCCGACGGCGGCGGTCAGGGAGCGGCGGACGTTCACAGATGTCTCCTCATGGGTAGGTGAGGCCCGGGGCGCGGTCTCCCGGGTGCACGCAGAGCGTCGCGCCCTTCGCCCCGGGCCGTCACGTGATCTCGCTCGTACGAGTGGCGGAGTCCACCGGTTCGAGTGCGGAACGGGCGCGCGGTCCGAATGTCACCGGGTCGGGGACGCGACGCGGGAAGTACCGTCTCCAACAGGGCAGTTGGCAAGTACCGCGAGACCGCGCACCGGCTCCAGGGGAGGAACCGCCCATGTCCGACGACGTGGTCGACACGCTCGACCTCGACACCAAGGCCCGGCTCCTCGCCGGGCAGGACATGTGGTCCCTGCCCGGCGTCCCCGCCATCGGGCTGCGCCCGATCGTCATGTCCGACGGACCCGTCGGCGTGCGCGGCGTCCGCTGGACCGCCGACGACCCCTCGCTCGCGCTGCCCAGCCCCACCGCCCTCGCCGCCACCTGGGACCCGTCGCTCGCCCGCCGCGCGGGCCGGGTCCTCGCGGCGGAAGCCCGCCGCAAGGGCGTGCACGTGCTGCTCGCGCCGACCGTCAATCTGCACCGCTCCCCGCTCGGGGGCCGGCACTTCGAGGCGTACAGCGAGGACCCCTACCTCACGGCGAGCATCGGCACCGGCTATGTGCGCGGCGTGCAGGACGGCGGGGTCGCCGCCGTCGTGAAGCACTTCGTGGCCAACGACGCCGAGACCGAGCGGTTCACCGTGAACAACAAGGTCTCCGGCCGCGCCCTGCGCGAGCTGTATCTGGCCCCCTTCGAGGCCATCGTCAAAGACGCCCGCCCGTGGGGCGTCATGGCCGCGTACAACCAGGTCAACGGCGTGACCATGACCGAGCACGGCCACCTCCTGAACGACGTCCTGCGCGGCGAGTGGGGCTTCGACGGCGTCGTCGTCTCCGACTGGCTCGCCGCCCGCGACACCGTACGCGCCGCGCTCGGCGGACTCGACGTGGCCATGCCCGGCCCGGCGACGGTCTACGGCCCGGCGCTCGCCGAGGCCGTACGGGCCGGAGTCGTGCCCGAGTCGGTGGTCGACGACGCCGTACGCCGCGTGCTGCGGCTCGCCGCCCGGGTCGGCGCCCTCGGCGGGGAACCCCCGCTCGCTCCGGACGGCGAAGACGGCGTCGCACTCGCCCGCGAGATCGCCGGTCGCTCCTTCGTGCTCGTACGCAACGCGCCCGTATGCGGCACGCCTGCCCTGCCCCTCGACCCCGCGCAGGGCCTGCGTGTCGCGCTCCTCGGCGGCGCCGCCCGTGACGCCCGCATCCTCGGTGGCGGATCCGCGCAGGTCTTCCCCGCCCGTGTCGTCCCGCCGCTGGACGGGCTGCGCGCCGCCCTGCCCGAGGGCGCGGTCACCTACGCCGTCGGCGCCGACCCCGGCGACGAACTCCTCGTCGCGGGCGCGGGATTCGCGCTGCGGGCCGTGTGCCGGGACGCCGCCGGGCGGGTGCTGGGGGAGGAGCGGATGCCCGACGGCATGGTGCAGTGGCTGGGCGATCTGCCCGCCGGCGTCGAGCGCGCCGCCCTGCACGCCGTCGAGGTGACCGGCACGTTCACCCCGCGGGAGAGCGGCGCGCACCTCTTCGGCACGAAGGGGGTCGGGGCCTTCCGGCTCGTCGTCGACGGGCGGACGCTCTTCGACGGGGAGCAGGGCGCCGATCACGCCGATCCCTTCGAAGCGTTCCTCGGCTCGCCCGTGGAGCGCGGCAGGGTCGCCCTCGAAGCGGGCGAGGCCGTCGAGGTCTCCCTCACCTACGTCGTCGCCGAACCGGCCGGGGCGCCCATCGAGGCCGTCGGCTTCTGTCTGCTCCACCGCGACCCCGAACGCGACGCGGAGGAACTGCTGGCCGAGGCGGTCGCCGCCGCGGCCTCGGCGGACGCGGCCGTCGTCGTGGTCGCCACCACCGAGCGCGTCGAGAGCGAGGGCTTCGACCGCAGCACCCTGGCCCTCCCCGGCCGCCAGGACGAACTCGTCGCCAAGGTGGCCGCCGTCAACCCCCGTACCGTCGTGGTCGTCAATGCCGGCTCACCCGTGGAACTGCCGTGGCGCGACGACGTCGCCGCCGTGCTGCTGGGATGGTTCCCCGGACAGGAGGCGGGCGGGGCCCTGGCGGACGTGCTCCTGGGCGTGTGCGAGCCCGGCGGCCGTCTTCCCACCACCTGGCCGGCCCGGCTCGCGGACGCGCCGGTGACGCGGGTCGCCCCGGTGGCGGGCGAACTCGCTTATGAGGAAGAGGTGTTCATCGGCTACCGTGCGTGGGAGAAGGCGCGGGCGACCCCCGCGTACGCCTTCGGTCACGGCCTGGGCTACACCGACTGGTCGTACGAGTCCCTTGGCATCGACAGGGGCGCAACGGCCGCTGCCACGGCCCGCGTCCGCGTCCGCAACACCGGGAGCCGCCCCGGGCGCGAGGTCGTCCAGATCTATCTGGCCGTCCCGCCCGGTGACGAGGCGGCGCGTCCGGCCCGGCGGCTGGCGGGCTTCGCCTCCGTCGAGGCGGGGCCGGGCGAGGCGGTGGAGGCGGTCGTCGCACTGGACCCCCGGGCCTTCGAGGTCTGGGACGACGAGGCGGCCGGCCGGCGCCGGATCCCCGGCACCTACACCGCCGAGGCCGGCCGCAGTATCGCCGACCGCCGTCTGACCGCACCGGTCGAGGTGCCATGAAAGACCGGGGGAGAGACCGGGGCGGGGCCACCTGACAGGCCCCGTCCCTCCTCCCCGCCGTGCGCCCGGCTCACGCGGGCGGGCCCTGTGCGGTGATCGTGCGGTACGCCATGTCGGCCAGCGTCCGCTGTCCCCTCTTGTTGGGGTGGAACCAGTCCCACTGGCTCAACTCCTCGCCGGTGAAGGCGTAGCCGCTGACCGTACTGTCGTAGCGGCACAGCTTGTCCCGCGCGCAGGCGCTCTTGAGCACGTGGTTGTACGCGGCGACCCGCTTGGCGACCTGGTCGCGGCGGTCCACGGCGGCCGCGTCCATCGCCTCGGAGTCGCCGAGCATCGACGGGCAGATCCCCAGCTTCCAGACCGTCTTCGCGTAGCCGTTCGTCCGTCCCTGCGTCCACAGGCGCTTGAGGTCCGGCACACCGGCCACGTACACCTGGGCCTTGGGCAGGGAGCGGCGGAGCTCCTTGAGGGAGGACTCGAAGTCCGCACGGAACCGATCCACCGGCGTCATGTCGGCCACCTCCTTGCGGCAGGCGTCATTGGCCCCGAGCAGTACGGTCACGAGCTGCGGTTTCCGCGCTATCGCCGACCGCATCTGACCGGGCAGGTCCGCCATCCGCGCGCCCGTCCTCGCGTAGTTCCAGCTGCTCGTCTGCGGGTACGGCAGCAGCCGTTGAGCCAGGCTGTTCACCGTGGTGCCGGTGGCCCAGGACGCCTCGGGGCAGTCGGAGAGCACGGAACAGGCGTCGAAACCACGGGTGATGGAGTCGCCGAGCGAGGCCATCGACGCGGGGCGGGCGTTCCAGGCGGGCTTGGGCGCGGCGCTCGGTTTCGCGGCCGCCTTGGCCGAGCCGCCGCTCGACCCGTCGTCGCAGCCCGCGACGAGGAGTGCGGCAGAGAACGCCGCCACCGCGGCCCGTACCATCCGGGACCGCCGCCCCGTGCTGCTGCGCATCGTGTTTCCCCCATCAGGCCGGGTGATGTCTGTCCTGGACCGACGGTACGTCACCCTGCCGGGGGCCGTCGTTGCCGCCTCTCGCCTGACCGGCGGGCCTTTGACTGCCGACCGCTGTGCCGCCTGCGGCGGCGAGCGCCCCGCGGGCGCGTCCTCAAGCGCCGGACGGGCTGGTTTTGGCTGAGCTCGGCAACCAGCCCGTCCGGCGCTTGAGGACACCGCCGCGCAGCGGTGGTGCGCATCGTGATCAGCCGGACAGCATTTGACTGGCAACACGTCATGCCCTGTCCCTTTTCAGGAGAATTGCTCCCGATGGTGTTTACTGTTGGTAACCTCGTGGGCTGGTACGGGAGTGGCTGTTGGGGCAAAATGCCCCGAGCTGTCCCGGGCGGGACCGGTATGTGCGCGAGGCCGCTGGGGAAGGCGAACCTCGAACCGCACTGGAGGTCCCGGTGACGACACGTGGAGTTCTGTACGTGCACTCCGCGCCGCGCGCGCTGTGCCCGCACGTCGAATGGGCCGTCGCGGGCGTGCTCGGTGTGCGCGTCACCCTCGACTGGATCCGACAACCCGCCGCGCCCGGCACCTGGCGCGCCGAGTTCTCCTGGCAGGGCGAGCCCGGCACCGCCTCCAAGCTCGCCTCCGCGCTGCGCGGCTGGCACCTGCTGCGCTTCGAGGTGACCGCCGAGCCCTGTGCCACGGCGGAGGGCGAGCGCTACAGCTCCACCCCCGACCTCGGCATCTTCCACGCCGTCACCGGCATCCACGGCGACATCCTGATCCCCGAGGACCGTCTCCGCGCCGCTGTGGCACGGGCCGGGCGGGGCGAGAGCGATCTGCGCGCCGAGGTCGACCGGCTGCTCGGCAAGCCCTGGGACGACGAGCTGGAACCTTTCCGCTACGCGGGCGAAGGCGCTCCCGTCCGGTGGCTGCACCAGGTGGTCTGAGTCACGCGATCGAACGTCTGTCTGTCACTGTTTGAGTGAACCCGGCTACATTTCCCCCGATGCCCCGCCCGCCTGGGGCGCCTCCCGCTGAGCGCGCCGAGCCCGCGGATCGAGGGAACGCGAAGGCCCGCCCGGTCGGACGACCGGGCGGGCCTTCGTCATGCGTCGACGAGCGGTGATCAGACCGAGCGGAGCGCGAGGACCACGTTGTGGCCGCCGAATCCGAAGGAGTTGTTGATCGCCGCGATGGAGCCCTCGGGGAGGGGGCGGGGCTCGCCACGGACGATGTCCGCGTCGATGTCCTCGTCCATCTCCTCGATGTTGATGGTCGGCGGGGCCATCCGGTGGTACAGGGCGAGGACGGTCGCGACCGTCTCGATGCCGCCGGCGCCGCCGAGCAGGTGACCGGTCATCGACTTGGTCGCGGAGATCGCGACGTGGTCGAGGTCGTCACCGAGGATCTTGCGGAGCGCCTTGACCTCGGCCGCGTCACCCTGCGGGGTGGACGTGGCGTGCGCGTTGAGGTGGACGACCTCCGACGGCTTGAGGTCGGTTGAGTCCAGCAGGTTCTGCAGGGCGGCGGCGATGCCGCGGCCCGTCGGCTCGGGCTGGGCGATGTGGTGGCTGTCCGCGGACAGACCCTGGCCCAGCACCTCGCAGTAGACCCGGGCGCCGCGCTTGGCGGCGTGCTCGGCCGACTCCAGGATGACGACGCCCGCGCCCTCGCCGAGGACGAAGCCGTCCCGGCCCTTGTCGTACGGGCGGGAAGCCTTCTCCGGCTCGTCGTTGTTCTTCGACATCGCCATCATGTTGGCGAACGCCACGATGGGGAGGGGGTGGATGGCCGCCTCGGTGCCGCCGGCGACGACCACGTCGGCACGGCCGGTGCGGATCATCTCGACGGCGTAGCCGATCGCCTCGGCGCCGGACGCGCAGGCGCTGACCGGGGTGTGCACACCCGCCTGGGCGCCCACCTCCAGGCCGACGTTGGCGGACGGGCTGTTGGGCATGAGCATGGGCACGGTGTGCGGGGAGACGCGGCGGACGCCCTTCTCCTTGAGCACGTCGTACTGGTCGAGCAGGGTGGTCACGCCGCCGATACCGGAGGCGATGACCGTGCCGAGCCGCTCGGGCGCGATGGAGGCGTCGTCACCGGCCTTGGCGGTGAAGCCCGCGTCGGCCCAGGCCTCGCGGGCGGCGATCAGCGCGAACTGCGCCGACCGGTCCAGCTTGCGGGTGAGCGGGCGGGGCAGGACGTCCTCGGGGTCGACGGCCACCCGGGCGGCGATGCGGACCGGAAGGTCGGCGAAGCGCTCACCCACCAGGGGCTTGACGCCGGAACGCCCGGCGAGCAGCCCTTCCCAGGTCGATGCGCTGTCGCCACCCAGCGGTGTGGTTGCGCCGATACCGGTGACGACCACGGTGCGATTGGTCGAGTTCACAGGAATTCTGTCTCCACGTGTAGAGGTGCTGGAACCGCCACCGCCGGGGTGGCGACGAACGCTTGGTCAGTCCTGGTGCTTCAGGATGTAGTCGGCAGCGTCACCGACGGTCTTGAGGTGCTTGACGTCCTCGTCGGGGATCTTCACGTCGAAGCGCTCCTCGGCGGCGACGACGACCTCGACCATGGACAGCGAGTCGACGTCCAGGTCGTCGGTGAAGGACTTGTCCAGCTGGACGTCCTCGACGGGGATGCCGGCGATCTCGTTGACGATCTCCGCGAGACCCTTGAGGATCTCTTCCTGAGTGGCGGCCATTGTGGCGCTCCTTCGATATTGCGGTGGAACTGCGATGTGAGAACTGCGTATGTGGTGAGGGTCCGCGGCGGCCGGTGGAAGCCGTTCCGCGCGGAACTCGCCTAGGGGAGGGTAACGACCGTCGCGGCGTACACGAGACCCGCCCCGAATCCGATGACGAGCGCGGTGTCCCCGCTCTTCGCCGCCCCTGTCGCCAGGAGCCGCTCCATGGCCAGCGGAATGGAGGCCGCGGAGGTGTTGCCCGTGGTCTCCACGTCACGGGCGACCGTGACGGTGTCCGGCAGCTTCAGCGTCTTGACCATCGAGTCGATGATCCGCATGTTGGCCTGGTGCGGGATGAAGACGTCCAGGTCCTCCGGGCTGACGCCGGCCTCGTCCAGCGCCTGCTGGGCGACCTTCGCCATCTCGAAGACGGCCCAGCGGAAGACCGCCTGGCCCTCCTGGGTGAGAGCGGGGAAGCGTACCTCGGTCTCCTCGCGGTAGGCGTCCCAGGCGATGGTCTGCTTGATGGTGTCGGCCTTGTCGCCCTCGGAGCCCCACACGGTGGGGCCGATCGCCGGCTCCTTCGAGGGGCCGACGACGACGGCACCCGCGCCGTCACCGAACAGGAAGGCCGTGGAACGGTCCTCCAGGTCGGTCAGGTCCGAGAGCCGCTCGACACCGATGACCAGCACGTATTCGGCGCTGCCGTCGGTGACCATGCCCTTGGCGAGGGTCAGGCCGTAGCCGAAGCCCGCGCAGCCCGCGGAGATGTCGAACGCGGCGGGCTTGCCCGCCCCGATCTTGTGCGCGATCTCGGTCGCGATCGCCGGGGTCTGCTTGAAGTGCGACACCGTCGAGACGATCACGCCGCCGACCTGCTCGGGGGTGATCCCGGCATCGGCGATGGCCTTGCCCGCGGCCTCGATGGACATCGCGGCCACGGTCTCGTCCGGGCCGGCCCAGTGCCGGGTGGCGATGCCGGAGCGCGAGCGGATCCACTCGTCGGACGAGTCGATGTGCTTGAGGATCTCCTCGTTCGGCACCACCCGGACCGGGCGGTAGCCGCCGACGCCGAGGATGCGCGCGTACGGAGTGCCCTTGGCGGGCTTGATCTTCGCGGTCATACTCTCGGGCTCCTTATTCGGCCGGGGTCTCGGCGGCGGCGGTGTGCTCGGCGATCAGCGCACGGGCGGCGTCGAGGTCGTCCGGGGTCTTGAGAGCGAGAGTCTTCACACCGGGCAGGGCGCGCTTGGCGAGGCCCACGAGGGTGCCGCCCGGGGCAACCTCGATCATCGCCGTGACGCCCAGCTCCTTGAAGGTATCCATGCACAGGTCCCAGCGGACCGGGTTGGCCACCTGGCCGACGAGCCGGGAGACGACCTCCTGGCCGGTGGCCACGGTCCGGCCGTCCTTGTTGGAGACGTAGACCGTGTGCGGATCGGTGACGGTCAGCTCCGAGACCGCCGACTCCAGTGCGGCGACGGCCGGGGCCATGTGCGGCGTGTGGAACGCGCCGGCCACCTTCAGCGGGACGACCCGCCGGGTGCCCTCGGGCTTGTCCTCGGCCAGCGCCGCCAGCTGCTCCAGGGTGCCGGCGGCCACGATCTGGCCCGCGCCGTTGACGTTCGCGGGGATCAGGCCGAGCTTCTCCAGGTGCGGCAGGACCACCTCGGGCTCACCGCCCAGCAGGGCGGACATGCCGGTCTCGGCGGCCGTCGCCGCCTCGGCCATGGCCAGGCCGCGGCGTCGTACGAGCGTCATGGCGGCCTGCTCGGACAGCACGCCCGTGAGCGCCGCGGCGGCCAGCTCGCCGACGCTGTGGCCGGCGGTGGCGCCGACGAGGCGCGCGAAGTCCTCGGGCTTCGGGATCAGCTGACCCGCGGAGACCAGGGCCGCCGCGACCAGCAGCGGCTGGGCCACCGCGGTGTCGCGGATCTCGTCCGCGTCGGCGTTCGTGCCGTAGTGGACCAGGTCCAGGTCGATGGCAGCCGACCACTCCCGGAGGCGGTCTTCAACACCGGGGAGGTCGAGCCAGGGGGTCAGGAAGCCGGGCGTCTGAGCGCCCTGGCCGGGAGCGACGAGTACGAGCACCCTCACACTCTCTCTCGTGGACGGCATCGGCCACCCGTGGGGACAGGGACGAAGAACCGTCAGGGGAATTGTTGACGTCTGACAAAAGACTAAGACTGCGACTCCGCGTCGGCCAGACGCCCCAGGATCAGTGCGACCCGCAGGGTAAAGGCGGAGCGCACATCGGAGGGTGACCATCCGGTGACGTCCGTCACACGTCGGAGGCGGTATCGCACGGTGTTTGGGTGGACGAACAACATCCGCGCCGCACCTTCCAGGCTGCTCGCCTGTTCCAGGTACACGCTCAGGGTCTCCAGCAGCGCGGAGCCCGCTTCCTCCAACGGTCTGTAGATCTCCTCCACCAGCTGGTCACGGGCGGTTGCGTCACCGGCCATCGCCCGCTCCGGCAGGAGATCGTCGGCCAGCACCGGCCGGGGCGCATCCGGCCAGGCCGCGCACGCCTTGAGCCCGGCGGCCGCGGCCTGCGCGGAGCGCGTCGCGGCCAGCAGGTCGGAGACCACCGGCCCGGCCACCACGGGCCCGGCCGCGAACGGGCCGATCAGCGCCTTCGCCGTCTGCAGCGGATTGTCCGAGCCGCCCGCGATCACCACCAGCCGGTCCCCGAGCACCCCGGTCAGCACCTGGAGCTTCGCGTGCCGCGAGGCCCGGCGGATCGCCTCGACCGTCAGCTCGCTGTCACCGTTGGGGGCGGTGCCCAGCACCACGCAGACGTGCGCGGGCGAGTTCCAGCCCAGGGCGGCGGCGCGGGAGAGCGCCCCCTCGTCGGCCTCGCCCGAGAGCACGGCGTTGACCACCAGCGACTCCAGCCGGGCGTCCCACGCGCCGCGTGCCTCGGCGGCCTGCGCGTACACCTGGGCCGTGGCGAAGGCGATCTCGCGGGCGTAGACGAGCAGCGCCTCGCGCAGCACCGACTCGTCGCCCGGGGCCGCCACCTCGTCGATGGCCGACTCCATGACCTCGATGGTCGTGCGGACCATCTCCACGGTCTGGCGCAGCGTGATCGCCCGGGTCAGCTCCCGGGGGGCCGTACCGAAGACGTCGGTGCTGATCGCCTGCGGAGTCTCCGGATGCCGGAACCACTCCGTGAAGGCCGCGATACCGGCCTGGGCGACCAGGCCGATCCAGGAGCGGTTCTCCGGGGGCATCGCCCGGTACCACGGCAGCTGGGCATCCATACGGGCGATGGCGGCGGCGGCCAGAGTGCCGGAGGACTTCTCCAGGCGGCGGAGGGTGGCGCTGTGCGAATGCGGGGTGTTAGCGGCGGGTTCAGGCACGGGACAAGCCTGCCTTATTCGGGTGCGGAGCGGGGTGGCCGGGCTACCGTAGCCCGATGACGCAGGGACGACCGATCATCCAACGGGCGGGGGAACGCTTCCGCGGCGGGGACCTACCGGCCGGTATCGAAACGTGGCACGCCTTCTCCTTCGCCGGCTTCTACGACCCGGACAATGTGCGCTTCGGTCCGCTCTCCGCCTGCAACGAGGAGCACCTGGCGCCCGGCGCCGGCTTCGCGGAGCACCCGCACCGGGACACCGAGATCGTCACCTGGGTCATCGAGGGCGAGCTCACCCACGAGGACTCCACCGGCCATGTCTCGGTGGTGCGCCCCGGCGACGTCCAGCGGCTCGGCGCGGGCGCGGGCGTGCGGCACGTGGAGCGCAACGCGGGGGCCGCTCCGCTGCGGTTCCTGCAGATGTGGCTCACCCCGTCGGAGTTCGGCGGGGATCCCTCGTACGAGGTGGTGCGCGGCCTCGCCGACGGCACGCCGTACGCCCTGACGCGGGGGGACGCGAGCCTGCGCGTGTGGCGGCTCGACCGGGGCACCGGCGCCGACCTGCCGGCCGCGCCGTGGCTGTACGCGCACGTGGTGCGGGGAACCGTCCGGCTCGGGGACGAGGAACTACGGGCGGGTGACGCGGCTCGCGTCGTGGACGCGAGCCGGCTGCGCGCCGAGGCGGTGGACCCCGCCGAGCTGCTCGTGTGGGAGATGCACGCCGAGCCGCACTTCGGGTGACCCCGGCGCGGGGCGCCGGGGCCTGACCGGCCCGGGTGTCCGTGGCGGGCAGGGCCCCGTCACCGGGTGGCGGGGCGGACCGGGCTCATGGGCTGACGGGCGCGGAAGGGTTACGCCCCGCGCAGCTCGGCGAGGACCGCGTCCGTGAGCGGGGGCCAGGCCTCGATCGCCCAGTCGCCGAAGGCGCGGTCCGCGAGGGCCACGCACGCGGCGTTCGCCTCCGGGTCCACCCACAGGAACGTGCCCGACTGGCCGAAGTGCCCGTAGGTCCGCGGCGAGGACGAAGTGCCCGTCCAGTGCGGGGACTTGCCGTCACGGATCTCGAAGCCCAGGCCCCAGTCGTTCGGCCGCTGGTGTCCGAAGCCCGGCAGCACCCCGGGCAGCCCGGGGAAGACCACCGACGTGGCCTCGTCCACGGTCTGCCGGGACAGCAGCCGCGGCGCCTGGAGTTCGGCGGCGAAGCGCGCCAGGTCGGCCACCGTCGAGACGCCGTCCTTGGCCGGGGAGCCGGGCAGGTCCGTCGCCGTCATGCCGAGCGGCTCCAGCACCGCCTGGCGCAGATACTCGGGGAAGGGGATGTCCGCGGCCTTGGCGAGATGGTCGCCGAGCGTCTCGAACCCGGCGTTGGAGTACAGCCGCCGGGTCCCCGGCTCGGCCATCGTCCGCTGCTCGTCGAAGGCCAGCCCGGACGTGTGCGCGAGCAGGTGACGGACCGTGGAACCGGCGGGACCCGCCGGTTCGTCCAGCTCGATCGCGCCTTCCTCGACCGCCACCAGCACCGCGTACGCGGCCAGCGGCTTGGTCACGGACGCCAGCGCGAACCGGCGGTCGGTCGGCCCGTACGACCCCGCCCAGCTGCCGTCGGCACGCACCACGGCGGCTGCGGCGTGCTCCACCGGCCAGTTTTCGATCTTGCGCAGGCTCTCCATGACGAGGAGCCTAACCCGGTACCCCACCAGGCCAAGATTGCCTCAAGTATCCGCTTGCTTGGAGTGCACTCCAACTCTCTAGCGTTGAGTCCGTCGCAAGGGCACAGACCGTGCAGCCATGCGGAGGGGTACTGATGGGGACTGCGATGACCGTGATCGACGACGCGCCGGCGGAAGTGCGGGCCTGCGGTGAGCTGGAGCGCCAGCGGCACCGGCGCCCGGAGGGGCGGGACCGCTTCACGATCAGTGAAGTGGCCGACTACACCGGTCTGTCCGCGCACACCCTGCGCTGGTACGAGCGGATCGGGCTGATGCCACTGGTGGACCGCTCGCACACCGGCCAGCGCCGCTACGGGCCCCGGGACCTGGACTGGCTGGACCTGGTGGGCAAGCTGCGGCTGACCGGCATGCCGGTGGCCGACATGGTCCGCTTCGCGGAACTGGTGCGCCAGGGCGAGGAGACGGTCGCCGAGCGCGAGCGCCTGCTGAGCGCGCACCGGGAGGACGTACGGCGGCGCATCGCCGAGCTGCGGAGCACGCTCGACGTCCTCGACTACAAGATCGATATCTATGCCGACGCCCGTCGCCGGGCGTCCGAAGGAGCCTCACGCACATGAGCAACGACAGGATCGACACCGTAGCGCTCGGCACCGGCGGACCGCTGGTCGGCGTGCAGGGGCTCGGCTGCATGGGCATGAGCGCCTCCTACGGGCCGACCGACGAGACCGAGGCCCGGGCCACGCTGGAGCACGCCCTGGAGCGGGGCGTCACGCTGTTCGACACCGCCGACATCTACGGCTTCGGGCGCAACGAGGAGTTCATCGCGCCCTTCGTCCGGGCCCATCGGGACCACCTCACGCTGGCCACGAAGTTCGCCATCGAGCGCCGCGAGGACGACCCGTCGTTCCAGGCGATACGCAACGACCGCGGCTACATCCGCGCGTCCGTCGAGGGCAGCCTGCGCCGCCTGGGCGTCGACCACATCGACCTCTACTACATGCACCGCCGCAACGTGGACGTGCCGATGGAGGAGAGCGTCGGCGCGATGGCCGAGCTGGTGGCGGAGGGCAAGGTCCGCCACCTCGGCCTCAGCGAGGTCTCCCCGGGCGAACTGCGCACGGCGCACGCGGTGCACCCGATCGCGGCGGTGCAGTCGGAGTGGTCGCTGTTCAGCCGGGACGTGGAAGCGGGCGTCGTCGACGCGGCCAAGGAGCTGGGCGTCGCCTTCGTGCCCTACTCGCCGCTCGGCCGCGGTTTCCTGACCGGCTCGTTCGTGAGCGCGGACAAGGAGCTGGACACCAAGGACTGGCGGCGCACGCAGCCCCGCTTCACGGGCGACAACGCCGCGGCGAACGCGGCGCTGCTGGAGCCGGTACGGAAGATCGCCGAGGCGCGCGGCATCTCCCTGGCGCAGGTCGCGCTGGCCTGGGTGCAGCAGCGCGCGGAGGTCCACGGCCTGTCCGTGATCCCGATCCCGGGCACGCGCAAGCGCACCCGCATCGAGGAGAACCTCGCGGCGACGCGCATCGTGCTGGACGCGGCGGAGCTGGCGCAGCTGGAGCCCATCGCCGGCAAGGTCGCGGGCAACCGCTACACGGACATGACGTTCACGGCGGTCGGCCGGGAGTAGCCCCTCCCTCCGGGCGGGGCCGGGAGGCGGGAGCCGGCGGGCCTTCGGCTGCGGGCCGTCTTGCCGCCTGCGGCGGGGGCGCCCTGCGGGCGCGTCCTCAATCTCCCCCAGCTACCGCTGGGAGGTGCCCCCAGCGGGCTTGATGCGGGGCTACCGTTCGCCCGGCGAGACCAGCCCCGACTCGTAGGCGTAGATCACCGCTTGGGCCCGGTCGCGCAGGCCGAGCTTGGCGAGGACGCGGCCGATGTGGGTCTTCACGGTCTGTTCGGCCAGGATCAGCGAGCCCGCGATCTCCTGGTTGGACAGGCCGCGGGCGATGAGTCCGAGGACCTCGGTCTCACGCGGCGTCAGACCGCCCAGGCGCAGGGCCGGGTTCTTGCGCGGCGCGGGGCGTTGCTTGGCGAAGTCCGCGATGAGGCGGCGCGTGACGGAGGGGGCCAACAGGGCCTCGCCGGCGGCGACGACCCGCACGGCCGAGATCAGGTCGGCGGGCGGGGCGTCCTTGAGGAGGAAGCCGGAAGCGCCCGCGCGCAGCGCCTCGTAGACGTAGTCGTCGACGTCGAACGTCGTGAGCATCAGCACCTTCGGACGGTGCGTCACCCCGATCGGCGGGTCCAGGAGTCGCCGGGCGGCCTCCAGGCCGTCCATCTCCGGCATGCGGACGTCCATCAGCACCACGTCCGGGTGCGTGCGGCGGCTCACCTCCACGCCCTGCCGCCCGTCCGGGGCGTCGCCGACGACGTCGATGTCGGGCTGGGCGGCGAGCAGGGCCGCGAAGCCCGCCCGCACCATGGCCTGGTCGTCGACGATGATCACCTTGATGGTCATGCGGTGAAGAGTTCCTCTTCTGTTCCGGTGGTGAGGGGAAGCCGGGCAGCGACCCGGAAGCCGCCGTCCGGCAGCGGGCCGGTGTCGAGGGTGCCCCCGACGAGGCGGACGCGTTCGCGCATGCCGACCAGGCCGTGACCCGTGCCGCTCGTCTCCAGGGGCGGCGCGTCCGCGTCCGGGGCGGTGGCGTTGACGACCAGGACCATCAGACCCGTACGGTCCGGGTCGACGGTGACCGACACCCGCGTCGCGGCACCGGGGGCATGCCGGACGACATTGGCCAGCGCCTCCTGCGTGATGCGGTAGGCGGACAGGTCCACGGTCTGCGGCAGCCCGGTCGGCAGCGGGTCCGGCATCGCCAACTCCACCGGCAGCCCGGCCCGCACGGTCGCCTCGACCAACTGCGGGATCCGCTCCACACCCGGCTGCGGCGCCCGCTCCGAGGCGCCGCCCTCGCCGGAGGCGTCCTCGCTGCGCAGCACGCCCAGCAGCCGGCGCATCTCGGTCAGCGACTCGCGGGCCGTCGAGGCGATCGAGCCGAACTCCTCCCGGGCTTCCGGCGGCAGGTCGGTGAGCCGGTAGGGCGCGCTGTCGGCCTGCACGGTGATCACCGACATGTGGTGGGCGACGACATCGTGCAGCTCGCGGGCGATGCGGGTGCGCTCCTCGAGGAGGGTGCGGCGGGCCCGTTCGGCCTCGCTGATGGTCTCCTGCTCGGCCAGCGCCCGCTGGGCGTCGCCCCGTTCGCGCAGCGCGCCGCCCACCACCATCAGCACGCCGCCCAGCACGACCAACGACACCCAAGTGCCGTTGTCCCGCTCGGGGGAGATGCCCTTGAAGACGACGCTCGCGGCGAGGACCAGCAGCCATACCGTCAGGAGCGTACGACGCCGCTCGCGCAGGCCGACGGCGAACATCAGCAGCAGCATGCCGATGATGGCCATCGGCGGCCACGGCCAGGGACGGTCCTCCTGCACCGGTACGGCCAGCAGCGCCGCCGCGCCCGCCACGTCGGAGACGAAGACGATCACCCAGGCCCGCAGCGGCCGGCGGACGGCCATCAGCAGGGGCAGGGTCTGCAGCACGGCGAGCGCGACGGCGAGGTCGGGGTGCAGCCCGTAGTCGTTCGAGAGCACCATGCCGGTGACGGGCAGCAGGATGGCGATGAAAAGGACCGCGACGCCGTACGGCAGCCGCCGCACCCATCGGCGCCGGGAATGGCCGAACAGGGGTGCCGGAAGCGGGGTGGTGGTGCGTGACTTGGACATGGCCCGTTCAGCGTAGGCGGCCGGGCCCGGCCGGACATCACACCAGGGTGCCGACCCGGGGGTCATACCCCGGTATCACCCGGCCCGGCCGGGTGCGGTCAGAGCTCGGCCAGCAACTGCGCCTTCTTCGCGCTGAACTCGTCGTCGGTCAGCAGCCCCGCCTCGTGCAGCGCGCCCAAGTGCCGGATGCGGTCGGCGATGCCGCCCGGGTCGGGGCGGCCGGCGTGGACGCGGCGCGGGGCGGGAACGGGCACGCCCCGGCCGGACTGGGCCCGCACGGCCTCGAGGACCGCCGCCGCGAAGGGCAGCGATTCGTGGACGAGGCCGTAACCCATGCCGAAGACGACGGCCGCCGGGTCCTGGTCGGTGTCGCCCGGCCGGCTGCCCTCGGAGCCGCGCGGGACGAGCCGCAGATGGCCGCCGAGGACGTCCGGGGAGCGCCACTCGACGCCCGCCAACTCCTCGACGGGGAAACGCTGGTCGCCGGCCTTCCACTTGGTGGAGGAGGCGCCGGTCCAGAACCAGCGGAAGGAGACGGCCCTGCCGTCGAAGGACGCCTTGCCGTCGTAGGCCTTGAAGGACAGCGGGGGGACGGGCGCGGCGACCAGATGCCGCTCGGCGGGCTCGGCGGCACGCGGGCCGAGCCGGGCCCGTATCTCGTCGGCGTAGTACTCCGCGAGCAGCTCGCGCTCGGCGGGCAGCACCAGCCGGTACGGATCGCAGCTCTCCTTGAGCTGCCCGTCCGACACGTCGATCAGCGGATCCGCGCCCGGTCTGGGCACAGCACGCAGGACCACCGTGCCGCGCTTCCCCGCGGCCGGCTCGACGGCCGCGAGCGCCTCGTAGGGGATGCGTCGCTCGCCGAGCGCCTGGAGCAGCTTCGGCGTGCGGATCCCCCGTTCGAAGCGGATGAGCACGGAGTCGGTGTCGAACTCCCAGGCGGCATGGAAACCGGCCAGCACATCACCCATGCGCTTCATCGTATGCGGCGGCCGCCCGCCCGTCCCCCCTCCCGGCGCTACGCGCGTCAATCCGGTGGCCTGAAGGGGCCGGTGGCCACCCGGGAGCGGCCCGGCTCCGCTCAGGCGGCGGAGCAGTCGGCGTCGTCCTTCGCGCAGGTGACGGAGGTGACGGCGCCGACCCCGATCCCGGCGAAGTTGGCCAGACTGATGGTGCCGGGCTCGAAGTACCCGGCGTGGCCCTTCGCGTCGCGGGCCGACAACAGCCGGGCCCCGAAGGCCGCGGAGACCGGGTCGGCGCCGTGGCCGAGGCCCCCGACAGCCAGGTGCGGAACGTCCTGAATCCAGTCGTCCGCATCACGCATCGCCCAGATCCGCGCGCTGGTGCGCAGTTCGGAGACCCGCTCGGCCCGCATGCCGGGGCTGCCGGCCACCGCGACGTCCGTGACTCGGGAGGGCAGCTCGCGGGCGGCGACGCCGCAGACGACCGAGCCGTAGCTGTGGCAGAACAGCGAGACCGGTGAGCCGCCGGGCAGCGCCCGCACGAGCGCCCGCAGCCGCAGGGCCCCCTCGGCGGCGAGCTTGCCCGTCGCCGCGTCCATGCCGACGCCGTTGGGGGAGGTGTAGTCGGCCCAGGCTATGACGGCGGTCCTGGTGCCGGGGGCGGCCTTCCGCTCGGCCGCGTAGAGCGAGCGGGCCATGCCCACGGGCGCGGTGTGGGCACGCTGGCTCTTCTCGAAGGTCAGCACATTGGTGTCGACGCCGGGCACCACGACCGAGACCCGGTCGGCCCGGTCGAGGTCGCCGAAGACCTCCGCGACCCGGCCGGAGCCGCTGGGGTCGAAGGCGAGGACCTGCCGGTCCTTGCTCATCAGCGAGGCGAAGCGGTGCATGCGTCGCCCCGCCTCGTGGCGGCCGGAGGGGGTGAGCCCGCTCGCGTGCCTGCGGTGCTCCTCGACCTTACGGGCCTTGGCGAGCGCGATCCGGTTGGCGCGGTAGCGCAGCTCGACCGGGGCGCCGTCGAGGTTGCCGACGACCAGGGGGTAGCGCTCCGCGAGCCGGGTCCGCTGGTCTCCGGTGAGGGAGCCGAGGAAACGGGCCACGGCGGCGGACCCCGCCTCGGGGGCGGGCAGCGGACGTCCGCCTATGGAGTCGTGCAGCCAGGCGCTCAGCGAGGCCGCTCTCGGGTCGGAGTCCCCCTGGTGCCCTCTGACCGCCGTCCAGCCGGTCGTGGCGAGCATGACGAACACCACGGCCAGGGCGAGCAGCGCGCGCATGGCCGTGGCCGAGTTCGTCCAAGGCAGGGAGGAGGGAGAGCCGAGCTCCGGGAAAGAAGTCACCGCCAGACACCCTAGGAGAAAGCTGTGGCTATCCGGGAAGCCGGTGAGCTATCTCACGTTTGATGAGGGGCAATTACGCACACTCGTGCTCACCCCGCTCAAGTACGCCAATTTTCCGCCAACGCGGGTCCGATCCGGTCGAGATGTCCGGTCCGGAGCCGGCGCTCCCGTCCTCCCGCCCGGAGCCGGCCCGTGACCGGCATCACCGTGCAGGACACCCGCCGGACACCCCGCCGGACGGGTTCCCCTATCCGGGCCCTGCGCGCTTTTCGCCCTTGGCAGCGGTGATCACCGACGAGGAGGATCGGCGTACGCCATTCCGATTCAGGGGAGTGATCCATATGCGGACGATCCGCACCGCGGCCCTCGCCATGGGCTTCGCTGCCCTCGCGGGGACTCTGACCGCCACGAGCGCGCAGGCCGCGCCCGCGCCGTCCCCGGCCCGCACGGCCCGCGTCACGCCCGGCGCCTGCGCCGCCGGGCAGCTGTGCCTGTGGCAGAAGACCGGGTTCCACGGCACCCGGTCCACGAGCGAACTCACGGACATCGCCATCGAGAGCTGCGTGACCTTACCGGCCGGTACGAGCGCGGCGTCCCTCGTCAACCGCACGGGGCGCCCCGTCACCACGTATCAGAGCGCCACCTGCGGGGAGACGGGCGAGTTCGACACGTACCCGTCCGGGAGCTGGGTGCCGGAGTCGCCGTACCAGGTGAGGGCGTACAAGGTCTGGGAGCACTAGGGACTGTCCGGCGGATCCTTCCCCGGTCCCGCCCCTTCCCGGAACGGGGGGCGAGCCCCGGGCCCCCTTTCCGTGCTCCGCACGGTGTCCTCAAGCGCCGGACGGGCTGATTTCAGCTCGTCCGGGGGCGTCGGCGCCCCGAACTGCCGCTGCCCCGGCCAGCAAGGGCTGGCCGGGGCAGCGGCAGTGGAAAGCGGGGGTGGTCTCCCGCCGGGTGCGAGCGACTACGCGTCGCCGCCCGCGGCGCCCGGGTCGGCCGCCGTGACGTCGAGGAGCTGGTAGCGGTCGATCGCCTGCTTCAGCGCCGAGCGGTCGACCTTGCCCTCCTTGGCGAGCTCGGTGAGCACGCTGAGGACGATCGACTGCGCGTCGATGTGGAAGAAGCGACGGGCCGCGCCACGCGTGTCCGCGAAGCCGAAGCCGTCCGCGCCCAGCGAGGTGTAGGTGCCCGGCACCCAGCGCGAGATCTGGTCCGGAACCGCCCGCATCCAGTCGGACACGGCCACCTTCGGGCCCTCGGCGCCCTGGAGCTTGCTCGTCACGTACGGGACGCGCAGGTCCTCCTCCGGGTGCAGGAGGTTGTGCTCCTCCACCTCGATGGCGTCCTTGCGCAGCTCGTTCCAGGAGGTCGCCGACCAGACGTCCGCCTTGACGTTCCACTCCTCGGCCAGGATCCGCTGGGCCTCGACGGCCCACGGCACCGCCACGCCGGAGGCGAGGATCTGCGCCGGGATGGCGCCCTGCTCGCCCGCCTTGAAGCGGTAGAGGCCCTTGAGGATGCCCTCGACGTCCACGTCCGCCGGCTCGGCCGGGTGCTGGATCGGCTCGTTGTAGACGGTCAGGTAGTAGAAGACGTCCTCGGCGTTCTCGCCGTACATCCGGCGCAGACCGTCCTTGACGATGTGCGCCATCTCGTAGCCGTACGCCGGGTCGTAGGAGACGACGGCCGGGTTGGTGGACGCCAGCAGCTGCGAGTGGCCGTCCGCGTGCTGGAGACCCTCACCGGTCAGCGTCGTACGACCGGCGGTCGCGCCCAGCACGAAGCCGCGCGAGAGCTGGTCCGCCATCTGCCAGAACTGGTCACCGGTGCGCTGGAAACCGAACATGGAGTAGAAGACGTAGACCGGGATGAGCGGCTCGCCGTGCGTCGCGTAGGCCGAGCCCGCCGCGATCAGGGAGGCCGTGCAGCCCGCCTCGGAGATGCCGTCGTGCAGCATCTGACCGGTCGGCGACTCCTTGTACGCGAGCAGCAGCTCGCGGTCCACGGCCTCGTACTGCTGACCGAGCGGGTTGTAGATCTTCGCGGACGGGAAGAACGCGTCCATGCCGAAGGTGCGGTACTCGTCGGGGGCGATCAGCACGAAGCGCTTGCCGATCTCCTTGTCCCGCATGAGGTCCTTCAGGATGCGGACGAAGGCCATGGTGGTGGCGATCGACTGCTGTCCCGAGCCCTTCTTCGCGGTCGCGTAGGCCTTGTCGTCCGGGAGGGCCAGCGGCTTCGCGCGCACGACGCGGGTCGGCACGTAGCCGCCCAGCGAGTTGCGGCGGTCGTGCATGTACTGGATCTCCTCCGAGTCGCGACCCGGGTGGTAGTACGGCGGCAGGCCGGACTCCAGCTCCTTGTCGGCGATCGGGATGTGGAGACGGTCCCGGAAGCGCTTGAGGTCGTCGACCGTCAGCTTCTTCATCTGGTGGGTCGCGTTGCGGCCCTCGAAGTTCGGACCGAGGGTCCAGCCCTTGACCGTCTGCGCGAGGATCACGGTCGGCTGGCCCTTGTGCGCCTTGGCCGCCGCGTACGCCGCGTAGATCTTCTTGTGGTCGTGACCGCCACGGCCCAGGTGCAGGATCTGGTCGTCGGACATGCCCTCGACCATCTTCCGCAGCCGCTGGTCGTCGCCGAAGAAGTGCTCACGGATGTACGAACCGGTCTCGGTCGCGTACGTCTGGAACTGGCCGTCCGGGGTGCTGTTGAGCTTGTTCACCAGGATGCCGTCGCGGTCCTGCGCGAGCAGCGGGTCCCAGGAGCGGTCCCAGACCAGCTTGATGACGTTCCAGCCGGCGCCGCGGAACTGCGACTCCAGCTCCTGCATGATCTTGCCGTTGCCGCGGACCGGGCCGTCGAGGCGCTGCAGGTTGCAGTTGACGACGAAGGTCAGGTTGTCCAGACCCTCACGGGCGGCGATCGACAGCTGGCCGAGCGACTCCGGCTCGTCCATCTCGCCGTCGCCCAGATACGCCCACACGTGGGACTTGGAGGTGTCGGCGATGCCGCGCGCCTCCATGTAGCGGTTCATGCGGGCCTGGTAGATCGCGCCGAGGGGGCCGAGGCCCATCGAGACGGTCGGGAACTCCCAGAAGTCCGGCATGAGCCGCGGGTGCGGGTAGCTGGACAGGCCGTAGGGGGCCTTGGACTTCTCCTGGCGGAACGCGTCGAGCTGCTGCTCGGACAGTCGGTCCAGCAGGAAGGCACGGGCGTAGACGCCGGGGGAGGCGTGGCCCTGGAAGAAGATCTGGTCGCCGCCGTCGCCCTCGTCCTTGCCACGGAAGAAGTGGTTGAAGCCGACGTCGTAGAGCGACGCGGAGGAGGCGAAGGTGGCGATGTGCCCGCCGACGCCGATGCCCGGGCGCTGGGCGCGCGACACCATCACGGCCGCGTTCCACCGGGTCGCGTTGAGGATCTTGCGCTCGATCTCCTCGTTACCGGGGAAGAACGGCTCGTCCTTGGTGGCGATGGTGTTGACGTAGTCCGTGCTGCGCATCTCGGGCACGGCCACACGCTTCTCACGCGCGCGCTCGATCAGGCGAAGCATGAGGTAGCGGGCACGTTCCCGGCCTCGCTCATCGACGGCTGCGTCGAGCGAGTCGAGCCATTCCTGGGTCTCTTCGGGATCGAAGTCCGGGACCTGGCTGGGAAGGCCGCCAATGATGATCGGGTTGCGATCGGATCCGGGAGCCACGCTGTTCCTTCGCTGTTCGGGTCGTTGTGTCCTGCACGCAAACGATGCTGCGCACGCGGTCACATACGGTCTTTGCTTATGTCGCGCCGTCCCATCGTGGACCGCGGCGGCGCAAACGTCATCTCTACTGATCGGTAACCACCGCTCGTGAGATGAAGCGCCGAAGGCCGACCGACGCGCGGCAGCCAAATCGCAACCATACGCCCCCTATGGGGGTCGTCCGCGTACGGCCGTTCGGACCCGATTGCCGTAATCGTGCGGTGCAACTTCACAAAACCGACAGAACGCTGTGTCGTGAATCACTCGCCCGTGCTCTTCCATGGTTGGAGTTGCGGCGAGACGTCAACGTTTGGGCGGGGTGGAGGGCCGGGTACTTGCGCGAACCGCCCGTCACGTGTGGACTACCGCCAATGCCTCGCGTAAGCGAGGAACAACAAGACATTTTCTCGAAACAAGACAGGAGGCAATCCGTGAGCGCGACCGCGGACCACGCGGAGGAGCGGACCAACCCTGCCGCCAGGCTGGGTTTCCAGCCCGGGCAGGTGGTCCAGGAGATCGGCTACGACGACGATGTCGATCAGGAGCTCCGCGAGGCCATTGAGGAAATCACCGGCCAGGATCTCGTTGACGAGGAATACGACGACGTGGCGGACGCCGTCGTCCTGTGGTTCCGCGACGAGGACGGCGACCTGACGGACGCGCTCGTGGACGCCATCGGCCTGCTCGAGGACGGTGGGATCATCTGGCTGATGACGCCCAAGACCGGCCGCGACGGCTACATCGAGCCGAGCGACACCAGTGAGGCGGCGCAGACCGCGGGTCTGAGCCAGACCAAGAGCGTCAGCGTGGCCAAGGACTGGACCGGCGCCCGCCTGGTCGCCCCGAAGCGCTAGCCCTCCAGGGCCGGCCTTCCCACCGCCGAGCACGACCACCGCGCCCCCCGGCAGCACCGCTGCCGGGGGGCGCGCTGTATCGCGCGGGGGGCGCAGTGACACACTGGCCGCAACCCGCCGGCGGGTAGGCCGTGATCGACCGACCCAGGGCCGGCATTTTGTCGAGACGAGGGATGCGAACCCATGGCGATTGAGGTCGGCACCAAGGCCCCGGACTTCGAGCTGAAGAACCAGCACGGCGAGACCGTCCGGCTCTCCGACTTCCGTGGTCACAAGAACGTCGTACTGCTCTTCTACCCCTTCGCGTTCACCGGCGTGTGCACCGGTGAGCTGTGCGCCCTGCGCGACGAGCTGCCGCAGTTCGCCAACGACGACGTGCAGCTGCTCGCCGTCTCCAGCGACTCCCCCTTCTCGCTGCGCGTCTTCGCCGAGCAGGAGGGTCTGGAGTACCCGCTGCTGTCCGACTTCTGGCCGCACGGCGAGGCCGGCCGCGCCTACGGCGTCTTCGACGAGGAGAAGGGCTGCTCGGTCCGCGGCACCTTCATCATCGACAAGGAGGGCGTCGTGCGCTGGACGATCGTCAACGGCCTGCCGGACGCGCGCGACCTGAACGAGTACTCCAAGGCGCTCGCCGCCCTCTGATCCGGCCGATGGTTCGCCCGGTGATTCGTCCAAGGAGCTCCGGGCATGCGACCGTCGTCCGTTTCGCTGTAGTTTGAGTCACTTCGAGGGCAATCCGAGCGCTCTCCGCGTGCCCTTGCGTGCAAGACCCTGTAATCGGTGGGAACCGGTCACTAGGATCAAAACGTTGATCGGATGCCATCGCACAACGGGGGCGCAGGTCTCGCCGAGTGGTTCCGGCCCCCTCAACCAATGGAGGACTCGTGGGAGTCAGTCTCAGCAAGGGCGGCAACGTCTCGCTGACCAAGGCGGCCCCGAACCTGACCGCGGTCATCGTCGGTCTCGGCTGGGACGCCCGTACCACCACCGGTACGGACTTCGACCTGGACGCCAGCGCCCTGCTGGCGAACGACCAGGGGAAGGTCACCAACGACCAGAACTTCGTCTTCTTCAACAACCTCAAGAGCCCCGACGGCTCCGTCGAGCACACCGGTGACAACCTCACCGGTGAGGGCGAGGGTGACGACGAGGTCATCAAGGTCAACCTGGCCGGCGTCCCGGCCGATGTGCAGAAGATCGTGTTCCCGGTCTCCATCTACGAGGCCGAGTCGCGCACGCAGAGCTTCGGCCAGGTGCGCAACGCGTACATCCGCGTGGTGAACGCCGCCGACAACAACGAGCTGGCGCGCTACGACCTGAGCGAGGACGCCTCGACGGAGACCGCCATGGTCTTCGGCGAGCTGTACCGCAACGGCGCCGAGTGGAAGTTCCGGGCCATCGGCCAGGGCTACGCCTCCGGCCTGCGCGGCATCGCCCAGGACTTCGGCGTCAACGTCTGACCTCGGCGGTCGCACTCGACCGATCATCCTGATCGCGTCCGGCGCCGCACACCCGCCCCAGGCCTTCGCCGTGGGCCGGGAGTGCGGCGCCGGACGCGCATGGACACCCATCTCGTTCCATCTCGGGGAGGAATCAAGATCATGGGCGTAACGCTCGCCAAGGGAGGCAATGTCTCCCTCTCCAAGGCCGCACCGAATCTCACCAACGTGACCGTCGGCCTCGGCTGGGACGCGCGCTCCACCACCGGAGCCCCCTTCGATCTCGACGCCAGCGCGCTGCTCTGCGCGAACGGCCGGGTGCTCGGTGATGAGTACTTCGTCTTCTACAACAACCTCAAGAGTCCCGAGGGCTCCGTCGAACACACGGGCGACAACCTCACGGGTGACGGCGACGGCGACGACGAGTCGATCCTGATCGACCTCGCCAAGGTGCCGATGTCCTGCGACAAGATCGTCTTCCCGGTCTCCATCCACGACGCCGACACCCGTGGTCAGAGCTTCGGCCAGGTCAGCAACGCCTTCATCCGCGTGGTCAACCAGGCCGACGGCGCCGAGCTGGCGCGCTACGACCTGAGCGAGGACGCCTCCAGCGAGACGGCGATGATCTTCGGTGAGGTCTACCGCTACGGCGGGGAATGGAAGTTCCGAGCGGTCGGACAGGGGTACGCGTCGGGACTGCGGGGCATCGCTCTAGACTTCGGGGTCAACGTTTCGTAAAGCCGCGCCACGGCGCGGGGGACCTCGTACTTACACGATTGGGTAGCCAGTGGTTCTGAAAACCTTCGGTTGGTCCTTCGGCATCACCGCCCTGGGACTGGTCGCAGCGTGGTTCTACGGGGGGTGGGAAGCGTTCGGGATCGTCGCGATCCTGTCCGTCCTCGAGATCTCGCTGTCCTTCGACAACGCCGTGGTCAATGCCGGAATCCTGAAGAAGATGAGCGCCTTCTGGCAGAAGATCTTCCTCACCATCGGTGTCCTGATCGCCGTCTTCGGCATGCGGCTGGTCTTCCCCGTGGTCATCGTGGCGATCAGCGCCCAGGTCGGCCCCATCGAGGCCGTCGACCTCGCGCTGAACGACAAGGACCAGTACCAGCAGCTGGTGACCGACGCCCACCCGGCGATCGCGGCCTTCGGCGGGATGTTCCTGCTGATGATCTTCCTCGACTTCATCTTCGAGGACCGCGACATCAAGTGGCTGGGCTGGCTGGAGCGCCCGCTGGCGAAGCTCGGCAAGATCGACATGCTGTCGGTCTGCATCTCGCTGATCGTCCTGATGGTCTCGGCGATGACCTTCGCGACGCAGGCGCACCAGCACGGCGGCACGCACGTCGACAAGGCGGCCACGGTGCTGCTGGCAGGCGTCGGCGGTCTGATCACCTATCTGATCGTCGGCGGTCTCTCCGCCTACTTCGAGGACAAGCTCGAGGAGGAGGAAGAGCGCGAGCACGAGCTCGAGGAAGCGGCCAAGAAGAGCGGCAAGAAGGCCCCGGCCATCGTGCTCGCCGGCAAGGCCGCGTTCTTCATGTTCCTCTACCTCGAGGTCCTCGACGCGTCCTTCTCCTTCGACGGTGTCATCGGCGCCTTCGCCGTCACCAACGACATCGTTCTGATGGCGCTCGGCCTCGGCGTCGGCGCCATGTACGTCCGGTCCCTCACCGTCTACCTGGTCCGCCAGGGCACCCTGGACGACTACGTCTACCTGGAGCACGGCGCGCACTACGCGATCGGTGCGCTGGCCCTCATCCTGATGGTCTCCATCCAGTACGAGATCCCCGAGATCGTCACCGGTGGCATCGGTGTGGCGCTCATCGGCTGGTCGTTCTGGTCCTCCGTGCGCCGCAACCGCGCCCTCGCGAGGAACGGCGACCCGGACTCCGGCGACAAGGCCGAGGTCCCGTCCGGCGTGTGACCGGGGCATAAACGAGGAACGCTCTAAGCGGGGCGGTCATGAGGCGAGTCCTCGTGGCCGCCCCGCAGCGGTTTCGGGGTGCGATTCGGGGCGAAACAGGGTGGGGGTCGAGGGATGGAGTTCCGGGACAGGTTTTTCGGCAACTGGGGGCGGGCGAGCGCACGCCAGTTCGACACCAGTGGCACCAACGGATCGGTGGAGCTGACCAAGCGCAATCCCACCTTTTCGCTGACCAAGCAGGGCGCCCTTTCGGGCAATCTGCGGGTCAATCTCTCCTGGCGGATGCGGACGTCGGACTTCGGTGACCGGCCCGCGTTCGGCACCGGGCTGCGTCATCCGTTCCGCAAGTTCCGACCGGAGATGGTGCAGGCGCAGGGTCCCGCCATGGTCAACGTGGACCTCGACCTCGCCTGTATGTATGAACTCCAGGATGGTGCCAAAGGCGTGGTCCAACCGCTCGGCAACATACTGGGCAGCCTCAACAACGCGCCGTACGTCCAGCTCAGCGGGGACGACCGGTTCGGCTCGGGGTCCGGCGAGACGATCTACGTCAACATGGACCACCGGGACAAGATCAAGCGTCTGCTGATCTTCGTCTACATCTACGACGGCACCCCGGCGTTCGACCGTACGCACGCCCTGGTGACGCTCTTCCCCGGCAACGGGCCCCAGATCGAGATCGCGCTCAACGAACGCGCCCCCGAGGCCCGCTCCTGCGCCGTCGTGATGCTGGAGAACGTGAAGGGCGAGATCATCCTGCGGCGCGAGATGAAGTACGTCTACGGCTTCCAGGCGGAGCTGGACCGGTTGTACGGCTGGGGCCTGCAGTGGGGCAGGGGGTACAAGACGAAGGTGTGAGCGGGGGTCCGACGGGTCGGAGCCCGCGCTCACACCTGGGTTCAGCCGTCCCTCACCGGTTCTGCTGGAACTGCGGCCCCTGCGGCGGCAGCCGGAAGGCCGGGTCGGGCACGGGCCGCGCCTGCGGATACCCGTAGGACGGCTGGTGCGGCTGCTGCTGCGGGTAGCCGTACGAGGGCTGGGCCGGCGGCTGCGCCGGGGGCGGGGTCACGGGCGCCGGGGGCTGCTGCGGGTAGCCGTACGCCGGTGCCCCCGTCGCCCCGGGCGCCTGGGCCGACGGCTGCTGGGGATAGCCGTACGCGGGCTGGGCGGCAGGCACCGACGGCGGCACCGACGGCGGTGCGGTGGGCGGTGGCGGGTAGCCGTAGCCGGGCGCCGACGTGGACGCGGGCGGCGTGGCGGGGGGCTGCGGGGCCGCTACGGGCTCGGAGGCGGGTGCGGGGATGATGGCCTGGGTCGCGTCCGTGTCGTCCGTGGCGGGGCCCTGTGCGCCCTCCGGGCCGGTTGCGGCCCGTGAGGCAGTCGGTGCGGCGGCGGACTCGGGTGCGGCCACGCCCTCGGCGCCCTCGGACTCGTCCACGGAGATCCCGTACTCGGTGGCCAGGCCGACCAGCCCGGACGCGTACCCCTGTCCCAGCGCCCGGAACTTCCAGCCCTCCCCGCGGCGGTACAGCTCTCCGCAGAGCATGGCCGTCTCGTCGCCCGTCTCCGGCTGCACCTCGAAGACCGCCACGGGGTCCCCGGAAGGCTGAGACGTCTGCGTGCCGCCCGCCGTGTCGTACAGCAGCACCCGCAGGTCCCGGACCTGCCCGAAGGAGCCGCCGTCCGCCGAGGCGGCCAGGACGACCCGGTGCACCGAGTCGTCCAGCATCGCCAGATCGGCCTCGATCGAGTCCGTCAAGCCTTCGACCAGCCGCTTTTTCGGCAGATGGCGGACCAGGCCGGACGGGTGCCGTGGCTGGTTGTAGAAGACGAAGTCCTCGTCCGAACGCACACGCCCCTCGTCGCCCAGGAGCAGCGCCGAAGCGTCCACGTCCGGGACGCCCGGGCCGGGAGTCCAGCGCAGTACGGCCCGTACGGTCCGGGCCTCCAGCGGGATGTTCGACCCCTTCAGCATCGCGTGCGTCATGCCCGCAATCCTGCCCTCCCGCGTGGGCCGCGGACAACGTAGGGGGCGGTTACGCGGTCGGCATCGGTGACACTGGACACCGGAAGGACCCACGTGAGTCATGAGATCGTCATGGACTTGGGGAACTCTTGACCCAACGCCGGACGTACCATAATCGGCCATGCTTCCGGCTGGACGGCCGGTGGAGCCGCAGCCACGGGGAGAGCGATGAGGCACTTCGGACATCTTGCGCCTGTCGTGCGGAATGGATTGTTCCATCAGGAGCCCGCGGAATTCGGTGCGGACTCCCCGGCCCGTACGCTCGCCGTCGCCCTCGGCGCCACGCTCTACAGCCCCGCGACCCGGCCCGAGCTCGCCCGGGACATCCTCAAGCAGGCCGACCGCGGTGTCGTGTCCATGGTCCTGTGCCTGGAGGACTCCATCGGCGACGACGAGGTGGCCGGCGCGGAGGAGAACCTCGTCCGGCAGTTCGCCGAGCTGGCCGCCGGTGCGACCGATCCGGCTGATCCGGGCGCGCCGGGCCGCCCGGGCGACGGTCGTGTGCCGTTGCTGTTCATCCGGGTCCGCGAGCCCGAGCAGATCACCGGCCTCGCGCGGCGGCTCGGCCCGGCTGGGCGGCGGCTGCTGTCCGGATTCGTACTGCCGAAGTTCACCGAAGAGCGTGGCGTGCCCTTCCTCGAAGCGCTGACGGAGGCCGAGAACGCCTGCGGCCGACGGCTTTTCGCCATGCCCGTCCTCGAGTCGCCCGAGCTGCTCCACCTGGAGACGCGGACCGAGACGCTGACCGGGATCGCCCGCACCGTCGAGAAGTACCGCGACCGGGTGCTGGCGCTGCGCCTCGGCGTGACGGACTTCTGCTCCGCGTACGGGCTGCGTAGGGCGCCCGACATGACCGCCTACGACGTCCAGCTCGTCGCCTCCGTCATAGCCGACGTGGTCAACGTCCTCGGCCGCGCGGACGGCAGCGGCTTCACCGTCACCGGCCCGGTCTGGGAGTACTTCCGGGTGCCGGAGCGGATGTTCAAGCCGCAGCTGCGCCGCAGCCCCTTCGCCGGCCCGGCCGAGGCGCTGCGCACCGCCCTCATCCAGCACGACATGGACGGCCTGCTCCGCGAGATCCAGCTCGACCGGGCCAACGGCCTCCAGGGCAAGACCTGCATCCACCCCTCGCACGTCGCACCCGTGCACGCGCTCTCGGTCGTCAGCCACGAGGAGTTCAGCGACGCCCAGGACATCCTGCGGCCGGAACGCGACGGTGGTGGAGTGCTGCGCTCCGCCTATACGAACAAAATGAACGAAGTGAAGCCGCACCGGGCCTGGGCCGAGCGGACCCTGCTGCGCGCCGAGGTGTTCGGCGTCGCGCGGGAGGACGTGAGCTTCGTGGAGCTGCTGGCGGCGGGTGTGCAGACCGTATGAGTACGAAACGCGAGCGTAAGGACGGTATGGGGAACGACGGCGCGGTGTGGTCGGGGAGTTGGGTCGCGGACCGGCTCGGGGTCGGGCTGGAGGGTGACGCGGCACTGCCGGAACTGCTGGGTCTCGCGCTGCGGCGCAACCCCAAGCGGGCGCATCTGCTCGTCTCCAACGTGCTGGGCAAGCACGTCCCCACGCGTCCCCGGGCCGTGTACGGGCCCGGGCTCGCTCTCGGCCGGCGGGTGCGGGAGCTGCTGGGCGACGCGGACGCCGCGCGGGCGGTCGTGCTGGGTTACGCCGAGACCGCCACCGGTCTGGGGCACGCGGTGGCGGACGGCATCGGGCTCGCCCCGTATCTGCACTCCACCCGGCGTCCCGTGCCGGGCGTCGCACCCGTCGGCGGCTTCGAGGAGGAGCACAGCCACGCGACCTCGCACCTGCTGCTGCCCGAGGACCCGGAGCTGCTGTCGGGCGACGGCCCGCTGGTCCTGGTGGACGACGAGTTCTCCACGGGCCGCACGGTCCTGAACACCATCGCCGCCCTGCACGCCCGCTTCCCCCGCGAGCGGTACGTGGTCGTGGCCCTGGTCGACATGCGCTCGGACGACGACCGGGCCGGTCTCGCGGAGTTCGCGGCCGGGCTGGGCGCGCGGGTGGACCTCGTTGCCCACGCCTCGGGCACGGTGCTCCTGCCGGAGGGGGTGCTGTCGCGGGGGCAGGAGCTGGTCGCGGAGTACGAGGCGGCTGCCGCTTCCCTGGAGGCCGAGGCGATCGATGTGCGGCGACGCGGCCTCCGGGGTGAGGCCGCCCCCGTGCGCGTCGACCTCGGCTGGCCGGACGGGCTGCCCGACGGTGGTCGGCACGGCTTCACGCCCGTCCATCGGGAGCTGTTGGAGGCGGCCCTGCCCGGGATGGCCGGCCGGATTGCCCGGGCCCTGCCGTCGGATGCCTCGCGGGTGCTCGTCCTTGGTAACGAGGAGTTGATGTACGCCCCTCTGCGGCTCGCCGACTCCCTCCAGAGCACGTCCGCCGACATCTCCGTGAGCTACTCCACCACCACCCGCTCACCCGTCCTCGCCGTGGACGACCCCGGCTACGCGATCCGCACGCGCATCCGCTTCCCCGCCCACGACAACCCCGCCGACGGCCCCGGCGAGCGGTACGCCTACAACGTCGCCGGTGCCCGCTTCGACGCCGTCGTGGTCGTCGTCGACTCGGTTGGTGATACTCCCGAACTGGGCGCCCCGGGCGGCCTGTTGGATGCACTGTCCGCACACATTCCGGACGTTGTGCTCGCTGTTGTCCCCTCGTACGTTCCCGCCCACGGACAGGTGCCGTCCATGCCCGAACCGCTCCGCGGCCCCGCGTTCTCCTCGTACGCCCCCGACGAGGTCGGCTGGCTCCTCCAGGACCTGTCCGGCGTATCGCTCGAAGCGCCCACCGAGGAGCGCGAGGAGGCCATCCAGAGCGGCGGCGCGCACTACGCGGAGTCGCTGCCGGTCGAGTACCAGCCGAGCGCGGACTACCAGGCGCTCTTCCGCTCCGCGCTCGACGCCTCCGCGTCCCGGATGGCGCGGGCGGTCGGCGTGGTCACCGAGACCGTGCTCGCCGAGCGGTCGCCCCGCCCGGTGCTGGTCTCGCTGGCCCGCGCCGGTACGCCCGTGGGCGTGCTGATGCGTCGCTGGGCGCACCACGCGCACGGCCTCGACCTGCCGCACTACGCCGCCTCCATCGTCCGGGGGCGCGGCATCGACACCACGGCCCTGCGCTGGATCGCCGCCCACCACGACCCGGCCGACGTCGTCTTCGTCGACGGCTGGACCGGCAAGGGCGCCATCACCCGCGAACTTGCCGACGCCCTGGAGGAGTTCGAGGGCTTCGACCCCCGCATCGCGGTGCTCGCCGACCCCGGCCACTGCGTCGAGACCTACGGCACCCGTGACGACTTCCTCATCCCGTCCGCGTGCCTCAACTCGACCGTCTCCGGGCTGATATCCCGTACCGTCCTGCGCGCCGACCTCGTCGGCCCGCACGACTTCCACGGCGCCAAGTTCTACCGGGAGCTGGCCGGCGCCGATGTGTCGGGAGCCTTCCTCGACACCGTTTCCGCCCGCTTCGACGAGGTCGGCGAGGACGTCACCGCCGACGTCAAGGAGCTCGCCGCCACCGACCGCACGCCCACCTGGGAGGGCTGGGCGGCCGTCGAGCGGATCAGCGAGGAGTACGGCATCCACGACGTCAACCTCGTCAAGCCCGGCGTCGGCGAGACCACGCGCGTCCTGCTGCGCCGCGTCCCCTGGAAGATCCTCGCCTCGCGCGGCGCCGGCGCGGACCTCGACCACGTGCGGCTGCTGGCCGCGCAGCGCGGGGTGCCGGTGGAGGAGGTCGACGGCCTGCCCTACAGCTGCGTCGGCCTGATCCACCCCCGCTACACCCGGGGCGCGACCGGCGCGGACGGCAAGGCGGTGGCGGCCAAGTGACCGTTCTCGTCGCCAGCGACCTCGACCGGACCCTCATCTACTCCGCCGCGGCCCTCGCCCTGGGCATGCCCGACGCGCAGGCGCCGCGCCTGCTGTGCGTCGAGACGTACCAGCAGAAGCCGTTGTCGTACCTGACGGAGACCGCGGCCATCCTGCTGGACGAGCTGGCCCGTACGGCCACGTTCGTGCCCACCACCACCCGCACCCGCGAGCAGTACGGCCGGATCCGGCTGCCCGGACCCGTGCCCGAGTTCGCGATCTGCGCCAACGGCGGGGAGCTGCTCGTACGGGGCGAGTCCGACCGGGACTGGCGGGCGGGCGTGGAGCGGCGGCTCGCCGACGAGTGCGCGACGCTGGCGGAGGTCCGCGCGCATCTGGTGCGGACCGCCGACCCGGCGTGGCTGCTCAAGGAGCGCACCGCCGAGGACCTCTTCGCCTACCTCGTCGTCGAACGGTCGCTGCTGCCGGACGAGTGGGTCAAGGAGCTCTCCGTGTGGGCGGGGGAGCGCGGCTGGTCCGTCTCCCTCCAGGGGCGCAAGGTCTACGCCGTGCCGAAGCCGCTGACCAAGAGCGCCGCCGTCGCCGAGGTCGCGCGCCGGACGGGCGCTTGTGAGGTGCTCGCCGCCGGTGACTCCCTGCTCGACGCCGATCTGCTGCTGGCCGCCGACCGCGGCTGGCGGCCCGGCCACGGCGAGCTGGCGGAGGCCGGCTGGACCGCGCCGCACGTCACCGCGCTGGAGACCAAGGGCGTGACGGCGGGCGAGGAGATCCTCCGGGCGTTCGGCTCGGTCGTGGGGCCGGAACTCCGCCCGTAGGGGAGTGGGGTGCGGCTAGGCTCGCGGTGCGGCTCCGCGGGCCTACCAGTGCCCCGCCGAGCCGTACTTTCTTCGACCGGCAAGCCGAGGAGATCGTCCGATGGAGATCAAGAGGCCACCGCTCACCCCCGAGCTGTACGCCTACGTACTCGCCCACAATCCCGCGCTCGACCCGACGCAGCGCGCCCTGGTCGACGTCACCCACACCGCGCTGCCCCGCGAGGCCGTCAAGCAGATCGCCGAGGAACAGGGGCCGCTGCTGGCCTTCCTCGTCCGGCTCACCGGCGCCCGGCACGTCGTGGAGGTCGGCACCTTCACCGGTCTGTCGGCGCTGTCCATGGCCCAGGCGCTGCCCGCCGACGGCACGCTGATCACCCTCGACATCTCGGAGGAGTGGACGGCCTACGCACGCGAGGCCTGGGCCAAGGCCGGGGTGGCCGACCGGGTCGACCTGCGGATCGCACCCGCCCTGGACTCCCTGCGCGCCATGCCCGCCGAGCCGCACATCGACCTCGCGTTCATCGACGCGAACAAGGACGGCTACATCGACTACTGGGAGGAGATCGTGCCGCGGCTGCGCCCCGGCGGTCTCGTCGTGGTCGACAACGTCCTCTTCGCCGGCCAGGTCGTCGACCCGGCCGCCACGGGCATGGGCGCGGCGGTCAAGGCGTTCAACGAGCACGCGGCGGCCGACGCGCGGATGGACGGCGTCATGCTCACCGTCGCGGACGGGCTGACCCTGGCCCGCCGGGTGTAGTCCTCAAGCGCGGGACGGTTCCCGGTTGGGGCTCAGCCAAAACTAGCCCGTCCGGCGTTTGAGGACGCGCCCGCAGGGCGCTCGCCGCCGCAGGCGGCACGGACGGCCCGCAGCCGAGGATCCGCCGAACGCCGCCTGGGCGCCGGTATCAGCCGCAGCAACCGCCCCCACAGCAACCGCCGCCTCCGCCGCCGCCCGACGGCGGAGCGGACGGCGCCGCGCCACCCGTGACGGCGACGGTGGACAGCAGCTTCACGGTGTCCGCGTGCCCTTCGGGGCAGGTCGCGGGAGCGCCGGACTCGGCCATGGGCCGGTTGAGTTCGAAGGTGTCACCACAGGCTTTGCAGCGGTATTCGTAGCGAGGCATGCGGGCAGCATAACCAGCCGGCGGGCCGGGGCGGCGGCCGATGGCCACGGCGCCAGCCCCTGTCCGGTGGATCTTCGTGGACAGCGAGCGGCACCGGGGGCGGCACCTCCCAGAGCCGGGCGTCGGGAGCCCGCGAAGATCCGCCGGACAGGCCTCAGCGGCCCCGCTCCTCGCGGATCTCCTGGACCACACGGGCGACGGACCGCCGTACCGCCTCCGTCTCGGTGAGGAAGTGCCACCAGTCGGGGTGGCGGCCCTCCAGGCCCGCGACCGCCCGGTCCAGCCGGGCCACCGCGTCGTCCAGGGGACGGGCGTGACGCGGGTCCGGGGTGCTGCGCCCGGCCATCGCGAGCCGCTGCGCGTCACGGATCGCGAAGCGGGTCCGGTCGACCTCCTTCTGGTGGTCGAACGACACCTCGTCCAGCCGCCGCAGCCGGTCACCCGCCGCCGACACGGCCTCCTCGGTGGTGTTCAGCAGGGCCCGTACGGTCGCGAGTCTCGCCGTGGCGTCCGCCCAGTGCTGCTCGTCCCGCGCGGTCCGCGCCTCGGCGAGCTTCTCCTCCGCCTGCCGGACGGCCCGCTCGGCCTCCTCCGGCACCTGCTGGAGGTCCTGCCAGCAGGCGGCGCTGTAGCGGCGGCGCAGCTCGCTGAGGACGGGGGCGACGCCGGAGGCGCGCGTGGTGATCGCCTGCGCGCGCGTACGCAGCGAGACGAGCCGCTTGTCGATGTCCGCGGCCTTCTGCGGCAGGTGGTCGGCCTCGCCGCGGATGGCCTCGGCCTCCCGCAGCACCCGGTCCGCGCGCTGGATGGTCTCCTGCACGCCGTGCTGCCCGGCGCCCTGGTTGAGCTTGGTCAGCTCGGGGGAGAGCGCGGCGAGCCGCGCGGCCAGGTCGTCGGCCTTGATCCCGGAGGCCCGGACGGCGTCCAGCGCGTTACTGGCGGCGAGCAGCCCCTGCCGGGCCCGCTCGACGGCCGGCGCGAGCCGTGCCAGCTGCGTCTCCGCCGTGCCCAGCAGCGGCCCGAGGCTCTGCCCGAACCGCTCCAGCTCGGCCTTGACCCGCTCCAGCTCGTCCTTGGCCTTGGTCAGGTCGCCCCGCGCACGGTTGGCGGCCGCGCCGTCGAGGCCCTCGCGGTCGAGGTCGTGCGCGTCGACGGCGGTGATGTAGGCGTGGGAGACCTGGTCGATGCGCTGCCCGAAGGCGGCGAAGTCGCCCGCCGCCTTGCGGGCGGCGGGGGAGGAGTCCACCGCGGTGATCGTCTCGATGGAGATCCGCAGATCGCGCTGCGCGGTGTCCAGCTCGTAGAACGCCGCGGCGGCCGCGTCCTTCGCCGCCTGCGCGTCCGCCCGCTGCTCCTCGCCGCGGCCCCAGCCCCAGCGGCGCGTGCCCCCGCCGGCGAAGGCGGCGGGCGCCACGGCGACCAACAGGGGGAGCGGCAGCAGCGCGAGCGCGACCGTCTCCCGGGCCACGGCCGCCACAGCGCTGAAACGGCGACGTGCCGGTCGTACGGACTGCGCGAAGGTCGCCGTCACTTGCCCTCTCCCGATGGATCGCCCCAGGCCCGGATGCCATTCTCCCACCCGTTAAGGACGAACACACAGGGCGGTTAGTTCGCCGATCGCACCGTGACTTCGCCGTTCTGGGTGCGCGCGGTCACCTTGCGGTGGCTGGCGCTGTCGCGCGGGACGTCCACGTCGACCTTGCCGTTCTGGCTCTCCGCGGTCACGTCGTACGTGGCGCGGGGCAGCTCGACCTTCGTCGCGCCGTTGTGGCTGGTCACCTCCACCCGGTCGGGGACGCGGGTCAGCGAGAGGCGGACCGTGCCGTTGGAGGAGGCCGCCTTCACCTTCAGGGGGGCGACGCGGGCGGCGACGACCTCGCCGTTCGAGGACGACAGGTCGAGGTTCCCCTTGGAGTCCGCGATGTCGATCTTCCCGTTGTCGGTGTGGACCTTGAGGTCGGTCTCGAAGCCGCGCGCCCGCACCACGCCGTTGTTGTCCCGCACGGTGACCTTCACCCCGCGCGGCACCTCGATGCGGTGCTTCGACGCGCAGTTGTTCATCAGCCCGTCGCACTTCTCCCGCAGCTTGAGCGTGCTGCCCTGCATCGCCCAGGTGGCCTTCGACTCCCCGCCCACGGTCCACCCGTCGAACCACCGGGTGACCTTGAGGCCCTTGGTCTTCCCGTCGACGGTCACCAGCTCGAGCTCGGAATTGTCCGCGTCCACGGTCAGCTCCCGCCCCTCCAGCGAGAACGTCCGCCGCTCCGGCTCCGCGTCCTCGGCGTTGGCCCCGCCGCACCCGGTCAGCGTGACCCCGGCGGTCAGCACCGCACCGACGACGAGGGACAGACGGACGGCGGCGCGGGTACGAAAGCGGGGAAGCACGTGGGACTCCGTGAGTTCGGCAGCGGGACTGCGGGTGCTCCCGACTCTAGGGACCGGCGGCCGGTGGGCGGCATGTAGCCCACTCCCTGCTTCGGGGTGGGGTTAACCCCACCCCGAATCGGGTTTGCGGGGATACGGGCCGGGCCATGTAGGCTGTCACCTCGTTCGGGGCGCATAGCTCAGCGGTAGAGCGCTGCTCTTACAAAGCAGATGTCGGCGGTTCAAATCCGTCTGTGCCCACAGATGAAACAGCAGGTGAAAGCCTGCGTCAGGCCCCCGGTCCACTCGGACCGGGGGTCTGTTTCATGAACGTCGGTCCACTCGCCGCTTCACGGGCCGATCTCGAAGCGGGGCGGCTTGAGGCCTTTGAGGCACCCGGTCTTCGGAGCGGTCGGTCTGTCGAAGAAGGAAGCGGTGATCTCTTGGGCGCACCGTGACGTGGCGATCACCACGTGGGGCTCGTAGGGGACCGTGACGACGGTGGCGCGGCTCAGCGTACGGGCGACGTACGGCCCGTTGGCCGCCCCGGTCTGCGCGTCGAAGCCGCCCGACAGGGCGAGGGTGGGGATGTCGCTCCGCGTGACGTCCCGGATCGAGCGCGGCGCCGCGGGGACGTTCCAGACGTCGCAGTCCGGACGGAGGAAGGTGAGCTGCGGAGCCTGGGCCAGCACCGAGCGGGGGAACGACGGGAACGCGTTCTGCCCGCCCCGCAGCGCCTTGGCCCGGCTCTCGTACGGCGTCCACTCGCTGCAGAAGATGCCGTAGGCGAGGCCGTGCGAAACCACTCCCATGCCCTGGGGGTTGAGCTTCCAGCCCGCCCACTGCTGCGCGATCCGCTGCGGTTTGCCGTGGGCCAGCTCGTCGAGGGCGCGGGGTACCTGGGTCGCCACGTGGGTGGCGGTGGTCAGCCAGTTCACCAGGGCTCCGCCGTCGAGGACGACCTTCACCGGCTTGTCGTTGCCGGGGACCTTGACGGTGGTGGTGACCGGCTTGGCTTCGAGGTCACGGACGAGCCGTTCGAAGGTGGCCGACAGGTTCGGATAGCGCTTGTTGCACGCCGACTGCTTCGCGCAGGCCTTGAACAGGCCGTCGAAGCCCTCCCGGGCGCTGCTCCAGGCCAGGGCCGACCCCGCCCTGGACGGCGGCAATATGCCGTCGATGCCCACCGAGCGGAGCCCCTCGGGGTGCAGGCGCATGTAGACCAGCGCCAGGTGGGTGCCGTAGGAGATGCCGAAGAGGTTCCACTGCTTGATGCCGAGCGCGGTGCGCAGGTCCGCGTAGTCGGCGGCGCTCTCGATGTCGTTGTAGGCACTGAGGTCGGCCCCGCGGTCCGCCAGCCGGTCGCGGCAGGCCTTCGTGGCCTCGACGTGCAGGCGCCCGGTGGACGGAGCGTCGTAGACGAGGCCGACCGCGCGTGCGTTGAACCGGTCGACGTTGGGGCAGAGGAGCGCCGGGTCGGCCGAGTACGTACCGCGCTGGGACATGAGGATCACGTCCCGGTCGCGGTTCAGACCGCCGTCGATGGCCATCTTCGCTTCCCCGACGGCGTCGTCGCCGGGGCCGCCGGCGAGCCACACGATGGGGTCGGGCTTCGGTTTGGCGGCCGCCGCCGGCACGATGGCGACACCGAGGGTGATCCGCCGACCGCCCGGCTTGGCGCGGTTCTCGGGCACGGTGAGGGTTCCGCAACGTGCCTTTTTGAGCTCGGCGATCGGCTCCGCCGTCTTCGGGCAGGGGCCCGGCTCGAAGCGGGCACCGCCCACCGTCCGGGTGACCGTGCCGACCGCCGCGCCGGTGGAGTGTTCTGCGCCCGCGGGTGTGGCGAGCAGCCCGGTGACGAGGATTCCGGTCACTACCGCGGCCGGCGCGGTGTGGAGCCGGCGCGCGGTACGGCGACGGCGGGGTATGTGGGTGAGTGCCATCTGCCTCTCCAGGTCACTTCGGGATGATCGTGAACGGTTTCGGCGTCAGACCGGCCACGCAACGGGTGTCGGGCGCGGTCGGACGGGCGAGGAACGAGGCCAACACCTTCTGCGCACAGGCCGATTGCGGGACCACCCAGTGTCCGATTCCGGGGACCCGTACGGAGGTCGAGCGGGACAGAGTGCGAGCCGCAGCCCGGGACCAGCTCGACCCGACCTTCGCATCGAATGTCCCGGCGACCAGGAGCGTCGGCACCGCGCTGGTGGTGGCCACCCGGTGGGAGGTGGCGCGGTCGGGAACGTGCCAGATGCGGCACACCTCGTGCTGGAAGGGAAGCTGCGGTGCCTGGGCCAGGACCGTGTCCGGCCACCCGGGGAAGGCCCGGCGCCCCGCCTTCAGCACGTCGGACTTCGACGTCCCCGGCACCCACTCGCTGCACACCACCGACTCCGTCAGGCCGTGCGCGGTCATGCCGACGACGGCAGCCGAGTCGGCCGCGCGGGCCCGCGCGAAGCGCTCCGGACGTCCGTGGGCGAGCTCCTCGATCGCCGCGGGGACGTCGGGGAACGGGATGGCATTGGCGACCAGGATGTTCAGCAGTGCGCCCCCGTCGAGGACGACCTTCACCGGGTCTCCGCCGCGTGGCGGCCGGGCGTTCAGCGTCAAGGGGTGCGCTTCCAGCTTGCGCACCTGCTCGGTGAGGGTTCGGCGGAGGTCCGGGTAGCGGCTCTTGCAGCGGGACTCGGCCGCGCACGCCTTGAGGACGTTGCCGATCCCCTCCCGGGCGCTGCTCCAGCCCCACGGCAGGGTGACGATCTGCGGAGCCGTGGCCGAGTCGAGTGCCACCGCGCGAATCCCCTGAGGGTTGTCGCGCAGGTAGGTGAGGGCCAGGTTGGTGCCGTAGGAGTGCCCGTAGAGGTTCCACCGGGGGATGCCCAGTGCCGTGCGCAGGGCGGCGAAGTCCGCGGCGTTCTCCTTGGTGTTGTAGGCGCTCAGGTCGATCCCGTCGGCTGCCAGGCGGTTCCGGCACTTCTTCACCGAGTCCAGCAGGAGCCGTTTCGCCTGCGGCGAGTCGTAGCCGAGCCCCACGTACCGCGCGTTGAACCGGTCCATCTCCGGGCAGGCGAGGCTCGGCCGGTCGTAGAGGTTGCCGCGCTGGGCCATGATGATCAGTTCGCGGTCCCGGTTCAGGCCGGAGTCGACCAGGAACGGGATGTCGTCGAACGTCTCGCCGCCCGGGCCGCCCGACATGAACACCACCGGGTCCTCGGCGGGCTTGGCCGACGTGGCGGGAATGACCGCCACGGCCAGCCGGATCGTCCGGCTGCCGCGGCGGGCGCGGTTCTCGGGGACTTCCAGGAAACCGCACCGCGCGGTGCGGAGCGCGGCGATCGGCTCGGGCGTCCTCGGGCAGGGACCGGGCACGAACCGCGACGGGCCGGTCGGGTGGGGCCCGCCGGTATGGCCTGGTGGTGACGCGGCACTGCTCGCTGTCGGGCAGCCGAACGCCGCCAAGGCCAGGGCGGCGGTGGCAGCCACCACATGGATGCCGTGCTTGGCCACGTGATCCCGTTCCTCTGCCGACACCCGCGGCTGCCCAGCCGGACAACGACGCGGCGATTTGGGTGGATTATGCGATATGGACGATACCGGGAGGGGCGGAAGGGTGCACTTGGACAGAAGAGGCGGAGCTGTTCCGGTGCGGATGCAGATGTCACAGCAGGTGAAGGCCTGTCCAAGGCTCTGGGGTCACTCGGGCCGGGGGCCTCTTGGGTGATCGGATCCCACCGTCGCCCCTCCCGCATCTGGAAGGCTGGGCCCCCTCTGCCGGTTCGCCTTACGGAAGGCTCCCATGTTGCGACACGTCTGGAAGCGCCACGGCCTGGTGGTGGCCGCGGGCACCGTGTGCATCGTCGTCAACGCCCAGGGCATCGGGCCGTTATGGTTCACCGGGGTCGCCCTGGTCATAGTCGGTCTGCTGATGCGCAGGGCGATGACCCTCGCGCAGCGCCCACCGCGCGACGAGGCCCCGCCGCTGGCGCTCGACGTCCCCATGAACGGCCGCTGGATGGCGCACAACGGGCCCGCCACCAAGGTGCCCAGCCACACCCACAACCTCGCGCAGACCTACGCCATCGACCTGGCCCGCCGTCCGGCGCCGAAGCCCGTGTGGTTCTGGCCGTTGGCGCGGCGCCCCGAGGCCTATCCGGCGTTCGGCGAGCCGCTGCTCGCCCCGGCGGACGGCCGGGTGGTGGCCGCCGGTGACGGGCAGCGGGACCACCTGTCGCGCTCCTCGCTGGCCGGAGTGATCTACGTGGTCCCGGAGGGCTTCGTACGTTCCCTCGGCTCTCCCCGCCACCTGCTGGGCAACCACCTCGTCCTCGACCTCGGCGACGGGACGTACGCCGTCTTCGCGCACCTGCGGCGCCGCTCGCTGAAGGTGGCCGTGGGCGACCGGGTCACGGCCGGGCAGCCGCTGGCGGAGTGCGGCAACTCGGGGAACTCCACCGAGCCGCACCTGCACTTCCAGCTCATGGACGGCCCCGACATCACCTCCGCCCACGGCCTGCGCTTCAGCTGGCGGTACCAGGACGACGACGGCCGGGAGCACGACGGCGTGCCCGCCGACAACACCTGCTTCACCCCCGCCCGGACCGCCACGACCGGACGGCCGGACCCCTACGCCCCGTAGCCGGGCTGGAGCACGAAGCGGACCAGCCGGACGCGGCCGTCGGGGGCGAACTCGCCGAAGGCGAAGACCTCTTGGCGCCGCGTCGGCTTCCCGTCGTGGCTGGTGGTGTAGCGGGCCGCGAAGCGATTGCCCTCGCGCAGCGTCTCGTGCACGTCCACCGGGTAGGTGTGGCCCAGCTTCCGGCCCTCCTCCAGGGCCTTCAGGACGCCGGAGCGCTGCATCACCTTCCCCCCGACCTGGTGCAGCGCGTCGGGGGTGTGGAAGCGGTCGTGGGCCTCGGCGGCCGGCACCGCAGGGTCGTACCCGGCGGTGTAGAAGGCCCGCAGGTAGTGCGCCGGGTCCTGGGCCGGTGTCGGCTCGGCCCCGGCGGCGGGCGGCGGCGCCGGGGCGGTGCCCGGCGCGGGGCGGGCCGCGCTGTCGAACGGATCGTCCTTGCCCGGCCCCGACCAGCCGGCGCGGCCGGCGGAGAAGATGCTGGTGCGGGCCACCCGCCCGTCCTCGGCCAGCTCGGCGAAGACGGCCGTGTCGGTGGCGCTCTGGACCTTCCACAGCATGGGCGTGCCGATCGTGTACCGGGCGGCGGCCCGGCGCCCCTCCACGGTCACCTCGTGGATGTACAGCTCGTACGACGCGCCGAGGGAGCGCCGGGAGCGGACGCCGCGCAGGATCTTCTTGCGGTCCCACTCCCGGCCGTTGACGTGGTGGGTGCCGTCGGGCAGGTGGTAGCGGTCCCAGACCTCCTCGACGGGCTCGTCCCCGTCGAAGGCGTCGGCGTGGTAGGCGCGGAGGTATCCGGCGAAGTCCTCCGCGGCGGTGGGGCGGTGCGTGCTGCTCATGGCGCTCTCCTGGTCTTCTCGATGGGGATGGCGCCGCCCTCGGGCCCCAAGGGCGGCGCTGTGGTGATGCGGAACTCGCGGCGGAGGGCGGCCCGGGCGGCGAAGTGGCCGCACATGCCGTGCACGCTGGGGCCCGGTGGCGTCGACGCGGAGCACAGGTACACCCCGGGCAGGGGGGTGCGGTACGGATTCCAGGCGGGCGTCGGCCGGAACACGGACTGCGTGAGCGTGATGGCTCCCGCGCCGATGTCGCCGCCGGGATAGTTCGGGTTGTACCTCTCGTACGCGGCCGCCGGCACGCCGCGCGACGCGAGGACCGTGTCGGCGAAACCGGGCGCGTACCGCTCGATGCGGCGGGTGATCAGCGGTACCGGGTCCCGGGTGTCGCCGTTCGGCACGTGCGCGTAGGCCCACACCGGGCGGCGGCCGCCCACGGCACGGCCCGGGTCGGTCACGGCCGGGTCGACCAGCAGCACGAACGGCTCCTCGCCGGCCTCGCCCCGGACGGCCGCGTTCTCCGTCGCGAGCGTCTCGGCGCGGGTGCCGCCCAGGTGCACGGTCCCGGCCCGGCCCACTTCGGGATCGGCCCACGGGATGGGCTCGCCGACCAGGAAGTCGGCCTTCGCCGCGCCCGGGCCGTAGCGGAAGCGTTCCAGCGCCCGGCGGTAGCGCGGCGGCAACCGGTCGCCGGCCAGGGCGAGCAGGCCGCGCGGGGTGGTGTCCAGCATGATCACCCCGGCGTCCAGCTCCGCGAGGTCGGTGACCCGGTGGCCGGTGTGCAGTACACCGCCGTGCGCCCGCAGGTCGTCGGCCAGCGCCTCGGCCATGCGGACGCTGCCGCCCTGCGGCAGCGGCCAGCCGGTCGCGTGCGCCAGGTGCCCGAGCAGCAGCGAGATGGCGCCGGCGGGCACGCTGGGCAGCCGGCCCACCGCGTGCGCCGCGACCCCGGTGAGCAGTGCGCGGGCCCCCTCGGTACGGAGTCCGCCGCCCCGCAGGAGGTGGTCGAGCACGCGCGGGCCGAGCAGCAGAGGGGCTGACAGGTCGGACGGCAGGGACCGTTGGCCGGACAGCAGGAAGTCGGTCACGCCCGTGCTGTGCCGCACCAGCGGCTCCATCAGCCGCCGCCAGCGCCCGCCGTCCGGGCCGAGCCGGGCGCAGGTCTGTGCGAGGTCGCGGTAGGCGAAGGCGGCGTCGCCGCCGTCCAGCGGGTGCGCGTAGCTGATCGGCGGCCGGAGCAGCCGGACGCCGCGGGCCGCGAGGTCGAACTCGCGGAAGAACGCGGACGCGGCCGCCATGGGGTGCACGGCGGCGCAGATGTCGTGCCACACCTCGGAGTCGAACAGCGCCTCGCCGCGCAGGCCGCCGCCGATCGCGGCGGCCTGCTCATGGACGTGCACGCTCAGCCCGGCGCGTGCCATGGTGACGGCGGCGGCCAGACCGTTCGGTCCGCTGCCCACGACGGCGACGTCGGCGCGCGTCATGTCAGCGCGTCCTCGGCGGCGAACTGCTGGCTGGCGAGCCGCCGGTACACCTCGTCGGAGGCGATGAGCTCCCGGTGGGTGCCGATCGTCCGCACGCGGCCCTCCTCCATCACGATGATGCGGTCGGCCTGCACGACGGTGGACAGCCGGTGCGCGATGGCCAGCACGGCGCACTCGCCGGCGGCTTCCGCCATCGTGTCGCGCAGCGCGGCCTCGGTGTCGCTGTCCAGGTGCGCGGTGACCTCGTCCAGCAGGATCACCTCCGGTCGTTGCAGCAACGTACGGGCGATGGCGAGGCGTTGCCGCTGGCCGCCGGACAGCCCGGCGCCGCGTTCGCCGAGCTCCGTGTCGAGCCCGTCGGGCAGCCCGGCGACGAAGTCCTCCAGGCTGGCGAGCCGCAGCGCGCGGGCGATGTCCGCGGCGTCGGCGTCGGGGTTCGCATACGTCAGATTCTGACGGATCGTGCCGCGCAGCAGCGGTGCGTCCTGCTCGACGTAGCCGACCAACGACCGCAGTTCGGCGAGCTTCAACGTGGCGGTGTCGTGACCCGCGACATGGATGGTGCCGGAGTCCGGGCGGTAGAAACGCTCGATGAGCTGGAACGTCGTGGTCTTGCCGGCGCCGGAGGGGCCGACGATCGCGGTCAGGCCGCGACGCGGCAGGGTGAAGGAGACGTCCCGCAACACCGGGGCGTTGTCGTGGTACGAGAAGGCGACGCCCTCGAAGCGGACCGCGGGCACCGACTCCGCGACGGCCGCGCGCTCCCGCCGCTTCCCGGGCGCCTTCTCGTCTTCCTCCTGCGGAATGCCCCCCAGCTCCGTCACGCGCTGGACGGCGGCGCGGCCCTGCTGGATCTGGCCGATCGACATGAAGAGCATCACCAGCGGCGAGACCACGTAGAAGAGGTACATCACGAACGACGTGAGGTCGGCGGGCGACAGCGACCCGGTGGCGACCCGGGCCATGCCCCAGGAGATGACGACGGCGAGCGAGAGCTGTGTGCCGACGTTCATCGCCGGGGTGAGCAGCGAACTGAACCCGGTGACCCGGATCCCGCTGTGCCGCACCCGGTCGGCCAGCCGCGCCAGCTCCTCGGTCTCCCGCTCCTCGGCGCGGGACGCCTTGACCGTGGTGATGGCGCCGAGCACGCGCTGCAGACCCGAGCCGAACGCGCCGATGTTCTCCCGGTTCCGCAGGGCGGCGATGCGCACCTGGCGGGCCAGCAGCAGCGCACCGCCGCTGGCCAGGCCGAGGCAGCCGACCGTGGCGAGCAGCAGCTTCCAGTCGAGCACGGCCATCAGCACGATGCCGCCGGCCAGCATGAAGACGGAGGTGACCACCTGCGCCAGCGCCTGCGCGATGACCAGGCAGGCGATGGAGGTGTCGGACACGGTGCGCGCGAAGACGTCGCCGTGCTCGAGGCGCGAGAAGGCGGGGAACTGGCTGCGCAGTAGTCGGCCGCCCAGGACGCGCCGGGCGTCGAAGACGATGTTCTCGCCGGCCCGGCCGATCGCGTAGGCGTGTCCGGCGCTCAGCGCCGCGTCCGCGACGAAGAACAGCGCGATGAACGTGACGGTCCAGGCGATCGGCTTGTCCAGGGCCACGGCCTCGATCAGCCGGCCCAGCATCCAGGGCTGGGCGAGCGTGGCCGCCGCGCCGACCAGGCCCATGCCGACGCCGATGATCAGCAGGGCCCGGTGGCGGCGGACTATCTCCCGGAGATTCATGCCGACTTGGTGTACGACGCGACGAACAGACCGGCCGCGGGCGAGTAGGCGGTCTGCTGCCAGTCACTGTAATGACCCTCGGGCAGCAGCCCCGCGTCCCGCGCGTAGCCGTCCACCTCGTCGGGCGTGAGCAGGCGCACGGCCTCGGTGCCGATGCGGTGCGTGCCGTCCGCCTCGAACCACACGGTGGACACCTGCCAGACCCGGTTGTCCATCAGCAGCGTGGCGTGCATCTGGATGCCCGTGTTCGGCTCCGGGTAGGGCACGAACATCGTGGTGCGCGTCAGCCCCTCGTGCTGGGCGACGATGCCCGGCCGGTTGTGCGTCTCGACCAGCAACCGGCCACCGGGCCGCAGGAGTTCGGCCGCCCGGGCGACGGCCTCCCGCTGGCCCTCGGGGTCGAGGATCTGCGCGAGCGTGGAGCAGACGCAGTAGACCAGGCCGTACTGCCGCTCGCCGCGGTAGGTCCGGATGTCGCCGAGCTCGGCGGTCACCTCGCCCTCGTCGGCCTTCTTCTCCAGGGCCGCCAGCATCTCCCGCGAGGAGTCCACGCCGGTGACCGGGCCGACGCGGTGCGACAGCGGCAGCGCGATCCGGCCGGTCCCCACGCCGAACTCCAGCGTGCCCGAGGCCGGGTCCGGGTGGAACCCGGCCAGGGCCTCGACGGCGACCCGCGCGGAGGCGTCGTCCTGGAAGATGCGGTCGTACCAGCCCTCGAACTGCTTGCCGTAGCCGATGTCCGCGATCGTCATGGGTTCTCCGTTTCTGTGTGCGTGAAACCCCCGCGACGGGGGTCCCGGTCTCAGGCGGCCCGCAGGAAGCCCGGTGAGACGGGGTTCATCGCCTGATAGGTGGAGACGTAGAGAACCTCGGGATCCTCGCTGTCGTCGTGCCCGCTGGCGCGCACCACGGAGAACTGGAAGCCGCGCACCTCGGACACGTTCGGGGCGTCCCTGATCTGCTTCCTGATGAACTCGGCCAGGACCCGGAAGGGCGGCGATCCGGTGGGGTCCTCGCCCTTGGCGATGTTCTTGATGATGGCACTGCAGATGTCGAACACCGCCTTCTCCGTACGGCGGGAGGAGAACCAGAACGCCTGGATCATCTTCCGGTCCTGGATCAGGTCGAGCTCGATCCAGGGGGACGTCTCACGGCTCTCGTCGAGGGTGCGGTAGAGGTAGTGGTAGTCGTGCGTCGCGGGGTTCGGCGCGAAGAACTTCCAGTTCGGCACGAGGGAGAACAGGTCCTTCTCCCGCCCGCGCTCGAAGGCCGGATGCGGGTGCTGCGCGGCCAGCGTCGTCAGCAGCAGGGCCGCGCCCGCGAGACGCGTCACGGCCCCGGGGCCGGTGAAGGCGTCCTTCAGGAGGCTGGTGGGGTTCACTTCTTCTCACTCGCCTTTCCCGGGAGTTCCGCGGCCGGGGATTCGGCGGCCGGCGTGGTCGGTGGCATGCAGTGCCCGGCCACGAAGTCCGCGATCCGGTCCGCCGCGGTACGCGCGTAACGGGCGTCGGTCAGGATCGTGTCGTGCCCGCCGCGCTCCACGACCGTGACGTCCCCGTGCCGGTCGGCCGCCCGGTGGGCCCGGATGATGTCGTGGTACATCAGCAACTGCTCGGGGTCGATGTCGACCGTCACCTGCGCCGCGACGACCAGGCCCGGGGCCGGCACCGGGGGCAGGTCCCCTTCGAAGGACCGGAACTCCTCGCGGACCGCCGTCCACTCCCGGGCCGCCGCCGTCCACAGCCGTGAGTCGGTGTAGAGGGCGAACGCCTTGTCCCGGTAGGCGTACGGCAGATGGTCCACCCAGCGGGGCCGTGTCATCAGCGAGCCGAAGCCCAGCTTCGTCCAACGCGCCATGTCCGTCAGGGAGTCGGTGAAGAGCTGGCTGCCCTTCCGCTGCTTGTCCGACCGGATGAGCTGCCCAGGGTGCGAGGGGTCGAGGTAGACGACACCGGCCACCCGGTCGCCGAGCTGCGCCACGGCCCGCCGGTTCAGCTCCGCGCCCAGGGAGTGCCCGACGAGCACCACCTCGCGGTCCTCGGGCAGGGCCTGGCGGATCAGGTCCACCAGGTCGTCCACGGACTCCTGGATGGTGTAGGGGGACTCCTTCACCCGGCGGCTCGGGCCGTAGCCGGCACGGGCGTAGGTCACCACGGGCTGGCCGAGGTCGAACGCCAGCCGCTCGACGATCCACGCGAAGTGCTCGGACGTCGAGGCGAGGCCGTGGTTGAAGACGAGGACCGGGCGGTCGGCGAGGTCCCGGCCGCCGGTGTCGTACTGCAGGACGTTGCCGCAACGCGTCGTGACGGTACGGGAGTTCGGCCACCCCGACACGGCGCGGGAGCGCCGCTGCGTGGCCAGCACGGCCGACACGGTGACGCCGCCGGCGAGCAGGACCAGCGCGGTCTTCACCATCCGGTCGTCCCGGCCGGCGACCACCGGGAACGTACGCGGCGCGGTGGTGTAGGCGACCATGGGGTGCATCGCGGGGAACGCGGTCATGAACCGGCCCAGGCCCATGACGAACGCGTTGGCGATGTGGAAGCTGCCGGCCGCGCCGATCATCGGCCGGGTCAGCTTCCCACCGGCCAGATAGACGACGGGGAAGAGGCATTCCATCGCCAGGACCGCGTGCTGCGTGAGCTTGCTGGCCCGGGGATAGCGCTGCGTCAGCCGGTACGCACGCTCGAAACCGTAGGTACGGGTCCGCAGCACGCCGGGCAGCGCCGAGCCGTCACGCCACTTCGTCCCCGCCAACTTCGCCCAACCGGACGTCGCGTAGGACATGTTGGCCTGGATCGCCAGATACCACATCAGGGCGTCCTTGACCTGCGGGCTGTTCGACAACCGGGCGAGACCGGTGACCGCCTGCACCTGCGTGGCGACCTGGTCCGAGCCGTCCGTGCCGTAACGGTGGCGGGCCTGCAGCAGTGTGGTGGAGACGCCGAGGTAAAGGTTGCCCGCCGCCCGCCACCTGCTGTTCCCCGGCAGGAGCATCCCCAGGCTGCAGGCGGCGCGCGTGGCGTGCAGGGCCAGCGTGGTGCGCCTGCCGCTCACGGCGTCGGTGAGCTTCTGGACGGCCGGAATCTTGCTCTCCGGCGTCTGTTTCATGATTTCCCAGTCATTGAGCCCGCCGGGGCCCAGATTCCGGTACTGGTGAAGGTATTCCAGGGAAGAAGACAGACTGGAAAGGGCCGCAAGACGTTCCGATATGCCTATCGCGCGATCCCGGGAAATCGGAATCGGAGAAAATAACGAAGAGGTGAGCTTCTTTATCAACTTCATGCCGAAAATTTGCTCCGCGTCGAATCGGCTGAGGGTAGAGTCGAGAGGCTGTCGGGCCGCGATTCCGCCGCGGCCCGACAGTCCTCTCCCGCCCCCCGGCAGGCAGCTCCGGGAAGGCACTCTCAGAAGCCCGCAGGGCTTCTCAACAGGTGGCGCTCAGTCCGGCAGGACGTCAGTCGTTGGCGCCGGCCTCGTACGCCTGGACGGTGACCCACGCGGCACCGGCACCGCCGGCGAAGCCCACGCCGAAGGCGACCAGGGCGGGGGTGGCCTGAATCGGCATCATCGCGCCGAACTCGCCGTGGGTATCGTCCGTCAGCTTCTCGGGGGTGACGGCGACAACGCTGTCGATAATCCTGCTCATCGCGTTTGTTTCCCTTCGGTGATTGATTATGGGGTGAAGGTTCAGCCGTTGACGCGGCCGGTGACGTACGCACCGACCACGCCGGCGGCGCCGGCGACAGCGCCGCCGACGTACCAGCAGGTGGCAACGGCCGCCACCGGGGTGGCCAGGACCGGACCGGCGTCGTCCTGGTAGCCCTGCTCCAGTGCACCGAGGTCCTGCTCGTTCATGAACGCGGCGATCTTCTGCTCCATGGTGCTGTCCTCCGTCTCTTCATCGCGAGGTAGTGCATTCGGGATATTGCGTGGTGGTTCTTTTGCACCGGGACGCGGATACGGCTTTTTCCGACGGGATCTGCGGGCAGCATCCCGAGAGGAATGGCAGGGATGTAGGACCTTCGGACGCACATGTGTCACAGGGAGAATTGGATTCGTTGTGCGCCATCTCGATGGGACGTGCGCGGCCTTGGGGTCCGGGTTCGGGGACCGAATCATCCCGGACATCGGCCGGTAATCCATGCGTCGGGTGGTGACGGTGCCTTCGAAATCGCTTTTCGGAGGCGATCGCCACACTAGCGGGCTGTCGATCAATGAGAACAGGCCATAAACGTATTCTGGCCGGATCCGTAGCGTGCCGCTCACCGCCGGCGCTACCCACGGTACGGGCCCGACCTGGGCTTCCGTTGTCGGGGCCCGGTACGCCGTCGGTAATGTACGGGTAAAGGAGTGGCTGATTCCGCTCCCCTGAAAGTCTCCGGAATCCCTATTTGTCCAAGAAGACGGAAATATCGATCGGAAGCGTTCGGGGCGCCGAGCAGTTGAACGCGGAACGCGCCGCATCTGTCATCGTCGGACCGTGCACTCACGGTCCGGCCGCCGGGGCGGCGTCGCATGCGCCTGCCCGCACCCTCAGCGCGGGTCGGCGGACCCGTCCTGCGCCCGGCGCAGCCGCCGGCGACCGCGCGGTTGACCTCCACCGTGAGCGGAACCGCCCGCGGCGTGTTGCCTCAGGCCGCGGGCGGTTCCGTTCTCGGGGGGCGGCCGGGGCGGCCCGATCGTTCCGGCTGGTCCGGCCGGTCCGGTACGCGTAGCAGCGGGCTGGTGTGGCGGTGGAGCCAGGCGCGGTAGGCGGGGTTGGCCCGGATCAGTTGCTCGTACGCGTCCTGGAGGTCGCCGAACAGGGCGTCGAGCTCCGCCGGGGGCAGCGAGCAGGGTCGCGACGCGAGGAACAGCCGGGCGGCCAGGGGGTCGCCGTGCAGGGGACGGAGCACCGTGCCGGGTGCGGGGTCGGCGGTGGGCTGGCAGGGGCGTACGGCCTCGCCGGAGGCGACGAGTTCGGCGGCGGTCGTGCTGTCGCGGACGTGCACGAGGCGGGGGTCGAGCCCCGCGGAGGTGAACGCCCGGCGCAGCGCCGCGCATTCGTCGTCGGCCGTCGGGTCCACGATCCAGGGTTCGTCGGCGAGGTCCGGCAGCCTGATCACCGGCCGGTCCGCCGCCGGGTGACCCGCGGCCAGGGCGACGAACCTCGGCTCGCGCGCGACGAGCATGCGTCGCTCCACCCCCGCCGGGACGTGCAGGGGGAAGCCGTCGAACTCGTGGACCAGGGCGACGTCGAGCTGGTTCGTCGCGAGCAGCTGGAGCAGAGTGTCCGCCGACACCTCTATATGGATCGTGGTGTCCGTGTCGGGCAGGCGCGCGTGGACGCGGCCCAGCCAGCCCGTCACGGCGCGGCTGCCGATGCTGCCGATCCGCAGGCGCAGGCCCCCCGCGCCCACCGCCGCGTCCCTCGCGGCCGTCACCAAAGCGGTCATCTCGGCCACGATGGGACGCGCCCGGGACAGCACGGAGTGACCCAGCGGTGTCGGCCGGCTCCCCGTCTGGCCCCGGGTGAAGAGGAGGCCGCCGATGGCCCCTTCGATCCGGCGGAGCTGAGTGGTGAGGGAGGGCTGGGTCATGCCCAGCTGTAACGCCGCTTTGCGCACACTTCCCGCGTCGGCTATGGCCAAAAGCGCACGGAGGTGCCTGACCTCTAGCTCCACGGGGGGAGCATAACCGCGCCTCGTGCGTCACACCAGACACAGCGGCGGGCAGGGTAGGTGATTGCTCGGTGCTATGGCCACTTGGCATCATCCGCACCGTTGATAACTCGTCAGAGACTCTCCGGGACCAAAGAGTTCACCCGGTGAACCCCGGCCGCCTGTCCCACCCTGTGCGGCCGAAGGTTCTCGGAACGAATGGAGTCCCCCACATGAACCGCTCCACGATGCTGCTCTCGGCAGCCATCGGTCTCGGACTGGCCGCGAGCATGACGGCCGTGCCCGCCTCCGCGGCGACGGCCCACACCGACCGGCAGTTCACGCAGTCCTCGTACGCCGGCTCGGCTGCCGAGGAGGCGAACAACAAGGCCTTCTTCGAGGCCGTGATGAAGTCCGCGAAGGCGAAGCAGGCCGCGAAGCCGGGCCTGCGCGGCGTCACGGTCACCTACGACGCCAGCAGAGCCCCCAGCTTCGCCGCCCAGATAGCCAGCAGCGCGCGGATCTGGAACAGCTCCGTGACCAACGTCCAGCTGCGTGCGGGCAGCAACGCGGACTTCACGTACCGCGAGGGCAACGACTCCCGTGGCTCCTACGCGAGCACCGACGGCCACGGGCGCGGCTACATCTTCCTCGACTACCGGCAGAACCAGCAGTACGACTCCACCCGCGTCACCGCCCACGAGACCGGCCACGTCCTCGGTCTGCCGGACCACTACTCCGGTCCGTGCAGCGAGCTGATGTCCGGTGGCGGCCCCGGCACGTCCTGCCGGAACCCCAACCCCAACAGCGCCGAGCGCAGCCGGGTCAACTCGCTGTGGGCCAACGGCATGACCGCGTTCAACAAGGACGCCTTCACCAAGGCGCACTGACAGCGCACCGATCCGCCGGGCCACGCGCACGGCCCGTAGGGCGCCCGCAGGGGCGCTCCACGGTCCCGAAAGGGGCTCTCAAGTGGTCTCCCGTCGATCCGGCGGGGGGCCACGGCGGCTTCTCCGCATGATCACCAACCGCCCCTGGGTGATCTTCCGGACGATCCCGCGACGCACGACGACGGCGGCCCGGCTCCTTCCCGGAACCGGGCCGCCGTCCCGTGCCAGCCACCCCGGGTCCGCCGAGGGCGCATACTGAGGCCAATGACGAAGCCAAGAGCGACCCGACGTTACTTGCCCACCAGCCCCTTCAACACCCCGCCCGTGACGCTTCCGGTCGAGCACTTCGCCGTAGGGGACCGCGTCACACACGACCGGTACGGTCTCGGACGGGTCATCGGCGTCGAGGACGGCATCGCCGTGCTCGTCGACTTCGCCTCGCGCCAGGAGCGGATTCCGGGGCCCTTCACCAAGCTGACCAAGCTCTGACCGCACCCGTGGCGCCGCGATTCACCTATCCGGAGGTGGGAGCCACCGGGCGGGAACCCCTGCCCGGCGGGTACTCCCACCTCCGCGTCACCACGCGCACCGGCCACGGCCGGGCCGTCTTCGAGGCGGCCGCCGACGCCGTGCTGACCTGGGGAATGCACCGGGCCGCGGGTGTGCAGATCGCCGACGGCACGCCCCCGGCCGCGTACGGCGTCACCGTGACCCCCGGCGTCGGCATCGGCCCGCTGCGGATCTCCGGCCCCTGCGCGGTGGCCTGGGCGTTACGGGAGGAGCGGCGGGCCGGTTTCGCGTACGGGACCCTGCCGGGCCACCCCGAGACGGGGGAGGAGGCCTTCGTCGTGACGATCGACGACGAAGGGGACGTCACGCTGACCGTCATCGCCTTCAGCCGCCCCGCGCGCTGGTTCACCAAGGCCGCCGGACCGCTGGTGCCCCTCTTCCAGCGGGCGTACGCGCGGGGCTGTGGACGCGCCCTGCGCAAGGAAGCCGCCCGCAGGGTGAGCCGGGCCTGATCGCACCCCCCTCGCCGCCGTCCCGACTGCGGGTGCCCCGCGCGCCCGCGTCCCACCGGCGTACGGAATCCCCTGTACCGCTCCACCGGCCCGGCTGCGCGGACCCGCTCGCGCGGCTTCGGTATCCCCGCCCTACCGCGTCGGGACCCACTTCTTACGGCCGGCGGCCGAAGCGAGCGCGTACGGGTGCGTAGCCGGTGCGTACGGGGACTACGGGGCGGCCTGCGCCTCGGCGGGCTGCGGGCGGCTCATGAGGAACGCCGCACCCGAGCCGGCGGCGAAGAGCGCGAAGACCGAGACGGCCGTGCCCAGCCAGGTCGCTCCCAGCCATTGGCCGCCGAAGTAGCCGAGGCTCACGCTGTACGCCGCCCAGGTCAGACCCGCCAGCGCGGACCAGGGGAGGAACTCGGCGACCCTGCGGTGCATCACCCCCGCGCCGAGGCTCACCACGGACCGCCCCGCGGGCGCGAACCGGGCCAGGACGACGAGCGGGCCGCCGCCGCGCAGCAGCGCCGTGCCCAGCTTGGCCTGGGCCGCGGTCAGCCGGCGGGAGCGGGAGATGGCGCGGTCGAAGCGGTCGCCGCCGCGCCAGGCGAGACGGTAGGCGACCAGGTCGCCGAGGACGGACGCGGTCGCGGCACACATCACGAGGGCCAACATGTCAGCGAATCCCGCGTGGCCCCGGGCGGCGTCGGCCGCCGCGTCGGCGGCGGTGCCCGCGGCCGCGGTGGCGGCGGTGATCACCAGGACCCCGCTCGGCAGCACCGGCAGAAAGACATCGAGGAGAACGGACAAGCCGACGATCACATAAATCCATGGCGTGGTGGCCAACGCCCCCAACTGCTCCAGCACGTCCTGATCTCCCGGTACGGTCCCCCGCCGCGACGTCGCAGGGGAGCGGCAGGGGCGGCCTTCACAACCGTACAGCGTACGCCTGGGGCTCCTGGGGCGTGGTCGTAGGGGTTGTGATGTTGTGAAAGTCACGGATCAAGAGGGAGCCCGGTCATGCGCCAGGAGGGGTCCGGCGGTGCCGGACCCCTCCTGGTGGCGGGCTGTGCGAGCGGCCGGGGGCCGCCCTCGCGGTCAGACCGCGCTGGGGGTGCGCTGCGCGGCGGACGCCGGGGCGTCCTCGCCGCGGGAGCGGGAGAAGAGGCGGTCCAGCGAGAGGGCGCCGGGACCGGTGAAGACGAGCAGGAAGAAGGCCCAGCAGAACATCGCCGAGGCCTCGCCGCCGTTCTGGATCGGCCACAGGGCGCTGCTCTGGTGCATGTCGAAGTACGCGTACGCCATGGAGCCGGAGGCTATGAAGGCCGCGCTGCGGGTGCCGAGGCCGAGCAGCACCAGGCCGCCGCCGACGAGCTGGATGACCGCGGCGTACCAGCCGGGCCAGGTGCCGGCGGAGATCGTGCCGCCGCCGACCGCGCCACCGAGGACGCCGAACAGGGAGGCGGCGCCGTGGCAGGCGAAGAGCAGGCCGACCACGATGCGGAACGCGGAGAGGACATAGGGGCGGGCGGCGTCGAGCCGGGCGGTGAGCGCCGAGGCCGAAGACGTGGGGGGCATGGTGGGGCTCCTCGTGACGGGGACGGGAAACGACGAGGGCTCCAGGTTAGGTACCCCTAACGATACTTGCAAGTTCAAGTTTCTTATTTCATTCGAACGCGCGCCCTGACTTCGGCGGGCTCCGCCACCTCGACGTCCATGTCCAGAACCGCGGACAGCCGCTTCCCGGAGTCGTTCGTCTCCGCGCGCGCCTGGTCGAGCCGCAGCCGGGCGGCGCGGCCGCGCAGGGTCAGTGTCATCAGCTGGTTGCCGAACCAGGGACCGCCGCCGACCCTGTCCCAGTCGAACGCCGGACGCACCGCCCGTCCGTGCCGCGTCAGCGCCCGCCCCAGCCACCGCCCCGGTCCGCTCCAGCCGAAGCGGAAACCGAGCCGCACGGCGGTGTGGATGTTGTTGTGCACCGGGGAGCAGGTGAGCTGGAGGACCCGGCTGCGCACGGCCTCCGGCAGGGCGGGCTCGGCGACGTACGCATGGTGGACGTCACCGGCCAGCACGCTGATCGTCGCGGGGGCGTCCGGCCCGCTGCCCACCGTCGCGATCAGCTCGGTCAGCTCCGTGAACGACGCGGGGAACGCCGCCCAGTGCTCCAGATCCGCCCGCTGGCGCATCGTTTCGGCCACGCGTGCCCAGCGCGGCCCACGCTCCCCGGCACACAGGGCCGCGTTCCACACCTCCGCGTCGTGCACCGCCGGTGGCAGCAGCCAGGGCAGCGACGTGCCGATGAGGAGGTGGTCGTACGAGCCGGGGCCCTCCAGCACCTCCCCGCGCAGCCAGTCCGCCTCCGACGGGGCGAGCATCGCCCGGGCGCCCTCCCCGAGGACGCGCGTCGTACGGGTGTCGACCATCACCAGCCGTACGCGCCCGAAGTCACGGCGATAGCTCCAGCGGGCCTCGGCCGGGTCGTCGTCGACGCGGGCGGCGAACTCCCGCAGCGCCTCGGTCCCGTCCGAGGCCGAGCTCACCGCCTTGAAGAGCTCGTCGCGGGCCAACTCGTCGGGGGAGAGGTTGCCCAGGTGCTGATACACCCAGTACGACATCAGGCCGCTGACCGCCCGCTCCCGCCACCACGGCGTCGCCCGCATCCGGGCCCGCCACGCCTCGCTGGTGTTCCAGTCGTCTATGACGTCGTGATCGTCGAAGATCATCAGGCTCGGGACGGTGGAGAGCAGCCAGCGGACCTCCGGGTCGCGCCAGGACTCGTCGTAGAGCCGGGTGTACTCCTCGAAGTCCGCGACCTGGTGCCCCGGCGGCTCGGTGAGCGGGCGTCGCTCGGCGATCCAGCGCCGGGTGGCCTCGGAGGTCTTGTCCGCGTACACCTGGTCGCCCAGCAGCACGAGGACGTCGGGCCGGTCGCCGGGGCCGGCGCCGCCTTCGGCGCGCATCGAGCCGCTCGCCATGTCGCTCGCCAGGGTGTCGAGCGCGTCCGGTCCGAACGGGCCGAAGGGTTTCAGCCGGGCACGCGCGGCGGCGCCTTCGGCCTCCGGGGGCGGCGCGGCCCACCGGCAGGACCCGAAGGTGACCCGCACGGTGTCGTCGGCGCCGCCGCCTGCGCCGATCGCGGGCGTGCGGATCGTGCTCGCGGGGAAGGACGAACCGGCGAGCGGCCACACCGGCTCGCCGTCCAGGAACACCTCGTACGCCGTCTCGCTCCCCGGCGTGAGGCCGGTGACCGGCACCAGGGCGTAGTGGTGACCGGCCACCTGCCAGGTGTGCGCCGAGCCGCCCGCGCCGTCGGCGCAGCGGACCTCCGCCTCGCAACTCCGGTCGCTCTCGACCCACACGGTGGCGCTCGTCCCGCTCTGCCAGTCGACGTACCGCAGCAGCGGGCCCAGTCGCAGGGCTGCCGTCATGCCGGTCTCCCCTCCGTCATTTCCGTACGGTACGAAACGAGGGAGGGGAGCACGGAGTTTCCCATTCCGGGTGAAGTTCGCGCGGGTCAGCAGCCGTTGAGGACAGCCGCCAGCTTGTTCTTCTCGGCGGGGTCGACGGTCAGCTTGTAGTGGTGCTTCACCGTGACCCACATCTGCGTGTACGTACAGGCGTAGGACGCGAGGGGCGGCATCCACTGCGCCGGGTCCTTGTCGCCCTTCGCCTGGTTCACCCGGTCGGTGACGGCGATCAGCTGCGAGTGGGTCAGGTCGTTGGCGAACGCCTGCCGCTGCGCGGTCGTCCAGGTGTTGGCACCCGAGCGCCACGCCTGCGCCAGCGGCACGATGTGGTCGATGTCGATGTCCTGGGCGTCCTCCCAGGTGGCGCCGTCGTACGGCGAGAACCAGCGGCCCTCGACGGCGGCGCACTTGCTGTCCTGCTGCACGTCCTCGCCGTCGCGCTTGAGGACGACCTCGCGGGTGTTGCAGGCACCGCCCTGGCTGCTCCAGTGCGGGAACTTGGCCCGGCTGTAGCCGTCCATGGAGCCCTCGCTCTGGACCGTCAGCTCGCCCAGGTACGTACGGGCGGTCGCGGCGTCCGCCGGGGCGGGCGGCGCGGCGTGCGCGGCCGGGCCGCTGAGGACGATCGTGCCGACCAGGGCGGCGAGCCCGCCGCCGACGGCCGCACGACGCGCGTAGACGCCGCGCAGAGGAGAGGTGACGCGTATACCGGACATGGGAACTCCCTTGAAGTGGGGGGTTGTCGGCCGTCGGAGCGCGGCCAGGATCGCGGCGACGGGTTGCCGAGGGGTGGTCGCCGGGTAACAGCGTGGCGACGCGACCATGTCAAAGCAAGGGGGCGGGAACGTGATCCACCCCTCGACGGGGCGCGCTGACATGCCGACGGGACGGGCTGACACGCCGCCAGCCACACGCGACGGAACGGATGTTCGCCGCCCGTAGGGTGGCCGCGTGCTCGCCGCCGAAGTCCTGCTGCCCGTCGACACCACCCTCGCAGTGGTCCTCGCGGCCCTGCTCGCCGCCGCCGTCACCGTCGCCGCGCTCGCCCGTCTCACCGGCGACCGGGGCCGGGGCTACGCCCGCCAGATCGCCGTCGCGGGGCTGCGGGCGGCCGTGCAACTGGCGGCGGTCTCCGCACTGATCGGCTGGGTGGTGCGGGCGGCCCCGCTGCTGCTGTGCTTCGTGCTGCTGATGTTCGCCGTCGCCGTACGGACGGCGGGGCGCCGCGTCACGGACAACGGCACGTGGTGGTGGGCGGCCGTGCCGATCGGGGGCGCGGTGCTGCCGGTCGTCGCCGTGCTGCTGCTGACCGGGCTCGTGCCGTACCAGGGCATCGCGCTGATCCCCATCACCGGCATCCTCATCGGCGGCGGTCTGACCGCGACGGTCCTCGCCGGGCGGCGCGCGCTGGACGAGCTGCGCACCCGGCACGGCGAGGTGGAGGCGGCCATGGCCCTCGGCTTCCTCGATCGCGAGGCGAGGCTGGAGATCGCCCGCCCGGCCGCCTCGGACGCCCTGCTGCCGGGCCTGGACCAGACCCGGACCGTGGGCCTCGTCACGCTGCCGGGGGCCTTCGTGGGCATGCTGCTGGGCGGCGCCTCGCCGCTGCTGGCGGGCGCGGTGCAGCTGTTCGTGCTGGTCGCGCTGATGGCGGTGCAGGTGGTGGCGGTGGCCGTCACCTTGGAACTGATCGCCAGGGGTCTGCTGCACCGGGCTGCCTCCACCGAGGTACCTGTACCCTGAAGGGAGCAGAAGGGGAGTAGCTCTTCGCCGGACCGTCGACATACTGCTGAGTTCGCTCAGCCGGCGCCCGGAGGCGGATGTCCTGCATCCGCCAGCGAGACCTTCGGCCGCAGTGTCCATGACGCTGCCGTGCCGAAGCGACCCCTGATCTCCACGCAGGCCCCGTCCCTCGGTGCGCGCAGCCCACACCGACAGAGGAAACCCTGTGTTCAGCTTCACCGTCGCCGCCCTGGTCTTCGGGGTCGTCTTCCTGGCCGAGCTGCCGGACAAGACCGCTCTCGCCGGCCTGATGCTCGGCACCCGCTACCGCGCGAGCTACGTCTTCGTCGGCGTCGCCGCGGCCTTCGCCGTCCACGTGGCCTTGGCCATCGCCGCGGGCAGCGTGCTGACCCTCCTGCCGCACCGCCTCGTCCAGGCCGTCGTCGGCCTGCTCTTCCTCGCGGGCGCGGCGATGCTGCTGCTGAAGAAGGACGACGGCGAGGAGGAGATCAAGAAGCCCGCCGACCAGTCCTTCTGGAAGGTCTCGGGCGCGGGCTTCATGCTGATCCTGGTCGCGGAGTTCGGCGACCTCACCCAGATCATGACCGCCAACCTCGCCGCCCGCTACGACGACCCCGTCTCGGTCGGCGTGGGCGCGGTGCTGGCCCTGTGGTCGGTGGCGGGCCTGGGCATCGTGGGCGGCCGCACGCTCATGAAGCGGGTGCCGCTCGCGTTGATCACGCGGATCGCGGCGGTACTGATGCTGGCGCTGGCGGGCTTCAGTCTGTACGAGGCGATCGCGGGCTGACGGGCGGGGCTCTGCCGCGCTCGGGCGGCGAGGCCCGGGAACCCGCCGCCTGAGCTCGACGCGGGTGCGCTCGCGCAGGACGCCGGCGAAGCCGGCGGCCACGGCGTGCTGGAGGCGGGACCCGCCGCTCACGCCTGACAGTCCTTCAGCTCCGCCAAGGGCTGAAGGGCTGAAAAGTTGTCAGGGGCACCCGCACCGCAGAACGGCATGCCTCGATCACAAAAGTTGACTGACCTCAAGCATGACATTTTGTCGTCACTCAGATGGCTCGTTAGTGCTCAGCCGTCCAGGGAATTGTCATATCGGCATATCGGAGAAATGCGATGGCATGTCATGGCATCCCGATAGGTAATCGCTCTGCGCCGACTGGGGTCGAGCCCGTGAGGTCTCGACGCGAGTACGGCGGCTTGTGGCCCGGCCAAGGTTCACCACGAGCGCCGCGAATCCCTTTCGGGGTCGGCAGGGCTCAACGGCGACAAGAAAGGTCTTGCTATGGCAGTTGATGCCATCCAGTCCAAACCACCAGGCAGGAGGTTCAGACGTTCCCGTCTGGCGGCCCTCGCCATGGCTCCCGGAGCGATGCTGCTGGCGGCGGTCACCATGCTCTCGAGCGTCGCGCACGCTCTGGAGGCTCCCGTCAACCTGGGGACGACCGCCAGTTACGGGGTACTGGCCGGTGCGACGGTGACCAACACGGGCCCGACGGTCATCAACGGTGACCTGGGCCTGCACCCGGGCACCTCGGTGACCGGCTCTCCGCAGGTCAACGGCTTTCAGCATGTGGCCGACGCCGAAGCGTCCCAGGCGAAGTCAGACCTGGTCATCGCCTACGACGACGCGGCCGGCCGGGCACTCACCGCCAGCGTGTCGGGTGACCTGACCGGACAGACGCTGACGACCGGCGTGTACAAGTCCACGTCGTCACTGGGCCTCACCGGCACCGTCACGCTGGATGCCCAGGGCAACCCCAATGCCGTCTTCATCTTCCAGATCGCCTCGACCCTGATCACGGGGTCGGCGAGCAACGTCGCCCTCATCAACGGGGCGCAGGCCTGCAACGTGTTCTGGCAGGTGGGCAGCTCCGCCACCCTGGGGACCCACTCCTTCTTCAAGGGCACCATCCTCGCCCTGACGTCCATCGCGGTCCAGACCGGCACGGTGGTCGAGGGCCGGGCCCTGGCGCGCAACGGCGAGGTCACGCTGGACAGCAACACCATCACCCGGGCCAGCTGCCTCACCGGCCCGCCCGGACCTTCCGGTCCTCCCGGACCCTCCGGTTCTCCCGGTGCCACTGGTCCTGCCGGGCCTTCTGGGAGTCCGGGTGCCACTGGTCCTGCCGGTCCTGCCGGTCCTGATGGGCCTGCTGGTCCTGCCGGACCTTCCGGGAGTCCGGGTGCCACTGGTCCTGCCGGTCCTGCCGGACCTGGCGGTCCTGCCGGTCCTGGTGGACCTGCTGGTCCTGCCGGTCCTGCCGGACCTGGTGGACCTGCCGGTCCTGCTGGTCCTGCCGGACCTGGCGGACCTGCCGGGCCTGCTGGTCCTGCCGGACCTGGCGGTCCCGCCGGTCCTGCCGGGCCTGCCGGTCCTGCCGGTCCTTCCGGGGGTCCGGGTGCTACCGGTCCTGCCGGGCCCGCCGGTCCTGGTGGACCTGTCGGTCCTGCCGGTCCTGGTGGACCTGTCGGACCTGCCGGTCCTGGTGGACCTGTCGGACCTGCCGGACCTGGTGGACCTGTCGGACCTGCTGGTCCTGCCGGTCCTGTCGGTCCCGCCGGACCTGCCGGTCCTGGTGGTCCCGGCCACGACCACGGCCACGGGCATGGTCACGGCCACGACCACGGTCACGGCCACGACCACGGTCACGGCCAGGACTACGGCCACGGCCACGGCCACGACTACGGTCACGGCCACGGCAATGGCCATGGTGGGCACGGGAAGGAGTGCCCCGACTACGGTCACGGCAACGGGTGGTTCTCGGCCTGGGGAACGTGCCCGACCTTCTGATCGCTCGGCCGTCGCGACGATGAGGAGGTAGTGACCACGAACGACCGGACGGCGGAATGAACCCGCCGCGTGGCCGGTTGCATCGCGGTTGCGTATGACGTTGGCCTCCACGACCCATGTGTGGTCGTGGAGGCCAACGTTGCGTTTGGGGGCGTCCGTGTCGTTGCGTGTCGAGGAACCAGCTGAGGCCCCTGCTGGGGCGACCCGTGGTGGGGGAGTCTCTCCGAGCCCGTTGTGGTCGTCGCGGGCGCAGTGCCGCCCACTACTTGGGCGATGAGATGGGGAGGCATCCTGTCGGATGGTGTGTGGCATGCCACTCGTGGCGTAATGGGGGCTTTGAGCCGACTGGGCGGGCCAGGCTGGGCTGCGTTGATCGCAGCCGTGTCAGGAGCCCGTGGTGGTCAGGTCGCGTGAGCGGATCTTCGTCCGGGACGCATCCGGGGATGGGGGGCGAAGGTGACCTCGCCGCATGCCCGGCGCCGGTCGTCGATATCCACCCTGTGCACGAGCGCCTACCGACACCTTCTGGCATCTCTGGCATCTCTGGCATCGCGAAGAAGAGGAACGGAACCAGCGCATGAAACCCATCGGCACCGCCAAGCCGGCCTCCGAACGGATCTTGGCCCGGATGCTGTTGCCCGCCCTCAGCGGGCGGTTCGTAGAGCTTGAGGCCACTGCACGGCGCGAACAGTCCTCCTACAGGCGGCTCCCGCTCGATCTGTGGCAGGCCGAGCGGGAGGCCGGTCCACCGCAATGACCGACGTTCTCACCGTCGACGCGCAGCGGGAGCTGGCCGCCGAAGCCCACCGCGTCGGTGTGGTCGACCTTCAGGTCCTCGTCCTGCTCAGCAACCTGCGTCAGGTGTTGCTGATCGAACACGGTCACCCCACCCTGTCCAGGGGTTTTCCGCCGCAATGGACGATTCCGAGCACCTTCGTCCTGCCCGGCGAGTTGATCTGCCACGCGCTGGAACGACTGTGCTGCCAGCAGCTGGGCCTCGACCCCGCCGCCTGTCCGTCCAGCTTTCTCGGTGCCACCACCCTCCAGGAACCCGAGGTCGAGCAGTATCTCTTCGCCCTCAACGTCAGCGATCTGCCGCACGTGCTCACCGGGTCCGACCTCGACATCGGAGCACGCCGCTGGTGGAACATCGAGGACGGCCAACCGATGAGCTTCGCCCCAGGCATCCGCCAAGCTCTGGCCTCGGTCCATTTGCTGTCGCCGACAGAATCCCTCGTCTGACGAGGACCTGGCCCTCTCGGCCCGCGCCTGTCAGGGGCGCGGGCCAGCGGGCCCGGGCGTTGAGAGCGGCGCGCGTCTACGCCCAGGCCTTCCCTGCTCGCCGCAGCGTTCCTGCGGCGGTTCACAACGCTCCGCCACTCCGCTTGTTCGCTTCTCGCACCTTTCTGAGCAGGGGTTCACGGGGCTGGCTCCTGTTGCCGGATGCAGCCTGCCAACTGCCATGGCTCGCGGTCAGGAGGCCGATGCCCGTGACGGTAGGTCCGTAGGGCTCGGTCCTCTCCGGTGGTTCGAGCGCGGGGCCGAGTGCCCGGAAATCGATGACGCGACGCGTTCCGCAGCCGGAGCAGGTCATCATCCCGTCGGCAGTCGCCCAGGCTTCCTCGGGATGGGGGCACATGAGGCTCGGTGGCCTGCGCTTACGTGATCCGTTGTCCGCCGTGACCCGGTGGGGCTTCGCCGGTGGATCGGTCCGTCCGGGCTCGCGGCGTGGGGCGGCGCTTGTGCCTGATGGTATGGGAGGTCGTCTGAGCATGAGGTGGCCGAACAGCCTTAGATTCGTCAAGAGCGTGATGGTTTCGGCGGCGGTCCGGACGACAGTCACGAGTGCTCCGCCCGGAGGTGCTGTCCCATCGCCACGGTCGTTGCCTCGGCCAGGTGGGTGTTGCCTTGGCGGACGGCTTCCCAGCGTTTTTCCTTGATCTCCCTGCACTGGGTGCAGGGCCCTGTCAGGGTTTGAACGGCCTTTGGCTCCGGACCGCTAGCCTGGATCTGCATCGAACCTCCTGCTTGCCTCAGGGGTGAGGTGTCAGCCTCGGCGGAGACCCACACGGTGTTACCAGCACCTGTGAGTCAGGATCCGCCGGGGCTTCTTCTTGTTCTCGTGCCGATCGCCGTCCCGGGGCGCGGCACGGCGGCGTCTCGGTCGCCGGAATGACAGCTACTCGCACTGTAACTGCGAAGTTACTCACAGTTTTTCTGCTAGTCAAGACACCCTGCGGCTACCCCTGTTGGGCGGGTTCTGACAGTCTTGGTGCGGCCCGAGAGGAGAGCGAACATGACCACAGGCTTTGGCCTGGTCGTACGCTTCACGCTGCGCGACGCCGATGCCGCGGGAGCCTTTGACGAACTGGTGTCCCGAACGCTGGACCGCATCAGGCGTTATGAGCAGGGCACGGTGGTGTACGTGAACCACCGCGTGCCGGGTGAGCCGAACGTCCGTGTGTTCTACGAGCTGTACGAGGACCGTGCCGCGTTCGACGCGCATGAACAGCAGCCGCACATCAAGCACTTCCTCGATGCGCGCGAGGAGTTCGTCTCCCGGGCCGAGGTGACATTCCTGGAACACATCGACGGAAAGGTGTGAGGAGGCCGGTGACCCCCGAAGGGCGGCGCGCGTTCGGCGCGCGGGTCGCAGAACTGCGTAACCGGTGTGGGCTGACCCAGCGGGACCTGGCGGCAGAGATCGGCCGCACCACAAGCTGGCTGTCCCAGGTCGAACGTGGCGTCCAGCCGGTCAACCGATTGGACGTCCTGCGGCTCCTGGCCGACGGCCTTGGCGTCTCACTGCAGGAGCTGCGACCGGATGCCCCGCAGCCCGTGGAGGCGGAGGAGCCCGCGCCACGACCGAACGACCTCGACCAGGCTCGGCTTCTCATCTCGGGACATCCGTCGCTCGATGTCCTTCTCTCTCCGGACAGCCCCTGTGAAGAGCAGCCGCTCGCCGTACTACGGTCGGAGGCCGACGAGGCCTGGTCCCTTGCGCACGGCGACCAGCTCTCGGAGCTGAGCGCCTCGTTGGGCTCCCTCATTCCCCGCTTGGAACGCGCGACGCGGACAGCCGACAGGCGTAAGCGCTCCGAGGTGTACGCCTTGCAGGCTCGCGCCTACCAGGCACTGTCGGCGGCCTTCGTCCAGCAGAACGAAGCGGACGCCGCCTGGGTGGCCGCGGATCGGTCCATCGCCGCTGCCGAGCGGTCCGGCCGTGTGCTGGACGTGTTCGCAGGCACTTTCCGTCTGGCTCATGCCTTTGTGCGCCTCAAGCGCTACGACCAGGCCGACTACGTGGCGCAGTCGGCTGTGGCCGCGCTGGGCCGGCACACCGACCACGCCGAGGCGTCCTCGGAGGCCTTGTCCCTCCTGGGTTCCCTGCATCTGGTGCTGGCCCTGGTGCACGCGCGGTCCGGGAACCGGGCAGACGCCCGACGCGAGACGGACCACGCCCGCCGAGTGGCCGTGCGACTCGGGGAGGACCGCAATGACTTCAACCTCGAATTCGGCCCGACCAACGTCGAGATCCAGGCGGTATCAGTCGCGGTAGACCTCGGTGACGCAGGCGAGGCCCTGGAGATCGGTGAGCGATTGGACGCCTCGGGGCTGTCCATCGAACGCCAGGCCAGGCTGGACCTGGACCTGGGCCGGGCGAACGCGCAGCTTCGGCGTGTGGATGACGCGCTCGAGTGCTTCACCAAGGCCGAACGGCTGGCACCGGAGATGGTGCACTCGCACGTGGCGGCACGCTCGGCGATCCGCGACCTGATGCTCGTCGCCGGCCGCACCGCTCCGCCAGAACTGCGGGCTCTCGCGCAACGTGCTGACGCGATGTCCTAACGAGGAGGCGCTCCATGAGCAGGCGTGACTTCGAGGACGCCCCGGTCGCCAACAGCCTCGTCCCGGCGGCTTCGACCGTCGTCGTGGGCGACGGCGGTCGTGCGCTGCTCCAGTGGCGAAGCGGCAACGGCACGGGCGGGTGCCCAGGGGCTGCCGGGCGGGGTGTCGGCGATCGGTGAAGCGTGGGAGGCAGATTGACGCCGGTCCGGACCGTGGAACATTGGCGCCCTGCCAGACGTGCGGGTCCGGCCCCCCTTGACCAGCACCGTGCGGCAGAGTGAAGGTCGTGCAACCAGGCGCAGCGCGCTCGACAGGGAGGGACGCCATGACCTTACGGTTCATCGGTAAAGACCCCGAGTCCGGAGATCACGGATCACCCGCTGTGTGGGTGGACGAGGACACACGAGATCTGGTGGTGCAGGGGTGGACGGCGAACGAGGAGACCACGAGCGCAAGCTCGCAGGATGTTCCGATCCCCGGCCACGAATCGGTGATCAGGGTTCCGAAGCGGATGCTCCCGCTTTTTCGGGAGGCGCTTCGTGTCGCAGAGTCTGACTGACTTCTCCGACCTCATCAGGTCGGTCCGGGAGTCGGCCGTACACCTCGAGATGCGGGACGCCTACGGCGTCGAGAATGAGATCGAAGGCTTCGCCGCATGGAAGAAAGGCCGCCGACTCAATCCTGACGACCGTTCCTCATGGTGGCGTCCCTGGCTCGACCTCGTGCAGGAGGTGACCGCGAAGGGAGTTGTCATCAGGCGGGCCCGGATCGTCTCCGAGCCTGTCAGCGATTACATCGCCTTCGAACACTCCGGCACCTTCACGAATGTGGTTGCTGGGGAACAGATCCGCTGGCTGCCCCGCCGCATGACCTCGGATCTTGCCCTCCCGGGCAATGACTTCTGGCTCTTCGACGGCCGCCTGGTCCAGTTCAACATCTTCGATGGGGCTGGTCGGTGGGTTTACACCGACCAGACAGAGGACCCCGCCGTAGCGGCGCACTGCGCGTCCGCCTTCGACGCAGTGTGGGAGCGTGGCATTCCGCACGAGAAATACACCGTCTGATTCCTGGTCGGTCAGCTCATGCCTACCTCTCCGCTCTCCAGCGCCCAAGCTGCGCGGGACGCCGTGGCGTCTCGCTTGCAAGGGCTCATGAAGGACGCTGGGCTCTCGGGACATGAGCTGGCCGCCAGGTGTGGCTGGCACAAGTCCAAGTCGTCCCGCATCGCACGGGGTAAGACGCCGCCCTCGGATGCCGACATCCGGGCGTGGTGTGTGGCCTGTGGTTCCGAGGATCAGGCGGCCGACATCATCGCCGCCTCCCGGAATGCAGAGTCGATGTACGTCGAGTGGAAGCAGATCCACCGCGACGGTATGCGGCGGATCCATGAGAGAACGGTCCCGCTCTACCAGCGGACCCGCTCATTTCGCGTTTACGCCTCGAACGTCATGCCCGGCATGCTCCAGACTGTCGGATACGCCACTGGACTCCTCAAGACGATCGCAGCCTTTCAGGGCACCCCCGACGACGTGGCTGACGCTGTGCGGGCAAGGATCGACCGCTCCCGAGTGATCAGAGAGGGTGACCACCGCTTCGGCTTGCTCCTTGAAGAGACGGTTTTGTACTACCGAGTCTCTGACGATGCCGCCATGGCTGAGCAGTTGGAGCATCTGCTCACGATCATGGGGCAGCCGAACGTGTCGCTCGGCATCATCCCCGCCAGGGCGCACCGGACCGTATGGCCGCTCGAAGCGTTCTATGCCTTCGATGACCAACAGGTGGCGGTCGAGACGCTCACGGCAGAGATCAACCTGACTGCCCCCGGGGAGATTCGTACATACCTCCGAGCTTTCTCTGAGTTGTCGCAGACGGCCGTACGAGGTGCCCCGGCCCGAGCCCTCATTGCGAAGGCGCTGGACGCTGTTGGGTGAATCCGTGCAACCGCGTGCAACAACGTGGCTGCCCCGCTGAGCCCCTCCTTAACGTCGTCCTCACACGGAGCGATGTCGAGCACCGCACAGGGTGCGAGTGCGGTTAGGGGTGCGCCATGGCGATGGCGAAGAAGGCAAAGGCTCATGAGTTCGACCGCGACGCGTGGGAGTACCTGACCTACGCGCCCGGATACGAGTGCTCCGCCTGCCAGCGGACCATCAGGTCTCTTGAACCCGTCCGTCGGAAGACCGTTGACCACCCCTCGGAAGCGCCCCTCACGGTCTACCGGCACAACCAATGCCCGGCCACTCCGGTCGTGGCCGTCTGATGGGCAGGCAAGCATGGACGGTTGCCCGCGCACGGGCCATTGACGCCGCCGAGCTCCAACCGGCGACCCTGGCCGCCTTCGGTTGTCCCCGGGCCTGTGCGGAGTGGATATCCGAGGCCATGAGGGTCCCTGGGACTTTCGCCCGATAGGGGGCGGAGGGCGGCCTCAACTGGGCCGTCAAAGCAGATCAGGAAGGGCACGACGATGACCGACCTGTACGGGCTCCCCATCAAGGGGGCCGAGTTCTCGAAGGCGTGCGGCGGCAATACGCATCCGGACGGCGAAGCCTGCGTGACGCTCGCGAAGATCGGCCCGGACGTCTGGGCCATGGGGGACACCAAGCGGCCGGCTGCGCAGCCGCTGCGCTTCACCACGGCTGAGCTGGACGCGGCCGGTATCGACCCGGCGAAGTTCGGGCTTTCCGCCTGACGCCCTGAGTACCCCCTCACTGGCGGCCCCGCCCACGCGCCGGCGGGCGGGGCCGCCGCCTTTCCCGGAACGGAGCACGCAGTGCACATCCACGGGTACGCCTGGCTGGGTGAAAAGAAGGCATTCGACAACGAGGCCCTGCGCCGGCCACCGCATCCCGAACCGCCCCTGCCTGCACTCCCCGGAGACACGGCCGGGCAGCGGCTTGTGGAGCGATACCGGGAAATCGTCGCGGAGTTCGACGTGACGGACCTACCACCGCTTCATACGGCGCACTGGCTGATGAAACCGGCGTCTATGGTCAAGGGCACGTGGGCGGAGCCGAAGGAGGCGGGGGAGTGGCTGGGGCTTCAGCTCGCCGAATTCGCCCCTCGGTTCGCCTCGGAAGGAGAGAGGGAGGCAACTCGCCTGGTGCTCCTGGTGAAGGCTGCTGCGGAGCGGCTGATGTCGGGCGGGGACGTGTCGCTCGGCCACTACCTGAACGGCACGGTCTTCCACTCGGTAGCGCTGGTGACCTGTTCCCCCAATCGCGGCAGCCCTGACCTGCCCTGTCCCATTCGCTAGCGCCTAGTAGGAGGTCGCCTGCCAGGTGGCGGCAACGCGCTGACCTGGCCCGGCTCATGTGGCCTTGCGACGGTCGACGGCTGATGCCGAGAGCGCCTGAAGTTCGGCCGCTTCCGGGGCCGGACGTCACGGGGGAGCGGCTCAGCCCTCGCCGGCCCCCTTGCGGGTGATCTTCCTTCCGGCGTCCGTCTCCACCAGCGTGAGTGCCCCGATCCAGTCGTCCTCCGGGTACTCCCAAGCGAGGGGATCCGCGAGCAGCTCGGGGAGGGATTCGCGTGGCAACGGGGGACCCGGTTGGAATCCCGCGCGGCCGTCGGGGGCGGTCCACGGCTCGACCTCGCACACGGCGATCCAGCCGCGATCGACCAGCCTCAGCAGAACCTCGGCAAGCGCGCCCGGCGGCGCCGACAGCAGCGGCTCCTCAAGGTCCCCCCACACCCCCGGCAGGATGTCGATCTCGTAGGAGTTGATGAGAAAGGCCTGCTCGTCCGATGTCAGGGCGTCCCACGGGGAGTCGTTCACCCCGCCGATGATCTCAGCCCGACCGCGGAGCAGGTGCGCACGCAGGAGCCGCCGGCCCATCGCGGTCCGCGCCAGCGCGCGCACGTTCACGAGGGCGGCGTCAGACCCCCGCGCCGCACCGATCGCGGCGGTCCGCCGCGTGCCACGCCGCGAGGAGGCGTTCGTACATCCTCCGCTCCGACCTGGTGAGCAGGCCCCGGCGCGTGGCCAGGAAGGCGCGGATGGTGTCGTTTATCTCCTCGGGTGACAGCTGGTCGGTAGTCGAGTCGAGTGACATGGGCCCAGGCTACGAGCAGGAGGCCTCCTTAAACCCCCAGACTCGATCAAGTTCGCGGAACGCTCATCAAACGGTCATCAAGACGAACGCTCACCGAGACCCGTGGCAGCTTCTTACCCGATCGTCAGCACGATGCCGCCGTCCGGCCCCGCCGTGACCCGGACCTGCTCCAGGTCCATGACGTGCGCGTCCGGCGCGTGGGCCGCGGCGCGCGGGCCGACGCCCACGACGCGCATGCCGGCCGCCTTGCCCGCCGTGATGCCCGCCTCGGAGTCCTCGAAGACGACGCAGTCCGCCGGGGCGAAGCCCAGGGCGGCGGCGCCCTTGAGGAAGCCCTCCGGGTCCGGCTTGCTCGCGCCGACGCTCTCCGCCGTGACGCGGACCTCGGGCATCGGCAGGCCCGCCGCGCCCATGCGGGCCGTGGCCAGGCCGCGGTCGGCCGAGGTGACGAGGGCGTGCGGGAGGTCGGCGAGGGCGGCCATGAAGGCCGGGGCGCCGGGCACCGGGACGACGCCGTCGACGTCGGCGGTCTCCGCCGCGAGCATGCGGCGGTTGTCGGCGTGGTTCTGCTCCATGGGGCGGTCCGGGAGGAGGACGGCCATCGTCGCGTAGCCCTGGCGGCCGTGGACGACCTTCATCACCGCGTCCGCGTCCAGTCCCTGCTCACCCGCCCACTGGCGCCAGCAGCGCTCCACGACGGCGTCGGAGTTGACGATCGTGCCGTCCATGTCCAGGAGCAGGGCCTGGGCGGTCAGCGTGGTCGGGGTGGGGGCGTTGGCCGGCATCGGCGGACTCCAGAGCGCGGGAGCAAAGACAAGTGGCTCCGCCCGCCGGTCAGGGTATACGGACGGAGCCACTTTGTTTCTCCACGATACAAAAAGGACACCGCGAACGCCAATGCCCCTGGTCGCAGCGGTCCGGGGGCTGCCAATGGCCTATCCCGGCGGGCCGCGGGCGTGGATCCGGATCACGATGGATGGACGCAGGGCGCGAGCGCCCCGCAGGACCCGAACCGACCCGGCGCCGGCCGCCGGAACCGAGCCGCATCCGAGGAGCGCTCATGGCGGAGGACACCCCGGGCCGAGCCGAGCACCCCCCGGGCCCCTCCCTGGCCGCGGAGCGCCCGTACGCACCCGGCGAGGGGCAGTCCACGCGCACCGTCCTGATCGCGATCGGCGCGCTGCTGCTCGGGCTGCTGCTGGCGGCGCTCGACCAGACGATCGTCTCCACCGCGCTGCCCACCATCGTCAGCGACCTCGGCGGCCTCGAACACCTCTCCTGGGTCGTCACCGCCTATCTGCTCGCCTCCACCGCCGCCACCCCGCTGTGGGGCAAGCTCGGCGACCAGTACGGGCGCAAGAAGCTCTTCCAGACCGCCATCGTCATCTTCCTCGTCGGCTCCGCGCTGTGCGGCGCCGCACAGAACATGCCGATGCTCATCGGCTTCCGGGCCCTGCAGGGCCTCGGCGGCGGCGGGCTGATCGTGCTGTCGATGGCGATCGTCGGCGACATCGTGCCGCCCCGCGAACGCGGCCGCTACCAGGGCCTGTTCGGGGCCGTCTTCGGTGGCACGAGCGTCCTCGGCCCCCTGCTGGGCGGACTGTTCGTGGACCACCTCAGCTGGCGCTGGGTGTTCTACATCAACCTGCCCATCGGCATCGTCGCGCTGCTCGTCATCGCCGCCGTCCTGCACATCCCCACCAGCCGCACCCCGCACCGCATCGACTACCTCGGCACGTTCCTCATCGCCGCCGTCGCCACCTGCCTGGTGCTGATGACCTCGCTCGGCGGGGTGAGCTACCCCTGGGGGTCCTGGCAGATCATCGGCCTCGGCGTGCTGGGCGTCGGGCTGCTCGTCCCCTTCGTGCTCGTGGAACGGCGCGCGGCCGAGCCCGTCCTGCCGTTGAAGCTCTTCACGATCCGCACCTTCGCGCTCTGCTCGGTCATCGGCTTCGTCATCGGGTTCGCGATGTTCGGGTCCATGACCTATCTGCCGACCTTCCTCCAGGTCGTCCAGGGCGTCTCCCCGACCATGTCGGGGGTGCACATGCTGCCGATGGTGGCCGGCATGCTGATCTCCTCCACCGCCTCCGGCCAGATCGTCAGCCGCACCGGCCGCTACAAGGTCTTCCCCATCGCCGGCACCGGGCTGACCGCCATCGGCCTGCTCCTGCTGCACCAGCTCGATCCCGCGAGCGGCGTCGGCGAGATGAGCGTCTACTTCTTCGTCTTCGGCTTCGGGCTCGGCCTGGTCATGCAGGTGCTCGTGCTGATCGTGCAGAACTCCGTCGGCTACGAGGACCTCGGCGTCGCCACCTCCGGCGCCACGTTCTTCCGCTCCATCGGGGCGTCCTTCGGCGTCTCCATCTTCGGCACGATCTTCGCCAACAAGCTCGGGCCGCGCATCGCCGACGCCCTCGCCGGTGCGAAGCTGCCCGCCGGCGTCACCCCGGAACAGCTCAAGGGCGACCCGCGCGCCGTCTCCTCGCTGCCACCGGCGGAACGGGCCGGGGTGCTCGACGCCTACTCCGTGTCGATCACCGACGTGTTCCTCTACGCGGTGCCCGCCATGGCCGTCGCCTTCGTCCTGGCCTGGCTGCTCAAGGAGGAACCGCTGCGCGGCAGCGTCACCGCACCCGACACCAGCGAGGTGCTCTCCAGCAACCCCGTCGAGCGCTCCTCGCTGGACGAGTGCGCCCGCGCGCTGTCCGTCCTCGGCAGCCGTGAGGGCCGCCGCAAGGTCTACGAGAAGATCACCGAACGGGCCGGGCTCGATCTGCACCCCGCGTCGAGCTGGATGCTGTTGCGCATCAACCGCTACGGATCCGCCGAACCCGCGATGCTCGCCGAGCGCGTGCCCGTACCGCTACGGGTCATCACCGAGGCGGCACGGGAGTTGGAGGTGCGCGGCCTGGCCGTCCGCGAAGGGCTGCCGCTCGTCCTCACCGACCGGGGGAGCGAGGTCGCGGCCAAGCTCTTCCAGGCGCGCGAGGAGTCACTCGCCGAGCTGCTCGGCGACTGGTGGTCACCGGACCGGCCCACCGATCTCATGGAGCTCGTACGGGAACTGAACCGCGAACTGTGCGGCTCGGACGCCGAACAGCCCCACAACGGTCAGACGGGCGACCACCGGCTCAAGCCGTAGCCGGACGTTGCGCTAGGCCAGCTCCTTGGCGAGCCACACCTCGGCGTACGGGCTCTCGTTGTAGCGCGGAATGGGCAGATACCCGTGCCGGGCGTACAGCGCCCGCGCCTCCACCAGGTCCATCCGGGTGTCCAGGACGATCCGCTCCACGCCCCACGCGCGCGCCGTCTCCTCGGCGGCGCCCAGCAGTACGGCCGCGCCGCCGAGACCGCGCTTCGTGGGCCGTACGTACATCCGCCGCAGCTCGGCCGTACGGGGGTCCAGTCGCAGCAGCCCCACACACCCCGCCTGTTCACCGCCGTGCCGGCCGACCAGCAGCACGCCGTGCGGCGGGGCGAGGTCGTCGCTCGGGTCCTCGGCGAGGTGCCCGTCGATCTCCTCGGGCGTGGAGGTCCGGTCGTGGTTCAGCTCGTACCAGCGGTCGGCCACATCGGTGAGGTACTCACGCAGCAGGGCGGCCGACTCGGCGGAGCCGACCGGCTCCGGGCCGACGGTCCAGGGCAGGCGGGTGGTCGCGGCATCGGTCATGCCGGGATCCTTGCACGTGGGACGCGTGTGACACCCGGGATTTACGCGGCGGGGGCGGGCCGGCCCGCCCCCGCCGGAGCGCGGGGCGGTCAGCCGTTCTTCGGCGCCGCCTGCTGGACGACCTCGAAGGACCACAGCGTGGAGCCGGACGCGGCGGGCTTCTGCTTGGGGGCGCCGTCCCCGCCCTCACCACCGCCGTGAGCGGCCTTCATCGAGCCGTTCATCCACGCCTGGAAGTCCTCCTCGCTGCGCCAGCGCGTGTAGACGAGGTAGGTGTCCGTGCCCTCGACGGGCCGCAGCAGCTCGAACCACTCGAAGCCGTCGGAGTTCTCGACGGAACCGGCCCGCGCCGCGAACCGCTTCTCGAGCGTCTCCCGCTGCTCGACGGGTACGGTCAGCACGTTGATCTTTACGACGCTCACATGACACCTCTCACCAGGAGGAGCCCCGGGTGGGCCCCTGATCCGGACCGTGTGGGTGCAGTCTCCTACACGGTCCGGCCGAGAGGCGCGGGGGCCGCCGGTCCGGAGGGCCGGAAACGGCATCACCGGCGCCGAACCGGCCCCCTCCCGCCTCCGCGGAAGCGCCCCCGGCGTCGGGTGATCGACGCCGGGGGCCGTCTCACCCCGTCTGCGGCCTCGGCCGTCCCGAGCCGAGGTCGGCCAGCACCGTGCCGAGTTGTTCGAAGGTCAGCGGGGGTGCCGGGAGCGGGCGGGCGGCCTCGGCGCGGAGGCCGTCGAAGAGGAGGGCGAGTTGGCGGCGCCAGGAGCCGGGGGCGACGGAGGCGGAGGAGGGGACGCAGCGGCCGACGGCGGCGAGGGCGAAGAGGAGGTCCTCGGCCACGATGTCGGGGCGCATCGCGCCCTGTTCCTGCGCGCGGCGGACGAGCAGGCCGACCGTCTCGTGGTTGTGCTCGCGGAGGGTGGCCAGGGTCGGGCCGGCCGGGATGGCGGTGGTCATCAGATCGATGGCGCCCCGGTCGGCGGCCAGGCCCTCGAAGACCGACTCCATGTAGCCGACGAGGGCCGCCCAGGCGTCGTCCGCCCGGCGGGCCTCCTCGCCCAGGCGCAGACCCGTGCTGAGGGTGTCGTGGAAGACCGCCTCGATGAGGTCCTCGCGGGTGGGGAAGCGCCGGTAGAGGGTGGCGTTGCCCACCCCCGCCCGGCGGGCGATGTCGTCCAGGGGGGCCTCCAGGCCCTGTTCGGCGAACAGCTCGCGGGCCGCCGCGATCAGCAGCTCCCGATTGCGTTGCGCGTCGCGCCGCAGGGGTGGCGGCTTGTCTGCACCGGTGCTCATGGTGCGCACCCTAACAAGTGTGGACTCATCCCCGTTTGTGTCGAGTCCGGTGCACGCTCGGCGCGGGCCCGCCCCGAGCGTGGCGGGCCAGGCCCGGTACGGCGAAATCAGGACTACCTGTGGGAGGTTGTCAAGTGACCTGGGGGTGACCTGCGTCTGTTCTTCAGGACTCAGTAAGGTCTCAAACAGCCCTACGAGGGTGACCGAGGTGGGCGAACTGGAGGAGCGGCGGGGCGTGGCGAATGCAGAGCGGGGCGGACTGGCCGGTTCGCCGAGAACGGTCTCGCGGATCGGCATGGCACTGGGCGCGCTCTGGCTGCTCGCCGCAGTCCTGGCAGTGCGTCAGGCGGCGGCGGTGCTACGGCTGCCGCCCGAGCGCCGCCTCACCGACCTCGAACGGTGGATCGGTGACAACGGTGTCCTGCACGTACGGGGCTCGCTGTACGACAAGGACAGCTTCACCGGCACCCCCTTCGCGGGCCTGGTGCTCAAACCGCTGACCCGGGCCGCCGAGCAGAGCCTCGGCATCGCCTTCACCTTCGGCACCCTGCTGCTCGTCGTCGCCCTCGCGCTCGTCGCCGCCCGCGCCCTGCCCGGCCCGGTCTCCCGTCGCACCGCCCTGCTCGCCGCCCCGGTCGCGATCAGCCTGACCGTGCTGTCGCTGCCCGTACGGAACACCTTCACGCTCGGTCAGACCAGCATCCTCCCCGTCCTGTTGGTGCTCCTCGGGTGCTGCCTGCCCCGGGCGGCACAGGGCACCGGGCGCACCACCGGCATCCTCGTCGGCCTCGCGGCGGCGCTGCAGCCCGTCGTGCTGCTCTTCGCGCCGCTCCTGTGGTTCACCGGGCGCCGCCGCGCGGCCCTCACCACGGGCGCCACCTTCCTGGCGTGCTCCGTGCTGGCGTGGGCGACCATGCCGGACGACTCGTGGACGTACTGGGTGCACCACATCGCCGGGGCCGGCCTCGGCCAGGCGCCCGACGGGCTCGCCAACCAGTCCCTGCACGGGCTGCTGCTCCGGATCGGCCTGCGCGGCCCCGTCGAGCTGGTGCTGTACGCGCTGCTCGCCGCCGGTGTCGCCGCGCTCGGCCTGCGCCGGGCCGTGAGCTACGCCAAGGACGGGCAGGCGCTGCTCGCGATCGCCATCACCGGCTGTGTCGCGGTCGCCGTCTCGCCCACCGCCTGGCAGCACCAGCAACTGTGGATCCTGCTCGCCGTCGTCGGCCGGGTCGGCAAACGCCGCGCCGACCGGCTGGTGTGGCCCGTGCTCGTCGTGCTCGTCATGACGCTCACGAGCACCGCCCTGATGCCGCACAACCGGGTCCAGGGACCCATCGCCGACCACGCCCCGCTGCTCGCCGCCCTCATCGCGGCCTGCGCGGTGCCGTTCCTGAGGCGCACCTCGCCTCTGTGGGAGAAGCCGCTGCCCACCCCGGTCAGCGAGCCGCGGCCGGGCCGCTTCTCCTGGGTGCCGCTGCTGCGCTTCTGGAAGCGCCCGCTGTCCCGCCCGAACGTGCTGCTGGAACTGATGCTGATACGCGCCGGTTACTGGCTCTACTCCTTCATCCGCTCCGAGGTGCCCGACGAGCGGACCCTCGCGGAGTCCCACGGCCGGCAGATCCTCGATGCCGAGCAATTCCTGCACATCGACATCGAACACGGCTTCAACCAGTTCGTGGCGGGCACCGGCTGGCTCACCGACAGCATGAACTACTACTACGGCACCTTCCACTTCCTGGTGCCCGTCTCCCTGCTTGTCTATCTCTACCTGCGCCGCCCCGGCACCTACCGCTGGGCGCGTACCGCGCTGTCGCTGGCGACGCTCATGGCGCTCATAGGCTTCTGGGCCTACCCGCTGGCCCCGCCGCGGCTCATGCCGGGCCTCGGCTACGTCGACACCGCCAACGGCCCGCAGGACCTGGAGAACCCCGACTTCGGGGCGCTGACCGAACTGTCCAACCAGTACGCGGCGATGCCCTCGCTGCACATCGGCTGGTCGCTGTGGTGCGGTGTCGTCATCGCCGTCATCGCGCCGAAGCTGTGGATGAAGGTGCTCGGCCTGCTCTACCCGCTGCTGACGTTCTCCGTGATCATCGGCACCGCCAACCACTACGTACTGGACGCGGTCGGCGGCGCGTTGGTCGTGACCGCCGGGTTCGTCATCCAGTACGCGCTGTGCGGCCCGGGCCGCATGGAGGGGGCGGCCCCGGCCGAGCGCCCGCGGAACGACGACACCGAGAGACGGGAACCGGCCGAGGTCGTCGGCTGACGCCGCTGGTGTGAAGGAGCGGGGTGCGCGTACGGGAACGGTCCGTACGCGCACCCCGCTCTCCTTCCACGGTGTCCGGGTCAGCCGCTCACCGTGATCTGGGAGGCCGGGTCCGTGACGTCCGTGACGTCGTACACCGCGTTGAACGCCGACGTCACGGCGCCGGTGGGACAGCCGAAGCCACCGGTGACCTTCACCGGGACCGCGGCGTTCACGAAGGTGATCTTGGAGGGGCTGCCGTTGGTCCACGTCCCGGTGACGGAGCTCGGGCCGGTGGGCGCGGACGTCACCGTGCAGCTGGCCAGCCCGCTGGTCTGCAGCACGAAGCCCGCGGTGGGAACGGTCAGCGTGGCGCTCGCCGGCGATCCGTTCTGCATCGAGACGCCCCAGGTGCCGGTGGTGGTGACGGTGGCGGTCACCCCCGGCAGGTTGGTCGTGCAGGACGAATACGTGGGCGGGTTGATGTCACTGGCCACCGGGCCCGCGGGGTTGGCGTTGTCCGGCGCCTGGGGGATCTGGTTGTTGGTGCCGGAAGCCGACGGCTGGGACGCGGACACCGCACACGTGAGGGTCACCGAACCGGCCTTGAAGGTGGCCTTGCCGTTGACCTTGGCGGTGAAGGCGTGGCCCGCCGGGGTCACGGTGGTCGAGTCGGCCGGGGCGGGCCGGGCGTCCGCGACCCCGGTGCCGGTCAGGGTGAGCGTGGCGGTGACGGCCAGTCCGGCACCGATTGCGAGCGCGAGGCGGGGACGTCGGCTGCGAGTGGACATGGGGTCTCCTTGTGTGGGAGGTGAGTGGGGGATGCGGTGCGGGTCTGCGGGGTGTGCGGTGCGCACCGTTGCGGGGCGGGCCCGTGCCGCTCCGGTGGGTCGCGGGGCTGCTTCGCTTGACGCCCCGCGACCCACCTGCGCGTCCCGGGCCCTCACGCCGGTGGGCCTGCGGCTGTCGGGCCGGTGCCCGAGCGTTTTCGGGCAGGCCGGGACACCGGACTGCCCGGGCTACCGGGCCGTCGGACTAGCGGGTGGGGCGTGACCCGGGAGGCTGCTCGGTCCCGAGGGTGGGTGGGGTGACGGCATCAGGCCCCTGATCGGGTGCGGGGTCGTGTCCTGACGTCGTTTCCGGGGCGGGTCCGGACTCGGGCCCGGGGTCCGGCCCCGTCGGCAGCGGTTGCCAGGCGAAGACCATGCCGCCGCCGATGACGCCGATGATCGTGCCGAACAGGAACCCGCCGAGGTTGGACATGACCAGTGCCGCCGTGGCGACCATGACCGTGAGCACCCCGGCGAGCGTGCGGTACTGCGGCGCGAACCACGCGGTCAGCCCCATCAGGACCATGACCAGGCCCATCAGGACCGACGGGATGCCCGCGATGCCCTGATGGAGCATGATCTTCAGCGGCGCGAGCGGGATGGCGCTGATCTCCGCGCCCGCGACGATCGTGGCCAGGCCGCCCCAGAAGGGGCGCCCCTTGCGCCACTGCCGCCACGCGGCCCACGGGCTGCGCCGCGCGGTGCCGGGCTCGGTGCCACGCCGAGAGGCAGTGGCCACGTCAGAAGCATTCCCGCTTGCCCTTGGCGACCTTCATGCTCAGACCGGCGAGCTTGAACGTGCCGGCGTTGGTCGCCCAGGCGACCTGGTGAAGGTTGGTGATCTTGACGCTGTCGGCCTGCTGGGCGAAGAGGTCCTGCATGCCCTGGGCATTGTCCGGGCCCTTGTCCACCGTGGAGGCGTCCCGGCCGATCTCGATGTTCTTGAAGACCGCGTTGCCGGAGAGCTGGGTCGCGTCCACGAACAGGTCGCTGGCCTCGACCGGGTCCTTCCCGCCACCCGCGGTGAGGTTCAGTGAGATGTCGCCGATGATGGGCAGATGGGTCACCACGGACTGGCAGAGCTTCCTGAGCTCGGCCTTCTTGATGGCGGTCACGGCGACGGGCAGCAGGTCGCCGCGGGCGTTGGTGTCCACGCTGCCGTACTGTGCGAACCCCTCACCCTCCAGGCTGTCGGCGGAGACCTTGAACTGCTGGCCCGACACGGCGAACGAGGCGGCCAGGGCCCCGTCGGCGAGCGCCACCGCCAGCGCGGCCGTGGCCGCGAAGCCCGGAACGGCCAGAACGGCGAACTTCCGCCACCGCACGCGGCCCGTCACGTGTCTTCCTTGAGCGTCTTTCATGCTGATTGTCCCCTCGGAGGCGTTGCACAGCGCAGGCAGCGCTGCTGGGGTGCTTGGGCCCGGTGGTGCGCACGGGGAAAGCGGCTCTTGCGGTGCGCGAAGCTGAGCACGGCGGCATGCGACGGGCATACGGTGCGGAGGTCGTGCGGCGCGACGGTCGTGCGGTGCGGCGCACACGCGACGTATCGAACATGCCACCCTCGAAGGTGTACCCGAGAGTAAGTCCGCGCATGACGGCTGACAAGGTTCTGGTACGGACCGATTCCGGCCTATCCAGGGCCAGTCGGGGATGCGCGGCTAGGCGTACCGCACCCGCAGTTCCTTGATCCCGTTCAGCCAGGCCGACCTCAACCGCCTTGGTTCACCGGCGAGTTGGATATCGGGAAGGGTGTCCGCGATCGCCTGGAAGACGAGGTCGATCTCCATGACGGCCAGCGACTTGCCGAGGCAGAAGTGCGGCCCGCCGCCACCGAAGCCGAGATGGGGGTTGGGGTCGCGGGTGATGTCGAAGTTCTCGGGGGCGTCGAAGACCTCGGGGTCGTGATTGGCGGAGGCGTAGAAGATCCCGACGCGCTGGCCCGCCCCGATCGGGGTGCCCGACAGTTCGGTGTCGCGGGTGGCCGTGCGCTGGAAGGAGACGACCGGGGTCGCCCACCGCACGATCTCCTCCGCCGCCGTCACCGGCCGCTCCCGCTTGTAGAGGTCCCACTGGTCGGGGTGGGTGAGGAAGGCGTGCATGCCGTGGCTGATGGCGTTGCGCGTGGTCTCGTTGCCGGCGACGGCCAGCAGCAGGACGAAGAAGCCGAACTCGTCGGAGCCGAGGTTGCCCTCGCCCTCGGCCGCCACCAGCCGGCTCACGATGTCCCGCGCCGGGCACTTCGCGCGGTCGGCGGCGAGGTTCATGGCGTACGCGATGAGTTCCATCGCGGCCTCGGCGCCGATCTCCTCGGTGATGGCCAGCTCGGGGTCGTCGTAGGCGATCATCTTGTTGGACCAGTCGAAGATCCGCGCCCGGTCGTCCTGGGGGATGCCGATGAGCTCGGCGATGGCCTGGAGGGGCAGTTCGCAGGCGATGTCGGCGACGAAGTCGCCGCTGCCGCGCTCGCGCGCCCCGGTCGCGATGGCGCCCGCCCGCTCGCGCAGGGCCGCCTCGAGGGCCCGGACCGAGCGCGGGGTGAAGCCGCGCTGGACGATCTGGCGGACCCGGGTGTGTTCGGGCGGGTCCATGTTGAGCATCATCAGCCGCTGGGCTTCGATCTCGTCGCGCCGGATGTGCTCGCTGAAGCGGATCACCGAGGTGTTCAGACGGGCGGAGAAGTCCTCCGGCCGGGTGGAGACCTCCCGGACGTCCGCGTGTCGGGTGACGACCCAGTAGCCCTCGTCGTCGAAGCCCGCGACGCCGCGCCGCTGGGCGTTCCACCACACGGGCGCCGTCCGGCGCAGGGCCGCGAACTCCGGGAGCGGCACGCGGTGCTGGTAGAGATCGGGGTCGGTGAAGTCGAAGCCCTCGGGCAGCGCGGGACAAGGCATCGGGCACTCCGTTCCTGACGGCATCGCTGCCGTCATTGCTGACGGCCCATCAGAAATGCCCGAAGGTAATGACGCCTCCCGAAGGAGGCAAGGCCGACGACGCCATCTGTTGCGCACGCGGTGGTTGCGCGACCCTTGCGTACCGAGGTGGCAGTCATAAGACTGCGAGCGGAACTAGAACGCGTACCAGTTCGGCCAGGGGTCGGTGGTGGTCAGGCAAGGCCCCGGGAAGACACAGCTCCGTGGGCGCCGGGACGTCCCGCGGCGCCCACGAGAGGACGAGTCATGGCCGCGGAACCCGTCATCGTCGAAGCCGTACGCACCCCCATAGGCAAGCGCCAGGGGGCGCTCGCCAACCTCCACCCCGCCTATCTGCTGGGGGAGACCTATCGAGAGGTCCTCGCCCGCACCGGCATCCAGCCCGACTGCGTCGAGCAGATCGTCGGCGGCACGGTCACCCACGCCGGTGAGCAGTCGATGAACCCGGCACGCACCGCCTGGCTCGCGATGGGCCTGCCCTACGAGACCGCCGCCACCACCGTGGACGCCCAGTGCGGTTCCTCCCAGCAGGCCAACCACCTGGTGGCCAACATGGTCGCGGGCGGGGTCGTCGACATCGGCATCGCCTGCGGGGTGGAGGCCATGAGCCGGGTCCCGCTGGGCAGCGGCTCCAAGCACGGGCCGGGCAAGCCCTTCCCCGACGAGTGGAACGTCGATCTGCCCAACCAGTTCGAGGCGGCCGAGCGGATCGCCCGCAAGCGCGGTCTGACCCGTGAGCGGGTCGACGGGCTCGGGCTGCTCTCCCAGGAGCGGGCGGCCCGGGCCTGGGCCGAGGAGCGCTTCAAGCGCGAGGTCTTCGCGGTCCAGGTGCCCACCACCGAGGAGGAGCAGTACGCCGGGCAGGGCATGTGGCGGCTCGTCGACCGCGACGAGGGGTTACGCGACACCAGCATGGAGGCGCTCGCCGGGCTCAAGCCCGTCATGCCGACGGCGGTCCACACCGCCGGGAACTCCTCGCAGATATCCGACGGGGCGGCGGCCCTGATGTGGGCCTCCAAACGCATGGCCCGTGCCCTGAAGCTGCGCCCCCGCGCCCGGATCGTCGCCCAGGCCCTGGTCGGGGCCGATCCCCACTTCCACCTCGACGGTCCCGTCGACGCGACGCGGGCCGTGCTCGGCAAGGCGGGCATGTCGCTGCGGGACATCGACCTGGTGGAGATCAACGAGGCCTTCGCGTCCGTGGTGCTGTCGTGGGCGCAGGTCTTCGACCAGGACCTGGAGAAGGTCAACGTCAACGGCGGCGCGATAGCGCTCGGCCACCCGGTGGGCGCGACGGGCGCACGGCTGATGGTCACCGCGCTGCACGAGCTGGAGCGCGCGGACAAGGAATTCGCGCTCATCACGATGTGCGCGGGCGGGGCGCAGGCGACGGGCACGATCATTCAGCGCCTGTAGCGCCTGTAGCGCTGTAGCGCCTGGCCCGGGGCACGCGGAAGCGGCCGGCACCGTGGGGTGCCGGCCGCTTCCGGGATGCAGGCGCTTCAGCGGCGTGGTGCCGCTCAGTACCAGTTGTGGGTCTGCCAGAAGGCCCAGGCGCCACAGGGGCTGCCGTAGCGGTCCTTCATGTAGTCCAGGCCCCACTTGATCTGGGTGGCGGGGTTGGTCTGCCAGTCGGAGCCGGCCGAGGCCATCTTCGAGCCGGGCAGCGCCTGGACCAGGCCGTAGGCGCCGCTGCCGGCGTTGGTCGCCTTGTGGTTCCAGCCGCTCTCGTGCTCCACGATCTTGCTGAAGCACTGGAACTGCGCGGAGTCCTTGATCATCTGCTTGGCGGTCTCCTGCGCGGCGGCCTTCGGGGCCGCGGTCGCGGCCTGGGCCGGCACGGAGGCGAACACGACTCCGGCGGTACCCAGGGCGAGGGCGGCACCGGCGACGGTGGCCAGCTTGCGGGAGGCGACGCGGCTGATGGTCGAGAACGTCACGAAGGAACCTTCCGTCGGGGACATGGGGCGCCGCCGGGCCGACTTGCGCTCCGGCGACTCAACCGACCATGAACGACGCGACGGGGCCTGGCAACGACCCCCCTCTACTAGCCGGCCTCGCAGGAAGGGGGGCGGGGGCCGGGCCGCCGGGCCCTGGGTGGAGGGGGACCCGCGCGTACGAAGCGGGACCGTATGTGAACGGGGTCACGTGGGGGCGTTCACAAATCGGTAATGCTCGGCGATGGGATTCGGCTGTTACTTGCGGTCGGTTCCGGCGTCCTCGAAGCGCACCGGGGCGTCGAAGGCCGCGCGGCGGGTGGCGCGGCGCAGGGCCTTCAGCACGGTGGGGCCCAGGGCGAGGGTGGCCGTCACCGTGACGATCGCGCGGGGCACGTCCCAGCCCAGGGACGTCGCCAGGCAGTACGCGATGAACCGGGCGAGGTTCTCGGACAGCGGATCGCCGGGGACGAAGGAGACGCCCGTGGCGAGGGAGCCGATGTAGGGCCAGCCCTGGAGGTTCATGATCGTGCCGTAGAGGAGGGAGGCCACCGCCCCGTACCCGGCGAGCAGCACCAGCTCCCGCCGCCCCCGCAGCCGGTCCGGCCCCGGCAGCAGGCCGGCCCCCATCGCCACCCACCCCATGGCCAGCATCTGGAACGGCATCCACGGCCCGACCCCGCCCGTCAGCAGCGCGGACGCGAACATCGACACCGAGCCGAGGACGAACCCGAAGCCGGGTCCGAGCACCCGCCCGGACAGCACCATGAGGAAGAACATCGGCTCGATGCCGGCCGTCCCGGCCCCCAGCGGCCGCAGGGCCGCGCCCGCCGCGGCCAGCACGCCCAGCATCGCGATGGCCTTCGCGTCCAGGCCGGTGTCGGCGATGGTCGCCGCGACCACGGCGAGCAGCAGCGGCAGCAGCGCCGCGAAGAGCCAGGGGGCGTCCTTGGAGTGCGCGAGGCCGGACGCTGTGTCCGCGAGCAGCGGCCAGCCGAAGGCGGCTACGCCTGTGGCGGAGACGAGTATCAGGACGGCGATGGACCGGGGGCCGAGCCGGACGGCTCGCGCCTGGCGGTCCGTGTCGGGGGTCCTGCGGACGGCTTGCGCCTGACGGTCAGTGCCGGGGGTCCTGCGGACGGCTTGCGTCTGACGGTCAGTGCCGGGGCTCCGCCCCGGACCCCGGTCCTCAAACGCCGGACGGGCTGGGTTTTCGGGCCTGCGTTCGTCCTCAAGCGCCGGACGGGCTGGGTTTTCGGGACGGGCTGGGATTTCGGCCGGTTCGTCGGGTGTCACGGTGTCTCCCGCAAGGCGGTGCGTACCTGCGGCACCGTGAGCCAGGGCAACGGTGCGAGGATCTTCGCGACCTGGGGTGCGAAGGCCGGGGAGGAGACCACGACCTCGGCGGTCGGGCCGTCCGCGACGATCTCTCCGTCGGCGATGACGACCACCCGGTGCGCCAGCTCCGCCGCCAGCTCCACGTCGTGCGTGGCCAGGACGATCGCGTGGCCCTCGGCGGCCAGGGCGCGCAGGATCTCCACCAGCCGGGCCTTGGCCGCGTAGTCGAGGCCGCGGGTCGGCTCGTCGAGCAGGATCAGCGGCGGCCGCGCGGTCAGCACCACGGCGAGCGCGAGCGCCAGCCGCTGGCCCTCGGACAGATCGCGGGGGTGGGTGGTGTCGGACACGTCCGGCAGCAGCTCGGAGACCAGGGCCCGGCAGGTGCCCGGCGCCGCCGCCGCGTCACCGTCGGCGGCCTCGCACTCCGCCGCGACGGTGTCCGCGTAGAGCAGGTCGCGCGGCTCCTGGGGCACGAGGCCGACGTGGCGCAGCAGCTCGGCGGGGGCCGTGCTCTGCGGGACCACGCCACCGACCCGCACCGATCCCGAGGTGGGCTTGTGCATGCCGACCAGCGTGCGCAGCAGCGTCGACTTGCCCGCGCCGTTGCGGCCCATCAGCGCGACGGTCTCCCCGGCCCGTACGGACAGCTCGACGTCGCGCAGGGCGACCACCCGGCCGTGCCGGACACCGAGCCCGGTCACCGACGCGGGCTCGGCGCCCGTGACGGCCGTGCCTTCCGGGGCGGCAGGGGCGTCGGGGGCGTCCAGCTGTGCCAGCCGCTCCCGCAGCGGGCCGGCCTTGCGGCGCGCGTCCCGGACGGACAGGGGCAGCGGCGACCAGCCCGCGAGCCGCCCCAGGGCGACCACGGGCGGGTGGACGGGCGAGACGGCCATGATCTCGGCGGGGTCCCCGACGACGGGGGCCGCGCCCGGCGCGGGCAGCAGGATCACCTGGTCCGCGTACTGCACGACCCGCTCCAGCCGGTGCTCGGCCAGCAGGACCGTCGTGCCGAGGTCGTGCACGAGACGCTGCAGCACGGCGAGGACCTCCTCGGCCGCGCCCGGGTCCAGCGCGGAGGTCGGCTCGTCGAGGACCAGCACCTCGGGGTGGGTGGTCAGCACCGAGCCGATCGCGACGCGCTGCTGCTGCCCGCCGGAGAGGGTGGCGATGGGGCGGTCGCGCAGGGTGGCGAGCCCCAGCAGGTCCAGGGTCTCCTCGACGCGGCGGCGCATCACGTCGGGCGCGAGGCCCAGGGACTCCATGCCGTACGCGAGCTCGTCCTCGACGGTGTCGGTGACGAAGTGGGCCAGCGGGTCCTGGCCGACGGTGCCGACGACGTCGGCGAGCTCGCGCGGCCGGTGCGCGCGGGTGTCACGGCCCGCGACGGTGACCCGGCCGTGCAGGGTGCCGCCGGTGAAGTGCGGCACGAGCCCGCTGACGGTGCCGAGCAGCGTCGACTTGCCGACGCCGGACGGCCCGACGAGCAGGCACAGCTCCCCTTCGGGGACGGTGAGGTCCACCCCCTGCAGAGCGGGGGCTGCGGCGTCGTCGTAGGTGACCGACACCTGCTCGAAGCGGATCACCGGGTCTCCTCGGAGTGGGGTGTGTGGGTGGGGTGGCCGGCGCCGGGCTCCCCGGTGGCGGTCGCGCGTCGTCGCGGCGGGGGAGCTTCCCCAGCCGGGGCATCCCGCTCGGCGACGGCGCGTGACCCCCGCCCGGGCGTCCGGTGCCCCGCCGGGGCCGGCGCCACGAACGCCGGCAGCAGGCCCAGCAGGATCGACGCCGCCGGCCACAGCGGCAGCTGCGGCGAGGTCAGCGGCACGGCCGGGGGGTGCAGGGCCTGCGGGGCGTACGAGCTCGCCCAGATCGTCAGGGCCGCGACCGCCGCGCCCGAGCCGGACACCAGCCACGCGCGCGTGCCCCACCGGTCGGGCCGGTAGCGGGTGCGGACCGAGCGTCGGCCGCCCAGCCACAGGCCCGCCAGCGCGGCGGCCAGTCCGGCCACCAGCACCGCCAGGCCGTAGCCCGCGCCCTGGTCGGCGAGCAGTCCGTACGTACCGGCGCAGACGCCCAGCAGTCCGCCCAGCGTCAGCGCTGTCGTGGTGTGCCGGACGGCGCGCGGGACCTCGGCGCTGCGGCCGTAACCGCGCGCGTCCATCGCCGCCGCCAGCGCCACCGAACGTTCCAGCGCGCCCTCCAGCACCGGCAGCCCCACCTGGAGCAGGGCCTTGAGGCCCCGGTCCGGGCGGCCGCGCAGGCGGCGGGCGGCGCGCAGCCGCTGTACGTCCGCGACGAGGTTGGGCGCGAAGGTCATCGCGACGACGATGGCCACCCCCGCCTCGTACAGCGCGGCCGGCAGGGACTTCAGCAGCCGGGCCGGGTTGGCGAGCGCGTTCGCCGCGCCGACGCAGACCAGCAGCGTGGCCAGCTTCAAGCCGTCGTACAGCGCGAAGACCAGCCCCTCCGCGGTCACCCGGCCGCCGATGCGCACCCCCTTCGCCCAGGCGGGGAGCGGGACCTCGGGGAGGGTGACGAGGATGTGCGTGCCCGGGATCGGCGAGCCGAGCACGATCGCGAAGACGAGCCGGATGACGATCACGGCCAGCCCGAGCTTGAGGAACGCCCCGTACGAGCGCGCCCACGGCGCGTCCGTGCGGCGCGCGGCCACCACATATCCGGCCACGGCGACCAGCAGGCCGAGCAGCAGCGGGTTCGTCGTGCGCGACGCGGCGGTGGCCAGTCCGAGCGCCCATATCCACCAGGCGCCCGCGTGCAGCGCGGACGCCCGTGCGGTGACGGGCGCCGTCGTCGGGTCACCGGCGTGCGGGGGCCGGTTCCTGTCGCTCATCCGCGCCGGCGGCGGGCCTGCCACACGGCGGCGGCGCCGAGGACGACCACGGCGGCGACACCGACGAGAAGACCGGCGGAGGGACCGCCGTCGTCCCCGTCGTCGGACTCGCCGGACTTCTCGGCACCGGACGCACCGGCGGACGGCCGCTGCCCGGACTCCTGCGCGCCCACCTGCTCACCGCAGCCCGACGTCGGGTAACCCGCGATGGCGCACAGGAGGGCACTGGAGTTGTAGCGCAGCGGTTTCGCGACGGCCGCCAGCGCGTCACCGGCGCTGGCGTCCTCACCCACCTGCGCGCACGCGGTGCGCCGCTCGGGCGGGCGCCGGCCGCCCGGTGCGTGCTCGGGCGTGCCGAAGTCGAGGACGACCGCGACGCGCTTGCTGCCGTCCTTCGCGGGCGTAGCGGCGCAGATCGCCGAGAAGTCGCCCTTGTCGCGGGGCTGCGCGGCGTGCGCGGAGTCCTCGCTGACCGCGAACCGGAAGCCGACGGTGTCCCCGTCGTCCGGCCTCAGCACCGACGGCCCCTGGGTGGCGTACGCCCAGCCGCTGCCGGTGTGCTCCCAGAACGACCAGTACCGGTACCCCGCCGCCTGTGCGGGCACGGCCCCCAGGACGGCGAGGAACCCGGCGATCAGCAGCGCGCCGACGGCTCGCGCGGCGGAACGCGCCACCGTCACAGCTGCTGCTTCTTGTTGCGGCCGCTGATCAGGAAACCGACACCGACGCTCGCGACGAAGAAGATGCCGACGATCCACCAGATGCCGATGGTGTCGTCGTCCTTCTTCTTCTCGTCCTTGGTTTCCGTCGATGACGGAGAAGCCTCCGCCTTGGGGCCCGTCGCGGTCAACTGCTGCACCAGGTCGACGCCGGCGAAGTCGCGCGGGTTGGCACCGGCGGCGTGGACGGCGAGGACGAGCTTGGAGAGGCGGCCGGGGTCGCCCTTGGCCCAGTCGGCGGTCTCGTTGGTCTCGGCGTGCAGCCACTTCAGGGGCTTGTCCGCGGCACCGAGGTGACCGCCCGCCGCAAGGGAGAGAGCAGCGTCGGTGGTGAGACCGGCGTCGGGTCCCTCGGCGGTACCGGGCATGGAGGTCCTGAGGAAGCCGCCGTTCGCGTCGAGCTTCGCGGCCAGGTAGGCGGCCGCGGCGGCACCGGCGGACGGCGCGTCCTTGGGCTTGGCCGACTCGTCGTCGGCGCACTCGAGCGGCTTGACGGGCATGTCGCCACCCTTGGCGGGCGCGACGAGGTAGCCCTTGCCGAGCGCGGCCAGCGCGGCGGCGGTCGTGGCCAGGTCGTTGGGGGCGAGCTTGCCCTTCTGGTCCGGGTAGGCGAAGACGCCGCGCTCGTCCTCCTTCTGGTCACAGCCCAGCTGGAAGCCGATCAGCGCGTCGTAGGGGGACTTGCCGCCCTTGGCCGTCGCCTTCGCGGGGTCCTGACCGGCGGCCGCGTACGCGCCGATCGCCGTGGAGGTGGAATTGGGGTCGCTGGGGGAGCCGGGGGTCATGCCCCAGCCGCCGTCCTCGTTCTGATGGGCCTTGAGCCAGTCCAGGCCCTTCTTCACCGCGTCGCCGTGCCCGCCGGCGGCCACGAGGCCCTGCACGGCGAGGGCGGTCTGGTCGGTGAACTCGCCAGCCTTGGGGTCGCACGCCTTGGCCGTGTCCGCCCGGTACGCGGCGAAGCCGCCGTCCGCGCACTGCTGCCCCGCGAGCCAGTCCGTGGCCTGCTTCGGCGGGGCGACGTTCGTCGCCTTCTGCGCGAGAAGGGCCAGGGACTGCCGGAAGACACCGTCGAACTGCGGGTCCTTCTTGCCGTACAGCCCCGGTGCGGTGGCCGGGGACGGTGAGCCGTCGGCGAACGCGGCAGGGGCCACGGCCGCGCTGAGGACGGCCGCGGTGGCCAGGGCCGCGGCGCCGCGGCGCGCGTGGACGGCGAAGGAGGGGGCCATGGAAGTCGGTGCCTCTCGGTGGGTGTCGCTGCGGTGGGCGGCATACGGCTGGGTGCTACGGGTGGTGCACAGCCTCGCACGGCCGCCCAGCCGCGCACCTCGCGCGGTGGCACCGGGACGTCGGCTCCGTATACCTCGACGGTGCCGGTGTCCGGACGGCACCGCATGCGGCACGACCGGCTCCGGGGACCTGCCGCCACGGAGCGGGAGCTCCGGCTCGCACGACCGCACCGGGGTGCGGGCCGCGCTCACGGTTGCGGGTCAGCGCCGGATTCGCACCGGCTTTCCCCGTTCCGAGGCGGGATGAAGTTGTCACGCACACTTTAGCTGTCGCATTACGGGCACCTGATGCCCTCCGGGCGGGTGGGACGGCGACGGCGCGGATGCCGTGTCGCGGCGCGGCGGGGCGGGTGGTGCTTTGTCCGTTCCGGACGGGATCCGCGCCCGCGGAGGCCCTCCGGGCGGGGTGCTGAGGACGGCGGGGGCCGTATCGCGGTGCGGCGGGCCGGGAGGCACTTTGCCCGTTCCCGACGGATGCGCATCCGCGTATGCCCTCCGGCGGGTGGGCGGTGATCGCGCGGTGTGCGGTGCGGGCGGGTGCCGCCGGGCCGGTAGGCGCTCTGTCGTTCCGGACGGGATCCGCGGAAGCCCTCTGGGCGGGGGTGTGGGGTGGGCGGGCTCCTCCGTCCCGGACGGGATCCGTGCCCGCGGAGGCCCTCCGGCGGTGGGCTGACGACGGCGCGGGCCGTATCGCGGCGCGGCGGGTGGTGCTTTGTCCGTCTGGGACGGGATGAGGCCCTCCGGGCGGGTGGGCCGGTGATGGCGTGGTGCGGGGCGGCCGCCGGGCCCGGAGGGGCCTGGCCGTTCCGGACGGATTCGCGTCCGCGGGGCTGCGGGCTGCGGGCTGCGGGCTGCGGGCGTTGGGTGGGGGTGGGCTCGTCCGCCCGGGGGCGGTCGCCGCGCGGGGCGGCGCAGGGGCTGCTCGCCCGTCCCGGGCGATCGCGGTCAGCCCGCTACGGCCCGCGCGGGCGGGCCACCGCGCGCGGTGGCGGGGCGCGGCCCCGGCGGGGCCACCCGCCCCGGCGGGGCGCCGGGCGCCGGCATCCGTGTCCTGCCCGCCGCGAAGCGATCCGTGAGGCGACTGTTGCCCCTGTCCATCGGAACTGCTATCAGTTCTGATGCAGCGTCAGATCGGGGTCGGGTCCCCGAACCGTCGTGGGAGGTGGTGCGGATGCGCGGAGTCATCGAGCACGGGCAGCTCTTCATCGGCGGGGTGATGGTCGATCCGGCCGGTACGGACACCATCGACGTCGTCTCGCCGCACACCGAGCACGTCATCGGGCGGGTGCCGCACGCCGGTCGGGCCGACGTGGACCGGGCCGTCGCGGCGGGGCGGGCGGCGTTCGAGTCCGGGGTCTGGGCCCGGCGGCCGCTCGGCGAGCGGATCGAGGTCGTCACGCGGATCAAGGACGCGATCGCCGCCCGGCACGAGGAGATCGCCAGGGTCGTCTCCGCGCAGAACGGTTCCCCTTACTCCTGGAGCGTCCTCGGGCAGGCGCTCGGCGCCATGATGGTCTGGGACTGTGCGATCACCGTCGCCCGGGACTTCCCCTACGAGGAGCGGCGGGCCGGCGTCCTCGGGCCGCTGCTCGTGCGGCGGGAGCCGGTCGGGGTCGTGGCGGCCGTCGTGCCGTGGAACGCGCCGCAGTTCGTGGCGGCCGCCAAGCTCGCGCCCGCGCTGCTGGCCGGCTGTTCGGTCGTCCTCAAGCCGTCCCCGGAGACGCCGCTGGACGCGTATCTGCTCGCGGAGATCGTCGCCGGGGCGGGGCTGCCCGAGGGCGTGCTGTCGATCCTGCCCGCCGGCCGTGAGGTCGGCGAGTACCTCGTCGGGCACCCCGGCATCGACAAGGTGTCCTTCACCGGGTCCGTGGAGGCCGGCCGTAGCGTCATGGCGACCGCCGCCCGCAACCTCACCCGCGTCACCCTGGAGCTCGGCGGCAAGTCCGCCGCCGTCATCCTCCCCGACGCCGACCTCGACGCGGCCGTCGCCGGCATCGTGCCGGCCGCCTGGATGAACAACGGCCAGACCTGCGTCGCCCAGACCCGCGTCCTGGCACCCCGCGCCCACTACGACGAACTCGCCGAACGCTTCGCCGCCGCCGCGTCCGCCTTCGTCGTCGGCGACCCCCTGGACCCCGCCACCCAGATCGGCCCGCTCGTCGCGGAGCGCCAGCGGCGCCGGTCGCTGGACTACATCGCGCTCGGGCAGCGCGAGGGCGCCAAGGTCCTCGCCGGGGGCGGCCGGCCCGCCGGGCAGGACAGCGGGTGGTACGTCGAGCCCACCCTCTTCGGCGACGTCGCCAACACGATGCGGATCGCCCGCGAGGAGATCTTCGGCCCGGTCGTCTGCCTCCTGCCGTACGAGGACGAGGAGGAGGCCGTCCGCATCGCCGACGACTCCGACTACGGACTCTCCGGCAGCGTCTGGACCCGCGACGTCGAGCGCGGCATCGACGTCGCGCGACGGGTGCGCACCGGCACGTACTCCGTGAACACCTTCAGCCTCGACATGCTCGGCCCCTTCGGCGGCTACAAGAATTCCGGCCTGGGGCGGGAGTTCGGGCCCGAGGGCTTCGCCGCCTACCTGGAACACAAGACGATCCACCTGCCCGCCGGCCACGAGGCGCTCTGATGGACGGGCGCTGGCAGGTGGAGGTCGACCGGAGCGTCTGCGTCGGCTCGGGGATGTGCGCGGGCCTCGCCCCGTGGGCCTTCCGGCTCGACACGGCCCGGCAGTCCCATCCGACCGAGCCGGAGACCGACGCGGCCGCGCCCGTACTCGCCGCCGCGGAGAGCTGCCCCGTCGAGGCCATCACCCTCCGGGCCCTCGGCGACGGCGCCGCGGTCTTCCCGCCCGAGGACGAATGACCGGCGCCCGGGGACGGCGCGAGCAACCGGAACGGAGAGCCGACAACCGGAACATGTGTCGCCTTGTTACTCGTGCGTTCCTCATAGCGGGTTCATGACATTCGCGACTGTCCCCTCCCGGTGACGCCGTGGAACCCTCACGACGTCACCGGACGAGGGAGTGCGATGAACAAGGGCTACGCCGTCTACTGCGACGCGGACCGTCGGTTCTACGACGCCCCGCACCGCCTGCCCGTCGACGGCGACGGCCCCTCCGCCTTCTACGCGATCGCCCGCCGTGAGCCGCCCGCCGACTGGCAGCGCCACCGCATCGGCGACTGGACGGCCTTCCGGCCCCTCGACACCCAACTGCCCAACCAGGGCTGGAAGATCCACGTCTCCGCGTGCCTGGACAACGCCGAGCGGATCCTCGCCGCCGTCTGGGACTACTGCGTACCGCGGCGCATCGCCTTCAAGTGCGTGCCGAGCCCGTACCTCCTGCACACCCGCAACGCCAAGTACGCCGACCGGGGCGGCAGCGGGAAGTTCATCACCGTCTACCCCGCCGACGACGCGCAGTGCCGGGCCGTCGCCGAGGACCTCGACGCCCTGCTGACCGGCGAGGCGGGCCCGTACATCCTCACCGACCTGCGGTGGGGCGAGGGGCCGGTGTACGTGCGGTACGGCAGCTTCACCGAGCGGCACTGCTACGACGACAAGGGCGAGCTGTGCCCGGCCGTCGAGAACGCCGACGGGGTGCTCGTGCCCGACCGCCGGGACCCGGCCTTCCACGTCCCGGACTGGATCACCCTCCCCGACTTCCTCGCCCCGCACCTCGCCGCCCGCTCGGCGACGACGGTCAGCGACATCCCGTACCGGATCGACCGCGCCCTGCACTTCTCCAACGGCGGCGGCGTCTACGTCGGCACCGACCTGCGCACGGACCAGCAGGTCGTCCTCAAGGAAGGCCGCCCGCACGCGGGCCTGGCCGCCGACGGCGCCGACGCGGTGACCCGGTTGCAGCGCGAACGGGACGCCCTGCAAAAGCTGTCGGGGCTGCCGTACACCCCCGAGGTGCACGACTACTTCACCCTCGGCGACCACCACTTCCTGGTGCTCGAGTTCGTCGAGGGCCGGCCGCTCAACACCTTCTTCGCCCGGCGGCACCCCCTCGTCGACCCCGACCCCGGCGCCGAAGCCCTCGCCGCCTACACGGACTGGGCGATGCGGCTGTACCGGCTGGTCGAGGAGGCCGTCGACGCCGTCCACGCGCGCGGCATCGTCTTCAACGACCTGCACCTGTTCAACATCATGGTCGCCGAGGACGAGGAGTCCGTGGTCCTCCTCGACTTCGAGGCCGCCGCGCACATCGACGAGGGCCGCCGCCAGACCATCGCCAACCCCGGCTTCGTCGCCCCGGCCGACCGCAAGGGCTTCGACGTCGACCGCTACGCCCTGGCCTGTCTGCGCATCGCCCTCTTCCTGCCGCTGACGAGCCTGTTCGCCGTCGACCCGCACAAGGCGGCGCACCTGGCGCAGACGGCGCGCGAGCAGTTCCCGGTGCCGCCCGGCTACTTCGACGAGGCGGTCGCGGAGATCGTCCACGGGCCGCGCGCCGTGCGTGCCGCACGTGCCGCCGCACCCGTCACCGCCGCCGACTACCTGCCCGTCGGCCTCGCCGACTGGCCGCGCAGCCGCGATTCCATGACGGAGGCCATTCTCGCCTCGGCCACCCCCCAGCGCGAGGACCGCTGTTTCCCCGGCGACATCGCCCAGTTCGCCACCGGCGGCGGCATCTGCTTCGCCCACGGCGCGGCCGGCGTGCTGTACGCCCTGGACGCGACCGGCGGGCGCGAGCGGTGCGGCGACGCCGAGGAATGGCTGCTGCACCACACCAAGAGCCCCCGACCCGGCACCCCCCTCGGCTTCTACGACGGACTCGCCGGCGTCGCCTGGGTCCTCGAACGGCTCGGCCACCGCGCCCGCGCCCTGGAACTCGCCGAGACGATCACCGCCCAGGACTGGGACCACATCGCCCCCGACCTGCACAGCGGCCTCGCCGGTATCGGTCTCGCCCTCGACTCCCTGGCCACGACCACGGGCGAGAGCGCCCTCCACGACGCGGCCCTGCGCTGCGCGGAACTGGTCATGACCAGGCCGGTCGGCGAGGCGGGCGGCAAGCCCCGCGCCGGCCTCCTCCACGGTGCCACCGGCACGGCCCTGCTCCTGCTGCGCCTCTACGAACGCACCGGCGAGCCCGCGCTCCTCGACCGCGCCGCCGACGCCCTCCGCCGCGACCTCGCCCGCTGCGTCCTCGGCGTGGGCGACGTCCTCCAGGTCGACGAGGGCTGGCGCACCATGCCCTACCTCGGCGCCGGAAGCGTCGGCATCGGCATGCTCCTCGACGACTACCTCGCCCACCGGCCCGACGCGGAGTTCGAGCAGGCGCGGGGCCGGATCGTCCGGGCCGCCCAGGCCACCTTCTACGCCCAGCCCAACCTCTTCCGGGGCACCGCGGGCATGGTGCTGTACCTGAGCCGCACCACGGCCGACGGACCCGGCACCGCCCCGGCCGACCTGCACCGCCAGATCGGCTCCCTGTCCTGGGGCGCCGTCCCCTTCCAGGGCCGTCTGGCCTTCCCCGGCGAGCAGATGATGCGCCTGTCGATGGACCTGTCCACCGGCACCGCAGGTTGTCTGCTCGCCCTGGGCAGCGCCCTGCACCCCACACCGGTGCACCTGCCCTTCCTCCCGCCGCTCCGGCGGCCCACAGAGCCGGCCCTTCGGGGTCGTACCGAAAAACACCCCGTCCCCACAAGTGAGAGGAACTGACATGACCCTTCTCGACCTGCAGACGATGGAGACCCCCAAGACCGAGGTGACCGGCGAGCTGGGCCACGGCGGCGGCGGTGGCAGCCGCGCCAGCCTGCTGCTCTGTGGTGACAGCAGCCTGTCGGTCGTCACCTGCAACTGATCGCGGGCGCACGGCGGTCGCAGACCGCCACGCCACGATCGTGGTGACGTAACCCACGCACACGGTCGAACCGGTCCCGGGCGCACCGCCGCCCGGGACCGGTTCGCGCCCCGGCCACGCCCACGGACGAGGACCCACCGCGTATGGCCACGACGCCCCGCACGCCGGGAGCCACGGACTCCGAACCGGCCGCAGAACGCCGGGCGGACGACGACGCACGGGCGCGCGACACCGCCGGGCGCGACGCCGACCGGCTGCTGCTGGCCGCCGCCCGGCACAGCGCCGGCCGCACCACCGCGATCTGCCTGCTCAGCACGGTGACCGCGGGCTGTGCCCTCGCCCTGCCCGCCGCGCTCGGCCACACCCTCGACCTGATCCTCGGCCACGGCGGCTCCCCTCACCTCTGGACGGCCCTGTGCGCGGCCCTGATCGGCGCCGAGGTCCTCCTCGAAGCCCTGACGGCCTTCGTCACCGGCACCACGAACGCGCGCGGCGGCTCCTGGCTCCGCCGCCTCGGCGCCCGCGGCCTGCTCGCCGCCGGCCCGCACCGCGCCTCCCGCTTCACCCCCGGCGACCTCGTCACCCGGCTGACCGGCAACGCCGCCGAGGCGGGCACCGCCCCGACGACCGCCGCCACCGGCCTCGCCGCGCTCCTCACCCCGCTCGGCGGGCTGATCGCCCTGGCCTTCATCGACCTCTGGCTGGCCGCCGTCTTCCTCGCCGGGGCACCGGCGCTCTTCCTCTTCCTGCGCGCTTTCGCCCGCAGCTCCTCCGACAGCGTCTCGCGCTACCAGCGCGTCCAGGGCGAACTCGCCGCCCGGCTCGTCGAGGCCCTGGGCGGCGCCCGCACCGTCGCCGCCGCCGGCACCGTCCGGCGCGAACGCGACCGGGTCCTCGCACCGCTGCCCGAACTGGCCGCCCAGGGGCGGCGCATGTGGCAGGTGTACGGGCGGGCCGTGGTGCAGGGCGGCATCCTGGTGCCGCTGTTGCAGACGGCCGTCCTCGCGGTCGGCGGAGTGCGCCTCGCCGCCGGCGACCTGAGCGTCGGCGAACTGCTGGCCGCCACCCGCTACGCGGCCCTCGCCGCCGGCGTCGGCTCGGTCGTCGGTCAGCTCAACTCCCTGGTGCGCAGCCGCGCCGCGGCCCGCCGCACCGCCGAACTCCTGGCGCTGCCCGCCATGCCGTACGGCACCCGGCCCCTGCCCCCGGACGGCCCCGGCCGGCTCGAACTGAGGGGCGTGAGCGTCACCCGCGGCGGCTGCGAGGTGCTGCGCGGCGTCGACCTGGTGGTCCCCGGCGGTACGACGACGGCCGTCGTCGGCCGCTCCGGCGCGGGCAAGTCCGTCCTGGCCGCCGTCGCGGGCCGGCTGACCGACCCCGGCAGCGGACAGGTGCTGCTCGACGGCGTGCCCCTGACCGAGGCGGACCCCGGGCAGTTGCGGCGGGAGATCGGGTACGCCTTCGAGCGGCCCGCGCTGTTCGGCGACACGGTCGGCGGGGCCGTCGCCTTCGGGGCGTACGCCCCCGACGCGCACGAGGTCGAGGCCGCCGCGCGGGCGGCCAGCGCGGACCGCTTCATCCGGCTGCTCCCGCGCGGGTACGCCACCGCCCTCGCCGACGCGCCGCTGTCGGGCGGTGAGCTGCAACGCCTCGGCCTGGCCCGGGCCTTCGCCCACGCGGGGCGGCTGCTGGTGCTCGACGACGCCACCTCCAGCCTGGACAGCGTCACGGAGGTCCAGGTGGGGCGGGCGCTGGTCGGCGAGGTCCGGGCGGGCACCCGGCTGCTGATCGCGCACCGCGTCTCCTCCGCGGCCCGCGCGGACCGCGTCGCCTGGCTGGAGAACGGCCGGATCCGTGCCGTGGGCCCGCACGAGGAGCTGTGGGAACTGGCCGATTACCGGGCGGTGTTCGCGGACGAGCCCGAGCAGGCGGAGGCGGCGGAGGGGCTGCCGGACATGCCGACGGAACGGGGGCGGGCCGGTGAATGACGTCGCGTGGGTCGTCCCCCCGGGGAGCGGGCGGGTCCGGGCCGCCGTCCCCGCCGCGGGGCGGCGGAGCACTCCGCCGGGACGCGACCGGGCCCGGGCCGCCGTCCCCGCCGGGAGGCGGACCGCCGAGCGGGGTGCGGTCCGGTGACCGGCACCCGCACCCGGCCCGGTCCCGCCCGCCGTGTCCTGCCGAAGGCCAGGCGCTTCCTGGCGGGCCGCAAGCGCGTTCTGCTGATGCTCGGCGGCTGGTCCCTGCTGGAGTCCGCGCAGACCTTCCTCGGCGGCTACAGCGTGGCTCGCGCCCTCGACGACGGGTTCCTGGCGGGCCGCACCGGCGTCGGGCTCGGCTGGCTGGCGCTCGCCGCCGTGACGATCGTCGTCGGGGGACTCGCCACGGGCGGGGTGTTCCGCGGCCTGGCCGATCTCGTGGAGCCGCTCCGGGACGGGCTGGTGCGCCGGGTGGTGACGCGGTCCCTGGGGGAGGCCGTGACCGGCGGAGGCCGGGCGGACAGCGCCGTGGTCTCCCGGCTGACCCATCAGACCGAGCTGGCCCGCGACAGCTTCGCGGGGCTGGTGCTGGTGGCCCGCTCGTTCGTCTTCACCGCGGCGGGGGCGCTGCTGGGCCTCGCCTCCCTCGCACCGCTCCTGCTGCTGGTCGTCGTGCCGCCCCTGCTGCTGGGCCTGGCGCTGTTCGTGGCCACCCTGGCGCCGATGGCCGACCGGCAGCAGGACTTCCTCGTCGCCGACGAACGCCTGTCCACCGAGTTCGGCGCGCTCGCCGAGGGGCTGCGCGACGTGGTGGCGTGCGGCGCGGAGCGGCATGCTGCCGGGCGGGCGGACGCGCTGATCGCCGCCGAGGTCCGGGCGGCCCGCTCACTCGCCACCTGGGCGGCGGTCCGCGCCCTGGCGCTCGGCGTCGCCGGGCAGCTGCCGGTGGTGCTGCTGCTCGTCGCCGCGCCCTGGCTGCTCGACCGGGGCCTGACCGCCGGCGAGCTGCTCGGTGCGCTCACCTACCTCGTCCAGGCGCTGCTGCCCGCCCTGCACACCCTGATGAACGCGCTCGGGGCGGCGGGTACCCGGCTGCTGGTGGTGCTCGACCGCCTCACCTCGGGGGCCGTCGGCGACCTGCCCGCGCACGGCGACGACAGGGCGCCGGCGGCGCCCGCGCACCCGCCGCGCGTCGAGCTGCGGTCGGTGACGTTCGCCTACGGGCCGCGCGCCCACCCCGTCGTCCGGGACCTCGACCTGGTGGTGGAGCCCGGTGAGCACCTGGTCGTCGTCGGCCCGAGCGGCATCGGCAAGTCCACCCTGACGGGACTCGTCGCGGGGCTGCTCGCCCCGGACCGGGGCGAGGTGCGGGTGGCGGGGGAGCCCGTGACCGGGCCGGCGGCGGCCCCGGGCCGGGAGTGGGCGCGGCAGCGGGTGCTGATCCCGCAGCAGGCCTACGTCTTCACCGGCACCGTCCGGGAGAACCTGCTCTACCTCCGCCCCGGCGGGGCGCCCCCGGCGGCCGTCGCGGCGTCGGTGGCGGCCGTGGGCCTCGAAGCGCTGGTGGAGCGGCTGGGCGGGCTGGACGCGCACGTCGACCCGGCCGCGCTCTCACAGGGGGAGCGGCAGCTCATCGCGCTGGGCCGGGCCCATCTGTCCCCCGCGCCGCTGGTGTTGCTGGACGAGGCGACCTGTCATCTGGACCCCGCTGCGGAGGCGCGCGCGGAGCGCGCCTTCGCCGAGCGGCCCGGCACCCTGATCGTGGTGGCGCACCGGATCAGCTCCGCGCGCAGGGCCGACCGGGTGCTGGTGATGGACGGCGCCCGTGCCGTCTGCGGGCGCCACGACGAACTGCTCGACTCCTCGGTCCTCTACCGCGATCTGGTGGGGCGCTGGCACGCGGGGCACGTGTGAGACGGGCCCGCCGCCGGCCCTCCGGCCACGGCTACACCCACCCCGCGCACTGGGAGATCCGTATGGCGTCCACCCGGTTGCGGGCGCCGGTCTTGCGGGTGATGGCGGCCATGTAGTTGCGCACGGTCCCGTTCGACAGACACAGACTGCGGGCGATCTCCCCGATGGAGGCGCCCTCGGCGGCCAGCGATAACACGCTGAGTTCGCGTCGCGTCAGTGGCATCTCCGACGCCTCCAGAAAGCCGAAGCCGAGTGACTCGTCGACGTAGCGCTCGCCCTTGGCGACATGCCGGATGCCCTCGACCAGCCGATCGGGAGAAGCGTTTTTGCTCAAGAACCCCAGGGCCCTCTCCTCATAGGCCCGGCGCAGGGGGCCCGGCCGTCCCGCGCTCGCCAGGGCCAGCAAGGAGAAACCGTCGCCCCCTTCGTAACATCGGCGGGACAGCTCCCGGATGCCGCGCGGGCCGACCGCGTCGGGGCTGTCCATGTCCACCACGCACACCTGTGGCCGCAGCGTCCGCGAGGTCGCGACGGCTCCCGGCCAGGACGTCGAGGAGACCTCGAGATCGGTCTCCCTACCGATCAGCGCTGCCAGCGCCGTCCTCAGCAGATAGGTGTCGTGCACCAGAAGGACCCGGATCACGTTCCCGCCTCTCCCCGCTCGCGCTCCCCGGGTAGCGAGCGCTACGTCGGGCACGTCGGTAAATACTTACCGGCGTGTGCCACTGTCACGGGTGCCGAAACCGAACGTGCGGGGGGCGCAAGGGCGCACGAATCTCGCGGCGTGCGCCCCAAGTGTGAGCGAATGCGCCTCCCCCTGCCCATGGACGCCGGAGTGGGAAGGTGGTCGTACGCGGCGGTCAGCGCCGTTTGGCGCGGCCCGGCTTGCTGCGACTCGTGGGGGTACGACCGGACTTGGCGCGCCCGCCGGCCGCTGCGCCCGCCGTCGGGCCGGTGGCCGGCGTCGTCAGGTCGATCAGCCGGCAGACCGTCTCGATGTCTATCTTCACCTGCGCGATGGAGGCCCGCCCCGACAGCCAGGTGATCAGCGCCGAGTGCCAGGTGTGCTCGATGACCCGTACGGCCGAGAGCTGCGCGGAGGTGGGCGGGACGGTCAGGCCCATCGCGTCCAGGATGATCGTCGTCGTCAGCCGGGAGGCGGCGTCGACCTCGGCGCTCACCGACCGGTCGGCGAAGGTGAGGGCGCGCACCATCGCGTCGGCCAGATGCGGCTCGCGCTGCATCGCGCGGAACGCCCGCATCAGCGTCTGCGCGACGCGGGCGGCGGGCTCCTCCTCGGTGGGCGGGCGCTTGCGCAGCGTCTCGTGCAGATGCTGGAGCTGGTCCTGCATCGTGGCGACCAGCAGATGGATCTTCGAGGGGAAGTAGCGGTAGAGCGTGCCGAGCGCGACGCTCGAGGACTCGGCGACCTCCCGCATCTGCACCGCGTCGAAGCCGCCACGGCTGGCCAGCTGGGCGGTGGCGTGCAGGATGCGGCGCCGCCGCGCCTCCTGACGCTCGGTCAGGGGGAGACCGGACGAGGCGATCGCGACCGACGTGGTCGCCGACTTGGGTTCCGTCGTCATATGTCCCATTCCGTGGCAATCCATCCAGCGGTGTCTGTACAGCCCGGACGGCACAGCATGGCAGGGGCCGGGTCGTGGCGCGAATCACCCGATCCGGATCCGGCGCGTCCCCGTGAGGCCGGTAGATTCGAGACTTCTGGACGACTCAGTCTGAAACTTGTTCTAGATTAGCGCGACCGGTTACGCTCCGGCGGAATCGCAGTGAGAAGGAGGCCGGGAGTGACCGCTGAGGCCGCTGAGGCAACGACACCCCACCTCCTGGACCAGGACGTCGGCCGACCGCTGCGCATCGCGATGCTCACGTACAAGGGGAACCCGTTCTGCGGCGGCCAGGGCGTGTACGTACGCCACCTCTCCCGTGAACTCGCCCGTCTCGGCCACACCGTCGAGGTCATCGGCTCCCAGCCCTACCCCGTCCTCGACGAGGGCACCGGACCCGGCGAGGTCAGCCTCACCGAGCTGCCCAGCCTCGACCTCTACCGTCAGCCGGACCCCTTCCGCACGCCCAAGCGCGACGAGTACCGCGACTGGATCGACGCGCTGGAGGTCGGCACCATGTGGACCGGCGGCTTCCCCGAGCCGCTCACGTTCAGCCTGCGGGCCCGCCGCCATCTGCTCGCCCGCCGCGGCGAGTTCGACGTCGTCCACGACAACCAGACCCTCGGCTACGGCCTCCTCGGCAACCTCGGCACCCCCCTGGTCACCACCATCCACCACCCCATCACCGTCGACCGGCAGCTGGACCTCGACGCCGCCGACGGCTGGCAGCGCCGTGCCTCCGTGCGCCGCTGGTACGGCTTCACCCGGATGCAGAAGCGCGTCGCCCGGCGGCTGCCGTCCGTGCTCACCGTCTCCGGCTCCTCGCGCCAGGAGATAGTCGACCACCTCGGGGTGCGCGACGAGCGCATCCACGTCGTCCACATCGGCGCCGACACCCAGCTGTTCTCCCCGGACCCGGCCGTCGCCGAGGTGCCCGGCCGGATCGTCACGACCTCCAGCGCCGACGTCCCCCTCAAGGGGCTCGTCCACCTCGTCGAGGCGCTCGCCAAGGTCCGTACGGAAAACCCCGACGCCCACCTCGTCGTCGTCGGCAAGCGCGCCGAGGGCGGCCCGGTCGCCGCCGCCATCGAGCGGTACGGGCTCGAGGGCGCCGTCGAGTTCGTCAAGGGCATCACCGACGCCGAGCTCGTCGACCTGGTCCGCTCGGCACAGATCGCCTGCGTCCCCTCCCTCTACGAGGGCTTCTCGCTGCCCGCCGCCGAGGCCATGGCGACCGGCACCCCGCTGGTGGCCACCACCGGCGGCGCCATCCCCGAGGTCGCCGGCCCCGACGGCGAGACATGCCTCGCCGTGCCGCCCGGTGACGCGGGGGCGCTCGCCGCGGCACTGGGCCGGCTGCTCGGCGACGCCGGACTGCGCCGCCGGCTGGGCACCGCGGGCCGCGAGCGCGTGCTGGCCCGGTTCACCTGGGAGCAGGCCGCCATCGGCACCGCCGAGCGCTACCGCGCCGCCATCGCCGCCCAGGGCCCCGGGCGCGGCGCCCCGGCCCGCGCCACCGCGAGACGCAAGCCCGCCTGACCCCGGCCGGCGGCCCGCCCGCCACCCGCTTCTCACCCCCCCCACGACCCCGCAGGACGCATTCCCCGAACCAGAAGGCAGAGCCCGTGCTGACCGTCGATTTCTCCCGCTTCCCGCTCGCCGCAGGCGACCGCGTCCTCGATCTGGGGTGCGGCGCAGGGCGGCACGCCTTCGAGTGCTACCGGCGCGGGGCGCAGGTCGTGGCCCTCGACCGCAACGGCGAGGAGATCCGCGAGGTCGCCAAGTGGTTCGCCGCCATGAAGGAGGCCGGTGAGGCCCCGGCGGGCGCCACCGCCACCGCCATGGAGGGCGACGCGCTGGCCCTGCCCTTCCCCGACGACAGCTTCGACGTCGTCATCATCTCCGAGGTCATGGAGCACATCCCGGACGACAAGGGCGTGCTCGCCGAAATGGTGCGCGTCCTGAAGCCCGGCGGCCGCATCGCCGTCACCGTGCCGCGCTACGGCCCGGAGAAGATCTGCTGGGCCCTCTCCGACGCCTACCACGAGGTCGAGGGCGGCCACATCCGCATCTACCGCGGCGACGAACTCCTGGACCGGATGCGCGAGGCGGGCCTCAAGCCGTACGGCACCCACCACGCCCACGGGCTGCACAGCCCGTACTGGTGGCTCAAGTGCGCCTTCGGTGTCGACAACGATAAGGCGCTGCCGGTCCGCGCGTACCACAAGCTGCTGGTCTGGGACATCATGAAGAAGCCACGGGCCACCCGCCTCGCCGAGCAGGCCCTCAACCCCCTCATCGGCAAGAGCTTCGTCGCCTACGCCACCAAGCCGCACACCCCGGCCGCCCCGGCCCCCCAGGCCACCGACGACGCTGCCCGCGAGGGACGAGCGTGACGACACCGGGCCGTACCGAGCGCCTCGTCCTCGCCGGGGTGCTCACCGCAGAGCAGGTCGCCCAGACCGTCGCGGGCATCGCCGCCACGCAGCGCCCCGACGGCGCCATACCCTGGTTCCGCGGCCACCACCTGGACCCCTGGGACCACGTCGAGGCCGCGATGGCCCTGGACGTGGCGGGCGAACGGGACCGGGCCGAGGCCGCCTACCGCTGGCTGGCCGAGCACCAGAACTCCGACGGCTCGTGGTACGCCGCGTACGCCGACGGCGACCCCGAGGAGCCCACCGACCGGGGGCGCGAGACGAACTTCGTCGCCTACGTCGCCGTCGGCGTCTGGCACCACTACCTCGCCACCGGCGACGACGCCTTCCTCGACCGCATGTGGCCGACCGTCTTCGCCGCCGTCGAGTTCGTCCTCGGCCTGCAGCAGCCCGGCGGCCAGATCGGCTGGAAGCGGGAGGACGACGGCACCCCCGTCGACGACGCGCTGCTGACCGGCTCGTCCTCCATCCACCACGCGCTGCGCTGCGCCCTCGCCATCGCCGAGCACCGCGAGGAGCCGCAGCCCGACTGGGAACTGGCCGCGGGCCTCCTCGGCCACGCGATCCGGCACCACCCCGAGCGGTTCCTGGACAAGGACCGCTTCTCGATGGACTGGTACTACCCGGTCCTCGGCGGCGCCGTCACCGGCGCCGCCGCGAAGGAGCGCCTGGAGGCGGGCTGGGACCGCTTCGTCGTCCCGGGCCTGGGCGTGCGCTGCGTCTCCGACCGGCCGTGGGTGACCGGCGGCGAGAGCTGCGAACTCGCCCTCGCGCTCTGGGCGATGGGCGAGTCCGACCGCGCCGTGGAGATCCTCCAGTGGATCCAGCACCTGCGCGCCGAGGACGGCATGTACTGGACCGGCTACGTCTACGAGGACGACGCCGTCTGGCCGGAGGAACTCACCTCCTGGACGGCGGGTTCCCTGCTGCTGGCCGTCGCCGCGCTCGGCGGCGACGAGGCGACCACGACGGTCTTCGGCGGCGAACGCCTCCCGTACGGCCTGGAACCGGACTGCTGCGCCTGACCCGGATGCCGGAGGGGCAGATCCAGCCCGCTGGGGGCACCTCCCAGCGGTAGCCGGGGGAGTTCGAGGACAATCAGGTACGGCACCCGGGGGCGGCCGCGTCCCGGGAGCCGACCCCACTCGAACGGACCCCTCCAGGTCGCCCGGCGCACCCGCACGCGCCACTCTGAAGAGGAACACAGCCCGCACCCCCGGAGGGAAACGCGCCCGCCGCCCGAACCGCCGCCCCGGCCAAGGGCGTTGTCGGAGCCCCGTTCTAGAGTGACGTCATGAGCCTTCTCAGTCACGACCGTTACTGTTCCGAGGTCGAAGCCCAGACCGGACTGCTGCGTTCGGCACTGCACGGCACCGACCTCTCCACCACCGTTCCCACGTGCCCCGACTGGTCGCTCAGCGAGCTGGTCCTGCACGTCGGCCGCGCGCAGCGCTGGGCCGAGACGATCGTGCGGACGCGCGCGAGCGAGCCCGTCGCACCCGAAGCGATCCCCGGCGTGGCCGGCCCGGACCCCCTCGACGCGGCCGGGCTCGACGCGTGGCTGGCCGAGGGTGCCGAGGCGTTCGCGCGGACCCTGCGCGCGGCGGACCCCGCCGAGGAGGTGTGGACCTGGGCGCCGAAGCAGACGCCGGGCTTCTGGGCCCGCCGGATGGCGCACGAGACGGTGATCCACCGAGCCGACGCGTTTCTGACCGCCGGCCTCGACTTCACCCTCGACGCCGATCTCGCGGCGGACTGCATCGACGAATGGCTGGAGATCGGCAGCTACCCGCAGACCGTGGAGCGCAAGCCGGAGCTCAAGGAGCTGCTCGGCCCCGGCCGCACCATTCATCTGCACGCCACGGACACCCCCGCCGAGCTCGAGGCGGAGTGGTTCGTCGACCTCACCGGTGAGCGGGCCACGTGGCGTCGCGCCCACGAGAAGGCGGCCGTCGCCGTGCGCGGGCCGCTCACCGACGTGCTGCGCGTCTTCTACCGCCGCCTCCCGGCGGACACCGACCGCGTCGAGGTGCTCGGTGACCGCGAGCTGCTCGACTTCTGGCTGGAGCGAGTCACCTTCTGATGAGAACCGACGAGCACATATCCGACGGCTCCATAGCCCGCACCGGCGGCGGGCGGCGGGCGCTCGCGCCGCGCCGGTTGCTGCGCGGCGCCCTGCCGGCGGTCCTGTTGCTCGTCGCGGCGTGTACGGGCGACGGCGGCGGTGGAGTGGCGGCCGCCGCCGGGCAGCCCGGGGTGGCGGGCGTCGGCGATCCGCTCTTCCCGCGCCTGGGCAACGGCGGTTACGACGTCCGGCACTACGGACTGACCCTCGACTACGTGCCCGAAGGGAACCGGCTGCACGGCATCGCCGTCGTCAAGTCCCGGGCCAAGCAGGATCTGAACGCCTTCAACCTCGACTTCAAGGGCCTGAAGGTACGGACCGCGCTGGTCGACGGAAAGTCCGCGCGGGTCTCCCGCAAGGGCGACGAACTGACGGTGACGCCCCGCTCGACGATCGGCAAGGGACGCGAGTTCGAGACGAAGATCGTCTACGACGGCAAGCCCCAGCGCGTCGTCGACGCGGACAACGGCAAGGAGGGCTGGGTCGAGACCGACGACGGCTCGGTGAGCCTCGGTGAGCCCATGGGCTCGATGACCTGGTTCCCCGGCAACCACCACCCCTCCGACAAGGCCACCTACGACATCAACGTCACGGTGCCCAAGGGCTTCACCGCCGTGGCCAACGGCGAGTTGAAGCGCAGGACGGTCGCCGAGGACGGGCGGACGACGTTCGCCTGGCGCACCGCCGAGCCCATGGCCAGCTACCTCGCCAGCGTCGCGGTCGGGGACTTCACCGTCTCCGAGACGAAGACGAAGGACGGCCTCCCGGTGTACGTCGCCGTCGACCCGGACGAGGCGGAGCGCAGCAAGGGCGTCGAGAAACTCATCCCCAAGGTCGTCGAGTGGGGGAGCGGGCTCTTCGGCCCGTACCCCTTCAGCGGCACCGGCGCCGTCGTCGACAACAACCCCGACGTCGACTACGCCCTGGAGACCCAGGGGAAGCCGTACTTCCCCCACGCGCCTGACGACCTGCTGGTGGTGCACGAGCTGGTGCACCAGTGGTTCGGGAATTCCGTCTCCCCCCGCACCTGGCGGGACATGTGGCTCAACGAGAGCTTCCCGACCTACGCCGAGTGGATGTGGGAGGAGAAGACCGGCGGCCGGACCGTGGCGAAGATCTTCCAGGACTTCTACGACGGCACCGACAAGCTCAGCGAGGACATCTGGGACTTCCCGCCCGGCAATCCGCCCGCCGACGACGTGTCCGGCGACCCCGTCTACGGCCGCGGCGCGATGGTGCTGCACAAGGTGCGCGAAGCCGTCGGCGACAAGACCTTCTTCGACATCGTCCGCACCTGGACGAAGCAACACCGGCACGGCAACGCCGAGACCCGCCAGTTCATCGAGCTGTGCGAGAAGAAGTCCGGCAAGGACCTGGGCAAGCTCTTCGAGGCCTGGCTGTACGGGAAGGCCAAGCCCCCGAGGGGCCGGGCCGCGTAGGCCGTGCCGGCGGTGTCCTCAATCGCCGGACGGGCTGGCTGTGCTGTGTCCTCAATCGCCGGACGGGCTATCAGCCCGTCCGGCGATTGAGGACGCGCCCGCAGGGCGCTCGCCGCCGCAGGCGGCAACGCTCACGCGTTGAGCTCGGCCAGCACCCGGAGCGTCCCGGGGTCGGGCGCGGTCACCAGCAGATCCGTGACCGGCCCCGCGCGCCACGCCGTCAGCCGCTCGGCGATCCGCTCCTTCGGCCCGACCAGGGAGATCTCGTCGGCGAAGGAGTCCGGCACCGCCTCCACCGCCTCCGCCCGCCGTCCCGCGAGAAACAGCTCCCGCACCCGCCGCGCCGCGTCCTCGAAGCCCATCCGCGCCATCAGGTCGGCGTGGAAGTTGCGGGTCGCGTGCCCCATCCCGCCGATGTAGAAGCCGAGCATCGCCTTCACCGGCCGCAGCCCCTCGGCGACGTCGGCGCACACCTGCGCCCGCACCATGGGCGCGACCATGAACCCCTCGGGCACCGCGCCCAGTGAGGCCGTGTAGACGTCCGCGCGCTCGGGCGACCAGTACAGCGGCAGCCAGCCGTCGGCGATGCGCGCGGTCTGGGCGATGTTCCGGGGGCCCTCGGCGCCGAGCAGGACCGGCAGTCCGCGGCGGAGCGGGTGGGTGACGGACTTCAGCGGCTTGCCGAGGCCGGTGGCTCCGGGACCGGTGTAGGGGAGGGGATGGAAACGGCCGTCGAGCGTGACGGGGGCCTCCCGGCGCAGCACCTGCCGGACGACGTCCACGTACTCGCGCGTGGCGGTCAGCGGGCTCGCCGGGAACGGGCGCCCGTACCACCCCTCCACCACCTGCGGGCCCGACAGCCCCAGCCCGAGCAGCACCCGGCCCCCGGAGAGGTGGTCGAGCGTCAGCGCGTGCATCGCCGTGGCGGTGGGTGCGCGGGCCGCCATCTGCGCCACGGCCGTACCGAGCAGGATCCGCTCGGTACGGGCGGCGATCCAGGTGAGCGCGGTGAAGGCGTCGGAGCCCCAGGACTCGGACGTCCACACCGAGTGGTAGCCCAGCCGCTCGGCCTGCCGGACGAGCTCCACGTGCCGCGGGTCGGGGCCACGGCCCCAGTAGCCGAGTGCCAGGCCGAGTCGCATGCCGTGCCGCCCCCTCCACTGGAACTAACGATCCGTCAGGCAAGGTCCGGCGACTGTACGGGCGACCGGCCGGCTCTGCAAGAGGGGCTCAGGGCTGGGGAAAAGCGAAGGCCCGCCGGGCGAACCCGGCGGGCCTTCGATGTGCGGAGCTTCCTCCGGGCGCGTGCCTCAGCCGCGCTGGATGCCCGTCGTGTCCTGCAGCACGCCGCGTCGGCCGTCCTGCGTCTGCGCGACGAGCGCCTGACCGCGCTGGTCCACCGCGAGGTACCACGTACCGGGCGCCAGCTCGGCGATCTGCGTCGGCGAGCCGTCCTCCCCGTACAGGGGGCGGGCCACCGGCACCGCGAACCAGAACGGGGCGAAGTCACCGGCGGGCGCCGGGGCGGGCTGTGTGGCGGCGGGCTGCGCCTGCGCCGGAGCCGGCTGGTCCTGCTGGGGCTGCGGCTGACCGGTCTGACCGGTCTGCGCGCCGTAGGGCTGCTGCTGCGCGCCGTACGGGGCCTGACCCTGCTGCATGCCACCCGGACCCGGGTAGCCGTAGCCGGGGCCCGCGCCGTACGGGGACGGGGCCTGCGGGGCCGGAGCGCCCACGAGCGGGGCCTTGAGCGCCGGGATCCGCTGCGTGAGCAGCGCACCGGCGGCCATCACGAGCAGCGCGATGAGCGCCAGGATGCGGCCGACGCCCGCACCGACCTTGTCGTTGTCCTCCAGCGCGCCGCCGAACATCGTCCACAGCGAGGACCACGCGGCGAACACCGTGAGAGCGGTGCCCCACTGGTCGAGCGTGAGCCCGAGGAGGTTGCGGCCCTGGGGCTGGAAGCGGCCCGCGATGATGAGCACCGCGCCGACGATCCCGGCGAGGACGACGGTGGGCAGCACCGGGAAGAGCTTCGAGTCCCACAGGTTGGGCAGGTCCGACTTGTCGCAGAACTGGCCACTGCAATCGACGGAGTAAAAATCGAGGAACGAGGCGATGAACAGCAACACCGCTGCTCCGATCACCACGCCGTCGCCTCGAGTGAGGGAGCGGATGTTCACCTAAAATCCTTTGTCAGATCTGTCAGAAGGGTCGCGGTCGCCGATACGCGAGATGCGGGGGGCGCGGGGGTGGCCGCCCCATCGTACGGGTGAACCTATCGCCTGGGCGGTCGGGGCGTCTCCTTCGTATCACCCTCGTGACACGGCCGTGGCCTGCTGGTATCTACCCCCGCAGGAAGTCCGTAATGCCGTCCGCGATCCCACGCGCCGCCTTCTCGCGCCACGTCGTATCGGTGAGCAGAGCGGCGTCCTTCGGGTCGCGCATGTTGCCGCATTCGATGAACACCTTCGGCTGGGTGGAGAGGTTGAGCCCACCCAGATCGGACCGGGTGTCCAGACCGGTGCCGCCCCCGATGTAGTTCGACGGCGCGCTCCCGGTCGTCCGTACGAAGTTCCCGGCGATCCGCGCGCCCAGCTCCTTCGACGGCCCGACGATCGGTGCGGTGTCCGCGCGGCCGCCGCGCACGTTCGCGGGCAGGATCACATGGAAGCCGCGATTGCCGACCGCCGAACCGTCCGCGTGCACGGACACGACGGCGTCCGCGTGCGCCTTGTTGCCGATCGCGGCCCGCTCGTCCACGCACGGCCCGTACGGCCGGTCGCCGTCGTGGGTGAAGCTGACGGTGACGCCCTGCTCCTGGAGCATCGCCCGGATCCGGTGCGCGACATCGAGCGTGAACGTGGCCTCGGCGTAGCCGTCGTCGGTGGACGTGCCGGTGGTGTCGCACTCCTTACGACCGGTGCCGATGTCGACGGAACGGTTGATCTCGGCGGTGTGGTCGACGTTACGGGTGTTGTGACCGGGGTCGATGACGACGACCTTGCCCTTGAGCGGACCGTCGGCGCGGGGCCGGCCGACCGGCGCCGCCGCCGTCGCCTCGTCGGCGGGGCGCGACGCCGGCGCCGTCGGCTTCGACGGCGTCACGAGCGGCGAGGGGCGCGCGGACGACGGCTTCCCCGACGGGCCGGACGGTGCGGGACGCGTCGCGGAGGAGGCCGCCACCGGGGACTTGGCGTCGTCCGCAGCACCGCCCGCGGCGGCGTCCCACAGCAGCCAGCCCGCCAGCGAGAGTGCCAGTAACGCGGCCAGCGCCACGAGAAGGGGGGTGCGAGGGATGCCGCCCAGGCGGCCGGGCACGCGGGAATTCCTGCCGTTGGACACCCGGCGATGCTAGCGCCGCCGCCCGCGCTCCGAGACCCCCTCCGCGAAGTAGGCGCCACCGCCCCCGGACCCACGCTCGCAGGGCGTGGCCGGCGGCGTCCGGTGCGTGCGATCCCGACAACGTGGTGAGCGTGCGTGACGAGGCAACCGGCGGTCGCGGGGGAGTCGCGGGTGGGAACGGGGCTTCGCGGTCACGCGCTACGCGGCGCGGGGACCGGCCACCCGGCGCAGCACGCGCAACGAGCGCGTCACCGAGACCTCGGCGAACTCGCCGGACTCCAGGGCCCGGAGGTAGACGCGGTACGGCGCCTGCCCGCCGTCCGCCGGGTCGGGGAAGACGTCGTGGATGACGAGCAGCCCGCCCGGCACGACGTGCGGGGCCCAGCCCTCGTAGTCGGCGTTCGCGTGCTCGTCGGTGTGCCCGCCGTCGATGAAGACGAGCCCGACCGGTGTCCCCCAGACCGCCGCGACCTGCGGCGACCGGCCGACGATCGCGATCACGTGCGGTTCCAGGCCCGCCTTGTAGAGCGTGCGGCGGAAGGTCGGCAGGGTGTCCATGCGGCCCACGCCGGGGTCGTCGTCCACGACGGACGGGTCGTGGTACTCCCAGCCGGGCTGCTGCTCCTCGCTGCCCCGGTGGTGGTCGACGGTCACGGCCGTCGTCCCGGCCTCCCGCGCGGCGGCGGCCAGCAGCAGGGTCGAGCGCCCGCAGTACGTACCGACTTCGAGCAGCGGCCCGAGCGCCGCCGCCTCCTCGGCGGCGGCATAGAGGGCGAGACCCTCGTCGACCGGCATGAAGCCCTTCGCCGCCTCGAAAGCGGCGAGTATCTCGGGTTTGGGGGGCATGCGGTCCTCCTGGCGATGCGGGTCGTGGCCTCATGCTGCCGCATGTCCGTGACGCGCGCCGTGCCGGGGCCGGGCCCCGGGCCTCCGGGGCAGGGGCCGGGCGGCCGTCCGGCCAGGGACGGTCGCACATAACAAGCCCGTCCGGCGATTGAGGACAGCGCCCTCCGGGCGCCTTCCCGGAGCTACAGCCAACCGTTCTGCCGAGCCGCCCGCACGGCCTCCATGCGATTGCGCGTCGCCGTCTTCCCTATGGCCGCCGACAGATAATTCCGCACCGTCGCGGGCGACAAGTGCACCTTCGCCGCGATGTCCGCCACCGTCGCCCCGTCCACCGCCGCGGCCAGCACGTCGCGTTCGCGCTGGGTGAGCGGGTTGGGGCCGGCGCTCAGCGCCGCCGCGGCCAGGGCCGGGTCGATGACGCGCTCTCCCGCCAGCACCCGGCGGATCGCCGCGGCGAGTTCCTCCACCGGGCCGTCCTTGACCAGGAATCCGGACGCCCCCGCCTCCATGGCGCGGCGCAGATACCCGGGCCGGCCGAAGGTGGTGAGGATCAGCACCCGGCAGTCCGGCAGCCGTTCGCGCAGTTCGGCCGCCGCGTCGAGGCCGCTGCGGCCCGGCAGTTCGATGTCGAGGAGGGCGATGTCGGGCCGGGTCGCCAGGGCCTGGGGGAGGATCTCGTCGCCGTTGCCGACCTGCGCGACGATCTCGATGTCGTCCTCCAGACCGAGCAGCAGCGCGAGCGCGCCCCGCATCATGCCCTGGTCCTCGGCAAGCAGCACGTTGATGACGCGGCTCATGCGGCCCGGTCCTCCTCTTCGTCGTCCACCGGAAGTTCCGCCACCAGGCGGAAGCCCCGCTTACCGTCGGGCCCGGCGGCCAGTGCGCCGCCCGCGGCGGCCAGCCGCTCGGTCAGTCCCTTGAGGCCCGTACCGCCCTTGGCGCTGCCCGGTTCGGCGGATTCCGAGCCTACGCCGCGACCGTCGTCGGTGATCTCCAGATGGACCCGGTCCGGCTCGCCGCGCACCTCGATCGCGCAGCGGGCCGCGGCGCTGTGCCGGACGACGTTGGTGACGCCCTCGCGCACCACCCAGCCGAGCAGCGCCGCGGTCTGGGGCGGCAGGGGCGGGCCCGACTGGCGGATGTCGGTGGCGATGCCGGAGGCGTCGAGGAGGGAGCGGGCGCGCTCGAGTTCGGTGGTGAGGCTGCCCTCGCGGTAGCCCGTGACGGCCTCACGGATCTCGGTGAGGGCCTGCCGGCCCACCGCCTCGATGTCGGCGGCCTGGCCGACGGCCGCGTCCAGATCGCGCGGGGCCAGCCGGCGGACGGCCTCGGCCTTGACCACGATCACGGACATGGTGTGGCCGAGCAGGTCGTGCAGGTCGCGCGAGAAGCGCAGCCGTTCGCGCTCGACGGCGGCGTGGGCCAGCTCCTCGCGGGTGGCGCGGAGCCGCTCCACCGTCTCGTAGAGGTTCAGTAAGGACGCCGCGACCAGGCCCGACAGCGCGGTGCCCCAGGCGATGGCCAGGACGTCCTCGGTGTCGTTGTGCACGGCCATCAGCACCCCGACCGTGGTGCCGAGCGTCCCCAGCGCCGCCCCGAGCCGGGGGCCGCTGCCGCGCAGCACGATGCCGGCGGCCAGGGACAGCAGGGGGAAGCACAGCAGCCAGTCACCGCCGTAGCCGATGGTGAGCGCGTAGGTCACCGCGGCCAGGGCGGCGAGCGATGCCAGCGGGGCGCGCGTCTCGCGGCGCTCGTCGAGGCCGCGGAAGACGGTGGTGACGTAGAGCGCGACGAAGGCCGCCAGTCCCGCGGCGCCGAGCCAGGGCAGCGGCAGCTTCCCCCGGCACAGGTCGATCACGTCCCCGGTGAGGATGAGGAGCCAGGGCAGGAAGGTCCGCCGGTCCGGCGGCCTCATCCGTTCGATCCGCTGCATCGCTCCACTCATGCTCCGACCCTATGGAACCGGGCGGTGAGCTGCGCAGATGAATATGTCCAGGGCGGGCGGTGACTTTTGTCATGGCATGTGACACGCCGTCAGACAATGCGGTCCGCGGCCTTCCGGCCCCCACGGCGATCGGCTATACAAGGGTGTCATCGGATCGGCTGGAACGCGTTCCAGTGCCGGACGCGTGCGGGCCGGCCCGGCAGCGACCCCGGCGCGGCCTGCGGTGCGGACGGCCGGGTCGGGGTCTTCGACCACACCGCGAAGGAGTCGTCGCCCCGATGCCCATCGACGTAAGCCAGGCGGTCGGGGCGGAACCCCGTAGCGTCGAACTCTCCTGGGACCACAAGGACGTCCTCCTCTACCACCTCGGCATCGGGGCCGGCGCGGCCCGGCCCACCGACCCCGAGGAGCTCCGCTACACCCTGGAGAGCGGGCTCCGGGTGCTCCCCAGCTTCGCGACCGTCGCGGGCGGCGGCATGGCCCTGGCCGGCGGCCTCGCCGCGCCCGGCGTCGACGTCGACCTCGCCCGGGTGCTGCACGGCGGGCAGGCCATCGAGCTGCACCGGCCGCTGCCCGCCCGCGGCTCCGCCACGCTGACCTCCCGCGTCGCCGCCGTGTACGACAAGGGCAAGGCCGCCGTCATCGTGCTGCGCGCGGACGCCGCCGACGCCGAGGGGCCGCTGTGGACCAGCGACTGCCGGATCTTCGTCCGCGACGAGGGCGGTTTCGGCGGCGAGCGCGGGCCCTCGGACCGGCTCCCGGCGCCCACCCGCGAGCCGGACCTGACGGTCCTGCGCCCCACCCGCCCCGACCAGGCCCTGCTCTACCGCCTCTCCGGGGACTGGAACCCGCTGCACGCCGACCCGGAGTTCGCCGCCCGCGCCGGCTTCGACCGGCCGATCCTGCACGGCCTGTGCAGCTACGGCATCGTCCTCAAGGCCGTCGTCGACACCGTGCTCGACGGCGACGTGACCCGCGTCCGGTCGTACGCGACCCGCTTCGCGGGCGTCGTCTTCCCCGGCGAGACCCTGCGCGTGCGGATGTGGCGCGAGAGCCCGGGCCCCGGCCGGGTCCAGGTGTCCGTGACGGCCGTCGAGCGCGAGGACGCGCCGGTCCTCGCCGACACCGTCGTCGAGCACACCTGAACCACGCCCGTACCCGCGAATCCTTAAACCCCGAAGGGATACGCATCATGCGCGCAGCCGTCCAGCACGAGATCGGCCAGGACAAGCTCGAAGTCCTCGACGACGTCGAGGCCGTGGGCTTCGGCCCGGGAAAGGTCAGACTGCGCGTCCGCGCCGCCGGACTGTGTCATTCCGACCTGTCCGCGATGAGCGGCGTACTGCCGCAGCCCGCCCCCTTCGTCCCCGGCCACGAGGGCGCCGGCGAGGTCCTCGAGGTCGGTGACGGCGTCACCGGCGTCAAGCCGGGCGACCGCGTCCTGGTCTGCTGGCTGCCCTCCTGCGGGACCTGCCCGTCCTGCCGGCGCGGCCAGACCCAGCTGTGTCTGGCCGGGCTCGCGGCCGCCGGCGCCCCCAACTTCCGGCGCGCGGGCGGCTCCCCGTCCGACGTCTTCGGCTTCGCCGGCACCGGCACCTTCGCCGAGGAGGTCGTCGTCGGGGCCGCGTGCGCCGTGCCGATCCCGGACGACGTGCCGTACGAGATCGCCGCCCTCATCGGCTGCGGCGTCACCACCGGCCTCGGAGCCGCCCTCAACACCGCCCGGGTCGCCGCCGGTTCCTCCGTCGCCGTCATCGGCTGCGGCGGCGTCGGCGTCAACACGATCCAGGGCGCGCGGGCCGCGGGCGCCGCCCAGATCGTCGCCGTCGACCCCGTCGCCTCCCGCCGCGACGCCGCGCTGCGCTTCGGCGCGACGGAAGCCGTCGCCCCGGACGCCCTCGCCGACGCCAAGCAGCGGATCACCGGCGGCGAGGGCTTCGACTACGTCTTCGAGGTCGTCGGCAAGTCCGCCACGGCCCGCACCGCGTACGAGACGACCCGGCGCGGCGGCACGCTGTGCGTCGTCGGGGCGGGCGCGCTGGACGACAACTTCCAGGTCAGCATGTTCGAGCTGTTCTTCGACGAGAAACGGATCCTGCCGTCCCTCTACGGCGGCGGAGACGTGCTGCGGTCGTACGAGCGGGCCATCGCCCTGTGGCGGGCCGGCCGGATCGACCTCGCCGGGCTCATCACCCACCGGGTCCCGCTCGCCGGGATCAACGACGCGCTCGACCAGATGCGCACCGGTGAGGCGCTGCGCACCTGCGTCGAGATCTGACCGGTTCGGCTCCGCGGCGAGGATCCGGGAGAGTTCGGGAAAGGGAGGCACATGCCAGCGCAAGCGGCCCTGCGGGGCCGGACCGCGATCGTCACCGGTGCCGGGCGCGGACTCGGCCGGGCCGAGGCCCTCGAACTGGCCCGGCTCGGCGCCCACGTCATCGTCAACGACTACGGCCAACCGGGCCGCGACGGCTCGGGCGAGGCCTCCGCCGCGCCCGCCGAGGCGGTCGTCGCGGAGATCCGGGCGGCGGGCGGCAGCGCCACCGCCCACCTCGGCGACGTCGCCGACTTCGAAGAGGCCCGCGCCCTCGTCCGGCTGGCCCTCGACACCGGCGGCTCGCTGGACATCCTGGTCAACAACGCGGGCATCCTGCGGGACCGGATGGTCTTCTCGATGACCGAGGAGGAATGGGACTCGGTGGTCCGGGTGCACCTCAAGGGCCACTTCAACACCGTCCGCTTCGCCGCCGCGCACTGGCGGGACCGGGCGAAGGCGACGGGCCGCCCGGTGTACGGACGGATCGTCAACACCTCCTCCGAGGCGTTCCTCGCCGGCTCGGCCGGGCAGCCCAACTACGCCGCGGCCAAAGGCGGCATCGTCGGCCTCACCACCTCGACGGCGGAGGCGCTGCGCAAATACGGGGTCACCTCGAATGTGATCTGCCCCCGGGCCCGGACCCGGATGACCGAGGACGTCTTCGAGGGCATCGAGGCAGCGGGCAAAGGGCCCGACCCGCTGGCGCCCGAACACGTCTCGCCGCTCGTGGGCTATCTCGCCTCACCGGCGGCCGCGCACATCAGCGGACAGGTCTTCGTGGTGCACGGCGGCATGGTCGCCGTCGTCGAACGGCCCAAGGTGGCGGCCAGGTTCGACACGGCCGGGGAGGCCTTCAGCGTCGAGGAGCTCGACGGGCTGCTCACCCCCTACTACGCGGAGCGGCCGCCGCGCGAGACCTTCGCGAGCGTGGAGGTGCTGGGCCTGTCCCACCGGACGGACGCCCGAGGCGGCCCGTCCGGCGGGTGAGGGACGTGCGGAGGGGACGGGGTCAGTGGCCGTCCGTCGTGTTGCGGCGGTGCTTGCCGTGGGCGGGGGCGCCGTGGTCGTTCGGGGAAGCCGGGCCGCGGTGCCTGCCGGGGCCGGTGGCTGCGGCCTGGGCGGACGCCTCGCGGGGGCGCGCCTCGGTCGTGTCGGTTCGGGCGTCGGGCATGGGAAGAGTCACTCCGTGGGAAGGGGATGCGTGCACTGCGCGTCGGGGGCCGTAGCAGTGGCGCACGGCATCGACGGACGTCAACACGCTTCTCACGTGCGACCGTTCGGTTCACCGTCGGTGCCCGGCCGGTACAGCCGCACAGCCCCCGCCCGATTCTAACGGGGACCTTGATCACGGAGCCACCCGGTTCGCCGGTGTGTTCGCATCTTCGCGGCGCCGGAACCGGGCGGAAACGGGCGTACACAGACGGGCGCCCGGCAACGCGATCGAGCGCGGTGCCGGGCGTCGTGGGCCCGTGGGGTCCGCCGGGACGGAGCCGCTAAGGGGTTCGGCCCAGGGGGGCTTGCTGGAGCGGGACCGGCCGGGGGGCGGCGCCCGGGTCCGGCTCCGGGAACCCGGTGCAGCCTTCCGTGAGCGTCGGCTGCACCGCCTGCCAGAGCGTCGGCGGTGCCGTGTGCGGCGCGGGCCGCGGTGCCGCCCCCGCAGCTGCCGCCCAGGCCGTGGGAGGTGCGGACTCGTCCTGCCCGTCCGGCTCGGCGGGCGCGGTCGGCTCCGCCGGCACCGCGGCCTCCGGCGGGACGCAGACCGGCCCCTGCGGTGGGCCGCCCGGCTCCTTCTCCTCGTCCTCCTCGCGGGGGCCCCGCTTGCCGTCCGCGCCCGGCAGCCGAAGCCGCGCCAGCCCGCAGGGCACGTACGGCGTGACGTACGGCAGCCGTAGCTCGCCGTCGGCGGTCCACAGGCCCGCGCCCGCCAGCCACCCCACCGGCGCCGGGAACTGCTGCACCCGCCGCCCCGACGGCCGCCACACCCCCACCCAGCTGCCCGCCGCCCCGTCGATCCGGAGCGCCACCGCGCACCCCTCGGGCATCAGCACCTGCCCCGGCTGCGCGGCGAACGGCGTCACCGCCGCGTCGGACATCCGCAGGCACTCCGGGAAGCGCACCGGCCGCGCCGAGCCGAGCACCCCCCACCCGAGCCGGTCCTGCCCGGGCGCGTCGGACCGTACGAGCAGCAGACCGCTGTCCGGGTCGGCCAGCAGCAGCCGGTCGTTGCTCTCCTCGGTGATCTGCAGCAGCGGGCTCGTCTCGCCGCCCCGGCCCAGGTCGACCACCACGGCCTTGGTGCGCCCGTCCAGCTCGCGGTCGAGGGCGAGCATCCGGCCCGTGCGGTCGAGCCAGGCGCCGCCCGTGCAGTGGCCGGGCAGTTCGGTCACCCGCTCGGGCCCGAAGGCGCCGCCGTGCACCCGCCACAGGGTGGTCGACCGCTCGCCGTGCACGAGGGCGAAGGCGGACGAGCCGTCGGGCGCGGGGGGCAGCAGGGACAGCCGGGGGCACTCGATCGCGCCGAGCGGCAGCTCGCCGGTGCCGGGCCCGGTGGGATAGAGCAGAGAGAGCGCGTACCGCTCGGCGACCCGGCGGCGGATCAGCACCCGGCCGTCGGAGAGCGGCAGCACCTCGCTGTCGGGCTCCTCGGGCTGGCTGCCGGGCAGCGGGACCGCGTAGGGCTCCGGGCCGCCGAGCGTCCAGCGCTCCGGAAACCAGCCACCGGTGCCACGGCCGAGAGCCAGCCGCGCGGCGTACGAACCGTCCGCCGTGACCGTGAACGGGGTGCGGCCGCGGTCCTTCGGTGGGCCGGATGGGGTGCTCGGTGGAGCGCTCTGGGGGACACAGACCGTCATGAAAAACGTCACCTCCGGCACTGAACGTAGTTATCGCACTACGTCCTGAACCTTGAGAGTGAGGCCGCTTCACGCGTAAGGGTGGTGTTCGCCCGAATTGCCTGAGGGGGTGGGGGTGGATGTGCTCCTCGCTGGGCGTCTGTTTAAAGTAAGGCGAACCTAAGTGGCCGCGGGAGTGGCCGAGCAGGCTCCCTTGACCACCCTGCCGCCCGGTGCGATTTCGCCTACCGGCCGGCCGGTCACCCTGATCCCCCCAACCAGGAGCACCAGATGTCCCTCCGCCGCCGCGGCACCGCCGCCGTCGCCCTTTCCGTCGCCGCCGCGCTCTCGCTCGCGGCCTGTGGTTCCTCCGACGGGAAGGACGGCGAGGCGGGCAAGGACGGGGGCAACGGCTCCAAGTCCGTCGCGCAGGGCGGCAAGGACTTCGGCAAGGCGGCCGAGCAGACCGCGAAGATGGGCACGGACGCCAAGCCCGGCCAGTTCCCGCGCACGGTCACCCACGCGCTCGGCAAGACCGAGATCAAGGAGATGCCCAAGCGCGTCGTCGTCCTGGACGTCGGCGAGCTGGACAACGTCGTCTCCCTCGGCATCAAGCCGGTCGGCTGGGCGCCGAGCGAGGGCAGCCAGGAGATCCCCGAGTACCTGAAGAAGGACGTCGGCGACCCCAAGAGCGTCGGCACCATCAGCAACCTCAACCTCGAGGCCATCAACGAGCTCAAGCCCGACCTGATCCTCGGCAGCAAGCTGCGCGCGGAGAAGAACTACAAGGACCTCTCGAAGATCGCCCCGACGGTGTTCTCCGTCCGCCCCGGCTTCACGTGGAAGGAGAACTACCTCCTCAACGCGGCCGCCCTGGACAAGACCGCCGACGCCAAGAAGCAGCTCGACGCCTACGGGGCCAAGGCCAGGAAGCTCGGCGAGGACATCGGCGACAAGAAGCCGACGATCACCATGCTCCGCTACCTGCCGCAGTTCACGCGCCTGTACGCCCAGCAGTCCTTCATCGGCACGATCCTCAAGGACGCGGGCCTGCCCCGGCCGAAGAACCAGCAGGCCGACAAGCTCGCGGAAGAGATCAGCCCCGAGAACATCGACCAGGCCGACGCCGACTGGATCTTCACCGGCGTCTACGGCGACCCGGACAAGACCAAGCGCGACAGCGCCCAGGACAACCCGCTCTGGAAGAACCTCAAGGCGGTCAAGGACGGCCGCGCCAAGGACGTCCAGGACGAGACCTGGTACCTCGGCCTCGGCGTCACGGCCGCCAACAGTGTCCTCGACGACCTGCGCGGATACCTGGTGAAGAAGTAGGGAGTAGGGGTCCGCTTGTCGCGGGCTGCTTGCCGCGGGCTGTGAACGATCCGACCGGGGGTCGGCCGTTCGGGCCTCTGTCCCGGAGGGAGCCCGGATCCGCCGCGCGGGCGTTGCCCGGCCAGCCCGGTCCGGCCTCCCCCGGGCGTCCCCCGGGCCGACCAGCCCGGCCGTGGCTGGATTCTCGGCACCCCGCCCAGGGGATTCGTGGCCCCGCCGCCGAGGCGGCTGGCGGCCCGGGCGGCTGCCCGACTTCCCCGGCGGAGCCCGGACCGGCCGGGGTCGGATTCTCGGCACCCCGCCCAGGGGAACCGTGGGGGCACGAGGGACAGGTAGCCTTTCCCCGTGCCCGTACTGTCTGAAGTCATCGCCGCCCTCGACGCCCTCTGGCCCCCGGAGCGGGCCGAGCAGTGGGACGCCGTCGGTACGGTCTGCGGCGACCCCGACGCCCCCGTCGGCCGGGTCCTGTTCGCCGTCGACCCCGTCCAGGAAGTCGTCGACGAGGCCGTGGAGCTGGGCGCGGACCTGCTCGTCACCCACCACCCGCTGTATCTGCGCGGGACGACGACGGTCGCGGCCTCCACCTTCAAGGGCCGCGTCGTGCACACCCTCATCAAGAACGACATCGCCCTCCACGTCGCGCACACCAACGCCGACCGCGCCGACCCCGGTGTCTCCGACGCCCTCGCCGGCGCCCTCGACCTGCGCGTCACCGGCCCCCTCGTGCCCGACCCGAGCGACTCCGCGGGCCGCCGCGGCCTCGGCCGGATCTGCGAGGTCGAGCCCCCGCTGACCCTCGCCGAGTTCGCCGCCCGCGCCGCCGAGCGGCTGCCCGCCACCGCGCAGGGCATCCGCGTCGCGGGCGACCCGGAGCGGATCATCCGTACCGTCGCCGTCTGCGGCGGCTCCGGCGACTCCCTCTTCGACGAGGTGCGGGCCGCGGGCGTCGACGCCTACGTCACCGCCGACCTGCGCCACCACCCCGCGTCCGAGGCCCAGCACCACAGCCCGCTCGCACTCGTGGACGCCGCGCACTGGGCCACCGAATGGCCCTGGATCGAGCAGGCCGCCGCCCAGCTCGACGAGATCTCCGACCGCCACGGCTGGGGGCTGCGCACCCATATCTCCCGTACGGTCACCGACCCCTGGACCGCCCACGCGGCGTCGTCCGCTTCCTCTTCCCACCACTAATCAGGAGCTTCCACTGAACGCCGCGCCCGCCGACCAGATCCGTCTTCTCGACCTCCAGACCCTGGACACCCGCCTCGCGCAGCTCGCCCACAAGCGCAAGAGCCTGCCCGAGCACGCCGAGATCCAGAGCCTCGAAGGCGATCTCACGCAGCACCGCGACCTCCTCGTCGCCGCGCAGACCGAGGAGAGCGACACCACCCGCGAGCAGACCAAGGCCGAGCAGGACGTGGACCAGGTGCGCCAGCGCGCCGCCCGCGACCAGCAGCGCCTGGACTCCGGCGCCGGCATCTCCCCGAAGGACCTGGAGAACCTCCAGCGCGAGATCGCCTCGCTCGCCAAGCGCCAGGGCGACCTGGAGGACGTCGTCCTCGAGGTCATGGAGCGCCGCGAGTCCGCGCAGGAGCGCGTCACCGAGCTGACCGGCCGCGTCGAGTCCGTGCAGGCCAAGGTCAACGACGCCGTCGCCCGCCGCGATGCCGCCTTCGCCGAGATCGACGCCGAGGCCGCCTCGGTCACCAAGGAGCGCGAGATCGTCGCCGGCTCCATCCCGGCCGACCTGATCAAGCTCTACGACAAGATCCGCAACAAGGAGGGTGGCGTCGGTGCCGCCCGCCTCAACCAGCGCCGCTGCGAGGGCTGCCGCCTGGAGCTCGACATCACCGGGCTCAACGAGGTGCGGGCCGCGGCCCCGGATGAGGTCGTCCGGTGCGAGAACTGCACCCGCATCCTCGTCCGCACCCGCGAGTCGGGCCTGTAAGCCCCATGGCGAATCGCTTCATCGTCGAGGCGGACGGCGGTTCCCGGGGCAACCCGGGCCCCGCCGGGTACGGTGCCGTCGTCCTGGACCCGGTGACCGGTGAGGCCCTCGCCGAGGCCGCCGAGTACATCGGCACGGCCACCAACAACGTCGCCGAGTACAAGGGCCTCATCGCCGGCCTCAAGGCGGCGAAGGCCCTCGACCCGGAGGCCACCGTCCAGGTCCGGATGGACTCCAAGCTCGTCGTGGAGCAGATGTCCGGCCGCTGGAAGATCAAGCACCCGGACATGAAGCCGCTGGCCGCCGAGGCCCGGAGCATCCTCCCGGCCGGCCAGGTCACGTACCAGTGGATCCCGCGCGAGCAGAACAAGCACGCGGACCGGCTCGCGAACGAGGCCATGGACGCGGGCAAGGCCGGCAAGCGCTGGGAGCCCGGGGCCTCGGCCGCGGGTCTCCACACGCGGATGACGCCGGAGCCGGCCGTCCCGGCGCCCGCCACCCCGTCCTTCGAGGACGCCTCCGGCACGGCGGCGCTCGCCGAGCCGAAGGCCGTGCCCGTCGGGTGGGCCGCCCCGGCCGACCTGGGAGCGCCGACGACGTTCGTCCTGCTGCGGCACGGCGAGACGGCACTGACGCCCCAGAAGCGCTTCTCCGGCAGCGGCGGCAGCGACCCCGAACTCTCGCCCGCCGGGCGCCGCCAGGCCGAGCAGGCCGCGGCCGCCCTCGCCGCGCGGGGCACCGTCCAGGCCGTCGTGTCGTCGCCGGTGCGCCGCTGCCGGGAGACCGCGGCGGTCGTGGCCGCGCGCCTCGGGCTCGAGGTCCGGATAGACGAGGGGCTGCGCGAGGCCGACTTCGGCGCCTGGGAGGGACTGACCTTCGCCGAGGTCCGCGAGCGCCACCCCGACGACCTCGACGCCTGGCTCGCCTCCTCCAAGGCCGCGCCGACGGGCGGCGGCGAGAGCTTCGCCGCGGTCGCCCGCCGCGTCGCGCTCTCGCGGGACAAGCTCATCGCGCGTTACGCGGGCCGGACGGTCCTTCTGGTCACCCATGTGACGCCGGTCAAGACCCTGGTACGGCTGGCGCTCGGGGCCCCGCCGGAGTCGCTGTTCCGCATGGAACTCTCCGCGGCCTCCCTGTCCGCCGTGGCCTACTACGCCGACGGCAACGCCTCGCTCCGGCTGCTGAACGACACGTCCCACCTGCGCCAGTGACACGACGAACCACCTGCGCCCGGTGACATGACGAGCCATCTGCGCCTCGTGACGTGACGAAGGGCCCCTGCCACACGGCGGGGGCCCTTCGTCGTACCCGCCCGGCCTACTCCGCGCACAGCCCGATGGCGTGGTCCAGCAGGGCGAGCGCCTCCAGGCGCTGCCGTTCACGGTCCTCGATGTCCTGGGCGCTCTCCCCGGTGGCGGCGACCCGCGGGCAGTCCGGGCACTGCCACCGGTCCGGAGCACCGAGGGGCGGTGGCCGCATGGCGATGCGGCAGTGGGGGCACTCCACGATCACTCCTTCCACGTGGCCGCACGACGCGCAGACCCAGACCGGGCCCTCGGCGTCCTGCTGCCGCCACGCGGTGCGGTGGCACTGCGGGCAGCCGGTCGTGACGATCCCGGCCCGGCTCATGACCGGCGGTTCCGGGGTGGTGTCGGCGTACTCGATGATCCGTGCCCGGACCCTGTCGTCGGTCGTGTTGGCCATCCGGAGCAGGTGGGCGACTCGCGAGCGTGCTTCGTCAACGAAATCGTTCATGGCAGCGGCAGGCTATGACAGCCGGCCGGGCCCCCGGCGCCGGTCCCCGGCCGATCACCCACCGGCCGGGGGCGCGTTCACCGGATGGAGTGGCGGGCGTTCCCCGTGCCTTCCCCCGGGCGGTGTCAGGGGCGCCGCGACACCGGGCCGCCAGCGGCTGGGCTCCGCCCGTGCCGACGACGCCAAGCAGCTCGACCGGCTGCCCGGCTCGCCCGTCCTCCTCGTCACCACCCGCTACGGCCCGGTGTCACGGGCGCCGCGTCACCGGGCCGTCAGCCGTGCAACGTCGGCAGCCGTGCAACGCCGTCAGCAGTGCAACACGCCGTCAGCCGCGCAACGCCGACGCCTCGCGGGCGAGTTCCTCGATCCGCGCCCAGTCCCGGTCGCGGAGGGCGTCGGCGGGCAGCATCCATGTCCCCCCGACACAGCCGACGTTGGGCAGCGCCAGATACGCGGGCGCCGAGCCGGGCCCGATGCCGCCCGTGGGGCAGAAGCGGGCCGTGGGCAGCGGCGCGGACAGCGACCGGAGGTAGGGCACACCGCCGGCGGCCTCGGCGGGGAAGAACTTCATCTCGCGCACGCCCCGCTCCAGCAGCGTCAGGACTTCCGAGGCCGTCGACACCCCCGGCAGGAACGGCACCCCCGCCGCGCGCATCGCCTCCAGCAGCCGGTCCGTCCAGCCGGGGCTCACCAGGAACCGTGCCCCCGCCCCGACCGCCGCGCTCACCTGGCCGGGCGTGAGGACCGTGCCGGCGCCCACCACGGCGCCCGGCACCTCCGCCGCCACGGCCCGTATCGCGTCGAGAGCGGCGGCCGTGCGCAGGGTCACCTCGATCGCGGGCAGACCACCGGCGACGAGGGCGCGGGCGAGGGGGACCGCGTCCGCCGCGTCGTGGAGGACGACGACGGGGACGACGGGCGCGAGATCGAGGACGGACACGGGCGAGGCGGGTGCGGCGGCGCGGGTCACGCAGGCATCCTCACCCTGCCTGCCACACACCGCAACAGTCGTTGCACAGTGCGCAACGGGATGGGTGCTGTGCCTACAGCTCGGTGACCACGACGTCCAGCGCCCAGGGCTTTCCGCCCTTGGCCGGAGCCTCGCCCTCCACCGCGTAACCCAGGTCCCGCAGCGCCGCGGCCAGCTCTCCCGGCCCGTCCGGCTCGACGCCGGCCGTCAGCAGGTCCCGTACGAGCCGTCCCTTGGTGGCCTTGTTGAAGTGGCTCACGACGGACCGCTTCTCGACCCCGTTCACGACCTTCGACTGGAGCACCCGCACGGTCGCCGTCCGCTCGGCGACGTCACCGGCCGGCTTCCACGCGGACGCGTACGCCGCGGACCTGAGATCCAGCACCAGCCCCTCGCCCGCCGACTCGGGCAGGGCCCGCGCCATCGGCCCGCGCCAGTACGCGCCGAGCGCGCCGAGCCCCGGCAGCTTCACCCCCATCGAGCAGCGGTAGGAGGGGATCGCGTCCCCGATCCGCACCGCTCCCCACAGCCCGGAGAACACCAGCAGCGACCGCTCCGCCCGCCGCCGGGCCGCCGGGTCCAAGGTGGCCAGGCCCAGCGCGTCGTACAGCACGCCCGTGTAGATCTCCCCGGCGGGCCGGGTGCCGGCGCCCGGCAGCGCGGCGTTCTTGGCGATCTCGCCCCGCAGCCCCGGGCTCAGCCCGAGGACCTCCGCGGCCTTCTCCTCGTCGCCCGCGCACAGCTCCACGAGCTCCGCCAGCACGGCTCCGCGCGCCTCGGTCAGCCCCGGCAGGGACAGCGAACCGAGCTCCAGCGGGGCACCGCCGGAACCGCCCTCGACGGGCGCGGCCTTCCCCTCGGACGGCGGCAACAGCACGAGCACGGTCGTTTCTCCTTCAGTACGTACGCCCGCACGGCCCCGTGGGCGACGCGGAACGGGCAAGGGGCCCCGTCGAGCCTAACGCCGCCCGCCACGTTCACCGTGCCGCGTGCCCGTACCCCGCCTACGCTCGGTGCCATGCCCCGTCGCCACATACATGTGACGGATACGGACGGCGCCCCCCTGCGCGCCGCGCTGCGCGAGCTGCGCGCGAAGTCGGACGTACCCGCCGAGTTCCCCGACGCTGCCCTCAGCGAGGCGGAGCAGGCCGCGCGGCGACCCCGCCTTCCCGCGCACGACGCCACGGACATCCCCCTGTTCACCATCGACCCGCCCGACTCGATGGACCTCGACCAGGCCATGTTCCTGGCCCGCCGCGACGCCGGGGGCTTCCGGGTGTACTACGCGATCGCCGACGTCGGCGCGTTCGTCACCCCCGGCCGGGCCCTCGACGCCGAGGCGCACCGCCGGGTGACGACCCTCTACTACCCCGACGAGCGGATCCCCCTCCACCCCGACATCCTCGGCGAGGGCGCCGCCAGCCTCCTCCCCGACCACACCCGCCCCGCCCTGCTCTGGCAGCTCGACCTCGACACGGACGGCCGTGTCGTAGGGGCCGACGTCCGCCGGTCCCTCGTCCGCAGCAGGGCCAAGCTCGACTACGAGGGCGTCCAGCGGGCGATCGACTCCGGCACGGCCGAGGAACCGCTGTCGTTGCTGCGCGAGATCGGCATGCGCCGGGAGGAGCTGGAGCGGACGCGCGGCGGCATCTCGCTCAACGTCCCCGAGCAGGAAGTCGTCCCGCGCGGCGACCGCTACCGGCTCGAATACCGCGTCCCGCTGCCCGCCGACGGCTGGAACGCCCAGATCTCCCTCATGACCGGCATGGCCGCCGCCGAGCTGATGCTCACCGCGGGCACCGGCATCCTCCGCACCCTGCCGCCCGCCCCCCAGACCGCCGTCGAGCGGCTGCGCCGCGTGGCCCGCTCGCTCGGGGTGAACTGGCCCGACGGCATGCCGTACGCCGTCGTCCTCCGGGCCCTGGACCCCAAGCACACCCAGCACGCGGCGTTCCTCCAGGAATGCACCTCCCTCCTGCGCGGCGCCGGCTACACGGTCTTCGACCGCGACCGCCCCACCGAACGCCCCCTCCCCGTCAGCCCCGGCGCCTCCTTCCACGCCGCCCTCGCCGCCCCGTACGCCCACTGCACCGCCCCGCTGCGCCGCCTCGTGGACCGCTACACCGGCGAACTGTGCCTGGCGGCCGCCGCGGGCACGGACGCGCCGGAGTGGGTCCGTGCCGCGCTGGACGCCCTCCCGCAGGAGATGGAGTCCGGCGCCCGCCGCGCCGCCCAGGCCGAACGGGACTGCGTGGACCTGGTCGAGGCGGCGCTGCTGCGCGACCGGATCGGCGAGGTCTTCGACGCGTACGTCGTCGACGTCCGCGAGGACCGCCCGACCGCCGGCACGGTGCACCTGTACGAACCGGCCGTCGTCGGCCACGTCGAGGGCGACGGCGACGGCCCCCCGCTGCCACTGGGCCACCGGCTGCGGGTCCGGCTGATCGAGGCGGCCCCGGGCCGGGAGAAGGTCTGGTTCGCCCCGGCGTGACGGGGACGTCGCCCCTGCCGGGTAGCATGGTCGACACGGCGGACGAGCCGGCCGGGCGGCCGCGTGGGATCTTCGGATCCCCCGAGGAACGTCCGGGCTCCATACGGCAGGGTGGTGGGTAACGCCCACCCGGGGTGACCCGCGGGACAGTGCCACAGAAAACAGACCGCCGGAGGCCGCGAGGCTTCCGGTAAGGGTGAAACGGTGGTGTAAGAGACCACCAGCGACCGAGGTGACTCGGACGGCTAGGTAAACCCCACCCGGAGCAAGGTCAAGAGGGTCGTCGCAAGACGGCCTGCGCGGACGATCGAGGGCTGCCAGCCCGAGTCCGCGGGTAGACCGCACGAGCCTGTCGGCAACGGCAGGCCTAGATGGATGGCCGCCTCCCCGCGGGCCGCGAGGCCCTCGGGAGACAGAACCCGGCGTACAGGCCGACTCGTCCGCCGGCCATCTGAAGCGAGGGCCTCTGACCTGTGTTTATGCAGGTCAGGGGTCCTTTCGCTATCCCACGCGGCTGTAGCCGGTTGTTGACTCTTCGTGTCTATCGCGGGGTGCTTCCGAGTGCTGTGTGGCGATTGTGTGGCGGCGAGAGAGGCTCCGAACCGGCGCCGGGACCACTACTGGCGGGCTAATTGGGGACGTCGAAATTGCCCTGACCAAAGCCCAGCTGGGCCCCTTCCCGAGGGGCCTCCTGGGGGACCTGAGGGGCGAACTCCTGCGGCGCAAACCCCTGTGGGGCAAACTGCTGCTGGATGGGCTCGTTGATCACAACGAACTCCGGCTGGGGAGGCTTGCTCGTACGGACCAGTCCATCGATCACGTCGAGGTCGCCGTTGAGGGCACCGTTCTTGATGCTCTTGGGCAGCTTGCCGTGGCCTCCACCTCCCCCGAACGGAATGGCCGCGAACGGAAGGAAGCCGCCGAAGCCGCCGAGACCACCGAGACCGCCCACGTTGTCATCGTTGAAGCTCGCCTGGTTCATTCCGTTCTGCCCGTTGGTGCTCTTGTCACCGGTGTTCCAGAAGACGCTGGAGTCGTCGTTCAAACCGACCCCGGCCTGGGCGGGCGCCGCAACGCCTCCAATGAGGGCCGCTGCGAGGACCGTGCCGACCGTCAGATGTGACTTCCTGAAGATGCTCATGGGCGGTCAAACGATGGTGGGCGGCACAGGTCACCCCCGGAGGTGCCGAGCCTCAGGCGACCGACGGTGAGGGCTCCTGTGCGCGCACCGGGGAGAGAGCGGTGACCCGCGCTCGGTCGGCAAGGGGCACGGCGGCAGTTGACGGAATCGGGGTGCCGCGGTCACTGCCAGAAGAGTTCTTCGATCACGATTTGCGGGTCTGCGGTGCGTCGGATGAAGACGAAGCGGGCCCATCCGCGACCGCTGTCGAAGGTGAGGACGTGGGGGCCTCGGCGGCGGGTGGACCTGGCGGGTTCGACCGGGATGTGGTCGATCTGCCACGGCGGGCCCATGAACCCGTCATCGGTCACTGGCCGGGTTCCGTATGTCCGGCCTCCCGCCGCAGATGCGCGGCCTGTTCGAGAAGGGCGTGGGCCTCTGCGGTGTCGTCGGCTTCGGCGGCGCGGTCCTCGAGGTCGGACACCCGGGTGTCCAGCCGGGGATCCCGGGCGAGGGCGTACTCGGTCCACCAGCGGGCCATGAACGCCGGGACCGGTGTGAGGTCGCGGGAGCACCGGATGCGACGTGGTTAGCATGGCGGGATGAGCGACGACACGTCCGATGACGCTTCCTGCGGCCAGTCACCGACCTCGCGGCCCGGAAAACCCGCATCGCTGCGTACGCTCCGGCGCGCGACCCGGTGGGAGACGTTCGCCGTTCTCGTCGTGCTGCTCGTCCTCGCCTTCGCCTTCGCCTAGCCGTACGGCCCAGGAGGGCCGCCGCGCTCCGTGGACGCTTCCGGTGCGCCGCCGTGGGTTCCGCCGGGAGCGGTCACCGAGGTCCTCGATCGGCCCGAGCCCAACCCCTTTCCGTCACCCGGAACTCGGCGCTAGGCTGCCGCCGTCATCAGGAGTCCGGGCCCGGCGTCCCGGACGGGCCGGGGGATACCGGCCGTTCCTGTGGTGGGGGTACCCGAGGAGGGGACGCCCGCCGTCCGTTCTGCGTGCTGGCCGCGCGCCACCTGAGTTCTGAACGTCGGCAGAGCCTCAGCTGAGATCACACGTCTGTACGTGGTGGTCGAGCTGAGGACAGCCCCGGTTCGGCCGCCTTCGTGGGAAGGTCGTCGAACCGATGGACGCAGCCGTCGTCTGGATTCTCGCCGCAGCAGCCGTTCCGGGCTGCGCTCTCTTCGCCCTCAAGGGGTTACTCGATCAGCTCCCGGACCTCTTCCGGGCCTGGCACAAGGCCCGGCAGGCCTGGCACGGTGACGATCCGCGGCCGTGACGGTAAGGGATCGGGGCCGGTCAGGAGACCTCCAGCGGTACCTCGTGGATCTCCTCGACCGGGTGGCCGGCCCGCGCGTGGACGCGCTTGACCGCGTCCGCCGAGGGGGCGTCGGACAGGCAGTAGACCGTTCCCGACTTCGGGTCGGCCCACGCGTGTTGGAAGCGCACCCCTTCGTCGCCCTGGATCGCCGTGTCCGCCCGGTGCGCGGCGGAGAGCTGGTCGGGCGTGATGCCCTTCATGCCGTGGTGGACATCCATGTACTTGCTCATGTCCCGGCACCTCCGGTGTCGTCTGTCGTCACCCCGGTGGGGAGCCCGGGGAGCCCTCCTCCTTCCATCGTCCGCTCGCGGCGGCTCCGGCGCGACCCCGTGGCTCGTTCTCGTCCGATCCGGTTGCCATGATCACAACGTGGGGACATGATCACGTGCCGTAGCGGCAACTTCACCGAAAGGGAGAGAAACGTGTCAGTTCGTACCGCGTTCCGTGCCACGGCGATAGTCATGGCCACCGCGGCCCTCGGCCTCGGTCTGGCGTCGGGTGCGCAGGCCGGGACGGCCGTCGCTCCGGACGCCCGGGACAGCGCCGCTGTGGCCCCCGCCGCCGATCACCCCTTCGAGGCGATGGAGCTGGACGGGCTGAAGGTCAAGCGGCTCACGATGTGGCCCGCGGGGCACCCCGTGTCCTTCTGGGCGCTGGTCCTCGACGACAAGCGTGCCGGTGAGGAGTACTCGGGCGGGAAGTTCTTCGTCTACGCCCCGGCCACCAAGGAGTTCGGGTGGTTCCTCAACATGGACATCGTCCGGCGCACCGTCTCCCACCCCGGTCAGGTGGTGATCGTCGACAGTGAGTTCCTGAGGTCGCACCCCCGGGTGGAGGTCCGTTACGGCAACCCGGACCGTCCCGAGCAGGCACGTTTCGTCGCCTCCGCCACCACCTGGATGTAGCGGGGGCGCCCCGCGGGATCAGGTCAGCGGACCGTGACCGTGAACTCCGGGGACGTGGCGCCGCCGCCCGTGATGCGCAGGGCGTTCTTGCCCTTGATGCCGAGCTTGACGCGCATCGAGTACGCGGAGTTCTTGTTGATCGTCACGCTCGCGGGGAGCGAGACCCACTTGGCGCCCTGCTTCTGCTGAAGGGTGACTCTCGTGCCGGTCTTGATGCCGGTCGCCTTGCCGCTGACGCGGAACTCCTGCCACGCGGCCACCGTGCCGGTGCTCGGCTGCGCCGTCAGCGCGGGCGTCGGGGCGGGGGCCTTGGTGACGGACGCGGTGGGGGCCGGGGCGGCCGCCGTGGCGGTGGCCGCGGCTCCCGCGACGAGGGCGGCGGCGAGGGCCGCGGTGGTGGTCAGGCGGTATGCACGGTTCATGTCGTGTTCCTCCCTGGTGGGCCGTTTAGGGCCTGCACTGAGGAACACGTGGAAAGCGGGGCGTTGGTTGCGTTACCCATCGAATTTTCGTGCGGCCGTCCGAACTAGGCGAACGTGAAGTTCGAGTGGTTCGTCGCCAACTGCCGGCCGTCCGAGCCGTACGCCGTCACCTGGAGCTGCCAGCGCACGGCGGGGTTGGTGACGAGGAACGTGGGGTGCCAGTTCGTGCTGTCCCACTGGAAAACGGGGGACGGGATGGTGCTGACACCGCTCATCACTTGCTTGGTCACGTCGTTGTAGACGTACCACCGCAGGTAGCCCGTCCGGCCCTTGAGTCCGTTGAACACCGCGTTGACCTGCACCTTGGTGACGGCCGACGTGACCGGACCCAGGGCGCGGACGTCGGCGATCCGTGCCGAGACCCGCACCGAGGCCGAGGGCGACGGGCTGTCCGGCGGCGACACACGGACCGTGGGCGACGACGGCGGGCGCGTGGAGGCGACCGGGGGCGTCGTGCGCGGTCGTGGCGTCGGGGTGTCGTCGTCCTTGGGGTCGGGCGGGTCGTCGTCCTTCGAGGGCGACGGATCCTCGACGGGTGTGGTCGCCGGTGGCGGCGTGGGCGGGTCCGAGCCGCCGCCCCCGGCGAAGGGTCCCGCCTTCACGAACACCGGGATCACCGCCGCCACGACCAGCGCCAGCCCCGCGGTCACCCAGTACTTCCAGACGTGCGTCCAGAAAGGACTGCCGGGTGGTGAAGGGGGAGGGTCACCGTCCGAGCTCACACCGCTCACCCCCCAAGGTGTCGCCCCTCGTCTGTCAGGACGCTACACCGGGAACCGGCCGTTCAGGCAGGAGTGTGCATGCCGCCGGAGGCGCACGACGGAAGCCGTGCGCCGGGCCTGATCGGCGTGCACCGCAAGGCGGTTCAGACGATCCGGGTGGCCGTTCCGCTGACCCTGACCCGGGGGTCGCCCGCGCGCAGCCCGACCTCCAGCAGACCCGGCCGGCCGAGGTCCTCGCCCTGGTGCAGGGTCAACACCGCGTCCGCGCCGACCAGTCCGTACTCCCGCAGGTACGCGCCGAACGCCGCGGCCGCGGCACCCGTCGCCGGGTCCTCGACGACCCCGCCGACCGGGAACGGGTCGCGGACGTGGAAGACGCTCTCCGACTCCCGCCACACGAGCTGCACCGTCGTCAGGTCGAGGGAGCGCATCAGGGTGCCGAGCCGGTCGAAGTCGTAGTCGAGATCGGCCAGTCGCTCGCGGGTCGCGGCGGCCAGCACGAGGTGGCGGTTGCCCGCGAAGGCGATGCGTACGGGGAAGCCGGGGTCGAGGTCGGCGGCGGGCCAGGCCAGTGCCGCCAGGGCCTCGGCCACCGCCTCCGGCGCCACCTCCTCGGTGTGCGGCTCGACGCTGGTGAGGGTGGCGCGCAGCGTGCCGCCGCTCTCGGTCACGGTGACCGGGACCGTACCGACCGGGGTCGCGAAGACGAAGTCCCCCGCGCCGAGCCGCTCGGCGAGCGCCACGGCCGTCGCGACGGTGGCGTGTCCGCAGAACGGGACCTCCGCCAGCGGGCTGAAGAACCGCATCGTGAACGCCCGTCCGCTCTCCCCGAGTCCCTCGGGCGGTGCGGTCAGGAACGCCGTCTCGCTGTACCCGACCCGGGCGGCGATCGCGAGCAGCGCCGCGTCGTCGAGTCCCGTGGCGTCCGGCACGATGCCGGCCGGGTTGCCCCCGGCCGGGTCGTCGGAGAAGGCCGTGTAGCGCAGCACCTCGACGCCGTTTCCCGCGTCCGGAGTGCCGTTGCCCGAAGGGCTGTTCGTCGTCATGGCCGCTCCAACCACCCGCGCCCCGCCCGCATTCCCGCACCACCCCGCGTCCCACGGGTATTCCGCGCCGGGCGTCTTCCCAGTCGCCCCAGCCGCGCGCACATTGAGAGCATGACCCCCCAGAGCAGCACCGAGAATCCGTTCACGCTGGGCGTGGCCTCCGGTGATCCGCTGCCGGACTCCGTCGTGCTGTGGACCCGACTCGCCCCCTGCCCGCACGAGCCGGGCAACGGGCTGCCGCGCGAGGGCGCGATCCCCGTCGACTGGGAACTCGCCCGCGACGAACACTTCCGCCGCGTCGTACGGTGCGGCACCGCCCAGGCCCGCGCGGAGGACAGCCACACCCTCCACGTCGACCCGCGCGGCCTCGACCCCGACAGCGTCTACTGGTACCGCTTCCGCACCGGCCCGTGGATCAGCCCCGCCGGCCGCACCCGCACCGCCCCCGAACCCCACGCCACCGTCGCCTCCATGCGCTTCGGCATGCTCTCCTGCCAGCAGTACGACGAGGGCTACTACACCGCGCTGCGCCACCTCGCCGACGAGGACCTGGACGCCGTCTTCTTCCTCGGCGACTACATCTACGAGAACGCCATCGACGCACAGGCGGGCGTCCGCAACTACACCGACCAGCCCCTCCCCGACTTCTACAACCACTGGCTGATCGACCTCGACGACTTCCGGCAGCGGTACGCCCTCGGCAAGACCGACCCCGACCTCCAGGCCGCGCACGCCGCCCACCCCTGGTACGTCACCTGGGACGACCACGAGGTCGAGAACAACTACGCGGGCGACATCTCGCAGGGCAACCTCCCGCCTGAGCAGTTCCGTGCCCGGCGCGCCGCCGCCTACCGCGCCTACTGGGAGAACATGCCGCTGCGCAGGGCACAGCGGCCCTCGGGCGCCGATCTGCGGCTCCACCGCCGGTTCCAGTACGGGCGGCTGGCGCAGTTCGACATCCTCGACACCCGCCAGTACCGCTCCGACCAGGCCTACGGCGACGGCTGGAAGTACCCGGGCCCCGAATCCGAGAACCCCGCCCGCACCCTCACCGGTGCCGAGCAGGAGCGCTGGCTCCTCGACGGCTGGCGCGAGTCCACCGCCACCTGGAACGTGGTCGCCCAGCAGGTGGTCTTCTCGCAGCGCAAGAACACCACCGCCGCCCGCTCGAAGGTCTCCATGGACGCCTGGGACGGCTACCCGGCCTCCCGCGCCCGCGTCCTCGCGGGCGTCGAGCAGGCGGGCATCGAGAACCTCGTCGTCCTCACCGGCGACGTCCACGTCAACTACGCCATGGACATCAAGAAGGACTTCAACGCCCCCGACTCGCGCACCCTGGGCGTCGAACTGGTCGGCACCTCGGTCTCCAGCGGCTTCGACGGCGACGACAGGCCCGACGACTGGTCCGGCATGCTCGCCGCCAACCCGCACATGAAGTTCTACAACGGCCGCCGCGGCTATGTGATCGTCACCCTCGACGCCGAGCGGCTGCGCGCCGACTTCCGCACGGTCTCCGGAGTCGTCGTACCCGGCGCGCCCGTCACCACGGCCGCGTCCTTCGTCTCCCCGGCCGGAGCCCCGGGATTCCGGCCCGCCTGACCCCTACCGGTCCGTAAGGGCCGGGAGCCGTCTTCGCCCATGACAATATGTACTTTCAATCAAAACCATGGAGCGAGCATGACGGACCCCGGCCCCCGTACCGCCGAGCCCGCGACGGACGAGGAACGGATACCCGCCGACCGTCGTACGAGCCTGCTCGTCACGCTCGTCCTCGGCGGGCTCTCCGCCCTTCCGCCGCTCTCCATGGACATGTACCTCCCGGCCCTGCCGGAGGTCACCGACTCCCTGCGCAGCCCCGCCGCGACCGTTCAGCTGACCCTCACCGCCTGCCTCATGGGCATGGCGCTCGGACAGCTCGTCGTGGGCCCCATGAGCGACAAGTGGGGCCGCCGCCGCCCGCTGCTCGCCGGCATGGTGATCTACGTCCTCGCCACCGCGGTCTGCGCCTTCGCCCCCACCGCCGAGCTGCTCATCGCCTTCCGGCTGATCCAGGGCCTCGCCGGCGCGGCCGGCATCGTCATCGCGCGCGCCGTCGTCCGCGACCTGTACGACGGCGTGGCCATGGCCCGCTTCTTCTCCACCCTCATGCTCATCTCCGGCGTCGCCCCGGTCATCGCGCCCCTCATCGGCGGCCAGGTGCTGCGGCTGACCGACTGGCGGGGCGTCTTCGTCGTCCTCACCGTCATCGGGATCCTCCTGACCCTCGTCGTCTGGCGCTGTCTGGACGAGACCCTGCCGCCCGGGCGGCGGCAGACCGGAGGCCTCGGCGGGGCCCTGCGCGCCATGCGCGGCCTGCTGGCCGACCGCGTCTTCACCGGCTACATGCTCGCGGGCGGCTTCGCCTTCGCCGCGCTCTTCGCCTACATCTCCGCGTCGCCCTTCGTCGTCCAGGACATCTACGGCGCCTCCCCGCAGACCTTCAGCCTGCTCTTCGGCGTCAACTCCATCGGCCTCGTCCTCGTCGGCCAGATCAACGGCAAGGTGCTGGTCGGCCGGGTCAGCCTCGACAAGGCCCTCGCCGCCGGGCTCGCCGTCGTCGTCCTGGCCTCCGTCGCCCTGCTGCTGATGACCGCGGGCGTCTTCGGCAAGGCCGGTCTGCTGCCGATCGCCACCGGCCTCTTCGTGCTGATGTCCGCGATGGGCCTCACCCTGCCCAACACCAACGCCCAGGCGCTGATGCGCTCCCGCGACGCCGCGGGGTCCGCCTCCGCGCTGCTCGGCACGTCGACGTTCCTGCTCGGCGCGATCGCCTCACCGCTCGTGGGCATCGCGGGCTCGCACACGGCTGTGCCGATGGCTGTGGTCCAGGTGGTGTGTGCGCTTGCGGCGGTGGGCTGTTTCCTGGGGTTGTGCAGGCCCTTCGCCCGGGGGGCGGCCGGCCGGTAACGGTTGCTTTGCCGTTTCGCCTGCGGCGGGCTGGTGGGGGTTTGGGCCTTCGCCCCGCGCGTCGCCGTTTCCCGCCTTCAGCGGGTGGGTGGGGTTTGGGCCGTCGGCCCTTGTGCGGGCCCGGCCGGAGGTCGGGCCCGTGGGCCTGCGGCGCCTCCGCCCCTGGGGGGAAGGATCGGGCGCGCGGCACGCTGACGCAGCCGTTCGGTCGGCGGCATAGAATTCCTCAAATGCACGCCCCCGAATACGCGCCGACCGGCGAGAACCTGCGCGCCGCGCTCGCCGACCTCCTCGACGGGCTGCCGCCCAAGCAGGCGGCACAGGCGGTCGAGCGGCTCATCGCCAATTACCGGGGGCGCACCCCTACCGACGCCCCCGTCCTGCGGGACCGCTCCGACGTCGTCGCGTACGCCGCCTACCGCATGCCCGCGACCTTCGAGGCCGTGCGGTCCGCGCTGGAGGCGTTCCGCGACCGGCTGCCCGAGTGGGAACCCGCCTCGCACGTCGACGTCGGCGGCGGTACGGGCGCGGCGAGCTGGGCGGTGGCGGCCGCCTGGCCGTCGGGGGAGCGGCGGACCACCGTCCTGGACTGGGCCGAACCCGCCCTCCAGCTCGGCGCCGAGCTGGCCCGCGGCGCGTCCTCCACGGCCCTGCGCGCCGCGCACTGGCGCCGCCAGGCCATCGGTGGCGGGCTCGCGATCCCGGACGACACCGACCTGGTCACCGTCTCGTACGTCCTGGGCGAGCTGACCGAGACCGACCGGAACGCGGTGGTCGACGAGGCGGCTCGCGCCGCGCGGACCGTCGTCCTCATCGAGCCCGGCACCCCTGACGGCTACCTCCGCATCCGGCAGGCGCGCGACCGCCTGATCGCGGCCGGGTTCCAGATCGTCGCGCCGTGCCCGCACAGCGCGGAGTGCCCGATCGAGGTCGGCGCGGACTGGTGCCACTTCTCGGCCCGGGTGAGCCGTTCCTCGCTGCACCGGCAGGTCAAGGGCGGCTCGCTGCCGTACGAGGACGAGAAGTTCTCCTACGTCGCCGCGGTGCGCGGCCTCGACGTCCCGGCCGCGCCCGCACGGGTCGTCCGCAAGCCGCAGATCCGCAAGGGCCAGGTCCTCCTCGACCTCTGCACCCCTTCGGACGCCCTCACCCGGGAAACGGTGACCAAGCGCCACGGCCCCCTCTACCGAGCGGCCCGTGACACGGACTGGGGCGACGAATGGCCCCCGAAGGACGCCGACGACTGACCGGCAGCAACTGTTGCCCCTCCCCCCCCCAGGGGCGGAGACCCACCCGCTCACTGACGTGAGGGCTCGGGACGCGCAGGTGGGTCGCGGGGCGTAAAGCGAAGCAGCCCCGCGACCCACCGGAGCGACACGGGCCCGCCCCCCACCGAACGCCCGGTGGCGCGACGGCCCGAACCCCCACCAGCCCGCCGCAGGCGAAACGGCGGAGGCCCGAACCCCCACCAGCCCGCCGCAGGCGAAACGGCGGAGGCCCGAGCCTCACCAGCCCGCCGTCAGGCGAACCGTCAAGCCGAGCGCAGCTCAAGCGTGCAGCACTTCACGCTTCCGCCCCCCTTGAGCAGTTCCCCCAGGTCCATCCCGATCGGTTCGTACCCCCGCTCCCGCAGTGGTGCGAACAGTCCCACCGCCGCCTGCGGCAGCAGGACATGGCGGCCGTCGGACACGGCGTTGAGTCCCAGCGCCGACGCGTCCTCCTCCGTGGCGATCAGCGCGTCGGGGAACAGTCGCTCCAGCACGGCCCGGCTGCCGGGGGAGAACGCGCCCGGGTAGTACATGACGTCGTCCCCGTCGAGCACGGACAGTGCCGTGTCGAGGTGGTAGTAGCGGGGGTCGACGAGGTCGAGCCCGATGACGGGCCGGCCGAAGAACTCCTGGGCCTCCGGGTGGGACAGCGGGCTGCTGCGGAAGCCGCGCCCGGCCAGCAGCCAGGAGGCGGTGACCGCGAAGTCGCCCTCGCCCTCGTTGATGTGCTCCGGCTCGCGCACGTCCCGGTAGCCGTTCGCGCGGAACCACTCCGTGTGGACGGCCGCTTCGGCGGCCCGCTCGGGGTGCGCGAACCGGGCGCCGAGCACCCGGCCGTCGACGACCGTGGCGCCGTTGGCGGCGAAGACCATGTCGGGCAGGTCCGGGCGGGGCCGCAGCTCCGCGACGGTGTGGCCCAGAGCGCGGTAGCGGTCGCGCAGGTCCTCCCACTGCGCGAGGGCGAGCGGCAGGTCGACCGGCTTGTCCGGGTCCATCCAGGGGTTGATCGAGTACGTGACCCTGAAGTGCGTCGGGGGGCACATCACGTAGTGGCGCGGGGTGGCTGCACGAGCGGCACGAACGGCACGAGCGGCTGTACGCAAGGAGCGCTCCTCACAGGGGCGTTGGGCACGTACGGAGGTAGCCGTACGTGCCCAAATCGTCCACGTTCACCGCCCACCGCGCATGAACCGTACGGGTGGTTTAGTGGTGGCTCGTTCACGCTCCCGTGGTTCCGGTTCGGTCTTCCCGCAACTTGCGCAACAGCTCCCGCTTCTGCGCGTTCGCATCCGCGCCGCCCCCGGCCCGGCTGCCACGGCCGCCGCCGCGGAGCGCCTTGCGGGAGAGGTTGCTGCGCGTACCGCCGACTCCGAGCATTCCGCCCGCATTGCCCCGGCTCATGGGGGTCTCCTCTCACTGGAGTAAGCGAGACGGTTCGTCTCGCGATGACTCCACTTTGGGCGAGACGGTTCGTCTTGTCAAGCACCTTGAAGACGATACGGTCCGCCTCGAATCTGGCTAGACTGCCCGGCATGGCCACCACCAAGACCCCCGACGCCACCCGCCGCAGCGAGCGATCCCGGCGCGCGATCTTCGACGCAGCCCTCGAACTCGTGGGCGAGGTGGGGTACGACAAGCTCACGATCGAAGGCATCGCCGCCCGCGCGGGCGTGGGCAAACAGACGATCTACCGCTGGTGGCCGTCGAAGGCCGCCGTGCTGCTCGACGCGTTCACCGCGGAAGCGGGGGACGGCGAGGCCGAGCTGCCCGACACCGGCGACCTCGCCGCCGACCTCAAGCGCGTGCTGCGCGCGACCGTCGACGAATTCAACGACCCCAAGTTCGAGGCCCCCTACCGCGCGCTCGCGACCGCGGGGGCGAACGACCCCGAGCTCTCCCAGCAGTTCGTGATCAAGCTCCAGGACACGGGCGTCCAGGCCTACGTCAACCGGCTGGGCAAGGCCAAGGAAGCGGGCCACATCGCCGAGGACGTCGACGTGCGGATCGCCACCGAGATGCTGCTGGGCCCCTTCACCCAGCGCTGGCTCATGCGCTCGGGCCCGCTCACCTACGAGTTCACCGACACCCTCGTCGACCTCGTGATGCGCGCCGTCACCCCCCGCTGACACCACCGCGGGGCCCCGCCGCACGGCCCGGACGCGTCCGGTCTCACACCCCCCGGATGCGTCCGACGGTCACACCAGGAGCAGGATGGTGGCAGCATTGACCGGAGACCGCGGTCGAAGTGAGGGGATAGATGGAACGCATGAGCAGGTTCTCCCAGTGGCTGCGCCGTCCCAGGGGAGCGGGCGGCGATACGGGCACGGGGGCGGCCCTCGCGGCCGCCCGCGAGGAACTGCTCCTGGCCGCGGCCGCCGCGGGGTACCCCCTGGCCCCCGCCGCGCACCCTTCCGGGTACGGCTGTTCGTGTGAGCGCATCGGCTGTCCCACCCCCGGCCGGCACCCCGTCTCCTTCGCCTGGCAGACCCTCGCCACGACCGACCCCGAGAAGGTCACCAAGTGGCTGCGCGCCCAGCCGGAGGCGAACTTCATCACCGCCACCGGCATCGCGCACGACGTGCTCGACGTACCGGCCGAGGCGGGCCGGCAGGCCTTGGCCCGGCTGGAGGAGGCCGGCGTCGACGTCGGCCCCGTCGCCACCGTCACCCCCGACCGCATGCTGTTCTTCACCGCCACCCGCGGCACCCCGGACGACGAGGACGAGTGGTGGCCCTGCGAGCTGGACAGCCATCCCGAGACGATGGACGAACATCCGGGGCTGCGCTGGCACTGCCGGGGCAGCTATGTGCTGCTGCCGCCGTCGCAGCTGCCCGATGACGGCAAGGTGGCCTGGCTGGCCGGCCCGGAGCGGCCGCTGCCCGATCCGCTGACGCTGCTGGAGGCCCTCACCGACGCCTGCGCGCAGTACGTGGGAGAACGCCCCGACCACGATCACCACGACTCCGCCGCCTGGCCGATCGGCCGCTAGCGCCTCAAGCCTGCTGGGGGCACCTCCCAGCGGTAGCTGGGGGAGCTTGAGGACGCGCCCGCAGGGCGCTCGCCGCCGCAGGCGGCAAAGACGGGCGTGTTGCCGAAGTCCGCCGGCCAGGCGAGCGGCGCTCGCCGCCGCAGGCGGCAAGCCGGGGCCCGCGGCCGGAGGTCCGCCGGACAGCCGCTATTCGCCCTTCGCGGCCGTCAGGGACTCGATGCGGTTGAGGAAGACGACCCGGCGGTCCGCCGACTTCGCCGGCACCTTCACCGCCGACTCCGAGACCCGCACGAAGGTGACCGCGCTCTTGAGGTCGCCGGACAGCAGGGCCTTCGTGCGCCGCTCGGTGAGCGTGGGCCGCAGGCCCTTGGCCATGGTGCGCTTCTCCCGGTGGTGCGCGGTGAAGAACACCAGCGCACCACCGTCGTCGGTGCGCAGGGCGAACGAGGGGAAGCCGGGGGCCCGCTCGGGGGTGTCGATGAACTCGGTCCAGTAGTTCGGGGTCCGGACCCGCTTGCCCCGGTCCTCACGGACCCCCGAGGTCGCCTTGCCCGGGGCGAAGACCGAACCCCGGCCGGTGTGCAGGTAGTCCGTGTACGCCCCGCTCACCGCGGCGGGGGCCGTGCTCAGGCCCGCGGTCGCACCGGACTTGCCGCCCGCCCCGCCCGTGGCCGGTACCGGCTCGGCCCAACCGTCCTTGTCGGTGGTGAACTTCGGTATCTCGTTGTCGCTGAGGATCGACAGATACGCGGCCTTCCACGGATCCTTCGCCCCCGCGCGCGTGAACACCACGAACCAGCGGTTCTTGTCACGGTTGCTCCGGGCGTCCGCCACGAAGAACTTCGGCCACCCGGCCATCTTCGGGATCGTGAAGCGGGCGTCCGCCAGCGCCAGGGCGGGATAGCCCGGGTTGCCGTTCGGCGTCAGCGCCCGCTGGGCCGTGACGTCGGCCTTGCCGATCTCGGCCAGGGCACCGGTCTCGACCCGCTCCACGGCGGCCGGGTCGAGCTCGCGGTACGCCTCGTTGTAGCCGTCGGTGAAGCGTTCCAGGACCTTCGGGGCCTCAGCCCTGCTCACCGACGGGATGATCTCCCGCTCGCCGTGCACCGTCATGCACCCGGTCACCGCCAGCAGCGTCGTCGCCGCCAGAGCTGTGGACAGTCGACGGGGCAACCGGCGTCTCATCTGGCTTCGACTCCTCGGGGGCTGCTTGGGACGGCGCAACCCTACCCGGGGCGAAGAAGAAGACAAGGGTGGGGACCAGGTACAGCGCCCACACCGCGACCTGGACCCACGTCGGATCCGGCTGGAAGTTGAAGATGCCCTTGAGCAGCGTGCCGTACCAGCTGTCGCTCGGGATCTGTGCACTGACGTCGAAGGCCCGGTCGTGCAGCCCCGGCAGGAACTCCGCCTCCTGCAGATCGTGGAAGCCGTAGGCGAGCACGCCCGCCGCCACGACGATCAGCATCGCGCCGGTCCACGTGAAGAACTTCGCCAGATTGATCCGGAGCGCGCCGCGGTAGAACAGCCAGCCCAGCACCACCGAGGTGAGCAGACCCAGCACCGCGCCGACCAGTGGCCGTACGCCGTCGTCCGTGGCGTCCACCGCGGTCCAGATGAACAGCGCGGTCTCCAGGCCCTCGCGGCCCACCGCCAGGAACGCCGTGACGACCAGGGCGGTCGTGCCCATCGCCAGTGCCGCGTCCAGCTTGCCGTGCAGCTCCCGCTTCAGATGCCGCGCGGTGCGCCGCATCCAGAAGACCATCCAGGTCACCAGGCAGACCGCGACGATCGACAGCGAGCCGCCGAGCAGCTCCTGCGCCTCGAAGGTCATCGTCCGGGAGCCGAACTGCAGGAGCGCCCCGAAGGCCATGCTGAGCAGCACGGCGGTGCCGATGCCGAGCCAGATGGGCAACAGCGCGTCCCGGCGCCCGGTCTTCACCAGGTACGCGACGAGGATGCAGACGACCAGGCTGGCCTCCAGCCCCTCGCGCAGGCCGATCAGGTAGTTGCCGAACACGCGGCTTCCCCTTCCGTTTCAGTGGAAAGACCGTCGATCACGCCGCCGGTCACGAGAAGAGTGCCTTGCCCCACCAGTCGCCCTTGTCCCGGACGCCCGGCGGAACGGCGAAGACGGCCGAACCCACGTGCTGGATGTACTCGTTGAGCGCGTCGTTCCGCGAGAGGCGGGTCTGCACCGGCACGAAGCCGTCGCGCACGTCGCGCTGGTAGGCCAGGAAGAACAGGCCCGCGTCCAGCCGGCCCAGCCCGTCCGTACCGTCGGTGAAGGAGTAGCCGCGGCGCAGGATGGTCGCCCCGCCGTTGCTGTCGGGGTGGGCGAGGCGTACGTGCGAGTCCGGCAGCATCGCCTTGAGGTTCGGCTCGTCGCGCTCGCGCTGCTTGCCCTGCGGGGCACCCTCGACCTTGTCGCGGCCGAAGATGTCCTCCTGCTCCTTGAGCGAGGTCCGGTCCCAGGTCTCGATGTGCATCCGGATGCGGCGGGCGACGAGGTAGGACCCGTCGACCATCCACTCGGGTCCGTCCTTCTCGCCGACCCAGACGTGCTTGGCGAGGGCGGCCGTGTCGGTGCCCGCGATGTTCCGGGTGCCGTCCTTGAAGCCCAGCATGTTGCGCGGGGTCTGCGCGTCGGGCGTCGTCGAGGACGTCTTGCCGAAGCCGAGCTGCGACCAGCGGATCGCGACCTTGCCCATGCCGATCCGGGCGAGGTTGCGGATCGCGTGCACCGCGACCTGCGGGTCGTCCGCGCAGGCCTGGACGCAGAGGTCGCCGCCGCTGCGGGCCGCGTCGAGGTTGTCGCCGGGGAACGCGGGCAGGTCGATCAGGGCCTTCGGCCGCCGGGACTTCAGCCCGAAGCGGTCCTTGCCGTCCTTCTCGAAGAGGCCGGGCCCGATGCCGAAGGTCAGCGTCAGCCGGGACGGCTTGAGGCCGAGCGCCTCGCCGGTGTCGTCCGGCGGCGCCTCCGGCTGGGTGCCGGCCGTGCCCTCGCCGACCTCGTGCCCGGCGGTCATGAGCGCGGCGGCCGCGGTCCACTCCTTGAGCAGGGCGATCAGCGCGTCACGGTCACCGGTCGTCACGTCGAACGCCGCGAAGTGCAGCCGGTCCTGGACGGGCGTGGCGATGCCCGCCTGGTGGGTGCCGTGGAAGGGCACCGCGTCGCCGCTCAGGGCGGCCGGCACTGCGTCGCTGCCGGTGCGCAGCGCGGCCGCGGTACCGCCGGCGGCGACGGCGCCGAGCGCGAGCCCGGCACCGCCCCAGCCGATCAGCGAGCGGCGCGAGGGCGCCGTCCCGCTCTTCGCGGTGGTCTCCGCGGCAGTCTCTGTGGTGGTCTCTTCAGACATCCGGACCCCCTACTTGGCGACGACGGCGGCGAGCTTGGACAGCGGCTCCGCGAGCGCGTTGACCGCGTCGGAGAGCTTCTTGCGGTCGTCCTTGCCGACGGTGTCGGTGTCGTACGACTTGAAGCCGTCGCCCTCGCGGTACTCGTCGAGCAGCTTCTTCAGACCGGCGAACTGCTTGTCCAGCTCCTTGGCGAGCGCCGCGTCGTTCTTGGCGGCGACCGGCTTCAGCAGCTCGTAGGACTTCTCGGCGCCCTCCACGTTGGCGTGGAAGTCGACCAGGTCGGTGTGGCTGTAGCGCTCCTCCTCGCCGGTCACCTTGCCGGTGGCCACCTCATCGAGCAGCTCCTTGGCGCCGTTGGCCATGCTGGTCGGGGTGATCTCGGCGGTGCCGACGCGCTTCTGCCAGTCCTTGAGGTCGGCCATCAGCTGGTCGGCCAGCTTCTTGTCGTCCTCAGTGATCTTCTTGTCGTCCCAGAGGGACTTCTCCAGCTTGTGCCAGCCGGTCCACTTCTGGCCCTTCTCCAGGCCGTCCTCGCGGACGTCGACCTTCGGGTCGATGTCGCCGAAGGACTCGGCGACCGGCTCGGTGCGCTCCCAGCCGATGCGGGAGGGGGCGTAGAGCTTCTTCGCCTCGTCGAGGTCGTCCTTCTTGACCGCGTCGACGAACTTCTGGGCGGCGGGGATCGTCTCCTCGGCCTGCGCCAGGACGTACTTGCGGTACTCCGCGACGGCCTTGTCCAGCTCCGGGTCGCGCTTCTTCGGCGCACCGCCGCCGGTGGCGGTGATCTTCTGCCGGATGCCGTCGCCCTTCATGCCGGGCTTGCACGCGATCTCGTACGAGCCGGCCTTGATCTCGGCGGCGATCTCCACCTTGGTGCCGGGGCCTATGTTCTCGCGCTCGGTCACGATGCGGTCGCCCGGGGCGTAGACGTAGACCTCGGTGACCTTGTCGCCCTTGTTCTTGACGGCGAGCTTCACATGGCCGGCCGGGAAGGAGGACTTGGAGACCTCGCACTTGTCGTCGGAGGCCGTGACCTTGATCGCGTCGGAGCCCTCGGCGTCCGACTTCTCGGCACAGCCGGACACGGCGGTCAGGGCCGCCACGGCCGAAACGGCGGCGACGACGGAGGAGCGGAGGACGCGCATGGAAGCTCCAGGCTTGTGGACGGGGGGCGGAAACAGGGCATGGCTGAATTAAGCCGCCTCAACTTATCTGAGGCTTGCCTAAATAGTTCCCATGGGGGTCCGTGATCCTGCTCTCACGAGGCAAAGTCTCGTCAATCCCGGCACGGCACCACCAGGGGCCCGCCGGTTCGCGGATGCGGAATCACTTCTACCGGTTGTTGGTATACACGACCGAGCAGCTCCGGTGCGAAGATACGACCGGGCGGGCCGTCGGCGGCGATGCGGCCCTCGTGCAGCACGGCCACCCGGTCCGCGTACGCACCGGCGAGTCCGAGGTCGTGCAGGACGACGACCACCGCGGCCCCGGCCGCGGCCCGCTCCCGGCAGATCCTCAGCACCAGTTCCTGGTGGCGCAGGTCCAGCGCGGCCGTCGGCTCGTCGAGCAGCAGCACCGGGGTCCGCTGCGCGAGGACCCGGGCCAGTGCCACCCGGGCCCGCTCACCCCCGGAGAGCGCCGAGAACGGCCGGGCGGCGAAACCGGTCACCTCCGCCGCGGCCATCGCCGCCCGTACCGCCTCCTCGTCCTCGTCCTCCGCGGCCGTCCCCGCCCAGGGTGCGCGCCCCATCCGCACGACCTCCTCGACCGCGAAGGGGAACGACAGCGCCGCCGACTGCGGCAGCACGGCCCGGCGCAGCGCCAGTTCACCGGCCGTCCACGCCCGCGCGGGCCGCCCGTCGATCCGCACCTCGCCGGACTCGGGCGTCAGATCGCAGGCGAGCGCGGCCAGCAGCGTCGACTTCCCGGCGCCGTTCGGCCCGACGAGCGCCAGCACCTCGCCCGCCGCGACGTTCACATCGACCCCGTCCAGGACGGTGCGAGCACCCAACCGCACTCTCACGTCCCGGGTTTCGGCCAGCACGGTGCCCGGCGGCACGGGGGCCGGCAGCCGACGGGTGCGGGCGGTGAAGAGGGTGCGGAGCACGGTCGCCGTCCTTGTGGCTGACGGGTGGTGAGGGGGTGTCATGCCCATCCCCCCTGCTTGCGTCGTGTCTTCCTCAACAGCCAGAAGAAGAAGGGGCTGCCGAAGAGGGCCGTCAGTACGCCCAGCGGCAGTTCCGCCGGCTGGGCGGCCGTGCGGGCCGCGAGGTCGGCGGCGACGAGGACGAGCGCGCCGCCCAGGGCGCTGCCCGGTACGAGGAAGCGGTGGGCGGGGCCCGCCGCCATGCGGAGCAGGTGCGGGACCAGCAGGCCGACGAAGGAGATGATGCCGGCCACCGCGACCGCCGCGGCCGTCAGCAGCGCGACGACCAGGACCAGCACGAGGCGCAGCCGTTCGACGTCCACCCCCAGATGGCGGGCGGGGCGCTCGCCGAGCGCGAGCAGATCCAGCTTCCGCGCGTACAGCGGTGCCACGGCCAGTCCGGCCAGCGCGCACGGCAGCACCGCGAGCACCTTCGGCCAGGTCGCCTGCGCGAGCGAGCCGAGCTGCCAGAAGGTGATCTGTGTGAGCTGCGCGTTGTCGGCGAAGAAGATGAACAGGCCGATGAGCGCGCCCGCGAACGCGTTCACGGCGATGCCCGTGAGGATGAGGGTGACCACCTCGGTCCGGCCGCCCGATCGCGACAGCGTGTAGACGATCAGGACCGTGACCAGCCCGGCGGCGAACGCGCAGGCCGTCACCGTCCAGGTGCCGAGGAAGTTCAGCCCCAGCGCGATCGCGCCGACCGCCCCGACCGCCGCCCCCGCCGAGATGCCGATGACGCCGGGCTCGGCGAGCGGATTGCCGAACACGCCCTGCATCAGCGCCCCGGCGCACCCCAGCGACGCCCCCACCAGCAGCGCGAGCACCAGCCGGGGCAGCCGGACGTTCCACAGCACGCTCTCGCCGACCCGGTCCAGCGCGGCTGTGCCGAGCCCGAGCCGGTGTGCCACCGACCCGAGGACGTCGCCGACCGGGATCCCGTACGCGCCGACGCCCGCCGAGAGGAGACAGAGCAGGATCAGGGCCGCGGCCATCGCGCAGACGAGGGCGGTGGCGCGGCCGCGGCGGCGGGTGGGCTGCCCGGCGGGCGCGGCCGGATCGACGGCCCTGGCCAGTACGGCCATGTCACTCGCCTCCGGAGTGGAGCTGCCGGACGAGGGAGCCGAGCACCTCGTCCGTGCGCGGGCCGAAGTTGAGGAGCACACCGTCGTCGACGGAGGCGATCCGGCGGTCCATGCCCGCCGGGGTCTCCCCGACACCGGGGATCTTCACCAGGCCGTCCACACCGCCGACCGAGTCGAGTCCCTTCGTCATCACGAGGATCACATCGGGTGCGGCCTTGACGAGGGCCTCGCTCGTGATGGGGGTGAAGTCCTTCTTCAGCCCCGACTCCTTGCCCGCGTCGACGCCGCCCGCCGCCTCGATGAGCGAGTCGGCGCCGGAGCCCGCGCCACCCAGGAGGTAGACGGCGGCCGAGCCGCGCAGATAGAGGAAGGCGACCCGCGGCTTCCGGCCGTCGCCGTGCGGGATGCCCTTCTCGGCCGCCCGGAGCCGCTGCTCGGTGCGCCGGCGCAGCTCGTCGCCCGCGGCGCGGACGCCGAGCGCGGCGGCCACCTTGTCGATGCGGGTGCCGACGTCGTCGAGCTTCTTCGCCGGGTCGAGGACGACGAGCGGGATGCCGGCGGCGCGGATCTGGCCGATGGCCTCGGCGGGCCCGTTGGTGGTTTCGGCCAGTACGAGCGTGGGTTTGAGCGACAGCACGCTCTCCGCGGAGACGTCGTGCGCCCGGGTGACCACGGGCAGCTTCCGCGCCTGCTCGAACGTGGCGGTGACGTCCCGGCCGACGACGTCGCCGCCGAGGCCGAGGGTGAAGACGATCTCGGAGAGCGAGCCGGTCAGGGGCACGATCCGGTCCGTGGAGCGCACGGTGACCTCGCGTCCGTCGGCGGACCGGACGGTGACGGGCAGCCGGGGCCGGGGCTCCTTCGCGAGGGGTTCGATCCGGTCGGCCGCCGCTCTCCGCCCGCCCCCGGAGTCACCTCCGCCCCCGGAACCACCCGTCGAACCACAGCCGGTGAGCCCTACAACAATGGCCAGAAGTGACAGCAGGGCGGCGAGTACGCCGAGATGGCGTGGGGTACGTACCGGTGTACCCGCGGACTGCCGTTGAAGCACGGTTCCTGCCTTTCGCTCCGGCCGGGGGTTTCCGACCTGATGGGACGTAGCTTAGGTTAGCCTTACCTAAATCGCCACGGCCCCCTCGCGTCGAGGATGCGCTGCGCGATGTCTGCCGTCCTGCCCGGAAGGGGCCCTTCGATGCTGCCCTCCAGACCTGCCCGCGCACCCGTGGCCGTGCTCCTCGCGGTGCTGTCGGCGGTCCTGCTGTCCCCGGCCGCCGCGCGGGCGGCGGAGCGCCACGAGGTCTCCGGCGGGCGCCTGGACTGGGGCATCAAGTCCTCCTTCCAGAGCTATGTCACCGGCCCGGTGGCCCAGGGGAGTTGGGAGCTCCAGGGCGGTGCGGCGACCGTCGGCGACAGCAGATTCCGCTTCCACTCCGCCCAGGGCACCTACGACCCTGACACCGGTGACTTCGAGGCGGGCTTCTCCGGCGCGGTGCACTTCACCGGCCACAAGAAGCCGGACGGTTCCCATGAACTCGACCTCACCATCAGCCGCCCCACGGTCCGCATCAAGGGCGGCAACGGCACCCTCCAGGCCGACATGACCAGCAAGGCGAAGGGGACGGGCCGAGTCACGACGGCCACCGACGTCCCCTTCGCCTCGCTCGACCTCACCGGTGTGAACCTCCGCGGCGGCGGCACCGCCGTCACCCTCGCCGGCATCCCCGCCACGCTCACCGCGCGGGGCGCCGAGGCCTTCGCCGGCTACTACACCGCCGGTACACCGCTGGACCCCGTCGGCCTCTCGGCCGACGTCGTGGCCGCCGCGAAGCCGACCCCGGGCGCCAGTCCTTCCGCGTCCGAGGAGGCGAGGGGAAAGCCGTCCGCCAAGGGCGACTTCACGGGCGCGGCCGTCGACTGGGGCGTCCGCCGTACGTTCCGCGAGTACGTCACCGGCTCCATCGCCCAGGGCTCCTGGAAGCTGAGCGACGGCGCCCAGGACGGCGGCGCGCTGTTCCGCTTCCCGCGCGGCAAGGGCTCCTACGACCGCGGGTCCGGCGACGACGCGAAACCCACGCTCGACGCGGCCTTCGAAGGCACCCTCCGCTTCACCGGCAAGGACCTCGACCTCGCGCTGAGCGGGATCCGGGTCGCGGTGAAGGACGGCAAGGGCACCCTGACGGCGGACGTGACCCGGGGCGGGACCAGCGCGGAGAAGGACGTCGCGCTCGTCACCTTCGACGCCGCGGAGCTCGCGGAGAAGGACGGCCTCGCGTCCGTCACGGAGGCCCCGGCGAAGCTCACGGCGGCCGGTGCGAAGGCGTTCGGCGGCATGTACCAGGAGGGCGCCGCCATGGATCCGCTCTCGCTCGCCGTCCCCCTCGACGCCAAGGCGAAGCTCCCGGCCCTGCCCGACCTCGGTAGCGCACCGAAGCCTTCCGCGGCCGCCGCCGCGAAGGGCCGGACCGAGCCCGTGGCCGAGGCCGGCTCGTCGTCCTCCTTCCCCGTCCTCCCGGTCACCGCGGCGGGCGTCGGAGCCCTGCTCGTGGCCGGCGCGGCCCTCGCCGTGGTGCGCAAGCGCCGCACCACGGCCGCCACCTCGTCCCCGTCCCCGGCCGAGCCGCCGGCACCCCGGGCCTGACCTGCCCGGTCCACGCGGCGCGACCGTCCTTCACCCCCGTACACAAGGAGAGAACCCACGATGACCGTCACCTCACGTCGCTCCCGTGGCGGCAAGCGCAGCGCGCTCGCCCTCGCGGTCACCGCCGCCACCGCGACGGTCCTCGGGGCCACCGCCCTGACGGTGCCCGCCCACGCCGCCCCGGCGGCGGACGCACCGAAGCTGGACCTCAAGGACGGCACGCTGGAATGGGGCGTGAAGGAGTCCTTCCGCGGTTACGTCACCGGCCCCATCGGCGGCGGCAGAATCGAGGTCGCCGACGGCGCGAAGCAGGCCGCCGACAACGGTGCCTTCACCTTCACCGACGGCAAGGGCACGTACGACACCTCCACCCACGCCGTCGCCACCACCTTCAAGGGCAGCGTCCGCTTCCTCGCGCACGCCAAGGGCGACGCGTGGGAGCTCGACCTCAAGCTTGCCGACCTGAAGCTGTCGACGCAGGGCAGGACCGGCAGCATCACCGCCGACGTCACGGCCGCGGGCAAGACCGAGAACGACGTCGCCATCGCCTCGCTCGACCTGTCCGCCGTCCGGCCGGGCGGCGGCGCGGACGGCGCCATGACGTATCCGAACATCCCCGCGAAGCTGACGGCGGGCGGTGCGAAGGCCTTCGCCTACCACAAGGACGGCAAGGTCATCGAGTTCTACAAGGAGGGCCAGGCCCTCGACCCGGCGACCCTCTCGGTGAAGGCGGCCGGTGGCGGCGGGCCGCAGCCGTCCCCCAAGCCGACGCAGAAGCCGACCCAGAAGCCGACCCAGAAGCCGACCGTCAAGCCCGAGCCGAGCGCCACGCCCACCGTCAAGCCGACGCAGAAGCCCGGCGGCTCCGGCAACGTCCTCGACGGCAACCTCGACTGGGGCGTGAAGAAGTCCTTCCGCGACTACGTCACCGGCCCGATCGCGGGCGGGAAAGCCGAACTCTCCGCCGGTGCCGTGAAGTCCGGCGACACCTACCGCTTCCCCAAGGGGCGCGGCACGTACGACGCGAAGGCGTCCTCCCTCGACGCGAACTTCACCGGCGCGGTCCGCTTCACCGGCCACGAAGGCCAGTTGGACCTCAAGTTCAGCGACCTCAAGGTCAAGGCGAAGGGCACCACCGGCACGCTGCTCGCGGACGTCTCCGCCAAGGCGCGCGCCACGGGCGAGGTCACCAGGACCGACGACATGCCGGTGGCCAAGCTCAAGCTCCCCGCGGGCGGCCTCAAGGCCAAGAACGGTGTCGTCTCCCTCTCCGCCGTCCCGGCGACGCTGACCGCCCAGGGCGCGAAGGCCTTCGACAACATGTACAAGGAGGGCCAGGCCCTCGACCCGCTGACCGCCGCCGTCTCCGTCGACAAGAACGCCAAGCTCCCGGGCGGCACGGGCAAGAGCACCGTCGCCGGTACGACCGGTGGCTCCGGCGGCGTCACGGGCGGCACCGGCACCGCCGCCCTCGCGGCCACCGGCGCCGACACCCCCACCGGCCCGCTGCTCGGCGGGGCCGGAGCACTGCTGCTGGCGGGCGGCGGAGCGGTCTACGCGGCGCGGCGCCGGCAGACGACGCGGGTCTGACGTCCAGCGGTCCTCAAGCGCCGGACAGGCTGCTGTGCTGTGTCCTCAAGCGCCGGACGGGCTGCTGTGCTGTGTCCTCAAGCGCCGGACGGGCTGCTGTGCTGTGTCCTCAAGCGCCGGACGGGCTGGGTGCAGCCCGTCCGGCCAGGCCTACGCGCTCAGCGGGAACTCCCGCCCCAGCTCCTGGAAGACCGCCGTGTTCAGCGCGAAGGCACGCTTGCACTCGTCCACCACGCGCTGCTTCTCCAGGTCGTCGACCGGCAGCGCGTCCAGCAGCTCGCGGTACTCGCGCTTGAAGGCGGCGGGGTTGCCGATGCCCTCGAAGACGTAGAAGCGGACGCCGTCGCCCTTGCGGGCGAAGCCCCAGGTCTTCTCGGCGGTGCCGCGGATGATCTGGCCGCCGGACAGATCGCCCAGGTAGCGCGTGTAGTGGTGGGCGACGTACCCGGCGGGCCAGGTGCGGGCGCACTCCTCGACCCGGGCCGCGTAGGCCGCCGTCGCGGGCAGCGGCGCGAGCCCCGCGTGCCAGTCGGGTCCGCCGAGGTGGGCCAGGTCCCGCTCCAACTGGGCGGTGCGGGCCAGCTCGGGCCGTATGAACGGGCCGGCGACGGGGTCGGCGGCCAGCAGGGCCGACGCGGACTCCAGGGCGCGGTAGACGAACCAGAGCTGTTCGGTGTAGCGGCGGTAGGCGGCGACACCGAGCCTGCCGCCGAGCATGTCGCTCATGAACGACGAGTTCTCGGCCTCCGTGTGCTGCTCGTGCGAGGCGGTACGGATCAGGGTGGAGAACGGCGTCGTGACGGGCGAGTCCAAGGCGGACCTCCGGTGACCGAGGGGGCGGGAGGGGACGGTGCCGGGGGCGCGCGAGCGCGTCGACACCGCCGATTCTCTCTAGTTAGGCTTACCTAAGTCAATGTCTTCCCGACGTGCTGTCGGTAAAACCCTACCGCCCCCGGCCGCACTACGGCAGGGTGAGGATCTCCGCTCCCGTGTCCGTCACCACGAGCGTGTGTTCGAACTGGGCCGTGCGCTTGCGGTCCTTCGTGACGACCGTCCAGCCGTCCGCCCACATGTCGTACTCGTACGTCCCGAGGGTGAGCATCGGCTCGATCGTGAACGTCATGCCCGGCTGGATCAGGGTGTCGTGGTGGGGGCTGTCGTAGTGCGGGACGATCAGGCCGGAGTGGAAGGACGAGTTGATGCCGTGGCCGGTGAAGTCGCGCACGACGCCGTAGCCGAAGCGCTTGGCGTAGGACTCGATGACCCGGCCGATGATGTTGATGCGACGGCCGGGCTTGACCGCCTTGACGGCCCGGTTCAGCGCCTCGCGCGTGCGCTCCACGAGCAGCCGCGACTCCTCGTCCACGTCGCCGCAGAGGTAGGTGGCGTTGTTGTCGCCGTGCACGCCGCCGATGAACGCCGTCACGTCGAGGTTCACGATGTCGCCGTCGCGCAGCACCGTGGAGTCCGGGATGCCGTGACAGATGACCTCGTTCACGGACGAGCACAGCGACTTGGGGAAGCCGCGGTAGCCGAGCGTCGAGGGGTAGGCGCCGTGGTCGCACATGTACTCGTGCGCGACCCGGTCCAGCTCGTCCGTCGTGACGCCGGGGGCGATGTGCTTGGCCGCCTCCTCCATCGCCCGCGCGGCGATGCCGCCGGCGATCCGCATCAGCTCGATGGTTTCGGCGTCCTGGATCTCGGGGCCGGTGTAAGGGGTGGGCGCGTCCTTACCGACGTACTCGGGCCGCGGGATCGAGGCGGGGACGGGGCGGGCGGGGGAGAGGGTCCCCGGGGTGAGAAGCGACTGGCCAGACATGTCAGCGAGTGTAGCCAGCGGCTTTCGGGGACCATGTGGTCGAGCACCCAAGCTGGAGGAGAGACCTGATGGCACTGTTCAAGCGGCGCACGGCCGGCAAGCCCGGTGAGTGGTACTACTGCCTCAAGCACGGCACGGTGGAGGAGGGCCCCGAGTGCCGCGCCGCGGACCGCTTCGGCCCGTACGAGACGCGCGAGGAGGCGGCGCACGCGATGGAGACGCAGCGCGAGCGCAACGAGGAGTGGCGCGAGGACCCGCGCTGGAACGACGGGGACACGGACGGGGAAAAGAAGGCCTGATCCTCGGCCCGTCCGGCGTTTGAGGACCGGGGCCCGGGGCGGAGCCCCGGATCCTCAAGCCGCTGCCGCCACCTTCGCGCGAGCGTCGCGCATGCGAACGGCGTGCTCGTCCGTCCGCTCGTCGTACGCCATCAGCTTCGGCAGCGTGAGGGCCAGCAGCCCCACCGAGGCGACGCAGGCCAGACCGCCCGCCCACACCGAGGTGCGGACATTGGTCAGGGTGGCCATGCCGCCCGAGCGGACCTGGCCGAGCTGGGGGCCGACCGAGTACGAGAGCAGTTCGATGCCGGCGAGGCGGCCGCGCAGCTCGTCCGGGATCGTCTGGTCCCAGATCGCCGAGCGGAAGAGACCGCTCACCATGTCGCAGCCACCGGCCACGGCCAGGAACACCAGCACCAGCCAGATGTTGTGCATCCAGCCCGCCAGGGCCATCGCCAGACCCCAGCCCGCCGCCGCCAGCACCACCATCCGGCCGTGCCGGTGGATGCTCGAGACCCAGCCGCTGGTCAGGCTCACCACGAGCGAACCGACCGCCCCGGCCGCGTACATCAGGCCCAGCGCCCAGGGGGCGTCCAGGTCGTCGGCCAGGAACGGGAAGATCGCGGTGGGCATGGCGAAGAACATCGCCGCCATGTCGACGGCGTACGTACCGAGCAGTTCCTTGCGCCGCCACGCGTAGCGGGCGCCCTCCAGGACGCCGCGCAGCGACGGCTTGTCGGCGTCGTGGGAGGCGGGCGAGGCGGCGAGGCCGACGGTGAGGGCGAGCGAGACCGCATAGGTCACGATGTCCAGGACGTACGCCCACGGCAGCCCGGCGAAGGCGATGATCACGCCGGCCAGGGACGGGCCCGCGATGGCGCCGACCTGCCAGCGCATCGAGTTCAGGGCGATGGCGGCGGGCAGCTGCTCGTGCGCGACGATCCGCGGCACGATCGCCTGGAGAGCCGGGCGCTGGAGCCCGGTCAGCGCGCTGACCAGCGCGGCCACCACGTACAGGGGCCAGACGAGCGGGTGCGGCAGCAGGGTGTTGAGCAGCAGGATCCCGGACAGGACGCCGAGCCCGGCCTCGGTCCACAGGATCAGCTTCCGCCGGTCCATGGCGTCGGCGAGCGCGCCGCCGTAGAGACCGAAGACGATCAGCGGTACGAGTTCCACGGCGCCGACCGCGCCGACCGCGAGTGCCGAGCCCGTCAGCTCCTTGAGCTGGAGCGGTACCGCGATGAAGGTCAGGAAGCTGCCGAAGACCGTCACCAGTCCCGCCAGCCACATGCGGCGGAAGTCGGGGGAGGCGTGCCAGGGGGTCAGGTCGGGCAGCAGGGCGCGGAATCTGCCGGAGGGGGGCGCGGAGTCCTCGGAGGCCTCAGGAGGCACGGAGGGTTCGGAGGGGGGATGGTGCTCGGTCACGGGAGACCATGGTCCGCTACGGGACGAAGGGGAGCAAACGAATTTTCGGGTCGCCGTCACCGGCGGGGCGGCGTCACCAGCGGGTTGCCGTCACCAGCGGGGCGGCGGCGGTGCGGTCAGCTGCTCCGCGAGCCGGGCGAGCCGGTCGAGGAAGCGGTGGCGACCGCGCGGCGCGGGCGGGGCGTTCTCCCCGGCGGCGGCGCTGACCAGGTGCTGGACGGTGTCGAGGTCGAGCTCCGCCGCGGCCGGCACGGGCAGCGCGTCGTGCGCGAGCGCCCGCAGATCGCCGCCCTCGTCGCCGCCCGCGCCGTCCAGGGCGAGCACGGTCGCCCCGCCGCGCCGCGCGTCGTGCACCCGCTCCAGCAGCCCCTCGCCGGGGTCCTCGGCCGTCACCACCAGCAGCGTCTCCCCGCGCCGCGCGGCCTCCAGCCGGGCCAGCCCGACCGCCAGATGCGCGGGGACGCCGCCCGGCACCCGGTGCCGGACGAGCGTGGGGGACAGCTCCGGCAGCCCGGACCAGGCGGCCTCGTCGTCCAGGTGGGCGGCCAGGTGCCACGGCTCGTACTGCGGGCTCCCGACGAGCAGCAGCCCGCCGCCGTGCCGGGTGACCGAGGTCCGTAACGTCCCCGCGAAGTGGCGCGTGGTGCGGAGCCACTCGGTCCCGGCGAGCGCTTCGCGCAGCAGCGCGACCCGTACGGCGTCCATGCGCCCGCATCCTGCCGCAACCGTCGCGCGGGCAACGCGGGTTACGCGGGGCCTCACCCGTACGGGCGTCCGGGCCGGTGCGCGCGGGGCGGGCCGGCAGCCGTCCGTACCGGGTACCGGGAACACCGGGACCACTTGCAACCGCTTCGGCGGCAGGCCTCGCCGGAAGGGAAAAGGCAGCGTGACAGTATCGCTGTCATGACTACTCCTGATGACGTGAAGAAGGCCCCCGCCAAGGACCCTTGGGACCTCCCCGACGTTTCCGGCCTCGTCGTCGGCGTGCTCGGCGGCACCGGTGACCAGGGCCGCGGCCTCGCCTACCGGCTGGCCAAGGCCGGCCAGAAGGTGATCATCGGTTCCCGTGCCGCCGAGCGGGCGCGGACCGCCGCCGAGGAGCTCGGCCTGGGCGTCGAGGGCGCCGACAACGCCGAGTGCGCGCGGCGCAGCGACGTCGTGATCGTCGCCGTGCCGTGGGACGGCCATGCCAAGACGCTGGAGTCGCTGCGCGCGGACCTCGTCGGGAAGCTCGTCATCGACTGCGTCAACCCGCTCGGCTTCGACAAGCAGGGCGCCTACGCCATCAAGCCGGAGGAGGGCAGCGCCGCCCAGCAGGCCGCCGCCCTGCTGCCCGAGTCGCGCGTCACCGCCGCCTTCCACCACCTGTCCGCCGTGCTGCTCTCCGACCCGGAGATCGCGGAGATCGACACCGATGTGATGGTGCTCGGCGAGAAGCGGGCCGACACGGACATCGTCCAGGCCCTGGCCGGCCGCATCCCCGGCATGCGCGGCGTCTTCGCCGGGCGGCTGCGCAATGCCCACCAGGTGGAGGCCCTGGTCGCCAACCTGATCTCCGTGAACCGCCGCTACAAGGCGCACGCGGGCCTGCGGGTCACGGACGTCTAGGGCGCCCTGGGCCGCTCGGGGGCGTGGGGGACACCTGGGAGATAATGGGCGGGATCCACGCACAGGGATCCACGCACACGCGTCCGCCGGACCAGGAGCCGCCCCCATGCCCCGCCTCGCCCTCTACGCCATCGCCGTCTGCGCCCTCGCGCTCGCGGCGGCCGTCGTCTCCTTCGCGCGGGGCAGCTGGCTCGGCGTCATCTGGATCCTGCTGCTCGGCGTCTCGTCGAACATCGCCTGGTACTACGTGCGCAAGGAGAAGAACGACCGGGCCGCCGAGCAGGCCGGCCGCGTGGAGTGAGCGGTCTCACAGACCGATGTCGACCGAGGTGAGCGGCGGGATGTCCGGCGTTCCCTGCCAGAAGCGGAACAGCTCCTGGCCCCAGTAGGTGTCCCACTCGGTCACGCCCAGGCCGCGCAGAATCGCGTCGATCATGTCGAAGAAGGCGTGGTTGACCCCGGGGATCCACAGGAAACCGAAGACCGCGATCAGCCCGAACGGCGCGAAGGGCTCCACCTGCCGCCGCAGCTTGTGCGACAGCCACGGCTCGATCACCCCGTAGCCGTCCAGGCCGGGCACCGGCAGGAAGTTCAAGATCGCCGCCGTCAGCTGGAGCAGTGCCAGGAACCCCAGCGCGTAGCGGAAGTTGTCCGGCACCCCGTCCATGGCGTCCAGCCAGAACGGCGCGCTGACCACGGCCGCGAACAGCACGTTCGTCAGCGGGCCCGCCGCCGAGACCAGGCTGTGCTTCCAGCGCCCCCGGATGCGGTGCCGCTCGATGAACACGGCCCCGCCCGGCAGGCCGATCCCGCCCATGATCACGAAGATCACCGGCAGCACGATGCTGAGCAGCGCGTGCGTGTACTTCAAGGGGTTCAGGGTCAGATAGCCCTTGGCGCCGATCGAGATGTCCCCGCCGTGCAGGGCCGTGCGCGCGTGCGCGTACTCGTGGAGACAGAGCGAGACGATCCAGCCCGAGACGACGAACAGGAAGACGGCGAAGCCGGGGCTCGCCGAGAAGTCCGTCCACACCGCCCATATGGAGACCGCCATGATGGCGACGAGGGCGAGGAAGACGGGGCTCACGCGCGCCTCGCCGCGGGTCGCTGTGGATGCCATACCTGATGCTCCTGTGATTCGCGGTGGACCGCCGGGACGCCGGTGGGACACGGCCCGGGGCGTACGAACGTACCGGGCGACGTTACTTGCTCGCTCCGGCGTGTCGTACCGCCCCGTGTGCGCCGGGTGAGAATGGGTCCGTGCGCTATGGCATTCTCGGCACCACCCAGGCCCATTCCGCCGACGGCCGGTCCATCGCCCTCGGCGGTGCCCGGCTGCGCGGCCTCCTCGCCGCGCTGGCCCTGCACCCCGGCCGGCCCCGCCCCGCCGAAGCGCTGATCGACGAGGTCTGGGGCGACGCGCCGCCGGCCGACGCCCCGGGCGCGCTGCAGGCGCTCGTCGGGCGGCTGCGGCGGGCGATCGGCCACGCGGCGGTGGACTCCGTGGCCGGCGGCTACCGTCTGCGGGCCGAGCCCGACGACGTCGACCTGCACCGCTTCCGCCGGCTCGCCGAGGAAGGGGCCCGCGCGCTGGACGACGGCGACCCGGCCAAGGCCGCGGTCCTTCTCGACGACGCCCTCGCGCTGTGGCGCGGCCCGGCCCTCGCCGACCTCCCGGACTCAGGCGCCCTGGCCGTCCGCCACGAGGCCCGCCGCCTCGACGCCCGCCGCCACCGCGCCGCGGCGGCGGTCGCCCTCGGCGACGCGGCGGCGGTCCTGCCGGAGCTGGCCGAACTCTGCGACGCCCATCCCCTGGACGAGCCCCTCCAGGCCCTCCGCCTCCGGGCCCTGCGCGCCGCGGGCCGCCCGGCGGAGGCCCTCGCCGCGTACGAGGGGATCCGCACCGGCATAGCCGACCGGCTCGGCACGGACCCCGGTCCCGAACTGCGCGCCCTGCACACGGAACTGCTGACGCCGGAGCCGTTGCCCGAGGCGGCGGACGGGGGGCGGGCGACGCCCGGCGGGGCGGGTGCCACCGAGGCCACCGCACCCTCCGGCGCCGGGACGCCCGTACCGGCGCCGCCCGCGCCCGTGCTCCCGCCGCCCGGCAATCTGCGCGCCCGGCTCACCTCGTTCGTCGGCCGGGAGGACGATCTCGCGCTGATCCAGGGGGATCTGGCGCGGTATCGGCTCGTCACCCTGCTGGGGCCCGGCGGGGCCGGGAAGACGCGGTTGTCGCAGGAGGCCGCCGAGGCGGCCGCGCGGGCGGACGGGGCCTGGCCCGACGGTGTGTGGTTCGCGGAGCTCGCGCCCGTCGACGACGGCGCCACCGTGCCCGAGGCGGTGCTGACCGCGCTGGGGGCCCGGGAGACCGTCGTGCGGGGCACCACCGCCGAGGGGCTGCGGGCCGCGACCGACGCGACCGCGCTCGACCCGCTGGCACGGCTCGCCGAGCACTGCGCCCGCCGCCGCATGCTGCTCGTCGTCGACAACTGCGAGCACGTCGTCGACGCCGCCGCCCGGCTCGCCGAGACGCTCCTCGCGCACTGCCCCGGCGTCACCGTCCTCGCCACGAGCCGCGAACCGCTCGCCGTGCCCGGCGAGTTGGTCCGGCCCGTGGAGCCCCTGCCCGACCCCGTCGCCCTGCGGCTGCTCGCCGACCGGGGCGCCGCCGCCCGCCCCGGTTTCCGGGTCGAGGACGACCCCGCGGCGTGCGCCGAGATCTGCCGCCGCCTCGACGGCCTGCCGCTCGCCATCGAACTCGCCGCCGCCCGGCTGCGGCTGCTCACCCCCCGCGGCCTCGCCGACCGCCTCGACGACCGCTTCCGGCTGCTCACCTCCGGCAGCCGCACGGTCCTGCCGCGCCAGCAGACGCTGCGGGCGGTCGTCGACTGGTCCTGGGACCTCCTCACCGGCCCCGAGCGCGCCGTGCTGCGCCGGCTGGCGGTCTTCGCGGGCGGCTGCGACCTGTCCGCCGCCGAGGAGGTGTGCGCGGCCGACGGCCCCGGCGCCGTCCACGCGCGGGACGTCGCCGCGCTGCTCGGCTCCCTCGTCGACAAGTCGCTGGTGGTCGCGGCGCCCGCCGCCGACGGCCAGATGCGCTACCGCCTGCTGGAGACCGTGGGCGAGTACGCCGCCGAGCGGCTGGACGAGGCGGGGGAGCGGGCCGCGGCGGAGCGACGGCACCTGGTCGCCTACCGCGAACTGGCCCGTATCGCCGACCCGTTGCTGCGCGGCCCCGAGCAGCGGCGCTGGCTGGAACGGCTGGAGCTGGAACACGACAACATGCGGACCGCGCTGCGGCACGCCGTCGCCGCGCGGGACGAGCACGAGGCGCTGTGCCTGGTGCTGTCCCTGGGCTGGTTCTGGCAGCTGCGCGACCACCGCACCGACGCCCGGGCCTGGGCGGAGGCGGCAGCGGCACTCGGCCCCGACCCGTTCGCGGCGCCCGTCGCCCCGGCCCCGCCGCTGCTCGTCCCGTGCACGGCGGCGCCGCCGCCGATGCCGCCGGACCTGCTGGAGGAGGCCCGGCGCGGGGTGCGGCTGGTGGCGCTCGCCAATATGGAGAGCGACATGCGGGTCTTCGCCGACCCCGGGATGCAGGCCAGACTGCGCGGCATGGTCGAGGCCTACGGGGAGGGGCAGCCGCAGAACTGCCGTGTCCCGGGCATGGCGTGGTTCTACGCGGCCCTGCTGACCGGTTTCGCCGACAACCTCTACGCGATGATCGACAGCGGGGTGGAACGCTGCCGTCGGCTCGGCTACGACTGGGAGCTGGCCAACGCGCTCCAACTGCGCGCCAAGCTCTTCAACGACAGCGCGAACCGGTCCGACCAGGGGGCCCTGGACGCCGACGAGAGCCTGGAGATCTTCCGTCGGCTCGGTGACTCCTGGGGCGTGGCCGAGGCCCTGTCCGGGCGCGGCGAGGCACGCGAACGGCGCGGTGAGTACGCGCTGGCGGCGGAGGACTACCGGGAGGCCATCGACCGGGTCCGGGACCTCGGATCGACCGCGATGGTGCCGATGCTGCGCGGCCGCCTCGTCGAGGTCCGCACGGAGGCGGGGCTGATCGACGCGGAGGAGGCCCAGCGCACGCTCCGCGAGATCATCAACGAGGCGCAGCGGGGCAGCCCCGACGCCGCTCTCTTCGCCCGTCTCCAACTCGGCGTGCGACTCGCCCAGCACGGCGAGACCGCGGAGGCGCGCGAGATCCTCGAAGCGCTCGACACGGAGTTCGGGGGCCGCGCCATCGAGATCCTCCGGAGCACGATCGGCGGGCTGATCGCCTGGGTCGACACCCTGGAGGGCCGCCCCCACGAGGCGCTGCCGAGGCTGCGGACGGCGCTGGCGCACGGGGCCGATTCCCTGTCCCAGCTGATCGCGCCGCACCTGGTGACGGTGCAGTTGCTGTACGCCGCCAACGCCCACGTCGCACTGGGCGACGAGGAGCACGCGCTGACGGCGGCCCGGCTGCTGGGCGCCAGTGCCGCGCTGCGCACCCCGGGCGTCCATTTCGTCTCCGTCGAGCGGGAGGTGCGGGCGGCGACGGAGGCCGCGACGCGCGCCGCTCTGAGCGAATCCGCGTACGAGGGGGCGCACGCCGAAGGCGGCGGCCTCACGCTGGAGGAGGCCACCGCCCTCGTATGACGCGCCACCTGGGGCGGGCCCGGGCCCTGCGGCCCGGCCGTCGCGGCTCAGTTGGTCTTGTTGCGGAACTTGGAGATCGCGACCGGTGCGGTCACCAGGGTGATGGCCGCGGCCCAGGCCAGCGTGATCCACACCGAGTGGGCCACCGGACCGCCGTTGATCAGATTGCGGGAGGCGTCGGCGAGGTTGGACAGCGGGTTGTAGTCGGTGAAGGCCTCCAGCCAGCCCGGCATCTTCGTGGTCGGCGCGAAGATCGAGCTGCCGAACTGCAACGGCATCAGGACGATCATGGCAACCCCCTGGACGGCCTGCGCGGTCTTCAGGGTCAGACCCAGCAGGATGAAGATCCACATCAGCGAGGCGCCGAAGACCATGGCGAGCGCCACCGCCGCGAGCAGGTGAAGGACCGAGGTGCTGATGGTCAGGCCCAGGATGAAGCCCATGACCAGCAGGATCGTGGTCGCGATGAGCATCCGCCCGACCTCGACGACGATCTTCGCGATGAGGACGGAGGACCGGGCTATCGGCATCGTCCGGAAGCGGTCCATCACCCCCTTCTTGAAGTCGTCGTTGACTCCCGTGCCGACCGCCATGGCGATGTTCATGCCCATCATCGCCATCAGGCCCGGTACGAGATAGGTGACGTACTCCCGCTCGTGGCCCTTGCCGGCGATGTTGCCGCCGAAGACGTACGTGAACAGCAGGATGAAGATGATCGGCATCATCACGGCGTCGAACATCGACTCCGGGTCCTGCTTGATCTGGAGCAGGTTGCGGCGGGCGAGGGCCCCGATGTGCCGCAGATTGGCCCGCGGGCCGATCCGGCCCTCGCCGGCCGACGCCTTCACGGGCGTCCGAATCGTCGCCGCGCTCATGCCGCGACCTCCTGGAGTTCGTCGGTACGGTCCTGCGACGCGGCGCTCTTGGAGGTCTTCTGGCCGGTGACGGCCAGGAACACCTCGTCGAGGCTGGGCAGATGGGTGCTGATGCCGGCGATGGCGAAGCCCCGCTCGCCCAGCAGCCCGATCACGGCGGTCAGCTGCTCGTCGCTGACGATCGGGACGTTGACCACGCCCTCCGCGGCGTCGGCGGTCGCGCCGGCGATGCCGTCGAGACCGGCCTGGGCCACCGCGCCCACCATCCGGGGCAGTTCGGCCGGGTCCGCCGGGCGGATCTGCAGGGTGCGCCCGCCGACCTTCGCCTTGAGCTCGTCGACCCCGCCGCCGGCGATCACCCGGCCGCGGTCGATGACGGTCAGCTCGTCGGCGAGCTGCTCCGCCTCCTCCATGTACTGCGTGGTGAGCAGCACGGTGACACCCTCGGAGACCATCCGCCGGACCTCTGCCCACACCTCGTTGCGCGTGCGGGGGTCGAGGCCGGTGGTCGGCTCGTCCAGATAGAGCACCGACGGCAGGCCGATCATCGAGGCGGCCAGGTCGAGCCGGCGGCGCATACCGCCCGAATACTGCATGGCGGGCCGCTTGGCGGCCTCCGTGAGGGAGAAGCGCTCCAGCATCTCCGCCGCGCGGCGCCGGGCGTCCTTGCGGGAGAGGTCGAGCAGCCGCCCGATCATGTAGAGGTTCTCGGTGCCGGACAGCTTCTCGTCGACCGAGGCGTACTGCCCGGTCAGGCCGATCACCCGGCGCAGCTGCCGGGGCTGGGTCGCCACGTCGTAGCCCGCGACGCGGGCGCTGCCCGCGTCGGGCCGGATCAGGGTGGACAGGACCCGCACGAGCGTGGTCTTGCCCGCGCCGTTGGGGCCGAGGACGCCGAGGACGGTGCCCTCGCGTACGTCCAGGTCGACCCCGTCGAGGGCTTTGGTCTCGCCGTAGTGCTTGACCAGCCCCCGGACCTCTACGGCGTTCCCGCCGCTTCCAGGGATGTCGTTTCGCGTCATGGATGCAACGGTGCCAGTGCCCACTGACAGCGCGCCGATATTCAATCGACAGCCCGCCGACATCCTGCCGATGGGCCGACACGGGCATCGCCGGACGGGCTGCTGTGCTGTGTCCTCGATCGCCGGACGGGCTTTCAAGCCCGTCCGGCGACCCAGGACCCGGGTCCGGGGCGGAGCCCCGGTTAATGGAAGGCGTGCTCCTCCGCCGGGTAGAGACCGCCGACCACGTCGTCCGCGAAGGACTTCGCCGCGTCACCGAGCACCTCGCGCAGCTGCGCGTACTGCTTGACGAAGCGCGGCACCCGGCCCGCCGTCATCCCCGCCATGTCCGTCCACACCAGCACCTGGGCGTCGCACTCCTGGCCGGCGCCGATGCCGACCGTCGGGATGTGCAGCGTCCGGGTGACCTCCGCGGCCAGCTCGGCCGGGACCAGCTCCAGGACGACGGAGAAGGCGCCCGCGTCCTGGACGGCCTTGGCGTCGCGCAGCAACTGCTGCGCGGCCTCCTCGCCGCGGCCCTGCACGGGGTAGCCGCCGTAGGCGTTGACGGACTGGGGGGTGAGGCCGATGTGGGCCATGACGGGGATGCCGGAGCGGACCAGCAGGTCGATCTGGTCGGCGGAGCGCTCGCCGCCCTCCAGCTTGACCGCGCCGACGCCCGCCTCCTTCACCAGCCGGGTGGCGTTGCGCAGCGCCTGGACCGCGCCTTCCTGGTACGAACCGAACGGCAGGTCGCCGACGATCAGGGCGCGCTTGGTGCCCCGTACGACGGCGGCCGAGAGGAGGGCGATCTCGTCCATCGTGACGGGCACGGTGGACTCGTAGCCGAGGTGACAGTTGCCCATGGAGTCGCCCACGAGCAGGACGGGGATGCCGGACTCGTCGAAGACCGAGGCGGTCATCGCGTCGTAGGCGGTGAGCATCGGCCACTTCTCGCCGCGCCCCTTGGCTGCGGCGATGTCGCGGACGGTGACGCGCCGGGAACTCGTACCGCCGTACAGCGCCTTCGGGTTGGCGGGGCTGCTGTCGGGCTGGTTCGCGGCTTTCGAGGCATGCGTCATGGCAGTGGCTCCTGTGAAGTGTCTCGAGGCGCCCTCACGGCGTCCCCGGATCACCTCCCATGCTGACACGCCGCGCGCGGGCGGGGAAGGGAACCCCCTCCGCCGGGGTCCGGGGTCGGCGGCGGGCAACCGTTCGCAAAGAATTTCCAATACGATACGGACCCGTATCGAAAAGGTTTATGGTGGTGTCCATGGCAGCTCCTTCCGGCACCCCCGCTCCCTCCGGCCCTCCCGGACCCTCCGGTTCCCCCGGCGCGGCGCCGCCGCGCCGGGTCCCCGAGGCGGTCCACCGCAGACGCTGGGCGATCCTCGCCGTCCTGCTGTTCAGCCTGCTGATCGTGGTGCTGGACAACTCGATCCTCAACGTGGCGATGAAGACGATCGCCGCACCCGCCCCCACCGGACTCGGCGCGACGCAGAGCCAGCTGGAGTGGGCGATCAACTCCTACACCCTCGTCTTCGCCGGGATCCTCTTCACCGCGGGCCTGCTGGGCGACCGGCTCGGCCGCAAGAAGGTGCTGCTCTTCGGCATGGTCGTGTTCGGCATCGGCTCGGTGCTCTCCGCCATGGCCAGCTCGCCCGGTGAGCTGATCGCCTTCCGCGCGGTGATGGGCTTCGGCGGCGCGTTCGTGATGCCCGCGACCCTCGCCATCCTCATGAACGTCTTCGAGCGGGACGAGCAGCCCAAGGCCATCGGGATCTGGGCGGGCGCGGTCGGTCTCGCCATAGCCATCGGCCCGGTCACCGGCGGCATCCTGCTCGACCACTTCTGGTGGGGCTCCGTCTTCCTCGTCAACGTGCCCATCGTCATCGCCGGTCTGATCGCGATGGTGCTGCTCGTCCCCGACTCCAAGGACCCCAAGCCCGGCCGCCTCGACCCGATCGGCGTGCTGCTGTCCGTCGTCGGTCTGGTCCTGCTGGTCTACGGCATCATCAAGGGCGGTCAGCTCGCCGACTTCTCCGATCCGGAGGTCTTCGGCACCGTCGGCGGCGGTGTGCTCGTCCTCGTCCTCTTCGTCCTGCACGAGCGGCGCAGCACGCACCCCGCCATCGACGTGCGCTACTTCCGCAACCCCGCGTTCTCGGCGGCCGTCTCCTCCATCGCGCTGGTCTTCTTCGCGCTGATGGGCACGACGTTCTTCATCGTCTTCTACACCCAGAGCGTGCGCGGCTACACCCCGCTCCAGAGCGGTCTGCTGCTCCTGCCGATCGCCGTGGCGCAGATGTTCTTCGCGCCGCGGGCCCGGCTGGTCGTGGAGCGGTTCGGCGCCCGCGTGGTGTGCACCCTCGGCATGCTGCTGGTCGCCGCGACCACGGCGGGCTTCCTGCTGCTCGACCGGGACACCCCGATCTGGGTCCTGGAGGTGCTGTTCTTCTGCCAGGGCACCGCGATGGCACACATCATGCCGCCCGCCACCGTCTCGATCATGCAGTCGCTGCCGCGCGAGAAGGCCGGCTCCGGCTCCGCCGTGAACAACACCTTCCGGCAGGTCGGCGGCGCGCTCGGCGTCGCCGTGCTCGGCTCGCTGCTCTCCACCACCTACCGCGACGGCATCTCCGGCGCGCTCGACGACGTACCGGGCCTGTCCGACTCCGCCCGGCACGCGGCGGGCGAGTCCATCGAGGGCACCCTCGGCCTGGCCGAGAAGCTGGGACCGGCCGGCAAGGCGCTGGTCGCCCCCGCCCAGGACGCCTTCATCCACGCCATGCACGTCACCGTCATCGGCTCCACCGCCGTCGCCCTGCTCGGCGCGGCCGTCGTCGCGGTCTTCCTGCCGGGCAAGGAGGCGGCCGCGGCCGCCGGCCAGCCGCGGCCGGAACCCGAGAAGGAGCAGGCGGGAGCGGACGCGTGACCGAAGACCCGGGCGCAGTGGCCCACCGGCCGGACGGGACGGGCTGTGGGGCCGGCGGGGCGGCGGCCGAGCGGCGGGGACGCCCGCGCAACGCCGCCGTCGACACCACCGTCATCGAAACGGTGCTGCGGCTCCTGGAGGACGGCGTCACCATCGGCGACCTGTCCATGGAGCGGATAGCCCGCGAGGCGGGCGTCGGCAAGGCCACCGTCTACCGCCGCTGGGCGGGCAAGGAGGCGCTGATGCTCGACGTCATGCGCTCCCTCGACGGCGGCGCCCAGCAGCCCTCGCCCACCGGGGAATCGGTCCGGGACGACCTCGTCGCCATGCTGGAGTTCCTGCGCCGCCGCGGCCTCGCCAAGCGCTCCTCGGCGTTGCTGCGCACGGTGGTCACGCAGATGCAGGCGCAGCCGCAGCTGTGGAAGGAGTACCACGACACCGTCGTCACGGCCCGCCGCGAGGCGATGCTCGCGGTGCTGCGCCGCGGGACGCTCACCGGGGAGATCCGCACCGACCGGGACCTCGAACTGCTCGCCGACCTGTTCGTCAGCCCGATGCTCACCCGGGCGATGCTCCACGAGTGGAAGGAGATGCCCGAGGGGCTGGCGGAGCAGATTGTCGACACCGTCCTCGAGGGCGCGCGGCCGCCGGGGGAGTGACCGGCGGAGAGGCGCCCCGGTCCGCTGCCGGGCCGGGGCACCCGCCGACGGCGAATATGCCCGTTCTGTCACAGCAGGCCCGCACAGCCGCTCGACAGGAACCCGGGCGGGCCGTGCCCTCGTCCTCCAGACCGACGCCCCTGCCAGGGGCGCCGCGGAGAAACCCGGCCAACGGTGATCACTTATCGTCAGGTGGCGGGGACGCAGCAGCTGAAGAGTTAAGGACGACGGATGTCGCAGGCGTACATGGAGGAGACGGGCCCGGGCGGGCCGGCCCCGGAGCGGACCGGATCCAGGTTCGAGCGCTTCGTGAGCGAGTGGCGGGACCGGGGCGTCTGGCGGCGCGGACTCGTCGTCGCCGCCTTCGCCGCGCTGCTCGGACTGCTGATGCTGTTCCACTCCGGGCTCCCCAACCGCGTCGGCAACCTCGGCAGCCTCACCGAGACGTTCCTTCCCTGGCTGGGCCTCGGCATCCCGGTGCTGCTCGTCCTCGCCGTGCTGCGCCGGTCGGCCACCGCCCTGGTCACGCTGCTGCTGCCCATCGTCGTCTGGACGAACCTCTTCGGCGGGCTGCTCAGCGACAAGTCGGGCAAGGGTGGCAACCTCACGGTCGTCACCCACAACGTCAACGCCGAGAACCTCGACCCGGCCGGCACCGCCCGCGCCGTCGCCGCCTCGGGCGCCGACATCATCGCGCTGGAGGAGCTCAGCGACGCCTCACGGTACGAGCGGGCTCTGGCGAGCACGTACAAGTACCACTCCGTGCAGGGCACCGTCGGGGTGTGGAGCAAGTACCCGCTCGCCGACGCCCGTCCGGTCGACATCCAGATGGGCTGGACGCGCGCCCTGCGGGCCACGGTCAGCACCCCCCAGGGCCCCGTGGCCGTCTACGTCGCCCACCTGCCTTCCGTGCGGGTCAAGTTCAACGCGGGCTTCACCGCGGGCCAGCGCGACAACAGCGCCGAGGCACTCGGCCAGGCCATCGCGCGGGAGCCGGTGCGGAAGGTCGTCCTGCTCGGCGACCTCAACGGCACGATGAACGACCGCTCGCTCGCACCCATCACCTCGCAGCTGCGCTCGGCGCAGGGCGCGGCCGGTGACGGCTTCGGTTTCAGCTGGCCCGCGAGCTTCCCCATGGCCCGCATCGACCAGATCATGGTGCGCGGCATGGACCCGGTCTCGGCCTGGACCCTCCCCGAGACCGACAGCGACCACCTGCCGGTGGCCGCCCGGGTAAAGATCTGACCAGCTGTTCACTTCTCCGTTCGCGGGCGGGAACATTTGGCCTGAGAGACTTTGTTCCGGAAAGGAACATCCTCTGAAAGGTCTTACATGCCTCTGGCGCTGCTCGCCCTGGCGATCTCCGCGTTCGGTATCGGCACCACCGAGTTCGTGATGATGGGCCTGCTGCCCAATGTCGCCGGCGATCTGGGCACCTCGGTGCCCACCGCCGGATACCTGGTCTCCGCCTATGCCCTCGGTGTCGTCATCGGCGCCCCGCTGCTCACGGCACTGGGCTCGCGCATCCCGCGCAAGCGGATGCTCGTCCTGCTCATGGGCCTCTTCACCATCGGGAACCTCGCCTCCGCGCTGGCCCCCACCTTCGGGCTGCTGGTCGCGGGGCGGGTGCTGGCGGGGCTGCCGCACGGCGCGTTCTTCGGCGTCGGCGCGGTGGTCGCCGCCCGGCTGGTGACCCAGGGGCGGCAGGCACGGGCGGTCGCGACGATGTTCCTCGGCCTGACGGTCGCCAACATCGTCGGCGTCCCCACCGCCACCCTGCTCGGCCAGCACCTCGGCTGGCGCGCCACGTTCCTGGTGGTCGCCGGCATCGGGCTGGTGGCGATGGCCGCGCTCACCCTGCTCATCCCGCAGCTCCCGCGCGAACGGCACGAGGGTCTCGGCCAGGAACTGCGTGCCCTCCGCGACCGGCAGGTGCTGCTCGGTCTGCTCACCGCGGTCTTCGGCTTCGCCGGGGTCTTCGCGGTCTACAGCTACCTCGCGTCGATGATGACCGAGGTCACGGGCTTCTCCGAGACCTCCGTCACGCTCGTGCTCGCCCTCTTCGGCATCGGTATGACCCTCGGCGCCCTCGTCGCCGGCCCGCTCACCGACCGGGCGCTGCGGCCCACGCTCTACGGGTCGCTGGCCGCGCTGGCGGCCGTGCTGGTCCTCTTCGACTTCACCGTGCACGTGAAGTGGGCGGCCCTCGCGACGGTCGTCGTCCTCGGGGCGGTCGGCTTCATGACCACGACCCCGCTCCAGATGCTCGTCATGAACAAGGCCCAGCACGCCCCGACCCTGGCCTCCGCCTCCAACCACTCCGCCTTCAACCTGGCCAACGCCGGCGGGGCCTGGCTCGGCGGCGTGGCCATCGCCGCGGGCTGGGGCTGGACCTCCCCGACCCTGGTGGGCGCGGTCCTCGCGGTGATCGGCCTGGCCATCGCGGTGACGGCGGGGTTGCTCGACCGGGGCGGCCCGGGCGCGTCCCGACTGGTCGCCGCGGGCAGTGAGCGGATGCGGGAGGCGGAGCGCGTCGGCTGACGCGGCCGGCCCCCGTGCGGGGCTGCCGGGAGGACGGCGTCGGCCCAGGGGGTGGGCCGGGCCGGCCCACCCGGCTCATCGCTCAGGCCGGCTGTGCGGGCCGCGCCGTCCGCCAGACGCCTTCGATGACGAACGAGACCATCGTGCCGCCGTGGTGACTCGGCTCCACGGCCCATGCGTCGGTGAGCAGATCGACGAGCAGCAGCCCCCGCCCGCGCGGGTCGTCGTCCTGCGGGCGCCGTAGCCGGACCCGCTCCGGCGGCCCCGCGCTGTGGACGTCGACGCGCAGCCCGTCCCGCACCCGCCACCAGTCGACACGGATCTGCCGGGTGCCGTCCCCGTCGGCGTGGTCGACGGCGTTCGTGACCAGCTCGGAGACCAGCAGGACGCAGTCGTCCACCGGGAAGCCCAGCTCGTGGGCGCCCGTGAGCTCGCGGAACAACCGCCGGGCCAGGGCGACCGACTCCGGCACCGCCTCCACCGTCATGCAGCCGAGCGGCTCCGGTCTCACCCCGGTGCCGACGATGCTGGCCACGCGCGCCATGCCGCCCTCCCCTGATCGGTGCGGTGCACCCACGGGAACGTCTCTAGACAACTCCAGTGAACCCGACGTCTCTAGAGATGTCAATGGCGACCCTGGGCCTCACCTCCCCGCCGCACGCCGCTTAGGGTGGTCTCTAGAGATGACGAGGAGGCGCGCAGTGACCGAGCCGAAGTACCGGCGGATCGCCGCCGCGCTCAAGGACGCCATCGCCGCGGGCGAGTACGGCCCCGGCGACCGGCTGCCCGGCGAGAACGACCTGATGGCCGCCCACGGCGTGGCGCGCATGACCGCCCGGCAGGCCCTCGGCGTCCTCCAGAGCGAGGGCCTCGCCGAGGCCCGCAAGGGCGCCGGGGTGTTCGTGCGGACGGCCTCCCCGCTGCGCAGGCTGAGCATCCAGCGGCTCGCCCGGCGGCAGTGGGGCTCGGGGAACTCCGTCTGGGCCGCGGACACGGCGGACCGGGACCTGGTCGTCGACCAGGTCGCCGTCGACGAGCAGCCCGCCCACCAGCGCATCGCCGCCGTGCTCGAGGTCGCGCCCGCCGCCCCGGTGTGCGTCCGCCGGCGCCGCTACGTCCTGGACGGCGAGCCCGTCATGATCTCGACCTCGTACCTGCCCACCGCGCTGGTCGCGGGCTCGCCCATCACCCGCCCCGACACCGGGCCGGGCGGCACGTACGCCCGCCTCAAGGACCTGGGGTACGAGCCCGTCCGCTTCCGCGAGGAGATCCGCTCCCGGATGCCCACCGCCGAGGAGGTCGCCCGTCTCGCCCTGCCGGGCGGCACGCCCGTCATGCTCGTCTGCCGTACCGCGTTCACCGCGCGGGGCGACGCGGTCGAGGTCAACGAGATGGTCATGGACGCGAACGCGTACGTCCTCGAGTACGACTTCGAGGCGTAGCCGGACGCCCGTCGCCCGATCAGTCGACGACGGACCGGTAATGGGTGGTCAGCCGCCCGTTGTCCGCCAGGATGTGGAAGGCCAACGCGGGCGGCTGGTCGAGGTGGATGTGCTCCTCCGGGTGGGCGGGCCGCTCCCAGGGGAGCCGGAGCGTGGAGACGACCCCGGGGGCCACCAGCAGCGGCCGCCCCGCGAAGGTGGTCGCCGCCGGGGTGTGGGCGTGCCCGCACACGAAGCCGGCGATCTGCGGCCGGCGTTCCACGAGGGCGGCGAGCCGCTCCTCCCCGAACTGGCGGATGCCGTCCACGAAGGGCGTGTGCAGCGGCACCGGCGGGTGGTGGAAGCCGACCAGTACGGGCATGCCCGCCGGGGCCCGGTCCAGGACGCCGTCCAGCCACCGGAGCGTCTCGTCCTCGAGGAAGCCCTCGTCCTTGCCCGGCACCGAGGAGTCGCACAGCGCGATGACGCAGCCCGCGGTGCGCAGCACTTGGTTGACCGGCGCCCCCGACCCCGGCTGCCCCAGCAGGAACTGCCGGAACGCGCTGCGTTCGTCGTGGTTGCCGGGGCAGACCAGCACCGGGTGCCGGGATTCCAGCAGTTGACGGGCCTGTTCGTACTCGGCCGCCCGCGCGTGGTCGGCGATGTCCCCGGTGACGAGGACGGCGTCCAGGTCGTAGGGGAGTTGCCCGAGGTAGTCCATGACGGCCCGGGTGCGCTCGGCGCTCCGCCGCCCTCCGTCGATGTGGGGGTCGCTGAGGTGGGCGATGACGATCATCGCTGTGGTCCCTTCTTCGCATGCCGGGGGATGGGGGCGGGCGGCCGGGAGGGGACGGCGACGGTGGAGCATTTCCCCGTCGGGTGCCGTGCTCGAACTCCCTTCGCCCGGGCGCTCGTCACGAACCTAGAGGCCGACCGGACCATGGTTAAGATCCACTTTCATGCCGAAAGACTGGTCCGGTTCCCGCCTCGACCTCCACCTCGACATCGACGCCACGGGCGGGCGGCGGTCCGGCCTGGAGGCGGCCCTTCGCGCCGCGGTCCGGGAGGGCCGTCTGACCGCCGGGACACGGCTGCCCTCCACCCGCGGGCTGGCCCGCGAGCTCGGGCTGTCGAGGGGCACGGTCAGCGCCGCCTTCGGCCAACTGGCCGAGGAGGGCTACCTGTCCACGCGCCCGGGGTCGGGCACCACCGTGGCCGACGTGCCGCCCCGCGCCGCGCACCCCGTCCGCCCCCGAGAGCCTGCCCCCACGGCCCCCCGCCACGACCTGCGCGCCGGGCTCCCCGACATCAGCGCCTTCCCCACCCGGGCCTGGCTCGCCGCCACCCGCCGGGTGCTCACCCGGGCCCGCCCCGAGGTCTTCGGAGCCGGGGACCCGCAGGGCCGGATCGAGCTGCGCACCGCGCTCGCCGACCACCTGGGCCGCACCCGCGGCGTGGTCACCACCCCGGACCGGGTCGTGATCACCTCCGGCCACTACCAGTCCGTGGGCCTGCTCGGCGGTGTGCTGGCCGCGAACGGCACGGGCGTCGCGGCCGTGGAGGACCCCGGCCACCACCTCTACCGCGAGGCCGTCCGTCGCGCGGGGCTCACCGCGCTCCCCCTGCCGGTCGACGGCCGCGGGGCCCGCGTCGACGCCCTGCCCCGGGACGCGGGAGCGGTGTTCCTGACCCCCTCGCACCACTACCCGACCGGTGTGCCGCTGCACCCGGTCCGCCGGCAGGCCGTGTGCGCGTGGGCGCGCGCCACGGGCGGTCTGATCGTGGAGGACGACTACGACGGCGAGTTCCGCTACGACAGACAACCCGTGGGCGCCGTGCAGGGCGTCGCCCCCGACCACGTCGTCTACTGCGGCACCGCGTCCAAGACGCTGGGTCCCGCCCTCCGGCTGGCCTGGATGGCCCTGCCGCCCCACCTGGTGGGACCCGTCGTGCGGGCCAAGCGGGAAGCCGATCTGTACACCGAGACCCTGGGCCAGCTCGTCCTCGCCGACCTGATCGCCACGCACGCCTACGACCGTCACATCCGCGCCGCCCGTCTGCGGTACCGCGGGCGCCGCGAACTCCTCCTCGACCGGGTCGCCGCCATCGGCGGCCTCACCGCCCACGGGGTCCCGGCCGGGCTGCACGCCCTGGTCACCCTCCCGCCGGACGGGCCCGCCGAGCACCGGCTCCTGACCGACTGCGCCCGCCACGGCCTCGCCCTGCGCGGACTCTCCGAACTCCACCACGACCCCGAGGGCCGCCCGCAGGGCCTGCTGATCGGCTTCGCCGCCCCGTCCGACCGCGCCTACCCGCAGGCCCTCGACGTGCTGTGCGGGGTCCTGACCCGGTCCGTCCCGGGACAACACACCTAGGGCCTCCCGCGCCGGGCGCGGCACACTGGGGGTATGTGCCGCAGCATCAAGACGCTCAGGCCGCCCATGACGCCCGAAGCGGGCGAGGACGACATCAGGGCGGCCGCCCTGCAGTACGTGCGCAAGGTGTCGGGCTTCCACGCGCCGGCCGCGCACAACCAGGCGGTCTTCGACGAGGCCGTGGACGCGGTGGCCGAGGCCACGGCGCGACTGCTGGACGGGCTGGTCGTGCGCGGAGGGAAGTGAAGCCGCCCCCTCCCGCCCCTTCATCGTTTCCCGTCCTCAAGCCGGACGGGGCGGCGTCGTGCCCGTCCCGCGCCCCCCCCGCCCCGGTCAGACGCTCTCCCGCCAGGCGTTCGTGATCGGCAGCCGGCGGTCCTTGCCGAAGCCCTTCGCGGAGATCTTCGTGCCCGGCGGGTACTGCCGGCGCTTGTACTCCGCCGTGTCCACCAGCCGCAGGATCCGCGTGACCAGCTCCGCGTCGAAGCCCGCCGCGACGATCGCGTCACGGCCCTGGTCGCGGTCGACGTACAGCTCGAGGATCCGGTCGAGCACGTCGTAGTCCGGGAGCGAGTCCGTGTCGACCTGGCCGGGGCGCAGCTCGGCGCTCGGCGGCTTGGTGAGGGAGTTCTCCGGGATCGGCGGGGTCTCGCCGCGCTCGGCCGCCGCCTGGTTGCGCCACCGGGCGAGGCGGAAGACCAGGGTCTTGTAGACGTCCTTGATCGGGCCGTACGCGCCGACCGAGTCGCCGTAGAGGGTGGAGTACCCGCAGGCCAGCTCGGACTTGTTGCCCGGCGCGAGCACGATGTGGCCCTCCTGGTTGGAGAGGGCCATCAGCATCGTGCCGCGCAGCCGCGACTGGAGGTTCTCCTCGGCCAGGCCGGTCAGGCCCAGCGCGCCCATGTACGCGTCGAACATCGGGCCGATCGGCACCGTGCGGAAGTTCAGGCCGGTGCGCCGGGCGAGCTCCTCGGCGTCGCCGAGGGAGTGGTCGGAGGAGTAGCGCGACGGCATCGCCACGCCGTGGACGTTCTCCGCGCTGATGGCGTCACAGGCGAGGGCGGCGACGAGCGCCGAGTCGATGCCGCCGGACAGGCCGATGACGACGCTGCGGAAGCCGTTCTTCACGACGTACGCGCGCAGGCCCTCCACCAGCGCCTTGTACACCTCCTCCACGTCGTCCAGCCGGGGTGCGAGACCGCCCGGCGTCTCCGGCTCGTACGCCGGGAGCGGCTCGGCGGAGAGGGTCACGTGGTCGATGCGCAGACCGTCGTCCACGACCCCGGAGGGGGCCTCGGGCGCGGCGGCCGGCAGCTCGAGGTCGATCAGCACACAGCCCTGCTCGAACTGCGGGGCGCGCGCGACGACCTCGCCGTCGCGGTCCACGACGATCGTGTCGCCGTCGAAGACCAGCTCGTCCTGGCCGCCGGTCATCGCGAGGTAGGCGGTCGTGCAGCCGGCCTCCCGGGCGCGCTTGCGTACCAGCTCCAGACGGGTGTCGTCCTTCTCGCGCTCGTACGGGGAGGCGTTGATCGACAGCAGCAGCCCGGCCCCGGCGGACCGCGTCGCGGGCACCCGGCCGCCGTCCTGCCACAGGTCCTCACAGATCGCGAGCGCGACGTCGACGCCGTGCACCCGCACCACGGGCAGCGTCTCACCGGGCACGAAGTAGCGGAACTCGTCGAAGACGCCGTAGTTGGGAAGGTGGTGCTTGGCGAAGGTCAGCGCGACCCTGCCGCGGTGCAGCACGGCGGCGGCGTTGCGCGGGGCGCCGGCGGGCTGGCCGAAGCGGGCACTGCCCTGCTCGCTGCGGTCGAGATAGCCGACGACGACGGGCAGTTCCCCGAGGCCCTCGGCGGCGAGGCGGGCGGCGAGCGCGCGCAGTGCGGCCCGGCTGGCCTCGACGAAGGAGGACCGCAGCGCCAGGTCCTCGACGGGGTAGCCGGTCAGCGCCATCTCGGGGAACGCCACGAGATGGGCGCCCTGCTCGGCGGAGTGCCGGGTCCAGTGCACGATCGTGTCGGCGTTCCCGGCGAGATCGCCGACGCGGGAATCGATCTGGTTCAGGGCGAGACGAAGTTGAGGCACGCCGTTCAGTGTAATCGTCTGTCTGACGCAATGGGGGTGGGCGCGGCCACGTGGCCGACGGCCGACAGGGGGACGACAGGGCCCTCGCGGCCGCTCTGATCGCTCCCCGGAGCCGGGGCCGGCCTTACGTACGCGGGCCCCGTCCGCGCCGACGGTGTCGGCGTCGGCGCGGACGGGCGCTGCCGCCGCTACTTCCGGTAGCCGAGGACCGTCATCATCCCGGACTCCGCGTGGTAGACGTTGTGGCAGTGGACCATCCACCGGCCCGGGTTGTCGGCGTCGAAGTCGACCGCCAGCCGCCGCCCCGGCAGGACGATCGCGGTGTCCTTGCGCGGCCCCCGCCCGGGCAGGGCGAAGGTGTGTCCGTGCAGGTGCATGGGGTGCCACATCTCCGTGTCGTTGACGAAGACCAGCCGGACCCGCTCGCCCCCTCCCACGAGGTGACGGGGCTCCGGCGTGTACTTCCGGCCGTTGATCGCCCAGTCGTACTTCGCCATCGAGCCCGTCAGCCGGAGGGTGATCGTACGGTCGGGGCGGCGCTCCCCGAGCGCGACGGAACGGTCGGCCCGCAGCCGGTCGGCGGTGAGCGGCGCGGCCGCCAGCTCCCTGGGGCGCACGTCGGCGTCGGGCGCCGCGCCCCCGCCGGTGCGCAGGAGCGCGAGGGCGGACCGCTTCTTGCCCTCGGCCAGCGCGGTCAGCGGGAAGACGCCGTCCTTCACCTCGACCAGCACGTCGTACCGCTCGCCCATGCCCAGCAGCAGCGCGTCGGTCTGTGTGTGCTCGACGGGGAAGCCGTCGGTGTGCGTGACCGTCATGCGGTGGCCGCCGAGGGCGACCCGGAAGGCCGTGTCGCCACCGGCGTTGACGAACCGGATCCGCACCCGGTCGCCGGGGTTCGCCGTGAAGGTCTCCGGGTCCTCGGGCGTGCGGCCGTTGACGAGGTAGTGCGGGTAGGCCACGTCGCCCGCGTCGCCGCCGAGGAGCGGGCTGGTCGCGCCCATCATCATCCGGGACGGGCCGGTGGGCGACGGCCCGGCGGATGCCGGCGTCCTCGACGTCATCGACATGTGCGACATGTCGTGCCCGCCGTGGTCCATGCCGCCGGTGCCCCCGCCGTGGTCCATGCCGCCCATGCCCCGGCTCAGCTCCGCGAGGACCGCGTCCGGAGTGCTGCCGTCCACCCCGTCGACCCAGTCGTCCAGGACGACCACCCATTCCTTGTCGTACGCCAGCGGCTCCTTCGGGTCCTCGACGATCAGCGGCGCGTACAGCCCCCGGTCCTGCTGGGTGCCCGAGTGCGGGTGGAACCAGTACGTGCCCGGGTGGGCTACCGCGAAGCGGTAGTCGAAGGACGCCCCCGCCTTGACGGGCCGCTGGGTGATGCCCGGCACGCCGTCCATGTCGTTGCGCAGCGCGAGTCCGTGCCAGTGCAGGGAGGTGGGTTCGGGCAGGTGGTTGGCGAGGGTCACGGCGAGCGTGTCGCCCGCGGTGACCCGGATCTCCTTGCCGGGCAGCCGGTCGCCGTACGCCCAGGTCGTGACGGTACGGCCGCCCAGGTCGAGCCGGGTCGGCGTGGCCGTCAGGGCGACCTTCCGTACGGGGCCGCCGCCGCGTTTCCCCTCGGCGGCGGCGACCTCCTTCCCGTCCGGGGAGACCAGGTCGGTGGGGGCCGGTGCGGCGGAGGGGCCGCTGTCCGAGCCCTTCGAGCAGGCGGCGAGCAGGCTGCCGCCGGCAGCGGCGATTCCCGCGCCGAGTACGGCGCGGCGGGTGGGGTTACGCATGGGAGTGCACCTCGTGCGGTGTCGATCGGGTACGGGTCGGAGCGCGTCCGCCGCGTGCAGGGAGCAGCGGCGGGACGCGGCTCTACACGCGCAGTACCGACAACCGGGCGAGGGCTTTGTGACGTGGTGGCGGTATGGGCCACAGGGTGCGCAGGAGGCGGGCGCGGGCCGCGGGAGTGAGCGTGCCGGACCGGCGGCGGAGGGCGGCCAGGCCGAGGAGGAGGGCGACGGCCCAGCCCGCGGCGAGCACGGCGAGGCAGACCGCCATGGGGTCCATGCCGCTGTGCGGCGGGGGATCGGTGCGGGGGGTGCCGGCCGCCGGGCCGGTCGCCGTGGCCGTCGTACCGTCATCGGCCCGGGCGTGCGCGGCGTGGGCCGGCATCGCGTGCGCGGCGGGCTGTGCCGCCGTCGGCCCGGGCGGCCCCGAGCCGTGCTCGCTCGGGTGGCCGAGGGTGTGCATCGTGACGATGCCCAGGAGGAGCGCCGCGAACAGCAGCAGCCGGCCGCACCAGGCGGTGGCCTTCCGCCGTTCGTCCATCACGAGCCTCCACAGCCCCGGGAATCCTCGCCCGCACCCTACCCCCTCGGGGTATCGGCGTCCGAGGGCGAGGGTGACGGATGTGCGTGGAGGGGGTCCAAGGGCCGATTATGGGGCGATTCGATTCCCCGTCTCATATCGCCGCACCGCCCGAAGGACGCTCCACCCCATGACCCTCACGGAACCGGCCCGGGAGACCCCCGCCGCCGGGACCCACCCGACCCCGTCCGCCCCGCAGGCGCAGCAGTTCATCTCATGGGTGACCCTCGCGATGATGACCACGGCCTCGGTGGCGAACCTGCGGCCCTCCCCGTCCATGGCGCTGTACGGGCTGGCCGCCGTCTTCCTCTACCTCGTCCCCGCCGTGGTCTTCCTGCTGCCCACCGCCCTGGTCTCGGCCGAACTGGCCTCCGGCTGGACCGGCGGGGTCTACCGCTGGGTGAGCGAGGGGCTGTCCAAGCCGCTCGGCTTCCTGGCCGTCTGGTGCCAGTTCGCGATGACGATCGCCTACTACCCGAGCCTGCTCGCCTATGTGGCGAGCACGTTCGCGTACGTCATCGACCCGAGGCTCGCCGACAACGGCCTCTACATCGCCGTCGTCATCGTCGTCGTCTACTGGGCGGGCGTGTTCATCTCCTCGCGCGGCACCAAGGCGGTGGCGGGACTCGCCGGCATGGGGCTGGTGATCGGCACCCTGATCCCCGGCGTCGTCCTCGTCGTCCTCGGTCTGGTCTTCCTCGCCCAGGGCAACCCGTCGGCCGCCCCCATGGACTCCGGCCACTTCCTCCCGCCGTGGACCGGGCTGGCCAGCCTCGTCCTGATCGTCAACAACTTCCTGTCCTACGCGGGCATGGAGATGAACGGCGTGCACGTCGCCTCGCTGCGCGAGCCCGGCAAGCAGTTCCCGCGCTCGGTCTTCGCCGCCACCGGTCTCGTCCTGCTGATCTTCATCCTCCCGGCGCTGGCCATCAGCTGGGTCATGCCGGGTGAGGACCTCAGCCTGACGGCCGGTGTGATGCAGGCGTTCCAGGGCTTCTTCGACCACTTCGGCGTGGGCTGGCTCACCAAGGTCGTCGGTGTGCTGCTGGTCGCCGCCGCGCTCGGCGGCATGCTCACCTGGCTGGCGGGACCGGCCAAGGGGCTGCTGATGGTCTCCCGCCAGGAGGGCTATCTGCCGCCCGTCCTGCAGAAGCTCAACCAGCGCGGCGTGCCGCGGAACATCATGGTGGCCCAGGGCGTGCTCACCACCCTGATCGCCCTGCTCTACGCGTTCATCCCCGATGTCTCCAGCGCCTACTGGATCTTCTCGGTCATCACCACGCAGATCTACCTCGTCGTCTATCTGCTGATGTTCGCCGCCGTCGTCCGGCTGCGGCGCACCCAGCCCGACCGGCCGCGCGGCTTCCGGGTGCCGGCCGTGCGGCTCGTCGCCGGTGCCGGTTTCGTGGCATCCGTCGCGGCCATGTGCATCGGCTTCGTACCGCCGGAGCAGTTCGGCGGCGGCCCGCTGTGGCGCTATCTGCTCACCGTCGGCGGCGGGCTGCTGGTCCTCGGCTTCCTGGCGCCCCTGGCGTTCCTGAAGTTCCGCAAGCCCCACTGGGTGGACCCCGAGCACCGCGCGTAGGCCTGTCCGGCGGTTCCTCGGCTGCGGGCCGTGGCGTGCGCACCTCCGCGCAGGGCGCTCGCCGCCGCAGGCGGCACAGACGGCCCGTAGCCGAGGAACCGCCGGTCAGGCCCAGGTACGGTCATCCCAGGTCGGGGATCCGCTCCGCGGCCGGCGCCGCGCACGTGCGGCGGCGTGTACGACGAACCTTCAGGGGGCGACGGGATGAAGCGGCCACCAGGGCGCATGCTGCGGGTCGACGGGGTGCCGCTGCACGTACTGCGCGAGGGCTCCGGTCCGGTGTGCGTGCTCAGCGCCGGGCTCGGCATGGGCTGGTTCGACTGGGAGCCCGTCGTGCCGCTGCTCACCGAGCACCGCACGGTCGTCCGTTTCGACCGGCCCGGGCTGGGGTTCAGCGCACCGGCCGTCGAGCCGCCCACCGCGGTGGGCGAGGCCGCCCGGATAGCGGGTGTCCTGGACGCGCTGGAGCTGCCCGGCCCGGCGACGGTCGTCGGCCACTCCCTCGCCGGGTTTCACGCCGAGGCCTTCGCCCGGCTGTACCCGGAGCGCACGGCCGGGGTCGTCCTGGTCGACGGCAGCGTGGAGGAGGACGTCCGGCCCATTCCGGCCCGTGACCTGCGCACCGCCGCCGCCCACGCGCGCGGCCTCGCCGTCGCCGCCACCGGACTGCCCCGCGCCCTGGGCCCCGCCCTGCGCCGCCTCGCCGTCCGTGTCTCCTCCGTCAAGCGCCACGACCCCACCCCGTCGGAACTGGTGCGCCGCACCTACGGCACCGGCCGGGTGGCGCGTGCCCTGCTGATGGAGAACGCCCGGTACTACGACGTGGCCGCCGAGCTGGACGAACTGCGGGCCCTGCATCCGCTGCCGCCCGTCCCGGTGACCGTCCTCGCGGCCTCCCCGGGCACCGGCTCCTGGCTGGAGCGCCGCTGGCTGGAGCGCCAGCGGGCCCTCGCGGACCGCCTCGACGCCCGCTTCGAGGCGGTCGCCCCGGCCGGCCACCTGGTGATGTTCGACCGGCCCCAGTCCATCGCGGCCGCCGTCCTCGCGATGCCGCCCGTACGGGCCTGAGGGGCCGCTACGGGGCGAGCGCCGTCCGCAGCCCCTCGGCCAGGGGTACGCACGGGCCGAACGGCAGACGGCCGACGGCGCTCGTCCACGCGGGGTGCGCGGCCTCGGCGACCTTTCCGGGGTTGAGCGCGGACGCGCCGCCGAGGGTGCGGGCCACCGTCAGCGCCAGCCTCAGGGGGATGTGGACGACCCGCGGCGGGCGTCTGCCGAGCACCTCGGCGGCGGTGGCCCCGATGTCGTCCCAGAGGTGTTCGACGCCGTCGCTGACGTGGTAAGTCGCGCCGGGCGCACCGGAGTCGGCGGCCGTGAGCAGCGCGCGGCACAGGTCATCGACGTGGAGGAGGGAGTAGTGGCGCGGGCCCGGCCGGCCGACGGCCGGGAGCAGCCCGGCACGTACGGCGGTGGCCAGGCGCGGCAGGAACTCGCGGTCGCCCGGCCCGTAGACGATCGGCGGGCGGACGACGACGGCGGGTGCCCGGTCGGCGCCCTCGCGCAGGGCGAGTTCACCGCCGAGCTTGCTGCGGCCGTAGGCGGAGACCGGGGCGGGTGGATCGTCCTCGTGGCGCCGCCGCCCGGGGCCGGCGGCGGCCAGCGACGAGCAGTAGACGAGCCGCGGCGGCTCCGGCCGGGCGGCGACGGCGGCGAGCAGCCGCTCGGTGCCGACGGTGTTGACCAGGGCGTAGAGGCGCGGGTCGGCGGCCTTGGTGACCCCGGCGAGATGGATGACGCGGTCGACGCCCCGCACGGCCGCCGCCAGTCCCTCACCGGTGACGAGGTCCCCGCGCACGGTCAGGGACCCGAAGACGCGTCCGTCGCGACGGACGAGGGCGGTGACGTGGTGGCCGCGCTCGACGAGGTGCCGGGCCAGATGCCTGCCGATGAAGCCGGTGGCCCCGGTGATCAGGTACCTCACCGCTCCTCACCCCGCCCGCCGGGCGCCCTGGTGGCGCCCGCCTGCCGCGGTGTGTCGTTGATGTCTGGCATGTCGGCCTTCGGCCTCCGTCGGCTGATGGGCGGGGTGAGGGCGGCTGGCCGGCGCCGGTCGTGTCCGGCCCCGGCTGCCGGGCCGGCGGCACGCAACGCGTCGTGGATCCCGGCGAGTTCCCCCGGGCCCGAGTCCGTGCGCCCACGCCGCATGGGACCTGGAGGATCCGCACCGGCAGCCTGCCCCGACCCGGCCGGCCGCAGCCTGCCCGGCGGGCCGTTTCACCCGCCCGTGGCGCTCGTGTCGCGTTTCCCCGCCCGGTTCTATAGGGTCGCGGCCCCGCCCGGGCGGCGGTCGCCGTACGTCACCGGCGATCACGGAACGTAGGGCTCGGAAGTGTGGGTCGACCAAGATCAGGGCGTGTCCCACAATGGAGACAAGTCGCACGTGCTCCGGGGTGCTCCACGAGTACCCGGGGCGCGGGCTGGCGGGCAGTATGGGGAGGGAGCGGTACACCCACGTGATGCGGGACGTTCAGACGCTTGTACGCAACGCAGTCGAAACCGTGTGGTGGGATGCTCATGTGCCCCCGCGCTCCGCGGCCTGGGAGCAGGGGGCCGAACCGGCGAGGATTGGTGGAAATGGATAAGCAGCAGGAGTTCGTGCTCCGCACCCTCGAAGAGCGCGACATCCGCTTCGTGCGGCTGTGGTTCACCGATGTGCTCGGCTATCTGAAGTCGGTGGCCGTGGCACCCGCCGAGCTGGAGCAGGCCTTCGACGAGGGCATCGGCTTCGACGGATCGGCCATCGAGGGCTTCGCCCGGGTGTACGAATCAGACATGATCGCCAAGCCGGATCCGGGCACCTTCCAGATCCTGCCCTGGCGCGCCGAGGCCCCGGGCACCGCCCGGATGTTCTGCGACATCCTCATGCCGGACGGCTCGCCCTCCTACGCCGACCCGCGCTACGTCCTCAAGCGCATCCTCGCCAAGACCTCCGACCTCGGCTTCACCTTCTACACCCACCCCGAGATCGAGTTCTTCCTGCTCAAGGACAAGCCGGTCGACGGCACCCGCCCGGTGCCCGCCGACTCCTCCGGCTACTTCGACCACACCCCGCAGAACGTGGGCATGGACTTCCGCCGCCAGGCCATCACCATGCTCGAATCGATGGGCATCTCGGTCGAGTTCAGCCACCACGAGGGCGCCCCCGGCCAGCAGGAGATCGACCTGCGCTACGCCGACGCGCTCTCCACCGCCGACAACATCATGACGTTCCGCCTCGTCATGAAGCAGGTCGCGCTGGAGCAGGGCGTGCAGGCCACGTTCATGCCCAAGCCGTTCTCCGAGTACCCCGGCTCCGGCATGCACACCCACCTCTCCCTCTTCGAGGGCGACCGGAACGCGTTCTACGAGTCCGGCTCGGAGTACCAGCTCTCCAAGGTCGGCCGGTCCTTCATCGCCGGACTGCTGCGGCACGCCGCCGAGATCTCCGCCGTCACCAACCAGTGGGTGAACTCCTACAAGCGCATCTGGGGCGGCTCCAGCCGCACCGCGGGCTCCGGCGGCGAGGCCCCCTCGTACATCTGCTGGGGCCACAACAACCGCTCGGCGCTGATCCGCGTCCCGATGTACAAGCCGGGCAAGACCGGATCGGCCCGCGTCGAGGTCCGCTCCATCGACTCCGGCGCCAACCCGTACCTGACCTACGCCGTGCTGCTGGCCGCCGGTCTCAAGGGCGTCGAGGAGGGGTACGAACTCCCCGCCGGTGCCGACGACGACGTCTGGGCGCTGTCCGACGCCGAGCGCCGCGCCATGGGCATCGAGCCGCTGCCGCAGAACCTCGGCGAGGCCATCGAGCTCATGGAGCGCAGCGAGCTGGTGGCCGAGACCCTCGGCGAGCACGTCTTCGACTTCTTCCTGCGCAACAAGAAGCAGGAGTGGGAGGAGTACCGCTCCGAGGTCACCGCCTTCGAGCTGCGGAAGATGCTGCCGGTGCTGTAGGCACCGGTTCGGGGTTCGGCGGGGCGAGCGGACGAGAGGGTTGTCGATGACGGTGCCGCAAGGGCGTCGCAGCAGCGCGTACACCCGGCTGCTGAAGTACGGCTTCACCGACGCGTCCGCCGCCGAGCGATTGCTCGACGCCCCCGAGCTGGCCGCCGTCCGGGACGACACTGCTCTCCTCGACGCGCTCGGGGCCACCGCCGACCCCGATCTCGCGCTGCACGGGCTGGTCCGGCTCGTGGAGGCGCTCCAGGCGCGGGACCCCGGCCGGCGGCAGGCGTTCCTGGACACCCTCGTCTCCGCCAAACCGCTGCGCGACCGGCTGCTGGGCGTGCTCGGGGCGTCCGAGGCGCTCGGCGACCACCTCGTGCGGCACCCCGACGACTGGCACGCGCTCGTCACCTACGAGGCGGCCGACCTGCACCCCACGACACCGGAGTTCGAGAAGGCCCTCGCCGAAGGGGTGCGCGGCGAGCGCGGCGCCGGGCTCGCGCCCGCCGACGCGCTGCGCGCCGCCTACCGCCGCGCCCTGCTGGCCATCGCCGCCCGGGACGTCTGCGGCACCATCGACGTCGCCCAGACCGCCGCCGAACTCGCCGACCTGGCCACCGCCACGCTGCGCGCCGCCCTCGACATCGCCGCGCGGGAGCAGCCGGCCGACGCCGCGGCCTGCCGGCTCGCCGTCATCGGCATGGGCAAGTGCGGCGGCCAGGAGCTGAACTACGTCTCCGACGTGGACGTCATCTTCGTGGCCGAGGCCAGGAGCGGCACCGCAGAGGGCGCGGCGGTGCAGGCCGCGACCCGGCTCGCCTCCCGGATGATGCGGGTCTGCTCCGACGTCACCCCCGAGGGCACCATCTGGCCCGTCGACGCCAACCTCCGCCCCGAGGGGCGCAACGGCCCCCTCGTGCGGACCCTCTCCAGCCACCTCGCCTACTACCAACGCTGGGCCAAGACCTGGGAGTTCCAGGCCCTGCTCAAGGCCCGCCCGGTGGCCGGCGACCTCCAGCTGGGCCAGGAGTACGTGGACGCCGTCGCGCCCCTGGTGTGGCAGGCCGCCGAGCGGGAGAACTTCGTCGCCGACGTGCAGCAGATGCGCCGCCGCGTCGTCGCGAGCATTCCCGCCACCCAGGTCGACCGTGAGCTGAAGCTCGGCCCCGGCGGGCTGCGCGACGTCGAATTCGCCGTCCAGCTCCTGCAGTTGGTGCACGGCCGCAGTGACGCGACCCTGCGCGGCGGCAGCACCCTCGGCGCGCTGGCCGCGCTCGCCGCCGGCGGCTACGTGGGCCGGGCGGACGCCGCCTCGCTCGACGCCGCGTACCGCTTCCTGCGCACCATGGAACACCGCATCCAGCTCTACCGGCTGCGCCGCACCCACCTCGTCCCCGAGGAGGAGCCCGATCTGCGCCGGCTCGGCCGCTCCCTGGCCCGCACGTTCCGGTGGGCGAGCGGCAAGGAGCCCGTCGACGAACTGGGCAAGGAGTGGAAGCGGCACGCCCGCGAGGTGCGGCGGCTGCACGAGAAGCTCTTCTACCGGCCCCTGCTGGACGCCGTCGCCCAACTGGAGCCCGGCGAGATCCGGCTCAGCCCCAAGGAGGCCGGCCACCGCCTGGAGGCCCTCGGCTACGCCGACCCGGCCGCCGCGCTGCGCCACCTGGAGGCCCTGGCCTCCGGCGTCACCCGCAAGGCCGCCATCCAGCGCCATCTGCTGCCCGTGCTCCTCGGCTGGTTCGCGGACTCCGCCGACCCCGACGCCGGACTGCTCAACTTCCACAAGGTCTCCGACGCGCTCGGCAAGACCCCCTGGTACCTGCGGCTGCTGCGCGACGAGGGCGCGGCCGCGGAGAACCTCGCCCGGGTGCTGTCCGCCGGGCGGCTCGCCCCCGACCTGCTGCTGCGCGCCCCCGAGGCGGTCGCCCTGCTCGGCGACCCCGAGGGGCTGCGCCCGCGCGGCCGGGAGCCGCTGGAGCAGGAGGTGCTGGCCGCCGTGGGCCGTGCCGAGGACGCGGAGGCGGCGATCGTCGCGGTGCGCGGTGTCCGGCGCCGCGAGCTGTTCCGCACCGCCGCCGCCGACATCATCGGCGCGTACGGCGGCGCCGGCCCCGACTCCGGGGCACACGCCGCCGAGGAGCACGGCTTCCGGGCGTACCGGGCGGGCGAGGCGGTGGGCGCCGGTCCGCGCGCGGCCGTCGACACCGTCGGCAAGGCCGTCTCCGACCTCAACGCCGCCACCATCGCCGGCGCGCTGCGCGCCGCCGTCCGCGCCGAGTGGGGGGACACCCTCCCCACCCGCTTCGCCGTCATCGGCATGGGCCGCTTCGGCGGGCGCGAACAGGGCTACGGCTCGGACGCCGACGTGCTGTTCGTGCACGAGCCACGGGACGGCGTCAGCGACGAGGAGGCCGCCAAGGCCGCCCACGCCGTCGCCACCGAGATGCGGCGCCTGCTGCAACTGCCGACCGCCGACCCGCCGCTCCTCGTCGACGCCGATCTGCGGCCCGAGGGCAAGGCCGGTCCCATGGTGCGCAGCCTCGCCTCGTACGCCGCCTACTACCGCCGCTGGTCGCGGGTGTGGGAGAGCCAGGCGCTGCTGCGCGCCGAGCCGGTGGCGGGCGACGTGGAACTGGGGGCGCGGTTCGTCGATCTGATCGCCCCGCTGCGCTACCCCGCCGAGGGGCTGGGCGAGGACGCGGTGCGCGAGATCCGCCGGCTCAAGGCCCGTATGGAGACCGAGCGGCTGCCGCGCGGCGCGGACCCGACCACGCACGCGAAGCTGGGCCGGGGCGGGCTGTCGGACGTGGAGTGGACGGTGCAGTTGCTGCAGATGCAGCACGGCTGGGCGGAGCCGGGGCTGCGCACGACGCGCACCCGCGAGGCACTCGCGGCGGCCTGCGCGGCGGAGCTGCTGGCCACGGAGGACGCCCGCATCCTGGACGAGGCGTGGGTGCTGGCGACCAGCGTCCGCAACGCCGTCATGCTGGTCCGGGGCCGGCCCGGCGACACCTTCCCCGGCGACCCCCGCGAGCTGGGCGCCGTGGGCCGCTACCTCGGCTACGAGCCGGGGCACGTGGGGGAGATGCTGGACGACTACCGCCGCACGACGCGACGGGCCAGGGCCGTGGTCGAGGAGCTGTTCTACGGGGCGTAGGGCCTGGCCGGCCGGTCTTGGCGGGCAGGCGTCGGCCTCTGCGTGCCGTGGCGTGCGCACCACCGCTGCGCGGCGGTGTCCTCGAACGCCGGACGGGCTGCATTGGCTGAGCCCAGCCGAAACCAGCCTGTCCGGCGCTTGAGGACGCGCCCGCAGGGCGCTCGCCGCCGCAGGCGGCAACGACGGCCCGCAGCCGAAGATCCGTCGGACGACCCCTAGCGCCGCGTAGACGCCGCCACATGACGGGCCAGCCGGTGCGGGAACGCCCGGTACCAAGCGTAGGACAGGCCGAAGCCGAAGGCGAGGCAGAGCAGACCGCCCACCGCGTCCAGCCAGAAGTGGTTGGCGGTCGACACGATGACGACCAGCGTCGCGACCGGGTACAGCAGGCCCAGCACCCGCACCCAGACCACCCGCGCCAGCAGGGCGATGGTGATGCCGCACCACGTGGACCAGCCGATGTGCATCGACGGCATCGCCGCGTACTGGTTGGACATGTCGGCCAGATTGCCCGAGGCCATCGAGCCCCAGGTGTGGTGCACCACGACCGTGTCGATGAAGTCGCCGCCGCTCATCAGCCGTGGCGGAGCGAGCGGGTACAGGTAGTAACCGAGCAGGGCCACACCGGTGGTGGCGAACAGAATCAGACGCGCGGCCGCGTACCGCCCGGGATGCCAGCGGTACAGCCACACCAGCACGCCGATCGTCAGGACGAAGTGCAGCGTGGCGTAGTAGTAGTTCATGCCCACGATCAGCCACGTCACCGAATTCACGGCGTGGTTGACGGTCTGCTCGACCGCGATGTGCAGGGACCGCTCGGCCTGCCAGATCCAGTCGGCGTTGCGCAGGGCGGCGGCCCGCTGCTCCGGTACCGCGTTGCGGACAAGGGAGTACGTCCAGTAGCTCACCGCGATCAGCAGGACCTCGAACCAGAGCCGTGGCCGTCGCGGTGAGCGCAGACCCGCCAGGACGCGTCGGTCCCGGGACGGCCGCTCCACGCTCTCCTCGGTGGGTGGCAGGGGGGCCGTCCGGCCTTCCGCGGTCCTTACTGTCGCTTCACCCATAGGGAAACAGTCTGCCAGAAAGCCGTCGAGGGCAGATCATCCCCAAGTCTCGTCTTCGCGGCTTTGCGTACGATTCAGGACGTCGTGGTGGTGGCAGTCCGACGAGGCCCTGGCACAGAAGCCGTTGAACCCCGAACCACCAGTTCGGGAAGGAAGACGAACTCGCTGTGCGGGGCCGGGGTGCCGCCGATCTCCTCCAGCAGCGCCCGCACGGCCGCCTGGCCCATCGACTGGACCGGCTGCCGGATCGTGGTCAGCGGCGGGTCCGTGAAGGCGATGAGCGGCGAATCGTCGAAACCCACCACCGAGACGTCGCGCGGCACCTCCAGCCCGTGCTGCCGGGCCGCCCGCACCACGCCCAGCGCCATCATGTCGCTCGCGCACACCACGGCCGTGCAGCCGCGGTCGATGAGGGCCGCGGCGGCCGCCTGGCCGCCCTCCAGGGAGAACAGCGAGTGCTCCACCAGCTGCTCGGCCTCGGCCTCCGCCACCCCGAGCTGCTCGCGCATGCTCAGCAGGAACCCCTCGATCTTCCGCTGTACCGGCACGTAGCGCTTGGGCCCCAGCGCGAGACCGATGCGCCGGTGGCCCAGTGCGGCCAAATGGGTGACGGCGAGCTTGACGGCCGCGCGGTCGTCGGGGGAGACGAACGGCGCCCGCACCTTCGAGGAGAAGCCGTTGATCAGCACGAACGGCACGCCCTGGCCGCGCAGCCGCTCGTAGCGCTGCATGTCGGCGGAGGTGTCGGCGTGCAGCCCGGAGACGAAGATGATGCCCGCCACCCCCCGGTCGACGAGCATCTCCGTCAGCTCGTCCTCCGTCGAGCCGCCCGGGGTCTGCGTCGCCAGCACGGGGGTGTACCCCTGGCGGGTCAGGGCCTGCCCGATGACCTGCGCGAAAGCCGGGAATATCGGGTTGTCCAGCTCGGGGGTGATCAGACCGACCAGCCCCTCGCTGCGCTGCCGCAGCCGCACGGGCCGCTCGTAGCCCAGCACGTCGAGCGCGGCCAGCACGGACTGGCGGGTGGAAGCGGCGACCCCAGGCTTTCCATTGAGGACGCGGCTGACGGTTGCTTCGCTGACACCCGCCTGGGTCGCGATATCGGCTAGCCGGGCGGTCACAGGACTGGACCTTACCCGTCGCATCTCAGACTGCCCACCAGACGCATGAGTCGGCGGGGACCCGCACCGTGCCCCCGGTGAACTCGAGGGCGGCGGTGGCGAGCACCGGGCGGCCCGGTACGGGCAGTTCGGCCTCGGCCTCGCCCGTGTTGAGCGTGCACACGAAACCCGGGCGGGAGAACGCCAGCACCCCCTCGGGCGCCTCCAGCCAGGTCATCTCCCCGTCCCCGAGCCCCGGCAGCTCATGGCGGAGCGCCAGCGCCGAGCGGTAGAGCTCCAGCGTCGAGCGCGGGTCGCCCGACTGCGCCTCGGCCGACAGCCCCCGCCACTCGGCGGGCTGCGGCAGCCAGCTGCCGCCCGGCCCGAAGCCGTACGGCGCCTCCTCGCCCGACCACGGGAGCGGCACCCGGCAGCCGTCGCGGGTGCCGTCCTGGCCGTCCCCGCGGAAGAAGGCCGGGTCCTGGCGCACCTCGTCCGGCAGTTCCACGACCTCCGGCAGCCCCAGCTCCTCGCCCTGGTAGACATAGGCGGAGCCGGGCAGCGCCAGCATCAGCAGCGCCGCGGCCCGGGCCCGATTGAGGCCCCGCTCGCCACCGCCGTAGCGGGTGGTGTGCCGCACCACGTCGTGGTTGGACAGCACCCAGGTCGTGGGCGCCCCGACGGAGCAGGTGGCGGCCAGCGACTCGTCGATGACGGTCCGCATCGCCCCGGCGCCCCACGCGCAGGTCAGGAACTGGAAGTTGAACGCCTGGTGCAGTTCGTCCGGGCGTACGTACAGCGCGAGCCGCTCCGAGGTCGGCGCCCAGGCCTCGGCCACCCCGATCCGCTCGCCCTCGTAGGAGTCCAGCAGCCGCCGCCAGGAGCGGTGGATCTCGTGCACCCCGTCCTGGTCGAAGAACGGCAGCACCTGCGCGCCGATCAGCTTCGCCTGCTCCTTGCGGCCGATGTCCGGCAGCCCCGGCGCCTTGACCATGCCGTGCGCCACATCGATCCGGAATCCGTCCACGCCCAGGTCCAGCCAGAACCGCAGGACCGAGTCGAACTCCTCGCGGACCTCCGGATTGTCCCAGTTCAGGTCCGGCTGCTCGGGCGCGAAGAGATGCAGGTACCACTCGCCCGGGGTGCCGTCGGGACCCACCGTCCGCGTCCACGCCGGACCGCCGAAGACCGACTCCCAGTCGTTGGGCGGCAGCTCGCCGGCCGCGCCCTTGCCCGGCCGGAAGTGATAGCGCTCGCGGGCCGTCCCCCCGGCCCGGTCCGCGAGCGCCGCCTGGAACCACACGTGCCGGTCGGAGGTGTGGTTGGGAACGATGTCCACGATGACGCGCAGCCCCAGCCGGTGGGCCTCGCGGACCAGGTCGTCGGCGTCCGAAAGATCCCCGAACAGCGGGTCCACGGCACGGTAGTCCGCGACGTCGTAGCCGCCGTCCGCCTGCGGCGAGGCGTAGAACGGCGTCAGCCACACGGCGTCCACGCCCAGCGAGGCCAGGTGCGGCAGGCGCTCGCGGATCCCGCGCAGATCACCGATGCCGTCGCCGTCACTGTCGGCGAACGAGCGCACGTACACCTGGTAGATGACGGCGCTGCGCCACCACCCCTCCGGCCGGCGGGCGGCGGGGGCGGCGGCGTCGCGGACGGAGGGCGCGAGGTCCTGGGTCATGTACTTCCCTATCGGGTGGGCCCAACCAACGGGGCTGCGATGCGTAAGGCGATGCGTGACGATGCGTAAGAGCTGTGCGGGGAACGGTGCGTAGGAGCCGCGCGTACGTACGCGAGCGAGTCGGCGAGCAGGGGGTACGAGCGAAAGTGGTACGAACTGCTCAACGCGCGGTCACGCGACCGGTGACGGATGGAATCAGCCCTTGGTGCCGCCCGCGGTCAGTCCGGCGACCAGGTGCTTCTGCGCGAGGAAGAAGACCAGCCCGGCGGGCACGGTGATCAGCACCGCGGCGGCCGTCATCAGGCCCCACTCGGCCTTCTGCTGGCCGACGAAGGTCTGCAGGCCCACCGCGAGCGTGTAGTGCTTCTCGCTGCTCATGAACTGGGTCGCGAAGGCCACTTCGCCCCAGGCGGTGATGAAGGAGTAGAAGCCGGTGACGGCCAGGCCCGGCCGGGCGAGCGGCAGGATCAGCCGCCAGAACGTGCCGAACGGGCTCAGCCCGTCGACCCGGCCCGCCTCGTCGATCTCGGCCGGAATGGTGTCGAAGTACCCCTTGAGCATCCACGCGCAGAACGGCACCGAGATCGAGCAGTACGTCAGGATCAAGCCGGTGTAGGAGTCGAGCAGTTCCAGCCGGCCGAGAATGTTGTAGAGCGGCACGATCAGCACCGCCATCGGGAACATCTGGACGACCAGGAAGGTCCACATCAGCGGCCGGTGGCCGGGGAAGCGCATCCGGGAGACGGCGTAGCCCGCGGTCGCGGCGACGAGCACACCGAGCACGGTCGCCCCGAGCGCGATGATCACGGAGTTGCCGAACCAGGTCAGGAACTCGGTGTTGTTCAGGATGTGCGTGTAGTTGGAGAGTTCGAAGCCGACGAACTTCGTGGGCTCCTGCCAGCCGTCGCGCCCGCGCAGGGACACGAAGACGACGAACAGGACGGGGAAGACCGAGACCAGGGACGCGACGATCAAAGCCGTGTGCAGGGCGACGGAGACACCGCGGGAACGCTCACCGCGCGGGCGGGACTTCGCGGGGCCGGTGGTGCCGGGACTCATCGCACTCATCGCACAGACTCCTGTCGGGAAAGCATCCGGCGGTAGAAGACGGCGAAGACCAGCAGCAGCGAGAGGATGAGGATTCCGTACGTCGCCGAACCCGCGTAGTCGCGCACGCCCTGGAAGGCGAGCCGGTAGGAGTAGGTCACGAGGATCTCGCTCTCCGAGCTCGCACCCTGCCCGATCAGCAGGTAGATCACCTGGAACATGTTGAACGTCCAGATGACGCCGAGCAGGATCACGGTGCCGCTCACCGGCCGCAGCCCGGGCAGCGTCACATGACGGAACCGCTGCCAGGGCGTCGCGCCGTCCATCTCCGCGGCCTCGTGCAGCTCGGCGGGTATCGACTGCAGACCGCCCAGGATCGCCACCATCATGAACGGCACGCCCAGCCACACGTTGACCGCGACGGCCGACAGCTTCTGCAGCGTCTCGTCACCGAGCCAGTCGACCGGCCCCGCTCCCAGCTTGGCGAGAAATGCGTTGAGGACGCCGTACTTCTCGTTGAAGATCAGCCGCCAGGAGAACGTGGCGACGAACGCGGGCACCGCCCACGGCAGGATCAGCAGCACCCGGTACAGCGAGCGGAACCGCATCCGGCGGTTGAGCAGCAGTGCCAGCCCCAGGCCGATCGTGTAGTGGAGGAAGACACAGGACGCGGTCCATACGACGGTCCAGGTGAGCCGGGAGTAGAAGTGGCCCTCCTGGCCGGAGAGCACCTTCCAGTAGTTGTCCAGGCCGACGAACTCGTACGTCGAGGGAATGTGGTTGACGCCGATCGTCCGGCCGATGTTGGCCTCGTTGGCGTCGGTGAAGGACAGATAGATGCCCCGGCCCAGCGGATAGCCGACCAGCACGGTCAGGACCACGACCACCGGCAGCACCATCGCCCAGGCGTACCAGTGGGTGTCGAACGAGCGCCTGGCCCGGGTGAGCAGGCCGGGTCGGCGCACCTGTCCCTCGGGCGGGCTTCCGGTCTCGGAAACGGCTGTGGTCATGGCTCGGCGGCTTTCCTCGGGGGAGAAGACGGGGTGGGGGCGGGAGCAGGGGGGCAACGCGACCGGCCCGGCGGTGTCCTCAAGCGCCCGGACGGGCTGGTTCGGCTGGGTTCAGCCAATGCAGCCCGTCCGGCGTTTGAGGACGCGCCCGCAGGGCGCTCGCCGCCGCAGGCGGCAACGACGGCCCGCAGCCGAAGGTCCGCCGGTCAGGCGAGAGGCGGGCCGGCTACTCCTGGATCGCGTAGTCCTTCAGGAGCGCGGACTTCCAGGCCTTGGCCGTGGCGTCCAGACCCGCCTCGGGGTCCTCCTTGAGGGTCAGGATCTTGGTGTAGTGCTGGAGCCAGTCGGTGAACAGGTCGCCGCCCTGGGGGATCGCGGGCCGCGGGTGGGCCTTGTCCAGCGCCCGGTAGTAGGCGTCGCGCACCGGGTCCGACAGCACGGCCTTGGTGTAGGCGGACTTACGGGTCGGCAGCACACCGATGGTCGTCGAGGCCGTCTCCTGCTGGGTCGCCTCGGTCATGAACTTGGTGAAGAGGTACGAGGCGTCGAAGTTCTTCGTGCCGGCGTAGACGACGAGGTTGTGCCCGCCGACCGGGGCGCCCGCCGTGCCGGTGGAACCGGCCGGGACGGCCGCGATGCCCAGGTTGTCCTTCGCCTTGTACGCCTCGCCGCCGAAGATCTCCTTGGTCGCCCAGGGACCGTCGATCAGCATGGCGAGCTTGCCGTTCTTGAAGTCCGTCTTGAGGTTGTTGTACCCGTCGGTACCGGCCGGCTTGGGCGCGGCACCGGACTTGACGAGGTCGACGGCGGTCTCGATGCCCTTGCGGGAGGCGGCGTCGGAGATGGTGATCTTCTTCTTGCCGACGTCGACCATGTCGCTGTTCTCGCCGTAGAGGAAGGGCAGCGAGTAGTAGCTGTCGGGGTTGAGGCCGATGCCGGCCGTGCCCGTCTTGTCCTTGATCTTCTCCGCGGCCTCCTTGACCTCCTTCCAGTTCGTCGGCGGCTTGTCGACGCCGGCCTTCCGGAAGAGCTCCTTGTTGTAGAGCAGCCCGAGGGTGTCGGTGACCTGCGGAACGCCGTACGTCTTGCCCTGGTACGCGGCGTTCTTCAGCGGCCCCTCGAGGAAGTCGTCGGTCTTGTCGAGGGCGGGCGTGCCCGTCAGGTCCTTGAGGTAGCCGAGCTGGGCGAAGCCCGCGGTCCAGCCCACGTCGGAGCGGAGCACATCGGGCGCGCCCTGGTTCGAGGAGGCGGCCGTCTTGAACTTCTGCTGTGCCTGGTCGAAGGGCACGTTGACGTAATTGACCTTGATCTTCGGGTACTTCTTCTCGAAGTCCGCGACCAGCTTCTTGAACGTCGGCGCCTCGTTGGTGGCGTCCGAGGTGTCCCACCAGGTGATGGTGCCGCTCACGCTGCTCGGATCGCTCGCCGCCTTGGAGCCGTCACCGGCGCCACCGTCGCTGTCACCGCCGCACGCGGTCGCGGTGAGGGCCAGCACGCCGACGAGGGCGGCGACCGATATGCCTCTTCGCATATGGGATCTCCTCTTCAAGGAGGCCGACCTGTCGCGGGCGGCCCGAGCTGAGGAGGAAGCTAACAGGCTGCAATCTCTTGCGAAAGACCTTGCAAGAAGGAAACGGTGAGATTTCCGGGTCGTAACCTGACTGTGTCCAAAGGCTTGACCAGCGACAGGGCGCCTCGTACGGTCCAGTGCGCGGCAAGTGACCGCTGTCGTGCGGGCGGCCTTGCAGCAAGAACCGCAAGAACCTTCATGGGCCTTACGGGCACGGCGCGTTGCCCTCGGAGGCCGTGTCCCGCTGGTTTCCCCCCGCCTTGTGCTCCTCACCCCCCAGGAGAACCCATGGCCCCCACCGCCATGTCCACATCCCCTCGAAGAGCCCTCTCCGCCGCCCTCGCCCTCGTCGCGAGCGCCCTGTTCTGCGCCCCGCCGGCCCGGGCGAGCGCACCCGGAGACCCGGCCGAAGGACCCGCGACGGCCGTCCTCTTCGAGTGGAGATACGACTCGGTCGCCAAGGAGTGCGCGGACACCCTCGGCCCCGCCGGCTACGGCTACGTCCAGGTCTCCCCGCCCCAGGAACACATCCAGGGCCCCCAGTGGTGGACCTCCTACCAGCCCGTCGGCTACCGGATCGCCGGCCGCCTCGGCGACCGCGCGTCCTTCGCCCGCATGGTCGGCGCCTGCCACACGGCCGGCGTCAAGGTCGTCGTCGACGCCGTCGTCAACCACATGGCCGCAGGCTCCGGCACCGGCACCGGCGGCTCGTCGTATACGAAGTACGACTACCCCGGCGTCTACCAGCGCCAGGACATGGACGACTGCACCTCGGTCGTCACGGACTACCGCGACCGCGGCAACGTCCAGCGCTGCGAACTGGTCGGCCTCGCGGACCTCGACACCGGCGAGGAGCACGTACGGGACCGTATCGCCCGCTACCTCGACGACCTGCTGTCCCTCGGCGTCGACGGCTTCCGCATCGACGCCGCCAAGCACATCGCCGTGGAGGATCTCGCCGCGATCAAGGGCAAGTTGAGCAGACCCGGCGTGTACTGGAAGCAGGAGACCATCTTCGGCGCGGGGGAGGCCGTCCGGCCCGACGAATACCTCGGCAACGGCGACGTCCAGGAGTTCCGCTACGCCCGCGACCTCAAACGGGTCTTCCAGAGCGAGCGGCTCGCCTACCTCAAGAACTACGGCGAGGGCTGGGGCTACCTCCCCGCCGGCAAGGCATCCGTCTTCGTCGACAACCACGACACCGAGCGCGGCGGCGACACCCTCAGCTACAAGGACGGCGCCGACTACACCCTCGCCAACGTCTTCATGCTCGCCTGGCCCTACGGCTCACCGGACGTCCACTCCGGCTACGAATTCACCGACCGCGACGCGGGCCCGCCGAACGGGGGCAACGTCGGTGCGTGCTGGCGGGACGGCTGGAAGTGCCAGCACAAGTGGCCGGAGATCAAGAGCATGGTGGGCTTCCGCAACGCGGTGCGGGGCACGGCGGTGACCAACTGGTGGGACAACGGCTCCCAGGCCATCGCCTTCGGGCGGGGGAGCAAGGGGTTCGTCGCCATCAACCACGAGACGTCCGCGCTGAGCCGCGCTTTCCAGACGTCGCTGCCGGGGGGTGAGTACTGCGACGTGCAGAGCGGACGCGGTGTCCGTGTCGGGGACGACGGGCGCTTCACGGCGACGCTGGCCCCGAACACGGCACTGGCTCTGTACCCCCGTGGATCCTGCCCCTGACCCGCCGCCTCCCGTACCGGGGCTCCGCCCCGAACCCCGGTCCTCAATCGCCGGACGGGCTGCTGTGCCTTGTCCTCAATCGCCGGACGGGCTGAATTCAGCCCGTCCGGCGATTGAGGACACCGCGCGGAGCGCGGTCCCGCCCTCAGCCGAAGGAGCACCGTTCCATGAGACGACTGGCCACCCTGGCGGCAGCAATCGCCCTCGCCCTACCCCTGGCAGGGACCGGCACCGCCCACGCCGCCGTCCCCACGCCCGCCTCCCAAGGGGCCAAGGTCCATTGGATCGACCAACACACCATCGCCTGGCCCAAAAACCTCGGCACCCCCACCCGCCCCCACCGCCTCACCCACGACCGCGGCAGCTTCGAGCTGACCGCCCGCCCCGGCGGGCTGACCCCGCAGCAACGCACGAAATACCCGCACCTGGCGAACTACGACGCCTTCCGCGTCGACGCCCACGGCCAGGAGCGCACCGCCCTCACCGGCCGGCTCGTCGCCGAGACGGACGGCGTCGCCACCGGCGTGCAGATCCCCGGCGTGCTGGACGACCTCTACGCCGCGGCCGCCGGCAAGGCGAAGCTCGGCCCCCGCTTCCGCGGCGGCCGCCCCACGCTCTCCGTATGGGCACCCACCGCCCGGCGCGTCGCCCTGGAACTCGACGGCCGCACCGTCGCCATGCGGCGGGACGCCGGCAGCGGTGTCTGGAGCGTCACCGGTTCACACGACTGGGCCGCGAAGCCCTACCGCTACGCCGTCACCGTCTGGGCCCCCACCGTGGGGAAGGTCGTCACCAACCACGTCACCGACCCGTACTCCACCGCCCTGACCGCCGACTCCACCCACAGCCTCGTCGTCGACCTCGCCGACCCCGCCCTCGCCCCCGAGGGCTGGTCACGGCTGCGCAAGCCGAAGGCCGTGCCGCTGCGCGACGCGCAGATCCAGGAACTGCACATCCGCGACTTCTCCGCCCAGGACCGCACCTCGGCCCACCCCGGCCGCTACCTCGCCTTCACCGACCGGGCCTCGGCGGGCATGCGGCACCTGCGCTCGCTCGCCGCCGCCGGCACCTCCTACGTCCATCTGCTCCCGGCCTTCGACTTCGGCACCGTCCCCGAGCGGAGCGCGGACCAGGCCACCCCCGACTGCGACCTCGCCGCCCTGCCCGCCGACTCCGAGCGGCAGCAGGAGTGCGTGGGGAGGACGGCGGGCCGCGACGCGTACAACTGGGGCTACGACCCGCTGCACTACACCGTCCCCGAGGGGAGCTACGCCTCCGACCCGGACGGGCCGCGCCGGACCCGTGAATTCCGGCAGATGGTGCAGGGCCTCGCCGGGGCGGGGCTGCGGACCGTCATGGACGTCGTCTACAACCACACCGTGGCCTCCGGGCAGGACGCGAAGTCCGTACTCGACCGGATCGTCCCCGGCTACTACCAGCGCCTCCTCGACGACGGCGCCGTCGCCACCTCCACCTGCTGCGCCAACACGGCGCCCGAGCACGCGATGATGGGCAAGCTCGTCGTCGACTCCGTCGTCACCTGGGCGAAGGAGTACAAGGTCGACGGCTTCCGCTTCGACCTCATGGGCCACCACCCCAAGGCCAACATCCTCGCCGTGCGCAAGGCCCTCGACGCCCTCACCGTCGCCGAGGACGGGGTCGACGGGAAGGCCGTCGTCCTCTACGGCGAAGGCTGGAACTTCGGCGAGGTGGCGAACGACGCCCGCTTCGTCCAGGCCACGCAGAAGAACATGGCGGGCACCGGCATCGCCACCTTCGCCGACCGCTCCCGCGACGCGATCCGCGGCGGCGGCCCCTTCGACGAGGACCCCCGCGTCCAGGGCTTCGCCTCCGGACTGTTCACCGACCCCAACGGCTCGCCCGCGGGCAGCCCCGACGAGCAGCGGGCCCGGCTCCTGCACGCCCAGGACCTCATCAAGGTCGGCCTCACCGGCCATCTCGCCGACTACCGCTTCACCGACTCCACCGGCCGTGACGTCCGCGGCGCCGACGTCGACTACAACGGTTCGCCCGCCGGTTACGCCGCCGCCCCCGGCGACGCCCTCGCCTACGCCGACGCCCACGACAACGAATCCCTCTACGACGCCCTCGCCTACAAACTCCCGCCCGCGACCCCCGCCACCGAGCGGGCCAGGGCACAGGTCCTCGCGATGGCCGCCGCCGCGCTCTCCCAGGGACCGTCCCTCTCCCAGGCCGGTACGGACCTGCTGCGCTCGAAGTCCCTGGACCGCAACTCCTACGACAGCGGCGACTGGTTCAACGCGATCCACTGGGACTGCGCCGACGGCAACGGATTCGGCCGCGGACTGCCGCCCGCCGCCGACAACCGGTCCAAGTGGCCGTACGCCGCGCCGCTGCTCGCCGACCCGGCCCTGCGGCCCGGCTGCGGGCCGATCCGGGCCGCCTCCGCCGCCTACCGGGACCTGCTGCGCATCCGGACGACCGAGCGGGCGTTCCGCCAGGCGACCACCGCCGACGTCCAGCGGACGCTGTCGTTCCCGCTGTCCGGCACCGGTGAGACGCCGGGCGTCGTCACGATGCGGCTGGGGAACCTGGTCGTCGTCCTCAACGCCGCACCGCAGGCGCGGACCCAGCGGATCGAGGCGCTCTCGGGAACGGACTACGCGCTGCACCCCGTCCAGGCGCACGGCTCGGACGCCATCGTCAAGTCCGCCTCGTACGCAGCGGGATCGGGCACCTTCACGGTCCCGGGCCGCACGGTCGCCGTCTTCCGCCGGGGCTGACCGGCGGGAGGCAGGGCGGGGGTCAGGACGGCTGCGGCGCGAGCGCGGCCAGCCGTCCGACCAGGTCTCCGAAGGGCCCGTCGGCGGGCTCGTCCCGCAGCACGCGGCGCAGCACGGCCGCCATGTCCTCGTCGTAGGCTGCGCTCACCGCCGTGAGGGCCGCGAAGTGGTGGACGAGCTGCAACTCCAGCTCCACGCGCGCCACCGGGCAGCCGTCCAGCCAGAGCAGCGCCGTGGTCTCGGCCAGCGATATCCAGGACCGGACGGCCAGCTCCAGGCGCGGCGCCGGGGCGCGTACGCCCAGGTGCCCGATCATCTGCTCGTACGCGGCCCGGCGCACCCCGTCGATCAGGGCGCTCGCCCGGCCGGTGCCCGCCGCCGGGCCGCCGCGCATCAGCGCCGAGAACCCCGGCCCGTGCGTCTCGACGAAGTCGAAGAACCGTCCCATGACGCGCAACAGCCGGGCCCCCAGCGGGCCTTCGCGCGGCTCGTCGAAGAGCGAGGTCAGCTCTTCGGCGGCGCGGCCCAGCGCGGCCTCGTACAGGCTCTGCTTGCCGGGGAAGTAGTGATAGACCAGCGGCCGGGAGATCCCGGCCGCCTCGGCTATCTCGTCGATGGAGACATCGTCGGGGCAGCGCCTGCTGAAGAGGTCGAGCGCCACCGCGATCAGCTGCTCGCGTCGCTGCTCGACGCCCATCCTGCGGCGCACCCCGGTCGTCATGCGGTCATCCTAATGCCGACGCGCAGCGGCCCCACCGGGCGGGAAAGCCCGGTGGGCCGGTCAACAGGGGCCGCTCACCGCAGAGTCGTGAGCTTCTTCCCGGCGGTGGTCAGGGCGCTCAGCTCGGCGTGCGCGCCCGCCCGCGCCGGGACGGCCAGCAGGGCGCCGCGCGCGCTGCCGCGCACCCCGCCCGTCGCGGTGATCGACGCGACGTCGTCGCTGCCCGCCGCCAGCGCGTACCAGGCACCGGCCTTCGACTTCCACAGCACGCCCGCCAGGACGTGCGGATCGCGGGCCCCGCACGCAGCGGAGTCCTCGGCGCGGGCGACGACCGCCCCCGGCGCGCCGGGCCGGGAACCGGGGACCTGGAACTGCGCCTGCACCCTGCTCCCCGCGCCCCGCCACGTCTCGGCCCGGGTGCACAGCCAGGCCGCGCTCCCCGCGCCTCCGGGCAGCGGCTGCGTCGCGAACTGCCAGGCGTTCACCGACCGCACGCCCTGCGAGCGCACGCTCTGCAGGTGGCAGGCGGAGTGCGCCCACCCGGCCAGTGCCTGCGCGCCCGCCACGTCGCGCGGGGAGCCGGGGGCACCGACGGTGAGCCGGGCGGGGACCAGCTCGCCGAGGTCGGTGACCAGCCGGCTGCCGAGCCGCAGCGCCGGCCAGGCGCGGCAGCCGCCCGACGGGGCGGGGCTGGGCGTCGCGTCGGTCACGCCCTCGGCGTCCCGGTGCAGCGGCTGCCCGGCGGCGGCCGGTGCGAGCAGGTCGCGCACGGCCGTGCCGGTCACCCAGGGGGCGGTCAGATAGCGGACGTTGCCGTCGGTGCGGCCCACGACGATCGCGGTGGAGGTGTCGGCGTCCGCCGCGTCCGTGCGCGCGAAGTCCAGCGCGGCGGCACCGGCCTCGCCGCTCTTCGCCTCCGCGTAGCGCACCACGCGCACCCCGTCGTGGAGCAGCACGACGGCCGCCGCGTCGACCTCGCCCGCGAACAGCAGCTGGGGCGGCCCGGAGGCGGGTCCGACGGGGGTGCCGGGCGTCGCGGTGACCCGCACCGCGCGGCCCGGCCGGGCCCAGGCGGCGAGCGCCCGGCGCAGCAGCTCCCGGTCGCCCGTGCGGTCGCCGCGGGCGGGCCAGGTGGCGAAGCCGGGGCGGTCCGCGCTCTTCCACGCCGAGGAGGTGGCCTGGGTCAACTTGGCCGGGTCGAGGGCCGCTTCGGCCGCCGCGTTCTGCGCGTACGGGGGCGCGGCGGCGCCGTCCCGGCCCCAGCCGTCACCGGGCAGACCCAGGAGCGTGGCGCACACCACGGCCGCGGCGGCGGCCGTGAGCGCGGCCCGGGTGTGCTGGCGGCGGCGCATCAGATCCGTCGGCCGGGCCTGGAGGGAGCACGGGTCGAACTCCACCGACTCCAGCAGCGGGGTGTCGCGGCTGCCCGCCGGGGTGCGGACGCCGTCCGCCTCGGCCAGTGCCGCGCCCGGGTCCTCGACCCCGGCCGCCGACAGCACCCGGCGCACGTCCCGGTCGTCCGACAGCTCCAGCCCGCGCAGGACGTACGCGGCCCGGCCGGGCCCGGACAGCGAGGAGAGCGCCTGGTCCAGGGCGAGTTCGTCGGCGCCGCCGGAGCGGGGGAACAGCCGCAGCCCCCACACGCGCGGCAGCAGCGGCGGGAGCTGGCCCGGCCGCGGCGGCTGCCAGCGGCCGCGCGGCCGCCCCGCGTCCAGCGCGGCCCGCAGCACCCGCTGGCGGACGTAGGTGTAGCCCGGCTCGCTCGGCACGCCGTCGGTGCCGCGCGGCGCCGGCACGGTCAGCTCCGCACCGCCCACCCGGTTGCGCGGCAGCGCCCGCTGGACGAGGGCGTGCGCGGTCAGCACACGGCGGTTGCGGCCCAGCGCGGGCGGCAGCACGAGATAGCCGAGCCGCACCAGGCGCGGGTAGTGCTCGATGAGCGCGGCCTCGGCCTGCTCGACGTCGACGGGGGCGATGGACCGGGGGCGGGGGGCTGTCGCTTGCTGCTCCACGATCCATAGAACGAGTGAATGGTGGGATGGTCACCTCACCCGTGCCGGGGACCGGCTCAGGCGCTCGGGGCGGCCTCAGGCGACGTAGCGGGCGCGGATCCGGTCGACGGCGTCGTCGGGGACGCCGAGCCCGTCACGGACGTACGTCTCCACATCGCCGTACGTCCGGTCCATCTCCTCCAGCGCCGCCGCGAGATAGGCGGGGCGCACGCCGAGGATCGCGTCGGCGATCCGGGGGTCGCCGCCCGCAGAGGTGAACCGCTCGATGACCGGCGCGAAGGCCGCGCGCACGGCCGGGTTGACGTCGAGGTACTCGCGCTCGGCCGTCGCCTCGTCCGCGCCGAGCAGCAGCAGGATCACGGTGGCCGCCCAGCCGGTGCGGTCCTTGCCGGCCGTGCAGTGGAAGAGGAGCGGGCCGCAGTCCGGCTCGGCGAGCGCGGACAGCAGCAGCCGGTAGGCGTCACAGGCGGGCTGGGAGGACACGAAGGCGCGGTAGGAGTCGCAGAGCAGCTTCTCCGCCTTGCCGCCGCCGAGGTGCTCCTCCGCGAGGGCGGGGCTGCCGAGCACCGACTCGATCCGGGCGGGCACCTGATCGCCCTGGACGGCGGCGGGCACCGCGCCCGCCAGCACGTCCGCGACGATCAGCCGGGCGCCGTCCGGCACGCGGTCGGGCCGCTCGCGCCGCTCGTGCTCGGTGCGCAGGTCCACGACCGTGTGGATGCCGAGGGCGGCGACGGCGGGGTCGGTCATCGGGTCGATCCGGTCCAGCTGTCCGGACCGGAGCAGCAGACCGGGGCGGACGGCGGAGTTTCCGGCGAGCGCGATGCCACCGAGGTCGCGGAGGTTGACGATGGTCGAGATATCGAACTGGTGTGGCATGCGCGCATCTCCTTATCGGATATCTACCGTTATTGTGACGAACGGTGGCCGAGTGCGCGACGCCGCCCCGGCCCGAAGCCGACGCCCAGCGTCAGCGCGAGGAGATGCCCCAGGTCGGTGAAGCCGGGGCGATGAGCGCCGCCGCGCAGCAGGGGGCGCGCGCCGAGCGCGAACAACGCGGCGTACGCGCCCGTACGGACCGGCCCGCGCGGCAGGGTCGTGGCGAGGGCGCCCGTCACGGCGTTGAAGCCGTAGCTGGTGCCGACGTCGATCGCGGACCGCGTGCGCGCCCCCGCCCGCGCGGCGCGCAGCACCCCGTAGACCAGGAGGGTCGCGCCCACGTGCCCGTACGTGAAGGCCCCCGCCGCCCACCAGGCGCCGTGCGCGTACTCGGCGTAGCCGAGGACGGCCAGCAGGAGCAGGGCGTACGGCAGCTCCATCGGCTGCTCGACGACCAGGGCGCTGGTGGCGAGGGTGTGCCAGCGGCGGCCCCGCAGGTTGTCCACGTTCGTCGAGCAGTGCCGCAGCACCCGCTCCCGCACGGCGGGCGCGAGCAGCCGCCCCACGGCGTACGCGCCGAGCTGCACGCCTGCCACGTACGCGGGCGCGAGGCGCGGCAGCCGGAGGACGGGCGGCCGCGCCCATCGGGGGGAAGGGCCGGGGACACCACGGGCGCCGGAGGAACCGGACGGACCGGAAAACAGAGGGGCCATCCGGCCATGATCGGCGGTGGCCGCCCCGGGCATCAGGGCCGGGGGCCGGATCCCCGGCGCGGCTTCCCCGCCCCGGCCGCTAGCCCAGCCGCCAGCCGCTGAAGTACGCCGTCCCCCGCTCACCGCTGCCGTCGTTGCCGGCCGTCATGAACAGGCCCACGTCCAGGTCCCGGGCCGCGCCCGGGACGGTGACGGACGCGACCGTCCGCCAGGTCGCGCCGTCGTCCGTGGAGCACTCCGCGGTGAAGCCGCCCGTGGTCGTACGGGTGAGACGGAGGTGGACGGGGGCCTTGAGGCCGGTGATGCGGCGGTAGCCGTCGAAGGTGCCGTCGCCGTTGGTGTCGTAGGACAGCACGACGCCCTCCGCCGGGGTGACGGCGAGGTTGACCGCCCCCGGGGAGCGGCCCGCCAGGGTGTTGCGCACGATGATGCCCGTACGCGCCCAGCCGCCCGTGTCGCTCTGCTCGTCGACCCGGACCGTCGCCGACCCGCCCACCGCCAGCGCGCCCGGCCGGTAGACGACGCCGAAGGCCTCCGTGCCCTTCCACAGGTCGTCGCCCGAGCCGTCGACGGCGAAGCGGTCGTCCCCCAACTGCCCGAAGACGGCCGCGTTGTTGGTGGACGTCCGCCATCCGGCGGCGAGCGGGCCCGCCACGAACAGCGTGCCGGTCAGGGCGGTCCGGATCCGGTCCCGCCCCTGCGGCCCGTAGCGCGCGCTCGCCTCGTACGGCAGGGCGAGCAGCGGGCGCGCCGGCGGCCCGGCGGGTGCGGTGACGCTCCAGCGGGCCGTGCCCGTGGCGCCCGGCGCGAGGCGGTCCAGCGACGTGGGGCCCTGCGGACGGGCCTGGAGGCCCGAGACGGCGAGGTCGACGCGGCCGGTGGCCCGCAGACCGTTCACGTTGGTGAGGGCGACGGTCAGCGTCGCGACCCCACCGGGCGGCACGGCGGCGGGGACGGGCGTCGTCGTCAGCGTCCCCTGGTAGGGGGCGACGGCCAGGGTGTCCCGGACCCGCAGCGCGGTGCGGTACGGATCGGCCACCGGACGCACGGGGTACTCCTTGCGCTCCCGCGTCCACGGCTCCTCCACCGCGAACCAGTCCACGGCCCGCGGCGCCCGGCCCTCCCGCAACGCGTCCTCCAGCTCCTCCAGCCACCGCCGCCAGCGCGGCAGGTAGAAGTCGCCCATCAGACCGTGCCAGTCGCGGTTCGCGTACTCGTGCAGCTTTCCGCCGTCGGACGTGGCCCGGCCGCCCCACACCGTGATCAGCACCCGCGCCGTCCGCTCCAGCTCCGCCGCCTCCGCCGCGCCCGACCCCATCGCCCGGGCCGCCGCCGTCCACGGCCCGAGCAGGAAGTCCCGGTGGGTGCCCGCGATGTCGTCGGCCAGCGGCATCAGCCGCAGCCACAGCGCGGACAGCGCGCGGAAGGCGGGCAGGTCCTTGCGGGCGTAGGCGTTCCGCAACTGCGGGAGGAGCTGCCGGCTGCGGTGCGCCAGGGCCTGCCGGGCGACGTCGACCAGGTCGTAGCGGTACGCGTCGCCGGTGCGCAGCCCGGCGGCGACGCCCAGCAGCCCGGTCAGCGCGGCGTCGAAGCGCGACGGGTCGTAGGACAGGGCGCTCGGTGCGTACTCGCCGGCCCGGTTGGCGCCGAGGTCCGGGCGGGCGGCGAAGAGGCTGTCGTGGGGGTCGCTGCGCTCGGGCGCGCTCTGCCGGTAGGCGGTCTCGCCCAGCACGGCCCAGGCGTCCCGCGCGCCGCGGTCCGCCCGCCCGTAACGGGCGTCGGCGTACGCGCCGAACCACCGCTGCCGGTCCGGGGCCCTCTCCTGCCAGGCCAGGTCGGCGAAGTACGCGAAGGCGGCCGGGTCGCGGTCGGCGGCCTCCGGCATGTACGCCGTGCCGGCCAGGGCGCTGCCGGGCTTGTCGCGCCACGCGAAGAACTTCTCGTCCCAGATGTGCGTCCGGGCGCCGAGCGTCGTCCGCCCGCCGAAGTTCGGGATCGAGCCGAAGGCGTACGGGGTGCCGCCCCAGTCCTTCTCCCGGTCGGTGACGGACCGGTAGCGGTCGGAGGCACCGTCGACGATGAGCATCCTGCTCCGGTCGACCGCGCCCAGCAGCGCGGGGAGCGGGTTGTCCTGCCAGCCGAGGATCACCCACGTCGCGTCCGGGTGCGCGGTGCGCAGCGCCTTCTCGACGCTCCGCGCGGCGTCCGCGACGGGCACGCCGCCCGCCGTGCCGCCCTCGTGCAGCAGATCCATCTTGAAGTGCGCAGCCCGGCCGAGGAGTTCTGCCTGGTGGCGGTAGAACGACGCGGCGACCGCGGCGAAGGGCGCGGTGCGCGGGTCGAGCCAGTCCGGGCGCTGGAAGCCGTGCCAGATGCCCTGCGGGACGACCCGGGCCCCCGGGTTCCGCTCGGTGAAGCCGTCGGGGACGTGCCCGTAATAGCCGGGGAAGACGGGCGCCATGCCCAGCTCGCGCAGCCGGTCGGCGATCCGCCGCCCCAGCGCGGCGCGCCGGGCGAGGAGCGCGGGGCTCGGCGGGCCGCCGAAGCCGCTGAGGTTCTGCAACAGCCACCACGGCTGGTGCGAGGGCGCGGGCAGCCACGCCCGGGCCTCGGCGTCGCTGTACCCGAAGTCCATGAGGACCCGGTGGTAGACCGCCTCGTGCCCGGCGATCACCAGCACCTCGTTGCAGCCGTGCAGGGCGAGGACGTCGATCATCCGCTCCCAGTACGGCCAGTCCGCGTACGGGAAGGTGTAGCCGTCGTTGGTGTCGTTGAGCGCGAAGCGGTGCCGCAGGCGCGTCGAGCGCGCCAGCGGCCGGGCCGGGGCGGGCAGGGTGCGCGGCAGCGCGGGCCGTCTCGCACGCCAGCCGAGATGGACCCGGCAGGTGTCCCTCAGATAGTGGTGCACCCCGGTCAGCAGCACCCCCGCGCTGGTGCCCGCCACCTCGATCCGCCCCGCCTCGCCGGTGACCTCGAACCGCTCCTCGCCGCCGGTCAGCGCGCGCAGCCGGAACTGTTCCGCGTGGTCCCCGAGCAGCCGCCGCAGCGCGGCCCGCGCCGGGGCGATCTCGAACGGCCTCGCCGCACCCTCGGCCCTCGCGGGGGTGAGGGAGGCGACGGCGGCTCCCGCGCCGATCGCTCCGGCGGTACCCAGTAACAGGCGTCTCGACAGATCGGTCATGGCGCTCCCCAGTGTGCGAATGCAACAACGGACGCATGCGCAGCGCACGGTAACTGCCGTTACGGGGCACAGCAATGGGGCGTGCCATGGCCTTATGCCGTGTCGTCAGCACCGCCGCTGCGCGGCGGCCTCAAGCGCCGGACGGGCTTGCTGTGGCTGGGCTCAGCCGACTTCAGCCTGCTGGGGGAGTCTGAGGACGCGCCCGCAGGGACACAAGGTCAGCCCCGGTCGAGGTACGCCAGTACAGCCAGCACCCGGCGGTTGTCGTCGTCGGACGGCGGCAGCGCCAGCTTGGCGAAGATGTTGGAGGTGTGCTTGGCGACGGCCCGCTCGGTGACGAGGAGCCGCGTCGCGATCGCCGCGTTGGACCGCCCCTGCGCCACCAGCTCCATCACCTCACGCTCGCGCGGGGTCAGCTGCCCCAGCGGCTCGTCCCGCGAGCGCCGCGTCAGCAACTGCGAGATGACCTGCGGATCCATCGCCGTACCGCCCGCCGCCACCCGCCGTACGGCGTCGACGAACTGGTCCGCGTCGAAGACCCGGTCCTTCAGCAGATACCCGATCCCGCCACTGCCGTCGGCCAGCAGCTCCCGCGCGTACAACTGCTCCACGTGCTGCGACAGCACCAGCACCGGCAGCCCCGGCGTCTCCCGCCGCGCGGCCAGCGCGCACTGCAGCCCCTCGTCGGTGAACGACGGCGGCAGCCGCACGTCCACGACCGCCACATCGGGCTTCGACTCGGCCAGCGCCCGGGCGAGACCGGGCCCGCTGTCCACCGCCGCGACGATCTCGAAGCCGTACGCCTCCAGCATCCGGACCAGGCCGTCCCGCAGCAGGAACAGGTCTTCGGCGATGACGACGCGCACGGAAACTCCATGATCGGCTAGAGCGACGCCCCTCCTCCGCGGCAGGAGAGCCGGGGCCGGGCCCCCATCGTCGCCGATGCCGCTCGCGCACGGCACTTCGGCCCCGAAGGCGCCCGCGCCCTCACCCCGGACACGTCACCGCAGGGCGCAGGGGATCTCGATCGTGACCATGGTGGGCCCGCCGGCCGGGCTGCTGACGGCCAGGACGCCGTCGAAGGCACCCAGCCGGCGCTCGATGCCGAGCAGGCCCGTACCGCCGGCGATGCTCGCGCCGCCGCGGCCGTTGTCGGTGACGGCGATGCGCAGTGCCCCCTCGGCGTGGTGCGCGTCGATCCACACCCGTTCCGCGCCCGAGTGCTTGCTCGCGTTCGTGAGCACCTCGCTGACCGCGAAGTACGCGGCCGACTCCACCGGTTCCGCCGCGCGGCCCGGCAGCTCGACGTCGACCTCCACGGTCAGCGGCATGCGCAGCGCCAGGGCCCGTACCGCGTCGGCGAGACCGCGCTCGGCGAGGACCGGCGGGTGGATGCCGCGGACGAGGTCGCGCAGTTCGGTGAGGGCCTCGGCGGAGTCGGCGCGGGCGGCGGCCAACAGCCGCTTCGCCTGGGCCGGGTCCTTCTCGACCAGCGCCTCGATCGTGCCGAGGCTCATACCCATCGCCACGAGCCGGGCCTGCGCGCCGTCGTGCAGATCCCGCTCGATGCGGCGCAGCGCGGCGGCCGAGTCGTCCACCGCGTCGTGCCGGGACTCGGTGAGGTGATCGACGCGCAGGGCGAGTTCCCGCTCGCGGCTGGGGCGCAGCAGCGGCTCGGCGAGGAGGAAGTGCGCGCGCAGCAGAGCCGGGCCCGTGAACAGGCCGACGGCCCCCAGCGCCAGCCCCGTCGCCGCCGCCAGGAAGGCGGTGCCCTGGCCGGTGACGGGAACGAAGAGGAACCAGAAGGTGCCCTCGGCCCGGACGAGCGGCTGCCACACCCCGCAGGCCAGCACCACACCCCACGGCGCGTACACGAGCATCGCGGCCGGAAGCAGCGCGAGAACCGCGCCGATCGTCATGTCCATCAGCAGCCACTGCACATCGCGCCAGGTCGCCTTGTCCTTCAGCAGCGCCGAGCACAGCTCGACCTGCCCGACCACCCCGCCGCGCCGCGCGGCGGGCCGCCGGTACGGCGTGGGAATGCGCACCCCCGCCCACTCGGCGGCCTGGACGCGGCGCAGACCGGCGAACGCCCGTACCGCGCCGAGCACGACCGGGGTGGTCAGGACGCCGATCCCCAGCAGGATGAAGCCGATCGACACCACCGTCAGCGTGAACAGCACGACCGACCCGACGATGCCGAAGACCGCGAGCCACAGCCCCCGGGCACCGGCCAGCAGCGCATCGCGGACCCTCATCTGCCGTCTCCCCGCATCCGTCCCCGGGGCCCGGCCGTCGCGCCCCGCATCAGTCTGCGCTGCGCGGGCACCTCCGGTCACTGGTGCCACCCGCCGGGTCCGTGGTGTAGCCAGCACCACCCCCTGACCTCGTCCCGTGCCCCGGAACCCGGAGGTTTCGACGGGCGGTCCGGCGACCCGGCGAGCAGCCGACGGGGCGTCAGTATCCGAGCGGAGGCGCGTACTTGTAGCCCACGCGGCGGACGGTCACGATCGACGCGCGGTGCTCCGCCCCCATCTTGCGGCGGAGCCGGGCGACGTGGACGTCGACCGTACGGCCGTCGCCCACGTGACCGTAGCCCCAGACGTTGGTCACCAGCTGGTCGCGGGTGTGCACCCGGTGCGGGTGCGCGACGAGGTGGGCCAGCAGCTCGAACTCGAGGTAGGTGAGGTCCAGCAGCCGGTCCGCGACCCGGGCCGTCCGCTGCTCGGGGTCGATGCGCACCAGCGCGTCCCCGTGCGTGGCGGCCGCGGGGGCCTCGGGCGCCGGCTGCTCGGCCGGTACGAGCACCAGGTAGCCGACCATCGGCGGCTGGCCCGGCAGGCTCGGCACCGTGTGCGGCGGGGCGGGCAGCCAGGTCGCCCCGGAGTGCAGCAGCTCGGCGACCGGCGGCACCTCGTCCGGGGCGACGGCCCGCAGTCGATGGCGGTGCGCGGCACCGACGGCGGTGGGGACGCCGGTGGGATCGACGGCCGAGGAGCCGACGGTCGCCGAGGTGATGGAGGGGGACGCGGTCAGGGTACGGAGGTTCGTCATGGAGCTCAGCTCTTTCGCGCGAGAGACCGTCGAGGGGTCGTGCTGGTGCGCGGGGCCGTTGGCCGGAACTGATGACCGGCGGCTGACTTCGACGTGAGGGTCAGCGGGAGGAGTGGGCCTGCGCGAACGTCGCGCGGCAACACACTCGGTCGAAGTCGTGGTGCTGACGGGAAGGCCAGAAGGGCTCGAGGTCGCTGCGACCCGTCGCGGTGTTCTGATAGCTGGCCATGCCCCCTATTGAAACATGACCTGCGACGGGGCAGCAGAGCCCTCCGGCACTTGATACGGAACCTTGGTGTTCGCCGGACGGCCGTCGGCCGTCCGGCAAAAGCGGAACGTACCGCTCAGTAGGTCGGCAGCCGCTTGCGCCAGTCCAGCGGGTCGACCTCTATCGCCTGGCCCGGGTCGCCGTCCCAGACCACGCCCAGCCCCGCCTCGACGAGCGCGGCCGCGACCTCGCGGCCGATCGAGGCGGTGTCGCCCTTGCCGCCGGAGCCGTCGCCCTCGCCCGTACCGTGGTGGACGCCGTACCGCAGGCACAAGGCACCGCCCTCGACGGCCCGTTCGGTGTCCTGGTAGTGGAAGAAGACGAACCCGCGGTCACCCTCGGCCGCCTCGGCACCGATCTCCGCCAGGCCGCAGTTCCCGCAGCAGGTGAAGTTCATCCGGGCGGTGATGCCCCGCTCCGCCAGCGCGTCGAAGGCGGTCCCGACCCGGTCGGGGTCCGTCACCTCGGGCCACGTCGCCTGCTCGGCCAGCCGCTCGCGCCACAGCGGACCCACGATCCCGCGCGCGGCCGCCACGGACACCGGGGTGCCACCGTCCTCGTAGAAGTAGTCGGACACCGCCTCCGCGATCTCGCCCGGCAGCTCGAACCCGCCCCGGACCAGCACCCCGGCGTGCTCCTCGGCCTCTTCCCGCAGCTCGGGGTCGAGGGCGTCCGCCGCCCGGGCGTCGGCCTCGTCGTCGAACCCTTCCGTGGCGTCGATGTCCGGAGCGTCCTCCCCGTCCTCCACCTCGGAGGAGAAGTCCACCTGCTTCCAGTCGTGCCCGTCGGCCCAACCGTCCGTCTCCAGGGCCCAGCCCACGAACACCGCCACGACGGCCTCCGCGTCGGCCAGCCGCGCCGCGAAGTGCCGCTCCTGCGAGCCGTCGCGGTACTCCACCTCGTAGGCGCCACCGCGCTCGTGCCAGGTCTGGATGTAGTAATCGGCGTCGCCGGACGTCCGCTCGACCACCGCGAACCGGTCGTCCTTCCCGCCCAGTCGGCCGATCACGGTGGCCAGTTCCTCGGCGGTGATCCCCGAAAGGACTTCGCCGGGCTCGGTGTTCACGGTGATGGGCAGCATGGGTCCCCCTCGCTTTGAGGGCCGCTCATGATCAGCAACCCACGTAGGAGCATCCTGACATCCCCCACTGACAGTTCCGGCCACGAGGCCCCGGCCCGTTCGCACGGGCCGGGGCGGCGGGCGGAGCGGGGGCGGAGGGTCAGCTGGCGCCGCCGACGACCGGGTAGTGGTCGCTGAGGTTCGTGTACGTGTACTCCTTGCCCCAGCTGGAGACGGTCCACGGCGCGGACGACTCCTTGACCACGTCGTTCCGCCACGTCGCGGGGCGCGCGTGGCCGTTGCGGTGGAGGACGTAGTCGAGGTCCTCGCGCCCGTCCGTCGGGTAGCGGTAGGCGGCGATCGAGTTCTCCTTCGTGTCGAAGGAGTACGGGTGGCCCGTGCGCGTGGTCGCGGGCGCGAAGTCGCCGTCGGCGAGCATCGACCGGTACTCGGCGCTGTGCGAGTCCACGTTCAAGTCGCCCGCGACCATGACCTGTTCGCCGGCGGGAATGTTCTTCGCGTCCAGGAACGCGTCGATCTGCCGGAACTGCTTCGCGCGGTCGGCGGCCGCCTCGCCCGCCCCGCAGCCGCCGTCCGTCGACTGCGCGTGCGTGCCGACCAGGTGGACCTTCGTGCCGTTCACGTTCAGAACCACGTACGCGAAGCCCTTGTTGGACCACCAGTCCGCGCCGCAGGCGTCGCTGAAGACGACCTGCTCCTTGCGGACGATCGGCCACTTGCTGAGCACGGTGACCCCGCCGTCCTCCGGCGTGGTGGTGGAGTAGTTGCCGCCGGTGGCGTCCCAGCCGCTCTTGCTCCGCCCGACGACCGGGGTCTGGTACGGGTACTGGCCGGCCGCGTCGGCCTTGAGCGCGTCCGAGGCGCCGTTGTCGAAGGCCTCCTGGAGCACCACGACGTCGTTGCCCTTGAAGAAGCCGGCGGCGGGTATCGCCTTGGCCCGGTGGTCCTGGCCCCAGTTCGGGTAGAGGCTCTTGTCGAACAGGAAGGTGTTGTAGGTGAGCACCTTCAGCTCCGGCACCGCGGCGGCCGCCGGAGCGGCCGCCTGGGCCGTCTGCGGCAAGGCCACGACGAGCGCGGCCGAGGCGAGCGCGGCGGCGAGTGCGGAGGACTTCGTGAACGGCACTGCGTCTCCCTGTGGGGTGGGGGCCCTGGGTGGGGTGAGATGCGGAGGGGCGGGATGTTCGAGCCGTCGACATCCCATCAGCCGCACTTACTTCCAGGTAACCCCCAGGTGATCAATTCACCTATGGAAGCCGTCGAATTCCCTTCGGCGTCACATCGCTCACCATTTCCCCACACCCGCCCCGCTGTTACGCCGTGCCGCTATGCCTGGTGCCGCTATGCCTTGGGGCCGCTATGCCTTGGGAAAGCTGAACCCGTATCCCTCCTGCGTGAACCAGGGCAGCAACTGCTCCAGGGCCGCCATGGACTGCGAACGGTCCCCGCCCCCGTCGTGGAGCAGCACGGTGGGCCCGCTGGGCAGCTGCTCCTTCACGGACCGGACGATGTTCTCGGTGCCGGGCCGTTTGTAGTCGCTGGGGTCGACGTTCCAGCCCAGACTCCGCATGCCGTACGCCGCGGCTATCTGTCGGCTCGCGGGTGTGAACGCGCCGCCGGGGGCACGGTAGTACCAGACCCTCTCGTTCCCGGAGGCCTCGTCGATCATCCGCTTCGCGTCGAGGATCTCCTTCGACTGGTACTCGACGGACTTCTTGTCCATGGCGACGTCGTGGCTGACGGAGTGGTCGCAGAGCCGGTGCCCCGCCGCGACGATCTTCTTGATCAGGTCCGGGTGTGCCTTGGCGTTCGGACCGGTGACGCAGAACGTGGCCTTCACGTCGTGCTTCGCGAGCAGCTCCAGCGCCTTCGGCGTCCACCTCGGGTCGGGCCCGTCGTCGATGGTGATGTTGACGACCTTGCCGCTGTCCTCGGCCTCCCGGACGAGGTCCATGTTCACCTTCGGCGCGGGAAGCGACGGGTCGGGCGTGGAGGTCTGGCCGGGCTCGGGGGTCCGCAGCGGTGCGGGACCGGAAGGACGACGGCTCTCGGCGGCACCCGCCGCGGTATGGACGGAGAGGGCGACCACGCTCGTCAGCGCGGCCGTGACCACCGACACGGACGCGATCATGCCGGCACGCTTCATTCGTACCCCCCGGATTTTGTTGTTTTCCTTTTCCGTCATGTGGCTGCCCAATCCGTGCATCTCGTACGCCTCTTGCCCCATCGAGACAAACACGGGAAAGGAGCGGAAATGGGGGTAGTCATCATTCCGTCACGGAACGGGTACCGGGGCATCATCAATCGGGCAACGGCCCGTTTCGGAAGGGCTACGGTGTCCTGATGGTGCGCGTGCGAGAGATGACCGAAGCGGATATAGAAGCCGTCTCCGGGATCCGGGTGACGGGATGGCAGACGGCGTACGCGGGCGTGGTCCCGCAGCCTTACCTGGACGCGATGACGGTCGAGGACGACGCCCGGCGGCGCAGGACGTGGTTCACGCCCTCGCGCGGGCAGGCACTGGACCTGGTGGCCGTCGACGACCGTGCGGTAGCCGTGGGTTGGGCCAGCCTGGGGCCGTACCGGGAGGAGGCGGGGGCGGCGGGGGAGTCGTACGGGGAGTTGTACGCCCTCTACGTCCGCCCGGACCGGATCGGCACGGGAGTGGGCCGGCTCCTGCTCCAGGAGGTGCACCGGCACGCGGCGGCCCTCCGGTTCGACAGCCTGCTGCTGTGGGTGCTCACGGACAACCCCCGCGCCCGCCGCTTCTACGAAACGGCGGGCTACACGGCCGACGGGGCGGTGCAGAGCGATCTGTACGACGAGGTGGAACTCACCGAGGTGCGCTACAGAAGGGCCCTGTGACCCCTCAAGGCCTCAACGGGACGTCCGGTTCAACGCGTCCCGTACGGCCTCCTCGGTGCGCGCCACCACGGCCGAGCCGTCGTCCGCGGTGATGATCGGCCGCTGGATCAGCTTCGGGTGCCGGGCGAGCGCCGAGATCCACCGCGCCCGCTCGTCCGCCTCGCGCGGCCAGTCCCCCAGACCGAGCTCCTTCGCCTCGGCCTCCTGCGTCCGCGTGATGTCCCAGGGCTCGAGCCCGAGCCGGTCGAGGACTGCGCCGATCTCGTCCTCGTCGGGCACGTCGTCGAGGTAGCGGCGGACGGTGTAGCCGGCCCCCTCGGCGTCGAGCAGCTTGATCGCGCTGCGGCACTTCGAACAGGCGGGATTGATCCAGATCTCCATGTCGGCCACCGTACCGCGAGGACCGTGAAATGCCGTCTGAGCTGGGGCGATTGTCAGTGCCCGGCAGTAAAATGGGGGGTGTTGAGAGAGGGCGCACACGCCCCTGTCGGGAGGAAGCCGATGCCCATAGCCACACCTCTTCCGAACCTGCCCAGTGTCCCCACCCTGCCCAAGAAGCGCCTGCCCGCCGGGCACCCGCGCGCCTGGTACGAGTCGCACAACCGCCGGCTGAAGGCGATGCGCCTCGCCATCGCGCTGCTCCACTCCGGCGTGTACCGCCCCGAGCAGGCGGACAACCGCAGGATCCGCAGGGTCGCCACCAAGATCGGAGTGCACTCGCCCTCCAACACGACCTGCCGCATGGTGCGCTCGCTCATTCCGCGCGAGGAAGGCCGCTGATCGCAGGGGTTCGCTGTTCGTCGCTCGGCCCTTGCCTGCCGGAGGGGCAAGGGCCGAGCCGGGTGTCGATCAGGGACAACCCTCGCTGAACTTCACCGCTTCGAGCCGTACGGGCCGCCCGTCCAGCTTCGCGCCCGCTGCGGGGTCCTGGGCGCAGACCTGCCAGTTGGACTCGACCAGGACCATACGGCCGCTGCCGGAGGCGTCCTTCACCGTGAGGCTCGTCGACCTGTCGAGGGCTTCCCGCGCGACCTTCACGGACTTCCCCGTGAACGCGGGCATTGTGCCGCCGGCCTTGGTGGGTCCGCGCTCACCCGAGTCGCCCTTCGCCGGGCAGTCCTCGGTGAGCTTCACCGCGCCGAAGTCCACCCTGGTGTTCGTCGGCCGGGTGCCGGGCGTGGGGGTCTGCGAGCAGACCTTCCAGTTCCGGTCGAAGGCCTGCGTACGGCCACGGCCGAGCGCGTCGTGCGAGGCGAGGCGACGGAAGCCCGCGGCCTGCGCCTGGTCCTGCGCGGACTGGAGCCCCTTGCCCACGAGGTCCGGGAGGACAGCAGTGTCGCTGCCGCTGCCGTCTTTGCCACGGCCGTCTTTGACCTGCGTGGGCTTGGCGCCGGTGTCGGCGCCCTCGCAGGCGGTCAGCGTGAGCAGGGCTGCCGTGGCGAGGAGGGTGAGGACTGAGCGAGTACGCATGATGCCTCATCATGCGCGACCGGGGGACGGTACGGGGGGAAATGGCGAAGGTGTCCCCGGGGCCCACGATCCGGGGTGAATAACCCTTCACTACCCTCGGGCGGCCGTGCCGCGGGAGTAGCGTGCGGGTCCCGATTCGCAGGGGACCGTGCCGCAGGGGGAGAACCAACCGTGCAACAGCCCTACCCGCATCCGTACGCCGTGCCACCGCCCCGGCCCAGGCCGAAGTGGCAGCACCCCGTGCTGATGGTCGGCCTCCTCATCTTCCTGCCGCCGGTCGGGGTCTTATGGGTGTGGCTCAGCCGTTGGCCACGACGCAAGAAGATCATCGCGACGGTCCTGTCGCTCCTGTGGTTCGCGCTGGTGCTCGCGTCCGACCCACCGGCCGAAGGCAAGAAGGCGGACGCGGCCCCGAAGCGGGTGACGGCGGTGACGAAGCCGAGCGCGAGCCCGACACGGTCGTCCAGGCCCGAGCCTTCGCCTTCTCCCTCCCTTTCCGCCTCCCCTTCTCCGTCCTCCAAGCCGACGCCGACCGGGAGCCCGAAGCCGAAGCCGCTGGTTCTGCCCGAGGACAGGCGCTGGACTTCGTGCGAAGCGGCGTGGAAGGGCGGCGTGCCGCGCGACTCGGGCCTGACGCGTGACGAGCACCGGGGCTACAGGTCGGCACTCGACGCGGACGGCGACGGCCATGCCTGCGGCAGCGACTACCCGGAGGAACCGGAGGCGGAGCCCACGGCAGCCGACGACGGCGGAGGCTCGTCCGGGGGTTCATCCGGAGGTTCGTCGGGCGGCTCGTCCGGTGGCGGCGGCGCCTACTACGGCAGCTGCGCGGCAGCCCGCGCCGCAGGCGCGGCCCCGATCCACCGAGGCCAGCCGGGCTACCGCCCCGGCCTGGACCGCGACGGTGACGGCGTCGCCTGCGACAGATGAGGGCCGACACTGTCGACGGCCTTTTCCGGGCTGCCCTGATGGTCGCGTTCATCGATGACGGGCACGACCCTGCTGGTACGGGGGTTGAGGTGCAGCCGGTCGACGGTCGTCCATTCCACGGCCACGGGGTGGATCAGGCTTCGGGCGATGTGGTCGCGGTAGGGGACGTGACTGGTCTGCAGGCGCTCGTGCAGCGCGCGGGCGCAGTCGGCCGGGTCGGTGACCTGGGCTGCGACGCGTAGGAGGAGTTCGTCCTTGGTGTGATGACGGCGCAGGACGATCTGCATCGGCGGGGGTTCCTGGCCGCCGAGGATCTCGGTGAGGTGGGAGTTCAGAACGGCGAAGGAGATCTTGGCGGTGCCGACGCGGGCGTGGTCGCTGCTGCGGCCGAGCAGACGCAGAAGCCCGCGGTGGGGGTCGGCCCATTGGGCGAGGTCGCCGACGGGGTAGCGGATGACGGGCATGAGCCGCCGCAGGAGGTTGGTGGCCACGATCCGACCGGTGCGGCCGGGCTCGAAGATCGGCCTACCGGTGTCGGGGTCGGCGATCTCGAGGGTGGTGTGGGGGGAGTTGGTCCGGTACAGCCGTGGGTCGTCCTGGTCGGGGACCGGGGTGGCGAGGACGCCCACGTCGGCGGTGACGTAGGCGAACGGGCGCGCCTCGGCATGGGGGTATGCCTCGGTGAGCAGAGCCCGCTGGTCGGCGTAGAGAGCCTCGCCGGCGTACAGGAGCAGCCGCAGGCCCGGAAGGGTCAAGCCGTGTGCGCGCAGGTGGACGGCAAGGCGGACGAGGAAGCTGGGGGTGGCGAAGACGACGCCGGGCGTCTGCTCCTGCAGGATCCGGGCGATGTTGTCCAGGTCGGTGTGTGCGGCAGCCCTAGGCGTTGACCCCCGGCGGCATTCCCTGTGCTGGGCAACGACACGTCAAGGGGAAACGTCACACGGCCCGACGCCCACCACCCGTTGGGGAAGCGGCCGGCGGTCACATCTACGGGGCAATGCCGGGCAAGGAGCGATCCATAACGCCCTGACTGGAGCCTTCCTCGCTACTCCCGGCCCGTCGAACGATGGCGGAAATGCCGTGAAGCACCTCCGCCACCGTCCGGTCAGGTGGCCGGGCCTGCGACCTGGGTGAGCAAGTCGGAGTTCGCCTTCACATCGTGTCCAAGGGACAGGGTGTGCCGGGGGAGCGCGTCGAGGAGTTCGAGCAGGGGCTCTGTGCCGGGGTTGTCGTCCCGGAGGAGGCCGAAGACATCGGGGTAGCGGTCCTCGGTGCCGAAGGTGAAGAAGTCGCCAGACCTCACCCTGCGGTCCTCGTCGAGAAGGGCGGGTTCAGCGCCGGGGGTGATCCGGGGGAAGAGGATGCGAGCAGCGTGTCCTTCGGTGGCCAGGGTCAGGCCGAGCCAGGTCGCGAGCTGGTCGGGGAAGAACTGCGGCTTGAGCTCCTTGCCGGATGCCTTCCACAGGGGTGTGCGGCTGCCGGAGTGGAGGGCGTCGGTGACCTTCCGGTGCTGGGTGGGATGGAGCTGTTCGCCGCGCTGGACGCGTTCGCGGACCTGGTCGTACCACCCGAGGGCGTCGAGGAGGCCGAGGCCGATGGCGGCGGCCGAGGGCCAGGGCAGGACTCGCAGCCGGTCTCCGTCGGGGCGGACGAAGACGCGGTCGTTGGCCAGCAGCTTCCAGCCGACCCGTGCCAGCAGGAGGGCGGTGGTGGTCTTCCCGGCGCCCTTGTCGCCCAGGGTCAGCACGGTGTGCCCGTCGCGGACGACGGCGGAGGCGTGCAGGATCGACCAGCCGTCGGCCAGCAGCCGGCCGCGGACGACCTCGCGGGCGAGGCGGGCGGCGGCCAGGGCGACGGGGACGTCCTCACAGCCGTAGACGTGCAGGGGGCCGCCGGGCTCGGCCCGGTAGGCGAGCTTGTCCTCGGGCTGCGAGGCAAGGACGGTGCCGTCGCCGTCCCGGGCGAGGAGCATGGCCGAGTTGGCGTAGACGGTCTCGTCGTCGGAGTCGTCGGTCACGCGCTGGGCGATCTCGGTGACCTTGCCCGGGTTGACGTCGGCGATCACTTGCGGGCCGTCGTCGGTGGTGGTGCCGGTGGCGTTCCACCAGGGGCCGAAGTAGCGAAGGGCCCATTCGGTGACCACCGTGCTGTTGCTGGTGACGGTTGCGGCCTGGGTGGCCGTGGCGATGCGGGTAGCGGTCCTGGTCACTGCGGTTTTCTCCTTCCGTGAGGGACATGCGACGACGTACAGGCGGGCCAGTGGTTGGTAGGCGTTGCGGAGCTTGGCGTCCGCGGCGGCCAGTTGCCGGGCCTCGGCGGCATCCAGGCTGGGGAGGCACACGGTTGGCCTTCCGACGTTGAAGCGCAACGGGATTCCCCTCCACCGGCCCTCGTGGTTGACGGACAGCTCCACCACGCGGTCGTCCAGGCCCAGGCCGGCGCGGAGGGCGGCGACCACGGCGCCGGCGGGCCCGCAGCGGGTGCGGCCGAGTCCCGCATTGATGCGGGCTGGGCGGGCGGACAGCTCCTCGCGGACGCGCCACACCGGCACGGGGACGGGCAGACCGCCCGCGCGGGTGGCCGAGGCACAGATCACCGACTGGTCGCCGTGCTCGCCGATCACGTGCCCCTCCACCGCCTCGACAGGCACCCCGAGGAGGTGGGCGAGGGCGATCCGGTAGCGGGCGGTGTCGGTGTTCGAGCCGACCCCGTAGACCCGGGGACAGCCGGAGACCTCGGCGAACAGGCGGGCCATCACGTCGACCGGGTTGGTCACCATGACCACCAGCCCCTGGTAGTGGGCCAGGCTCCGGGCCAGGTCGGCGATCACCGGGGCGTTCGCGTTCAGCCCGGCCATCCGCACATCCGAGCGGGCGGTGTTGGTGAAGTCGGCCCTGGGGCAGACCACGATCGCCTCGCAGGAGACGAGCTGCCCGGCATCCGCGGCGTGAACCGCCCGGACGGGGGAGGCGACCACCTGGCACATGTCCTCCAGATCGGTCACCAGCGCCTGAGCCGATACGCCCGTGCGGGAGACGATCCGTACGGACTCGCACCAACCGGCAGCCGTCAGCAGCATGGCCACACTCTGGCCGACGGCTCCGGCACCGATGACGCCGATGGCACCAGCTGTCGCCGTCACCGGTCCGCCGCCTTCGCCGCATCGGTCAGGGTCAGCCGCCACACCGCCCGCGGGTCCGTACCGGCGATGAGGTGGGCGGTGGTGCGGTCGAGCAAGGTGACCACTGCCTTCGCCTGACGGGAGATCTTGCCGCCGTGTTCGGGCAGGGGCAGATCGGGCGGGCAGGTCAGGTAGGTGCTGAGGATGTTGGTGGTATCCATCAGCCACAGCACCACCAGGTGCTTGATCCATGCGGCCCGTTCGTCGGGGCCCAGGTCGGCCGTCATCGCGTCGGCGAACACCCCGATACCGGCGATCGTCGCGTCGGCCGCTGCCCGGTCCGGCGGGGAGGCGATCAGGTTCAGCACGATCCGGGAGACCAGCTTCGCCATGTCAGTCTGGGCTGGGCCGTGGGCCAGCCCGGGGTCAAGGAAGACCGGCCGCCCCTCGGGGCCGTCGGGGAAGACTGCGTGGTCGGGCTTCAGGTCGCCGTAGACCACCGGCTGCCGCCCTGCCGCTGGGGTGACCCGAAGCCGCCGCAGTCGGCCGACCACGGTGGCCAGCACCTCGCCCGCGTCCCCGGCTTTGCGCAGGTAGGTCGGGCCGCTGATGCCGTTGAACTTGCGGTGGAAGGTGGAGCGGATGCCGCGTTCGGTGATCGCCACCTCGTCGACCGCACGGGCAACGGCGGATCGCTGGAGGCCCGCCAGCTCGACGAGGACGCGGGTCATCAGCTCGCCCGTGCGGTGTGGTTCCTTGGCCAGCAGGTCGGCCAGTGTCGGCCCCGCCACCGGCTCGGTGAACAGCACTCCGCCTTGGTGCCCGGCCACCGGGCAGGCCAGCACTCCGGCCTCGTCGCGCAGGATGGCCAGGGCTTTCGCTTCCCGTTCCAGCAGCGTCCCCGGTGACCCCCGGTAGGCGACCTGGGCGGCCCGGACCGTGTCCCAGTCCCCGGCCGTGCCTCGCAGCACCGACACCAGGGACAGCCCCAGCAGCGAGACCTTCGCGAACAGGGGCCGGCCGTCCACCGTCAGGCGGCGGACGTAGGTCGTCACGCTCGGCGTGTGCTGGCCCAGTTGTACCTCGGCGCCCGGCCACACCTCTGCTGCTGCCCTCTTGATCTGCTGGTCCGCGTAGACGAAGACGTCCGCGGCAGATAGTGCGGCGTTCGATGCCATGTCACTGGCCCCCTGGTGTGGAGGGCACCTCGCCGTCCGGCACGGACAGCGAGGCGGGGGCATGCCCGGGGCGGTTTCGATCGGTGTGGACGACGGCGGCCAGGCCGCCGACGGCGGCGATCGTGCCGAGGGCCCAGGCCAAGCCGAGGATCACCCCCGGCCAGTCGTCGCGGACCTTGACCGACCTCGCCGATCACATTGGCACTGAGCAGCAGCATCGCGACGCCCTCACCCGGTGGGACCCGGTGAAGTACAAGCGAGTTCACATGCTCAGTTACGCCGACCTTGGCGACAGCCTCGCCGCCCAAGCCCGTGCCGACGAGGCGGTAGCTGCCTGGACCCGTGCCCTCAACCTCATGGACGGCATGACCTCAGATCGCACCCGCAAGGCGAGCTTCCTTACCGTCGTCTTCGCCGCCCACGAATGGGCTGGCGAGCCCGAGAACCGTGAGCCGCAGAAGCATGCGCAGGTCTGCTGGATCGATATCGATGCCATCCCTGAAACCTTCGTGGCTACAACCGCGACTGCTCTTCACCGCTACCTTGCCAAGGGGGCTGACGTCTCTCTTGACGGGTGGGGCTGACCGATTTCGAGCGAGCTGCCCTGATTGGATCCCACTGTCGCAGGGTGGTCGTAGCCTCAAATCCGTTGTGCTCATGAACGAAGCGGATGGAATATCTACCGAGGTGCAGCGCATGTTTGAGGAGGCGCGAGCCGTGATGACTGATGAGGTCATCGAGGAGATGCCGCTTTCCAGGGTCGGTACCGATTCCACAGCCGTGGCCGCTCTTTCAGCCCTAACATGAGACCAGTAACTATGGGGCTGCATGGATGTCTGTCACGGCTACCGTCGCGAGGCGGTGCGTGGGGCGTGGACACGGGGCGGGTGCTGTTTCGTGGGGAACTAGTGGCCTTCTGGACGCGGTGACGGATGCGGTGGTTGGGGTACTCGTAAGTCGGCGGCGCCCGGAGTTCGCTGATCCAAATGAACCCCCGACCCTTCGTTACATCTGACGCCACGGCGCATGCCACCCATGTTCGCGGCATAGCTCATCGAAGGGCTCGTCTACCCCCTGAAGTAGGGGGTGTTCGTAGATGTCATTGATCCTCATTCCGAGGAAATGTTTCCGATTGATCCCGGTGTTTGGGTAACCCAAGTCCCGGCGTGCGGCAATAACAAAATCTGCATAGAGTCGCATAAGGATTGCAGGCGGCGGGTCTGCGTAGGCCGCCTGCATGAAATTGTGGAATGCCTTGACGGCGTCGTCCGAGCCGAAAATGCTAACCCAATTCGAGAACTCTGAGATCCTCTCCCGGAGTTCTTGTTCCTCTGGATGGTGGCGGTCCAAGATGTCCCTGAACAGATTGATCATCGGGCGGTAGGTTTCGTATTTCTTCTCCGCGATTCTGCTCTCCAGGTCACGAATGTGCTGGGCATCGATTTCTGCACGCTTCGCTCCCCTCGCGGAGCGGGCTGCAATGACGGCAGCCACGATTGAAGCCAGTCCAGACACCATGGCCAGTGCCAAGGGAAGCTTCCATGCTCCGCTGCCTCCGGTTGCTGCCGCCTCCAGTGCTGCTCCGTACTCCACTATGGATGCACCCTCCCCCGTGGTGTGTTCGTACGTTGCTCAATCGTCCTGCAGGTGAAGTGCTCTTGCGCGATTATCCGCATATTCGACTGCTCCTCCACCGGGCCGCTGGCGGCGACCAGCCCTCCTGCCGGTTATGGTGCCTCTTCTGGCGCACGGTGCGGCGGGGCTGTTTAGTGAGGCAGCTGACTGAGTCATTCACGTCCCGCCGGGCCCCCCGCGGGTATGCGTTGGCGATCGGCGATCAGTGTTGCCTGTGAGAGTTCGATGGAAGCCGACCTGGCCGTCACGTGCGTCAGGGGCGCTATCACGATCCGTACATCAACGGACAGGCCTTTGCCGAGGGTGAATGCCTACGGTGGCTACGCCAAACCTACCGTCCCTCCGAGGATGGATTTTGATCTGCCCGGCCGCTGGTTGTGCTGGGAGGGCAGACTCCCAGCACCCGACTTGGATCTCCATCGCATGGCGAGACCAGGATGGCTGGCGGCCGCTCTGGGGCCGAAGCGCCCTCTGCCTGGCGCTCAAGGGCAGCCAAACCAAAGCACTTGAGCCCCGTTACCACCCGTTGGGGAAGCGGCCGGCGGGTCACATGTGCTGGTTGAGGGAATGACTGGCAGGCAAAAAGGTTGAGCCCCGTCACCACCCAAGGGCAGTGACGGGGCTCAACCAGCGTTCCGTGACCGGGTCAGAGGCCCCTCACAGGGCCTCCTCCCAGGTCACCGGACCACGCGGTTTAGATGTCGAAGTACAGCTCGAACTCGTGCGGGTGCGGCCGCAGCTGCATCGGCGCGATTTCGTTCGTGCGCTTGTAGTCGATCCAGGTCTCGATCAGGTCGGACGTGAAGACGCCGCCCGCCTGGAGGTACTCGTTGTCGGCCTCGAGGGCCTCGAGGACCGCCGGGAGGGAGGTCGGGACCTGGGGGACGCTCGCGTGCTCGTCGGGGGCGAGCTCGTAGAGGTCCTTGTCGATCGGCTCGGCCGGCTCGATCTTGTTCTTGACGCCGTCGAGGCCCGCGAGGAGGAGGGCCGAGAAGGCGAGGTACGGGTTCGAGGACGGGTCCGGGGCGCGGAACTCGACGCGCTTGGCCTTCGGGTTCGAGCCCGTGATCGGGATGCGCATGGCGGCCGAGCGGTTGCGCTGGGAGTAGACCATGTTGACCGGGGCCTCGAAGCCGGGGACCAGGCGGTGGTAGGAGTTCACCGTCGGGTTGGTGAAGGCCAGCAGCGACGGGGCGTGCTTGAGGATGCCGCCGATGTAGTAGCGGGCGGTGTCGGAGAGGCCCGCGTAGCCCTGCTCGTCGTAGAAGAGCGGCTCGCCGCCGGTCCACAGCGACTGGTGGACGTGCATGCCCGAGCCGTTGTCGCCGAAGATCGGCTTCGGCATGAAGGTCGCGGTCTTGCCGTTGCGCCAGGCGACGTTCTTCACGATGTACTTGAAGAGCATCAGGTCGTCGGCCGCGGCGAGCAGCGTGTTGAACTTGTAGTTGATCTCCGCCTGGCCGGCCGTGCCGACCTCGTGGTGCTGGCGCTCGACCTGCAGGCCGGCCGCGTCCAGCTCGAGGGAGATCTCGGCGCGCAGGTCGGCGAAGTGGTCGACCGGCGGGGCCGGGAAGTAGCCGCCCTTGTAGCGGACCTTGTAGCCGCGGTTGTTCTCCACCGCACCGGTGTTCCAGGCGCCGGCCTCGGAGTCGATGTGGTAGAAGGACTGGTTCGCGCTGGTCTCGAAGCGCACGTTGTCGAACACGTAGAACTCGGCCTCGGGGCCGAAGTACGCGGTGTCGGCGATGCCGGTGGAGGCGAGGTACGCCTCGGCCTTCTTCGCCACGTTCCGCGGGTCACGGCTGTACTGCTCGCCGGTGATCGGGTCGTGGATGAAGAAGTTGATGTTGAGCGTCTTGTCCTTGCGGAACGGGTCGAGGCGGGCGGTCGACAGGTCCGCGCGAAGCGCCATGTCGGACTCGTGGATGGCCTGGAAACCGCGGATCGACGAGCCGTCGAACGCCAGCTCCTCGGCCGGGTCGAACGCCTTCGCCGGGATCGTGAAGTGCTGCATCACGCCGGGCAGGTCGCAGAAGCGGACGTCGACGAACTTGACATCCTCGTCCGCGATGAACTTCTTGGCGTCGTCGCCGTTCTGGAACATCCAACTCCTCCTAGCCCGGCCGAGAGCGGTCGGGGGTTGCTTCGGTGGCGCAGTCCATGTGCGGGTGACGCGCTGGGGCCGACCCTAGAGAGACGGGATTTCCCAAGCATGACCCATTTGTTTCGCCGAGGTTAACCGGAGTGAGGCACTCTCACTGCGGGGACAGGCTGACGGCCGACCCGGGCCGAAAGGAACGTATGCGGTCGCAGTACCGTGGACGGGTGGACAACAGGCAAGCAATCGGCTCGTGGCTCTCGGGTCCCCGCGCCGCCGCGGAGGAAATGGGCGTCGAATTCGGCTACCGGGGCGAAGGCCTCGGGCTGCCGGAGAAGGGATCCGGGTCCGTCGCCCCGCTCGGGCGGCGTTTCGGGGCCCTCTTCATCGACTGGGCACTGTGCATGCTCATCGCCTACGCGTTCCTCGCGGACGGCGAACCCCAGCGGGCGGGCAACTGGGCTCTGCTCATCTTCTTCCTGCTCAGCCTCCTTACCGTCGGGACGGTCGGCTGCACTCCCGGCAAGCGCCTGCTGGGCCTGCGGGTCGTCGGAGAGGACGGCGGGCGGCTCAGCCTGCCCCGGGTGCTGCTGCGCAGCGCCCTCATTGCCATCGTAGTCCCGGCGGTCATCTGGGACCGCGACACGCGGGGGCTGCACGACCGGCTCGCCCGTGCCGTCCAGGTGCGGATCTGAACGAGCGGACGCCACGCAACGAGCGGACGCCACGCAAAGGGGCGGGGCGGGAACCTTTCGGTTCCCGCCCCGCCCCTTGCACGTGAAGACGTGTGTAAAGGCCCTCAGCGGCCCTTCGGCATCCGCATGCCCTTGGGCATCGGACCCTTCGGGATGGGCATGTTGCTCATGAGGTCGCCCAGCGCCCGGAGGCGGTCGTTGACGACCGTCACCTGCGCGCCCGGCAGCACCCGCGGCAGCTTGAGCAGCGTGGTGCGCAGCTTCTTGAGCGGCACCTGGCCCTCGCCGTCGCCCACGACCACGTCGTGCACCGGCGTGTCCGCGACGATGCGCGCCATGCGCTTCTTCTCGGCCGCCAGCAGGGTCTTGACCCGGTTCGGGTTGCCTTCGCCGACGAGCACGATGCCCGCCTTGCCGACGGCCCGGTGGACGACGTCCTGGCTGCGGTTCATCGCCACCGCCGGAGTCGTCGACCAACCACGGCCGATGTTCTCCAGCACTGCCGCCGCCGCTCCCGGCTGGCCCTCCATCTGCCCGAAGGCAGCACGCTCGGCCCGTCGTCCGAAGACGATCGCCATCGCGAGGAAGGCAAGCAGGAAGCCCAGGATGCCGAGGTAGATCGGGTGATCGATCAAGAAGCCGATGGCGAGGAGTACACCGAAGGTGACAATTCCCACAGCCGCGACGACAAGACCGACCTTCGAGTCGACCTTCTTGGTCATCTTGTAGGTAAGGGCGATCTGCTTCAGTCGCCCGGGGTTCTCGGATGTTTCCTTCCTCGCCATGTAGCGAAGTTTACGTGGCCTGCGGACCCGGGGCGGCCACGGCCTCCAGTACGTGCTGTGCCTCGCGTCGGTCCTTGGCCCGGCGGCGGTCCTCGAGGACCGCGGTCCAGGCGTTCCTGCGGGCGGTGCGCTGGCCCCCGCGCAGCAGCAGCCCTTCCAGGGCGCGCAGGGCGCCGGTGACGGACGGAGGCCGTACGGAGAGCGTGGTGGGAAGGGCGGAAGGCGGTGCGGAAACGGCGCGTACGGTCGCGGCCTGCATTGGCGAAGTCCCCTCGAGAGCGGAAGTGAGGAATGAGGCGCGGGGGGCTGAGTACTGCTGTGTGTGCTTCTATCGTTACCGAACGGTGTTACCAATGGATGACCTGTTGGTCAAACACCTATGAAACGTTGACGCGGCCCGCACCGCCCCGCGCTCTTGCGGGGGGTGCGGGCCGCGTTGTACGGCATGCCGGGCGGCGGCCGGAGGCCTGCGTGGGCCGGTCAGAGGCCTTACGCCGACGCCACGGTCTCGCGCCGCTCGATGGCCTGCTGGAAGAGCCGGCCGGCGCGGTAGGAGGAGCGGACCAGCGGCCCGGACATCACACCGGAGTAGCCGATCGCGTCGGCCTCGTCCTTCAGCTCCACGAACTCCTGCGGCTTCACCCAGCGCTCGACGGGGTGGTGCCGGGGCGAGGGGCGCAGGTACTGGGTGATGGTGATCAGCTCGCAGCCCGCCTCGTGCAGATCGCGCAGCGCCTCGCTGACCTCCTCACGGGTCTCGCCCATGCCCAGGATCAGGTTGGACTTGGTCACCAGGCCCGCCTCACGGGCCTTGGTGATGACCTCCAGCGAACGCTCGTAGCGGAAGCCGGGGCGGATGCGCTTGAAGATCCGGGGCACGGTCTCCACGTTGTGGGCGAGCACCTCGGGGCGCGCGGAGAAGACCTCGGCCAGCTGCTCGGGCACCGCGTTGAAGTCGGGGATCAGCAGCTCGACCTTGGTGTGGCCGCCCTCGCGCCCCGCCGTCATGGCGTGGATCTGGCGCACGGTCTCCGCGTACAGCCAGGCGCCGCCGTCCTCGAGGTCGTCGCGCGCGACGCCGGTGATGGTGGCGTAGTTCAGGTCCATGGTGACGACGGACTCGCCCACGCGGCGCGGCTCGTCGAGGTCCAGCGCCTGCGGCTTGCCCGTGTCGATCTGGCAGAAGTCACAGCGCCGGGTGCACTGGTCACCGCCGATGAGGAAGGTGGCCTCGCGGTCCTCCCAGCATTCGTAGATGTTCGGACAGCCGGCCTCCTGGCACACGGTGTGCAGGCCCTCGCTCTTCACGAGGTTCTGCATCTTGGTGTACTCGGGGCCCATCTTCGCCCGGGTCTTGATCCACTCGGGCTTGCGCTCGATGGGGGTCTGGCTGTTCCGGACCTCCAGGCGCAGCATCTTGCGTCCGTCGGGTGCGACAGCGGACACGTCCGGCTCCCTACGACTTCGATTCTTCGGCGGACACCAGGGTACGCCCGTTAATTGTGCGTCTTTACGTGCAGACCAACCTGGGGAGACCGGGGGCCATTCCCCGGACTGATCCCAGCGGGTCCTCGGCCGGCCGTCAGACCGGTCGTCCAGCGGCCCCCGAGTCCGTCGTCACACCGCCCGTGGCAGGGGTTCCGCCGACTCCAGGATCTCCCGCAGGTGCTTCTCCACGACCGGCAGGACCTCGGCGACCGGCACGCGCCGGCCCAACTCGTTGGAGAGCGAGGTCACGCCCGCGTCGCGGATGCCGCAGGGCACGATCCGGTCGAACCAGGTGTTGTCGGGGTCACAGTTCAGCGAGAAGCCGTGCATCGTCACGCCCTTGGCGATGCGGATGCCGATCGCGGCGAGCTTGCGGTCCTCACGGCGCTGGCCGGCGTTGGACGGAGCGTACTCCGGGCCGTTCAGCCGGGCGTCGAACTCCTCGTCCGTCAGTCGCGGGTCGAAGTCCAGGCTGAGGCCGCCGAGAGCCGGGCGGTCGGCCACGGGGTCGCCCAGCACCCACACCCCGCTGCGGCCCTCGATCCGGGTGGTCTCCAGACCGAAGTCGGCACAGGCGCGGATCAGTGCCTCCTCCAGGCGCCGCACGTGCGCGATGACGTCCACCGGGCGCGGCAGCTTCAGGATGGGGTAGCCGACGAGCTGTCCCGGGCCGTGCCAAGTGATTTTTCCGCCACGATCGACATCGATCACGGGGGTGCCATCCAGGGGGCGCTCGCTGTCCTCCGTGCGCCGTCCCGCGGTGTAGACCGCCGGGTGCTCCAGCAGCAGGCAGGTGTCCGGGAGCTCGTCCGCGAAGCGGGCCGCGTGCACCCGTCGCTGCTCCTGCCAGGCCTCCTGGTACTCGACGGCGTCCGTTCCGAAGCCCAGGTGGACAAAGCGCAGCTCACTCACGGCAGCTCCTCTTCGAACCATTTCGAACCTTGCGTGGTCTGTCTCGGTGTTCCCGCGCCGTTTCCCGCGCCCCTGCAACTGTACGGCGGGGCTCCGACAACCCTGCGGGCGGCCGACTCCGGGAGCGGTCGGGGCACCACCAAGATCGACCCGGACGGCCCTCCGGGCGTATTTGATCTGTCCTCACACGATCGGATGAATGCGGGGCGAAGGCGGCGATCGGGGCGGCGGACGACGCTAAATTCACGCCGTTCCAGAGGGCGATCAGGGAGACCGGCAGGCTGATGACGGAACGACCCCCACAGCGCATCCCCAACCGTCAGCTCGCCGCGCTCATCGCGGAGGCCGGCTTCTCCAACGCGGGGCTCGCTCGTCGTGTCGATCAGTTAGGGCTGGAGCACGGCCTTGACCTGCGATACGACAAGACGTCCGTCACCCGGTGGCTGCGCGGACAGCAGCCACGCGGTACGACCCCGGCGCTGATCGCCGAGGTCTTCACCCGACGGCTCGGGCGGCGGCTGTCCGCACAGGATCTCGGGCTCGACGCGTGTGCGCCGGTGTACGCCGGTCTCGAATTCGCCGCGTCCCCCGAAGAGGCCATTGACATCGTCAGCGGGCTCTGGCGCAAGGACTCCGGGAGCCATACCGAGCTCCGGAAGATCGCGTTCACCCCGGCCGGGCTGGTGGTGCCCAGCCGCGACTGGCTGATCGGGCGGGCCGACGAGCGCGTGGCGCGCGGCGGTCCGCCGCCCGCGGCGGACACCGCCCGGGTGCCCCTCCAGGCGCGGGGCGCCCCGTCCCGCCAGCGGAGCGCCGAGCGGGGGCCGGGCGGCCGGGTCTCGATGGGCGACATCGCGGCCCTGCGGTCGGTGGGCGAGCTGTTCCGCACCCTCGACCACGCCTATGGCGGCGGCCACGCCCGGCAGGCCCTGGTGCGCTATCTGGAGCACGAGGCCGAGCCGATGCTCCGGGGCACCTACGGGGAGGCCATCGGCCGCCGGCTGTTCGCGGCGGCCGCGGACCTCACCCGGCTCGCGGGATGGACGTCGTACGACATCGCGGCCCACGGGCTGGCGCAGCGGTACTTCGTCCAGGCGCTGCGGCTGGCCCAGGCGGCGGGCGACCGGGCCTACGGGAGCTATGTGCTGGTCACCATGAGCCGGCAGGCCGTGTACCTGGGGCACGGGCGCGAGGCGGTGCAGCTCGCGCGGGTGGCGCAGCAGGGCGTGGGCTCCGGCGCGCCGCCCGTCGTCCAGTCGCTGCTGCACGCCGTGGAGGCGCGCGGGCACGGTGTGCTCGGCGAGGTGCGGGCGTGCTCGGCGTCGCTCGCGCGGGCCGAGCGGGCGCTGGAGACGTCCCGGCCGGGCGACGACGTGCCGTACTGGGCGCGCTTCTTCGACGAGGCGCAGCTGGCGGACGAATTCGCCCACTGCCACCGCGATCTCCAGCAGTACCGCGCGGCGGCGCAGCACGCGGAGCGCTCGCTCCAGCTGCGCAGCGCGTCCTACGCCCGCAGCAGGCTCTTCTGCAAGGTGGTGCTGGCCTCGGCCCGGCTGGGGCTCGGGGAGCTGGAGCAGGCGTGCGCGCTCGGCGTGGAGGCGGCCCAGCAGGGCGCCGAGATGCGCTCGGTCCGCGCGCTGGAGTACATCCGCGACTTCGAGCGGCGCCTGGAGCCGTACCGCGACGCGGCGCCGGCGAGGGCGTACCGGGAGAAGGTGGCGGCTCTCTGAGCCTCCCTCCGGGCCGTGGTGGGTGCACCTCCGCTGCGCGGTGGTGTCCTCAATCGCCGGACGGGCTGGATTTGGCTGGGCTCAGCCGAAACCAAGCCTGTCCGGCGCTTGAGGACGCGCCCGCAGGGCGCTCGCCGCCGCAGGCGGCACGGCGGACCCGTAGCCGGAGATCCGTCGGCCAGGCGAGAGGCGCTCGCCGCCGCAGGCGGCACGACGAGCCCCTGCCGGAGATCCGTCGGCCAGGCCTACGCCACCTGCAAGGTATGCGCGTCGAAGTCCGAACGGATGCCGAAGTCGCGGAGGACCGCGTGGGCGGCGCGGCGGCCGGAGTGCAGCGCGCCCTGGACGGTGCTGGTGTCGCGGTGGTCGCCGCAGACGTACAGGCCGTCCAGGATCCGCACCGGGCGGCGTACGTCGTGGGGCGCGGGCATGGCCGGGACCGCGTCGGGGTCGTGGTGGGCGGCGAGGAGCCGCCAGCCCGCGGTGGACGTGCCGTAGACGCGGGCGAGTTGGGCGCGGGCCGCACGGTCCAGCTCGGCGGTGGGCAGCCCGGCGGCCGCGCCGAGCACCGTCGAGGTGATCAGCGGCCGGCCGTCGGGTGCCCGTGAGGGGTCCACCTCGCTGGCGACCGTGGTGTGCGCGACCGGGCCGCGGCCGGTGGTGAGGACGAGCGACGCGTCGCGCAGCGGCGGTTCGTCGGCCGTGTGGTGCAGCACCGTCACGGGGTGGAAGTCGGGCAGCCGCAGGCCCGGGATGAGTTCGGCGGCGGCGCGGGCCCCGGTGGCCACGATCACCGAGCGGCAGCCGATCTCGCCGTGCCCGGCCGTGCTGACGGAGGTGGTGCAGGCGGCCTTGGCGTGGATGCCCGTCCGGACCGTGCCGGGCGGCAGCGCCGCCGCCAGCAGCGCCGGGACGGTGTCCGCGCCGCCGGCCGGCAGACACAGGCGGCCCCGCGCGTAGCCACGCAGCACGAGGTCGGCGCAGCGGCTGGAGGTGGTCAGGTCCGGGTCGCACAGCAGGGACGTCAGCAGGGGGCGCAGGAAGCCCTCGACCGTACGGGCCGGCAGGCCGCGGGTGGTGAGGGTGTCGGCGGTGGGCCGGTCGGGCCGGGCCAGCATCCGGTTGGTGGACAAGGTGGCGAGGCGGGCCAGCGCCGCGCCGAGCCGGGCCTGGTCGAGGCCTCCGCCGCGCGGCGCCCGGGCGGCCGTGGCGAAGGCCCGCGCGGTGGTGAACGCGCGGCGGGCGCCACGGGGTTCACCGGTGCGCTGGATGCGGCCCCCGGAGTGGACGAGCACACCGGGGGTGAAGGGGCGCAGGGCGAGCGCGCCGAGCCCGGGTGCCAGCAGTTCGGGGAAGGAGGTATTGAGCAACTGGCCCGTGCGGTCGAGCCGGAAGCCGTCGACCGTATCGGTCGTCATCCGGCCGCCCACGTAAGGAGCGGCCTCCAGGACCGTGACTGTTACCCCGGCGCTGGTGAGCTGATGAGCCGCAGAGAGACCGGCGAGGCCGGCTCCCACGATGACGACGTCAGCGTGCTGTGCGGTGTCGCGTGCGCTGCTGAGCACGTGCCCTCCCGGGGTCGGTCCGCTCACTCGGGGGCCTGATGCCCTCAACGGGCGGCGGGGAAGCGCGAGTTTGCCTCGACCGTAGAGAGAAATTCGGTCAATAACAGTCGCGCACAAACAGGGCACGGTCGCACAGCGGTCGCACGGTGCACAGTCCGCTGCCCGGACCCCTGGCTGAGGCCCCTCCAAGGACCCGAAGCGCGCCCGGCTCACACCGGTGGCCCGCGCCGGTGTTCCGCCAGGTACGGGCCCCGTGGAGCGGCCCGGGTGTCAGCGCGGAGCCGTCAGCGCCGCCCGTAGCGCCCCCTCGATGTCCGGGAAGGCGAAGTCGAAGCCGGAGTCCAACAGCCGCCGGGGCAGCACCCGCTGACTGGCCAGGACATCCGTGGACATCTCGCCCAGCGCCAGCTTGAGCGCGGGGGTGGGCACGGGGAACGGGGTCGGGCGGCGCAGGACGCGGCCCATGGCGGCCGTCACCTCGCGGTTGGTGACGGGGTTCGGCGCGGTGAGATTGACGGGCCCCGACAACCCCGCGGTGTCCAGAAGGTGGCGCAGCGCGGCGATGTGGTCCCGCAGGGCGATGAAGCTCCAGTACTGGCGGCCGCTCCCCAGCCGTCCCCCGAGGCCCAGCTTGAAGAGCGGGAAGAGCCGGCCCCACGCGCCGCCGCCCCGGGCCACGACCAGCCCGGTGCGGGCGAACACGGTCCGTACACCCGCCTCCACGGCCGGGCCGGCCGCCGCCTCCCACTCCCGGCAGAGGTCCGCGAGGAAGCCGTGGCCGGGAGCCGCGGCCTCGTCGACGGCCCGGTCCCCGGTGTCCCCGTAGATGCCGACCGCGCTGCCGCTGATCAGCACGCGCGGCGGGGTGGGGAGGACGGCGAGGGCCTCGGCGATCGTGGCGGTGCCCAGCACCCGGCTGTCGTGGAGCTCCCGCTTGTAGGCAGCGGTCCAGCGGTGGTCCCCGATGCCCGCGCCCGCCAGGTGCACCACGGCCTCGCACCCGGCGAGGCCGCCGGTGTCGACCCGGCCGCCCTTCGGGTCCCAGGTGACCTCGCCCTCCCGCCGTGGCGGTCGTCGTACGAGCCGCACCACGTGGTGGCCGTCGGCCTCCAGGGAGCGTACGAGCGCCGTGCCGATGAGCCCGGTCGAGCCGGTGATCGCGATCCGCATGACGCCCATCCTGCACGGAATTCCGGGCAGGGGGTGGGTACCCGGCCGGGTGCGTGGCACAGTGACCGCATGCCCGAGCCGGTCATCCGCCCCGCCACCCACGCCGATGACGAGGTGCTCGCCGAGCTGGACCGGCGCGCCTGGTCGCCGCTGCACGCGGTGAAGCCACGGCCGCGGGCGCCGTACGAGCCGTTCTTCGACGCCCGGCACCCACCCGAGCACCTCCTCGTCGCGGAAGCGGCGGAAACGGAAGAGGGAGCGGCGGGCGAGGGCGGCCGGGCGGCCGCCACCGGCCCGCGGCTCGTCGGCTACATCCGGCTCGCCCCTGCCACCCGGCTGGTCTGCAACGCCCATGTCCGCCAGATCCAGGGGCTGGTCGTGGACGACCGCTTCCGGGGGCGGGGGGTCGCGCGCGCGATGCTGCGGGCGGCGTGCGCGGAGGCGCGGCGGCAGGGGGCGCTCCGCGTCACGCTGCGGGTGCTCGGGCACAACGCGCCCGCCCGCGCGCTCTACGCCTCGGAGGGCTTCGCCGTGGAGGGCGTGCTGCCGGGCGAGTTCCTGCTGGACGGGGCGTATGTGGACGACGTCCTGATGGGCCGCACGCTGTGACCCGCCCCGGCCGGCCGGGGCGGCCCGGGCGCGGCGGTCTCAGGCCCTGAACCGGTCCCACAGCCTGGGGAACCGTTCCTCCAGAACCGTCTCGTCCTCCAGGTCGAACGGCGAACCCATCGGCTCGGCCGGGGGGCCCGGCAGCCCCAGGTCCGGGGTCTGCGCCCCCGTCAGCTGCTCGTACGCCTCGTCCGCCGCGTAACCCAGGTCCTCCGCGTCGCCGTCCACCTCTTCGTCGAACTCGTCGAGGAGCTCCGCGAGGTTGTCCGGATCGTGCACCGCGCCCTCGAAGACCTCGCGGCCCTGCCCGATGAGCCAGCAGCGGAAATAGTCGAACGCGTCATCGCTCGCACCGTTCAGCAGCACGGCGGCCGCGCCCCACAGATCCCAGAGGTACGCACGGTTGTAGCGCGCCTCGAAGTGCCGGGCGAAGTCCACCACGCGGTCGGGGTCGAGCTGCACCAGCCGCTCGACCAGCAGGTCGGCCTGATCCTCGGCGTCACCGCCGGCGGCCTCGCGCGTGCTGTCGACCAGCTCCCAGAACTCCGTCTCGTCCATCACGCCACCAGCATCGGGCCTGGCACCGGGCGGCGCACGCGGAGCGGAGCGGATGCGGCCGTGTCGTTACGTCCGGCTCGTAGGAGCTCGGCCGTGGCACGGGGGACACAGGAGGAAACGCCGGGAAATCAGGACGGAAGGTGTCGGGTTTCGCTGGCAGGGTCGTCCTGACGGAGAACGGCGGAACGAGAGGACTGAGGGACGTGCAGCCACAGGGTGGGCAGGCCGGAGGACTGGCGGGCAGGATCGCGCTCGTCGCGGGCGCGACGCGGGGAGCGGGCCGCGCGATGGCCGTGGAGCTGGGCAGGGCGGGCGCCACCGTCTACGTGACGGGCCGCAGCACGCGCGCCCGGCGCAGCGAGGTGGACCGGCCCGAGACCATCGAGGACACCGCCGAGCTGGTGACGGCAGCGGGCGGCACCGGCATCGCCGTACCCACCGACCACCTGGAGCGCGAGCAGGTGAAGGCGCTCGTCGAGCGGATCGACGAGGAACAGGGCCGGCTCGATGTGCTGGTCAACGACGTCTGGGGCGGCGATCACCTGATCGAGTTCGACACCAAGGTGTGGGACGCGGACCTGGACAAGGGGCTGCGGATGCTGCGGCTCTCCGTCGAGACGCATGCCGTCACCAGCCACTACGCGCTGCCCCTGCTGATCCGCCGGCCCGGGGGACTGGTGATCGAGGTGACCGACGGGACGGCAGAGTTCAACAAGACCTACCGCGGCAACCTCTTCTACGACCTTGCCAAGAACGCCCCGATCCGGATGGCGTACGGCCTCGCGCAGGAGCTGAAGGAGCACGGGGGCACGGCCGTCTCGGTCACTCCGGGCTTCCTGCGCTCGGAGCAGATGCTCGAACACTTCGGGGTCACCGAGGCCACCTGGCGGGACGCGATCGAGAAGAGCCCGCACTTCGCCATCGCGGAGTCCCCGGTGCTCATCGGCCGGGCGGTCGCCGCGCTCGCCGCGGACCCGGACAAGGCCCGCTGGAACGGTTCCTCCCTCTCCAGCGGCGAGCTGGCCAAGGTCTACGACGTCGACGACGCGGACGGTTCTCGTCCGGACTGTTTCGCGTACTTCAAGGACGTCGTCTTCGGGGGGAAGGAGGCGAGCGCGGAGGAGTACCGGTAAAGGGCACCCCGGCCCCGCCCCTTCCCGAAACCGGGGCTCTGCCCCGGGCCCCGGGCCTCAGGCGCCGGACGGGCCGGTGCGTCCCTGCCGTCCGGCATACAGCTGTGCGCCCCTCGCCGCCGCCTCCGCGAACCGCTCGCGCAGGTCCGGCGGCCCCAGCACCTCCGCCTCCGGGCCGAGGGCGAGCAGCTGCTCGTACGCGACGTCGAGGCTCTCGACGGGCAGGGTGACGGTGACCCGCCCCTGCCCGTCCGGGGCGGCCGCCCCGGTGAGCGCCTCCCGCGCGGCCGTACGGTCCATCACGTACGGCAGCCGACGGGCACCGTCGGGGGTGAGGCGCAGCTCCACCCGCTCGCGCAGCAGCGACCGCGTGAACTGCGCCGCCCGCTCGTCCCAGAAGGCGGGCAGGTCGAAGTCGTCCGCGCGGAGGAAGCGCCGCTCGTCGGCGGCGACCGCTGTGAAGCGGTCCACCCGGTAGACGCGGTGGTCGCCGTCCGTCCGGGCCGCCAGATACCAGACGCCCGCCTTCAGGACGAGCCCGTACGGCTCCAGCTCCCGCTCCACCTCGGTGTCCGACCGGCGGTAGCGGGCCGTGATCCACCGGTCGTCCCACACGGCGTCCGCGATCGCGGGCAGCAGCCCGGGGGGTTCGGCGGGCTGCCACCAGCCGGGGGCGTCGAGGTGGAAACGCTGTGCCGCGCTCGTGGGGGCGTCGCTCAGCTCGGGCAGCAGGGCCGCCGAGACCTTGAGGCGGGCGGCCGAGGCGGCGTCCGCCAGGCCCATCTCGCGCAGCGCGGACGGCACCCCGGACAGGAACAGTGCTTCGGCTTCCGTGCGCCCGAGGCCGGTGAGACTGGTGCGGTAGCCGCCGATGAGGCGGTAGCCACCGCTCCGGCCGCGGTCGGCGTAGACCGGGACACCGGCCTCCGACAGCGCCGACACGTCCCGCGCGACCGTGCGCTCCGAGACCTCCAACCGCCGCGCCAGCTCGGCACCCGTCATCGAGGGCCGGGACTGGAGCAGCAACACCATCTTGATCAGCCGGGCCGCTCGCATGAGGACATCATGGCGGGCCGTACTGACAGTGAGGACAGGACCCGTGCGCCGGCCAGGGCAACGGATGACGTACGGGTTCCTGTCCTCACCCTTGAGCTGCGCCGTGTCACAGGACAGGGCGGCATGGCGCAGCTCAGTTCAGGGGTGGGGTGTTACGTCCCGCGGAGACGATACGCCTCTGATCGATGATCGATCAATGCGGGATGCAGGAAAGTTTCGGCCGGGGACGGCGACAGGCCGGAAAACGCCCGCTCAGACCCGGGGCGCGCAGTTCAGGACGTGGGTCCGCAGCAGCTCGCCGATCCGGGGATCGCGCCGCCGGAACGCCGCCACGATCTCCGCGTGGTCCTCCGCGTGCGCGCGCGGCTCCGGGCTCAGCCAGCGGATCGAGAGCGTGGTCCACACCTCGATGCCCAGCGACTCCCAGGTGTGCAGCAGGACGGAGTTCCCCGCGGCCTTGACGATCTCGCGGTGGAAGGCCACCGTGTGCCGCACCTGCGCCTCGCCGTCGCCGGCCCGGTCCGCCTCGTACAGCGCGGCCACCTCCGGCTCCAGGGCCGAGACGTCCTCGGCCAGGACGGGGGCGGCCAGCTCGGCGGCCACCTGCTCCAGGCCCGCCCGCACCGGATAGCTCTCCCGCAGGTCGGCGGCGGTCAGATCGCGGACCCGGACACCCTTGTTGGGCGCCGACTCGATCAGTCGCAGCGACTCCAGCTCGCGCAGCGCCTCGCGCACCGGCGTCTGGCTCACCAGCAGCTCCGCCGCGATCCGGCGCTCCACGATCCGCTCACCCGGCTGCCAGCGTCCGCTGACGATCCCTTCGAGGATGTGCTCGCGGATCTGGTCGCGCAGCGAATGGACGACGGGTGGGGCCATGGGTGACGTGCTCCTCGGGCGGGCGAGCGGTGGCTCGTAGCCCCATTATCGCGGCAGTACGGCAGGTGGTGGGCATGTGGGGCATGCAGGGCATGCGAGGCACAGTGGGCGCGGTGTGCACGGCGGGCACGGAGAAGGGCGCGGCCCCGGCTCGTACGGATACGAAGACCGGGGCCGCGCCCTCAAGGCAGACGCCTCACGAGACTCAGAGGCCGATCTCGGCCTCGAACTCGGCAGCCTCCAGGAGCTGCTTGACCGTGGTCAGGTAGCGGGCGGCGTCGGCGCCGTCCACCAGACGGTGGTCGTAGGAGAGCGCCAGGTACGTCATGTCGCGGATCGCGATGGTCTCGCCGAGCTCCGGGTGGGTGATGACCACCGGGCGCTTGACGGTCGCACCGATACCCAGGATGCCGACCTGGTTCGGGGGCACGATGACGGTGTCGAACAGCGCACCGCGCGAGCCGGTGTTGCTGATCGTGAAGGTCGCGCCCGACATGTCGTCCGGGCTGATCTTGTTGGTGCGGACCTTGCCGGCCAGCTCCGCCGTCTTCCGGGCGATGCCCGCGATGTTGAGGTCGCCGGCGCCCTTGATGACCGGGGTCATCAGGCCCTTCTCGGCGTCCACCGCGATGCCGATGTTCTCGACGTCGTGGTAGGTGATCGTGCCCTCGTCGTCGTTGATCCGGGCGTTGACGACCGGGTGGGCCTTCAGCGCCTGGACGGCGGCCTTGACGAAGAACGGCATCGGGGACAGCTTGACGCCCTCACGGGCGGCGAAGGCGTCCTTGGCCTTGTTGCGCATGCGCATGATCTTGGTGATGTCCACCTCGACCACGGAGGTCAGCTGAGCCTGACCGTGCAGCGCCTTCATCATGTTCTCGCCGATGACCTTGCGCATGCGGGTCATCTTGACCGTCTGACCGCGCAGCGGCGACGCCTCGACGGCGGCGGCCTTCGGCGCGGCGGCGGGAGCCGCGGCGGCCGGGGCAGCAGCGGCGGCCTTCACGGCCTCGGCGGCGGCGATGACGTCCTGCTTGCGGATGCGGCCACCGACGCCGGTGCCCTGGACCGTCGCCAGGTTGACACCGTTCTCGGCGGCGAGCTTGCGCACCAGCGGCGTGACGTACGCGCCGTCGGCCTCGGCACCGGAGACCGGGGCGGCCGGAGCAGCCGGGGCGACCGGGGCAGCCGGAGCGGCCGGCGCCGGGGCGGCGACGGGCGCGGCGGCCTGGACCGGAGCCGGGGCGGCAGCGGCGGGGGCGGCCTGGACCGGGGCGGGCGCCGGGGCGGCCGGAGCCGGGGTGGGCTCGGGCTGCGCGACCGGGGCCGGAGCCTCGACCGGAGCGGCCGGGGCCGGGGCGGCAGCGGCGGCCGGAGCGGCACCGGCGACACCGATGACGGCGAGCTTGGCGCCGACCTCGGCGGTCTCGTCCTCACCGACGACGATCTCGAGCAGGGTGCCCGCGACCGGGGCCGGGATCTCGGTGTCGACCTTGTCGGTGGAGACCTCGAGCAGCGGCTCGTCGACGTCGACGCTGTCGCCGACCTCCTTGAGCCAGCGGGTGACGGTGCCCTCGGTGACGGACTCGCCCAGCGCGGGGAGCACGACCGGGGTGCCCTCGGCGGCACCGGCGGCAGGAGCGGCCGGAGCCTCCTCGGCGGGCGCGGCCGGGGCCGGGACCTCGGCGACGGGCGCCGGGGTGGGCTCGGGCTGGGCGGCCGGGGCCTCGGCGGCGGCCGGGGCCGGAGCCTCGGCCGGGGCGCCGGAGCCGTCGTCGATGACGGCCAGCTCGGCGCCGACCTCGACCGTCTCGTCCTCGGCGACCTTGATGGAGGCCAGGATGCCGGACGCGGGGGCCGGGATCTCGGTGTCGACCTTGTCGGTGGAGACCTCGAGCAGCGGCTCGTCGACCTCCACTCGCTCACCCTCGGCCTTGAGCCAACGGGTGACGGTGCCCTCGGACACGCTCTCGCCGAGCGCCGGCAGGGTTACGGAAACCGCCATGGTTGCGGTTGCTCCTTACGAATAGTGCGGATGGTCTAGCGCCCGGACTTAGTCGTGCGAGTGCAGCGGCTTGCCGGCCAGGGCCAGGTGGGCCTCGCCAAGGGCCTCGTTCTGCGTCGGGTGCGCGTGGATGAGCTGCGCGACCTCGGCCGGCAGCGCCTCCCAGTTGTAGACCAGCTGGGCTTCGCCGACCTGCTCACCCATACGGTCGCCGACCATGTGGACGCCGACGACGGCACCGTCCTTGACCTGGACGAGCTTGATCTCGCCCGCGGTCTTGAGGATCTTGCTCTTGCCGTTGCCCGCGAGGTTGTACTTCAGGGCGACGACCTTGTCCGCGCCGTAGATCTCCTTGGCCTTGGCCTCGGTGATGCCCACGGAGGCGACCTCGGGGTGGCAGTACGTCACCCGGGGCACGCCGTCGTAGTCGATCGGCACGGTCTTGAGACCAGCCAGTCGCTCCGCTACCAGCATGCCCTCGGCGAAGCCGACGTGCGCGAGCTGGAGGGTCGGGACGAGGTCACCGACGGCCGAGACGGTCGGCACGTTGGTCTGCATGTACTCGTCGACCAGGACGTAGCCGCGGTCCATCGCGACGCCCTGCTCCTCGTAGCCCAGGCCCTGCGAGACCGGGCCGCGGCCGATGGCGACGAGCAGGACCTCGGCCTCGAACTCCTTGCCGTTGGCCAGGGTGACCTTGACGCCGTCGGCGGTGTACTCGGCCTTCTCGAAGAAGGCGCCGAGCGAGAAGTTGATGCCGCGCTTGCGGAAGGCGCGCTCGAGCAGCTTGGAGCTGTTCTCGTCCTCGACCGGGACGAGGTGCTTGAGGCCCTCGACGACGGTGACGTCGGTGCCGAAGGACTTCCACGCGGAGGCGAACTCGACGCCGATGACGCCGCCGCCCAGGATGATCGCGGACTTCGGCACGCGGTCCAGGGTGAGCGCGTGGTCCGAGGAGATGATGCGGTTGCCGTCGATCTCCAGGCCCGGCAGCGACTTCGGCACGGAGCCGGTCGCCAGCAGGACGTGGCGGCCCTGGATGCGCTGGCCGTTCACGTCGACGGAGGTCGGGGACGACAGACGGCCCTCGCCCTCGATGTAGGTCACCTTGCGGGAGGCGACCAGGCCCTGCAGGCCCTTGTACAGGCCGGCGATCACGTCGTCCTTGTACTTGTGGACGCCCGCGATGTCGATGCCCTCGAAGGTGGCCTTGACACCGAACTGCGCGGCTTCACGAGCCTGGTCCGCGATCTCACCGGCGTGCAGCAGCGCCTTGGTGGGGATGCAGCCGTTGTGCAGGCAGGTGCCGCCAAGCTTGTTCTTCTCGATCAGGGCGACGTCCAGACCCAGCTGCGCTCCGCGCAGGGCAGCGGCGTAACCGCCGCTACCGCCTCCGAGGATCACTAGGTCGAAAACGGTGCTGGCGTCGTTCGCCACGTCACGTCCTCCATGCATGGAATACGCCGGAGCCGGTCGTCGATGACCGGGCGGCGGCTGTTGTTCGGCCGCTTTTGCTTCGGCCCTGGGTCAATGGGGCCCTGTCCTGCCGAGACAACATCTTCGCACTTGTTGACGGACGGCGGGACGCCGGGCCGGGCTGTGGGGCGACGGATGCGTCACCTTCACGGGTTACTCGCGCGTACGAGTGTGTGGATTTCGTTAAGGGCGAACGAACGCCCGGCGACCCCGGACGGAACACGCCCGGGGTCGCACGGTTGTGCGAATGACTCAGCCGAGGTCGCCCGCGGCGGTGCGCTCCGCGAGCCGGACCAGGGTGCGCACCGCGGATCCGGTGCCGCCCTTCGGGGTGTAGCCGTACGGGGCGCTCTCGTGGTAGGCGGGGCCCGCGATGTCCAGGTGGGCCCAGGTGATGCCCTCGCCCACGAACTCCTGCAGGAAGAGGCCCGCCACCAGGCCGCCGCCCATCCGCTCGCCCATGTTGGCGATGTCGGCGACGGGCGTGTCCATGCCCTTGCGCAGCTCGGCGGGGAGCGGCATCGGCCACGCCTGCTCGCCGACCTCCTCGGCGATCTCGTACAGCGACGTGCGGAACGCGTCGTCGTTCGCCATGACGCCGAACGTGCGGTTGCCGAGCGCGAGGACCATGGCACCGGTGAGGGTGGCGACGTCCACGATCGCGTCGGGGTTCTCCTCCGAGGCGCGGGTGAGGGCGTCGGCCAGGACCAGCCGGCCCTCGGCGTCGGTGTTGAGTACCTCGACGGTCTTACCGCTGTACATCTTCAGCACATCACCCGGGCGGGTGGCGTTGCCGGACGGCATGTTCTCCGCGAGGGCCAGCCAGCCGGTGACGTTGACCTCGACCCCGAGCTTCGCAGCGGCCACGACCGAGGCGAAGACGGCGGCGGCGCCGGCCATGTCGCACTTCATGGTCTCGTTGTGGCCGGCCGGCTTCAGGGAGATGCCGCCCGAGTCGTACGTGATGCCCTTGCCGACCAGGGCGACGGTCTTCTTCGCCTTGGCGTGGGTGTAGGCGATCCGCACCAGGCGGGGCGGGTTGAGGGAACCCTGGCCGACGCCCATCAGGCCGCCGTAGCCGCCCTTGAGCAGCGCCTTCTCGTCCAGGACCTCGACCTTGAGGCCGTGCTCCTTGGCGGCGGCCTGGACGGCCGCGGCGAAGGACTTCGGGTGCAGGTCGTTGGGCGCCATGTTCACCAGGTCGCGGGCGCGGTTGACCTCTTCGGCCACGGCGACGGCGCGCTCGGCGGCGGCCTTGGCCGCCTTGTCGCGGGGCTTGGCCCCGAGGACCGCCACCTCGGCGAGCGGCGCGCTCTTGTCGGCGGCCTTGGCGTCGCCCTTCTTGGCGGAGCCGGTGCCGTTGGTGCGGTAGGCGTTGAAGGCGTACGCGCCGAGCAGCGCGCCTTCCGCGACGGCCGCGACGGCCTCGGCGTCGTCGACCGGCAGGGCGAACGCGGCCTTCTTCGTACCGGACAGCGCACGGGCCGCCACGCCGGCGGCGCGGCGCAGCGCCTCCTCGTCGTAGCCGTCGCCCTTCGCGGGGACGTCGCCGAGGCCGACCGCCAGCACGACCGGGGCCTTGAGGCCGGACGGGGCGGGGAGCTTGGTCACTTCACCCTCGCCGCCGGCGGCGCCGAGGGTCTCCAGAACGGCGGCCAGCTTCCCGTCGAACGCCTTGTCGACGGCTTCGGCGCCGGGTGCGACGACGGGGCCCTTCGGGCCCTTGGCCACACCGACGACGACGGCGTCCGCGCGCAGCGTCGCCGCACTGGAAGTGCTGAGAGTCAGAGCAGTCACGGTGGTTGGGTCCCTACTTCCGTTGAGTTTTGACGGCCGGGGGGTGGGCGGCCGCACCCTGCGCATCGTATGCGGCACGCCCGCGCCGCCGGGGTCCGGGCCAGCCGGGCACGCGCGAGCGTATCCCCGCCGGGCCGCGAGGGGTTCGCCCGTGACCGCACCGATTTGCCGGGGTCCGCCGGTCGCCGGGGTCGGCGCACGTCGGACGGGGGAGGGAACAACGGCCGTGACGAGCCTGTTCCGCCCCCGCGTTGCGATGGGCGGGCGCGGCGTGTCAGCCGAGCGTCAGCGCGAGCAGCGCGACCGTCGCCGACGTCTCGGCCAGGGCGCCGAAGACATCGCCGGTGACGCCGCCGAAGCGGCGCGTGCAGTGCCGCAGCAGCAGTTCGCCGCCGACCAGGGCGGCCAGCGCCGCGGCACCCACCCGCACCGCCTCGAACCCGAGGGCGTACGGGCCTTGGCGCGGGTCCTCGTACGTACTGAGGAGCGCGCCCGCGGCCGCCGCCGCGCAGACGACCAGCGCCGCCACCAGCAGCGCCGAGCGCGTGGACACCACCCCCGCCACGGCGGCCCCCAGCCCCTCCGGCCGCGCCGCGGGCACGCCCGCACGCGAGGCGAGGGTCAGGGCGCAGCGCGCGGCGAGGGCCGCGACCAGCGCCGCGAGGGCGCCGCGCGCCCAGCCGTCGGTGTACAGCTCGTGGAGGGCGGCCACTTGGCCGAGCAGGGTCAGCAACAGGGTGACGACGCCGAACGGGCCGATGTCCGACTGCTTCATGATCCGCAGCGCGTCGGCGGCGGGCTTCCCGCTGCCCAGTCCGTCGGCGACATCCGCGAGACCGTCCAAGTGGAGTCCGCGGGTGAGCACGGCCGGGACGGCCACCGTGGCCACCGCGGCGAGCATCGGACCCGCGCCCAGCAGCAGGAACAGCGCCCCGGTCAGAGCCGCGAAACCGCCCACGACCAGGCCCGCCAGTGGTGCCGCCAGCATTCCGCCGCGGGCCGCCGGGCGGTCCCAGCGGGTGACGCGCACCGGCAGCACCGTCAGCGTGCCGAAGGCGAAGCGGAGGGAGTCGCCGGGCGTCGCGGGGGCAGGCCGTGCCGGCCCGGGGTCAGGTCTCGTGTCGGTCATCGCGGGCAGGGTATCCCGCCCGTCGCGGGCAGTAGGTTGCCGATAGGGCACAGATCGGGAGCGGGAGTCATGGGTCACTGGTTGGGTCGCAACATCGTCGAACCGGGCAAGCTGCCGCTGCTGCTGGCGCTCACCGCGTTCGTGCTGACCTTCCTGGTCACCCGTGTCATCACCCGGCTGATCCGGGCCGGTAAGGGCCCCTTCCGCAACGTCAGCGCCGGCAGCGGCGTGCACGTCCACCACGTCGTGCCGGGCATCGTGCTGATGGTGGTCGGCGGCTTCGGCGCGGTCGCCGCGGGCCGGCACGGCTTCGCGGCGGCGGTCTGCGCCGTGCTCTTCGGCACCGGCGCCGGTCTGGTGCTGGACGAGTTCGCGCTCGTCCTGCACCTGGACGACGTGTACTGGACGGAACAGGGCCGCAAGAGCGTCGAGATCGTGGTGCTGACGGCGGCGCTGGTGGGACTGGTGCTCGCCGGCTCCTCGCCGTTCGGGGTGAACGAGCTGACCCCGGACGAGCTGCACAACCGCGGCATCGTGCTGACCACCGTCGGCATCAACTTCCTGATCGCCCTCTTCGCCCTGGTCAAGGGCAAGCCGCGGATCGCCCTGATCGGGGTGCTGGTGCCGTTCGTCGCGATCGTCGGCGCGGTGCGGCTGGCCCGGCCCGGCTCACCGTGGGCCCGGCACTTCTACCGCCACCGGCGCCGCGCCCGGGCCAAGGCCCGGGCGCGCGCCCGCCGGCACGACGAGCGCTGGGAGGCCTTGCGCAACCGGCTTCACGACCTGGTCGCGGGTGCCCCGGACCGCTGACCGCCCTCGTCCCGGTCCCGGTAGGCGTCCCGCCGCGGCTTGCGCCGCCGCAGCGCCTCCTCCGCGGCGCACAGCACCAGCATCGCGGCCACGGCGGCCACGTGCTCCTTGCCCGCCAGATTGGGCTTGACGACGGCCTCGCCCACCATGGCGAGCACCACCAGCGCGCAGGTGAACCAGGCGCGGTAGCGCCAGGTGACGTACACCGCGAGCCCGACGACCGCCGCCGACGGGCCGGTGTCGATGACCTTGGCCGCCTCCGGCGGCAGACCGAAGGCGGAGTCGGGGCCGATGTGGACGGCCAGCCGCGCGTACATCGTGCCGGCCAGGGTGGCCACGTAGGCGACGACCAGCGTGCGCCACTTGCCCAGGGCGATCTCGGCGATGCCGAAGACGAGCAGCACCTGGGCCAGCGCCCCCCACACCGGAAGGTCCAGCGCCGGGACGAACAGCGACAGGGGCGTGCGCAGCAGCGCCAGCCACCACGGCAGCCGCGCCTGCACCGAGCCGAGCTTCTGGACCGGCTCGAAGCCCCAGGACTGGTTCTGGACGATCTGGAAGACCGCGGTGAGGGCCACGGCGGCCAGGGTCATGGGAAAGGCCCCGAGACGCTTGGTCGTCAGCGCGTGCCACACGGTGCCGACCAGCGGACCCCACTCGGTGCGCGCGGCGCGACGCAGCGCCGCGCGGTTCATCGCCGGCTCTCCAAGTGCTTGCGGTTGAGCCACTTGGGGAGCCCCGGGGCCTCGAGGAAGCCCTCGGCCCGGGCGCTGGAGACGCCGATCCGCAGCAGGTCACTGCTCTTCTCGAACAGCATGAACCGAGGTTCCCAGATGGGGCGGTATTTCGCATTTGCTCGGTACAGCGACTCGATCTGCCACCAGCGGGAGAAGAAGCTGAGCAGCGAGCGCCACGCCCGCAGCACGGGCCCCGCCCCGAGCTTCGAGCCGCGCTCGAAAACCGACCGGAACATCGCGAAGTTCAGCGACACCTGGGTGATGCCGAGCCCCTTGGCCTGCTGGAGCAGCTCGATGACCATGAACTCCATCAGGCCGTTCTCGGACTCCCGGTCACGCCGCATCAGATCCAGCGACAGCCCCTTGGGCCCCCACGGCACAAAGCTGAGCACCGCGCGCAGTTCACCCTGGCCGTCGTGGCATTCGAGCATCACGCAGCGCCCGTCGTCCGGGTCGCCGAGCCGGCCCAGCGCCATGGAGAAGCCGCGCTCGGTCTCCCCGTCGCGCCAGTCGTCGGCGCGCACCAGCAGCTCGGCCATCTCCGCCTCGGGGATGTCCTCGTGACGCCGGATCCGGACGGTGTAACCGGCGCGCTTGACCCGGTTGAACGCCTGGCGGACCGTGCGCATGGCCCGCCCGTCGAGGGTGAACTCGGCGGTCTCCACGATGGCCTCGTCGCCGATCTCCAGGGCGTCCATGCCGTGCCGCGCGTAGATGGTGCCGGCCTCCTCGCTCGCGCCCATCACGGCCGGGATCCAGCCGTGCTCCCGGGCCTCGGCCAGCCACGGCTCGATGGCGCCGGGCCAGGCCTCGGGATCGCCGATCGGGTCGCCGGAGGCCAGCGACACCCCGCCGACGACGCGGTAGGTGACGGCGGCCTTGCCGGTGGGGGACCAGATGACGCTCTTCTCGCGGCGCAGCGCGAAGTAGCCGAGCGAGTCGCGGTCGCCGTGCCGGTCCAGCAGGGCGCGCAGTCGCGCCTCGTCCTCGGGGGTGAGCGGATCGGTGGCCCGGCGGGCGCGGAAGGCCGCGAAGACCACGAGGAGCAGCAGGACCATGCTCATCACGTTGATGAAGACGTCGACCCAGCCGGGGATGGAAATGCCGCGGTAGCGGCTGTCGTCTGCGGCCAGCGAGACCAGCCGCATGACGCCGTAGTGCCAGCGGTCGAGGAACGTCGAGCGGTATTCGTCGGTCGCCTGATTGGTGGCGGTGACCAGCAGCGCGGCGATCAGCGAGGTGACCAGCAGCCCGCCGGCGGCGACGGCCGAGGCGAGCTTGGGGTTGGCGCGGTCGCCCTTGGCGTAGAACTCGCGGCGGCCCACCAGCAGCGCGGCGACGAACAACGCGGTCGCCACCAGCGAGAACCAGTTCAGCGGGTGCCGGTTGAACTCCCGGAAGAACATGGCGAACGCCAGGATCGCCAGCAGCACCCCGGACAGTACGAGGTTCAGGATCCACGAGGCCCGCTTGCGCCGGCGCAGGGTGACCGCCATGACGAACGACCACAGCGCCGACGCGAAGCCCGCCGTCAGCAGATAGGGAGTGAAGAACTCCTCGACGTTGTGCCGGCGGATGTCCGCGCCGAACGACACCCAGACGGCGCTGAGCAGGTTGACGAACGTCACGGCACGCAGGTACCACACCGCGAACGCGGCGGCGCGCCGTGGCCAGGCGCCGCTAGGGGTGGCTTCATCCGGAGTCACGCGGACTTCTCCCATGAAAAGTGAGCATATGGGGCGTCATCCACGGGGAAGTCCGAAGCGCGACGACGAGGTCGGTCAGGTGCGCTCGGGGAGTTCCGCCGCCAGGGCCGCGGCCGCCTGCACCAATGGCAGAGCGAGCAGCGCCCCTGTCCCCTCGCCCACAGTGACGCCGTGATCGAGCAAAGGGTTGAGCGCCATCCGGTCGAGCGCCTTCGCCTGCGCCGGGTCGCCGCTCGCCTGCCCCGCCAGCCACCAGTCGGGGGCCCGGAAGGCCACCCGCTGGGCGACCAGGGCACACGCCGCGGAGACGACGCCGTCGAGGATGACCGGGGTGCGCCGCACGGCGCTCTGCAACAGGAAGCCGGTGATCGCCGCGAGGTCCGCGCCACCGCACGCGGCCAGCAGCTCCAGCTGGTCGCCGAGGACCGGCCGGGCCCGGCGCAGCGCGTCCCGGATCGCGGCGCACTTGCGCATCCACGCCAGGTCGTCGATGCCCGCGCCGCCGCGGCCGGTGACCACCGAGGCGTCGGTGCCGCACAGCGCGGCGATCAGGGTGCCGGCCGCCGTGGTGCCGCCGACGCTCAGATCGCCGAGCACGACGAGGTCGGTGCCGGAGTCGGCCTCCTCGTCGGCGACCGCCATCCCGGCGCGGAACGCGGCCTCCGCCTCCTCGGCGGTCAGCGCGTCCTCGATGTCGATCCGGCCCGAGCCGCGCCGCACCCGGTGGCGGGTCACGTCCTCGGGCAGCTCGGCCGGGTCGCAGTCGAGCGACATGTCGATCACCCGCAGCCCCGCGCCCAGCCGTCGGGCCAGGATCGCGGCACTGCTCCCGCCGTCCAGGGCGGCCCGTACGAGCTCGACGGCACCGCCCGCCGGGCCGCCGGAGACGCCCAGCCCGGCGATCCCGTGGTCACCGGCGAAGACCAGCAGCTTCGCCCGCTCGACCGGCTTGACGGGCACGGCTCCCTGCGCGGCGGCGAGCCACTCGCCCAGCTCGTCCAGCCGCCCCAGCGAGCCGGGCCGCGGGCCGATCCGCTCCCGGCGTTCCTCGGCGTCCCGCCGCACGCCGGAGTCGGGCCGCTCGATCAGTGTGGCGAAGTCATCAAGATTCAGACCGCTCATCCGCCGAACACTACCTGTCGCCCTTGGCTCTGCGGGCTGTGGCGGGTGTACCTCCGCTGCGCGGCGGTGTCCTCAATCGCCGGACGGGCTGATTTGGCTGAGCTCAGCCAAATCAGCCCGTCCGGCGATTGAGGGCGCGCCCGCAGGGCGCCCGCCGCCGCAGGCGGTAGGACGGCCCGCGGTCGGCAGGACACTAGGCCCCCGTTGCTGACCGCACCGGCAGGGACGCCCGCACCCGGAACCCGGGGGCGCCGAGGTCGCGGGGCCCCGCCTCGCAGGTGCCGCCGAGGGCGGCCGCGCGCTCGCGCATGCCGATCAGGCCGAGACCCCCGACGTCCCTGCCGGCGGGGGCCTCGGCCGTCGCGAGGGCGGTGCGGCCGGCGCCGTCGTCGAGGACGGTCAGCAGAAGGCTGTCCGGGGCCCGCAGGAGGGCGACCTCGGCGCGGGCGCCGGGCCCCGCGTGCTTGTGGACGTTGGTCAGGGCCTCCTGGAGCACCCGGTAGGCGGCCAGGTCGACGGCGGCGGGCAGCGGTCCCACGAGGCCCGCCGCCCCGGCGGCGCCGGTGGCGGTGGCCGGACCGTGGGGCAGGGTGGAGGCCGCGGCGATGTCGACGCGCAGCCCCACCCGGGCGAACCCGTCGACGAGCTGGTCGAGGACGCCGAGGCCGGGGGCCGGTTCGGTGGGGGCCTCGGGGTCGCCGTGCTGGCGCAGCAGGCCCACGGTGGCGCGCAGCTCCCCCAGGGCCGACCGGCTGGCCTCGCGGACGTGCGCGAGCGCCTCCTTCGCCTGGTCGGGGCGGCTGTCCATGATGTGCGAGGCGACCCCGGCCTGGACGTTGACCAGCGCGATGTGATGGGCGACGACGTCATGGAGCTCGCGGGCGATGCGCAGCCGCTCCTCGGCCACCCGGCGGCGGGCCTCCTCCTCGCGGGTGCGCTCGGCCCGCTCGGCCCGCTCCTCGATCGCCGCGATGAAGGCCCGCCGACTGCGGACGGCGTCGCCCGCGGCGGCGGCCATGCCGGTCCAGGCGAACAGGCCGAGGTTCTCCTGCGCGTACCAGGGCCGGACGCCGAAGAGCATGACGGTGCCGGTGAGGACGGCGACGGTCACCGCGGCGATCCGCCAGGCGGTGGGCCGGTCGGTGCGGGCGGCGACGGTGTAGAGGGCCACCACGGCGGCGAGCGCGATCTGGGTGTGCGGCGGGTCGTCCCCGGAGGTGACGGTCTCCAGGACGGTGAGCGCGCAGGTGAAGGCGAGGACGGCACGCGGCATCGGGCGGCGCAGGACGAGACCCGCGCAGGCGCACAGCGACAGCAGGACGTAGGAGGGTCCCGGCCGGTGCGCCGCGGCGTGCGGGCCGACGTACGCGCCGAGGAGGACGATCGTGAGGACGGCGACGGCCAGGACCGCGTCGGCGGCGTAGGGGTGCGCGCGCAGCCAGCGGTGCGGGCGGGCGAGACCTGTGGTGGCGAGGGAGGTCATCGGGGTCCCATCAGGAGTGCCTGGTGCTGCCGCGGCCGGGAATCGCGCTCGGGAGGCGTCCGCGACCCGAGCCCGCCGCGCCCCCGTCCCGGGTGGGGACGGGGGCGCGGCGAGGTGCTGGAGTGTGCGGGGAGCGGACCGGGGAGGTCAGCCGGGGATGAGCCCGTCGTCGCTGAGCATCTCCTTGACCTCGTCAAGGGTCGCGTCGGGTGCGGGAAGGATCAGCTCCGAGGGTTCGAGCGCCTCGTCGGGCAGCGGCTCGCCCAGTCGGCGCACGGCGTCGAGCAGGGCGCCGAGGGTCTGGCGGAAGCCTTCCCCGTCACCGCTCTCCATGTCCTGGAGCAGCTCGTCGTCCAGCTTGTTGAGCTCGGTGAAGTGGCCGTCGGCCAGCTTCCACTGCCCTTCCCCCATGATCCGCACGATCATGACGGTCTCCCTCGGTCGGATGCCTGGTGGCGCACTGCCGGTGCTACTGCTTGTCGAAGCGCGGCTGCTCCTGCGGGCGGCCCTGCTCGGCCTGGCCTCCGGTGCCGCCCTCAATAGCCTGCTTCGGACCGCTGCTGCCCGCCAGCTCGGCCTTCATCCGCTGGAGCTCCAGCTCCACGTCCGAGCCGCCCGAGAGACGGTCCAGCTCGGCGGTGATGTCGTCCTTGGCCGTGCCCGTCGGGTCGTCGAGGGCGCCCGAGGCGAGCAGCTCGTCGATGGCACCGGCGCGCGCCTGCATCTGCTGGGTCTTGTCCTCGGCGCGCTGGATGGCCATGCCGACGTCGCCCATCTCCTCGGAGATGCCCGAGAAGGCCTCCCCGATCCGGGTCTGGGCCTGGGCGGCGGTGTAGGTGGCCTTGATGGTCTCCTTCTTCGTGCGGAAGGCGTCGACCTTGGCCTGCAGGCGCTGCGAGGCGAGGGTGAGCTTCTCCTCCTCGCCCTGGAGGGTCTGGTGCTGCGTCTGAAGGTCGCTGACCTGCTGCTGCAGCGCGGCCCGCCGGGACAGCGCCTCACGCGCCAGGTCCTCACGGCCGAGCGCCAGCGCCTTGCGGCCCTGGTCCTCCAGCTTGGACGACTGGCCCTGCAGCTGGTTCAGCTGGAGTTCCAGGCGCTTGCGGGACGTCGCCACGTCGGCGACCCCGCGGCGTACCTTCTGGAGCAGTTCGAGCTGCTTCTGGTACGAGTAGTCAAGGGTCTCGCGCGGATCCTCGGCCCGGTCCAGGGCCTTGTTGGCCTTCGCGCGGAAAATCATCCCCATACGCTTCATGACACCGCTCATGGGCCTCGCGCGCCCCCTTCTGACGGACTTTTCGGCTCCAGCACATCTCTCAGAACCCACAGTACGGGCCCTGCTTCCATTACCGCACTGTTCGGCCCCGGATGCGCTCCTCCTCCAGGACGATCACAAGGTCGTCGCCCTCCGGCGCAAGGAGTAGACGTACCCCCGGGAAGCGGTCCGGGGCCCCCGCCGGGGGGCCGCCGTTGCCGGATCGTTCCCCATGGGGCTGGGGTACACACCCGGATACCCGTACCCTTGGGTTTTGTGTTCCGAAGCCGTTCGAAGGATGAGCAGGCCGCCGCCGCCAAGGTGACCGCGGACCAGCCCCAGCAGCCCCGTGACCCGCAGGCCCCCAAGGGCCGCCCCACCCCCAAGCGCAGCGAGGCGACGTCGCAGCGCCGCAGCCTGGCCGGCACGCCGACCAATCGCAAGGACGCCGTCAAGCGTCAGCGCGAGGCCCGGCGCGTGGACCTGGCCAAGCAGCGCGAGGCCCTCGCCAGCGGGGACGAGCGCTTCCTGCCCGCCCGCGACAAGGGCCCGATCCGCCGTTTCGCGCGCGACTTCGTGGACTCGCGGTATTCCGTGGCGGAGTTCTTCCTGCCGCTCGCCGTGCTGATCCTGATCCTCAGCATGATCAACAAGGGTGACTTCCAGTCACTCGTGCTGCTGCTGTGGCTCGTCGTGATCCTCCTGATCGTGATCAACTCCGCGATCACGGCCATCAGCCTCAAGCGCGCCCTCAAGCAGCGCTTCCCCGACGAGAACCTGCGCGGCGCGGTGCCGTACGCCCTGATGCGTACGCTCCAGATGCGCCGACTGCGGCTGCCGAAGCCGAAGGTCAAGCGCGGGGAGCGGCCCTGAGCGCCCTGGCGTCGGGCTTCGGCGGCGGTGCGCAGGGCTGGCTGAGCGGTCTCGGCGGGTTACGGAACACCGTCCGCCAGGAGCTGGTCGCCCGCCAGCTGGACGAGCAGATAGCGGCGCGGTTCCCGGTCGGCCGTCGGCTGCGCGTGCTCGACGTGGGCCTCGGCCAGGGCACGCAGGCGCTGCGGCTGGCCCGCGCCGGCCATGAGGTCACGGGCCTGGAGTCCGACCCCCGCATGGTGGCCGCGGTCCGCGAGGCGCTGGCCGCCGAGCCCGAGGGCATCCGCGAGCGGGTGCGGCTCATCGAGGGCGACGGCCGGGACACCGGCGCGCATTTCCTCCCGGGCGCCTTCGACGTCGTGCTCTGCCACGGCGTCCTGATGTACGTACCGGAGCCGGACCCCATGCTCGCCGGGCTCGCCCGGGTGCTCGCGCCGGACGGCCTGCTCTCGCTGGTCGTCCGCAACGCGGACGCGCTCGCGCTGCGGCCGGGGCTGAGCGGGGACTGGGAGCGTGCCCTGGCGGCCTTCGACTCGCCCGCCTACACCAACCGGATCGGCCTGCCCGCGCGGGCGGACCGGCTGGAGACCCTGACGGCGACCCTGGCCGGGATCGGCGCACCGCTGCACACCTGGTACGGCGTGCGCGTCTTCACCGACCAGGCGCCCGACGACCGTCAGCCGCCCCCGGCCGCGGAACTGGAGCGGCTCCTGGCCGCGGAGGACCGTGCCGGCCGCACCGACCCCTACCGCCGCGTGGCCGCGCTGCTGCACCTGTGCGGCGTGCGGGGTTAGCCGTTCCATCTGCGACGGGCTGCGCGCTGCTTGCGGGCCGTCGTGCCGCCTGCGGCGGCGGGCGCCCTGCGGGCGCGTCCTCAAGCGCCGGACGGGCTGATTGCAGCCCGTCCGGCGCTTGAGGACAAGGCACAGCAGCCTGTCCGGCGTTCGAGGACACCGCCGCGCAGTGGAGGTGCGGGCGACACGGCTCGCAGCGGTCCTCGGACCGGGAGACCGTGGCGCCCCCGCTCCGGCGCGAGCCGGTCAGGCCTCCGCGGCCGCGGACAGGCTCATCTCGTAGATCTTCGTGTCGTCCTCGAAGAGCGTCACCCGCTCCGCGCCGCCGTCGAGCAGTTCCTTCCAGACCTCGCCGATCCAGGACTCCGCGTCCCCTTGCGTGGTGAACTCCTCCGGCTCCACCGCGGGCGTCGTCTCCGTCCCGTCGGCCTTCTCGAACCGCCATGACCACACCATGTCCGCCTCCTGAGTTCTGCCTACGTACCTCAAGTGCCACGTGCTGTGCAGCGCAGCCTAACGGTCCGTAAAGGACGTGAAAGGGTGAGCCCCGCGCGCCCGTCGCGCGGGGACGCGAGACGATCGACCTGTGGAACTGACTCTGCTCGGCACCGGAGCCCCCGACGGGCTGCCGCGCCCCGGCTGCCCCTGCGCGTCCTGCGCCACCGCCGTCGGCGACGAGGCGCGGGCCGCGACCGCGCTCCTCGTCGACGGGGCGCTGCTCCTGGACCTCACCCCGGGGCCCGCCTTCGCCGCCGCCCGGGCGGGGCGGTCGATCGCGGGGGTGCGGCAGGTGCTGCTCTCGCACCCGCACGACGGGCCCGCCGTGGAGTTCCCGGCCGGGCTGCCCGCGCCGGGGCGGGTGCCGGACGGGCGCGAGCTGGCGGTGATCAGCGGGCACCGGGTGCGGGCGATGGCCCTGGACGCCCCGGGCACCGGATACGAGGTGACCGGCCCGGAGGGCGAGCGGCTGCTCTATCTGCCGCCGGGCGCCTCCCCGGCGGGGTTCGCGCCCCTCGGCGCCTCCGGCCCGTACGACATGGTGCTGCTCGACGTCCTCGGCCGGCCCGACGCCCTGGCCCGGCTGCGCGAGACGGGGGCGGTCGGCGCGACGACGGACGTGCTCGCCATCCACCTCGACCACGACGTCCCGCCGGGCCGTGAGCTGCACCGCAGGCTGGCGGCGCTCGGGGCGAGGACCGTGCCGGACGGCACGACGCTCGTGGTCGGCGACTACCACGCGGTGCCGGATCTGCCCCGGCGGACGCTGGTGCTGGGCGGGGCCAGATCGGGCAAGTCGGTGGAGGCCGAGCGGCGGCTGGAGGGGTTCCCCGACGTGGTCTACGTCGCCACGGGCGGCACGCGCGAGGGCGACCGGGAGTGGGCGGCGCGGATCGCCCTGCACCGCGAACGCCGCCCGGGCTCCTGGCGCACGGCCGAGACCTGCGACCTGGTGCCGCTGCTGGCGGAGGACGGCCCGGCGCTCCTGATCGACTGCCTCGGGCTGTGGCTGACCGACGCGATGGACTCCGTGGAGGCCTGGGACGACGCCGTCTGGGCGAACGGCGGCGCGCGGGCCCTGGCCAAGCGCGTCGCGGAGCTGGCCGCGGCCGTCCGCGCAACCCCGCGCACGGTCGTCCTGGTGAGCAACGAGGTCGGCTCGGGCGTCGTCCCGGCCACTGCTTCCGGCCGTCGCTTCCGCGACGAGCTCGGCCGGCTGAACACGGCGGTGGCCGCCGAGTGCGAGCACGTCCTGCTGGTGGTGGCGGGCCAGCCGCTGCCGCTGCGCGGCTGACCCCCCAACTCCGCCCGGAGCCCCGGCATCTGACGGGCCACCCGCTGCGTACGCTGGGCGTATGACTGTGCCCAGCGGCGATCGGCCCGTACGCCCCATCCGAGTCCTTCTCGCCGACGACCAGGCACTGCTGCGCAGCGCGTTCCGGGTGCTGGTGGACTCGGAGCCGGACATGGAGGTGGTGGGGGAGGCGGCGGACGGGGCGCAGGCCCTCGAACTCGCCCGCGGTCAGGCGCCCGACGTGGTCCTGATGGACATCCGGATGCCCGGCACCGACGGCCTCGCCGCGACCCGCGCGATCTGCTCCGACCCCGCGCTCGCGGAGGTGCGGGTGGTGATGCTGACGACGTTCGAGGTCGACGAGTACGTGGTGCAGTCGCTGCGGGCGGGCGCCTCGGGGTTCCTCGGCAAGGGCGCGGAGCCGGAGGAACTGCTGGCGGCGATCAGGATCGCGGCGGCGGGGGAGGCACTGCTGTCGCCCGCCGCGACGAAGGGGCTGATCGCGAAGTTCCTGGCGCAGGGCGGGGACTACGAAGGTCCGGCCGGTGCCGCCGTGCGGCTCGACGTGCTCACCGGACGGGAGCGCGAGGTGCTGGTCCAGGTGGCGGGCGGGCTGTCCAACGACGAGATCGGCGAGCGGCTGACGGTCAGCCCGCTGACCGTCAAGACCCACGTCAACCGTGCGATGGCCAAGCTCGGCGCCCGCGACCGGGCGCAGTTGGTGGTGATCGCGTACGAGACCGGGCTGGTGCGGCCGCGGGGGGACTGACCTCGTCCTCGATCGCCGGACGGGCTTGATCCAAGCCTGTCCGGCGACCGAGGGCGAAGGGGTCCGGGGCTCGCCCCGGTTCCGGGAAGGGGCGGGCAGGGGAACGGGTCCGCTACGGAAGCGCCAGCATCCGCTCCAGGGCCAGCTTGGAGAAGCTCGCGACCTCGGGGTCGACCTCGATCCGGTTCACGACCTTGCCGTCCGCCAGCGACTCCAGCGCCCACACCAGGTGCGGCAGGTCGATGCGGTTCATGGTCGAGCAGAAGCAGACCGTCTTGTCGAGGAAGACGATCTCCTTGTCCTGGTCGGCGAACCGGTTCGCGAGCCGGCGGACCAGGTTGAGCTCGGTGCCGATGGCCCACTTCGACCCGGCCGGGGCGGCCTCCAGGGTCTTGATGATGTACTCCGTCGACCCGACGTAGTCCGCCGCCGCCACGACCTCGTGCCGGCACTCGGGGTGCACCAGGACGTTGACGCCCGGGATGCGCTCGCGCACGTCGTTGACCGAGTCCAGCGAGAAGCGGCCGTGCACGGAGCAGTGGCCGCGCCACAGGATCATCTTCGCGGCGCGCAGCTCCTCGACGGTCAGGCCGCCGTTCGGCTTGTGCGGGTTGTACAGCACGCAGTCCTCGAGCGTCATGCCCATGTCGCGGACGGCGGTGTTGCGGCCCAGGTGCTGGTCCGGCAGGAACAGCACCTTCTCGCCCTGCTCGAAGGCCCAGTTCAGCGCACGCTCGGCGTTGGAGGACGTGCAGATCGTGCCGCCGTGCTTGCCGGTGAAGGCCTTGATGTCGGCCGAGGAGTTCATGTACGAGACCGGGACGGTCACGTCGGCTATGCCGGCCTCGGTGAGCACGTCCCAGCACTCGGCGACCTGCTCGGCGGTGGCCATGTCGGCCATCGAGCAGCCCGCGGCCAGGTCCGGCAGGACGACCTGCTGGTCGTGCGTGGTCAGGATGTCCGCGGACTCGGCCATGAAGTGCACACCGCAGAAGACGATGTACTCGGCGTCGGGCCGGGCGGCCGCGTCGCGCGCGAGCTTGAAGGAGTCCCCGGTCACATCCGCGAACTCGATGACCTCGTCGCGCTGGTAGTGGTGGCCGAGCACGAAGACCTTGCTGCCGAGCTTCGCCTTGGCCGCGCGGGCGCGTTCCACCAGGTCCGGGTCGGACGCCGCCGGCAGGTCGCCGGGGCACTCCACGCCGCGCTCGCTCCGGGGGTCGGACTCACGGCCGAGCAGCAGGAGGGCGAGGGGGGTGGGCTGGACATCCAAGGGTTGGGCGGTGGTCACGACACGCACCCTTTCTGTTCTGCGGACGGCCGATCCGGCCTTGTCGTCAAGTTGACGCTATCTATCATAACTGCTTCACGTCAGTTTGACGATGACGATCGCGTCTATGTGACGCATTCCCGATCCGGCGGGCTGTGTGCGAGCATGAAAGGCGGAAGTCACAGTCCAGGCCCGGAATGAATCCGCGGCCTCGCCGGTTGCAGCCGACGGCAAGCAGTCCGCACCAAACCCGGGAGTGAAGCAGATGTCCGTTCAGGACGAGAAGACCACTGTGAGCGACGGCATCCTCCTGTCCGACGCCGCCGCCGCCAAGGTCAAGGGCCTGCTCGAGCAGGAAGGCCGCGAGGACCTCGCGCTGCGCGTCGCCGTTCAGCCCGGTGGTTGCTCCGGCCTGCGCTACCAGCTCTTCTTCGACGAGCGCTCGCTCGACGGCGACGTGGTCAAGGACTTCGACGGCGTCAAGGTCGTCACCGACCGGATGAGCGCCCCGTACCTGGGCGGCGCCTCCATCGACTTCGTCGACACCATCGAGAAGCAGGGCTTCACCATCGACAACCCGAACGCCACGGGCTCCTGCGCCTGCGGCGACTCGTTCAGCTAGTCCGGCCCGGGCCGGGACACCCGGCCCCCGTCGTACGCACGAAGGCGGCGCCCCCACCTCGGGGGCGCCGCCTTCGTACGTACGGGCGCTGCGGCTACTTCGCCTGCTTCTCCGCCACGCGCTCGCCGCTCTTGGCGTCCACGACCTTCCGGTCCTCCAGCGGCTCGTCCAGCGTCACCGTCTGCTCGAACGTCTTCGCCATCATCACGCAGACCTTGCCGGGCTCCTTCTCCGTGCCCGTGATCTTCACCTTCACCTCGTCCGAGGACTCCTCGGCGGAGGCGGAGAAGTCACTGCACACCCCGCCCCAGAAGCGCAGGGTGAGCTTGTCGCCGTCCACGGTGTAGGACTCCACCGGCAGCGGCCCGGACTTCGGCGGGACCGACGACGGCTTACCGGTGGGCGCCGTCGGCGCCGGCGCCGGCTTGGCGATGAACTTCGGGTCCACCGCCGGCTGGGCGATCGTGATCGTGCCCTTCTTGTCCGCCTTGTCGGCGCCGGGCTGCTGGACCTGGAAGAGCCACGACGGCACCAGCGCCTGCCGCCCGCCCACCGAGTGCGCGGCCAGCGCGAACGACGCGCCGCGCACCAGCGCGGGCTCCCGCTGCTTCGTCTTGCCCAGGCTCTTCTCCAGGCACGGCGGGGTCGGCTCCACGGCGGTGCCCCCGTCCGTACCGTGCGGGACCGCCGACGCGCAGCCGCCGATGACGACCCGGCCGGTGCCACCGCCCTTGTTCAGCTCCTTGAGCGCCTCCGCGGCCGTGATCAGCGGATACGTGGCGCCCTTCGTCGGGCTCTGGAGCGTCCCGCTGCCGCCCACCAGCTGCGCGTCGGCGCCGACCTTCAGGCTGGTCTGCCAGCCGTAGGTGGTCACACCGCCGAGCACCGGCTCCGCCGCGACGGTCCGTACGGCCCCGAAGAGCCCGCTCGCGTCGATCTTGGCGTCGTCCTGGCCGAGCGCCTTGAGCACGGGGGAGGCGGCCTGCTTGGCCTTCTCCTCCGACACGGGCCCCTCACCGCCGTCCGACGGTGAGGAGGAGCCGTCCCGGAAGGACGGGCACGGCTTCGACGACGTCGTCCCCGAGGGGTCGGCGCCGGACAGCTCCATGGTCTTCTCCGGCCCGTCACCCGACGGCGGCACACAGGGCTTGCCGCCCGGGATGCCGTACCGCGAGAACGACCAGTTGCCCGGCCCCGTCCGCTGCACCTGAAGGGTCGGCCCGGCCGCGTCCGGCGTGCCGCCCACCTGCCACACGTCCTGGACGAGCCGGGGCGTGCCCGCCACCTTCAGCACCTTCGCCAGGGCCGCCACCTCGCTCCGGTCGACCTCGCGCCCCGGCAGATAGACGGGCGCGGTCCGCGGCCCGTCGGGCAGCTTCCCCTCGGCCCGGTACCGGGTGCCGTTCGGGTCCGGCTCGCCGACCGCGATGCCCCGGGAGGGGCCGCTGCCGCCGCCCGACCGCCCGTAGCCGTCCAGGGCCAGCGGCGCCGGGGCGCCGGTCCCGCCGGGCGGACTCGCGTCCTTGCCGTCGGCCGCGGTGGTGGCCCAGTACGCGCCGCCGCCACCGGCCAGCAGCACCGCCGCCGCCACCGATACGACCGCCAACGGCGAATGCTTCCGCCGGCGCTTGCTGTCGGGGGTGCCGCCTTCGGTGCTCACCACATCGCTCCTTCGCTCCGCTCAATGTGTGTACTGCTCCATCCCCCGTGAGGGGGACGCCGCTTGGACGGAACGCAGGAGCGAGCGGTTCCACGAAGCCCTCCGGGGAGCTCCGGGGGCCGTCAGTCGCCGTAGTCCGACATGGCGTCGATCAGCCGCGCGGAGGCCACGGGGACCGAGACGCCGTGGATGCTCGACGGCGGTACGGGCGCGGGCGCGGGGGCCGGGGCGGTGCTGGTCCAGTGCGGTGCCATCGCCGCGCAGCAGCCGCGCAGCTCGTCCAGCGACTCGGGATCGTTCGCGGAAGTGAGAGTGACGTCCTTCACAGGGTTCGGCATACCCGCACCGTAGGCACCATGCGGCACGCGGAGAAAGGCCTACTATTTGGTAATTTTGGCCGTTCAGTGGCTTGAAACGAGCACGGCGACGGTATCCGGACCCGGTAGCGTGGTGTGGCTCTTCTTGTTTTTCTCGTTATGTCACCTCGCCCCGCAGGGAGCAGACCAGCCGTGCGTATCGCAGTCACCGGCTCCATCGCCACCGACCACCTGATGACATTCCCCGGCCGCTTCGCCGATCAGCTCGTGGCGGACCAGCTGCACACCGTCTCGCTGTCCTTCCTCGTCGACGAGCTCGACGTCCGCCGGGGCGGCGTCGGCCCCAACATCTGCTTCGGCATGGGCGTGCTCGGTCTGCGCCCGGTCCTGGTCGGCGCCGCCGGCCAGGACTTCGCCGAGTACCGCGCCTGGCTCGACCGGCACGGCGTCGACACCGCGTCGGTGCGGATCTCCGAGGTCCTGCACACGGCCCGCTTCGTCTGCACGACGGACACCGACCACAACCAGATCGCGTCGTTCTACACCGGCGCGATGAGCGAGGCCCGCCAGATCGAGCTGCACCCGGTCGCCGAGCGGGTCGGCGGCCTCGACCTCGTCCTGATCGGCGCGGACGACCCCGAGGCGATGCTGCGCCACACCGAGGAGTGCCGCACCCGCGCCATCCCCTTCGCGGCCGACCCCTCCCAGCAGCTCGCCCGCCTGGAGGGCGAGGACATCCGCCTGCTGATCGAGGGCGCCACGTACCTGTTCACCAACGAGTACGAGAAGGCCCTGATCGAGTCCAAGACGGGCTGGACGGACGCCGAGATCCTCGCCAAGGTCGGCACCCGGGTCACCACCCTCGGCGCGCGCGGCGTCCGCATCGAGCGCACCGGTGAGCCGGCCATCGAGGTCGGCTGCGCGCAGGAGGAGGCCAAGGTCGACCCCACGGGCGTCGGCGACGCCTTCCGCGCGGGCTTCCTCGCGGGCCTGACCTGGGAGCTCCCCCTCGAGCGCGCCGCGCAGCTGGGCTGCATGCTCGCGACCCTCGTCATCGAGACCCTCGGCACCCAGGAGTACGAGCTGCGCCGCGGCCACTTCATGGAGCGCTTCGCCAAGGCGTACGGCGAGGCCGCAGCCGCCGAGGTCAAGGCCCACCTGGCCTAACCGGGGCTCCGCCCCGGACCCCGGTCCTCAAGCGCCGGACGGGCTTTCAAGCCCGTCCGGCGCTTGAGGACGGAGCACAGCAGCCCGTCCGTCGCTCGAGGACGCGCCCGCAGGGCGCTCGCCGCCGCGGGCGGCAACGACGGCCCGCAGCCGAAGACCCGGCCGGCCACGCCCTAGACGCGACGCCGCACGACGTACGCCGCGCCCCGCTCCGCCGGGCGCTCGCCCACGTACTCCTGGCCCCGCATCCCGCACCACGCCGGGATGTCCAGCCGGGCCGCCTCGTCGTCGGACAGCACCGTCACCAGGCCGCCCACCGGCACGTCGCCGATGACCTTCGCCAGCTCGATCACCGGGATCGGGCACCGCTTGCCGAGCGCGTCCAGGACCAGCTCCGAGGCGCTCCCGGCCGAGGTCGTGGCCCCCGTCGGCGCACCCAACTGCTCCCGTACGGACGACACCGCCCGGGGGAGCACCTCCAGGAAGCGCTCGACGTCCTCCTCCGTCGTGCCCGTCGGCAGCGACACCCGGATGTTGCCCTCCGACAGCGCTCCCATCGCCCGCAGCACATGGCTCGGGGTCAGTGTGCTGGAGGTGCAGGAGGACCCGGAGGAGACCGAGAACCCGGCCCGGTCCAGGGCGTGCAGCAGGGTCTCACCGTCGACATACAGACACGAGAAGGTGACCAGATGCGGCAGTCGCCGCTCCGGGTCGCCGACGACCTCCACATCCGGTACGAGCTGGGGCACCCGCTCCCGGATCCGGTCCACCAGCCCCCGCAGCCGGGCCCCTTCGGCCGCCGCCTCCTGTCGTACGGCCCGCAGCGACGCGGCCGCCGCGACGATCGCGGGCAGGTTCGGGAAGCCGGGCGCCCGGCCCGACTCCCGCTCGTCCGCCGGGCCTTGGGCCGCGAACCGCACGCCCTTGCGCACGGCCAGCAGGCCCACGCCCGACGGTCCGCCCCACTTGTGCGCGCTCGCCGTCAGCAGGGACCAGCCGTCGGCGACCGGACCCCAGCCGAGCGACTGGGCGGCGTCCACGAGCAGCGGCACCCCCGCCGCCCGGCAGGCCTCGGCCACCTCGGCCACCGGCTGCTCCGTGCCCACCTCGTGGTTGGCCGACTGCAGCGCGGCCAGCGCGGTGTCCGGGCGCAGCGCCGCCGCGAACGCGCCGGCCTCGACCCGGCCGGTACGGTCCACCGGGACCTCGGTAACGGCCCCGCCCGCCGCCTGAAGCGCCGCGGCGCTCTGCAGGACGGCGGAGTGCTCGACGGCGGACACCGTCAGATGACGGCCGACGCGCCGACGGCCCGCGAGGGCGCCGGCGATCCCGTCGTGCAGGGCGCGGGTACCCGATGGGGTGAAGACGAGCTCGTCGGCCCGGCACCCCACCGCCTCCGCCGCGGCCTCGCGCGCGGCGTCCAGCAACAGCCGGGCCCGGCGGCCCTCCCGGTAGAGCCGCGCCGGGTCGGCCCAGCCCTCGTCGAGGGCCGCGAGCAGGGCCTGACGGGCGACGGGGTGCAGGGGAGCGGCGGACGCGGTGTCGAAGTAGGGCACGTGAGGAACGCTAACGCCCGGCGCGACCGGACGGGGCGCCGCCCGTCCGTGCCCTCGCGCGGCCGGGACGCCCGGCCCCCCGGAGGGCGGTGTCCGCGGGGACCGGGCCCGGTCGGCCCGCGAGCTCCCGTCGGCGACGCAGCCGCAGGTCGGGGCCGTCTGACGGTCCTCCAGATGGCCCACGGAGCCCTAGATTCCATCCCTTCGGGGTGCGACCCGGCGCGTTGGGCACCCTCCCCGCGCGACCCCAAATAGCGTCCAGTAGGGTTTGGTCCGCATAAACATCCAAACCCCTGCCCGCAGCGGGCCGGCGACCGACCCGAGACGGCCGCAGCCGGCCGCACGGGCGAGACTCTCGGGAAGGCGCTACGTGAGTCCCAACGGCTCCGACCGCTCGTCGCGGCGCCCGGTGCGGCGGAAGCTGCTGCAGGCGCTGGCCGCGGGCGCTGTCCTTGCGACCGCCACCGGTTGCACATCGAAGGACTTCCCCCGCCTCGGAATGCCCACTCCCGTCACGGAAGAGGCGCCGCGGATCCTCTCCCTGTGGCAGGGCTCCTGGGCCGCCGCCCTCGTGGTCGGCGTTCTGGTGTGGGGCCTGATCATCTGGAGCGTCATCTTCCACCGGCGCAGCCGAAGCAAGGTGGAGGTCCCCCCGCAGACCCGGTACAACATGCCCATCGAGGCGCTGTACACCGTGGTCCCGATCATCATCGTCTCGGTGCTCTTCTATTTCACCGCGCGCGATGAGAACAAGCTCCTGACCAACCCCGCGAAGCCGCAGCACGTCATCAACGTGGTCGGTTTCCAGTGGAGCTGGGCGTTCAACTACATGGAGAACGTCGACGGCAACGCCGCCACCCCGGCCAAGCCGCTCCGCGAGAACAAGGACCTGGACGCGATCCCCGACCGGTTCCTGAAGAAGGCACCGGCCGACGCCGAGGGCGTCTACGACGTCGGCGTCCCCGGCGACCGGAACCCGCAGACCGGCAACCCGGGCCCCACGCTGTGGCTGCCCAAGGGTGAGACGGTCCAGTTCATCCTGACCTCGCGGGACGTCGTCCACTCCTTCTGGGTGGTGCCGTTCCTGATGAAGCAGGACGTCCTCCCCGGGCACACCAACAGCTTCACGGTGACCCCGAACAAGGAGGGCACCTTCCTGGGCAAGTGCGCCGAGCTGTGCGGCCAGGACCACTCCCGCATGCTCTTCAACGTCAAGGTCGTCTCCCCGGAGCGCTACAAGGCGCACCTGGAGGAACTGGCGAAGAAGGGCCAGACCGGTTACCAGCCGGCGGGCATCGCGCAGACCCCTCACGCGAAGAACGCGGAGACCAAGAACCAGTGAGCATCCTCAACGAACCCCAGGGTGCCGCCGCCGCGACAGCCACGGCAGCACCGCCCGTACGCCAGAAGCAGCCCGGCAATCAGGTGATCAAGTGGCTCACCACCACTGACCACAAGACGATCGGCACGCTGTACCTGGTCACGTCGTTCGCGTTCTTCTGCATCGGCGGCGTGATGGCGCTCCTCATGCGCGCCGAACTCGCCCGTCCCGGCACGCAGATCATGTCGAACGAGCAGTTCAACCAGGCGTTCACGATGCACGGCACGATCATGCTGCTGATGTTCGCGACGCCGCTGTTCGCCGGATTCGCGAACTGGATCATGCCGCTGCAGATCGGCGCGCCCGATGTGGCGTTCCCGCGGCTGAACATGTTCGCGTACTGGCTGTACCTCTTCGGCTCGCTCATCGCGGTGGGCGGCTTCCTCACCCCGCAGGGTGCGGCCGACTTCGGCTGGTTCGGTTACTCCCCGCTGTCGGACGCCGTCCACTCGCCGGGTGTCGGCGCCGACATGTGGATCATGGGTCTGGCCTTCTCCGGCTTCGGCACGATCCTCGGTTCGGTCAACTTCATCACCACGATCATCTGCATGCGCGCGCCCGGCATGACGATGTTCCGCATGCCGATCTTCACCTGGAACGTCCTGCTGACCGGTGTCCTGGTCCTGCTGGCCTTCCCGGTGCTGGCGGCCGCGCTGTTCGCCCTGGAGGCGGACCGCAAGTTCGGAGCCCAGATCTTCAACGCGGCCAACGGCGGCGTCCTGCTCTGGCAGCACCTCTTCTGGTTCTTCGGACACCCCGAGGTGTACATCATCGCGCTGCCGTTCTTCGGCATCATTTCCGAGGTCATCCCGGTCTTCTCCCGTAAGCCGATGTTCGGCTACATCGGTCTGATCGCCGCGACGATCTCGATCGCCGGTCTGTCGGTGACGGTGTGGGCGCACCACATGTACGTCACCGGTGGTGTGCTGTTGCCCTTCTTCTCCTTCATGACCTTCCTGATCGCGGTCCCGACCGGTGTGAAGTTCTTCAACTGGATCGGCACCATGTGGAAGGGCTCGCTGTCCTTCGAGACCCCGATGCTGTGGGCCGTCGGCTTCCTGATCACCTTCACCTTCGGTGGTCTGACCGGCGTCATCCTGGCCTCGCCCCCGATGGACTTCCACGTCTCCGACTCGTACTTCGTGGTCGCGCACTTCCACTACGTCATCTTCGGCACCGTGGTGTTCGCGATGTTCTCCGGCTTCCACTTCTGGTGGCCGAAGTTCACGGGCAAGATGCTGGACGAGCGACTGGGCAAGATCACCTTCTGGACGCTGTTCGTGGGCTTCCACGGCACGTTCCTGGTGCAGCACTGGCTGGGTGCCGAGGGCATGCCGCGTCGCTACGCGGACTACCTCGCGGCCGACGGCTTCACCCTGCTGAACACCATCTCGACGATCAGCTCGTTCCTGCTCGGTCTGTCGATGCTGCCCTTCATGTACAACGTGTGGAAGACCGCGAAGTACGGCAAGAAGGTGGAGGTCGACGACCCGTGGGGTTACGGCCGTTCGCTGGAGTGGGCGACGTCCTGCCCGCCGCCGCGGCACAACTTCCTCACTCTGCCGCGGATCCGGTCCGAATCCCCGGCGTTCGACCTGCACCACCCGGAGATCGCGGCTCTCGAGCTCGAAGAGAACCTCTCCGCGGATGACAAGGCCCTCGCGGGTGGCAAGGAGGCCGGCAAGTGAAGATCCAAGGCCGGATGTTCATCTGGCTCGCCGTCTTCATCCTCGCCATGGCGGTCGTCTATGGCGTGTGGTCGAAGGAGCCGGTCGGCACCACGGCGCTGTTCCTGTCCTTCGGTCTGAGCATCATGATCGGCTACTACCTGGCGTTCACCGCGCGCCGGGTGGACACCGGTGCCCAGGACGACAAGGACGCGGACGTCGCGGACGACGCCGGCGAGCTGGGCTTCTTCGCCCCGCACAGCTGGCAGCCGCTGTCCCTGGCCATCGGTGGCGCGATCGCCTTCCTGGGCGTCATCTTCGGCTGGTGGCTGATGTACTTCGGAGCGCCGATCATCCTGATCGGTCTCTTCGGCTGGGTGTTCGAGTTCTACCGCGGCGCGGACCAGAACCAGTAGGTTCACCGCGACCGTCGGCGATCGGGCCCCGCACACCCTCCGGTGTGCGGGGCCCGACGTGTATGCACCCGTTCGGAGTCACCCCGCGAGCCCCGGCTCGCGTTCCTCCCTACGGTTGTGACCATGAGCCACTCACCTCGACGCCGCACGGTGCTCGCCTGCGCCCTGCTGGTGATTCCCGTGGCGCTGGGGGCCACCGCGTGCGGCGGCTCGTCCAACCCACTGGCCGCCAAGCCCTACGACGCCACCCGGAACGTGGCCCTCACCAGCACCCGGGAAGGCAAGCCCGCCGACCCGAGCAAACCCCTGGAAGTACGGGCCGAACACGGTGACAAGATCACCGACGTCACCGCGACGGACGCCGCCGGGCGGTACGTCAAGGGCGAGCTGGCGGCCGACGGTTCCAGCTGGCACAGCACCGGCGCGCTGGCCGCCGGCGCGCACTACACCGTGCGCGTCAGCGTGGAGGACGAGGACGGGGCCCAGGGGCGCCGGACGATCGGCTTCGACACCAGTGCGGCCGACCGGCTGCTGCGCGTCGCCTTCGGCCCGCAGAAGGGCACCTACGGCGTCGGACAGCCCATCACCGCGGAGCTCAGCGCCCCCGTCCAGGATCCCGCCGCGCGGGCCGTCGTCGAGCGCACCCTGCGCGTCGACTCCACCCCCGCCGTCGAGGGCGCCTGGCACTGGGTGGACAACAGGACGCTGCACTACCGTCCGCGCGAGTACTGGCCCGCCCACGCCACCGTCGACGTGCGCTCCAACCTGAACGGCATCAAGGTGGGCGGCGGCCTCTACGGCGGCCCCTCCACACCCTTGAGGATCACCACCGGCGACCGCATCGAGGCCGTCACGGACGCGAGCGCGCACTACATGACCGTGCTGCGCAACGGCCAGCAGATCCGGTCCATCCCGGTGACCACCGGCAAGCCCGGCTACGCCACCCGCAACGGGGTCAAGGTGATCCTCGGCCGGGAATCCTTCGTACGGATGCGCGGCACCAGCATCGGCATCGCTGAGGGCAGTTCGGACTCCTACGACCTGCCGGTCTACTGGGCCACCCGGGTCACCTGGAGCGGCGAGTACGTGCACGCCGCCCCCTGGTCCGTGGGCTCGCAGGGGGCGGACAACGTCAGCCACGGCTGCACGGGGATGAGCACCGACAACGCCAAGTGGTTCTTCGACACCGTCAAGGTCGGCGACATCGTGAAGGTCATCGGCAGCGCGGGGGCGACCATGACGCCGTTCGACAACGGCTTCGGCGACTGGAACATGCCCTGGGAGGCCTGGCGCCAGGGCAGCGCCCTGGTGGCCGGGACCGGGAAGCCGGACGGGAGCAGCCCCGCCGATGCGGCCCGCCTGCGACCGAGGGTGTAGGCGGCGACGGGCCGTGGCGGGCCCGCCGGGCCCGCCACGGCCGTCGGGAGTGCCGTCAGACCTCCACGGCCGGTCCGGTGCGCAGCAGCCCCGCCAGCGCGTCGGCGAACGCCACCGGGTCCACCGGGTGCGTCACCACCGCCTCCGCCCGGCTCCAGGTAGCCAGCCAGGCGTCCTGCGGGCGCCCGATGAGCAGCAGGACGGGCGGGCAGCGGAAGACCTCGTCCTTGAGCTGCCGGCAGACGCCCATGCCGCCGGCGGGGGCCGTCTCGCCGTCCAGCACGCACACGTCTACGTGGCGCTCCTCCAGGGTCGTGAGGACGGCGGGCAGGGTCGCGCATTCCACGTACGTAACCGGCGGCACATCGGCCGCGGGACGCCGTCCCGCGGCCAGCCGCACCTGCTCCCGGGTGCCCGCGTTGTCGCTGTAGACCAGCACCGTGGCAGTCGGCTGCATCGTTCCTCCAGGCTCGTGAACAAGATCGTGAACAGTCTTGAGAACAGGCTCGTGAACAGAAGTGCGGACAAGCGTGCGGGCGGATTCACGGGAACGGGCGCCGCCCAGCGGATGCTACTCCGCGAGCGCCGCGCCGGAGGAGGGGTCGGCATCGGGGAAGATCGGCCGGACACGCCGTCAGCACCGGTCGCGACGGGGGTCGTGAAGCCCTGCGGAACGCCTGCTTCCCCCCTTTGGGGGACGCTCGCAATGGGCCGTACGAGCAGGGCATACGCTCTTGACACACCGAACGGCACCCCCCGGAGTGAGCGCGAGATAAGCGACCGACATAATGTCGGTCGTGGCGACAGCAACAGCAGTAGATACCGGGCACGCGCACCCCTCGGTCAACCGACCGAACCTCACCAGCGTCGGAACCATCATCTGGCTGAGTTCCGAGCTGATGTTCTTCGCGGCCCTCTTCGCGATGTACTTCACCCTGCGATCGGTGATGGGCCCCGACCACTGGAAGGAAATGGCGGACAGCCTGAACCTTCCGTTCTCGGCGACCAACACCACGATCCTGGTGCTCTCCTCCCTCACCTGCCAGCTCGGTGTGTTCGCCGCCGAGCGTGGCGACGTGAAGAAGTTGCGCACGTGGTTCGTGATCACCTTCGTGATGGGTGCCATCTTCATCGGCGGCCAGGTCTTCGAGTACACCGAACTGGTCAAGAAGGACGGGCTCTCGCTCTCCTCCGACCCGTACGGCTCGGTCTTCTACCTGACGACCGGCTTCCACGGCCTGCATGTGACGGGCGGTCTCATCGCCTTCCTGCTGGTCCTGGGCAGGACGTACGCGGCCAAGAGGTTCACCCACCACCAGGCGACGGCGGCCATCGTCGTGTCCTACTACTGGCACTTCGTCGACGTGGTCTGGATCGGGCTCTTCGCCACGATCTACTTGATCAAGTAATCGGTCCCGCACCGGACCAACAGTCCAGCATCGACGCAGAAGATCCTGACACCGGGGTAATCCGTGAAAAAGCTCTCCGCACGACGACGCCATCCGCTGGCGGCGGTCGTCGTCCTACTCTTCGCGCTGGCGGTAACTGGGGGGCTGTACGCCGCGTTCGCGCCCGCGGACACGGCCAAGGCCGATGACACCGCCCAGTCCCTTGCCATCGAGGAGGGCAAGAAGCTCTACTCCGTGGGCTGCGCAAGCTGCCACGGCACCGGCGGTCAGGGCACCTCCGACGGCCCGAGCCTGGTCGGCGTGGGTGCCGCGGCCGTCGACTTCCAGGTCGCCACCGGCCGTATGCCGCTGCAGCAGCAGGGCGCCCAGGCGCCCAAGAAGAAGGCGATCTACTCGCAGGCCGAGATCGACCAGCTCGCCGCGTACATCGCCTCGCTCGGCGCCGGCCCCTCGGTGCCGTCCAAGAGCCAGTACAGCCCGGACGGCGCGGACATCGCCAAGGGTGGGGAGCTCTTCCGTACGAACTGCGCCCAGTGCCACAACTTCACCGGCAAGGGTGGCGCCCTCTCGAACGGCAAGTACGCCCCGCCGCTCGACGATGTCGACCCGAAGCACATCTACGAGGCCATGCAGACCGGCCCGCAGAACATGCCTTCCTTCCCCGACACCACGATGACGGAGAAGAACAAGAAGGACATCATCGCGTACCTCGACACGGTCAACAGCAGCAAGTCGGAGAGCCCGGGCGGCCTCGAACTGGGTGGGCTCGGCCCGGTCAGTGAGGGTCTGTTCGCGTGGGTCTTCGGTCTGGGTGCGATGATCGCCGTCGCCATCTGGGTCGCGGCCCACACCGCTAAGGCCAAGAAGTCATGAGTAGCCAAGACATTCCAGAAGAGAACCTGCCGAGCACGCAGGGCGACGCGCACGCCACCGCCGTAGCCGTCGCGGGCGACCCGTTCGCCGACCCCGGCCTGCCGCCGCACGAGCACCGCATCCAGGACATCGACGAGAGGGCCGCCAAGCGCTCCGAGCGCGTGGTCGCGTTCTTCTTCGTCCTGTCGATGCTGGCCACCGTCGGCTTCATCGCCTCGTACGTGACCCTGCCGGTCGACAAGATCGTCTACATCTTCCCGATCGGTCACATCAGCGCGCTGAACTTCGCGCTGGGCATGACCCTCGGTGTGGCGCTGTTCTGCATCGGCGCGGGCGCGGTCCACTGGGCCCGCACCCTGATGTCCGACGTCGAGCACGCCGACGACCGGCACCCCATCGCCGCCGAGCCCGAGGTCAAGGCCAAGGTCCTGGCCGACTTCAAGCAGGGCGCCGAGGAGTCGACGTTCGGCCGCCGCAAGCTGATCCGCAACACCATGTTCGGCGCGCTGGCCCTGGTGCCGCTCTCCGGTGTGGTGCTGCTGCGCGACCTCGGTCCGCTGCCGGGCACCAAGCTCCGCAAGACCGCCTGGGCCGCGGGCAAGATGCTGATCAACCAGAACACGAATCAGCCGCTGCGCCCCGAGGACATCCAGGTCGGGTCCCTCACCTTCGCCATGCCCGAGGGCATGAAGGAGGAGGACCACGACTTCCAGAAGGAGATCGCCAAGGCGGCCCTGATGATCGTCCGGCTCCAGCCGGAGAACATCAAGGACAAGAAGGAACTCGACTGGTCGGTCGACGGCATCGTCGCGTTCTCCAAGATCTGCACGCACGTCGGCTGCCCGATCAGCCTGTACGAGCAGCAGACGCACCACGTGCTCTGCCCGTGCCACCAGTCGACCTTCGACCTCGCCGACGGCGGACGAGTGATCTTCGGTCCGGCCGGTCACGCGCTTCCGCAGTTGCAGATCAAGGTCAATGACAAGGGCTACCTTGAGGCCATGGGCGACTTCGCCGAGCCCGTCGGTCCTGCCTACTGGGAGCGCGGATGAGTACTACAGCAGCTGACAACCAGCGCAAGGCGCCCGCCGGTGAGCGGATGGCCGACTGGGCGGACGGCCGACTGGGCATCTACGGCCTGGCCAAGGCCAACATGCGCAAGATCTTCCCGGACCACTGGTCCTTCATGCTGGGTGAGGTCGCGCTCTACAGCTTCATCATCATCATCCTCACGGGTGTGTATCTGACGCTGTTCTTCCACCCGAGCATGAACGAGGTCGTCTACCACGGCTCGTACGTCCCCATGCAGGGCATGCGGATGTCCGAGGCGTTCCAGTCGACGCTCAACATCAGCTTCGACGTCCGTGGCGGTCTGCTGATCCGGCAGATCCACCACTGGGGCGCGCTGATCTTCCTCGCGGCGATGTTCGTGCACATGATGCGCGTCTTCTTCACGGGTGCCTTCCGCAAGCCGCGTGAGGTCAACTGGCTGTTCGGCTTCCTGCTGTTCGTGCTGGGCATGTTCACCGGCTTCACCGGCTACTCCCTGCCGGACGACCTGCTCTCGGGCACCGGCGTCCGCTTCATGGAGGGCGCGATCCTGTCCGTGCCGATCGTCGGTACGTACATCTCGTTCTTCCTGTTCGGCGGCGAGTTCCCCGGCTCGGACTTCGTGCCGCGGTTCTTCTCCATCCACGTCCTGCTGCTGCCGGGCATCATGCTCGGTCTGCTGGTGGCGCACCTGATCCTGGTGTTCTTCCACAAGCACACCCAGTTCCCCGGCCCCGGCCGGACGAACAAGAACGTGGTCGGCATGCCGCTGCTGCCGGTCTACATGGCCAAGGCCGGAGGCTTCTTCTTCCTGGTCTTCGGTGTGATCGCGGCGGTCTCCGCCATCGCGACGATCAACCCGATCTGGGCGATCGGCCCGTACCGGCCGGACCAGGTGTCCACCGGCGCGCAGCCCGACTGGTACATGGGCTTCTCCGAGGGCCTGATCCGTGTCATGCCGGGCTGGGAGATCAACCTCTGGGGCCACACCCTGGTCCTGGGCGTGTTCGTCCCGCTGGTGATCTTCCCGCTGGTCCTCGCGGCCATCGCGGTCTACCCGTTCATCGAGTCCTGGGTGACCGGCGACAAGCGGGAGCACCACCTGCTGGACCGCCCGCGCAACGCCCCGACGCGCACCGCGTTCGGTGCCTCCTGGATCAGCGTGTACTTCGTGCTGCTGGTCGGTGGTGGAAACGACCTCTGGGCCACCCACTTCCACCTCTCGATCAACGCCATCACCTGGTTCGTCCGGGTCGGCTTCTTCGTGGTGCCGGTGCTGACCTTCATCGCCACGCGACGGATCTGCATGGGTCTCCAGCGCCGCGACCGGGACAAGGTGCTGCACGGACGCGAGTCCGGCATCATCAAGCGCCTGCCGCACGGCGAGTTCGTCGAGATCCACGAGCCGCTGTCGCAGGAGGCCCTGCACACCCTCACCGCGCACGAGCAGCCCAAGCCGCTCGAGCTCGGCCCCGAGGTCGACGAGAACGGTGTGAAGCGCAAGCTGAGCGCCACGCAGAAGCTCCGGGTGAAGCTCTCGAAGGGCTTCTACGGCGAGGGGACGCACATCCCCAAGGCCACCGCGGAGGAGTACGAGGAGATCACCAGCGGCCACGGCCACCACTGATCCCCGTCTGACCGATCACTGATCGCCACGGCAAGAGCCCCGTCCATGCGCTGGACGGGGCTCTTCGCCGTCCCCGGTCCTGGATAGGCTGGACCCGCGAACACCGCGAACACCGCGGCATCACGGATTCGACCACCAGGAGCGTGGACCATGAACGTTGTGACCCCGGCAGGCGGCGACAGCGCGACGGCCCGCACCTGGCCGGGTGTGCTCGACGCCCTCCTGGACGGTGTGGACCTGAGTGCGGACGACACCGCCTGGGCCATGGACCGGATCATGCGCGGCGAGGCGACCGACGCCCAGATCGCGGGCTTCGCGGTGGCGCTGCGCGCCAAGGGTGAGACGGTCGCCGAGATCTCCGGTCTCGTGCGGACCATGTACGCGCACGCCAACCTCATCGAGGTGCCCGGCCCGAGCGTGGACATCGTCGGCACGGGCGGCGACGGCGCCAAGACCGTCAACATCTCCACCATGTCCGCGATAGTCGTGGCGGGCACCGGCGCGAAGGTCGTCAAGCACGGCAACCGCGCCGCCTCCTCCGCCAGCGGCGCCTCGGACGTCCTGGAGAAGCTGGGCGTCAATCTGGACCTCGCCCCGCGCCGCGTCGTGGAGGTGGCCGAGGAAGCGGGGATCACCTTCTGCTTCGCGGTGAAGTTCCACCCCGCCCTGCGCCATGTGGCGCCCGCGCGCCGCGAGTTGGGCATCCGCACCACGTTCAACGTGCTCGGCCCGCTGACCAACCCCGCGCGGGTGAAGGCCCAGGCGACCGGCGTCGCCGATGCCCGGATGGCCCCGATCCTGGCCGGCGTCCTCGCCGAACGCGGCGCCTCCGCGCTCGTCTTCCGCGGCGACGACGGGCTGGACGAGCTGACCACCACCGCGACCTCGCAGGTGTGGATCGTCGGCGGCGGCGAGGTGCGCCGGGAGCCCTTCGACCCGCGGGACGTGGGGATCGACCTGGTGCCCGTGGAGGCGCTGCGGGGCGCGGACGCCTCGTACAACGCCGACGTCGCCCGACGGCTGCTGGACGGCGAGACCGGCCCCGTACGGGACGCGGTGCTGCTCAACTCGGCGGCGGCGCTGGTCGCCCTGGAGCCCACCGGCGCCCCGCTGGCGGAGCAGATCACGGCGGGCCTCGCGAAGGCGGCGGAGTCGATCGACTCGGGCGCCGCGAAGCGTGCCCTGGAGCGCTGGGTCGCGGCCAGCAACGGCTAGCCCGGCCGGCGGATTCTCGGCTACGGTCCGTCCTGCCGACGGCGGGCCGTCTTGCCGCCTGCGGCGGCGGGCGCCCTGCGGGCGCGTCCTCAATCGCCGGACGGGCTTGTTGTGGCTGAGCTCAGCCACAACAAGCCCGTCCGGCGATTGAGGGCACCGCCGCGCAGCGGAGGTGCATACGCCACGGCCCGCAGGGCCGCCCGCCATGCGGACGCCCGTACCGCCGGGCGATCAGCTGTGCCATAATCTTCGCCAGGTCACGAGTGACAGCGACATAGGCCCCGGCCCGCTGTCCGGCAACCCTCCTTCCGTGGCGGGGTGCCCCGGGTGATGACCGGGCCGCAGACAAGAGGTCTGCGGCAAGCGCGGATCCCTCGCCAGGGATCCTGGTCGTCGAGGGAGCTTCTTCCGTGATTCAGCGAATGCGATAGGGCCTACGGCCCGTTTCCCGTGAACTCCGCGCGCCTGTGCCGCGCGCCGGAGTTCGGTTTCCCGCACGCCGGTGACGCCTTCCCGCGTGCGTATCCGCAATCCCCCCTGTCTCCAGGAGAATTCGCCATGTCCGCATGCCCTGTTGCCGCCACCGCTCCCGCCGCTCTCGCCGACGCGCCCCTGCCGGTCCTCGGCCACGACGTCCGGGTGCCGCTCGTCACCGGGGGCGAGGTGCCGTACGCGGCGCTCGACTACGCGGCCAGCGCCCCGGCGCTGCGGCGGGTGTGGGACGACGTCGCCGCGTACGCGCCCTACTACGGGAGCGTGCACCGCGGGGCCGGTTACCTCTCGCAGCTGTCGACCGACCTGTTCGAGAGCAGCCGGGCGGACGTCGCCGCGTTCCTCGGCTGCCGCCCGGCCGACCAGGTCGTCTTCACCCGCTCCACCACCGACTCGCTGAACCTGCTCGCGGCCGTGGTCCCGGCCGGCACCCGGGTCTTCGTCTTCGAGACCGAGCACCACGCCTCGCTGCTGCCGTGGGAGCGGCGCGAGGACGTCGAGGTCACCTACCTCGACGCGCCGCGCACCCCGGGCCAGGCGGTCCGGACCCTGGAGGAGGCCCTCGCCGCCCGGGAGCCGTACGGCCCGGCCCTGGTCTGTGTGACCGGTGCGTCCAATGTGACGGGCGAGCTGTGGCCCGTGCGGGAGCTGGCCGCCGCCGCGCACGCGCACGGCGCCCGGATCGTGCTGGACGCCGCGCAGCTGGCCCCCCACCACCCGGTGGACGTCACGGAGCTGGACGTCGACTGGGTCGCCTTCTCCGGACACAAGCTGTACGCGCCGTTCGGCGCCGGTGTCCTGGCCGGGCGGGCGGACTGGCTCCAGGCCGGCGAGCCGTATCTGGCGGGCGGCGGAGCGAGCCGCAAGGTCGCGCGGCGCGACGGGGGCGGGGTGGACGTCGAGTGGCACGACACCGCTGCCCGGCACGAGGCGGGCTCGCCCAACGTCATCGGCGTGTACGCCATCGCCGCGGCCTGCAAGGCGCTCACGGAGGCCGGTTTCGAGCGGCTCGTCGAGCGCGAGCAGCGGCTCGTGGAGGCGGTACGGGCGGGCCTCGCGGAGGTGCCCGGCGTCAAGGTGCTCTCGCTGTTCGGCGACGACGCCCCGCGCGTGGGCGTCATCTCCTTCGTCGTGGAGGGCTGGAACAGCTCGCACTTCGCCGCGGCGCTCTCCGCGGAGTACGGGATCGGGGTCCGCGACGGGCTCTTCTGCGCGCACCCGCTGGTGCGGACGCTGCTGGGGGACGAGTCCGTTGAGCCGGGCGAGTGTGGTGCGCCGGAGGCGGGTCCTTCGCTCAACGCTCTGCGCGTCAGCTTCGGCGCGGGCACGCCGGACGAGCACGTCGAGCGGTTCGTGACGGCGGTGGGGGAACTGGTCCGGGACGGCGCGCGGTGGTCCTACCGGACGGAAGCCGGACGCTGCGTTCCCGTGTAACCGGGGCTCCGCCCCGGACCCCGGTCCTCAAGCGCCGGACGGGCTGGATTTGCCAGCCTGTCCGGCGGTTGAGGACACAGCACAGCCAGCCCGTCCGGCGCTTGAGGACACGGCACGGCAGCCCGTCCGCTGCTGTGGCGGCGGTGCCGGACCGGGTGCGGCCCGGAGCGTGTGTTCCGGCCGGACTCGCTACGAGTCGAGGCCGATCGCGAAGGCCGCTTCCAGGTCGTGGCTCGAGTACGTGCGGAACGCGATGTGCGTCTCCGTCGAGGCCACGCCGGGGACCTTGCTGATGCGGCCGGGGATGACGTCCGCGAGGTCGTCGTGCCGGGCCACCCGCACCATGGCGATCAGGTCGTGCGCGCCGGTGACCGAATAGACCTCGCTGACGCCCTCCAGCGCGGCGATCTTCTCGGCGATCTCGGGGATCCGGTCCACGTCGGTCTTGATGAGCACGATCGAAGTGATCACGGCTGGCTCCTATCGGGGATCCCGGGTTCGCCCCCGGGAGCGGGCGACTCCTCATGGGACCTGGCTGCGGCCTTCACTCTATCCGCAGGCCCGCAGCGGGCCCACGCGCAGAGGAAGCCGAGGCAGAAGCCCACCACGTGGGCCAGGTAGGCCACTCCGGGGCGGTCGCCCGCCGTGCGCGCGGCGAGCCATTGCAGTGCGAACCAGAAGAGCAGCACGGCCCACGCCGGAAACCGCAGCGGCAGAAAGAAGAGGAACGGGAAGAGGCTGGTGACACGGGCCTTGGGGAAGAGATAGAGGAACGCGCCGAGCACCCCGGAGATCGCCCCGGACGCGCCGACGAGCGTCTGGGCGGAGTGGGCGTGCACGGCCGCGTAGCCGAGCAGCGCCAGATAGCCCGTGGCGAGGTAGAAGAGGACGAAGGGGATCCGGCCCAGCCGCTCCTCCGTCATCGCGCCGAAGACGTAGAGGAAGAGCATGTTCCCCAGCAGGTGCAGCCAGTTGCCGTGCACGAAGAGGGCGGTGAACGGCGTGCACAGCTCCAGCGGCGGGCCGAGCCACAGCTTCTCGGGCACGACGCCCCAGCGCTCGAAGTAGGCGGTCTGCGCGGCGATCAGCTCGGCGCCGGTGCCGTAGGAGGTGTTGAAGCCCGAGGCGGGGCCGAGGAGGAAGACGACGCAGCAGATGCCGAGGAGGGTGTAGGTCATCACGGGGGTCGGCACGGGGGTCGGCACGGGGGTCGCACGGGCACCGTCGGAGGGGCCGGGGAGTGCCGCCTTCCCGAGACGTACTACCTTTCCGATCATGGTCAGATCATTGCGTACCGTGCGCAACCTGCCCAGAGTGCCTCGCCGGGCCGTCCGCGCGGGCCTGCGCACCGCGTCGCGAGACCGGCAGGCCGTAGGGTTACGGGGAAGACACTCCCGCGGTTCGACGACGCGGCCCGCCCGGGGGCCGCGGCAGCAGACGACGAGGACGGACGACACGATGGGTGTTCCCCAGCCGACAGCCGAGACCCGGTGGCGCTGCACGCTGTGCGGCAATCTCACCCGGTTCGACGTCACCCGCTCGACCAGGGCCGTCGAATACGTCCACCTCGACCTGGCGGGAGAGCCGAACGTGGAGGAGCGCGAGGTGGTCAGTGAGACCATCGAGTCCGTGCGTTGCCGTTGGTGCAACGCGGTCGACCAGATCGAGCTGGTGGACCGGCCGGGCGCGGGCGCCTGAAGAACGGGAGCGTTGAACGGTGGTGGAGCACACAGGCGGCGAGGCGGCCGGTGACGCCGGCGGGGCCGACGGTGTTGCCGAGGTGCTCGACCGTCCGTTGCCCGAGGGGATCAGGCGACGGGTCGTCGGGCTTGTCGCGGAGGCGTTCGGCGGGCTGACGGTCGCCGAACTGCCCCCTCAGCTACGGCAGTACGCCCGGTTCACGCCGAGCAGGCGGGCCAAGTTCGCGGGCAACGCGATGGCCGCCGCGGTGGAGAACGACGCCGTCTTCCGGCAGCGCATCTCCGCCCGGCTGCGCGAGGGCGGGTCCGAGCTGGCCGAGGCGCTGGACGCCGGGTCCCCGCCGGCGGCCGCCGACCCGGAGGACGTGGCGGCCATGGCCTATGTGCTGCGGCCGCTCGGCTGGGTCAAGCTGGTCACCGCGGCCGGCGAGGAGGCCCAGCGGGCCGGCGCCGAGCGGGCGGGCCAGGAGGCGCAGCGCGAGTTGCGGCAGCTGCGCGAGGAGCTGGCCGCCGCGCGCGCCGAGGCCCGTACGGACTCCGACCGGGCCCGCGCGGAGCTGGACGCGGTGCGCAAGGAGGCCGAGGCCGCGCAGCGCAAGCTGCGCAGCGCGGTCAGTGACGTGCGGCGCGGTGAGGCGGCGCTGCGCAAGGCGCAGGCCGAGCTGGAGACCGTGCGCTCGGCTGCCGCCACCGAGAAGACGGCGGCCCTGGGTGAGGCGCGACGGCTCAAGGCGCGGCTGGCGGAGGCCGAGTCGGCGCTGGAGGCGAGCCGTCGTGCGGTGCGCGAGGGGCGCAGCGTGGAGGACATGCGGCTGCGGCTGCTGCTCGACACCGTCCTGGACGCGGCGCAGGGGCTGCGGCGCGAGCTGGCCCTGCCGCCGGCGTCCGTGCGCCCGGCGGACACGGTGGACGCGGTGGAGCCGGGCCGGATGACGCCCAAGGACATCGCCAACCGCGCGCTGTCGGAGACCGATCCGGCACTGCTGGACCAGCTGCTGGCGCTGCCGCAGGCACACTTGGTGGTCGACGGCTACAACGTCACCAAGACCGGCTACCCGACGATGCCGTTGGACAAGCAGCGGCTGCGGCTGCTGGGCGGGCTCGCGATGCTGGCCGCGCAGACGGGCGCGGAGATGACGTGCGTCTTCGACGGCGCCGAGCTGGCCGCGCCGGTGCTGCTCGCGCCGCCGCGCGGGGTGCGGGTGCTGTTCAGCAAGGCCGGGGTGACGGCGGACGAGCTGATCCGGCAGCTGGTGCGGGCCGAGCCGCCGGGCCGACCGGTGGTCGTGGTCTCCACGGACCGGGAGGTGGCCGACGGGGTCGCGAAGGCGGGCGCGCGGCCGGTCGCATCGGCCTTGCTGCTCAAGCGACTTGCGCGTACCTGAGCGTGGGGCGGCGGTCACCTACTGTGTCGTCTTCGTAAAAGATGCGTCGGCGGCCGGAATTTTTCGCAGCAGAGTTTGAACGGACTGCGGGAAGGTCACTAAGGTCGGGCCTCGAACCTTCGCGCGGTTGTTCATCCATTCGGGGTGACGGCGAAGGTCCCGCCGAGCCCGCGGAGCCTGCGCGGTAGGCGGCCCCCAGGAAAAGGAGCTCGTCTCCGTGGCGTCCCACCGTCGACCCAAGCAGCCGGGCCGCACCCGGGTGACCGTGCTCACCGCGACCGCCGCGGCGGCCGTCGCCCTCTCGGCCCAGGCCGCGCACGCCGATCCGCAGGCGTCCAAGCAGGACGTCAAGTCGAAGGTCGACAAGCTCTACGAGGAAGCCGAGCAGGCCACCGAGAAGTACAACGGGGCCAAGGAGAAGCAGGACAAGCTGGACAAGCAGGTCGGCGATCTCCAGGACAAGGTCGCCCGCGGCCAGGAGGAGCTGAACAAGCTCCGCAACAGCCTCGGTTCGATGGCCACCGCGCAGTACCGCACCGGCAGCATCGACCCCGCCCTGCAGCTGCTGCTGTCCTCCGACCCGGACAGCTACCTGGAGCGGGCCTCCACGCTCGACCAGCTCACCACCAAGCAGGCGGAGACGCTTCGTCAGATAGCCGGCAAGCAGCGCACCCTGAAGCAGGAGCGCCAGGAGGCCGCCGACAAGCTCGCCGACCTGGAGTCCACGCGCAAGGCGCTGGGGGACAAGAAGAAGGAGATCCAGGGCAAGCTCTCCGACGCCCAGGAACTCCTCAACACCCTCACGGCCAAGGAGAAGGCCGAGGTCACGGGCGAGGACAAGGCGCAGGAGGGCAAGGGCGGCGACCGCGCCGACCGCTCCGGCGGGAGCCGCACGGACCCGGGGGACCAGGGCAAGCCGGTGCCCGAGTCGCAGCGTGCCGGTGGTGCGCTCGGCGCCGCGCAGGGCAAGATCGGCTCCCCCTACGTCTGGGGTGCGACCGGCCCCAGCTCCTTCGACTGCTCCGGGCTGACCTCCTGGGCGTACGCGCAGGCGGGCGTCACCCTGCCCCGCATGTCGCAGGACCAGGCGAACGCCGGCACCCGCATCTACGACCAGGGCTCCCTCAAGCCGGGCGACCTGGTGATCTTCTACGGCGATCTGCACCACGTCGGCCTGTACGCGGGCAACGGCCAGGTGCTGCACGCCCCGAAGCCGGGCGCCAACGTGCGCTACGAGGCCATGGGCAACATGCCCTTCCAGTTCGGGGTGCGCGTCGGCTGACGTCTTCCGCCGAGCCCTCGGCCGCCGTCCCGCGACCTCATGAGCCCCATCCGCACCCCGGGTGCGTCCCAAGCCCGTCCTCCGTGCCGGGCCCGAGCGACACACCGCCCTTTCGGGCGAATCCCGGAACCCTTCGCTGACTCCACGCCCCGCCGGTGACCTGCGTCTCCGGCGGGGCGTCACGTTTCCCGCCCCGCGCGGTCTTTGAACCCGGGGTGATCGCGCCGCTACTGTCTGGCGCGCGGTGCCCCGCTGTCGTACGCCCGTCCCGGGCGGCAGGGGCCGCACACAGTGAAAGGGAGTGCGGCTTCCCGTGGCGTTCCATCGCCGTCCCGCGCCGACCGGTATCAACCGGTCCGTCCGGGTCACCGTCCTGTCCGCCGCCATGGCCACCGCGGCCGCCGCCCTGTCGGCGGCCCCCGCGGACGCCCGGCCCGGCGAACCCGTGGACGACACCCGGGCCTCCGGGACGGTGAAGGCACAGGTCGACCGGCTCTACGAGGAAGCGGAGCGGGCCACCGAGAAGTTCAACGCCGCCGACGAGCGCACCGACGGCCTGCGGGAACGGGTGGAGCGGGCCGCCGACCGGGTCGCGCGCGGCCAGGAGCGGGTCAACCGGCTGCGCACCGCCCTCGGCATGATCGCCACGGCCCAGTACCGCACCGGCGGCGCCATGGACCCGGCCATCGAACTGCTGCTGTCCTCCGATCCCGACGGCTATCTGGAACGGGCCGCCACCCTCGACCGCGTCACCGGCCGCCAGGCCGACCAGCTGCGGGTCCTCCAGGGCGCGCAGCGCGAACTGCGCCAGGAGCGGGCGGAGGCGTCCCGGATCCTCGCGGACCTCGAGGACGGCCGCCGGGCCGTCGTCCGCCACAAGCAGGAGGTCGAGCGGAAGCTCGCCACGGCCCGCAGGCTGCTGAACTCGCTGCCCACGGCGGACCGGGAGGAGTACGGCCGCGCGTCGCGGTCCGACCGCGGCGACGGTGTCCTCGCCGCCGCGCTGCCGAGCCTCGCCCCCACCTCCTCGCGGGGGGCCGCGGCCGCCATGGCCGCGCGCTCCGCGGTCGGCTCCCCGTACGCCTGGGGAGCCACCGGCCCGAGCGCCTTCGACTGCTCGGGGCTCACGCAGTGGGCGTACGGGCGCGCGGGCGTGGGCCTGCCGCGCACCTCGCAGGCGCAGCGGAACGCCGGCCGGCACGTGTCGCTGTCGGAGGCCCAGCCCGGCGACCTGGTGATCTACCGGGCCGACGCCAGCCACGTGGGCATGTACGTGGGCAACGGACAGGTCGTGCACGCCCCCTACCCCGGTGCCCGGGTCCGCTACGACCCGGCCAACATGATGCCGATTTCCTCCGTCACCCGGCCATGAGCGTGCCCTGAACACCTGCCGCCCGCCCCGCGGCTCGTACGATGCGGGGCGTGACAGGGCGACAGCGGTGGGGCGGAAGACGCGTGGCGTGCGGCCTGGCGGCGGCCCTGCTCGGGGTCCAGGCCCTGACCGGCTGCGGGGCGATGGGCTCCTCCGCTGGCCCGGACGCCGACGACAGATCGGTGCAGCGCCTGCTGGACCGGTGGGCCGACGCGGTGCGCGGCCGTGACGAGGCCGCCTTCCTGGCCGCCGTGGACCCTCGGGCGGCGGGCTACCGTGCCGCGCGACAGCGGGTGTTCGCGCAGCTCAAGGACGTACCGCTGGCCGCCTACGGCTACCGGCTCGTGCGGCGGGGAGGGTTCGCCCCCGCGCCCGGCGACGGTCACCGCGTCGCCGTCGAGGCCGAACTGCGCTACCGGATCGCCGGCTACGACACCGCGCCCGTCACGGCACCCGCGCGCCTGACGCTCGTCAAGCGCGACGGCCGCTGGTACATCGCCGCCCAGGACGACCGCAACGGCGGCCGGCAGCTGTGGGAGCAGGGCACGGTGGCGGTCGTGCGCGGCGAGCACAGCCTCGTCCTCGGCGTCGGCCAGGACCGGGCGCGGCTGCGGGCCCTCGCGGACCTCGCCGACCGCGCGGTGCCCGCCGTGGGCGCGGCCTGGCGGGGCAAGTGGGCGGGGCGGGTGGTGGTCGAGATGCCGGCCTCCCTGGACACCATGGCGGCCCTGCTGGGATCGCCCGCCTCCGGCTACCGGGGCATCGCGGCGGTGACCACCGGAGAGGTCGGCGGCGCCGGCGCCGCCCCGGCCGACCGGATCATCGTCAACCCCGAGGCGTACGGCGTGCTCGGCGACTTCGGCCGCCGCGTCGTGCTCACCCACGAGACCGCCCACGTCGCCACCCGCGCGCTGACCTCCCCGGCCACCCCGCTGTGGCTCTCCGAGGGCTTCGCCGACTGGGCCGCCTACCGCGACACCGACCGCACACCGCGCCAGGCCGCCCCCGAGCTGGCCCGCGCCGTCACCGGCGGCGAGCTGCCGCGGCGGCTGCCCGAGGACGCGGAGTTCGGCTTCGCGGGTGAGTCCGGGCGGCTGGCCCGCGCCTACGAGGAGGGCTGGCTGGCCTGCCGCATGATCGCCGACGAGTGGGGCGAGGAGAAGCTCGTCGCCTTCTACCGCGCGGTCGGCGGGCACAGCCGACGGGCGGGCGCCGTCGAGGCCGCCCTGCGCGACGTGCTCGGGGTGGGCGTCGGCGACTTCACCGCGCGCTGGCGCGCCTATCTGGAGGCCGCGCTCGGCTGACGTAGGCCGGCCGTCACTTGGCGACCAGCGCGGACGACCGCTCGGCGGGCGGCTCCGGCGTCCCGGTCGGCCCCGCCTCGGTCACCGTCTCCCGCCACAGCCGGGCGCACGAGAGCAGGGTCGCCACCACCAGCAGCAGATTGCGCAGCGTCAGCGTCGTCACGCCCAGCTTGTCGCTGGCCACGACGTGCGAGAACCAGATGGGGAACTCGAGCTGGGTGAGCGGCGCCGCCAGCAGCACCAGGGCGACGGGCAGCCCCTGCCGGGTCGTCCGCATCGTCATGCACACCGCCGCCAGGCCGATCAGCCAGATCAGATACTGCGGGCTGATCACCCGGCTGGTGGTGGTGAACAGCAGCACGGCCGCGAAGGCCGCGTCGAAGGGCGTGCACGCGGTGAACCGCCGCGCGCGCACCCGCCACAGCAGCAGCCAGCCGAAGGCCAGCACGCTCAGCCCCAGTGCCAGCCGGCTCATCGTGCGGACGTACGGGCCGAGGAACTCCACCGAGCCGTAGTGCAGCTGCGCGTGGCCCTGCCACCCGAAGTGCCGCCCCAGATGGAAGACCAACGACCCCAGCGACTCGATCTCCGTGCCGCGGTCGCGCTGGAAGGTCAGGAACGCCAGCGCCCCCGGCATCGCCGCGGCGAACAGCAGCCCCAGCACGAGCGCCGTGAGCAGCGCGGCGCCCCAGGCGGAGCGGGTGCGTGGGCCGCGCGGGGTGCCGGCGAGCAGCAGCACCGGCCAGACCTTCAGCAGCGCCCCGAAGCCGGCGAGCGCCCCCGAGAGCCGGGCCCCGGCCGGGCGCGCGGCGGCCAGCAGCGCCGCGACGGACACGGCGGTCACCATGACGTCGTAGCGGGCGTAGACGATCGGGCCCAGCAGCGGCACCCCGACCACCCAGACCCACACCCCCGCCCGGCTGCGTCTGCCGCCGCGCACGGTGAACAGCAGCATCGCGAAGACCAGCACGTCCGCCAGGAAGCACATCAGGAAGAACGCCGGGGCGTAGTCGAGGAACGGCAGCAGCCCGGGGGAGAGCACGGCCAGCGCCGCGGCCGGCGGGTACTGCCACGTCACGTCGTCCAGCGGGAAGGTGCCCGTCCGCAGCACCCCGTACCAGCCCTGGTAGATCACCTCGATGTCGATCCCGACATCCGATCCGGGCAGCACCCACACCCGGAACACACACAGCAGCAGAACGGCCCGGGTGACGGCCCACACCACGATCGAGAGCCGCAAGCCAGTGCCCGCCATGATTCACCTCGTCCATTCACGGTCCACGCACGGTTCACGTTCCACGCACGTCCCTACACGCTCCGTCACTCCAAGGAATGATGCCGGTCGAGGCGGCCTGTGCGCGGTGACGTGGCGGGACGCGGGTCCAGATAGCCGCCCCGGGGGCACCCCCGGCGGTGGCCCGAGCGCACCCGGTACTGTCGGCGGCGCGATGTCACGGCCCAAGGCCACCCGCCGAGCGACCCCCAGCCGAAAGACCCCCGTGCACAAGACCTTGATCGTCACCAACGACTTTCCGCCCCGGCCCGGCGGCATCCAGGCGTTCCTGCACAACATGGCGCTGCGCCTGGACCCGGCGGATGTCGTCGTCTACGCCTCGACGTGGAAGCGCGGCCGGGAAGGCGCCGAGGCCACCGCCCGCTTCGACGCGGAGCAGCCCTTCGAGGTCGTCCGCGACCGCACCACGATGCTGCTGCCCACCCCCCGGGTCACGCGCCGCGCCACCGCGCTGCTGCGCGAACACGGCTGCACCTCCGTGTGGTTCGGGGCCGCCGCGCCGCTCGGACTGATGGCACCCGCGCTGCGCCGCGCCGGGGCCCGGCGACTGGTCGCCACCACCCACGGGCACGAGGCGGGCTGGGCCCAGCTGCCCGCCTCCCGGCAGTTGCTGCGCCGGATCGGCGAGGGCACGGACACGATCACCTATCTGGGGGAGTACACCCGCTCCCGGATCGCCGCCGCGCTGACGCCCGAGGCGGCCGGGCGGATGGTCCAACTGCCGCCCGGCGTGGACGAGAAGACCTTCCACCCGGCCTCCGGCGGCGACGAGGTCCGCGCCCGCCTCGGGCTCGCCGACCGTCCCGTCGTGGTGTGCGTCTCCCGCCTCGTACCGCGCAAGGGCCAGGACACCCTGATCGAGGCCATGCCACGGATCCTCGCGGCGGTCCCGGACACGGTGCTGCTCATAGTCGGCGGCGGGCCCTACGCGAAGGACCTGCGGGCCCTCGCCGAGCGCACCGGCGTCGCCCACGCGGTCCGCTTCACCGGGCCCGTCCCGTGGGAGGAACTGCCCGCGCACTACGGCGCCGGCGACGTCTTCGCCATGCCCTGCCGTACGCGCCGCGGCGGCCTGGACGTCGAGGGACTCGGCATCGTCTACCTGGAGGCGTCGGCGACGGGACTTCCGGTGGTCGCGGGCGACTCCGGCGGTGCGCCCGACGCCGTCCTGGACGGCGAGACGGGCTATGTGGTGCGGGGCGGCTCCGCCGAGGAGTCCGCCGACCGGATCGTCACGCTGCTCCGGGACCCCGAGCTCCGCCGTCGCATGGGCGAGCGGGGCCGCGCGTGGGTGGAAGAGCGGTGGCGCTGGGACCTTCTGGCGAACCGCTTGCGGGAACTGCTGTAGAAGAAAGCCCTCAATCGCCGGGCAGGCTTGTTTATCGAGCCCGCCCGGCGATTGAAAGCAATCTTTTAACCCGCACCGCTACGCGTGGTAAATCGCTTCGATCTCGCCCGCGAAGTCCTTCGCCACCACGTTCCGCTTCAGCTTGAGCGACGGCGTCACATGCCCGGATTCCTCCGTGAACTGCGCGGGCAGGATGCGGAACTTGCGCACCGACTCCGCCTTGGAGACCGCCGCGTTGCCGTCGTCCACCGCCTTCTGCACATCGGCCAGCAGCTCGGCGTCGTCAGCCAGCTCGGAGGGCGTCGTGCCGGCCGGGCGGCCGTGCTCCGCCAGCCAGCGCGGCAGGAAGTCCTCGTCCAGGGTGATCAGCGCGCCCACGAACGGCCGGCCGTCGCCGACGACCATGCACTCGGCGATCAGGGCGTGGGCGCGGATCCGGTCCTCGATCACCGCGGGCGCGACGTTCTTGCCGCCCGCCGTGACGATGATCTCCTTCTTCCGGCCCGTGATCGCGAGGTAGCCGTCCTCGTCGAGCGTGCCCAGGTCGCCGGTGTGGAACCAGCCGTCGGAGAGGGCCTCCTTGGTGGCCTGTTCGTTGTTCCAGTAGCCCGTGAACAGGTGCTCGCCGTGCAGCAGGACCTCGCCGTCGTCGGCGATCCGGACCACCGAACCCGGCAGCGGCTGCCCGACCGAACCGATCTTCTGCCGGTCCCAGGGGTTGAAGGCGGTCGCGGCGCACGTCTCGGTCAGGCCGTAGCCCTCCAGGACCGTGAAGCCGATGCCGCGGTAGAAGTGGCCGAGCCGCTCGCCCAGCGGCGCGCCGCCGGAGATCGCGTGGGTGGCCCGGCCGCCCAGCACCGCGCGCAGCTTGCTGTAGACCAGCTTGTCGAAGATCTTGTGCTTGATCCGGAGGCCGAACGACGGGCCCGCCGGGGTGTCCTGCGCGCGGCTGTAGGCGATCGCGGTGTCCGCGGCCCGGTCGAAGATCTTGCCCTTGCCGTCCGCCTGGGCCTTGGCCCGCGCGCCGTTGTAGACCTTCTCGAAGACCCGCGGCACGCCCAGCACCAGCGACGGGCGGAAGGACTGGAGGTCGTCGGTGAGATTGCGGATGTCGCTGACGAGGCCCAGCCGGATCGGGGCCATCACCGAGGCGATCTCGACCAGCCGCCCGAAGACATGGGCGGCGGGCAGGAAGAGCAGCACGGACGAGTCGCCGGTGCGGAAGAGCGGCTTGAGCCGCTCGACCACGTTGCCGCACTCCGCGAAGAAGCTGCGGTGGGTCAGCACACAGCCCTTCGGGCGGCCGGTGGTGCCCGAGGTGTAGACGATGGTGGCGGGGGAGTCGGCGGTGGCGACGGCGCTGCGCTCGTCGACGGCCTCGTCGGTCAGGTCCTCGCCCGCGGCCCGCAGCCGGTCGAGCGCGCCGCGCTCGATCTGCCAGATGTTCGCGAGGTCGGGCAGCCGGTCCCGCACGGACTCCACGGCGGCCTCGTGCGCGGGGGACTCCACCAGGCAGGCCACGGCACCGGAGTCGCCGAGGATCCACTGGATCTGCTCCGGCGAGCTGGTCTCGTAGACGGGCACGGTCACGCCGCCCGCGCTCCAGATGGCGAAGTCCAGCAGCGCCCACTCGTAGCGGGTGCGGGACAAGAGGCCGACCCGGTCGCCGGGGCGGATGCCGGAGGCCATCAGGCCCTTGGCGGCCGCACGGACCTCCGCCAGGAACTGGGTGGCGGTGACGTCCTGCCACCGGCCGTCGACCTTGCGCCCTATGACGGCGACGTCAGGATGCTGCGCGGCGTTGCGGCGGATCAGATCCGTCAGGTTTCCGTCCGCGGGGACCTCGTACAGGGCCGGAAGGCTGAACTCGCGCAAGACTGCTGCTCCTCGTCGGGCGCCGGCGCCGCCGCGTCTTCGAGGGGCGCTGTGTCGGCTGCGGTCCATGATCAGGCAAGGGGGGTATTGGACTGCCCGGACGTTACCCACCGGTACGGCTATTCGAATAGGGGTCGCGTCCAGATGTTCTATGCGTCACATGCCACGGGACTGCTGTCCGAACCCTAGCCCCTAGCTTTGGTAACCCGGAAGTAACCGCAGGTCGGGGCCCTTCCGAAGGCCGGGCCGAACACCCTAGGGTGATCCGCATGCGAGGTCGCTTCAGGATTCACGTGGTCAGCGATGTGCACGGCAACAGCGAGGCCCTCGCCCGGGCGGGCGACGGCGCCGACGCCTTGGTGTGCCTGGGGGACCTGGTCCTCTTCCTCGACTACGCCGACCACTCGCGCGGCATCTTCCCCGAGCTGTTCGGCGTCGAGAACGCCGACCGGATCGTCGAGCTGCGCACCGCCCGCCGCTTCGAGGAGGCCCGCGAGCTGGCCCGGCGCCTGTGGGACGGGATAGACCGCGACTCCGCCGTCGAGAAGGCCGTGCGCGGGCAGTACGCCGAGCTCTTCGCCGCGTTCCCCACCCCCACCTACGCGACCTACGGCAACGTCGACATCCCCGGGCTGTGGCCCGAGTACGCCCGGCCCGGCACGACGGTCCTCGACGGCGAGCGGGCCGAGATCGGCGGCCGCGTCTTCGGCTTCGTCGGCGGCGGCCTCCGGTCGCAGATGCGCACCCCCTACGAGATCGACGACGAGACCTACGCCGCGAAGCTCGCCGCCCTCGGCGAGGTCGACGTGCTCTGCTCGCACATCCCGCCCGACGTGCCCGAGCTCTGCTACGACACCGTCGCCCGCCGCTTCGAGCGCGGCAGCTCGGCGCTGCTGGAGACGATCAGGGCCACCCGGCCCAAGTACGCCCTCTTCGGCCACGTCCACCAGCCGCTCGCGCAGCGGATGCGGATCGGCGACACCGAGTGCGTCAATGTCGGCCATTTCGCGTCGTCCGGTACTCCGTGGGCACTGGAGTGGTGACCGGCCGCGCGATGTAGCCTTCACCGGCAGGCACACGAGGCACATGAGGCAGCGGGACCCCGGTACGGAGGAGCCACGGCGATGGCGGAACACACCAGCTCGAGCATCACGATCGAGGCGGCCCCGGCCGAGGTCATGTCGGTGATCGCCGACTTCGACCGCTACCCGGAGTGGACCGGCGAGGTCAAGCAGGCCGAGGTCCTCGCCAAGGACGAGCAGGGCCGTGCCGCGCAGGTGCGCCTGGTCCTCGACGCGGGTGCGATCAAGGACGACCACACGCTGGCCTACAGCTGGCCCGCCGACAATGTGGTGAGCTGGTCGCTGGTCAAGTCCCAGATGCTGCGTCAGCTCGACGGCTCGTACAGCCTGGCCCCCGTGGCGGGCGGCGCGCACACCGAGGTGACGTACCAGCTCACGGTCGACGTCAAGATCCCGATGCTCGGGATGATCAAGCGCAAGGCGGAGAAGGTCATCATCGACCGCGCCCTCCAGGGCCTCAAGGAGCGCGTCGAGAGCGGCGCGAAGTCCTGACCCGGCCCGGCCCGGCGGCGCGGACGGCGTCAGGACGTCCGGCCGCCGCCGCGCCGACCGCGTAACCATGCACTTCATTGCCGGAGGCTCCACCTTGCGTACGGTCCTCGTCACCGGTCCCGGCGGCGCGGGCCGCACCACCGCCGCCGCGGCCACCGCGCTCGCCGCGGCCCGCCAGGGGCGGCGCGTGCTGCTGCTCACCTCCGACCGCGGCCCCGCGCCCGAGGCGGTCCTCGGCGTCGCGCTGCCCGCGCCGCCCGTGGGACACGAGAGCCCCGCGCCCTGGGCGCAGCCCGTCGACGTCGCCCCCGGTCTCGAGGCGGCCCGGATCGCCGTCGGCGAGCACTTCCGCGACCGTGCCCGGGAACTCCAGGACCGCGGCGCCTCCCTCTTCGACCTGCTCGGCGCCACCCCGCTCGATGCCGAGGAGCTCACCGAACTCCCCGGCGCGGAACCCCTCGCGATCCTCACCGCGCTGCGCGCCGCCCACACCGGTGACGCCCCCTGGGACCTGCTCGTCGTCGACATGCCGCCCGCGCCCGAGACCATACGGCTGCTCGCGCTGCCCGAGCAGCTGCGCCGCTATCTGCGCCGGCTGCTGCCCCCCGAGCGGCAGGCCGCCCGCGCACTGCGGCCGATGCTCGCGCAGCTCGCCGGGGTGCCGATGCCCGCACAGCGGCTGTACGAGACCGCCGAGCGCTGGGAGGCGGAGCTGGCCGCCGTGCAGCGGGTGATCGAGGCGAGGGACACGACCGTGCGACTCGTCGTCGAACCCGGGCCGGTCGCCGCCGAGGCGGTGCGCGTCGCCCGCGCCGGACTCGCCCTCCAGAGCTGCCGGATCGACACCCTCGTCGCCAACAGGCTGTTTCCCGAGCTTCCGGAAGACACAGCCGGCTCCTGGCTCGCCGGGCCGGTCGCCGAGCAGCGGACCGCGCTGAAGGCGTTGCGCGAGGAGTTCCTCGTCGACGCCGTCACCGTCTGCGAGCTGCCGCACCTCGGCCGTGGCCCGCGGGGCGCCGAAGACCTCGCCGAGCTGGCGGGCCGCGCCCGGTCGACCACGATCGGCGGGTCCGGGATCGTCGAGGGCGACGGCCTCACCGACGAACTCGACGGCTGGAGCGGCCCCGGTCCGGACGGCCCGGGCGGTGCGGAGGAGTCCGAGGCCTGGTCCGTGGAGGACCGCATCGCCGTCGACGGCGTCCTCGTCTGGCGGCTGCCGCTGCCCGGCGCCGACCGGGAGGGACTCGACCTGGTCCGCCGGGGCGACGAGCTGATCGTCGGCGTCGGACCGTTCCGCCGCGTCCTGCCCCTGCCGTCCGCGCTGCGCCGCTGCGCCGTCTCCGGTGCCGCGCTGCGCGACGGCGCCCTGTGCGTACGGTTCACCCCCGACCCCGGCCTCTGGCCGCGGAGCAGCTGAACGGCACTACGCCGTTCGGGTAACGTCGAAGGAAAATCCAGCCGCAGGAGTCCGCCATGAGCGAAGCCACCGAGCGCCCCGCCTCCGACGGGGCGGCCGACCACGACGCCTGGGAGCGGGCCTGCGCCGAGGATCTCGCCGCAGAGAAGGCCCGCCGCCGCGCGGAGTACGGGCAGGGCCCGGCCACCGGCACCGCCGCCGAGGAGCTGCGCAAGCTCGTCGACGCCGTCGCCGACAAGGTCGCGGGGCTCCAGCTGCCGCTCGCCGGGGCGGCCGCGCAGGGCGCCGTGCAGCAGCTCATCACCCAGGCGAAGGCGGTGGTCGAGCCCGTCATCGAGCGCAACCCCGACGTCTTCGACCACCTGGCCTCCGCGGGCTCCGAGCTGCTCGCCGCCTACCGCGCCGCCGTCCAGGGACAGGAGGGCCGCTGGACCCGGGGCGAGCGCCCGGCCTCCGCGCCCGCCGACCGGCCCGGCGCGGACGGTGACACCCCGCCCGGCAAAGGCGACGGAGCCGCCGGCGGGACCGAGCGCATCGACCTGGACTGACCTGGCCCTCCGGTACGGTGGGCCGTGGCGGGGTTCGAGCGAATAACTGAGGGATACATGGGACTCACCATCGGCGTCGACATCGGCGGCACGAAGATCGCGGCCGGCGTGGTCGACGAAGAGGGCAAGATCCTCGCGACCTGCAAGGTGCCCACCCCCCCGACCCCCGAAGCGGTCGTCGACGCCATCGCGGACGCGGTGCGCACGGTCAGCGTCGGCCACGACGTCGAGGCGGTCGGCATCGGTGCCGCGGGCTACGTGGACGACAAGCGGGCCACCGTCCTGTTCGCCCCGAACATCAACTGGCGCCACGAGGCCCTCAAGGACAAGGTCGAGCAGCGCGTCGGCCTCCCGGTCGTCGTCGAGAACGACGCCAACGCCGCCGCCTGGGGCGAATACCGCTTCGGCGCCGGCCAGGGCCACGACGACGTCATCTGCATCACCCTGGGCACCGGCCTCGGCGGCGGCATCATCATCGGCAACAAGCTGCGCCGCGGCCGCTTCGGTGTGGCGGCCGAATTCGGCCACATCCGGGTCGTCCCCGACGGCCTGCTGTGCGGTTGCGGCAGCCAGGGGTGCTGGGAGCAGTACGCCTCCGGGCGCGCGCTCGTCCGCTACGCCAAGCAGCGCGCCAACGCCACCCCGGAGAACGCCACGATACTGCTGGGTCTCGGCGACGGCACGGTCGAGGGCATCGAGGGCAAGCACATCAGCGCCGCCGCCCGGCAGGGCGACCCGGTCGCCATCGACTCCTTCCGCGAGCTGGCCCGCTGGGCGGGCGCGGGCCTGGCCGACCTGGCCTCGCTCTTCGACCCCTCCGCGTTCATCGTCGGCGGCGGTGTCTCGGACGAGGGCGACCTCGTGCTCGACCCCATCCGCAAGTCCTTCAAGCGCTGGCTGATCGGCGGCCAGTGGCGCCCGCACGCGCAGGTGCTCGCCGCGCAGCTGGGCGGCAAGGCGGGACTGGTCGGCGCAGCCGACCTGGCGCGCCAGGGCTGACGGCACCGCCCGAGAGGGCTGATCACACCTTGTAGCACCTTCGGAGCAACAGGAGAGTGGCGATGCTCGCGGACCTGCCCCCGTCGCGTACCGAAGGCGACGGCTCGGCCGTCGTCCGCGTGCTCAGCTACAACATCCGCTCCATGCGTGACGACACGGGGGCGCTGGCCCGGGTCATCCGGGCCTGCGCCCCCGATGTCGTCTGCGTCCAGGAAGCGCCGCGCTTCTTCCGCTGGCGCAAGGCCGCCGCCCGCCTCGCCCGTACCTCCGAGCTGGTGTACGTCACCGGCGGGGCCACCGCCTCGGGCCCGATGATCCTGTCCTCGCTGCGCGCCACCGTGGAGCACACGGAGGACGTCCTGCTGCCCCGCACCCCCGGCCTGCACCAGCGCGGCTTCGCCACCGCCGTGCTCCGCTTCGGCCGGGCCCGGCTCGGTGTCCTCAGCTGCCACCTGAGCATGAAGGACGGCGAGCGCTTCGGCCAGGGCAAGCTGCTCCTCGACCGGCTCGCCTCGCTCGGCGTCCCGCACGCCGTCGCGGCGGGCGACCTCAACGACCGACCCGACGGGCGTACGTTCGGGCTCCTCGCGGACGCCCTCCAGGACGGCTGGGCCACGAAGCCGTGGGGCCGCGAGCACACCACTCGGCTCGGTGACCCCCTCCAGCGCATCGACGCGGTCTTCGCGACCCCCGGCGTCGAGGTCCTCGGCTGCGGCGTCCCGATGGGGCTGCCGGGCATCGCGGAGCGGGATCTGCGGGCCGCCACGGATCACCTGCCGGTGTTGGCCGCACTGAGGGTGCCTGCTGTGTAGCCCCGGGGCTCCGCCCCGGACCCCGGTCCTCAAACGCCGGGCGGGCTCGAACGAGCCTGTCCGGCGTTTGAGGTCGGCGAAGCCCTACACGACCGCGCCGCGCCCCGGGTCGTCGTCCTCGTCGTCGTCGCCGTCCTTCATGCGCAGCACCAGCGTGGCGAAGCCGCCGAGGAAGCCGCCGACGCCGAGCGTGGTCATCCACCACGTCAGCTCCTGGCGCAGCAGCACCATGACCAGCAGCAGCAACGGTCCGCCGAGCACGGCGATCCAGGCGAAGCGGGCGGTGACGTCGCCGGTCGGCAGCGGCGGCGGCTCCGGCGGGACGAAGTGCCCCTCGTCCGCGTCGGCGGTGCCGTCCTTGCCGCCGTCGGCCCCGGGCTCGCTCCAGTCGCGGGGGCCGACACCGGGGGCGTAGACGATGAAGCTGCCCGGCCGGTCCGGCTGCCCCGGGGCGGCCGTGGCGGTCTTGGTGGTGCCGTCCCGGTCGTCACCGGGGCCGTCCGGCCCGTCGGAGGCGCCGGCATCCTCGGCCCCGTCCGGAGCGGGACGGTCCTCGGCCCGCTCGCGGTCGTCGAGCTCGTCCGTGACGTCACCGGAGGCGGGCCAGCGGCCCGTGGCGGGATCGGGCTGTTCGCCGTACGCGGCGACGAGCTCCGCCCAGGCCGCGTCCTCGTCCAGCGGATCGCGGCTCTCGTCGCGGCCCGCGTCGCGCTCAGCCACGGGTGGCCGTCCCCTCCTTGCCGGCGTCCGCGTCGGCACCGGCGCTGAGCCGGTTGATGAACGCGTACGTGTCCTTGAAGATCAGCTCGGCGTCGTGGTCCAGGGTCGCCACGTGACGGCTGCGCTCCAGCAACCGCTCGGTGACGTCCCGGGAGGAGACCCGGGCCAGGATGCGCGCCGAGTCGGCGGCGGGGACGACGCGGTCGTCGGGGCTGTGCAGGAGCAGCAACGGCTGGGTGACCTGCGGAAGTTCGGAGTCGACCAGATGGAAGAAGCGGCGCAGCGAGTGCGCGGCGTGCAGCGGCACCCGGTCGTAGCCGACCTCGGCCGCGCCCGGCTTGGCGATGTCGCTGGCGATGCCCTTGGTGCTGCGCAGCAGATGGCGCGCCACGGGCAGCGCCTTGGCGGCGAGGCCGTGCACCTTGTTCCCCGGGTTGACCACCACGACGCCGCGGACCGCGTCACCGTGCAGGGCCGCGAGCCGCAGCGCGAGCGCCCCGCCCATCGACAGACCGCACACGAAGATCTCGGAACAGTGCTCACGCAGCGACCGCAGTTCGCGGTCCACCTCCGCGTACCAGTCCTGCCACCCGGTGAGCTGCATGTCCTGCCAGCGGGTGCCGTGGCCGGGCAGCAGGGGAAGCGACACCGTCAGGCCGCGTTCCGCGAGATAATCGGCCCAGGGCCGTACGGACTGCGGGGAACCGGTGAAGCCGTGACACACGAGGACGCCGACCTCTCCGCCGACGTGGCGGAACGGCTCGGCGCCGGGGAGGAGCGGCACCGGGATCTCCGATCGATGGAACGGGAAAAAGGGGTCTGGCCCTCAGCGTACGCGGAGCGCCGCACGGCGGGTAGGCAGGTTAAGGTCTCCTCGTCACTACAGGAGGTTCTGGGTTGTTCTACGGCGCTATGAAGCTGTCCATCGGCGGGTCGCTGAAGCTTGCCTTCCGGCCGTGGGTGGAGGGCCTGGAGAACATCCCGGCCGAGGGGCCCGCGATCCTGGCGAGCAACCACCTGTCCTTCTCGGACTCCTTCTTCCTCCCCGCGGTGCTCGACCGGAAGGTCACGTTCATCGCGAAGCAGGAATACTTCACCTCCCCGGGGGTCAAGGGGAAGCTGACGGCCGCCTTCTTCAAGGGCGTCGGCCAGCTTCCCGTCGACCGTTCGGGCGGCCGCGGCGCGGGTGAGGCCGCGATCAAGAGCGGCATCGAGGTGCTGGAGCGCGGTGAGCTGTTCGGCATCTACCCGGAGGGCACCCGCTCCCCGGACGGCCGTCTCTACCGCGGCAAGCCCGGCGGGCTCGCCCGGGTGGCGCTGCTGTCCGGTGCGCCCGTGATCCCGGTCGCGATGATCGACACGGAGAAGGTGCAGCCGCCCGGGAAGGTGCTGCCCAAGATGATCCGGCCGGGCATCCGGATCGGTGAGCCGCTCGACTTCAGCCGCTACCACGGCATGGACGGCGACCGCTTCATCCTGCGCTCGGTGACCGACGAGGTCATGTACAAGATCATGGAGCTGTCGGGCCAGGAGTACGTCGACATCTACGCGACGGCGGCCAAGCGGCAGATCGCGGACGAGGCCAAGCGGAAGGCCGAGGAGGAGAAGGCCGCGAAGGCGGCCGGACTCGACAAGGCCGGCAAGCAGCCCGAGGCCTGAGCGCCCGGCTGGGGGTTGGGTCGATGACTCAGGGGACTCGTGCGGCACCGGGCATATCGCGCGCACCGGGCGGCAAGCGCCCGCGCGCCGTGCGCATGTCCGTGGAGCTGCCGCTGTGGCGCGCGCTGACCGGCTACCGGATCATCACCCTCGGCTACGCCCTCGCGCTCTTCTTCCTCAACTACCGGGAGTACGCGCACCCGCTCGGCGCCGCCCTCTACATGGGCGCGCTGACCGTATGGATGCTGCTGACCTGGAACCGGGTCACGGCACCCGAGCGCTGCACCAGGGGGTTCCTGGCCGCCGATCTCGGCATCGCGCTGGCCGGCATCCTGCTCACCGCCGTCATCGACTCCGCCGAGCGCATCGCGAGCGGCGCGGCCACCCTGCCGTCCATCTGGGCGGGCGGCGCCGTGCTGGGCTGCGCCATCAAGGGCGGCTGGCGCTGGGCGGCCGTCGGATCGACCCTCGTGGCCGTCGCCAACCTCGTCGAGCGCGGCGGCGCCGCCCGCGACACGATCCACAACGTGCTGCTGGTGTGGGTCTCCAGCATCGCCATCGGCTACATCGTCGAGGTGGCCCGGGCCAGTGAGCGCACGCTCGCCCGCGCCCTCCAGATCGAGGCCGCGACCCGCGAGCGCGAGCGGCTGGCCCGCGACATCCACGACGGCGTCCTGCAGGTGCTGGCCATGGTGCAGCGCCGGGGCGCCGCGATCGGCGGCGAGGCCGCCGAGCTGGGCCGGATGGCGGGCGAGCAGGAGATCGCGCTGCGCACCCTCGTCGCCGGCGGCCTGCTGCCCCCGCAGCGCTCGGCCGCGCAGCTCGCCGAGGACGCCGAGCTGGTACGGACGGTCACCCCCGCCCCGGCCGCCGCGCCGTCGGGCCCCTGCGACCTCCAGGCGCTCCTCGCCCCGTACGCCGGGGCCACCGTCTCCTTCGCCGGGCCCGGTACGCCCGTCCTGCTGGAGGCGGCCGCCGCGGCGGAACTGGCGGCGGCCGTCGGCGCCGCGCTGGACAATGTGGCCAAGCACGCCGGCGACGGCGCACGGGCCTGGATCCTGCTGGAGGACGAGCCCGGCGAGGTGATCGTCACCGTGCGGGACGACGGCCCGGGCATCGCCGAGGGCCGGCTGGCGGACGCCGAGCGGGAGGGGCGGATGGGTGTCGCGCTGTCGATCCGCGGCCGGCTGCGGGACCTGGGCGGCAGCGCGGAGCTGGTGTCCGTGCCGGGGCAGGGCACCGAAGTCGAATTGAGAGTTCCGCGCGCCGGCGCGTGAGCGGAACCGCAAGGGAAGGCACCGGGGCGACGAGCCCGGTGCGGGTGACGAGCGATGAGTGAAGTCCGATGAGTGAAGAGCAGGCCGTACGGGTCATGGTGGTCGACGACCACCCCATGTGGCGGGACGCGGTCGCCCGCGACCTGGCCGCCGCCGGGTTCGACGTCGTGGCCACCGCCGGGGACGGCCCGCAGGCGGTCCGGCGCGCCCAGGCCGTGGTCCCCGACGTCCTCGTCCTGGACCTCAATCTGCCCGGTCTGCCCGGCGTGGCCGTCTGCAAGGAGCTGGTCGGGGAGAACCCCGCGCTGCGCGTCCTGGTGCTCTCCGCCAGCGGCGAGCACCAGGACGTCCTGGAGGCGGTGAAGTCCGGGGCGACCGGCTATCTGCTGAAGTCGGCCAGCACGGAGGAGCTGGTGGACGCCGTGCGCCGGACCGCCGTCGGCGACCCCGTCTTCACCCCCGGGCTGGCCGGACTGGTGCTCGGCGAGTACCGCCGACTCGCCTCCGACCCGGCCCCCGCCGCCCCCGACGAGCCGAAGGCCCCCCGGCTCACCGACCGGGAGACCGAGGTGCTGCGCCTCGTCGCCAAGGGCCTCTCCTACAAACAGATCGCCGAGCGGCTGGTTATTTCCCACCGCACGGTGCAGAACCATGTTCAGAACACCTTGGGCAAGCTCCAGTTGCACAACCGCGTGGAGCTCGTGCGCTACGCGATAGAGCGAGGTCTCGACGACGCCTGACCCTTCGCGGCCGGGCGTACCCGGCTGAAGGGAAGGTGTCATGCGGGTCGGAGTACTGACCGGTGGCGGTGACTGCCCCGGGCTCAACGCGGTCATCCGCGCCGTCGTCCGCAAGGGCGTCCAGCGTTACGACTACGAATTCCTCGGCTACAAGGACGGCTGGCGCGGGCCGCTCCAGGGCAGGGCGACGCGCCTCGACATCCCGGCCGTGCGCGGCATCCTGCCGCGCGGCGGCACCGTGCTCGGATCGTCGCGGACCAACCCCTTCAACGAAGCGGACGGCGTCCGCCGGATCAAGGACAACCTCGCCAAGGACCGGGTGGACGCCCTGATCGCCATCGGCGGCGAGGACACCCTCGGCGTCGCCGCCCGGCTCTGCGCCGAGTACGGCATCCGGTGCGTCGGCGTCCCCAAGACCATCGACAACGACCTCTCCGCCACGGACTACACCTTCGGCTTCGACACCGCCGTCAACATCGCCACCGAGGCCATCGACCGGCTGCACACCACCGCCGAATCGCACATGCGCGTCCTCGTCGTGGAGGTCATGGGCCGGCACGCCGGCTGGATCGCCCTGCACTCCGGCATGGCCGGCGGCGCCAACGTCATCCTCATCCCCGAGCACCGCTTCGACCTCGACGAGGTGTGCGGCTGGGTCACCTCCCGCTTCCGCGCCAGCTACGCCCCGATCGTCGTCGTCGCGGAGGGCGCCATGCCGAAGGACGGCGACCTCGTCCTCAAGAACGCCGCCGCCGAGGACGCCTTCGGCCACGTCCGCCTCTCCGGGGTGGGGGAGTGGCTGGCGGGCGAGATCGAGCGCCGCACCGGCAAGGAGGCGCGCACGATAGTGCTGGGCCACGTCCAGCGCGGCGGCACCCCGAGCGCGTTCGACCGGTGGCTGGCGACGCGGTTCGGGCTGCACGCGATCTCCGCGGTGCGGGACGGTGACTTCGGGACGATGGTGGCGCTGCGGGGCACGGACATCGTGCGGGTGCCTCTCGGCGAGGCGACGGCCCGTTTGAAGACGGTGCCGGCTGATCGGTACGAGGAGGCGAAGGTGCTCTTCGGCTGAGATCCCGGCTACCGCCGGGTGTCCTCGATCGCCGGATGGGCTTGCTGTGCTGTGTCCTCAATCGCCGGACGGGCTTGCTGTGCTGTGTCCTCAATCGCCGGACGGGCTTGATACGGCCGGCGTCGGCCGTCGCCCGTCCGGCGATCGAGGACAAAGGCGTCCTAGACCAGCACCGATGCCAGCAGATCCGCCACGATCGGCGCACCGTTCAGCGTCAGCACCGACTCCGGGTGGAACTGCACACCCGCGAACGTGGGCCCCCGCAGCGCGTGAACCTCGCCGGAGGCGTCCCGGCTGACCTCCACCCGGTGCATCGCCAGCTCCGCCTGCGCCGTGTCCGTGCAGCGCGCCGTGAACGTGTTGTAGAAGCCGACCGTCTCCGGGCGCCCGAAGAAGTCGATCCGCTGCTGCGCGCCCTGGGCCGGGTACGCCTTGCGGACGATCTCCAGGCCCAGCTCCGCCGCGATCAGCTCGTGGCCCAGGCACACCCCCAGCACCCCGTGCCGGTGCTCGCGCAGCAGCTCCGCCGCGAGCCCGCGCAGCAGCCGCATCTTGGGGTCGGCCGAGTCCGACGGATCGCCGGGGCCGGGCCCCAGCACCACGGGGCCCTCGTGGCGCAGCGCCGCGTCCCGCAGGCCCGGCTCGTCGTAACGGCGCACCGTGACGGACAGGCCCGACGTGCGCAGCAGATGCGCCAGCATCGCCGTGAAGGTGTCCTCGCCGTCGACGACGAGCGCGTGCCCCGACAGCTTCGCCGTCGACGACGTGGCCTGCATGCGCAGCCAGAACGGCGCCAGGTCCGCGCGCCGGGCGTCGAGCGCGGCCCGTACGCGCGGGTCGTCACCGAGCCGGGCCGAGGGCCCCGCCGGCGCGGACCCCCGCGCGTCCCGGACGCCGAGCGCCGCCAGCACGCCGGCGGCCTTGGCGTGCGTCTCGGCGACCTCGCCGGCGGGGTCCGAGTGACGTACGAGCGTGGCGCCGACCGCTACCCGCAGCCGGCCGCGCCGGTCGATGTCGGCGGTCCGGATGAGGATCGGCGAGTCGAGCGTCTGCGCGCCCGCCGCGTCCCGGCCGATCAGGGCGAGCGCCCCCGCGTAGTAGCCGCGCCCGTGCGGCTCGTACCGCCCGATGACCCGGCAGGCGTTCTGCACCGGCGAGCCGGTCACGGTCGCCGCGAACATCGTCTCCCGCAGCACGTCCCGCACGTCCAGCGAGGAGCGCCCGCGCAGCTCGTACTCGGTGTGCGCGAGATGGGCCATCTCCTTCAGCCGGGGGCCGACCACCACGCCGCCCATGTCGCCGACCGTGCACATCATCTTCAGTTCCTCGTCCACCACCATGGACAGCTCCTCCACCTCCTTGCGGTCGTGCAGGAAGGCCAGCAGCCCCTCGGCCGTGGGGCCCTCGGCGGGGTAGCGGTACGTGCCGCTGATCGGGTTCATCACGACCGTCCCGCCGGTCATCCGTACGTGCACCTCCGGGCTGGCCCCCACCAGCGTCCGGTCGCCCGTGTGCACGACGTACGTCCAGTAGGCGCCGCGCTCTCCGGCCAGCAGCCGCCGGAAGAGGGCCAGCGCGTCGGCCGCCCCGAAGCCGTGGATCTCACCCTCGAAGTTCCGCCGGATGACGAAATTGGCCCCCTCGCCCGTACCGATCTCGTCTTCGATCACCCGCTCGACGATCCGCGCGTACTCCTCGTCGCTCACGTCGAAGGCCCCGCCGTCGACCCGCACCTCGTGCGCGGGCAGCGCGGCGAGGACCTCGGCGAGCGGCAGCGCGTACGACTCCTCGGGCCGCAGCACCAGCAGCGGGGTCCCGTCGTCGCGGACCTCGAAGCCGCGCTCGCGGATCTGCCGGAACGGCACGAGCGCGAGCGCGTCGTGCGCGGGGGCGCCCCCGGCGGGGACGCCGGACGGCAAGGGGATGTCGGTCAGGCGCCCGGCCTCGTCCACGGGGCCGAGCAGCAGCTCGACGCGGTCGGCCGCCGCGCTGTGCGGGCGGCCCGGGGTGCTGCGGCGCAGCAGGGCGAAGGGCGGGCAGGCGGGGTCGGTCAGCCGTGCGAGGAGAGCGGAGGTGTCGGGCATCTGAGGAGTTCCTTCCGGTGGGAGGAGGGAACGGCCCGCGAAACACGGAAGGCCGCCCCTCGGGGCGGCCTTCGCGGTGAGTGTGCTGCTACGCGCGATCAGTGGGCCGCCTGAGAGCGGTCCACCACCAGTTCTGGGTCATCGGCGCGAACATGCTGCGCACCCTACCGGAAGCCCGACATCCGAGTGCGGACCGTCTCAGATGTCGGTCCCGGCGGATGGACAGATGCATCGACCCCGTAATGTTGGAGTGTGACCGTGAACGCTGAACTCCACGCCGGTGGCAACACCTGGCGCTCCCTGCCCGCGGCGCAGCAGCCTGACTGGCCGGATCAAGAGGCTCTGCGCGATGTGATCGCCGAGCTCGAGTCCTATCCGCCGCTCGTCTTCGCGGGCGAGTGCGACCAGCTGCGCCACCGCCTGGGAGCCGTCGCCCGTGGTGAGGCGTTCCTGCTCCAGGGCGGCGACTGCGCGGAGGCCTTCGACGCCGTCGGCGCCGACCAGATCCGCAACAAGCTGAAGACGCTGCTGCAGATGGGCGCCGTGCTGACCTACGCCGGGTCGGTGCCCGTCGTGAAGGTGGGCCGCATCGCCGGCCAGTACAGCAAGCCCCGCTCGAAGCCGACCGAGACCCGCGACGGCGTGACCCTGCCGACCTACCGCGGTGACTCCGTCAACGGCTTCGCCTTCACCCCCGAAGCCCGTACGCCGGACCCGCAGCGGCTGAAGCGGATGTACAACGCCTCCGCCTCCACCCTGAACCTGGTCCGCGCCTTCACCACCGGTGGCTACGCGGACCTGCGCCAGGTGCACGCCTGGAACCAGGACTTCGTGAAGTCGTCCCCCTCCGGGCAGCGCTACGAGGCGCTCGCCCGCGAGATCGACCGCGCGATGAACTTCATGAACGCCTGCGGGGTGGACCCGGAGGAGTTCAAGACGGTCGAGTTCTTCTCGTCGCACGAGGCGCTCGTCCTCGACTACGAGTCGGCGCTGACCCGTGTCGACTCGCGCACCGGCGATCTGTACGACGTCTCGGGCCACATGGTGTGGATCGGTGAGCGCACCCGGCAGCTCGACGGCGCGCACATCGAGTTCGCGTCGAAGATCCGCAACCCGATCGGTGTGAAGCTCGGCCCGACGACGACGCCCGAGGACGCGCTGACCCTCATCGAGCGGCTCGACCCCGAGCGCGAGCCGGGCCGGCTCACCTTCATCACCCGCATGGGTGCCGACAAGATCCGGGACAAGCTCCCGACCCTGGTCGAGAAGGTCACGGCGTCCGGTGCGCAGGTCGTCTGGATCAGCGACCCGATGCACGGCAACACCTTCGAGGCGGCCTCGGGCCACAAGACCCGCCGCTTCGACGACGTGCTCGACGAGGTCAAGGGCTTCTTCGAGGTCCACAAGGGCCTCGGCACCCACCCGGGCGGCATCCACGTCGAGCTGACCGGCGACGACGTCACGGAGTGCGTGGGCGGCGGCGACGAGATCTTCGTCGACGATCTGCACCAGCGCTACGAGACGGCGTGCGACCCGCGCCTCAACCGCAGCCAGTCCCTGGACCTGGCGTTCCTGGTCGCGGAAATGTACCGGGACCAGTAAAAAACCCGGCGGAACGAACAGTGGGGCGCGGATCGAAGTGATCCGCGCCCCACTGCGTTGTCAAGCCCCGACCGGGCCGGGTAAGGTAAGGGTAACCTTATTGATCAACCCGGTGAGGCGGTGAACCGCGTGTACGTCTGCTCATGTTTCGGGATCACCGAGCAGCAGGTGCGCGAGCACGCGGACCGGGGGGCGTGCACCCCCCGGCAGATAGCCTCCGTAAGCAAGGCCGGCACCGACTGCGGCAGCTGTGTCCGCCGCATCCAGGGCATCCTCGGGCGTGGCGCGTGCCCCCGCCGGGAGCTCGCCGATCAGGGCGACCCGGAGGTGCTCGGCGCCGGGCTGACCGCGATACCCGAGGCGCAGGCGGCCTGACTCAGCTGTCCGGCTGCTCGATCAGCTGGGCGAGGTACAGCGGCTCGCCGAGCTTCTCGACCAGGTCCAGCTGGGTGTCGAGATAGTCGATGTGACTCTCCTCGTCCTCGAGGATCGACTCGAAGATATTCGCCGAGGTGATGTCGCCCTTGGCCCGCATGACCTCGACGCCGCGCTTGAGGCGGTCGATGGCCTCGACCTCCACCTGCCGGTCGGCCTGGAACATCTCGGTCACCGTCTGCCCGATCCGGACGTGGAAGAGCCGTTGGTAGTTCGGTAGCCCGTCCAGGAACAGGATCCGATCGGTCAGGATCTCCGCGTGCTTCATCTCGTCGAACGACTCGGCCCGGGTGTGCTTCGCGAGCTTGGGCCAGCCGAAGTTCTCCTGCATCTTCGCGTGCAGGAAGTACTGGTTGATGGCCGTCAGCTCGGCAGTCAGCTGTTCATTGAGAAATTCGATGACCTCGGGGTCGCCCTGCATTGCAGAGGCTCCTTCCAAGAGGATGACTGGCAGGTAGGCCGCATCCTCGCACCGCCCCTCGAAAGCGTCCAGTAAGTGCACACTTAGTGGGAGTTGCCCCAATAGCGGAACCCCTGGTCATCACCACAGCGGAAGGTCTGACACCATGGACCCATGGGTCAGTCGGAAAGCCGCAAAGGGGAACATCTTCAGCTGCCTCCGGGGCAGCGTCTCCAGCGCGGCTGGCCGGTGACGCACTACGGACCGGTGCCGAAGTTCAAGCCCGACCGCTGGGAGTTCCGCGTCTTCGGTTCGACCGCCGACGGTGACAAGCGCTGCTGGAACCATGACGACTTCTCCGCCCTGCCGTATTCGACGGTCGTCGCGGATCTGCACTGCGTCACGAAGTACAGCATGCTCGGCGCGGAATGGGGTGGCGTTTCGGCCCGGACGATCCTCGAACTCGCACCGCCCGCACCCGAGGTCACGCATGTGATGGTGTGGGCCGAGTACGGTTTCAGCTCAAATCTGCGGCTTGCCGATTTCACCGCCGAGAAGACCATGTTCGCCACCCACAAGGACGGCGAACCGCTCACCGCCGAGCACGGCTTCCCGGTCCGGCTCGTCGTACCGCACCTGTATGCCTGGAAGGGCCCCAAATGGGTGCGCGGCGTCGAATACATGACCACCGACCGCCGGGGTTTCTGGGAAGAGCGCGGCTATCACAACGTCGGCGACCCCTGGCGCGAGCAGCGCTACTCCTACCAGGAGGAACCCGGCGACGGCCCGGAGCTGTGACGGTTCGCCCTTGCGTACGGTCCTGGGGCGTCCGGCGGTTCCTCGGCCGCGGGCCGTCTGTGCCCCTGCGGCGGCGGGCGCCCTGCGGGCACGTCCTCAAACGCCGGACGGGCTTGTTGTGGCTGAGCTCAGCCACGCCGCCTAGCCGGCGCAGCCGTCCCGCAGTTCCTTCAGCCGCGCCACGTCCGCGGCGTGTCCCTCCGTGCCGCCCGGCGTCTCGATCGTCAGCGGCACCCCCTCGGTCGCCGGGTGCGTGAACAGCTCCGCGAAGGGCTCGGCGCCGATATGGCCGGAACCGATGTTCTCGTGCCGGTCCCGGTGCGCGCCGACGGCCTCCTGGGAGTCGTTCGCGTGGATCAGCCGCAGCCGCCCCTCGCCCACGACGGAGACCAGCTCGTCGAGCGTCCGCTTCATCCCGCCGGTCTCGGCGAGGTCGTGCCCCGCCGCGAAGACATGGCAGGTGTCCAGGCAGACCCCGAGCTTCGGGTGGTGCTCCAGCGCTTCGAAGTACGGGCCGAGATCCGCCACCAGTGAGCAGAGCGAGGCGCCCTGACCGGCCGTCGGCTCCAGCAGCAGCCACGGGTCGTCGTCGTGGGTCAGCTCGTCCAGCAGCGGCAGCAGCCGCTCGTGGACCTGCGCCAGGGCCTCGTGGCGCGGCCGGCCGCCGGTCGCCGAGCCGGTGTGGACGACGACGCCGCGCGCCCCGATCGCCCGCCCCCGGCGCAGTGAGTGCCGCATCGACTCCACGGACTTCTCCGCCGTCGCCTCGGTGTGCGACCCGAAGTTGATCAGGTAGGGGGCGTGGACGAAGACGGGGAGGGACTCGGCCGCGCAGGCGGCGCGGAATTCCTCGTCCTGCCGGGCGTTGCCGGGCGGGGTCGCCCAGCCGCGCGGGTTGGCGACGAAGACCTGCACGGCCTCGGCGCCCATCTCCCGGGCGTACGGCAGACCGACCTTGGCCAGCCCGCCGGCCACCGGGATGTGGCCGCCGACGGGGTTACGGGTGCGCGCGGACAGCGGTTCGCTCACGGCCTCGTTCATGGCCTTGTTCGTGGGCTCATTCATGGCTCAGAGACCGCCCTTGAGGCGGATGGTGATGGTGTCGCCCTTGGGGGCCTTGTCGCCGCCCTTGACCGACTGGCCCTCGACCGAGTCCCGGGGGAAGAGGAACGGCCGGTCCACCTTCACCGCGAAGCCCGCGGCCGTCAGCGCCCTCTTCGCGTCCGCCTCGCTCCGGCCGGTGACGTCGGGGACCTCGACCATCTCCTTGCCCTTGGAGACCGTGATGGTGACCGTGTCGCCCTTGGCCGCCTGCTCGCCCTTGGCGGGGGACTGGCCGGCCACCGCGCCCTTCTCCTTGTCGGAGAAGACGGGGTCGTCCGCGACCTTGACCTTGAGACCCCGGCCCTCCAGCGCGGAGGTGGCGTCCCCGATGGACAACCCGCTCACGTCCGGCACGTCCAGCGCCTCGCCCTTGCTGACGGTCAGGGCGACGGCCGTGCCCGGCCGGCGCTCCACGCCCGGCCTCGGGTCGGTCGCGAGCACCGAGTTCTGCGGGGTCTCCCCGCTGAACTGCCGGCCGACCTCGCCGACCGTCAGCCCCGCGCCCTCGATCTTCCGCTTCGCCGCGGCGAAGGGCATGCCCACGACATTGGGCACCTCGGCCCGGGCGGGGCCCTTGGACAGGACGATCGTCACCTTGCCGGTGTTGCGGATGCGTCCGCCCGGCCCGGGGTCGGTGGAGATGACGTGACCGCGCTCGATCGTGTCGCTGACCTCCTCCTTGACCTTCACCCCGAGACCGGCTCCGCGCAGCTCCTGCTCGGCCTTCTCCCGCGTCATGTCCAGGACGGCGGGGACCTTCGTGAACTGGCCGGAGTTGATGTACCAGACACCCGTGCCCGCCAGCACCAGCAGCACGGCGGCGAGCACGGCGATCAGCCCGCGACGCGGGCGCGGCCGGCCCGCGCGCGGCGCGGCGCCCGGCGGTACCGGCGGGGGCGGCGGCGCGGGTACGTGCTCCAGCCGCGTGGTGTGGTTGAGCTGATCGCCATCATCGCCGCGGGCGGGCGGTGCCGCGGAGGTCCGCGGGATCACGCTCGTACGGTCCTCGGAACCGGCGTGGTCCGGGCCCGGCTCCTCGTCGCGGCCGTCGGCCGCGGCTCGTGGCGGCACCACGTCCAGCTGCTCGTCGGACAGGCTCTCGCGCACCCCGCGGACCAGCCCCAGCAGCGCGATCGCGTCGGCCGGGCGCAGCCGCGGGTCGCGCGCGGTCGCGGCGGCCACGAGGGCGTCCAGCTCGGCCGCCAGCCCCGGGACGGCACCCGACGGCGGCGGCACGTCCTCGTGGAGGTGCCGGTAGAGGACCTGGGCGGGGGTGCTGCCGGTGTGCGGCTTGGCGCCGGTGAGCATCTCGTAGAGGACGACGCCGCAGGCGTAGACGTCCGCGCGGGTGTCGGCGGTGCCGTGCTCCAGCTGCTCGGGCGCGAGATACGACACGGTGCCCAGCACGGACCCGCTGTTGGTCGTGGTGTTGGTGTCCACGGCCCGCACGAGCCCGAAGTCGGCGACCTTGACCCGGCCGTCGTCGCCGATCAGCACGTTCTCCGGCTTCATGTCCCGGTGGACCAGCCCGGCCAGGTGCGCGGCGCCGAGCGCGGCCAGCACGGGCTCCGCGATGTCGAGTGCGGCGCGCGGCTGGAGCGCCCCGCGCTCGCGCAGCACGTCGCGCAGCGTGCATCCGGCCACGTACTCCATCGCCAGGTAGACGTAGACGCCGTCGGTGCCCTGGTCGAAGACACCCACCACATTGGGGTGGTCGAGCCGCGCCACGGACTTGGCCTCACGGATGAAGCGCTCCACGAAGGCCTCGTCGGCGGCGAGGCCGGGATGCATCACCTTCAGCGCGAGCACACGGTCGAGCCGGGTGTCGACGGCCCGGTAGACCGTGGCCATGCCACCGACGGCGATCCGCGCCTCGACGCGGTAGCGGCTGTCGAGCACGTGCCCGACGAGCGGGTCCCCCAGGGTCGTATCCACGGCATACGAGTCTACGAGCCACGGCGAGCAGGTCGAACGCGGTGCGCCTACGGCGGGCATCCGCAGCCGAACGGTGACATTCAGCAGGCTGCTGCCCCTGCGTATTCGGGTTGCCGTTGTCGTGTACGGCGCTGCCGCGTGTTCGTTTTCGGCTGCCGCGCGTCCGGGGGCCCAGGGCCCTGAGAGCTGCGCGCCGTCGTCCCGTGCGGCCCCGGGCCGCTCCGGGGGGTTGCGGGGCCGCTTCGCTTTACGCCCCGCAACCCCCCTGCGCGTCCCGGGGCCTCCCGCGGTCGGGGGCCGGGCGCGGTCGGGGATGCGCGGATCCGGGCGGGCCTCCCGCCGTCGGGGCCCGGGGCCCGGGGTGCCGCCCCCCTAGAACGCCGGACGCTCCGGGTCCAATCGTGCCAAGCCCTCCGCAGGAGAAGACGCCTCGGCGAAGTGGCGGCGGGGGATGCGGCCCGCCCGGTGGGCCAGGCGGCCCGCGTTCACCGCGTGGCGCATGGCCTCCGCCATGAGGACCGGTTCCTGGGCGCGGGTGACGGCCGAGGCGAGCATCACCGCCGCGCATCCCAGCTCCATCGCGAGCGCCGCGTCGGACGCCGTGCCCGCGCCCGCGTCGAGGATCACCGGGACCCCGGCGCGCTCGGTGATCAGCTGGAAGTTGTGCGGGTTGCGGATGCCGAGGCCGGAGCCGATGGGCGAGCCCAGGGGCATGATCGCGGCGCAGCCGACGTCCTCCAGCTTGCGGGCGAGGACCGGATCGTCGTTGGTGTACGGCAGGACGGTGAAGCCGTCGTCCACCAGGATCTCGGCGGCGTCCAGCAGCTCGATCGGGTCGGGCAGCAGGGTGCGCTCGTCGGCGATCACCTCGAGCTTGACCCAGTCCGTGCCGAGCGCCTCCCGGGCCAGCCGCGCGGTGAGGACGGCCTCGCCGGCGGTGAAGCAGCCCGCCGTGTTCGGCAGCACGCGGATGCCGTGCTTCTCCAGGACGGAGAGCACCGAGCCCCGCACACCGGCGTCCAGGCGGCGCATGGCGACCGTGGTCAGCTCGGTGCCTGAGGCGAGCAGCGCGCGCTCCAGCACGTCGAGGCTGGGCGCCCCGCCCGTCCCCATGATCAGCCGGGAGGAGAACGCGGTGCCCGCGATGGTGAGCAGATCGTCTGCCATCGGTACGGATCAGCCCCCCTGCACGGCGGTGAGGACCTCGACCCGGTCACCGTCGCCGAGCGTCGTGGCGGGCCACTGGCCGCGGGGGACGACGGTCTCGTTGACGGCGGCGGCGACGCCCGCGCGCGCGGTGGTGAGGGCCGTCACGAGGCCGTCGAGGGTCAGCCCCCGGGGAACCTCGCGGCGCTCGCCGTTGACGCTGATGCCGACGTTGGCCCGGGGGCCGTCGGTGGGGTCGGTGGGGTTCATGCGGGCAGCTCCTGGAGCGCGTTCGAGAAGCGTCGGGGGGAGAAGGGAAGGGCCGTCTCGGGCAGCCGTCCGGTGGTCAGCACCTCGGCCATCACCTCGCCGGTCAGCGGGGTGAGCAGGATGCCGTTGCGGTGGTGGCCGGTGGCCGTGAGCAGGCCGGGCAGCTCGGTCGGGCCGAGCAGCGGCGCGTTGTCGGGGGAGCCGGGGCGCAGCCCGGCGCGGGTCTCGACCAGGGGCAGCTCGGTGATGCCGGGCACCAGCTCGTGGGCGTCGCGCAGCAGCTCGTAGACACCGCCGGCGGTGACGGTGGTGTCCCAGCCGAGCTCCTCCGTCGTGGCGCCGACGACCAGCTCGCCGTTCTCGCGCGGCACCAGATAGACGGGGCCGCCGCGGACGACCGCCCGTACGGTCCGGGAGAGGAAGGGCGCGTACGGGCCGGGCACCCGCAGCCGCAGGATCTGGCCCTTGACCGGGCGGACCGGGGGCAGGACGTGCTCGGGGACCCCCGCGAGAGCGCCGCTGTGGCTGCCCGCGGCGAGCACGGTCGCTCCGGCGGCGACCCGGGTGCCGTCGGAGAGCACGGCCCCGGTGGCGCGCTCCCCCGTGAGCGTGATCCGTGCCGCCTCCGCGCGGTGGAAGCGCACCCCGGCCCGCTCACAGGCGACGAGCAAGGCCTTCGCGAGCCGCCGGGGATCGGTCTGGTGGTCGCCGTCCACGCGCAGACCGCCGCTCACCCCCGGCGCGAGCATCGGCTCCAGCCGGCGGCACTCGCGCCCCGACAGCCACTGCGAGTCCAGCCCGGACCGCTGCTGGAGGGCGTGCAGCTCACGCAGATGGGCGCGGTCGTCGGCGTCGAGGGCGACGGCCAGCGTGCCGCAGGCGCGGTAGCCGGTGTCCTGGCCGCTCGCCTCCTCCAGCTCGGCCGTGAACGCCGGATAGCGCCGCGCGGAGGCCAGATTCAGGGCGAGCAGCCGCTGCTCGCCGTGGTGCAGCTCCGTCACGGCGGCCAGCATGCCCGCCGCGACCAGGGCCGCACCGCCGCCGGGCGCGGGGTCGGCGACGACCGTGCGCAGACCGCGCTGCGCCGCGCGCCACGCCGTGACGAGACCGATGACACCGCCGCCGACGACGAGCACGTCGCAGACGGTGTCCGACGGCGTGCCCGGACCTTCGGGCATGGTGGAAGACGCGTGCATGGGCGTCCAGCCCCTCCCTTCGCCGGCATGACCCGGATCAGGTTCGTACGGTCGGAGGCCGTCCAGCCTCCCTCTCAGCCCGGTCGTCCGGGCTCCCGCGAGTGCTTTGCACGGCCACCCTAGTACGCGCCGCGAAAGGACCGGAAGGGCGGCCGGACGGGGGAGCCTCGCACCGTTCTGCGGCCTCCGACGGCCAAACGTTGTGACGCTGTGTCAGAGGTCTCCGTACAGGGTGCTCCGGTACGGACCGGCCGCAGCCCTACAGTGATCGGGTGAGCGAGCACGGGAAAGCAGCGAAGACCTCCACCGACCGGCGGGTCGTCATCGTCGGCGCCGGGATGGCCGGGGTGCAGACCGCCGTCGCCCTGCGCGAGCAGGGCTGGCGCGGCGCGATCTCCGTCCTGGGAGCCGAACCCCACCAGCCGTACGACCGGCCGCCGCTCTCCAAGGCCGTCCTGCTCGGCAAGGCGGAGGGGTCGGCCTTCGAGGTGGACTTCGAGTCGCTCGGCATAGAGCTGGAACTCGGGCGGGAGGTCACCGGCCTGCGCGCCGCCGAGCACCTGCTGGAGACCGAGGCCGGGCCCGTGCCGTACGACGTGCTGGTCGTCGCCACCGGCGCCGAGCCCCTCGCGCTGCCCGGCAGCGAGGGCGTGCCCGGGGTGCACCTGCTGCGCACCCTCGACGACGCCGAGCGGCTGCGCCCGGTGCTGGCCCGGCAGCACGACATCGTGGCGGTCGGCGCGGGCTGGATCGGCGCGGAGTTCGCGACCGCCGCGCGCGAGGCGGGCTGCCGGGTGACGGTCGTGGAGGCCGCCGAGCTGCCGCTGGCGGGCGCCATGCCGCCCGAGGTCGCCGTCCACATGGCCCAGTGGTACGCCGACAGCGGAGCCCGGCTGCTGACCGGCGCGCGCGTGGCCGCCGTGGAAGCGGGCGCGGTGCTGCTGGCCGACGGCACCCGCCTCGTGGCGGACGCGGTGGTCGTCGGCATCGGGGCGCGGCCCACGACCGGCTGGCTGGCCGGCTCCGGCATCGAACTCGCGGCGGACCACTCCGTCGTCACCGACGACCGGCTGCGCACCTCCCTGCCCGACGTCTACGCCGTCGGCGACTGCGCGTCCTTCCCCTCCGCCCGCTACGGCGAGCGGCTGCTGGTGCACCACTGGGACAACGCCCTCCAGGGCCCCCGGACCGTCGCCGCGAACATCGTCCACGGCCCGGCCGAGGGCCCGGTCTACGACCCGGTGCCCTATTTCTGGTCCGAGCAGTTCGGCCGCTTCGTGCAGTACGCGGGCCACCACGCGGCCGCCGACGAGCTCCTGTGGCGCGGCGATCCCGACGGCGCCGCCTGGACGGTGTGCTGGCTGCGCGCGGGCGTCCTGGTGGCCCTGCTGGCCGTGGGCCGGCCCCGCGACCTGGCCCAGGGACGCAAGCTCATCGAGCGCGGCGCGGCCATCGACCGGGCGAAGGCCGCGGACGCGTCCGTGCCGCTGAAGACCGCCGCTCTTTGACGTGCCCTTCGCCTGTCCGGCGGACCTTCGGCCACGGGCCGTCTGTGCCGCCTGCGGCGGCGAGCGCCCTGCGGGCGCGTCCTCAATCGCCGGACGGGCTTGATTCGGCTGAGCCCAGCCAAAACCAAGCCCGTCCGGCGATTGAGGAGGACGGTTCCGGACCCGGCTCGGGTCAACCCGGCTACCCACTGTCAGTCCTAGATGGCAGGCTTGTCCCGTGACCGAGATTGACGCAAAGATTGATGCTCTCGTCCCCGCCTGGCTCAACCTCCCCGACATCGCCGAAATTCTCGATATCGAGGTGACGCGCGTCCGGCAGCTGGTCAAGGAAGGCCAGCTGATCGCCGTGCGCCGTGGCGAGAACCGAGTGCTCCAGGTGCCCGCCGACTTCGTCGGCGAGGGCAAGGTCGTCAAGGGCCTGGCCGGGACCCTGACGCTGCTGCGGGACGACGGCTTCAGCGACGAGGAAATGCTGGAGTGGCTGTTCACCCCGGACCCGACCCTGCCCGGGACTCCCGCGCAGGCGCTGCGCGAGAATCGTGGCACGGAGGTGAAGCGCCGCGCCCAGGCGCTCGCCGTCTGACGCGCCCGTAGGCGCCGTAGACGCGAAGTGAAAACCGTCCGGCGTACGGGCACGGGGAGCATCCCGTGCCCGTACGCCGCCGACCCGGGGGGACCCACCACATGTCCGTCACCGCACGCGAGCGGCTCGCCGACGCCCGGCTGTATCTGTGCACCGACGCCCGCAAGCGCCAGGGCGACCTGCCGGAGTTCCTGGACGCCGTGCTCGGTGACGGAGGCGTCGACATCATCCAGCTGCGCGACAAGGGCATGGAGGCGGGGGAGGAGCTGGAGCACCTCGCCGTCTTCGCCGAGGCGGCCCGCCGCCACGGCAGGCTCCTCGCGGTGAACGACCGGGCCGACGTCGCGCACGCCGTCCGCGCCGACGTCCTCCACCTGGGCCAGGGCGACCTGCCGGTGCCGGCCGCGCGGGCGATCCTCGGCGACGACGTCCTGATCGGCCGCTCCACGCACGCCGAGGCGGAGGTGGCCGCCGCGGCCGCCGAGCCCGGTGTCGACTACTTCTGCACCGGCCCCTGCTGGCCGACCCCGACCAAGCCCGGCCGGCACGCGCCCGGCCTGTCCCTGGTGCGCTACGCCGCGTCCCTGGAGGCCGCCGGCCCCGTGCGGCCCTGGTTCGCCATCGGCGGCATCGACGCCGGCAATCTGGACGAGGTGCTCGAGGCGGGCGCCCGACGGGTCGTCGTGGTGCGCGCGATCACCGAGGCGGACGACCCGGGCGAGGCCGCGGCCCGGCTCGCGAAGCGCGTGCGCGACCACGCGGGGTAAAGCCCCCGGGCCGACCGTGGGACGCCCACGATATTTCCACGGAATGTCCAAGGTGTGGACAGTGGTCGGGCGAAAAGGGCATATCGAAAACAATGGTTGGGGCGTCCGCCGCACCGCTGGTTAACTTGCCGGTATGGCCCTTGGCACTGCTTCCACCAGGACAGACCATGCGCACACGGTGCGTGAGCTACTCGCCCGAGGCGAGCGGTCGTATTCGTTCGAGTTCGCGGCTCCGAAGACCGAGAAGGGCGAGCGGACGCTGTGGAACGCCATTCGCCGCATCGAGGCCGTCGCGCCCACGTTCGTCTCCGTGACCTACGGTGCGGGCGGCTCCTCCCGTGAGGGCACCGTGCGGGCGACCGAGCGCATCGCGACCGACACCACCCTCACCCCCGTCGCGCACCTGACGGCGGTCAACCACTCCACGGCCGAACTCCGCAACGTCATCGGCCAGTACGCCGACGTCGGCATCCGCAACATGCTCGCCCTGCGGGGCGACCCGCCCGGCGACCCCATGGGCGACTGGGTGCGCCACCCGAAGGGCATCGACCACGCCGCCGACCTGGTGCGGCTCATCAAGGAGTCCGGCGACTTCTGCGTCGGCGTCGCTGCCTTCCCCGAGATGCACCCACGCTCCACCGACTGGGAAACCGATATCGGGCACTTCGTGGACAAGTGCCGCGCGGGTGCGGATTTCGCCATCACCCAGATGTTCTTCTACCCCGAGGACTATCTGCGGCTGCGTGACCGCGTCGCGGCGGCGGGCTGTGACACCCCGATCATCCCGGAAATCATGCCCGTCACGAATGTGCGCCAGATCGAACGATTCGCACAGCTCAGCAACGCGGCGTTCCCGCCGGATCTGGCGGAACGGATCCTCGCGGTCAAGGACGACCCGGCGGCTGTACGCTCGATCGGGATCGAGTACGCCACGCAGCTGTGCACTCGGTTGATGGCCGAGGAGATTCCCGGGCTGCATTTCATTACCCTGAACCACTCCACGGCGACTCTGGAAATCTACGAGAATCTGGGACTGCACCAGCGGTCCTGACGGCCGGCCCGCGAACGGCGGCTGTACGAGAGGGGCGTTAATGGGCTGGACGGTCCTCTACATCGCGTTCGGCGTCGTCGCGCTCTGGCTGCTGGGCGAGGTGCTGCTGCAGTACAAGGCGCGGTTGCGCTGGCGGCTCCTCGCCTTCTTCGGCTTCCTCGGCGTGGTCGTGGGCGTGCTCATCCCCTCCGTGGTGGTCATCGCGGTGGGCGCGATCGCCTTCGCGATCGGACAGACGTATGTGACGCTCTCGTTCCGCCGCGGCTTCTCCACCGGCTGGGCGATCCGCCGCGGCAAGGACGACGCCGGGGACGGCAAGGAGTCCGCGGCCGGGTCCGCGGCCGCGGAGAAGACCCGGGCCGGCCGCCGGCGCCGGGGCGGGGGCACGGCCCCCCTCGCCGAGCCGACCCTCGAGGTCTCCGGTCTCGAAGTCCACCCGGTCCCCGAGGCCGACCCGGGCCCCGCCCTGCTGCCCAACGCGGCCCACCAGCCCGTCCCCGAACCGTCGGACGAGGCCGCCCCCGGTCCGTACGGCGGCTACGGCGACACCACCGGTTACGACCAGGGCCAGGACACGAGCGTCTTCGGCACCTACGACCCGTACGGCGGTCAGGCCCCCGACGTCCCCGGCGCCCCCGTTCAGGGCGGCCAGAGCGACCAGGGCGCCTATGCCGGCCAGTTCGACTACGGGCAGGGGCAGTACGCGCCCTATTCCGACCCCTACATCGGCAATCGCCAGCAGTCCTACGAGACCTACGAGGGCTACGGACAGCAGGACGCCTACGCCCAGCAGCAGCAGTACGGCACGGCTGCGCCCGCCGGCTATCCCCTCGACGCGTACGGCATGCCGCAGCAGTACGAGATCGACACCCCGCCCGGCGGTGTCTGGGTGCCGCAGCAGCGCGACAACGACACCCCGCCGCCCCCCGGGCAGCAGCCGCCCTACCCCGAGCAGCTGCCGGGCCACGGCTACGACGGGCAGCACTACCGCTACTGACGCACGGCCACAGCTCACCTCGCCTCCCGCACCCGCCCGGCGGGTGCGGGAGGCGACGTTCACTGCGAGCCGCGCCAGTCCGCCCCGGACACGATGAGACCGGCGACCAGCGCCCCGGACATTCCGGCGTGGGCGAGTCCGCCACCGGGGTGGGCGAAGCCGCCCGCGAGATGGAGACCGGGCACCGGGGTCGCGTTGCCGGGGCGGAGGAAGCCGCCGTCCGCACCCGCCAGCACCGGCGCGGGCACCCCGCCGCCCTCGGCTCCGACGGCCGCTTCCGTATCGGCCGGAGTGCGGACCTCCCGCCACAGCAGCCGCTCCCGCAGCCCCGGTACGGCCGCCGCGGCGGCGTCGACCATCCGGTCCGCGAAGCCGTCGGCGGTCGGCACGTCGGCCCAGTCGACGCGTCCGTGCGGTGCGACCGTGGCGACGAGCGTGACGGCCTCGTGCCCGCCGTCCGGCCGGGTGGCCGGATCGTCCGGACGCAGCACGGTCACCGTCGGCCGGTAGTCCCCCCGACCGGAACCGGAACCGCGCCCGGCGGCCGGTCGGTCGTCGTCGCCGAAGACCGCGGCCAACTCCGCCGCCCGGTCGCCCGTGTGGACCACCGTGCGGTGGACGACGCCGTCGGGCCGGGCCCCGCCCAGCGCGAGGAAGACCGTGAACCTGCCGGGCGGCACTGGCGCCTGGGGCTTCGCTGCCGCGCCCGGCGCGATCGCCGCCAGCCGCCCGGGCGAGACCCCGGCGACCACCATGTCCGCCTCGGCCACGCTCCCGTCGGCCAGCTCCACCCCGGCGGCACGCCCGTCCTCCTCCAGCAGACGGACCACCTCCGCCTCGAAGTGGAACTCCACCTTGCGGGCCCTGCACCGCTCGTACAGTGCGTCGGCGAGCGCCCGCACGCCGCCGCTCACGTACCAACTGCCGAAGGTCTGCTCCATGTAGGGCAGCACGGTCGCGCTCCCGGGGGCGCGGCGCGGGTCCAGTCCGTACGCCAGGGCGTGGCTCTCCAGGAGGGCGGCCAGCCGCGCGTCCCCGAGCTCCCGCTCCGCGACGGAGGCGAGGGTGACCGGGCCGCGCCGCCTGAACAGACCGCGCTTGCGCACCGCGGGGTAGGGGTCCTGGCCCAGGGCCGCGTGGTCCTCGCGCAGCGGCTCCTCCAGCAGCGGCCGGCGGGTGGCGTCCCAGACCTCGCGCGCCCGGTTGACCAGGTCGCTCCAGCGCTCGCCCGCGCCCGGGCCGACCGCGTCGTCCAGCGCCCGGACGACCCCGGCCCGGGAGGCGTTGGGCAGCGAGACGTCCGTGCCGTCCGCGAAGACGTGCCGGCTCGCCGGGTCCACCTGGGACATGCCGACGCAACGCTCCAGCGGCTCCTTGCCCGTCTTGACGAACAGGTCGCGGTAGACGGCGGGCAGATGCAACAGCCCCGGCCCCGTGTCGAAGACGAAGCCGTCCCGCTCGAAGCGCCCCACGCCGCCACCGTGCGTCGCCGCGCGCTCGTACACCGCCACCCGGTGGCCCGCGACGGCCAGCCGGGCGGCGGCTGCCATCGCGCCCATCCCGGCGCCGATCACCACAATCCGTGCCATGCCAGTGACTTTATCCGGCGGCACCGACACCGCCGCCCGGCGCCTTCCCCCGGCCGTCCGGCCGCTCACGGCCGTCACCGCCGCTGAGGCTGAACGCTCAGGCTTGAGTACACGTACTCAGTACCGGAGATGAGTAGCTGCGCGGATGGGACGGGGGCCGCGCGGAAGGAAGAGTGGTGCCCACGGAAGAGCCGGAGCGCCGGACCGCCGACACGGGGCGGCGGAACGGCGCGACGGCTCGGCCGTGACGGGGGAGAACCGGGTCTCCACGGGGGAAACGCGGAGGCCCGGGGGTTCGGGGGAGTACCGGGGGAGCACGGGGGAGTACGGGGGAACGCTGTTCCGGTGCGGGCCGAGGGGGATCGGACCGCACCGGAACAGCGCCGTTTCCGTCCGGCGCCCGCCGTCCGCGCGTGTGCGCTCCCGTCAGCGGCCGGCGCCGCCGACCCGCCCCTGCAACAGCCGTGACAGCGCCGAGTGCACCTCCTCGACCGACCGCTCCGGCTGGTACGACTGCCAGTCCAGGGCCGCCACCAGCACCATCCCGAACAGTGCCGACGCCGTCAGCGGCACGTCGATCTCCGGGCTCAGCTCACCGGCGGCGACCGCCTCCCGCAGCACGGACTCGATGACCGCGATCGCCTTCTGCCGCACCTGCATCAGCGTCGACTGCCAGGCCCGGTTGGTGCGCCACAGCTCGGCCACGTACAGCTGGGTGAGCGCCGGATAGCGCGAGATGAAGTCCAGCCCGGCCCGGACCATCGCGTCCAGCGCGTCGACCCTGCGGCCGCCGCGTTCGGCGCTCTCGTCGGCGGCCCGCTGCAGGGAGTCGGTCAGCAGCTCGATGCCGTGCCGCAGCAGCTCCTCGAACAGCACGGACTTGCTGGCGAAGTTGTAGTAGACCGTGCCCTTGGCGACGCCGGCCCGTTCGGCGATCTCGTCCACCGTGGTGGAGGAGAAGCCCTGCTCGGCGATGAGGGTGACCGCCGCCTCGAAGAGCTTCCGCCGGGTGTTCTGACGGCGCGTACCGCTGCTGTCCATGGGGATGATTCTCCCTGTCGGCGAGGTGTCGTCGCTCACAGGGCTCACAGGCTCAGCTCCGGGTGCAGCCGGTCCACCGTCCAGACCTGCTTGCGCCGTGCCGTCCACGCGGTGAGCGTCAGCGCGCCCAGCGTGAACGCGGCCAGCACGCCGCACGCCTGCCACACCGGGGCCGGGCCGCCCCCGGTGATGAGGTGGCGCAGCCCGTCCACCACGTAACTCATCGGCAGGAAGGGGTGGACGGCGTTGAAGAACCCCGGGCTGGTCTGCACCGGATACGTGCCGCCGGCCGACGTCAGCTGGAGCATCAGCAGCGCCAGGACGAGAATGCGCCCGGCCGGACCGAAGCGGGCGCCCAGCCATTGCACGATCGCGGCGAAGCACGCCGTGACCAGGACCAGGAAGCCCATCGTGGCGGCGGCGCGCGGCAGTTCCAGCCCGAGCAGCCAGTGCAGCACGGACAGCAGCGCGCCGGCTTGGAGCACCCCGATCGCGGCGACCGGCAGCCAGCCGGCGAGGGCGATCCGCCAGCCGCCCGCACCGATGGCCAGGGCACGCCGGTTGAGCGGCTGGATCAGCATGTAGGCGACCATCGCCCCCACCCACAGGGAGAGCGGGATGAAGTAGGGCGCGAAGCCGGTGCCGTAGTTGGCCGCCTTGTGCGTGGCCTCGGAGGCCAGCGCGACCGGGTCGGCCATCACCCGGGTGCGGGCGTCACGCTCCTTCTTGCCGTAGTCGGGGATCCGGTCCACGCCGTCCCGCAGCCCGTCGGCGAGTTCGGCGGAGCCGTCGGAGAGTTTGAACATGCCGCCCTGGAGGGTGCCCGCGCCTTCGCGCAACTTCCCGATCCCGCCGTCCAGATCGCCGGCCCCCTCCTTGGCGGTGCCGAGCCCGCTGTACAGCCTCCCGGCCCCGGAGTGCAGCGCCCCGGCGCCCTCGGCGACCTTCCGCGCGCCCGCGTCGAGGGCGTTGACCTTGCGCACGGCACCGTCGATGTCCCGGGCGAGGTGCGGGGCCTCCTCGGCGAGCCGCACGGCGTAGGTGTGGAGGGTGTCCAGCGTGCCCGGCAGCCGGTCCAGCGCGCCGTTCTCGTTGTGGACCAGGGCGCTCAGGGCCGCGGCGCCGTCGGCCGACTTCCCGGCGGCGAACACCGCCTTCCGCAGCTCCGGGCAGACGGTGTCGGGTGCGGCCGGTTTCCCCGCCCCGCACGACGTGTCGTAGGCGGCGGCCAGGGCGTCCGCGGCGCGGCGGCTGCCCTCGGCGAGCCGGGCGGCGGTGGCGGGGGAGGGCAGGTCGTCCAGGTGGTCCCGCAGTGTCTTCGTCTCCCTGGCGACGACGCGGGCGGTGCGGCCGATCTCCTCGGCGTTCTCCTTGACGAAGGCGCCCTCCTCGGCCGCGACGCCGTTGACCTTGTCGGCCAGTTGCCGGGTGCCGTCCGCGACCTTCCGCGCGCCCGTGGCGAGCTCCTGCGACTTGGTGTCCAAGGTGCCCGCCCCGGTGTGCAGTTCGTCCACGCCGTCCTGGAGGTCGCCGCTGCCCTTCTTCGCGTCGGCCAGCCCCTTCTCGAGGTCTCCGGCGCCCTTCTGCGCCCTGCCGATCCCGTCGTCGAGCTTCCCCGCGCCCGCCGCGGCCTTCGCCGTCCGGTCGTGGAGGTCGGAGAAGGAGACGAAGATCTTGTCGTAGAAGGACCGGGAGGTCTTGCGGGAGGCGGCCGCCCGCACTTCGGCGAAGACCGTGCGGGAGATCTGGCCGACGATGTAGTTGTTGGAGTCGTTCGTCCGCACCTGGAGCGCGCCCGTCCGCGGGGTCCGGCCCGAACTGGAGGCGACCTGTTCGCTGAAGTCGGCGGGAACGGTCAGCGAGAGGTAGTAGGTGCCGTCCTCGACGCCCTTGCGCGCCGCCTCGGCGCTCGTCTCGTGCCACTGGAACGACTTGCTGTCGCGCAGCCCCTTGGCGATCGTGTCGCCCGCGCCGAGCTTCCGGCCGTCCACCGTGGCGCCCCGGTCCGCATTGACCAGTGCCACGGGCACCTTGTCGAGGCGTCCGTAGGGATCCCAGAAGGACCACAGGTACAGCGCGCCGTAGAGCAGCGGCAGCAGCAGGAGCGCGACGAGTGCCGCGCGGGGGAGCCTTCCCCTGCCGAACCGCCTCAGCTCAAGGGCGGCCAGTTTCGGCGAGCGCATCTGCCGCGTCCTCCTCGTCGGTGGTGTCCGTCCCGGCTTCGCGGCGGGCGGTCGAGACGACGACCGTGCCCTCGGGCGGCGCCGTGCCGCACACCGCGAGCACGGTCGTACCGGCGTCGGCCACCGACCGCAGCAGCGCCCACGCGCGCGTGCGCTCCGCGTCCGAGAGCTTGAGGTCGGTGTCGTCCACGGCGAGCAGCCGTGGACCGCCGATCAGCGCGAGGGCCACCGACAGCCGCAGCGACTCCAGCCGCTCCAGGTCCCGTACGGCCGTGCGGTCGCCCTTGGGCAGGGCCGTCAGGTCCAGCCCGGCGGCCGTCAGCGCCGCCTCGACGCGGGCCCCGGCCTCGGCCGCCCGCTCGGCGCGCGGCCGCAGCAGACCGCGCAGCGGGCCGCCGAACCGGCGGCGCAGCAGCGTGCGTTCCCGCAGGTGCTCGGCGACGGTCAACGAGGTGTCGAGCTCGGCGACACCGGGTACGTGCGCGAGAGCGCTGATGCGCCGGACCGCCGCCATGTTCCGCCGGTGCGCGCCGCGGCCCGTTCCGGACAGCGGCAGTCCGGCGACCTCGGCCCGGCCGGCGCCGGCCCGCATCCGGCCGGTGAGCGCGAGCAGCAGACAGGTGCGGCCCGAGCCGGAGGGGCCCTCGACGGCGACGAGCGCGCCGGGTGCGGCCGTGAGGTCCACGTCGCGGAAGGCCCAGCCGCGAGGGCCCCGGACGCCGAACCCCTCGGCCGTGACGGCGGCCCCGGGCGGGGCGTCGGTCGGCGGAGCGCTGTTCACACGAACCTCCCGTACCAGAAGCTGCACTGACCGGTCAGTGCAAAAGGATGCGGGGGGAGCCCCCGCGGCCGTCAACCACGGACGAAGGTTTTCGGCCTCCACCGCCCGCGACCGAACGCGCCAACTGCCCCCACGCACGGTGTTCGCGCAGGTCAGGGCGATTGTCAGTGGTGTGCCCCACGATGGGGGCATACGGCGGCCCCGCCCGCGTGCGGACCGCCCCCGACGAAGGAGGTTCGTCATGGCCGGTAGCGCGAGCGACGTCCGTCCCGTCCCGCCCCTCCAGCCCGTCCCGCGCCGCGCGGCGACCCCGCCCGCGGCCCTCGACCTGCTCACCCAGGCCCAGCACGGGCTGGCGGAAGCCGCCACGCTGCAAGCCCCTCACGAGCGGTACGCCACCGCGCACCTCGCCGCCCTGCGCACGGCGGCCGCCGTCCTCGCCGTGCGGGGCCGCCCCGAGACCTCCGAGCGGCGTCGCCGGAGGATCCGCAGCGCCTGGGAGGTCCTGCCGGAGGTCGCCCCCGAACTCGCCGAGTGGAGCGCCCTGTTCGCCTCCGGCGCTCCCCGCCGGGCCCGCGCGGAGGCGGGCATCCGGTCCGCCGCGAGCCGCCGTGACGCGGACGATCTGCTGCGCGACGCCTCGGCCTTCCTCCGGCTCGTCGAGCGGATGGTGGTGCTCCAGCCGAAGTTGCCGCTGGAGCAGCCGGCCCGCCCGGCCCACCCGGCGCTGCCCCGGCAGCCGGCCGCCCCGCGCGACAAGGCGGGCTGACGCGGCGGACCGGAACCGCGGCGTCCCCGCCGGAGGCGGGCGAGGGTTGTGTGGCCCCGCCGCGCCGCCCATTAGGCTGGGCCCCGCCGACGACAGTCCTTCGTCGCCGCCGCCGAGGCGGCGGCGACACCGCGCCGAGGAGCCACCCGCCGTGTCAGACCCGCTGCGCCCCCGGGCGTCCCTCCGTACCGCCGTGGTCTGGGAGGTCCTGCGGGACGCCCTCGGCCGTCGGGCCAAGGCCGTCGGCGGGGACGCCGCGGGCGAGCTGGAGGTCCTCGACACCGGTGGCGGCTCCGGCTACTTCGCGGTGCCCCTCGCCCGTCTCGGACACCGGGTCACCGTCGTCGACCCCAGTCCCAACGCCCTGTTCGCGCTGGAGCGCCGGGCCGCCGAGGCCGGGGTCGCCGACCGGGTGCGCGGGGTCCAGGGCGACGCCCACGGCCTGTTCGACGTGGTCGAGCGCGGCGGCTACGACGCCGTCCTGTGCCACGGCGTGCTGGAGTACGTCGACGACCCCGCCGAGGGCGTCCGCAACGCCATCGACGCGCTCCGCCCGGCCGGCACCCTCAGCCTGCTGGCGGCGGGCCAGGGCGGCGCCGTCCTCGCCCGCGCCCTCGCCGGTCACTTCACCGAGGCCCGGCAGATCCTCTCCGACCCGGCCGGCCGCTGGGGCGACGGCGACCCGGTCCCGCGCCGCTTCACCGCCGACCAGCTCTCCGAGCTGGTCACCGAGGCCGGGCTGGCCGTCAGCTCCGTGCACGGCGTGCGGGTCTTCGCCGATCTGGTGCCCGGTGTGCTCGTCGACACCGAGCCCGGAGCCATCGACGCGCTGCTCCAGCTGGAGGCCGCGGCGGCCGAGCTGCCCGCCTTCCACTCCGTGGCCACCCAGCTGCACGTCCTGGCCGAGCGTGGCTGACCGCACGCGGTAGGTCACAGGCCACCCGATCAGCCCGTTCGCCCCGTATGATCGGTGGACACCGTCCGGCATGGCGGATCGGCGGGCAGGGAATGTACGTCCCGACGTCATCGATCGCCACACCGCATCGGTGGGCGGATTGGCGCAGAGGGGCGGGTTTCACGGGGGCGATTCCCTGCCTATCCTGAAAGGGTCGCACCCCGGTCGCCCCCCGCGACCGACGAGTAGGAGGACTCCGTGCCGCTCTCGGAGCACGAGCAGCGCATGCTCGAGCAGATGGAGCGAGCGCTGTACGCCGAAGATCCCAAATTCGCCACAGCGCTCGAGGGCAGCGGCCTGCGCACGTACACCCGGCGACGGGTCTACCAGGCGGTCGCGGGTTTTCTGGTGGGCATCGCGCTCCTCATGGCCGGAATGGTCGCCCAACAGATCTGGATCAGCGTGGTGGGGTTCCTCGTCATGCTGGGATGTGCCGTGCTCGCGGTGACGGGGTGGCGCAAGGCGCCCAGGCCCGGAGCACAGGCCGGACCCGCCGCGATGGGCGGGGCACCCCGGCGACAGGCCCGACAGCGCCGTACCGTGATGGACCGGATCGAGCAGCGCTGGCAGCGCCGCCGTGACGAACAGGGCCACTGAGCCCCGCATTTCTCGCAGGAACGCGCGCGGCTGACGCGCGCAGAGGTCCGTGAACGACAGGGGGCCGGGACATCACGTCCCGGCCCCCTGTCGCATACCCGAGTTCCGCACACCCGTCGGCGGAAGCCCCCCAGCGGCCCTCAGCCCCGCTGGCGCGAGGGGCGCAGCGCCCCGCCCGCCCGGCGCCACACCGCCACGATCCGCCCGGTCCGCAGCCGTTCGAGCGCGGCCGACCAGCGCCGCGAACACGCCCACGCCACACGGGCGGCCGAGCGCGGAGCCAGCACGGCCCGCAGCCGCGCCCCCCGCCCCGCCGCCGCGCGCAGCCCGGCCCGTACCGACTCGACCTCGGCCGCCAACGCCCCGACCGGTCGGGGTGTAGGCGCGTACAGCGCCTGCTCGACCGCGGTGGCCACCCGGACGGCGGACTCGGCCGACGGCCCGTCCAACGCGCCGATCCGCACGATCCGCGCCGCCGCCTTCCGCGGGGTCTGCGCGTCGTCCGGCAGGATGCCGTAGTCCCAGGCGGAGTCGGTCAGCTCGCGCCAGGCCGCCAGCGTCCGCTCCACCGTCTCCCGCGGATCGTCGTCCGGCAGCACCGCCGGCCCCACGGGCCGACCGCCCGGCCCGGACGTTGCCGCCGCCGCGGCCTCTCCGGCGGGGCCACGCCGACTCGCGCCCGCGGTGCCGAGGCGCCGGGCTCGTACCCGTCGGCGCCAGAGCATCGGCAGCACGGGCAGGACGAGGACCACCAGCGCGGCCACCGCGACGGCCGTCACCGTGCCCGCCCGCGGCCCGCCGTCGGACGCACCGCCGCCCGGCTGCTGGGCGAGGGCCGGGCAGCCGTCGACCTTCTTCAGCCGCGGGGTGCAGTCGTCACCCGACCTGGCCGGCGCCGACGGCGCGGCGGACCGGTCGGGACGCGGGGAGGGCGCGCCCGGGTCCGACCCGGCGGGCGTCTCGGCGACCGTGTACTCGGGCGGGGTGCCGCGGCTCGGCGTGGGCTCGAAGCGGGTCCAGCCGGCCCCCTCGAAATACAACTCGGGCCAGGCGTGCGCGTCTTTGGAGCCGACCGACATCGAGCCGTCCGCCTGCGGGGTGCCCGGGGTGAAACCGACCGCCACCCGCGCGGGGATGCCCAGCGTCCGCGCCATGGCCGCCATGGAGAAGGAGAAGTGGACGCAGAAGCCCTCCTTGGCCTGGAGGAACCTGGCGATGGCGTCGGGTCCGCTGCCCGAGCGCACCTCCGTGTCGTAGCGGAAGCCGCCGTCGACCGCGAACCACTCCTGAAGCTTCACGGCCTGCTGGTACGGGTTCGCCGCCCCCGCCGTCACCTTCCGCGCCGTCTGCGCCACCACCTTCGGCAGCGAGCCCGGCACCTTGGTGTACTCGCGCAGCAGCCGCTGCGGGGCCGCGGGCGCGGTGGAGAGCTGAGCCGCCGTCGGCTCCACCAGCAGGCTCGTCACCTGATAGCGCGCGCCCCGGGTGGTCTGCGCGTGGCCGCCGACCACCATCCGACCCTCCGGCTCGTACCGCCACCGGCCGCCGATCCGCACCTGCTGGGCCGGATAGGGGAGGGGCAGATAGGTCTGCGCGTACGAACCGGACGCCGCCACGGAGGTGTTGACCGGGTCCGTACGCACCCCGGGGGCCAGCCCGGCGGGGGTGGGCAGCGGGTCCGGCACCTCGGTGACGGGGCGGCCGGGGGACGTGCGCCAGGTCGAGCCGTCGAACTGATCGAGCGTCACGATGCGCAGATACAGGTCCCCGGTGTTCTGCGTGGAGGTGCGATAGCGCAGCACCTCGCGGTTCTCCGGCTGCCGGAGGCTGTCCTGGAGGGCGACCAGCGGGCTGACCGCGCCACTCCCGCCGCCTGTGCCGCCCTCGCCGGGGCTCTGGCCGCGCGCCTGGAGCAGCCCGCCGTCCATGGTCGGCAGCGCGGCCGGCACCAGCAGCGCGATGCCGAGCGCGAGCGCCCCGATCCGCCGGCCCGTACGGACCGGCGCGATGGCGGGCCCCTGGCCGGGGCCCAGCGGATGGGCCGCCGGGCCCGGCCGGGCACCCCCACCGCCGAAGACCCGGCCCCACTGCGCGAGCCGGTCGCGGCCCTCGGCCAGGAGCAGCAGCAGATAGCCGGCCGCCGCGGCCAGGAACCACAGCCAGTCGGTGCCCTCCGCCAGCCCGGCCGCCACGGAATACAGCGCGAGCAACGGCAGCCCGGCCGGTGCGGCGCTGCGGTACGTGACCGCCAGCGCGTCCACCACCAGGCCGATCACCAGCACCCCGCCGACCAGCATCAGTCGGATGGCCGCGGTCGCCGGCGCGGGGATGGCGTACCGCCCGATGTCGGACGCGCCCTCCCGCAGCAACTGCCCGAACTCCTGGAAGACGTCCGGCCCCGGCAGCAGCCCGCCGACCGCCTGCGCCCGCGCGAAGACCACGGTGAGCAGCAGCAGCGCCACCAGGGCCTGCACCGCCACCGTCAGCGCCCTGGCCAGCGGCACCCGGCGGGCGAGCACGCCCACCGACGTCTGGATGGTCAGCAGGAACGCCGCCTGCACGATCCACGCGGACCTGTCCACCAGCGGCAGCAGCGCACCGGCCGCCGCCAGCGTGGCCGCCGCCGCGCACACCGCCAGCCGAACTCCCCCGCTCATGACCTGCCTCCCGCCACGCCGCCCCAGCCGCCCGTCGTCCCGCCCGCCGCGTCGTCACGGCCCGGGGCCGGGCCGGTGGAACCCGCCAGCCGCCACAGGTCCGCCAGCGGCGCGCCCGGGGTGACGGCCAGCGCCGTCCACCCGGCCTCCCGCAGCACGCGCAGCCGCCGCTCGCCGTCGAACCGCGCCCGGGAGCCTTGGCCACGCGGGTCGTACGCCCACGCGGCGGGATCCAGGACGAAGGCGACCGCCGTCACGCCGCGCTGCCGCATCCGCCCGGCCAGCATCGTCTGCTCCTCGTCCAGCTCGCCGAAGAACGCCACCAGCAGCCCGCCGGCACCGCCGCGCAGGGTGTCGTAGGCGGCGGCCAGCCCCGTCTCCTCGGAGTGGCCCACCACCGCGAGGGTGTCCAGCATCAGCCCGGCCGCGTCCGCGGAGTCGTGCGCGGAGCCGCCGTAGCCGCCCATGCCGTCGGGGCCGGGCACCGAGCTTCCGGTGTCGGTCAGCAGCCGCACGGAGAAACCCCGCTCCAGCAGATGGACCGCCGTGGAGGCCGCCCCCGACACCGCCCATTCGAAGGGGGAGGCGGGCCCGGCGCCCTCGTAGGCGATGCCGCGGGTGTCCAGCAGCACCGTGCAGTGGGCCCGGTGCGGCTGCTCCTCGCGGCGCACCATCAGCTCGCCGTAGCGGGCGGTGGAGCGCCAGTGCACCCGGCGCAGGTCGTCGCCGTGGCGGTAGCCGCGCGGTATGACGTCGTCCTCGCCGGCCAGCGCGAGGGAGTGGTGCCGGCCGTCGCCGTAGCCCGCCGCCTCGCCACCGAGCCGCACGGGCGGCAGCGGATCCACGCGCGGCACGACCGTCAGGGTGTCGAAGGCGCTGAAACCCCGGGTCAGCTCGCACATCCCGAACGGGTCCGTCAGCCGCAGCTGCAACGGCCCCAGCGGATAGCGGCCGCGCAGATCCGAGCGGACCCGGTAGGACACCTCGCGGCGGCCGCCCGGCTCGATCCGGTCCAGGACGAAGCGCGGGCGCGGCCCCAGCACGTACGGCACCCGGTCCTGGAGCATCAGCAGCCCGGTGGGGAGCCGCGAGACGCTGTCGATCCGCAGGTGCACCCGCGCCTCGGCGGTCGCGGGCACCCGCGACGGCGACAGCCGTCTGCTGCCGGTGACCCGGTGCCGGGTGCGGTGCAACACGATCACGCACACCACGGGCAGCACGGCCAGCAGCAGCCCCACCCGCAGCAGGTCCGACTGGCCGAGGACGTACGAACACCCGGCGGCCGCGACGCCCGCCGCCAGGAAGGAGCGGCCACGGGTGGTCAGCCCGCCGAACGCCGCCCACAGGCCGCTGCGCGCGGCCCCCCTCTCCCCGGGCTCTCCCGGGCCTCGCGAGGGGGCTCCCCCGGATGCCATCACAGCCTCCGCGCCCCCGGGGGCTGGTGGCCGGGCGGCTGCGGCTGACGCCACGCCTGCGCCGACGGATCGGGCACCGGGGTCCGCTGGAGGATGTCGACGACGACCTGCTCGGCCGTGCGCCGGCTCAGCTGGGCCTGCGCGGTGGGCAGCAGCCGGTGCGCGAGCACCGCCACGGCCAGCGACTGGACGTCGTCGGGCAGGGTGAAGTCCCGGCCGGCCAGCGCCGCGGCGGCCTTGGCCGCGCGCAGCAGGTGCAGTGTCGCCCGCGGCGACGCCCCGAGTCGCAGATCGGGGTGCTGCCGGGTCGCGCCCACCAGGTCCACCGCGTACCGCCGCACGGACTCGGCGACGTGCACCGCCCGGACCGCCTCGACGAGCTTGACGATGTCGTGCGCGTGCGCGACGGGCTGGAGGTCGTCCAGCGGCGAGACGCCGCCGTGCACGTCCAGCATGCGCAGCTCGGCCTCCGGGTGCGGATAGCCGATCGAGACCCGGGCCATGAAGCGGTCGCGCTGCGCCTCGGGCAGCGGATAGGTGCCCTCCATCTCGACCGGGTTCTGCGTGGCCACCACCATGAACGGGCTGGGCAGCTCGTAGCTGTGCCCGTCGACGGTGACCTGGCGCTCCTCCATCGACTCCAGCAGCGCCGACTGGGTCTTGGGCGAGGCGCGGTTGATCTCGTCGCCGATGACGATCTGGGCGAAGATCGCACCGGGCTTGAACTCGAAGTCCCGACGCTGCTGGTCGAAGACGCTCACACCGGTGATATCGGACGGCAGCAGGTCCGGCGTGAACTGGATGCGCCGCACCGAGCAGTCGATGGACCGCGCCAGCGCCTTGGCGAGCATGGTCTTGCCCACCCCCGGCACATCCTCGATCAAGAGATGCCCCTCGGCGAGCAGCACGGTCAGCGAGAGCCGTACGACCTCCGGCTTGCCCTCGATCACGCCCTCCACCGATCTGCGGACCCGCTCCGCTGTGGTGGTCAGATCGCTGAGGCTCGCTCGTTCGTCATAGGTCGTCACCCGGCCCTCCTCGGCCCTTCCCCACGCTCCTTCGGGAGCAGGGGATACCCCAATCCGAGCCGGGCCCGTGGGTACGGACCGGCCCTCCCCGAAACGTGTCCGCCGCGCCCCCGCCGTTCGCGGAGGCGGGCGCCACGTACGCATTCTGGCCGCTCAGGCGGTGTTGCGTCACCGCCTGTGGACAATCAGCGCTGCGGGTCGATCTCGCGCAGCAGACCCGTCGTCACGTCGAAGACGAAGCCGCGCACGTCGTCGGTGTGCGGCAGGAACGGCGAGGTGCGGACCCGCTGCATGGACTGCCGGACATCCTTGTCGAGGTCCTTGAACGCCTCCACCGCCCACGCCGGACGCTGCCCGACCTCGGCCTCGATCTCGTGCCGGAAGTCCTCGGTCAGGTTCAGCAGACCGCAACCGGTGTGGTGGATCAGGACCACCGAGCGGGTGCCGAGCGCCCGCTGGCTGATCGTCAGGGAGCGGATGATGTCGTCGGTGACCACACCGCCGGCGTTGCGGATGGTGTGGCAGTCGCCGAGCTCCAGGCCCAGTGCGGCGTGCAGGTCGAGACGGGCGTCCATGCAGGCCACCACGGCGACCTTCAGCACGGGACGGGCGTCCATGCCCGGGTCGGTGAACGCGGAGGCGTACTTTGCGTTGGCCTCGACCAGACGGTCGGTGACCGTCTTCCCGGAGTGGTCGCGGTCGGAGGTCGGCTGCGAGGGCTGAGACGCGGATATCGACATATGCACGAAGGTAGTCGGCGCGCGGCTCATCGGCCCGCTATAAGGGCGGGCAAACGCCGCCAACACGGCCTCCTGTGAGGTATGCCACAGGCCGGGCGCCCCTGCCGCCGTCCGGGTGAAGGCACCCTCCTCCCGGGCCGGTCACGGAGCCCGCCCCCCGCTCCCGACGCGTTCGCGCGGCCGCGCCCAAGGCCGGGGCGGGACGCGCTGGCCGGTTGATTGACCGAAGGGACGAGTGGACTAAAGTGGCGCGAAGTGGGAGGCCTGACGCTCCCCTTGGAACCGAAAACCCGCACGTGCGCGCCGCGTACGTACCCCTCGGCCTCCTCCCGCTCCCCGGTCGCCCGACACCACTTCCCCGGTGCCGGACCGGCCGCTTCCCCTTCGAGCGGGTGGGGACCCGGGGATGCGTACGCCCGCGGACCTCCCCGGACTCTCAGAAGGGCGCATGAGCAGCAACGCGCGACACGTCCCCGTCATGCTCCAGCGCTGCCTGGACATGCTCGCCCCCGCTCTCGCCGAGCCCGGCGCGGTCGTCGTCGACTGCACCCTCGGCGCCGGCGGACACAGCGAGGCGCTGCTCACCCGCTTCCCCGAGGTCCGGCTCGTCGCCCTCGACCGCGACCCCACCGCCCTGGCGCTCGCCGGGGAGCGGCTCGCCCCCTTCGGCGACCGCGCCACGCTGGTGCGCGCCGTCTACCACGAGCTCCCCGAGGTGCTGGAGAAGCTGGAGATCCCGCGGGTCCAGGGCGTCCTCTTCGACCTCGGCGTCTCCTCCATGCAGCTCGACGAGGCCGACCGCGGCTTCGCGTACGCCCAGGACGCCCCGCTGGACATGCGGATGGACCAGACGACGGGGCTCAGCGCCGCGGAGGTCCTCAACACCTACGCGCCCGGCGAGCTGGTGCGCATCCTGCGCGCCTACGGCGAGGAGAAGCAGGCCAAGCGGATCGTCAGCGCCATCGTCAAGGAGCGGGCGAAGGAGCCCTTCACCAACAGCGCCCGGCTCGTCGAGCTGATCCGCGACGCGCTGCCGCAGGCCGCCAAGCGCACCGGCGGCAACCCCGCCAAGCGCACCTTCCAGGCCCTGCGCATCGAGGTCAACGCGGAGCTGGCCAGCGTCGAGCAGGCCATCCCCAACGCCGTCGCCGCCCTCGCGGTCGGCGGCCGGATCGCCGTGCTGTCCTACCAGTCGCTGGAGGACCGCATCGTCAAGCAGGTCTTCGCGGCGGGCGCCGCCAACACCGCGCCGCCCGGACTGCCGGTCGTCCCCGAGCGCTACCAGCCGCGGCTGAAGCTCCTCACCCGCGGCGCCGAGCTGCCCACCGAGGAAGAGATCGCCGAGAACCGGCGCGCCGCACCCGCCCGGCTGCGCGGCGCCGAGCGCATCCGCGAGGACGCCCCGTGACAGTGGCCGCCCGCGGCCCGGGCGCGCGCCTGATCCGGCTGCTGCCCGCCGGAGCCGTCGGAGCGAAGCGGACCCCGTTCGTCCTGCTGGTCGTGGTGCTGCTCGGCTCCGGGCTGCTCTCGCTGCTGGTGCTCAACTCCTCACTCAACCAGGGCTCCTTCGAGCTCAGCCGGCTCCAGCGCAAGAGCACCGAGCTGACCGATGAGCAGCAGGCGCTGCAGCAGGAGGTCGACCAGCTCGCCGCCCCGGACGCGCTGGAGCGCCGCGCCCGCGAGCTCGGCATGGTCCCCGGCGGCAGCCCCGTCTTCCTCGACCCGGACGGCACCGTCCACGGCGCCCCGTCCCCGGCCGCCGCCGACCCCGCCTCCTTCACCACCTCGTTCGACCCGGCCGCCCCGGCCCCCGCCCCGCCGCCGCTCCCGGTCCCCGCTCCCCAGGTCCCCGCCCCCGACGCCCGTACGGCAGTGAAGCCCATTCCGACCACCGGCAGGTGACGCAGTGCCGCAAACCCCCGGGGTACGGCCCCCGCGCTTCTCGCAGGCCCCACCGGCCGCCGGGCCGGCCGGGCCCACGGCCGCGTACCGGCGGCGGCCCCGGAGGGTGAGCGCGACATGACGGCCCCCCGTCGCCCCCGAGAGCCCCGCGACCCCCGCCGCCGCGTCCCCGGGCCCGCCCGCCCCGCCGCCCGCCCCGCCCGCGCCCCGCGCCCCGCGGCCTACCGCGCTGGCGCCCGGCCGCTGCGGCTCGGCAGCCCCCGGCCACGGCTGCGCATGGTCGGCGCCGGGCTCACGCTCGTCCTGCTGGTCTTCACCGTGCGGCTGCTCCAGGTGCAGGCCGTGGACGCCAGCGCCTACGCCGCCAAGGCGAACGTCAACCGCTACATCCCCGTCACGCTGGCCGCCGAGCGCGGCGCCATCACCGACCGGGCCGGCATCGACCTCGCCACCACCGTCGACGCGTACGACATCACCGCCGCCCCCGACCTGCTGACCCCCGAGCGGATCAAGACGGCCGGCGCGGCCCGCCAGGCCGCCGAACTGCTCGCCCCCCTGCTCGCCGAGCGGCCGGCGGTGCTGGAGCAGAAGCTCACCGCCAACCCCAAGTCGAAGTACGTCGTCCTCGCCCGCCGGCAGGCCCCCAAGGTCTGGAACCGGATCAAGGAGCTGAAGAAGACCACCGCCGACCGGGCGAAGGCGAAGCAGGGCGTCGACGTTCTCGCGGGCGTCAACCGCGAGTCCCACAGCAAGCGCGTCTACCCCAACGGTGACCTCGCCGCCGGGATACTGGGCTTCGTCAACGCCGAGGGCCAGGGCGGCGGCGGCATCGAGGCCCAGCTGAACAAGGAGCTCGCCGGCAAGGACGGCAAGCTCGTCTACGCCCAGTCCGGCGGCCGTCAGGTCCCCACCGGCGACCTCAAGGAACAGCCCGCCGTGCCCGGCTCCGACGTCGAGCTGACCATCGACCGCGACATCCAGTGGGCCGCCCAGAACGCCATCGCCGAGCAGGTGAAGGAGTCCGCCGCGGACCGCGGCTACGTCGTCGTCCAGGACACCCGCAGCGGCGAGATCCTGGCCATGGCCAACGCCCCCGGCTACAACCCCAACGACCTCGCCCACGCCGACGGCAACGCCATGGGCAACGCCGCGCTCCAGGACGCGTACGAACCGGGCAGCGTCAGCAAGGTGATGACCATGGCCGCCGTCCTGGAGGAGGGCAAGGCCACCCCGGCCACCCATGTCGAGGTGCCGAACCGGCTGCCCCGCGCCGACCGGGCCTTCGCCGACGACATCGACCACGCCACCTGGCACCTCACCCTCAACGGGGTGCTCGCCAAGTCCAGCAACATCGGCACGATCCTCGCCGCCGAACAGCTCGGCAAGGACCAGCCGCAGGCCAACCGCGTCCTCCACTCCTACCTGCGGAAATTCGGCATCGGCGGGCCCACCGGCCTCGGCTTCCCGGGCGAGACGCCCGGCATCCTCGCCAAGCCGCAGAAGTGGAGCGCCTCCCAGCAGTACACGATCCCCTTCGGCCAGGGACTCTCCCTGAACGCCGTACAGGCCGCGTCCGTGTACTCCACCATCGCCGGCGGCGGGGAGCGGGTGCAGCCCACGCTCGTACGCGGCATCAAGGGCCCCGACGGCCGCTTCACCCCCGCCCCGGCCCCGCCGCGCACCCGTGTGGTCAGCGAGCGGACCGCCAGGACCCTGGCCACCATGCTGGAATCCGTCATCGACGACCGGGAGGGCACCGGCACGAAGGCGAAGATCCCCGGCTACCGCGTCGCGGGCAAGACCGGCACGTCCAACCGGGTGGATCCGCAGACCGGGCGCTACCACGGCTACACCGCCTCCTTCGCCGGATTCGCCCCCGCCGACCAGCCCCGGATCACCGTCTACTGCGCCATCCAGAACCCCACCGAGGGCAGCTATTTCGGCGGCCAGATCTGCGGCCCCGTCTACAAGAAGGTCATGGAGTTCGCGCTCAAGACCCTCCAGGTGCCGCCGTCCGGCACCCAGCCTCCCCGGCTGCCGGTGAACTACGGCGACCGCTGAACCGGGGGCGGCCGTGACGACGATCACTCCCGATCCGGGGAACCACGGCCCGGCGCGCCCCTCGCTTCGCGGCCGGGCGGGTGCGCCCGGTACGCTCACCGCCGTGCCCCACGCTGATCAGTCCCACACCAGCCCCACGGACGCCCCCGCCACGTACCCGGGAGCGCCCCGCCCCACCCAGGTCCGCCCCGCGCCCCTCGCGGAGCTCGCCGGTCAGCTGGGCATCGCCGCCACCCGTGACGCCGCAGCCGCCGACGAGGCTCCCGCGACCGCCACGGTCACCGGCATCACCCACGACTCGCGGGCCGTGCGCCCGGGCGACATCTACGCCGCCCTGCCCGGCGCCCGCTTCCACGGCGCGGACTTCGCCGCCCAGGCCGCCGGGCTCGGCGCGGTGGCCGTGCTGACCGACCCGGCCGGCACCGACCGCGCCGCGGCCGCCGGCCTGCCCGTCCTCACCGTCGACGACCCGCGCGGCCGGATGGGCGCGCTCGCCGCGACGATCTACGGCGAGCCGGGCCGCGATCTGCTCCAGATCGGCATCACCGGCACCTCCGGCAAGACGACCACCGCCTACCTCATCGAGGGCGGGCTGAAGGCCGCCGCCGGCGCGTCCGGGGGCCTGACGGGCCTCATCGGCACGGTGGAGTCCCGGATCGGCGACGAGCGCATCAAGTCCGAGCGCACCACGCCCGAGGCGACCGACCTCCAGGCGCTCTTCGCGGTCATGCGCGAGCGCGGCGTCCGCTCGGTGGCCATGGAGGTCTCCAGCCACGCCCTGATGCTCGGCCGCGTCGACGGCTGCGTCTTCGACGTCGCGGTCTTCAACAACCTCAGCCCGGAGCACATGGAGTTCCACTCCGGCATGGAGGACTACTTCCAGGCCAAGGCCCGGCTGTTCACCAAGGCCCGCAGCCGCCTCGGCGTCGTCAACCTCGACGACGAGTACGGCCGGCGCCTCGCCGAGGGCGCCTCCGAGGTCCCGGTCGTCACCTTCTCGGCGGAGGGGCACCCCGACGCCGACTGGCGCGCCACGGACGTCCACGTCGGCCCGTTCGACTCGGACTTCACCGTCCTCGGCCCGCAGGGCCAGTCGGTCACCGCCCGGGCGCCGCTCGCCGGCCCGTTCAACGTCGCCAACGCCCTCGCCGCCATCACCGCGCTCGTCGCCGCCGGCATCGACCCGCAGACCGCCGCCGACGGCGTCGCGGCCGTGCCCGGCGTGCCCGGCCGGCTGGAGCGCGTCGACGCGGGCCAGCCCTACCTCGCCGTCGTCGACTACGCCCACAAGACGGACGCCGTCGAATCGGTTCTCCGCGCCCTGCGCAAGGTCGGCAAGGGCCGGATCCACGCCGTGCTCGGCTGCGGCGGCGACCGCGACCGGACCAAGCGCGCCCCGATGGGCGCGGCCCTGGCCCGGCTCGCCGACACCGCCGTACTGACCTCCGACAACCCCCGCTCCGAGGACCCCCTCGCGATCCTCGCCACCATGCTCGCGGGCGCCGCCGAGGTGCCCGTCCACGAGCGCGGCACGGTCCTCCTCGCGGAGGAGCGGGCCGACGCCATCGCCGCAGCCGTCGCCCGCGCCGAGCCGGGTGACACCGTCCTCGTCCTGGGCAAGGGCCACGAGCAGGGCCAGGACATCGCCGGAGTGGTCCGCCCCTTCGACGACCGCCAGGTGCTGCGCGAGGCCATCGAGGCCGAGCGACTTCGCCTGTCGACCAAGCACCGGAACGACCAGGGATGACAGACCGCCATGCGCGCACAACCCTCCCCACGGAAGCCCTCCCGAACGGCCGGAGGTAAATCTCAGTGATCGCTCTGTCCCTCGCCGAGATCGCCGCCATCGTCGGCGGGCAACAGCACGACATACCGGACCCGGGCGTCGCCGCCGACGGCCCGGTCGTGATCGACTCCCGTGACGTGCGGCCCGGCAGCCTCTTCGTGGCGCTGTCCGGGGAGAACGTCGACGGCCACGACTACGCCGAGCGCGCGGTCGCCGCGGGCGCGGTGGCCGTACTGGCCTCCCGGCCCGTCGGCGTGCCCGCCATCGTCGTCGAGGACGTCGTCGCCGGCCTCGGCGCCCTCGCCCGCGCCGTCGTGGAGCGGCTCGGCACCACCGTCGTCGCGCTCACCGGCTCGGCCGGCAAGACCAGCACCAAGGACCTGATCGCCCAGCTCCTGGAGCGCCTCGGCCCGACCGTGGGGCCGCCCGGCAACTTCAACAACGAGATCGGCCTGCCGCTGACCGCGCTCCGCGCGCAGGAGAGCACCGCCCACCTCGTGCTGGAGATGGGCGCCCGCGGCGTCGGCCACATCCGCTACCTCGCCGAGCTCACCCCGCCGCGCATCGGCCTCGTCCTGAACGTCGGCACCGCGCACATCGGCGAGTTCGGCGGCCGCGAGCAGATCGCCCTGGCCAAGGGCGAGCTGGTCGAGGTGCTGCCCACGGCGGCGGAGGGCGGCATCGCCGTGCTCAACGCCGACGACCCCCTCGTCCGGGCCATGAGCACCCGCACCAAGGCCCGTACCGTCCTGTTCGGCGAGGCCGAGGACGCGGACGTACGGGCCGAGAACGTCCGCCTCACCGCGACCGGGCAGCCCGCCTTCACGCTTCACACACCCACCGGGTGCGGGGACGTGACCATGCGGCTGTACGGTGAGCACCACGTGTCGAACGCGCTCGCCGCCGCCGCCGTCGCCCATGAGCTGGGCATGCCCGCGCACGAGATCGCCACCGCGCTCTCCGAAGCGGGCCAGCTCTCCCGCTGGCGGATGGAGGTCACCGAGCGTGCGGACGGCGTGACGATCGTCAACGACGCCTACAACGCGAACCCCGAATCCATGAGAGCCGCGCTGCGCGCGCTGGCCGCCATGGGCCAAGCCGCCACGGCGAAGGGGGGCCGCACGTGGGCCGTGCTCGGTCAGATGGCCGAGCTCGGCGAGGACTCACTCGCCGAGCACGACGCGGTCGGGCGGCTCGCCGTCCGGCTCAACGTCAGCAAGCTCGTGGCAGTCGGGGGCAGGGAAGCGGCCTGGCTGCAAATGGGTGCCTATAACGAGGGTTCGTGGGGTGAGGAGTCGGTGCACGTGTCCGACGCGCAGGCGGCGGTCGACCTGTTGCGCAGCGAGCTGCGTCCGGGAGACGTCGTGCTGATGAAGGCGTCCAGGTCGGTCGGCCTGGAGCGGGTCGCGGCCGCGTTGCTCGCGGCCGATGGTGAGGTCTCCGGCTGATGAACCAGATCCTGTTCGCGGGTGTCATCGGCCTGCTGCTGACCCTGGTCGGCACCCCGCTGCTGATCAAGTTCCTGGCCCGCAAGGGCTACGGCCAGTTCATCCGTGACGACGGCCCGCGCGAGCACCACAGCAAGCGCGGCACGCCCACCATGGGTGGCATCGCCTTCATCCTGGCCACGCTCATCGCGTACGCCCTGACCAAGGTCATCACCAGCCACGAGCCGACGTTCTCCGGCGTACTGGTGCTGTTCCTGATGGCGGGCATGGGCCTGGTCGGCTTCCTCGACGACTACATCAAGATCGTCAAGCAGCGGAGCCTGGGCCTGCGCGCCAAGGCGAAGATGGCCGGCCAGCTCATCGTCGGCATCGCCTTCGCGGTCCTCGCGCTGCAGTTCGCGGACACCCGGGGCCAGACCCCGGCCTCCACCAAGCTGTCCTTCACCCAGGACTTCGGCTGGTCCGTCGGCCCCGTGATCTTCGTGGTCTGGGCGCTGTTCATGATCCTCGCGATGTCGAACGGCGTGAACCTCACCGACGGTCTCGACGGCCTCGCCACCGGCGCGTCCGTGATGGTCTTCGGCGCGTACGTCTTCATCGGCACCTGGCAGCACGGACAGTCCTGCGGCAACCCGCTGACCGCCGGCGCCGCCTGCTACGAGGTCCGCGACCCGCTCGACCTCGCCGTCGTCGCCTCGGCCCTGATGGGCTCCTGCTTCGGCTTCCTGTGGTGGAACACCTCGCCCGCCAAGATCTTCATGGGTGACACCGGCTCGCTCGCCCTCGGCGGCGCCCTCGCGGGACTGGCCATCTGCTCCCGCACCGAGCTGCTGATCGCCCTCCTCGGCGGTCTGTTCGTCCTGATCACCATGTCCGTCGTGATCCAGGTCGGCTCGTTCAAGCTGACCGGCAAGCGCGTCTTCAAGATGGCCCCGCTCCAGCACCACTTCGAACTCAAGGGGTGGAGCGAAGTCCTTGTGGTGGTCCGCTTCTGGATCATCCAGGGCCTCTGCGTGGCCGTCGGCCTCGGACTCTTCTACGCCGGATGGCTGGCCATCAAGTGACCCCCACCACCTCTTCCGCCGCTGCCACCACGGAGTGGGCCGGCCAGCACATCACCGTCGCCGGCCTCGGCGTGAGCGGCGTCAGCGCCGCCCGCGCCCTGGCCGGCCTCGGCGCGCGGGTGACCGTCGTCGACGGCGGTGACAGCGGCACCCACCACGAGCGCGCCGCCGAGCTGGAGCGCGAGGGCATCGCCGTCCGCCTCGCCGACGCCGAGACGCTGCCCCCGGGCACCGAACTGGTCGTCACCTCGCCGGGCTGGAAGCCGGGGAGCCCGCTCTTCGCCGCCGCCGCGGAGGCCGGCGTGGACGTCGTGGGCGACGTCGAGATCGCCTGGCGGCTGCGCGGCGCCCGCGGCGAGCAGGCGGCCCCCTGGCTCGCCGTCACCGGCACCAACGGCAAGACCACGACGGTGCAGATGCTCGCCTCCATCCTGGAGGCCGCCGGGCTGCGCACCGTCGCCGTCGGCAACATCGGCACCCCGATCATCGACGTGGTGCTCGCCCAAGGACGCGACGGAGCCGAGCCGTACGACGTGCTCGCCGTCGAACTCTCCAGCTACCAGCTGCACTGGGCGCCGTCCGTGCGCGCCCACTCCGCGGCCGTGCTCAACCTCGCGCCCGACCATCTCGACTGGCACGGCTCCATGGAGGCGTACGCCGCCGACAAGGGCCGCATCTACGAGGGCAACGAGATCGCCTGCGTCTACAACGTCGCCGATCCCGCCACCGAGCGCCTGGTCATGCAGGCCGACGTCGAAGAGGGCTGCCGTGCCATCGGCTTCACCCTCGGCACCCCCGGCCCCTCCGAGCTCGGGGTGGTCGACGGCATCCTCGTCGACCGCGCCTTCGTCGAGAACCGACGGGACCAGGCGCAGGAGCTGGCCGAGATCTCGGACGTGACCCCGGCCGCCCCGCACAACATCGCCAACGCCCTCGCGGCGGCGGCCCTGGCCCGCGCCTTCGGCGTCCCGGCCACGGCCGTACGGGACGGACTGCGCGCCTTCCGGCCCGACGCGCACCGCATCGCCCACGTCGCCGACGTCGACGGCGTCGCCTACGTGGACGACTCCAAGGCCACCAACACCCACGCCGCCCAGGCGTCCTTGGCGGCCTACGAGTCGATCGTCTGGATCGCGGGCGGCCTCGCCAAGGGCGCCACGTTCGACGGCCTGGTCACCGCCTCCGCGCGACGGCTGCGCGGCGTCGTGCTGATCGGTGCCGACCGGGAGCTGATCCGCCAAGCGCTGGCGCGACACGCCCCCGATGTCCCGGTGGTGGACCTCGACCGGACCGACACTGGGGCGATGGCGGCGGCGGTCCGGGAAGCCGCGCGGCTCGCCCGGCCCGGGGACACCGTCCTCATGGCCCCGGCGTGCGCCTCGATGGACATGTTCGCCAACTACAACAAGCGCGGCGAGGCGTTCGCCGACGCCGCCTTGGAACTGGCCTCCGGCCGACACCCGGAGGAGTAGCCGCCGGGAACCCCCGCGGCGCGGGCCGGCGGCGCAGGAGACCAGCGGAGGGGACACCCGGATGCACGCCGACGACATCGCGCGCCCCGGGGGCGCACCGGGCGGCCTGTGGGCCCTGCGCGGGGCCCCCGCCCGGCCCCGGCCCCAGCGCGCCCCCCGCCCCGCACGGATCCGTGCGGGGGGCTCACGGCCGCCCGGGCGGCCGTCGGGCGGCGGACTGCGCGGGCTGCACGCGCGCGTGAAGCGCGCCTGGGACCGCCCGCTGACCGCGTACTACCTGATCCTCGGCGGTTCCCTGCTGATCACCGTGCTCGGCCTTGTGATGGTCTACTCCGCGTCCCAGATCAAGGCCCTGCAGAACGGCCTGGCGCCCAGCTTCTTCTTCCGCAAGCAGCTGCTCGCCGCCGCCATCGGCACCGTGCTCCTGCTGGCCGCCGCCCGGCTGCCCGTCAAGCTGCTGCGGGCGCTGGCCTACCCGCTGCTCGCCGGGTCGCTCTTCCTGCTGTGCCTGGTCCAGGTGCCCGGCATCGGGGAGACCATCAACGGCAACACCAACTGGATCTCCCTCGGCGGGCCCTTCCAGCTCCAGCCCAGCGAGTTCGCCAAGCTCGCCCTGGTGTTGTGGGGCGCCGACCTGCTGGCGCGCAAACAGTCCAAGAAGCTGCTCACCCAGTGGAAGCACCTCCTGGTGCCCCTGGTGCCCGTCACCTTCCTGCTGCTCGGCCTGATCATGCTGGGCGGCGACATGGGCACCACTGTCGTCCTCACCGTCGTCCTGCTCGGCCTCCTGTGGGTGGCGGGCGCCCCGACCCGGCTCTTCGCGGGGGTCTTCGGCGTCACCGCCGTGCTCGCCGCGCTGTTCATCAAGACCAGTGCCAACCGCATGTCCCGCCTCGCCTGCATCGGCGCGACCGAACCGGGCACCGACGACCGGTGCTGGCAGGCCGTGCACGGAATCTACGCCCTCGCCAACGGCGGCTGGTTCGGCGCCGGACTGGGAGCGAGTGTGGAGAAATGGGGTGAACTCCCCGAACCCCACACCGACTTCATCTTCGCCATCACCGGCGAGGAACTCGGTCTCGCGGGGACGCTGTCGGTACTCGCCCTCTTCGCGGCTCTAGGCTATGCGGGTATCCGCGTGGCCGGACGCACGGAGGACCCCTTCGTGAGGTACGCAGCGGGAGGTGTGACCACCTGGATCACGGCGCAGGCCGTGGTCAACATCGGTGCGGTGCTCGGCTTGCTGCCGATCGCCGGTGTCCCCCTGCCGCTGTTCTCCTACGGAGGTTCCGCCCTGCTGCCGACCATGTTCGCCATCGGACTGCTGATCGCCTTCGCGCGCGACGAGCCCGGTGCGCGGGCAGCGCTCGCCATGCGGCAGCCTGGGGTGAGATGGAAGACGATGAGACGGCGCGTCAAGAAGCGACCGTCCGGAGAGCGGTGAATTTCGGTGCATGTCGTACTCGCCGGCGGGGGGACCGCCGGCCACATCGAGCCCGCGCTCGCCCTCGCGGACGCCCTGCGCAGGCAGGACCCGACCGTGGGGATCACGGCGCTCGGCACGGAGCGGGGCCTGGAGACCCGGCTCGTGCCCGAGCGGGGCTATGAACTGGGGCTGATCCCCGCCGTACCCCTGCCCCGCAAGCCCACGCCCGAGCTGATCACCGTCCCGGGACGGCTGCGCGGCACCATCAAGGCCGCCGAGCAGATCCTGGAGCGGACCAAGGCGGACTGCGTGGTGGGCTTCGGCGGCTACGTGGCGCTGCCCGGCTATCTGGCCGCCAAGCGGCTCGGGGTGCCGATCATCGTCCACGAGGCCAACGCCCGGCCCGGCCTCGCCAACAAGATCGGTTCGCGCTACGCCGCGTCGGTCGCGGTGAGCACCCCGGACAGCAAGCTGCGCAACGCCCGCTACGTCGGCATCCCGCTGCGCCGCACCATCGCCACCCTCGACCGGGCCGCGGTCCGGCCCGAGGCGCGCGCGGCGTTCGGGCTCGACCCCAACCTGCCGACGCTGCTGGTCTCCGGCGGTTCGCAGGGCGCCCGCCGGCTGAACGAGGTCGTCCAGGCGGTCGCGCCGATGCTCCAGCGCTCCGGCATCCAGATCCTGCACGCGGTCGGCCCGAAGAACGACCTGCCGCACGTGGACAACATGCCCGGAATGCCGCCCTATATCCCGGTACCGTATGTGGACCGGATGGACCTCGCGTACGCCGCGGCGGACATGATGCTCTGCCGCGCGGGCGCGATGACCGTCGCCGAGCTGTCCGCCGTCGGGCTCCCGGCCGCCTACGTCCCGCTGCCCATCGGCAACGGCGAACAGCGGCTCAACGCCCAGCCGGTGGTCAAGGCGGGCGGCGGTCTGCTGGTCGACGACGCCGAGCTGACCCCCGAGTGGGTCCAGAGCCACGTGCTCCCGGTGCTCGCCGACCCGCACCGGCTGTACGAGATGTCCCGCGCCGCCTCCGAGTTCGGGCGCCGGGACGCCGACGAGCTGCTCGTCGGCATGGTGTACGAGGCGATTGCCGCACGCAGGGCCCGCTGACGGCCCGTAGGAGCAGGAGGCGGGGAGCGTGGCCGGACCGACGACCGCCCGGCGCGGTGGCGGCAAGAACGGCAAGCCGCCGCGATCGCGGCCATCCCCCAGCCCGCCCCGCTCCGGCGGGCGGCCGGGCAAGGCGAAGCCGCGCCGCCCCTGTCTCCGACCGCGTCGGCGCAAGCTGCTCGGCTGGGCGGCCGTCACCGTGGCTCTCGGTGCGGCCGTCGGCTGGGCGCTCTACGGCTCCAGCTGGCTGCGGGTCACCCACGTGGAGGTCAGTGGCACCGCCGTACTGACGTCCGGTGAGGTCCGCCGGGAGGCCGCCGTCCCGTTCGGCGACCCCCTCGCCTCCGTGGACACCGACGCCATCGCGGACCGGCTGCGCGACCGGCTGCCGAGGATCGAGGCGGTGGACGTCGAACGTTCCTGGCCACGCGGGATCAGTCTGAAAGTGACCGAGCGGCAGCCGAAAGTCGTCCTCGAAAAGGGCGGGAAGTTCATCGAAATCGACGGTACGGGCGTGCGGTTCGCCACAGTCGATCAAGCCCCCAAGGGGGTGCCCCGGCTGAGGATGGCGGCCGAGGACTCGCCCGGTACGCACCGGTTCGGCCCCGAACGACTCGAACGGGAGGCGGTCCGGGTCGCCGTGGACCTGCCCCCCGCCGTCCGCCGGGACACCCTGGCGATCCGCGTACGCTCGTACGACTCCATCACCCTGGAACTGACGGGCGGTCGGACGGTCGTCTGGGGGAGTGGTGAACGGGGGGACGTGAAGGCCCGTACGCTCACGGCATTGCTCAAAGCCGCCCGGGGCGCGGACCACTTCGACGTCAGTGCTCCCGGGGCTCCGGCGGCGTCGGGGAGTTGACGCCGATCCGTGCCCGCCAGCACCCTGGTTGGCTACGACTATGGGTGATCACATAGGGTGAAAAGAAAAACGGGAGGTTCGGCGTGTTCATTGAACGCGCACCGCTTGTCGACTTAGTGTCCTGTTCAGAGAACCCAGACAACAGTGACACCGGTAACCCTAAACTTCAACGTTAGGGTTCGGGTCGGCATTGAGAACCGCCCCCAGGCATACGTAACTCGAGGCGAGAGGCCTTCGACGTGGCAGCACCGCAGAACTACCTCGCAGTCATCAAGGTCGTCGGTATCGGCGGCGGTGGCGTGAACGCCATCAACCGGATGATCGAGGTCGGTCTCAAGGGCGTCGAGTTCATCGCGATCAACACCGATGCGCAGGCTCTCCTGATGAGCGACGCCGACGTCAAGCTCGACGTCGGCCGGGAGCTCACCCGCGGCCTCGGCGCCGGCGCCAACCCCGACGTCGGCCGCAAGGCCGCCGAAGACCACCGCGAGGAGATCGAGGAGGTCCTCAAGGGGGCCGACATGGTCTTCGTGACCGCGGGCGAGGGCGGCGGCACCGGCACCGGCGGTGCTCCCGTCGTCGCCAACATCGCGCGTTCGCTGGGCGCCCTGACGATCGGTGTGGTCACCCGCCCGTTCACCTTCGAGGGCCGCCGCCGCGCGAACCAGGCGGAGGACGGCATCGCCGGCCTGCGGGAGAACGTCGACACTCTCATCGTCATCCCGAACGACCGGTTGCTGTCCATCTCGGACCGTCAGGTCAGCGTGCTCGACGCGTTCAAGTCCGCGGACCAGGTGCTCCTGTCGGGTGTCCAGGGCATCACCGACCTGATCACCACCCCCGGCCTGATCAACCTCGACTTCGCCGACGTCAAGTCCGTGATGTCCGAGGCCGGCTCGGCGCTCATGGGTATCGGCTCGGCGCGCGGCGACGACCGCGCGGTGGCCGCCGCGGAGATGGCGATCTCCTCGCCGCTCCTGGAGGCGTCCATCGACGGCGCCCGCGGTGTGCTGCTCTCCATCTCCGGCGGTTCCGACCTCGGCCTGTTCGAGATCAACGAGGCCGCGCAGCTGGTCAGCGAGGCCGCGCACCCCGAGGCCAACATCATCTTCGGCGCCGTCATCGACGACGCCCTCGGTGACGAGGTCCGGGTCACCGTCATCGCCGCCGGCTTCGACGGCGGCCAGCCGCCGGCCAAGGGCAGCCGCGACAAGGTGCTCGGTTCGCCGTACGGCGGCCGTGACGAGAGCGCTCCGGCCGCCGCGGCTCCGAGCCGTCCGGCCGAGCCGTCCCGCCCGTCCTTCGGTGGTCTCGGCAGCGTGACCCCGCGCACCGAGGAGCCCGTACCGGCCGAGAAGGCCCCGGTCAACGAGATGCCGGCGCCGCCGGTCTCCTCGCCGCAGGTCCCGCCGGCCCGTCCGTACCAGGACTCGACCGCCGAGGAACTGGATGTCCCGGACTTCCTGAAGTAGTCCGGCGGCAACGAGTGAGCGGCCCCCAGTGATAGGGCAACAGCACGCAGTGACATCCGAAGAGCACGCGAGCGGCGCGCACTTCGCCTTCACCGACAGGTGGGGCGGGGTGAGCGCCGCTCCGTATGACGAGCTGAACCTCGGCGGTGCGGTCGGCGACGACCCCGAAGCCGTGCGGGCCAACCGCGAGCGGACGGCGAAGGCACTCGGCCTCGACCCGGCGGCGGTGGTCTGGATGAACCAGGTGCACGGCCGGGACGTGGCAGTGGTCGACGGGCCGTGGCACGGCTCCGGTTCCACCGCCCCGATCCCGGCCGTCGACGCGTTGGTGACGGCCCGCCGGGGTCTGGCCCTCGCGGTTCTGACCGCGGACTGCACCCCCGTACTGCTCGCGGACCCCGTCGCCGGGGTCGCGGGAGCGGCCCACGCGGGCCGGCCGGGCCTGGTCGCCGGAGTCGTCCCGGCGGTCGTCGAGTCGATGACCGCGCTCGGCGCGGACCCCGCCCGGATCGTCGCCCGGCTCGGCCCCTCGGTCTGCGGACTCTGCTACGAGGTGCCCGAGGAGATGCGCGCCGAGGTGGCGAAGTCCGTGCCCGAGGCCTGGGCCACCACCCGCCGGGGCACTCCGGCGGTGGACGTCACGGCCGGGGTCCGGGCCCAACTCGCCCGAGCCGGCGTGGAGATCAGCGGACAATCTCACATTTGTACGCTGGAGTCGAAGGACCACTTCTCGTACCGACGCGAGCGCACCACGGGTCGACTCGCGAGTTATGTCTGGTTGGACGCTGAGCTGTGACGGACCGTAGAACGCAACTGGCCCAGAACCTGGCTCAGGTGGAGGAACGTATCTCCTCCGCCTGCGCGGCCGCCGGCCGCGCGCGCGAGGACGTGACCCTGATCGTGGTCACCAAGACCTACCCCGCGAGCGACGTCCGGCTCCTCGCCGAGCTGGGTGTCCGTCACGTCGCGGAGAACCGCGATCAGGACGCGGCCCCCAAGGCCGCCGAATGCTCGGATTTGTCCCTTACTTGGCACTTCGTCGGACAGCTGCAGACCAACAAGGTCCGGTCCGTGGCGAATTACACTGATGTGGTGCAGTCGGTCGACCGGCTCAAGCTGGTCAACTCCCTTTCCGCGGCGGCCGTCCGGACCGGCCGGAAGCTCGACTGCCTGATCCAGGTGGCTCTTGACGCCGAGTCGGGACAGACCGGGAGGAAGACGGCGGATCGCGGCGGTGCCGCGCCGGACGAAGTGGCGGCGCTCGCCGACGCCCTCGCCGAAGCCGAAGGGCTGCGGCCGGCCGGGCTGATGACGGTCGCTCCGCTCGTCGGACCATATGCGGGGCGGCAACGGGCCGCCTTCGACCGGCTGATGGAAATCGCAACGGACCTGCGCTCGGCCCATCCTGCTGCGAACATGGTGTCAGCAGGGATGAGCGCGGACCTCGAGGACGCCGTTGCTGCCGGGGCGACACATGTACGTGTCGGCACAGCGGTACTCGGAGTCCGACCCAGGCTCCGGTAACGTCGCCAAGAAGTCGGACCACAGCAGAAAATATGGTCATTACCGTCAAAAGGCGGACAGACCAAGTGGATCCAAGGCGCCCGTTGGCGGAGCCGATCCACCACAGAGCGGAGGACGCAGAGAATGGCCGGCGCGATGCGCAAGATGGCGGTCTACCTCGGCCTCGTGGAGGACGATGGGTACGACGGCCCGGGGTTCGACCCCGACGACGAGTTCGAGCCCGAGCCGGAACCCGATCGGCGCCGACAGCAACACCAGCCACAACAGACGCAATCGGACGAACCGGTTCGAGTCGCCCAGCCCCCTGCCCAGCGCGAACCCGCTCCGCTCGTAGCGGAAACGGGACGACCCGCGCGAATCGCCCCCGTGGCGTCCATCACACCAGAACGCCACTCTTTGGAGAAGAACGCACCGGTGATCATGCCCAAGGTTGTGTCCGAGCGGGAGCCCTACCGCATCACGACATTGCACCCCCGGACCTACAACGAGGCCCGTACCATCGGGGAACACTTCCGTGAGGGCACCCCGGTGATCATGAATTTGACGGAGATGGACGACACCGACGCGAAGCGACTTGTCGACTTTGCCGCCGGTCTGGTCTTCGGTCTGCACGGGAGCATCGAGCGGGTGACGCAGAAGGTGTTTCTGCTGTCTCCTGCTAACGTCGATGTCACGGCGGAGGACAAGGCCCGTATCGCAGAGGGCGGGTTCTTCAACCAGAGCTGAGACGCAACACCGGGCAAACCGGGTGAAACGGCCAATGGGCCGAGTACGGGCAAGGGGAGAGGGAAGCGCGGGAGATGGACATCGCACTGCAGGTGATCTACATCGCGCTGTATTGCTTCCTGGTTGTGCTGATCTTCCGGTTGGTGATGGATTACGTCTTCCAGTTCGCCCGCTCATGGCAACCCGGTAAGGCGATGGTGGTCGTTCTGGAGGCCACCTACACTGTCACCGATCCGCCACTCAAGCTTCTGCGGCGGTTCATTCCGCCGCTGCGTCTCGGGGGCGTGGCGCTCGACCTGTCCTTCTTCGTATTGATGATCATCGTCTACATCCTGATCGCCGTCGTCAGGCGGGTGTTGGTGTGAACGATACGGTCTTGCCGGTTGCCGACGACTACGTTGAGGTGAAGAAGAGATGCCGTTGACCCCCGAGGACGTGCGGAACAAGCAGTTCACGACCGTCCGTCTCCGAGAAGGCTATGACGAGGACGAGGTCGATGCCTTCCTGGACGAGGTCGAGGCCGAACTGACCCGTCTGCTGCGGGAGAACGAGGACCTGCGCGCCAAGCTGGCCGCGGCCACGCGGGCCGCCGCGCAGAACCAGCAGCAGGGAATGCGCAAGCCCGAGCAGCAGGATCAGCGACCGGGCGCTCCGGTGCCCGCCGCCATATCCGGACCGCAGCCGGTGCCGCAGCAGCAGCAGATGGGCGGCCCGCCGCAGCTTCCGGGCGGTGCCCCGCAGCTGCCGGCCGGCCCCAGCGGTCACGGCCACGGCCCGCAGGGTCCCCACGGTCCGGGTCCCATGGGACAGAACGGTCCGATGGGCGGCCCCATGGGCGGTCCGATGGGACAGAACGGTCCTATGGGACAGAACGGCCCGATGGGTCAGAACGGCATGGGGCAGAACGGTCCCGGTCCCATGGGCCAGGGCATGGGCCAGAACGGCCCGATGGGCGGCCCCGGCCAGCAGATGCAGCAGCAGGGCCAGGGCCCGGGCGGCGACAGTGCCGCTCGTGTGCTCTCGCTCGCGCAGCAGACCGCCGACCAGGCGATCGCGGAGGCCCGTTCCGAGGCCAACAAGATCGTCGGCGAGGCGCGCAGCCGCGCCGAGGGCCTGGAGCGGGACGCCCGCGCCAAGGCCGACGCGCTGGAGCGGGACGCGCAGGAGAAGCACCGCGTCGCGATGGGCTCCCTGGAGTCCGCTCGCGCCACGCTGGAGCGCAAGGTCGAGGACCTGCGCGGCTTCGAGCGCGAGTACCGCACGCGTCTGAAGTCCTACCTGGAGAGCCAGCTGCGCCAGCTGGAGAACCAGGCGGACGACTCGCTCGCCCCGCCCCGTACCCCGGCGACCGCGTCGCTGCCGGCGGCCCCCTCGATGAGTGGGTCCATGGCCTCGGCCGGTGCGGGCATGGGTGGCCACAGCATGGGCGGTAACCCGTCCATGGGCGGTCACGGCGGTGCGACGGGTGCCCCGTCGTACGGCGGTCAGCAGCAGATGTCCCCGGCGATGACGCAGCCGATGGCACCGGTCCGGCCGCAGGGCCAGCAGCCGATGCAGCAGGCTCCGTCCCCGATGCGCGGCTTCCTGATCGACGAGGACGACAACTAAACGCTCGGCGTCAGACGTCGGCAATCAACGGGCCGGGCCCGGGACTTCACGTCCCGGGCCCGGCCCGTTTTTATCTGCGTCCCGTCGCCGCGCGGGCCGCGGTACGACAAGACCCGGTGTGCCCAAGGGCCTTGGCCCCCGGGCGCACCGGGTCTTGTGTCAGGCGGCCGATGCCGCCCGGGAGTTACGCCTTGCGGAGGCGGAACGCGAGGCCGAGCCCCTCGTCCTCGAACGACTCGCCGTAGGAGTCGTCGCCCTCGCCCTGGGCGAAGTCGAGCGCGAGGACCTCGTCCGCGATCAGGCCCGCGTGCTCGGCCAGCGCCTCGGCCGTCTCGGCGCCCGGCGCGGACCAGCGGACCGCGATCCGGTCGGCGACGTCCAGGCCGCTGTTCTTACGGGCCTCCTGGATCAGGCGGATCGCGTCACGGGCGAGACCGGCGCGACGCAGCTCCGGGGTGATCTCCAGGTCCAGCGCCACGGTGGCACCCGAGTCGGAGGCCACCGACCAGCCCTCGCGGGGGGTTTCGGTGATGATGACCTCGTCGGGGGAGAGGGGGACGGTCTCCCCGTCGACGACGACCGAGGCGGTGCCCTCGCGCAGGGCCAGCGACAGCGCGGCGGCGTCCGCTTCGGCGACGGCCTTGGCCACCGCCTGGACGCCCTTGCCGAACCGCTTGCCCAGGGCGCGGAAGTTGGCCTTGGCCGTGGTGTCGACCAGCGAGCCGCCGACCTCGCTCAGCGAGGCCAGGGAGGAGACGTTCAGCTCCTCGGCGATCTGCGCCCGCAGCTCCGCACCCAGCGACTCGAAACCGGCGGCCGCGACCAGCGCGCGGGACAGCGGCTGACGGGTCTTGACGCCCGACTCGGCGCGCGTCGCGCGGCCGAGCTCGACCAGGCGCCGTACGAGCAGCATCTGCTGGGACAGCGTCGGGTCGATGAGGGCGGTGTCCGCCTTCGGCCAGGTGGAGAGGTGGACCGACGCCGGGGCCTCGGGGTCGACGGGCACGATCAGGTCCTGCCACACCCGCTCGGTGATGAAGGGCACCAGCGGGGCCATCAGCCGGGTGACCGTCTCGACGACCTCGTGCAGCGTGCGCAGCGCGGCCTTGTCGCCCTGCCAGAAGCGACGGCGCGAACGCCGCACGTACCAGTTGGACAGGTCGTCCACGAAGGAGGACAGCAGCTTTCCGGCGCGCTGGGTGTCGTAGGCGTCCATGGCCTGCGTGACCTCGTCGGTCAGCGCGTTCAGCTCGCTGAGCAGCCAGCGGTCCAGCAGCGGCCGCTCGGCGGCCGCCGGGTCGGCGGCGGACGGCGCCCAGCCGGACGTACGGGCGTACAGGGCCTGGAAGGCGACCGTGTTCCAGTAGGTGAGGAGCGTCTTGCGGACGACCTCCTGGATCGTGCCGTGCCCGACGCGGCGCGCGGCCCACGGGGAACCGCCGGCCGCCATGAACCAGCGGACGGCGTCGGCGCCGTGCTGGTCCATCAGCGGGATCGGCTGGAGGATGTTGCCCAGGTGCTTGGACATCTTCCGGCCGTCCTCGGCGAGGATGTGGCCGAGGCAGACGACGTTCTCGTAGCTCGACTTGTCGAAGACGAGCGTGCCGACCGCCATCAGGGTGTAGAACCAGCCGCGCGTCTGGTCGATGGCCTCCGAGATGAACTGCGCCGGGTAGCGCTTCTCGAAGATCTCCTTGTTCTGGTACGGGTAGCCCCACTGCGCGAACGGCATCGAACCCGAGTCGTACCAGGCGTCGATGACCTCCGGCACGCGGACGGCGGTGTGCGAGCAGCCGTCGGCGGTGCAGGTGAAGGTGACGTCGTCGATGTACGGGCGGTGCGGGTCCAGCGCGCTCTGGTCCGTGCCGGTCAGCTCGCCGAGCTCGGCCAGCGAGCCGACGCAGGTGAGGTGGTTCTCCTCGCAGCGCCAGATGGGCAGCGGGGTGCCCCAGTAGCGGTTGCGGGAGAGCGCCCAGTCGATGTTGTTGTTCAGCCAGTCGCCGAAGCGGCCGTGCTTGACCGACTCGGGGAACCAGTTGGTCTTCTCGTTCTCCTCGAGAAGCCGGTCCTTGACGGCGGTGGTGCGGATGTACCAGGACGGCTGCGCGTAGTAGAGCAGCGCGGTGTGGCAGCGCCAGCAGTGCGGGTAGCTGTGCTCGTAGGCGATGTGCTTGAACAGCAGGCCGCGCTCGGAGAGGTCCGCGACGAGCTTCTCGTCGGCCTTCTTGAAGAACTCGCCGCCGACGAGGCCGAGACCCTCCTCGAAGGTGCCGTCCGGGCGGACCGGGTTCACGACCGGCAGGCCGTAGGCGCGGCAGGTCTTGAGGTCGTCCTCACCGAAGGCCGGGGCCTGGTGGACGAGGCCGGTGCCGTCCTCGGTCGTCACGTACTCGGCGTTGACGACGAAGTTCGCGTTCTCCAGCTCGACCAGGTCGAACGGGCGGCGGTAGGCCCAGCGCTCCATCTCGCGGCCGGTGAAGGACTGGCCGGTCGCCGTCCAGCCCTCGCCGAGGGCCTTCTCCAGCAGCGGCTCGGCGACGACGAGCTTCTCGTTGCCGTCGGTGGCCACGACGTAGGTGACGTCCGGGTGCGCGGCGGCGGCCGTGTTGGAGACCAGGGTCCACGGGGTGGTCGTCCACACCAGCAGCGCGGCCTCGCCCGCGAGCGGGCCCGAGGTCAGCGGGAAGCGGACGAAGACGGACGGGTCGACGACCGTCTCGTAGCCCTGCGCCAGCTCGTGGTCCGACAGGCCGGTGCCGCAGCGGGGGCACCAGGGGGCGACGCGGTGGTCCTGGACCAGCAGCCCCTTGTTGAAGATCTCCTTCAGCGACCACCACACGGACTGGACGTACGCGGGGTCCATCGTGCGGTACGCGTCGTCCAGGTCGACCCAGTAGCCCATGCGGGTGGTCAGCTCGGTGAACGCGTCGGTGTGGCGGGTCACGGACTCCCGGCACTTCGCGTTGAACTCGGCGATGCCGTACTTCTCGATGTCCTGCTTGCCGTTGAAGCCCAGCTCCTTCTCCACCGCCAGCTCGACCGGCAGACCGTGGCAGTCCCAGCCGGCCTTGCGGCCGACGTGGTAGCCCTGCATGGTGCGGAAGCGGGGGAAGACGTCCTTGAAGACGCGGGCCTCGATGTGGTGCGCGCCCGGCATGCCGTTGGCGGTCGGGGGGCCCTCGTAGAAGACCCACTCGGGGCGTCCCTCGGACTGCTCGAGCGTGCGGGCGAAGACCTTGTTCTCGCGCCAGAAGTCGAGCACGGCGTGCTCGAGGGCGGGTAGGTCGACCTGTGCGGGCACCTGGCGGTACTGCGGCTGCGGATTCATCTGGGTCTGCCTCCGGCGGAACGTCATTGCGCTGTCGCGCTCTCCGTCGGAGGGACGAGAGCCTCCGGCTCCCGCGGTACCACCCTCCTTGGCCGCAGGCAGCCCGCCTGTGGCCCCCTCATTGGGCCGCGACACCGGTTCTACTGACCCCACGGGGGGCGTTCTTCCGGCGGCTCGGGGGTGATCTTCACACCGCGCACACCTCCGGGCTCGCACCGTCCCCGGATCGCTCATGGCTGCGTGCGGCGCTACTCGTCCCTTCCACGCCTTTCGCTGCGCCCAGTGTAAAGGGCCGCGCCCAAGACGGCCGACCGATTTACCCCCGCCGGGCGCGGGCCGCCGATTACAGGGCCGGGTGCGGGGCACAAGGGTTGAGACCGGCGTGGCCCGTTGCCGCGTGCCCGGAGCCGATTTATCGTTCCGGCACGATTCGCGCGCAAGATCATAAAATGTGAAGGGGTCGCGGCCATGGCGGCGAAGAAGTCCGTGAAGACGGCCGCACCGGCCAAGAAGGCCGCGCCCGCGGCCAGGAAGACCACCACGACCGCCCCGGCCGCCGCCAAGAAGACCGCCGCCGTGAAGAAGGCAGCCCCGGCCGCCCCGACCTCCAAGGCCGCTCCATCGAAGAAGGCCCCTGCCAAGAAGGCCCCCGCCAAGAAGGACGCGGTCAAGAAGGACGCGGTCAAGAATGCCCTCGCCAAGAAGGACGCTGCCGGGAAGACCGCGAAGAAGGCGGTCGCACCGGTGAAGCGGACCGCGACCGCGAAGACCGCCGCGAAGACCGCGCCCACGAAGGCCGCCAAGAAGACGATCACCAAGGCCGCGGACAGGACCACGACCAAGGCCGCGACCAAGATCTCCACCAGGACCGCGGCCAGGAAGGCCGCGCCCGCCGAAGCCACGGCCGCACAAGCCGTCCGGGCCGAGGCCGCACCAGCCGCTAAGGCCGCGCGAGCGGCATCCGCACCTGCCGAGAAGGCGGTGCCCGCCAAGAAGACGGGAGCCAGGACGGTGGCCGCGAAGAAGACGACGAGCGAGGCACAGGCCGCGAAGACGGTGCCGGGGGCCCGTGCGGGCGCCGCGGAGCCCGGTGCCCTCGCCGTACGCCCCGGTGAGGAGCCCTGGTCGCCGGAGGAGGTGGCCGAGGCCCGGACGGAGCTGCAGAGCGAGGTCATCCGGCTGCGGTCCGAGATCGACACCGCCCAGGAGGCGATCAGCGGCCTGATGCGCGATTCGGGCGACGGCGCGGGCGACGACCAGGCCGACACCGGCACCAAGAACATCACCCGCGAGCACGAGCTGGCCCTGGCCGCCAACGCCCGGGAGATGCTGGAGCAGACCGAGCGTGCGCTGGAGCGGCTCGGCGCCGGTACGTACGGGGTCTGTGAGAACTGTGGCAATCCCATCGGAAAGGCCCGGATGCAGGCCTTCCCGCGGGCCACGCTGTGTGTCGAGTGCAAGCAACGTCAGGAACGTCGCTGACCGGGCGCCCACGCCGTGCCGTACCCTCGACCTCAGCCAGGCAGGGCCCTGGTGTGGGACGACGTCGAGGGACTCACGTGACAGAGGCGGAACAGGCCACCGGTATGCCGGAGGGCGTCGACGGGGCCGGAGAGGCGACGGCCGGCGAGAGCGGCGGGGCCAAGGGCAAGCGGCGGATCGGCGTGCTCCTCACGGTCGCCGTCTGCGCCTACCTGCTCGACCTGATCAGCAAGCTGGTCGTGGTCGCCAAGCTGGAGCACCACGACCCGATCGAGGTGTTCGGCACCTGGCTCCAGTTCAACGTGATCCGCAACCGCGGTGCGGCCTTCGGTATCGGCGAGGCGATGACCATCGTCTTCACCGTGATCGCCACCGCCGTGATCGTGGTCATCGCGCGCCTCGCCCGCAAGCTCTACAGCCTGCCGTGGGCGATCGCGCTCGGTCTGCTGCTCGGCGGCGCCTTCGGCAACCTCACCGACCGGCTCTTCCGGTCGCCCGGCGGCTTCCAGGGCGGGGTGGTGGACTTCATCGCCCCCGCGCACTTCGCGGTCTTCAACCTCGCGGACTCCGCGATCGTCTGCGGCGGCTTCCTGATCGTGATCCTCTCCTTCCGCGGCCTGGACCCGGACGGCACGGTCCACACGGACGACTGACGGCTTCGTCGCACGCCTTTCGGCCCGGCCCTCGACGGGGCCGGGCCGTCGTCGTCCCGGACGGGCGTACGGGTGGGTCCGGCCCGTCCGGCATACTCGACGGGTGAGCACCATTCCCGAGATCCGCGCCCTTCCCGTCCCCGATGGCCTCGAAGGCGAGCGCGTCGACGCCGCCATCGCCCGCATGTTCGGCTTCTCCCGCACCAAGGCGGCCGAACTCGCGGCCGCGGGCAAGGTCCAGCTCGACGGGGCCGAGGCCGGGAAGTCCGACCGGGTCACCGGCGGGGCCTGGCTGGAGGTCGAGATGCCCGCCGCGCCCGCGCCGGTGCAGATCGTCGCGGAGCCCGTCGAGGGCATGGAGATCGTCCATGACGACGACGACATCGTCGTGATCGTCAAGCCGGTCGGCGTCGCCGCGCACCCGAGCCCCGGCTGGACCGGCACCACCGTCATCGGCGGTCTCGCCGCCGCCGGCTACCGCATCTCCACCTCGGGTGCGTCCGAGCGCCAGGGCATCGTGCACCGCCTGGACGTCGGCACCTCCGGCCTGATGGTCGTCGCCAAGTCCGAGCGCGCCTACACCCTGCTCAAGCAGCAGTTCCGCGAGCGCACGGTCGACAAGCGCTACCACTCGCTGGTCCAGGGCCACCCGGACCCGATGAGCGGCACCATCGACGCCCCCATCGGCCGGCACCCCAACCACGACTACAAGTGGGCCGTCACCGCCGAGGGCAAGCCGTCGGTGACCCACTACGACCTCATCGAGGCGTTCCGGGCCGCCAGCCTCCTCGACATCAAGCTGGAGACCGGCCGCACGCACCAGATCCGGGTGCACATGGCCGCGCACCGGCACCCCTGCGTCGGTGACATCACCTACGGCGCCGACCCGACCCTCGCCAAGCGGCTGGGCCTCACCCGGCAGTGGCTGCACGCCATGCGGCTCGGCTTCGAGCACCCCGAGGACGGGCGCTGGGTGGAGTTCGAGAGCGCCTACCCCGAGGACCTCCAGCGCGCCCTGGACATCGTGCGCGCCGAAAGCGCGTGAGCCGGGACGCCCCCTACGTCATCCGCCCGGCGGGCCCGGCGGAGCTGGCGGACTGCTTCGCCGTGCGCCGTGAGGTCTTCGTCGTGGAGCAGCGGATCCCGGAGGCGGAGGAGATGGACGCGTACGACACCGACGCGGTCCATCTCCTGGCCACCGGCCCGGCCGGCCCCGTCGGCACGGTGCGCTTCCTGCACGGCGGGCCCGCCCGGCGGAAGTACGCCCACGCCGGCGTCGACGACGACACCACGGCCGTCCTCGGCCGGCTCGCCGTCGGCGGCGCCGCACGGGGCACGGGCCTCGGTGCCGCGCTCGTGCGGGCGGTGGAGGACGAGGCCCGGCGACTGGGCCTGGCCCGGGTCTACCTCGAGGCGCAGACGCACGCCCTCGGCTTCTACGAGCGCATGGGGTACGCCGCGTACGGACCGGAGTTCGACGAGGGCAGCGGCATCCCGCACCGGGCGATGGCCAAGCTGCTCTGAGGTGCTCTGAGGCGCCCGTCATCACGGGGTTTGCCCCGTTCCATGGCAGGCTGGGGCCTGAACGTCTGTTCCCCCACCTGCCCGGAGGGCATCCGTGGACCAGCTCGCCCTGCTGTTCGTCCTGCTCATCGGGGCCGTGGTCACGGTGCCGCTCGGGGACCGGCTGGGGCTGCCGTCACCGGTGCTGATGACCCTGGGCGGGATCGTCCTCGCGCTGCTGCCGTTCGTGCCGAACGTGGACATCCCACCGGAGTTCATCCTCCCGCTGGTGCTGCCGCCCCTGCTCTACGCCTCCGTGCAGCGCACCTCCTGGCGGCAGTTCGCGGCCAACCTGCGGCCGATCTTCCTGCTCGCCGTCGCGCTCGTCTTCGTCACGACCGCCGCGGTCGCCGCCGTCGCGGGCGCCATCGTGCCGGGCCTGCCCATCGCTGCCGCCGTCGCCCTCGGCGCGCTCGTCGCCCCGCCCGACCCCGTCGCCGCCACCGCCGTCGCGGGCTCCCTCGGGCTGCCCCGCCGTCTGGTCTCCATCCTGGAGGGCGAGGGGCTCTTCAACGACGTCACCGCCATCGTGCTCTACCACGTGGCCATCGCCGCGGCCGTCAGCGGCAGCTTCTCGCTGCCGCGGGCCGTCGCCGAGCTGGTGCTGTCCGCCGTGGTGGCCCTGGCGGTCGGGCTGGCCCTCGGCTGGGCGGCCAAGAAGCTCTTGGACGTCCTCGGCGACGCGACGCTCCAGATCGGGCTCACCCTGCTGGTGCCGTTCGTCTCCTACGTCCTGGCCGAGGAGTTCAAGGGCTCCGGCGTGCTCGCCGTGCTCGTCACCGCGCTGTTCCTCGCCGAGTACGCCACGGACCCGGACGACGTCCTCGGGCGGCTGGCCGGTCACACCTTCTGGGAGGTCGTCGACACCCTCGTCACCGGCGTCGCCTTCGGGCTCATCGGCCTGGAGCTCCACACCGTCTTCCACGCCGCCTCTGGCCGCTGGCACGAGATGCTCGGCACGGGGGCCGTCGTCGTCGCGGTCGTCATCGGCGTACGCCTGCTGTGGCTGCTGCCCGCCGCGTGGCTCGCCAAGAAGCTGCACCGACGCCGGGACCTCGACGAGGAGATCCCGATGAGCTGGCGCGAGACGGTCGTGATGTGGTGGTCCGGGATGCGCGGCGTCGCCTCCGTCGCGCTGGCCCTCGCCATCCCGCTGCGCACGGACGACGGCTCGCCCTTCCCCGCCCGCGACGAGATGCTCTTCATCGCCTTCGCCGTCATCGTCGCCACCCTCGTCGTCCAGGGCCTCACCCTGCCCTGGCTGGTCAAGCGGCTCGGCGTGGAGCCCGACGCCGACGCCGAGCGGGAGCTGTCGCGACGGCTCGCCGTGCGCGTCGCCAAGGCCGCCAAGCGCCGGCTCAAGGAGATCGAACAGGACGAGGACCTCCCCGAGGACCTCGTCGAACAGCTCCACCGGCGGGCCTACGAGGTGGGCGCCCGGATCAGCCCCGACATGGTGGACGAGGAGCGCCGCGAGGCCCACGCCCAGCGCGTCGAGCGGATCCGCACCGTGCAGCGCATCCAGAACGAGATGCTCTCCGCCGCCCGGCACGAGGTGCTGGCCGCGCGCAGCGAGCCCGGCGCCGACCCGGAGGTCGTCGACCGGGTGCTGCGCCAACTGGACGTCCGGAGCCTGCGCGGCTAGCGCCTGGGCCTGGCCGATGCGCACCTCCGCTGCCCGTCGGTGTCCTCGCTCTCCCCGGCTGCCGCTGGGGGCGGCTTCGACTGCGGGCCGCCTGTGCCGCCTGCGGCGGCGAGCGCCCTGCGGGCGCGTCCTCAATCGCCGGACGGGCTGCCATCGGCCGGCCCTAGTTCGTCCCCGGACCCGGGCCGATGTCGTCGGCGGTCGGCGGGGCCTGCCGACGGGAGGGGGCCTCCTCCAGGCCGGGCGCGGGCGCGGTGTTGATGCGCGGCAGCGCGTACGGATGCTCCCGCCGCAGCCACTCGATGAGCTGTTCGCGCACCAGGCAGCGCAGCGTCCAGATGTCGTCGGCGTCCTTGGCGGTCACCAGCGCCCGCACCTGGATGGTCGAGGGGGTGGTGTCGGTGACGACCAGGCCCCAGGACCGTTCGTCCCACTCGTGGCTGCTCTTGAGCACGTTGTGGAGGTGGTCGCGCAGCAGGTCTATCGGCGTCGAGTGGTCGAGGTGGAAGAACACCGTGCCGGTCATCCGCTGGTTGCCGCGCGACCAGTTCTCGAACGGCTTGCTGGTGAAGTACGACACCGGCATCGTGATCCGCCGCTCGTCCCAGGTGGTCACCACCAGATAGGTGAGCGTGATCTCCTCGACCTTGCCCCACTCGCCGTCGACCACGACCGTGTCACCGATGCGGACCAGGTCGCCGAAGGCGATCTGCAGCCCGGCGAAGAGATTGCCGAGCGTGGACTGCGCCGCGACACCGGCCACGATGCCGATCACACCGGCCGAGGCCAGCATCGAGGTCCCCACGGTCTTCATCGCCGGGAAGGTCAGCAGCATCGCCGCCACGGCCACCACACAGATGGCGGCCGTGACGATCCGCTGGATCAGCGTGACCTGGGTGCGCACCCGGCGCACCCGGGCCGGGTCCGCCGCGTGCGCGGCGTAGCGGGCGTACGTCGACTCGACCACGGCGGTGGCCACCCGTACCACCAGCCAGGCACACGCGCCGATCAGCACCAGGGTCAGCGCCTGGCCCACCCCGGCCTCGTGCCCCTCGGCCACCCCGGAGGACTCGTAGCTGCCGCGCAGCAGCGCCGCGCACAGCACCAGGCGCAGCGGCAGCCGGCAGCGGCCCAGCAGGCCCCACAGCGGCATCTCGGGGTGCCGGGCGGCGATCCGGCCTAGCACCTGGTCGGCCACCCAGCCGACCACCGCGGTGATGAGCACCGCCCCACCGACGACGATGAGCGGACGCAGCACGTCCTCCATGGACACGTGTGGCTCCTTCCGGCCTGCGGTCCTCGCTGCTCTCCGGTGGGCGTCCTCCCGACCGTAACTGGCACGATGGGTGACACGCGATCCACCTGTAAGGAAGTGACTCCAGTGGCGTCCCCTACCACGATTGTCCTGTTTCATTCAGCGTTCGGGCTGCGGCCCGCGGTGCACGCCGCCGCCGAGCGCCTGCGCGCCGCCGGTCACGAGGTGCACGTTCCGGACCTTTACGACGGCCGGACGACGGACACCGTCGAGGAGGGCATGCTGATCAAGGACGAGATCGGCAAGGAGGAGCTGCTGCGCCGGGCCATCACCGCGGTGGCGCCGCTGTCCGACCGCGGCCTCGTCTACGCGGGCTTCTCGCTCGGCGGATCGATTGCGCAGAACCTCGCGCTGGGCGACGAGAAGGCGCGCGGCCTGCTGCTCCTGCACGGCACCTCCGACCTCGCCGAGGACGCGGCCGTGGACGAGCTGCCCGTGCAGCTGCACGTCGCGGACCCCGACCCCTTCGAGCCGCACGACTGGCTCAACGCCTGGTACCTGCGGATGCAGCGGGCGGGCGCGGACGTGGAGGTCTACCGCTACGCCGGGGCCGGGCACCTGTTCACCGACCCCGAGCTGGCGGACTACGACAAGGAGGCGGCCGAGGCCGCCTGGAAGGTGGCGCTCGGCTTCCTCGACGACCTCGGGTAGGGCCTGTCCGGGAGACGGTCCTAGCCGACGGGGGTCTTCACCCGCTCGACGCGCTGGGTGCCCGTGCGCGTCCGGTAGGACCGGGACCAGGAGGACGTGGCCTTCGGGTCCCTCTTGTCGGACAGCACGTAGTAGTCCATCTGGGCGTGCTCGGCGGTGATGTCGAGGACGCCGTAGCCGTGCGAGTCCATGTCGAGCCACTTCACATGCCGGTTGGCGGCCTTGATCGCGGTGGCGGCGGCGAGGGAGACCGTGTGCGGCGGCACGTGCAGGAGGTCGTCGAGGTTGTCCGAGGTCACCGAGGTGACCACGAACTCGGTGGCCACGGACGGCGATATCGGGTACGTCGCGGCCGTACGGGGCACGTCGTTGGCCCAGGCCATGTGGATGTCGCCGGTGAGGAAGACGGTGTTGCGTATCGCACGGTCGGCGAGGTGGGTGAGCAGCTCGCGCCGGTCGTCCGTGTACCCGTCCCACTGGTCGGTGCTGATCGGGACGCCGCCCGTGGGCAGCCCGAGCAGCTTGGTGAGCGGCTCCAGCAGATGGGCGGGCAGGGCGCCGAAGGCCACCGGGGAGATCATCACGGAGTTGCCCACGAGGCGCCAGGTGGTGTCCGACGACGCCAGGCCCGCCTTGAGCCAGTCGAGCTGGGCCCGGCCGGTGATGGTGCGCTCGGGGTCGTCGACCGCGCCGCCCTTGACCTGCTGCGAGCGGAACGAGCGCAGGTCCATCAGGTGCAGGTCGGCGAGCTTGCCGAAGCGCAGCCGCCGGTAGGTGGTGCCCTCGACGGACGGGCGGACCGGCATCCACTCGAAGTAGGCCTGCTTCGCGGCGGCCATGCGGGCGGCCCAGTCGCCCTCGGCGCCGGGCGTGTGGTTCTCGGCGCCGCCCGACCAGGCGTCGTTGGCGAACTCGTGGTCGTCCCAGATGGCCACGGTCGGGTGCGCCTGGTGCAGGGCCTGCAGATCGGGGTCGGTCTTGTAACGGCCGTGGCGGACGCGGTAGTCGGCCAGGCTGACGATCTCGTGGGCGGGGGAGTGCGGGCGCACGACGTACTTCGCGGCCGGGTAGGTGCCGGTCCCGTACTCGTAGATGTAGTCGCCGAGGTGCAGCACCGCGTCCAGGTCTCTTCGCCCGGCGAGGTGGCGGTACGCGGAGAAGTGGCCCGCCTCCCAGTTGGCGCAGGAGACCACGCCGAAGCGGACGCCCGTGGTGGCCGCGCCGTGGGCGGGGGCCGTGCGGGTGCGGGCGGCGGGGGAGGTGACACCGCCGGCGGTGAAGCGGAAGTGGTAGCCGGTGGCCGGACGGAGGCCGCGGACGTCGGCCTTGACGGTGTGGTCCGTCGCGGCCGACGCGGTGGCCGTGCCGTGCGCGACGACCCGGGCGAAGGCCGCGTCCTCGGCGACCTGCCAGCGGACCTCGACGTCCGGCCCCAGCCCGGAGCCGGGAACGGCTTCGGGGGCGGGTGTGACCCGGGTCCACAACAGGACGCCGTCGGGGAGCGGGTCGCCGGAGGCGACTCCGTGCAGGAAGCCGGTGGCCGCGGTGGTCCCGGCGGCGGGGGCCGCGGCGGGCGCGGGCACGGCGGGCCGCGCGTGGGCGGCGGGGGCGGTGGCCAGGGGCAGCAGGGCCGCGGTCGTGGTGGCGGCTACGGCCGTGACGGCCGTGCGGCGCGAGATCTGGTCATATGGGGTCACGAGCCGTCATATTACTTATCGGTAAAACCCGGGGTAAGGCCATGGGGCGGACGGACTCGAAGAGTTCGCCCGCCCGTCGGCTCGACGACCACTGATCATTACCGTGGCCGCCGGTACGCGGCTACTTCTTCAGCGCCTCGTCCACCAGCGAGGTGAACTCCTGGGGCGAGCCCGGGGCGCCGCCGCCCGCGCCCGTCAGCTTCTGGCCGTTGAGCTTGAAGGTGGGCGTGCCGGTCACGTCCTTGGCCTTCTTGAAGTTGTCGGCGACGGCCAGGGCCCACTTGTCGTAGGTGCCCTTCTCGACGGCGGCGTCGAAGTCCTTGTTGCCCTTGAGTTCCTTGACCGACTGGGCGATCTCGATCAGCTTGGCGTCGTCGGAGTAGGCGTCGTCCGTCTCCTGCGGGTGGTTCTTCTTGTCGAAGAGCGCCTTCTTGTACTCGAGGAAGACGTCCGGGCCGACGTTCAGCGCCGCGCCCAGCGCGCTCAGGGCGTTGCGCGAACCGGAGCCCGCGATCTGCGGGTTGTCGTCGAGGAAGGCGCCCATCGTGAACTGCGCCTTGTACTTGCCGTCCTTGATGTCCTTCAGGATGGTGTCGCCCGTGGTGGCCTCGAAGTCCGCGCAGATCGGGCAGCGCATGTCCTCGAAGATCTCGAGGGTGTTCTTCGCGTCCTTCTTGCCGATGACGACCGTGGCGCCCTTGTCGCCGGTGGTGTTGGCGGGCTGCTTGTAGTCCGTCTTGTCGGACGCGGCCTTCCATGCCTTGGCGGAGACCTTGTTGTTCTTGCTGCCGTTGGTCATGTTGGTCACCGCGTAGCCGATGCCGCCGGCTATCGCGAGCACGACGACGATCGACCCGGCGACGACGAGCTGGCGGCGCGTCTTGTCCTTCTTGGCCTGCCGCTCCCGCTCGGCGCGCAGCCGCTCGCGGGCGGCCTGCTTGTTCTGCTGGTTGTTGCGGTTGCTCATGAGGTCTTCTCCGGGTGATGAACGTACGAATGAGGGGGAACGCTGGTGCTCAGGCGACTGCCGGGCACAGGGGCGGACCGCGTCGCACGACGGAGTGGACGAGCAGGGGCAACGAGCGGGGCACGCGCGCGTGGCGTGCGGGCCGCGGACGCGCGTCGGCGGGACGCGCGAGGGGGACCACCGCGGCGGCGACCAGCAGCAGCGGGCGGAAGGCGCTCGCCGCGACCGCGCGCAGCAGCCGGGCCAGCGCCACCTCGCCGCGGCGCAGCCAGGCGGCGGCCAGCAGACCGACCGCGATGTGTCCGGCGAGCAGCAGCCACGGGGTGGCGGACCCTGCCTCGGGTGGCGCGGGGAGCGGGCCGGTGCCGCTCCGGGCGGCCATCCGGGCCAGCGGGGTGCCGAAGTCGCCGCCGCGGCAGACCAGATCGACGCCCATCGAGCGCAGCGGGCCCGCGATCGGACCGCCCGCCTGGCCGTAACAGGTGTGCTGCCCGGCGGTGAAGACGGTGTCGGCCGCCAGCTCCAGGGGGACGAGGAGGGCGGCGATCTGCCCGTAGCCGCGCTCCCGGCCGGCCAGCGCGTAGGCGATCGTGAAGAACGCGGCGGCCAGCACGGCGACCGTGGACAGCGGCAGCGGCATCCGCGAGAGCAGCACGTGGGAGGCGGCGGACAGCGTGAGACAGAAAGCCGTGAAGAGCGCCGCGCGCAGTGCTCTCAGTCGAACTCCCGTCCCCTCCATGAGGCCGAAGTTTGCCACGATCGTGGGTATGTGTCGTGTCAAGATTCGGCATCGACGGCGGGGACGGGACACCCCGGGCGAGGGGGCTCAGGACTTCAGCTCGGCCTCGACCGCCTTGGTGTACTGGTCCGGGGTGATCGGGACGTTCTTGCCGTCCGTGGTCAGCTTCTTGCCGTCGAGCTTGAGCGTCGGGGTGCCGGTGACGTCCTTGGCCTTGTCGAATTCGGCGGACACCTCCAGCGCCCACTTGTCGAAGGTGCCGTCCTCGACGTTCTTGCGGAACTCCGCGTTGTTCTTGAGCGCCGGGACCTCGTTCGCGATCTTCAGCAGGACGTCGTCCTTCGCGTAGTCGTCCTTCGTCTCCTGCGGGTGGTTGGCCTTGGCGTAGAGGGCCTTGTTGTAGGCGCTGAACGCCTCGGGGCCGACGTTCAGGGCCGAGCCGAGCGCGCTGAGCGCGTTCTTCGAGCCGTCGCCGCCGAAGTTGCGGTCGAGGAAGGTGGCGACGTGGTACGAGACCTTGTACTTGCCGTCCTTGACGTCCTTGTCGAGCGTGCCGCCGACGTTCTGCTCGAAGACCGAGCAGATCGGGCAGCGCATGTCCTGGTAGAGGTCCAGGGTGTGCTTGGCCTTCTTGTCACCGATGACGATCTCGGTGCCCTTGGCGCCGGCGGTGTTGGCGGGCTTGACGAGCTCCTTCTTCGCCACCGCCGCCCAGTCGGAGTCCTTGCCCCCGCCGAGCTGGGTGACGGCCACGGCTATGCCCGCCGCGACCGCCAGGATCGCGGCGACCGACCCGCCGACGACGAGCTGGCGGCGCGTCTTCTCCTTCTTGGCCTGCCGCTCCCGCTCGGCGCGCAGCCGCTCGCGGGCCGACTGCTTGTTCTCCCAGTTGTTGCGCTTGCTCATGTTCCGACTTCTCCGTGCTGTCAATGCTGTCTGCGTGGGGATCCGTACCGCTCAGGCGAGGGCGAGGCCGAGCGGTGGTCCGCGACGTACGACGGAGTGCAGAAGCAGGGGAGGGGCGGCGGGCACGCGCGCGTGGCGCACGGCCCGGACGCGCGGGCCGCCGGGGCGCGCGAGGGGGACGGCCGCCGTGACGGCCAGCAGCAGCGGGCGGAAGGCGAGGGCCGCGACGGCGCGCAGCAGCCGGGCCAGCGCCGCTTCGCCGCGCCGCAGCCAGGCGGCGGCGAGCAGCCCGACCGCGAGGTGCGCGGCGAGCAGCAGCCAGGACGCCGTGCCCGGGCCGGTCACGGGGGCGAACGGCCCGTCGATCCCGCCACCGCCGCACAGCGCGGTGAGCGCGCCCGGCACGGGACGGCCGTCCGCGCCGTAACAGGTCCGCTGCCCGGTGGTGAAGAGGGCGTCGGCGGCCAGCTCCAGCGGGACGAGGAGGGCGGCGATGTGTCCGAAGCCCCGCTCCCGGCCCGCGAGCGCGTAGGCCGTCGCGAAGACGGCGACGGACGCCGCAGCGACGGTCGGCAGGGGCAGCGGCCTGCCGGACAGCAGCACGTGGGAGGCCGCGGACAGCGTCAGGCACAGCGCTGTGAACAGCGCCGCGCGCAATGCCCGCAACCGTGCCGCCGAAATGTCCATGACTGACAAGTCTGGCACGGCCTGCGATAAAGGCGGATTAAGCCCCTCATCAGGGCCCGGAACCGCCCGTAGGGCCCGGAATCCCCCACCGGGCCCTACGGTGTCCTGTGCTTCCCGGCCGCTACAGGCCCGGGATCCGGCCGTTGCGGAAGAGGTCCACGAAGATCTGGTGGTCCGCGCGGGCCCGGGCGCCGTAGGAGTGGGCGAAGTCGACGAGCAGATCGCCGAAGCCGTCCTCGTCGGCGGCGATCACGGCGTCGATGGCCCGCTCGGTGGAGAAGGGGACGAGCGAGTGGCCGCTCTGGTCGTCGGCCGCCGCGTGCATGGTGGCGGTGGCCCGGCCCAGGTCGGCGACGACGGCCGCGATCTCGGCCGGGTCGTCGATGTCCGACCAGTCGAGGTCCACCGCGTACGGGGAGATCTCCGCGACCAGCTGCCCGGCCCCGTCCAGCTCGGTCCAGCCCAGCCACGGGTCCGCGTGCGCCTGGAGGGCGCGCTGCGAGATGACCGTGCGGTGGCCCTCGTGCTGGAAGTAGCCGCGCACCTTCGGGTCGGTGATGTGCCGGGAGACCGCCGGGGTCTGCGCCTGCTTCATGTAGATGACGACGTCGTTCTCCAGGGCGTCGCTGTTGCCCTCCAGGAGGATGTTGTACGAGGGCAGGCCGGCGCTGCCGATGCCGATGCCCCGGCGGCCCACGACGTCCTTGACGCGATAGGAGTCGGGGCGGGCCAGGCTGGTGTCGGGGAGCGTCTCCAGATAGCCGTCGAAGGCGGCGAGGATCTTGTAGCGGGTCGCGGCGTCCAGCTCGATGGAGCCGTCGTCCGCCAGGAAGCGGCGCTCGAAGTCCCGGATCTCGGTCATCGAGGACAGCAGCCCGAAGCGGGTCAGCGAGCGGGCCTCGCGCAGCGCGTCCAGCAGCGGGCCCTCGGCGGTGTCCAGGGTGAAGGGCGGCACCTCTTCGTTCTTGGCGCCGGTGGCCAGCGCGTGGATGCGCTCGCGGTAGGACGCGGCGTAGACGCGCACCAGCTCGCTGATCATCTCGTCGCTGAGCGCCTTGGTGTAGCCGATGAGGGCGATGGAGGCGGCGAAGCGCTTGAGGTCCCAGGTGAAGGGGCCGACGTAGGCCTCGTCGAAGTCGTTGACGTTGAAGACCAGCCGGCCGTTGGCGTCCATGTAGGTGCCGAAGTTCTCGGCGTGCAGATCGCCGTGTATCCACACCCGGCTCGTGCGCTCGTCCAGATACGGGCCCGCGGCGCCTTCCTCGTGCTCGCCGGACCGCGCCAGGTCGGCGTAGAAGAGGCAGGCGGTGCCGCGGTAGAAGGCGAAGGCCGAGGCCGCCATCTTGCGGAACTTCACCCGGAAGGCCGCGGGGTCGGCCGCGAGGAGCGTGCCGAAGGCGGTGTCGAAAACAGCGAGTATGTCCTCGCCGCGCTGCGTGGCCCGGACGTGCTCGAGCGCCATCGCTGGTCCTCCTGGTGGGGGCACCCCAGCCGTAGCCGGGGGAGGGTCATGAAACGGACAGGTGTCCTGCCGCTCTCAACGAGCGAGGCTACCGGCGCGTGCCCGCGATTGTCGGTGGGGGCCGGTAACCTTCAAAGCTGTCTCCCCCGCTGTCGCCGACCGTTCGCCGGAGGTCTTCCACCGTGACCAAGCCGCCCTTCACGCACCTGCACGTACACACGCAGTACTCCCTGCTGGACGGTGCCGCGCGGCTGTCGGACATGTTCAAGGCCTGCAATGAGATGGGCATGACGCATATCGCCATGTCCGACCACGGCAACCTGCACGGCGCGTACGACTTCTTCCACCAGGCCAAGAAGGCCGGCGTCACCCCGATCATCGGCATCGAGGCGTACGTGGCGCCCGAGTCGCGGCGCAACAAGCGACGCGTCCAGTGGGGACAGCCGCACCAGAAGCGCGATGACGTCTCCGGTTCGGGTGGTTATACGCACAAGACCATCTGGGCGGCGAACAAGACCGGTCTGCACAACCTCTTCCGGCTGTCCTCCGACGCGTACGCCGAGGGCTGGCTGACCAAGTGGCCGCGCATGGACAAGGAGACCATCTCCCAGTGGTCCGAGGGCCTGATCGCCTCCACCGGCTGCCCCTCCGGCGAGGTGCAGACACGGCTGCGGCTCGGCCACTTCGACGAGGCGCTCAAGGCCGCCTCCGACTACCAGGACATCTTCGGCAAGGGCCGCTATTTCCTGGAGCTGATGGACCACGGCATCGAGATCGAGCGCCGGGTCCGCGACGGCCTGCTGGAGATCGGCAAGAAGCTCGGCATCCCCCCGCTGGTCACCAACGACTCCCACTACACCTACGCGCACGAGGCGAGCGCGCACGACGCCCTGCTCTGCATCCAGACCGGCAAGAACCTCTCCGACCCGGACCGCTTCCGCTTCGACGGCACCGGCTACTACCTGAAGTCGACGGACGAGATGTACGCCATCGACTCCTCCGACGCCTGGCAGGAGGGCTGCGCCAACACGCGCCTGGTCGCCGACCAGATCGACACCGAGGGCTGGTTCCAGGAGCGGAACCTGATGCCGAAGTTCGATGTGCCCGAGGGGTTCACCGAGGTCACCTGGTTCCGCGAGGAGACCATGCGCGGCATGGCCCGGCGCTACCCCGGCGGCATCCCGGAGGACCGGCTCAAGCAGGTCGAGTACGAGATGGGCATCATCATCGAGATGGGCTTCCCCGCGTACTTCCTCGTGGTCGCCGACTTCATCATGTGGGCCAAGAACAACGGCATCGCGGTCGGCCCGGGCCGAGGCTCGGCGGCCGGTTCGATCGTCGCCTACGCCATGGGCATCACCGACCTCGACCCGATCGAGCACGGGCTGATCTTCGAGCGGTTCCTCAACCCCGAGCGCATCTCCATGCCCGATGTCGACATCGACTTCGACGAGCGTCGGCGCGGTGAGGTGATCCGGTACGTCACCGAGAAGTACGGCGCCGACAAGGTCGCCATGATCGGTACGTACGGCAAGATCAAGGCCAAGAACGCGATCAAGGACTCCGCCCGCGTCCTCGGCTACCCCTACGCGATGGGCGACCGGCTCACCAAGGCCATGCCCGCCGACGTCCTCGGCAAGGGCATCGACCTCAACGGCATCACCGACCCGAGCCACCCGCGCTACAGCGAGGCGGGCGAGATCCGGGGGATGTACGAGAACGAGCCGGACGTCAAGAAGGTCATCGACACCGCGAAGGGCGTCGAGGGCCTGGTCCGCCAGATGGGTGTGCACGCGGCCGGTGTGATCATGTCCAGCGAGACGATCACCGACCACGTCCCCGTCTGGGTGCGGCACTCCGACGGCGTGACCATCACGCAGTGGGACTACCCGAGCTGTGAGTCGCTCGGCCTGCTGAAGATGGACTTCCTCGGCCTGCGCAACCTCACGATCATGGACGACGCCGTCAAGATGGTGAAGGCCAACAAGGGCGTCGACATCGACCTCCTGGCCATCCCGCTGGACGACCCCACCACGTACGAACTGCTCTGCCGCGGTGACACGCTCGGCGTCTTCCAGTTCGACGGCGGCCCCATGCGCTCGCTGCTGCGCCTGATGAAGCCCGACAACTTCGAGGACATTTCCGCCGTCTCGGCCCTCTACCGGCCGGGCCCGATGGGCATGAACTCGCACACCAACTACGCCCTGCGCAAGAACGGCCAGCAGGAGATCACCCCGATCCACCCCGAGCTGGAGGAGCCGCTCAAGGAGGTCCTGGGCGTCACCTACGGCCTCATCGTGTACCAGGAGCAGGTGCAGAAGGCCGCGCAGATCATCGCCGGGTACTCCCTCGGCGAGGCCGACATCCTCCGTCGCGTGATGGGCAAGAAGAAGCCCGACGAGCTGGCGAAGAACTTCGTCTTCTTCAAGGACGGCGCCAAGAAGAAGGGCTTCTCCGACGAGGCCATCCAGGCCCTGTGGGACGTGCTGGTCCCCTTCGCCGGCTACGCCTTCAACAAGGCGCACTCCTCGGCGTACGGCCTGGTCACCTACTGGACCGCCTACCTCAAGGCCAACTACCCGGCCGAGTACATGTCCGCCCTGCTGACCTCGGTCAAGGACGACAAGGACAAGTCGGCGACGTACCTCAACGAGTGCCGTCGCATGGGCATCAAGGTGCTGCCGCCCAATGTCAACGAGTCCGAGTCGAACTTCGCCGCCCAGGGCGACGACGTGATCCTCTTCGGCCTCACCGCCGTCCGCAACGTCGGACAGAACGTGGTGGACTCGATCATCCGCTGCCGTAAGTCCAAGGGGAAGTACAGCTCCTTCCCCGACTTCCTCGACAAGGTCGAGGCCGTCGTCTGCAACAAGCGGACCGTGGAATCCCTGATCAAGGCCGGCGCCTTCGACGAGATGGGCCACACCCGCAAGGGCCTCACCGCGCACTACGAACCGATGATCGACAACGTGGTCCAGGTCAAGCGCAAGGAGGCCGAGGGCCAGTTCGACCTCTTCGGCGGCATGGGCGAGGCGGACAGCGACGAGCCCGGCTTCGGGCTCGACGTGGAGTTCTCCGACATCGAGTGGGAGAAGTCCTACCTCCTCGCGCAGGAGCGCGAGATGCTCGGCCTCTACGTCTCCGACCACCCGCTCTTCGGCATCGAGCACGTCCTGAACGACAAGGCCGACGCCGCGATCTCCCAGCTCACCGGTGGTGAGCACGCCGACGGCGCGATCGTGACCATCGGCGGCATCATCTCCGGCCTCCAGCGCAAGATGACCAAGCAGGGCAACGCCTGGGCCATCGCCACCGTCGAGGACCTGGCCGGTTCCATCGACTGCATGTTCTTCCCCGCCACCTACCAGCTGGTCTCCACCCAGCTCGTCGAGGACGCCGTCGTCTTCGTCAAGGGGCGGCTCGACAAGCGCGAGGACATCCCCCGTCTGGTCGCCATGGAGCTGATGGTCCCCGACCTGTCCAACGCCGGGACCAACGCCCCCGTGATCATCACCATCCCCACCGTCAAGGTCACCCCGCCGCTGGTGGAGAAGCTCGGTCAGGTCCTCACCCACCACCGCGGCTCCACCGAGGTGCGGATCAAGCTCCAGGGCGCCCGCAAGACGACGGTGCTGCGCCTGGACCGCCACCGGGTGACACCGGACCCGGCGCTCTTCGGCGACCTCAAGGTGCTGCTCGGCCCCTCCTGCCTGGCGGGCTGAGCGGGCTGAGCGGATCAGGCCGGACACGCCGGACACGCCGGACCGGCCGGGCCTGATCGAGCCCGAATCGAGACAGGCTGACAATTCCGTCATATGGCAACGTGGGGCGCGCCCGGGTCAACCGGGCGCGCCCCACGCGCACTTCAAGGCGCCGGACCGGTTCCGGCCGGGCGGCCCGCGGCCGGAAGCCCGTGAGCCCTGCCCCGGCGGTCCGGCGACCGCTCAGTTGTGACCGAAGCGCTTCTGCCGGCCCTTGCGCGCCATATCCCCCGGGGTCACCTGGGACTGCCGCTGATCGGCCTGGGCCTCCATCGAGGAGCTCTTCGCCTGCTGCGTACCGCGCTCGGCCGCGCTGCTCTTCTGCTGCTCCCGGTTCTGCTTCCTGTTCTTGGCCATGCTCGTGTGCCTCCAGTCGGGGTTACCCCCCGCCGAACACACTGGCACGCGCCGGCGAACCGTGCATTTCGGGTAATTACCGTGCGTGATAGATGCACTTATCGATCTGTGCCCGTATCCGCCACGCCGATGATCCAGTTCGGACTGATAACCCCCGTGCGGTCGGGCAGACTCCAAGGAAAGCCAAGGCAAACCAGGGGCACGACCGTGCCGGGGGGCGACCGCACTTCTGGACTGACAGAAAACTGACAGAAAGAGGGTGGAACGTGGACCGCTGCGTCGTCCTGGTGGACGCCGGCTATCTGCTGGGCGCCGCCGCGAGCCTGCTGGCCGGGGAACCCGCCCGGTCCCGCATCACCGTCGATCACGCGACCCTCATCCAAGGGCTGCGCGAGCGGGCGGAAGCCGAGACGCAGCGCCCGCTGCTGCGGATCTACTGGTTCGACGGGGCCCCCGACCGGGTGCCGCAGCCCGAGCACCGCAGGCTCCGCGTGATGCCCCGCGTCACCGTCCGGCTGGGGGCCCTGACCCGCAGCGACGGCCGGTGGGCCCAGAAGGGGGTCGACGCGGCCATGCACGCCGAGCTCACCGAGCTGGCCCGCAACCGCGCCTGTTCCGACATCGTGCTCGTCACCGGCGACGGCGATCTGCTCCCGGGCCTGATGTCCGCCAAGGAACACGGCGTGGCCGTCCACCTGTGGGCCGTCCAGGCCGCCGACGGCGACTACAACCAGTCCGAGGACCTCGTCGCCGAAGCCGACGAGCGGCGCGTCCTGGACCGCACCTGGATCACCCGGGCCGTCCGCGCCAAGGAACTCACCGGCATCTGCGCCCCGCAGCCCGCGCCCCGCCCCGAGATCGCCGCGATCCTCTCCGCGCCGCTCCCCGAGACCGCGGCGGCCGCCGCTGCCGCCGCCGCGAGCCGCGCGGCCGACGCCCGCCCCGCCCAGCGCAACGGCACCCGGCCCGCCGCCCCCGCCGAGCCCTGCCCCGACACCTGCCCCGAATCGGAGCGCGGCACCGAGGCCCCCGGCAGCAAGGGCGTGCCCACCCCGAAGGACCTCGCCGGCCTCGCCCGCGGTCTGGCCGGGGCGACACCCCAGAACGGCGGGGACCGATCGGGCCAGTCCGCGGGGCAAGGCGGCCAGGGGACCGCCCCCGCCCCCAACGCCACCCTCCGCTGGTCCTCCGACAAGGGCTGGGTCGAGCGCGGCGCCGGAAACGGCCTGGGCGAGCCGCCCGAAACGGCCTCGCTCCCGATGCTCGCCCAGCTCACCAGCGCCGAACAGCGCTGGGCCGACCGCGAGGAGGACATCACCACCGTCGGCGGCGATCCCTTCGAGGTCGGCCAGGTCTTCGCCCGCCGCTGGACCGAGCGCCTCACCGACTCCGTCCACCTCCAGCACCTCTCCACCGAGTACCCGCGCATCCCGCACCGCATCGACGGCGAGCTGTTGCGGTACGCGGCCCGCTTCGGGTTGCTCGCGCACAAGGACGACCAGATCGACGAGCACGACCGCTATGCGATCCGGGCCGGATTCTGGCGCGAGATCGACGCGCGCACAGCGGCCGAGCACGCCCCCGCGGGGGACTGAGCCGACATCCGGCCGGATCGGTACGGCCGGATCGGCACGGCCGGATCCCACCGCCGTGGCCCGGCGCCGTCGAGACGGGGAGAACGCGGGGCCCCGCCCCGGACCCCGAAGGGCCGGGGGCTCGCTCCGGTCACGGGAAGGGGCGGAACCGGGGACTCCTTCCCACCGCAACGGCGACCACCCGCGAGGGCGGGACCCGGCGGCGCCGAACCCACCCCGGGTGCGCCACCCCAAAGCAAGCCGCAGGCGCCGGAGCGCGTACCCTCATAGCTCGTGAGGATGGGCGCGAAACAGGCGGAGCGGGGCTCCCCAGGGCGGGCGACGGACGACGCGGTGTGCACCGTGCGCGGCCTGGTCAAGACCTACCCCGCCGCGCGCGGGCGGCGGGGCGCCCCCGGCGCGGCCGCCGTGCGGGCCAGTGACGGCATCGACCTCGACGTCCGACGCGGTGAGATCTTCGGGCTGCTCGGCCCCAACGGCGCCGGCAAGTCCACGCTCGTACGCCAGCTCACCGGTCTGCTGCGGCCCGACGCGGGCAGCGTCGACCTGCTCGGCCACGACCTCGTACGCCACCCCGAGCGGGCCTCCCGGCTCGTCGGCTACCTCGGCCAGGAGTCCACCGCGCTCGACGAGCTGACGGTGTCCCTGGCCGCGGAGACCACCGGGCGGCTGCGCGGCCTCACCCTGCGCGACGCCCGCGCCGAGCGCGACGCCGTCATCGACGAACTGGGCCTCGCCGCGATCGCCGGCCGGCCGCTGAAGAAGCTCTCCGGCGGCCAGCGCCGGCTCGCCTGCTTCGCCGCGACCCTCGTCGGGGAACGGCCCGTGCTCGTCCTGGACGAGCCCACCACCGGCATGGACCCCGTCGCGCGCCGAGCCGTCTGGGCCGCCGTCGACCGGCGGCGCGCCGAGCGCGGCGCGACCGTGCTGCTCGTCACCCACAACGTCATCGAGGCCGAGACCGTCCTCGACCGGGTCGCGGTCCTCGAACGCGGCCGGATCATCGCCTGCGACACCCCCACCGGCCTCAAGGAGCTCGTCGGCGACGAGGTCCGCGTCGAACTCGTCTGGCGCGCCGAGCCCCCGCTGGACGTCCCCGAGGTCGCGGCGCTGCGCGACGCGGCCCACGAGTCGGGCCGCCGCTGGTCGCTGCGGCTCGCCCCCGCCGAGGCGCGGGCCGCCGTGGCCGCCGTGACCGGCGGCCCCGCCTTCGCCGCCCTCGACGACTTCACGCTGGCCACCCCGAGCCTGGAGGACGTCTATCTGGCGCTCGGCGGCGACCGCACGGAGGGGCTGGTGAAGGGGTGACCCATTCATGAGGGGCCACTGGACCGGACCGAACAGGAGCTGTGCCGGGTGACTGCTGTATCCGCAGAGGTGGTGTCCGGCCGTGCCGGGGCCGAGGACCCGGCACGGTCCGAGGGCTGCGCCCGGCCCTGGTCCGACGGCGACGGCGCCGCCCCGCTCGCTCCCCGGGCACGGCTGCTGCCCGCCCTGGTCGCCGTGTACCGGGCGCAGCTCTCGCGCGCCCGGGTGGCACGGATCCCGCTGCTGTTCGTCGCGACGTTCCAGTCCGTCGGGATCATGGTCCTGATGCGCGGGGTCGTGGACGGCGGGGACGAGGCGCGGGCCGTCGTCGCCGGGTCCAGCGTGCTGGTCGTGGCGTTCGTCGCGCTGAACCTCCTCGCCCAGTACTTCGGGCAGCTGCGCGCCAGCGGCGGCCTCGACCACTACGCGACCCTCCCCGTGCCGCCCGCGGCGGTGGTGCTGGGCGCGGCGGCGGCGTACGCGTCCTTCACCGTGCCCGGCACGGCCGTCACGGCGGTCGTCGGAAGCGCGCTGTTCCACCTGCCGATGACCCACCTGTGGGTGCTCGTCGCGGTGATCCCGCTGGCCGGGGCGGCCCTCGCCGGGCTCGGCGCGGCGCTCGGGCTGCTCGCGCCCCGGCAGGAACTGGCGACGCTGTGTGGCCAGTTGGGCATGTCCGCGGCGCTGCTGCTGGGCGTGCTCCCGGCCGCCCACCTGCCCGCCCCCATCGGCTACGCGCGCGATCTGCTGCCCTCCACCTACGGCGTGGAGGCCCTGGCGCGGACCTTCGACGAGCGGCCCGACTGGCTGCTGGTGGCCGCGGACCTCGGGGTGTGCGCCGCCGTCGGCGTGGTCTCGCTGGCCGTCGCCACCTGGGCGTACCGCCGGGCGGCCGTGCGGTGACGCGCCGCAGCGGCGGTCCTGCCGCCGACGGCACGTCGTCGACCTGGCACGATGGCAAGGTGACCGCACCGCTGACGCCGCACGAACCCCCGCACGAACCCTCACAGGTCCCCCCGCACGGGCTCGTGCACCGGGAGTCCGCCGACCACGGGGGCGCCGACGGCCCGGGGCTCCGCGTCGAGCTGAGCCAGGCCGCGGTCGTCGCCGCGCTGGTGAGCCTGGCCGGGGTGCTGCTGGGGCTGCTGTGGCTGTGGCTGGCGCCCCGCGTACCGCTGATCTCGGACGGCAAGGCCGTCTACCTCAAAGCCACCGAAGGCGAGCAGGCGATCGGCGCGGACGGCACGTTCGTGCTGCTGGCGGTGGGCTTCGGCGCGCTGAGCGCGGCCCTGGTCTTCTGGTTCCTCCGCCGCGGCGGGATCCCCCTCGTCATCGGGCTGGCGCTCGGCTCGCTGCTCGCGTCGGTGATCGGCTGGCGGCTGGGGGTGTGGCTCGGCCCGAGTTCCGATGTGGCCGCGAGCGCCCGGGCCGCCGGCAGGGGCGTGGTCTTCGACGCCCCGCTCCGGCTGGCCGCCAAGGGTGCGCTGCTGTTCTGGCCACTGGCCGCGATGGCCGTCCACCTCGGCCTCACGGCGGCATTCGGCCCGCGCGACCCCGAGCCGGACTGGGCTGCGCCCGGCCTTCCGCCGAAGCCGTAGCCTGTCCGGCGGAGCTTCGGCGGGGCCGTCTGCGGCGGTAAGCGCCCTGCGGGCGCGTCCTCAATCGCCGGACGGGCTCAAAAGAAGCCCGTCCGGCGATTGAGGACACCGCCGCGCAGCGGAGGTCCACGTGACGTGGCCCGAGCGCCCGGCGCTACGCCGGGCGCCTCCCGTGGTTGGCGCGGTTCTTCTTCAGGCGCCAGCGGCGCTTGCGGGTGCGCTTCGACATGGGCGTCCCTCCCTGGGCGGGACGCGCGTACGGCGGCCCGCCCCTCGGTCGTAACGGAGGGACGCGCAACAGTCCAGCCCCACGGCAAGGAGCACGGGAGCGGACGGGTGGCTCAGGGGCGGGCGATCGGCGCGAGCACCGCGCCCGTCAGCGCCGCGAGGTCGTCGGGCGACAGCTCGACCTCCAGCCCGCGCCGCCCCGCCGAGACACAGATCGTCGCGAACGCGCCGGCCGAGGCGTCCAGCGCCGTCGGCAGCCGCTTGCGCTGGCCGAGCGGCGAGATCCCGCCCCGCACGTACCCCGTGGTGCGCTCGGCGGCCGCCGGGTCGGCCATCGCCGCCCGCTTGCCGCCGACCGCGACCGCGAGGGCCTTGAGGTCGAGCGAACCGGAGACGGGCACGACGGCCACGGTCAGCACGCCGTCCACATCGGCCACCAGTGTCTTGAACACCCGGCTCGGGTCGACGCCCAGCGCCTCGGCGGCCTCCTCGCCGTAGGAGGGGGCGGCCGGGTCGTGCTCGTAGGCCCGCACGGAGAAGACGGTGCCCGCCTTCTCCAGGGCGACGATCGCGGGCGTGGCACCGGACTGCTGTTTCCTGGGCTTCTTCGCCAAGGCCGGGCCTTTCGTGGGGTCCGTCGGGGCTCAGTTGGGGCTGGTCGGCCGCCGGGTGAGTTCCGTGGCCGGGATCGACGGGAGCTTAGCGATCACCGCGGTCTCGGCGCGCAGCATTTTCAGCTCCGCCGCCAGCCGGGCCGCCGTGTCCGGGGCCTCCAGCAGCCGCTGCTTGGCCGGGGTGTCCAGCACCGTCGCGGCCGCCACCAGATAGGACAGCACCGACGGCTCGCCGGGCAGGTCCGCCTCACCGTTCAGCGAGCGCTCGCGCGCCCCCGCCAGCCGCTTCTGGTAGGCCCGGAAGGCCCGCACGACACCGGAGGCGAGCGCGCCCGCCTCCTCGCCCTGCTCCTCCTCGATGCTCTCCACCTCACCCGTCAGATACGGGCCCGAGGCGTCGACGGACAGCAGCCGGAAACGGGTGGTGCCGGTGGCCAGCACCTCGTACGTGCCGTTCTCGCGCTCGCGGATCGTCGCCGCGTCCGCCGTGCAGCCCACCAGGTGGAACGCCTTGATCGGGTCGGCGCCGAAGCCGGAGGCCGGTCCCGGCTCCGGCCGGGCGCCCTCGGGCAGGCCGGGCGCGCTGGGCGCGACCTCGCTGCCGTCGCGGATGGCGACGACGCCGAAGCGGCGCGGCTCGTCCTCCGGCAGCGCCGACAGATCGCGCATCAGCGCGCGGTACCGCTGCTCGAAGACGTTCAGCGGGAGGACGAGTCCCGGGAACAGCACCGAGTTCAGCGGGAAGAGCGGAAGGCGCGCGGTGGTCACAGCCGGTAAGCCTAATGGCCCCGGAAGGCGGCGAACGCGGACGGGTTTTCCGCGGACCGCGGTTTCACTGACGGCGCAGCAATCGGGAGGCACCGGCGGCGACCGTGGTGGCCAGCACCCAGCCGAGCAGGATCAAGGCCGTCACCACCCACTGGGCGGCCCCGGTGGGTTTCCAGAAATTGCCCTGCCCCAGGTCGATGACCGGCAGCAGCAGATCCAGGGTGTACAGCACGGGGCTCCAGTCCGGCCCCTCGCCCTCCTTCAGGGGCGCCACCGGGCGCCATGTGAAATACACCGTGCCCAGCGCCCACAGCACCGCCATCCACACCGCGGCCCGCCCGGGGCGGTAGCCGTACGCCACCGTCCAGTCCTGGAGGTAGCCCCACGCCTTGCCCGCCAGCGGCAGCGTCTCGCGTCTGCGGCGCTGCTTGGCGAGCAGCACCGCGCGCGCGTCCGCGTCCTCGCCGCTGGCGCGCAGGGCACCCGCCAGCCGCTCGTACGGCTCGGGGGCGTACTCCGGGGTGGCGGCCGCCACCCACTCCAGCCGGCGGGCGAGCGGGAAGTGGCCGAGCGGTATCAGGTGCTCGTAGAAGAACCCGGCCATCACCAGGCCGCCGGGCCCCGGCCAGCTGTCCGCCCGGTCGACCAGATTGGCCACCCGCGCCCCCGACAGCACTACCCGTCCGCGCTGCTGCCGCTCCCCGAGGAAGCGCAGCTCCGGCGTCTGGACGCGGCGCAGGGAAAGCTCCTGGTCCGCTTCCATCACGAAGCGGGCCTGGCTGAGGTCCACCGCGTCGCCGAACCGCCCGTCGTCGAGCCGCACCCCGCCCTGGCACTCGAAGCTCTGCAGCCGGGTGCCGTGCTCGGGGGTGTTGGTGATGCCGTACGGGGGAGTGGCGCCGGCGAAGGGCGAGCCGCTGACGCCGGCCGCCGTCAGATACAGGGTGCGCTCCACGGTCAGCTGCGGGGCGTTGAAGGCCCGCCGCCCGAAGGGGTTGTTCAGCGAGCTGCCGCGCAGGCTCAGCGAGGCGCCTATCTTCGCGCCGCGCATGCTCAGCTCCCCGTCGGAGCGCATCATCTCGGCCTGGAGGTCCTGCCCGACGGTCATCCCGTCGGCGGCGATGGACAGCCCGCGCCGGTCGCGGCGCACCATCAGCTGGTTGAGCAGCAGATCCGACCCGATGTGCGCGTCCGTCAGCCGGATGCCGCTCGGGATGACACAGCGCGGCAGATGCAGATCGCCCTCGGTGGTCAGCCGGGCGGCCTCCAGCCGGGGGAGCGCGCAGCCGACCAGCCGCAGGGTGGTGAAACGGCTCTCCGGTAACAGGATCTGCTGCTCGAAGCGGCAATTGTGCATCTCGACATACGGGACGACCGTCCCGCCCGAGAGGTCCAGCGTGCCGGTGACGTGCACACCGTTGAGCTTCAGGGCGCAGACCCGCCCCGGCTGGGCGGGCGGGCCGTCCAGGAGCAGCAGGGCGACGACCCGGGCGCGCACACTGCGCTCGGGCCCCCAGGTGTGCGGGCCGGTCGGGTCGTTGCGCTCGGGATAGGGGGTGCGCAGATCGTGGGTGCTGCCATTGCGGAACGCCTGCCACATGCCCCACTCGGCGGTGGTGAGATCGAGCCCGGTGGGCGGTTCGCCGTCACGTGGCTCGGTCACGGCCGTTTCCCTCCCGTCACCTGTACCACTTGTACAGGTCCCCATTCCCGCTCTGTGCCCGCTTGAACGCCGATAGTGATGATCAACTGTTCTTCGGGCACCCGTCAACGGCGAACGGCCGCGACGCGACGTATCACTGAGTGGTACGGCGCGCCATGTGTCGGGACGGGTCTGAGACAATTGGCGGTGTGATCTCCCGAATCGATCTGCGCGGTGCCGCCTCGGGCGTCGACCGCGACCTGCTGCCCCGAGCCGAACTCGACGTCGAGGCCGCCCTGGAAAAGGTGCGGCCCATCTGCGAGGACGTGCATCATCGCGGCACCGCGGCCCTGATCGACTACGCGGAGCGGTTCGACGGCGTCCGGATCGACCGGGTGCGCGTCGCCCCCGAGGAGATCACCGGCGCCCTGGAGCGGCTGGATCCGGCCGTACGGGCCGCGCTGGAGGAGTCCATCCGCCGCGCCCGCATCGTCCACCGCGAGCAGCGGCGCACCGACAAGACGGTCAAGGTCGTCCCCGGCGGCACCGTCACCGAGCGCTGGGTGCCCGTCGAGCGCGTCGGGCTGTACGTGCCCGGCGGCAACGCCGTCTACCCCTCGTCCGTCGTGATGAACGTCGTCCCCGCACAGGAGGCCGGCGTCTCCTCGCTCGCCGTCTCCTCACCGCCGCAGAAGGACCACGGCGGTCTGCCGCACCCCACGATCCTCGCCGCCTGCGCCCTCCTCGGCGTCGACGAGGTCTACGCCGCCGGTGGCGCCCAGGCGATCGCCATGTTCGCCTACGGCACCGACGAGTGCCGTCCCGCGCAGCTGGTCACCGGCCCCGGAAACATCTGGGTCGCCGCCGCCAAGCGCCTGCTCAAGGGCCGCATCGGCATCGACGCCGAGGCCGGCCCGACCGAGATCGCGATCCTCGCCGACGACACCGCCGACGCGGCGCACGTCGCCGCCGACCTGATCAGCCAGGCCGAGCACGACGTGCTGGCCGCCGCCGTCCTCGTCACGCCCTCCGAGGCGCTCGCCGAGGCCGTCGAGGCCGAGCTGAAGACCCAGGTCGCCGCCACCAAGCACCAGGAGCGGATCACCGAGGCGCTCGCCGGACGCCAGTCCGGCATCGTCCTCGTCGACGACCTCGACCAGGGCCTCGCCGTCGTCGACGCCTACGCGGCCGAGCACCTGGAGATCCAGACCGAGAACGCCGCCGACGTCGCCGCCCGGGTGCGCAACGCCGGAGCGATCTTCGTCGGCCCGTACGCGCCGGTCTCCCTCGGCGACTACTGCGCCGGCTCCAACCACGTACTGCCCACCGGTGGCTGCGCCTGCCACTCCTCCGGCCTGTCCGTGCAGTCCTTCCTGCGCGGCATCCACGTCGTCGACTACACCCGCGACGCGCTCGCCGAGGTCGCCCACCACGTGGTCACCCTCGCCGAGGCCGAGGACCTGCCCGCACACGGAGCCGCGCTCAAGGCGCGGTTCGGCTGGAAGGTACCGAAGTAAGTGACCGGCAACCCCACCACGTCCCCCTGGGACGACCTCCCCGTCCGGGACGAACTGCGCGGCAAGTCCCCCTACGGGGCGCCCCAGCTCGACGTGCCCGTCCGCCTGAACACCAACGAGAACCCCTACCCGCTGCCCGAGCCCCTCGTCGCCCGCATCGCCGAGCGCGTCACCGAGGCGGCCCGGCACCTCAACCGCTACCCCGACCGGGACGCGGTAGAGCTCCGCACCGAGCTGGCGAAGTACCTCACCCGCACCGCCGGACACGAGGTCGGCCCCGCCAACGTGTGGGCGGCCAACGGCTCCAACGAGGTCCTGCAGCAGCTGCTCCAGACCTTCGGCGGCCCCGGCCGCACCGCGATGGGCTTCGAGCCCTCGTACTCCATGCACGCCCTGATCTCGCGCGGCACCGGCACCGGCTGGATCGCCGGCCCGCGCACCGCCGACTTCACCATCGACGTCGACGCGGCCGTCCGGGCCATCGGCGAGCAGCGGCCCGACGTGGTCTTCATCTGCTCCCCGAACAACCCCACCGGCACCGCCGTCGACGCCGACACCGTCCTGCGGCTGTACGAGGCCGCGCAGGCGGCGAAGCCCTCGATGGTGGTCGTGGACGAGGCGTACGGCGAGTTCAGCCACCACCCCTCGCTGCTGCCGCTCATCGAGGGCCGCCCCCACCTCGTCGTCTCCCGGACCATGTCCAAGGCCTTCGGCGCGGCCGGGCTGCGCCTGGGCTATCTGGCCGCCCACCCCGCCGTGGTCGACGCCGTCCAGCTCGTCCGACTGCCGTACCACCTGTCGTCCGTCACCCAGGCCACCGCGCTCGCGGCCCTGGAGCACACCGATACGCTGCTCGGCTACGTCGAACAGCTCAAGTCCGAGCGGGACCGCATCGTCACCGAGCTGCGCGCGACCGGCTGCGAGGTGACGGAGTCCGACGCCAATTTCGTGCAGTTCGGACGCTTCGAGGACAGCCACGCGGCGTGGCGGGCCATCCTCGACCACGGTGTCCTGGTCCGGGACAACGGCGTACCGGGCTGGCTGCGGGTCACCGCGGGCACCCCGGCGGAGAACGACGCGTTCCTCGACGCGGTACGTGCCATTCGCAAGGAGATCAACCGATGAACCGCGTGGGCCGCACTGAGCGCACCACCAAGGAGACGTCCGTGCTCGTCGAGATCGATCTCGACGGGACGGGGCAGGTCGACGTGTCGACAGGCGTCGGCTTCTTCGACCACATGCTCGACCAGCTCGGCCGGCACGGCCTCTTCGACCTCCGGGTCAAGACCGACGGCGATCTGCACATCGACACCCACCACACCATCGAGGACACCGCCCTCGCGCTCGGTGCCGCCTTCAAGCAGGCGCTCGGCGACAAGGTGGGCATCTACCGGTTCGGCAACTGCACCGTCCCGCTGGACGAGTCCCTCGCCCAGGTCACCGTGGACCTCTCCGGTCGCCCGTACCTCGTGCACACCGAGCCCGAGAACATGGCACCGATGATCGGCGCCTACGACACGACGATGACCCGGCACATCCTGGAGTCCTTCGTCGCGCAGGCCCAGATCGCCCTGCACGTCCACGTGCCGTACGGGCGCAACGCCCACCACATCGTGGAGTGCCAGTTCAAGGCCCTCGCCCGCGCCCTGCGCTACGCCAGCGAGCGCGATACACGCGCAGCTGGAATTCTCCCGTCTACGAAGGGCGCCCTGTGAACGGCCTGTCCACCATCCTGATCGTCGTGGGCCTGTTCCTCGTCGGCGGGATCATCTCCTTCGCCAAGCAGGGCATGCCCAAGGGCCTGATCGTGCTGCTCGGTATAGCGTCCGCGATGTGTCTGGTGGCCGGTGTGCTGCGACTGCAGGGGGTCTGGGAATGAGCGACCGCAAGAAGGTCGTCGTCTTCGACTACGGATTCGGCAACGTCCGCTCCGCCGAGCGTGCCCTCGCGCACGTCGGTGCCGATGTGGAGATCACCCGCGACTACGACCGGGCGATGACCGCCGACGGGCTGCTCGTCCCGGGTGTCGGCGCGTTCGACGCCTGCATGAAGGGTCTGCGCGCCGCCCGCGGCGACTGGATCGTCGGGCGCCGGCTGTCCGGCGGCCGGCCCGTGATGGGCATCTGCGTCGGCATGCAGATCCTCTTCGAGCGCGGCATCGAGCACGGCGTCGAGACCGAGGGCCTGGACGAGTGGCCCGGCACGGTCGAGCCGCTCAAGGCCCCCGTCGTGCCGCACATGGGCTGGAACACCGTCACCCCGGCGGCGGACTCCCGGCTCTTCGCGGGCCTCGACGCCGACACCCGCTACTACTTCGTGCACTCCTACGCGGTGCGCGAGTGGGGCTTCGAGATCACCGCGGACCACATCCGGCCGCCCCAGGTCACCTGGGCCACCCATGGCGAGCCGTTCATCGCCGCGGTGGAGAACGGACCGCTGTGCGCGACCCAGTTCCATCCCGAGAAGTCCGGCGACGCCGGCGCCCAGTTGCTGACCAACTGGCTCGCCACCCTCTAGCCCTCTCGACCCTGCTATCTAGGAACATGCCTTGAGCGCCAACCGCCTCGAACTCCTCCCCGCCGTCGACGTCCGTGACGGCCAGGCCGTCCGCCTCGTCCATGGCGAGTCCGGCTCCGAGACGTCGTACGGCGACCCGCTGTCCGCTGCCCTCGCCTGGCAGCGGGCGGGCGCCGAGTGGCTGCATCTGGTGGACCTGGACGCCGCCTTCGGCACCGGCGACAACCGTGCGCAGGTCGCCGAGGTCGCCCGTTCGATGGACATCAAGGTCGAGCTGTCCGGCGGCATCCGTGACGACGCCTCGCTGGCCGCCGCCCTCGCCACCGGCTGCACCCGCGTCAACCTCGGCACCGCCGCCCTGGAGAGCCCCGAGTGGGTCGCCAAGGTCATCGCCGAGCACGGCGACAAGATCGCCGTCGGCCTGGACGTCCGGGGCACCACCCTGCGCGGCCGCGGCTGGACCCGCGACGGCGGCGACCTGTACGAGACCCTCGCCCGTCTGGACGCCGAGGGCTGCGCCCGCTACGTCGTGACCGACATCGCCAAGGACGGCACCCTCCAGGGCCCCAACCTGGAGCTGCTCCGGGGCGTCTGCGCGGTCACCGACAAGCCGGTCGTCGCCTCCGGTGGTGTTTCGTCCCTTGACGATCTGCGGGCGATCGCCACTCTGGTACCGGAGGGTGTCGAAGGTGCCATCGTCGGCAAGGCTCTCTACGCCAAGGCGTTCACCTTGGAAGAAGCCCTGGAGGCAGTTTCCGTATGACCGAATCCCCAGCCCCGCGGCGCGTGCAGACAGACAGCTCCTGGGAGGAGTCGATCGGCTTCGCACGTGCCGTGGCGGCGGGGGACCGGGTCCTCGTCGCCGGGACGATGCCGCTGGTGCACGGCGTCCTGCAGGGCGAGGGCGATCCGTACGAACAGACGCTCGCGGCCTTCGGCAACGCGCTCGCCGCGCTGCGCGAGTTCGGCCTCGGCGTCGAGTCCGTCATCCGCACCCGCATGTATCTGACCCACGCGCGTGACGTGGACGCGGTCGGCCGCGCCCACAAGGAACTCTTCGACGCCGTACGGCCCGTGGCGACCCTCGCCGTGGTCTCCGGCTTCGTCGACTCGCGCGTCCTGGTCGAAGTAGAAGTAGAAGCTTACCGAGGAGCATCGAGCACATGACCCTGGCGGTCCGAGTCATCCCCTGCCTGGACGTGGACAACGGCCGGGTCGTCAAGGGCGTCAACTTTCAGAATCTGCGCGACGCGGGCGACCCCGTCGAGATGGCCAAGATCTACGGCCGGGAGGGCGCCGACGAGCTGACCTTCCTCGACATCACCGCCTCCTCCGGCAACCGCGAGACCACCTACGACGTGGTGCGCCGCACGGCCGAGCAGGTCTTCATCCCGCTGACCGTGGGCGGCGGCGTCCGCACCCCCGGCGACGTCGACAAGCTGCTGCGGGCCGGCGCCGACAAGGTCGGGGTCAACACGGCGGCCATCGAGCGGCCCGAGCTGATCCGGGAGATCGCGGAGCGCTTCGGCCGCCAGGTGCTGGTGCTGTCCGTGGACGCCCGCCGCACCCCGTCCGGCAGCTTCGAGGTCACCACGCACGGCGGCCGGCGCGGCACGGGCATGGACGCCGTGGAGTGGGCGCACCGGGCGGCCGAGCTGGGCGCCGGCGAGATCCTGCTGAACTCGATGGACGCCGACGGCACGCAGGGCGGCTACGACACCGAAATGATCACGGCGGTGCGCCGGCACGTCACGGTCCCCGTGATCGCCAGCGGCGGCGCCGGCAAGCTCGCGGACTTCGCCCCGGCCATCGAGGCGGGCGCGGACGCGGTCCTGGCCGCGTCGGTCTTCCACTTCGGCACGCTGCGCATCCCGGAGGTCAAGACGGCCCTCCAGGAGGCGGGTCACCCAGTGCGCTAGGTGCGGCCGCCTTCGTCCTCAATCGCCGGCGGTCAAGCCCGTCCGGCGATTGAGGACAGGGTCCGGGGCGGAGCCCCGGTCTCGGGAAGGGGGCGGGTAGGGGAAAGCCGCTCGCTGAGCCACGAAGATCCGCCGGGCAGGCGCTAGTCCCGGATCAGCAGGACCACCGCCCCCGCCACCAGCGCCAACGCGATCGCCGCCACCCCGTACGCCAGCCGGTTCGCCCGTAGTACCGGCAAGTAGTGGTCGGCCGCGTACCGGCCCGGCCCCGTCAGTGCGAGAGACGTCGCCGCCACGGCGACCAAAAGGGTGAATTCCACTCCCTTCGGGAGGAAGAATCCGCCGTCCCAGGTCACATCGAGCGCATTGATCATCGTGCCCAGCACGGCGGCGGCCGCCAGCGGTGTGAGCAGGCCGAGGGCGAGCCCCAGACCGCCGAGCGTCTCGCTGAGCCCGGCGATGAAGGCCATGGCCTTGGGGGCGGGATAGCCGTAAGCGCCGAAGAACTGCGCCGTCCCGTCGATACCGGGCCCGCCGAACCAGCCGAAGAGCTTCTGCGTGCCGTGCCCCACCATGATGATGCCGAGCATGAGGCGCAGCAGCAGGAGCCCCAGCGAGACGCCGGTGGGTGGCAGTGCGCCCGCGTGGTCGCCGAGAATGCGGGTTCTGCTGGGGAAAGTCATGGTGGGAACCTTTCTCCGAGGCGGTGTCCGGGCCGGCCCCCGAGCCCTCAGATTCCCAGTTTCGCCTCGAGCAGTTCCGTCTGCGCGTCCTTGTCGCCCTCCAGCCCGACCCGGGCGGCGCCCTGGCGGCCGAAGACGAACAGGGTCAGCTCGCCCGGCTCCCCGGTGACCGTGACCACCGGGGTGCCGCGGTGCGCCACGGCCGTACGGCCGTCGGGCCGGCGCAGCACCAGGCCCACCGGTGACCGGCGGCCCAGCATCCGCGCCATCCGCTCGATCCGGCTCCACAGCGCGTCCGAGAAGACCGGGTCGAGCACCCGCGGCGTCCACTCCGACTGCGCGCGGCGGACGTCCTCGGTGTGCACGTAGAACTCGACGGTGTTGGCCGCCTCGTCGACCTGCTTGAGGGCGTACGGCGACAGGCGCGGCGGGCCCGTACGGATCAGCTGGAGCAACTCCTCGTACGGCTTCGCGGCGAACTCGGCCTGCACCCGCGCCAAGCGGGCGGCCAGCGGCTTGAGCACCAGGCCCGCCGCCGCGTCGGAGCGGCGCTCACGGACCACGACGTGCGCCGCGAGATCACGGGTCCGCCAGCCGTCGCAGAGCGTCGGAGCGTACGGCCCCGCCGTCTCCAACAGATCGGCGAGGAGGAGGCGTTCGCGCTGAGCGTGGGTTGACATGCCGTCAGCCTACGACCGTCACCTCGGCAGTGCCATGGCGCCGCGCCTGCCCCCGTGCCCCCATCGGCCCCTACTCCGGCAGCGGTGCGGTCAGTTTCGCGCCACCCCGGGTGTTGCTGAGGGTGATCGTGCAGGACAGCTGGTTCTGGCCGCGGTCGTAGGTCGTCTTGGCGGGCATCAGTGTGTACGAGTAGTACCGGCGGCCGTCGGCTATGGAGCGCACGCGCTTCTCCGCCTCGGTGTTGCACAGCTCAACGGCCTTCTCCTGGATGTCCCGCTGCGTCGCGAACGTGCCCGTCAGGGTCTCGTTGGCCACCACCTCGCCGTCGTGCGAGCTGTCGCACGACCGCGTCTCCACCCTGGTGACCGTGCTGCTGAGCGCCGGGTGGTCGTAGCACTGGCCGGGCTTGAGGACCACGTACGGAACCATGTTCGGCAGGGACGGCGTGCTCGGGTCGGCCGACCTGCCGCCGTCCACCGCGCCGCCCTCGCCCGGGGAGAGACCCGTGGAATCCTGGGACGCCGAAGGGGCCGCCGACGGTGAGGCACTCGGCGAGGACGTCCCCCGCGCGGCCGGCTTGTCGTCCCCGTCGCCGCTCTGCGAGAGGATCACACCACCGACGGCCAGCCCCACCACCAGCACCGACACGACCACGATCGCGGCGACCTTCGCGCCGTTGCCACCCGAAGGCGGCGGGGGCGGCGGCATGGGAGGCGCGAACTGCCCGTACTGCTGGCCGAACCCCGGCTGACCGCCGTACGGCTGCTGGGCGCCGTACCCCTGCTGCCCGTACTGCGGGCCCGGCTGACCGGGCGCCCCCTGCGGGCTCTGCTGCCCGTAGGGCTGGCCGAAACTCTGCGGTGGGCCGAATCCACCGCCGTCACCGGGCGATCGGGGTGTGTTCGGCGGAGGCGGAGAGGTCATGGGCGAAGCATGCCGCATGCCACTGACAGCCCGGCCAGTGGGTTACGGCAACCCCACCGGCCCGAAGCGGCAGAATGGCCACATGACCGGCAACGCCCTCCCCAGCACCCCCGACGCCCCCCGCCCTCCCGGCGCACCTTCCGGATCCGGCCGCCTGGACCCCGCCATCGCCGCCCGCCTCAAGCGCGACGCCGACGGACTGGTCCCCGCCATCGCCCAGCAGTACGACACCGGCGAGGTCCTCATGCTCGGCTGGATGGACGACGAGGCGCTCCACCGCACCCTCACCACCGGCCGCTGCACCTACTGGAGCCGCAGCCGCCGCGAGTACTGGGTCAAGGGCGACACCTCCGGACACGTACAGCACGTCAAGTCCGTTGCCCTGGACTGCGACGCGGACACCCTCCTCGTCAAGGTCGACCAGGTCGGCGCCGCCTGCCACACCGGTGACCGCACCTGTTTCGATGCCGACGTCCTGCCCCTGGGCAAGTAGGCTCCGCTGCCATGGCTGCCACGACCTCAGGCGTCCCGGCCCCCCGCGCCGCGACCACGGGTACCACCACGCCCGACGCCGACACCTTCCGCACGCTCGCGAAGGACCGTCGGGTCATCCCGGTCACCCGACGCTTCCTCGCCGACGGCGACACGCCCGTCGGCCTCTACCGCAAGCTGGCGGCCGAACGGCCCGGCACCTTCCTGCTGGAGTCCGCCGAGAACGGCCGCACCTGGTCCCGCTACTCCTTCGTCGGCGTCCGCAGCGACGCCACCCTCACCGTCCGCGACGGGCAGACCCACTGGCTCGGCACCCCACCCGTCGGCGTCCCCACCGAGGGCGACCCGCTGGAGGCGCTGCGCGACACCGTGGCCACCCTGCACACCCCGCGCGACCTCATAGAGGGTTCCGGGCTGCCGCCCTTCACCGGCGGCATGGTGGGCTACCTCGGCTACGACATCGTCCGCCGCCTCGAGAAGATCGGCGAGCACGGCGAGGACACCCTCGGGCTGCCCGAGCTCACGATGCTGCTCACCTCGGACCTCGCGGTGCTCGACCACTGGAACGGCACCGTGCTGCTGATCGCCAACGCGATCAACCACAACGACCTCGACACCGGCATCGACGAGGCCTACGCCGACGCCGTCGCCCGGCTCGACGCGATGGCCGCCGACCTCCACCGGCCCACGCCCACCGCCCCCACCGTCCTGCCGCCCTCCGAACTCCCCGAGTACACCGCCCGCTGGGGCGGCGCCGACTACCGGGCGGCCGTCGAGGACATCAAGGAGCGCATCCGCGCGGGCGAGGCCTTCCAGGTCGTGCCCTCCCAGCGCTTCGAGACCCCCTGCACCGCCTCCGCCCTCGACGTCTACCGGGTCCTGCGGGCCACCAACCCCAGCCCGTACATGTACCTGTTCCGGTTCCCCCACGAGGACGGCGGCGCGTTCGACGTCGTCGGTTCCAGCCCCGAAGCGCTCGTCAAGGTCGAGGACGGGCACGCCATGGTGCACCCCATCGCGGGCACCCGCCCGCGCGGGGCGAGCCCGCAGGCCGATGCCGCGCTCGGTGACGAACTCCTCGGCGACCCCAAGGAGCGCGCCGAGCACCTGATGCTCGTCGACCTCGGCCGCAACGACCTCGGCCGGGTCTGCGAGCCCGGCAGCGTCGAGGTCGTCGACTTCATGTCGATCGAGCGCTACAGCCATGTGATGCACATCGTCTCCACGGTCACCGGACGCCTCGCCGCCGGCCGTACCGCCTTCGACGTGCTCACCGCCTGTTTCCCCGCCGGCACCCTCTCCGGCGCGCCCAAACCGCGCGCCATGCAGATCATCGAGGAGCTGGAGCCCGCCCGCCGCGGGCTGTACGGGGGCTGCGTCGGCTACCTCGACTTCGCGGGCGACTCCGACACCGCCATCGCCATCCGCACGGCGCTGCTGCGCGACGGCACCGCCTACGTCCAGGCGGGCGCGGGCGTGGTCGCCGACTCCGACCCCGCCGCCGAGGACGCCGAGTGCCGGAACAAGGCCGCGGCCGTGCTCCGCGCCGTCCACACCGCCAACCGGCTCGCCTCCGGCTAGGGGTCCGGCGGATCTTCGGCCTGCGGGCCGTCTTGCCGCCCGCGGCGGCGGGCGCCCTGCGGGCGCGTCCTCAATCGCCGGACGGGCTTGAGAGCAAGCCCGTCCGGCGATTGAGGACACAGCACGGCAGCCCGTCCGGCGATTGAGGGCACCGCCGCGCGGCGGAGGGGCGACGCCACGGCCGGCCAGCCCCCCGCGTTGGGGCCGGGCGCGCGGGCGGGGGATAGTGGTAACCGTGAGCGCAGCCGTTCCCCACCCCCGCCCCGTATCCCAGCCCGCCCCGCGCACCGGCAGCGGCGCCAGACGCAGCGTCGGCGTCGCCCTGCTCTTCGGCGCGCTCGGCGCCGCGCTCGTCCTGCTCTCCGGCGGCCGCACCTGGGCCGAGGGCACCGCCGCCGTGGCCCAGGGCAGCGTCGTCCGGCAGGCCAGCGGCCAGGACGTCAGCGGCCTGCCCGGCGCGCTGGCCATCGTCGGCCTCGCCGCGCTGGTCGCCGTCTTCGCCGTACGCGGCGCCGGCCGGATCGCCGTCGCCGCGCTGCTCGCCCTGAGCGGCGCCGGCGTGATCGCGGGCGCCTTCGGCGGTGTCTCCGACACCGCCGCCCTGGAGGAGAAGGCCAGCAAGGTCGGCGGCCTCACCGACGGCGCCATCGAGAACGTCACCCACACCGCCTGGCCGTGGGTCGCCCTCGTCGGCGGCGTGCTGCTGCTCCTCGCCGGACTGCTCGCCCTGCGCTACGGCCGCCACTGGCCCGCCATGTCCGGCCGCTACGAGCGCGACGGCACCCCCCGCCCGCGCCGCGCCCGCACCGCCCCCGACCCGGACCGCCCCGAGGAGCTGTGGAAGGCCCTCGACCGCGGCGAGGACCCCACCGGCGAAACCACCGGGGACACCCCCCGGACGTAGCCGGGAAAGACACGCCCACCCCAGCTCAAGGCAGCCCCGGCCGTCGGGGACAATGGCATCGAGCGTTCTCTCTGCGCCCGCAGGCGCGATACAGCAACGAGGAGTCATACTCATGTCGGGTAGCAGCCACGGACACACTCCGGCCGCCTGGACCGGTGTCACCATCGCCTTCATCGGCTTCTGCATCTCCGGCGCGTTCACGGTGATGGCCAAGCCGATGGGCTTCTGGGCCGGAATGGTCGTGATCGCCCTCGGTGGCGTCGTCGGCATGGGCATGCGGGCCGCGGGCCTGGGCCAGGCCCCCAAGCGCCCCGCCCGTGCGCAGTCGCACGCGCAGACGCAGGGCTGACCCTCCGCACTTCGCGAACACCCACTCGCCGCCGCCCGGCACACCACGGGCGGCACCGCGGGCGCACATGGCGCGGCCCGGGCCCGTACGGCTGTATGTACGCGGGCCCTGAGCTGCGCCTTCGTCGTTCCCGGGGGAGACTCGACGGTGTGAGGGACCACGCGAGCCGTCCTCGGGATGCCGGGGCCCCCGGCGGCACCACCGCCCCGCCCGAGCCCCTGGCGCACCGCCTCGCCGCCCCGCTCGGCGTCGCGGCGGCGCTTGCCACGGCCGCCGGCTACGTCGGCGCCGTGGACCCCAACGAGCCCGGCCACTACCCGGTCTGCCCGCTGCTGCACCACACCGGGCTGTACTGCCCCGGCTGCGGCGGGCTGCGCGGCGTCCACGCCCTCGCCCACGGCGATCTGACCACCGCGCTCGGCGCGAACGCCCTGGCCGTCGCCGGCTACGCGGCCTTCGCCGTGTTCTGGGCCGTGTGGCTGGCCAGGGCCCTGCGGGCGGTTCCCGCCGGGCCCGTACGGACCCGCCCCGGTCACTGGTGGGCGCTGGGCGGTGTCGTCCTCGTCTTCACCGTCGTACGGAACCTGCCGTTCGGGTCGGCTCTGATCCCATGAATGTCCACCTGGCGGGACCTGCGTCAACCGGATGCGGGACCTTCGCCCTACGGCAAGTACCATCGCAAGTCCTGGTGGGGTGATTTCCAGCCGCCAGCCCAGACCATCCGAGTCCGGAAGGGGGCCGCTCGCGTGAGTGTGCTCGACGAGATCATCGACGGTGTCCGTGCCGACCTCGCGGAGCGGCAGGCGCGCGTCACCCTCGACGAGCTCAAGCAGCGGGCCGCCAAGGCCCCGCAGGCCAAGGACGGCGTCGCGGCCCTCAAGGGCGAGAACGTCACCGTCATCTGCGAGGTCAAGCGCTCCAGCCCCTCCAAGGGCGCGCTCGCCGCGATCGCCGACCCCGCCGGACTCGCCGCGGACTACGAGGCGGGCGGCGCGGCCGTCATCAGCGTGCTGACCGAGCAGCGCCGCTTCGGCGGCTCGCTCGCCGATCTGGAGGCCGTCCGGGCCCGGGTCGACATCCCCGTCCTGCGCAAGGACTTCATCGTCACCGCCTACCAGCTGTGGGAGGCCCGCGCGTACGGGGCCGACCTGGCCCTTCTGATCGTCGCCGCCCTCGAGCAGGAGGCCCTGGTCTCCCTCATCGAGCGGGCCGAGTCGATCGGCCTCACCCCGCTGGTCGAGGTGCACGACGAGGAAGAGGTCCAGCGCGCGGTCGACGCCGGCGCCCGGATCATCGGCGTCAACGCCCGCAACCTCAAGACCCTCGAGGTCGACCGCGATAACTTCGCCCGCGTCGCGCCCGAGATCCCGGACCACATCGTCAAGATCGCCGAGTCCGGGGTGCGCGGCCCGCACGACCTCATCGCCTACGCCAACGAAGGCGCCGACGCGGTGCTCGTCGGCGAGTCCCTGGTCACCGGCCGTGACCCGCGCGGCGCGGTCGCCGACCTCGTCGCCGCCGGCGCGCACCCCGCCCTGCGGCACGGCAGGGGCTGACCCCTCCCATGATCCGCCGCCGCAGCCGTCCGGGGCCGAGCACGCACTCGGCCCCCGTCGGCATGGCGGCGTACGCGCGACTCGCCCGCGGCTGCCGCCCCCGCGGCTGCCGCGCGCCCGCCCGCCGGGTCCACGGCCGCCGGGTGCGCTACCACATCGGCTGTGAGCCGGGTCAGATCAACGGCATGCGATGGCGTCGCCCCACGATGCGCACGACGACGGACCGCACCCACCGCGCCACGGCCTAGGGTGTGTCCGCGAAGTCGCGCCTGGCCCGCGACGCCTGGCACTGGGGGCACCTCCCAGCGGTAGCTGGGGGAGCTCGCTGCGTTGTCGGGCTCGCCCGAGTACGCCCAGTACGAGGGCGACCCTCCGCCTTGCGATCGCACGCACCAGACGCCGCCGGCCACGCCCTTCGGGCGTACGCCGCGACTTCACGGACACACCCTGCCGCGCGCGGAAGTCGCGGTCGGCGGTCGTCCTCTCCGCATAGCGTGATGCCCGTCCATCGAGACCTAGCGGGGCCCGCGGGCCCCGACTGAGGAGTACGTCGGATGTCGTCTGACTTCTTCATCCCGGACCCGGAGGGTCACATCCCGAGCCCCGAGGGCTACTTCGGCGCCTTCGGTGGCAAATTCATCCCCGAGGCGCTCGTCGCCGCCGTCGACGAGGTCGCCGCGGAGTACGAGAAGGCGAAGGCGGACCCCGCCTTCGCGGCCGAGCTCAACGAACTGATGGTCAATTACACCGGTCGGCCGAGCGCCCTGACCGAGGTGGCGCGCTTCGCCGAACACGCGGGCGGCGCCCGGGTGTTCCTCAAGCGCGAGGACCTCAACCACACCGGCTCCCACAAGATCAACAATGTGCTGGGCCAGGCGCTGCTCACCAAGCGCATGGGCAAGACCCGCGTCATCGCCGAGACCGGCGCCGGACAGCACGGCGTTGCCACCGCGACCGCCTGCGCGCTCTTCGGCCTGGAATGCACCATCTACATGGGCGAGGTCGACACCGAGCGCCAGGCGCTCAACGTCGCCCGGATGCGGATGCTCGGCGCCGAGGTCATCGCGGTGAAGTCCGGCAGCCGCACCCTCAAGGACGCCATCAACGAGGCGTTCCGCGACTGGGTCGCCAACGTCGACCGCACCCACTACCTCTTCGGCACCGTCGCCGGCCCGCACCCCTTCCCGGCGCTGGTGCGCGACTTCCACCGGGTCATCGGCGTCGAGGCGCGCCGCCAGATCCTCGAGCGGACGGGCCGCCTCCCGGACGCCGCCGTGGCGTGCGTCGGCGGCGGGTCCAACGCCATCGGCCTCTTCCACGCCTTCCTGCCCGACACCGGTGTCCGGCTGATCGGCTGCGAGCCGGGCGGACACGGCGTGGACAGCGGCGAGCACGCGGCCACCCTCACCGCCGGCACCCCCGGCATCCTGCACGGCTCCCGCAGCTACGTCCTCCAGGACGAGGACGGCCAGATCACCGAGCCGTACTCGATCTCCGCCGGGCTCGACTACCCCGGCATCGGCCCGGAGCACTCGTACCTCAAGGACCTCGGCCGCGCCGAGTACCGCGCCGTCACCGACGACGAGGCCATGCAGGCGATGCGGCTGCTGTCGCGCACCGAGGGCATCATCCCCGCGATCGAGAGCGCCCACGCGCTCGCGGGCGCCCTCGACCTCGGCAAGGAGCTCGGCCCGGACGGCCTCGTCCTGGTCAACCTCTCCGGGCGCGGCGACAAGGACATGGACACCGCCGCGCGCTACTTCGGGCTGTACGACAACGACGCTGCGGGGGCGAAGTGATGGCGGGCAACATCGAACTGCTCAGCTCCGTACTGGCCACGGCCAAGGCCGAGGGGCGCGCCGCGCTCGTCGGCTACCTCCCGGCCGGCTTCCCGACCGTGGACGACGGCGTACGGGCCGTCACCGCCATGGTCGAGGGCGGCTGTGACGTCGTCGAGGTCGGGCTGCCGCACAGCGACCCGGTCCTGGACGGCCCGGTCATCCAGACCGCCGACGACATCGCCCTGCGCGGCGGCGTCAAGATCGTCGATGTGATCCGCACGGTCCGCGAGGCCCACGCCGCGACGGGCGCCCCGGTGCTCTGCATGACCTACTGGAACCCCGTCGACGCCTACGGGGTCGAGCGGTTCGCCGCCGATCTCGCCGAGGCCGGGGGAGCGGGCTGCATCCTGCCGGACCTGCCGGTCGAGGAGTCCGAGGTGTGGCGCAAGGCCGCCGAACAGCACGGCCTGGCCACCGTGTTCGTCGTCGCGCCCAGCAGCCGCGACGAGCGGCTCGCCAAGATCACGGCAGCGGGCAGCGGCTTCGTCTACGCGGCCTCGCTGATGGGCGTCACCGGCACCCGTGAGTCCGTCGGGCAGGAGGCCCAGGATCTGGTGCGGCGCACGCGGGCGGTCACCGAGCTGCCGGTCTGCGTCGGACTCGGCGTCTCCAACGCCCGGCAGGCCGAGCAGGTCGCCCAGTTCGCCGACGGCGTCATCGTCGGATCGGCCTTCGTGAAGCGGCTGTTGGACGCTCCCGACCTGGAGACGGGCCTGGCCGGAGTACGCGCACTGGCGGGTGAACTCGCCGCGGGCGTCGCCAAGCGCGCGTAATCCGTTTGAAGGAAAACGCGGCCGGGGGCGCGCATGGGCGCGCCCCCGGTTCGTTGTAGCGGGATGTGAGCCAGAAGAACAGCGACGGAAAGCGCAGCGCCCGCGAGCGGCTGCAGGAACAGCGTCAGAGGGAGGAGTCCCGCGCCAAGCGCAAGCGGGCCCTGATCGCGGGGGCCGTGGTCGTGGGCGTCCTGGGAATCGCGGCCGGGGTCGGCGTTCTGGTGGCGGGCGCCGGCAAGGACAAGAAGGAGAGCGCCGGGCCGCTCGTCCACCCGCAGGGCGCGATGGGCAAGGACGCCGTCACCATCCCGGTCGGCAAGCCCGCCTCCAAGGCCACCCTCAGCGTCTACGAGGACTTCCGCTGCCCCGGCTGCGCCCAGTTCGAGAACGCCTTCCGCGACACGATCCACGCCCTGGAGGCCAAGGGCCAGCTGAAGACCGAGTATCACCTCGTCACACTGATCGACAACAACCTCGGCGGCACCGGCTCGCTCAATGCGGCGAACGCGGCGGCGTGCGCGCAGGACGTGGGCAAGTTCTCCGCCTACCACGACCTGCTCTACAAGAACCAGCCGGCGGAGACCGACGACGCCTTCGGCAAGAAGGCGCGCCTGCTGGAGCTGGCCGGCCAGGTCCCGGGCCTGGACACCCCGGCGTTCCGTACGTGTGTGAACGAGGGCACCCACGACAGCTGGGTGAAGAAGTCCCACGAGGCCTTCGGCAAGTCCGCCTACCACGCCACCCCGACCGTCCTCCTCGACGGCAAGAGCATCTACGGCGACCAGGCCAACCCGCTCACCCCCGAGAAGCTGCGGCAGATGGTCGCGGGGGCGGCCAAGAACTGAGACCCCCAGGGGCCGCTGCCGACGGCGCGACGGCCCCTGTGACGCCCGGCGGCCGGAGGGCCGTTACGCAGCCGTTGCGCCGGGTGGGTTGCCGTGGCCGCGTCCCGGCAAGGTAGCGTCGGTGCTGCCATGGACATCGCTTACATTCCCAGCCCGTCGACCGGTGTGATCCACCTCGGACCGGTCCCGCTGCGCGGCTATGCCTTCTGCATCATCATCGGCGTCTTCGTCGCCGTCTGGCTCGGCAACCGGCGCTGGATCGCGCGCGGTGGGCGGACCGGGACGGTCGCCGACATCGCCGTGTGGGCGGTGCCCTTCGGGCTCGTCGGCGGCCGCCTCTATCACGTGATCACCGACTACGAGCTGTACTTCGGTGAGGGGCGGGACTGGGTCAACGCCTTCAAGATCTGGGAGGGCGGGCTCGGCATCTGGGGTGCCGTCGCGCTCGGCGCGGTGGGCGCCTGGATCGGCTGCCGACGCCGCGGGATCCCGCTCCCGGCCTGGGCGGACGCGCTGGCGCCCGGCCTCGCGGTGGCGCAGGCCATCGGCCGCTGGGGCAACTGGTTCAACCAGGAGCTCTACGGCAAGGCCACGGACCTGCCGTGGGCACTGAAGATCGACGCGGACCCCGGGATCGGGCGGATCGCGGGGACGTACCACCCGACGTTCCTGTACGAGTCGCTGTGGTGCCTCGGCGTCGCGGCGCTGGTCATCTGGGCGGACCGCCGGTTCACGCTCGGCCACGGCCGGGCCTTCGCCCTGTACGTCGCGGCGTACACGGTGGGCCGCTTCTGGATCGAGTACCTGCGCGTCGACGACGCCCACCACCTGCTGGGCCTGCGGCTCAACGGCTGGACCTCGATCGTCGTGTTCCTCGCCGCGATCGTCTACATGATCGTCTCCGCGAAGCTCCGGCCCGGCCGGGAGACCGTGGTGGAGCCCGCGGCCGCCGAGGACGGCCCCGAGCCCACGCCCGGCGACAAGGCGGGGACGGCGCAGAGCGCCGCCGGGAAGCCGGCCGCGAAGCCGGTCAAGGAGCTGCCGCGCAAGCCGGTCAAGAAGCCCGGCGAGAAGCCGGCGGACACCCCGTCCGGCCCGGCGGACCCCGCCAAGGGCGCCGGCACGGCCGCCGGTTCCGACGCGTCGGCCGACAAGCCGGGCAAGAAGCTCTGACCCGAGACGTCGTCACCCCCGAGGGCCGCCGGACCGCCAAGGTCCGGCGGCCCTCGGGCATTTCCGGGGGAATTTTTCCGGGCCTCCCGCGTTTGTGCAGGTCAGAGAGGTAAGTTCGGCCTTCCTTGCTAGCGGATCACCGCAATTCGTGCGTACCTTCGACTCATTGAGGGGCGGGCGGCAGGCCCACCCCTGGGGAAGGGAGCACGAGCGAAGATGTCTGTCCTCGATACGGCTGAGGCACCGCACATAGCGCACCGAGACAACCACACGCACCGCGATGTGAACGGCGGCTGGCTGCGACCCGCGGTCTTCGGGGCCATGGACGGACTGGTCTCCAACGTGGCCCTCATGACGGGCGTCGCGGGCGGTTCCGCGTCTTCGCAGACGATCGTGATCACCGGGCTGGCCGGGCTCGCGGCCGGTGCCTTCTCCATGGCGGCCGGTGAGTACACCTCGGTCGCCTCCCAGCGCGAGCTGGTGCTGGCCGAGCTGGACGTGGAGCGGCGCGAGCTGCGCAAGCACCCCGCCGACGAGCTCCAGGAGCTCGCCGCGCTGTACGAGTCCCGCGGCGTCGAGCCCCACCTCGCACGGGAGGTCGCCCGGCAGCTGTCCGCCGACCCCGAGCAGGCGCTGGAGATCCACGCGCGCGAGGAGCTCGGCATCGACCCCTCCGACCTGCCGTCGCCGACGGTCGCCGCGGTCTCGTCCTTCGGCTCGTTCGCCCTGGGCGCCCTGCTGCCCGTGCTGCCGTATCTGCTGGGCGCCACCCAGCTGTGGCCCGCGGTGCTGCTCGCCCTGCTGGGACTGTTCGCGTGCGGTGCCGTGGTGGCGCGGGTGACGGCGCGGTCGTGGTGGTTCAGCGGGCTGCGCCAGCTGCTGCTGGGCGGAGCCGCGGCGGGTGTGACGTACGTCCTGGGTATTGCCTTCGGCGCCACCTTGGGGTGATGCTTTATGCGCGCAGCCGCATAACATGCAGGTAACCCCGCTGTTTCAAGTCCGCGCGGTCCGGGCATAGACCGGAAGCGCCGCAGGCAATGTCGCCACCGGCTGCACAGACGTCCGGTACGAGCCGGGCCGGGCGCTCCCACCACTCCAGGGATGCCCCGCCTCGCGCACACGGTGTCCACATGCTGGAATGAAGTAGCCCGCCTTTCGAGAAGCGGGTCATCCTGTAACCTGCACCAAATTCTTTCGCAGAGGGCCAACGTCGTCCCTCGGCACCACAAATGCCATGACGACGACGGGAGAGCCGATGCGCCCCTTTTTTGCCGCATCCCACCCCGCCCAGCAGGGGATGTACGACCCGCGCAATGAGCACGACGCCTGTGGCGTGGGCTTTGTCGCGACCCTGACCGGCGAGGCGAGCCATGCGCTCGTGGAGCAGGCCCTCACCGTCCTGCGCAATCTGGAACACCGCGGCGCCACCGGCTCCGAGCCCGACTCCGGGGACGGCGCGGGCATTCTTATGCAGGTCCCCGACGCCTTCCTGCGCGAGAGCGTCACCTTCGACCTCCCCGAGGCGGGCGCGTACGCCGTCGGCATCGCCTTCCTCCCCGCGGGGGAGGACGGGGCGGGCCCGCAGGCGGACGCCGCCGTCTCACAGATCGAGGCCATCGCCGCCGAGGAGGGCCTCACCGTCCTCGGCTGGCGCGAGGTTCCCGTCGCTCCCGAACTGCTCGGCAACGGCGCGCGCACCACCATGCCCGCCTTCCGCCAGCTCTTCGTCACGGATCAGCCCGGCGTCACGGATCAGCCCGGCGTTTCGGATCAGCACGGCGCGACCGACGGCGCGAGCACCGGCCTCGCCCTCGACCGCAAGGCCTTCGTCCTGCGCAAGCGCGCCGAGCGGGAGGCGGGTGTCTACTTCCCCTCCCTCTCCGCCCGCACCATCGTCTACAAGGGCATGCTCACCACCGGGCAGCTGGAGCCGTTCTTCCCGGACCTCTCCGACCGCCGCTGCGCCACCGCCATCGCCCTGGTGCACTCCCGGTTCTCCACCAACACCTTCCCCTCCTGGCCGCTCGCCCACCCGTACCGCTTCGTCGCCCACAACGGCGAGATCAACACGGTCAAGGGCAACCGCAACTGGATGCGGGCCCGCGAGTCCCAGCTGGCGAGCGAGCTGTTCGGGGACCTGGACCTGGAGCGGATCTTCCCCGTCTGCACCCCGGACGCCTCCGACTCGGCCTCCTTCGACGAGGTGCTCGAACTCCTCCACCTCGGCGGCCGCTCGCTGCCGCACAGCGTGCTGATGATGGTCCCCGAGGCCTGGGAGAACCACGCCTCCATGGACCCGGCCCGGCGCGCCTTCTACCAGTACCACTCCACCCTGATGGAGCCCTGGGACGGCCCGGCCTGCGTCACCTTCACCGACGGCACCCTCGTCGGCGCCGTCCTCGACCGCAACGGCCTGCGCCCCGGCCGCTACTGGGTCACCGACGACGGCCTCGTCGTCCTCTCCTCCGAGGTCGGCGTCCTCGACATCGACCCCGCCAAGGTCGTCCGCAAGGGCCGCCTCCAGCCCGGCCGGATGTTCCTCGTCGACACCGCCCAGCACCGCATCATCGAGGACGACGAGATCAAGGCGGAGCTCGCCGCCGAGCGGCCCTACGCCGAATGGCTGGAGAGCGGCCTGATCGACCTGGCCGACCTCCCCGAGCGCGAGCACATCGTGCACACCCACGCCTCGGTCACCCGCCGCCAGCAGACCTTCGGCTACACCGAGGAAGAGCTGCGCGTCATCCTCGCGCCCATGGCCAAGGCCGGTGCCGAGCCCATCGGCTCGATGGGCACCGACTCGCCCATCGCCGCCCTCTCCGAGCGCCCCCGGCTGCTCTTCGACTACTTCACCCAGCTCTTCGCGCAGGTCACGAACCCGCCGCTGGACGCCATCCGCGAGGAACTGGTCACCTCGTTGATCTCCTCCCTCGGCCCGCAGCGCAATCTGCTGGAGCCGACCGCCGCGTCCTGTCGCAGCGTCACCCTGCCCTTCCCCGTCATCGACAACGACGAGCTGGCCAAGCTCATCCACATCAACGCCGACGGCGACCTGCCCGGCCTCAAGGCCGCCACCCTCTCCGGCCTCTACCGGGTCAGCGGCGGCGGCGAGGCGCTCGCCGCCCGGATCACCGCGATCCACGCCGAGGTCGACGCCGCCATCGAGGACGGCGCCCGCCTGATCGTCCTGTCCGACCGGCACTCGGACGCCGAGCACGCACCGATCCCCTCCCTGCTGCTCACCTCCGCCGTCCACCACCACCTCATCCGCACCAAGCAGCGCACCCAGGTGGGCCTGCTGGTCGAGGCCGGTGACGTCCGCGAGGTGCACCACGTCGCGCTGCTCGTCGGCTACGGCGCCGCCGCCGTCAACCCCTACCTGGCGATGGAGTCCGTCGAGGACCTGGTCCGGGCCGGCACCTTCCTGCCCGGCATCGAGCCCGAGACCGCCATCCGCAACCTCATATACGCCCTCGGCAAGGGCGTGCTGAAGGTGATGTCCAAGATGGGCATCTCCACCGTCGCCTCCTACCGCGGCGCGCAGGTCTTCGAGGCCGTCGGCCTCGACGAGACCTTCGTCGACACCTACTTCCACGGCACCGCCACCAAGATCGGCGGCGCCGGCCTGGACGTCGTCGCCCAGGAGGTCGCGGCCCGCCACGCCAAGGCCTACCCGGCCACCGGCATCGCCGCGACGCACCGCCGGCTGGACATCGGCGGCGAGTACCAGTGGCGCCGCGAGGGCGAGCCGCACCTCTTCGACCCCGACACGGTCTTCCGCCTCCAGCACTCCACCCGCTCCCGGCGCTACGACATCTTCAAGCAGTACACCGAGCGCGTGAACGAGCAGTCCCAGCGGCTGATGACCTTGCGCGGGCTGTTCGCGCTCAAGGGCGACCGCACCCCCGTGCCCCTCGACGAGGTCGAGCCCGTCAGCGAGATCGTCAAGCGCTTCTCCACCGGCGCCATGTCGTACGGCTCGATCTCCCGCGAGGCCCACGAGACCCTCGCCATCGCCATGAACCAGCTGGGCGCCAAGTCCAACACCGGCGAGGGCGGCGAGGACCCCGACCGCCTCTACGACCCGGCCCGGCGCTCCAGCATCAAGCAGGTCGCCTCCGGCCGCTTCGGCGTCACCAGCGAATACCTGGTCAACTCCGACGACATCCAGATCAAGATGGCGCAGGGCGCCAAGCCCGGCGAAGGCGGCCAGCTGCCCGGTCACAAGGTCTACCCCTGGGTGGCCAAGACCCGGCACTCCACCCCCGGCGTCGGCCTGATCTCCCCGCCCCCGCACCACGACATCTACTCCATCGAGGACCTCGCCCAGCTGATCCACGACCTGAAGAACGCCAACCCGGCGGCCCGCATCCATGTGAAGCTGGTCTCCGAGGTCGGCGTCGGCACGGTCGCGGCGGGCGTCTCCAAGGCCCACGCCGACGTCGTGCTGATCTCCGGCCACGACGGCGGCACGGGCGCCTCCCCGCTGACCTCGCTCAAGCACGCCGGCGGCCCCTGGGAGCTCGGCCTCGCCGAGACCCAGCAGACCCTGCTCCTCAACGGCCTGCGCGACCGCATCGTCGTGCAGACCGACGGCCAGCTCAAGACCGGCCGCGACGTGATCATCGCCGCCCTCCTCGGCGCCGAGGAGTTCGGCTTCGCGACCGCCCCCCTGGTCGTCTCCGGCTGCGTCATGATGCGCGTCTGCCACCTGGACACCTGCCCGGTCGGCATCGCCACCCAGAACCCGGTGCTGCGCGAGCGGTTCTCCGGCAAGGCCGAATTCGTCGTCAACTTCTTCGAGTTCATCGCCGAGGAGGTCCGCGAACTCCTCGCCGAGCTGGGCTTCCGCACCCTGGAGGAGGCCGTCGGCCACGCCGAACTCCTCGACACGGCCAAGGCCGTGACCCACTGGAAGGCCCAGGGCCTGGACCTGGCACCGCTGCTGCACGTGCCCGAGCTGCCCGCCGGCGCCGTCCGGCACCGGGTCACCGAGCAGGACCACGGCCTGGCCAAGGCCCTCGACAACGAGCTGATCGAGCTCGCCGCCGACGCCCTCGCCGCCGGGTCCGCCGAGGACGCCCAGCCCGTACGGGCCCAGGTCGCGATCCGCAACATCAACCGCACCGTCGGCACCATGCTCGGCCACGAGGTGACCAAGAAGTTCGGCGGCGCGGGACTGCCCGACGACACCATCGACATCACCTTCACCGGCTCCGCCGGCCAGTCCTTCGGCGCCTTCCTGCCGCGCGGCGTCACGCTGCGCCTGGAGGGCGACGCCAATGACTACGTCGGCAAGGGCCTCTCCGGCGGCCGCGTCGTCGTCCGCCCCGACCGCGGCGCCGACCACCTCGCCGAGTACTCCGTCATCGCCGGCAACACCCTCGCCTACGGAGCCACCGGCGGCGAGATGTACCTCCGCGGCCGCGTCGGCGAACGGTTCTGCGTCCGCAACTCCGGCGCCACCGTCGTCTCCGAGGGCGTGGGCGACCACGGCTGCGAGTACATGACGGGCGGCCGGGCCGTCGTCCTCGGCGAGACCGGACGCAACTTCGCGGCCGGCATGTCCGGCGGCGTCGCGTACGTCATCGACCTGGACCCCCACAACGTCAACAAGGAGCTGACCGCCGCCGTCGACACCCTCGACGCCGACGACCGGCAGTGGCTGCACGACGTCGTGCGCCGCCACCACGAGGAGACCGCCTCCACCGTCGCGGCGAAGCTCCTCGCCGACTGGGACACGGCCGTGACCCGCTTCAGCAAGGTCATCCCGGCCACGTACAAGGCAGTGCTCGCCGCCAAGGACGCCGCCGAGCGAGCGGGGCTCTCCGAGACGGAGACCCACGAGAAGATGATGGAGGCGGCGACTCATGGCTGACCCCAAGGGCTTCCTGACCACCGGCCGCGAGGTCGCCCGTACCCGCCCCGCCGGCGAGCGCGTCAAGGACTGGAACGAGGTCTACGTCCCCGGCTCACTGCTGCCGATCATCGGCAAGCAGGCCGGGCGCTGCATGGACTGCGGCATCCCGTTCTGCCACAACGGCTGTCCGCTCGGGAACCTCATCCCCGAGTGGAACGACTACGCCTACCGCGAGGACTGGCGGGCGGCCAGCGAGCGGCTGCACGCCACCAACAACTTCCCCGAGTTCACCGGCCGGCTGTGCCCCGCGCCGTGCGAGTCCGCCTGCGTGCTGGGCATCAACCAGCCCGCCGTCACCATCAAGAACGTCGAAGTCACCATCATCGACAAGGCCTGGGACACCGGCGACGTCACCCCGCAGCCGCCCGAGCGGCTGTCCGGCAAGACCGTCGCGGTCATCGGCTCCGGCCCGGCGGGCCTCGCCGCCGCCCAGCAGCTGACCCGGGCCGGCCACACCGTGGCCGTGTACGAGCGCGCCGACCGCATCGGCGGGCTGCTGCGCTACGGCATCCCCGAGTTCAAGATGGAGAAGCGGCACATCAACCGCCGCATCGAGCAGATGCGCGCGGAGGGCACCAAGTTCCGTACGGAGGTGGAGATCGGCCGGGACATCGACGCCGCGAAGCTGCGCAAGCGCTACGACGCCGTCGTGATCGCCGCCGGTGCCACGACCTCGCGTGACCTGCCGGTGCCCGGTCGTGGGCTCAACGGCATCCACTTCGCCATGGAGTACCTGCCCGTCGCCAACAAGGTGCAGGAGGGCGACCTGACGGTCTCCCCGATCAGCGCCGAGGGCAAGCACGTCGTCGTCATCGGCGGCGGCGACACCGGCGCCGACTGCGTCGGCACGGCCCACCGCCAGGGCGCGGCCTCCGTCACCCAGCTGGAGATCATGCCCAGGCCGGGGGAGGAGCGGAACGCGAACCAGCCGTGGCCCACGTTCCCCATGCTCTACAAGGTCACCTCCGCGCACGAGGAGGGCGGCGAGCGGGTCTACTCCGTCTCCACCACCCACTTCGAGGGCGACGAGGACGGCAACGTCCAGTGGCTGCACCTGATCGAGGTGGAGTTCACCGGCGGCAAGCCGGAGCAGAAGCCCGGCACCGAGCGGCGGATCCCCGCCCAGCTGGTCACCCTCGCCATGGGCTTCACCGGCACCGACCGGGAGAACGGCCTCGTCGACCAGTTCGGCCTGGAGCTGGACGAGCGCGGCAACATCGCGCGCGACGGCGAGTACGCCACGAACGTGCCGGGTGTGTTCGTCGCGGGCGACGCGGGCCGCGGCCAGTCGCTCATCGTGTGGGCCATCGCCGAAGGCCGCTCCGCGGCCCGCGGTGTGGACCGCTTCCTCACCGGCACCAGCACGCTGCCGGCACCGGTGCGGCCGACGGACCGTGCACTGACGGTCTGACCCGGCCGACTCCCGGCGGCCTTCGGCCCGCCGGGCCCCTGCACGCGGCGCCCGCCTTTCCCCGACCGGGGGCGGGCGCCGCGGTCATTCCCGGGGCTCCGCCCGGACCCAGGTCCTCGAACGCCGCGAAGGGGCGGGTAGGGGAAGTCCCTCCTCAGCCGTCCAGCTTCCGCGCCACCAGGTCCCGGAACTCCACCCGCGCGTCCTCCGTGTACACCCCCACGTTCCCCTTCAGCAGCGGGCGCTCCCGGTCCTCGAAGGCGACCAGCCCCCGACCGTCCACGCTGACCTCCATCCGGGCCCCCCGCTGGGCGACCCGGACGTCGGACCACGAGCCGATCGGGAACTTCCCGCCCCCGGTCGCCAGGAAGCGCTGCCCCCCGGGGTAGGCGGGGTCGCGCTTGCCCAGCTCCCAGCCGTTCGGCTTGAGGGTGATGTAGTAGAAGTGCTCCGGGTCGGTGTACGCCCAGACCAGCCACGGCACCTCCCACGGGTTGGGCCGGGGCACGCGCAGCTGGGCGACCGTCCGCATCCTGGCGCGGAAGTCCACGTCGGTGTACGCGGCGGTGGAGACGATCAGCCCCGCGTGGGTCTCCTCGGGCACCCGGGACGGCATGGGGGAGAGGGCCAGGGCGTCCTCGCTGCCCACGTTGTCCCCGTGGCCGTCGAACACCGACCGCCACGGACCGTGGACCGACCCCTCGGCCCACGGCCGGTCCGGCGCGTCGTCACCGCCTCCCCACAGACCGTTCACCGCGAAGGCGACGCCCACGAGCACGGCGGCGGCGAGCAGCGTGAGACCGAGGAGCCGGTGAACTCTCGTCATGCCGTCGAGTATGACCCCGGACCGTCGGGGCGACTGGCGATCAGCGGACCCGACGGCGGTTCCGTCCCGGCGTCCGCCCCGAAGTCCTCGGCGAGTTGGGCCACGATCCGGTCGGTGGCGTGCCCGTCCCCGAAGGGGTTCCCGGCGGTCGCCATCCGCTCGTACGCCTCCGCGTCATCCAAAAGGTGGACGGCCGCGTTGAGGATGACTTCCGGCTCGGTGCCCACCAGTTTCGCCGCGCCCGCCTCGACGGCCTCGGGCCGTTCGGTGGTCGTCCGCAGGACCAGGGCCGGCTTGGCGAGGCTCGGTGCCTCCTCCTGGATGCCGCCGGAATCGGTCAGTACGAGATCGCAGGCGGCGAGGGTCGCGGAGAAGTCGAGATAGCCCAGCGGCTCGACGACACGGATGTTCGGGTGGTCGGTCAGCTCCGGGAGCAGCGCGTCGCGGACGGCCGGGCTCTTGTGGAGCGGCACCACCATCTCGACGTCACCGCGGTCGGCGAGCCGCCGCATGGCCTTGCCCATGGCCCGCATCTTGTCGCCCTGGTTCTCCCGGCGGTGCAGGGTGAGCAGGACCCGCCGCAGCTCCGTGCGGAAGAGGCTGTGCCCGGTGCCCTCCTCGAGCACCCACAGCAGGTTGTCGATGACGGTGTTGCCGGTGGTGAACACCTGGGTGGCCGGGACGCCCTCGGCGGTCAGGTGCTGGGCGGCGCGGGGCGTGGGGGCGAAGTGCCAGCGGGCGAGCCGCCCGATGAGCCGCCGGTTGGCCTCCTCGGGGAAGGGGTTGTCCAGCACCCCCGTGCGCAGCCCGGCCTCCACGTGGGCGACGGGGATGTGTTCGTAGAAGGCGGCGAGCGCGCCGGTCAGCGCGGTGGTGGTGTCGCCCTGGACGACGACGAGGTCCGGGCGCTGCTCGCGGACCACGTCGCCGAGGCCGTCGACGAGCCGGGCCGTCAGCTTCGAGAGGTCCTGCCGGTCGCGCATCACGTCGAGTTCCGTGCGGACCTCGACCCGCAGGAGGTCCAGCATCTGGTGCAGCATCTCGCGGTGCTGGCCGGTGGTGACGACGATGGGTTCGAAGAGCGGGGAGGCGGCCATGGCGCGGGCCACGGGCGCCAGTTTGATGGCCTCCGGACGGGTGCCCAGTACGAGCATGGCCCGTACGGGCGCACTGATGATGTTCGGGGACATGGGTCTCCCTAGGCAGGGGTAACTGCGGGCGGATGGCGGGTGGTTGCCGTGCGCGTGGTGCGCCGCGTGGTTCGTCGCGCGTGATTCAGGTGCGCGCGGTCTTGAGCCAGGTCTGCTTGCCGGTGAGCATCCGCCACAGGCCCATCCACCCGGCGGCGAACCAGATGTAGCCGTAGAAGATGAAGACGTGCGAGAGCAGGATCGCGCGCAGCAGCCCGAGGTCGCGTTCGCGCCGGTGGTAGACGAACCCGTACGCGTACGCCGCCGTGAAGGACAGGACGTACGGTCCGAGGATCCACATCGGGGAGATCAGCGGGTGTCCGGCCTGGACGGAGCCGACGACCGTGCCGGCCGTGGCGACGAGGAAGGACAGCGGCAGCAGTGAGGTGAGCAGGATCAGCACCGGGCTGGAGAGGTGGTACAGCAGGTCCAGCGCGGGCCGGGTGGGGATGTCGCGCAGGATCGTCGGCACCAGCCCCGCCGACTGCAGATGGCCCTGGAACCAGCGGGACCGCTGGCGCACCAGCCGGCGTACGTCGAGGACGGCCTGCTGGGAGACCGCCGCGGCGGTGCAGTGCTGATTGGTCCAGCCGTGCGCGATCAGCCGCACCCCGAGGTCGAGGTCCTCGGTCAGGGAGTCGCTCCACGGGCCGCTGCCGTCCTCGCCCATGAGGCTGTCGAGCGCGGCGAGCCGCATGAACTGGCCGTTGCCGCCCATCCCGACGCTGCCGATGTAGCGGCGGGCCTTCTGGAAGATGTCGCCGTAGATCACGAACTCCATGTCCTGGAGCCGGGCGAGCAGGCCCTTGTCGCGGTTGTACATCCGGACACCGATCTGGGTGCCCCCGGTACGCGGGTTGTCGAAGAAGGGGTCGACCGACTGGACCACGTGCTGGTCCAGTCGGCCGTCCGCGTCCACGACGCAGACGATGACGTCGCGCGGATCGTGGCCGTCGAGGATGCCCGACGCCCGGAGATGGCGGATGCCGTTGTTGAGGGCCGCGCCTTTTCCTTTCCGGGCGTCCGGTAAATACCGCTGGAGCAGATGGACCCGCTCGGGGTCGGCGGCCCGCGCGATGGCCGCCGTGCCGTCGTCCGAGGCGTCGTCGATGACCAGGGCGATGAATTTACCGGCTGGCAGGGCAGTAATACGGGCGAGACTTTCGGCGAGCACCGTCTCCTCGTTCAGACAGGCGAGGAGAAAGATATAGAAACGCTCCTCCCGGGGGCCGCGTTTACGTCGGGTGCGGCGTCTGGAGAGAACGAAGAGCGTGGTGTTGTAGCCGCCGGCCATCACGATGATGGCAATGCTGGCCCAGATGAGGATTTGGGAGATCATGACCGTTCACCGAGATTTCGCACGGCGAACCACAGTTTGACCGATATAAGAGTCAGCGCGATCGCGCAATACAGCAGGAATCCGGCCCCGGCAGCTTCCTGCAGTCCCCGGGCAAAGGGGATGCCCGGCAGCACCTCGGGAGCCGCCGTCAGCCCGGCCATAGGCAGGACTGTCCCCAGAGCGGGTTTTCCGTACATGGGTTCCCCCCCATTTTTCGCCTCACTTGAGGCGTGCGGAGGGAAAGTATCAGACTCAACCGGTCTTCTTGTCTGACTTGGTGGGAGTTGTTTGATCGGAATCTCAAATTCTCGGGACCTAACGGTAATTAGGCCTGCTGGGGCGAGTGTGTGACGGGTGTGATCTATGGTCTGTACCAATGTGGCTGTCGGGAAATGAACGCTCTGGATCGTTGTTGTCTATTGACATCGGTGAAACCCGACAAGAAGAATCTGTCAACTGTCGGGCCTCCGAACTCGCGGAGGTGGCGGCACGGGTTCGTGAAAACAGGGGGGAACCTCGTGATGAGGAAAATGAGAAGGAGATCAGGGATTTCCCGGATCTCCATGGTCTTCATGCTGATCGCCGCCCTATGGGGCGGCGTTGCGCTTTCCAGCGCGCAAGCGGCAAAAGACCCGGGTGACCGGCCGTGGCCGCAGCATCTGAAGGGCATCGACCCGGTGTCGCTGTCCGGCCCCAAACCCGCCGAGCTGAAGGCCTGGGCCAGGGCCCGGCTCGCCAACGACAAGAAGCGCCGCGCGGGCACCCTCGCCATCCGGCCCGCCAAGCCCGCAGCGCCGGCCGGGACGGCCACGCCCGCGGCGAAGCCCGCGAGTTCGTCCGGGGGCACCACGACGCGCACGGCGCTCTTCACGAAGCCGGCCGCTCCCGCCAAGGCGGCCACCCGGGCCGTCCAGGCCGCCGCCCCCGCCCAGGCCTCGGCCCTCGTGCTGTACGACACGGCCGGTCCCTACGGACACCTGGGTGAGCTGTACGCGATGGCGGCGGCCAACCTGGCCGGCCACTTCGGCACCGTCACCGCCAAGCCCGTCTCCGCCTACACCCCGGGCATGGTCGAGCAGTACACCGCCACGGTCTACCTCGGCTCCACCTACTACGGGGGTTCCCTCCCCGACGCCATCCCCGCCGCCTTCTACCAGGACGCCCTGGCCACCAGCCGTCCCGTAACCTGGATCGGCGACAACATCTGGGGAATGGCCAACGCCGTCGGCGTCTCGGCCTTCCAGCAGGCGTACGGCTGGGACCCGACCAACTCGTACTACGAGCAGGGCGGCACCGTCGGACGGATCGACCGCGTCGACTACAAGGGACAGCAGCTGACCCGGAAGATCCCGACCGGCTTCGACAGCGGAGTGCTGCACCCCGCCCTCTCCACCGGCCCCGGCTTCCCCCAGGTCACCCAGCTCGCCGAGGCCACGGACGCCATCTCCGGCGACACCAGCCCCTGGGCGATCCGCTCACGCAATCTCACCTACCTGGGCGAGATCCCGTTCAGCTACGTCTCCGAGACCGACCGCGTCATCGTCTTCGAGGACCTGCTCTTCGACGTGCTCGCCCCGCAGACCGCCGAGCGGCACCGGGCCTTCGTCCGGCTGGAGGACATCAGCCCCGAAGCCGACCCGGCCCAGCTGCGGGCCATGGCCGACTACCTCCGCTCCGCCCAGGTCCCCTACGGGATCAACGTCATCCCCGTCTACACCGACCCCAAGGGCGCCTACAACAACGGCGTGCCCAAGACCTCCACCCTGGCCCAGCGCCCCCAGGTCGTCGCCGCCATCAAGTACATGCTCCAGCGCGGCGCGGTCCTGATGAACCACGGCAACACCCACCAGTACGGCAACGTCGCCAACCCGTACAACGGCGTCACCGGCGACGACTTCGAGTTCTTCCGCGCCCACGTCGACGCCGGCGACAACGTCGTCTACGACGGGCCGGTCCCCGAGGACTCCACCGTCTGGGCACAGGCCCGCGTCACCAGCGGCCTCGCCGCCTTCACCGCCGCGGGACTGCCCAAACCCACCCTGTGGACCACCCCGCACTACGCCGCCTCCGCCACCGACTACCGCGTCTTCGGGCAGAACTTCTCCGCCCGGCTCGAACGGTCGCTGTACTTCGCGGGCACGCTCAGTGGCGGCACCGTGAATCCCGGCCGTTACATCGGCCAGTTCTTCCCGTACGCGGTGAAGGACGTCTACGGTACGACCGTGCTCCCCGAGAACCTCGGCAACTACGAGCCCGAGCCGTACAACAACCACCCGGCCCGGCTGCCCGCCGACCTGATCAACTCCGCCAAGGCGAATCTGGCGGTGCGGGACGGCGTGGCCAGCTTCTTCTACCACCCGTACTTCGCGGTGGAACCGCTCAAGCAGACGATCGACGGCATCCGCGCCCTCGGCTACACCTTCGTCGCCCCAGCGGACCTCAGCCAGTGAGTGCGAAGAAGGGGACGGCCGCCCTGCTGGCCGCGGCCGTCCTCTTCCTCGCCGCGTGCCAGTCCGACGGCACGGCCGGGCGGGACGCACCCACCGGCCGGGCGACCGGCCGCGGCGGCGGAACACCCGACGACAGGAAGGTGAGCGGACTGCGCGGCATCACGCTCCCCTCGTGGAACACCGACGACTACAGCAGCCCCGAAGCCGCCGGCTACCTACGGCAGATCGCGGCCACCGGCGCCCGCTGGGTGACCTTCACCCCCACCTGGTACCAGGGCCGCGTCACCGACTCCGACCTGCGCACCACGGACGAGACCGCCGACGACGACAGCCTGCGCCACATCATCGGCCTCGCCCACGCCGCCGGCCTCAAGACCATGCTCAAGCCGCACGTCGACCTGGTGCGGGGTGGCGACCGGGCCGAGATCCGCCCCCGCGACACCGATGCCTGGTTCGCCGCGTACGAGCGCTTTATCACCCACTACGCGCGCCTGGCCGCCGACACCGGCGCCGAGCAGCTCGCGGTCGGCACCGAACTCGCGGGCACCTCCGGCGACGGCCGGCGCTGGCGGCGGGTCATCGCCGCCGTCCGCGGGCGCTACCACGGCCCGCTCACCTACGCCGCCAACTACGACGAGTACCAGAAGGTCCCGTTCTGGAAGGACCTCGACGTCATCGGCATCGACGCCTACTGGCCGCTGTCCGGCAAGGCCACCGCCGACGTCGCGCGGCTGCGCCGGGCATGGCAGCCGATCACCGAGGAACTGGCGGCCTTCGCCGCCCGCCGGGACCGCAAGATCCTCTTCACCGAGGCCGGCTACGTCAGCCAGCGCGGCACCACCACCGCCCCCTACTCCTGGACGATCAGCAAGCGCGCCGGCGAGGACGAACAGGCCGCCGCCTACGAGGCGTTGCTCGCCACCTTCGCCAAGAAGCCCTGGTGGGCCGGGGTGTGCTGGTGGATGTGGGACGACTGGCCGGACAGCGGTGAGACGGCCGAGCGGCTCGCCTACACCCCGCACGGCAAACCCGCCGAGAAGGTGCTGCGTCGCTGGTGGTCGCCCTCCAGCCCGTCCGGCGACCGGGGGTGACATTACCGTCGGCGGCGTGGGGGCGCTGAGCCCAGCCACAACCAGCCCGTCCGGCGTTTGAGGACGCGCCCGCAGGGCGCCCGCCGCCGCAGGCGGCATGACCCGCAGTCGAAAGGTCCGCCGGTCAGGCGAGAGGCGGCACAGCGGGCGGCAGTCGAAGGTCCGCCGGACGGCACTACGTGTCGCAGTCCAGCACCGTGCGGCACAGCCCGCACCGCGCGTGCAGCCGTCCCTGGACCGGCACCCGGATGCGCTGGTGGCACGTCGGACAGGGAAAGCTGACGCGCGGCGGGTCGTGGCCCTCGAAGGCGTAACCGTCGGCAGGGGAACTGCGCGCGGTACGGCGGTCCCGGGTGTAGCGGTGGTGGGCGAGCCGCCCCGCGGCGGCGAGCGGCGGGCGCCGCTCGTCCCGGCGCGCCCGGGCCAGGCCCTTGGTGTACGCCTCGTACGCCTGCGGGCTGGTGAACCAGGGGGAGGGGTCCTCGTCGAAGACCCGCGCGCGCTTGGCGAGGACGTAGCCGAACTCCTCCGGGGTGAGATAGCCGAGCTTCTGCGTCGAGACCGAGGACTCGCGGTAGGCGTCCAGCAGCAGCCAGCCCGCGCCGAGGTAGGCGGCCGCGGTGTCCGTGAGGATCTCGTTGTCACGGGTGCCGGCGAAGGCGAGGTCCAGGCGGTGCAGATAGACGTGCATCACCTCGTGCGCGAGGGCCGCGCCGATGTCCTCGCGGTGGGACTTGAAGCGTGAGTTGAGCTCGATGAAGTACTCGGGCCCGGCGGTGAGTTCGATGCTGCCCGCGTGCCGCATCTCACGGAAGGAGACGATCATCCGGGCATCGGGCAACCGCAGATGCCGCACCATGGCTCCGGCGACGCGCTGCACCCCCAGATACGGGTCCTCGTCGGCCGAGAAGGCCACGTCGACCGGGAGCACGCTGACGCCGAAGGTCTGCACCGTGTCGGGGGAGAGCCGTTTGTACAGCGCGGTGATCGCGGTGCGCACGGTCTCGAGATGCGGGAAGCCGTGCTCGATCTCGACGTCCGTCCCCACCCCGTGCCCCCCCGTCAGGTTCCCCGGTCCCATCCCACTTTACGGGCGTGGGCTCCGCGCGGAAGGGGACCCGCCCGAGACGGACTGAGCCCGAATGTGACCGCATGGGACTGGCTGAGACCGAACCTGACAGAACTCGACTGGCCGAAACGCCACCCTTGTTGCTGCCGTCACACGCCCTCATAATCGCACCGCGCTCCGAAGGGGCATGTCCGCATATCGGATTGACATGATCCTGACAAGCGCGCAACCTCCCACGAAAGGAAGCACGTTGCGCAACTACCTCAAGGCGTTCAAGAGAGCGGCGGCGGTCGGCGCGGTCGCCCTCGCCGTGTTCAGCCTCCAGCCCGGCAGCGCGCAGGCGGCCCAGGACCGGGACCCCGGCGCCCGCCCCAGCCCCGGTGTCGTCGGCGGCACCCGCGCCCAGCAGGGCGAGTTCCCGTGGATGGTGCGGCTGTCCATGGGCTGTGGCGGCGCCCTCTACACCAAGCAGATCGTCCTCACCGCCGCGCACTGTGTGAACGGCAGCGGCGCCAACACCTCGATCACCGCCACGGCCGGTGTCGCGGACCTCAACTCCTCCTCCGCGATCAAGGTCAAGTCCACCCGGGTCCTGCAGGCCCCCGGCTACGACGGCCAGGGCAAGGACTGGGCGCTGATCAAGCTCGCCAAGCCCATCGACCTCCCCACCCTCAAGATCGCCGACACCGCCGCGTACAACTCCGGCACCTTCACCATCGCCGGCTGGGGCGCCGACCGGGAGGGCGGCAGCCAGCAGCGCTACCTGCTCAAGGCCACCGTCCCCTTCGTCGACGACGCCACCTGCAAGGGCGCCTACGGCAACCTCGTCGACGCCGAGGAGATATGCGCCGGATACCTGCAGCAGGGCGGCGTGGACACCTGCCAGGGCGACTCCGGCGGCCCGATGTTCCGCAAGGACAACGCGGGAGCCTGGATCCAGGTCGGCATCGTCAGCTGGGGCCAGGGCTGCGCGCGGCCCGGCTACCCCGGTGTCTACTCCGAGGTGAGCACCTTCGCCGCGGACATCAGCAGCGCCGCCGCGAGCCTGGGCGGATGACCCGGCACCAACCCCGCTGACCTGGCCTTTCCGGGCACTCGCGGCCTCTTCGACGAGCCGCTGCCCGACGGCCTGGTACGACGTGAGACGGCCCGCCCGCGCGACTTCGGTATGACGCGGACGGGCCCCCCTCATCCTTTCGGCCGAGGTGGGACGGGCCGAGAATGGGTCGGACAGTCGAGGTGTGGGGCGGACAAATGTCCGTAACGTGAGGGGCGTGGTGCGGCGGCGATCGGAAGGTGATCGGAAGCAGTGTGATCCTTCGGGGCCCGGCACCGCGGTCCGAGCCGCACGAACGGAAGGCACTCCGTGTCCGCCAAGTCCCGCATCGTCGCCGTCACCGTCCTCACCGCAGCCGCCGGCGCGGTGCTCTGGCCGGCGGCCGACGCCCTCGCGGCGGACAAGGACACCCGGCCCGCCCGCACGGTCACCCAGCAGGTGCTGCTGCCCGACGGCAGCCGGGCGCGCCTGCACTCCGGCAGCGCCGGCACGAGCGTCGACGTGACCTCCCGCGGCACACAGCGGACCCTCGACGCCACCCGCCCGGCGGCCGACGTCAACCGGCTGCACCTGCGGATCCTCGGTGGCGACGGCACCCACCCCACCCTGCGCGCCTCGCTCGACGGGTCCCGGCTGACCCACTACTACGACTTCGCCTCCGGCTCCCTGCGGTACACGCCCGACGGCTCCGACCTCGACCGCCTCGCCGCCACCGGCGACACACTGAAGGACTACCGGCACGGCGCCAGGACCGCCGCCGCCCCCGCGACCCGCGCCACCCCGGCCGGCGACGCGGCCCGCGCCGACCTCCGCACCGGGGATCACACGGACGCGGGCGGCGATCACGCGGACGTACGCAGGGACGACCGCGAGACCGGCGGCAAGGTCACGGGCAAGGCCACCGGCAAGGCCGACCGGGCGGAGCACGGGACGCGCCTCGCGACGTCCAGCAACCCCGTCAAGCGCGTCGTCCAGGCCGGCGCGGCCATCAACGGCCGGCACGACATCGGCACCCCCGCCCTCGCGGGCGCCGTCCTGCTGACCCTCGGCGGCGGCGCGTACGCCGTCCGCTTCGCGGTCCGCCGCTCCGGACGCGCCGACGCCTGAGACGGGCCCGCACCCGCCGCCGCGCTGCGGTTGCGGCACCACGACGCCACCGGTGACATGGAGGGACGCCCCGGCCCGGGGCGCACACCCCTCCGGCACCGACGACCCATCACGCGTACGCGGGCGGCCTCCCTGCGTACCGACCAGCACACGAGCCGAACGCAGGCAAGGGGACAGCATGGCGATCACCGTGGTCATCGCGGACGACCAGGAAATGGTCCGCACCGGCTTCCGGATGATCCTGGAGAGCCAGCCCGACATCGACGTCGTCGCCGACGTCGTGGACGGCGAGGCCGCCCTGGCGGCCGTCGAGGAACACCGGCCCGACGTGCTGCTCCTCGACATCCGCATGCCCAAGCTGGACGGCCTGGAGGTCACCCGTCGGCTCTCCGACCTCGCCGCCGCGCACCCCGAGCGCGGCCAGCGCCCGCGCATCGTCATCGTCACCACCTTCGACCTCGACGAATACGTCCACACCGCCCTCCGCAACGGCGCCTCCGGCTTCCTCCTGAAGGACGCCAGCCCCGCCATGCTCGTCGAGGCCGTCCACGCCGCCGCCGTCGGCGACTCCCTCATCTCGCCCGCGATCACCGTCCGGCTGCTGCGCGACATGGCCCCCGGCACCACGGCGAGCCCGGCCCGGCAGCCGTCCGAGCCGCTCACCGAACGCGAGGCGGACGTCGTCCGCTGTCTGGCGCGCGGGGCCACCAACGCCGAGATCGCCTCCGAACTGTTCGTCTCCCTGTCCACGGTGAAGACCCACCTGGCCAATGTGCAGATCAAGCTCGACGCCCGTAACCGCGTCGAGATCGCGGCCTGGGCCTGGGAGAGCGGGCTGGCCACGGGCGGCACGTGAACAGACTGGCCGGGTGGGCCGCCCGGCACCCCCGGCGCGCGGCGGTCGCGAAGGCGGCTCTCGGAGCCTTCCTGCTCTTCCTCGTCGGCTTCGAGAGCATCGCCCTCGCCCGGCAGCCCAGCCCACCGCACGCCATGGTCCTGGCCTCGGGCGTCGCCGTCTGCCTGTGCGCCGTCCCCTACGGCTGGATCCCGCTGGAGGTACGGGCCGCCGTCGCCGTCGTGGTCTCCTGGGGCACCACCGTCACCCTCACGATCGGACCGCACCCGACCGTCGTGTGGGGCATGGGCGAGGCCATCGCCCTGCTCGTCCTGCTGACCGCCGTCGTCCAGCGCTCCACCACCCGAACGGCCGCCGTCCTCGGCCCGATGCTCGCCGTCGCCTGCGTCGCCGCCCCCATGCGCGACCTCGACCCGGGCCGCTTCACCGCCCTGTTCGCGGTGCTCACCGCCGTCGTCGGCACCTACTCCCTGCTGCTGCGCAACCAGTCCGGACAGCGGGTGCGCGACCTCGCCGCCGTCCGTACCGCAGAACGGCTCGAACTCGCCCGCGAACTGCACGACCTCGTCGCCCACCACGTCACCGGCATCGCCGTGCAGGCCCAGGCCGCCCGCTACACGGCCCTCGACGGCCGTGCCGCCGCCGTGGCGTTCGAGCGGATCGAGACCTCGGCGAGCGAGGCCCTCGGCGCGATGCGACGGCTGGTCGGCGTCCTGCGCGAAGGCGACGCCGAGACCGAACCCGTCGCGGGCCTGCCCGAGGTGCGTGCCCTGACCGAGGCGTTCGCCCGCACCGGCCCGCCCGTCGTCCTCTACATCGAACAGGGCATGGAGACCTGGATCCCCGGGGAGGTCGCGGCGGGCGTCCACCGTGTCGTCCGCGAGGCCCTGACCAACATCCGCAAGCACGCCGCCGACGCCACGGCCGTACGCGTCGGGGTGCGCGGCGTCGCCGCGGGCGTCGAACTGCGCGTCGCCGACGACGGCAGGAGCGCGGCCGGGCTCGCGGAACAGGCCCAAGGCGGCGGCTTCGGCCTGGTCGGCCTCAGCGAACGGGCCAAGGCCATGGGTGGCCGGCTGCACGCGGGCCCCGCACCGGAGGGCGGCTGGGAGGTCACCGCGCTCTTCCCCCTGGACCGCCGCCGCCCGGAGCCGGGCTGAGCCCGACGGCCGAGCCGGGCCGATCCCGGCGGGGGAAGCGGGGCGAGCCCGACGGCCGAAGCCGGGCTGATCCCGACGGGGAAGCGGGCGTACCGATCCGTTCGCCCGGGGCTCAATCCGCCGTGGGCGCAAACGATTTGGGACCGCTCTCGTGGTCATTAACGTGATCCCCATGGACATCTCACACGTCACCCAGGACATCTGGATGCTGCGCTTCGCCGTCGGTCAGGCCTACGCCGTGCGGCTGCCCGAGGGCTGGGCGCTCGTGGACTGCGGGAGCGCCGGATCCGAGGGGGAGATCCTCGACGCCCTCGCCGGCCTCGGCTGTGCCCCCGGCGAGCTGCGCGACATCGTGCTCACCCACAGCCACAAGGACCACACGGGCGCGGCCGCCGCCGTCGCCACCGCCACCGGAGCCCGCGTGCTGGCCGGCGCCGCCGACGCCCCCGTCATCCGCGGCGACGCCCCCGAACCGCCGCCCGTCCTCCTCGACTTCGAGGTCCCCCTCTACGAGAGCATCGCCCCCACCGTCCCCCCGGCGCCGCCGTCCCCCGTCCACCGCGAGCTCGTCGACGGCGACACCCTCGACTGGGGCCAGGAAGCACGGATCGTCCACGTCCCCGGTCACACGGCGGGCAGCATCGCCGTGCACCTCCCGGCGGCCGGGGTGCTGTTCACCGGCGACACCATCGCCTCCCACGAGGACGCCGTCATACTCGGCGTCTTCAACGTCGACCGGGAGCAGGCCGTCGCCTCCTTCCGGCGCCAGGCCGCCCTCGACATCGAAACGGCCTGCTTCGGCCACGGCGACCCGATCGTCAAGGGCGCCGGGGACGCCCTGCGCGCCGTCGCGGCCGACCTGAGCTGAGGCACGGGACGTCCGACGAGGCCCCCCGCGGCCTCAGCCGTACGTCAGGGCTCAGCTCCGCCCGTCGGCCTTCGGTTCCTGCCCGTAGCAGAGGCAGAACGGATGGCCGGCGGGGTCGGAGAACACCCGGAAACCCGACCGCTCACCCCCGCTGTCGTGGAGGAACGTCGCCCCCAGCGCGATCACTTCGCGCTGCGCCCGCTCCATGTCCTCGAGCGTGGGGACGTCGAAGTCCAGATGCATCTGCTGCGGACGGGCGGGATCCGGCCAGCGCGGCGGCTGGTGGTCCTCAGCGAGCTGGAAGGCGATCCGACGGCCGTCCTCGGCGGTCAGCCACACCCACTCCGGGTCCTTGTCGTCGACCCGCCAGCCGAGGATCCCGGCGTAGAAGGCCGCCAGCGCGACCGGGTCCGGACAGTCGATGACGGTGCACTGAAGTTTCGCGATCATGAGGAGATCCTGCCCGACCCGGGCCGATGGTCCAGCTACCGGCCCACCCGGCCCACATTTGTCCAACAGCACGCTCTCCTTTGTCCATGGTCCCACCCGCCACTACCGCCCCACGGTGTCCGTACGTCGTCGCAACCCGTCGACGTGACGCGACCCATCGGTGTACGGAGGCGAGCAGCGTGGACCCGGAAGACGTGCAGATACCGGCGGAGCTGCGAGACACCACCGGCCCCAGCCGGCGGGCCGTCGTCGTCACCACCGCACTCGCCGGCCTCGGCACCGCCCTCACCGCCGCCGGCGCCGCCCACGCCCGCACCGCGGGCGAGACCACCCTGCGCTCCACCGCGCTGGAGGTGCGCCTCGACACCGCCTTCCCCCGGATCCTCTCCTACACCGACCGCGCCACCCGAGCCGTGCTGTACGGGCAGGAGGACCCCGTCACCTCGGTGCTCATCGACGAAGCCCCGCACACCCCGGACGTCACCCTCACCCTCGCCCCCTCCGGTGACCTGGCGGCGTACGCTCTCGCCTTCAGCGGCGGCACCCGAATAGACATCGAAATCCGGGTCACGGACCGGCAGGTGGACTGGCGCGTCACCCGCATCGCCGACACCGCCTCCCTCCGCGTCGGCACCCTCCGGATCCCCGGGCTGGCGCTGCTCGGCGTCCGCAGCACCCAGCCGGGCGCGACGCTCCTCGCCGCCCGCGTCGAGCTCGACAAGGCCAAGAGCGGCGACACCCTCATCGACCTCACCCCCGACACCCCGGCCGAACCCACCCCCACCGGCTGCGCGTACGCAGTCGTCAGCACGGACCTGCTCGCCGCCGCCCTCGAGACCAACACCGTCCACGACACCCCCGACGCCGCCTCCGCCTGGGAGAACGGGCGCCTGTGGCGGCAGACCCTCAAGCGCCCCGGCCACACCGAGGCCCGCCTCGGCTGCGGCCAGTGGACGCACCGGGCCGCCACCGCACCCGTCGAAGCCACCGAGCCACTGCCCTACGCGACGGTCGTCCTCACCGGCGACCGCAACGGCGACGGCAAGGTCGACTGGCAGGACGCCGCCATCGCCATGCGCGACATCATGGTCAACCCCCTCGGCGCCGACGAACAGCACCTGCGGGTCGTCCCGCACATCGCGTTCAACTTCGCCAGCCAGGCCACGAACCCCTTCCTCACCACCCTCGACAACGTCAAACGGATCTGCCTCGCCACCGACGGGCTACGCCAGTTCACCCTCCTCAAGGGCTACCAGTCCGAGGGCCACGACTCCGCGCACCCCGACTACGGCGGCAACCACAACAGCCGCGCCGGCGGCCTCGACGACCTCAACACCCTGGTCCGCGCCGGGAAGACCTGGCACAGCGACTTCGCCGTCCACGTCAACACCACCGAGTCCTACCCCGTCGCCCGCGCCTTCTCCGAGACCCTCGTCGACAAGGACGACCGGCAGTGGGACTGGCTCGACCAGTCCTACCGCATCGACCCCCGCCGCGACCTGGTCTCCGGCGACATCGCCCGCCGCTTCCGGCAACTGCGCGACGAGACCGACCCCGCCCTGAACACCCTCTACATCGACGTCTTCCGGGAATCCGGCTGGAACTCCGACCGCCTCCAGCGCCATCTGCGCGACCAGGGCTGGCAGATCACCACCGAATGGGGCCACGGTCTGGAACGCTCGGCCCTGTGGTCCCACTGGGCGAGCGAGACCGACTACGGCCCCGACACCTCACGCGGCATCAACTCCCGGCTGATCCGCTTCATCCGCCACCACCAGAAGGACGTCTTCGCCGACAAATGGCCCCTCCTGGGCACGGCCAAGCTCGGCACCTTCGAAGGCTGGCAGGGCAAGACCGACTGGGCGCCGTTCTACCGCCGCATCTGGACCGAGAACCTCCCGGCCAAATACCTCCAGGCATTTCCCCTCCACACCTGGGAGGAGCACCGCATCACCTTCGCCGGCCCGACGCACACCACCGTCACCTCCCGGCCCGGCGGGGACGGCACCCGCCGGATCACCACCGACGGCCGCACGGTCTACGACGGCGACACCTACCTCCTGCCGTGGGAACCGCGGGAGGCCACCGACCCCGCCAAGCTCTACCACTACAACCCCCGGGGCGGAGCCACGACCTGGACCCTGCCCCGCGGCTGGTCCGCATGCAGGAGCGTGGTCCTGCACCGCCTCACCGACCAGGGCCGCACCGACCCCCTCGAACTCCCGGTGCACGACGGAGAGGTCACCGTCCGAGCCGCTCCGGACCAGCCGTACGTCCTCACCCGCGAGGCGTCCCGGACCCGCCGCGACCCCGCCTGGGGCGAGGGCACCCCCCTGCGCGACCCCGGCTTCAACTCCGGGACCCTGGACGCCTGGACGGCCACCGGGCCCGCCGCCGTGGCCCTCGGCGAACGGGGCGAGTGGGAACTCGTCATCGGCGCCGGACCGGCGGCCACCGTGAGCCAGCGGCCCGCCCGGCTGAAGCCCGGCACCTACGCCGCCTCCGTACAGGTCGAGGTCGGCTCACGCGCGGGGGAGCGGCGCCGGGCGGCCCTCCGGGTCCGTACGGCCGACGGGATCACGGCGGTGAACTGGACGGACACCTCCACCGCCGGCAACCACGTGGCGGCGGACCGCAAGCACGGCACCCGCTACCAGCGGATGTTCACCCACTTCACCGTGGCCCGCGGCGGGGGACCGGTGACCCTGTCCCTCACGGCCGCCGCGGGCAGCGCACGGGTCCGCTTCGCGAACGTACGGATCGTGGCCGTGCGCGAACGGCGCCGCCCCCCGGCACCCGGCGCCCTCGTCCACGAGGACTTCGAGAACGTGCCCCAAGGGTGGGGCCCGTTCGTCAAGGGCGACGCGGGCGGCACCACCGACCCCCGCACCCACATCGCCCAACGGCACGCGCCCTACACCCAGCGCGGCTGGAACGGAAAGGCCGTCGACGACGTCATCGACGGCACCCAGTCCCTCAAATCACGCGGCGAGAACACGGGCCTGGTCTACCGCACGGTCCCGCACACCGTCCGCTTCACCCCCGGGCACCGCTACCGGGTCGCCTTCCGCTACGAGAACGAGACGGCCGGCCAATACGCCTGGATCACGGCCGTCGACGAACCCCGGACGCGGGAACTCACCCGCACGCCCCTCCCCGTCGCCACCCGGCCCACCACCCACACCCACGAATTCACCGCCCCGCGGACGGGCGAGGCATGGGTGGGCCTGCGGAAGGTGGGGGACAGCGGGACCGCGGAGTTCGTCCTCGACGGCTTCACCGTGCACGACCTCGGCCGGTAGCCCCCCCACAGGGCCCGCCCCGGTGGTCACCGCCATCGGCCGGTGATCACCGGGGAGAACGGGCCCCGTCCCCTCCCGCCTCCGGAACCCACGCCTTCCGGCCGATCGCCCCCGCCCCCTGGCGGGCGACCGGCCCATCGGCGAAGATCGGCGCTGCGTGCGACGAACCGGCAGGCGGAGCAGGAGGCCCGGACGCGTGTATCACACCTGGATGCGGTACTTCACGCCCCGCCCGGTCCACCACCGGCTCGGACTGGTCTGCCTCGGCGTCGGCCTCCAGCACGGCGCGCTCCCCCCGGTCGGACCCCGCACCCTCGACCACCACGTCGCCGTCGTCGTCAGCGCCGGGGCCGGCTGGCTCCGCACCCCCGACGGCCGCACCCGGCCCGTCACCGCCCCCGCCCTCCTGTGGCTCAGCCCCGGCGTCCCGCACCACTACGGCGCCGGACCGGACAGCGGCTGGGACGAGAGCTTCGTCGACTTCACCGGCCCCGCCGTCGCCGCGTACACCGAACTCGGCCTCATCGAACCCGACCGGCCGCTGGTCCCCCTCACCGAGACCACCGCCGCCCGCGCCGCCATCGCCCGCATCGCCCGCGCCGCCCACCGCGGCAACCCCCTCCTCGAAGTCGAGACCTCCGCCGCCGTCCACGAACTCCTCGTCGCCCTCCACCGCGCCCGCGCCGACCTCGGCGGCGACGGCGAACCCGTCCTGCGGGCCCTCGCCCGCGACGCCTTCCTGCCGCTGTCCGTCACCGAACACGCCGCCCGGCACGGCATGACCCCCGCCGAACTGCGCTCCGCCGTACGCCGCGGCGCCGGGTGCAGCCCGAAGGACTACCTCCTGGCCATCCGCCTGGGCCGCGCCAAGGAACTCCTCGCCGCCACCGAACTGCCCGTCTCGGCCGTCGCCCGCCGCGTCGGCTACGACGACCCGGCCTACTTCAGCCGGCTCTTCACCCGCCGCGTCGGCACCGCCCCGGTACGGTTCCGCGAGCGCCAGGGCCGCAGCGTCCCCGGCGGCTGGAGCCGGCGGATACCCGACCCGGAGCACCCACCGGTCATCGGAACCCTCCCGCCCGCATAGGGTCGGTGGACATGACCGACAGTGCCAACAGCTTCAGCGGTGCCCCCGGCACCGACGACGAGTCCGTACGCGCCGAGCTGGGCCGGCTGCGCGACAGCATCGACAACATCGACGCCGCGGTGATCCACATGCTCGCCGAGCGGTTCAAATGCACCCAGCAGGTCGGCCACCTCAAGGCCGCCCACAAACTGCCCCCCGCCGACCCCGCCCGCGAGGCCCGGCAGATCACCCGGCTGCGCGAACTGGCCGAGAACGCCAAACTCGACCCCGCGTTCGCCGAGAAGTTCCTCAACTTCATCATCGCCGAGGTCATCCGCCACCACGAGACGATCGCCCGGGCGTAGGACGCGCTCCGCGCGGGGCCCTCAAACGCCGGACGGGCTGGCTGTGCTGTGTCCTCAAACGCCGGACGGGCTGGCTGTGCTGTGTCCTCAAGCGCCGGACGGGCTGGAAATCCAGCCCGTCCGGCGATTGAGGACCGGGCGGAGCCCCGCAACGGCGCGCGACTCCCAGCACCGCACCAAACCCCCATAGGCCAGCGCCCAGCGATACGGCAGCATGACGACATGCCCGTACTCACGCGCGACGAAGCGCAGACCCGAGCCCGACTCCTCGACGTCCACCGCTACGAGATCGACCTCGATCTCACCCGCGGCGACGAGCACTTCGGCTCCACCACCGTCATCCGCTTCACCGCCCGCGAAGCCGGCGCCACCTTCCTCGAGGTCCGCCCCGCGGCCCTGCACCGCGCCACCCTCGACGGCCACGCCCTCGACATCGCCACGCTCGACGACAACCGGCTGCCCCTCACCCTCACCCCCGGGGACCACGAGCTGCGCGTCGAGGCCGACATGCGCTACTCCCACACCGGCGAGGGCATGCACCGCTTCACCGACCCCGCCGACGGCGAGACCTACCTCTACACCCAGTGCTTCCTCGACGACGTCCAACGCGTCTTCGCCGCCTTCGACCAGCCCGACCTCAAGGCCGTCTTCGACGCCACCGTCACCGCCCCACCGCAGTGGACCGTCCTCGGCAACGCCCTCGCCACCCGCGTCGGCGCCCCCGCCGACGGCCGCTGGCGGCTCGCCACCACCGCACCGCTGAGCACCTACTTCGTCGCCTTCGCCGCCGGCCCCTGGCACACCGTGCGGACCGAACACGCCGGGCTGCCCTTCGCCCTCCACTGCCGCCGGTCCCTCGCCCCCCACCTCGACGCCGATGCCGAGGAACTCTTCGACATCACCCGCCGCTGCTACGACCGCTACCACCAGATCTTCGACGAGCCCTACCCCTTCGACTCCTACGACCAGGCGTTCGTCCCCGAGTTCAACGCCGGCGCCATGGAGAACCCGGGCCTCGTCACCTTCCGCGACGAATTCGTCTTCCGCTCCGCCGTCACCGACACCGAGCGCCAGACCCGCGGCATGGTCATCGCCCACGAAATGGCCCACATGTGGTTCGGCGACCTCGTCACCCTCCAGTGGTGGGACGACATCTGGCTCAACGAGTCCTTCGCCGAATACATGGGCTACCAGGTCCTCTCCGAAGCCAGCCGCTTCACCGGCACGTGGACCGACTTCGCCGTCGCCCGCAAGAGCTGGGGCTACGACGCCGACCAACGCCCCTCCACCCACCCCGTGGCCCCCGCCCCCGACGCCGTCCGCGACACCGCCTCCGCGCTGCTCAACTTCGACGGCATCTCCTACGCCAAGGGCGCGAGCGCCCTGCGCCAGCTCGTCGCCTGGCTCGGCGAGAAGGACTTCCTCGCCGGCATCAACGACCACTTCGCCCGCCACCGCTTCGGCAACGCCACCCTCGCCGACTTCATCGACTCCCTGGCCCGCGCCACGGACCGCGATGTCCACGCCTGGGCCGACAGCTGGCTGCGCACCAGCGGCGTCGACACCCTCACCCCCCGCATCACCGAAGACGGCCCCGAAGGCGCCCCCGGCGAGGCCGGAGCCGACGGCACGAGGGGCTGGCGCCTCGACCTCCACCACGACGGCACCCGCCCGCACCACCTCGCCATCGGCCTCTACGACCACGCCCCGGACGACCCCCGGGCCCTCGTGCGCCGCGACCGCGTCGAAACCGACCTGCCCGCCGGCGGCGGCACCCGGACCCTCACCTTCACCGGCCCCCGCCCCGCCCTGCTGCTCGTCAACGACGGCGACCTCACCTACGCCAAGGTCCGCCTCGACGCCGGGTCCTGGGACACCGCCCTGCGCACCCTCTCCGGCCTGCCCGACCCCGTCGCCCGCGCCGTCGTCTGGAACGCCGCCCGCGACATGGTCCGCGACGGCGAACTGGCCCCCGCCGCCTACCTGGACGCCGCCCGCGCCCACATCCCGCACGAAACCGACATCGCCATCGCCCAGGCCGTCCTCGGCTTCGCCCGCACCCAGATCGCCGACCGCTACACCCCGGCCACCGCCCGCCCCACGGTCCTCACCACCCTCACCGACCTCGGCCACGACCTCCTGCGCCGCACCGACGGCACCGGCCGGGCCGACGCCCAGGGCCTACGGCTGATCGCCGTCCGCACCCTCATCGACAGCGCCACCACCCCCGGCACCCTCCAGGACTGGCTCACCGCGGGCACCGTCCCCGGTGGCCCCGCCCTCGACCCCGAACTGCGCTGGCGCACCCTCGCCCGCCTCGCCGTCCTCGGCGCCACCACCCCCGACGCCATCGACGCCGAACTCGCCCGCGACCCCAGCGCCACCGGCCAGGAAGGCGCCGCCCGCTGCCACGCCGCGCTCCCCGACGCCACCGCCAAGGCCACCGCCTGGCAGGCCATGTACCCCGCCGAACCGTCCGGGCCGGCCGAACCCGCGGAGCTGTCCAACTACCTCTTCACCGCGACCGCCCAAGGCTTCTGGCAGCCCGAACAGCTCGACCTCGTACGCCCCTACCGCGAGCGCTACTTCCCCGCCGCCGTCACCGTCGCGGCCCGCCGCGGCCCCGCCCTCGCCATCGCCGCCGGCTTCCACGGCTTCCCCCACCCCCTGGTCGAGGCCGAGACCCTGCGCCTCGGCGAGGACTGCCTGCGCGACGCCGACCCCACCCCCGCCCTGCGCCGCAAGCTCGCCGACCAGCTCGACGACCTGCGCCGCGCCCTGAGGATCAGGGAGACCCCCGCCGACATCCGGCCGCAGGCGTAAGCGCCCGCGCACGAGGCTCCCCGGGGGCTGCCGGGAGCACCCCGGAAAACGACGAGGCTCCCGCACCCCTCAACGGGGTGCGGGAGCCTTGGCCGGTTGTCTCGACGGTCAGGCGCGCTTGTCGGTCGCGGCGTCCGACGGCTGGGCCGTGCGCAGCTCCTCCAGGAAGCGGTCCACGACACCGCTCTCACGGGCGAAGTCCGTGACCGGCTCGCCGACGATGCGGCCCGACAGATCGGTGGCCAGCACGCCGACCTGCTGACGCAGCTCGGCCTCGGCGACCGCGCGCTCCGCGTCGATCACCGCGTGACCCGCGGCGATGATCTCCTCGCGCTGACGCTGACCCTCGGCGCGCAGCTCGGCGATGATCGCCGTGCCCTGCTCGACCGACTCCTGACGCAGCCGGGCGGCCTCGTGCCGCGCCTCGGCCAGCAGCTCCTGGTACTCGGCGTGGACCCGCGCGGCCTCGGCGCGCGTCTCCTCGGCCTCCTCGAAGCGGCCGTCGGTGGCCTCCTCACGCTCGGTGAGGACCTTGTTGATCCGGGGCAGGATCACCTTCGCCATCACGGCGAAGAGGATGAAGAAGAGCGCCAGCCCCAGGATGAGCGGCGCGAGCTCGGGCTTGAGCGGACCGACGTCGATAGCAAGTTTCATGGCCATGGGGTGCAGATTAGTCGAAGCCGAGCCCCGAGTCCGCTTCGCACCCCTCTAGCAGATCCCACGCGACCGCGCCCCAGGGCGGTACCACCATCGGGCGAAACCCCGAGGCCCCATGGTCACCGAGTGTGCGACGCCAGTAACTTGAGGCGATTAGCCCTGCCCGGACCAGTCGGAACACGCGACATCCCAACCCCAAAGGGGCACACCCATGCCTGCGCCCGGCGCCGACCAGACCCCCGCACCCCTCGCGGGCGGCACCGAAGGACCCCGCGCGCTCCGCCCCCTGCTGGACACCGTCCTGCACGCCCTCGGCCAAGGCGCCACCGCCCGCGGCGGCCCCTTCCCGCCCGGCGGCCCCGACGCCGTCACCGCCCGGCTGCGCACCGCCGTCGGCCCCGCCCTCCCCGAGCACGGCACCGGCGCCCACGAAGCCCTCCGCACCCTCGTACGGGCCCTCGCCGAAGGCTCCGCCGACCCCGCCGACCCACGCTGCGCCGCCCATCTGCACGGCCCGCCCCTCGCCCTGGCCGCCGCCGCGGACCTCGCCGCCGACGCCCTCAACCCCTCCATGGACTCCTGGGACCAGGCCCCCGCCGCCTCCGCCCTGGAAACCCTCACCACCCGCGCCCTCGCCACCCTCGTCCACCCCACCGGCCCGGCCCCCGACGCCCTCGTCACCACCGGCGGCACCGAGTCCAACCAGCTCGCCCTGCTCCTCGCCCGCGAAGCCGCCCGCACCCGCACCGCCGCCCCCCTGACCGTCGTCTGCGGAGCCAACGCCCACCACAGCGTCCACCGCGCCGCCTGGCTCCTCGGCCTGCCCGCCCCGCAGACCCTGCCCACCCCCGCCGGCGTCCTCGACCCCGCCGACCTCGCCGCCGCCCTCGACGCCCGCCACGGCGCCCCCACCCTCGTCGTCGCCACCGCGGGCACCACCGACACCGGCCGCATCGACCCGCTCCCGAAGCTCGCCGACCTCTGCGACGCCCACGACGTCCCCCTCCACATCGACGCCGCCTACGGCGGGCCGCTCCTGTTCAGCGACACCCTCCGCCCCGCGCTCGACGGCCTCGACCGCGCCCGGACCGTCACCCTCGACCTCCACAAACTCGGCTGGCAGCCCGTCGCCGCCGGGCTCCTCGCCGTGCCCGACGCCACCTGGCTCAGCCCCCTCGCCCACCGGGCCCCCTATCTCAACCCCGCCGACGACATCGAGGCCGGTCATCCCGACCTCCTCGGCCGTTCCCCGCGCACCAGCCGGCGCCCCGACATCCTCAAGATCGCCGTCACCCTCCGCGCGCTCGGCCGCCGCGGCCTGGGCGACCTCGTCGAGCGGGTCTGTGCCACCGCGCAGCTCCTGGCCGACCGCATCGAGGCCCACCCCGCCTTCGAGCTCCACTCCCGCCCCACCCTCAGCACGGTCCTCTTCCGCCCCACCGGCACCGACGACCGCGCGCTCGCCGACACCAGACGCCGCCTCCTGGACCACGGCACCGCCGTCCTCGGCCGCGCCTCCACCCCCGAGGGCCTCTGGCTCAAGGCCACCCTCCTCAACCCCCACACCCGCCCCGACGACCTCGACGCCCTGCTCGAACTCGTGGAAGGCCACACGCCCCGATGACCAACCCTCCGCCCCCCGCCGCCGCCCCCGACCAGCCCTTCGACCTCGCGGGCATCGGCATCGGCCCCTTCAACCTCTCGCTCGCCGCCCTGGCCCAGTCCCTCCCCGACCTCCGCACCGCCTTCTACGACCAGAGCCGCGTCTTCCAATGGCACCCCGGCCTGCTCATCGACGACACCTCCCTCCAAGTCCCCTTCCTCGCCGACCTCGTCACCCTCGCCGACCCCGCCAGCCCCTGGACCTTCCTCAACTACCTCAAGGCCCGTGAGCGCCTCTACCCCTTCTACTTCGCCGAGCGCTTCCACATCCAGCGCGCCGAATACGACGCGTACTGCCGCTGGGTCAGCGAATCCCTCCCCGGACTCCACTTCGGCCACCAGATCGACGCCGTCCGCTGGAACCCCGAGCGCGCCCTGTTCGAGATCGACTACACCCGGCTCGACACCGACGGTGAAGCCGAGGCCCTCGGCCGCAGCTACGCCCGCAACCTCGTCCTCGGCGTCGGCACCGCCCCCTACGTCCCCGACCCCCTGCGGCCCCTCGTCGACGCCCCCGCCGTCCCCGTGATCCACTCCGCCGACTACCTCGACCACCGCGAGCGACTCCTCGCCGCCGACCACATCACCGTGATCGGCGCGGGCCAGTCGGGCGCCGAGGTCTTCCTCGACCTCCTCCGCAACCGCCCCGCCGGCCGCGAGAAGCTCCACTGGCTCGCCCGCAGCCCCTCCTTCGCCCCCATGGAATACAGCAAGCTCGGCCTGGAGCACTTCACCCCCGACTACACCCGCTACTTCCACGCCCTGCCCGAGTCCGTGCGGGACCAAGCCCTGCCGCGCCAGTGGCAGCTCCACCGGGGCGTCGCCGCCGACACCCTCGCCACCATCCACGACGAGCTCTACCGCCGCAGCCTGCACGGCGGCTGGCCCGACACCGTCCTGACCCCCGGCGTCTTCGTCCGCACCGCCGGCCGCGTCGGCACCACCCGCGTCGAACTCCACCTCGAGCACGCCCAGCAGGGCAGCCGCTCCCGCCTCACCACCGACGCCGTCGTCCTCGCCACCGGCTACCGCGAGCGCCGCGTCGACACCCTCCTCGCCTCCCTGGACCCCTATATCCGCCGCGACTCCGCCGACCGCCCCCGCATCGACGAGAACCACCGGCTCGTCCTCGACCCCCACGTCAAGGGCGCCGTCCACGTCCAGAACGCCGAGCGCCACACCCACGGCGTCGGCACCGCCGACCTCGGCCTCGCCGCCTGGCGCAGCGCCGTCATCCTCAACGCCATCACCGGGAAGACGGCCTACACCCTCCCGGAGCGCACCGCCTTCACGACCTTCGGGCTGGAGCCGCGCCCCCAGTCCCGGCCGCAGCACAAGACCTCGGAGAACCGGCGCACCATCCCGCGCCAACTGCCCGTCCACTGACGGCGGCCCGGCGCCCCGAGGCATCGCCCCGGGGCGGGCCGCGCCCGCCAGGCCTTTCGGCCACTGGCGGAAGGGGACCGGTCGCGTTTGGATGGGCGGTGGCCGAGGAAGGACAGTGAACTATGAGCATGCTTGATGAAAACCGGGCAAGACGTGGCAGTCGTGGCAGTCGTGGCAGGGGAGCCGGGGGGCGTCGCGCGTGAGCTCGCCGTTGTTCATCAAGATCTGTGGGCTGCGCACCGCCGAGGACGTGGACGCCGCGGTCGAGGCCGGAGCCGACGCGATCGGCTTCGTCTTCGCCGACAGCCCGCGCCATGTGGACGCCGCCACCGCGGGGAAGCTGGCCCAGCGGGTCCCCGAGCACGTACTGACCGTCGGTGTGTTCCGTCGGCAGCCCGTGGCGCAGGTGCGTGACCTCGCGCTGGCGAGCGGGGTCCGCTCCGTACAGCTGCACGGCGACGAGGGCCGTGACTACTACGACACCTTGCGGCCGCAGGGGTGGACGCTGATCCGTGCCACTTCCTCCGACGGCGGGCGGACCCCCCGCTGCGGCGAGTTGGGGGAGGACTACCTCCTGCTCGACGCCCCCGACCCCGGGGCGGGCCTGCCGTGGAACTGGGCCGACGACCGCTTCACCCCACCGACCGGCCACTGGCTCCTCGCCGGTGGCCTCACCCCGCAGAACGTGGGGCGGGCCGTGCGCACGATCGCGCCGTGGGGCGTGGACGTCTCCAGCGGGGTGGAAGCCCGTCGTGGCGTCAAGGACCCTGCTCTGATCAGGGAGTTCATCGAATCCGCCCGCTCGGCGGAATGACCGGGGCCCGCTCGGGGCCTGTCCTGATCTAGAGCCAACTCCCTTGTGTGGGGGTAGACTTCAGCCACCGGTAAGCGGCCGGACTCCGCCTGCCCGCTTACGGACGACCTCATCCCGCAGCGTCCCGTCGACGCTTCGTACCGTTCCTGTCGGCCACTGAAAGCACGTGTGCGCGTTCTCAGCCGATGCGGCAATGCCGCCTCGTATTGCTCCTAATTCGGAATCAGCGCTCCCGGTTCCGAACCGGCACATGGATCTTCTTCAAGCCTTGTGTTCCCGGGCCGGACACTGATAAATCTGTATTTCAGCACCCCAAGATCTCAAAACAAGATCATCTATGGCCAGAGATCTTGCGCGACCGGAGAGTGAGGGTACGTGACCACCGCAAACTCCTGTAAATTGACCCACTGTTGGGTCAATGAGATCGACCTCAAAGCGATCGGTGACCAGGTAGGCACGCCGGTCTTTATCTACAGCGAAGCACAGATATTAAAGAACGTCGGCCGCATCCAGGACGCCGCCAAAGCCGTCGGACTCGACTCCCGGGTCGAATTGTATGTCCCCTTCTTTCCGAACTCTAATCCACATGTATTGAAGCCGCTCCAGCAGATGGGAGTCGGCCTGCTTCTGCAACTGCCCAGCGAATACCGGATCCTGCGCGAGTACGGATTCGACAAGTTCATCGTCTCCCCCGGCCACGTCTCCGACGAAGAGATCGGCTTCTGGGACCAGGCGGGCTACCCGACCTTCCTCTCCAGCCTCGACGAGGTCGCCTACTCGCTGCGGACGAACGCGCCCACCATCAGCGCCCGCATCGACAGCCTCGACTCCGGCAAGCCCGGCATCAAGTACAGCGAACTGAAGCGCCTCTCCGACCTGCTCGAGCAGCACGGCCGCGAACTCGAATGCTTCGAGGTCTACTGCGGCAGCGGAAACTCGCGCGACGAGATGATCAGCGTCATCGAGAAGCAGTTCGAGATCTTCAAGACGCACTTCCCCCACGCGAAGTCCATCAACTTCGCCGGCGGCCACGGCTTCGTCTACGAAGCCTGGGACGAATCCACGAAGCACTTCGACTGGAACGAATACTTCAAGGCGCTGCGGGAAATCGCGGACCGCATGGAGATCCCGGACCACGTCAAGTTCCTCTTCGAGCCCGCCCGGGACGTACTCGCCGACACCGGCGCCCTCCTCCTCGGCGTCAAGCGCAACGTCATCACCAACGCCGTCGGCAGCCTCGTCGTCACCGACGGCTCGCGCATGCTCATGCCGTCCGCACAGCTGCGGGACCGCCGCCACAACGTGGTCTTCCTCGACGCGGACATGAAGGAGATCCCCCTCGCCGACGACGCGGACGGCGTCTCGGCGGCACTCCGCGGCCGCAGCATCCTGCGCCACGACTACATCCTCCCCGGCGAATACCGGGTGCCCTCCGGCGTCGACGCCGACAGCCACCTCGTCATCCTCGACGTCGGCGCCTACTGCGCGACCCAGCACATGGAATTCCTCAACATCCCGCCGGCCGCGGAAGTACTCGTCGACGCCGCCGGTACGGCACACGTGGTCACCTCCCGGGGCGACGACCTCGACAAGTGGCGCAACCTCCTCGCGGAGAAGAAGGAACTCAAGCGCTGAAGCAGACCGGAGCGCCGGGGGACAACACCCCCGGCGCCCGACGCTTCCCTCCTTCACCCGTGAATTCGCCAGCGAGGAGCAATCCCATGCAGCCCCCGACGCCCGACGCCCCCGCGCAGGACATCCCGTCACCGCACGACGCCACGGACCCCATCACCCTGTTCGGCCAATGGCTCGAAGCGGCCGAAGCCAGCGAAATCAACGATGCCAACGCCATGGCGATCGCCACCGCCGCCACCGACGGCCTGCCCGACGTACGCATGGTGCTGCTCAAGGGCTTCGACGCGGACGGCTTCGTGTTCTACACCAACACCCAGTCGCAAAAGGGCACCGAACTCCGCGACAACATGCAGGCCGCAGGCGTACTGCACTGGAAGTCCCTGCGACGCCAGGTGCGCTTCCGCGGCCCCGTGGAGCCCACCACCGCCGCCGAGGCCGACACCTACTTCGCCTCCCGCCGACGCGACAGCCGCCTCGGCGCCTGGGCCAGCCGGCAGTCCCGCCCCCTGGCCAGCCGCGCCGAGCTCGAAGAAGCCGTGGCCCGCGAAGCCACCCGCTTCCCCGACGACGTACCGCGACCGCCCCACTGGTCCGGCTATCGCATCAGGCCCCTGTCCATCGAGTTCTGGTCGGACAGGCCGTTCCGTCTGCATGACCGGCTCGTTTTCCAGAGGGACAAGCCGGAAGGCGACTGGAACACCACACGGCTCTACCCGTAAGGCAATCGAGGACAGTTCACATGTATTTCACGCACGCCGATTCGGTCTGGACCGCTCACCCGAGCCTGCACGCCCTGACGATGGTCATCGACAACGTCCTCGGCATGAAGAGCGACCCCCAGCGACTCGAGAAGCTCACCCCGAAGGTCGAAGAACGACTCGCCTCGGGCACCGAATCCGAGATGCCCGCCATCGCCTCCTGGCGGGAAGCCTTCTCGAAAATGGGACTGAAGCCCACCCAGTACCGGTGCGCCTCGGAAGCACTGCTCAGGCGGTACCGCAAGGACCGCAGCATGCCGAGCTTCCACCCGCTCGTGGACTACCTCAACTTCGCCTCGATGTCCTCCGCCATCCCCATCGCCGCATTCGACTGCGCGAAGATCTCGGAAGGCATCACCGTCCGCCACGCCGACGGCACCGAGACCTACGAAACGTTCCAGGGCGACATCGAGAACCCCCTGCCGAACGAGGTCGTCTTCGCCGACCCGGCACACCACGCGCACTCCCGGCGCTGGACCTTCCGGCAGAGCGCCCGATCCGTCGTGTCGGCACAGACCGACCGCGTACTGATCGTGGCCGAGGCCCATCACGCCGCCGCTCCACAGGACATCGACGCGCTCGAACACGAGCTGAAATCCGGGCTGACCGAAGCCGGCGTGCACATCACCAGCGCCCTGCGGATCAGCACCGTGGAGCGCCGACTGGAATTCTGATACGTGTGTGAGGAGACCCTCTGATGTCCACACCCGGCAACATATGTCGACCTGACCCGACCGACGGGCTCGAAACGGTACGGCGCGCCATCGCCGACGCCTGCGCCCGCGCCCAGCGCGACATCGCATCGGTGACCCTCGTCGCCGCCTCCAAGACGGTCCCCGCGGACACCATCGAGCAGACCGTCCTGGCCGGCCACCGGGTCTACGGCGAGAACCGCGTCCAGGAGGGCAAGGCCAAATGGCCGGCCCTCCGGGAGCGGTTCCCCGAGGTCGAACTGCATCTGATCGGGCCACTGCAGTCCAACAAAGCCCGTGAAGCGGTGGCGCTGTTCGACGTCATCCACTCCGTCGACCGCCCCGGCCTCTGCGAGGCCCTCGCCAAACAATGCGAGAAGCAAGGCCGCCGACCCAAGCTGTTCGTCCAGGTCAACACCGGAGCGGAACCGCAAAAAGCGGGAATCCTGCCCGACGCCGCCGACGACCTGCTGACCACCTGCCGCGAAACCTACGACCTCGACGTCGTGGGCCTCATGTGCATTCCCCCGGCCGGCGAACCCCCGGAGGCGCACTTCGCCCAACTCGCGAAGATCGCCGCCCGCAACGGACTCGACGGCCTGTCCATGGGCATGAGCACGGACTACGCGACGGCCATCGAATTCGGCGCCACCCACGTCCGCGTGGGCAGCGCCATATTCGGCGCAAGGGCCTACCCCACCCCGTAGCACCGTCCGCCGAAGAATCCGGAACACCGCGACAGCTGCGCCACGCAACGGAGAACCACATGACCCGCCCCACCCGCTACGACATCCTTTTCGAACCTTTACGGATCGGCCCCGTCACCGCCAAGAACCGCTTTTTCCAGGTACCCCATTGCAACGGCATGGGACGTGCCTTTCCCAGTTCTATGGCCGCGATGCGGGGAATGAAGGCCGAGGGCGGCTGGGGCGTCATCTCCACCGAGCAGTGCGACGTGCACTACTCCGGGAACCACCAACGGGAACTCCGCCTCTGGGACGAGAAGGACATCCCCTACCTCGCCCGTGCCACGGGCCTCATCCACGACCACGAGGCCCTGGCAGCGGTCGAGTTGGTGCACAACGGTTCCCACGTCGGCAACCTCGAGAGCCGCGCGATACCCATCGCCCCGAGCCTGCGGCCCACCAGGGGCGTCTTCCCGGCCACCGCCCGCGCCATGGACAAGAACGACATCCGTGCCGCCCGCCGCTGGTACCGCACCGCCGCGATCAACGCCCAGCGCGCCGGCTTCGACATCATCTACGTCTACGCCGGCCACGACATGACGTTGCCCATCAACTTCCTCTCCCGCCGCCACAACCACCGCACCGACGAGTACGGCGGCAGCCTCGAGAACCGCGCCCGCTTCCTGCGCGAACTGGTCGAGGACGCCAAGGAAGCCGTCGGCGACACCTGCGCGGTCGCCATCCGCTTCGGCGTCGACGGCCTCACGGGTGCCGGCGGCGACGAGGACGAGGGCCGCGACGTCATCGAGATGCTCGCGGAACTCCCCGACCTGTGGGACGTCAACCTCAGCAACTTCGACTACGACGGCAGCACCTCACGCTTCAGCGACGAGGGATACCAAGAGCAGTACATCAAGTTCGTCAAAAGCGTCACCAGCAAACCCGTCGTCGGCGTCGGCCGCTTCACCTCGCCCGACACCATGGTTTCCATGATCAAGGGCGGCACCCTCGACCTCATCGGCGCCGCCCGCCCCTCCATCGCCGACCCCTTCCTGCCCCGCAAGATCGAGGAAGGCCGCTTCGACGACATCCGCGAATGCATCGGCTGCAACATCTGCGTCGCCGGCGACCGGGCCGGCGTGCCCATGCGCTGCACCCAGAACCCGACCATGGGCGAGGAATGGCGCCGCGGCTGGCACCCCGAGCGCATCGCACCCAAGGACACCGACGACACCGTCCTCGTCATCGGGGCCGGTCCCGCCGGACTCGAAGCCGCCCGCGCCCTCGGCCAACGCGGCTACAGCGTCATGCTCGCCGACCGCAGCCGCGAGCTCGGCGGCCGTGTCAACCGCGAATGCCGCCTGCCCGGCCTCGGCACCTGGGCCCGCGTGCGGGACTGGCGCCTCACCCAGCTCCGCAAGATGCCCGGCGTGCAGCTCCTGCCCGACAACGACATCACCGGCGAGATGGTCCTCGAAGCCGAGTCCTCCCTCATCGCCATCGCCACCGGCGCCACCTGGCGCGCCGACGGCGTGGGCCGCTACCACAGCGACCCCATCACCGGCCTCGGGCAGATCCCGGTCTTCACACCGGACGACATCATGGACTCCCGCCTGCCCACCGGACGCGTCGTCCTCTTCGACGACGACCACTACTACATGGGCGGCGTCATCGCCGAACGCCTCGTCGAACACGGCTGCGAGGTCACCTTCGTCACGCCCGAGAGCACCGTCTCGGCCTACACCCAGTTCACCGCCGAACAAAAACGCGTCCAACGACGCGTCATGGAGATGTGCGCGGACGTCCGCACCGCCACGGCACTGCGCCGCACCGAACCCGGCACGGCCCACCTCTCCTGCGTCTACACCGGCCGCGAAACCACCGCACCCGCCGACGCCATCGTGGTCGTCACCGGCTCCACCCCGCGCGACGAGCTCTACACGGACCTGCAAGACCGCGGCGAGAGCGCCCTCACCGCCGTCGGCATCCGCCGCGTCGTACGCCTCGGCGACTGCCTCGCCCCCGGCATCATCGCCGCCGCCGTCTACAGCGGTCACCTCTTCGCCCGCACCCTGAACACCGCACTCACCGACCGGACACCCTTCCGGCGCGAGAACGTCGAACTCGGCTGGGACCAGCCCCTGCCCGCCACCGGCGACTCACCCGGCCCGGGCAGCGTATTCGGCTGAAACAGCACGCCCGACCGACCACACACCGTGACAACCGCCGCACACGGACGCCACCATGGCCCCGACGATCGATGACGCCGGGGCACAGCGCGCATCGTGCCGTCGGACCGGGGCCCGCCCCAAGGAGAAGCCCATGGAAGAATTCAAGGCCCTGATCGGCAAGGTCGCGACCGGCGCCACGCTGACACTCGAGGAATCCGCCCAGGCCTTCGACCGCATGATGACGGGCGAAGCCACCCCCTCGCAGATGGGCGCCCTGCTGATGGCGCTGCGCATGCGCGGCGAGACCGTCGAGGAGATCACCGGCGCCGTCACCACCATGCGCTCCCAGATGCTCACCGTCGACGCACCCCCCGGCGCCATCGACCTCCTCGGCACCGGCGGCGACTCCTCCGGCTCCTACAACATCTCCACCTGCGCGGCCTTCATCGTCGCCGGAGCCGGCGTCCCCGTCGCCAAACAGGGCAACCGGGCACTGTCCTCCCGCTGCGGCGCCGCCGACGTCCTCGCCGCCCTCGGCATCCGCATCCACCTCACCCCCGAGGCCATAGAACGCTGCCTCACCGAAGCCGGAATCGGCTTCATGTTCGCCCCCGACCACCATCCGGCGCTCAAGCACATGAGCCCCACCCGGATCGAACTCGGCACCCGCACCATCTTCAATCTGCTCGGTCCCCTCCTCAACCCGGCCGGCGTACGGCGACAGATGGTCGGCGTCTACGCCGAACACTGGGTCGAGCCCCTCGCCCAAGTACTGGGCAAACTCGGCTCCGTACGCGCGTACGTCGTCCACGGCTCCGACGGACTCGACGAAATCACCACCACGGGCCCCACCACCATCGCCTCCCTCGACCACGGGACGATCCGCACCTTCGAGGTCACCCCGGAGGACATGGGCCTCGCACGCGTCACCCCCGACATGCTCAAAGGCAGCGACGCGCAAGGCAACGCCGAAGCCCTCCGCGGAGTCCTCCAAGGAGAAAAGGGCCCCTACCGCGACATCGCCACCTTCAACGCGGCCGCCGCACTCGTCGTCGCGGGCCGGGCCGAGGAACTGCCCCACGGCATCGAACTCGCCACGAAGTCGATCGACACCGGAGAAGCCCACCGGCGCCTCGACCGACTGATAGCCGTCTCGAACGCCTGAGCACCCCACGCGGAACACGGCCCGAACCGACGAGAGGACCCCCGACATGGCAGACATCCTGACCAAGATCGAAAGCTACAAGCGCGAAGAGATCGCCGCCGCCAAGCGCGCCCGGCCCCTCTCCGCACTCGAAAAGGAAGCCCAGGCCGCCCCCGCCCCCCGCGGATTCCTCGCCGCGATCGAACGCCGCATCGCCCAAGGCGACTACGCACTCGTCGCCGAGATCAAGAAAGCGAGCCCCTCGAAGGGCCTCATCCGCGCCGACTTCGACCCGCCCGCCCTCGCCACCGCCTACGAAGCCGGCGGAGCCGCCTGCCTCTCCGTACTGACCGACACGCCCTCGTTCCAAGGGGCACCCGAACACCTCGCCGCCGCCCGCGCGGCCACCGCACTCCCGGCCCTGCGCAAGGACTTCATGTTCGACCCCTACCAGATCGTCGAAGCCCGCGCATGGGGCGCCGACTGCGTACTGATCATCCTCGCCGCCGTCGACGACGCCACCGCCAAGGACCTCGAGGACACCGCCCACGACCTCGGCATGGACGTCATCCTCGAAGTCCACGACGGAACCGAACTCGACCGGGCACTCAACCTGCGCTCCCGCATCATCGGCATCAACAACCGCAACCTCAAGACGTTCGAAACGACCCTCACCACCAGCGAGACCCTCGCACCCCGCGTACCGGACGGACGGGTGATCATCGGCGAAAGCGGGGTCGCCGGCCCCGCCGACCTCGCACGCCTCGCTAAGGTCGGCATCTCGACCTTCCTCGTCGGCGAGAGCCTCATGCGCAACGAGGACGTCGAAACGGCGACCCGGGCGCTACTCGCCCAAGGTTGATATCAGCACAATAGGAGCGCTGCCCATGAGCATCGAATTCTTAGTCACCTCATTCATCGTCACCGCCTCACCCGGCACCGGAGTCCTCTACACCCTGGCCACCGGCCTCTCCAGAGGATTCCGCCCGAGCATCGTGGCAGCATTCGGATGCACCCTGGGCATCGTCCCCCACATGGCCGCCACCATCATGGGACTGGCAGCACTCCTCCAGGCCAGCGCCCTCGCCTTCCAGATCTTCAAATACCTCGGCGTCGCCTACCTCCTCTACGTCGCCTGGAGCACCCTCCGCGAAAGCGGCACCCTCAAGGTCGAAGAGAACAACGGCACGGACGCCGCCCCCTCCGCCACCAAAGTCACCGTCACCGGCGTACTGATCAACATCCTCAACCCGAAGCTGACCATCTTCTTCCTGGCGTTCCTGCCCCAGTTCGTCAGCACCGACGAATCCAGCCCCGTCATGCGCATGCTTGAACTCAGCCTTGTCTTCATGCTGATGACCTTCGTGATCTTCGTCGGCTACGGCCTGCTCGCCGCCGCCGTCCGCGACCACGTCATCTCCCGCCCCAAGGTCCTCACCTGGATGCGCCGCACCTTCGCCGGAGCCTTCGTCGCCCTCGGCGCCAAACTCGCCTTCACCAATATCTGAACCGCACCGAGGACCCACTGACAGGCTCTGCGTCAGTGGGTCCTCACGTGCGTCGGGGGCCGCGCCCGAAATCTAGGACGATATCGCCCACTTCAGCTGAGCCGGCGCCGACGCAGGACTTCCCGTGTACTTCGTGGTGTACGCGGGCGCCTTGCCGTAGTCGTCGCCTCCCGTGCCCAAGTACCAGCCGTTCCCTTCGTTCTTGACGAGCTTGGTGGCGGCGTCGTAGGACCACTTCAGCTGTGGGGGAGCGGCTGCCGGTTCCCCGGAGTACTTTGTGGTGTACGTGGGGGCCTTGGCGGACGAGGACTCGCCGCCGCTGCCGAGATACCAGCCGTTCGCCTCGTTCTTGACGAGCTTGGTGGCAGGGTCGTAGGACCACTTCAGGTTGCCGGGCGCCGACGCGGGTTCTCCCGCGTACTTCACGGTGTACGTGGGGGCCTTGGCAGAGGTTGTTTCACTGCCACTGTCGAGGTACCACCCCGACCCCTCGTTCTTGATGGGTTCCGGGGAGGCGGCGGCATGGCCCACGCCGGGAGCCAAGGCCACCAATGCTGCGGCAGCTGCGAGGGTCACGGACCGCCGGACGAGCGGATGCACTGGCATGGTTCTGTTCTCCTGCCGTTTCAGCGCGTGGCTTCGAGAAGGCGAACGGTGCGCCTCAGAACCGTACTGTCCGTAAATCGACACGGGCGAGTGTTCGTTGGCGCACCCACCGGAAGCGTTCCACCGCCGGTCCGTGCAAGGGCGTGCGGCTCGGCAGAGGGCAACAGCGGCGGCGCCACGCGCTCGCGGCACCCGACATACGCGCGAGGGCGCCGCCCGCCCACCCCGCCCCGCGCACACCAGTTCGCCCGCGCGTGATCAGGGCCCTGCTCCCGCCGCCGCGCCGGAGCCCGGCCCGGGGCCGAGACCAACGGCCCCGGCCCCGCACCAGCACCTCAGAACACCGGCACACCATCCCGCGTCAGCTTCCAGTCCACCGAAGCGAACCGCGCCACATCGATCGCCCCCTGCGCCTTCACCCACCCGATGATCGTGTTACGAATCTCCTCCGAATTCGCCCACACCTGCTTCGCACCCGCCACATGCGGGAAATTACCGCCACCACTCGCCCGATAATTGTTCACCGCCAGCACGAACTGCGCCGCATCATCCAACGGCTTCCCCCCGAACGACAGATTCACGATCCGCGAACCCGGCGCCTTCGCGATGTCGATCTCGTACGACAGACCACTCACCGCGTCATAGTTGTAATCCGGGATGCTCTCCGCATTCGTCAACTTCGCCGGATCCACCGGAACACCCGCAGCCGTCCGCACGTAATAACGAGCCGAGAACTCCAGATACGCCCGCAGCTGCGCACCCGTCAGCACCCGCGCCTCCAGCGTGTTCTCGAACGGATACAGCCCCGCCACCTCACGGATCGTCACCTTCCCCGCCGGCACCGCAGCCGTCCGCGAGAAACACGAAGCCTGCGACAACACCGGCAACGACGCATACGCCGTCCCCGCCAACGCGGACCGCACCGTCTCCGCCTGCACATGGTTGATGAAATCGATGATCGCCGTGTCCTTCACCGGCGCCTCCGCCGCCCCCATCGCAGCCGACGACGTACCGATCACCTGATTCACATACGCCACGACCTTCTCGTGCTCATCGCGCAGCAGACCCGTGATCTTCCTGTCCTCGGCCACCGTATTGGAGTTCAACACCTTCGCCGACACCGACTCGACCTGCCAGCACCCCTTGCCCCACACCAGCTCGAAGTCGAACAACGTCAGCCGCTGCCCCCACTTCAGCGGCTCCGACAACACCACCGACTTGCCCGACTTCTTGTTCGTCACCCGGTACTCCGGGATCTCCGTGTGCGCATGCCCGACCAGAATCGCGTCGATACCCGGCACCTGCTCCGCCACCAAAGCCGCCGCGTTCTCGATGTGCGGCAACTGATCCCCGTACGACGACGTACCGCTGCTCCCCGAGTGAGCCGACACGATCACCACATCCGCACCCATCGACCGAAGCCTCGGCACCCACTTCGCCGCCTGCTCCTCCAGCCCCGGGAACGTCATCTTCCCCTGCACATTCGCCTTGTCCCAGATCGCGATCCCCGGGTTCGTCAGCCCCAGCACCGCCACCTTCACATCACGACCGTGCGGCGTACACACCCGCTTCATCACATACGGCGCGAACGCCGGACGCAACGTCTTCGCATCCAGCGCGTTCGCACCCAACAACGGGAAATCACACTGCTTCTCGAACTTCCGCAGCACCGGAATCCCGTAATTGAACTCATGATTGCCCAGCGCCGCCGCGTCGTACCCGATCGCGTTCATCGCCTGCGCCATCGGATGCACCGGACCACCGACCCGCGTGATCGGATCGACCTTCGCGTAGTAGTACGACAACTGCGTACCCTGAATCGTGTCACCCGCGTCGATCAACAGCGTGTTCCGCCGGCCCTTCTCCTTACGGACCTGCTCCACCAACGTCGAGATCTTCGCCAGACCCACATCGTTGTGCGCCTTGTCATCGAACTCGGCATCGGTGAAATAGTCCCAGTTGAAGACATTGCCATGCAGATCCGTAGTGCCCATGACGGTGAACGCATACCGCTTCTTCCGCCGATCCCGGTGCCCCAGATCCTGCGCCTCGGCCGGCCCGGCAGCCGCCGCCCCCGCCAGCGCGACCCCCGCACCCGTCGCGGCGGTACGCCCCAGGAACTTCCTACGGTTGAGCGGCATCTCTTCTCCCCATCAGTGACGGCCGAAACCTCGGCAAACAGCACAACGCGCGTAGATTCTGACCCAGCCCGCCACATCCACGACAGACCCCCAAGGTTGCGATCCGGTGACTCCCCAGTAACCCGGCACACCACGCCCGCCACACCGGTCACCCACACCACCCACCTGAGACGCTGACCCCATGACGACACCACCGGCACCCCTCCCGTACGGCACCCCCGAAGCCCCCCGACTCGCCGTCCGCGGCGAAGCCCGCCTCGAAGTCGACCCCGAAATCGCCCGCCTCGGCATCACCGTCACCGCCCGCGGCACCGACCGCCGCACCGCCCTCGCCGACCTCACCCACCGCAACAACCAAACTCTCGAACTCATCAAGTCCTACGGCCAAGCAATCGAACAACTCGAAACCGGCTCCTTCACCATCACCCCCCAACTCACCGACAAAGGCCGCCACGAACGCATCCGCGCCTACCACGGCACCGTCCACCTCACCGCCACCCTCAACGACTTCACCGCCCTCGGCGAACTCACCACCCGCCTCGCCGACCTCGACCTCACCCGCGTCGACGGCCCCTGGTGGGCCCTGCGCCCCGACTCACCCGCCCACCGCGAAGCCCGCCAACAGGCAGTTCGGGAAGCCGTGCAACGCGCCCGCGAATACGCCGGAGCACTCGGCGCCGAACTCGTCGCCGTCGTGGAACTCGCCGACATCGGCGCCGAGAACGCGGGCCCCGCCGGACTCCCGCCCGCCCCCGGCGGAATGATGCGATCAGTCGGCTACGGAGGCGAAGCACCCGCCCCCGCCCTCGACCTCGAACCCCAGCGCCAATTCGTCTACGCCCAAGTCAACGCCCGGTTTACGATGACCCGCCCCGCCCTCTGACACCCCCCGCGCGGGGGACAGCCGGAACCGCCCCCGACGCTCATCGGAGCACCCCCGCGCACGTTTCACTAATTGTCAACAACCTTTCGCTAAAACGACGTTGGGCAGTTGCGGACGTCCAATTGTCTACCCGCCGGTAAGTCATAAGCTCGTGCCATGCGCCGAGCAAAAATCGTCTGCACACTGGGCCCCGCCACCGACTCGTACGAGCAGATCAAGGCACTCGTCGAAGCCGGCATGGACGTCGCCCGCCTCAACCTCAGCCACGGCACCTACGCCGACCACGAGACGCGCTACGAGCGGGTACGCAAAGCCGCAGAGGAAACCGGCCGCAACGTCGGCGTCCTCGCCGACCTTCAAGGCCCGAAGATCCGCCTCGGCACCTTCCGCGAAGGCCCTGTACTCCTTGAACGCGGCGATGACTTCACCATCACCGTCGACGACGCCGAAGGCGACCGCCACATCTGCAGCACCACCTACCCCGGCCTCGCCGCCGACGTCACCAAGGGCGAACGCATCCTCGTCGACGACGGCCGCGTCACCCTCGAAGTCACCGAAGTCGACGGCCCCCGCGTCAGGACCATCGTCATCGAAGGCGGCATGGTCTCCGACCACAAGGGCCTCAACCTCCCCGGCGTCGCCGTCTCCGTCCCCGCCCTCTCCGACAAGGACGTCCACGACCTCCGCTGGGCCATCAGGACGGGCGCCGACATCATCGCCCTCTCCTTCGTACGCAGCGCCCACGACATCGAGGACGTCCACCGCGTCATGGACGAGGAAGGCTGCCGCCTCCCCGTCATCGCGAAGATCGAAAAGCCGCAGGCCGTCGCCAACCTCGACGCCATCGTCGCCGCCTTCGACGGCATCATGGTCGCCCGCGGCGACCTGGGCGTGGAGATGCCCCTCGAAACCGTGCCCATCGTCCAGAAGCGCGCCATCAAGCTGGCCAAGCGCAACGCCAAGCCGGTCATCGTCGCGACGCAGATGCTCGACTCCATGATCGACGCGTCCCGCCCCACACGTGCGGAGGCCTCCGACGTCGCCAACGCCGTCATCGACGGCACGGACGCGGTCATGCTTTCGGGTGAGACCAGCATCGGCAAATACCCGGTCGAGACCGTGAAGACCATGGGCCGCATCGTGCGGGCGGCCGAGGAGGACGTCCTCGCCAAGGGCCTGCCGCCCCTGACCGAACGCAGCAAGCCCCGCACCCAGGGCGGCTCGGTGGCCCGTGCGGCGGCCGAGATGGGCGACTTCCTCGGCGCGAAGTTCCTGGTGGCCTTCACTCAATCCGGTGACACGGTCCGTCGGCTGTCCCGCTACCGCTCACCGATCCCGCTGCTGGCCTTCACCCCGGAGCCGGCGACACGGTCGCAACTGAACCTGACGTGGGGCGTGGAGACCTTCCTCGGCCCGATGGTCCAGACGACGGACGAGATGGTCGACCAAGTCGACGAGTACCTGCTGCGGATCGGACGCTGCCGGAAGGGCGACATGGTCATCATCACGGCGGGATCGCCGCCCGGGGTGGCGGGAACGACGAACCTGGTGCGGGTGCACCACATCGGGGAAGAGGAGTAGCTCAGTACTTGGGCCCGATGTGGGCGTCCATGAGGGCGACGGAGTCCTTACGGGCGACGGAGATGTTGAACGGGTCCTTGCCGCGCCGCGTCATCGTCCATTCGACGCCGACGATGTCGAGGGTGTCGGCATAGAGGCAGAGGATGTCCTCGGACTTGTTGGTGAAGAAGTACCGCGGGTACTCGTAGCGCTTGCGCACGCCGCCGACGAGGCGGGTGGTCCAGTTGGTGATCCGGCAGCCGTCGGAGTGGATGAGCCCGCGTATGAACTCCCAGGGGTACTCGTCCACGATGGCTTCCTGCCAGGGTTCGAGGGCGATCAGCCGCTCGTGCTTCTTGCCGGGGCCGTGTTGGGGGAACAGGCACCACAGGTGCTTGGAGTAGATCTTCACGTTGTGGCAGCCCGTTCTGCGGACGCGGCAGACGGAGTTGTTCGGGAGGACCGCGCGCATGGCCTTCTCGCACTCGTCCATGAGGCCTGGCCAGTCGTTGGCGCACGTGATCATCAGACTCGGCACTCTGTGCTCGGAGTACTGGATGATGTGTCCGTCACCCAGGTACAGGCCCAGGAGGTAGGAGTACGCGGACTTGTCGAGCTCGCCATCGCAACGCGGGCACTCGGTGACGTGAGCTCCTGGGCATTCCCCGCGCTTCGCCCGGTCCATGTGTAACCAGTAGCCGACCGTGCCGAGGGGGACGTCCAGGGCGCGGGCGACGTCCGCGTTCTTGGAGCCGTTGCGGAGGAGAGTGAGGGCTTTCTGGCGCACCTCGGAGCCGTGCATCTTCATGCCATCACCCTGCGCCACGAACTGGATGCACAGGGTGAAATGGATGCATCTTCACGAGAAGGTGAAGGTCCACTTTGGATCAGGGTGCCGGGTGCGGGATTCGAACCCGCAAGCCCTTTCAGGCAGAGGTGTTTGAGACCTCCGTGTATACCGTTCCACCAACCCGGCGAGGTGTAGCGCGGATAGCTTACCCTGTGGGGCTCGGCGAAGTCGCGCGGGTAGGCTCATGGGGCACCACCTGTCCTGAGCGAGGAGACCCGTGACCGCCGCCGAGCCCACGCCCGTCGACGACGAGCAGCCGCACACCCCTCCCCACACGACCCGTGTCGTCATCGCCGAGGACGAGGCCCTCATCCGTCTCGATCTCAAAGAGATGCTCGAAGAAGAGGGGTACTCCGTCGTCGGTGAGGCGGGTGACGGCGAGACCGCCGTGGCGCTGGCGCGGGAGCACAAGCCCGACCTGGTCATCCTCGATGTGAAGATGCCCGTCCTCGACGGGATCTCCGCCGCCGAGCGGATCGCCGCCGATTCCATCGCGCCCGTCCTGATGCTCACCGCCTTCTCGCAGCGCGAGCTCGTCGAGCGCGCCCGGGACGCCGGTGCCATGGCCTACCTCGTGAAGCCCTTCAGCAAGAGCGACGTCGTGCCCGCCATCGAGATGGCGGTCTCGCGGTTCACCGAGCTGAAGGCCCTGGAGCAGGAGGTCGCGGACCTCTCCCAGCGGCTGGAGACGCGCAAGCTCGTGGACCGGGCGAAGAGCGTGCTGCAGACGCAGTACGGGCTGACCGAGCCCGCCGCGTTCCGCTGGATCCAGAAGACGTCGATGGACCGTCGGCTGTCGATGCAGCAGGTCGCCGAGGCGGTCATCGAGGACGCCCAGGAGAAGCAGAACAAGCAGGCCGCGCCCAAGGACTCCCAGGAGTAGCAGTCCCGCAGCGCTCGCGAAGGGCCCCGTCCGGCATCGGACGGGGCCCTTCGTATCAGTCCTCGCCCAGATAGGCCTTGCGTACGGACTCGTCGTGCAGCAGGTCGGCCCCCGTGCCCGAGAGGACGATCCTGCCGATCTCCATGACGTGGCCCTGGTCGGCGAGGGAGAGCGCGGCCTGGGCGTTCTGTTCGACGAGCAGGATGGTCGTGCCGGAGGCCTTGAGTTCGGTGATGGTCTGCATGATCTTCTGCATCATGATCGGGGAGAGGCCCATGGAGGGCTCGTCGAGCATGAGCAGCTTGGGGCGGGACATCAGGGCGCGGCCCATGGCGAGCATTTGTTGTTCGCCGCCGGAGAGGGTTCCGGCGGCTTGTTTGGCCCGTTCGCCGAGGATGGGGAAGAGCTCGTAGGTGCGCTGGATGTCGTGGGTGATGGCGGCGGTGTCCTTGCGGAGGAACGCTCCGAGCTGGAGGTTCTCGGCGATGGTGAGCCGGGGGAAGATGTGGCGGCCTTCGGGGGAGTGGGCGAGGCCGCGGGCGACGATCTGGTGGGCGGGGACTCCGGTGAGGGGGGTGCCGTCGAAGCGGATGGTGCCGGCGAGGGGTTTGAGGAGTCCGGAGAGGGTGCGCAGGGTGGTGGTTTTTCCGGCGCCGTTGGTGCCGATGAGGGTGACGACCTGGCCGGCTTCGACGGTGAAGGAGATGCCTTTGACGGCTTCGATCTTGCCGTAGGCGACGCGGAGGTCGTCGACTTCGAGGAGGGGGGTCACGGGGTGTCCTCCGTGAGGTCGGCGCGGGCGTCGGCTTGGGCTTCGGCGGCTTCGACTTCGGCGAGTTCCTCTTGGCCGGGTGCGCCTTCGAAGGGGGTGCCGAGGTAGGCGGCGATGACGCGTTCGTCGGCCTGGACGGCGTCGGAGGTGCCTTCGGTGAGTTTTTCGCCTTGGACGAGGACGGCAACGCGGTCGCAGAGGTTGAAGATGAAGCGCATGTCGTGCTCGATGACGAGGACGGCGATGCCTTGGTCGCGGATGGCGCGGACGAGGGCTTCGGTGGCGCGGGTTTCCTGGGGGTTCATGCCGGCGGTGGGTTCGTCGAGGAGGAGGAGGCCGGGGTCGCTGGCGAGGGCGCGGGCGATTTCGAGCTTGCGTTGTTCGCCGTAGGGGAGGTTGCGGGAGAGGTGGTCGGCTTTGTCGGCGAGGCCGGTGAAGTCGAGGAGTTCCATGGCGCGTCGGGTGGATTCGCGTTCGGCTTTTTTGAAGCCGGGGCCGCGGAGGAGGGCGGAGAAGAGGCCTTCTTTGGTGCGGGTGTGGCGGCCGACGAGGACGTTTTCGAGGACGGTCATGTTGGCGAAGAGGCGGATGTTCTGGAAGGTGCGGGCGATGCCGGCTTGGGTGACGAGGTGGGGTTTGGGGGGGAGGACGGTGTCGCGGTAGGTGACGGTGCCTTCGGTCGGGGTGTAGAGGCCGGTGAGGCAGTTGAAGAAGGTGGTTTTGCCGGCGCCGTTGGGGCCGATGAGTCCGACGATTTCGCGGGGGTGGACGGCGAGGTCGACGGATCGTACGGCGGTGAGTCCGCCGAAGCGCATGGTGACGCCGGTGGCGTGGAGGACGGGGTGGGTGCCGTCGGGGGCCGGGGTTGTCGTCGGGCTGGTCGTCATGCCGGTCACGCCTCCGCCTTGGTGACGCCGACTGCCCCTTCGGGGAGGCGTGGTTCGGGTACGGCGAGTTGGTCGGTCTCGTGGAATTCGAGCTGTTTCCGGCGGTCGGCGACCATGCCTTCGGGGCGGAAGCGCATGAGGAGGACGAGTGCGAGGCCGAAGAGCAGGAGTTGGTAGTCCTGCATGAATTCCATTTTGTTCGGGATGAGGTAGAGGAGTGCGGCGCCGATGACGGGGCCGCTGATGGTGCCCATGCCGCCGAGGATGACGGCGGCGAGGAGGAAGGCGGAGTTGGGGGGTACGGTCCCGGCGAATTGGTAGCTGTCGGGGGTGGTCGTGGTGATGACGTGGGCCTGGACGGTGCCGGCGAGTCCGGCGAGTGCGGCGCCGAGGGCGAAGGCGAGGAGTTTGAGCCGGAAGGCGTTGATGCCCATGGCGGTGGCGGCGGTTTCGTCTTCGCGGATGGCGACCCAGGCGCGGCCGATGCGGGATTCGGCGGCGCGGCGGAAGACGAGGACGACGACGGCGGTGGCGAGCAGCATCAGCAGGTAGTAGTTGCCGAAGCGGCCGATGGGGACGCCGAGGATGTCGTGGGTTTTGCCGAATTTGAAGCCGAGGATTTCGAGGTCGGGGATGTTGGGGATGCCCATGGAGCCGTTGGTGACGTCGGGGCCGGTGGTGCCGTTGAGGTTGAGCATGGTGATGCGGAAGATCTCGCCGAAGCCGAGGGTGACGATGGCGAGGTAGTCGCCGCGCAGGCGGAGGGTGGGGGCGCCGATGAGGACGCCGAAGACGAGGGAGGCGCCGATGCCGGTGAGGACGGCTGCCCAGAAGGGGAAGTGGACGCCGAGGGCGGATTCGGGGGAGCCGGAGACGAGGGCGGCCGCGTAGGCGCCGACGCCGAGGAAGGCGACGTATCCGAGGTCGAGGAGGCCGGCGAGGCCGACGACGACGTTGAGGCCGAGGGCGACGGTGGCGAAGATCAGGATGCTGGCGGCGAGGTTGGTGTAGGTGTCGTTGGTCTGGGTGAGGGGGAAGCAGGCGGCGGCGGTGAAGGCGGCGGCGAGTGCGATGTTGCGGTGTTTGGCGGTGAGGTGGCTGAGGCGGGTGGTGAGTCCGGCGCGGCCGAGGGCGGCGATGGTGAAGCAGGCGAGGATGAGGTAGCCGACGAAGAGTTCGCCGTATTCGGTGTCGATGCCGTAGGTGAAGGCGTAGAGGCCGGTGGCGAAGGCGGCGGCGATGATGAGGATTTCGGCCCAGGTGGGGAGTTCCTTGGGGCGGGGTGGTCGGTTTGTGGTGAGGGTGTGGCGGAAGCGGTTCCAGAGGGTGGGGGGTGTGGTGCCGCCGTGGTCGTCGTAGGGGCGGTCTGCGGGGAGGGCGAGGGCGCCGGCGAGGGTGAGGAGGGTGGCGAGCGCGGCGATGTGTCCGCCGGGTTCGAGGTTGGCGAGGCCGCCGAGTTGGTTGCTGATGGCGCCGAGGGTGTACCAGGTGGTGGCGAGGGTGCCGAGGGCGAGGAGGAGGGTGGGGGCGGTGGTTCCGGCGGGGGTGAGCCAGCGGAGGCCGCGGGGGCGGTAGGTGGTGAGGGCGTGGAGGAGGGTGAGGATGCCGCCGGTGAGGGTGATGGTCTGGAGTCCGCCGGGGTAGCCGGTGACGGTGAGGTTGCCGGGGAAGGCGGTGGTCCAGGTCCAGGCGAGGAAGGTGGAGAGGATGGTGAGTGCGGCGCCGGTGATGGTGGTGATGCGGGCGATGTTGGTGGGGAGGGGTATGAGTGAAGTGGCGTCCCGTGAAGGGGAGTCGGGGGTGGTGTTCTTGGCGGTCATGGGTATCACGCCCGATCCGCGACGCGTTCGCCGAGCAGGCCTTGGGGCCGTAGCAGCAGGACGAGGATGAGGAGGACGAAGGCCCAGACGTCCTTCCAGGAGCCGCCGCCGAACTGGGTCATGCCGGGGATCTCCTCGATGTAGCCGGTGGCGAGGGCTTCGGCGACGCCGAGGACGACTCCGCCGAGCATGGCGCCGTAGATGTTGCCGATGCCGCCGAGGACGGCCGCGGTGAAGGCTTTGAGGCCGGTGATGAAGCCCATGCGGAAGTCGATCTGGCCGTATTTGAGGCCGTGGGCGACGGCGGCGATCGCGGCGAAGGTCGCGCCGATGGCGAAGGCGATCACGATGATGCGGTCGGTGTTGATGCCCATGAGTTTGGCGGTGTCGGGGTCCTGTGCGGTGGCCTGCATGCCGCGGCCGGTGCGGGTCTTGGCGACGAACAGGCCGAGGGCGGTCATGCACAGGGGGGCGGCGACGAGGAGGAAGATCTCGCCGCGTTGGACGGTGGCGCCGAGGATGTCGATGGCGTCGCCTTGGAACTGGGGGAAGACGCGGGCCTTCTTGGCGTCGGGGTACCACTTCCAGATGGCTTGCTGGAGGGCGATGGACAGGCCGATCGCGGTGATGAGGGGGGCCAGCCGGGGGGCGCCGCGCAGGGGTCGGTAGGCGAAGCGTTCGGCGGCGACGGCGATGGCGGTGGAGGCGACGATACCGCCGATGATCATGAGGGGGAGCGCCAGCAGCAGGCCGGTGCCGTCGGGGAGGACGAGGTAGGCGGTCAGTGCGCCGAAGCCGCCGACCATGAAGATCTCGCCGTGGGCGAAGTTGATGAGCTGGACGATGCCGTAGACCATCGTGTAGCCGATCGCGATGAGTCCGTACATCGCGCCGAGGATGAGTCCGTTGGCCAGCTGTTGCGGCAGTTCGTGCACCGCCGGGCCTCCGTGGTGGGAGAAGGGGTACTGGGCCGGTCGACTCGGGCCGTGCGGGGTGCGGGTGGTGTCGTCGTCCCGCACGGCCCGGGCTGTCGATGGGTGGTGCCGGGTGGGGCGGGATCAGCCCTTGTACTCCGCGCTGTGGCGGGATTTCCAGGTGGTTCCGTCGACCTGGTAGGCGGTGATCATGGTGTTGGTGGTGTCGCCGTACTTGTCGAAGGAGACGGGGCCGGAGACGCCGTCGAACTTGACCTTGTTGAGGGCTTCCACGACCTTGGCGCGGGCGTCGGTGGGCAGCTTGCCGTCGTTGTCGGTGACGGTGGCCTTGACGGCTTGGATGATGGCCCAGGCGGCGTCGTAGGCGGTGCCGCCGTAGGCCTCGTAGGCGTCCTTGTAGCCGGCGGCCTTGTAGTCGGCGATGAACTTCTTGGCGGAGTCGAGTTGTTCGACGGGCTTGCCGACGGAGGTGGCGTAGTCGCGGTCGGCCTTCTTGTTGAGGTTGATGTAGTGGGGGCTGTAGAGGGCGTCGCCGCCGAGGGTGGGTGCCTTGACGCCGCCGTCCTTGAGTTGCTGGCTCAGCGGGGCGGCGGCGGGGTATTCGCCGCCGTAGAAGACGAGGTCGGGGTTGGTGCTCTTGGCCTTGGAGACGATGGCCTTGAAGTCGCGGTCCTCGGGGTTGACGTGTTCGGTGCCGACGACTTTTCCGCCGAGGGAGGTGAATTTGGCGGCGAAGGCGGCGGCGAGGCCGACGCCGTAGGTCTTCTGGTCGTCGATGACGTAGACCGTCTTGGCTTTGATCTTTTCGTAGGCGTACTGGCCGCCGAAGGCGCCTTGGACCTCGTCGGTGGTCGAGGTGCGGAAGTAGGTGGTGAATTGGCGCTTGCGGTTGTTCTGCTTCCAGTCCTTGCCCTGGGTGAGGTCGGGGGTGGTGTTGGCCGGGGATATGAGGGCCATGTTGTTGGCCTGGGCGACCTGTTGCATGGACTGGGCGACGCTGGAGTTGAGCGGTCCGACGGTGGCCACGACGTTCTTGTCGCCGGTGAGTTTGGTGGCGTTCTGCTGACCGGAGGTGGGTTGGCCCTGGTCGTCGAGGGCCTTCATCTCGAAGGTGACGCCGGGGACTTCCTTGGCCTTGTTGGCGTTCTTGATGGCGAGTTCGGTGGAGTTCTTTATGCCTTGGCCGAGTGGGGAGAGGTCGCCGGTCAGTGGGGCGTCCACGCCGATCACCACGGTGGTGTTCTTGCTTCCGCCGGCGTCGCCCCCTTTGTCGTCGCGTGATCCGCAGGCGCTGAGGGTGAGGGCCCCGGTGGTGATCGCGGTGGTGAGGATGAGCAAGGAACGGTGTCGCACGGTGCTTCCTTTCCCTGGCGAGGCCCCCTCTGCTGAGGTGCCGTTCGCGTGCCGGGCGGCGTGGTGGAGGCGTGCCTGATGTGCGAAACCGCCCGGCGGGGTGGTAACTGGCCGTGACTCTAGGGGTGGGCGGCGATCTGGGGCAGAGGTGCTGGCCATGATGTGACTGTCTTGTTATGACGAAGGTCACTCAAGGGTGTCCGTGTAGCGGAATTGACCGGATGATTGGGGTGTATCGGGTGATAACCGTTGTCCGGATATCGTGAAGGTGCAGTTCCGCTAAGGAGTCGGCGATGCTTCGGCGGCCGATGCGGGAGGGGCGGGCGGCTGCGCGCGCGAAAGATCGTCGGCGGGCGGACCGGGCGGAGTGGATCTACGGACCACGCGGTGCGGGGATGTCACGCACCGTTACGGATCGCGGGGCCGGCCGTGTCGTGCGCACCCCCGCTGCGCGGTGGTGTCCTCAATCGCCGGACGGGCTTGGATGGGGCTGGGCTCAGCCAGTCCCAGCCCGCTGGGGGCACCTCCCGGCGGTAGCTGGGGGAGATTGAGGACACGCCCGCAGGGCGTTCGCCGCCGTAGGCCAAGACGGCCCGAAGCCGCATATCCGCGATCAGGCGTCGGGCTCGGGTCTCACCGCTGGCATCGGCCTTCGACTAGGCCTTCGCGTCAGCCACGCTGTCCTGGTCGCGGATGAGGCAGGTGAGGCGGGCGGTGCACACCCGCTTGTCCTGGTCGTCGGTGATGACGATCTCGTAGGTGGCGGTGGAGCGGCCGCGGTGGACGGGGGTGGCCACGCCCGTCACCATGCCGGAGCGCGCCCCGCGGTGGTGGGTGCAGTTGAGGTCCACGCCGACGGCGAACCGGCCCGGGCCGCCGTGCAGCATGGCGCCGACCGAGCCGAGGGTCTCGGCGAGCACGGCGGAGGCACCGCCGTGCAGCAGCCCGTACGGCTGGGTGTTGCCCTCGACGGGCATGGTGCCGACGATGCGCTCGGGGGCGGCCTCGACGACGGTGACGCTCATGCGCTCGCCGAGGTGCCCGGCGGAGAACAGGGCGGCCAGGTCGAGGCCGCTGCCGGCCCACTCTTCCAGGATCTCCTGCGGGAACGTGGTCGTGCTCTGCTCGCCCATGCGTCGCGGCTCCGATCGTCCTTGGTGGTCACGGTGTGCACCACGTGTTCAGATGAACCGTCCTACCAGGTCGTCCGGTCCGTGCTCAGGCCGGGTCCGCCTGTTCGAGCCTGACGACCAGGGACTTGCTGGCGGGGGTGTTGCTGGTGTCGGCGGTGTGGTCCAGCGGGACCAGGACGTTCGTCTCCGGGTAGTAGGCGGCGGCGCAGCCGGGGGCGGTGGGGTAGTGGACGACCCGGAAGCCGGGTGCCCGCCGCTCGGTGCCGTCGGTCCACTCGCTGACCAGGTCGGCGTAGGTGCCGTCGGCGAGGCCCAGGGCGTGGGCGTCGTCGGGGTGCACGAGGACGACGCGGCGGCCGTTCTTGATGCCGCGGTAGCGGTCGTCGAGGCCGTAGATGGTGGTGTTGTACTGGTCGTGGGAGCGGAGGGTCTGCAACAGCAGTCGTCCCTCGGGGGCCTTGGGGTATTCGACGGGGGCGGCGGTGAAGTTGGCCTTGCCGGTCGCGGTGGGGAAGCGGCGTTCGTCGCGGGGGGCGTGGGGCAGGGTGAAGCCGCCGGGGCGGGCGACGCGGGCGTTGAAGTCCTCGAAGCCGGGGACGACGCGGCTGACGCGGTCGCGGATCGTCCCGTAGTCCTTCTCGAACTCCTCCCACGGGGTGGTGCTCGCCGTGCCCAGGACGCGCCGGGCGAGGCGGCACACGATGGCGGGCTCGGAGAGCAGCTGGGGGCTCGCGGGTTCCAGGCGTCCGCGGGAGGCGTGGACCATGCCCATGGAGTCCTCGACGGTGACGAATTGGTCGCCGCCGCTCTGCCGGTCGCGCTCGGTGCGGCCGAGGGTGGGGAGGATCAGGGCGCGGGCGCCGGTGATGACGTGGGACCGGTTGAGCTTGGTCGACACGTGGACGGTCAGCCGGGCGCGGCGCATGGCGGCCTCGGTGACGTCGGTGTCGGGGGAGGCGGCGACGAAGTTGCCGCCCATGGCGAAGAAGACCTTCGCGTCGCCGTCGCGCAGGGCGCGGATGGCGCGGACGACGTCGAGGCCGTGTTCGCGGGGCGGGGCGAAGCCGAATTCCTTCTCGAGGGCGTCGAGGAAGGCGGCGGAGGGGCGTTCGAAGATGCCCATGGTGCGGTCGCCCTGGACGTTGCTGTGGCCGCGTACGGGGCAGACGCCGGCGCCGGGGCGGCCGATGTCGCCGCGCAGGAGGAGGAGGTTGACGACTTCCTTGATGGTGGGGACGGCGTGCTTGTGCTGGGTGAGGCCCATGGCCCAGCACACGACGGTGCGCCGGGAGGCGAGGACCATGCGGAGCGCTTCTTCGATCTCCTCGCGGCGCAGTCCGGTGGCGCGCAGGGTCTCGTCCCAGTCGGCGGCGCGGGCGGTGCGCTCGTACTCCTCGAAGCCGTGGGTGTGTTCGCGGACGAAGTCGGTGTCGACGGCGCCTTCGGTTTCGAGGACGAGGCGGCCGAGGGTGCGGAAGAGGGCCTGGTCGCCGCCGAGGCGGATCTGGAGGAAGAGGTCGGTGAGGGGGGTGCCGCCGCCGGCGAGGCCGCGGGCGTTCTGCGGGTTCTTGAAGCGCTCCATGCCGGCTTCGGGCAGCGGGTTGACCGTGATGATCTTCGTGCCGCCGGCTTTGGCCTTCTCCAGGGCGCTGAGCATGCGGGGGTGGTTGGTGCCGGGGTTCTGTCCGGCGACGATGATCAGGTCGGCCTGGTAGAGGTCTTCGAGGAGGACGCTGCCCTTGCCGACGCCGATGGTGTCGGTGAGGGCGGAGCCGGAGGACTCGTGGCACATGTTGGAGCAGTCCGGCAGGTTGTTGGTGCCGAACTCGCGGGCGAAGAGCTGGTAGAGGAAGGCTGCTTCGTTGCTGGTGCGCCCTGAGGTGTAGAAGAGGGCCTCGTCGGGGGAGGTGAGGGCGTGGAGTTCTTCGGCGATGAGGTCGAAGGCGCGCTCCCAGGTCACCGGCTCGTAGGTCTCGGCGCCCTCGGCGAGGTACATGGGGTGGGTGAGCCGGCCCTGCTGGCCGAGCCAGTAGCCGCTGCGGGTGGCGAGGTCGGCCACGGGGTGGGCGGCGAAGAAGTCGGGGGTGACGCGGCGCAGGGTCGCTTCCTCGGCGACGGCCTTCGCGCCGTTCTCGCAGAATTCGGCGGCGTGGCGCTTGTCCGGCTCGGGCCAGGCGCAGCCGGGGCAGTCGAAGCCGTCCTTCTGGTTGACCTTGAGGAGGGTGAGCGCGGTGCGTCGCACGCCCATCTGTTTCTGCGCGATGCGCAGGGTGTGGGCGATCGCGGGCAGCCCGGCGGCGGCGTGCTGCGGGGCGGCGACGTCGGGTGCGTCCTGGACGGGATCGCCCGTGGGCGGCTTGCCTGCCATCTCGCTCCCCCTTGAGCGGGTCGGTGTGTACGTGGAGTCGTACGGGGTCGATCCTGTCACGGCCCGGTGACGGCCGGGTCGCCGAGGCGGTGGGCCGGGTGCCGGGGGTCGGCGTGTGGCCGGGATTGTCAGTGGGCCGTGGCAGGATCGGGGGCGTGGCAGCAAAGGCATCGAAGACGAACGAGACGACCGGCACCGAGGCAGTGGAGGGAGGCCGTCCGCGTCTGCTCCTGATGGACGGGCACTCCATGGCGTATCGCGCGTTCTTCGCGCTGCCGGCGGAGAATTTCACGACGTCCGGCGGTCAGCCGACGAACGCGGTGTACGGCTTCGCGTCGATGCTGGCCAATACGTTGCGTGACGAGCGGCCGACGCATTTCGCGGTGGCGTTCGACGTGTCGCGCAAGACGTGGCGGTCGGAGGAGTTCCCGGAGTACAAGGCGACGCGTTCGAAGACGCCGGACGAGTTCAAGGGGCAGGTCGATCTGATCGGCGAGCTGCTGGACACGATGTCCGTGCGGCGGTTCGCGGTGGACGGCTTCGAGGCCGACGACGTCATCGCCACGCTGGCCACCGAGGCCGAGGCCGAGGGTTTCGACGTCTTGATCGTCACCGGTGACCGTGACTCCTTCCAGCTGGTCAGCGATCGGGTCACGGTGCTGTATCCGACGAAGGGCGTCTCGGAGCTGACGCGTTTCACCCCGGAGAAGGTCGAGGAGAAGTACGGCCTGTCCCCGCAGCAGTATCCGGACTTCGCCGCGCTGCGCGGTGACCCGTCGGACAATCTGCCGGGCATCCCGGGTGTGGGGGAGAAGACCGCCACCAAGTGGATCACCCAGTTCGGGTCGTTCGCCGAGCTGGTGGAGCGGGTCGACGAGGTCAAGGGCAAGGCCGGGCAGAACCTCCGTGATCATCTGGAGGCCGTCAAGCTCAACCGCCGGCTCACCGAGATGGTGCGGGACGTGGAGCTGTCGACCCGTCCGGAGGACCTGTCCCGTGAGCCGTACGACCGGCTGGCGATGACGACGTTCCTGGAGCGGCTGGAGATCCGTAACCAGGGTCTGCGGGACCGGCTGCTGGCGGCGGACCCGGGTGCGGAGCAGGCCGAGGAGGCCGCTCCGGCCGCCGGGGCCGAGGTGGACGGCGTGGTGCTGGGCGCGGGTGAGCTGGCGCCGTGGCTGGCCGAGCACGGTGGTGCCCCGCTGGGTCTGGCCATGGTCGACAGCTGGTCGCAGGGCAGTGGCCGGGTCGCCGAGATCGCCCTGGCGACGGGTGACGGTCCCGCGGCCTGGTTCGACCCGTCGCAGGTGGACGAGGCCGACGAGCGGGCGTTCGCCGCGTGGAGCGCGGACGCCGCCCGGCCCAAGGTGATGCATGACGCGAAGGCCGCCATGCGGGTCTTCGCGGAGCACGGCTGGTCGGTCGCGGGCGTCTCGATGGACACCGCGCTGGCCGCCTATCTGGTCAAGCCCGGGCGTCGTTCGTTCGCCCTGGACGCGCTGTCGGTGGAGTATCTGGGCCGCGAGCTGGCCACGGCCGCCGCGGGCGACGGCCAGCTGGCCTTCGGTGCCGACGAGCAGGCGGAGGCCGACGCCCTCATGGGCCGGGCCCGTACGGTCCTCGATCTCGGTGAGGCCTTCACGGGCCGGCTGAAGGACGTGGGCGCGGCGGAGCTGCTCACGGATGTGGAGCTGCCGACGAGCGCGATGCTGGCCCGGTTGGAGCGGGCGGGTATCGCCGCGGACCGGGGCTGGCTGGAGCGGATGGAGCAGCAGTTCGCGGCCGCCGTGCAGCAGGCCGTGCAGGAGGCGCACGCGGCGGCGGGCCGCGAGTTCAACCTCGGCTCGCCCAAGCAGCTCCAGGAGGTGCTGTTCGGCGAGCTGGGTCTGCCGAAGACGAAGAAGACCAAGACCGGGTACACGACGGACGCGGACGCGCTGGCCTGGCTCGCGGCGCAGACGGAGAACGAACTCCCGGTGATCATGCTGCGGCACCGGGAGCAGTCGAAGCTGCGGTCCACGGTGGAGGGCCTGATCAAGGCCATCGCCGTCGACGGGCGCATTCACACCACGTTCAACCAGACGGTGGCGGCGACGGGCCGGCTGTCCTCCACCGACCCCAATCTGCAGAACATCCCGGTGCGCACGGACGAGGGCCGGGCCATCCGCCGGGGCTTCGTCGTGGGCGAGGGCTTCCAGTCGCTGATGACGGCCGACTACAGCCAGATCGAGCTGCGGGTCATGGCCCATCTGTCCGAGGACGCGGGTCTGATCGAGGCGTTCGCGTCCGGTGAGGACCTGCACACCACGGTCGCCTCCCAGGTCTTCGGCGTCGCGAAGTCCGAGGTCGACCCCGAGATGCGCCGCAAGATCAAGGCCATGTCGTACGGCCTGGCGTACGGGCTGTCGGCGTTCGGTCTGTCGCAGCAGCTGAACATCGCGCCGGACGAGGCGCGCAGGCTGATGGACACGTTCTTCGAGCGGTTCGGCGGGGTGCGCGACTATCTCCAGCGGGTCGTCGAGGAGGCCCGTGCCACGGGCTACACCGAGACGATGCTGGGCCGTCGCCGCTATCTCCCGGATCTCAACAGCGACAACCGTCAGCGTCGTGAGATGGCCGAGCGGATGGCGCTGAACGCCCCGATCCAGGGGACGGCCGCCGACATCGTGAAGATCGCGATGCTGCGGGTGGCCGAGGCGCTGGAGGCCGAGAAGCTCACGTCGCGGATGCTGCTCCAGGTGCACGACGAAATCGTGCTGGAGATCGCGCCGGGTGAGCGTGAGCGGGTGGAGGAGCTGGTCCGCCGCGAGATGGCGGGGGCCGTCGAGCTGCGTGCGGCGCTGGATGTGTCGGTCGGTGTCGGCGGGGACTGGGAGTCCGCCGCGCACTGACGCGCCTTCCGTCGGCGTGCGTTCACCGCCCCCTCACCGCAGTGCGGTGCGGGGGCGGTGGTGCGTCGGCCGCCCGGGGGTGCCGGCCGGGGGGAGTTCCCTCGCGGCACGTGTTCTCATCTCCGCCCGGCGTTGCTACGGTGCCCGCACCCCCGTCCCCTGACGCACCATCAGCTTCCGGGAGGCCGAGCATGCGCGCACTGGCCGCCGCGGCCGTCGGACTGACCGCCGCCCTCGCGCTCGTCTTCACCCTCACCGCCGTCGGCCCGCCCGACGGCGAGACCTCGCCGAAGCCCCTGCTGAGCTCCCCTCCCGCGCACCCCTAGCGGGAGGCCCCGCCATGCGCCGTAAAGCGAGCCTGGTCCTCCTCGCCCTCGCCGTCTTCTTCGCCGCCCTGTCGCCGCTGCTGCGCTGGTACGCCTTTCCCCGGCTGGCGAAGGTCCCCGCCGGCCGCTACCAGGCGGTCGTCACGGAGGCGAAGGACGCCACCCTCGTCGACTACGCCACCCTCGAACCCAAGAAGGTCCCCAAGGTCACCGTGATCCAGACCCTCAAGGGCAACGTGGAGCAGGCCAGGAAGGTCAAGAAGGAGACCGGCCGCGACGCCGTCGTCTGGGACACCCTCACCTACATCGCGGGGCCCGACGGAAAGATGGTCTCCCGGATCCCCGAGCGCTACGTCTTCGACGGTCACACCCAGCAGCCCGTGCACGCGGGCGGCGAACACGTCGACGGCACCCCCGTGCGCCGCGAGGGCATCGCCTACAAGTGGCCCTTCCTCGTGGAGAAGCGCGACTACCGGTACTTCGACATGCAGACCCGCACCTCCGCGCCCATCCACTACAAGGGCACCCGCACCTTCCGCGGCCTGGAGGTCTACTACTTCGAGCAGACCGTCCCCTGGACCAAGGTCCCGCTGCCCCGGACGCTGCCGCTCGGCATCAGCCCCGACACGGTCCGGCAGCTCGGCCTGGAGAACTGGTACACCACCAAGCGCATGTTCTGGGTCGAACCCACCACGGGCGCCCCCGTCAACGCCGAGGAGTTCCACCACACGCAGATGCGCTGGACCGGCCACCCGGAGAAGAAACCGATCACCGCCTTCGCCGGCCATGTGAAGATGCGCCCGGACTACGCCGACGACACGGTGGCGCTCGTGAAGTCCCAGCGGCAGCTGGTCCTGCTGCTCACCACGTATCTCCCCTGGGGTTTCCCGGCCCTCGCCGCCGTCCTGCTGGCCCTGTCCGTCGCCCTCGAAGCCCGCTCACGCCGTCCCGCCCCGGGCGGTACTCGAAATCCGGGGCGAGATCGTCGTGCGTTTGCCGGGGAACGGGCACAGGATGGAGGGAAACCCGAAGCGCCGGGCCCCTGGCAGGGGCACGCCGACCAAGGAGGCTCACCGTGAAGGAGAGTCCAGAGGAGCAGTCCACCGCATCCAGGCCCCGGCAGCTCTACACCGGGGGAGAGCGGCCGTTCGACCCCGAGGACCTGGTCATGGCATCCGGCCGGGACGTCACGCCGGAGCGGGTCGAGGCCGCCAAGCGCCTCATGGAGGAACAGGGCTCCGCCGCCATCGAGAGGTACCTGCCCTGACCGCCCTCCCCCAGGGATCCCCGGCCGGCGCCGCCCGTCGGCCGTCACCCTCCGGCCCGCGCCTACGCGCCCGACCGACGAGCGTTGGTCCGGCGCGTGGGCGCGGCCGTGGACGGGTCCTCCGGCCACGGATGCCGGGGGTAACGGCCCCGCAGCTCAGCCCGTACGGACCGGTAACCGTCCTGCCAGAAGGACGCGAGATCCGCCGTGACGGCCGCCGGGCGACCGGCCGGCGACAGCAGGTGCACGAGGAGGGGGACGCGCCCGCCGGCCAGCCGCGGCGTCTCCTGCCAGCCGAAGAGCTCCTGGAGCTTGACCGCCAGTACGGGCTGCTCGCCCCCGTAATCCACCCGCACGCGTGACCCGCTCGGCACCTCGATCCGCTCGGGGGCCAGCTCGTCCAGGCGGGCGGCGTCGCCGGTCGCCCACGGAAGAAGCCGTTCCAGTGCCGTTCCGGCGTTCAGCCGCTCCAGATCGGCCCGTCTGCGGGCCCGGCTCAGATCCCAGCCGAGCCATTCGTCCGCGCTCTCCAGCAGGGCCGCGTCCGACACGTCCGGCCACGGTGCGCCCACCGCGCCGTGCAGGAACGCCAGCCGCTGCCGGAGGACGACCGCCTCGGGCGTCCAGCGCAGCAGACCCAGCCCCTCGCGCCTGAGCCCTTCCCGCAGGGCCGCTGCGACGCGCTCCGGGTCCGGGGACGACAGCGGACGCTCGGCCAGCTCCAGCGCCCCCAGCCGTTCGACCCGACGCGCCACCACGTCACGCCGCTCCTCGGACCAGAGGATCTCCTCGCCCTGCGCGTGGAGCGCCGCGGCCGCCGCCCGGGCCGTGCCCTCGTCGATCACCGCACCGAGCCGCACCCGTGCCGACGCGGCCGTGACCGGCCGGTCCGCCACGGCCACCGCGAGCCAGCGCGCGCTGCGCAACCGCGACCCCTCGCCCAGCTCCGCCCCCGTCCCGGACGCCATGAGATAGGCCCCTTCCCCCCGCGCCCGCGCCACCCGCTCCGGAAACGCCAGTGCGGCGATCAGCCCGGCCACCGCGTCGTCGGTGGGGGGAGTGCCCGTGCCAGCGGGGTCCTCGGCGGTGGAGGCCCCGTCCGGCCGGGCGCCTCGGGCCGCGCCTTCCAGCCGTCGGGCCTCCGCGCGCCAGCGGGCGGCGTAGGCGTCGCCGCCGCGCCGAGCCGAGCGCCACGCGGCCGCCAGATCGTCCCCGTACTCCCGCGGCGGCTCCTCGCTCAGCAGCGCGACCACCTCCGCCGCCCGGCGCTCGCCCACGTCGCGGGCCCCGTCCAGCAGGGCCCGTGCCAGCCGCGGGTGCAGGCCCACCCGGGCCATCCGCCGGCCCCGCCGGGTCGGGCGGCCGTCCGCCGAGACCGCGCCCGTGGCCACCAGGACGTCGCGCGCGGCGGCCATCGCACCGGACGGCGGCGGGTCGAGCAGCGCCAGGCCCGACGCGTCCGGGTCGCCCCAGCACGCGACCTGGAGCGCGAAAGCCGTCAGGTCCGCCACGGTGATCTCTGCCGCCGGGAACCTCGGCAGCCGGGCGTCGTCCGCCTCCGCCCAGCAGCGGTACACCGCGCCCGGCGCCTCACGCCCCGCACGGCCCGCGCGCTGCCGGGCGGCCGCCCGGGACGCCCGTACGGTCGTGAGCGCGCTCAGCCCCCGCGCGTGGTCCGTGCGCGGCTCCCGCGCGAGCCCGGCGTCGACCACCACGCGCACGCCCGGCACGGTCAGACTCGATTCCGCGACCGAGGTCGCCAGCACCACCCGGCGGCCCCCCGAACCGCCCGCCAGCACCGCGTCCTGCACGGCGGCCGGAGCCCGGCCGTGGACCTGGAGCACCTCGGCGCCCAGGGCCTCGGCCCCGCCCAGCCGCCCCGCGACCCGCGCGATCTCCCCGACGCCGGGCAGGAAACACAGCACGTCGCCCTCACGCTCGCGCAGCGCCCGCCGCACCACGCCCGCGACGTGCTCCAGCAGGGCGGGATCCACCCGCATCCCGTGCGGCGGCCGGACCTGCCGCTCCGGCGGGGACCACACCACCTCCACCGGATGGGAGACGCCCTGCGCCTCGACGACCGGCGCGCCGCCGAGCAGCCGTGCCCAGCCCTCCGCGTCGGTGGTGGCGGAAGCCGCGACGAGCCGCAGATCCGGCCGGAGGGTGTCGCGCACGTCGAGGAGGAACGCGGCCGAGGTGTCGGCGTCGAGATGGCGTTCGTGGCACTCGTCGAGCACGACCACGTCGACACCGGCCAGCTCGGGATCGCGCTGGAGCCGCTGCAACAGCACGCCCGTCGTGACCACCTCGACCACGGTCCGCGGCCCGACCCGGCGCTCCCCGCGCACGGTGAAGCCGACCCGCCCGCCCGCCGGGCCCCCGGCCCCGCCCCCCGGCACGGTCTCGCCGAGCAGCCACGCCATGCGCCGCGCCGCGGCCCGCGCGGCGATCCGGCGCGGCTCGGCGACCAGGACCCGCCGCACGGGCGCGTCCGCGCCCGGCACGTCGTGGTCGGTGAGCCCGGCGAGCCCGGCCAGCACCAGCGGTACCAGCGTCGTCTTGCCCGTCCCCGGCGGTGCGCACAGCACGGCCACGCCGTGCTCGTCCAGCGCCCGGGTCAGCGCGGGCAGCACGGTCCGTACGGGGAGGCGGTCGAGGGCTTCGGTCCGGATCACACGGCCCAGTCTCGCCCAGCGGCACGCGCGGCCGGACCCGGGGCTTGCCCGTCCCGCTCGCGGAGCGGCCGCGCCCCGGTGCTTCCCGGCTCCGGCCAGGCCTTGTCCGGTGGATCTTCGCGGGCTCTCGGGCGCCCGGCACGCGAGCCCGCCGCGTTGTCCGGAAGTCGCCCGGGTGCGCCCGGTGCGAGGGCGGTCCTCCGCCTTGCGATCGCAACCGCCGGACCCCGATCCACGAAGATCAGCCGGACAGGCCTTGGTCCCGCTCGCAGACGAAGATCGCCGTGCCCGGGATCAGGTTGCCGCGCAGCGGGGACCAGCCGCCCCACTCCTGGTGGTTCCAGGCGGGCCATTCCGGTTCGACCAGGTCGATCAGCCGGAAGCCGCCGGCGACGACGTCCCGTACCCGGTCACCGAGTGTGCGGTGGTGCTCCACATAGACGGCCCGGCCGGTCTCGTCCTGTTCCACATAGGGCGTGCGGTCGAAGTAGGAGGCCGCCACCGACAGGCCCTCGGGGCCCGGCTCGTCCGGGAACGCCCAGCGGATGGGGTGCGTGACGGAGAAGACCCACCGGCCGCCGGGGCGCAGCACCCGCCGCACCTCCCGCATCACCCGCACCGGGTCGGCGACGAAGGGCACCGCGCCGTAGGCCGAGCACGCGAGGTCGAAGGAGCCGTCGGCGAAGGGCAGCGCGCCCGCGTCCGCCTCCACCAGGGGTACGTCCCCGCCGATGCGCAGGGCGTGCTGGAGCTGGCGGTGGGAGAGGTCGAGGGCCACCGGGCGCGCGCCCTGGGCGGCCAGCCAGCGCGAGCACTGCGCCGCGCCCGCGCCGATCTCCAGGACGTCGAGCCCCTTGAGGTCGGCCGCCGGGCCCAGCAGCGCCGCCTCGGCCTCGTCGAGGCCCTCCGGGCCCCAGACGAAGCGGTCGTCCCCGAGGAAGCCGCCGTGCTCGCTCTGGTACTCGTCCGCGTTGCGGTCCCACCAGCCACGGCTGGCCCGGCTGCTCTCCGCCTCGTCGCTGTTCCGCCGTGTCGCTTCCGGCTCGTACTCGTGGATCATTTCGACCGTGGCGCCCTTGGCAGTAGTCTCTTCGTCTTCACCCGAGCGGGAGCTACGGGCTGCGGCGGGGCCTTCGTGGCCTCGCGACACATGAGTTGTGCCGGTTATGGGGTGTTTCATCCCGGGTGTGCGCCTTCGCGCATTGACCCTGTCCGGCTGCCCCCGTATGCTACAAGTTGCGCTGCGGGCCTGCGCGCCTCAGACCTAGCAGGCCGCGCTCGCACTTGTTGTATGTCCCCTCGGTTGTCGAGGAGCTCCCGGTGTCTTCGGATTCGTCCGAAGCCCCCGGAAACGAGCCCCTCCAAGGCTGTCCGGCTTCGGCGGTGCGATACGGGCTCTCGGCGTAGCAGTACCTACGACTCACTGTCCGTACCGGAGCCCTTTCCCACATGACGAGCAGCACCGAGACCACCGCCACCACTCCGCAGGTTGCGGTCAACGACATCGGTAACGAGGAAGCCTTCCTCGCCGCGATCGACGAGACGATCAAGTACTTCAACGACGGCGACATCGTCGACGGCGTCATCGTGAAGGTCGACCGGGACGAGGTCCTGCTCGACATCGGTTACAAGACCGAAGGCGTCATCCCTTCCCGCGAGCTTTCGATCAAGCACGACGTCGACCCGAACGAGGTCGTCAAGGTCGGCGACGAGATCGAGGCCCTGGTTCTCCAGAAGGAGGACAAGGAAGGTCGTCTCATCCTGTCCAAGAAGCGCGCTCAGTACGAGCGTGCCTGGGGCACGATCGAGAAGATCAAGGAAGAGGACGGGATCGTCACCGGTACCGTCATCGAGGTCGTCAAGGGTGGTCTCATCCTCGACATCGGCCTCCGTGGCTTCCTCCCGGCCTCCCTGGTCGAGATGCGCCGCGTCCGCGACCTCCAGCCCTACGTGGGCAAGGAGCTCGAGGCCAAGATCATCGAGCTGGACAAGAACCGCAACAACGTGGTCCTGTCCCGCCGTGCCTGGCTGGAGCAGACCCAGAGCGAGGTCCGTCAGACCTTCCTCACGACCCTGCAGAAGGGCCAGGTCCGCTCCGGCGTCGTTTCCTCGATCGTCAACTTCGGTGCGTTCGTGGACCTCGGCGGCGTCGACGGTCTCGTCCACGTCTCCGAGCTCTCCTGGAAGCACATCGACCACCCGTCCGAGGTTGTCGAGGTCGGCCAGGAAGTCACCGTCGAGGTCCTCGACGTCGACATGGACCGCGAGCGTGTCTCCCTGTCGCTCAAGGCGACGCAGGAAGACCCGTGGCAGCAGTTCGCCCGGACCCACCAGATCGGTCAGGTCGTCCCGGGTAAGGTCACCAAGCTCGTTCCCTTCGGTGCGTTCGTGCGCGTCGACGAGGGCATCGAGGGCCTGGTCCACATCTCCGAGCTGGCCGAGCGCCACGTGGAGATCCCGGAGCAGGTCGTCCAGGTCAACGACGAGATCTTCGTCAAGGTCATCGACATCGACCTCGAGCGTCGTCGCATCAGCCTCTCGCTGAAGCAGGCCAACGAGTCCTTCGGTGCCGACCCGTCCGTGGTCGAGTTCGACCCGACCCTGTACGGCATGGCCGCGTCCTACGACGACCAGGGCAACTACATCTACCCCGAGGGCTTCGACCCCGAGGCCAACGACTGGCTCGAGGGCTACGAGAAGCAGCGCGAGGAGTGGGAGCGCCAGTACGCCGAGGCGCAGCAGCGCTTCGAGCAGCACCAGGCGCAGGTCATCAAGTCCCGCGAGGCCGACGAGCAGGCCGCGGCCGAGGGCGCTGCCGCTCCGGCCGGTGCCTCCTCCTCGACCGGCGGCGGCAACGTCTCCGGCGGTTCGTACTCCTCGGAGTCGGCCGACAACTCCGGCGCCCTGGCGTCGGACGAGGCGCTCGCCGCGCTCCGCGAGAAGCTTGCCGGCGGCCAGAGCTGAGGCTCTGACCGGCAGCAGCTGACAGCTGACTGAAGTAAGGCCCGTTCCCTTAGGGGGGCGGGCCTTACTGCATGTCCGGGGGCACGTGGGGGGCGGGCCTGGAGCATCGTGGGACGACAGCGCGGCCCGCAGCCACCCGCCTGCCACTTCTGATGACTTCTGATGCCCCGTCAACCTCATGAGGCGTCCACAGCCTCATGACGCCCCGTCTCTTCCTCCGAGACACGCGGGCTGACGGGAATGAGCCGGACCTCCACGGACGTTCCCTGATACGGAACATGAGGAGGAACGGTCACTGTGTTGGATCCGCAGGGTTTGTACGAATGGGAGCCCAAGGGGCTCGCCGTGGCCGACCTGGCCCTGGCCCAGGACACGGCCGGTCTGGTCATGCTCTACCACTTCGACGGCTACATCGACGCGGGTGAGACCGGCGAACAGATCGTCGAGCGGCTGCTGGACGGCCTGCCGCACCAGGTCGTGGCCCGCTTCGACCACGACCGGCTCATCGACTACCGCGCGCGCCGCCCCTTGCTCACCTTCGAGCGGGACCACTGGAGCGCCTACGAGACGCCGAAGATCGAGCTGCACCTGGTGCAGGACGCGACGGGCGCTCCCTTCCTGCTGCTGACCGGTCCCGAGCCGGACGTCGAGTGGGAGCGGTTCGCGGCGGCCGTCCGGCAGCTGGTGGAGCGGCTGGGCGTGCGGCTGTCGGTCAACTTCCACGGCATCCCCATGGGCGTCCCGCACACCCGGCCCGTCGGCATCACCCCGCACGGCAACCGCACCGACCTGATGCCCGGTCACCGTGGCTACTTCGACGAGGCCCAGGTGCCCGGCAGCGCCGAGTCGTTCGTCGAGTACCGCCTGGCGGAAGCCGGCCACGACGTCCTCGGCGTCGCCGCCCACGTCCCGCACTACGTCGCCCGCTCGTCCTACCCCGACGCCGCACTGACCGCGCTGGAGGCGGTCACCGCCGCCACGGGCCTGGTCCTGCCGAACGCCGCGCACGCCCTGCGGACCGAGGCCCTGCGCACCCAGGAGGAGATCGAGCGGCAGATCGACGAGGGGGACGAGGAGCTCGTCGCGCTCGTCCGGGGCCTTGAGCACCAGTACGACGCGGTGGCCGGCTCCGAGACGCGCGGCAACCTCGTCGCCGAGCCGGTCGAGCTGCCCTCTGCCGATGAACTGGGCGCGGAATTCGAGCGTTTCCTCGCCGACAGGGAGGGCGACGGCGGCCGTTGACGGTCGGGCCGATAGCGTGGGGCCCATGCTGAAGGTGGGCCTCACGGGCGGTATCGGATCCGGCAAGAGCGAAGTGTCGCGGCTTCTCGCCTCGTACGGGGCGGTGATCGTCGACTCCGACCGCATCGCGCGGGAGGTGGTCGAGCCGGGAACGCCCGGACTGGCCGCCGTCGTCGCCGAGTTCGGCCCCGGCATCGTCACCGCCGACGGCACCCTCGACCGGCCCAAGCTCGGCTCGATCGTCTTCGCCGACACCGGCCGCCGCACGGCCCTCAACGCCATCGTGCACCCCCTCGTCCGCGCCCGCTCCGCCGAGATCGAAGCGGCGGCGGCCCCGGACGCCGTCGTCGTCCACGACGTCCCCCTCCTCGCCGAGAACGGCCTCGCCCCCCTCTTCGACCTGGTCGTCGTCATCGACGCGACGGAGGAAACCCGCCTCGACCGCCTCGTCCGGCTGCGCGGCATGACCCCCGACGAGGCCCGCGCCCGGATGGCCGCCCAGGCGACCCGCGAGGAGCGGCTGGCGGTCGCCGATCTCGTCATCGACAACGACGGCCCGCTCGAAGCACTGCAATCGCAGGTCGCGAAGGCCTGGACGGACCTGCTCGCCCGGTCGGCGCACCACGCCGAATAGGCGTCGCCGCCGTGACGGCTCCCTACCGCCGCTTCGGCTCCCGCACGGGGTCGTACGGCGGGACGTTCCGGCCCGGCTGATAGTGCGGCCCCTGGCGCATGTGCCGTACCACCATGATCAAATCGGTGGCGGTCACCGCGATCAGCACCGCGCAGGCGATCGCCCATCCGGGCTGCCCGGCCGCCGCGAAGAGCACGGTCCCCGCCACGGCCCAGACCAGCCCCCACAGGGCCAGCCCGCAACGCAACCGCAGCGGACTCCGCGCGGTCATCGGTTCGCTGCCCGTACGCATGGCACCCATCTCCCACTCCCCAGGATCCACCCGGCGCGAGCGATACGGAACGGTCGGCGGGCCGGCGCCCGAGGCCGCCACCCTCGCCGCCGGAAGGGCGCCCCGGCCCCGGCGCAAGCGGCGGGGGACCGGACGCCCCAGGTGGTCTCTCAGCCGGCGGATACGGGACCGGGCCGGGCCCGGGCGTTCGCGGACCGGGCCGCCGGCGCCGACCCACCGCGGGCCGCCGCCGTTCGGCGAGGGCCGCCGACCGGCCGTGGCCCGGTGATGTCAGAGCCTCTCCGTAGACTCGGTCCTTGTCGTTGCGAGTGCCGCGGAAGTCCGGCGATCACACGATCAGGGCAGCGGTGAGTCGCACGAGACGGGCGAGGTGATGGGCGGGTGGCACAGCGACTGCCCTCGCGGGCGGACCACGGTCCGGCCGAGCCCGGGGACCCGCGGACCGAGCCGCTGGCCCGCTGCGCCGCGGTTCTGCTGCCCGCCGACCCGCCGAGGGCCACCACGGTCGCCTTCTGGCGGCCGGACGGCGGCCCCCTGCCGGCGACGAGCACGGCCGACGCAGCGGACCTGACGGCCGCCGAGCTGACCGTCGTGCGCCCCCACGGACGCGGTGTCCGGCGGCACACCGTGCCCGCCGTCGTGCTGCCACTGGAGCAGGCCCTGCCGCTCCTCGCCCGGGCCCGGCACGACCCGAACGCCCACCCGGCGACCGCGTGCTGGGGAGCTGCTGTGCTGCACGCGATGCGCCTCGTCGCGCGGGGACGCTTCCTGCCGGGACTCACCCCGGCCGGGCACGACGCCTGGCGGGCCGGCCCGCTGGACGCCGACGACCTCACACACGTCCGGGCGATCGCCGCCGCCATGCCGCCCGAGGCCCACGCGGTGCCCGTGCCGGGCTCCAGCCCGCTTCGGCTGCCCGCCCCGGAGGGGCTCGTGCGGGAGCTGCTCGACGCCGTCGCCGACCGTCTGCCGCGCACGCCCGCCGCCGTCCACGCGGCCGGAGCCCTCTACGCGGCGCCGGGCCGCCCGTCCCGCCCGCCCGGCTCACCGGCCCTGAGCTCCTGGTGCGCCGAGGCCACGGCCGGTGCGGACACGGGGGTGCGGATCTCGTTGCGCCTGGACCTGGGAGCCCACGACCTCTACGACGAGGAGGGTGGTCACGCGACGCTCCTCGTGCAGGTCCACAGCCTGGTCGACCCGGCCCTGCTCACCGATGCGGCCGAGCTGTGGGCGGGGCGGGCGGGGGAGCACTTCGGGGCGCGCAGCCGCATCGACACGGTCCTCGCCCTGCGGCGCGCGGCCCGCCTCTGGCCGCCGCTCGCCAGGTTGCTCGACCGGCCCGTGCCCGACGTCCTGGCCCTCGCCGAGGACGAGCTGTACGAGCTGCTGGGGCCCGTCGCGCGGCGCCTGTCCGCCGCGGGGGTCGCCGTGCACTGGCCCCGGGAGCTCGCCCGTGGGCTGACCGCCACGGCGGTCGTCCGGATGGCACCGGGCACCGCGTCCGACGAGCCCGCCTTCTTCGACACCGCGCGGGCACTGGAGTTCGGCTGGCAGCTCGCGCTGGGCGGGTCACCGCTCACCGAGCGGGAGATGGACGCCCTCGCGGAAGCGCACCGGCCCGTGGTGCGCCTGCGCGACCAATGGGTGCTGGTGGATCCCGCGCTCGTCCGCAAGGCGCGCGCACGCCGCCTCGGCCGGCTCGACGCCGCCGAGGCCCTGTCCGTGGCCCTCACCGGCACCGCCGACATCGACGGTGAGCGTACCGAGGTCGTACCGACGGGAGCGCTCGCCGCCCTCCGCGACCGGATCACCGGCCAGGCCCGGCCGGTGGGCCCGCCGCCCGGGCTGCACGCGACGCTGCGCGACTACCAGCTGCGCGGACTGGCCTGGCTGGACCTGATGACCTCGCTCGGCCTGGGCGGCTGCCTCGCCGACGACATGGGCCTCGGGAAGACCGTCACGCTCATCGCCCTGCACCTGCACCGCGCGTCGCGGACGGCGGGCCCCATGCCCCCGACCCTGGTGATCTGCCCGGCCTCCCTCCTCGGCAACTGGCAGCGCGAGATCGAACACTTCGCGCCCGGCGTCCCCGTCCACCGCTTCCACGGCACCGGCCGGGCCCTGGACGCGATGACGAGCGGCTTCGTCCTCACCACCTACGGCACGATGCGCGCCAGCGCCGACCTGCTCGCCGAGCACCCGTGGGGCCTGGTCGTGGCGGACGAGGCCCAGCACGTCAAGAACCCGTACTCCCGGGCCGCCGTCGCCCTGCGGACCATCCCCGCGCCCGCCCGTGTCGCCCTCACCGGCACCCCCGTGGAGAACAACCTCTCCGAGCTGTGGGCGCTCCTGGACTGGACCACCCCCGGCCTGCTCGGCTCCCTGAAGAACTTCCGCGCCCGCCACGCCCGAGCCATCGAGAGCGAGGACCAGGGCGAGCGGGCGGAGGCGGTGGAGCGCCTCGGCCGTCTCGTACGGCCCTTCCTGCTGCGCCGCAGGAAGTCGGACCCCGGCATCGCCCCGGAGCTGCCGCCGAAGACGGAGACCGACCACCCGGTCCCGCTGTCGCGCGAACAGGCCGCGCTCTACGAGGCGGTCGTGCGGGAGACCCTCGCGCACATCGAGGAGGCCGCGGGGATGGCGCGCCGCGGCCTGGTGATGAAGCTGCTCACGGACCTCAAGCAGATCTGCAATCACCCCGCCCAGTACCTGAAGGAGGACGCCGCCCGGCTGACGGGGCGTTCGGGCAAGCTGGAGCTCCTCGACGAGCTGCTGGACACGATCCTCTCCGAGGGCGGTTCGGTCCTGGTCTTCACCCAGTACGTCTCGATGGCCCGGCTGCTCTCCGCGCACCTCGCGGCACGCGGCGTGCCGTCCCGGCTGCTCCACGGCGGCACGCCGGTGGCACGGCGCCAAGAGCTGGTGGACGAGTTCCAGTCCGGTGGGGTGCCGGTGTTCCTGCTGTCGCTGAAGGCGGCCGGCACGGGCCTGAACCTCACGCGGGCGGGCCATGTCGTGCACTACGACCGCTGGTGGAACCCGGCGGTCGAGGAGCAGGCCACCGACCGCGCCTACCGCATCGGGCAGACGCAGCCGGTCCAGGTGCACCGCCTCATCGCCGAGGGCACGGTCGAGGACCGGATCGCCGACATGCTGGAGAGCAAACGCGCACTGGCCGACGCGGTGCTGAGCGGCGGCGAAGCCGCGCTGACCGAGCTCAGCGACGCCGAGCTCGCCGACCTGGTCGCCTTGCGGAGGCCGGCATGAGGAGACCGGAATGACCAGTGCCACGTCCTGGTGGGGCCGTGCGTGGATCGAGGCCCTGGAGACCATGTCCCTCGACGAGGGACGTCTCTCCCGGGGCCGTTCGTACGCCCGCGGGGGCCATGTCCACGACATCACGGTGGCTCCCGGCCGGGTCACGGCGCGGGTCGAGGGCAGCCGCTCGCGCCCGTACCGCACGGGCATCGGGCTCCGGACGCTCTCCGACGACGACTGGGACCGTTTCCTGGCCGCCGTCGCGGTCCACCCGGACCACCTCGCGGCCCTCCTCGACAAGGACATGCCACGCGCGCTGGCCGACGCGGCCACCACCGCGGGCGTCCGTCTGCTGCCCGGCCCCGGTGACCTGTCCCCGCACTGCACCTGCCCCGACCGCGGCCACCCGTGCAAGCACGCGGCAGCCCTCTGCTACGAGACGGCCCGGCTGCTGGACGGCGACTCCTTCCTGCTGCTGCTGATGCGCGGCCGTGACGAGCGGGAGCTCCTCGACGACCTCGCCCGCCGCAACGCCGCCCACGCGGCCCGGGAGACACCCACCCCGGCCACCGGGGTCAGCGCCCGCGCGGCACTGTCGGCCGCCCACCGCCCGCCGCTTCCTCCGCCGTTGCCCGTGCCCGCCCACCCCGGCAGGCCGCCGGCGCTCCCCGACGCGGGGGGCCTGCCGCTGGACCCGGACCTCCTCGAATTCCTCGCCTCGGACGCGGCGTCCCGGGCCCATGCCTTCCTCGCCACCGGCGGTTCGCCCTTCCCGGACCTCACCCCCTGGCAGGACGCGGTGCGCCTGGCCGCCGCCCGCCCCACCTCCGGCCTGACCTCCTCCACCCGGGCCCTCTACCGCGCCCTCGCGGCGGGCACCGGCCGCACGCCCACCGACGTGGCCCGCGCGGTGGCCGCCTGGCGCCAGGGCGGCCCGGAGGGCCTGTCCGTCCTCGAAACCCCCTGGGACCCCCCGGCCGGCCCCTTCGACCGCGCCCGCTCCACCCTCACCGCCGCCGGCCTCCCCCCGCTGCGCCCCCGGCACAACCACCTCACGGACGAAGCCCGCGGCATCCAGCTCCGCTACGGCCACGACGGCCGCTGGTACCCCTACGAGGCCGACCCCCCGGGCCCTGCCCCCGTCTGGTGGCCGACGGGGGCGGCCGCCGAGGACCCGGTGAGCGCCCTGGAGGGGCTGCTTCAGGCGTCGGCGGCGTAGGGCGTGCCCGACGGGTGATGCGAACGGGTGAGGTGACCGGGCACCTTCGCCCTTCCGCCCTGCGCGGGCGGGACCCGTTGCCGCGACTGTCGTTACGGGCCGGCCACAGCCGCCTGTCCCGACGGCGCCTCGGGCGCTGCTGCCGCCACCGGACGCGGCACGGCCCGCGATCCACGAGGTGCCGCCCAAGCCCTGTGGTGCACCTGTGTCTCAGTGGGGCTGACGGCCACTCGATGGGGCGATTTCGGCTCGAATCGCTCTTCCTGCCCTATGCCTCCGGCCTTAGCCTCCCGGCATGTTCGGCCGCAGCTGAGGGGCCTGTGTGGCTCGGGCGCTCCTGGGAGGATCCATTGACCGTTGACGGCAACACCCCGGATCAAGCCGCCGGTCAGCAGGATCCCGAGGCCGCCGGTGCAACCCGTTGGTCGTGGCTCGGCCGTCATGGGCCGCAGACCCTTGTGGGCGCATTGGTCGTGGCCGTGGTGGGCTCGGGGGTCGGCGCCTTGATGACGTCGTTGACCAGCGGCGGCGGCGAAGACGCCAAGGCCCGCCCGCCGGCGGCGTCCGCAGCGCCCGCGTCGGCCGCCGTCCCGGCCTGCTTCAACGCCACCTGCACAGGCGTGGACCCGAAGGACGCCGGATGCGGGGACGGGGCCGTGACGATCGCGGACGACTGGGTGTCCACGATGCACGTGGAGATCCGGTACAGCGGTCGTTGCCGGGTCGTCTGGGGCAAACTCACCGGAGCGCAGGTCGGCGACACGATGGAGATCGCGACATCACCCTCGCAACGGCAACGTGCCACGGTGATCACGGGCCACACCAAGTACACACCGATGCTGCCGGTCGGACGGCAGTTCTCGACCCAGGTGTCCGCCGTATCGGTCAAGGGGGATCCGGAGCACGACATCCCGGCCGACTACACCCTCCGTGTCGGCGCGGACCAGGACGACGTCGGCACGAAGTCCGGTCGTGGCTGAAGTGCCGTGCGGCCGAGCCGGCTCGCGCGTTCGTCGTCGCACCGGGCCAGTGGGGCGATGCCCGCACTCCGCCGGCCCGGCAGACGATGCCTTGGACAGGCCCTGGGGGCCGTTCCTGCACGAGGCCCCCGGCCGGGCCCGGCCGGGGAACGGCCTCGGATCAGCCGAGGTGCCGGAGGGCTCCGCGAGGGTGTCCGCCGGGGGCGCAGGGGTGTCGGCCTCGACACCCCGGCCGTCAGACCAGCCGCTTGATCTCCCCGCGCACCCGGTAGAAGCCGCTGGAGGAGGGCGAGAGGGCGTCGACGACGTAGCGGGCGCCCGGCTGGCGTATGTGGCGGGGGAACTGGACGTTCCAGGTGGGTTCGTAGCCGTCGGAGACGACGTGCACGCGGAGGCGGCCGCCTTGTTGGGTGCACTCGACCACGATGCCCGTGGCGGTCGCGGTGGTGACCGTCCGGACGGTGGTGGCCGGGGCGTAGGTGGGGAGGGCGGCGGCCGACTTGACGTCCAGGGGGACCGGGACGGAGCCGGTGCGGGCGGCGGCGATGGCCGCGTCGGTGGCGTCGATGCAGACCAGGGAGCCGTCCGTGGTGACCATGTAGAGCTTCTCGTCGAGGTACTGCATCGACAGCGCCGAGCCGCCGCCCGTGCCGAGCTTCCACAGCCGGGTGCCGTCCGCGGTGAAGCAGTAGACGGAGGAGGCGGAGTCGCCGGCGAAGACGTAGCGGCCTCCGGGGGCCGTGGCGCAGGAGTAGACCGCGGTGTCGCACTGGTACGTGGCCTCGACGGTGCCGTCGGCCTTCGACAGGCGCTGGACGACGCGGTGGTTGGTGCCCGCGTAGACGGACGTGTCCTCCTGCCACCCGAAGAGCACCGCGCCCTTCGTCGGTGTGTGCCAGAGCTCGCCGCCGCCGTCCGGGGCGTAGGCGGTCACTCCCTCGATGTGGCCGTGATAGACGGCGTCCTCGTCCCGGCGCACCATCCACGCGTGCGCCCCGGCGCTCTTGCGTGACCACTGGTACTCGTCCTCGTGGTCGATGACGGTCAGTCCGCCGGCGCGGTCGGCGACGTTGAGGACGCCTTCGCGGATGTCCAGCCAGAAGATGTCGACGTCGGAGGCGATCTCGTAGGCGGCGAAGGGGAGTTTGGCCGAGAGGTCGTAGACGGTGCCGTCGTCGCAGCCCGCGTAGATCCAGAAGTCGTCCGCCACCAGGCACTTGACGCCGTCCGGCAGTTGATAGCGGGCCAGCACCTCGCCGTCGTGGCCGAGGGTGTAGACGTCGCCGGACTGATTGCCGACCCAGCAGCGGTCCTCGCCGATGTGGATGCCGAACGCGGCGGCGCCCGTGCGGAACCTCCACAGCACCGGTGCGACCGCCCGCGCGGTCGACGGGGCGGAGGCGACCTCGCGGCGGGTCACCGGGCGGGCCGCCCGGCCGCCGGCCACGGCGGGGGCGTACCCCTTGCGGACCTTCTCGCCGATCTTCCGGGCCGCCGCGGCCTTCGCCTTCTCCGCCGTGGGGAACGTGGAGGTCTGCGTCTGTCCCGCCGCCCCGATCCGGCCGTAGCGCACCGCGACGGTCGTGCCGGCGACCGTCACCTCGTAGAACTTGTGTGCCCCGCCGCCGTCTTGAGACAGCTCCAGATACGTCTTGGTCCCCGTCACGACACGCCCCTCTCGCACCGGCCGCCACGGCCGGTCTCCACGTGCCGAGAACGCTAGGGCCCACCACTGACAATCGGCCCCGGGCCGGGGAGGAGCCTTCAGAAGAGCGGCTCGGGCAGCACCCCTTCGAGGGCCAGCAGGTCCCGCTTGGTCTCCAGGCCCGGGCCGAAGCCGCCCAGGCCGCCGTTGCTCTCGATGACGCGGTGGCAGGGCACCACGATGGGCAGCGGGTTGCTGCCCATGGCCACGCCCACCGCGCGCGCCGCGCCCCGCTCGCCCACCCGGTCGGCGAGGTCCTGGTAGCTGGCCAGGGTGCCGTAGGGGACGTGGGCGGCCAGCTCGCGCAGCACCCGGCGGTTGAACCCCGAGGTCAGCGACCAGTCCAGCGGGACGGAGAAGGTCCGCAGCCGGCCGTCGAAGTACGCCGTCAGCTCGGCCGACGCCGTGCCGAGGACGTCGTGCGCCCGATGGGGAGGCGGGACGGGTCCGGAGCCGAGGCGGCGGGTCAGCCGGGCGACCGTGTCGCCCGCCGTCGCCGCGTCGGCGTGGAAGGCCACGCACAGCAGGCCCTTCGGCGTCGCCGCGAGCCCCAGGGGGCCGACGCGCGTGCCGACCGTGGTCCAGGCCCACGCCGGTGGCACCGCCGTCGCCGCCGCCCGCCCGGCACCCGTCACATCGGTCGCGTCCGTCACTTCGGTGTCCGTCACAGCATCCAGCGTAGAACGGACGCTCCCCTCCGGTTCCCGTCCGAGCCACTCGCCTCCCGGCGGCCCCGGGCGCCCCTAGAGCGCGTCCACGACGCCCATGGCCGAGATGATGCCGGATTCCTCGTCGAGCGCCTCCTCCACCACGTGCGGCGCGTTGCTGATGATGCCGTCCACCCCCAGGCGTGCGAGGGCCACCGCCCGCTTGCCGTCGTCGACGGTCCACGCCGAGACCGTCAGCCGCTTGCCCTGCGGGCCCTTCAGCGCGTGGACCGCCCTGACCCAGTCGGCGGTGACGCTCTTGTGGCTGGGGTTGATCTGGTCGACGAACTTCGCGTACGAGCGGAGGTCCGCGGCCTTCGGGGCACCCAGGAAGCCCGTCCTCACGTCCGGGCGGAGCCGGTGGAAGGCCTTCAGGGAGCTCGCGTCGAAGCTCTGGACGACCAGCCTGCGCGCCACGTGCCGCCGGTCGAGCCACCCCGCCCGGCGCAGCTCGGTGACCAGCTGGGCCTCGATGCCCGGGTAGAGCCCGGGCTCCTTGACCTCCAGCAGCAGCTTCTGCCGGTTGTGGTCCACCCGCCGGAGGTAGTTCCGCAGCGTGGGCACCCGCTCGCCCTTGAACCGGCGGTCGAACCAGCTGCCCGCGTCCAGCTTCTGGATCTCGGCGAGCGTGAAGTCCGCGACCTTCCAGGGCGCGCGGCGCGGATAGCGCTGTTCGACGTCGGTCGTCCGGGCCAGGCTGGTGTCGTGCATGATGATCAAGGCGCCGTCCTTGGTGCGCTGGACGTCGTTCTCCACCCATTCGATACCCAGCGCGGCGGCTCTGTCGATCGACGCGAGGGTGTTCTCCGGTGCCTCGACCGGTACGCCCCGGTGGGCGATCGCGATGGTGTTCAGCGGTGCGACGGCCGCGGGGGCGGCGGGCTGCGCCGTGGCGGGACCGGCGAGGAGCAGGGCGGGCAGGGACAACCCGAGAATCGCACTGGTCACGGTGGAGACGGGGCGGATGCGCATAGGGGGCTCCTCGCGGCGTCTGGGATCGCGGACGCGGTGGCGTCCAGGCCCTGTGTCTACGGAAAAGATGTACAGAAGACAAGTACGCGATCGCGCCGTCGCGGACACCCGGAGCCGGAGACCTTTGCCGACTCTTCGCCGCCCGTTCGCCTGGAAAACAGGGGCCGAACGCGGGCAGCCCGCCGGTTGTCAGTGGTGGGCCGTACGGTGGTCTCATGCGGCCCGTATCAAAGATCGAACGCACGGTGGCGCCCTTCGAGGTCGTCAGTCCCTTCCAGCCCAGCGGTGACCAGCCCACGGCCATCGCCGATCTGGAGCGGCGCATTCGCGCCGGTGAGAAGGACGTCGTCCTGCTCGGTGCGACCGGCACCGGCAAGTCGGCGACCACGGCGTGGATGATCGAGAAGCTCCAGCGGCCGACGCTCGTCATGGCGCCGAACAAGACCCTCGCGGCCCAGCTCGCCAACGAATTCCGCGAGCTCCTGCCCAACAACGCGGTCGAGTACTTCGTCTCGTACTACGACTACTACCAGCCCGAGGCGTACGTCCCTCAGTCGGACACCTACATCGAGAAGGACTCCTCGATCAACGAGGAGGTCGAGCGGCTGCGCCACTCCGCGACGAATTCCCTGCTCACCCGGCGTGACGTGGTCGTGGTGGCCTCGGTCTCCTGCATCTACGGCCTCGGTACGCCGCAGGAGTACGTGGACCGCATGGTGCCGCTCAAGGTCGGCGAGGAGATCGACCGGGACCAGCTGCTGCGCCGCTTCGTGGAGATCCAGTACACGCGCAACGACGTGGCCTTCACGCGCGGCACGTTCCGGGTGCGCGGCGACACCATCGAGATCTTCCCGGTCTACGAGGAACTGGCCGTCCGGATCGAGATGTTCGGTGACGAGATCGAGGCGCTCTCCACGCTCCACCCGCTCACCGGCGAGGTCATCTCCGACGACCGGGAGCTGTACGTCTTCCCCGCCAGCCACTACATCGCCGGCCCCGAGCGGATGGAGAAGGCCGTCGCGGGGATCGAGGCCGAGCTGGCGGAGACCCTCGCCCGGATGGAGAAGCAGGGCAAGCTCCTCGAGGCCCAGCGGCTGCGCATGCGCACCACGTACGACATCGAGATGATGCGCCAGGTCGGCTCCTGCTCCGGCATCGAGAACTACTCGCTGCACATGGACGACCGTGAGCCCGGCTCCCCGCCGAACACCCTGATCGACTACTTCCCCGAAGACTTCCTGCTGGTCATCGACGAGTCGCATGTCACCGTCCCGCAGATCGGCGCGATGTACGAGGGGGACGCGTCCCGCAAGCGCACCCTCGTCGAGCACGGCTTCCGGCTGCCCTCGGCCATGGACAACCGGCCGCTCAAGTGGGAGGAGTTCGTCGAGCGGATCGGACAGACCGTCTACCTCTCCGCGACCCCGGGGAAGTACGAGCTGTCCCGCGGTGACGGCTTCGTCGAGCAGATCATCCGGCCCACCGGCCTCGTCGACCCCGAGGTCGTCGTCAAGCCCACCGAGGGGCAGATCGACGACCTGGTGCACGAGATCCGCACGCGCACGGAGAAGGACGAGCGGGTCCTGGTCACCACACTGACCAAGAAGATGGCCGAGGACCTCACGGACTACTTCCTCGAGCTGGGCATCGCCGTGCGCTATCTGCACAGCGACGTCGACACGCTGCGCCGCATCGAGCTGCTGCGCGAGCTGCGCGCCGGTGAGTACGACGTCCTGGTCGGCATCAACCTGCTGCGCGAGGGCCTCGACCTGCCCGAGGTGTCCCTGGTCGCCATCCTGGACGCCGACAAGGAGGGCTTCCTGCGCTCGGGGACCTCCCTGATCCAGACCATCGGACGCGCGGCGCGCAACGTCTCCGGTCAGGTCCATATGTACGCCGACAAGGTCACCCCGGCGATGGAGAAGGCCATCGAGGAGACCAACCGCCGCCGCGAGAAGCAGATCGCGTACAACAAGGAGCGGGGCATCGACCCGCAGCCGCTGCGCAAGAAGATCGGTGACATCGTCGCCACGATCGCCCGCGAGGAGATCGACACCCAGGAGCTGCTGGGCTCCGGCTATCGCCAGTCCGACCAGGGCAAGGCCCCCGTCCCCACGGCCGCCTCCGACAAGGCGGGCGCCAAGGGGGCCAAGGGGGCCAAGGGGAGGGGCAAGGCCAAGGCGGTCGTCGCGACGGACCGTCCCGCGGCGGAACTGGCCCAGCTCATCGAGGACATGACGGACCGCATGCGGGCCGCCGCGGCGGAGCTGCAGTTCGAGGTCGCCGCGCGGCTGCGCGACGAGGTGGGCGAGTTGAAGAAGGAGCTGCGGCAGATGCGCGAGGCCGGCCTGGCCTGACGGGAGGGGCACCGGCCGGTCGCGCCGGCGGGAGATGTTGCAAGACCGCCACAAACCCTCCTCGGGTGTGCTCGCCGCCGGTGACAGTGCGTAGGGTCGTGGAGGAGACCGCGCCCAGCGCGCGGTCCACGGGGCAACACGAGAGAAAACGAGAAGGGACTGCGCGTGACGGTCAACTTGTCCAAGGGTCAGGGCATCAGCCTGCAGAAGGCCGACGGGGGCACCCTGACCGCGGTACGGATGGGGCTGGGCTGGCAGGCCGCTCCCCGCCGCGGACTGTTCGGGTCGCGCACGAGGGAGATCGACCTCGACGCGTCGGCGCTGCTCTTCGCCGACAAGCAGCCCGTCGACGTGGTCTTCTTCCAGAAGCTGGTCAGCGACGACGGCTCGGTGCGGCACACCGGCGACAACCGCGTCGGCGGTGCGGGCCAGGGCGGCGACGACGAGGCGATCCTCGTCGACCTGCAGCGCGTTCCCGTGCACATCAACGAGATCGCCTTCACGGTGAACTCCTTCACCGGCCAGACCTTCGGCGAGGTGCAGAACGCGTTCTGCCGCCTGGTCGACGAGACCACCGGCCAGGAGCTGGCCCGCTACACCCTCGATGGCGGCGGGCAGTACACCGCGCAGATCATGGCGAAGGTGCACCGCTCGGGCAACGGCTGGGCGATGACGGCCATCGGCACCCCGGCCAACGGCCGGACCTTCCAGGACCTCGTCCCGGCGGTCCAGGCGAGCCTGTAGGGCTCGGCGGCACGACAGTCAGCGGTAGGACCGGGCCCGGCGGAGACAGCTCCGCCGGGCCCGCTGGCACAAACGAGCGCGGCGCGACGAGCGCGACACAACAAGGGGGAACGGCGATGACGGCCGAGCTGACGCGGGGGCAGAACCACCCGCTGTCCGAGACCCGCCTGGAGATCAGGGTCTCGGCGGGCACTCCGGTGGTGGCGGGAGCCACCCTCGGTGACGCGGACGGCAAGGTCGCCGACGCCGCGTGGGTCGCGCACCCCGCCTCACCCCAGCTCCCCGGCCTCGAGGTGTCCCGCCAGGCGGCCGCCGACCACCGGCTGGCCGTCGACCTGGACGCCGTCCCGGACGCCGTGCACCGTGTCAACGTGCTGCTCGCCCTGCCGGCCGGAGTGGGCGGACCGGCCCGCTTCGGCGACATGGCGGCGCCTTTCCTCGCGGTCACCTCGCTGGAGGGTGCCGAGGTCGCCAGCTACACCATCACCGACCTGGACGCGGAGTCGGCCGTCGTCGCCCTGGAGCTCTACCGCCGGCAGGGCGCCTGGAAGGTGCGGGCCGTCGGCCAGGGCTACGCGGGCGGTCTCGCCGCGATGCTCGCCGACCAGGGGCTGCCCGGTGCGGCCGAGACGGCCAAGGCCATCGACGAGGCCGTCGCCGGGGGCATGGCCCGCGCGATCGCCCCACCCCCGTCCCGCCAGTCCCAGGGAGAGGGCGCCGTGCGGCGGGCGGCACAGACCGGCGGGAACGCCATGGACGCCGGCCTGGCGGCCGTACGGCCCGACCACGACCCGCAGCCGGCCCCCGGTGACGGTCTCGCGGGCGGCCCGGCGGCGCAGCAGCCCCCGGCCACGGGCGGCCCCGTCAGCTACCAGCACCCCCGCCGCCGGACGTCGACGCCGCCGGAGCCGGCGCCCGCCGCCCCGCAGGCCGAGCCGGGTCAGCCCGCCCGGCCCGTGGCGGGTGACGCCAGCGGCTGGACGATGAACGAGCGGCTCTACAACCAGGTCTGGGGCATGTTCGAGGACCTGGCCCGCACCACCGCCGCGTACCGCAGCGCGGTCGACTTCGCCGAGTCCCGTCTGGAGCAGGAGCTGGACCGGGTGCTCTCCGACCCGCGCACCCGCGTCGGGCCCGCCGCCGACGCCGCCCGGCAGGAAGCGCGCGCCAAGCAGGACGCGCTCGTCGAGCAGGCCCGCGCCGCCCTCGACCGGGACCTCGCCCAGCTCGCCGCCGAGTCCGAGGTCGTCGAGCACGCCCTCCCGCCCGCCTTCGCCCGCTGGGACAGCCCGGTCTGGCAGGGCTACCAGGCGCCGCTGGAGACCCCGATGGCGCTGCGCCTGGGCGATCTGCGGCTGCCGGAGCGCACGAATCTGCGCATCCCCATGCTGGTGCGGCTGCCGCTGGAGCGCGGGCTGTGGATCGACAGCGGCCGGTCCGACGGCACGGACGCCGGCCTGGTGGACTCCGCCGAGCTGCGCAGGCTGGCGATGGACACGGCGGTCGCGCACGCCGCGCGGCTGCTGGCCGTCTACCCGGTCGGTGACCTCACGGTGCACGTCATCGACCCGGCGGGGTCGGCCGGTGCCGCCCTGGCGCCGCTGCTGCAGTCCGGGGCGCTGAAGGAGCCTCCGGCGGCCGGGGCCCAGGGGGTGACCGCGCTGCTGGCGCAGCTGACGCGGCGCGTCGACCTGGTGCAGATGGCGGTCCGCAGCGGGGCCGTCGACTCCCTGCCGCCGGACCTCGACGTCGCCGAACAGCTGCTGATCGTCAACGACTTCCCGCACGGCTTCGACGACCGGGCCGTCACCCAGCTGCGGTACCTCGCGGACGAGGGCCCGGCCGTGGGGGTGCACCTGATGATGGTGGCCGACCGGGAGGACTCCCGGGTGTACGGGCCGGTGCTCGACCCGCTCTGGCGTGCTCTGCTGAGGATCACGCCGGTGCCCTCCGACCACCTCGCCGATCCCTGGGTGGGGCATGCCTGGACCTATGAACCCTCGCTCGTGCCCGCCGGGAGTGAGGTGTTGCGGCAGGTGCTGTGGCAGGTCGGCCAGGCCCGGCGGGCCTACGGCCTCTAGCTCCCGGCCCTGACTCACCAAACAGCATCTGACCAGGGGTTTTGGGGGATTCTTTACTATTTCTTGGGTCTTCCTGTACTGTTTTTGGTACGGAGGAAGCCCCGTGGGCCGAATGCGGGTGAACGTTCCTCCGGCAGCGACGACGCTGGTAGTTGCCGTACAGAGTGCCGGAGGAACAGTGGACGTTTCCCTGACCCTGTGGGTGCTGACCATTCTTGGTCTGTGCGCCCTCATCGCCGCCGACTTCTTCATAGGGGGCCGCAAGCCCCATGAGGTCTCCATCAAGGAGGCCGGGATCTGGACCGTGGTCTGGATCGTCCTCGCGGGACTCTTCGGGCTGGGGCTGCTGTTCTTCGGCGGCGGTCAGCCGGCCGGTGAGTTCTTCGCGGGCTTCATCACTGAGAAGTCCCTGAGCGTCGACAACCTCTTCGTCTTCGTCCTGATCATGGCGAAGTTCGCGGTCCCGCCGATCTACCAGCAGCGCGTGCTCATGGTCGGTGTGCTGATCGCCCTCGTTCTGCGGGCCGGTTTCATCGGGGCGGGCGCGGCGATCATCGCCAACTTCTCCTGGATCTTCTACCTCTTCGGCGCCTTCCTCATCTGGACCGCCTGGAAGCTCATCCAGGAGGCGCGGGCCGACGCGGAGGAAGAGGAGTTCGAGGAGAACCGCTTCCTGAAGCTGGTCGAGAAGCGCTTCCCGTCCACCGACAAGTACCACGGCACCAAGCTCTTCGTCGTCGAGAACGGCAAGCGCCTGATGACCCCGATGCTGATCGTCATGCTGGCGATCGGCACCACCGATGTGCTCTTCGCCCTGGACTCGATCCCGGCCATCTTCGGCCTCACCCAGGACCCGTACATCGTCTTCACCGCCAACGCCTTCGCCCTCATGGGTCTGCGTCAGCTGTACTTCCTGATCGGCGGCCTGCTGCGGAAGCTGGTCCACCTCTCCTACGGGCTGTCGATCATCCTCGGCTTCATCGGCGTCAAGCTCGTGCTGCACGCCCTGCACGAGAACGGGGTCGGCGTCCCCGAGATCAGCATCCCGGTCTCGCTCGGCGTCATCTGCGCGGTGCTGGTCGTCACGACCGTCACCAGCCTCTACGCCTCCAAGAAGCAGGAGCCGGCGGAGCCGGCCAAGGACAAGGACAGCAGCCTGGTCTAGGGCCTGGGAGATGTCCTCAGCGGGCTGGTCGTGGCTGAGCTCAGCCACGACCAGCCCGCCCGGCGATTGAGGACACCGCCCGCGCAGCGGAGGTACACACGGACGCGGTGGCCTGCCGGGCCCTACGCGGTCGCGTACTCCGTCGCCGGGCCGGGGGCCGCCGCCGTGGGGCGGGTGTCGGGCAGGAGCGCGAAGCAGCCGAGGCTCAGCAGGGCGATCCCGGTCAGATAGCCGGCGACGCCCCAGGGCGGTCCGTCGCCCTGGGACGCCGCGGTCGCCACGATCGGGGTCAGGGCGCCGCCCAGGACGCCCGCCAGGTTGTAGCCGACGGCCGCGCCCGTGCAGCGCACCCGGGGCTCGTACAGCTCGGGGAGATAGGCCCCGGTCACGGCGAACATGGTGGTGAAGGCCAGCATCGCGACGACGAAGCCCGCCAGCATCAGCACCGGCCGGCCGGTCTGCAGCAGCGCCACCAGCGGGACCATCCACACCACCACGACGGTGCAGCCGATCAGGCACAGCGGGCGGCGCCCGTAGCGGTCGCCCAGCAGGGCGACCAGCGGGGTGGCCACGCCCGAGGCGGCGACCGCGACCATGATGCAGGCGAGCATGACCGTGCGGTCGACGTGGAGCTGCTCGGTGGCATAGGCGAGCGACCAGGTCGTGACCGTGTAGAAGACGGCGTAGCCCGCCGCGAGGCCGCCCGCGGTCAGCAGGACGAGCCGCCAGTGCCCGCGTACGATCTCGGCCAGCGGCAGCGAGGCACGGGTCTCGTTGGCGGCCAGCTCCTGGAAGGCCGGCGTCTCGCTGAGCTGAGTGCGCAGCAGCAGCCCGGCCGCCGCCAGCAGACCCGCCGCCCAGAACGGCACCCGCCAGCCCCAGGACAGGAACTGCGCCTCGGTGAGCGTGGCCGACAGGGTGAGCGTCAGACCGTTGGCCAGGACGAAGCCCACGGAGGGGCCGACCTGCGGGAAGCTCGACCACAGGACACGCCGGTGGGCGGGCGCGTGTTCGGCGGTCAGCAGCACCGCGCCGCCCCACTCGCCCCCGAGCCCGAGGCCCTGTACGAAGCGCAGGACGAGCAGCAGCACCGGGGCGGCGATGCCGATGCTGTCGTAGGTGGGCACCAGGCCGACCGCGACCGTCGCCACGCCCGTCAGGAGCAGGGACGCGATGAGGACCGGGCGCCGCCCGTGACGGTCGCCGATATGGCCGAAAAGAATGGAGCCGAGCGGGCGGGCGAGGAACCCGACGCCGAAGGTGCCGAAGGCGGCGAGCGTGCCGATCAGCGGTGAGACGGTGGGGAAGAAGAGCGGGCCGAGGACGAGCGCCGCGGCCGTGCCGTAGACGAAGAAGTCGTAGAACTCGATGGCGGTACCGGCCAGCGAGGCGGCCGCCAGCCGGAACATGGACGGTGAACTCTGGGAACGGTCTCGTTGCATGTAATGCCCAACTTCCATGGAGATGGCAGGCAACGGGGCGTGGGGGAGCGCGGCTCGGGGCGCGGCGGGTATCGGCCGGTCCGTCGGTACGACGGCGGTACCCGCCCCCTCCCGCCCCCCGTCCGCGGCCCTGCGCCGCCTCTCCCTGGCGGTACCTCCGCGCTGCCGCCCCCTCGGGCAGCGCAGAGGGGTAAGGACCGGCGGCCATGGGCCGCCGGTCCTTACCGTTCAACATTCTTCAACGTTGTCGTTCGCCCGGCCGTGGGGCCGGGGCGGCGTCACCAGCCGCGCTCGCGCCATTCCGCGAGGTGCGGGCGCTCGGCGCCCAGTGTGGTGTCGTTGCCGTGGCCCGGGTAGACCCAGGTCTCGTCGGGCAGAGCGCCGAAGATCTTGGTCTCGACGTCGTCGAGGAGGTTGGCGAAGGCCTTGGGGTCGTCGTGCGTGTTGCCCACGCCGCCGGGGAAGAGGCAGTCGCCGGTGAAGACGTGCGCGTGGCCGTGCGGGTCGTCGTAGACGAGCGCGATGCTGCCCGGCGTGTGGCCGACGAGGTGGCGGGCCGTCAGCTCCACGCGGCCGACCCGGACGGTGTCCCCGTCCTCGACGAGCACGTCCGTCGGCACCGGGATGCCCTCGGCGTCGAAACGGCCCGCCAGGGTGCGGGCGCCGGTGGCGGCCACCACCTCGGCCAGCGCGCCCCAGTGGTCGGGGTGCTGGTGGGTCGTCACCACGGAGGCGATGCCGCTGTCGCCGATCAGGGCGAGCAGGGTGTGCGGCTCGGCGGCGGCGTCGATCAGCAGCTGCTCGTCCGTCGCCCGGCAACGCAGCAGATAGGCGTTGTTGTTCATGGGGCCGACCGCGACCTTGGAGATCATCAGATCGGCCAACTCGTGTACGTCCGCAGGTCCGCCGACCTCTACCGCTCCGCTGTACGTCATGGGATCACCCTATAGCGGAGGCAGAACGGGCAGCGGAGCGCCACCGGTTTCGAGATCCGAGCCGTCGCACCGTCCGGCGAGCCAGCCCATCAGTGCCGCCGGGGTGCCGGTGACCGGGGTGGGCTCGCCCTCGCGCCGGCCGGTGGCCCACTGCTTGCCGTCGTGCCCGCCGCCGGTGGCGGTCAGCCGCAGCGCGGGGACGCCGGGGTTGCCGGTGAAGCGCTCCGCGAGGAACTCGATCTCCCGGGCGGTGAACTCGTCGGACAGGTCGGTCAGTTCGTAGCCGATGCCGAGGTCGACGTGGTGCAGCTCGACCTCGACGAGGCGGCGGAAGGGGACGCGCGCGGCGGAGTCGGTCACGCCGTTGCGCATCTCGATCGTGCGGCTCCAGTCCGCGGGCGCGTCGGCCGTCCGCAGGAAGCCGGCGGAGCTGTCGCGCAGGTCGGCGAGCTGGACCTCGAGCGGACGGGGCGCGTCCCGCTCGATGTCGGCCTCGCGTGCCTCGCCGCTCACGTACATGGGGCGGCCCTCCAGGACGTTCACGAGGGCGTCCGCGTTACGGGCCAGATGGGCGAGGAGGTGGCCACGGGTCCAGCCGGGAAGCCGTGACGGCTCGGCGACGGCGGCGTTGTCCAGGTCGCCGATCGCGGAGAGCAGCCGGTCGGTGGCTTCACGTACAGCGGCGAGGTCGTGCACATGATCAATCATGCCGCCGACGATAGCCGGGCCACACCTTCGGGTGAAGGTGTCCGATCCCGCCCCTGAATCGAATGTACGTGCTATATGGTCGGGAGCGTCGCTGACGGCACCGCGGGGCCGCACCGATCCGGTGCCCGCCTTCGCACGACCCTCGCTTGTCAGTGGCCCCCCGTACTCTGGATCGAGGGGCAGCGAACCCTCCCCGCAGCTCCTCGGAAGCTCCCCGGAGCCGACTCTCAAGAAAGGTGCCGACCGGCGTGGCAGACCGTCTCATCGTCCGTGGCGCTCGCGAGCACAACCTCAAGAACGTCTCGCTCGACCTTCCGCGTGACTCCCTCATCGTCTTCACCGGACTCTCGGGGTCGGGCAAGTCGTCCCTCGCGTTCGACACGATCTTCGCCGAGGGGCAGCGTCGTTACGTCGAGTCGCTCTCCTCCTACGCACGCCAGTTCCTGGGCCAGATGGACAAGCCCGATGTGGACTTCATCGAGGGCCTGTCCCCGGCCGTCTCCATCGACCAGAAGTCGACCTCGCGCAACCCGCGCTCGACGGTCGGCACCATCACCGAGGTCTACGACTACCTCCGCCTGCTCTTCGCCCGCATCGGCAAGCCGCACTGCCCCGAGTGCTCGCGGCCCATCTCCCGGCAGTCGCCGCAGGCGATCGTCGACCGGGTCCTCGAGCTGCCCGAGGGCAGCCGCTTCCAGGTGCTCTCGCCGCTGGTGCGCGAGCGCAAGGGCGAGTTCGTCGATCTCTTCTCCGACCTCCAGACCAAGGGCTACAGCCGTGCCCGGGTCGACGGCGAGACGATCCAGCTCTCCGAGCCGCCCAAGCTCAAGAAGCAGGAGAAGCACACCATCGAGGTGGTCGTCGACCGCCTCACCGTCAAGGACAGCGCGAAGCGTCGTCTGACGGACTCGGTCGAGACCGCGCTCGGCCTCTCCGGCGGCATGGTCATCCTCGACTTCGTCGATCTCGCCGAGGACGACCCCGAGCGTGAGCGGATGTACTCCGAGCACCTCTACTGCCCGTACGACGACCTGTCCTTCGAGGAGCTGGAGCCGCGCTCCTTCTCCTTCAACTCGCCCTTCGGCGCCTGCCCGGACTGCACCGGCATCGGTACCCGCATGGAGGTCGACCCGGAGCTGATCGTCCCGGACGAGGACAAGTCCCTCGACGAGGGCGCGATCAACCCCTGGTCCCACGGCCACACCAAGGACTACTTCAGCCGCCTGGTCGGCGCCCTGGCCGACGAGCTCGGCTTCCGTACGGACCTCCCCTGGGCGGGGCTGCCGCAGCGGGCCAAGAAGGCGCTGCTGCACGGCCACAAGACGCAGATCGAGGTCCGCTACCGCAACCGCTACGGGCGCGAGCGCGCTTACACCACGTCCTTCGAGGGCGCGGTGCCGTTCGTGAAGCGGCGGCACTCGGAGGCGGAGAGCGACTCCAGCCGCGAGCGCTTCGAGGGCTACATGCGCGAGGTGCCCTGCCCGACCTGTGAGGGCACGCGGCTCAAGCCGATCGTGCTCGCGGTCACCGTGCAGGAGCGGTCCATCGCGGAGGTCGCCGCGATGTCGATCAGCGAGTGCGCCGACTTCCTCCGGGACATGAAGCTCACCGGCCGCGAGAAGAAGATCGCCGAGCGGGTGCTCAAGGAGGTCAACGAGCGGCTGCGGTTCCTGGTCGACGTCGGCCTGGACTACCTCTCGCTGAACCGGGCGGCCGGCACCCTCTCCGGCGGTGAGGCCCAGCGCATCCGGCTCGCCACCCAGATCGGCTCCGGCCTCGTCGGCGTGCTCTACGTCCTGGACGAGCCGTCCATCGGCCTGCACCAGCGCGACAACCACCGCCTCATCGAGACGCTCGTACGCCTGCGCGACATGGGCAACACCCTGATCGTCGTCGAGCACGACGAGGACACCATCAAGGTCGCGGACTGGGTCGTCGACATCGGCCCGGGCGCGGGCGAGCACGGCGGCAAGGTGGTGCACAGCGGCCCGTTGAAGGAGCTGCTGACCAACAAGGAGTCGATGACCGGGCAGTACCTCGTCGGCAAGAAGTCCATCGCCATGCCGGAGACCCGCCGGCCGGTGGACCTCGACCGTCGGCTGACGGTGCGCGGCGCCCGCGAGAACAATCTGCAGGACATCGACGTCTCCTTCCCGCTCGGCGTGCTCACGGCCGTCACCGGTGTGTCCGGGTCGGGCAAGTCGACGCTGGTCAACGACATCCTCTACACCCACCTGGCCCGTGAGCTGAACGCCGCGCGGACCGTCCCCGGACGGCACACGCGCGTCGACGGCGACGACCTGGTCGACAAGGTCGTGCACGTCGACCAGTCGCCCATCGGCCGTACGCCGCGCTCCAACCCGGCCACGTACACCGGCGTCTTCGACCACGTCCGCAAGCTCTTCGCGGAGACGATGGAGGCGAAGGTCCGCGGCTACCTGCCCGGCCGCTTCTCCTTCAACGTCAAGGGCGGCCGCTGCGAGAACTGCTCCGGCGACGGCACCATCAAGATCGAGATGAACTTCCTGCCGGACGTGTACGTGCCGTGCGAGGTCTGCCACGGCGCGCGCTACAACCGGGAGACCCTGGAGGTGCACTACAAGGGCAAGTCCATCGCCGAGGTGCTGGACATGCCCATCGAGGAGGCGCTGGACTTCTTCGAGGCCGTGCCGACCATCGCGCGCCACCTGCGCACGCTCCACGAGGTCGGGCTCGGGTACGTCCGGCTCGGCCAGTCCGCGCCGACGCTCTCCGGCGGCGAGGCCCAGCGGGTGAAGCTCGCGAGCGAGCTGCAGAAGCGTTCGACCGGCCGCACGGTCTATGTGCTCGACGAGCCCACCACCGGGCTGCACTTCGAGGACATCAGCAAGCTGATCAAGGTGCTGTCCGGGCTGGTCGACAAGGGCAACAGCGTGATCGTCATCGAGCACAACCTCGATGTGATCAAGACGGCGGACTGGGTCGTCGACATGGGCCCGGAGGGCGGCAGCGGCGGCGGCCTCGTCGTCGCCGAAGGAACGCCCGAGGAGGTCGCCTCGGTCCCGGGCAGCCACACCGGAAAGTTCCTCCGTGAGCTGCTGGGCGACCGCGTGAGCGACGCGGCGGTGACCAAGGCGCGCGGGAACGGAGGCCGGAAGGCCCCGGCGAAGAAGGCCGCGGCCACGAAGAAGACCGCGCCGGCCGCGGTGAAGAAGACCGGGGTCGCGAAGGCGACGGTCACGACGACCGCGGCCGCCAGGAAGGCCACGGCGAAGAAGGCCACGGCCAAGACCGCGACGGCGAAGAAGGCCGCGGTCAAGAAGACGGCCACGCGGGCGCCGCGCGCCTGAGCGCGGCCGCGTACGCGCTGTTCCGGCCCCGCCGCCGAGCGTCCCCTGGACGCCCGGCGGCGGGTCCGGCCGCGTCCGGTCGGCAGCAGCGGCTACGGCGGACGATGCCCGCGCATCCGGGGGACCGCGGCGCGCAGGGGCCGCACCACCGCTGCGCGGCGATGTCCTCAAACGCCGGACGGGCTGGTTCTGGCTGGGCCCAGCCGAGATCAGCCCGTCCGGCGTTTGAGGACGCGCCCGCAGGGCGCTACCGCCGCAGGCGGCGGCGAGGTCGCAGCCAGGCCCCCACCATGGTGGCCGCTACCCGTCCTGCTCCACCGCGGGGCTACCGCAAAGCTCCGCCGCGTACGGCGGCTCCGCCCCCGCCCGGGAGCAGGTGATCGCCGCCGCGCGGGCGGCGAAGGCCAGGACGTCGAGCCAGTCCGCCCGGGTCAGCTCCGCCACGGCGGCGGGCGACAGCGCGCCGTGCCCCGCGAGGCGGTGCAGCAGCGCGGCGTTCACCGTGTCACCGGCGCCGATCGTGTCCACGACCCCGCCCCCGACCGCCGCCGCGGGAACGGAGTGCCGCTCGCCGTCCCGGGTGAGGACGGACAGCCCCGCCGCGCCGTCCGTGAGGACCACCGCCGCCGGTCCGGCCGTCAGCCACTCCCGCGCCGAACCGCCCAGCCACCGGGCGTCCTCCACGGACAGCTTGAGCAGGGACACCTGGGGCAGCCACGAGCGGAAGCGGGCACGGTAGGCGTCGGCGTCGACGATCAGACCGGGCCGGACGTTGGGGTCGAGCAGGGTGAACACCCCGCGCCCCGCCTCGCGCCGCAGCAGCGCCTCGTACGCGCTCGCGCCCGGCTCCAGCACCAGCGAGCAGGTCCCCAGGCACAGGGCCGTGGCCCCCTCCGGCAGCGGCCCGGGCAGCTCGAACAGACGGTCCGCCGTGCCCTCGGCGTAGAAGTGGTAGCCCGCCGACCCGTCCGCGCCGACGGCCGCCACCGCGAGCGTCGTCGGCTCGGGACCGCGCCGTACCGACGCGACGTCCACCCCCGCCGCCCGCAAGCCGTCCAGCAGGGCCTCGCCGAAGCCGTCCGTCGAGACCCGTGAGCAGAAGGCCGTCGGGGTGCCCAACCGCCCGAGCGCGACCGCCGTGTTGTACGGCCCGCCGCCGCGCCGGGGCAGCAGCGCCGGCAGGTCGCCGTCGCCCCCGGCACCGCCGGGCACGAGGTCGATCAGGGCTTCTCCGGCTACGACGATCACGAGAGGGCGTCCTTTCCGATGCCGATGTGGCAGGGCGGCGCGAGGCCGACAGGGATGGCCAAGCCTGCCACGTCGCAAGCGGACGAAAGGGTGCCGGTATCGTCGAGGCGTCCTCTTCGCAGCTCAGCCGTTGGAGCCTCCATGACCAGCCAGCCAGCCTCCCGCCGTACCGTGCTGCGAGGAGCGGCGCTGGCCGGTGCCGCCGGGCTCGGCACCGCGGCCTGCGGGGGCGGCGAGTCGGCTCCCAAGGGCCCTCCGACGCCCACCGCCCCGGTGGACCTCGGTGCGCCCTCGGCGGTCCCGGTCGGCGGGTCGCGGCTCTACCGGGAGCAGCGGCTGGTCGTCACGCAGGCCGCCAAGGGCGAGTTCAAGGCGTTCAGCGCGGTGTGCACGCACGCGGGCTGTGTGGCCGACAAGATCGAGGACGGCAAGATCCACTGCCCGTGCCACGGCAGCCTGTTCGACGCCGCCACCGGCAAGGTCCTCCAGGGCCCGGCCGGAGCCCCGCTGCCGGCCGTCCCCGTCAAGGCCGCCGACGGCAAGCTGATCGCGGGCCCGGACGCCTGACCTGACGGGCAGAGCCCTGGGCCCCGTCCTGCGGATCATGTGAAGGGCTCTGCGGGCCCGTGTCGCCCGCACCACCGCTGCGCGGCGGTGTCCTCAATCGCCGGACGGGCTTGGCGGCTGAGCTCAGCCGAATCGAGCCCGCTGGGGGCAGGGCACCTCCCAACGGTAGCTGGTGCCCGCTGTCGGCAGGACAAACCGTTCAGGTCCAGTCCCAGGCGATCCCCAGGATCCCCGGGCGCACCCCCTGCTCCACCAGGTGCACCCCGCGGTGCCGCCCCGCCAGCGTCAGTTCCTGCTGCCCGGCGCGGGGCGCGTTGGCCGAGGCCTGGGTGAAGCGGCGGCAGCGGACCGGCAGGGCGGCGGCGTCGAAGCGGACCTGGAGCACGTACTGTCCGCCCGCGAAGCTGAACCCGCGGACGTATTCACTGCTCGTACCGGCGGTCCCGTCGTCGAAGCCGTAGCCGAAGACATAGGTGTCCCCGGCCCGCAGTCGCACGTCGAAGAGCAGCTCGGCGGCGAGGACACCCGACGCGGCGTGCCACCGCACCCGCCCGACCCGGCAGTTGTCGAACGCCCGCACGGTCACCCGTTCGGGGTCGCAGCCGGTGTCCCCGCGGTGGATGGCCAGATAGCGGTCCACCCCGTCGCGGTGCGCCCGTACGACGTGGTGGGAGTCGCGGCTCCGCAGCTCCCGCCGGTCGCCGATGAGGACCCGCTCCAGATGGCAGACGGTGTGCAGCCCGCCGTCGGCCGGTGACTCCAGCTCCGCGAGCAGCCGCTCCACCGCGCGCGGGCCCTCCACCAGGGAGCGCAGCGACCGCGCCGCAGGACGCCCGGTCTCCTCGGTGGACGAGGGGGCGAGCAGCCGGGTCAGGGACCCGGCGGGCAGGTCCAGGACCTCCTCCAGCATCCCCACCGCCCGCAGTGACTCCGGTCGTCTCGGCCGCCGGGCGCCCTGCTGCCAGTAACTGAGGCTCGTCAGACCGACCTTCACCCCGCGCTGCGCGAGCCGGTGCTGCACCCGGTGCAGCGCGAGGCCCCGTACCGACAGCGCCGTCCGCAGGGCAAGATGGAACGGGCCCGAGCGCAACGCCCGCGCGAGTTCCGCCTCGGCCGCTTCGGCCTGTGTGCCGCGCCGTCCCATCCGCCGCTCCTTAGTGAATATTCACGAGCGGTGGAGAGATCTCCGGTCGCCGGGACCGCCGTGATCCTCCTGTGTGGGCACGGGCCGTTCACTTCCGGTTCGAGCTGTTCACACCGCTGTCTCACTCCGCATTGAAGCTGGTTGACCAGTCACCGACAACACCTTGATGCTCCCACCAGCGTCCGGACGCGCTCCTCCACCACAAACCCCCCGCCACGGGAGGAACGCCATGACCCGTGCCTCGGCACGACCGAAAGCGACCCGCATACGCGGCAGACGGCTGACCGCGCTCGCCCCTCTCCCCGCAGCCACCCTCATCGCCTCCGCGCTGCTCGCCGTCCCCACCACGGCGAGTGCCGCGACCGGCGACAAGGCCGGGCTGCAGGCGAGCAAGAGGCTTAACATCACCATGCAGGCCCAGCAGAAGAGCAATTGGTGCTGGGCCGCCTCCGGCAACACCATCGCCACCTGGTTCGGCCGCAACTACAGCCAGAACCAGTTCTGCAACGCGGCCTTCAACCGGCAGCAGGGCACCGAGTGCCCCAACAGCCAGGCCACTCTGGGCAATGTGCAGACCGCGCTGCGCTGGGCGGGCATCAACCCCGGTTCGTACGTCACCGGATGGCTGCGCTACCCGACCGTGCAGACCGAGATCAACGCCGACCGGCCGATCGAGACCCGCATCCAGTGGTCCTCCGGCGGCGGGCACATGCACGTCCTGTACGGCTTCGACGACGCCAAGAGCTGGGTCTACTGGGGAGACCCGTGGGGTTCCAACAGCCGTTACAACTGGGCCTCGCACGACTGGTACGTCAACAACAACGAGTTCTCCTGGACCCACTCCCTCTACCGGATCGGGGCGTGAGGTCATGACCGGGAAGAACCCGACGAACGCCCCGAAGAGCACCGTGAGGAACAACGCGGCCCGTGCGGCGGCCGCGGGTGCCCTCACCGCGGCCCTCCTCGGCATCGCCTCGCCCGCCCACGCGGTCGGGGCCCCGGCGGACCCCACACCCCCGCCGGCCGCCACGGTCGCCGCCGCCCACGACGCGGCGGCGGCCCCGGCGACCCTCGACACCCTCTCCCGCTTCTTCGCCCGGGACGGCGCCGTCGCCCCGGCGAAGGCGAAGCCGAGGATCGAGGGGAGCACCGTGCCCGTCTACACGCTCGCCCCGGAGTTCGTGGCCGGCAAGGCGGGCGCCCCGGTCGGCTCGCTCGACTTCCTCGCCAGCAAGGCCGTCTCGGCCGACGGGCAGAAGGCCTCGGTGTGGACCGTGCGGACCGGGGACACCTGGAAGGTCGTCAACATCGCGACCGGTGACGACGAGACGCGCTACGCGGCCGAGGGCACCGCGAGGCTCGGCGGCGGGACCGTCTTCCGCGAGCCCCAGATCGACGCCTGGTACGTCCGGCGCGGCGACCGCGTGCTGCCGCTCGACGCCGACGCCACCCGGGCGATCGGAGCCGAGGGGACCACGCTCGACCGCTACCGGGAACGCGTCCACCAGGCGTACGGCGACAAGCTGCCCGGCTCCGCCTACGCGAAGAAGGGGCAGGCGGGCGGCTACGGCGAGCAGGACGCCCCCGCCGACGCCCGGGCGGAGGCCCGGGTCCCGGCGGAGGACGGCGGCGGCGGTCCCCTCACCACTGCCTCGGCGGCGACGGCCGCGGGGGCGCTCCTCACCCTCGGTGCCGCCGCCGTGGCGGGCCGCAGGCTGCGCCGCCGCTGACGGACCGCCGACGCGAAATCGTTTCACCCCGGGCCCCGGCACGTATCCCGTCGCCGGGGCCCGGACGGGCCCGCTCCCCGGAACCCCGGGAAGCGGGCCCGTGGTGCGCGCCGGGGGTGGCTGGGCGACCGCGTTGTCACTGCCCGCAAGTAGGGTGTGTGACATGGCCGACCCCAGCAGCTACCGACCCAAGCCGGGACAGATCCCCGACTCGCCGGGGGTCTACAAATTCCGCGACGAGCACGGCCGGGTGATCTACGTCGGGAAGGCGAAGAGCCTGCGCCAGCGGCTCTCCTCGTACTTCCAGGACCTCGCCGGGCTGCACCCGCGCACCCGCACCATGGTCACCACGGCCGCCTCCGTCGAGTGGACCGTGGTCTCCACCGAGGTCGAGGCGCTTCAGCTCGAGTACTCCTGGATCAAGGAGTACGACCCGCGGTTCAACGTCAAGTACCGCGACGACAAGAGCTATCCCTCGCTCGCCGTCACGATGGGCGAGGAGTTCCCGCGCGTCCAGGTCATGCGCGGACCGAAGAAGAAGGGCGTGCGCTACTTCGGGCCCTACGCCCACGCCTGGGCGATCCGCGAGACCGTCGACCTGATGCTGCGGGTCTTCCCCGTACGGACGTGCTCGGCCGGGGTGTTCAAGCGCTCCGCCCAGATCGGCCGCCCCTGTCTGCTCGGCTACATCGGCAAGTGCTCCGCGCCCTGCGTCGGCCGCGTCACCCCGCAGGAGCACCGCGAACTCGCGGAGGACTTCTGCGACTTCATGGGCGGCCGCACCGGCACCTACCTCCGCCGTCTCGAACAGCGGATGCACGACGCCGCGGAGGAGATGGAGTACGAGAAGGCCGCCCGCCTCCGCGACGACCTCGAAGCCCTCCGGCGCGCCATGGAGAAGAACGCGGTCGTCCTCGCCGACGCCACCGACGCCGACCTCATCGCCGTCGCCGAGGACGAGCTGGAGGCCGCCGTGCAGATCTTCCACGTACGCGGCGGGCGGGTCCGCGGCCAGCGCGGCTGGGTGACCGACAAGGTCGAGGCCGTCGACACGGCCGGACTGGTCGAGCACGCCCTCCAGCAGCTGTACGGGGAGGAGAAGGGCGACTCGGTCCCCAAGGAGGTCCTCGTCCCCGCCCTCCCCGACCCGGTCGAGCCCGTCACCCAGTGGCTCACCGAGCGCCGCGGCGCCCGCGTCGACCTGCGCATTCCGCAGCGCGGTGACAAGAAGGACCTGATGGCCACGGTCCAGCGCAACGCCGGACAGGCCCTCGCCCTGCACAAGACCAAGCGCGCCTCCGACCTCACCACCCGCTCCCGCGCCCTCGAGGAGATCGCCGAGGCCCTCGGGCTCGACACCGCGCCGCTGCGCGTGGAGTGCTTCGACATCTCCCACCTCCAGGGCCAGGACGTGGTGGCCTCCATGGTCGTCTTCGAGGACGGCCTCGCCCGCAAGAGCGAGTACCGCCGCTTCCAGATCAAGTCCTTCGCCGGCCAGGACGACGTCCGGTCCATGCACGAGGTCATCGGCCGCCGCTTCCGCCGCTACCTCACGGAGAAGCAGAAGACGGGGGAGTGGGAGGAGCGGCCCGAGGACGCCGCCGAGGGAGCACCGGAGGACGCCATCGAGGGGGCCACCGGGGGTGCCGTCCCCACCGGCGGCAGGGAGGACGACGGCCGCCCCAAGCGCTTCGCCTACCCGCCGCAGCTCGTCGTCGTCGACGGCGGCCGGCCGCAGGTCGCGGCCGCCAAGCGGGCGCTGGACGAGCTCGGCATAGAAGACGTCGCCGTCTGCGGCCTCGCCAAGCGCCTCGAAGAGGTCTGGCTGCCCGACGAGGAGGACCCCGTCGTCCTGCCGCGCACCAGCGAGGGCCTCTACCTCCTCCAGCGCGTCCGTGACGAGGCGCACCGGTTCGCCATCTCCTACCAGCGCAGCAAGCGCGCCAAGACGATGAAGGCCGGGCCCCTCGACGCCGTCGCCGGCCTCGGCGACACGCGCAAGCAGGCGCTGCTCAAGCACTTCGGCTCGGTCAAGCGGCTGCGCGCCGCGACGATCGAGCAGATCTGCGAGACACCCGGCATCGGGCGGAAGACGGCCGAGACGATCGTGGCGGCCCTCGCCGCCTCGGCCCCCGCCCCGGCCGTCAACACCGCGACGGGCGAGATCATGGACGGGGCGGAGGAATGATGGGCACGGCCCCCCGCCCCGATCTCGGACGCGCGGGATCACGACGCCCGGAGTTTGGGCCTTGGGCACCTCAAGGCCGCAGTATGGAAGACGGAGCCGCACCCGCGGCGCCGTCAGCGGAACGGGGGAAGACAGCATGAACGGCACCGACGGAGACGGAGCACAGGTGAGTACGGGCACGACGGTGGACGCGGCCGGCGAGACAGCGGCAATCCCCGAGCTGGTGATCATCTCCGGCATGTCCGGGGCGGGCCGCAGCACCGCCGCGAAGTGTCTGGAGGACCTCGGCTGGTTCGTCGTGGACAACCTGCCGCCCGCCCTGATCCCCACCATGGTGGACCTCGGCGCCCGCTCCCAGGGCAACGTGGCCCGGATCGCCGTGGTCGTGGACGTCCGCGGCCGGCGCTTCTTCGACAATCTGCGCGAGTCCCTCGCGGACCTGGCCGCCAAGAAGGTCAAGCGCCGGGTCATCTTCCTGGAGGCGTCCGACGACGCCCTGGTGCGCCGCTTCGAGTCCGTGCGCCGGCCGCACCCCCTCCAGGGTTCCGGCCGCATCGTCGACGGCATCGCCGCCGAGCGCGACCTCCTGCGCGAGCTGCGCGGCGACGCCGACCTGGTCATCGACACCTCCAGCCTCAACGTCCACGAGCTGCGCGCCAAGATGGACGCCCAGTTCGCCGGCGAGGAGGAGCCGGAGCTGCGGGCCACCGTCATGTCCTTCGGTTACAAGTACGGCCTCCCGGTCGACGCCGACCTCGTGGTGGACTGCCGCTTCCTGCCCAACCCGCACTGGGTCCCGGAGCTGCGCCCCTTCACCGGCCTCAACGAGGAGGTCTCGGGCTACGTCTTCAACCAGCCCGGCGCCAAGGAGTTCCTCGACCGCTACACCGAGCTGCTCCAGCTCATCGCCGCGGGCTACCGCCGCGAGGGCAAGCGCTACGTGACGATCGCGGTCGGCTGCACCGGCGGCAAGCACCGGTCCGTCGCCATGTCGGAGAAGCTCGCCCACCGTCTCGTCTCGGAAGGCGTCGAGACCGTCGTCGTCCACCGGGACATGGGGCGCGAGTGACCGGCCGTACCTCCCGTCTGCGCCGCGTACGCCGACTCGTCCCCGGCCGTGCGCGCGGCCGTGAGGGCCGGGCGTACACCGGCGCCCAGCCCAAGGTCGTCGCCCTCGGCGGCGGCCACGGGCTGTCCGCCTCGCTCGCCGCGCTGCGCCGCATCACCGGCGACCTGACGGCCGTCGTCACCGTCGCCGACGACGGCGGCTCCAGCGGCCGGCTCCGCGACGAGCTGGGCGTGCTGCCCCCCGGTGATCTGCGCAAGGCCCTCGCCGCGCTGTGCGGGGACGACGACTGGGGCCAGACCTGGGCCCGGGTCATCCAGCACCGCTTCGCCAGCGAGGGCGACCTGCACGGCCACGCCGTCGGCAATCTGCTGATCGTCGCCCTCTGGGAGCAGCTCGGCGACCACGTCAGCGCCCTGGACCTGGTCGGCAAGCTGCTCGGCGCCCACGGCCGGGTGCTGCCCATGTCCGCGGTCCCGCTGGAGCTCCAGGCCCTCGTCCGAGGCCACGACCCGGCCGAGCCCGACGCCATCAGCACCGTCCGCGGCCAGGCCACCGTGGCGCTCACCCCGGGCGACGTGCAGTCCGTGCACGTCGTCCCGGAGGACCCGCCCGCGGTGCCCGAGGCCGTCGAGGCGGTGCTCGACGCCGACTGGGTGGTGCTCGGCCCCGGCTCCTGGTTCTCCTCCGTCATCCCGCACCTGCTGGTCCCCGAGCTGCTCCAGGCGCTGCAGGAAACCAAGGCCCGCCGGGTCCTGTCGTTGAACCTCGCACCGCAGCCCGGCGAAACAGATGGCTTCTCCCCGCAGCGTCATTTGGAGGTTTTGGCCCGACACGCCCCTAAACTCGCCCTGGACGTGGTGCTGGCCGACGAGGCCGCCGTGCCCGACCGGGAAAGCCTCACCGACGCCGCCAAGCGGCTCGGGGCAACGGTCGAGCTGGCGCCGGTCGCCTCGCCCGACGGCTGCCCGACGCATGACCCGGAGCTGTTGGCCGCCGCGTACGACCGTATTTTTCGGATGCATGGAAGGATCGGCCCATGGCGATGACGGCAGCGGTGAAGGACGAAATCTCCCGGCTTCCCGTCACCCGGACCTGCTGCCGGAAAGCAGAGGTCTCGGCGATCCTGCGGTTCGCGGGCGGGCTGCACCTGGTCAGCGGGCGCATCGTGATCGAGGCGGAGCTGGACACCGGGATCGCGGCCCGGCGGCTGCGCAAGGACATTCTGGAGATCTTCGGGCACGCTTCCGACCTGGTGGTGATGGCCCCCGGCGGGCTGCGCCGCGGCAGCCGGTACGTGGTGCGGGTGGTGGCGGGCGGTGACCAGCTGGCGCGGCAGACCGGCCTGGTCGACGGCCGCGGCCGGCCGATCCGCGGGCTGCCCCCGCAGGTCGTCTCCGGCGCCACCTGCGACGCCGAGGCCGCCTGGCGGGGCGCGTTCCTCGCCCACGGCTCGCTCACCGAGCCCGGCCGCTCCTCGTCCCTGGAGGTGACCTGCCCGGGCCCCGAGGCGGCGCTCGCGCTGGTCGGCGCGGCCCGTCGGCTGCAGATCGCGGCCAAGGCGCGCGAGGTGCGGGGCGTCGACCGGGTCGTCGTCCGCGACGGTGACGCCATCGGCGCGCTGTTGACCCGGCTCGGCGCGCACGAGTCGGTGCTGGCCTGGGAGGAGCGGCGGATGCGCCGCGAGGTGCGGGCCACCGCCAACCGTCTGGCCAATTTCGACGACGCCAACCTGCGCCGCTCGGCGCGCGCCGCGGTCGCCGCGGGCGCCCGGGTCCAGCGGGCGCTGGAGATCCTCGGCGAGGAGGTGCCCGAGCACCTCGCCGCCGCGGGCCGGCTGCGCATGGAGCACAAGCAGGCGTCCCTGGAGGAGCTGGGAGCCCTCGCCGACCCGCCGCTGACCAAGGACGCCGTCGCCGGCCGGATCCGGCGGCTGCTCGCCATGGCCGACAAGCGCGCCCAGGACCTGGGGATCCCCGGCACCGAGTCGAATCTGTCGGACCTCTCCGACCTGTCGGAGGAGATGGCCGAGGGCATGGTCGGCTGACCGCCGACGTTCGCGGACCGCCCCGGCACCCATGAGGGTGCCGGGGCGGTCCGTTGTGCGCGCCCGGGACGCGTGGGCCGGGGGAGGGCGACGCAAAAGGCGTCATTGACATGATCATGAAGGGTTATGAGTCTGGCGGCCACGTACCGATGTGGCAGACAACAGCAAGGGGGGCTCATGCGACGCAGGGCGGGATCGGTCCTCGTGGTGACTTCGCTGTTCCTCGGCGGGCTCGCCGCGACGCCCTTGGCACACGCGCGACCATCCGCCGGAGCGGCCCCGCGGGCCGACTCCGGAGCACTGTCCGTATGGACCGCACAGGTCACCGCCACCCAGGTCCCGCTGCTGCTCGGGGCGGGTATCGACGGCCATGAACTGGGCGAGCGCATCACCGGCGACAAGGCCGTGCCCGTGGAGCTCCACCTCACCGGTGCACAGGCCCGCGCACTGCGCGGCCAGGGCGTGAACCTCACGGAGAGACGCCTCCCCGAGGGGGTCCGCGAGCGCACCGAGGCCGCCGGTGACGGCGTCTTCCGTCCGTACAGCGGGAAGAACGGGCTGCAGCAGGAGATCAGGGACACCGGCCGGGCCCACCCGGACCTGACCAAGGTCGTCAGCATCGGGAAGACCGTGCGCGGCCAGGACATCCTCGCCGTGAAGGTGTCGAGGAACGCGGCGAAGAGCCCCGACGGCGCCAAGCCTGCGGTGCTCTACATGTCCAACCAGCACGCCCGTGAGTGGATCACGCCGGAGATGACCAGGCGCCTGATGCACCACTACCTCGACCGCTACGGCAAGGACGAGCGGATCACCAAGATCGTGGACTCCACCGAGGTGTGGTTCGTGCTGTCCGCCAACCCGGACGGCTACGACTACACCTTCCAGAGCCCGGCCACCCGGCTGTGGCGCAAGAACCTCCGCGACAACGACGGCGACGGGAAGATCGCCCCCGGCGACGGCGTGGACCTCAACCGCAACTTCCCCTACAAGTGGGGCTATGACAACGAGGGCTCGTCACCGCGCCCCGCGTCCGAGACCTACCGCGGCCCCGCGCCCGCCTCCGAGCCGGAGACGCGGGCCGTCGACGCCTTCGAGAAGCGCCACCGCTTCCGCTACGCCGTCAACTACCACTCGGCGGCCGAGCTGATCCTCTACGGCGTCGGCTGGCAGGTCGCCACCCCCACCCCCGACGACGTCCTCTACCGGGCTCTCGCCGGCACCCCGGGCAAGTCCGCCATACCCGGCTACCGGCCGCAGCTCTCCTCCGAGCTCTACACCACCAACGGCGAGGCCGACGGTCACGCGGGCAACGTCAACGGCACCATGATGTTCACCCCCGAGATGTCGACCTGCCAGACCGCCTCCGAGGTGGACCCGGGCGACCGCTGGAACCCCGCCGACTGCCGGTCCGGCTTCACCTTCCCCGACGACGAGAAGCTGATCCAGCAGGAGTTCGCCAAGAACATCCCCTTCGCCCTGTCCGTCGCCGAGACCGCCGGCCGCGGTGACCGGCCCGTCTCCGCCGTCGGTCTGGACGCCCCCGACTTCACCCCGCACGCCTTCACCACCTCCTACGCGCGCGGCGGCGACCAGAGCGTCGCCGTCACCGCCCGCAGGAGCGTCCGCGACAAGCACCTGAACTACCGTGTCGACGGCGGCCGTACGCACACCGAGGAGCTCGAGGCCTTCGACGGCGGCAACCGCTACGGCGGCGAGGACAACATCCGCTTCGACCAGTACCGCGCCACCGTCGAGGGCGTCCGCCCCGGCTCCACCGTCAGCGTCTGGTTCACCGGCCGCACCCGTGAGGGCAAGCGGACCGCGAGCGAGCCCTTCACCTACACCGTGGCCCGAACACCCCGCGCCGACACCCTGGTCGTCGCGGACGAGGGCGGCAAGGAGGCGGCACGCGACGCCGGCCTGTACGCCAAGGCCCTGACCGACAACGGCCGCAAGGCCGTCGTCTGGGACGTCGCCGAGAGGGGCGCGCCCCCCGCGCTGGGCGTGCTCGGGCACTTCGACACGGTGCTGTGGTACAGCGGCACCTCCCGCCCCGACGGCGCCACCCTGCTGGCCGTGCGCGACTTCGTCAACGAGGGCGGCAAGCTGATCACCGCCGGGGTACGGGCGGGCGGCAGCTCGCGGGTCGGTGAGGCCGACACCGACGACTTCGCCCAGTACTACCTCGGCGCGGGCGCCCGCACCCAGTTCGCCCGGGCCACGCGCTTCACCGGTGCCGGTGAACTCACGGGCACCACCGCCGCCCTCGGCACGGGCGGAGGCCCGCTGGCGCTCGCCGGCGCCTACCGCCCGATCTCCGAGGAACTGCCGCCCGATGCCTTCCCGCAGTTCCGCAGTGCCGCGGCCGGCGAGTACCGCTCGTTGGTGACGCAGGGTGACGATCATGGGGTGCGAATTCGCGACGCCGCCGCCGTCACCACCCCGGACACCGTCCTGTTGGGCTTCGGTCTTGAACACGTGTCCGACGCGCGCGAGCGAGCCGGAGTGGTCGGCGCCGCTTTGCGTGCCATCGGCGGCTGACCTGCAGTTGAGCGTGGTTGAGCACGCCTGAGCGCGCCCGAGAACCCCCGCCGCCAATGTCACGTACCACCCCTGTTAGAGGTAGGGTCGGGGGTGGTCGGGGACATCCCATACAGCTCGCCGGCGTCCAGACCGGCAAACCAACGAGGAGATCGGTTCGTGACGATCCGCGTAGGCATCAACGGCTTTGGCCGTATCGGTCGTAACTACTTCCGCGCACTGCTGGAGCAGGGTGCGGACATCGAGATCGTCGGTGTCAACGACCTGACCGACAACGCCACCCTGGTCCACCTGCTGAAGTACGACACCATCCTGGGTCGTCTGAAGCAGGAGGTCAGCCACACCGACGACTCGATCACCGTCGGCTCCCAGACCTTCAAGACGATGGCCGAGCGCGACCCCGCCAACCTGCCCTGGGGCGAGCTCGGCGCCGACATCGTCATCGAGTCCACCGGCATCTTCACCAAGAAGGCCGACGCCGCGAAGCACCTCGCCGCCGGCGCCAAGAAGGTCCTGATCTCCGCGCCCGCCAAGGACGAGGACATCACGATCGTCATGGGCGTCAACCAGGACAAGTACGACGCGGCCAACCACCACGTCATCTCCAACGCCTCCTGCACCACCAACTGTGTGGCGCCGATGGCCAAGGTTCTCGACGAGAGCTTCGGCATCGTCAAGGGCATGATGACCACGGTCCACGCGTACACCAACGACCAGCGGATCCTGGACTTCCCGCACTCCGACCTGCGCCGCGCCCGCGCCGCCGCGGAGAACATCATCCCGACCTCGACCGGTGCCGCCAAGGCCACCGCCCTGGTCCTCCCGCAGCTCAAGGGCAAGCTGGACGGCATCGCCATGCGCGTCCCGGTCCCGACCGGCTCGGTCACCGACCTGGTCCTCGAGCTCGACCGCGAGACCAGCAAGGAAGAGATCAACACCGCCTTCCAGAAGGCCGCCGAGGGTCAGCTCAAGGGCATCCTCGAGTACACCGAGGACGCGATCGTCTCCTCCGACATCGTGAACTGGCCGGCCTCCTGCACCTTCGACTCCTCCCTGACCATGGTCCAGGGCAACCAGGTCAAGGTCGTCGGCTGGTACGACAACGAGTGGGGCTACTCCAACCGCCTGGTCGACCTGACGGTCTTCGTCGGCGGCCAGCTCTGATCGTTCCCTGACAGCGCTGTCAAGGGGACCGAGATGTAGTAGGGGACGGGGCTCGTGCGACGCTATGGCGCGTCGTACGGGCCCCGTCCTATGACTGTCCCCCAGCTATCGCTGGGAGGGGCCCCGATCACGGAAGTCACCGGAGTCACTGCATGAAGACGATCGACGAACTCCTCCAGGACGGCGTCGAGGGCAAGCGGGTCTTCGTCCGCGCCGACCTCAACGTGCCGCTCGAGGGCACCACCATCACCGACGACGGCCGCATCCGCGCCGTCGCGCCGACGATCGCCAAGCTCGCCGAGGCGGGCGCCAAGGTGATCGTCGCCTCCCACCTGGGCCGTCCCAAGGGCGCCCCGGACCCCCAGTTCTCCCTCGCCCCGGCCGCGGCGCGGCTCGGCGAGATCCTGGGCAAGAGCGTCTCGTTCGCCACCGACACGGTGGGCGACAGCGCGAAGGCCACCGTCGCCGCTCTGGCGAACGGCGAGGTCACGCTGCTGGAGAACCTCCGCTTCAACGCGGGCGAGACGAGCAAGGACGACGCCGAGCGCGGCGCGTTCGCCGACGAGCTGGCGGCCCTGGCCGACCTGTACGTGGGTGACGGCTTCGGTGCGGTGCACCGCAAGCACGCCTCGGTCTTCGACCTCCCGGCGCGCCTCCCGCACGCCGCCGGCGACCTGATCGCCACCGAGGTCGGCGTCCTGAAGAAGCTCACCGACGAGGTGCAGCGCCCCTACGTCGTGGTGCTGGGCGGTGCCAAGGTCTCCGACAAGCTGGGTGTCATCGACAACCTGCTGGAGAAGGCCGACCGCATCCTCATCGGCGGCGGCATGTCCTACACCTTCCTCAAGGCCAAGGGCCACGAGGTCGGCATCTCGCTGCTGCAGGAGGACCAGATCCCGGTCTGCCTGGAGTACCTGGCACGGGCCGAGAAGCGTGGCGTGGAGTTCGTCCTCCCCGTCGACGTCCTCGTCTCGGCCGACTTCCCGGACCTGAAGACCAAGGCCCCGGCCAACCCCGAGCTCGTCGCCGCGGAGGCCATCCCGGCCGACAAGGAGGGCCTGGACATCGGCCCGAAGACCCGCGAGCTCTACGCCGCGAAGCTCGCCGACGCGGGCACGGTCTTCTGGAACGGCCCCATGGGTGTCTTCGAGCACCCCGACTACGCCAACGGCACCAAGGCCGTGGCGCAGGGTCTCCTCGACAGCCCCGCCTTCACCGTCGTCGGTGGTGGCGACTCGGCCGCGGCCGTGCGCATCCTGGGCTTCGACGAGAACGCTTTCGGCCACATTTCGACCGGCGGCGGCGCCAGCCTCGAGTACCTCGAGGGCAAGACGCTCCCCGGCCTCGCAGCACTGGAGGACTGAACCAACGTGAGTGACCGTACCCCGCTGATGGCGGGCAACTGGAAGATGAACCTCAACCACCTCGAGGCCATCGCGCACGTCCAGAAGCTCGCCTTCGCCCTCGCCGACAAGGACTACGACGCCGTCGAGGTGGCCGTCCTGCCGCCGTTCACCGACCTGCGCTCCGTACAGACCCTGGTCGACGGCGACAAGCTGAAGATCAAGTACGGCGCCCAGGACCTCTCGGCGTACGACTCCGGTGCGTACACCGGCGAGATCTCCGGCGCGATGCTCTCCAAGCTCAAGTGCACCTATGTGACCATCGGGCACTCCGAGCGCCGCCAGTACCACGCCGAGACCGACGAGGTCTGCAACGCCAAGGTCAAGGCCGCCTACCGGCACGGGCTCACCCCGATCCTCTGCGTCGGCGAGGGCCTGGACGTCCGCAAGGCCGGCAACCAGGTCCAGCACACGCTGGCCCAGGTCGACGGCGGTCTGAAGGACATCCCGGCCGAGCAGGCCGAGTCGATCGTCATCGCCTACGAGCCGGTGTGGGCCATCGGCACCGGCGAGGTCGCGACCCCCGAGGACGCGCAGGAGGTCTGCGGAGCGATCCGCGGCCGTCTCGCCGAGCTGTACGGCCAGGAGCTGGCCGACAAGGTCCGCATCCAGTACGGCGGCTCGGTCAAGTCCGGCAACGTCGCGGCGATCATGGCCAAGCCCGACGTCGACGGCGCGCTGATCGGTGGCGCGGCGCTGGACGCGGACGAGTTCGTCAAGATCGTCCGGTTCCGGGACCAGTAAGGGACGGGACCTGTGGCGGCCGCCGAGGCGGCCGCTATGACGACGGGTGCTCCGCGGCGTACCCTGTCGGGGCCGGGACCGGCGTTTTCACGCCGCCCGGCCCCGCACGTTTTACCGTCCGAGAGATTCTTCAGTCCGAGAGAGTTGGTCAAGCCGTGGTCATGGGGTTCTCGATCGCCCTCATCGTCTTCAGCCTGCTGATGATGATGCTGGTGCTCATGCACAAGGGGAAGGGCGGCGGCCTGTCCGATATGTTCGGTGGCGGTATGCAGTCCTCCGTCGGCGGCTCCTCGGTCGCCGAGCGCAACCTCGACCGCATCACCGTGGTCGTCGGTCTGCTGTGGTTCGCGTGCATCGTGGCACTCGGCCTGCTGATGAAGCTCGATAGCTGACGTACCGTCGTCGGGTCGGCCTATCATTGGGCTCGCGTCCTCGCGGCCGGGCTGTAACTCCTGCCACTGGACGCGCGTTGGGCCTTACGTAGACTGGGGCGCCCGCCGCGGAGCTTCATCTCGTCGCTTCGCAGCACCATCACGCAGGGAGTTACGACCGTGGCAAGTGGCAACGCGATCCGAGGAAGTCGGGTCGGAGCGGGGCCGATGGGGGAGGCCGAGCGGGGCGAGTCCGCGCCGCGCCTCCGCATCTCCTTCTGGTGCTCGAACGGGCACGAGACGCAGCCGAGCTTCGCCAGCGACGCGCAGGTGCCGGACACGTGGGACTGCCCGCGTTGTGGCTTCCCTGCCGGTCAGGACCGGGACAACCCGCCGGACCCGCCGCGTACCGAGCCGTACAAGACGCACCTCGCGTACGTCCGTGAGCGGCGCAGCGACGCCGACGGCGAGGCGATCCTGGCGGAGGCGCTCGCCAAGCTCCGCGGCGAGATCTGAGCAGCGGCACCGAACACGCCAAGCGGCCCGGCCGCGCACTCCCACGAGGGTGCGCGGCCGGGCCGTCGTCGTCACCCGTGCCCGCCGAGGACCGCGCCGGGGCGTGCGGACACCTCATACCGAAGCCTGATCAATTAGGTTGGAGGATGGCGGGGCGGCAACGAGAAGAAGTGGGCTGATGTCCGAGATGAACGCAGAAGGCCGGAGCAGGCTCGACCAGACGCCTGAGTGGAACGCGTTGGCCAAGCACCGGGAAGAGTTGGGGGAGGTGCACCTGCGGAAGCTGTTCGCCGACGACTCCTCGCGGGCCGAGCGCTATGCGCTCTCCGTCGGCGATCTGTACGTCGACTACTCCAAGCACCTGGTCACCGACGAGACGCTGCGGCTGCTGCGCGAGCTGGCGGCCGCGACCGGGGTGGCCGGGCTGCGGGACGCGATGTTCCGGGGCGAGAAGATCAACACCACCGAGGGCCGCGCGGTGCTGCACACCGCCCTGCGCGCCCCGGAATCCGCCGTCGTGGAGAGCGACGGCGTCAACGTCATCCCCGCCGTGCACGCCGTATTGATGAAGATGCAGGTCTTCGCCGACCGGGTGCGCTCGGGGGGCTGGAAGGGCCACACCGGAAAGCCCATCAAGAACGTCGTCAACATCGGCATCGGCGGTTCCGACCTCGGCCCCGCGATGGCCTACGAGGCGCTGCGCGCCTACACCGCACGGGACATGACGTTCCGTTTCGTGTCGAACGTCGACGGCGCTGATCTGCACGAGGCCGTGCGGGACCTGGACCCGGCCGAGACGCTGTTCGTCATCGCCTCGAAGACGTTCACCACCATCGAGACCATCACCAACGCCACGTCCGCCCGCAACTGGCTGCTGACCGGCCTGCGCGCGGGCGAGGAGGCCGTCGCCAAGCACTTCGTGGCGCTGTCGACGAACGAGGAGAAGGTCGCCGAGTTCGGCATCGACACGGCCAACATGTTCGAGTTCTGGGACTGGGTCGGCGGTCGCTATTCCTACGACTCGGCCATCGGCCTCTCCCTGATGCTCGCCATCGGCCCGGACCACTTCCGCGAGATGCTGGCCGGCTTCCACCTGGTCGACGAGCACTTCCGCTGCGCGCCGCCGGAGGAGAACGTCCCGCTGCTGCTCGGTCTGCTCGGCATCTGGTACGGCAACTTCCACGACGCCCAGTCCCACGCGGTGCTGCCCTACAGCCACTACCTGTCGAAGTTCGCCGCGTATCTGCAGCAGCTGGACATGGAGTCCAACGGCAAGTCGGTGGACCGTGACGGCAACCCCGTCAACTGGCAGACCGGCCCGGTCGTCTGGGGCACCCCGGGCACCAACGGGCAGCACGCCTACTATCAGTTGATCCACCAGGGCACGAAGCTGATCCCCGCGGATCTGATCGGCTTCGCCAAGCCCGTGGACGACCTGCTGCCGGGTCTGGTCGGCCAGCACGACCTGCTGATGGCGAACCTCTTCGCCCAGGGCCAGGCACTCGCCTTCGGCAAGACCCCGGAGGAGGTCGCGGCGGAGGGCGTCCCGCAGGACCTGATCCCGCACAAGACGTTCAAGGGCAACCACCCCACCACGACGATCCTCGCGAACGAGCTCACGCCGTCGGTGCTCGGGCAGTTGGTCGCGCTGTACGAGCACAAGGTGTTCGTCCAGGGCGCGGTCTGGAACATCGACTCCTTCGACCAGTGGGGCGTCGAACTCGGCAAGGTCCTCGCGAAGCGGGTCGAGCCCGCGCTGACGGCCGGCGACGAGGTGCCGGGGCTGGACGCGTCCACGGCTGCGCTGGTCGCGCGTTACCGCTCGCTGCGCGGGCGCTAGGGCCGGATCTTCGTCCTACGGGCCGTCTGTGCCGCCTGCGGCGGCGAGCGCCCTGCGGGCGCGTCCTCAATCGCCGGACGGGCTTATTGCAGCCCGTCCGGCGATTGAGGACCGGGTCCGGGCGGAGCCCGGGAAACGCACGATGGCCCGGTCCCCCCCCGCGGGGAGACCGGGCCATCGGCCGTTCAGCGTGCTGTCAGGACGTCGCCGGAGGATACAGATCCCGCGGAAGGCGAGCCGCCGCGGCGGCGTCCAGCAGCCACAGCGTGCGGCTGCGGCCGTACGCCCCCGCGGCGGGGGCCTGGATCTCACCCGCACCGCTCAGCGCGAGCGCCACCGCGTTCGCCTTGTCCTCGCCCGCCGCGAGCAGCCACACCTCGCGGGCCGCGCGAATTGCCGGCAGGGTCAGGGAGACCCGGTTCGGCGGCGGCTTGGGCGCGCCCCGGACGCCGACCACCGTGCGCTCGGTCTCCCGCACGCCCGGCAGTTCGGGGAAGAGCGAGGCCACGTGCGTGTCCGGGCCGACGCCCAGCAGCAGGACGTCGAACGCGGGCACCGGGCCGTGGTCCTCGGGCCGGGCCGCCGCGGCGAGCTCCGCCGCGTAGGCCTCCGCCGCCGCGTCCGCGTCGTTGCCGTACGGGCCGCTCGCCGGCGGCATCGGGTGCACCCGGGCGGGGTCCAGCGGCACCGAGTCCAGCAGCGCCTCGCGCGCCTGGGTCACATTGCGCTCGGGGTCGCCGTCCGGGAGGAACCGCTCGTCGCCCCACCACAGGTCCAGCCGCGACCAGTCGACCGCGTCCCGCGCGGGCGCGGTGGCGAGGGCCGCGAGCAGCCCGTTGCCGTTGCGCCCGCCCGTGAGGACGACGGAGGCCGAGCCGCGGGCGGCCTGGGCGTCCACGATCTTCGTGATCAGCCGGGCCGCCGCGGCCTGCGCCATCAGCTCCTTGTCCCGGTGGACGACGATCTGAGGAGCGCTCACTTGCCCGCCGCCTTCTTGCCGGACGCCTTCTTGGCGGGGGCGGCGGTGGCTCCGTCCGAAGCGTCCGGAGCGGCCGGAGCCTCCGGAGCGGCCTCGGCGACCTCAGCGGCCTTGGCCGCCTTCGGCGCCGCGGCCGACTGCGCGGCCGGCTCGGAAAGCCGCTCCACGCCGTACTTCAGCGCCGCCTCGTAGGTGGTGTCCGGGTCGAGCCTGCGCAGCTCCTCCGCGAGGAGCTCCGCGGTCTCGCGTCGGTTGAGCGCGACGGCACGGTCCGGCTGGCCGGGCATGCAGAGCGTGGCCAGCGTGCCGTTGGGACGGTCCAGGACGATCGGGCCGTTCCCGGTCTCCAGCCGTACGGCGGTCAGGCCCGGGCCGTCCGAGACGGTCCGCTTCACCGGGACGCCGAGACGGTCCGCGAGCCACATGGCGAGCAGCTCACCGCTGGGGTTGTAGCCCTCGCCCTCGACCTCGGCGGAGACGACGTCGACCTGCTGCTGGTCCAGGGCGGCCGCGAGCATCGAGCGCCACGGCGTGATCCGGGTCCAGGCCAGGTCGGTGTCGCCGGGCGTGTAGTGCGCGGCGCGGGCCGAGACCTCCGCGAGGGGGTCCTCGGCGGCGTAGGTGTCGGTCACCCGGCGCTGGGCCAGGGCGCCCAGCGGGTCCTTCTCCGGGTTCGGCGGAGCACCCACCGGCCACCAGACGACCACGGGGGCGTCGGGCAGCAGCAGCGGCAGCACGACCGACTGGGCGTGGTCGATGACGTCGCCGTACAGCCTCAGGACCACCGTCTCGCCGGTGCCCGCGCTGGTGCCGACCCGGACCTCGGCGTCGAGGCGGGCCTTGGCGCGGTCGCGCATCGAGCGGCTGACCCGCTTGATGACGACGAGCTTGCGCGAGGGGTGCTCGCGGGACGCGTCGTTGGCGGCCTTGAGCGCGTCGTAGGCGTGCTCCTCGTCGGTGACGATGACCAGGGTGAGCACCATGCCGACGGCGGGGGTGCCGATGGCGCGGCGGCCCTGGACCAGCGCGTTGTTGATCTTGCTGGACGTGGTGTCCGTGAGGTCCATCTTCATGGCCGCCGCCAGCTCCGTCCGTCTCGTGCGAGCATCTCGTCGGCCTCGTCCGGGCCCCAGGTGCCGGCCTGGTAGGACGCGGGCTTGCCGTGCTTGTCCCAGTACCGCTCGATCGGGTCGAGGATCTCCCAGGACAGTTCGACCTCCCGCAGCCGCGGGAAGAGGTTGGCGTCGCCCAGCAGCACATCGAGGATGAGCCGCTCGTACGCCTCCGGGCTGGACTCGGTGAAGGACTCGCCGTAGGCGAAGTCCATCGAGACGTCCCGGACCTCCATCGAGGTGCCCGGCACCTTGGAGCCGAACCGCAGCGTGACGCCCTCGTCCGGCTGCACCCGGATCACCAGGGCGTTCTGCCCCAGCTCCTCGGTGGCGGTGTGGTCGAAGGGCGAGTGCGGGGCGCGCTGGAAGACCACCGCGATCTCGGTGACGCGGCGGCCGAGCCGCTTGCCCGTGCGGAGGTAGAAGGGGACGCCCGCCCAGCGGCGGTTGTCGATCTCCAGCTTGATCGCGGCGTAGGTGTCGGTCTTCGACTGCGGGTCGATGCCGTCCTCTTCGAGGTAGCCGACGACCTCCTCGCCACCCTGCCAGCCGTGCGCGTACTGACCGCGCACGGTCTCCTTGCCGAGGTCCTTCGGCAGCCGCACGGCGCCGAGCACCTTGGTCTTCTCCGCGACCAGCGCGTCCGCCTCGAAGGAGGCGGGCTCCTCCATCGCGGTGAGCGCGAGCAGCTGGAGCAGGTGGTTCTGGATGACGTCGCGGGCGGCACCGATGCCGTCGTAGTAGCCGGCCCGGCCGCCGATGCCGATGTCCTCGGCCATGGTGATCTGCACGTGGTCGACGTACGACCGGTTCCAGATCGGCTCGAAGAGGGTGTTGGCGAAGCGCAGCGCCAGGATGTTCTGGACCGTCTCCTTGCCGAGGTAGTGGTCGATCCGGAAGACCTCTTCCGGCGGGAACACCTCGTGGACGATCCGGTTGAGTTCCTGGGCGCTGGCCAGGTCGTGCCCGAAGGGCTTCTCGATGACGGCGCGCCGCCAGGAGCCCTCCTTCTGGTCGGCCAGTCCGTGCTTCTTGAGCTGCTGGACGACCTTGGGGAAGAACTTCGGCGGGACGGACAGGTAGAAGGCGAAGTTGCCGCCCGTGCCCTGCGCCTTGTCGAGCTCGTGGATGGTGTCCTTGAGCGTCTCGAAGGCCTCGTCGTCGTCGAAGTCGCCCTGGACGAACCGGCAGCCCTGCACCAGCTGCTGCCAGACCTCCTCGCGGAAGGGCGTGCGCGCGTGCTCCTTGACCGCGTCGTGGACGATCTGGGCGAAGTCCTCGTTCTCCCAGTCGCGGCGCGCGAAGCCGATGAGCGAGAAGCCCGGCGGCAGCAGACCGCGGTTGGCCAGGTCATAGACGGCAGGCATCAGCTTTTTACGGGACAAATCGCCCGTGACGCCAAAGATGACCAGGCCCGACGGCCCCGCGATACGCGGGAGCCGTCGGTCCTGAGCGTCACGCAGCGGATTGCTGCTTGTGCTCAATTCACGCCTCCGGAGCGAGGCGCTTGAGCTCCGCCTCAGTGGACTTCAGCAGGTCGTTCCACGACGCCTCGAACTTCTCGACGCCCTCGTCCTCCAGGACCTGCACGACGTCGTCGTACGAGATCCCGACCTTCGCCAGCGCGTCGAGCTCGGCCTTGGCCTGCTCGTACGTGCCGCGCACCGTGTCACCGATGATCTGACCGTGGTCGGCGGTGGCCTCCAGGGTGGCCTCCGGCATGGTGTTGACCGTGTTCGGGGCGACCAGGTCGTCCACGTACAGCGTGTCCTTGTAGGCCGGGTCCTTGACGCCGGTCGAGGCCCACAGGGCGCGCTGCTTGTTGGCGCCGGACTTCTCCAGGGCGGCCCAGCGGTCGGAGGAGAAGACCTCCTCGTACGCCTGGTAGGCCAGGCGGGCGTTGGCGAGCGCCGCCTTGCCGCGCAGCTCCTTGGCCTCCGCCGTGCCCAGCGCGTCGAGGCGCTTGTCGATCTCGGTGTCCACGCGGGACACGAAGAAGGACGCGACCGAGTGGATCAGGGACAGGTCCAGGCCCGCGGCCTTGGCCTTCTCCAGACCGGTCAGGTAGGCGTCCATCACCGCGCGGTAGCGCTCGAGGGAGAAGATCAGCGTCACGTTGACGCTGATGCCCTTGCCGATGACCTCGGCGATGGCCGGCAGGCCCGCCTTGGTCGCCGGGATCTTGATGAGGGTGTTCGGGCGGTCCACCAGCCAGGCCAGCTGCTTGGCCTCGGCGACCGTGGCCACCGTGTCGTGCGCCAGGCGCGGGTCGACCTCGATGGAGACCCGGCCGTCCTGGCCGTCGGTCGCGTCGAAGACCGGGCGCAGGATGTCGGCGGCGTCGCGGACGTCCGCCGTCGTGATCATGCGGATGGCCTCGTCGACGGTGACCTTGCGGGCCGCGAGGTCGGCGAGCTGCTGCTCGTAACCGTCACCGCCGGAGATCGCCTTCTGGAAGATCGACGGGTTGGTCGTGACGCCCACGACGTGGCTCTGGTCGATCAGCTCGGCCAGGTTGCCCGACGTGATGCGCTTGCGGGACAGGTCGTCCAGCCAGATCGCGACGCCTTCGTCGGAGAGGCGCTTGAGTGCGTCTGTCATGGGGATTGCATCTCCTACTGATTGTTTGCGGGCGTCAGCGGCGGTTGGCGTCGGCGTGCTCGACCGACTCGCGCGCGGCGGCGACCACGGCCTCGGTGGTCAGACCGAACTCGCGGTAGAGCACCTTGTAGTCGGCGGAGGCGCCGAAGTGCTCCAGCGAGACGATCCGGCCGCTCTCGCCGACGTAGCGGTGCCAGGTCAGACCGATGCCGGCCTCGACCGCGACCCGCGCCTTGACGTCGGGCAGCAGGACGCCGTCGCGGTACGCCTGGTCCTGCTCCTCGAACCACTCGACGGACGGCATCGAGACGACCCGGGTCGGGATGCCCTCGGCCTGGAGGACGTCACGGGCCTCGACGGCCAGCTGGACCTCGGAACCGGTGCCGATCAGGATCACCTGCGGACGGCCGCCCTCGGCCTCGAACAGGACGTAGCCGCCCTTGGCGACGCCCTCGTTTGCCTCGTAGGTGGGCACGTTCTGGCGGGTGAGGGCCAGACCGTGCGGCGCCGGGTGAGTGGTGTGGCGCTTGGTGATCTCGCGCCAGGCGATCGCCGTCTCGTTGGCGTCGGCCGGGCGGACCATGTTCAGGCCCGGGATGGCGCGCAGCGCGGCCATGTGCTCGACCGGCTGGTGGGTCGGGCCGTCCTCGCCGAGGCCGATGGAGTCGTGCGTCCACACGTAGGTGACCGGCAGCTTCATCAGCGCGGCCAGTCGCACGGCCGGGCGCATGTAGTCGGAGAACACCAGGAAGGTGCCGCCGTAGATGCGGGTGTTGCCGTGCAGCGCGATGCCGTTCATGGTCGAGCCCATGGCGTGCTCACGGATGCCGAAGTGCACCGTGCGGCCGTAGGGGTTCGCCTCCGGCAGCGGGTTGCCCTTCGGGAGGAAGGACGACGACGCGTCGATGGTCGTGTTGTTCGAGCCGGCGAGGTCGGCGGAGCCGCCCCACAGCTCGGGGATCACGCCGCCCAGCGCCTTGAGGACCTCGCCCGACGCCTTGCGGGTCGCGACGTCCTTGCCCGCGGGGAAGGAGGGGATCGCCTTCTCCCAGCCGTCGGGCAGCTCGCCCGCGTTGATCCGGTCGAAGTCGGCGGCGCGCTGCGGGTTCGCCGTGCGCCACTCCTCCAGCCGCTTGCTCCACGTGGCGTGCGCCTCGCGGCCGCGGTCGACGACCGAGCGGACGTGGGTGAAGACCTCGTCCTCGACCTGGAAGGTCTGCTCGGGGTCGAAGCCCAGCACCTTCTTGGTCGCGGCCACCTCCTCGTCGCCCAGCGCCGAGCCGTGCGAGGCCTCGGTGTTCTGCGCGTTCGGGGCGGGCCAGGCGATGATCGTGCGCGCGGCGATGATCGAGGGACGCTCGGTCTCCTCCTGCGCCGCCTTCAGCGCCGCGTACAGCGCCTGGACGTCGAAGTCGCCGTTCGGGGACTGCTCGATGCGCTGGACGTGCCAGCCGTACGCCTCGTAGCGCGCCAGGACGTCCTCGGAGAAGGCCGTCTCGGTGTCGCCCTCGATCGAGATGTGGTTGTCGTCGTAGAGCGCGACGAGGTTGCCGAGCTTCTGGTGGCCGGCCAGCGAGGACGCCTCGGCGGAGATGCCCTCCTCCAGGTCGCCGTCGGAGACGATCGCCCAGATGGTGTGGTCGAAGGGGGACTCGCCCTTCGCCGCCTCCGGGTCGAACAGACCGCGCTCGTAGCGGGCGGCCATGGCCATGCCCACCGCGTTGGCGATGCCCTGGCCCAGCGGGCCGGTGGTGGTCTCCACGCCGCGGGTGTGGCCGTGCTCCGGGTGGCCCGGGGTCTTGCTGTCCCAGGTGCGGAACGACTTCAGGTCCGCGAGCTCCAGGCCGTACCCGGCCATGAAGAGCTGGATGTAGAGCGTCAGGCTCGTGTGGCCGGGGGAGAGGACGAACCGGTCGCGTCCGGTCCAGTCGGCGTCGCTCGGGTCGTGCCGCATCAGCTTCTGGAACAGCAGATAGGCGGCGGGCGCCAGACTCATGGCCGTGCCGGGATGGCCGTTACCGACCTTCTGTACGGAATCCATGGCCAGGACGCGAGCGGTATCGACGGCCCGCTGGTCCAGTTCGGTCCACTCGAGGTCTGTGGTGGTCGGCTTGTTGCTCACCCTCGGTCAGGGCTCCTCTCCACATGTGCGATTGCCGGGGGCGGTATTCCGCCACGACGCGGCGCTGTCGAGCCTACCCCCGCTGGGACGCGCATTTTTTCGACGTACAGTCGGCTGCCCGACCGTGTGCCCGGGCAACCCGGTCCGGATGGCAAAGATTCCCGTGGTGGGTGCGACGGCCATGGAACCAGCCTGCCGGGGAGTGCGCCCGGCCGCCTCCCGAACGCTTCCGTTCTGTCGTGTCCCGCGGAATTCCGCGGGACGTTCGAGAGGTTTTCGAGCGCCTTCCGGGGTACCGGGCCGGTCCCTCCGCCCGAGGCGGCGAATGCTCAAGATCGGTTGTGGGGCCGGGATCATGAGGGCGAGAGGGGCCTCCAACACGACCCACCCCGGCGGAGGGCGGAGTACCCCCTACGTCTAGAGTGGCGTGGTACGCGCAAGTCTTTCCCGGGTCTGCACGCCCGGATGTGCTTGCTGGCCTTATCTCTGTCAGGGGTGTGCGTGACGGCCGTCGAATCCCGTCCTGCGGGGGTGCTCGTTGAGAGCCCCAGCCACCGGCCGTTCGGGGCCCGTGTCAAGGCGTTCGTTGCGTTGACCAAGCCCCGGGTCATCGAGCTGCTGCTCATGACGACCGTGCCGGTGATGTTCCTCGCCGCGGAGGGCGTGCCCGACCTGTGGCTGGTCCTGGCGACCTGCGTCGGCGGCTATCTGTCGGCGGGCGGCGCGGGCGCGTTCAACATGTACATCGACCGCGACATCGACGCGATGATGGACCGCACCTCGCAGCGACCGCTGGTCACCGGCATGGTCTCGCCGCGTGAGTGCCTGGTCTTCGCCTCCGCGCTGACCGTCGGGTCGACGGTGTGGTTCTGGTACCTGGTCAACCCCCTGTCGGCGATGCTCTCGCTCGGCGCCTCGCTGTTCTACGTCGTCGTCTACACGATGATCCTCAAGCGGCGTACCGCGCAGAACATCGTCTGGGGCGGCATCGCGGGCTGCATGCCGGTCTTCATCGGCTGGTCCGCGGTCACCGACTCCGTCTCCTGGGCCGCCCTCGTCCTCTTCCTCGTCATCTTCTTCTGGACGCCGCCGCACTACTGGCCGCTGTCGATGAAGGTCAAGGACGACTACGAGCGCGTGGGCGTGCCGATGCTGCCGGTCACCGCGGGCAACAAGGTGGTGGCCCGCCAGATCGTCCTCTACAGCTGGGTGATGGTCGGCGTCTCCCTCTCGCTCCAGCCCCTCGGCTACACCAGCTGGTTCTACTCGGTCGTCGCGGCCGCGCTCGGAGCCTTCTGGCTCAAGGAGGCGCACGGCCTCCAGGCCCGGGCCAAGGCGGGGATCACGGGCGCGAAGCTCAAGGAGATGCGGCTGTTCCACTGGTCCATCACCTATGTCTCGCTGCTCTTCGCCGCCGTCGCCGTGGATCCCTTCCTCCACTAGGGGGTCTGGGGGTCTCCCCCCAGAAGGCGCGTACTGGCCGGTAGCATCCTGCTCATGGCAGACACCCTCACGCAGGCCGAAGAGACCGCAATCGACGCCAAGGCGGCCCGCAAGGCCGCCCGGCTGGCCCGGCAGATCAGCGCGTTCGCCAAGAACCACGGCGGCAGCGCCGAGGGCCAGCTCGCGCACATCGGCCGCGGCACCACCCGGATCGCCCTCGTCGGCGCCAACGAGGAGTGGGGCAACCTCGTCGCTCCCTCTTTCGAGATCGCGCGGAAGGCCGCGGAGATCGCCGGGATCACCCTTCGGGACGACTTCGACGGCGAGATGGCGGCCAAGGTCCGCACCGGTCCGTACGAGTGGACCCGCATGGCCGGCATGCAGCTCGGCGGTCCCAGCAACGGCTGACGGCCGCGGCGCCGCTTGCCCGACGCGGTGCACGCCGCCCACCAGGCCGTTCCCGTGCCGTCATAACTGACGGGCGACTCGCCCGTTAAACCCCTCGGAAGCGGCCCCTCGGGCGCCGCGCGGGCGGGGTCGGGCGAGCGGGACGGGGTGGGCGCGAATGGTATACGGCATGCCGCCGCTCGTCGATCAGTACAGCCACGGTGCCGTCCACGGCGAACTGGGCCTCGGGGCGTTCGAGACGCATCTCGCGGCGGCCGCCGGATCCACCGGCGCGGCCCCCCGCGGGACGACCTTCTTCGACAGCCGCGCGGGCCTCGCCGTGCGCCGCTGGTGCCCGCCCCTGCTCGGTCTGGAACCGCACTGCGCCCCGGTCCGCTATCTGGCCAGGCGCCGCGAACTGGGCGCCTACCGGGCCGGTCACCTGCTGCTGCGCGGCGCGGGCATCGGGACGTTCCTGCTGGAGGCCGGGGTGCCCAGCGACCTCACCTCCCCCGGGGAGCTGGCCAGCGCCGCCGCCGGCCGCGCCCACGAGGTGGTCCGCCTCGAACCGCTCGCCGCGCAGGTCGCGGACACCTCCGGCAGCGCCGACTCCTTCGCCGCCTACCTCGCCGAGGCGCTCTACGCCGCCGCCCAGAACGCCACGGCGTTCGCCTCCGGGGTCCCCTCGTGCGACGGGACTCCGCCCGGCCCGGACGAGGTCCGCAGGGCCGCCGACCACTGGCTGCGCACCCGCCGCAGGGGCTCCGCACCCGGCGGGCCCGTACTCGGCCGTCATCTGCTGTGGAGCGCCGCCGCCACCGGGCTGCCCGTCCAGCTGCACTGCCCTGACCCCCGGCCGCTCGGCCCCTTCCTGCGGGCCACGGCCGGCCTGGGCACGGACCTGGTGCTGCTGCCCGATCCCTGGCACCACCGGCAGGCGGCGCAGCTCGCCGCGGTCTTCCCGCACGTCTACGCGGACGTCGGGGCCCGCCCCGAGGAGACGCTGCGCGAGGCGCCGTTCGGCAAGCTGCTGTTCTCCACCGGGGCGCGGGCGCTGGCGGAGCTGTACGTGGTGGGCGCCCGGCTGTTCGTCCGGGCCATGGAGCGGCTCATGGGCGACTGGGTCGCCGACGGCTGGTGCCGGCGCGCGGAGGCGGGGCGGATCGCCTCGCTCGTCGCGGCCGGCACCGCGTGCAGGGTCTACCGGCTGGACGCGGCGGCCGGCTGAAGCGTGTCGTGCCCGCCGGAGGGAGCGGGCACCGAGGCGTGCAGCTCACCGCGGTCCCGCAGTGACAGGAAGACCCGCAGTACGGCGATCCACACCAGGCAGGAGCCGAGCATGTGGGTGCCCACGAGGAGCTCGGGGGAGTCGTTGACGTACTGCACGAAGCCGATGGTGCCCTGGAGCATCAGCACGCCGAACAGCTCCACCACCCCGCGGTGGGTCCCGGCCGGCGCCTTCACGGCCCGCAGGACGAACCACAGGGCGACGACCAGACCGAGCACGACGCAGACGAGGTCCACGTGCAGCTGGGTGATCTCCCGGACGTCCAGCGGGATGCGGTGGACGTCCTTCTTCGCGTCGCCCGCGTGCTTGCCCGAGCCCGTCACCACGGTGCCGATGACGATCAGCAGGGCGGTCGCGACGACCAGCACCCAGCCGAGCTGCCGCACCGGGCGGGCCACCAGGTCGCGCGGCTCCTCGTCGCCCTCGCTCGCGCGGCGCCACATCACCACCGCGACCGTCAGCAGCGCGGTGGCCGCCAGGAAGTGCGAGGCGACGATGTAGGGGTTGAGGCCCGTCAGCACCGTGATGCCACCGATGATGCCGTTGCTCGCCACCAGCCAGAACTGCGCCCAGCCCAGCCGGGTGAGGCTGCGGCGGCGCGGGGCACGCGCGCGTGCCGCCGTGATGGCCAGGCCCACGACCGCGCACAGCACGTAGGTGAGCATGCGGTTGGTGAACTCGATGACGCCGTTGATGCCCATCTCGGGCGTCGGCGTCAGGCTGTCTTCGGTGCAGGTCGGCCAGGTCGGGCAGCCGAGCCCGGACTGGGTGAGCCGGACCGCGCCGCCCGTCACGACGATGATCACGGCCATCACGACGCAGGCGAACGCGGCCCGCTGGACGAAGCGGGCGGACGGCTGCCAGCGGTCGGCGACGAGCTGGAGGGGGTTCAGCGTTTTCGGCACGGGAGCCATCGTAAGGGCCCGCTTGTGCATGGATTCACGAGGGGGGTGCGTGGTGGATTGTCCCTTTGTGATTCCGCTGGTGACAGCGCGTGCGGGGCTACTCCCAGCGGAAGAAGCGCGCCGCCGCGCCGAGCCCGAGGACGGCCCATGCGGCGAGGATCCCCAGGTCGCCCCAGGGCAGGCCCGCGCCGTGCTGGAGGACGTCCCGCAGCCCGTCGGACAGGGCGGAGATCGGCAGCAGTTCGAGCACGGACCGGGCACCCGCCGGGAACTTGTCCAGCGGCACGATGACCCCGCCGCCGACCAGCAGGAGAAGGAAGACCAGATTGGCCGCGGCCAGGGTCGCCTCGGCCTTGAGGGTGCCGGCCATCAGCAGCCCGAGACCCGAGAACGCCGCGGTGCCGAGGACGAGCAGCGCGAGCACGGAGAGCGGGTTGCCGTGCGGCGACCAGCCGAGCGCGAAGGCGATCACCGTCAGCAAGGCGATCTGGAGGACCTCGGTGACCAGCACCGAGCAGGTCTTGGCGGTCATCAGCCCCCAGCGCGGCAGCGGGGACGCGCCGAGCCGCTTGAGCACCCCGTAGCGGCGCTCGAAGCCCGTCGCGATGGCCTGCCCGGTGAAGGCCGTGGACATCACGGCGAGCGCGAGGACGCCGGGGGCGAGGAAGTCCACGGCCTCGCCCTCACCGGTGTCGATGATGTCGACGGCACTGAAGAGGACCAGCAGGAGGGTGGGGATGACGACGGTCAGCAGCAGCTGCTCGCCGTTGCGCAACAGCATCCGGGTCTCCAGCGCGGCCTGCGCCCGGATCATCCGGACGAGCGGCGCGGCACCGGGCCTCGGGGCGAAGGTGCCCGTGCCCGTCTCCGGGCTCGTGCCCGCGGTCGTGTCGGTGCTCATGCCCGCAGCTCCTTGCCGGTCAGTTCCAAGAAGACGTCCTCCAGGGTGTGCCGCTCGACCGCTATGCGGTCCGGCATGACCCCGTTCTGCGCGCACCAGACGGTGACCGTCGCGAGCAGTTGCGGGTCGACCTTGCCGGTGACCCGGTACGTGCCGGACGTCAGCTCCGCGGCGGCGGAGTCGGCGGGCAGGGCCTTGAGGAGCGAGTCCAGGTCCAGGCCGGGCCGGCCGCTGAACCGCAGGGTGTTCTCCGCGCCGCCCCGGCACAGCTCCTCCGGGCTGCCCTGGGCGATGACCTTGCCGCCGTCGACGATGGCGACGTCGTCCGCCAGCTGCTCGGCCTCGTCCATGTGGTGCGTGGTGAGGACGACGGTGACGCCGTCCGCACGCAGCTCGCGCACGAGGTCCCAGGTCGCGCGGCGGGCCTGCGGGTCGAGGCCCGCGGTCGGCTCGTCGAGGAAGACCAGCTCAGGGCGGCCGACGACGGCCATGGCCAGCGCCAGGCGCTGCTGCTGGCCGCCGGATAGCCGCCGGTAGGCCGTGCGCCCGCAGGAGCCGAGCCCCAGGCGGTCGATGAGCGCGTCGACGTCCACGGGGTGGGCGTGCAGGGAGGCGGTGTGGCGCAGCATCTCCTCCGCGCGCGCCCCGGGGTAGACCCCGCCGCTCTGCAGCATCACGCCGATCCTCGGCCGCAGCGCGGCGGAGTCGGCGACCGGATCGAGGCCGAGCACCCGGACCGTGCCGGCGTCGGGGCGGCGGTAGCCCTCACAGGTTTCGATGGTGGTGGTCTTGCCGGCCCCGTTGGGGCCGAGCACGGCGGTGAGGGTGCCGGTGGCGACGGACAGGTCGAGCCCGTCCACCGCGGTCTTCGGGCCGTACCGCTTGACCAGACCGTGGATCTCGACCGCGAGCTCTCGGCCGGGGGGCCGGGGATCGTCCCCCGGGAAGGCGCTGCGCATGCCGGGAAGTCTACGAACCCCGAGCCGGTCCGGACCCCGCCGGGGGGCCGCGGAATACCTGACGGGGTGGCGGTTAGGTAACCCTTAGTGATCAAAACCACCGCCGCGTGGCGAGGGCGAGGCTTGTCCCCTCTCCGGTAATTACGCAACAATGGTGTTGTGAAATACGCGGGCGAGGATCCCCAGGACCCCGCGGCCGAGGCGGCCGCCGGGGCCGAGGCCCTTGCGCACATGCCCGCGCGGGAGGATCAGCGCGCGCACGACGATCAGCGGGGCACCCGCAATCGCGTGGCCCGGTCCATCCTCGATCACGGTCCGTCCACCGCGGCCGAGCTGGCCCTGCGGCTGGAGCTCACCCAGGCGGCCGTGCGCCGCCACCTCGACACCCTCCTCGCCGAGGGCGTCGTGGAGCCCCGCGAGAAGCGCGTCTACGGCGCGCGTACGCGCGGGCGCCCCGCGAAGATGTTCGCCCTCACCGACTGCGGCCGGGACGCCTTCGACCAGGCCTACGACAAGCTCGCCGGGGACGCTCTGCGCTGGATCGCGCAGGCCGCCGGCGGTGGTGAGATGGGTGAGGCGGCCGTGGCCGCCTTCGCCCGCGCCCGGATGGCCGCCCAGGCCGAGGGATACCGGGCCGCCCTCGAGGCCGTCGCCCCCGAGGAGCGGACAGAGGCCCTCGCCAGGGCATTGACCGAGGACGGGTACGCTGCTACAGCGCGTAGCGCACCGGTCGGCGAACAGCTCTGCCAGCACCACTGCCCGGTCGCCCATGTCGCCGAGCAGTTCCCGCAGCTGTGCGAGGCGGAGACCGAGGTCTTCTCCCGCCTGCTCGGGACTCATGTGCAGCGTCTGGCCACCATCGCCCACGGCGACGGTGTGTGCACGACGTTCATCCCCAAGACCACCACAGCATCCACCAGCACGGCCGGGAGGAACCCCGCATGACACTCCCCACGGAGACTGCTCACCCTGAGCTCGAGGGTCTGGGCACGTACGAATACGGCTGGGCCGACTCCGACGCGGCCGGTGCCGCGGCCAAGCGCGGCCTCTCCGAGGAGGTCGTCCGCGACATCTCGGCCAAGAAGTCCGAGCCGGAGTGGATGTTGAAGCTCCGCCTCAAGGGCCTGCGGCTCTTCGACAAGAAGCCCATGCCGACCTGGGGCTCGGACCTCACCGGCATCGACTTCGACAACATCAAGTACTTCGTGCGCTCCACCGAGAAGCAGGCCGCTTCCTGGGAGGAACTGCCCGAGGACATCAAGAACACCTACGACAAGCTGGGCATCCCGGAGGCCGAGAAGCAGCGCCTCGTCGCCGGTGTCGCCGCCCAGTACGAGTCGGAGGTCGTCTACCACCAGATCCGCGAGGACCTGGAGGAGCAGGGCGTTCTCTTCCTGGACACCGACACGGCGCTCAAGGAGCACCCGGAGATCTTCCAGGAGTACTTCGGCACGGTCATCCCCGTCGGTGACAACAAGTTCGCCTCGCTGAACACCGCCGTGTGGTCCGGTGGCTCCTTCATCTACGTCCCGCCGGGCGTCCACGTCGACATCCCGCTCCAGGCCTACTTCCGTATCAACACGGAGAACATGGGCCAGTTCGAGCGGACGCTGATCATCGTCGACGAGAACGCCTACGTGCACTACGTCGAGGGCTGCACCGCCCCGATCTACTCCTCCGACTCGCTGCACAGCGCCGTCGTGGAGATCATCGTCAAGAAGGGCGGCCGCTGCCGCTACACGACCATCCAGAACTGGTCGAACAACGTCTACAACCTGGTCACCAAGCGCGCCGTGGCCTACGAGGGCGCGACCATGGAGTGGGTCGACGGCAACATCGGCTCCAAGGTGACGATGAAGTACCCCGCCGTCTACCTGATGGGCGAGCACGCCAAGGGCGAGACCCTGTCCATCGCCTTCTCCGGCGAGGGCCAGCACCAGGACGCCGGCGCCAAGATGGTCCACATGGCGCCGAACACCTCCTCCAACATCGTCTCCAAGTCGGTGGCGCGAGGCGGTGGCCGCACCTCCTACCGCGGCCTCATCGAGATCGGCGAGGGCGCCCACGGCTCCAAGTCGAACGTGCTCTGTGACGCCCTGCTGGTGGACACCATCTCCCGCTCGGACACCTACCCCTACGTCGACGTCCGCGAGGACGACGTCTCCATGGGCCACGAGGCGACCGTCTCCAAGGTCAGCGACGACCAGCTGTTCTACCTGATGAGCCGCGGTCTGACCGAGTTCGAGGCCATGGCCATGATCGTGCGTGGCTTTGTCGAGCCGATCGCCCGCGAGCTGCCCATGGAGTACGCCCTGGAGCTCAACCGGCTGATCGAGCTGCAGATGGAAGGCGCGGTCGGCTGACGCCGACACCGCACCACCACCGAGCAGCGAACCCTTTGTGACAGGAAGAGAGCACGACGACAGCCATGGCTGAGAACACTCCCGCCGGCAGCACCACCGACGGCGCCATCCAGGTGGGCGGGCCGAAGCAGCCCATCGACGCCCGGGTCAGCGCCCCCGCCTCGTACGACGTGGCGGACTTCCCCGTGCCGCACGGCCGCGAGGAGGAATGGCGGTTCACCCCGCTGGAGCGTCTGCGCGGTCTGCACGACGGCACGGCGGTGGCCGATGGCGGCGTCAAGGTCGAGGTGAAGGCCCCCGAGGGCGTCACCGTGGAGACCGTCGGCCGGGACGACGCCCGTGTCGGCTCGTCCGGCAAGCCGGTCGACCGGGTCGCCGCCCAGGCGTACAGCTCCTTCGAGAAGGCCTCGGTCGTCTCGGTCCCCAAGGAGACGGTGCTCACCGAGCCCGTCCGCATCACCGTGCACGGTGAGGGCGGGGTGGCCTTCGGTCACCAGGTCATCGAGATCGGTGCCTTCGCCGAGGCCGTCGTCGTCATCGACCACACCGGCGACGCCACCCTCGCCGCCAACGTCGAGTACCTGATCGGCGACGGCGCCAAGCTGACCGTCGTCTCCGTCCAGGACTGGGACGACTCCGCGGTGCACGTCGCCCAGCACACCGCGCTGGTCGGCCGCGACGCCACCTTCAAGTCCGTGATCGTCACCTTCGGCGGCGACCTGGTCCGGCTGCACCCCCGGGTCGTCTACGGCGCCCCCGGCGGCGAGGCCGAGCTCTACGGCCTGTACTTCACCGACGCGGGTCAGCACCAGGAGCACCGCCTCTTCGTCGACCACGACACCCCGCACTGCCGCAGCAACGTCGCCTACAAGGGCGCGCTGCAGGGCAAGGACGCGCACGCGGTCTGGATCGGTGACGTGCTCATCCGCGCCGCCGCCGAGGGCACGGACACCTACGAGCTCAACCGCAACCTCGTCCTCACCGACGGTGCCCGCGTCGACTCGGTCCCCAACCTGGAGATCGAGACCGGCGAGATCGTCGGCGCCGGCCACGCCTCGGCGACCGGCCGCTTCGACGACGAGCAGCTGTTCTACCTGATGGCCCGCGGCATCCCGGCCGACGAGGCACGCCGCCTGGTCGTCCGCGGCTTCTTCGCCGAGCTGGTCCAGCAGATCGGCGTCGCGGACGTCGAGGAGCGCCTCCTCACCAAGATCGAGGCCGAGCTGGGGGCGTCCGTCGCATGACCACCGAAGCCACCTTCGTACGAGCCTGTGGGCTGAGCGAGCTGGAGCAGGACACGCCCAAGCGTGTCGAGCTCGACGGCACGCCGGTCTCCATCGTGCGCACCGAGGGCGAGGTGTTCGCGATCAACGACATCTGCTCGCACGCGAACGTCTCGCTGTCGGAGGGCGAGGTGGAGGACTGCGCCATCGAGTGCTGGCTGCACGGCTCCAGCTTCGACCTGCGCACCGGTGAGCCGTCCGGACTGCCCGCCACGCGCCCCGTCCCCGTATACCCCGTAAAGATCCAAGGGGACGACGTGCTCGTCTCCGTCACCCAGGAGTCCTGAGTTCCCCATGGCAACGCTTGAGATCCACGACCTGCACGTCTCCGTCGAGGCCGAGAACGGCCCCCGGGACATCCTCAAGGGCGTCGACCTGACCGTGAAGCAGGGCGAGACCCACGCCATCATGGGCCCCAACGGCTCCGGCAAGTCGACCCTCGCCTACTCGCTGGCCGGCCACCCCAAGTACACGATCACCAGCGGCACCGTCACCCTCGACGGTGAGGACGTCCTGGAGATGAGCGTCGACGAGCGCGCCCGCGCCGGCGTCTTCCTCGCCATGCAGTACCCGGTCGAGGTCCCCGGTGTCTCGGTCTCCAACTTCCTGCGCACCTCCGCCACCGCGATCCGCGGCGAGGCCCCCAAGCTGCGCACCTGGGTGAAGGAGGTCAAGTCCGCCATGGAGCAGCTCCAGATGGACCCGGCCTTCGCCGAGCGCAACGTCAACGAGGGCTTCTCCGGCGGTGAGAAGAAGCGCCACGAGATCCTCCAGCTCGAGCTGCTCAAGCCGAAGATCGCGATCCTCGACGAGACCGACTCCGGCCTGGACGTCGACGCGCTGCGCCAGGTCTCCGAGGGCGTCAACCGCGTCCGCGAGACCGGTGAGGTCGGCACCCTGCTGATCACGCACTACACGCGCATCCTGCGCTACATCAAGCCCGACTTCGTCCACGTCTTCTCGAACGGCCGCATCGTCGAGTCCGGCGGCGCCGAGCTCGCCGACAAGCTCGAGAACGAGGGCTACGAGGCCTACCAGACGAAGGGTGGCGTAACCGCGTGACGATACTGCCGGGCCTTCTCGACACCGAGGCGATCCGTAAAGACTTCCCCATCCTGGACCGCACGGTCCACGACGGGAAGAAGATCGTGTACCTGGACTCCGCGGCGACCTCGCAGAAGCCGCGCCAGGTGCTCGATGCTCTGAACGAGTACTACGAGCGGCACAACGCCAACGTCCACCGCGGGGTCTACACGATCGCCGAGGAGGCCACGGAGCTGTACGAGGGCGCCCGCGACAAGGTCGCCGCCTTCATCAACGCGCCGAGCCGCGACGAGGTGATCTTCACCAAGAACGCCTCCGAGTCGCTCAACCTCGTGGCCAACATGCTGGGCTGGGCCGACGAGCCCTACCGCGTGGACCACGACACCGAGATCGTCATCACGGAGATGGAGCACCACTCCAACATCGTGCCGTGGCAGCTGCTCTCGCAGCGCACGGGCGCGAAGCTGAAGTGGTTCGGCCTGACCGACGACGGCCGGCTCGACCTGTCCAACATCGACGAGATCATCACCGAGAAGACCAAGGTCGTCTCGTTCGTGCTGGTCTCGAACATCATGGGCACGATCAACCCGGTCGAGGCGATCGTCCGCCGCGCCCAGGAGGTCGGCGCGCTCGTCGTCGTCGACGCCTCCCAGGCCGCCCCGCACATGGTGCTGGACGTCCAGGCGCTGCAGGCCGACTTCGTGGCCTTCACCGGTCACAAGATGTGCGGCCCGACGGGCATCGGTGTGCTCTGGGGCCGCCAGGAGCTGCTGGAGGACCTCCCGCCGTTCCTCGGTGGCGGCGAGATGATCGAGACCGTCTCGATGCACTCCTCCACGTACGCCCCCGCGCCGCACAAGTTCGAGGCCGGTACGCCCCCGATCGCCCAGGCCGTCGGCCTCGGCGCCGCGGTGGACTACCTGACCGCGATCGGCATGGACAACATCGCCCGCCACGAGCACGCGATCACCGAGTACGCGGTCCGCAGGCTCCAGGAGGTCCCCGACCTCCGCATCATCGGCCCCACCACGGCCGAGGACCGCGGCGCGGCGATCTCCTTCACGCTCGGTGACATCCACCCGCACGACGTGGGCCAGGTCCTCGACGAGCAGGGCATCGCGGTCCGGGTGGGCCACCACTGCGCGCGGCCCGTCTGCCTCCGGTACGGAATTCCGGCGACCACGCGAGCGTCTTTCTACCTGTACTCCACCCCCGGTGAGGTCGACGCACTGATCGAGGGCCTGGAGCACGTCCGGAACTTTTTCGGTTAATGGACTCTGTGGCTGAGGGCTGATTCGTGAAGCTTGATTCGATGTACCAGGACGTCATCCTGGACCACTACAAGCACCCGCACGGCCGGGGCTTGCGGGACGGCGACGCCGAGGTGCACCACGTCAACCCGACGTGCGGCGACGAGATCACGCTGCGCGTGCGGCTCTCCGGCGAGACCATTGAAGACGTCTCGTACGAGGGGCAGGGCTGCTCGATCAGCCAGGCCAGCGCGTCCGTGCTCAACGAGCTGCTGGTGGGCAAGGAGCTCACCGAGGCGCGTCGGATCCAGGAGACCTTCCTGGAGCTGATGCAGTCCAAGGGCAAGCTCGAGCCGGACGACGCGATGGAGGAGGTGCTGGAGGACGCGGTCGCGTTCGCCGGTGTCTCCAAGTACCCGGCGCGCGTGAAGTGCGCTTTGCTGAGCTGGATGGCGTGGAAAGACGCCACGGCGCAGGCACTGAACGAAGGCGCTGAAGGGAAGACGGCATGACCGACAACGTAGAGACGACGACGAAGCCTGCCTCCGAGGAGGAGGTGCGCGAGGCGCTGTACGACGTGGTCGACCCCGAGCTGGGCATCGACGTCGTCAACCTCGGCCTCATCTACGGCATCCACGTCGACGACGCCAACATCGCCACCCTCGACATGACGCTGACGTCCGCGGCCTGCCCGCTGACCGACGTCATCGAGGACCAGGCGAAGTCGGCGACCGAGGGCATCGTCAACGAGCTCCGGATCAACTGGGTCTGGATGCCGCCGTGGGGCCCGGACAAGATCACGGACGAAGGCCGGGAGCAGCTCCGCGCGCTCGGCTTCAACGTCTGATCGCTCGTCCGGACGGCCGGGGATCCGATCGCCGTTCCGCAGCAGCCCGTCACCTGATCCGTCAGGTGACGGGCTGCTGCTGTGTGGCGCAGTGGATGCCGCCGCCGCCCTCGGCGAGGGTGTGGATCTCCACGGGGCGGATCTCGCGGCCGGGGTGCGCATCGCGCAGGATCGACGCCGCGCGGGCGTCCGAGCGCGTGTCCCCGAAGCGGGGCAGGACGACCGCCCCGGCGGCCACGAAGTAGTTGACGTAGCCGCCCAGGAAGTCCTCGCCGCGCTCGCCGAGCTCCGCCGGGTCCGCCTCCGGGAGTTCCACGATCTCCAGGGGGCGGCCCCGGGCGTCCGTGGCCGTCTCCAGGGCCGTACGGGCCTGCTCGTACACCCGCGTCCAGACGTCCGGCCGGGCGCCCGGAGGCGGGCTGCTGAGGACGACGGTGCCGGGGCCGGCGAAGCGGGCGAGGGCGTCGATGTGGCAGTCGGTGACGTCCTCGCCGCGCACGCCCTCCAGCCAGATCACCTTCCGGACGCCGAGCAGCTCCTTGAGGACCTTCTCGATGTCGTCGCGCGAGCGCCCCGGGTTGCGGTTGTCGTTGACCAGCGAGCTCTCGGTGACCAGCAGCGTGCCCTCGCCGTCGGTCTCCAGCGAGCCGCCCTCGGCCACGATCGGCGCCTCGACGCGCGGCACTCCGAAGGCCTCCAGCACCCGGCGCGCGACCAGGCCGTCCCGGGAGTGCTCCTGCTTGCCGCCCCAGCCGTTGAAGCCGAAGTCGATGCCCGCGGCCGCCCCGCCGGGACCGGTGACGAAGACGGGGCCGGCGTCGCGCAGCCAGAGGTCGTCGACGGGCAGGGGCACGACCTCGACGCCCCCGCCGCACGCCTTCCGCGCGGCCCCGGCGTCCTCGGGCGCCGCGAGCAGCACCACGGGCTCGTACTCCGCGATCGTCCGGGCGATGGCGGCGACGTCCTCGCGGACTGCGGCGGTGTCCGGGCCCCAGATGGGGCCGGCCGGCGGCCAGCCCATGAAGGTGCGCAGGTGGGGCTGTGACTCGGCGGGCATCTGATGCATCGTCGGGAATCCTCGGAGCTGCTCGGACGGACTGCGGTCATGGCTTCTTCGCTCCGCACCATCGTCATCGACGCACACGATCCGCGCGCAGGCGCGGGTCGCTCGTCGCGTAGGGCCGTACGTTCGCCCATCGATGCGTACGGTCGTACGCATCGATGTGTACACTCGTACACATGATGTACGTGACCCTGTCCGGGGCGATCCTGGCGGAGATCCTCGCGACCACCTCGATGAAGCTGAGCGACGGCTTCAGCAAGCTGTGGCCCTCCCTCGGCGCGGTGGCGGGGTATCTGATCGCTTTCGCGCTGCTCGCCCAGACGCTCAAGACCATGAACATGGGCACGGCCTACGCCATCTGGGCAGGAGCGGGTACCGCGGTCGTCGCCGTCATCGGCATGCTCTTCCTCGGCGAGGCGGTCACCGCCGCGCGCATAGGGGGAGTGCTGCTGGTCATCGCCGGTGTCGTCGTCCTCAACCTCGGCGGGGCCCACTGATGGCCCGCCGCTACGACCCCGAGCGCCGTGACCGCATCGTCGACGCCGCGATCAAGGTGGCCGCCGAGCGCGGCATCGGCGCGCTGAGCCACCGGGCCGTCGCCGCCGAGGCCGATGTGCCGCTCGGCTCGACCACGTACCACTTCAAGACCCTCGACGACCTGCTCGTCGCCGCGCTGCGCCGGACGGCGAGGGCCTGGCTGGACGGCATGGCGGAGTGGGAGCGCGACCTCGGCGCGGACGTGCCGCCGGCCGAGCGGCTGGTCGCACTGATCGAGGAGTGGCTGGCGGGCGACCGCGCACGCCTGGAGCTGGAGTACGAGCTGTACCTCGCCGCGCTGCGCCGCCCGGCCGTGCGGCCGATCGCCGCCGAGTGCGTCGAGGAGATGGTCGCCCTGGTCCGCCGCCGCACGGCCGACGAGGGGACCGCGCGGGCCCTCGTCGCGTTCCTCGACGGTCTGATGATCCAGATCCTGATCACGGGGCGGCCGTTCGACCGGGCCGAGGCCCTGGCGGCGCTGCGCGGCATGACCGGCTGACGGGCCCGCCGCCGGTGGGGACGGCGGACCGGTTCGCGTGGACCAGCCGTGTCCGGTTAGGTTTTCGACCATGACCGACGCAGTAGCTTCCCGTAACACCGGCGCCGTCGCCGCCGGCCTTGCCACGATCACCGAGGACGGGACCGTCCTCGACACCTGGTTCCCGGCCCCCGAGCTGGTCGCCGACCCCGGCCCGGCCGGGACCGAGCGGCTGACCGCCGAGCGCGCCGCCGAGCTGCTGGGTGCGAGCGCCCCCAAGGCGCTCGGCCCGGACCCGCGCCGCGGCGTCGAGGTGGTCGCCGTCCGTACGGTCATCGCCTCGCTCGACGACAAGCCGCTCGACGCGCACGACGCCTACCTGCGGCTGCACCTGCTCTCCCACCGCCTGGTCAAGCCGCACGGCCAGAACCTGGACGGCCTCTTCGGCCTGCTCGCCAACGTCGCCTGGACCTCGCTCGGTCCCGTCGCCGTGGACCGGGTCGAGACCGTGCGCCTGAACGCCCGGGCCGAGGGCCTGAACCTCCAGGTGACCAGCATCGACAAGTTCCCGCGCATGACCGACTACGTCGCCCCCGTCGGCGTGCGGATCGCCGACGCCGACCGGGTCCGCCTCGGCGCGCACCTCGCGCCCGGCACCACCGTGATGCACGAGGGCTTCGTCAACTTCAACGCGGGCACGCTCGGCACCTCCATGGTGGAGGGCCGCATCAGCGCGGGCGTCGTCGTCGGCAACGGCTCCGACATCGGCGGCGGCGCGTCCACGATGGGCACCCTCTCCGGCGGCGGCAAGCAGATCATCGCCATCGGCGAGCGCTGCCTGCTCGGTGCCGAGTCGGGCATCGGCATCGCGCTCGGCGACGAGTGCGTCGTCGAGGCGGGCCTCTACGTCACCGCGGGCACCCGCGTCACGCTGCCGGACGGCGAGGTCGTCAAGGCGCTGGAGCTCTCCGGCGCCAGCAACATCCTCTTCCGCCGCAACTCCACCTCCGGTGCGGTGGAGGCCCGTCCGCACAAGGGTACGTGGGGCGGCCTCAACGAGGTCCTGCACGCCCACAACTGAGGATGTCCTCAAGTGCCGGACGGGCTTGTAGCGGCCTGTCCGGCGGTGGGGTTTCGGGCGCCGGTGCGTATGCCGTGAGCAGTGCTTTGGTCTTCGGTGCGAGGCCCGTCCGCACAAGGGCACGTGGGGCGGCCTCAACGAGGTCCTGCACGCCCACAACTGAGGATGTCCTCAAGTGCCGGACGGGCTTGTAGCGGCCTGTCCGGCGGTGGGGTTCGG
>NZ_JACHJG010000001.1:1018030-1112625 GCF_014203545.1 Streptomyces netropsis
TCGGGCGCCGGTGCGTATGCCGTGAGCAGTGCTTTGGTCTCCGGTGCGAGGCCCGTCCGCACAAGGGCACGTGGGGCGGCCTCAACGAGGTCCTGCACGCCCACAACTGAGGTTCCGAACTCGGGGCTCCGCCCCGGACCCGGCCCTCGATCGCCGGACGGGCTTGATGATCAAGCCCGTCCGGCGATCGTGCTTTCGTACGCCTCCAGCAGGGCCTTCGTCCGGTCCGGGGACGCCGCGCGCAGGGGGGAGCGGACCGGGCCGGACGGGAGGTCCAGGGCGTTCAGGAGGGCCTTGGCCGTTACCGTGCCGGGCAGGCCGGCGGCCATCATCAGCTCGATCAGCGGCAGCGCCCGCTGGTGGTGGCGCGTCGCCTCCGCGTTCGCGCCGCGGTCGTAGGCGTCCAGGGCGGCGGCGATCGCCGGGCCCGCGACGTTGGCCACGGTGCTGACGTAGCCGACGGCGCCCACCGCCCGCAGCGGAAGGTTCAGCTCCTCCGAACCCGAGTAATAGGCGAGGCCGGTCGCCGCGATGACCTTCGCGCTGCCCAGCAGGTCGTTCGCGCAGTCCTTGACCCCCGCGATGCGCGGGTGCTCCGCCAGCCGCAGCATGGTGTCGGGCTCGATCCGGGTCCCGGTGCGGGCCGGGATGTCGTAGAGCATCACCGGCACCCCGACCGCGTCCGCCACCGTGCGGAAGTGCTCCGCGACGTCCTCCTGCGGCGGTCGGCTGTAGTAGGGCGTCACCACCAGCACCCCGTGCGCCCCCGCCGCCTCGGCCGCGCGTGCCAGCTCGACGGTCTGCCGGGTGTCGGCGGATCCCACCCCCGCCGTGATCCGCGCCCGGTCGCCCACGGCCTCGGCCACCGCGGTGACGAGCGCGGTCTTCTCCGCGGCGCTGGTGGTCGGCGACTCACCCGTCGTCCCGTTCAGTACGAGCCCGTCGCAGCCGCCGCGCGTGACGAGATGGTCGGCGAGCTCCTGCGCCCCGTCGAGATCGAGGCCGCCGTCGGAGTCGAAGGGGGTGACCATCGCGCAGACGGTACGGCCGAAGGGGCTGGTGGGCATCGTGGCACTCTCCAAGCGGTAGGGGTTCTCCGCCGGATTCTCAGCCCCTTCGTCCGTACAGGTCTATTTAATTGTTCTGCCGGTTACCGTTGAGTATTCCTACTGAATGGTGTCACGGCTTCCAGCGCAGCACCTGCGGGTCGTGGTCGCTCGCCTGGTCCGCGAACTCCGCGTTGATGTGCACGATGTCGTAGTCGACCGAGCGCACGTGACGGCTGGTCAGGATGTGGTCCAGCACCTGGGAGTTGCCCTGGAAGACATAGCCGTAGCGCTCCTTCCGCGGCAGCCGGTCGACGAGGTCGGTGAGGGCGCCGCCCGAGGTCAGGGCCTTGAGGGCGGGGGAGAACTGGTAGTCGTTGAGGTCGCCCGCGACGATCACGTTCGCCCGCTTGTCGGCCGCGAGGAGCTGCTTGACGAAGGTGTTCACGGCCTTCGACTGCGCCACGCGCTGCACCTCGGAGGTGCGGGCCGGGGGCTGGAAGCGGCTGTCGAGACCCTGGTCGCCGCCCTTGGAGTTGAAGTGGTTGGCGACGACGAAGACCGGGTTGCCCCGGAAGGAGAACTCGCCGACCAGCGGCTTGCGGCTGTTCTTCCAGGCCTCGTTGGCCGGGTCGATGCGGCCGGGCGAGGCCGAGAGCTTCGCCTTGCCGCCCTCGCGGGTGACCGTCACCGGGGTGGTGGCGTCCCCGCCGGGGATCTCGGTGAAGGAGACCCGCGCGGGGTTGTAGAGGAAGGCGGTACGGATGTTGCCGCCCGGCTGGCCGCCGTCCTGGCCGTTGGCCGGGTTGATCTGCTGCCAGCGGTACGCGGGCCCGCCGGCCGCCGCGATGGCGTCCGTGAGCTTCTTCAGCGTCTGCCCGGCGTCCACGACGCCCTTGTCGGTCGTCCCGTCGTCGTCCTGGACCTCTTCCAGGGCGACGATGTCGGGCGAGGCCAGGTTGTTCACCAGCGCGGCCGCCAGCCGGTCGAACTTCGCCTGCGGGGTCTTGGGCGAGAGGTTCTCCACGTTGTACGTGGCGACCGCCAGCTCGTCGCTCTTCTGCTTGCGCGTCGTCTCGCGGGTCAGCCCCCGGTCGGCGAGCGTCCCCAGCTCGGTGGCCTGGAGGGTGTAGCCGCCGAAGTTGTCGTAGTCCAGCGGGCCGGCCGTGGTGCCGGTCAGCGAGTCACCGACGTTCGCGACCGGGAACGGGCGCTGTGTGAACGGGATCAGCGAGGCCACCTTGACCCGCCCGACGCCCGGGGCGCGGTAGGAGCTGTAGAGCGAGCCGCCGCGCGCGGTGCGGTCGCGGTGGGTCTCGGCGGTGATCCACAGTTCCTTGTGCTCGTTGGTCGCGGCCACGACGGGCGCGTCCTTGACCGAGACCCGCATGCCCTCCAGCGACTCGTAGCGGTCCAGGGCGTAGCTGTTCGGCTTCAGCCGCAGCCCCTCGATGGAGCCGTCGCCCGCGCTCGGCGCGTACCGGTCCGGGATGCTGGAGGGGCGCAGCGCGAAGGCCGCGGGCAGCGCGTTGCCGGAGGAGTGCACCGTCCACGACGCCTTGGAGAGCTGGGTGACCGACTGCAGGCCCGCCGACTCCCCGCCCGGGTAGTACTCGGAGACCGCGCCGGAGACCGTCACCGCGTCACCGACGGCGAGCGCCGGGGTGTCCTTGCCGGTGAAGACGAAGATCGCCTCGCTGGTCGCCGGGTCACTGTCGGCCTTCGGGTCCTGGAACCAGAAGCCGCGCGCGGAACCGAAGGCCCGCACGGCCGTCACGACACCGGGGACGTCCGTCACCTGCTGGCCGGCGAGCGGGGAGACGCGGGTGCTGCCCTGGATGTCGTGGATCCGGATCTCGGCGGCGCTCGCGGACTGCGGGACGGCGAGCAGCCCGGCGGCGAGCGCGGCGGCTATGAGGGAACCGACGGTCGCGGTTCTGCGCAGGGGGCGAGCAGTGGGCACGAGGGCCTCCGGGTGATGAGGGGCGATGAGATGGGTTGCTTTTGCGGATCGCGAAGGGTGAAGAAGGGGTGCCCGAGCGGGCGGTGACGCGAAAAGCAAGATCTACGCGCGTCAATGTCTTGTGTGATCAGGCCAGTTGTCAAGGTTCCGTGGGTAACCGGCGGTCGACGGATCCGTGAACCGGTCGGCATGGTGCGAAACCCGTCTAGGCTTGGGCACCGCGCCCGGCCGATCCGATCCGGCGCGGCCGTCACGACGAGGAGATGACCCCCCTGATGTCCGGAGACCGCCCGACCATGCCGCCGGTGCGGCTGCACACCGACGCCGAACTCGCGCGTGACGCGCTCTCCGCGCCGCTGTTCGCCCGCGCCGCGAAGCTCGCCCGCTGGGCCGGCGAGGGCACCCCGGTCGGCGCGGGCGGCGAACTGCTCGCCGAACAGCTGCTCACCGCCACCGAGCTGCTCGGCCTGAAGGGCGAGGAGGACGGCACCGCCTACGCCGCCGAGGCGTGGCAGCTCGCGCTGGACACCGGGCTCGTGGAGTTCACCGAGGACCCGGACGCCGACGACGAGGCGGACGCGGACCAGCCGTCGGCCACCGCGAGCGCGGGCGAGGAGCTGGACACGCTCACCGGCGGCAGCCCCCAGGACGTCCTCGACCTGTGGCTCGGCGGCCTGGAGACCGTGCTGGCCGACGCGGCCGCCCCGGACCTGGGCGACCTGGTCGACCAGATCTCCGAAGGCGGCGAGCTCGACCTCGACGCCCTCGACTGGAACCCCGAGGAGGAGGCCGACTTCCTCGACGGCGTCCTCGGCAACCTCTATCTGCTGACCGCGCTGGGCGAGGGCGGGCCCGACCGGCCCGTACCGCTGCCGGCGCTCGCCGCCTCCATGATCGTCCCGGATGACATGGACGAGCCCACCGACGACATCCTCGAAGAGGTCTCCGACGCGATGATGCGGCTGGACGACCAGTTCCGGCTGCTCGCGCCGACCGGCCTGGTGGAGTACCAGCCCGTCGACGAGGCCCTCATCGAGGAGATCGACGGCGAGGGGCACATCCGCGAGTCCGTCGACGGCGTGACCTCCGAGGTCCCCGAGGAGGAGGACGTCACCCGCTACGGCATGGTCGCCCTCACCCCGCTCGGCGTCTTCGCCGTACGGGCCCGGATGCTCGACGCGGGCATCGACGCCCCGGCCGTCGGCGACCTCGCCGACAAGGGCGCGGACACGCTCCTCGCGGCGCTCCCCGGCCACCCGGAGGAGGCCGCCCGCGCCGAGGCCGAGGCCTGGCTCGCCCGCCGGGCCCCGCAGGACGCCGCCCGCGAGCTCCTCGCCGCCGGGCGCGGCGACGACCTGGACGCCCCGCAGCGCCGCCTGGCCTGCCAGCAGACCCTCTCGCTGGTCGGCACGGAGGCCGAGCCCGCGCTGCGCGAGGTCCTCGACGACCCGCAGCTGGGCGGCCTCGCCCGGGTCTGGCTGGCCGAGCACGGCGCCACGGACATCCCCGAGCCGGGCGAGACGATGGTGTTCTGGCTGACCGTGGACACGATCGCGGCACAGCTCGCGGCCGAGGGCGACTCGGAGGAGCTGCGCGGCCTGGTGGAGAGCCTGGTCGGCCGGCACAGCGGCTTCTTCGACTCGGCCTGGCGGGTGGACCACCCCGCCACGGCGGACGTACTGGAGGCCATGGGCAGGCTCCACCCGGACAAGAAGGTGGCCAAGGAGGCCCGCAAGGCGGCCTTCAAGGCGCGCTCGCGCCGCTGAGCGCCTCCTGAACGTCTCCGACGACCGCCGCCCGGTCTCTCCGCACGACGCGGTCTCTCCGCACGACCCGGACGACGGATCGAAGTCCTGTGCAGCGGCTCACTCCTGAGGGGGAGTGAGCGAGGCGGAATGACCGATGCCGTACGGCCTTGTCCGTACGGCATCGGATCGGTCCATGGATGACGGCTCGTGTTCACCTCCTGTTCGGTGGGGAGAGGGAACGTAAGCGCCGCCCCACGGCCGCACCCCGTGCGGTTCAAGGGCGCAGAGCGACGATCCGGCCATCCCTGGAGACGAAGATGACCATCAGCCGCAGAGACTTCGCGAAGCGATCCGCCTACACCGGCGCGGGGGTCGCCCTGGTCGGCAGCGTCGGTGTCCTCGCCACCGCGCCCGGCGCGCTGGCCGCGGACAGGGCAGGGGAGACCGCGGAGGGCGCGGCCGGGCACAGCCGCCGCACGCTCGGATACGGCCCGCTCGTGTCCGACCCGAAGGGGCTCCTCGCGCTGCCCGCCGGATTCTCCTACCGCGTCATCACCCGTACGGGCGTCACCAAACTGGAGTCCGGCGAGCTCACGCCGTCCAACCACGACGGCACGGCCGCCTTCGCCGGCTCGCGCGGCAGCACCCTGCTGGTCAACAACCACGAGCTGGGCGGCGCGCGCGAGAAGTGGCCGCACCCGGTGCCGCTCGCGACGGGGCTCGTCTACGACCCCGCCGCGGCGGGCGGCTGCACGGTCGTCGAGGTCGCGGGGCGCGGGGGCCACGTGGCCGAGTGGGTCGGCATCGCCGGTACGTCCACGAACTGCGCGGGTGGCAGCACCCCTTGGGGCACCTGGCTCACCTGCGAGGAGACCGAGGACAAGGCCGGTAAGAACGGCATGACCAAGGACCACGGCTATGTCTTCGAGGTCGACCCGAAGGACCGGCGCGCGTGCCGCGACCCGAGGCCGGTCAAGGCGCTCGGCCGCTACGCCCACGAAGCCGTCGTCGTCGACCCCAAGCGCGGTCACCTCTATCTGACCGAGGACGCCTCCGGCCCCAACGGGCTCTTCTACCGCTGGACCCCGCCGCAGGGCTTCGAGCACGGGCGCGGCCGGCTGCGCACCCTCGCCGACGAGGCGGGCGCCCTGGAGGCGTTCAAGTGCTTCGACTCCGGCGGCCGTTTCGTCGACGACCTCTCGCGGGCCACCGAGCCCGGCACGGTCTACGGCGTGGACTGGGTGGAGGTGCCCGACCGCGACGCGAAGAGCGTCTCGGTGCGCAAGCAGTTCAAGGACGGCGAGGTCACCCGCGCCCGCAAGCTCGAGGGCATGTGGTGGGGCGACGGCGGCGTGTACGTCGTGTCCTCCTTCGCCCGTGAGGAGAGCCCGGCCCAGCACGACGGCCAGGTGTGGTTCTACAACCCCCGCCGCCGCACCCTGACCCTGAAGGTGCGCTTCGGCGTCAACAAGACCCCGGAGCGCGACGGCGCCCTCGACGGCCCCGACAACATCACCGTCTCGCCCTACGGCGGCCTGGTCATCGCCGAGGACGGCAACGGCGTGCAGCACCTCTTCGGCGCCGTCGACGACGGCCGTACGTACCCGATCGCGCGCAACGAGCTGAACATCGGCAGCGCGGACAAGCCGGAGTACAGCGAGTTCACCGGGGTGACCTTCTCGCCCGACGGCTGCACGCTCTTCGCCAACATCCAGGACCCCGGCATCATGCTCGCCATCACCGGACCGTGGCGCCGCCAGGGCACGCGCGACTGACCGGCCGGCCCCGGGGAATCCTGAGCGGTCACCGCTGTTGAAAGGGAGGTGACCTTCAAGCTCTCCGTCCTCGACCGCTCCCGCACCCGGCAGGGACACGACCCGGGCGAGGCGCTGCGCGACACCGTCCGGTTCGCGCGGCGCGCCGAGGAGCTCGGCTACCACCGCTTCTGGGTGTCGGAGCACCACAGCGTGCCCGGCGTGGCGGGCTCGGCGCCCACGGTGCTGGCGGCGGCGGTCGCCGCCGCCACCTCGCGCATCCGGGTCGGCACGGGCGGCGTGATGCTGCCCAACCACCGGACGCTGGTGGTCGCCGAGCAGTTCGGGGTGCTGGAGTCGCTCTTCCCCGGCCGGATCGACATGGGCCTCGGCCGGTCCGTCGGCTTCACCGACGGCATCCGCCGGGCGCTGGGCACCGACAAGGAGGCCATGGCGGACTTCGGGGACCAGCTCACGGAGCTGGCGGCCTACTTCACGGGCGGCCCGCGCCCCCACCCCGAGGTCCACGCCCGCCCCGCCGAGGGCCTGCGCGTCCCCGCCTTCGTCCTCGCGGGCGACTCGGGCGCCGACCTCGCCGCCTCGGCGGGGGCGGCCCTGGTCATCGGCGGCCTCCAGGGCGAGGACCGGACGCTGGCCGCCGTCGACCGCTACCGCACGGCCTTCCGCCCCTCCGCCTGGCGCCGTCACCCGTACGTCGTGCTCGCGGGCAACGTCGCCGTCGCCGGGACCACGGAGGCCGCCCGCCGCCTGCTGATCCCGGAGGCCTGGGCACTGGCCCACTCCCGCACGCACGGCGTCTTCCCGCCCCTGGCACCCGCCGAGGAGATCGAAACGCTGCTCGCGGGGGCGAGCGAGAGGGAGCGCGGCTTCTACGAGGCGGGCCTGCGCGGCCATGTCTTCGGCACGGAGGACGAGGTCGCCGCCGCCCTCGACGCGCTGATCGCGCGCAGCGGCGCGGACGAGCTGCTGGTCACCACCAGCTCCTACGACCGGGAGGCGCTGCTGGATTCGTACGGGCGGCTGGCCGCGCTGGCGGGGCTTCCCGGACAGGCAGGGGCCGGCCCGGAGCGCGCCGGCGCCGGGCTCGGCCGGGTCGCGTAGGGGCGTGAACCGAGCACCGCCGCGGCCGGTCCGGAGAAGTCCGGCCGTCCGCGCACGGTTGCGGTTAGCGTGCGTGCATGACGCTCTCCCATGATTCAGGCGATTACTGGGAAACCACCGGGGCCGCGCGCACCTTCACCCATCCGCTAGACCCGGAGCTGCTCTCCCGTTACTTCTCCCCCGACGACCGCATCCTGGACTACGGCTGCGGCTACGGACGGCTGTTGGCGCAGCTGGCCGAGCGGGGATACCGCGACGTGCGGGGCGTGGAGCCTTCGGCGGCGCTCGTCGACCGGGGGCGCAAGGAGCATCCGGAGCTGCGGATCACGCACTTCGAGGAGCCGCCGCTGCCGTTCGCGGACGGGGCGTTCGACGCGGCGCTGCTGTTCGCCGTGCTGACGTCCATCCCCGACGCGGAGGACCGGGAAGGGGCCGTCGCGGAGGTCGGGCGGCTCGTGCGCCCCGGTGGGGTGCTGTACATCAGTGACGTGCCGCTCCAGACCGACGAGCGCAGCGTGGGCCGGTACCGCGCGCAGGAACGGGAGACCGGTGCCTACGGCGTCTTCCGGATCGAGGACGGCGGGGTGTTCGTGCACCAGTCGCAGGAGAGCTTCCACGCGCTGCTCGGCCGGCACGGCTTCACCGTCGAGACCGAGGAGCGGCGCCGGACCCCGACCCTGGACGGTCACACGGACCTGAGCATGCAGGTGATCGCCCGCCGTACGCCCTAGGCGAGGGTGGCACGTCCTACGATCGGCGTATGGCCAAACGCACTCACTCGCTGTCCCTGTGGTCCCAGGACTCCGTGCTGTCGATCGGCTCGCGGGGCTCGGTGCTCTCCATCGGCTCGGTCGGGTCCGTCCTGTCCGTCGGCTCGGTCGGCAGCGCCCTGTCGTTCGGCTCGATCGGCTCCGCCCTCTCGGTGATCTCGGTCGGGTCCTGGCTGAGCACCGGCTCGCTGCTGTCCGCCCAGTCGCGGTGGTCGGTGCTGTCCGCGCGGTCCCACGGGGGCTTCCTGGCTGCCGGGGTGGTGACGACCGTCGCCTGTGCGACGCTGGCGCACAGGGCGGGGCGGGGCGGGAAGCGCTGATTCGCCGCTGAGGAGGAGCCGACGCTCCGACTCGCGGAGGGCGCGGGGCGGGACGGCCGGGTCGCGAGCAGGAGGCGGCTCTCCCTCTCCCGGCCGAGAACGGCCTGAACGGTCTGCCGTTCAGGCCGACGTGCGAGGGCGTGCGACGCGGAATTCTGGTCGTATGTCCCACTTGGCAGAGCACTCGGTAGAGCCGGTTCCCCCGCACGTCGTCGCGCCGCAGGTCACACCCCTGCGGTGCGGCGGACGCCGGGACGACCACGCCACCCGCCGCGCCTGAACCCGACCCGGACGAGAGGCGTTTCCGCCAAATGGCGGAGACGGATCGTCATACCGGGCGAGGCGGTAGGCGGCCGTTCCGCACCATCCTTGACCCATGAGCCACCCGATAGGCCCTTCGCCGCCGGCGGTGGGCGGCATCCCGCCGACACCCGTCACCTACCCTGTACGGATGATCATCGGACTGCCGGCGCCCGCCGCCGACGGCCGTGCCGCATGACGGCCCCCCTCCGACGCCTGGCGGGCGCGACGTTGGGCCGCCGCGCCCGGCTGCGCTGGGTGCATCTGCTCCTCGGCGGCGCGCTGTTGATGCCGTACTTCCTGCTGGCCAATGTGGTCCTGTCAGTGATCCACGCCGGCAATGACACGTTCCTTCTCATCTCCCCCGTCTGGCAGTTCATCACCTTGGCGGTGGCCCTCGTGCCGGCCGCGTTGACCGCGCTGTTCCCGCTCGTACGGCCGTTGGAGTCCACCGCGGCGCGGGCGCTGTGCGCTCCGCGGGGCGCCGAACTGGCCACGCGGCCCAGCGACTCCTGGGCCGCGCGCGGGCGGACGGCCGGGTGGTACACCCTGCACCTGGCGGCCGGCGGCATCGTCAGCGGCATGTCGTTGTCCGCGCCCCCGGCGGCCCTGCTGCTGATCGCCCTGCCCTTGTGGGGGTCTCCCCGCGTCGAGCAGATGGTCTGGACCCGGTACTTCGACGGCGCCGGGCTGTTGCTGGCCCCGCTGGCCGGCTTCGCGCTGCTCGCGCTCGTCGTCGGCACGTCCTGGGCGGCCGGAACACTGCTGGCCCGCTCCGCGCCCGTGCTGCTCGGGCCGACGGCGGCGGACCGGCTCGCCGCCGCCGAGCGGCACGCCCTGCGGCTGGCCGAACGCAACCGGCTGGCGCGCGAGCTGCACGACTCGGTCGGGCACGCCCTGAGCGCGGTGACGCTGCAGGCGAGCGCCGCGCGCCGGGTCCTCGACGCCGACCCGGAGTTCGCGCGGCAGGCGCTGGCCGCGATCGAGGAGACGACGCGCGCGGCCGTCGGCGAACTCGACACCGTGCTGGGCCTGCTGCGCGAGGAAGGACCCGCCTCCGCGGCGCCCGCACCCACGCTCGCCGACCTCGACGCCCTGCTGGCCCGTACCCGCGCGGCGGGCTGCGAGGTCACCCTCACCGCGTCCACCGCGCTGGAGAAGGTGCCGCCGGTCGTCTCCCGCGAGGCGTACCGCATCGTGCAGGAAGGGCTGGGCAACGCCCTGCGCCACGCGGGGCAGGTCCCCGTGCGGCTGCGGATCGCCGTACACGACGACGACCTGGAGGTCGCCTTGGAAAACCCCGTGTCCCCGGAGTCCGGCAGCACCCGAGGCCGCCCCGGCGGCGGCCGCGGACTGACCGGCATAGCCGAGCGCGCCCGGCTGCTGCGCGGCGCCAGCACCTCGGGCGCGACCGACGGCACCTGGCGGCTGGCCGTGCGGCTGCCGCTGGAAGGCGGCGTCCGATGAGCGCCCCCGCCCGCCCGCTGCGCATCGTGCTCGCCGACGACGAGCGGATGGTGCGCACCGCCCTGCGCGCGATCCTGGGCGCCGAGCCGGACCTGGAGGTCGTCGGCGAGGCCGAGACCGGCGCGGAGGCGGTGTCGGTCATCCGCGAACTGCGCCCCGACGTGGTCCTGATGGACGTCCGGATGCCGCAGATCGACGGCATCCGCGCCACCGAGCAGGTGCTGGCCACGATGACCGAGCCGCCGCGCGTCATCGTCGTCACCACCTTCGAGAACGACAGCTATGTGTACGACGCGCTGCGCGCGGGAGCCAGCGGTTTCCTCCTCAAGCGCTCGGGCGCGGAGGAGCTCGTCTCGGCCGTACGGCTGGTGGCCCGCAGCGACTCGCTGCTCTTCCCCGCCGCGGTGCGCGCCCTGGCCGCCGAGTACGCGGGGGCCAGGACCGCGCGGGACGCGGCCGCGGCGCTCCGCGCGCGGCTGTCGGAGCGCGAGGCGGCGGTGCTGCGCCTGATGGCGACGGGCCTGTCCAACGTGGAGATCGCCGACCGGCTCGCGGTGGGACCGGCGACCGTGAAGACGCACGTCGCGGGGGTGCTCGCCAAACTGGGCGTACGGGACCGCACACAGGCGGTCATCGCCGCCTACGAGTGCGGCTTCGTCACGCCGGGATGAGGGCGGCGGCCGTCGGCGAACGGGCTCTCCACGGGTAATGGAACCGCAAAGCGCGGTCGCTCGTTACCCGGGACATGACCGCTATGACACCCGGCTCGAACATCCCTCTCTCCGTCGCGCGCGTGACGGTGGACGTCACCGCCCCCGTGCGGCTCGACGTGTCGGGCCTGCTGCTCACCGCCGACGGCAAGGTGCGCTCCGACGACGACTTCGTCTTCTACAACCAGCCCAACGGACCGGGCGTGACCCACCGCGCGGCGGCGGGCGGCACGGGCGACTCGATCACCGTGGACACCACGGCCGTCCCCGCCGACATCGACAAGATCGTGGTGACCGCCAGCCTGGACGCCCCGGGCGCGACCTTCGCGGGCACCGAGCCCACCGCGACCGTGCGCGGCGCGGACGACGGCAGCGTCATCGCGACCTTCACCCCGCCCCGGCTCGGCACCGAGACGGCGCTGGTGACCATCGAGGTGTACCGGCGGGCGGGCGCCTGGAAGGTGCGCGCGGTCGGTCAGGGCTACGCCAACGGCCTGGCGGGCATCGCCACCGACTTCGGCGTGAGCGTGGAGGAGCCCGCTCCCGTGGCCGCCCCCGCGCCCCCGGTGCAGGCCCCGGCCGCACCCGTCGCCCCGCCGGTGCAGGCCCCGGCGCCCCCCGCCGCGCCCCCGGCCCCCGCGGCCCCGGGGAAGATCAACCTCGACAAGGGCCGGGTCAGCCTCCAGAAGAACCAGACGGTCTCCCTCGTCAAGGGCGGCCGCCCGCTCACCCAGTCCGTCAAGATGGGCCTCGGCTGGGAGCCCGCCTACGGCAGCAAGGCCATCGACCTCGACGCCTCCGTGATCGCCTACGGCCCCAGCCGCAACATGATCGACGCCTGCTACTTCGGCAAGCTCCAGATCCTCAACGGCGCGATCCAGCACTCCGGCGACAACCTCACCGGCGAGGGCTCGGGCGACGACGAGGTCATCACCGTCCACATGGGCGGCCTGCCCGCCGAGGTGTCCGGCCTGGTCTTCACGGTCAGCTCCTTCAACGGCCAGAAGTTCACCCAGGTCGCCAAGGCCTACTGCCGGCTGATGGACGCCCAGACCGGCGAGGAGCTGGTGCGCTTCGACCTCACCGGCGCGGAGCCGAAGACGGGCGTGCTGATGTGCAAGTTCATCCGCCAGTTCTCCGGTGAGTGGGAGATGACGGCCATCGGCGAGTACGTGAAGTCGCGCACGGTCCGCGACCTGGTCAAGCCCGCCGCCGGGGCGCTGTAGGACGCTGGGGGAGAAGGGGCCCGGATCGCCGGCGGCGGAAGCCGACCACGACCCGGGCCCTCGCTCTTCAGACGCCGCCCCGGTTCCCGGCGAGGGCAACCCGTGGCCAAACCCCGCGTACTGCCCATGGACGGGCAGATCGGCACGCCGCATAGTGGGTGGATGGAGAGCTTGGCAAGCGCCCACTTCTCGCCCGAGACGACCTATCTCAACACCGCGTCCACCGGCCTCGTCCCCGCCCGGGCCGTCACCGCCATGACCTCGGCCGTCGAGGCCGCCGCCATCGGGCGGCCCGTCGTCGGGGAGGGATTCGCGGCCGTGGAGGACGCCCGGGGCTCCTTCGCCCGGCTCGTCGGCGTGCCCGCCCGGCAGGTCGCGGCCGGCGGGTCGGCCGCGGTCTATTGCGGGTTGATCGCCCAGTCCCTGCCGTCCGGAGCGGAAGTACTCGTCGCCGAGGGCGACTTCGCTTCGCTCGTCAACCCCTTCCACGTGCGCCGCGACCTCCAGCTGCGCACCGCGCCGCTGGAGAAGCTCGCCACCGAGATCCGGCCCGGTACGGCTCTCGTCGCCGTCAGCGCGGTCCAGTCGGCGGACGGGCGGATCGCCGACCTCGAGGGGATCGGCGCGGCCGCCCGGGCGCACGGGACCCGTACGCTCGTCGACGTCAGCCAGGCGCTCGGCTGGCTGCCGTACGACGCGAGCGCGCACGACTTCACCGTCGGGGTCGGCTTCAAGTGGCTGCTGTGCCCGCGCGGCGTCGCCTTCCTCACCGTCCCCGAGGACCTCGGCGGGCTCACGCCCGTCTTCGCCGGGTGGGTCGCGGGGGAGGAGCCCTGGAACAGCTGTTACGGGCCGGTGGAGCGGCTGGCGGAGTCCGCGCGGCGGTTCGACGAGAGTCCCAGTCTCTTCTCCTATGTCGCCGCCGGTGACAGTCTCGCCCTCATCGAGGAGCTCGGCGTCGAGCGCATCCACGGCCACAACCGCGCCCTCGCCGACCGCTTCCGCGCCGGGCTCGACGCGCTCGGCCGCCGGGCCGTGCCCGCCGACGGCTCCGCGATCGTCGCCGTCCCCGGGCTCGGACACGCCGTCGAGCGGCTCACCGACGAGGGCATTCCGGTCAGTGACCGGGCCGGGAACCTCCGCGCGGCGTTCCACCTCTACAACACCTCCGCCGACGTCGACCGGCTGCTGGAGGCGCTCGCCCGGTACTGAGCGCGGCCGGTACGGCCCGTGCGCGGTGTGCGGACGGGCCGTACCGATGGCGTTCCGCTCAGCGCACCGGGGTGAAGTCCCGCGCCCCGACGAAATCGGGCCGCGGTGCCGGCGCCGCGAAGGGCGGGCCCGCCGCGTTCTCCACGCTGTTGAAGACGATGAAGACGTTGCTGCGCGGGAAGGGCGTGATGTTGTCGCCGGACCCGTGCATGCAGTTGCAGTCGAACCAGGTCGCCGAGCCGGCCGGGCCCGTGAAGAGCTTGATGCCGTGCCGCGCGGCGAGGTCCGTCAGGGCCTCGTCGGACGGCGTGCCCGCCTCCTGCATCCGCAGCGACCGCTTGTAGTTGTCCTCGGGAGTCTCGCCCGCGCAGCCGAGGAACGTCCGGTGCGAACCGGGCATGATCATCAGCCCGCCGTTGGTGTCGTGGTTCTCGGTGAGCGCGATCGACACCGACACGGTCCGCATGCCCGGCAGTCCGTCCTCGGCGTGCCAGGTCTCGAAGTCCGAGTGCCAGTAGAAGCCGGAGGCGCCGAAGCCGGGCTTGACGTTGATCCGCGACTGGTGGACGTAGACGTCCGAGCCGAGGATCTGGCGGGCTCTGCCCACCACCCGGGGGTCGCGCACCAGATCGGCGAAGACCCGGCTGAGCCGGTGGACCTCGAAGACCGACCGGATCTCCTGCGACTTCGGTTCGACGACCGCCCGCTCGTCGGCCCGTACCGCCGGATCGGCGATCAGCCGGTCGAGCTCGGTGCGCAGGACCGTCACCTCGTCCGGGTCGACGAGCCGGTCCACCGTCAGGAAGCCGTCGCGGTCGTAGTCCCGCAGCTCGGCGGCAAGGAGCGGGCCGGGGGCGTCGGGCGCGGACCACACCACCGGGTCGAGGCGCGGGGTCGACACCTCAACGGCGCCGCGGGTGGGGTACCGGTCGGTGACCGTGGCCATGGTTCAGCCCTCCTCCGTCAGCAGCGGGTAGACACCGTTCTCGTCGTGGTCCTCCCGCCCGGTGACCGGCGGGTTGAAGACGCAGACGCAGCGGAAGTCGGTCTTCGGGCGCATCGTGTGCCGCTCGTGGCCGTCGAGCAGATACATCGTGCCCGGCGTGATCCAGTGCTGCTCACCCGTCTCGTCGTTGGTGAGTTCGGCCTCGCCCTCCACACAGAGCACCGCCTCGATGTGGTTGGCGTACCACATCGACGTCTCGGTGCCCGCGTAGAGCGTGGTCTCGTGCAGGGAGAAGCCCACGCGCTCCTTGGCGAGGACGATGCGCTTGCTCTCCCAGGTGCCGGACGCGGCCTTGACGTGCCGGTCGGTGCCCTCGATGTCCTTGAAGGATCGGACGATCACGGTGGTGCCTTTCTCTCGGTTACGGGGGGAAGGGGGTCAGGCCGTCTCGCGGACCGCCCGGGCGAGGATGCGCAGCCCCTCGTCCAGTTCGTCGGGCGAGACGGTCAGGGCGGGGAGGAGCTTGACGACCTCGTTGCGGGGGCCGGACGTCTCGATGAGCAGCCCGAGCTCGAAGGCGCGGGCCGCGACGGCCGAGGCGCGCTGCGGGTCGCCGAACTCCAGCCCCCAGACCAGACCGCGGCCGCGGTGGGTGGTCTCCAGGCCGGGGTGTTCGGCGCGGATCGCGATCAGCGCCTGCTCGATCTGCTCGCCCCGGACGAGGGTCTGCTTCTCCAGCTGCCCGTCGGCCCAGTAGGTGTCCAGGGCCGCGGCGGCGGTGACGAAGGCGGGGTTGTTGCCGCGGAAGGTGCCGTTGTGCTCGCCCGGCTCCCACACGTCCAGCTCCGGGCGGAACAGGGTGAGTGACATCGGCAGCCCGTAGCCGCCGATCGACTTCGACAGGGTCACGATGTCCGGGGTGATGCCCGCCTCCTCGAAGGAGAAGAAGGCGCCGGTGCGGCCGCAGCCCATCTGGATGTCGTCGACGATCAGCAGCATGTCGCGGCGCTTGCACAGGTCGGCCAGCGCGCGCAGCCACTCCGGGCGGGCCACGTTGATGCCGCCCTCGCCCTGCACCGTCTCGACGATCACGGCGGCGGGGGTGTTCAGGCCCGATCCCTGGTCCTCCAGCAGGCGTTCGAACCACAGGAAGTCCGGGACCTGGCCGTCGAGGTAGTTGTCGAACGGCATCGGCGTGCCGTGCACCAGCGGGATGCCCGCCCCCGCCCGCTTGAAGGCGTTGCCGGTCACCGCCAGCGAGCCGAGGGACATGCCGTGGAAGGCGTTGGTGAAGGACACGATCGCCTCGCGCCCCTTGACCTTCCGCGCCAGCTTCAGCGCCGCCTCCACGGCGTTGGTGCCCGTCGGGCCGGGGAACATCACCTTGTACGGCAGGTCACGCGGTCGCAGGACGTTGTCCTGGAAGGACTCCAGGAAGGCCCGTTTCGCCGTCGTGCCCATGTCGAGGCCGTGCGTGATGCCGTCCCGTTCCAGGTAGTCGATCAACGCCCGTTTCAGGACGGGGTTGTTGTGGCCGTAGTTCAGCGCCCCGGCGCCGGCGAAGAAGTCCAGGTACCGGTGCCCGTCCTCGTCGAACAGGTAACTGCCCTGGGCGCGGTCGAAGACCGCGGGCCAACTGCGGCAATAACTGCGGACCTCCGACTCCAGGGTCTCGAAGACACTGAGCGCGGGCGGGGTGATGGTCACGGCGTTCTCCAAGCGGTGTGAGGGGATGTGCGGGCGGGGCTTTCAGGCCGCGAGCGGGCCGCCGAGCGGGCCGATGCGGTGCAGCACTTCGGGCTCGTGCCCGGTGCCCGGGAAGAGGCCGTCGTCGAAGAGGACCTCGCGCTCGACGCCCGTGCGGTGGCGCTCGGCGAACGAGCCGAACAGTCGGTTCGAGGCGGTGTTGCCGGGCGTGATCGTGGTCTCGACGGTGCGCACGTCCTGCTGTGCGGCGACGCGTCCGACGAGCCCGTCCAGCAGCGCGGCGGCCAGCCCCCGGCCCCGGTGCGGCCGGTCCACCGCCACCTGCCAGACCACGAGGGTGTGCGGCCGGTCGGGTCGCAGGTAGCCGGTGATGAAGCCGACCGGCTCGCCGTCCCGGTCGCGCGCCACGACGGAGGTGGCGGCGAAGTCGCGGCACCACAGCAGATAGCTGTACGAGGAGTTGAGGTCCAGGGCCTCGGAGTCGCGGGCGATGCGCCAGATGGCTGCTCCGTCCTCGACGCGCGGCGCGTCGAGAACCAGGCCCTCCGGCATTTCCCTGAATTCGCCGGGGCCACGTACGGGGTCTGTTTGTGCGGCTGCATGTGCGGCGGTCATGGGGATCGAATTTACCCAGGTAAATCAGAAAATGCATCGGGAGATGGGGTTACCCGAAAGAGGGTCCCCGTGTTATCGCGCGGGGCGCAGGCGCGCATGAGACCGGCCGATCATGGGGTGGTTTGGTCCGTATTATCCGGACAATCCAGACGGATTGTGGGGTCTGTCACAACGGCTGGGGGCATGTCGGGGTGCGTTCCCATTCACGTTGGGGAAGCAATAAAATCCCTGCGTTTAGGGTCGCGGAAAGCGGGCATGAGAATGGCGGGAAGCTGTCGCAAAGGGAATTCGGGGGATGTCTCCGAGAATTCTGGAAGCGTTATGCGGGCCGCCTGGGACGGAGTGCGGCGCGACGTCGGCGCACGGTCGCCGGCCCGCCCGCGGGGCCCCTTCGCGGACGGGAGGGGCCGGGCTCGTACCGCGGTGCACCCGGCTCGTACAGTGCGGTCCATGAGCGACGGCGGTGTGCTGCACATCAAGGGGCGGGTGCTGGTCGGGGCGGACCCGGAGAGCGGGGTGCGCGACGAGCTGTGGGTGGTCGGCGGGAGGATCACCTTCGACCGGCCGACGGGGGCGCGGGACGTCACCACGGTGGAGGGATGGGCGCTGCCCGGCCTCGTGGACGCGCACTGCCATGTGGGGCTCGACGCCCACGGCCCGGTCGACGAATCGACCAGCGAGAAACAGGCGTTGACCGACCGCGACGCGGGCGCGCTGCTGCTGCGCGACGCGGGCTCCCCGTCCGACACGCGCTGGATCGACGACCGCGAGGACCTGCCGCGCATCATCCGCGCGGGCCGCCACATCGCCCGTACGCGCCGCTACATCCGCAATTACGCCCATGAGATCGAGCCCGCGGACCTCGTCGCGTACGTGGCGCGCGAGGCGCGGCGCGGTGACGGCTGGGTCAAGCTCGTCGGCGACTGGATCGACCGCGAGACGGGCGATCTGTCGTCGTGCTGGCCGCGTGGCGAGGTCGAGGCCGCCATCGCCGAGGCGCACCGGCTGGGCGCGCGGGTCACCGCGCACTGCTTCGCCGAGGAGTCGCTCGCCCCGCTGGTGGAGGCGGGCATCGACTGCATCGAGCACGCGACCGGGCTGACCGAGGAGACGATCCCGCTCTTCGCCGAGCGCGGCGTCGCGATCGTGCCGACCCTGGTCAACATCGCGACCTTCCCGCGCCTCGCCGAGGGCGGCGAGCGCAAATTCCCGCGCTGGGCCGACCACATGCGCCGGCTGCACGCGCGCCGCTATGAGACGGTCCGCGCCGCCTACGACGCGGGCATCCCGGTCTACGTCGGTACGGACGCGGGCGGTTCGCTCGCCCACGGACTGGTGGGCCAGGAGGTCGGCGAGCTGGTCAAGGCGGGCATCCCGGCGTCGGCCGCGCTCTCGGCGGCGTCCTGGGGCGCCCGTGAATGGCTGGGCAGGCCGGGGCTGACGGAAGGCGCGTCGGCGGACCTCGTCGTCTACGGCGCGGATCCGCGCGCGGACGTCCGGGTGCTGGGGACGCCGAGCCGGGTGATCCTGCGGGGGCGTGTGGTGCGGTAGGCCTGGTCGGCTGTTTCTTCGACTGCGGGGTGCTCTCGTGTGCATCTCCGCTGCGCGGCGGTGTCCTCAAGCGCCGGACGGGCTTGTTGTGGCTGAGCTCAGCCGCCAAGCCCGTCCGGCGCTTGAGACGCGCCCTCAGGGCGCTCGCCGCCGCAGGCGGCACAGACGGCCCGCAGGCGGCACAGACGGCCCGCAGGCGGCAGGACGGGCCGCAGGTCGCACAGAACCGAACGTGAATGCGAAACGCACTCGTTCGACTGAACTGGCGTCGGGTGACTGTCCGTTCACCCTCCGGTGCGACAACCATGACGGAGTCGAGGCCGTCGGCGCGCGATGTCCCCCATTGGCGCGCCGGCGGCTCCATTCTCCCGTGGGGGTTCCACACACGTGTCCAGCACCACCAGCTCCTCCTTCGGCATGCCCGCACGCAGGCTCGCCGCGGCAGCCGCGACGGTCACCGCCACCGCCCTGGCCGCGGGCCCCGCCCTGCTCGGCGCGGCACCCGCGTACGCCTCCAGCGCCGTCGGCCACCACACCGCGCTCACCCGCACCATCACCGGCGACGGCACGGCCGACGCGGCCGTGCTGCGCACCGCGCTCGACGTGGCCCTGCTCGACAGATCGGTCCACGTGCCGCTCACCGCCTCGCTCAACGAGGTCCGCGCACCCGGCAACGCCGCGAAGACCGCGCTCGGCGTCACCCTGGCCGGCGTCGAGCAGGGCAGAGCCGTCACCATCCTGCGCGCCGAGGCGGCCTCCGCCCGCGCCACCGCCGACGGGCGCGCCGCGCAGGGCTACGCCAACCTCCTCCACGCCCGGGTGCACGTCCCCGGGCTGCCTCTGCTCTCCCTCGTCGAGGTCCAGCAGGTCACCTCGAAGGCCGTGTGCGAAACGGGGAAGAAGCCGGTCGCCACGTCGAATCTGCTCGGCGGCGTCACGGTCCTCGGCAAGAAGGTCACGGTGAGCACCGCCGGTACGACGAAGGTCGCGGTGCCCGGCGTCGGCGAGGTCCGGCTCGATCTGTCCAGGACGGTGACCACCTCGCGTACGGCCGCCGCGACGGCACTCGACCTGAAGGTCTCCGTCAACCCCCTGAAGCTGAACGTCGCCGAGGTCGAGGGACAGGTGACCCTCGCCCGGGCCGGCTGCCGTACGCCCAAGGGCCCCGTGGACCGGTCGACGCCGAGCGGGCCCGCCGCCACCCCGGACCACGGCGGCACGGACACGAAGACCCAGACCGGGGCCGGTGCCAAGCCCGTCACGGCGGACAACCTCGCCGAGACCGGCGGCAGCTCCGCCACGCCGTACGTCGCGGGCGCGGCCGGGCTCCTCGTCGTCGCGGGCGGCGGCACGCTGATCGCCACCCGCCGCCGTGCCGCTGCCCGCAGGGAGGGCTGAGCTCCGGCCGTGACCCGCGGGGCCGGGGCGTCGGACCGTGCGGAGGTGTTCCCAGCCGCACCCGGGACCCGTCCGGCCGGTGGCAGCCGACGGCTCGTCCGCCGTTGCGGGGCCCGGCGGGCCGCAGGCGCGGCCCGTCCGCGCAGCGGCATCCCGGCGAAGCGCGGGCCCGCGACACGGCGCTCGTGTCGCCCACCCCGTCAACCGGCCGGCCAGGCCCTAGCGGTCGGTCAGCGCCGTCGCCAGCGCCTCCGTGAAGCGGTCCGTGGTCGCCCGGTCCCGGACCGCCAGACGCAGGTAGTCCGGGCCCAGCCCGGGGAAGGTGTCCCCACGCCTGACCGCGAACCCCAGCCCCCGCAGCCGGGACCTGACCCCCGCCGCGTCCGGCAGCCGGAGCAGCAGGAACGGCCCGGCCGCCGGACCGCACACGGACACCTCCGTGAACTTCGCCAGCCGCCCTTCCAGATAGGCCCGGTCGGTCGCGATCCGGTGCGCCGCGTCGGTGGCCTCGGCGAGTGCGGGGGCAGCGCTGCACACCTCCGCGGCCGCCAGCGCCGGCGACGACACCGGCCACAGCGGCTGCGCCCGCTCCAGCCTGGCTATGGTGCCGGGCGAGGCCAGCACGTAGCCGATGCGCAGCCCCGCCAGGCCCCAGGTCTTGGTGAGGCTGCGCAGCACGATCAGCCCCGGCAGGTCCGTACGGGACGCCAGGGACTCCTGCTCGCCCGGCACCGCGTCCATGAACGCCTCGTCCACCACCAGCGTCCGCCCCGGACGCGCGAGCTGGGCCAGGGACTGCGCCGGGTGCAGCACGGATGTGGGGTTGGTGGGATTGCCGACCACCACCAGATCCGCGTCCCCCGGTACCGCCCGCGGATCCAGCCGGAATCCGTCCTCCGGGTCCAGCAGTACCCGGTCCACGGTGTGCCCGGCGTCGCGCAGCGCGGCCTCCGGCTCGGTGAACTGCGGGTGCACGACGACGGGTCGGCGCACGTCGAGCGCCCGGGCGAGCAGCACGAACGCCTCAGCCGCACCCGCCGTCAGCAGCACCCGCTCCTCCGGCAGCCCGTGCCGCGCGGCCACCGCGCGCCGCGCAGCCCGCCCGTCCGGGTACGCGGCGAGCCCGTCCAGCGACGCGACCAGGCGCTCCCGGAGCCACACCGGGGGAGTGCCGGAACGGACGTTGACCGCCAGATCCGTCAGTTCCGCCCCGCCGCCCCGCACTTCGGCGTCACCGTGATGACGCAGATCGGGTTCCGTGGATGTGTGCATGGCCTTGGGCCACCTTTTCGCCTTGGTGCGGATCGGTACGGGGGAGACGCGTGGGCTCCTGCCGGTACCGGCAGGTACGGGCAGGACCGTCCCACGTTACTGACGAAGACCGAAGGCCCGTCACCCGGGTCCGGGCAACGGCGAGGGCGACGAGAGGGGCCCGGGGCCCGCGATCGCGCACGTGACCCGCGCCGACTTCCGTTTGCCCACGACCAGCACCCCGCCGGGGCCGGCGGCCAGCAGCGCGGCGGCCTCGGCCACCCCCGGCGTCCCCACGGCGGCGAGCACGGCCGCCGACGGCCGTGGCACCGGCACCGCGGCCAACTCCCCGGCCCCGTACGCCAGCAGCGGCACCCCCAGCCGCCCCGCCGCCGCGACCAGACCCGCCTCGTCGGCCTTCACGTCCGCCGTCGCCAGCGCGACGACCGCGACGACACAGCCCGTGCCCCGCCCCGCCTCCGCCAGCGTGCGCGCGATCAGCGACACCACCTCCTCGACGCCGGCCCCCCGGCGCGCCCCGACCCCCACGAACAGCGGCCCGGTGGCGCGCTCGACGCCGCCCTCGTGAGCCGGCGTCACCGGCGCGGCAGCCCCGCCACGAACCGCTCCGCCGTGCCGGGCGCGCCCGCCCAGTGCACATGCAGATACGACGCGTGGACCCCGCCCCGCACGAAGCCCTCGACGCGACGCTCCGGGGAGGTGAACCCCCACGCGGGCGTCGCGCCCGCGCCCGGCTCGATCACCGTGCGGTGGAACTCGTGGCCGCGCACCCGCGTCCCGGCCGCGGCCAGCGGGTTGTCCGCGATCGCCACGGCCTCGCGGTAGCCGAGGGTCAGGCGCTCCGACATCCGCGCCTCCGCCGCGAGCACCCCGCACATCGGCTTCCCGTCGAGGGAGCGGGAGAGGTACAGCAGTCCCGCGCACTCGGCGGCCACCGGCGCCCCGCTCGCCGCCAGGTCGGCCACGGCCTTGCGCAGGGGCTCGTTGGCGGACAGCTCCGGGGCGTACATCTCGGGGAAGCCACCGCCGATGACGAGGCCGGCGGTGTCGGGGGGCAGCTTCTCGTCCCTCAGCGGGTCGAACGTCACGACCTCCGCGCCCGCGGCGGTCAGCAGCTCCGTGTGTTCCGCGTACGAGAAGGTGAACGCGGCACCGCCGGCGACGGCCACGACGGGACGCGTGCCGTTCGGCTGCGGCCCGGCGGCCTCAACGCCGGAGGCGGTCCCGTCGCCCTGCGGAACGCCTGCCCGCAACGCGCCCGGGTCCCACGCCTCGTCCGTCAGCGCGGGCGCGCTGCGCGCCAGCGCCAGCAGGGCCTCGAGGTCGCAGCCCTCGCGGACCTGGGCCGCCTGCGCGGCCACCGCGTCGAGGGCCTCCGTGCTGCGCTCGGCGACCGGCACCAGACCCAGGTGGCGGCTCGGCGTGTGCACGGCCGGAGCACGCCGCAGCGCGCCCAGCACCGGGACGCCGGACTCGTCCAGCGCCTCGCGCAGCAACCGCTCGTGGCGGTCCGAGCCGACCTTGTTGAGGATCACGCCCGCGACCCGCACCTCCGGGTCCCAGGACGCGAAGCCGTGCACCAGTGCCGCCACCGAACGCGACTGCGACGACGCGTCGACGACCAGCACCACCGGCGCCCGCAGCAGCTTCGCCACATGGGCCGTCGACGCCAGCTCGCCCTGGCCGCTGGCCCCGTCGTACAGGCCCATCACGCCCTCGACCACCGCGAGGTCGCAGCCCGCCGCCCCGTGCAGGAACAGCGGCTCCACCTGCTGGGGACCGCACATGTAGGCGTCCAGGTTGCGGCCCGGGCGGCCCGTCGCGAGCGTGTGATAGCCGGGGTCGATGTAGTCCGGGCCGACCTTGTGCGGCGACACCGCCAGCCCGGCGTCCGCGAAGGCCCGCATCAGCCCGGTGGCGACGGTCGTCTTCCCGCTGCCGGAGGCCGGGGCGGCGATGACCAGACGGGGGATGTGCGTACTCACCACTCGATGCCCCGCTGGCCCTTCTGACCGGCGTCCATCGGGTGCTTGACCTTCGACATGTCGGTCACCAGATCCGCGAACTCCACCAGCGCCTGCGGGGCGTTGCGGCCGGTGATCACGACGTGCTGCGTGCCGGGGCGGTCGCGCAGCACCGAGACCACCTCGTCCGTGTCGATCCACCCCCAGTGCATCGGGTACGCGAACTCGTCCAGCACGTACAGCTTGTACTTCTCCGCCGCCAGGTCCCGCTTGACCTGCTCCCAGCCCTCGCGGGCCTTCTCCTCGTTGCTGAGCTCCCCCTCCTTGGCGTCGCGCTGGATCCACGACCAGCCCTCACCCATCTTGTGCCAGTCGACGGTCCCGCCCTCGCCCGAGGCGCCGAGCACCCGCAGCGCGTTCTCCTCGCCGACCTTCCACTTCGCCGACTTCACGAACTGGAACACCCCGATGGGCCAGCCCTGGTTCCATGCCCGCAGCGCCAGCCCGAACGCGGCCGTCGACTTGCCCTTGCCGATACCGGTGTGGACGAAGACCAACGGCCGGTTGCGGCGCTGACGCGTGGTGAGCCCGTCGTCGGGTACGACGGTCGGCTGTCCCTGTGGCATTACGCGGCCCTCCTGGAGTTCGTGTTCGTAACGGTCCTGACCAGCGCGGAGACGCTGTCCGCGCGCAGCTCGTCGAGGGTCACGACCGGTCCGCGCAGCTCGCGGCCCAGCTCGCCCGCCAGCCCGAGCCGCACCGGCCCCGACTCGCAGTCGACGACCACCGACGCCGTGCCCTCGCCCGCCAGCAGCCGTGCCGCCCGCGAGGCCCGCACCAGCGGCTCGGGGCCGCCCGTGGCCCGCCCGTCGGTCACCACGACCAGCAGCGGCCGCCGCGACGGATCCCGCAACCGCTCCAGCCGCAGCACCTCGTGCGCCTGGAGCAGCCCGGCCGCCAGCGGGGTGCGGCCACCGGTCGGCAGCTTCTCCAGCCGCGCCGCGCCCGCCTCCACCGACGACGTCGGCGGCAGCGCCACCGTCGCGCCCGACCCCCGGAAGGTGATCATGCCGATCTTGTCGCGGCGCTGGTACGCGTCGAGCAGCAGCGACAGCACCGCGCCCTTGACCGCGCCCATCCGCTTACGGGCCGCCATCGAACCGGAGGCGTCCACGACGAACAGCACGAGATTGCCCTCGCGTCCCTCGCGCACCGCCTCCCGCAGATCGTCCCGGCGCACCACCAGGCCCGGTCCCGAACGGCCGCGCGCCCGCTGGTGCGGCGCCGCCGCCTGCACGGTCGCCGCCAGGTGCAGCTTGGACAGGGCGCCCCGGGGGCGGCGTGCCCCCGTGGTCCGGCCGTGCGCGGTGCGCGCGCGGGAACGTCGCCCGTCGGCGCCCTCGCCGAGCCCGGGCACGTCGAGCTTGCGCGTCCGGAACGGCTCGGCGGCCCCCACGACGACGCTCTCGCCGTCCTCGGACCGATCGGACCGACCGGACTGACCCGCCGGGTCCGGCTGATCGGCCTGGGCACTCGGCGCGTCCTCGGGGGCGGCCGACGGCTCACGGGGGGCGGGCGAGTCCACCCCGCCGTCGTCGCCCCGCGCGGGCTCCTCCCGCTGCTCCGGGACGTCCGGGGTGCCCGGCTGCCCGTCCTCGGGGTTCTCCCCGCCGCCGGGGCCGTCGTCGGGCCCGCCGTCCGGGTCCTCCGGCTCGGGCTCCGGCTCGTCCTCCTCGAACTGACGGAGGATCTCGTCCAGCCGGTCCTCGTCCAGCCCCGGCGCGTCGAAGGGGTTGCGCCGACGCCGGTGCGGCAGCGCCAGCAGCGCCGCCTGCCGCACGTCCTCGGCGGTCACGTCCGTACGCCCCGCCCAGGCGGCGAGCGCCGTCGCCGTCCGCGCGGTCACGATGTCCGCGCGCATGCCGTCGACCTCGAACCCGGCGCACACCGCGGCGATCCGGCGCAGCGCGCCGTCACCCAGCCGTACACCCGGCAGCAGCGCGCGGGCGGCGGCGATCCGCTCGCGCAGCGCGTCCTCCTCGGCGGCCCACTTGGCGGCGAACGCCGCCGGGTCCTCGTCGTAGGCGAGCCTGCGGCGCACGACCTCGACCCGCTCGTCGGTCTCCCGCGAGGCCGCGACCTCCACGGTCAGCCCGAAGCGGTCCAGCAACTGCGGTCGCAGCTCGCCCTCCTCGGGGTTCATCGTCCCGACGAGCAGGAAACGGGCCGCGTGGCGGACGGAGACGCCCTCGCGCTCGACGTAGGAGGAGCCCATGGCGGCGGCGTCCAACAGCAGGTCGACCAGGTGGTCGTGGAGCAGATTGACCTCGTCGACGTACAGCACGCCGCGGTGCGCGTCGGCCAGCAGGCCCGGCTCGAAGGCCTTCACGCCCTCCGACAGGGCCCGTTCGATGTCGAGCGCGCCGACGAGCCGGTCCTCGGAGGCGCCGACCGGCAGTTCGACCATCCTGGCCGCGCGCGCGTCGCCGGCCGCGTCGGCGCCGTCGGGGTGCGGGCCGTCGGGGCAGGCGGGATCGGGCAGGGCGGGATCGCAGGAGAAACGGCAGCCGGTGACGACGTCGACGGCGGGCATCAGCGCCGCGATGCCGCGCACCATCGTGCTCTTGGCGGTCCCCTTCTCGCCTCGGACGAGCACACCGCCGATCGACGGCGAGATCGCGTTGAGCAGCAGGCCCAACCGCATGTCGTCCATCCCGACGACCGCGGTGAACGGGTAGGTGGCCGAGGCCATCAGCGGGTACCCCCTTCAAGGGCTTCAAAGGAATGGCTCTGGTCGGGCGCGTCGGAGGCGGCGGCGTTCACCGTGGTGTCCGCCGCACCGTCCGACGGTTGTGCGGGCACGGCCGGCCTCTCGCCCGCGGGGGCGTCGGCGGGGTGGGCGGGCGCACCGGGCGGGACGAACGGCAGCCCGGCCGGCACGCCCCCCTCGATCAGCCGCAGCAGCGCGTCCGTGTCCGCGTGCCGCTCGATCAGGTCACCGAGCCGGTCCAGCTGTTCCTCACGCAGCGCCGCGAAGCTCGTGTCCGGCGCCGGTACGAAGGCCCGGCCCGCCGCGTCCGCCACGCGCCGCAGGAACGCCCGGCGGAAGCCGTCGCTCTCCAGCGAGCCGTGCCAGTGCGTGCCCCAGATCGAACCCACCCGGCAGCCGTCCAGGCCGCGTCCTTGGCCATCGGAGATGAACGCCTCGTCCCCGCCGGTCACCTCCGCGACGCCGTGGTGGATCTCGTAGCCCTCCACCCGCTCGCCGAGCGCCTCGCCGACCGGTCGCGCCAGCGTCTTCTCCCGGGCGAACCGCACCCGCACCGGCAGCAGCCCGAGGCCCTCGACCGTGCCGGCCCGGGACTCCACGTCGTCCTCGATGCGTTCGCCCAGCAGCTGGTAGCCGCCACAGATGCCCAGCACCGGACGGCCCTCCGCCGCGCGCCGGGCGATGGCGTCCGCGAGCCCGCGCTCGCGCAGCCAGGCCAGCGCCTTCACCGTTCCCCGGGTACCCGGCACGATCACCAGGTCCGCGTCGGCCAGCTCCTCCGGGCGGTCGACGAAGCGCACGATCACGCCCGGCTCCGCGGCCAGCGCGTCCACGTCCGTGAAGTTCGACATCAGCGGCACCGCGCAGACCGCGACCCGCAGCACGTCCGCGCCGTGCGGCGGGGCCACCACCGACTCGCGCACCGCGCCGCGCATCGAGACCCGCAGACCGTCCTCCTCGTCGATGCCGAGGCCGTGCGCGAACGGCAGCACACCCACGGTCGGCCGGCCGGTGAGGTCCCGCAGCATCGCGAGGCCCGGCTCCAGGAGCGTCACATCGCCCCGGAACTTGTTGACCATGTAGCCCGCGATGTGCGCCTGGTCCGCGCGGGACAGCAACGCCGTCGTACCGAAGAAGGACGCGAAGACCCCGCCCCGGTCGATGTCGCCGACCACGACGACCGGCAGCCGGGCCGCGCGCGCGATGCCCATGTTGACGATGTCCGTGCGACGCAGATTGATCTCGGCCGGACTGCCGGCGCCCTCACAGATCACCGCGTCGTGCGTGCGCCGCAGCTCCTCCAGACACTCCGTCACCGTCCCGAGCAGCGCCTCCCGCCGCCCGCCGTACAGTGACGCGCCCGAAGACCCCCCGGGCCCGTCGGAACCCCCGGGCCCCCCGAAGTACCCGCGCGCGCTGAGCTCGCCCACCGGCTTGCCCAGCAGCACCACCTGGCTGCTGCGGTCGCTGCCGGGCTTGAGGAGCACCGGGTTCATCAGGGCGCTGGGCTCGACGCGGGCGGCGGCGGCCTGCATGGCCTGCGCCCGGCCGATCTCGGCGCCCTCGCGCGTCACGAACGAGTTCAGCGACATGTTCTGCGCCTTGAAGGGCGCGACCTTGACGCCCTTGCGGACCAGCCACCGGCAGATCCCGGCGGTGACCACGCTCTTGCCCGCGTCCGAGGTGGTCCCGGCCACCAGCAGGCCCCCGCCCAGCGGGCCCGTGGGCCCGCTCCTGTCCGCTGTCACCGGTTCCTCCTGCGCTGCGTGGGAGATATGACCCGCTGTGGGATCCGTAGTGCTGTCCGTACGGCCGGGACGGCTGCCGGAAGTCTGCCCAGGGCGCGGCCGGTCGCCGCACCGCTCGTGGAGCGCGTCGCGGCCCGCGCGCCGGTGAGGGCGTACCGCCCGGCGATCGCGACCCCGAGGGCCAGCAGCGACACCCGGCGCGAGAGCCGCACCGCGCGCTCGATGTCGGCCGCCCGGACCGGGCGCAGCTCCGCGCCCAGGACGGGGCGGTGCTCGACGCGGCCCGCGTAGGCGAGGGTGCCGCCCAGCCGGACGCCGAGCGCACCGGCGAAGGCGGCCTCGACGGGGCCCGCGTTGGGGCTGGGGTGCCGGGCGGCGTCGCGCCGGGCCACCCGCCAGGCGCCCCGCGGATCGGGGCCGGCCAGGACGGCGAGGGCGGCGGTGAGCCGGGCGCCGGGCCAGCCGACGACGTCGTCGAGACGGGCCGAGGCCCAGCCGAACCGCCGGTAGCGCGCGGACTTGTGGCCGACCATCGCGTCCAGGGTGTTGACCGCGCGGAAGCCGACGAGCCCGGGCACACCGCCGAGGGCGCCCCAGACGAGGGCGCCCACGACGGCGTCGGAGGTGTTCTCGGCGACGGATTCGACGACCGCCCGCGCGATCTGCTGCCCGTCCAGCGCCTGCGGGTCACGGCCGCACAGATGCGGCAGCCGCTCCCGGGCGACGTCCAGGTCCCCGGCCTCCAGGGCGCCGCCGACGGCCCGGGCCTCGCGACCCAGGGACGTGCCGCCGAGCACGGCCCAGGTGGCGGCGGCGGTCAGCGCGACGTGCGCGCGGGGGGAGTTCCGTACGGCACGGGTCAGCAGCCCGGCGGCCGCGGCGGTACCCCCCGCGCACAGCAGGGTGTGCAGGGCGCCGTAGCCGCGGTGGTCGCGCCACAGCCTCTCCTCGAGGCCTTGCGCGGCGCGCCCGAAGGCGGCCACGGGATGGCCGCGGCGGGGGTCGCCCACGAGGAGGTCGCCGAGAAAGCCGAGCGCGGCACCGGACGCGAAACCGACGTGATCGGCACGCATCGGATCAGACCGCCGTCACGCCTCGGAGGGGTGCGCGGAAAGCGGGGGGAGGGGGTGTGGGGCGGCAGCCGGGCATCGCGATGTGTCCTCACTCAGGGTCCGCGCCCTGGTTCGACGTGACCGGCGACCAGAGTCTCCTGGCTCCCGGATCGGCGCCGCCCCCGGTCTTCCAGCTCGCTTCGACGAGCCGTGACCCCTATGGACCCACGGGGTGGGGGAGCGCTCCCCGGTGACAGTGGCGGGACCGCGCCGGACTCGCACCGGCTTCCTCTTGCTGTCGCCGTTTGGCCCCGGAAGTCCACCACGGCCCGGGAACGGCCGTCAACTCACGTTTGACCTGCGGCCATGGCCGCCCCGGGCCTTCTCGGCGGACCGTCGTCAGCGGACGATCAGGCGACGATGAGGTAGATGCCGTACGCGACGGCGGCCGCGCACAGCGCGAAGCAGGCGTACGCGCCGGTGCGCGCCGTCGCGGTCGGCGCGGTGGTGGCCGCCGCCGCGCCGGCGGCGCCGTCCCGCGTGCCCTGGGGCTTGCGGGACGTGCCGACGATGCCGAGGGTGAAGACGCCCACCATCGCGACGGTGACGACGAGGCTGACGCCGAAGACCTGGCCGAGAGCTGCCCAGTCGATGTTCATTGCGTTCTTCCTTAAGGCTGGCTGGTCCGGCGTCAGCCGGTCGCGGCGGCCGGGGCCCGCTCGGGCTCGCGGTGAGCCGCGGCGGCCGGGGCCGGGACGGGGCCGGCCGGCGGCGGGGCGACGGCCTGGAGGGCGGTGGTGACGACACCGGCGGGCTCGGCGTCCGCAGTGTCGAGCTCGTTGACGTTGTCGTGCGTCACGGGCTTGCGACGCGAGGCCAGCCAGATCGCCCCACAGACGGCGACGGCGAGCACGGCCACCGTGGCGACGCCCCAGTCGCCCTGGTCGGCGAGGAGCGCGGCACCGGCACCGACGAGGCCGGCGGCGGGGAGGGTCAGGCCCCAGGCGGCGAGCATGCGCCCGGCGGTGGACCAGCGCACCACGCCGCCCTTGCGGCCCATGCCCGCGCCCATGACGGCGCCGGAGCAGACCTGGGTGGTGGAGAGCGCGAAGCCGATGTGGGAGGAGGCCAGGATGGTGACGGCGGCACCGGTCTGGGCGGCGAAGCCCTGCGGCGGCTGGATGTCTGCGAGACCCTTGCCCAGGGTGCGGATGATGCGCCAGCCACCGAGGTAGGTGCCGAGCGCGATGGCGATGCCGGCGGAGGCGATGACCCACAGCGGCGGGTCTGCGTCCGCGCCCAGTGCGCCGCCGGAGATCAGGGCGAGGGTGATGATGCCCATGGTCTTCTGGGCGTCGTTGGTGCCGTGGGCGAGGGAGACCAGGGCGGCCGAGGCGATCTGGCCGGCGCGGTAACCCTTGGCGCTGGCCTCGGGGTCGGTGTTGCGCGCCAGGCGGTAGGTCAGGCGGGTCGCCAGCACGGTCGCCAGGCCGGCCACGATCGGGGCGACGACGGCGGGGATGAGGACCTTCATGACGACGGCGTCACCGTGGACGGCGTCCATGCCCACCGAGGCGATGGTCGCGCCGATCAGGCCGCCGAACAGCGCGTGCGAGGAACTGGAGGGAAGGCCCGCGAGCCAGGTGAGCAGGTTCCAGACGATCGCGCCGACCAGTCCGGCGAAGATGATCTCCGGTCTGATGCCTGATTCGTCGACGATGCCCTTGGAGATCGTGGCCGCGACCTCCACGGACAGGAACGCGCCGACGAGATTGAGCACGGCCGACATGGCCACCGCGGTCTTGGGCTTGAGCGCCCCGGTGGAGATGGTGGTGGCCATGGCGTTGGCCGTGTCGTGGAAGCCGTTCGTGAAGTCGAACACCAAGGCCGTGACGATCACGATCCCGATGAGAAGCGTGATGTTTTCCATTCACCCAGGCAATCAGCTCGATGGTCAGTACGCGGCGACCGTAGGGACCCTGGGTGAACGGAAGGTGAACTGGAACGGGCTGAGCAGTGACGCGAAACGGAGGCGGATAACGATGACGGTGACCGGAGATCGGATAGCCGCATACGGGGAGATCCCGCGGACATGGGCGGACGTGGTCACCACGGCCCGTCGCACCACCTCGGAGGGCCTGGTGGTGGGCACCTCCGGCAACGTCTCCGCCCGGGTCGGCGATGTTGTTCTTGTCACTCCCTCAGGAGTCCCCTACGACCGGCTCGGCCCCGACGACGCCGTCGGCGTCGACCTCGACGGCCGCCGGGTCCTCGGCGAGCTGACCCCCACCAGCGAGCTGCCCATGCACCTCGCCGTCTACCGCGCCACCGACGCCCGGGCGATCGTGCACACCCACGCCGTCCACGCCACCGCCGTCTCCACCCTCGTCGACGAGCTGCCGCTGGTCCACTACATGGCGGCGGCCCTCGGCGGACCGGTCCGGGTCGCCCTCTACGCCCTCTACGGCACCGAGGAACTGGCCGGCCACCTGCTGGACGCCCTCGACGGGCGCACCGGCGCCCTGCTGCGCAACCACGGCACGGTCACCTACGGCAGCACCCTCGACCAGGCGTACGACCGCACGGCCCAGCTGGAATGGATGTGCCGCCTCTGGCTGACCGCCGCCACCGTCCCCGGCCACACCCCGACGCTGCTGACCGGAGCCCAGGTCGCCGAGGTCGCCGAGAAACTCCGCGGCTACGGGCAGCGCTGACCCCCGCCACGCCCCGGCGTCCGTGGCGGTGACGAGAGACGGGAGGGGCCGCCCACTGGCCGCGGGCGCCGGGGCCGCCCACACTGGAAGGGATGCGCCCGCGTACAGCGGCGGCCCCTCTCGTCACGGCCGCCACGACCGTACTCGGTGCCGGAGCGGCCGTCCTGGCGGCCGGACGGTACGCGAGCGACGCCGCCCTCAAGCCCGCGCCGGGCCGCCCGCCGCCCGGCGAACCACAGCTGACGGTGCACGCCACCGGGGACGGCACGGTCACCCTCACCCGCAGCCTCGCCAGCGAGCGCCCCGGTACGTACGGGCTGGTCGCGCGTGGCCTGCACGCCGTCGTCGGCCCCGTCGTGGGGGACGAGCACCCCGCCGACTGCGTCGTGCGCCGCCTGGAGCGCGTCACCCACGGCATGGTGCTGCCGGGCACGCGCGCGTGGCTCACCCCGCAGGTCTACTCCGGCAATCCGCGCGACGCCCTCGGCCTCGACCACGCCGACGTCGAGGTGCCCGGCGAGCTCGGGCCGCTGCCCGCCTGGTTCGTGCCCGGCCCCCGCGACACCTGGGTGATCACCGTGCACGGCATCGGCACCACCCGCGAGCACCCCATGGTCGTCATGCCGTTCCTGCGCGCCCTGCGGGTCCCCGTCCTCGACGTCGCCTACCGCGGTGACCCCGGGGCTCCCCGCCCGAGGGACGGAATCAGCCGATTCGGCGCCGCGGAATGGCGCGATCTCGACGCGGCCATCCGCTACGCCCTCCGCTACGGCGCGCGCCGCGTCGTCCTGCACGGCTGGTCCACCGGCGCCACCATGGCCCTCCTGGCCGCCCTGGACTCCGCGCTGTGCCACCGCGTCGTGGGACTCGTCATGGACTCGCCCGTCCTCGACTGGCCCCTGCTGGTGCGCTCCTTCGCCACCGCCCACCGGGTCCCCGCCGCGCTGCTCCCGTTCGCCGTACGGGCCGCCGAGGGCCGCACGGGCCTGGCCCCGGGCGGGCTGATCACCGCCACCGACCCCGCCCGGCTGACCGTTCCGGCCCTGCTCGTGCACGGTCCCGGCGACACCCTGGCGCCCTGGGAGCACTCCCGGGCGCTCACCGCGCGCCGGCCGGAGCTGATCCACCCGCACACCGTCCCGCACGCCCCGCACGCCGCGATGTGGAACGCGAACCCCGCGGGCTACGAAGAGGCGCTGCGACGCTTCCTGACGCCCTTGATCTGAGGCTCGCTCCGAGGCTCGCTCCGAGGCGGAAACGGGCTTGGAAACGGGCCTGGGAACGGGCTCGGAACCGGGCCCGGAACCGGGGGGACGCGAGGGCACCGAGGGGCCCCCGAGGCCGGACGCGAGCATTCCGTACCGCCGGTTACCGGCCCTGAACGGCTGGATAGTTGATCCCGATTGGGTTTTCGGAGCGTCAACGGCAAGACTGCTCCTGTGACGTCCCGTACTCCGCGCGACTCCCGGCTCAGACTGGTCCCCCGACAGCCGATCGCCGCTGCCCGCCGGGCCGTGGCGAACCGCGGCTCCCGACCGGCGCCCCGCCCGCCCGCGGGCACCCCCGCGCCGACGGAACTCGCCCGGCAGGCCAGAGGCGGCCTCACCGGCGCCGTCCGGCTGGCCCGCTGGGTGGCCGCCGAATGCGGCCGCGGCACCTCGCTGCGGCCCGGCGAGGCCGGCGGACTCTGCGACGACACGGCCCGGCGGGCCGCCGACGCGCTGCGGCTCACCGACCGGCAGGTGCGCGCCGACTGGGACCGGGCCCGCCTCGCCGGTCTCGTCGAACTCCACGGTGACACCGCCCGCCCCGGCTGGCGGCTCCAGGCCTGGGACCGGGACGACAGCGCCGTGCTGCGCGGCTGGGTCGCCCTCTTCGACGCCTGGTCCCTCGCCCACCCGGAACCCGCCGGGACGGACCCGACCATCGCCGCCGAGGTCGTCGAGGCCGCCCCGCAGCTGCTGTCCGTCATGCACCTCTCGGCGGGCCCGGTCTCCGTCGCGATGCTGCTCGACATCCTCCAGCAGCGCGTCGCCGAGATCCGCGCCGAACGCTGCGAGGTCCCCTACGGCAACCCCGCCGTGCCGTGGCCCCAGCCCGCCCCGCCCGCCCCGCCCGCACCGGGCGCGGCGGACCCGCTGGCCGGGCTGCTCGACTGGGCCCTCGAAGGGCTCGCCTCCGTCGGGGCACTGGTCATGCGGGGCGGGCAGCACGCGCCGGCCGCGGCCCGTGCCGGGTCCGACGCCGGTCCCGGGTCCGTCGTCGGCGACACCCGCGAGGCCCTCCTCACCCCCCTCGGCAACTGGGCGGTCTGGGTCAAGCTCGAGCGGATCTGCGTCGCCGCCCAGAGCCCCGCCGGGAACATCGAGCTGTCCGCCGAGGCCATGCTGCGCGGCTGCGCCGACCTCACCCCCGGTCCCGCCCGCGCCGAGTACCGGGCCTGGCTCGCCGCGAGGCCCGTGCGCAGCGCCGTCCACGACCTGCTGGAGGCGGCCCGCGGCGACGACGCGCTGGTCCGCGGGCTCGCCTTCGAGGCGCTGCGCGCGGTGGGCGCGCCCGCCGAGCCCGCCGTGCGGGCGGCGGCCCTGGAGCCGTGCGTGCGGCCGTACGCGCTCCTGTGGCTCGCGGAACACGAGGGGCACGACCCGGAGGAGGCGGCCGCCGAGGTCCTCACCCGGGAGGAGGCGACCTGGCTGTGGGTGGACACCGCCGCCGCCGTCGCCGACCACGGCGAGAGCCGGCTGCTCGTCCGCCACCTGGACTCGGCCGTGCAGGGCACCGTGCCGGGCCTGCTGGAGGAGATCCGCGCCGTGGGCCACCCCCGCACCGTCCAGGTGCTGGTCGCCCTCGCCGCGGCCCACCCCGACCCGGCCCTCGCCAAGGCGGTGCGCCGGGCCGCGTTCCAGGTCCACCGGGGCGGGGTGTAGACGCCGGATCCCCCGTACGCCCCGTACGGCACCCCCGGGCGGCCCTACCCGCCCGAGCCGAACGGGGCGTACGTCCCGAAGCTCCAGACGTTGCCCTCGGCGTCCTTGGCCATGTAGTCCCGGGATCCGTACTCCTGGTCGGTGGGCGGCAGCAGGATCTCCACGCCGTGCTCGGCGGCCCGGCGGTGGTGGGCGTCGGTGTCCTCGACGAGCACATAGACGCCGGTCGGCCCGCCGTCCCCCATCGCCTCGGCGAACACGCCCTTGCGGCCCTTCGAGCCGAGCATCACCATGCCGTTGCCGTAGGCGAGCTCGGCGTGCAGAACGGTGCCGTCCTCGCTCTCGTAGACGGCGGCCGCGGTGAAGCCGAACGCCTCGGTGAGCTGCTTGATCGCCGCCTTCGCGTCCCGGTACAGCAGCGTCGGGTAGACGGTCGGCGGGCCCGCGGGGGCAGCTGCCATGACGATCACTCCTCGGGTGTGGTGACTGACCTGAGTATCGATGAATCACCCCATATCCGCCCCTTTCGCTACGCGCCCGCGCACGGCCCCCGCCCGGGCGCCGTAGAAAATCGGCTTGCGCGACACCGCTAGACTGGTCGTATGGCTTTCCTCCTCGTGCATTAGACGGCGTCATAGCGACCCAGCCCGTCCCCACCGCCGTCCCATCTGCCCTGGAGTAGTCCCCCCGTGATCACCGCCTCCGGCATCGAGCTGCGCGCCGGCGCACGCATCCTCATCGAGAACGCCTCCTTCCGCATCGCGAAGGGCGACCGCATCGGCCTCGTCGGCCGCAACGGCGCCGGCAAGACCACCCTCACCAAGTGCCTCGCGGGTGAGGGCACCCCCGCCGGCGGCACCATCGCCCGCTCCGGCGAGGTCGGCTACCTCCCGCAGGACCCGCGCACCGGTGACCTCGACGTCCTCGCCCGCGACCGCATCCTCTCGGCGCGTGAGCTGGACTCCGTCCTGCGCAAGATGCGGGAGAACGAGGAGCGGATGGCGAACGGCAAGGGCGCCACCCGCGAGAAGGCGATGAAGAAGTACGAGCGCCTGGAGACGGAGTTCCTGACCAAGGGCGGGTACGCCGCCGAGGCGGAGGCCGCGACCATCGCCGCCGCGCTCGGACTGCCCGACCGGGTGCTCGGCCAGCCGCTGCACACCCTCTCCGGTGGTCAGCGCCGCCGTGTCGAGCTGGCCCGGATCCTCTTCTCGGACGCCGACACCCTGCTCCTCGACGAGCCGACCAACCACCTCGACGCCGACTCCATCGTCTGGCTGCGCGACTACCTCAAGACCTACCGCGGTGGCTTCATCGTCATCTCGCACGACGTCGACCTCGTCGAGACCGTCGTCAACAAGGTCTTCTACCTGGACGCGAACCGCTCGCAGATCGACGTCTACAACATGGGCTGGAAGCTCTACCAGCAGCAGCGCGAGGCCGACGAGAAGCGCCGCAAGCGCGAGCGCCAGAACGCCGAGAAGAAGGCCGCGGCCCTCAATTCGCAGGCCGACAAGATGCGCGCCAAGGCCACCAAGACCGTCGCCGCGCAGAACATGGCCAAGCGTGCCGAGCGGCTGCTGTCCGGCCTCGAGGCGGTACGGGTCTCGGACAAGGTCGCCAAGCTGCGCTTCCCCGAGCCCGCGCCCTGCGGCAAGACCCCGCTGATGGCGGAGGGCCTCTCCAAGTCCTACGGCTCGCTGGAGATCTTCACCGACGTCGACCTGGCCATCGACAAGGGCTCCCGCGTCGTCATCCTCGGCCTCAACGGTGCCGGCAAGACCACGCTGCTGCGTCTGCTCGCCCGCGCCGAGAAGCCCGACACCGGGAAGGTCATCGAGGGCCACGGCCTGAAGATGGGCTACTACGCCCAGGAGCACGAGACGCTCGACCCCGAGCGCACCGTCCTGGAGAACATGCGTTCCTCCGCGCCGGACCTGGACCTCGTCGAGGTCCGCAAGACGCTCGGTTCGTTCCTCTTCTCCGGCGACGACGTCGACAAGCCGGCCGGGGTGCTCTCCGGTGGCGAGAAGACCCGCCTCGCGCTGGCGACCCTGGTCGTCTCGTCCGCCAACGTGCTGCTCCTCGACGAGCCCACCAACAACCTCGACCCCGCCAGCCGCGAGGAGATCCTCGGCGCCCTGCGCACCTACAAGGGCGCGGTCATCCTCGTCACCCACGACGAGGGGGCCGTCGAGGCCCTCGAGCCCGAGCGGATCATCCTGCTGCCGGACGGCGTCGAGGACCTGTGGGGCCCGGACTACCGCGACCTGGTCGCGCTGGCCTGATCCACTGCGTATGGATCATTCGGCCGACACGTGATCCTTCATCTGAGTGAGTAGGGCTCGTACCACCATGCCGCCCGGCACTCCGGCGCACGCGCTGCGCCGGGTGTCGGGCGCCGTTCGCGCCGGTGGTGACGAGGCCCCTTCTGACCTGCCTGTTCGTCGCACCACCCGTACGGTCGTACGGGTGCAAATGTTCGGAATCGGCTGTTCCGAGGCCCGTCAGCGCGGGAAATCGCGCAAACCTCCTGTCATCGACCTTGCCGAATGGGTGGCCAGGAGGCCGCCTAGGGGTGATCATGAGAGACAAGAGCGCATCTCCCATGAGGAGGCACGGGTGGCCGAGACTCTGAAGAAGGGCAGCCGGGTAACCGGCGCCGCGCGCGAAAAGCTCGCGGCAGACCTGAAGAAGAAGTACGACTCCGGTGCGAGTATCAGGGCGCTGGCCGAAGAGACCGGTCGCTCCTACGGCTTCGTCCACCGGATGCTCAGCGAATCCGGCGTGATCCTGCGAGGTCGCGGCGGAGCGACGCGCGGCAAGAAGGCCACCTCGGCCTGACGCCACGCACCATGGGGCACCGTCGGTGTGGACAGTGCCACCCGGTCGGTCGAGCAGTCGACCGGGTGGTTACTGTGCAGTCAACTTAACTGTGACTGCGGCTGGTTCGGAGGCCCCCATGACCGCCCCCAAGACTCTGCTCGACCAAGACGGCGTACAGCTCACCGTCGATGACGCGGTTGCCACCGTCACGCTCGCCAACCCCGCCAAGCGCAACGCCCAGTCGCCTGCGCTCTGGCGGGCGCTGGCCGAGGCGGGACGGCTGCTGCCGGGCAGCGTGCGGGTCGTGGTGCTCCGTGGCGAGGGCAAGTCCTTCTCCGCGGGCCTCGACCGGCAGGCCTTCACGCCCGAGGGCTTCGACGGCGAGCCGTCGTTCCTGGACCTGGCACGCGGCTCGGACGAGGCGCTGGACGCCGAAATCGCCACCTACCAGGAGGCGTTCACCTGGTGGCGGCGCAACGACATCGTCTCCATCGCGGCCGTGCAGGGCCATGCGATCGGCGCGGGCTTCCAGCTCGCCCTCGCCTGCGACCTGCGCGTCTGCGCGGACGACGCGCAGTTCGCGATGCGTGAGACCAGCCTGGGCCTGGTGCCCGACCTCACCGGCACGCACCCGCTGCTGTCGCTGGTCGGCTACGCCCGCGCGCTCGAGATCTGCGCCACGGGCCGCTTCGTGCACGCCGAGGAGGCCGAGCGCACGGGCCTCGCCAACCTGGTCGTCCCGGCCGCCGAACTCGACGCGGCCACCCAGGACCTGGCCGCCGCCCTCCTCGCCGCCCCGCGCGACGCCGTCGTCGAGACCAAGGCGCTCCTGCGGGACGCCTCCGGCCGCACCTACGACGAGCAGCGCACGGCGGAGCGGGCGGCCCAGGCCCGTCGGCTGCGCGACCTGGCGGGGCTGGGGGAGTAGGGATACCAGCGGGTAGCGCGGGCCGCCGCGGCGTCAGCGGGCCGCGCTCACGACGGGATCGACGGCCGTCACCACGACGGCGACCGTGACCGGGCCCGGGGCGCCGTCGGCCGTCGCCGCGGCGACGGCCCCGCGGACCGCCGCGGTGACGTCGAGGGCGCGCCGGCCCTCCGCCACCGCGATCTCGACCTGCGTATGACGGCCCGGCTCCTCGTCCGTGCGGTCCCGGATCCGCACGGCGTGGGCCGTGCCGCCGAGCACCGGTGCGAGCCGGGCCACGCCCGGCACGGCCCGCACTGCCCGGGCGGCGGCGCCGTCGTCCTCCGCACCGACCGTGTCCTCCGCACCGACCGTGTCCTCCGCTCCGGCCGCGTCCTCCGGCGCCTCCCCGGACCCGGCGCCCGCCACGGCCTCCGGGCCGTCGAGCAGCGCCGTCGCCCGTAGATCCACCGCGTCGAGGTCCAGCCCGAGCGCCTCCGACGCCGCCGACCACAGGACCGCGCGCAGCCGGCCGGCCACGGTCGGCAGCGGCTCGTCCACCGTGGCCGCGAAGTCCGCCGTCAGGCGCAGCGGCCCTGCCGACAGGGCGCTCGGCGGCGCCGGGACCGCCGCGGGCACCGCCGTGGCGGGCTCGGCGAGCGCGAGCCGGACCGTGCCCAGCCAGACCCCCGGCAGGGCGGCCGAGGCCGCCCGTCGCAGGGCGCCCACCGCCGCGTGCTCCGTGATCCAGGCGCCGTCCGCCGCGCCGCCGAGGGGCAGCAGCCTGCCGAGCCCGAGCTGCTGTCGTACCGCCTGTGTCAACCGGTCCGCGGCCACCGTCACCCCTGAAGTCCGTCGTCAGCGGGACCAGCCTGCCGTACGGACGGGCCGGCGGCCGGGTGACCCACCCGAATGGCGGGCACGAGCCCCACGTTCACCTCTTCGCCGGAGCGATGTCGGCCGACCGCGCTTAGGGTGGCAAGTGGACCGGCGAACGTTTTTCCTTCCCCCAGGGAAAGAGGCGATTGACGATGACCGACACCGCACAGCGCAACCGGCCGGAGGGCTCGGGCGGCCCCGGCGGCTCGGCCAAGGAGCCCAAGGCCGCACCGGCCGACCGCGGCCGGACGACCATCGCCGACGGCGTCGTGGAGAAGATCGCGGGACTCGCCGCCCGTGACGTGGTCGGCGTCCACGCGATGGGCAGCGGCATCTCCCGCACCTTCGGTGCCGTACGCGACCGGGTGCCCGGCGGCGCCAAGTCCGTCAGCCGCGGGGTGAAGGCCGAGGTCGGCGAGGTCCAGACCGCGCTCGATCTGGAGATCGTCGTGGACTACGGCTTCGCCATCGCGGATGTGGCCCGCTCCGTGCGGGAAAACGTCATCTCGGCGGTGGAACGCATGACGGGCCTGGAGGTCGTCGAGGTCAACATCGCCGTGAGCGACGTCAAGCTGCCGGATGAAGAAGAGGACGAGCCGGAGCCGAGGCTCCAGTAAGGAGCACACGATGAACATGGCTGCGGTCGGCCTGATCGCCGGCATGGGGCTGGCATTCGCCGGGTACTTCGGTGGGTTCGGGGCCTTTCTGCTGGTGGCGGCGTTGGGTGCCGTCGGGTTCGTGGTGGGCCGGTTCCTGGACGGGGACCTGGAGCCGGGCGACCTCTTCCGGACGAGGGATCGCGAGGGACGGCGGTAGTGGCGGTTTCGGCGCGGCGAGGGGTGCGGTGAGGACGCGTGGTGGAACCGGCTGAGCGCGGTGCGACCCATATCGCCGACCGGGTGGTCGCGAAGATCGCCTCACAGGCGGCACGGGAGGCGCTGAGCGCCGCGGCGGCGGACGCCCACACGCCCCCGCACGCGTCGGTGGTCGTCCGCGACGACTCGGCCCGCGTGCGGGTCTTCGTGGAGCTGGGGTACCCCTGCGACATCGGCGCCCAGTGCGGCGCGGTACGCCGCCGGGTCGTCGAGCGGGTGCGGGGGCTGGTGGGCATGGACGTCCCGGAGGTGGCGGTCACGGTGGAGCGGCTGCACTCTCCGCAGACGCTGGGCGCGGACGCGGAGCGGGTCCGATGAGCGGCCCGGAGCCGGGCGGCGGCCCCCCGACGCTGGAGAAGAGCGGGCCCCCCGGAGCTCCCGAGGCGGCCGCCCCGCAGGCCCCCGAGGACGGCGGTCGCGCCGGGCGCTTCTGGTCGGCGCGCCGGCTGCCCGCAGCCCTCGTCGCCCTCGTCGTGCTGGGCGCCGCAGGGGTGCTCCTCTACGACGTGGCGGCGGTACGGGCGGGCCGGCCCGCCATGAGCTGGCGCCGGCGCCTCGCGGACGAACTGGCCACCCGCCCCCTCGACAACGCCTGGGTGATCGGGGGCGCGGCGGCCGCCGCGCTGATCGGTCTGTGGCTGCTCGTCCTCGCCGTGACACCGGGCCTGCGCGGGGTGCTGCCGATGCGGCGCGACACCCCCGACGTACGGGCCGGGCTCGACCGGCGGGCGGCCGCGCTCGTCCTCCGCGACCGGGTCATGGAGATCTCCGGCGTGCAGTCGGTACGGGTCGACGTGGGCCGGCACCGGATCAGGACCCGGGCCCGGTCGCACTTCAGGGACCTGGAGGAGGTGCGGGCGGACGTGGACACGGTACTGGCCGACGGCGTACGGGAGTTGGGGCTCGCCCGGCACCCGCGGCTGTCGGTACGGGTGAGCCGACCGGTGAAGAGGTGAGCGCGCGATGCTGAGGACCGTCAACCGGGTGCTCGTGGGACTGGCGGGCGTGGTGCTGCTGGCGCTCGGCGCCGCGGTGCTGATCGGCGCGCTGGACCTGCAGCGGCACTGGAACGTCACCCTGCCGTCCGCGTGGCCCTTCGACGGGCCGCACGATGTGCTGCTCTCCCGCGCCGACCGCCGCACGTGGCGGTCGCAGGGCTGGTGGTGGCCGGTGGTCATCGCCGCCCTCGCGGTCGCGGTGCTGCTCGCCCTGTGGTGGCTGCTCGCGCAGCCGCGGCGGCGCCGGCTGCGGGAGGTGCTCGTCGACAGCGGTGACGGCGAGGGTGCGCTCGTACGCGGCCATGCCCTGGAGAGCGTGCTGGCCGCCGAGGCGGAGTCGCTGGACGGGGTCGACCAGGCGCAGATCACCTTGAGCGGGAGCCGGACGGCCCCCGAGGCCCGCGTCGGTCTGACCCTGGCCCCGCACGCCGCCCCCGCCTCGGCCCTGCACCGGCTGTACACCGAGGCCCTGACCCACGCCCGGGCCTCCGCGGGCCTCACCCGTCTCCCGGCGGAGGTCCGGCTCCGGGCGGTCCGGCACCGCGCGGAGCGGGTCGGCTGAGACGCGTCTCAGTCCGTGCGGACGTCGGGCCGCTCGCACCCCTCCGCGTCGAGGAGCAGCGCGGTCGTCACCAGCCCGATGTGGCTGAACGCCTGCGGGTAGTTGCCGAGCTGTCGCCGGGCGACGGGGTCGTACTCCTCGGAGAGCAGACCGAGGTCGCTGCGCAGGGTCAGCAGGCGTTCGAACAGACGTCGGGCCTCCTTCCGCCGGCCGGTCAGATGCAGGGCGTCGGCCAGCCAGAAGGAGCAGACGAGGAAGGTCCCCTCGTTGCCGGGCAGCCCGTCGACGGGCTTGTCGTCGACGGTGTAGCGCCGGACGAGCCCGTCGTTGGTCAGCTCCCGGTGGATCGCGTCGACCGTGCCGACGACGCGGGGGTCGTCGGGGGGCAGGAAGCCGACGCGGGGGATGAGGAGGGTGGCGGCGTCGAGCTCGGTGGAGCCGTAGGACTGGGTGAACGTGCCGCGCTCGGGGTCGTAGCCCTTCTCGCAGACCTCGCGGTGGACCTCGTCCCGCATCTGCTGCATCCGGGCGAGGTCGCCCTTGAGCTTCGGGTCGTGCTCCAGGATGCGCACGGCCCGGTCGGCGGCGACCCAGGCCATCACCTTGGAGTGGACGAAGTGCCGGCGCGGGCCGCGGACCTCCCAGATCCCCTCGTCGGGCTCGCGCCAGTGCTTCATGAGGAACTCCATGAACACCCGCAGGACGCTCCACGCGTGCGGCTTGGCGTTGAGCCCGCCCCGGCGGGTCACGTAGAGGGAGTCGATGACCTCGCCGTAGACGTCGAGCTGGAGCTGGTTGACCGCGCTGTTGCCGACCCGTACCGGGGCGGACCGCTCGTAGCCGGACAGCCACGGCAGCTCGGTCTCGGGCAGCCGGCGCTCGCCCGCGACGCCGTACATGATCTGGAGGTCGGCGGGGTCCCCGGCGACCGCCCGCAACAGCCAGTCGCGCCACGCGGCGGCCTCCTCGAGGTAGCCGACCGAGAGCAGGGCGCCGAGGGTGAGGGTGGAGTCGCGCAGCCAGCAGTAGCGGTAGTCCCAGTTGCGGACGCCGCCGATGTCCTCGGGCAGGGAGGTGGTGGGGGCGGCGACGATGCCGCCGGTGGGCGCGTAGGTGAGGGCCTTGAGGGTGATCAGCGAACGCATCACCGCCTCCTGGTACGGGCCCTGGTAGCGGCACCGGCAGGCCCACTCGCGCCAGTCCTCCAGGCTGTGCCGCAGGGACTCGTGCGGGTCGAGGAGTTCGGGGCGGGGCTCGTGCGAGGGGTGCCAGGTGAGCACGAAGGCGACCTTCTCCCCGGCGCCGACGGTGAACTCGGAGCGGGTGCTGAAGCCCTTGCCGAAGGTCCGCACGGGCGGTTCGCTGCGCAGCCACGCCGAGTCGGGCCCGGCGACGGCGACCCGGTGGCCGTCGGCCCGGCGGACCCAGGGGACGACGTTGCCGTAGTCGAAGCGCAGCCGCAGCACGCCCACCATGTCGACGGAGCCGCTGACGCCCTCGACGATGCGGACGACGTCGGGGGCGCGGTGGCGCTGGGGCATGAAGTCGGTGACCTTGACCGTGCCGGATCCGGTCTCCCAGACGGTCTCCAGGATGAGGGAGTCCTCGAGATAGGCGCGCCGGGTGCACTCCCCGGCGCCCTGGGGGGCCAGCCGCCAGTGGCCGTTCTCCTCGTCCCCCAGGAGCGCGGCGAAACAGGCGGGCGAGTCGAACCGGGGCAGACAGAGCCAGTCGATGGATCCGTCGCGGCCGACCAGGGCGGTGGTCTGGAGATCGCCGATGAGCGCGTAGTCCTCGATGAGTGGTGCCACGCGAAGCGTCTTCCCTGATCGCGGGGGACCTACTCCGGGGCTACTCCGCGAGGGAGGCGGCCGGCTACGCGACGGCGGCGGTCCCGGCGCTCGGGCGGTCCGCCGCCTTGGCGGCCTCGGCGGCGCGGTCGCGTCGCTCGCGGCGGACGAGGATGAACCAGCCGACGGGCACGAAGCCGGAGAACAGCCACCACTGGACGGCGTAGGCCATGTGCGGGCCGATCTCGCTGTGGTCCGGGGCCGGGACGGGCTTCGGCTGCCCCTCGGGGACGGGCCCCACGAGTTCGGCGTAGCCGCCGAGGAACGGCCGGTGCTGCGCCTTGGCGCGCTGCTCGCTGCTGATCAGCATGACCTGGCGGTCCGGCAGGCCCTCGGTGTCCTTGATGCCGCTGCCGGTGGTCTCGTCGGCCCGCAGCCGGCCGACGACCGAGACCTTGCCCTTCGGCGCCGGGGGGATGCGCGGGAGCTTGGTCAGATCGCCGTCGGCCGGGATCCAGCCGCGGTTGACGAGGAGGGCCGGGCCGCTGTCCGTCACCAGCGGGGTGAGGACGAAATAGCCCTGGTTGCCGTCGGCGTCGGTGCGCAGCCGGACCACGACCTCGCCCTTGGTGTCGTACGTGCCGCTCGCGGTGATCCGGCGCCAGACGTCGTCGTGCGGCACGGGCCGGCCGGGTGCGGCGAGCCGGGTGACGGGGACGGGGTCGGCGCCGAGGCTCTGGGCGATCTGGTCGTTCCGGGCGACCCGGTGCTCGTGGCGGTGGTACTGCCAGAAGCCCAGCTTGATCATCACCGGGATCAGGGCGAGCCCCACGAGCGTGAGGATCACCCATTGCCGGGACAACAGGAAGCGATACACACATTTGACGGTACCTGGCGTGGTTCGCCCCCCGGCCATCGGGTGCCGCCGTCGTGCCTCAGGAGCCGCCGGACGTACCGGGCGCCGGGGTGACGTGCAGCAGCAGCTGCATGAACGCCGCCTCGTCGATCACCGGGGTGCCGAACGAACGGGCCTTGGTGGTCTTGGACGTGGGGGAGTCGGGGTCGTTGGTGACCAGCAGGCTGGTGAGGCGGGAGACGCTGGTGGCGATGTGCAGCCCGGCGTCGATGGCGCGGTCCTCCAGCAGCTCGCGGTCGATGGATGTGTCGCCGGAGAACGCCACCCGCATGCCCTGAATGAGCTGTTCGCCCGGTTCGTAACGTCCCGGGTTGGGATACGGGCAGGCGGGCCGCTTGCGGCTGGCCCGCCAGGTCGACTGCCGGTAGGACGGCTGGTAGCCGACGGTGGCCGAGCGCGCGGGCGCGGGCCCGTCGGACCACTCGGTCAGCGGCTGGCAGGCCAGCAGCGGCAGCCGCAGCCCGGCCTGGGCCGCCAGCCGCAGGCTGGGCCGGAACGCCTCCGCGAGCACCCGCGCGTCGTCCAGCGCGTGGTGCGCGCGCTGCTGCACGACGCCGTAGTGCGCGGCGAGCGACTCCAGCTTGTGGTTGGGCAGCGGCAGTCGCAGCTCCTTGGAGAGCGCGATCGTGCACAGCCGTTGACGCACGGGCGCGGTCGCCCGGGCGCGGGCGAACTCACGGGCGAGCATCGACCAGTCGAAGGCCGCGTTGTGCGCGACGAGGACCCGGCCGTCGAGCCGTGCGGCCAGCTCGCCGGCGATCTCCGGGAAGAGCGGCGCACCGGAGAGGACCTCGGTGGTCAGACCGTGGATCCACACCGGTCCGGGATCGCGCTGGGGGTTGACCAGCGTGTACCACTGGTCCTCCACCTGGCCTCTGGCGTCCAGCTGATAGACCGCGGCCGACACTATCCGGTCGTCCCGGGCGAGCCCGGTGGTCTCCACGTCGACGACCGCGTATCCGTCGGGATACGCGGTCGGCCACGGGGTCGGCGATTCGGCGGCGGCGCGGTCTTCGAGCATGGTCACAGAGAATACGGGCCCGCACTGACAGCGTGGGCCCGGCCCCGGGCCCGTAAAGACCCCGCCGATGTGACGTGTTCCACTCCGCGCGGGGCCCGTCGGGGTCCCCCTCGCCGGCCTCCGTCACCCGGACGGTGGACACCGCCCGCGGCCGGCGACCTGCCGGCACCGGGTCGGCGCCCGGTCCCCGCCGCCGCGCCCCACCGGTGCCGCGAGGTGGGGAACCGCGGGTAACACTTGTCCGGTACCCGACGGTAACAACCCCTAGCGGCACGGCCCGTGGCGCGTTTATGGTGCGGCCATGCCGCACCTTCCCGATGTCGTGTTGTGGTCCATACCGGCCTTCGTCCTGCTCACCGCAGTGGAGTTGGTGAGCTATCGGCTGCGTCCCGCCGAGGAGAGCGGCGCCGCGGGATACGCCGCGAAGGACGCGGCGACCAGCGTCGGCATGGGGCTCGGCAGCCTGGCCTTCGACGCGCTGTGGAAGATCCCGATCGTCGCGGTCTACGCCGGGATCTACGAACTCACACCGCTGCGCGTCCCCGTGCTGTGGTGGACGCTGCCGCTGATGCTGCTGGCCCAGGACTTCTTCTACTACTGGTCGCACCGCGGGCACCACGTCGTCCGGATCCTGTGGGCCTGCCACGTGGTGCACCACTCCAGCCGGAAGTTCAACTTCACCACCGCGCTGCGCCAGCCGTGGACCTCGCTGACCGTGTGGCCGTTCTACGTGCCGATGATCGCGCTCGGCGTGCATCCGGCGGCGGTGGCGTTCTGCTCGTCGGCGAACCTCGTCTATCAGTTCTGGGTGCACACCGAGCGGGTCGGCAGACTGCCCCGGCCCTTCGAATACGTCCTGAACACACCGTCCCACCACCGGGTGCACCACGCCTCGCAGGGCGGTTACCTGGACCGCAACTTCGGCGGCATCCTGATCGTCTGGGACCGGCTCTTCGGCTCCTTCGTGCCGGAAGGGGAACGTCCGGTCTATGGCCTGACGAAGAACATCGACACCTACAACCCCTTGCGCGTCGCAACGCACGAGTACGCCGCCATCGCCCGCGATCTGCGGGCGGCGCGGGGCTGGCGTGAGCGGGCCGGGCGGGTGTTCCGGGGGCCGGGATGGCAGCCGGCCCCCTTGTCGGCCGCCGGGGACGAGACCCCCACCGGGGACGTGCCGCCCGCCGGCGCGCAGGCGCCCGGGTCCCGGGCCGCCGCCCCCGAGCGCGTCGCGTGAGACGACTCCGCACGCCCCGCGCGCTGCTGATCGCCTTCGCCGCCGTCGCCGTCGTCCACCTGTGCGCGCTCGCCGTCGGCGTCCCGGCCCTCGTCCAGGTCACCAAGCCCGTGTTGATGCCGCTGCTCGCCGCCCGTGTCGTCGCCCGCGGCGGACCCCGGCCGCTCGTCGCCGCGCTGCTGTTCGGGTGCGGCGGCGACACCCTGCTCCAGATCGGCGGCGACACCGTCTTTCTGCTGGGCATGGGCTCGTTCGCGGCCGGGCACGTCTGCTATCTGGCGTTGTTCGCCCGGCTCGGCGCGGCGGGCGGGGCACGTACGTACGCCCTGGCGGGTGCGTACGGGGTCGCCTGGCTCGGTGTCGTCCTGGTGCTGTGGCCGGACCTGGAGGCGGGGCTGCGGGTGCCCGTCGCCTGTTACAGCCTGCTGTTGACCGCGATGGCGTGCGGCGCGACCCGCGCGGGGGTGCGGGCGGGCGCGGGCGGTGCGCTGTTCCTGCTGTCGGACACGCTCATCGCGGGCGGCATCGCCGAGTGGCCGCAGGCACCCGTCCCACAGTTCTGGATCATGCTCACCTATCTCGCCGCCCAGTACCTGCTGGCGGAAGGGCTGTCGCGGCCGGGACCGCCCGGCCCGGCGCCCGGAGGGAAGCCGGGCCGGGAAGGTGGAAGGGGCCGGGCCGCGTGGCGCGGCCCGGCCCCCGTGGCTCACCGTCCGGATCAGTCCTGGACCGCGTCCAGGGCGTCGACGATGCCGTAGCCGTAGAAGCTGTTGACGTGCTGGTTGCCGACGCAGGTGGCGTCGATCCTGCCGTCACCGTCGGGGTCGTACGCGGTGGGGCAACCCGGGTTGTCGGCCTGGGCCTTCAGGAGCCACTGGAGCTCCTGCGGGCTCGACTTGGGGTGCGTGCTCTTCAGCAGCGCCGCGACACCGGCCACGTGCGGGGCGGCCATCGAGGTGCCCTGGAGGTAGGCCCAGTCGCCGCCCGGCATCGTGGAGAGGATGCGGCCGTCCTTCGCGGGCAGCCCGGGCACCTGGTACCGGTCGCCGCCGGGGGCCGCCACATCGATCTGACCCTGGCCGTAGTTGGAGTAGTACGACTTCAGCGACTTGACGCCGGTGGCCGCGACGGTGACGACGCCCGGGAGCTGCGCCGGTACGTCGAGGCACTTCGACGGGTCTATCTTCCGCGGCAGGGGAGTGGTGTCGTTGGGGCTGGAGGCGTCGGTGATCTCCTTGGCCGCCAGGTCGTGCGCGGAGTTGCCCGCCGAGGCGACGTTGATCGTGCCCTTGTCCTGGGCGTACTTCGCGGCCCGGCCGACCGACTCGCGGATCGCCTTCTGGTCCGGGTCGTCGTCGCAGTTGTAGAGCCACGGGTCGACGTAGTAGCTGTTGTTCGTCACGGCTATGCCGTGGTCGGCGGCGAAGACGAACGCGCAGACCACGCTCTCCGCGTAGAACAGCGAGGTCTTGTCCTGGCTGACCTTGATGCCGGAGACCTTCACGCCGGGCGCGACGCCGGCCACGCCGACGCCGTTGCGGGCGGCGGCGATCGAACCGGCCACGTGCGTGCCGTGGTAGTCCTCCGCCGGGTCGAACGGGCGCCAGGCACCGGGGCTGGTGTCCGCCTTGCCGGTGACGCAGCTGGCCGACTGGCTCCGGGAGAAGTTCGGCTTGAGGTCCGGGTGGGTGTCGTCCACGCCCGTGTCGATGACGCCGACCGTGACGTTCCTGCTGCCCGGGTTGATCTTCGCGGCCTTGTCCGCCTTGATGGCGGCGAGGTCCCACTGGAGGCCCTCCAGCGGCTCCGCGCCGGCGGTGGCCGAGCGGGCCGCGCTCCGGGCGGCGTCCTTCGGCAGCTTCACCTTCTCGGGCTTGCCGACGTCGGTGGTGGCGGCGGGGGCGAGCGGCGCGGTGCGGGTGGCGCCCGCGGACGTCACGCCCGGCACCGCGCGCAGGGTCTTGGCGAACTCGGGGTTCTTGGAGTGGGCGACGATGACGCCGATCCGGTCGTAGGCCGCCACGATGCTGCCACCCGCCTGGGTGACGGCCTTCTTCACCTTCGCGACGGTGCCGCGGGCGGTGTCCGTGTTGACCACGTACGACAGCTGCGGGCCGTCCGTGGTGACGGGGGCCTGTACCGCGAACGTGCCCTGCGGGGCCGCCGCGGCCGCGCCGGGCAGGAAGCCGAGCGACGCGGTGAGCGCCAGTCCGACGGGGACGGCCAGCAGGGCGTGACGCCGTCTGGAGCGCAGATGAGCCATGGGTTCTCCACATCATCCGTAAAACCGCCCGGGCGCAGGCCGCACACGGACGGGTACATGACGAGTGAAGCTAGCGCCGATCTCCGGCCCCCGGCAATGAATTCCTGGAACAAAGGCCGGGAGGAACCGTCATGTCGCCGTCGCGTCACACTCCATGACGCGGCGTCAGATGTGGAGGTGGAACCGGAGCCGGTTCCTCAGGAAGGGATGCCCGGACCGCGCAGCGCGTCGATGCTCAGCGGCGGCAGCGGCACCCGCGGCCCGTACCAACGGCCGGCCGTCGGGATGGCGGCCGGCCGGCCGGTCCGCACCGCGGCTATCGGCTCCGTCAGCCTGACCATTCCGAACGGGCGTCGACCGGGCGGCGGCGGGGGAGGGGGCGGCGCAGTGCTCACATCAGGGTCAACGACACGGCAGGCGGGCGGTATTGCCTCAAACGGCGGCTGATGTCAAATTCGCCGATCACCCCTCTGTCGCAATACCACGGCACCCCTCTACGATGCGTGATTCGGATCACAAGCTCGGATCAACTTCTGGATCACCGCTGACGGCTCGCGCCTCGCACCCCCTCGTCAGGAGAGACCGTGGACACCGCACCAACCATCACCCAGGAGCCGGACGAACCCGATTGCGCCGACCGCTTCACCAGGGTCCAGTCGAGCGCCGAATTCGGTGAACTGCGCCGGTCCCACCGATCCTTCGCCTTCCCGCTCACCGTGGCCTTCGTCGCCTGGTACCTGCTGTACGTCCTGCTCTCCAACTACGCGGGCGATTTCATGGGCACCACCGTGGTCGGCAATATCAACATCGCCTTCGTCTTCGGACTGGCCCAGTTCCTCACCACCTTCCTGATCGCCTGGTGGTACTCCCGGCACGCCGCCGCCAAGATCGACCCCAAGGCGGAGGCCCTCAAGGCCGGTCTGGAGGCCTCGAAGTGAGCGCCGCCATGACCGCCGTCGGCAGCGGGATCGGTTCCGTGGCGGGCACCGACCCGGCCACGGGCCTGTCCCTGGCCCAGCCGCTCGCCGCGGCGGCCGCCAGCGACCACCGCACCCTGATCATCACGCTGTTCTCCGTCTTCGTCGCCGCGACCCTCGCCATCACCGTCTGGGCGGGCCGGCAGACGAAGGACGCCACCGACTTCTACGCGGGCGGCCGGTCCTTCACGGGCTTCCAGAACGGCCTGGCCATCTCCGGCGACTACATGTCCGCCGCGTCCTTCCTCGGCATCGCCGGCGCCATCGCGCTCTTCGGCTACGACGGCTTCCTGTACTCCATCGGCTTCCTCGTCGCCTGGCTGGTCGCCCTGCTGCTCGTCGCCGAGCCGCTGCGCAACTCCGGCCGCTTCACCATGGCCGACGTGCTCGCCTACCGCCTCAAGCAGCGGCCCGTACGCACCGCCGCCGGCACCTCCACCATTGTCGTCTCGATCTTCTACCTGCTCGCTCAGATGGTCGGCGCGGGAGCGCTCGTCGCGCTGCTGCTCGGCGCCACCGGCGAGGGCTCCAGGCGCTGGATCATCGCCCTGGTCGGCGTCGTGATGGTGCTCTACGTGACCATCGGCGGAATGAAGGGCACGACCTGGGTGCAGATCGTCAAGGCCGTCCTGCTCATCGCGGGCACCTTGCTCATCACCGTCCTCGTGCTCACCAAGTTCAACTGGAACATCTCCACTCTTCTCGGTGAAGCGGCCAAGGAGAGCGGCAAGGGCAGGGCCTTCCTCGAACCCGGTCTCCAGTACGGCAAGGACGGCACCTCCAAGCTCAACTTCATCTCGCTCGGCATCGCGCTCGTCCTCGGCACGGCGGGTCTGCCGCACATCCTGATCCGCTTCTACACGGTGCCGACGGCCAAAGCCGCCCGTAAGTCGGTGAACTGGGCGATCGGCATCATCGGCGCCTTCTATCTGATGACCATCGCCCTCGGCTTCGGGGCCGCCGCCCTGGTCGGCTCCAAGAAGATCATCGCGTCGAACGAGTCCGGCAACACCGCCGCGCCGCTGCTGGCGCAGGAGATCGGCGGCGGCGCCGGCTCCACCGGCGGCGCCATCCTGCTCGCCGTGATCTCCGCCGTCGCCTTCGCGACCATCCTCGCGGTGGTCGCGGGGCTCACCCTCGCCTCCTCGGCGTCCTTCGCCCACGACCTGTGGGCCAACGTCATCCGCAAGGGGAGGACGAGCGAGAAGGAGGAGATCCTCACCGCGAAGTTCGCGGCCGTCGCCATCGGCGCGGTCTCCATCGCGCTGGGCATCTTCGCCCACCGGCTCAACGCGGCCGCCCTGGTCGCCCTCGCCTTCGCCGTCGCGGCCTCCGCCAACCTCCCGACGATCCTCTACAGCCTCTTCTGGAAGCGCTTCACCACCCAGGGCGCCCTCTGGTCGATCTACGGCGGACTGATCTCCTCCGTCACCCTGGTGATCTTCTCCCCGGTCCTCTCCGGCAACGAGAAGGCGCTCTTCCCCGGAATGGACTTCGACTACTTCCCCCTCGCCAACCCGGGCCTGGTCTCCATCCCGCTCGGTTTCCTGCTCGGCTGGCTGGGATCGCTGCTCTCCCGGGAGACCCCGGACGCGAAGAAGTACGCCGAACTGGAGGTGCGCTCCCTGACCGGCTTCGGAGCGCACTGACCCCTCCCACCCACCACGGCCCCTCCCGGGACCGGTCCGTACACCCGCGTCAACGAACTGTTGAAGGCCAAGGCCATCGCGTACGCTGCGGAACAATTGAACGAACTACCGTTCCAGTCCCGGGAGGGGCCCTGCCGTGCTCATCGACACCTATGGTCGCGTGGCCACGGACCTGCGCGTCTCCCTGACCGACCGGTGCAATCTGCGCTGCACCTACTGCATGCCCGAAACGGGGCTGCAGTGGCTCGCCAAGCCGGATCTGCTCACCGACGACGAGATCGTCCGCCTCGTCCGCATCGCCGTCACCGACCTCGGCATCACCGAAGTCCGCTTCACCGGCGGCGAGCCCCTGCTCCGCCCCGGCCTCGTCGGCATCGTCGAGCGCTGCGCGGCGCTCACCCCCCGCCCCCGGCTGTCCCTCACGACCAACGGCATCGGCCTCGGGCGCACCGCCGAGGCGCTCAAGGCGGCCGGACTGGACCGCGTCAACGTCTCCCTCGACACGCTGCGTCCCGAGGTCTTCGCGACCCTGACCCGGCGCAGGCGCCACCAGGACGTGCTGGACGGTCTCGCCGCCGCCCACGCCGCCGGACTCACCCCGGTCAAGGTCAACGCCGTCCTGATGCCCGGCCTCAACGACGACGAGGCGCCCGACCTGCTGGCCTGGGCCGTCCGGCACGACTACGAACTGCGCTTCATCGAGCAGATGCCGCTCGACGCCCAGCACGGCTGGAAGCGCGACGGGATGATCACCGCCGAGTCCATCCTGAGCAGCCTGCGCACCCGCTTCGACCTCACCCCCGAGGCCGAGGACGAGCGCGGCGCCGCCCCCGCCGAGCGCTGGACGGTCGACGGCGGCCCGGCCCGCGTCGGCGTCATCGCCTCCGTCACCCGCCCGTTCTGCGCGGCCTGCGACCGCACCCGGCTGACCGCCGACGGCCAGATCCGTACGTGTCTGTTCGCACGGGAGGAATCGGATCTGCGCGGGGCCCTGCGCTCCGGGGCCCCGGACGAGGAGATCGCCCGGCTGTGGCGGCTGGCGACCACGGGCAAGAAGGCCGGCTCGGGTCTGGACGACCCCGCGTTCCTCCAGCCGCAGCGCCCGATGTCGGCGATCGGGGGCTGATCCAGCCCGTCCGGCGTTTGAGGACGCGCCCGCAGGCGCTCGCCTACGTAGGCGGCGCAGACACCCGCAGGGCGGCAGCCGGCGGAATTCCACCGGGTTATTGCCGGGTCAAAGCCCGGCTTATCGGCGAGTGCGCTTTTATCGGCGAAGCCTAATGGTGAGGGGAAGCCTCCCACTCCTCCAGCGTGACCACGTCTTTGAGAAAACCGCGCAGATCCAGAAAGTTGGACAGATGTTCGCGGTGTTCTTCACAGGCGAGCCAGGTCTTGCGTCGCTCGGGGGTGTGCAGCTTGGGGTTGTTCCAGGCCAACACCCACACCGCTGCGGCACGGCAGCCCTTGGCGGAGCAGATCACGGCAGTATCAGGGGAGTTCACCCAGCAGACTGTAATCAAGCCCGGCCGGACATGGCGACGCCGGGCAGCCACGGGGGGAGCCGCCCGGCGTCGGTCTGTCGCTCCGACGGGGGATGCGGAGCGCTTACGAAGTATGTCACGGGGTGCCTGTCATAGGGCACCGAACCACATGATTGATCTGAGCTTTTCTTGAGCTTTGCAGACGACCCGGCGGAGTGTTTTTCGGGCCCGCCGTATCAGCCGTGGTCACGGGCTTGATCAGCCCGGTCGGAAGGTTTTGCTTCCGGAGCGGATTCCGCGGTGCGGTGTGTCGGACCTGACATCAGCACCGGGCGGGTCGGCGCCGGAACGAACGTACCGGGCAGCGAAGGGGCGTTCTCCCGGCCCGCGTTGGCGATCACTACGGCCACATAGGGCAGCAGGGCGCCCAGGATCAGCGTTCCGATGGCCACATGGCGCTCGATATTCCACAGCACCACGGTGAGTATCACGGAGAGGGTGCGGATGAGCATCGAGATCACATACCGACGCTGACGGCCGCGCACGTCCTCGGCGAGGCCCTGCCGAGCCCCGGTGATTCGGAATACCGCCGTCCCACCGTGCTTCCGCATCATGTTCCACCACCCGCCCGCTGTGCCGACGGCCCCCGTTGTCCAGGACCTCTTCAACGTTACGCCGCGCCCCTGCCGGATACGAGAGCGGGTGCCCTCTACCGCGCGCCCCTCCCACCACCGTCGCCGCCATACGCCGTACAGGCCGCTCCGACGTGCGCCGTATGGGTGGCGGCCCCAGAATGGCGGAGCACGCCACATCGCGCCCCGAAGGAGGCGACATGAGCTGGTTGTGGGCCATCATCGTCGGTCTGGTCCTGGGCCTGATCGCCAAGGCGATCCTGCCGGGCAAGCAGCAGATCCCGATCTGGCTGACGGTCATCTTCGGCATGATCGGCAGCCTTCTCGGCAACTGGGCGGCCACCGGGCTGGGCATCAACGAGACCAAGGGTGTCGACTGGGGCCGGCACCTGCTGCAACTGCTCGGCGCGGTGATCGTCGTCGCGGTCGGCGACCGGCTGTGGGTCGGGACGCGCGGCGGAGGCGGCCGACGCGCCGCCTGAGCGCCAAGTCCAGGCGGGGAAAGCCGAGGGCGGCCGTGCGCTGATGCGCACGACCGCCCACGGCCTGCCTTTACGGTGCCGTCGTTGCCGCCTGCGGCGGCGAGCGCCCTGCGGGCGCGTCCTCAAGCGCCGGACGGGCTGCTATCGGCTGAGCCTCAGCCGACCAGCTTGTCCGGCGCTCGAGGACACCGCCGCGCAGCGGTGGTGCACCCCACGATCCGCCGGACGGGCTAGCGCAGCTCGGCGATCTTCCGTCCGGCCTTGAGGTACACCGTCACCTCGGCACCGGAGGCCACCTCCAGCTTCGCCAGCGTCTCCGTGACCACCTCGCCCAGCGGGCGGATGGCCTCGGCCTCGGCGAGCACGACCGCCTCCTGGCCGGCGGCGGACTCCACGATGAGCCGCAGCCCGTTCTGCTTGGCGACCCGGCGGGCGGCCGAGGCGCTGGGCTGGAACTCCAGCACCTTGCTGAGCACGGCCGTCGCGGCCTCCGCGCCGTGCTCAGCCAGCTCCACCACCGGCAGCGTCTCGACGTCGGTGAAGCTCTTCTTCGAGAACTGCGCGATGAACCCGGCGCGCGCCGCCATCGCCGCCTCGATGCCGTACAGCGCCGCCACGACCTCGCCCGCGAGGACCTTCTTGAGGTCCATCGGGTGCAGCGACTTCTCCTCGATCCGGCGGGTCGCCGCCGCGATCTCGGCGTCCGTCCACTCCGTCCAGGCCCGCAGGTACGGCTCCATCAGCCGGTCCGGCACCGACATGATCTTGCCGAACACATCGTCGGCGGGCGCGCTCAGCCCGACGTAGTTGCCCTTGGACTTGGACATCTTCGCGCCCGTGCCGTCCGTGCCCTCGATCAGCGGCATCGTGACGACGAGCTGCGGCTTCTGGCCGCGCAGCTCCATGAGCTTGCGGCCCATCTGCAGGTTGAGCAGCTGGTCGGCGCCGCCCAGCTCGACGTCGCAGTCCAGCGCGACCGAGTCGAGGCCCTGCGCGATCGGGTAGAGCAGCTCCGACATGGTCAGCCCGGAACCGGCGGCCAGCCGGGTGCGGAAGTCCTCGCGCTGCAACAGCTGCGAGACCGGCACCTGGGCCATCAGCCCGAGCAGCTCGGGGAAGGTGTACGGCGCCAGCCACTCGCTGTTCTGCCGGAAGCTGACCTTCTCGAAGTCGAAGAACGGCCGGACCTGCTCGCGGTAGCCCGCCAGGTTCGCCGCGATGTCGTCGTCGGTCAGCGGCGGACGCTCCGCCGTACGGCCCGTCGGGTCACCGATCTTGGCGGTGAAGTCACCGATGAGCAGAGTGACGTCATGGCCCATGCGCTGGAAGCGGCTGAGGATGATGACCGGCACGGCGTGCCCGAGGTGCACGTCGGCGGCCGTCGGGTCGATGCCCAGCTTGATGTGCAGGCCCTTGCCCGCCGCCCGGCGCTCCTCGATCCGCTGGGCCAGCTTCTCCACGCCCGGCAGCACCTCGACGGCACGGGCGGCGATCAGCTCGGCCTGCTCCTGTGCCGACAGATCCGTCAGGTCGAGATAGCGCCGCGAGCCCGTCTCCGTGAGCAGCCGCTGGACGGCCTGGTCGGAGGAGAGGTCCTGCGCGAGGATCTCGCTGGCGCGGGCGACGGATTCGCCGAGGCGTGTCATGACGTTCCTGAGGATCGATGGGACTGATGGGTATGGCGGGTGAGGGGAAGGAATCGTTGAATGGACGGGGGCCAGTCTATTCGGGTCTCTTCGGACCGGCCCCGCGCCCTCGCGGTCACACCCCCTGGCTGACGGAGCTCATGTTGAAGTCCGGGATCCGCAGCGCGGGCATCGCGGCCCGGGTGAAGTAGTCGCCCCACTCGCGCGGCAGCGTCGGCTCGGTGCGCCCCGCCTCGGTGGCCCGGCCGAGCAGGCTCACCGGGGACTCGTTGAAGCGGAAGTTGTTGACCTCGGCGGTGACCTCGCCCTTCTCCACCAGATACACCCCGTCCCGGGTCAGCCCGGTCAGCAGCAACGACGCCGGGTCGACCTCGCGGATGTACCACAGGCAGGTCAGCAGCAGGGCCGGCCCGTCGTGGCCGCTCGCCGCGACCATCTCCTCCAGCGAACGGGTGCCGCCGGCGTCCAGGATCAGGTTGTCGATGAACGGTGTGACCGGCAGATCCGTCAGTCCGGCGCTGTGGCGGGTGGTGAGCAGGTGCTCCAGCACACCGTCACGGATCCAGTCCGTGGCCTCCAGCGGCAGCCCGTTGTCGAAGACCGACGCGTCATCGCCGGAGCTGCTCGCGAGCACGAACGGCGCGCACTCCAGCCCCGGCTCCCGAGGATCACTGCGCAGCGTCAGGGGCAGGCCCGACAGCTTCTCGCCGACCCGGGTGCCACCGCCGGGCCGGGAGAAGACCGTACGGCCCTCCGCCGCGTCCCGCGCCGCCGCCGACCACTGCTGGTAGACCAGCAGATCGGCGACGGCCGACGGCGGCAGCAGTGTCTCGTACCGCCCGGCCGGCAGCTCCACCCGACGCTCGGCCCAGGCGAGCCGCTGCGCCAGCTCGGCGTCGAGCGCCGCCGGATCCACGTCGCGGAAGTCCCGGGTGGCGCGGCCGGCCCACGCGGAGCGCGACCGGTCCGGGGACTTGGCGTTCACCTCCAGGGTGCCGGTGGGCTGGTCGTGGCGGAGCCGCAGCCCGGCGGACGTGCCCAGGTAGCTGGAGACGACCTCGTGGTGGGCGAAGCCGTAGAGCTCGCGGGCCTCGGAGCGGGCGCGCGCGAAGGATTCGCCGAGCGCCGGGGCGAAGTCGTCGAAGACCGCCGAGGAGGTCTCGGCGGGCGCCTCGGTGAAGGCGGGGGAGTGCGCTACACCGGTGATCAGCGGCTGGGCGTCCTCCGCCGGCCCCGCGTCCCGGGCAGCGGCCTCGGCGGCCCGTACCAGCGGCTCCAGCTCGGCGGCCGTGACGGCCGAGCTGGACACGACGCCCGAGGCCGTGCCCTCGGCGCCGTCGACGGTCGCGATCACGGTGACGCTGCGGCCCCGGGTGACGCCGTTGGTGGTGAGCGCGTTGGCCGCCCAGCGCAGATTGGCGGTGGACCGCTCGGACGCGATCACGACGCAGTCGTCGCTGCGGGACAGCTCCAGGGCCCGCTCGACGATCTCGTGCGGCTTGTTCTGACGAGGGCTCATCGACCGGCCTCCTGCGTGGTGTTAAGGCTGTGCTGACCCGGGGGGCGACCCCCGGACCCCCGGCCGGTTCCGTGGTGCCCGCTCATCGACCGGCCTCCTGTGTCGTGTTGAGGATGTTGACGCCCTGGAAGAGCGCGGAGGGGCAGCCGTGCGAGACTGCGGCGATCTGCCCGGGCTGGGCCTTTCCGCAGTTGAACGCGCCGCCCAGGACATAGGTCTGCGGGCCGCCCACGGCAGCCATCGAGCCCCAGAAGTCCGTCGTGGTCGCCTGGTACGCGACATCGCGCAGCTGCCCGGCCAGCCGACCGTTCTCGATTTTGAAGAAGCGCTGTCCTGTGAATTGGAAGTTATAGCGCTGCATATCGATCGACCACGACCGGTCGCCGACGACGTAGATCCCGTTCTCGACGCCGGAGATCAGCTCCTGCGTCGACGGGCCGTTCGGCGCGGGCTGCAACGACACGTTCGCCATGCGCTGCACGGGCACGTGCGAGGGCGAGTCGGCGAACGCGCACCCGTTGGAACGCTCGAAACCCGTGAGCTTCGCGATCCGCCGGTCCAGCTGATAGCCCGTGAGGACGCCGTCCTTGACCAGGTCCCAGGACTGCGCGGCCACGCCCTCGTCGTCGTACCCGACGGTCGCGAGGCCGTGCTCGACGGTCCGGTCACCGGTCACGTTCATGATCTTCGAGCCGTACTTGAGCGTGCCCAGCTGGTCGAAGGTCGCGAACGAGGTGCCCGCGTACGCCGCCTCGTAGCCCAGCGCCCGGTCCAGCTCGGTGGCGTGACCGATCGACTCGTGGATCGTCAGCCACAGGTTGGAGGGGTCCACCACCAGGTCGTAGGAGCCCGCCCGCACGCTCGGCGCGCGCATCTTCTCCGCCAGCAGCGACGGCATCTCGGCCAGCTCGGCGTCCCAGTTCCAGCCGGTGCCCGTCAGGTACTCCCAGCCCCGGCCCACCGGCGGCGCGATGGTGCGCATCGAGTCGAACTCACCCGTGGTCGGGTCCACGGCCACCGCCGTCAGCTGCGGGTGCAGCCGTACCCGCTGCTGGGTGGTCGTCGTCCCGGCCGAGTCCGCGTAGAACTTGTTCTCCTGCACGGTCATCAGCGTCGCGTCGGCATGGGCCACACCGTCCGCCGCCAGCAGCCGCGCACTCCACTCGGCGAGCAGCCCGCTCTTGTCCGCGTCGGGCACGTCAAAGGGGTTGATCTCGTACGAGGAGACCCAGGTCCGCTCCTCGTGCACCGGCTCGTGCGCCAGCTCCACCCGCTCGTCGGAACCCGCCGCCGCGATCACCTTCGCCGACAGCTTCGCCATCGCGACGGCCTGGCTCGCCACCCGCGCCGCCGCGTCCATCGTCAGATCCACACCCGAGGCGAACCCCCAGGTCCCGCCGTGCACCACCCGTACCGCGTAGCCCAGGTCGGTGTCGTCGGACGTACCGGCGGGGCGGGCGTCACGCAGCCGCCAGGAGGCGGTGCGCACCCGCTCGAAGCGGAAGTCCGCGTGCTCGGCGCCCAGCGCGCGGGCGCGTGCGAGTGCCGCGTCGGCCAGTGGGCGCAGGGGCAACGCGAGAAATGATGCGTCGATGGAATGGGGCACAGGGTCCTCCCGATGGTCGTCGACGAGAATCATGCCGCTTGCCGGTGTCGGCGTGCACGCGATAACGGCCGCCGCGCCCGCGTGCGCGGGGTCGCGACGGCCGTCATCCGAAGCGGTGGGGCCGGGTCAGATTTCGCCAGATATGAGGCCTTGGCGGAAGGCCGCCCACTCGGGGGCGTTGAAGAGGAGGGGGGTTCTGCGGGTGTCTTTGGAGTCGCGTATCGCGACGGCGCCGCCGGGCAGGCCGGCGACTTCGACGCAGTTGTGCTCCGGCCCGCTGGCAGAGGACTTGCGCCATACGGCGCGGGAGAGGTCGCAGGCGTAGAGATCCGACGTGGAGTCATTCACTTTCTGTGCCCTTCTTCCATCTCGGCGATCCGCGCGAGCGAGTCCTCCGCCGAGAGAGCAGTAGCACAGATGCGTTCGAACGCCTTGGCGAAGGGAATCGCGTCGTCGCCCTCAACGTACGTCGCGCCGTAGAGGTTCTCCAGTAGCACAACGTCCGGAGTCGGAGCCGGAAAAGCGGCGACGGTGAACCCGCCCGACATGCCGGGATGAGCGGCTGACGTCAGCGGTACCAGCTGAAAGGTGACGTTGGGCATGTCTGCGGCGTCGAGCAGCTTGCGGAGTTGTTCGCGCATCGTGGCGGGACGCTGGGCGAAGCGCTGGTGGAGCGCGGCCTCATGAACGACGGCGCAGAGCTCAAGGGGCTTGTCGTGGCGGGTGAGTACGGATTGTCGGGCCAGGCGGAGTTCGGCGAGGGCGGCGATCTCGTGCGGGGCGCGGGAGGTGGTCGCGCCGGTCATGGTCTCCCGCGCGTACGCGGAGGTCTGAAGGAGACCGGGGATGAGCATGGGTGACCACTCATAGATCTGCTCGGCATCGGATTCCAGGGAGATGTAGTCGGCATAGGAGGCCGATACGAGCCCGCTGTAGGTCTGCCACCAGCCCTTCTTACCGGCGTCCCTGGCGAGGTTCTCGAGAGCGGCCGACATTTCCGGATCATCGACTCCGTACAGCTTCAGCAAGGTGACGACATCCCCAGGGCGAATGGACTGGGCCGCATTCTCGATCTTCGACATTTTCGGGCCGATCCAGCCCATGGCGCCGGCAGCCTCGTCGAGTGTCAGCCCGGCTGCCTTGCGCAGCCGCTTGAGCGTTCCGCCGAGACGTCGGCGACGGACGGTGGGAACCACGGGAGAGTTGGGCATGCGCCGAGTTTCGCACCGTAACTGCGCGCAGTAGTAAGCCCGTTGAAAGACATTCACCCGTTCGGGTCGAAAGCTTGCTACCTCATACAGAAAGGTCCACTATCCAATCTGCCGCCACTCACGGTCAGGTTGTGACCGCGTGGCGTCACTGCATCCGACCCACGCGGCTCACGCCGCAGGCAGGAGGCGCCATGCGTGCCATGGCCGATGTCACCGCGTTCCGGACGCCCGGCTTCTACCGGCGGGCGCGTCCGGGAGGATTCGCCGTCCACCTCAACGTCACGGAACAACACCTCCACCGCCTGCGCGAGTTGACGGTCGTGACCCTGACCAGGTTCGGGATCGGTGACGAGACCGTGGAAGCGGCCCGGCTCGTCGTCTCGGAGCTCGTGGGGAACGCGGTCCGGGTGTGCGGGGACTTCGTCCCCGTCGTCGTGGAGGTGGACGTCATGCCGCCCGGGGTGGCGGTGAACGTCCACGACCCCGAACCGCTGCGCATGCCCAGCCGCAAAGACGTCGCTCTGGACGACGGTGAGGTCGAGTCCGGGCGTGGACTGATCCTGCTCGACCTGCTGGCCCCGGAGTGGCGGGTGTTCTGGTCGCCGATCGGCAAAATGATCTGCTGCAATGTACCCCGATGCGATCGTGGGCACGGCTGATGCGGGACGCGAGGGGCCCGCTGCTCACGGCGACCGCAGCCGTCCTGGGCGTGCTCGCGTTCCGGCTCGTGCGCGCGTCGGACCGCCTGCTGGTGGCGGCTCGCAGGAGCGATGACCGTCGACGCCGACGGCATGGCACCCAGGGCCGACCCCCGAGCCCGCCGGTCACGCGCTCGCCGCGCCCCCACCGACCAGCTGGCCTGGTGCTCCTGCCTCATTGCTCACCGCGCGACGGTTCCTCGTCGGGTTGACGACCAACGCTGGCGCACCTCTCCTGTGGAGTCCGAAGCCGGAGAAAGCTCGCCCTACTACCCCGTCTACACAGGCGTCCAGGTTCCGAGGAACTGGGAACACAAAAAGGAATTCACGGAGAAGTTCTACAAGGAAGTCAGGGACTTCTGCGGGCGAACGTCTTCCAATGGTTGCATTAGTGACTGGATCATCAACGGGGACGAAGAGCAGCGCAACCAAGGCACGATGATCCTCCAGCTGATCAAGTACAAGATCTGCGGTGGGATCAAGGGACATTGTCCCAGCGGGGTTACTTCCTTGCAGGCAGTACTCGCGGCCGGCGCAGCCTCGGGGTTTGCCTTCGGCGGCAAGGACGGGTCGCTGGCCGGAGGGGCCCGTCCCAAGTCCGGCCGTGGTGAAGTCCCGCCGTGTCACAGCTTCGTTCCCGAAACGGAAGTTCTCCTCGCCGACGGAACCAGTAAGAACATCGAGGATGTCCAAACCGGTGGCAAAATTCTGGCGACTGACCCCGAGACGGGAAAAACCGAGACTCGTGAAGTCGTTGCGAGCATCGTCACGCGGGACGACCAAGACTTCACCGATATCACCATCAAGACCGCCCAAGGTGGAGCAAGCCTTGTCGCCACTGACACGCATCCTTTCTGGGAGCTCGGGCAGAAGAAGTGGGTAGACGCTGGAGATGTGCGCCCGGGTGCTCGCCTGCGCACGCCGAACGGTGACGCTGTCGAGGTCGGAGCGGTCCGCCACTTCCGCAAGGTGCAGCGAACCCATGACCTGACAATCAACGGCACGCACACGTACTATGTGCTGGCGGGGGCCACGCCGGTTCTCGTGCACAACTCGAACGGGCCCTGTGGGTCGGGGGCCGGAACTGCATCAGAAGCCGGGATCAGCCTCAACGATGCGCAACGTATCCAAAATGCTGCCGATAAGGCCGGCCAGCCGATCATCGTAGTCGGAAGCCGCGCGAACGGCAGCGCTAACCCGGCATCGGACTGGGATTACATCTTGTCTGGCCCGTCGAGGTCTCGGCATAGTCAGCAGAGCTCCCTGCCAAGGGGGACCGGGGATGGCGAAGGAAGTGGCCGAGGGCGCGACTTCTGGCAGAACTGCAATCAAAGTCGGCCAGACTATGCAGAATTGGACCCAAGTAAGCCCCATGTCATATTCGAGCCCCGGAGCCGGTGATCAATTGAAAGCGTCGGAGAGAATCATCAACGAGGTTGCCCAGGGGCTCCTGGACTGGGAGGAGGGGGTGAGCTGGTTCTCTTCCCTGGAGCAGGTCGAGCAAAAGGTGGTACTGCATGAAGTGGTTCGCCACTCCATGCAGGCCCACGCAACGGCGGAGGACGGCCGAGAGGGCGTTTTGCGATCCGGAGTGAAGCCGACAGCAAATCCCGCTGTTCTGATTGTCAGGGAACCGCTACTCCAGCAAATGGGAAAGATTATCAATCTTCCTGAAGTTGAGTATGTGAAGGCGTTTCGTGTTCTCCTTTCCACTTTCGTCGTGGCGGATACGCGGCGTAGAGAGCTGGAGTGTCGAGGAAGTTGCACCCACGCTTGGCATAACTTGACATAGGAGTGATCGGCGGGCCTTGGGCTCTCGGCAGCGGCACCAAGTGCCGGTCACTACGACTACCTGAATTCGGTTCGGCATGCAAAATGGGAGCCCCCACCAGGAGCGTGCTTGGTGGGGGCTCCCGGTCGTTTTACGGCAACGGTGACGGCAACGTCAACGGACGGTTGCCGCGGCGGAGGGCGGGTCTTCTCGGTCGTTGTTGCCCGTGCCGAGTACGTCGTTGAGGGTGTCGATGGCTTGGCATTGGAGGCGGAGCCGGATGTGAGCGTAGACGCCGGTGGTGATGCCGATGTAGGCGTGGCCAAGGAGTTTCTTGATCACGGCGAGGTCGACGCCCTGCTCCCGCCAAACCCCTCCCCACCTGCATAAAGGCATCTAGAAGAGGGGCTGTCGGCACACGTACTAGGTGCTGGCGGGGGCTACGCCGGTACTCGTTCACAATTCCGGGCCGTGCGGAATCTCGACACGTCACGAGAAGGCTGGTGGTATCGGTAATTACACCGATGGGCAGAAGGCTCGGGATCCGGCGTCGCAGTGGTATCACGAGGAATTGAGCAATAAAGAGCTCCTGGTCGGGATCAACAACCCTGGCGACGGAGGCAGGATCTCGTCTCGCGTGACGGCACGATTCTTGGAGGGCATCCCGCAAGGGTGAACTCCAAAGAAGGATCAGGACCCAGATACGAAAATACGCATTGATGTCTACGATCCGGAGTAGTGCCTGATGGCTCTGATTCATTCGACTGACCCCGACTTTCGCATATGCCAGATCAGCTTCGAGACGCTGTTGGCGATCCAGCTGGAAGCGGAGGAGCGATCCTGGGCAACTCGGTGGTCCTCGGTGGATGCACTGCGCAGTCAGGTCAGGGATGGCGCTGTCGTCCTCCAGTCGCTGATGCGGGAGGAGCGAGGGGGCGCTGTGTGGGGATACAGGTGCCTTGTGTTGTTCTCGTCCGCAGATGGCAAGGAAGCTGGCGGAATTGCCACGATCGATCTTGATCCGGCAAGGTTCGAATCGTTGGAGCGACTTGATCGCGACCCGGATGTTCGGAAGGTTCTTGTCCGAATGTTCTCCCTTGCGACGGGTGGGATTTCGATGGTCTCGAAGAAATGACAGGGACGTGCTCGGCCTCGTGTCGGACAGCGTGGGTGAACCTGCTCAACAGGCGGCGGATCTCGTTCAGGCTCAGTCGGATCAGATCGTGCCCATGTCCCCCTCTTCATGAACGGTGGCCCGGACTGTGGTCAGGTGGGCGGCAGCCGCCATGGCGAGGGTGATGTGCCGGTACCAGGCCGGGTACTGGCGGACTTGGTAGTGAAGGCGCCGGCTTCATGAAGTCCCAGGAGGACAGCTACTTCCTGCGGGGCATGGACGGGACAAAAAGGCGGCCAGCGGCGGCACCAAGAGCGTGAGCGTCTCCCTGGCGTGCTGTAGAAGCTGATATGCCAGATTTTGACCGCCTAGGTGGAAGAAAGGCATATCGGCAAACTGCTCGCGATTTCATGCGTGGTGATGGTCCAGATTCAGCGATCAGCGTCAGTACGGGCAGTGGCGGCATGCATCGCTTCGATCTGGACACCGGGTACTACGGGTATATGAACAGCGGCGGCAGTATCTCGACATTCTTCCGGCCGGAGGAAGGCCTCTCATACTTCCGTCGAACGACAATGAGATATCGTTAGCGGTTCAGGGAAAGGGTGGGCGTAGTGCTGTTCCTTGATAGATTTAGGGAATTGGCTGGGAGCCTTGGGCGGGCCTCTTCGCTGACCCCCCATCGCGCCATCGAAGAGTGGTCAGACTTTGTCGACGACTGCATGGAAGGCTACGAAGGTACTCTTTTTGAATATTGGGACGACATGTCGATCCGTAGCGTCCTTCAGCGTGTAATCGACGACCCGGTGGTCAAGGGGGTTCCCGAGCTGGCATGGTTCGAATCGGAAGTTCGGCGAGTGGATGAGAAGTTCGCCCACTTGTTGACCAAAGGGTTCGAGGTGCGGGGCGGCCGTGGTTGGTGGGAGCGAAAAATCCCGCGTGTCGCTGGCCGTGAAATGGCAGAGAACGTCAGGGAGCAGTACGGGTATGAAATCGAAGTGATTTGACCAAGGTTTCAGATCTTTAGTTTGCTGGCCGGTGCCGAGTCGAGGGTCGACCACATGCGAGGAAGGTGGCTGCCCGCTCCAATCGCCATCTATCGGACTCTCGGCCGTGCGGGTGGTAGCGACGGCCGCCGCACCCACGCAGGACGTGGATGCGGCGGCCGTCGTGCGCGTGGGCGGGCGGGCTCAGCAGCAAGCGCAAGGGCTCAGCAGCAGCGCGACGCCGTCCTGGGCACGATCTTGAACAGCTGGGTCAGATACGGCTCGCGGGGCACCAGCCACAGGCCGGTGTCGCTCCACGTCGCCGGAGCCGACTCGCCCTTCTGCCGGTAGAGCGTGTCCTTCGGCGTGACGGCCAGGTGATCGAAGCCCTGAATGGCGGGGTGCAGGGTGAAGCTGTCGAGGAGATCGGACCAGCGGACGGTCCAGCGTTCGGTGTCCACGTCCTGGCTGTCCACGACCTTGACGAGGGGGCGGCGCGCGCTGCCGCTGTTCTCGAAGGAGAGCCGCATTCCCGAGCTGATGTTGGTGATGAAGTACCCGCCGCCCTCGGCCGTCTCGAACTTCCACTGGTCGCTCGGCTTGTCGTACTCGCCCCAGTCGCGGTGCAGGACGGCATCGAGGATGCCTTTGGATTCCGTGCTGGTGACGAGGTGCAGTCCGCTCTGCAAATGGTCGATGCAGACGTTGAGCCCGATGGGCACCGGCGCTCCGGGCGGGTCCGGGACCGGCTTCGGACTGCCGGGCATGGGAGTGGGCACGACGACTTCCCCTTTCTGCTCCGATGGCCGCCAGGGCAGCGTGGTGCCGGCTAAGGGACCTGGTGCTGGGAGAGATGCAGCACCTGGCCCTGACTTCTGCCCAGCCGCACCTTGCTGCCCTTGGGATCCGTGCCGACCAGGGCCTTGAATTCGTAGTCGTACGAGGTGCCGGACACCACGACACGGACCGCTTCGACGATCAGGTCGTCGCCGGAGGGGGTGTCGTAACGGATGTAGTTCGGGAAGAGATCGAGGCCCCGCACGTACGTCTGCGGGTTCTGGGGGTCGTTCGAGGCGTGGTCCTGGACGCTGTGGTCCTCGCCCAGGGTGAAGGTGTAGGTGCCGCCGTTCTTGTCGAATTCCTGCTCGGCCATATGGCGCACGACGAATTCGCGTCCCGCCATGCCCAGCCGGAGATAGCCTTTTGGATTCGATCCCGCACCGGTGCCGCCGAACGAGATCGTCATGGTGATCTTCCTGATGGCTTCCGACGACATGGGGCGGCTCCCTCAGCTGTTCACGACGGTGGTGCCGGGCGCCCGCAGAGTGATGACGTGTGCGGCGAACGCACCCGAGTCGATTACCGCCCACGCCCGCAGACGGCGCAAATCGGACCAGCCCTGACGGGACGTGGAAACCCGGGCCGTCCGCGCCGGAACGCCCGCACCCACCCGGCAGCGCGCCGCCACGCCCCCGCTCGCCCGCCCGGGGGGCGACGCCCCCTCCCGGGCCCGCTGCCGAGAGCGAACGGCTTCGCGGCGCCGGTGCGCTTCTGTAGAGATCCAACAGGGACTGCCGGTCCCCCCTGTCGTAGGTCGAGTGTCTCTTCGGTGACCTCTACCGATACGTTTCGGTGTAGTCGAGCACGACCTATGCACATGGAAACGGAAGGGTGATCCTTTGAGCCGCTCGGTTCTCGTCACCGGAGGAAACCGGGGCATCGGCCTCGCTATCGCCCGTGCCTTCGCGGAGGCCGGCGACAAGGTCGCCTTCACCTACCGGTCGGGTGAGCCGCCGGCCGAGCTCACCGACCTGGGCTGCCTCGCCGTGAAGTGCGACATCACGGACCCGGAGCAGGTCGAGCAGGCGTACAAGGAGATCGAGGAGAAGCAGGGCGCGGTCGAGGTGCTGGTGGCCAACGCCGGCGTCACCCGCGACCAGCTGCTGCTGCGCATGTCCGAGGAGGACTTCACCTCCGTGGTGGACACCAACCTCACGGGCACCTTCCGCGTCGTCAAGCGCGCCTCGAAGGGCATGCTGCGTGCCCGCAAGGGCCGTGTCGTGCTGATCTCGTCCGTCGTGGGCCTGCTGGGCTCGGCGGGCCAGGCGAACTACGCCGCCTCCAAGGCCGGGCTGGTCGGCTTCGCCCGCTCGCTCGCCCGCGAGCTGGGCTCCCGCAACATCACGGTCAACGTCGTCGCTCCCGGCTTCGTCGACACCGACATGACCCGCGTGCTCAGCGACGAGCAGCGGGAGAGCATCACGAAGCAGGTTCCGCTCGCGCGCTACGCGCAGCCCGAGGAGATCGCCGCCTCGGTCCGCTTCCTCGCCTCCGACGAGGCCGCATACATCACTGGAGCCGTCATTCCTGTCGACGGCGGATTGGGCATGGGTCACTGAACGTCATGAGTGGAATCCTCGCAGGCAAGCGCATCCTCGTCACGGGCGTCCTCACGGAGTCCTCGATCGCCTTCCAGGCCGCCAAGGTCGCCCAGAACGAGGGCGCCGAGGTCATCCTGACCGGCTTCGGGCGGCTCTCGCTCGTCGAGCGCATCGCCAAGCGGCTGCCCAAGCCCGCCCCGGTCATCGAGCTGGACGTCAGCAACCAGGAGCAGCTCGACGGGCTGGCGGACAAGGTCCGTGAGCTCCAGGGCGACGACGCCCGTATCGACGGCATCCTGCACTCCATCGCCTTCGGCCCGCAGGGCGCCTTCAACTTCCTGGAGGCGAGCTGGGAGGACGTCTCCACGGCCGTCCAGGTCTCGGCGTACTCCTACAAGTCGCTGGCCATGGCGCTGCTGCCGCTGATGCCGCAGGGCTCCGCGATCGTCGGTATGACCTTCGACGCGCAGATCGCCTGGCCGAAGTACGACTGGATGGGCGTGGCCAAGGCGGCGCTGGAGAGCACCAACCGCTACCTCGCCCGTGACCTCGGTCCGAAGGGCATCCGCTGCAACCTGGTCTCGGCCGGCCCGCTCAAGTCGATGGCCGCCAAGTCCATCCCGGGCTTCGAGGAGCTCGCGGACGTGTGGAACCACCGCGCCCCGATCGGCTGGGACCTGACCGACCCGGAGCCGGCGGGCCGCGGCGTCGTCGGCCTGCTGTCCGACTTCTTCCCGCGCACCACGGGCGAGATCATCCACGTCGACGGCGGCGTGCACATGATGGGGGCCTAGTTCCCCACTCGCCGGACGGAGTCCGGCGCAGCCGTCCCCCATAACGGCATACGAAGGCCGCGTGACCGTCCTGGAGACGGTCACGCGGCCTTCGCGCACCCGGGAGCCGGGGCCGTCGCATTCCCGAGTCGAGAACCGCGCCCGTCGCCCGCACACTGGGAGGACCGGGAGGTTCCCGGCGCACCGTGGGGAGGAGGTACGGGCGTGCGCGCACCCATCCGCCGCACGGCGGCGCTGCTGCTCACCGCCGCCGCCCTCGCCGGCTCCCTCGCCCCCATCGCGGCCGCGGCCCCCGCCGAGCCGCAGGAGGCCGAGTGCCGCACCCGCATACGCGGCTCCCACGCCACCGCCGTCTGCTTCAACGGGCACGCGCGCCCCGACCGCGTCCAGCTGCACGTGGAGTGCGCCCGCTGGTGGGACCCGGACATGGACACCGCCCCGGTCACCGTCGACCCCGCCCGCCACGCCTCCCTCGCCCAGCGCTGCTGGCTGGAGATACGCCACGCGTGGGTGACACACACCCCGGGCTGACCGCCCGCCTCACCGGCTCGCTCCAAAGGCCCGCTCAGCGCCCGTCGGCACCCTGGCGGCAGCCGAACGGATGGGCGCCCGCCTCGGCCGACGCCGTCGCCTCGTCCTGGTCCCTGATCGCCGCCACCAGCCGCGCGTGGTCCGTGTGCGCCTCCGGGCGCAGCTCGGGGCCGACGTCCGCGCGCAGGAAGTCGCGGACCACCGAGCCCAGGTCCGCGTACAGCTCGGCCAGTACCTCGTTGTGCGCGGCGGCGACCACCGCCGAGTGCAAGGTGGCGTCGGCCTCGACGAACCGCTCCGCGTCCCCCGAGTCCCAGGCCTGCTCGCGCCGCTCCAGCAGCGTGTCCAGCTGCCGCAGGTCCGCCTCCGTGCGGCGCCGGGCCGCCAGCCCCGCCGCCTTCGTCTCCAGCGCGCTGCGCAGCTCCGCCACGTGCAGCGGGTCCGCCTGGGCGAAGCGCCGGCGCATCACGCCGGCCAGTTCGCTGGTGGCGGCCACGTACGTTCCCGAACCCTGCCGGATGTCCAGCAGCCCGTTGTGCGCGAGGGCGCGCACGGCCTCGCGCACGGTGTTGCGGGCCACCCCGAGCTGCTCGACCAGCTCGGGCTCGGTGGGGATGCGCGAGCCGACCGGCCATTCGCCGGAGGTGATCTGGTTCCGGAGCCCGGCGATCACCTGGTCGACGAGCGGGGAGCGCCGGGGCGAGTTCAGTGGCATGGAATTCCGTTTCGACGATTCATCCCATGATTCTATGATGGCCTTCGTGGCATCCATGGCAGACGAAGACCTCACGGCGGCCGACACCGCCGCGTCCACCCGTACCACCGCGCGCAGACCGGCGGCCGGAGCCGCGCCGGAGCCGGACGCCGCCCGTCGGCAGCGCCTCCTGCTGATCGTGGGACTCGTCATCGCCGCCCTCAACCTCCGGCCCGCCATCACCAGCCTCGGCCCGCTGATGAAGGAGGTCCGCGACGACCTCGGCATGAGCGGCACCCTTGCCGGGCTGCTCACCTCCGTGCCCACCCTGTGCTTCGCGGTCTTCGGCCTCGCCGCGCCCCGGCTGGCCCGCCGCTGGGGTCCGGCCGCGGTCGTCTGCGCCGGCATGGTGGCGATCACCGCCGGCCTCGCGGTCCGGCCGTACGCGGGCGGCACCGTCGGCTTCCTCGCGCTCAGCGCCCTCGCGCTCGCCGGCATAGCGGTCAGCAACATCCTCATGCCCGTGATCGTCAAGCGCTGGTTCCCGGACCGGGTGGGTCCGACGACGGGCATCTACTCCATGGCCATGTCCGCAGGCACCTCCCTGGCCGCAGCCGCCACCGTGCCCATGACCGACGCGCTGGGCGGCAGTTGGCGGCTCGGCCTCGGCATCTGGGCGCTGCTCGGCGCCGCCGCGGCCCTGGTCTGGCTCGCCGTCGCCCGCAGCCGTACGGCCCGGACGACGAACGCCGCCGACCGGCAGGCCGCGCCGACCGCGGGCACCGCACCCGCCGGTGCCGGCGTGCGCATCACCCGCAGCCCCACCGCCTGGGCCCTGGCCGTCTTCTTCGGTCTCCAGGCCACCGGTGCCTACATCACCATGGGCTGGATGCCGCAGATCTTCCGGGACGCCGGGGTCTCCGCCTCCACCGCCGGGGTGCTGCTGGCCATGACCATGCTCATGGGGGTGCCGCTCTCCTTCGTGCTGCCCCGGCTGGCGGCCCGGCTGCCCAACCAGGGCATCCTCGTGATCGTCCTCGCCGCCTTCGGCCTGACCGGCTACACCGGGCTGTGGCTGGCCCCGGCCGCCGGCGCCTGGGTCTGGGCGCTGCTGCTCGGCGTCTCCAACTGCGCGTTCCCGCTGGCCCTGACGATGATCGGGATGCGGGCGCGGTCCGGCGCGGGCGTGGTGCGGCTGTCCGCCTTCGCCCAGAGCACCGGCTATCTCCTCTCCATCCCCGGCCCGCTGCTCGTCGGCGCCCTCTACGAGCGCACCGGCGGCTGGGACCTGCCGATCGCCCTGATGGCCGCCCTGATGGTGCCTCAGGCCGTGGCGGGTGTGCTGGCCGGTCGCGACCGGACCGTCGAGGACGAGACCGGGCCCGCCGCCCCGACCGCGTGAGCGGGTGCGACACTGGTGCCATGAGCGTGCTCGACCCGAACCCCAAGAACGGCCAGAAGACCCTGGTCACCATTCTCGGCGTGATGCTCGGCATCACCGTCGTCATCGGCGTCATCGCGACACTCGCCTCGCCCTGACGCCGCCTCGGTGCCCGCGCGCGGCGCCGGTGCGCTCCGCGCGCGGCGCCGGTGCGCTCCGCGCGTGGTGGTGCTGGCCCCACCATCCCCTAGGGGGCCAGTGTCAGGGGCAAGTGGGTGGCTCACCGGATGGGGGCGGGGCGCCCGTCTCCGTAGGTTCGTAGTACACCGCGACGCGGCGGTGCACCGAACCGCTCGGAGGCGATCCCATGTCCGCCGGTACGCGACCCCGGACCCCCGGCACCACAGCGCAGACCCGTCTGCCGTGGTGGGCGCTCGCGCTGCCCGCCGTCGCCTTCGTGGGGCTGCTGGTCCTGCTGGCCTCGCCCGCCTCCGCCGACACCGGTTCCACGGCCGTCGGCGAGGGCACGGTGTCCCGCGTGGTGGAGTTCGTCCGGCACGCCCTGCAGAGCTGAGCCGGGTGGGGCTGGGGTACCCCCTCGGGGCAAGCCTCCCAACACCCCGCGCCTCGCCGTCCGTTTCATGCGAAGCTGGAAAACATGAGCGCCGAACCGACCCGCAGGATTGTTCTTCTCCGGCACGCCAAGGCCGAGTGGTCCGACGATTCCGACCATGAGCGCCCGCTCGCGGAGCGCGGCCGCAAGGATGCCCCGGTCGCCGGGCGCCGGCTCGCCACCGCCGGTATCATCCCCGACCTGGCCCTCTGTTCGACCTCCGTCCGCACCCGGGAGACCTGGAAGCTCGCCGTCCACGAGCTGCCCCAGCGCCCCCGCACGGTCTATGAGGACCGGCTCTACGAAGCCTCCCTCGGCGAGCTCATCGCACTGATCAGCGAGACCTCCGACGAGGTGGCCGACCTGCTGCTCGTCGGGCACAACCCCGGCATGCACGCCCTGGCCGACGCGCTGGCCGGCGAGGCCGAGGGCGACCTCCTGCCCCGGCTGAACCGCTCCGGGTTCCCCACCGCCGCGATCGCGGTGCTCACCTTCAGCGGACCCTGGAAGAGCGTCGAACACGGCACCGGCAGGCTGGCCGCCTTCTGGCCGCCGCACGAGTAGGCCTGCCGCCCGGGCGTGGGTGTGCGTCCTCAGACGCCGGACGGGCTGCGATCGGCTGAGCTCAGCCGATCGCAGCCCGTCCGACGTCTGAGGACACCGCCGCGCAGCGGAGGTGCACCTGCCACGGCTTGCAGGGAACCCCCGCACCGCTCACTCGTGGTCGTGGGTCTTGGCGGCCTCGACCTCTTCGCGGGTGACGCCCAGCAGATACAGCACGGTGTCCAGGAACGGCACGTTCACGGCGGTGTGCGCCGCCTCGCGCACCACGGGCTTCGCGTTGAACGCCACGCCCAGACCCGCCGCGTTGAGCATGTCCAGATCGTTGGCGCCGTCCCCGATCGCCACCGTCTGCGAGAGCGGAACCCCTGCCTCGGCGGCGAACCGGCGCAGCAGCCGGGCCTTGCCCGCCCGGTCCACGATCTCCCCGGTGACCCGGCCGGTCAGCTTGCCGTCGACGATCTCGAGCGTGTTCGCGGAGGCGAAGTCCAGCCCCAGCCGCTCCCGCAGATCGTCCGTGACCTGGGTGAAACCGCCGGAGACGACACCCACCTGATAGCCGAGCCGCTTCAGTGTCCGGATCAGCGTCCGGGCGCCCGGCGTGAGCCGGACCTCCGCGCGCACCTTCTCCGCCACCGACGCGTCCAGCCCCGCCAGCAGCGCCACCCGGGCGTGCAGCGACTGCTCGAAGTCCAGCTCGCCCCGCATCGCCCGGGCGGTCACCTCCGCGACCTCGGCCTCACAGCCCGCGTGCGCCGCGAACAGCTCGATGACCTCGTCCTGGATCAGCGTCGAGTCGACGTCCATCACGACCAGGCGCTGCGCCCGCCGCTGGAGCCCGGCCGCCACGACCGCCACATCGACACCGAGCGCGGCCGCCTCGGTGGCCAGCGCGGTGCGCAGCGCCTCGGTCTCCGCACCCGAGACCGCGAACTCCACCGCCGTCACGGGGTACTTGGCGAGCCGGAAGATACGGTCGATGTTGCCACCCGTACCGGTGATCCGGGCGGCGATGGCCGCCGTCGACTCCGCCGTGAGCGGATGCCCGAGCACGGTCACATGGGAACGGCCCGTGCCACGCGGCCGGTTGTCGCCCCGGCCGGAGATGATCTCGGCCTGGAGCCGCAGGGACTCCGCCCAGCTGTGCACGGTCGCCCGCAACTCGCCCTCGATCCCGGGGCCTCCCTCGGGGGCGGTCACCAGCGCGCACAGGGTGATCCGGCCCCGGGTCACCACCTGCTCGATGTCTATGACGTCCACCGCGTAGGCGGCGAGGGTGTCGAACAGCCCGGCGGTGATGCCCGGCCGGTCCTTCCCGAAGATCTTGACGAGGAGGGTGGGGTCGTCGTCGCCGGGTACGGCGGTGGCAGGTGGGGTCTGCGATGCGCTCATGGTGACCCCTACGTTATCCGGCACCGCGCCCGATGCGTACAGGTGTCCCGGGGACCGGACGGGTGCGAAGGCGTTGTCCCGTGCCGCCCGGCCTCAGCGCCGCCGCCCCGGCACCCCCGGCGGTGGCGGCTCCTCCGGAGGCGTCCCGAACGGCCGCCCGTACCGCGGGCGGGGGCGGGGCGGCAGCGGCGGCTGCCCCGCCCAGGTCTGCGTCTGGGCGCCCGGATCGCCCGCGCCGGGCATCCGGGGCGGCTCGCCTACGACCGGCCGCAGATAGGGATTGGTGTCCCCGTGCGAGGGACGGTACGTCGACGAGGGGTTGTACGGCCCCGGCAGCCGGGCCGGATCGGGGTACGCGTGGCCCGCGCCCGCCCCCGGCGCGCCCGCGATGGCCCGGCGCCCGGCCGCGCCCGTGGCCCACGCCAGCAGCGCCCCGCCCACCCCGGCACCGGCCCCCCACGCGGCGCCCAGCGCCAGGGCGGCGGGGACGCTGCCGCTCAGCTCCAGCCTCGCCCCGAAGACGTCGAAGCCGAACACCGACAGGCTCGCGTCCGCCTTCACCCGGGTCAGCAGCACCAGCAGCGGCAGCACGAGCGCCGAGGCGAGAGCGAGCCGCAGCGCGCACCGCGCGGCGAAGCCCACCGGCCCGGCCCCGCCGCGCGGCGTACGGACCGCGGTCAGCAGCCCGGCCGTGAGCATGAGCAACGCGCACGCCACGGTCAGCACCCACACCCGGCTGTCGAACTCCGCGAGCCGGCCCATCGTCACCGTCTCGTCCGCGCGCATCCCCAGCAGCTCGTCCAGCGGGGCGGGCAGCACCTGGGTGAGCGCCCCGCCGGCCGAGCCCCGCCAGGGGACGAGCAGCCCCAGCGGCACCCCCAGCCACACCCCGTTCGGTGTCCCGAGCAGTGCCGCCCCCAGCACCCGGCGCGGATGGCCGTCGCCCGTCGCCGCGTACACCGCCGCGGCGAGGCCCGCGCCGACCGCCAGCACCAGCACGGCGCACAGCGCCGAGACCGCCGGGCGCACGGCCCGGTCCACCGCGCCCCAGCCGCTCGGCAGCGGCGCCCGGCGCGAGACCAGCAGAGCGATCACCAGGACGGCGAGCACCCACAGCGCTCCGGCCAGCAGCGAAGGCCCCGTCCGCACGCTGAACCCGACCGCCGCCTTGGCGCCGGCGAGGTCGGCGAGCCGGTCCGGCAGGCCGCCGCCGATGTCACCGAGGCCGGGTATCTCCAGATGCGGGCCCCCACCGGAGCCGCCGCCCCCGAGGCCGAGCTCCTTGCCGTCGATGGTGACGGTGTCCTCGCCCGCCCAGGCGAGACCGGCGAGCAGCAGCAGGAAGAGCCCGGCCACCGCGACCACCCGGGCGAGGAGTTCGGCCGGGCGCGGGGTGCCTCCGGCCGCCCGCAGCGAGCGGGCGAAGATCCAGCCCAGGAGCAGCGCCCCCGCCAGGCTCACCCCCAGTGGCGCGATGTCGATCGAGGTGTATGCGCCGGACGTCTGGAGGCCAAAGGCCTCTACATCGCCCGAAGGTGTGACGGATCCCCCCACGGCGAGTACGATCGCGGCCGCCGTCATCGGGCCGAGCGCCCCCGCCCCGTCCGCCCCGAGTAGATGCAAGCCCGCCGCCGCGACCCCTGCCATGGCGAGAAAAGACCAGCTCACCGCCGCTATCGCGGTGAGGAGTACATGTGCGCCGCGCAGGCGGCGGCTGCCGCTGCCGATGGTCATCACGGCCCCCCGATCCCGACCCCTTGCCCCGGAAGCGCACGTTCCGTACGCATCCATGGGCGGTTACTACTCTCCGGGCGAGTTTCGGCCGAGTCAACGGTGCCTGTTACACGACTGCGTCAGTCCCCGAGTTTCGGTTCGGCGACTGGGCCTGAAATAGTTCCACCCGATGTTCGCCATCCCTAGACTCCCTGTGCAGACTTCCTGCGCGAGGGGTGCATCGGGGGACAAGTAGTGGGGCATGGAGTGCCGGAACTCGTACTGGAATTGAACGGACAGACGTGGACGCTCGATCCGTCCAGGTCGTACACCCTGGGGCGCGATCCCCAGGGTGACATGGTGTTGGAGGACGCCCGGGTCTCGTGGCGGCACGCCACCGTGCGGTGGGGCGGGCACAGTTGGGTCATCGAGGACCACGGCAGCACCAACGGCACCTATGTACAGGGCCAGCGGATCCAGCAGATGGAGATCGGCCCCGGCCAGGCGGTGAACCTGGGCAACGCGACGGACGGTCCGCGGCTGAATCTCACCGTTGCCGGTGCCTCCGCACCGGTCGCGGACATCTACAACGCGCACACCGCGATGGCCGCGCCCGTGCAGCAGGGCCGGCAGGCGCCTCCGCAGCACCAGCAGCCGGGCATGGGCTGGCAGCAGCCCCAGCAGCCGCAGCAGTACCAGGCTCCCGCGCAGCAGCAGGGCGGCTGGCAGCAGCCCCAGGGTCAGCAGCCGCAGCACCAGCAGCAGGCGTACGTCCCGCAGCAGCAGTCGCCCGCGCACCAGGCGCCCGGCGGCGGCGCCGGAGCCCCGCCCGCCCACGGTGACCGCAGCCCCACCAGCTTCCACCAGATGGCGCTCGGCCGTGTGATGCGCATCGGTCGTGCCCTGGAGAACGAGCTGGTCGTCTCCGACCTCCAGGTCTCCCGGCACCACGCCGAGTTCCGGGCCACGCACGACGGCCGCTTCGAGATCGTCGACCTCGGCAGCCACAACGGCACCTATGTCAACGGTCAGCCGGTCCGCCAGCAGATCATCGGCCCCAACGACATCATCGGTGTCGGTCACTCCACGTTCCGCCTCGTCGGCGACCGCCTCGAGGAGTTCGTCGACACCGGTGACGTCTCCTTCTCCGCCCGTCACCTCACGGTCACCGTCGAAGGCGGCAAGCAGATCCTCAAGGACGTCTCCTTCGGCGTCCCCGAGAAGTCGCTGATCGCGGTCATCGGCCCGTCCGGCTCCGGTAAGTCCACCCTGCTCAAGGCGCTCACCGGCTACCGCCCGGCCAACGAGGGCGACGTCCTCTACGACAACCGGAACCTGTACAAGCAGTTCGCCGAGCTGCGCCAGCGCATCGGTCTCGTTCCGCAGGACGACATCCTGCACAAGGAGCTCACCGTCCGGAAGGCGCTGAGGTACGCGGCCAAGCTCCGCTTCCCCGGCGACACCGCGGCGTCCGAGCGCGAGGCCCGCATAACCGAGGTCCTGGGCGAGCTGAAGCTCGACATCCACGCCGACAAGAAGGTCACCTCGCTCTCCGGCGGTCAGCGCAAGCGCGTCTCCGTCGCCCTGGAGCTGCTCACCAAGCCGTCGCTGATCTTCCTGGACGAGCCGACCTCCGGTCTCGACCCGGGCATGGACCGCGACGTCATGCAGCTGCTCCGCGGCCTCGCCGACGACGGCCGTACGGTCCTCGTGGTCACCCACTCCGTCGCCGAGCTGGCGCTCTGCGACAAGCTGCTGGTCATGGCACCCGGCGGCTCGGTCGCCTACTTCGGCCCGCCGGAGGAGGCGCTCAACTTCTTCGGGTACGAGACGTGGGCCGACGTCTTCTCCGCCTTCGAGAACTACCGGGACTACGACTGGTCGGGCCGCTGGCGCGGCTCGCAGCACTACCAGATGTACGCCGCGGACCTCGACGCCGTCGCCCCGCAGGCCGTACACGTACAGCCCCAGATGGTCCGCCCGCCCAAGCCGCAGAGCTGGGGCTCCCAGCTGTGGACGCTGATGCGCCGGTACGTCTCGGTCATCGCCTCCGACCGCGGCTTCATGGGTCTGATGCTCATCCTGCCCGCCGTGCTCGGCGGCGTCAGCTGCGTCATCCCCTCCGACTTCGGCCTGGCGCCGCCCGGAAAGGGGCACTTCAACCAGGACGCCGGCACGATCATGCTGATCCTCGCGGTCGGCGCGTGCTTCTCCGGTGCGGCCAACTCCGTCCGTGAGCTGATCAAGGAACGGGTGATCTACGAACGGGAGCGCGCCGTCGGTCTCTCCCGGTCGGCGTATCTGATGTCCAAGGTGATCATCCTCGGTCTGATCACCGCGGTGCAGGGTGTGATCATCTCCGCCATCGGCTTCTCGGTCCGTGAGCTGCCGGCGGAGGGGCTGATCCTCAAGGCCCTGCCGGCCGCCGAGCTCTGCCTGGTGATCATCGCGCTCGGCTTCACCTCGATGATGATCGGCCTGGTCATCTCCGCCCTGGTGAAGACCGCCGAGAAGACCATGCCGCTGCTGGTCATGTTCGCGATCGTGCAGGTCGTCTTCACCGGCATCATGTTCAAGATCTACGACTCGCCGGGCATTGAGCAGTTCGCCTGGCTGATGCCGTCCCGCTGGGCCATCGGCGCCGCCGGTGCCACGCTGGACCTCTCGCACATCATGGCCCCGATGGACAAGGGCGACCCGAAGAACCTCGATCCGCTCTGGGAGCACACCGCCGCCCAGTGGGGCATCGACATGACCGTGCTGATCGTCCTCGGCGTCATCTGCGGCTTCGCGGTCGCGCGCCTGCTGCGCCGCCACGAGCCGGAGGTCATGCGCAACTAGTCGCGCTCGTACATACGCCGAAGGGTGGCACCCGGACCGGGTGCCACCCTTCGGCGTATGTGCTGTCCGTCGACTCTTAGTAGGCGGAGTTGACGTTGTCCATCGAGCCGTACTTGTCGGCCGCGTAGTTGCAGGCCGCGGTGATGTTGGCGACCGGGTCGTAGATGTCCCAGGAGGTGCCTTCGACGTGGTACGCCTTGAAGGTCGGGTCGATCACCTGGAGCAGACCCTTGGAGGGGATGCCGTTGATGGCGTTGATGTCCCAGTTGTTGATCGCCCGGGGGTTACCGGTCGACTCGCGCATGATGTTGCGCTTGATGCCCTCGTAGGAGCCGGGGATGCCCTTGGCGCGCATGATGTCCAGCGCCTCGTTGATCCAGCCGTCGAGGTTGTTCGCGTAGGTCTTCTTCGCCGGGGCGGCGGGCGCGGCGGGCGCGGCCGGGGCGGGCTTGCGCGCGGCCGAACGGCTCGCGGCTTCCTTGTCGGCCCGCTCCTTGTCGGCCTTGGCCTTGGCGGCCTCGGCGTCGGCCTTCTTCTTGGCCTCGGCCTGCGCCTTCGCCGCCTTGGCGGCGTTGTCGGACTGCTTGGTCAGCTCGTTCTGCTGGTGCTCCGTACCGAACTCGGAGGCGCTCCAGGCGACCTGCTTGACGGCGACGGACTGCTTGTCCTCGTCGGCGGCGGCACCGGGGACGACGGCGAAGGCCAGGGAGGCGGCGCCGACGGCGGCGATACCGGCCACGGAGAGCTTGTGGGCCTTGGTCAGGCGGCTATAACCAGAGATGGGGGAGCGCATGAGTGAGCTGAACCTCTTCCAATCGCGTGAGTCGCAAGGGCCGGACTGGCGCGGTGAGCGCCGTTTTTCGTTCGACGGCGCCGTGCGACTGGGCAATTGTTAGCGGCTGCAAAATCCTGTGGCAAAGGTGTGACGTACTATCCCGCTTCGTTGCGAAGGGGGGTGCGGAGGGCACCGAAAACGCCCCGGCTACCCGCTTACAGCGGTCTTATCCGTCCACTAGCCGAGGTCGTAAGTGATGTGGGTCCTATGCGCGGGGTCACACCGGAGACCCCCGACGGTCGCCCGGTGTGACCGTTCGCGTACGCGGATATGCCCGTTCGGGCCTCGGGAGGCGGCCTCAGATCTCGACCAGCACCTGATCGAGGCTCTTGCGGACCAGATCCGGTACCCGGCAGTCCGCCGCCGGGTACCCCACCGGGATCACCGCGAAGGCCTTCTCGTTCGCCGGGCGGCCCAGCACCTCGGACAGGAAACGCATGGGGCTCGGCGTGTGCACCAGCGCCGCCAGCCCCGACAGGTGCAGGGCGGAGAGCAGCATCCCGACCGCGATGCCGACCGACTCGTCCACGTAGTAGTGCTTGCGCTTGTCGCCGTCCTCGCCCAGCCAGTAGCGCTGCTGGAAGACCACGATCAGCGCGGGCGCGTCCGTCAGGTGCGGCTTGACCTCGTCCGTGCCCAGCGGCCGCAGCGCCGCCAGCCACTCCTCGCCCAGCCGGCCGTCGTAGGAGATCCGCTCCTCTTCCTCCGCGGCCGCCCGGATCCGCCGCCGCACCTCGGGGTCCTTCACCAGCGCGAACGTCCACGGCTGCTGGTGCGCCCCGGACGGCGCGGTGGCCGCGCACGCGATCGCGTCCCGCACCACCTGCTCGGGCACCGGGTCGGCCGAGAACTGCCGGACGGTCCGGCGCCGGTCCATCCGCTCCCGCAGTTCGGCGGCGCGGGCGAGGGACTCCTCGGCGGGCATCCGCTCGGGGCGGTAGGGCACCGGCCGGTAGGGGTCACCGTGGGTGGGGGTCCACTGCGTCGTTGGTATAGACATATCCCGAGTCTGGTCCCCGGCCGGGCGCGATGAGGGGCACATGCCGGAACTCGTGCCCCGGATACCGGTGACCCATCCCTCCGCGAGACGGCCGAGCAGTCACACCCTTCCGTCCTCTTATATAGGCGATGAATCCGTATTGTCGCTTTTGGGGTGTGGGGGAGGTGGCTCCCAAGGCACTTCGACCTAGGCCCCGAGACGTACCTCCGGCCGTCGCCGGTCCGATACGCCCCTCCCCACCCGTCGGTACGGTGAAGCCATGACCAATGGCCCACGCTCCGGCCTCACCGCCGTGAGCACCGCGCTCCTCGCCATGAGCAGGCACCTCGAGGTGCGCGACGTCCTCAAGACGATCGTCGTCTCCGCCCGCGAGCTGCTGGACGCCGAGTACGCGGCGCTCGGCGTCCCCGACGACCACGGCGGCTTCGCTCAGTTCGTCGTCGACGGCATCAGCGACGAGGAGTGGAAGGCCATCGGCCCGCTGCCGCGCCAGCACGGCATCCTCGCCGCGATGCTCCAGGAGGCCACCACCCAGCGCCTCGCCGACGTCCGCGAGGACCCCCGCTTCGAGGGCTGGCCCGACGCCCACCCCGAGATGAGCGACTTCCTCGGCATGCCCGTCGCCGACGGCGATGAGATCCTCGGTGCGCTGTTCCTGGCGAACAAGAGGACCGCGGCACAGCGGACCCCGTCCGAGCCCGGTGGCTGCGGCTTCACCGCCGAGGACGAGGAACTGCTCGGCGTGCTCGCCCAGCACGCCGCCATAGCCCTCACCAACGCCCGCCTCTACGAGCGCAGTCGCGAGCTGACCATCGCGGGGGAGCGGGCCCGTCTCGCCCACGAGCTGCACGACGCCGTCGCCCAGAAGCTCTTCTCCCTGCGGCTGACCGCCCAGGCCGCCACCGCCCTGGTGGACCGCGACCCCGCCCGCGCCAAGGGCGAGCTGCAGCAGGTCGCCCAGCTCGCCGCCGAGGCGGCCGACGAGCTGCGCGCCGCGGTGGTGGAGCTGCGCCCCGCCGGACTCGACGAGGACGGGCTGGTCGCCACCCTGCGCACCCAGGTCAAGGTCCTCGACCGGGCCCATGCCGCACACGTCACCTTCGCCTCGAACGGCGTACGGGCCCTGCCGGCCGCCCAGGAGGAGGCGATGCTGCGCGTCGCCCAGGAGGCCCTGCACAACGCCCTGCGTCACTCCGGCGCCGAGCGCGTCGAGGTCGTCGTCAGCCGCGTCGGCCCGGTGGTGGTGCTGCGGGTGACCGACGACGGGCAGGGCTTCGACCCCTCCACCGTCCGCCGGGCCGGCCGCCACCTCGGCCTCGTCTCGATGCGGGACCGGGCGAGCGGCGTCGGCGGCAGGCTGACCGTGACATCGGAGCCCGGCAAGGGCACCACGATCGACATGGAGGTGCCGGGTGTCTGACCACCGTGTGATTCGGGTGCTGCTGGTCGACGACCACCAGGTCGTGCGCAGGGGGCTGCGGACCTTCCTGGAGGTCCAGGACGACATCGAGGTGGTGGGCGAGGCGGCGGACGGCGCCGAGGGCGTCGCCCGCGCCGAGGAGCTGCGCCCCGACGTCGTCCTGATGGACGTGAAGATGCCCGGCACCGACGGCATCGAGGCGCTGCGCAAGCTCCGGGAGCTGGCCAACCCCGCCCGGGTGCTGATCGTCACCAGCTTCACCGAGCAGCGCACCGTCGTCCCGGCACTCCGGGCCGGGGCGGCCGGCTACGTCTACAAGGACGTGGACCCCGATGCCCTCGCCGGTGCGATCCGGTCCGTGCACGCCGGGCACGTGCTGTTGCAGCCCGAGGTCGCCGGGGCCCTGCTGGCCCAGGAGGAGAGCGGTGGCGGCCAGGGACGGGGCAACGGGCTGACCGAACGGGAGCGGGAGGTGCTCGCGCTGATCGCGGACGGCCGGTCCAACCGGGAGATCGCCCGTGCCCTCGTGCTGTCGGAGAAGACCGTCAAGACCCACGTGTCGAACATCCTGATGAAGCTCGATCTCTCCGATCGGACCCAGGCGGCGCTTTGGGCGGTACGCCACGGGATCGGGGACTGAGTCCGTCATAGCGGAACGTCGTCTTCTGATCAGAGATTCATACGGTCGTGTGGTCGTAGGCCCGGCCCCGCATCCAGACCGGCGGTGACCCGTTCTCCATGCGTACCGCGGCGGCTGGCCGTGGCAACGTTCCAGGAAGGTCATTAAAGAAGTGAAGAACATGAAGAAGGCCGCTGCCGTCACGATCGCCGTCGGCGGTCTCGCCCTCGCCGGGGCGGGCGCGGCCTCCGCGCACGGTGCCCAGGGCGAGGCCAAGGGCTCCCCGGGCGTCGTCTCCGGCAACGTCGTTCAGGTCCCCGTCGAGATCCCGGTGAACCTCTGCGGCAACACCGTCAGCGTGGTCGGTCTGTTCAACCCCGCCGCCGGGAACGTCTGCATCAACAAGTAATTCCGGCGCATCCTGCCCGCCCGGCTCCGTTCCGACGGAGCCGGGCTCCGGGGACGAGGGATCGTCCGAACGAGGGCAACACCGCCGATGGCCGTGCCATCGGCGGTTCGCTGACGTTCATCAGTACGCGACCCCGCGGCTGGGGTCGCCACAGAACATCAGCAAAAAGGAAGAAACCTCATGAACAGTGCCAAAAAGGCCGTCGTCGTTCTGGCCGCGGCAGGCGCCGTCGTCGGTAGCTCTGTCGGCGCCGCGTCCGCGAACGACGATCACAAGGACCGTCACGGTGCCGGTGCCCAGGCGGTCGCCAAGGGCTCGCCGGGCATCATCTCGGGCAACATCATCCAGGTGCCCATCGACGTTCCCTTGAACATCTGCGGCAACACCATCGACATCCTCCTCGGCATCCTCAACCCCACGTTCGGCAACACCTGCGTCAACGCCTGACGCACCCCGTCTCACCCCGAGCGTCGGAGAAGGCCCCGCGGACCGGTCGGTCCGCAGGGCCTTCTCGCGCGTCGGCACGGATTCAGTGCCGCTCCCGCTCCTCCACCATGGCGTTGTACGCGGCCACCTGGGCCCGCCGGGCCGTCCGCTCCACCGGCCGCAGCGCCTCGGTCCGCGCCGCGATCTCCGACGCGCTCACCGCTCCGCCGTGCTCACGGCCCTCGCGGTCGCCCGGCTCGTAGGCGATCGCGATCAGCGCGCCCACCCGCTGGGCCAGCTCCAGGACCCGCACCGCGCGCGGCGGATATCCCGGCGCGAGCACCTCGCGCCCCCGCTCGGCCCGCGCCCGGTAGGCGTCCAGGGCGGCCTGCGCCACCGGGCCCGAACCGGCCACGTCCAGCCGGGAGAGCACCTCCGTCGCGTCACGCAGCGCCTCGGCCAGCTCCCGCTCGGCCTCCCCGAGCGAGGGGACGTCCGCGGGCGGCGCATCCCGCACGGGCAGGCAGTGCCACAGCACCTCCACATGCACATCGCCCTCGGGCCCGGCCTCGTAGACCTCCGGAACGAGCCCGAGGGCGAGGCCGGAGGCGACGACCGCCTCCTCGGCCTCCAGCGCGCGGGCGTTGAACTCCGGCGGGCCGCTCAGCCCCAGCGGGTGGCCCGGCGCGGGCAGCGCGAGCCGCAGGCCCCTCGCCCCGAGCGCGCGCAGCCTGCCGAGCGCGAGCGTGAGTCCGACCGGCCCCGATTCCCCGGGCAGACCGGTGACGCGATGCACAACGTCGTCCCCGGTGATGTGGTGTGCGGCGTCATCAGGTGCGGCAAATCCGGCAATCAGGGCATTTCCCCATGCCGTGAGCCGTCCTGAGCGATGTTCATCGAGCATGGCCACCAGCCTAAGGACTGGCACCGACAGCCGGTGGCGTAGGTTTTCCTCGGGGGCTGCGCCGACAGGCGCAAGCGACGACGAGACTGTTATGGGAGACAACGCGCTCATGAGCGATGTGCTGGAACTGGTGGACGTATCCGTGGTCCGCGAGGGCCGGGCTCTGGTGGACCAGGTCTCCTGGTCGGTCAAGGAGGGTGAGCGCTGGGTGATCCTCGGCCCCAACGGCGCCGGCAAGACCACTCTCCTCAATGTCGCCTCCAGCTACCTCTTCCCGACCAAGGGCTCGGCCACGGTCCTCGGCGAGAAGCTCGGCAAGGTGGACGTCTTCGAGCTGCGCCCGCGCATCGGCATGGCGGGCATCGCCCTCGCCGACAAGCTGCCGCGCACCCAGACCGTCCTGGAGACGGTGCTGACCGCCGCGTACGGCATGACGGCCACCTGGCAGGAGGACTACGAGGACGTCGACGAGCAGCGTGCCCGCGCCTTCCTCGACGTGCTCGGCATGACGGAATTCCTGGACCGGAAGTTCGGCACCCTCTCCGAGGGCGAGCGCAAGCGCACCCTCATCGCCCGCGCGATGATGACCGACCCCGAGCTGCTGCTGCTCGACGAGCCCGCCGCGGGCCTCGACCTCGGCGGTCGCGAGGACCTCGTCCGCCGCCTCGGCCGGCTCGCCAAGGACCCGCTCGCGCCCTCGATGGTCATGGTCACCCACCACGTCGAGGAGATCCCGCCCGGCTTCACCCACGTCCTGATGATCCGTCAGGGCAAGGTGCTCGCCGCCGGCCCCGTCGAGCTGGAGCTCACCTCCCGCAACCTCTCCCACTGCTTCGGCCTCCCCCTGATCGTCGAGCGCCACGGGGACCGCTGGACCGCCCAGGGCCTGCCGCTCTCGTAACGAACGCCGCGTCCCGAGGGCGCCGCACCCCCGGCCCGCGTCCGAGGACCGGGGGAGACGCCCCGAAGGGCATTCCCCGGCGCACTGTCCCGCCGACGCCCCCGCGCCTACCATGAACGGGTGGACGCATGGGTGTGGTGGCTCGTCGCCGCCGTCGGGCTGGGTATTCCGCTGGTCGTCACCGCGATGCCCGAGTTCGGCATGCTCGCGGTCGGAGCCGTCGCCGCCGCCGTCACCTCCGCCCTCGGCGGCGGCACCGTGGCGCAGTTCGTCGTCTTCGCCGTCGTCTCCGTCGCCCTCATCGCCGTGGTGCGCCCCATCGCCGCCCGGCACAAGGCGCAGCGCCCCGAGCTGATGTCGGGAGTCGACGCCCTCAAGGGCCGGCAGGCCGTCGTGATCGAGCGGGTCGACGCCGGCGGCGGCCGCATCAAGCTCGCCGGTGAGATCTGGTCGGCCCGTTCGTACGACACCGAGCGGATTTTCGAGGCGGGGCAGCAGGTGGACGTCATCGAGATCGACGGCGCGACGGCCATCGTGATGTGAGCGATCCACGCGATGTGGGCCCAACGCCTGCACGGCGGCGGGGGGTTCTGAAAGACTTCATGGAGTCGATCAACGACTGCCCGAACCGACAGCCCGATCGACCACACCCGACATCACGACCAAGGCACGGGGAGCCACGATGGAACCGATCATCATCGTCCTGATCATCCTGGTGGTGCTCGTCTTCATCGCCCTCATGAAGACGGTGCAGGTGATCCCACAGGCCAGCGCCGCCATCGTCGAGCGCTTCGGCCGCTACACCCGCACCCTCAACGCGGGCCTGAACATCGTCGTCCCGTTCATCGACTCCATCCGCAATCGCATCGACCTCCGTGAGCAGGTCGTGCCGTTCCCCCCGCAGCCGGTGATCACCCAGGACAACCTGGTCGTCAACATCGACACCGTCATCTACTACCAGGTCACCGACGCCCGGGCCGCCACCTACGAGGTCTCCAGCTTCATCCAGGCCATCGAGCAGCTCACCGTCACCACCCTGCGCAACATCATCGGCGGCATGGACCTCGAGCGGACCCTCACCTCCCGCGAGGAGATCAACGCGGCCCTGCGCGGCGTCCTCGACGAGGCCACCGGCAAGTGGGGCATCCGCGTCAACCGCGTCGAGCTCAAGGCCATCGAGCCGCCGACCTCCATCCAGGACTCGATGGAGAAGCAGATGCGCGCCGACCGTGACAAGCGCGCCGCGATCCTCACCGCCGAAGGCATCCGCCAGTCGCAGATCCTGACCGCCGAGGGCGAGAAGCAGTCCGCGATCCTGCGCGCCGAGGGCGAGGCCAAGGCCGCCGCGCTGCGCGCCGAGGGCGAGGCCCAGGCGATCCGCACGGTCTTCGAGTCCATCCACGCGGGCGACGCCGACGAGAAGCTGCTGTCCTACCAGTACCTCCAGATGCTCCCGAAGATCGCCGAAGGCGACGCCAACAAGCTCTGGATCGTGCCCAGCGAAATCGGTGACGCCCTCAAGGGCCTCAGTGGCGCCGTCGGCAACTTCGGCCCCATGAGCCGGGGTTCGAAGGAGGCCAAGGAGCCGCCGCGCCGCGAGCAGCCGCCGATCGACTGAAGCCCTGTCCACTGTTGACGAAGATCAGTCCTGGTGCATGATCAGTGTGGCCCCTCGACCCCTTAACCGGCGGGGAGGCGACACACTGACCAAAGGAGATGGCGTTGTCCATCTGGGAAGCACTCGCGGTCTTCGCGGCCGGCATCGGCGCCGGCACCATCAACACCATCGTCGGCTCCGGCACCCTGATCACCTTTCCGGTGCTCCTCGCCACCGGACTCCCGCCCATCACGGCCAACGTCTCCAACACGCTCGGCCTCGTCACCGGCAACATCAGCGGCGCCCTGGGCTACCGCCGTGAACTGCGCGGCCAGCGCCGCCGTGTCATCCGCTTCGGCGTCACCGCCCTGATCGGCGGCCTCACCGGAGCGATCCTGCTGCTCGCACTGCCGTCGAAGGCGTTCGACGCGATCGTGCCCGCCCTCATCGCCGCCGCCCTGGTACTCGTCGTCCTCCAGCCCCGGCTCGCCAAGGCGCTCGCCCGCCGCCGCGAGCGCAACGGCACCGAAGCCGGCGGCGACGGCGGCATCGCCCTGCTCGTCGGCCTGCTGCTGTCCAGCATGTACGGCGGCTACTTCGGCGCCGCCCAAGGGGTCCTGTACCTCTCCCTCATGGGCCTGCTCCTCCAGGACGACCTCCAGCGCATCAACGGCATAAAGAACATCCTCGGCGTCGTCGTCAACGGCGTCGCCGCGCTCTTCTTCCTGTTCGTCGCCGACTTCGACTGGACGGCGGTCGTGCTCATCGCGGTGGGATCCGCCGTCGGCGGCCAGATCGGCGCGAAGGTCGGCCGCCGCCTCCCGCCGACGGCCCTGCGCGCGGTCATCGTCGCCGTGGGCATCGTCGCGATCGTCCAACTGCTGCTCGGCTGACGCACGGCGCCCGGGGACCGCCCCGACGGGACGGTCCCCGGGCCACCACCCGTGCTACGCCGGCCGGGCCAGCCACTGGGGAAGGGCCGCCCGGCCGTCCGCCCCCAGCGAGAACAACAGCGACTCGGACGGCGTCGGCTCGAAGGGCCGGGTCAGCAAGCGCATTCCCGCCTGCTCGGGCGTACGGTCCGCCTTGCGGTGGTTGTCCTCCGCGCACGCCGCGACCGTGTTCAGCCAGCTGTCCGCGCCCCCGCGCGAGCGCGGCATCACATGGTCCACCGTCGTTGCCCGCCGCCCGCAGTACGCGCACCGGTGCCGGTCGCGCACCAGCACCCCCCGCCGCGTCCACGGCGCCTGTCTTCGGAACGGCACCCGTACGTACCGGGAGAGCCTGATCACCCGAGGCACCGGCATCTCGACGGCCGACGCGCGGATCCGCAGACCGGGATGGGCCTGCTCGACGACGGCCTTGTCCTGCATCACGAGCACCACCGCCCGGCGCAGCGACACCGTCGCCAGCGGCTCGAAGCTCGCATTGAGGACCAACGTCTCCCGCATTCCGTCCACCTCCCGGCCCGTCCCCGCCCCAGCGGCAAAGATGGCTCAACTGTGCCGGGCGGGATGGCGGGAAACAACGCAATTTCCGCAGGTCGAAAGGGAGTTGACGACATGTCGGGAGGGCGGGAACAGGAGGGGGAAAGGGGGAAACGCTCCGGGCCCTTCCCCCGTACGAACACGGGCCCGGAGCGCACGGCAGCGGACGCGGGCACCCGGCGTGGGCCGGGCTCCGGCAGACGGCGGGCGCTGCCTCGCGCCCCGCCGCCCCCGCCACTGCGGTATCTGCTGCCCGACGGCGGATGAGAGCCGTCAGCCATGCACCACTGTGCGGTTCGCGGCGGCGGGGCGCAACGGAATTTCCGGACGCGGCACATGGACCGCGCCCGGACCGTACGGAACTCAGGCCGAGGCGGGAGTCTCGTACTCGCCGATCAGCTCGGCGCGCGCCAGCGCGTGGAACCGCAGATGGAAGCCCACCACGGCGGGGGTGGCGTCCTCGTCCGGCCCCAGCTTCTCCCGGTCCACCGCGTACACCGTGAACACATAGCGGTGCGGCCCGTCCCCGGGCGGCGGAGCGGCCCCGCCGAAGTCCCGCGTCCCGTAGTCGTTGCGCACGTGCACCGCACCCTCGGGCAGCCCCTTGAACCCGGCACTCCCCGCACCGGCCGGCAGCTCCGTGACGGACGCCGGGATGTCGAACAGCGACCAGTGCCAGAACCCGCTGCCGGTCGGCGCGTCCGGATCGAAGCACGTCACGGCGAAGCTCTTCGTACCCTCGGGGAAGCCCTCCCAGCGCAGCTGCGGCGAGGTGTTGCCCCCGCTGTGCACCTGGGCGTCACCGAGCGTCCCGCCATGTGCCACGTCGTCGCTCACCACCGTGAACGAGGGCACCTCCGGGTGGAAATCGTGGGGGAGCGGCCGCCTCTTCTGCTCGGACACCTCAACACCTCCTGTACGCGCGGATCAGTGAAAGTGCCCAGCCTAACGAGGCTGTGACCGGCACCGGCTGCGACCATACGGAGTGTGCTTCGACAAAACGGACGACGACACGGACGGCCGCCGGGCAGGCCCTGGCGCACACTGACCGTGCTGCTGGCCTCGCTCCCCCTGCTCCTGCTGCCGGCATGCTCATCCGGCGCCTCCAAGGCCGACAAGGCCCCGCCCGCGTCAAGGACCTCGACCGCGCCCACCGCGATTCCCGCCTGGGCGAAGGGCATGACGACCGTCACCCGGGACCGGCTGCCCGCCGAGGCCCGCCGTACCCTCGAACTCATCGACAGGGGTGGCCCCTTCCCGTACGACAAGGACGGCACCGTCTTCGGCAACTACGAGCACCGGCTGCCCAAGCAGGCCCGTGGGTACTACCACGAGTACACCGTCCCCACCCCGGGCGCCCGCACCCGAGGCGCCCGCCGCATCATCACCGGCGACCACGCCGAGCGCTTCTACACCGGCGACCACTACCAGACCTTCGAAGCGGTGGTACAACCATGACCGGCCCGCTGCCCGCACCAGGCCTCTCCGCGCTCCTCTACGGCTCCACCCCGCCGGGCGTCTACGACCTGCCCCCCACCGACACTCCCGCCCGCGTCCTGGCGCTCGCCGCCGACGCCGACTGGCGGGCTGCGCCACTGCGCCTCGACGGCGTGACCGACAAGGCGGCCTTCCTCGACCGGTGCGCGGCCGACCTCGACTTCCCCGACTGGTTCGGCCGCAACTGGGACGCCCTCGCCGACTGCCTCATGGATCTCTCCTGGTGGCGCGAGGGGAGCAAGGTCCGCGGCTCTCTGCTGATCGCGGTGGACTGGGACGCCTTCCGCAAGGCGGCCCCCGAGGCCGCCCGCACCGCGCAGGCGATCTTCGACGAAGCCGTCGACTACTGGGCCGACAGCGAGTCCCCGCTGACGGTGCTGCTCGCCTGAGACGCGCAACGGCAGGCACCGGCCGGGCGAGGGGCGCGCCGAGCGCGCGCCCCTGTGCCGATCAGAGCCAGTTGCGCTGCCCGCCGACCTCCGCGAGCCACTGATTGAGGTAGGCCGCCCAGTCGGTCTGCGCGAAGGACTGCAGATCGACGGTGAACGAGCGGTACGAGTCACTGCCCTCGGTGAAGAGCCCTGGCTTCTTGTCCATCTCCAGCACGACGTCCATCTCGCGGTCGTCCGCGACGAACGACAGCTCGACCTGGTTCAGCCCCCGGTACTGCGACGGGGCGAAGAACTCGATCTCCTGGTAGAACGGCAGCTGCTGCCGCGTCCCACGGATGTGGCCCCGCTCGAGGTCCGCGCTCTTGAACGAGAAACCCAGCCGGCCGAAGGCGTCGAGGATGGCCTGCTGGGCCGGCATCGGGTGGACGTTCACCGGATCGAGATCGCCGGAGTCCACCGCGCGGGCGATCGCCAGCTCCGTCGTCACGCCCACGTCCATCCCGGTCAGGTGCCGGCCCATGAACGTGGTGACCGGCGTCTCCCACGGGATCTCCAGCGCGAACGGCACCGAGTGCACCGCCCCGGCCTGTACCTCGAAGGCACCACCCAGCTGAAGGCGCGTGAACTGGACGTCCTGCTTGTACTCGCCGTCCCCGCCCTCCACCTCGACCCGCGCCTGGAGGCCCACGGTCAGTCCCTCGATCCGCTGCGCGACCGAGCCGCCCTGAATCCGCACCTCGCCCTGCACGACCCCGCCGGGGACGACGTTCTCCTCGAACAACACCGTCTCGACGGAAGCGCCTCCGGCACCCAGGCTCGCCAGCAGCTTCTTGAAACCCATGCTCTTCCTCCCCGGGCCCGTTCCCCGGGCCCTTCCGTTACGCTCGATCGGCATGATCGCCGCGCCTGACCGTATGCCACTCACCCGGGAGTTCTTCGACCGTCCTGTCCTGGAGGTCGCACCGGACCTCCTCGGGCGGACCCTTCTCCGCATGACACCGGACGGGCCGATCGAGATCCGCCTGACGGAGGTCGAGGCCTACGCGGGCGAGGCGGACCCCGGCTCCCACGCCTACCGCGGCCGTACCGAGCGGAACGCCTCGATGTTCGGACCGCCCGGGCACGCCTACGTCTACTTCATCTACGGGATGTGGTTCAGCCTCAACCTGGTCTGCGGTCCGGAAGGTACCGCGAGTGGTGTCCTCCTGCGTGGGGGAGAGGTGACCGAAGGCGCCGACCTCGCGCGCGCCCGCCGCCCCAAGGCGCGCAAGGACCGCGAGCTGGCCCAGGGCCCGGCCCGGCTCGCCACCGCGCTCGACATCGACCGCACCCTGAACGGCATCGACGTCTGCGCCGGCCCGGAGGGCCCGCTCTCCGTTCTCACCGGCACCCCGGTCCCCACCGCCCACATCCGCAGCGGCCCCCGCACGGGCGTCGGCGGCGACGGCGCGGCCCATCCCTGGCGCTTCTGGGCGGACGGCGATCCGACCGTCAGCCCCTACCGGGCTCATGCGCCGCGTCACAGGGGCAAGTAGGAGTAGCGTTGAGGGTGCTTGACTCTGCACCGCAGAGCGCCTAACGTGGCCCGAGCCGCTTGAGACGGGCAGCGCCGTGTGCGTGGACCGCTGGGTGGCACAACCACTACTACGAGGACGCACCCCGGATCGGGGTCCTGTTTCGCTATGCCGAAATAAGGACTGCGATCGGCTCGATTAGGAGCCACCAGGGAAATCCGCTAACGTAGTGCTCACGCCGAAAGGCGCGAAACAAACCCCCTCCGACGGGGATCGGAAACGAAATTCGAGCCGGGAACGGCACGGAAAAGGATCTGATAGAGTCGGAACACGAAATACCGAAGGGAAGCGCCCGGAGGAAAGCCCGAGAGGGTGAGTACAAAGGAAGCGTCCGTTCCTTGAGAACTCAACAGCGTGCCAAAAGTCAACGCCAGACTATAAAATACCCCGTCTCCGGTCCGTGAGGATCGGGACGCGGTTCCTTTGAAAGTCCTGCCGGTTCCTTTGGTTCTGGTAGGCAACAACACAGCGAGGACGCTGTGCACGACCGGACTTATTCCGTCTGGTTGTGCCGCTCAACGCGAGTGTCACCCGATTACGGGTAAACATTCACGGAGAGTTTGATCCTGGCTCAGGACGAACGCTGGCGGCGTGCTTAACACATGCAAGTCGAACGATGAAGCCTTTCGGGGTGGATTAGTGGCGAACGGGTGAGTAACACGTGGGCAATCTGCCCTTCACTCTGGGACAAGCCCTGGAAACGGGGTCTAATACCGGATACGACCTGCCTCCGCATGGGGGTGGGTGGAAAGCTCCGGCGGTGAAGGATGAGCCCGCGGCCTATCAGCTTGTTGGTGGGGTAATGGCCTACCAAGGCGACGACGGGTAGCCGGCCTGAGAGGGCGACCGGCCACACTGGGACTGAGACACGGCCCAGACTCCTACGGGAGGCAGCAGTGGGGAATATTGCACAATGGGCGAAAGCCTGATGCAGCGACGCCGCGTGAGGGATGACGGCCTTCGGGTTGTAAACCTCTTTCAGCAGGGAAGAAGCGAGAGTGACGGTACCTGCAGAAGAAGCGCCGGCTAACTACGTGCCAGCAGCCGCGGTAATACGTAGGGCGCAAGCGTTGTCCGGAATTATTGGGCGTAAAGAGCTCGTAGGCGGCTTGTTGCGTCGGATGTGAAAGCCCGGGGCTTAACCCCGGGTCTGCATTCGATACGGGCAGGCTAGAGTGTGGTAGGGGAGATCGGAATTCCTGGTGTAGCGGTGAAATGCGCAGATATCAGGAGGAACACCGGTGGCGAAGGCGGATCTCTGGGCCATTACTGACGCTGAGGAGCGAAAGCGTGGGGAGCGAACAGGATTAGATACCCTGGTAGTCCACGCCGTAAACGTTGGGAACTAGGTGTTGGCGACATTCCACGTCGTCGGTGCCGCAGCTAACGCATTAAGTTCCCCGCCTGGGGAGTACGGCCGCAAGGCTAAAACTCAAAGGAATTGACGGGGGCCCGCACAAGCAGCGGAGCATGTGGCTTAATTCGACGCAACGCGAAGAACCTTACCAAGGCTTGACATATACCGGAAACGGCCAGAGATGGTCGCCCCCTTGTGGTCGGTATACAGGTGGTGCATGGCTGTCGTCAGCTCGTGTCGTGAGATGTTGGGTTAAGTCCCGCAACGAGCGCAACCCTTGTTCTGTGTTGCCAGCATGCCCTTCGGGGTGATGGGGACTCACAGGAGACTGCCGGGGTCAACTCGGAGGAAGGTGGGGACGACGTCAAGTCATCATGCCCCTTATGTCTTGGGCTGCACACGTGCTACAATGGCCGGTACAATGAGCTGCGATACCGTGAGGTGGAGCGAATCTCAAAAAGCCGGTCTCAGTTCGGATTGGGGTCTGCAACTCGACCCCATGAAGTTGGAGTTGCTAGTAATCGCAGATCAGCATTGCTGCGGTGAATACGTTCCCGGGCCTTGTACACACCGCCCGTCACGTCACGAAAGTCGGTAACACCCGAAGCCGGTGGCCCAACCCTTGTGGAGGGAGCCGTCGAAGGTGGGACTGGCGATTGGGACGAAGTCGTAACAAGGTAGCCGTACCGGAAGGTGCGGCTGGATCACCTCCTTTCTAAGGAGCACATAGCCGACTGCGAGCGAATGACTCGCACGGTTGCTCATGGGTGGAACGTTGACTATTCGGCACGATCGGTTTGGGTCACTAGTACTGCTTCGGCGTGGAACGTGAATACAGGTCGGTCGGGTCGGGCACGCTGTTGGGTATCTGAGGGTACGGACTTTCGAGTCTGAACCTTCGCGATGCCGGCCCCGGTGAAGTTCTGCTTCGGTAGAGCGTGACGGGTGGCTGGTCGTTGCTTGAGAACTGCACAGTGGACGCGAGCATCTGTGGCCAAGTTTTTAAGGGCGCACGGTGGATGCCTTGGCACCAGGAACCGATGAAGGACGTGGGAGGCCACGATAGGCCCCGGGGAGCTGTCAACCGAGCTTTGATCCGGGGGTGTCCGAATGGGGAAACCCGGCAGTCGTCATGGGCTGTCACCCGCTGCTGAACACATAGGCAGTGTGGAGGGAACGCGGGGAAGTGAAACATCTCAGTACCCGCAGGAAGAGAAAACAACCGTGATTCCGGGAGTAGTGGCGAGCGAAACCGGATGAGGCCAAACCGTATGCGTGTGATACCCGGCAGGGGTTGCGCGTACGGGGTTGTGGGAGTTCTCTTGATCAGTCTGCCGGCTGGTCGGCGAGTCAGAAACCGTACAGGTAGGCGAAGGACATGCGAAAGGTCCGGCGTAGAGGGTAAGACCCCCGTAGCTGAAATCTGTACGGCTCGCTTGAGAACCACCCAAGTAGCACGGGGCCCGAGAAATCCCGTGTGAATCTGGCGGGACCACCCGTTAAGCCTAAATATTCCCTGGTGACCGATAGCGGATAGTACCGTGAGGGAATGGTGAAAAGTACCGCGGGAGCGGAGTGAAATAGTACCTGAAACCGTGTGCCTACAAGCCGTGGGAGCGTCGCGCATCAAGCTTGCTTGGTGCGTCGTGACTGCGTGCCTTTTGAAGAATGAGCCTGCGAGTTTGCGGTGTGTTGCGAGGTTAACCCGTGTGGGGAAGCCGTAGCGAAAGCGAGTCCGAATAGGGCGATTGAGTAGCGCGCCCAAGACCCGAAGCGGAGTGATCTAGCCATGGGCAGGTTGAAGCGGAGGTAAGACTTCGTGGAGGACCGAACCCACCAGGGTTGAAAACCTGGGGGATGACCTGTGGTTAGGGGTGAAAGGCCAATCAAACTCCGTGATAGCTGGTTCTCCCCGAAATGCATTTAGGTGCAGCGTCGTGTGTTTCTTGCCGGAGGTAGAGCACTGGATAGGCGATGGGCCCTACCGGGTTACTGACCTTAGCCAAACTCCGAATGCCGGTAAGTGAGAGCGCGGCAGTGAGACTGTGGGGGATAAGCTCCATGGTCGAGAGGGAAACAGCCCAGAGCATCGACTAAGGCCCCTAAGCGTACGCTAAGTGGGAAAGGATGTGGAGTCGCAGAGACAACCAGGAGGTTGGCTTAGAAGCAGCCACCCTTGAAAGAGTGCGTAATAGCTCACTGGTCAAGTGATTCCGCGCCGACAATGTAGCGGGGCTCAAGCGTACCGCCGAAGTCGTGTCATTCACACAATAGGTCCAACGACCGTGTGGATGGGTAGGGGAGCGTCGTGTGCCGGGTGAAGCAGCCGCGGAAGCGAGTTGTGGACGGTTCACGAGTGAGAATGCAGGCATGAGTAGCGATACACACGTGGGAAACGTGTGCGCCGATTGACTAAGGGTTCCTGGGTCAAGCTGATCTGCCCAGGGTAAGTCGGGACCTAAGGCGAGGCCGACAGGCGTAGTCGATGGACAACCGGTTGATATTCCGGTACCCGCTTTGAAACGCCCAATATCGAATCAGACGATGCTAAGCCCGTGAAGCCGTTCCGGACCCTTCGGGGAAAGGAAAGTGGTGGAGCCGGTGACCCGGATCTGTAGTAGGTAAGCGATGGGGTGACGCAGGAAGGTAGTCCAGCCCGGGCGGTGGTAGTCCCGGGGTAAGGGTGTAGGCCGTGTGGTAGGCAAATCCGTCACACATTAAGGCTGAGACCTGATGCCGAGCCGATTGTGGTGAAGTGGATGATCCTATGCTGTCGAGAAAAGCCTCTAGCGAGTTTCATGGCGGCCCGTACCCTAAACCGACTCAGGTGGTCAGGTAGAGAATACCGAGGCGTTCGGGTGAACTATGGTTAAGGAACTCGGCAAAATGCCCCCGTAACTTCGGGAGAAGGGGGGCCATGTCTGGTGA
>NZ_JACHJG010000002.1 GCF_014203545.1 Streptomyces netropsis
CCGGCTCCCGCCACCCCGGCCGGGGGTACGGGTGGCAGCGCAGACCGTGGCATCGTCACCGACGCGAACGGCCGGTTCGGCGCAGACGCCCTCGCGGCCATGTTCGCCGCCACCCGCACCACCCCACCCACCCCCGGCGGCAACGGCCAGGCCCCGGCCAGCGGCGCGGCGGATGAGAGCAACGTGATCCGCGCGAAGTTCGGCGCGGTCATCGAGCAGACCGGCGGACCCGCCGACCGTCCCGACCCCGTCCCGCAACTCCTGCGCGACGCACACGACGCCGTCCTGGCCGCCGGCGGACGGATGCACACCGCTGATCTCGCTGACCGCCTCGGCCTGGAGGCCACCGCCCTCGGCACCGAACTCGGGCGCCTCCTGCGCGCCGTCGGAGTCGAACGGCCCGGCAAGGGCACCGTCCGCGCCGGAGCTGGCAGCGAGCCGAAACCCGGTTACCTCGCCGAGACCCTCGCCGAAGCCATCACCCAGTACCGCAACGGACAGTAGCCATCAGCCGTGTGGGGGAGACCCCCACACGAGCCCACCACGGCGCCTCCCACAGCCTGTGGGCCACCACACGGCCGTGGGGAGGCACTGACCTGCATGTGAGGGCGTGGGGGTCCCACACAGGAACCCGCCCCAAAGCCCTCTGTAGCCGCCCCCGGGCCGAACCCGGCCGTCTTCCCCGGGCCTGTGGGACCCCCACACGCCCCACCACCGAATCTCACGCCCAGTGACCGTGAGTCGTCGTCCTCCTGCGCTCCGGACGCCTCCACTTCGGGCCCGGTCTCGCCGCCCTGTTGCTCGGGTTCTGCCTCGCCTCCACCGGCGCTGCCCCGACGGTCAACCGCTTCCTGCTCGCCTGCGCGTCCGCGCTCAGCAAGCTCGGCGCCTGAACCCCGCACCACCCAACCGAGGGAGACCCGCATGCGCCACGAACCCCCGCCCGACGGGCGGTTAGGGCCGATGGCCCCGCACATCCCCACCGACGTCTTCCGCCAGGCACAAGCCGACGGACGCCCGATCGTCATCGTCCAGACCGCCGACCCTGCCCGCCCGGCGCGGTCCCACCTCGGCCCGGTCCTGATCGGCCTGGCCGTCGCCTTCGCCGCCATGGGCATGGTCGCCGCTGCCCTGGCCCTCTTCGAGTTCGCGGTGCGAACCGCCGCGGTCATCGGCTCCCTCTCCGGACCGATCACGCTCGGCCTCGGCCTCAAGCTCTTCAACCCCAAGTCCAAGTAAGCGCCTCGAACGGAGAACTGACGTGAGCACCGACTTGGAAGAAGTCGTCACCGTAGAGCTGGACTGCGGGCACTGGTCCGCGCCCTACTCCCGCGAGATCACCCTCCGCCAGCTCGGAGACCTGCTCCTGATCCTCGACGGCATGGCGGAGGAGACCGCCATCGCACAGGAGGGCGCCGCGTGATCCGCCGTACGCTCGCCCGTCACCGTCTCGCGGTCCGCTGCTGGTCCGGCTGGGTCTCCACCAGCCGTAGCGGCCGATCCATCGGCCCGCGCCCGATCCTGGCCCTGCACCGGCTGCCCGACCCGCACTGCGCCAACTGCGGCGGCAAGGGCCAAGTGCTGAGCGGCACCCCCTACTCGGATGAGCCGGACTTCGACGACTGCGACTGCGCCCCGTTCCTGCCTCTCGCCAAGGTCTGGCTCCCGAAGACACCGGGCTGGGCGCGACCGCTCCTCCACGCGCGCCGCATGCGGCGCTCCGTCTACTCCGACGAACCGCCGTTCTAACCCCGATCCCCGAGAGGAAAGCCGTGTTCGAGATCCGCGTCATCTGCACCGAACCCGACGCCCCCGAGATCGCCAAGGCTCTGAACGCCGCCTTCACCACCAGCACCGTGCGCCAGCGCACCCGCGACGGACGACGGGTTCGCCTGTACGTCACCGCCGACCACCGACCCGACACCACGCCGTCCACCGCGGAAGAGCCGTACGCCGACGCGCCGCCCATCGTGGCGGAGATGGCCGATGTCCTGACCCTGGCCTTGCGCCTCCACCAGGGCGACCGGTACCGCCCGGCCTCCGATGGATACGCCCCGGTCATCGACCGCGAATACAGGCTCCGGAAGGCGGTGCTGCTCGACCGGGTCGCGCTGAGTGAGGGCGAGCCGTGGGCCCCGGAGGTAGGAGCCGACGCCGAGTGGGTTGCCGAGGAAGCGGCGGTGACATTCACCTCCGCTGACCACCTCGACGGCTTCGGCGCAGGCCCCATGCCCCCTGAGGTCGCCTACCAGCAGGGCGCATACCGGGAGTACGTCCGCCAGGAATACGCCGCTTGGCGCCGCCACGGACACGACCGTCTGTGGCACTGCACCTGCGACGAGGTCACCGAGGGCCCGTGCCCGGCGCACCCCAAGCCGGACTTCTAGCTGTGCCCGGGGCGGCCGCCCTCTCGCCAAAGACGTGCGACCGCCCCGGTCCCTACCCCCCGTTCCCGAAGGAACAGGAGAACCCCAGCATGACCCAACACGCCCTCTTACGGCGATCCCGCCCGCGAGTTCTGGACGCCTGTTGCGGTGCCGGCGGCGCCGCGGTCGGCTATCACCGGGCCGGATTCGATGTTCTCGGTGTCGACATCGCCCCGCAGCCGAACTACCCCTTCCCCTTCGTGCAGGCCGACGCGGTGGAGTTCGTACGCGAGCACGGCGCGGACTTCGACTTCATCCACTCCTCGTGGCCCTGCCAGCACCACAGCACGTTGACCAAGGGCACGAACAAGGGCCGGGAGTACCCGGACCTCATCCCCGCCGGCCGGGCCGCGATGGAGTCCACCGGGCGGCCGTGGGCGATCGAGAACGTCATGCCCGCACCGATCCGCCGCGACGTCGTCCTGTGCGGCGAGATGTTCGGGCTCGGTGTCACCCGGCACCGCAAGTTCGAGACGTCCGGCTGGTCGTTCACCCCGCCGGTTCATCTCCCGCACCGGGGCCGTACCCGCGGCTACCGGCACGGCCGGTACTACGACGGCCCGTACTACCCCGTCTACGGAGACGGCGGCGGCAAGGGCACCGTCCCGGAATGGCAGGCCGCGATGGGCATCGACTGGACGGACGTCCGCAAGGAGATCGCCGAAGCGATCCCCCCGGCCTATACCCACTGGATCGCCACCCAGTACCTCTCCCACGAGAAGAGGGCCGCCGCATGAACACCAGCACCTTCGACTCCCCGTGGCTGGGTGCCCTGCACGCCGCCGCGAACGGCTGGCCCGTCTTCCCGCTCCGCCCCGGCAGCAAGCGACCCGCCCTGCACGGCGAGAGCCGGTGCCCGCGGACCGGCGCCTGCGCGGACGGCCACGCCAAGTGGGAGGACCGCGCCACCACCGACCCCGAACAGATCCGCCGGTGCTGGGAAACCGGCCCGTTCAACGCAGGGATCGCCACCGGCCCCGCCGGACTCGTCGTCGTCGACCTGGACGTACCCAAGAACGACAAGGGCATGAAGGACATGCCGTGCGGCATGACGACCTTCACGGCGCTCTGCGAGCGCGCCGGACAGCCCGTCCCCACCACCCACACCGTGCGGACCCCCTCCGGCGGGTCGCACCTGTACTTCCGCTCCCCGGAGGGGGCCCGGCTCGGCAACACCGCGGGCACGCTCGGTGCCCTCATCGACACCCGGGCATGGGGCGGATACGTCGTCGCCTCCGGCAGCATCACCCCGCAGGGCGCGTACGAGATCGACGACCCCGCCCCCGTCGGACCGCTCCCCGCATGGCTGGCCTCCCTCCTCAACCCCGCCCGCACACCGCAGACCCCGCCCACGGTCCACGTTCCGCGCAACGTGCCCGCCTACGTCGCAGCCGCGCTGCGCAACGAAGCAGCGGCCGTTGCAGGGGCATGGGAGGGCACCCGGAACCTGACCCTCGTACGGGCCGCCCGCGCCTTGGGGAGGTTCGTCGCCTCCGGAGACCTCGACCGCGGCACGGTCCAAGACGCTCTTAAGGAGGCGGGGGAGGCGGCCGGGCTGTCCGAGCGCGACTGCACGCCGGCCATCGCCAACGCCCTGGACTGGTCCATCACCCACAACCCCGGGCCGACCGCATGACCGCCCCCGCCCGTCCCCCCCTTAAGAGCCCCACACCCCCCACCGACCACCCCAGCCCCGCCAAACAGAGTTCGGCCCCCGACGGGAGTGGGGCGCCGAAGGTCGCCGCCCGACAGGGCGCCCTTTCAGCTCTTCGCCCTGACCCGCTGACGGTCACGGTGACTGGCATCCGACCGGGCTTACACGTCCGCGACATGCTCGAACGCGTGCCCATCGCGGACTGGCTCTGTGCTTGCGGACATCACGAACGCGCCCGTGGCCGTGCCGCAGTCGCTGATCTGGCCGCCCGCGCCCGAGTAGGCGACTGTCCCCACCGCCTCGCGACCACCACCGCACCCCATCGGAGGGCCGCCGCGTGACCACACCCGACAAGCCCGGCGCACCCGACATCGACGGGGCCGCGCTGCTCGATGAGATCGAGAAGTTCCACCGCCGCTTCAACGTCTTCCCTCTCGAAGCGGCCTACGTCGCCGTAGTCCTGTGGGACGCGCACGCACACCTGCTGGACTGCTTCGACTCCACCCCCCCGGCTCGCCTTCCTCTCCCCGGAACCGGGCAGCGGCAAGAGCCGGGCCCTGGAGATCGTCGAAACCCTCGTCCCCTACCCCATGGTGGCCGTCAACGCCTCCGCCGCCGCCCTGTTCCGGGCCGTGTCCCGCACGGACGGACGCCCCACGATCCTCTTCGACGAGATCGACACCGTCTTCGGCCCCAAGGCCGGGGACAACGAAGAACTACGTGGCTTCCTCAACGCCGGCCACCGCCGCTCCGGCGTCACCTACCGGTGCGTCGGCGACGGCTCCAACCAGACAGTCCAGGCATTCCCCTCCTACTGTGCTGTCGCCATGGCCGGACTGGGGTCCTTGCCGGACACGATCCTGACCCGCTCCGTGATCATCCGCATGCGCCGCCGGGCCCGGAACGAGAAGGTTGAACCGTTCCGCCAGCGGATCCACGAGAAGCAAGGCCACGCCCTACGCGACCGACTCGCCCGCTGGGCAGACGCCGCCCGCCCGTTCGTCGAGGACACGTGGCCGACCATGCCGGAGGGCGTCACCGACCGGCCCGCCGACGTATGGGAGCCACTGCTCGCCGTCGCCGACGCCGCGGGTGGCGCATGGCCTGTACGGGCCCGCGCCGCGTGCCTCGAACTGGTCACCGCAGCATCCGAGGACGACAAAGCCTCCCTCGGAATCCGGCTGCTCACCGATCTCCGCGACGTCGTCTTCTGCGGCGCTGACCGGATGCCGACGGCCGTCATCCTCGAATGCCTCAACGGCATGGACGACGCCCCGTGGGGCGACTACAACGGCAAACCGCTGACCTCCCGGGGCCTGTCCCGAATGCTCAGCCTCTATGTCACCGAGGCCAACAAACCGATCAAGCCGCGCCCGATCCGCACAGCAGCCGGCGTCCCCCGGGGCTACTACGCCGAGGACCTCACCGACGCGTGGGCCCGGTACTGCCCACCACCCCCTGAGAAGTCCGCTACATCCGCTACACCCGCTACACCCCAGGTCACGCACGGTGCAGATGTAGCGGATGAGCTTCCCGGCATCCGCTACATCCCTGCCGAAGCCGCTACCGCCGCCCGCACCGCGTAGCACTCCCTATCCACTACACCCCACGCATCCGCTACACAAACAGGCCCCTGACCTGCTCTGTAGCGGATGTAGCGGATGTAGCGGACTTGGGAGAAGAGTGCCTGGCCCCCAACCCCAGCGTAACGAGGGAGAGATACAGCCACATGGACACGGCCCCTGCCGCCTCCACGATTCCCTGCCGCCTTCACTGCGTCGAAGCCGCCGCCTTGCTCCTCGGGGTGAAGCGGTCCACCGCCTACGAGGAAATCCGCCTCGGGCGACTCCGCACTGTTCGTATCGGCCGGCGTCGACTTGTACCGACCGAGTACATCGACGAGTACGTCGCACTCCTCAAGAACGAGGCTGAAGCGGCTGTCTGACCGGATAACTCGCAGCACCGCGGGGCCACACGCTAGGTGTGGCCCCGCTCCTCATGGAAAGGCATCGCATGACCGAGGTTCCTGAGCGGACCCGTAGAGCCGGCAACGGGGAAGACTCGATCTATTGGGACAAGTCCAAGAACCGCTATGTGGGCGCTATATCGCTCGGCTACACCGCGGCTGGTAAACGTAGCCGCGCCAAGGTCTCCGGCAAGACCAAGACGGAAGTGCGCCGCAAGCTCAAGGACCTCAAAAAGGATCTGGAAGCGGACGTTAAGCCCTCCGCCAACTACACCGTCGAGCAGGCGGTAGAGGCATGGTTCACCAACGGGCTGAAGGGACGGGAAGAGCGCAGTATCAAGACCTATCGGAGTCTCTCGCGCAACCACCTCATACCGGATCTGGGCAAAGCCAAGTTACGTGGACTGGAGGTGGAGGACCTGGACGAGTGGCTGGAAGCCCAGGCCGAGGTTCTCGCCGACCAGTCGCTGAAAATGCTGCTCTCGATCCTGCGCCGCTCGATCCGCCATGCCCAGCGCAGAAAGAAGGTGCTCCGAAACGTTGCCGAACTTGTCGAACTACCCAAGGGACGGCCAGGGCGTCCGAGTAAGTCGCTGAGCCTGGAACAGGCGGAGGCAGTCCTTCGCGCCAGGGAAGGGACCTGGATCCACGCCTACGTTGTCCTGGCGCTCCTCGTCGGCGTGCGGACGGAAGAGGAGAGGCCTCTGATGTGGAGGCACGTGCACTTCGCCGGACTGGACGGAGTACCGCCGCACGTCGATGTGTGGCGCTCCGTCCGCCGGCACGGTGACACAAAGACGAGGAAGAGCCGCCGGTCACTCCGCATGCCGCACCGGGCCGCCTCTGTGATGAAGGCGTACAAGCGGCAGCAGATGCAAGAACACGAAGGGCCCTGGAGCGAGGAAAGCCTGGTCTTCCCGAACGAGACCGGCGAGCAGCGCGACGCCATCAACGTCCTTCGGCACTTCAGGGAACTGCTGACGGACGCGGGGTTCGAGAAGCCGAATGACTGGACCACGCGGGAGCTACGGACAAGCCTGGTATCCATCCTGTCGGACCACGGCACCCCGATCGAGGCCATCGCCCGCGTCGTGGGACACAGTGGCAGCAGCACTACAGAGCGGGTCTATCGCAAGCAGCTACGTCCGGTGATCACAGAGGGTGCAGAGGTGATGGACGAGATCTTCGGAGGGGCTGAGGACGCTGCGGGCGCTCCGTAGCGCCAGTACCTCTGTGGCTCCCCGTTTGGCTCCCTGCGCTCCGGCACGATGCTGCGTCCAGCCCTGTGACGTGCGCTGATGGCTAGGCGGGGGAGCCCCGCTCTTCTACGTGCTGTTTAATTGCGAGGAATTCGCAATAGCGGTTGATCTTGAGTACGTGAGAGTGCGTGAGTAGAGGTATGGGCATGACGGCCCGGTCCATTCGGGGAGTGGCCGCCACGGCCATGGCAGCGGTACTGACGGCCGGCGCGGCGGCCTGCTCGACGCCCGGCGGTGGCGACGGCGGAAGTGACGGTGCCAAGGGAGGCAAGGACTCCCTGGTCGTCGGCCTCGCCAACGAACCCGAGACGCTCAGCCCCCTCCTCGGCTACGGCAAGGACGGCAATTCCAAGATCTTCGACGGGCTGCTCCGCCGGGATGCCGCCATGAAGCTCCAGCCGGCTCTCGCCGCCGAGCTGCCGAAGATCACCGACGACGGGCGTACGTACACGTACAAGCTCCGCACGGGCGTGAAGTTCAGCGACGGCAAGCCCTTCTCCGCCAAGGACGTCGTCTTCACCTACCGGACCATTCTCGACGAGAAGACCAACAACGCCGCCAAGGGCGAACTCGACGCCATCGACCGCGTCACCGCCGACGGCGACGACACCGTCGTCTTCACGCTCAAATACCCCTACGCGCCCTTCGCCGAGCGCACCGTCCTGCCCATCGCGCCCGAGCACGCGGCCAAGGGCCAGGACGTCAACTCCGGCTCCTTCAACACCCGGCCGATCGGCACCGGCCCCTACGTCCTCACCGGCTGGAGCAAGGGCGAGAAGCTGAGCTTCAAGGCCAACCCCGGCTACTGGGGCGGTGAGCCGAAGATCAAGAAGCTCACCATGGCGATCATCAAGGACGACGACATCCGCGCCACCCGGCTGCGGACCGGCGACCTCGACGGCGCGATCCTGCCGCCCAACCTCGTCAAGGGCTTCAAGGGCGACAAGTCCAAGCGGACCGTCACCGCCCGCACCACCGACTTCCGCGGCGTCACCCTGCCCACCGCGAACAAGGTCACCGGCGACGTGGCCGTCCGCCGCGCCCTCGACCTCGCCGTCGACCGCGAGGCCATGGTCGACAAGCTCCTCGAAGGCGCGGGCAAGGCCGGCTACGGCCCGGTCCCCACCGACAGCGAGTGGTTCGCCAAGGGCACCGAGCGCCGGCACGACCTGGACAAGGCCAAGAAGCTGCTCGACGACGCGGGCTGGACCCCCGGCGACGAAGGCATCCGGGAGAAGGACGGGCAGCCCGCCAAGTTCACCCTCTGGTTCCCCGCCGGTGACAAGCTCCGCCAGGAGCACGCCCTCGCCTTCGCCTCGGACGCCAAGAAGGCCGGCATCAAGGCCGAGGTGCAGAGCGGCACCTGGGAGGTCATCGAGCCGCGCATGAAGAACGACGCGGTCCTCGCCGGCGGCGGCAACCCCGCCGACCCCGACTTCGACCTCTACAACCTGCTGCACTCCTCGCTCGCCCTCGACGGCTTCAACAACATGGCCGCCTACGACAACCCCGACGTCGACAAGGCCCTGGAGGACGGCCGTCGCAGCGGCGACAAGGGTGCCCGCAAGGCCGCGTACGACAAGGTCCAGCGCGACCTCGCCGCCGACCCCGGCTACGTCTTCCTCACCCACGTCGACCACCTCTACGTCATGAACGACGGCTGGCAGGGCCTCACCACCCAGGTCGAGCCGCACGACCACGGCCTCGGCGCGGGGCCCTGGTGGAACGTCGAGGACTGGCAGCCGAAGAAGTGACCTCCCGGCTTCCCTGGGGGCCGATGGCACGCATGGCGGGACGGCGGCTGCTGCTCGCCGTCCCCGTGCTCGCCGTCGTGACCTTCGGTGTCTTCGCGATCGCCGCCGCCTCGCCGTTCGACCCCGCCAAGGCGTACGCCGGATCGGCCGGTCTCGGCGCCGGCCAGGACGTCTTCGACCAGCTGCGCGAGAACCTCGGCGCCGACCGGCCGTTCGTCGCCCGCTGGTGGGACTGGGTCACCTCCGCCGTGACCGGTGACCTCGGCGACTCCAGCACCCTGCGCCAGCCCGTCGCCGACGTCATCGGCGAACGCATCGGCTGGTCCGTCCTGCTGTGCGCCGTCGCCTTCGCGCTGGCCGTCACCGTGGGCACGGCACTGGGCGTGCTCGCCGCGCGCCGCCGCGGCGGACTCCTGGACCGGATCGTGACGTCCCTTTCGTACACGCTGGAGGCGGCACCGCCGTTCTGGCTCGGACTGCTCGCGATCTGGTTCTTCGCCCTCAAGCTCGGCGCCCTCCCGGCCGGCGGTCTCACCGACACCGGCAGCGACGTCGCCACGGCCGGGCAGGTCGCCTCGCACGTCGTCCTGCCCGCCGTGGTGCTCGCCGTCTCCCAACTGCCCTGGTTCGTGCTGTACGTGCGCCAAGGCGTCGGCGACGCCCTGGAAGAGGACCCGGTGCGCGGGGCACGCGCGCGTGGGCTGCGCGAACGCACCGTCCTGCTCGGCCACGCACTGCGCTCGGGACTGCTGCCGGTCCTCACCCTCGTCGGCTCCCGCGTACCCGAGCTGATCACCGGTGCGCTGCTCGTCGAGACCGTCTTCAGCTGGCCCGGCATCGCCGCCGCGACCGTGCAGGCCGCCACGAGCGTCGACTTCCCGCTGCTGGCCGCCCTGACCGTGCTGGCCACGGCCGCGGTCCTGGTGGGCAACCTGCTGTCCGACCTGCTGTACGGACTGGCCGACCCGAGGGTGGGATTCGATGGCTGAGACGGGAAGCACGCCCGAGGGGGCGACGAAGCCGCCGCCGGACGCGGCGACCGGATCGGTACCCGAGGTGCCGACCGTCTGGCGTTCGCCCGGTGCCGGGACCCGGGCCCGGGGCGGGGCCGCCCGGCGCGGTACGCGCGCGCTGCGCACGCGTACCTCCGCCGTCCTCGTCGCCGTGGTCGTCCTCACCGTCCTCGCCGTACCCGCGCTGGTGCCGCTCGACGAGCAGGCCGTGGACCTGGGCTCGAAGCTCCTGCCACCGTCGTGGTCACACCCGTTCGGCACCGACGAGGTCGGCCGGGACCTGCTGCTGCGCTGCGTCTACGGGCTGCGGATCTCGCTGCTCGTCGGCGTCGTGGCCGGGCTCGCCGCGACCGTCGTCGGCACCGTGGTCGGCGCCCTCGCGGGTGCGCTCGGCGGCTGGGCCGACCGGGTCGTGATGCGCCTCGTCGACGTCTTCTCGTCCGTCCCGCACCTGCTGCTGGGCGTCTTCATCGTGGCGATGTTCCGGCCCGGCCTGTGGCCCGTGGTCGCGTCGGTGGCGCTCACCCACTGGCTGTCCACGGCCCGGATCGTACGGGCCGAGGTGCTGTCGCTGCGCTCCCGCCCGTACATCGACGCGGCGATCTCCGGCGGCTCCTCCCGCCTGCGGATCACCGTCCGGCATCTGCTGCCCGGGGTCCTGCCCCAGGCCGGACTCGCGGCGGTGCTGATGATCCCGCACGCCATCTGGCACGAGTCCGCGCTGTCCTTCCTCGGCCTGGGCCTGCCCACCCACGAGGCCAGCCTCGGCAACATGGTCCAGGCCGCACGCGGCTCCCTGCTCGCGGGCGACTGGTGGCCGACCCTGTTCCCGGGACTGTTCATCATCATCCCCACCCTCGCGATAGCGGGCCTGGCCGGCGCCTGGCGCGAACGGCTCAACCCGCGCCGCCGATCGGAGCTGATGCTGTGACGACGTCATCCCGTCCGGCGTGCGAGGACACGCGGCGAGAGGGCGGGGCGGGCGCTCCCCTTCCCGCCGCGGACGACCCCGTACTGGACGTCAGCGGTCTGTCCGTACGGTTCCGCATGCGGGGAGGCCGGCAGATCGCCGCCGTCACCGACGCGTCGTTCCGGCTCCGGCGGGGCGAGTGCCTCGCGCTCGTCGGCGAGAGCGGCTGCGGCAAGTCCGTCCTCGCGTCCGCGCTGCTCGGGCTGCTGCCCGCGAACGCGCAGACCGCGGGCCGGGCCGTCGTCGGCGGCCTCGACCTCCTCGCGGCCGACGAGCGGACGCTCGCCCGCACGGTCCGGGGCCGCCGCGTCGGCCTCGTACCGCAGAGCCCCTCCGCGCACCTCACCCCCGTGCGCACCGTGCGCTCGCAACTCCAGGAGACCGTCCGGGAGCTGACCGGCGCCCGCGGGAGCGGGCTGCGGGCCCGGGCCGAGGCCGCCGCCGAGCGGGCGGCGTTCCCCGCCGACCACCTCGACCGCTACCCCCACCAGCTCTCCGGCGGCCTCGCCCAGCGCGCCGCCACCGCGCTCGCCCTCGTCGGCGACGCCCCCTTGCTGCTCGCCGACGAACCGACCACCGGCCTCGACCGCGATCTCGTCGACCGCACGGTCGACGAGCTGCGCCGCCACGCGGACGCGGGCCACGCGCTGCTGATGATCACCCACGACCTCGCGGCGGCCGAACGGATCGCCGACCGCGTCGCCGTGATGTACGCGGGCCGCATCGTCGAACTCACCGACGCACCCGCCTTCTTCGGCGAGCCCGGCCCCCGCCACCCCTACGCCCGCGGCCTGCTCGACGCCCTGCCCGAGCGCGCCTTCACCCCCATCCCCGGCATGCCCCCGGAACTCGGCGCGCTGCCCACGGGCTGCGCCTTCGCCGCCCGCTGCGGGCACGCGACGACGACCTGCGAGACCGTCCCCGCGTTGCGGAACGGCACGGCCTGCCACCACCCGCAGGAGCCGACGCGTGCTTGAACTCCACCGCATCACCGCCGGGTACGACCGGCGCGCACCCGTGGTCCGGGACGTCTCGCTGACCGTCGAGCCGGGGGAGGCCGTGGGGCTGCTCGGCCCCAGCGGCTGCGGCAAGTCCACCCTGGCTCGGGTCGCCTCCCTGGTGCACCGGCCCGACTCCGGCACGTATCTCATCGACGGCGAGAGTGTCCGGGCCTGGCGGCACCGGGCCCCGCGCGAGCAGCGCACCGCCTTCGGCGTGGTGTTCCAGCAGCCGCGCCAAGCCGCCGATCCGCGGCTGCGACTCACCGACCTGATCGCCGAGCCGCTGCGTGCGGCCGGGCGGCGGACGGGCGCCGAGGAGAGGGTGGTCGAGCTGGCCGGGCGGGTCGGACTCTCGGCGGAACTGCTCGGCCGCCGGCCGCACGAGGTCAGCGACGGCCAGCTGCAACGGGCCTGCCTGGCCAGGGCCCTCGTCCTGCGCCCGCGCTGGCTGATCTGCGACGAGATGACGGCGATGCTGGACGCCTCCACGACCGCCGCCCTGGTCGCCGCCGTCGAGGACTACCGCCGCGAGAGCGGCGCGGGCCTCCTCACCGTCGGCCACGACCGCACGCTGCTGAACCGCTGGTGCGACCGCACGGTCCACTGGACCGAGCTCACCCAGGCCGAAAACCCGAGCCCGCCGAAGAACAAGCCGTCCGGCGCCTGAGCTCGGCGTGGCGCCTGCTCACTTGAGGCGGCGCTCGGCAAGGCGGCGTGCGAGTCCTGGGACGGCGGTGCCCGCCACGAGAGCGGCGAGCGGTACGAGGACATCCAGCCAGGGATTCCGGAGTGGTTTGTAGGTGGCGGAGCCGTTCTTGATCTCGATGAAGCCGCAGGGCCGAGCGCTGGCTTTTCCGCCTCCTCCGCCGCCGTCGCTCGCCTTGGCAGCTCCGGCCTCGCTTCCCGTACCACCACCGAAGCCGAAGCCGACCTTGGCGACCGGGATGACGGTGACACCCGCCGCGGTGACGGGCTCGCCGTAGACGACCGTCACCGAGGCCCGGCTGCCGACCCCGTTGGCCAGACGCTCCATCATGGCGACGGAGGCGTGGGCGGCGGTCATGTTCGCCGACGGGATGGGCAGGGCTGTCTCGTCCGGGGCGGTCATCGGGTGCCTCCGAGGGCGTCGCGTAACGCGGTGCCGCCCGCAGCCCCGTCATCCGCAGGCGTGACGTCGCACAGCAGCCGTATGACAGAGGGCTCGGCCATGCCCGCCATTCTGCCGACCTCTGCCGGTGCGGGCAACGGCGTTGTGGACCGTCCCGGCCGCACCCTCCGCCACACGGACCCCCGTGCCGAACCCAGCGGTCAGCGATGCCGTACCAGAGGAAACGGCAGCGTCTCGCGAATCGACAAGCCCGTCAGGAACATCACCAGCCGGTCCACGCCGATCCCCAGCCCGCCCGTCGGCGGCATCGCGTACTCGAGGGCGCGCAGGAAGTCCTCGTCCACCTCCATCGCCTCGGGGTCGCCGCCCGCCGCCAGCAGCGACTGGGCGGTGAGGCGGCGGCGCTGCTCGACGGGATCGATCAGCTCCGAATACGCCGTGCCCAGTTCGGTGCCGAACGCCACCAGGTCCCAGCGCTCGGCGAGCCGCGGATCGTGGCGGTGCGGGCGGGTGAGCGGCGAGACATCGGTGGGGAAGTCCTTGTAGAAGACGGGCGTTCCGGTCCGCTCCTCGACGAGCCGCTCGTACATCTCCAGCACGATGTCCCCACGGGAGTGCTCCGGCTTGTGCGGTACGCCCGTCGCGTCACAGTGGCGGCGCAGTGCCTCGACCGGGGTGTCCGCGTCGACCTCCGCGCCGAGCGCCTCGGAGATCGCCCCGTAGACGGTCTTCACCGGCCACCGTCCCGAGATGTCGTGCTCGACGAGCTTGCCCTGGCCGTCCGCCCGCAACGCGACCGCCGAACCGTGGGCCGCGACGGCAGCGCCCTGGACCAGTTCGCGCGTCAGGTCCAGCATCACGTCGTAGTCGGCGCAGGCCTGATACGCCTCCAGCATCGTGAACTCGGGGTTGTGCTTGTACGAGACGCCCTCGTTGCGGAACGTCCGGCCCATCTCGAAGACCTTCTCCATGCCGCCCACACACAGCCGCTTCAGATACAGCTCGGGTGCGATCCGCAAGTACAGATCGAGGTCGTAGGCGTTGATGTGCGTGGTGAAGGGCCGGGCGTTCGCGCCGCCGTGGATCTGCTGGAGCATCGGCGTCTCGACCTCCAGATAGCCCCGGTCGAGCAATCCCTGGCGCAGCGCCTGCACGGCGGCGCTGCGCGCCCGTACGGTCCGCCGGGCCTCCGTCGACACCGCGAGGTCCACGTAGCGCATCCGCACCCGGGCCTCGGGGTCGCTCAGACCGTGGCGCTTGTCGGGCAACGGACGCAGGCACTTGGCGATCATCCGGGTACGGGTCACGAAGACGGTCAGCTCACCACGGTCGGTGGCACCGATCTCGCCCTCGGCCTCGATGTGGTCACCGAGGTCGATGTGGTCGGTGAAACGCCGCAGGCACTCCGGGCCGGAGCCGTCGCGGGTGAGGGTGAGCTGCAGGTCGCCGGACCAGTCGCGCAGCACGGCGAAGACGACCCCACCGTGGTTGCGGACCAGCAGGACCCGCCCGGCGACGGTCGCCCGCTCGCCCGTACGGGACGAGGGCGCGAGCCCGGCGTGCGCCGCACGGATCGCGGCGAGGGTGTGGGTGCGGTCGGCGTCGACCGGGTAGGGATCGACGCCGGCCGCGCGCAACCGGTCCAGCTTCGCCCGCCGTACCCGCACCTGCTCGGGCAGCCCGGCGAGTTCGTCCGCCGCACCGGGCTCACCGGCGCCGCTGCCGAAGCCGAGCTCGGTGAGCGAGGGCAGCCCGGCCGTGGTCGCCGGGCTGGAGACGCCGCGCGCCCGCCCCCGGCTCCACAGCTTGCCGAGGCTCGGCACCGCGACGAAGCCCTCCGCGATGCCCGCGGCCAGCCCGATCCGCGCGAGGGCGCCCGCGTCGGCGTAGCACAGGAACCGCGGATGCCACTCGGGGTTGTACTTGACGTTCGACCGGTAGAGCGCTTCCAGCTGCCACCACCGGGAGAAAAACAGCAGCAGCTTGCGCCACAGCCGCAACACCGGGCCGGCGCCGATGCGGGCGCCCTCCTCGAACGCCGAGCGGAAGACGGCGAAGTTCAGCGAGATGTGCTTGATGCCGAACCGCCCGGCCTGGGAGCACAGTTGGGCGACCATGAACTCCATGACGCCGTTGGGCGCGGCACGGTCGCGGCGCATCACGTCCAGCGAGACCCCGTCGCGTCCCCAGGGCACGAACGACAGCAGCGCGATCATCTTGCCCTCGCTGTCGAACGCCTCGATCAGTAGACAGTCGCCGTCGGCGGGGTCGCCGAGGCGCCCCAGCGCCATCGAGAAGCCCCGCTCGGTCTCGGTGTCGCGCCAGGCGTCCGCGCGATGGATGACCTCGCCCATCTCCTCGTCGGAGAGCTCGGCGTGCCGCCGGATGCGGGTGCTCGCGCCCGTCCGCTCCACCCGGTTGACGGCCTGGCGGGTCACCCGCATCTCGCGGCCGTCCAGGTCGAAGGCGGCGACCTGGAGGATGGCCTCGTCGCCCAGCTGCAGCGCACCCAACCCCGAACGCGCGTACGCCTTGGCGCCGGCCTCGCTCGCGCCCATGACGGCGGGCTGCCAGCCGTACCGCCCCGCGACCGCCAGCCAGGTTTCGATCGCCGGGGTCCAGGCCTCGGGGTCGCCCAGCGGGTCGCCGGAGGCCAGACAGACCCCGGCCTCGACCCGGTAGGTGACGGCGGCCTTCCCGCTGGGCGAGAAGACGACGGCCTTGTCCCGGCGGGTCGCGAAGTAGCCGAGGGAGTCCCGGCCGCCGTAGCGGCCGAGGAGCGCGCGGAGGCGCGGCTCCTCGTCGTCGTGCAGGGCCGCCTCCAGCCGCTGGGAGCGGAAGAGCGACATGGTGGCGTTGAGCAGTGCCAGCGCGCCGAGCAGGCCGAGGAGGAAGAAGAGCCAGTGCGGCGGGTGGCCGACGAAGTGCCGACCGCTGACCAGGCCGCCGCACACCTTGTTGACGACGAACAGCAGCCGGTTCCCACCGCCGGGCTCCAACGATCCGGGGAAGAGGGAGACGAGGCCCCAGCCCACCAGGACGGCGACGGCGAGACCCCCGACGAGCACCAGAAGGGCGTGCAGGAACGCACCGCGCCGTGAGGCCGCGTAGAACTCCCGCCGGGCCAGGACCAGCAGCGCCATCGCCGCCACGCACAGCACCAGGGAGGGGATCGCCTCCCAGTACCCCACGGCCAGCAACAGCACGTCCGCGAGCAGCAGCAGGGCCAGATAGCCGAGGACGAACCAGAGCGTGACCCGCTTGCGTGCCGCCATCGCTGCGGCGAGGAGCAGCAGGAAGACGGCGTAGGCGAGGTTCGGGGCGGTGGGAACGGTCAGGGTGTCCAGCGCGTCGGTCAGCGGGGCCGCCACCCGCCGCAGCGGCGAGATGAGGGAGGTGAGCGCGCAGAAGAGCCCGAGCAGACCGAAGAAGATCGCGAATCCGTTGGGCACCCGGTGCAACAGCCGCCGCCAGGCGGATTCCCGCTCGCCGCCCTCCCGTGCCTCCGGCGCCCCCTCCCTCACCGTGGCGGGCTCGGTGTCCGGGACTGTGCGGCTCATTCCGCCAGCCTAGGCACGCCACTGCCCCGACGCCTGTCGAACCACGGCCCGTCCGTCCCGTGGGCGCGGGTCCGAACGGTCACGCGAGGCCGACGAGGCCGGGACGGTCCGGTCCCGTCCCGACCGCTGAATCCGTACCTGTATGGAGTACACGCGCGGCACGGGCCGGGCCGGTGTGATGAGCGAGACTGGCGCATACTCACCGCTCAGCCGAGGAGGTAAGCCGTGGTCGTTTCGATCTCCGTGGTCCTGATGCTTCTGGTGCTGGCGGTGGTGTTCCTGCGCAGTGGAGCACTCCGCGTCTCGCACGCGCTGGTCTGTGTCCTGCTCGGCTTCGTGCTCGCGAGCACCAGTGTGGCGCCGACCATCGCCAACGGCATTTCGGCCACGGCTCAGCTGGTCAGCGGAGTGCGCCCCTGATCTGACGGGAGAACCCCGCCGGCTTCCTGAGACCCGTTGAGCGCTCGGCGGGCCTCGGGGCCCTGGAACGCCCGGCGATAGGCATGCGGGCTGGTGCCGATGAGCCGCTTGAAGCGATCACGAAACGCGGTGGGGGAGCCGAACCCGACCTGAGCGGCGATACGGTCGACCGAGTGCGCAGTGGTCTCCAACAGATACTGCGCCCGGCGGATCCGGGCCCGGTGCAGCCACTGGAGTGGTGTGGTGCCGGTCTGCTCGCGGAAACGCCGGTTCAGGGTACGGGTGCTCAGCCGGGCCCGCGCGGCGATGCCGTCGAGTGTGAGCTCGCGCCCCGCGTTCTCCTCCATCCAGCGCAGCAGCGGTTCGAGCGTCGCCCCGTCGGGGGCCGGGGGCTCGTGCACGATGAACTGTGCCTGTCCGCCGTCGCGTTCCAACGGCATCACCGAGAGGCGGGCGGCGTCGGCGGCGACGGCCGAGCCGTGATCGCGCCGGACGATGTGCAGACACAGATCGAGCCCGGCCGCCGCGCCGGCCGAGGTGAGCAACTGGCCGTTGTCGATGTAGAGCACGTCCGGGTCGACGTGGACATCGGGATACCGCCGCGCCAGCTCCCTGGTGCCGAGCCAGTGGGTGGTGGCACGGAGCCCGTCCAGAAGCCCCGTGGCGGCGAGGACGAACGCCCCCACGCAGATCGACGCGATCCGGGTGCCCTGGCCGGCCGCCGAGCGCAGGGCGTCCAGGATCTCGTCGGGAACGGGCGCGAGGGGGTCGGCGACACCGGGCACGACGATGGTGTCCGCCTCCGCCAGTGTCTCCAGGCCCCACGGTGCCCGCAGGGTGAAGGCGCCCGCGTCGACGTCTCCGCCGGCCGAGCAGACCCGCACCTGATAGGCGGCCCGACCGCCGGGCAGCCGAGCACGGGTGAAGACCTCGACCGGCGTCGCCAGGTCGAAGCCCACCACCCCGTCCAGGGCGAGAACAGCGACGGTGTGCATGGCGGGATCGTAGCCCGATGCCTGAATCCCGCCAACGCCTACGGTGAGAGCGAGGGGCCAGAAGGGGAGGGGTGGGGAGGGGCAGGCCCCCGGAACCTGCTTGGACGATGGCCACGGAACCCGCTGACGCGGGTTGGCGCCCGCTGGCGAGAATCCGTTGACCTATGGCAATACCGCCACTTCTGTGCGCGCCGGATGCCGCCTACCGTCGGAGCCGCACGCGGCCTGATCCGCCGTGACCGCCAGCCCCGCAGTCAGACTCACCGGCCGAAAGACACCTCCTTCCGTGACGAAGCTTCTCCTGAGCATTCATGTCCTCGCCGCGATCATCGCCATCGGCCCCGTGACGGTGGCGGCCAGTATGTTCCCCGCCGTCACCCGCCGGGCCTCGGCCTCGTCGGCCTCTTCCGGTGACCGGCATTCGGCATCGGTCCCGCAGTCCCTGCACCGGATCTGTCGCGTCTATGCCGTCGTGGGCGTCGTCGTCCCCGTCTTCGGGTTCGCGACGGCCAACAGCCTGCACGTCCTCGGCGACCCCTGGCTGATCGTCTCGATCGTCCTCACGCTGATCGCGGCCGTGATCCTGGCGGCACTCGTCCTCCCGGGACAGTCAGCAGCCCTGGCCGCGCTCGACAAGGGCTCCGACACCTCCGCCACCACCCGTCGGCTGGCCATGTACACCGGAGCGTTCAATCTGCTCTGGGCCGTGGTCACCGTTCTTATGATCGTCCGCCCTGGCTCGACGACAGGAGCCTGAACAGGGGCGTGACGCGAAGGGTGACCGCGGCCCGGAGCGGTGCCGGATCTATCCGTCAGCCGCCTACGCCCGTCCGATCTCGACGTCCTCCAGGACACCGAGCGCGTCCGGCACCAGGATCGCCGCCGAGTAGTAAGCGCTCACCAAATATGACGTGACCGCTTGCTCGTTGATGCCCATGAAGCGCACATTCAGGCTGGGCTGGTACTCGTCGGGGATGCCGGTCTGGTGCAGACCCACGACTCCCTGGTCTTCCTCACCGGTTCGCATCGCGAGGATCGAGCTGGTGCCGGTCTCGCTGATCGGGATCTTGTTGCACGGGAGGATCGGCACTCCACGCCAGGCGCGCACCGACGAGCCCAGGACCTCGAGGTTCTGTGGGTAGAGGCCACGGTTGCTGCACTCCCGGCCGAAGGCCGCGATGGTCCGTGGGTGAGCCAGCAGGTACTGGGTCTTGCGACGCCGTGACAGCAGTTCGTCGAGGTCGTCGGGGGTGGGTGGGCCGGTGCGGGTGTGGATGCGCTGCTTGAGGTCGGCGTTGTGGAGGAGGCCGAATTCGCGGTTGTTGACGAGTTCGTGTTCCTGGCGTTCGCGTAGTGCTTCGATGGTGAGGCGGAGCTGTTGTTCGACCTGGTTCATCGGTTCGTTGTAGAGGTCGGCGACGCGGGTGTGCACGCGCAACACCGTCTGGGCGACACTCAGTTCGTACTCGCGCGGGGACGGCTCGTAGTCGACGAAGGTGCCGGGAAGGGCCGGCTCGCCGACGTGTCCGGAGGCCACCGCGATGTCGGCCTCGCCGCGCTTGTTCTGCGGGGGTGTGGGCCGGGAGGCGAAGCCCGCGACATGGTCGCGCAGTGACTCGGAGCGGTCGGCCAGCTCCTGGAAGGCCTGGCGGGAGAGCGCGAGGACGGTGCAGCGTGTCACCGCCCGTACGGTGAAGTTCCAGACGCCGTCCGGCTCCAGGGGTACGTGCTCGCCGAAATAGTCGCCGTCGGCCAGCACACCGAGCACGGTGTCGTCCCCGTACTTGCCGACGCCCGTCTTGTTGAGCTTGCCATGGGCGATCAGGAAGACCTGGTCGGCGGGCTGGCCCGACTCGACCAGGGCGTCACCGGCCGCGTACTCCCGCTGGACGAACCCGCCCGCCAGCGCCTCCAGTACGGCACTGTCGTCGAAGCCCCGGAGCAGCGGCAGCTCACCCAGCTCCGGCGGGATGACCCGGACCTCCGAGCCGGTGGTGATGAACTCGACGCGGCCGTCCCCGATCTCGTAGGTCAGCCTTCGGTTGACCCGGTACGTACCCGCGGACACCTGCACCCAAGGCAGCACCCGCAGCAGCCACCGGGAGGAGATCCCCTGCATCTGGGGTACGGATTTGGTCGTCGTCGCGAGCTGGCGTGCCGCTGAGGTGTCGAGGCTCTGCTGTGAATCGCTCGCCCGCGCGGTCTGCCCTTGCTCCACTGACGTGGTCATTACTGGTCTTCACCCATCTGTATGCGATAGCTGACGCGATACCTGAAGCGACGTGGTGCGAATACGGCAAGGAGTGGCCTTGCCCGACCGGGTCTGTCAGTGCCCGACTTCGACGTTCTCGAGAATTCCGAGAGCGTCGGGAACGAGCACGGCGGCGGAGTAGTAGGCGCTCACCAGATAGGACATGATCGCTTGCTCGCTGATGCCCATGAAGCGCACGGAAAGGCTGGGCTGGTACTCGTCCTGGATTCCCGTCCGGTGGAGACCGACGACGCCCTGCGATTCCTCACCGGTGCGCATCAGCAGAATCGAGCTGACGCCGGTTTCGGTGACCGGGATCTTGTTGCAGGGGAAAATCGGCACACCGCGCCAGGCGGGGACGGCGTGGCCGCTCACATCGACGCTGTCCGGGTACACGCCTCGGCTGTTGAACTCGCGCCCGATCGCCGCGATGGCACGCGGGTGTGCCAGAAGGAAACCGGGGTCCTTCCAGACGGTCGCCAGCAGTTCGTCGAGGTCGTCGGGGGTGGGTGGGCCGGTGCGAGTGTGGATGCGCTGCTTGAGGTCGGCGTTGTGGAGGAGGCCGAATTCGCGGTTGTTGACGAGCTCGTGTTCCTGGCGTTCGCGTAGTGCTTCGATGGTGAGGCGGAGCTGTTGTTCGACCTGGTTCATCGGTTCGTTGTAGAGGTCGGCGACGCGGGTGTGCACGCGCAACACCGTCTGGGCGACGCTGAGGCCGAACTCGCGCGGGGTCAGTTCGTAGTCGGCGAAGACACCGGGAAGGGCCGGCTCACCGGCGTGTCCGGAGGCGATGTCGATGGCCGACTCGCCGTACTCGTTCTGCGGGCGCCCGGTGTCGGCGCGGAAGGCCTGGACATGGTCGCGCAGCCCCTGCGACTGCTCGAGGAGCTCCTCGAAATCCTGCCGCGGCAAGGTCAGCACCGTGCAGGCCGTCATCGCCCGTACGGTGAAATCCCAGTTGCCGCCCTCGGCCGCCGCGAGGGCTCGGTCGCCGAAATACTCGCCGCCGGCCAGCACGCCGAGCACGGCGGGATCGCCGTACTCCCCGGCGTGCACCTTGCTGACCTTGCCGTGGGCGATCAGGACGACCTGATCGGCGGGTCGGCCCGCTTCGACCAGCACGTCACCGGGCTGGAACTCGCGCTGCGTGAAGCGGCCGGCGAGGGCGTCGAGCACCGTGGCGTCGGTGAAGCCGCGCAAGAGCGGCAGCTCGCCCAGCTCCGCCGGGATCACGCGCACCTCCGCCCCGGTGGAGACGAATTCGACCCGGCCGTCGCCCAGCGTGTGCGTCAATCGCCGGTTGACCCGATACGTACCGCCGGACACCTGGACCCAGGACAGCATGCGCAGCAGCCACCGCGACGTAATGCCCTGCATCTGCGGTACGGATTTGGTCGTGGTCGCCAGATTCCGGGCGGCCGCGGTGCCGAGACTCAGTCGGCCGGATGAATTCTCGGTGTCGGAACCGGACTCCAATGACGTCGTCATACGGGAATGCCCACCCATTTCATTTATGGAACTGGCTGCTGCGGAACCGTCGATAAGCTCTCGTCGATGCTTCTTCGAGGTTAGCGGCGGGCCTCCGTGGGTGCAGTCACCCTAAAGGGTGGATTAATTGACGATGTTAACGTCGGATAAAAATGCCGATACCGTTCGGCACGGTTCGTTCGGCTCCGCCCGAAGGGTGGTTGCGCACGACGGCCTGCCGTTCGCCGGGAGTGCGGGTGACCAGGGTGCTCGACCCGCCGCCGTCCAGGTTCACGGCGTCCTCGGACCCGAGATCCCGCATGAGGTCGGCCAGTTCGGCAACGGTCAGGCCCGTGCGGTAGGAGGGTCCTCCGTCCAGTGCCAGAAGGTAGAGCCGCCGGCCCCCGTCGGCCAGCCCGGCCGAGGTCCGTACGGCTGAAGTCGCCGCGTCCAGGCCGCTCAGCGGGCGGCCGTCGCGCAGCACCGGGAAGCCGCCCAGCGCGAACCGCAACGCCCCGCGATGTGCGGACCGCAGGCGCTCGTTCACCTGAACCCGGTCGCCTACCCGCAGCTTGCGCAGCTCCCGGGCCCCTGCCTCACGCCCCACCAGCACCACCGTGTCGGACGCGATCTGGCCCCGCCCCGGCTCCTTGGCCACGGAGGCCACCCGGCCCCGGCGCACGGTCAGCTCGTAGGTCTCGGAGCTGCACGGCGCCGCCCGTTGCGTGTCGGTCCCGCAGGTGGCGCGCAGGCGCGAGACGGCTCCCCACGCGGGGGTGTACGCGCCGATGCCGCCGACGGGCAGGGCGTACTGATTGAGGCCGCGCAGCGCCAGCTTTCCGTCCGCGGTCCGCACGGCCCCCACCAGGGTGAGCCGGTCCAGCCGGGCCACCCCGTCCGTCCCGACGCCGATGACGTCCCTCGTGGTGACCCCTTGCGGCATCGCGGGCCCGAAGCGCTGACCGTTCGGCACGGCCGCGCTCAGTCGGTGCCCGCTCGCGATGGACGGGCCCACCGGCGCGCCCGTCGCCTCGACTCCCGGGTGCTGGGTCTCCGTGATGTTGTAGAAGTCCCCGTTGACGGCGCCGACCGCGCCTCGGGATTCGGCCAGGCGGGACACCGTCGCCCGTGCGGCGACCCGGCCCGGGTGCAACAGGTCCAACGACACCTGCGGATGGCGCAGATCGACGGTGAGCACATGCCCGAAGGCCGGCCCGTGCGAGCCCGAGAGTGAGAACTTCCGATAGGTGACCCCCGGCGCGACGCCGGCCTGACCGCCGAGCCGCAGGGTCGGCAGTGCTTCCGTTTCAGCCCAGGCGGTCCCTCCGCCACCTACCAATGAGACCCACGCCACCAACACCGTCAGTACCGCGCGCACGCGGTCAGTACGTCTTCTCACAGTCTCCCCAGAGGTCCCATCAACTCTGCCACGGCGCAAGGGAGTTCACCATGCCCCGAACGAACGACAAGGAACGCCACGGCATCGACGCGGGCAACTCTCGGCGCTTCCCTGCCCATCGGCCCTGCGGGCCCCGATACTCACAGCTGTCAGTACGTGTGACCCGTCGATATCCGTCCAGAGATTCGGGAGGCACCATGCACCCGCGCACGCGCCGCGCAGCCGTCGTCACTCTCGGAGCCGCCTTCGCGGGATCCCTCGCGTCCCCCGCCCGTGCCGCCGCACCGGACTCGCGTGCGGGCGCCCGCGATGCCTCGCCGTGGCGCGGCAAGCCGCCGCTGCGCCGGGCCCACGCGCACAACGACTACGCGCACCCCCGCCCGCTCGCCGACGCCCTCTCCCACGGATTCGGCAGCGTGGAGGCCGACATCTGGCTTGTAGGCGATCAACTCCTCGTCGCACACGACGCGTCCGAACTCGATCCGACCCGCACCCTCGAATCGCTCTACCTCGACCCGCTGCTGCGCCGTGTCACTGCCAACCACGGCCGCGTCTACCGCGGCTACGGACTCTCCGTGCAGCTGCTCATCGACATCAAGACCGCGGGCGACCCCACCTACCGCGCACTCTCCAGACGTCTGCGCCGCTACCGGTCGATGCTCAGCGTCTGTGCCGAAGGCCGGGTGTGGCGCGGCGCGGTCACCGCTGTCGTCTCCGGCGACCGGGGCGCCCGCACCCCCATGGAGGCGGAGCGGGTGCGGTACGCCTTCTACGACGGTCGCCTCGTGGACCTCGGCAATGGCGTTCCCGCCTCCTTCACCTCGCTCATCAGTGACAACTGGGGCCTGAACTTCACATGGCGGGGCGACGGGCCGATGCCGGAGCGAGAGCGGGCGGCCCTTCGGCGGATCGTCGCCGCCGCCCATTCGGTGGGTCAACATGTGCGTTTCTGGGCCACACCCGACGAGCCGGGCCCGGCCCGCCACGCGCTCTGGCGCGAGCTGCTGGACGCCGGTGCGGACTACCTCAACACGGATGATCTGGCAGGACTCGAGGCGTTTCTCCGCGCAGCTCGCTGAGCACCTCGTGGAAGTGGGGTTCGGGAACGGACGGCAGTAGCAGCGCGACGGCGTGCACCAGCTTGCCGAGCACGAAGGTGGTGTCGGGCGTCGCGCGCACGAGCTCCCGCACCCTCTCCCTGTCTCCGCGTCGAACGGACTCGAGCAGCACTGCGACATCCGGTGCGGCCTCCTCGTCCGTCTCGACCCAACCTGTCTCGTCCGGCGTGCGCCTGACGAGGTGTCGCAACACCCGGTCGGCGACGTCGGGCTGATACGCCTTGCGTACGGCTTCGTTGGCGATCCAGGAGAGTGCGGACACGACGTCCTTGGCCTCGTCGGCCGTCATGGTCTCCGGCAGGGCAGCGTCGAACGCCTGCTGATTGCCGTGCCGGAAGGCCAGGAGGAGGCGTGCTGCCCTCGCCTTCGCCTCGTTCACGCGTATATGGGAAATCTCGGCGGTCACCGGAAAATAGTACTGTTAGTGGATCATTCCGTGGGGAGCGCCACGCAGTGGAATGTCGCGATCCAGGGCGGAAGGTGTAGCGGTACGGTCACCACGCGGTCACGGGCGGGCGCGCGTGGGGACGCTGGACCGTATGGCAACCCCACCTGGACCGCCACCCGGAAACCCACTCGGACCGCCCTCGGGCCCGCCGCCACCGCCGTCCTGGCCTCCACCGGGCGGCTTCGGTCCGGGGGGACCGCCCTGGCCGCCGGAGCCTCCCCGGCCCGACGGCGGCGGGGGCAAGCGGATCGCCATCGCGGTCACCGCGCTGGTGGCCGTCGCCGCGGTGGCGCTGGGCGCGGTGTTGGTCATCGGGGACGGTGACGATGCGAAGCCCGGTGAGAGAAAGCCGTCCGGCAGTCCGACCGATGTGCCTTCGCCTTCCTTCAGTCTGCCCACCAGTCTCCCGAGCGGCCTTCCGTCGGGTCTGCCCAGCGGCCTTCCCACGAGCCTGCCGTCGGGCTTCCCCACGAGCCTGCCGAGCGGGTTCCCCAGTGGGCTGCTCGGTGTGCCGACCGCGCGGAGCGTCGAGAGCGTCCTCCCGACGCCCACCGACGACAAGCCGTACTACTTCGCGCTGGCCTCGGGGGACTGCTTCGATCTGCCCGCCGGCGGCCCCGGGGGGCGGCTGGTCAAGCGCTCGTGCTTCGCGCCCCATGACGGGGAGGTGGTCGCCACGCCCAGGCTGTCGGGTACGTACGACAGTGAGAGCGCCTTGAAGGACGAGGCCGCGGAGCTGTGCCGGCAGCCGATGCGTGGTCGCAGCCTGAAGCAGCCCGCCGGCACCGCGCGCGGCACGCTGGTGCAGTACCCGAAGTTGCAGGGCTACCGACTGGGCATTCGTTCCATCACCTGCAGCCTGACCGCCGAGGAGGGCGGTACGGGCAGTGGTCGGAAGCTGACGAAGCCGCTCTCCTGACGCCCCGGCAGGGCGGTGGCGGCCGCTGCCGGGGGCGAGGAGAGGCCGGACCCGTTGGTCACTCCGCGGGAACGGCCTGGATATCGAGTTCGATCTTGATCGTCGCCCCGATCATCGCGATGCCACGCGAGAGCATGGACCGCCAGTCCAGGGTGAAGTCCTCGCGGTGCAGTTCGGCGGAGGCCGAGCAGGCGGCGCGGGTTTCGCCCACGATGCCGGTGCCGAGGCCGAGGTAGCGGGTGTCGAGCGAGACGTTCCTGCTGACACCGTGGAGATTGAGCACCCCCTGGACGGCCCACCGGGAGCCGCCGCGGTGCACGAAGCGCTCGCTGACGAACTGCATGTACGGGTACTTGTCGACGCCCAGGAAGTCCGGGGAGCGCAGGTGTGCGTCGCGCTGCTCGACGCCGGTGTCGATGCTCGCGGTCTCGATCACGACGTCGAGGCTGGATTCCTCCATGCGCTCGCCGATCCACAGGGTGCCCTGGAACTGGTTGAACCGGCCGTGCACCTCGGCGAGCCCGATGTGCCGGGCGATGAAGCGCACCGCCGTGTGGTCCGGATCGATGCGCCAGGCGCCCGGGGCCGGCATGGCCGGGGTGGGCGCCGGCTCCATGGGCACCGTCCCGAGGTCGGTCCGTGTGCCCTCCGTCGATTCGCACGCCTGGCGCACGGGCTGATACCCCTCGGCGGTCACCGCGACGCTGTACTCGCCCGGTGCCACGTTCGTGGCGAACCGGCCGTGCGGGTCGGTCTGCCCGTGCACCACCTCGTGGCCCTTCGCATCCCGGACGGACACTTCCGCTCTGTGCAGTGGAAGGTGCACGGGGTCGACGACGACACAGTCGAGAGCCCCCGCGCCGTACGGAATCGGTGCGCTCTCCCGGTGAAGAGAACGCTTGTAACGGCGCAGCAGGGCGAAAGTCATCCCAAAATGCCTTTCCGTGTCCAGAAGGTGATTGAACGGTAGATCACCACATTCTGTCACTAGGGCTTGGAAGCTCCCCTGTTGCCCTCCATTGCCTTGGAAAACTAACTGATGGTGGTTCTGTGCCTTTAATTCATCCGTCACTCTTCTGTGAGGACACCCGCGAGGGCCGCCGCCGGATCGAGGTCGCACGCCCCGGCGGGCTCCCAGCGACCGCCTTCCTTGCGGTACGGCCACCAGCGTCCGTCCCGCCCGTAGCGCAGCTGGATGTCGGTGCCCACCACCGTCCACCGATTGCGCGTGGCCCGCAGTCGGGGCGCTGTGTCGTCGTCCTCCCAGGCGGCCGCCAGCCGGGCGCGAACGCGGGCGAGATCCTCCGGTTCGGGTGTCCACTCCTCCTCCAGCACGGCCAGTGCCGCGGCCCCGCCGTGGCCCCAGGCGCGGACGGCGCGGGCCAGCTCCGCCCGTCCGTAGCCACAGCCCGCCGCGAGCCGGGCGGTGATCCGCTCGGGTGGCCCTGCGGCGGCCAGCCGTACTGCGTCCTGCCGCACCGTCAGCGCGTCCGCCACGGAAGTCCGCTCATGGCCGGCCGCCAGGGCCTCGGCCAGCAGCTGCCGGGCCCGGACGGCCGTGTCCGCGACGAGGAACTCCAGCGCACCGACGTCGAGGCCGGGTCCGGGAGGAGTGTCCCCGGTGAGAACGGGCGGGCGCCCCGCGGTGTCCGTCGAGGGCGGGGTATCGGGCAGCGGTGGTATGAGATCCCGCGCCGCGAACGCCTCACTCGCCGGGATGCCCGCAGCCGCGGGTACCTCGGCACTCTCCCGCATCTCCTGCGAGGCGGCGCGGGAGACACTGCGGGCCTGCAATTCGTCCAACAGCTCGCGCTCTCCCCGCCCGCGCATCAGCAACAGCACAAAGGGATCCTGGTCGAGCAGCCTGGCCACCTGATGGCACAGCGCCGCCGTGTGCGGGCAGTGATCCCATGCCTCGCAGGCGCACTCGGGTTCCAGATCCCCGATGCCCGGCAGTAGATCCACCCCCGCCGCGGCCGCGTCCTCGACCAGATGCGGCGGCATGTCGCGGTCCAACAGCGCCGCGATATGCCCTGCCCGGTCGGCGACCAGGTCCAGCAGCCGATCCCAGTCGGCCCCGGAGAGCTCCTGTATCAGCACATCGGAGCGGTATCGCGTGCCGTCCCGGTCACGGACGAGTGCCGTGATCCGTCCCGGCCGTACGGACACCGCGCCGACGGCCCCCGCGCGCGCGTGCCTGTTGCCCGCCTTCACCTGCTGGCCGTCCAGCGCCGTGTCCTCGAGCGCCCGGAGCCACGCCTGGCCCCACCACGTGTCGGCGAATCCCCGCCCGCGCATGGGTGGCAGGGCATCGAAGGTGCGCTCCACACGCGCGTGAACGTCATTTCCGGTCATCGTCCGGTCCCCCTCAGTTCGACGAGATCAGCCAGCTCGGCGTCGGTGAGTTCCGTCAGCGCCGTCTCCCCGGCGTGCAGCACCGCGTCCGCGAGAGCCTGCTTGCGGGTGAGCATCTGCGCGATCCGGTCCTCGATCGTGCCCTCGGCGATGAGCCGGTGCACCTGCACGGGCTGGGTCTGGCCGATGCGGTAGGCACGGTCGGTGGCCTGGGCCTCGACGGCCGGGTTCCACCAGCGGTCGAAGTGCACGACGTGCCCGGCGCGGGTGAGGTTCAGCCCCGTACCGGCCGCCTTCAACGACAGCAGGAAGACCGGGACCTCGCCGTCCTGGAAGCGGCGGACCATCTCCTCGCGCCGCGGCACGGGCGTGCCCCCGTGCAGGAACTGCGTCGGCACCCCGCGTGCGGCCAGATGCTGTTCCAGGAGCCGTGCCATCTGCACGTACTGGGTGAACACGAGCACGCTCGCTTCTTCGGCGAGGATCGTGTCCAGCAGTTCGTCGAGGAGCTCCACCTTGCCGGAACGGCCCGCGATCCTCGGGCTGCTGCCCTCCTTGAGGTCGTGCTCCTTCAAGAACTGCGCCGGATGGTTGCAGATCTGCTTGAGCCCCGTGAGGAGCTTCACGATCAGCCCGCGCCGTTCGAAGCCGTCCGTGCCCTCGACCTCGGCGAGGATCTCGCGCACCACGGCTTCGTACAGCCCCGCCTGCTCCTTGGTGAGCGTGACCGCGTGATCCGTCTCGGTCTTGGGCGGCAGCTCGGGCGCGATGCCCGGGTCGGACTTGCGGCGCCGCAACAGGAACGGGCGGATGAGTGCCGCGAGGCGCTCGGCGGCCGCGGGATCGGCACCGTCCTCGACCGACCGCGCGTAACGTCGGCGGAATCTGCCCAGCGAGCCGAGGAGGCCGGGCGTCGTCCAGTCGAGGATCGCCCACAGCTCGGACAGGTTGTTCTCGACGGGCGTGCCGGACAGGGCGACCCGGGCCTTCGCGCCGATGGTGCGCAGCTGCTTGGCCGTCGCGGAGTACGGGTTCTTGACGTGCTGCGCCTCGTCGGTGACGACCAGGCCCCAGTCGGTCTCCGCCAGGCGCGACGCGTCCAGCCGCATCGTGCCGTAGGTGGTGAGGACGAACTCCCCGTCGGCCAGGGCGTCCAGGCTCCGTGACGAGCCGTGGAAGCGGCGTACGGGCGTCCCGGGCGCGAACTTCTCGATCTCCCGCTGCCAGTTGCCCATCAGGGACGTCGGACAGATCACCAGGGTCGGACCGGCCGCCCCGGGCTGAGCCTGGCGGTGCAGATGGAGGGCGATCAGGGTGACGGTCTTGCCGAGCCCCATGTCGTCGGCGAGACAGCCGCCCAGGCCGAGCGAGGTCATCCGGTTCAGCCAGTCGAGGCCGCGCAGTTGGTAGTCGCGCAGGGTGGCGGCGAGAGCGGCGGGCTGGCCGACGGGCTCACGGGAGGAGCCGGGGTCGGCGATGCGGTCGCGCAGGGCCGCGAGCCAGCCAGTGGCCTGTACGTCGACCGTCTCCCCGGCGTCCTCGTCGCCACGCTCCTCGGCGTGGGTGCGGCCGGTGAGGGCGGCTCCCAGCGCCTCGACGGGCGTGATCTTGCGGTCCTGCCGCTCCCGGGCGCGGCGCACCGCCTCCGGGTCGACGAGCACCCACTGGTCCCGTAGGCGCACGGCTGGGCGGCTCGCCTCGGCCAGCCGGTCCAGTTCCTCCTTGGTCAGCTCCAGGTCGCCGACGGCGAACCGCCAGCTGAAGGTAAGCAGCGCGTCCGCCGAGAGCAGGGACGGCATGCCGGACCGCCCGTCATCCTGTGTGCCGGCGCCGTCGGGCGGCCCGACGACGGCGCGCGCGGTGAGCTTACGGGCCAGCTCCTTCGGCCAGTGGACCTCGACCCCGGCGGCGTCCAAAGCGCTCGACGCCGTGCCCAGGAGCTCGCCCAACTCCTCGTCGGCGAGGTCGATGGCGTCGGGCGCCGCTGCCGAGAGCAGCGGCGTGAGTGCGGGCCAGGCGTGCGCGGCGCGTCGCAGCGCGAGCAGGGCGTTCATGCGCGCTGCCCGGCCGAGCGAGGCGGCCACGGGCGAGTCGCCCGCCCAGACCTCGGCCGCGTCCGCGATCAGCGCCGGGTCGGTGAGGCTGTGCACCTGGAGGACGGCGCGGAAACGCGGGCGGGCGTCCTGATCGGCCTCCCCGCCCCCGGGTGCGGTCTCCGTCAGGCCCAGTACCTCGACGCGCAGCGAGAGCCGTACGCCCGCGTCGTGCCCGGCGGCGACCTCGTCGGCCCAGGCGCGCTGTTCGGGCAGGCGGCGCGGCTCGGGGGCGGCGAAGGCGAGACCACCCGCGGCCAGCGCCGCGGCGGGGGAGCGCGGCAGTCCGTCGGCCACGGCGTCCAGGAAGGCGCGCACGAGCCGCTCGGGCTCGGGCAGCAGCAGCGGGTCGCTGTCCGGCAGTGGTACGGCGTGCGCGGCCGGCGGCATCGCGGCGGCCAACTCCCGCACCCGGTGCAGATCGTCCTGGGTGAGCGGGCCGACGCGCCAGGCGTCGTGATCGGTCGAGGTCAGCCCCGGCAGCAGTCGGCCGCGAGCGGCCAACTGCAGTGCGAGCAACGCCGCGGCACCCCAGAACGCGGCCGACCCCTCTCCCCGTGCGGCGCGGGCACGGGTGAGGGCCGGCAGTGCCTCGCGTACGGGCAGCGTGGTGGCGCGTACGGTCGTGGTGGTGACGGCCGCGCCGTCCGCGACTGCGATCGTCAGTTCCTCGACGACGCCCGAGACGACGAGGGGCGCGCCGTCCTGCTCGTCCGGCTGCCAAAAGGCGACACGTCCGGTACGGGACGGGTCTTTGGGGAGGAAGACCGCCGAGCAACGGGCCAGCCGGGCGATCTCGGTGGGGGTTGCGGCAGGGGGTGGTGTCACAGGGATGCGCATTCCTCAAATTTGACTAGTGGGCTCCGGAGCGCCCGAGGGTACAGGACGCGAACGGGCGATGAGGGCATCCGGCCTGTGATGAGCGTCATGCCGTCGACGGGGGGTGCACTCAACCCCCCTGCGCGGTTCGGGGGTTGTCCCCCGGCTGGTCAGGGTGGTGACTCCATGGCCCTCCCGGGCCTGCGGTCCGTACGTTTCCTGGGGTCGGTCATCAAACCCGCGGCCCGTCCGCCGCCGGCCGCCCGGCCGCCCGTCGGCCGTCCGTCGAAACTCTCCGGAGACCACATGCCTCAGGCCAGTGCCCTGCTCGCGGAACCCGCGGCGGGCAGCGACTTCGCCCCGCTCCTGCGCCGGATCCGCGCGGAGGGGCTCCTCGAAAGACGACGGGGCTGGTATGCCCTGACCATCGCCGCCAATGCGCTGGCCCTGGCCGCCACGGGCACCGGGATCGTGCTCACGGGCGACTCGTGGTGGACGCTGTTCATGGCCGTACCCATGGCGCTCTTCGGTGCCCGGACCGCCTTCGTCGGCCACGACAGCGGCCACGCCCAGATAGCGGGCACCCGGAGGACCCACCGCGTTCTCGGCCTCATCCATTCCGATCTGCTGCTCGGAATGAGTTACGCCTGGTGGAACGACAAACACAACCGCCACCACGCCAACCCCAACCACATCGACAAGGACCCGGACGTCGGTGTCGGCGCACTGGTCTGGACCCGGCGACAGGCCGCGCAGCGGGAAGGCTTCGCCCGCTGGCTCACCCGTCATCAGGCCCGGCTCTTCTTTCCGATGCTGCTTCTCGAAGGCCTCAATCTGAAGGTTTCAAGCCTGCGGGACCTCAAACGGCAAAAGGCCGGAGAGCGACGAGTCGAAGCGACGCTCCTCACCTTGCATCTGGTGGGCTACACCACGCTGCTGCTGTCCTCCATGTCCCTCGGCAAGGCCCTCGTCTTCGCTCTCCTTCACCACGCCCTCTTCGGGCTCCACCTCGGCATGGTCTTCGCGCCCAATCACAAGGGCATGGAGATGCCGGACCCGCACGGAGAGCGGTGGGGGCACCTGCGCCGCCAGGTCCTCACCTCACGGAATGTGCGCGGCGGCCCTCTGACCGACTGGTTCCTGGGCGGGCTGAACTATCAGATCGAGCACCATCTCTTCCCGAACATGCCGCGTCCCCACCTCCGGCGTGCCCAACCGATCGTCCGCGCGTACTGCCGAGCGGTCGGTCTGTCGTACGCGGAAACCGGGCTCGTCGACTCCTATCGACAAGCGCTCGGTCACATGCACGACGTCGGCGCTCCACTGCGGACCGGGTGAGCAACGCCGCGCGTGGAACAGGGCCCGCTTTCCGGTCGTTCTACGAGCAGAGCGGCAGGCATCGCGAGAGAGGTGCGGCAATGACCAATAGGGCGAAACTGGCCGTCGGCGGAGTGGTGGCGGGGCTGATCCTGCTGTTGCTGCTGCCTTCAGGGGCCTTCTGGGTGGCGCTGCTGGTGATGGTCGGTGTCCCGGTGGGGGCGTATCTGCTTCTGGACCCTTCGCAGCGCAAGAGGCTGCGCCGGGTGTCCCGTAAGGAACTGCACCGCTAGCACTCGCCGTCGAGCACCGCGGATCGGCATGTGATCACCGCCGTCGCACCCGTCGGCCAGGCGTGTGCCGGGGGAGCGAGCCCGGGGTCAGCCGGCGGGCAACCCGAGAAGCGCCCGGGCCACGGTGCGCGGTGACTCACCGTGTTCACGAGCGAGCGCAATGACAGCACGGCAGGCCAGCTCGTTCACCCCGAAGCTGAGGGCCTCCGGTGAAACCCAGCGAGCCGCCTCCGCACTCCCGTCGAGATCGTTCTCGGCACATGCGGCCACATAAGTGGCCGCCGCCTCGAAGAGATTGCGCTGCCGATTCGCCGGCGGTGGCACAGGGGCCGGTCGGCGGACTTCTTCGAGGCGCTTGCGGAGTTTATGGAACACGCGGATCACCTGCCCCGTGAGCGGCTAGTCCTGCGTCGTTCAAGTGTGCCCGCCCAAAGCGGAGTTGAACCTCCGGCGAATACGGGGGAGAGCGCCCGGCGAAGCCGCCGAAACCGCGATCCGCCGCATCCGCCGGAGTGCTCATGGCCGGTTCGGGCCCCGATCAACCCCGGCGGACGGCGAGCGCGAGGAAGCGCGTGTCCTCATCCGTGTAGGAGACGAGATCCCAGCCGCCGTCCGCCAGCAACGGGCGGAGACGGGGCTCGGCGCGCTGGTCCTCCGGCGTCAGCGCGCGGCCGTGGCGGGCCGCGAGCGCGGCACGGCCGATGGGATGGAAGAGCGCGAGCCGGCCGCCTGGCCGTACGACCCGGGCCAGCTCCCGAAGGCCCGCCGTGGCGTCGGCGAGATGAGCGATGAGCCCGGCGGCGAAGACCGCATCGACCGCACCGTCGCGTACCGGCAACCGGCCGGCATCCGCGATCATCAGCAGGCCGTGGTGGTGCCGACCCGCCCGGACGGCCGCCTTCAGCATCGCGGGGGTGAGGTCCGCGCCCAGCACCGTCCCCTGCGGTCCGACGGCCGAACGCAGCGCCGACAGCGCCCGCCCCGTGCCGCACCCGGCGTCCAGCACCGTGTCGCCGTCGCGCAGGCCGAGGTCGGCGACGGCCGCGTCGTACGCGGGCCCGTCACCGGGGAACCGGGCGTCCCAGCCGTCGGCCCGCGTCGTGAAGAATTCCCTCACCCGGGCCGGGTCGTTGCTCACGCGATGACTCCTTCCGTGCCGCGATCGACCGCTCGGCGCGCGGGGGACGCGCACCGATGGCGCCGGTTACTCGGCGATGTCGGCCAGCGCCACTACTTTGTCGATGCGGACGCGAACCAGCAACTCCCCCGGGACGCCGTTGCGCGCCCCGTACTCCTCGGCCGCATCGTCGCCCATGTAACGGGCGGCGATCCTGGTGGCCGCGGACCGGACCTCGTTCAGATCGTCACTCAGCTCGGCGCGTCCTTGCAGGGTGACGAAGGAGAACGGCGGCCTGTCGTCGTCCACGCAGAGCGCCACGCGGCCGTCCCGGGCGAGATTACGGCCCTTGACCGTGTTCTCTCCGGTATTGAAGATGAGGTCGTCCCCGTCGAGCAGGAACCAAATGGGTGCGATGTGCGGACTGCCGTCGGCGCGCACCGTGGAGAGTTTTCCGGTACGGGTGCCTTCGGAAAGGAAGGCCCGCCACTGTTCCTTGCTCATTCTCTGTGCCATGTCCTCATCTTGTGCCAACTGACCAACAGGCGCGTGCCGACGGGCCGGGCGGGTTGCCGACGGGGCGCAGGTGAGCAAGGCTGGCACGGCAGTTACGGGGAAAACACGGAACGGGGAGGCGGGGCATTATGGCAATGGCCAAGGGACTCGACTGGCTGCTGGACGACCTGACCAAGCGGGTGGAGCAAATACGCCATGCGCTGGTGCTGTCCAATGACGGGCTGGTGACGGGCGCGAGTGCCGATCTCGAGCGAGAGGACGCCGAGCACTTGGCGGCGGTCGCATCAGGGCTGCACAGCCTGGCGAAGGGCACCGGGCGCCACTTCCGGGCGGGCAAGGTCCGGCAGACGATGGTCGAGTTCGATGAAGGTGTGCTGTTCGTGACGGCCGCGGGCGACGGGAGTTGTCTGTGTGTCCTCGGTGACGCCGATGCCGACATCGGCCAGGTCGCCTATGAGATGACTCTGCTCGTCAATCGTGTCGGTGAGCACCTGAGCGTCGCGTCGCGGCAGCAGGACGGCAGGGGCGAGGCCCCCGGCCGCGTTCGCTGACGTGCGACGCCGAGCCCGGCCCAAGCCCGGATCGGAGTTATCCACAGGGAAGGCGCGATGTCGCACCCCGCCACTATCGTCGTCACTGTCAGTGATGGACCGGTGGCGGGGAGGATGTCATGGCGGTACAACAGCGCGAGGTGCGGGGCGCGACCGAGGAGAGCGTCGCCTTCGGAAGGGCGGCACGCGAGCTGGAGCTCAAGCCGCGCGAGTTCGAGCTCGCGGTGCAGCTCGGGGATGTAAGGACAGTGGACTCCGGCCCCGGTCGTCGGCGAAGGGTCACTCGGGCGGAGATCGAACGCCACCGGAGCGCCGACGGATTCCCTGAAGGACTGCGCTCACGGTTGTGGGTGGTCGGCACCGCCGAGGGCGCCGAACTCATGGGGGTCAGCCCCGCCCGCTTCGGGCGACTCGCCCGGGGTGGTTGCTTCGCACCCGTGCGCTTCTACGTCAACAGATACCGAGCCGTCGTCTGGCACTACCTGGCCGCGGATCTCGTGGACTTCGCCGACCGTAACCCCGAGCTCCTGACCGGCCGTACGCCTTCCCTCTTGCGCACGGCGCTGGAGGAGCGCGAGGACCGTCGCGGGCGATCCTGGCGCGCCCGCAGGCTCGATCAGTTGCTGGCCCAGACCGAGGACCCATGGGAGCGGGCGGCGGTCGCCGCGTCCGCGCTCACCCCCGAAGACCTGGCCGCCGGTGTGCCGGACCAGGACGAACGGGCCTATGTGACCGTGCTGCGCCCGCCCCTCGTCCCCGCGCGACCGGACGCGATGGCCACCCACGAGGTGATCGAATCGGTGATCCTGGCGGAGGATCCGGACGAGATCGAATGGCACCGCCACCGCTTGACCGCCGCGTTGGCGCAGGCCCGCGCGGTCCGACCCGCTCCCGCCCGGGACGTCCCACCCGGGCCGATGGTGTCGCCCGCGGCGCCGATGACGGGCACCGAAGCCCTGGCGGGTACCGAAGCCCTGGCGGAGATGAATACCGTCTCGGCTGCGGAAGCCGTGACGAAGCGCACCGAACGAGTCCGCCCACGAGGGCTGTGGGCTCGGCTGCGCCGCCGCACATGAGCTGCTCCGCGCATCCGGGGTGCCCCCGGCGGTGGCTCAGGTGACCTTGCGGAACAACCCCTCCTGCATCACGGACACGGCGAGCCTGCCCTCGCGGTCGAAGATCTGCCCCCGGGCCAGGCCCCTGGCGCCCGTCGCGATGGGCGACTCCTGCTGGTAGAGGAACCACTCATCGGCGAGGAACGGACGGTGGAACCACATCGCGTGGTCGAGTGAGGCCATGTCGAAGCCACGTGGTCCCCAAAGCGGCTCGACCGGGATGCGCACCGCGTCCAGAAGCGTCATGTCGCTGGCGTAGGTGACAGCGCAGTTGTGGACGAGTGGGTCGTCGCCGAGCGGCCCCACCGTCCGCATCCACACGGCGCTGCGCGGCTGCGCTTCGGCGAGCTCCCGGGCGGTCCAGCGCAGCCGGTCCACGTACCGGATGTCGAAAGCCAGTCGGCGCTCCATGTGGCGCAGGGCGCTCGGCAGTTCCCCGAGGTGCTCGCGGATCTCGTCCGCGAGCCTCGGCAGCTCCTCGGGACCGGGCACCGCCGGCATCGCCACCTGATGCTCGAAGCCCGGCTCGGACTGATGGAAGGAGGCGGTGAGGTTGAAGATCGTACGGCCCTGCTGGACGGCCACCACGCGCCGCGTGGTGAAGGAACGTCCGTCGCGCACCCGTTCCACCTGGTACACGATCGGCACGCCGGGCTGCCCCGGTCGCAGGAAGTACGCGTGGAGGGAGTGGACCGGGCGCTCACCGTCGGTGGTCCGGCCGGCCGCGACCAGCGCCTGCCCGGCCACCTGCCCGCCGAACACGCGTTGGAGCGACTCGTCCGGGCTTCGGCCCCGGAAGATGTTCAGGTCGATCTGCTCCAGGTCGAGCAGATCGACCAGCCGGTCGGCGGGACTGGACATCGGTGCTCCTTCGCTTCCAGGGCGCGCCACACGGGCGGCGCCTCGGAGGCTACAGCTGACCGACCTCCATCACCCGCACCACCGCGCGGCCCTCCTCGTCGGAGGCCGCGAGATCCACCTCCGCGGAGATGCCCCAGTCATGGTCGCCGTTGGGGTCGGCGAAGGTCTGCCGGACGCGCCACAGCCCGTCCTCCGGCTTCTCCTCGATCCGCAGCAGCTTCGGGCCGCGCGCGTCGGGACCGGTACCCAGATCCTCGTACTCGTCCCAATAGGCGTCCATGGCGTCGGCCCAGCGGTCCTCGTCCCAGCCGGCCTCGGCGTCCATCTCACCCAGCTCGCCGACCTTGTCGAGAGCGGCCAGCTCGACGCGGCGGAACATCGCGTTGCGCACCAGCACCCGGAACGCGCGCGCGTTGGCGGTGACCGGCTTGACCTGGTCGGCGCGCTCCTGCGCCTCCTCGGCGGTCTCGTTCTCGGGGTTGGCCAGCTGCTCCCACTCGTCCAGCAGGCTGGAGTCGACCTGGCGCACCATCTCGCCGAGCCAGGCGATCAGGTCCTCGAAGTCGTCGGACTTGAGGTCGTCCGGGACGGTGTGGTCCAGCGCCTTGTACGCGCTGGCGAGGTAGCGCAGCACGATGCCCTCGGTCCGCGCCAGGTCGTAGAAGGAGGTGAATTCGGTGAACGTCATCGCGCGCTCGTACATGTCACGGATGACCGACTTCGGCGAGAGCGGGTGGTCCCCGACCCACGGGTGGCTCTTGCGGTAGACGTCGTAGGCGTGGGACAGCAGCTCGTCCAGGGGCTTGGGGTAGGTGACGTCCATGAGCCGCTCCATGCGGTCCTCGTACTCGACGCCGTCCGCCTTCATCGCGGCGACCGCTTCGCCGCGTGCCTTGTTCTGCTGCGCCGCCAGGATCTGCCGCGGGTCGTCCAGCGTCGACTCGACCACCGAGACCATGTCCAGCGCGTACGAGGGCGACTCGGGGTCGAGAAGCTCGAAGGAGGCGAGCGCGAAGGTCGACAGCGGCTGGTTGAGGGCGAAATCCGACTGCAGGTCCACTGTCAGCCGCACGGTCCGGCCCTCGGCGTCGGGCTGGTCGAGCTGTTCGACGACACCGCCGTCCAGCAGCGAACGGTAGATCGCGATGGTGCGGCGAATGTGCCGCAGCTGATTCCTGCGGGGCTCGTGGTTGTCCTCCAGCAGACGGCGCATCGCCTCGAAGGCGTTGCCGGGCCGTGCGATGACCGACAGGAGCATCGTGTGCGTCACCCGGAAGCGGGAGGTGAGCTGCTCGGGCTCCGAGACGATCAGCTTCTCGAAGGTGTTCTCGCCCCAGTTGACGAAGCCCTCGGGTGCCTTCTTACGGACCACCTTGCGGCGCTTCTTCGGGTCGTCCCCGGCCTTGGCCAGGGCCTTCTCGTTCTCGACCACGTGCTCGGGAGCCTGTGCCACGACGAAACCGGCCGTGTCGAAGCCGGCCCGCCCGGCCCGCCCCGCGATCTGGTGGAACTCCCGGGCCCGCAGCGTCCGCACCCGCTGGCCGTCGTACTTGGTGAGCGCGGTGAACAGCACGGTGCGGATCGGCACGTTGACCCCGACGCCGAGCGTGTCCGTACCGCAGATGACCTTCAGCAGACCCGCCTGCGCCAGCCGTTCCACCAGTCGCCGGTACTTCGGCAGCATCCCGGCGTGGTGCACGCCGATGCCGTGGCGCACATAGCGCGAGAGGTTCCGGCCGAATTTGGTGGTGAAGCGGAAATTGCCGATCAGCTTGGCGATCTCGTCCTTCTCCTCGCGCGAGCACATGTTGATGCTCATCAGCGCCTGAGCCCGCTCCACGGCCGCCGCCTGCGTGAAGTGCACGATGTACACCGGTGCCTGCTGCGTCTGCAGCAGCTCGGTCAGCGTCTCGGTCAGCGGTGTCGTGCGGTACTCGTAGGACAGCGGCACCGGCCGGGTCGCGGAGCGGACGACCGAGGTGGGCCGACCCGTGCGCCGGGTCAGGTCCTCCTCGAACCGGGACACGTCACCGAGCGTCGCCGACATCAGAATGAACTGCGCCTGCGGAAGCTCCAGCAGCGGGATCTGCCACGCCCAGCCCCGGTCCGGCTCCGCGTAGAAGTGGAACTCGTCCATGACGACCTGGCCGATGTCGGCGTCCTTGCCGTCCCGCAGCGCGATGGAGGCGAGCACCTCGGCCGTGCAGCAGATGACGGGCGCGTCGGCGTTGACCGAGGCGTCACCCGTGAGCATGCCGACGTTCTCCGTGCCGAAGAGCTTGCACAGGTCGAAGAACTTCTCCGAGACGAGGGCCTTGATGGGCGCGGTGTAGAAGGTCACCTGGTCGTTGGCGAGCGCGGTGAAGTGCGCCCCGGCCGCGACGAGGCTCTTGCCCGAGCCGGTGGGCGTAGACAAGATCACATTTGCCCCGGAGACCACCTCGATCAGCGCCTCCTCCTGCGCGGGGTACAGCGAGATGCCCCGCTCCTCGGCCCAGGTCGAGAAAGCTTCGAAGAGGGCATCGGGATCGGCATTGCTCGGCATCTGATCGATAAGGGTCACGCCTCCATACTGCCTGGCCCCGGACCGGATCAGGGAACCGGCCGGTCGAACGGTGATCATCCGGGCGCTACGCTGAGTGGCCGACCGGGCGTCAGGAATGCGAGACGTCGCCAATCAGAGGGCCAATTGAGGTGGAACGACCATGATGGGACCGGCGCACTCGCTTTCGGGAGCCGCCGCCTGGCTGGGAGTGGGTGCCGCGGTGGCCGGGGCCGGCCACCCGATGCCCTGGCCGGTGCTCGTCGCCGGCGCGCTGATCTGCGCGGGTGCGGCGCTCGCCCCCGACCTCGACCACAAATCCGCCACGATATCCCGTGCGTTCGGCCCGATCTCGCGCTGGCTCTGCGAGATCATCGACAAGCTCTCGCACGCCGTCTACAAGGCCACCAGGACACAGGGCGACCCACGTCGCAACGGCGGCCACCGCACCCTCACCCACACCTGGCTGTGGGCGGTACTGATAGGGGTCGGCGCCTCGGCGCTGGCGATGACCGGTGGCCGCTGGGCCGTGCTCGGCATCCTCTTCGTCCACCTGGTGCTCGCCGTCGAGGGACTCCTGTGGCGGATGGCCCGGACCTCCAGCGACGTCCTGGTCTGGCTGCTCGGCGCGACCAGCGCCTGGATCCTCGCCGGTGTCCTCAACGAGCCGGGCAACGGCGCCGACTGGCTGTTCACCGCTCCGGGCCAGGAGTACATGTGGCTCGGTCTGCCGATCATCCTCGGCGCGCTCGTGCACGACATCGGGGACGCGCTCACCGTCTCGGGCTGCCCGATCCTGTGGCCCATCCCCATAGGCCGCAAGCGCTGGTACCCGCTCGGACCGCCGAAGGCCATGCGTTTCCGGGCCGGCAGCTGGGTGGAGTTGAAGGTGCTCATGCCCGCCTTCATGGTGCTCGGCGGGTTCGGCGGACTCGGCGCCCTGGGCTATATCTGAGCGTCCCCGGCCACCGGCTCCGATGCGGCTCCCCGTCCATGTGGCCGGGGAGCCGCATCGTCACTGTGTGGCTACTGGTGCCAGGAGCGCCACAGCGCCGCGTACGCGCCATCGGCCGCGACCAGCTCGTCGTGGCTGCCGAGCTCGCTGATCCGGCCGTCCTCCGCCACCACGATCACATCCGCGTCATGCGCGGTGTGCAGCCGGTGCGCGATGGCCACGACCGTCCGTCCTTCCAGCACCTTCGCCAGCGACCGCTCCAGGTGCCGGGCCGCGCGCGGGTCCAGCAGCGAAGTCGCCTCGTCCAGCACCAGGGTGTGCGGATCGGCGAGGACCAGCCGGGCCAGCGCGATCTGCTGTGCCTGGGCCGGGGTGAGCGTCAGACCACCCGACCCGACCTCCGTGTCGAGCCCCTCCTCCAGGGCCCGTACCCAGTCGTCGGCGTCCACCGCGCCGAGCGCCGCCCACAGCTCGCCGTCCTCCGCCGTCGTACGGGCCAGCAGCAGGTTGTCGCGCAGCGAGCCCACGAAGACGTGGTGCTCCTGGTTGACCAGGGCCACATGCCTGCGCACCCGCTCCGTGGGCATCCGGGCCAGTTCGGCGCCGCCGAGCGTCACCGCGCCGGAGCGCGGCGCGTAGATCCCCGCCAGCAGCCGGCCCAGGGTCGACTTGCCCGCACCGGACGGCCCGACCAGCGCCACCCGACTGCCGGGCGGGACATCGAGGGACACGCCGTGCAGGACATCCCTGCCCGCCGAGTAGCCGAAGCGCACCTCGTCCGCCTTGACGTCCCGGCCCACCGGGCTCACCCGCTCGTCCGCGTCCTCCGGCTCGATCTCCCGTACCCCCACCAGGCGCGCCAGCGACACCTGGGCGACCTGCAGCTCGTCGTACCAGCGCAGGATCAGCCCGATCGGATCGATGAGCATCTGGGCGAAGAGCGCTCCCGTCGTCAGCTGACCGACCGAGATCCAGCCCTCCAGGACGAAGACGCCACCGATGATCAGCACCGAGCCGAAGAGCAGGGCGTGCGTCACATTGATCACGGGAAAGAGGACCGAGCGCAGCCACAGGGTGTAGCGCTCCCATTGGGTCCACTCCGAAATCCGCTGGTCGGAGAGGGCGACCCGACGCTGCCCGAGCCGGTGGGCCTCGATGGTCCGCCCCGCGTCCACGGTCTCCGCGAGGGACGCCGCGACCGCGGCATACCCCGCGGCCTCGGAGCGGTAGGCACCGGGAGCCCGCCGGAAGTACCAGCGGCAGCCGACGAGCAGCAACGGCAGCGCGACCAGCACACACAGCGCGAGCGGCGGTGCGGTCAAGGTCAGCGCGCCCAGCAGCAACGCGACCCACACGAAGCCCACCGCCAGCTGGGGCACGGCCTCGCGCATGGCGTTCGCGAGCCGGTCGATGTCGGTGGTGATCCGCGACAGCAGGTCTCCGGTCCCCGCCCGCTCCAGCACGCTCGGCGGCAGTGCCACCGACCGCACGAGGAAGTCCTCGCGCAGATCCGCCAGCATCCGCTCGCCCAACACCGCCCCACGCAGCCGCACCATGCGTACGAACAGCGTCTGGACGGCCAGCGCGACCGCGAAGAGTGAGACGACGCGGCCCAGATGCAGATCGTCCTCACCCGATGACAGGTCCTCCACCAGCCCGCCCAACAGGTACGGCCCGACCATGGAGGCGATCACGGCGATCGCGTTGACCGACACCAACAGGACGAACGCCGTCCGATGCCTGCGGAGCAGGCCGCTCACATACGCCCGCACCGTCGCGGGTCTGCCGACCGGCAGGGTCGTCGCCGACTCCGGTGCGGCCGGGTCGTGCGCCGGTGGCGCCACGCCGATCATGCCGACTCCTCGATGTGCTCGGTCTTCTTCAGCTCTGCGAGCTCCACGCCCAGCTCTTCGTCCGTCTCACGGGTGACGACGGCGCGGTACGCGGAGTCGTCCCGCAGTAGTTCGCGGTGCGTGCCCACCGCGGCGGCCCGGCCGTCGCGGACGAACACCACGCGGTCGGCCCGGTCGAGCAGCAGCGGGCTGGAGGAGAACACCACCGTGGTGCGCCCCTCCCGCAAGCCCCGCACCCCGTCCGCGATGCGTGCTTCGGTATGCGAGTCGACCGCCGAGGTCGGCTCGTCCAGCACCAGCACCTCAGGGTCGGTCACCAATGACCGGGCCAGCGCCAACCGCTGCCGTTGTCCGCCGGACAGCGAGCGGCCCCGCTCGGTGATCCGTGTCCGCATCGGGTCGCCGGAGTCGTCCACCGAGGCCTGTGCGAGGGCGGCCAGTACATCCCCGCACTGCGCGGCGGTCAGCGCCGCGTCGGCGTCGACCGCCCCCGAGGAGGGCACGTCCAGCAACTCCGCGAGGGTTCCGGACATCAGTACGGGATCCTTGTCCTGGACGAGCACCGCGGCACGGGCCTCGTCCAGCGGCACCTCGTCCAGCGCCACCCCGCCGAGCAACGCCGAAGGCACCCCCTCCACGCGCTCGGCCGCGTGTCCGCCCAGCCGGTCGGCGAGCCGTCCGGCGACGTCCGGATCGCCGCACACCACCGTGGTCAGCAGCCCGGCGGGAGCGAGGAGTCCGCTCTCGGGGTCGTACAGGTCGCCGGCGAGCACCACGCCCCGAGCTCCGTCGTCCGTCGAGGGATCGGTACGCCGCAGGGCCAGGACCCGGGCGGCGCGCTGCGCGGACGGCCGTGAGAAGGAGTACGCCATGGCGATCTCCTCGAACTGGCGCAGAGGGAAGAGCAGGAACGTCACGACGCCGTAGACCGTCACCAGCTCGCCGACGCCGATGCGGCCGTCCTGGGCCAGCCCGACCCCGTACCAGACCACCGCGATCAGCAGCAGCCCCGGCAGTGCCACCTGTACCGCCGCGATCAGCGCCCACATCCGGGCGCTGCGCACCGCCGCCTTGCGTACCTCTTGCGAGGCACGGCGGTAGCGGGTGAGGAACAGCTCCTCGCCGCCGATGCCGCGCAGCACCCGCAGCCCCGCCACCGTGTCCGACGCCAGCTCGGTGGCCCGGCCCGCCTTCTCACGCTGCTCGTCGGCCCGCTTCGTCGCGTGCGGCAGCAGGGGCAGCACCGCCAGCGTCAGCACGGGCACACCGATCGCGATCACCACACCGAGCGCGGGCTGGTAGATCACCAAGGCCACGCACACCGCGAGCGTCGTGACCGCCGCGGAGGCGAAGCGCGACAGGGCCTCCACGAACCAGCCGATCTTCTCGACATCGCCCGTCGATACCGCGACGACCTCGCCCGCCGCGACGCGCCGGGTCAGCGCCGACCCCAACTCGGCCGTCTTGCGGGCCAGTAGCTGCTGCACCCGCGCCGCGGCCGTGATCCAGTTGGTCACGGCCGTGCGATGCAGCATGGTGTCGCCCAGCGCGGTGAGTACCCCAAGGAGCGCCATCAGACCGCCGGCCACCGCCAGACGGGCGCCGGACCGGTCGACGACGGCCTGCACCGCGAAGCCCACGGCCACGGGGAACACGGCGACCGCTGCCATGTGCAGAACACCCCACAGCATGGCCTTCACTTGGCCGGAAAGTTGATTCCGCCCGAGCCACAGGAGGAAGCGCGGGCCTGATCTGACGTCAGGGCTGCCGGGATCGGTATACGGAAGGTCGCGAATCTGCATGACGTCCCAGGGTCGGGGTGGCGTGGCGGGGGAAATGAAAGGTTCGCCCTCCAGGAGTGCCGAATTCAACTGGTTTTTCGCGCAGTCGATGGATCGGGCCAAAGAGGCTCTGGCGCGCTGCGGTACGACACGCTTCACTCCTGCCCCATGAGACCGAGACGACTGCTTCTCGCGCTGTGCGCCGCGGCCGTCGGCCTGACGTTGGGTGTGAGCCCCGCCGCGGCCGCGGAACCGCCTCCAGAGTTCGGCACCGACTGGCACGACCCGGTCACCGCCACGCCGCCCGTGGCCACCCCGGACACCACCTCGTGCAAAGTGACCGTCGCCGAGACCGAGTTCCGCGACTACACGCCCTACAAGAGCACCTACACGCCCCCCAAGGGATGTGGCGACCGCTGGAACAAGGTCGTCCTACGGCTCGAAGGATCCGTCGCAGGACGGCAGTACGACCGTCTGGGCTACCTCCAGATAGGCGGTGTGGAGGTCCTGCGCACCTCCACACCGGAACCCTCACCCCAGGGCATCGCCTGGAACGTGGAGAAGGACGTCACCCGTTACGCGGCCACCCTGCGCTCCGACCAGCCCGTCGAGATGCTCATCGGCAACCTCGTGAACGACACATACACCGGGGTCATCAAGGTCAAGGTGACCCTGACCTTCTACGCGGCCGAGGGCCGGGTGAAGCCGGCCCTCGCCCCCGACAAGGTCCTGACCCTGGACGGGGCGCGCACCGAAGGCGGCGTCCACGAAGGGCGGTTGACCACACCGCGCAACAGCGAGCGGATCGTGGCCGAGGTGTACGCCACCGGCTCGGGCGGAGGCTGTGAGGAATTCTGGTACCTCACCGTGCCGGACGAGGCCCCCTACTCGTGCAAGGCCAAGAACGGTCCGTACCGAGAGGTGCAGGTCTCGGTGGACGGCCGGCTCGCCGGGATCGCCGCGCCCTACCCGACCGTGTGGACCGGCGGCTGGTCCAACCCCTTCCTCTGGTACGTGATTCCCGGACCGCGCGCCTTTGACGTCCGGCCTGTGGAGTACGACCTCACGCCCTTCGCCGGCCTGCTGAACGACGGCAAGCCGCACCGCGTCGCCATCTCGGTCGCCGGAGTGCCCGAGGGCCAGAGCGGCTGGAGCACCCCCACCAACATCCTGGTCTGGCAGGACGCGAAAGCCACCCGGGTCACGGGCGCGCTCACCGCACACACGGTGGGGGACCTCGCAAACACCACGGGGTACAAGCCCGGCGCGGAGCACCGGTTGACCTCCGAGGGCGGGCATTCCCTCACGGTCGCGGGTTACGTGGACACCTCGCACGGCCGGGTCACGACGACCGTTGCCCGCAAGGTCGCCGGTACCTCCGTCCACCGCTGGACCGACGGCGAGTCGACGGACGCGCTGCGGGCCCGTTGGAGCGACGACGAAACGGTGACCGTCGACGGACGCGGCCCCGCGACCACGACCAGGGCCCACCGCGCGTACAGCATGGACGGTGAGATCACCATCGGCACGGGGGACCGGCTGCGCACGGTGATGACCATGGGCGACCGGGCGGACACGGTCACGCTGCGTGGCCGTCAACGGGTGGGATGGTCCCGGCTGGACGACACCTACACGGGTGACGCGGCCTACAACCAGAACGTGCCGCGCGACCAGCGGCATGCGACGGGCGTCTCGCGTGAGCGCTACCGCCTGTACGGCCCGGGAGTCTGTTACGACCGGAGCCTGGCCACGGCACAAGGGGACCTGACGGAGGACCGGCAGGGCTGCTGACCGCCCACCCGGGGCGGGTTCGCGGGGCCGGAGCGCCTCGCGGGCCCGCCCTGCGCGTTTACGGGGCGACGGCCCCCGGCGCCGTGCTGTCCGGCGTGCGTCAGCAGCCGCGCTCCGGGCCCGCCATGAGCTCGTCCAGCAGGCTGCCGAGCACGACACGCTGTTCGGTGCTCAGCGGGGCGAGTATGTCCTCCACGGCCGTGCGCCGCGCCTCGCGCAGCGCACGCAGCGTCGACCGGCCCTGGTCGGTGATCTCGATCCGGATGACCCGGCGATTGGAAGGGTCCGGCACCCGGCGCACCGCGCCGTTGGCCTCCAACGCGTCGACCAGCGTGGTGACCGCCCGGGGCACGACCTCGAGGCGCTGCGCCAGATCCGCCATGCGCGGTGGTTCCTCGTAGTGCGAGACGGTGCGGAGCAGCCGGGACTGGGCGGGCGTGATGCCGACCGGGTCGAGGTAACGCTTCTGCGCGCGGTGGAGCCGACGGGTGAGGCGCAGCAGCTGCTCGGCGAGCTGCCCGGACGGATCGGGAGCGGTCATGATCAAGAGAATACCAGGACCCAGTACATTGTGAGTATAGGTAACAGTGAGCTATGCTCGGTGAGCGGTGTTGGATTCACCTTCGCTGTCCCGATCCCTCTGAAGGAGCCCATGCGTCACGACGAACCGGACTGGACGCCCCCGCCCGCAGACCCGGAGCAACCCGCGCAACTGCGCCGTATCCTCCGTCTCTTCCGCCCCTACCGCGGCCGTCTCGCCCTCGTCGGCCTGCTCGTCGCCGCCTCTTCGCTCGTCTCGGTGGCCTCGCCGTTCCTGCTGCGGGAGGTCCTCGACGTCGCCATTCCCGACGGCCGTACCGGTCTGCTGAGCCTGCTGGCGCTCGGCATGATCGCCGCAGCGGTCGTGAACAGCGTCTTCGGCGTTCTGCAGACCCTCATCTCCACCACGGTCGGCCAGCGCGTCATGCACGATCTGCGGACCGCGGTCTACGGCCGGCTCCAGAGCATGCCGCTGGCCTTCTTCACCAAGACCCGCACCGGCGAGGTGCAGTCCCGTATCGCCAATGACATCGGTGGCATGCAGGCGACGGTGACGTCCACCGCCACCTCCCTGGTCTCCAACCTCACCAGCGTGGTCGCCACGGTCGTGGCGATGCTCGCCCTGGACTGGCGCCTGACCGTCGTCTCGCTCCTTCTCCTGCCGGTGTTCGTGTGGATCAGCCGCCGCGTCGGCAGCGAGCGCAAGAAGATCACCTCCCAGCGTCAGAAACAGATGGCGGCCATGGCTGCCATGGTCACGGAATCGCTGTCCGTCAGCGGGATCCTGCTCGGCCGCACGATGGGCCGTGCCGACTCCCTGACCAAGACCTTCGAGAAAGAATCCGAGCGGCTGGTCGGGCTCGAAGTGCGGGCGAACATGGCCGGGCGGTGGAAGATGTCCGTCATCGGCATCGTCATGGCCGCCATGCCAGCCGTTATCTACTGGGCCGCCGGAATGGCCCTGCGGACGGGCGGGCCCGACATCTCGATCGGTACGCTCGTCGCCTTCGTCTCCCTCCAGCAGGGGCTCTTCCGGCCCACGGTCAGCCTGCTGTCCACCGGTGTGCAGATGCAGGTCTCCCTGGCCCTCTTCCACCGCATCTTCGAGTACCTCGATCTGCCCGTGGACATCGCCGAGCCCGAGAAGCCGGTGCGGCTGGAGAAGATCCGCGGCGAGGTCCGCTTCGACTCCGTCTCCTTCTCCTACGACCCGTCGACGGAGACCCTCTCGGGCATCGACCTGTCCGTCCCGGCCGGCAGCAGCCTGGCCGTCGTGGGGCCGACCGGCTCGGGCAAGAGCACGCTCAGCTATCTCGTCCCCCGGCTCTACGACGTCACCGGCGGCCGGGTGCTGATCGACGGGGTCGACGTCCGCGACCTCGACTTCGACACGCTCGCCCGCGCGGTCGGGGTGGTCTCGCAGGAGACCTATCTCTTCCATGCTTCCGTCGCCGACAATCTCCGCTTCGCCAAGCCCGATGCGACGGACGACGAGATCAGGGCCGCCGCGCGGGCGGCGCAGATCCACGACCACATCGCCTCCCTGCCCGACGGCTACGACACTCTCGTGGGAGAACGCGGTTATCGCTTTTCCGGCGGCGAGAAGCAGCGTCTGGCCATAGCCCGGACGATCCTGCGCGACCCGCCCGTGCTCGTCCTGGACGAGGCGACCAGCGCGCTGGACACCCGCACCGAGTACGCCGTGCAGAAGGCCCTCGACGCCTTGTCCGAGGGGCGGACGACGATCACCATCGCGCACCGGCTCTCCACGGTCCGCGACGCCGACCAGATCATCGTCCTTGACGGCGGTCGCATCGCCGAGCGCGGAACCCATCAGGAACTCCTCGCGGGTGCGGGCCCGTATGCCGCCCTTGTCCGGCGCGATACGCGGCTCACGGCAAGGGTCTGATCCTCCCTCAGAGAGTCTCGAGGTCGACGGCCTCGGCCATGATCCGGTAACCGGCGTCGTTGGGGTGCTTGCGGTCACCACTGTCGTAGGCCGGTTCGAGCACCTGGGGGTCGTCGGGCGAGGCCAGAGCCCGGTCGAAGTCGGCGACCCCGTCGTACTCACCGGAGGTGCGGATCCAGTCGTTGAGCGCGACGCGCTTCGCCTCGGCCGACGGAGTGTGGTACTCCGCCCCCTTGAACGGCAGGATGGTCGCCCCGATGACCTTGACGCCGCGGTGGTGAGCCTGCTTGATCAGCCTTCGGTATCCGGCTATCAACTCAGCCACCGTCACCTCCGGGTTGGGCTTGTACGTCGGCAGGTCCACCTCGCTGAAACCGATGTCGTTGAGCCCGGCGAACACCAACACGGAGCGGACACCAGGCTTGTCGAGAACATCGCGTCCGAAGCGGTCCACGGCCCGGTCGCCGTACCAGGCGGAGTCGTTGAGCATGAGGTTTCCACCGATCCCCGCGTTGACGACGGCCAGCGGGCGGCCCGCGGCGGTGAGGCGCTCGGCGAGTGCGTCGGGGTAGCGGCGGTTCGCCCCCACGGTGGATCCGTAGCCGTCCGTGATGGAGTCCCCGAAAGCCACCACCGTCTCGAAGGGGACGGTGTTCCCCGACAGCTCGACGTCGGAGAGGTAGTACCAGGAATGGGTGACCTCGCCGAAACGCTCGCCGCCGACGTCGGCGGTGCGGTCGCCGGTGGCGCGGTAGCTGTTGGCGTACGCCTGCGAGTGGAACGTCGAGGGCCCGGTCGGCTCCTCGAAATACAGGGTCACGGTCACCGAGTCGAACGGTTCCACCGGCAGTTCCGTCGCGTCGCCGACGGTCTCGCCACCGACGGGGATCGTCACCGATGAAGCCCCGTCGAACGACAGCTCCCTCATGGTGCCGGGCCGGGTTGCCGCGCCCTCGTCGGTCAGCGCGAGAGTCGCGGCGCTGACGGTCAGCGGCTCGGTGCCGAACCGGTTCGACAGTCGGATGCGGGCCGCCGTGCCCTTTCCGGTGACGCGGACGATCTGGCGCACGGACTGCTGAGCGAACCCGGTCTCCGACCAGTTCTCCTCGAAGCCGCTGCTGGGCCGCTGGACCGGCACCGACCAGCCCGCAGACCACCGGGCCGCCGTGGCCGTGCGGCCCTGAGTCCGGTCGTGGGTCCGGCCCCGGGCCTCGCCGAGTACCGAGGTCGTGAAGTCGTGCTCCTGGACGGAGTGCTGTCCCTGAACGGTCATGATCAAGCCTTCCTCGCGTGATGTGCGGTGCTGAGGAAAAGCCTGCTACTCGAAGATCGCCCCACCCAGACCTCTCCGCTTGATACGCACCCGGTGCGTACCACTGGCAGGGTCACCTTCACCGAGATGCGCCGACGCGCGTCGCTCGTGCGGGCCAAGCATCGAAGACGTCGCGAACTCGGCCCGGATCGCGGCCGTATGCTCCCCGGCGGCGGGCACCGCGCCCATGGCCGCTTCCCTGCCCCGCACCTCGACCGGTGGCAACAAGCCGCGCAGCGGCCCTGCGGGCGAGCCGAAGTCACGCCAGCGCTCGCGCGCCGTCAACTGCGGGTGGTCGGCGAACTCCCCGACGGTCCGCAAGCGAGCGTTGGCGATGCCGGCACCGTCGAGGAGGGCGAGGAGCCCGTCCGCCGTATGGCGGGCGAAGTCCGCCTCCATGACGGCCGTCAGTTCGTCGTCGTGTGCCCGGCGTAGCGGATTGTCGGCGAAACGCGGGTCACGGATGAGTGCGGGCCGGCCCAGCACCTGTGAACAGAGAGCCACCCACTCGCGGTCGTTCTGCACGCTCAGGAACACGCGTGCGCCGTCGCCGCACGCGTAGTGCCCGTACGGGGAGATGGACGGGTGACGGGCCCCGCTGCGGGCGATGGGCGCACCTCCGTACGCCTGGGCGAAGTACGGGTGCCCCATCCACTCGGCGAGCGCGTCGAAGAGGGAGACCGACAGCGCCGAGCCCTGGCCTGTGCGCTCGCGTTCGTACAGCGCGGTCAGCAGGCCCGTGTAGGCGTACATCCCACCGGCGATGTCCGCGACGGAAATGCCCGGACGGGCCGGGGCGTCGGGGCTGCCGGTGATCGACACCAGCCCGACCTCGCACTGGATCAGCAGGTCGTAGGCCTTCTTGTCGCGATACGGGCCTTCGGGGCCGTATCCGGAGACATCGCAGGTGATCAAGCGCGGATCACGGGCGCGCAGCGTCTCGGCGCCGAGGCCCAGCCGGTCGGCCGCGCCGGGGCCGAGGTTCTGGATGAAGATGTCGGCGCGAGCCAGGAGACGGTCGAGCAGCGAGCGGTCCGTGGGGTCCTTGAGGTCGAGGGCAACACTCTCCTTGCCCCGATTGATCCAGACGAAATAGGCGGAGAGCCCCTTGACGCTTCGGTCGTATCCGCGGGCGAAGTCACCTCGACCCGGTCGTTCGATTTTGATCACGCGCGCGCCGAGGTCCGCGAGCTGACGGGTGGCGAAAGGCGCGGCGACGGCCTGCTCAAGGGCGACGACGGTGATGCCGTGCAGGGGCAGTTCCATCACTCCTCCTTCATCGGCGTGATCATATGACCGGGCCTGTGGACAGTTCACCACCCGCAGGACTCGGGCCTCCTACTCTGGCGCTCATGGGAACAAAGGAACCACCGCCCAAGGGGCGTTGACGGAAACCGTGGCCGAAGCTATCGGGCCGGTCGTAGCCGGTAGGCGTAGCTGTAGTCGCGGTCGGCATGCAGCAGATACCGCTCCAAGGGCCGAGCCCCCCAGGAGTCGTTGCCGCCCACGCCCATCTGACGGTGGTTGACGCTCAGGGTCGTGTCATCGCGCCACGTCATCTCATGCGGGTGTCGCGGGCCTTCGAGGTCGAAAGGGATGCAATGAAGAGCACTGGTCTCCAGCAGTTCGCCGCCATCGCCGGGTTCGGCCAGCACGGACAGGCCCGTGCCGTCCTGGCCGGTCAGCGAGACGCTGCGTACATCCGTGGCGTTGCCGACGGCTTGAGGGCGCGCGTACGGCACTGCCGACGCGTCCATCGAGCGGCTGTATCGGCCTACGAACGCGCTGCCGCGGCGGTCCTGATAGTTCTCGTGCGGCCCGCGTCCGTACCAGCCGAGCGTCCCGAAGCCACCCGGCACGGTCAGCAGCGCGCCCACCACCGGCAGATCCGGGAGCCCCGGGCCCGGCGTGAGAGTGTGCCGGACACGCACCTCGCCGTCACCGCGCACGGTGAGGACGGTCGTCCACCGGGAAGGGGAAGGAGAGGTGGGCAGGGCGGCGACGACGGTGAGGACCACCTCGGCGGGTGCCGGCTGCGCGACGTCGAGCGATGTGACCGTACGCCTCGCCCCCGCGTCGCGCCAGGTACGGGACGAGACCTGGGCGCCCCAGCCGATGTCGTTGTCGGTCGGCGCGCGCCAGAAGTTCGGGACCGGCCCCTCGACCAGCAGAGTTCGGCCGCGGTACCGATAGGTGCTGAGGGTGCCGGCTGCCGCGTCCAGGACGAGTTCGAGATCGGACCCGGTGACCGTGACCGCGCGAGGGGTCCGTACGACCCGGAGGGCGGGCAGTTCGGCCACATCCCGCTCGGCGGGTGCCGGGGAGTGCCAAGGGAGCGCGAGCTGCTCCGCGGCGACGATGTGGCCGGCGTCGGCCCAGCGGGTCGCCTCGCGGAGGACGAAGGAGACATTGAGCCAGTACTCCGCGCCGGGCTCCGGCTTCTCGGGCCGCTCCCACGGCAACCGGACGGTCGTCGACTCGCCCGCTTGGGCCCTGGGCGCGACGAGCGTGCCGTGCTGGACGGGCTCGCCGTCGCGGGTGACCTCCCACCGCAGGTCGTACGCCTCAAGCCCCGTGAACAGCTGGAGATTGGTCACCTTCACCGTCCCGGCCGCCAAGTCCGCGGCCGAGACCCGCACCGCCTGGTAGACCTTCTTCACCTCGTGCAGAGCCGGGTGCGGGGTGCGGTCCGCGGCGACGAGACCGTTACAGCTGAAGTTGCCGTCGTCGGGGTGGCCCGGATGCCAGTCGCCGCCGTAGGAGAGGTACGTACGGCCGGGCTCACCCGGCACGGGGAGACGGATCGCCTGGTCGGCGAAGTCCCAGATGAACCCGCCGTGCAGATTCGGGTGGGCGTCGACGACGTCCCAGTACTCGCGGAGATTTCCCGTGCTGTTGCCCATGGAGTGCGCGTACTCGCACAGGATGTACGGCTTGGGGTTCCCGGACTGTCCGTACGCCTCGACGGCGGCCGGGTCCGCGTACATACGCGACTCGATGTCGGCGACCGCGTTCATACCCTCGTAGTGCACGGGCCGGGACGGGTCGCGGTCGTGCACCCAGTCGGCCATGATCTGAAAGTTTTCGCCTTGGCCGGCCTCGTTGCCCAGCGACCAGATCACGACGCAGGGATGGTTCTTGTCGCGCTCCACCATGCTGCGGAGCCGGTCGACACAGGCGTCGGTCCACTCGGGGAGGCTCGCAGGCAGGGAGTCGCGCAGATCGTGCGTCTCCAGGTTGGCCTCGTCGATCACGTACAGGCCGTACTCGTCGCACAGCTCCAGCCAGCGCGGATGGTTGGGGTAGTGCGAGGTGCGGACGGCGTTGATGTTGTGCTGCTTCATGATGCGGATGTCCTCGATCATCCGCTGCTCGGGGACCGCTTGGCCGTGGTCGGGGTCCCACTCGTGGCGGTTGACCCCGCGGAAGACGACGGGCCTGCCATTGACCGTCAGCTCACCGGGGCCGTAGCCGATGGCGCGGAAGCCGACTCGGGTGCGTCGGATGTCGATGGTGTCGCCCTGCGCATCGATCAGCTCAAGGGTCAGGACGTACAGGCAGGGGCGTTCGGCCGACCACAGAGAGGGGCGGGTGACCCGGGCGCACAGCTCGGCCGTCACCTCACCGGACTCGTCGAAGCGGGCGGGTGCGGACCGGGACAGGACAGGAGAGCCCTCGGCGTCGTGGAGGGTGACCCGGACGTGATGGTCGTCGGAGTGGAGCTCCGGTTCCGCGGACCGCAGCGTCGCGGACACCTTGAGGTCCGCGTCGCGGAATGCGCAGTCCAGCTCGGTTCGGACGAACAGGTCGTGCACGTGCACGCGGGGGACGGAGTAGAGATACACGTCGCGGAAGATGCCGGACAGGTCGATCATGTCCTGGTCCTCCAGCCAGCTCCCGTTGCACCAGCGGTGGACCTCGACGGCCAGGGTGTTCTCTCCCGGGCGCAGAAAGGGGCTCACATCGAATTCGGCGGGCGTGTAGCTGTCCTCGCTGTAGCCGACCCGTCGGCCGTTGACCCAGACGAAGAACGCGGATTTGACGCCCTGGAAGGAGATCAGGACGCGGCGCCCGGCCCAGTCGCGCGGGACGGTGAAGGTACGGCGGTAGGAGCCGACCGGGTTGAACACGGTGGGCACGTGCGGGGGAGTGGGCTGCTCATAGCCGACCCACGGGTACCTGACGTTGAGGTAGACCGGTTCCGGGTAGCCCTGCATCTCCCAGTTGCCGGGCACGGTGACGTGGTCCCAGCCGCCGTCGTCGAAGTCGTCCTCGGCGATCCCCGACGGGCGCTCGGAGGGGTTCGGGGACCAGTTGAACCGCCAGACACCGTTGAGCGATCGGTAGTACGGCGAGTCGGCGGAGACGCCGACGAGTGCGGAACGGAGGTCGGCGAAAGGGATGAGACGGGCGCGGGCGGGCTCCCGGTTCACCTGGAAGGTCTCGGGACCTGCCTGCCACTCCTCGCCCGTGACGGCCGGGAGGGGGCGGTTCGGAGGGTTCGGTCGTCGTGCGCGCATACGTCAGCTCCAGTGAGGGACGTCGGGAGAAGAGGACGCGGGGACGGGACACGGCAGCGACATACGGTGGAAAACCGCCGAAGAGCACGAAGGGCCAGGATCGGACAGGACGCCCGCACCTCACAAGCCCCGCGCCCGGCGAGGCTCACATCGACCGAGGATCGCCGTCCACCAGGATCACTTCGAGGGTGCGCGGACCATGGACGCCCTCGACCCGGTCCAGTTCGATGTCGCTGGTCGCGGACGGACCCGAGATCCAGGTCAACGGCCGCCCGGGAGCCAGCCGTTCGAGGGCCTGCGGCACCGAGTCCACGATCTGGTCCGCGATCCGCACCACGCACAGATGATGGTCGGGCACGAGTGAGATGCGACGGCGACCCTGGTCCGGGCCCGAGTCGAGGACCACCGTGCCGGTCTCGGCGATGGCCAGCGCGCATCCGGTGACGACGCTGTCCGCGCCGTCCAGCTCCCGCGGCGTCAGAGCCACGGAGTCCGTCACCAGGTCCACTCGGGCTCCGGCAAGCCATCCGCCCGGCAGCCCGGTCGGTACGACCACGCGGCGGGCGCCACGCGACGCGAGCAGCCGCCCCAGGAGCGGAGGCAGTCCGGCCGTGTCCGTGCGGTGCACGACGGCGCGGTAGTCCGCGAGATTCTCGGCGAGGAGGTCGACGGATTCGGCGGGTGTCCGCTCACCGTGCGCGCGGAGATAGTCGCGGACGACGGGGTGATCGCGCGGGCGCTCGTACCGCGGCACATCCGCCAGTGCGCGCCGGATCCGCCCGAGGATCCGTTCCCTGCTCGCGTCGCCGCCGACATCGCCGGAAGCCGCACTCATGACGCCTGCTCCCGGGACCGGGTGCCCGCCGGTCCGCCCCGGGTGCGGGCCCACCAGTCCCGGAACGACTCGGCGGGCATCCGGGGCAGCTCGCGGGTATCCGTCCAGGCGCGGCCCGGCCCGGGCAGCCGTCGCGGGTGGAAGCGGCGGGTGCGGGCGGCAAGGCGCTGACCGTGGCGGAGCGCGGCGGGGTGGTCCAGGACCCAGCCGGCGGTACGCATCAGCGCACGCTCGGCGGCGTGCCTCTTGGCCGGTTTGATGACGGTCCTCGTGCCGCGGACGGTCACCTCTCCACCCTCCACGACCCGCTCGCGCAGGTGGACGAGGACCTCCGGGATGTCGATGGCGACCGGGCAGACCTCGTAGCAGGCGCCGCACAGAGAGGAGGCAAAGGGAAGCGACTCCTCCAACGCGGAGGTGAGGCCGCGCAACTGCGGTGTGAGGATCGCGCCGATCGGCCCCGGGTAGGGCGAGCCGTACGCGTGCCCGCCGGCCCGCTCGTACACGGGGCAGACGTTCAGGCAGGCCGAACAGCGGATGCAGCGCAGCGCCTGGCGGCCGGTCCGATCGGCGAGCGTGTCGGTGCGGCCGTTGTCGAGCAGCACGAGATGGAAGGCGCGTGGGCCGTCCTCGGCGGTGGTCCCCGTCCACATCGAGGTGTACGGGTTCATGCGCTCGGCTGTCGAGGAGCGGGGGAGCAGTTGGAGGAAGACTTCAAGGTCCTGCCAGGTCGGCACGGTCTTCTCGATGCCGACGACCGAGATCAGGGTCTCCGGGAGGGTGAGGCACATCCGGCCGTTGCCCTCCGATTCCACGACCACGAGGGTGCCGGTCTCGGCGACCATGAAGTTGGCACCCGAAATCGCGACGTTGATGCTCAGGAACTTCTCGCGCAGGTGCAGCCGAGCGGCCTCGGCGAGATCGGCGGGACGGTCGGTCAGCCCTTCCGGCGCCGGGCGCCCCCACTGCGCCATCCGGTCGCGGAAGATGTCGCGGATCTCGCCGCGGTTGCGGTGGATCGCGGGGACCAGGATGTGTGACGGCAGATCGTCGCCGAGCTGCACGATCAGCTCGGCGAGGTCGGTCTCGTACGCCCGGATCCCCGCCTCCGAGAGGGCCGCGTTGAGGCCGATCTCCTGGGTGACCATGGATTTGACCTTGACGACTTCGCGCTCGCCCGTGGCACGCACGAGTTCGGTCACGATGCGGTTCGCCTCGGCGGCATCCGCCGCCCAGTGGACGGTGCCCCCGGCCCGGGTCACGTTCTCCTCCAACCGGACCAGATAGTGGTCGAGGTGACGCAGGGTCCGGTCCTTGATGGCGGCTCCGGCGGCGCGCAGCCGCTCCCAGTCGTCCAGCTCGGCGACGGCCGCGGCGCGCTTGGCGCGGATGGTGTGCGTCGCGCGCCGGAGGTTGGCGCGCAGTCCGCTGTCCCGGGTCGAGACGGCGGCGGCTCGTGGAAAGGCGGGCATGCCCAGGTAAGTCGCGTGGGCGGAGCCGCCCGTAGGGCTCACGGCGCCGCTCACAGGGCGCTGCCTTCCGTACAGGCGAGGATCTCCGCGATATGGACAGGGCGGACGGCGGAGCCATCGCGGGCGAGCGTGCCGCCGATGTGCAGGAGACAGGAATTGTCGACCGCGCACACGGCCGTCGCACCGGTCTCCGTGAGCGCGCGGGCCTTGTCGGCACCCATCGCGGCGGACACGGCGGGGTTCTTGACGGCGAAGGTGCCACCGAAGCCGCAGCACTCCTCGGCCCCGGCAGGCTTCCGCAGTTCGATGCCCCGCACCTTCTCCAGGAGCCGTAGCGGCCGGTCGCCGAGGCCCAGTACCCGCAGCCCGTGGCAGGTCGGGTGGTAGGTGACGGTGTGGGGAAAGTACGCCCCGACGTCCGTCACCCCGAGGACGTCGACCAGGAACTCGGTCAGCTCATAGGTCTTGGCCACCGCGCCCGCCGCCGCCTCGGACATCGTGCCGCCCCGCCCCTCGGCGGCCGCCTTGGCGGCGATCCGCGGGTAGTTGTCGCGGATCATTGCGGTACAGGAAGCGGACGGGGTGACCACGTGGTCGAAGTCCTGGAAGGCGGTGGCGTAGCGGCGCATCAACGGCTCCGCCTGGTGGCGGTAGCCCGTGTTGAACTGCGGTTGACCGCAGCAGCTCTGCGTCATGGGGAAGTCGACCTGAACGCCGAGCCGCTCCAGCAGGGTGACGACGGCCTGACCGGTGCGCGGGTAGAGCGTGTCATTGACGCAGGTGACGAACAGCCCCACACGCATGATTCCTCCTCGCGCGGCTCATACTGCCGCAGCGACCGCGTGCTGTGAAGGACTGTCCACGTGGTGGCTCCCCGGCCCGCCGGTGATTCCGTCACCGGGCTCGGTCAACAGCGTCCGGATCTCCCGTACGGCCTCCCGGCCCGCCCGGTTCGCGCCGATGGTGCTCGCCGAAGGTCCGTACCCGACCAGGTGCACGCGTGGGTCGCGGGCCGCGCGCGTGCCCTCGACGCGGATGCCGCCGCCCGACTCGCGCAGCCGCAGCGGCGCCAGGTGGTCGATGGCGGCGCGGAAGCCGGTGGCCCAGACGATGACGTCGGCGTCGACGCCGCGGCCGTCGGCCCATGTCACGCCGGCGGGGGTGATGCGGTCGAACATCGGCAGCCGCTCGAGAACGCCCGTCGCCCGGGCTCGTTCCATGGCCGCGGTCATGGGCAGCCCGGTCACGGACACCACACTTTGCGGCGGCAGTCCCCGCCGTACCCGCTCCTCGACGCGCGCGACGGCTTCCCTCCCCCGGGCCGCGTCGAAGGGGCCCTCGCGGAAGAGCGGAGGGCGTCGGGTCACCCACGTCGTCTCCGCGGCCACCTCGGCGATCTCCATCAGATGTTGCACGCCCGACGTGCCGCCCCCGACCACCACGACACGCTGCCCGGCGAACTCCAGCGGACCCGGGTAGTCGGCCGTGTGCAGCTGACGGCCGCGAAAGGTCTCCTGGCCGGGGTAGCGGGGCCAGAACGGGCGGTCCCACGTGCCGGTCGCGTTGATCAGGGCCCGCGCCGCCCACATGCCCTCGGACGACTCGACCCACAGCCGTCCACGTGGTCCCTCGCGCACCGCGCTCACCTCGACCGGACGATGCACGCGCAGGCCGAAGGCGTCCTCGTACTCCGCGAAGTACGCGCCGATCACCTCGGAGGAGGGCAGGGAGTCGTCCGCCCCCGTCAGCTCCCTGCCCGGCAGCGCGTGCATACCGTGCACCTTGCCGTAGGTCAGCGACGGCCAGCGGAATTGCCAGGCACCGCCCGGGCGCGGTGAGTGATCCAGAACGACGAAATCCCGGTCCGGCTCGTATCCCGCCCGGCGCAGGTGGTACGCGCTGGACAGTCCCGCCTGCCCGGCGCCCACGACGACGACCTCGACCTCACGCGGCCCCGTTTTGTTCATGATTCCACTAACAGTGGCGGGGCGCGTGGCCTTCCCGCTCCTCCGAGACTCGCCCGCGTCCTCCGACAAGGGGTGCGGCCGGGGCTTGCGCGGCCAGAAGGAGCCCTGTGTTCACCTCGTCCGCCCCATCGCCTGCCCCTCACCTTTCAGGAGTCCTACGGTGGAATGGCGGGACTTTCGTGCGCTCGGGTGGATCGGGGGACGAGCATGAGCAGCGGGGCCGGCGGTGGGCAACCGAGCCCACCCGGGAATCGGTACGGGCCAGCGGTGATCGGCGCAGTCGCCGTCATCATCGCCGCGGTCATCGGGGCGATTTTTTCGCCCTCGTCGAAATCGAATGGATCGGGCAACAAGGACAGCTCCGTGTCGGCGGGCGCCCAGGGAGGAACTTCGGCTTCCGCAGAGGCAAGCGAGAAGTCCACGCCCGACGAACCCACGCGGGCAGGCGTCACTCCCACCACCCCGAAGCCAACGCCCTCAGTCAGCGGGGGAGAGAAGTCGATGCCACCTTCCTCCAAGGCGCGCTGGAAGGGCACCGTCACTCTTCCGCTCACTCTCAACGCGAATTCCGATGTCGGGGCGGACTTCGACGGCAAGGATCCGGGGCGACTCGTGGGGGTGGACGACGATCTGCGCGGGGACTACAGCGCGTCGGCCGCCGTCATGGTCATGACCGGTCGCGCGGCGGAAGCGCCGGGGGATGCCGGCGATCTGCGCCGTTCGGACTGTGAGAAGCGGTTGCCGCCCGGCGTGACGCAGAATCCGGTGTCTGTCCCTCTGACCCGCAGCAACGGGGTCTCCGGAACGTACTGTTTCACCACCACCGAGGGGCGTACTGCGGCTTTCAGCATGGTGTCCGCCAACCTGCCCCTGCCCGATGCGGTCACGATCAAGGTGGTGCTGTGGGAATAGCGTGAGACGTCGGCGGTGAGCGCTTGGCCTTCCCGTTCCTCGCGCCGGTCCCGGAGCCGGGCCGCGTGCCCGCCGCCGGGCAAGATGGGAACATGACCGAAACGTTCCGTACGCACGTCCTCGACGTCTCCACCGGCACTTCGGAGGCCGTGTACGACCTCACGCGAGACTGTGAGACGTTCTTGCGCGCCGTGGCCGCGGGCCGCGACGGCCTGCTCAATGTCTTCGTCCCGCATGCCACCGCCGGAGTGGCGGTTCTGGAGACGGGCGCGGGCAGTGACGACGACCTGCTCGCCGCCCTGCGGGATCTGCTGCCGGCGGACGACCGCTGGCGGCACCGGCACGGGAGCCCCGGCCATGGCCGGGACCATGTCCTTCCGGCGCTCGTGCCGCCGCACGCGACGCTCCCCGTCCTCGGCGGGCGGCTGGAGCTGGGCACCTGGCAGTCCGTGTGTCTCGTGGATACCAACCGGGACAACCCGGACCGCCAGGTGCGGCTGACCTTCCTCGGCTGACCGCCTGGCGGTCGGTCGGCCTCGGGTTCAGCCGGGGTGTCAGTCCTTCTGAGCCGATGCGGGCAGCTGGCGCAGCTTCACCGGGGTCTTGGTGTTGTAAGCCCAGTCGAGCATCTTCGTGGCGTCCGCGTAGCGGTTGCCGGCGTTGAGGATGACGCCCACGACGGTGCGCCCGTTGCGCTGGGCGGCGAACACCAGGCACGGCCCGGCCACGGAGCCCGTGCCGGTCTTGATGCCTATCGCGCCCTTGTACGACCCGAGCAGCTTGTTCGTGTTGTCCCAGTAGTAGGTGCGATTGATGTTCGCGGCCTTCTGCTGGGTGCTGGTCGACTTGACGACCGTGCCGAACGTGCTGTTGGCCATCGCGTGCCCGGCCAGCTTCGCCGTGTCGCGCGGCGTCGTGTAGTTGGCGCCCGCCGCCGAGATGCCGTCGAAGGAGTCGTACTTGGTGTTCTTCATGCCAAGGGCGGCGGCCTTCTTGTTCATCTTGCCGATGAACGACTTCGTGCGCGCGGCCTCGGTGCTGCCGCTGCCGAAGGTGTCGGCGAGCGCGTATGCGGCATCGCACCCGGAGGGGAGCATCAGGCCGTACAGCAGCTGCCGCACGGTCAGCTTGTCACCCACGCGCAGGTCTGCCGTGCTCGCGCCGTTACGCGCGACGTAGTCGCGGTACGACTGCTTGATGGTGACCAGCTTGTTGAGATTGACGCCACTGGTGTCCAGGACCACGGCCGCCGTCATGACCTTGGTGGTGCTGGCCATCTGACGCTTGGTGTCGGCGTTCTTGGACCACAGTCGGCTGTTCTTGCCGGTGTCGAGCAGGAACGCGCCCTGGGCGGTGACTCCCGACGGACCGCTGGCGGCCTCGGCGGTCGTCGCCGGGAGTACGACGGCGATCGCCGCGGTCGACGCGACGAGCGCCGTTCCCCACCGGCGGACCGGTCTTCCCCCAATTCGATCCATGTACGTCCCCTTGTCCTCGCTTGTTGAGATGAGCGAGCAGATAATCCCACCTATCTGTGGGCGGGGAGACATTGGGGGCGCCCTACGGGTGATTGGCGGCCCGTCAGGCAGCCCTGGTCAGGGAGACCGCTGAGCTGCCCGTCCCACCGATTCCACCAGCGGCACCATCCGGTAGGGCACGCGCTCGCGCAGCACCACCTCGGTGCGCGTGCGGACCACCCCCGGCAACTGGACCAGCAGCTGGATCACGTCCTCCAGGTGCGCCGCGTCGCGCGCGACGACCCGCGTCATCAGATCCCCGCCACCGGTGATCGAGAACGCCTCGATGATCTCCGGCACCTCGGCGAGCGCGTTCGCCACCGTGTCCAGATGGCCCTGAGTGACCTCTATGTGGACGAACGCCAGCATGGGATGACCGAGCGCCGCGGGGGACAGCCGCGGCCCGGTGCCGGTGATCACGCCCTCGCGCTCCAGCCGGTCGAGCCGGGCCTGAAGCGTGCCGCGCGCGATGCCCAGCACGCGCGCGTACTCCCGCACGCTCGTCCGTGGCTGCTCCAGCAGCAGCCGCAAGATCTTCGCGTCCAGCGCGTCCACCGCCATGGGCCAACGGCCTCCTTATGGTCAATGCTCCGGGCTTGGCACTGTACCAATGGTTCAGTCATCCGAGGAGCTGTTGAGCCATTGAGGCTCCAGATGTTTTCCTCTACCTACTGATGGCGTTGCGCTGGGCTGCGTCGGGCGGCGAGGAAGCCGCTTCCGAACCCCCGCAGCGCCTTTGTCGTGCCGGAAAGCGCTCATGCGACGTCGACGTCCGTGCGCATCCGCGGATTCATCCGTACACATTCGTTACTTGGGGAGAAGGGGGCGGCCGCTCTGAAGAGGATGTTCGTGGCTCCGGACCCGGGCCGGCTCAGGCTCCGCACCGGTGTCCGTGCCGTCATCGGCGTGAGCCTCGCGGTCGCCGCGGCGGAGCTCTGCGGTCTGTCGCTGCCCGCCTCCATCACGGGCGGGCTCGCGGCGCTCCTCGCGCTCTTCACCGTCGGTGACCCGACCGTGCGGCGCCAGGCGGTCAGCACCGCCCTGCTGCCGGCCGTCGGCTTCCCCGTGCTCGCCCTCGCGACGGCCCTGCACGGCGTGCCGCTGCTGCGCGACACCGTGTTCCTCATGGTGGTCTTCTGCGGCGTCTACGCCCGGCGCTGGGGCCCGCGTGGCCACGCGCTCGGGATATTCGCCTTCATGATGTTCTTCGCCACGCAGTTCCTGCACGCCGTACCGGCTCAGCTGCCGGAGCTGTACCAAGCCGTGGCGATGGCCCTCGCCGCGTCCGGTCTCGTCCGCTTCGGGTTCTGGTGCATCGAACGCCGGACCCCGCCGCCCGCCCAGCCCGCCCCCCTCGCGGCGCGTGGGCTGGCGCGACCCACCACCCGTCAGGCGTTCCAGGCCACCTTCGCCTGCGGTGTCGCCCTCGCCGTCGGGCAGCTCGTCTCCGACGAGCGCTGGTACTGGGCCGTCGGCACCGCCTGGTGGATCTTCGTCAACACCGCCTCGCGCGGTGAGACCCTCGTCCGTGGCTTCCGCCGCGTCGTCGGCACCGTGACCGGGATCGTCGTCGGGCTCCTCGTGGCCGTGCCGCTGCACGGCGCGCCCGCGCCCACCGCGGTGCTCGTCGCCGTCTGCGTCTTCGGCATCTTCTACACCGCCGCGCCGTCCTACAGCTGGATGATGTTCTTCGTGACCGTCATGGCCGGGCTGCTCTACGGACTCCTGGGCGTGCTCCACCCGGGGCTGCTGGCGCTGCGCTTCGAGCAGACGGCCGTCGGCGCCCTCGGCGCGGCCCTCGCCGTCGCCGTCGTCCTGCCCGTCACCACGCACGCCGCCACCGACGCCTGGATCCAGCGCGCCCTGCTGGCCGTACGGCACTGCACCGCGGAGTCGGCCCGCCGACTCGCCGGTGACGAGTCCGCCGACCCCACTCCGCACGTCGCCGAGCTGGAGCTGCTCCTCGGCAAGGTGCGCGTCTCCCTCGCGCCGCTGCTGCACCCGCTCAGCCCGCTGCGGGCGCGCAAGGCCCGGGCCCGGGAGGTCATGGTCTTCCTCGACGACTGCGCCCGTCAGGCGCGGGGCCTGGCGGCGGTCGCCGCCGACCCCGCCGCCTCGCACGACGCCCGGCTGACCGCGGCCTGCCAGCGGGTCGAGACCGCGCTGTACGCCCTGGTCGCGCCCGGCGGGGGCGGCGCACCCGTGGCCGCCGCCGCGTTCGACGCCGTTCCGCACCACCACCCCGGCGCCGAGCGCGCCCTCGCCCACCTGCACGACCTGGAAGCGACGCTCATCTCGCTCGCCGCGCCCCTGCGCAGCAACCCGCGCGGCGTCTTCGCCGAAGCCTGAGCCGCGATGCCGGGGCACCGACAGCGGCCGGGACGCGCCCCGGCCGCTGTCGGTGCCCCGGTGTAGCGTCGGGCGGACAGTGGCTCGACGGGGAGGCGGCGCGGTGGCCGGTACGGGACAGCAGGGGCGTCGGCGGGGGCAGCGGGCGTACATCGGATCGTTCACGCAGGCGGGCGGGCGCGGCCTCACGGTCGCGGACGTCGACACCGCCACAGGCACGCTGACGCCCGTCTACGCCACCGACGCCGTGGCGAACCCGTCCTTCCTCGCGCTCTCGCCCGCCGCCGACGTGCTGTACGCGGTGAGCGAGACCGCGGAGGGAGCCGCCGTCGCCTTCTCCCTCGTCGATCGGGCCCGGCCCGAGCCGCTCGGCGCGCCCGTCCCCGTCCGTGGCGCCTCCCCCACGCACCTCGCGCCCGCCGGAGCGCATCTGCTCACCGCCAACTACGGTTCGGGCAGCGTCAGCGCCCTGCCGGTGCGTGCCGACGGCGGCCTCGAGGCACCCTCGGTCGTCCTGCCGCACCGGGGAGGCGGTCCCGTGGCGGAGCGGCAGGAGGGCCCGCACGCACACGCCGTGGTGCCCGACCCGTCCGGACGCTGGGTGCTCGCCGTCGACCTCGGCACGGACTCCGTGTGGACCTACGCCCTCGACCCGGCGACGGGTGTCCCGAGGCCCCACGGCGAGACACCGCTCCGCCCCGGGACCGGCCCCCGGCATCTCGTCTTCCACCCGCGCGGTGACCGCGCCTACGTCCTCAACGAGCTGGAGTCGACCGTCACGGTCTGCCGCTGGGACGCGTCGGCCGGGGCCCTGAAGCCGGTCGGTGAGACACCTGTCGTCCCTGGCGAGCGCCCGGGTGGCAACGCGGCGGTACCCAATTTCCCCTCGGCGCCCGTGGTCTCGCCCGACGGCCGGTTCCTGTGGGTCGCGAACCGCGGACACGACACCATCGCCACGCTGGCCCTCGACGCCTCGGGTGACGCCCTCGACTTCCGCGCCGCAGTCGACTGCGGCGGCCACTGGCCGCGTGATCTGTCGGCGCACCCGGGCGGGCACCTGCTGTACGCCGCCAACGAGCGCTCCGGCGATGTCACCTGGTTCACCGTCGAGCCCGACACCGGCCTGCCGCGCCGCGCGGGGTCGATCGAGATGCCCGCCGCGTCCTGCGTGGTCTTTGCCTGAAGCGAAAGAACGGCCGGCCCCGCAGGCGGGGCCGCATGGCCGGTTCCGATCGATCGGAACCGGAACCAGCAGGCCGGAAGCGATCAGGCCCGTAAACGACCGGAGGGGCCCCTGAGGGCCCCTCCGAACAGCGAGGCGTCCGTCCGGACGCCCGAACGAGTATCAGCGGACGGGCGCGCCCTGAAGGGACGCCTCGGGCGCGATGCCCAGCGCGGCCGCGTACTTGGCCAGGGCCAGCTTGCCGATCGCCGGGTAGGCGCCCAGCGGCTCGGCCGCCGCGCAGCCCGCCTCCTGAGCGGCCACGGCCGGGAGGGTCTCGGCCACCTCGGGACCGATCAGGCAGGGCGCCAGCGCCAGGTTCCGGGAACCGGAGCCACGCAGTCGCTCGGCGGTACGGGCGATCGCGCCCTCCTCGTCCAGCGCGGCGGCCATCACCGGGACGGCGAGACGTGCGGAGAGCAGCATGCCGGTGATGCCCGCGGCCTGCACGGCTTCCTCGCCACCGATCGTGGCCAGAATGATGCCGTCCGCGGCCGTTGCAACTGTGAACAGTCGTGCGCGGTCGGCGCGGGCCAGGCCGGCCTCGGAGAGGCGCACGTGCAGTGCTTCGGCGAGCAGCGGGTGCGGGCCGAGCGCGTCGGTCAGCTCGACGACGGAGCCGCTGCTCATGACGGACTGGCGTATGCGGCGCAGCAGGGCGCTGTCGGGTCCTGCGAGCAGCGGCACGACGGCGGCGGCGGGCCCTGCGGCCCACACGTCGGCGTTCTCGTCCGCGGCGGCCTCTTCACGGGCTTCGCTCGCGCGAGCGGCGTGCTGGGCCGTGGCGTAGCCGAGGACGGCGTCCAGGGAGGGATAGCCCTCGCTGCCGCCGTCGGCGTCCACGTAGCCGATGCGCGCGTCGAGCCCCGGGAGCTCGGCGCGCGCGATGCTGAGGATCTCCTCGGCGAGGAGGCGCGTGGCGGGGTCGGGTGTCCCGGGTACGGCGAGGACCAGCGGGGGCGCACCCGCTGGAGCAGCCGCGGGCTCCGGCCGCCGGTGCCGTCCAGGCTGGCGGGGACGCGGCATTCGTACAGGTAGGCCGGACACGGGCCCTGTGGGGGAGCTCATGGCGCCGCATGTTAGTCGTTCGGAGGACTGGGCCGTTCGGGTGGGGGCAACTAGGTGACGTCTGTCCGGATTTATTCGGTGGTTCATACGATCAGTGGAGATGTGTTCAGCAAATGATCCGTAGTAATCCGGCTTCGGTGGGTAGTCGCAATTTGTCCGTCGCCAGTGCCGCTGCCACGAGCGACGCCCCGCTCAGTGGGTCGCCCGCAGCGGCGATCAGGTGCGCATGAGGGAGTTGCAATTGCAACTCTCGATGGAGTGGCGTCAGGAGCGGTTCGCCCATACGGAGCAGTCCGCCGGTGAGGGCCACCAGCCGGGTCCGGCCGGGGGGAAGCGTCGGATATGTAGGCCGCCTCGGATGTGTCGGATGTGCCGGCCGTGATTCCCGGTCCGGGCGTGGGCACACCGCCGCCGCTGCCCCGGCGATATGGCGGGCGGCCTCGCGGAGAATGCGGGAGGCGACCGGGTCGGTCCCGGCGCACCGGCCGACCTCGGGTGCGAACGACGCCAGCAGCGCGGGCCGGTCCGCGCGCGGGTACAGCTTTCCCGGCAGTTCCGGCGCGGGGCCGAGCAGGGCCTCCAGCCGGGCGAGCAGGGCGGGTGAGGCGCCCTCACGGCCGTCGTACGCGCGCATCGCCGCCTCGAGCCCGGCGCGGCCGATCCAGGCTCCGCTGCCGCAGTCGCCGAGGAGATGGCCCCAGCCGTCCGCGCGCCGCCAGCCGCCTTCCGGGGTCAGGTCGGTGCCGAGCGCCACCAGTCCGGTGCCGACGGCGACGACCGCGCCCGGTCGCTGCCCCAACGCGCCCGCGTACGCGGTCACCGCGTCCGATGCCAGGGCCAGCCGACGTGCTCCGAGTGCGTCGCGCAGCGCGTCGGGCAGCACGGCACGGAGATCGTCGCCGAGCGTGGCCATGCCGGAGGCGCCCACGCAGACGGCCTCGCAGAGCTCCGCGCCCGCCTCGCGCAGGAGACGTGCGGCGGCGGGCAGCACCCGGTCGAGGAGGCTTTGCGCGTCGATACCCCGCTCGCCCATGACGGCGGGGTCCGGGGAGGACCAGGTGAGAGCCGGGCCCTCACCCCGGACGGGTGTGAGGGCGATCCTGACGCCCGAGCCGCCCGAGTCGACCCCCAGGACGTGGGAGTGACCGTGCCGCGTACGGTCGGCCGGGGGGTTCCCGGGCGTGACGTCCACGGGATCAGCCGGAGCCGCGCACGGCGCGCTCGCTCGTCGAGGCGCCGGTGGGCGCCGCGTGCGCGCCCGCCAGGACGGCGCTCGCGCCCGGCAGCGGCGCCGTCCTGGCGCGCGTCCGCCGTCGGTCGCCCGCCCGACGCGGGCCGTCCGAGACGTCCGTTGCGGTGGTCATGGCGGGCACCTTACCGCCCAAGATCACGGAAGCTGCCAGTTGACGGGAGCCGATCCCTGCTGGGCGAGAAGGTCGTTGGCCCGGCTGAACGGCCGGGAGCCGAAGAAACCGCGATCGGCGGACATGGGGGAGGGGTGAGCGGACTCGACGCACGGCACCCCGCCGAGCAGCGGACGCAGATTGCGGGCGTCGCGGCCCCACAGGATCGCCACCATCGGCCGACCGCGCGCGACCAGCGCGCGGATCGCCTGCTCGGTGACCTCTTCCCAGCCCTTGCCCCGGTGCGCGGCGGGCTTGCGCGGGGCCGTGGTCAGTGCCCTGTTGAGCAGCAGGACGCCCTGCTGCGTCCAGGGGGTCAGATCGCCGTTGGACGGCCGGGGCAGCCCGAGGTCGGTGTGCATCTCGCGGAAGATGTTCTCCAGGCTGCCGGGCAGCGGCCGCACCTCGGGCGCGACGGAGAAGCTCAGTCCCACGGCATGGCCGGGCGTCGGGTACGGGTCCTGACCCACGATCAGGACCCGTATGTCGTCGAACGGCTGCTGGAACGCACGCAGCACATTCGCACCCGAGGGCAGATAGGTCCGGCCTGCCGCGATCTCGGCGCGCAGGAAGTCGCCCATCGCGGTGATACGCCCGGCGACCGGCTCAAGTGCCTTGGCCCAGCCCGGTTCGACGATCTCGTTCAATGGTCGTGCAGCCACGGGGCGTCACTCTACTGGCTCAGCCTGTGCCGGTACGAACGGGAGCGTGATCGCACCCACGAAGCCCGGCGCACGCTCGTGTTGCCCGTGTGGCCGCCGTCGGCGGAGGTCCCGCCGTGCGCGGGTCTTCCCCCGTGCGGGGCGGGAGCCGGCGGCGGCCGCCGCCGGTGCGGGCAGTTCTGCGGACCCGTACCGGCAGCGGCCCCGGGGAGTGGGATTACCGCAGGTCAGACGGCCCAGCCGTACGGGTCGGGGATGCGTCGGTCGCCGCCCAGTACGGTCGCCGCACGGCGCACCCAGAAGGGGTCGCGCAGCAGCTCACGGGCCAGCAGCACCGCGTCCGCCTCCCCATTGGCGATGATCTTCTCGGCCTGCTGGGGGTCGGTGATCAGTCCCACCGCCGCGACGGGCAGATCGGTCTCCTCCTTCACGCGCCGGGCGAACGGCACCTGGTAGCCGGGGCCGACCGGGATGTGCGCACCCGGAGCGATGGCCCCGGTGGAGACGTCCAGCAGGTCGACGCCGTGGGCGAGGAGCTCCCGTGCGAAGCGCACGGTGTCGTCCCCCGTCCAGCCCTCGCGCTCGTCCTCGGGGTTCTCCGTCAGCCAGTCGGTCGCGGAGACGCGGAAGAACACGGGCTTGTCCTCGGGCCACACCGCGCGCACCGCGTCCACGACCTCCAGCGCGAACCGGACGCGGTTGTCGAACGAGCCGCCGTACTCGTCGGTGCGGCGGTTGCTGTGCGGGGAGAGGAACTCGTGGATGAGGTAGCCATGCGCGCCGTGCACCTCGACGACCTCGAAGCCGGCCGCCAGGGCCCGCCGCGCCGCGTCCGCGAACCGGCCGACGATCTCCTTGATCTGCTCCACCGTCAGTTCCACGGGAACCTGGTGGCCGTCCGCGTACGGCAGCGGGCTCGGGCCGACCGCCTGCCAGCTCTCCTCCGGGCTCGCCGGGCCGTCGCCGCGCCACGGACGGTCCGTCGCGGCCTTGCGTCCCGCGTGGGATATCTGGATGCCGGGAACGGTGCCCTGCTCCTTGAGGAAGGCCGCCACGCGGCGGAGCGCCTCGGTCTGGGTGTCGTTCCACAGGCCGAGGTCGGCCGGGCTGATCCGGCCCTCGGGGCTGACCGCGGTGGCCTCGACCAGGATCAGCCCGGTGCCGCCGGCCGCGCGGGCGGCGTAGTGCTGGAAGTGCCAGTCGTTTGCGACACCCGCGTTCGGCCCGAAGACCTCGGCGGAGTACTGGCACATCGGCGCCATCCAGGCACGGTTGGGGATGGTCAGCGACCGCAGGGTGTAAGGCTCGAACAGGGAACTCACGACAGGCTCCTTCTCGTGATGGGCCGAGGTACGGCTCGTACGCTACCTGTCGTACTACGGGAGATGTCAAACTACGAGATACTTCGAACTACGAGAATCCTCGTACGACTCTCGTATACTGGGTCCTCGCAGCGCAGCGACCCTGAGGAGCAGCCGTGCAGACGCCGTCCGCAACCGCCTCGACCAGCCGCGTCCTCGAGCACCCCGCTCGCGAGGACATCCGGCTCGAGAGCGTGCTGCACGCCCTGTCGGACCCCATGCGCCTGCTGGTCGTACGGTCCCTGGCGGCGGCCGGGACCGAACAGTCCTGCTCCGTCCTGGACCTCCCCATCAGCAAGTCGACGACCACCCACCACTTCCGCGTGCTCCGCGAGTGCGGCGTGGTCAGCCAGATCTACCGGGGCACGGCGAAGATGAACGCCCTGCGCCGGGACGATCTGGAGGCGCTGTTCCCGGGACTCCTCGACAGCGTCCTCACAGCGGCCGACCGGCAGGCCGAGCGCCCCGGCGAGGACCGCTGAGGCGCGACGCCCCCCGGTGACGGGTCCGGCCCGGTCAGGGCTGGTCGCGTGCCGCGGCGAGCAGGCCTTCCCAGTCCGGGATCTTCACCGGCCCGCGGCCCAGCCGCCGGCCGAGGGCGGCCTCCGCAGCCTCGATCCCCAGCCAGCCCGGCCACCGCACCGGATCCTGCCCCGCCGACCGCAGCGCGGAGTACGGGTCACCCGCCGGCCGTCGTGTCATGAGGGTCTCGGCGTCGGCCAGCAGCGAGGTCACCGTCTCCTTGGCGCACGAGCGATTGGTGCCGATGACACCGGTCGGCCCGCGCTTGATCCAGCCCGCGACGTACTCGCCGCACGACGGCATGCCGTCCCGCAGGACCCGTCCCCCGGTGTGCGGCACGGTTCCGCGTTCCGGGTCGAACGGCAGCCCCGGGATCGGCACCCCGCGGTAGCCGACCGACCGCAGGACCAACTGGGCCTCGATGTCCTCGAACCGCCCTGTGCCGATCACCCCGCCGTGTTCGTCCGGCACGGTCCGCTCGAAGCGCACCGCACGCACGGCGTCCTCCCCGAGCAGGGCGACGGGCCGCAGGAAGAACCGCAGCCGGATCCGGCGCGCGAGGCCCCGGGCCGGCTCCGCGGCCCAGCCCCGCAGCACCTCCACATTGCGCCGGCCGACCGCCGGCAGCCCGGAGGAGTCGGCCCACGCCGGGTCCAGGGCCGCCTCCTCGGCCCCCACGAGCACCTCCGCCCCCGGCAGGGCACCCAGCTCCCGCAGTTCCTTCGTGGTGAACTTCGCCTGTCCCGGACCGCGTCGGCCCACCATGTGAATGTCCGCCACCCGGCTGTCGGCGAGCGCGGCCAGCGCCGCGTCCGGCACATCGGTCGCCCGCAGCTCGTCCGCGCCGCGCGCCAGCACCCGGGCCACGTCGACCGCCACATTGCCGACCCCGATGACGACCGCCGAGCGCGCCCCCAGCACGAACCCGCCCGGCGCCGCGTCCGGGTGGGCGCTGTACCAGGAGACGAACTCCGTGGCCGAGAAGCTGCCCGGCAGATCCTCCCCGGGGACGGCGAGGCGCCGGTCGGTCGCGGCGCCGACGCAGTAGACGACCGCGTGGTAGAGGTCCAGCAGCCGCCGCGGCGCCAACCCTCCTGCCTCGTCCCCCACCCGGACGTTGCCGAGGAAGGAGATGGCCGGGTGTTCGAGGGCGGCGCGCAGATTGTTCTGCAGCGATTTGATCTTCTCGTGGTCGGGGGCCACCCCGTAGCGCACGAGCCCGTACGGGCAGGGCAGCCGGTCCAGCACATCGACCGTCACACCGGGGACGCCTTGCTGCTGCACCAGGGCCTGGGCGGTGAAGATCCCACTCGGTCCCGATCCGACCACTGCGACGCGAAGCACGGCGGAACTCCTTCCCGCGGGTGCGTCCAGGATCGCACCGGGAGCCCGGATACGGGAGAGGCGGACAGGGAGCGGCGTGGCGGCGGTGCCGATGCCTCCCCGGATCCGCCCTGCCCGGCGGGGCACCGCCGGGCAGGGCCGGGCGCGGCGTCTCATTGACCGACGCGGTGCGCGGGGACATGCTGTAACTCCTGCGGCGACCGGCCCTCGGGCCGGTCTGTTCAGCAGGTCTACGGTTGTCCCGCCCCGCTGGACAGGGCGGGCTCCGGTGTGTCCGCTGATTTTGGGCGACGCGGGGGATCGCCCAAAGTCAGTGGACGACATGGGCCGGGCGACGCGTCAGCCGGCCAGTTCGAGCACCGGACGCAGCGCGTCGGGACGTTCCTCGACCGGCAGATGGTCGACCAGGTGCACCGCGCAGCCCACCTCGGCGGCGCCCGCGTCCGCGCGCCGGTCGTCCCCGACCATCAGCACGTCTTCGGGCGCCAGATCGAGCACCTCGCACGCCGCCCGGAACAACCGTGGATCCGGCTTCTGGACGCCGTGCTCGTAGGAGAGTACGTACGCGTCGACCCATGCGTCGAGACCGTGCTCCCGGAAAACCGGCCGCGGATCCCAGCCGATGTTGCTCACCACGGCGGTGCGCACGCCGCGCCGCCGCAACTCGGCCAGCACGTCGCCCGCGTCGGCGTACGGGCGCCAGGCGGCGGGCTCCATGTGACGGGCGTACAACGCGTCGTAGAGCTCGGGCCGCGGTAGCGGGACCTCGCGCGCCATCCCGGTGTACGCGGCACGGTGCTGCGCCGCGGTGCGGTCGCGCTCCGCCCACACCTCGGTGAGATGCGCCGGCACCGCGCGCGGGGCGCCGCCGCCGGGCAGAGCGCCGACGGCCTCCAGGCCACGGGTCAGCCGCTCGAACTCGGCCCCGTCCAGCGGGATCCGGGCCCGGTCGAGCACGGACCGCAGCCAGGACGCGGTGGATTCGATGCGGAACAGGGTTCCGGAGAAGTCGAAGAGAACACCTTTGACGGTCATGGCGCCCAGTCTCCCCGGTGGGCCCCGCTCAGCGCTGCCGCCCCCGCGCCTTGAGCGGTACGGGCGGCAGGGCCGGCGCGGCCAGCCGGTCACCGTCGTAGCCGCGCACCGTGCCGAAGCGCTCCCCGGCCGTCCACGCCTCCCGTGCCTCGGCGATCTCCTCGCCGGTGCGGCCGACGAAGTTCCACCACATGACGATCCGTTCCTCGAACGGTTCGCCGCCCAGCAGCATGAAAGAGCTGTCGACGTCAGCGCGCAGCGGCAGTTCGGAACGGCCGCAGCCGAGGTAGAGCATCGACCCCGGCGCCAGGCGCACCCCGTCGACCTCCGCTTCGCCCGACATCGTGAGCGCCGCGTACTCGAAGTCCGGCAGGACCGGGAGCCGGGCCGAGGAGCCCGCGGCCAGCGCGATGTCCGCGCCGACCAGCGGGGTGAACGTGGTGGCGGGCGAGGTGGTGCCCGCCAACTCGCCCATGATGACGGTGGCTTCGATCCCGCCGCCGGTGACGTGCGGCAGCTCGGCGTGGTGCTCCCACGTCGGATCCGTGTGCCGGTGGGCGTCCGGCAGGGCCACCCACAGCTGTGCGCCGTGCAGTACGGGCGCGTGCTCGCGCGGGGACTCCTCGGAGTGGGAGATCGCGCGCCCCGAGGTCATCAGGCCCAACTCGCCCGGCCGCAGCGTCTGGAGGCTGCCGAGACTGTCGCGGTGCAGCACCTCACCGTCGTGCAGCCAGCTGACCGTCTGCAGGCCCATGTGCGGATGCGGCGGGACCTGCATGCCCGGCTCCCGGGCGATGTCGTCGGGACCGTAATGGTCGACGAAGGCCCATGCTCCCACCATGCGCCGCCCGAGGTTGGGCAGCAGTCGGCGGACGACGGTGCTCTCCCCGAGCGGAACGGTCTTGCCGGGCAGCAGATCGCGCACCGGCCGGGCGGTGACGTCCTGACGGCCACCGCACACGGCCGGGGCGGGCCGGAGATCGAGATTGCTCATGGCGGCACTCTGCCACCCGGGCCCGTCAGTCATCGGCGCGCCTGTGGACGACCCGCCGCGGGGCGGGCTCGGCCTCGCCGTTCATGGCGGCGGCCAGCCGCAGATAGGGTGCGGCGTCGGCCGGCCGGTTCTGCCGCTCCAGGGTGCGGCCGAGCATCAGATAGGCGTACGTCTCCGCCGGATCCCGCTCCAGCACGCGCCGCAGTTCGGCCTCGGCGCGCTTCAGCTGGGCGGAGTGGTAGTAGGAGCGCGCGAGCAGCAGCCGGGCCGCCAGGTGCCCCGGTTCGGCCTCCACGACGGGGGCGAGGATGCGGGCGGCCTCGGTGTAGTCCCTGGCCTCGAAGAAGAGCTGCGCGCGTGTGTACTCCTCCGCGAGCGGGTACGGCGTGTCGGGCAGTTCGGCGGTGGGGGAGAAGGGCCTGAAGGCGGTCATGGTCGCTCCTTTCTCCTCCGCCAACATGGGTGAATGTTGAACTATTCCGGGGTGCTGTCGGACGCTGCCGACTGCCCGGCGCGGCGCGCCCGCCACTGCGGCACCCGGGCGTACGTCCAGGCCGAGGCGGCCACCAGGGCCGCTCCCAGCAGCGCACCGCCCACGACGTCCGACAGCCAGTGCACCCCCAGATAGACGCGCGTGAAGCCGACGCCGAGCACCGACACCACGCTCACCACCAGCGCGGCACGCACGCGGCGCCGCTCCACCCCGTGCAACCACAGCAGCCACACCAGCAGCCCGCACGCCACCGTCGCCGTCAGTGCGTGTCCGGACGGGAATGCCTGGTAGTGGGGGGTGGCCAGCGGGTCCGGCCAGTGCGGACGGTTCCGTCCGACCGCCGCCTTGAGGCCTTGCTGCAGCGCCGTCCCCAGCGCCGAGGTGACGACGATCCAGAGCGCGAGCAGCCGTTGGCGCCGCCACAGGAGCCAGAGCGCGGCGACGGCGAGCGCCGCGCGCATCGTCCACGGGTCCCACAGCCAGTCCGACAGCAGGCGCATGACGTGCGTCCACCCCTCGTGCGTCACCGCCACCGGGTGCAGGTCGTTCGCGACCCGCCGGTCCAGCGAGTCCAAAGGCTGCCAGCCACTGCCGACCAGCACCAGCAGGACGATGAACAGGGCACAGAGCACGGCCCCGGAACGCAGCCACACCGAGCGCGTGGGGCGGGCCGGGGCGGCGGGCGGAGCGGAGAGGCGCGTGGGAACCTGCATGATCAGATCGTCGCCCATCAGGGCGCCGCGAAACCAGCCCGGAACGTGGACCGGGCGGCAGGAACGGGAATCAGGAGCAGGAACCGGGCAGGAACCGGGCAGGAACCGGAACGCGGCCTCAGCCCGGCGTGCCGAGCCCGAGCGCGCTGAGTCCCGGCGCGAAGGTCACCAGCAGCGGCACGGCCGGCACCAGCGCCGCCGCGGCCGTGAGCCGCAGCCGCCTCGCCGCCGTCAGCCGGGGCGTGGGCTCCAGCAGCCGGTGGACCCGGCCGGGCACCTGGGAGAGGTGGGACGGACAGGGGCCGAACACCCCGCTTTCCTCGTTGAGTTCGACGAGTGCCAGAGCGGTCGTCAGCCGGCCGAACCTGCGTGAGGCGGCGTCGTCCGCGGCCAACTCGACCAGGTGGTGGACCTGGTCGCGGAACGCCGCGAAGACCGGCACCTGCGGAAAGCCGTTCGCCAGCGCCGAAGAGCAGTGCAGCAGCCAGTCGTGCCGGGCGCGCGCGTGCCCCTGCTCATGGGCCAGCACCGCGTCCAGCCGTGAACCCTTGAGCCGCCGCAGCGCACCCGTCGTGATCACCAGTTGCGGCGTGGTGCGACCTCGCAGCCACCATGCGTCGGGCCGGTCGCCCTCCAGCACCATGAGCTGGTCCGCGCAGGGCTCCTCACCGGGCAGCAGGGGGGAACGCACGAGCAGCTCCGCGCGCCGCCGCCGGTGCCGCAGACGCGCCCAATGGACCTCGCGGGTGAGCATCGCGGCCGTCCATACCGCGCCGCACGCGAGGGCGACGGCCATGGGAGCCGCCCACGACCCGTAGGCGGTCAGGGCGTACGCCTCCATGACACCGTGCGGCGCCAGGGCGAAGACATGGCCGCGCACGGCCTGCCAGGCCGCGGCGGCGCTCAGCGCCATGGCGAGCCCGCAGCACAGGAGTACGGCCGCGACGACGCATTGCCACACCCACAGCGCCACGACGGGTTCACGGTCGGGCCAGTCGGCACGGGTCAGCAGGCGCGGCGCCATTGCCGCGGCCAGCCCGGCGAGGACCAGCAGCGCGAGCGGGACCATCATGCCGGTCAGCCTATGAGCGCGCGGCCGCCCCGGGGTACGTCCCGCGAACGAAGTGACGCACGCCACGCGTGCCACAGCGGGGCGGGCCGCCCCCGCCCCGCCCCGGCCCGGACCGTCCAGGCGGCCCCGTGAGCCCCCTCGGCAGCGTCACAGCGTGAGCAGCATCGTCAGCATGCCTATGCCCATGGTCAGCCGACAGGCGTTGGTCAGCTCGGGCCGCCACTGCCAGCCCGGTCGCAGCTGCCCGTCGGCCCACGCGGCCTCGCCGGCCGGTCCGGCCATCACCGGGACGAGCCCGGCCACCGCCCGTACGACGTACACCGCGAAATACACCAGCAGCAGCCCGGTCAGCAGGGGAGTCCCCGCCGGTTCGTGCGAGGTGCCCGCGTGCCCGCCGACGGGGGCGCCCGCCATCGCGAGCGCCATATAGACCATCGCGAACGCGCCCACGGCATGGTGCAGATGATGGGCCTCGGCGCGCTCCCGGGCCAGCAGCAGCGCACGCAGCCCGCCGGTCGCGAACACCACGGCGAACAGCGGTGCCCCCCACGGCCTGGTGTCCAGCGCCGCGGCCGGCACCGCCATGGCCGCCATGCCCAGCCCCATCAACGCGTCCCCGCGTGCGGCCCGGCGCTCCCCCGCTGCGCCGGCCCGCACGCTCAGGAGGCAGTACGCGCCCGTCGCGGCGCACAACGCCACCATCAACCACCCGACCAGCGGCGGTCCGTGCACGGCACACCTCCATGGACGCACACTTACCTCCGGAGAATGCCCACTGAGGCCGCATCACACGGGAGCGCACGGGCGCAAATAGAGGAGCACGGCGAGGGAAGGCCGTGCGCCCGCGCAGCGCCGGCGCACGGACGCCCCGGCCGACCGCGTCAGATCCCCGGGCGATAGCGCATGGGGTGGTCCTCCGGGACCTCCACGACCGCGATGCGCACCCTGTCCGGATCGGCGATCCACATCTCCACCAGCCCCCACGGCTTCCGCTCCGGCGGCTCCAGCACCGCGACTCCCTGCCGCCGGAACTCCTCGTGCGCGGCCTCCGCGTCCGCGACCTGCAACCACAGCTCCAGGCCGGGGGCGGGCGGGTCGCTGGCGCGACCGGAGACCTCCAGGAATCCGCCCCCGAGGAAGTAGACGGTGCCGCGCTCGGGGCCGGTACCGAATTCGCGGTAGACCGCGAGGCCCAGCGTCCGCCCGTAGAAGACCCGCGAACGCTCGGGGTCGGTCGGCCTCAGAAGCACTCTGCTGCTCAGTACGTGCACCATGCCCGCGACTGTACGCACACCTCACCGGGTTAGGGTCATAAGGGCAGACAACCGTACGGAGAGGACCCCGGGACATGATGGAAACCGCCGGCAGCCGCACCGCCGAGCCGACCTTCCGGGCGGCCACCGCCGCGGATGTGCCCGCCCTGGTCGAGCTGGTCGAGTCGGCCTACCGCGGTGACGACAGCCGGGCGGGCTGGACGACCGAGGCCGACCTGCTGGACGGTCAGCGGACCGACCCCGACGGGGTCCTGGCCGTGGTGACCGACGAGTCCAGCATCCTGCTCGTGGTGGAGCGGGACAGCGAGATCGTCGCCTGCTGCCAGCTCGAACACCGTGGCACCCACGCCTACTTCGGGATGTTCGCGGTCCGTCCTTCGCTGCAGGGCTCCGGGCTCGGCAAAGTGATCATGGCGGAGGCCGAGCGGGTCGTCCGGGCCGAGTGGGGCGCCCGGGAGATGCACATGACGGTCATCCGGCAGCGCGACGAGCTCATCGCCTGGTACGAGCGCCGCGGCTACCGGCGCACCGGCCGGATGTCCCCCTTCCCCTACGGCGACGACCGCTTCGGCATCCCCCAGCGCGACGACCTCGAGTTCGAGCTGCTGGTCAAGGAACTGCCGTAAGGCTCCTGCCGGTGCACGGGCCCGTATGACGAAGGGCGGCCGGCCCGATGGGGGTGCATGACACCCGCCCGGGCCGGCCGCCCCTTTCGTCACAGCCGTCCGGCCTCCACGAGCCGTCGCAGGAAGCGCCGCGTGCGCTCCTGCCGCGGCTCGCCGAACACCTCCGCGGGGGTACCGCGCTCCAGCACCACCCCGCCGTCCAGGAAGCACACCTGATCGGCGACGTCCCGGGCGAACCCCATCTCGTGGGTGGCCAGGACCATGGTCATGCCCTCCTCCTTGAGGTCACGCACGACGCTCAGCACCTCGCCCACCAGCTCCGGGTCGAGCGCCGCGGTGATCTCGTCGAGCAGCAGCAGCCGGGGCCGGCCGGCCAGGGCCCGTACGATCGCGACGCGCTGCTGCTGACCGCCGCTGAGCCGGTCCGGGTACTCGCCCGCCTTGCCGTCGAGCCCCAGCCTCCCCAGCAACTCGTGCGCCCGTTCCTCCGCCTCCGCGCGCGGCACCCCGTGCACCCGGCGCGGGGCGAGGGTGACGTTCTCCAGCACGGTCATGTGCGGGAAGAGGTTGTAGGCCTGGAAGACGACGCCGATCCGGCGGCGCACCGTGTCCGGGTCCACGCGGGGATCCGTGATGTCCTCACCGTCGAGGAAGATCGCGCCGTCGTCGATCTCCTCCAGGAGGTTCGCGCAGCGCAGCAGTGTCGACTTGCCCGAGCCGGACGCGCCGATGAGCGCGGTCACGGTGTGCGGGGCCACCTCCAGGTCCACGTCGCGCAGTACGACCGACCGGCCGAAGGTCTTCCGGACGGACTCCAGCCGCAGCACGGCGTCGGTGCCGAGGCCGGTGTCGGTAGTGGTGTCGGTCCCGCTCATACGATCCCTCCCTGTGCCCGGCGGCGGTCCATCCGCGCGGTGATCCAGTCGGTGAAGCGGGTCATGGGGATGGTGAGGGCCACGAAGATCAGCCCTGCGAGCACGTACGGCGTGTAGTTGAAGCTCTTGCTGGAGATGATCTGCGCCGCGTAGACCGCGTCGACCGCGCCGGCGATCGAGACGAGCCCGGTGTCCTTCTGGAGCGAGACGAGGTCGTTGAGGAGCGGCGGTACGACCCGGCGCACCGCCTGGGGCAGGATGACGAACCGGAGTGTCTGGCGCCCCGTCAGGCCCAGCGAGCGGGCCGCCGCGCGCTGGCTGGGATGCACGGACTCGATGCCGGCGCGGAACACCTCGGCGACGTACGCCGAGTACGTCAGCACCAGCGCCGTACCGCCCAGGAGGACGGGGTCGGTCGTCACCCCTTGCAGCCGCAGCGCCGGCACGCCGAAGACGACCATCAGCAGGCAGATGATGAGCGGCAGCCCGCGGAAGAAGTCCGTATAGGCGGTGGCGAGCGCGCGCAGCGGGAAGAACACCGGGCCGCGCAGGGTGCGGGCGACGGCGATCAGCAGACCGAGGACGAGGACCGCCGCGCCGCAGACGAGCAGCAGGCGGAGGTTGAGCAGCAGTCCCTCGAGGACCTTCGGCAGCGCCTCGCGGGCGTAGTGGGCGCTGAAGAACGTCTCGCGGGTGCGGGGCCAGCCGGGGGAGTTGACGACGAGGAGGAAGAGCGCGACGCCCGTGACCAGGGTGCTCCCTGCCGCGATGGCCGTGGCCCGGCGGGCCCGGGTCCGCTTGAACCGCTCGCGCTCGACGCGCCGCGCGGACGGCACGTAGCCGTCGGCCGGGTCCGTCCCGTCCGCCCTTTCCGACGCACCGGAGTCCTTGTCGAGGGCCTTGTCGAACATCCCGTGTGCCGGGTCCTCCGGCACCGTGTCCTTGACCGTCACTTGAGCACCGGGGCGTCTGCGGCCTCGGAGAGCCACTTCTTCTCCAGGCGGGTCAGGGTGCCGTCCTTGCGCAGCGCGTCGACGGCGTCGCCGACGCAGGCCGTGAGAGCGCTGCCCTTGTCGAGGACGAGGCCGAACTGTTCGGCCTTGCCGCCCTTGGCGTCGAACTGGCCGACGATCTTCGCTTCCGTCACCTCCGCCGAGGTGATGTAGAAGGCCGTGGGCAGGTCGACGATGATCGCGTCGACCTGGCCGTTCTTGAGCGCGGTCTTGGCGAAGTCGTTCTTCTGGAAGACCGCGGGCCGCTGGTCGGGCTTGATGACGTCGTCGAGGACGTCGAGGCTCGTGCTGCCCACCTGGGCGCCGAGCTTGACGCGCTTGAGGTCGGCGACGGACGTGGCCTTCGCCGCGGGGGAGTCCTTGAGCGCGATGACGGCCTGGCGCACGTCGTAGTAGCCCGGGGAGAAGTCCACGGCCCGGCGGCGCTCGTCGCTGATGGAGATCTGATTGAGGTCGAAGTCGAACTTCTTCTCCCCCGGCGCGAAGGAGTTCTGGAAGGGCACGGTCTGCCAGACCACGTCGGACCGGCCGTAGCCGAGCCGCTCGGCGACGGCGTACGCGACGGCCGACTCGAAGCCCTTGCCGTTCGAGGGGTCGTCGTCCTGGAACCAGGGGGCGTACGCGGGCTTGTCCGTGCCCACCGTCAGCTTTCCGGCGGTCTCGGTGGCCAGCTTCCCCTTCACGCAGGAACCTTTGGCGGGCGCGGCGCCGGACGCCGTGCCGGGGGACTTCGCGGAGTCGGAGTCGTCCTGAGGGGCGCAGCCGGCGGCCGCCGCGCACAGAAGGGCGGCGGTGGCTGCCAGGAGCCTGGGGCGGCGGGCGTATCGGTGCTGGTTGGCGACGGGCATGGCGGGAGACTGGCAGCGCGCGAGGTCATCTGTCCAGGTCATGCCACGAACGGTCCGAATAGCGGAAGACTGTTGCCGATTCATGAACGTTCATGAACTCGGCCGGGCCGGGGTAGACGTCCGGGGGGAGGGCTGGACCATGGCCGAAAAAGCACCGGTACGGTCACCGTGGCCGGTGTGCCGGAAGGGACAGGATCCTGTCCATGGGGCGCGCCGGGCGACGGGCGGCAGGAAAATTAGCGGCCCGACCGGGGGGTCGGCAGGATAATTTATCGCCACTCCCCTTGAGGTGAAGAACCTGACACAGATACGGTGTCTTAACACCAGGTTCTTCTGAGGAGGGGTAGCCATGACGGAAATCCTTGCGCCGATAGCGGCGGAGGCCAACATTTTGTCCGCGGAGCGTGTGGTGGGCCACCCGGCCTGGGCCACGCTCAAGGACGCCGTAGAGGCTATTCGGCCTTGGCAGTCCGCGGACGGCTCCATCGACCTCGCGGCCGAGGGCGCACCGCCGGGCGAGATCGTCCGGGCCGAGGTCGACCGCGTCATCGCGGCCGTCGGGGAGCTCTCCCCGCTCGTGCCCCACGACGCCGAGTACCACGCCGCTCTCGCCGCGGACCTGCGCCGCTGGGCCGACACGGGCTTCGGCGTGCCGGACTTCCTCGACTCCCTGCTGGCCTTCCAGCCCGCCGCGCACCGCGCCGACGGCCTCCAGCACCTCGTGGTCTTCCCCATGTACACGCAGAACGGCAACCCCGACCGCAACTTCGAGGCCGTCGCCCTGCGCGTCGTATGGCCGGAGTGGCTCTCCGAGCTGGAGCGCACCCGCTACGACAACCCGCTCTTCCTCGGCATCACCTTCGAGGACTTCACCTCGGGCTACGACACCAACTCCGCGGTCCTCTTCCCGGAGACCATCGCCGTCCGCGAGGCCCCCGAGCGCTTCACCTGGGGCGGGATCTTCTGTGACCGCGAGGCGGCCCGCTTCCGCGCCGTCACCGAGGCGGCCGTCGCCACCCTCGGCCTTGAGCTGCCGGCCGACATCCAGGACATGGTCGGCGACCAGCACCGCTGCGAGGAGGCGTTCGTCCTGTGGGACATGGTCCACGACCGCACCCACAGCCACGGTGACCTGCCCTTCGACCCCTTCATGATCAAGCAGCGGCAGCCGTTCTGGATGTACGGGCTGGAGGAGCTGCGCTGCGACCTCACCGCCTTCAAGGAGGCCGTGAAGCTGGAGGCCGACGGCGTCTCCCAGGGCCGCGACGTGCAGTACGCCGTGCTCTTCGACCGGATGTTCCGTTTCCCCCTCTCCGGTGACCGGGTCCGCAACTACGACGGCCTCGGCGGGCAGCTGCTCTTCGCCTACCTCCACAAGCACGACGTCGTACGCTGGACGGACAACACCCTCCACATCGACTGGCAGCGCGCCCCGCAGGTCACCAACCAGCTGTGCGCCGAGATCGAGAAGCTCTACCGCGACGGGATCGACCGCCCCAAGCTCGTCCACTGGTTCGCCGCCTACGACCTGGTCTCGACCTACCTCTCCCCGCACCCCGGCTCCGTATGGGCCAAGGGCCCCGACGCCCTGGACCTCACCCAGCCGCCGCGCAAGCTCGTGGACGACGTGCTTCCCGACGAGTTCCCGCTCAGCATGTTCTATGAGGCCCTTGCCAAGAAGCTGCGCGGCGTGATCGCCTCGACCAAGGGGATCACCGCGACGCGCGAGCAGGTGGCCGCGTGAGCAAGCTCGAGAGTGAGGCGACGACCATGAGCACTCCGACGAACGGCAATGGCCGGCTGGACGGGGCCGTCGTGGCGGTGGCGGGAGCCGCCGGCCCGGCGGGCCGCGCCGCCCTGCTGCGCCTGGCCGAGGCCGGGGCGACCGTCGTCGCCTCCGACGCGGACGCCGCACGCCTCGCCGAGGCCGTCGACGCCGCCCGTTACGCCCACGGCGGCGCCACCGTCACCGGCGACACCGTGGACCTGCTCGACCTCGAGGCGACCCGCGCCTGGGCCGACCGCACCGAGAAGGAGTTCGGCCGCATCGACGGTCTCGTCCACCTGGTGGGCGGCTGGCGCGGCTCCGCCACCTTCGCCGAGACCGACATCGCCGACTGGGACCTCCTGGAGAAGCTGCTCATCCGCACGGTGCAGCACACCTCCCTGGCCTTCGAGGCCCCGCTGGCACGCAGCGGCAACGGCCGGTACCTCCTCATCAGCGCCGCGGGTGCCAGCCGGCCCACCGCGGGCAACGCCGCCTACTCCGCCTCCAAGGCCGCCGCCGAGGCCTGGACGCTCGCCCTCGGCGACGCCTTCCGCAAGGCGGGGGGCGAGGAGGGCCCGTCGGCCGCGGCTGCCATTCTGGTGGTCAAGGCGCTGGTGCACGACGCCATGCGCGCCGAGCGTCCCAACGCGAAGTTCGCGGGCTTCACGGACGTCACCGACCTGGCCGAGGCCATCGTCGACGTCTGGTCCAAGCCCGCCCAGGAAGTGAACGGAACCCGTCTGTGGCTGACTCCGCAATCGTGACCCCGGTGACCGACGCCGTCCGTCGGCACGACACCGAGCTGCGCGGCTTCGCGAGCGACAACTACGCGGGCGCGCACCCGGAGATCCTCGCGGCGCTCGCCCTGGCCAACGGCGGTCATCAGGTCTCCTACGGAGAGGACGACTACACCGCCCATCTCCAGGACGTGATGCGCGCCCACTTCGGGCCGACCGCCGAGACCTTCCCGGTCTTCAACGGGACGGGCGCCAACGTCGTCGCCCTCCAGGCGGCGACCGAGCGGTGGGGCGCGGTGATCTGTGCCGAGAGCGCCCACCTCCACGTCGACGAGTGCGGCGCGCCCGAGCGGGTGGGCGGCCTCAAGCTGCTCACCGTGCCGACCGAGCACGGCAAGCTCACGCCTGAGCTGATCGACCGTGAGGCGTTCGGCTGGGACGACGAGCACCGGGCCCAGCCCCAGCTCGTCGCCATCACCCAGACCACCGAGCTGGGCACCTGCTACACCCCCGAGGAGATCCGGGAGATCTGCGACCACGCCCACGAGCGCGGTATGAAGGTCTTCCTGGACGGCTCGCGCATAGCCAACGCGGCGGCCACGCTCGGCCTTCCGCTGCGGGCCTTCACCACCGACGCCGGAGTGGACCTGCTCTCCTTCGGCGGCACCAAGAACGGCCTGGTGTTCGGCGAGTGCGTCGTCGTCCTCAACCCGGACGCGGTGCGGGCGATGAAGCACCTGCGCAAGATGTCGATGCAGCTGGCCTCCAAGATGCGCTTCGTCTCGGCCCAGTTCGAGGCCCTGCTCACGGGCGACCTCTGGCTGCGCAGCGCCTCGCACGCCAACGCCATGGCCACGCGCCTGGCCGAGGGCGTACGGGCCGTGGACGGCGTCGAGCTCCTGCACCCGGTGCAGGCCAACGGCGTCTTCGCCCGGCTGCCGCACGACGTGGCCGTGCGTCTGCAGAAGCGCTACCGCTTCTACTTCTGGGACGAGCCGGCCGGCGTCGTCCGCTGGATGTGCTCCTTCGACACCACCGAGGCCGACGTGGACGCCTTCGTCGCGGCGGTCGCGGAGGAGATGGCCAAGTAGCGGCGTACCTCACGCACGCATGACCAAGGCCCCCGGCCGTCGCGCAGACGGCCGGGGGCCTTGAGTCGTTCCACCGTGTGCCCCGGGCGGCTGCCCGGGGCACACGGACGTCGGTGAGCCGTCGGCCGGCTAGCGCCGCCGGTCCAGCGCCGCGGCCTCCGCCGGGCTCGGGGCCGTGCCACCGAGGTGGGACGGTATCCACCAGGTGTCGTCCGGCCCCTTGGGACGGACGGGATAGGCGCGCTGGGCCGCTTCCAGCAGGTCCTGCACCCGGGCCCGCACGCGCTCGGTGACGGTGTCCGCGTGCTCGGCGGGGTCGGCCGCGATCGGCTCGCCCACCCGCATCGTGATCGGGATGTGATGACGGCCCAGGTCACGCTTGTGACCCTTGGTCCAGAGCCGCTGTGTACCCCACACGGCCATCGGCAGCACCGGAACCCCGGCCTCCTGGGCCAGCCGCGCCGCCCCCGACTTGAAGTTCTTCAGCGTGAACGACTGGGAGATCGTCGCCTCCGGGAAGACCCCGATGATCTCGCCCGAGCGCAGCGCCTTGAGGGCGTGCTTGTACGCGTCCATGCCCGCCGCGCGGTCCACGGGGATGTGCTTCATCGCCCGCATCAGCGGGCCCGACACCTTGTGCCGGAAGACGGACTCCTTGGCCATGAACCGCACCAGGCGCTTGGCCGGGCGGGCGGCCAGCCCGCAGAAGACGAAGTCGAGGTATCCGATGTGGTTGCTCACCAGGACCGCCCCACCGCGCTGCGGAATGTGTTCGCTGCCCTGGATGTCGAAGCGCAGATCGAGCGCCTTGAACATGGTGCGGGCGACGCCGATCACCGGGGGGTAGACGAGTTCTGCCATATCGGGGAATCCTTCTGGGCCTGGGGAGGGGTGTCCCGGCTGAAGTTACGCGGCCGTAGGTTCTCGGCTTCCGGCAGATCGTGCCTGAATGCCCGGCCTGTCGGCCAGCGAGGATGCCCCGCAGAACGGGAGATTCTCATCACGTCGGCCGGAATCCGGTACAGCCGAAGGTACACCGGGGATCCGGCGCGGACACCGCCCGTGCCGAACCCGGCCGTTCGTGCCCCGGCGTCCGCCCGCCGGACCCGTCGCCCGGGCGGGAAATTTCTCCGGGCCCTACGGTGCTGCACACGGGAGATCGGACACAGGTCCGGACGGTGACCGGACGGCGACGACGGAGGGACGCGGGTGCGCGGGCGGGGCCACGAGGGCGAGCGGGAGCGGCTGAGCGCCGCGGACATCGGCGCCGAGCTGGGGGAGCGGGCCACGCTCGTCCAGTTCGCGAGCGCCTTCTGCCAACCGTGCAGGGCGACCCGGCGCACCCTCGCCGAGGTCGCGGACATGGTCGACGGGGTGGCGCACGTCGAGATCGACGCGGAGGCGCGGCTCGAACTCGTACGCGCCCTGCGGATCACCGGCACGCCGACCGTCTTCGTCCTCGACGCGGACGGCCACGTCGTGCGCCGCGCCGCCGGTCAGCCGCGTAAGGCCGATGTCATCGCCGCCCTCGGCGAAGCCGTCTGACCCGTGATCCGCCTCCCATCTGCCCGGCCGCCCTTGACGCTCCGTGCTCCGAATCGTCACTGTGACGCTATGTGGCCTGGAACCCGCCTCTACGGACGTGCGCACGTGGATCTCTCGCGGACCTCGAGCGCGCGCTGTCCGAGCCCGTGAGCAGCCTCGACCGCACGCTCCCGGCTCGAACCTCCAGCAGAAGGACAGCTCCATGACGGCCCCATCCGGACTGGGCACCGCCCACCTCGCCACCCCCGAACTGCTGCGCTCCGTCTTCCGGCGGCACGCGGCCGGCGTCGCCGTGATCACCGCGCCCGGCCCGCGTCCGGTCGGCTTCACCGCCACCTCCCTCACCTCCGTGGCCGCCGAACCCCCGGTCGTCTCCTTCGGGATCGGCACCGGCTCCTCCAGCTGGCCCGTCATCGCCGAGGCCGAGCACGTCGGGGTGCACATACTCGGCGAGCACCAGCGCGAGCTGGCCGGCACCTTCGCCCGCAGCGGCGCCGACCGGTTCGCCCCGCCCACCCAGTGGCGCACCGGCCCCGAGGGGGTGCCGCTGCTCGACGGCGTACTGGCCTGGCTGGTGTGCCGCATCGTGGCCAGGGTGCCCGCCGGCGACCACCGGATCGTGCTCGCCGAGGCGGTCGTCGGCGACCCCGCCGGGGCGGGCCGCCCGCTCCTCTACCACCAGGGGCGCTTCAACGGTCTGCGGGACTGAGACGTCCCGCGTTTCCCGCGTTGGACAGATCACAGTTCAGCGGCCTTGCGCTCGTGGAACGCGCTCGATGTACTGACGAGTAACATTCTGGTGGGAGCGGAGCCCGATCCAGCCGGAATCCGCCCCACAAGGCGCCTATGCTGCCTGCACAAGGCAGCTACGAAGAGACGATGCAGTAGGAGAGCCGGCGTGAGCTTGAGGATCGTTGTCTGTGTGAAGTACGTGCCCGACGCCACCGGCGACCGGCACTTCGCCGAGGACCTGACCGTCGACCGCGACGACGTGGACGGCCTGCTCTCGGAGCTCGACGAGTACGCGGTCGAGCAGGCGCTGCAGATCGCCGACGAGGCGGACGACGCCGAGATCACCGTGCTGACCGTGGGCCCCGAGGACGCCAAGGACGCGCTGCGCAAGGCGCTGTCCATGGGTGCCGACAAGGCCGTCCACGTCGAGGACGACGACCTGCACGGCACCGACGCCCTCGGCACCTCGCTGGTGCTCGCCAAGGCCCTCGAGCACGTCGGCTACGACCTGGTCATCTCCGGCATGGCCTCCACCGACGGCGGCATGGGCGTCGTCCCGGCGATGCTCGCCGAGCGTCTGGGCGTTCCGCAGGTGACCCTGCTCTCCGAGGTCGCCGTCGCCGACGGCAAGGTGACCGGCCGCCGCGACGGCGACGCCGCCAGCGAGCAGCTGGAGGCCTCCCTCCCGGCCGTCGTGTCCGTGACCGACCAGTCCGGCGAGGCCCGTTACCCGTCCTTCAAGGGCATCATGGCCGCCAAGAAGAAGCCGGTGGAGTCCCTGGACCTCTCCGACCTCGGCCTCGAGGCGGACGAGGTCGGCCTCGACGGCGCCTGGAGCAAGGTCGACGAGGCCACGGAGCGCCCGGCCCGCACGGCCGGCACGATCGTCAAGGACGAGGGCGAGGGCGGCAAGCAGCTCGCCGAGTTCCTCGCGGGCCAGAAGTTCATCTGACCGCTTGAGCCCCGGGGGCACCACGGCGTCGCCCGCCGACGCCACAGCCCCCGGGACGCAACGCGGTCGAGCTTCCCCCGGTCCGTACGAACCGTCACCCGCCCCTCTTTTTCTCGCAGGAGAACACCCCATGGCTGAAGTCCTCGTTTACGTCGACCACGTGGACGGTGCCGTCCGCAAGCCCACCCTTGAGCTGCTCACCCTCGCCCGCCGCATCGGCGAGCCCGTCGCCGTGCACCTCGGTGCCGGTGCCGACGCCGCCGCGCCGGTGCTCGCCGAGTACGGCGCGGTCAAGGTCCTCACCGCCGACGCCCCCGAGTTCGCCGACTACCTCGTCGTACCGAAGGTGGACGCGCTGGCCGCCGCGTACAAGGCCGTCTCCCCGGCCGCGGTGCTCGTGCCGTCCTCCGCGGAGGGCAAGGAGATCGCGGCCCGCCTCGCGGTCCGCATCGGCTCCGGCATCATCACCGACGCCGTCGACCTGGAGGCCGGCGACGAGGGTCCGGTGGCCACGCAGTCCGTCTTCGCGGCCTCGTACTCCACCAAGTCCCGCGTCACCACGGGCACCCCGGTCATCACCGTGAAGCCCAACTCCGCCGCCCCCGAGGCCGCCCCGGCCGCGGGCACCGTCGAGCAGGTGGCCGTCACCTTCGGCGAGCTGTCGACCGGCACCAAGGTCGTCTCCCGCACGCCGCGCGAGTCGACCGGCCGCCCGGAGCTGACCGAGGCCGCGATCGTGGTCTCCGGCGGCCGTGGCGTCAACGGCGCCGAGAACTTCCCCGTCATCGAGGCGCTGGCCGACTCGCTCGGCGCGGCCGTCGGCGCTTCGCGTGCCGCCGTCGACGCCGGCTGGTACCCGCACACCAACCAGGTCGGCCAGACCGGCAAGTCGGTCTCTCCGCAGCTGTACATCGCGGCGGGCATCTCCGGTGCCATCCAGCACCGGGCCGGCATGCAGACCTCGAAGACGATCGTCGCCATCAACAAGGACGCCGAGGCCCCGATCTTCGAGCTGGTCGACTACGGCGTGGTCGGCGACCTCTTCGAGGTCGTCCCGCAGCTGACGGACGAGGTCAAGTCCCGCAAGGGCTGACCCTTCCGCTCTCGGTCCGCTGGTGAGGTCCCCGTGCGCGCCGCGCACGGGGACCTCACGCGTGTCCGGGGTGTTGACCATCGGCCGGGGCGCCGATAGCTTCCCGCCACGGATAGTTGATTCCGTAAAGCGGAAAGCTGACAGCCGGAGGGTGTGCAATGGGGCAGCACGAGACGGTGGCCACGACCTTCGCGGCCTCGGTGCGCGAGGCCGTCGGCGCATCGCTCGCGGAGGTCGACGCGGAACTCGCGCGCCGCTACCCGGGCGATCCGGGCACCCGGCAGCCCGTCCACACCGTCTACGTCCCCGCCGACGCCTTCGCCGCCGACACCGTCCGCTCCTGGGGCGACCAGGCGCTCGCGGCCCTCGACGAACACGCTCCCGACGCCGCCGCGTTCGCCGCCGTCCTCGGACTGCGCGACGACCTCGCCGAGGAGGTTTACGAGCGCGTTCGCGACAAACTGTCACGCGAGCCCGTCGAAGACCTCCGCGTCGACTTCGAGGACGGCTACGGTCCGCGCCCCGACGCCGAGGAGGACGCCGCGGCAGCCCGCGCGGCGCGGCTCCTGGCCGCCGCCCACGCGGACGGCACGGGGACCCCCTACGCGGGCATCCGGATGAAGTGCATGGAGGCGGCCGTCCGCGACCGGGGCATCCGGACCCTCGACATCTTCCTCACCGGGCTGATGGAGGCTGGGGGCCTGCCCGACGGGCTCCTCCTGACGCTTCCCAAGGTCAGCTACCCCGAGCAGGTCACCGCGATGGCGTGCCTGGCCGAGGAGTTCGAGAAGGCGCACGGCCTCGACGCGGGGCGCGTCGGCTTCGAGATCCAGATCGAGACCACCCAGGCGATCCTGGGCGCCGACGGCCGCGCCACGGTCGCCCGTCTGATCGACGCCGCCCGGGGCCGCGCCACCTCCCTGCACTACGGCACCTTCGACTACAGCGCCGCCTGCGGGGTCGCCGCCGCCCACCAGGCCCCCGACCATCCGGTGGCCGACCACGCGAAGGCCGTCATGCAGGTCGCGGCGGCGGGCACGGGGGTCCGTCTCTCGGACGGTTCGACCAATGTCCTGCCCGTCGGCCCGGCCGAGCGGGTGCACGACGCCTGGCGGCTCCATCACCGCCTCGTACGCCGGTCCCTGGCCCGCGCGTACTACCAGGGCTGGGACATGCACCCCGCTCAGCTGCCGACGCGTTACGCCGCCGTCTACGCCTTCTACCGCGAGGGCCTGGAGAGGGCCGCCGCCCGGCTGGTCGCCTACGTCGGCCGGGCCGGCGGCGATGTGATGGACGAGCCCGCCACGGCCAGGGCGCTGAGCGGCTATCTGCTGCGCGGCCTGGACTGCGGTGCCCTCGACACGGAGGAGGTCGCCCGGCTGACCGGGCTGACGCGCGCCGACCTCGACGGCCTCGCGGGGCGCGTGCCGCGGAAGTGAGCCCAAGGGGAGGGGGCGCGAGGCCGCGGCCCCGGTGGATCAGTCCTCGGCGGGCGGGAGTTCGCCCGAGCCCCGCACGACGAGGCGGGTCGGCAGTTCCACGCGCCGCGGTGGTTCGTCGACCCCGTCCAGCCGTCGGAACAGCCGCTCGGCGGCCGTACGGCCGAGGCGCACGGCGTCCTGGGCGATCACGGTGAGTCCGGGGGAGAGCAGGTCGGCCAGCTCGAGGTCGTCGAAGCCGACGAGTGCGACGGGACGGGGCCGGCCGGCTATGACGCGGACGACGGTGGCTGTCACCCGGTTGTTCCCCGCGAACAGGGCGGTGACCGGCCGGGGGCCGGCGAGCATCCGGACCGCCTCGGTGCGTACCCGCTCGGGGGCGGTGGGGCCCAGCGACAGCCAGGCGTCGTCGACGGGAAGTCCGGCGTCCGCCATCGCGGCCCGGTAGCCGCGCAGCCGCTCGGTGGCGGTGTGGATGCCCGGCCGGTCGCCGATGAAACCGATGCGGCGGTGGCCGTGGGCGATGAGATGGGCGACCCCGTCGCGGGCGCCGCCGAAGCTGTCCGAGAGCACCACGTCGGCGTCTATCAGCCCGGCGGGACGGTCGACGAACACGGTCGCGACACCCGCCGCGATCTCCGGTTCGAGGTAGCGGTGGTCGTGGCCGGCCGGGATGACGATCAGACCGTCGACCCTACGGGCGCAGAGGGCGAGGGCCAGCTCGCGCTCGCGGTCCGGGTCCTCGGCGCTGGAGCCGCTGATGAGCAGCGCGCCATGGGCGCGCGCGACCTCTTCGACGGCCCGGTTGAGCGGTGCGTAGAAGGGGTCGGCGAGGTCCTCCAGGACGAGGCCGATGGAGGCGGTGCGGCCCTTGCGCAGGATGCGGGCGCCGTCGTTGCGGCGGAAGCCGAGCGCGGTGATCGCGTCCTGGACCCGCTGCTCGGTGTCGGGGGTGACGCCGGGCTCGCCGTTCACGACCCGGGAGACGGTCTTCAGCCCCACCCCGGCACGGGCCGCCACGTCCTTCATGGTCGGACGGGTGCCGTAGCGGGGCTGCGGGCGGCTGGCGGTGTCGGCCACGGTGGCTTGTCCTTCGTCGGGGTCCGCCGTGCGGCGGGTGACGTCGAGCATAGAGCCTGGACAACGTTGTCAACACCGGCGAGACTGACCTTCCGCCACCCCCCTGCCGCCCGTGTACCAGGAGAGACAGCCCCCCATGCGCACCGCATCCGACGACCTCGTCGCCGCCCTCGACATCGGCGGCACCAAGATCGCCGGTGCGCTCGTGGACGGCCGGGGGCGGCTGCTCGTGCGCGCGCGGCGGCCCACGCCCGCGCGGGAGGACGGCGCGACGGTGATGGGCGCGGTGGCGGCGGTGCTCGGCGAACTCCTGCGGACCGCGCACTGGTCGCGCGTCCGGGCCGTGGGCATCGGCAGCGCCGGGCCCGTCGACGCCTCCACGGGGACGGTCAGTCCGGTCAATGTGCCCGGATGGCGGGACTTTCCGCTGGTCGCCGAGGTGGCGGGGCTGGTCGGCGGACGGCCGGTGGTCCTCGTCGGCGACGGGGTCGCGATGACTGCCGCGGAGCACTGGCAGGGCGCGGCCCGGGGGCGGGCCAACGCGCTGTGCATGGTGGTGTCCACCGGCGTCGGTGGTGGACTGGTCCTGGGCGGCCGTCTCCACACCGGCCCCACGGGCAATGCGGGCCACATCGGGCACATCAGTGTCGACTTCGACGGTGACGCGTGCCCGTGCGGGGCTCGTGGCTGCGTCGAACGCATCGCCAGTGGCCCCAACATCGCCCGCCGCGCGCTGGACGCCGGCTGGCGCCCGGGTCCGGACGGCGACCCGAGTGCCGCGGCCGTCGCCGCGGCCGCCGAAGCGGGCGATCCGGTCGCCCTCGCCTCCTTCGCCCGGGCGGCGCAGGCGCTGGCCGCGGGCATCGCCGCGACCGCGACGCTCGTCGAGATCGAGGTCGCCGTCGTAGGCGGCGGTGTCGCGGGAGCGGGCGAGGTGCTCTTCGCCCCGCTGCGTGAACGCCTGCGCGACTACGCGACGTTGTCCTTCGCGTCCTCGGTGGAGGTGCTCCCCGCCCGCCTCGGCTCGGACGCGGGCCTCGTCGGGGCGGCAGCGGCGGCGGCCCAGCAACTGGGGCTGTGGGCGGTGGCGGTGGGGCGCTGAGCCCCCGGGCAGAGCCCCGCCGAATCCGGCGTGGCGCTGTATTCGGCCGCTGAGGGCCCGGCGTGCGCCATGCCGCTCGCACGCGTTTTCGTGGCAGGGTGTTCCGGGCAGCGTCACAGTCCGGGCACTTCGCAGGGGGCTACGGAGAAGGGGGAACCGTGATCGTCTGGCTGAACGGTGCGTTCAGTGGGGGAAAGACCAGCACGGGCAGGGAGCTGACCGAGCTGATCCCGGGCAGCACCCTCTTCGACCCCGAGGTGATCGGCGGGGCACTGCACCATCTGCTCCCGCCGAAGCGGCTGGGCGAGGTCGGCGACGTCCAGGACCTGCCGATCTGGCGGCGGCTGGTCGCGGACACGGCGGCGGCACTGCTCGCGGAGGTCGGCGGGGTGCTCGTGGTGCCCATGACGCTGCTGCGACAGGACTACCGGGACGAGATCTTCGGAGCGCTCGCCTCCCGGCGGATCCGGGTGCGCCATGTGCTGCTCACCGCAGATGAAACGATACTCCGGGCCCGTATAGCGGGCCGCGAGGAGTACGAGGACGACCCGGAGCGCAGCGAGTCCGTCCGTCAGTGGGCACGGGACCACATCGCCCCCTACCGCGAGGCGCTGTCCTGGCTGGAAGCCGACGCGTTCGCCGTCGATACGGGCGCGCTGACGCCGCGCGAGGTGGCCGAGCGGGTCGCGGAGGCCGTCCGCACCGGTGCCGCGGACATCTGCCCGATCGTCCAGACCCCTCAGCCGAAGGCCGAGACGCTGGCCGCGGGGGTGCTGCTCTTCGACGAGGAGGACCGGGTGCTGCTCGTCGACCCCACCTACAAGCCCGGCTGGGAGTTCCCCGGCGGGGTCGTCGAACCGGGGGAGGCGCCCGCCCGTGCGGGCATGCGCGAGGTCGCCGAGGAGATCGGCATCGAACTCGCCACGGTGCCACGGCTGCTGGTCGTCGACTGGGAGCCGCCGAAGCCGCCCGGCTTCGGCGGCCTGCGGTTCCTCTTCGACGGCGGCCGGCTGACCGGGGCCGACGCCCGTCGGCTGCTGCTGCCCGGCTCCGAACTGCGCGGCTGGCGCTTCGTCACCGAGGACGAGGCGTCGTCCCTGCTGCCACCGGTCCGGCTGAGCAGGCTGCGCTGGGCGCTGCGCGCCCGCGAGCGGGGACGCCCGCTCAACCTCGAAGCGGGGGTCCCTGTCGGGTGACGGTTGCGCGGTGACGGTTGCCCGGTACGGGTGACGGCTTCCGGGCCGGCTCAGGGACCCGAGCCGGACCCCCGGCCGGCCCGGGAGGAGTTCCCGGGCCGGCCTGAGGTGACATCACGCGTCCCGGGGGCGCTTGTTCCCCCGGTCGGCTGCCAGGTGTCAGCGCTTGCTCTCGGCGTAGTTGCCCAGGAACAGGGCCTCGGCGAGGGAGAGCCGCTCCAGCTCCTCCGGCGAGACGCTCTCGTTCACCGCGTGGATCTGTGCCTCCGGCTCGCTCAGGCCGATGAGCAGGATCTCGGTGTCGGGGTAGAGCGCGGCGAGGGTGTTGCACAGCGGGATCGAGCCGCCCATGCCGGCCGTCTGCATCTCCTCACCCGGGTAGGCGATCCGCATCGCCTCGGCCATCGACGCGTACGCGGGGCTGTCGGTGTCGGCGCGGAACGGCTGGCCCTGGCCGACCTGCTCGACCGCGACACGGGCGTTCCAGGGGGTGGCCTTCTCCAGGTGCGCGTTCAGCAGCTTCGTGGCCTCGGCGGCGTCCATGCCCGGCGGGACCCGCAGGCTGATCAGCGCCCGCGCGCTCGCGTGCACGGACGGGGTGGCGCCGATGACCGGCGGGCAGTCGATGCCGAGCACGGTGACGGCCGGACGGGCCCACAGACGGTCGGCCACCGTGCCGGAGCCGATCAGGGAGACACCGTCGAGGACCTTCGCGTCCTCGCGGAAGTTCTCGACGGGGTACTGCAGTCCGTCCCAGACGCCCTGGTCCTCCAGGCCGTCCACGGTGGTCGAGCCGTCCTCGGCGCGCAGGGAGTCGAGGACGCGGATCAGCGCTGCCAGCGCGTCCGGCGCGGCGCCGCCGAACATGCCCGAGTGCAGGTTGCCCTCCAAGGTGTCCACCTGGACCCGGACCAGGGTCATGCCGCGCAGCGTCGCCGTCACGGTCGGCAGCCCCAGGCGGAAGTTGCCGGCGTCGCCGATGACGATCGCGTCGGCCGCCAGCAGCTCGGGGTGCGCCTCGGCGTAGCGCTCCAGACCACCGGTGCCCTGCTCCTCCGAGCCCTCGACGATCACCTTCACATGGACGGGGACGCCACCGTTCGCCTTGAGCGCCCGCAGCGCGCTCAGGTGCATGATCAGACCGCCCTTGCAGTCGGCGGCGCCGCGCCCGTACCAGCGGCCGTTCCGCTCGGTCAGCTCGAACGGCGGCGAGACCCAGGACGCCTCGTCCAGCGGCGGCTGCACGTCGTAGTGGGCGTAGAGCAGCACGGTCGGGGCACCGGCCGGGCCGGGGAGGTAGCCGTAGACGGACTGGGTGCCGTCGGGGGTGTCGAGCAGGGCGACATCCTCGAAGCCCTCGGTCCGCAGTGCTCCGGCCACCCAGTTCGCGGCTGCCTCGCACTCGCTCCTGGGGAACTGTGCCTCGTCCGCGACGGACTTGAAGGCCACCAGCTCGGCCAGCTCGGTCCAGGCGCGGGACTGCAGCGAGGCGACGGTCGCCGCGAGCGCGGCCTGGGCCTGCTGGCGGGTCGAGGACGATTCCATGGAACGCTCCTTGTGGGCGCGGCGTTAAGTCCGTACATACGGGCGATGGTGATCCTGATCCTCCCATGTCCTGCCGGGCTCTTCCCGGGCCCCTTCCCGCAGCGGGTGGGCCGGGCGGCTGGCCGTAGGATGCGGGCGGTAGCGGTAGCCGGTGATCGAGCAGGAGTAGAACCACAGGTGAGCAGCGACAACGCGGCCCAGGAAGAAGCGGGCCGGGACGTACCCGGGGACGGGGAGCCGGTATGGGACGTCGTGGTGGTGGGAGCGGGTCCCGCCGGAGCCTCGGCCGCCTACGCCGCGGCATCGACGGGACGTAAGGTCCTGCTTCTGGAGAAGGCCGAACTCCCGCGCTACAAGACGTGTGGCGGTGGCATCATCGGCCCCACGCGCGATGCGCTTCCCCCCGGCTTCGAACTTCCCTTGCGTGACCGGGTGCACGCCGTCACCTTCTCCCTCAACGGGAAACTGACGCGCACCCGTCGCTCCAAGCGGATGCTCTTCGGTCTCATCAACCGTCCCGAGTTCGACGCCGGTCTCGTCGAGGTCGCCAAGAAGGCGGGCGCCGAGGTGCGCACCGGGGTGACCGTCTCGCGGGTCGAGCAGCACGGCTCGGCCGTGCCCGACCGGCGGACCGTCGCCATCGTGCTCGGCGACGGCCGGACGCTCCTGGCCCGCGCGGTCGTCGGTGCCGACGGCAGCGCCGGCCGGATAGGGGCACATGTCGGGGTGAAGCTCGACCAGGTGGACCTGGGCCTGGAGGCCGAGATCCCGGTGCCCGCGACGGTCGCCGAGGACTGGGCGGGCCGGGTGCTCATCGACTGGGGCCCGATCCCCGGCAGTTACGGCTGGGTCTTCCCCAAGGGGGACACCCTGACCGTCGGGGTGATCTCGGCGCGCGGCGAGGGCGCCGGCACCAAGCGCTATCTGGAGGACTTCATCGCGCGGCTCGGCCTGGCGGGCTTCGAGCCGAGCGTCTCCTCCGGCCATCTGACCCGCTGCCGGTCCGACGACTCCCCGCTCTCCCGGGGCCGGGTGCTCGTCTGCGGCGACGCGGCGGGACTGCTGGAGCCCTGGACACGGGAGGGCATCTCCTTCGCCCTGCGCTCCGGGCGCCTGGCGGGGGAGTGGGCCGTCCGGATCGCCGAGGCGCAGGACGCGGTGGACGCCCGCCGCCAGGCGTTGAACTACGCCTTCGCCATCAAGGCCGGACTCGGCGTGGAGATGGGCGTCGGGCGCCGCATGCTCACGCTCTTCGAGCGCCGCCCCGGGCTGATCCACGCCGCGGTCACGGGCTTCCGCCCGGCGTGGCACGCGTTCGCGAAGATCACCCGCGGTACGACGACACTGGCCGAGATCGTACGGACGCACCCGGTGGCGCGGCGGGTGCTGTCCGCGATGGACCGCTCCTAGGGCCTGTCCGGCGGACCTTCGCGGGCTCCCGACGCCCGGCACGCGCATTCGCCGCGTTGCCGGGCCCGCCCGAGTACGCCCGGTGCGAGGGCGGTCCTTTGCCGTGCGAGCGCACGCACCGGACGCCGCTCGCCGATCCACGAGAATCACCGGACGGGCCCTGGGCGGCTCGGATCCGATCGGGTCGGCGGGCGGGAGCCCGTCCGGTCGTGCGGGGCGCGCTGTGTCGTGACCGGCGGGTGCCACCGGGGGACGGCCGGAGCTGTTCGGCTCGTCCACCGCGGCGCCCGGCGAGCGCCGCCGCCGTGCACCCGACAACAGTCGGGCTACTCCCCGGGGAGTAGTCGCGGGCACCACGCGCGGCGGACGCCGTCCGCGTCCTCGACGGCTAGCGTTGCCGTATGGGCAGGGACAGACGCGTGTCGTGGGCGCGCGAGCGGGGTGCGGCGCCGCCGTGGGAGCGCTGGTCCGCCGGCCGGGCGGGGCGTGTGCCCTGGCGCTCGTCCCTCGTCGTCGCCGTGATCCAGCAGGTCGGCGGGCACTTCGCCGCGCTGAACCAGCCGGACCGGGCGCCGCTCGACACCTTCGCCCGGCTGTTGCTGCTGATCGGCCCCGCGTTCCTGCTGCTTCGCCACCGCTACCCGCGGACCGCCGTCTTCGGCACCTGCGCCACGACCGCGCTCTACCTCGGTGGTGGCTACGCCTACGGCCCGGTCTTCCTCAGCGTCGTCGTCGCCTGCTTCGCCGCCGTCGTCGCGGGGCACCGCGTCGCCGCGTGGGGCGCCGTCGGCACGCTGTGGGCGGGACACCTGCTCATCGCCCACTGGCTCTACCGCTGGCTGCCGCCTACGGGCGACGGCCCGGGTGCGTGGAACGAGGAGTGGGCGCCCGCCGCCTGGGCCGTGGCCGTCGTCGCCGGATCCGAGCTGGCGCGCGTGCGCCGGGAGAGCTGGGCCCGCGAGCGGGCCGAGCGGGCGGCCGCCGAGCGCCGCCGCGGTGACGAGGAGCGGCTGCGCATCGCCCGTGAGCTGCACGACGTCCTCGCGCACAGCATCTCGGTCATCAACGTCCAGGCCGGCGTCGGCCTCGCCCTCCTCGACGACCACCCCGAACAGGCCCGCACCGCCCTCACCACCATCAAGGCCGCCAGCAAGGAGGCGCTCGGCGAGGTCCGCCAGGTCCTCGACACCCTGCGCGCCCCCGGGGCCGCGCCGCGCTCTCCCGCACCCGGCCTCGACCGCCTCGACGAACTGACCGAACAGGCCGCCGGAGCCGGTCTCCGCGTGGAGATCGAGACCGAGGGGGCACGGACCGAACTGCCGCCCGGCGCCGACCTCGCCGCCTTCCGCATCGTCCAGGAGGCGCTCACCAACGTCGTGCGCCACTCGGGGTCGCGCGTCGCGCGGGTCCGGCTGCGCTACGTGCCCGACGCCCTCGAACTGCGGGTCGACGACGACGGTCCCGCCACCGCGGACAGCCTCACCAGCGGGGGCAACGGCCTGGTCGGCATGCGGGAGCGGGCCGCCGCCCTCGGCGGTACCGTCGAAGCGGGCCCCCGGCCCGACGGCGGCTTCCGCGTGCAGGTCCGGCTGCCCCGCACGACCGGGCGCCGGGAGACGCGGTGAACACCGGCGACCCGCCGCCGGACCGGCCAGGCGCTCCTGCTTCCGACGCCCCCGCTTTCGACGTGCCCGTACTTCCGCGCCGAACGGGCGGGGAAGCGAGGGAGGAGACACCGTGATCAGCGTCCTGCTCGCCGACGACCAGCTCCTCGTCCGCGCCGGATTCCGCGCGCTGTTGGACGCACAGCCCGACATCGAGGTCGTCGGCGAGGCGGCCGACGGCGAACAGGCCGTGGCCCTGGTACGCGAGCTGCGCCCCGACACCGTCCTCATGGACATCCGGATGCCCGTCCTCGACGGCCTCGCCGCGACCCGGCGGATCACCGAGGACCCGGACCTGGCGGAGGTGAAGGTGGTCATGCTCACCACCTTCGAACTCGACGAATACGTCTTCGAGGCCCTTCGCTCCGGGGCGTCCGGATTCCTCGTCAAGGACACCGAACCGGAAGAACTGCTCCGCGCCGTACGGGCCGTGGTCGCCGGTGACGCGCTGCTCTCCCCCGGAGTGACGCGCCGTCTCATCGCCGAGTTCGCCGCCCGCTCCAAGGAGCCCGCGACGCCCGGCCTCACCGAGCTGACCGACCGCGAGCGTGAGGTGATGGCACTCGTCGGCATGGGGCTGTCCAACGAGGAGATCGCCCGTCGGCTCGTCGTCAGCCCGCTCACCGCGAAGACGCACGTCAGCCGCACCATGATCAAACTCGGCGCCCGCGACCGGGCCCAACTCGTCGTCCTCGCCTATGAGTCCGGGCTCGTGCGTCCCGGCTGGCTGGGCTGAGGGCGCGCCGTCGGCCGACGCGGACCGGTCCGCTCGTCGTGGAGGGCGACTGTCGGCAGGTCCCGGGTCCTGCGGAGCGGGGAGAAGAGAAGGATCAGCCCGGCCAGCGGGACCCCCGCCGTGGTGATCCACATCGCCTCGCGGAGTCCGAAGGCGCTACCGAGCGCGCCACCGAGCAGCGCGCCGACGGGAAGCGTGCCGTAGTTCAGGAACGCCGTGCCGGCGGTGAGGCGGCCGAGGAGGCGGGGCGGGCAGTAGCTCTGCTGGAAGCCCGCCTTGATGACGTTGCCGGCGACCACCCCGGCGGACACGCAGAAGCCACCGGTCACGTAGAGGAGCGCCCCCGCGCCGTCGGTGGTGAGCGGGATGAGCAGCGCCGGTACGGCCAGGACGAGTTCGAACAACAGCGTCGCCCGCGCGGTGCCGACCCGTCCGGCGACCCGGCGGGCGAGGAAGGCCCCGACGACACCGCCCGCCCCGGCGACGGCGATCAGGACGCCGACCGTCCCGGAGTTCAGACCGACGTCCCGCACCAGGAAGACCACCAGGATCGACTGGTATCCCATCAGCCCCAGGTTGGAGACGGCGCCGAACAATGCCAGCGTCCGCAGCCACCGGTCGCCGGCGACCAGCCGCAGACCGGCTGTGACGTCGCTCGCCATCGAGGTGTGCCGACGGACGGACCCGCTGACACGCGGCTCACGGTGCCGGATGGCCACCAGACAGAGCAGCGAGACCAGGAAGGTCGCGGCGTTGGCGAACATCGCGTTCACCGCACCGGCCAACTGGGCTATAAGACCACCGGATCCCCGGCCTACGATCTGCGCGGCGGACGCGCTTCCCTGCAGTTTGGCGTTGCCCTCGGCCTGGTCCGCGGGTTCGAGCAGGCTGGGAAGGTACGCGCTGTAGGCCGTCTGGAAGAACACCGCCGCCGTGCCGGTCAGCAGGGTGACCACCAGCAGGAAGCCCGTGCTCAGTCCGCCGAGCCAGGTGACGACCGGGACGCAGGCGAACAGCAGGAAGGACGCCGCCGCGGCGGCCAGCATGATCGGCCTGCGACGGAACCGGTCCGCCCAGACGCCGACCGGCAGGCCCACGATCAGCCAGGGCAGCCAGGCGCAGGCACTCAGCAGCCCGACCGTGAAGGTGTCGGCGTCCAGGGTGGTGACGGCGGCGAGCGGCATGGCCACGCTGGTGACGGACGCGCCGAACTTGCCGGTGGTCTCGCCGCACCACAGCAGCCGGAAGTCCCGGTGGCGCCGCAGCAGGCCACCGTGTGTCAGCCGGTTCATGCGCCGTCCGGTTCCTGGCGCGGGAAGGACTGGATCTGCACGATGACGGGCAGTGCGTCGGAGGCCGGTTCCTCGCCCGGCGCGGGGGTGTGGCGGGCGACGACGGCCATCAAGTCCTGGTTGAGCCGAGCGAGCTGGGCGGGCGTCAGCCGAAGGTCGCGCCAGTCGGAGAAGGTGGCGGCTTGCTGCCACGCGCCGTCCCAGTCCTCACCCAGGAACGTCACCGTTCGGCTGAAGAACTGCTGTGCCAGCTGGTGCAGGTAGACGGCGAGCGCGTCCCGGGTGTCGGGATCGTCCCGGAACTCGGCGGGGTTGAGCAGTTTCGCGTCGTTGACGGCCCGCCACCAGCGCTCGCGCTTGGTGCCGCGCCCGGTCTCCTCCTCGATGTAACCGTGCTCGGCCAGGTGGCGCAGATGCCAGCTGACGGTCCCGGTGCTTTCGCCCAGCCGCCGGGACAGGAGGGTGGCCGTGGCGGGGCCGTCCAGGCTCAACGCCTCCAGGATGGCCATCCGCAGGGGGTGGGCCAGTCCCCGCAGGCTGCGTGCGTCGATGCGCCGCGTGGGTTTGGTCGCAGGAGTGCCCTCAGTTTCCTTGGTCATCGGGCCAACCTATGGTGCAGAGAACTCTTTGCATAGGGTTCTCTGCACCATGGTCACCTGTCACCCGTCACCCGCTCCCCCGCTGGACGGGCTCCTCGGCAGCGAGTGGTGGGCCGTCACCGGAGGAACGGTCGGCCGGCCGTCGGTCAGAACAGCGCCTCGGGTCCCGCCACTTCCGGTGGGCGTACGGCCGCTGTCGTCTCCGCCCCCGGCGCGGCCGCCGAAAGGGCCCAGCCGGCCAACTGCCGCGTGTCGACCAGCAGCAGTCGCCCGTCCGGCGCGCCGAGATACAGGTCCGGTCCGGCTACGGCCGTCACCCGGCCCGATATCGTGCGGCCGGGGGAGAGCCCGACGAGGCCGTGACCCGGGCGGAGCCGGTCGAGATGGAAGGCCTCGTCGTGGTGGACGGGCGCGAAGTCCCGCACGGCCAGCGAGTCGGGCAGCCCGTCGAGTCCACGGGCCCGTTCGTGCAATGCGGCGAGTTCGGCGGTCCGCAGCGCCTGGGGCGGCAGCGGGTACCGGGCGGCGCGCTTGGCCGCGTACGGGAAGCGGTCCGGGACGTCGAGGGCCGCGCCCAGCACGGCCTCCGCGCGACGTGCTGCCATCAGCGGGCCCCGCCCGAGCAGCGCGTACGACAGCGCCGCCTGCTCGAGCAGCCGGACACCCTCGCGCTCCGCGGCCGTGATGCCGACCTTGATCACTCCCGGCCCGAACCAGGCCAGATAGACGTCGTAGGGGCGCGGGTCGTCCAGGGCGGTGTCGGCGGCCACGGAGTGCGAGCGGTCCAGCCGCGCGCAGTCGGGGCACTGGGCGGAGACCGCTGTGCCCGGCACCTCCGCGCCCAGCGGGCACGCGGTGTGCCGACCGCCTCTGCGCACCCCGACGCAAGCCCGCCGGGTCCCCGTCGTGAAGGCCAGGGCCCGCCCCGGGGGCAAGGGCGAGGTGCGGGCGCCATGCACCGGATGCAGCCAGGCCAGCGCCGGCCCCGCATGGCTCCACCGCAGCCCGGCGCACTGCCAGCTGTCACCCGACACGCTCACCCGTCCCGTCCCGTCCTGTCCCGTCGCTTCGCATCATCCTTCCCCGGGCGCTCCCGCCCCGCGCGAGCGCCCGGGGGCCTGCCTGCCTCGTCTCACCCGATGACCGACCGCTCCCGCCACAGTCGTGCGAGCGAGGCGTCACCCGTGCTGCCCAACGCGTCGAGGGGCAGTCGGTTCCACAGGGCCAGATACAGGTCGGACACCGGACCCGCCAGCTCGCAGTCCGCCGGGCCCTCGGCTGTGCGCTCGGTGCGCGGCGGCCCGTCCGACAGGCGGACCGTCCACACCGCGCCGGAGTCCGTGGCCCGCACGCGCAGCGTCCGAGGGGTGTCCGTGCGCACCCGGCTCCGCTCTCCGCCGTGGAACTTCACGAGCAGTTCCTCCACACCGTCCGCGGCGAACTCGGCGTCGATGGGGGAGAAGCCCGCTGAGGAGTCAGAGGAGGAGCCCGCGGCGGAGGCGCCGCCTCCATCGAGCGCGGCCTCGGCGTCGACACGGTGCACCGCGGTCTCGTGGGCCTGGCGCCGGATCCAGAAGGAGAGGGGTGAGGGGGCCGGCATGAAGGTCCAGCACCTCAGGTCCGGCTCGGCGGTGGTCAGCGTCTTGACCAGCTGACGGTGGCCTTCCCGGAACCATTCGACGAGCTCCGGCCCGTCCCCCTCGGGGGCCGCCGGCAGCCCGATCGGCTCGGTGAGCGATTCTCCGACGATCCGGGCCGCCCACCGGTGCACGGCCCCGGTATGGGTGACCAACTCGCGCACCCGCCACTCCGGACAGGTCGGCACGGGGGTGTCGAGGCCGGCCCGCGCGGCGGCCTCCGCGAGCAGCTGTCCGTCGCGGTCGAGAGCGGTGATGAGATCGGAAGTATCCATGTCCCGAAGTGTGGCAGCCACCACTGACAACGCGGCTTCACAGGCGCCGACTTCGGCTCCGCGCGGGCACGAGGCTGCTGCACGGGCCGGCCCACGTCCAGGGGCGGCTCCGCGCGGGCACGGGCACGAGGCAGACGCCTCGTCGGCATGACCGGCGACGCGGACCCGGCCGGGCACCTCTCCGATGAGCGGATCGCCGCGTTCGCCGAAGGTCCACGAGGTGCGGTAGTCGCGTGACGGGGCCCCGGCCGGGACGCGGGAGCGGATCCGTCGGCAGGGCGTCGTGCCGCCCGCCGCCCGCCCCCGCTCGTGGCGGCGCATGGTGCCGACCGGGCGGAAGCCTCCGAGGGCGCGACGGTGAACGGTGACCGGCGCGGCGCCGTGGAGCGGCCGGAGGCGGGTACTGTTCCCGGAATTGACCGATCCCGTTTTGTTCAGCGTCGGCACAAAGTCAGAATAGGTATGTGACCCAGACTCGGACTCCCCGCCTGGAGCGGGGCCGGAGCGCCCTCGGCCCGGCCTTGGCGCTCGTACACACCGGCCGTGCCCCCACCCGTGCCGTGCTCACCGCCGAACTCGGCGTGACCCGCGCGACCGCCGGCGCCGTGGCCGCCGAGCTCGAGGCGCTCGGGTTGATCCAGGTCGACGCGCGCCCCGCGGCGCCCGCCGGCTCCCAGGGGCGCCCCTCGCACCGGCTCGCCATCGCCCCCGACGGCCCTGTCGTCCTCGCCGCGCAGATCCACGCCGACGGATTCCGGGCCGCCCTCGTCGGGCTCGGTGGCCGGATGGTCGCCACCGCCCCCGGCTGCATGACGGTGCCCGCCGACCCCGCCCACATCATCGACGCCGTCGTGGAGGCCGGGGCCGGTCTGCTGCGCGAGACCGGCCGTCGCTGCCTCGGCGCGGGTCTCGCCGTTCCCTCGGCCGTGGCCGAGCCGGACGGTACGGCTCTGAACCCGCTGCACCTGTCCTGGCCGGCGGGCGCGCCGGTCCGCGCGCTCTTCGTCGAGGCCCTCGCCAAGTCGGGCGTCCACGGCCCGGACGGCAGCCCCGTCAGCGGTGTCGCCGGCAACGACGTCAACCTCGCCGCCCTCGCCGAGCACCGCCACGGCGCCGGCCGCGGTGCCCAGCACCTGCTGTGCGTCGCCACCGGCCACCGCGGCGTCGGCGGCGCGCTCGTCCTCGACGGCCGGCTGCACACCGGCAGCTCCGGTCTCGCGCTGGAGGTCGGCCATCTCACCGTCAACCCCGCGGGTCTGCCCTGTCACTGCGGCAGCCGCGGCTGCCTCGACGTCGAGACCGACCCCCTCGCCTTCCTCACCGCCGCCGGCCGTGAGCCGGGCCCGGAGGTCTCCCTCCTCCAGCAGTCCCGCGACCTGCTCCGTTCGGAGTACGCGGACCCGACCGTCCGTGCCGCCGCCGATCTGATCGTCGATCGGCTCGGCCTCGGTCTCGCCGGCCTGGTCAACATCCTCAACCCGGACCGGGTGGTCCTGGGCGGACTCCACCGCGAGCTGCTGGACGCCGATCCGGAGCGGCTGCGGGCCGTCGTCGCGGACCGCAGCCTCTGGGGCCGCAGCGGCAGCGTGCCGATCCTGGCCGCGAGCCTCGACCACAACAGCCTCGTCGGGGCGGCCGAAGCGGCCTGGCAGCCGGTCCTCGACGACCCCTTGGCCACACTCGGCTGACCAGCCGCGCCCGCTCCACCGCCGCCGCGTACTCTCCGCGCGGTACTCGAACGGCCGCCGGGCGGACGACGACCCGGGGCGTCACGACGACGAGGCTCGGTGGTGACCGGAACGAACGTCACCACCGAGGAGCTGAACCCTCATGAACACCCTCGCGCAGACCTGGGCCGACGGTGGACCCGGCCCCTGGATCCTGCTCTTCCCGCTGTTCTGGGCCGTCGTCGTCATCGGCGTCGTCATCGTCCTGCGCCGCACCGTGTGGCGCCACGGCCGCAACCCCTGGCAGGCCCGCGCCGAGCGGTCCGAGCACGCACCGCTGACGCTCCTCGGCCGCCGGTTCGCGGCCGGCGAGATCGACGAGGACGAGTACCGGCGGCGCCTGTCCGTCCTGGAGGAACGCTTCGGCACCGGCGGTAAGGGCGCGGCGACATGACAGCGGCCTCCTCGGGCCGGCCGTCCGGCCCGGGGCGTCGGTGCGGGCAAAGGCCTTCGGTGCCTCCCGCACCGCCGTACCCGCCCCGGGCGCGCCCGGGGCGGTCAGCCGAGGGCGGCGGACCGGGCCGGGGCGGGCTCGCGCAGCGCGGCCGGCCGCCGGGTCGGGTGGGGTCCGCCGAAGAGCGGATGCTTCTCCAGCGCCGACAGTTCGAGGACGGACTGTTCGAAGACGGCGGTGGTTTCCGAGGCCCTTACAAGCCGAGGGGAGGCAGCGGGGGCGCACTGGGGCACGGGGAGCGTAAACCAGACGACTTTCCCGCCGTCGAGGCGCTCCTCGACGCCCCAGCTCGCGCTGACGGCGGCGACGAGGGCGAGACCGCGCCCGTGGGTGCTGGCGACGTCGGGTTCGAGAACGCGCGGAAGGCGCGGATCGTGGTCCCGCACCGAGACCGTGAGCCGGTCCACCACGAGGTCGATCTCCACGGTGCAGCGTTTGTCGGGTTCCGCGTGTTGGTGCACGTTGGTCAGGAGCTCGGTGACGCCGAGCGCCGCGGGATCGATGAGAGGGTCGAGATGCCAGTAGCGCAGTTGCGCAGATACGATTCTGCGGACCTGGCCGATGCGCGGGGGGAGAGCTTGGAGCTCTACGGTGCAGTGCTTGTTCATTCGGCTGATCACGGCTGCGACTCCCTGAAGAAGTAGGGCTAGCCTGATGCAGATACGCGTCTCGATACGCGTCTGTTCCGGTCCAGCGACGGTGGCTGCTCGAGCCGGCCGGCGGATACAGATCAGTGCGTAACCGCCGATGAACCCTCGGTGAAGCTGGTACGAGTCCAGGGTCGACTCCTGCGACCGAATGCGCAACTCCTGTACCTTCAGCCCCTTGCGTCGCTGCCGTGCGCGGAACGGACCGCGTCCAGGAAGCGGCGGACGGCGGCTGCTCCGGAGTCCCGGGCGGCGGGGTCGCGCTGGCCCAGGGTGAGTACGTAGCGGGTGCCGTTCACCGTCGCCAGGGCCCGGTCCCGGGCGGCGAACCAGGGCTTGCTCGCATGGACCGAATCGACGGGCGCACTGTCGATCTCCCGGCCGTAGCTGGTCAGCAGCTCGAACCTGCCGTCCTTGATCTTCACCTGGCCGGCCCGGGTGAGCGAGCGCAGAAACCGCTCGATCCGCACCCCTGTCGCGTTGAACTCCGTTTCCGCCACGACGCACCGCCTTCCCGGCCGAATTGTCTGTCTGGTGCGCAGTCTGCCCGTGAGGCGGCCCCGGCACCAGTGCCCATTTATGATCGAAACGTCCGAGTGCTCCGCATCGGCCCGAGGGACATCGTGAGGAGCGGCGTGAACAGCACAGCGAACACGGGGGCGACGAACGCGGGGGACGGACCCAAGGGGCGGATGCCGGCGGGCGCCGCCGTCCCGACCGTCGACGTGGACCGCAGCGACCCGCCCTACCGCGCCTGGCTCAAGGAGGCGGTCCGCAAGGTCCAGGCCGACGCGAACCGCTCCGCGGACACCCATCTGCTCCGGTTCCCGCTGCCGGACGAGTGGGGCGTCGACCTCTACCTGAAGGACGAGTCCACCCATCCGACGGGAAGCCTCAAGCACCGTCTCGCCCGCTCGTTGTTCCTGTACGGGCTGTGCAACGGCTGGGTCCGCCCCGAAGCCCCCGTCGTCGAGGCGTCCAGCGGCTCCACGGCCGTCTCCGAGGCGTACTTCGCCAAACTCGTCGGCGTGCCGTTCATCGCCGTCATGCCGCGCACGACCAGTCGCGAGAAGTGCCGGCTCATCGAGTTCCACGGCGGGCAGTGCCACTTCGTGGACGACTCGCGGAAGATCTACGAGGAGGCGGCCGCCCTCGCCGCGCGGTCCGGGGGCCACTACATGGACCAGTTCACCTACGCCGAGCGGGCCACGGACTGGCGGGGCAACAACAACATCGCCGAATCGATCCACCACCAGCTCCGCCTCGAACGCCACCCGGAGCCCGCGTGGATCGTCGCCACCGCCGGTACGGGCGGCACCTCGGCGACCATCGCCCGCTACGTGCGCTACATGCAGCACGACACCCGGGTCTGCGTCGCCGACCCCGAGAACTCCTGCTTCTTCGACGGCTGGAAGGACCGCGACCCGGCCGCGAGCAGCGAGCGGGGTTCCCGCATCGAGGGCATCGGGCGGCCGCGGATGGAACCGAGCTTCGTGACGGGCGCGATCGACCGCATGATGAAGGTCCCGGACGCGGCGAGCGTCGCGGCCGTCCGCGCCCTGGAGGCGGCGATCGGCCGCAAGGCGGGCGGCTCCACCGGCACCGGTCTGTGGGCCGCGCTCAAGATCGTCGCGGAGATGGCCGACCAGGGGCGCGCGGGCAGCGTCGTCACCCTCATCTGCGACCCGGGCGACCGCTACCTCGACAAGTACTACTCCGACGCGTGGCTCGCCGAGCAGGGCCTGGACATCACCCCCTACGCCATGGCGATCAGCCGCTTCCTGGCGACCGGCCGCTGGCCGGACTGACACGGGATCAACCCGCACGCCTCCGGGCCTCCGCGAGACGCCGGTCCAGTGACCGCACCGCCCCGCGGAACGCGTGCCCCAGCCCCGGCCGCGCCAGGCCGAGCGCGAGTCGTACCGGCGCCGGGGCGTCCACGGCCACCGTCCACCGGACGATCGTGCCGCTCCCGGTGGGGATGAGCAGCCAGTCCTCCAACAGGGCGCGCAGACCCGGCGCGTTCGTCTCATCGGTCCGATAGGCGTACCGCGTCACGGGCTCCGCCGCTATCACCGTCTCGAGGAACCGGCCCCCGCCCCGCAGCAGGACCTCCCGGCCCGCCCGGCCTTCCCGCTCCACCGGCCGCGCCCACGTCACCGCGCGGAACCACTGCGGCCACGCCTCCACCTCGGCGGCCAGCGCGCGGTAGACCTCCCCGGGCGCCGCGGCCGCGTGGGCGGCGAAGACCAGTCGCAGGGGTGCGGTCTCGGTGAAGTCCAGCCCCACGGGTCGGAGTCCGTGCGCCATCGCAATACACCCCCGGCGGGGTCGGCTGATCGAGCGGGCGCCGTACACCCTAGTCCGCGCGCCGCGGGATGTCTGCGGCGCCGTGCATGGGTGTCATCGAGCTCCGCGGCTCGCCGACGAGGTGCGGCGGGGCTTTCGGCCCCGACCGGTTCGGTGCGGGCGGGACGAAGCCTGACGGGGCTGCCCGAGCCCGTGCCCTCAGATGTCGGTGACGTCGCCGGAAGGGCCCGCGACTACCAGCTCCGGAAGCCGCTCGGAGATCTCCGCGCGTGCCGTGGCCGGCAGCCCCGCGTCCGTCACCAACGCGTCGACCTCCTCCAGGGTGGCGAAGGAGCTCAGACCCACCGTGCCCCACTTGGTGTGGTCCGCGAGCACCACGACCCGCCGGGCGGACCGCACGAAGTGCCGGTTGGTCTCGGACTCCGCGAGATTGGGCGTCGACAGACCCGCTTCCGGGGATATGCCGTGCACCCCGATGAACAGCACATCGAAGTGCAGCGAGCGGATGGCAGCGTCCGCCACCGGCCCCACCAGCGTGTCCGACGGCGTCCGCACACCGCCCGTCAGCACCACCGTCGCCGCGCCCGGACGGGCCGCGGGGCCGACGGCCGTCATCGACCGCTGGGCGCTGTGGAAGACATCGGCGACCCGGACCGAGTTGGTCACCACCGTCAGATCCGGGACCTCGACCAACTGCTGCGCTAGCGCGAACACCGTCGTCCCACCGGCCAGGGCGATCGCACTGCCCGGCGCGGCCATCCTCGCCGCCGCCCGCGCGATGTCCTCCTTGGCGCTCAGCTCCAGGGTCGACTTCGCCTCGAAACCGGGCTCGTGCGTGGTCGCCTCCGCGACCGGCACCGCGCCGCCGTGCACCTTCTCCACGGCACCCTGCCGGGCCAGCGCGTCCAGGTCGCGACGGACCGTCATGTCCGAGACGTTGAGCTTGCGCGTCAGCTCGTTGACCCGCACACCGCCACGCCGTCTGACCTCGTCGAGGATCAGGGCGCGCCGCTGTTCCGCCAGGAGATTCTGGTTGTCGCCCACCCGGCCCGTCCTTTCGATCAGCCGCCGCCGACGGTGCGCGCACATCCTCCCACGCGTATCCGACAGCGACACGTTCGCTGCGCTCGATCACGATTGCGCTTCGCTCCCCGCGGACGAGGTGTCGTCCGCGCCCGCCGGGACAATCCTTGGAGCGTGACACCACACCGGGATCGGGGGACACGGTGGCATCGACCGAACAACCGGACGCGAAGGAACAGACGGGCGGCCCGCTCGGCCGGACCGCCGGGGCGGACCGCCCCGACGCGGCGGTCACGCGCGCGCCCGCCGCGGAACCCGTGGACGTGGAGGCCGAGACCGATCCGTGCGCGGACGCGCGGCTCGCGCTGGAACTCCTCGTGCACGGCGTCGGCGGCGCCACCGCGCAGGGCATGCTGACCGACCCCCGCACCGACCGCGTCGCGGGCGACGACATCGCCGGCATCCACCGCCGCGTCGAGGACCGCGACGCGGAGGACCGGCCGCACGACTACCGCGAACAGCCGGTCCGCGAGGCGTACGTCTGGTCCAACCTCACCTCCGGCAACGGCACGCGCGCCCTGTGGCTGCTGCTCCTGCCCTTCATGGTCGTCAACCTCGCGCACTGGATGCGGCCCACGGCACGGGACCGCGGCAGGACCGTGCGGGTGTACGGCGTGCTGGTGCGCTTGATCGCGCTCAGTCTCACCGTGTTGCTCACCGCCGCCGTCTGCGAGGTCGCCCTCGATCTGACGGCGTGGCAGTGCGCGGGCACGCGCGCGTGCTCCGCGCAGAAGTCATGGCTCGGCTTCATGTCGGCCGGGCGCGGCGGCTGGTGGAGCGGGCCGGGACGCCGGCTCGCGCTCGCCGCCGTCATCCCCACCGCCTTGATCGCGACGCTGTGGTTGCTCTCCCACCGCACGTGGAGCGCGTACGAGTCCCAGCAGCCCACCGGCCGCACCGTCGTCGAGGGCGACCGGCGGGCGACCGGCCGCCCCGCCCTGTGCCTGCCGGGCTTCTGGTACGGCCGGCGGATCGTGGCCCGGCTGCGCGCCGCCCACACCGCGGCCGGGTTCCTGACCATCGCCGCCGTCCTCTGCCAGGCCTCCGGCCGCTACGACCGCCGCCCCGGCGGCAGCACCACGCTGGACACCGCGGGCTGGGCGCTCGACGCGGCGCTGGCGGCCGCCGCCGGATGCGTGGTCCTCGTGGTCTGCCGCCGGGGCCGCAGCGAGAACAGGGCCGACGACACCCTCGACCGCTTCACCACGCGGCTGCTGCCCGGCACCGCCCTCGCCCTCCTGCTGCTCGCCGCCCTGCACACGGCATGGAGCCGGCCCGGCTGGACCTCCGACGGCATGCTGCCCGGAAACAGGACGTTCGGCCTGATCGCCCTCACCCAAGGCGCCCTGGTCGTCCTGCTGTCGCTCGCCGCCCTGCGCCTGCACCGCGCAGCCCCCGTCGAACGGACCCCGCTGCGCGGCCTCGCCGGTCCCGCCGTCGCGATGCTCGCCTGCGCGCTGGGCGGCGTCATGGCCGGCGGCGCGGCCCAGCGCATCGCCGACTGGCTCGACGGCGACGCGACCCCCGGCATGGGGGAGGGACCGATGCCCGGGCCCCCGGTGGTGCTCTCCTGGCAGGCGTCCGTCATCCCGGTGCTGCTCGCCGCGCTGCTCGTGCTGCTGCTCTACTTCGCCGCGCAGACCCTCGTGGTGCGCCGACGGCTGCTCCGCACGGTCCCCGACGGCTACCCCGGCGAGCGCCCCGACAACGCCCGTACGCGCACCATCGCGAGCGTCATCGCCCGCGCGGGACTCACCGACTCCGCCCCCTGGGTGCTCGGCGCGGTCTCCGCGCTGACCCTCCTCCTCGGTGGCTGCGCCGTGGCCGGCGCCTGGCTCACCAGCGATGTGCCCGGCCAGGCCGCCGAAGGCAGCCCCGGGGTCGTCGAGGACGGGGCACAGGCCGTGCAGGCCCTCGGCTCGTGGTTCGTGGGGGTGGGCTTCGTGCTGCTGCTCACGTGGGGCCGACGCGCCTACCGCGACCCCGCCGCCCGCCGCACCATCGGCATCCTCTGGGACGTCGGGACGTTCTGGCCGCGCGCCGCCCATCCCTTCGCACCCCCGTGCTACGCGGAGCGCGCCGTCCCCGACCTCACCTGGCGCATGCAGAGCTGGACCGAGCGCACCGGAGGCCGGCTCGTCATCTCCGGGCATTCCCAGGGCAGCGTCCTCGCGGCCGCCGCCGTCTGGCAACTCGACCCCGAAACCCGCCGGTGCGTGGCCCTGCTCACCTACGGCTCACCCATCGAGCGGCTCTACGGGCGCTGGTTCCCGGCGTACTTCGGCCCGGCCCAACTCACCGCGCTGCACGGCGAAATACACTGCTGGCGCAATCTGTGGCGGCTCACCGACCCCATCGGCGGCCCGATCCGCCTCCCGGAGGGCACGGGCACCGAGGTCGACTGCGGCCCCCTCAAGGACCCCCTGGCCTACGGGCGCACGGTCGACCACCCGCTGCCCGCGCCGATCCTCGGCCATTCCGACTATCAGACGGACCCCGCCTTCACCCAGGAGCGCACCATGCTGCTGGCCCGGCTGGCGATGTGGATGCCGACGCAGCCTCAGGGCAGCTCGGGCAGATCCTCCGGGTAGAGCAGGGTGAGGTCGTCGGTGCTCGGGTCGCGCAGCTGCGCGACCCGGCCCGCGTGCCGTTCGACCATCGCCTCGAAGGTCTGCCGGGCGGTCCGGCCGTTGCCGAACGCCGGCCCCTTCGGGATGGCCGTGAAATACGTGAGCAGCGCATCGGCGGCACCCTCGCCGATGCGGTACTCGTGCTCGTCCGCCTGCTGCTCCACGATCCGCAGCAGTTCCCGGGGCGTGTAGTCGCCGAAGGTGATGGTGCGTGAGAAGCGCGAGGCCACCCCGGGGTTGACGGTCAGGAAGCGTTCCATCTCGGCGGTGTACCCGGCGACGATCACCACGACCGCCTCCCGGTGGTCCTCCATCAGCTTCACCAGGGTGTCGATGGCCTCCCGGCCGAAGTCCCGGCCCGAGTCCTCCGGCGACAGGGCGTACGCCTCGTCGATGAACAGCACCCCGCCGCGCGCCCGGTCGAAGGCCTCCTGGGTGCGGATGGCGGTGGAGCCGATGTGCTCGCCGACCAGGTCCACCCGCGACACCTCCACCAGATGGCCGCGCTCCAGCACGCCCAGGGAGGCGAGGATCTCGCCGTAGAGGCGGGCCACCGTGGTCTTGCCGGTGCCGGGGGAGCCGGTGAAGACCAGATGCCGGCGGACGGAGGCGGCCTTGAGGCCCGCCTCCTGACGGCGCCGCCCGACCTCGATCATGTCGGTGAGCGCGCGGACCTCACGCTTGACGCTCTCCAGGCCCACCAGCGCGTCGAGTTCGCCCAGCACGGTCGTCGAGCCGCGGACGGACCCGGAGGCGCCGCCCGCGGGCCCGGACGCCTCGGGGGAGCGCTGCGCCGGCACCGCCACCCGCGGCACCGACGGGCGGACGGCCGGGGCGGTGGCCGCCGGCCCCGGCACCGCCCGCGAGACCCCCGCCAGCAGGACAGCGCTCTCGTCGCTCGTGCAGCCCTCGCTGACCGGGCCGTCCTCGGCGAACTGGTACCCACCGCGCGCGCACCGTTCCGTACGGCACCGGGTCAACGTCGTACGGCAGCCGTCGATGACATGGAAGCCGTAGCCGGCGCTGCCCGTCACCCGGCAGTCGTCGAACGTGCCCCGGCCGCCCGCCGACACGTAGAACCCCGCCTCCACCGGTGAACTCACCGTGCAGCCGAGGGCGGTGGGGTCGGCGCCCTTGGTGACGATGACACCGGTCGCCGTCGCGTCGAAGGTGCAGCCCGTCAGCGTGCCGCCGCTGCCGTGGTCACGGAACCAGGCCCCGGTCGCCGCCTCGCGGACGCGGCAGTCCTCGAGCTGCGCCGTCGCCCCGTCCCGCACCGAGACGGCGGTGTTGCGGACCTGGGAGAGGTCGCTGTCGACGACGTCGAGCCGCGAGCCGCGGTCCAGGACGAACAGCGCGTCCGGGACCTCGCGGACCCGGCAGGAGCCGAGCGCGGCGGTCGCGCCGTCACTCACCCACACGGCCGGATAGTCGCCCGTGCTGTCGCGGATCTCGCAGTCCTCCGCCTCCGCCCGCGTGCCCGGGTCCCACACCGACAGCCCGTTGCGCCCGAAGCGGCGCACCGTCGAGCGCGTCAGCGTCAGCACGGACCGCGAGCGCAGATCGACCCCGTTCTCCGGGACGTCGTGGATGTCGCAGCCGTCGAGGGCGAGCACCGCGTCGGTGTCGAGGACGACGCCGTCCCCGGACGTACGGTGCACCTGGCAGCCGGTGAGCCGGCCGGCGGCGCGCGCCGCCACCTGCACACCGGCACCCCTGATCTCGTACACCTCGCAGTCGACCGCGTCCAGGGTGCTGCCCTCGCCGGTCAGCGACAGGCCCGCGCCCGAGGTGTGATGGACCCGGCAGCGCTCCAGCCGCGGATGGCCACCGCCGTGCACGGCCACCCCCGACTGCCCCGCGGCCACCACCTCGCAGTCCTCGAACACGCCACCCGCGCCGTCCAGGACGCTGATGCCGATCCCGCCCGGGTTGTCGACCGCGCAGCGGCGCACGGTCGGCCGGGAGCCCCGGCCGCGCACCTCGATGCCCACCGCGGAACGGGTCGTGATCCGCAGGTCGGCCAGGTCCGGCGCCCCGTCCTCGACGACGAGGGCGGGCGCGGCCGAGTCCTGGCCCTCGATGTGCAGATCGATCACCGTCGCGGAGGCCCGGACGGTCAGGGCGACGCCCTCGGCCGGTGCGATCCGCACCGGCCCGACGGCTCCCTCGGCGCCGCGCAGGGTCACGTCCCGCGCGACGACCACGTTCTCCCGATAGGTGCCCGGCGCGATGAACAGCACGTCCCCGTCGGCGGCGGCCTCCAGTGCCGAGGCGAGACAGTCGTACTCTCCCGCACGCCGCCGCCACCGCGCCGTGCCGGTGTGCGTGACCTGGACCGACCCCTGTGCCATGGCGCTGCCGTGCCCCCACCTCGTACGTCGCGTGCGTTCCCCCGGGACGGATGCGTACCGGCCGCTCCCACCGTAGCGTGCGTGGGCCAAGGGAGTTGGCCCCTCCGCTCTACGTCCGCCCCACGTCCCCCCTCGTCAGCTCCCCGCGTCCGCCCGCCCCCAGGTGTGGCCGGCCCGCTCCCACGCGCGGTCCCATTGGGCGTACCTCCGCTGCAGGAGCCGCCATACGACCAGCCGACGGGCGATCTCCACCAGGCCACCGGTGCCGAGGGCGGCGCCGAAGCCGGCGAGCACCGCGTGGACGGCGGCGGTCCGGGGGGCCATGGGCCGGGCCGAGACCCGCCCGCGGTCGTCGGTCCACAGCGGGAAGCGGTCGCCGGGGCCGGTGCCCTGACGGACGGAGACCGTGCCGGAGCGCGCCGTGCCGTCCGGGCCCCGCCAGTGGGCGACGATCCGGTGGTACCCCTCACGGTCGGCGGCCGCGTCGTGATCGCTCTCCGTGGACCGCCCGCCCGGCACGGACCGCACGGCGGTCGCGCTCACCGGATGCCGGTGCCGGTGCTGTTCGCGGACGGTCTGCCGCAGTGCCTCGTGGGCCAGTGTGCCCGCGCTCCAGCCGACGGCCGGCCCCGCGAGCAGCGTCAGCAGCACCGCGACCACCCCCACCCAGGCCTCGAAGACATCGCTCCGGCGGCGCAGCGGGCTGCGCCGCCAGTGCCACGGACAGGTCGTCGCACGCACCATGCTCACCCCCTCACCCGTCCGTAGATACCTCACGCAGGGCATCGCATGCGGAGGAAGGCGGCGCGGGGCGCAAAATCACCCCCGGTGGACCACGATCGGGGCGGCGCGTTGACGTGCGGCGGGGGTGAAGGGCGGCTCAGTCGCGAAACGGGGGCGGGGACGATCCGGCCCGGCGGGGGCCCGGGCGGCTTCGGCCGGAGACGCTCAGTCGAGGACCTCGACGCTGTCACCGACCCGCAGCACCCCGGTGTGCTCCGGGACGAGGTTCTGCCCGAACACGAGCTTGTCGCCTGTCCGGCGGTGCCGGGCGAGTGTGCGCAGGGGCTCCTTGCCGCGCTCGGCGGTGCTCTGGTCGGTCGTCGTGATGACGCACCGGCCGCAGGGCTTGGCGACCCGGAAGGTCACGTCCCCGATCCGCACCCGCCGCCACTCGTCCTCGGCCCAGGGCGCGGTGTGGTCGACCACGACATTGGGCCGGAAGCGGTTCATGGGCAGCGGGCCCTCGGCCGCGTGGCCGCCCTGGGCGATCAGGGAATTGAGGGCGTCGAGCGAGGCGCTGGTGGTGAGCAGCAGCGGATAGCCGTCGGCGAAGCTCACGGTCTCGCCCGACCGGGAGAAGCGGGGATCGAGGGGGCGGCGGACCGCCGGCTCGTCCATGTGCACGAGCCGGGCCTCGCACCCGAGGTGCGCGCTGACCCACGCGTCGGCGGCGGCCCCCGCGGGCACCGTCTCGACCTTGTCCCCGAACAGCTCGACGGTGAACAGCTCGCCGGGCATGCCCACGGCGGGCACGGCCACGTCGAGCGGCTCGGCCCCGGCTGCGGTGAGCCGGATCCCGTCGCCCGGCAACGGGCGCGCGGCGGCCAGCGCGAGCCGCGGCTGCTGCCGCTGGGTGATCATCCGACCGTCGGGGTAGGCCAGCATCCACCTCCGGTCCCCGGCGAGCCCCCACGGCTCCACGGCCGCTTCGCCGGGGCCGTACCCCGCCATCGACTTGACCGGATAGCAGTGAACCGCATTCAGTACGGGCTTGGACATACGGTCATTTTGCCATCCGGGTCGGACAGTTGGGTGATCGGCCCGGCGGCCGGACCGATCGGTGCGGGTCGGTCAGTATCCGCCCTGGTTCGGGTACGGACGGTTGTACGGGTCCTCGTACGGCGCGGGCGCCGGGCGGGGCGTGACCGGGCGCATCGCCTCGTACCCCGCGGGACCCGCGACGCCCCCCGGGCGCTGCTGCTGGGCTTGCGGACCCGGGTAGCCGCGCGGCGCCGATGCCTGCTGGGGGATGTACGGCGCGGGAGCCTGCTGCAGCCCCGTCGGCTGCGGCGCGGACATCTGCTGGCCGTACTGCGGTGCCTGCGTGGCGTAACCGCCCTGCTGGCCCTGCGGCACCTGCTGCGCGGAGGGCCCGGAGGGCAGTGCCGGCAGGGCGGGCAGCGCCGGCTGCTGGCTGCCCATGTCGTACGGGGCGGACACCCGGATCGGCGCGATCTGCGGGGTGCCCCGCTCGGCGACGAGGCTGTCGTAGATGGGGGTGTCCGGGAACGACGACGCGGCGTAGTAGCCGCCGCCGTAGGTGCTGCGGGGGGAGGTCATAGCCCATAAGTTAAGCCCACGACCTGACCCCGGTCTACGGCAAGGTACCCGCGGTGCGCCTCTGACCTGCAAAGACGCAGATCGGGGCACAAGCGGCAGGGTGGGGCAGAAGTGAACCATTGGTCACCTGTGGCCGCCCATGCGCACGCCCATATCGCCGCGATACGGACGCTGCTGACGAGATGTCAGCCGCTGTCGGCGAAAAAGGACCTCAGGGTACGTTGGAACGATCCAGAGACTCAGCTCGTTCAGAGGGGTGGAGCATGGGGATGCTCAAAGGCACCAACGTCCGGATTCCGGCACCCGCGGTGCGGGTCGAGCTGGGCTGGCGATCGGGCCCCGGCGTGCCGGACGTCGACGCGTCCGCCCTGCTGCTGGCGGCCGGCAAGGTCCGCTCGGACGCGGACTTCGTCTTCTACAACCAAGCGGTGCACTCCTCCGGCGCGGTGCGGCACGAAGGCAAGCGCCCCGCCGGTGACGCGGTGACCGACACCCTCACCGTCGATCTCGCGGCCGTCGAGCCCGCGATCGAGACGGTGGTCCTCGCGGCCTCCGCCGACGGCGGCTCGTTCGGACAGGTGCCGGGGCTGCACATCCGGGTCTTCGACGCCGCGGGCGGCGCGGAACTGGCCCGCTTCGACAGCACGGACGCCACGGTCGAGACCGCCTTCGTGCTGGGGGAGCTGTACCGCCGGCAGGGCGAATGGAAGTTCCGGGCCGTGGGCCAGGGCTACGGCAGCGGCCTCGCGGGCCTGGCCACCGACTTCGGCATCAGCGTCGACGAGCCGCAGCCCGTGTCCGAGCGGCCCGCGCCCGTCACCCCGGCCCCGCCCGCGCAGCCCGTGCGGCAGCAGCCCGCCGCCCCCGCCCCGCAGGCCGCCCCGCCGCCTCCGCCCCAGCCCGTGCGGCTGACCAAGGTCACGCTCACCAAGGACGCCCCGGCCGTCTCCCTCACCAAGCAGGGCGGCACCTCCGGCGCGCTGCGGGTCAACCTCAACTGGCAGGTCCACAAGCAGTTCAAGAGCTGGGGCCAGAAGCTCGGCAAAGCCATGGCCCTCCACTCCGACCTGGACCTCGACCTCGGCGCGCTGTTCGAGCTGAGAGACGGCAGCAAGGGCGTGGTGCAGGCCCTCGGCAACTCCTTCGGCTCGCTGCACCAGCCGCCCTTCATCCACCTCGACGGGGACGACCGGACCGGTGCGTCGGCGGCCGGTGAGAACCTGACCGTCAACCTCGACCACATCGCCGACTTCCGGCGCATCCTGGTCTTCGTGACGATCTACGAGGGCGCCCGCAGCTTCGCCAACCTCAACGCCACCGTCACCCTCCAGCCGCAGCACGGCGCGCCCATCGACTTCTCCCTCGACGAGTGCACCGTGCCGTCCCCCGTCTGCGCGCTCGCCCTCATCACCAACAACGGCGGCGACCTCGTCGTCCAGCGCGAGGCCCGCTATCTGGTCCCGGACCGCGGCGTCAGCCCGCAGCGCACCCTCGACCGCGCGTACGGCTGGGGCATGAACTGGACGCCGGGCCGTAAGTGATCCACCAGGGGCTCAGGGCGCGGCCTCCGGGCGGGCGTACGTCCGCCCCTTCCAGGCCGCGCCCCGGCCCCGGTAGTGCTGCACCGCCGAGTCCAGGGTCATCAGCGTGTACAACGCCGCGGTGAACGGCAGCAGCGGCGCCGACCACAACGGCCGACGGTAGTAGCGCAGCATCGGTACGTACGTCCCCGTCATCACCGCCCACGCGGCCGCACCGACCACCAGCGGCACGGTCTCGCCGGTCAGCGCGCCCGCGACCACCGCCACCGGCGGGGCGAGGTACACGACCGCCAGCCCGACGACCGTGCCCGCCAGCACCAGGGGATGGTGTCGCAGCTGGGCGTAGGCGCTGCGCGAGACCATCCGCCACAGCCCGCCGAGGCCCTCGTACGGGCGGACGCTGTCCACCCGGTCCGCGAGCCCCAGCCAGATCCGGCCCCCCGACCGCTGGACCGCCCGTGCCAGGGACACGTCGTCGATCACCGCCTGCCGGATGGCGTCCGGCACGCCCGCCCGCCGTGCCGCCTCGGTCCGCAGGAGCACGCACCCGCCCGCGGCCGCCGCCGTCCGTGCCCGCGGGCGGTTGACCCAGCGGAACGGGAAGAGCTGCGCGAAGAAGTACACGAACGCCGGAACGATCAGCCGCTCCCAGAAGGCCGCCACCCGCAGTCTCGCCATCTGCGACACCAGGTCCAGCCCGCCCGAGTGCGCCGCCGCGACCAACTCCCGAAGACTGTCCGGCGCGTGCGCGATGTCCGCGTCCGTCAGCAGCAGATACTCGGCGTCGGTGCGGGAGCGCGCGAGCGCCATGCCGTGCCGTACCGCCCACAGCTTGCCGGTCCAGCCCGGCCCGGGCTCCCCGGGAGAGTCCACCGTCAGCGGCAGCCCGCCGCGCGCGGCCGCCAGGGCGCGGGCCAGCTCGCCCGTGCCGTCCGTACTGCCGTCGTCGACGAGGAAGATCTCGGCCCGCCCCGGATAGTCCTGCGCGAGCAGCGACGGCAGACTCGCCGGGAGCACCTCGGCCTCGTCCCGGGCCGGCACCACGATCGCGACCGACGGCCACCGCGCGGGCGGTGTGCGTTCCGGCAGCCTGACGTCCGTGCGCCAGAAGAAGCCCCGCCCCAGCAGCAGCCACACCCACGCGGCCAGGGAACCGACGGAGATCCAAGTCAGCGCGCTCATCCGCCGCAGTCTGCCGCACCGACGGCGCCCGCGCGGGTACCCCGGCGAATCCCGGGCGGGCCGTGTCCCGGGCACGGGACGACCGGCCCCGGCGGCCCGGGCCGTACGGTCCCGCAAGGGCGCTCGACCGCATCGATTAAAGTGACCGGGTGAAGATCGCGCTCATGGACTCCGGTAACGGCCTACTCGCGGCGGCCGCCGCCGTGCACCGGCTGCGGCCCGACGCCGATCTCGTCCTGTCCTCCGACCCCGACGGCATGCCGTGGGGACCGCGGACCCCCGAGGACGTCATCGAGCACGCCCTGGCCTGCGCCCGCGCCGCCGCCGCACACCGTCCCGACGCGCTCATCGTCGCCTGCAACACCGCGTCCGTGCACGCCCTCGTCGCGATACGGGCCGAACTGGAACCCGAGCTTCCGGTCATCGGGACCGTGCCCGCGATCAAGCCCGCGGCGGCGGGCGGAGGCCCGATCGCCATCTGGGCCACCCCGGCCACCACGGGCAGCCCCTACCAGCGCGGCCTGATCCGCGATTTCGCGTCCGGCGTCGAGGTGACCGAGGTGCCCTGCCCGGGGCTCGCCGACGCCGTGCAGCGGGCCGACGCGGATGCCGTCGACGCCGCGATCGCGGCGGCCGCCGCCCGCACGCCCCGCGAGGTAGGCGCCGTCGTCCTGGGCTGCACCCATTACGAACTCGTCGCCGAGCGTATTCGCGCGGCCGTCCGGCCCCCGTCGGCGCTCACCGGGCCCCCCGTCACCCTGCACGGTTCCGCCCTGGCCGTCGCCACCCAGGCGCTGCGCCGCATCGGAGCCTCGCCCGCCCCCGACGCCGAGCCGACGGGTGACCTGACCGTGCTGCTCAGCGGTCGCGAGGGGGCCCTGGAGCCCGCGTCGCTGACGTATCCGGAGGGGCGTTCGCTGACGGCGGCCCGTCCCGTACGTCCCTGAATACCCGATCAGGTCCCGTCCGCGCATGACCCCTGCCGTGGTGGCGGAACGTGAGTAGGCTGCCACCTATGAGGGACCACTCCGAGGGCCCACAGGGTCAGGGGAGCTCATCGAGCCCCGAGGACGACAAGCAGCCGGGCGGGATCCCGCCCGTCATCCCGGAGACCGAGGGCGGCACCGATGTCGCCATCTGGACCGGGCGGGCGACCAACCGCGTCCAATGGCTGATGGCCGGCGCCGGCGCCGCCTGTCTGGCGCTGGGCATCGAGCTGGCCGTCGACAGCGCGTGGACGTCCGGTCTCGCCCCCCTGGTGATGGCGGTGGTCGGCTGCGTCGCCGCCGGGCTGCTGATGCTCTACGGCACCATCGCGTTCGTCCATGTGGCCGTACGGGTCGACACGGAATCCCTGGAAGTGCGCTGCGGCCACATCGGCGTCCCGCGCACACGCATCCTTCTCTCCCAGGTCGTCGACGCGGACTTCGCTCCCCGTGTCACTCCCCGCCAGTGGGGCGGCTGGGGCTACCGCTGGCGTCCGGAGAAGGGCACCGCCGTCGTCGTGCGGCGAGGGGAGGGCTTCGTGCTCCGCCTCGGTGACGGCCATACGTTCACCGTCACGGTGGACGACGCCGAGTCCGCGGTGCGGGTGATCCGCGCCCGGCTGGCCCTCGCCGCCGGCCGCAAGGCCTCCGCCTGAGTCACTCCGATGGGCGTACGTGCTGTGGTGCTCACCCCGCCCACTACCCTCGACGCATGGCGACCCCCGACTTCATCCGCGAAATCCGTGCCACGGCAGGCCACCAGCTGCTCTGGATGCCCGGTGTGAGCACCATCGTCTTCGACGACGAGGGCCGCGTCCTGCTGGGCCGGCGTTCCGACAGCGGTGAGTGGTCGATCATCGGTGGCATCCCCGAGCCCGGCGAGCAGCCCGCCGCCGCGGTGGTCCGCGAGGTGTACGAGGAGACGGCGGTCCACGTCGTACCGGAGCGGGTCCTGCTCGTACAGGCGCTGGAGCGGATCACCTACCCGAACGGCGACGTCTGCCAGTTCATGGACATCTGCTTCCTCTGCCGTTATGTGGGTGGCGAAGCGCGGGTCAACGACGACGAGTCGCTGGAGGTGGGGTGGTTCGAGCTGGACGCCCTGCCGCCCATGGAGGACTTCGCGGTGACGCGGATCAAGCAGGCCACGGAGGCCGGTCCCACCTGGTTCGAGGGGATCGGGCAGGGGTGAGGTGGGCGGCGGGCCGATGCCCGTGACCCGGAGAGCGAGCGGGACCGGCGGTCACCGCCGGCCCACTCGCGTGCGTCACGGTGACCCGGTCAGCACCTGTTACTGGGGTCCTTGGAGCCGCCGTCGTCCAGGCGGGCGTTGTAGACCCAGCCGTTGACTTCCGTCCCCCCGATGCGGACGTGGGTCCACTTGTTGCCGGCCGAGTTGGTCACCCAGCAGTGGTAGTACAGCGTCACGGCGGTGCCGACCTCGGCGGTCACACCACAGTCCTCGCTGGGCCCGGTGCGTATCAGGGCGCTGCCACCGGCGGCGGTGCCCTTGCCGCCGGACTTGTTGGACCAGGCGGGGTGGGTGCACGCGTCGGCCCCGGCGGGCGCGGCCCCGGCCGGTGGCGCTGTGACGACGAGCGCCGCCGACGCGGCCAGCAGCGGGACCACGGCCGCCGTGAGAAGCCGTGCCTTCGTTCTGATCGTGCCCATGGGTCGCCCCCTTTGCTCGACGGGCAGCCGGTGCGGCTGCCGCGATTGCTCCGAGGATGCGACACGAAGGCGCGAGAAGAACGGATGCACGACACATCTGACCGAAAGGGGCCACTGGCACTCACCAGGGGCAATCACCCTGCGTATCAGGCGAGTCGGGGCGGTCTCAGCTGCTTCGGCCTGCGCCTTCGCGACCATGTGGGACCGCTGCTGCGAACAGTGTGTGCATCGGCCGGATTCCTGCGGTGCGACGGTCGACGACCCCCCCCGGAAGCTGTGCGCGGCCGGGGGCCCGGACGGCACTCTGAGAGGCACGTGCTGAACGACCGCCGGCGGCGTCAGTGCCGGCGGGCGATCGTGCCGAGGTGTGCCTCGAGCGCGACCAGGTCGGGGCGGTCGAACACCGCCTGCGTCCGGGCCCACTCGGTGTTGTCGGCCTTGTAGGCCGCGACGACCTCGCCGACGGTGGTGCCGGTCATGGCCGCGACGACATCGGCCACGTCTGCGGTGAGGCCGTACGCACGGGCGAGGACGCCGAAGACCTCGATGCTGTCGTCCCGGTCCTCGGGGGCGGTGCGCTGTTCGATCCAGCGGGTGAAACCGCTGTGGAACTCGCTGTCGTAGCGCTCCATGGCTCGGCCCCTCTGTGAAACGGACAGCAATCCCATCGTAGGCAGTCGCTGACGCTCGCCGTTCCACGAAGATCCGCCGGACAGGCCCTAGCCCAGCCGCTCGGCCAGGAAGTCCTCCCAGGTCCGCTTGCCCACCGTGGCGCCCTCGAACGACAGGTTCTCACCGGCCCGGTACGCGCGGCCGACCTTGCCGGGCATCCGCATCGGCATCATCAGCCGGCTCCTGCCGCGGGCCCGCAGGTATCCGCGGGCCAGCTCGGCCATGCCGTACACCGTCGGGCCGGCCAGATCAGGCACCGGACCGGACGGCTCGCCGAGCGTCAGCTCCACGAGCCGGGCCGCCACTTCACGCGAGTCGACCGGCTGGAAGCGCAGCCCGCCCGGGCAGGGCACCACCGGCATCTTCCCCATCTTCCGCACCACGGTCAGAACGAGGTCGTGGAACTGCGCGGCACGCAGCGTCGTCCAGGGGATGCCGGAGTCGGCAACGGCCCGCTCGGCGCCCAGCTTGGCCCTGAAATAGCCCAGCGGCATCGTGTCCGCGCCGATCACGGAGATGTACACCATGTGCTGCACACCGGCTCGCGATGCTGCCCGCACCAGGTTCGAGGTCGCCTCGTCGTCGCCCTTGGGGCCACCCGCGAGGTGCAGGACGATCTCGGCCCCGTCCACCGCGGCCTCGATGCCCTCGTCCTTGAGCAGGTCGCCGGTCACGTACTCGACGCCGTCCTCCGGCTCCCGGCTGTGCCGGCTGAGTACCCGCACCGTGCGGCCGGCGTCCCGCAGGAGGGGGACGACGTGGCCGCCCAGCGTGCCCGTACCACCGGTGACCAGGATCGATGTCGTCATGACTGCTCCAAACTCGTTCGGTCCGGGAGTCGGTGTCCCGGTACCTTCAGCGGGGTTTTGTGTATCTGCTGCTATGACCCCCGGCGACGAAGGAATGTGACACGGTGGACGAACGCGATTGGCTGACCGACCGTTTCGAGGAGCACCGGCCTCGTCTGAGAGCGGTGGCCTACCGCATGCTCGGCTCGCTCAGCGAGGCCGATGACGCCGTCCAGGACGCCTGGCTGCGGGCCACTCGCGCCGACACCGGCAAGGTCGAGAACCTCGGTGGGTGGCTGACCACGGTGGTGGCGCGCGTGTGCCTGAACATGCTGCGCTCGCGCGAGCATCGGCGCGAGGACCCTCTCGACATACCGCTGTCGGACCCGGTCGTCGGCCCCGAGGACGGGGGCGACCCCGAGCGGGAAGCGCTGATGGCCGACTCGGTCGGGCTGGCACTGCTGGTGGTGCTCGATACGCTGACGCCGGCCGAGCGCCTCGCCTTCGTGCTGCACGACATGTTCGCCGTGCCGTTCGACGAGATCGCCCCGATGATCGAAAAGACATCGGCCGCGACGAGGCAACTCGCGAGCCGCGCACGTCGCCGGGTCAAGGGGAGCACCCCGGCGCCCGACGCGGACCTGGCCCGTCAGCGTCTCGTCGTCGACGCCTTCCTGGCCGCCACCCGCGGCGGGGACTTCGACGCTCTGGTCGGCCTGCTCCACCCCGGTGTGGTGCTCCGTGCCGACAAGGCGGTCGTTCCCACCCCCGAACCCATCGTCATCGAAGGCGGCCGCACGGTGGCCAAGGGCGCGATGGCCGCCATGGGCCGGGCCCGGTTCACCGGCACGGCGCTGGTCGACGGCGCGGTCGCCCTCGCGATGGCCCCGCTCGGACGGCTGTCGCTGGTGCTCTGCTTCACGATCGCGGATGACAAGATCACCGAAATCGACGTGATCGCGGAGCCGGAGCGGCTCCGCCGACTCGAGATCGCCGTTCTCGACGCCTGACACACCACGGGAAGCGGCGGTGGACCACGCGCCCCCCTTCGGCAAGAGCGTCTGGGCCAGCCCGGCCCTGTTCTCCGACGCCGCGGCCGCCGTGGTCCTCGAACGGGACGAGGACGTCGACGGCCTCCTGCTGTACTCACGTGACAGCCAGTCCTTCGACGGCGGCCCCGGCGTGAGCGACCCACTGATCCACTTCCTGGGCGGCGGCAACGACCACCCCGCCGCCCGTCCCGGCTCCGCGGAACTGGCCTGCTACGGGATGAACGCCCCCGAGATCACCCGCTACTACAGCCGGGGCATGACGCTCAACCACCAGGCACTGAACGACGCCCGCCCCGGCTATCTGGACGAGGTGGCCCGTCTCTACACCCATCAGGCCAACCCCACCCTGGTCGACGCCTTCATCCGGGAGACGGGCCTGTCGGAGCGGAAGGCGCCCAGCAACGTACGACAGCTCGGCAACACCGTCACCCCTTCCACCCTGGCCCTCCTGCACGCCGACCACATCAACGGCACCCTCGCCTTCGACGACCGGGCCTGCTTCTCCGTCGTCGGATCGGGGCCCGAGCGCGGCACCTTCATCGCCCCGATCCGCATCCCCACCCTCCCGCCACGCCCCGTGGAAGCCCCCGACCCCGGCTCGCGTCAAGCCTGCGCTCGCTAGCCCGGCCGCCCGTGTCCGTCAGCCAGGCGACGGGGTGGGGGGCAGGGACTGTTCGGTCCAGACGGTCTTTCCCTCGCGTCCGTAGCGGGTGCCCCACCGCTCGGTGAGCTGGGCGACCAGGAACAGGCCCCGGCCACCCTCGTCGGTGCTCCGGGCGCGGCGCAGATGCGGGGCGGTGCTGCTGGTGTCGGAGACCTCGCAGATGAGGCAGGGGCCGAGGATCAGCCTCAGCGTCACCGGTCCGCCGCCGTAGCGGTAGGCGTTGGTGACCAGTTCACTGACGATCAGCTCGGTCGCGAAGACCATCTCGTCCAGCTGCCAGGCGCTCAACTGCTCGGTCATCAGGGCGCGGGCCTGTCCGGCGGCCTGCGCCTCGGCGGGCAGTGTCCACGTGGCGACCCGGTCCGGCGGCAGTACGCGCGTACGGGCGAGGAGCAGGGCCACGTCGTCGGTGGGCTGGGCGGGCAGCAGCGCTTTCACGACGGCCTTGGACATCTCCTCCAGGGGCCGGGCGGGGCCGGACAGTTCCTGGGCCAGGCGGGCGAGCGCGGCGTCGATGTCGGATCCACGCGTGTGGATGAGCCCGTTGGTGTAGAGGGCGAGGACGCTGTCCTCCGGCAGTTCGAGTTCCGTGCCCTCGAACGGCAGGCCGCCCAGCCCGAGGGGCGGCCCGGCGGGGAGGTCGGGGAAGCTCACCCGCCCCTCCGGAGTGACGAGTGCGGGTGGCGGGTGACCGGCCCGCGCCAGGGAGCAGCGCCCGGACACCGGGTCGTACACGGCGTACAGACAGCTGGCCCCGGTCGCCTGGTCGTTGGGGAAGTCCCGGCTGTTGACCTCCTGTTCGGCGGCCAGTCGGTGCACGAGGTCGTCCAGGTGGGAGAGGACCTCCTCGGGGTCGAGGTCGAGTTCGGCCAGGGTGTGGACGGCGGTGCGCAGGCGGCCCATGGTGGCCGCCGCGTCGAGGCCGTGCCCGATGACGTCCCCGACGACGAGGGCGACACGGGCCCCGGAGAGCGGGATGACATCGAACCAGTCCCCGCCGACGCCTTCCACGGCGCCCGCGGGGATGTACTGGTGCGCCACGTCGACGGCCGACAGTTCGGGCAGTTCTCCCGGGAGCAGGCGGCATTGCAGGGACAGTGCGGCCTGGTGCTGCTGGGTGTAGCGGCGGGCGTTGTCGATGCAGACGGCGGCGCGGGCGGCGAACTCGTCGGCGAGGGTGAGGTCGTCGCTCTCGAACGGCTCGGGGGTGCGGGCCCGCCACAGGGTCACGAACCCGAGGACGAGGCCCCGGGCGGCCAAGGGCACCATCATGACCGAGTGGACGCCGAGGGCCGCGGCGCGCGCGGCGCGTTCCTGGGCCACGGCGGACATGCCGAGGGAGCCCTCCACGTGGGCCACCAGGACGGGGCGTTTCTCGGCCAGACACGTGCCCTGTGGCGTGTCCGGTGCGAAGTGGATGAGATCGCCCACCGGATGCAGGACGCCCTTCGCGCCGGCGACGACGGACTTGGCGGCTTCCCTGCGGACCGGCCCGAAGCCGTCCTGGGACGGTTCCTCGCCGCGGCTGACGGGTTCGAGGAGATCGACGGTGGCGCAGTCGGCCAGTTCGGGGACGAGGACCTCGACCAGCTCGCGGGCGGTCGTGCCCACGTCCAAGGTGGTGCCGATACGGGCGCCGGCTTCGTTGATCAGGGCGAGCCGGAGCCTGGCGCGGTGGCGTTCGGTGACGTCTTCCACCAGTTGGGTGACGCCGAGGACCTCTCCCGTGGAATCCTCCAGCCGGAACGCCGAAACGGAGACGAACCGCTCCCGGCGCGGGTCGGTGCGCAGTCGGCAGGACTGCTCGGTGAAGATCATCGGGTGGCCGGTCTCCAGGACCTGCCGTAGCCGGGAGTCGATCGTCTCCGCGTCCTCGTCCACCAGGAAGTCGCCGATGCGGTGTCCCCGGGCCTCCTCGGGCGCGATGCCGCCGATACCGGCTATGGCCCGGTTGACCCGCAGGACCCGCAGGTCCGGGGCGTGGACGGCGAGCCCGATGGGGGACCGCCGGAAGAGCGCCTCCAGGACCGAACGGTCGGTTTCCCACTGGGCCACGTCCTCGGCGGGCGCGCCGACCAGGAACCACTCGGCGAACGGCTCCTCCCGGGTGACACAGCGGGCCCGGACCCCCATCCGCACCCGGTGACCGTCGCGGTGGACCACGGGCACGACGCCGAACCAGCCACGGGTCCGCAGACACGCCGCGGCCGCCTCCGTGACCCGGCCCCGGTCGCCGGGATCCACCAGCGCCTCGATCGCGGGGCGGCCCAGCACCTCCTCGGCCCGGTGGCCCAGCAGCACCTCGGCACGCTGTCCCCAGCCCACGAGCGTTCCCCGGTGGTCCACCACCGCGGAGGCCGCGTGGTCGATCGAGAACGGGTCCTCCGGGCTCTCCCTGAACAGCCTCATCGGTTCGCCCGTCACACCGCCCTCCTTCCGTGGCCCCGGCTCCAGCCGGTTGTGCTTCTCTTCCACAGTGACGGGTGTCCGAGCTCGGCGCTTCTCACGTACCGCCCGGCGAGAAGCCCGACCCGCCCGGGAACCAGGCGGACGTGCCGCCGGGTCCGCCGGGGAGTGGCTCAGGCGGCGTGCCGGCCCCGGCCCTCCCCGGTGCGGCGGTCATTTCGTGCACCTTCGGGCAGCGGCGCGGGCGGCACGTGGGCGGGGACGTCGGGCACGGCCCGCAGATGGCGCCCGGGCGCCGCGTGGGGCGGCGGCGCGGGCCCGCGCAGCAGGCGCTCCTCGTAGCGCCCGAGGGCGATGACCCCGCAGAGCAGGAGCGGGGGAAGGAGGAGGGCGACCGCGACCATGTGGGGCTCCTTCTGAGAGTTCTCGGAGGATGAGCCTTCTGTGCGCCTTACCGCGCACGCCCGCCGGAAACCCACCAGCTCCCACCACCCTGTGCGCCGGAGGCGCCCCCCAACCGCCGTTCGAGGCCGCCCGGCGGGCCGTGCGACCACCCCTGGACGCATATATCTGCTCACGGGTGGGCTCGGCGAAAGCGCTCGGCGTTTCAAACGCCAGGGCGCGTGGAACGACGAGTAACTGATCAGGACCGTCGTGGACGCGGGTGCGCGATCGGTGCCCGTATCGCCCTCTCGCTCCGCAAAGGAGAAAAGCCTGTGCGCCTGATGATCCGCGCCCTCGGCACGCTGATCGCCGCCGGGGTGCTCACCGTTTCCCTTCCGCTCGGCTCCCGGGCCGCTACCGGTCAATTCACCTATCACCGGTTCGACGGCACGAACGACACCCTGAAGACGATCGAGAACCCGAAGGACGGCGTCTGCTTCACGGTGTTCCGCTCCCGGGTCCCCGTGGCGAACAAGACCGGCAGCCACGCCCGCCTCCTGAACGGCCGGGCCTGTCAAGGGGACGAGGTGGAGAAGGTCGCACCGGGAGAGACCCTGGGGAAGAGCGACTACGAATTCAGCAGCGTGCTCTTCAGCCGTGAATAGGTGTGAGCAGACGCCCTTCCCGAACGGCGGAAATGCCCAAGGTGTCCGTTCGCCGGTTCCGGACCCCCAGTTGATGATGAAGGTCATCTAGGGAAAGGAGATCTCGTGTCGGAACGGCAGAGGAAGGGCCGGGTCGCGGCGATCCTCGGAGGGGCGCTGACGCTCACACTTCCGCTCGCGGCGCAGATGGCCCACGCGGACCAGAAAGTGCTCGTCACGGTGGCCAACGGCTACTTCACCCAGCCGGAACTCGACGGAGCGCGCTGGGACGGTGCCACACCCGCCCATTGGGAGGGGGACGGGCGTACGGTGTCGCGGGAGGCGGCCCAGCACCCCGGCGAGATCCAGGCCGCCACGCTCGGAGCGCTCTCCACCACCCTGCGGGACGTGAAGGCGGGCGCCAGGATGACCGTTCTGTACGAGGTCAGCCCGACGACCCGCCCCGGCTGTTCAGCCGACGCCCGGGAATTCACCATCGGTGTGGGCAGCCTGAAGGCGGACCGCACCACGGAGCGGGCGCCCGGTGACCGGAAGCCGAACTGGAAGGAACAGAGCTTCCCTTTCACCGCGAAGGAGAACGCCCCGACCGTCACTTTCGCCGGGAAGGGCGACGCCGCCTGCGGCCCGATGCTGGCCAACGTCCGTGCGTACCGGGACGATCCGCCGGGGGACGCCGACCCCTGTGCGGGCGACAAGCCCGGCACCGCGTGCGGCGGGGCGCGGGAGAAGGACCCCTGTAAGACGTCCGAGGGATCGGAGAAGCCACAGGCGTGCGGTGGTGTCACGGACAACCAGTCCGAGATGCAGCGTTGCAAGCCCAAGATCACCACGGACAATTCCTGCCTCGACGAGGTGGCGACCGACGGAAGGCGCGAGAAGGACCTCATCAACGGCCAGGAGACCAAGATCGGGAAATTCAACGACCGGAAACGGGAATCCGACCCGGCCCGGGCGGTCGACGATGCCTGCTCCACGCCGCTGTCCGGTCTGCCGCCGTTCAAGAAGGACCACTACGTCTTTCTTCCGACGGGATGCGAGCCGAGCCCGTAGGCCTCACCGGGCCCGGGAAGCCGGAGGAACACATCATCCGACCGGAGTCTCCTGGGTATGAAGATCTTACTTTCCGTCGTGTCCTTCCTTCGGTTCCGTGCGTGCGGATCATGATGGACGGGTCATGAAAGTCGGTGCCCAGCACCTCAAATAGCCCGACGCGTACCGGATTCCGGTACGCGTCCGTGCTTTTCGGAAAGGAGACGCCGTGACCGGACGGTGTGCAAGGAACCGTGTGATGACCCTCCTCGGCGGGACGTTGGCGCTCACCCTTCCGCTGGCGGCGCAGCCGGCGTACGCGGACCTCGAAGTGCCGGTGGACGTGCTGAACGGGACCTTCGCGCGACCGAAGGTCGATGACCGGCCGGGTGAGATGAAATGGGACGGCGAGACGCCGTTCGGCTGGGACGGCGGGGAACCGAAGGAGACCGGAGGTTCCGGCGTCGACGGGGGAGGGACGGTCTCCCCGGCGGCCGCCGGCCGGCAGGACGGGCGTCAGGCCGCCAATCTGCACCGAGGGCGTGAGGTACGAAGTATCTCGACGCGCCTGTGGGACGTCCGCAAGGGGGCGCAGGTGCAGATCGCATGGGAGGACAGTCCCAGTACCTACTACAAGAGGGACGGATGGTCCAGCGAGAGATGTGCCGAGAACCAGGCCGGCAGGGAGCAGACCTATGAATTCTCCTGGGGTGCGCGGAGCGATCAGAAACAGACGTTCAGCACCAAGGAATTGCCGGGATTGGGGGAGGCGAACTGGGATTCCGGAAAGCGCTCCAGGACGTTCACGGCCACGGAGGACCAGCAGCGCATCACGTTCACCTCCACCACCGAGGACTCGGACAATTACTTCTGCGGGCCCATGCTGGCCAATGTGCGCGCCTCACAGGATCCCGCCTCCTACGACGCCGGCGTGTCCAAGACCGCGCTGCCGCCGGCCAAGGCGTACAAGGGCAACAACCGGGAGAGGGACCTCGCCAGCGCGGTGTCGACCTGTACGGAGGGCGCCAGGAAGTGCACCTTCGAGGTGTACCCGTGGTCCGCGCATCCCTACTTCGACGTGGCACGGACCATCGACGAGGCGGCCGTCAACTGCACGAGGAACGCGATCACGGACCGCCGGGACATCGTGCTCAAGGCGAGCGAGTACAACAGCCTCGGGCAGAACAAGCCGGTGGGCTACCACCTCGTGAAGGACTACAAAGACATGCTGCCCCTGGTCGCGACGGGGTTCGAGGAGTACTCCACGTACCCGTATTCCTGGGGCAACGAGGAGCGGAAGCGGCAGATCACCCTGTCCATCCAGCCCGGTGAGGTGACCTGGCTCGAACTACAGGCCGCCCGGGAGAGATTCGAGGGCGCGTTCACGGAAATCGTCGACACCACGTCGAACAGCAACGTGGAGCGGGACCGGAAGCGTCTGTTCGCCACCTTCGACGGCCCGTCGACGGGCCGGCCCGACCGGCTGTACCAGCGCTCCGGGCCGTTGAACCCCGTCGAGCTGCTGAAGTGCGACAAGACGCGTCCTACGGCGATCACGCCCGACAACCGCTGATCAGGCGGCACGACCACCCGGCCGCCCGTACCCGGGCGGCGGGGCAGGGTCGTTCAGTGTGCGGTCACCTTCCTGCTGATCGCCGGTACCACCACCGTGGACGTGGGCTTCACCCAGGGAGGCGGCGCGGCGATCTCGTACAGTCCCGCGGTCTCCGTGGGCTTCGCGCCCACCGGCCCGGCGTGTGCCGCTGCCCGGCCCTTCGGGCGCAGGGTCAGGCATTTGTTGGGCATGGTGAAGGACTGTGCGTTGAGGAGGCTGGAGTTGACGGTCGAGGGGCTGTCGACGGTGACGTCCTTGACGTTCATTTTCTTCTTGTCCGCGCTGAGGACGCCCTGCACCCGGACCATCGCGTTCTGCACGCCGAAGACCACGATGTCACCGGACTTGACGGTCATCTGGTGGCGGGTGGTCTCGGTCTGCTTCGCGGTCCAGCTGTGGCTGAACGTCGCCTTGAACGCCAGCTGGAAGGCGGCTTTGGCGCCGAGGGCGACATTGTTCATCGTGCCGATCTTGGCGGTGTCCTTCGTGCCGATGTGGTTGCTGTCCTTCGTGCCGGTCTTGGTGACGTCCTCCGTCGTCGGGCCCTCGTTCTTGTTCGCGCCCCATTGGGAGTGGCTCTGGTCGGAGGTCTGGTCCTTGGTGGAGTCGGTGCTCACTTCCTTGGTGGCGTCGAAGGTGATCTGCCCGGTCGTGCTGATGGTGCCCTCGGCGGTGGTGGACCCCGAGATCTCACCGCCGACGTTGTCCGTGCTGCTCGTCTCGAATGCGAGCGTCCGGTCGATGAGGATGTCGGAGTTCGTGCAGTTGATGACCGCGTTGCCCACCGAGGACACGGCGGTGAGGTACTCGCGGTTGTCCTCCTGCTGGAGCTGGAATCTGCAGCCGGCCAGCGCACAGGCCCGGGTGACTTCGCGAGGGGACTCCAGCGGTGTCGTCCCCTGATAGGCCCGCGCCACGGGCATGGGAGGCACCCCGGTGTCCGGATCGGCACCGGCCGGGGGAGCGACGGCGGTGAGGGCCGCGGCCGAGACCACGGGAATCAGCACGGCGCGCCGTGTCCGTGCTCTGCGGGGCGACGACGCGCGCGCACGTGGGTGGTGGGGCAAGGGAACACTCCTGTCGGCCTGTCGCACACCGTCTCCGAATCCCCTTTTCATCATCTTCCGGGCGGGGACAACAGGCGAACGGGGCCGGGGAAACCTCCGCCATTAGGTGACAACCCGACAGCAAAGGCCAGCACCCCGTCAGGGAGCGTCGGGTGCGAGGACCGTCGCCAGAAGCGGCACGGGGGCGAGACCGCCGACCGCCGCGGCGCCGTCGGCGTAATGCCCGGGCACGGCGGACGGCAGCGCCCGGAGCGGGAGGGTGCACACCAGGCCCCCGCAGTCGGCGCTGACGGTGTTGATGTGCGGGTTGGCGAGCACCACGAGTGTCCTGCCGCTGTTCTCCAGGCGGTACGCCACCCGCTTGGGCCGTGCGCCGTGCGGGGCGTGGGGGTAACGGAAGAGCGGGCGCCCCTCGAAGACGAATCCGGTGGGAGCGGTGAAGCGCTGGGGAATCCGCCCGGGGTTCACCGGCCGGCCGGCAGGAGCGGTGTACAGCACATTGAGCGCCGCGGACGCGTCGGGTGCCACCTGTGGCACGTTCTCCTGAAGGACGGTGAACGCGTGCTCGTCGGTGACGGGGAGCGGCGCGGCCACCACCACGGACAGGGCGTGGACACTCTCGCGTGTCGTCGGTCCACTGCCGTGGCGGATGGTCAGGGCGGCCTCGTAGCGGCCGGGCGGGGTGTCCTCGACCGCCCTGACCTGGAAGACGCCGTCCAGGGAACCGCCCGTCGCCGACGTCGGGTGCCCGCCCGGGTAGGTGCGCCGGACCGGGCCCCGGATCGCGTCCGCCGCGGTGACGAGCCCTTCCGGGAGGACGAGCTCCACCGTGACGTCCGCCCCGTCGAGGGGCGACGGGGCGTGGGCCCTGATCCTGGCCCCCAGCCCGAACTCGTGACCGCGTTGGACCGTGGCCGGGGCGACCGGTTCCACGGACACCCCGCCCGGGCCCCCGAGGGGCGAGGAGGGCACGGCGGCCCCCGCCGCCCCGGTGACGGTGGTGACCTTGCGGAGCCGGTGGCTGTCGCATTCGGCGACGATGAGATCGCCCCGGGCGTCCACGGCCAGCGCGCGCGGGAAGTACAGCTCGGCGCCCAGGGCCGGGGCGCCGTCCTCGTCGTGGTCGGGGTCGGCGCCGCCCGCCACGGTCGTGATGCCGCCGGTGGGGGTGAGGAGCCGGACGCGCTGGTTCAAGGAGTCGGCGATGTACAGGTTCCCGGAGTTGTCCAGGTCGACGCCGCGCGGCTGGTGGAGGCGGGTCGCGGTCGCGGGCCCGCCGTCGCCGTCGTAGCCGGGCCGGCCGGTGCCGGCGACGGTGGTGATGACGCCGTCCGGGGCGACCTTGCGGACCCGGTGGGTCCAGCAGTCGGCGATGTAGAGATGGCCCGTGCCGTCGACCGCGACGTCGATGGGGTTGCGCAGCGCGCCGGTGGTGGCCGGGACGCCGTCGGCGCCGAATCCGGGCTCGCCGGTGCCCGCCACGGTGGTGATGACGCCGTCGGGGCCGATGCGCCGGACCCGGTGGCCCTTCCACTCCGCGACGTACAGGTTTCCCCGGCCGTCGAGGGCCAGTCCGCGGGGCTCGTTGAACAGTGCCCGTTCGGCCGGGCCGCCGTCGCCGCCGTGGCCGGGCTCGCCGGTACCGGCGACGGTCGTGATGATCCCGTCGGGGGAGACCTTACGGATTCGGTGATTCCAGTAGTCCGCGAGATAGAGGTTTCCGTCGTCGTCGAGCACGAGGCCGCCCGGCTCGTTGAGCTGGGCCTCCACGGCCGGGCCGCCGTCGCCGCCGAAGCCGGGCTTCCCGGTGCCGGCGATCGTGGTGACGAGACCGTCCGGGGAGATCCGACGGATCCGGTGGCCCTTCCACTCCGCCACGTACACGGCACCCGTGCGGTCCGTCGCCACGGCCCGGGGCTGGTCGAGGCCCGCGTGTGCCGCGGGTCCGCCGTCGCCGCCGGAGCCGGCCACGCCCGTACCCGCGAGGGTGGTGATGACGCGTTCCGCAGCGGGGGCGGCGTCCTTGCCCGAACCGTTGAGGGCCATCATGATCGACTCTCCTCTCCCCTGGGGACGGGTGCTGTCTCACGAGGCTGTCGGGGGGCGGCGAACACGCCCTCACGGCGCTCCGCGCGTCCGGATCCGGCCGCGGACTCACGGTAGGCACCCTCGGCGGGCGCCGACAGACCGTCGGCCCGGCCCGTGCCGCATTCGGCCACCGCAGAGGGCGCGCCCCCGCCCGCGCCCCCGATGGCTCCGACGGGGGACCCGCGTGCCGCGGCGCCGCGGCCGAGCGGCCGGGAACCCTTCGGAACCACCCCAGTAACGTGGCGCATTCGCGCTCCTGACCCGGTCTCTGACGCCCTGTCACCATGTCGGCGGAGGCCCGGCGCCGTGCACGTCCGACCGCACCGCACCGCACGGCAACACGGCTCCCGCCGGCCCGCGGGCCGCGGGTCATCGTCGACTCCGCGGCCCGCCGGGCCGTACGCCCGAAAACCACACGGCTGCCGCGGGCGGTGAACGCGGGAAACCGCCGGCAGCGGCCTTCGGTTGCGGCCGTCCCGCCCGATCCGCCCGCGTCGACCCGACCCGACCGATCCACCCGGCTCAGCCGGCCGGCACCGGCCCGGGACACGGAGCCGTGGGGGGATCCGCACCCGCATCGCAGCCGCAGCGCGCATCCGAGACCGCATCCGAGGACGAGGAGCTGACCATGGCCGCATCCGACAAGCGCGATCCTCTGACGGAGAAGCTTCCCTGGCAGTGGGAGGAGCAGGAGTGGCGGGGGCACGTCGAACGGGTCCGTGCGGGGCGGAGCCTGAAGCCCGCCACCTGGCCGCAGGGCGCGAAGGCCGCCGTCGCCATGTCGTTCGACCCCGACCACGAGTCGATACCGCTGCGGGACGGCCAGACCCAGCCGGGCAAGCTGTCGCAGGGCGAGTTCGGTGCCCGCGTGGGCGTCCCGAGGATCCTGGCGCTGCTGGAGAGGCGTTCCATTCCCGCCACGTTCTTCATGCCCGCGGTGTGCGCCCTGCTCCGCCCCGACGAGGCGCGGGGCTACACCGACCGGGGGCACGAGGTGGGCATCCACGGCTGGATCCACGAACGCAACATGGAACTGGACCCCAAGAACGAACGCGACCTGATGTTCCGCTGTGCCGACACCCTGGAGCGGCTCAGCGGACAGCGCCCGGTCGGGATCCGTACCCCGTCGTGGGACTTCAGCGACGCGACCTTGGCGATCAGCCGTGAACTCGGCCTGTTGTACGACTCCTCGCTGATGGCCGACGACGACCCGTACGAGATCGTCGCCGACGGGGAGCCCACGGGCATGGTGGAACTCCCGCCGGAGTGGATCCGGGACGACGCGATCTACTTCCCGATGGACCGGTACACCGCTCTGCGGCCGTACGCGATGCCGCGTCACGTGGTCGGCATCTGGCGGGACGAGTTCGACGCCGCGTACGCCGAGGGCGGGCTGTTCCAGATGACCATGCACCCGCATGTGATCGGCCACCGGTCCCGCATGGTGGTGCTGGAGGAGTTGCTGGAGCACATCGCCGGTCACGAGGGCATCTGGTACGCGACGCACGCGGAAGTCGCCGCGTACGTGAAGAGCCAGTCGGAGGCCAGTTCGTAGGTACGCGGGTTCCCGTGCTCGAAGGAAAGTCCGGGATCGAATTCGGCGGCCCCGAAAAAACAGATCGATGACGTACGTGGTGAAGTAACCCCGGAACGTGCTCTATCGAGCAAGCGGTTGCTTTGCTAAAGTGTCCGACGGGTATTCTTCCGAGCGCAGCGGGGAGACGTTGAATGCACTGCAAAAGCATATGATCCACCGCCGACTCAGGCCACGAGTGCGACCGTTCCCCTGAACGGGAAAGCGAGCTGACGAGCCAGACGCCGGGGCGCTCCGACCCTTGAAAGGTCGGTATCTGCGGCCGCCCCGGCCGCCGTCCTTGCCGCTTCACGCACCGTCACACCCGCTGGGCGCAGCTCCGCCCACTCGGCCCGGGTGTTCTTCTCTCCCGTTCGGGTCGAATAGGGAATATTTATGAGGACTCTACAGGCGGTCCGCGAGTTTCCGCTCGCATTGCGATTGCTATTGCTCAACCAGTTTGGGGTGGACGTCGGCTTCTACCTCCTGATTCCCTTTCTGGCGGAATATCTGGGGCGGGGGCTCGGAATGTCGGCCGCCCTGGTCGGGCTGGTGCTCGGCACGCGGAACCTCAGCCAGGAGGGGCTGTTCCTCCTCGGCGGTTCGGCGGCCGACCGCATCGGCCCCCGCGCGGTGATCATCTGCGGCTGTGCCCTGCGGACCGTGGGTTTCGCCCTCTTCGCCGTCGGCGATTCGCTGACGCTGCTGCTCGGGGCGTCCGCGCTCAGCGGTCTCGCCGGGGCGATGTTCTACCCGGCGATGCGCGCCTACGTCGCGCTCGAGGCGGGGGAACGCAAGGCCGAGGCGTTCTCGCTGCTGACCATCTCCTCGACGGCCGCCTCGCTGGTCGGGCTGCTCCTGGGCAGCCTGCTGGTCACCATCGACTTCCGGCTCTGCGCGCTGTCGGCGGCCGTGGTCTTCGCCCTGCTCACGGGCGCCCAGGTGTTCCTGCTGCCGACGTACAGGGTGCCGAGCAACCGGGGCACGGTGCTGGCGGACTGGCGCGAGGTCTTCGGCGACCGCCGGTTCGTGGTGTTCGCGTTCGCCATGACCGGCATGTTCGCGATGGAGAACCAGCTCTATCTGCTGCTCCCCGAGGGCGCGCGGCAGGCGTCCGGCTGGCAGGGCGCGGCGGGCATGCTGCTCGCCACCGGCGCGGTGGCCAACATGCTCTTCCAACTCCGGATCACCCGGCTGCTGGCGCGGCGCGGCGGCGGTGCGCGCTGGGTGGGCTGCGGGCTCGCCGTGATAGGGCTCGGCTTCACACCACCGCTGCTGATCTGCGGTGCGGCGCCACCGCACGGCTTCGCCGAGTCGGCTTCCCGGATAGTCGTCATGACCACGGGTTCGTTGCTGCTCTATCTGGGGCTCATGATCGCCCAGCCTGCGGTCATGGACCTCATCCCGAGATTCGGCCGCGAGCGCCTGACGGGCACCTACTACGGGCTGTTCTATGTGTTCTCCGGGTTGGTGGCGACCGGCGGCAACGCCGCGGTCGGCTGGGCCATGGACGTGGCCGGGGCCACCGGGCACACGTGGCTGCCCTGGATGTGCTGCCTGGGCTACGGGATGATCTCCGCGTCGGCGGCGGTGTGGCTGTACCGCACCCGGGCGTTGCCCGTCCGTCCCGTGCCCGGCCAGCCGGCCCTCCCCGTCGGAGCGACCGAATCGGCGGTCCCCGGGGCAGCGGTGGGCGACGGCGTCGGACCCTCGGCCGCGAGCCGGCTGCGGGGCCCGGCCCGGCCCTTCGACGACACGGCGGACCAGAGCCCCCGGTGAGCGCGATTCACCCATGGCGGGACACGTGCCGGACGGATGACGGGCAGATGACCGACGGGCGCCGGACCGGCAGGCGGGGATTTCGGCCACGGGAGGAATGGCGGCCTGCGCGGCCCCCGCGGGTCCGATGTGCCGTCAGAACGCCCTGACGGCACATCAAGGCCAGGGAATTATGCGGCTGTCATGGCCCGCCCCCTAATGAAGGTGGCGTGTTCACCATCTTGCAGCGCGCGTCACCCGGAAATAGATTCGATGATCCGGGGGTATCGTTTCCCGGATTGTGGACCGTCGGATCCGGCAGTATCGAGGAGGAGTTTTGGCGGGCTTGGCGGACGGTCGCGCGAATCCGCCGAGGGACAGTGGATCTCTGGCGCCCATCACCCCGGTTGTCGATTTACAGCTTTCCGTGGACGGCATTCCCGGAACGTTGTGGCTGAAATTGGAGTCGCACAATCCGCACGGTTCCGTCAAAGGGCGTACCGCGCTCGCCCTGTGGCAGGACGTCGAGAGCCGGGTGGACCCCGAAATCGGCATCGTGGAGTCCACCTCGGGCAATCTCGGCCTCGCCCTCGCGGCCGTCGCGGCGGCGCACGGCGTGCCCTTCACGGCCGTGGTGGACCCCCGCAGCAGCGCGTCCGTCGTGGACGCCGTGCGCGCGCTCGAGGGGCGCGTGGTCACCATCGACAAGCCGGACGGCGCGGGAGGCTATCTGCTCAGCCGGATCGCCTACATACGCGAGCGGCTGCGGGTCCAGCCCCGCCTGGTCTGGCCCAATCAGTACGTCAATCCGGCCAACCCACGGGCCCACACCCACGGGACGGCCCCCGAGCTGTGGGCGCAGACAGGCGGCCGGCCCACGACCGTCCTGGTGGCGGTGTCCACCGGGGGCACCCTGGCGGGCTTCCGCGACTACGTGGTCGCCTTCCGGCCCGAATGGGAGCTGATCGGCGTGGACGTGGTCGGCTCGGCCGCCCTCGGCGGTGTCTCCGGGCGGCGGGTGCTGTCGGGCATCGGCGCGAGCCGGCCGTCCACCTTCCTGCCCAACGGCTACCGCCCCGCCCTGTGGATCACCCCGCAGGAGGCGGTGAGCGCGTGCCTGTGGCTGTCGGAGAAGACCGGCATGGGAGTGGGCGGGAGTTCGGGGGCGCTGATCGCGGCGGCGCTGAAGGTGCTGCGCTCCTCGCCCCGGCGCGACAGCGTGGCCTGTCTGTGCCCGGACGGTGCCGACCGCTACTTCGACACCGTCTACTCGGCCCTCTGGCGGGAGCGCAAGGGACTGGAGCCGGTGGACGTCGCCCGGGGGATAGAGATCGTGGCCAGGCGCGACCACGCCCCGCCCGCCGCCCGGCCACCGCGGTCCCCACGAGAGGAGTCGACACCGTGAGCGCGGCGGATCCCAAACGCGAATGGTACGACCGGGCCGGGGTGCGCTCCGGGCCGCGCCGCCGGCTGGGCGGCGAACTGGCGACCGGCCGGCTCTTCTTCCCGCCGGGCCTGGTCCCCTACTGGGACCACCCACGGGTCCGGGCCCTGCCCGAGAAACGCCGCGCGGAGCTGCTCGCCCGCCATCTCTTCCAATACCTCGGCTTCACCGCCCAGTTCGAGACACGGGTGGTCAACCGGGCCACGGAACGCATCGCGGGAGGCCGCAGCGGAGTGGACGCGGATACCCCGGTCCGGCTCGATGCCTACCGCATCTATGTGGACGAGGGCTATCACTCCCTCTACAGCCTCGACATCATCGACCAGATTTCCGCCGCGTCCCGAATTGCCCCGGCCCCCTATGACTTCGAGCCTTTCCTCAGCCGACTCGACCATGTCGGCGAACAGGCCCTGCCGGACGAACCCGTGCTCGCCCAATTGCTCCAGGTCGTCGTATTCGAAATGCTGATCACGGCGATCCTCAACGACGTGCCGAAGGACCCCCGGGTCCTCACCGTCGTCCGGGACGTCGTCCGCGACCACGCGCGGGACGAGGGCTGGCACCACGTCTTCTTCTCCCGGTTCTTCCGTGAGCTGTGGGCCCAGCAGCCCGCCGGGTTACGGGGGCGGGTCGCGCGTTGCCTGCCCGAGCTGATCCGCTCCAGCCTGCTGCCGGACCTGCGTCCGGTGCGGGCCTCACTGGGCGCCGCCGGACTTCCGCCGGCGGCCGTGGAGGAGGTCGTCCGCGACGCCTATCCGGCGGACCGGGTCAACGCGGGCATCAGGTCCGCCGCCCGGCACGCGGTACGGCTGTTCGAGGAAGTGGGCGCGCTGAGCGTGCCCGGCGGCCGGGAGGCCTTCGAGGCGGCGGAGCTGCTCCACGACCGGAGCTGAACCGTCCCCCCACGGACCACACCGACCCCTGCCCACCCATCCGACGGAAACCGATCGAGAACGACCGAGGCGCACAGAAGTTGACGGAAACAGCACGGCGGCGACCGCACAGGTCGGGCCGTGCCCTGTCGAGAGGCGACGGATGACGGAAGACCTGCTCTTTCTGGACCGGAGCGCGGTGCTGGCCTGCATGACGGACGTCGATCCCTGCGCGGTCGTCGAACGGGTGCTGCGGCGCCAGGCCGAGGGGCGCACCACGCTGCCGCCCGAGGGCTACCTCCCGTGGACCAACGGCGAAGGGGCGTACTGCCGCTCCCTCGCCATGCTGGGCGCGGTGGAGCGGGACGACGGGCCGCCCGTGCTGGGGGTGAAGCTGATCAACGCGGCCACCAGCAACCCGGGGCACGGCCGGGAGCGGGCCGGTGGGGTGGGCATGGTCTTCGACCCCGAGACCGCACGCCCCCTGATGCTGGCCGAGGCGGGATGGCTCAGCGCCGCCCGCACCGCCGCCTACACCATGGTGAGCCTCACGCACCTCGGGCCCAGCCGATGGGACGCGATGACCCTCATCGGCTGCGGCACCCTGGCCCGCGCGCACATCGACCTCCTCGCCCGTACGTTCCCGCACGTCGGATCCGTCCATCTGCACGACACGGCGGTGTCGCGTGCCGAAGCCCTGGCGCAGTGGACGCGCGAGCACCATCCGCGGTTGAAGGTGCACGTCCAGGAGCGTGCGCGGGCGGCCGTGGGCGCGGCGCCCGTCGTCGTGACCACGACCACCACCGACCACGGCTACCTGCCCGCGGGGTGGCTCGTCCCGGGTACGTTCGTCGCCCACGTCTCCCTGGACGACCTCCTGCCTGACGTCTTCCTGACGGCACAGGGCCTGTTCGTGGACGACGTGGACCTCGTGGCGGACAACCCGCGGCGGATCCTCGGCAGGATGCTGCGCGACGGCCACGTCGTCGCGCGGGCCGACGCCGACGTGCGGGGCGGGGCACGGGCCCTGGACGGCACGCTCGGTCAGGTGCTCATCGGCGAGCGGCCCGCGATCCGTCCGACCACGGGCCATGTGATCAGCAACCCGTTCGGCATGTCGGTGCTGGACGTCGGCCTGCTGGGGGAGGTCCACCGCGTGGCCGTGGAACGGGGCTACGGACACGTACTGACCCTCTACTGACACCCCGCACGGCCTCAGCCGCATCCGTCTTCCCCGACTCCTTTCCCTTCTCTTCCCCCGTCCCCTCCCCGTCCCTTCTCTTCCCTTCTCCGTCCCTTCTTCATCCGTTGAGTCCGTCTCCGACGAGCGAGGTTTCATGGGCGACACCCACGACCGGCAGGGCCCAGGGCACGCGCGGGGCCTGTTCTCGCTGGCCGAGCTGCCACCAGAGCTGATCACGAGTCTGATCGAACGATCGGTCGAGCTGTTCCGCGACCGCCACGCCCACGACCACCCGCTGGACGGCCAGGCGGTGGGCGTGCTCTTCACCAAGACCTCGACCCGCACCCGTACCGCCTTCACCGTCGGTGCCATCCGGCTGGGCGCCACCCCGGTCACCTTCGGGCCGGGCGATCTTCAGCTGAACACCGGTGAATCGGTGGGGGACACCGGCCGGGTGCTGGGGTCGATGCTCGACTCCCTGGTGGCCCGCACCGCCGGGCCACTCGACGAGCTGCGCGAGCTGTCACGGGAGGGCCGGCTGCCGGTCGTCAACGCCATGGCGGCCCAGGAGCACCCGAGCCAGGGCGTCACCGACCTCGCGACGCTCGCGCTGACCTTCGGCGACCTCGCGGGGATACGGGTCCTCTACGTCGGCGAGGGCAACAACACGGCGGTCGCGCTCGCCCACGGGCTCGCGGCCGTGCCCGGTGCCCGGCTCACCCTCGCCACCCCCGCCGGGTACGGCCTGCCGAAGGACGAGCTGGCGGCGGCGGTACGACGGGCCGACGGCGCGGGTGCCCGGGTGCGGCAGATCCACGACCTCGCCCTGGCCCCCGACGAGGTGGACGTCGTCTACACCACCCGCTGGCAGACCACGGGCACCGCCAAGCCCGACGCGTCCTGGCGCGAGACGTTCCGCCCCTTCCACGTCGACGAGACACTGCTGGGCCGCTGGCCCCAGGCGTCGTTCATGCACGACCTGCCCGCCCACCGGGGCGACGAGGTCGCGGGCGACGTCCTCGACGGCCCGCGGTCCCTGGCCTGGACGCAGGCGGCGATGAAGCTGTCCGGTGCGATGGCGATCCTCGAATGGGTGGCGGGGCCGCACGGCTGACCGTCCGCCACTCGCCCCCGCTCCCGCCCGCAGACTCCCGGATCGAGGTCCCATGCCGAACGTCTCCCGCGTCCTTGCCTACAAGCACCTCTTGGCCGACGACTTCGTCCCGCCCACCTCCCCGCAGGTGTTCTTCGAGCCCGCCGACACCGAGATCGGCGTGTGGGTGGCCCACGACCTCATCACCGAGGGCTGTTCCGTGCTGGACCTGGGCTCGGGCAGCGGGGCGGCCGCGGCCGCGATGGCCCGCGCCGGGGCGGCGCGGGTGCACGGCGTCGACGCGGGAGCGGAGACGGTCACGTGGGCGACCGACCACTACGCCTCGCGCGACGGCGGCCGGGTCACCATCGCCCGGGGCGACTTCTCCGTGCTGTCCACCCACGAACTGCTGGCCACCGCGCCCGCCCCGCTGCCCCGGCCGCTGGTCGTCACCAGCAACCCGCCCTACGTTCCGCTCACCGCGCACGCCGACGACCGGCGCCGGTCCATCGGCGGCGGCACGGACGGGCTCAAATGGGCCCCGGCGATCATCGGGCACGGGCGGGTGCTCCGCTCCGACCTGGGCTTCACCATCGGCAGTTACTCCACCCCGCGCAAGGCTGTCCGGCTGCTGGAATCGGCCGGATACCGCGTCGAATCCGTCACGCTGTGCCCGCTGCCCCTGGGGGAGTTCACCCTGAGCCACATGGAACAGGTGCTGGCCCTGGAGGAGCAGGGCGAGGCCGTGCTGTGGCGGACCGAGCACGAGCCGCCCGCCTACTTCATCGTCGGCCTGGCCTGCCGGTGGGCGGGGGCCGACGCGACCCGGGCGCCCGGCCGGCTCACCGCGGACGGCCTGCTGGAACTGCTGCGGACCGCGGCCCGCTCGCGCACCTCCCGGCTGGAGACCCTGGACGGGCGGCGCCCGGAGGGGTGGCGGGGGCAGCTACGGGTCCTGGACCTCCCGCCGGCCGCCGTACGCCACCACTGGTGAGGTGGGCACGGGCCCGACGCGGGCGACGAGTACAGCGCGAGCACACGAGGCAGCGAGCACGAGAGAAAGGCGGAGAGCCCGTCGTGAACGCACCACGTCCCGTACCCGTCTCACCGGTCAGCGTCACCGCCCACGCGGTGCTGCACAGCGCCGACTTCCTCCACGCCCAGCTGAGAGCCACCCGCCGTGACCGCGTGGTCCTGCACGCCGGAGTGCAGATCAACGGCGCCCCCCACCTGGGAACCAATGTCATGCAGACCGCCGCGTTCCAGCTCGCCGCGGCGGCGCGGGAACGTTTCGGCGTCGAGCCGGGTCTGCGGTTCGGCGCCCTGGACAACTCCCCGTGCGAGACCCGCGCGTGCCCCGATACGGGCTCCCTCTACGAACGCTCCTTCCGGCACGCGCTCGGGGAGTCCCGCGTCCGGGAGCTGGTACGGCTCTACTACGGTGCCCTCTTCGACGAACTGTCCGCCGCCACGGGTGTTCCGTACGAGGTCGAGACCTATACGCACCAGCAGTCAAGGGTCGCGTTCCGGGAGGAGTTCCTGGCCTCGCTGGGCATGATGGACACCCTGCGGTGGATACTCGCCCCCTCCACCGGCATGGTGCCGGTGAGCTTTCCCTGCCCGCGGTGCGGCTGGTCGCAGAAGTACGGCGAGGACACGGAACTGCTGTCGGCCGACGCGGGGGAGGCCCGGTTCGCGGCGGTCTGCCTCGACCACGGGAAGTACCTGGTCGACGTCACCCCCGACACGGACACCTACATAGGCCTGACGACCTTGCACCGCAACCTGGTCAAGGAGCGCGTCGCCGCCCGCGAGGGCGACGCCCTTCCGGTGATCGTGAAGGGAGCGGACTGGGCGCCGGGCTGCCGGCTCCTGGACGAGGCGTTCCTGTGCTACCCCGGTGCCGTCCCGCCGCCGCGCCTCTTCACCCCGGTGGTGCTCTCCGACTCCGGGGCGAAGCTGTCCAAGACGCTCCTGCGCGAGGGCACGGCCGATCTGTCGGCGGAGACCGAGCCGTGGATGCTCGACGCCACCGCCTGGACGGGCACGATGGCGGAGTACGCGCACACGCTCCTCGGGCTCGGCGCCCTCATGCTGTCCGAGCCCCGGCACTTCGAGCGCGGCTACACCACGCGGGAGGTGGCCCGGCTCATCGCCCAGGGCTTCGGCCCTGCCGCGGGACCGGCGTGACCTCGCGGTTGGCCAGGTACCCGGGGCGGGGCCTGGGCGCCGCGTAGGGGACGCCGAGGGGATTCTCGACGCTGTTGTAGACCACGAAGAGGTTGGTGCGCGGGAAGGGGGAGGTGTTGCCGCTGGAGGCGTGCAGACAGTTGCAGTCGAACATGACGGCCGAGCCCGGGGCGCCGGTGAACTGCCGGATGCCGTGCCGCTCGGCCAGTGCGGTCACCCCGGCCCGGTCCGCGGACCCGGCCGGCAGGTTCTTCCCCAGGAGCGAGAGCTTGTGGTAATCGTCGGGGGTCTCGCCGACGGACGGCACGAAGGTCCGGTGCGAGCCGGGGATGATCATCAGTGGCCCGTTGAACGGCATGTTCTCGGTGAGGGCGATCGACATGCTGAGGGCCCGGGGCGCGGGCATCCCGTCCTCCGAGTGCCAGGTCTCGAAGTCGGAGTGCCAGCCGAACCGCGAACCCTCGAAGGCTGCCTTGTAGTTCACCCGGCTCTGGTGGATGTACACCTCGGAGCCGAGGATCTGCCGGGCGATGCCCGCCAGGGCGTCCGAGTGGACGACGTCGGCGAACACCTCGGACAGCGCGTGGACCTCGAAGACCGACCGGATCTCCTCGGAGTCCGGCTCCAGCACCACCCGCTCGGTGCCGCGCAGCGCTCTGTCGCCGCCTATGCGACGTATCTCCGCATCGCACGCGGCGACTTGATGGGGCGTCAACAGGTCTTGGAAGGCGAGGAAGCCGTCACGGTCGTACGAAGCCAGCTCGTCCGCGTCCAACGGACCGCCCGCACCCGGTGCGCCGCTCCAGACGACGGGGTGGCTCCTGCCGACGGGCACCGACTCGGTCACATAGCGGGTGGGATACGGGTCGTGCGCGTAACCGGAGGCAGAACCGGAAGAACCGGATGGGGGTACGGATGAGGACATCGCCGCATCTCCTTGGGCCTCGGGGATACCGGGACGGACCCTTGCCACGGCCTCGGGTCGAATTCCGCTGGATGGTTGCCCGTGGCCGGGAAACCGAAAACCTCGCCACTGCGCCGGCGCGCTCTACCCGGAGGGTTTTCGGTCATGGTCCGCGGGGGAACGGAAGCGGAGCCCGGGCCGACGCTGCTGTCGGCCCCGGTGCGCGAGCCAGGTGGCGAAGGTACTGAGGGCCAGGCACATGCCGATGTACATCGGGCCGACCACGAGCAGGACGGGTATGTAGGGATAACCCGCGGGGGTCGCCGTGTTCTGCGCCAGGAGCTTCCCCGCGTAAAGGAGTTCCTCGTACGTGATGATGAAACCGAGCGAGGTGTCCTTCAGCGTCACGACGATCTGGCCGACGATGCTGGGCAGCATGGACCGTACCGCCTGCGGCAGCACGACCGTCGTGGTGACCTGTGCCTTGCGCATGCCCAGGGCGTACGCCGCCTCGGTCTGCCCGCGGGGGACCGCGCGGGCCCCGGCGCGCAGGATCTCCGCCTGCACCGAACCGTTGTACAGGGCGATCCCGATGACCAGCGCCCAGAGCGTGGGGCTCGCGAAGTTGTCCGCGAGCCAGACGCCGGCCTGGCCCAGGTGTTCCCGCAGGAAGCGTGCGACGGCCGCGACCCACGAACGCAGCCACCCCATGTTGTACAGCGCGAAGATCATGATGAGCAGCGGCATCGCGCGGAAGAACTCCACCAGCGCGGTGGCAGGCCAGCGCAGCACGCGGTGCCGGGAGAGCCGGCCGGTGGCCAGCAGCACGCCGAGCAGCAGCGAGAACACCACCGCCAGCGCGAACGCCTTGAGGGTGTCCAGGGCCCCGATCAGGATCCGCCGCTGCACGCCCTGGTAGGTGAACGCCTCCCACATGGCCCAGGTGAACTGGCCCGCGTCGTGCAGCCGCACGATCACATAGCCGACCACGGCGGCGATGCCCACGACCGCCAGCACGCTGCATATCCGGTTGCGACGGCGGCCGCGCGGCCCCGGGGCCTCGAAGAGGATCGACCCACCGGAGGTCACCGGACCACCGCCAGCCGGTGTTCGAGCAGCCGGAAGACCCCGCTGATCATCATGATCAGTGCGAGATAGGCGAGGGCGACCCACAGGAAGACGGTGAGGATGGCGTACCCCTCCTCGGCGAGGGTCTTCTCCACGCTGAACAGCTCGTACACGCTGAAGCCGCCCGCCAGCGCCGAGTTCTTGGTCAGGGTGATCAGCAGGCTGCCGACCGGCGGGACCACGGCCCGCCCGGCCTGGGGCAGCACGATCAGCAGCGTGGTCTGGGCGAAGGACATGCCGAGGCTGCGGGCCGCCTCCGCCTGGCCCGTGTCGACGGTGTTGATGCCCGATCTGAGGGCCTCGCAGACGAACGCGGAGGTGTAGCCGCCCAGGGTCAGCACGGCGAGCGTGAAGTAGCTGAGCCCGGACAGGCCGAGCATCGGCAGGCCGAGGGTGACGCCGAAGAACAGCAGGGTGAGCGGGGTGTTGCACAGGACGGTCACCCCGGCGGCGCCGATGACGCGCAGCGGTGGGACGGGACAGACCCGGAAGACGGTCAGAACGGTGCCCAGGGCCAGGGCGAGCACGGTGCTCAGGCCGGTGAGCGCCACGGTGCCGACGAACCCTCTGCGGAAGAGGTCGAGGTTGTCCAGCAGTACGTGCACGTTCGCCTCCGTGGCCTCGTGGGCGGGGCAGCGGGCCGGCTGGTGGGTGTCGTCAGTACCGGATCACCTCCGGCGGCCTCGGGGCCCGCGCTCCGGAGAGGCCGAGGGTGGCGTCGTAGGCCCGCTGCCAGTCGCCGTTGTCCCGGTGGCGTTCCAGCGCGTCGTCGATGGCGTCGCGCAGGGCCTTGTCCCCCTTGGCGAGCCCGACGCCGTAGGGCTCCCGCGAGAAGGGCCGGCCGACGACCCGCAGCCGTCCGCCGTTCTGCGCCGCGTAGCCCTTCAGGATCGTGTCGTCGGCGGTCACGGCGTCGGCCTCGCCGCTGATCAGGTCCTGGACGCACTGGGCGTAGCTGTCGTGGGAGCTCACCTCGGCGCCGTACTCCGGCTTCTCGATGCGCTGGAAGGGCGTGGAGCCGGTGACCGAGCAGACCCGCTTGCCCTTGAGGTCGCCCGGGCCGTGGATGTCCCGGTTCTCCCGCTTGACCAGCAGGTCCTGTCCCGCGACGTAGTACGGCCCGGCGAAGGAGACGTGCTTCTTCCGCTCGTCGTTGATGGTGTACGCGGCGACGTAGAAATCGACGTCCCCCTTGGAGATGGCCGTTTCCCGGCCCTGCGGCGGGACGGTCTTCCAGGAGATCCGGCCGGGCCCGAACCCCAGGTCCGCGGCGACCATCCGCGCGATCTCGACGTCGAATCCGAAGCGCCGCCCGGTGACGGGGTCCTCGAACCCCAGGAAGGGGTGGTCCGACTTCACCCCGACGACGATCCGGTGGGCGGCCTCGGCGCGTGCGAGGGTCGGGGAGCCTTCGACCGTGACGCTCCGGTTCACCGGATAGGCCGAAGGGGCGATCCCGTTCTCCCGGGCGCCCATCAGGGCGGCGACGCTGCCCGGCGGCACACCGCCCCGGCCGCAGGACACCAGGGAGACGAGCGCGAGCAGCACGGTGGCCAGGGCGAGGCCGCTCCTCGATCGCGTTCCGCTCCTCAAGGGCTGCTCCTCAAGGGACCTGCGCGCGGCCGGTGCGAGAGCGGTGCAAGGGGCCTGCGCGAGGACCGATCAGTGGCGCGGCAACGGTCGTCGACGTGCCGGCGCCGACGTGACAACACGGGGTGGCGCAACAAGAGGATGAGCGGGAAAAGCGATGATCAGTGGATCACTCAAGACGAAATAAAGCATACCGGCGGGGCGGTGTTCCGCTACCCGCAGTGCATACGGGGGCACCGATTCGGGTGATCGCTCCGGGGCCGGAATTGACGCGTGCCGGCGTGGTCGGGCACGGACGGGGTAGGGCCCTGTCGCGGTTCCCGGCCCGGTACGCGTTGCGCGGCCGGGCGGGGCACCGCAAGGTCGAGGCATCGAGCATGAGGAAGGACATCCATGCCCATCGCAACGGTGAACCCCGCCAACGGCGAGACGCTCAAGACGTTCGACCCGCTGGGGGCCGAGGAGATCGAGCGAAGGCTGGCCACCGCGGCCGCGACGTTCCGGACGTACCGCACGACGGACTTCGCCGAACGGGCGCGGCTGCTGAACCACGCGGCGGACCTCCTGGAGCGGGACCAGGACGACATCGCCCGCACCATGACGACCGAGATGGGCAAGCCGCTCGCCGCCGCCCGAGCGGAGGCCGCCAAGTGCGCGAAGGCGATGCGCTGGTACGCCGGGAACGCCGAGGAGCTGCTGGCCGACGAGCACCCCGCCGACGCCGAGGTGAAGGACTCCGGCGCCTCGCACGCCCGCGTCCACTACCGGCCGCTGGGCGCGATCCTCGCCGTCATGCCGTGGAACTTCCCGCTGTGGCAGGTCGTGCGCTTCGCGGCCCCCGCCCTGATGGCGGGCAACGTGGGCCTGCTCAAACACGCCTCCAACGTGCCGCAGACCGCGCTCTACCTGGAGGACCTCTTCCGCCGCGCAGGATTCCCCGAGGGCTGTTTCCAGACGCTGCTCGTGGGGTCCGGTGCCGTCGAGGGTCTCCTGCGCGACCCCAGGGTCGCCGCCGCGACACTCACCGGCAGCGAGCCGGCGGGCCGCGCGGTCGCGGCCGTCGCCGGCGACGAGATCAAGAAGACCGTGCTGGAACTGGGCGGCAGCGACCCGTTCGTGGTGATGCCCTCGGCCGACATCGACCGGGCGGCCCGCACCGCCGTCACCGCCCGCGTGCAGAACAACGGCCAGTCCTGCATCGCCGCCAAACGCTTCATCGTCCACACGGACGTCTACGACGCGTTCGCCACTCGCTTCACGGCCCGCATGGCGGAACTGACCGTCGGCGACCCGATGGCGGAGTCGACCGACGTCGGTCCGCTCGCCAGCGAGCAGGGCCGCGCCGACCTGGAGGAACTGGTCGACGACGCCGTGCGCCGGGGCGCCACCGCGCTGTGCGGCGCGGCCCGGCCGAAGACACCCGGACCACTGGCGGGCGGCTGGTTCTACGAGCCGACGATCCTCGCCGACGTCACCCCCGAGATGCGCATCCACCGGGAGGAGGCCTTCGGACCGGTGGCCACGCTGTACCGGGTGCGGGACCTGGACGAGGCGGTGCACCTCGCCAATGACACCCCGTTCGGCCTGAGTTCGAACGTGTGGACCCGTGACGAGGAGGAACAGCTCCGCTTCGTCCGCGACATGGAGGCCGGTGGCGTCTTCTTCAACGGGATGACGGCGTCCCACCCGGCGCTCCCCTTCGGCGGAGTGAAGCGCTCCGGGTACGGCCGGGAGCTGTCGGGGCACGGCATCCGCGAATTCTGCAACGTCACGACGGTGTGGCACGGCAAGGAGCCCGACGCCCGGTAGCCACCGGCCTCGGCGCGCTTCCCCTTCCCGCCCGTTCTCGCCCCCTTCGCGGCGACCGCGTAGGGTACGTGCGCTCGACGCCACCGGGAAGGACACCGCACCATGCCTCGCTCCACCGACCGCCGTCCGCCGGCGCCGCGCCGGGCCCGGGGCGGGTTCGCCGACGCCCTGTGGGCGCTGGACGGGGCGTCGTACGGCCGCTACAAGTCCCTCGTCGGCCGCTGGGCCATGGACGGGTTCGACCTGGAGATCGTCCGGGGCCAGGCCGACCCGTACGCGCCTCCCGCGCGGGTCGTCCTGCACGTCCCCGCGACCGTCGCCGGATTCCCCGCCGACCTGTGGCGGACGCCCGTACGCCGCCGGGCCCTGGGGAGCTTCCTCGCCCGGCGGGCGGCCGAGGAGACCGGGGACGGGATCCGGGTGGACGCGGGCGGCCAGGAGATCCTCGACCGCGGCTCCTGCCAGGTGGTGCCGCCCGGTCCGACGACCCTGGACGGCGAACCCGGGTCCGTCGTCCTCCGGCTGAACGTCCCGCTCCCCGGCCGCGGCCGCCGGATCGACGCGCGCGCCGCCGAGCACGTCCTGTGCCGACGGCTGCCCCGGCTGGTCGACCGTGCCCTGCGGCACGCGGCGGTCGACGCCGAGGCGCTCACCCGCTTCGCCGACACGGCCGAGGACTCCCACGCGCTCCGCCAGGCACTGCCACGGCTCGGCCTCGTCGCGTTCGTCGCCGACGGCGCGGTCCTGCCCCGGCGCAGCGGCGTGGACGACCGCCCGCTGACCGGGCCCGCCGCGCTCCCGTTCCGCTCCCCGGAACAACTGCGGGTGGCCGTCGACCTCCCGCACGCGGGCCGGGTGACCGGCATGGGCGTGCCCGAGGGCGTCACGCTGATCGTCGGGGGCGGCTTCCACGGCAAGTCGACGCTGCTGCGCGCGCTGGAGACCGGCATCTGGGACAACGTCCCGGGCGACGGCCGGGAACGGGTGGTCTCCCGCCCCGACACCGTCAAGGTCCGCGCCGAGGACGGCCGCCGCATCGAACGCGTGGACCTCCACGCCTTCGTCGACCACCTGCCGAGCGGGGACGACACGGCGGACTTCCGCACCGACAACGCCTCCGGTTCCACCTCCCAGGCCGCGGCGATCGTCGAGTCCGTCGAGGCCGGTGCCAAGGTGCTGCTCATCGACGAGGACACCGCGGCCACCAACCTGATGATCCGCGACGCGCGCATGCAGGCCCTCGTCGCCAAGGACCGCGAGCCCCTCACCCCGTTCGTGGACCTCGTCCGCTCCCTCCACCGGGACCAGGGGGTCTCGACGGTGCTCGTCATGGGCGGCTCCGGCGACTACATGGAGGTGGCCGACCGGGTGGTCATGATGGACGCCTACCAGCCGTCCGACGTCACGGCCCGCGCGAAGGAACTCGCCGCGGTACCCACCGGACGCCGGGCGGAGGCCGACACCTACCCCGGGACCGTCCACCGCCGTCCCGACCCCGCCTCCGTCGACGGCTCCGCGCGCGGCCGGCCCCGCATCCAGGCCCGGGGGAGGGACGGGCTGGTCTTCGGCGAGGAGACCGTGGACCTGCGCGCCGTGGCGCAGCTCGCCGACGCGCCGCACGTGGTCGGTGTGGGCCTGGCGTTGGAGGCCATGGTCCGACGGGGGCACCTCGACGGCAGGCGCACCCTCACCGAGGCGCTCGACCTGCTCGACCGCGACCTCGCGGACGGCGCCGAGTGCCTCCTGGCCGTACGGGACGAGGACTTCGCGCTGCCGCGTCGCTTCGAGGTCGCGGCGGCGCTGAACCGGCTGCGCACGCTGTCGGTGGCCCGCTGACCGACGCACTCCGTGGGCGCCGGTCAGCGGGCCGCTCGACGGGCCGGCCGGTGGGTCAGCCGGTGGGCCGGGCGGTGGCCGGTCGGAGGGTCGGCCGGGAGCCGGTCAGCGGCCCCAGCGGAGCCCGGCCGTCTGGACCGGCGCGTCCCACAGCCGCAGCAGCTCGTCATCGACCTGACACAGCGTCACCGAGGCCCCGGCCATGTCGAGGGAGGTGACGTAGTTGCCGACCAGCGTCCGCGCGACCGGCACACCCCGCTCCCGCAGCACCCGGTGCACCTCCGCGTTGAAGCCGTACAGCTCCAGCAGCGGCGTCCCGCCCATGCCGTTGACCAGCGCCAGCACCGGACCGCTCGGCCGCAGGTCGGACAGCACCGCGTCGACCGCGAAGTCCGCGATCTCGCCCGACGTCATCATCGCGCGACGCTCGCGCCCCGGCTCACCGTGGATGCCGACGCCCAACTCCAGCTCACCGGCCGGAAGATCGAAGGTGGGACCGCCCTTGGCGGGCGTCGTACAGGAGGCCAGGGCGACACCGAAGCTGCGGGACGACTCGTTCACCCGGCGGGCGATCGCCTCCACCCGCTCCAACGGCGCGCCCTCCTCGGCCGCCGCCCCCGCGATCTTCTCCACGAACAGCGTGGCACCGGTGCCGCGCCGGCCCGCCGTGTAGAGACTGTCGGTCACCGCGACGTCGTCGTTGACGAGCACGCTCGCGACCTGGATGCCCTCGTCCTCGGCGAGTTCGGCGGCCATGTTGAAGTTGAGGACGTCGCCCGTGTAGTTCTTCACGACGAACAGCACGCCCTTGCCGCTGTCCACGGCCGCTGCCGCCCGCACCATCTGATCGGGCACGGGCGAGGTGAACACCTCCCCGGGGCAGGCCGCGTCGAGCATCCCGTGCCCCACGAACCCCCCGTGCAACGGCTCGTGCCCCGAACCGCCGCCGGACACCAGCGCCACCTTGCCCGCCACGGGCGCGTCGCGCCGGGCGACGACACGCCGTTCCACGTCGACCGCCAGCTCGGGATGAGCCGCGGCCATCCCGCGCAGGGCATCGGCGACGACGGTCTCCGCCACGTTGATGAGCATCTTCATGTGGGCTCCACGGGTGTAGGAAAGACGGGCCGCTGACTTGCGTTTGTGCAGACCAGCGGTGGTGTCACGAGTAATGGATCCTGGCGGTCTCTGACGGTCCCGGGCGGGCTCCGGCGGTACCGATGCTAACTAAATGCCGATCGAGGCGGGTGGTGGCTGAAGGAGCACCGGCAAGGCTCGCTGCGCATCGCCGGGGCGTCGTGGGGTGTCACTGCTGGGACTGCCCGACGCCGCGATCTGGGCGGCGACGTGCCACCGGCGAAGGGCGTGCAGGCGCGCGAATTTCCGTGCCGCGAACGTGCCCACGGCATGCGCGTCGTCCGCGTGGCCCAGCACGTACCGTTCGCCATCTGCCCCACGGGCTGAAGGATTCGGGGCCGGACACCCGGCAGGCTCCGCTGCCGTAGCGCATCCCCGTACCGGGTCCACGCCCCACGTGCATGGCCTGACATCCCCTAGCCGCTCCCACCCCGCTCGGGATCCTCAGGCGGGCAACACGTCGGGGTGTTCCCTGCCCGCTTCCTTCCAGCGAGGAGTAGGCCTTGCGAAAGTCCAACCGATGGGTGGGGCTCTTGGGAGCCATGGGGTTCGTGATCGGTGGTCTCTTCCTCACGCCATCGGCCTCGGCGCAGGACCCGGTCGTTCCGGTCCAGTGGGCCTGTTCGCCCGCACGAAGCTCCTCGCCTGCCCCGCGGATCGTGCCGGGCGGCCCCGCCGGACAAGGAGCCAGGTGGAGCAGGTTGGGCCCGTCGATAAATGCCTCGACATCGGTCGCGGTAATCGGGGAGGCTTCGCGCGATGACCAGAATCGACGACACGCCTCCCGCGTGGGACGAGCGCACCCAGCTCACCACGTTTCTCGACTACACGCGTGACACCGCCCGCGCCAAGTGCGCCGGTGTCTCCGCGGAGAACGCTCGCAAGGCGCTCCTGCCGGGCTCACCGCTGATGACCATGAGCGGACTGATCAACCACCTCCGCTGGGTCGAGTACTACTGGTTCCAGGTGGTCTTCCTCGGCGAGGAGGACCTGGGCCCCTGGACCGAGGAGGACCCCGACCGCGAGATGCGTATCGCCGTCGACTTCCCGCTCGCGCAGTTGCTCGGCGAATACGCCGAACAGAGCGCCCGCTACCGCGAACTGGTCGCCGGGAGCGGCCTGGACGACCAGGCCGAGCGAGCCGTCCGCAACGGCCTCCACGTCGACCTGCGCTGGATCCTCCTTCACCTCACCGAGGAGACAGCCCGCCACAACGGTCACCTGGACATCCTGCGCGAGATGCTCGACGGCACGACCGGCGACTAGGTCCGGCGGAGGTCACGGGCGGAGGGGACCGGGCCGCCGGCGGTCCCGTGGGTCACCGGCCTCAGCGCAGGACTGCCGGACGGCGGGCCGCTCACCCGGTGCCGAGGACGTTGTCGATGTAGGCCGCGAGCGAGGCCCGCAGGTCTTCGGGCGCCATCTCCTGGTCGTCGATCAGGTGCGCCACGAGGTCGGCGCGGATGGCGGCCAGCAGCGCATGCGCGGTGAAATCCGCGTCGTGGACGCCGGGCACGTGATCCAGCGCCAGGCGAAGGGTTTCGTGCCACCAGCCGTAGTGCCCGGCCTGGTACGGGCTGCTGAGCCCGGCGTGCTCTGCGGCCGACATCAGGTGCCGGTTCTCGACCTTGAAGCGCAGTGAGGCGTCGAGGAGGTCCATCACCCGCTGCCTCGGTGAGGACCGGCCTGCGTCCTGAGCTTCCTGCGCGGCTTGTTGCAGGGGTTCGAGGCGGGAGGCGATCACGGCGCTGATCAAGCCGGCACGGTCGCCGAAGCGGCGGAAGAGGGTGCCCTTGCCCACACCGGCGGCCTCGGCGATGTCGTCCATCGACACGCTGTGGGGGCTGCTGCTCCGGGCGAAGAGGGCGTCGGCGGCAGCCAGCACGGCTTCTCGGTTGCGCAGGGCGTCCGCGCGCTCTGTGCGCTGGGCCACGGGTCCTCCTCCTTCGTCCTCGGCGTTCCGGACCCCCGGAACGGTTCATGGTATTCGGTGGGTTCGCGTGAGCCGTCGCTCGCGCCCGACCGACGCGGAGCAGCGCATCAGCTGCTCACGACACGTTCCGTTCGACGAAGGCGCGGAAGGTGCCCGGTGGGCGGCCGGTGAGGCGCAGGACGGTGTCCGAGGTGCGGTCCTCGGCGCCCTCGGCGATGGCGCGGTCCATGCCGGCCAGCATGGTGGCGAACTCCAGCGGTATCTCGGCCGCCCAGCGGTCGCGCAGCTGCTCGAAGGTCAGGTGCCGGTGCACGACGGGCCGGCCGGTGACCTCGGTGACGATCGCGGCGACGTCGTCGTAGCTCAGCGTCTGCGGTCCGGTGAGGACGAGGTCGGTGTTGGGGGCCTGTTCGTCGGTCAGGGCGCGTACGGCGACGGCGGCGATGTCCTCGGCGTCGATGAACCCGACGCGGCCCTCTCCGGAGGCCGTGAGGACGGCACCGTCCTCGCGGATGCTGCGCGCGTGCGGGGCGGAGCCGGTGAAGTTCTGCATGAACCAGGAGGGCCGCAGCACCGCCCACTCCTCGAAGAGGCCGGGCAGGGCCTGGTGGACCTGGCCCACCGCCGGACCGCCGGCGGGGATCGCGGATGAGCTGAGCAGCACCGCGCGGTGCACGCCTGCCGCGCGGGCCTGGTGGAGGAAGGGCAGCATGACCGCGGCCGGGTCCGAAGAGCCGATGGGCGGGACGAGGTAGACGCGGTCGGCGCCGTCGACGGCCTCGTCCCAGGTCGCGGGCTCGTCCCAGTCGAAGCGGACTGCCTGCGCGCCCTCCACCGGGGTGGCGTTCCGCCCGGCGGCCTTGACGCGGTGGCCCTCGGCGATCAGGCCGGCGGAGACTCGGCGGCCGGTGGTGCCGGTGGCCCCGATGACCAGGGTGGTGCCGGGGGTGTTCATCAGTTCGCTCCTACGAAGTCGGCGCCGGGCTGCTGAACGGCGAGAGGGTTCCAGTAGTCGCGGTAGGAGGTGATGCGCCCGCCCTCGACCGTGACCACGGCGATGTAGGTCATGTCGAAGGGGCTGTCCGTCTTCACCAGGCGGCCGACCCCGCGCATCTCCACCACGATCGTCCCGGGGACGGTGGTCCGGTGGATGTGCACGTCGGGGAAGTCGTGCAGGTCGACGTGGTCGGGGTAGTGGCGCATGTAGTCCGCGATGGCCTGTCGGCCCTCCAGCCGCTCGGGCCAGCCCTGGGGCGCGAAGGGGAATTCCAGGACGCCGTCCTCGTCCCACAGGTCCACCCAGCCGGGGATGTCCTTTTCCAGCAGCAGTCGCAGACCGTGGCGGTACAGCTCCGCGGCCGTCATCGGCACTGTCATGATCAAGGTTTCCGTTCTGCTCGAAGACACGGCGATTCCGGCCCGTCGGGTCACGGCCCGTCGTCACGAGAAGCGCGACGTGGCCCGTCATGGCGGTTCCTCATGACGGGGCACCCGGGATGAAAGCGGACCGTCGGTCCGCATGGAAGAAAAATACGGACTACCGGTCCGCTTCGCAAGCCTGGAGGTGGCCGGCACCGCGACCGGACACCGTTGACCCCCGGTGGGCCGGGAGCGCGGCGATGGGCCGCTATCCGGTTGATGGCCGGTGAGGCCGTGGGTACTGTTCCTCGGGTGATGAGCCCTGAATCAGACAGAGCGGAGCCGCCGGTCGCCCGGCGGCGGGTTGTCTGACCGGTAACCGACCGGTCTTCTGATCGATCTCGCCTTCCGGCGGCCGAATGCGCGCTCCGTGTGTCCGGTCCCGTTCTGGCTCTCGCCTTCGACACAGGTGACGTGGCCCGTCGGTCGGCACGCGGATGTTCCTGACCGCGTAAGCCGACGCTGGAGTCGATCCCTTGCCCGTTTTCCTCTACGTCCTGGGCCTTGCCGTTTTCGCGCAAGGCACTTCCGAGTTCATGCTGTCCGGTCTTGTACCGGGCATCGCCCGTGACCTGTCCGTGCCGGTGGGAGCCGCCGCGAGCCTGACGTCCGCGTACGCCGTCGGGATGATCGTCGGGGCGCCGGTGATGGCCGCCCTGAGTGCGCGATGGCCACGCCGTCGCGCGCTGGCGAGCTTCCTGACCGCGTTCGTCGTCGTGCATGTCGTCGGCGCGGTCACCACCAACTTCCCCGTGTTGTTCGGAACCCGGATCGTCGCCGCGATCGCCAACGCCGGTTTCCTCGCGGTCGCGATGTCCGTCGCGACGACCCTGGTCGTCCCGGCGAAGCACACCAGAGCCACCGCCGTCCTGCTGTCGGGGGTGTCACTGTCGTGCGTCGCCGGTGTGCCCGCGGGTGCTCTGCTCGGCGAATGGGCCGGTTGGCGATCGGCCTTCTGGGCGGTCGCCGCCCTGTGTCTGCCCGCGCTGGCGCTCGTGTTCCGGTCCGCGCCCGCCGACGCGGCGCGTCGGCACGTCGTGTCGATCAGGCGGGAAGCACATGCGTTGCGGTCGCGGCCGGTGCGGTTGGCGTTGGTGCTCGCGACCGTGGTCAACGGGGCCACCTTCGCGACCTTCGCCTACCTCGCGGTCATCGCCACGGACGTTACTTACCTGCCCGACGGTGCGATCCCCGGGCTGCTCGCCGCGTTCGGCGCGGGCGCCTTCGTCGGAGTGACCGCAGCCGGCCGCATGGGTGACGGGCGGCTCCGGCGGGGCCTGCTCCTCGCGGTGTGCGCTCTGCCTGCCGGATGGGCGGCGCTGGCCTTGACCAGTGAGCGAGCGGTCCCGCTGTTCACCTTGGCGGTCGTCCAAGGCGGGCTGTCCTTCGGTATCGGATCGACGCTCGTCAGCCGCGTCCTGCACGTCGCGTCCAACGCCCCCTCACTGGGCGGGGCGTTCGCCACCGTCGCCTTGAACGTCGGCGCGTTCCTGGGCCCCCTGCTGGCCGGCATCGCGACCGGGGCCACGGACGACTACCGAGCTGCCGTGTGGGTCAGCTCCGCCCTGGCCGGCACGGCGATTGCCTTCGCCGTCGCCTCGCGGACCCGCGCCGCCCACGAAGACGTGGAGGAAGTCCATCGGCCCGTCGTGATACGCCGCTGACTTCTCGAGGTCGGCTCCGCCACCAGGCGCGGGGGTGGTGTCCCCGCGCCTGGTGCACGGCCGGGCCTACGCCTTGCGGAGACGGTCGACGATGCCATTGAGGTCGTGTCGGAACAGCCCGATGTCGACCCAGTGGCCGCCGCCCCGCTCGTGCGACTCGTGCGGGATGCCGGCGCGGTCGAGAAGGCCGCGGAACTCCCGCTGGGTGTCGAGCACGTTGGTCTCGTTGAGCCGGTCCCAGATGCGTTCGGGACTGGTACCGGCGACCATGAAGACCCGCTTGTTCCGGTAACTCTCGATGCGCTGGCACGGGTTGTCGGCGCTGACCCGGTTCTGGTCCCAGGGCACGCCGTAGACGGTGCCGCCGCCCAGATCGAGGGCGGAGGTCGCGTTGGCCCAATGGACGATGATGTCGCCGCGGCCGCGCAGGCTGGCCGGGCCGGAGTGGGCGCTCACCGAGGCGAAGTGGCCCCAGTACTTGGCGGCGTACTTCAGTGCGCCGAAGCCGCCCATCGAGAACCCGGAGACGGCGCGGCCGTCGTACTCGGCGTACGTCCGGAAGTTGTCGTCGATCCACGGAATCAGTTGCTCGATGTGGAAGTGCTCCCAGTTCCGGGGGCCCACGAAGGAGCTGACCGGGTTGGAGTACCAGCCCGTGCGCCCGCCGTCGGGCATGACGACAATCATGGGCATGCCAGCGGTGAAGGCCCGGATGCCCCCTTCGGGCAGACGGTCGAATTCGATGAAGTCGCCCCCGCCGCCGTGGAGCAGGTACAGGACGGGATAGCGGCGTCCGCTGTGGTGGTAGTCGTCGGGAAGCAGAACGTTGACGGCGGGCTTCCAGCCGATCGCCGCGGTCTCGAACCGGTAGTACCACATGCGGGGGTCACTCTCGCCCGCTTCCACGATGTGCAGTCCGTGACCGTCGCCGGCCGCGGAGGCGGACGACGCCGCCGCGAGGACGCTCCCGCCGCCCAGCGCCATCGCCGCGGACAATCCGCCGACGGTCTTCAAGACACCTCTACGGGAGGGGTGGTGCTCGCTCATCGTGACCTCCTGGTCGGGAAGGGAGTGGTAACGCGTCAGTTGTCGGTGATCCAGGCGCCCTTGAAGGAGGGCGGGAAGGGCGAAGCCGCCTCGCGGCCGGACGCGCCGGGCCGCTGAAGCGGAGCGGCCGCTGTCAGGACCAGCTCTGGTACGGGGTGTCGTTGCACGCCCAGGTGCGGAAGCCCAGGCTGCTGTCGTCGATGCAACGCATCGTGGCCTGGTTCTGGAAGCGGACGGTGCCGTCACCCCATGCCTTGACCCACCAGCTCTGCTCCGGGTTGGAGTTGCAGGTGGCGACGGTCCGGAAACCGTTGTCGGTGTCCTCGACACAACGGCCCGTGTTGAGGCTCCTCAGTTGGCGCGTTCCGTCACCCCAGACGTGTACGGACCACTTCTGGGGAGTGGAGCCGTTGCAGCTCCAGGTGCGGAAACCGTTGTTGGTGTCGTCCATGCAGCGGCCCGTGGCCTGATTCCTGAAGGACTGGACGACGTCGTCGGCGCGCGCGGGAGCCGGGGCGACGGTCGGTACGGGTGCGGTGCTGTGTCCGGTGGCCAGGGCGCCGGGCGCCGGGGCGAGGGCGGTGACGGCAAGGGCCCCGCCGAGCAGGAGTGTTCTCATGCTGCGCATGGGCACTGTCTCGTTCCCTCCCTGTGCGAGTCGTGTCACGTATGGGCGCGGTCCGGGGGACCGACGGGCCGCAAGGTAGTCGGGGGACACCGCGATACGGCACCCGGAACCTTCCGGGGTGACAGCGCTCGACGATCCGCGATAGAGCTTGGTGTGTCGTGAATCCCGGCAACCGCCACCGAGCCGAGGGAGAGGTGTGTCACCGCACGGGCGTGGGACGCGGGCACTGGGGGATCGCGGGGCGGTCCTTCGTCCGCACAGCGGGCAGCCATGCGGTGGACCGGGCGGAGCCGGGCGGGAGACGGACGCGGAACCACTGGGCGGACCACGTGCCCACCTCGTCGACGATGGGCACCCCGTGGGGGAACTGGCAGTCGACGGCGAGGACGTCACCGTGCCACACCCGTGTCGGTACGACGTTGTCGATGGTGTAGGGCCGCAGGGGATCGATCGCCAGGCCGAGACTGCACTCCGGGGCCCGGTCCCCGCGGTCACCGCAGGACGGTTCGGTGTTGAAGACCCGGATGCGGCCCGCGGCACCGGCCGTTGCGCCGGCCGATGCCGTGGCGGCGGGCCCGCGGGATCCGGTCGGCGAGGCGGACCCGCCGTCGCGCACGGCGTACGCCCAGCCCGCCGCGAGCGCCCCGCACACCGCGAGGGCCACGAGAGCGGCGCGGGCCCTTCCACGCAGAACGGCCCAGGGGCGCGGGGCCTTCCGGCCGGAAGGGGGCTGCCCTGCCCCGTCGGCCGGCTCCGCTTCCGGGTCCTGCCGGGCGGCGATGCGCGCCAGCAGACTCTCGGCGGTGTGCGCGGCACGCGCGTCGTGGGTCGGGGCCAGGCAGTCGGCGGCCAGCGCCCGCCAGAACGGTGGTACCGCGTTGTCCATGCGCAACGGTGCACGCCCGTCGGCGTACTCCTGTGCCGCGGCCGCGCGCGAGACCGGCGTGGCACCGGGGAACGGCGAGGCGCCCGACGTGAACATCTCGTGGATCACGATGCCCAGGGCCCAGATGTCGACGCTCGGCCGGACCTGCACACCGTGCTCGCCGAGCGGCGCCTTCCACCGCTCTGGCGGGAGGTAGTCGAACGTGCCCATCGGGGGCCCGTACCCGTGCGTACCGCGGGTGTCGGTCAGTTCCGTGACGAGCCCGAAGTCCGAGAGCTTGGCCGAGCCGTCGGCCATGATCAGGACGTTGTCCGGCTTGAGGTCGCCGTGCACCCAGCCGCCGCGGTGCAGATGCGCCAGCCCCTCACAGATCTCGACGATCAGCCGGGCGCCTTCGGCTTCGTCCACGTCCGTACCGAGCAGGTCCCGCAGACTGCGTGCGGCCCGCTCCATGACCAGGACGATCGTTCCGTCCAGGAAAGGACGGCCCGGATCGCTGAGCACGAGGGAGCCCAGCAGGCGGATCAGCCTGGGGTGGCAGGCCCGGAGGCCGAATTCCACCTCGCGCCGGGCGGTTTCCGCGACCTTGCGGGCCTGCCGGGGGGCGAGCCCGTCGGTCGGTAGGAACTTGAGCGCGACGTCTTCCCGATCCGCGGTCGGGCCCGTGCCGTCGCCGACCGGCCGTCCCGCGTAGACCGTTCCCCAGCCGCCGGACGCGATGGGCTCGGTGACCTCCCAACTGCCGACGCGGTAGCCGCGCGGCAGCGGTTGTGTGCGCTCACTGCCCGATGGGCCTTCCGGACCGTGCACCGTTTCCCCCTCCGGTCCGCCGGGCGTATCGGTGTGCGCTGCCGCTTCCCGTGGGTCTGCGTCCCACCGGTCTCATCCCACCGTCTCCCGCCCCCGCGGGCCCGCTCCGGCCCGGGGCGGCAGCAGCGCGAGATGTTCCTCCCGAACGAGCCCGAACCGCAGGGCGAGTCCGACGATCGCCTCCCGCTTGCCGTTGCGGCGCCCTTCCCTGCCCGGTTCGCCCCCGGCCGGAGCGCTGATGCGCATCTTCTCCCCGGCCAGGTAGTCGATGTGCGAGCTGACGGCCCGAGCCGTGAGCCGACCGCAGGCGGCGTGAGGTCTGAGCCGCTCGACGATCTGGGGGGTGGTGGGCACCGCGACCGCCGACTCGTCACGCAGCCGCGGTTCGCACAGCGCGACCAGTACCAGGAAGTAGGTGGCGCTCTCGTCCAGGGAGTACGCGGTGACGGTGCGGCTTCCCCACGGCCCGCCGATCTCGTGCGGGTCCATATAGACGTGGTCGGGCGCGAACACCTGGAAGGCGACCGTGGTGCCGTGGCGGGTGGGCAGTACGACCCTGGAGAACTCGAAGGGGATGGGTGCTCCGGCCCGTCGTGGCGGCACCCTCAGGTACTCCCCGGCCCCTTCCGGGTTCTCCACCACATAGCTCTGGGTCGCACTGTGGTTGCTGAGCTGCCAATGATCGTCGGTCACCCGGATCTCCCCCGCCAGCCGGGAGATCGCCTCATCGGCGAGGCGGAGTTCGACGAAGGTCGTCGCCGATCCCCGTCCGAAGCGCGCCACTTCCCCCGGACCCAGCCGTAACGTCACCGCATCACCGCACGGCCCCCCGCCGGCGACGCCGCTCTTCTGCGGCAGATAGACCACTATCCCGCTCACTGCCCCCTCCTCACACCCCCGTCAACGGCTTCACGCACGCCGAACGTTACACATGCGCCCCAGGGCCCGGTCCGACTGTTTGCCGACCCGGCAGCGTCGGAGGCCGGGTGGCCGGTAACAACCGAGTGTGTGGGGGCGTCAACTGTGCGTATGGGGTCCGTCACGCCGCAAAAACTGACATCCAGGAGTTTCCGGCGGGTGTCGACGGCCGTTCGCAGTGAAGTTCCGGTGTGTGTGGCCGGGCAGGTGTTTCCCGGTGAACCCGCTGGTCGGTGCGGCTGAAATGTCATGGCCGGGTGCATGAAGCCCCATCGCTGTGTGTCTGAAATTTATTGGCCATGGCTCGAATTCACCGGAGAGTTCCGGGCAGTTCGGGCTGGTGCGATCCATGATCGTTTACTTGGACAGGGCGGATTGTGTGCCCCTAGGATCCAGCCTGGCCTGATCGGAGACGGTCGAGGAATCAGCCGACCCCGACCCCTGCCGCGCTGGTCGACCGGCTGCGCCGGCTCGCCCGACGGGACCCGTGAAAGGGAGACATCCCATGGACATCCTCAAGCTCGCCGTCAGCGGCTGGTTCGCCCGGGCCCTGGCGGGCGCCGACCGCTACCTGCTGAAGAACGTCCTGCACGACTGGGGATACGACAACGGCGTCGGCATCCTGCGCACCGGCGCCACCACGACCGTGGAGTCCGTGACGCAGTTGCCGACGGGACACCAGGTCCTCGCGTCCTCCCCGCGTGCCTGATGACCCTCACGCCGGTCTTCCTGTTCGCGGGTCAGGGCTCGCAGTACCACGGCATGGGCCAGTGGCTCCACGGAGCCGACCCCGTGTTCCGCGAGGCCCTCGACTCCCTCGACGCGGTCGTCCGTGACGTCCGCGGCGACTCGGTGATCGAGGCGATCCACGGCGGCGGACACGGCCCCGAGCTGCCGATGACGCGCTTCGCGCTCACCCAGCCGGCGATCTTCATGGTCGAGTACGCCCTGGCGGAGATGCTGAGGTCGCACGGCTTTGAACCCGGTGCGGTGCTCGGTGCCAGCCTGGGCGAGGTCGCGGCCGCCGCCGTCGCGGGCGTGGTCGACCCCCGGGAGTGCCTGCGCTCCCTGCTGCGCCAGGTCGACCTGTTCGAGACGGAGTGCCCCCGCGGTGGCATGCTCGCGGTCCTGGCCGACGTCGGTCTCGCCCGGCGCGATCCCGTCCTGGCGACCGCGCACGTGGCCGCGGTCAACTCGCCGGACCACTTCGTCCTGGCGGGGACGGCCGACGACCTGGACCGCATCGAGCGGCACCTCACCGCCACGGGCGTCCTCTGCCAGCGGCTGCCCGTGCTGTTCCCCTTCCACTCGCCCTTGATCGACCCGGTGGAGGGCCCGTTCAAGGACCTCATCGGCCGACTGGCCATGAGGCCCGCCACGCTTCCGCTGATCTCCGGCACCACCGGCGCGGCCGTGCACCTGCCCGACCCGGCCCACCTGTGGCAGGTGCTGCGGGAGCCGTTCGACCTGACCCGGGCCCTCGGCCCGCTCCTCGCCCGGGACGACTTGCTCTTCCTCGACCTGGGGCCGTCCGGGTCCCTGGCCAACCTGGTGCGCGCGGCCCTGCCGGACGGCAGCCGGTCCAAGGTCCTGCCGCTGCTGTCCCCGTACGCCCGTGACGAGGTGCTCTACCGGGCCGTCCTCGACACGCGGCCTCTCCTCGCGGCCCCTGCCACCCCCGCACGCCTCGCGGCCCCTGCCACCCCCGCACGACGAACCGAGGTGAACCCCGTGAGCGCTCCCGCGGTGACGCCCGGCCCGCCCGCCCCCGGCGGGCGGACGCTCGACGTCTACGTCTTCCCCGGACAGGGCGCGCAGGCCAAGGGGATGGGCCTGGAGGTCTTCGACCGCTTCCCCGACCTGGTGGCCCGCGCCGACGCCGTACTCGGCTACTCCCTCCGGGAGCTGTGCCTGGAGGACCCGGGCCGCAACCTGCGCGACACGCGGTACACCCAGCCTGCGCTGTACGTCGTCAACTCCCTCACCTGGCTGGCGGCCGTCGGCGAGGGAGGACGGCTGCCGGACTACGTCCTCGGGCACAGCCTCGGCGAGTTCGCCGCCCTGTTCGCCGCCGGTGCCTTCGACTTCGAGACCGGGCTGCGCCTGGTCGCCGAGCGCGGCCGGCTCATGGGACAGGTCACGGGCGGCACGATGGCCGCCGTGTCGGCGGTCGACGCCGCGCTCGTCGAGCGGGTCCTGCGGGACAACGGCCTCACCGAGCTCGACATCGCCAACTACAACGCGCCGACCCAGACGGTGATCGCCGGCCCGGTGGAGGCGGTCGACCGGGCACTGCCCCTGCTGAAGGGAGCCGGCGCCCGCTGCGCGCCGCTCAACGTCAGCGCGCCGTTCCACAGCCGGTACATGGCGGCCGCCGCCGAGGAGTTCGGACGGCTGCTCGACGCCACCGGGTTCGCGGCGCCGAAGATCCCGGTGATCAGCAACGTCGACGCCGAGCCGTACGAGGCGGGCGAGGTGGCCGCCACCCTGCGCCGCCAGATCGCCTCACCGGTGCGCTGGACGGACAGTATCCGGCTCCTGATGGGGCGGGGCGACTTCCGGGTGCGGGAGCTCGGCCCCGGGCAGGTGCTGACCAAGCTCGTCGCCCGGGTCCGCACCGAGGCGACCGCGCTCCCGGCCGCGGACGTATCCGCGCCCGCCGCCCCGCGGCGGCCGGCGCCGGCCCGAACCGAACCCGCGCGCCCCGAGCCGCTGGGGTCGGACGCCTTCCGGCGCGACTACGGCGTCCGTCTCGCCTATGCCGCGGGCGGTATGCGCCGCGGCGTCAGCTCGGTCGACATGGTCGCCCGGATGGCGCGGGCCGGTCTGCTGTCCTACTTCGGCGCCTCGGGTCTCGCCGCCGCCGACGTGGCCACGGCGGTGGCCCGGATCCGCGAGCGCGTCCCGGCCGGCGCGCCGTTCGGGGTCAACGTCACGCACGACCCCTTCGACCCGCGCGCCGAGGCCGACCTGGTGGACGTGCTGGTCCGCCACGACGTCCGGTTCGTGGAGGCCGCCACCCACGTCGAGGTGACACCCGCGCTCGTGCGGCACCGTCTGACCGGAGCCCGGGTGCTTGCGGACGGCACGGTGCACGTGCCCCGCAAGCTGCTGGCGAAGGTGACCCGGCCGGACGCCGCCCGCCTGTTCCTGTCCCCGCCGCCCGCCGCGTCGGCGCGGCGGCTGGTGGCCGAGGGCCTGCTCACCGCCGAGGAGGCGGCCGCCGGGGAGCGCGTCGCGCTGGCGGACGACGTCTGCGCGGTGGGCGACGCGGGCGACCACTCCGACCTGGCGACCCTGTGGGCGCTGCTGCCGGCGCTGCGCCGGCTGCGCACGGAGCTCGGGGGCGTCGCCGAGGGGGTGCGCATCGGGGCCGGAGGCGGAATCGGCGCACCCGAGTCGGCCGCGGCCTCGTTCGTGCTGGGCGCCGACTTCGTCCTGACCGGCTCGGTCAACCTGTGCACGGCCGAGAGCGGGATGAGCGCCGCGGCCAAGGACCTGCTCCAGGACGCCGACGTGCACGACACCGCGTTCGCGCCCTACGGTGACCTGTTCGAACTGGGCGGCCGGGCACGCGTGCTGCGCAAGGGCGTGCTCTTCCACGCCCGCGCGGGAAAGCTCTACGACCTGTGGCGCAACTACGACTCCTGGGACGCGGTACCCGCCGCGGTGCGGTCCAAGGTGGAGCGCGACTACCTGGGCGCCTCGTTCGAGGACGTCCACGCCCGCCTCGGCCGCTCCGCCGAGCCGGCGCTCGACCCCAAGCGGCGCATGGCGCTGGTCTTCCGCTGGTACTGCGTACAGGCGAGCACCTGGGCGATCGACGGGGCGCAAGGCCGCGTCGCCGACTACCAGATCCCCTGCGGACCGGCGCTGGGCGCCTGCAACCGGTGGCTGGCCGACTCGCCACTGCACGCCTGGCGGGACCGGCACGCCGACGAGCTGGCCGACCTCCTGATGGCCGAGGCCGCCGCGGTCGTCCGCCCGGCGCTCTGACCCGTGCCCGGCACGGGCACGAAGCGACACCGAGCACGACACGGGCACGAAGCGACACCGAGCACGACACGACACCGCCGGCCCGTCACGACGGGCCCGGCCCCCGCCGAGGCGCCCGACGGCTTCGGCCCTGGTGCGCGGCGACACGCGTGACCGACCCCGCCCCGCCCATCGGAGACCGCCCATGAGCGCCACCCCTGACGCCATGACCGCCTTCACCAGCGGTCTCGCGGACATCGACCTCGACGGGTCCGGCGCCCCGCACAGCGGCGAAAAGGCCGCCACCGTGAAGTCGGCCGGCGCCACCGGCCACGACATGGCCGCCACCCTGTCCGGCAAGGGCGGCCAAGGCCGTCGCGCGCGGGACGGCCACGCTGTCCCGGGGCGACGCGCTGCGCTTCGTCCACGGCGACGCGGCAAGCTGGGCATCGTGCCGTGGATGAGCGGACTGCCGATGGAGAGCTACCGTCACCAGATCGCCGTCCGCCGATGAACCGCCCTCCGGCGTCACGCCGTTCGGGCCGAAAGGGGGAGACGTGAGCGTACGGCTGTTCGCCGTCGCCGCCGGTACCGAGGACCTCCTGCAGGCGCTCCTTCACACGCATCTGGAGCGGATCCGCGCCGGCGGAACCCTTCGACCGCTGGCCCGGTACTGCCACGACGCCGCGACGGGCACGGCCGGCCCGTACCGCGTCGCGTTCGCCGTCGAGTCGTACACCGAACTGGAGAAGCAGCTCGAAGCGGTGCGCGCGGGCGAGGTGGAGCGCATCCCGGCGGAGCTCGCCACCCGGCGTCCCCCGCTGGTGTTCGTCTTCGCCGGACAGGGCGCCCAGTGGGACGGCATGGGCCGCGAACTGATCGCCACCGAGCCGGTGTTCCGGGAGACGCTGCACCGCTGCGACCGGCTCGTGCGCGAGTTCGCGGGATTCTCCGTCGTCGAGCAGCTGGGACTGCCCCCCGAGACGGCCCGCATGGACGAACTGGACGTCCTGCAGCCGACGACGGTGTCCCTGCAGATCGCCCTGACGGCGCTGTGGCGCAGCTGGGGCGTGGTGCCCGACGCGGTCGTCGGGCACAGCATGGGGGAGGTCGCCGCCGCGCACACCGCCGGTGCGCTGACCCTGCGCGATGCCGTCATGATCGCCTGTCGGCGCAGCGCGCTGCTGCGCCGGATCGCCGGCAAGGGGGCACTGGTCACGACGGAACTCTCGCCCGCCGAGGCGCACGCGCTGGCCGAGGCCGGCGGTGGCGGGATCGGCGTCGCCGGGGAGAACAGCCCCCGGTCGACCGTCCTGGCCGGTGACGCCCCCTCGCTCGCCGCGCTCGTCGACGAGCTGGCCCGACGGGACGTCTACTGCCGCGTGATCAAGGCAACGGCCGCCTCGCACAGCCATTACGTCGACGAGTTGCGCGAGGACCTCCACACCGCCCTGCGCTCGCTGGTACCGACCCCCACCCGGGTGCCGATGTACTCGACCGTGACGTCCGAGCCGGTGCCCGGAACCGACCTCGGCGCCGCGTACTGGGTGCGCAACCTCCGTGAGCCCGTGCGGTTCGCCGCCGCGGTGGAGAACCTGTTCGCCGCGGGGCACGAGGTGTTCGTCGAGGTCAGCGCCCACCCCGTGCTGATCGGCCCCGTCCGGCAGACGCTGGAGAGCGGTGAACGGCAGGGCTGGCTGCTGCCCTCCGGAAGACGGCGGGAGGAGCGCCGTTCGGTGCTCTCCTCACTCGGCGCGCTGTACGCCTGCGGACGCGAGCCGAACTGGGCGGCGCTGTCCCCGGGCGGGTCCGCGACGGCCCTGACCCCGTACCAGGCCGCCGTGCTGGACGCCGTGCGGCTGCCCAGGCCGGTGCCGGCCGAGGCGGCGGGGTAGGGGCGGGAAGAGCGGAGCAGGTGGTCCTGGCCGAGCGAGCCGGTCGCGCAGGTCTTGATCGCCGCGGCCGGGTGCCGATCACCCGCCGTCGGTGAGGTGGGGGCGTCCGGTCCCCGGCACCACGATCGCGGTGGCCACGTACGCGGCGCCGTCGTGGGTGAGGGTCCGCCAGTGTCCGGTGAAACGGTCGATCCGGCGCCCGCCGACCACCGGGCCGGGGACGTTCAGCGCGCAGGTGAAGGTGCCGTCCTCCGGGTCGGGGGTGATGACGGCGTCGCTGAAATCCAACCACCGGCCGGTCAGCGGGAACCACGTCTTGTACGTGCTCTCCTTGGCGCTGAAGAGCAGCCGGTCCCAGGCCACGGCCGGGTGCGAGGTGCTGAGCCGGTCCAGCGTGCGCCGCTCCTCGGGCAGTGCCACCAGCTTCTCGACGCCCGTGGGCAGGGGGGCGTGGGGTTCGGCGTCGATCCCGACCGAGGCGACCGCCGTGTTCCGGGCGACCGCCGCCGCGCGGTAGCCGTCGCAGTGGGTCATGCTGCCCACGATCCCCTCGGGCCAGATCGGGGCGCCACGGGTGCCGCGCAGAATCGGCCCGGGAGCGATGCCGAGCCCGGCCAACGCCGTGCGCGCGCACAGCCGGACGGTGGTGAACTCGCGTCGGCGTTTGTCAACCGCGCGTGCCACGAGGTCGGCCTCCTGCGGGTACAACTGGACGCCTGGGGGGTCCGTGAACAGTTCCACGACGGACACGTCCGGGAACAGCCCCGCCAGCAGGGCGGTTCCGGTGCCGGTGACGGCCGGGTGCGGGCGGTTCGCGCCACCGGCCTCAGAGGGGGGATCTGCGGTGTTCCACCCTGTTGAACCGGGTGTCCGTATCGCATCGTTCGGACGGAAACGCGGTTCCTGAATGCCTGTCATGAACGAAGCCTAACCTCGCAGAAGTGAGCACGATCGACCAAGATGCGTTCCGTCGAAGCGCGATTTCCGGCCTCAATGACCAAGGTTGGGTTTCCTGTGCACGACGGTACGTCCGAGGGCCCGCTAGCGTCGGCGGATCGCCGTGCCGCTGGGGGGACTTCATGGCAACACATCGCAGGGTGGGGAAGGTGACGAGGCAGCGCTGCCGTTCGTCATGGTCGCGTTCAGGCCATGGCGCTCGCGGTTCCGCCCCACTCGTCCGGTTCACGTGCGTGCCCGCATGCTGACCCGGCCGGCTGTTCTGGGGCTTCCCGCACTCTCCGTCAATGGTCTGTCCGAGAACTGGCTGTTACGTGAGACCGGTGATCTCCACTGGTCCCTCATCGGGGAGCACTTCGGCGTTCCCGTCGCCGAACTCGCCGACACCGAAGGCAATCGGCTGCTGCCCGCCTTCACCCGCGCCAGGCTCATCGCGGCCGACTCGCTGCGGTCCTTCACCGAGCACGACGAGGGAGAGCTGAGCGGCGCACTGACCAAGATCGACGAGCAGACGTTCGTCAGCGACATCCGTTTCGCCACGGCGACGGCGCACGTCGACGTCCGGCTGCTCACGGCCTTCGTCCACCGCGGCGCCGGCAACTGGCTCGTCCCCGGCACCCCGCGGCCCGAAGGCCGCGCCCCGGTGGCCCGGCCGACGGCGGAACACCTGGACTTCCACCGCGAGTTACGCGCACGGACCGCTCCGGCCCCCGACGCCGCCGGCCTGTTCAGCGACACGTACGAACTCAACCCGTTCGCGGACATGAACGCCGCCGGCCTGCTGTACTTCGCCTCGTACCCGCACATCAACGACCGCTGCGAGCGCAACTACGTCCAGTCGCTCGTGCCGGACGGCGAGTGGGCCGTCGAGGCCGTCACCCTCAGCCGCGACATCGTCTACCTCGGCAACTGCGGCATCGACGACGCGGTGCGCTACCGCCTGGACGACTGCCGACTGGAGGCGGACCACCGTGTGGTCCTGACGTCGTCCCTGCTGCGGGAACGCGACGGAAGGCCGCTCGCCCGCCTGGAGAGCGTCAAGCGGCTCGTGCGGCCCGGCGCCTGCGCGGCCCTGTGGGACGCCGCGGGAGCCCCGGTCGCGGCCCCCCGGGCACCGCGGACGGCCCTCGCGCCCGCCGACTTCGAGAGCGGCCCGCCCGCACCCGACGACGTCGAAGCCCGACTCCTGGCGCTGATGGAAAGCGTGCTCGACGAGCCCGCCGGGTCGCTGACCGCGGACGACGACCTGCGCCGGCGCGGACTGGACAGCCTGGCGCTGTCGGAGGCCGCTGCCCGGGCCCGGGACGAGAGCGGGCTGGAGATCGACCCCAGCACCATGTTCCAGGCGTTCACCGTCGCCGCCATGGCGCGCGTGCTGCGCGGTGAGCGCCCGGCCCCGGCCGTGCCGCCTGCCATGCCCCGCTCCGACGCGGGGGCGCCGATCGCCGTGGTCGGTATGGCCGGCCGGTTCCCCGGCGCGCCGAGCGTGCCCGAGCTGTGGGACCTGCTGGGCCGCGACGAGGACGCCGTCCGTGCCGTCCCGGTCGACCGCTGGGACACGGCCGCCCGCCCCGGACCGGTCGACAAGGCGGCCCTGCTCGACGACATCCGCCGCTTCGACCACGAGTTCTTCTCCATCAGCCCGCGCGAGGCCGCGCTGATGGACCCCCAGCAGCGGCTGCTGCTGGAGGTGGCGTGGGCGACGGCCGAGGACGCCGGGTGGGACCCCACCTCGCTGGCCGGCAGCCGCACGGGCGTCTACGCGGGCGTCTGCCACTCCGACTACGCCGCGGTCCTCGCCGAGCACGCCGGCCGCGACGAGCCGCACCTGAGCGTCGCGGTCTCCCCTTCCCTGGTGGCCAACCGGGTGTCCTACGCCCTCGGGCTGCGCGGGCCGAGCGTCGCCGTCGACACCCTCTGCTCCTCGTCCCTGGTGGCCGTCGCGCAGGCCGTCGCGGCACTGCGCGCCGGTGAGTGCGACCAGGCGTTCGCCGGCGGTGTGAACGTGCTGTGCGATCCCGCCCGGCACCACGCCTACCAGCGCACCGGCGTGCTGAGCCCGCGCGGCCGCTGTCACACCTTCGACGACGACGCCGACGGATACGTCCGGGGCGAGGGCGTCGGTGCCCTGCTGCTCAAGCCGCTGGACCGGGCACTGGCCGACGGCGACCGCGTGCACGCCGTGATCCGCGGCGTGGCCGTCAACCACGGCGGGCAGGCACAGTCCTTCACCGCGCCCGACCCGGACGCCCAGGCGGAGCTGCTCGTGACCGCGTACAACGCGGCGGGAGTCGACCCGGCGACCGTCGGCTACATCGAGGCGCACGGCACCGGCACGCGCTTGGGCGACCCCATCGAGATCTCCGCCGTGATCGCGGCGTTCGAGCGCCTCTACGACCAGTGGGGTCATCCGCAGCCGTCGCGGCCGCACTGCGGCGTGGGCTCGGTCAAGACCAGCATCGGCCACCTGGAGGCGGCCGCCGGGATCGCCGGAATGATCAAGGTGATCCTGGCCATGCGTCACCGGACGCTGCCGGCCAGCCGCAACGTGACCCGGCCGAACCGGATGATCAAGATCGAGGGCACACCGCTGCGGCTCCAACTCCGCCGGACGGCCTGGGAAGCGCCCGCCGGCGGCGGCCCGCGCCGGGCCGGCGTCAGCTCCTTCGGGATGGGCGGCACCAACGCGCACGTCGTGCTGGAGGACGCGCCCGAAACGGCCGTCCCGGCCACGACCGGCCCGCTCCCGGTGGTCGTCCCCGTCTCGGCCCGTACGCCGCGGGCCCTGCGCCAGGCCGTGGCCGCGCTGCTGGACGTCGTCCGCTCCGCGGACGCCCCGCCCCTGGCATCGATCGCGCGGACCCTGCAGACCGGGCGCGCTGCCCTGCCCTGCCGCGTCGCCGTCGAGGCGGCCGACCTAGGCGAACTGGCCGTGAAACTCGCCGAGGTCCTCACGGCCGCGCCGGCCGACGGCGAGGCACCGGCCGGGGACCGGGACACCGCCCCGGACCCGGAGTTCACGACCCCGGCCGCCCCGCCGGTGTCGCTGCCGACCTACCCCTTCAGCCGCGACCGGCACTGGGCGGTGCCCGTCGCGGGTGCCGAGTTCCTCACCACCACCTGGGAGGACGCGCCCGCACCCGACGCCGTCCACGACGGCCGGCTCCTGGTGGTCACCACCGACCCGGAGTTCGCCCGCACGGTGCTCGCGGACCGCGGCGTCGTGCACGTCCCCGGGGACCCGCTGCCCGAGGTGAGCGGGCTGACCGGCGTCGTCGACCTGGTCGACTGGTCCGCGCCCGGCACCCGGGTCACCGAGCGGATCGCCCTGCTGCAGCGGGTGCTCACCGCGAACCCCCGCATCGGGCTGCGCTGCGTGCACGTCAGCGGCGCCGAACGGTCCGCCCTCGCGGGCTTCTACCGTTCGCTGTCCGGCGAGTTCCCCGGCGTCCACGGGCGCACGGTCCGGGTGGACGGCGGCCCCGCCGAACTCGTGGCGGCCGTCAGGGCCGAGACGTCGGCGGCCGACCGGGAGACCGAGATCCGCTACGAGGGGCCCCGGCGCCGCCGCCCGGTGGCCGCCTTCGCCCCGGCGCCGGCCGGTGACGACCCGCTCGCCGGCCTCGGCCGCGGCGCGGTGCTCATCACGGGCGGCCTGGGCGGCATCGGGCTGCGACTGGCGGCCCATCTCGCCGACCGCGGTGCCCGGCACATCGTGCTGGTCGGCCGCTCCCGGATGCCGGTCCGCAACCAGTGGGCCGCCCTCGCCGCCGCGCCGTCCACCGACCCGGTCCTGCGGGGCCGGCTCACGGCGCTGCTCGCCCTGGTCGAGCGCGGGGTGACGCTGACCGTGCGGACCGACGCGCTGGACGACGTCACCTCGCTCCGGCGGCTGATCGGCCGCGTCAGGAAGCAGGCCGGCGGGATCGACGCCGTCTTCCACTGCGCGGGCGTCATGGACCCGCCCGCGTCCTTCCTCTCCCGGACGGCCGAGGAGATCTCCCACGTGCTGCGGCCGAAGGCCGACGGTCTGCGGGTGCTGTGGTCGGCCTTCGGGCCGACGCCACCGCGGCTCATGGTGCTGTTCTCCTCGGTGGCCGGAGCGGTGCCGCGGCTGGCCGCGGGCCACTTGGACTACGCGGCGGCCAACACCGTGCTCGACGACTTCGCCGCCGCCCACGACGGCGAGTCCGGTTGTGCGGTGCGAGCCCTGCGCTGGCCGCTCTGGCGCGGCGTGGGAATGGGACTCGGGCGGACGAGCGCCGGCGGTGCGCTCGGCATCCCCGACCTGGACGGAAGCGACGCCCTGGAACTGCTCGACCTCGCCCTGCGGGTGCCCGGCGAACCCGTGGTCCTGCCCTGCCGGGTGGAGCGCGCGTCGCCGGCCGCGGGCGAGCTGTTCCTGGCGCCGTCGCGCACCGCCCCGGCGGAGCGTGCCCCCTCGCGTCCCGTACCCGCCGCCCCGACCGCCGACGGTGCCGGCGTTCCGACGGACGCCGCCGAACGAGCCGCCGCCCGCACCGCCCCGGGTACGGCGGCGGACCTCGAGTGGCTGATCGCCCTGGTGGCCCGGACGACCAAGGTCGACCCGGCGCTGCTGGGACCCGACACCGTACTCGGCGACGTCGGCGTGGACTCGCTGCTGATGGCCGAACTGGTGCGGGACCTCGAAGCGGAGCTCGGTCATGCGGTCGACCCGAGCCTGCTCCAGGAACACCCGACGCCCGCCGGGCTCGCCGCCGCGCTCGGCGCACCCACCACCGCCCGCGCCCCCGACCCGGCCGGACGGCCCGCGCGTACCCCCGTCGAGGAACCGGCCCCCGCCCCCGCCCCCGACGGGAAACCGACCCCGATCGCCGTGATCGGCATGGGCTGCCGCCTGCCGGGCGCCGCCGACCCCGGACAGCTCTGGGACGTGCTGCTGGCGGGACGCGACCTCGTCACCGAGGTGCCGGCCGACCGCTGGGACACAGGCTCGCTCTACAGCCCGCTCGGCGGCCCGGGGCGCAGCCGGAGCAAGTGGGGCGGATTCCTGGACGACGCCGCCCTGTTCGACCCGGAGTTCTTCGGCTTCGACGACGAGTCGGCCCGGCAGCTGGACCCGCTCGCGCGCAAGGCGCTGGAGGTGTCCGTGGAGTGCCTGCGGGACGCCGGCTACCGCGAGGACGAGCTGCGGGGCCGACCGCTGGGGGTCTTCGTCGGTACGCGGACGGGCAACCACCGCGCGCACCTACAACCCCCGACCCGGCAGTACACGGCCGGGGTCAACCAGAACTTCGTGGCCGCGCACATCTCGCACTTCCTCGACCTCACCGGGCCGAACCTCGTGGTCGACAGCGCCTGTTCGTCGTCGCTGGTGACCATTCACCTGGCCGCGCAGAGCCTGGCCTCGGGCGAGTCGTCCATGGCCCTGGCCGGGGGAGTGGACCTGCTGTACGACGAGGAGCCCTACCTCATGCTCAGCGCCGGCAAGGCGCTGTCGCCCAGCGGCCGGTGCCGCACCTTCGACGAGTCCGCCGACGGCCTCGTCCCCGGCGAGGGCGCCGGGATGGTGCTGCTCAAGCGGCTCGCCGACGCACAGCGCGACGGGGACCGGGTGCTCGCCGTCATCGAGTCGTCGGGCGTCAACAACGACGGCAGGACCATGGGGCACACCACCCCCAACGGACGCGCCCAACGCGCCCTGGTCGCCGATGTGCTCGCCCGCGGCGGGATCGACGCGCGCACGATCGGGTACGTCGAGGCCCACGGCACCGGCACGATGATCGGCGACCCGATCGAGCTCCAGGCGCTGACGACCGTCCACCGGACCCACACGTACGACCGCGGCTACTGCGGCATCGGCAGCATCAAGAGCACGATGGGCCACCTGCTCAGCGCGGCGGGCGTCGCCGGGTTCATCAAGGCCGTACAGATCCTGCGGCACGGCCGCCTCGTGCCCACCCTGCACTGTGACCGGCCGAACCCGCGCTTCGCGTTCGCCGAGTCGCCGTTCTTCCCGGTGACGCGGGCCATGGACCTGCCGCCCGGCAGCCGGGTCGGCGTCAGCGCGTTCGGCTTCGGCGGCACCAACGCCCATGTCGTGCTGGGGCCCGGCACCCCCGGCGAACCGGGCAGGCCCCCGCTGCCGCTGCCCGTCTACCGGCGCAGCCGGTTCTGGCGCCTTCCCGCCGAGCCTCGCCCGGCCACGAAGCCGGTCCGCTCGGCCCGGCTCGATCTGACCTTCACCTGACCCGGCCCGACCTTCACGCAACCCGCGCGCCCGGGCCGTGGATCACGCTCCGCCGCATCGCCGATCACCAGGAGAGAACACGTGGACCGACGGTCCGTTCGCTGCGTCTTGCACCTGAACCGGGACAACCCGATCGTCGACGACCATCGGGTGCACGGGGTACGCACCCTGCCGGGTGTCACCTTCCTCGACATCGTCTGCCGGCTGCTCGCCGCGCGCGACGTCCCGTTGGACGGGACCGAGCTGTGCGACGTGCTGTTCGTCGAGCCGGTCGTGACCACCGAGTCCTTCGACCGCGAGATCGTCGTCGAACTCGAACCCGACGGCGACGTCTTCCAGGTGACGGCGACCAGCCGCCGCACGCAGGACGGCACCCCCGTCGACGACGCGGTGACCACCCACCTCCGGGCGACCCTGCGCACCGGTCTGCCCCCGCTCACCGGCGCCCTCGAAACGGCGGCCCCCGGCACCCCGCGCGACGTGGGCGAGGTGTACGCGACCGGGCGGTCGGCCGGCATCGAGCACCGGGCGTTCATGCGGTGCGCGGGCACCCTGCGGGCGACGGCGGACCGCGTGCGGTCCGAGCTCGCACTCGGCGACGAGGCCCGCGCCACGGCGGCCGACTTCCTGCTCCACCCCGCCCTGCTCGACGGTTCCACCATGCAGTCGTACGCGCTCGCGTTCGACGGTGCGGACGCCGACGGGCGCCCGCTCGTCCCCCTGCACATCGCCTCCTTCCGCGCGGCCCGCACCCTCGGCGACGCCTGCACGGTCGACCTGCGTCTCGGCCCGGCCGGGGCCGGTGACGACGTGGTGAAGGCCGACATCGAGCTGTACGACCGCTCGGGCGCGCCCGCCGCCCGGTTCACGGGCCTGACCTTCAAGCGGGTCCGCTCCACGGCGGCCATCACCCGGCTCACCACCGCCACGTCGTCCGCCACGTCGGCTCTCGCCACGCCCCCCGCCGGTCCTGCCGCCTCCGTGACGCCCGCGAGCACGGACGGCGAACCGGCCGACATCCGGGCGGAGATCGCCGAACTGGTCCGCCGTGCCGTCGGCGACCCCGCTCTCGTGGTGGACGGCGACCGCGGCTTCTACGACCTCGGACTGGAGTCGACCCACCTGCTCACCCTGGTCCGCACCCTCGAGGAACGCTGGGACATCGCGCTCCACCCGACCCTGCTGTTCGAGTACCCGACGGTCGACGCGGTCGCGGACCACCTCGTGGGACTGCTCCCCGACGACCGGCGCACCCGGACGACCGCCGCCGCACCGACGGAGGACACCCCCGCACGGACCGGTTGCCTGACCGGTGTGTGGCAGTCGGCACCCCGGCCCGCCGCGCCCGCCACCGGACCGTTGCTGGTGATCGGCGAACTCCGGGTCCGGCCCGGCCAGATCACCGCGCGACGCGGCACGGCCTTCCGCCGCGTCGCGCACCACGCGTACGAGGTCCGTCCCGGCGAGGCGTCGGACCTGCGGCTGCTCGTCGCCGACCTCGGCACCCCGCCCGAGGCGGTCCTGCACGTGGCGGAGCACGCCGCCGCCGACCTCCCCGAGGCCGTGCGCTCGGCCTGCTGCGAGGTACTCGCCCTGGCCCAGGCCCTCGCGGACTGCCCGGTGCCGGTCGTGCACGTGGGACCGGCACCGGTCGCCGCCGCCGTGGCCGGGCTGGCCCGCACCGTACGCCTGGAACAGCCACGCCTCGCGATCACAGCCGTCGAGTGCGACGGCCCCGCCGATCCGGAGGCGCTGCTCGCGGAGTTCGGCGACCCGGACGAGGCCTGGGTGCGGCACACCCCGGGGCGCCGCCACGTCCGCCGCTACCGCGAGGCGGACCTCGGCGGCGCGACCCCGGTCCGGCCCGGCGGTGTCTACCTGATCACCGGAGGGGCGGGCGGCATAGGCCGGGAACTCGCCGCCCGGATCACCGCGCGGGGAGCCACGGCCGTCCTGACCGGGCGCACGCCGCAGCCGGAGCCGTCCGCCGGACGCTACCTCCGCGCCGACGTGACGGTGCCGTCCGAGGTGTCCGCCCTGGTCACGGACATCCTCGACCGGTACGGCCGGCTGGACGGCGTCGTCCACGCGGCCGGCGTGCTGCGGGACGGCCTCTTCACCGCCAAGTCCGCCGCCGACGTGTCGGCGGTCCTCGCGCCCAAGGTGCGCGGCACGGTGCTGCTCCACGAGGCGACCCGCCACGTGGACCTCGACTTCTTCGCCGTGTTCTCGTCGGTGACCGGCGTCGCGGGCAACGTGGGGCAGAGCGACTACGCCGCCGCGAACGCCTTCATGGACGCCTACGCCCGCGAGCACGGACTGACCTCCTTCGCCTGGCCCCTGTGGGCCGAGGGCGGCATGCGCACCGACCCGGCGGCCGAGGCCCTGTTCCGCCGTCAGGGACAGGTCCCGCTGCCGACGACGGACGGCCTGGACGTGTTCGAGCAGGCACTCACGCTCACCGGCACCGAGGTCGTCGTGCTCCACGGCGACCCGGAGCGGGCCCGCCGGTCGCTGGGCCTTGACCCCGTGGGCGCTTCCGAGGCCCCCCACGGCACACCGGACGCCGAACACCGCGCTCCGCCCCGCGAGACGTACCGGGAGCCGGAAGGCGACCGGGACATCGCGGTGATCGGCGTCGCCGGCCGGTACCCCATGGCCGACGACCTCGACCAGTTCTGGACCAACCTGCTGGCGGGACGCGACTGCGTCACCGAGATCCCGGCGGAGCGCTGGGCGTCGGCCGGCTTCTACGAGCCGGAGCGCGCCCCCGGGCGTTCGTACAGCAAATGGGGCGGGTTCCTCGACGGCATCGACGAGTTCGACCCCGCCTTCTTCCGCATCGCACCGCGCGAGGCCGAGGGGATGGACCCGCAGGAGCGCCTGTTCATGCAGACCTCCTGGCATGCCCTGGAGGACGCCGGCCTGACCCGCGCGGACGTGGCCGGGCGCCCGGTGGGCGTCTTCGCGGGAGTGATGTTCACCCAGTACCAGATGCTCGGCCCTGGCGCCGAGGACCGGCTGCCGGTGCTGCCGACGTCCTTCTCCTCGGCGGTGGCCAACCGCCTCTCCCACTTCCTCGACCTGCGCGGCCCCAGCCTGGCGCTGGACACGATGTGCTCGTCGTCCCTGACCGCACTGCACCTGGCCTGCGAGAGCCTCCGGTCCGGCGACAGCGGGCTGGCGCTCGCCGGTGGCGTGAACCTCATCGTCCACCCGTACAAGTACCTGCACCTGAGCCAGGTCGGCTTCGTCTCCTCGGACGGCCGCTGCCGCGCCTTCGGCGCCGGCGGGGACGGCTACGCGCCCGGCGAGGGCGTCGGCGTCGTCGTGCTCAAGCCCCTGGCCCGCGCGCTGGAGGACGGCGACCGCGTACTCGGCGTGATCAAGGGCAGCGCCGTCAACCACGGCGGACGCGCCGGGGGCTTCTTCGTACCGAACCCCACCGCACAGGCCGACGTGGTGCGGCGGGCGCTGCACAAGGCGGACGTGGACCCCGCGTCGATCGGCTACATCGAAACGCACGGCACGGGCACGGCGCTCGGTGACCCCGTCGAGATCGCGGCCCTGTCCCAGGTCTACGGCGACACCCCGTGCCGGCTGGGGTCGGTGAAGTCCGGCGTCGGCCACCTCGAACCGGCCGCGGGCATCGCCTCCCTGACGAAGGTGCTGCTCCAGCTGCGCCACCGCACCCTGGTCCCGTCCCTGCACGCCGCCCCGGCCAACACGGTCATCGACTGGGACGCCGTGGGCCTGAGCGTGCAGCGCGAGGCCACGCTGTGGCCCGCCGGGCCCGGCACCCCGCGCCGCGCCGGCATCAGCGCGTTCGGCGCCGGCGGGGCCAACGCCCACGTCGTCGTCGAGGAGTTCCCGCAGCCGTGGGCTCCGGACGCGGCCGCGGTCGGACCGCAGGTCGTGCTGCTCTCCGCACGCACCCCGCAGGCCCTGCGCGAGCTGGCGGAGCGGTACGTGCGGCTGCCGGCCGTCGACCGGCTCCCGGAGGTGGCCGAACTGGCCGGCCTGACCGGTGCCGACCCGGAGGCCGAGCTCGACGAACTCGGCCTGGACATCGACGACCTGCGCAGGCTGGCGCGGGCGCTCGCGGAGAGCTTCCCCGGCCCGGCCCCGCACGTCGACGCCCGCTCGACGCTGGCCGGCCTCGCCGCGGCCGTACAGGACGACACCGGGTCGGACGCCCAGCTCGCCGACATCGCCTACACCACGCAGATCGGCCGGGAAGCCATGGAGGAGCGGCTCGCCGTGGTCGCCTCGGACACGGCCGGACTGCGCTCCGCGCTCCGCGCCTTCCTGGACGGCTCGGAATCGGCCGGCTACCGGGGCACGGTCACCGGGCGGAGCACCGCCACCGCCCCGGACTCCACCGACCCGCACGTGCTGGCACGCGGCTGGGCGGCGGGCGCCGCCCCCGACTGGCGCGCGCTGCACCGCGACCGGAAGGCGCGCAAGGTGGCGCTGCCGCACTACCCCTTCGCCCGGGTACGGTGCTGGGTCGACGTCGCACCCCCCGCGCAGACTCCCCGGCCCGTGGGCGCGCCGGCCACCGAACGGCCCCGAGCCGCCGCCCCGTACGAGCCCGCCCCGCTGGACGTCCCCGTGTGGGAGGCCTGCCCGGCACCCGCCCCGCTCCCGACGCCGACCGGCCCGGTCGTGGTGCTGCACGCTCCCGACCGCGCCGGCCTCGCCCGTGAACTGGCCGCCCGTCACGAGGGGGCGGTCCTCGTGGAGCTCGGGGCACCGGTGCCCGTGACGCCGCGTCTGGTCCACGTCCTGGCCGGCGCCACGGACGCCGCCGCGCACGAGACGGACCGCGTCGCGAGCGCCGAGGCCACCGGCGTCAAGGCGCTGGCCCGGTACGCACGCGACTGGTCCCGCCTGACCGCACTCGACTGGGTGATCGTCACCACCGGTGCCGCCCCGGCACCCGGCCGCCATGTGACCGATCCCTACGCCGCCGGGATCGTCGGCTTCGCCCGGGTCCTGGAGAACGAACACCCCGCCTGGTCGGTCGCCACCGTCGACCTCGACCCGGCCCACGAGTCCGCCGACCTCGTGACGGCGGCGCCCCGCGGCACCCGACTCGCCTGCACCGGAGCCGTCCGGCACACCCAGGTGCTGCGCCCCGCCCCGGCCACCGACGGCCCCGTCCCGCTCCGCCGGGGCGCCACGTACGTGATCATCGGCGGTGCCCGCGGCATCGGCCTGGCCATCGCCCGCCGGCTTGTCGCGGCCTTCGGCGCGCGGGTCGTCCTGGTCGGCCGCCGGGAGCTGCCCGGCACCGACCTCGGGGACCGGATCCGCTACGTACGGGCCGACGCGACCGACGCCCGACAGCTGGCCGCCGTCCTCGACGAGGCGGGCCCGGTGCACGGCGTCGTGCACGCGGCACTGGTCCAGCGGGACCGGCTGGTGCGCAACCTCTCGGACGCGGACCTCGCCGAGAGTCTGGCGGCCAAGTCCGGTGTCGCGGCGGCCCTGGTCGACGCCCTGCGCGGCCGGAGCCCGGACTTCCTGGTGTTCTTCTCCTCCGCGCAGTCCTTCACGGGCGATCCCGGCCTCGCGAACTACGCGGCCGGCTCGACCTTCCTGGACGCCTACGCCCATGCGCTCGACGCCCGCCTGCCCTACCCGGTGCGCGCGGTCGACTGGGGTTTTTGGGGCACGGTCGGCGCGGTGGCCGACGACCCCCACCGCGACCGCCTGGCCGCGGCCGGTTTCCGGTCCATCACCCCCGAGGCGGGATTCGCCGCGCTCGTGGAAGCACTCCGCCAGCCGGCACCGCAGGCCGTCGTGGTGCCCGGCACCCAGGAATTACGCGAACGGATGGGAGCGACGAGAACGGGGACCACGGACGTGACGCCGACCGGCGGGCAGCCGAGCACCACGGACCGCCGCGTGGTGGACGACTTCCACGCGCTCGACCGGCAGATGACGACGATCGCCGGCAGCACCCTGCTCGCCCTGCTCGACGGCCTGGGCGCCTGGCAGGGCCCGGCCCCGGACGCCGACGAGGTCGCCCGCCGGGTGGGGGTCACCCCCCGGTACGAACGACTGCTGCGCACCGTCCTGGACATGCTCGCCGACGCGGGCCTGACCGAGGCCGGCGACGGACGCCACCGCCCGACCCCGGACGCCCTCGCCGAGGCACGCGCCGGCGGACACCTCCGCCGGCTCGGCAAGCTGGCCGACGCACACCCCGGATCCGCGGTCTTCGTACGGCTGCTGGCCCTGTGCCTCGAGCACTACCCGCAACTGCTGCGGGGCGAGCTCCTCGCCACCGAGCTCCTCTTCCCCGCGTCGGGCACCTCGCTCATGGAACGCGTCTACCGGGGCAACCCCATCAGCGACCTCTACAACGACCTGCTCACCAGGCACCTCGTCGCGCACGTCGAGCGCCGCCTGGCGGAGCTGCCCGCCGACGCGAAGGTCCGCATCCTGGAGGTCGGCTCGGGTACCGGCGGCACGTCCGCGGGGCTGCTGCGCGCGCTCCGCCCGTACGGCGAGCGGGTGGAGTACTGGTACACCGACCTGTCGGTCACCTTCCTCGCCCACGGCCGCCGGGAGTTCGGCGAGCAGTACCCGTTCCTGCGGTTCAAGCGCCTCGACCTGGACACCGACCCCGTCGCCCAGGGCTTCCCGGCGGACGGCTTCGACCTCGCGGTCGGCGCGAACGTCCTGCACGCCACGTCGGACGTGGGCCGTGCCGTGCGCCACCTGCGCGGAGTGCTGCGCGCCGGGGGCGAACTGCTGCTCAACGAACTGACCTCGGTCACCCTGGCCGCCACGGTCACCTACGGGCTGTTCGACGGCTGGTGGGCCCACACCGACACCGCCCTGCGCCTGCCCGGCTCGCCGCTGCTGGACGTGCCCGGCTGGACCGGGCTGCTCACCGGGGCCGGCTACGACGCGGTGTCCGCGATGCCGGGATCCACCGAGACCACCGGCAACTTCCAGCACATCATCGTGGCCAGGGCGGACGACGCGGCCATGCCCGACGGCACTCCCGGTGCCCCCTTCACCGACGCGCTCCTGGCCCTGACGTCGGAGGCCTCGGGCATCCCCCTCGACGACCTCGACCTCGGCCGGGACATCGGGGACTACGGGTTCGACTCGGTCAGCTACAGCCTCCTCGCGAGCCGGCTGAACGACGAGTTCCGTCTGGAGGTGACGCCCGCGCTGTTCTACGAGACGCCCACCTTGCGCGCCCTGGCCGACCGCCTCGTGCGCGACCACCCGGAACTCCACCACCGGCACGCCACCGCTCCGGCGCCCGTCGAGCCCGCTGCCACCGTGGCGGAACACCGGCCGGAGCCGGCCCCCGCCCCGGCCCCCGCCCCCACGAGTCCCGCCGCGCCCCCCGCCGAGCCGGAGGCGATCGCCCTCATCGGCATGAGCGGCCGCATGCCCGCGAGCCGCGACCTGGACGAGTTCTGGCAGCACCTCGTGGCGGGCGACGACCTGGTCACCGACGTACCCGCCGACCGGTGGGACCGGAGCTCGCTGCCGGACGGCGTGCACGCCCGCCGCGGCGGCTTCGTCCACGACATCGACATGTTCGACCCCCTGTTCTTCGGCATCTCGCCGCACGAGGCCGCGGGCATGGACCCGCAGCAGCGGCTCGTGCTCCAGGGCGTGTGGACCGCGCTGGAGGACGCCGGGCTGGCGCCCGGCTCGCTCGCCGGCTCCGACGCCGGTCTGTTCCTCGGGGCCGGATCGAGCGACTACGAGGAGGTCCGCAAGGCCGCGGACGTGCCGGTCGACGCCCACGCGGCCACCGCCACCACGCACTCCATCCTGGTCAACCGGGTCTCCTACCTGCTCGACCTGCACGGACCGAGCGAACCGGTCAACACGGGCTGTTCCAGCTCCCTGGTCGCGATCCACCGGGCCGCCGAGGCGATCCGCTCGGGGGAGTGCGCCATCGCGGTGGCCGGCGGCATCAACCTCGTCCTGTCGCCGCACCACCACGTCCTGCTCAGCACCACCGGAATGCTCAGCCCGACCGGGCGGTGCCGGACCTTCGACGCCCGGGCGGACGGATTCGTCCGCAGCGAGGGCTTCGGCCTCGTGGTGCTGACCGGCGCGAGCCGGGCCCGCCGGCACCGCGTCCGGGCCTGGCTGCGCGGCACCGCCGTCAACCACGGCGGCCGGGCCCGGTCGCTGACCGCGCCCAACCCCGCCGCCCAGGCGGCGATGATCGTGCGGGCACACGAGCGCGCCGGAGGCGACCCGACCACGGTGGGCTACCTGGAGACGCACGGCACCGGCACGGAGCTCGGTGACCCGGTCGAGATCAACGGCCTGCGGCTGGCCTTCGACGAGCTGCTGAACCGACGGGGCCTGACGATGCCGGCCGCGCCCTTCTGCGGTGTCGGAGCGGTCAAGGCCAACATCGGCCACCTGGAATCCGCCGCGGGCGCCGCCGGGGTGATCAAGGTGCTCCTCGCGATGGAGCACGGCGTGCTGCCGCCCGTCGCCGGCCTCGGCGAGCAGAACCCGCATCTGCGCCTCGACGGCAGCCCGTTCCACCTGGTCCGCTCGGCGCAGGCGTGGCCGCGCCCGCCCGGCCGGCCGCGGCGCGCGGGGATCAGCTCCTTCGGCTACGGAGGTGTCAACGCGCACGTCGTCCTGGAGGAGGCCGAACCCGCGCGGGCGCCGCAACGCCCGCACGGCCCCTGGGTGTTCCCCCTGTCGGCCCGTACGCCACAGGCCCTGCGCCGGTACGCGGCCGCACTGCTCACGGCCCTGGACCGGACACCGGACCTGGCCGACATGGCGTACACGCTCCAGCACGGCCGGGACGCCATGACCGAACGGCTGGCGGTCACCGCCGCCGACCGGCACACGCTCGCCGCCGCGCTGTCCGCCGCCGCCGAGGGCGCGGACCACCCCGCACTGGCACGCCACGACGGCACCGCGCCCGCCGACCGCTGGGTCGCGGGGCAGCAGGTCGAGTGGCCGCAGGGCGGCGTGCTGGTTCCGCTGCCCACCTACCCGTTCGAACGCCGCCGGTGCTGGGTCGGCTCCCAGGAGCCGTCCACCGGGCCCGCCCCCGCCGCCCCGGCGGGGATGTACGCGCCGCGCCGGCGGCCCGTCGCCGACGTGGCCGCCGGCGGCCCGGTCACCGGGCCCGTCTGGGTGCTCGGCTGCGACGACTTCCCGGCCGCCGCCGTCCACCGGGTCGACGGTGTGCCGCTCCCGTCGCTGCCGACACCCGCCGCGGTCCACGCCGTGGTCCACGGCGAGGCCGGAGTCCTCGACCTGTTCCGGATCGTCCGGCACCTCCAGTCGCGTCCCGCCGCGGCCGGCGAACTCTCGCTGACGGTCGTGACGCGCAACGCCGCCGAGGTGGGCTCCCCGCCCACCGACCCGATGGCCGCGGCCGCACTGGGCCTGGCCAGGTCGGTGCGGCACGAGTGCGAGCGCTGGCGGGTCAGCACCGTCGACATCGGCGCGGACGACCCCGCCGCGGTCACGGTCGCCGTCCCCGGTGACTACGCGCTGCGCGCCGGGCAGTGGTACGAGGAGGTGCTCGAGCCCCTCGACGGCACGGCGCCGGCCGCGCCCGTGCTGCGCGACGGCGGCACGTACGTGGTCATCGGCGGGACCGGTGACGTGGGCCTCGACGTCGCGGAGCGGCTCGTGCGGCTCCACCGGGCCAAGGTCGTCCTCGTCGGGCGCTCCGCGCCGGACGCGGCCAAGGCCGCCCGGATCCGGGCCGTCGACCCGACGGGCACCTCGGTGGAGGTCCACCGGGCGGACGCCGCGCGACCGGCCGAGCTGCGGGCCGTGTTCGACCGCGTGGGCGTCGTGCACGGGGTCCTGCACTCGGTGACCGTGCCGAGCGACCGGTCGCTGGCGGCCATGGACGAGAGCTGGTTCATCCGGGGCCTGGCCGCGAAGCCCCTGACCCTCGCGGCGCTCGTCGAGGCGCTGGGCGACCGGCGGCTCGACTTCCTCGCGGTGTTCTCGTCGGTCCAGTCCTTCCTCGGGAACCCCGGGCAGGCCGCCTACGCGGCGGGATGCACCGCCCAGGACGCCGTCGGGCGTGCGCTCGCCGGGCACCTGCCCTACCCCGTCCGGGTCGTGAACTGGGGCGCCTGGGCCGGTTCCGCGCTCACCGAGCGCCACCGCGACCGGCTGACCGCCGCAGGGGTCCACCCGCTCTCACCGCAGACGGGATTCGAAGCGCTGAGCCAGGTGCTCGGCCGACAGGAGGTTCAGGTGGCAGTGGTCTCGGGCACGGACGACTTCCTCGCCCGCATCGGTGTGACGGCGGCCGGCACGGACGAGCAGCGACCCACAGCCGCGGTCGTGCCCGCCGTCGTGCCCGCGGCCACGGCCGAGGCCGCGGCCCCCGCCGGGGAACCGTGGCGCGCGGCCGCGGCCGACGAACTGCTGGCCCTCCTGCGCGAGGTGGCCGGGATCCGCCCGGGCGAGCTCGCGCCGGACGACCTGCTCAGCCGCTTCGGCTTCGACTCGATCATGTACACGAGGCTGGGCCACCAGGTGAACGCGCGCTGGGACCTCGACCTGACGCCGGCCGCGTTCTTCGGGGTGGCCACTGCGAACGACCTCATCGACAAGATCCTCCACAACCACGGCCCCGCCCTCGCGGCGCACCTGGCCGCGACCGTGCCACCGGCGCCGGCGGTCGTCCTGGAGCCGGCCCCCGCCCCGGCGTCCTTCGCGGGTGATCCCGTCGCCGTCGCCGTCGTCGGCATGGCGGGCGTGTTCCCGGAATCCGACGACCTGGACGAGTTCTGGGAGCACCTTGTCGCGGGTGACGACCTGGTCGGCGAGATCCCGGCGGACCGCTGGGACTGGCGGCGGTTGCACGGAGAGCCCGAGCCGGGGCAGTTCCGCACCACGGCGAAGTGGGGCGGGTTCATGCGCCGGGTCGACCTGTTCGACCCGCAGTTCTTCGGCATCCCGCCCCACGAGGCCGTGGCGATGGACCCGCAGCACCGCCTCGTACTGGAGACCGCCTGGACCGCGATCGAGGACGCCGGCATCCGGCCGTCCGCCCTCGCCGGCACGGACGCGGGCGTCTTCATCGGCAGCAGCACCTACGACTACTTCGAACTACAGCACGCCCTCGGCGTCCCGCTCGACGGGTACAGCACGGTGGGCAGGGCGCACGCGATCATGTCCAACCGGGTGTCCTACCTGCTGAACCTGCACGGCCCCAGCGAGACCCTCGACACCGCCTGCTCGTCCTCGCTCGTCGCCGTCCACCGGGCGGCCGAGGCCATCCGGCACGGCGACTGCGACGTGGCGCTGGCGGGCGGTGTGAACGTCATGGCCTCGCCCACGCTGTTCGTGGACATGAGCCAGGCCGGCATGCTGAGCCCGGACGGCCGCTGCCGCACCTTCGACGCGCGCGCCGACGGCTTCGCCCGCGCCGAGGGCGTCGGCGTGGTCGTGCTCAAGCGCCTCGACGCGGCGATCGCGGACGGCGACGTCGTCCACGCCGTCCTGCGGGGCAGTGCCGTGAACCACGGCGGCCGCACCCACTCGCTGACCGCGCCGAACCCGGACGCGCAGGCCGCCTGCGTCGTCAAGGCGCACCGCCGCGCAGGGGTGGACCCGCGGACCGTCACCTACGTCGAGACGCACGGCACCGGTACCGAACTCGGCGACCCGGTCGAGGTCGAGGGACTGAAGAAGGCGTTCGCCGAGCTGTACGCCGATCACGGTGCCGTGTGCGCGGAGCAGCACGTGGCGCTGGGCGCGGTGAAGACCAACACGGGGCACCTGGAGGCGGCCGCGGGCGTCACCGGCCTGATCAAGGCGCTGCTCGCGATGCGGCACCGGGAGATCCCCGGAAACGTGCACCAGGACACGCCCAACCCGCAGCTGCGCCTCGACGGCAGCCCGCTGCGGGTGCTGGACGGGCGCGAGCCGTGGCGGCGGGTCCGCACGCCCGACGGAGCGGAGGCGCCGCTGCGGGCCGGGGTGAGCTCCTTCGGCCTCGGCGGGGTCAACGCGCACGTGGTGGTGGAGGAGTACCGGGAGGAGCCGGCCGCCGGACCGGCCGGGGCCCATCTGTTCGTGCTGTCGGCGAAGGACCCGGAGCGGCTGCGGAGTTACGCGCGACGTCTCGCCCGCTGGGCCGGGAACAACGAGGCGGTCGACCCGGCCGCCCTCGCCCACACGCTGCGGACCGGCCGGGAGGCGTTCTCCGAGCGTCTGGCCGTCGTCGCCGACTCGCCGCGCGCGCTGGTGGCGGGTCTGGAGTCCTGGCTGTCCGACTCGGCCGCGCCCGGCGTGTTCGCCGGGGACGGCCAGGACGCCACCACGGCCCTCCTGCTGGAGGGGGCGGAGGGGCACCAGTACCTGCGGGCCGTGGTGGACGCCGGCCGGCTGGACAAGGTCGCCCGGCTGTGGGTCGGCGGCGCCCCGATCGACTGGAGCGAGCTGTGGCCGGGGGCGGCACCCAGACGGGTGCCCGCACCGACCTACCCCTTCGCCCGGGAGAGCTACTGGCTCACCCCCGGAGCGAGGTTCGACACCGTCCAGGCCGCCGAGGCGGGCCTGATCGCCGATGCCGGCGCCGGTGCGGAGGCCGACGCCGAGGACCGGGCCGAGGAGGAGGCAGCGGCTGCCGCGCCCGCGCGCGCCGCCGCGCCTGCTGCCGCACCGGTGCCCGCCGCCCGGCCCGTGGTGGAGGCCGCAGCCGTCGACGGTGATCCGGAGACCGCCGTCCGTGAGCACGTGCGCGGACTGCTGGCCGCGCACATGGGGATGCGGCCCGACCGGTTGCCCGTGGACCGGGTGCTGTCCGACGCGGGGGTGGACTCCCTCGGCCTGCGCCGGTTGAGCCGTCGCCTCGGCGCCGACTACGGCGTGCACATTCCGGCCCGGATGTTCGGCGTGGCGCAGACGGTGCGGGCGGTGGCCCGTGCCGTGTTCGAGGCGTACGGACCGCTGCCGAGGCACGAGGAGGGCGAGCCGGATCCGGCACCGGCCTCCGCGCGGCCCGTGGAGCCGGCCGCCGACGGGGTCGCGGCTCTCCTGGCCGGTCTGCGGAACGGAACCGTCAGCGTGGACGACGCGCTGGCCGCACTGAAGCGGGGAACGGGACGATGAGCACCGAACTGCGCGAACTGCTGACGGCGATCGCCACCGGCGAGGTGTCCGACGACGTGGCGGAGCTCCTGCTGCGGGGCCTGATGCAACCGGCCTCCACACCCGCCTCCGCACCCGCCTCCGCACCCGTGGTCGAGCCGGCGCCCGAGCCCGGGCCGTACCCGCTCAGCCGTGGACAGGCCGCCCTGTGGGCGATCCACGCGAACAACCCCCAGGCCGTGTCGTACAACCTCCCGCTGGGCCTGTGGCTCGGCGACGACATCGACCCGGACCGGCTCGCCGAGGCGCTGGCCGCCGTGGTGCGGCGCCACCCGGAGCTGCGCATCGCCGTCCGGCTGGACGCCACCGGACCGGTGCAGGAAGTCACCGACCGCCCCGCGGAGGTGACCCGGCTCGACCTCGGCCACGTGACCGACGGGGAATTCGCCGCCCGCGTCCGGAACCTGGCGCGTCTCCCGTTCGACCTCGAGCACGACCCGCTGTACCGGATGTGGATCGTCACGGCGCCCGGCGGTGCCACGCTGCTGTTGCTGGTGTTCCACCACCTGATCACCGACGGCGTCTCCAGCCACCTCCTGCTGCGCGACATCGTCGCCTGCCACGACGCGCTCGCCGACGGGCGGGAGCTGCCGTCCGTCGAACCCGCCGCCCCCTACGCCGAGTTCGTGCGGTGGCAGCGGACGATGCTCGCCGGCCCCGAGGCCGAGGAGCACCGGCGGTGGTGGCTCGACCGCCTGGCCGGTGCCTCGACCGCACCGGTGCTCGGCGCGCTCGCCGACCGCCGCCGGCCCGGACCGGCCTCGCACGCCGAAGGCGCGATGGTGCAGTTCCGGCTGCCGGAGGCCACCTGGATGGCTGTCCGGGACACCGCCCGCGCGGCCCGGCTGACCCCGTTCAGCGTCGTCCTCGGCGCCTTCGCCGCGCTGCTGCACCGCCACTCCGGGCACCGCGACATCAGCGTGCTGGTGCCGACCGACGGCCGCCCCTCGCAGCGCTTCGACCGCACCGTGGGCTACCTGGTCAACCCGGTGGTCCTGCGCGTGGACTGCGACCCCGACCGGAGCTTCGCCGAGCTCATGGACGCCGTCCGGACGCGGCTGGCGGAGGCCGAGGACCACAGCGCGTACCCCTTCGCGTCCGTCGTCGACGACCTCCGCCGGACCTCGGACGGCGGGACGGGCTTCGCCATCGGCTTCCACATGCAACAGGGCGTCGGCGGCGACCAGGACATGGCCGCCGGGCAGACCGTCTTCCGGGACGCGCTCGACCTGACCCAGGAGGGCGAGAACGACCTCGTCGTCGAGGTCGTCGTGCGCGGCTCCGGTGCGCTCGTGCACCTCAAGTACGACCCGGAGCTGTTCGACCGCTCCACCGCCGAGCGGCTGGCCGAGCACTACCGGCTGCTGCTGGACGCCGTGACGGCCGACCCCGCCCGCCGCGTCGGCGACCTCGCACCCACCTCCGCGGCCGAACGGCGGACGGTCGAACGCGCCAACGCCACCCGGGCCGACCGGCCACGCGACGTCACCGCCGCCGACCTGGTGCTCGCCCGCGCGCGGAGCGGCCCGGAACGCACCGCCGTCGTCGACGCCACGGGGTCACTGACCTACGCGGAGCTCGCCGGGCAGGTGCACGCCCTCGCCCGGCTCCTCGCCGCCCGGGGCGTGCGCCCCGGCGACCTGGTCGGCGTCCTCGTGGGCCGCCGGGCCGCGTTGATCGTGGCACTGCTCGCCGTCCAGGCCGCGGGAGCCGCGTACGTCCCCCTCGACCCGGACCTCCCGGCCGCGAGGCTCGCCCACATCGCCACCGACGCCTGCCCGGCGGCCGTGGTCCTCGACCCGGACCTGGCCGGGCGGCTGCCCGACGGTACGCCGGGTGTGCGCATCCCCCTGACCGACCCGGCGCCGACGGACCCGGCCGCCCCGGCCCCCCTGTCCGGCCCGGTCGCCTGCCGCGACTCCGATCTCGCGTACGTGCTCTACACCTCCGGGTCGACCGGTGAGCCCAAGGGCGTCGAGGTCAGTCACGGCAACCTGGTCAACCTGCTCACCTCGACGGCCGAGCGTCCCGGCTGCGCCGAGGACGACACGCTGCTGGCCGTGACCACCGCCGGGTTCGACATCTCGGGTCTGGAGCTTCTGCTCCCGCTGATCCGCGGCGCCGCCGTCCACATCGCGCCCGCGGACATGGTGCGGGACGGGTTCGCCCTGGCCGATCTGCTCGGTGCGTCGGGCGCGACGATCGTCCAGGCCACGCCGGCCACCTGGGAGATGCTGCTGCACACCGGGTGGACGGGACGGGTGCGCAAGCTGCTGTGCGGCGGGGAGGCGATGACCGCCGAGCTCGCGGACCGGCTGCTGGACCGGTGCGACGAACTGTGGAACATGTACGGCCCGACCGAGACGACCATCTGGTCCTCCACGCAGCGCGTACGCCGCAACCGGCCCGTCAGTGTGGGCACCCCGATCGCCAACACCACGTTCCGCACCGCCGGCCCCGACGGTGCCCCCGTGCCGTTCGGCGCGGTCGGCGAACTGCTGATCGGCGGCGACGGCGTCGCCCGGGGCTACCGCGGCAGGCCGGAGCTGACGGCCGAGCGCTTCGTCCACGACCCGTCGACCGGTGAACGGCTCTACCGCACGGGCGATCTGGCCCGCTGGTCGGCCACCGGCGACATGGTGCTGCTCGGTCGGGCCGACCGCCAGGTCAAGCTGCGCGGCCACCGCATCGAGCTCGGGGAGATCGAGGCCGCCGTCCGCCGCACCGGCGAGGTCGGTGACGTCCGCGTGGTCGTGCGCGAGGACCTTCCGGGGCACCCGCAGCTGGTGGCGTTCGTGACGGCCGACGCGGATGCCGCGGCCGGCGCCGTCCGGCAGGCCGCGGCCCGGCTGCCCGCGTACATGGTCCCCTCCCGCACCGTGGCACTGGCGCGGTTCCCCCTGACCCCCAACGCGAAGGTCGACGCCGGTCCGCTGACGGCACTCCCGGTCGACGAACTGCTGCGCCGCTTCGGGCACGGCGACCGCCCCGCCGCACCGGTGGCGGCGCCGCGGCCCCCGGCGGCCGACCGCGACCTCCTGGCGCGGCTGCGGGAGGCGACGGCCGACGTCGCCGGGCTGACGGCGGAACAGGTCCCCGTCGACCGGCCGCTGGGCGAGTCGGGCTTCGACTCGATCGGCTTCACCCGGCTGGCGGTGGCGCTGCGGGAGCGGTTCGGCATCACGGTGCGGCCGACGGTCTTCTACGCCCACCCCGACCTCACCTCGCTCGCCGCCTTCCTGAGCAAGACGCACCCCGAGGCGTTCGCCACGACCGCGCGGGCGCCCGCCGCCGCACCGGCCGTGCCCGCCGCGGTGGACGGCTACCCGCCGGTCGCGGTCATCGGGGTCGGCGGACGGCTGCCCTCCTCCGGCACCCTGGAGGAGTTCTGGGGCCACCTGGCCGCCGGGCGTGACCTGACCCGCCCCTACCCGATGGACCGCGGCTTCTCCGCGCGGGTGTTCCCCGAGCGCTTCCGGGGATCCTTCGTCGACGACGTGGACGCGTTCGACGCGCCGCTGTTCCGCATCTCGCCCCGGGAGGCGGCGCAGATGGACCCGCAGCAGCGGTTGCTGCTGCACGCCGCGTACGAGGCCGTGCTGGACTCCGGCCAGGTCCCGGCGGCGCTGGCGGGCAGCCGGACCGGCGTCTTCGTCGGCCTCGGCGGCGCGGACTACCTGAGCCTGCTCGGCCCCGGCGCCCCGGAGACGGGCGACCACTTCCTGATCGGCAACGTCGCCTCCATCGCGGCCAACCGCATCTCCTACGTGTTCGACCTGCACGGCCCCAGCGCCGTCTTCGACACGGCGTGCTCCAGCTCGCTCGTCGCCGTCCACCGGGCGGCGCGCGCCCTGCAGCTCGGGGACTGCGAACTGGCCCTGGCCGGCGGGGCGAACCTCCTGCTGTCACCGCACGGGTTCACCGGGCTGCGCCGCGCCGGGATGCTCAGCCCGGACGGCCGCTGCAAGACGTTCGACGAGCGTGCCGACGGCTACGGCAGGGGCGAGGGCGTGGTGCTCCTGGCGCTCAAGCTGCTGGACCGCGCGCTGGCCGACGGCGACCCGGTGCACGGCGTGCTGATCGGTTCGGCGGAGAACCACGGCGGCCACACCCATTCGCTCACGGTGCCCAACCCGCGGGCACAGCGCGATGTCGTGCTCGCCGCGCACCGGGCCGCCGCGGTGGCGCCCGGCACGATCGGCTACATCGAGGCGCACGGCACCGGGACCTCGCTCGGCGATCCGATCGAGATCGACGCGCTCAAGGAGGCGTTCGGCCGGCTGCACACGGACTGGGGGAGCCCGGTCGTTCCGGGCCGGACCGGCGTCGGGTCGGTCAAGACGAACATCGGTCATCTGGAGGCCGCCGCCGGTGTCGCCGGCATCGTGAAGGTCCTGCTGGCGATGCGTCACCGCACGCTTCCCGGCCTGGTGGACCTGCGGGTGCCGAACCCGATGATCGACCTCGCCGGCAGCCCGTTCCGGCTCCAGACCGGCACACAGACATGGGAAACACCCGACGGCGCGCCGGCCCGAGCCGGCGTCAGCTCGTTCGGGATGGGAGGCAGCAACGTGCACGTGGTCGTGGAAGAGGCGGGGAAGCGTTGATGAGCGGTACCACCGAACACAAGGCCGCTCGACTGATCGTCCTGTCGGCCGACGGCACCGAACAGCTCGACCGGTACCGGGCCGAGCTGGCGGCCTGGCTGGACACCCACCCCACGGCTTCCCTCGACGGCATCGCGCACACGCTGCACGTCGGCCGCGAACAGCTGCGGGAGCGGCTCGCCGTGGTCGTGACGGACACCCGGGAGCTGGCGGCGCGGCTGCGCGACGGCGAGGGCGTCGTGACCGGCACCGCGCGGGCGGACGCCGCCACAGGTCCCCTCGCCGCAGGCCCTCTCGCCACGGACGACGCGGCCGAGATCGCCCGGAGTTGGGTCACGGGCCGGGCCGTCGTCCGGCCGGATCCGCCCGGTGGCCGCCCGGCCCGGCTCTCCCTGCCCCACCCGCCCCGGCCGATGCGCCGCTACTGGATCAGCCCGCCCGCCGGCCCGGCGGACGGCCCGGCCGAACGGCTCCTGACCGGCGACGAGTTCTACCTGCGCGACCACGCCCTGGGCGCGGTCCGGATCCTGCCCGCGGTGGCGGCGCTGGAGTTCGCCGTGGCCGCCGCCGCGACGCTGGGACACGGCTCCCCAACCGGCGTCGTGAACGTCCTGTGGGCGCGTCCCGTGCTCGTCGAGGACGAGCCCGTGCGCGTGCGCCTGCACCTCGAACAGGACGCCGACGGCGTGTCCTACGAGGTGCGACGGGCCGACGGCACGGCCGACGGCGCCCTCTGCTCCACCGGCACCCTCCGTTTCGACGCCCGGACCGACGCGCCGCTCCTCGACCTGGACGCCGTCCGCGCCCGGCTGCCCCGCACCGCGTCGGCCGACGAGTGCTACGCGGTCTTCGCCGCCCTCGGCGGCGGCTACGGCCCGAGCCTGCGGGGCCTGCGGTCGGTGCGGTCCACGCCGGGCGAGGCCCTCGCGCACGTCGCCGTCCCCGCGGCCGCCGACGTCCCCTTCTGCGACTTCACCCTGCACCCGTCCCTGCTCGACGCGATGCTCCAGGCCTGCCTGTGGACCGACGAGGACCCTTCGGCGCCCCGTGCACGGCAGCTGCCGTTCTCCGTGGACGCCGTCGACATCTTCGGCCCGCTGCCCGAGCAGGGCCACGTGCACGCCGTCGCGACCCCGGCGGGCCACGACGTGACCCTCGCGGACGAGCGGGGCCGTGTGTGCGTGGCGCTGCGCGCCGTCGTCACCCGGGCCGTCGACGGTGCCGCCCGGCCGGACAACGCCGTCGCCGCGAACCTGCTCGCCCAGCGCTGGCGGCACGCCCCGGCCGCGGCGGACGGCCGGCCCGCGCGCGTGGTGCTGCTCGGCGAGGGAACGCTCCCCGGCGCCGAACGCGCCACCGAGGACACCGTCTTCCCCCGCACCGAGGAGCTCCTCGGCGTCCGCACCGTGGACGGCGACCCGCTGCCCGGACTGCTGCGGCTCTTCCGTGCCTGGTCGGCGCAGCCGGCCCGGCAGCCGGTGCGGGTGCTGCACGTGTTCCGCCCGACCGGCGGGGTCGAGGACGCGCGGGTGTACGCCCTGGACGGGTTCGCGCGCGCCCTCGCCCACGAGCACCCCGAGTTCCGCGTCGCGGTGGTCGAGGCGGGCACGGCATCCCTCGCCGAGGTCGTCGACACCGAGGCACGCGGTACGCACGAATTCCGGGTCCGGTACACGGCCGACGGCCGCCGGGCCCTCCGGTGGGAGAGCATCGAGCCCGCCGCCGCCCCGCTCACGCCGCGCGGCACCGTCCTGGTCACCGGCGGAGCCGGCGCCATCGGCCGCCACCTCGTCGCACACCTGGGGGGCGCCGCGCGCTACGTCCTGACGGGGCGTTCGGCGACGGCCGACCTCGCGGACCTGCGCGCCGCCGGTCCCGACGTGCACTACCTGTCGGCGGACCTGGGCGTCCCCGGTGCCGCGGCGGACCTCGTCGCGCGGGTCCACGCGTCGTTCGGACCGATCCACGGCGTGCTGCACCTCGCCGGGACCACCCGCGACGCGCTGCTGATCCGCAAGTCCGACGAGGACACCGCGGCCGTGCTGGCGCCCAAGGTGCGCGGCACCCTCGACCTCGACCGGGCCACCGCGGACGATCCGCTCGACTTCTTCGTCGCCTTCTCCTCCCTGTCCGGCGCCGCCGGCAGCCCCGGACAGACCGACTACGCCTACGCCAACCGCTTCCTCGACGCGTTCGCTGCGTGGCGGCGCGCGAGCGACCGGCCCGGCCGCAGCCTCTCCGTGCTCTGGTCGCTGTGGGCCGACGGCGGGATACGCGTCGACGCCGACGACGCCACCGCCGCCCGGACGGCCCGTCAGGTCGGACTGGTGGCGATGCCGACGAGCGCGGCGCTGGCCGCCTTCGACCGGGCGCTGGGCCACGACGGCGACCACGTCCTCGTGGCGCACGGCAACCTCGCACGCCTGCGGGAGGTGCTCGACGCGCCGGCGCCCGGGCCGACCGTGCCGTCGGCCTCGTCCGGGCAGCCCGGGACGGCGGGCGCGGAACCGTCGGCCGCGGCCGAGGACCTCCTGCGCGACGTGCTCGCCGAGGTGTTCGAGCTCCCGCCGGAGGAGATCGAGGCCGACACGGCGTTCGAGCAGTACGGCATCGACTCGCTTCTGATCATGGACTTGACCCGACGCCTGGAGGAGCACTTCGGGTCGCTGCCGAAGACGCTGTTCTTCGAGTACCGGAACCTGCGCGCGCTCGCGGACTGGTTCACCGAGCACCACGGCGCCCGGATCACGGAACCCATGCCCGCACCCGCGGCGGCGACTCCCGTCCCCGCGCCCGCCGCCCCGGCCCCCGCACCAGCCCCCGCCCCGGACGGCCCCGTGCCCATCGCCATCGTGGGCGTCGCCGCACGGTTCGCCGAATCGGACACCCTGGAGGAGTTCTGGGCCAACCTGAAGGCGGGCCGGGACCTGGTCACCGAGATTCCGGCGGACCGCTGGAACTGGCGCGACTACGACGGGGCCACCCCCGCCGACCGGGCCGCCCGGTACAGCCGGTGGGGCAGCTTCCTGCGCGGCATCGACAGGTTCGATCCGCTCTTCTTCGGCGTGTCCCCCCGCGAGGCGGAGATCATCGATCCGCAGGAGCGGCTGTTCCTGCAGACGGCCTGGCACGCCATGGAGAACGCCGGGCGCACCCGCGCCGACCTGCGCTCCCACCGCGTCGGCGTCTACGTGGGCGCCATGTACGGCCTGTACCAGCTGCACGAGGCCGAGGACGGCCGGATCGGCGCCTCTTCGCACGCGTCGATCGCCAACCGCGTCTCGTACACCCTGGGCCTCACCGGCCCCAGCCTGGGGGTGGACACGATGTGCTCCTCCTCGCTGACCGCGATCCACCTGGCCGTGCGCGACCTGTGGGCCGGTGACACCGACCTGGCCGTCGCCGGCGGGGTCAATCTGCACGCCCACCCGTACAAGTACCGCTTCCTGGGGCAGGGCCGGTTCACCTCCGGCGACGGCCGGTGCCGCAGCTTCGGCGCGGACGGCGACGGCTACGTCCCCGGCGAGGGCGTCGGCGCGGTGCTGCTGCGGCCGCTGGCGGACGCCGTCCGCGACGGCGACCACATCCACGGCGTCATCCTCGGGTCCGGCGTCAACCACGGCGGCCGGACCAACGGCTTCACCGTGCCCGACCCCGTCGCCCAGGGCGACCTCGTCGCACAGGCGCTGGCGCAGGCCGGCGTCGACCCGGCGTCGCTCGGCTACCTGGAGGCGCACGGCACCGGCACCGCCCTCGGCGACCCGGTGGAGATCCGGGGCCTCGCCCGGGCGCTGGGCACGACCGTACCGCCGCGCAGCCTGCCGATCGGCTCGGTCAAGTCCAACGTCGGCCACCTGGAGTCCGCCTCCGGCATGGCAGGGCTGTGCAAGGTGCTGTTGCAGATGCGGCACGGCGAGCTCGTGCCGTCGCTGCACGCGGACCCGCCGAACCCGGACATCGACTTCGACTCGACCCCGTTGCGGGTGCAGCGCGACCTGGCCCCGTGGCCCCGGATCGCGGGCGCCCCCCGCCGGGCGGGCATCAGTTCCTTCGGCGCGGGCGGCGCCAACGCCCACCTCGTCGTGGAGGAATACCAGGAGCACGCCGTGCGGCTCTCGCCCGGAGAGGGGAGCGGGCCGTGGCTGTTCCCCCTCTCCGCCAAGGCGCCCGAGCGCCTGCCGGTGCTCGCCGCCGAGCTGGCGGACGCCCTCGAGAACGCCCCGCGGCTCCGCCTCGCGGACGTGGCGTTCACGCTCCAGCGGGGGCGCGAGGAGTGGGCGGACCGGATGGTCGTCTCGGCCTCCACCGTCACCGAGCTGGTGGCCAGGCTGCGGGGCGGCGACCCGGAGGGCGTCTGGACCGGCAGCGCGCGCGGCCGCGCGGCGTCCCGGGCCGCGGCGCCCGTGAGCACCGCCCCGGCGGACATCGCCGCCGCCTGGGCCGCCGGTGCGGCGGTCGACTGGCCCGAGAAGCGAGGACGGCGCGTGCCGCTGCCGGGCTACCCGTTCGAGGAACTGCGCTGCTGGCTCACCGACACCATCTGGTCGCCGCCCGCCCAGCCGGCTCCGGGCCCGGTCCGGACCGCGCCCCGCCCCGTGCACCCGCTGCTGGACGAGGTCGACCCGGTCGACAGCCTCGACGGACTGACCTACCGGACGGCCTTCGGTCCCGAACACCCCTACATCGACGGACACCGGGTCGGCGACATGCGTCTGCTGCCCGCCGCGGCCGTCCTGGAAATGGTCCGCGGAGCGGCCGAGGCGGCCGGGGCGGGGCAGCACGTCACGCTCGCCGACGTCCGGTGGCTGCGGCCCTTCGTCGTGGCCGGCACCGAGCGCTCGGCCAGGACGCGGCTGCGCCGCGGTGACAGCGGCCTGGTGTTCGACCTGCGGGACGGCGACGGCGAACTGCTCGCCGAAGGCCGGATCCACACCCTGCCCGCACCGGCCCCGGAAACCGTCGCGATCGACGCCGTCCGGGCCCGGCTGAACCGTCGTCACGAAGGCGCCGACATCTACGCGGACCTCGCGGCGGCGGGCCTGGTCTACGGCCCCGCCCTGCGGGCCGTCGAGTGGGTCGCCGCAGGCGACGGGGAAGCCCTGGCGCGTCTGCGGGTCCCCGCCGAGGCCGCCCGCTTCGCCGGCTGCGCCCTGCACCCCTCGGTGGTCGACGGCGCGCTGCACGCGTTCGCGGTGCTGCGGGACCGGACCGCCGGTCCCGCCATGGTGCCCTTCGCCCTCACCGCCGCCGAGGTCCTCTCCCCGGTGACGGACCTCGGATACGCGCACGTCCGGACCGTCGGCGCCGACCGCTACGAACTGACCCTGACCGACTCCGCCGGCCGTGTCCGCGCGCGGCTGCGCGACCTGTCGCTGCGCCCCGCCCCCGGCACGGCGGCCCCCGAAGCCGCGGCGGCGGTGTCGGCGGACGACCTGATGTACGTTCCGCGCTGGTCCGCGCTGCCCGCGCGGGAAACCGCGCCGGCCGGTGGGACCACCTGGCTGGTCCGCGGCCCGGAGTCCGCCGGGCTCGCGGCCGTCCTGACGGCCCGCCTGGGCGGCACCGTCGTCGAACTGGACCACGACCGGATCGCCACCGCGACCGGCCGGCCCGACCACGTCATCCTGCTCGGCCCCGGCACCGGCGCGCGGACCGACGACGTCGACGCGCTCGAAGCCACGCAGGAGCGGGGCGTCCTCGCCCTGTTCCGGCTCGCCAAGGCCGTGCAGCGACTCGGCTCCTCGGTCCGGCTCACCGTGGTCACCGAGGACGCGCTCACCACGGCCGCCGAGCCGGTCGGCAACCCGTACGCGGCGAGCCTGCACGGCCTCGCCCTGTCGCTGGCCCGGGAACACCCGCGCTGGCGCGTGGCCGTCGTCGACCGCTCGTCCGCCGACCGGCCGTCCGCGGACGTGCTCGACGTCCCCGTCGGCGGCCCGTACGCACTGCGCGGCGGCGTGCTCCACCACCGCCGTCTGGTCCCGGTCACGGCCACGCCCCCTCGGGAGCGGATCCGCCGCGGCGGCGCCTACCTGATCCTCGGCGGCGCCGGCGGCATCGGCCTCGAACTGACCGAGTGGCTCGTGCGCACCTACCAGGCGAAGGTCGTGCTGCTCGGCCGCAGCGAGCTGGACGCCGCCCGACGCGACCGGCTGCGCGCCGTCGACCCGAGCGGAACCCTGGTCTCCTACCGCAGGGCCGACGCGAGCGACCCCGCGGCGCTGCGCGACACGGTCGCGTGGACGCGCGCCACCCACGGCGCGCTGCACGGCGTCTTCCACGCCACGATCGTCCTGCGGGACCAGACCGTCGCCACGATGACGGAGAAGACCTTCCGCTCCGTCCTCGAGGCCAAGACCCGCACCTCGGTCGCCCTGCACGCCGCGCTCGGCGACTCGGCCGACCTGGACTTCGTGCTGTTCTTCTCCTCGGCGGTGGCGCTCTCCGGCAGCGCCGGACAGGGCAACTACGCGGCCGGATCGACCTTCGAGGACGCCTTCGCCCACCACCTCGACGGGGTGCTGGGCGCCAAGGTCGCCGTGATCAACTGGGGCTACTGGGGGACCGTCGGCATCGTCGCCGACGCACGCCACCGCAGCCGGCTCGCGGCCACCGGAATCCACTCGATCACCCCGCAGGAGGGCATGGCCGCCGTGCACTCCGTGCTGGGCCGCCCCGACCGGCAGGTCATCGTGGTCAAGGCCGACGCCTCCGCCCTCGCCGCCGTCGGCGTGGAACCCGCCCCGGCCGTACCGGCGGACCGTACGCGCACGGAAACGCCCACCGAGGTACCGGCGGACGACACGTCACTGGTGCCGTCGCCGACGGCACTTCCCCCGGTGGCCCGGCTGCTCACCGAGGCCGACGACGCCCGTCTGACCGAGGCCATGTGCGGCCGGCTGTGGACACTTTTCCGGCAGGAGGGGGTGTTCCTCGCCCAGGGCGAGCGGTGGACCTCCGCCGCGCTCGCGGAGCGACTGCGCGTCGTCCCCGCGCAGGGCCGGCTCTTCGCCGAGCTCCTGCGGCAGCTGACCGAGGCGGGCTTCCTGAACGACGCCGCCGGGCACCTGACCCCCGCCGGCCGCCCGGCCCCCGAGGACCCGGAGGGCGAGCTGGTCGCACTCTGCGAGCGGAAGCCGGCGCTGAACCGCTTCGACCGGCTGCTGCTCCCGTGCATGCGCAACCTGTTCCCGGTGATGCGCGGCAGCGTCCGCGCCACCGACGTGCTGTTCCCCGGCGGCTCTACCGCGCTCGTGGAGGGCGCCTACCGGGGCAGCCCGGTCGTCGACCGCGCCAACGAACTCGTGGTGGGCGCGGTCACGGACGGCCTGTCCCGCCACGACGGCCCCGTCACCATCGTCGAGATCGGGGCGGGCACCGGCGGCACCACCGCGAGCGTGCTTCCGGCGCTGGCCGCCACGGGCGCGGACGTGACCTACGTCTACACCGACATCTCCCGCGCCTTCCTGCAGCACGGGAAGCAGCGGTTCGCCGCCACGTACCCCTCCGTCCGGTTCCAGCAGCTCGACATCTCCGGCGACCCGGTGGCCCAGGGCTTCGAACCCGGCAGCGCCGACCTCGTCGTGGCGGCCAACGTCCTGCACGCGACCTCCGACCTGCTCGGCACCCTGCGCGCGGTGGCCCGGCTGCTCAAGCCCGGCGGACGGCTGGTGCTCAACGAGGCCAGCAGCAACGTCCTCACCACCACGCTCACCTTCGGCCTGCTCGACGGCTGGTGGCTGCACCAGGACGCCGAACTGCGCCTGCCCGGCTCACCGCTGCTCTCCGCGCCCGGCTGGCGCAAGGCCCTGGCGCTCGCCGGATTCGCCCGCAGCCATGCCCTCCCGGCCGACGAGGGGCTGAGCCAGCACGTGGTGGTCGCGGAGACGGCGCCGGACGCCGCACCGGCGGCCCTCCCCACGGCGGCAGCGGCAGCACCGCGGACCGCCGGATCGTCTGTGCCGTCTGTGCCGTCTGTGCCGTCTGTGCCGTCTGTGCCGTCTGTGCCGTCTGTGTCGTCCGGGTCGTCCGGGTCGTCCGCGCGACCGTCCCTGCCGTCCGGCGGGGAGGGCGACGCGCTGGCCGAGGCCGCCCGGGAGTACGTGAAGGACGCCTTCGAGCAGATTCTCCAGGTCCCGCGCGACCGGCTCTGGCTGGACGAGACGTACGAGAACTTCGGCGTCGACTCGCTGACCGTGGCCCGCATCGTGGACCTGCTGTCCGAGCGCATGGGGGAGCTGCCCGCGACACTGCTGTTCGAGTACCCGACGGTCCGTGAGGTCGCCGACCACCTGGTCGAGCGGCATGCCGACCAGGTGCGCGCCCTGCTTCCCGAGGCGCCCGCCGCGGCGGAGCCCGCCGTACCCGGACCCGCCGTGACGGCGCACCCGGCCGTGCACGCGGCCGAGCGCCCGTCGGAGCCCCGCCCGGGAACGGACCGCCGCATCGCGGTCATCGGCGTCGCCGGCCGCTACCCCCTGGCCGACGACCCCGACGCGTTCTGGGCGAACCTGCGAGCCGGCCGCGACTGCGTGCGCGAGGTCCCGGCCGACCGGTGGGACCACGGCGCGCCGACCGAGGCGGACGGACGGAAGACCAGCCGCTGGGGCGGCTTCCTCGACGGCATCGACGAGTTCGACCCCCGCTTCTTCCGGATGTCACTGCGGGAGGCCGAGCTGACCGACCCGCAGGAGCGGCTGTTCCTGCAGACCTCCTGGCACGCCCTGGAGGACGCGGGCTACACCCGGGCCCGTCTGCGCGGCAGCCGCGTCGGCGTGTACACGGGCGTCATGTACGGGCACTACCAGCTGCTCGAGGACGAGCGGGGCCTCGCGGGAGGGATGGGGTACGCCTCCATCGCCAACCGGGTCTCGTACTTCTTCGACTTCCACGGGCCGAGCCTGGCGATCGACACCATGTGCTCGTCGTCGCTCACGGCCGTCCACCTCGCAGTCGAGGCCCTGGCGGCCGGACAGGCGGACTACGCGCTCGCCGGTGGCGTCAACCTCGCACCGCACCCGCGCAAGTACCGCCAGCTCGCGGCCGGCGGCTTCACCGGGGAGAGCGGGCGGTGCCGCAGCTTCGCGGCCGACGGCGACGGGATGGTGCCCGGCGAAGGCGTCGGCGCCGTCCTGCTCAAGCCGCTGGCGGCGGCGGAGCGCGACGGCGACCGGATCCTCGGCGTGATCCTCGCCGGCGCCGTCAACCACGGCGGCAGGACGGGCGGATTCGCCGTCCCGAGCCCGGGTGCCCAGGGCGAGGTCATCGCCCAGGCGCTGCACGGCGCCGGCGTCGACCCGGCGAGCGTCTCGTACGTGGAGGCGCACGGAACCGGTACCGCGCTGGGCGACCCGGCCGAGGTGGCCGGGCTGGTCCGGGCCTACGGCGACCTGCCCGCCGGATCGGTCGCCCTCGGCTCGGTGAAGTCCTCCGTCGGCCACCTGGAGTCGGCCGCGGGCGTCGCCGCCCTCACCAAGGTCCTGCTGCAGATGAGGGCCCGCGAACTGGCGCCGTCGCTGCACGCGGAGACCCTCAACCCGGCCGTCGACTGGAACTCCGTGCCCTTCCGCGTGCAGCGGGAGCTCACGCCGTGGACGGGCGCCGAGCCGCTGCGCGCGGGCATCAGCGCCTTCGGCGCCGGCGGCTCCAACGCGCACCTCGTGGTCGAGGAGTACCGGCAGGACACGCAGCCGGGCGGTACGGCGGGACCTGCTGTCTTCCCGTTCTCCGCACGCGACGCGGAGGCACTGCGCCGCGTCGTCGAAGGGATGCTGGACTGGCTGCGGACGGCCGGTCCCGGCACCGACCCGAAGGACATCGCCACCGTGGTCGGCGTCCCCGTCACGGCCGTCGACGAACCGCTCGACGAGCTGGGGCCGGACCCGGCCACGACGGTGCGGCTGATCGGCCTCGGCCACCTCGTGCGGCCGGGCACCGTGCACGGCGGGACGACCCTGCGCGAGCCGGCCGGACGGGCCGGCGGCGGCCCGGGCGTCGACCTCGGCCGGCTGGCGTACACGCTGCAGACCGGCCGGGAGCCCATGGCCCACCGGTTCGCCGTCGTGGCGCGAACGGCGCGGGAGCTCACCGAAGCCCTCGAAGCCTTCCTCGCCGGCCGCCCCTGCGGCCACACCGCCGTCGTGACCGCGGAACCCGGCACGGCCACTGTCCCCTCGCCGGCCGACCCGGACGGCGTGGCGCGTCGCTGGGCCGCGGGTGAGGACTTCGACTGGACGGCCGCCCACCGGGGCCCGGTGCGTCCGCTGTCCCTGCCCGGGTACCCGTTCGCACGGACCCGCTGCTGGATCGACGCCGTCACCCCGGCCGCCCCGATCGCACCGATGGCCTCGGTCACTCCGGCCACGGCAGCCACTCCGGCCCCCCGGCCGGCCCGTCCGCAGGGTGCCCGCTCGCTGGACTCCCTGCTGCTACTGCTGGGCGCGGTCAGCGGCTACCCGGTGACCGACCTCGACCCCGCCGGCTCCTTCCACGAGCACGGTCTGGACTCGCTGAGCCTCGTCCGGTTCGCCGACGACGTCGCGAACGCCTTCGGCGTGCCCGTCGGGCCCGGCCAACTGCTCGCCACCTCCACCCCGAAGGCGCTCGCCGAGTGGCTGGACCGTGAACACCCCAACGCCGTGGGCGGAGCCGGGGTCCAAGAGGCCGAGCCCGAGCCGGGCCCGGACCGGCCCGCCGACGACCCGGTCGTGATCGTCGGCATGGCGGGCACCCTGCCGGGCGCGCGGGACCTGGACGAGTTCTGGGCCGGCCTCCAGCGGGGCGGAGACCTGTTCACCGAGGTCCCCGCGGACCGCTGGGACAGTCGCGCGCACTACGGGGACCCGGCGCGGCACCCCGACCGGACCCGGATCACCCGGGGCGGTTTCATGCCGGACGCCGACCGTTTCGACCCGCTGTTCTTCGGCATCTCGCCGCGCGAGGCCCGGTGGATGGACCCCCGCCAGCGGCTGCTGCTGCGCACGGTCTGGACGGCGCTGGAGGACGCGGGCATCGACCCGGCCGACCTCGCCGGCACCGACACCGGACTGTTCGTCGGCGTCGGCGCGTCGGAGTACGCCGAGCTGGTGCAGCGCTCCGGCACGGCCACCGACGCGTACTCCGCGACCGGTCTGACCCCGTCCATGCTGGCCAACCGCGTCTCCTACCACCTCGACCTGCGCGGCCCCAGCGAACCCGTGGACACGGCCTGCTCCAGCTCGCTCGTGGCCCTGCACCGCGCGGCGGAGGCGCTGCGGCTCGGACACTGCGACACGGTCATCGCGGGCGGCGTCAGCCTCATGCTGTCGCCCGTGACCTTCGCCTCCCTCGAACGGGCGGGGATGCTCAGCCCGGACGGCGTGGGCCGGGCCTTCGACAAGGACGCCGCGGGTTACGTGCGCGGCGAGGGCGTCGGCGCCGTCGTGCTCAAGCGGCTCAGCCGCGCCCGTGCCGACGGCAACCCCGTCCTTGCCGTCCTGCGCGGCACCGCCGTCAACCACGGCGGCCGCTCCAACTCGCTGACGGCCCCCAACCCGCGCGCCCAGGCGGAGGTCGTCGTGCGCGCCCACCGCGAGGCGGGCGCCGACCCGGCGACCATCGGCTACCTCGAGACGCACGGCACCGGGACGGTCATCGGCGACCCCGCCGAGACCAACGGCCTGCGCCAGGCGTTCGCCGAGCTCTACCGCGAGTGGGGTCACCCGGCGCCGACCGTGCCGCACTGCGCCCTCGGCGCGCTGAAGAACACCATCGGCCACCTCGAGCCGGCCGCGGGCATCGCCGCGGTGCTGCGCGTGCTGCTGTCGATGCGGCACGGGCGGATCACCGGCGATCCGCACGGCCCGGAGCTGAACCCCCGTCTGGCACTGGAGGGCACGGCGTTCGAGGTCGCGGTCGGCGGCCGCGACTGGGCGCCCGTGGCGCCCGGCGTGCCGCGCCGCGCCGGGGTCAGCTCGTTCGGCTACGGCGGGGTCAACGCCCACGTCGTGCTGGAGGAATATGTGGCCGACGAGCCGGCTCCGGCCGACGGCCCGGCCGTGTTCGCGCTCTCCGCCCGCGACCCGGAGCGGCTGCGCGCCTTCGCGCAGTCGTTCGCCCGTGCCCGGGACACCTGGGCGCACGACCTCGCGGGCACCGCCCACACGCTCCAGGCCGGCCGCGCCGAGCACGCCGAACGCCTGGCGTTCGCCGCGGAATCCGGTGAGCACGCGGTGGCCACCCTCCGGCGCTTCCTCGCCGGGGACACCACCGGCATCCACCGCGGCCACGTCGACCGGCACGCCGACAGGTCACCGTTCGACGGCCGCGGCGACGACGACGCATGTGCCGCCGCCTGGGTGCGGGGCAGGACGATCGACTGGTCCGCCCGGTGGACACCGGCACCGACGCGGCGTTCCCTGCCGGCGTACCCCTTCGCCACCGAGCGGCACTGGTTCACCGACGGCGCCCCCGCAGGAGCCACCGAGCCCGCCTCTACGCCCGCCTCCGGTGACACGGCCGACACGGCACCCGTCAGCCTCTTCACGGCCGCATGGACGGCCGAACCCGTGCCGCCCGCCGCGCCGTTCGCGGACCGGGTGCTGGTGTTCGGCGACCTGCCGGTGCCCGGCGCCGTCCACGTGCGGCCCGGCTCCGCGTACGCGGACGACGGCTCCACCGTCACGATCCGCCCCGGCGAGGCCGAGGACTACGCCCGGCTGCTCGCCACACCGGCGGACCGGATCGTGCACCAGTGGCCGCTGCTCGAACCGGACCGCGAGGACCTCGGCATCGAGTCGGTCTACCTGCTCGTCCAGGCCATGACGACCTCCCGCGCCGCGCACCGGATCCAGGTCCTGGTGCCCGAGGGCGCCACGGCGGAGGCCTGGGGCGGGTTCGGCACCTCGCTGCGCGCCGCCCTGCCCGGCACGGCCTTCGGCGTCGTGCGCGTCACGGGCCGGATCGGAACGGCAGCCCTGCTCGCCGAGGTGGCGGCCGAGCGGCTCTCCGCGGCCGCCGTCCGTCTCTCGGCCACCGGCCGCACCGTGCGCGCCCTCTCGGAGGTCGCAGCGCTTCCCGCCGTCCCCTCGCCGCTGCGCCCGGACGGCGTGCACCTGGTGACCGGCGGCGCCGGCGGGCTCGGACTGCTGCTCGCCCGCACGCTGCTGGCACGCGGTGCCCGCGTGGCCCTCACCGGCCGGTCGCCCGTCGAGGACCGCGCCCGGGAGTTGGCCGAGCTGCGCGCGCTCGGTGACGTCGCGTACTTCCAGGCATCCGTGACCGACCCCGCCGCCATGGCGGCGGTCGTGGCGGCCGTCAAGGACAGGTGGGGTGCGCTGCACGGCGTCTTCCACCTCGCCGCGACCGCCTCGCGCACACCGCTGCCCGGCAAGGACGTCGCCGAGTTCCGCGGCCACCTGCGGGCGCGCTTCGAGGGCACCCGTGTGCTCGACGACGTGACCCGCGACGAACCGCTGGACCTGTTCGTCCTGTACTCGTCCCTGGCCGGCCAGCTCGGCGACTACGGCCTCGTCGACTACGCCGTCGGCGCCCGCTTCCTCGACGGTTTCGCCGAGGAGCGCGAGACGCTGCGCTCGGCGGGCCGCCGCAGCGGGCGCACGGTCTCGATCGACTGGCCCATGTGGCGCGGCGGAGGCATGCACGTGGACCCCGAGGACGAGCGCGGCTACCTCGCGGGCACCGGCTTCCGCTACCTGGAGGCCGACGAGGGCGAGCGGATGCTCGACCTCGTACTGCGCCTGGGACGCCCCCAGGTCGCCGTGCTGCCGGGAGAGCCGGAGCGGATGCGCGAGCAGGTCGAGTCGATGCGGATCCGCCAGGACGCGCGCCCGCACCGCCTGGCTGCCCCGACGCCGACGGTCGTACAGCGGACCGTGCCGTCAGCCCTTGAACTGGCCGGTCGGCTGCGGACGATGGTCGCCGAGCTCCTCGGCCTGTCGCCGTCGGCGCTCGACCCGGACGCGGGCTTCGGCGAGTACGGCCTGGACTCCTTCGGGCTTCAATCCCTCTCCGTAGCCCTGGAGGAGGCCTACGGCGTGACGGTGCCGACGACGACGCTCTTCGGCGCCAACACCATCGAGAAGCTCGCCCGTCACCTCCTGGCGGAGCACCCCGCCCTGCTGGAGCGGGACGTGGCACCGGCCGCCGTGACGGTCACCCGGAGCGAGGAGCCGGTCGTCGCCGCGCCGCTGCCCCCGGTCACCCGGACGGAAGCGGTGGCCGCCCCGGCCCCCGCCGCCCCGGCCCCCTCGTCTCCGGACGACGCCGTCGCCATCATCGGCATGGCCGGGCGGTTCCCCGACTCGCCGGACGTGGAGGCGTTCTGGCGGAACCTCGCCGACGGCCGGGACCTGATCACCGAGACCCCCGCCGACCGGTGGGACTGGCAGGAGGTGTCCCGGCGCTTCGGCGGCACCGCGCGATGGGGCGGCTTCCTGACCGACGTCGACCGCTTCGACGCGCGGTTCTTCAAGATCTCGCCCGCCGAGGCCGAGGTCATGGACCCGCAGCACCGGCTGTTCCTCGAGCAGACGTGGGCGGCCCTGGAGGACGCCGGCTGCCGGCCGGACCGGCTCGCCGGCCGCCGGGTCTGCGTGTTCGCGGGCGTGCAGTTCAACGACTACGAGTCGATGGTCCTGCGCGGGGAGCAGGTCAACCCCCACGCCGGCACCGGGCTGGCGCGGACCGTCCTGGCCAACCGCATCTCGTACCTGCTGGACCTCAGGGGCCCGAGCGAGAGCATCGACACCGCTTGCTCCAGCTCCCTGGTGGCGCTGCACCGCGCCGTCCGCGCCCTGCGCAGCGGGGAGAGCGAGCTGGCCATCGCCGGCGGCGTCAGCCTGGTGCTGTCGCCGCAGACCGTCGTCGCCGGCAACCAGCTCGGCCTGCTCGCCCCGGACGGCCGCTGCAAGGCGCTCGACGCCCGGGCCGACGGGTACGTCAAGGGGGAGGGCGTGGGCGTGCTCGTCCTCAAGCCGCTGTCCCGCGCCCTCGCCGACGGCGACCGGGTGCACGCCGTGATCCGCGGCTCCGCCGTCGACCACGGCGGACACGCGTCCTCGCTGACCGCCCCGAACCCGCTGGCGCAGGCCGACCTGCTGGTCGACGCCTACCGGGACGCGGGCGTGCCGGTCGAGACGGTCTCCTACACCGAACTGCACGGCACCGGCACCGCGCTGGGCGACCCGGTGGAGATCGACGGCCTCGTCCGGGCCCACCGGACCCTGGCCGCCGGGCCCGCCACCGCGTGCGGCATCGGAACCGTGAAGAGCAACATCGGCCACCTGGAACCCGCGGCGGGCGTCGCGGGCGTGATCAAGGTGGTGCTGGCCATGCGCCACCGGACGCTGCCGCCGACGCTGCACCTGCACACGCTCAACCCGCTGATCGACCTCAACGGCACGCCGTTCCGGCCCGTACGGGAGACGACCCGGTGGGCTCCCACGGACCACGGCGGAGCACCCCTGCCGCTGCGCGCCGGCGTCAGCTCCTTCGGCTTCGGCGGCGTCAACGCGCACGTCGTCCTGGAAGAGGCGCCCGCCACGCCGCCGCCGACCCCGCCGGAGGGCGAGCCGCGCGAGGTCTTCGTGCTGTCCGCCCGCGACGAGGACGCGCTGCGCCGCTACGCCGCGGCGACGGTCGCGTTCCTCGACGGCGAGGCGCCGCCGCTGTCCTCGCTCGCGTACACCTCCCAGGTCGGACGGATCCCCATGGCGGCGCGGCTCGCGGTGGTCGCCGGTTCGACCGGTGAACTGCGCGCGCGGCTGACCGCCTTCCTCGACGGCGACGGCGACGGCGACGCCGCCCGGAGCGGTGCGGACGGCGACCACGCGTGGCTGTCCGAGCCGGAAGGCGCGAGCTATCTGGCGCGCCTGGTCCGGGAGGGAAGCCTCGACCGGATCGCGCAGCTCTGGCAGGGCGGGGCCGACATCGACTGGAGCGCCCTGCGGCCCGACCGGCCGCCGCTGACGTCCATGCCCACCTATCCGTTCGCCCGCGAGCGGCACTGGCTCACCGCCGGTCCCGCTCCGGACGTACGGCACGAACCGCGGGAGCCGCAGGGGTCCTCCCTGCTGCTGGTGAAGGACTGGGAGGCCGCGCCGCTGCCTGAAGGAGACCTGCCGGGCCGGGTCATGGTGCTCGTCAGCGCCGAGACCGAGCCCGTCGCCGTGGCGGCCTTCGGCACCGGAGCCACCGTGGTCCGGCTGGACCGCAACGCCGACGACGCCGCCGTCGCGCGGATCGCGGAATCGGCACGTCGGACGGCCGCCGTCGTCGACATGGTGGACGCGTCGGCCACGCCGGTCGCGACGCCGGAGGCCGACTGGTCCCGGATCGCGCTGCTGCGCGAGCTGGTCACCGCGAACCGGACCCGTGGCTTCGCCTACCTGCACCTGACCCGCGGCCTCACGACGTTCCGGGCCGAGCGGCCGACGCTGCGCGGCGCGGCGTTCGCCGGTCTCGTCAGGATGCTCACGGCCGAGTACCGAAGCGTCTTCGCCCGCACCCTCGACCTCGACACCCTGGAGCCGGCCGCGGTGCGGGCGGCGGTCGCCGCCGAACTCGCCGCGACCGACCCGGTGACCGAGGCCTGCGTGCGGGCCGGGGTGCGGCACCGGCCGGTGCTGCGCCCGGCCGACCCCGTCACGCCGTCCGCCGACTGGTCGGCGGACCTCGCCGGCCGTACGGTCGTCATCACCGGCGGGACGGGCGCGCTGGGCCGGCTGGTCGCGGCCCGGCTCATCGACCGGGGAGCCGACCGGCTCGTGCTGCTCGGCCGCTCGCCGCTGCCCGCCCGGGACGAGTGGGCAGCGCTCCTCGCGGCCCCCGGCACCGACCCGGCCCTCGCGGCGCGGCTGCGCGACCTCGCGGCACTCGAACGCCCGGGCGTGCGCGTGGCGGTCGAGACCGCCCCCCTGGACCGGATCTCCGAGGTCCTGGGCCGCGCACGGCGCGAGCTGGGCCCGATCGCCGGGATCGTGCACTGCGCCGGGCTCGGCGTGCTGCGCGACCCGGCCTTCATCGGCAAGCGGATCGAGGACGTCCAGCGGGTTCTCGAGCCCAAGACGGCAGGGCTCCAGGCCGTCCTGGACGGGTGCGCGGACGACCCCTTGCGGTTCGTCGTGCTGTACTCGTCCGTCGCCGGACAGGTGCCCGCACTGGCGGTGGGCATGAGCGACTACGCGCTGGCCAACTCCGTACTGGACCGGGTCGCCGAGTACCGGGCCGCCACCGGCGGACCCGTCGTCAGGTCGCTCCAGTGGCCGAGCTGGCGGTCGGCCGGCATGCCCGAGGTCGACACCCCGGCCTACCGGGACCTGGGCCTGCGGACCCTGGACCCGGAGGCCGCGCTGGCCCTGCTGGACCGGGCGATGACCGGGAGCGACCCGGTGGTGCTGCCGTGCGTCGTGGACGCCGGGCGCTTCGACGCCGGCGCCCTGCTCGCCGTCCCCGCGCCCGGCCGCCCGGACGACGCGCCGGCCGCCCCCGCCTCCGTCCCGGCCCCGCGTGCCGTCCCGGCCGGGAACGGCCTCGTCCGGCGGGTGACCGAGGTGATCGCCTCGACGCTGCGGCTGGACCCCGCGCAGGTCGGACCGGACGAGGACTTCGCCGACCTGGGCGTGGACTCGATCATGGTCGCCCAGATCCTCGCCACGCTGGAGCGGGAGCTCGGCGTCGTCGCGGAACCGTCGGCCGTCCTCGAGAACCCGACCGTGACGCTCCTCGCGAAGGCACTGCGGGACCAGCTGCCGGAAGCCGAACTCCCCGCCCCCGAACCGGTCTCCGTGCCGTCCACCCCCGGCCGGTCCGCCCAGGCCGTGACGGTCGCGGCACCCGCCGCACGGGCCGGCGCCGACGCCGTGTCGAAGACGTCCGTGTCCGGAGCGTCCGGGGCGGCGGTCGAGCCGAAGGACGGCATCGCCGTCATCGGCATGGCCGCCCACTTCCCCGGCGCGCCCGACCACCGGACGTTCTGGCGGAACCTGGTGTCCGGGACGGACTCGGTGACCGAGGTGCCGCCGTCCCGGTGGGACCCGGACCGCTTCTGGCGTTCCGACCCGCAGCCCGGCACCACCGTCAGCAAGTGGGGTGGCTTCCTCGACGGCATCGAGGACTTCGACCCGGAGCACTTCCGGCTCGACCCGGCCGGGGCCCCCTACGTCGACCCCCTGGTGCGGCAGGTCCTCGAAACCGGCGCGGAGTGCCTGGCCGACGCCGGGCTCACCCCCGAGCAGGTCGCGGGCCGGCGCGTGGGCGTCTTCGCGGGCTCCCGGGCGGCGAACTTCGGTGCGCGCCACCGCACCGCGGGCCCGCACTCGATCAGCGGAATGGCGCAGAACTTCATTGCCGCACAGCTGTCCCACTACCTCGACCTGCGCGGACCGGCCGTCGTCGTCGACACGGCCTGCTCCAGCGCGCTCGTCGCGGTGCACCTGGCGACGCACAGCCTGCGGACCGGGGAGTCCGACCTGGCGTTCGCCGCCGGCGTCGACATCCTCCTCGACGAGGTGCCGTTCGTCGGCATGAGCGGGGCGGGCGCGCTGTCACCGACCGGCCGGTGCCACACCTTCGACGAGCGGGCCGACGGCATCGTCCTCGGCGAGGGCGCCGGCATGCTGATGCTCAAGCGCCTGTCCGACGCGGTGCGCGACGGTGACCGGGTCTACGCGGTCATCGAGGGCAGCGCCGTGAACAACGACGGCCGCACCATGGGCATCACGACGCCGAAGCCGAGCGCGCAGCGGCAGGTGATCGAGGCCGCCTGGGCGGACGCCGGAGTCACCCCGGCGCAGATCGGCTACGTGGAGGCGCACGGCACCGGCACCATGATCGGTGACCCGATGGAGCTGAAGGCGCTCACGGACGCGTTCCGCGGCTCCACCGACGAGATCGGGTTCTGCGGCGTCGGCAGCGTGAAGACCAACATCGGGCACACCCTCAGCGCGGCCGGCATGGCCGGACTGATCAAGGTCGTGCTGTCGGTCCACCACGCGCAACTGCCGCCCACACTGCACTGCGCGACCCTCAACCGGCGCTTCCGGTTCGAGGAGTCGCCGCTGTTCCCCGTGCGGGAGCCGCAGCCGTTCACCGGCCGCGACGGCACGCGCCGGGGCGCCGTCAGCTCGTTCGGGTTCGGCGGCACCAACGCGCACATGGTGGTGCGCCAGGCACCCGACGACCACGTGCCGTCCCGCGAGCCGCTGGAGGCGCCCCGCTACCGGCGGCGGCGGTTCTGGTTCGACACACCGGCGCCCACGCCGACGTCCGTACCCGCACCGACGTCCGCGGAAGCCGGACGCTCCACCGTGGCGGACCCGCCCGAGCCGTTCTTCGAGCTCGAGTTCCCGACTGTGCCGGAAGGAAAGAAATGACCGCGTTGGATGGCCTGACCTGCACCGTGGTGGTGCGCGGGACCGACCCGGTGCTGCGCGACCACAGGGTGCACGGCACACGCATCCTGCCCGGCGTGTCGTTCCTCGACATGATCTACCGGATCCTGCGGGCCCGCGGTGTCGACACCTCCCGGGTGGAGTTGCGCCGTGTGCTGTTCCGCAACCCGGTGGCGGCCGGACCGGACTTCGACACCGAGTTGCGGGTGGGTTTCACCGCGGACGGCGACGGCTACCGGGTGTCCGTCACGGGCACCCGCCGCCCGTCGGGCGGGACCGAGCCGGTGCTGGACTGCCGACTGCTCCTGGACGTGCCCTTCCCCACGGAGTCCGTCGACCTGGCCGCCCTGCGCGGCCGGACGCCGCACACCGCGGACATGGCGGACCTGTACGCGCTCGTGCGGCGGACCGGCATCGAGCACGGGGACTTCATGCGGGCCCGCGGCACCTTGCACGTCGGTGACGGGGAACTGCTGGCGGACCTCTCGCTCGGCCCGCAGGCCGCGGCGTACGCCGACTACTTCCCTCTGCATCCGGCCGCGCTGGACTCCTCGACGCTGTTGCCGACGCAGTTCGCCCCGGCCGGGGTCGGCACGGCCGCACGACCGTACATCCCGATGCTCATCGAGTCGTTCCGGGCCCGGCAGCCGATCGGGGCGCGCACCCTGGTGCACGCCGTCCCGCCCCGGCCGACCGGCCCCGACGGCGACCTGACCACGTGTGACCTCCGGTTCCTCGGCACCGACGGCGGCGTCCTGCTGTGGTTCCGGGGGCTCACGTCGAAGCGGGTACGGGACGAGGGCGCCATCACCCGGCTGGACGGTGCGCCGTGCGCGCGGGAATCGGCGGAGATCGTGGTGCGCGCGCTGCTCGCCGAGCGCCTGGAGAAGCCGGAGTTCGACGAGGAGGCCGGGTTCTACGAGCTGGGCCTCGACTCCACGGGGCTGCTCGGCATCGCGGCCGACCTGGAGCGGGCGTACGGCACCGACTTCTCGCCCACGCTGCTGTTCGAGCACAACACCTTCGCGTCCCTGGTCGCACACCTCCGGGAGTACAGGCTGCCCGCCGACGGGCGGCGGGGGGCCGCCGCGCAGGCCGTGACCGGGGCCCCGCCCGGTGAGGCCGCGGCCCCGGCCGGGCGCGGCGCGCAGGAGGAACTGCCCGCCGAGGTCGTCTGGTTCGAGCCCCACTGGCGGGCCGTGCCGCTGCCCCCGGCACCGGCACCGGCCTCCGTGCTGACCGTCGACGCGTCGACCCCGCGCGACTGGCCGGCCCTGCTCGCGGCGACGGACGCCTCGGACGTGCTCTGGACCCCGGCCGACCCGCAGGATGTCGAGAGGGAGGCGGTCGCCCTGACCGGGTTCGCGGCGGCCCTGCTGCGCACCCGCAGGAGCCCGGTCCGGATCGCCTACCACCTTCCGGCCGACGCGCTGGCCGCGGCGGTCGTGGGCCTCTTCCGCACGCTCCGCAGGGAACAGCCGGGCGTGCGGGCCACCGTGGTGTGCTCGCCGCACGCCGCCGACGCCCTGGCTGAGCTCGCGGCGGGCACACCCGACGTGGACGTCCGGTACGAGGCGGGGGAGCGCCGGGTGCGCGACGTCCGGCCGACGCCCGCCCCGGACACCCCGGCGCGTCTGCGTGAGCGCGGCGTGTACCTGATCACGGGTGGGCTCGGCGGGGTGGGCCTCGCCCTGGCCCGGCACCTGGCGCGGACCGTACGGGCCCGGCTGGTGCTCTGCGGGCGGACGGCCGCCCCGTCGTCGGTGACCTCCGAACTGACCGCCCTCGGGGCCGAGGTCACCGTCGTCGCGACGGACGTCACCCGCGCCGAGGACGTCCGCCGCGCCGTCGGCCACGCGCTGTCCACGTTCGGCGCGCTGCACGCGGTGGTGCACGCCGCCGGTGTGCTGCGCGACGGGCTGATCGCGGGCAAGAGCGCGGAGGACGTGCGCGCGGTGCTGGCGCCCAAGGTCGCCGGTGCCCGTCACCTGTACGAGGCCACCCGGCATCTCGGGCTGGACTTCCTCGTCCTCTGCTCGTCCACGGCCGCCGCCTGGGGCAACCCGGGCCAGGCCGACTACGCCTGTGCCAACGCCTTCCTCGACGGCTTCGCGGAGGGGAAGCCGGGGGTCGTGTCGGTCGGGTGGCCCGGGTGGGCGGACGGCGGCATGCCGCTCGACGGCGCCGCCCTGCGCACGACGGGCCTGAAGGCCATGGAAACCTCGACGGCGGTCGACATCCTGCTGCGGGCCGCGGGCAGCGGGCGGCCGCACCTGGTGGCCCTCGTGGGCTCGGCGGCCACGATCACCGCCCGGTTCGCCCCGGTGGCCGCTGACGCCGTCGAGGCCGCCGAACCCGATACCGCAGCGGTTTCCGTCGCGGCCCCGATGGCCCCGGTGGTCGAGGACTCCGCCGACGACGCGATCGCCATCGTGGGGATCAGCGGGCGCTACCCCATGGCCCGCAGCGTCGACGAGTTCTGGGCGAACCTGCGGGACGGCCGCGACTGCATCACCGAGGTGCCCGCCGACCGCTGGGACCACGACGCGATCCACACCGACGCCAAGGGCGTGCCCGGACGTTCGTACGGCCGGTGGGGCGGATTCGTGGACGGCATCGACGAGTTCGACGCCGCGTTCTTCCACATCTCGCCCAACGAGGCCGCGGTGCTGGACCCCCAGGAGCGGCTGTTCCTCCAGGAGGCGTGGCACGCGTTCGAGGAGGCGGGGCATGCTCCCTCCGCCTGGCGCGGACGCGCCGTCGGGGTGTTCGTGGGCGTGATGTACAACCAGTACCAACTGCACGGCGTCCGTGCGGAACCCGGCTTCGTGCCCTCGTCGTTCAGCGCGTCGACAGCCAACCGCGTGTCGTTCTTCCTCGACCTGAAGGGGCCGAGCATCGCGCTCGACACCATGTGCTCGTCGTCGCTGACGGCGCTGCACCTCGCCGTCGAGGCGATCCGGCGTGGAGAGTGCGAGGCGGCGCTGGCGGGCGGCGTCAACCTGCACGTCCACCCCAACAAGTACCTGCTGCTCAGCCAGTCGTCCTTCCTGTCCACCGACGGCCGCTGCCGGGCCTTCGGCGAGGGCGGGGACGGCTACGTGCCCGGGGAGGGCGTCGGCGTGGTGCTGCTGCGGCCGCTTGCCGACGCGCTGCGCGACGGCGACCACGTACACGCCGTCATCCGTGGCACGGTGCTCAACCACGGCGGCCACACCGGTGGCTTCTCCGTGCCCGACCCCGCGTCGCAGGCCGCACTCGTCGGGAAATCGCTGGCGAGGGCGGGCGTCGACCCGGCCGACCTCGGCTACCTCGAGGCACACGGCACCGGCACCAGCCTGGGCGACCCGATCGAGATCGCGGCCCTGGAGCGGGCCTTCGACGGTGCCGGGGCCGGCCGGGGCCCGTGGCCCATCGGCTCCGTCAAGTCGAACATCGGCCACCTGGAATCGGCGGCGGGCATCGCCGCCCTCACCAAGGTCGTACTCCAGATGCGCCACGGGGAACTGGTGCCGTCCCTGCACGCCGAGCCGCTCAACCCCGGTGTGTACTGGGCCGGTTCGCGATTCCGCGTGCAGCGCGTCACCGAACACTGGACACCGCGTGACGGCGCGCCGCGGACCGCGGCGATCAGCTCCTTCGGCGCCGGCGGCGCCAACGCGCACGTGGTGCTGACCGAGCAACCCGCCCCGGACGCCGCACCGGAGACGGCACGGCCCCGGCTGTTCGTGCTCTCGGCCAAGGACGCCACCCGGCTGGACGAGACGGTCGCGGCCCTGCTCGCCCACCTGGAGCGGGCCGAGGGCGCCGGCGTTCCCGTCGCCCTGGAGGAGATCCTGACCGAGGTCGTGGGCTTCCCGGCCGACCCCCGCGAACCGCTGGCCGAACTCGGCCTGGACTACCCGCGGCTGGCGGAGCTCGCCCATCGCGTCGAGGAGGTGTTCGGCGTCCGGTTGCCCGTCGACGGGGGCACCACCCCCGCCGCTCTGGCGGCCGGGCTCGCCGCGGCGGCCCCGCCCGTGGACCCGGCGGCCCTCGCCTTCACCCTCTGGGCCGGACGCGACCACCTCGACGAGCGGCTCGCCGTCGTCGCCACCACCACGGCCGAGTTCGCCGAGGCCCTGCGCACCGGGACGGGCTGCCACCGCGGCCGGCGGCGGCGCTCCGCCGCACCGGCCGCCGGGGACGACCTGCGGGCCCTGGCGCGGGCCTGGGTCGAGGGAGCGGACATCACCGTCCCGTCACCCGCCCGCCCGCGCCGGCTCTCCCTGCCCGGCTACCCCTTCGCCCGTGACCGGCACTGGATCGAGCCCGCCCCGGCCCCTCGGGGAAGCCTGCCCGCACCGGCCGGACCCGACCGGGAGGGCCCGGGCAGTCAGGACTCCGAGCCGAGGGCGACGCCGGCGGAGTTGCCGCCGGTGTAGCGAGCCGTCACCGGGTCACGCCCCGGAAGACGCGGGCCGCTTGTTGCTCCAGGTCAGCCCAGGTTGCCCTGGAGCAACAAGCGGCCGTGCACGCGGCGCGAGCCGTCGCCTTCAGCCGTCGGCGCTCTCGCCCGCCGCCTCCCTTCGGGACGCCGCCTCCCTTCGGGCCGCGGCGTCCACCACCGCGGCCCGCCGGACCTTGCCCAGCGGGCTCTTCGGCAGGGAGGCGACGAACTCCACCCCGCCCGGCACCTGGTGCGGCAGCAGCCGGCCGCGGCAGTGGGCCGCGAGGTCGGCCGCGCTCAACGGCGCCCGGGCCACCACGGTGGCCCGTACCCGCTCGCTCACGCCGTCGGTGATCCCTCCCTGTTCCCCCTGCTCTCCTCGGTCCCCCCACACCACCGCCTCGGCGACGGCCGGGTGGGCCAGGAGGACCTCCTCGACCTCGGTGGGATTGACCTTCTTGCCGCCCACGTTGATGAACGAGTCCTTGCGGCCGACCAGGTGCAGGCGCCCCTCGCGGTCCGTGCGGGCCAGGTCCCCCGTCGCGTACCAGCCGTCGCGGAATGCCTGCCGGGTGGGACCGGGACGGTCGAGGTAGTGCGTGAACATCGCGGGGGTGCGCACCAGCAGGCTGCCCGTGGCGCCCGGCGGCAGGGCCCGGCCCCGCTCGTCGACGAGCCGGATCCGCACGCCGCGCACCGGCCGCCCCACCCCGCGGTCCACGCCCTCGTCCTCAGGGCGCTGCGCGGCGATGATGCCGGCCTCGGTGCTGCCGTAGACCTGCTGGACGCCCAGCCCGCAGTGTTCCCTGAAACGGGCGGCCACCGGGGCGGGCAGCGCGGCACCCGAGGAGAGGCAGAGCCGCAACGAGCCCGGCAACGGCGGCTGTCCACGGTCGGCGGCGGCCGAGCGGGCCAGCAAATCGCAGGCGAGCGGGGTCGTCACCAGCACCGTGCAGGCGTGCTCGCGCACGGTCCGCAGCAGCTTGGCGGGCACGAAGCGGCCGGGCAGCACCAGTTGTGCCCCCGTACGCAGCGCGGTGACCAGGCCCGCGACCATGCCGAAGGAGTGCAGCAGGGGGACGGCGGCGAGGATGCGGTCGGCCGCGGTGATGCCGTAGGTGTGGGCGTAGATCTCCCCGCCGTGCACCAGGTCGCGCTGGGAGTGCACGGCCGCCTTGGGCTCACCGGTCGAACCGGAGGTGTACTGGTACAGGAAGGGCGCATCGGGCCCGGCCGCGGGCAGTGGCGCGTCGTCGGGCCGCGCCGGTGTGCCGCCCGGTGGTTCCTCGACGGGGACGAGGCCGTCCCCCTGCCGGCCGTCGGCGGACGCGGCGCCGGGCAGGCGCAACGCGCGCAGCTTCGCCCGGTGGCCGATGACGGTCAGCGGGCCCAGCTCCCGCCGCAGGGCCCGCAGGCGGGCCTCGCCCGTGTCGGGTTCGAGCGGCACCAGGCGCATCCCGGTGCAGGCGGCGGCCAGGAAGGCCACGGCGCACTCCGGGGTGTTCTCGAAGAGCAGTGCCGCCGTGCCGTCCGCGGGCGGGGCGTGGTGGTGCAGTCGCCGCGCGGTGGCCTGGACCCTCTCCCGCAGTCCGCCGAAGGTGACCGCCTCCTCGCCGGACCGCAGGGCCGTGGCGTCGGGGCGGGCATCGGCGGCGGCGCGCACCAAGTCGGCCAGGGTGCCGGGGACTTCAGTGGTGATACGCATCGACCGCACCCGTCTCTTCGTCGTCGGCCGTCCGTGTCGTCCCCGCCCGGGACTCCTTCGCCTCCGCCGGATCCAGGTTGCCGCCGACCGGGGTGTCGGCCGGGTCGACGTCCGGTTGCTGGTAGCGGAAGTACCGGTCGTACAGGCGGCTGTAGGCGCCGTTCCGCCGCAGCAGGGTGGTGTGGTCGCCCTGTTCGATCACCCGCCCGTCGTCGACGACGACGATCCGGTCGGCCTTGCGGACGGTCGGCAGCCGGTGTGCGACGACGATGGTGGTGCGGTCGGCGGCGAGCACGTCCAGACCCTCCTGGATCTGTGCCTCGGTCAGCGGGTCGATGCTGGCGGTGGCCTCGTCGAGGATGAGCACCGAGGCGTTCTGCAGGAAGACCCGGGCCAGCGCGATGATCTGCCGCTGTCCCGTGGAGAGGTTGCGGCCGCCTTCGTCGGTGGGGGTGTCCAGCCCCGCGGGCAGTTGCTCCAGCCAGTCGCCGCCCGCCACCGCGTGCGCCGCGGCTTCGATCTCCGCGCGGTCCGCGCCCGGCCGGCCGAGGCCGATGTTGTCCGCGACGGTGCCGGAGAAGAGGAACGGTGTCTGGGTGACGACCCCGAGACACCGCCGGTACTGCGCGAGGTCGAGGGTCCGCACGTCCTGGCCGTCGGCCAGCACACGTCCCCCTTGGAATTCGTAGGCGCGCATGAGCAGGCGTACGACGCTGGACTTGCCCGCGCCGGTGTGCCCGACCAGGGCGACGGTCTCACCCGCGGCGATCTTCAGGCTGACTTCCTTCAGCACGGGCCGGTCCGCGCTGTAGCCGAAGGTGACGTCGCGCAGTTCCAGGTCGCCCCGCAGCCGGGGCACGGGCAGCTGCTGGAGCTGCCGCACCGCCGGGTCGCGGTCGATCAGCGCGAAGATGCGCTCTCCCGCCGCGAGGCCCTGCTGCAACTGGTTCCAGAAGGAGGCGATGCTGGTCAGCGGGGACCAGAAGAGAGCCAACGCCTCCAGGAACAGCACCCATTCACCGGCCGAGACGCCGCCCGCCTCCACGGCGTGCCCGCCCACCAGGACCACCGCGACGGTACCCAGCCCGGTCAGGGAGATCAGCAGGGGGAAGACGCCGCTGAAGAGCCGGTTCAACCGCACACTCGCCCTGAACCACCGTCCGTTGACCTCCCGCAGTCCCGCCGCGGCGGCCTCCTCGCCCCGGTAGTTCCGCGCCACGGCGATGCCCCGCAGGGTCTCCTGCACATAGCCGTGGACCTCGGCCAGGGCTCGCTGTTGTTGTTGTGAGGCACTGCGTGCCACGCGCCGGAAGCCGAGGCTGACGGCGACGATGACCCCGGCCACGGCAGCGGTCAGCAGACCCAGCGGCACGTTGATCACGAACAGGGCCACCATCAGCAGCAGGATCATCAGCACCTGGCCGAGCAGGCCGAGGACCATGGTGATGAGGGTGGCGAACGACTGGGTGTCGTTGGTGACCCGGCTGACGAGTGCGCCGGTGGGGTGGCTGTCGTAGAACGCCATGTCCTGCCGCGTGGCGGCGTGGAAGGCGTGCTCGCGCAGCTTCAGCACCACGTCACCGACCAGTGTTCCGGTGAGGCGCTGTTGGAGGAAGGTGAACAGCCAGGCGACGGAACCGGTGAGGACGATGACCGCCACCAGCAGCGCCACCGTCCCCGTGCCGTCGTCGCCCGCGGCCGAGTCCACGGTACGGGCCACCAGAACGGGAGCGGCACTGCCCGCGACCGCCGCCACGATCACCGCCGCGGTCACGAACGCCACGACACGGCCCCACCCGCGGAAGTACGGGACGATGCGGCGCGTCAGCTCACGGTCGCCGTAGGCGCGGTCGTAGCCGTCCGGGTCGATGCCATCCAGCAAGTGCGCCATAGTCAAGATCCCTCCTCTGTCCGCGCCCCGGCGTCGCCGGTTGCCGTCGGTCCGCTCGTGTACGGGGCGAAGATCCTGCGGTAGAACTCGCAGTCGCGCAGGAGTTGTTCGTGACTGCCCTGGCTGACGATCCGGCCCTTGTCGAGCACGAGGATGTGGTCGGCGGCGCGGATGCGGGACAGCCTGGGCGTGATCAGGAAGGTGGTGCGCCCCGCCGAGGCGCGCCGCATCGCCAGCTGCAGTTCGTGCTCGGTGGCGCTGTCGACGGCGCTGGTCGCGTCGTCGACGGCGAGGATGCGCGGATCGGTCACCAGCGCACGGCCGATGGCCAGCCGCTGGCGCTGCCCGCCGGACAGGGTGACGCCCCGCTCGCCGACGACGGTGTCGTAGCCGTGCTCGCTCGCCATGATGAAGTCGTGTGCCTGGGCCGTGCGGGCCGCCTCCTCCAGCTTGGCGCGGTCGACGTCCGGGCCCGCGCCGAAGCTCAGGTTCTCGGCGATGGTCCGGGAGAAGAGCACCACGTCCTGCTCGATCACCGCGATCTGCGAGCGCAGCGAGGCCTGGTCCCACTCGGCGGCGTCCACACCGTCGATGAGGACCCGCCCCTGATCGGGTGCGTAGGTGTGGTTGAGCAGGTGCAGGAGGGTGGACTTGCCGCTGCCGGTGGGCCCGACCAGCGCCACCGTCGCCCCCGGTGCGACCCGGAAGGAGATCTCACGCAGTACGGGTTTGTCGCTGTCGTATCCGAAGCCGACGTTCTCCATCACGACTTCCCCGGCGATGGGCGCCGCGTGTCCGCCGCCCCGCTCGACGTCGCCGTCCCGGTCGTTGATGATCTCCAGGATGCGCTGCGCGCCGGACAGGCCGAAGTAGATGAGCCCGATGCTGAACGAGGCCAGCTGGGTGGGGGCGCGCAGGGTCCCCATCAGCCCGAGCACGGCGACGAGTTCGCCGATGCTGAGGGAACCGGCGCGCAGCAGGTACACGGAGTGCAGCAGGGCACCCGCTGTGGCCAGGACGAGCAGCAGCGGCGGGAAGGAGAGGGCCTGGGTGTGGGCCTGGCGCACGGCCGCGTCGCGGTAGGCGGCGGCCAGGCGGTCGAAGCGCTCGCGCTCCTGACCGGTGCCGCTGGTCGACTGGACCACTTCGATGCCGGCGATGCTCTCGGTGGCCTGGGCCGTCATCGACCCGAAGTGCTCGCGGGTGAGGTCGGAGACCGGCTCGAGCCGCCGTCCGTGCTCGGCCATGGCCAGGGCGAACAGCAGGACGAAGACGACGGGGGACAGCAGCAGCCGTGGGTCGACCAGGCCGATGAAGACGACCGGGATCGCGATGTTCAGCGCCAGGTCGACGGCCATGTCGAAGCCGGGCGACACCATGAGGTTCAGTGATTCGGCGTCGCCGGTGGCCCGCGCGGAGAGGTCTCCGGTGCGGTGCCGGTTGAAGAAGCGCTGGCTCTTGCGCAGCAGACTTGCGAAGACCCCGGCGCGCGCGTCGCGCTCCAGGCCGCTGGCGAAGGCCTCCAGGGAGTAGGTGGCCGCGATGCCGCAGATCCCGCGCACCAGCACCAGCGCCAGCAGGCCCGCGACGACGGCGTGGAAGGTGCCGAAGTCGGCCGGGGCCCCGTTCTCCTTGAGGATCGCGTCGAAGGCCAGCCCGATGACGAGCGGGACGGCCGCCGTCAGCGATTGCCAGATGACACTGCCGAGCAGGTGGACAGCGATGTACCAGCGGAAGCGCCGCATCTGTGACAGGAGCCAGCGACCGACGCTGTCGTGAGTGGCACCGGTGGGACCGGCGGGCGGTGCCGCTGCCGGATCGGCCGTGCCTTTCGTGCCCGGGACGGTGTCGGTGGTCATCGGCTCTCCTCACTCATGATGTCCGGCCGCGCCCGGAATTTCGTCCCGCTGCACACAGGCCCCGTTCCGAGAATTTCCGGCGTGCCGGTGCGGCGTCGAGCGATGCCACCCACCACGCATAAGCGGGGTAATTTCCCGGAGTTTTTTCCGGCCGGTGCCGGACGCAGGCCAGGGGCGTCGGTGGTCGCTGTTTTATTTTTCGTCATCGAGCCGTCCACGGGGGTTGGAATTCACGGTAGGGCGCGCCGTGGCACGGAAGTTACTGGTTTTCCCGGGAAAACGAAAGCCCGCAGGTCGGCGGGTGAAATGCGGACCGGCGGGTGAAAAACAAATCGAAGAAATGACCGGTTCGTCACGATTGGTGGTCAAGGTCCGATGAGGGGTGTCATGGGCGGTACGCGGCGATGCTCGATGTCCGGACCCCACTGATGAGAGTGTGCTGTTGCGCATGGGTTGCAGTGAAAGAAGTGGGGGTAACGATCCAATTGGGCCGATCGGCCCCCGATGCAAGTTCAGCGAGCACCGCGACTACCGCCATGCCGATGGCATGTGCTGACAGCTCGGAGGAGTGCTGTGAACCGTATAGCGTGTGGTACCCCCGCCCTGGGAGGACAGCTGGTCGTCACGACCCTCGTTCGTGACGGTGTCCTCCAGCTCGGGCTGCGGGCGGTTCTGGCGACGGCGTCCGTCGTCAGCGAAGTGACGCACTGCGAAAACTGGGACGAGGTCGAAGTCGCCTTACGTTCCAGTCCCGTCGACATTATTTTTCTGCACGAGTCCGACTACAGCTCCGACTGCGGCGTGCCCGACGACGTCCGTGGCCTGCGACCGAAGGTTCTGCTGCTGCTGAGCGATACCGGTATCGACGAAAACATTCTGGCCGGTCCCTTCCCGCCGGACGGTTTTCTTGTGCAGGGCGAGCTGACCGCGACCGCCGTGGAGGACGCCCTCCAGCGGATGGCCGGCGGTGAGGTGCCCATGCCCGCCTCGCTCGCCCGCGTGCTCCTGGAGCGGGCGAGCGGACCGGGCCGGATCCGCCGGCGGCGGGACGCGGCCCTCACCGGCCGGGAGAACGAGGTGCTGCTCCTGCTCGCCGAAGGCCTGAGCAACAAGCAGATCGCCCGGCGCCTGAAGATATCCAGTCACGGTGCCAAGCGGATCGTGGCCAGCCTGTTGCTCAAGCTCGGGGCGCCCAACCGGACGGCCGCCGTGGTCACGGCCATCCAGCTGGGCCTGATCACGTACTAGGCCGTCATCGATGTCGCGTGCCGGACGGCCTCCGGAACGAGGACCACCCGAGGGGACCCGCACGGGTCCCCTCCGCGTTCTCACGTCGGCGCGGGTCGGGACCGTACACCCACGGCCCGCGCCGCACCCTCGCCGAGCCCGGCTGAAGATGCCCGGAACCCCATGCTGAGTGCCCGCCACCCGACCGGAAAGCCTCCAGTGGGCGCCCTGTTGGGCTAGCCGAAGGGCTAGGTCCACAGGTGCGGGTGACGATCCGAGAACCCCTTCGCTACGTTGAATCCGTCCGAGGCCCGTCGACGACCGCCGCACCGGATTTCCCTGCCCGCAGCGCATCGCCGCGCCTCATCCCATCGGGCAAGGAAAGGCAGCGAGCCGTGGCAGAAATCGTCCGGCGCCGAACTCCCTTCAACGGACAGCGTTCCGCCACCGCCCCCGCGACGTGTGCGCAACGGCACATGTGGAACCTGATCCAGCGTCAATTACCCGACGCCGCCTTCTACGACGTGAGCCATGGGGTGGACCTGCCGCCCCACACCGCCGTGGGCGACGTGCTCACCGTTCTGAGTGAACTCGTGGGCTGCTACGAGTCGTTGCGCACTGCCTTCGGTCCCGGCCCCGACGGAACCCTGACGCAGCGGGTGCTGTGCTCCGGATCCTTCGAGACCGAGATCGCCACGACCGGACCCGGCGAGGACCCCCGGGACGTGCTGCGCGCATGGCGGCGGAGGATGCGGCACACCGCGTTCGACCTCACCACGGCCCCGCTCTTCAGGGCCGTGGTCGTCGTCGCCGACGGGACACCGGTACTCGCCGCCTACCGCGTGTCGCACCTCGCCGCCGACCTGATGTCCCTGCGCCACCTGGCCGCCGAACTCACCCGGCTGCTGGCGGCCCGGACCGCCGGCCGGCCCGCGCCGCCCCCCGCGGCCTTCCGCCAACCGGTCGAGCAGGCGTGGTACGAGCGGTCCCCACGGGGGCAGGCCCTGCTGGCCCGCTCCCGAGCGTACTGGCGGGACCAACTGGCGGCCGCACCCGCCACGATGTTCCCCTCCCTCACCCCCGGTGCCACCGGGGATGCCGCACCGGAGCGCTACAGCGCCGTGATGGACTCCCGAGCCGCTTCCCTCGCCCTGCCGGTACTGGCCGGCCGATGGCGCGTGAGCACCTCCGCGGCGCTGCTCGCCGTCGTCGCGCTGCTGCTCGGCCGCCGCGCCGGACTGACCGTGTGCACCCTCCGACTGCTGGCCGCCAACCGCTTCACCCCCGAACTCCGGGGCGCCGTGGCCAACTTGCACCAAGAGGTCCCGGTGACGATCGACCTGACGGGCGGGAGCGTGCCCGGCATCGCCCGGCGCGCCTTCGCCGCCTGCACGACCGCCTACGCGAACGGCCTCTACGACCCCGACCACGCCGAGGAACTCCTCCGCGCCGCGGAGCGCGACCGGGGCACCGGCATCAGCCTGTCCTGTTGCTTCAACGACATCCGGGCCACACACGAAACACGCGGCGACGGGGGGCCGGAGGCGGCCCACGCCGTGCGCGCCGCCATGGCCGACACCGTCGTCGCCCGCCACGCCTTCGCGGAGGGCGAGGACTTCTTCCTGGTCGTCGACGACGAAGAGCCCGGCTGGCTACGGCTCGTGCTCAACGCCGACACCAGGGCGTTCCCGCCGCCCGAGGTCCACACCTTCCTCCACGACGTCGAGCGGCTGCTCGTGGAACTCGTCGAGGACGCACCTCAGCAGACGCGCATGGCCGGGCGTTCGGGGTAGCCGGATGGCCATACCCCAAAGTGGGGGTGCCCGTCCCCCCACCGCACGGGGAGACTGTTCCCACGTCATATCCAGCACGTAACGGGACCGAAAACAGATCGGGTGGCACGGCACCGTGTCACCGGACGGGGGACTGCGTCGGACTGCCGGTGTCCTGGAGCAGCCGCCGCCTTCGCGTGGCCACCTCCTTCCGTGACGTCGTCCTCGGGGTCCTCGAGCCTTTGCCCGCCCACCGTCGCCACCGACCGTTCGCGACCGGGACCGAGCACGACCGTCGGGTGCCCTCACGCCCCCCGGATCACCCCTCCCACCTCGCGCTCCGCGAAGGAGATCAGGAGAAGTCATGAGTGACACCACTGCCAACGGCGTCGACGGCACGGGGCTTGTCGACCTGTCGGGAGTCAGCGTCTTCGTCGGCGGACCCATCCAGCACGCGATCCAACAGGACGGCTTCCACGAGCCGTTGCGGCATGCGATACACGACGTCATCGAGACGGTGACGGACGTGAACGGCACGGTGTTCTCCGCCCACGTCGCCGAGAAGTTCGGGGTGGACACCCCACTGTTCTCACCGGACCAGGTCAGCGCGCGGGACTTCGGCTGGATGCGCCGCTGCGACGTCTTCGTCCCCGTCCTGCCCGTCGACGCCGACGGCGATCTGATGCGCACCGACGGCACCCACATCGAACTCGGCTGGGCCTCCGCACTGGGCAAACCCATCGTCGTCGTGACCCCCACCCCCATGGCGGCCAACGCCAGCCACCTGCTGCGCGGACTGCCCTCGGTGGCCGACGTGAGCGTCTTCGACCTGGCCGAAGCGCACGAGGACCCCGCCGGGCTGCTGTTGCTGCTGTCCAAGGTCGGCCGCGAGGTCGTGATGTCGGAGTGACGGGCCGCACGCACCCGGCGGCCACCGAGATCCTCGGCCTGCCCCTGGCCTCACCCGTCGTCGTCGGCTCGGGCCTGCTCACCGACCAGGAACGCAACATCCGCAGACTGCTCGCCACCGGAGCCGGCGCCGTCGTCACCAAGACCATCCACCCGAACCCCGCCCCCTCGGGGGACGAACGGCTGCTGCGGCTCCCCACCGGCATGCTCAACAGCACCACGTACTCCCGCCGCGACGTCGGGGAGTGGTGCGCGATGCTGCGCCGCTTCGCCGCCGACCGACTGCCGGTGATCGCCTCCGTGCACGCGGACTCACCGGACGAACTCGCCGCGCTCGCCGAGCGCGTGACCGCCGCCGGCAGCCCGGCGCTCGAACTGGGCATCTCCTGCCTCAACGAAGAAGGCGGCCTGGAGGACACCCCGGAGCGGGTGGCGGCGTATACGACCGCCGTACGGCGTGTCACCCCCGTGCCGTTCAGCGTCAAGCTGGCGGCGGGGGAGGGGCTGCGCGAGCGCCTCGACGCGGCCGTGGCGTCCGGCGCGGACGCGATCACCCTGAGCGACACCGTCGCCGGGCTCGCCGTCGACCCCGACACCGGCGAGGTACAGCTCGGCGGCGCCTTCGGCTACTCGGGGCCCGGCATCAAACCCCTGGTCCTCGCCGAGATCTTCGCGCTGCGCCGACGCGGGGCCGACGTACCCGTGATGGGCGGCGGCGGGGTCCGGGACGCCACCGACGTGGCGGAGTACCTGAGCGTGGGCGCCGACGTCGTGCAGGTCTACACGGCCCTGCACACGAACATGCTCGACACGCTGACGGGCATCCGCGAGGGCTTCGACGACTGGCTGCGCGCCCACGGCGGCACGGTGACGGACCTGGTGGGGCGGAGCATCAAAGAGGTGAGGGGATGACGGACATGCGGCAGCGCACCACGAACGTGACCGCGTACGGCGACCTGACCAGCCCGGAGGTGCCGGGCGCACTGGACGGCGCCACCCTGGTCTGGCCGGTGGGAGGACTGGAACAGCACGGCCCGCACCTGCCGCTGTCGGTGGACTTCGACATCCCCGACGCGCTGGCCCGGCAGGTGGTCGCGGACGTCGGCGGCCTGCTGCTCCCCGGCCAGCCGTTCTCCGCCAGGTCACTGCCCCAGAGCGGCGGCGGACTGCACTTCCCGGGCACCGTCCACATCGGCGGCGGCACCTTCGTCGACTACCTCACGCACTGCCTGAGGGCCCTCGCCCGGCTCGAGCCCGCCCGGCTGGTCATCATCAACGGCCACTACGAGAACGAGGGCCTGCTCTTCGAGGCGATCGACGGATGCGAGCCGGCCACGACCTTCCCGCACACCGAGATCGTGGCCTTCAGCTGGTGGAGCCTGGTGGAGGACGAATGGCTCGGCAAGCACGTGCCGGAATTCCCCGGATGGCACGCCGAGCACGCCGGGCTGACGGAGACGAGCCTGATGATGTACCTGCGCCCGGAGGTGGTCCGCGCGGCCAGGCCCACCCACGCCACCCCGCCGCCACCGGGGGTGTACCGCCACCCCGTCGACGTGGACGTGATGTCCAACCAGGGGGTGCTCTCCTCCACCACGGGTGCCGGCGCCGAGCTGGGCGAAAAGCTCTTCTGGCACGTGCTGGACGGCATCACCCGGACCCTTTCCGCCGGTCCCGCCCACCCGGCGCCGGCCTGACGCCGCCGAGCGTGGTCGAGTCGCGTGAAATCTTCCAAGCAGAGGTGAATCCATGCGCCTGCCGGCAACCGAGCGCGACGAGTTCGAAGCGCGCCTGCAGAGTCTCTTCGGAGACAAGCTCCGCCCCGTAGAGGAATCCTTCGACACCATCCAGACCTTCAAGGACGGGTCGTTCGCGATGGGGCATCTCGGATTGATGCTCTACACGAACGGATACAACATCCGGGGCACCAGCACCCAGCATCCGAACGGTCTGGTCTTCCACGACGGGGAAAACCTCTTCGGAGTCGGATACTTCAGCAAGGAGGCGCACCCCGCGAAGCACCTCCACATCGTCGCGCCGAAGGGACCCGACAGGATCGCCGTGGTGAAGTCCTTCATCGCCGCGGTCCGCGAAGCCGGTCTCACCCGGACCTCGATCTATGTGCGTCATCTGTCCCCGGCGGACCACGCCGCCTTCCTCGGGGCGGGGTTCGCCCCGGTGACGAAGGACCCCTGGCACCCGGTGGCCCCCGAAGAGGACGAGACGTACCCCAACCGGGTCTACCACCTCGACGAACTCTTCGCGGAAGGGGCCGACGGCGGCCTCCAGGTGAAGAACCTCGTGGGTGCGGAGAACCGGAAGTACAAGAGCAAGAACCGGTTGGCGTTCCGCAGGTTCGAGAACTTTCTGCGACGCAACGACCACCTGGACTTCCGCATCCTTCCGTACGGCCACACCGAGACGGAGCAGGGGAAGGCCCGGGGCATCGTCGAAGGGTACTTCGAGGCCCGCAGCGAACAGGGCACGGTGGTCGGCTCCACCCCCGAGGACTACCGGGCGCTCATCACCCAGCGTCCCGGCGGCGAGAACGGACGTGACTACTTCGCCTACCTCGGCAGCCTGTCCATCGAGGACGGCGAAGAGGTACCCGTGATGTTCTTCGCCGGAGAACGCACCGGGCCGCACCGGGCATCGCTCTACTGCACCATGTCCATGCGCTTCCCGGAGCGGCTGATCGGGATATTCAAGGACCCGACGGGATTCACCGCGATCCCCCAGTACGTCTGGCTGAACGTCTTCAAAAAAATGTGGGACCAAGGCATCCGTGAAGTCGACGCGGGCGGTTCCGAAGTGAAGGGACTCGACGACCAGAAGCGGCAGTTGGGCGGCAGGCCCGAAAAGACCCACTGGGTCGTCGGCTGACCCGTCGGCGATCCGCACCTTCCCAAGTCGCATCCAGGGGGTACGTCAATGGAATCGCGCACGTCGTACGAGGACTTCGACGTCTGCGTCGTCGGGCTGGGATACGTCGGGGTCACGCTGACCGCGGCACTCCTGTCCACCGGCAAGCAGGTACTGGGCTACGAGGCCAACCCGGCCGTGGCGGGCGACCTCGCCCGCGGTCGGCTGCAACTGTCGGAGCCCGGAGTCGAGCAGCAGATCAAGGACGGCTCCGCGAGCGGGTCGTTCGCGGTCACATCGGACATCGGCGGGCTGCGACTGCCGCCCGTCGTCATCATCTGTGTCGGAACACCGATCGAGGCCGGCGGGACCACCCCCGACCTCAGCCACCTGGCGGCGGCGACCGAATCGATCGCCGACCGCATGGACGAGAACACCCTGGTGATCGTCCGCAGCACGGTACCGGTCGGCACCTCGCGCGGCCTGGTGCTGCCCGTGCTGCGCCGCCGCACCGCCGACCCCCTGCTGGCCTTCTGCCCCGAGCGGACCATCCAAGGGCAGGCCCTCGCGGAGTTGCTGTCCCTCCCGCAGATCGTCGGCGGCCTGACCGACGAGGCCGTGAAACTGGCCGCGGGACTCTTCGCCACCGTCACCGACCAGATCGTGCCGGTCTCCTCGCTGGAGGCCGCCGAGCTGGTCAAGCTGACCTGCAACTGCCACACCGACCTCATCTACGGATTCGGCAACGAAATCGGGCTGATCGCGGAGAGGCTCGGCCTGGACGCGCTGGAGATCATCAGCTCCGCCAACCTCGACTACCCGAGGCCCGACATCAACAAACCCGGCTTCGTGGGCGGAAGTTGCCTGACGAAGGACCCCTACCTCCTGAGGTACTCCCTCGCACCCCACGGCCACACACCGGATCTGGTCACGGCCGCCCGCACCCTCAACGAGTCCATGCCGCGCCGGGTCGGCGAACGCGTCCTCGACGCGCTGCGCGACCAGGGGCTGGACCCCGGCGAGGCCAGGATCCTGATCTCCGGCTTCGCCTACAAGGGCCGCCCCGAGACGGACGACCTGCGCGGCGCCCCGTACGAGCCGCTGCTGGAATTCCTGCGCGGCCGCGTCAAGGAGATCGTCGGGCATGACTTCGTCGTCCCGCAGGAACGGATCGAGGCGCTGGGCGTGCGCCCGGTGCCGATCGCCGAGGGCTTCACCGACGCCCATGCCGTGATCCTCCTCAACGACCATCTGCGCTACGGGGAGCTGGACGCCGACGACCTGATCTCACGGATGAGCGCACCGGCACTGGTGTACGACACCTGGCGGGTCCTCCCGCCCACGACCAAGGTAATGAGGCTCGGTAGTGCGTAAGAAGATCCTGATCACCGGCGGCGCGGGCTTCATCGGCCTGCATCTGGCCGGCAAGCTGGCCGCCACCTGCGATGTCACCCTCCTCGACGACTTCAGCAGGGGCCGCTCCGACGAACAACTCTCCCAACTGCTGGGCCGTGTCACCCTCGTGGAACACGACTTGACGACCCCCGTCCCCGACGGTCTGCTCGCCGACGACTTCACCGAGGTCTACCACCTGGCCGCCGTGGTCGGCGTCGTCCACTCCAACGAGGAGCCGCAGCGCGTCCTGCGCACCAACCTCCTCGCCACCGTCCACCTCCTCGACTGGTTCACCACCCTGACCGGGGCCACGCTCTGCTTCGCCTCCTCCAGCGAGGCGTACGCCGGCAGCGTCGAGGCCGGGGTCGCGGAGGTACCCACCACCGAGGACGTCACCCTGGTGGTCTCCGATCCCACGGTGGCCCGCTCCAGCTACGGCTTCAGCAAGATCGCCGGCGAGCTGCTCTGCCGCAACTACGCCCGGACGTTCGGCTTCGCGCTGCGCATGGTGCGTTTCCACAACATCTACGGCCCCCGCATGGGGTACGAGCACGTCATCCCGCAGTTCATCGAGCGGCTGCTCGGCGGTGCGGACCCCTTCCCGATCTACGGCGCCGACCAGACCCGCGCCTTCTGCTACGTCGACGACGCGGTCGACGCGATCACCGCGCTGACCGCCCTCCCCACCAAGGAGACGCTGCTCGTCAACATCGGCAACGACCGGGAGGAGGTCCTCATCGAGGACCTCGCGCGGAAGGTCTTCGAGACGGTGGGCCGCCGCCCCGCCGTCGACATCCACCCCGCCCCGCCGCTGTCCCCGCTCCGGCGCCTCCCCGACCTCACCCGCCTGCGCGCACTCACCGCCTACGACCCGAAGGTGGACCTGAGCGAGGGCCTGCGGCGTACGTACGAGTGGTACGCGCGGGACATAGCGGCCCGCGAGAGGCGGTGAGCGCCATGCGCGTGCGGTATGTGCACCGCGGCTACTTCCCGGCCCGCGCGGGGGCCGAACTGATGGCGCAGTACCTCGCCGAATGCATGAGCCGCCGCGGGCTGGAGGTGGGGGTCTACTCCGGGGCGGTGGACGAGGACTCCGCCCGATTCATGGCGGCCGCGGGGCTCAGCGTCGAGGCGATCCCCCACCCCACCGACGGCGCCCCCCGCGCGGCGGACGTCATCCATGCCTTCGACGCGTTCCACCCGGCGGACATGCGGGCGGGCCTGGAGCTCGCCCGTGCCTGGGACGTGCCCTTCACCATCACCCCCGCCTCCGCCCCCGAGGTGTGGCCGGACCGGGAGACGGTGCTCGACTGCTGCCGACAGGCGGACGCCGTCTTCGTGCTGTCCCAGGCGGAACGCGCCATGCTGCGCGGTGAGGGGGTCGACGACTCCGTTCTGCACCTCATCGGGCAGGGCCCGCACCTGCCCGGCGTCGCCGACCCCGAGGGCTTCCGCCGTGACCTGGGCATCACCGGGCCGATGGTGCTCTTCCTCGGCAGGAAGATGCGCTCGAAGGGCTACACCGTCGTGCTGGAGGCGGCCCGGCACGTCTGGGCGCACCACCCGGACACCCACTTCGTGTTCCTCGGGCCCCGCTGGGACGACGACTGCGTGAGCCGGTTCGCGGCGCACGCCGATCCCCGGATCATCGAGCTGGACATGGCGGACGAGGACACCAAACACAGCGCCCTCGCGGCCTGCGATCTGGTGTGTCTGCCGTCCACCGCCGACCTGTTCCCCCTCGTCTACGTCGAGGCCTGGTCCTGCCGCAAGCCGGTCATCGGCTCCGCGTTCATGGGCAGCGAGGAGGTCGTCGCCCACGGCCGCGACGGCCTGCTCGTGAGCCCGGCCGCGCGCCCCGTGGCCGACGCGGTGAACCGCCTCCTCGCCGACCCCGCCGAACGGGCGGCGATGGGACGAAGCGGCTACGAGCGGGTGCGCCGCGACCTCACCTGGGAGGCGGTCGCCGACCGGGTGCACACGGTCTACACCACGTTGACGGCCGCCCGGCAACAGACGGAGGGGGTCCTATGAGGGCAGTGATACTCGCGGGAGGCGAGGGCCGTCGGCTGCGGCCCGCCACCCACACCGTCCCGAAGCCCTTGATGCCGGTGGACGGGACACCCATCCTGCACATCATCCTGTTGCAGCTCAGGAACGCGGGCTTCACCCACGTCACCCTGTCGCTCGGATATCGCGCACACATGATCAGGGCCAGCTTCGGCGGGAACCGCTGGTCGGGCCTCGAGCTGGACTTCTCCCTGGAGGAGGAGCCCCTGGGCACGGCGGGTCCGCTCACCCTGCTGCCGCCGTTCGAGGACTCCACCCTCGTGATGAACGCGGACCTGCTCACCGACATCGACTTCGCCGACCTCTGGTCGCGGCACAAGAAGTCACAGGCGGCCGCGACCATCGCACTCGCCCAGCAGAACATCGACATCGCGCACGGGGTGGTGGAGATCGACGAGGAGCGGCAGGTGACCGACTTCCGTGAGAAACCCCGGATGAGCTTCCTGGTCAGCGGCGGCATCTACGTACTGGAGCCGTCCCTGCTCGCCCTGCTGTCACCCGGCGGGCGGCGTGACATGCCCGCCCTTCTGGCCGACGCACGCGAGCAGGGCGAACGCGTCGAGGGCTACGTCTTCGACGGCGAATGGTGCGACATCGGCACCCCCGAGCAACTGGAGCGCGCCACCGCGGCGTTCCGCGCCGACCGCTCCCGCTACCTCGGCCCGAACGAACAGAGCGAGCTGTGGGCCGGCACCGGCCCGGCGGAGGAGATGGTGGGCGGATGAGCAACTGGAAGGTCTCCCTGTACCGTCCGGAGATCGGCGCCGCCGAGACCGAGGCGGTGGCCGACGTGCTGCGCTCCGGCTGGCTGTCCACCGGCCCCGTGACCCAGGACTTCGAAGCCCGGTACGCCGCCGCCCTCGGCGTCGACGACGCCGTCGCGGTCGCCAACGGCACCGCCGCCCTGCACCTGGCGGTGCTCGCCCTGGGGCTCGGCCCGGGCGACGAGGTCATCCTGCCGTCGCTGAACTTCGTCTCCGCGGCCGCGGTGGTCGCCCTGTCGGGGGCGACACCGGTGTTCGCCGAGGTCGGCGGCGCACACGACCTCTCCATCGACCCGGTGGACGCGGCCGCCAGGATCACCCCGCGCACGCGTGCCGTCGTCGCGATGCACTACGGCGGCTACGCGGCGGACCTCGGTGCCCTGGACCGACTGGCCCGCGCCCACGGGCTCGTGCTGATCGAGGACGCCGCGCACGCCCCGGCCACCACCACCGCCCAGGGCGTCCTGGGCACCGTCGGCGACATCGGCTGCTACAGCTTCTTCGCCACGAAGAACCTCGCCATGGGCGAGGGCGGCATGGTCGTCGCCCGCGACCCCGACGTCCGCGCGAGGATCCGGCGGCTGCGCTCGCACGCCCTCACGGTGAGCGCCCAGGACCGGCACCGCGGCGGGCCCTCCACGTACGACGTCGACACCTTCGGGCTCAACTACCGGCCGACCGAGATCGCCTGTGCGCTCGGCCGCGTACAACTGGAGGCACTCGGCGCCAAGTCGAAACGCCGTCAGGAAGCGGTGCGGCAGTACCGGGAGCAGCTGGCCGACCTGCCCGGCATCGCCCTGCCGTTCGCCGACCGGCCGCTCGAGGAGAGCGCGCACCACCTGTTCCCCGTGGTCCTGCCCGAAGGGCTCGACCGCGACGTCGTGCAGGAGAGGCTGAAGGGCGCGGGGATCCAGAGCGGCGTGCACTACCCGCCCACCCACCTGTTCACGGCGTACCGCGAACGCTACGGACTGGGCCCCGGCAGTCTGCCGGTCACCGAGAGCGTCACGCGGCGCCAGCTGTCGCTGCCGCTCTACGCGGGGATCGGCGACCGGGAGGTCGCCCTCGTCGTCGAGGCGGTGAGGGCGGCATGGCAGCCGACCCCCTGAGGCCCCGGCGGATCACCCTCGTCGACGGCGTACCGCACCGCGACGGACGGCCCTTCTTCAGCGTGGGCTGCAATTACCACCCCTCGCGGACCGGGTGCGACCACTGGCGGGAGTGGGACGCCGAAACCCTCGACGCCGACTTCCGCCGGATGGCGGACCTGGGCTTCAACACCGTACGGTTCTTCGTCTTCTGGGCCGACTTCGAACCCGAGGAGGGGACGTACGACCCGGTGATGACGGCCCGGCTGTGCGAATTGGTCGAGATCGCGGGACGGCACGGCCTGCTCTGCCTTCCCTCGCTGCTGACCATCTGGATGAACGGACAACGCTTCGACCCGCCCTGGCGGAACGGCCGCGACCTGTGGCACGACGCGGGCATGGTCGAACGGCAGCAGGACTTCGTCCACCACATCGCCGGTGCCCTGCGGGACGCGCCCGACATCCTGGCCTACGACCTCGGCGACGAGATCATCCACGTGGACCGGGCCGCGTCGGCCGCGCTCGACGCCGACGGGGTCCGCGCGTGGTGGGGGCTGCTCGCCGGTGCCGTCCGCGCGGCGGATCCCGGCGCGCTGGTCCTCCAGGCCAACGAGGCGTCCGCGGTGGTCGGCGACCACGCCTTCCGCCCCGAGCACGCCCAGCCGCTCGACCTCGTCGGACTGCACGGATTCCCGGTGTGGACGCCGTTCCACATCGAGTCCGTCTCCGCGCCGAAGGCCACCTCCTTCCTGTCCTACCTGGTGCGGCGCGGGCGGGCCCACACACCCGTGTACGTCGACGAGATGGGCAGCTACGGCTGCGACGAGGCCACCGCGGCGCGGTATCTGCGGGCGGCGGCCCACAGTGCCTTCGCCGCGGGCGCGGTCGGTACGGCCGTCTGGTGCTGGCAGGACTTCACCACCGAGCGCAAGCCGTACGCACTGCGCCCCGGCGAACGCTTCGTGGGGCTGCTGGACGCGGACGGAGCCGAGAAGCCCGCCATGGCCGAGTACCGGACCTTCGCCCGCCGGGTCACCACCGAACTCGCGGGCTTCGCTCCCGTGCCCGCCGCGGTCGGGGTCTTCCTGCCCGAGGGCGACGGTGACGGCGGCGGATATCTGTCGGCCGCGGGGTCCGACGCACCCGCCGCCTTCTACGCCCATCTGCTGCTCCAACAGGCGCACCTGGCCTACGAGTTCACCGGCACGGCGGAGCTGGAGCGCTACGCGATGGTCGTCTGCCCCTCGGTCCGCCACCTCTCGCTGCACGACCAGCGCCGCCTCGAGCGGTACGCCGCGTCCGGCGGGACCGTGCTCTACTCCACCGGCGACCTGCTGCACGGCGCCGGCGGTGAGGAGTTGTTCGCGGTGCGGACCAAAGACTTCACCTTGCGCGCCGCCGAGCAGGAGGCCTTCACCTGGGCCGGCCACCGCTTCCCCGTCGACTGGCCGCCCGGCCTGATCCCGGTGATCGACACGGCCGGCGCCGAGGTGCTCGCCGCCTACCCCAACGGCTCACCCGCGCTGACCCGCAACCCCTACGGCCACGGCACCGCCTACTACCTCAACGCCCCGCTGGAGGACCGGCTCAACGCGCCCTACCGCCTCCAGGAGGCGCCCTGGCACCGGCTGTACGCCGCCGTCGCCGAGGCGGCGGGGATACGGCCCGAGCTCACCGCCGACGACCCCCTGGTGGAGACCACCGTGCTGGGCCGCGGGGACGAACGGTGCGGCGTCGTGATCAACCACGCCCCCGTGGACGTGCGGACGACCGTACGCCGGGCGGCCACGGCCACCGACCCGGAGACCACCGAGCACCTGGTCCTGGAACCGAAGGGCGTCCACCTCTCGTTCTGGCGCGCCGGACCGCCGCCCCGGCACACCGTGCCCCCGGAACCCTTGAAGGGGGCCCGCACGTGATCATCGATTCCCACGTTCACGCCGGGGAGTACTACCGGCACTTCACCACCGCCTTCGCCGACCAGATGATGGCCACGACCGGAATGCCGCCCGAGGCGCTCTCCGCCCCGGAGGCGAAACTGATCGCCGAGATGGACGCGGCCGGCGTCGACCGGGCGTTCCTGCTCGCCTTCGACGTGCGGCGCGTCGAGGGATTCTCGGTGCCGAACGAGTTCGTCGCCGAGCTGTGCGCCCGCCACCCCGACCGGTTCATCGGCTTCGCCTCCGTGGACGCGGCCACCCCCGGCGCCGCCGACCGACTGCGGCACGCGATCACGGAGCTGGGGCTCAGCGGCCTGAAGACCGCTCCCTGCTATCTGCGGATGTCACCCGCCGACCCCCGCTGGTACGACGTGTACGAAACCGCGCGGGAACTCGGCATCCCGGTGCTGGTCCACACCGGCTACACCCCCGCCAAGAACGCGGACGGCCGCTACTTCTCGCCCCTGCTGCTGGAGCCGGTGGCCCGGGACTTCCCGGACCTGAAGATCATCCTGGCCCACCTCGGCACGCCGTGGACCGGCCCCTGCGTCGAACTGCTCGCCCGCCACCCGAACCTGTACGCCGATCTGTCGATCTTCGGCTCCTACCGGCCGCCCGCGACGGTGGCCGGCGCACTCGCCCACGCCCGCGAACGGGGCGTGCTGGACCGCGTGCTGTGGGGAACCGACTTCCCCTTCGCGACCATGACCGAGTCCGTGGACCGCATGGCGCGGCTGACCAAGGACAGCGAGCCGTGGCCGGACGGCAGCGCTCCGCTGACACCGGAGGAGTACCGGGCCGTCATGGGCGGCACGGCCGCACGACTGACCGGCCGACCGGACCTGTTCACCCCGTAAGAGGAAGACGAGGAAAATGGCTTTCCTTCATGGATACGAATTCGATGAAATGTCGCGCCGCCCTTTGTACGGGGACGTGACCCAGCGACTCGTCGACATCTGCGAGGCCGCTCCCGGAAGCGTCGTCGTCGACGTCGGCTGCGGCTCCGGGCTCGCCACGCAATTGCTCCTCGAACGCTTCGCGCACGTGGGCTCCGTCGTGGGCGTCGACCCGTCGGAGCACGAACTCGCCATCGCCAGGAAAAGGCTCCGCGACCCCAAGGTCCGCTTTCTCACCGGGCGCGCCCAGGACGTCGAATCCCTTGTCGACCCGGTGGACGTCGCGGTGCTCAGCAATGTGATGCACCAAATCCCGGAGACCGAACGGGGCCCGGTGGTCGGCGGGTGCTACCGCATGCTCAAACCCGGTGGCCGGTGCGCCCTCAACACCTTGTTCTACGACGGTGCCGTGCTGCCCGGGACACGCCATTTCTATGCCCGTTGGCTTCAGGCCACGCGCGCCTGGCTGAGGAGCCGCGGCAGCGATCTGGTTCTCGAGCGCGACAAGCCGGTCGCGCTGGAGACGCTGACGCCGCGACAGCACGAGGAACTCTTCGAGCGGGCCGGATTCTCCGGGGTGAAGTCCGAGGAGGAGGCCTACGCGTGGACGCTGGAGGACTGGGACGCGCTGTGCGGCTACTCGGTGTTCATCGAAGGCGCCACCGGTCTCACGGACATGGCCCTCGGCTCCGAGGCGCTGAAGGCCGCCCTGCGCACGACCTTCCAGGACCTGGGGCTGACCGAAGTACCCCGGCGCTGGTTGTTCGTGAGCGGTGTCAAGTAGGAGGGGGGTACGGCCGGTGGGGGACGAAGCCACGGCGGTGGACCGCCCAGGGCGGCACCGTCAGGAAGGCCTGCCGCTGTCCTACGCGCAGCAGGGCATGTGGTTCCTGGAACGGCTCGCCGGCAGGACGCTGTACGCGGACCCGATGACGTTCCGTCTCGTCGGCGAGCTGGACACGGCCGCCCTGCACGGCAGCATCGAGGAACTCGTCCGCAGACACGAGGCACTGCGCACACGGTTCCCCGTGGTGGACGGCGGGCCCGTCCAGTACGTGTCCCAGGACGCCGCCGTGCCGCTGCCGCTGACCGACCTGACGGCCCTCGACCCGAAAGAGCGGGAGGCGGAAGCCGCCCGGTTCCTGGACGCGGACCTGGGCGAACCGTTCGACCTGGCCCACGGGCCGGTGATACGGGCCGCGCTGATCCGGCTCGCCCCGCGCGAGCACATCGTCCGGATCACCACCCACCATCTGGTGTCCGACGCCTGGTCCTGGTGGTCCGTGCTCTTCCGCGAGCTGGAGCGGCTCTACACCGCACGCGTCCACGGCCTGCCCTCGCCGCTCCCACCCGTCGAAACCCACTACGCCGCCTTCGTGCGATGGCAGCGCGACTGGCTCGAAGGCCCCGTGTACCCCGGACAACTCGCCTACTGGCGGAAGACATTGGCCGGTGTGGCACCGCTCCCCGAACTGTCCCTCGCCGAGCCGACGGCCGGCCGGTCCGAAGACTCCCCGGTGACCCGGTGGCTGACCTTCCCCCAACCCCTCTACGACCGTCTGCGGGAGATCAGCCGACGCGAGCACGTCACCCTCTACATGCTCCTGCTCACCGCCTTCAAGCAGGTGCTGCGCCGCTATGTGCCGGGCGACGACATCCTCGTCGCCACCCGGGGCGGATTCCGCAGCCGCGTCGAGTTCGAGCGGGCCGTCGGGTTCTTCGTCAACGTCCTTCCCCTCCGCACCCGCGTACCCGAGACCGCCGACTTCCGCGAACTGCTGCACGACGTGCGGCGCAACCTGATCGGGGTGTACGCCAACCGGGACGTCCCCTACGAGCGGCTGATGGCGGAGCTCGGCCTCAAGCGACGCGGTTTCAGGTCCGTGACCAACGTGTGCGTCTCCTTCCAGTCCACCCCCGAGGTGCCGCCCGCGCTCGAAGGCCTCGACGTCACGCTGATCAACCACCCCGACCCCTTCTCCGGATACGACCTCGACCTCGGCTTCTACGAAGAGGACGGAGCGTTGCGGGCACTGCTGACCCACCGCCGCGCCCAGTACGACGACGCGGCCGCCGCGCGCCTGCTCGACGACCTGCACCAGGCACTCCTGGCCGCGTCCCACGCACTTCGGCCCGCCGCCGTGGACGGCCCGCGAGCCCGACCGCCGTTCCAGGAGAAGGAGGACGTATGAGGGCCTTGCAGTGGCACGGGGCGTACCAGGTGAAGATCACCGACGAGGTCGCCACGCCCCGCGTCGAGGACCCCCGGGACGCCGTCGTCCGGGTGGTCAGGAGCGCGATCTGCGGCACCGATCTGCACCCCTACCGGGGCGAGATCGCGTCGTTCACGCCGGGCACGGTCACCGGACACGAGTTCACCGGCGTGATCGAGACCGTCGGGCCGGGGGTGCGCGACCTCGCCCCCGGCGACCGGGTCGTCGCCTCGGACATCATCGCGTGCGGGCACTGCGGCCCGTGCCGACGGGGATGGCACTACCAGTGCGACCGGGTGGGCCTCTTCGGCTACGACACCGTCGTCGGCACGACACCGTTCGCGGGCGGCCACGCCGAGTACGTGCGCGTGCCCTTCGCCGATGTGGTGCTGTTCCCCGTCCCCGACACCGTCTCCGACGAACAGGCCCTGCTCATCGGGGACGTCCTCGCCACCGGCTACGCCGGCGCGGTGGGCGGAGAGGTGCGCCCCGGGGACACCGTCGCCGTGGTGGGCTGCGGCCCCGTGGGCCTGCTGGCCATGCAGGCCGCCCGGGTCCTCGGCGCCGCCAGGGTGCTGGCCGTCGACCCGCTGGAGAGCCGGCGCGCCCTGGCCGCCCACCACGGCGCCCACCCGGTCCCCACCGGCGCGGACCTCCCCGAGCGGGTCCGGGACCTGACGGACGGGCGCGGCGCGGACGTCGTCCTGGAAGCCGTCGGCACCGACGCCGCCCTGCTGAGCGCGCTGGAGATCGTCCGGCCGAGGGGCGTGGTGTGCGCCGTGGGTTCCCACGCCTCCGAGGCGATGCCCATGCCCACGCGCCTGGCCTTCGCCAAGGAGATCACCCTGCGGTTCGCCGTCGGGGACCCGATCAGCGCGCGGGAACCCCTGATGAACCTGGTGTGCGGCGGCCGGATCGACCCCACCTTCGTCATCTCGCACCGGCTTCCGCTATCCGAAGCCGCCGAGGGGTTCCGGCTGTTCGACGCCGGTGAGGCGAGCAAGGTGGTGCTGATCCCGTGAGCACCCCCACCACAGCGCCGTCGGTGGTCGGGGGAGACCGGTTCGCCACCGCCGGTGTGCACCGGCTGATCGAGGAACAGGCACGCCGCACCCCGGACGCCGTCGCTGTGCTCTGCGGCGACCAGCGCCTCGGCTACGCGCAGCTGGACCTGCGGGCCGACCGGCTCGCCCGCCGACTGCGCCGCCACGGGGTGGGCCCGGAGGTCAGGGTGGGCATCCACCTGCCCCGTTCCGTCGAGTTGGCGGTGGCGGTCCTCGCCGTCCTCAAGGCAGGCGGCGTCTGTGTTCCGCTCGACCCCGGTTACCCCCGCGACCGGCTCGCCTTCATCCTGGACGACGTCGCCGCCCCGGTCCTGCTGACCCGGCACCCGGCCTCCGGGCCCGCCGCGGACTACTCCGGCACCCTCGTGCATCCGGAGGACGCTCCGGACGACGCCCCGGTGGACGAGCCGCAGCCTGCGGAAGGCCGCCCGCTCCACCCCGAGAACCTGGCCTGGGTGGCGTACACCTCCGGCTCGACCGGCAGGCCCAAGGGCGTCGGCCTCGCCCACGGCCCCCTGGCCAACCTCGCCCTGGAGGTCGGCCGACGGCTCGGACTGGGGCCGGGCGACCGCGTGTTGCAGTTCGCCTCCATCGGCTTCTCGGTGGCCGCTGAGGAGATCCTCTCGACCTGGGTCACCGGGGCCTGCCTGGTACTCGACCCCGAGGACTCCCTCGCCGACAGCGCCCGCCTGCGGGCCGTGGCCGAGCAGCAGGGCGTCACCGTCATGCAGCTCACCCCTGCCTACTGGTACGAGTGGTCGCGCGAGCTGGAACACGACGGGCTGCCACGGCCTCCCGCCTCGCTGCGCCTGCTGGTCGTGGGCAGCGAGGCGGTCGCCGTCGACAAGGTCGCGGCCTGGCTGCCCACCGGGGTGCGCCTGGTGCAGGAGTACGGCGCCACCGAGGGCACCGTCTCCCAGCTGCTGTACGAGGTCACCGGGCCGGCGGCCGAGGTGGGCACGTGGTCGCGCGTCCCCGTCGGGACGCCGCTGGGCGGTGTCCGGGTGCGCGTGCTCGACGAGCGGTTGCGCCCCGTGCCGGACGGGCGGCCCGGCGAGCTGTACCTCGCCGGCGACAGCGTCTCCCGCGGCTACCTGGGGCGGCCCGGGATGACGGCCGAGCGGTTCGTCGCCGACCCGTACGGCGACCGGCCGGGCAGCCGGATGTACCGCACCGGCGACCTCGCACGCCGTCGGCCCGACGGCAACCTCGAATTCCTCGGCCGGATCGACCACCAGATCAAGATCCGCGGCATCCGCGTCGAACCGGGCGAGGTCGAGTCGGTCATCAGGCGGTACCCGGGGGTGGCGGAGTGCGCGGTCCTGGCCCGGAAGAACGCCGCCGGGACCGACCAGCTGTGCGCCTGCGTGGTCTGGGAAGCAGGGCGGGACGACGCGGGCCTGCGCGCGCACCTCACCACCCAGCTCTCACCCGCGCTCGTCCCCTCCCGCGTCGTCCCCGTCGCCGGCCTCCCCCTCAACCCGAACGGCAAGGTGGACCGCCGAGCGCTCCGGGACCTGCCGCTCGACGCGGAGCCCGCAGCCCCGGGCGGCACCGGGCCCGGGCCGCGCACCCCGCTGGAAGCCGCCCTCGCCGGGATCTGGGCGATGACGCTCGGCCACTCCCACATCGGCGTCGAGGACGACTTCTTCGCACTCGGCGGCGACTCCCTGACGGCCACCCGGCTCGCGGCCCACCTGCGTGAGGCGCTCGCCGTCGACGTACGACAGCGGATGGTCTTCGAGGCACCGACCGTGAGCGCGCTCGCGGCACTGATCTCAGCGGAGCGGAGCGCGCCCGGCGAGGGTGCGCGGCAGACGCCGGAGCCGACGCGTGCCCCCGTGACGGCCTCCCAGCGCCGGATGTGGATCCTGCACAAGATGGCACCGTCCGGCGCCGCCTACAACGACCCGGTGGTCCTGCGGCTGGAGGGAGAGCTCGATCAGCGGGCCGTGCTGGGGGCGCTGCGGCGGATCGTACGGCGGCACGCGACGCTGCGCACCACCATAGGCAGCGAGGACGGGCGTCCCGTACAGCTCATCGCCCCGCCCGCCACCGCCGACGCGCTCACCCTCGACGTCACCGACCTCTCCGGCCACCCGGAGGGCGCACTGCGCCGCCGGGTCGCCGAACTGGCCGGTGCCCCCTTCGACCTCACCCGCGGCCCGCTGATCCGAGCGGCCTTGCTGCGTGCCGCACCCCACGACCACGTCCTGGTACTCGTCTTCCACCACATCGTCTTCGACGGCTGGTCGATGGACGTGTTGTTCCGCGAGCTCACGCAGCACTACCGGGAGGCCAGGACAGGGGTGCCGGCGCTGCTGCCGCCCCTGCCGACGCAGTACGCGGACCACGCCGTCAGACAGAGCCGACAGCACACAGGGCCGGCCATGGACCGGCAACTCGCCTATTGGAAGAACAAACTGGCAGGAGCTCCGTCCGTCACGAGGCTGCCCCCCGCCCGCGATGCCGCCGACGGCGGCCCCGTGGGTGCGACCGTCCGCCCCTTCTCCGTCCGGCCGGACGTGGCGGCGGCGCTGCGCGATCTGGCCGCGGCCGAACGCGTCACCCCGTTCATGGTGCTGCTCGCCGGGTTCCTGACGCTCGTCCACCGGGCCGGCGGCGCCCGCGACATGGTGGTCGGCACACTCCTGTCCGGCCGTGACCGCCCGGAGACCGCCGATCTGATCGGCCTGTTCACCCGCACCCTCGCCCTGCGCACCGAGCTTCCCGAGGGGACGACGTTCCGTCGCTTCCTGCCCAGGGTGAAGGAAACGGTCCAGGAGGCCATGGCCCATCAGGACGTTCCGTTCGACCGCGTCGTCGAGGAACTCCGCCCGCCCCGCGGCCGCCACAGCCCCGTGTTCCAGTTGATGTTCTCCTACGGCAGCACGACCGTCCGCAACCCCGACCTTCCCGGGCTGACCGTGACACCCCTGAAGACCGACACCCGATCCGCCAAGTTCGACGCCACCGTGATGCTGGAGGAAGGCGACGACGGCGGCTACGACGGCCTCTTCGAGTACGACCTCGCGCTCTACGACGAAACCACCGCGCGGCGCCTCACCGATGCGTTCTCAGCTTTGCTGGAATCTGTGGCGAAGGATCCCGACCTGCTCGTGTGAAGGTGCACCTCCGCTGCGCGGCGGTGTCCTCAATCGCCGGACGGGCTGACCAGCCCGTCCGGCGATTGAGGAGGCCCTACGCCGTAGGGGGAGAGACGTTGCGGACCGCGATCCTGGTGTACTCCAACAGGCCCCAGTAGCCGTACTCGACCCCCGTGCCCGAGCAGCCGACCCCGCCGAAGGGAGCGTCGTGACGGAGTTCACCGTGGGTGTTGAGCCAGACGGTGCCGCACCGCAGGGCGTCGGCCGTGGTGGTGAGCTCCTCACCGGCCCCCCATACGGAGGCCCCGAGGCCATAGGGCGTCGCGTTGGCGCGCTCCACGGCCTGTGGCACCTCGTCGTAGGCGATGACCGGGATCACCGGGCCGAACTGCTCCTCCACCTCCAGCCGGCCGCCCTCGGGCAGGTCGGTGATCACGGTCGGCGGGTAGAAGTGGCCTTCTCCTTCCGGGCACTTGCCACGGGCGGTCACCCGCGCACCCGCGGCCACCGCCTCCTCCACCATGGCCGCGACGGTGTCCCGCTGCGCACGGGAGACCAGCGGCCCCAGCTCCGTGCCGGCGTCGAGCCCGGGGCCCACGACCGCCGAGGAGGCGAGCTCGCCGAGTGCGTCCAGAAGCTGATCCCGGAGCGCGCGCGGCACATAGACGCGTTTGACGGCGGCGCAGAACTGGCCGTTGTTCACCAGCGCGGCACGGAAGAGGGGGCCGGCCACGGCGTCGATGTCGGTGCCGGGCAGGACGATCGCCGGGTCGTTGCCGCCGAGTTCGAGGACGACGGGTGTGAAGGTCTCGGCGGCCTGCCGGGCGATGGCCCGGCCGGTGGCGGGGGAGCCGGTGAACGAGATCATCCCGACGCCCGGCCGGGCCGTGAGCGCCGCACCGAGGGAGGCGTCCCCGGAGACGACGTTCAGCACCCCGGCGGGCAGCACCTCCCGGAGCAGCTCCCCGATCCGCAGGGCGGTCAACGGTGTTTCGGGGGAGGGCTTGAGGACCACGGTGTTGCCTGCCAGCAGGGCCGGCGCGATTTTGCAGACACTGAGGATGACGGGAAAGTTGGAGGGGGAGATGGCTGCCACGACCCCGTGCGGCTTGCGCGTGAGGGTGACCTCGGTGCCCTGGTCATCGGTGAACGTCTCTACGGGAAGGGCCAGTTCGGCGGTGTGGCGGAACCAGTCGACGGCCCGCCGTACCTCGGCCCGGGCATCCCGCAGCGGCTTGCCCTGCTCCCGGGTGAGCAGGAGGGCCAACTCCTCGGTGTGCGGGGACAGGGCGTCCCCGCAGGCGAGCAGGTGCTCGCGCCGGTCGCTCTCCGGCCGGGCGGCCCAGGAGGGGAAGGCCGTGCCGCACGCGTTCACGGCCCGCCCGAGCAGGTAGGGAGTGCACCGTGGAGCGTGCGCGAAGGGCCGGGCGAGCGCCGGATCCTCCACGGGCAGCCCCGGCGGCTCCCCTTCGACTGCCTGACCGTCGACGGTCATCGTGACGGTCGGCCTGACGTTTCCCATCGGGCACTCCTCCAGGTCGGTTCGGGCCGTCGGCGGATGGTGCGCACGCAGTACGGCCCGGGCATAGGGGTGGGTACGGAACATGGGCGCACGGGAAATAGGAAGGCGATATCGCGCGGGGCCTGTCGCTCCGGCGAGAGGCCCGTCGTCGGCCGGATGGGTTCGCGGCTCGGATCGTTCCGGCAAGCGCCCTTCAAGAAGAGTAATACACGTCAACGGTGGGCAGCAGTAGGGAAGTTGGGTTCGGGATCGCGATAGTGGTTCGCCGCAGAAGATGGTTGCGGCAATGATCCTGATGTGGTTTCATCAACTATTGGTACGCGTTCATGGCAACAGCCACCCCCGCCGGGGTCGATGGCCATCGGAGCCCGAAAAGGGCAAGCCGTGAGCGAAAAGGAAATCAGTCAAGCGCGCACATTCCATTTGGGGGATCTGTGGCGGACGATTCAACGTTCCGGAATACCGTAACTTCTACTGTTTCAACGGACGTAGCACCATCGGCAGAGCCACCCGCCGCCGCGGTGGCGAGGACGGTCCGCAGGATCTGGGCCGATGTCCTGGAAGTGGACATCGCATCGATCGACCTTCACCACAGCGATTTCTTCGAACTCGGCGGCTACTCTCTTCTCGCGCTGCAGTCCATCGGCAGACTCCTCGCGGAGTACGGCGTCGACGAGGTCGCGTCCGTGGAGCTCGAGGGCGCACTGCTCAACAGGCTGTTCGAGGACGCGACGCCCATGGCCCAGGCGGAGTGCCTGGTGGCCGGCGGCCACGGCGGTGCGGCGCCGGGCGGTGATGCCGGGCCCTGAGCGTCGCCCGTCACGGGGCCGACAGGTCGCGGACCTGCCGGTCGTACTCCTCCAGCACCTGACGCAGCTGCGCGAGGGCTTCGGCGGGCAGCTCCGGCGGTTCGGACTCCGTGACGTAACGGGCGGCCGCGGCCAGGGCCGCCAGTTCGTACGCGTGGAACGTACCCCGGAGCACCGTCGGGCGGACTCTCTCCAGTTCCATCGATCAGCCCTGGGACCGCACGTAGTCGACGACCTGCGCCATCTCGGCGGCGAAGGCGTCGTAGTCCTCCTGCATGCCGTTGATGTACGCGCTCCAGCCCAGGCTCGCCTTCGCGTAGTGCACGGCTTCCTGGATCTCCTCGTCCGTGGCGCCGAAGAGCTTCGCGGCCTCGGTGTGGAACAGGCTGCAGTAGCGGCACTTGGTCTCGGAGTGCAGACCGACGCCGATCAGTTCCTTGTACTTGTTGGGTATGAGCGTCTCACCGAGCTCGATCCTCTTGAAGATCTCCCACTCGGGTGCGAGCAGCTCGGTCGGGATGGTGGAGAAGAAGTGCGGGACGAGGCCCAAGGTCTGCTTGATGTCGGCTTCGATCTCGCCGCGGTTGACTGTGGCAGCCATGACGGCTCCCTCCTTGCGGGAGGCGCCGCGTGTCTGCCCGGGGCCCGTTCGTGCTGATCACGAGCTGGAGAGGCACCGAGACCTGTCAGGGTGCGAACGTGGCGAACTCTGCGACACTCGCGGCCCTCACCTTCAACTCAAACACGGCGAGGCCGGGCTGTCACGGCGACCATGGGGCCCGCGGGAACGTACCGTAGGCGATCGCTGCCAGTGGGTCACCGGAGCGAGGCGGGTCTCGTCGGATCGATGGGCGCGCGTGCGCGGGCCAGAGCGGTCGGGGCCTTCCCTTTCGGGCAGACGGCGCTGCCCTTTCCCGGCGGAGGCCGGGCCTGGACGCCCGTGGCGCCCGCCCACGAGGCTGGAGGACTCGAGGGGAGCCATGAATGCACGCACACGAGCACGGCAGCGAGCACGAGCACGACGAGACGGCGAAGCCCGGGAAGGCGGCGGACGCGCAGGCCCCCGCCGATCTCTCCCGGCTGTACGAGGCGGCTGCCTCGGGGCGTACGGACGTGGTCGGCCGGTCCGGGATGGGCGCCTTGCAACGGGCCGTGGGCAACGGCGCCGTGCGGTCGATGCTCCAACGGGAGACACCGGAGGACGCCCCGCCGCGCTCCTCGGTCCACGAGGTGATCGCCTCGGGCGGCGGGCGTTCCCTGGAGCCGGAGACCCGCTCCGACATGGAGGCCAGGCTGGGTGCGGACTTCTCCGACGTACGGGTGCACACGGGCTCCGCGGCGCACGAGTCGGCGCGGGACGTCGGCGCCCGCGCGTACACGGTGGGCAACGACGTCGTGTTCCAGCGCGATGCGTACGACCCGTCCTCACACGCGGGCCGGACCACGCTCGCCCATGAACTCACCCACGTCATCCAGCAGCGCAGCGGCCCGGTGGAGGGCACCGAGGCGCCGGGCGGGATCCGGGTGAGCGACCCCGGCGACCGCTTCGAGCAGGAGGCCACGGCCAACGCCGAGCGGGTCATGTCGCAGCCCTCCCCGGCCGCGCCGCCGCCCCCCGTACCGGCGCCCGCCCCCACGGCCGCCGCGCCACCGGTGCAACGGCAGACCGAGGACGAGGACGAGGAGCCGGCCGACGTCCAAGGGTCGTTCGTGCAGCGGGCCACGGAGGGCGGCGGCGAGGAGGAAGAGGAGGCGCCGCCGGAGTAGCAGGCGCTGGGGGCCCGGTTGCCCAAGGCCCGTGTGCTCAGCCGTTGCCGGCCTTCTCCGCCCGCAGCGAGCCGCCGAGGAACATCGACTCGGAGCACTGCGACGGAGTCGGTGCCTTGACGGGTCTGCCCACCTCACGGCAGCTGACCGACAGGGTGACCCTGCCGCCGGCGGGGACCTCGATCGGGGTCACGAAGTGGTAGTCGGAATCACGGAAGTTCTCCAGCGCGAGATTGAAGTGCTGCTCGTCCTGGATCGACACGACCAGCGTGCCCGCGTCACCTTGCGGGTTCTGCAGCACGATGTCCGTCAGCTCGAACGTCTTCCCCTCGGGGACCACGAGCGCGGACGCGCTCTGCGCCCCGCCGCCGACGGAGTCCCGTACCTCCACCCGGGCGCTCTTGGGGGCCGCGGGCCCGCCCGGCTCGCCGGGTTTCGGCGTCGCACCCGCCGAGGGGCCGGGCGTGGCCCGGGAGCCGGACGATCCTGATGTTCCGGCCGTGTCGCCGCCGTTGGCACCGCCCGGTGCGTTCGGGCCGCCCGACGGCTGCCCTTCCGCGCCCGCGGTCCCGCCCCCCTTGGGTCTGTTGTTCACGGCCCTCTCGACCGCGTCGGGTGTGATCGCCTCCCGCGCGGCCGACCGCACGGTGGGGCGGAGCACCGCGAACCAGAGCCCCACCAGCACGCCCACCAGCAGGGCCGCCACGATCAGCGCGCGGGGCAGCCAGCCCGGCAGGATGGCCTGCTGCTCGTACGAGCCGTCCAGCACCTCCGGCGCGTGCGGCCGCCCCTCCACCGGCTTCGGCGCCACCACGGCCTGGAACGGATGGGTGACCGGCGCTCCGCGCCACAGGCGCCCCGCCGGGCGGACCTTGAGCTTCGCGAACTTGGCCTGACCGGGCGGGATGGTGAACTCGGCGGGCTCGAAGACCAACCGGGCCCGCTCGGTGCCTCCTTGGGAGGTGAGCAGCACCGTCACGGGGGTGTTGCCCCGGCTGTCCACCGCGACCTTGTGCCGTCCGCGCCAGGCGCTGTGCGAGGTGCGCGGTACCAGCTCGGAGGCGATCTCGGTGAACGGCAGTACCGTCACGACGCTCTCGGGCACCACGGTGCCGCTCGTGTCGCCGGTGGGTACGACACGCAGGCCGAGCGGGGTCTCACCGGGGACGACGTCGGGGTCGCGCGGTGGCCGGAGCCTCAGGGTCGCGGAGCCGGACGCGCCCGGGTAGAGGGACAGGCTCTCCGGCTCGACGGTGGTCCAGCCGGCGCACGGCCCGACCACCTCGAACCGGAATTCCTCGACGGTGGTGCCCGAATTGAGCACCCGCACGGGAAGTTCGGCCTCGCCACCGGGCTCCACGGTGACCGAAGACTCGTCCAGGCTCGCCGAAACACTCATGGCGCGCACGCTACGGTCCGCTACCACGGCGAGGCAGCGGCCGCACAGGAACACTTTCGGGCACATCGAGGTTCGCCCTGAGACATCGTCAGTTTCCCGGGTGAATACTGAGCCTGCCGGGAAATGAGGGGGTGAGGAGAGCTGCGGGTGCCCGCACGTGACAGGCGCACGACAGATGCATTCGACAAGCATCACATCGGTGGCTCGGCAAGGACCGGTGGCTCGGCAAGGGAGGAACGATGTGAACCAGACAACCGCGGACCGCATCATGGTCGACCTCAGAGCACAGGACCCCATCTCGCAGGCCGGAGTGGCGAGCCAACTGCGCGCCCGCCCCGAAGTGCGGCTCGTCGACCGGGGCGGCACGGACGACGCCCAGGTCGTGGTGATGGTCGTGGACGTCGTCGACGAGGTGGCACTGCGCGTGCTGCGCCAGATCCAGCGGACCAGCACCGCGCGGGGAGTGCTGGTCACCACACAGATCGACGAGCAGCAACTGGTGAGCGCGGCGGAATGCGGCTTCGTCGGCGTCGTCCGGCGCGCCGAAGCCACTCCGGAACGGCTGGTCCAGGTGATAGGGGCCGTGGCGCGGGGAGAGGGGTACGTCCCGGCCGATCTGCTGGGCAGCCTGCTGGAGCAGGTCGGCCGTCTGCAGGGCGAGGTGCTCGGGCCGCGCGGCATCAACTTCAACGGCCTGTCCGCCCGTGAGATCGAGGTGTTGCGGCTGGTCGCCGAGGGATACGACACCGCCGACATCGCCCTGAAGCTCGCCTACTCGGAACGGACCATCAAGAACGTGCTCCACGCGGTGATGACCCGGCTGAACCTCCGCAACCGCTCGCACGCCGTCGCCTACGCGCTCCGTCAAGGGCTGATCTGAACGACGCGTGACGCGGCCGTGCCCCTTCGGGCACGGCCGCGCACCCGATGGGTTGGCTCGCACTCCGCTGTGGGTGCGGGCCCGCGCGCGCGAGGGTGGGGCGGCCGGGGCGTGGCCCGAGGCACCGATCGTGAACGGGGTGTGGTGTGCGCAGGGTTCAGCGATGGCCGGTGCGGTGGACGGCCTCCGGCACGGACTTCGGCAGGCGCTCCTGGGCGCGCGTCAAGGCTTCTCGTATCGGCCCGGTGACGGTCGTGCTGGCCTTGCTGGTCGGCGTCGTACCCGGCGCGGCCGGCGGGCGGAGCTCCCCGGACTGGTGGACGGTCCGGCCCGACACCGTCGCGACGACCCTCGCCCCGGGCACGTCCTTCCAGGTGGACAAGCAGGTGAGGACACCGGTCGTGCCACCGAGGCCGGACGTGGTGCTGCTGGTGGACGGCACCATCAGCATGGCGGAGACCATCGGGAAGCTGAGGACGGAACTCGGCACCATCACCAAGACCGTACGGGACGAACAGCCGGACTCCTGGTTCGCCGTGGCCAAGTACGGCGATGTCACCGATGGGGAGAAGGCGTTCACCGTTCTGCAAGGACTGACGGACAACCTGAAGGACGTCCAGGAGAAAGGCGTCGACCAGCTCAAGGCGGATCTCGGTGGCAGCAGCCCGCCCGTCGAGGACTGGATCAACGCACTGTGGCAGATCGCCCAGGGGGGAGGCGGGAAGACGGCGTTCCGGGAGGGTTCGAGCCCGGTCGTCGTCCTGATCGGTGACGCCTCCAGCCACGACCCCAGCCTCGGCCACACCCTCGACGACGCCATCGGCGCCCTGACGGGCAGGAAGGCCCGCGTGGTCGCCGTCGACATCGACACCCCCGTCGGGGACGGCCTCGACGGCGACGGGAGGCCGAAGGAGCCCCACGAGCCGAACCAGGGCAGCAAGGTCGCGAACGGCACCGGAGGCACGATCCTGAAGGGCGTCGACCCCAAGCGGGTGGCCGACAAGATCGTCGAAGGCCTGACCAATTTGCCCACGACCGTCAGTCACCGGACGACCGGTTGCGACCCGGCCCTCACCGTCGCCCTGGAGCCGGCGACGCAGAAGGTGACCAGCGGCGCCACCGTCGAATTCAAGGAGACCATCACCGCGGCGAGCGACGCCCCTCAGGGGCAGACTCTGCAGTGCACCGTGCAGTTCCTGATGGACGGCAAGGTGCCGGGAGGGAACACGCGGATGAGGGACGGGGCCGTCCCCGAACCCGTCCCCGACTACCACGAGCGGATCAGCGTCGCCGTGCGCGATGTCGAGGCTCCGCGGGTCACGGTGGACGATCGCACGGTCGAGGCGACGGGCAAGGACGGCGTGAAGATCGACTACGTCGCGACCGCCAACGACGCGGTGGACGGCGACGTGCCGGTCACCTGCACGCCCGCACCGGGTTCGCTCTTCCCGATGGGTACCACCCACGTCACCTGCACGGCCACCGACTCCGCGGGCAACAAGGGAACCGACACGGCCACCTTCATCGTCAACGACGCGTCGGCCCCGCAGGTGACGGTGGACGACCGCATGGTCGAGGCGACGGGCAAGGACGGTGCGAAGGTCGACTACGTCGCGACCGCCAAGGACGCGGTGGACGGCGATCTGCCGGTCACCTGCGTACCCGCGTCGGGGTCGCTCTTCCCGCTGGGGACCACCGAGGTGAGGTGTACCGCCACGGACTCCGCAGGCAACCGAGGCACCGACACGGCCACCTTCACCGTGCTCCCGGCCCCCATCCCGGTCGAGGCGGACATCGCGGTGACCGCGAACGTGACGCCCGTACCCAACTACGTCGGGAGAACCACCGAGGCGCGCTTCACCCTCACCAATGCCGGCCCGAGGGTGGCGGAAGGCGTCGTGCTCGCGGCGGAGTGGCCGGGTGTGACCGAGGCGAGCAAGCGTGCGGTGGGCCGGCTCTCGGCCTGCGGCCGGGACAACCCGTGCAGCATCCCGGTCGGCGGCCGGCTCACGGTGACCCAACCGGCGGTGTACTCGGTGCCGGTCAGCGGCGACGTTCGAGCCTACGTACGCGGCGCGCTGCGCGACCCGGGACAAGGCAACAACACCGCCGTCGCCCGGATCCGTGTCCTGCAGCCGAAGCTCACGATCACACCGGAGGTCGGGCCGCCCGGACAGGTGGTGCAGGCGCGCGGCAGGGACTTCCCGCCCGGTTCGACAGTGCGGCTCACCTGGAAGCCGGGGATCACCGCGGCCCGGTCGGTGGTGCGGGTCGGGCGCGACGGATCGTTCGAGGCCCAGGTGCTGGTGCTGCGCAAGGACCGGCTCGGACCACGTGAACTCCACGCAGAAGTAAGGGGATTGGACCGGCTCCAGCGACCCTTCCTGGTCGTGCAACGCAATCTGAACCCACCGGACTTCGCGGGCCGCAGTTGAAACGGCAGGGGATACGCCATTGATTCACGAGGTTGACGAGTCCCTGCGCACGTTGCTCCGGGACGATGCCTTGGAGGGCGCCCAGATCGTGGTGGCTTTCGACGCGCCCACGCGTGACTGGGCGGCCAAGGTCAACGCGCCGACGGTCAATCTGTACCTGTACGACATCCGGGAGGACACGCGGCGCCGGGAACGCGGGCTGCACAACGCGTACGACGAGGCCGGTGTCGTCGTGGCCCGCCGTCGGCCGCCGCGCTACTTCAAGCTCTCGTATCTGATCACCGCGTGGACGAAACGCCCGGAGGACGAACACCGGCTGCTCTCCTCCCTGCTCGCCTGTCTGCTGCGGTACGAGGCCCTGCCCGCCGATCGGCTCACCGGCTCCCTGGCCGAGATCGGCGTGGCGGTCCCCATGACCATCGCACTGCCCCCGCCGGAGGACCGGTCGTTCGCGGACGTGTGGAGTGCGCTCGGCGGTGAACTCAAACCGTCGCTCGACCTGGTGGTGAGCGTGCCGGTGACGGCGTCGCCGGTGTACGAGGCGGGGCCGCCGGTCGGTGAGGAGGGGGTGCGGCTCGGCTTCTCCGGCATCCCGCCCGAGCGGCCGTCCGAGGCGGAGGGCACCTATCGGAAGACGCCGGACGGTCGACGGCTGCCGGTCTACGGCACCCGGCCGGGCGCACCGGCGGCGGGGATCGCATCCCGGGTGGCGGAGGGCAGGGGCAGGGAGGAAAGGCCGGAATGAGCGAGGACCAGAGCCTGAGCCACCTCCTGAGCCGCGCGGTCATGGTCGAGCAGCGCGTGCGACGGGCGGTGGAGGCGAGGCAGGAGACGGACCCGGACCCGGACGACGCGTTCCGCGGGCTGTACTTGAGCGACGAGAGGGTGCGGCGGCTGCTGGACGAGGGCAGGCGGATCGTGGTGCCGGAGTTCATGACGGAGTCTGCCGAGTCGGTCGGACCGACGCGGCTGGGCGCGCTCATGAACGAGTTCGACCTGACCGAGCTGGACACGGAGATCCTGCTCATCGCCCTGGTACCGGACCTGGACGACCGTTTCGAGGCCCTCTACGGCTACTTGAACGACGACGTGACGCGACGCCGTCCCTCGGTGGGGCTGGCCCTCGGCCTGTGCGGACTGTCCCCCGCCGACGCGGCCGCGCGGGCGCGGCTGGGCCCGTCGGCGGCGCTGCGCACGGGTGGGCTGTTGCTGGTGGAGGAGGGGGACCGCCCCTTCCTGGGACGGGAGTTACGTGTACCGGACCGGGTGACGTCCCACCTGCTCGGCGACGACACCCCGGCTCCACGGATCGCCGATCTGCTCGCTCCGTGGCACGACGTGCCCGGGGTGGGCGACCCCGGACCACTGGCTCGCGGCTTGGACGGCGGCATCCATCTTGCGTACCTGCGGGAGGAACAGGGCGGAGCGGGCGCGGCCCTGGCGGCGTCCGCGCTGACCCGTTCGGGCCACGGGACACTGGGGGTGGACCTCGAACGCCTGGCCGCGGACCCGAACCCGGCGGAAGCGGTACGCGTCCTGGCCCGCGAGGCCCGCCTCACGGGTGCGGGCCTGGTGTGCGGGCCGATCGACGCCCTGGCCCGGGAGAAGGCGGACGTGATCCGCCTGGTCGCGGACGCGCCGCTCCCGGTGATCCTGGTGGGGCGCGCTCCGTGGGACGCGACGTGGTCGACCCGGCCACCGCTGTTGCTGCACGCACCGAGGGTGGAACCGGCGGCGAGGGCTGCCTTGTGGACGAAGGCGTATGCCTCGGCCATCCCGTTTGACTTAGACATCACCCGGGTCCTGTCCCCGTTTCTCCTGTCCCCGGACCAGATCGCTCGCGCGGCCCGGAGCGCGGCGCAGGCATCCGTACTGGACGGAGGCCCCCTCGGCGCGGACCACGTCCGCGCCGGCGCCCGCGGCCAGAACGCGGCAGGCTTGGACCGCCTGGCCCGCCGCATCGAACCAACAGTCGGCTGGCCGGACCTGGTCCTCCCACCGGACTCCCTCACCCAACTACGGGAACTGACGGCCCGGGCCCGCCACCGTGACCGGGTGCTGGGGGAGTGGGGCATGCGCCCCGGGGGCGGGCGGGGGCGCGGGGTGACGGCGCTGTTCGCCGGGGACTCGGGTACGGGGAAGACGATGTCGGCGGAGGTGATCGCGGCGGACCTGGGGCTGGACCTCTACACGGTGGATCTGTCGACGGTCATCGACAAGTACGTCGGCGAGACGGAGAAGAACCTCGAACGCATCTTCTCGGAGGCGGCGGGGATCAACGGCGTGCTGCTCTTCGACGAGGCCGACGCGATCTTCGGCAAACGGTCGGAGGTGAAGGACGCGCACGACCGTTACGCGAACGTCGAGAGCGCGTATCTGCTGCAACGCATGGAATCGTTCGACGGCCTGGCCATCCTGGCGACCAACCTACGGGCCAACCTGGACGACGCCTTCACGCGCCGCCTGGACCTGGTGATCGACTTCCCGGTACCGGACGCGGAGCAGCGCCTGCTGCTGTGGGAACGCTGCCTGGGCCGGGTGCTGCCGCGCTCGGCGGGTCTGGACCTGAAGTTCTGCGCGGAGTCGTTCGAGCTGGCGGGTGGCAACATCCGGTCGGTGGCGGTGACGGCGGCGTACCTGGCGGCGGAGTCGGGGGAGCCGGTGACGATGCCGGACCTGATCCGGGGGGTGCAGCGGGAGTACCAGAAGCTGGGGCGCTTGACGCTGGTCTCGGAGTTCGGGCCGTACATGCGGCTGCTCACGGGCTGATGGCCCCGCTGACCCGCGGGCGGACCTTGGCGTCTACGCGACGACCACCCGGCTCCCATTGAAGTTCGCCACGATCTCCAGGCTGCCTCCAAGCGCCGCAATGTAAGCGGCGATAGTCCCTACCTCGGTGGCATTGGCGTTGCCGCGTTCAATCGGGCATCTCGGCGAGCCGGTGCGCGCGTGACTCGCAGACCAGGCGCCGAGCTCCGGCTGCGATCTCGTCCAGGTCCTCGGCGTCGAAGACCTCACGCTTGACGTCGTCCCAAGAGTGAAAGCTTGTCATTTCCGTGTCTCCTTCTGCCGCTGTTCGAGGTGGTCCAGCCAGGCCGCCTAGCGTGCCTCCGCGATGGGAATCGACTGGCGGTACCACTCGGACCACTGCCCGGCCTTGTCTCCTGCCACCAGCAGGACCGCGTTGCGTTGCGGGTCGAAGATAAAAGTGGATCCGCACCTCGCTCACCCCTGCCTGTGAAGCCAATCGCGGACTTCCCCTTCCATCTCACATCTCATAGGTGCCAGGGCATGACGCCTCGCAGTGCAGTATGTGTACGTACTAGTACCTTGGTGTACTGTCCGCCATGGATACGTTACAACGTGCTGCCAGCACTCGGATGAGTGAATCGACTGCCCGGATAGTGTGGGGTGCTTGGCAACCCGTATGGCGGGTCCCTTTTCGAGGGTTCTGATCCCGTCCCGATTGGCCACACCGCCCGATGGTGGGGCGTTCGCAGCACGGCGGAAGCATGATCTGGGGCTTTCTTGGTCTGGTGGAACCCGACTGCGCCTCGACGGACCTGATCCGGAGGTGCGGCGGGATATCAGAAGCGGGGCGGCTTGGCATCGGTATCGGAATTCGGGCCGGATGTGTGGTTGCAATCAACCAAGGGCCGCAAAGATTACAATTAATGGCCAGCCCAATTGGTGCGTAAGCCTTGGGCCTCGCATGCGCTGATCACCCGGTGCACGCGTTCGACATCTGCCGGGAGAGCAACCTCGCCAAGGTCGATTCGCGCTGGCACTCCTGAAAGGGCGGGGTAGTCGATTGTACGGATATCCTGAACGCAATTTTCAAGCCGTGTGACGTCGCTGGGTCCCTCGATTTCGCATATGACTATACAGCGCTCAATGGCTTGATCCATGAGTAAAGTGTCGGCATCGAAGGTGGAGTCCCATGCGTTCACCCCGAATGGTCCACTCCCTTTATGCCCCACTGTCCGCACGGTACCCGAGAAGTCGATTCGCATGCGCCATGTGAGGGCGAGCCGGCCGCGCCAGTCGCCATGCCGTGGATAGTCTGAGTAGTATTGCGAACGAAATCTTTCCACCTGCCACGAGATGATGGTCGGGTTTGGCGCGGCAATTTCTTCCACGAACTTTTCGGCCAGTGACCCATCTCCCTCGTTGAGCAGGCAATCGCCGATACTGGTGACATCCATTTCGCACCAAACGGCGGCACCGTCTTGAATGACTATAGGATTCCAGATCTTAAAGGTGATTCGCTCATCTTGTGCCCTGTCAGTCATGGCTGGACCTCGTCCGGGTGTCGGGGTCATTTGGGTCCTCTGAAATTAGGACCAATGTCGAGAATGTATGAAGGGTCGAATTTAACTTTCGCGGAGTTGCATGAAGTGCAGATCATGATCAGGTTGTTGGTGTCGTTGTAAAAATCATTTCTGTGGGGCTGGTCGGTGTTGTGTCCGGGCGGGTCGCTGTCCCGCCCATCGTTCCAGTGGCCACCCACCGGTATTTTGTGATCGAGCGCCTGCCGACCGTTGTCGGCACTTTTGCAGGCGAGGTGGGGATGTGTGTTGATTCCGTTTCCGGGGCAAACGTAGGAGTCGGATTCTTTGAACAGTGGGTCACCTTCCCAGACGCCTCTTTCCTGGTGTTTGCGTCGAGTGAGTGCGAGGCTCTGTTCGGCACGGTGTTTTTGCGCTTCCGGGCTCCATGACGGATAGAAGGTGGCTCGTATGGCCTTTCCTGATCTATAGTCCGCGTGTAGTTTTCCGTTCACCACGTACGGCCTTCGATCCTCGCCCTTGAGACTTGTCATGCCGTAGGTGGCGCCGATCACGTTTAGAGCCTTGCTCAATTCGACAAGATGATCCTCTATCTCCTTCTTCTTTCGTGCATTGAGTGGCCCCTGCTCCTTCGCTTTTATCTCTCGCAACCTGCTCAAGATCTCGCGGAGTATTTTCAAGAGATCTGCTCTTCGGGTAGCCACCGGATTTTCTTCCTCTTCCTTGATGGCTGCCTTGGTTAAATCTTCGACCCATTCTCGACGCGCGGACGCCATCTCGACAACTATCCGACGGCCTTGGCTGTTGGCGAATAGAGTGTGCCCCTCCCCGGCCATCGTGAATGTTTTGGAGAGCGAAAGGCGCCTTTGATCGTCAGGTTTCGCATTCGCTGATTTGTCATTCGTGCCCGGGTTGTTCCCGGACGCGCCGCGTAGGCGCATTGCCGCCTTCGCCAGGAAGTCCACGATCTTGTCGATCGCGCGATTCACCGGCCGCGCCACCGCATGGAAGACCTGCTTCACCTTGTTCGCCAGCCCGCCCACACCCACCAGCGCCGCCAAGAAGCCGATCAGCAGGGGAACGCTCGCCGCCAGCGCCGTCTCGACCATCTTCGGGACGCCCGCCTTGCCGCCGTTCGCGATGGCGACCACCGCGTCCAGCACCGCGTTGACGAAGTCGACGACCTGCGCGCCCTGGTTCACGATGAACGTGACGATGTCGATGATTCCCTTGACCGCCCTGACAAAGGCGGAGGCGGGGTTGAGCAGGGACACGATCCAGGTGATGCCCGCGATCAGGACCGTCGGGATCAGATAGCTCTTGAGCTTCTGGAGGATCGAGCCCTTGAGGTCGCCGGCCTGGGCGGAGATTTCCTTCGACGCTCCCGCCGGGCCCTCACGCTGCAACGCCCCCGCCACCGGGACCTGTTGTTCGACCGCGCTCATCGCCTGGTCCGGAACGCCCTTGCGGACGACTCTCGCGCGGATGTTGTCCCACGTCAGGCCCAGCAGCGAGCCGATGATGCGGATGATGCCCTTGAGGTCGAACTTCGCGGGAAGTTCCAGGCCCGCCTTCACCGCGGTGCCCAGGAGCCAGGAGACCAGGCCCTTTTCCAGGTGGTCGGCGATGTTGGCGATGAAGAGGTTCAGGCCCGCGCCCACCGCCTGGACCAGGTTGCCCAGGAAGCCGATCGGATCCTTGATGATCTTCATGATGGCTCCGGCCGCCTTCGCCAGGATGCCCATCAGGAGATTCTTCAGTTCGTTGATCGTCTTGATGACGCCGACGATCGCGTCCTTCGCCTTGTCGATCAGACCCTTATTGGCCTCCTGGAGTTTCTTGATCTCCTCGTCGATCTTGTTGAGGGCCTGCGTGTACTTGGTGGCCAGCTCCTGCACCAGTTGCTGGGACTTCTCATTGACTTCCGACTCGAGGTCGTCGAACTTGCCCGCGAAGTCCGCCGCCGCCTCCTCGCCGAACTGCCGGAGATCCGCGGGGAGTCTGTCCACCTCGGCCTTCAGCTCGGCGCGGCCCTTCGCGATACGGGCCTTCGCCTTGCCCAGCTCCGCGCCGATCGTGTCGGCGATGCCGGAGATCACGCCCTGCATCTGCTGGACGTAGAGCTTGCGGGACTCCTGGTAGAGCTGGTTCGCCGCCTCCGGCAGGCCCTTGAACTTGTCCTTGACCCACTTGAGCTTTCCCGTGAAGCCCGAATAGCGCTTCTTCTTGTACGCCTTCATCCGGCGTTCCTGGTCGGCCATGAAGGCGTCCCGGGCGGCCTTCTCGCCTCGCGTGAACTGGTCGTCGACCGTCTTGTCCAGGCCGGACAGGGTGCCTTCGACGTCCTTCTTCGTGTCGTCGAAGACCGTCTGGAGCCTGGCCGTGACCTCGGTCCGCTTCTGCTCGTCCTTCGACTTCGTCTCGCCCTTTCCGCCGTCGACCTGTTGTCCCGCCGTGGCGCGGGTGGCGGTGAGGGACGCCATCGCCTGGGTGCCGGCCGCCGCGGCGTTCGCCTTGGCCGTCGTCAGTTGCCGGTTCTCCGCGGCCCTGCCCTGGGCGGGAGCCTGCGCGGAATGTTCCTCGGCCTTCTTCTTCTCCGACAGGGCCTGGTCGAACTCCGGTTCGTTGCCCTTGGCGAGCTGGTCCTCGGTGATCTCCGCGTCGGCCAGCGCCTTGTCGTTCTCCTGCGGCCCCTCGGAGAAGTCCGTCACCGCGTCCGGCTGCTTCGCCGGTATCGCGGCGTCGGCGCTCGGCGGGCCGGGGTTCCCCGGAGGCTTGTCCGGGGTCATCGGGGTGACCTGCTTCTCCTTGGCCGCCGAGGTGTCCGGGGCCGCCTTGGTCGTGGTCTCGATGTCCTTGGCCGAGGACTCCTTGCCCTCCCCGACCTTCCCGTCGACCTGTTCCTTGACCTTGTCGGCCTTCCCGGATTCCGAGAACTTGTCCGCCTCGTCGAGATTCTTCGGCGCCTGCGCCGCGATCGCGTCGTTGACCGCCTTGATGAACGCCGCCTTGTCGAACTCACCCGGCTTCGCCGCGTTCATCTTCTCGGCCTGGGCCGCCTTGCCCTGGGCCTGTTTGTCGTCCGGCGGAGCCACCGCCGCGTCCTGCGCGGCCTTCGACTCACCAGCCGCCGACGGGTGCTGCGCGACCGTCTGCTTCTTCGCCGCGACATCGGCCGTGACCTCACGAAAGCCCGGTGCCTGCGCCGGTGGCGGCTTCACGACCTCCGCATAGCGCTGTGCCACCAAACGGGAGACCGCCGCGTTCCCTGCCGCACCCTGAAGCCGCTGAATGCCGCGTCGGTCCAGTCCCCGGCCCCCGGGCATCGGGGCGGACACGGATCCCGTGGCACGGGTCGTACGCGCTCCCGCCCCGGAGGGCGTGCCGCGTTCCTTCGTGGCGGCCTTTTCCGGGGCGGCCTTCACGACGTCACCCGCTCGTCCCGTACGGTCCCGTACGTCCCCGACATGGTGTCGAGCATGCGCGGACCGCGGAGCCGGACGGCACGGCTCGGGGGACGAACACGGGGTAGCGCCCGGTGCCCGTTCGGGCAGGCGGCCGTGTACGTCGGGGCGGCCGAAAGCTCGTTCCGCTGATCCCGCGCGCTGACGAGAATCACCCTCGTTCCCCGGTCAAGGAGAGTGGTATGCCGTCGTACCTGTCCCCGGGCGTCTACGTCGAAGAGGTGGAGTCCGGGTCGCGGCCGATCGAAGGGGTCGGGACCTCGGTCGCCGCCTTCGTCGGATTCGCACAGAAGGGTCCGTTCAACGAGCCGACGCTGATCACGAACTGGACCCAGTTCGTCGGCGTCTTCGGCGAGTTCGTCGAAGGGACCTACCTCGCCACCTCCGTCTACGGCTTCTTCGCCAACGGCGGCGGGATCTGCTACGTCGTACGCATCGGCGGGCAGCGAGGGGACGGGGACGACGCGGGCGCCGCCCCCGCCGTCGCCGCCGGGCCGCCGGCGTCGCTCGGGCCCTACCTCGTACGCGCCCTGCCCGGCGTCACCGGCGAGATCACCGTCGAGGTCGCCGATCCGGAGGGGGACGATCCGCCGCAGGACGTCTTCACGCTCCTGGTGAAGCGGGACGGTGACGTGGTCGAGACCTATCCCGCCGTCACCACCAAGCGCAGCAAGGACAACGTGGCCGCGCAGGTCGCGTCCCGCTCCCGGTTCATCGCCCTGGAGGAGCCCGGCAAGGGCGCCGCCCCCGCGCGGCCCGCCGCGCAGTCGGTCTCCCTCGCCGCGCCGCCCGCCGACGGCACCCCGGCCTCCGAAGAGCTGTCGGCCGAGTCCTACGTCGGTGACCCCGACCTCCGCACCGGTTTCGGCGGCCTGGAAGCCGTCGAAGAGATCACGATGGTGGCGGCACCGGACCTGATGAGCGCCTACGAGCGCGGCGCGCTCGACCTCGACACGGTCGTCTCCGTCCAGCAGGGCCTCATCACCCACTGCGAGGCGATGGGGGACCGCATCGCCATCCTCGACCCGCCGCCCGGACTGAGCCCGCAGCAGATCAAGGCGTGGCGCATCGACCGCACCGGCTTCGACTCGAAGTACGCCACCATGTACTACCCGTGGATCAAGGTCTTCGACCCGAACGCGGGACGCAACGCCTTCGTACCGCCCAGCGGCCACATCGCGGGCGTGTGGGCGCGCAACGACGCGTCGCGCGGGGTGCACAAGGCCCCGGCGAACGAGGTCGTGCGGGGAGCCGTCGCCCTCCAGACGCAGATCACCAAGGGCGAGCACGACCTCCTCAACCCCATCGGCCTCAACTGCGTCAGGGCTTTTCCCGGCCGCGGCATCCGGGTCTGGGGCGCCCGTACCCTCGCCGCCGACCCCGCATGGCGCTACCTCAACGTCCGGCGGCTCTTCAACTACCTGGAGGAGTCGATTCTCGCGGGGACGCAGTGGGTGGTCTTCGAGCCGAACGACGACGCCCTGTGGGCCCGGGTCCGGCGTACCGTGTCGGCGTTCCTGGTCAACGAGTGGCGAAAAGGAGCACTGTTCGGACTCACTCCGGACGAGGCGTTCTACGTGAAATGCGACCGCGAGACCAACCCCCCGGAGAGCATCGACGCCGGGCAGGTCATCTGCGAGGTCGGAGTGGCACCGGTAAAGCCGGCGGAGTTCGTGGTGTTCCGGCTCGCCCAGCTGTCCGGCGGAAGCGGCGCGGTCGACGAATGACCGCGCACTGACTGAACTCTGGGACCGAACCTAGGAGACTGGCATGCCACTCCCCGATCTCGACAGTTCCGTGGGGCATTCCTTCGGGCTGGAATTCGACAGCGTCCTCATCCGGCAGATCACCGAGGTCACCGGCCTGAAGATGGAACAGGACGTCATCGAGCTGAAGCAGAACACCGCCGACGGCAAGTACGCCGTCAAGAAGCTGCCCGGACGCCCCAAGGCCGGAGAGGTCACGGTCGCCCGCGGGCTGACCGAGGACAACAGCTTCGAACGCTGGATCAAGGACTCCCGGTTCGGGAGGATGAACAACGCCCGCCGCAACGGCTCGATCATCGTCTACGACTACGAGGGCATCCCGATCAAGCGGTACAAGCTGATCAACGCCTGGCCCAAGTCGCTGGAGATCAGCGCGCTCAAGGCCGGCGACACCTCCGTCCTCACGGAGAAACTGGCGATCACGTACGAGAGCATGGAAGTCGATTGATGCGCCGAACCATCGCGGCGACCGACCGTCAGGAAGCCGAATCCCCTGCGCAACCGGACCGGCTGCGCACCGAGTTCGCCTTCGAACTGCCACGGGGGTACGTGGACGAATCCGGCACCGTCCACCGTTCCGGCGTAATGCGGCTGGCCACGGCCCGGGACGAGCTGATCCCGCTGCGGGACGACCGGGTACGGGAGAACTCCGCCTACCTCTCCGTGGTGCTCATCGCACGCGTCATCACCCGCCTCGGCACCATCGAGGACGTCCACCCGGGCGTCGTCGAGGACCTGTTCGCATCCGACCTCGCCTTCCTGCAGGACTTCTACCGCCGTATCAACGCCGAAGGACACACCCGCGCCGCGGTCACCTGCCCCGCGTGTCGGGAGAACTTCGCGGTGGATCTCGCCGGCGGTGGTCGCCTGGGGGAATCGTGACGTACGCGGCCGACCGGATCCATGAGGAAGTCGCGTACCTCGCCTACCACTTCCACTGGTCGCTCGATCAGATCATCGACCTGGAACACGCCGACCGGCTGAGGTACGTCGATCAGATCGCCCGGCTGAACGGACCGAGGAACTGATGGGGTTGCTGTCCTGGCTGAGCGGCCGCCGCCACGCCGTCCCACCCGCCGACGGCCCCGCCTCGCCTGCCCCTGCCGTGTCCGGGGACGGTTGGCGGGAGTTGCCACCTCTGCAACGGACCCTCGGTGACACGGCCCTCGTCACCGACCCCGACGGGTTCCGCGACTCCCTCGGCACCTGGCGGAACGCCTCCTTCACCACCGCTCCGCTCGGCCACGAGGTGAGCCCACAGGCGCCGTCCGGAGTCGGCCACGGGCTGGCGACGCGTGCCGCCGGCACACCGGCGTTCCCGTCCGCGCCCGCCCCGACGGTCAGCCGGGAAACGGTGCCGTCGGTGGCAGCGCACGGTGCACGCGGCGCTTCAGTGCCTTCGGAGTCCCCGGCCCCGCCCGTTCCGCTCCAACGGGTGGCCAACGAAACCTTGGTGTCGGCTCGGCCATGGGAGACGTTCGTCCATCAGTTGGCACCCCTGCCCTCGGCCACGGGCCCGGCACCCGTCCCGGGGCCCGGGCCTGTCGCGGGCGCCCCCGCCTCGCCGCCCCCACCGCCCCCTGTCCAGCGCTCCGCGGCACCGCACGGCCTCGGGCTGGGCGCGCCCCTCGCCGCGCTGCCGCCCACGGCGCAGCGCGCGCCCGTCGCGAGCACCGGAGAGTCCCCGGCCGCCTCTCCCCCGCTTCCCGGCCCGACCGCACCGGAGACCGCCGGCCCCGAAGCCCCGGATGCTCCGGTGGCACCCGCACCCGTCGTCCCCACGCGCCCGCTGCTCGGCGCGTCCCCGCTCGTGGCCCGTCAGAGCGCCGCCGACCCGGAGCCCACACCGCCGAACGGCCCCGAGGCGCCCGCGGATCGTCCGCCGGTACCGCTGCAACGAGCCACCGCCGATGGCCGACCGGTCGAGGGAGTCACCGATCCGGGCCCCTGGGCCAGGTCGCCCGCACCGGTGACACCCACGGTCCCGTTGGTCGCCCAGCGATCCGTGCCCCTCTTCTCCGACTTCTCCGGCTTCTCCGGGCCGTTCCCCACGGGACCGGCCGACCCCGCCACCCCCGTACCGGCTGCCCCGGCAGTCGTTCCTGTGCGCCGGTCCGGACCCGCTGTGGCGACGGCACCACCACCCGTCCAGCGCACCACCCCGGCGCCGACCCCCGTCGTCCCCTGGACAGCGGCTCCCGTACCGCCGTCCCCCGGCCTCCCCGGGGCCCCGGTGCAGCGGCTGACGGCCGCCCCGGCGACGCCGTCTTCCCGCGCGGAGGCGGAACAGCCCGCACGGATGCTCGACGCCGGTGCGGTGGCCGTCGCCGCGGGAGTGGCCCAGCGCATGGCCGACGGGTCGGTGGTCTTCCGCGCAGCGCGGTCGCTGCCTGCCGTGCAGCACGAGGCCACCGCCTCCGGCCCCGCACCGTCCGGAACCCCGCCGCTCGGGCCCGGGCCCCCGCCCGCACCACCGCCCCCCGAACCCGGCCCCGAACCGTCCCCGCCCGATGGCGGAACCGACGGCCAGGAACCCGCCCCGCCCGCCAGGACCGGCCTCTCCGACGGCAAAGGCACCCCCCAAGACACCGCACCCGCCGTGACCGACGAGCTGGTCCGCGCCCTGTTCGCCCCGCTCAGCCGCTTGCTCAAGGCCGAGCTCCGGCTCGAACGCGAACGGGCCGGGTTCCTCATCGACACCCGCCACTGAAATCGACACCCGGCACTGGACGAGCACCGAGCACCGAGCACCGAGCGCCGAGCGCCGAGCGCCGAGCGCCGAGCACCGAAGGAACACAGCAGAGGGGACAGCGCATGCCCGTAACCGACGACCCGGCGGTCAGTGTCTGCTTCGTCGTCACCGTCGACGGCATCGAACTCGGATCGTTCAACACCTGTGAGGGCCTCGGCTGCGAAGTGGTGCTGGAGCAGCGGGAGGAGGGCGGCAACAACGGGCACCTGTGGCAGCTGCCCACCCGCCTCAAGTACCCCAATGTGAAGCTGTCCCGGCCGCTGACCCGAGAGACCGAGAAGGTGGCCAAGTGGTTCGCCGGCATGACCACGGGCTTCAAGCGCCGGACGGCCCACATCGAGGCGCGGACCGGGGACGGTCGCAAGGTCGCCCAATGGGGGCTGCTGGAAGTCGTGCCGGTGCGCTGGACCGGGCCCTCCTTCAACCCGGAGTCACCCAAGGTCGCCACCGAGACCATCGAGATCGCCCACCACGGCTATGTGATGGAGGGCTGAGGCCGATGAGCGCACCCGTGGCGTTCAGCGCCGCCGGTACCGGTGGTTCCGGGGCCCGAGGAGGTGGGGCCAGGCCCAAACTGGAGCACGCCTACCTGGAGTTGCGCACCCCGCCGCCCGGCGGCGGTCTCACCCCGGGCGGGCCGTGCGGGCGGATCGACTTCCAGTTCAACCCCAAGGAGCTGAGCCTGACCAAGGCGGCGGCGTGGAAACGCACCCCCGCCAAGGGGGCGAAGAGCGCCGGTCCGCCCGAGTACCAGGGGCCGCAGCCCAGCAAGCTCACCGTCGAGATGTTCTTCGACGCGAGCGACACCCACGACACCCGCGTGGTGACGTCCGTGGAGCGGCTGTTCGCCTGCTGCGTGCCGACCGACGAGACGCGGCAGCAGCAGCGGTCCTCCCCGCCGTGGGTGGTGTTCCACTGGGGCGGCCTCACCGGGTTTCCCGGCTACGTCAGCCAAGTGCAGGTGAAATACACCCTGTTCACCACCTCCGGTGTGCCGATCCGGGCCGTGTGCCAGGTGACGATGGAGGAGATCAGCGGCGAGACGCCCGGACAGAACCCCACCTCCGGTGCGCTGCACGCCCGGCGGGTGCACCGGGTGCAGACCGGCGACACGCTGGCGCACCTCGCCTGGCGCGAGTACGGCGATCCCACCGTTTGGCGGGTCATCGCCGAGGCCAACGACATCGACGACCCGATGCGGCTGACCAACGGCCGGGAACTGCTGCTCCCTGCCCTCGACGAGCTGGACCGGCTCCGGGACCCGGACGGTCCGTACGACGACGACACCGTGGGGCGGTGAGCCGGCCGTGACGGGACAGAGCGTCGCCAAGTCCCTGCTCGTGGAGTTCGCCGGCCGTCCGCTGCCGGCGGCCCTGGCGAACACCCTCGTCGAAGGCTATGTGGACGACAGCCGCACGCTGCCCGATCTGTTCGTGCTGCGCTTCCGCGACCCGGGCAGGGTGCTGCTGGGGCAGGCGGGAATCGCCGTCGGTACGAAGGTGCGGTTGCTGGCCCGCGCGGGCGGTGGCGGCCCGGCGCCCCGGCCGCTGCTGACCGGTAGCGTCACCGCGCTGGAGGTGGAGATCGACGACACCGGCACCTTCACGGTCGTACGCGGCCTCGACGAGTCCTACCGGCTCTTCCGCGGCCGCCGGGTGGCCAGCTACCAGAACATGACCCTCGCCGACATCTGCGCCCGCGTCGCCCAGCGGGCCGGGCTGCGGCCCGGGCAGGTCGACGTCGCGGGGCCGGTGCTGGAGCACGTGGCACAGCCCAACGTCTCCGACTGGGAGTTCCTGCGGGGCCTGGCGGAGGAGGCAGGCGCGCAGGTGTATGTGACCGACGGCCGGTTGCACGTCACCAGACCGACGGAGGCCGGCGGCGCACCCGACGTCTCGGCCCGGGCCGAGAGGCACCCGCTCGTCCTGGAGATGGGCGTCAATCTGCTGCGCTGCCGTGCCGGGGTGTCGGCGGCCGAGCAGGTCTCGGCGGTCGAGGTGCGCGGCTGGGATGTACGGGCCAAGCAGCCGCTGGTCGGCCGCGCGGAGGCGGGCAAGGCCAGGACCCTGGAGCTGGGCGTCACCGCGGCACAGGTGACCGCACCGTTCGGGGAGGCCGGCTTCGTGGTCACGGACGCCCCGTACGGCACGCAGGCGGAGGTGGACCAGGCGGCCGGGGCACTGGCCGAGCGCATCGCCGGGTCCTTCGCCGAACTGGAGGCGGTCGTCCGGGGCAACCCCGCGGTCCGGGCGGGCGGCGCGGTCACGTTGACCGGGGTCGGGGCGCCCTTCGAGGGGCGGTACACGGTGACCTCCTCGCGGCACGTGTTCGACGCGCTGCGCGGGTACGAGACGTGGATCTCGGTCTCCGGCCAGCAGGAGCGTTCGCTGTTCGGGCTGACCGGCGGCGGGGGTGCCGCCACCCACCAGGGCATGTCCGGGCTGGTCAACGCCACGGTCACGGACACCAAGGACCCCGAGGGGCTCGGCCGGGTCAAAGTGGGCTTCCCCTGGCTGTCGGACGAGTACGCGAGCGACTGGGCCCGCACCGCGCAGGCGGGCGGCACCGGCAGCGGCGAGGTGTTCGTCCCCGAGGTCGGCCACGAGGTGCTGGTGGGCTTCGAGCAGGGGCACCTGGACCGCCCGTACGTGCTGGGCGCCCTCTACAACGGGCAGGACAAGCCGTCCCAGGGCGCGGGAGGCCAGGACGGGGAGACCATCGACCCCACGAGCGGCGCCGTCAACAAGCGCGCCTTCGGATCCCGCGACGGCAACAAGCTCGAACTGCTCGACACGGCGAACGGCCCGCAAGGGGTACGGCTCGTCACCGGCGACGGAAAGCTGAAGATCGACCTCGATCGCAAGGGCACCACCATCGTGCTGCACAGCGACGGCACCGTGGAGATCGACGCCAGGCAACGGGTGTCGATCAAGGCGGGCGACGGGGTGTCCCTGGACGCGGGCAACGGCGCGCTGGAACTCGCCGGCGGCTCCGTGAAACTGACGGCCCGCAGCGGAGTGCGGCTGGACGGCGGAAACGGTCAGGTGACGGTGTCCACCACCGGCGCGGTGGAGGTCCAGGGCAACCAGGTGGCGGTCAACGGCACCACCCGCACCGAGGTCAAGGGCGGCCGGACCGTGTCCGTCAACGCGCCCTTGGTGAAGCTCAATTGAGGTGGTCGACGTGATCGGGGCAGTCGACGTCCACGCACTCAACGCAGAGGGGCACCGCACATGCCAGCAGCCGCACGCGTCGGCGATCCCACCGGCCACCCCGGCACCGTCAGCCCGCCGGGGGACCCCACGGTGCTGATCGGCGGCAGTCCCGCGGCCACCGTCGGCACACCGCACCGATGCGCCTCGCCCGCCGCGCACCCGCCGTCCACGATCGCGTCGGGCAGCTCCGGCGTGTTGATCGGCGGCCGCCCGGCCGCCCGCGTCGGCGACACGACGGGCTGCGGCTCCCCGATCGTCTCCGGCTGCCCGACCGTGCTGATCGGCGGGTGAGGAGCGTGGCACAGCAGTTCATCGGCGCGGGCTGGGCGTTCCCGCCCCGTACGGACGCCACCGGCGGCATCGCCCTGGTCGGCGGGGACCGGGAGATCGAGGAGTCGATCCGGCTGATCCTCGGCACCTCGCCCGGCGAACGCCCCATGCGCCCGGAGTTCGGCTGCGACCTCGGCGAGTACGTCTTCGCACCCGCCGACGCGGGCACGGCCGGGCAGCTCGCCTACGAGGTACGGCTCGCCCTGGAGCGGTGGGAGCCGCGCGTGGAGGTGGCCGACGTCGCCGTCCGCTTCGACGAAGCGGACGACGGGGTGCTCTACATCGACATCAGCTACGCGATCCGCGGCGCCAACGACCCGCGCAACCTCGTCTTCCCCTTCTACGTGATCCCGCAGCACGACGCACACCCCACCGCGGGGCACGACCTTCGCCCCGAGGAGGGCCCATGACGCTCCCCGGCCCCAACCTGGACGACCGCCGGTTCCAGACTCTGGTCGACGAGGCCAAGCGGCTGGTGCAGCAGCGGTGCCCGGAGTGGACGGACCACAACGTCTCCGACCCGGGCGTCACCCTGATCGAGGCCTTCGCCACCATGGTCGACCAGCTCGTCTACCGCCTCAACCGGGTGCCGGACAAGAACTATCTGGCCTTCCTCGACCTGATCGGGGTGCGGCTCTACCCGCCGACCGCGGCCCGCACCGAGGTCACCTTCCGGCTCTCCGCCCCGCAGCCGGAGACGGTGCGGATCAAGGCCGGTACGGAGGTCGCGACCGTACGCACCGAGACCGAGGAGGCCGTGGTCTTCACCACGAGCCGTGACCTGTCGGTGCCGCCGTGCTCCCTCGCCCACCTCGCCACCCGGCCCGACGCGGGAAACGCCACGGACCGCTCGGAGGAACTGGCCCTGGGCCGCGACGTGCCCTGCTTCGCCACCCCGCCCGCACCCGGCGACTGCCTCTACATCGGCCTGAGCAACCCCGTGCCCGGCTGTGTCCTCGTGCTGCGCCTGGACTGCCGGGTCGACGGCGTGGGCGTCGACCCCCGCCGCCCGCCGCTGGTGTGGGAGGCGTGGGACGGCGGCGCCTGGGAGCCCTGCGAGGTGGAGCAGGACGACACCGGCGCGTTCAACAAGGCCGGGGACGTCATCCTGCACATGCCCGCCACCCACAGCGCCTCCGTCGTCGCCCGGCACTCCGCGGGCTGGCTGCGCTGCCGGCTGCGGGAGGCCGCCCCGGACCAGCCCGCCTACCTCGCGTCGCCGACCGTACGGCACATCACCGCCTTCACCATCGGCGGCACCGTGGAGGCCGCCCACGCCGAGACCGTCACCGAGGAACTCCTCGGCCCGTCGGAAGGCGTACCGGGCCAGGGCTTCCGCGTCGCCCGGCCGCCGGTGGTGCCGGCGGAGGAGCCCTTCGTCGTGGAAGTCGCGGAGGGCGGCGGCTGGGTGGAGTGGACACGCGTCGACGACTTCGCCCACTCCACCGCGACCGACCGGCACATCACCCTCGACCTCACCTCCGGCCGGGTCGACTTCGGCCCGGCCGTACGGGAACAGGACGGAACCCTGCGGCTGTACGGTGCCGTGCCCCCGAAGGGCTGCCCGGTCCGGGTGCGCGCCTACCGCACCGGCGGCGGACGCCGCGGCAACGTCGCCCGGGGCGCGCTGCGCGTGCTGCGCAGCTCCCTGCCGTACGTGGCCCGGGTGCACAACCGGCGCCCGGCGCTCGGCGGCGTCGACGGCGAGAGCGTGGACAACGCCCGCGTACGCGGCCCGATGACCCTGCGCACCCTGCACCGGGCCGTCGTACCGCACGACTACGAACAGCTCGCCCGTGAAGTCGCGCCGGACGCCGCCCGCGTGACGTGCGTACCGGCGGGCCGAGCCGAGGGGGCCGAGGGGGAGGACCAGGCCGGTGGGGTGCGGCTCCTCGTCGTTCCCGCCGGTCGCAGTGACGCGCAGGGCCGGATCGACTTCGACGAGCTGATCCCGCCGCAGGACACCCTCGCCATGATCGCCGCGTATCTGGACGAGCGGCGCCCGATCGGCACCCGGCTCGTCGTCGAACCCCCCTACTACCAGGGCGTCACCGTCGTCGCCTCGGTCCGGGCGGGCCGGGCCGTCGCGGCCGACCGGCTGCGCGAGGCGGCCCTGGCCGCCCTCTACGGCTACTTCAACCCGCTCACCGGCGGGCCGGCCGGGCAGGGCTGGCCGTTCGGTCGGCCCATCCACTCCGGCGAGGTGTTCGGCGTGCTCCAACAGGTGCCCGGCGTCGATCTGGTGGAGGACGTACGGCTCTTCCCCGCCGACCCCGTGACCGGACGGAGGGCCGAGGCGACCGCCAAGATCACGCTCGACCGGCACGCCTTGGCGTTCAGCTACGAACACCAGCTCCGGGTGAGGGAGGACTGACGTGCGCGCGGCGATTCCCGGCCTGCCGACACCCCACCCCCTCCTGGACGGACTGCCCGCCCTCTACCTCGAACACGACTTCCTCCAGCGCTTCCTGGGCGCCCTCGACGAGGTGCTGGCGCCGCTGCACCTCACCCTCGACAACCTGCCCGCGTACCTCCACCCGGGCACCGCGCCCGAGGACTTCCTCGCCTGGCTGGCGGGGTGGCTCGCGGTGGAGGCCGACGCCGAGCGGCCGGAGGACCAGCGGCGCGCCGTGGTCGCCGAGGCGGTCGCCCGGCACCGGCGGCGCGGGACGCGGCACGGGCTGGCCGCGGCGGTGCGGCTGGAGACCGGGACCGAGCCGGAGATCGACGAGAGCGGGGCCACCGCCTGGTCGCCCGTGCCGGGGGCCGCGCTGCCCGGCTCGGCCGGGGCATCGGTCACGGTCCGGCTGCGGGTGCCCGACCCGGACCGGTTCGACCGGGCCCGGCTGGAGCGGCTCGTCGCCGCCGAGACACCCGCGCACATCGCGTACCGGGTCGAGCTGCTGCCCACGGCGGCGGAGGGAGCGGACCCGTCATGACCTGCCCCGACTGCGGCCACCGCAACGACACCGGCGACCGGTTCTGCGCCTCCTGCCAGGCGTTCCTGGAGTGGGAGGAGCAGCCGGCCCCCGCGCCCCCGTCACCCGCCACCGCCCCGCCCCCGCCTGCTCCTTCGCCTTCGCCCGCGCCCGCCACCCCGGCGCCGTCCGTGCCGCCCCGGCCCACGGTGGCTCCCCTCGCGGCCACCCCACCCCGTCCCCGCACGCCACCCACTCCGGCGGAACCCCCGTCCCCGCCGGCGGCTGCCCCACCGCCCCCGGCCGCCCCCAGGCGGCCGGGCGACCGGCCCGAGCGCGGCCCCGACGGCGGCCCGGACCCCGGCCGGGAAACCGGCACGACCGGCCACCCGGCGGGGGCCCGGCGGCCGACGGGCCGGCTCTGCCCGCTGTGCCGGACGGACAATCCGTACGACCGGCGGCTGTGCCACCGGTGCGGTGCCGTCCTCGACACCGCACCGCCGCCCCGGCGGACGCGCCCGCCGTGGTGGCGCCGGATCCTCCGGCGCTCCGACCGCGCCCTGGCGGCCGGCAGCCGACCCCGGCACCGGACCTGGCGGCGGCCCCGCCTGGCACTGCCCCTCACGCTGCTGGTCCTGCTGCTCGCGGTCTGGTTCGGCCGCTCCCACCTCCCCGACGTCTTCACCTTCACCCAGGACCGGACCACCAAGCCGGAGGCGCTGCGCCCGACGGAGGTCCGTGCCTCCAGCGAGGCGCCCGGCCATCCGGCGAGTGCGGCCTTCGACGGTTTCAACAACCGGTACTGGGCACCCGTCAACCCCGGCTCGGGCATCGGGCAGTACCTGGAGGCCGACTTCGACAAGCCGGTGCGGCTGCGGGAGCTGCTGATCACCTCGGGGAGCTCGGTCAACCAGGACGAGTTCCTCACCCAGGCCCGCCCCGCGAAGATCACCGTGCTGCTCGTCGCCGCCGACGGTGAGCGCCGTACGAAGACGGTCACCCTCCGGGACCAGCCCGGTCAGCAGACCTTCGCCGTACGCGGCTCCGACGTCGTGCGCATTCGGCTGACGGCGGACGCCGACTTCGGCATCCGCCTCGACCGGCGGCTCGCCGTCGCCGAGGTGGAGTTCTTCGGCCGGCGGTGAGGTGCCCGGGCCGCCGTGATGCCCGAACCGTGCGCGGTGTCAGTGGACGGTCACGGTCTCCGCGGGTGTCGTCGGCTGCTCGTCCAGGAAGGCGGTGATCCTGGCGGCGAAGCCGGCCGGGTCCTCGGCGGGTGCCCCGTGGCCCGCGTCGATCTCCGCGTACCGGGCCTTCGGAATGCCCGCCAGCAGCGCCTGCTGCTGTTCGGGGGCGATGATCCGGTCGTGCGCGCTGGCCAGGACCAGCGTCGGCGCGGTGATCCGGCCGAGCAGGGGCCGCAGGTCCACCGTGCGGTCGGTCTCGGTCTGGCGCGCGGTGCCCGGCGCGAGCATCCCCGTGAGCCCCTGCACCAGCTCCTCGTTGGCCGCGGCGTCCGTGCGCGCCCAGTACCCGGGACCGAAGGCCGTCAGCGGCAGCATCCGCGCGAACAGCGACGTCCCGTGCGCGGCGTCGGCGCTCAGCAGCTCCAGCCAGTACCGGAACTCGGCGTCCAGCCGGGTGTCGGTGTGGGCCCAGCCCGCGTGCAGCACGAGCGAGCGGACCCGGCCGGGGTGCGTCCCGGCGAGGTGGGTCGCGATCGCCGCGCCCAAGGAGTGGCCGACCAGGTGGAAGGTGTCGAGCCCCGCGTCGTTCGCGGCGGCGAGGACCTCGTCGGCGAGGTCGGCCAGGGTGACCGGCCCGCCGTGGTCGGTGGTGCCGCCCGACCCCGAGCAGTCGGGCGCCACGACGGTGAACCGGTCGGCGACCGCCTCGGTCAGCGGCAGCCACTGCTCACGGCCGGCACCGGTGCCGTGCACGAGCACCAGACCCGGACCCGTACCGGTGATGTCGTACTCGACGACGGCGTCGCCGCCGCTGATCCGCAGGCCTGTCCTGGGCATGTTCCGTCCTTCTTGTCGTGCGAGGTGGGTGAGGCGTGCGGTGGCCGTCAGCCGGCGGCGGGAGCCGACGGCATCAGGGCGAGCGCGGCCCGCAGCGCCGCGTTGAACTCGGCCGGCCGTTCCTGGTGCGGGAGGTGGCCCGCCCCGGCGATCACGCTCACCTCGGCGCCGGGCGTGAGCGCGGCGCAGGTCCGCGCCACGTCGAGCGGGATCTGGGTGTCGAGCTCGCCGTGGATGTAGTGGACCGGCACCCGGAGGCCGGGCAGCAGCGGCCGTGGGTCGTAGGAGGTGAAGGCCGGGAGCTGGCCGTCGACGTAGACGCCCGAGTCGAGGACCTGGCGGACCGTCCAGTCGATCAGTGCCGGGTGGGTGCCCGGCGCGTACCACTCGGACACCCACCCGGCGACCGTGCCGGCCCGGTCGCGACGCAGCCCCTCGACCGGGCCGCCGAGCAGCTCGGGCATGGTCGAAGGCCAGTAGGCAGGCCCGTCCACCGAGACCACGCCCGCGATCAGCTCCGGGTGACGCGCACCGAGCTCGGTCGCGAAGACGCCGCCGATCGACGAGCCGACGACGACCGGACGGTCCAGGCGCAGCGCGCCGACGAGCGCCACGAGGTCGGCGACCACCCCGTCGATGGTGTTGCCCCGGGCGGGCCGGGCCGACCGGCCGCAGCCGCGCCAGTCGAGGGTGACGACCCGGTGGTCCCGGACGAGGTCGGGCAGCTGTGCGCCCCACACCCGGCCGCTGGTCGCCCAGCCGTGCAGGAGCAACAGGGGCCGTCCGGCGCCCTCGTCCTCGTAGTAGAGCGTGGTGTCGTTCACATCCACGTACGTCATGCCGACTCCTTCGAATCGCTGGTGTGCCGTTCGCTGTGCCTCCACCTCATCGCGATCACGCCCGGCGACCAATGAGGGAAGCGCGCATACACTCATCACGACAAGTGATCAATCGCGGCGGCTTCGCGCCGGCCGGTCGACGGGGTGGGCATGGAGATCCGGCAGCTGCAGTACTTCCTGACCGTGGCCGAGGAACTGCACTTCGGACGGGCCGCCGAGCGGCTGCACATCGTGCAGTCGGCGGTCAGCCAGCAGGTGCGCCGGCTGGAGCGGGAGCTGGACGTCCCGCTGTTCGACCGCACCACCCGGAGCGTGCGGCTGACCGAGGCGGGCCGACGGCTGCTGCCGCACGCCAGGGAGGTGCTGGCCGCGCGGTCGCGGGCCCGGGCGGCGATCGACGAGCTGCGCGCGGAGCGGGCCGGGACGCTGCGGCTCGGCTCGAGCTCCGGGCTGGGCGTGCGGCTGGACACCATCCTCGCCGAGTTCGCCCGGCTCGCCCCCGGTGCCCAGCTGGAGCTGGTCACCGGCGCCACCGACGACCGTCTGAAGCGGGTCCGGTCCGGCGAGCTGGACGCGACGCTGCTGCGCGGCGAGCGGACCGAGCCGGAGCTGGAGATGCTGCCGCTGTGGCACGACCCGCTCATGGTCGCCCTGCCCGCCCGCCACGACCTCGCCGTGCGCGGTGTGATCGACATGGCCGACCTCGCCGCCCTGCCCCTGCGGCTGTCCTCCCGGTCCCGCAACCCCGCGCTGTACGAGCTGGTGACGCGGTCCTGCCGTGCGGCCGGATTCGAGCCGCAGTTCGGCGCGGAGTTCACGACCGCCCAGGACACCCTGGCCGGCATCGGCTTCGGCAAGCCGTCCTGGACGGTGTTCTACGCCCCGCACGCCGACCAGCTCCCGGTCCCCGGCGTCGTCTTCCGCCCGCTGCGCGACCCCGCCCCGGCCATGCGCACGTACCTCGCCGTGCGGCCCGACCCGCCCCGGGCCGAGCTGCGCGCCCTGATCGAGGCCTGCCACGCCGCGTAACCGGCGGTGACGGGTCCGTCGTTCTGCTGAAATCCGCCGCCGCGCAGTGGGGCAAAACGTCACAACATTGCCACGGCTTCGAGGCGCCGACCCCAGAGTGTCGGCGCGGGGCCCGTCGTGCGCCGGGCGCGCCGGTGGGGCATCGAGTGATCGCGTGTAGCTTTTGTCATACAGCCGTGCCGATGACATCCGCGCGACGTGTGTTCGTCACCTCCGCGTACCCTGCCGCTTCGGTACCGCCCCGCCGCACCCACCGACAGAGATCCAAAGGACGCCCTGCCCATGCCCTACGTGCGCCACTGGTTGCGCAACTCCATCCTGCTGTTCGCGACCGCGATCGCGCTGGGCCTCGTCGCCGCGCACACCGAGCTGATCCAGCCGCACGACCTGCAGCTGGACCGCACGATCCAGACCAACACCCGCACGGGCTGGCTGAACCACGTGATGGAAGGCGTCAGCGCCCTCGCCTCGCCGATCGCGGGCCTGCTGATCCTCGCGGTCTGGAGCGGCTGGCTGCTGTTCGTGCGGCGCAAGCCCACGAAGGCGGTCGCCACCTTCCTGGTGGTGGCGGTCGGCTGGAACAGCACGCAGATCGCGAAGGCCCTCGTCGCCCGGCCCCGGCCGCCGAGGCAGTTCATGCTGGACCCGGAGATCGGCTCCAACAGCTTCCCCAGCGGTCACACCGCCTTCACGGTCGCGGCCGTGATCGCCGCGTACTTCCTGCTGCGCGAGACCCGGCACCGCCGGACCGTCCTCGTCCTCGGTGTGTTCGCGGTGCTGCTCATCGCCTTCTCCCGGATGTACGTCGGCGCCCACTACCCGACCGACACCTTCGGCTCGGTACTGATCGCCGGTTCCGCGATCACCTTCGTGACGGGCGTGTGGCACACCTGGCTGCTGCCGCAGCTGCACCGCGTGCCGCTGATGGAGCGCTACGGGCTCACCCAGGAGCGGGAAGCCCTCGCCCGGGAGGCCGCCGCGGCACAGGGCGTCGCGTACGTGCCCGGACAGACGCGTGCCGGAGCGCCCGGCACACCGGCCGGCGGCGGCCGCCACCGCAAGCACGCGGGGCGCTGAGCCCCTCCCTCTGTTCGTTTCCCGGGCCGGCCCCGGGGGCCCACCGGCCCCCGGGGCCGCTTCCGTTCCGCCACCCCTTCCGTATTTCTGTAACGCGTTCTACTGTGTGCGCCGTCGTCGCGGGGCACCCGCGCCGGTGTCAGGGAACAGTCATCGGGACCAGCGGGACCTTGGAGGGGCCGTGGATCTCCAGTACACCCCCGAACAGCGGCGGTTGCGCGCGGAACTGCGGGAGTACTTCGCCGCGCTGGTGCCCGACAACGCCTACGCCCGCCACTTCGACCCCGCCGAGCAGAAGCGCTTCTACCGCCGGACGATCCGCCGCCTCGGCGCGGACGGCCGCCTCGGGGTCGGCTGGCCGACGGAGTACGGCGGCAGCGGCATGACGCCGATGGAACAGTTCATCTTCTTCGACGAGGCCGCGCAGGCGGGCGTGCCGCTGCCGCTCATGGCCCTCAACACCGTCGGCCCCACGATCATGCAGTTCGGCACCGACGAACAGAAGGCGTACTTCCTCCCGAAGATCCTCTCCGGCGAGCTGGACTTCGCCATCGGCTACAGCGAGCCCGATGCCGGTACGGACCTCGCCTCCCTCAAGACCCGCGCGGTGCGCGACGGCGACGACTATGTCGTGAACGGGCAGAAGATCTGGACCACCAACGGCGACACCGCCGACTGGGTCTGGCTGGCCGTGCGCACCCGGCCCGTCGAGGCCGGAGTGCCGCCGCACAAGGGCATCACCATCCTCCTCGTACCGACCGCCGACCCCGGCTACTCCTGCACCCTCATCCGCACCCTCGCCTCGCACGACACCACCGCGAGCCACTACGAGAACGTCCGGGTCCCCGTCACCCGCCGCGTCGGTGAGGAGAACCAGGGCTGGCGGCTGATCACCACCCAGCTCAACCACGAGCGCGTCACCCTCGCCGCCCACGGCACCACCGCCATCAGCGCCCTGCGCCAGGTCCAGCGCTGGGCCGCCGACACCAAGCTCGCCGACGGCCGGCGCGTCATCGACCTCGGCTGGGTCCGCGGCCGGCTCGCCCGTACGCACGTCAGGCTCGACGCCATGAAGCTGCTCAACTGGCGCATGGTGGACGCCCTGCACCGGGGCACGCTCACCCCGCAGGACGCCTCGGCCGTCAAGGTCTACGGATCCGAGGCCCGCCGGGACGCCTACGCCTGGCTGATGGAGATCCTCGGCGCCGCCGGCCCCCTGAAGGAGGGCTCCGCGGGCGCCGTGCTCCACGGAGAGCTGGAGCGCGGCTACCGCAGCGCCGTCATCTTCACGTTCGGGGGCGGCAACAACGAGATCCAGCGGGAGATCATCTCCTGGATCGGACTCGGCATGCCCAGGGTGCGGCGCTGACGCCGGCCCGGTCGTTCATGCGCTCAGAACGTCGACAGCGACTGGTTTGCGTTGAGTCGGCCGTAGATCCGTTCCGGAGTCAGGGGAAGCGTGCGGTAGCGGACGCCCGTGGCATCGTGGAGCGCATTCGCCAACGCGGGGGCCACCGGGTTGATACAGCATTCCGCCATCCCCTTCGACCGCATGGGCCCGACGGAGTCCGCCGAGTCCACCAGGAGCACGTCGGTGCGGGGGATGTCGGCATAGGTGGGGATGCGGTAGTTGCGGAGGTTCGGGTTGACCATGACGCCGTTCGCGTCGACGTGGTAATTCTCGGTCAGGGCGAAGCCGATTCCCTGGGCGACACCGCCTTCCACCTGTCCCCGGACCTGTGCGGGGTTGATGACCACGGCGGCGTCGGTCGCCTGGACGCTGTACAGGATACGGATCTCACCGGTCACCCCATGGACGGCGATCCGGAAGCCCTGCGTATTGGAGGTGACGCTTCGGGGTGAGCCGTAGGCCTTGCGGGCGGCAGTGAATCGGATTCCGCGCGCTCGGGCCAATGCGACGAGCTCGGCCAACGACACACGCTGGTCGCCGCAGACGACACCGTCGTCGTCCATCGAGCACAGCACGACATGGACACCCGTGTGCGCGGCGGCAAATTCCAGGATGCGGTCGCGTACGGCGTTGGCCGCTCGAAGTACCGCGTTGCCCGCCACGAAAAGGCCCGCACTCGCGAAGGCGCCGGTATCGAATCCTGTGCGGTCGGTGTCGGATTGCACCAGGCGGACCCGCGACGGCGTCGTGCCCAATTGGTTGGCCGCGATCTGGACATGCGCGGTCGACGTACCCTCGCCGAATTCGACCGTTCCGACGGCCAGCTCGTACATGAGGTCGTTGCCGAGCGTGACCCAGGCCTCGGAGACATGTTCGGTCGGGGGTGCGGTCTCGTGCAAGGAACTCGCGACGCCGACCCCGACCAGCCATCCGGGGCCGGGGGGCGGATCGTCGGACGTACGGGCCATGGCGGCATCCACGAGATCGATGCACTTCGCCAGCCCGTCCTCGGTGAATATCACGTCGTCGGGGCCGTCGTCCAGGGCGACGAGCGGGTCACCCGGGCGCACGATGTTACGGCGTCGCAGTTCGAGCGGATCGATGTGCAAGGCGAGTGCCAGTTCGTGCATCGCCGATTCCACGGCGAACGCCGGTTGCGTCATCCCGTAACCGCGTAGTGCCCCACTCGGAACGGTGTTCGTGTAGACGGAGAACGCGTCGTACTTCTTGTTGGGGCAGCGGTAGATCATGACGGCGGCGCCGCCTGCGTACAGCGTTTCGCCGCCATGGTTGCCGTAGGCGCCCGTGTTCGACACATTGCGGACCTGGAACGCCGTGAGCGTTCCGTCCGCCTTCGCGCCGAGCTTGACCGTCAACGTCATCGGATGCCGTGGCGAAGCCGTGGTGAACTCCTCCTCCCGGGTGTACTCGAAACACACGGGTCGGCCGGTGTCCAGGGTGGCGAGCGCGACCAGATCCTCCGAGATCACTTCCTGTTTGCCGCCGAAGCCGCCGCCCACGCGCTTACAGAACACGCGGAGCTGGTCCGGGCGCAGCGCGAACAGATAGGCGAGTTTGACTTTCCCGATCGACGGCGACTGCGAACTGGTGCGGACGTTCAGGCGGCCGTCCTCCATCCAGGCGATCGAGCCGTGGGTCTCGAGATGTGCGTGTTGCACCCGCGGTGAGGAGTACGTGCCTTCGTGGATCACGTCGGCTTCGGCGAACCCTGCGTCGACATCGCCGATGTGCGAATGGATCTCGAGCAGGATGTTGTGGTCGGGGTCGCGGACGAAGGGATCGTTCGCGCCGTGCAGCTGTGGCGCCCCCTCGGCCATTGCCTCTTCCGGGTCGAATACGGCCGGCATGACCTCGTATTCGACGACGACCCTTCGGCAGCCCTCTTCTGCCGCCCCCACCGTGTCGGCCAGGACCGCGACGACGCGTTGGCCGACGAAGCGGACCGTGTTGTCGAGGATGAAGGTGTCGTCCGGATCGACGAGATGGTCGGTGTGGATCGCCGTGGTGAAGCGCTTACGCGGCACGTCTTCCCAGGTGTAGACCCGATGCACGCCGGGAACCGCGAGCGCGGCGGTCTTGTCGATCGAGACGATCCGGGCGTGCGCGTGGGGTGAGTGCAGCACCTTGAGGTGCAGCATGCCTTCGATGTGGGTGTCCATCGTGAACTCGGCGTGACCGGTTACCACGTCGTTGGCTGCCGGCGCACCGACGCTCGTCCCGACGGCCTTTCCCGGCGCGGCTGTCTCCACGCCGGCGACGCCCTTCACGGCGTCCTCGATCCCCCGATAGCCGGTGCAGCGGCAGAGGTTGCCCTTCAACGCCCGTGGCAGGTCCTCCTTCTGGGCCTCGGTGAACGTTGCCGAGGTCATGATCATCCCTGCGGTGCAGAAACCGCATTGGAACCCCGGGGCGTCGCGGAACTGTCGCTGCATCGGATGCAGGTTGCCGGGTGATCCGATCCCCTCGATCGTCGTCACCTCGCGACCGTCCGCACGGAAAGCGGGGGTGATGCAGCTGTGCACCGGATCGCCGTCCAACCACACCGTGCACGCGCCGCAATCGCCTGCGTCGCAACCCTTCTTGACGCCGTAGTGGCCGAGTGAGCGGAGGAAGGTACGCAGGCACTGGCCAGGGTCCGGTTCTTCGTCGAACCGCTTGCCGTTCACGATGTAGGTCATGCCAGGTCGCCCCCGGCCATGAGTTCGCGACGAATCTCTTCGGCGAAGTGCTTTGTCAGGTGGCGACGGTGGGCGGGTGTCCCGTTGGGATCGGCGAACCAGACGTCGGCGGGGATGGCGTCGATGCTCTCGTGCAGCGTTCGGGCATCGGGCATGGTGTCGAAGGCGATGCGCACAGGACGTTCGGTACCGGCTGTGACGGTGAGCAGCAGGTCGCTCGTTCCTGCCGTTTGAGTACCGATGAGGAATACCGTCGAACGGCCGAGGCGGGTCAGTGTGAAGCGGCGGTGCGCGGTGCGTTTCCTCAGGGCGTGCCCCGGGATGTCGATGCGCCGCAGGATTTCTCCGGGAGCAAGAACGTTCCGGTTGTTGCCGGTCACGAAGTCGAGGGCATCGACGACGCGCGCGGACCCGTCAGGTGCCCACAGCTCGTACTTTGCCTCGAGTGCGACCGTGAGCGTGATCATTGGACCGGCAGGCAAGGACATGCAGATATTGCCGCCGACGGTCGCCGAGTTCCAGACCTTGAACGAGGACAAGAACGCCTCGCAGCTTTTCGTGAAAAGGGTACCCGCGATCCAATCACTTGGCAGCGCAAAGGCGTACAGGTCGCGGATGGTGCACGTGGCGCCGATCTCGAGGCCCGCGTCGCTCGGGACGAGGGGATCCCAACGCAACGCTGTCAGGTCGATCAGGCGGTACAGGCTCGGCTGCTCCGCGGAAAACAGCCACGTTCCGCCTGCGAGCCAGGCGTCGCCTTCGCGCCAGTCCACGCCTGGCCGATCGGACGGTCGCCGGACGACTTCGGTGATGGTGTTGAGGTCCATGGGAACCGATCTCTCCCTCACGACGACAGCGCGCGGCACCGCTCGCGTTCGTGGCGGCGCCGGAATCTCCCCGATCTTGTTGTTGCAGGTAGGGTCGCGGCATGGTTCCGATTGCAGATATTCGGCTCGATACGCTCGTCGAATGACGACGGGTCGCGATACACGCTGAAAGCGGCAGGGCCTCAGGCGACAGAACCCCATTTTGGCCGCTGCGGTCGAACTGATTGAGGAAGGACCCGAGGGCGCAGATATGCGCTTCCAGCATATAGCGGAACGGGCTGGTCCCGCCAAGTCGGGGCTTGGGTGTGAAGTCGTGATATCTGGTTCGTGGTCATGCGCTCGCGATGCCGAGTAAGACCAGAGCGTAAGGCGTCGCGGGCGTTTCGGCGTGGGGCGGCTGCGATGCCGCGGCATCCGGCGGCGCGCAGGACACCGATGCAAGGTTGCGCCAGGTGGTCCGTGGTGCGGGGAGAGTGGGGAGCCGCCTTCGGTGAAGGTCGCATCGGTCGCTGACGGCCGTGGAACATGGACGCGAGTCGGGTGGGCAAGCTCAGGGTCGTGGTATCTGGGCAGAAGCGGGGTGGTTCGGCGGGTCGTGGTGGATGTGGCCGCGGGTGAGGAAGTCTTGGAGCTCGCGGTGGCGGAACTGGTAGGCGATCCCGGCGGTGCGCGTCAGGCCCATGTCGCAGCACCAGTCGAGGAAACGGCCGAGGCGCCAGGGCAGTGGTTGGTTGGACCACCAGGGGCGGGTGCAGAGGAGGAAAGCTGTGTAGCGGACACCTGCGGCGCCGAGGGCTGGGCCGGCGCCGGTCCTGAACAGGGGTCCGAACGCACGCCAGGGCCTGAACAGCGAGTCGAGCGCGCCCCGGTAGCCGCATCTGAACAGGCGGTTGTAGAGGATTGCGAGCGCACGCCCGCCGCCGAGACCGAACAGAAGCATGTAGATGAGTACTGCCCCGAGCGCGAGTACGGGGCCCAGGGCGAACCAATAGAAAGGGACGAACCCGAGCCCGACCACGAGGCCGGTCGCGAACCCGGTCACGAGGTCGTCCCGCACCATGCCGCGCGGCGACGCGTTCCCGTGTGACCTGCGAACTTCGGGTGTGTCCGAGAGCACGCCGGCCAGCCCGACTCCGACCATCGCTCCACCGGCGAGCCCTACCACCAATCCGTATACGAGCCCGATCACCAGCCCGACCACATTCCCCATGTCGACCACGACTACGAGCACTCCCCAGAAGAGCCCACCCACAAGCCCGTTCACGAACTGGCGTCTTCCAGCAGGGATTCTGGCCGTTTCTCGTTCCAGCCGAGACGGTGTGGGCCAGGGAGGGATTCCTATGAGAAGGCTGCCCACCACCATGAGTGTCACGTTCGTTGCGTACACGTCCCAGCTGTCGAGCAGGGCGGCAGGTAGGTCGGCGGTGGCCCACACCGCGATGGTCAGTAGGACGTGGACGGTGCGGGCGCGGCGGTGGCCGGTGAGCGGCCACAGTTCATGGAGGACGAGGTCGGTGCCTGATAGACGCCGTCCGGCCACTTCGCCGGCGCTGGTGGTGTTGGTGTGCAGGTAGCGGGCGAGGACTGTCAGCCAGGTGCGTACCTGCAGCCGGGTGTAGGGCGCTGTCGTGCCGCCTGTCGAGGAAGCGGTGAGGATGTACAGATTCAGCAGGTGGTCTCGGATCTGCTCGGGGGTCCGCAGGGTGGGCTCGAGGAGATCCACGGGATCACGGACCCAGCTACCGTCAGGGTGACGTTCGTCGTAGACGGCGAGGGCTACGGTCAGCCGCCAGGGTGTGGAGAGGCCCCGGGCCAGTGGACTGGCCAGGGCTGCGTGGAGTGCGTTCAGGACGGGTTCCCAGCGGGCCGGGTTGCGGGCGCGGGCGGTGACGAACGCCTCGGTCGCGGCCAGGCTGACGGGGGCGATGTCGATACGGGAGGCGTCCTGTGCCCACAGACCCGCATCTCCAAGAGCGACGTAGGGGGTGCTGCGACAGGTGAGGACAAGCTGGCCCTTGGAGATGCCGTGGAGGTAGGTGTTCATAGCCTCCAAAGCGGCTGCAGCGCGGGAGCCGTGCCCGGGAGTCTCACTGGCGTCCATTTCGTCGAGCCCGTCAAGCACAGGGAGGACCAGTCGGGCGGCGACGAGGGCGGCTGCTGCGGCGGGGCGTAGCCGGTAGGTACGGGCGAGATGCTCGGCGAGCCAGTCCTCGAGCTTATTCCGGCTGGGGTCGAAGGTGGATAACGACAGGCGTACAGGAACGGGACCGCCCGGCGCCCGGTCGGCGAGGAGGAGCAGCATGAGATGGAGGGCGAGTACGGTCTTGCCGGCTCCGGGCGCGCCGGTGATAACGAGGCGGCCGGGCCGAAGAGTGCGGTAGTAGGTGGCGGCTTCCTCCAACGTGCCGTGGGGTGCTGCGCCTGTGGCGTGGTGGGCGGGGGAGGGCAGGAAGGTGAACTCGACGTTGATGGTGCGGTCGCTGCCGCCGAGGAGTCTCTGGCGGGCTTCCTCCTCGCGTTTCCTGATGTCGACGGAGAGGCGGTCGGCGAGTCCGGCGGTGTCGGTGTCCTGCCAGGCCTGGGAGCGCGTCGCCTGGTGCAGGCCCACTATCGCCAGCATCAGGCTGGCCAGCCCGACCGCCAACCCGCCCGGGTCCACCTCCCCGGTTCCCGCCCGAACAGCTATGGTGACCGCCACCGCCACGGCCACCACCGTCAGCGCCAACCATCTCCACCACGTGTGACGTGCCGCCCCCATGTACCCATCCTCACAATGGCTTCGTTGTGCTCAGGGGCACCTTTTACTGACTTTGCATCAGATTGTCCGGCTCAGCCGAATGCACGAGGTGAGCTTCCCGGCAGGCCACCGCGCACCCTCTCATCGCCTGAATCAGATCCCCGGGTTTCTCTCGTCCTCGTCCGGGGATTTCAGGGTTCGCCCTGGTCACCTGCTGCGTGAGCGGAATCGAAAAGCGGCGGCCACGGCAAGGGTGCCCAAGACGACAGCTCCCGTAGCCAGCGGGATCAGCCTCGTGATGCCCTGGCTGCCAGTCGTAGCCAGGCTGCCGGAGGGGCGGCCCGGGCCTTCCGTGGTCGCCCCCGCCCTCGCACCTTCGCTTCGGTTCTGCGACCCAGTGGTGCCGGAGGTGGCCGTATCAGGCATCCTGGACGGGGTCGGGCCGGTCGTCGTTCTCGTCCCAGTGATGTCGAGCAATGCCACGACGTTGTTCTGCCCGGTGTCCAGCCTGCATGGCACGTTGAGTTTGACCGTCATGCCGCCACTCGCGGTGACGTGCATGATGAGGTCACCGACGGTGATTTTCGCCCTGCCCGGTTGGCTGAAGGTGAGCCTCGGCGCAACGCCGGTCATCTTGACCGAGAACGGTCCGGACCCCGGGACGTTGGTCCTGGCCACGTGGAACGGCACTCTGAGGTTGGTGTCGCCCTCCGGCGCTGTCACGCGGACCTTCGCTTCCACTGTGCCCTTGATGGTCTTGATGCCGGCCTTGTGCAGCCCCTCCGTGTCAGCCGCGTTCACCGGCACCGCCGCACGGATGGCGAATTTCGGGGTGGGCTTGCCGACCGCGGCCGACTTCGGGACATCCGAGTCAACCTCCACCGTGCCCGGCCGGTCGGGGATCACCGGAAGTGAGCATACGTACCGCAGTTTGAGCGATACCGGGTCCGCGGCTGCGGGTCCGGCTCCGAAAATTCCCACGCTTGCGCCCGCAACCCCTACAGCCATCGTCAGCCCCAAGGCTCTTCGGGCCACTGGACCGCTCGGGACGGCACGGGATGACCTGTGCCGCTCACGCAGGCCCTGGATCGGCTTGTCACTTGCCATCTTGATCCTCAGTCAGGTACTTGGGTTCTCTGGGCAAGGCCCATGGGTTCCTCCCCCCCCCGGGTGGGACGGTCGCGGGGCCGTCCCACCTCAGTCATGCGGGGACCGGGACCCGCCTTGCCCTGGCGCACAGCGGATCCTGTGACCGACCGTAGGGCTGGATCGCGCGCCGGGAATTGCGCTTGCGCGTAAGGAAGTTGTGACAGTGCGCAACTCTTGATGCCGTGGGCGCGAGAATACGACTCTGGACATGCGCACTACGAGAAGGCTGCGGTGAAGGGTGTCTTCGATGGCCTCAGGAACCTACGTTGTAGATGTGTCGACAACCCGGGACGTGGCGTCGCGTGAGCGCACCGACTTCTGGAGCGAGCACGTGACGTCGTATCAAGTCCGGATGGGCTACAGGTACCCGCGCACCGACGATTTTCATGGGGGTACGATCCGCCAGCGCACTGACACCTATCAGCTCGTCATGTTCTGGTCGGACACGATCAAATACACCCGGACCGCGGGCCAGGTGCGGCACGCCCCGGACGAGGACTACCGCTTGCTGCTACCGGTCGCCGGGGAGCTGGTGCTGCGGCAGGACGGCCAGGAGGTACGGCTGGCGCCGGATGCCGGGTGCCTTCTCACGCTCGCCGCACCGTTGGAGGTCCTGCAGAACGCCTCCATGCGGGCGCTCATCATGTCGATCCCCGCTCAGGAGGTGAACGGGCGATTGAACCGGTCGTCACCGCTCATTGCAGGCCTCGACCTGACCTCCGGCCTGGGCCGGGTGGTGGGCGACATGCTGACCGGTCTGCATAAGGAGCGCGACACCCTCACCAGCGGCCAGTTCGACGCGGTGTCGGACCGGCTGGTCGAGCTGCTGTGCATGCTCGCCGCAGGCGACGACCGCCCCACCGCCCCGGGCCATCTGAACGAGGTGGAGAGAGTGGTCCGCCGGTACATTCGCGAGCACGCGGCCGACCCCGACATGACCGGCGCCACCATGGCGCAGGCGCTGGGCTGGTCGCTGCGCCAGGTGCAGCTGGCCCTGCGGCATGCCGGGACGACCCCCCGCGAGCTGATCCGCGAGGAGCGGCTGCGGTTGGTACGGGACCGGCTGCGGGCACCCGCGTACCGGCATATGACGATCACCGAGCTGGCGTACGCATCGGGATTCTCCTCCTCGAGCGCGCTCAGCACGGCATTCCGGCAGCGCTTCGGGGTATGCCCCCGCGAGATGCGGCACGCGGGCCCCCAGTCCGTCGGCGATACACGCCGGAGTTGATTGACAGCCGCCAGCCTTCTGGTCGAACCGGTCGCGGCGGCATGGGGCGCAACGGCACGGGTGTGCCGTTGCGCCCCATGCCGCCGTCACCCGATCAGTGGCCAGGCTGATAGAGCCCCGTGTTCACGCCGAGATCTTGCGGTAAGGGGCACGAGCCCCGGTTACGGGGAGCGGCGGGCCAGGAGAAGGGTCCGCGTCAGAACCCGGCCGGCACCGGGCCGGTGGCGCGCCAGACCGTGCCCCGGCGTTCGTGGGCGAAGAGCTTCTCGACGGCGTGCGCGACGCGGGGGCCCAGTTCGCGCTCCAGCAGGTACAGGCCGAGGTCCAGGCCGGAGGTGACGCCGGCGCCGGTCACCAGGTCGCCGTCGTCGACGACGCGGGCGTCGATCGCGACCACCCCGCCGGCGTCCAACAGGCCGACGCCCATGTGGTGGGTGGTCGCGTGCCGGCCGTCGATCAGCCCGGCCATGGCGAGGAGCCCGGAGCCCCCGCAGACCGTCGCCACGGTCAGGCCCTCACGGTCGAGGGCCTCCTTGAGCAGGGCCGGCAGGCCGGTCCGCAGCGCACGGCCGAGCAGGGCGGGAATCGAGTCCTCGCGTCCCGGGGCGTCAAGGGCGTCAGGGGCGTCAGGGGCAGAGAGGCCGTCGAGGCGGCCCGCCGCTCCCGGCACGAGGACCAGGTCCGCGCGCTGCGGATCGAGTGCGGCGACGGCCCGCAGCGACAACGGCCCCGCGCCGCCGGGCACCTCGCGCGCACCCTCGGCCGAGACCAGCTCGACCGTCAGCGCGCCCGGCGCGGCCAACCCGCCGGCGAACAGCACCTCGTAGGGGGCGATGACGTCCAACGGGTCGAAGCCGTCGAACAGCACGATCTGACACAGCATCGGGACGAGTCCCTTCCGTGGGGAGTTCTGTGGAGTAGCCCCGAAGGGGGCGTTGTCCGCCGACGCTAGTCACCGTCCGGGCGGCCCAGTAGTGGCTGGAATGCCATAACCCAACGGATTGCGGCCATTGCTCCGAAGGGTCTCCCACCAGCGAAGGAGAGTCAGATGACCGGCAAGGTGTGGTTCATCACCACCAGCGCGCGCGGGCTGGGGCGGGAGATCGCCGAAGCGGCTCTGCGCGCCGGCGACCGCGTCGCCGCGACCGCCCGCGACGCGAGGCGTCTCGACGGACTCGTGCGGGCCTACGGCCGTGCCGTCCTGCCGATACCGCTCGACGTGACCGACCCGGCCGCCGCACGCGAGGCCGTCGACGAGGCGGTGCGGGCCTTCGGGCGGATCGACGTCGTCGTGAACAACGCGGGCTGCGTGGACCCGGTATCCCTTCCGGCGGCCGTCGAGGACACCCGGCTCCTCGGGGTCGTCAACGTCACCGAGGCGGCCCTGCCCGTGCTGCGCCGTCAAGGGAAGGGGCACGTCCTCAACGTGTCCGTACCGGGCCGCTCCCCGTACCGCCTGTCCGACGTGGCCGTGAGGGGCTTCAGCGAGGTGCTCGCCGAGGAGGTCGCCCCGCTCGGGATCAAGGTCACCGTGGTCGAACCCGGCGGCCCCGACTCCGGCTTCCGCCAGGAGGGTTCCCCCCGTGCGGCCGATGACCCGGCGAAGGTCGCGGACGCCGTCCGCCGCCTCGTGGAGCTGGACGACCCACCGGTGCGCACCCTGCTGGGATCCGACGCCCCGGCCCGCCCCGTCGCCGTCGTCAGACGGCACCTCGACGAAGTGGTCAACAACGGCTACCACGACCTCGTCGACGAACTGTGGGCGGAGGACCTCCATTGCCACGGCGGCAGCCTGGGGGACTTCCACGGCCGCGACGCGTGGAAGACGTTCCTGGGAGCGAACACGGACGCGCTCGCCGATCTGTGCCTGGACGTCAAGGACGTCGTCGCGAGCGGTGACAAGGTCGCGGTCCGGTTCGTCGCCCGTGTCACCCACTCCGGGCCGTTCATGGGCGTCCCGGCCACGGGCAGGAAGGCCGAATGGCTCGGCATCGGCATCTACACCGTCCGGGACGGCAGGATCATCGACGCGTGGTTCGGCGAGGACTGGCTCGGCATGCTGGTCCAACTCGGTGCCGTCACCCTGCCCACCGCCTGACGCCTGACGCCCACCGCCTGACGCCCGACGAACCGACGTCGTCTGATCACGGTCCGGTCCGGACCCCCGCGCCGGACCGGACCGGGTCAGCGGCCCCGGGCGGCCTTCGGCGGCTCCGTGGCGAGTTCCGCGTGACGGACCGTGAAGCCGCCCTTGACCACCGGGGCGAAGGGGGCCGGAGCCATGCAGGTGCCCACGCGCCCCGGGACGGGGTTGCCCTTCTCGTCGGTGTCCAGGTTCCCCACCCCCCAGGAGAAGCCGAACCGGTCCCGGCCGCCCTTGCCGTCGTAGACGCTGAAGCCCCGCCGCTCACCGATGGTGTCGGCGAGCTCCGGGTCGTTGACCGTGGTGATGGTCGCGGTGACCGTCGCGGTGCGGTCGCCGGTCACGAGGCAGTCGACGGTCGCCACGGACTTCATGGTCTTGTTGTCCTTGGCCGACCAATGAGAGATCGTGACCGTGCCCTTGGCGTCGGTGGGCAGGCCGTTCTTCAGCGCCGGGACGCCGGGGTAGGGCCGCGAGTACGGCGCGGACGTCGCGTCGACGGTGAAGCGGATGTCGTCGTCGGGGACGAAACCGTAGAAGATCCGGCCCCCGCCGTGGACGCTCGCGGGCTCGACCGACCGTGCGTCGCTCTTCGTGGTCGCCGCCGAAGCCGGGACCCCGGTCGTCAAGGTGGCCAGCGCCGCCGTCGCGACGACGGCGGTGACGGCCTTGCGGACGGTGGCGGTGGTGATGCCCCTCATGGCGAACTCCCTTGCTCCGCGGCCCCCGTGGCCGCGCTCCGGTTGATGGATCAAGCTTCGTCCACCGGCCGTGACCGCGGCCATCTGCCGATCGGCGGATCCCCCGCACCCGCGGGCAGCGGGTCTGTGCCGATCGGCGGAGAGCGCCGGTGCGGCGGCCGTCCGTAGAGTCCACGGCATGGGGACGATCACGGGGGAGCGCATGACATCGGCGATGACGCGTCGCGACAGGGTCCTGGCCGCCGTCACGGGAGTGTCGGCCGGCACGGCGGCGGGCGCCGCGGCCGTCGCCTACGGGGTGCATCCGATCGCCGCCCTGTCGACGGTCGCGGCGCCCGCGGTGGCGCTCTGGGCGCTCCTGTGCCGACCGCCGTCCAGGAGACGCCTGGCACCCCCGGTCGCGGTGGCGGCGGTGCTGTCACTGGTGAGCACCTTCGCCGTGACGCCGGATCGGGCGGACGGGGGCTGGGTCGCGTACGGGAACCTCGTCGAGGCGGGGGTGTTGGCGGCGCTGCTCGCCGTGGTGGTCCGCCGGTCGCCGGTGCGGCACGTGCTGCCGGCCGGGCTCGTGGTCGGGGCGGCCGTCTCGTTGTGGACCTGGCCGCTGCTGCCGTCCATGTCCTTCCTGGCGCGCGTCGGCGCGGCCGCGTTCTGGTCGCTGCCGGTGCTGGGGGCGGTCGTCGTCGGCGGCTATCCCCGGTGGGCCGAGCGCCGGGGGAGGGGCTGGGTGCGGGACGCGCGGCGGGCGCAGCAGCTCGAGATCGCCCGCGACCTCCACGACTTCATCGCCCATGACGTCAGCGGCATCGTGGCCCAGGCACAGGCGGCCAGGTTCGTCGCCGCCTCCGCCCCCGAGCAGGCCCTGCCCGCGCTCGAACGCATCGAGAAGGCGGGTCTCAACGCGCTGGAGTCGATGGACCGCATGGTCCGGATGCTCCACGACGACACCTGGACCGACGGGGCCACCCCGCACGGCGTCGACCCGCTGCCGGGCCCCGAGCAACTCCCGGGGCTGATCGAGAGGTTCTCGGCCGCGGACGGCACCCGGGCCCGTCTCGCCGTTGACCCGGGCGTGCCGGACACCCTCTCCCGCGACGTCGGCTCGACCGCGTACCGCGTCGTCGTGGAGGCGCTGACCAACGTCAGGCGGCACGCACCCCGGGCGGCCCGCGTCGATGTCGTCCTCGCCGCCGTGGGAGAGGACGCCGTCGAGGTCAGGGTGAGCAACGACGCGGGGGGAAACGGGCAGAAGGGCCCCGCCACCCGCTGGGAGCGGGACGACCGGCACGGCGGACACGGCCTGCGGGGCCTGCGCGAACGGGTGCGGGTGGCCGGAGGGAGCCTGTCCGCCGGGCCGCGTGACGGCGGAGGCTGGCTCCTCGTGGCCGTCCTGCCCCGGACACCGGGACCGCCCCGGACACCGGGACCGCCCCGGACACCGGGACCGGTACCGGTCCCACCGGAGAGGGATCATGACCGGTGTGACCATACGCATCCTGCTGGCCGATGACCACAGCGACGTCCGCAGCGGTTTCCGCCTCGTGCTCGACTCACAGCCGGACATGTCGGTCGTCGGCGAGGCCGCCGACGGTGCCACCGCCCTGGACCTCGCCCGTCGGCTCGAACCCGACGTCGTGCTGGCGGACATCCGCATGCCCCGCCTCGACGGCCTGGAACTCACGCGCCTGCTCACGGGCCCCGAAGCCGCACGACCGACGAGGGTCGTGGTCGTCACGACCTTCGACCACGACGAGTACGTGCACACGGCGCTGCGCAACGGTGCCTGCGGCTTCCTGCTGAAGCGCTCCGGCCCGGCCCTGCTGATCGAGGGAGTCCGGGCCGCCATGGCCGGTGACGCGCTCATCAGCCCCCAGATCACCGTGCGCCTCCTCGACCGGCTGTCCCCACCGCCCCTCTCCCCGGCCTCCCCGGCCTCCCCGGCCTCGGCGGCACCGATTGCCCCCACCGGCCCGACTGCCGTGCTCACCGACCGGGAACAGGACATCGCCCGTCTCGTCGCCCGGGGCCTGACCAACGCCGAGATCGGCGCCGAACTCTTCATCGCCCCCGGCACGGCCAAGACCCACGTCGCCAACATCCAGGCCAAATTGAAGGTCCGGAACCGGGTGGGCATCGCCGCCTGGGCCTGGGAGACGAACCTCGTCGAACCACGGGTGTAGAGGAAGGGCACCGACGTCACAGCAGTGCGCGGGAGCCCCGGCCGGGCGGGCGCCCGGGGAAGGGGCGGCGAAGGAGGCGGGGGCCGCGAACGCCGGGAGCCGTCCTTCCGCCTACAACCCGCGCGGACCGGCCGCCATACTGGAGGGGCCGGGGGCGGCACAGCGAATTCGACGGGGGCGGCGGCACACCGATGGCGGACACCAGGCTGATCCAGGGCCGGTACCAGCTGCTCGACCTGATCGGGCGGGGCGGGATGGGCGAGGTCTGGCGGGCCCGCGACGAGTCGCTCGGCCGTCACGTGGCCGTCAAGTGCCTCAAGCCCATGGGGCCCCACCACGAGCAGTCCTATCTGCGCGTGCTGCGCGAGCGGTTCCGGCGCGAGGCGCGGGTCGCGGCCGCGCTCCAGCACCGCGGCATCACCGTCGTCCACGACTTCGGCGAGTCCGAGGGCGTGCTGTACCTGGTCATGGAGCTGCTCGACGGCCACAACCTCAGCCAGCTCCTGGAGGACAACCGGCAGCGCCCCCTGCCCGTGCCCGAGGTCGTCGACATCGCCGAGCAGGTCGGCGCCGCCCTCGCCTACACCCACCGGCAGAGCGTCGTGCACCGCGACCTCAAGCCCGCCAACATCATGCGCGTCGCCGACGGCACCGTGAAGATCTGCGACTTCGGCATCGCGCGCCTCGGCCACGACATCGGATTCACCAGCCGGCTCACCGGCACCGGCATCGCCATGGGCACCCCGCACTACATGTCGCCCGAGCAGATCGGCGGCGGCAACGTCGATCACCGCAGCGACCTGTACTCGCTGGGCTGCGTCCTCTACGAGATCGCCACCGGTGCCCCGCCCTTCGACATGGACGACGCCTGGGGCGTCCTCGTCGGCCACCGCGACACACAGCCCGAGCCGCTCCGCGAGCGGCGCCCCGAACTGCCCGAGGACTTCGAGCGGATCGTCCTGGACCTGCTCGCCAAGGAGCCCGAGGACCGGCCGGACGACGCCGGCGAGCTCGTCCGGCGGATCGCGCGGCTGCGCGCGGCGGGCCGGCTCGGCGGGGTGCGCGGGGACGGCTCCGCGCCGCACCGGACGCTGCCCGAGGGCAGGGCCCGGCCGGTCCGGGCGTCCGTACGGCTGCCCGAGCCGCCCCGGCTGCCCGGCTGGGCGAGGAACATGACCACCGGTTCCAAGGCGGCCGGCACCGGCCCCCTCCAGCCCCCGCCGCCGCACCCGGCCGTCGCCCTCACCGGTTCCTGGACGGGGGCGTGGAACGGCGTCACCGACCCCCGCCGCCCGACCCCTTCCGCCACCGGGACCGAACGTCCGCCGCCGCCCCCCGAGGTCCTCGCCGAGCTGGCGAGCCGGCACAGCGCCGGGCTGAGCCTGGCCCGCCTCGGCCGCTGGGACGAGGCCGGCAAGGTGCACCGCGGCGTGGCCGCCGAGCGCGAGCACGTCCTCGGGCCGGACCACCCCGACACCCTCGCCAGCCGGTACGAGGTCGCCTTCACCCTCAGCCGGCTGGGCCGCCCCGCCGACGCGCTGCGCGAATACGCCCAGGCCGCGGACGGCCGGGAGCGGGTGCTCGGCCCCGACCACCCCGACACCCTCGCCGCCCGCCAGGAGACCGCGTACGTCCTCGGGCAGCTCGGCCGCCACTTCGAGGCCCATCAGGTCTACGCCGATGTGCTCGCCGACCGGGAGCGCACCATGGGCGCCGACCACCCGGACACGCTGCGCTGCCGCCACAACCTCGCCTACAACCTCAGCAGACTCGGGCGGCTGGAGGACTCGTACCGCATGGCCCGGGACGTGGCCGCGGCGCGCGCCCGCGTCCTGGGCGCCGACCACCCCGACACGCTCGTCACCCGCTACGAGGTCGGCTACGCGCTGGGTCAGCTGGGCCGCTGGGCCGAGGCGCTGCACACCTACCACGAGGTGGCGGCCGCCCGCGTCCGGGCGCTGGGGGCCGACCACCCCGACACCCTCGCCGCCCGCTACGAGGCCGGTATCTGCCTGGGCCGGCTCGGCCGCAGCGCGGAGGCCCTGGAGCTGTACCGCGATCTCGTGGAGGTCCGCACCCGCGCGCAGGGGCCGGACCACCCCGACACCCTGCGCGCCCGGCACGGCCTCGGCGTCAACCTCGGCCGGCTCGGCCGCTGGGAGGAGGCCCTCGCCGAGTCGCGCGACGTCTGCGCGATCCGTGTCCGGGTCCTCGGCCCGGACCACCCCGACACCCTCGTCAGCCGCCGCGAGGTCGCGGTCGGGCTCGGCTGGCTCGGCCGCTGGACCGACGCGCTCGCCGTCTACCGCGATGTCGCCCAGGCCCGTCAGCGGGTCCTGGGCGCCGACCACCCCGACGCCCTGGCCAGCCGCAACGACGAGGCCCACTGCCTGGAGCAGCTGGGCCGCTCCGCCGAGGCCCACGAGCTGTACCGCCAGGTCGCGGCGCTGCGCCAGACCCGCTCCCCGCACGCGGTCCACCACCCGCGGTGACACCCACCGGGCGCCGTGCGCGACAGGCCCCGGACCACCACGATCTGACGCAGCATCAGAAACGCTCTTCCCTCGCCCGGCCCGTTGCGGCATCCTGCCGCCCATGCAGACGGAGTTGAGCCAGCAGCTGGGAATCGAGCACGCCGTCTTCGGCTTCACGCCCTTCCCCGCGGTCGCCGCGGCCATCTCCCGGGCCGGGGGCCTCGGCGTGCTCGGCGCGGTGCGCTACAGCACCCCCGACGACCTCGCCCGGGACCTCGACTGGATGCAGGCGCACACTGACGGCACACCGTACGGGCTCGACGTCGTCATGCCCGCCAAGAAGGTCGAGGGCGTGACCGAGGCCGACGTCGAGGCGATGATCCCGGCCGGGCACCGCCGGTTCGTCGCGGAGACCCTCGCCCGGTACGGCGTGCCCGAACTCCCCGACGGCGAGGCCTCGGGCTGGCGCATCACCGGATGGATGGAAGAGGTCGCCCGCTCCCAGCTCGACGTCGCCTTCGACTACCCCGTCAAGCTGCTCGCCAGCGCCCTCGGCCCGCCGCCCGCCGACGTCGTCCGGCGCGCCCACGACCACGGCATGCTCGTCGCCGCGCTGGCCGGCAGCGCCCGGCACGCCGCGCACCACGTCGCCGCCGGCATCGACGTCGTCGTCGCCCAGGGCTACGAGGCCGGCGGTCACACCGGCGAGATCGCCACCATGGTGCTGACGCCCGAACTCGTCCGGGCCGTCGCCCCGCTGCCCGTCCTGGCCGCCGGCGGCATCGGCTCCGGAGAGCAGATCGCCGCCGGACTCGCGCTCGGCGCGCAGGGCGTCTGGCTCGGCTCGATCTGGCTCACCACCGAGGAGGCCGAGCTGAACTCCCCGGCCCTGACCGCCAAACTCCTCGCCGCCGGCTCCGGCGACACCGTCCGTTCCCGCGCCCTGACCGGCAAACCCGCCCGCCAGCTGCGCACCGCGTGGACCGACGCCTGGGACGACCCGGCGGGCCCCGGCACGCTGCCCATGCCGCTCCAGGGGCTGCTGGTCGCCGAGGCCGTCTCCCGCGTGCAGCGGTACGAGGCCGAGCCGCTGCTGGGCACACCGGTCGGCCAGATCGTCGGCCGGATGACCTCACGGCGCAGCGTCCAAGCCGTCTTCGACGACCTGACGACGGGCTTCGAGCGCGCCCTCGACCGCCTCGAGCGCATCGCCGGACGCGCCGCCACGGGCACGGACACCTGAGGAGGAGCACCGCCATGGCAGACACCCTCCAACACCCCAACGGCTTCTGGGCGCAGGCCGCCGCGGACCCCGGCCGGTACGTGCTCGTCGCACCGGACGGCCGGGAGTGGACCGCGGGCGCCCTGCACGCCGCCGCCAACCGGCTCGTGCACGGGCTGCGCGCCGCCGGGCTCCGGCCGGGCGCCGCCTTCGCCGTCGTCCTGCCCAACGGCGTCGAGCTCCTCACCGCCTACCTCGCCGCCGCCCAGGCCGGGTTCTACCTCGTCCCCGTCAACCACCACCTCGTCGGCCCGGAGATCGCCTGGATCGTCGCCGACTCCGGCGCCGAGGTCCTCATCGCGCACGAGCGGTTCGCCGCCGCCGCGACGGCCGCGGCCGACGAGGCCGCCACCCCCGCCGACCGCCGCTACGCCGTCGGCGACATCACCGGCTTCCGCCCGTACACCGCCCTCCTCGACGGACAGCCCGCCACCCCGCCCGCCGACCGCACCCTCGGCTGGGTCATGAACTACACCTCCGGCACCACCGGCCGCCCCCGCGGCATCCGCCGCCCGCTGCCCGGCCGGCCGCCCGAGGAGTCCCACCTCGGCGGATTCCTCGGCATCTTCGGAATCAAGCCGTTCGACGGCAACACCCACCTCGTCTGCTCACCGCTCTACCACACGGCCGTCCTCCAATTCGCCGCCGCGTCCCTGCACATCGGGCACCGGCTGGTGCTGATGGACAAGTGGACGCCCGAGGAGATGCTGCGCCTCGTCGACGGCTACGGCTGCACGCACACCCATATGGTCCCCACCCAGTTCCAGCGGCTGCTGGCGCTGGAGGAGCGGGTCAGGGCCGCGTACGACGTGTCGTCCATGCGGCACGCCGTCCACGGCGCGGCCCCCTGCCCCGACCACGTCAAACGGGCGATGATCGACTGGTGGGGGAACTGCGTCGAGGAGTACTACGCGGCGAGCGAGGGCGGCGGCGCCTTCGCCACCGCCGAGGACTGGCTGAAGAAGCCCGGCACGGTCGGCAGGGCCTGGCCCATCAGCGAACTCGCCGTCTTCGACGACGACGGCAACCGGCTGCCCGCGGGCGAACCCGGCACCGTCTACATGCGGATGACCACCGGCGGCTTCGCGTACCACAAGGACGAGGGCAAGACGGCGAAGAACCGCATCGGTGACTTCTTCACCGTCGGCGACATCGGCCACCTCGACGAGGAGGGGTATCTGTTCCTCCGCGACCGCAAGATCGACATGATCATCTCGGGTGGCGTCAACATCTACCCCGCCGAGATCGAATCCGTCCTGCTGGCCCATCCCGCCGTCGTCGACGCCGCCGTCTTCGGGATCCCGCACGAGGAGTGGGGCGAGGAGGTCAAGGCCGTCGTGGAGCCCGCCGGTGGCCGGGCGCCGGACGCGGCGCTCGCCGCGGAGATCCTCGCCCACTGCGAGCACCGGCTCGCGGGCTACAAACGCCCCAGGTCCCTCGACTTCATCGCCGCCATGCCCCGCGACCCCAACGGCAAGCTCTACAAAAGGCGCCTTCGCGCGCCGTACTGGGAAGGCCGGGAGCGCCCGGTCTGAACCGCACGATCCCGCCCGGCACAGCCGGACCCGGCCCCTCACGCACCATTCCCGGCCGCCTTGGCCCCGGAGGTTCCGCTCTCCTCCCCGGCTCGCTAGACATGTCCGCTGTCAGCCCATCAACAGGAGGAAAACACTGTGAACGGCTTCGTCACCAAGAGCGGAAAAGCCTTGCTCGCCCTGTCCGTCACCGCCGTACTCGGCGCGGCGGGCATGGGCACCGCCCACGCAGGCCCGGCCGCCACGGACACCGGGCGCGGCCAGTCCTCGGCGGGTGCGCCGCGCACGGCCGCCGAAGCGGTGAGAGCCGAACTGGGAAAGCGGGCGGCGGCCGGACCGGACGCCCGCATCGTGTGCTACCGCGCCCATGTCGCGGGCATCGGCTGGCAGCCGGTCGTCTGTGACGGCGGCGTCGCGGGGACCACGGGCCAGAGCAGAGCCATCGAGGCCCTGGAGGTGGCCACCGGCAACGTCGGCGGCCTGTGCCTCAACGCCCATCTGCAAGGCATCGGCTGGCAGGGCACCCGCTGCGGCGCGGACTACACCAACGTCGTCGTGGGCACCACGGGCCAGTCCCGCCGGATGGAAGCGCTCTCGGTCGGCGTCAACTCCGGCTCCGTGGCGGCCCAGGCGCACATACAGAACCTCGGCTGGCTGGGGTCCGTGCGCGGCAACCCCGTCACCGTGGGCACCACCGGCCGCTCGCTGCGGCTGGAAGCGGTCCAGATCTGGGTCTGACCCACGCCGGGACCGGCGAAGGGCGCACCGCGCGATGCCGCGCGGTGCGCCCCGCATGCCGGAGCGGGTCAGCGTTCGCTCACCCGCACCACCTCGAGCTTCGGCGACGCGAGGATGTCCTTCTCGCAGAACCGGCTCTTGACCATGCGCCCGGCCGAGAACAGCTCGGTCTGGTCGCTGTAGTGCGGCGAGAGCGGGTTGGAGGACTGCCCGTAGGTCAGCAGCGTACGGGCCACGGGGCAGCCGCTGCCGTCGAAGCCGACGGCCTGGATGTAGCTGGAGCCGTGCCCCACCTCGGTGTAGCCGCCGCGCGGGGCGTCCCAGCGGGCCTCGATCATGTTCCAGATGCCCAGCGCGTCCGTGCCGCCGGAGACCGGGATGCGCTTGCCGTTCCGCACGACGAACTGGTGCTCGCCCAGCGGGGCGTCCAGCGCGATGCCCGCCGCGCGCAGCTCGCCGACCGCGTCGGCCAGCGCCTTGGCGAAACCGGGGTCCGCGGTGTTGAGGGTGTTCGGGGTGGTGACGGGGGCGGCGGCCGAGAACGGCACCCGCCACAGCCGCTCCTCCGGAACGGTGTCGAGCAGGGCGCGCCAGAAACGGTCGAAGAGCAGCGCGCCCCTGCTGCCGGTCTTCACGGTCCGGTCCCAGCCCGCAAGCGCGTCGCACGCCGCCGAGACGTCGACGGCCTTGCCGTCGCTGCCCGTGGCCTTGCCGCCCGGCAGCGCCGCGCACGCCTTCGCCACGTCGGTGGCCGCCAGATCACCGGCGGGTGCCCGATTGGCGAACTGCTGCCGCTCCAGATCGGCCACCTTCAGCTTGCCGCGCTTCGCCATGGCCGCGACGTCCTCGATGCCGCCGCGGGTGCGCAGCGAACGCGCGGTCCCGACGTCCCCGAAGATCCTGGGGTAGCCGGTGAGCGGCCGGTCCGCGTTGGCGAGCCAGGGGCTGTCGTTGGAGTTCTCGGCGTACGGGGCGTCGACCAGGGTCGGCATCGCGGCCGGGCCGAACGTCCCGGGCTGCAGCGCGTCGGGGTCGTCGCCGAGCGCGCAGTCCCGCCGCGAGCCGTCCAGCACCGCGAGCCCCGAGGCCGGGAAGGTCTGCCGGCCCAGCGGCGTGGAACACCGCTCGGCCAGCGCGTCGGTGACGCGCGGCAGTACCTGCGACTGGGTGTAGAGGCTGTGGCCCCGGGAGTCGGCGGCGATGGTGTTCACCCACGGCAGCCCCTGCGTGCGCCGCAGCGCGTCCTGGACACCCCGCACCCCACGGGCCTTGCCCAGCGCCAGGAAGGTGTCGGTGATCCGCAGATTGGCCACGTTGGGGTCGACGATGGTGTGGACGGAGCCGGCCGTCCACGGCAGGGGGATGTTCCCCAGCCGGGTCGTGACGGGACCGAAGCGGGTCCACCACTGGGTGCGGGTGACCTCGGTGGTGCGGCCGTCCTTGCCCCGCACCGGCACGGTGACCGCGCGCTCGGTCATGCGCTCGGGTTTGCCGTCGACGAGGTAGGAGTACGGATCGCCGGGTGTGGTCTTCAGCTCGTACAGGCTCATGGCCGTGCCGGTGGCGACCGTGTGGCTCCAGGCCATGTCCGCGTTGTGGCCGATGGTGACGACCGGCATGCCGAGCAGCGAGCCGCCCGCGACGTCCAGCTCGCCGGGGATGGTCAGCTGCGACTGCCAGAACCGCCGGCCGCCCTGCCACGGGTAGTGCGGATTGCCGAGCAGCAGACCGCGTCCGTCGGCGGTGGTGGAGCCGGAGAAGGCGACCGCGTTGGACCCCATGTCGTTGCCGCGGCGGTCGAAGAGCTCGCGGGACGCCTTGGCCGGGTCGGGAGATCCGGCGACGCGGGAAGCCTTCTTGTCCTGCGGCCGGGTGTCCGTGGTGCCGTCCACGACCGCGCCCCGGCCGCCCAGCTGTGTGATGGCGTGGCCGCGCCGCGCCACGTCCAGGGCGGTCACCGGCCGGACCCAGTCAGCCGTGCGGCAGGCCGGGTCGGTGATCTTGTTCTGGCGCAGCCAGGCGTTGTACCCGGCGGCCCAGCCGCGCATCAGCTCCTTGGCCTGCTTGCTCGGTCCGACGGGCGCGGGCCTCTCGAGGAGCTTCTCCACGGTCTTCGCCTCCCGCAGCCCCCGGAAGTACAGGTCGCTGGAGAGGTTCGTCCTGGCCGAGGAGAGCGAGTGGTCGGGCGCGGCGTCGCCGCCGAAGTGACGCGAGCGCTCGCCGCGCAGGGTGACGAACCCGTCGGCGAGCGTGCACACCTGGTCGGCGGCCTGCGCCCAGCCCTGGCCGAAGCCCAGCTGGGCGTAGTCCTTGCCGACGATGTGCGGGATTCCGTACTCGGTGTAGCGGATGACGGCGGACAGCCCGCCGCCTGACGGTCTGTCCGTACGGTCCGGGGCGGCAGCCGAGGCGGGCAGTGCGGTGGCCCCCGTCAGCAGGACCAGCCCCCCTACGGTCAGCGCGCGTAAGCGGTGACGGATGAGCAACATGAACTCCCATACGAAGGACGGAAAAACTGTTGTCTGCGGGGAGTCAGACGCAGCCGAGGCACGGTCAGTTGACCGCCGCTTCGGTCGTCCTCCCCCTCCTGGGATCTCCGCCGCCCTTGACGGGGGTCGCGACGCGCCCACAGGATCCGGCCATGTCTTCACGGCCTTCAGCACGCGAGAACACGGTGGACGGCGTCCTGCGGCGCAGCGCCCGGCGGGTGCCCGAAAGGACCGCCCTGCGGTACGGGGAGCGCGCCTGGACGTACCGCGAGCTCGACGAGGCGGTGACCGGCGCGGCCCGGGTGCTGCTGGAGCGGGGGCTGCGGTCGGGTGACCGGGTCGCCGCGTACGGGCACAACTCCGACGCCTATCTGATCGGCTTCCTGGGCTGCGCCCGCGCCGGGCTGGTGCACGTGCCCGTCAACCACCACCTCACCGGCGAGGACCTGCGCTACATCCTCGAACAGTCCGGCGCCGCCCTGGTCCTCACCGACCCGCAGCTCGAGCACCGGCTGCCGGGCGGCGTGCGCGCGCTGCCGCTGCGCGACGCCACCGGCTCCCTGCTGGAACGGCTCGTGGACCCGCCGGGGACGGCCACGGTCCTGGCCGGCGGCCCGGACGAGGGCGACCTCGCGCAGCTGCTCTACACCTCCGGCACCACCGCCCTGCCCAAGGGCGCGATGATGACGCACGGGGCGCTGCTGCACGCCTACGCCAGTGCCGTCCTGGCCCTCGACCTCAAGGAGACGGACCGGCCGGTCCACGCGCTGCCGCTCTACCACTCGGCGCAGCTGCACGTCTTCCTGCTGCCGTATCTGGCGGTGGGCGCGGAGAACACCGTCATCGACGCCCCGGATCCGTACCGGATCCTCGAACTCGTCTCCGCCGGGCACGCCGACAGCTTCTTCGCCCCGCCGACCGTATGGATCGCGCTGGCCGGCCACCCGGGTTTCGCCACCCGCGACCTCGGCGCCCTGCGCAAGGCGTATTACGGTGCCTCCGTCATGCCCGTCCCCGTGCTGGAACGGCTGCGCGCCCGCCTCCCCGGCCTCGCCTTCTACAACTGCTTCGGGCAGAGCGAGATCGGCCCGCTGGCCACGGTCCTCGGGCCGCACGAGCACGAGGGGCGACTGGAGTCGTGCGGGCGGCCGGTGCTGTTCGTGGAGGCACGGATCGTGGACGAGCGGGGCCGTGAGGTGCCCGACGGCACCACGGGCGAAGTCGTCTACCGTTCACCGCAGTTGTGCGAGGGCTACTGGGACAAGCCCGAGGAGACGGCGGAGGCCTTCCGCGACGGCTGGTTCCACTCCGGCGACCTCGCCGTCCGCGACGGCGAGGGCTATCTGACCGTCGTCGACCGGGTCAAGGACGTCATCAACTCGGGCGGTGTGCTGGTCGCCTCCCGCCAGGTCGAGGACGTCCTCTACGGGCACCCGGCCGTCGCCGACGTGGCGGTGGTCGGACTGCCGGACGAGCGGTGGATCGAGGCGGTCACGGCCGTGGTCGTCGCGCGCGACAAGGTCGACGAACCGGAGCTGATCGCCTACGCACGTGAGCGGCTGCCCGCGTTCAAGGCGCCCAAGCGCGTGCTGTTCGTGGGCCGGCTGCCGCGCAACGCCAGCGGGAAGGTCCTCAAGCGGGAGCTGCGCGACCGCTTCGGCGCGTGAGCGGGGCGCCGCCCACCGGCTCACGGGGGATCACGACGCGCCCTTCGGGCGCAGGTCCACGATCCGCTTGAGCTTGCCCACCGACCGCTCCAGGGACTCGGGCTCCACGATCTCGACCGCAACCGAGACCCCGATCCCGTCCTTCACCCGCCGGACGATGCCCGAGGCCGCCGCCGCCCGCTGCTCGGGCGTCGCCCCCTGACGCGCCTCGGCCCGTACGGTGAGGTGGTCCAGCCGCCCCTCACGGGTCAGCCGCAGCTGGAAGTGCGGGGCGATGCCGGGGGTGCCGAGGACGATCTCCTCGATCTGCGCGGGGAAGAGATTCACCCCGCGCAGGATGACCATGTCGTCGCTGCGGCCGGTGATCCTCTCCATCCGGCGGAAGGCGGGGCGGGCGGTGCCGGGCAGCAGCCGGGTGAGATCGCGGGTGCGGTAGCGGACGACGGGCATGGCCTCCTTGGTGAGCGAGGTGAAGACCAGCTCGCCGTGGCCGCCGTCGGGCACGGGCTCCCCGGTGAGGGGGTCGACGATCTCCGGGAAGAAGTGGTCCTCCCAGATGTGCGGGCCGTCCTTGGTCTCCACGCACTCCTGGGCGACGCCCGGGCCGATGACCTCCGAGATCCCGTATATGTCGACGGCGTCGATGGCGAAGCGGTCCTCGATCTCCCGGCGCATCCCCTCGCCCCACGGTTCGGCACCGAAGACGCCGACCCGCAGTGACGTGGAGCGGGGATCCACCCCCTGGCGTTCGAACTCGTCGAGCAGCGTGAGCATGTAGGAGGGCGTCACCATGATGACCTCGGGCCGGAAGTCCCGGATGATCCGCACCTGGCGCGCGGTCATGCCGCCGGAGGCGGGGATCACCGTGCAGCCGAGCCGCTCGGCGCCGTAGTGCGCGCCCAGGCCGCCGGTGAACAGGCCGTAGCCGTAGGCCACGTGGACCTTGTCGCCCGGCCGGGCGCCGGCGGCGCGGAGGGAGCGGGCGACGACATCCGCCCAGGTGTCGAGGTCCCGCTCGGTGTAGCCGACGACGGTCGGCTCGCCGGTGGTGCCGCTGGAGGCGTGGACGCGCCGCACCTCGGCCTGGGGCACGGCGAACATGCCGAAGGGGTAGTTGGCGCGCAGATCGGCCTTGGTGGTGAAGGGGAACCGGGCGAGATCGGCGAGACTGCGGCAGTCCTCGGGGTGCACCCCGGCCGCGTCGAACGACCGCCGGTAGAAGTCGACGCGGTCGTAGGCGTGCCGCAGCGTGGAGCGCAGCCTTTGCAGTTGCAGCGCCGCCAGCTCCTCGCGCGAGAGCCGCTCCGCCGCGTCGGGAAGTCCCCGGGAATCCGTCATGCGCTCCACCGCCCCGTTGTCAGCCGACCGATCATTCGGTAGTTACCTGTGTGATCAAGTAACCCGCAGCCCGCCTCGGTAGTCAAGGAGTGCGTGTCGTCGACTGACGCGCAGTGGCGCGGATCGGCAAGCGCCATGGGCGCCCGTCAGCCGAGGACGAGCGGGAGTTTCGCGGTCAACTCACCCAGTTCGGTCATCTCGGTCCCGGCCGGGGCACGTCGTCCGGTGCCGATCAGCAGTACGTCCTTGTCGGAGAACGACGGGGGGAAGGCCGCACCGGCGATCTTCTCCAGCAGCTCGCGGGAGCGGGCGAGCCCCTCGGCGGGCGGTTCCGCCGCGTCGGGGAGGTGCGCGATCAGGTCGAGATGGTGCAGCGTCCATTCCAGGACGTACGCGTGGAGGTAGTCGCCCGCGGTGAGCACCTCGTCGCGGGTGCCGACCCGGAGGGCGGGATCCGCGAGTCCGGCAGCGCGGCCCGCGGCGGAGCCGACGTCGTCGAGGTGGAACTTGAGCAGCCGCGGCTCTTCGTACGCGGTGGCCAGCCGGACGGTCAGCGCGTCGAGCGGGTCGTCGCAGGTCGGGGCTTCGGCGATGGTCCAGTAGCTCACCGCGTCCCGGGTCGGTTCCGTTCCGGCGGGGGTGACGAGGGTGATCAGGACGTCCTGAGCATCGATGATCAGGTGGCACACCAGGTCCCGCACGAGCCAGCCGGTGCAGCCGGACGGCCGCGCGAAGTCCTCGTCCGGGAGTTCGGCGACCGCCGTGCGCAACGCTGTCCACGAGCGTGAGAAGAGATCCACGGCCCGCAAGCTAGCAGCGCCCGGACCCCGCTGCGACCGATTTCGCCCGCCCGGCCGCCTGCCCTCCTCGTCGCGGGGGAGGGGCCGACGGCCGCGCGTCAGTCCTCCGCGTCGTCGCCGTCCCCGGCGCCTCCGGCGGCCGCCGCCCGAGCCACCTCCCGCGCCCAGCGGTAGTCCGCCTTGCCGCTGGGGGAGCGCCTGACGCGGTCGGTGAGGACGACGACGCGCGGGATCTTGTAGCCCGCGAGCCGGGCCCGGCAGTGCGTCCGCACGGCGTCGGCCGTCAGGGGCGCGGCGCCCGCGCGGGGCTGGACCACGGCGGCGACGCGCTGTCCCCACGTCGGGTCGGGCACGCCCGCGACCAGCGCGTCGTACACATCCGGATGGGCCTTGAGGGCCTGCTCGACCTCCTCCGGATACACCTTCTCGCCACCGGTGTTGATGCACTGCGAGCCACGGCCGAGGACCGTGACCACGCCCGTCTCGTCGACCGTCGCCATGTCGCCGAGCAGCACCCAGCGCTCGCCGTGCGCCCGGAAGAACGTCTGGGCGGTCTTGACGGGGTCGTTGTAGTAGCCCAGCGGCACATGGCCGCGCTGTGCGATCCGCCCCACCTCGCCGGCCGCGACCCTCTCGTGCGTCGCCGGATCCACCACGGCGGTACGGTCGTTGACGCGCAGCCGGAAGCCCCGCCGGGCCCCCGCGTCCTCGGTGGCCGTGCCGTTGAAGCCGGACTCGGAGGAGCCGAAGTTGTTCAGCAGCGCCACCCGTGGCAGGAGCGCCGCGAACTGGGCGCGCACGGTGTCGGAGAGGACGGCACCCGAGCTGCTGACGGTCAGCAGCGAGGAGCAGTCGGTGTCGCGCAGCGGCCCGGACAGCGCGTCCACCAGCGGTCGCAGCATCGCGTCGCCCACCAGCGAGAGGCTGGTCACCCGTTCGCGCGCGACGGTGCGCAGCACCTCCTCGGGCGCGTACTTGCGGTGGAGGACGACCTTCTGCCCGAAGTCGAAGGCGATGAAGGAGGTGAGCGTCGACGTGCCGTGCATCAGCGGCGGGGTGGGGAAGAAGACGAGCCCCTCACCACCCGCCGCGACCCGCTCGGCCAGCTCCTCCGGCCGCTGCACCGGCGCGCCCGTCGGCGCGCCGCCGCCGAGGCCGGAGAAGAACAGGTCCTCCTGCCGCCACATGACCCCCTTGGGCAGCCCGGTGGTGCCGCCGGTGTAGATGATGAACTGGTCGTCTCCCGAACGCGGTGCGAAGTCGCGCCAGGGCGCCCCCGACGCCACGGCGGCGGTGAAGCCGACGGGGGTGAGGGGCGGCTCGGCAGCACCCTCGGGGGCCGCGCCCACCCGGACGAGGTGCCGCAGCCGCTCCGCCCGGGGCGCGGCCGCCGCGACCCGGCCGGTGAACTCCGCGTCGAAGACCAGGGCGGCCAGATCGGCGTCCCGGTAGAGGTAGGCCAACTCCTCGTCCACATAGCGGTAGTTCACATTGACCGGCACGGCCCGGATCTTCAGACAGGCCCATACGGTCTGGAGGTACTCGACGCCGTTGTAGAGGTGGAGCCCCACGTGTTCGCCCGGCCCGATCCCGCTGCCTTGGAGGTGGTGGGCGAGCCGGTTGGCCGCCGTGTCCAGCTCGGCGTACGTCAGCCGCCGCTCGGCGCCGCCGCCCGGGAGGTCGAGATGGACCAGGGCCTCCCGGTCCGGCACCGTGTCGACGACCGACTCGAAGAGATCGGCGAGGTTGTAGTCCACGTCTCCTCCTGACCGGGCCTGCCCGGGGGAACAGGGGCTCGGCGGTCATTAGAGCGTCCGGGGACCGAGGGGGGAAGGGAGTTCACCCAAGAAAACTGACGGGAAGTCAGAAATCTATTGAACCCCGCCCCCGCCTCCTGCAACCTGTTCTCCGTCTCGAGACGGGAGAACTGTCATGGGCGGGACCCCGCACCTCACCGCGGAGCGCGTCGGCGCGACCCTCGTGCTCACCCTGAACCGGCCGGAGGCCAAGAACGCCCTCTCGCTGCCGATGCTCGTCGGGCTGTACGACGGCTGGCTGGCGGCCGACGCGGACGACGCGATCCGCTCGGTCGTCCTCACCGGCGCCGGCGGCGCCTTCTGCTCCGGCATGGACCTCAAGGCCCTCGCCGGCCGGGGCCAGGCCCGCGACGTGTACCGCGAGCGCCTCGACGCCGACCCCGACCTGCACTGGAAGGCCATGCTCCGGCACCACCGGCCACGCAAACCGGTCATCGCCGCCGTCGAGGGCCCCTGCGTCGCCGGCGGCACCGAGATCCTCCAGGGCACCGACATCCGCATCGCCGGCGAGAGCGCCGTCTTCGGCCTCTTCGAAGTGCGCCGCGGACTGTTCCCCATCGGCGGCTCCACCGTCCGCCTCGCCCGCCAGATCCCCCGCACCCACGCCCTGGAAATGCTGCTCACCGGACGCCCGTACCCGGCCCGGGAAGCCGAACGCATCGGGCTCATCGGACGCGTCGTCCCCGACGGCACGGCCCTGGAAGCGGCCCTGGCGACCGCCGAACTCGTCAACGCCAACGGACCGCTGGCCGTCGAAGCCGTCAAGGCCTGCGTTCACGACGCCGCCGAGATGGGCGAGGCGGAGGGCCTCGCCCTCGAACTCCGGCGCGGCTGGCCGATCTTCGACACGGACGACGCCAAGGAAGGCGCCCGCGCCTTCGCCGAGAAACGCCCCGCCGTCTACCGGCGCTCCTGAGCGCCGGCCGCCGAAGGAGAACAGTTCGCCATGCCCGAACCCCTGACCGCCCCGCTGGTCGTGGAATTCCCCTTCACCCGCTCCCTCGGCCCCGTGCAGAGCGCGTTCCTCACCGGGCTGCGCGAGCGGACCGTACTCGGCGTCCGGACCACCGACGGGCAGGTGCTCGTGCCCCCCGTCGAGTACGACCCGCGGACCGCCGAGGAGATCCGCGACCTCGTCGAGGTCGCCGCCACCGGCACCGTCACCACCTGGGCCTGGAACCCCGCCCCACGCCGCGGCCAGCCGCTGCGCACCCCCTTCGCCTGGGCCCTCGTCCGCCTCGACGGCGCCGACACCGCCCTGCTGCACGCCCTCGACGCCCCCGGCCCGGACGCCGTCCGCACCGGGATGCGGGTCCGCGTCCGCTGGGCCCTGGAGCGGACCGGAGCGATCACCGACATCGCCTGCTTCGAGCCGCACGACGACGAGGCCACCGAACCCACCGAGCGGGCCGCCACCGCGCACGCCTCCTCGCCGGGCGTGTTCGCCGACCCCGTCACCGCCGTCACCACGCCCGCCCGCCTCGACTACACCTACTCACCCGGCCGCGCCCAGACCCGCTACCTCACCGCCCTCGCCGGCCGCAGGACCGTGGGCGAACGCTGCCCCGCCTGCCGCAAGGTCTACGTACCACCCCGCGGTGCCTGCCCCACCTGCGGCGTCGCCACCGACGAGGAGGTGGAGGTCGGCCCGCGCGGGACCGTCACCACCTACTGCGTCGTCAACATCAAAGCCAAAGGCCTGGACATCGAAGTCCCCTACGTCTACGCCCACATCGCCCTCGACGGCGCCGACCTCGCACTCCACGGACGCATCGCCGGCATCCCCTACGACCGGGTGCGCATGGGGCTGCGCGTCGAGCCCGTATGGACCGAAGGCGCCCGCTACCCCGACCACTACCGCCCCGCGGACGAGCCCGACGCCGACTACGACACGTACAAGGAGCTGCTGTGACACACGCCGCCCGGAACGTGGCGATCGTCGCCTTCGCGCAGAGCGCCCACCGGCGCCGCACCGACGGACTCTCCGAGGTCGAGACGCTCATGCCGGTGCTCCACGACGCCCTCGGCCACGTGGGCCTCACCGCCCGCGACATCGACTTCACCTGCTCCGGGTCGAGCGACTACCTGGCCGGCCGGGCCTTCTCCTTCACCATGGCCCTCGACGGGGTCGGGGCCTGGCCACCCATCACCGAGTCCCACGTGGAGACGGACGGGGCCTGGGCGCTGTACGAGGCATGGGTGAAGATCCTCACCGGCGCGGCCGACACCGCGCTCGTCTACGCCTACGGCACGTCCTCGGCCGGTGACGTACGGGACGTCCTCACCCGGCAGCTCGACCCCTACTACCTCGCCCCCCTGTGGCCCGACCCCGTCGCCCTGGCCGCCCTCCAGGCACGGGCGCTCATCGACGCGGGGGAGACCGACGAGCAGGCCCTCGCCGCCGTCGCCGCGAGGAACCGCGCGGCCGGCCCACAGGGGGCCGCGCACCGCCCCCGGGCGGCGGGCGACTACGTCGTGGCGCCGCTGCGCGCCCGCGACTGCCCGCCCATCGGCGACGGCGCCGCCGCCGTCGTCCTCGCCGCCGGGGACACCGCCCGCCGGCTCCACGACCGGCCCGCCTGGATCCGCGGCATCGACCACCGCGTCGAGACACACGCCCTCGGCGTACGCGATCTCACCGACTCGCCCTCCACCCGCCTCGCCGCGACGCGCGCCGGAGCCTTCGACGCCCCCGTCGACACGGCGGAACTGCACGCGCCCTTCACCTCGCAGGAGATCGTGCTGCGCAAGGCGCTGCGCCTGGGCGACGGCGTCACCGTGAACCCTTCGGGCGGCGCCCTGGCCGCCAACCCCGTCATGGCCACGGGCCTCATCCGGCTCGGCGAGGCCGCGGCCCGGATCCACCGGGGCGCGAGCGACCGCGCACTCGCCCACGCCACCGCCGGCCCGTGCCTCCAGCAGAACCTCGTCGCGGTCCTGGAAGGAGAGACCCGGTGACCCGAGAACCCGTGGCCGTCGTCGGAATCGGGCAGACCCGGCACGCCGCCGCCCGCCGTGACGTCTCCATCGCCGGACTGGTCCGCGAGGCCGCCCGGCGCGCGCTCGACGACGCGGCGCTCACCTGGTCCGACATCGACGCGGTCGTCATCGGCAAGGCACCCGACTTCTTCGAGGGCGTCATGACGCCCGAGCACTACCTCGCCGACGCGCTCGGCGCGGTCGGCAAACCGCTGCTGCGGGTGCACACCGCGGGCTCCGTGGGCGGCTCCACCGCCCTCGTGGCCGCCGACCTCGTCACCGCGCGCGTCCACCGCACCGTCCTGACCCTGGCCTTCGAGAAGCAGTCCGAGTCCAACGCCATGTGGGGCCTGTCCCTGCCCGTCCCCTTCCAGCAGCCCCTGTTGGCCGGCGCCGGCGGCTTCTTCGCCCCGCACGTCCGGGCGTACATGCGCCGCACCGGCGCGCCCGACGGCGTGGGCTCCCTGGTGGCCTACAAGGACCGCCGCAACGCCCTCAAGAACCCCTACGCCCACCTCCACGAGCACGACATCACCCTGGAGAAGGTCCGGTCCTCACCCATGCTCTGGGACCCGATCCGCTACTCCGAAACCTGCCCCTCCTCCGACGGGGCCTGCGCCATGGTCCTCACCGACCGCGCGGGCGCGGCCCGCGCCCCGTACCCGCCCGCGTGGCTGCACGGCGGCGCCATGCGCAGCGAACCGACGCTGTTCGCCGGCAAGGACTTCGTCTCGCCCCGCGCGGGGAAGGACTGCGCCGCCGACGTCTACCGCCAGGCCGGGATCACCGACCCGCGGCGCGAGATCGACGCCGTCGAGATGTACGTGCCCTTCAGCTGGTACGAGCCGATGTGGCTGGAGAACCTCGGCTTCGCGGCGGAGGGCGAGGGCTGGAAGCTCACCGAGGCGGGGGTGACCGAACTGGACGGCGACCTCCCGGTCAACCCCTCCGGCGGTGTCCTGTCCACCAACCCGATCGGCGCCTCCGGCATGCTCCGCTTCGCCGAGGCCGCGCTCCAGGTCCGGGGGCGGGCGGGCGAGCACCAGGTCGCGGACGCCCGCAAGGCGCTCGGCCACGCCTACGGCGGGGGCGCGCAGTTCTTCTCCATGTGGCTGGTCGCCGCCGAACCCCCCACCACCTGACGGGAGTACAGACGTTTCCCGGCGGCCTGTCCGGCACCCGCCGCGCTCGCTACTGTGGCCCCGGGACGACGACGAACCGGGAGGAGCGAAAGACGTGGCGGACAGCATGACGGGTCACCTGAGGGGACAGCGTCCGGGGCGACCGACGGACGGCGCGCAGCCGGAGCTGGACCTCGGCAAGGCCACCTGGCAGTCGAGCAGCGAGGGGACGGGCGACGTCCAGATCGCCTTCGTCGAGGGCTACATCGCCATGCGCGACGGCCGTAACCCGAGCGGGCCCTCGCTGGTCTTCACCCCGGAGGAATGGCGCGCCTTCGTCGTGGGCGCGCGAAAGGGCGAGTTCGACCTCACCTAGTGCCTGTCAGGCGGATCAGGGCAGCGGTGTACCGCGGGCCGTGTCGCCTGCACCCCCGCCGCGCGGCGGTGTCCTCAAGCGCCGGACAGGCTGCTGTGCTCTGTCCTCAAGCGCCGGACAGGCTGCTGTGCTCTGTCCTCAAGCGCCGGACAGGCTGCAATCAGCCTGTCCGGCGCTTGAGGACGCGCCCGCCAGGGCGCTCGCCGCCGCAGGCGGCACAGTCACCCCCGTAGGGTGACGGCATGGCAGGAGAACGCGATCTGACGAAACTGCTCGGCGGCATGCGGCCACAGCTCAACCCCGGGCGCTATGTCTTCACCGTGGTGAGCGGCCCGGCGCCGGTCGGCGTCAAGCCGGTGGTGACCGTGGCCGAGGACGAGGGACTCACCCTCGTGCTCCGCAAGGAGGAGGCCGACGCCGCCGGTCTGGCGTACGAATACGTCGCCGGCTGGATCACCCTGCGGGTCCATTCGGCCCTGGAGGCCGTCGGCCTCACCGCCGCCGTGGCCCAGGCGCTGGCCCAGGCGGAGCTGAGCTGCAACGTCGTCGCGGGCTGCCACCACGACCACCTCTTCGTCCCCTACGAGCGGGCCGCGGAGGCCGTGGAGCTGCTCGAGACCCTCGCCGCGGACGCCGCCTGAGCGGGCGCGGGCCACGCCGGGTTCCCCGGGACGGCGGCCCGGCCACGGGCACGTACGATGTGGGCATGTCGTTCCTCCGCCGCCGCAGCGCAGCCACGCCCACCGGGCCGGACTTCGACGTCCTCGCCATGGACCCGGGGGACTGGCCCGGCGACCTCGGGGCCGGGCTGCTGCCCGCGCCCGACGGCACCTGCCAGGGCGTCTTCCTCCGCTACGACCTCTTCGGCGGGCGCGGCCCGGCGATGATCATCGGCAATCTGCCGGAGGGCTCCCCGGCGCGCGAGCTGGAGGAGGACCAGGTGCCGTTCGAGGTCGCGCAGCTCCTCGCGGCGCTCGGCAACGACGAGCCCGTGCACGTGGTGGGCACCGAGGACATCCCCGTCATGCACGAGGACAACCTCCTCATCGTGCGGCGCGTGAAGTGCTCCGAGGGCCGCATCTCCTGCACCCAGTTCGACCGCAGCGACGGCGTGCTCGTCACCATCGCGAGCTGGGACCGCCCCATCACCGACGAGCTGTACCAGCTCCTCAAGCCGCTGCCCGCGGAGATGTTCCAGCAGGGCTGACCCACCGGACACGCCTCGGCACACCGGAGCCCGGCACGGTCACCGTGCCGGGCTCCTTCGCGTTCCCGTCTAGTGGTTCGAGGGCCGGACGTCCACATCGGAGGCCTTGACGAAGGCCACCCGGTGCCCGAACTGGATCTCGTAGTACGTGTCCTTGCCGCGGATCACCTGGTGGGCCTTCTCGTCGAAGGTCGTCGCCCAGAGATACTCGCTCGGCGACCGCTGGCCCAGCGCATAGGCCTGACCGGCGAGCAGCTTGTACGGCAGGGGCGACACGGCCTGCACCGGCACACCCGCCGGATAGGCCTCCTTCTCCGGGTACGCGCGCCCGTAGACCGGGACGTCCCGCCGGCCCTGCTTGGGCGTGACCACCTTGCCGAAGGCGTCCATCGCCGTCGGTCTGTCCCACGGGTTGTGGAACCACGCCTTCTGCCCCAGGTACCAGATGGCGGTCCAGTCGCCCCGCTGACCGGCGACCGCGAACTGCTGACCGGTGGAGGCGCGGGCACCCGTGTCGTTGACGTCGATCGTCGAAGCACCGCCGTCGGGGCGCAGACCGATGTCCTTCACCAGTGGGGCGTCCGGGCCCGGCCCGGTGTGCAGCCGGACCGCTCCCGAACCGTGCCGGACACATGCCTGACCGGGCTTGACGCAGCCGGTGTAGTCGGGCTGGTGGCCGTGGTAGTGCGGTGCGATGGTGACCATGCCGGCGAAGGGGCCGCCCGTGGGCTGGAAGAACTTGCCCATCAGCGCGAAGTAATGCGCCCAGTCCCAGTACGGGCCGGGGTCGGTGTGCATGCCCCTGATCGTCGCGGTGGTGGTGCCCGGGACGTTGTCGTGGCCCAGGATGTGCTGCCGGTCCAACGGGATCTTCAGTTTGTGCGCCAGATACTTCACCAGCCGGGCGGACGTGCGGTACATCGCCTCCGTGTACCAGGCGTCGGGCTGGGCGAGGAACCCCTCGTGCTCGATGCCGACCGACTTGGCGTTCACATACCAATTGCCCGCGTGCCAGGCGACGTCCTTGGTCGGCACGTGCTGCGCGATGTGACCGTCCGAGGAGCGCACGGTGTAGTTCCAGGAGACGTACGTCGGATCCTGCACCAGCTTGATCGTGGTCTCCCACGACCCCTCGGTGTCGTGGATGACGATGAAATCGGGCTTCTGCGACTTCGGCCGGTCCGCCAGATCGTGGTTGCCGTAGTCCTCGCCCTCGAGCTTCTGGTACGGCGCGGGGATCGACTCACAGGCCACGGTGGGCGGGCATTCGACCCCCGTGGCCGGCGGCGTCGTGAGACCCAGCCCGCGCACCTGCTCCGTACGGGCCGCCAGCCGCGGTGTCGCGGCCAGCGTGACCTGCTGGCCCGCGTCGGTGGTGCGCCGCTCGCCGGTGCGGATGACGTCCATGACGTCGTTCGCGAAGGTGGTCGCGGTCGCCGCGTCCGAGGCGCCCGAATAGCTCGCCACCGCGCCGTACCAGTCGGCGGGACTCTCGCTCGGCGGCAGCCCCAGCCGCTTCTGCGCGGCGGCCAGCAGAGCCGCGCCGCCCAGGACATTGGCCGAGGTCCTCTGCCGGAGCGCCTTGCCGGACAGCCCCGTCAGCGCGGCGGCACGCTCCAGGGTGCGCAGCCGCGCCGGGAGCGGGCCCGCCGTGATCGTCCGAACGGCCGCGCGGGTGGCCGGACGAGGCCGGGCGGCGTCACCCCGGGCGTCCTCCCCGGCCTCGCTGTGGTGAGGGACCCCGGCCAGGGCCGTGGCCGCGTCGGTGAGGTGCATCGGGCCGTAGCCACCCGTGACGCTCGGGGCGCCGCCGTGGGAGTCCCAGCGCGACTCCAGGTAGGAGACCCCGAGCAGCACGCTCTGCGGGACGTGGTACTTCGCGGAGGCGTCGGCGAACGCGCGCTGCAGCGCTCCCGAGGCCGGCTGCCCGGCGGTCGCGGTCGGCGCGGCCGCGAGCACGGGCAACAGCAGGGCGGCCGACGCGGCGGCGCCGGCCGCCCGCAGGGTACGGCAGGGTCGAAGGGGACGTCCGCGCGGACGTCTACGGGGGCGGGTCCTCGGGGTGCTCCGTGACTCCGCGGCGGATCCTCGCAATGCAGCCTCCTTGGGACGGGCCGTGCCATGCGCTGGGATGGTAGGGGCGCCATCAGGCGTGCGGGACCGGACTTTCAAGAGGTAACCGCAATCCGACGATCCGTCAATCATCGTGGAGGGCGGGTGTCGGACGTGCCGAACGCCCGTGCCGGGGCGTTCTCCCGGCACGGGCGTTCGGTCCTGCGAGGCGGTGCTGCTCCAATGCGGTGAACGTACGGAGAATGCCGGCCCGCCGCGCGCCGGGCGCGGCGGGCCCGCCGGGCTCAGCGGGTACCCACCGCCGCCCGGACCGCCCGCCGGGCCAGCGCGCAGTCGTCGTGCAGGCGGCGCAGCAGCAGCCGCTGCTCCTCTCCGGCATCGGCCATGCCGGGCCCCGACGGCGTGGGGTCCTGCATGGAGCGCTGCACGGCGGTCTCGTACGTCCGGATCTCGCGGGTCAGCACGAGCATCAGATTCACCAGAAAGGCGTCACGGGAAGCGGGCCCCGCGGCCTGCGCGTGCTGGCTGATCTGACGCCGCGCCACCGGGGCGTCGCCGAGGACGGTCCACAGCGTGGCCAGGTCGTACCCCGGTAGGTACCAGCCGGCCTGGTCCCAGTCGACCAGCACCGGACCGGCGGGCGAGAGCAGGATGTTCGAGAGCAGGGCGTCGCCGTGGCAGAACTGCCCCTGGACGTGCGCCAGTCCGTGCAGCAGCTTCTGGAGATCGCCCAGGTCGCGGTCGGTGAGCAGGCCGAGCTCATGGAACCGGGCGATGCGCTTGCCGTAGTCCAGCGGCATGTCGAACATGCCGGCCGGCGGCCGCCAGAGATTGACCCGGCAGATCGCGCCGAGCGCCGCCCGCACATCGGCGCGGGGCGGGGAGTCCACCGGGTGCCGCTGGGTGGCGGCCGGGCGGCCGGGCATCCGCTCGATGACGAGTGTGCAGTTGTCCGGATCGGCTGCGATGAGCCGAGGTACCCGCACGGGCGGGCGATGGCGCACGAATGCGCGATATGTGGCTATTTCGTGCCGGGATCGTTCGACACAGGCCGGTGAATGATCAGTTAAGCACTTGGCCACGGCCGTCGAGCGTCCCGTCGTACCGACCAGGAGGACGGAGCGTGCGCTACGGCGCAGTACCTGGACGGGGTTGAACTCCGGGCAGATGCGGTGCACCGACGTGATGGCCGCGCGCAGCTGCGTTCCCTGCGGGCCGGACAGGTCGATTCTTCCGCTGAGCGGTTGGGCGCCGATCCCCGGGGCCCGCCGGGCCCGCCCCGCTCCGAACGCGGCTCCCGCGGCGTGGGAGGGGTCGAGATACGGCCCTCCGCCGCTCTGCTGCGGTCGGATCGGTCGGGGCGGCGCGGACACGGAGGTCGATGCTGCATACATGGGCGGAACAGATCCCTTCGTGTGCCGACGAGTTGCCGCGCATCCCGGCCTCCGGGGCGGGTGCACCCTGGGGAATGCCCTCCGGTCGCCGGGGGCCGGGGTTGCGCGTTCCTACATCACACCCGACCGCCGGTGGCACACCATCTGGCGCACCCTGGCGAAGCCTGGCGAATACTCGCTTGGCCCATGACGGGCCGATACCTTCAAGTCAGCCGAGGAACCTGGGGGCTTGACGTGACAAGGGAACCCAACACCCGCCTGGCGGATCTGTTCGGCCTCGCCGGATGGACCAAGGGCGAGCTGGCGAGACTCGTGAACCGGCAGGCGGCTGTCATGGGACATCCGCAGCTGGCGACCGACACCTCGCGGGTCCGGCGCTGGATCGACATGGGGGAGTCGCCCCGCGATCCCGTGCCCAAGGTGCTGGCCGCCCTGTTCACCGAGCGTCTCGGTCGTGTCGTGACCATTGAGGATCTCGGGTTCGGCCGACGAGGGCGCGCGACCAAGGGGCAGTCCGTCGACGGACTGCCCTGGGCGCCCGAGCGGACCGCCGCGGTCCTCACCGAATTCACGGGAATGGACCTCATGCTCAACCGACGCGGCTTGGTGGGCGCGTGCGCCGCGCTCTCCGCAGGCTCAGCACTCAGCAGCGCCATGCACGACTGGCTGCATGCCGACCCCCTTCTCTCCTCCGACGCCCCCCGGCTCGACGATCCGCTGCGCAGGGACGTCGCGCACAACGACGCCGCGGGTTTCGACCGCTACGAGGCGGCGCCCGTGGGTTCCACCGAGATCGACGCCCTGGAGCGCTCGGTCGACGTCTTCCGCGCCTGGGACGCGGCCCGCGGCGGCGGGCTGCAGCGCAAGGCGGTGGTCGGCCAGCTCAATGAGGTGGGCGGCATGCTCTCCTACCGCCACCCCGAACACCTTCAGCGCAGGCTCTGGGGGGTCGCCGCGAATCTCGCGGTGCTGGCGGGCTGGATGTCCCACGACGTGGGCCTGGAGCCCACCGCGCAGAAGTACTTCGTCATCGCCGCGCACGCGGCCCGCGAGGGCGGCGACCGGCCGCGCGCGGGAGAGGCGCTCTCCCGGGCCGCCCGGCAGATGGTCCACCTCGGCCGCCCGGACGACGCCCTGGACCTGATGAAGCTCGCCAAGTCCGGCTCCGGCAGTGAGACCCTGCCGCGCACCCGGGCCATGCTGTACACGATCGAGGCCTGGGCGCAGGCGTCGATGGGGCGCGGCCAGGCCATGCGGCGGACCCTGGGCCAGGCCGAAGAGCTGTTCGCGTCGGACAAGGGCGATGTGCCGCCGCCGAGCTGGATGCAGTCGTTCCACGAGATGGAGCTCCACGGCATGCAGGCCCTGGCCTACCGGACGCTCGCGGATCACGAACCGGGGGCCGCGGTCATCGCCCAGCGGCACGCCAAGCAGGCGCTGGCACTGCGGGGGAACGACACCCTGCGCTCGAAGATCTTCGACTACATCTCCATGGCGTCCGCCTGCCTCATCGGCAACGACCCCGAGCAGGCCGACACCTACGCCCGGCTGGCCCTGGTCTCGATCGGTGACACCTCCTCCCACCGCACATGGGACCGGTTGCGCGAGATGTACCGGCTCACCGGGAAGTACGCGGGCTTCGCCCGGATCGAGGATCTGCGGCAGGAGATCCAGCGGGCGCTGCCGACGGGGCCGGGGAAGGGCAGGAGCACGAGCGTGTGACTCAGGTGATGAGCCGTACGGCATGAGCCCCGGGGTCGGTGACGCCGACGTGATCAGACGTGATCAGCAGCCGACACGGGCGACGAGCACGCAGGCGTCGTCCTCGCGCGCCTCGCCGCCGAACTCCTCCAGCACCACTCGCACGCCGTCCTGCGCGCTTCTCGCCCTCGCGAAGCGCGGCGCCAGCTCCAGCAGCCGCTCGGTGCCCGGATCGGTGTCGGGTGCGGTGCGGTGGGGCGACAACCCCTCGGTGTGCAGCACGAGCACGTCACCCGGCTCCAGACGCTCCTCGGCCTGGGCGTACGCGGCGTCGGCGACCGCTCCGAGCAGCACGCCCTCCGGGGGCCGGAGCGGCCGGCCCCGTCCGCCCCGGAAGAGCAGCGGGGCGGGATGGCCGGCCTGTGACCAGAGCAGGGTGCGCTCGCGCGGGTCGTAGCGGCAGCACACCGCGCTGCCCAGCGCGGGCTGGGCGGAGGCGTCGAGCAGGTGATTGAGCAGGCCCATCAGGGGCCCCGGCTCGGTCCCGGCGACCGCCATGCCGCGCAGTGCGCCGAGCAGCATGGCCATACCCGAGGTGGCGGTCACACCGTGCCCGGTGAGACCGCCGACGCTCAGCAGCGTCCGCCCGTCCGGGAGCTGCATCGCGTCGTACCAGTCGCCGCCGATCAGGGCGCTGCTGGCGGAAGGGAGGTAGTGCGCGGCCAGATCGAGGACGCCCGGCGCCTCGGCGAGGCCGATCGCGCGGGCCGTGTCCCCGTCGTGCGGGAGCCGGAGGGAGCCGCGCCACGGTGGCAGCACGGCCTCCTGCAGCTCGACCGCGAGCCGGCGCTCGGTCTGCGCGATGTGCCGTTGGTGGCGCAGTGAGTCACGGGTCTCGTGCACCTCCCGCTGGCTGCGGCGCAGCTCGCTGACGTCCCGCAGCACGGCCCACATGGAGGCCGTGGCGCCGTCGGCGTCGAGCACCGGCTCACCCATCATGTGCACGGTGCGCTCGGCGCCGTCCGCGCGCACGATGCGGAATTCGCCGTCGATCGCCTTGCCGTCCACGAGACAGTCGGTGACCATCGCGGACAGCAGCCCCCGGTCCTCCTCCAGCAGCCAGGAGGGCAGCTCGTCGAGGGTCGGCGCCCCGTCCTCGGGCCGACGGCCGAACAGCTCGAACAGCTCGTCGGACCAGGTGACCTCGTCGCTGAGGAGATTCCACTCGGCGCTCCCGGCGCGGCCGGGGCCGGGATCCGGCGCCGCGGGCCGTGCGGGGGCGGGCGCCCCGGGGGGCACGTCGGCGGGCAGCCCCGCGCGGAGCTGGTCGAGGTGCTCGCCGAGGCCGTCCAGATGGTGCGCGGCCAGATCGCACAGGGCGCGCTGCCAGCGCAGCTCGGGGTCGCCCGCGCGCTCCTCGTCGGCCGTCTCGCGGCGCACGGCGTCGATGTCGCCGCGCAGCCGCCGCGTCTGCGAGATCAGTGCCTCGACGGTGCCGCGCTGCGGCGATCGGTCGGCGGCGGAACGGTCCGCGGAGAGGGGGGACGGCATCACGTACTCCGATACATGCGCGGCGCGGCCAGCTCTGGTGGATCCGGTGGATCTGTGGAAGGGCCGGTAACGACTGTTGCACAGGGAGCGAGCGCTCGTAAGTGGTTTTGCAATACCCGATACGGTGGTGCTGTAGGCATATGTCAGAGGCTTCCAGGGGTCCGGCGGAGGGCAATTCGGGCACGGCTCGGTGGAATGCTCCGCTCCGGTAGGCTGCGGGCGCTCGGAAGACCTCGAGTTCCTCCAGTTCACCAGGCATAGCACAGGTGGACACCGGCAAGAATGCCGGACGACGGAAATCCCGTTGCCAGCCGACTCCCCGCACCGGATGCTGACCCCATGTTCGATCCAGACATAGCGCCCAGCGGCACCCTGCTCGGCCTCCTTCAGCGAGGCCGCGGCGACGGGACCCTGCATGCCCTCGCGGCGCCGCGGGCCGAGGCGCTCGCGGCACTGCACCACTGCGTGCTCCGCGACCCGCGGTGTGACTGGCAGGTCGAGAACCGCTCCCTCTACTACGCGCGGCTCCACCTGGACCTCGACGGCGGACTCGAGGAGATCGAGCAGCACCTCTTCGCCCCGGACGACCTGCTCGACACCGCCGAGGAGCGCACCGGCCTCGCCCTCGCCGTCCTCGGCCACCTCGCCTCCTACGGCCGCGACGACGCCCTCCTGCTGCTGCGCCGCTACGCCACCACCGGCGGCAACTGGTCCTGGGCCCTCGACGAGCTCGCCCTGCGCGACGACGACGCCGGTCTGGCCGCCCTGGGCGAGATCATCGTCGCCCGGTTCCCCCGCACGCCCGAAGGCGAGGCCGCGCTCGCCGCCGCCGTACGGGACGCCTTCGAGCCCCGCCCGTGGCGGCTGTGGGCCGAGGACCCGCACGCCCCCGAGACCGCCGCCCGGGTGCGCGCCGCGCAGGAACAGGGCTCCTTCGACCGTTGGCAGCGCCAGCTGCGCCCGGCCGGCCCACGGCCGGGCTGGAGCGTCCGCGAGGTCCTCGACTGGGCCCAGCAGGGCCTGGCCCTCCACCCCACCCAGCACCGCCACGTGCCCGCCACCCGCTGTCTCACCGCGGTCGCCGGGCCCGAGGACCGAGTCGAGATCATCGAGGCCGCGGCCGACGCCCCCGACGCCGCCCGCGCCACCGCGCTGCGCTATCTCGCCGAGCACCACGATCCCCAGGCCCTCGATCTCATCGAGGCCGCCGCCGACGACCCCCGCGAGCTCGTCGCGGAGGCCGCCGTCACGGCCTTCGAGCGCATGCGCAGCACCGAAGCCCTGGAGCGGGCCCGTGGGTGGATCCACCGCACCGACGCCCTCGGCGCCGCCGCCGCGGGGATGCTGGCCTGCCGGGGCGCCCAGTACGACGCCCCGCTCGTCCTCGGCGCCCTGCGCCGGACCGTGCGGGCGGAGGGCCCCGACGCACCCGTGCTGTGGGATCTCGTCGACGGCGCCGGGCGCCTCGCGATCACCTGCGCCGCACCGGTCCTGCGGCACGTCTACCGCGAGACCTCCTCCTCCCACCTGCGGGGCCGGGCGGCCCGGGCCCTCGCCGCGACGGACCCCTCCTTCGCCACCGGGTTCGCCGTCGAGTGTCTGTGGGACTGCGAGGAGACCACCCGCGAGCTCGCCGCCCACCACGCCACCACGGCCGATGCCCGGGTCGTCGAGCAGCTCCGCAGGCTCGCCGCCGATCCGGCGGAGGAGGCCGAGGTCCAGACCGCGGTCCGTAGCCGCTTCGGCCCGGACGCCCCGGCGGTGTGACGGCGCCGGGCGCCCGTCGGGGCACCTGACGCCCGCCTGATGATCTTGCGGGCGCCCGGTGCTCCTAGGATGTCCGGGGCCGCCGTCCGCGGCCCCGACGCCCGGGCGCGGCCGCCCTCACGGGCCCGAGCGGGGCGTCGGTCCTCTCCTCGCCCCAAGGAGCGACGTGCCCGAACAGCGCGCACCGCGACCCTGCCCGTCCCCGCCCCGGTCGACAACCGGTACATCCGGCCTCCGTGCCGCCCCGCTCCTGACGTCCGGCGGCAAGGCGCTGCTCGTCGCGTCCGCGGTGCTGGCCCTCCAGCTCGGGACCGGCGCGCTCCCGGCCGGGGCGGAGACCGGCCCCGGTGTGACGACGGCCGTATCGGACGGCCGGACGGCGACGGTCCGGATCACCGAGGGACAGGTCAAGGAGATCGGCCGGGGCGGCACGATCGTCTACCCCAGCGTGACCAGTTGTCTGACGGTGACGGTCCGCCTGCGCGACGGCGGCAAGGCGGGCGCCCACGCCAGTCTGTTCCAGGTGCCCGGTGAATACCGGTCGGACGAGATCCTCGCGGCACTGCGGCGCCAGGTGGGGGGCCGGGCCGTCCGCGCCGTCGAGGTCAAGGGCGCGGTCGGGGCCTGGCACCCCGGCTACTTCACCAAGGCCCTGGAGAGTTACGGCGACGGCGAGACCGTTCCGTACCCGACGCGGCCCGACCCCGACGGGCTGGCGACGGCCGTGGCCGAAGGCCTCGGTACGCCGAGGAGCGTGGTGACGGTGGAGGATCTTCCCGATGGAGATCTGATCGTGCGCTGACGGACAGCTGAAGGACAACGGACGGACAGGGGGCGTGGGGATTCCACCGGGCCCCGCGCCGATGCGCGATGCCTGGGGGCTTCGTGCGCCTGACGTGGGAATCGCGATGGCGCCGGTGTGCCAAGCTGTGGCTAACGCCGGTATGACTGACCAGGAGGTTTTCATGACAGAGAACAACGCGCCGCAGGACGCGACCGCCGAGGACGCCCAGGGGGCCGAGGACGCGGTCAAGCGCAAATTCCGCGAGGCCCTGGAGCGCAAGCAGGGCAAGGCCGCGGGCGGTGCCAACGGTCAGAACCGCGACGGCTCGAAGATCCACGGCACCCAGGGCAAGGCGGGCGGCCAGCGCAACTTCCGTCGCAAGAGCGGCTGACCTCGCTCCGACGCCGCCCCGACTCCTGGCGGCCGGTCGCCTCGGCCGGTGCCGCACCGACAACTCCCGGTGCGGCACCGGTCTTTGTGCGGGGCGGGCCCTGGCCGCCTCAGCTCGCTCCGGTCGCTCCGGCCGTTCTGATCGCTCTGGACACCCACACCAGGGCGAGCCACGGCGTGGTGGCGGCGCCCGCCGCCAGGGCCCAGCCCGTGCCCGTCGCCGGGAAACCGGTGAGCAGCGGCAGGACCAGTCCGGCGCCGCAGGCCAGGAGGGCCGCCGCCGGCAGGTGGACGCGGGGGGCGAACCGGCGCGCGGAGCGGACGCCGAACTCGTTGCCGTGCAGCACCATGCCGGTGACGACCCCGGCCGCGAAGGTCAGTACCCAGATGGCGGGCAGGGCGATCAGCCTGCCGACGAAGGTGCCGATGTCGTTGTCCGGCGTCTCGCGCACCCCGAGGTCGGGCCGGCTCGGCGCGTACCGCAACTGCACGGTACGGCCCTCCTCCGGCATGCCCCGGGTGTGCACGTTCTCGACGGTGACCCGCCGCGACCCCGAGTCGAAGGGGATGACGACCTCGATGGTCGACGCGAACTCGTCGACGTCGTTGATCTCCACGTCCGTGGAGCGCGGCTCGCCGACGATCCGTTGGATGCGGACGTCGTACGTGCCGCCGTCGGCCCGCCCGACCTTCGCGAGCCACTCGCCGTACGGGCCGTCCGGCCCCACCCCCTGGCAGAGCGCGGCTCCGCTGGCGAGCGCGATGGCGAAGCCCAGGACCCAGCACACCAGCCGCGAGGACCGGGGCTCGTATCTCTTGCGCGAGGCCCTCTTCCTTAACACTGCCCGCCTTCTGGCCGTGACCAGCCAGGAGACGCATATCCAGCACAGCGCGCACCCGGCGGCCAGGCCGAGCAGCCACAGCTGCTGCCGTTTGGGCGGCAGCTCCCGGAGCGGGATCACACCGGCCACCACGGCCGCGTAGGCGGCGAGCAGCGTCGCCCACCCGGTGAGCCGCGTCCCTATGTTCATGTTCCGCATCCCCCGGCCACGTCGCTTGATGATCTTGACGTGGACAGCGTAATTGGTGCATTCGCGCCACAACGCCGCAGGAGAAGCGGACCACCCGGTACCGGTGCGGAGGCGGGCCTCAGTACCGGGTGAGGAACCGCTGCGGCTGGCAGGCGTCGCAGGGCCGGGCGCCGTCCGACGCGAGCTGCTCGCGGGCCTCCGCGGTGGTCATGGCGTCCTCGCCGCCCTTGGGCACCCAGCAGCCCGCGTGATGCAGCTCCAGGAGGAGCCTGCCGGACCGGCGGTGGCTGGTGACCAGCCAGAGGGCGTCCTCGAGCCCGGGCCGGTACGGCCCGTGGTGCTCCGCGCGGGTGGCGAGGGCGCCGTGCGCGGTATCGGTCTCCTCGAAGTCCCCGCCGTCGAGGTGGTGCAGAACGACCGCGCGCACCCAATCGCGCGGGGAGTGGCCGGTTTCTCGCGCAGCGGCCTCGATACGGGCACGTTCATCAGGGGTGAAGAGCTGCTCCATGACGCGGGACAGTAGCAGCGCGAGGGTGCGGCGGACCCTGTCGTCGAAGGTCGGAGAAATGTTCTGACCTGCCAAGTTGACAAGAACACGGGCGGAATATGCCGCGTGCACCACGCACGCGTACACGAGGGTGTGCGGCGCCGCCGACACCGCGCACCCCGGGCGGATCCCCCGGGCGTCAGGAGGTGGCGATTGCCGCCTGAATCGGGGCACATGCGCCATCGCTCGTCCTGATGAACGACCCGGCGGCGGCGTCCTGCCCGCGCCCCGCCGACGGTCAGGCGCCGATGTCCTCGTTCCACAGATCGGGTTGCTCGCGGACGAAGCGGCGCATCAGCGCGGCGCACTCGCCGTCGTCGAGGAGGGTGACGGTGACGCCGGCGTCGGACAGCCAGCGATGGGCGCCGGGGAAGGTGGCGGCCTCGCCGACGACCACGCGCCCGATGCGGAACTGACGGATCAGCCCGGCGCAGTACCAGCACGGGGACAGCGTGGTGACCATGGTGGTGTCGGCGTAGCCGCCAGGGCGCCGGCCGGCCGCCCGGAAGGCCGCGGTCTCCGCGTGGGTGGCCGGGTCGTCGTCCTGCACCCGGCGGTTGCGCCCGGCGCCCAACAGCTCGCCGCCGGGGCCGAACAGGGCGGCGCCGATCGGGATGCCGCCTTCGGCGAGTCCGGCGCGGGCCTGTTCCAGGGCGACCCGCAGGAGACGTCGGTCATCGGTCATGAAGGGGCTGTTCCCTTCCGGCGGCGCAGCCACGCCGCCGGGAGGGCGGCCCGGGCGTTACTTCGGTGCGTGCTCGCCGAGGTAGAAGAGCAGCCAGATGAAGCCCGCGAGCACGTGGCTGACGACGACGTAGATGAGAACGCGGAAGGCCACGGCCTTCTCCTTGTACTTCTCACTGCCTGCGCCGAGGTCACGCGGGGGCGCGGCCTTCTCGGCCGGGTCGTCGGTCACTGCTGCTCTCCAGTCGTCGTGCTGTGCTGTGCTTCGGCGGCCGGGCGGCCGGGCGGCCGGGCGGCCTGGTGGCCGGTCGGCGCGGGTGGCGTCAGGCGGTGCCCGGCCGATCGGCCTCGCGCAGTTCCGTCAGGAGCTCCTCCTGGCCGGTCAGGACCTGGGTCAGCAGCCGTCGGGCGGCCGCCAGCAGCTCCGCGACGTCCCCGCCCGCCAGCGCGTAGACGACCGTGGGGCCCTCGCGGGTGGCCGTGACGATGCCGGAGCGGCGCAGCACGGCCAGCTGCTGCGAGAGGCTGGAGGGCTCGATCCCGATGGCGGCGAGGAGGTCCCGCACCGGCATCGGCCCGTCCTGGAGGAGCTCCAGCACCCGGATGCGCACCGGGTGCCCGAGCATCCGGAAGAACTCCGCCTTCGCCTGGTAGAGCGGTACCCGCACCCCGATCAACGTTTGTCCCGCCCCTCTTCCGGGTCCGCCGAGGCGTCCGTGTCGACGCCGTGCGCCCGGGCCACCCGCAGCGCGTCGTCCAGCTCGTCGGCGGCCACGGCTGTCGCGTAGGCGTCACCGTCGGCCCGTGCCGTCTCCAGAGCGGCGCGCGCGTCGCGCACCCGCTCCCGCATCGCTTCGGCGAACGCACTCACCACAGCCCCCTATGCGGCACGCCTGACGACCCAGGCACCTGGTGAATTGAAGAATTCTTCAATTCTAGGGCACGCCCCGCTGCGTCCCACCCGCCGGGCGCCGGGTCATACCCGCCATGCCCCGTCCTTCATCAATTCCCGCCCCTCCAGCTCGTTCTCCTCCCGCCAGGCCAGGAGTCGGCGGGGCCGGAAGCGGAGGTACACCCAGGCGTCGCGCCCCCGGGGGTCCCACGCCAGCTTCGCCGCGAAGGCGTCGGCCGCCGCGGCCGGGAGGTCCGCCCCGGCGACGGTCTCGGCGTCGGCGTCGATGAGGATCACGTCCCGGGTGTGACCGAGGGCGATGCGGGCCTCCCCGTTCGCCGCGAGGTTGCGGGCGGTGCGGTTGGTGGCGCGGGTGCACATCACCAGCGTGCCGTCGTGCCAGACGAAGGACAGCGGGGCGAGCAGCGGTCCGCCGTCGCGGTCCGCCGTGGACACCCACGCGTCCTGGTCCTTCTCCAGTCGTTCCAGCACGTCGGACTTCCGCTGTCCGGCACTGCGCGCCGGTGGCATGTTCGTCATTCCCCGGACGCTATCGACGGGCTGCGCCCCGGCGCCTCGGCCGTAAGCCGTACGCCGCCTGGGCCGACCGCCGTACTACCGGCGGCCTACTCGCAGTCGGGCGGCAAGGGTCCGGTGTGGTCTGTGTGGGTGGCCTGACGGTGTGTTGCGTGCTGATTGTCAGATGATCAGAGAGTCATCTTGTTAGGTTTTCAGAGCTGATGTAGCGATGTGTGCGCTTATGCGAGTCATTCAAAGTTCCCGTGTCCTTGTGCGGCTGGGGGTGTGTGGTGACGGTTTCGGCGAGTGGAGCCCGGTTGGAGGCCACCGGTGGGTGCTCGGTGGCGAGTGTGTCCAGTGAAGGTGCTTCCGGCGCCCGGCCCGCCGACGGGATGGCGGCCGGGGGCGGCGTCGCGTCCGGCGGGCCGCCCGGCGGCGTTCCCGGGCCGGGGGGAGACGCGGGCGGATCGGGCCCGGCCGGCCCCGGGGGCCCGGGTGTCCCCGGCTCCGGCGGTCTGGGCTCGGGGGGAGCGGGACCGGGTGGCCCGGGCGGGCCGGAGGTGGCGGAGCCGGACGGGGCGAACGGGCCGGCGGGTTATGACTACGAGGGGTTCAGTCGGCTGGCGGGGGAGCTGACGGAGCCGCCGAAGGGCGTGTACCGGGTGCGGTACCAGCGGCTGCTGGACCGGGAATCCGGCAGTGGATGGGGGATCGGGCTGCTCGTGGGAGCGGCCCCGCTGGTGTCTATGGGTTTGCTGGTATGGCTGTTGTGGCCGGGGCACTGGGCGCACCGGGAGTACGTCGGCCCCATCGGGCGGGCCGCGGACGCGGCGATGCTGATCTCGATCGGGCTGATCGAGGTCTTCAGAGTGGTCAACGTCCTCTCCAACGCCCACGCGACCTGGGTCGCCCGGGACCCGGTGCCGGTGCGGGCGCAGCCGGGCACCCGGGTGGCGTTCCTGACGAGCTTCGTCCCCGGCAAGGAACCCCTGGAGATGGTGAAGGCCACGCTGGAGGGGGCGGTGCGCATCGAGCACGACGGGGTGCTCGACGTCTGGCTGCTGGACGAGGGCGACGACCGCGAGGTCAAGGCGCTGTGCCGGCAGCTCGGCGTGCGGCACTTCTCCCGCAAGGGGATGGCCCGGTGGAACCAGCCGTCGGGCTCCTTCCGGGCGCGCACCAAGCACGGGAACTACAACGCCTGGCTCGACGCGCACGGCCACGACTACGAATTCATGGCCTGCGTGGACACCGACCACGTACCGCTGTCGAACTTCCTCCAGCGCATGATGGGGTACTTCCGCGACCCGGACGTGGCGTTCGTGGTCGGCCCGCAGGTCTACGGCAACTACACGGCGGCCGTGACGAAGGCCGCCGAGAGCCAGCAGTTCCTCTTCCACGCGCTGATCCAGCGGGCGGGCAACGCCTACGGCTCGCCGATGTTCGTGGGGACGAGCAACTGCGTGCGCGTCAGCGTGCTGCGCCAGATCGGCGGGCTCTACGACTCGATCACCGAGGACATGGCGACGGGACTGGAGATCCACCGCCGCCGCAACCCCGCCACGGGCCGCCGCTGGCGGTCGGTGTACACCCCGGACGTGCTGGCCGTGGGCGAGGGCCCGTCCTCGTGGACCGACTTCTTCTCCCAGCAACTGCGCTGGTCGCGCGGGACGTTCGAGACGCTGCTGAAGCAGTACGGGCACACGGTCTGGCGCCTCTCGCCCGGCCGGGCACTCAACTACACGCTGATGGTGACGTATTACCCGATGGCGGCGCTCAACTGGTTCCTGGGCGCGGTGTCGTGCGTGCTGTTCCTCGGGCTGGGCGCGGCGGGGATCAACGTGGAGTCCCAGGTGTGGCTGATGCTCTACAGCGACGCGGCGGCGCTCCAGGTCGGGCTGTACATGTGGAACCGGCGCCACAACGTGAGCCCGCACGAGCCGGCCGGGTCCTCCGGCGCGGCCGGGATGGTGATGTCCGCCCTCTCCGCCCCGCTCTACGCGCGGGCGCTGGGCGAGGCGCTGCTGCGGCGGCGCTCGCGGTTCGTCGTGACCCCCAAGGGCGACTCGGCCAGCCCCGACTGCCTGGCGACCTTCCGCACCCACCTGGTGTGGGTCGGGGTCTTCGGGCTGTCCCTGGCCGCGTCGATGGTGCTGAGCCACGCCCACACGGCGATGCGCATCTGGGCCGGGCTGGCCATGCTGACCGCGCTCGGGCCGCTCGGGGTGTGGCAGGCGGGCCTGTTGCGGGACCGCCGGCGGTCCCGCCGCAAGGTGGAGCCGGTCCCGGTGGTGGGAGAGACGGTGGCCGCGGAGGCGGAGGCGGAGGCGGGGGCGGCCCGCCCGGTGGAGCAGCGCAGCCCGGTGTGAACGGAGGCTGCCCGCGCGGGCGGCGGTCCTCGGTACGGACGTACGGCGCGGCAGTGCCGAGAGTGCAGCGGCGGCGCCGAGAGTGCTGATGCGACGGATGGGATGTGGGTGGTGTGGTGAAGGTCTACCCGAAGACGAAGGCACGCAAGGCGGCGCTGGGCGCGGTCGCGGTGTCGGCGCTCGTCGCGGCGAACGCCCCGGCCGCCGCCGGGTTCGCGGAGCGGGCCTGGCACGAATACACCATCAACCAAGCGTCCTACAAGATCCGTTACGGGCACTGGGACCTGGTGGACGTCCCCGAGAAGTTCAGGATCAACGCGATCCACGCGGCCCTGCTGCACACGGGCAAGGTGCTGCTGATCGCGGGTTCGGGCAACGACGAGAAGAACTTCAAGTCGGGGACCTTCCAGAGCGTGCTGTGGGACCCGCGGAACGACACGTTCAAGGAGATCGCCACCCCCAAGGACATGTTCTGCGCGGGGCACGCGCAGCTGCCCGACGGCAAGCTGCTGGTGGCGGGCGGCACCGCGCGCTACGAGAAGCTGACCGGCGATGTGACGCGCGCGGGCGGCGGGATGATGGTGAAGAACGAGGACCCCGACAACCCCCGGACCCTTCCCGTCGGCACCGTCTTCGAGGGCTCGACCGGCAAGCGGTACCGCTCGCAGCTGCCGGTGCTGGTGCCGCGCGCGACGAAGACCGTGACCGAGGAGACCGAGGACACCCCGAAGAAGGTCGTGGTCAGCGCGTCCCAGGCGCGGGTGTACGTGGAGTCGGACGTCGAGGGCGAGGAGGGCATCGCCAACACCGCCGACCAGTACAGGATCAAGGGGCTGCGGGGCAAGGACGCCCAGATGGTCTACGGGCTGGCGACGAAGCTGGGGCTGGACAAGAAGGACTTCCAAGGCCTCAAGGAGACCTACGAGTTCGATCCCGTCGCCGAGCGGTATGTGACGGTCGACCCGATGGACGAGGCCCGCTGGTATCCGACCCTGGTGACCTTGAAGGACGGCCGGGTGCTGTCCGTCTCGGGCCTGGACGACATGGGCGAGATCATCCCGGGCAAGAACGAGATCTACGACCCGAAGACCCGCACCTGGGGCCCGGCGCCGCAGCGGTACTTCCCCACCTACCCCGCGCTGTTCCTCACCAAGGGCGGGAATCTCTTCTACTCCGGTTCCAACGCCGGCTACGGCCCGGCCGACAAGGGCCGCAAGCCGGGGGTGTGGGACCTGGACGCCAACACCTTCACCCCCGTACCCGGCTTGACGGACCCGGAGCTCACGGAGACGTCCGCGTCGGTGCTGCTGCCCCCGGCCCAGGACCAGAAGGTGATGATCCTGGGCGGCGGCGGGGTGGGGGAGTCCCACGAAGCCACCAAGCGCACCGCGGTGGCGGATCTGAAGGCCGCGAACCCCCGGTTCGCCTCCGGTCCCGACCTTCCGGTGGGCACCCGCTACCTCAACGCCGTGCTCACCCCCGACGACAAGGTCTTCACCACCGGCGGCTCACGCGACTACCGCGGCAAGCAGGGTTCCGACATCCTGGGCGCCCAGTTCTACGACCCCCGGGCGAGGGCGTTCGACACCATGGCCGCTCCCACCGTGGGGCGCAACTACCATTCCGAGGCCCTGCTGCTGCCCGACGGGCGGATCGCGGTGTTCGGCTCCAATCCGCTCTTCGGTGACGAGGACGACACCAGGCCCGGCACGTTCGAGCAGCGCATCGAGGTCTACACCCCGCCGTACCTCTACCGCGACAAGCGCCCCACCCTGCGCACCGGGCCGATCGAGGCCGAGCGCGGCGCAGCCGTCACCCTCCCCACGCCCGCCCCCGGCAAGGTGGCGGCGGTCCGGCTGATGCGCCCGAGCGCGGTCACCCACGCCACCGACGTCGAGCAGCGCTCCATCGCCCTGGAGGCGACGGCCCGGGCCGACGGCCTGTCCGTGACGATTCCGAAGGACCCGTCCCTGGTGCCGGCCGGTTGGTACATGGTCTTCCTGACCGACCGGGACGGCACCCCGTCCGAGGCGGCGTGGGTGCACGTCCGCTGAGCCACGCCCGACCCGGTGCGTCCGGGCCACGACGGCCCGGACGAGCATGCAGGGGGCGGCTCCCCGGGCAGCGCCCCCTCGGTGCCGGTGGCGGCATCGCCGACGGGAGGGCGTCGCGGCCGCGCTGACGCTCGGCGCCGACGCCGTGCAGATCGGCACGGGCTTCCACGCCACGGAGGAGTCCGGCGCGCGGCATCCCCAACCGCTTCGTCCGTGACACGCCGCGTACGAGGGCGAGGTGTCGTCGTACCCGGTCCGGAACGCGCTGATGCGGCCCCTCCGGCGCGCCGCCGCCGAGCGGGGGGGGAGAGAGAGACGGACCGCGTCAACCTCCGGTCCGGACAGGTGGCCGCGCCGGCCGGCGCGACGCACGCCGCGGAGTGCCTCGCGACGCTCGTCGCCGACGCGGACCGCGCCCCCGGGCCGACGGTTACTTCGCCGGCGTGAGGGGGGTCTGCGGCGCCTGCGGCGTCGGGTGCGGGGTGGGCGGAGCCGCCGGGGTGACGGCCGGGGCGGCGGGGGGCTCGGCCACGGGCGGCGTCACCGGTTTCACCACCGGCTTCGTCACCGGCACGGGCTTGGGCGCGGCCGGCTTCGCGGGGGCGGTGGGCTTGGCGGGGGCGGTGGGCTTGGCGGGGGCGGTGGGCTTGGCGCGCGCCAGCTTCAGCGCGTAGTCGGCCCACCAGTGACCGGCCGGCGGGGCGCCCCGGCAGGTGCCGTCCGACTCACCGGGCCGCTTGACCCAGACGAAGGCGTCGACGCGCGCGGCGCCGGTGCGCGTCGTGGGCGCGGCGCCCAGGGCCCGGCCCGGGGGGTTGCACCACGACTCGCCTCCGTTGCCACCGGTGGCCTCGTCCTGTCCCGGGGGCAGCGGACCGTTGCCGTTGCGGCTGGTGTCGATGATGTAGTGCGCTCCGCCCAGCAGGGCCGAGAGCTTGTCGCCGTACGCGCGGGTCACGGGGGTGGTGTGGAAGTTGGAGACGTTCAACGCGAACCCGTCCGCCTGCGACACCCCCGCCCTCTCCAACGCACCGGCCAGGAGCCGCTGGTCGGAGATCCAGCCGGAGTTGCCGGCATCGAGGTACACCGAAGTGCCGGGATTGGCCTTGAACTTCCGTACGGCCTCGCCCAGCAGGCCGAGCCGCTCCTTCGCCACGTCCGGGGGCACACAGCCCGACGCCCACTGGGCGATGGCGTCGGGCTCCAGCACCACCCACGCCCGGCGCTCGGCGATCCCCGCCGCGGCACTGTCCACCCAGGCCCGGTAGGCGGTCGCGTCCTTCGCGCCGCCGGAGGAGTACTGGCCGCAGTCACGGTGCGGGATGTTGTAGGCCACCAGCAACGGGACCCGGCCCGCCCGTTCGGCCTGTCGGGTGACCTGCTCCACCTGCTCCTTCGGGTCGCGGCCGTCCCCGGCCATCCATACGGCCGTCGGCTGGTCGGCGATGCGCAGGAGCGCCGTCGCGTCCTGTTCCCGGCCGCGTTCCTGCCACACCCGCACCTGCCGTGCCGCCCGGCCCGTGGGCTCCACCCAGAACGGGGTGTCGGGGCCGTCCGTGGCGCTCACCGCGACCGCACGGCCGGCGCAGGACGTCAGGCACACGCCGCACGCGCACGCGAACAGGACGGCGCCGCGCCGGGCTCCGGCGACGAAGCGGGCTGTACGTGCCCTGGGCATGAACCCCACCCTTCCGCCTTCTTCACATGGTCCTGGTCCGTTCCTCCACGCTTACATGTGTCGGTCCGTCAGGTCGCGCGGAACTGCGCCGAACGGGCAGCCCGGTGCCCCGGTCGGCGGTTCGGTGCCCCGGCCGCTATCCGCCGAGCACCTCCGCCAGGTCGTAGTGGACCGGCTCCTCCAACTGCGCGTACGTGCACCCCTCCGGCTCCCGGTCGGGGCGCCAGCGGCGGAACTGCGCGGTGTGGCGGAAGCGGTCGCCCTGCATGTGGTCGTAGGCGACCTCGCACACCCGCTCCGGGCGCAGCGGGATCCACGACAGGTCCTTCTTGCCGGTCCACCGGCTCGGTCCGCCGGGCAACCGGTCGGCGGCCTGCGCCTCCTCGCTGGCCCACCGCTCCCAGGGGTGGCCCTCGACGGACGGCATCCGCAGCGGCTCCAGCTCGCCCATCAACTCCTGACGGCGGCGCATGGGGAAGGACGCACAGACCCCGACGTGCTGCAGCCGGCCCGCCCCGTCGTGCAGGCCGAGGAGCAGCGAACCGACGACCGGCCCGCTCTTGTGCAGCCGTAGACCCGCGACCACGCAGTCGGCGGTGCGCTCGTGCTTCACCTTGACCATGACCCGCTCGCCCTGCCGGTAGGGGAGCCCGGGCGGCTTGGCGACGACCCCGTCCAGGCCCGCGCCCTCGAACCGTTCGAACCACGCCCGGGCCACGTCGAGGTCGTCGGTGACGGGCGCGACGAAGAGCGGGTCGGCCGCGTCGCGCAGCGCGTCCTCCAACGCGGCCCGGCGGGCCCGCTGCGCCGTCTCCAGCAGCGACTCGTCGCCGAGGGCCAGCAGATCGAACGCCACGAAGCTCGCGGGGGTGATCTCCGCCAGATGGCGCACCCGGGAATCGGCCGGATGGATGCGCTCCAACAGCGCGTCGAAGTCCAGCCGTCCGCCCCGGACGATGACGATCTCCCCGTCCAGGACGCAGCGCGGCGGCAGCAGTTCGCGCAGCGCGCCCACGAGTTCGGGGAAGTAGCGGGTCAGCGGCTTGCCCGAACGGCTGCCGAGCTCGATCTCCTCGCCGTCACGGAAGACGATGGCCCTGAAGCCGTCCCACTTGGCCTCGTAACTCATGCCGGGCGGGATGGCCGCCGCGGACTTCGCCAGCATCGGCCGCACCGGAGGCATCACCGGAAGGTCCATGATCTTGATTGTGCGGGCCCGACGGCCCCCGCGCCCGCCGACGGGCGCCGCCCGCCCGTGCGGCCTAGCGTGACGGTATGGCAGATTCGCTGGAGCTCACCGTCGGCGAGCGGACGGTGCGGGTGTCCCACCCGGAGAAGGTCTACTTCCCCCAGCGGGGATTCACCAAGGCCGACCTCGCCCGCTACTACCTGAGCGTCGGAGACGGCATCCTGCGGGCGCTCAGGGACCGGCCCACCACCCTGGAGCGGTACCCCGACGGGGTGGAGGGGGAGTCGTTCTTCCAGAAGCGGGCACCCAAGAACCTTCCCGAGTGGATCCCGACCGGCCGCATCTCCTTCCCCAGCGGCCGCTACGCCGACGAGATCTGCCCCACCGAGGCCGCGGCCGTCCTGTGGGCGGCCAACCTCGGCTGTCTCACGTTCCACCCCTGGCCGGTGCGGCGCGCCGACACCGAGCACCCCGACGAGCTGCGCATCGACCTCGATCCCCAGCCCGGCACGGACTACGCCGACGCGGTCCGGGCCGCACTCGAACTGCGCGACGTGCTCGACCGGCTGGGCCTGGTCGGCTGGCCCAAGACCTCCGGCGGCCGGGGACTGCACGTCTTCGTCCCCATCGCGCCGACGTGGACCTTCGTCCAGGTGCGGCGCGCGGCCATCGCCGTCGCCCGGGAGCTGGAGCGCCGGGCGCCGGAGCGCATCACCACCGCCTGGTGGAAGGAGGAGCGGGGCGCCAAGATCTTCGTGGACTACAACCAGACCGCCCGCGACCGCACCATCGCCAGTGCCTACTCCGTACGGCCGCGCCCGCATGCCCCGGTCTCCGCCCCGCTGCGCTGGGAGGAGGTCCCCAGTGCCGTGCCCGAGGACTTCGACCTGGCCACCATGCCCGCCCGGTTCGCCGAGGCGGGCGACGTGCACGCCGACATGGACGACCACGCCTACGGTCTGGAGGCCGCACTCGAACTGGCCGACCGCGACGAGCGCGAGCACGGTCTGGGCGATCTGCCCTATCCGCCGGAACACCCGAAGATGAAGGGCGAACCGAAGCGGGTCCAGCCGAGCCGTGCCAAGAAGTGATGCCACCCGATCGGCTGATCACCCGGAAGGACCGGCATTTCTCCGGGTTTATCGGGTCTTGGAGTGCTGAAACTGGGCATTGCGTTATCCACTTCGCACTGCAGGGAGTTCCCATGTCCAGGACACTCGCGATCCGCGGCCTGATCGCGGCCGCCGCGCTCGCCACCCCACTGCTGGCCGTCGGACCGGCTCAGTCGGCGCCGGTACCGGTGGCGCCGAGCGGCACGGTCACGTCCGTCTCGGGCGTCAACGAGCGCGCCTACCCGAGCACCGACGCCAAGGTGACGGGCCAACCGCTGAAGTACCGCGCCCCGATCGGCCTGCGCTGCAAGGTCCGCGCGCAGAACATCGGCGGCAACGACACCTGGTACCTCCTGCGGGCCCGCCCCACCTGGGTCGCGGCGAAGTACGTCGGTACCGTCGGCTCCGTCCCCTTCTGCAGGAGCGTCAACCACGGCGCCCTCAAGGACACCCCCGCGACCCGCGCCGCCATGGGCTGACATCAGTCGCCCATGACCAGGCCGTCCTTCGCCGCGCCCCGGGACAGCACCGCCTCGCGGATCTGCTCCCGGGCGTCGGCGAGGTCGGCGCGGCCCGGCCGCTCCCGCACCGCCCGGCCCAGGGCGACCACCCGGAACGGCGGGCCCTGGTCCGTGAGCTGGGGCAGGAACTCCGCCTTCGTCACGGTCCAGCGCCCGCCCGCCCTCGGGGGCGGTGCGAACGTGAAGCGCGCGAGGGAGCTCTGGTTGCCCCGCACGTCGGGGGCACCCTGCGGATTGAACATCTCGCCCGCGAGCTGGTCGCCCATCCCGTAGACCACCCAGGTGCCGCCCACCTTCTCGTAGGCCTGCGGCACGTGGTTGTGCGTGCCGAGGATGACGTCGATGTCCGGGCGCCCGCCGCTCCTGGCGGCGGTGAGCCGCTTGGCCAGGGTCAGCTGCTGCTCGTCCGGATCCCGCTGCCACTCCGTGCCCCAGTGCAGGGAGACCGCGACGACGTCGGCCCCGGCCTTCCGGGCGGACCGGGCGTCCGAGACGATGCGCTCGTCGTCGATCAGATTGACCACCCAGGGGCTGCCCTCCGGCACGGATATGCCGTTCGTGCCGTAGGTGTAGGACAGGTGGGCCACCTTCGCCGGACCCGCCCGCAGCAGATTCACCCGGGCGCTCTCGGCCGCCGACCGCGCGGAACCGGTGTGCCGCAGCCCCACCGCGTCCATCGCGTCCAGCGTGCGGCGGACCCCGGTGCTCCCGGCGTCCAGGGTGTGATTGGAGGCCGTCGAGCAGGAGTCGTAGCCCGTCTCCTTCAGCGCCCGCGCGACCTGCGGCGGTGAGACGAACGCAGGCCAGCCGCTGAACGGACCCGACCGCTCCCCGTACACCGTCTCCATGTGACATATCGCCAGGTCGGCGCCGGAGACGACGTCCTTCACCCCGGCGAACATCGGCCGGAAGTCGTACCCCGAGCCCGACCGGGCCCCGTCCCGCTGCGACTGCCGGATGATCGAATCGTGCGGCAGCACGTCCCCCGAGGCCAGCAGGGTGAATCCGCGCTGCCCCCGCGCCGCCTGGGTGGCCCCCGGTCCCCGTGCCGCCCGGCCGTCGGCGTCCCCGCCCGGCGCGCACCCCGGCGCCACGGCGAGCACTATCCCCAGCGCCGCCACGGCGGTCCTGCCTCCGTATGTCCCCATCGCTCCGACTCCCGGTTCGTCGACGGTGAGCTGCACGCCTTATATGACTTATTGGTGCATCTCTGTGCGACTTGGGCGAGTCGGGGACAGGGGGTGACGGAAGCACAGCGAACGGGAAGGTGCCGACCACGGGCGTACGGGCGCTCACCGGGGCGCGAGGGCCACCTCGTGCCGAACGGCCGCGCCGGTCACGCTTCCGGCAGGCCCGGCCGGGTGCCATGATGGCGAGCGGGGGAGGGGAAACCGGTGAACTGTACACACTGCGGCGCGCCCGTGATCCAGGGGTCCGACGGCGGCTGGTCGTGCAACAACTGCGGCGCGGCCGGGAAATAATGGACGGCACCGACATCCCCCAGACGAATGCTGCCGCGATGCTGTGCAAAGACTGCCTGAACCCGGTGATCGAGGGCCCCGAAGGGGGCTATGTCTGCGGCCAGTGCTTCCACGTCGTGGAACCCAACGGCTACGCGGAGCGCCGCGCCGAAGGCGTGAAGAAGGCCGCCGAGGAGCGCCGGATCCGCACCGAGGAGCGCCGGGGCCGCCCCAGCGCCCGGAAGTGGTCCTGAACGGGCCCGCCGGCCCGGTGGCCGTCCGGCCGCCCGGGCAACCCCGCCGAGGGCCGCGCCGACGGGTGCGCCCGGCCCGGCCCACCCGGCACCCGCCACCGGACACCGCCGACGGGGAGATACCGGACGTCGCCGGGGGCGGGGCCCGGCCCCGCCCCGACTCCGGTGCCGGTGCCCGTGGTCACCGCCTGCGGTGAACCGAGTACCCGACCCCGTACCCAGCCACCGGGGCAGCCCACGCCACAGGGGCAGCCCCGTACCCGCCGCGACGGCGCGGGACCCGCATCAGCCGGAAGGAAGCGCGCAGTGAACCACCCCGCTCATGGTTGTGTTCTGTTGCTGGACGGCACCCCGGACAGACGGCGGGGAGCGTTACCCAACCCCACCGCGCACGCCATCGCCGGAGCCAACCCACGCGGATTCCTCGCCGCCGCGTCCGCCGACGTGGTCCAGCTTCCCGCGATGGCGGGCCCCCAGAGCGTCCTGGCCTACCTCCAGCACGCCGTCACGGGCACCGGACCGCTGCTGGTCTGGGTCACCGGGCACCTCATGATCCCGGCCCGCCGCAGCACCGAACTGCACCTGGCCCTGCGGGAGAGCACCCCCGCCACCGTCCGCTACACCGGACTGCCCTGGGAATGGCTCACCCGCACCCTGCGCGACCACCCCGGCCCCACGCTGCTCGTGATCGACGCGGAAGCCGACGCCCACGCCCGGCCCCACGTGGCCGCCGCGGCCCGCGAAGGGCACCTGGCGGCGGGGGTCCCGGCCTGCGGCGTCATCACCCCCGCCGCACCCAAGGCGCCCCTGGAGGCCGGACCGTACACCCGGTCCTTCCTCGCGGCCCTGCGCACCGGCAACCCCACCGCCGGCCCCACGCTCGACCCCGCCCACGTGCATCACCAGGCCCTCGCCCAGGCCACCCTCCCCGAGGGCGTCGTGGCCTTCCAGCACGGCGCGTTCGGCCCCGTCCTCACCAACCCCTCCGCGACGCCCGTGGTCCGGCGCCCCGCGCCCGTGCCGGCGGTGCCCGGATTCGGGTCCCCCGCGCCCGTCGACACCGCGCCCCCGGCGCCCGCGGTCCCCGAGCCCGCGGCCCAGCCGGACGACGACCCGCTGCCACGGATCCTCGCCGCCGCCCACGCCGGCCGGCACAACGAGGCCGCGAACATGGCCGCCGCGTGGGAACAGCAGACGCTGCGCCGGCACGGTTCCGACAGTGCCGAGGCCCGGCTGTGGATCGAGGTGCGCGCCGACCTCGCCCGGCTGGCGGGCGATCACCCGCGCGCCGCCGAGCTGTGGATGTCGGCCGCCGCGAACCGCCTCGCCCGGGGCGGGCCGGCGGACACCGAGGCCCTCGCCGCGTTGAAGCGGGCCCACTACTGCTGGCAGCACAGCGGGGAGCGCGCCCGCCGTCTGGCACCCGCCCTGCTCGCCCTGTGGGAGCAGGTGCCCGACAGCGTCGACGCCACCGCGGACGTCCGTGCCCGGCTGACGGAGGAGGTGTCCCGCCCGGTCGCCCGCTAGCGGGGCGTCAGCTGCGGTAGGGGGACCACCAGCGGGCCTTGTACATCCCGCCGCGCAGCAGTGTGCGGGTCCCGTCGGGCTGGTACAGGGTCAGGGTGGAGGTGCACCAGACGCAGGGGTTGCCCGCTTCGGGCCGGGCGACCAGCACCTGTCCGGTGACCGGATCGTCGCCGACGCTCTTGACCGACCGCCCGCTGACCCTGGACTGGAGCGGGTAGGAGACGAATTGCCGCTCCGAGGTCGCGTACTGGTACACCGCCGAGGACGTGGTCACCCACAGCCGGCCGGGCGAGGCGAGCACCGGGGCCAGGTCGTGACCGCCCCGGGTGGGCAGCGCCCGGCGGTGGACGACCGTGAGAGCGGGGTAGTCCGCCGTGCCGCCCACGGCCAGCGCGACGAGTTCGCGGTCGCCCAACGCCCACAGCAGCTCGTTGCGCGGATCCCAGTGCACGCCGTGCGCCCCGGCGAGGGCCACCTGTGTGTACTCGGTGGCCCGCGTGCTCCGGGACGCGGCGTACAACCGCACGTACTCGCCCTTGCTGGCCGCGACCGCCACGTTCCCGTCCGGCAGCAGCTCGATGCTGTGCGCGTTGCCCGAGCCGGTGTCGGCCGCCCAGTACGCCGTGCCCTCCGGGTACCTCACCACGGCCGCCAGGCCGCCGGAGGCCGTGGTCAGCAGATACCGCCGGCCGTCCATCTCCCGGAGCTTGACCTCGCTCGGGTTCGTCCACGAGCTGCCGGGCCGCAGATCGGCGAGGTCCGCGCGGCCGTCGGCGCGCCATGACCACAGCACGCCCCCGCCCGGCCCCTCGGCGCTCCACCGTGTCCGCTCCGCGTCCAGTACGTACACGGACCGGGTGGCCTGGTCGGCTGTCACGATCGGCGTGACCGCCGCGAGAGTGGAGCGTCCGCCCACCTCGTGGTGGGCCTGTGCCACCCCTGATGTCCCCAGTACGCTCAGCGCCGCGAGGACGGCGACCCACACGCGTCTCACACGGCCGCCCGGGCCGTCGCCGTGATCCCGTTCTCCACGCAGAACTCCCATCCCGTGACGCGCATCCGCGCCGACAGGATCGGGGAGCGCACCCCGTCCCCCGCCGTGCCACGCCCGGAGGTCACACGAACGGGGTGCGCCGAGCCGGCCCATGGGGCAGGACCGGCTCGGCGCGGGCGGATCAGCCGCGCCAGGCCCCGGCGGTGGCCGCGGCCGACACGAACTCCGCGAAGTCGCGCGGGTCACGGCCCAGCGCCCGCCGCACACCGTCGGAGATCTTGGCCTCCAGACCCCGGCGGATCGGGTTGAGGGCCGCGGCCCACAGCTCCGCGTCCTCCGCCGGAAGCCCGTCCTGCCTCAGCTCGGCCGTGAACCGGTCCACCGTCACCGGGACGAAGCGGATCCGGCGGCCCGTGGCCTCGGCGATCTCCGCGACGGCCGTCTCCAGGGTCACCGCCCGGGGGCCGGACATCTCGTAGACCTGCCCGGTGTGCCCGTCCTCCGTCAGCGCCGCCACCGCGACCGCCGCGACGTCGTCGAGGTCGACGAACGACGCCGCGGCGTCCGCCGTCGGCAGCCGCAGCTCGCCCGCGAGCAGCGGGTCCAGGAACAGACCCTCGCTGAAGTTCTGGGCGAACCAGCCCGGACGCAGGACCGTCCACTCCAGGCCCGAGGCCCGCACCGCGCGCTCGCCCTCGAGATGGCTCGCGACGCCGGCTTCCTCCGCGGCTTCCGCAGTCTCCCCGTCCCCGTAGTACCCGGGCACGTCCACACCGCGGGCCGACAGCAGGACGATGCGGCCGACTCCGCTCTTCACGGCGAGCTCGGTGAAGGAGCGCGGCACCGGCACCCCCTCCAGCGGTACCGCGTACACCGCGCCGACGCCCTCCAGCGCCGCCTCCCATGTGCTCTCGTCCAGCCAGTCGAATCGCTGCTCACTGCTGCGCGACGCCACGCGCACGGCCACGCCGCGCTCCTGGAGCCCTGCCACCACGCGGCGGCCGGTCTTGCCCGTGCCGCCGATCACCAATACCGGTTCGTTCGTCATGCCCCGAGCCTCCCCGCCGGGCCTACCGCCGGGCCATGGCCGAAACGCTCGACCGTATGTCCGAGCGTCCAGAGCCGTCCGGGCCGGTGCCCTCAGACGCCGACCCGCTCGCGGGCCGCCCCCGCCCGGGACGCGCGGTGCGCGCTCGGGCTGAGGCCGCGTTCCCGCTTGAAGGCCGAGCTGAAGGCGAACCCGTCCGCGTACCCCACCCGCCTCGCCACCCCGGCGACCGTCGCCTCCGGCTCGGCCAGCAGTTCGGCGGCGAGCGTCATCCGCCACCCCGTCAGATACGCCAGCGGCGGCTCCCCGACCAGCTCGGTGAACCGCTTGGCCAGGGACGCCCGCGAGACCCCCGCCCCGGTGGCCAGCGCGGCGATGGTCCAGGGCCGGGCCGGTGCGTCGTGCATCGCGCGCAGCGCCGCCCCGACCACCGGGTCGCCGAGCGCGCGGTACCACGCGGGCGGACAGGCCTCGGGGCTGTCGAACCACGCCCGCAGCGTGCACACGAGCATCCAGTCCATCAGTCGGTCGAGGACGAACTGCTGCCCCGGCTTGTCGGCGGCCACCTCGGCCGCGATGAACTCGTGGAGCGCGCCGCAGCTCTCCGGCCCGCCCTCGTCGGGCACGATCAGCACCGGCGGCAGCGCACCGGTCAGGCGGCGGCCGATGTCGGACTCCGAGCGGTAGGCACCGGACACCAGTTCGGCGCTCTCCCCGGTGCGGTCCGCAGGCGCGCCCGCGAGCGCGTCCACGAAGGTGAACGGCGCGGGCCCGCGCACGAGCGCGGTGTCGCCCTGCCGCAGCAGTCGCGGCTCGCCCTCCGCCGGTACGAGCCACCCCGTCCCCCGCACCAGCGTGCACAGGGTCAGCGGAGCCCCGTCCGAGAACCGCAGCGACCACGGCGCTGCCACCGTCCACCGGCCGAACAGGGCGCCGTCGGCCCGTACTCCACGCAACAGATCCCCCAAGGCGTCCATGCCGTCACCTTAGACGGGCCCGTGGGCGGCCCTGAGACGGCCCGGAGCCGTGCCCCCGGCGGACAAGGAACCGGAGTGAGCCTTTCGAATCCGTCCCCTGGACGGGTGATTTTCCGGGCGCGGCCTGTGGCCGCCGGGCGGAGTCGGGGATTATTTCCCGGGAGAGCGCCTGAACGGGGGTCTCCCGCCGCGCCTCGCCCGCGTCCACCTCATGACGAGGAGTGCACGCCGATGACGACGATCGAATCCGGTCTCCTCGTGAACACCCCGAAAGGCTGCGCACGATGACTCTCACCAGCTATCAGGATGGCCTCGTCGTCCCCCCGGGCGCGGGGCGCACCCTGGTCACGGCGGCCCAGCAGGTGACGTTCAAGGTGACCGGGGAGCACTCGCGGGCGGCCTCCAGCTTCGAGGTCGTCGTCCCCCCGGGCTTCGACGTCGGCGCGCATCTGCACACCCGCAGCGAGGAGCTCTTCTACGTGCTCGAGGGCGAGCTCGACGTCCTCGCCTTCGAGCCCCGCATCCGGACCGTCCACAATTGGCGGGAGTGGGAGTCCCCGAGCGGGGAGCGCTGTGTGCGGGCCACGGCGGGCACGCTCATCGTCGTGCCGCCCGGCTGCCCGCACGCGTTCGCCAACCCGACGTCCGACCCCGCGCGCATGTTCTTCCAGGCCTCGCCCCCGCCGGATCACGAGCGCTATTTCGAGGAGCTCTTCGAGATCCTCAACTCGGGGCCGGACATCGACCAGGAGGCCATCGCCGCGCTGCGCAAGCGCTATGACATCGAGCAGCTCACCCCGCTGACCGCTGCCTCCCCCGTCGCCGCCCCCGCCCCCGCCGTTCTGGCCTGATCCGCAGGCGACGGTCAGACGGCGATGCGCCGTTCGTCCTCGCTGATCGGCAGGTCGTTGATGCTGGCGTAGCGGCGCCGCATCAGACCGTCCTCGTCGAACTCCCAGTTCTCATTGCCGTAACTGCGGTACCACTGGCCCTCGTCGTCGTGCCACTCGTACGCGAAGCGCACGGCGATGCGGTCGCCGTCGTACGCCCACAGTTCCTTGCGCAGGCGGTAGCCGTGCTCGCGCTCCCACTTGGCGCGGAGGAAGTCCACGATCTCCGCCCGGCCGTTCAGGAACACATCGCGATTACGCCACTCGGAGTCCTCGGTGTAGGCGAGGGCGACGCGCTCGGGATCGCGGCTGTTCCAGGCGTCCTCGGCGGCCTGGACCTTCCGCAGGGCGGACTCGGCGGTGAACGGCGGGAGCGGCGGCCTCTGCTCGGACATGACTCTTCCCTTCCACGCGGAGAACGGTCGTTCTCTCTGCTGTCCGGTAGCCTAGGAGAACGATGGTTCTCAGGCAAGGCGCGAGGTGGGAGCGGTAATGGAAACCACGGCAACGGAAGCCGCGACGCCAGAGGCCCGGGTGCTGGACGCGGCCGGGACGCTCTTTTACGGGCGAGGGCTCCAGGCGGTGGGCATGGACGCGATCCGTGCCGCGTCGGGTGTGTCCCTCAAGCGCCTCTATCAGCTCTATCCGTCGAAGGACGCGCTGGTCGAGGCCTGTCTGCGACGGCGCGACGCCCGCTGGCGGGACGCGCTGGCGCGCTACGCCGACGCCCGGCCCGCCGGACCCGAGCGGGTCATGGCCGTCTTCGACTGGCTCCACCAGTGGTTCGAGGAGCCCGATTTCCGCGGCTGCGCCTTCGTGAACTCCTTCGGGGAGCTGGGTGCCGCCTCGGAAACGGTGGCGGCGGTCGCCCGCGCCCACAAGGACGCCTTCCGGCGGTATCTCACCGGCCTGGTGACCGGGGCGGGTGCCCCCGCCGCGCTCGCGGACCAGCTCGCCCTGCTCGCCGAGGGGGCCATCGTGACGGCCGCGATCTCCGGTGGTGCCGAGCCGGCGCTCCGGGCCAAGGAGGCCGCGCGCGTCCTGCTGGAGGCGGCGGTGGCCCCGCCACGGAGCTGAGCCGGAGGCGGTTGTCCCGAATCACCTATTCCGCCAACCTCCTTCCGGATAAAGGTCGTTCACCCCCCTTCTACCGCTATGGACTCTTCGGTAAGAATGTGCGGGCAGTCCCTTGGAGGGGTGGTCACGCATGATTCCCGAGCTGAATCGAACGGCACTCGAAGACGAGTCCGTCGAAGTGCCCCCGCCCGTAGCGGGGTTCATCGACATCTCCGAGCGCCTCACCGGTTTTGAGGCGTTCGACCTGTATGCCACCGGAATGGCCCAGCTGTACCACGACACCACGGTCGACCAGGTGGGCCGCGAGGCCGTCGGCCGCTTCATCGACGACATGGCGGCCGCCGGGGGAGACCCGGACCGGCTCGTCGACGAGACGTCCCGCGACATCGCCCGGGCCGTCACCCATCTGTGGTACCTGGGCGTGTGGCCCGCGCTCGCCCGGTCCGTGCACCGCGCGCTCGGCCGGGAGAAGGCCAACGTCGCCTTCACGGTAGCCCCCGAGGCCTACCCCGAGGGCCTGGTCTGGCGGACCTTCCACGGTCACCCGCCGGGCGCGAAGGCCCCCGGCTTCGGCACCTGGGCCGATCCGCCGCCCGGTGCCCCGCCCCTCACCCCGCCCGAGCGCGCGGCCCACGGCGCGGGAGGCGCCGCGTGAGCGGCTCGGCGCACCCCGGCCGACGCCGGTACGACGTGATCGTGGTGGGCGCCGGGATGGCAGGCAGCCTGGTCGCCAAGCGACTGGGGGACCAGGGGTGGCGCGTGCTCGTCCTGGAGGCGGGCACCGGCACCCTGGACACATGGCCCGGCCATCTCGACGCGCTGGACACGTTCGCGTCCGCCGTGGCCAAGGTGCCCAACTCGCCCTACCGGCCCAACGCCGTCGCCCCGTCCCCCGACGTCCTCGACGTGGGCGGGCTGCCCGGCGGCGGCTACCGGGCCCACGGCTACCTCGTCCAGCGCGGCGCCCTGCCCTACAACTCGGACTATCTGCGCGCGAGCGGCGGCACCGGCCTGCACTGGCTGGGCCTGACGCCCCGCATGCACCCGGACGACTTCACGGTCCGCAGCCGCTACGGCTACGGCCGGGACTGGCCGATCGGCTACGACGACCTGGAGGCCCACTACCGCGCGGCCGAGCGGGAGTTGGGCGTCGCCGGGGACGCCGCCGAGCAGGCCGACGCCATCGGCCTGCCGTTCCCCGAGGACTACGTCTACCCGATGCGGGAGATCCCCCGCAGCTACCTCGACGACGTCCTGGCGGCCCGGCTCGACGGACACGCCGTCCAGGAGAAGCCGGGCTCCGCGCACACCACGCTGCGCGTCGTCACCACCCCGCACGCCCGCAACAGCACACCCCACGAGGACTACGACGGCGGCCGAGGCTACCGCCCGGTCGGTGCGGCCGGACTGCCCAACTACGGTGAGCGCTGCGTGGGCAACGCCTCCTGCACACCGATCTGCCCGGCCCAGGCGAAGTACACCCCCCTCAAGACCCAGGCCGCCTGGAGCCGCGACGTCACCCTCGTCACCCGCGCCGTGGTGAGCCGGGTCCTCACCACGAGCGGCGGCCGGGCCCGGGGCGTCGAATACCAGGAATACGACGACCCCGCCGCCCCCGCGAGCGTCACCCGCACCGCGGAGGCCGACGTCGTCGTCCTGGCCGCGCACGCCATCGAGAACGCCAAGCTGCTGCTCGTCTCCCAGCTGGCCACTCGCAGCGACCAGGTGGGGCGCAACCTCATGGACCATCCGGTGCTGCTCACCTGGGGGCTGATGAACCACCCCGTCGGGCCGTTCCGCGGTCCCGGGTCGACGTCCGGCCTGGAGGGCTTCCGCACCGGAGCCGGCCGGCGGACCCGCGCGCCCTTCCGCATCGTGATCGCCAACTGGGGATGGAGCTGGCCGGCGGGCTCACCCGGCGCCGACGTGGCCCGGCTGCTCGGCATGGGCGACGACTCGGCGGCACCGCGCGGGCGAGGGCTGTTCGGCGCCGCGCTGCGCGAGGAGCTGGGCCGGGGCATCAGCCGGCAGTTCGCCCTGCAATTCGAGATGGAGCAGGAGGCCGAGGGCCGGAACCGGGTCACCATCGACCCGCTCCACCGCGACCTCCTCGGCAATCCGCGGCCCGTCGTCACCTATGACCTCTCCGACCGCGTCAAGCGCGGCATGGCGGCGGCGAAGGCCGTCTCCGACCAGATCTTCGGGCTGCTCGACGCCGAGGACCACACCGCGTACGGCCCCGGCCCCTTCGCCCCCGGCCACTTCCGTTTCGAGGGCCGCGACTTCGTCTACCAGGGCGCGGGCCACGGAGCCGGCACCCATGTGATGGGGGCTTCGCGGGAGACGTCCGTGGTCGACCAGTGGCAGCGCTGCTGGGACCACCCGGGCCTCTACGCCGTCGGCTGCGGCAGCATGCCCTCGGTCGGCACCGCCAACCCCTCGCTGACCATGGCCGCCCTGGCACTGCGCAGCAGCGAGCGGATCCACCGGGAGCTGAGCGAGCTGCGCCGGCCCCTGACCGTCCGTACCGCCCACGCCCCGGAGGTGCGCCCATGACGGCCACCGGCCCGCTGACCGGGCAGACCGATCCCGCCCGGCACACCGACATCTCCGCCGCCCTCGCGGTGGTCGAGGAACCGCCGTTCCGGGTGCCGCGCGACCGCGCGGAGCTGCATCTGTTCCTCCAGGCCGCGCTGACCCTCGAACACCTCACCATCCCGCCCTATCTGACGGCCATGTACACGCTGCCGCCCGGCACCAACCGGCCCGCGCACTACGCCGTCCGGGCCGTCGTGCTCGAGGAAATGCTGCACATGACGCTCGTCGCCAACCTCCTGAACGCGACGGGCGGCACCCCCTTGGTGGCGCACTCGCGATTCGTCACCGGCTACCCCGCCCGGCTGCCCTTCAGCCGGGACAAGGTCCCCGTCGCCCTGCGGCACTTCGGGACGAAGGCGCTGGACACCTTCCTGTACATCGAGCGGCCGGAGTACGTCGCCGAGCCGCCCGGTCATCCCTCGGTGGCGGACGACGACGGCTGGACCTCCATCGGCCAGTTCTACAACACCATCCGGGAAGGGGTGATCCGCCTGTCGAGGAAGCTCGGCGAGGCGGAGCTCTTCCACGGCGACCCGGCGCGGCAGGTCGGCCCGAAGGACTTCTACAACTCCGGCGGCGAGGTCTTCGCGGTCACGGACCTGGCGTCCGCGCTCAAGGCCCTGCGGGTCATCACCGAGCAGGGCGAGGGCGCGGCCGGGGGCATCCACGACACCGACGACCGGCTCTTCGGGGAGGTCCGCGAGGTCGCGCACTACTTCCGGTTCAACGAGATCCGCCAGGAGCGGAGTTACGGACCGCACGACACCCCGCGCTCCGGTCCGACGGGTCCGGCCATGGACGTCGCCTGGCAGGACACCTACCCCATCGACCCCGAGGCGAAGGTGGCGCACTACCCGCCCGGCAGCGCCGTGCGCCGGGCCGCCGACCACTTCAACGAGGTGTACGCGCGGCTGCTCGTCGTCCTCGAACGCGGCTACACCGGGGACCCGGCGGTGCTGGGGGCGGCCGTGCCCGTCATGCTGGAGCTGCGCGACCTCGCCGAGGCGCTGTACCGCAACCCGCACCCCGACCCGGCCAAGCGCGCCCTGGGCCTGCACGCAGCCGCGACCTACGAGATCACCGACCGGCACTTCACCCTCGCGCGCGACCGGCTGTCCGAGGCTCCCGGAGCCACCGCCCTGCCGGGCTGAGGGCACGGAGCGGGCCGCCTCCCGGTGGAGGCGGCCCGCCCTCGGTGCAGCCCGGCAGGGCCGTCAGTGCCGGCAGGAGACGGCCGGAACGGCTCGTTGAACCGTGGCCGGGGCTCCTTACGCGCTCGGTGGCCCGTCCTTGGGCGGGGTGCGGGGAGCGGGCGGCAGTTGCTTGTCCGCGGTGGGCTGTTGCGCGGGCGGTTGCTGCCGCTCCGTCGGTGGCTTCTCCACCGGAGGCTTCTCGGCCGGTGTCCGGGGCGCGGGCGGCCGGTCCGCCGACTGCGGCGGAGGCTTGGGCGGGTCCACCGGTTTGTACGTCGGCTTGTTCGCCGGCGGGTCGGCCGGTTTGCTCGCCGGCGGAGGCTTCCAGGTGTTCTGCGGCCCTCGCTCCTGACCCTCGGCCGTCGGCACGCGGCCCCCGGTGGGCTGCCTGCCGCTCGGCAGGGACGAGGACGCCGAGGACGGCGGCTTGGTGCGGGCCGTGGCGGACGGCACGGTCGGTTTCGTCGGCACAGCCGTGTTGGCCGTCGGAGGCTTCGCGGACATCGGCGGGCGGGCCGACGACTGCCCGGTGCCGGTCGGTGTCCTGGACGCCGTCCCCGAGCCCGGGGGTGAGGAGGAGGGCGTCCCCGACTCCGGCGTGGAAGCGGACGGCGTCGGCTGGGAGGGCCTGCCCGACTCCGGCGACGGAGTGCCGCTGCCGCTGCCACTGGGCGTGGGGAGCAGGGCCGACGGGGTGGGCACGGGGAACGGCGAGGAGTCCTTCGAACCGTCGGAGCCGGCCCCGCGGTCGAAACCCTTGTTCGGTGCGTAGGGGTCGACGAGCGGGACGGACGCCATCGGCCCCTTGTCCTTGGGCCGTTCCTTGATGACCGTGATCTGGACGTAGGCGAAGCCTTCCCACCGCTTGCCCTTGTACGAGGACGCCTCGTAGTCGACCTTGGTGTCCGGCTGCCGCAGCGGGTTACCGCAGTTGCACTTGACGGCCGGTCGCGCGTAGGCGTCGACGAGCACCGCGACGCCCGCCTGGAGGACCGACAGATACCCGGTGATCTCGCCGTTGCCCTTGTAGTTGTGGTTCTTGACCAGGGTGTCGTGGAGCAGGACCACCGGCGTCAGCTTGTCGATGTGCGCGGCGAGGTCCCGGGGGTCGATGTCGCGCGCCGAGCTCCAGGCCTTCGCCTTGACGCTGTCCCGCGTGAGCTCCTTGACCAGGGCCGCCTTGTCGCAGTGCGCGACGTTACGGGTGCCGCCGAACGCGCCGCGGCTGTCACCGGCCAGCTCGCCGCCGCGGCGGGCGGAGTCGACCCCCTTGAGGTCCGTACCCGCACCGGTGAGGAACGGGGCGGCGCCGACCACCCCCACGGCCTCCAGGGCGAGATCGACCGCCTTCTTCTTCTGGGGGCCCGTGCACCCCAAGGTGCCCGTCCCCCCGAGCAGGGCGGGCACGGCCAGCAGCGCGACGGCGCGCAGCAGGCGTTTGCGCCTGCGGGCACGCCGGGCGCCCGGCCCGCCCGCCTCGCGCTCGGTGACTCCGTACGGAAAGGACCCCAGCCGCATTGACGCACCCCCGAAAGCCGGTCTGTGATGTCGGTGATCAGTGATTCCTCCGGACCCCGTCACCGGAGCCCCGCGTATCCCTCGCTACGCCCGTCCCTCGAGCCCCCCCACCCGCCTTCCCTCAGCCGTATCCGCAGCTCGCGACCCAACCGCCGTTCGCACACGTCGTGCCCGGGTCCGGCGTCGGCTCGGCGGCGGGTGTGGTGGCCGCGGGTGTGTCCTGCGGGCCGGGCGTCGTGGACGGGCGCGGCTGCCCCCCCGACGTGCCGTCCGACGGCCGACTGGTCTCGGTGACCGCGCCACCGGTGCCGCCCGACGGGGTGCCGCCGTCGTCACGGGTGGCGATCACCGCGGCGGTGGCCGCTCCGCCGGCGAGCAGGAACGCCAGCACCGGACCGAGGATCACCATCAACTTGCGGCGCCCCGTAGGGGGGTTCGGGCGCCGTGGATCGGGAAACGGCCGCTCGGGCTGCTGCGGAGTGGGCGGCCCGAAGACACCACCGGGGTGGGGTGTGGGCGGGGCGGGCGAGAGGTGACGCACCGGAGGCCCGGGGGAGGGGACGGGCGACGGCGACGGCACCGGGGCCGGGACCGGGACCGGCGAGGGGGCGGCGACGGCCGTACGGACGTACTCCCCCGTGTCCGAACGCGCCCAGCCCGGTGGCTCGGTGAGCCGCCCGGCCGCGACGGAGTCCAGGAGCCGCTGCGCCTCCACCGCGCCCATCCGGTCCCGCGGGTCCTTGCGGAGCAGCCCTTCGAGCAGCGGGGTGAGCGGGCCGGCCCGCCGCGGCGTGGGCGCCTCGTCCTGCACCACCGCCTGCAGGGTGCTCAGCGCCGAGGTGCGCCGGAAGGGCGACAGCCCCTCGATCGCCGCGTACAGGGTCGTGCCCAGCGACCACAGGTCCGAGGGAGTGCCGGGACGCTGACCCATCGCCCGCTCGGGGGCGAGGAAGTCGGGGGAGCCCACGAGGTCGCCGGTGCGGGTGAGGGTGCCCGAACCCTCGACCACGGCGATGCCGAAGTCGGTCAGCACGACCCGGCCGCTGTCCTCGATCAGGACGTTGGCGGGCTTGACGTCACGGTGCAGCACCCCGGCCGCGTGCGCGGCGCGCAGCCCCTGGAGGACCATCGACCCGATCCTGGCCGCCTCTTTGGGCTGCAGGATCCCTTCCTCCTCCAGCACGTCGGCCAGCGACTTGCCGCGCACCAGCTCCATGACGATCCAGGGCCGGCCCTGCTGCTCGACCACGTCGTGCACCGTGATCACGTACGGGTGGCTGACCCGGGCGGCCGCCCGCGCCTCCTGCTTCAGCCGCGCGTACAGCAGCCGGACGTCCGCCTCGCGCATGTGCTCCGGTGCCCGGACCTCCTTCGCCGCGACCTCGCGGTCGAGCAGTTCGTCGACGGCACGCCACACCACCCCCATGCCGCCGCTGCCGAGCCGTTCGACGATCCGGTAACGTCCGGCCAGCAATGGACTTCGCTCCTCGTCCATGCCGTAAGCCCCCCTTCCCGCGCGCACGGCACCCCGAGCCGCGCGCATTCGGGCACACTCCTTCAGACGGCAGGCCCGTCGATATCGTTCCCCCCTCGGGAGAATTCGCGGAATTCCCTTGCGCCCCACCCGACACTGCCCGTGTGAACAGGGGTTTTGTCCCTCGTCCGCACCGATCGCCCGTGTCTCCACGGGAAGTTACCGGCCGGTCGATTCATCCGCGGTGGAGCTTCCTTTACGGCCGACTAAGGGAATGTGCCGTTCCGGGGTATCGATTCTTCGGGGCATCCCGATCAACGGGGTGTATTCGGGGCGGAATTGATCCGGTCTCCCCGGAGCGGCGCATAATCTTCTCAAAGTGGTGACGGCCGGAATATCGTTCCCCTTTGGGTCCGACGGCGGTCGGCCGGTCACGCCGGCCGGGCCGCCCACGGCAAGGGGGAAGCCAGTGGACGGCCTCGCACCACTCATCGAACTGCTGCTGACCGAACAGCGGGCGAGCGACCCCGCCGCCGCGCGTCCCGACGCGTACCGCGAGCCCTTACGGACCTGGCTCGCGGCCGCCGCCGCGCTCGCGGCGGGGGAGCCCAAGCGGGCCCTGACCGCCCTGGACCGGGCACCGGAGGGGCCCGCCGGACACGCGGTGGTCACCCGGGCCCTGCGGACGGCGGCGACCGCCCTGGAGCACGACTGGTTCCCCGGGGGCACGAGCGACGCGGCGCCGGGGCCGCAGGCACAGGCGGCCCGGTCGGCGCTCCACGCGACGGCGGCCGGAACCGCCGCCGGCATCGCGACAGTCGCGGACCCCGGTCTGCGCCTCGCCGCCGTCCTCGCGGGGCGGCTCCTGCCCGATCTGCTCTCGGCACGCAGGACGGTCGGGCACGGGATGCGGGCCTCCTCGGCGTACGAGGAGGCAGCCGAGCACGACGCCGCGCGGGCCGCGCGCGACGGGATCCGTCCCGCGCTGCGGTGGTTCGACGCACTGCGCGAGGACACGGCCGCCGGGGGCCGCGCGGTGCCCGCCGCCTACCACTCGCTGCTGGCGGCCGACCTCAGGGTCCGGGCGGCCGACCCCGGCGGGGCGAAGGCCCTGCGCCGGGACGCGCTACGGGTCGCACCCGACAGCCTCGTGGTCGGCGGCTTCTCGGCGCTGCTCGTCGGCGACTGGGAACTCGGCGCCCCGGGCGCGGCGGAACGCTGCTCGGCCCGCGACAGCACCCCGGGGCCCCGGGCCCCGGCGCGCGCCGAGGCGCGCTACAAGCTGGCCGAGGAGCGGTTCCGGGCGGCCGGGTCGGCCCGGGGGCAGGCGGCGGCCCTGTTGCGGATCGCCCACGCGGCCCGGGTCCAGGGCCGGACGCCCGATCGCGTCGCGGCCTTGGAGCGCGCCCTCGCCCTGGCCACCGAGGCGGGCGACGGAGCCTGCGCGGCCCTGTTGCGGGTGCACCGGAGCCTCGACCGGATCACCGCCGGGCAGCAGCCCGACCCCCGGGACGTCGAGGCCGTTCTCGCCTGGACGTCGACGGTCGGCAGCGGTTCGTGGGGCCGGGGGCTGGTGGAACTCGTCACCGAGCGGGCGGTGTTCCTGAGCGGCCGGGGAGACGCCGTCAAGAGCCGCAACGCCGACCTCCTGGCCGAGCGCCTCACCGGCGCACCGGCGGCGGGCGACACGGTCTGCGCGTCGGCCCGGGCGTACGCGTCGGCACGTCACCGGCTGGCCTCCCTCGTGCTCACCGACCTCCGACTGCGGCTGCACACCGAGCGGCTGGAGCGGGGCGAGGCGCACGGACCGGCCGACCGCCTGGGCGTCGTCCGCGCCGCCGCGACCTTCCACAGCGAAGCCGTCGCTCTGATGGACCCGGACCTCATCGCCGCTTCGCGGCCCCGCTTCGAGCAGGCGATCGCCGCCGCCGAGAGCCTGCTGCCGTTCGGCGGGGAGAGCATCGAGCAGGCGCTGCGCGCGCTGCGGGCCGAGGCCGGGGCCGTGACGTTCCGCGAGAGGCTCCACCGGTCCCGGCGGGCCCGCGCCGCCGGGCTGGAGGCGGACGCCGACCGGCTCGCGGAGCGGGCACTGCGGGCGGCCGACGGGGGCCCGGACGCCATGGCGCGCTGCGTCGCCCTGATCGAACTGCGCCGGTTCCCCGAAGCCCGGGCCGAGTTGGACGGGCTCGTGGCTCGAGGGGAGCCCTCCGCTGTTCAAGAGGCGGTGCTGCGGCTGCGGTTGCGTCAGCCCCGCCTCGCAGCGGCGGCGGTACGGGAGATCGGCACCCGCGGACCCGGACCGGCCGACCCGTGGGGACTGCCCGCGCTCGAGGCCGATGTGGCGCGGGGGCGGGGCGACCACGCCACCGCCGTCGGCCACGCGCTCCGCGCCATCGCCCGCTACGAGGAGCACCGCGTCAAGCCGGCCCGGGACGCGCTGCGGGCCGCCTCGGCCGACAGCCCGGTGGTCGCCGGCATGTACCACACGGCCATCATGTCGCTCTTGGCGCTGGGCGGAGCCGGGACGGAGGCCGCCGCGGCCGCGGCCGCTTTCGGTCTCGCCGAGCGCAGCCGCTCCGGCTTCCTCGACGCCGTGCACGCCCTCGACGGTGCCGGGCCCGCGGTGGGGGTGGTACGGGCCTGGCTCCAGGCCGAGACCCGCTGGTCGGCGCAGTTCGAGGACGTGGCGGAGGAGATCCGTCGTGCCCGCCCCGCCGCCACCCCCGGGCCGACGGCCCTGCGGCGGGTCACCGACGCGGAACGGGCGCTGGACGCGGCCCAGGCGGACGTCGCCCGGCTGGCCCCCGCCGCCTTCGTGTCCTGGCGGGGCGGCACCGGGCCGGACGCCGCGGCGGTGGCGGACGCACTGCCCCCGGACACCGTGCTGCTGGAGTACCACCTCTTCGACGAGGACCTCGTCGGCTGGGCGATGACCCGCGACGGGCTGCGTGTGGCACGGACGGAGCGGTGGGCCCACGGCACGGTGGCGACGGCCCGCCGCTTCCACAGCCACTGCGCGCGGGCCCCGGGCGGCGAGGACACCGGACGGCAGCTCTCGGAGCTGCTGCTGCGCCCGTTCCGCACCGAACTCGACCACTGCGAACGGGTGATCGTCGTACCCCCGGCCCGGCTCTCGCTGCTCCCCTTCCACGCCCTGCCCTGGCGCGGTGACGTCCTGGGCGCCGGGCACGACGTCTCCTATCTGCCCGCGGCCTCGCTCCTGACCCGCCCACGCCCGCCGGACCGGCCGTGGAAGGACCTCGCGGCGCTGCTCGTGGGCGCCCCCGCCACCGACCCCCGGCGCGGCCTGGCGGACCTTCCCGGAACCGCGGCGGAAGTCGCCGAGATCGCACGGCTGTTGCCCGGGCACCGGGTGCTGACGGGGGCCGCCGCCACCCGCGAGCGGGTGCTGCGGGAAGCCGCCGGCTGCGGCGTACTGCACCTGGCCACCCACGGCGACGTGGACGAGCTCGCGCCCAACCGCACCAGACTGGCCCTCGCCGGACCGGACGCCCTCGGCCTGCCCGATCTGCTCGGCCCCGGCCTGGATCCCCAACTGCTCGTGCTGTCCGCCTGCGACACCGGGCGCGGCACCGCGACCGCCGGCGGGGACGTGCTCGGGCTCACCCGCGCGGCGATGATCACCGGGGCCCGGCACGCCGTGGTGTCGCTGTGGCCGGTCGACGACGACACCGGCGCCCTCGTCGTCACCCGGACCTACCGGCACCTCGCCGACGGCACGGCCACCGCCGTCGGCACCGCGCTCACCCTCGCCCGGCGCGAGGTGCGCGACCTCTCGCCCGCCGAGCGGGCCGAGGAGTTCGCCGGGCTCGCGACGCGGGCGGGCGTCACGCGCGAGCCCGCCGGGCCCCGGGACAGCAGGCCCCGCGGCGACGCGCACACCGAGGCCCGGCACCCGTGCCACTGGGCACCCTTCATTCACGTGGGAGTCTGAGATGACGCTGCGCGCACTGCTGATCGGCGCCCAGACCTACGGTCTGACCGGGGTGCACGCCGACGACGGTCTCGTGGAACGGGCGCTGGCCGGCCGGGGTTTCGCCGACATCCGCACCTGTGCCGGGGAGGACGCCACCTACCGCGGGATCGGCAAGGCCCTGGAACGGCCGCACCAGGAGACCCCCGTCGGACGGGGCCGAGCGCCTGGACGCCGAGGCCGACGTGCGGTTCGCCGTGGCGGGGACCGTCCTGCGGCCCGAGGGCGACCGCCTCCACGACGGCGACCACTACCGGGTGCGGGCGACCGACCACTCGGACCGGGTGCTCTGCCTCTGGCTGCTGGGCGTCGGACTGAGCGGCCGGACCACCCTGGTCACCAACGACCAGCCCAGCGGGATCGCCCTCCAGCCGGACGGCCGCGACGGGGCGGCCTGGCCCCCCGGACCGACCGAGACCTGGTGGCCTCCGGACGTGCCGTACGAGGGCACCCGGCCGGAGCCCCTGCTCCTGTTGATCGGCGACAGCCCCCTGGACGTGAGCCCGCTGGTCTCCGACGAGCGCGAGAGGCGGGCCGGGCGGGCCAGGGGGGAGCCGTTGCCCCGGCTGCTGGAGGAGGTCTGCGACGGGGTGCGGCGCGACTCCCGGCCCCGCTCGGGCGAATTGCTGCGCTACCGCGTGGTGGGCGTCCACGCCGAGGTGGTGCCCCGGCACCGGAAGGCGGGGGAGTGAACCAAGGGGCGAACTGACGCCAGGGGGCGGCGGTTTCGTCACCGTCACCCCCCGGACCCGTCGGCGCGGGTCAGCGGTCCAGCATCGCCGCGATCACCGAGCGCCAGTCCTCACCCGGCCGTTCGACCAGTTCCTCCGCGAGCGCCTCCGCGCGGTAGCGGTGGCGGTGGAGCAGGGGCGCGGAGGCCGTCGCGGCCGCCGGGCGGATCCCGCCGGAGCTCCCCAGCAGCCGGTTCAGCTCGGTCGCGAACTCCTCCCAGCCGACATGGCCGCCGATGGCGTTCACCATGCCGTGCGCGGGCCGCTCGGCGCAGGTCACCAAGGCACGCGCCAGGGCGGCCGCGTGCACCCAAGGGGCCCCGGACCAGGGGGCGCCGGACGCCGGGACGGCCCCCGCCGCCGGCAGCACGACCGGTTCCCCGGACCGGGCCGCCTGGAACAGCGCCCCCGTCGCGCCCCACCTCAGCTGGTCGCGCAACCGGGGGTGCGGCCCCCACACCAGCGGCGCGCGCACCGCGGTCGCCCCGCCCCGACCCTCGGTGCCCGCCGCCTCCCACAGCATCCGCTCGCAGTCGAGCTTGGCCCGCCCGTACGGGGTGAGCGGTTCGGCGGACGGCGTGTCCTCGGTGACGTCCACCACCGGCGGCCTGCCGTACGCGTCCACGCTGCTGACGAAGACGAACGAACCCTGACGCCAGCCGTCCAGCAGCGCCCGCATCGCCGCGACGTCCACCTCGGGCGAGGTGAACGTGCACGCGGAGTGGATCACCGCGTCCACGCCGGCGACCGCGTCCCGCAGGCTCCCGGGGTCCGCGAGATCGCCCTCGGCCACCTCGATCCCGTCGCCCGCCACCAGGTGCGCCGACTCGGGCCGCACCAGCGCGCGAACCGGCCGCCCCCGGGCCGCCAACTCCCGTAGGACGAAGGCCCCGACCCCACCGGTGCCGCCCGTGACCAGGACCGTTCCGGCCTTGGTGGGCCCCCGGCGAGCGCCGCCGGAGCCGGCCGCGGCCGTGAGCTTCCGCTGCTCCGCCCGCTCGTCCAGCAGCGCGGCGAGCGCGCGCGGGGTGCGGTGCTCCAGGACGTCCAGTCCCGTCAGTGGCAGGCGGAGCCGCTCACGCAGCCGCTCCGCGACGCGGACGGCGAGCAGGGAGTGCCCGCCCAGGAAGAAGAAGTCGCCGTCGGGGCCGGGGTCGTCGCCCAACAGCTCGCCGAACACCGCCGTCACGGCCTCGCCCCGCGCGCCGAGCGGCGCGGCGGGAAGCCCGTCCACCGGACGGTCCACGCAGTCGGCCGTCCCGCGCGACAGCGGCCGCCCGGGATCCGACGCCACCTCCGTGAGGAGCGCGGCGAAGGCGTCCAGCAGCCCCTGCGCGGTCGCCTCGTCGAGCCGCCCCCGGTCGTACTGCACCAGGGCGCGCGGCCCGGTGCGGTCCGTGGCCTCCGCGACGTAGAAGCCGAGGCCGAACTTGGCCGTCCCCAGGTCGATGTCGACGGGCTCGCACTCCGTTCCGGCGAGCCGCAGCCCCGACGGCTTCGGCAGGACGTCGGCGGTCACGCCGACCAGCGGATTGCCGTCGCCGTCGCGGGCCGCCGCGCCGAGCCGGCCTGTGACCAGGTCGAAGGGGACGTGGCGGTGGCCCTGCGCTTCGAGCAGGTCGTCCCGTACCCGCGACAACAGCTCCCCGAAGTCCCGCGCGCCGGACAGGTCCGTGCGGATCGCGAGGGTGTTGACGCACAGGCCGACGAGATCGCGCCACCCGGCCCGGTCGCGGTGGCTGCTCGCGCACCCGATGACGAGGTCCTCGCCGCCGGTCGTCTCCAGCAGCGTCGCGAACGCACCCGCGAGCACCACCGTGAACAGCGTCGACCTGTGGTCCCGGCCCACCGCGCGCAGTCCTTCGAGGGTCTGCGCCGTCAGGGGCGTGGTGAGGACGTGGCCCTCGCCGCGGCTGCCCGCGGGTGCCGCGACCCGGGGCAGGGGCACGGGCCGGGCGCCCGCGAGCCGCTCGGCCCAGTACGTCAGGCCGGTGTCGAGCGTCGCGGCTCCCTCCGCGCGTTCCCGGCGGGCGAAGTCGGCGTACTGCGGCGCGCCGGCGTCCGTCTCCCCGCCGGGGCCCTGCCCGTCACGGCCCTCCACGGCCGCCCGGTACCGGGCGTCGAGTTCGCGGGTGATCACATCGAGCGAGCCGCCGTCCACCGCGATGTGATGGAACGTCAGCAAGACCGTGTGGTCCTCGGGCGCGTGCCGCACACAGAGCACGCGCGGCAGCGGCCCGGCGCCCAGATCGAACGGGCGCGCCGCCTCGACGGACAGCTCACCCTCGCCACCGCCCGTGGCGTCCACGACCCGTACCGGCACCGGCCCGGCCGTCATCACCTCCTGGTAGGGCTCGCCGTCGTCGTGTGCGTACCGCGTGCGCAGCACCTCGTGGCGGCGCACCAGCCCGGTGACGGCCTCGGCCAGGGCGTCCAGGTCGAGGGGCCCGCGCACCCGGGTCGCGAACGGCACGTTGTACAGGGCGCCGCCCTGGCCGAGCCGGTCCATCAGCCACATCCGGTGCTGGGCGTGCGAGAGCGGCGCGGGTCCCGCGGCGGGCGAGGCCGTCGGGGTCGCCCGGCCCGTGGCGGCGGCGGTCCGCTTGCGTTGGCGGGCGAGGCGGAGCAGCGCCTCCTGGCGTGCGGCGTCGGGGACGGTGGTCATCGGCCCTCCTCCCCATCGGCGTCGACGTCCGCTCCGAAACGGCCGAGGAGCGCTTCCTCGATCAGCGCGGCCTGTCCGGTCACCGTGGGCGCCGCGAAGAACTCGGCGAGCGACAGCTCGACGCCGACGTCCTCCCGCAGGTCGTCCACGATGCCGAGCGCCATCAGGGAGTGGCCGCCGAGGTCGAAGAAGTCGGCGTCCGGGGTGTCGACCGAGCGGTCCAGCGCCCGGGCCCACGCCTCGGCCACGGCCTGCTGGATCGGGGACAGCGCCTGCCGCGCGTCCGGGGCCTCCCCGGACCCGGCGGGCTGCGGAAGGCCGGGCACCGGCTGTTCGGCCAGCGCGCGGCGGTCGACCTTGCCGTTGGCGGCCAGCGGCAGATCGTCCACCACGGACCAGCCGTTGGGCAGCAGGTGCGCGGGCAGCCGCTCGGCCAGATGGGCGCGGAGCGCGGCGACCGTGAGGTGTCCGCCGTCGACGGGCACGACGAAGGCGACGAGCCGCGCGTCCTCCGGCGTGGGCCGCAGCACGGTGACGGCCGCGTCCGCGACCCGCGGGTGGGTCCGCAGCGCGTGCTCGATCTCGCCGGGCTCGATCCGGAAGCCACGGATCTTGAACTGGTCGTCGGTCCGGCCGTGGAAGTCCAGCACGCCGTCCGGGCGGGCCGACACGAGGTCACCGGTGCGGTAGATCCGTCCGGCGGTCGGGTGGTCGACGAAGCGTTCCGCCGTGAGGTCGGGCTGCCCGAGATAGCCCCGGGCGAGCTGGGAGCCGCCCAGCCACAGCTCCCCGCGGGTGCCCGCGGGCACGGGGGCGCCGTGCTCGTCGAGGACGTGCGCCGTCGTCCCCGGGACCGGGCGGCCGATCGGCGGCGGGCCGTCGCAGTCGGCGTCCCGCACCCGGTGGGTGGTGGCGAAGGTCGTGGCCTCGGTCGGCCCGTACCCGTGGACCAGCTCCAGCCACGGGTGCGAACGCAGCACGCTCCGGGCGTGCCGGGCCGACATCGCCTCGCCGCCGACGAGCACGCCGCGCAGCACGTCGAAGACCGGCGACCGGCGGTCGGCCAGGTGGTGGAAGAACGCGGTGGTCAGCAGGGCGACGGTGACGCCCAGCCGCTCCACGTCCCGGGCCAGCCCCTCCAACGAGTGCCGGTCGGCGGTGGAGACGGCCACCGCCGCGCCGTTCGCCAGCGCGACCCAGACCTCGAACGGGGACGCGTCGAAGGTCTGCGCCGAGTGGAACAGCACCCGGTCCCGGGGGGTGACCGTCACGAAGTCCGGCGCGACGGTCAGTCCGGCCACCCCGCGGTGGGTGATCGCCACGCCCTTGGGGCGGCCCGTCGAACCCGAGGTGTACATCACGTACGCCACGGCGTCGGGGTCGTACGGGTGGGGCGGGGCCGGGAGATCCCCGTCCGGCCACGGTGCACCCGTGTCGGCGATCCCGGCCGAGGACAGGGCCAGCGCCCGCCCCGCCGGTATGCCCGCGGCCTCCAGCAGGTCCTTCTCGCCCAGCGTCAGGGCGACCCCGGCATCGGCCAGCATCGCGTCCGTACGCGGCCGGGGATACGTGGGGTCGAGGGGCACGTAATGGCCGCCCGCCCACCAGACGGCGAGCTGGGCGACGACGACGCCCACCGAGTGCGGCATCAGCAGCCCGACCGGGGTGCCGGTCCGCACGCCCCGGGCGCGCAGCACACCGGCCAGCCGCCGGGCGGCTTCGGTCAACTCGCCGTACGTCAGCGTCAGATCGCCGTCCAGCACGGCGAGACCCCGCGGTGACGCCTCGGCATGGGCGGCCACCCTGCCGAGCACACCGCCGTCGGCCGGGGCTTTCGAGGCGGCCGCCCGAGGCGCGGTCCGGGCGGCGACGGCCACCGGCGCCGGGACCGCCGGGGATGCCGACTGCCCGGGGGTGTCCGTCCGCTTGCCGTCCAGCAGCGCGGCCAGGGTGCGCAGATCGGGCTGCCGCAGCACCTCCGGTGCCCGCAGCCGCACGCCGCACTCCTCCTCCAGGGCGGCCAGCAGCCGCGCGGCGGCCAGGGAGTCGCCGCCGCTGCCGATGAAGTCGTCCTCCGGGCCGATGTCCGGCCGGTCGAGCAGCGTGCGGCACAGCCGCACCACCAACTCCTCCGAACCGCAAGGCGCGGTCTTCGTGGCGGGCGCGGTGCTCGGGGTGTGCGGGGGAGTCGTCTCCCGCGGCACCTCCCCGGCCAGCAGTGCGGCGCGGTCGACCTTGCCGTTGGCGTCGAGGGGGAAGGCGTCGACGTACCGGACCGCCGCCGGTACCGCCTGTTCGGGCAGCCAGCCGCGCACGGCCGTCAGCAGCTCCGCCCCGGCCGGTGCCGGCCCGCCCGGTACGAGCAGGACGTACGCGATCAGCCGTACCGCGCCGTCGACTCCGGTCGCCGCCGCGACGACCGCCCGCCGGACCCGGGGGTCGTGCTCGAACGCGGCCTCGACCTCGGCCGGTTCGATGCGCGCCCCGCGCACCTTGACCTGGTCGTCCAGGCGGCCGAGGAACTCCAGCACGCCGTCGGCCCGCATCCGCACCCGGTCGCCGGTGCGGTAGACCCGCTCGGTCCCGGTCATCCCCGTCGGCGGTGCCACGAAGCGCCGGGCCGTCAGTTCCTCGTCCAGGTAGCCGATCGCCAGTCCGGTGCCGCCGATGAGCAGTTCACCGGGCTCGCCGCGGGGCACGAGGTGCCCGGAGGCGTCGGTGACACCGACGACGGTGCCGTCCAGCGGCAGCCCGATGGGCGGCGGCGCCCCGGCGTCCCCGTCGTCCGCGCCGGCGCCGTGCGCCGCGTCGCCCGTCGGGTTGAGGGCGTGCGCGGTGGCGACGACGGTGGCCTCCGCGGGGCCGTACACGTTGTCCACCAGGGCGGTGACGTCCGCGGCCGGCCGGTGGCGCATCCGGTCGCCGCCGACCGAGAGGAAGCGCAGCGCGGGAAGCCGCGGCCACGGCCGCTCGAACACGGTCTCCGCGAGCGGCGTCGGCAGGATCGCCACCGTCACCGCCGCCCGCCGCCACCAGTCGGTGAGGGCCTGCGGGTCCCAGCGCACCTCGTCCGGGGCGACGCTCAGCGCGCCACCGGAGCACAGGGCGGCCCACAGCTCCAGGACGTGCGGGTCGAAGGAGACCCCCACCAGCAGACTGTGCCGGTCGCCCGGGCGGGCGCCGACGCGGTCGAGATACCAGCGCAGCCGGGCGGCCAGCGCGGCGCCGTCCACCGCGACCGCCTTGGGCGTCCCCGTCGACCCCGAGGTGAGCACGGCGTAGAAGGAGCCCGCGGGCGCGGCCGTCCCCGTCGCCCGGTCGCGCGGGGCGAACGCGGCGACGGCCTCCGTCGCGTTGGCGCCGGCGACGGGCAGGGGCAGCGGCAGCCGCTCACCGGCGGGGTACGCCGCGGGCAGCACCTCGGGCGCCCCGACGAGTGCGGTCACGCGGAGCCCGCCCGTCACGGCGGCGAGCCGCCGGTCGCCGGGGCGCGGCCCGAGGGGGAGGTAGACGGCGCCGAGCCGGGCGAGGGCGACGGCCGTCGCGGCCAGGGCCGCGGAGCGGTCCAGGCACACCCCGACCAGGTCGCCGGGGCGCACCCGGGGGCGCAGCGTGTCGGCGACCCGCTCGGCCAGGGCGTCCAGTTCGGCGTAGGTCCAGCTCAGCTCCCCGTCCTCGACGGCGGTCGCGGACGCCGCATGGCGGACCCAGTGCTCGAACCGGGCCAGGACGTCCCAGCCGTCCGCCGCGGTGGCCGGGCCGTGGGCGACGCTGAGCCGCGGTGCGCCGTCCGGTGCGTCCGGACGGGACGCGTTCACTGCAGTGGTCATGATTCCTCTTGACGAAGTCGAATGGGTCGCGCGGGCCGCGAACAGGGCGCGGGGCGCGCGGGATACGGGAGGGGCGAGGGCGGCGCGGTGGCGCGCGGAGGGCCGGCGGCTCAGCCGAGGCCCATCGCCCGGGCGACGATCACCTTCTGGATCTCCGACGTCCCCTCGATGATCGTCATCATCCGGACGTACCGGTACAGGAACTCCAGCGGATGGCCCCGGACCCAGCCCGTCGCGCCGTGCACCCGCAACGACCGGTCCACGACCCGGACGGCGGTCTCGGAGGCGGTCAGCTTGGCCAGCGCCGCGTTCTCCGGCGTCTCCACGCCCTCGTCCACCAGCCGCGCGCACGCCAGCGTCAGCAGCTTGGCCGCCTCGACCTCCGCGCGACTGCTCACCAGGTGCTCCTGCACGTGCTGGTACGCGCCGATGCGCTCCCCGAACGCCCGCCGCTCACGGGCGTACTCGACCCCCAGCCGCAGGGCGTACTCCGCGATGCCGTTGCACATGGCGGCCACCACGAGACGGCCCCGGGAGAGACTGTCGATGCCGTTGCCGAGGGCGGCGCCGATCCCGGCCTCGCCGCCGACGACGGCGTCGGCCGGCAGCCGCACCTCGTCCAGCACCAGCTCGTACAGCTGCTCGCCCGACATGCCGTCGTAGGCCTGCCCGATCCGCAGCCGCGGGTGGTCCATCTCCACGACGAACGCGGTCGGCCCCCCTTCCTTCGTGCCCGCACCGGCCTGGGCCACGACGATCGCGAAGTCCGCGTGCCCGGCGTTGCTCACGAACGTCTTGCGGCCGGACAGCACCCACTCCCCGCTCTCCTCGCGGGTCGCGGTGCTGGTGAGGTGGAAGGCGTCCGACCCGGCGTTCGGCTCGGTCAGCGCCAGGCAGCGGGTCGCCTCGCCGCGCACCAGCGGCTTCAGATACCGCTCGACCTGCTGCTCGGTGCCCTGCCGCAGCAGCGGGCTCGGCCCGTCCGAACCCGCCAGCGCGTACGGGGCGAGCGGGCAGCCGCTGCGCCCGGCGGCGTGGTGCAGCAGCACCACGGCGCTGAACGGCATGCCGGAACCGCCCAGTTCCTCGGGGTAGTCGCCCGCGTAGAAGCCGAGCTTCGCCGAGCGGCCGCGGACGTACGCCCGCAGGTCGGCGGGCGGCAGATCGCCGTCCTCCGGCAGCTCGGCCGCCAGCGGCACCAGCTCGCGGCGGACGAACGACTCGAAGGAGTCGACGAGTTCACGGTGCTCCGTCTCCAGGACGGACGAGGGGGCGGTGCTCATCGGGTCGCCTCCGTGACGGCGCGGGCCTGGTCGGCGAGGACCGGATGCTGGAAGAGGACCCGCAGCGGCGGGCGGCCGCCGAGCCGGGGCTCCAGCCACGCGGCGAGCTGGGCGGCCAGCAGGGAGTGCCCGCCCACCTGGAAGAAGTGGGAGGACGGCGAGAAGCGGTCGTGTCCCAGCACTTCCCGCCAGCCCTCGCTGAGCAGCGCGACGGCCGGGTCGGCGGGTTCCGCGGACGCCTGCTCGGCCACGTGGTCGAGCGGCAGCGCGGCGGCCGTGCGGGTCAGGGCGGCGCGGTCGGGCTTGCCGCCGGGCAGGGTGGGCATCTCGTCCAGCCGGATCCAGCGGCCGGGGACGAGCGCGGCGGGCAGCCGCCCGGACAGGGCGGTGTGCAGGGCCTCGGGGCCCCCATCGCTGGGTGACTCGGTGCGGGACTCGAAGAAGCCGATCAGCCGCGGCCCGCCGGACGCCTCCCGGTCGAGGACGACCGCGCAGGACCGGCCGCCGAGCTCGGCGGACGCCGCGGCCTCGACCTCCTCCAGCTCGATGCGGTAGCCGCGCAGCTTGATCTGGTTGTCGCGGCGGCCGAGGAAGACCAGGCGGCCCTCGCGGTCGCGGTAGCCGAGGTCGCCGGTGAGGTACACGCGCTCACCGTCGAGCGCCGGTACGGTCACGAACCGGGCGGCCGTGGCCTCGGCGGCCTCGGCACCCCCGAGGTACCCCTCGGCGAGATGGGCACCGCCGATGGCGAGTTCACCGACCGCGCCCCACGGCAGCGGACGACGACCCGCGTCGAGGACGTGGACGGCGACGCCCGGCAGCGCGCTGCCGAGCGGCACCTCGGCTCCCTCGGCGAGCTCCGCCCGGTCCACCTCGTGGACGGTGGAGGTGACGGCCGCCTCCGTCACCCCGTAGGCGTTCAGGACCGTGACGGCGTCGGCATCGGCGGCGCCGAGCAGATCCCGCAGCGCACCGGCAGGCAGCCGCTCGCCGCCGCACACCAGGAGCCGCGGCGACCAGCGCCCGTCACCGAGCGCGTCGCGCAGCTCCTCGCGGACCGCGAGGAGATAACTCGTCGGCAGGTTCGCGACGGTGACACGGCGGGCCGCCAGCACGGCGATCAGCTCCGCGGCCGTCGGCACCTCCCGCTGCGGTACGACGAGGGTGGCGCCGGCCAGCAGCGACGGCAGCACCTCCTCCAGTGCCACGTCGAACGACGGCTGGGCGAACAGCAGCACCCGGTCCGCGGAGGTCAGCGCGTACCGCTGTGCCACGCCCGCGGTGAAGCCGGCCAGCGCGGCCCGGCCCACCACGACGGCCTTGGGCAGACCGGTGGAGCCGGAGGTGTGGATGATGTACGCCGCGCCCTCGATCCACTCGGCCGGCTCGGCCTTGGGGAACTCCGCCGCGTCGAGCAGGGCCACCGGCAGACCCTCGGCGGGCAGGGACAGCGCGCTCTCCCGGTCGGTCAGTACGAGCGCGGGCCGCAGTCGCGCCAGGAGCGTCTCCAGGCGCGCGGCCGGGTCGTTGGGGGAGAGCGGGGTGTACACCGCCCCCATGCGCAGACACGCGAGCAGGGTCACCACGGTGTCCACACCGCGCGGCAGCACGGCCGCCACCGGCCGGCCCTCCGTGACGCCCGCCGCCCGCAGCTTCCCGGCCAGCTCCTCGACCCGGCGGTCGAGCTCCCCGTACGTGATCTTCAGGGCGCCGCTGACGATCGCGACGGCCGCGGGGTCGCGCCCCGCCACGGGGTCCAGGGCCGCCCCGGACGTCACCGACACCGTCCCGCCGTCCGCCGGGCCCACGACGGCGGGCGCGGGGGCGAGTGCGGCGAGCGGCGCCGTCGGCGCGTCCAGATAGGCGCGGACGAGATCCAGGAACCGCTCGGCGAGCAGCTCCGCCGTCGCCCCGTCGAACAGGTCACGGTCGTAGTCCCACACCAGCGTCATCCCGGCCGCGCCCTCGCGCGGGCCGACCGTGCGCCGGTCGTCGGGGAGCAGCACGAGGTCGAGGTCGAAGCGGGTCGTGCCGGTGTTGAAGCCCTCGAACAGCGACACCTCCAGGCCCGGCACCTCGATCTGCGGCAGCGCCGCGTCGTGCGCGCTGAACATGACGCTGAACAGCGGGTTGTCCGCACCGGAGGTGTGCAGCCCCAGCGCCCGGGTGAGGACCTGCACGGGCACTTCCTGGTGCGGCAGCGCGCGGATCAGACGGTCGGTCACCTCGTCCACCATCGCGTCGGCACCGGCCGCGGGGTCCAGCCGCAGGCGCAGCGGGATGGTGTTGACGAACATGCCCGTGGCGCCCTCGAAGCCCTCCGGGCGGTTGCCGACCGCCGTGCCGACGACGAGGTCGGCGCGCCCGCTGTGGCGGCGCAGCAGTTCGGCGAAGAGCGCGAGCAGCGTGGAGAACGGGGTGTGCCCCTGGGCGCGGCTGTGCGCCCGCAGCCGCTCGGCGAGGCCAGCGTCGATCGGCTGGCGCAGCTGGCCGCCCGCGTGCCGGCGCCGCACACCGGGCCGGGCGAGCCCGGGCAACGGCAGGTCGAAGGCGGCGTCGGTCAACTCGCGCTGCCAGTACGCGAGGCTCGCCTCCCGCCGCTCCTGCCGGCCCGGCCCCTCGGCGGCCCGTACGTGCTCCTCGTACGAGGGAGCGGCCGGTAACTCGACCGCCTCGCCCAGCACCCGCGCCCGGTACACGGTGAACACGTCGCGGAGCAGGATCGCGAACGAGTGCCCGTCGTGGACGAGGTGGTGCTCGACGTGGACGATCCGGTGGTGGCCGGCGCCGAGGCGGACCAGACACCAGCGCAGCAGCGGCGCCTCGAAGACGTCGAGGGGCGTCTCGGCCTCGGTGCGCAGCAGCGCCTCGAACGCGGCCTCCGGGTCGGCCTCCTGGCCGAGGTCGACGGTCCGCACGCGGGGCGTACAGCCCTCGCGGACGCGCTGGCCGGGCAGCGCGCCGGGGTTCTCGACGAGTTCGAGCCGCAGGCCGGGGTGCCGGTCGAGGGCGGCGGCCAGCCCGTCGCGGAGCGCGCTCTCGTCGAGCGTGCCCAGCAGGTCGATGGTGGCGGTGAAGTTGTAGGCGCGACTGCCGGGCAGCATCTGCTCGTGCAGCCAGACGATCTCCTGGGATGTGGAGAGTCCGAACATGGTCAACCCTTCCGTGGGGTGGTTGGAGGGGCCCGGTGCCCGCGTCGGGTGGACGCTGGGCCGGGGGCAAGTGAGGGGAGCGGGCGGCCGGAGGGGCTCAGCCCACCGGTGCGTGCCCGAGGGTGTGGGCGCGCAGGGTGTCCAGCAGGGCGGCGAAGGCGTCCTCGGCGACGGGGTCCGGCACGACGCCCCGGTCCCATGCCATCCGGACGAGGAGGTCCGTGCCGTGGGAAACGGACACGGCGAACGGTGCCTGGACGGGCCGGCCGTCGATGTGCGTCTCGTGCCCGGTGGCGTCGCCCAGCCGCAGCGGGGGACGGCGGTGCAGGTCCTCCGAGGTGAGCAGCCCGTCGAGCCGCCCCGACCAGGGCACCCCGGCGGTCCGGGCCGCGTGCACCACCTCGTCGATCGGGGCGTCGGCGTGGTCGAGGTCGTCCCACCACGACACGGTCCGCTCGTCGAGGCCGCAGGCCGTGGCCGGGTGGACCACGGTGTTGAGGAAGCAGCCCAGGACGGGCTGCGCCGCGGCGGGCCTGCCGCCCCACGGATAGCCCAGGGCCGGGACCCGGTCCGGCCCGTACAGCGTGCGCGCGGCGGCGGCACAGGCGTCGAGCAGGACGGGGAAGGCGGTCCGGGCGCCGTCGGGCGCGCCGGGCAGCCGGTGCAGCACGGCGCCGGTGCCGGCCCGGCCCTCCCCGCCGCGCGGGGCCGGGGCGGGGCCGGCGGCCGGGCGGAGCGCGGCGAGCCGCCGGGCCCAGTAGGCGACGGACCGCTGCCCCGACGCCCGTGCCTCGGACTCGAGTTGCAGGTGCACGGCCTCGCGGTAGGCGGCCAGCTCGTCCGCCGCCCGGGTCCCGGGGACGTCCCCGGGACCGAGCCCGTCGCGGTAGGCGTCGGTGAGATCCCCCATGACCTTGCCGATGGACGCCTCGTCGCAGGCCGCGTGGTCCATGACGACGGCGAGGACGTCACGGTCGCCCGCCGTGTCGGTGGCGAGGAACAGCCGCAGCGGCGGGCCCTCGGCCGCCCATGTGCCGAGCGCCCGGCGCAGCGCGTCGGCGGCGCTCTCGCCGGGGCGCGGCTCCACGCGGTCCACCCGGGCGTCGGGCTCCCCGAGCAGCTGCACCGGGACTCCGCGCAGCGTTTCGGGGCGGGCCCGCAGGGCGGGGTGCAGGGCGGCGAGGTGCCCGGCCGCCGCCCGCAGCCGGTCGGGGTCGACGGACCCGCGGGGGAAGGCGAAGAACAGCGGTACGAGATCGGGCCGTCCGGCCGGGTCCATCCGCCGGGCGAGCAGGAACCGCCGCTGCGCACCGGTGACCGGGAGCGTCCCGGCGGCCCGCGCCGCGTCGTCGGCGATGTGCCGGTATCGGTCGAGGTACTGCGAGGTGATGCTGCTGGACTGCACGATGTCCTCCCGCACGCCCGGGGCGCGCTGACTCGTGAGACGAAGGGGGGGTGAGGGGGCACGTTCGACGGCCGCGCTGTCGGAGCGTCCGAGCGGTCCGCCACGGGTCCGCTGCGGGCCCGCTGCGAGGACGCTTCCGGGCGGCGGGTGGGGTGGTGGAGCCCTAGGTGCCGGACACGGCCCGGCCCTCGGCGGCGGGTGCCGGCAGATCGCGCAGGCGCCGCAGCGGGGAGAGCAGCAGGGGCAGGGGGACGAACAGGAAGCCCGCGGCGCACACCCATACGGCGGCGCGCGGCCCGGCGGCGGAGGCGACGGCCCCGCCGAGCAGGGCGCCGAGCGGCATGGTGCCCCAGACCATGAAGCGCAGGGTGGCGTTCATCCGCCCGAGGAGCGCGTCGGGGCACAGCAGTTGCCGGAAGCTGACCTGGGCGACGTTGTAGACCACCGCGCCGAAGAAGACGGCCGCGGAGGCGACCGCGAACCAGACGGCGGCGGTGCCGTGTCCGGCCAGCGGCCACAGCAGCGCGAACGGTCCGGTGACGACGGGCGACAGCCAGATGACCCGGGCCTGGCCGACCGTACGGGCGAGCGTTCCCGCGCACAGCGCGCCCGCCAGCCCGCCGACCGCCGAGGCCGACAGCATCAGCCCGAGCACCGCGGGGGGCAGGTCGAGCTCCCGCACGAGGAACACCGTCTGTACGGACATCAGCATCGCGGAGAAGAAGTTCGCGATCCCGGTGGCGCAGGCGATCATACGGAGGATGGGGTGGCGCAGGACGAACACGAGGCCCTCCGCGACCTGGGCGCGCAGCGGGACGCCCGTGACGGGCGCGGGCTGCGGCTCACGGGCGCGGATCCCGCGCAGGAAGAGCGCCGACACGAGGTAGCCGATCGCGTCGGCCAGCAAGGCGATGGGTGCTCCGAGCAGTTGTACCAGGGCGCCGCCCAGCCCCGGCCCCGCCACCTGGGCGGACGAACGGGCCGTCTCCAGGGCGCCGTTGCCCGCGACCAGCTGCTCCCGGGGGAGCAGGCCGGGCAGATAGCTCTGGTGCGCGATATCGAAGAACACGGTGGCCACACCGGTGACGAGGGCGGCCACGTACAGCTGCGCCATGGTCAGCGCCCCGGCCCATGCCGCGAGCGGCAGGCTCAGCATCGTCACGGCCCGTACGACGTCGGTGCGGATGAGCAGGGGCAGCCGCCGCATCCGGTCCACCCAGGCTCCGGCGGGCAGGCCGACCAGCAGGAACGCCGCGGTCTCGGCGGCGGTCAGCAGTCCGACCTCCATGGGGGACGCGTCGAGTTCGACCACGGCCACCAACGGCAGTGCCACCACGGTCACTTGAGCGCCGACCTGGCTCACCGCCGCCCCGGAGAGCAGTAATCGGAAGTCGTAGTTCCGTAAGAGCCCTGAGCACACGGGCTTCACTGACGAGGACATTTGGCAGACATTTGGTGATGAGAGTGGTGTGAGTCAAAAACATCCGGGTACTTCCGGACAGTTTTGTTCGTAATGCGGACAACGGGTGATGACATTGTGACGAACCGTTTCGTACTGTTGCTTGAACGTCACCCAGGGTGGCCTGCGGCGGAAGCGCTTTCTGCGGTTCTGGTGCGCCGAGGGAGGCCTGATGTTCGAATGTCCGATAGTCGGTGCTGTGCCCGGGGTGGAACGGTTCAAAGTGGTGACACCCGGGCGGCTTTGAGATAAGCGGCTTTGTCGGGAGCGTCCGGGAGCGTCCCGGACGCCTTACAGCTCCAGGTCCGCCTGCACCGGCAAGTGATCGCTGGGGAACTGCCCGTCCTGCTGGAAGACGTTGATGGCGGCGCGCCGGGTCCGCACCCGGGGCGAGGTGAGGATCCAGTCGATGCGGTCGCCGTCCGGCACGAGCGGCCGGTAGCCGTGGAAGGTCGCGTACCGCGCGCCGCGCTGGTCGGCCGTGTCCCAGGAATCCACGAGCGAACCCTGGTCGAGCATCGTGTCGTAGACGGGGTTGCCGTGTGCGGCGACGTTGAAGTCGCCGGTGACGATCCGGGGCAGGGCCGGGTCCAGACCGCGCAGCCGGGTGGTGATCAGCGCGGCGGAGCGCTCACGCGCGTACTGGTGGGCGTGATCGAGATGGGTGTTGAGGACGTAGAACTCACCCCCGGTGCGCAGATCGCGGAACCGGACCCAGGTGACCATGCGGATCACGGTGTTGCCCCAGGTCGCGGAGCCGATCAGATACGGGGTGTCGGACAGCCAGAAGTGGTCGTACGCGACGGGGGTGAGCCGCCGCACGTCGTGGAAGACCGCCGTGAACTCGTCGCGGCTGCCTCCCGCGCGGCCGGTGCCGAGCCAGGCGTAGCGCGGCCCGAGATCGTCGGCGATGTCGCGCAGCTGCGCGTACAACCCTTCCTGGGTGCCGAGGAGGTGAGGGCGCTCGTGGCGCAGCAGCGCGCGCATCACGGGCCGGCGCTCGGCCCAGGTGTGGGGCGGGGTGTCGGAGGCGTAGCGGAGGTTGAAGCTCATCGCACGCAGCGGACTCCGGCCCCCGCCGCCCCCGGCGGGCCCGGGCGCGGCCGACGCGGCCACGGCCCGCAGTGCCGTGCGACGGTCGAGAGGAGCGTGCGCGAAGGCGGTCACGGCGTCTCCAGGGTCCGGGCGAGGTCCGGGTACCGGAGAATTCTCATGCGTCACACGGGCCGCACGCAACGGTGCCGCGGGTGGCACGCGCGGGGGAGTGACGGCGTTCGTCGATGCGAGGGCGGCGAGCGGTCCGCTCGGGGACGGCCGGCTCGCCCGAGGCCCTGCGCACAGGTCAGGGACGGCCCGACGGCGTTGATCCGGCCGCCGTCGGGAGGCTTCTCCGTCGCCGAACCGGACGGGCGCTGCTCCTCGCGCCGACACCGGCCCGGCGGGCACGCTCCGCGCCCGGCCGTGGGCCGTCACCGCTTCGGCAGGCGGCAGCCCACCGCGTGGACGGCCAGCATGCCGGCCACCGTCCTCGACCAGGGGAACTGCTCCGCGCGGGCCCGTGCGACGGCGCGGCGCCGCTCCTCCGGCCCGGCGAGCACGGCCGTCACGGCGTCCGCCATCGCCAGCGGGGACGTGGGCACCGCCAGCCCCGCCCCCGGGACCAGCAGTTCGCGCGCGGCGCCCGCCGCGGCGGTGACCACCGGGGTGCCGCACGCCAGTGCCTCCAGAGCGGACAGACCGAACGACTCCACCGGGCAGGGGACCAGCGCGACGTCCGCCCGCGCCGTCAGCCGGGCGACGGCCCGGCGGTCGGGTACATGGCCGTGGAAGCGCACCGCCAGCCCCGCGGCCCGCCGCTCCAGACGGTGCCGCTCCGGGCCGTCGCCCAGCACGTCGAGCCGGGCGTCCACGCCGTGCCGGGCCAGCACGCGCAGGGTGTCCACCGGCAGATGGGGGTACTTCTCGGCCGACAGCCGCCCGGCGTAGACCAGTCGCACACCGCCCCCGCCCCCGGGCCGGCCGGCCGACGGGGCGAACATCTCCAGGTCGACACCGAGCGGCACCCGGTGCAGCGCCGGCGCCGCCACGCGCGCGAACTCCGCGCCGGAGAAGGCCGAGGTGGCGACCACGGCGTCGAAACCGGACACCAGACGCCGGTTCCACCCGTCGGCCAGGCTCCGCAACGGCACCCACTCCGGCACCCGGGGAGCCAGGATCGCGTCGATCCGCTCATGGGAGAGCAGAACCGTCCGTATCCCCCGCGCCCGCGCCCACCCCGCCGCGCGGACCGCGGTCAGCTTGTCGGAGACCTCGACCGAGTCCGGTGCCAGCCGGCGCAGCACTTCGGCCACCCCGCGCGGCGAGTGCAGTACGCGGTAGCCACCCCCCACGGGCAGCCCCGGCAGCGTCACCCGCAGCCCGTCGACGGCGTCCCGCACCCAGCGCCGCCGAGCGCCCGGCACGATCAGCACACGGTCGTGCCCCGCACGGACGTAGCCCCGGCCGAGCGCGTCGAGCGTGGTGCGCAGCCCGCCGGAGGAAGGGCCGTAGAAATTGGCGATCTGAACGATTCTCATCGCGTCTCAGCCCACGTCCTCGACGGCGGTCCGGCGGGTGCGGACCAGGTCGGCGTAGGTGCACGGGCGCGCCCCCGCCGCGAGAGCCGCGTCGATGGCGTCCAGCGCGCAGCCGCGCAGGCCCTCCCTGGACAGGTCGGCGGGGTGCAGGGCGATCCGGAACGGTCTGCCCCGTCCGGCCCACCGGTGCGCCGCCGCCCGCATCAGCCGGGCGCCGAACCGCTCGCCGAAGCCGCCGGGGCGGTGGGAGAGCGCGACCATGCGGTGCCGGACGCCGGTCCGCAGGTCGCGCACCCCCAGATGGCTGGTCGTGTACTCCAGGCCCAGCTCCCGCAGGGCCGCCACCGCACCCGGGGAGGCGAGCCACCCCGGCGGAGTGAAGCCCCGCGGGCTGATGTCCACCGAGGCGAGGGCGGCGAGCCCGGCCCGCAGCCGCTCGCGTGCCGCCGGCTCGTCCAGCGCGCAGAACTCGGCACACCCACGGGCCAGTACGGAGTTCAGCCACCGGCGGGGGAGCGGCCCGCCGGGCACGGCCTCGTGGGCGTAGCCGTGCAGGGACAGCTCGTGGCCGCGCCGCCGCGCCCGGTGCAGCCAGCTCACCAGGGCCGGGTCCTCCGGCAGACAGGGGCCGCGCCAGGCCCCGGGGACGAGCAGCAGCGTCGCGGGCACACCGCGGGCGTCCAGGTCGCCCAGCCAGCGGCGGCTCTGCGCGAAGCTCCACGGCGCGACGTCGTGCACCGACACCACGAAGGGCGCGCCACCGCCCCGGCCCGCGGCGTTCACCGTGCCACCGGTCCGGCGGCGGCCGGGGCCGTGGAGTCGTGGACGAGTGCCTTGTCCCCCACCGACTGCCCGGGCCGCCGGGCGAACGTCGCGCGCGACCGCGGTTCACGGGCCGGCCGTCTCCCGACGGCGCGCGTCAGCCGTCCGTGCCCCGGGGAGGCAACGCGGCGGGCCGTGTGGGTCGGGCCGTCGGTCCACCGCAGGGACCACTGCGTCACGATCGCTGCTCTCACGGGCTCAAGGATCCTCTCCGGCCGCACCCCGTGGGGCCCGGTGACACGATCGCCGCCACCGCGCGGAGGGGCACGGCGCGTCGGCACGGCTCGCGCGAGCGCCCCGGCCGCCGGGCGACGGCCCCCCCGCCACGCCCCCGCCGCACCGCACGCCCGGACGGGACGCGGCACAACACGCCAAGATCGAATCCTTGCGCGGATTCCTCTACCGGCTCCGCGGCATTGTGTCTAGGGTGGGAGGCGCAGCTGGTTCGCCCCGCCCGCCAGGCGGGAGCGTCGCAAGAGGGAACCCGGTGGGAATCCGGGACTGCCCCGCAGCGGTGAGTGGGAACGACCGCCGTCATACGCACTGGACGCCCACGCGTCCGGGAAGCGACGGCCAGTAGGTGCCCGGCGGCCCCAAGGCCCAGGGTGCGCCCGCGAGTCCGAAGACCTGCCACTGCCCGCACGCCACCCGCGTGCGGTGATCTCGGTGGCCTCGAGGGAGGGCCGGCGGGGGCAGGCAGGCGCGCCCGGCGCGCCCGCCCACTTCGTCGTCCCTTCGCGCCCGGGTCCGCCGTGGTCATTCCGCGACTCGCGAAGGAGAGTTCCGTGACCGACCGCATCGCCACCCCGCCCTCCCGGGCCACCGTCCACGGCTACCCCCGGCAGGGCCAGGGCCGTGAGCTGAAGAAGGCCATCGAGGGCTACTGGGCGGGCCGCGTCACCGCCGACGCCCTGCACACCGCCGCCGCCACCCTGCGCCGCACGGCCTGGCGCCAGTTGGCGGACGCCGGTGTGGACGAGGTCCCCACCGGCGACTTCTCGCTCTACGACCACGTCCTGGACACCACGGTCATGGTCGGCGCCATCCCCGAGCGGCACCGCGCCGCCGTCCGGGACAACGCCCTGGACGGATACTTCGCCATGGCCCGCGGCACCCAGGAGGCCCCGCCGCTCGAGATGACGAAGTGGTTCGACACCAACTACCACTACCTCGTCCCCGAACTGGGCCCGGACACCGTCTTCACCGCCGACCCCGCCAAGCCGCTCGGCGAACTGCGCGAGGCCGTCGCCCTCGGCCACACGGCCCGCCCCGTCCTGGTCGGCCCGGTCACCTATCTGCTGCTCGCCAAGCCCGCCCCGGGCGCCCCGGCGGACTTCCAGCCCCTCACCCTCCTCGACCGGCTGCTCCCCGTCTACGCCCAGGTGCTGGCCGAGCTGCGGGCCGCGGGCGCCGAGTGGGTCCAGCTCGACGAGCCCGCCCTCGTACAGGACCAGCCCCCGGCCGTCCTCAGCGCCGCGACCCGCGCCTACCGCGACCTGGGGGCGCTCACCGACCGGCCCAAGATCCTGGCCGCCACCTACTTCGACCGCCTCGGTGACGCCCTGCCCGTCCTCGCCAAGTCGCCCGTCGAGGGACTGGCCCTGGACTTCACCGGCCCCGCCGCCGCCAACCTCGAAGCCCTCGCCGCGGCCGGCGGGGTGCCGGGCAAGCGCCTCGTCGCCGGCGTCGTCGACGGACGCAACATCTGGCTCAACGACCTCGAACACTCGCTGGCCACCCTCGCCACCCTCCTCGGTCTCGCCGGCCGGGTGGACGTGGCGCCCTCGTGCTCGCTGCTGCACGTCCCCCTCGACGCGACCGCCGAACGCGACGTGGATCCCCAGGTCGCCCGCTGGCTCGCCTTCGCCCGCCAGAAGACCGAGGAGATCGTCACCCTCGCCCGCGGGCTGAACGAGGGCACCGACGTCATCGCCCCGCAGCTCGCCGCCAACCGGTCCGCCCGCGCCTCCCGCGCCGCCTCCGCCCTCACCCACGACCCGGCCGTCCGGGCCCGCGCGGCGGCCGTCACCGAGCAGGACACCCGCCGCCCGCAGCCGTACACCGAGCGGACCGCGGCCCAGCGGGCCCGGCTGGGCCTGCCGCTGCTGCCCACCACGACCATCGGCTCGTTCCCGCAGACCACCGAACTGCGCACCGCCCGCGCCGACCTGCGCGCGGGACGGATCGACGCCGCCGGGTACGACGAGCGCATCGCCGCCGAGATCCGCGACGTCCTCGCCTTCCAGGAGAAGGCCGGGCTGGACGTCCTCGTCCACGGCGAGCCCGAACGCAACGACATGGTCCAGTACTTCGCCGAGCGGCTCACCGGCTACCTCGCCACCCAGCACGGCTGGGTGCAGTCCTACGGCACCCGCTACGTCCGCCCGCCGATCCTCGCCGGCGACATCTCCCGCCCCGAGCCCATGACCGTCGCCTGGACGAGCTACGCCCAGTCGCAGACCGAGCGCCCGGTCAAGGGCATGCTCACCGGCCCCGTCACCATGCTCGCCTGGTCCTTCGTCCGCGACGACCAGCCGCTCGCCGACACCGCGCGCCAGGTCGCCCTGGCCCTGCGCGACGAGGTCACCGACCTGGAGGCCGCCGGCACCGCCGTCATCCAGGTCGACGAGCCCGCGCTGCGCGAGACGCTGCCGCTGCGCACCGCCGACCGGCCCGGCTATCTGGCCTGGGCGACCGAGGCGTTCCGGCTGACCACCGCGGGCGTGCGGGCGGACACCCAGATCCACACCCACATGTGCTACGCCGAGTTCGGCGTCATCATCGGCGCCATCGAGGAGCTGGACGCCGACGTCATCAGCCTGGAGGCGGCCCGCTCGCACATGCAGGTCGCCGACGAACTCGCCGTGGCCGGATACGGGCACGAGGTCGGTCCGGGCGTCTACGACATCCACTCGCCCCGTGTGCCGAGCGTCGAGGAGACCGCCGGCCTGCTGCGCAAGGGGCTCGGCGCCATCCCCGCCGAGCGGCTGTGGGTCAACCCCGACTGCGGCCTGAAGACGCGGGGCTGGAGCGAGGTCCGCGGCTCCCTGGAGCACCTGGTCGAGGCGGCCCGGCAGGTGCGGGCCGAGCTGACCGCCGCCGACGCGCGCTGACGCCGGCCACCTCCGGCCGATAGCGGGCGCGGCCCGGCACCGATGTGCCGGGCCGCGCCCGCTGTTCACGGCCAATCCCGCTCAAGTGGCCCAAATCCCAACGGACTCTCATGATTGACTGCCCCCACCGGTCATGCCCCCCACAGGAGAGGACGGCCACGATGAGCAGGCGCCCGGAGCCGCGTCGAATGATCATCGGTGGGGAGGAGGCGGTGGTGGTGGCCCCCGAGGAGTACGAGCGCCTGGCGACCACCCGCAGACAGGTGGGCGCGCAGGGTGCCCGCATCCGCGTCCTCAAGCACGAACTCCAGCAGAGCCTCGCCCTGTTGGCGGCCCTCGAGTCGCTCCTGGCCGACATCCCGCACGGCCGTCCGGGACCGTTCTTCGACGGTGGGGGCGGCGGTGAGGCCGGCCATCAGGCGGCCTCCTGCGTCCGCTGCGGGCTGCTGGAGCTGATCCACCGGGGCCCGTCGGCCGTGACGCGGGCTCCGCGGGGCGGGCTGACCGCCCTGTGAGCCTCAGCGCCGGTTCTGTGAGCCTCCGCGCCGGTTCAGGGGGCCGGCGCCGCAGGCTCCGGGGTCAGCGGCCGGCCGCAGCGCAGATTCCAGCGCCCGGCGCGGCCGGTGAGTTCGGTCAGCGACAGCGGGGGCACGTCGAGCCGCCAGAAGAGCTGCGGGGGCAGCCCCAGCGCGTGCACGACCGCCGCGCGGACCACCGCGGGCTCCACGACGGCGAGCAGCCGGCCCTCGTCGTCGGTCCGCCCGTCCAGCCAGGAGCCGACCCGGCCGACGAGGTCCAGCAGGGACTCACCGCCGTGCGGCGCGGCGCCGGGGTCCGCCAACCATGCGGCCACCGCCTCGGGTTCGGCGGCGGACAGCTCGGCCAGCCCCCGCCCGCGCCAGTCGCCCACCTCGAGGTCCCGCAGCTCGGGCACGGGGGTGGGGGACAGGCCGAGCGCGGCGGCCGTCCCGTGGCAGCGCGGGGAGGGGGCGCAGAGGGCGGCCGACATCCGGGGCAGGCCGCCGGCGGCCGCGCGGGCCTGCCGGGCCCCGGTGTCGTCGAGCGGGGCCCCGTCGTCGAAACGGGCCTCGCGTAGTGCCGCACTCATCGCGGGTGAGAGCAGCGTCACACGTAGGGTCATGGTCCTCAACTCTCCTCCGGGGCGGGCCCGGTCGGCCCCGGCCCCAGCAGACCACGAGGGGCGAGCGGGGCGCGCGCGGGGGTACGCAACCGCACGCCGTAGCGCCCCGGTCGCGTACACGGTACGGTCGCGTGTACATGACGACGGTGTGACGGAAGTCCGGTGAGAACCCGGCACGGTCGCGCCACTGTGTACCCGGCGAACGCCCCCGATCCACACGGGGCGCTGGCAGGGAAGTCAGACCCGGCACCGTCGTTGAAAGCACCACGATCGGGACGCGTGTTCCCCAGGAGGTTTTGCCATGGCCCAGTCAGCCGCCCCCGCGACCGGTACCCCCGCCGTACCGGCGATCACCCCGATCTCCCTGAAGGAGATCGCCCCGTGGACGCTCTTCTTCGGGATCCTCGCGCTGATCCTGCTGTACTTCGTCGGCGCCGAGCAGGGCGCCACCGCGCTGATCTCCGGTGAGGGTGTGCACGAGTGGGTGCACGACGGCCGTCATCTGCTCGGCTTCCCCTGCCACTGAGAGACCAGGGGTCAAGAGCTCGTGAACTCCATTTCCGTACGGGCCCTGCTCGTACGCGGCATGCTCGCCGGTCTCGCATCCGGCGCGCTGGCGCTGCTCACGGCCTATCTGCTCGGGGAATCCCGGGTGGACGCGGCCATCGCCTTCGAAGAGGCGCACAGCCACGACCACGGCGGCGGTGAGGAGCTGGTCAGCCGCTCCCTGCAGTCGACGGCGGGTCTGGCCACCGGCATCCTCGTCTACGGGATCGCACTGGGCGGTATCGCCGCCCTGGTGTACTGCTACGCGCTGGGCCGCGTCGGCCGTTTCGGCCCGCGCGCGACGGCGGCACTGGTCTCGCTCGGCGCGTTCGTCGCGGTCTATCTGGTGCCGTTCCTGAAATATCCGGCGAACCCGCCCGCCGTGGGCGACCCGGACACGCTGGACCAGCGCACCGCGCTGTTCTTCCTGATGATCGCGCTCAGCGTGCTGCTCGCCGTCGCCACGGTCATCCTGGGCAAGCGGCTGGCTCCCCGTCTGGGCAATTGGTACGCGAGCGTCGCGGCGGGCGCCGCTTTCCTGGTGGTGGTGGGGATCGCCTTCGCGTTCCTGCCCTCGGGCGAGAACGTGCCGGAGGGCTTCCCCGCCGTGCTGCTGTGGCAGTTCCGCCTTGCCACGCTGGCCGTTCAGTTCGTCCTGTGGGCCGGTTTCGGCCTGGTCTTCGGCCACCTCGCGGAGCGCCTGCTCGTCTCCAAGGCGGGGGACCGGCAGGGTGACGAGGCGGCGTCGCGGACGGCCACCGCGGCGCGCTGAGCGCACCGGGAACACCTCACCTGTCCCGTGGGTCCGGAAGGGCGATCGCCCGACCGCCCCACGGGACACGTGCGTTCAGGGGGTGTCGTCCGTATCGGGGGCGCGCCCGCTACGGCGTCAGTCCCGGCGCAGCAGCATGTCGATGATCGAGTCGAGGTGCTGGGCCCGCTCCTGGCCCGGCGGGAGCGCCTCCGGGACGGCATGGACCAACTGGCCGTGGCCGAGGAAGCTGGTGTAGCCCAGCGTGCCGCGCAGCCGGGCCTCTTCCGGCGTGAAGCCCAGCTCGGAGAAGAGCTGGGTGAGATAGCCGAGCCGGCGCTCGGTCACCCGCCTCACCACCGTGGCGACCAGCGGGTGTCCGACGGTGGCCAGCAGGGAGACCTCGAGGGGGTTCTCGGTGACCGCCTCGGTCGCCGCGACGAACAGTCTGCGCAGTCGCAGCTCGGGGTCCGGCTCGGCCGACAGCTCGGTGATGACCGCCTCGGTGCGGGTCTCCTCCCAGCGCAGCAGCGCGGCCTCGATCAGTGCGTCCCGGCTGGCGAAGTGCCAGTAGAAGCTGCCCTTGGTCGTCCCCAGCCGGACGGCGAGCGGTTCGACCGCGACGGCGGCCAACCCGCCTTCGCCCATGACGATCAGCGCCGCGTCCGCCCAATCCAGCGCGCTGAGCCGCTGTCGTCCGCCGGGTTCCCGCAATCGCCGTTGCACCATGACCGTACGCTACCGTACGGTTGAACATACGCCAGCGTATGGAGGGGCAATGCGCACGGTCCGAAACATCCACGAACGCGTCATCGAGGCTCCGGCGGAGACGGTCGGAGCCCTGCTCGACCGGCTGTCCTCCGACGACGACCCGGTCTTCCCCACCCCCGCCTGGCCCGCGATGCGCTTCGACCGCCCGCTCGGCGTCGGGGCCGAGGGCGGCCACGGCCCGGTGCGCTACCGCGTCGGCGCGTACGACCCCGGCAGCCGCCTCCGCTTCGACTTCGCCCCGCCGTCGAACGGCTTCCACGAGCTGACCGTGGAACCGCTCGGCCCCGGCCGCTGCCGCGTGCGGCACACGCTGGAGCAGACCCAGCACGGCACCGAGGCGCTGGCGTGGGCCCTGGCGTTCCGCTTCGCCCACGACACCGTCGTCGAGGAGGTCTTCGACAACATCGAGCGCGTGGCGACCGGTTCGCTGCGGCGCGCGGTGCGCTGGTCCCCGTGGGTCCGGTTGCTGAACCGGCTGATGTGGGACAAGCCGGTCGAGGTGGACCTCCCCGCACGGGCCCGGCTCGCCCGTACCGCCTTCGAGCGCACCGACTTCACCGACGCCTGGCAGCTGGAGATCCTGCCGGGGATGCCCGAGGACCCACGGGCCTGGGAACGCGTCCTGGCCTTCCCGGTCGTGGCACGCGGGGACGGCGAGGTCCTGCTGGGCAAGGACGCCGGACACCTCGACTTCCGGGCCTCGATCCTCGTCGACCAAGGGCACGTCACCCTCAGTACGGTCGTGACGACCCACAACCCGGTGGGCCGGGCCTACTTCGCGGTCGTCAAGCGGGTGCACCCCGTCATGGCCCGCGCCATGCTGCGCCGCACCCACCGCCGACTGGCGCTGTCGACCCCGAGCGCGGGCTCGCGCGAGCGGTTCCACCGGGCAGCGGACACGGCCGCCGCCGAGGTGGCCGCGCCGTGACCGGGAGGCGGACCTGCTGAACAGGGGACAGCGGGTCCGCCTCCCTTCCTCAGTCGCCGCGACGCCCGCCGGTCAGCCTCGCAGCAGCTTGGCCTCGACCTCCGGATCCAGGCCGAGCGGGGGACGGTCCGTCCGTTGCGGCGGCGGGCCGTCCAACTCCTGGAGCCAGGCCCACGTGTCGGCCACGGTCTCCTCGACGGGGCGGCAGCGCAGCCCGGCGGCCAGCGCCTTGGACACGTCGCCCTCGTGCATGGTGGCGTACGCCTCGCCCGGCGGCACCCAGATCGGCAGGTCCATCCACGGCTCGACGCCCGCGGCGAGGATCGGCTCCGGATCCGTCCAGCGCAGCTCGGCGTCGGAACCGGTGACGCGTACGCACGCCTCCAGCAGCCTGCCCATGGTGGTGTGCCCGGGGGGACTGATGAGGTTGTAGGGGCCGCTGAGGCCCCGCTCCGCGGCGTCCAGGGACCACCGGGCGAGATCGCGGGCGTCGATGTACTGCAACGCCAAGTCGCGTGGCCCGGGCGCCAGCACGGGGCCGCCACGGGCGATGCGCGACAGCCACCACGGCAGCCGCCCGATGTTCTCCCGGGGGCCGAGGATCAGCCCGGCCCGCACCAGCAGCGACCGGTCCCCGAAGGCCTCGGTCACGGCCAGCTCCCCGCCGCGCTTGGCCTGCGGATACTCCACGTCGCCGGCGTCGGGCGAGCCGTCCACCAAGGGGGCGTCCTCGTCGTGCCCGGGCGCGCACGGATAGGTGTACACCGATCCCGTGGACACGTACACATACCGCTTCACCCGTCCGGCGAGCGCCCGGGCCGCGTCCCGCACGACCGACGGCGCGTTCGTCCACGTGTCGACCACGACGTCCCACTCGCCCCGGTCCAGCGCCGCCAGACCGCCCGCCTCGGTACGGTCGCCCAGCAGTTCGACGACGCCCGGTGCGGGCTCGTGGCGGCCGCGGTGGAAGACGGTCACCTGCCAACCCCGGGCCAGCGCCTCATCGGTGACGGCGCGGCCCACGAACTCCGTTCCACCCAGCATCAGAAGTCTCATGACCGTGACTGTGCACCCCGGACCGACGCCGTGGGAAGCACCCCATGCTCTCAGCGGAATCGCCCAGAGCTGAACGCCCCGGCCTCGTGGCGCGTGACCCCTGCCACAGCGTTTCCGCCCGCCGGGCAGCCCCACCTGGATCATTGCGCCGGGGACAACACGTCCTTGACCACAACGCACTGGAGTGACCCGCCCCGGCCGCCCAGGATGCGGGACATGAACCTCAAGCACACCGACGCCACCCGTGACCAGCTCGCCGTCGTCAGCCAGAGCGGCCCGACCGTCACCTTTTTCGACGCCCGCACCCACGAGCCCCTCCGGGTCCTGGAAGTCCCCTCCCAACCACATGAGTTGTGCTTCGACGCGGACCGGCGGCTGCTGTACTGCGCCGGCACCTACGTCTCCGGTTACTACCACGCCCACCAGGGCCGGGCCCGGGACATCAGCGTCATCGACGTGGACACCCACGAGATCGTCGGCACCATCGACACCGCACCGGACCACGCCCCGCACGGACTCGGCCTGGACCCCGGCCGCTCCCGGCTGTACGTCAGCGTCGAGGCCACCGAGGACGAGCCCGGCGGCGTGATCGTCTACGACACCCGGACCCATGAGCGGGTCGCCAGGATCCCGGTCATGGCCGACGGCCCGCACTGGTTCGCGATCACCCCGGACGGCAGGCGAGGCTACTCCACCAACAAGGAAGCAGGGTTCGTCTCCGTCGTGGACCTCGAACGCGACGAGTTCACCGGCCGGATCGCCGTACCCGGCAGCGAAGGTCTGGACGTCTCCCGCGACGGCCGGTACGTCTACGTGGCCGCCCCCAAGGGCGACTTCGGCACCCGGCCCGCCGCCGCACCGGGCATCCGCGTGATCGACACCGCCACCGACGAGATCGTCCGGACCCTGCCCACCGACGGTGTGGTGTTCCCCGTGCACACCGCTGCCACCGGCGCGGTGCTCGTGGGCGAGCTGCGGATGGCGGCACAGGTGCCGGGCGGCGGCGCCATGGGGACGCAGGACAACGGCGTACTGACCGTCTACGCCCCGGACACCCTGGAGGTGGCCGGACAGGTCGAGGTCGGCCGGTTCCCCCTCACCATCACCTCCTCACCGGACGGATCGGTGGGTTATGTCTCCAACGTCATGTCCAGCACGGTGACCGTCGTCGACCTGACCCTGATGCGGGTGATCACCACCCTGGAGGTCGGTCGCGCGGGCGAAGCCGGCGCGCACGGTCTCGCGTACATCCCGGCCGCCCGCTGAGCCGTTCAGCGCGTCGGCCGGGGAGCGGCCGTACCGAACCGCCGGCGGTAGGTCGTCGGGCTGAGCCCGGTGCGCCGGCGCAGCTGCGCCCGGAGGTTCGAGGCCGTCCCCAGGCCGCTGGCCTGGGCGACCACGTCGAGCCGTAGCTCGCCGCGCTCGATCAGCCGGCAGGCCAGCGCCACCCGTTCGCCGGTGAGCCAGGCCAGCGGCGTGGTGCCGAGCTCGGCCCGGAAGCGCCGGTGCAAGGTGGCCGGGCTGACCGCGGCGCGGGCCGCCAGGTCCGCCACGGACAGCGGCCGGTCCAGGCGCTCCCGGGCCCAGGCCAGCAGGGGAGCGAGCGACGCGTCCGGCACGGCGGGCACGGGCCGTTCGACGAACTGCCGCTGACCGCCGTCGCGGTGGGCCGCGAACACCAGCCGCCGGCTCACCGTGTTCGCGATCTCGGCGCCGTGGTCACGGCCGATCAGATAGAGGCCGAGGTCCAGCGCGGCGGCGCTCCCGGCGGCGGTCAGCACGTCACCGTCGTCCACGAACAGGACGTCCGGTTCGAGCCGGACGCCGGGATGGCGGGCCGAGAACTCCGCCACCCATTTCCAGTGCGTGGTGGCCCGGCGGCCGTCGAGCACCCCGGCCGCGGCGAGGGTGAACGCGCCCGTGCAGAAGCTCACCAGGCGCGCACCCCGCCCGGCCGCCCGCCGGATCGCGGCCGACACCGCCGGGTCCGGCGGGGTGAGCGGATCCGGTCGATTGGGCACGATCAGGGTGTCGGCCGCGTCGGCCGCCTCCAGCCCGGCGACGCCGGAGAGCGTGAACATCCCGTCGTTCATCCGCACGGCGGGCGAGGCGGAGCAGAGCGTGAAGTCGTACCACCGCCGGTCGATCTCGGGGCGGCGCAGCCCGAACAGCTCGGTGGCGACGCCCAGTTCGAAGGGGTTGGAGCCCTCGTCGACGAGGACGGCCACCCGGTGCGAGGATCCATGCGACATATGCGATTCCTAGCACTCGCCCCGCCCGATCACCAGCGGTCAGGATGACCAGGTGATCAACGAACCGATCGACCTGCCGACCGCACTGAAGAGTTTCGATCAACTGTGGAGCCCACGGATCGTCACCCAGGTGAACGACTACGACGTCCGTATCGCGAAGGTGGCGGGCGAACACATCTGGCACGCGCACGAGAACACGGACGAGTTCTTCCTCGTCCTCGACGGCGAACTGAGCATCGGCCTCCGCGACGGCGAGCCCGGGGGAGCCGACGGGGGCGAACGCGTCGTCGTGCTGCCCCAGGGCGCGGTGTTCGTCGTCCCGCGAGGGGTGGAACACCGTCCGTTCTCCACCGCCGGCGCCTCGATCCTCATGTTCGAACCGACCGGCACGTCCACCGTCGGCGACCGCCACGACGCGGTCCCCGGCCACGTCGACGCGACGACGGGGCACGCGCTCGGCTAGGGCGTCCCGCTCCCCGGTCCCGCCCCCCACGCGACGGACGTGGGGGGCGGGAAGTGCACACCTAAGGGGCAGCCAGTAGGGTGCGCCGGGTGAACAGCGCTTCTCCTCTCTCTCCCACCTTCCGCTTGATCGTCACGGGCGGAGGTACCGGGGGCCACACCTATCCCGCCTTGACCGCGATCCGCGCGTTGCAGCACCGGCTGGCCGCGGACGGCAGGGCGCTCGATGTCCTGTGGATCGGCACGGCGGACGGCCTGGAGGCCCGGGTGGCACCGGCCGAGGGCATCGCGTTCACGACCGTGGCCACGGGCAAGATCCGCCGCTCCGCCAACCCGCTCAAGATGGTGAGCCCGGCGAACGTCCGGGACATGGCCCGGGTACCGCTCGGCGTGGCCCAGGCCCGGAAGATCGTCGCCGACTTCCGGCCGGACGTCGTGCTCGCCACGGGCGGGTACGTGGCCGTTCCCGCCGGCCTGGCCGCCCGCCTGTGCCACCGTCCGCTGGTCCTCCACGAGCAGACCGTGCGCCTTGGCCTCGCCAACCGGAAGCTGGCGAGCTCGGCGACGAGGATCGCGGTGTCGTCGGAATCGTCGCTGCCGCTCCTGCCGGAGTCGGTGCGGGGTGCCGCGGTCGTCACCGGCAACCCGATCCGCCCCGAGGTACTGACCGGCCACCCGCAAAAAGCCGTCGATGCGCTGGGTCTGTACGGCTTCGACCATCGCCTGCCGACCGTGTACGTCACCGGCGGCGCGCAGGGCTCCCAGCAGATCAACGAGGTCGTGCGGGACGCGCTGCCGTGGCTGCTGGGGCGGGCGAACGTGATCCACCAGTGCGGGCCGGCCAACGTCGATGGCCTGCGGCAGCACGCGGCGGCCCTGCCGCCGGAGCTGTCGGGCCGGTACTACCTCGCCGGGTTCGTCGGCCCGGAGCTCCCCGACGTGCTGGCGCTGGCCGACGTCGTGATCTCCCGGAGCGGCGCAGGGACGCTCGCCGAACTGACCGCGCTGGGCAAGCCGGCGGTCTTCATCCCGCTCGCCTCCTCGGCCGGCAACGAGCAGGCGCACAACGCGCGGCACCTGGAAGATGCCGGGGCCGCTGTCGCCCTGCTCGGCGAGGTCACCGCAGGGAGTCTGCGCGACGCGGTGGGCCCGCTCCTCGCGGACCCCGTGCGGCGCGGCGCGATGGCGGAGCGCTCCCGGGCGCACGGGCGGCCGGACGCGGCGAACAGGCTCGTGGACGTGATCCTGTCCGCCGCGTCCGGCTGACCGGCGCGGGTTCTACGAGAGTGCTGCACACGGCGCCGCCGCGGCGCCGTGTGCAGCAAGCGGCACCCCATCGGGGTTCCCAGCGTGTTCCCGAACACCGGGGCCGAGAACGACGGTGGGGCTGCCGCACCCAGTGCGACAGCCCCAGCCCACGCGTTCATGCAGATCAGAGGCGACAGGCCTGCCTGACCTTCAGCAGGGGCGACAGGATTCGAACCTGCGACTAGCGGGTTTGGAGTCCGCTGCTCTGGCCAGCTGAGCTACGCCCCTTCGGCGTGGTGATCACTCTGCCATGGTCAGGGCGTCCGCCGCCAGCCGATTTGCCGTGGCGATGGTCACCGTCGGCCTTCGGCGATGTCCTTCACCCCGTTCAGGGTGGCCTCGATGCCCGAGCGCAGGTCCTTGAGCCGGGCCGCGACGATCGCCTCCTCCGCCTCCGGCTTGCGCTCGATCGCGAGGCTCACCCCGGATCGGGCCGGGCCCAGTTCCGCGGACTGCCGCAAGAGGGTGCCGCCCGCCTCGGGGCTGAGCTCGAACCGCCAGGTGGCCAGCCGTCCGGCGGGGTCGGTCACGGGCTCCCCGAACCGGCCGTCGGCATCCGTGACCGCCCAGGTGAACAGCCGCTCGTCGGTCAGCTCGACCACATGGGAGACGGTCCGCCACTCGCCGACCAGGGGGTGGCGGTTGTGGCCCGCGAAGCGCGCCCCCAACGTGGTTTCGGTGGCGCCGTCCAGCCACTCCACGCGCTGGAGTTCCGGGCTGAGCCGCGCTGGCAGATGGATGTCGGTCACCAGCGCCCAGACCTCGGACGGGGGTGCGTCGATGTGGATGTCGCTGTGAACACTCGGGCCGTCTGCGTAGCGCACGTGGGTACCTCGCAAGAAAGACGTGTCATGGGTGTCAGTGCGGCCGGCCGATCGGGCCGTACCGCCTCACCCGGTCAAGTCTGACCCCGCGACGGCGTGACGGGCCGAATTGGTGATACACGTAACACGCGTGGAATCACCTGCCCATCAGCCAACGGGCCTTCACCCCTTGAGCGGTTGGCGAGCCTCCACTCGGCGGCGGCCCGGCCGGACCATACGTACGCGCGAGGGCCCCGGGTGGGGAAGACTGCACCGGTGAGCACAACGACACCTCAGCCCTCGCCCCGTACCGCCCTCGGACGTGGCGTCAGCACCCTGATCCCCGGCCCCACCGCGTCGTCGGGCGAGCAGGCCGCCGCCGCGCTCGCCGCCCTGAAGACCGCGACCGTGCACGTCGGGGTGCTCCAGGCCGCCGCCGTCCTGCTGGGCGAACTCGCCCGCACCGGCGAGGACGGGACCACGCGGGAGACGGCGGCCACCACCGCGGCCCTGATCGAGCAGGCGATGCGTACGGCGGAGTGACCGCCGGGGCGGCGGCGAACGGCCGCCCGGGGTTCAAAGGGAGTTCACCGCTCCGTCCGGTGTCGAACGTACCTTCGCCGCGACGTTGTCGTCTCCGGAAGGCTCCTTCCCATGAGGCCCCTGGCCACCTCCGTATGTCTGCGCGCCGCCTCGGCCGCCCTGGCCCTCGCGACCGGGGCGCTGCTCTGGCAGTCCACCGGCACCGCGCGGGCCGCCGCCCCCGGCCGCTTCCCGGTGACCGCCACCGTGGAGACCGCCCCGGTGTCGCACAGCGGTGACGCGGCCGACGACCCGGCGATCTGGGTCCACCCCACCGACCCGTCCCGGTCCGTGGTCGTCACCACCGACAAGAAGGGCGCGCTGGAGGTCCACGACCTCTCCGGCAACCGCATCCAGCGGATCAACGGCGACCACGGCAACAACGTCGACCTGCGGGGAGACATCGTCGTCTCCGCGGACGACGAGGCCGCGAACGGCGACGGCGCGATGCACATCTACCGCATCGACCCGGCCACGCGGAAGCTGACGCACCTCAAGGACGTCGCCACCGAGGTCACCGCACACGGCATCTGCATGTACACCTCGCCCACCAGCGGCAAGCTGTACGCCTACCCCAACTCCACCTCCGGCCGGGTCGAGCAGTGGGAGCTCTCGGTGCGCGGTGACTCCGTGACCGCCACCTCCGTGCGCCTCTTCGACGCCGGCTCCGCCGTCGAGGGCTGCTACGCCGACGAGAAGACCGGCAGGCTCTACCTCGGCGAGGAGGACGTCGGCGTGTGGGTCTACGGCGCCGAGCCCACCGCCGGCACCACGCGCACCAAGCTCGACTCCACCGGCTCCGGCGGTCATCTCACCGCCGACGTCGAGGGCATCACCGCCGCCGGCCGCTACCTCATCGTCTCCTCGCAGGGCAGCAACGACTTCGCCGTCTACGACCGGACCGGCGGCGGCTACCTCGGCCGCTTCGTCGTCGCCAAGGGGACCGCCGCCGACGGCTGCGAGGACACCGACGGCATCGACGCCACCGCCGCACCCCTCGGCTCGAAGTTCCCCGGCGGCGTCTTCGTCTGCCAGGACGGCACCAACTCCGCCCCCGGAACCAGCGGCAACCAGAACTTCAAGCTCGTGCCGTTCGAACGGATCTCCTCCGTCCTCGGCTGACGGACCGGTCGCAAGCCGCGGGTGCCCGGGCGACGTGTGTCGTCCGGGCACCCGCGCGTTTTGTCAACAGGCCTTTGTATGTGACTTTTTCGGCCGCTTCGGCCGATTCCCCGCGGTGACCGGGCTTGCTACGTTCGTTCAGCCCCCGTGACCCGGTGCCCCGCGCACGTCCGCACGAAGGCCCCTGACAGGGCCCGTACGAAGGCAAGGACAACATGACCACAGCGCCACTGCGGGCGCCGGACACGTCCGGCGCCGTGCCCGGGAACGCACCGGCACCGGGCCCCCTCGATCAGGTCGCCCCCTTCGTCCAGTTCGGCCCGGACCTCCTCGCGACCGCGCTGGCCGAGGTCCCCGAGGACGGGGTCACGGAGTTCACCGACTCCTGGCACGACCTGCCGGCCGACGCGCACCTGGGCACCGCCACGCCCTACCGGTTCCGCCGCTACGGCTCCTTCCGGCTGCTGCCCGACCGGCTCGAGAAGCTGCCGCACGCCGCCTTCTTCCAGGACCGGACCGTGAACAAGGTGAACGGCGGCGTGGACCGCATGTTCGCCCCCCTCGACGAATCGGTGGCGTCCGGCGCCGCGCTGCGCACGGTCGTCCGCACCCTCTTCGGCCGGCTCCCCGGCCCCCGCACCGGCATCGACACCTGCGGCGTCCACCAGATACGCGTCACCGCCACCACGGACGCCGAGGGCCACCCCGCCCCCGAGGGCGTCCACCAGGACGGCCACAGCTACGTCGCCCAGGTGCTGATCCGGCGCGAGGACGTCGAGGGCGCCGAGTCCACCCTCTACGACCTCGGCCGGCGCCGCATCCACCACGCGCTGCTCACCGCCCCCATGGAGACCATCGTCCTCGACGACCGGCGCGTCCTGCACGGTGTCTCCCCGGTCCGCCCCGCGCCGGGCGCCCGCACCGGCGTGCGCGACATGCTGCTCGTCGACTTCTTCCCCGGCCCCACCGGCTGACCCACCGCGAGGACGCCACGGTGGGGAGCGGCCGTCCCGCAGGGGTCCGCCGCCGCTCCGACCGACCGGCACGCCGAGGCCGCTCGCGCCCCTCCCCTCCGCCGGTCGCCCCGAGGGGACACGGGGGAGGGGCGCGCGAGCGGACGGTGGCTACGGTGACGAGGGCATTCACGAGGTCGAACGCGCCCGGGCGCGGCTGGGTCCTGCAGGCCGGAGATGGCAGACTGTCCGCCGACCTGGAGGAGGACCCCGTATGTCGATGACCGGCCAGCTGCGCAAAGCGGTGCGGCTGAGGCAACGCCGCAACGCGGTGGACCTCAGCCATCCGGCACGCTCACCGCTCGGATCCGCCGTCGTCAACTGCGCGGTCTACATCGGCGGCGTCCGGCAGGAGGACGACTGCCCCGCCGAGGAGGCGATCCGGCACGTGCGCAAGGCGGGCGACGGCTTCGTCTGGATCGGCCTGCACGAGCCCACCGTGGAGGAGTTCGCCGACGTCGCCACGCTGTTCGGCCTGCACCCGCTGGCGGTCGAGGACGCCGTCCACGCCCATCAGCGGCCCAAGCTCGAGAGCTACAACGACACGCTCTTCACCGTCCTCAAGACGGTCTGCTACGTCGACCACGACAAGCTGACCGCGACGAGCGAGGTGGTCGGCACCGGGGAGATCATGGTCTTCACCGGTCATGACTTCGTCGTCACCGTCCGGCACGGCGGGCACGGCTCCCTCGGCCCGCTGCGCGAGCAGCTGGAGGCCGCCCCCGAGCTGCTCGCGAAGGGGCCCGCCGCCGTACTGCACGCCATCGCGGACCACACGGTCGACGACTACCTCGCCGTCGTCGACTCCGTGCAGAGCGACATCGACGACGTCGAGGCCGAGGTCTTCGCCAGCGACAGCGGCCGCCCCGCCGACGCGGGCCGGATCTACCAGCTCAAGCGCGAACTCCTTGAGTTCCGGCGTGCCGTGATACCGCTGGACCGACCGGTGCGGGAGCTGTCCACCCGGCCCTACCCCGTGGTCGACCAGGAACTGCGGACGTACTTCCGCGACGTCGCCGACCACCTGGCCCGGGTCGCGGAGCAGATCATCGCGCTCGACGAGCTGATCAACTCCATCCTGCAGGCCCATCTCGCGCAGGTGACCGTGGCGCAGAACGAGGACATGCGCCGGATCAGCGCCTGGGTCGCGATCGTGGCCGTGCCCACGATGGTCTGCGGGATCTACGGCATGAACTTCGACCACATGCCCGAGCTGCACTGGACGTACGGATACCCGCTCGTCCTCGTCGTCATCGCCGTCGCCTGCTTCGCCATCCACCGCGGCTTCCGCCGCAACGGCTGGCTGTGACGCCGACGGCGTCCGTCCTGTAAAACCACTGGTCAACGCATATCGGCGTACCTCATTGTGGTCGTCATGCACGAACCGAACCACCGAATCCGCGCGCTCCACACGGACTCCACGGTCACCGTCTACCAGGCCTACACTCCCGCGATCGGCGTTCCCGCGGCGCGCGACGGGCGCTTCCCCGCCGCCTGGAAGCGGGACCGGATGACATGGATCAAGCCCAGCTTCCTGTGGATGATGTACCGCTGCGGCTGGGGCACGAAGGAGGGGCAGGAGACGGTCCTCGCCGTCGAGATCACCCGCGAGGGGTTCGAGTGGGCGCTGCGTCACGCCGCCCTGTCGCATTACGAGCGCGGAGTGCACCCCGACCGGGACACCTGGCGGCGCGAGCTGCGCCGGGCACCGACGCGGGTGCAGTGGGACCCCGAGCGCGATCTGCGCCTGGCCGCGCTGCCGTACCGGTCCCTCCAGCTCGGGCTCTCGGGTGAGGCCGCGCGCCGCTACGCGGACGAGTGGACGGTCGCCGTCACCGATGTGACCCCGCTCGCGCACGAGGTGCACGCCCTCGTGCGCGACGGCGACCCGGAGGCGGCGTCCCGGCTGCTGCCCGAGGAGCGCCCGTACCCGGCCGCGGACGAACTGCTGGCCCATCTGCGGCCCTAGGCGCCCTCGACGTCCTCCCAGGTGATGACCGGGCTGCCCGCCCGCAGGCTGTAGTCCATGGCCGGGTCGCGCACCGGCCACTTGAGGCGCAGCCAGCTCGGGATCGTGGCGGGAATGCCGTCGTCGCCCGCCAGATGCCAGAACGTGTTCGAGTCCTGCCGGGCGAAGTAGGGGCAGAAGAAAGAGATCACCAAGGTCACCCGGCGGCCCTCCGTCACGGGGGTGACCGCGTGGAAGATCCGGCTGCCGTGCAGGAACAGCGTCGCCCCGCGCTCCCCGCACGGCGCCTCGCGGATGCGTGGGTCGGCCTCGGTCACCCCGGTGAATTCATCCGTGCGCCCCTGGAAATAGGTGAAGCGTCCGCCCTCGTAATCGTCTTCACCACTGAGCTGGATGGTGAAGACGTAGTCCATGCCGTCGCGATGCCAACGCACGATCTCCGGCCGGCCCCGGCCCTCGAAGTAATTGATCTGCGCGGTGGGAATGCGCAGCGGATGCGGGATCAAGGGAACTCCCGCCAGTCGGGAGCAGGTGAGCAGGAAAGTCCGGTCGCGCATCATGTTATTGATGAACGTCGACACGAGATCGGCGCTGCGCAATCGCCGCGTCGCGATGAAACGGCTGCTGCCTGCCGCTCCCTCCAGCTTGTCGCACACCTCGGCCAGCCGGTCGAGGCCCTCCGGGGTGAGGATCTGTACGGGTCCGACGGTGGCGGTTTCGTCGACTCCGCCGTGCGCGTGGTGGAGCTCCTCCCGGCGGTAGCCGAATTCCCCGAGGGTCATGCGCGGTCCTCTGACGTCCCGCGCCACGTATTCGCTGCGCCAGCGCGGCTCGGCGGGCAGATCCACGATCCGCCGTGGCTTCCGGGCCCGTACCGCGTGAAAGACCTGGTCGATCCCGGTCGGTGTCCTCGGCAGGTCGAGCGCGCTTCTCCTGCCGCTTCTCGCGGAGTTCATGGGCATGAGTGGATCTCCTTCGATGGGAGAACACCGGGACCACTTCACCGGAATGGCGGCATCGAATCACCGGGCCCAGACCCCCACAAGCCCGGATCCCGCCACGTGCCGCCGGGGGAAAAAGACGGGCGCTCGGTCGTGCAACCGCCGGGCCGGGTGAGGGGTCATACCCCGTATGGGAACGAGAGCGAGAAACAGGACTGGATCCGCCGCCGCACGCCGAACGGCCGTGCTGCTGGGGGTCGTCGGACTCACGGCGCCACTGACGGTGGTCATGGGCGGGACCGCGCAGGCGGCCACCACGTGTACGACAGAGACCGGGCCGCACCAGAAGGACGCGGAGAAGTTCCTGGGCCGGCCGGTCGACGGACGGCAGTCGCCGGAGGACTGCCGGGCGATCCAGGCCTTCCAGAACAAGCACGGCATCCGCCCCAACATCGGCTACGCGGGTCCGGTGACCTGGCGGGCGATGGAGGCGGAGATCACCAAGCGCAACCCGAACGCCGCCGGAAAGTGCCCGGTGAACAAGGGCCGCATAGCCTGCGTGGACCTCACGCGCCAGATCAGCTGGATCCAGGACGGCAAGACCCTCAAGTTCGGCCCGGTGCCGGTGCGCACGGGGCGGGACGGGTACGAGACGCGTACCGGTGCGAAGAAGATCTACTGGCGGTCGATCGACCACTGGTCGAGCATCTACAAGGTCCGCATGCCGTACAGCCAGTTCTTCGACGGCGGACAGGCCTTCCACGCCATCAGCGGCAGCGTCTGGTCGCCGCCCGGTTCGCACGGCTGCGTCAACATGCGCACGGCGGACGCGAAGAAGTACTGGTCCATGCTCCGCAACGGCGACGACGTCCAGGTCTACGGCCGCAAGCCCGGCACGTGAGACCCCCGGTCCGTGGGTAGACACACAGTCTCGAACCACGTGGGCCGCGCCGGGCCGTGAGCGACCGGAGGAATGGGTCATGGCAGGGTTGATCGACCGGATCAGGAATTTCGCCCGGAGCCCCCAGGGCCGCCGGGTCATCAGCGAGGGCAAGCGGGCCGCTCGGGACCCACGCAAGCGGGCCCAGCTGAAGGCACTCCTCGGCAAGGTGCGCGGCAAGCGCTGACCGCCGGGGGCCGAGACCATGGCCCGCACGGGCCGAGAAGACCATGGCGCAGCGCCCGGCCGTCCGGCCGGGGCTGCGCGTGGGGCTCGCCGCGGCGGTCCCCGCCCGGTCCCCGTCTCCCGGCCCCGGAGCCGCCCCGTCGCCCCGGTGCCGCGCCCGGAAAGATCGCGGAACAAACTCGGCACAATATCGGACCGGTCGCGCGGTTTCCGGAACTTCGCCGCCCGACTCGCCGGTAGCGGACGGAAGTTGGGGGTGATCGCGGCCGAGCACATCCGTCGAATTGACGCCGCAACCGGCAATTCCGACAGCCGTCATCAGGCCGATCTTGTCGCCGTTCGATGCCCGGGCTGCCCCCCTGCCCGGCGGTCGTACGGCGGGCATACGAGCGGGGCATAGACCAATGTCGCCACAGGTCACCCCGACGATGGCCGATGAGTGAGAGCTGATCCGTCCGTATCCGGCCGCTGTCCGGGGCGAGTTGAATTCCGGACAACACGCCGTGACGAGCGCCGGGCTCCTCCTCAGTGCGCCCCGCGCGGCCTTCGGGCATGGCGCACTATATGGCTGGGCGGTCGAGAGGCTGAGTGCGCCTCTCGGGGGGTGTGGCACCGCTGTGCCACCCGCCCGGGTCACTGTCGCGCGGCCTCGGCTCCGGCCGCGCGGCACGGGTACGGGCATCGGCGCGCGTACCGCGGCAGGGGAGGAGCGGACGCGGCCGGGATGGGGTCCCAGGCCGCAGTGGAGCCGGACTTGGGGATTATTCGGGGTGCGCTCAGTGGCGGCATCGACGCCACGCGCACGTGATGAACCGTACGGACGACGCTCTCGCGGGCCGTTCCGTTATGGGGGGAGATCATGATGGGTCGTACGACCCGGCTGGCCGCGGCATGCGCCTCGGCGGCCCTACTGGCTGTGACACTACCGGCGGGCGGCGCCGTGGCCGCCGCGGCGGAGCCCAGGATCGACCTACGGGTGCTGGTCGTCGACGACGGCGGACCGGCCACCGAGGCGATCCGCGCCGAGCTCGACGAGGCCGGCACGCCGTACACGAAGATCGCCCTGGCGGACTCCGGCCGTCCGCGGATCGACGAGGCGTTCCTCAGCGACACCGTGGACGGCAGACCGCGTGCCAGATTCCAGGGCGTGGTGCTGCCCAACGACAATCCCTTCGGGGTCAATTCGGCGGAGATGGCGGCCCTGGCCGGGTACGAGAAGCGCTTCGGCATCCGCCAGGTGGACGCCTACACCTACGCCCGTCCGGCCGTGGGGCTCAACACTCCCCAGGGATCCGGCTACAGCGGCTCGATGGACGGCAAGTCCGCCCAGGTGACCGGGGACGGCGCCGGAGGGCCGTTCGGCTATCTGAAGAGAAACGTTCCCTTTGAGGACAACGACACCGCCGTCAACGAGAGCTGGGGCTATCTCGCGACCCCGCTGGAGAAGCAGGCGAACGGCGCGACGTACACCAGCTACCTCGACGCCCCCATCCCCGGCAGCTCCGCGCGCGGCTCGCTGATCGGGCAGTACAACCACGACGGCCGCAGCGAGTTGGTCGTCACGTTCGTCTACAACCGGTACCAGTCCCAGTTCCGGCTGGTCTCCCGGGGCATCGTGGAGTGGCTGACCCAGGGCGTCCACCTGGGAGCCGCCCGCAACTACTTCGGCGTGCACGTCGACGACGTCTTCGCCTCCGACGACCGCTGGGACACCAAGCTCAAGTGCACCCCCGGTGACGTCGACTGCCCGGGGAACCCCGATGCCCAGAGGCCGCCGATCCGGATGACGGCCGCCGACGCGACCTACGCCAAGCAGTGGTCCGACAGCCACGGCCTTCCCCTGGACCTCGCCTACAACGGCGTCGGCAGCGAGGAGTACAGGGCGGAGCGCGGCGGCGCGGAGGACCCGCTGCTGAACCAGCTGGTCGCCGATCAGAAGTCCTACCGCTGGATCAACCACACCTACACCCACGCCTTCCTGGGCTGTGAGCAGAACACCTCCGTCGTGCCCTGGAAGTGCGCCACCGATCTCTTCGGCAGGACGCGCTGGGTCAGCCGCCAGACCATCAACGGCCAGATCAACGACAACCTCACCTGGGCGGCCCGCCAGGGGCTGAACCTCGACCGGGACGAGCTGGTGACCGGCGAGCACTCCGGGCTCAAGACGCTTCCCCAGCAGAACGTCGACAACCCCGAACTCGCCCCCGTGCTCACCGCGAGCGGCGTCGGCTCGATCGCCAGCGACAACTCGCGCGAACCGCGCCAGCGCCAGGTCGGATCCGCGCTGACCGTGCCCCGCTACCCCATGAACGTCTACTACAACGTCGGCACGGCCGCCGAGCAGACCGACGAGTACAACTGGCTCTACACCAAGAAGTCCGACGGCGGCAGCGGCTTCTGCGAGAACTCCACGACGACCACCTGCCTGAAGGCCCCGCTGGACGTCAAGACCGGATTCGCGTCCTACATCGCGCCCCTCGAATCCCGGATCGCCCTCGGCCACGTCCTGGCCAACGACCCGCGGCCGCACTTCATGCACCAGTCCAACCTCTCCGAGGAGCGCCTGGGTTACACGGTCATGGAGAAGGTCCTCGCGGACTACTCCGCCCTCTTCGCCGACAACACGCCCCTGGTCAACCTCCGGATGCGGGACGTCGCCACGGAGCTGCGCAAGCGGGCCGCCTGGGACGCGGCCCTCGCCGCCGGCAAGGTCACGGCCTACCGGATCGGCTCCACGGTGACCGTCGAGGGCCCCGCCGGGGTCGAGGCCACCGCGACGCTCCCGAACGGCACCACGCAGGCCAAGGGCACCGGAAGCACACCGTTCGGCGCCGCCTACGCCGGAGCCCGCTCCGGCTGGGCCGCACCCGCCGACGGACAGCCCCAGCTCACCTTCACCCTGCCCACCGAGACCCCGGCCGCCCGCACCGCGCCCGGGACCGCCGCCCGGGTACAGCCCCCGGCCGCCGCGCTCACGGTCCCCAAGGGCGTCAGCCACCCCGTGCGCCCCGGGACCGGAGTCCCCGCCCGGCGCTGATCCGACCCGTGTCCTCCGTGCCGAACCGCCCCATGCCCCACCGTCTCCCGGAGAGAACAGAATTCATGCACGGACCGTTCGCCGAACCGGCGTTGGACACCCCCTCGGTGACGCTGCTCACCGAGGGGACCTACCCGCACAGCCACGGCGGGGTGAGCGTGTGGTGCGACCAGCTGGTCCAGGGCATGCCCGACATCGACTTCCGGGTCATCGCCGTCACCGGCACCGGCCGGGAGCCGCTCGCCTGGGAACTGCCCGGCCACGTCCGGAGCGTGGACACCCTCCCGCTGTGGGGGCCGCCCCCGGCCGGCCGCGCTCCCCGCGGCCGGGCGCTGCGCCGCTTCCTCACCGCCTACGAACGGTTCCTGCTCGCTCTCCTCGACCCCGCCGAGGAACACCACTTCCCGCGCACCTTCTACCGGCTCGCCGAGTACGCCGCGGCGGGCACCCTGCCGGCGGCGCTGCGCGGCGAAGCCGCCGCACGCGCCCTGGTCCGGGTGTGGAACCGCCCGGAGCTGGCCACCGCCGCCGCCCGCCCCACCCTGCACGACGCGCTGACCGCGACCGATCTGCTGGAACACGCGCTGCGTCCGCTCGCCGCCGACCCGCCGGCCGAGGGCGTCACCCACGCGGTGAGCGGGGGCCTCGCGGCGGTGCCCGGGCTGCTCGCCCATCACCGCCACGGCACGCCGTTCCTCCTCACCGAGCACGGCATCTACCTGCGCGAACGCTACCTCGGCTTCCGCGCCGAGCCCTACCGCTGGCCGGTCAAGGCCCTGATGCTGGGGCTGTTCCGGCTGCTGGCCGAGGAGAGCTACCGCTGCGCCGCCCTGGTGACCCCGGGCAACCGCTACAACCGGCGCTGGGAGGAACACGGCGGCACCCCGCCCGACCGCATCCGCACCGTCTACAACGGTGTCGACCCCGCCGCCTTCCCGCCCGCCGGCCCGGAGCCGGAGGCCCCCACCCTGAGCTGGGCCGGGCGTGTCGACCCCATCAAGGGCCTGGAGACCCTGATCCGCGCCTTCGCGATCGTACGGGCGGAGATCCCGGCCGCACGGTTGCGGCTCTTCGGCGGCACCCCGCGCGGCGGGGAGGGCTACCGCACCGCCTGCGAGAGCCTCGCGGCCGAGCTCGGCGTCGCCGAAGGCGTCACCTTCGAGGGCCGGGTCGAGGACATCCGCGACGCCTACGCCGCGGGCAACGTGGTGATGCTCTCCAGCATCAGCGAAGGCTTCCCCTTCACGCTGATCGAAGCCATGTCGTGCGGGCGCGCCACCGTCTCCACGGACGTGGGGGGCGTCTGCGAGGCGGTGGGCGACAGCGGGCTGGTCGTGCCTCCGCGCGACCCCGAGAGCATGGCGAAGGCCGCGCTGCGGCTGCTGAAGGACCCCGAACTGCGGGCGAGGATGGGCGAGTCGGCCCGGCTCCGGGTGATCGAGCAGTTCACCCTCCGCCAGACCATCGACTCCTTCCGCGACATCTACCACGACCTGGCCCGGAGCAGGCAGCCGGAGTCCGAGCGGATCTTCCGGCCGGAGCCCGTGCCCGTCATGGCCCTGGCGGCGGGCGGTGCCGGATGAGCGGCTTGCTGCGGCTCGTCCCCGACGAGCCCGAACCCGTGCACGACCTCGCCTCCGCGCACCCGCGCCCCCATCCGCGGCCCCGGCCGCGGTGGGCCGCCGATCCGCTCGACGAACTCGCCGAGGAGCTCGCCGAGGTCTGCGCGGCGGCCGTCCACCCCGACGAGATCGCGGCGGTCCTGGAGGCCGACGGGCTGACCGGCGAGCAGATCACCGAGCGCTACGGCCGCCGCGACGCCTTCGAACTCGCGGCGGAACTGTACGCACGGGTGCCGCGCGGCCACCCCGAACCCGGCCCGCGCCCCGACCCGTGGCAGGTGAAGCCCGGCCAATTCGTGCTGCGCGCCATGGTGTTCACCCTGCCCGGCTTCGGCTACGCGCTCGGCGCCCCCTTGATGGCCGGCGCCCGGGACGGCTACGGACTGCCCGCCGGCACCGGTGCGCTCGTCGCCTCCGCGCTCGCGGCCTGGGCCTGGAACCAGGGCTTCGCCCACCGCGCGTACCTGCGGCTGGGAACCGGCGGGCGTGCCGCCGCCGGGCGGACCCTGATGTGGGGCGCCCCGCTCGGCGCCCTGCTCGCCATCGCCGTCGCGGCGGCGTTCCCGGCCCCGGTCGGGGCCACCGCCTACGCGGCGGGCCAGGCGCTGTACCTCGCGGCGGCCACCGTTCTACTGGTGCTGGGCCGGGAGCGGCTCCTGCTGCTCGCCCTCCTGCCCACCGCCACCGGGGGAGCGGCGCTCCTCGTCACCGACCCGCCGGCCTCCGTACGCGTCGCCCTGCTGCTGGCCACCGCCGGGGGCGTGCTCTTCGCGGCGGCGTACGAGATCGCGCGCACCCGCAAGGGTGACGCCCCGCCGGCCGGGCCCGCCCCGCTGTCCCTGGCCGCCTCCGTCCCGTACGGGCTGTTCGGTCTGGGCTGCGGCGTGCTGACGACCCTCGCCGCGCTCGGTGACGTCCTGCGGCACGGGGCGGGCGCCACCACGGCGGGCTCCGCCGTCATCGCGCTCACCCTCAGCATGGGCGCCGCGGAGTGGCTGCTCTACCGCTGCCGGAGCCTCGCCCTCACCGCGCTGGCCCGGAGCGTCACCACCGGGGGGCTGCTGCTGCGGGTCGCCCGGGTGCTCGCCCGGTGCGTGGCGGTCTACCTCGCCGCCCTGACCGTCCTCGCCCTGGCCGCCGGGGCCCTGTGGCCGGACGGCCCGTCGCCCACCGTCCTGCGGACCGCCGCGCTGCTGGCGCTGGGCGCGGTCCTGTGGACCGGACTGCTGCTCCAGGCCTTCGGCGTCGCCTGGATCCCGGCGCTGCTGTGTCTGGCGGCCGCCGGGGCCGAGACGGCCGCGCAGCTCCTGCGGATCGCCACACCGGCCACCGCCCAACTCCTCGTCTGCAGCGGCACGGCGGCCGGACTCCTGGCCGTCGCCACCGCGCTGCTCGGACGACTCACGACGCACCGCTGAAGCACCACCACGTCCCCGCACCACCGTCCCCGCACGACGCGCATCACGCACATCGCACATCACGCACCGCCGCACGGCACCCGTCATGAACGTCCTTCATGAGTACGCGTGGTGAACGACCATCACACACAAGGGAGACCCCGCATGTCCGCACCCGCATTCGTCGCCGTCACCGGCGCCGAGGGATTCATCGGCTCGCACCTGGTGGAGGAACTCGTCACCACCGGGCACCGGGTACGCGCCATGGTGCAGTACAACTCCTTCTCCTCCTTCGGCTGGCTGGAGACGCTCCCCGAAGAGGTGATGTCCCACGTCGAGGTGGTCCTCGGCGACGTACGCGACCCCGGGTCGGTGAACGGGCTGGTGGCGGGTGCGGAGGCCGTCTACCACCTGGCCGCGCTGATCGCGATCCCGTACTCCTACCGCGCCCCGCACAGCTATGTGGAGACCAACGTCACCGGCACCCTCAACGTGCTGGAGGCCGTCCGCCACCTGGGCGTCCCCCGTCTGGTGCACACCTCCACCAGCGAGACGTACGGCACCGCGCAGACCGTGCCGATCAACGAGGACCACCCCATCAACACCCAGTCCCCGTACGCCGCGTCGAAGGCCGGCGGCGACCGTCTCGCCGACAGCTACCACGCGAGCTTCGACCTGCCGGTGGTCACCCTGCGGCCGTTCAACACCTTCGGCCCCCGCCAGTCCATGCGCGCCGTCATCCCGACCGTGATCGCCCAGGTGGCCGCCGGGGAGCGGGCCATCACCCTCGGCGATCTGCGCCCCACCCGGGACTTCACCTATGTGAAGGACACCGTGGCCGCCTTCCTCGCCGTCGGCACCGCCCCCGCCGCCGACGTCGTCGGCCGCACCTTCAACGCCGGCACCGGGGAGGAGATCTCGATCGGCGACCTGGTGCTGCTGATCGGCAAGCTCATGGACTCCGACCTGGCCGTCACCGAGGACCCCGCGCGCATCAGGCCCGCGGCCTCCGAGGTGATGCGGCTGGTCTGCGACGCCACCCGGCTGCGCGCCGCCACCGGCTGGGCCCCCGCCCACACCCTCGAAGCGGGGCTCGTGCGGGCCATCGAGTTCTTCCGCGACCCGGCGAACCTCAGCCGGTACAAGGTCGGCATCTACAACGTCTGACGCAACGTCACCAACCGTCACGACGCCACCCACCGCAGAGAGGAATGCCACCATGCATGTCGTCATACTGGCCGGAGGCAAGGGTGTCCGGCTGCGTCCCTACACCACCGCGCTGCCCAAGCCCCTGGTGCCCATCGGCGAGGAACACGCGATCCTCGAGATCGTGATGCGTCAGCTGGCCGACGCGGGATTCACCACCTGCACCCTCGCCATCGGCCACCTCGGGCACATCATCCGCGCCTACGTCGGCGACGGCTCCCAATGGGGCATGAAGGTCGACTACACGACCGAGGAGAGCCCGCTGGGGACCATGGGCCCCCTGCTCACCATGCTCGACCGGCTGCCCGAGAACTTCCTGGCGATGAACGGCGACATCCTCACCGACCTCGACTTCGGCGCGATGTACCGCACCCACGTGGCCGCCGGGGCACCGCTGACCATCGCCACCTACGCCCGGAAGGTGAACATCGACTTCGGTGTGCTGACCACCGACTGCGGGCGCGTCGTCGGTTTCGCCGAGAAGCCGAGCATGGACTACCGGGTCTCCATGGGTGTGTACGGCGTCTCCCGCGAGGCCCTGTCCCGCTACACCCCCGGCCTGCCGCTCGGTTTCGACGAGCTCGTCCTGGACATGCTGGCCGCGGACACTCCTCCGCACGCGTACGAGTTCGACGGTTACTGGCTCGACATCGGCCGGCCCGACGACTACGACCGGGCCAACCGGGAGTTCTCCCTGCACCGCGACATGCTGATCAAGGGAGCGTGAACGGCCCGCATGCGCATTCTCGTTCTGGGTGCCACCGGCTTCCTGGGCCGGCACGCCGTCGGGCAACTGCGCGCCCTCCCGGGCGCGCGGGTGCTCGACGGCGGCCGGGCACCCGGCGCCGATCTCCACCTCGACCTGTCCACCGCGGACCCCGCCCGCCTGGCCGCCGCACTGCGCGAGGTCGCCCCCGACGCCGTCGTCAACTGCGCGGGCGCGGTCGACGGCAGCGCGGTGAACCTCGCCGCGGTCAACGCCCGAGGCCCGGCCGTGCTGTGCGAAGCACTGCGCGAAGCCGCCCCGGCGGCCCGCCTGGTCCACCTCGGCTCCGCCGCCGAGTACGGGCCCACGGACGGGAACCGGCCCGTCGCCGAGACCGCCCCGGCCCGGCCCGTCGGCCTCTACGGCGCCACCAAACTCGCCGGCACCCTCGCAGTGACCGCCTCCGGCCTCGACGCCGTCGTCCTGCGGCTCTTCAACCTCGTCGGCCCCGGTTCCCCCGCTTCCTCACTGCCCGGCCGGCTCGCCGCCGAGCTGCACCGGGCCGGCCCCGACGGCAGCGTGCGGACCGGGGACCTCTCCGCCCACCGCGACTACATCGACGCGCGGGACGTGGCACACGCCGTCACCCTCGCCGTCACCGCGCCCGCGCCGCTGCCCCCTCTCCTCAACATCGCCGGCGGCCGGGCCCGCCAGGTCAGGGAGATCGCCGACGGGCTGGTACGGGCCGCCGGCTTCCGCGGGCGCATCGAGGAGGACGGCGGCGGCTCCACCCGCTCCGCCGCCGTCTCGTGGCAACAGGCGGACATCACCGCCGCCGCGCACGCCCTGCGCTGGGCCCCCCGGCACACCCTCGCCGACTCCCTCGCCGACCTGTGGGCCGAGACCCGCACCCGGGCGGAGTCCCTCCGGTGACCGGCCGGACGAACCCCGGCACGGGCGGCGGCCCGCCCCCCGACGGCGGGCGACGGCTGCTCGTCCCGCTGTACGTCCACCCGGCGGTGAGCCCGCAGGCGTGGACGTCGCTGACGGGCACCGCCGCCGGGCTGTACGCCGTGGTGCTCAACGTGGCGGACGGGCCCGGGCACCGACCCGACCCGGACTTCCGGGCGGCCGCCGACCGGCTCCGGGACGCGGGCGTCCGGCTGCTCGGCTACACCGACACCGGTTACGGCCACCGGCCACCACGCGAGATCATTGCCGACATCCGTAAACACCGCAGGTGGTACGACGTGGACGGGATCTTCTTCGACCAGGCGGCGGCTCATGCCGCGCTGCTGCCCCGCTACCGCAGGCTCGCCGTCCTCGCCAGGGCGCTGGGCGCCCGGACGGCCGTACTCAACCCGGGCACCCACCCCGACCCCGGCTACGCCCTGATCGCCGACCTCCTGGTCACCTTCGAGGGGAGCTGGGAGGCCTACCGGCGGGCGACGGTGCCGAACTGGACGGCCGACCACCCGCCCGAGCGGTTCTGCCACCTCGTCTACGGGGTCCCGCCCGAGCGGGCGGAGCAGGTGGCGCGGACCGCCGACGGGCGGGGCGCCGCCGTGCACTGCGCGGTGCCGGGGGAGGGCGCCAACCCCTGGCAGACCGCGCCGCTGACGGGCGCGGGCACCGGGCTCGCGGGGGACGTCCGGTGACCGCGCGACGCATCGGCGCCGGGCTGCTCGCCCTCGCCCTGCTCGGCCTCGCGGGCTGCTCCAGTGGCGGCGACGGATCCGATACCGAGGAATCGGAGGCGACTTCCTCCGCCGGTCCCAGGAGGACCGGCAACCCGGACCCCGACGAGGACAAGGAAGACCCCACGGACCCCTCGGGTCCCTCCGAATCCTCCGGCCCCTCCGGCTCCGCCGATTCCCCCGACCCCGGCACCACGCGCCCGGCCTCCCGGCGCTGGCGGCCCCGCCCCGGGACCCGCTGGCAATGGCAGCTCGACGGGCGGGTCGACATGAGCGTGGACGTCCCCGTCTACGACATCGACGGCTTCGAGAACTCCGCGAAGACCGTCGCGGGACTGCACGCCCGCGGCCGCAAGGTGATCTGCTACATCAACGCGGGCGCCTGGGAGAAGTTCCGGCCCGACCAGGCGGCCTTCCCCAAGGAACTGCTCGGCGAGAACAACGGCTGGGCGGGCGAGCGGTGGCTCGACATCCGCCGCCTCGACGTCCTCCGGCCGCTGATGGCCACCCGTATCGACATGTGCCGGAAGAAGGGCTTCGACGCCGTCGAACCGGACCTGACCGAGGGATACCGCAACACCACCGGATTCCCGCTCACCGCCGCCCATCAACTGGCCTTCAACCGCATGCTCGCGGAACTGGCCCACGACCGGGGGCTCGCGGTGGGCCTGAAGAACGACCTGGACCAAATCCCGGAGCTCGTGGGGGACTTCGACTTCGCGGTGAACGAGGAGTGCGCGCAGTTCGGCGAATGCGACCGGCTGACGCCGTTCGTGAAGCGGGACAAGGCGGTCTTCCACGTGGAGTACGCCTTGACGCCGGACGCGTTCTGCCGTGATGCCAAGCGGCTCGGGCTCAGCTCCATGCGCAAGCGGCTCGACCTGGACTCCTGGCGGAAACCCTGCTGACCGCCTGCCGAGCACCGCAGAAGAGATGCGCCTCAGGAAAGAGGGATGAATACCCCGGGTTGCCGGATATCTGCTGAAAGGTAGCATTTTCCGTGAACGGGTAGATGGTGCGTTCAAGTCCACCCGGCTCCACCACGTGGGGCCGTAGCTCAAGGCAGAGCGACCCGTTCGCCCACACCCCCCACACGGACGTGGTGCGACGCATGCGGATCGCGGCAGGCCCGCTGGACTGGTCATTGGTGAGCGGATGGATTCCGCTCACCCTTCTCGTCGTGGGGCTGTGCGCGCTGGCGGCCCTGCTCTACTCCCGGCAGCGCCGGTGGTGGATCCGCTGGGGACCGGTCGCCGTCGTGCTCGCCGTGCTGCTCACCTGGCTGCTGCGGGTGGCCGTGGACGACTGGCTCCAGCTCTTCCCCGACCCGCTGCCGACCGATGTGGTGCTCTGGGTCGGCGTCGCCGTCCTCGGCGTCGTTCTCGCGGCCTTCCGCCTTCCACTGCTCAGACCCCGCCTGTGGGTGCCCGTCCTGCTCGCCGGGCTGCTCGTCGTCCTGCTGGGGGCCTCGCAGATCAACCGGCACTTCGACCAGTACCCGACGGCGCGCACCGCCCTCAACACCTGGCTGCAGAAGACCACCAGCCTGGCCGACGCGACCGGGCGCAAGGAGCCCGCCCTGCGGGTTCCGGCGGGCAAGGCGATCTCCGACGTGTGGCGGCCTCCGGCGGGGCTGCCCGAGAAGGGCACGCTCTCCAAGTCGTCGATCCCCGGCACCAAATCCGGCTTCGTCGCCCGGAGCGCGTACGTCTTCCTGCCCCCCGCCTACCGCTCCACCCCCCGCCCCCTGCTGCCGGTGATCGTGCTGATGGCCGGCCAGCCGGGATCGCCGGACGACTGGATCAACTCGGGCCGGCTGGTCGGCATGATGAACACCTTCGCCGCCGCGCACCGGGGCCTCGCCCCGGTGGTCGTCGTCGTGGACCCGCTCGGCAGGCAGTTCGCCAACACCCTCTGTGTGGACTCCAAGCTCGGCAACGTCCAGTCCTACCTCTCCTTGGACGTCCCCGACTGGATCCGCTCCCATCTCCAGGTCGCGACGGCCCGTACCTCCTGGATCGTCTCGGGCATCTCCTTCGGCGGTACCTGCTCCATCCAGCTCGGCGTCAACGCCCCCGACGTCTACGGCGTCGTCAACGACATCTCCGGTCAGGACGCGCCGACCCTCGGCAGCACCAAGAAGACCGTCGACACGGCGTTCGGCGGCGACCCGGCCGCCTACGCCGCCGTCAACCCGCTCGATGTGATGGCGCGCAAGCGGTTCCCCGACACCACGGCCGCGTTCATCGCCGGCAGCGACGACAAGACCTACCGGCCGCAACAGCGCAAGGTCTACGAGGCCGCGGTCAAGGCCGGCATGCGGGCCGAGTGGGTGGAGCTCCCCGGGGGCCACAGCTGGCAGGTATGGCGGCCCGGCCTGGAGCGTCAACTGCCCTGGCTGTCCCGGGAGACGGGACTGATCCGATGACCTCGGCACCTTCCCCCGCCCCGCTCGACGACCCCGCCGAGGCGCCCGTCGTCGGCGACAGCCGGCACCCGTGGCGCACCACCCTCGACCGGCTCCTCGCCCCCGTTCGGCACGCCCCGTTCACCCTCGCCTTCCTCGCGGTCCTGTGGATCGTCGGTGCCGTCACCGGCAGCCTCGGCAGCGGCCCGAGCCGGCACCGCATGGAACGCTTCGGGGCCGGGCTGCCCTCCCTCGCCGAGGGCCGGTGGTGGACCCCGGCCACCTCGCTGCTGTGGTGCCCCGGCCTCGCCGGCTACATCGGCGCGACCGTCCTCGTCCTGGTGCTCCTGACACCCGCCGAACGCCGCCTCGGCGTCGCCCGCACCGCCGCGGTCCTGCTCGGCGGCCAGATCACGGGCACCCTGCTCGCCATCGGCATCGTCAAACTCGGTTCCCTCGCGGGCGAGCAGTGGCTGGACAGCCTCTCCGAGGACCTCGCCGTCACCCCGACCGTCGGCGCGCTCGCCGTGGGCGGGGTCCTCAGCTACCGGCTCACCGCGCTGTGGCGCCGCCGGGTCCGGCTCGGCATCGGCGCGTTCGCGCTGGTGATGGCCCTGTACGTGGGGCATCTGCAAGGCGTCATGCGGTTCGGCGGGGTCGTGGTGGGCCTCGCCGCCGGTGCCGCGCTCTACCACCGCTCCGGCCGGGTGCGGCTGCGGCGCGCCTCGCACACCGAGGCCCGGGTGCTGGTCGCCCTCGTCGTGGCCGCCTCCGCGATCGGACCGATGATCGCCATTCTCTACCGCGACGCGTACGGCCCCTTCAACTCCTTCGACAACCTCTACGTCTCCATCCAGCCCACCGCCGAGGAGATCGCGGACGCCTGCGCCTCCTCCGCCCGCGACTGTCACTCCGAGCACGCGATCCAGGACTTCTACCACTCGCCATCCGTGATCATGGCCGCGCTGGTGCCCATCCTGCTGCTCGTCCTCGCCGAGGGGCTGCGCCGCGGCCTGCGCCTCGCCTGGGGCCTCGCCGTGCTGGTGCACCTCGCCTGGATCGCGCTGCTCGGCTATCTGCTGAACGACTTCCTCGCCGACCCCCAGGCGTACGGCGCGGTACCCGCCGAACACGCGGGGTACGTCCAGTCCTTCGTCGAGCAGATGCTGCTGCCGGTCCTGGTCCTCCTCCTGCTCGTCCTCACCCGCGACCGGTTCGACCTGCGGCTGCCGCGCACCGCGATGTACAAGCTGGCGGCGGTCGTCGGGGCCGCGTTCCTGCTGGTGTGCGCCGCCTACGTGGGCATCGGATACGCCGTGCGCGACCAGTACGACCCGGACGCCACCCCCGGGCTGCTCTTCGGCGGGCTGGTGTCGGTGTTCCTGCCACCCGCCTTCCTCGACGAGTTCACCGACTCGCCGATCCCGGTCGGCGGCACGGCGAAGGCCCTCTACCAGTACTGCGGGCTCGTCTTCTGGGCGGTCGCCCTGGTCGCGCTGTTCTTCACCTTCCGCCGCCCCCGGCTGCACACCGACGCGGACGCGGCCGTACGGGCCCGGGAACTCCTCACCACGCACGGCGGCTCGAACCTCTCCTACCTCACCACGTGGGACGGCAACTACTACTGGTTCGACGAGAGCGGCCGGGCCGCCGTCGCCTACCGGGTGATCTCCACGGTGGCGCTGACGACCGGCGACCCGTTCGGCGACCCGCAGGCCCGCGCGGCCGCCGTCGCCGGCTTCTCCCGGCACTGCGACGAGCGCGGCTGGACACCCTGCTTCTACAGCGTGGGGTCACCGACCCTGGAGGCCGCCGAGCAGCTGGGCTGGCGGTCGGTGCAGGTGGCCGAGGACACCGTGGTGCCGCTGCCCGACCTGGCCTTCACCGGAAAGAAGTGGCAGGACGTCCGTACCGCCCTGAACAAGGCCAAGAAGGAGGGCATCACCGCGGAATGGTGGTCCTACCCCGAGGCCCCGGTCGCCCTCACCGACCAGGTGCGGTCGATCTCCGAGGAGTGGGTCGCCGACAAGGGGCTGCCGGAGATGGGCTTCACCCTGGGCGGCCTCGACGAACTCGACGACCCGGCGGTGCGCTGTCTGCTCGCCGTGGACGCCGACCGCACGGTGCACGGCATCACCAGCTGGATGCCGGTCTACGGCAGTGGTAGCCCGGTGGGCTGGACGCTGGACTTCATGCGCCGCAGGGCCGGCGGATTCCGTGGCTCGATGGAGTTCCTGATCGCGTCGGCGGCCCTCGGCTTCAAGGAGGAGGGCGCCGCGTTCCTCAGCCTCTCCGGCGCCCCCCTGGCCCGCACGGCCAGCGCCCAGCCGCCCGCGGCGCTGCAACGCGTCCTCGACTACGGGGGAAAGGTCCTCGAACCGGTCTACGGCTTCCGGTCCTTGCTGAACTTCAAGGCCAAATTCCAGCCCCGGTACCGGCCCCTGTACATGGCCTATCCCGATCCGGCCTTCCTGCCCGCCATCACCCGGGCGATCTCCAAGGCGTATCTGCCGCACATGACACCGGCCCAGGGCATGCGGCTGATGAGACAGTTCTCCGCCTAGGGCCTGTCCGGCGGATCTTCGTGGAATCGGCGAGCGGCATTGGGGGCACCCTGGTGTCAGGCGTCGGGAGCCCACGAAGATCCGCCGGACAGGCCCTGGTTCCGAAGCCGTGATCGCCCAGGTTGCCCGGATGCGAATTCGTAGAAGACTGGTAGGTGACGACCCGAGCCGCAGGGGGTCGGCATGTCCTCACGCGCACATCGGCACTCCACAACGGATCTTTCCCTGCTCCCCGTACCGCACGTCCTCGGAGCGGCGGTGCTGGCCGGTGCCGCGTTCTCCCTCCTGCTCGGCGCACTGCGCGCGATCGGGGGGAAGCAGCCCGCCTGGCATGCGTCGTGGCCGGAGCCCATGGCCTCGGTCGCCGAGTGGGTGATGCAATGCCTCAACGGCGTGGCGCGCGTGGTGGCCGGTGGGCAGAACGGGGCTTCGCTGTCCCAGCGCCTCGGCTGCCTGCTGCTGCTCATCGCCTTCTTCGTCCTGCTGCGTCGCGCGATGCTCTCCCGAAACGCCTACAAGCCCGGACCGGTGGACGTGAAGCGGCTCGTCGCCTCGTCCCCGGACGTGGAGACGCAAGTGGAGGGCCTGACCGCGCAACTGCGCAAGTACCTTTCGGAAACCAATCTGTATCCCCCGACCGCCCTGCCGGCGGAGGCCCCCGCGGACAACTTCCTGGATCTGCTGGGTGACGTCGACCTCGAACCGAAGAAGCTGGGGACGAGCCTGCTGCGGCTCTTCAGCCGACTGCGGCCCACGATCGCCTACACGGTCCGCGGGGTGCTGCGCGCGCGGGCCCAGGAGCCGCATCTCGGGGTGACGATCACCGTCACCTCCTACGCGATCAGGGGCAGTCGCACCGAGACACTCTGGGAGACGACGTGGGAGGACGTGGTGCGGGAGGCCGGGAACTGGGTGATGGCCACGCTCGTGCCGGTGACCCGGGCCAGCAGGCGCCCGCCCTGGCAGGACTGGCACGGCAGGGACCTGTGCCCTGACTTGTTCGCCGCCTACCAGGAGGCGAGAAGACTCACGGAGGAGCGGAAGTTCGACGACGCCCTGGAGCACTACTACGCGGCGCTGCGGCTCGACCCCATGAACCTGTATCTGCGGACCCAGATCGCCGGTACGCAGGAAAAACTCGGGCTGCATCTGGACGCCCTGGAGACCTACTACGGAGCCATGCTCCTGGACGGGTGCACCAACAGGCAGCGCAAGGCCCGACTCGCCAGGAAGGCCTGGAACCCGCGCCGTTTCCTGCGCCACAGATACCGGTGGTGGCGTGACGGGCTCCTGGAGGCCCGCTATCGGTACGCGGTCGTGCTCGGTGTCACGGAGCGCACCGCCGCGCAGTGGTGCCGCAGCCCGTTCGAGGACACCTTCGAACCGAGGCGGGCACAGGCCCGGGAGGAGATCCGCAGGTCACTGACGCCGGCATTCGTCGATCGGTACTGGCCGACACTGATCGGACTCACCCCACCCGGCCGTTCGCGGTTCGAGGCCGAGGACGAGGTACTGATCAAGGACTGGCTCGCGCGGCAACTCGGCGACCATTCCCGGCGGGAGATCGTCCGGATGATATTCCAGTGCGCGGCCCAGGAGGAGATGCGGCAGCTGGCCCGGGACTATCCCCTCGTCAGCCTGCATCCCTTCGCCGCCGCCCGCCGGCGTGGAACAGTCACCTGGCCCTCTCTCCGGCTCAACCGTGATGTCTGGGCACCGCTGAGGCTGGCCTGGGCCGACGGTGTGTGCGAGTCGGGGTGTGCGTCCGGGACCGAGTGCGTGCGACACCGCATCGACGGGTTGCCGAAGGCCCCGGACTGGCTCGCGCAGCCGGAGACCCTCGAGGAGCAGGTGCGGAAGGTGATGGCCTGGCCGCTGCCGGACCGGCTCAAGCAGTGGGCCAGGGACTGGAGCCTGTGGCCCCGTCGCCCGTGGCAGGACAGTTACAGCGCGGCATGCGTCTACGCCGTGGCGATGCACGTCAAGGCGCGGAAGATGAACGCGGACGACCTCGCGGAGATGGCCGTGAACGAGCTGGAGGACGCTGCGAGAACCGACCGGAGCGGCTTTCACCCCCTGATGAGGGAGTGGCTGCTCATCGAGGACCCCGATCTGGAGGAACTGCGGCGCAAGGACCGCTTCATCCGCTTCGAGCGTGAGACCTATCCGCATGCCGTCCCCGACCGCCACCGGCCGAGGCGGCCGTTGTGGGCCGAGGTGATGGCCTACGACCAGCGGCTCCTGCGCGGCACCGCCCGGGTCATGGAGGAGACCTGGTGCCTCAGAAAGGAGCGGCTGCCCGCCGAGACCCACGTCCTCGCCCAATGGTTCAGCGGAGAAGGGGAACTGTGGGAGTGCGTCCACCGTGTCGCCCGGAACCAGGGGTGCGATTGGCGCGACCGTGAAAAGCTGCTGCAGACCGTGCGCGCGATCGCCGACCCCGTCCTGCTGACCCGGTGCGGCCTGCCGTCCACGTTGCCCGAGCTGGACGAGCTGCTGGACGAGGCGGCGTGGATCGAACCCGGCGAGGCCGAGGGGCGGGTCGAGGTGTTCGACAAACTGATCGTGCGGCGCCTGCAGATCCTGAGCTGCGCCTTGCAGCAGCGGTCGGTGGACTCGGCCGCCGCGTCGCCCGTCTCGCGCAGTGTCCAGTGGCTCGCCGCGGTGCGGCAGGACTTCGCATCGGTCGGCTCCGTGTCCCCGGGCGCCGTCCGCCAGGCGTGCTGGGACTACGAGGCCACGTGGCGGGCGCTGAGCGAGCAGCTCGATCCCGACGGGGACAAGCTCGCCCTGCCCAGGGCGCTGCGCCGCCTCCGGGAGCCGCGCGGCGCCCGGGGCGGTCCGGCCCTGGTCTGATCGGGTGCGACGGTCACCTGCCCCGGTGACCGTCGCACGACGCCAGGAAGCGGCCCTCGTACGCCGCCGCCAGATCGGTCAGCGCCTGTTCGCAGTCGCCCGCGTAGGACGGGCCGTGCATCAGCCCCAGCGTGGTCGGCCGCAGCTCGGCCAGGCGGCGCATGGTCGGTGCCGTGGTGGCCGTCAGGCACGTCGCCCCGAAGACGTCCTCGGCGGCCAGGGCGGGGCCGACGATCTCGCTCTCTGTCAAGGGCGGGGCGTTGCCGACCCTGGTGAAGAGGTCACCGCACAGGAGCGTGCCCGTCGTCTCCTCGTACAGCAGTCCGGCGTCCCAGCCGTGCGGCACGTGCGGGGTCTCCAGGCGGCGCACCCGCTTTCCGCCGAGGTCGAGCACCTCTCCGTCCTCCAGCGGGCGCGGCTGACGGTCGGCCATGTCGTTCACCGACACCAGGCACCCCATCGCGCCGTGCGCGACCTGGGCCCGCGGGGCCGCCTCCAGCCAGGAGTTCAGCGAACCGCACTCGTCGGCCTCGACATGACCGAAGGTGATCCAGCGGAGGTTCTCCACCGGGGTCACCCGGGCCACGGCCTCCGACACCAGGGGGAACAGCGCCCGCAGCCCGCAGTGGAACAGCAGCGGCTCCTCGGCGTCGACGAGGAACTGGTTGAACATGAAGTCCGCGTCGCTGATGTAGGTGGACAGCCGGTAGATGTCCGGCGCGATCTCCGTGACCTGCGTTTCCATCGGCCCAGTCTGGCCGCGGCCGTCGGCCGGCGGGGGCGGCCCGCCGTCGGCCGCACCGGAGTCTGTGGGCCGATTCCCCCGAACGGGCCAGCTCGCCGGGGACCGGCCGCCCGGTCAGGCCAGGTAGCCGCCGTCGATGTCGAGGACCGCGCCGGTGACGAAGGAGGCGCCGGGGCCGGCGAGGAAGACGATGCCCGCCGCGATCTCCTCCGGCCTGCCGTGGCGCCCCATCGCGTTCGCCGCGTGCTGCGCGTCCGCGAACGCACCCGTCGACGGGTTCATGTCGGTCGCCACCGCGCCGGGCTGTACGACGTTGACGGTGATCTGCCGGGCGGCCAGGTCCCGGGCCGCGCCCTTGCTGTATCCGACGACGGCGGCCTTGGAGGCCGCGTAGTCGGCGACGCCCGGGAAGCCGGGGCGGGTGGCCAGCGTGGAGCCGACGGTGACGATCCGCCCGCCCGCGGTCATCACCCTGCTCGCGGCCCGGACGGCGGCCACGACCCCGCCGACGTTGACGGCGAGCTGCCGGTCGAACGCGGCGTGGTCGCCGTCGGGGGAGCCGACCGGGCCGTTGACCGACACGCCCGCGTTGTTCACGAGGACGTCCAGCCGCCCGAAGTCGGCCACGACGGTGTCGACCAGGGCGGTGACCTGACCGGCGTCGCCCTGGTCGGCCCGGTACGCCGCGCCGCGCACACCGAGGGCCTCGATGTCGCGCACGACCTTCTGGGCCTTGTCGGCCGCCGCGGCGTAGCCGATCACCACATCCGCCCCCGCCTCCGCCAGCGCGCGTGCGGTCGCCGCACCGATGCCGCGCGACCCGCCGGTCACCAGCGCCACCTTGCCTTCGAGCGTCTTCGTCATGAGTCCCAAGCCCCTTGGTCAAGAATTGTGTACCGATCGGTACTGAAGCGGAAGAGTACTATATCGATCGGTACGAAATGACTGGAGGCCGCCGCCCGTGACCGCTGGACGCCCGCGTGAGTTCGACATCGACGAACGCCTGGACCGCGCCCTGCGCGTGTTCTGGCGGCAGGGGTACGAAGGCGCTGCCCTGTCCGACCTGACCCGGGCCATGGGCATCAGCAGGCCGAGCCTCTACGCCGCCTACGGCAACAAGGAAGCGCTGTTCGACAAGGCGATCGACCGCTACCTGGACGCCTATGCCCGCCATGTCCGCGAGGCCCTCGACGAACCCACGGCCCGCGCCGCCGCCGAGCGGTTGCTGCGCGGCGCCGTCGAGGTCACCACCTCGCGGGACAACCCCGGCCGCGGCTGCCTCGTCGTCCAGGGCGCCCTCGCCACCGGCGAACAGGCCGGTGTCGTCCGCGACAAGCTCGCCGCCCGCCGCCGCGCCGGTGAAGCGGACCTGTGCGCGCGCTTCGAACGGGCCCGGGCCGAGGGCGACCTGCCGGCCGACACCGACGCCGCCGGTCTGGCCCGCTACGTCGCCATGGTCTCCTACGGCGTCTCCGTCCAGGCGTCGGGCGGCGCCACCACCGACGACCTGCACCGGGTCGTCGACGTCGCCCTGAGCTCCTGGCCGAAGTGATCATCGGGGTATTCACCCGAACGGGGGCGACGATGGGCGCGCCCCGCGGTCCGCGGCCCCGCCGGAGGTAGCCTGACGCGCAACCGGCCTGACGGTGGGTCAGGTGGCCATCGAGGTGGAGGCGACTGTGACGATCGGTGAAACCCCGCAAATGTACGAGGTCCCCGACCTGCCGGCGCTGGACTTCGACCCGTTCCTCAAGCAGTCGCTGCAGGCCGCGCCGGTCCGGATCCGGCTGCCGCACGGCAAAGGCGACTGCTGGCTGATGACCCGGTACGCCGACGTCAAGTTCGTCGCTTCGGACGCGCGGTTCAGCCGGGACGTCCTCAACAGGTCCGTCCCCAAGATGACCAAGCACTTCATCCCGCTCGACCGGGCGGTCAGCTTCGTGGACCCGCCCGACCACGCCCGTGTGCGCGCGGTGGTCGCTCCCGCGTTCACCCAGCGCAGCATGGAGCGGCTGCGGCCCCGGGCCCAGGCCGTGCTCGACGGACTGATCGACGAGCTGCTGGCGGCCGGACAGCCCGCCGACCTCATCCAGTACGTCACCTCGCCGTTCCCCCTGGAGGTGGTCAGCGAGCTGATGGGCGTCCCCGCCGAGGACCGGCTGCAGGTCCGCGACTGGGCGCAGACCATCCTGACGAGGGCGTCCGACGAGGCGGCGTTCGAGCGGGCCAAGGCGGTGAAGAAGGCCGCCCACGACTACTTCCAGGGGCTGTCCGAGGAGCGCCGCGCCGCACCGCGGGACGACCTGATGAGCACGATGGTGGCCGCCGTCGACGCGGGCCAGATCGACCAGGAGGAGCTGCTGGCCCTCGCCACCCTCATGGGGCTCAACGGCTGGCACGCGGTGCGCAACAACACCTCGAACATGGTCTACGCCCTGCTCACCCAGGACGGGCTGATGGACCGCCTGCGGTCCGAGCCCGCGGTGGTGCCGAAGGCCGTCGACGAGCTGCTGCGCTGGATCCCGCACAAGCACGGCATCGGACAGCCGCGCATCGCCACGGTGGACGTCGAAGTGGGCGGTTCCCAGATCGCCGCCGGTGACATCGTCTACGTCTCCTACGTCGCCGCCAACTGGGACGAGGAGGTCTACCCCGACCCCGACCGGATCGACTTCGACCGCCAGGGCCCGCCGCACGTCGCCTTCGGGCACGGCCCGCACTTCTGTGTGGGCCCCCTGCTGGCCCGCATGGAATCGGAGGTCCTGCTGTCCACCCTGGCCCGCCGGCTCCCCGAGCTGCGGCTCGCGATTCCGGCGGACCAGGTGCGGTGGCAGACCGAGGTGCTGATCCGGGGCCCGATCGATCTGCCGGTCGCGTGGTGAGCACCTGATCGACGCGATGCCGCTCCCCGCGGGGCATTCACCCCGCGGGGAGCGCTTGCATAAGGTGGGGGGCATGGCTTCCGACGAGCAGTCCGTACGGATCGACAGCTGGATCTGGTCCGTGCGGCTCACGAAGACCCGTTCGCTGGCGGGCACCGCCTGCCGCGCCGGTCACGTGCGCGTCAACGGCGAGCGGGTCAAGCCCGCCTACGCGGTGCGGTCCGGCGACGAGGTCCGGCTGCGCGTGGGCGGACGGGACCGGATCGTCGTGGTCTCGCGTGTCGTGAAAAAGCGGGTCGGTGCCGCGGTCGCCGCCGAATGCTTCGTCGACAACAGCCCGCCGCCCCCGCCGCGCGAGGAGATCGCCCAGGTCGCGCACCGCGACCGCGGCGCGGGCCGCCCGACGAAGCGCGACCGGCGCGACCTGGAGCGTCTGCGCAACGGCTGAGCGCTCCGGCGGAGCACGGACGGCAGGTCCTGATCCGCCCCGGACCGGGCTCGAAAAACAGTTCGGCGCCCGGTCGTATACCCTGGTCGTGTGATTCCGCTCGTCAAGCGCCGCCACGTGGACCTCGTCCGCGTTACGAGCATGTCCTGTCGCCACTACGGCTGACCATCACCTGACCGTGCCCCGCTCTCCGGGCAGTGGTCCCCTTTTCTTTCTCCTGCCTTTCCTAGCCGTTTCCCGGCCCCGCTCCCGCATACCCTGCGGCGCTTCGCGGGTCGCCCGGCCACCGCCGGGCGTGACCGGGCCCTCACGCTGTGGATAAATTTCATGATCAACGAGCTTCCCGTCATCGACCTCTCCGCCGCCTCGGCCGGCCCCGACGCACGGGCCCGCTTCCATGACGCGCTGCACACCGCCGCCCGCGACGTGGGGTTCTTCCATCTGACCGGCCACGGCATCACCGCGGCCGAGACCGATGAGCTGATGCGCACCCTGCGCGCCTTCTTCGCCCTGCCCGAGGAGGAGCGGCTCTCCATCAGCAACCTCAACTCGCCCCATTTCCGTGGTTACACCCGCATAGGCGACGAGCGGACCGGCGGCAGCCGTGACTGGCGGGACCAGATAGACATCGGCGCCGAGCGCGCGCCGCGCGTGCCCGGCCCGGACGAGCCCGGCTACTGGTGGCTGGAGGGCCCCAACCAGTGGCCCGCCGCCCTTCCTGAGCTCCGCACCGCCGCCCTGAACTGGGTCGACCGGCTGAGCTCGGTCGCCGAGCGGCTGCTGCACGAACTGCTCGCCGCGATCGGCGCCCCGCCGGACTTCTACGACGAGGCCTTCGCCGACCGCCCCCACCTGCACCTCAAGCTCGTCCGCTACCCCGGCAGCGCCCCCGACGGTGCCGCGCAGGGGGTCGGCGCGCACAAGGACTACGGCTTCCTGACACTGCTGCTCCAGGACACGGTCGGCGGACTGCAGGTGGAGGGTCCCGACGGTGCGTTCATCGACGTGCCGCCGATGCCCGGCGCCTTCGTGATCAACCTCGGCGAGCTGCTGGAAGTGGCCACCAACGGCTACCTCAAGGCCACCAACCACCGGGTCGTCTCCCCGCCCGGGAACCGGGAGCGCTACTCCGTCCCGTTCTTCTACAACCCGCGGCTGGACGCCCGTATCGAGCCCGTCCCCTTCCCGCACGCCCACCGGGCCCCCGGTGTCACCCAGGACTCGGCCAACCCGCTGTTCGCCGAGTACGGCCGTAACGAGATCAAGGGCTGGCTCCGGGCGCACCCCGCCGTCGCCCGCCGCCACCACGCCGAGCTGCTGGACGCCCCCGTACCGGTGAGCTGATCCCGGGCGCCCCGTGCCGCCGTTCGCCGCGCCGTGGTCGCGAACGGCGGCACGGGCGCGCGGCGGCCGTCGGCCGATCACGAATCGCGCCCTGCACCGGCATCGCCCGTCATGCGAGGGGAAGCCGGCGAAAGGGCGCGATGTGCCATGGAGCGAGCCTCTCCGGCCGATGTCCCCGAAGGTCCGGCGGCCGTCCGCCGTCCGGTCCCCGACCCCGGCCGCTGGGCGGTGCTCGCGGTGCTCTGTTCCAGCCTTCTGCTGGTCGCCATGGACGCCACCATCCTCAACGTGGCGCTGCCCTCGCTCATCAACGATCTCGAGCCGGGCGCGCTCGAACAGTTGTGGATCATCGACATCTACGGTCTCGTGCTCGGTGGCCTGCTGGTCACCAGCGGTGCGGTGAGCGACTGGTACGGCCGCAAGCGGCTCTTCCTGAGCGGCTTCGTCCTCTTCGGCCTGGCGTCCGTCGTCGCGGCCACCGCGGGCAGCTCCGCGCAGCTGATCGGCGGCCGGGTGCTGCTCGGGCTCGGCGGCGCCATGGTGATGCCGTCGACGCTCTCCCTGATCCGCAACATCTTCACCGACGCCCACGAACGGGCGCTCGCCATCGGCATCTGGGCCGCGGTCGCCGGTGCCGGGGCGTGCGTGGGACCGGTCGTCGGCGGGGTGCTCGTCGAGCACTTCGGCTGGTCGGCCGCGTTCTGGGTGAACGTCACGGTCGTCGTGGTCACGGTCGTCGCCGGACTCCGGCTGCTGCCGGAGTACCGCACCCCGCAGCCCGGCGGGCTCGGCAGGGTGGCCAGCGCGGCGGCCAGGAACGGACCGCGCTTGAAGAGGCGGTGCTGGTCTCGTCCGTACCGGCCGAACGCGCCGGGCAGGCGGGCGCGGTCTCGGAGACCGCCTACGAACTCGGCGTCGGCCTCGGTGTGGCCCTGCTCGGCAGCATCCACGGCGCCGTCTTCTACCGGCACATGACCGGGCTGCCCCTGGGCGGCGCCGATGTGGAGCGGGCGCGGGAGTCGGTCGGCGGTGCCGCGGAGGTCGCCGAGCAGGTCGGTGGCACGGCGGGGCGGCAGGTGCTCGAAGCCGCCCGCGACGCCTTCGACGACGCGCTCACCACGACGGCGTACGTGTCGGCGGCGATCGTCGTCGCCGTGGCCCTGCTCACCGTCCGGCTGGTGCCCCGCGGGTTCAGAACGACGGGCAGCCGCTGAGCGGTCCGAAGGAGTAACCCCCCTTGCCCTTCGCTTTATTGCAAAGCCATGAAGCGTTCCTTTCATTTCCAGGCGAAGCCCCCGTTCGCTCATACGATCTCCAGCACGCCGCCGGTCATCGACCCGGTCGGCGCTCTCGCGCTTCGTACCGCCTGCTTCCTGGAATGAGCACCGATGAATCTCACCCTCTCCCGTCGCCGCGTCGCGGCGGCGTCCGTGGCCGCCGCCCTCACGCTCGCCCTCTCCTCCTGCGACCTGTCCGAGGCGGCCGACGGCAACCAGGTGCGGATCGGGGTCAACGGCGCGGACCCGGAGTGGGACGTCCTCGCCGAGGAGGCCGAGAAGGAGGGCCTCAAGGTGAAGATCGTCAACTTCGACGACTACCAACTGCCCAACAAGGCCCTGGCCGACGGTGACATCGAGCTCAACGCCTTCCAGCACCTGGCGTTCCTGAGCCAGTTCAACGCGCGCAACGGCACCGACATCGTGCCGGTCACCTCCACCTCCGTGGCGCCCATGGGCCTGTACTCGCTCAAGCACAAGAAGGTCGAGGAGATCCCCGACGGGGCACGGGTCGCGATACCCAACGACCCCTCCAACCAGGGCCGCGCGCTGCTCGTCCTGGAGCAGGCGAAGCTGATCGACCTCAAGGACGACGCCGGCATCTACGGCACCCCCGAGGACATCAGCGCCAACCCCAAGCACCTGAAGATCACACCGGTCGACGCCCAGCAGACCCCGCGCAGCCTGAAGGACACCGCCGCCTCGGTCATCAACGCCGGCGTCGCCGAACAGGCCGGCTACAAGCTGAAGCAGGCCGTCTTCCACGACGACCCCGAGAGCGCCGCCGCCCGCCCGTACGTCAACGTGCTCGCGGCGCGGGCCGAGGACAAGGACACCGAGAACATCCGGAAGATCGTGAAGCTCTACCGCTCGCCCAAGGTGCAGGAAGCCGTGGCGAAATCGGCGGGCGGCGCCCGGTACGTCCTCGACATCCCCGAGGCCGAGCTGGGCAAGGAACTCGACCGGCTCGAGAAGCAGGGGCGGGCCGACCGGTGATCGAACTCCGTGACGTCACCAAGACTTTTCCCTCGGGTCCCTCAGGTCCCTCGAGTGCTTCGAAGGGCTCCGGCCGGGACGGCAAGAAGCGGGCGGAAGGCGGGTTCACGGCGGTGGACGGGGTCTCCCTGACCATCGACCGCGGCAGCGTCTTCGGCATCGTCGGCCACAGCGGGGCGGGCAAGAGCACCCTGCTGCGGCTCGTCAACTACCTGGAGGAGCCCACCTCCGGCAGCGTCCTGGTCGACGGCCAGGACCTCGGCGCGCTCAGCGAGCGACGCCGGCGCGCGGTCCGGCGGTCCATCGGCATGGTCTTCCAGCAGTTCAACCTCTTCCGCTCGCGCACGGTCCTCGGCAACGTCGCCTACCCCCTGAAACTGGCGGGGCTGGGGCGCGCCGAGGCCCGCGAGCGGGCCGAGGAGGTCCTGCGCTTCGTCGGCCTGGAGGAGTACGCGCGCCGCTACCCCGAGCAGCTCTCCGGCGGCCAGCGCCAGCGCGTCGGGATCGCCCGCGCTCTCGCCACCTCGCCCGGCGTGCTGCTGTGCGACGAGGCGACCTCCGCCCTCGACCCGCAGACGACCCAGGAGGTGCTGGCCCTGCTCAAGCGGGTGGGCGGCGAACTGGGCGTCACCATCGTCCTGATCACCCACGAGATGGAGGTGGTCCGCGGCATCTGCGACAAGGTGGCCGTGATGGAGGCCGGCAAGGTCGTGGAGACCGGCGGCGTCTACGACGTCTTCGCCCGGCCCCGGCACCCCACCACCGAGGCGTTCGTCCGCTCGGCGCTCCAGGACCTTCCCGAGGCCGCGACCTGGGACAGGCTGCGGGCCCGGCACGGCGGTCGGCTCGTCACCGTACCGGTCACCGAGAACGGCGCGGCGGGGACGCGTGAGCTCTCGCGGCTGCTGCGCGAGCACGCGGTGGACTTCACGGTCGCCCACGCCGGAGTGGCCGAGGTGCAGGACCGCCCCCTGGGCAGCGTGACCCTCGAACTGCGCGGCGCGGACGAGGACATCGACGCCGTCCTGCTCCACCTGGCTTCCCGGACGACGGTGGGTGCCCGATGAAGGTCGACTGGAACGAGTTCTGGGTCAAGGTCGTGGACGCCACCGGCGAGACCGTCTACATGGTCCTGGTCACCCTCGCCCTGTCCGGCGTTCTGGGCACGGTCGTGGGGCTCGCCCTCTTCGCCACCCGCAAGGGCGGAATCCTGCGCAACCGCGTGGTCTTCGCCGTGCTGAACGCGCTGATCAACGTCATCCGGCCGATCCCCTTCATCATCGCCATCGTCGCGCTCTCCCCGGTGACCCGGAGCGTGGTCGGCACGATGATCGGCACCGAGGCGGCGATCTTCCCCATGGTCGTCGTGGCCACCTTCGGTGTCGCCAGGATCGTCGAGGGCAATCTGCTCTCCGTCGAGCCCGGGGTGATCGAGGCCGCGCGCTCCATGGGCGCGAGCCCCGTCCGGATCATCGTGACGGTGCTCGTCCCGGAGGCCCTCGGGCCCTTGGTCCTGGGCTTCACCTTCATGCTCGTCGCGCTGATCGACTTCTCGGCGGTGGCGGGGACCGTGGGCGGCGGGGGAGTGGGCAACCTCGCCATGACGTACGGGTATCTGCGCTTCGACACCTCGGTGATGGTGGTCGCGGTGGCGGTGCTCGTCGTCCTGGTGCAACTCGCCCAGCTCCTCGGCAACTTCCTGGCCCGCAAGGTGCTCCGCAGGTGACCCGGGGCCCGCTCAACCGCCGGACGGCACGGCCGAGATCTCGTCCGCGACCTGGCGGGCCTGCCGGACCACGTTGCGCAGATGGTTGGAGAACGGGATCCGCAGATGGGTGCCCACCCCGACCACCCAGATGTGCTCGGGCTCGGTCCCGGGCCGCAGGCGCAGCCGCAGATCGGCCTCCAGCCCGTCGACGGCCACGGCGGGCCCCGGCACCCCGCCCAGGTGGACGGCCTTGCCATCGGTGTCCCAACACAGCTCGGGGGGACGGAAACCGGTGGCGTTGACGACGTAGTCGAAGCTCGCCCGGGATCCCCCGGGCGAGCGCTGCGGCCAGTGCACCCGCCACGCGCCGTCGTCGAAGGACACCGCGCGGGGATAGGCGGGAGCCATCCGCAGCGCACCGGTCTCGAAGTGGGCGAGCAGCCGACGGGCGTTGACGACGGTCAGCGCCGTCGCGTAGCGGTCGACGAACCACGCGAAATGCGTGATCAGCGCGCGGCGCCGAGCGGCGGGAAGGCCGGCGCTCAGGGCGATCACCCCTTCCAGCAGCGGTACGACGACGCCGGGCCACGCGCAGGCACCGGCCTCCACCAACGCGGTCTCCTCCCGCAGGCGCCGGACGGGATCGGCGGCGGTGGAGGTCTGCGCGCGCAGCGGGCGGCGGTCGAGCAGCCGGACCGCCTCCACCGCGCACCGCGTCACCTTCGCTTCGAGGTGGGGGTCGGCGGGGTCGAGACGGGCGATCCCTTCCAACGGTGGGAAGTCGCGCACGGGCGCGGCCAGCGACCGCCGTACGGCGGGCAGCAGCCCCGACGGCGAGGCCATGGTCGTCCGGTGGCCGTCCCGGCACAGCAACAGGGCGGCATCGACGGCCGACTGGTGGGTGCCGAGCACCAGCACCCGGCTGCCCGGGGGAAGCCCGCCCCGGATCCGGCCGGCGGGGTAGGGGCTGTCCAGATAGCGGGGGTGACCGGGGAAGTCCGCGAAGCCGTCCGGGACGCGGGGGTGGTGGACGCCCGTACAGACGACGACCTCGTCGCCCGTGATCTCCTGTCCGCCGCGGAGCCGCACCCGGTGCCCGCCGGCCCCGGCGCTGACGGACACCGCCGTGTCCCGCACGTGCCGGACCTCGATGCCGTGGGCGATCGCCAGGGCGCGGGCGTCCGTGTGCCGGTCGTGGCAGTACTCGGCCATCCGGGCGCGCGGTACGCAGTCCTGCGGCTCCGGCGGCGCGCCGCGCTCCCGGAGGTAGTCGATGAAGTCGGTGGGCCGGTCCGCCAGCAGGGAGTTGACGTCGGCCGCGCTGTTGCACACCAACAGCGGGTCGCTGTCACCGAAGGCCAGCCCCCAGCCGGTGGGGTTGGGGTCCACCACCTGGACCGACCGTACCGGGCGGGCGGCGGGGCCGGTCCGTGTCCGTATGCCCGGGCGCAGCAGCGCGCGCACCAGGTGCAGGAAGACGCTGGTGCCGGCGAATCCGGCGCCCACGATCACGACGTCCCGCCCCGGGCCGCGGCCCTGCCCGTCGCCGTGGCCCTCCTCGTTCCCGTCGGCGTGCCCGGCCTCCCGGTCGCCACCGGGCGCGGCAGCATGTCCCATGGTCACCTCCCTTTCGTAGGTCACCCTGCCCCGCGCCGGTCCCGGGGAACCCGCACGGCCGTGTCATCCCGATGGCCCATCCCGGCTGCGGCCCGACCCCGTGGCGGATGGACTGGGGATCGTCCCCGAGGCCGCCCGCCGGGGGCATCGCCAGGAGAGGACGTGACGGGGATGCGTACCCGGCCCGGCAGGATAGCGGTGGTGGTGATCACCGCGGCCTTCATGGCCGGCGGCTGCGTGGCGGACGGAGGGGGCAGCGGCGGGAGGACGAGGCCGCCGACCCCGTCGGGCGGCCCGGACGGGCCGCAGCGGGCCGCCCCGCCCGGGCCCGCCGTGCCGGGGGTGCCCCCGGAGATCGCCCGGCAGCGCCTCGACTGGGCCCCTTGCGAGCCCGAGGACGCCGGGGAGGGTGTGCAGCAGCCGCTGCCGGACGCCGAGTGCTCCTGGCTGACGGTCCCGCTCGACTACGCGGTGCCCCACAAGAGCACCATCAAGGTGCGGGTGGCGCGGGTGAGCGCCCCGGGCGGGTCCCGGAGGCTCGGCTCGCTGGTGTTCAACCCCGGCGGGCCCGGTGAGCCGGGAGCCGCCCTGGTCGCCGACGGCACGTTCACGGCGACCCCCGAGGTGAGCGACGCCTACGACCTGGTCGGTTTCGATCCACGCGGCGTCCGCCGCTCGGCCCCGCTGATATGCCCCGCGAGCCACGGCGGCAGCGATCTCATCCCGCGCACCCGGCAGCGGATGGACGCCGAGTTCAAGGTCGCCGCCGAGCGGGCGGCCGACTGCCGGAAGGCCACCGGCGCGCTGATGGCGCACATGGACACCGTGAGCGTCGCCCGTGACCTGGACCTGCTGAGGGCGGCCCTGGGCGAGGACAGACTCGACTACCTCGGCGTCTCCTACGGCACCTACATCGGTCAGCACTACGCCCGGCTCTTCCCGGACCGGGTCGGGCGTTTCGTCCTCGACGGGGTCGTGGACCCGGGCGCCGACCAGGCGCAGACCGCGCGGGAGGACGTCAAGGCCATCAGCGAGAGCTTCGCGAGCTACGCGCGGACCTGCGCGGCGAACGACTGCTCCCTCGGCGCCACACCGGGGGAAGTCACCACCACGACCACCGACTTCGTGCGGGGCCTCGACGCCCACCCCGTCCCCGGCCCCGAGGGCGGCCGGCTCACCACCGCCATGGCGGCCCAGGCCATCCGTGACTCCCTCTACCAGGACGCGAGGTGGCCGGAGCTGACCCAGGCCCTGGTCGACGCCATGAACGGCGACCCGGAGCCGCTCATGCGGCTCGGCCCCTACGAGGGCCGGCTCACCGCGGCGGGGTCGGCCGGGGAGACCGGGGAGGCCGCTGCCGACCCGTCCATGGCCAGGAGCGCCATCGACTGCCTGGACCGGCCGGGGCCGAGGAGCCCCGACGACATCCTGAGATACCTCGGGGAGTTCGAGAAGGCGTCGCCGCTGTTCGGCTCCACCGTGGCCACGGCCATGGTCCACTGCGCCGCCTGGCCCATCACCCCGACGGGGAAGGCCGAACCCCTCAGCGCGCCCGGCGCCCCCGCCATGGTCCTGGTCTCCTACGCCGTCGATCCGGCGACACCGCTGGTCAACGCCCGGGCCGTACGGACGAACCTGGGCGCGGGCTCCCTGGTCGTCCGGGCCGGCACGGGTCACTCCGCCTACGCGAACGGCTCGGAGTGCACCGACCGCGCGGTGGGCACCTTCCTCCTCTCCGGCAAGCTGCCCCCGGCGGAACTGGACTGCGGGGCCTGACCGCCTGCGGCGGGCGGGGCTCCGACAGACGCACACCGTCGCCGAGGGCGACTGGAACGCTCGGTGCCGACCGCACCACCGGGTACGTGCCGCGGGGACAGCGAGCCCACCCGGTGTCCGGCCGCGGGCGAAGCTCTCGGCAGGACGGGGGCGGACGGGACGGCGGGTACGGGTCCCTGCGGGATCCCGCAGGTGTCACTGCTCGCGCCGGACGACCAGCAGGGCGGCGTCGTCGGAGAGTTCGCCGCCCGCGTAGGAGAGCAGATCGGCCACGAGGCGGTCCGCCATCGCGTCCGGGGCCAGCTCCGGCAGTCGGGCGAGCCGCTCGGTCAGGGGGTAGAAGACGCCGGACGCGTCGCGCGCCTCGGTCACGCCGTCGGTGTACAGCACCAGCAGATCGCCCCGCTCGAAGACGAACCCCCGCCCGTCGTACGGGCCCCCGATCAGGTTGAGCAGGCCCAGCGGCGGCTGTGGAACGGGCGTCTCCACCTCGGTCACCGTGCCCGCGCGCCGCAACAACGGCGGCAGGTGGCCGCAGTTCACCAGCTCGGCCGGGCCGCCGTTGTCCGGCACACCGACCAGCGCGGCGGTCACGAACTCCTCGCTGGGCGGGCGCCGCCCCAGGGCGGCGTCGAGCCGGCGCGCCACCGTGGCGAGATCCGCCTCGACCTGGGCGACCTCACGGAAGGTGCCGAGCACGTCGGCCGCGGCGTCCACGGCGGACAGCCCCTTGCCCCGGACGTCGCCGATGATCAGCCGGGTCCCGAAGGGCGTGGCCAGCGCCGCGTACAGATCGCCGCCCACCCGGGCCTCGGCCGCGGCCGCCAGATACCGCACCGCCACCCGCAGTGTGCCGATCCGCTCCGGCAGGGGCCGCAGCAGCGTGCGCTGCGCCGCCTCCGCCACGGAACGGGACTGGAGCAGCTCGCGCTCCCGCGTCGCCACGAGCACGACGTTCGCGGTGCTGACACAGGTGATCGCCAGGACGGTGAAGCCCGCCGTCAGGTGTACGGCGAGCGACACATCGGGGTCGGCCCGCGCGAGCAGGGGGACGAGCGCCAGGGCGAACAGCCCGGCCGCCAGGGGGACCCGGGCGCGCCGGGTGCCGATGCTGGCGAGCACGGGCGCCGTGGCGAGCACGGGGGAGAGCGTCCACTGCGGATTCGTGGCCAGGTCCGTCGCGACGGACGCGGCGAGGAGCACGTAGGCGGCCACGACGAGGCGGTGTGCGCGGCGGGGGAGCCGCGAAGCCTCGGGCGGCCTGTCCCGGCCTGGGGCGAGCATCATGATTGTTCTCCACCCTAGGCACTTCGCCCCCGCTCGCAACCCGACCGCCGCCGGATGCCGGGCGCACGGGGCCCGTCCGGCCCGCACTTGGTAAGTAAGGTTCCGTTTCCGGTCCCGTCGCTTACCGCCCCGGCCCCGTACCGTTGATCACGAACTCGCCATACTGGCGTTCGGGTCCGCCCTCGCGCACCGGCGGGCCGACGGCGACGAGAACAGGAACCCACCGCTCTGATGACCGACAACAAGCTCGACAACATCATCCGCCCCCGCCCCGTCCAGGACCCCGAGCTGCGCCTCTTCGTCCTGCACCACGCCGGCGGCTCGCACGTGCCGTTCCGGAGCTGGGCCCGGCTGCTGCCGGCCGAGTGGGAACTGTGCCTGGTCGACGCGCCCGGCCGCATCACCCGTCCCGGCCAGGCCTGCCGCAGCGCGGCCGAGCTGGCCGAGCGGTTCCTCGACGACTTCCGGCCCCTGATGGACCGTCCGTACGCCCTCTTCGGGCACAGCATGGGCGCCATCGCCGCGTACGAGAGCGCCCTCGCCGTGCACGAGCGCGGGCTTCCCCTGCCGCAGTGGCTGGGGCTCTCGGCCATCAGCGCCCCCGAACACCACCCCAGGGGCTCCCGGCGTTTCGCCCTGCCCGACGACGGGCTGCGCGAAGCGGTGATGCGGTTGGGCGGCACGCCTCGCGAGGTGCTGGAGGACCCCGAGCTCTGGGCGTTCCTCTCGCCGATCCTGCGGGCCGACTTCGAACTCGCGGAGACCTGGCGTCCGCGCCGCGACGCCCCCGCCCTGCCGATCCCCCTGTCGGTGTTCGCCGCGGACGCCGACGCGGGCGTCCCGCTGTCGCGCACGGAGGGCTGGGCGGCCACCAGCACGCGCTTCCTCGGCACCCGGGTGTTCAGCGGGGACCACTTCTACTTCCAGCCCGATCCGTCCGCGCTCATCGACGCCGTCGTGGCGGGCATCCGGGCCGCGGCGCCCGTCCACTGACCCGTCGGTCCGGCTCCCCTTCCGACGCGTCCCGTCAGGGCGACTGCGGGGGTTTCGGCTCGATCACGGCGAAGGGGGCGCCGAACGGGTCGGCGAGCCAGGCCATCCGCCCGATGTCGGGGGTGTCCATGGCGGGCATGAGGACCGTGCCACCGTGGTCCACCGTCCTCGCGACGGCCGCGTCCGCGTCCTCGACGGCGAAGTAGGGCAGCCAGCGCGGTTCGTTGCCGTCCTCGAGCGGAGCGACACCGCCGAACGTCGCGTCCTGCTGGTCGCCCTCGGCCGACGAGAGCACGGTGTAGGTCATGCCGGGGACCGCCATCCGCTCGCTCCGCCACCCGAACAGGGAGCGGTAGAAGGCCTGGGCCGCCTCAGGATCCGGGCTGTGCAGCTCCGTCCAACACAGCGTGTCGGGCTCCGAGGCCGCTTCCAGCCCCTTGACGGAGCCGGGTTGCCAGACGGCGAACTCGGCACCGCCCGGGTCCGTCAGACAGGCCATCCGCCCGGCGTCCATCACGTCGAACGGCTCGACGCGAACGGTGCCGCCGCCCTGCTCGGTGGCCTTCGCGGTGGCATCGGCGTCCGGGGTCCGGAAATACACCGTCCAGGCGGCGTTCGCGCCCTCCTCGGTGAGCGGTCCGAGAGCCGCGACCGTCCGGCCGTCCTTCTGGAAGAAGCCGTAACCGCCTGCTTCGGGCCCGGCCGACCGGAAGTCCCAGCCGAATACCGAGCCGTAGAACGCGGCCGTCGCCTCGGTGTCGGGGCTGCCGAGGTCCAGCCAATTGGGTGCGCCGGTCACGAAGTCAGTGGTGAGCATGGTGGTGCGCTCCTTCGACGGATCCGCGCCGGGGGCCGTCTCCCGCGGGCGCGGTGATTCGGTGTCTCCCCGACGTTTTTCAGTCTGGCACCGGCCACCGACGGCCGCGCGGGCTCGGGGGGGCTCGGGGGGGCTCGAGGGGGACTCAGGGGGGGAGGGGCCCGGCCGCCCGGGTGCCGCCCCTGAACGGAGGGCGCCGCCGTTCGCGGCGGAGGGCAGAGGCGGCGACGATGGAAGGGCCGTGTGCGTCAGCCGCGGCGACGTCCGATCGAACCCCCGGCGCGCACCCGCGCCGCCGGTGGGAACAGGAGGCAACCATGACCACTGCCAAGGACATCATGCACGAGGGCGCGCAGTGGATTCCCCGTACGGAGACGCTGGACCGCGCCGCCCAGCTGATGCGTCGGCTGGATGTGGGCGCCCTGCCGGTGAGCGACCAGAACGACCGGCTGTGCGGGATCGTCACCGACCGTGACATCGTCGTGAAGTGCGTCGCTGCCGGTCACGATCCGTCCCACATCACCGCCGGCGACCTGGTCGAGGGCACCCCGCGCTGGATAGACGCGAACGCCGACGTCTCCGAGGTGCTGGAGGAGATGGAGAGCCACCGCATCCGCCGGCTGCCGGTCATCGAGAACAAGCGCCTCGTCGGCATGATCAGCGAGGCGGACCTGGCCCGGCACCTCTCCGACGACCAGATCGCCGCGTTCGCCGAGAAGGTCTACGCGGTGCGGTAGCCGCGCGCCGGGGGCGACCGCCGGGATCCCGTGGCCGCCCCCGGCCGCGATCAGGCTCCCGAGGAGGCGGCGCGGCCCTCGCCGCCGGGCCGGGTGTCGTCGGTCAGTTCCTCGGCGAGGAGATCCATCAGCAGCGCGTCGTGCCACGTGCCGTCCGGCCCCCGCTCGTAGCGGCGCATGATGCCGACCGGACGGAAGCCCACCTTGCCGTAGCAGCGGATGGCCGCCGCGTTGTCGGCCGCAGGGTCGATCACCACCCGGTGGTGGCCGTGATCGGTGATCAGATGCCGGGTGAGGGTGCGCACGGCGTCGCTCCCCACGCCCCGACCGTGCACCGCCGGGTCCACATAGATGTCGATGTTCGCGTGGCGGTAGTCCGGATCGGTCTCGGCGGACCACTGGATCGCACCGGCCACCTCGCCGTCGTACTCGATCACCAGCGTGTGGTCGCCGGGGTAGGCGAGGTCCTCGGCCACCGCGGCGGCCAGGTCCTCGCCCCCGCGCCACCGCTCGTACACCTCGGGCTTGGCACGGATGGCGGCCAGCGCGGGAACGTCGGCCGACGTCGCCGGGCGTAACACGACAGCGGTTCCGTACAGACTCTTCTGCATGTCCGAGAACGCTAGTCCAACCTGCGCCCGGACCTGCTGATGCCAACATCACACCGACGTTTCCGCGCCTCGCCGAACAGGCATTCATATGATGCGACAGGGGGCATTTTTCCCCCGGATCGTTTCCCCCGCGCGAGCGGTAGCGCGCGGGAGCACGGGGGCGGGGGACCCATGGGGCATTTGGGCACGGGCATCGGCTGGCGCCCGGAGATCGCCGACGACATCGCGCGGCTGCCGGACGTCGACTGGGTCGAAGTCGTGGCGGAGAACCTCTGCCCGGGCCGTCTCCCCGATCCCCTGGAACGGCTGCTCGCACGCGGCACGACCGTCGTCCCGCACGGCGTCTCGCTCGGCCTCGGCGGCGCCGAACGACCCGACCCGGCCGGGCTGGTCGCCCTCGCCGAACTCGCCGAGGAGCTCGACGCCCCGCTGGTCAGCGAGCACATCGCGTTCGTCCGGGCCGGCGGCCCGCTGACCGCCTCGCCGCGGCTCGAAGCCGGGCACCTGCTGCCCGTGCCACGCACCCGCGACGCCCTGGACGTGCTGTGCGCGAACGTGCGGATCGCACAGCAGGTCCTGCCCGTACCGCTCGCGCTGGAGAACATCGCGGCGTATCTGACCTGGCCGGGCGAGGAGTTGACCGAAGGACGGTTCCTCGCCGAACTGGTCGAGCGGACCGGTGTGCGGCTGCTCGTCGACGTCGCCAACCTCCACACCAATCACGTCAACCGGGGCGAGGACCCGGCCGCGTTCCTGGACGAGGTGCCGGCCTGGGCCATTGCCTACGTCCACGTGGCGGGCGGCTTCGAGAAGGACGGTCTGTGGCACGACAGCCACGCCCATCCGGTGACCCGGCCCGTGCTGGACGTCCTCGCCGAGCTGTGCTCCCGCGTCACCCCGCCCGGTGTGCTGCTGGAGCGCGACGACGACTTCCCCGAAGCGGGCGGGCTCGCCGCCGAACTCACCGCGATACGCGGCGTGCTCCACGAGGCCCACCGTGTCTGAACCCCCGCGTCGTGTCCCCCACGGGGAAGAGCCCGACATCGACGCCGCCCGCCGTCGGCTCGCCCACGCGCAGACCGAGCTGCTGTCCGCGCTCGTCGCGGGCGGCCCGACGCCGGACGGTTTCGACCCGGGGCGGCTGCTGGTGCAGCGGCGGGCGCTGGTCGCCAAGCGCGCGGACGTCGTCAGCAAGGTGGCACCCGAGCCGGCGGACATCCTGGCCGGGGACTTCCGGGACCTGTTCTTCGACTACGCCCGGACCCGCCCCATGACCGACAGCTACCGCCGGGACGCGACGGACTTCGTCCGGCACCTCCTGGACGCCGGCCGACCGCGGGACGCCGAGCGGCGAGAGCTGCTGACCGCCTGGTGGGAGGAGCGGACGACACCGCGACCCGCCCCCGGCCGTACGCCCGTTCGCCTCGGCCGCCTGGTGTCGGCCCTGCGCACCTCACGCGCCGCGCGCTGAGACGCACCGAGACGAGCGCCGGCCCGAAGGGAGCCTGCTCCGCCTCGAGTTCGGGCTGCGGCGGAAGCGGCTGTTCCTGACCCGAGCGTCCATGTATCACCCGCTCGGCCGAGTGTTCATTTGCGCGGGGGTGCGGCCACTGCCAGCCTGAGGCGGTGATCACCGGCAGTCCGCCCCGTCCCTGTCGTCACCCCCGGCCCGTGACGGCCGCGATCGCCGTGATGGCGGCGCTGTCGGCCGTCCTCGCGGTCTGCGCGGCCCCCGCCAGCGCGGCGGCGGGCTACGACGTCGAGCGGTGCGGCAATACCTCCGGCCGGGTGCTGCTGACGCTGGACGACTGGTCCGTCGAGGACCCGGACCGGATCGTGCGGGCCGGGGACTTCCTGCAAGGGCGCGGTGTCCGCGCCGCGTTCTTCCTCGTCAACAACTACGCCGAGCGCTACCCGCGGATCACCGCCGCCCTGCGGCGCCAGGGCCACTGGGTCGGCAACCACTCCTACTCCCACCCGCATCTGCCCGCCCTGACCGAGAATGCGGCCCGCGAGGAGATCCGCAACGGGCTGCGGAGCACCTTGCTGCGACCGCCGTTCGGTGACTACGGGCCGCGTGAGACGGCACTCGCGGCGGAGCTCGGGTACCGGATCTGCACCTGGACCCTGGACACCCGGGACTGGGTGAAGACCGGTGAGCAGTTCCCGGGCCCGGATGTCCTACGGGCCCGGGTGCGGGAGGCCCCGGCGGCGGTCAAACGCAGCGGAGTCGTCCTGGGGCATCTCTTCACCCGCTTCCCCGACGCCCTGCCCGGCATCGTCGACGACCTTCACGGCCAGGGCTACCGGCTGTGCCGGAACAGCGGACCCACCACGGAGAACATCCGCAACCCCCTGGACTGCTGAGCCCCCGGCCCGGGGGCCCGGTCAGCCCCGGGCCCCCACCACCGCCGTGGGCGGGTGGAACGGCGTCGTGATCCTGGCGGCCGAGGTGCCGAGGCCCGTGGGGCCGCCCCACGTCGGTGCCGGCGGGGCGTTGTGGCGGAGCAGGTCGACCTCCGCGTACCGCCGGCAGCCCTGGTGCCAGGTCAGGATTCCGGACAACCAGTGCTTGAGCTCCTCGGCGTAGCCCGTCAGTGTCGCGCGGGCCTCCTCGCCCATATGGAAGTCCTCGAAGAGCGCGGGCAGTTGGACGGCGACGATGTGCTGGAACTCCCGCATCCGGGAGGTCATCAGATCACTCACGATGCCGAGGGCCTCCTCGGTCCCGCAGTTGAAGAAGTTCTGCACCACGAGGACGGCGTTGTGGATCTCGCCCTCGAACTGGATCTCCTTCTGGTACGAGAAGACGTCGTTCATCAAACAGGCGTAGTCCTGGGCCGCGTTCTCCATCGCCTTGACGGGCCGTGCCTGGTAGACCTCCGGCGGCACGGTGTGTCCGTGGCCGATGCGGGACAGGCTCATGGTGAGGTCCGAGCCGAAGGTCTGGCGGCGCATCTCGATGTAGTCGACGGGCTCGGGGATGCGGTTCTGCTTCTGGTTGGACAGCTCCCACAGCCAGCTCTCCAGCATGACCCGGACGCCGTCCTGGAACGTTCGACGGTCGCCGGCGTCCATCGGCCCCGCCGTGCGCGGCCACAGATCGGCGAGACCGCGCTCCAGCGGGTTCAGCGGGGCCGGCGCCGGGGCGAGGTCCAACGGCATGAACCGCAGCAGCCGTTCGTGGCAGGCCTTCGCGGCCTCCAGGTCCGGGGTGCGGCCGAAGAACACCGGATAGTAGTCGTCGGCGTAGGTGCCCCAGGTGAGCCAGTCCGACGTCAGATCGAGTTCCCCGGGGGCCGCGTCGGGGTCGATGCCGGCGGCGCACAGGGGGAGGTCGATGTCCTTGAGCTTCTCCTCGTCCCAGAGGGCGGATCCGGGGACGCCCGGGACCGCGTCCAGGATCCCGACGCGACGGCTCCACTCGACGTTGTGTCGCCGGGCGGCGTCCAGATGCGGGCTCAGCCGGGTCGTGTAGGGCATGAGGAAATCGGGGTGCGGCAGCGGGCCGACCTGCTGGAAGGGGATGTGCGTGTGACTCCTGAGCCTGGCGGGGACCGAGGCCGCCAGCGAGACCAGGGCCCGCGCCGCCGAGGTGCCGAGGCCGGAGGGGCCGGCCGGCAGGGCCGCCGCGGTGGCCGTCGGGGCGGGGGAGTGCGCCGGGGCGTCGCCCGAGGCGCCGTTCATGTACCGGCTGGAGCGCATGTGCCACTCGTGCCCGCCGGACTGCCAGTCCTGGAGCCCCTTGACGTAGGCGAAGACGTCACCGTATGCCGCCGGGTCGAGCCCGTGCTCCTGCAGGAGCGGCGCCACCTCGGTGAGCGCGGTGTGCTCGAACTGCTGCAGGCGGGAGGTGAGGAGGTCGTTGACGGCGTCCGCCGCCTCCTGGGTGCCGCAGTCCAGGAACTTCTCCAGCACCAGTACCGCGTTGGCCAGCTCGCCCTCGCTCTCGGTCTCGCGCTGGTACGAGAAGAGGTCGTTGCGCAGGTGCACCCCGTCGGCGAAGGTGTCCTTGAGGACCCGCATCGGCCGGCTCGCCGCGACGGCGGCGGGCACCTCGGCGCCGACCGCGTGCTCGACGAGGTTGGCGGACCAGGGGGCGCCGCCCACCTTGCGGCGCATCTCGATGTACTCGACGGGGTTGGACACCCGGCCTTCATTGATGTTGGCGAGCTCCCAGAGGGACTCCTCCAGCAGATGCCGGGTGCTCTCGTGGAAGCGGCGGCGCCAGTCCCGCGACATCGACGGGACCGTCCGGGCCCACAGCTCCGCGAGCCCCTCCTCGACCTGGTTGGTCGGTGTCGCGGGGGTGTCCACCGGGTCGACGGGCATGAAGGCGGGGAGCCGGTCGAGATAGGCCTTCGCGCCGGCCGTGTCCCGGCTGCGCTTGAAGATGTCCAGGAAGTGGTCGTCGAAGAAGAACACCCAGACGTACCAGTCGGTCACCAGGGACAGCTCCGCGGCCGAGGCGTCCGGATGGGTGTACGCGCAGAGCAGGGCGTAGTCGTGCGAGTCGAAGTCCGACTCGTCCCAGATGCCGGATCCCTCGATCATCTTCATGTCGCGGGCCCACGCCTTGGAGTGCTCGCGGGCACTCTCCAGATGAGGGTTCAGACGCGCCGGATACGGCATGTAGAAGGAGGGGAGCCGGAAGGGATCTGACATCGTGCACGGCCTTTCGCGTGGCCCGGACCAAATCGCCCCTCACGCTAGGCGGCCGGGCCGCGAAGAAAGATGGGGTAAGTCATCTTTCCCCTCAATAAGGTGAATGCGGCGATCGCCTCGCTTAACGATCTTGTGAGTGGGGTGTGCGTGGTCCCGTGGCCGGAACCCCACCCCGTGGCTACCGTTCGAGGCATCCGCCCGGCACGACCGAGGAGCAGCCCCGATGACCATCCCTCCCCAGAACCTCAGCGACCCCCTGGTGAGATCCCTGGCCCTCGCGATCAACGCCGGTGACCGGGAGGGCTTCCTGTCGCTGCTGACCGACGACGCGACCCTGTCCGACGACGGCTCCGACCGTGACCTCCAGCAGTGGATCGACAAGGAGATCTTCACCTCCGGGGGCCACATCGACGTGCAGTCCGAGTCGGACGGCGGCCGCTCGCTGATCGCCGACTTCCGCAACGACACCTGGGGTCAGATGCGCACCGCGTGGAGGTTCGACATGGCGGACGGCAGGATCAGCCGCATCGAGACCGGTCAGGCCTGACTGGCCGGCTCACCCGCCTCACCCGACTCCTGCCCGGGCGCCAGGGTGCGCGAGGCGTACATCCGCGCGTAGGTGCCCGCGTTCCCGATCAGCTCCTCGTGCGTGCCCCGCTCGATGATCCGCCCGGCCTCCATGACGACGATGACGTCGGCGTCCCGGATGGTCGAGAGCCGGTGCGCGATGACGAAGCTGGTGCGGCCCGCGCGCAGCGAGTTCAGCGCCCGCTGGATGAGGACCTCCGTGCGGGTGTCGACCGAACTCGTCGCCTCGTCCAGCACCAGGATCGCCGGCCCGGTCAGGAACGCCCGCGCCACCGTGATCAGTTGCTTCTCGCCGGCGCTGACGCTCGACGTCTCGTCGTCGAGCACGGTGTCGTACGCGTCGGGCAGGGTCCGCACGAAGCGGTCCACACAGGTGGCGCGCGCAGCGGCCACGATCTCCTCGCGGGTGGCGTCGGGGCGCCCGTACGCGATGTTCTCGGCGATCGTGCCGCCGAACAGCCAGGCGTCCTGGAGGACGAGACCGATGTTCGCGCGCAGCTCCTCGCGGGTCATCGCGGCGATGTCCGTGCCGTCCAGCAGGATGTGGCCGCCGTCGACCTCGTAGAAGCGCATGAGGAGATTGCCCAGCGTGGTCTTGCCCGCCCCGGTCGGACCGACGATCGCCACGGTCTGGCCGGGCCGCACGGTGAGCGACAGGTCCTCGATCAGCGGGGTGTCCGGGGTGTAGGCGAACGACACCCGCTCGAACTCCACGTGCCCCTCGACCCGTTCGGGCCGCGCGGGCCGCTTCGGGTCGGGGCCCTGCTCGTCCGCGTCGAGCAGCGCGAAGACCCGCTCGGCGGACGCTGCGCCCGACTGCAGCCGGCCCGCGACGCTCGCCGCCTCGACGATCGGCCGGCTGAACCCGCCGGAGTACAGGATGAACGCCTGCACCTCGCCGATCGACAGCGATCCGCTCACGACCCGCAGCGCACCGACGACGGCCACGACGATGTAGCTGAGGTTGGCGACGAACATCATCGACGGTTCGATGGTGCCCGACACGGACTGCGCCTTCGCGCCCGCCCGGTACATGGCCTCGTTGTGCTCGTCGAAGGCCCGCTCCGCCAACTCCCGCCTGCCGAAGCCCTTCACGAGCGAGTGCCCGCTGTACATCTCCTCGACATGGGCGTTGAGCGTCCCGGTGGCCGCCCACTGCGCGGCGAACTGCGGCTGTGCCCGCTTGACGATCAACGTGGCCAGCAGCGCCGACACGGGCACGCCGATCAGCATGATCAGGGCCAGCAGCGGCGAGATCACGAACATCAGGACCAGCATGCTCAGCGTGGAGAACACCGCGGTGATCAGCTGGCTCAGTGACTGCTGGAGGGTCTGCTGGAGGTTGTCGACGTCGTTGGTGACCCGGCTCAGCACCTCGCCCGGCGGATTGCGGTCGAAGTAGCTGAGCGGCAGGCGCGCGAGCTTCTCCTCCACCCTCTCGCGCAGATCGAACACGACCTGCTGGACGACGGCCGTGGCCAACCACCCCTGCAGGAGCGTGAACAGTGACGCCGCGGCGTACAGCGCGAGGACGACCAACAGCAGCCGTCCGACCCCGTCGAAGTCGATGCCCTGACCGGGCACCACGTCCACCGTGCTGAAGACATTGGCGAGCGAGTCGTGGCCCTCGGCGCGCAGCCGCTCGACGACGGCGGCCTTCGACTCCCCGGTGGACACCTGCTTGCCGACGACACCGGCGAAGACCAGGTCCGTGGCATCACCGAGGAGCTTCGGGCCGAGGGCGTTCAGGGTGACGCCGACGATCCCGAGGCCGAGCAGCACGGCGATCCGCCCGCGCTGCGGGCGGAGCAGTCCCAGCACCCGGCGGACCGTACCGCGCGGGTCGCGTGCCTTCTCCGACGCCTCGGTGCCCTCCGGCGGGGTGTCCTGCCCCCCGTCCGGGACGGCTTCGGGCTCCCGCGGTGGTGTGCCCGGTGCCGCGCCGACCTTGACCGGGGGAGTCATGCCGCCCCGCCTTTCCTCTGGGTTCCGGGGGGTTGGGGTGACCCCTGGCCTACGAGCGCGACGGCGCTCCCGCCGCTGTCACGGCTGTGTCGCCGCACCGGCGGCCTCCTCGCTGGTGAGCTGGGAGAGCGCGATCTCGCGGTACGTGGTGCTGTGGCGCATCAGCTCCTCGTGGGTGCCGGTGCCCACGACGCGCCCGGCGTCGAGGACCACGATGCGGTCGGCGTGCCGGACGGTGCTGACCCGCTGGGCGACGACGACCACCGTCGCCCCGGAGATCTCGGGGGTGAGAGCCGCCCGCAGCGCGGCGTCCGTGGCGTAGTCGAGTGCCGAGAAACAGTCGTCGAAGAGATAGACGTCGGGCCGGCGCACCAGCGTGCGCGCGATGGACAGCCGCTGTCGCTGCCCGCCCGAGAGATTGGTGCCGCCCTGGGCGATCCGCGCGTCCAGGCCGCCGGGCATGCGCTCGACGAATTCCCGGGCCTGGACGATCTCCAGTGCGCGCCACAGTTCCTCGTCGGTCGCCCCCGGGCTGCCGAACCGCAGATTGCTCGCCACGGTGCCGGAGAAGAGATAGGGCTTCTGCGGTACGAAGCCGATGGTGCGGGAGAGGGCGTCGGCGTCGTACGCGCGCACGTCGACGCCGCCCACCAGGACCGAACCGCCCGTGCGGTCGAACAGCCGCAGCAGCACGTTCAGCAGGGTCGTCTTGCCGCTGCCCGTACTGCCGAGGATCGCCACCGTCTCCCCGGGCCCGGCCGTGAGGTCGATGTCCCGCAGCACCGGCTCCTCCGCCCCCGGATAGCGGAACTCCACGGCACGCAACTCCAGGCGGCCGACGTCCGAGCCGGAGTGGACCGGTGTCGCGGGAGCGATGACGCTCGGTTCGGTGTCGAGCACTTCCTGGATGCGTTCGGCGGACACCCGCGCGCGCGGTGCGGCCAGGAAGACGAACGTCACCATCACGACCGACATGAGGATCAGACCGAGATAGCTCAGGAAGGCGCTGAGCGAGCCGAGCTGCATCGACCCGGCCTCGATCCGGCGGGCGCCGAACCAGATCAGCCCCACCATGAAGGTGTTCATCACCATCATGACGAGGGGGAGCATCATCGCTATCAGCCGGGCGACGCGCAGCGACAGCGCGGTCATCTCGGCGTTCGTCCGGGTGAACCGTTCGCGTTCGTGGGTGTCCCGCACGAAGGCCCGCACCACCCGGACCCCGGTGATCTGCTCGCGCAGCATCCGGTTGACCTGGTCCACGCGCTGTTGCATCAGGGCGTACCACGGGCTCATCCGGGTCAGGACGAGCGTGAAGACACCGGCGATCACCACGACGATCGCCACCAGGAACATCGACAGCGGCACGTCCTGACGCAACGCCAGCAGCACACTGCCGACGCACATGATGGGTGCCGACACCGCGATGCCGAAGGCCGACTGGGCCAGCGCCTGGACCTGCTGGACGTCGTTGACCGTTCTGGTGATCAGCGAGGGGGTGCCGAACCGGCCCACCTCGCGGGCGGAGAAGTCCAGCACGCGGCGGAAGACCGCGGAGCGCAGATCCCGCCCGAGGGCCATCGAGGTGCGGGAGCCGAGGTTCACCGCGCCGATCGCGCAGGCGATCTGCGCGACCGCCACGACGAGCATGACGCCGCCGATCCGCCAGATGTAATCGGTATCGGCCTTGACCACGCCGTTGTCGATGACCGCGGCACCGAACATGGGCAGCAGCAACGTGGCCAGGACCTGCACCAGTTGAAGCAGCACGAGGAGGGTGACGGAGCGGCCGTAGGGGCGCAGGCGGGCACGCAGGAGTCTGATCAGCACCGAACTCTCCGGACGGCAGGGCCGGCGGACCGCCGACCCGCCCAGTCCATCGCACAACACACAGGAGAATCCCTAGTGTTCACCCCACGGGCCGCTCCCGGGCGTCGGCCGATGGTGTGCCCGCGGGGTCCGAGTCTCGCAAATTCCCTAGTGTGTCGGCATTTTCTTGACACTGCCGTCGGGCGACTGCGAGCGTGCGGTCGCATATATCGGCCGGACAGAAGCGCATTCGGTGCCAGTTCATCGACCGGTCATTCTTCCGGTGCGTTCACCGTCGGACTTTCGCATGTTCCGCTCCCGTGGTGGGACAGCTCTGCGTGGGGGCGGTCTGTCCGGGGGAGAGAAGGGGATGACATGTCCAGGCGCGCGTTGATCACTGGGATCACCGGACAGGACGGTTCTTACCTGGCGGAACACCTGCTCTCGCAGGGTTACCAGGTATGGGGATTGATCAGGGGACAGGCCAATCCGCGGAAATCGCGGGTGAGCCGTCTGGTCTCCGATTTGTCGTTCGTGGACGGCGATCTCATGGATCAGGCAAGTCTCGTATCGGCCGTGGACACGGTGCAGCCGGACGAGGTGTACAACCTCGGCGCGATTTCCTTTGTGCCGATGTCGTGGCAGCAGGCCGAACTGGTCACCGAGATCAACGGCATGGGTGTCCTGCGGATGCTCGAAGCCATCCGCATGGTGAGCGGGCTGAACGGCTCCCGCCACGCGGGCGGTGGCCAGATCCGTTTCTACCAGGCGTCCTCCTCGGAGATGTTCGGCAAGGCCGCCGAGACTCCGCAGAGCGAGACCACCAGGTTCCACCCCCGCAGCCCGTACGGCGTCGCGAAGACGTACGGGCACTTCATCACGAAGAACTACCGTGAGTCCTTCGGGATGTACGCGGTGTCCGGGATGCTCTTCAACCACGAGTCCCCGCGCCGTGGCGCGGAGTTCGTCACCCGGAAGATCTCGCTGGCGGCCGCCCGCATCAAGCTGGGCCACCAGAAGAAGCTGGACCTCGGGAACCTCGACGCCGTGCGTGACTGGGGCTTCGCCGGCGACTACGTCCGCGCGATGCACCTCATGCTCCAGCAGGAGGAACCGACCGACTACGTGGTGGGAACCGGCCAGATGCACACGGTCCGGGACGCGGTGCGCTATGCCTTCGAGCACGTGGACCTCGACTGGAAGGACTACGTCTGCGTCGACCCCGCCCTGGTGCGTCCGGCCGAGGTCGAGGTGCTGTGCGCGGACACCCAGCGGGTCCGCACCGAGTTGGGCTGGGAGCCGACCGTCGACTTCCCGCAGCTGATGCACATGATGGTCGAGTCCGACCTCCAGCAGGTGTCCCGTGAGCACGAGTACGGGGACCTTCTGCTGGCCGGCAGCTGGTAGCGGCCGCACAGCGGCACACCACGCCGGTGCGGCACCGGCCATCAGGACCAGCAACAGACAAACAAACAGACAAGCAACAGGCAAGCAGCAGACAAAGAGGCGTCAAGAAGACCGACGCGGCGTGACGCGTACCCGCGTCCCGCCGCGTCGTCGCGACGAAGCGCCGCAGAACTAGGGATTTCTTGCCGACGTCCCGACGAGACTCGCCTCATGGCATTCCGCGGACGCGGATGCCGCGAGTCTCGTCGCCCCGGGCCAAGGACGTGCCTGCCGGGTGACGTTCGGGCGGCGCGATTCAGGTTCGGCCACTGGCTGTCGAGATTGGTTGAGTTGAGATGGACAACGAACAGAAGCTCCGGGACTACCTCAAGCGAGCGACAGCCGATCTCCGACGGACGCGGCAGCGGGTGCAGGAGCTCGAGTCGGCCTCCCAGGAGCCCATCGCCATCATCGGCATGACCTGCCGCTACCCGGGTGGTGTGGCCGGCCCGGAGGACCTGTGGCGGATGGTCGAGGCCGGCGGGAACGGCATCACCGACTTCCCCACGGACCGTGGCTGGGACCCCGAGGCCCTCGCCGCCTCCCAGACGAACTCCGGTGGCTTCCTGCACGACGCGGCCGAGTTCGACACCGGCTTCTTCGGGATCTCCCCGCGCGAGGCGGTGGCCATGGACCCGCAGCAGCGGGTGCTGCTGGAGTCGTCCTGGGAGGCCTTCGAACGCGCCGGCATCGACCCCACCTCCATCCGGGGCACCCAGACCGGTGTGTTCATGGGCGCGATGGCCCAGGACTACCGCGTCGGCCCCGCCGACGGCGTCGAGGGCTTCCAGCTCACCGGCAACACCGGCAGTGTGCTGTCCGGCCGCATCTCCTACGTCTTCGGTGCCGTCGGTCCCGCCGTGACCGTCGACACCGCCTGCTCCTCCTCGCTCGTGGCCCTCCACCTCGCCACCCAGGCGCTGCGCGCGGGCGAGTGCTCGCTCGCTCTCGCCGGTGGTGTCACGGTCATGGCGAGCCCCACGACGTTCGTCGAGTTCAGCCGCCAGGGCGGGCTGTCCGCCGACGGCCGCTGCCGTTCCTTCGCCGACTCCGCCGACGGCACCGGCTGGGCGGAGGGCGTCGGTGTGCTGGTGCTGGAGCGGCTCTCCGACGCCCAGCGCAACGGGCACGAGATCCTCGCCGTGGTGCGCGGCAGCGCCGTCAACCAGGACGGCGCGTCCAACGGCCTGACCGCCCCGAACGGCCCCTCCCAGCAGGCGGTGATCCAGCAGGCACTGGTCAACGCCCGGCTGTCGGCCGACGAGGTCGACGTCGTCGAGGCACACGGCACGGGCACCACGCTGGGCGACCCCGTCGAGGCCCAGGCACTGCTCGCCACGTACGGCCGCAACCGCGACGAGAGCCGGCCGCTGCTCCTCGGCTCGGTGAAGTCGAACATCAGCCACACCCAGGCCGCCGCCGGCGTCGCCGGTGTCATCAAGATGGTCATGGCCATGCGCCACGGCGTCCTGCCCAAGACCTTGATGGTCGACGCCCCCTCGTCCCACGTGGACTGGTCACAGGGCGCCGTCCGCCTCCTCACCGAGAACACCGCCTGGCCCGAGACCGGGCGGCCGATGCGTGCGGCCGTCTCCTCCTTCGGCATCAGCGGCACCAACGCCCACACCATCGTCGAGCAGGCCCCCGAGCCCGAGAACGACCCCGAGGGCTCGGCGGACGTCACCGTCGCCCCGGGCGTCGTGCCCGTGCCGGTCTCCGGCCGGACCCGCGAGGCCCTGCGGGCCCAGGCCGGACGACTGCTGTCCGCCCTGACCGCCGACCCTCGGCCCGGCGTCCTCGACACCGCGTACTCCCTGGCCACGTCGCGCGCCGGCTTCGAGCACCGCGCCGTGCTCGTCGCCGCCGGACACGACGACGTCGTCGCCGGTCTGACCGCCCTGGCCGAGGACCGCCCGGCGCCCGGCTGCGTCCAGGGCACCACCCAGGGCGAGGGCAAACTCGCGTTCCTCTTCTCCGGCCAGGGCAGCCAACGCCTCGGCATGGGCCGGGAGCTGTACGAGCGGTTCCCCGTCTTCGCCGAGGCCCTCGACGAGGTCCTCGCCGCATTGGACAGCCACCTGGACGGGTCGCTGCGCGACGTCATGTGGGGCGAGCAGGAGGAGGAGCTGGAGCGCACCGGCTACGCCCAGCCCGCCCTGTTCGCCGTCGAGGTCGCTCTCTTCCGGCTGACGCAGTCGTGGGGCGTCAAGCCCGACTTCCTGGCGGGCCACTCCATCGGCGAGGTCGTCGCCGCCCACGTCGCCGGGGTGCTGTCGCTGAGCGACGCGGCCGCCCTGGTCGCCGCCCGCGGCCGTCTCATGCAGGCACTGCCGGCCGGTGGCGCCATGGTGGCCGTCCAGGCCACCGAGGACGAGGTCCTGCCGCTGCTGGCCGACCAGCCGGCCGACCAGGTGTCCGTCGCCGCGGTCAACGGCCCCGGCGCCGTCGTCGTCGCCGGCGCCGAGGACGCGCTCGCCGGCATCGTCGCCCGGCTGGAGGCCGACGGCCGCAAGACCAAGCGGCTGCGCGTCTCCCACGCCTTCCACTCGCCGCTCATGGAGCCGATGCTCGACGAGTTCCGCGCGGTGGTGTCCGGCCTGACCCTCCAGGCCCCGCTGATGCCGTTCGTGTCGAACCTGACCGGCGAGCCCGTGACCGTCGCACAGGTCACCTCCACCGACTACTGGGTCGACCACGTCCGCCGGGCCGTCCGCTTCGCCGACGGCGTCGACTGGCTGCGCGGCCACGGCGTGACCACCTTCCTGGAGCTCGGCCCCGACGGTGTCCTCGCCGCCATGGCCCAGAGCTGCCTCGACGAAGCCGGCGCCGACGGCCACGCCGCCCTGCCGCTGCTGCGCGCCGGCCGCCCCGAGGTGCAGGCCGTCACCACCGGCCTCGCCGGTCTCCACACCCGAGGCGTCCCGGTGACGTGGGACGCCTACTTCGAGGGCACCGGAGCGCGCCGCGTCGACCTGCCGACCTACGCCTTCCAGCGGCGGCGGTACTGGCCCAAGGACAACCCCGGCCAGTCCGGCGACCTGCGCGCCGCGGGACTCGGCGTGGCACACCACCCGTTGCTGTCCGCGGCGGTCTCCCTCGCCGACTCCGACGGCGCCCTGCTCACCGGCCGCCTGTCACTGCACTCCCACCCCTGGCTCGCCGACCACGCCGTACGGGGCACGGTGCTGCTGCCCGGCACCGCCTTCCTGGAGCTGGCGATCCGCGCCGGTGACGAGGTCGGCTGCGACCGGGTCGAGGAGCTGACGCTGGCCGCACCGCTGACGCTGCCCGAACAGGGCGGCATCCAGGTGCAGTTGTGGATCGGCAGCCCCGACGGGACCGGTCGCCGGACCCTCAACGTCTACTCCCGCCCGGACGGCGCCGACGAGCTGCCGTGGACGCAGCACGCCACCGGTGTGCTCGCCGCCGGTGAGCACCGCATGCCGTTCGACGCGGCCGCCTGGCCGCCGCCGGGTGCCGAGCCGGTGTCGCTCGACGGCCTCTACGACCGCCTCGCGGAGGACGGGTTCGGCTACGGCGCGACGTTCCAGGGACTGCGGGCCGCCTGGCGGCTCGGCGACGAGGTGTTCGCCGAGGTGAGCCTGCCCGAGGGCGGCGAGGCCGACGCGGGCGCGTTCGGCCTCCACCCCGCGCTGCTGGACTCGGCGCTGCACGCGGCCGGGTTCACCGACCTCGGCGCGCAGGGCCAAGGCGGGCTGCCCTTCTCCTGGGAGGGCGTGTCGCTGCACGCCACCGGGGCCACGGCGCTGCGGGTGCGGCTCGCCCCGGCCGGTGAGGGCACGGTCTCGATCGCCGTCGCCGACACCTCCGGCGAGCCGGTCGCCTCCGTCGACTCCCTGGTGCTGCGTCCGGTGTCGGAGCAGCGCCTCGGCGACGCCGCCGGGGCGGCCCGGGACGCGCTCTTCCGTCTGGACTGGGCGCCGGTACGGGCCGAGTCGGCCGAGCCCGGGTCGGTGGCCCTGGTGGGCCGGGACGCCTTCGGGCTGGCCGAGGCGCTGCCGGGTGCGGTGCCCCACCAGGACCTGGCGTCCTTGCCGGCCTCGGACGCGGCGATGCCGGCCGTGGTGCTGGTCCCCGTCGCCGGTGAGTTCGGTGACGGGATGGTCGGGTCCGCGCACGCGCTGGTGGCCCGGGCCCTGGGCCACGTACAGAACTGGCTGGCCGACGAGAGGTTCGTCGGCTCGCGCCTGGTGTTCGTGACCCGGGGTGCCCTGGGCGGCGGCGACCCTGCCGCGGCATCGGTGTGGGGTCTGGTGCGCTCGGCGCAGACGGAGAACCCCGGCTGCTTCGGGCTGCTGGACCTGGAGACGGAGGCCGGGGACGACGCCTCGGCCGCCGCGCTCACACGGGCGCTGGCTTCCGACGAGCCGCAGCTGGCCGTCCGCGCGGGCGAGCTCAAGGCCGCGCGCCTGGCCCGGGTACCGGTGTCGGACGCCGTGTCCGGGACGGCCGTCTGGGACGCCGAGGGCCGGGTGCTCGTCACCGGCGGCACCAGCGGCCTGGGTGCGGTCGTGGCGCGGCACCTGGTGGCCGAACACGGTGTGCGGCGGCTGCTGTTGGTGAGCCGCCGGGGTCTCGCCGCCGACGGTGTGGACGACCTGGTCGCGGAGCTGGCGGAGCTGGGCGCCGAGGCCGTGGTGGCCGCGTGCGACATCGCCGACCGTGACGGTCTCGCCGAGCTGCTCGCTCAGCACCCGGTCACCGCCGTGGTGCACGCGGCGGGGGTCCTCGACGACGGTGTCATCGCTTCCCTGACGCCCGAACGCGTCGACGCGGTGCTGCGCCCGAAGGTCGACGCGGTGTGGAACCTGCACGAGCTGACCCGCGACGCGGACCTGTCCGCCTTCGTGGTGTTCTCCTCCGTCGCCGGTACCTTCGGCGGTGCCGGCCAGGGCAACTACGCGGCCGGCAACGCCTTCCTCGACGCCCTGATGCAGCGGCGCCGCGAGGAGGGCCTGCCCGGGATCTCCCTGGTGTGGGGCCCCTGGGACCAGTCCGGCGGCATGACCGGCACGCTCGGCGACGCCGATCTCCAGCGGCTGGCCCGCGCGGGCATGCCGGCGCTGTCGGCCGAGCAGGGCGTCGCGCTGTTCGACGCGGCCCTGGCCACCGACGAGCCCGTCGTCCTGCCGGTCCGCCTCGACCTGCCCGCGTTCCGTGCGAGCGGCGACGTCCCGCCCCTGCTGCGCGGCCTCATCCGTACGCGCGCCCGGCGCGCCGCCGTCGCCGGATCGAGCACGGCCACCGGCCTCGTGCAGCGTCTGGGACGGCTGGCGGAGGCCGACCGTGACGAGGCCCTGCTGGACCTGGTGCGCGGTCAGGTCGCCCTGGTGCTCGGGCACGCGGACGCCGGGGAGATCGACGTCGCCCGCCCGTTCCGCGACCTCGGCTTCGACTCGCTGACGGCGGTCGAGCTGCGGAACCGGCTGAACACCGTGACCGGGCTCCGACTGCCCGCCACCCTTGTCTTCGACTACCCGAGCGTGCGCACCCTGGCCGCGTACGTCCTCGACGAGCTGCTCGGCTCGGAGGCCGCCGTCACCGCGCCCGCCGCGCGGGCCGTGGACACCGACGACCCGATCGTGATCGTGGGGATGGCCTGCCGTTATCCGGGCGGGGTGACGTCGCCGGAGGACCTGTGGCGGCTCGTCACCGAGGGCACCGACGCGGTCTCCGGCTTCCCCGCCAACCGCGGCTGGGACGTCGACGGCCTGTACCACCCCGACCCCGACCACCCCGGCACGGCCTACACCCGATCGGGCGGCTTCCTGCACGACGCGGGCGAGTTCGACCCCGCCTTCTTCGGCATGAGCCCGCGCGAGGCGCTCGCCACCGACTCGCAGCAGCGTCTGCTGCTGGAGGCGTCCTGGGAGGCCGTCGAGCGCGCCGGGATCGATCCGGTGTCCCTGCGCGGCAGCCAGACCGGTGTCTTCGCCGGTGTGATGTACAGCGACTACAGCGCCGTACTCGCCGGTGGTGACTTCGAGGGCTTCCAGGGCAGCGGCACCTCCCCGAGCCTGGTCTCGGGCCGCGTGTCCTACACCTTCGGGCTCGAGGGCCCGGCGGTCACCGTCGACACGGCCTGCTCCTCCTCGCTGGTGACCCTGCACCTGGCCGCTCAGGCCCTGCGGGCGGGCGAGTGCTCGCTGGCGCTGGCCGGCGGTGTGACGGTCATGTCGACGCCGTCCGTGTTCGTCGAGTTCTCCAAGCAGCGGGGGCTGTCCGCGGACGGCCGCTGCAAGGCGTTCTCCGACGCGGCCGACGGCGTCGGCTGGTCCGAGGGCGTCGGTGTGCTCGTCGTCGAGCGGCTCTCCGACGCACGGCGCAACGGCCACCCGGTCCTCGCGGTCGTCCGCGGCAGCGCCATCAACCAGGACGGCGCCTCCAACGGTCTGACGGCCCCCAACGGCCCCTCCCAGCAGCGCGTCATCCGCCAGGCCCTCGCCAGCGGTGGACTCTCGCCCGCCGACGTCGACGCGGTCGAGGCCCACGGCACCGGCACCACCCTCGGCGACCCGATCGAGGCCCAGGCCCTCCTGGCCACGTACGGGCGGGACCGGGACGAGGACCGGCCGCTGCTGCTCGGCTCGGTCAAGTCCAACATCGGCCACACCCAGGCCGCCGCCGGTGTCGCCGGCGTCATCAAGATGATCATGGCGATGCGCCACGGCATCCTGCCGCGCACCCTGCACGTCGACGCCCCCTCCAGCAAGGTCGACTGGACCGAGGGCGCCGTCGAGCTGCTCACCGAGCAGACGGCGTGGCCCGAGACCGACCGCCCCCGCCGCGCGGGCATCTCCTCCTTCGGCATCAGCGGCACCAACGTCCACACCATCATCGAGCAGCCCCCGGCCCCCGCCCCCGAGCGGACCGCCCCGAACGCCACAGCCGTCGTCCCGTGGCTGATCTCCGGCCGTACCCGCGACGCCCTCCGGGCGCAGGCGGCACGGCTGCGGTCCTACGTCGAGGCGCGCCCCGAGCTGGACCCCGCCGACGTCGCGTACTCCCTGCTGACCACCCGCTCCCGCTTCGACCAGCGCGCCGCCGCGGTGGCGGGCGACCGCGACGCGCTGCTGCGCGCGCTCGCCGCGCTGGCCGCCGACCGGCCCGACGCCCACCTGGTCGAGGGCGAGGCCGCCCACCCCGGCCGGACGGCGTTCCTCTTCGCCGGCCAGGGCGCGCAGCGCCTCGGCATGGGCCGCGAACTGTACGAGCGGTTCCCCGTCTTCGCCGAGGCCCTCGACGCGGTGCTCACCGAACTGACCCCGCGTCTGGACACCCATCTGGACCGCCCGCTGCGCGAGGTGCTCTTCGCCGCCGCGGACTCGGCCGACGCCGCCCTCCTGGACCGTACGGGCTGGACCCAGCCCGCCCTCTTCGCGGTCGAGGTGGCGCTGTTCCGCCTCGTGTCGTCCTGGGGCGTCACCCCCGACTACGTCACCGGGCACTCCATCGGCGAACTCGCCGCCGCCCACGTCGCGGGCGTCCTCTCGCTCACCGACGCCTGCACGCTGGTCGCCGCGCGGGCCGGACTCATGGAGGCGCTGCCGGCCGGTGGCGCCATGGTGGCCGTCCAGGCCACCGAGGAAGAGATCCTGCCGCTGCTCACCGACGGCGTGTCGATCGCCGCGGTCAACGGGCCGACGTCGGTCGTCGTCGCCGGTGACGAGGACGCGGTCCGGGAGATCGCCGACCGTCTCGCGGCGGAGGGGCGCAAGACCAAGCGGCTACGGGTGAGCCATGCCTTCCACTCGCCCCGCATGGACGCGATGCTGGACGACTTCCGGCGCGTCGCCGAGGGGCTGACCTACGCGGCACCGGCCATCCCGCTGGTGTCGAACCTGACCGGGCGGCTCGCCACCGAGGAAGAGCTGCGCTCCCCCGACTACTGGACCCGGCACGTGCGCGGCGCGGTCCGCTTCGCCGACGGCGTCCGCACCCTGCACGACGCGGGTGTGACCACCTTCGTGGAACTCGGCCCCGACGGCGTGCTGTCCGCCATGGCCCAGGACACCCTCGGCGACGAACACGGCGCCCTGCTCGTCCCCGTGCTGCGCGCCGACCGCCCCGAGGAGCAGACCGTCACCGCCGCGCTGGCGCGCCTGCAGGTGCACGGCGTGAGCGTGGAGTGGTCCGCCTTCCTCGCGGGCTCCGGCGCCCACCGGGTGGACCTGCCGACGTACGCCTTCCAGCACGAGTTCTACTGGCCGCAGGCCGCCTCGCCGGTGACCGCCGACGCGTCCGCCGACCCCGCGCACCAGCGGCTGTGGGCCGCCGTGGAGCGGGGCGACGCCGATGAACTGGCCACGATCCTGGGCCTCGCGGACGACCAGATCTCCTCGCTCGGCTCGCTGCTGCCCGCCCTGTCGTCCTGGCGCCAGGGCAACCAGGAGAAGGCCCTCCTCGACACCTGGCGCTACCGGGTCGAGTGGACCCGGCTGCGAGGCGCCGCCGCCCCGGCGGCGGACGGCAGCTGGCTGCTCGTCACCACCGACGGGATCGACGGCGAGCTCCGCGACGACCTGCTCGCCGCGCTGCACACCCACGGCACCCGGGCCCGTCTCCTGGTGCTCGACGACCCGTGTGCCGACCGGAGCGTCCTCGCCGAGCGGCTCACCGCCGTCGAAGGCGCCGAAGGCCTCACCGGTGTCCTGTCCCTCCTCCCGCTGGACGAGCGCCCCAGCCCGGCCTGTCCGCCGCTCACCACCGGACTCGCCCTGACGGTCGCCCTCACCCAGGCACTCGGCGACACCGGGTGGGGCGCCCGGCTGTGGACCGCCACCCGCGGCGCCGTGTCGACCGGCCCCGCCGACCCCGTCACCCGGCCCGCCCAGGCCGCCGCGTGGGGCCTCGGCCGCGTCGCCGCCCTGGAGTACCCGCGAAGCTGGGGCGGACTCGTCGACCTGCCCGAGGTGCTCGACAAGCACGCCGTACAGCGCCTGCTGGGCGTCCTGACCGGCCTCGACGGCGAGGACCAGGTGGCGGTCCGCGCCTCCGGCCTCTCCGGCCGCCGCCTCGCCCGCGCCTTCGCCCAGGACCTGCCCGCCGAGACCGCGTTCACCGCCCGCGGCACCGTGCTGATCACCGGCGGCACCGGGGCGCTCGGCGCCGAGGTCGCCCGCTGGCTCGCCCGCAGCGGCGCCGAGAACCTGGTGCTCACCAGCCGCCGCGGTCCCACCGCCCCCGGCGCCGCCGAACTCCGCGCCGAACTGGAGGCGCTGGGCCCCCGCGTCGAGATCGTCGCTTGCGACGTCGCTGACCGCGACGCGCTGGCCGCCGTGCTCGCGGCCGTCCCCGACGAGCTGCCGCTGACCGGTGTCGTGCACACCGCGGGCGTCGGCCAGGCCGCACCCCTGGAGCAGACCCCCGTCACCGCCTTCGCCGAGCTGACGTCGGCCAAGGCGGCGGGCGCGGCCAACCTCCACGCCCTGCTCGGGGACCGCGAACTCGACCTCTTCGTCCTCTTCGGCTCGATCGCCGGCGTGTGGGGCAGCGGCGGCCAGAGCGCCTACGGCGCGGCCAACGCCTACCTCGACGCCCTGGCCGAACACCGCCGCGCCCACGGCCTGACCGCGACCTCCGTGGCCTGGGGCCCCTGGGCCGAGGCCGGCATGGCCGTCGACGACGCCATCTCCGACAGCCTGGTCCGCCAGGGCCTGGGCTTCCTCACCCCGCAGTCCGCCATGACCGAACTGCGGCGCGCGGTCGTGCAGGGGGACGTCACCGTCACCGTCGCCGACGTCGAATGGGAGCGCTACTTCCCGCTCTTCGCCTCGATGCGCCCCAGCGCGCTGCTCGCCGACCTGCCCGAGATCCGCGCCCTCCAGCTGAGCACCGAGCACGAGACCGGTGCCGCCTCCGAGTACGCCGCACGCGTCCGCGCCCTGGCCGAGGAGGAGCGGGAGCGGCTCCTCGTGGACCTCGTCCGCGACGAGGCCGCCGCGGTCCTCGGACACGGCTCGGCGGACTCCGTCCCCGAACAACGGGCCTTCCGCGAGGCCGGCTTCGACTCGCTGACCGCCGTGGAGCTGCGCAAGCGGCTCGGCACGGTCACCGGCCTCACCCTGCCGGCCACCATGGTCTTCGACTACCCCACGCCCCTCGCCCTGGCGCGGTACCTGGCCGCCGAGATCTTCGGCGCCGGCATCGACGTGGCCGGCCCGGTCGCCACCTCGGCGGCGGCCGACGACGAACCGATCGCGATCATCGGCATGAGCTGCCGCTACCCGGGCGGGGTCACCTCGCCCGAGCAGCTCTGGCGGCTCGTCGCGGACGGGGTGGACGCCATCTCGGAGTTCCCCGCCAACCGCGGCTGGGACACCACCGGCCTCTACGACCCGGACCCCGACCGGGCCGGTACGACCTACACGACGCAGGGCGGATTCCTGCACGAGGCGGGCGAGTTCGACCCCGGGTTCTTCGGCATCTCCCCGCGTGAGGCACTGGGCATGGACCCGCAGCAGCGCCTGCTGCTGGAGACCACCTGGGAGGCCGTCGAGCGGGCCGGCATCGACCCCGCCTCGCTGCGGTCCAGCCTGACCGGCACGTTCATCGGCTCCAGCTACCAGGAGTACGGCCGCGGCGGCGCCGAGCCCGGCTCCGAGGGCCACATGGTCACCGGCAGCCAGCCGAGCGTCCTCTCCGGCCGGGTGTCCTACGTCTTCGGCCTGGAAGGCCCCGCGGTCACCGTCGACACGGCCTGCTCCTCCTCGCTGGTCGCCCTGCACCTGGCCTGCCAGTCGCTGCGCAACGGCGAGACCACCCTCGCGGTCGCGGGCGGCGTCACGGTCATGACGACCACCGACCCGTTCGTCGCCTTCAGCCGCCAGCGGGCGCTGGCCACCGACGGCCGGTCCAAGGCGTTCGCCGAGGAGGCGGACGGCTTCGCGCTCGCCGAGGGCGTCGGCATCCTGCTCGTCGAGCGGCTCTCCGACGCACGGCGCAACGGCCACCCGGTCCTCGCGGTCGTCCGCGGCAGCGCCATCAACCAGGACGGCGCCTCCAACGGCCTCACCGCCCCCAACGGCCCCTCCCAGCAGCGCGTCATCCGCCAGGCGCTGGCCAACGCGCGACTGTCCCCCTCGGACGTCGACGCGGTGGAGGCCCACGGCACCGGCACACCGCTGGGCGACCCCATCGAGGCCCAGGCCCTCCAGGTGACCTACGGCCGCGACCGCGACGCGGACCGGCCGCTGCTGCTCGGCTCGGTGAAGTCCAACATCGGCCACACCCAGTCGGCCTCCGGCGTCGCCGGTGTCATCAAGATGGTCATGGCGATGCGCCACGGCCTGCTGCCGAAGTCGCTGCACAGCGACAACGCCTCGTCCCACGTCGACTGGTCGGCCGGTGCGGTCGAGCTGCTCACCGAGCCGGTCGAGTGGCCGGCGGGGGAGCGGCCGCGCCGCTGCGCGGTGTCCTCCTTCGGCATCAGCGGGACGAACGCGCACGCGGTGCTGGAGGAAGCGCCGCGCGCCGAGGACCTCACGGCCGCGGAGCCCGCCTCCCCGGCCCCGGCGGACGACGCCGCGGTGCTGCTCCCATGGGTGGTGTCCGCGCGCAGCGCGCCCGCCGTCCGGGACCAGGCCGCGAGCCTGGTGTCGGCCGTGGAGGCCGAGCCGGGCTGGCGTCCGGCCGACATCGGGTTCTCGCTGACGTCGGCACGCTCGCTGTTCGAACACCGCGCGGTCGTCGTCGGCACGGACCGCGAGGAGCTGCTGACCGGCCTGCGGGCCGTCGCCGCCGACGCGTCGTCGCCCGCCGTCGTGCGCGGTGCCGCGGACGTCGACGGCAAGACGGTGTTCGTGTTCCCGGGGCAGGGTTCGCAGTGGGTGGGCATGGGTGCCCGGCTGCTGGAGGAGTCGCCCGTCTTCGCCGAGCGCGTCGCCCAATGCGCCGACGCCCTCGGCCCGTTCGTCGACTGGTCGCTGACCGACGTCCTGCGCCAGGCACCGGACGCCCCCTCCCTGGAGCGGGTCGACGTCGTACAGCCGGCGTCGTTCGCGGTGATGGTGTCGTTGGCGGCGTTGTGGCAGGCGCATGGTGTGCGTCCTGATGCTGTGGTGGGTCACTCGCAGGGTGAGATCGCCGCGGCTGTGGTGTCGGGTGCGTTGTCGTTGGAGGACGGCGCGCGGGTGGTGGCGTTGCGGAGCCAGGCCATCGGCCGTCGGCTGGCGGGGCGTGGCGGGATGATGTCGGTCGCGCTGCCGGTCGCGGAGGTCGAGGAGCGGCTGGACGGTTTCGCGGGCCGGGTGTCGGTCGCGGCGGTCAACGGGCCGCGTTCGGTGGTGGTTTCCGGTGATCCGCAGGGTCTGGACGACCTGGCCGCGCAGCTCACGGACGAGGGTGTTCGGGTCCGGCGGATCGCGGTGGACTACGCCTCGCACTCCGCTCAGGTCGAGGACCTCCACGACGAACTGCTGTCCGAGCTGGGACCGATCCGGCCCCGCGAGTCCGAGGTGCCGTTCCTGTCGACCGTCACCGGCGCGTGGCTGGACACCAGCGGCATGGACGCCGAGTACTGGCATCGCAACCTGCGCAACACCGTCGAGTTCGAAGCGGCCGTGCGGTCGCTCCTCGGTACGAACCACCGGGTGTTCGTGGAGGTCAGCTCCCACCCGGTGCTGACCGTCGGCGTCCAGGACATGCTCGACGACGCCACCGGCCAGGGGCTGGTGACCGGCACGCTGCGGCGTGACGAGGGCGGTCTGCGGCGGTTCCTGACCTCGCTGGCCGAGGTGTTCGTCCGGGGCACGGCCGTCCGCTGGCCGGTGGACCTCACCGCCGTCGGCGCCCGCCGGGTCGACCTGCCCACGTACGCCTTCCAGCACGAACACCTGTGGATCGTGCCCTCCGAAACCGACCGGACGGGTACCACGGACCCCGCCGACGACGCCTTCTGGGCGGCCGTCGAGCAGCAGGACGTCTCCGCTCTCACCTCGAGCCTGCATATCGACGAGAAGTCCCTCGCCGCCGTGCTGCCCGCCCTGTCGTCGTGGCGCCGTGAGCGGCGTGAGCAGTCCGCGCTGGACGCGTGGCGCTACCGCGTCGCCTGGTCGCCGCTCAGTGGTGTCCCGCAGGCTTCGGTGTCGGGCACCTGGCTGGTGGTCGGTGCCGAAGGCATCGCCGACGACGACGTGGTGGCCGCGCTGTCCGGCCAGGGCGCCGAGGTGCGCCGCCTGGTGCTGGACGAGTCCTGCGTCGATCGCGCCGTCCTCGCGGCCCGGCTGCGGGACGTCGCAGACGTGGCCGGCATCGTCTCGGTGCTGGCGGCGGCGGAACAGCCGTGCGCCGCGTACCCGGCACTGGCCTCCGGTCTCGCCCTGACGGTCGCGCTCGTCCAGGCGCTGGGCGATGCGGGCATCGACGCCCCGCTGTGGTGCGTGACCCGTGGCGCGGTCTCGACCGGCCGTTCGGACCTGGTGACGAACCCGGTGCAGGCGCAGGTGCTGGGCGTCGGCTGGACGGCCGCGCTGGAGCACCCGCAGCGCTGGGGCGGCATGATCGACCTGCCCGACACGCTCGACGAACGCGCCGGACAGCGGCTCGCCGCCGTCCTCACGGGTACCACCGGCGAGGACCAGCTCGCGATCCGCCCCTCCGGCGTGTTCACCCGCCGGGTGCTCCCCGCCCCGGCCGGCGAACCGAACCCGGACCGCGCGTGGTCGCCCCGGGGCACCACACTGATCACCGGCGGCACGGGCACCCTGGGCCCCCACATCGCGCGATGGCTCGCGGGCCAGGGCGCCGAGCGCCTGGTCCTCGTCAGCCGCAGCGGCATGAACGCCCCCGGCGCCGCCGAGCTCGTGGCCGAACTCGCCGAACAGGGCGCCGAGGCCTCCGTCGCCGCCTGCGACATCACCGACCGCGACGCGCTCGCCGAACTGATCGCCACGCTGAAGGCCGACGGCCACACCATCCGCACGGCCATCCACACCGCCGCCGTCATCGAGCTGCACTCGCTGGCGGAGACCACCATGGAGGCCTTCGCCAAGGTCGTCCACGCCAAGGTCGCCGGAGCACAGAACCTCGACGAACTGCTGGACGACGCCGAACTGGACGCCTTCGTCCTCTTCTCGTCCGCCGCCGGCATGTGGGGCAGCGGACAGCACGCCGCCTACGTGGCGGGCAACGCGTTCGTCAGCGCGCTCGCGGAGAACCGCCGCGCCCGCGGGGTGACCGCGACGTCCCTGCACTGGGGCATCTGGGCCGACGACCTCGGCCTCGGCCGGGTCGACCCCGACCAGATCCGGGGCAGCGGCCTGGAGTTCATGGACGCCCGGCTGGCGCTGGCCGGCATGCGGCGCGCCCTGGACGACGACGAGACGGTGCTCGCCATCGCGGGCGTCGCCTGGGACACCTACCACCCGGTGTTCACCTCGGGCCGTCCCACCACGCTGTTCGACGAGGTGCCCGAGGTCCGCCGACTGGCCGAGGCCGCCGAGCAGAGCGTGCGCAAGGGCGGCGAAGGGGAGTTCGCGGCCCGGCTGCGGGCCCTCCCGGCCGTCGAGCAGGAACGCCAACTGCTGGAACTCGTCCGCTCCGAGGCCGCGGGCGTCCTCGGCTACACCTCGTCCGAGGCACTGTCCGACCAGCGTGCCTTCCGCGACGTCGGCTTCGACTCGCTGACCGCCGTGGGCCTGCGCAACCGCCTCCGGGAGATCACCGGGCTGCGGCTGCCGACGACCATGGTCTTCGACTACCCCACCCCCCTCGCGCTCGTGGAGTTCCTGCGCGCCGAGATCGCGGGCGTCGACATCGCCGCGGCCGCCCCGGCGGCCTCCGCCGCCCGCACCGACGAGCCGATCGCCATCGTCGGGATGAGCTGCCGCTACCCCGGCGGGGTCGGCTCCGCGCAGGCGCTGTGGGACCTCGTCATGAACGGCACCGACGCCGTCTCCGGCTTCCCCGCCGACCGCGGCTGGGACGCCGAGGGGCTCTACGACCCGGACCCCGACAGCCACGGCAAGACCTACTCCGTCCAGGGCGGATTCCTGCGGGACGTCGCGGACTTCGACGCCGGGTTCTTCGGCATCTCCCCGCGTGAGGCCCTGGCCATGGACCCCCAGCAGCGGTTGCTGCTGGAAACCGCCTGGGAAGCCCTCGAAGGCGCCGGCATCGACCCCGACTCCCTGCGGGGCAGCTCGACCGGCACCTTCATCGGCGCGAGCTACCAGGACTACGGAACCGGCGCCGCCAACGCCACCGAGGGTTCCGAGGGCCACATGGTCACCGGCACCCTCTCCAGCATCCTCTCCGGCCGGGTCTCCTACCTCTTCGGCTTCGAGGGCCCCGCGGTCACGCTCGACACGGCCTGCTCCTCCTCGCTGGTCGCCATGCACCTCGCCTGCCAGTCGCTGCGCAACGGCGAGAGCTCCCTCGCCCTCGCCGGCGGCGTCAGCATCATGGCCACCCCGAACGCCTTCGTCGGCTTCAGCCGTCAGCGCGCCCTCGCCGTCGACGGCCGCTGCAAGGCCTACTCCGACGACGCGGACGGCATGACCCTCGCCGAGGGCGTCGGCCTCGTCCTGCTGGAGCGGCTCTCGGACGCCCGCCGCAACGGACACCAGGTCCTCGCGGTCGTCCGCGGCAGCGCCATCAACCAGGACGGCGCCTCCAACGGCCTCACCGCCCCCAACGGCCCCTCCCAGCAGCGCGTCATCCGCCAGGCCCTCGCCAACGGCGGCCTCACGCCCGCCGACGTCGACGCGGTCGACGGGCACGGCACCGGCACCGCCCTGGGCGACCCGATCGAGGCCCAGGCCCTGCTGGCCACCTACGGCCAGGACCGCGAGCGGCCGCTGCTGCTCGGGTCGGTCAAGACCAACATCGGCCACACCCAGATGGCTTCCGGTGTCGCGAGCGTCATCAAGATGGTCATGGCCCTGCGCGAGGGCGTCCTGCCGAGGACGCTGCACGCCGAGACCCCCTCGTCCCACGTGGACTGGTCGGCGGGCGCCATCGAGCTGCTGACCGAGCCGGCCGAGTGGCCCGAGACCGGGCGTGCCCGCCGGGCCGGTGTGTCCTCCTTCGGACTCAGCGGCACCAACGTGCACACCATCCTCGAACAGGCACCGCCCGCCGAGGCACCCCCTGCTGAGGCCCCCCCTGCTGAGGAACTGGCGGCGCCCGCGAGCGGGCCCGCGCCCGGCATCGTGCCCCTGACGCTGTCCGCCAAGAGCGACACCGCCCTGCGCGCCCAGGCCGACCGTCTGTTGTCCCTGCTCGCCGAGCGGCCCGGACTCCACCTCACCGACCTCGCCTTCTCCCTGGCCACGTCCCGGACCGGCTTCGAACGCCGGGCGGGCGTCGTGGCGGGGGAGCGCGAGGAACTGCTGCGCGGCCTCACGGCCCTGCGCGACGGCACCCCCGCCCCGGGCGTCCTCCAGGGCACCGCGGGCCGCGGCCGGCTGGCGTTCCTGTTCACCGGACAGGGCAGCCAGCGGCCCGGCATGGGCCGGGAACTCTACGAGCGGTACCCGGTGTTCGCCGACGCGCTGGACTCCGTGATCGCCCGGATCGACACCGCCCTCGACCGCCCCCTGCGCGAGGTGATCTTCGCGGAGGACGGCACGCCCGAGGCCGAGCTGCTCGACGCCACCGGCTACGCCCAGCCCGCCCTGTTCGCCGTCGAGGTGGCACTCTTCCGCCTCGTCGAGTCCTGGGGCATCAGGCCCGACTACCTGGCCGGGCACTCCATCGGTGAACTCGCCGCCGCGCACGTCGCCGGGGTGCTGTCCCTGGAGGACGCCTGCGCCCTCGTGGCCGCGCGCGGCCGGCTGATGCAGGCCCTCCCCGCCGGGGGCGCCATGGCGGCCCTCCAGGCCACCGAGGACGAGGTCCTCCCGTTGCTGGCCGACCACGCCGACCGGGTGTCCGTCGCGGCCGTCAACGGCCCCGCCTCGCTGGTCGTCTCCGGCGACGAGGACGTCGTGGTGGACATCGCCGCCCGCTTCGAGGCCGACGGACGCAAGACCCGGCTGCTGCGGGTGAGCCATGCCTTCCACTCGCCGCTGATGGACGCGATGCTCGACGACTTCCGCCGCGTCGCCGAGAGCGCCACCTACCACGCGCCCACCATCCCCTTCGTGTCCAACACCACCGGCCGTCTCGCCACCGCCGAGCAGGTGTGCTCCCCGGAGTACTGGGTGCGCCACGTCCGCGACGCGGTCCGCTTCGCCGACGGCGTGAACTGGCTGGCCGAGCACGGCGTACGCACCTTCCTGGAACTCGGCCCCGACGGTGTGCTCTGCGGAATGGCCCGCGAGAGCCTCGCCGACGACCCGCACGCCGTGCTGGTCCCCCTGCTGCGCCGCGGCCGCCCCGAGGAGTCGGCGATCACCGCCGCGCTCGTCGACGCCCACGTGCACGGGGTGTCCGTCGACTGGTCCGGATTCTTCGCGGGTTCGGGTGCGCGGCGGGTGGAGCTGCCGACGTACGCGTTCCAGCGGGAGCGGTTCTGGCCGGAGTCGGTCGCGGCGCCGGTGGCCGGTGTGGTGGATCCGGTGGATGCCGAGTTCTGGTCGGCGGTGGAGCGGGAGGACCTGGGGTCGCTCGCTGACACGCTGGACCTGGACGGGGAGACGGTGACGGCGATGGTGCCGGCGCTGTCGTCCTGGCGCCGCCGCCGTCGTGAGCAGTCCGTCGCGGACGCCTGGCGTTACCGCGTCACCTGGAAGCCCCTCACCGCACCCGCCACCGCCGCACCGCGCGGCCCCTGGCTCGTCCTCGCCCCGGCCGGCTCGGGCACGGACCCCTGGACGTGCGCCCTGACCGACGGCCTCGGCGTGGAGACCGTCCGCGTCGAGGTGACCGCCCCCGACCGCGCCGCCCTCGCCGGGCGCCTGCGCGAACTGCTCGACGGGGGTGCCCGGTTCGAGGGCGTCCTGTCGCTGCTCGCACTCGCCGACGACGAGCGGGCCGGGCACCCGGGGGTGCCCGCCGCACTGGCCCTGACGGCCGCGGCCGTCCAGGCCGCGGGCGACGCCGGACTCGACGCGCCCCTGTGGTGCGTCACCCGCGGCGCCGTCTCCGTCGGCCGCTCCGAGCACGTCCAGGACCCCGCCCAAGCGGCGGTCTGGGGACTCGGCCGCGTCGCCGCCCTGGAGAACCCGCAGCGCTGGGGCGGTCTCCTCGACCTGCCCGAGCAGCTCGACGCCCACACCGCCCGCCGGATCGCGGGCGTCCTCGCCCGGACCGACGGCGAGGACCAGGTGGCCGTCCGCGCCTCCGGCGTCTTCGTCCGCCGACTCGCCCACAGCCCCGCGGCGGACCGGCCCGTACGCCGTGTGTTCGCCCCGACCGGCACCGTGCTGATCACCGGCGGCACCGGCGGACTCGGCGGCCACGTCGCCCGCTGGCTGGCCCGCAGCGGCGCACAGCACCTGCTGCTCACCAGCCGCCGCGGCGCGGACGCCCCCGGCGCCGCCGCACTGCGCGACGAACTCGAGCAGCTGGGCGCCGACGTCACCGTCACCGCCTGCGACGCCGCCGACCGCGACGCGCTCGCCGCCGTACTCGCCGCCGTCCCCGCCGACCGGCCGCTCACCGCGGTCGTCCACACCGCGGGCGTCGTCGAGGACGGCGTGCTGGCCGACCTGACGCCGGAGAACTTCTCCGCCGTCATGAACGCCAAGGCGGTCTCGGCCCGCAACCTGCACGAGCTGACGCGGGACACCGCCCTGTCGGCGTTCGTCCTGTTCTCCTCCACGGCCGGCACCCTCGGCGCCGCGGGACAGGGCAACTACGCCGCCGCCAACGCCTACCTGGACGCCCTCGCCGAACACCGCCGGGCCGCCGGCCTGACCGCGACCTCCCTCGCCTGGGGCCCCTGGGCCCAGTCCGGCATGGTCGCCGTCGACGCCGACGTCGAGAGCCGCGTCCGCCGCGGCGGCTTCGCACCGCTCGCACCCGAGCGGGCCGTCGCCGCGCTGAAGCAGGCCATCGAGCACGACGACACCGTCCTCGCCCTCGCCGACATCGACTGGAGCCGCTACGCCGCCACCGTCGCGGCCGTCCGGCCCGCCCCGTTCGTCGCCGACCTGCCCGAGATGCGACGGACCGCCACGACCGGCACCGGGGAGGACACCGCCACCGGCGGCGAACCCGCGCTGCGCCGCCGCCTCGCGGAGCTGCCCGCCGCCGACCGCGGCCGGTTCCTGGTGGACCTGCTGCGCACCCAGGTGGCCGCGGTGCTCGGCCACTCCGACGCCTCCCGGGTGGAGTCCGACCGGGCCTTCAAGGACCTGGGCTTCGACTCGCTGACCGCGCTCGAACTGCGCAACGGGCTCGCCGCGGCCACCGGCCTGAGCCTGCCCGCCTCCCTGGTCTACGACCACCCGACCCTGCTGGAGCTGTCGGAGTTCCTGCTGGCCGAGATCGCGGGGACGCTGCCCGACGCCGTGGCGACGGCACCCGCCGCCCGCCCGGCCGACGACGACCCGATCGCGATCGTCGGCATCGGCTGCCGCTTCCCCGGCGGCGTGTCCTCCCCGGAGGACCTCTGGCGACTGCTCGCCGACGGCCGCGACGGCATCTCCGCCTTCCCGGCAGACCGGGGCTGGGACCTCGGTGCCCTCGCCGCCGGGGCCTCCGCCACCACCGAGGGCGGATTCCTCACCGGCGTCGCCGACTTCGACGCCGCCTTCTTCGGGATCTCCCCGCGCGAGGCCCTGGCCATGGACCCCCAGCAGCGGCTGCTGCTGGAGACCACCTGGGAGGCCCTGGAACGGGCCGGCATCGACCCCGCGTCGCTGCGCGGCTCCCGCACCGGCGTCTTCGTCGGCACCAACGGCCAGGACTACCCCACCCTGCTGCGCCGGTCGTCCTCCGACGTCCAGGGCTACGTGGCGACCGGCAACACCGCCAGCGTCATGTCCGGCCGGCTCTCCTACACGCTCGGCCTCGAAGGCCCGGCGGTCACCGTCGACACCGCCTGCTCGGCGTCGCTCGTCGCCACGCACTGGGCGGCCGGGGCACTGCGCTCCGGCGAGTGCGAACTGGCGCTCGTCGGCGGCGCGTCGGTGATGTCCGGCCCGGACTCCTTCATCGAGTTCAGCACCCAGGGCGGCCTGGCCCCCGACGGCCGCTGCAAGGCCTTCGCCGACGGCGCCGACGGCACCGCCTGGTCCGAGGGCGTCGGCATCCTCGTCCTGGAGCGCCTCTCCGACGCCGTGCGCAACGGTCACGAGGTCCGCGCCATCGTGCGCGGCACCGCCGTCAACCAGGACGGCGCGTCCAACGGCCTCACCGCGCCCAACGGCCCGGCACAGCAGCAGGTCATCCGGCAGGCCCTGGCCGACGCGGGCCTCACCGCCGCCGACGTCGACGCCGTCGAGGCGCACGGCACCGGCACCACGCTCGGCGACCCGATCGAGGCCCAGGCGCTGCTCGCCACGTACGGGCGGGACCGGGAGCGGCCGCTGCTGCTCGGCGCGGTCAAGTCCAACATCGGTCACACCCAGGCCGCCGCCGGCATGGCGGGCGTCATCAAGATGGTCCTGGCCATGCGCCACGGCACGCTGCCGAAGACCCTGCACATCGACGCGCCCTCGTCGCACGTCGACTGGTCGGCCGGCGCGATCGAGCTGCTGACCGAGCCGGCCGAGTGGCCCGAGACCGGGCACCCGCGCCGGGCGGGCGTCTCCGCCTTCGGCGTCAGCGGCACGAACGCCCACGTCATCGTCGAGCAGGCCCCGCCGGCCGAGGCCGCGCCCGCAGCCGAGCCCGTGCGCACGACCGCACCGGCCGTCGTGCCATGGGTCGTCTCCGGCCGGACCCGCGAGGCGCTCGACGAGCAGATCGAGCGGCTCACCTCCTTCGCCGCGGACCACCCCGAACTGTCCCCGGTGGACGTGGGGTACTCGCTCGCGAGCGGCCGCTCCGCCTTCGGGCACCGCGCGGTACTGCTGGCCGGCGCCGACGGAGTGACGGAGGCCGCGCGCGGCCTGCGCGGCACCGCGGGCACGTCCGCGTTCCTGTTCTCCGGGCAGGGCAGTCAGCGGATCGGCATGGGCCGCGAGCTGTACGAGCGCTTCCCCGTCTTCACCGAGGCCCTGGACGCCGTCCTGGCCCATCTGGACCTGGAACTGGACCGCCCGCTGCGGGAGGTGCTGTTCGCCGCGGCGGGCACCGACGAGGCGGAGCTGCTGGACCGCACCGGCTGGACCCAGCCCGCGCTGTTCGCGATCGAGGTCGCGCTGTACCGCCTGGTCGAGTCGTGGGGCATCACGGCGGACTTCGTGGGCGGCCACTCCATCGGCGAGGTCACCGCGGCCCATGTGGCCGGCGTGTTCTCCCTGGAGGACGCCTGCCGGCTGGTCGCCGCCCGCGCCACGCTGATGCAGGCGCTGCCGGCGGGCGGGGCGATGCTCGCGGTGGAGGCCACCGAGGACGAGGTCACCCCGCTCCTGTCGGACGAGGTCACGATCGCGGCGGTCAACGGCCCGAACGCCGTCGTCGTCTCCGGAGCCGAGGAAGCCCTCCTTCGGACCGCCGAGCGGTTCGCCGCCGACGGCCGGCGCACGACACGGCTGCGGGTCAGCCACGCGTTCCACTCGCCGCTGATGGACCCGATGCTGGACGCGTTCCGCGCGGTCGCGGACGGTCTGACGTTCACGGCTCCGCGCATCCCCGTCGTCTCCAACCTCACCGGCGGGCTCGCCGACGCCGAGCAGCTGTGCACGGCCGACTACTGGGTGCGGCACGTCCGCGAGGCCGTGCGCTTCGCCGACGGCGTCCACACCCTGCGCGCCGCCGGTGTGGGGACCTTCCTCGAACTCGGCCCCGACGGAGTGCTCTCCGCCCTCGTCCGGCGCGTCCTCGACGGCCAGGAGCCCGAGCCGGCCGTCGTGCCGGTGCTGCGCGGCGACCGGGGCGAGGAGCAGGCCGTGGTCACCGCGGCCGCCCGACTGCACGTGCACGGGCTGCCCGTGAACTGGTCGGCCCTGTTCGAAGGTTCGGGTGCGCGGCGGGTGGAGTTGCCGACGTACGCGTTCCAGCGGGAGCGGTTCTGGCCGGAGGTGGTTGCCGCGCCGGTGGCCGGGGCGGTGGATCCGGTGGATGCCGAGTTCTGGTCGGCGGTGGAGCGGGAGGACCTGGGGTCGCTCGCTGACACGCTGGACCTGGACGGGGAGACGGTGACGGCGATGGTGCCGGCGCTGTCGTCCTGGCGCCGCCGCCGTCGTGAGCAGTCCGTGGCCGACGGCTGGCGTTACCGCGTCACCTGGAAGCCCCTCACCACACCCGCCACCGCCGCACCGCAGGGTCGCCTACTGGTGATCGTGCCGGCCGGGTACGCCGACGACGCGTGGCTGGCCGCCGCCGTCGCCGCGCTGGGCGAGGACACCGTCCGCGTCGAGGCCGACGCCACCGACCGGGCCGCTCTGGCCGACCGGCTGACGCGGGCACAGGGCACCGACGCCACGTACACGGCCGTCGTGTCCCTGCTCGCCGCCACCTCGGAGGACACCTCGCTCCCCGCGTCCACGGCATGGCCGACCGAGCTGCTGAACGCGCTCGACACCGCCGGGATCGAGGCGCCCCTGTGGTGCGTCACCCGCGGCGCGGTCTCCGTGGGCCGTTCCGAACCCCTGGCGAACACCGGCCAGGCCGCCGTGTGGGGCCAGGGCCGGGTGGTGGCGCTGGAGAACCCGGACCGCTGGGGCGGTCTGGTCGACCTGCCCGAGACCCTCGACCCGCGCGCCGCCGACCGCTTCGCCACCGCACTGGGCGGCCACGACGACGAGGACCAGCTCGCGATCCGCCCCTCCGGGGTGTTCGCACGGCGCCTGGTGCGCGCCGGCCGTTCCTCCTCCGCCGCCTGGGCCCCGTCCGGCACGGTGCTCGTCACCGGCGGCACGGGCGTGACGGGCGGCCACGTCGCCCGCTGGCTGGCCCGGCACGGCGCCGAGCACCTGGTGCTCACCGGCCGGACCGGGACCGTTGCCGCCGGGACCCCCGGCGCCGCCGACCTCGAGGCCGAGCTGACCGAGCTGGGCGCCACGGTCACGATCGCCGCCTGCGACCTCACCGGCGCCCCCGGCCGTGCCGCCCTGAGCGCCGCGCTGGACGCCCTCCCCGAGGGGAAGCCGCTGACCGCGGTCGTCCACGCCGACGAGGAGACCGGCACCGACGCGGCGGCCGCGCTCGCCGGGGTGACCCACCTCGACGCCGCACTGGGCGACCGGGCCCTGGACGCGTTCGTCCTCTTCGGCTCCATCGCCGGAGTCTGGGGCGTCCGCGGGCAGGGCGACGAGGCCGCGGTCGGCGCCGTCCTGGACGCGTTCGCCACCCGGCGCCGCGACCGGGGCGCCACCGCCCTCACCGTGTCCTGGGGCGCCTGGGCCGAGACGACGGATCCGGGCATGACCGGGCACCTGCGGCTGAGCGGCCTGCCCGTCATGGACACCGAACCGGCGCTCACCGCACTCGCCCACGCCGTCACCGGCGACGAAAGCGGCGTCACCGTCGCCGACGTGCGATGGGAGACCTTCGCGCCCGCCACCACCGCCACCCGCCGCACCGCCCTCTTCGCGGAGCTGCCGGAGGCCCGTACGGCCGTCGAAGCCCTCGCACACGAGAGCCGGGGCGGGCAGTCCGCCGCGGACGCACTGCGGGAGCGGCTGCGCACCCTGTCCGAGTCCGAGCGGTCCGCCGAACTCCTCGACCTGGTCCGCGACAAGGTCGCCGTGGTCCTCGGGCACGCGAGCGCCGACGCCGTCGACGCCGACCTGCCCTTCCGGGACCTCGGCTTCGACTCCCTGACCGCCGTCGACCTGCGCGGCCAGCTCACCACCGCCACAGGCCTGAGCCTGCCCGCGACCCTCGCGTTCGACCACCCCACCCCCGCCGTGCTGGCCGACCACCTCAAGGCCGAACTGCTCGGCGAGCTGCCCGGGGCCCCCGGGACCACGGCCGACGCCGTACCCACCGGCCAGGTGACCGACGACCCCGTCGCGATCGTCGGCATGGCCTGCCGCTACCCGGGCGGGGTGCGCTCCCCCGAGGACCTGTGGCGGCTCGTCATGGCCGAGACCGACGCGGTGGGCGAACTGCCCACCGACCGCGGCTGGGACCTGGACGGCCTGCTGTCCGGCGGGGCGGACGGCCGCGGCCGCAGCGCCACCGGCCACGGCGGGTTCCTCTACGACGCCGCCGAGTTCGACCCCGGCTTCTTCGGGATCTCCCCGCGCGAGGCCCTGGTCATGGACCCCCAGCAGCGCATCGTGCTGGAGGCCGCCTGGGAGGCGCTGGAGCGGGCGGGGATCGACCCCGTCACCCTGCGCGGCACCGACGCCGGCGTCTTCGTCGGCGGCGGCAGCGGCGACTACCGCCCGCCGGTGGAGTTCGGGGAGTGGCAGACCGCCCAGTCGGCGAGCCTCCTCTCCGGCCGGCTGGCCTACAGCTTCGGGCTGAACGGGCCCACCGTCTCGGTGGACACCGCCTGCTCCTCGTCGCTGGTCGCCCTGCACCTGGCCGCCCAGGCCCTGCGCAACGGCGAGTGCTCCCTCGCGGTGGCCGGCGGTGTGACCGTCATGGCCACCCCGACCGGATTCATCGAGTTCAGCGCACAGGGCGCGCTGTCGGCCGACGGCCGCTGCAAGGCGTTCTCCGACGCCGCCGACGGCACCGGCTGGTCCGAGGGCGTGGGCATGCTCGTCGTCGAGCGCCTCTCGGACGCGCGGCGCAACGGCCACCGGGTCCTCGCGGTCCTGCGCGGCTCGGCCATCAACCAGGACGGCGCCTCCAACGGCCTCACCGCCCCGAGCGGCCCCGCCCAGCAGCGCGTCATCCGCCGTGCCCTGGCCGCCGCCGGACTGTCCACCACCGACGTCGACGCCGCCGAGGCCCACGGCACCGGCACCAAGCTGGGCGACCCGATCGAGGCACAGGCCCTGCTGGCGACCTACGGCCAGGACCGGGAACGGCCCCTGCTGCTCGGCTCGCTGAAGTCCAACATCGGCCACACCCAGGCCGCGGCGGGCGTGGCGGGCGTCATCAAGATGATCCTCGCGATGCGCCACGGGACGCTGCCGAAGACCCTGCACGTCGACACCCCGACCACCAACGTGGACTGGACGGCGGGCGCGGTCCGGCTGCTCACCGAGACGACCGACTGGCCCGACGCCGGGCGTCCGCGCCGCGCCGCGGTCTCGGCGTTCGGCGCCAGCGGCACCAACGCGCACGTGATCCTGGAGCAGGCACCCGAGGCCGAGCCCGCCGCGGCGCCCGCCGGACCCGCCCGGGACGCCGGCACCCTGCCGGTCCTGGTGTCCGGCAAGACGCCCGGCGCGCTGCGCGCCCAGGCCCGCAGGCTCCTCGACCACGCGGCCGCGAGCCCCGACGCGACCGTCGGCGACCTCGCGTACTCGCTGGCGACCACCCGGTCCGCCTTCGAGCACCGGGCCGCCGTCCTGGCCACGGGCCGGGACACCCTCCTCGACGGCCTCACCGCGCTGGCCGCCGGGAACCTCGCCCCCCACACCCTGGAGGGCGAGGCCGGCCGCACCGGCCGGACCGCGTTCCTGTTCTCCGGCCAGGGCAGCCAGCGCCTCGGCATGGGCCGCGAGCTGTACGAGCGGTTCCCCGTCTTCGCCGACGCCCTCGACGAGGTGCTGGCCCACCTCGACGTCAGCCTGGACCGCCCGCTGCGGGAGGTGATGTGGGGCGAGGACGCGCAGGCCCTCGACAACACCGGCTACGCCCAGCCCGCCCTGTTCGCCGTCGAGGTGGCCCTGTTCCGGCTGGTGGAGTCCTGGGGCGTCACACCGCAGTTCATGGGTGGCCACTCCATCGGCGAGGTCACCGCGGCGCACGCCGCGGGCGTCCTCTCGCTGGCGGACGCCTGCCGGTTGGTGACCGCGCGGGCGGGCCTGATGCGGGCACTGCCCACCGGTGGCGCCATGGTCGCCCTGCGTGCCACCGAGGACGAGGTCATCCCGCTCCTGACCGACGAGGTCGCGATCGCGGCGGTCAACGGCCCGAACGCCGTCGTCGTCTCCGGTACCGAGGAGGCGGTGCTCCTGATCGCCGGTCACTTCGGTGCGCAGGGGCGTAAGACGACGCGGCTGCCGGTCAGCCACGCCTTCCACTCGCCGCTGATGGACCCCATGCTGGCCGACTTCCGGCGGGTGGCCGAGGAGCTGACGTACCACAAGCCCACGGTGCCCGTCGTGTCGAACCTGACCGGCGAGACGGCCACCGGCGAGGACCTGTGCACGCCCGAGTACTGGGTCCGGCACGTCCGCGAGGCCGTCCGCTTCGCCGACGGCGTCCGCGCCCTCACCGGCCGGGGCGTGACCACCCTGCTGGAACTGGGCCCCGACGGGGTGCTGTCCGCCCTGGCCCGGGAGTCCGCACCGGAGGCCACGCTCGCCGTACCGGTCCTGCGCAAGGGCCACGGCGAGGAGACCACCCTCGTCACCGCACTGGCACGGCTGCACCTCGGCGGCGTCGCACCCGACTGGTCCGCGTTCTTCGCGGGCACCGGCGCCCGCCGGGCGGAGCTGCCGACCTACGCCTTCGAACACGCCCGCTTCTGGCCCGACGACCGGCCGGCGGCCCCGGTGGCGTCCCAAGTAGCAGCAGACGCCACCGACCGCGAGTTCTGGGACGCGGTCGAGCGGGAGGACTTCGCCTCCCTGGAGTCCGTCCTCAGCGTCGGGGGAGACACCCTCTCCAAGGTGCTCCCGGCGCTGCTCGACTGGCGCCGGGCCCGGCAGGAGCAGTCCGTCGTGGACGGCTGGCGGCACCGGATCGTCTGGAAGCCGCTGACCGAGGTCCCGGGCGGACGGCCCGCCGGTACCTGGCTCGCCGTGGTCCCCACCGGATCGAAGGACGACGCCTGGACGACCGGGGTGCTCGCCGCACTCGGCACCGACGTGGTGCGGCTGGAGGCAGCCGACACCGCCGACCGCGCCGTCCTGGCCGGGCAGTTGCGTGAGCTCACCGCGGACGGCACGCCGTTCGCCGGGGTCGTCTCCCTGCTGGCCCTGCGGGAGACCGCGGACGGGAGCGCGCCCACCGGGCTCGCCCTCACCACCGCACTGCTCCAGGCCCTGGGCGACGCCGCGATCGGCGCCCCGCTGTGGTGCGTCACCCGCGGCGCGGTGTCCGTGGGCCGCGCCGAGGCCCTGCGCAGGCCCGTACAGGCCGCCGTGTGGGGTCTCGGCCGGGTCGCCGCGCTGGAGCACCCGGAGCGCTGGGGCGGACTCGTCGACCTCCCCGAGGTCCTTGAGGAGCGCTCGGCCGCCGGCTTCGCCGCGGTCCTCGCCGGCTCGGACGGTGAGGACCAGGTGGCCGTACGGCCCGCGGCGGTCTTCGGCCGACGGCTGGTGCAGGCACCCGGCAAGCAGTCCGGCCCGCAGTGGGACCCCAGCGGCACGGTGCTGATCACCGGCGGCACGGGGGCCCTCGGCGGCCACGTCGCCCGCAGGCTCGCCCGCGACGGCGTCCGGCACCTGGTGCTCACCAGCCGCCGCGGCGAGGACGCGCCCGGCGCGACCGCGCTGCGGGACGAACTCCTCGCCCTGGGCGTCCGCGTCACCGTCGCCGCCTGCGACGTCGCGGACCGCACCGCGCTGGAGGCCGTCCTCGCGGACATCCCGGCCGAACACCCGCTGACCGGTGTGGTGCACGCGGCCGGCGTCCTCGACGACGGCATCCTCGACCGACTGACCCCGGAGCGCTTCGAAGCGGTCTTCCGCTCCAAGGTCACCTCCGCGTTCCTGCTGGACGAGCTGACCCGCGGGCTGGACCTGTCGGTGTTCGCCCTGTTCTCCTCCGCCTCGGCGGCCGTCGGCAACCCCGGCCAGGCCAACTACGCGGCGGCGAACGCGGTGCTCGACGCGCTGGCCGAACACCGCCGTTCGCAGGGCTTCCCGGCGACCTCGATCGCCTGGGGCGCCTGGGGCGGCGGAGGCATGGCCGACGGCGCCGCCGCCGACGCGGCCGCCCAGCGCGCCGGCATCGGCGCGATGGACCCGGAGCTGGCCCTGGAGGCCATGCGCCGACTGGTCATGGAGACCGAACCGACGGCGGTCGTCGCCGACGTCGCACCGGAGAGGTTCGCGCTGGCCTTCAGCGCCGCCCGCCCGGCGGCGCTGCTGCGGGAACTCCCCGGCTACCAGGCCGCGACCGCGGCCACCGCGCCGCAGGACGGGAGCGGGTCGGCCGACGGTGGTCTCCGCGACCGGCTCGCGGGCCTGCCGCACAGCAGGCGCCACGAGGCGGTGCTCGACCTGGTCCGCACCCGGGCCGCCCACGTCCTCGGCCACCCCGACCGGGACGCCGTCGGCGCCGAACGGTCCTTCCGGGACCTCGGGGTCGACTCCCTGGGCGCCGTGGAACTGCGCAACCAGCTCAACGCCGCCAGCGGCCTGAGCCTGTCCGCGACCCTCGTGTTCGACCACCCGACCCCCGCCGCCCTCGCCGAGCACATGCTGCGGCAGCTCGTGCCCGACGAGAACGGCACCACCGACACCACCGACGACGAGGAAGCGGAGATCCGGTCCCTGCTGTCCTCGGTGTCACTCGCCCAGCTGCGCGACATCGGCGTACTGGAACCCCTGCTGCAACTGGCCGGACGGGGCACGGCAGACCCGGCACCGGAGGACGAGCCCGGCGAGTCCATCGACTCCATGGCCTTGGACGACCTGGTCCGTGCCGCCCTCGACAACCAGTCCGACGCGTCGCGCGATTGACGGAGTAGAGACATGAACAGCACCAACGAGAAGGTTGTCGAAGCACTCCGTGCCGCGATGAAGGAAGCCGAGCGGCTGCGGCGGCAGAACCGGCAACTGGTCACCGCCGCCACCGAACCGATCGCCATCGTGAGCATGAGCTGCCGGTTCCCCGGCGAGGTGTACTCGCCGGAGGACCTGTGGCAGCTCGTCGCCTCCGGTACGGACGCCATCTCCGGCTTCCCCACCGACCGCGGCTGGGACCTGGAGGCCCTGCACACCAGCGAGGTCGACGACCGCGGCACCAGCGTCAGCCAGCGCGGCGGATTCCTCAGCTCCGTCGCCGACTTCGACCCCGGCTTCTTCGGCATCTCGCCCCGCGAGGCGGTCACCATCGACCCCCAGCAGCGCCTGCTGCTGGAGACCGGGTGGGAGGCCTTCGAACGGGCCGGCATCGACGCGAACGGGCTGCGCGGCAGCAAGACCGGCGTCTTCGTCGGCACCAACGGCCAGGACTACGCCTATCTGACCGTCAGGTCCCTGGACGACGCGACCGGCGACGTCGGCACCGGCATCGCCGCGAGCGCCGCCTCCGGCCGGCTCTCCTACGCGCTCGGCCTGGAAGGCCCCGCGGTCACCGTCGACACGGCCTGCTCGTCGTCGCTGGTCGCCCTGCACCTGGCCGTGCAGTCGCTGCGCAACGCCGACTGCTCGCTGGCGCTCGTCGGCGGTGTCAACGTGATGTCCACCCCCGGCTCGCTGGTCGAGTTCAGCCGTCAGGGCGGCCTCGCCCGCGACGGCCGCTGCAAGGCGTTCGCCGACTCGGCCGACGGCACCGGGTGGTCCGAGGGCGTCGGCGTGCTGCTCCTGGAACGGCTCTCCGACGCCCAGCGCAACGGCCATCCCGTACTCGCCGTGGTGCGCGGCTCCGCCGTCAACCAGGACGGCGCCTCCAACGGCTTCACCGCGCCCAACGGCCCCGCCCAGCAGCGGGTCATCCGGCAGGCCCTGGAGCGCGCCGGGCTGTCCCCGGCGGACGTCGACGCGGTCGAGGCCCACGGCACGGGCACCCCGCTCGGCGACCCCATCGAGGCGCAGAGCCTGCTCGCCACCTACGGCCAGGGCCGCGAACGCCCCCTGCTGCTGGGGACGATCAAGTCGAACATCGGCCACTCCCAGGCCGCCGCCGGTGTCGCCGGTGTCATCAAGATGGTCATGGCGATGCGGCACGGCGTCCTGCCGAAGACGCTGCACGCCGACACGCCCTCGTCGCACGTGGACTGGTCGGCGGGCGACGTCTCGCTGCTGACCGAGGCCCGTGACTGGCCCGAGGCGGACCACCCCCGGCGGGCCGGTGTGTCGTCCTTCGGCGTCAGCGGCACCAACGCGCACGTGATCATCGAGCAGGCACCGGCGGACACCGCGGCCCCCGAAACGCGGGAGGCGCCCGCCCGGCAGCCGGGCGTCCTGCCGTGGGTGCTGTCCGGCCGGACCGCCGAGGCGCTGCGCGACCAGGCGGCCGCCCTGCTCTCCCGCCTGGAGACGGAGCCCCGACCCGCCGCGCCGGACGTGGCGCTGACCCTCGCCACCTCCAGGGCGGGCTTCGAGCACCGGCTGGCCGTCGTGGCCGACGACGGCGACGGCCTGCGCGCCGCCCTGGCCGCCTGGGCCGCGAACGGCACCGCCCCCGGCGCCGTGGAGGGCCTCGCCGCGGGCCGGGCGAAGTCCGCGGTGCTGTTCTCGGGCCAGGGCTCGCAGCGGCTCGGCATGGGCCGGGAGCTGTACGGCGCCTTCCCCGCCTTCGCCGAGGCGCTGGACGCGGTGCTCGCCGAGCTGGACCCGCTGCTGGACCGCCCCCTGCGGGACGTGATGTGGGGCGACGACGCCACGGCGCTGAACGAGACCGGCCACACCCAGCCCGCGCTCTTCGCGATCGAGGTCGCGCTGTACCGCCTGGTCGAGTCGTGGGGCGTCACCCCCGACTTCGTGGCCGGGCACTCCATCGGCGAGATCGCGGCGGCCCATGTGGCCGGGGTGTTCCCGCTGGCGGACGCCTGCCGTCTCGTGGCCGCCCGCGGCCGGCTGATGCAGGCCCTGCCCGCCGGTGGCGCCATGGTCGCCGTCCAGGCGACCGAGGACGAGGTGGTGCCGCTGCTGACCGACACGGTGTCGATCGCCGCGGTCAACGGCCCGTCGTCGGTGGTGATCGCGGGGGAGGAGACCGCGGTCCTCGACATCGCCGGCCGCCTCGCCGCCGACGGCCGCAAGACGTCACGGCTGTCGGTCTCGCACGCCTTCCACTCGCCGCTCATGGAGCCGATGCTGGACGACTTCCGCACGGTCGTCGCCGGCCTGACCTTCGCCGAGCCGGCGATCCCCGTCGTCTCGAACCTCACCGGCGCCCTCGCCGGGACCGGGGAGCTGTGCGCCCCCGAGTACTGGGTGCGCCACGCCCGGGAGGCCGTGCGCTTCGCCGACGGGGCCCGGGCCCTCGCCGCCGAAGGCGTCGGCACCCTCCTGGAGTTGGGACCGGACGGCGTCCTCTCCGCCATGGCCCAGGAGTCGGTCCCCGCCGGCACCCTGACCGTGCCGGTCCTGCGCAAGGACCGCCCCGAGGAGACCGCCGCCGTCACCGCCCTGGCCCGCCTCCACACGGCCGGCGTGCGCGTGGACTGGCAGGCATTCTTCGCCGGCACCGACGCCCGCCGGGTGGACCTGCCCACCTACGCCTTCCAGCACGAGCGGTTCTGGCCGCAGGTGTCCATGAGCGCCGGCGACGCCGCCGGCCTCGGCCTGACCCCCGCCAAACACCCCCTGCTGGGCGCGACGATGGTGATGGCGGGCTCCGACGAGCTGGTGCTCACCGGCACCCTGTCGCTGCGCACCCACCCCTGGCTGGCCGACCACGTCGTCAGCGGCATGGTCTTCTTCCCCGGCACCGGCTTCCTGGAGCTCGCGATCCGGGCCGCCGACGAGGTCGGCTGCGCGTCCGTCGAGGACCTCACCATCGTGGCGCCGCTGATCCTGCCCGAGCGCGGCACCACCCAGGTGCAGATCCAGGTGGGCGGCGCGGACGAGGACGGCCGCCGTGAGCTGCGCTTCCACTCGCGCCCCGCCGACGCCCCCGACCAGGACTGGTCCCTGCACGCCACCGGCATGCTCGCCAAGGACGAACGGACGCTGAGCTTCGACGGCGCGCAGTGGCCGCCGCGCGGCGCCGACTCCGTCGACCTGGACGGCCTGTACGAGCGCTACGCCGAGACGGGCCTGGACTACGGTCCCGTCTTCCGGGGCCTGCGCGCGGTCTGGCGCCGCGGCGAGGAACTCTTCGCCGAGGTCTCCCTCGACCAGCGGGTCAAGGACGCCGACGCCTTCGGCGTCCACCCGGCCCTGCTCGACGCGGTGCTGCACTCGACCGTCTTCGCCAGCGCCGACGGCGACCAGCGGGGCCTGCTGCCCTTCTCCTGGAGCGGCGTCTCCCTGCACGCCTCCGGCGCCTCCGTGCTGCGCGTCAAGATCACCAACTGCGGCCCGGACGCCGTCGAACTGGTCGCCGTCGACGTCGAGGGCGCCCCCGTCATCTCGGTGACCTCGCTGACCCTGCGGTCGGCCTCGCCCCAGGCGGCGGCCGCGAACACCCGCCGCGACGAGATGAACTCGCTGTTCCACCTGGACTGGGTGCCGCAGACCGTGCCAGGGATCACCGACCACACCGGCTGGGCGGTCCTCGGCGACGACACCCTCGCCCTGGCCGACGCCCTGACATCCGCGGGCGTCACCCCGCTCCACGCCGCCACGCTCACCGAGCTGGACACGGCGACGGGCACCATCGTTGTCCCCGTCGTCGGCGACCCCACCCGGGTTCCCGAGTCGGCGCACGAAGTGACCCACCGCGTGCTGCGCCTCCTCCAGGAGTGGCAGGCCGACGAGCGGTTCGCCCGCTCCCGGCTGCTGATCGTGACCCGGGGTGCCGTCGCGACCGGCGACGAGAGCGTCACCGACGTCGCCGCGGCGCCCGTATGGGGCCTGGTGCGGTCCGCGCAGGCGGAGAACCCCGGCCGCTTCCTCCTCGTCGACCTCGACGACTCGGCGGACTCCACCGCCCTGCTCCCCACCCTCCCGGGACTGCTCGAAGCCGACGAGCCGCAGGCCGTCGTCCGCGCCGGCACCGTACGGGTCGGCCGCCTCGCGCGCCTCGCGTCGGCCGGCGCCCTGGTGCCCCCGGCGGGCACCCCGTGGCGGCTGGGCAGCGCCGCCAAGGGCAGCCTCGACGGGCTGGCCCTCATCCCCTGCCCCGAGGTCCTCGAGCCGCTGACCGGCCGTCAGGTCCGCGTCGACGTGCGGGCCGCCGGCGTCAACTTCCGCGACGTCCTCAACGCCCTCGGCATGTACCCTGGTGAGGCCGGGCTCTTCGGCTCCGAAGCCGCGGGCGTCGTCACCGCCACCGGTCCGGACGTCACCGGCCTGCGCCCCGGCGACCGCGTCATGGGCATGCTGTTCGGCGGCTTCGGCCCGCTGGGCGTCGTCGACGAACGGCTCCTCACGCCCGTCCCCGACGCCTGGTCGTGGGAGACCGCCGCCTCGGTGCCGCTGGTGTTCCTCACCGCCTACTACGCCATGGTCGACCTCGCCGGACTGCGCCCCGGCGAGAAGGTCCTCGTCCACGCGGGCGCGGGCGGCGTGGGCATGGCCACCGTCCAACTGGCCCGCCACCTGGGCGCGGAGGTCTTCGCCACCGCCAGCGAGGGCAAGTGGGACGTCCTGCGGTCGCTGGGCGTCGCCGACGACCACATCGCGTCGTCGCGCACCACCGACTTCGAGCAGGCCTTCGCCGCCGTCACCGACGGTCGTGGCGTCGACGTCGTCCTCAACGCCCTGTCCGGCGAATTCGTGGACGCGTCGCTGCGCCTGCTGGCGCCCGGCGGCCGCTTCCTGGAGATGGGCAAGACCGACATCCGCGACGCCGACACCCTCCCGGGCGTCGACTACCGGTCCTTCGACCTCGGATTCGCCGACCCCGACCGGATCCGGCAGATGCTGACCGAACTGGTCGACCTGTTCGACCGGGGCGCCCTGCGGCCGCTGCCCATGAAGACCTGGGACGTGCGTCGCGCGAAGGACGCCTTCCGCTACATGAGCCTCGCCAAACACGTCGGCAAGATCGTGCTGACCAATCCCGTCGCCTGGGACCCGGACGGCACGGTCCTGATCACCGGTGGCACCGGCGGTCTCGCCGCCGAACTGGCCCGCCACCTCGTCACGGAACGCTCGGTACGCCACCTGCTGCTGGTCAGCCGCCGGGGCCCGGACGCGCCGGGAGCGGCGGAGCTCCGCGAGGAGCTGACGGCGCTCGGCGCCGAGGTGGCCGTCGTCGCGAGCGACATCGCCGATCGCGCCGCCGTGGCCGGCCTGCTCGCCGGGATCCCGGCGGAGCACCCGCTGACGGCCGTCGTCCACACCGCGGGCGTCCTCGACGACGGTGTCATCGCCTCACTCACCCCCGAGCGCGTGGCCGCCGTGCTCCGCCCGAAGGTCGACGCCGCCTGGCACCTCCACGAGCTGACCCGCGACCTGGACCTCGCGGCCTTCGTCCTCTACTCCTCCACGGCCGGCGTCATGGGCAGCCCCGGACAGGGCAACTACGCCGCCGGCAACACCTTCCTCGACGCCCTGGCCCACCACCGGCACAGCCAGGGCCTGCCCGCGACGTCCCTCGCGTGGGGCGCGTGGGAGCAGGGCGCCGGTATGACGAGCACCCTCGACGACCGCGACGTACGCCGCATCAGCGGCGGCGGCATGCCGCCCCTGTCGGTGGAGCTGGGCCTCGCGCTCTTCGACGCCGCCACCACGACCGACGAGGCACTGGTCGTCCCGCTCCCCATCGGCTCCGGCCCCGGCGCGCTGCCCTCGGCGGACGGCCTGCCGGCCCTCCTGCGCGGCCTCGTCGCGACCGGCCGCCGCTCGGTGGCGAGCAGCGCCGCGCGCGCGTCCCGCAAGGACCTGGCCCATCAGCTCACCGGGCTCGGCGAGGAGGAACGCCTACGGTTCCTGGTCGACCTCGTCCGCGCCGAGGCCGCCGTCGTCCTCGCGCACCCCTCACCGGAGGCCATCGCCGCCGAACGGGAGTTCCGCCAGCTCGGATTCGACTCGCTGACCGCGATCGAACTCCGCAACCGGCTGTCGACCACTACCGGCATCGCCCTGTCCGCCACCCTCGTCTTCGACTACCCCACCCCCAGAAGGCTCGCGGAGTACCTGCGCGACGAACTGGTCGGCGCGGACACCGAAGCGACGGGCGGGACCCCCGCGCCCAAGGCCGCGGCATCCGACGAACCGATCGCCATCGTCGGCATGAGCTGCCGGTTCCCCGGCGGCGTGGACTCCCCGGAGGCCCTGTGGGACCTCATCGCCTCCGGCGGCGACGCGATCTCGGGATTCCCGGACGACCGCGACTGGGACCAGCACGCCATCGGCGGCGGTGACCTCACCGGCGCGGGCGGCTTCCTGCGCGGCGCGGCCGACTTCGACGCCGGATTCTTCGGCATCTCACCGCGCGAGGCCCTGGCCATGGACCCGCAGCAGCGCCTGCTGCTGGAGGTGTCGTGGGAGGCCGTCGAGCGCTCCGGGCTCGACCCGGCGGCGCTGCGCGGCAGCCGGACCGGCGTCTTCGTCGGCGTGAGCGGGCAGGACTACTCCACGCTCATCATGCGGTCCAAGGACGACGTGGAAGGCCACGCGACCACGGGCCTCGCGGTCAGCGTCGCCTCCGGCCGGCTGTCCTACACCCTCGGCCTCGAAGGCCCGGCGGTCTCCGTCGACACGGCCTGTTCCTCGTCGCTGGTGTCCCTGCACCTCGCCGCGCAGGCACTGCGCAGCGGCGAGTGCTCACTGGCCCTGGCGGGCGGTGTGACGGTGATGTCCACCGCGATGGGCTTCGCCGGGTTCTCCCGCATGGGCGGACTGGCCCACGACGGCCGGTGCCGGGCGTTCTCGGACGACGCCAACGGCACCGGCTGGTCCGAGGGTGTCGGCATGCTGGTCGTCGAGCGACTGTCGGACGCGCAAGCCAACGGGCACCGCATTCTCGCGGTGGTGCGCGGCAGCGCGGTCAACCAGGACGGTGCGTCGAACGGTCTGACGGCTCCGAACGGTCCCTCGCAGCAGCGGGTCATCCGGCAGGCGCTGGCCAGCGGTGGTCTGTCCCCGGCCGACGTCGACGCCGTCGAGGCCCACGGCACCGGCACCCCGCTCGGCGACCCGATCGAGGCGCAGGCACTGCTGGCGACGTACGGGCGTGACCGGGACACGGAGCGTCCGCTGTGGCTCGGTTCGGTGAAGTCGAACCTCGGTCACACCCAGGCGGCGGCCGGTGTGGCCGGTGTCATCAAGATGGTGATGGCGATGCGGCAGGGCATCCTGCCGCGCACGCTGCACGTGAACGAGCCGTCCTCGCACGTGGAGTGGTCGGCGGGCTCGGTGGAGCTGCTGACGGAGCAGACGGCCTGGCCGGAGGGCCGGGTGCGCCGGGCGGGTGTCTCGTCGTTCGGTATCAGCGGGACGAACGCCCACGTCATCGTCGAGCAGGCGCCGCCGGTCGCGGCATCGGCGGAGCGCCCGGACGTGGTGCCGGGTGTGGTGCCGTGGGTGGTGTCGGCCAAGTCCGAGGCCGCGCTGGACGCGCAGCTGGACCGGATGCGGTCGTTCGCGGCCGACGGCGCACAGGACGCCGCCTCGGTGGACGTCGGCTTCTCGCTGGCGACGGCACGCTCGGCATTCGAACACCGTGCGGTGTTGCTGTCTTCGGCCGAGGGTGCGGTCGAGGCGGCGCGTGGTGTGGCGGTCGATCGTCCGTTGGCGGTGTTGTTCTCGGGGCAGGGTGCGCAGCGGCTGGGGATGGGCCGGGAGCTGTACGAGCGCTTCCCGGTGTTCGCGGCGGCGTTCGACGAGGTTCTTGCCGAGCTGGATCCGTTGCTGGACCGGCCGCTGCGTGAGGTGATGTGGGGTGAGGACGCCGGTCTGCTGAACGAGACCGGTTCCACGCAGCCCGCGTTGTTCGCGGTCGAGGTGGCGCTGTTCGGTCTGGTGCGGTCGTGGGGTGTGAAGCCGGACTTCCTCGCCGGTCATTCGATCGGTGAGGTGGCGGCCGCACATGTGGCGGGTGTGTTCTCGCTGGCGGATGCCTGCCGACTGGTGGCGGCACGTGCCGGGTTGATGCAGGCGCTGCCGTCGGGTGGTGCGATGGTGGCCGTCCAGGCGACCGAGGCCGAGGTGCTGCCGCTGCTGACCGAGGCGGTGTCGATCGCGGCGGTCAACGGTCCGTCGTCGGTGGTCGTCTCGGGTGCCGAGGATGCGGTGCTGGAGATTGCGGGCCGTCTGTCGGCTGATGGGCGTAAGACGTCGCGGTTGTCGGTGTCGCACGCCTTCCACTCGCCGCTGATGGAGCCGATGCTGGATGACTTCCGTGCGGTGGTCGGCGGTCTGACGTTCCACGCACCGTCGGTGCCGGTGGTTTCCAACCTGACCGGTCGGGTGGCTGCTGCGGAGGAGCTGTGCTCGCCGGAGTACTGGGTGCGGCACGTCCGTGAGGCCGTGCGTTTCGCCGACGGGGTACGGACCCTGGTCGGTGAGGGTGTGGGCACGCTTCTGGAGTTGGGTCCGGACGGTGTGTTGTCCGCCATGGCTGCGGAGTCGGTGTCCGAAGAGACCGTGATGGTTCCGGTTCTGCGGAAGGACCGGCCGGAGGAGACCGCCGCGGTCACCGCACTGGCGCGGCTGCACGTACAGGGCGTCGCGGTCGACTGGGAGGCGTTCTTCGCCGGCACCGCCGCCCGCCGGGTCGACCTGCCCACCTATGCCTTCCAGCGTGAGCGGTTCTGGCCGCGACTGGCCGACGCCGCCGCCGTAGCGACCGGTACGGACGCCGTGGACGCGGAGTTCTGGGCCGCGGTGGAGCGGGAGGACGTCGCGTCCCTCGCGTCGAGCCTGGAGATCGACGGCGATTCGCTCGAAGCCGTGCTGCCCGCGCTGACATCGTGGCGCACTCGCCGTCGCGTGCAGTCGGCGGTGGACTCCTGGCGCTACCACGAGGTGTGGCGGCCGCTCACGGGTGTGTCCTCGGCCGCGCCTTCCGGGGCGTGGCTGGTGATCACCTCGGTCGGCATCACCGACGACGCGTGGGTCGCTTCGGCCGTCGCGGCGCTCGGCCCCGACGCGGTCCGCCTCGACGTCGACGGCGAGGACCGCGCGCGACTGGCCGAGCGGCTCACCGAACTGGCCGAGAAGGGCCCGGAGTTCGCGGGCGTCGTGTCCCTGCTGGCGGTCGACGAGACGTGCGGCGCCACGGGTGTTCCCGCCGGTCTGACCGGTACCACCGTCCTGATCCAGGCGCTGAACGACGCCCGGATCGCGGCCCCGCTGTGGGCCGTGACGCGGGGCGCGGTGTCCGTGGGCCGCTCCGACGGGCTGCCCGGCCTCGTGCAGTCCGCGGTCTGGGGACTCGGCCGGGTCGCCGCACTGGAGTACCCGGGACACTGGGGCGGGCTGGTCGACCTGCCGGAGACGCTCGACGAGCGGTCGGCACGGCGCTTCGCCGCCGTCCTGGCGGGTGTGGACGGAGAGGACCAGGTCGCGGTCCGGGCGTCGGGCGCGTTCGGCCGCCGACTGGTGCCCGCGCCGAGCGGTGAGCACGAGAAGCGCTGGGAACCCTCGGGCACCGTGCTGATCACCGGCGGCACCGGTGCGCTGGGCGGGCACGTGGCCCGCTGGCTGGCCCGGCACGGCGCGCGGCATCTGCTGCTGCTCAGCCGCAGTGGTCTGGAGGCGCCCGGCGCACCGGAGCTGCGGGACGAACTGACCGCGCTCGGCGCCGAGGTCACCGTCACCGCCTGCGACGCCTCCGACCGGGCCGGCCTCACGGCCGTCCTCGCGTCCGTACCGGAGGAGTTTCCGCTGACCGCGGTGGTGCACGCGTCCGGCACGCTGGACGACGGTGTGCTCGACGGGCTGACCGAGGAGCGGTTCGAGGCGGTGTTCCGCTCCAAGGTCGCCCCGGCGCTCCTGCTGGACGAGCTGACCCGTGAGCTGGACCTGTCGGTGTTCGCCCTGTTCTCCTCGATCGCGGGCGCCGTCGGCAACCCCGGCCAGGCGAACTACGCCGCTGCCAACGTGGTGCTGGACACCCTCGCCGAACGGCGGCGCGCGGCCGGCCTCCCGGCGACGTCGATCGCCTGGGGGGCCTGGGCGGGCGACGGTATGGCCGACCGGGCGGACGTGCGTACGGGCGGTGCCGTCCTGGACCCCGAGTCCGCGATCACGGCACTGTCCCAGGTGGTGGCCGAACCGGCGGCGTCGGTCGTGCTCGCCGACCTGCGACAGCCACGCGTACTGGAGGCGCTCCTGAGCCTCCGGCCGAGCGCGCTGCTCGACGAGCTGCCCGAAGCGCTCCGGGCGGCGGAGGCCGTGCGCGAGGCCCGCCGGGACAGCGCGTCGGCGGTGTCCGGCCTACGGGAACAGCTGACGAACGGGACCGGCGCCGAGCGTCTGGCCCTGGTGCTTTCGATGGTGCGCACGCGGGCCGCCGCCGTCCTCGGACACACCGGTGCCGAGGCGATCAGCGGCGACAAGGCCTTCCGGGACTTCGGCTTCGACTCGTTGACGGCCGTGGAACTGCGCAACCAGCTCATGGGCGCGACCGGCCTGGCCCTGCCCACCAGCCTCGTCTTCGACTACCCCACCCCTCGTGCCCTCGCCGAACACCTCGTGGCCGAGCTGGTGGGCGAGCGGCCGGACTCGGACGCTCCCGTCGCGACCCCCGCCGCGCTCACGGACGACCCGATCGTGATCGTCGGCATGGCGTGCCGCTTCCCCGGCGGGGTGTACTCGCCGCAGGAACTGTGGGAGCTGCTGGTCGACGGCCGCGACGGCATCGCGGGATTCCCCTCGGACCGTGGCTGGGACCTCGACCTCCTCGCCGGCGGCGGGCAGGGCGCCAGCGCGACCGGCAAGGGCGGCTTCCTGTACGACGCCGCGGAGTTCGACGCGGACTTCTTCGGGATCTCGCCACGCGAGGCGGTGGCGATGGACCCGCAGCAGCGCCTCCTTCTCGAGGTGTCCTGGGAGGCCTTCGAGCACGTCGGGATCGACCCGGCGACGCTGCGCGGCAGCCAGACCGGCGTATTCGTCGGTACCAACGGGCAGGACTACGCCAATCTCGTCCTCAAGGCGCGCGACGACGTGGAGGGCCACGCGGGCACCGGGCTCGCGGCCAGTGTCATCTCGGGCAGGCTGTCCTACACGTTCGGTTTCGAGGGTCCCGCGGTGACCGTGGACACCGCGTGCTCGTCGTCCCTGGTGTCCTTGCACTGGGCCGCGCAGGCACTGCGCAGTGGCGAGTGCTCGCTCGCACTGGCCGGTGGCGTCACCCTGATGGCGACGTCGACGAGCTTCGCCGGCTTCAGCCGCCAGGGCGGCCTGTCCCCGGACGGCCAGGTCAAGGCGTTCTCCGACGACGCGGACGGCACCGCGTGGTCGGAAGGCATCGGCATGCTCGTGGTGGAGCGGCTCTCCGACGCCCGGCGCAACGGGCACCCGGTGCTCGCGGTGGTCCGGGGCTCCGCGGTCAACCAGGACGGTGCGTCGAACGGTCTGACGGCGCCGAACGGTCCGTCGCAGCAGCGGGTGATCCGCCGGGCGCTGGCCGGCGGCGGTCTGTCCCCGGCCGATGTCGACGCGGTGGAGGCGCACGGCACGGGTACGAAGCTGGGTGACCCGATCGAGGCGCAGGCACTGCTGGCGACGTACGGGCGTGACCGTGACGCGGAGCGTCCGCTGTGGCTCGGCTCGGTGAAGTCCAACCTCGGTCACACGCAGGCCGCGGCCGGAGTCGCGGGTGTCATCAAGATGGTGATGGCGATGCGGCACGGTGTGCTGCCGCGCACGCTGCACGTGAGCGAACCCTCGTCGCACGTGGACTGGTCGGCGGGCTCGGTGGAGCTGCTGAGGGAGAAGACGGCCTGGCCGGAGTCGGGCCGTGCGCGCCGCGCCGGTGTCTCGTCGTTCGGCATCAGCGGCACGAACGCGCACGTGGTCCTGGAGCAGGCGCCGGCCGCCGAACCGCCGGTGACCCAGGGACCGGTGGCGGTCCCGGGTGTGGTGCCGTGGGTGGTGTCGGGCCGGACCGAGGCGGCGCTGGACGCCCAGCTGGAGAGGCTGCGGTCCTACGCGGCCGACGGTACCGCGGCGTCCCCGCTCGACGTCGGGTACTCGCTGGCGGCGGGCCGGTCGGTGTTCGAGCACCGAGCGGTGCTCCTGTCCTCCGAGGACGGCGTCGTCGAGGCGGCTCGCGGTGCCCTGGCCGACCGCCGACCGGCGGTGCTGTTCTCGGGACAGGGCGCGCAGCGGCTGGGCATGGGCCGGGAGCTGTACGAGCGTTTCCCGGTGTTCGCCGAGGCCCTGGACGCGGTGTTCGCGGAGCTGGACCTGTCGCTGGACCGGCCGTTGCGCGAGGTGATGTGGGGCGAGGACGCCGCTCTGCTGAACGGGACGGGTTACACGCAGCCCGCGTTGTTCGCGGTCGAGGTGGCGCTGTTCCGGCTGGCGGAGTCCTGGGGGATCACCCCGGAGTACGTGGCCGGTCATTCGATCGGTGAGGTGGCGGCCGCGCATGTGGCGGGTGTGTTCCCGCTGCCGGACGCGTGCCGCCTGGTGGCCGCCCGTTCCCGTCTGATGCAGGCGCTGCCCGCGGGTGGCGCGATGGTGGCCGTGCAGGCGACCGAGGCGGAGGTGCTGCCTCTGCTGACCGACGAGGTGTCGATCGCGGCGGTCAACGGTCCGTCGTCGGTGGTCGTCTCGGGTGTCGAGGACGCGGTGCTGGAGATTGCGGGCAAGCTGTCGGCCGAGGGCCGTAAGACGCATCGACTGCCGGTGTCGCACGCCTTCCACTCGCCGCTGATGGAGCCGATGCTGGAGGACTTCCACGCGGTGGTCAGCGGTCTGTCGTTCAATGCACCGTCGGTGCCGGTGGTCTCCAACCTCACCGGCAGGCTCGCCACGTCCGAGGAACTGTGCTCGCCCGAGTACTGGGTACGTCACGTCCGTGAGACCGTGCGCTTCGCCGACGGAGTACGGACCCTGGTCGGTGAAGGCGTGAACACCCTCCTGGAGTTGGGCCCGGACGGAGTACTCTCGGCGATGGCTGCCGAGAGCGTGCCCGAGGGGACGGTGACGGTTCCCGTCCTGCGCAAGGACCGGCCCGAGGAGACCGCGGCCGTCACCGCACTGGCCCGGCTGCACGTACAGGGCGTCACGGTCGACTGGACGGCGTACTTCGCCGGGACCGGTGGTCGACGGGTGGACCTGCCCACCTACGCCTTCCAGCGCGAGCGCTATTGGCCGCGCGCGTCGGCCGCGGTGGGCGACGTGTCGGGCCTGGGGCTGACGTCCGCCGAGCACCCGATGCTGGGTGCCGCGGTGGTCATGGCCGGGTCGGACGAGGTGGTGCTGACCGGCAGGCTGTCGCTCACCACGCACCCGTGGCTGGCGGACCACCGGGTCGGCGGTGCGGTGTCGCTGCCGGGTGCCGGCTTCGCGGAACTCGCCGTCCGGGCGGGGGACCAGGTCGGCTGCGACCGGGTGGACGACCTCACGCTCCGGGCCCCGCTGACGCTGCCCGAACAGGGCGCCGTGCAGCTCCAGGTGCGGATCGGTACCCCCGACGACGAGGGCAGGCGCCCGCTCGGCGTGTACTCCTGCCCCGAAGGCGCGACGGGTGCGCCGTGGACGCGGCACGCCGAAGGCACACTCACCGACGGTGCCGAAGACGCCGCCGCCGGATTCGACGCGACCACCTGGCCGCCCAAGGGCGCCGAGCAGGTGGACCTGGACGGCTACTACGACGAGTCGGCCGAGGACGGCGTCGCCTACGGCCCGGTGTTCCAGGGCCTGAGCGCGGTATGGCGGCGCGGCACCGAGGTGTTCGCCGAGGTCGCACTGCCCGAGCAGGTCACGGACGCGGCGGCGTTCGCCGTGCATCCGGCGTTGCTCGAAGCCGTGGCCCAGGCCGCCGGTTTCGCGATGCCGGAGGACACGGAGCACCGCCTGGTGGCTGCCTCGTTCAGCGGCCTGTCGGTGTACGCCGGAGCCGCGTCGAGCGTCCGGGTGCGCCTGGCCGCCACCGGCGCGGACGCGGTGTCGTTCGCCGCGGTCGACATCGGGGGCGCCCCGGTGCTCTCCGCGAAGTCGCTGGTCCTGCGCCCGGCCGAGGTGGGGGAGACGGCTGCCCCCGGTGCCGCCGAGGGGGTGGCGACGCTTCGCGTCGAGTGGCTCGACGCACCGGACGCCCACGCCCCGGTGGCCGACGGCGGCCGGTGGGCCGTCGTCGGTGCCGACCCGTTCGGCCTCGGCGACGCCCTGGAGTCGGACGGCGGACGGTCCGTGCGGCGGGTGGACTCGCTGACGCAGTTGTTCGACGGCGAAGGTGCCGTCCCGGGCATGGTCGTGGTCCCAGTCGTCCCCGCCGGTGCGACGGAGCCGCTGCCCGCGTCGGTGCGGGCCGTCTCGGCCCGCGTGCTGGGGCTGCTGCAGGAGTGGTCGGCCGACCGGAGGCTGTCCGCCTCGCGGCTGGTGTTCGTCACCCGCGGCGGCGTCGCCGTGGGGGACGAGGACGTGCGCGACCTGGCCGCCGCCGCGGTGTGGGGCCTGGTGCGGACCGCCCAGGTGGAGAGCCCCGGCAGCTTCCTGCTGGCCGACCTCGACGACACCCTTCCGCAGTCCGCGATCCCCGCTCTCCTGGCCGCCGACGAGGACCAGTTGGCGGTGCGGGACGAGGCCGTCCGGGTCGCGCGGCTGGTCCGCGTGCCCAAGGAGGAGGTGCCGGACGCACGGACCTGGGACGCGGACGGCACGGTGCTCATCACCGGCGGTACGGGGCGTCTGGGCGGTGAGCTGGCCCGCCACCTGGTCGCCGAGAAGGGTGTGCGGCATCTGCTGCTGGCCGGCCGCCGGGGGCCGAAGGCGCCCGGGGCGGCGGAGCTGGTGGCGGACCTGACGGCCGCCGGGGCCGAGGTCACCGTCGCCGCCTGCGACATCGCGGACCGCGCCGACCTGGCCGCGCTGCTCGCGTCGGTCCCCGCCGGACACCCGCTGACGGCGGTCGTGCACACAGCCGGTGTCAGCGACGACGGTGCGATCGCCTCGCTGACGCCCGAGCGACTGGGCACGGCCTTCCGGCCGAAGGTGGACGCGGCGTGGAACCTGCACGAGGCGACGCGCGAGCTGGACCTGTCGGCATTCGTTCTGCACTCCTCCGTCTCCGGTGTGCTGGGCAGCCCCGGCCGGGCCGGCTACTCGGCGGGCAACGCGTTCCTGGACGCGCTGGCCCACCACCGCCGCGGCCTGGGGCTCGCGGCGATGTCGGTGGCCTGGGGGCCCTGGGGCCAGGGCAGCGGCACGACCGGCGCCCTGAGCGCCGAGGACAAGGAGCGCATGGCGCGTTCCGGGATGTCGCCGCTGACCCTCGAACAGGGCATGAGGCTCTTCGACGAGGCGTTCGACCTGAATGAGGCTCTGGTGGTCTCCCTAGGGCTGACGGCTGAACGCTCCTCTCGATCGGCCGGTGAGATACCGTCGATTCTCCGAGGGCTGGTACGGACCCGTCGCCGCACTGCGGCATCCGGAGGGCGGTCGGCCGGCCTGCTCCAGCGCTTGGAAGGGGTGCGCGAGAACGAGCGGGCGCAGATGCTGGCGGAGTTGGTGCGGACCGAGGTCGCTGCCGTGCTGGGACACCCCACACCGGACACGATCGTGGCCGACCAGGAGTTCCGTCGGCTGGGCTTCGACTCCTTGACCGCGGTTGAGCTGCGCAACCGGCTGAATTCCGCGACGGGGTTGAAACTGCCCACCACCTTGGTGTTCGACCACCCCACTCCGCTGGCTGTGTCCGAGTACCTCGCGGCGGCCCTGCTGGGCGGCTCCACACCGGACACCGGACTGTCCCCGCTGGCCGAACTCGACCGGCTCGAAGCGGCGCTGTCGGCGGGCGACCCCGACGAGGTCACGAAGTCCGGAGTCGTGGTGCGGCTTCGGCAGTTGCTGGCCCGGTTGAGTGAAACCGGCACGGAGACCGGAGGACTCGCGGTGACGGAACGCATCGAGGCGGCGAGTACCGACGAGGTGTTCGCCTTCATTGACAACGAGCTCGGCCGGATGAATGACCGCTGAGCCCCGGTCGATTTTTACAAGGAAGGTTCCCTGAGGATGCCGGACGACAAGAAACTCGTCGACTACCTGAAGTGGGTCACCGCCGATCTGCACGAGACCCGGCAGCGCCTGCGGGAGGTCGAATCCGGCCGGCACGAGCCGGTGGCGATCGTGGGAATGGCCTGCCGGCTGCCTGGCGAAGTCCGCTCCCCGGAGGAACTGTGGGATCTCGTCGCCTCCGGCGGTGACGCGATCAACAGCTTCCCGAACGACCGTGGCTGGGACCTGGATGTGCTGGCCGCCGACGGACAGGGCGGCAGCGCGACGCTCGAGAGCGGATTCCTCTACGACCTCGCGGACTTCGATCCGGGGTTCTTCGGGATCTCGCCGCGTGAGGCGGTGGCGATGGACCCCCAGCAGCGCCTGCTGCTGGAGGTGTCCTGGGAGGCGATGGAACGCGCGGGAATCGATCCGGTCTCGCTGCGGGGCACCAGGACCGGTGTCTTCGTGGGCACCAGCGACCAGGACTACGTCCACCTGGTGCTGGCCTCGCAGGACGACATGGGCGGCTACGCCGGTACCGGTCTGGCGGCGAGCGTCCTCTCGGGCAGGCTGTCCTTCACCCTCGGGCTCGAAGGGCCCGCGGTGACGGTGGACACGGCCTGCTCCTCGTCGCTGGTCTCGCTGCACCTCGCGGCGCAGGCGCTGCGCAACGGTGAGTGCTCGCTGGCACTGGCCGGTGGCGCGACGGTGATGGCGACCTCCGCGAACTTCGCCGGATTCAGCCAACAGGGCGGCCTCGCACCCGACGGGCGCTGCAAGTCCTTCTCCGATGCCGCGAACGGCACCGCCTGGTCGGAGGGCGCCGGCATGCTGCTGGTGGAGCGGCTCTCCGACGCCCGGCGCAACGGCCACCCGGTCCTCGCGGTGCTGCGGGGCAGTGCCGTGAACCAGGACGGCGCGTCGAACGGTCTGACGGCGCCCAACGGCCCCTCGCAGCAGCGGGTGATCCGCCAGGCCCTGGCCAGTGGTGGTCTGTCACCGGCCGACGTGGACGCGGTCGAGGCGCACGGCACGGGCACCACGCTGGGTGACCCGATCGAGGCACAGGCGCTCCTGACCACCTACGGCCAGGACCGGGAGCGCCCGCTGCTGCTGGGCTCGCTGAAGTCGAACATCGGCCACACGCAGGCCGCCTCCGGCGTCGCCGGTGTGATCAAGACGGTCATGGCGATACAGCACGGAGTGCTGCCCCGGAGCCTGCATCTGGACACCCCGTCCTCGCACGTGGACTGGGACGCCGGTGCGGTGGAGCTGTTGACGGACAGCAGGGCATGGCCGGAGACGGGCCGTGTGCGACGTGCCGGTGTGTCGTCGTTCGGCATCAGCGGCACGAACGCGCACGTGATCCTCGAGCAGGCCCCGTCGGACGAGGACGCCGCATTCGACAGCGTTGTGGAGCCCGGTGTGGTGCCGTGGGCGCTGTCGGGCAAGTCCGCCGAGGCGCTGCGCGGGCAGGCGGCACGGTTGCTGTCGTGGCTCCAGGAGCACCCCGAGGCGCGGCCGGCGGACATCGGATTCTCGCTCGCGACGGGCCGGACGGCCTTCGAGTACCGGGCCGTCGTACCGGCCGCCGACCTGGCGGAAGCGGTGGACGCCCTGACGGCACTGGCCGCCGACGAGCCGACGGCCGCGGTGGTCCACGGCGTGGTCTCGGGTGGAAAGCTCGCGTTCCTGTTCTCCGGGCAGGGCAGTCAGCGGATCGGCATGGGCCGCGAGCTGTACGAGCGCTTCCCCGTCTTCGCCGAGGCGCTGGACGCCGTCCTCGCCCGGCTGGACCCGGCGTTGGACCGCCCGCTGCGGGACGTGATGTGGGCCGACGACCCGGAGCCGCTGAACCGGACGGGCTTCATCCAGCCCGCGCTGTTCGCGGTGGAGGTGGCGCTGTTCCGGCTGCTGGAATCGTGGGGCGTCACCCCCGACTTCGTGGCGGGCCACTCCATCGGCGAGATCGCGGCCGCCCATGTGGCGGGGGTGTTCTCGCTGGAGGACGCCTGCCGACTCGTGACGGCCCGCGCGGGGCTGATGCAGGCGCTGCCGACGGGCGGGGCGATGGTGGCGCTGCAGGCCACCGAGGAGGAGGTCCTGCCGCTGCTGTCCGACCGGCTGTCGCTCGCCGCGGTCAACGGCCCCTCGTCCGTGGTGATCTCCGGCGACGAGGACGCGGCACTGGAGGTCGCGGCCCGGCTGTCGGCCCAGGGCCGCAAGACGTCCAGGCTGCCGGTCAGCCACGCGGCCCACTCGCCGCTGATGGACGCGGTGCTGGACGACTTCCGCGCCGTCGTACAGGGCCTGTCGCCCCGGACGCCGGCCATCCCGGTGGTCTCCCACCTCACCGGCGACGTGGCGGTGGCCGAGGAACTGTGCTCGGTCGACTACTGGGTGCGGCACGTACGCGAGGCGGTGCGCTTCGCCGACGGCACGCGGACGCTCCTCAAGCAGGGCGTGACCACCTTCGTCGAACTGGGCCCGGACGCCGTGCTGTCGGCTCTGGTCCAGGAGACACTCGCGGACGAGACGGTGGTCGTCGTACCCGTCCTGCGCAGGAACCGTCCCGAGGAACTCACCGCCGTCACCGCCCTGGCCGAGCTGCACGCCGGCGGCGTCACGGTGGACTGGGACGCGTTCTTCCGGGGCACGGGCACGCGTCGCGTCGACCTGCCGACGTACGCGTTCCAGCGTGAGCGGTTCTGGCCGACGGTCTCGGCGCGCGGCGGTGACGCCGCGGGTCTCGGGCTGATACCCGCCGAGCATCCACTGCTGGGCGCGGCGATGTCCGTGGCGGGCTCCGACGAGCTGCTCCTGACCGGAACGCTGTCCGTGGCCACGCACCCCTGGCTGGCCGATCACCGGGTCATGGGCCGGATCACCCTGCCCGGCACGGCGTTCGCCGAACTGGCCGTCCGGGCCGGGGACCAGGCGGGTTGCGACCGGGTGGCGGAGCTGACCCTGGACGCCCCGCTGGTCCTCGCTGCGCGGGGCGCGGTCTCGGTCCAGGTGCGCGTCGGGGAGGCGGACGAGTCCGGCCGACGCGCGGTCACCGTCCACTCCCGGCCAACGGACGCCGTGGACGGGGACTGGACGTCGCACGCCCACGGTGTGCTCGTCGCCTGTGAGCCGACGGGCGGGACCGAGGGGGCCGACGGGCTCGACGACGGTGTGTGGCCCCCCAAGGGAGCGCAGCCGGTCGACCTCGCCGACCTGTATCCGCGACTCGACCGGGCCGGACTGGCCTACGGGCCGGTGTTCCAGGGGCTGCGGGCCGCGTGGCGCCGTGACGGCGAGTGGTACGCGGAGGTGTCGCTCACCCAAGAGGCGGCGTCCACCGGGACCTTCGCGATACACCCGGCGCTGCTGGACGGTGTCGTCCGGGCCGCCGGTCTGCTGGCCGCCGGTGACTTTGACGGTGGTGTCGTGCCCGGTTCGTGGGGCGGGCTCACCCTGCACGCCTCCGGTGCCTCGACGCTCCGCGTCAGGCTGGCCGCCACGGACGGGGATTCCCTGTCGTTCACGGCCGTCGACACGGCGGGCGCCCCGGTGGTCTCGGCGGAGTCGCTCACGCTGCGTCCGCTCTCCGGCGAACAGCGGGTGGCGGTCGCGGCAGCAGGCGGCCAGGCATCGCTGTTCGGTGTCGAGTGGGCCAAGGTCCCGACGGGTTCCGCGCCCGTGGCGGGCACCCGTTGGGCCATCGTCGGTGCCGATGAACTCGACCTCGCCTACGCGATGCACCGGGCCGACGAGTCGATCACCGGATACGGGGACACCCTGGCCGGGGCGATCGGCGACAGCGGCGTCGCGCCGGACGTCTTCCTGGTGCCCGTCGTGGGTGACGCGGCGGACGACGGACCCGCGTCGGTGCGCGCGTTGACGACCTGGGTGCTGGGTCTGCTGCAGGAATGGCTGGCGGACGAGCGGCTGGCGAACTCACGGCTCGTGTTCGTGACCCGGGGCGCCATCGCCCTCGACGGCGAGGACGTCCGGGACCTGGCCGCGGCCTCGGTATGGGGCCTGGTGCGCTCCGCCCAGACCGAGAACCCCGGCAGCTTCCTGCTGGTGGACCTGGACGACGCGTTCGTCTCGGCCGCGGAGCTGCCCGGCCTGCTCACCCTGGACGAGCAGCAACTGGCGGTGCGTGCGAACACCGTCCGCGTGGCCCGTATGGCACGGCTGCCCGAGCGGAGTCCGGCAGGACCGGCAGTGGACGGTGGCGGCCCGTGGGCCGGCCGCGGGACGGTGCTGATCACCGGTGGTACGGGTGGCCTCGGCAGCGGCCTGGCGCGTCACCTGGCGGCCGAACACGGCGTGCAGCGACTGCTGTTGGTCAGCCGCCGTGGCGAATCGGCGCCGGGGGTCGCGGAACTGCGGGCGGAGCTGGGTGCGCTGGGCGCCGAGGTCTCCGTCGCCGCGTGCGACGTGGCCGACCGGGACGCGGTGGCCGCGCTGGTGGCGGGCGTGCCGGCCGAGCATCCGCTCACGGCCGTGGTGCACACCGCCGGTGTCCTGGACGACGCGATGCTGGGTTCGTTGACGCCTGAGCTCATGGAGCGGGTGCTGCGGCCGAAGGTGGACGCGGCGTGGCACCTGCACGAGGCGACGCGCGGGCTGGATCTGTCGGCGTTCGTGCTGTACTCGTCCGTCTCCGGTGTGCTGGGTGCCCCGGGACAGGGCAACTACGCCGCGGCCAACGCGTTCTTGGACGCGCTGGTCCGGCACCGCAGGGGGCTGGGCCTGCCGGGTACCTCGCTGGCCTGGGGCCCGTGGGCCGAGGGCAGCGGCATGACCGGCTCCCTGAACAAGTCGGACGTGGAACGGATGTCCCGATCGGGTATGCCCCCACTGTCCATGGAACAGGGCCTGGCCCTGTTCGACGCCGCGATCGGCCGGGCGGAAACGCCGGTCGTCCCGGCCCGCGTCAACATCGCGGGACTGCAGGTGCAGCAGGCGCTGCCGGCCCTGTGGCGGGACCTGGTCCCGGCCGCGCGTCGCGCGGCCACGGCGGGGGACAGGTCCGCCGTCACGCTGCGGGAGCGGCTGCGAGGTCTCGAAACGGCGGAGCAGGCAAGCCTCTTCATGGAGGTGGTGGTGGGGTACGCCGCCGGTCTGCTCGGCCACCGGGACGCAAGCGCGATCAACCCCGAGCGTCGCTTCCTCGAACTCGGCTTCGACTCGCTGGCCTCCGTCGGACTCCGCAACCAGCTCGCCGACGTGCTCGGCATGCGACTGCCGTCCTCAGTGGTGTTCGACAACGAGACGCCCGTCAAGCTCGCCGGGTGGCTGCACACCGAGTTCGTGAACCAACACGATCCGAAAGCCGCGCCCACGGCGGCCGGTGGCGCGCGAACGGCCCACCACGCGGACGAGACGGTGGAAGGGCTGTTCTTCAACGCGGCGAAGGCCGGCAAGCTGGTCGAGGGCATGCGCCTGCTGAGGGCGGTCGCGAACACCCGGCCCACCTTCGAGAGCCCGGCCGAGCTGGAGGAGCTGTCCGCTCCGGTCACCCTGGCCGAAGGCCCGAGCACCCCCCGTCTGGTCTTCGTCAGCGCGCCGGGTGCCACCGGGGGCGTCCACCAGTACGCCCGTATCGCGGCGCACTTCCGGGGCAAGCGGCATGTCTCCGCGCTCCCGCTCATGGGATTCGCGCCGGGTGAACCGCTGCCCGCCACCAGCGAGGCCGCGGGCAGAATCGTCGCGGAGAGCGCCCTGCACGCCAGTGACGGCGAGCCGTTCGTCCTGATCGGCCACTCCTCCGGCGGCTCGCTCGCCTATCAGGCCGCGGGTGTGCTGGAGGAGACGTGGGGGGTCCGTCCCGAGGCGGTCGTCCTGCTGGACACCCCGAGCGTTCGCTACGAGCCGGGTGAAGGAAACGACCTCGACCAGACCATGCGCTTCTACCTGGCCGACGTCGACTCCCCGTCGGTCAACCTCAACAGTGCGCGGATGTCGGCCATGGCCCACTGGTTCATGGCCATGACCAGCATCGAAGCATCCCCCACGACCGCTCCGAAGCTCCTGGTCAAGTGCTCGCTGCCCTGCAACGGCCTCATCTTCGACACCTCGTCGGTGCCCGTGGACGAGGTGCGCACGATCGAGGCCGACCACCTGTCGCTCGCCAAGGAGCACTCGGCACTGACGGCGCGGGCGATCGAGGAGTGGGTCCGGGCCCTGCCGGCCGCCGGCGCGTGACCCCACCCGGTCACCGGGACCCGTATGTGGCGTGGCCGCCCCGGAAACCGGGGCGGCCACGCCACGCCCCCTCGTCCAACCGCCAGAAGGAGGCTCCATGACCACGTCCTACGAACTGCCCGAGATCACCGCCGACCCGCCCGCCGTACTGAGGCTGAGCCCGCTGCTGCGCGGCCTGCAGGCCCGAAGCCCGGTCTGCCGGGTCAAGACCCCCGCCGGCGACGAGGCATGGCTCGTGACCCGTCACGCCGAGCTCAAGCAACTGCTGCTCGACGAGCGTCTCGGCCGCTCGCACCCCGACCCGGCGAACGCCCCGCGGTACGTCAGGAACCCGTTCCTGGACATGCTGATCACCGACGCCGACCCCGAGAGCGCGCGCAAGCTGCACGCCGAGACCCGCACACTGCTCACACCGAACTTCTCCGCCAAGCGCGTCCGCGATCTGAAGCCCCGTGTGGAGGCCATCGCGGAGGGCGTGCTGGAGGGTTTCGTCGCCCAGGGGCCGCCGGCCGATCTGCACGGGCAGCTGTCCCTGCCGTACTCCCTGATGGTGCTCTGCGAACTCATCGGCGTGCCGCCGCAGGACCGGGCGCGCCTGGTGGAGCTGCTGTCCGGCATGGCCGGGGTGGACGACCCACAGCGGGTCGTGGAGGGCCAGCAGGCCCTCTTCGCCTACCTGGTGGAGCTGGCGGGTCGTAAACAGGCCGACCCCGGCGACGACGTGATGTCCCGGCTGTGCGAGACCGGGGCCCCGGCCGAGAAGGTCGGCCCCATGGCCGCGGGGCTGCTGTTCGCCGGGCTGGACGCCGTCGCGAGCCACGTCGACCTCGGCGTGGTGCTGCTCGCCACCAACCCCGACGCGCGGCAGGCCGCGCTGGGGGACCCGCGCGTCATGGCCGCCGCCGTCGAGGAGATCCTGCGGACGGCCAAGGCCGGTGGTTCGGTGCTGCCGCGGTACGCCAGCGCCGCCGTCGAGATCGGCGAGGTGACCATCGAGGCGGGCGACCTCGTCCTGCTCGACTTCACCCTCCCCAACTTCGACGAGCAGGTCTTCGACGAGCCGGAGCGCTTCGACATCACCCGCTCGCCCAACCCGCATCTGACGTTCGGCCACGGCATGTGGCACTGCGTCGGCGCCCCGCTGGCCCGGCTGGAGCTGCGGACGATGTACACCCTGCTCTTCACCCGGCTGCCCGAGCTGCGGCTCGACCTGCCGGTGGAGGACCTCCAGGTGCTGGGCGGACGCCTCTCGGGCGGTCTCACCGAACTGCCCATGCGGTGGTGACGGCCCCGCCCGGAAGGTGAAACGGGCCCCGCCCCCACCATCAGGTGGGGGCGGGGCCCGTTTCGTGCCACCGGTACGTACGGCGGCTCAGTCCTCGTGCACGGTGATCGCCTGGGACGGGCAGATCCTGCCCGCCAGCCGCACGTCCTCCGCCACCGGCTCCGCCGGCTCCCCGTCGAGGACCATGACGATCCCGTCGTCGTCCTGGTCGAAGACCTCCGGCGCCGACAGCACGCACTGCCCTGCTCCGATACAACTGTCGATGTCCACGCTGATACGAACCATCATTCCTCCATCGGCGAATCGATACCTTCTCGCGTGCCCCGGTACTCGCGTGCCCCGGTACATGACGGGTCGGACGGGGGAGTCCGAGTCCCCCGTCCGACCCGCGGGCGAGCGCCGCTACCAGCGCACGGGCAGCGCGTGCAGCCCGAACAGCACGCCGTCGTACTTCAGCGGCAGCTCCTCGACCGGCACCGCGAGTTCCAGCGTCGGGATCCGCTCGAACAGCGACCGGTAGGCGAGCTCCATCTCGACCCGGACCAGGTTCTGCCCCAGGCACTGGTGCACCCCGTATCCGAACGCCACGTGGTGGCGCGCGGACCGGCTGGGATCGAACTGGTGCGGGCACTCGAAGACGGTCTCGTCGTGGTTGGCCGCGGCGACGAGCGGGACGATGCCCTCGCCCGCCTTGATGAGCTGCCCGCCGATCTCCACGTCCTCGACGGCCACCCGGAAGGCCACCAGGTCGGCCACGGAGTAGTAGCGCAGCAGCTCCTCCACCGCCCGGTCGTCGCCGATCCACTGCGGGTTCATCAGCAGCGTCACCGCGCCGAGCCCGATGTTGTTCGCCGTCGTCTCGTGGCCGGCGATGAGCAACAGCATCCCCACGCCCGACAGTTCCTGCGGGGTCAGCTTGCCGTCCGCCAGCAGCCGGCTCATCAGGTCGTCGCCCGGCCGCTTCGTCTTGAGCGCGATCAGCCGGTTGAGATAGCGCAGCAGCGCCTTGGTGGCCGCCTCCCGCTGCCCGTCGGTCGAGGTCAGAGTGACCAGCACCCGGGTCTGGGCCTCGAAGAAGTCGCAGTCGGCCTTCGGTACGCCCAGCAGCCTGGAGATCACCAGCGACGGCACCGGCAGCGCGAAGTCCGAGATGAGATCGGCGGAGTTGCCCCCGGCGAGCATGGCGTCGATGCGCTCGTCGACGATCGCCTGGATCACCGGCCGCATCTCCCTGATGCGGCGGACGGTGAATTCCGGGATCAGCGTCTTGCGGAACCGGGTGTGCTCCGGCGGGTCCAGGGCCACGAACCAGCCGGGCACCTGGTCCTGGGCCGGCACGCCACCGGTCTTCGCCGGACGGGGGAAGCCCGGGTGCGAGGGGTTGGAGCTGATCCGGGGGTCGGTGAGCACGGCACGGACCTCTTCGTGCCGGGTCACCAGCCAGACCGGGGCACCGGTGGGCAGCGTCGAGCGGACGAGCCCCTCGCGCTTGCGCAGGCCCTCGTACTCCGCGGGCGGATAGGGCTGGCCGGGCCGCCGCAACGGGAAGCCGACCAGGTTCGAATCGGTGGTAGTCATGTGTGCAATTCCCTGAGGGTCGGAACGTCCCGGTCGTTGGCAGTTGGTGCCGAGGGGGGCGGCCGCCGGCCGCCCCCCTCGGGCCGGTCAGCGCGCGCCGTAGAACTCGCGGATCTTCCCGACGATGTAGGTCTGGTCCTCTTCGGTCAGGCCCGTGTGCGTCGGCAGGTAGAAGCCGTCCTCGGCGAACCTGGTCGCGTTCAGCGTCGGCCAGACCGGGTCGAGGTAGCCGGGCTGCATGCTCATCGGCTTGAAGAACACCCGGGTCTCGATGGAGGCGTCGGCCAGGAACGCGCGCAGCTCCTCGCGGCGCTCGGCGCGCAGGTCGTACATCCACAGCACGTCCCGCGGGGGCATCAGGGTGATGCCCTCGATGTCCCGCAGCCCCTCGTCGTAGCGCTTCTCTATCTCCCGGCGGGTGGCCAGGATCTCGTCCAGCTGCTCGACCTGGGCCAGCGCGACGGCGGCCTGGAGGTTCGTCATACGGAAGTTGTAAGCGAGCTTCTTGTGCAGGAAGTTGTGTTCCTTGTTGAAGGCCATGCCCCGCAGATGGGCCATCTGCTCCGCCAGCCGGGGGTCGTTCGTGAGGCAGATGCCGCCCTCGCCAGAGGTGATGATCTTGTTGGCGAAGAGCGAGAAACAGGCGATGTCGCCGACCGGCCGTACGCCGTGCGCCTCCGCCGTGTCCTCGACGACCCGCAGGTTGTAGTCGTGGGCCAGCTCCATGATCGCGTCCATGTCGCACCGGCGCCCGTAGATGTGCACCGGCATGATGACCTTCGTGCGCGGGGTGATCTTCTCCTCGATGCGGGAGACGTCGATATTGAGATCGTCCCCGCAGTCCACGAACACCGGGGTCGCGCCCAGATACGTCGCCGCCCACGCGGTCGCGATCATCGTGAATTCGGGAATCAGCACCTCGTCGCCCGGGCCGACACCCAGCGCCCGCAGGGCGAGGGTCAGCGCCGTGGTCCCGGAGGAACAGGCGACGCCGTGCGCGACGCCGTTGTACCGCGCGAATTCGCTCTCGAATTCCTTGACCTTCGGCCCCTGCGACGAGATCCAGCCGTCGTTGATCGCCTCGGTCACATAGGAAAGCTCCCGCCCCTTGAGCCAGGGCTGCGAAACCGGATACGTGAATGCCATGGAAACCTCGCTCAGTCCTTTGCCAGTGCGGGGAGTCCAAGGATCAGATCGGCCGCGGCGCCCCGCCCGCCGGCCGCCCGCAGAACCTGTCCGAAGTGCTCGGCGCGCTCGCGGAACGAACGGTCGCTGAGCACCCTGGCCAGCTTGTCGACCACGTCGTCCGCGTCGATGGTCTCGGGGCGGTCGAGCTTCAGGCTCACCCCGAAGTCCTGGCCGCGCCGGGCCTGGTCGTCGCAGTCCACCCACAACGGCCGCACGACCAGGGGCTTGCCGAAATACAGGCCCTCGTGGAAACCGTTGCCGCCCGCGTGGGTGAAGAAGACCTTCACGCTCGGGTGGGCCAGCACATCGAGCTGGGAGGGAACCCAGTCCACGATCCGCAGATTGTCCGGCAGCAGCTCCGCCGAGGGCAGCAGCTTCTGCTGCTCCTGGGGCAGCTTCCACAGGAATTGGTGCCGGTCGCTCATCCGCCGTGCGACCTCCACCAGCGACGCGATGTGCTCCCGCGTCATCCTGGTGATCGTGCCGAAGCCCATGTAGACCACGGAGTCGTTGTGCGCGAGCCATTCGGAGAGACCGTCGTCCTCGGGCGCCTGGGGCAGCGGCGGCACCATCGTGCCGACCAGCTTCATCTTGGCGGGAACGGGGAACGGGTAGTCCAGTTCGGGCACCGAATAGCACAGGACCATCTCGGACTTGTCGATCCGGACCATCATCCCGCGCGCCTCGGGGGAGATGCCCAGCTCCGCGCGGACCTGATTGTCCTCCTCCACCACCTTGCGCATGTCGGAGGTCATGAACAGCCCCAGCGTGCGCATTCTGAACAGCTGGTTGGCCACCCGCTGGACGGGGGTCATGTCCAACGGCAGACCGGTGTGCGGCACGGGAAAGTGAGGCGGCGTGTGCGACTTGGCGAAGGGCACGTGCGAGGTCAGCACATTGCTGGGCAGGAACGGCACACCCAGCACGAACGGGATCTTCTTGGTGACCGCCAGTTCGTACGCGTACTGGCACATGCTCTCGATGACCATCAGCGCCGGCTCGACCTCGTCCACCACGGCCTCGAGCGCCCGGTACTTCTCCACCCGCGAGCGCGGGGCGAACGAGTGCTTGATGACCGCCCGGTGCGCCTTGAACCTCGACCGCTGCGTCACCTCCCGGTACGTCTTGTCGTCCCAGGTGACGGCCGACATCTCGGACACCACCTCGCCCAGGGAAGCGAACTCCACCGGGGTGTCCACCTTGAGCGCCTCGATCTCCGAGCGCCGGTTCTCGTCCGTCGCGAACCACAGGTCCTCGACTCCCCGGCGGGACAGCTCCTCGGCCAGGACGAGCAGCGGATTCAACAGTCCGCTTTCGGGATAACTGACGAACAGAATCGGCCGCCGAGTCGAGCCCATGACAATAACCCTCCAGAAGTGGCGGCCCGGCAGCTCGGCGCCAGGTGTGCGCACGGCCGGTCGCCGAGTGGCCGCGTTCATCGATGCCCGCGCCCACAGCCGGCGTCGTCCGCCCGGGACGTCAAGGGACAAGAGTGCGGGAAGAAGCGTGACAGTTACTTGGTCTCACGCCAGGTCGAAGAGAATCCCTAGTCTTCGCGACCGACGGATCGACCGGACCGCCGGACCGTGGCCGTCCGTAGCGGATATGACGCGACGTCAGACGAGAGATCACGTTCTTCTTGTAGGGAAATCTACAGCCTTCCCGCCCATACGATCCGGCTCGAAGTGAAGTATCCGAGCCGACATTCCTCATGGGTGGTGCAGCGTCATGACGAGCGGAGCAGACAGCGCGTCCTGCGGCGCGGGCGATCAGGGGGCCGGAGCGCACGCCGACGACCCGGTGGTGATCGTCGGGACGGCGTGCCGGTACCCCGGCGGCGTACGGTCGGCCGCGGACCTGTGGGACGTGGTCGCCTCCGGCCAGGACGTGATCTCCGCGTTCCCCGCCGACCGCGGCTGGGACCTGGAGGCCCTCGCCGGTACCGGCCGGGGCTCCAGCGCCACCCGTGAGGGCGGATTCCTCTACGACGCGGCCGACTTCGACGCCGGGTTCTTCGGCATCTCCCCCCGGGAGGCGCTGGGCATGGACCCGCAGCAGCGCCTGACGCTGGAGGTGTCCTGGGAGGCCGTGGAACACGCCGGGATCGACCCGGTGAGCCTGCGCGGCAGCCGGACCGGCGTCTTCGTCGGCACGAACGGCCAGGACTACGCGCTCGTCACCCAGCTGTCGACGGAGGACCTGGAAGGGCACTCCCTGACCGGACTGTCCCCCGCGGTGGCCTCCGGCCGGGTGGCCTACACCCTCGGACTGGAGGGGCCGGCGATCACCGTGGACACGGCCGCCTCCTCCTCCCTGGTCGCCCTGCACTGGGCGGCGCAGTCGCTGCGCGCGGGGGAATGCTCGCTCGCCCTGGCCGGCGGGGTGACGGTCATGTCCACCCCGACGGCCTTCGTCGGGCACTCCCGGCAGGGCGGCATGGCTCCCGACGGGCGGTGCAGGGTGTTCTCCGACGCCGCGGACGGCACGGCTTGGGCCGAGGGCGTCGGCATGGTGCTGCTGGAACGGCTGTCGGACGCGCGGCGCAACGGTCATCCGGTGCTGGCGGTGCTGCGGGGCAGTGCGGTGAATCAGGATGGTGCGTCGAACGGTCTGACGGCGCCCAATGGTCCGTCGCAGCAGCGGGTGATCCGTCAGGCGTTGGCCAATGCGGGTCTCACTGCGGCTGATGTGGATGCGGTGGAGGCGCACGGTACGGGTACCAAGCTGGGTGATCCGATCGAGGCGCAGGCGCTGCTGGCCACGTACGGCCAGGGTCGTGAGGTGCCGTTGCGGCTGGGTTCGTTGAAGTCGAACATCGGTCATACGCAGGCCGCTGCCGGTGTCGCGGGTGTCATCAAGATGGTCATGGCGATGCGCCACGGCGTCCTCCCCAAGACCCTGCACAGCGACACCGCCTCCTCCCATGTGGACTGGTCGGCGGGCGCCGTGGAACTGCTCACCGACTCGGTGCCGTGGCCGGAGACGGGGCGCGCCCGGCGGGCCGGGGTGTCGTCGTTCGGCATCAGCGGCACCAACGCGCACGCGGTGCTGGAGCAGGCCCCGCCGGTCGACGAACCGGTACGGGAGCCGGGCACGGGCACGGCGCCCGCCGTGGTGCCGTGGGTGATATCCGCCCGCACCGAGGAAGCGCTCGACGCCCAACTGGACCGCGTCAGGCCGCTCGCGGCCGCCGACGCCGGACTCTCACCGGTGGACGTCGGCTTCTCACTGGCGGCCGGCCGGTCGGTGTTCGAGCACCGCGCGGTGCTGCTCGCCGCACGGGGCGAGACGGCCCTGGCGGCACGTGGCACGGCGGGCGGCGCGGGAGCACTGGCGGCGCTGTTCCCGGGGCAGGGGAGCCAGCGCCTCGGCATGGGCCGGGAGCTGTACGGCCGGTTCCCGGTGTTCGCCGACGCCCTGGACAAGGCGCTGTCCGTCCTGGACCGCTACCTGCCGCGCCCGCTCCGGGACGTGATGTGGGGCGACGACCCCGAGGAGCTGAACCTCACCGGCTACACCCAGACCGCCCTGTTCGCGGTGGAGGTGGCGCTGTTCCGTCTGGTGGAGTCCTTCGGCGTCACACCGGACTTCGTGGCCGGCCACTCCATCGGCGAGGTGGCGGCCGCCCATGTGGCCGGGGTGTTCTCGTTGGAGGACGCCTGCCGGCTGGTGGCCGAACGCGGACGGCTGATGCAGGAGGTCGCGGACCGCGGCGCGATGGTGGCCGTCCAGGCGACCGAGGACGAGGTGCTGCCGCTGCTGACCGAGAAGGTGTCGATCGCCGCGGTCAACGGCCCGTCGTCGGTGGTCGTCTCCGGCACCGAGGACGCGGTCCTGGAGATCGCGGGACGACTGGCGGCCGACGGGCGCAAGACCTCGCGGCTGCGGGTGACGATGGCCGCCCACTCGCCGCTGATGGAATCGATGCTGGACGCGTTCCGCGCGGTGCTCGAAGGCCTGACGTTCTCCGCGCCGACCCTGCCCGTGGTCTCCAACCTCACCGGCCGCATCGCCGAGCCCGAGGAGCTGTGCGCGCCGGAGTACTGGGTGCGGCACGTACGCCGGGCCGTCCGCTTCGCCGACGGGATCACGACCCTGCACACGGCCGGCGTCGGCGTCACCCTCGAACTGGGCCCCGGCGGCATCCTCTCCGCCATGGCCCGGGACTGCCTGGGTGCGGCGGACCTCACGGTGGTGCCCGCGCTGCGCGACGACCGCGGCGAGGAGGCCGCCCTGGTGACCGCGCTGAGCCGCCTGCACGTCATCGGCGCGCCGGTGGACTGGCCGCGGATGTTCGAGGGCACGGCCGCCCACCGGGTGGACCTGCCGACGTACGCCTTCCAGCACGAGCGTTTCTGGCCGATCGGCGCGGACACCACGCTGCGGCACACGGCGGTCGACGGTGACCATGCCGAGGCGCGGCCCGCGCCCGCACCGGCCGGCGGGGCGCGGCCGCTCGGCGAGTGGCTGGAGTCGATGCCCGCCGCCAAGCGCGCCGGGTACCTGCTCGACCTCGTACGCTCCGAGGCCGCCGCCGTGCTCGGGCACGGCGGCGTGGGGCGCGTCGGCGCCCACCACATCTTCAAGGAACTGGGCTTCGACTCGCTGACCGCCGTCGAACTCTGTGACCGGCTGAGCGCCGTCACCGGGCTACGGCTGCCCAGCTCGCTCGTCTTCGACTGCCCGACACCGGCGTCGGTCGCCGACCACCTGCTGGCGCACCTCGTGGACGGCTCCCCGGAGTCGGCTCTCCGCGAACTCGACACGCTGGAAGCCGTGGTGCGGGCCGCGGCGGTGGACGGCACGGACGCCGAGCGCGCGGCGATCGCCGCACGGCTGGACCAACTCGTCCTCTCCCTAAGGGAATTGACGCGAACGGCGGAGCTGCCCGACGACTCCGAAGAGGACATCAAGACGGCGTCGGTCGACAGACTGCTCGACATCATCGACGAAGAATTCGAAATCGCTTAAAGATCGACAGCTTTCGTTCATAACGGGATGAGGACGGACCGGTGCAGGAAGACCAGCAGGACAAAGTTGTCGACTACTTGAGGCGAGTCGCCGCGGACCTCCGACGTGCGCGCCAGCGCATCGACGAACTGGAGTCCAAGAGCCGCGAGCCGATCGCGATCGTGGGCATGGGCTGCCGGTTCCCCGGCGGGGTCGCCTCGCCGGAGGGGCTGTGGGACCTGGTCGCGTCCGAGGGTGACGCCATCTCCGGCTTCCCGGCCGACCGCGGCTGGGACCTGGCCGCGCTGACCGGCGACGGCGAGGGCCACAGCGCGACCCACGAGGGCGGATTCCTCTACGAGGCGGGCGACTTCGACGCCGGGTTCTTCGGGATCTCCCCGCGTGAGGCGCTGGGCATGGACCCGCAGCAGCGGCTGCTGCTGGAGGTCTCCTGGGAGGCGCTGGAGCGGGCCGGCATCGACCCGCTGTCGCTGCGCGGCAGCCAGGCGGGCGTCTTCGTCGGCTCGTACCACTGGAACCCGGGCACGGCCCGGGCGACGGGCGAACTGGACGGCCACGCGCTGACCGGCACCGCGGCCAGCGTCCTGTCGGGACGCCTCGCCTACACACTCGGCCTCGAGGGCCCGGCGCTCACCGTCGACACCGCCTGCTCGTCCTCGCTGGTGGCCCTGCACGTGGCGATGCGGTCGCTGCGTGACGACGAGTGCTCGCTCGCCGTCGTCGGCGGCGTCACCGTCCTGTCCGACCCCGCCGTGTTCGTCGAGTTCAGCAAGCAGGGCGGACTGGCCCCCGACGGCCGCTGCAAGGCGTTCTCCGACGCCGCGGACGGCACGGGCTGGTCCGAGGGCGTCGGCGCACTCGTCATCGAGCGGCTGTCGGACGCGCGGCGCAACGGTCATCCGGTGCTGGCGGTGCTGCGGGGCAGTGCGGTGAATCAGGATGGTGCGTCGAACGGTCTGACGGCGCCCAATGGTCCGTCGCAGCAGCGGGTGATCCGTCAGGCGTTGGCCAATGCGGGTCTCACGGCGGCTGATGTGGATGCGGTGGAGGCGCACGGTACGGGTACCAAGCTGGGTGATCCGATCGAGGCGCAGGCGCTGCTGGCCACCTATGGCCAGGGTCGTGAGGTGCCGTTGCGGCTGGGTTCGTTGAAGTCGAACATCGGTCATACGCAGGCCGCTGCCGGTGTCGCGGGCGTGATCAAGATGGTCATGGCGATGCGCCACGGCGTCCTCCCCAAGACCCTGCACAGCGACACCGCCTCCTCCCATGTGGACTGGTCGGCGGGCGCCGTGGAACTGCTCACGGAGTCGGTCGAGTGGCCGGCGGGGGAGCGGCCGCGCCGCTGCGCGGTGTCGTCCTTCGGCGTCAGCGGGACGAACGCGCACGCGGTGCTGGAGGAAGCACCGCAGGAGGAGCCCGCCGTCGAGGAGCCGCCGACCACGGACAACACCGCCACGGTGGTCCCCTGGGTGCTCTCCGGCCGGGCCCCGGCCGCCGTGCGCGACCAGGCCGCGAACCTTCTCTCCCGGCTGGACGCCGAACCCGGCCTCCGCGCGGTCGACGTGGGGTACTCCCTCGCCTCCCGGTCGCTGTTCGAGCACCGCGCCGTGGTGCTGGGCGCCGGCATGGACGACCTGCGGGAGGGACTCGGCACCCTGGCGGCCGAGGAGAGCGCCGCAGCCGTCGTCCAGGGTGTCGCGGACATCGAGGGCAAGACGGTGTTCGTGTTCCCGGGGCAGGGTTCGCAGTGGGTGGGCATGGGTGCCCGGCTGCTGGAGGAGTCGCCCGTCTTCGCCGAGAGGCTGGCGGAGTGCGCGGAGGCGCTGGGCACCTTCGTGGACTGGTCGTTGACGGACGTCCTGCGCCAGATGCCGGGTGCGCCGTCCCTGGAGCGGGTCGACGTCGTACAGCCGGCGTCGTTCGCGGTGATGGTGTCGTTGGCGGCGTTGTGGCAGGCGCATGGTGTGCGTCCTGATGCTGTGGTGGGTCATTCTCAGGGTGAGATCGCCGCGGCTGTGGTGTCGGGTGCGTTGTCGTTGGAGGACGGCGCGCGGGTGGTGGCGTTGCGGAGCCAGGCGATCGGCCGTCGGCTGGCGGGGCGTGGCGGGATGATGTCGGTCGCGCTGCCGGTCGCGGAGGTCGAGGAGCGGCTGGACGGTTTCGCGGGCCGGGTGTCGGTCGCGGCGGTCAACGGGCCGCGTTCGGTGGTGGTTTCCGGTGATCCGCAGGGTCTGGACGACCTGTTCGCGCAGCTCACGGACGAGGGTGTTCGGGTCCGGCGGATCGCGGTGGACTACGCCTCGCACTCCGCTCAGGTCGAGGACCTTCACGAGGAGCTGCTGTCCGAGCTGGGACCGATCCGTCCCCGCGAGTCCGAGGTGCCGTTCGTCTCGACGGTGTCGGGCGAGTGGCTGGACACCAGCGGGATGGACGCCGAGTACTGGTACGGCAACCTGCGCAACACCGTCCGGTTCGAAGCGGGCATACGGACGCTGCTCGACGCGGACCACGGCGTGTTCGTGGAGGTCAGCTCGCACCCCGTGCTGGCGATGGCCGTTCAGGACGTCATCGAGGACGCCGGCGGTCACGCCGTCGCCGTGGGGACCCTGCGGCGCTACGAGGGCGACCTGTACCGCTTCCTGACCTCGCTGGCGGAGGTGTACGTCCGGGGCGTCCCGGTCGACTGGCGGTCCGTCCACACCGGCACCGGTGCCCGCCGGGTGGACCTGCCGACCTACGCGTTCCAGCACGAACGCCTCTGGGCCATGCCGCACGAGGTCGAGCTCCTCGCGGCGGCGGACCCCGCCGACGCCGAGTTCTGGGCCGCCGTGGAGCGGGAGGACCTGGGCTCGCTCACCTCCCGTCTGCACATCGACGAGGACTCCCTCGCCGCCGTGCTGCCCGCCCTGTCGTCGTGGCGCCGTGAGCGGCGTGAGCAGTCCGCGCTGGACGCGTGGCGCTACCGCGTCGCCTGGTCGCCGCTCAGCGGTGTCCCGCAGGCTTCGGTGTCGGGCACCTGGCTGGTGGTCGGTGCCGAAGGCATCGCGGACGACGACGTGGTGGCCGCGCTGTCCGGCCAGGGCGCCGAGGTGCGCCGACTGGTGCTGGACGAGTCCTGCGTCGACCGCACGGTGCTCGCGGCCCGGCTCGAAAACGCCCACGACGTCTCGGGCATCGTCTCGGTGCTGGCGGCGGCGGAACAGCCGTGCGCCGCGTACCCCGCGCTCGCCTCCGGTCTCGCCCTGACGGTCGCGCTCGTCCAGGCCCTGGGCGATGCGGGCGTCGACGCCCCGCTGTGGTGCGTGACCCGTGGCGCGGTCTCGACCGGCCGTTCGGACCTGGTGACGAACCCGGTGCAGGCGCAGGTGCTGGGCGTCGGCTGGACGGCCGCGCTGGAGCACCCGCAGCGCTGGGGCGGCATGATCGACCTGCCCCACACGCTCGACGAACGCGCCGGCCGACGGCTCGCCGCCGTCCTCACGGGTACCACCGGCGAGGACCAGCTCGCCATCCGGTCCTCCGGTGTCTTCACCCGCCGCGTGGTCCGGGCCGCCGCCGGCAGCCAGGGCGCGGGACGCGACTGGAAGCCGCGCGGCACGACGCTGATCACCGGCGGCTCCGGGGCGCTGGCCCCGGACCTCGCGCGATGGCTCGCGGGCCAGGGCGCCGAGCACCTCGTGCTGGTCAGCCGCCGGGGCCCGGACGCGCCCGGCGCCGCCGCGCTGGTGGCCGACCTCGCCGAGCTGGGCACGGAGGCCGAAGCGGTCGCCTGCGACATCAGCGACCGCGACGCCGTCGCCGGACTGCTGTCGAGGCTCAGGACCGACGGGCGCACCGTGCGGACGCTCGTGCACGCCGCGGCGGTCATCGAGCTGGAGTCGCTGGCGGAGACCACCATGGCGGAGTTCGCCAGGGTGGTGCACGCCAAGGTCGCCGGTGCCCGGCACCTGGACGAACTGCTGGACGACGAGGAGCTCGACGCGTTCGTCCTCTTCTCCTCCATCACCGGCATGTGGGGCAGCGGCCGGCACGCCGCGTACGGCGCGGGCAACGCCTATCTGAGCGCGCTGGCCGACCACCGCCGCGCCCGTGGCCTGACCGCCACGTCCCTGCACTGGGGGAAGTGGCCCGACGACGCCGAGGCCGCGCAGCTCGACCCGCACCAGATCCGCCGCAGCGGCCTCGGGTTCATCGACGCGGGCCCGGCGCTGGCCGGCATGCGGCGGGCCCTGGACGACGACGAGACGGTGCTCGCCATCGCCGACGTGAACTGGGACGTCTACCACCCGATCTTCACCTCCGGCCGGCCCACGACGCTGTTCGACGAGGTCCCCGAGGTACGGCGGCTGACCGAGCCGGTGGAGCGGACCGTGAGCGCGGGCGCCGAAGGGGAGTTCGCGGCCCGGCTGCGTGACCTGCCCGCCGCCGAGCGGGACCGCCTGCTGCTGGACGTGGTCCGCGGCCAGGCCGCGACCGTCCTCGGGCACGCCTCCGGTGAGGCGTTCCCCGAACGGCGTGCCTTCCGTGACGTCGGCTTCGACTCCGTCACCTCGGTGGACCTGCGCAACCGGCTGGTGACCGCCACCGGGCTGCGGCTGCCGAGCACCCTGGTCTTCGACTACCCGACCCCCCTCGCCCTGGCGGAGTTCCTCCGCGACGAGATCGCGGGCACCGCCACCACCGCTCCCGTGGTGTCCGCCGCCGTGACCGACGAGCCGATCGCGATCGTCGGAATGAGCTGCCGCTACCCCGGCGGCGCGCACACGCCCGAGGACCTGTGGCGGCTGCTCGTCGACGGTGCGGACGTGATCTCCGAGTTCCCCGCGGACCGCGGCTGGGACGCCGACGCCCTGTACGACCCGGACCCCGACCGGCACGGCAGGACGTACTCCGTCCAGGGCGGGTTCCTGCACGACGCCGCCGACTTCGACGCCGGGTTCTTCGGCATCTCGCCCCGTGAGGCCGTGGCGATGGACCCCCAGCAGCGGATGCTGCTGGAGACCGCGCACGAGGCGCTCGAACGCGCCGGGATCGACCCCGACTCGCTGCGGGGCAGCTCGACCGGCACCTTCATCGGCGCGACCTACCAGGACTACACCTCCGGGGTCCCGAACGCGGCAGAATCCGAGACGTACATGGCCACCGGCACCGCGTCCAGCGTGCTGTCCGGCCGGGTCTCGTACCTCTTCGGCCTGGAGGGCCCGGCGGTCACGGTCGACACGGCCTGCTCCTCCTCGCTGGTCGCCCTGCACCTCGCCTGCCAGTCGCTGCGCAACGGCGAGAGCACGCTCGCGCTCGCGGGTGGTGTCGCCGTCATGTCGACCCCGAGCCCCTTCGTCGGCTTCAGCCGGCAGCGGGCCCTGGCCGTCGACGGCCGCTGCAAGCCGTTCTCCGACGACGCGGACGGCATGACCCTCGCCGAGGGCGTCGGCCTCGTCCTGCTGGAGCGGCTCTCGGACGCCCGCCGCAACGGACACCAGGTCCTCGCGGTCGTCCGCGGCAGCGCCATCAACCAGGACGGCGCCTCCAACGGCCTGACCGCCCCCAACGGCCCCTCCCAGCAGCGCGTCATCCGCCAGGCCCTCGCCAACGCGGGTGTCTCGCCCGCCGACGTCGACGTGGTAGAGGCACACGGCACCGGCACCAAGCTGGGTGACCCGATCGAGGCCCAGGCCCTGCTGGCCACCTACGGTCAGGACCGGGAGACACCGCTGCGGCTGGGCTCCCTCAAGGCCAACATCGGTCACACCCAGGCGGCCGCGGGTGTCGCGGGCGTCATCAAGATGGTCATGGCCCTGCGCGAAGGAGTCCTGCCCAAGACGGTCAACGTGAGTGAGCCCTCGTCGCGGGTGGACTGGTCCGCCGGAGCGGTGGAGCTGCTGACCGAGGCCGAGAAGTGGCAGCCGGAGGGACGCACCCGCCGGGCGGGTGTGTCGTCGTTCGGCATCAGCGGCACCAACGCCCACCTGATCCTCGAACAGGCACCGGACGCCGAGGCCGACGGGACCGAACCCGCCGCCGACCACGCGGGCGTCGTGCCCTGGCTCGTCTCCGCGAAGTCCGACGCCGCGCTGCGCGACCAGGCCGCCCGGCTGCTCGCCCGCGTGGGCGACAGCCCGGAACTGCCGCCCGTACGGGTCGGCTGGTCGCTGGCCACCACCCGGCCCCGCCTGGAGCACCGCGCGGTGCTGCTCGGTGAGACGCACGAGGACTTCACCCGCTGCCTGGAGGCGCTCGCGACGGCCGGCACCACGCCGGGAGTCGTCCGCGGCGTCGCCGCGGGCGGCGACGCCGGGCCCGTGTTCGTCTTCCCCGGCCAGGGCTCGCAGTGGTGGGGCATGGGCCGTGAACTGCTGGAGACCTCCGAGGAGTTCCGGTCCGCCGTCGACGCGTGCGCCGAGGCCCTGGCCCCGCACATCGACTGGTCGCTGCGGGACGTCCTGGCGGGCGCCGGTGACCCCGCGATGCTGGAGCGCGTGGACGTGGTCCAGCCCGCGCTGTTCTCGATGATGGTGGCGCTGTCCGCGCTCTGGCGCTCCCACGGTGTCGAACCCGCCGCCGTGATGGGGCACTCGCAGGGCGAGATCGCCGCGGCGTGCGTCGCGGGCGCCCTGTCCCTGCCGGACGCCGCGGCCGTCGTGGCACTGCGGAGCAAGGCCCTGCTGGCCCTGTCCGGAAAGGGCGGCATGATGTCCGTGGCCGCCTCCGCCGAGCAGGTGACCGCCCTCCTGGAGCCCTGGGGCGACCGGCTCTCGCTGGCCGCCGTGAACGGCCCGTCCTCCATCGTCGTCTCCGGTGACCCCGAAGCCCTCGCCGAGCTCAAGGAGCAGTGCGCGACCGGCAACATCCGCGCCCGCATGGTCGCGGTCGACTACGCCTCGCACGGCTCGCAAGTGGAGCTCATCCAAGGCGAGTTGGCGCAGCTGCTGGCCTCGGTCACGCCCCTGGTGCCGAAGGTGCCGTTCTACTCGACCGTGACCGGTGAGCGGCTCGACACGCCCACGATGGACGGCGCCTACTGGTACACCAACCTGCGGCAGACCGTACAGCTGGAGCGGGCGACGCGAGCACTGCTCGCCGACGGGCACCGGCTCTTCGTCGAGGTGAGCCCGCACCCCGTCCTGACCGGGGCCGTCCAGGAGACCGCGGAGGCCGCGGACACCGAATCCGCGGTGGCACTCGGATCGCTGCGCCGCGACGAGGGCGACACCAAGCGCTTCCTGACCTCCCTCGCCGAGGCGCACGTCCACGGCGCGTCCGTCGACTGGCGCGCGGCGTTCCCCGCCTCCTCCTCCCAGGCCCCCACCCCCGTCGAACTGCCCACCTACGCCTTCCAGCGCCGCCGGTACTGGCCGGAGGCGGAGCTGCCCGCCCCGGGCGGCACCGGCGCCGGCACGGAAGCGGACGCCGCCTTCTGGGGGCTCGTCGAGAACGGCGACCTGGACACCCTCGCCGGCGAACTCGGCGTCGTCGAGAACGCCGGACTCTCCTCCCTGGGCGCGCTGCTGCCGGCCCTCTCGGCGTGGCGGACCAAGTCCCGGCAGGCCTCCGCGGCCAACACCCTGCGGTACAAGGTGGACTGGACCCGGCTCCGCGAGCCCGGCGGCACGACCCCGGCCGGCACCTGGCTGGTGGTCGCACCGGCACGGAGCGGCGACGACCCGTGGGTCGCGGCCGCCGTCGACGCCCTGGGCCCCGACGCCGTCCGCGTCGACGTCGAGGACACCGACCGGGACGGGCTGACCGCACTCCTGGCCGCCACCGCCGAGAGCAACCCCGGCCTCACGGGCGTGGTGTCGCTGCTGGGCCTCGTCGAGGAGCGGCACCCCGGCTTCACCTCGGTGCCCGACGGGCTGGCCATGACGCTGGCCCTGGTGCAGGCACTGGGCGACGCGGGAATCCAGGCACCGCTGTGGTGCCTCACCCGGGACGCCGTCGCGGTCGGCCGCGACGACAAGGTCACCCACCCCGTCCAGGGCGCGCTGTGGGGCCTCGGCCTCGTCACCGCCCTGGAGCAGCCCGGCCGCTGGGGCGGTCTGATCGACCTCCCCGACACCATCGACCCGCGAACCGCCGCCCGCCTGCGCGCCGTCCTGGCCGCACCGGACGGCGAGGACCAGGTGGCCGTCCGCGCCTCGGGCACCTTCGGCCGCAGGCTTCTCCACGCCGCCCCCGGCGGCAACCGCCCCGAGCGGCGCTGGTGGGAGCGGGGAACCGTGCTCATCACCGGCGGCACGGGCGGCCTCGGCGGCCGCGTCGCCCGGTGGGTCATCGAGCGCGGCGCCTGGCACGTCGTCCTCACCAGCCGTCGCGGACCGGACGCCCCCGGCGCCGCCGAGCTCCGCGCCGAACTCGAGGGCCTGGGCGCCCGGGTGACCATCGCGGCCTGCGACGCCGCGGACCGCGACGCGCTGCACGGACTGCTGGCGGGCCTGCCCGCCGAACTCCCCCTGACGGCCGTGGTCCACGCCGCCGGTGTCGCCGACGGCGACGCCGACGCACAGTCCCTCACCCTGGAACAGCTCGACGCGCTCCTGCGCTCGAAGCTGACCGCCGCCCTGCACCTGCACGAAGCCACCCAGGACCTCGACCTCGACGCGTTCGTCCTGTTCTCCTCGGGCGCGGGCATCTGGGGCAGCGGCGGACAGGCGGGCTACGCCGCCGCGAACGCCTTCCTCGACACCCTCGCCGAGCACCGCCGGGCCCGGGGCCTGACCGCCACGGCCGTCTCCTGGGGAGCGTGGGCCGAGGCCGGCATGGCCACGGTCGCCGCGGTGCACGACCGGCTGAGCCGGCGCGGCGTCCTGTCGATGGAGCCGTCCCTGGCCATCGCCGCCCTCCAGCAGAGCCTCACCGACGACGACACCCAGGTCACGGTGACGGACATGGACTGGGAGCTGTTCACCCCGAGCTTCACCGCCACCCGCCCCAGCCCCCTGCTGTCCGGCATCCCCGAGGTCCGCGCGGTGCTGTCCGCCCAGGAAGCCCCGGCCGACGACGACGGCGACGAGTCGGCGCTGCGCCGACGGCTCGAAGCGCTGTCCGACGCCGAACGCGGGCGCGCCCTGCTCGACGTCGTCCGCGTCGAGGCGTCCGCCACCCTCGGCCACGAAGCGGCCGACGCCATCCCCGCCGACCGGGCCTTCCGCGACGTCGGATTCGACTCCGTGACCGCCATCGAGCTGCGCAACCGGCTCCGGGTGGCGACCGGGCTGGCCCTGCCCGCCGCCCTGGTGTTCGACTACCCGACGCCGACCGCGCTCGCCCAGTGCCTGCGCTCGTACCTCTTCCCGGACACCGCCCCGGCGGAGAAGGCGGACGACCCGGAAGCGCACATCCGCGAGGCCCTCACCACCGTCCCCATCAGCCGGCTCCGCAAGGCGGGCCTGCTGGACATGGTGTTGCAGCTCGCCAACGAAGAAGCCGAGACCGCCACCGCCGCGCCCGACGCCGCGTCGTCGATCGACTCGATCGACGACATGGACGCCGAGAGCCTGCTGCGACTGGCGACCGAGAGCACGACGAACTGAAAGCGACCTGGAGAAGAACGATGAACACCTCCACCAACCAATACGTCGAAGCGCTGCGGTCGTCCCTGAAGGAAATCGAGCGGCTGCGGCAACAGAACCAACAGCTGGTCGCGGCGGCGGTGGAACCGATCGCGGTCGTGGGCATCGGCTGCCGATTCCCGGGAGGTGTGGCCTCGCCGGAGGACCTGTGGCGACTCGTCGCCGAGGGCCGCGACGCGATCGCGGACTTCCCCACCGACCGGGGCTGGGACCTGGGCGCCCTCGCGGGTGACGGCCCCGGCGGCAGCCTCGCCCAGCAGGGCGGGTTCGTCTACGACGCGGCCGAGTTCGACCCCGGCTTCTTCGGCATCTCCCCCCGCGAGGCGGTCGCGATGGACCCCCAGCAGCGCATGCTGCTGGAGGTGTCCTGGGAGGCGCTGGAGCGGGCCGGCATCGACCCGTCGTCCCTGCGGGAGAGCCCGACGGGTGTGTTCGTCGGCACCACCGGCCAGGACTACAGCACCGTCATCACCGGCTCCGACGAGGACGCCGAGGTCTACTCCACCACCGGGCACGCGGCGAGCGTCATCTCCGGGCGGCTGTCCTACACGCTCGGCTGCGAAGGCCCCGCCGTCACCGTCGACACGGGCTGCTCCTCGTCGCTGGTCGCCCTGCACCTGGCCGCGCAGGCGCTGCGCGGCGGCGAGTGCTCCCTCGCCCTGGCCGGCGGTGTGACGGTGATGTCGACGCCCGGCGCGTTCGTCTCCTTCACCTCCCAGGGCGGCCTGGCCGCCGACGGCCGGTGCAAGTCCTTCTCCGACGACGCCGACGGCACGGGCTGGGCCGAGGGCTCCGGCGTCCTGATCCTGGAGCGCCTCTCCGACGCCCAGCGCAACGGCCACCCGGTGCTCGCGGTGCTGCGCGGCAGCGCCGTCAACCAGGACGGTGCCTCCAACGGCCTGACCGCCCCCAACGGCCCCTCCCAGCAGCGCGTGATCCGCGCCGCCCTGGAGAACGCGCACCTCGCGCCCGCCGACGTGGACGCGGTGGAGGCCCACGGCACCGGTACGACCCTCGGTGACCCGATCGAGGCACAGGCCCTGCTGGCCACCTACGGCCAGGACCGGGAACGCCCGCTGCTGCTCGGCTCGCTGAAGTCGAACATCGGTCACACCCAGGCCGCTTCGGGCGTCGCCGGTGTGATCAAGATGGTCATGGCGATACGCAACGGCGTCCTGCCCCGGACCCTGCACGTCACGGAGCGGTCGTCGCACGTGGAGTGGTCGGCGGGCTCGGTGGACCTGCTGACGGAATCCGTACAGTGGCCCGAGGCGGGCCGGGTGCGCCGGGCGGGCATCTCGTCCTTCGGCATCAGCGGCACGAACGCGCACGTCATCGTCGAGCAGGCGCCGGCCGTCGAGTCACCGGCCGCCGAGGAGCCGATGGTATCGCCCGGCGTCGTGCCGTGGGTGGTGTCCGGCAGGTCCCCGGAGGCGCTGGACGCGCAACTGGACCGCATCACGACGTTCGCGTCGGACCACCCCGACGCCACACCGCTCGACGTGGGCCTCTCGCTCGCCGCCGGCCGGTCGGTGTTCGAGCACAGCGCGGTGCTGCTGGCCTCCGGTGAAGGCGTCCTCGAGGCCGCCCGCGGGGTGGCCGCGGCGGACGAGAGCCTGCTCGCGGTGCTGTTCTCCGGCCAGGGCTCGCAGCGGCTCGGCATGGGCCGCGAACTGTACGGCCGCTTCCCCGTGTTCGCCGAGGCCCTCGACGCGGTTCTGGCGGAGCTGGACCCGCTACTGGACCGCCCGCTGCGCGAGGTGATGTGGGGCGACGACGCCGAGGCGTTGAACGAGACGGGCCACACCCAGCCCGCGCTGTTCGCCGTCGAGGTCGCGCTGTTCCGGCTGGTGGAGTCCCTCGGGATCACCCCGGACTTCGTGGCCGGTCACTCCATCGGCGAGATCACGGCCGCGCACGTCGCGGGGGTGTTCCCGCTGGCGGACGCCTGCCGGCTCGTCGCGGCGCGAGGCCGTCTGATGCAGGCCCTGCCGTCCGGTGGTGCGATGGTCGCCGTCCAGGCGACGGAGGCCGAGGTGCTGCCGCTGCTGACCGGCACCGTGTCGATCGCGGCGGTCAACGGCCCCACGTCCGTGGTGATCGCGGGGGAGGAGGCCGCGGTTCTCGACCTCGCGGGCCGTCTCGCCGCACAGGGCCGCAAGACCTCGCGCCTGTCGGTCTCGCACGCCTTCCACTCGCCGCTCATGGAGCCGATGCTGGACGACTTCCGTCAGGTCGTCGCCGGCCTGACGTTCGAGGCGCCGTCGATACCGGTCGTGTCCAACCTGACGGGCCGGGTGGCCACGTCGGAGGAGATCCGCACCCCGGAGTACTGGGTGCGGCACGTCCGGGAGGCCGTGCGCTTCGCCGACGGTGTCCGGGCCCTGGTGGCCGAGGGCGTGGGCACCCTGCTGGAGCTGGGCCCGGACGGTGTCTGCTCGGCGATGGCCGCCGAGTCGGTACCCGAGGGCACCGTGGTGGTCCCGGTCCTGCGCAAGGACCGGCCCGAGGAGACCGCGGCCGTGACGACGCTGGCCCGGCTGCACGTGGGCGGCGTCCGCGTGGACTGGTCGGCGTTCTTCGCCGGCACCGGCGCCCGCCGGGTGGACCTGCCCACCTACCCGTTCCAGAACGAGCGATACTGGCCCGCGGGGGTCGCGAACAACACCGGTGACATGCGTGCCGCCGGACTGGACTCGGCCGGGCACCCCCTGCTCGGCGCCGCGGTGGAACTGGCCAACGGCGAAGGCGCGCTCTTCACCAGCCGCCTGTCGGTCCAGTCGCACCCGTGGCTGGCCGACCACGTCGTCGGCGGCCGCGTGCTGCTGCCCGGCACGGCCTTCGTGGAGCTGGCGATCCGCGCCGGTGACGAGGTCGGCTGCGACCGGGTCGAGGAGCTGGCGCTGGCCGCTCCGCTGGTGCTGCCCGAACAGGGCGCGATCCAGTTCCAGGTGCGGGTCGGCGCGGCCGACGACGCCGGGCGCCGGTCGGTGGGCATGTACTCGCGGGCCGAGGGCGCCGTCGACGCCCCGTGGTCGGGGCACGCGACCGGTGTGCTCGCCCCCGGCACGGGCACGGCCGGGGCCGGCTTCGACGCCACGGTGTGGCCGCCGGCCGGCGCCGAACCGGTGGACCTGGAGGGCTGCTACGAACGCCTCTCCGAGATCGGCTTCGACTACGGACCGCTGTTCCGGGGCCTGCGGGCCGCATGGCGGCGCGGCGACGAGGTGTTCGCCGAAGTGAGCCTGCCCGAGGGCGTGGAGGCCGACGCGGTCGCGTTCGGACTGCACCCCGCGCTGCTCGACGCCGCCCAGCACGCGGCCGCCTTCGGCGACCTCGGAGCGATCAGCCACGGCGGACTCCCGTTCTCCTGGGAGGGCGTGTCGCTGCACGCCTCCGGCGCCTCCGCCGTACGGGCCAGGCTGTCCCGTACCGGCGAGGACATGGTGTCGATCGCCGTCGCCGACACCACCGGCGGCCTCGTCGCCTCCGTCGATTCACTGGTCTCCCGCCGCGTCCCCACCGAGCAGCTGACCGAGGCCGACTCCGTGCGCCGGGACTCGCTGTTCCGCGTGGAATGGTCCGCCGTCCGGGCCGAGCCCGTGGCGGCCGCCGGACCGGTGGCCGTCGTCGGTACCGACGACGCCGCCCTGGCCGAGGCGCTGCGCGCCACCGGCACCCCCGCCGACGGGTACGCGGACCTGGACGCCCTGTTCGCCGCGGGCGCCGTGCCCGATGCGGTGCTCGTCCCCGTGACCGGCGGCGAGCCGGGCGCGGAGCAGGCCGCGGCGACGCACGCCGTGACCGGCTCCGTCCTGGCCCTGGCGCAGCGCTGGCTGACCGACGAGCGGTCCGCCGACGCCCGCCTGGTCTTCGTGACGCGAGGCGCGGTGGCCGTCGCCGGAGACGCCCCCACTGACCTCGCCGCGGCCGCCGCGTGGGGCCTGGTGCGCTCCGCCCAGACCGAGAATCCGGGCCGGTTCGGCCTGCTGGACCTCGACACCGCCGCCGCCTCGCTCGCGTCCGTACCGGCCGCGCTGGCTGTCGACGAGCCGCAGCTGGCGGTCCGCGACGGACAGCCGCTGGCCGCCCGACTGGCACGCCTCGCGGTGCCGGACACCGCCCCCGAGGCCGTCTGGGACGACAACGGGACCGTCATGGTCACCGGCGGCACCGGCGGCCTGGGCGCCGTGATGGCCCGTCACCTGGTCGCCGACCGCGGTGTACGACGGCTGCTGCTCGTCAGCCGCCGGGGCCTCGCCGCCGCCGGCGCCGAGGACCTGGTCGCCGAGCTCACGGCACAGGACGCCGACGTGCGCGTCGCCGCCTGCGACGTCTCCGACCGCACCGCGCTGACCGGGCTGCTGGAGTCGATCGACGACGCCCACCCGCTGCGGGCCGTCGTGCACACCGCGGGTGTCGTCGACGACGGCGTCATCGGCTCGCTGACCCCCGAGCGCCTGAGCGCCGTACTGCGCCCCAAGGTCGACGCGGTGTGGAACCTGCACGAGCTGACCCGCGACCTGGACCTGACCGCGTTCGCCGTGTTCTCGTCGGTGTCCGCCACCCTGGGCAGCGCGGGACAGGCCAACTACGCGGCGGGCAACGCCTTCCTGGACGCCCTCGCCGCCCACCGCCGCGCCGCGGGCCTGCCGGGCCTGTCCCTGGCCTGGGGCCCCTGGACCCAGTCGGTGGGCATGACGGGCTCGCTGACCGACGTGGACGTGGAGCGCATCGCCCGACTGGGCATGCCGCCGCTCTCCGTCGAACAGGGCGTGACCCTGTTCGACGCGGCCCTGGCCGGTACGGAACCGGTGGCCCTGCCGGTACGGCTCGACCTGCCGGCGCTGCGCGCCAAGGGCGAGATCCCCCCGCTGCTGCGCGGACTCATCCGGGTCCCCACCCGCCGCGCCGCCGCACAGTCCTCGAACGCCGTCGACTCCCTCGTGCAGCGACTCGTCCCCCTCACCGACGAGGAGCGCCGCGAGGTCCTGCTGGACCTGGTGCGGAGCCAGGTGGCCCTGGTGCTCGGGCACGCCGGCGCGGGCTCCGTCGACGTGGCCCGCCAGTTCCAGGACCTGGGCTTCGACTCCCTGACCGCGGTCGAACTGCGCAACCGCCTCAACACCGCGTCCGGCCTGCGGCTGCCCGCGACGCTCGTCTTCGACTACCCCACGCCGGGTGTCCTGGCCGACTACCTGCTGGACGAGCTGTTCGGCGCCGAGGCGGAGACGGCCGCCCCCGTGCCCGTACGGGCCACGGCGCCGGTCGCCGACGACCCCATCGTGATCGTCGGCATGGCGTGCCGCTACCCGGGCGACGTGGGCTCGCCGGAAGACCTGTGGCGGATGGTCACCGAGGGCGCCGACGCGGTCTCCGGCTTCCCGACCGACCGCGGCTGGGACATCGACGGGCTGTACGACCCCGACCCGGACCACCCGGGCAGGACCCACGTCCGGCACGGCGGCTTCCTGCACGACGCGGGCGAGTTCGACGCCGAGTTCTTCGGGATGAGCCCGCGCGAGGCACTCGCCACCGACTCCCAGCAGCGCCTGCTGCTGGAGACGTCGTGGGAGGCCATCGAGCGGTCCGGCATCGACCCGGTGAGCCTGCGCGGCAGCCAGACCGGTGTCTTCGCCGGCGTGATGTACAACGACTACGGCAACGCCCTGACGGGCGAGGAGTTCGAGGGCTTCCGCGGCAACGGCAGCGCACCGAGTGTGGCCTCCGGCCGGGTGTCCTACACCTTCGGGCTGGAGGGCCCGGCGGTCACGGTCGACACGGCGTGCTCGTCGTCGCTGGTCGCGATGCACTGGGCGGCCCAGGCCCTGCGCGCGGGCGAATGCTCGCTGGCGCTGGCCGGTGGTGTGACGGTCATGTCCACCCCCAACACCTTCGTGGAGTTCTCGCGGCAGCGCGGCCTGGCCGCCGACGGCCGGTGCAAGGCGTTCTCCGACTCGGCCGACGGTGTCGGCTGGTCCGAGGGTGTCGGCATGGTGGTGCTGGAGCGTCTGTCGGACGCCCGGCGCAACGGCCACCAGGTCCTCGCGGTCGTACGCGGCAGCGCGGTCAACCAGGACGGCGCTTCCAATGGTCTGACGGCTCCGAACGGCCCGTCCCAGCAGCGGGTCATCCGCCAGGCCCTGGCGAGCGGTCACCTGACGTCCACCGACGTGGACGTCGTCGAGGCGCACGGCACGGGTACGACGCTGGGCGACCCGATCGAGGCGCAGGCACTCCTGGCGACGTACGGTCGTGACCGGGACGCGGAGCGTCCGCTGCTCCTCGGCTCGGTGAAGTCCAACATCGGTCACACACAGGCCGCTGCCGGTGTCGCCGGTGTCATCAAGATGGTCATGGCGATGCGGCAGGGCATCCTGCCGCGCACGCTGCACGTGACGGAACCCTCGACGCACGTGGAGTGGGAGGCGGGCTCGGTCGAGCTGCTGACCGAGCAGACGGCCTGGCCCGAGGGCCGGGTGCGCCGGGCGGGTGTCTCGTCGTTCGGTATCAGCGGGACGAACGCCCACGTCATCGTCGAGCAGGCACCGTTCACCGACTCGCCGGTCCCGGAGCCGACGGTGTCGCCGGACGTGGTGCCGTGGGTGGTGTCGGGCCGGACCGGCGCGGCGCTGGACGCCCAGCTGGACCGGGTCAAGACGTTCGCGGCCGAGCGCGCCGACATCGCACCCGTGGACCTGGGCCTTTCCCTGGCGACGTCACGGTCGCTGTTCGGGCACCGTGCGGTGCTGTTGTCTTCGGCCGAGGGTGTGGTCGAGGCGGCGCGTGGTGTGGCGGTCGATCGTCCGTTGGCGGTGTTGTTCTCGGGGCAGGGTGCGCAGCGGCTGGGGATGGGCCGGGAGCTGTACGAGCGCTTCCCGGTGTTCGCGGCGGCGTTCGACGAGGTTCTTGCCGAGCTGGATCCGTTGCTGGACCGGCCGCTGCGTGAGGTGATGTGGGGTGAGGACGCCGGTCTGCTGAACGAGACCGGTTCCACGCAGCCCGCGTTGTTCGCGGTCGAGGTGGCGCTGTTCCGTTTGGTGCGGTCGTGGGGTGTGAAGCCGGACTTCCTGGCGGGTCACTCCATCGGTGAGGTGGCGGCTGCCCATGTGGCGGGTGTGCTGTCTCTGGGCGATGCGGCGAAGCTGGTGGCGGCGCGGGGTCGTTTGATGCAGGCGCTGCCGTCGGGTGGTGCGATGGTGGCCGTCCAGGCGACCGAGGCCGAGGTGCTGCCGTTCCTGACCGAGGTGGTGTCGATCGGGGCGGTCAACGGTCCGTCGTCGGTGGTCGTCTCGGGTGCCGAGGATGCGGTGCTGGAGATTGCGGGCCGTCTGTCGGCTGACGGGCGTAAGACGTCGCGGTTGTCGGTGTCGCATGCGTTCCACTCGCCGCTGATGGAGCCGATGCTGGATGACTTCCGTGCGGTGGTCGGCGGCTTGACGTTCCACGCACCGTCGGTGCCGGTGGTTTCCAACCTGACCGGTCGGGTGGCTGCTGCGGAGGAGTTGTGCTCGCCGGAGTACTGGGTGCGGCACGTCCGTGAAGCGGTCCGTTTCGCCGACGGGGTACGGACCCTGGCGGCCGAGGGCGTTGGCACGCTGTTGGAGCTGGGGCCGGACGGTGTGCTGTCCGCCATGGCTGCGGAGTCGGTGTCCGAAGAGACCGTGATGGTTCCGGTTCTGCGGAAGGACCGGCCGGAGGAGACCGCCGCGGTCAGTGCACTGGCGCGGCTGCACGTACAGGGCGTCCCGGTCGACTGGGAGGCGTTCTTCGCCGGGACCGCCGCCCGCCGGGTCGACCTCCCTACCTATGCCTTCCAGCACGAGCGGTTCTGGCCTGCCGGGATGCTGAGCAACCCCGGCGACATGCGGGCCGTGGGACAGGCGTCTCCCGGACACCCGCTGCTCGGTGCCGCGGTGGAACTGGCCGACGGCGAAGGCGCGTTGTTCACGAACCGCCTGTCGGTGCGGTCGCACCCGTGGCTGGCCGACCACGCCGTGATGGGACGGGTGCTCCTCCCGGGCACGGCCTTCGTGGAGCTGGCGATCCGCGCCGGTGACGAGGTCGGCTGCGAGCGGATCGAGGACCTGGCGCTCGCCGCGCCGCTCGTCCTGCCCGAGCGGGGCGCGGTCCAGCTCCAGGTGCGGGTCGGCGCGGCCGACGACGCCGGGCGCCGGTCCGTGGGCGTGTACTCGCGGATCGAGGGCGCGGTGGACGTGCCGTGGACCCAGCACGCGATGGGTGTGCTGGTTCCGGGGTCCGGTGCCGCCGGTGCCGCGTTCGACGCGACGGTGTGGCCGCCGACCGGTGCCGAACCGGTGGACGTGACCGGCTTCTACGAGGCCCGCGCCGAGGACGGGTTCGTGTACGGACCCGAGTTCCGGGGACTGCGGGCGGCGTGGCTGCGCGACGGTGAGGTGTTCGCCGAGGTGAGTCTGCCCGACGGGGCACAGGCCGCCGCGGACGCGTTCGGTCTGCACCCGGCGCTGCTCGACGCGGTGCTGCACGCGGGCGGACTGATCGGCTCGGAGCGGCAGGCGGTGCCCTTCTCGTGGGAGGGCGTGTCACTGCACGCCTCCGGCGCCTCCGCCGTGCGCGTCAGGCTGTCGCGCGCCTCGGACGGTGCTCTGGCGATCGACATCGCCGACACCTCGGGCGCTCCGGTCGCCACGGTGGACTCGCTGCTGGCCCGGGAGATCTCGGCCGACCAGCTCACCGAAGCCGACACACGGGACCGGGACTCCCTGTTCCGCCTGGAGTGGTCCGCGGCGGTAACGGCCGACCACGCGGTCGTGGGACCGGTGGCCGTCGCCGGAGCCGATGTCCTCGGCCTGGCCGAGGCCCTGCGTGCCGCGGACGTCGACGTCGCGGTGCACACGGACCTGGGGGCGCTCGCCACCTCGGACGGCCCGGTGCCGGGCGTCGTCCTGGTGCCCGTGGCCGGCGATGCCGACGCCACGGTGATCGACGCCACGCACGGGGCAACGACCCTTGCCTTGGGACGACTGCAGCAGTGGTTGGCCGACGAGCGGTTCGGCGGGTCGCGTCTGGTGTTCGTGACGCGGGGTGCCGTGGCCGTGGACGCCGGTGGCGTCGCCGACCTGGCCGCCGCGTCCGTGTGGGGCATGGTGCGCTCGGCGCAGACGGAGAACCCCGGCTGCTTCGGTCTGGTCGACCTCGACGCGTCCGCGTCGGCCGAACTGCCGCGCGCCCTCGGTACGGACGAGCCGCAGGTGGTTGTCCGCGACGGCGAGGTCCTGGCGGGCCGGCTGGCCCGTACCGCGACGAGCGGCGGCCTGGTCCCGCCGATGGACGGGCCGTGGCGCCTGGGCAGCCGGGCGAAGGGCAGCCTGGACGCCCTCGAGCTGGCCCCGTGCCCGGAGGTGCTGGAGCCGCTGACCGGCCGCGACGTGCGGATCCGGGTCCGGGCGGCCGGGCTGAACTTCCGTGACGTACTGAACGCGCTGGACATGTACCCCGGCGACGCCGGCGTCTTCGGCTCCGAGTCCTCCGGCGTCGTCCTCGAGGTCGGACCCGAGGTGACGGGGCTGCGCCCCGGCGACCGCGTCACGGGCGTGGTGGTCGGCGGCTTCGGCTCGCTGGTGGTGGCGGACGAACGGCGCCTGGCGCGCATGCCCGACGCCTGGTCGTGGGAGACGGCCGCGTCGGTGCCGCTCGTGTTCCTCACCGCGTACTACGGGCTGGTCGAGCTGGCCGGCCTGCGGCGGGGCGAGAAGGTCCTGATCCACGCCGGCGCGGGAGGCGCGGGCATGGCGGCGATCCAGATCGCCCGCCACCTGGGTGCCGAGGTGTTCGCCACCGCGAGCGAGGGCAAGTGGGACGTCCTGCGTTCGCTGGGCGTCGCCGACGACCACATCGCGTCGTCGCGCACCACCGACTTCGAGGCGGCGTTCGCCGCCGTCGCGGGCGACGGTGGGATCGACGTCGTACTGAACTCCCTGGCGGGGGAGTTCGTGGACGCGTCACTGCGGCTGCTGACCTCCGGCGGCCGTTTCATCGAGATGGGCAAGACCGACATCCGGGACGCGGCAGGCCTGCAGGGCATCCGCTACGTGTCGTTCGACCTGGGATGGGTGGACCCTGCCCACATCCAGCCGATGTGGGACGTCCTCATGGGGCTGTTCGGCGAAGGCGTGCTGCGGCCCCTGCCGGTCAGGACGTGGGACATCCGGCGGGCACGCGACGCGTTCCGCTACATGAGCCTCGCCAAGCACGTCGGCAAGATCGTGCTGACCCTGCCCCGCACCTGGGCGCCGGACGGCACGGTCCTGATCACCGGTGGCACCGGCGGTCTCGCCGCCGAACTGGCCCGCCACCTGGTCACGGAACGTTCCGTGCGCCACCTGCTGCTGGTCAGCCGCCGGGGCCCGGACGCGCCGGGAGCGGCGGAGCTCCGCGAGGAGCTGACGGCCCTCGGGGCCGAGGTGACCGTCGTCGCGAGCGACATAGCCGATCGCGCCGCCGTGGCCGGCCTGCTCGCCGGGATCCCGGTGGAGCACCCGCTGACGGCCGTCGTCCACACGGCGGGCGTCCTCGACGACGGTGTCATCGCCTCACTCACCCCCGAGCGCGTGGCCGCCGTGCTGCGCCCCAAGGCCGACGCGGTGTGGAACCTGCACGAGCTGACCCGTGACCTGGACCTGGCCGCCTTCGTGGTGTTCTCGTCGGTGTCCGGCACGTTCGGCGGCGCGGGACAGGGCAACTACGCGGCGGGCAACGCCTTCCTGGACGCGCTCGCCCACCACCGTGCCGCCCAGGGCCTGCCCACGGTCTCCCTGGCCTGGGGTGCCTGGGCCCAGGGCGCGGGCATGACCAGCGGTCTCGACGACCGCGACATCCGCCGTGCCGCCGAAGCGGGCATGCCGCTGCTGTCGGTGGAAGAGGGGCTGGCACTCTTCGACGCCGCCCTGGCCACCGGCGAACCCGCCGTGCTCCCGGTACGACTGGACCTGGCGGTGCTGCGCACGCGGGGCGAGGCCCCGGCGCTGCTGCGCGGCCTGATCCGTGACCGCTCCCGGCGCACCGCGGTGGCCGGGCCGGCCGCCACGGCCGACCTGCCGCAGCGGCTGAGCAGGCTGGAGCGGGCCGAACGGCTCGAAGCCCTGCTGGATCTCGTGCGTGCCCAGGCGGCCCTGGTGCTCGGGCACGCGAGCGGTGACGCAGTCGACCCGGAGCGGGCGTTCCGCGACCTCGGCTTCGACTCCCTCACGGCCGTCGAGCTGCGCAACAAGCTGAACACCGCGACCGGGCTGCGACTGCCCGCCACGATGGTCTTCGACTACCCCACCGTCGGGGTGCTGGCGGACCACCTGCTGGAGGAGCTGACGGGCCCGGACACCGAGCCGGCCGTCGCCGAACCGACGCGAACGGCCACTCAGGCCGACGACCCGGTCGTGGTCGTCGGAATGAGCTGCCGCTACCCCGGAGGGGTGAGCTCCCCCGAAGACCTGTGGCGGCTCGTCACCGAGGGCGGCCACGCGATGTCGGGCTTCCCGACCAACCGCGGCTGGGACCTCGACTCCCTCTACGACCCCGACCCGGAGCGGACGGGGACCGTGTACACCCGGTCCGGCGGGTTCCTGCACGACGCCGGCGAGTTCGACCCCGGCTTCTTCGGGATGAGCCCGCGCGAGGCGATGGCGACGGACATCCAGCAGCGGCTGCTGCTGGAACTCTCCTGGGAGGCCGTCGAGCGGGCCGGCATCGACCCGGCGACGCTGCGCGGCAGCCAGACCGGTGTCTTCGCCGGTGCCATGCACAACGGCTACGGCGCGACGCTGGCGGGCGAGGAGTTCGAGGGCTTCCGCGGCAACGGCAGCGCACTGAGCGTGGCCTCCGGCCGCATCTCGTACACCTTCGGTTTCGAGGGCCCGGCGGTCACGGTGGACACGGCGTGCTCGTCGTCGCTGGTCGCCATGCACCTGGCGGCGCAGGCGCTGCGCGCCGGCGAGTGCTCGCTCGCGGTGGCCGGTGGTGTGACGGTGATGTCGACTCCCGAGACGTTCGTGGAGTTCGCCCGCCAGCGCGGCCTCGCACCCGACGGCCTGTCCAAGGCGTTCTCGGACTCGGCCGACGGTGTCGGCTGGTCCGAGGGCGCGGGCATGGTCGTGCTGGAGCGGCTGTCCGACGCCCGGCGCAACGGCCACCCCGTGCTCGCCGTGCTCCGTGGCTCGGCCGTCAACCAGGACGGCGCGTCCAACGGTCTGACCGCCCCGAACGGCCCCTCGCAGCAGCGGGTCATCCGCCGGGCCCTGGCCAGCGGTGGTCTGTCCCCGGCCGACGTCGACGCCGTCGAGGCCCACGGCACCGGCACCAAGCTGGGCGACCCGATCGAGGCCCAGGCACTCCTTGCGACCTATGGTCGTGACCGGGACGCGGAGCGCCCGCTGTGGCTGGGTTCGGTGAAGTCGAACCTCGGCCACTCCCAGGCGGCGGCCGGTGTGGCCGGTGTCATCAAGATGGTGATGGCGATGCGGCACGGTGTGCTGCCGCGCACGCTGCACGTGAACGAGCCCTCGACGCACGTCGACTGGTCGGCGGGCGCCGTGGAACTGCTCACCGAGCCGGTCGAGTGGCCCGACTCGGGCCGTGCGCGACGCGCGGGCGTGTCGTCGTTCGGCATCAGCGGCACCAACGCGCACCTGATCCTCGAGCAGCCCCCGACCGTCGACGAAGCCGTCGCCGACGGCGCCGTTCCCGACTCCGCCGCGACGGAGTCCGGCCTCGTGCCGTGGGTGCTGTCCGGCAAGTCGCCGGAGGCCCTGCGCGGCCAGGCGGCGCGCCTGCTGTCGCACGTCCAGGCGCTCTCCGCGCCGCGCCCGGCCGATGTGGCCTTCTCCCTCGTCACCGAGCGCACAGCCTTCGAACACCGGGCCGTCGTCCTGGCCGGTGACCTGACGGACGCGGTGCGGGGACTGGCGGCGCTGGCCGTCGGCGAGCCCGGCGCCGCGACGATCAGCGGCTCGGTCTCGGGTGGCAAACTCGCCTTCCTGTTCTCCGGGCAGGGCAGCCAGCGGATCGGCATGGGCCGGGAGCTCTACGAGCGCTTCCCCGTCTTCGCCGAGGCCCTGGACGCGGTGCTGGCCGAGCTGGAGCCGCTGCTGGACGGTTCGCTGCGCGAGGTGATGTGGGGTGACGACACCGGTCCGCTGAACGAGACCGGTCACACCCAGCCCGCCCTGTTCGCGGTCGAGGTGGCGCTGTTCCGGCTGGTGAGCTCGTGGGGGGTGCGGCCGGACTTCCTGGCCGGGCACTCCATCGGCGAGCTGGCCGCGGCCCACGCGGCGGGCGTGCTGTCCCTGCCGGACGCGTGCCGTCTGGTCGCCGCGCGAGGCCGGCTGATGCAGGCGCTGCCCACGGGCGGTGCGATGGTGGCCGTCAAGGCCACCGAGGCCGAGGTGCTGCCGCTGCTGACCGACACGGTGTCGCTCGCGGCGGTCAACGGCCCCTCGTCCGTGGTGATCGCGGGTGACGAGACCGAGGTGCTGGACATCGCGGGCCGACTCGCGGCGGAAGGCCGCAAGACGTCGCGCCTGTCGGTGTCGCACGCCTTCCACTCGCCGCTCATGGAGCCGATGCTGGACGACTTCCGGGCAGTGGTCGGCGACCTGACGTTCGCCGAACCCTCCGTCCCGGTCGTCTCCAACCTCACGGGCCGGCAGGCCACTTCGCAGGAGCTGCGCTCCCCGGAGTACTGGGTGCGGCACGTCCGCGAAACGGTCCGCTTCGCCGACGGTGTGCGGACCCTCGCCGACCACGGCGTGACCACCTTCCTCGAGCTGGGCCCCGACGGCGTGCTCTCCGCCATGGCACAGGAGTCCCTGTCCGACGGGACCGCGACCGTGGTGCCCGTACTGCGCGGGAACCGGCCCGAGGAAACGGCCGCGCTCACCGCACTGGCCCACGCGTACACCGCCGGTGTCCCGGTGGACTGGGCCGGGTTCTTCACCGGCACGGGTGCCCGCCGGGTGGAGCTGCCGACGTACGCGTTCCAGCGCCAGTGGTTCTGGCCGACCGGCTCGGCCGGTGCGGCGAACGCGGCCGCCGTCGGCCTCACCTCGGTCGGCCACCCGCTGCTCAACGGCGCGGTGGAGCTGGCGGACGGCGAAGGCGTGCTGTTCACCGGCCGCCTGTCGCTCCAGTCCCACCCGTGGCTGGCCGATCACGCGGTCCTGGGCCGGGTCCTGCTGCCGGGAACGGCCCTGCTGGAGCTGGCGATCCGCGCCGGTGACGAGGTGGACTGCGACCGGGTGGAGGAACTGACCCTGGCCGCACCGCTCGTGCTGCCGGAGCACGGCGCCGTACAGGTACAGCTGCGCGTCGGCGTCGCCGACGACACCGGCCGCCGTACCGTCACGGTCCACTCCCGGCCCGAGGGCGCCGACGAGCAGTCCTGGTCGCAGCACGCCTCGGGTGTGCTCGCCGGTGGTGCGCAGCCGGCCGGCACGGACTTCGACGCCGTGGTGTGGCCGCCGACGGGAGCCGAGCCGCTCGACGTGACCGGCTGCTACGAGCGGTTCGCCGAGGTCGGCTTCGCGTACGGCCCGGTGTTCCGGGGCCTGCGGGCCGCATGGCGGCGCGGCGACGACGTGTTCGCCGAGGTGGCACTGTCCGACGACGTCCAGGCGGACGCCGCGGCGTACGGTCTGCACCCCGCTCTGCTGGACGCGGCCCTGCACGCCTCCCTGCTCGCCGGCGACGGCGGCGAGGGCGGACTGCCGTTCTCGTGGGAAGGCGTGACGCTGCACGCCACCGGTGCGTCGGCGCTGCGGGTACGGCTCTCCCGGTCCGGCGCGGACGCGGTGTCGATCGCGGTGGCCGACACCTCCGGAGAGCCGGTCGCCTCGGTGGACTCGCTGCTCGTACGGGCCGTTTCGGGTGAGCAACTGAGCGATGCCGCGGCGCTGAGCCGCAACGCGCTGTTCCGGCCGGACTGGACTCCCGTGCGGGCCGAGGCGGTGGCCGACCGGCCGATGGCCGTGGTCGGACCGGACGCTCTCGGCCTGGCCGAGGGACTGACGGCGACCGGGGCGAGCGTCGCGACGCACGTCGATCTGGCGTCGCTTTCGGCATCCGACGCCCCGGTACCCGGTGTGGTGCTCGTGGGCGTCGCCGGGCGCGCGGACACCGGTCCGGTGGCCGCCGCGCACGAGATGACCGCGGAGGTACTGGGCCGGCTGCAGGAGTGGCTGGCCGAGGAGAGGTTCGTCGGCTCGCGCCTGGTGTTCGTGACCCGCGGCGCGGTGGGCGGCACGGACCCGGCCGCCGCGGCGGTGTGGGGCCTGGTGCGTTCCGCGCAGACGGAGAACCCCGGCTGCTTCGGCCTGGTGGACCTCGACGACGCGTCGTCCGTGGAGTTCCTGCCCACGGCGCTCGGCGCGGACGAGCCGCAGGTGGCCGTCCGCGACGGTGAGGTCATGGCGGCCCGACTGGCGCGCACGACCGCGGGCCGGCCGGACGCGGGCCCCGTGTGGGAGCCCGACGGCACGGTACTGATCACCGGTGGCACGGGCGGCCTGGGCGCCGTCCTCGCCCGCCACCTGGTCGCCGAGCGCGGCGTGCGGCGACTGCTGCTCGCCAGCCGGCGCGGCGGCGAGAGCGCCGGCACGGTCGAACTGGTCGCCGAACTGGCGGCCCACGGCGCCGACGCCCAGGTGGTGGCGTGCGACGTCGCCGACCGCGACGCGCTGGCCGCGCTCCTCGCCGCACACCCGGTGTCGGCGGTCGTGCACACCGCGGGCGTCCTGGACGACGGTGTCATCGGCTCGCTGACACCGGAACGCATGGCGGCGGTGCTGCGCCCGAAGGTCGACGCGGCGTGGAACCTGCACGAGCTGACCCGTGGCCTGGACCTGTCGGCGTTCGTGGTGTTCTCCTCCCTGTCCGGCCTCCTCGGTGGCGCCGGCCAGGGCAACTACGCGGCCGGAAACGCCTTCCTGGACGCACTGATGGAACACCGGCGCGCCGAGGGGCTGCCCGGGGTGTCGCTGGCATGGGGTCCCTGGGACCGGACGGGCGGCATGACCGGCACCCTGGCCGACGCGGACGCGGAGCGCCTCGCGCGCTCCGGCGTGCCGCCGCTGTCGGCGGAGCAGGGCGTGACGCTGTTCGACGCGGCCCTGGCCACCGACGGGCCCGTGGTGGTTCCGGTACGGCTGGACCTGCCCGCGCTGCGGGCCCAGGGCGAGGTGCCCGCGCTGCTGCGCGGCCTGGTCCGCACCCGTTCCCGCCGGGCCGTCGTGGCCGGGTCGGGTACGGCCGCAGGCCTCGTACAGCGGCTGGGCCGTCTCGACGGCACCGAGCGGCACGAGGTGCTGCTCGACCTGGTACGCGGCCAGGTCGCCCTGGTGCTCGGCCACGCGAAGGGCGACGAGGTCGACCCCGGGCGGGCGTTCCGCGACCTCGGCTTCGACTCGCTGACGGCGGTCGAGCTGCGCAACCGGCTGAACACCGCGACCGGGCTGCGACTGCCCGCCACGCTGGTCTTCGACTACCCGTCCGTACGGAGCCTGGCTTCGTACATCCTCGACGAGCTGATGGGCGGACCGGACGCCGAGCCGGTCGTGCCGCAGCTCTCGCGGACCGCGGTGGCCGACGACCCGATCGTCGTGGTCGGGATGGCCTGCCGGTACCCGGGCGGGGTGAGCTCGCCCGAGGACCTCTGGCGACTCGTCACCGAGGGCACCGACGCGATCTCCGACTTCCCGACCAACCGTGGCTGGGACGTCGACGGCCTCTACGACGCGGACCCGGAACACGCCGGTACCTCGTACACCCGCTCCGGTGGTTTCCTGCACGACGCGGGCGAGTTCGACCCCGAGTTCTTCGGGATGAGCCCGCGTGAGGCGCTTGCCACCGACTCTCAGCAGCGCCTGCTGTTGGAGGCGTCGTGGGAGGCGTTCGAGCGGGCCGGTATCGATCCGGCGTCGCTGCGCGGCAGTCAGACCGGTGTCTTCGCCGGTGTGATGTACAACGACTACGGAAAGGCCCTGGCGGGGGAGGAGTTCGAGGGCTTCCGCGGTAACGGCAGCGCCGCGAGCGTCGCCTCGGGCCGGGTGTCCTACACCCTGGGTCTGGAGGGCCCGGCGGTCACGGTCGACACGGCGTGCTCGTCGTCGCTGGTCGCGATGCACTGGGCCGCTCAGGCGCTGCGCGGCGGCGAGTGCTCGCTGGCGCTGGCCGGTGGTGTGACGGTCATGTCGACGCCCACCACGTTCGTGGAGTTCTCGCGGCAGCGCGGCCTGGCCGCCGACGGTCGGTGCAAGGCGTTCTCGGACTCGGCCGACGGTGTCGGCTGGTCCGAAGGTGTCGGCATGCTGGTGCTGGAGCGTCTCTCCGACGCCCGGCGCAACGGCCACCAGATCCTCGCCGTGCTGCGCGGTAGCGCGGTCAACCAGGACGGTGCGTCGAACGGTCTGACCGCTCCGAACGGTCCCTCGCAGCAGCGGGTGATCCGTCAGGCGCTCGCCAGCGGTGGACTCTCGCCCGCCGATGTGGACGCGGTGGAGGCGCACGGTACGGGAACGACGCTGGGTGACCCGATCGAGGCGCAGGCGTTGCTGGCGACCTATGGTCGGGACCGGGATGAGGAGCGTCCGCTGCTGCTCGGTTCGGTGAAGTCCAACATCGGTCACACGCAGGCCGCGGCCGGCGTGGCCGGTGTCATCAAGATGGTCATGGCGATGCGGCAGGGTGTTCTGCCGCAGACCCTGTACGCCGACACCCCGTCCTCGCACGTGGACTGGGAAGCGGGCGCGGTCGAGCTGCTGACAGAGAACACCGCCTGGCCCGAGGCGAATCGAGTGCGCCGGGCGGGTGTGTCGTCGTTCGGTATCAGTGGCACCAACGCGCACGTGATCGTCGAGCAGGCTCCCTCGGTGAAGGAGCCGAGCCGGGAGCCGGTGGTCTCGCCGGGTGTGGTGCCGTGGGTGGTGTCCGCAAGGACCGAGGCGGCGCTCGACGCCCAGGTGGACCGGCTGCGGTCCTTCGTGGCGGACGACACGGCAGCGACCTCGGTCGACGTCGGGCTGTCGCTGGCCACGGGCCGGTCGCTGTTCGACCACCGAGCGGTGCTGCTGGCCTCGGACGAGGGCGGCCTGGCCGAAGCGGCGCGCGGCACGGCCACCGGCGAGGGGCCGCTCGCGGTGTTGTTCTCGGGCCAGGGTGCGCAGCGGCTGGGCATGGGCCGGGAGCTGTACGGCCGTTTCCCCGTGTTCGCCGAGGCCCTGGACGCGGTGCTGGCGGAACTGGAGCCGTTGGTCGAGGGCTCGCTGCGTGAGGTGATGTGGGGTGAGGACGCCGGTCTGCTGAACGAGACCGGTTACACGCAGCCCGCGTTGTTCGCGGTCGAGGTGGCGCTGTTCCGGCTGGTGGAGTCTCTCGGGATCACCCCGGAGTACGTGGCCGGTCATTCGATCGGTGAGGTGGCGGCCGCGCATGTGGCGGGTGTGTTCTCACTGCCGGACGCCTGCCGCCTGGTGGCGGCGCGGGGTCGTTTGATGCAGGCGCTGCCGTCGGGTGGTGCGATGGTGGCCGTCCAGGCGACCGAGGAAGAGGTGTTGCCGTTCCTGACCGAGGCGGTGTCGATCGCGGCGGTCAACGGTCCGTCGTCGGTGGTCGTTTCCGGTGCCGAGGATGCGGTGCTGGAGATCGCGGGCCGTCTGTCGGCTGATGGGCGTAAGACGTCGCGGCTGTCGGTGTCGCACGCGTTCCACTCGCCGCTGATGGAGCCGATGCTGGATGACTTCCGTGCGGTGGTCGGCGGTCTGACGTTCCACGCACCGTCGGTGCCGGTGGTTTCCAACCTGACCGGTCGGGTGGCTGCTGCGGAGGAGCTGTGCTCGCCGGAGTACTGGGTGCGGCACGTCCGTGAGGCCGTGCGTTTCGCCGACGGGGTACGGACCCTGGTCCAGGAAGGCGTGAACACACTCCTGGAGTTGGGTCCGGACGGTGTGCTGTCCGCCATGGCCGCGGAATCGGTGTCCGAAGAGACCGTGACGGTTCCGGTTCTGCGCAAGGACCGGCCGGAGGAGACCGCCGCGGTCACCGCACTGGCAAGGCTGCATGTGCGGGGCGTCGCGGTCGACTGGTCGGCGTTCTTCGCCGGGACCGGTGCCCGCCGCGTCGACCTGCCCACGTACGCGTTCCAGCGTCAGTGGTTCTGGCCGGCCGGTACGGCGATGTCGGTCGTGGACGCGACCGCGGTGGGACTCACGCCCGCCGGGCACCCGCTGCTCAACGGCTCGGTGGAACTGGCGGTCGGCGAAGGGGTGCTGTTCACCAGCCGGCTGTCGGTGCGGTCGCACCCGTGGCTGGCCGACCACGCCGTGATGGGCCGCGTGCTGCTGCCCGGCACGGCCTTCGTGGAGCTGGCGATCCGCGCCGGTGACGAGGTCGGCTGCGACCGGATCGAGGAGCTGACGCTGGCCGCGCCGCTGGTCCTGCCCGAGCAGGGTGCGGTGCAGGTGCAGGTCTCGGTGGGCGCACCCGACGAGTCGGGCAGGCGCACCGTGGAGGTCCACTCGCGTCCCGAGGGCGCGGTGGACGTGCCCTGGGCACAGCACGCCACAGGTGTGCTGACGGAGGGGACGGCCGTCACCGACGCCGGTTTCGACGCCGAGGTGTGGCCGCCGACCGGTGCCGAGCCGGTGGAACTGGCGGGCTGCTACGAGCAGTTCGCCGAGGAGGGCTTCCAGTACGGGCCGGCCTTCCAGGGCCTGGAAGCGGCATGGCGGCGGGGCGAGGACATCTTCGCCGAGGTGCGGCTGCCCGAGAGCGTCGAGGGCGACGCCGACGGGTTCGGCCTGCACCCCGCCCTGCTCGACGCGGCCCTGCACGCCGCGCTGCCGGCCGCGGCCGGCACGGAGGACGGCGGACTGCCGTTCTCGTGGGAGGGCGTCTCGCTGCACGCCTCCGGTGCCTCGGCGCTGCGGGTCCGGCTGTCCCCCGCCGGTGCGAACGCTCTCGCGATCAGCGTTGCCGACGCTTCGGGTGCGCCCGTCGCGTCGGTGGAGTCCCTGCTGGTCCGCGCGGTGTCGGGCGAGCAGCTGAGTGGCCCGGAGGCACCGGTCCGGGACTCGATGTTCCGGGTGGACTGGTCGCCGGTGCGGGTGGCCGGGTCGGCCGGTGCCGAGTCGGTGGCGCTGGTGGGTCCGGACGTGTTCGGGCTGGCCCGGGTTCTGCCGGACGCGCTTCACCACCAGGAGCTGGCCGCCTTGGTGGCTTCGGACGCGGCGGTCCCGGACGCGGTGCTGATTCCCGTACCCGGGGAGCCGGACGGTGAGCCGGTCGAGTCCGTGCACACCTCGGTGTCCTGGGCCCTGGGCCAGTTGCAGGCGTGGCTGGAGGAGGAGCGGTTCGCCGCATCGCGTCTGGTGTTCGTGACGCGTGGCGCGGTGGACGGTGTTGATCTGGCCGCTGCCTCGGTGTGGGGTCTGGTGCGTTCGGCGCAGACGGAGACCCCGGGCCGGTTCGGCCTGGTGGACCTGGACGCGGCCGACACGTCCTTGACCGCACTGCCGCAAGCCCTGGGAGTGGATGAGCCGCAGCTGGCCATCCGCGAGGGCGAGATCACGGCCGCGCGTCTGGCCCGGGTGCCGGGCACAGGTTCCGAAGCGGCGGCCTGGGACGCCGAGGGCCGGGTGCTCGTCACCGGTGGCACCGGTGGCCTGGGCGCGCTGGTGGCGCGGCACCTGGTGGCCGAACATGGCGTGCGGCAGTTGCTGCTCGTCAGCCGCCGGGGCCTTGGCGTCGACGGTGTGGACGACCTGGTCGCGGAGCTGGCGGAGCTGGGCGCTGAGGCCGTGGTGGCCGCGTGTGACATCGCCGACCGTGACGGTCTCGCCGAGCTGCTCGCTCAGCACCCGGTCAGTGCCGTGGTGCACGCGGCGGGTGTCCTGGACGACGGTGTGATCGGCTCGCTCACTCCCGAGCGCATGTCCGCGGTGCTGCGTCCGAAGGTCGACGCGGCGTGGAACCTGCACGAGCTGACCCGCGACCTGGACCTGACCGCCTTCGTGGTCTTCTCGTCCGTCGCAGGTACCTTCGGTGGAGCGGGTCAGGGCAACTACGCGGCTGGTAACGCCTTCCTCGACGCGCTCGTACAGCGGCGCCGTCAGGACGGTCTGCCGGGCGTCTCGTTGGTGTGGGGCCCGTGGGACCAGTCGGGCGGTATGACCGGCACGCTCACCGAGGCCGATCTCCAGCGCATGGCCCGTGCGGGCATGCCCGCGCTGTCGGCCGAGCAGGGTGTCGCCCTGTTCGACACCGCTCTGGCGGCCGACGAGCCCGTCGTGCTGCCGGTGCGGCTCGACCTGCCGGTACTGCGCGCCCTGGGCGAGGTGCCGTCCCTGCTGCGCGGTCTGGTGCGGGTGCGTTCCCGTCGGGCCGCGGTGGCCGGTTCGAGCGCCGCCGCCGGCCTGGTGCAGCGGCTGAGTCGGCTGGAGGAAGCCGACCGGCGTGAGGTGCTGCTGGACCTCGTCCGGAGCCAGGTGGCCCTGGTGCTCGGGCACGCAGGCGGTGACGAGATCGATCCGGCACGGGCGTTCCGCGCTCTCGGCTTCGACTCGCTCACGGCGGTGGAACTGCGGAACCGCTTGAGCACGGTCTCGGGCCTGCGACTGCCGGCGACGCTGGTGTTCGACTACCCGACGCCGGATGTGCTGGCGGACTACCTACTGGACGAGCTGTTCGGAGCCGAGGCCGAGGCATCGGTGCCGGTGCGGGCGCTGCCGCCCGTGGCCGACGACCCGGTGGTCATCGTGGGGATGGCGTGCCGGTATCCGGGTGGGGTGAGCTCGCCGGAGGACCTGTGGCGGCTCGTCTCCGAAGGTGCCGACGCGGTGTCCGGTTTCCCGACCAACCGCAGTTGGGACGTCGACGGCCTGTACAACCCGGACCCCGACCACCAGGGGACCGCCTACACGCGCTCCGGTGGTTTCCTGCACGACGCGGGTGGGTTCGACCCGGAGTTCTTCGGGATGAGCCCGCGTGAGGCGCTGGCGACCGACTCTCAGCAGCGCCTGCTGTTGGAGGCGTCGTGGGAGGCGTTCGAGCGGGCCGGTATCGATCCGGCGTCGCTGCGCGGCAGCCAGACCGGTGTCTTCGCCGGCCTCATGTACAACGACTACAACGTCGTCCTCGGCGGAGACGAGTTCGAGGGTTTCAAGGGCAGCGGCACCTCGCCGAGCGTGGCCTCGGGCCGTGTCTCGTACACGCTGGGCCTTGAAGGTCCGGCGGTGACCGTGGACACGGCGTGCTCGTCGTCGCTGGTCGCGATGCACTGGGCGATGCAGGCCCTGCGCAGTGGTGAGTGCTCGCTGGCGCTGGCGGGCGGTGTGACGGTGATGTCGACGCCGTCGGTGTTTGTCGAGTTCTCGCGGCAGCGTGGTCTGTCGGCGGACGGTCGGTGCAAGGCGTTCTCGGACTCGGCCGACGGTGTCGGCTGGTCGGAGGGTGTCGGCATGCTGGTGCTGGAGCGTCTCTCCGACGCCCGGCGCAACGGCCACCAGATCCTCGCGGTCGTACGCGGTAGCGCGGTCAACCAGGACGGTGCGTCGAACGGTCTGACGGCGCCGAACGGTCCCTCGCAGCAGCGGGTGATCCGTCAGGCGCTCGCCAGCGGTGGACTCTCGCCCGCCGATGTGGACGCGGTGGAGGCGCACGGTACGGGTACGACGCTGGGTGACCCGATCGAGGCGCAGGCACTCCTGGCGACCTATGGTCGTGACCGTGACGAGGAGCGTCCGCTGCTGCTCGGTTCGGTGAAGTCCAACATCGGTCACACGCAGGCCGCGGCCGGTGTCGCCGGTGTCATCAAGATGGTCATGGCGATGCGTGAGGGTGTCCTCCCGCAGACCCTGCACGTCGACACTCCGTCCTCGCACGTGGAGTGGGAGGCGGGCGCGGTCGAGCTGCTGACGGAGAACACGGCCTGGCCGGAGTCCGGTCGTGTTCGGCGGGCCGGCGTTTCGTCGTTCGGCATCAGCGGCACCAACGCGCACGTCGTCCTCGAGCAGGCTCCCTCGGCTGGCGCCGCTCAGGCCGGGCCGGGTGAGTCGCCGACGGTGGAGTCCGGCGTGGTGCCGTGGGTCCTGTCGGGACGGACGGCCGAGGCGCTGCGGGCACAGGCCGATCGCTTGCTGTCGGCTGTGCGGGACGGCGGGACCCGGTCCGTGGACGTCGGGTTCTCGCTGGCCACGAGCCGGTCGGTGTTCGACCACCGGGCTGTCGTGCTCGCCGACGACCACGAGCACGCGGTACGTGCCCTGGCGGCCCTGTCGGCCGGCGCACCGGACCCCGCGGTGCTGGAAGGTTCGCCCACCGGCGGGAAGACGGCACTGCTGTTCTCCGGCCAGGGCTCGCAGCGGCTGGGGATGGGCCGGGAGCTGTACGAGCGCTTCCCGGTGTTCGCGGCGGCGCTGGACGCGGTTCTCGCCGAGCTGGAGCCGCAGCTGGACGGTTCGCTACGGGACGTGATGTGGGGTGAGCGCCCGGAGCTGCTGGAGCAGACCGGGTACGCGCAGCCCGCGCTGTTCGCGGTCGAGGTGGCGCTGTTCGGTCTGGTGCGGTCGTGGGGTGTGAAGCCGGACTTCCTGGCGGGTCACTCCATCGGTGAGGTGGCCGCCGCGCACGTGGCGGGTGTGCTGTCGCTGCCGGACGCGTGCCGACTGGTCGCCGCGCGAGGCCGTTTGATGCAGGCACTGCCTGCCGGCGGTGCGATGGTGGCCGTCCAGGCATCCGAGGCGGAGGTGCTGCCGCTGCTGACCGACGAAGTGTCGATCGCGGCGGTCAACGGTCCGAACGCGCTGGTCATCGCCGGTGGCGAGGATGCGGTGCTGGAGATCGCGGGACAGTTGGCGGCTGACGGGCGTAAGACGTCGCGTCTGTCGGTGTCGCACGCGTTCCACTCGCCGCTCATGGAGCCGATGCTGGACGACTTCCGCGCGGTGGTCGAGGGTCTGCGGTTCGGGGCCCCCGAGGTGCCGGTGGTGTCGAACCTGACCGGACGGGTGGCCACTTCGGAGGAGCTGTGCTCGCCGGAGTACTGGGTGCGGCACGTCCGTGAGGCCGTGCGTTTCGCCGACGGGGTGCAGACCCTGGTCGGTGAGGGTGTGGGCACGCTTCTGGAGCTGGGTCCCGACGGTGTGCTGTCCGCCATGGCCCAAAGCTCGGTGCCGGACGGCACCGTGACGGTTCCCGTCCTGCGGAAGGGGCGGCCCGAAGAGCTCGCGGCCATGACGGCACTCGCACACGTCCACGTGACCGGCACCCCGGTGAGCTGGGAGGACGTGTTCGAGGGCCGCGGCGCCCGGCGGGTGGACCTTCCGACGTACGCGTTCCAGCGTCAGTGGTTCTGGCCTGCGGGTGCGTTGAGTGCCCCGGGTGACATGCGTGCGGCCGGTCTGGGGTCTGCCGGGCATCCGTTGTTGGGTGCGGCGGTGGAGCTGGCGGGTGGTGAGGGTGTCCTGTTCACCGGTCGTCTGTCGGTGCAGTCGCATCCGTGGCTGGCGGATCACGTAGTGATGGGCCGGGTTCTGCTGCCCGGTACCGCGCTGGTGGAGCTGGCGATCCGTGCCGGTGACGAGGTCGGCTGCGACCGGATCGACGAGCTGACGCTCGCCGCACCGCTGGTCCTGCCCGAGCGGGGCGCCGTACAGGTGCAGGTCCGCGTGGGCGTCGCCGACGAAGCCGGTCGACGTACGGTCACGGTCCATTCCCGCACCGACGGTGGTGAGGAACTGCCGTGGTCGCAGCACGCGATGGGTGTGCTGGTTCCTGGAGCGGATACGGCCGACACCGGTTTCGACGCCACTGTGTGGCCCCCGGCCGGGGCCGAGCCGGTGGACCTGGCCGGCTTCTACGAGGCACGCGCCGAGGACGGCTTCGCCTACGGGCCGGAGTTCCAGGGGCTGCGGACGGCGTGGCGGCGTGACGGCGAGGTGTTCGCCGAGGTGGCGTTGCCGGAAGCCGAGGGCCGGGAGGCCGACGGGTTCGGCATCAACCCCGCCCTGCTCGATGCCGCGCTGCACGCGTCGGTGTTCGCCGGTCTCGATTCCGACGACCGTGGGGGCCTGCCGTTCTCGTGGGAAGGCGTCTCGCTCCACGCGTCCGGCGCCTCTGCCGTACGGGTGCGGTTGTCCCGGGCCGGTGCGAGCGCGGTGTCGATCGCGCTCGCCGACGCTGCGGGTACTCCTGTCGCGTCGGTGGATTCGCTGTTGGTCCGTGCCGTGTCGCCCGAGCAGTTGGGCGGCCCGGAGGTGACGGTCGGGGACTCGATGTTCCGGGTGGACTGGGCACCGGTGCGGGGGGCCGCTTCACCGGCCGTCGAATCGGTGGCGCTGGTGGGCCCGGACGTGTTCGGACTGGCTGAAGCCCTGCCCGACACGGTCCTTCACCCGGACCTGGCGTCGTTGGCGGCGGGGGAGGGAACGGTGCCGGATGCGGTGCTGATCCCTGTGGCCGGTGTGTCCGGCGACGACCCGGTCGCTTCTGTCCACGACCTGGTGGCCTGGGTGTTGGGTCAGTTGCAGGTGTGGTTGGAGGAGGAGCGGTTCGCGGGTTCGCGTCTGGTGTTCGTGACGCGGGGTGCGGTGGGCGGCGCCGATCTGGCTGCTGCTTCGGTGTGGGGTCTGGTGCGTTCGGCGCAGTCGGAGAACCCCGGTTGCTTCGGGCTGCTGGACCTCGGCACGGAAGACGTGACGTCCCTGCCGTTGGCGGAGGCGTTGGCTTCCGACGAGCCGCAGCTCGCCGTTCGTGAAGGCGAGCTGCGGGCAGCCCGACTGGCCCGCGTGTCGGACGCCGTGTCCGACACGGTCGTCTGGGACGCCGAGGGCCGGGTGCTTATCACTGGTGGCACCGGTGGTCTGGGCGCGCTGGTGGCGCGGCACCTGGTGGCCGAACACGGTGTGCGGCGGCTGCTGTTGGTCAGCCGTCGGGGTCTCGCCGCCCATGGTGTGGACGACCTGGTCGCGGAGCTGGCGGAGCTGGGCGCCGAGGCCGTGGTGGCCGCGTGCGACATCGCCGACCGTGACGGTCTCGCCGAGCTGTTGGCTCAGCACCCGGTCAGTGCCGTGGTGCATGCGGCGGGTGTCCTGGACGACGGTGTGATCGGTTCGCTGACTCCCGAGCGGGTGTCCGCGGTGCTGCGTCCGAAGGTCGACGCGGCGTGGAACCTGCACGAGCTGACCCGCGACCTGGACCTGACCGCCTTCGTGGTGTTCTCGTCCGTCGCAGGTACCTTCGGTGGGGCCGGCCAGGGTAACTACGCGGCTGGTAACGCCTTCCTGGATGCGCTCGTACAGCGGCGTCACGAAGAGGGCCTGGCCGGTGTGTCGCTCGTGTGGGGTCCCTGGGACCAGTCGGGTGGTATGACCGGCACGCTCACCGACGCCGATCTCCAGCGACTGGCCCGCTCCGGCATGCCGGCGTTGTCGGTCGAGCAGGGCGTGGCGCTGTTCGACGCGGCCCTGGCCGGAGTGGAACCCGTGGTGGTGCCGGTGCGGCTCGACCTTCCGGCGCTGCGTGCCTCGGGCGAGGCGCCGTCCCTGCTGCGCGGTCTGGTGCGGGTGCGTTCCCGTCGGGCCGCGGTGACGGGTTCGAGCGCCGCCGCCGGCCTGGTGCGCCGACTGTCCGGGCTGAACGGTGAGGAGCGCCGTGAGGCACTCCTGGACCTGGTCCGGAGCCAGGTGGCTCTCGTGCTGGGGCATGTCAGTGGAGACGAGATCGACCCGTCGCGGGCGTTCCGCGCCCTCGGCTTCGACTCGCTCACGGCCGTGGAGCTGCGGAACCGGTTGAACACCGTGACCGGGCTCCGACTGCCCGCCACGCTCGTCTTCGACTACCCGAGCGTCCAGGCCCTGGCGTCGTTCGTCGGGGAGGAACTGCTGGGCTCGGACGCGGCAGTCGCCGCGCCGGTCCCGTCGCGCACGATGGTGAGCGACGACCCCGTGGTGATCGTGGGGATGGCGTGCCGGTATCCGGGTGGGGTGAGCTCGCCGGAGGACCTGTGGCGGCTCGTCACCGATGGCACCGACGCGGTGTCCGGTTTCCCGACCAACCGTGGCTGGGACGTCGAGGGTCTCTACGACGCGGATCCGGGGCACGCGGGTACGTCGTACACGCGCTCCGGTGGTTTCCTGCACGACGCGGGCGAGTTCGACCCGGAGTTCTTCGGGATGAGCCCGCGTGAGGCGCTGGCGACCGACTCGCAGCAGCGGTTGCTGTTGGAGGCGTCGTGGGAGGCGTTCGAGCGGGCCGGTATCGATCCGGCGTCGCTGCGCGGCAGTCAGACCGGTGTCTTCGCCGGTGTGATGTACAGCGACTACGGCAGCACGTTGAACGGCAAGGAGTTCGAGGGTCATCAGGGCCAGGGCAGCGCGGGCAGTGTGGCCTCGGGCCGTGTCTCGTACACGTTCGGGCTGGAGGGCCCGGCAGTGACGGTCGACACCGCGTGCTCGTCGTCGCTGGTGTCGCTCCACCTCGCCGCGCAGGCCCTGCGCAGCGGTGAGTGCTCGCTGGCGCTGGCCGGTGGTGTGACGGTCATGTCGACGCCGTCGGTGTTCGTGGAGTTCTCGCGGCAGCGTGGTCTGTCGGCGGACGGTCGGTGCAAGGCGTTCTCGGACTCGGCCGACGGTGTCGGCTGGTCGGAGGGTGTCGGCATGCTGGTGCTGGAGCGCCTCTCCGACGCGCAGCGCAACGGCCACCGGATTCTGGCGCTCGTACGCGGTAGCGCCATCAACCAGGACGGTGCTTCCAACGGTCTGACGGCTCCGAACGGTCCGTCCCAGCAGCGGGTGATCCGTCAGGCGCTCGCCAGCGGTGGACTCTCGCCCGCCGATGTGGACGCGGTGGAGGCGCACGGTACGGGTACGACGCTGGGTGACCCGATCGAGGCGCAGGCGTTGCTGGCGACCTATGGTCGGGACCGTGACGAGGAGCGTCCGCTGCTGCTCGGTTCGGTGAAGTCCAACATCGGTCACACGCAGGCCGCGGCCGGCGTGGCCGGTGTCATCAAGATGGTCATGGCGATGCGTGAGGGTGTCCTCCCGCAGACCCTCCATGTGACGGCGCCTTCGTCGCACGTGGACTGGGAAGCCGGTGCGGTGGAGCTGCTCCGGGAGAACACGGCCTGGCCGCAGTCCGGTCACGCACGCCGCGCGGGCATCTCGTCCTTCGGTATCAGTGGGACCAACGCGCACGTGATCGTCGAGCAGGCTCCCTCGGTGAAGGAGCCGAGCCGGGAGCCGGTGGTTTCGCCGGGTGTGGTGCCGTGGGTGGTGTCCGCAAGGACCGGGGCGGCGCTCGACGCCCAGGTGGACCGGCTGCGGTCCTTCGTGGCGGACGACACGGCAGCGACCTCGGTCGACGTCGGCTTCTCGCTGGTGACCGGCCGTTCGGTGTTCGAGCACCGTGCGGTGCTGCTGTCCACCGACGACCGTGTGATCGAGGCGGCCCGGGGCACGGCGGCCGGTGAGGGTTCGCTGGCGGTGCTGTTCTCCGGGCAGGGCAGCCAGCGGATCGGTATGGGGCGTGAGCTGTACGCCCGGTTCCCGGTCTTCGCGGACGCCCTGGACAAGGCCCTGTCGGTGCTCGACGAGCACCTGGACCGGCCGCTGCGGGACGTGATGTGGGGCGATGACCCGGACGAGCTGAACCGGACCGGCTGCACGCAGCCCGCGTTGTTCGCGGTCGAGGTGGCGCTGTTCCGGCTGGTGGAGTCTCTCGGGATCACCCCGGACTTCGTGGCCGGTCACTCCATCGGTGAGATCGCTGCGGCACACGTCGCGGGGGTGTTCTCGCTGGAGGACGCCGGCCGACTCGTCGCGGCACGCGCCGGGTTGATGCAGGCGCTGCCTGCGGGTGGCGCGATGGTGGCCGTGCAGGCGACCGAGGCGGAGGTGCTGCCTCTGCTGACCGACGAGGTGTCGATCGCGGCGGTCAACGGTCCGTCGTCGGTGGTCGTCTCGGGTGTCGAGGACGCGGTGCTGGAGATTGCGGGCAAGCTGTCGGCCGAGGGCCGTAAGACGCATCGACTGCCGGTGTCGCACGCCTTCCACTCGCCGCTGATGGAGCCGATGCTGGAGGACTTCCACGCGGTGGTCAGCGGTCTGTCGTTCAATGCACCGTCGGTGCCGGTGGTCTCCAACCTCACCGGCAGGCTCGCCACGTCCGAGGAACTGTGCTCGCCCCAGTACTGGGTACGTCACGTTTGTGAGGCGGTCCGCTTCGCCGACGGAGTACGGACCCTGGCTGACGAGGGTGTGGATACGTTCCTCGAGCTGGGTCCGGACGGTGTGCTGTCCGCCATGGCTGCCGAGAGCGTGCCGGACGGCACTGCCGTCGTGCCGGTCCTGCGCAAGGACCGGCCCGAGGAGACCGCGGCGGTCACCGCCCTGGCCCGGCTGCACGTACAGGGCGTCACGGTCGACTGGACGGCGTTCTTCGCCGGGACCGGCGCCCGTCGGGTGGACCTGCCGACGTACGCGTTCCAGCGTCAGTGGTTCTGGCCGGTGGGTGCGTTGAGTGCGCCGGGTGACATGCGTGCGGCTGGTCTGGGCTCTGCGGGGCATCCGTTGTTGGGTGCGGCGGTGGAGCTGGCGGGTGGTGAGGGTGTCCTGTTCACCGGTCGTCTGTCGGTGCAGTCGCATCCGTGGCTGGCCGATCACGTGGTCATGGGTCGGGTTCTGCTGCCCGGTACCGCGCTGGTGGAGCTGGCGATCCGTGCCGGTGACGAGGTCGGCTGCGACCGGATCGACGAGCTGACGCTCGCCGCACCGCTGGTGCTGCCCGAGCAGGGTGGCGTACAGCTGCAGCTGTGGGTCGGTGGCCCCGACGAGACGGGCAGTCGCACGCTCGGCATTCACTCCCGCCCCGACAGCGGCGACGAGCTGCCGTGGACGCAGCACGCGACGGGTGTGCTGACCGCCGGTACGGACGCCACCGAAGGTGGCTTCGACGCGACGGAATGGCCCCCGGCCGGCGCCGAGCCCGTGGAACTCACGGGCTGCTACGACCGGTTCGCCGACATCGGCTTCGCGTACGGCCCCGGATTCCAGGGGCTGCGGGCGGCATGGCGGCGTGACGGTGACGTCTTCGCCGAGGTGAGCCTCCCCGAGGGACTGGCCGCCGACGCGGGAGTGTTCGGCCTGCACCCCGCGCTGCTCGACGCCGCGATGCACGCCTCCCTGCTCGCCGACGGCGATACACAAGGCGGCGGCGGGCTGCCGTTCTCGTGGGAAGGCGTGTCACTGCACGCCACCGGCGCCTCCGACGTCCGGGTGCGGTTGACCCCGACCGGCGACAACGCGATATCCATCGCGCTCGCCGACACCTCGGGCGCCCCGGTCGCGTCGGTGGATTCGCTGCTGGTCCGTACCGTGACGCCCGAGCAGCTGAACGGCCCCGAAAAGCCGGTCGGCGAATCGATGTTCCGGGTGGACTGGGCACCGGTACGGGCAGCCGCCCCGGCGGGCACGCACACGGTGGCGCTGGTGGGCCCGGACACGTTCGGGCTGGCAGAGACCCTGCCGGGCATGGTCCTGCACCCGGATCTGGAGTCCTTGACGGCCTCCGGACTGGCCCTGCCGGACACCGTCCTGATCCCCGTGGCCGGTGGGCCCGACGACGACACGGTCGACTCCGTCCACGATCTGGTGTCCCGGGTGTTGGGTCAGTTGCAGGTGTGGTTGGAGGAGGAGCGGTTCGTCGGTTCGCGTCTGGTGTTCGTGACGCGGGGTGCGGTGGGCGGCGCCGATCTGGCTGCTGCTTCGGTGTGGGGTCTGGTGCGTTCGGCGCAGTCGGAGAACCCCGGTTGCTTCGGGCTGCTGGACCTCGGCACGGAAGACGTGACGTCCCTGCCGTTGGCGGAGGCGTTGGCTTCCGACGAGCCGCAGCTCGCCGTTCGTGAAGGCGAGCTGCGGGCAGCCCGACTGGCCCGCGTGCCCGCGCCGGACACGGCCCCCGAGGCCGTGTGGGGTGCGGACGGCACCGTGGTGATCACCGGTGGTACCGGCGGTCTCGGCGCGGTGACGGCCCGGCACCTGGTGGCCGAACACGGCGTCCGGCGGCTCCTGCTGGTCAGCCGTCGGGGCCTTGGGGCCGAAGGCGCCACGGACCTGGTCACGGAGCTGGAGCGACTGGGCGCGAGCGTCTCGGTCGCCGCGTGCGACGTGGCGGACCGGGACGCGCTGGCCGAGGCCCTGGCCTCGGTCGACGGCGACCACCCGCTGAGCGCCGTGGTCCACACCGCCGGTGTCCTGGACGACGGTGTGATCGGTTCGCTGACTCCCGAGCGGGTGTCCGCGGTGCTGCGTCCGAAGGTCGACGCGGCATGGAACCTGCACGAGCTGACCCGCGATGCGGACCTGGCCGCCTTCGTGGTGTTCTCGTCCGTCGCCGGTACCTTCGGTGGAGCGGGTCAGGGCAACTACGCGGCCGGCAACGCCTTCCTCGACGCGCTCGTACAGCGGCGTCACGAAGAGGGCCTGGCCGGTGTGTCGCTCGTGTGGGGCCCGTGGGACCAGTCGGGCGGTATGACCGGCACGCTCACCGACGCCGATCTCCAGCGCATGGCCCGCTCCGGCATGCCGGCGTTGTCGGTCGAGCAGGGCGTGGCGCTGTTCGACGCGGCCCTGGCCGGAGGGGAACCCGTGGTGGTACCGGTGCGGCTCGACCTTCCGGCGCTGCGCACCCTGGGGGAGACACCGGCGCTGCTGCGCGGGCTGATCCACACCCCCGCGCGCAGGACCGTGACGGCCGTGCCCGACGCCGCCGAGGGGCTCACGCAGCGGCTGGGCGGACTGAGCGACGACGAACGCCGTGACGTCCTCCTGGAACTGGTCCGCGACCAGGCCGCGGCGGTCCTCGGCCACGCGGACGGGCAGGCGATCGCCTCCACCCGCCAATTCCAGGACCTGGGATTCGACTCCCTCACGTCCGTGGAGTTCCGGAACCGCATGAACAGGGCCACGGCGCTTCGGCTTCCGGCCACGCTCCTGTTCGACTACCCGACCCCGGCCGAACTCGTGGGCTACCTCCACACCCAGCTCGCGGTGGAAGGGGACGCCGGACCCGGGTCGATCCTCGGCGCGCTCGACACGCTGGAGAAAGCGATCGCGGAGCTGAACGTCGACGCGCAGGTCCATAAGCAGGTGTCCGGACGCCTTGAGGTGCTCCGAACCAAGTGGGAGGCCCTGCGCGGCGAAGCACGCACCGAAGAAGAGGAGTTCGACATCGACTCGGCCTCGGACGACGAGGTGTTCGCGCTCCTCGACGACGAGCTCGGCCTGTCCTGAAGTCCGCCGCCGGCCACCGCGAGGCGGTGGCCGGCCGCCCGGCCGGGGGTGTCCCCGGCCGGGCGGTCACAGGCGGATCCGTGACCGCCCGGCCGCGGAAAACTAGCAATTTTCCGACTTCCCATCCTTTGAAATGGGGTGGCTGTCGCGCCGATGTGACCCGGAGGCAAGAGCCGTCGAAGGAAGGGACGACACGATGACGATCACCACCGGGAAATCGGACGCGGTGCTGCCCCACGGCGCCGCACGGTGAGCGGCCGCGAGGTGTCCGAAGCAACCATCCGGCTCGCGCCGGCGGCCGAGCTGTTCGGTGCGGTCGAAACGCGGTCAAGGCCTGAAGCCCTTCAGCGTCGCGAGGAAAGGATCTTCCATGAAGGCTCTGGTGTTGTCGGGCGGGGCGGGCACCCGTCTGCGACCGTTCAGCTACTCCATGCCGAAACAGCTCATGCCGATCGCCAACAAGCCCGTTCTGGAACATGTGTTGGAGACCATCCGTGAGCTGGGCGTCACCGAGGTGGGAGTGATCGTCGGTGACCGGGGGCCGCACATAGCGGCCGTCCTCGGCGACGGTTCCCGCTTCGGCGTGCGGCTGACCTTCATCGAACAGAAGGAGCCCCTCGGCCTCGCCCACACCGTCTCGGTGGCCCGGCCCTTCCTCGGCGACGACGACTTCGTGATGTATCTCGGGGACAACATGCTTCCCGACGGCATCACCGAACTCGCCGAGGAGTTCGCCGAGCACCGCCCCGCCGCCCAGGTCGTCGTCCGCAAGGTCGCGGACCCGCGTGCCTTCGGGGTGGCCGAACTCGGGCCGGACGGCGAGGTCGTCCGCCTCGTGGAGAAGCCCGCGGAACCGCGCAGCGACCTCGCGCTGATCGGCGTGTACTTCTTCACCTCCGCCATCCACGAGGCCGTGGACGCCATCGAACCCAGCCACCGGGGCGAGCTGGAGATCACCGACGCCGTCCAGTGGCTCGTGACCGCCGGCGCGGACGTACGCGCCCGTGAGTACCACGGGTACTGGAAGGACACCGGTCGCGTCGAGGACGTACTGGAGTGCAACCGGAAGGTGCTCGAGGGCATCGAGCACTCGGTCGCGGGGGAGGTCGACGACGCCAGTGAACTGACCGGCCCCGTGATCGTCGAGGCCGGTGCCCGCGTCGTCCGCTCCCGGATCGAGGGCCCGGCGATCATCGGCGCGGGCACCCTCGTGGAGGACAGCCGCGTCGGCCCGTACACGGCCCTCGGCCGTGACTGCGTGCTGCGCCACACCCGAATCGACCACTCCATCACCTTGGAAGGTGCCATGGTGACCCACGTTCGCGGTCTGCACGGCTCGCTGATCGGCCGCTCGGCCACCGTCGACGCCACCGAGGTGGGCGCGGGCCGCCACCGGATCGTCGTCGGCTGCCACGCCCACGTCGAGGTGACGGCATGAGGCTCCTGGTCACCGGCGCGGCCGGCTTCATCGGCTCGACGTACGTCCGTACGCTCCTGGACGGCGGCTATCCCGGCTACGAGGACGCCCACGTCACCGTCCTGGACAAGCTGACCTACGCGGGCAACCGCGACAACCTGCCCGGCACGCACCCCCGCATGACGTTCGTCCGCGGCGACATCAACGACCTGCCGCTCCTGCTCGATCTGCTGCCCGGGCACGACGCCGTGGTGCACTTCGCCGCCGAGTCGCACGTCGACCGCTCCCTGACGGCCGCGGCGGACTTCATCCGGACGAACGTCTGCGGCACCCAGAACCTCCTCGAAGCGTGCCTGCGCAGCGGTGTCCAGCGCGTCGTGCACGTCTCCACCGACGAGGTGTACGGCTCCATCTCCGAGGGCTCCTGGACCGAGGAGTGGCCACTGGAGCCCAACACCCCGTACGCGGCCTCCAAAGCGGCCTCCGACCTGGTGGCGCGCTCGTACTGGAAGACGCACGGCCTGGACCTGTCGATCACCCGCTGCTCCAACAACTACGGGCCGTACCAGCACCCCGAGAAGCTCATCCCGCTGTTCGTCACCAATCTGCTCGAGGGCCGGACCGTCCCCCTCTACGGGGACGGCCGCAACATCCGCGAGTGGCTGCACGTCGACGACCACTGCCGGGGCATCCAGCTCGTCCTGACCAGCGGGCGGTCCGGTGAGATCTACAACATCGGCGGCGGCGACGCATACACCAACGTCGAGATCACCCGGCGGCTGCTGGAGCTGTGCGGCGCCGACGAGTCCATGGTCCGCCACGTCGCCGACCGCAAGGGACACGACCTGCGCTACTCCATCGCGGAGGACAAGATCCGGGACGAGCTGGGATACGTCCCGCTGACCTCCTTCGAACGCGGCCTCTCCGACACGGTCGGCTGGTACCGGGACAACCCCGGCTGGTGGAAGGCGTCCAAGCCGCAGGAGGAAGCGAAGTGACCGCAGTGGCCCAAGGAACCCCCATGCGGATCCTGATGATCCCGAGCCCCGTCGTCACCCACCTCATGCCCTTGGTCCCCCTGGCATGGGCACTGCGCTCCGCGGGCCACGAGCTCCTCGTCGTCGGACAGCCGGACCTGATGGGCGTGGCCCGGCAGGCCGGGCTGAACGCCGTGAGCATCGGCGACCGGTTCGGCATGGAGGAGGTCTTCCACGGAATGCTGGAACCGGGCAAGCGCCCCATCGAGCTGTGGGGCCGGCTCCACCCCGATCACCTGAAGCACTTCCCCCCGGTCTGGAAGGACCACGGCGAGCGCGTACTGCCCGCCTACCTGGAGCTCGCCCGCGCGTACCGCCCCGACCTGATCGTGGCCGATCCGATGGAGTTCAACACCCTCGTGGTGGGCGGGCTGCTGGGCGTCCCGGTCCTGCACCACCGGTTCGGTGTCGACGCGGTGTCCGAGCCGGTGCGCGCGGCCGCGCGGGGCGCGATGCGGGATTCCTGCTGGGCCCTGGGCCTCGACGAGCTGCCCGATCCCGACATTCAGCTCGACCCCTGCCCCCCGAGCCTGCAACTGCCCAGCCTCGATGAGGCCCTTCCCATCCGCTACGTGCCCTTCAACGGCAGTGGCGAGGTGCCCGCCTGGCTCCGCGAGGAGCGACCGTCGGCCACGGGGAAGCGGCGCGTCGTGGTCTCGCTGGGGACCCGTACGCTCGCGCTCAACGGAGTGCCCTTCGTGCGCGGCCTGTTGCGGGCCTTCGACGGTCTGCGGGACGTCGAGGCCGTCGCCACCGTCCCGGAGGCGTTCCGGGGCGAGATCGGAGCCGTGCCGGGCAACGTGCGCATGACCGACCCGGTGCCGCTCCACCTGCTCGTGGAGACCTGCGACGCGGTCGTCCACCACGGAGGGTCGGGCACGGTGCTGACCGCCGTGTCCGCCGGGCTCCCGCACCTGGTACTGCCGCAGATGGCCGACCAGTTCGGGCACGCCGACCAGCTGGTCGCGGCGGGGGCGGGCCTCGCGATCGACGACGCCGCGGGGCAGGACGACACGGTGCGACTGCGGTGCGCGCTGGAGGAACTGCTGTCGGAGCCCGGCTACGCCAAGGCGGCGTGGGAACTGCGCGAAGCCATGCGGGAGATGCCCACCCCGGCCGAGGTCGTGGCCGGACTCGGGCGACTCCTCTGACCCCGTCCGCCCTCGACCGGTGCCGACCCACCCCCGTCACCCGGTGTGCGGCCGAACGGCCGCACACCCACCCTCACAAGGAGCGTCGATGTCCGACCAGCCCGGCCAGTCCGCCCACCCCGCCGTCGAGTGCGACCTCCCCGACGGCCGGTCCGTCATGGGCATCCATCCCCTGGAGACGGTCACGCTCTGGGGGGAGATCGCCGGGGATTCCCCCTACGCGCGCGCCTCCGCCGGGCTGGGCCCCGATGACGTGATCCTGGACATCGGCGCGCACATCGGACTGGCCTCGATGCGGTTCGCCGAACAGGCCCCCGGCGCCCGGATCCTGTCCTTCGAGCCCGCCCCGGTGACCTACGCCTGCCTGGCGGACAACGTCACCCGGCACGTCCCGACGGGCACCGCGTTCCCCCAGGCGGTGGGCGGCGAGGCGGGCACCGCGGAGCTCACCTTCCACCCCTTCAACTCCTCGACGTCGACCCTGCACGCCGACCCGGAGGACGACCTGCGCAACTTCAAGGCGTTCGTCGACAACACCGAGGTGCCGGGGGACGCCCGCGAGCTGATGCTCAGCGCCTTCGGCGAGAAGCAGACGGTGACCGTCGACGTGACCACGGTGACCGCCGTGGTGAAGGAGCACGGCATCGAGCGGATCGGTCTGCTGAAGATCGACGTCGAGCGCGGTGAACTCGAGGTGTTGCGCGGGATCGACACCGGACTCTGGCCGCGGATCCAGCGCGTGCTCCTCGAAGTGCACGACATCGACGGCCGGCTCGGCAGGATCGTCGCCGAGCTGGCCGGCCTCGGCTTCGAGGTCACGGTGTCGCAGGCGCCGGTCTTCGTCGGCGGCAGCGTGTTCAGCCTGCTCGCGACACGGCCCTGACCTCAGAGCCGTGTCGTGACCGAATCCCCCCTGGACCCCCAGCTGAACACGTCCAGGACGCGCCGGTAGTAGTCCGGGCCGAAGCCGAGCCGGTCCACCTCGGGGACGAGGGCCCGCAGCTTGTCGATGGAGATGGTGTGATGACTGCCCGTCTCCTGGTACTCGCGGCGGGCCGTCAGACCGAGACCGCGCTCCAGATGGTCGACGATCGTGTCGACCGGGACCGCGGCGCCGGAGGCGACGTTGACCGTCTCGGCCGTTAGGTCCAGCGCCAGCAGACGGTCGATCACGGTCACCGTGTCGGTCACATCGATCAGATCACGGGTGGCGGCACGGTGGATGCGGACCACACCGCCCCGCAACTGCCGGACCAGGGTGGGCAGTAGCTGGTGCGGTGGCTGCCCGGGACCGACCAGATGGCTCAGGCGCAGGATCAGATGGTCGGCACCCGTGGCGCGCAGCTGCTCCTCGAGGGCGAGTTTGTGCGCGCCGTAAGGGGAGCAGGGCACCACGGGCCGGTCCTCCCGCCCGGGCCCGTCCGCCGCCCCGTACATCCCGGTGGCGGACGTCGAGAAGAACAACAGCCGCCGCCCGTCGGCCTTGCAGCGCAGCGCGGTCTCCCGCAGCAGCGCCGCCTCACGGGCGAAGTCGGCGTCGGAGGTGCCGGACGCCCAGGAGACTCCGGCAGCGAGCGCCACGGTCCCCGGGTGCCGGTCGGCCATCGGTCGCAGACTCCCGGCGAGGAATCCGTTGCCCACAATGTCCATGCGTCGAGTCCTGATCTTCGAGATGAGGGGGGGCGGCCGTGCCGGGCGTAGAAGACCAGCGATGGCCCCGGGAGGTCAACCATGTGGGCGGATGTCCAAGGATGTCCTTAGTGTTTCGCCGGACCGGGCGGCCCGTGGAACCCGCGCTCGCGTCGGGCGCCGACCAGCGGCGCCACCCGCCCGGCCCCCGCGAGCCGCGGGAGGACCGTACCGAACCACCGAAACCCAGACCTTGGACCGAACCAACCGAACCCTTTCGGAAGTACAAACCGCAGGCTTAGTCGTGTGGGCCTGGATGACGTTGACGCGCCTCCTCGGAACTATCTAATGTGCGGTTCCGGAGCCGGGCAGTCCAGGGCATTCCGAACGAGGCCCGGTCATCGGTTTTCTGACGCATTTCTAGCGCGTGGTTCTGAACGCTCTGCGGAACCTGAAAGATTGGCAGGCTCGTGGCTAATTCCTTACTTGCAGACTTGGTACCGGGCGTTACTCGCGGATACACGGACGACCAAGGGGTCAACCAGCCGCAGTTCGACCAGCCGGGCCTGTGTATGGCCTCCCTCGATCCGACCCTGACGATCCGACAGGCGAATCAGGAGTTCTTCCGCCAGTTCGGCGCCTCCTCGGCGGACGTGTGCGGGCGCAGCTTCCAGGAGCTGGTGCACCCGAGCGTGCAGCAGCCGCTGATGCGCCAGTTCTCACGGCTGGTCGAGGGCAAGCGGCAGCGCTTCGCCACCCATGTGGTCGGGGTCCGGCAGGAGGATTCCGCCTTCGCCAGCCCCCTGACGGCCATCGCGGTCCGCGGCGGTACGCCCGAGGACGCGTCGATCCTGGTGCTGATGCCGCAGACCCAGGGGTCCGACGACGCCGGAGTGGTCACCAACCGGAAGAAGATCCTCACCGAGATAGACGCACGCATCCTCGAGGGCATAGCCGCCGGGATCTCCACGGTCCCGCTCGCCTCACGGCTCTACCTCAGCCGGCAGGGTGTCGAGTACCACGTGACCGGATTGCTCCGGAAGCTCAAGGTGCCCAACCGGGCCGCCCTGGTCTCGCGGGCCTACTCCATGGGGGTGCTCAATGTGGGCACCTGGCCGCCGAAGGTCGTCGAGGAATTCATCAAGTGACACCCATAAAGGTTTGACGTCGACCGACCGGCCAACCGGCCGAAACAGCTCGGCCGCGGCGGAACTTTCGGGCCAGGAAAGCCCGACGGTTTTCCGCCGTGGCCGAGCTGTCGTCCGTGGGTAAACCCGCGGTAAGTGCGGGAGGGCAAGGGAAACGCCCAGAGATTCCGTGCCCGGGGCGGCGCGGTCTTGTGCCCGCTCGGCCGTCGCGGGGATAGTGGTATCGCGCCGAAAGTGAACGAGACGAAGGACGAGCATGGCTGAAATACCCGTGGACGACACGCTGTGGTGCCGGAACTTCCGTCCCACCCCCGACGCACCCGTGCGCCTGGTCTGCTTCCCGCACGCGGGCGGTTCCGCGAGCTTCTACCTGCCCCTCGCCTCGGCGCTGACGCCGGACGCCGACGTCCTGGCGATCCAGTACCCCGGGCGCCAGGACCGCCGCCGCGAACCCTGCGTGGACGACATCGCGACACTCGCCGAACAGGTCCACACGGCGCTCGCCGGCTGGCTGGACCGGCCGGTGGTGTTCTTCGGTCACAGCATGGGCGCCCTGGTGGCGTTCGAGGTGGCCCGCCGCATGGAACGCGAAGGCCAGGGCCCCGCACGGCTGTTCGCCTCGGGGCGCCGCGCGCCCTCCCGCTACCGCGACGAGAACGTCCACCAGCGCGACGACGACGGCATCGTCGCCGAACTGCGAGACATGAGCGGTACGGACACCCGGGTGCTCGGCGACGAGGAGATGCTGCGGATGGTCCTGCCCGCCATCCGTGCCGACTACCGCGCGGTGGAGACCTACCGCAGCGAGCCGGGCGCGTCGGTGCGCTGCCCCGTCACGGTCATGGTGGGCGACGACGACCCCAAGACCTCCCTCGACGAGGCCGAGGACTGGAAGGGGCACACCACCGGCGGGTTCGACATGCAGGTCTACTCCGGTGGGCACTTCTACCTCAGCAGTCAGGCGCCCGCCGTCATCACGGCCCTGCGCGGTCACCTGGCCGCCGTGCCGGCCTCTCCCCAGGGCTGAGGCCGGGCGGCAGCCGGTCGGGACACAGCGGGCCGGGGCCTCGCGGTACGCGGACACACGCCGTCCGTCGGCAGTACGGGTGATACCCCTGCCGGCGGCGCGCGTGTCGGTGGACCCGCGGCGGCCCGGCGGGTGACGCTGCGTCGGACAAATAGCCGGAATATAGCGCTATGGCATCAGATAGCTGATGGCTGATACGTCAAACGCGCGACGGTCCGGTGTCCGGCTCCGATCGAGGAGAGCGATCGATGGAACCCGCGTATGACCTGATGGCCCGTCTGCTCACGGAGCACTTCGGCATCCCCGAGGAGGAGATCACCCCGGACGCGACGTTCGAACAGCTCGAAGTCGACTCGCTGGCCAGGGTCGAGCTGATCACGATGATCGAGGACCGGCTGCACGTGGCCCTGCCCGAGGAACACGGCGACGCCACCGTCGGGGAAGCCGCCGCGTACCTCGACCGGCTCGTGGCGGACCGCGCCGACCGGGAGCCGGCCGCACCGACCGGGGACCAGCCGGTGGCGATGGCAGGGCCCGCGCGGTGAGCGCCTCGGACGCCGCCGTCACCGGTATCGGCATGGTGACGCCGGCGGGGCTGGGCCGGGAGGCCACCTGGGACGGACTGTGCGAGGGAGTGGGCTTCGGCGCCCGGGACCCGTGGCTGGCCGGACTGCCCGTCGACTTCTCCTGCGGGGTCCACGACTTCGACGGCGGGGCCCTGCTCGGCAAGCGGATCACCTGGCGCAACGACCGGTTCATCCACCTGGCGATGGTCGCCGCCCGCGAGGCGGTCGCCGACGCGGCGCTGGACACCGACACCTGGGACGCCCCCCGGGTGGCCGTGGTCCTCGGCTGTGCCAGCAACGGCGGCGACCGCTGGGCCGCCGAGTACCGCAACCTGGCCGAGGGGCGCGTGGAGTCCATCTCGCCGACCGCCCTGCTGCGTTCGCTGCCCAACATGGTCGCGGGCGAGGTGTCCACCGATCTCCAGGCGCTGGGCCCCTGCCTCACCACCTCGACGGCCTGCGCGGCGGGCACCACGGCGATCGGCACCGCCCGCGACCTGCTGCGGACGGGGGCCTGCGACATCGCGATCGCCGGCGGCACCGACTGCGCGCGCGTCCCCATGGGCTCGGCCGCCTTCTACCGGATGCGGGCACTGTCCGAGAACCGCCAGGACCCGGCCGGCGCGTCCCGGCCGTTCGACGCGGACCGCGACGGGTTCGTCCTGAGCGAGGCGGCGGCCGTCCTCGTCCTGGAACGGCCCGAGTACGCCCGCGCCCGCGGCGCGCACATCCGCGGTTACGTCTCGGGCTACGGGGCCTCCAGCGACGGCTTCCACCCCACCCGCCCGGACCCGGAGGGCGCCGGCGCGCGGCGCGCGGTGCTCGCCGCGCTCGCGGACGCCCGCGCCGACGTGTCGGAGGTGCACCACGTCAACGCGCACGGCACGTCCACGCCCCTGAACGACCGTGTGGAGGCCTCCATGCTGTCGAAGGTGTTCCGCACGCCCCCGCCGGTGACGTCCGTCAAGGGCGCCATCGGGCACTCGCTCGGGGCCGCGGGCGCGATCGACGCGGCCTGCACGGTGATGTCGCTGGAGCGACAGCTCGTTCTGCCGACCGCCAATCTGGACCGGCTGGACGACGGAATGGACCTGGACGTGGTGACGAAACAACCGCGGCGGCACCGCATGGAGGCGGCGATCAGCGACTCGTTCGGCTTCGGCGGACAGAACGCCGTGCTGTTCTTCCGGGCCGCGTGAGCCCCCAGGACCTCGACACCGCCCCGGCCCCGAGCCCCCCGAGCGCCAGGGGGCCCGGGGCCGCGGGCCGCGCCGCGCCCCCTCGCACCGGACGCGGCCGGGCCTGGCTCGTACCCGCCCTCGCGTTCGTGGTGACCCTGCTGCTCGGCGTGGCCGGCATCGGCACCCACGAGCGGCTGGCCAACGGCGGCTACACCGCGTCCGGCACCGAGTCCGAACGCGCCAACCGGCTGCTGGCCGACCGCTTCGGCGGCGGCAGCCCCGACCTCGTGCTGCTCGTACGGGCCGAGGGCGGCGTCGACACCGCGTCGGCCCGGGCGGAAGGACGGCGGCTGACCCTGCGGCTGGCGCGCGCGCCCGGGGTCGGCGGGGTGCGCTCCTACTGGTCGGGCGGCGCGGCCGGCACGGACCCGGCACTACGGTCCGAGGACGGCACGCGGGCACTGGTCACGGCCGACCTCACGGGCGCCGACCGCGACGCGGCACGCACCGCCGAAGCACTCGTGCCCGAACTCACCGGCCGCCACGGGGCCTTGCGCGTACAGGCGACCGGACCGGCCTGGGTCAGCGTGGAAGCCGGGCGCGTCAGCCAGCACGACCTGGTGCGCGCCGAAGTCGTCGCCGCCCCCCTCACCCTGCTCATCCTCGTGCTCGCGCTGCGCTCCCTGGTGGCCGCGCTCGTCCCCCTTGTCATCGGCGTGGTGGCCGTCGTCGGCACGATCGCGCTGCTGCGGCTGCTCAGCCACGCCATGCCGGTGTCGGTCTTCGCCATGAACCTCACCACCGCGCTCGGCTTCGGACTCGCGGTGGACTACGGGCTGTTCCTCGTCACCCGCTACCGCGAGGAACTGCGCACGGGCAAGCCCGTGGCCGTCGCCGTCGAACGGACCGCGCGCCGGGCGGGTCACACCGTGGCCGTCTCCGCCTGCACCGTGGCGCTGTCGATGTCGGCGCTGCTGGTGCTGCCGCTGCCGTTCCTGCGGTCGATGGCCTGCGCCGGGATCGCGGTGGCCCTGCTCGCCGCGGCCACGGCCGGGCTCCTCGTGCCGCCCGTCCTGAACCTCCTCGGCACCCGCGTCGACCGCTGGGACCCGCTCGCCGTGCTGCGCGGGTGGCGTCGTAGCGGCCCGGGGGCGCCACGGGCGGACAGTCCGGCCTGGCGGACCGTCGCCCGGGTCGTCACCCGGCGGCCGGTGTACTACGGAGGGGGGTGCGCGCTGGTGCTCCTGCTGGTCGCCTCGCCCTTCGCGCACGTGCACTTCGGGCTGTCGGACGAGCGGGTGCTGCCCGCGCACACCGAGGCGCACCGGACGTCCCAGGCCATCCGCGAGGGCTTCACCTCCCGCGCCGAACGGAATCTGACCGTCGTGCTCCCGGACGTCGACGCCGTACGCGACCGGGCGGCACTGTCGGCGTTCGCGCGCCGGGTGGCGGCGCTGCCGTCCGTCGCACGCCACGGCGGGGTGCTCACGTCGGCGGGCGGGGCACCCCGCCCCTGGGTGAGCGCCGAAGGAGCGCCCGCCACGGCCGCGCGAGGAGACCGGGTGCGGGTGGCGGCGCCGCCCGGGCCGGGCGCGGTGCTGACCGTGACCGGCCCCGAGGACCCCCAATCGCGCGCCGGCCGGGACCTGGTGAAGCGGCTGCGGTCGCTGCCGGCCCCCGGCGAACGGCTGGTCACCGGGCGTGCGGCCCACCTCGCCGACACCCAGGACGCGGTGCGCGGCCGGCTGCCGCTCGCGGCCGGGATCGTCGCCGTCACAACATGGGCGATGCTCTTCCTGCTCACCGGGAGCGTGCTGCTGCCGGTGAAGGCGCTGGTGATCGGGGCGCTCAGCCTCGGCACGAGCTTCGGACTGATGGTCCACGTCTTCCAGGACGGTCATCTGCGCCGCGCGGTCGGGGAGTTCACGGTCACCGGGACGCTGGACATGACGATGCCGCTGCTGATGTTCGTCATCGCGTTCGGGCTCGCCATCGACTACGAGATCTTCCTGCTGTCGCGGGTGAAGGAGCACCACGCCCTGACCGGTGACAACCGGCAGGCCGTGGTGGAGGGCGTCGCGCGAACGGGCCGGCTGGTGACCACGGGCGCCCTCGCGGTGGCCGTCGTCACCGGGGCCCTCGCCACCTCGGGGGTGACGCTGCTGAAGCTGCTGGGCACGGGGCTCGCGGTCGCCGTGCTCGTCGACGCGGTCCTGGTGCGGGGGGTCCTCGTACCGGCCTGTCTGACCCTGGCGGGACGGGCCAACTGGTGGACACCCGCCCCGCTGGCGCGGGCACACGCCTGGATCAGCGCCCGGACCGGCCTGGACGAGAGCCGTTGACGACCGTCCACCCGGCGTGGGGAACACCGTGCCCCGCATCCGCGCCCCGGCCCGCTGCCAGAGGCTCCGACCGGTGAAGGGGCCGGTCGGCTGGGTGCTGCGGCAGCCGGACGGGCCGCGCGCGCTGCGCCGGGCGACGCGGGTGACCGTTGCCGGGGGGACCGGGTTCTACGTCAGCCTCTATGTGATCGGCGATGCCACCATGGCCATCTACGCCATGTTCGGCGCGCTTCCCCTCGTGATGCTGAGCGACGTCCCCGGACCGCCACCGAGACGCGCCCGCGCGCTGCTGGCCGTGGCCCCGGCCGCCGTGGTCCTGGTCGCCGCCGGAACGCTGCTCGCCGCCCACACCTGGACCGCCGCCTGCGGCATGTTCGTGGTGGGCTTCCTCGTCACCTTCCTCGGCGTGGCGAGCCCGCGCCTGGCCGGGGTCGGCATCGCCCTCCAGCTCTTCTACGTCCTGCCCTGCTTCCCGCCCTACGCGCCGCAGACCCTGGGCTCCCGCCTGTCCGGGCTGGTCCTCGGCATCCTGCTCACCGCCTGCGCCGAACGGGTCCTGTGCCCCGACCCGGCGCCCCGCCCCTACCGGGCCGTCCTCGCCGACGCCGTGGCGGCCTGCGCCGACTACACCTCGGCCGTCGCCGACACCCTCGAGGGCCGCGGCACGACGCCCGCGGACCCGGGGGAGCGGCGCACCGCCGCCCGCCGGGCCTTCGAGTCGGCCCGGCCCTCGCGGGTCCCCCCGGCCGAACGCCCGACCTCCTCGTCGGTACGCGACCACGCGTTCCACGACGCCCGCGTCGCGGTGTGGCAGATCCGCGACCAGATGGACCGCCTGTCCGCAGCCGACGGCACCGCACCCGCCGCCGCGACCCTGCTGCGGCACACCACGACGGCCCTGCGGTCGGCCGCCCGGGGCCTTCGCGAGGGCGCGCCCGGCGTGGTCACCGACCGGCTCGCCGCCGAGGCCGCGGCGTTCGACGTCATCCGCTCGGCGGAGCTGCCCCGCACCTCCGTCGACCGGATGCGCCGGGACACCATCGTCCGGGAGACCGCGGAAGCCGCCCGGCGGGCCACCACCGCCACCCGGATCGCCCTCGGCGACCGGCCGCCCGTGACAGACCGCGACGGGCCCTTCTGGTACGCCACGACACCCGGCTTCACCCTGTGGCGACGACGGCTGGCCTGCCATCTGACACCGCGCTCGGTACACCTCCAGAACGCCCTGCGGGTCGCCGTGGCCATGGCCTTCGCCCGTCTGCTGGCCGGGGCCCTCGGCATGTCCCACGGGTTCTGGGTGCTGCTCGCCACCCTCAGCCTGATGCGCACCTGGGCGGTGGGCACCAAGGCCGTGCTGCGCCCCGCCTTCCTCGGCACGGTCGCCGGGGCCGCCATCGCGGCACTGCTGCTGCTCCTCGTAGGAGACGTGCCCGCCTTCTACGCGGCCGCGCTCCCCATGGTGACGCTCGTCGGCTTCACCGTCGGCGCCCTGCTCGGCACGGCCTGGACCCAGGCGATGTTCACGCTCGCCTTCCTGCTGCTCTTCACCCAACTGGCCGTGCCCAGCTGGCACCTGTCCGCCGTGCGGCTCCTCGACGTCCTCGTCGGCGGCGCGCTCGGCGCCGTGGTGAGCCTGCTGGCCTGGCCCCGCGGCGGTCACGGCGAACTGCGCCGCGCCGTCGCGGACTTCCTCACCGAGGGCGCCGACTGCTGTCGTACCACCGTCGCCCGGCTCCGTGACGGTGACGCCCCGTCGCGCGCGGAGGCCGGGCACCGGTCGACCCGCCGCGCGATGCGTCTCGCGGAGGAGACCTACGTCCAGTTCGTCGCGGAACGACGCCCCTCCAAGGAAGTGGACGCCCGGTGGGAGGCCGCCCTGTCCGTCGGCTACCACCTGACGCACGGCGGTGAGCCGCTGTCGGCCCGCGGCCCCGCGGGGGCGCTCCTTCCCTGGCCGGACGCCGCCGCCCGGCTCACCGAGCTGGCCGAGGGCGTGGCCGCGGACGCCGAGCACCGGGCCGAGGAGATCCGCACCGCGAGCCCCCCGGGGCCGCTGCCGACGACGGACCCGGCGCCCGCCGGCGCGGGCGGGGACGCGGTGACGGACCGGGCACGCGAGGCGGGCGCCCCGGGGGCACTGCTGCTCGTCGACGTCCGGGGATGGCTGACCGGCCTGGCGGACGCCCTGGCCCGCCTGCGCACCTAGACCTGTCCGGCGGATCTTCGTGGATCGGCGGGCCGTGCCCGCCCCCTCCGGGACCACGGCGCGACGCCGCGGGCCACCCGTCCCGGTACCGGAGGCGGAGCCCATCCGCGTGGCCCGGCCGTCGAACCGCGCTCACACTGGGGGCAGCGAGTCAGGAGACACCGATGAACAACCGGCAGCGCTTCCGCGCCCACCTCGCCGACCCGAAGATGCTCATGGTGCCGATCGCGCACGACCCGCTGTGCGCCCGCATCATCGAGCGCGCCGGTTTCCAGGCCGTCGGCGTGGGCGGAGCCGCGAGCGCCGCGGCACTGCTGGGCCGCCCCGACGGCCGGCTGCTGAGCGCGCGGGAGATGGCGGACGTCGTCTGGCGGACCGTCGACGCCGTCCGCGTCCCCGTCTTCGCGGACGCGGACGACGGGTACGGCGACGCCACCCACGTGGCGTGGACGGTACGGCAGTACGAGAGCGCGGGCGCCGCGGGCCTGTTCCTGGCGGACCGGCCCGCGCGGCGGCAGCGCCGCCGGACGGTGGGCGCGGCGGAGGGCGACACGGTCGTGCCGGCGGCGGAACTGATCGGCAGGATCGAGGCCGCCGTCGCCGCCCGCCGGGACCCGGACATGCTGATCATGGCTCGCACGGACGCCCTGGCGGTCCACGGCATCGACGAGGCCCTGGGCCGGGCCCACGGCTGCGTCGACGCGGGCGCCGACGCGATCTGTGTCGCGAACCCCGCCTCGACGGACCAGATGCGCAGGATCACCGAGGAGATCACCGCCCGCCGCGGCATCCCGACGATGGCGGACACGAACCCCGGCGTCACGCCCCCGCCGACCGCCGCCGAACTCCAGGAGATCGGCTATTCGCTGACGCTGTATCCGACGCTCGCCTCCCGGGCCCTCGCGCGCGCCGTCGCCGAGGTGATGGGGGAACTGTCCTGGAGCGGGGACGCGGCGCCGCTGGCGGACCGGCTGGCCCCCGTCGAGGAGTTCCACGCCCTCGCCGGCCCGCCGGAGCACCGCCCGGCCGGCGGCCCGCCCGGCGCCCGCAGATGAACCCGGCGGCGCAGAGCCCGGCCCGGAGGGGAGCACCGCGCAGAGGCAGGGGCTCCTCACGAGGGGCGCGCGCCCGACTGCCTCCGGCCGCTTCCGGCCGGGCGGTGGCCTCGCCCGTGCCCACTCCGACGCGCCGGTTCGGCCGGATGGAGCAGGGTTGGATCATGCGGTGGCCCGGCTGGATAGACTCGCGGCGTTGCTCGGCGCGGGAGGCCGTACTCATGGGGTGCGGCGACCGTTGTCGGCGCACCCCTCGTACCAGGTCCGCGTGGCCGGGTGACGGTCACCGGACAGTCCGAACACGAGGAGTGCGTCATGGCTGAGGTAAAGCTGAGCGCCGATCTGCGTAATGACTTCGGCAAGGGTGCCGCCCGTCGCACCCGTCGTGACAACAAGGTCCCCGGCGTCATCTACGGGCACGGCGCCGACCCCAAGCACGTGGCGATCGACAGCCACTCGCTGATGATGGCCCTGAAGACACCGAACGTCCTGCTCAGGCTCGACGTCGCGGGCAAGAGCGAACTGGTCATCCCCAAGGCCGTGCAGCGCGAGGCCATCCGCGGCTTCCTGGTCCATGTGGACTTCCTGGCCGTGAAGAAGGGCGAGAAGGTCACCGTCGACGTGCCGGTGCTCACCGAGGGCGAGCTGGCGCCGGGCGGCAACCTGCTGGAGCACATCCTGAACGCCCTGCCCGTCGAGGCCGAGGCCACCCACATCCCGGAGGGGGTGACGGTGTCCATCGAGGGCCTGGAGGCCGGTCACACCATCCGGGCCGGGGACATCGAGCTGCCGCGCGGCAGCTCCCTGGCCATCGAGGAGGACGCCGCCGTCCTCCAGATCGTCGCCGCCCAGACCGAACCGGTGGAGGAAGAGGAAGAGGAGGCCGAGGAGGGCGAGGCGGCAGCCGCCGCGCCCGAGGCCGAGGAGGCTCCGGCCGAGAGCTGAACTCCGCGCCGTCGCACGGCGGTCCTCGCACTCCTCACCCGGGGGAGTGCGAGGACCGGGGGCCGGGCTGTCGCCGCGGGGGCCGTCAGAACGGGCGCTGGGACAGCGGGATCTGCACCATGATCGTGGCTCGCTTCTCCTCCGCCGTCGCGCCCTGGCGGCTCGCCCACGACTCGCCGCCCCGCATCCAGGTCGGCAGACCGGCGGGCAGGTCCCCCTCGGGGATGTCGCCGAGATCCGTCGGGGCGAGGTCCTCGCCGTAGTGCGCCAGCGCCACCGGGGTGTCCGGCGTGACCACCGGGTGCAGGGCGTCCAGGGCGGCGTTCCAGCCGGTGAGCATCTTCGCCATGGCGACCGCCCGCGGCGTCCCCGAGGACGCGGCGCTGTCGGGGTAGGTGGGGTGCAGGATGTGCTCGTAGGCGCCGCCGTAGGCCTGGCCCGAGGGGGTCTCGCGCCAGGTCCGGAACGCCGTGTCCGCCAGCCGGCCCAGCGAGACGACGGCCTCGATGGGGTTGTTCGCCGTCAGCGCGTCGAGCCACGCGTGCCGGTGCAGGGCGATGTCGGGGTCGTTCGCGTGGGCGTTGCCCGCCTGCTGGCCGTAGACGCTGTACAGGTAGGTGTTGACCATGACGTAGCTGGTCTCGATGCCCAGCTTGGCGAGAAAGCCCTGGAAACGCCGCCCCGCCGTGCCGACGAGGATCCGCCGGACGACGGCCTCGTGGGCCGCGGGGTCCTGGCCGATGACCAGCACCCGGGCCGTGCCGTCCAGCCGCCCACGATGGAAGATCGGACCCCACTCGGTACGGAAGTCCTCCGGCGGATAGGTCTCCGTGCCGGGGAAAGTGCGCGCCAGCGTGGCGTACGGCTCCTCGACGCAGCCGGGATCGAAGTCGTGCATCGTGCCTCTCCTGTCCTGCCGACCGGGCCCCGCCCGTCCGCGCCGGGGCCTGCCGGTGGCGGTGGGACCGTGTCCTGTCTGCGGTGCGGCCCCGTGGTGAGCGCGGCGGGCGCGCCCATGGGAAAATTGTTACCTCATATCAGGACTGTTCCCTGTACGCACGGCGGAGGGACCAGCAGATGTCACCACCTGTAGAGCCCCCGGTGGACCCTTTGGCGGGGCCGCGTTTCGCGTTGCGGGGCCGCGTCGTGACGATGAACGGCCGGCACGACGTGATCGACGACGGAGTCGTCTACATCAACCAGGGCGTCATCGACCAGGTCGGACCGGCCGGGGCCGAGCCTCCCGCGGGCCACGAGCAGACGGCCGTCACCCGGAGCGGCGGCAGCATCTATCCCGGGCTGATCGAGCTGCACAACCATCTGCCCTACAACGTGCTGCCCCTGTGGCAGGTCCCCGAGAACTACCCGAACCGCTCGGAGTGGGGCGGGGCCCAGAATCCCGACTACCGCAGGCTCGTCACCGGGCCCATGCGGGTCCTGGGCGAGGACGCCGCGCTGATGCCCGCCGTGGTGCGCTACGTCGAGGCCAAAGCGCTCGTCAACGGCACCACCACCAGCCAGGGCATCGCCCTGTTCTCCAACACCGGCGCCCGCAGGATGTACCGGGGAGTGGTGCGCAACGTCGAGGCCACGGACGACCCGGCCCTGCCGGAGGCGGCCACGCGGATCGCGGACGTCGAAGCCGCGAACGCCGAGAAGTTCCTGGCACGGCTGAACCAGGGGCGCAGACTGCTGCTGCACCTCGCCGAGGGCAGGGACACGGACTCCCGGAACCACTTCCTGGCACTCAACTTCCGGGACGAGGAGTGGGCCATCACGGAGAACCTGATCGGCATCCACTGCGCCGGTCTGCTCGCCGAGGACTTCCCCGTACTGGCCACCCACGGCGGGTCCATGGTCTGGTCGCCGCTGTCCAACCTCCTGCTGTACGGCCGTACCGCCGACATAGCCGCCGCCCGGGGGGCCGGAGTGCTCCTCGCGCTGGGATCCGACTGGTCGGTGTCCGGCAGCAAGGGGCTGCTGGGCGAACTCAAGGCGGCCCGGCTGGCCTCGGAGGCGGCCGGCGGTGTCTTCACCGACCGGGACCTCGTCGACATGGCCACCCGCAACCCCGCCGTCATGCTGCGCTGGGAAGCCGCCCTGGGCTCGCTGCGGGCGGGCGCGCGGGCCGACGTCATCGTCGTGTCCCAGGCGGGAGGCGACGCGTACACCACGCTGATCGACGCCCGGGACAGCGATCTGAGCCTGGTCGTGATCGCGGGCCACGCCCGCTACGGCACCCGGGCCCTGATGGACGACCTGGCCCCGGTCGCGGAACTGGAGACCGGCGTACGGGGCCTGCCGGCCGGCCGGGCGTTGCACCTGCGTCAGGCGTCGGCGGACCCCGTCGTGGGAGCCCTCACCCTCGCCGAGGCCGCCCGGCGCCTCACCCAGGCGCTGGCGGACCTCCCCGGCACCGCCGACCGGGCCCGGGCGGCACCGGCCGTGGCCCGTGGGGCCGGGCCGCAATGGCGGCTGGCCCTGGACGAGATCGAGCCGACGGGCGCCGAACTGCGCCCGCGCCTGCCTGTGCTCAGAGCGGGCCGGGCCGTCCCCAGCGGGCCGGTCATCGGCGGGGCGGACGCCGAGCTGGAAGAGGGCCCCCTCGCCCTGCCCGCCCTACGGCTGGACGGGCTGACCGCGACCAAGGACGCGACGTACCGCCGCACGCTGGGCGGGGAGATGAACCTGCCGCCGGGCTTCGCCGCCGCGCTCGAGGAGCTGCTGACCTGACCGTCGGCCGCGGTGCGGCCGAGGATGCCGCCGTCACCCGGACGGCCCACACCACCGCGACGCGCCGCACCGCGTGCGGCACGGGCCCCGCCGCCGTCCTGGGGCCGTGACCGGCTCCGACCGGCTCCACGACGCCGGCCCGAGCGGTCGCGGGGGACCGCCCTTCGGGTGAAGCTGGTGCCCAGGGAGGGGCATTCGGAGGGATCGAAGGGTGTCGCGCCATGTCAGACGAAACGACGCGGGTGCTGGCCGGCCTCGACGAGGCACGGCGCCGTGAACTGGCGGGTCTGTACCGGGATTTGCACTCCCACCCGGAACTGTCCTTCGCCGAGCACCACACGGCCGCGGAGGTCGCCCGTAGATCACGGGCGTACGGGTACGAGATGACCGAGGGCGTCGGCCGTACCGGTGTGGTGGCGGTCCTGCGCGGTGGCGCCGGGCCGACCGTACTGCTGCGGGCGGACTTCGACGCGCTGCCGGTGGAGGAGCGCACCGGGCTGCCGTACGCGTCCACCTCCGGCGGGGTCATGCACGCCTGCGGCCACGACATGCACACCACCTGTCTGCTGGGCGCGATGCGGCTGCTGGCGGAGGGGCGCGAACACTGGTCCGGGACGGTCCTGGCGGTCTTCCAGCCCGCCGAGGAGACGGGCCGGGGTGCGCGGGAGATGGTCGACGACGGCCTCTTCACCCGCTTCGGCAAGCCCGACGTGGTCCTCGGGCAGCACGTCATACGGATGCCCGCGGGCACGGTCGGCTGCCATCCGGGCACGGCGTACGCCGCGACGGACGTGCTGCGGGTGCGGATGTTCGGCGGCGACGGGACCGGCACCGGACCCGGCCCGGCGGACGCCACGGCGACCCGGTTGGAGGCGGCGCTCACGCGGGAGATGAGTGACGCGGGCACCGTGCGGATCACGGCCGGCGACCGTCCTCCCGCCGTGGACGGCAGCGCGCAGGACAACGGCGTCCCGGTCGCGGCCGAGTTGAAGGTGAGCCTGCGCACCTGCTCGGCCCCGATGCGGCAGCGCGCGCTGGACGCGCTGGAGCGGGCCGTACGGGAGGAGGCCACCGCCTCGGGCGCCGTACGGGACCCGGAGATCGACCGGCTCGGCACCTTCCCGTCGCTGGTCAACGACATGGACGCGGTGGACCGCACCATGACCGCCATCGGCGCCGTGATCGGCGCGGACAAGGTGGTCGACCCGGGGTTGCTGCCCGGTGGCGAGGACATCGGTGTGTTCGGCACGGCGGCCGACGTGCCGGTGTGCTTCTGGCAGTTCGGCGGCACCGACCCCGACACGTACGCCAAGGCCGAGGCCGCCGGGACCACACGCGAGATACCCACGAACCATTCGCCGTTCTTCGCCCCGGTCATCGAACCGACCCTGACCACCGGCATCTCCGCCATGGTGGCGGCCGCGCTGGCCTGGCTCGGCCCGGGCGGCGGCAGGCGCTGAGCCCGGCGTCCGCCAGGGTTCAGCGGCTCCCCAGCCGGTCCAGGGCCGCCGCGACCATGGCGGCGACACCGGTGGGCAGCGCGCTCCGCACGTCGGGGGCGAACTCCGGTGAGTGATTGGGGGGCAGGGCCGCCAGCTTGTCCGCCGGGGTGCGGCCGGGTGCCGCCCTCCACTGACGGGGGCCGACCGACCCCAGCATCCAGTACACCGTCGGTATGCCGGCGAACCCGTGGATCTCCCGCCCCGCGTCGCCGAACAGCGGGAAGTCCTCCGTGGCCATCGACGGTGGCCACGACGCCACGCGCTGTGCGCCGAAGAGCGCCTGGTGGGCCTCGCGGACGGCCGCGGTGGCCGACGGATCGGGGACGTTGGGTGCCGAGCGGGACACGAGGGTGATCTCGGGCGGATCGACCCGGCCGGACGCGGCGCACTCGGCGTGGACCGTCCGGCGCACGGCCTCGGCGAGGGAGTCGAGGGCGGTCTGCGCGTGGGCGCGCACGGTGAGACCGAGCGTGGCCCGGTCGGGCACGACGTTGCTGCTGTCGCCCGCGTGCAGCCGGCACACGGTGAGCACGGCCCGGTCGGCGGGGTCCGTCTGCGTGGCGACGAGGCCGTGCAGCGCGCCGACCGCGGCCGCGGCGGTCGCCACCGGGTTCACGGTCAGGTGCGGGGTGGCGGCGTGGCCGCCGCGGCCGTGGACGACGACGTCGAACGAGAGGCTGCCGGCCATCAGCGCGCCGGTGCCGTGGGCGACCATGCCCGCCGGGAACGGCGCGGTGTGCTGGGCGAGTACGGCGTCGGGGCGCCCGAAACGGTCGTACAGGCCGTCCTCGAGCATGGCCCGCGCACCCTGGAGCGTCTCTTCCGCGGGCTGGCCCACGACCACGAGGGTGCCCCGCCACAGGTGCGCGGCACGGGCCAGCAGCCGCGCCGCCCCGGCCGCCGCCGCGAGATGCAGATCGTGCCCGCACGCGTGCATGACCGGCACGTCGCGGCCGCCCGGGCCCGGTGCGCGGACCGTGCTCGCGTACGGCAGGCCCGTCCGTTCCTCGACCGGCAGCGCGTCGAGTTCGGCACGCACCAGGACCCGCGGGCCCTCGCCGTTGCGCAGCACACCGACCACCCCGTGGCCCCCGACGCCCGGGGTCACCCGGAAGCCGTCGGCCGTCAGCCAGGCGGCGAGGCGGGAGGCCGTGTGCTCCTCCTCCCCGGACAGTTCGGGGTCGGCGTGCACCGCGAGGCAGAGCGTGGTGGCCGCGAGCATGATGTCGTCGAGGCCCAGAAGGACTTCGCGGACCCGGTCGGCCGTGGAGGGAAGTGTCATGGCGGTTCCTCGCAAAGGGGCGGAGGGAAGCACCTCGGGCGGTGGTACCCGCGTGCGAGCGGAATGAGAGCGGAACGCCGGGGGCCCGGTGAGCGCGCCCTGCTGGGATGGCGGAGCAAGGGAACACCACGTCCGGCCGGGCCCCTCGTCGTGGCCCGCCGGACTCGAACCATCGGGAGAAGACATGGCACCGAAGACCGAACTCGCCTCGCTCGCCCAGGAGATCCTGGAGCTCGAGTCCGAGACCTTCGAGATCTCGGACTACTCGGACGCGAGCGAGGTCGTCCTCGCCGGTTCGACCAGCTCCAGCAGCACCAGCACCTGCTCCAGCACCACGAGCACCACCAGCTGCTCCGCCTGATCGGTTCACCGATCGCACCGCGGCCGCCCGGCACAGCCCCCTGCGACAGCAGGGGGCTGTTTCGCTGTGCGCGGCGCTCATGGCGGGCGTCGTCGGCCGGGGAGCGTCAAGGGAAGGGGTGCGGCACCATCCGGAGTTCGGCGTCCGTCAGATCGGTCGACCGCCATCCGGCGCGCCGGAATGCGGACCGCATGCGCGGCATGCGCGGCGCCCGCTGTCTGGACCAGCCGAAGTCGATCGGGAGCAGACCGGGGACGACGGTGGAGACGGTGGTCAGCCCCATCCGCTCCTGCTCGGGGGAGGTCTGGTCGACGACGATCACATCGAAGCCCGCCCGCACCAGCTCGTCCCGGCACAGCAGCACGTCGTCCCGCAGGTCCCCCGAGCGCGGCCGGATCCGCTGCCAGTCGCGGTAGACGTCCCCGAGCGGCCGTACGGCCACGGGCTCCAGGTACTCCCGGGCGTGGGCGGCCATCTCGGGAAGGCCGAACAGCCGGGCGTGGTGCGTCAGGTGCCGCACCTGACGGAAGTCCCGTGCCATCGCCTCCAGCTCGCCGCGGTCCTCCTCCACCTGCCGGTCCAGATGCGGGATGTAGCTGAGGACCTCGGAGAGGGCCGCCTCGACGGCGTCCTCCGGATCGAGCCGCGCCCCGGCGGCGAAGGAGAGCGTTCCCGGGCCGCCGTCCCGGCGCACGGCCAGTCCGGTGACGACCGGCACCGCCAGGTCCACCCGGTTGTCGAAGGCGTGGACGTCGTACCCCTGGAGCGCGGCCCGGGCGGTCATGGCGCGCACCGCCTCGCCGCGGCACGAGTCCAGGTCGATCTCGGTGAGGCGGGCCCGGCCGTACCAGGCCAGCAGGAACGCGTCCCGCTCGATGAGTTCCAGCAGTCCGAACAGGACCGCCTCCTCCAGACAGCTGCCGGTGGCGCACCCGTTGGAACTCTCGAAGACGAAATTGTCCGACGCGAGCCCGGCACCGTAGTGCACCAGCCGGGTCGGGACCAGGACGGGGCGCTCGTCGCGCAGCGAGTGGCCCCGGACCCAGGGGATCGTGCGCGCCGGGTCGAAGGGGGCCACCATCGGGTCGTCCCGGTAGGTCTCCGGTGCGTACGTACCGCACTCGCGCGGATCGACGGCGTGTTCGCCGCGGGCGCGAAGGCCGTCGTACGAGTCCTCCACCACCTGCCCGCCGCGGCGCCGGTGGATTCCCGCGTACCGTTCGAGCCCCTCCAGGAACGCCAGGTCGCGGCTGGCCTCGAAGGAGTTCGCCTGGCCGCTCCAGGTGACGTCGGACAGGCCCGCGTAGGTGCGGACGAACACGCTGCCCGCCACCGGCGCGGTCGTCGGTGAGGTCACGTTGAGCCAGGTGCCCTCGCCCAGTGCCCCGCAGACCGGGTTGGCCAGGGCGCCCCTCGGCATCGGGTAGGACCGCGCGGACCGCAGCCGGTAGCGGTCCGGAGCGGGCTTGGGCCGGGAGCACAGGGTCGCAGGGGCCGCCTCGGACGCGGCGGGGGAGGGCGGCGAGCAGTGCGGGCACTGCGGCTCGGCCAGCAGCGGCAGCGTCGTGACGCGCAGGGTCGCCAGGTCGACCCGGGAGACCTGGGGCAGCGGGAGGTCGGCGGCGGTGTGCCAGTCACCGGCCGGCCGCCCGGCCGCCGCCGGACGGCCGGAGTGGAGGACCGCCTCGTACAGCGCCCACACCGCGTCGACGGCGTAGTCCGGCAGGACCGGCCAGTCGCCCACCGGGTGCGGGGCGGTGCCGACCTCCAGCGCGTCCCGCTCGGACCGTGAGCGCAGCCGCTGCCAGCGCCGGGCCAGACAGCCGCCGCACGCGGCGGTGGCCGCGTCGGTCGCGCCCCACGGGCCGATCAGCACCGCCTGGGCGGTGAGGTGGACGTTCGCGCCGCCGCGGGAAGCGCCGTGCGGGTCTCCTTCCGCGCGGAACGCGTCCGCCGCGCCGAGGGGGACGACGACCGGCGGGTGCGAGGAGGCGCCCCGGGGGTGGGCCTCGAAGCGTTCGGTGAGCGCCCGCTGAAGGTGGCGCGTGGCCTCTTCCAACGGTGCGGGGGTGGGGGGTTCGGTGCTCATGTGTCGTTGCTCCAGCGGAAGGTCCTCATGGCCAGCAGCCCGAAGACCAGGGCGAAGACGGCGAGCCCCGCGCAGGCCAGGCCGGTGCTGCCGAGACCGGCGCGACCGGAGACCGCCGCCGAGACGCCGTCGTTGAGATAGCGCAGCGGCAGGACCCGGGAGAGCGACTGCAGCCACGAGGGCATGGCGTCGATCGGGAAGAACGACCCGGAGAGGAAGGCCATCGGCACCATCACGCAGTTGGCGACGGCCGCCACCGCCTCCGGCGTGTTCGCCCGGGAGCCGATCACCATGCCGATGGCGAGGAACGCGGTGATGCCCAGCACCAGGACCGGCAGTGCCAGCGGCCAGGTGGAGCTCAGCCGCAGCCCGAACACCGGCAGCAGCGCCACGCCGATGAACAGCACCGCCTGGACCACGCCGATGACCAGCGCCACCACGTAGCGGGACGCGAGCACCGAGGTCAGCGGGGTCGGCGACATCCGGATGAGCCGCAGCAGATCGTCCTTGCGCCACTGCATGAGCGTGAACGCGACGCCGAACACGGCCGCGTTGCCCACCCCCCAGGACAGTACGCCCGGCGCGATGTAGTCGATGTAGCCGCGGCCGCTCTGCTCGACCGTCTGGCCCCGGAAGATGAGCCCGAACACCACCAGGAAGATCAGGGGGAAGGCGAAGGTGAAGAAGACCGTCGTCCTGTCGCGGACCGAGGCCCGGTAACTGGCCGTGGTCAGTGCGCCGTACGCGCTCATGCGTGCTGCTCCGATCCGGTGAGTTCGAGGTAGACGTCCTCGAGGGTGGCGGTGCGGGTCCGGACCCCGTCGAGGCCCGCGACCTCGCCGACGGCGGCCAGCACGGGCCCGGCCGCGCGGGTCTCGATGACGACCGAGTCGCCCTCCACGCAGACCCGGTCCGCTCCCTCGATCCGCTCGGCCCGCTCCACCGTGATGCGGTCGGCGGGCACCAGCAGCCGGGTGGGCGCCTTCGCCGCGCCGACCAGCCGGCCGGGGGAGTCCAGGGCGACCACCGAGCCCGCGACGACGATGGCCACGCGGTCGCACAGCGCCTCGGCCTCGTCCAGGTGGTGCGTGGTGTAGACGATGGTGCGGCCCTCGCCCTTCAGTGCGCGCAGCACCTTCCACAGATCGCGGCGCGCCTGCGGGTCGAGGGCGGCGGTCGGCTCGTCCAGGAAGATCAGTTCGGGGCCGTGCACCAGCGCGGAGGCGATGGCGAGGCGCTGCCGCTGTCCGCCGGAGAGCACCTCGACACGGATGTCGGCCTGGCCGAGGAGACCGACCATCGACAGCGTCCGCTCCACGCCCTGTCTTCCGACGCCGTACAGCGCGGCGACCGTCGACAGGTGCTCACGTGCCGTCAGACGGGTGAAGAACGCCGAACTCTGGGTCTGCACGCCCAGCCGCGGCAGCAGCGCCATGTTCCGCGGCCAGGGCGGAAGGCCCAGGACCGACACCGAGCCGGAGTCCGCCTCGCGCAGTCCCTCCACGATCTCTATCAGGGTCGTCTTCCCGGCGCCGTTGGGCCCGAGCACGCCGAAGAACTCGCCGCGCCCCACGGTGAGCGAGATCCCGGCCACCGCCTGGACGTCTCCGTACCGCTTGCGCACGTCCTCCAGCACAATGGCGGGCTCGTCCGGCCTTGCTTGTGTCATGTGTCCTCAGCTCTTGTGAAGCGGCTTCTCGCGGGAGAATCCGGGGGAATGCCAGGGGATGCCAGGGGAATGCCAGGGAAGGGGCAGGCGGTTTCAGCGGGCTCTGCCGCGCCGGGCCCAGGGGCCGGTCACCGCGACCAGTACGGCGACCAGCAGGGCGGGTACGACGGCGGCGAGCACGCCGTAGCGGTCCGCCAGGAAGTGGTGGCACAGCAGCACGAACCCCACGCCGCTGCCGCCGACGAGCGCCACCGACCCCACGCCGTACGCGGCGTAGGCGATCCGCGCCCCGCGCGGGTACGCGCCGACGCCGGGGCCGCGCCGCAGGGCGCGGGCGGACAGCAGGCGCAGGAAGCGCCGGCTCTCGGTCGCGTAGTCGGCCATGCCCAGCGCGTGGGCGAGCATCCGGTAGCCGTCCAGCGGGGGCAGGGGCACCAGATTGACCAGCGCCTGCGCCGTGCCGAGGGTCAGCAGGCCCGCCACGGTGGTGCGCACCGGGTCCCCGGCGGGCAGCACGGCCCACAGGGCGGCGAAGGGCAGCAGGAACACGAGGTTCATGACGGTGCCCGCCACGGCGGTGGCCACCTGTGCCCACCGGGTGCGCAGATACAGGTAGTTCCCGACCTCGCAGTACATGAACACCATGGGCAGGTGCCAGCGCAGTCCGATCTCGCCGACGGTGCCCCCGAAATGGCGGGCGACCACGCCGTGCGCCAGCTCGTGCAGCGCGGTGCTCACCCACAGCAGGCTGAACACCGCGAGCAGCGGCACCGGACGGCTCAGCAGCCAGCCCGTGTCCCGGACGAAGCCGCCCGCGTGCAGGACGACCGTCGTCTCCATGACCCCGACCAGCGCCAGCACCGGCAGCAGGAAGCGGGCCGACAGGGCGAAGCCGGTCGCCCGGTACAGCCGCTCGGTGGCGGCGGAGGCGTCGGCGACCAGCCGGAGCTTGCCCTTCCACAGCGTCGGGCGGGGCGGCGGCTCCGCCGGCGCGGGGGCGGCCGGCTCGGCCCCCACCAGCAGACCCCGCTCCCACAGCAGCCCCAACAGCCGCCGCCAGTGCGCCTCGCCCAGCGCGCGCCCGAAGTGCCGGGCGTACTCCTCGCCGATCCCGGCCAGGGTGCGCTCCCCGTCGAGACGGGCCATCAGGAAGTACTCCTTGGGCCCGACCTCGAAGGACTTCCCGCTCGCCGGGTCCTTCACCACATGGACGCATCCCGGCCCCCGCCGCATCCGAGGGCTGAGCAGCACCTCGGGGCGGAGCGCCGGCCGCCGCTCCAAAGCCCCGGGCTCCGCCCCGGCGTCGCCGTGCCGCCGCTGCGCCGGCACGCTCATCGCCCGGCCTCCGCGGGCGGCGCGCACTCGCGCAGCGCCCGCCCCAGGACGTGGGACAGGTAGGCCTCGTCGCGGATCGTCACGTGCAGCCGGTTGTTGGTCATGTGCATGTACGGCGACAGCAGCAGCGGCAGCGACACGGCGGGGTCCGTGATCCGCTCGTCCCGGGTGCCGTCCCAGGAACGGAAGACCAGGCCGTCGCCCGTGGTCAGGGCGGCGGCACGGCTCCGCAGTTCGTGACAGTGCCGCGCCCAGCCGCTCAGGAAGCCCGGCAGCCGGTCCGTCCCGCCGTGGCCCACCGCCGTGCGCACTGCTTCGAAGCGCCGGCCGAGCCCGGGGCCCATCGACTCGTACGCCCGGTCGTAGGCGTCGGAGCCGATGAGGTCGGTACCGGAGAACGCCTTGTGCCAGAAGGCGTGATAGCGGTCCAGATAGTCGATCAACTCCGCCCGGTCGGGCAGGAAGACACCGGCCATCACCATCATCAGCTGGGCCGCCGTGCCCAGCCGGACCGTCCGCAGGTGCAGATTCATGTCGCGCACCGCTTCGATGACCAGCTCGCTGGAGTGCCGGAAGTGCCACTCCGCGAGCTCCACCCCGGCCGGGCCCCCGTACTTGCCGTACTCCGGCTCGTACGGCTCACGGCTGAAGCTGTTGTTCGGGCGCAGCCGCATCCGGCCGTCGGGGGCGAGGAAGTCGCCCCGCTCGTCCTCGGCGAACTCCAGCTCGAACAGCGTGTTGTAGAACTCGTTGAGGAAACCGGAGGAATCCACCTCGTACAGCGCCGGACGTTCCCGCAGGAAGCGGCCGACCGCCCGCTCGGCACGGGCGAGGACCTCGTCCGTGGCCTGTGCCGTCGCCGGCCTCAGGCGCAGCCGTACGTGCGGGCCCTCCAGCCAGTAGTTGATGAAGAAGTGCCCCGCGAGCAGTCCGTCGGCGGTCAGCTCCCTCAGGAGCGGGCTGACGCACTGGATCAGCAGCGGCCGCGGGTTGGCGGCGTAGTGGATGTGCAGGGCCTGCCACTCGCCCGTCGTCGTCTCGGCCATCTCAGTGCACCGGGTCCTTTCTGTCAGGTCTGTCAGGCCCGTTCCGTCCCGCCTCGGGCGGCGCGCCGCCGACGGGGCGGGTGGTGCGCAGGGTCTCCACGGCCAGCTCGGCCACATGACGGCCGGCGCCGGAGGCGACGTGCAGCTCGTCCTCGTCCGGCAGTGCCTCGCGGAACACCACCCGGTCCCGCTCACCGCCCTTGATCAGCCCGTCCAGGGCGGTGAGCGAGAGATAGCTGTCGAAGTCGACGTAACTCGGCTTCGCCGGGGACGACGCACGGGCCCCGCCCGCACGGGAGACCGTGGCGAACACGCGGCGCGGCACGCCGTTCGCGCGCCGCCACCGCCGCCAGTCCACGAACCACCGCGCCTCGTCCACCCCCGCGGACCACTGCGGCAGGGCCCCCGCCACGGTGGTCCAACTGCGCCTGCTGAGGACGACGCCGCCGTACCGCACCCGGGGGCGATGCGTCACCGCGCCGCCGTCGCCGCCCTCGGGCACCCCGCCCCAGACGTCGAGCGGGGCCATGGAGGTGGGCGAGAGCAGCAGCAGGGTGCGGGGGATCTCCGGCAGCGCGAGCGGTACGAGATAGCCGAGGTAGACCGGCACGACCTCGCGCCCCAGCCGCCGGGACACCAGGACGAGGCGGTCGGCGGCCGCATCGTGCTCGACGGACAGGTCGTCCAGGTGGATCCGGCCGTCCTGCGGCCCCGAGCCGGTCTCGCCCGGGCAGACGATCTCGTAGTCCGTGAGCCGCCCGTGCAGATTGAGATTGCTGGTGACCGACCCGCCGGTGATCTCCGCGAACACCGCACCCTCGGGCGCCGTCGCGGCCGAGGCACGCCGGAGCCGGTCCGTGAGACCGCCCTCGCCGCCGTCCGGATAGCAGTGCGTGAAGCGGCTGAAGGGAAACGCGAGACCGCCGTAGGACTGGTTGAGCACCGCCAGCGGATCACCGTCCCGCCGCACCAGCTGGACGAAGTGGCTCTGCGGGAGGAAGTCGGGTGCCACGGGCGCGAGTTCGGCGGCGACCGCGTCGAGAAGGCCGGCGTCGAGGCGGACCTCCTCGGCGCCCGGCGCGGTGTCCCGCCACACGCGGCGCATGCCCTCCACCCACCGGGTGCGGGCGCGGTCGACGGCGGTGATGCCCGGCAGCGCGAGCCAGTTGGCCTCCGGTACGTAACGGCCGTCCTCGCCGAAGGGCTTACGGCGCGCGGTGAACGTCAGGTACTGCTCGTAGAAGTCCTCGTGGAAGTCGTGGACGAGCCTCAGCAGGTCCGTGCAACGGCCGCCGCTGCCGTAGCGGGCCACGAAGAAGCCCTTGAGCGTGACGCGCTGCGGCAGGGTCAGATCGAAGGCGGGCAGGATCCGCTCGACGTCCCGCAGCGCGTCCAGCGGGCCGGGTGCGCCCTCTGGCCCCGCCACGCAGCTCACGTCGGTGTGTCCGGCGGTGACGTCCTCGTACAGGAGGGTCTGCGGAAGGCCCGGGGACGAGGGCGCGTGGTCCGCACCCAGGTCCCGCTGAACGGTCCGCAGCGCTTCGCGCAGTTCCGCCAGCAGCTCCCGGCGGCGGGCGAGACCGGCGGCGGGATAGGCGTCGACGCAGGCGAGGGGCCGGGCCAGGGCGTCCGCGAGGCGTTCGGCCCAGGGGCGGTCGAGGGCCCGCAGCGCGTCGCGGAAGGAGCGCAGCGGGTCGGCGCTGTGGACGTCGGTGCGCAGGCAGGGCACGTGCAGCATGCCCAGTTGCAGCAGCGCGGCGACGTAGGCCTCGCTCTCCTCGGTCCCGGCGCCCTGGTCGTCGCTCAGCCAGCGCACCAACTCGCCGTAGCGCGGTGCGGGCCACCGGGCGAACAGGCCGAGCAGCCGCTCCAGCGTGCCGCTGCGGCGGAGGAAGAACAACTGGTCACCCGCCGCGTCGAAGGTGACGGCCGCCTGGTCGTCCCCGGCGGTGACCTGCCGTCGGACGTAGCGGATCCGGTCGTCGTCGAGGCCCCAGCCCGAGGCGAGGGAGACCGGGAGGTCGGCCCGCCGCCCGGGGTCGGCGGCTATCAGCTCGGCCAGCCGGGCCAGGGCGACCACATTGAGCCGCGGATGGCTGTGCCACTCGTCGGGGACGAGGGTGGTCTCCTCGCCGCCGGTGATCAGCTCGCCCGGGGTCACCGCGGTGAAGGTGCTGAAGGGGCTGGTCTTGCAGGCGGTCCGGTACAGATAGGCCAGGGCGGAGCGCTCGACCTTGCGCAGCCGCTTGTCCGGCGGAGCGGCCGGGTCGTGGGCCGCGTAGGCGTCGAGCCTGCCCTCCAGCGTCGGGGAGGCGAGCAACAGCCCCCGCCGCAGCCGCTCCTCGCCGATCAGCCGCCGCAGCGCGGCCCGCGTCCGGACGTTCTCCTCGGCGAGCACGGGCCCACCGGCGGCCTGGAGTTCCGCCATCCGGCTCCCGTCGCGCAGCCAGTCGGCCACCTCGCGCGCCAGCGTGCCGTCGGGGTCGGCCCCGGCCACCAGGGCCACGGCGGCGTCGCCGTCCCGGGGCGGGCGGCCGTTGAAGAGCCGGCGGCGCAGGGCCAGCAGCCCGCGGCGGTCCCCGTCGTCAAGGGCGTCCTTGACCAAGGGATGCAGCCGGTCGCTGAGTTCGGCGCCACGGGCCAGCAGCAGCTCCTCCTCGTGCAGCACACGGTCCGCCCACCGGCTGCTGTCGGGGCAGCGCAAGGCACCCACCGACTCGAGGGGCAGCCCCGCGACGCGGAGCATGAACTGCCGGCGGAGTGTCCACGACGCGGTGTCCGCATCTCGGGCCGTCGGGTTGCCGGGGGATGTCACGGCGGTGGGTGTCACGGCGGTCTCTCTCCTCCTGTCCGCGGTTCAGGCGATCTCGTAGCGGAAGTCGGCCGTGCCCGGCCGCTCGTGGCCGATCAGCATGACGAGCAGCGGTGCCTCACCGGTCGCCGCGAGCCCCAGCTCCTCGACGAAGGAGAGGTTGTCGAAGCCGAGCGCGACACCGCTGCCGAGCCCCAGCGCGGTGGCGGTGGTGTAGAAGGTCTGGGCGACCGCCCCGATCGTGGCGTTCACCAGCCGGTACCCCCGGTCGCCCACCGCGTCGAGCACGGCCGTGGTGCGCACGGCGGGGACGACGACGGCCCCGGTCTGCTCCAGGTTGTAGTTGGACAGGAAGTAGTTGCGCTGGAGGAACCCGCCCGGCGGACCGGGCTTCACCAGCACCAACTCCCCGGTGGCGGCGTCGTAGGCGTAGGCGCCCGGGGCGATCCCCCGCACGTGGTTGACGAAGACGTACAGCCGGGTCAGCCGCGCACCGCCCGCGCCGTCACCGGCGTCGCTGTCGAGGGACGCGGCGGCGCACGCGGCGAGCGTGGCCGCCAGGTCCTCGCCCTCGACCGGGCGCCGCGCGTCGAACCGGCCGAAGCTGCTGCGACGCTCGCGCAGCGCCTGGCGCACCCCCATCTCCGGCGGCCGCGGATCCGGCAGGGCGAGGCGCTCCCCGTCGGGCGCGGCCGCCACCGCGGCGGGCAGCAGCGCACCGGGGGCGGGGCGGGCCGTGGCGTTCTCGGCGGTCGCCGCCTGGATCCGCCGTACGGTCTCGAAGGTCAGCACCCGCCGGGAACGCTCGCTGTCCTGACGGCGCACGGACGGTGCGTCGCCGGGCACCGCCGCCGGGCGGGCCGCCCCGGGACGCGTCCCCTCCCAGCGGAGCGGGACGACCGCGAAGAGGCCCTCCTCCTCGATCGACACCCCGAGCAGCCGGCCGAGCCGCTCCTCGTCGAACCACAGGGCGGGCTCGACCCGCAGGCCCCGGGCGCGCGCCCAGATGCGCCAGGTCTGCAGGGCGGCGCCGACGTCCATGCTCACCGCGTGCATGGAGAAGCTGTTGTATTTGAAGGCGTTCTGCCAGAACTTCACCCCCAGGACGAGGAACTGGTCGCACTCCTCCAGGAGTTCGGGGTCCGCGAGGGCATCGCGGACCTCCGCGGAGACGTCCCCCGCCAGGAGGCGCTGCATCGCGTGGTGGGTCGTCGAGTAGTGGTACACGCCCGGGGTCAGGGGGCCGGCGGCGCCGGAGACCCAGTAGACGGTGACGGGGTAGAGGCCGCCTCCCGAAGCGGTGCCGCGGGAGAAGTTCGCGTCGGTGTAGCACGGCAGGGACGGCAGATCGGTGTTGGCCTGGACCCCGAGGCGGCGGCCCACCCGTCCGTAGGAGTCCAGCAGCATGCCGCCGAGCAGCGGCAGCGTGAACGGCTCGTCCCGCTCCGCGCGGTCCGGCAGGACACCGGCCCGCACCGTCGCGGTGGCCGGGCAGTCCCCCTCCGGCAGCGGGAAGGACTCGGCACCCGGGTAGAACTTGCCCTTGCGCGGCCGGTCCGACCAGTCGGGCACGAAGCTGACGGGTTCCATGTGAACCCGGCCGCGCTGCATGATCGCAGCCGCGTATTCATGGGCGAAACCCATGGGAACTCCTTGTCTGGGCGTTGTTGGTTGCGGGCCCCGGTCGTCGCGGTGTCACGGGACGGGTGGCATGGGGGGTGTCACGGGAAGGGGTGCGGGGCGGGGTTGAGCTCACCGGGCAGCAGCTCGCGCTCGCGCAGCCCCGCCTCGTACAGGGCCGTGCGCGTCCGGGGCATCCGCAGTGCCCGCTGGCGCCGCCAGCCGAAGTCGATGGGGACCAGCCCGGGGACGAGGACGCTCACCGTGTGCAGCCCGAGGTCCCGTTGCTCGGGCAGGGTCTGGTCGACCACGATCACGTCGAAGCCCGCTGCGGCCACCGCGCCGACGCACCGTTCCACATCGGTCGCCAGGTCGGCCGAGACGGGCAGCACGGGCCGCCCCGGACCGTACAGCTCCGCGACGGCGAGCTTCGGCGGCCGGGGCGCGCCGTCCTCACCGAGCAGGAACGACGCGTGGTGCGCCATCTCCGGGAGCCCGTAGACCAGCGGATGGTCGTGCAGCGCCAGCACCTTGTCGAAGTCGGCGGCCATCGCGCGCAGCCGCGCCCCGTCGCGCTCGGTCCTGCCGCGCAGGTTCACCGCGTCGGTCGCGATCTCGCAGAGGCCGCCGCTGATCGCCGCCTCGGGATCGAGCCCCGCCCCCGCGCCGAAGCACAGGGCGCCGGGCCCGCCGTCCCGGCGGACGGCGACCGCGGTCACCACCGGGATCGGGAACGTCACCCGGGTGTCGAAGAACCGCGCCTCGTACCCGTACATCTCCAGCCGGTCGACCATCTGCCGGGTCCGGGGGTCGCGGCTGGAGTGCGGGTCGATCTCCGGGAGCGCCGCCCGGCCGTACCAGGCCAACAGGAAGGCGTCCCGCTCGATCACCTCCATCAGGCCGAAGTAGACGGCCTCCGCGAGACTGCCGCCCGAGGCACAGCCGTTGGAGCTCTCCTGCACGAAGCGGTTGTCCAGGCCGGGCGTGCCGTAGTACGTCAGCACCTCCGGCACCAGCACCGGGCGCCGGTCCCGCAGGGAGTGACCCCACACCCACGGAATCCGCCGGTCCGTGGAGAAGGGCACCACGTGCGGGTTGTCCCGGTGGAACTCCGCGTCGTACAGGCCGCACACACGCGGGTCCAGTGCCGCCTCGCCCAGCGACTCCCAGGACGCCACCACACCGGTCGTACGGGCCCGGGCCCGCATGCCCGCGGCGCGTTCGAGGCCCTCCAGGATGCCGACGCGCTCGCTGTGCGCGTAGGAGTCGGCGTGGCCGCCCCAGAACGTCTCCCGGAGATAGGCGCCGGAGCGCAGTTCGAAGCATCCGACGGTGGCGGCGGTGGACGCCGAGCCCACGTCGTGCACGACGGCGGGGCCGAGCGCGCCGCAGACCGGGTTGGCGAACGCCTCCGCCGGCAGGTCGTACGACTCGATGCCGCGCAGGCGGAACGAGCCGGGACGGTGCTTGGGCGTCGGCAGCAGCTCCACCGCCGCGGCCCGCGGACTGTCGGGGACGCGCCGCCCGCAGTCGGGGCACTCCGCGTCCGGTACCAGCAGCCGGCGGCTCACCCGGAGCGTCTCCAGGTCGACGAGGTGGACGACGGCGAAGGGCCCCTCGTCGGCCCGGTCGGGCGCCTGAGCCGCCACGATCAGCGCGGCGATCGCGTCGGCCGCGAACGGTGTCGCGTAGGGCGCGACACCTGCCGCCCGGGTGCCGGAACCGAGCTCCAGCGCGTCCCGCAGCGAGCGCCGCCGCACCGACTGCCAACGGCGGGCCAGACACCGCGCGCAGGGCCGCCGCTCACCGCCGGGGCGGGGGAGCGGACCGACCAGCGCGTGGTGACCGTAGAGCTGCACGGGCACGGCCGCCGTGTCGGACGGCGCCGACGGCCCGGCCGTCAGCTCGTCGCGCACGCCCAGCGCCGACACCTCGACCCGCGCCGGCTCGGCACCCTGTGTCCGCAGCGCCCGCCGCACGGCGTCGCCCAGGGCCCGGCAGAACTCCTCTTCGGGACCGGGTGCGTCGGCGGCGCCACCGCTACGCACGGGCCGCCCCTGAAGTGAGCAGCACCCGGGCCGTGGTGATGCCGCCGGCCGCCAGATCGGCCGGGCCGGTGGGCACGGCCAGGGCGTCACGGCCCGCCGCCCGCAGCCGGGCGAGCACCGCGGAGTACGAGGTGCCCGCGGCGCCGCGGGCGGCGCTCTCCCCGGTGACGGCCAGTGTCCCCGGGGCGAGGTCCGCCAGCAGCGGATCACCGGTGTCGGCCGACTCGCCCTCGGGCAGCTCCCGTTCGAACTGGGCACGGCCGAGCAGATCACGGACCGCCGCGGCCGCCGCGGCCCGCCAGCCGAGTTCCCCGGCCACGGCCCAGAGCCCGGCCCCGCCACGCGGGTCGGCGGCGCGGCACAGCAGGACGTGGGCCGAGGAGCGTGCCGCCTCCCCGAGGTCCAGCAGCTCGATGCCGATGCCGAGGTTGCGGGCGGAGGCCAGGAGGAAGACCAGCTCCGCGTCGTCCCCGACGGTCTCCGCCGCCACCCGCGTCACCTGCCCCGAGCCGCGTACCGCGTGCACCAGTGCGTCGTAGGCGAGAGCGGACAGCAGCCCGCGGCCCGCCGCCGCGGCGGCCGTCGGGCCCGTGCCCGTACCGGCGGAGGTGGGGACGTACAGCCGGTGGCGGTTGTACGGGCCGAAGGTGCGCACGGCACCGGCCGGCACGAGCGCCCGCTCCTTGGTGAGCAGCGAGGTCGCGGGGACCCAGTGCGCCACCTGGCCGGGGCCGGCGGGAAGGCCACTGGCGACGGTGTACGAGGCGGGGTCCGGGGCGTGCTCCAGCTCGGCGGCGGTGACGTCCTCGGTGGAGCGGACCGCGGTGAGCGGGGCGACGTGTTCGGTGTAGACGGCGGCGGCCGCGTCCAGGGCCTTCATCCGGGCGCCGGCCACCGTGTGGATGTCGAACGCGGCGATCTGCCGCCGCGCGGTGTGCCCCACGGACAGGCTCACGCTGCCGACCTTCAGCGGGGTCTGGGTCCAGGGCTCGTCGGTGAACCGGTGGAACACCCCGGTGTGCGGGCGGACCAGCACCTGGCGGCCGTTGAGCTCCGCGAGCAGCGCGTCCGGGTCGACCTCCACCGTGGCGGGGGTCTGCCCCGGCCCCGGCAGGGCCTCCAGGGCGAGGTCCTCGGGCGCCTCGTCGTGGCCGGCGCAGAACGGGCACCGCGGGTGCGGCAGCAAGGGCTCCGCGACGACGTCGAAGGAATCGGCGTCCTGGACGATGACCTGCCCGCGCGTCTCGGCGGGCAACGCCTGTGTGGTGAGCCGGAAGATCTCGTACCCGAGGAGATTACCGATCATCGCCGACAGGCTCCTGCCGGGCAGTTCGCCCACCGGCGCCCCGGTCGTGGGCAGGGCCAGCCCGCTCCACAGCTCGGCCGCCGCGCCCGCGTCGCCGTTGGCGCCGAGCCGCAGCACGGCGCAGGCCCAGCAGCCGGTGGTGCCGGACGCCATCAGCGGGCCGACGACCGCGTGGGAGCCGAACATGGAGGCGGGGAGCAGACACGTGCCCTCGGGGACACCGGCGGTCAGCAGTCGCAGCAGCCGCCGGGATCCGGCGGGGCCGCCGGTGACCACGACGGCGTCGTACGCCGCGAGGTCCGCCCAGCCGAGGGTGCCGTCGGCGTCGCCCTCGCCGAGGAGACCGATCTCCACCGGGCAGCCCTCGGCGGCCAGTGCCGACGCCTCGGCACGGACCTCCCCGAACCGGTTCTCCGGGGTGTCGGCGCCGGGCAGCACGTCGATCGACGCGCAGCCGTTGCGGACCAGACCGAGGACGCACCAGCGGGCCACGAGGTCGTCGCCGAGCACCGCCACGCGGGCGTTCCGGAACCGCTCGAAGCGCCGGGGCGCGTCGTCGACGTAGTGGTCGACATAGGCGAGCTGCGCGGCGAAGCGCCGGCCGACCTCGGGGGACAGCCCCGTCGCCGCCTCGTCGGGGGCGGGGGCGTCGCGGGCGAACTTCCGCTCGTAGAGCGTCGTCACCAGGCGGGCGACCATGGCCCGCTGCTTCTCCCCGAGGCCCCGGCAGATGTCCTCGACGCGGTTCTCGCCGCTGAGGTGCGGGACGACCAGGGTGGCGAAGCGGTAGGCGGAGGGGGAATTGAGGTGGAACCCGCCGTGCGCGTTGTGGAACAGGACCCCGTCGGGGGTCTCGGTGAAGAGCACGTCCCGGCGTATGCGGGGCCGGGTCCGGGCGATCGCCTCATAGGCTTCGGACATGTGGAACACCTCTGTGGTCGGCGGCTACGGGGCAGGGGATGGTGCAGTCAGGGGGAGGCCGCGGCGGCGGTGGCCGGCACGGCCGTCCGGTCGCCACCGCCCGGCCGGGCGCGCGCGAACGCCCGGAGCAGCTCGTGCATGTGGTACTCGCCGGCCGGCTCCTCCTCCAGCAACCCGGCGTCCACGAGCCGTTCCAGCGTCTCCTCGGCCTCCTGCGGCGCCACGGCGAGCAGCTGCGCGCCCAGCCGGGCCGTGAGCCGTCGGCGGTCCCAGCGGCCGATCGCCCGGAACGCGTCGGCGAGGAGCGGGTCGAGCCGGTCGAGCGCGGTGGCGAAGACCCTCGGCACCGACAGGCGCGGGTCGCCGGCGAGGGACAGCCGGGTGACCGGGTCGTCCCGCAGCCAGGCCACGCAGTCCGCGACGCGCAGCCGCGGCCGGGTGAGGAGCCGCGCCGCCATGATGGTGAGGGCCAGCGGGAAGTGCCCGCACCCGGCGGCGAGCAGCCGCAACGCGTCCGGCTCCGCCTCGGCCCGCTCGGTGCCCAGGACGGCGGCCAGCAACCGGCAGGACTCCTCCTCGGTGAGGGTGTCGAGCCGGTGCGCCCAGCCGCCGTGCGCGGCGACCAGCCCGGCCAGGCCGAGACCGCTGGTGATGATCACCGCACTGCCCGGGCCGGTCGGCAGCAGCGGCCGTACCTGGTCGGCGTCGGTGACGTCGTCGAGCACGAGCAGCCGTCTGGGGCCGTGGTCCGGCGCGTCGTCCGCCCGGTGGTGCCCCTGCCGGGCGAGTGCGGACGCGATCTCGCCGGGGGAGCGGGGGGTGCCGTCGGGGTGGGACATCGCCACCATGAACCGGCCACCGGGGAAGGCGTCGCGGGTCAGCAGCGCGAGGTGCTGGGCGAGCGCGGTCTTGCCGATGCCGGGGGCGCCCGAGAGCACCACGGTGACGGGCCCGGAACCGCTGGTGGTGAGCCGGGTGACGAGGGAGGCCGTCTCGGCCGCCCGCCCGGTGAAGTGCGGGACGGGCGCGATCGGTGACGCCGTCGGGGGCGGTGCGGTCAGGGCGGCTCGTGCCTCCGTCGGCGCCGGCGGGTCCTCCGCGGGCGGGAGGCCCGCTGCCGTCTCGGCATCGACCGGGGGCGGGGACCCGGCCGCGCCGCGGTCCTCGGGGAGGGGCGAGCCGATGTCGTCGCCCCGCAGAATGGTCAGTTCCAGCCGCTGCAGCGAGGAGCCGGGGCTGACGCCGAGTTCCTCCCGCAAATATCCCTTGACCGCGCGGTATTCGGCCAGCGCCTCGGCCTGTCGGCCGGACCGGTACAGGGCCTCGATGAGCTGCTCGCGGAACCGCTCGCGCGCCGGGTACGCCCGGGCCACGGTCCACAGTTCCGTGATGACCTGCTGGCAGCGTCCCATCGAGAGTTCGATATCGCGGGCGCGTTCCACCGCCCGTAGCCGTTCCTCCACGAGATGCGGAATCTCGTCCCGGCGCAGCACATCGGAGGGCACATTGGCGAGGAACGGGCCTTGCCAGAGGGCGAGTGCCTCCTTGAGTGCCCGGAGTTCTTTGTCGGGGTCCCGTGCGGCGTCGGCGGCTTCGAGCAGTTGCCGAAACCTCATGAGGTCGAGCGCCGCGGTCTCGATCGATATCCGATATCCGCCGGGGACCGACTCGATCAGCGCGTTGGCTATGCCGTACTTGACGAAGATGCGCCGCAGACGCAGCACGCAATTCTGCAGAGCGGCCTTTGCCGAGGCGGGTCGCTCGTCGCCCCAAATCGCGCTCTGTAGGAACTCGGTCGACACCACGGAGTTATGGCGGAGCAACAGGGCGGCAAGCAGAACCGTCGGCTTCGAGGGCTGCAGCACGACACTGTCACAACCGTCGGTAATACTCAACGGCCCGAGAACCTGGAATTGCATTCCGAAGTGCCTCCGCGGATCTGTACGGCTTCGTACCTCGCCCACGGCCCCCGCGTACCGGTCCGGACCTGCGGACATGATGCCAAGTGGGAGGTGGGCGGTGCCCTGTGCCGCCAGAGTGTGCACCAGATCGTCCACCACTCGCAGTACCGAGAGTGTCAGTGACGGTTCTATGCTCGATTGCGGAAGCAAATAAGTATTGGCCTCAACTACCGCGTAGCGCATCGCCCCTGTCCTTTACTTGCCAAATGTTGGCGTGTTCTGATGTTGATCATGTAGATATGACCTGCGACGGCGAGCGAAGAGGGGCAAGCGGAATGACGGAGAGTCAGGGGTGCGTCACGGGGGCGCGGGCCTATCCGCGGACCGGTGAAGAGCCCATGAGCCGACTGCTCCGCGCCTGGCGGGCCAGGGTCGACCGTGCCTCCATACCTGAGTTGCGGGGGCCCGGCTACCGGTCGAGAGGGCGGTTGTCGCAGGCGGACGTGGCCCGTCTGACGGGTGTGAGCGAAGGCTGGTACCGGGCATTGGAAACCGGTGCGCACCGCGATTTCTCCGACGCCTTTCTGCTGCGCGTCGCGGCGGCACTGCATCTGAACGAGACCGAGACGCTCACGCTCTTCCTCGGCATCTCCGGCCGTCGGCCGCCCACCGATCCGCCGCCCACGCACACCACCTTGGACCCGGCCCTGCTGGCGCTGCTGCGTCACCAGGCGCCGCATCCGGCCTATCTCACCGACGCCGCCTGGAACGTCGTCGCGGCGAACGCGCCCATGGCCGAATGGTTCCCCTGGGTCAAGGGGCCCCGCCCCAATCTGATGCGCTGGGGGCTCACCTCACGGGAGGCCCGCGAGCAGGTGCTCGACTGGGAGGAGAGCTGCGCGCGGGTGTATCTGGCCATGCTGCGCGTCGCGAGCTGTCAGGACCAGGGCAACACAGAGCTCCAGGAGCTGCTGCGGGAGGTCCTCGCCGCCGATGCCGTCTGCCGGCGGATCTGGGCGGAGGGCTACGAGGTCGCCGAACACCACGACGGCCGCCGGTTCCGGCTGCGCCTGCCGTGCCATCAGGGTGCGGAGGTCCTCGTCACCACGCAGATGTTCCTTCCCCTGCAGTCGCCGGGGCTGCGCTTCGTGATCGTCACACCGCTGACCCCGTGAGCTCCCCGAGGTTGGCGCTCTCGTTCGTACACCGTTAAATCATTGCCATTTCAGGCCATCTGTGTAAGAAGCGAAGGAAGGATTGCGGTATCTTCTTCGATGTTCCGGGGGGAATGACCGTGCGTCAGGTGTGACGCCGTCGCGATCCCCGTCGAACACTCGTAGGCAGGAGGCGGGCTCTGAGACCCGCCTTGCCGCGCACTCTTGCCCTTCTCGTCTTCATCCAGACAAGGCCTTCATGCCCGTCCATCAGCTCTCGGACCTCATACGTTTCGCCCGTCACCACTCGCCGTTCTACGCCGAGCTCTACGCCGACCTCCCGCCGGACGCGGACCGCCTCGCGGACCTTCCCGTCGTGGACCAGAGCGCGTTCTGGCAAGCCAACACCCTCGGCGACAACCGCGTATTGACCGCGCCCCTCGCCGAAGCGACCGTCTTCAAGACCGGCGGCACCAGTGGTGCGCCGAAGTTCTCCTGCTACACCCGGGAGGAGTGGCGGGAGTTCGTCACCGTTTTCGGCCAAGGTCTGCTCGACGCCGGCCTCCGCCCCGGCCACCGGGTCGCGGACCTCTTCTACGCCGGGGAGCTGTACGCCAGCTTCCTGTTCATCCTCGACTCGCTCGCGCACGCCCCGGTCGACAACGTCCGGCTGCCCATCGGCGGCGGCGCCCCGCTGGAGTCGACGATCCCCACCCTCCAGGACTTCGCCGCACAGGTCGTGGCCGGCACCCCGACCACCCTGTGCCGGCTCGCCGAGCACCTGATCTCCATGGGCCTCTCGCTTCCCGACGTGGAGCTGCTGCTCTTCGGCGGCGAGGCGCTCTTCGACGACCAGCGCCGCCTGCTGGCCGCCGCCTTCCCCAACGCCGAGGCCCGCTCGCTCGGCTACGCCAGCGTCGACGCCGGACTGCTCGGCTGCCCCGTGCCCGGCCCCGACGCGCGCCTGCACCGCGCGTTCACCCCGCACTCCGTCGTCGAGATCCTCGACGAGACCACCGGCGAAGTGATCCACGAGCCGTACCGGCCGGGTCGCGTCGTCGTCACCAGCCTGTTCCGCCGCCTCATGCCGATCATCCGCTACCCCGCGGGCGACCGCGCGGAATGGACGGACACCGAGGGGTACTTCCGCATCCTCGGCCGCGCGGAGGAAGGGGTCCGCGTCGGACCCGTCTCGCTGTACTCGCAGGACGCGCAGGCCGCCGTCACCGCCGCCGACACCCAGGGCCGCGTCATGGGCTCGCAGCTCGTGGTCCGCCGCTGGGACGGCCGCGACGGCCTGGTGCTGCGCCTGGCCACCGCTCCGGGCGACGACGACCCGGCGGAGCTCGAGGTCCTCGCCAAGGAGATCATCACCGAGCTGTACACGGCCCGGCCGCTGTACCCCGACAGCGAGCGCGCCGGATTCGTGCACCCGCTGACGGTCGAGTGGGTGCGCCACCGCGACCTCGCCGTCAACTCCCGCTCGGGCAAGCTCGTCCGCGTCATCGACGAGAGGCCGACCGCATGAGCGCCCCGACGACCGACACCGGCCGCACCCGGCCGCTCGTGCTCCGCAACCGCGCGTTCGGCACCGTATGGCTGGGCCAGGTACTCACCCAGGCCGCGGTGCGGATGTTCCAGGTCGGCGTGTCCTGGTGGCTCGTCGCCTACGCCGTGACCAGCGGACGGGGCCTCGCCTCGGGGCTGTTCATGGCGGTCAGCACGCTGCCCGCCGTGACCCTCGCCCCCGTGGTCGCCCGGGCCGTCGCCCGCTTCGCGCACCGCTCCCTGCTGCGCACGGCGGCCGGCGCCGCCGGCGCCACCGCGGCGGCGCTCGCCGTCTGGGCCTGCGCGAGCGACCTGCCGCTCGCCGCCGCGTACGCCGCGACGCTGGCGCTCGCGACCTGCCAGGCGTTCTTCGACCCCTGCCTCACCACCTCCGTGCCCGAGCTCGTCGACGACGAGGACATCGAGGCCGCGACCGGCTTCGAGCTGTCCACCCAGTCGCTGGCCAGCCTCGGCGGGGCGCTGCTCGGCGCCCTGATCGTCGACCGCGCCGGGGTGGCGGGGCTCGCGGTCGGCTGCGCCGCCGCCTATCTGTGCGCCGCGGCGCTCATCACGACCGCACGCTTCCGCACCTCGCCCGCCGAGGACGCCGAGGCGGCCGGTGAGGGCGCCGAAGCCCGGCGGACGCTCCGTCAGGTCCTCGCCGACCTGCCCTTCGTCCGCAAGATCCTGGTCTGCTTCGCCGCGGCCAACCTCTTCACCACCGCCGTCTTCGTCGTCATCCCGCTCTACACCAAGTCGGTGCTCCAGGGCGGCGGCGGCACCGTGGCCCTGCTCGAAGCCTCGCTCGGCGCGGGCACCCTGATCGGCTCCTTCACCGGCGCGCGGGTACCGGGCCGCCCCACCGTCGTCGGCTCGGTCTGCCTGGGCACGATGGCCGTCGTCCTCGCCCTGCCCGGCCTGATCGCCGAACGGCCCGTCATCGCGGGCTGCCTCGCGGTGGCCGGCTGGTGCGTGGGCGTGATCGGTGTCCGCTTCGTGGCCCTGTTCCAGCGGCTGGTCCCCACCTCCGACAAGCCCGCCTTCTTCGCCGTCATGCAGGCCCTGCTGGGTGCGACCTTCCCCGTGGCCTCGCTGCTGTTCGGCCTGCTCGGAGACCACCTCTCCGCGCAGACGCTGTGCCTGATCCAGGCGGCCGGGCTCGTCCCCGCGGCCTGTGCCCTGGCGCTGCTGCGCGAGCGCGCCACCACGACCGACACCGAGGCGGCGGACGCGCCGGCGCAGGAGACCCGGCCGCTGGCCGACGCGGGGGGACAGCGATGACCGCCACGATCGAGACGGCGGCCGCCGCCGACATCGCCGATCTGCGCCAGCTCTACTACGCCGTCTACGGACCGCACTACCCCGTCGCGCTCGGCACCGACCCCGCCGAGATGTCCCGCCTCATCGCGGACCCGCACTCCCTCTGGCTCGTCGCCCGCTGCCCGCGGACCGGCGGCCTGGCCGGATCGGCGGCCATCCGCAGCGAGGCCGGCAGCCGCACCGGCAAGCTCGAGGGCCTCGCCGTCCACCCCGACCACCGGGCGGCCGGACTGGCCGGGACGCTGACCGAGGAGCTGTGCGCGCGGATGCTGGACACCGGGCGGCTGGACTCGGTGTACGCCACCGTCCGCACCGTCAGCACCGGACCGCAGCGCGTGGTCTCCCGCAACGGCTTCCGTCCACTGGGCATCCTGCCCAACGCCGTGGACCTCAGCAGCCGCGAAAGCCTCGCACTCTACGCGCGTCACTCCGACGGGATCCTGGACCGGCGCCTCCCCGTGCCCGAGGTGCCCGCACCGCTGGCACCCCTGCTGCGCACCGTCGAACGAAGCCTGGGCATCAGCTACGCCGGCACCGAGGCCACCGCCCCGCTCCCCGCGCCCGCCGAACCGACGGCGGCACCGCTGGAGATGATCGAGGCACCGGCCTTCGTCCGGCGCCGCTTCCGCGAGCGCTTCCCCGACGCCGCCCAGTGGTTCTACCCGCTGCACACCCCCAACGTGCTGCTGATGCCCGACGACGGCCGCTTCGAGGTGTACGCCTACCTCAACCGCACCGGGGGCTACTGCGCCCTGGTCGCCGCGCACCCCGCCCCGGCCGACGCGGCCGCCTGGCTGGAGCCCATCACCCGGACCCTCACCCGCGCCGGCGCGGGCTACGTCGAAGCGCTGCTGCCGCTGTCCCAGCACGGCCTGCTCTCCGCCTGCCTCGCCCAGGGCTTCATCCCGAGCGCCCTCTACCCGGCGATGCGCCCCGAAGGCGACGGCTTCACCGACTACGTCGTGATGACACGGACCACCGAGCAGATCGACTTCCGCGGCCTGGCCGTCGACGAGCCGCTCCAGCCCTACCTGGACGCCTACGTGTCGGCCTGGGCGTCGACCTACCTGCCCACACTCGAGGTTGCCCCATGAATCCGATGAATCCCCACCTCGCTCCGGTCGACGTCCCCGACCCGGCACTGCTGCCCCGGGTCCAGGAACTGTGCGACCTGACCGACCCCTACGCCGTCGGCCCCGCCGAGGACGAGCTGTTCGCCGCGGCCATGGCCGAGATCAACGCCTGGCACGGCGAACGCTCCCCGTTCTTCCACAGGCTCCACGAGGCCACCGAGGAAACAGCCCGGGCCGGGGCGTTCACCGCCCCGCTCGTGCACGCGAACTTCTTCAAGCGTCACGAGGTGCTGTCCATCCCCCGTGACGACGTCCATCTGCACCTGACCTCGTCCGGCACCACCGGCCAGAAGTCGCAGATGTTCTTCGACGAATGGACCATCCGCTCCGCCCAGCGCATGGTCGCCCGCATCTTCGACCGCAACGGCTGGATCACTCCCGACCAGGAGGTCAACTACCTCCTCTCCAGCTACCAGCCCGCCCCCGACCTGAAGCTGGGCACCTCCTTCACCGACAACTACCTCTGCGACTTCGCGCCCGCCCGGCAGGTCGAGTACGCCCTGCGCAACACCGGCAACGGGCACGAGTTCGACCCCTTCGGAGTCATCGCCGCGCTGCGCCGCTACGCCGATGACGACGTCCCCGTCCGCATCCTGGGCTTCCCCGCGTTCATCTGGTTCACCCTGGAGCGGATGCGGGCCATGGGGCTGCCGCCCCTGACGCTCCCCGAGGGCTCGCTGATCCTCTTCGGCGGCGGCTGGAAGGGCAACGCGGACCAGCAGATCGGCAAGGACGAGCTGTACGGCCGCATCACCGAGCAGCTGGGCGTCCCCTCCGAGCGGATCCGCGACACCTTCGGCTCGGTCGAGCACTGCATCCCCTACATCGAGTGCGACCACCACCGCCTGCACGCCCCCGTCTGGTCCCGGGTGTTCATCCGCTCCACCCGCACGCTCGAGCCGCTGCCGTACGGCGAGCGGGGCTATTTGCACCTCGTCTCGCCGTACATCACCTCCGTACCGGCGCAGAGCGTCGTCATGGGCGACCTCGCCACGCTGCACCCGGGCGAGGAGTGCGGCTGCGAGCTGAACACCCCCTGGTTCACCCTCCACGGCCGCGCCGGAGTGAGCCGCAACAAGAGCTGCGCGGTGGCCGCCGCCGAACTGATGAAGGGCATGTCGTGATGACCGAAAGCGTGCAGCACCACTACTGGCAGGGCGCGTTCGTCGACGACGAGGAAGCGGGCCGCCGCCTGGCCGGCCTGCCCGCCACCGTCGAGGCGGCGCTGGCCGAGCCGCTGGACACCGAGACCGTCCTCGCCGCCTGCGAACAGCTCGCGGCCGCCCTGCGCGACCCGGCCCACCCCACCCACGCCCGCCTGGCGAAGCACCTGGCCGAGGGGGAGGACACCGCCGTCCTCACCGAACTGGCCGCCTTCCTCAGCCGGCCGGAACTGACGACCAAGCTCCGGCGCGAGCTCGGCGGCACCAGCCCACAGCGGCTGAACCGCCCCGACGCCAAGGAGACCGTCTACGAAGCCTGGGCACCCGTCGGCCTCGTCGCGCACATCGCCCCCGGCAACGCCGCCACCGTCGCGCCGCTCAGCCTCGTCGAAGGACTGCTCGCCGGGAACGTCAACGTCCTCAAGACCAGCAGCGCCGACACCCTCCTCGCCCAGCACCTGCTCGCCGAACTCGCCGCCCTGGACCCCACGGGCGCCATCGCCGAGCGCGTCATCGTGCTGCGCTTCTCCTCCTCCCGGCAGGACTGGCTGAGCCTGATGTGCGCCCCCGCCGACGCCGTGGCGGTGTGGGGCGGCGAGAGCGCCGTCGAGGGCGTGGCGGCCCATGTGCCCTCCGGCTGCCGCCTGGTGGAGTGGGGCCACAAGATCTCCTTCGCCTACCTCACCCGGGACGCCTGGCAGGACCCGGCCGCCCTGGCCGCCCTCGCGACGGACGTCTGCCTGCACGAACAGCAGGCGTGCTCCAGCCCGCAGGTCGTCTACCTCGACACCGAGGACCCGGCCGAGGTCTTCGCCTTCGCCGAGCGCTTCGCCGCCGTCCTCGGCGGCATGCCGCCCGCCGAACGCGAGGACACGACGCCCGCCGAGGAGGCCGAGCTCACCACCACCGAGCTCATCGCCCGCCTCGAGGAGCACCTGGACCTGACCCGCGTCATCGCCGCCCCCGACGGCTCCTGGCGCGTCATGGCCGACATCCGGCCGGCCCTCACCGCCTCCCCGCTGCACCGCAGCGTGTGGGTCAAGCCCCTGCCGCGCAAGAACCTCCTCGGCACCCTGCGCCCCATGCGTCGCTATCTGCAGACCGCCGGCATCGCCGGAAGCCGCACCGACATCGCCGAGCTGTCCCGTCTCGCCCTGGCCGCCGGGGCCACCCGCGTCACGCCGCTCGGCCGGATGCTGGGCGGCTACTCCGGAGAGCCGCACGACGGCGTCTACGCCCTCCAGCGCTACAGCCGCCGCGTGGCCGTCCAGGCCGACGAGCGCTTCGCCACCACGGCCTGCCTCGACGACCTGACCCGGCCGGTCTCCTTCCCGCCGCCCACCGGACCGCTGCTCGACAAGGCCGCCGTCCAGGAGCTCAACGAGAACGTCGACCGGCGCGACGCCGAGCTGTACTTCCGCAGCGGCGGCAGCACCGGCAAGCCCGCCCTGTCCCTGTTCACCTACGACGACTACGACACCCAGATGCGCGCCGCCGCCCGCGGCCTGCTCGCCGCGGGCTACGACCCGGCCCGCGACCGCACCGCCAACCTCTTCTACTGCGGCGGCATGTACGGCGGCTTCATCAGCTTCTTCTCCATCCTGGAGCGGCTGGGCGGCACCCAACTGCCGATGGCCGCCGGCCCCGACCACCGCGTCACCGCCGAGGCACTGGTCGCCCACGAGGCGGACACCCTCTTCGGCATGCCCTCCTACCTCTGGCAGCTCCTGCACGAGCAGGCCGACCTGCTGCGCTCGTACGGCGGCATCCGCAAGATCTTCTACGGGGGCGAGCACTTCACCGCCGAGCAGCGGCGCACCCTCACCGAGACCTTCGGTATCGAGACCATCCGCTCCATCACCTACGGCAGCACCGACCTCGGCCCGCTCGGCTACCAGTGCACCGAGTCCACCGGTGGCGTCCACCATCTGCACGCCGACCTGCACACGATGGAAATCCTCGACACCGAGGCCGACCGGCCGGTGCCGCCCGGCGAGACCGGCCGACTGGTGTTCAGCACCCACGCCCGGCGCGGCCAGAACCTCGGCCGGTACGTCATCGGCGACCTCGGCCGTGCCCTCCCCGGCCCCTGCGCCTGCGGCAACCGGTCACCGCGCTTCGAACTGCTCGGCCGGGGCGGCGACGTGATGCGAGTGGCGGCGTACTTCCTCAACTATCGCCGCTTCGTGGCCATCGCCGAGCAGGACTGCGGCTACCGCGGCGAACTCCAGGTGCTGCTCGCCCGCACCGAGGTCCGCGAACAGCTCACCGTCCGCGTCGAGGCCACGGACACGGCGGGGCCGCGCGAACTGCGGGCGGCCTTCCTGGCGGGCTACGAGGAACTGCGCTCGGCCGTCGACGACCGGCTGCTCGACCTCGTCGTGGAGACGGCCGACGGCGCCGACTTCGCCCGCACGGCGACGAGCGGCAAGCTGCGCGCCGTCGTCGACGGCCGACAGGGCTGAGCCGGACCGGAAGTGGCTTCGGCGGACCCCGACGGTGGTCCGCCGAAGCCGCCCCGGCACCCCATGGCGCGTGACGACGGGCGCCGATTAGCGTGACGTCATGAGCGCAGAACACGCAACGCCCCGGCCCGACTTCGACGTCATCGTGCGGGGGGAGGGACCCGCCCTCCTGCTGGCCCACGGCGCCGGCGGCGGGATCCAGGGCAACTTCGGCCTGGTCCTCGACGACCTGGCCCGGGACCACACGGTCATCGGCCCGCACTACCCGGGATCCGGCGCCACACCCGTCGCCACCGACCCGATCCGGCTCGACGACCTCGCCGACCGGGTGGTGGCCGCGGCCGTCACCCGCGGACACGAGTCGTTCGCGGTCCTGGGCGAATCACTGGGCGCCGCCGTCGCCGTACGGGCCGCCACCCGGCACCCGGAGCGGGTCACGGCACTCGTGCTCACCGCCGGATTCGCCGTCGCCGACCCGGCGTTGGCGATGGCCACCCAGTTCATCAAGGTCCTCGGGGCGGCGGGGGAGTGGAGCGCCCTCGCGCGGCTCGGCTGCGTGACGTGCATGTCGGACACCGACGAGGCGGGCTACTCCGCCCCGGAGCTCGACGCCGTGATCCAGCGGTTCCAGGAGCAGATACCACCGGGCACACTGGACCACTTCGACCTGGTGGCCCGGGTCGACGTCCGCGACGACCTCGCACGCGTGAGCGCGCCCGCCCTCGTCGTCATCCCGACCGGCGACCGGCTGATCCTCCCCGACACCTCGCGCCGCCTCGCCGACGGCATCCCCGGCGCCGAAGCGGTGGAACTGCCGGGCGCCGGGCACATCCTGGGCGAGAGCGACCGGGCGACCTGGCTGCGGCTGGTACGGGAGTTCCTCGCCGGCGTCGGCCCGCACCCGGACCGCCCCTGACCGTCCGGCCGGGACCGGTCTCGACTTTGGTCGACCGAAATCGAGACTTTGGATGTACGCCCAGGGCGGTCCGGGCTGCTTATGGTGCGGGGATGAAAGCGACTGCGGGGGCCCGTGGCCTGTGGCGACGGGTGACGGAGCCGGGCCAGTGGCCCCGGCGGCGGCTGGTGGGGGAGAGCGGGCTGGCCCTGGTGCTCGCCCTGCTCGCCGCGGGGCTGGAGGACTTCAGCGGGGCGGGCTGGCCGAGGACGGCCGCCGTCGCGATCGCCGTCGCCGCCCTGTCGCTGCTGCGGCGCGCGCTGCCCACGCCCGTCCTGCTCGCCACGGGAGCGCTGTCCGGAGCGTCGGCGGGCGGAGTGCTGCTGCTCCTGCCGGTCGCCTGGTCCGCCGGGCGGAGGATCGACGGAGTGGTGCGGGCCCTGGCGGCGTTCACCGCGTCCGGTGTGCTGTGCGTGGGGCTCTCCCTCATCGAGAGTCCCCCGACCCCCTCGACCCTCGTCCTCACCACCCTCTTCTTCCTGGTCTCGGTGGTCGTGCCGGGCCTCGCCAGCCGCTACTGGTCCCAGCGGCGCACGCTGCTGCGCGCCCTGCAGGAGCGCAACACCCAGCTGCTGCGCGAGCGCCAGATGATCGCCGGGCAGGCCCGGATGCGCGAGCGCCAGCGCATCGCCCAGGACATGCACGACAGCCTCGGCCACCAGCTCGCCCTCATCGCCGTGCACACCGGCGCCCTCGAGGTGGACCGCGAGCTGACCGGCCGGCAGCGCGAGGCGGTCGGGGTGCTGCGGGAGGCGTCCGTGGCCGCGATGCACGAACTGCGCGAAGTGGTCGGCATCCTCAAGGACGGCGGTGCGCAGGAGGACCCGACGGCCCAGGCCGCCTCCAGGGTGGTGGCCGGGATCGAGGCCCTGGTCGATTCGGCGGCCGCGGCCGGCACCCCGGTGCGGCTCGAACGCTCGGGACAGCCGCGTCCGCTGGCGCCGGCCGCCGACCACGCCGCCTACCGCATCGCGCAGGAAGGCCTGACCAACGCGTACAAGCACGCGCCCGGCGCGCCGATCACCGTCAGCCTGCGCTACGAACCCGACTCGCTGGTCGTGGAGGTCGCCAACGGCCCGGTGCCGGGGGAGGGCGGGCCGTGGCCCGGGGCGGTCAGCGGCGGGCAGGGACTCGTGGGGCTGCGGGAGCGGGCCCGGCTCGTCGGCGGGATGGTGCACGCCGGGCCGGTGGACGACGGGGGCTTCCGGCTCGCGGGAGTGCTGCCGTACGGGACGGGGGAGGCGCGGGAGACGACCTTCGGCGACGCGACGGACGACTTTCGGCAGCAGATCGGTGCCGAGGCTCCCGGCGACGGTGGACCGGTCATCGACTGGTCCGATCCGCACGAGGAGTTCAAGAACATCATGGGGGCGACGAAGAGGAACAACGGCTGCCTGGTCGGCTGCGGGGTAGGGGTGCTGATCCTGGTCGGGCTCGTGGTGGCGTTGGTGTTCGGCGCGGGCAAGCTGTTGGACGAGATCGACGAGGCGATGATCGACCCGAGTGTCTACGCCTCGGTGAACGTCGGCGACCCCGAGGAGCAGGTCCGGGAGAAGCTGCCCTCGGGCAAGTCCTTCCTCACCGTCGACGCGAAGCGCCAGGCGCCGGCCGAGCCGCCGGGCGCCGGCTGTCTTACGCTGCTGTCCACCGATTCGTCGAAGGGCCTGTCCACCGACACCGTGTACCGGTTCTGCTTCAAGGGCGGGAAACTGATCGAGAAGCGTGAGTTCGACGTCAAGAACTAACCCAGCAGGAGATCAGGTGATACGCGTCCTCATCGCCGACGACGAGCCGCTCATCCGGGCGGGGATCAGGATGATCCTCACGTCCGCCGACGACATCGAGGTCGTCGCCGAGGCGGCGGACGGGCGCGAGGCGGTCGACCTGGCGCGCCGGCACATGGTGGACGTCGCGCTGCTGGACATCCAGATGCCCGTCCTGGACGGTCTCTCGGCCCTCGCCGAACTGGGGCGCACGGCCCCCGGCGTCCGGGCGCTGATCCTGACCACCTTCGGCGAACGGGACAACGTCCTGCGGGCGCTGCGGCACGGCGGGGCCGGCTTCCTGCTGAAGGACTCGGCCCCCGGTGAACTCATCGCGGCGGTACGGGCCGCCGCCGCGGGCGACGCGTACCTCTCGCCCGCGGCCACCCGCCATGTGGCGGACTCGCTCGCCGCCGGCCCCGCCGTGTCCCGGTCCGAGGAGGCACGGCGGCGGGTGGCGGTGCTGAGCGAGCGGGAGCGCGAGGTGCTGGCGCTGCTCGGCGAGGGGCTGTCCAACGCGGACGCCGGGCGGCGGATCCATATGAGCGAGGCCACCGTGAAGACGTACGTCAGCCGGATCCTCGCCAAGCTCGGCTGCGAGAACCGGGTCCGGGCGGCGCTGCTGGCACGCGACGCGGGGCTGGGCGCCTGACCGTCGTCTCGCCGACGGCAACAGGTGTCTTCTTCCGGCCCGGGACACCCGCGCACCCGGGTCCGCGCGCCGTCGGCGCGCGCCGGAGCCCGGCCGAGCGGCCGCACCTCACCCCGCTTGTCACGCCCAGTGGCGAGATGAATGCGGAATGAAATCATATCGGGGGTGCTCCGCGCCCGGCTGCGGGAGCGGGAGCCGGGAGGGAAGGGTGTTCCATGCCAGATATCCGTCTCGAACCCCCACCGGAACGACCTCGACTGCCGGAGTTCCCCGCCGTCGTGGAACCGGCGATCCGCGACATCCCCGACCCCGGCCCGGCGCCGGGCCAGGCCGAGCCCATGGTGTGCGAACGCGCGGTCGCGCCCACGAGCGAGGAGCTGCTGAGCCGGGTCGTGCCCGTGCTGACGGCGGACGACCGGGTCCGTACCGCGCTGGACGGCCGCCGGTACGCCCTCCTCGGTGCGAGTGCCCTCACCGACGACAAGGACCGGGCCACCCCCGCGATCCTCGTCCTTGCCCATGACTACACGGGCGGGCGGACGCTGGAGATCACCCTCGACGACGGCGCGCCGCCCACCGTCGTCGGCATGGTGGAGAGCTCCGCCCGGCCCGGCCTGTCCGACGCCGAGATCGAGCGGGCGGTGACGCTCGCCCGGGCTCACCCCGAGGTCGCCCGGCGGGCCACCGCCGACTGCGTCCCCATGGTGCTGCTCACCAGTGACGTCGCCGAGGGCGACGAGCACCACGGCCACCGCCGGGCCTATGTGGGTTTCGGCCCGCCGGACGAACGGCTGCCCCGGGTCCGGGTCGTCGTGGACCTCGGCGAGGAGCGGGTGCTCGGCGCGGGCGGTGACGGCGATGAGTGAGGCGGGGCACGTCGTGTGGCCGGGTGCCGCGAATCCGCTGTGGGTCTTCGACTGGCGGCTGGCGGACGCGCCCGACGAAGAGGGCATCGTGATCCTGGCCGCCGCGTACCGGGGACACCGGGTGTTCTCGAAGGCGAGCCTGCCCTCGCTGCGGGTGCAGTACCACGGGCCCTGCGGCCCGTTCAAGGACCCCCTCAACTACAACAACGCCCATCCGGCCACCCGTTGCCCCCGGAGCCGGGTGTGCGTCTACTCCTACACCGGCGCCGGGCGGCGCGCCCTGAGCGTGGAGTCGTACCACACCATCGGCGCCTACCGGCTGACGCACCGCTGGACCTTCTGGGAGCACGGTGTGGTGATGCCGCGGCTCTTCAGCGCGGGTCTCCAGTGCCACTTCGACCACCGTCACCACACCTACTGGCGGTTCGACTTCGACATCGACAACAGCCGGCGCGACCTGCTGCTGGAATACAACAACTACGCCGCCGACGAGGGATGGGGGGCGGGCTGGCACCCCTTCCGCACCGAGACCAAAAGGGTGAGGAACCCGCCCTCCCGGCGCAGTTGGGCCGTGCTCGACCGGGACAGCGGGCGCGGCTACCACCTGCTGCCCGGAGCGAACGACGGCGTCGCCAACGCCTTCTCCTCCTCCGACCTGTGGCTGCTGCGCTACCGCGCGAGCGAGGACCGCTACGGCAGGCAGGGCGGGGCTTTCGCCGACGGGCTCGACGCGTATGTGAACGGTGGGAACACCGACGGTCAGGACGTCGTGGTCTGGTACTGCGGACACCTCTTCCACCGCGTCCACGAGGGCGGCGACGACTGGCACAGCGTCGGCCCCGACCTCGTGCCCCTCGGCCCCTGGTGACGGTGCGGCGGCCGCCTCCGGCATGAGCGCCCCTCGTGCCGGAGGGGGCCGCCCGAGCCCGGGCGGCCGCGGCGCGGTGGAGCCGCCGGGTTAACCTGGCCGCGCCGCTGTGTCCGCTGTCGTACCCCGTGGGAAAGAAGTCTCAGGTATGGAACGCCTCTACCCGCCGACCGAGCCGTACGACCACGGCATGCTCGACGTCGGCGACGGCAACCACGTCTACTGGGAAGTCTGCGGGAACCCCTCCGGCAAGCCCGCCCTCGTCGTCCACGGCGGGCCGGGGTCGGGGTGTTCGCCCGCCGCCCGGCGGTACTTCGACCCGGACCGCTACCGGGTGGTCCTCTTCGACCAGCGCGGCTGCGGCCGCAGCACGCCGCACGCGAGCGACCCCGCGGCCGACATGCGCCACAACACCACCGAGCACCTGCTGCGCGACATGGAGCGACTGCGCGAGCACCTCGGCGTCGACCGCTGGCTGCTCTTCGGCGGATCCTGGGGATCCACGCTGCTCCTCGCCTATGCCGAGCGCCACCCGCACCGGGTGTCGGAGATCGTCGTCACCGGCGTCACCACCACCCGGCGAACGGAGATCGACTGGCTCTACCGGGGCGTCGCGCGGTTCTTCCCCGAACCGTGGGAGCGCTTCAGGGCCGGGCTCCCCGCCGCCGACCGCGACGGCGACCTGGTCGCGGGCTACGCGCGCCTGATGGAAGACCCCGATCCGGAGGTACGCGCCCGCGCCGCGCACGACTGGTGCGCCTGGGAGGACGCGGTCCTCTCGCTGGAGCCGAACGGCGCGCCGGCTCCCTACAGCGGACGTCCGCCGGCCGGACGGCTGGCCTTCGTCCGGATCGCCGCGCACTACTTCGCGCACGGCGCGTGGCTCGAGGAAGGCGCACTGTTGCGCGACGCGGGACGGCTGGCGGGCATCCCCGGCGTGCTGATCCACGGCCGTCTCGATCTGAGCGGCCCCCTCGGCACCGCCTGGGAACTCTCCCGGGCCTGGCCGGACGCGCGGCTGGTCGTCGTCGGCGACTCCGGTCACCTGGGCAGCGACACGATGCGCGAGGAGGCACGCGGGGCACTGGACCGCTTCGCCCGGCCGTGAGCCCCGCCGACGCGCACGGGCCGGGTGCCCGGGAGGAGTTCGACTCCTCCCGGGCACCCGGCCCGATGAGCGGGGTGGACCCGGGGCTCAGTGCCCCTTGGCCCGTGGTGCCGTGGACACCGAACCCTGGCCGCCTCCGAGCTTCCACTCCCGGTGCAGCGAACCGAGGGGAATGCGCTTCTCGAAGATCGGCGTGCCGAATATCCGCAGCTGCGCCTGGAGCGCGCCCGACAGGTCGAAACCGCCGAACGCCGCCCACCGGCCGGTGGCGGAGGCGGTGCCGTCACTGGACGCGGTGGCGCTGCCCTCGGCCTCGGCCCGCAGATACGGGGCGAGTTCGGCGCTGACACCCGCCATGCCGTACAGCCCGACGGCCGCCTCGGCGCCGAGCGTGGCCTTCACCTGGCCCGCGGCCGACGCCGTCGCGAGCACCGGGGTGGCCTTGATGTCGGACTGGGAGACGGGGCTCCAGCCCTTGCCGCGGGTGTAGTCGCCGCCGACCCGGAAGTCGCCCTTGACGCTCTGCTTGACGTCGACACCGATCCGGCCGTCACCGTCCACCTGGAGGTAGCACGTGAGGTCGACGTTCACGACGACCGGTACCGGACCGACCTGGATGACGGGGGCGGCGTGCAGCTTGGCGAACGGCAGCCGCAGCGGCTTGCCGTCCTTGGTGGACCCGGCCGCCTGTCCCTTCAGCTCCCACTGGGAGGACCAGTCGCCGGAGAGCCCCAGGGAAGCGGTCCCGGGCGAACCCGCGGAGCCGAACCCGCCGCCGTTGTAGGAGAAGTCGACCTCGGGGGCCAGCTGGACGAAGCCCGCCACCGACGCCTCGGCGGACACCGGGGCGCCCTTGGCCGTGGGGACCGAGGCGCCGACGTCGATCCGCAGGCTGCCCAGCGGCACCTTCGCACCCTTGGGACCGAACCGGACGTTGCCCGTCTTGGCCCAGGAGACCTTCGTCCCCTGCAGCAGCGGTTCGACCTTCATGGCGGACGGGTCGACGGGCACCTTGCCGTCGGCCTTGGCGTCGCCCAGCAGGGCGCCGAGCGTCGCCGGGGCCGTGTTGACCTCGGTGCCCTTCTCGGTCTTCCCCAACACCTTGGTGACCTTGGCGAGCACACCGTTGGGCGCGCCGGGGGCGGGTGCGCTCGCGATGACGTCACCGACGGCCACGGCCGACTTGGGGGGCGCAGCCGCGGGCGGCGAGGTGTGTCCGGCTGTGGGCTTCTTCGGCGCGTCCGACGCACCGGAGATGACGGCCCGTCCGTTCCGGTGGTCGAACGAGGCGATCTTCAGCGAGGACTTCTGTGCCTGACGGCCGCCGCCGGAGGGACGGGCCACGGCGCTCGGGGCGCCGGCCGCACGGGCCGGCGCTGCCTGGACGGCGAGCTGCGGGGCGGGGGCGGCCGCCGGGGAGGCGCCACCCGCCGGCTCCGCGTCGCCGCCGGCCGCGTTGGAAGAGGGAGAGGCGGCCGAACACCCGACGAGCAGGGAAGCGGCGGCGAGAGCGGGCAGTAAAGCGATACTTCTGTTGGTCTTGCGCAAAATGGGATCCTCGGGAGCGTGAGGTGGGGGCAGGCCGCAGGGAATCGACACCTGCGGACTGCGTCACACGGCTGCGGGCGAATTGCGATTACCCGCCGGTAATGATCCGCATGATCATGCCATGCGGACGCCGACGGCCGCCCCGGTTCCCCCGGCGCCGGGGTGATGATCTGAATCACACATCCGCGGACGGCACGTCAACTCCCCGCGCCGACAGGCCCGGCGAGACGGGCGGGGCGAGCGCGGCAGCTCCCGACGGACCGTCAGTGGAACGCGTGGACCACCTGGATCTCGCCGACGATGTGCGCGTTGAACTCCGCCGGCTCCCCGGCCGGAACCCACCCGACTTCCTCGGGACCGGGACGATACCGCTGTGAGAGGTGACGCGACCAGGTGATTTCCGCGGCCCCCGGCCCGGATCACCTCCGGGGCGGCAGCTTCCACGGGCTGACACCGACCTTGCCGGTGGTGCCCAGGTCGATGCCGGCGTCCGGCTTCACCGTCTGCCACGGGGCCCCGGTGGCCGGGGCCACCTCCAGGTACGTGGCGCGTACGGCGGTCACCGCCGGATCCGTCACGGTGTTCCGCCACAGCAGACCCGCCACGGCCTTCTCGCCGGGCCGCAGGATCACGGGCTTGGGGGTCGCGTCGCCGATGGTGGCGACGGCGGAGGATCCCTCGGTGACCGTGACGTCGATCCGCTTGCGGTCGCCGTCCAGGACGCGGACCGTCGGATACCCCTTCACGGTGTAGGGCCGCGAGCCGCAGTTGACCATCTCCAGGGCCAGGGAACGGAGGCCCATGGCACCGTCGACGGGGCCGGCCTTGATCTCGACGCACGGCTTGGGAGGGGCGGCGTCCGCCTTCGGCGCTGCCGAGGGAGAGGCGGTACAGGCGGCGAGGAGAGCGGTCGCGACGACCGGCGAAGCCGTTCGCCCGAGGCGGCGGAGGGGCATCCGGCGCACCGTGGCCCAGGTCGTGTTCACCCGCCGATCGTCCCACGTCCCGCGCGCGTCACTCACGCCAGGAGCAGCGCCCGGTCCCAGCGGGTCGCCGGGGCGGTGTCGGTGGCGAAGGTGTGCAGCGCGAGTGCCGCGCCCGCCGCCCCGGTGAGGAAACCCGCGGGGTCGCTGACGGTGTCGGCGTCCGGGAGCGGGGGCCGCAGGCCGAAGGGCTGGTCGGTGGCCGCCAGATCCAGGACGCGGTCGGCGAGCCAGGGCAGCCACGCGCGCAGCTGCGGGTCCCCGGTGTCGTCCGCCATGCGCCAGGTGGCCTGCAGGACACCGGCCCAGCCGTGGCACAGCCCCGCGTCCGTCAACCTCGCCCCCGCCGGGCCGTCGTGGGTGCGGCGGGCGCGCGAGAGAGCCGCGCGCCAGGCGGTGAGCGCGGCGCGACGCCACTCGGGCACGTCCAGCGCGCTCCCCGCCAGGTACAGCGCTCTGGCGATGCCCACGGTCCCGTAGCACCACGACGCCCGGCCCGGTCCGCTCTCGTTGGCCGTCGGCGCGCCGTCGGGGGCCAGCACCAGCGTGCGGGGCCACCAGCCTCCCTCCTCGTCCTGCCGCTCGATGCCCATCAGCCACTCGGCGAGCACACGGATGGCCCGCTCCTGCCCGGGCACGACCACACCGTGCCGCCAGGCCAGGGCCAGCAGGGCCAGCGGACCGGGCGCGCCGTGCGCCAGACCGACGTTGGCGTGGCCGGTCTCCGGGGCCGTCGGCGCGTAACCGGAGGAGTGCTGGGCGGTCCACCAGCCCGGCAGCGAACGCCCGTCGAGCCGCAGCGGCACGGCCAGCTTTGTCAGCGCGGTCAGGACCTCGGCCAGTGCCTCGCCACTGCCCTCGACACCGTCCTGCCGGCCGTCGAGGAGATGCGCGCCCAGGCCCGCCAGCCCCGAGATGACGTCGTACGTCCCGACGCTCACGCACTCGCCGTCGTGCGGGCGCCGCCGTCCTTCCCAGGCGGCGAGCCCCCGGGCGAACGCCCGGACGTGCCCGGCGAGCCGCGCGGCGGCCCGGACGGGGCGTCCGGAGACCAGCTCGGCACGGCACATGGCGAAGGACAGCGCGGGAATGCCCAGGTACAGCCCCGGAGCCGAGGGAGGGGTGCCGTCCGACGGGTTCTTGGCGTGGGTGACCGCGTCGGCCAGCCACCGGTGCGCGGCCCCCAGGGCGGCTTCCGCCACCCGCCCGCGCTCCAGGTGCAGCAGCGCGATGCCCGGCGCGCCGTCGCTCAAGGTGAGCGCCCGCGACGGTTCCGGCGAGGGCGGCAGCAGGGCCCGGACGCCGCCCGGGTCGGCGAGCCGTTCGGCGATGTCGGCGGAGAGGGCCGCCGCCCTGTCCCGTGTGCTCATGCCCGCGCCCTTTCCCGCTCCCGGTCGATGTGCGCCCGTACCGCCAGGCGTGCCAGGGCGAGTGACTCCTCCTCGGCACCGCGGGCCGTTCCCACGAGCCGGTTGTGATGCATGTGCATCAGGGACGTCAGGACCGTGCCCTCCTCGGCCCACGCCGTCTCGTCGAGACCGCGCAGTCGCGCTCCGTACGCGGCGACGGCCGGGCCGCGCCGCTCCCAGGCGCGGAGCAACTGCGCCCCGCCCGGCCGCCGGGCCAGCTCCGTCCACCGGCCGTCCGGATCGACGAGCCGCCGCGCCTCCTGCCGCAGGGCGGTCGGCGCCGCCCGGTGCCCGAGCGGGCCCGCGTCGGCCCACAGCCGGTACGCGGCCTCGCGGTGGCCGGGGTGGCCGGGGTCGCCGGTGTCACGGAAGAAGCGGTGGGCCAGGTCCACGTAATTGGCGGCGGCCAGCAGCCGGGGGTCGATGTCCAAGGCGCCTTCGCGGAGCAGGGCCACCTGCTCCAGGCAGGCCCGGCTGTCGGCGTCGAAGGCCGCCTCGGCGTCCCCCATCGCCTCGGGCCCGCCGTAACGCTCCCACTCGGGCTCGTAGGCGTCGAGCACCGTCCGCGCGCACCACCCCTGCCGCCGTAACTCGTCGGCCCACCGCCCCAGGAGGGGCAGCAGCTGTCCGCCGAGGACCTCCGGGGTGCCGTGGAAGCGCAGCCGCAGATGGGGTGCGGGGTCGGTGTAGCGGAGGAAGTGCCAGCGGTCCACGCCCTCGGGCAGCCGGCTCAGCAGGCCGGGGAGGCGCCGGGCGAGCAAGGTGTCCTGGTGTTCCGTGGCGCAGTACAGCTTGGCGTAGAGCCACTGCGACCCGGGGCCGTACACCGGGTGCGGGCGGCCGGGTCCGATGGCCGGCGGCCGGGCCGTGCCGGGGGTGGTCCGTACCAGCGGGAAGGCGACCTCGGCGGGCCGTCCCGCGGACCAGCCGTGGCCGTAGGCACCCTCTGCGGGCAGTTCCTGGAGGAACGCCCCCGGGCGGCGCTGCCACTCGTGCCTCAGCAACTCCAGGTGCTCCGGGTCCTCCAGGTCGAGGGCGATGCGGTGGTCGGCGTACACCGAGGCGACCTCGGCGGGCACACCCGCCCTGGCGCGCCAGGCGGCGAACCGCCGACGCCAGGTGTCGGGTGGCGTGGTGGGCGCGCCGAGCGCGGGATCGGCGGGCCGCCAGCGGGCCGGTGCCAGGACGGTCCGGCCGTAGCGCACGCGGGGCAGGCAGGGGAGGGCGGCGGCCGTGCCCCAGTCCCACCCCGGCCACGCGGCCTCGCCGCCGCGCTGGATCTCCTCCAGGAAGCGGGCGACGTCGGGGGCGTTGCCCGGGGTCAGCACCATGGTCGGCAGCGTGGGCACGACCTCGCGTCCCAGAGCGGTCGACACCAGGGCCAGCCGCCCGGGTTCCGCCACCACGGCCAGCTCCGCGAGGCCCAGGGCGTGCGGGGAGCCGCGGTCGGCGAACGCGGACACGGTGATGGTGTGGTCGAGCCACCTCGGGACCTTGGAGACGTTCGCGGCCTTGCCCGTACGCGGCGAGAAGCCCAACTGGGCCCGGACGGCCGCCGGGTTGCGGGTGGGTACGGCCCGTACGACGCGGCCGAAGTCCGCGGTGGCCTCGCCCAGCACATGGGCGAACCGTCCCGCGACCGCCCCCGCGCCCCCGGACACCCCGCCCACGATCAGCCGGAACTCGCCCTCGGCCATGGCCGTCACGGAGTCCGCCAGCAGCTCGGCCAGCAGATCGAACGACGGCGGCGGGCCGGGGGCGTCCTCCGGCGCGGGCCCGGCCCCGGCCCCGCGGAGCTCGGCCAGCAGCTCGTCGTCCAGCAGGATCTCGCGCTGCGACGCCATGGCCGCCTCCTGGGCCCAGGCCAGCAGGAGCCGGTCGCGCGCGGCCGGGCCCTCGCCGCCCTCGCCGCCCGAGCGGCCGCCGGGCGCGTGGGCGCCGTACCCGTCGGGCACACCCAGCCCGCGCGCGGGATCGAGCAGTTCCAGCAGCGGAACCGACCTGCCCGTGCCGTACCGTTCCAGGAACTTCGCGTGGTAGTCGCGGAAGTGACGGGGGCCCGGCCGGCCCGCGGACAAGGACACCAGCGCCCGCGCCGCGCGTTCCGCCTCCGCCCGTACGACGTCCGGCAGGCGGACGTCGGCGTCCAGCGCCAGATCCACCTGCACCGGACGTTCGGCGGGCCGAAGAGCGCGCATGCGGTCCGTCACGGCGGTCAGCGCCGGGCCGCCCCGGCCGACGGGCGCGGCGGCGTAGGCCGCCAGCCCGCTCCGGATGTCGATCAGCTCGTCGACGACCCGGCGGCTGTCGGGCGAGAGGACCCCGCTGTGCCCGGCCAGCAGGCCGAGGACGTGCTCCACCGGGTCACCGTCGTCCAGCGGCGGCCGCAGCTGCGTGAGCAGCAGACCGAGGCGGACGAGCTCGGCGGCCATCCGCGCCACCGTGTCGGTGGCCACCTCGGGATGGTCCTCGCCCAGCAGTTTGACCAGATCGGGCCAGGCCACGGGGGTCGCGGCCAGCTCGAAGGCGCGACGCACGGGCTCGGTGTGACGTACCGACACCTCCTGGGTGGCCGCCCCGCCCCGGTGGGAACCCTCGTGCAGGTCCTGTGCCGGGACGAAGGGCAGGACGAGCCGGTCGCCGCGGACCGTGCACAGGTCATTGGCGGTGACGCTCAGCAGGGCCAGGACGGTGGGGTCGCGTTCCAGGCGGGCGACGACGTCGAACAGCCAGCCCATGTCCGCCCGGGCCGCCTTGGTGTGGGCCGAGCCCCAGCGTGCCTCGGGGGCGGGGCCGAAACCGGCGGCGGTCACTCCGGCCATGACGCCGAAGGGCGTGGCCCGGCCGCTCATCCGCAGCTGATAGCGCGTCACCGCGCGGGCCGCCCGGCGTATCTCCTTGGGCGACAGGGGGTGCCCCGCGGCGGCCTTGTCCAGGACGTGGGCCAGGGACGGGCTGGCCAGGGCGATGGCCTCACGGAACAGATCGTCGGCCGCGGCCTGTCGCACGCGGGCTGGTTCCCCCGGATCCGGGCGCACCGCCGCGGCGCCGCCAGGACGGACGGCCGCCCGGAGAAGGACCGTATCGGCACAGGCGAACTCCGGATCCCCGTCCGCGTCGTCCCTGCCTGGCACCCGCAACACCATCGACTCCCCTTCGCCGCCTCGCACACCCTCGCTCCCCTGGCGTGGATGGGGTGCCGGAGCCGGGGGCGACCCGGCACCCCACCCACGCGCCGTGGAGCGGACTAGCAGATACAGCCCGTGTCGGGGTTGCACACACGACCGGTGATCGGGGTGGGGAAGGAGACGAAGCCGAGCGCGTCCGCGGCCCCGGTCTCGTCGAAGGACGGCACGGCGATCTCTTCCACATCCAGATCGAACAGGTTCTCCATGGGAACTCCTCCTCAAGTCCGGTGTCCGGGCGCCATCGCGACCGTCTGAGCCGCTGCCCGGACCGGTTACGCCGGACTCTAGGAGCGGCTCATCAACCCTCGATCAACGCCGGATCAACGGTGTCGCGCCCGGTAGCGGAAGAGGTACACGGCAGTGACCGGAAGGGGAGCGGGTGGCCGGGCGCCCGCCCGGCGGGGAGCGGGTGCGCCCGGCCGCACCGCGACGCGCCGGACCGGGATTCCCCCGGTTCGGCGGGCGGCCTGCCAAGGTCGGTCCTGTGCCGACCCCGGCGGGAGATGAGGGAGACATGGACGACATCCTCGAGACGAGAGCCCCGGGGCAGGACCGCTGCCCGCCCCTCGCCGCGGTGCCTCAGGCCGAACCGGTCACCATCCGCCTGCCCCCGCTGGGGCGCGGGCTCGCGGCCACCCGGCATCCGCAGGCCGCCGAGGTCTCCGCGCGGGTGCTGGAGTGGGCGGACCGGCATCTGACGTTCCTGCCGCTGTCCGAAGAGGACCTGCGGTACTCCCTGCGGCCGGTCGTCCTGTTCCCGGAGTGGGCCTTCCCCTCGGCGTCCGTGGAACGGTTCGCGGACCTGTCCGCCTTCACCACCTACTTCTTCGCCATCGACGACACCCTCGACAATCTCCGGTGCGGCGAGGGCGACGACGAGGACGACGACGAGGGCTTCGGCCACGGCGAGTTGATCCGCTCGGCCGTCGACGCCTGCGTGCGCGCTCACCACGGCGATCCGGACCTCACCTCGCCGTGGGGCGCGGCCTACGCCGACGTCCTCGACGGTGTCCGGCGCCGGATGACCCCCGAGCAGTACACCCGTCTGACAGCGGTGTGCGAGGAATGGTTCGACGCCTGCGTCCGCGCGCTCGACGCGCCCCTGAAGGACCCGGACCTGGAGACCTATCTCGCCGACCGGCTGCTGACCGCCGCGGCCGAGGCCGCCGTCGGCCTGGTGGAGTACGCCACCGCCACGGACGTCGCCGGTCTGCGTCGGTCGGACGCCGACCTGGAGGCCGTCTGCCAGGCGAGCCGGCGCTTCGGCGTCCTGGTCAACGACCTGTTCTCCTACCGGCGCGATCTCTTCTCCGGCGGCCCGGTCGTCAACGCCGTCACCGTGCTCCGACAGAGCGAGGGCCTCGGTCTGCAAGGCGCCGTCGACCGCCTGTGCGAGGAGCTGGACGCCGCCGAGGCGGCGCTCCACACGGCTCACGACAAGGTCCTGGCCGGCCCGCTGGGAGCGCGCCCCGACGTCAGGGCCTTCGTGAAGGGGATCCTGGAGATGACCGCGGGCAATCTCCGGTTCTCCGCCACCACGCCCCGCTACCACGGCGCCCGGCTGGGCCTCGATCCGCATGAGGGCAGCATCCTGCGGCTGACCGCCGAGCGCACGGTGGTCCTGTCGGTGGAGGAGCGCGCCGGGTGAGGAGAGCGAGCGGGCCCGGCGGGCCCGCTCACGACACGGTTCGCGTGAACGGGCCCGCCGGGCCCGCCGGCCGTCAGGCCGCGACCGAGCTGGCCCAGTCGTTGTAGGCGCCGAGGTTGGAGCTGTAGGACTTGGTGGAGAGGCTGATCTGGCCGCCGTTGCCGCCGGTGCCTCCGGCGAGCCAGGACCAGGAGTCCGACTGGTTGTTGCGCCAGGAGGACGTCTGGTTGTCGAAGCCGTATTCGTTGAGGTTGTGCCAGTAGTAGTCGTTGAAGATCAGTCGGCGCCCGCCGCCGTTGCTGTGTTCGTACAGGCACGTCCAGCCGCTGGCGCACGCCGGGATCAGGATCGAGGGGTCCTTGGCGTTCGTGACGAGAGGGTCCGTCGCCCGGGAGTAGCCGAGTGCCCGGTCCGCCTCGGCGTGGGTCTTGAAGCAGCGGACCGTGGACTTGGAGTACACGACGCAGCTGCGCGCGTCCCCCCAGCCGTTCTGCTTCAAGTTGATCTGCTGCTGGCCGTAGGCGGCGACGGCGCCGCCCGTCGACGTGCCGGCCGCCTGCGCCTGCGGCGCCCAGGCCATGGCGGCCACGGCCACTGCGGATACGGTCAGGAAACTCTGACGCATGTGCGATCCTCCGGGATCTCCCGCCGACGCGGGGTGGGGTCGCCGGCCCGTACGGGCCGGCGCCTCTCGATCACTCCTGATCACGTGCGTGTGCGAGTGCTGGACCGATTGCCTGATGGCCCGTCATGACGTGAGTCGCGGGCGCGGTGGAGACTATTGCGGCGGCACGGCACGGCTGTCAACGCGATGGGCGTAAACGCGTCGCTTCCGCGAAGCGACGGACGGCCCCGGGCTGATGCGGTGACAGGCAGGGGAGGGGGGAGGCCGGGTCACCTGCGGGCTGCGGTGTCGGAGGGCAGTTCGGCGAAGCGGTCGCGGTACTCGCCGGCGAAGCGGCCGAGGTGCGAGACGCCCCACCGGTAGGCGATCGTGCCGACGGGGTCGCTGGAGGCGAGGATGTCCTCACGAATCCGGTCGAGCCGCAGGTTGCGGACGTAGGACATGGGCGAAGGGCCGAGCCGACCGCGGAATGCGGAGCTGAGGGTCCGCGGGCTGCAGCCCGCGGCACCGGCGATGCCGCCGAGGCTGATGTGTTCGGCGAGGTTCGCTTCGATGAACGCGAGGGCTGCCCGCAAGGAGCGCGGGTAGCCGGGTTGTGGACCGTCACGCAGCTCGCCGGTGTGCGAGTGCTGCTGGGCCATCCAGAAGGCGCCTCCGGCGGGCCCACCTCGGCGATCTCAACCTGCCATCCGCCGCGTGCCAGGGCAGTGGCCGCTGTCGGACCAGCCACGCCCGCACCCACGATCACGACTGTCCGCGCACCCCGATAGCTGTCCATGTACGCCTCCAGAGCGCCGATTTCTTCGAAACCGTAGGGCGCGTCGGCGCTCCGCCATATCCGAATCGGGCGGCGGCCATCCGCTGTCGGCAAGCGGTCGTCGAAGCAGCCGGGCCGGCTCCCGGCCCGCCCGGCTACCTCTTTCTCGTCCGGAGCAGCAGGGCGTGGAAGGTGCGCTGTTCCTGCGGGCTGAGGGCGGCCAGCGGGGAGTGGTGGGTCAGGAGCTCCAGGAGCCGGTTGCGCAGGGCGGTGCCGTCGCCGGTCAGGGCGAGCTGCTTGGCGCGGCGGTCCGTGGGGTGGGGGCGGCGTTCGACCAGGGCCAGTTTCTCCAGCCGGTCGACGACGAAGGTGGCGTTGGAGGGTTCGCAGCTCATTCGGTCGGCGAGTTCGCGCATGGTCATCGGGCCGGTCAGCTCACGCAGGGCGGTCGCCTGGGGGGCGGTCAGGCCCAGTTGCGCCGCGCGCTCCCGCACGTGCGACTCGAGCTGTCGGGCCAGCCCGCCCACCAGTCCGCACAACTCCCGCTCTGCGGCGGCGCGCGGCTCTGCACCGACCATTGGGTCCCCGGGCACGAGGTCATTGGTCATGCCCGTCATTCTACCCAGTTGCATCAAGCTTTCATCATTGCAACTTGAATGATTCTAGTTGTAAGTTTCTTGTGCAGCACCGCCCGGAGCGGTGCCCGTCACGAGAAGGAGACCGCGGTCATGACGCGTCCCGCATCCGCCCGTATAACCGACCCATCGCAGGGTGAGCCGGAAAGCCATCGGCGGTTACGCCGGGTGTCGGGGATCCGGTCGTTCGAGCTGGGCGAGCTGAAGATCAGCTACGTCCCGGACGGGGCGGTCGCGCTCAAGCCGCTCGGCTGGCTGGCGGACTCGACCGAGGAGTACTGGGCGGCCCACCCCGAGTACCTCGACGCCACCGGCAATCTGGTGGCGAGCATCGGCGGGCTGCTCGTCGAGCACGGCGAGCGGGCCCTGCTGATCGACGCGGGCTTCGGGCCCCAGACGTGGCCGGCGGATCCCGAGCACCCGTTCATCGGCGCCATCCACGGCGGCGACATGCTCGACAACCTCGCCGCCCTCGGCCGCAGGCCGGAGGAGATCGAGGCGGTGGCGTTCACCCACCTGCACACCGACCACCTCGGCTGGGCCTGCCTCCCCGTCCCCGGTACGGACCGGATCGCCTTCGCCGGCGCGGAGTATCTGTTCCCGGAGCCCGAGTGGGCGCAGCGCCGCCCCAACGCCGGCCACGGGGTGACGCAGGAGATGCTGACCACGCTGGAGCCCCAGGTCCGTACCGTCGTCGACGACGAGGAGATCTTCCCCGGGGTCCGGGTCTTCCTGACACCCGGTCACACCCCCGGCCACGCGGCCTACACGATCACTTCGGGCGGCCTGCGCCTCATCGCGTTCGGCGACGCGATGCACACCTCGGTGCAGATCGACCACCCCGACTGGTCGGCCGGTCCCGATCACGACCCGGTGGAGTCCGCCGTCCACCGACGTCGCCTGGTGGCCGAGCTCGCACGGCCGGACACGATCGGGTTCGGGGTCCACTTCGCCGACGTGGTGTTCGGACGGGTCCGTCCGAACCCGGACGGCCCGGCCTGGCACCCCGAGCCCTGACGTCACCGCCCCCGGACCCGGCGATGACGTCACGTACCTCCGTGGGTGCCCGGAGCGGGCACCCACGGAGTTTCGGGGCGAGGCCGGTCAGTCCTCGGTGGGTGTCTCGGCGGGGGAGCCGGACGGTGTGTTGTCCGCGGTGACGTTGACGGCGGCCCAGGCCCGGTCGACCGCCTTGTATTCGACGCTGTCGGCGCCGTGGATGTCGTCGGCCGCCTTCAGGGTCGCGGTACGGGCGTCGTGGAAGTCGGTGGTGGAGACCATGTACCGGGTGAGCGCCCGGTAGAAGATCGCCGATGCCTTGTCCCGGCCGATGCCGGACACGGCGCTGCCGTCGAAGGTCGGCGAGTCGTAGGTCACGTCGCCGATCTTCTTCTTGCCGCTGCCTTCGGCCAGGAGGTAGTAGGCGTGCGAGGAGATGCCGGAGCCGCGGTGCGACTCGGTGTCGTACGCCTCCTTCTTCCAGTAGTCGAGAACGTCGCCCTCGAAGCCCAGTGAGGGCTTGTCCAGGCGGCGCAGGAAGCCGGTCTTCAGGCCGAGCTTCTCGCCGAGAAGGTAGTTCGGCGGGTTGCCGGCGTTGCCCGCGGCGAACTCGACCGAGGTGGCGAAGATGTCCGAGAGGGACTCGTTGAGCGCGGCCGGCTCACCGTACGACGTGCCTCCCTGGGCCCGGGTGGGCTGGAGGTCCGCGGTCGCGTTGACCACTCCGTGGGTGAGCTCATGCGCGGTGACGTCCAGGACGACCAGGGGGTTCTTGAAGAGCTGGCCGCCGTCGCCGTAGAGCATGGTCTGAGCGCTGGGGCTCCAGTACGCGTTGTCGACCTTCTCGCCGTAGTGCACCAGGGCCTTCGCCCCGGTGCCGTCGCCCTTGATGCCGTTCCGGCCGAAGGCGTTCTTGTAGTAGTCCAGGGTGCTCGTGATGCCGTACTGGGCGTCGACGGCCGCGGTGGCGCGGTCGCCGTTGGTGCCGTCGCCCCAGCGGTTGGTGGTGTTGGTGAACGCCTTGCCGCCGGAGAACGAGGGTGTCTTGTTGCCCGCGTCCCGGACCTGGGTGTTCCCGTGGGCCGGGTCCTTGAGCAGGAAGGAATTCTTTCCGGTCTGCGTGGTGCCGAGCCGCACACTGCCGGAGAAGAGTGACGCGCCGGTGCCCGTGGCGGGGGCCGGGAAGGCACTCGCGGACTTGGCCGGGCCGACCGTTCGGGCGGGGGCGTGGGACGGGCCGGTCTTCGGGGTGAGCTTCCCCCCGCTCTCGCGCAGCTTCTCCTTGAGCTGCGGCGACACGAACGGGTCGGCGACAGGGGTGTCGCTCCGGACGGCACCGGTGATCGCGTCGACGACCACGGTCCGGGCGCCGCCGACCTCGGTGGTACGGCTCCGCGTCACCTCCACCCGGTAGGCGAGCACGGTTTTGCCGTCGCGGGCGTCGACGACCAGCTCGGCCTTCTCCGCGTCGCCCTTCGCCACGGCGGCGGCCTTGGCCTTGGCCTGAGTGGCCGTCACCTTCGGTGTCACGGTGGGGACGGCGAGCCGGTGGTCCGTCGCCCGGGTCGCGCCCAGGTAAGCCGACTTGGCGTCCAGGTGGACGATGAGGTCGCCGCCGAGCACCGGCAGACCGCGGTGGGTGCGCACGAAGCGGACGTGCCGCTTGCCTTCGGGGTCGACCAGCGTCTCCTTTGCCTTCAGGCCGTCGCGCTCGCCGACGCCGGTCGCCGAGGCGTGCGCGAACGCGGCCGTGCGGGCCGCGTCGACGACCGACGCGACGGGGAGGGCGGGGGAGGTGGTGGGAGAGGGGGCGGAGGCCCGGTGGTCGTACGGGGCGGCGAGGGCCGTTCCCGCCGTGAGGGTCGCCGTCGCCGCCAGGGCGACGGCGATGGCCAGGCTGCATATGTGGGGTCTATGCACGGTTCAAGGTCCTTGGCTGTGGGGCGGCCGGGGAGCCCGATCGCCCTGAGACGCGGTGCCGCTGGGCACTGCGGGGACCAAGTGGCCCCCGCCCGGAACCTTGGTGTATATGGCATGCACACGTAAAGAGGTATGGGGGTGTTTTTCACACTGTGAACATTGATGTAACAAATAGTCAGCAATAAGTGGTTGGAGGGTGACCATCCGTGCTTCTTGGGTGAAGACGGCGTCATGCGCGGATGCGTTGACTCGGCTCACTGACTGTTCGTCATGTGAGACGACCCGGGTGACGAAGGCCTTCCCGGTCGCGACGGGCCGTTCCCCGGACGGCTGTCATGAAATGCTCATACAAGCAGGCCAACCGGGTAGGGCTCGTGATCGTCTGAGTCGACGAACGATTCACGGCACAGGACGAACCGATGCAAGGCGAGAGAGCTGCCTCGTCGAGGAGCGATGGGACCATGGGCATACACCGGTACAAGCCACGCCTGCCCCGCCGTAGGGCCGCGGGCACGAACGGGCGGCGGCGCTTCATCGACTACCCGCGTCGCGGCAGACGAGGGTGGCGTCGTTGGCTTCCGTCGTGGCGTCAACTCCTGGGTACCTTCACGCTCTGCCTCGCCTTCCTCGGCGCGCTGTTCGCGTACGTCTACATCACCGTGAAGGTCCCCGACGAGAACGCGGCGGCCCGTCAGGAGGCCAATGCCTACTACTGGGCCGACGGTACGCAGATGGTGAGTCTGGGCGCGGTCAACCGCAACATCGTCCGGCTGGCGGACGTCCCGAAGTCCGCCCAGAGCGCGGTGATCGCGGCGGAGAACGAGAGCTTCTACAGCGACTCCGGTGTGTCCTTCAAGGGCATCCTGCGCGCCTTCTTCAGCACCGCACAGGGCAAGGAGACCCAGGGTGGTTCCACCATCACCCAGCAGTACGTGAAGAACACCTACCTCTCCCAGGAACAGACGATCACACGGAAGGTCAAGGAGTTCGTCATCTCGCTGAAGGTGGACCAGCGGAAGAGCAAGGACGAGATCCTCCAGGGCTATCTCAACACCAGCTGGTTCGGCCGCGGGGCGTACGGCATCGAGGCCGCCTCCCAGGCCTACTACGGCATCCCGGCCAAGAAGCTGAACCCCAGCCAGGGCGCCCTGCTGGCAGCGCTGTTGAAGGGGGCCGAGCAGTACGACCCCGCACTCGGGGAGAAGAACCACGAGCGGGCCGAGGACCGTTGGAAGTGGATCCTCGACCGGCAGGTCCGGGCCGGGCTCATGGACCGGTCGGAGCGGGACAAGTACCGGACGTTCCCCGAACCGCGCAAGCAGTCCACCGCCACCAGCCTGAGCGGCCAGATCGGCTATCTCGTCGACGTCGCCAACAAGAACATCAAGCAGCGCACACCACTCACCGACAAGGACCTCGCCCACGGCGGCTACCGCATCCACACCACCTTCGACAAGAAGAAGACACGGCAGCTGACGAAGTCGGTGGAGGGGGTACTGAAGCGCGACATCGACCCCAAGAAGCGCCCGGCCGACACCGATGTGCAGGTCGGCGCCGCCTCGGTACGGCCCTCGGACGGTGCCGTCGTCGCCCTCTACGGCGGCCCCGACGCCACCAAGCACTTCACCAACAACGCCGACACCTCCGGCGTGCCCGTCGGATCCGCGTTCAAGCCGTTCGTCCTCGCCGCCGCCCTCAAGAACGGCGCGGGCGCCGCATCGGGCGACGGCGACCGGCAGGAGGTGTCCCTCGACAGTTACTACGGCAAGGACGGCACCCTGCAACAGTCCTCGGACGTCTTCCCGGCCGCCCGGCCGACCCAGCCGCCGGGCCCCGGGAAGCCGGACGTCGAGGGCCCCGACGAGGCGCATCCCACCCTGCGCCAGGCCTCGATCACCGGGGGCAACGCGACGTTCGTCCAGCTCGGCCGCGATGTGGGGCTGGAGCAGGTGCGGGACACCGCCGTCCGCACGGGACTGCTGAAGGACAGCATGGCCCCGCTCGAGCGCACCTTCCCCATCGGTACCTCGACACCCAGCGCCATCCGGATGGCGGTGGCCTACGGCACCTTCGCCAATCAGGGCCTGCAGAACGACCCGTACTCCGTGACCAGACTGCTCAAGGACGGCAAGCCGGTAGAGGGCTTCCAGCAGACGCGGTCACAGCGCGCGCTCGACGAGGACGTGGCGAACAAGGTCTCCGACGTGCTGCGCGAGGCCGGTGCCAAGAGCGTCGGCGATCTCGACGCGAACACCACCCGGCGCCTCGGCCCCTTCGCGGCGGGCCGCACCGGTGACCAGGACCGGCTGAAGTCCGCGTGGTTCGTCGGTTACACCAAGGAGCTGTCCACCGCCGTGGCCATGTTCCGCACCAAGCCGAGCGAGCCGCAGCTGCTGCCCATGTCGGACGTCGGCGGTGAGAAGTCGGAGCGCGGCAACGTCTTCCCGCCCCGGATCTGGGCCGACTACATGGGCAACGCGACCTCCTGAGCGCCGGCGGGCGGGCCACTCCAGCCCGCCCGCCGAACCCCCCTCACCCGGGCGTGGGCGGGGCACGGACGGGGCCGCGGCCTCATGCCCTTGGGCCGTCGAGCCGCTGATCGTGATGGGTGACCATCCGATTCAGCTCAACGAACGAGCCCCTCATGTCTGTCTTCGCTTCACCGATCGCCCTGGACAGGTACCTCGTCGCCGGTTCCGTGTCTTTCCCGGTACAGGTGCGCTGCGGGGACGACTCCTTCTCCGAACTGGCGCGGATCGCGGCCGAGCCGGCCCCCGACGCCTTCGTGCTCGTGACGGAGCGCACGCTGCCCCGGGCGCACATCGCCCGCGTCCTGCGCCACCTCGGCACGGCCGCGCCCACCTGCGTGCGGTGGCTGACCGGCCAGGACGTCCCGGACCGCGCGGCACCCACGCCCGGCTCGGTGATCGTCGCCCTCGGCGGCACCCGCGTCATCGACGCCGCCGGCCGGCTGGCCGCCCGTACCGAGGGCCGCCCACGCCTGGTGTACCTGCCGACCACGCTGCGGGCGATGTCGGACTCGGCGCTGTCGCTCGTCGGCCCCACCGGCCCCCGCCCCGCGCCGCTCCTCGTCCGTATCCAGCTGGACTTCCTGCGGACCCTCACCCCCGACGCCGTCCGCTCCGGACTGAGCGCGCTGGTCAGGAACGTCCTGGCCGTCAGCCCGGCCTTCCACGACCGGGTGGCCGACCGGCTGCGCCCCGACGCGCGGTACGACACGGGCACCCTGGCGTCCTTCATCGCCCTGTGCCTGGAAGTACGGGCCACGCTCCTGCACTACGACCCGCTGGAGCAGGGCCCGGCCATGGCCTTCCACTACGGGCGCACCGTGGCGGACGCGCTGCGAGGGCTCGGCGCCGACGCGCTGCGGTACGGCGAGGCCACCGCGCTGGGCATGCTCGTCGCCGCCCGTGTGGCCAGGCTCTCGGGGTTGCTGGACGAGGAGGGCGAGCGGGCCCACCGGGAGCTGGTGGCCCGGTGGGGCGTCCCCATGGAGCTGCCCGCCACGGTCACCGCCGACGACCTCCTGGCGGCGCTGCGCCGCACCGCCTCCCCGGGCCGCCCGACGCCGGTGCTCCTCGACCGGCTGGGGGAGCCGCACACCGCGGGCGGTCACCTGGCCACCGAGGTCGGTGAGGACGTCCTGCGCGCGGGGATCGACGCGATCATCGGCCGGGGCGCGGGGGCGTCGCGTGCGACCGAGGACGCCGGGACCGTGGCCGAGGGCTCCCCGCCCGCGCACGGGCCGGCCGGACGGGACCTGGCGGCGGCCGTCGGTCCCGGCCGCCCGTGACGGGATGTGGGACCGCCGCGCAACCGTCCTCTCATGTGTCCGGGACATCGGGACAGCCAGTGTGGATCACGAAGTTCATCCCGATTCGGTGCCCCAGTGGCACCCCACCCGAGGAGACGGTCGTGCCGACCACACAGACATCCCGTGACCAGTGCCTCACCGACCTCTTCCAGGAGGCGGTGGAGGCGCACCCCCACCGGACGGCGGTTGTCGCCGAGGAGGAGAGCCTGACCTATCGCGAGCTCGCGGAGGCAAGTGCGGACCTCGCGGCATACCTGCGACATCTCGGCGTCGCCCCCGACGACCGTGTGGGGATATTCGTCGAGCCCTCGATCGAACTGATGGTGGGCGCCTGGGGGATCCTGTTCGCTTCAGGTGCCTATCTGCCGTTGTCACCGGAGTACCCCGAGGCACGACTGCGGTACATGATCGAGGACGCGCGGGTCGACGTCATCGTCTCCCAGGAAAAGCTCACGCCCAGGCTGGCGGAGCTGGCGCCGAGGGGCACGACCGTCGTCACCTTGCCGGACGCGCTGGAGTTCGCGCGTTCACCTGAGGCCGAGGCCGTGCGCCGCGCCCTCGGCACCGGCCCGCGCCCGCAGGACCTGGCCTACGTCATCTACACCTCCGGCAGCACGGGGAAGCCGAAGGGGGTCATGATCGAACACCGTGCCATCGTCAATCAGATGCGCTGGATGAGAGCCGTCTGCGACCTGGGCCGGGACGCGGTCGTCCTGCAGAAGACCCCGATGAGTTTCGACGCGGCGCAGTGGGAGATCCTGGCCCCGAGCTGCGGCAGCCAGGTCGTCATGGGCCGCCCGGGCGTGTACCGGGACCCCGAGGGGCTGATCGAGGCCATCGGCACGCACCGGGTGACGACGCTCCAATGCGTGCCGACCCTGCTCCAGGCACTCCTGGACACCGACGGGTTCGCGCGGCTCACCTCGCTCACCCGGATCTTCAGCGGTGGCGAGGCCCTGTCCAAGAACCTCGCCCGGCAATGCCTCGAGACGTTCCCGAAGTGCGATCTGGTCAATCTGTACGGGCCGACCGAGTGCACCATCAACACCTCGGCGTTCGTCGTCGACCGGGATTCCGTCGACGGCGGCACGCACATGATCCCGATCGGTACCCCCGTGCACCACACCCACTACCGCATTCTCGACGCCCGTCGGTCCCCGGTGGCCGTGGGGGAGACCGGTGAGCTGTACATCGGCGGAGCCCAGCTCGCGCGCGGCTATCTGCACCGGCCGGAGCTGACCGCGGAACGGTTCATCGACGACCCGTTCCACCCGGACGACCCGGAGGCCAGGCTGTACCGGACCGGCGACCTGGCGTACTGGAATGCCGACGGCACGGTCCAGTTCGCGGGCCGGGCGGACAACCAGGTGAAGCTGAGGGGTTTCAGGGTCGAGCTGGACGAGATCAGGCTGGCGATCGAGAACCACGACTGGGTCAAGAACGCCGCGGTCGTCGTCAAGGACGACCCCCGCACCGGGTTCCAGAACCTGATCGCCTGCATCGAGCTCAGCCCGAAGGAAGCGGCGCTCATGGACCAGGGGCGGCACGGCGCCCACCACCGGTCGAAGGCGAGCAGACTGCAGGTGAAGGCCCAGCTGTCGAACGGCGGCTGCCGGGACGCGGCGGAACTCCGCGGCAGGACGGCGGCCGACCTGCCCGGTGCGGTACCGACACCCGAGCAGCGGCGGCGGGTGTTCGCCCGCAAGACCTACCGGTTCTTCGAGGGCGGCGACATCGAGAAGGCCGATGTGCTGCGCCTTCTGGGCGGCAGCGCCGCGGCCGCGGCCCCCCGGGGCCCGGACACCCTGACACTCCCCGAATGGGGCGAGATCCTGCGCTACTTCGGCCAGTACCTGAGCACGGAACGGCTGCTGCCGAAGTACGGCTACGCGTCGCCGGGTTCGCTGTACGCCACGCAGCTGTACATCGAGCTGAACGGGGTGGGCGGTGTGAAGCCGGGATGCTACTACTACCACCCCGTGCACCATCGGCTGGTGCTGATGCGCGAAACGGCCGGCACGGGAACGGCGCGGGTCACGCTCCATTTCCTGGGGAAGAAGTCGGCGATCGAGCCGGTCTACAAGAACAACATCCAAGAGGTCCTCGAAATCGAGACCGGCCACATGATCGGCCTGTTCGAGGAGGTCCTCCCCGCGTACGGCCTGGACGTCAGGCCCCTCGGCTGGACACCCGCCGTGAAGGACGACCTCGACTGCGCCGACGAGGACTACTACCTGGGCACGTTCGAGGTGGTCCCGTACGCCGCGACGCGGCCCGACGAGGATTCCCTCGAGATCTACGTCCAGACGCACCCCGGGAAGGTGTCCGACGTGCCGACGGGGCTGTACCGGTACCGGGACGGCGACCTGGAGAGGATCTCGGACGAGATCGTCCTGAAGAAGCACGTCATCGCCATCAACCAGCGGGTCTACGAGAGGTCGGCCCTCGGCATCACCGTGGTCGACAAGGACCGCCGGGGCTGGCGCGGCTACATCGATCTCGGCAGGAAGCTCCAGCGTCTGCAGATGAACGACCTCGGCTTCGGGTTCATGTCCTCGGGATACAGCTCCAGAAGCGGTGACGATCTGCCGTCGGCGAAGCGCATGGAGAGCATCCTGGCCGGTCTCGGGCAGGACACGGGGGCGTCCTACTTCTTCGTCGGCGGCCGGGTGAGCGAGGAGCAGCTGCGCAGTGAGGGCATGAAGGAGGACATCGTCCACATGAAGGGCCCGGCGGAGATCATCAAGGACGATCTGATCAATTTCCTTCCCGACTACATGCTGCCGAACAGGGTCCTCGTCGTGGACAGGCTGCCGCTCACCGCCAACGGGAAGATCGACGCCAAGGCGTTGGCCGCGTCGGACCAGGTGAACGCGGAGGCCGCCCCGCGCCCCTTCGTCGCACCGCGGACGAGGACCGAGGAGCGGATCAGCCGTATCTGGCGGAAGGCCATGAAGCGGGATTCGGTCTCCGTACGGGACGACTTCTTCGAGTCCGGCGGGAACTCGCTGATGGCGGTCGCGCTCATCAACAAGCTGAACAAGGAATTCGAGAGCGCGCTGCCGTTGCAGGTCCTGTTCGAACATCCGACCGTCGAGGAACTCGCCCGGCGGGTCGACGGTGCGGACTCCGTGTCCTCGGTGGCCTCCTCACGCCTGGTGCGGCTGTGGGGCGAGGGCACCCAGCCCCCCGTCCACTGCTGGCCCGGCCTCGGCGGCTACGCCATGAACCTGAGGCCGCTGGCCGCGGCCGTGGGCATCGACCGGCCCTTCTACGGGGTCCAGGCACACGGGATCAACGAGGGCGAGACCCCCTACCCCACCATCAAGGAGATGGCGGCGGCGGACGTCACGGCCCTCAAGCGGATCCAGCCGGTGGGCCCCTACACCCTCTGGGGCTACTCCTTCGGCGCGCGGGTCGCCTTCGAGACCGCCTACCGGCTCGAACAGGCCGGTGACCGGGTGGAGAACCTCTTCCTGATAGCGCCGGGGTCACCGAAGTTCCGCGCGGAGTACGAGTCCGCGCACGGCGGCGAGCCCACCTACCGCAACAAGGCGTTCGTGGCGATCCTCTTCTCGGTCTTCGCGGGCAGCGCCACCGGCCCGGCGCTCGAGGACTGCCTGAGGGCCACCGAGGACGAGGAGAGCTTCACCTCGTTCATCGGCGCCCGGTTCACGGACCTTGACCGGGCGCTGATCAAGCGGATCGTCGACGTCGTGCGTCGCACCTACGAATTCAAGTACACCTTCGACGAGTTGAAGGAGAGGAGGATCGACGCCCCGGTGACCGTCTTCAAGGCCGAGGGCGACGACTACTCGTTCATCGAGAACAGCAGCGGGTACGCGTCGACCGCCCCGATCTTCGTCGACCTCGCGGCCGACCACTACGGGCTCCTCAGGGATCCGGGCGTGGACGAGCTGGTGCGGGCGATACGACGCCGCCTGGGAGTCGATGAGGTGTGACGGCGCAGCCGTACGAGTGCGAGACGATCGTGACGCAGACGAAAAGGATCTGAGTCAACAAAAGTAGCTGATAGCGTCGATTCGTGAGCGAACAAGACAGGTCTGTGCCCCGCGTCCTGATCGTCGATGATCATCCACTCTTCCGCGCGGGGCTGAAGGCCGCCCTGGAGATCGCCCACGGGGCCGTCGTCGTCGCCGAGGCCGAGACCGTCGGCGAGGTACCCGACGCCGTGGCGCAGCACCGCCCCGACGTCGTCGTCATGGACCTCTCCCTGCCGGACGCCTCCGGTATCGAGGCGACGCGTCAGCTCGCCGAACTCCACCCCGGACTCCCCGTCCTGATGCTCACCATGTCCGACGACGACGGCAGTCTGCTCGCTGCCCTCCAGGCGGGGGCGCGCGGCTATCTGGTGAAGGGCGCGGGTGCCGACGAGGTCCAGCACGCGGTGCGCACCGTCGCCGCGGGCGGCGCCGTGTTCGGCTCGGACATCGCCGCCCACCTCACCGAACTGCTCTCCGGCAGCCGGCGCCGCGACGCGGAAATGCTCTTCCCCTCCCTCACCTCCCGTGAGTCCGAGGTGCTCGAACTGATCGCCCGGGGCCTCGACAACCGGCACATCGCCCGCGAGCTGGTGCTCTCGGAGAAGACCGTGCGCAACCACGTCACGCACGTCTTCGAGAAACTCCAGGTCACCTCCCGTGCCGAAGCCGTCGCCAGGGCCAGGGACGTGGGCCTGGGCGACGACGACTGACCGGGCCCCCGCGGGTACCGCGCCCTCCGGGGCCGGAACGGGACACACGCCCCATGCGCCCGGGACCACGGGCACACGAGGATCGAAGGTCAGCGCCACACGCGGCGAGGAGGGCCGAGATGCCCACGGACCACACGACGCGGAAGAAGCCGAGCTCGGGCCCCGGCATGCTGCCCGCCTACGCGGTGAGCGTCGTCACCATGCTGTCCGGCATCGTGTGGGCGGTCGTGACGCTGACACACGTCGGCCATCCCCGGCTCCAGGACGTCCGCACCGGCTACGCGTCCGTGAACGTCCTCGTCGGGCTCGGACTGGCCCTGAACGGCATGGCCTTCGTCGCCCGCCGCTCCGGCCGGGCGGTGGGACGGCTCCTGCTCGTCTCCGGCTGTGCCCTGGCCCTGGGGCAGGCGATTTCCGTCGTGGCCGTCCTGGCCCACGTCGATCCGGTCACCTACACCGCCGTGGTCGTCGTCCAGATCACCGCCTTCGCCCTGTTCGGCGTCGTCGTCTACGGCATGCCGCTGTGGCTCCCCGACGGACACCTGCCCCGCCGATGGGGCCCGCCGTGCGTGGTGCTCGTCATCGTCTGGAGCGTGCTCCAGCAGTACTACGAATTCGCTCTCCCCGGCAGTACTTGGTACAACCGCCCCACCCCGCTGGACCACGGCGGCTGGGCGCGCGTCGAGGGGTGGCTCACCCCATGGATGGACACCGCCGACGCCTGGGTCCCCTCACTGATGCTCGCCGTGGGCCTGGCCGTCATGGCGGTCCGCTGGCGCCGCACCCCGAAGGGCCGGCGCGCCTACTGGATCCTCGTCGTGCCGTATCTCCTGTGGGTCGCCGCGGGCTACCTCTACCTCCACGCCGACATCGCCTCCGAGTTCAAGCTCGCCGCCTTCTACGTCCCGGCCGTCCTGTGGCCCGTCACCCTCGGCTACGTCCACGTCCGGGACCGGACCTGGGCCCTCGACCGGGCCGCCCGCCGTGTACTGACCGCCCTCCTGCTGACCTTCGTGATGTTCCTTGCCTACGCCGCGGTCGGCGCCTTCCTCTCCTCCATCGCGCCGGGATCCGTGACCGCCGAGGCCCAGCTCCTGGCCTGCCTGGCCCTGATCGTGGGCGCCCTGCTGCGCCCCACCGCCCGCTGGGCCACCCGCGTGGCCGAGCACTACTACTACGGCGAACGCGCCCAGCCGTATCAAGCCGTGCGTGAACTCGCCGACCGGCTGGGCACGGCGCCCCACCCCGACGACGCGCCCCGGCTGCTGTGCGACACCGTGGTCCACACCCTCAAGCTGCCCGGCGCCCGGCTGGTGGTCGTCACCCGTGGCGGCCCGCGCGAACTGGCGAGCCTCGGCGAGATCGCCCCGGAAAGCGAGGTGTTCCACCTCGTCTACCAAGGCGACGACATCGGCTACCTGCTCGTCCCGGCCCGCCCGGGGGAACTCGCCCTCGACCATCAGGACCGTGAAGCCGTACAGATCCTCGCCGACCAAGGCGCCCCGGCCATCGCGTCGTTGCGGCTGTACAAGGACCTGCAGACCAGCCGCGAGAAGATCGTCATGGCGCGCGAGGAGGAACGCAGACGGCTGCGGCACGACCTTCACGACGGACTCGGCCCGGCACTCTCCGGGCTCCGGCTGCAGGTCGACGCCGTCCACTCGGCCATACGGACCGACCTGAGGGCCTCGGAGCCGCTGCGGGCCGTATCGGCGGGCATCGGGCGGGCGATCGAGGAACTGCGTCACATCACCGACGGTCTGGCGCCCGCCGCCCTGGACGGCGCCGACCTTCCCCGCGCACTGAGGCAACTGGGCGAGCATCTGGCCGGGCGGCGGCTGCGCATCACCGTCGCCCTCGAACCCGACCCCTTCCCCAAGCTCCCGGCCGCCGTGGAGGTCGCGGTCTACCGCATCGCCGCCGAGGCGCTCAACAACGTCGTACGGCACTCCCGCGCCGACCACGCCCACGCCTCGGTGGGTGTGACGCCCGAGGCCGTCACCATGGAGATCCGCGACGACGGCGACGGAATCCCCGAGCACGAGCGCGGCCCGGGTGTCGGGCTCGCGTCGATGGCGGAGCGCTCCGAGGAACTCGGCGGCAGGTTCACCCTGACGAGTACGACCGACGGCACCGTCGTACGGGCCGTGTTCCCGTACAGCCCCGACGGCCGACGGGCCGGGACCGGGGCCGGGACCTAGTCGGGACCGCGTCCCCATGTGCCCGGGACAACGGGAGCGCGAGAGTCGTCGGTGACAGGACGGCCCGTACTCGGGGGACGGGCCGTCGCGGACGACGAACGACGAACGACGAACAAGGAACGAACCGATGTCTGCACGCGTTGGCTTCACATTTCCCGTCATGAAGGCGCTCGGCGTCCTCACCGTGCTCGCGGCCCTGTGCGCGGTGCCGTGGGCCCGGCACAAGAGGCGCTCCGCCGAGGTCCGCGGCTTCCCGGGGCCGAAGGCCGCGTTCCCGGGCCCGAAGGCCGAGGCCGCCCGCTTCCCCGGGCCGAAGGCCAGGGCCCCCCGCTTCCCCGGGCCCAAGTCCTAGCGGCGAGGACCCCAGGACGAGCCGAGGCCCGGGCCACCGACGAGTCGGTCGGCCCGGGCCTCGGCTCCGTCGCCGTCAGCCGCTCGTCGCCTGGTACAAACCACGGCCGGGACGGTGTGCCTGGCCCGCCTTCACCAGCCGTTCGAGTGAGGTGCGCACGGCGTTGATGCTGCCATTGGTGTCATCGCGGCCGAGCGCCAGGTTGACTTCACGGGCCTTGACCGGGGCACCGGCCTTGGCCAGATGCGCCACGACGTCCTTGGTCAGCCCACTGGCCCGCTTCTTCGGCTGCTCCGCCGACGTCGCCTGCGCGGCCTTCCCCGCATCGGCCTGGACCTCCTTCGGCGCGGTGGCCTTGGCCTCCTTCTTCACCGCGACGGCCTTCTTCGCCGGCTGCTTCTTCGCGGCGACGGCCTTCTTCGCCACGCGCGGGCGCGGGACCTTGCCCTCGGCGGTGGACGCCGTGCGCTTGCGGGAACCGGTCGCCTTGCCCGCGGCCGGCTTCGTCTCGCCGGCGGCCTTCTTCCCGCGCGTGGCCTGCGGCTTCTCCTCGGTTGCCTGCCGTGGCGAGGCAACGGGCGCGGGAGCCTTCGAGGACTCGGAGCCCTGCTCCCCGACGGAATCGGGAAGACCGGACGGCGCCGCCGCCACCGCTGTGGCCGCTCGCGCCAGCGGGGCGGGTGCCAGTGCCTCGAGACTGCGCAGAGCCAGCCGGACCGACTCCAGCCGCTCGGTGACCACTGCCAGGTCCGTCTCCAGGGTCTGCTGGTGCTTCTCCAGTTGGGGAAGCTCTGTTCGCAACAACTCGAGGGTCGTCTCGATGCCGTCGTGCGTACCGAATGTGGCTGCCACGTATTCGTCCTCTCTCTGCCGGACCACTGCGGGTGCCTTCGTGTGTCCGCTGCGCGGAAGCCTAAGGGGCCGCTGTTGGCTGTTAGCTTCCCCATAAATCTCGCAAGAACGCATGTGACTTCACAGAAGAGGGGCGACGCGCATCACGAAGCTGACGTCCGACGGCCCTCGGTGAGACTTTCCCCGGAAAGCGCTGACGCACCGGTGGACGGTCAACACAGCACCAAGGTGCCGGAAGATGACGCAGTGGCGTCCACAGCCGGACGATGCGTTTATGGCGAATGAGCATGACACAGACGGTAATTGACGGAGCGTCAGTTCATGGGTGGAGGGTGTCGTGGCCGGCCTCTCGCACCACTGTGCCGCCGTCCGTGGCGGTACCGCGGACAGCCGGGCGGGGCCCGTAGCCTCGTACAGCCGTTCTCACGGGGAGTTGTCGATGAGCGACAGAGCTCACGGTCTTCCGCGGCATCCCCTTCGCCCGGAGTTCGGCCCGCCGCCGCCCCGGCCCGGGCACCCGGGGCCGCGACCGGCGCGGACTGGCTCACGTCAACGTACTGGGTGGACGCGGAAGGCTTCGCCCAGCTCTCCGGAGCCCCGGCCCACCGTGGCCTGCTCGACCGGATCGCGGCCCTGCGCCGGGTGCGGGAGAACATCGCCGGCTCCGGGGGGCGACCCCGACCGGGTCACCGTCTGCGGGCAGTCGGCCGGGGCCGGGTCGATCGCGACGCTGCCGGCCATGCTTCGGCCGCGGGATTCTTCCGGCGGGCGATCGCGCAGAGCGTCCCGTGGCCCCACTGCACCCCCGCCCTCGCGGAGGAGCTGTTCGAGCTGGTGGACTCGGATGTGCTCTTCCGGATGCCCTCGCTGTACCTGGCCGAGGCGCACACGGCCGCGGGCGGCAGGACCCATCCGTACGAACTGCGCCGGCCCTCACCGGGACCGGGCGGCGCCCTCGGCGCGCGCCACGCCGTCGACGTACCGCTGCTCTTCGGCACCTTCGACAGCCCGGCGGGACGGCTCCTGCTCGGAGAAGGGGAACCATCCACCGAGGCGCTCCGTCTCGCGGAGGAGATCCGCGGCTCCTGGGCGGCGTTCGCCCGGCACGGTGACCCCGGGTGGCCTCTTCACGGACCGGATCGGCGGGCGACCCGGCGGCTCGACGCGGAGGTGTGCACGGCGCCCTGCCCGGAGGAGCGGTCCCGGCGCGTCCGGCACGGTCACGCTTTCGACCCCTTCGACCTGAGTAGCCCTTCGGCCCGGCGGTCGTCTCGTGTCGTCGACAGGCGGGCTTGTCGTGGACAACGCCACGTGATCCGGTGGACGCGGCGGCACGGCGGCACGGCGACACGCGGAAGAGGAAGGGAGCCGCGGGCAGGGGAGCGGGAGACACCCGGGAAGCCGTGGCGGGGATCCAACGGGGGGCGCGGGCGCAGCCGGAAAGCTGCCTCGCAGGACGCGAACGGCAGCCGGCCGGGTCGGTGTCGACCCGGCGGCGACCTACCGGATCACTGGTGACTGGCCCCTGCCGGGGTGGGGTTCGTCGCGCACGGCACGTTCGTGAGCCCGGTCGGGAATATCCCGTCCTTCGTGCTCTGCCCCGCCGCGAACTCGTAGTAGAGGTACGAGTAGAAGCCGATCGCCTTGTTGGTGCCACAGGCCGAGTCGCCGGCGACCTGGTACGTCAGCTTGACGGTGCGGGTGGCGCCCGGCGCGATCGGCACGGTGTAGTTCAGCGGCCGGCTGGCGTCACACGGCTTGCCCTCCTCGGTGCACGAGGTGAACGCGTACTTCAGCCCGCCCTTGGTGGTGTCGTAGGTCGGGTGGATCGTCTGGTAGACGAACTGCACATCGGTGGTCTGGACGTTGGTGAACGTCATGGTCAGCGTGACCGACGAACCCGGCGTCGCCGACTGCTTGTCGGCGGTGACGGTAAGGGCCGGGGGTTCGGCGGCGGTGGCCGACTGGCTCAGGCCGGCAAGGCCGATGACCAGGGCAAGTGACGCGGAGAGGCTGAGTCGGCTCAGCACGGATCTGCTCATGGCCGGTGAGCGTAAGAAGGAACGCCCCGTCCGTCTGCACCCACCGATCAGGACCAGCCAACCGCACGAGCCGGGAAATGTTTTCCGGGGCTGGTGGAACGGATGTTGCGTCGTTGAGGGCCGTACGCGAGTTGGCTTGACATGTGCCGGTCGCATGTTCAGGATCCGGCGACCGACGGTGTCACACCTCGCCTTCCGGCGGGGTGGCGGCTACGGCTGCGCCGTCCCCGGGGCCGCCCTGCCGACACGGCGCCGCCCCGTCGGCAGGGCGGCCGAAGGGGCGCCGGTCCGGCTGCCGCGCAGCCCCGTCGGACCCGCTGGAGGTCGCCGGGGCCCTGCCGGACAGGTCGCTGCGAAGAGCCCACCGCAGGAGCCTGTCCCCAGGTCAGACCGGGTAGGCGGCCGGTTCCAGGAGCCGTGGGGCCTCCGCCTCCTCCGCCCCCGCCGGCCGGGAGCCCTGCAGGCTCTCGTTCTCCACCGCGCCGCGCAGATGCGGGTCGGCGATGAGGCTCGTCGGGTAGAGCATCCGGCCGACCGCGTGCGGCTGGGCGTACACGGCGATCAGCTGGTGCACCGTCGCGGCGTCCGCCGTCGGGGTCATGAACGGACGGCCGATGTCGGACGGATCATCGCCCTGATCGAGGTCGGGGTCGGACAGTGTGGACCACATGTCCTCGGCGGCACTGACGAGCTGGTCGAGTTCGTCGCGGACGCCGCGCCACGCGCCGTCCCGCAGAGCCTGCTCGAGGCGGGAGACGACGTCGAGGACGCTGGCGTAGTCCTCGGCCAACTGGTCTTCCACGGCGGTGGGTTCGAGGGTCTTGGCGGCTAGCTCGGTGGTGTACACGGCACCTCCACGCAGGGGAACGGTCGGAGCGGGGCCCGTCCCGAAAGGCCCCGCCCGGGCATCGTCGCGCGTCGGGTGGGCGAGGGCCGCCGTTCGCCGTCACCGGGCAGCGATATATCACTCGCTCGGGCGAACATGCGCTGCCGTGACGATCCCGCCCGGCCGACCACGAGCCGTGGCGCGGTGCCCGGTCCGGCTACGGCACCGGGCGGGCGGCGGGCCGGGGGAGCCCCTCCCAGAAGTCGCACTGGTGGGCGGAGTCGAAGCCCCGGCGCGGCGCGATGGCGTCGGGGGCGAGCGAGAGCGGCCGGTAGGCGGTGGCGGCGGAGGCCGGCCAGGGCGGCGCCGCCCCGCCGCCCGGGTCGCCGGTCGCGGCGAAACGGCTCCAGTACGACGTCATCGCCTCGGAGAGACGGCGCTGGGCCGGGTCGAGCTCCACGCCGCCCCGGTGGTAGGTGAAGAGGTACGGGATCTCGGCGCCGTGGTAGGCCCCCAGCGGGAAGTCGGGGTTCAGCGCGTAGAGGTTGGGGGCGGTCCGGTCGGCGAACTCGTAGGCGTACGTACGGCCCGGCGTCGCGGCGGCGAACCAGAGGGCGGTCGTCCGGGTCGGGCACGCGAAGACGGCGTCGCGGAAGACCGCGGCGAAGGCGAGACGGTGGTCGCCGCCGTACGCCGAGGCCGGGTAACGCGCGGCGACACGGGCGGCGTCGACGCCGAAGAGGGCGGTGAGCAGAACGGGGTAGGAGACGGCGTTCAGCTTGGTGCCCTCCGACTCCAGGACCGCCGAGGTGATCGTGCCCTCGTCGAGGGTGTCGCCGATCAGCACCGGGACCTCGGCGTGGTCGCCCGCCGCGATGGCGTCGGCCGGCGCGGTGGGAAGCACCGGGGTGCCGGAGACGGGGGACCACGCGGTGGAGCTGCCCGCGTTCGGTGCGGCCAGGATGTCGGTGACGGACTTCCCGCGCAGGCACGCCGGCACCGGGGCGGCCGCCCCCAGGCAGCCGGCCCCGGCCGCGAAGCTCCGCCCGGCGGACTCGGCGGCCGCGGCGTCACGGATGCGCAGCGCGCACGGGGCGCTCTGGACGACGGCCCGCGCGAACAGCCCGCGCGATAGTGGGGACACCAGGTGGGCACACACGCTCAGGCCCCCGGCGGACTGCCCCGCCACCGTGATCCTCGCCCGGTCGCCGCCGAACGCGGCGGCGTTGTCCCCGGCCCAGCGCAGCGCCGCCCCCTGGTCCAGGAGCCCGTAGTTCCCCGAGCCCGCCGCCGGGGACTCGGCGGTCAGCGCCGGGTGGGCGAGATAGCCGAAGGGACCCAGCCGGTAGTTCGCGGTGACCACGACCATGTCCCCGGCCCGCGCGAGCCGGGCGGCGTCGTAGGCCGCCGCCGATCCGGAGATGAACGACCCCCCGTGGAACCACACCAGGACCGGCTTGCCCGTACCGCCTTCGGGCGGGGTGAACACATTCAGATAGAGGCAGTCCTCGTTGGTGGTGCCGGTGTCGCCCAGCAGCGCTCTGGGCCGTCGGGCGCAGCCCTCGGCGTAGCGGGTCGCGTCCCGTACCTCCGCCCACGCCGCGGCCGGTGCCGGTGGCCGCCACCGCAGCCGCCCGACCGGCGGGGCCGCGAACGGAACCCCGAGGAACGACCGGCCCCGGTCGGTGACCGTGCCGCGCACCGGACCGTTGGTCGTGGCCACGACGGCGGGGTCGCCGGCCGTGGTGCGGGCCGCCGCCGACGGGACGGCGTGGCCGGGCCCGACGAGCCCCACGAGCCCGAGGAGCCCGGCGAGGACCGGGACGAGGAATGCTGCTTTGGCGGGCTTTCGGCTTGCTTGGGCGGCCATGCCTGGGACATACCACTTCGCACGTAGGGGGGAAACGCGGGTCACGTGGCCTTCCCCGGGCTGGAGAGCCCACGGCGTCCGGGGTGTCGTCCTGATGGGTGCCCTGGGAGGCAGGGGCACTGGTGTGGTGTCAGGATCCGGGAATATGGACCGCATATCACGACCGCCCGCGCGGCAGGGGAAGCCGCGGCGTAGCGCCTCGCGGCTGGTGACCGTGCTGCTGCTGATAGTGGCGGGGGCCGCCTGCTCCACGATCGATCTGCGTACCCTCGAATCCGAGGACGGTCAGCCCGGGGGGCTGGCGGCCAACGCCGGCGGTCTGGTGACCCCCCGACAGCGGGCGGTCGCCGCGGCGAAGTGGGGGCTGGGCCGGCCGCCGCTGGCCGCACCGCCGCCGCCCGCGGTCAAGCCGGCGCTCGAGACGCCGAGCGGGTTCTTCCGGGGGCCGGGCCTGATCCCCGCCATCACCCGGGTGCCCACGACCGACAACGTCGTCTTCCTGACGATCGACGACGGTACGGAGAAGGACCCGCAGTTCGCGGCGATGGCGAGAGAGCTCGGTGTGCCGTTCAGCGCCTTTGTCACCGACTCCGCCATCCGGGACGACTACGGCTACTACCGCGATCTGCACGCGCACGGGCACGCCATCCACAACCACACGCTCACGCACCCGCAGCTGACCCAGCTGGAACCCGAGGATCAGCACGCGCAGATCTGCGGACAGCAGGACATCCTCCAGCACGAGTTCGGGACCCGCCCGGCCCTCTTCCGGCCGCCGTTCGGCGATTTTGACCGGGACACCCTGGTGATCGCCCGCGAATGCGGAGTCCGCGTCGCTCCCCTGTGGAGCGAGGAGGCCTTCCCGGACCGGCTGGAGTACCGCAGGGGGGACAGGAAGCTGCACCCCGGCGACATCATCCTGACCCACTTCAACGGCCCCCGGCAGTGGGGCGGGAGCATGACGGACATGCTCCGGCTGGTCCTGCGCAAGGTCACGGAGCAGGGCATGGCTCTCGCCCGGCTGGAGGACTACGTCTGACCGGCGGGCTGCTGCGCACTGCTTCAGGGCTGCTCGTCTCCCGCGTGAATGGCTGAGATGTGCGCGCCCTTCAGGAGCCCGTTCATTGTCATGAGCCGGGGCGCGGCTTTCTCCACCCGTGGATATCCCGAGGTCAATGCGGGAATCGCGGTGCTAAACATGGTGATCGCCCGCCATACGGGCGGCTTGGCCTGGAGCGAGTGGTGCCGGTGCTGGGGGATTTGCTAGTCCGCCGAGGGGCGCTGGACGGATAGAAAGTGGTGTGCAAGCATCCCGCCATGATCTACAAATGGCTCATATGCAATGCACCGGTAAGGCCGGCCGTGACCCGGCCCCGGCCTCTCCGCGCCTGATTCGGCCGCGAACCGTTCGTATCCTCGCAGCAAAGGGCTTCCGTGCGCGTAATCCCTTGTTTCTTTTGGTGGTTGGGATTCCGCTCGATGATCGGCTCGCAGTGCGCCGCCCGTAGCCCGTGGCTATTGACAACCAACGTTGTAGGAGAGTACGTGACCCTTGTGAAAACCGTTGTGAATTTGCCAGCCGACTTATCCTTCAACATTCTCGGACCGCTGTCGGTGTCGTCGACCGATGGGCCCCTCCCGCTGGGACCGGCCCGGCAACGCGCCGTGCTGTCGGCGCTGTTGCTGGCTCCCGGCCAGGTGGTGGGAGCGGAGCGGCTCACCGAGGCCATATGGCCGGCGGGCCCCCCGGGCAACGCGGTCGCCAGTCTCCACAGCTACGTCTCCCACCTCCGCCGCCAACTCGAGCCGGACTGCCCGCCCTGGGGGCGGAACCGGATCCTGCGGCGGGAGCCGCAGGGGTACCTGCTCGCCGTCGAGGCGGAGCGGGTGGACGCCCGTCGCTTCGAGTGCCTGCTGCGCGAAGGGCGGCAGCTTCTGCGGAAGGGCCGCTTCCCGGAGGCGAGCCGGATCCTCAGGGCGTCCCTGGACCTGTGGCGCGGTGCGCCCTACGCCGACCTCGGTGACTACGAGCCCGCCGTGTGCGAGGCGGCGCGGTTGGAGGAACTGCGGCTCGCCACGCTGGAGTCCCTGTGGGAGGTCGAGCTGGCCTGGGGGCAGGACTACGTCACCGCCGTCGCCGAGCTGGCCGCGCTCAGCGCGAAGTTTCCCACCCGCGAACGGTTGGGGTGGCTGCTGATGGTCGCCCTGTGCGAGGTGGACCGGCAGGCGGAGGCGGTGGCGGTGTACAACCGCATCCGCAGGGCCGTGGCCCAGGAACTGGGAGTGGATCCCGGGCGGGAGCTCAGGGCGTTGTTCGCCCGGATCCTCCGTGACGAGTCCGTCGGGCAGGCCTGTCTGCAACGCTGACGGCGCCCGCCGGGGGACGCCCGTCCCCGTCGCCGGTCGTCCGGCCCGCGGGCGCAGGACCGCGCTCAGTGGATCCGCCGATCGTGGCCGGCCCAGTAGGGCTCCCTGAGCCGGCCCTTCTGGACCTTGCCGTTGCTGGTGCGGGGCAGGACGTCCCGGAAGTCCACGGAGGTGGGCGCCTTGTACCGGGCCAGCCGCTCCTTGCAGTAGGAGATGATCTCGTCCTCGGTGGCACGGACACCCGCGGCGGGTACGACCAGCGCCTTGACGGTCTCGCCCCACCGCTCGTCCGGCACGCCGATGACGGCCACCTCGGCGACCGCGGGATGGCCCAGGAGACAGTCCTCCACCTCCACCGAGGACACGCTCTCCCCGCCCGTGACGATGACGTCCTTCACCCGGTCGGACAGCACGAGGTGCCCCTCGTCGTCGAAGGAACCCACATCACCGGTGTGGAACCAGCCGTCCTCCACCGCGGCCGCGTCGGCCTGCTCGTCCCGCCAGTAGCTGTCCAGCACCATGTTCGAGCGTGCCAGCACCTCGCCCCGCGGCCCGGTCCGCAACCGCACGCCCAGGGCGGGTGCGCCCGCCCTCGTCAGTCCCCCGGCTCCGGGGGCGTCCGGCAGGCGGCGGTTGAAGGTGAGCAGCGTCGTCTCGGTCAGGCCGTACACCTGGAGGAACTCCCAGCCCAGTTCGTTCTCCACCTGGGCGACCAGTCGCTCACTGACGGGGGCACCCGCGCAGACCACGCGCATCCGCCCGCGGCCGGGGATCTCTCCGGGCCAGTCCCGAGCGGCCCGGATCACCGAGTCCCACACGGCGGGAGCGCCGAACGCGAGCGTCACCCCGTGCTCCTGGACCCGCCGCAGGATCTCCGCGCCGTCGATCCGGCGCAGCAGCACCTGCTTGGCACCCAGCCCGGCGAGGAGGAACGGCACGCCCCAGCCGTTGCAGTGGAACGTGGGCAGGGTGTGGAGGTAGACGTCTCCCTCCCATATCCGGGCGTGGACGCCGAACGTCATCGCGTTGAGCCAGATGCTGCGGTGGGTCAGCGCGACGCCCTTGGGGCGGGCGGAGGTGCCCGAGGTGTAGTTGATGGTCGCGACCGCGTTCTCGTCCGGCCGTGACCAGGGGCGGGGGGCGACGTCGAACCTCATGACCTCCGTTTCGGTCTGTGCGCCGAGGACGAACCGCTTCGGCACGTCGACCGAGCCCAGCACCGCCTCGACGTCGGGATCGACGAACACGACCGAGGCGTCGCACTGGCGCAGGATGTAGGAGATCTCCTCGGGCGTGAGCCGGTAGTTCACCGGCACACAGATCCGGCCGCTCGCCGGGACCGCGTAGAGCAACTCCAGCAGCCGGGAGGAGTTGGGGCTGACGACGGCGACCCGCTCACCCTCGCCGATGCCCAAGGCGTCCAGTCCGGCCTGCCAGGCCCGGATGCGCCGCAGCGTCTCGCCGTACGTGGTCGTGGGCAGCGCGGCGGCCGGTTGGTGCGGCTCGTCGACAAGAGCGGGGCGGTCGGCGGCGGTTGCCTCGGCGCGATCGAGGAAGTCGGCCATGGTGAGCGGAACGAACATGAGGTGTCCTCCGACGGGAGTACCGGGAGAGAGGGCGAGTCGACGGGGCGGGGTACGCCCCGTGCGCAGCGGACGCTCCGGTCGCCCGAGGCCGCGCCATCGCGTCAGTCGCCCATATTGGCACCCCCGGTCCTCATCCAGAAAGCCTCGATCGGCCGCAGCCAAGTTGTGTTCAAGAAACCATCAAGAGCGGTCGGCGACGATGCGACGGCACTGCGGGCGCCCACCCGTCCAGCCCCCTCCGTCCAGCCACCCGTCCGGCCAACCCATCCGGATGGGCCTCGGACACACCGGGGACGGCTGGTCCCCACGGGTTCCGCAATGGGTCACGGGCGACGACGTCGGGAGAGAAGATGAGAGACGAGGAGCCGGGCTCGGTGACCACCTGGGCCGCCCGAGGGTGGGCCGAGGAGGACGGCATCGGCAGCGCGACCCTGCGCGGGCTGGTGCGCGCCTGGCCGCGACGGGCGGCGGTGACGAACAAGGCGGAGGTCCTGGACGAGCCCGCCCCCTACGACCCGGTGGTGCCCGACTACCCACTGGCGATCGTGCCGTTCGCCGAGCACCCCCGCTTTCTCGCCGCCGAACCGGAACAGCGGCAGCGGGTGCTGACGGGCCTGTGGATCGGCTACAACGAGCGCGTCATCGCCACCGAGCAGCTCGTCGCCGAGCCCGCCTTCGACGTCGTCATGCACGGGGTGTTCCCCGGAAGCGACGCCCCTCTGATACGCAAGAGCGTGCAGCAGTCCCTCGTGGACGAAAGCTTCCACACCTACATGCACATGCTCGCGATCGACCGCACCCGGGAGCTGCGCCGGGTGCGCGAACGGCCGGCCCAGCTCGAACTCGTCACCTACCGGCGGCTGCGCGAGACCCTGGCGGAGATGCCGGAGAAGTGGGAACGGGACATCGCCGTCCTGGTCTGGGGCGCGGTGGCCGAGACCTGCATCAACGCCCTGCTGGCCCTGCTGGCCCGGGACGTCTCGATCCAGCCCATGCACTCCTTGATCACCACCTTGCACCTGCGGGACGAGACGGCGCACGGCTCGATCGTCATCGAGGTCGTCCGGGAGCTGTACGCCCGGATGAACGCCGAGCAGCGCCGCACCCTGGTTAGGTGTCTGCCGCTGGCCCTGGAGGCGTTCGCCGAACAGGACCTCGCCACGCTGCGGCTCGAACTGACCGCCGCGGGGATCCACGGCGCGGACGAGATCGTGGGGGACCTGCGGGCGACGACCGGCGGGAAGCGCCTCGTCCGCGACTTCTCCGGCGCCCGGAGGATGGTCGAACAGCTGGAGTTGGCCGACGCGGTCGACTTCGACTTCCCGGAGCGGCCCGAGTGGTCGCCCGGTGCGGGAACACCGCGTTGACGCCGACGCCCCGGGCACCCGGTGATCCACGGCACGACGGTGGAGAACCGGCTTCGCGCAGCGCAGCAGCACACGTACACCGGCCGCCTCACCCTGTCAGGAAGGAAGCGATGATGGAGCTGCACGAGGGAGGCGACCGGTCGCTTCGACAGCGGCTGGCGGCCGCTCGGGAGGCGGAGCGACACCGTCTGCTGATGGACCTGATCCGTACGCACGCCTCCGCCGCCACCGACGGCAAGGCCGAGGTGCCGCTCGACGCCCACCGGGCCTTCGGTGCGCAGGGGGTCCGCGGGCGGGCCGCCGCGCGGCTGCGGGAGCGGCTGTGCGAGGCGACGGGCATCGCGCTCCCCGCGACCGTCGTCTTCGACTACCCGACCCCCCACGCGCTCGCCGAGCACATCGGTGGCCTGCTGACCGGCGGGCGGGCCGCACCCGAGCCCACCACCGGTGCGGGCGGTACGGCCGTGGACGAGCCGATCGCGATCGTCGGCATGGGCTGCCGACTGCCTGGCGGGGTGCGCTCACCGGACGACCTGTGGCAGCTCGTGCGCTCCGAGACGGACGCGATCTCCGAGTTCCCCGAGGACCGGGGCTGGGACGTCGAGTTCCACCCGGACCCGGACCACCTCGGCACGACGGTCACCCGGCACGCCGGCTTCCTCTACGACGCGGCCGACTTCGACGCCGACTTCTTCGCGATCAGCCCGGGCGAGGCGGTGACGATCGACCCCCAGCACCGGCTGCTGCTGGAGACCGCGTGGGAGGCGATCGAAGGGGCCCGGCTCGACCCGACCACACTGCGCGGCAGCCGCACCGGTGTGTTCGTCGGCCTCATGTACAGCGAGTACGGAGCCCGGATCCGGCAGGTGCCGCCCAGCGCCGAGGGCTACCGCGTCGTGGGCAGCATGCCCAGCGTGGCCTCCGGCCGTCTCGCCTACACCTTCGGCTTCGAAGGCCCCGCGGTCACCGTCGACACCGCCTGCTCGTCCTCCCTCGTGGCGATACACCTCGCGGCCGAGTCGCTGCGCAAGGGCGAGTGCTCGCTCGCCCTGGCCGGTGGCGCCACCGTGATGTCCACGCCCTGGGGTTACGTCGAGTTCAGCCGGCAGCGCGGCCTCGCACCCGACGGGCGGGCCCGGTCGTTCTCGGCGGACGCGGCCGGCAGCAGCTGGTCGGAGGGCGTGGGCGTGCTGGCGCTGGAGCGCCTGTCCGACGCACGCCGCAACGGCCACCGCGTGCTCGCCGTGCTGCGGGGATCGGCGGTCAACCAGGACGGCGCCTCGAACGGTCTGACGGCGCCGAACGGTCCGGCCCAGCAGCAGGTGATCCGTCAGGCGCTCGCCAACGCGGGCCTGTCCACGGCGGACGTGGACGTCGTGGACGCCCACGGCGCCGGAACCCGGCTGGGCGATCCGATCGAGGCCCAGGCGCTGCTGGCCACCTACGGCCAGGGCCGGCCGGCGGACCGGCCGCTGTGGCTGGGTTCGCTGAAGTCCAACATCGGGCACACCCAGGCCGCGGCCGGCGTGTCGGGTGTGATCAAGATGGTGATGGCGCTACGGCACGGGACGCTGCCGCGCAGCCTGCACATCAGCGAGCCGACCCCCATGGTGGACTGGTCCTCCGGTGCGGTGCGGCTGCTGACCGAGGCCAGGCCCTGGCCGGAGCTCGACCGGCCGCGCCGGGCGGGCGTCTCCTCCTTCGGCGTGGGCGGGACGAACTCCCACTTCATCCTGGAGCAGGCACAGCCGGAACCCGAACCGCCGCGTGAGGCCGCGCCGGCGTCCGACGAGGACGGCGGCGACCGTCCTCTGCCGTGGCTGGTCTCGGGGCGCGGAGCCGCGGGCCTGCGGGCCCAGGCCCGGCGGGTCCGGGAGTTCCTGGCGGCACACCCGGAGATACCGGACGCGGACGTGGCGTACTCGCTGGCGACGACACGAGCGGCACTGCCGGACCGGGCCGTCGTGGTGGCCGGGGACCGGACCGAGGCCATGGCGCGACTGGCCGGCCTCGCCGACGGCGACCCCGGCGACCACGTGGCGTCGGGCTCCGCCGCGGCCCACGACCGCCTCGCCTTCGTGTTCCCGGGCCAGGGGTCCCAGTGGCCGGGGATGGCGGCCGAGCTGATGAGCACCTCACGGGTGTTCAGGGAGTCGATCGAGGCCTGCGCCGACAGCCTCGCTCCGTACACGGACTGGTCGCTGACGGATGCCCTGCGGGGCAAGTCCGGCACACCGTCCCTGGACCGCGTCGACGTCGTGCAGCCCGCGCTGTTCGCCGTGATGGTCTCCCTCGCCGCAATGTGGCGGTCCTTCGGGGTGGAGCCCTCCGCGGTCATCGGGCACTCGCAGGGGGAGATGGCGGCCGCCCACGTCGCCGGCGCGCTCTCCCTGGACGACGCGGCCCGCATCGTGGCCGTGCGCAGCCGGGCGATCCGGGTGCTGTCGGGGCGGGGCGGGATGGTCTCGGTCGCCGCCCCCGTCGACCAGGTGCTCCGGACCCTGGAGCGGTGGCACGGTGCCGCTTCGGTCGCGGCGGTCAACGGGCAGCGGTCCGTCGTCATCTCCGGTGACCCCGTGGCACTGGAGGAGGCCATGGCGGCGTTCACCGCCGACGGGGTGCGCACCCGGCGGATACCGGTGGACTACGCGTCGCACTCGGCGCAGGTCGAGGAGATCCGCGAGACCCTCCTGGCGGAGCTGTCCGGAATCCAGCCGCGGCAGGCGACCGTGCCGTTCTACTCCACGGTGTCCGGCGAGCCCATCGACACCACGGCCCTCGACGCCGAGTACTGGGTGCGCAACCTCCGCGAGACCGTCCAGTTCGACCGCACCGTCCGCCGTCTGCTCGCCGACGGCCACACCGGCTTCGCCGAGATGAGCCCGCACCCCGTGCTCACCGTCGGCATCCAGGAGACCGCCGACGACGCGGAAGCCGACGGCGTCCTGACCCTCGAATCGCTCCGGCGGAACGAGGGCGGCATGGCGCGGCTGCTGACCGCGGTCGGCGAGGCCCACGCGCACGGGATCGCCGTCGACTGGTCGCAGGCGTTCGATCACGCCGACCCCCGCCCGGTGGACCTGCCGACCTACGCCTTCCAACGGCGCCGCTACTGGCTGGAGGACGCGGCCGCGCCGCAGGCGGACCTGGCGGCGGCCGGTCTGGACGGCGTGGACCACCCCCTGCTGGGCGCCGCCGTCCCCCTCGCGGACGGCTCCGGCGGGACGCTGTTCACCGGAAGCCTGTCGGCGCGGTCCCACCCCTGGCTCGCCGACCACGCCGTCGCCGACGTCCTCGTCGTGCCCGGGACGGCGCTCGTGGAGCTGGCCCTGCACGCCGGCGGACAGACGGGCTGCGAGGTGCTGGAGGAGCTGGTCCTGGAGGCCCCGCTGATCCTGCCGGAACAGGACACGGTCCGCGTCCAGCTCTGCCTCGGCGGGCCGGACGACTCCGGACGGCGCAGCGTCACCCTGCACTCCCGGGCGAGCGACGCGGGCGTCGACGAGCCGTGGACCCGGCACGCCAGCGGCACCCTGGCGCGCGGTGACCACCGCCCGGAGGACCTCCCGCAGCCCTGGCCGCCCACCGGCGCCGAAGAGGTCGAACTCGACGACTGCTACCGCCAGTTGGCCAAGAGCGGACTTCACTACGGTGGCGCGTTCCAGGGGCTCCGGCGCTGCTGGCGCCTCGACGGGGACATCTATGTGGAGGTCGAGCTCCCGGAGGGCGGCGGCGACTCCACCCGCTACGGACTGCACCCCGCCCTGTTCGACGCGGCGCTGCACGCCGCGGCGTTCGTCGGACTGCCCGTCGCGACCCCGGACGACGCCGTGACCCGGCTGCCGTTCTCCTGGAACGGCGTCGCACTGCACGCCACCGGCGCCGACCGGCTGCGGGCCCGGATCCGGTTCACCGGACCCGACTCGCTGTCCGTCGCCGCCACGGACCCCACCGGACGTCCGGTCGTGTCCGTCGCGACCCTCGGGATGCGCCCGGTGACCGCCGAGGCCCTGCACCGGGCCGCGGCCTCCGCCGGCACCTCGCTGCTCCGCCTGGAGTGGCGGCCGACGACGCGTCCCGGACCCCGCGCCACCGACCCGGCGCGCTGGGCCTGGATCGGCACCGAAGCCGCCGACGCGGACGGCGCCCTCGCCGCGCGGGGCATCCGGTACGAGCACCACACCGCTCTCGCGACCCTGCGGGCGAGCCTGGACGCCGGCGGCGACGTGCCCGACGTCGTCGTGCTCACGCAACCGTCGACGGCCGGGGACACCGACATGGCCACCGCGGCCCACCAGGCCGTCCATCGGGTGCTGGCCGCCGTGCAGGACTGGCTGGCCGACGACCGGCTGGCGAGCTCCCGCCTCGTGGTGCTCACGCGGGACGCGGTGGCGCCCACGCCCGGTTCCGTGCCCGACCCCGCCCTCGCCGCGGTGTGGGGGCTGGTGACCTCGGCCCAGTCCGAGAACCCGGACCGCATCACCCTGGTGGACCTCGACGCACACGACGCGTCCCTGCCCGCCCTCCCCTCGGCCGTGGACAGCGGCGAGGCCCGGATCGCGGTGCGCGACGGATCCCTCCTGACCCCCCACCTGGCGCGGGTCGCGACTCCGGCGGCCCACGGCGGTCCGCTCTGGCGTGCCGACGGGACGGTGCTGGTGACGGGCGGCCTGGGTGTGCTGGGCCGGCTGCTGGTACGGCACGTGGTGGTCTCCCACGGGGTCCGGCACGTCGTGGCGGTGTCGCGGTCGGGGGCCTCGGGTGAGGGCGTCGCCGCCTTCGTGGAGGAGCTGCGCGCCGAAGGCGCCGAGCTGCGGGTGGTCACGGGAGACGCGGCGGACCGCGCCGTGCTGGAAGACGCGTTGGCGTCGATTCCGGCGGAGCACCCGCTGACGGCCGTGGTGCACATGGCCGGCGTACTGGACGACGGTGTGCTGGGCTCGCTGACCCCCGAGCGCGTCGACCGCGTGCTGCGTCCGAAGGTGGACGCGGCCTGGCACCTGCACGAGTTGACGGCCGGATCGGATGTGCCGCTCTTCGTCTTCTCGTCGGTGTCGAGCGTGCTGGGGACCGCCGGACAAGGCAGTTACGCGGCGGCGAACGCGTTCGTGGACGCGCTGGTGCAGCACCGCCGCGGCGCGGGGGCGCCGGGCGTGTCGATGGGCTGGGGGCTGTGGGGAGCGAAGTCGGGGCTGACCGGCGGCCTGGGCGAGACGGACATGCGGCGCATCGCCCGGTCCGGCGTCCAGCCGCTCTCCGCCGACCAGGGCCTCGCCCTGTTCGACCTCGCCCGCGCCACCGACGACCCGGTCGTCTTCCCCCTGCACCTGGACACCGCGGCCCTCAGCGGCGGCGACACCGAGAACATCCCGCCCCTGCTGCGCGGACTCGCCCGCACCCCGGTCCGTCGCGCCACCGTCCGCACCGAGGACGAGCCCGGCGGCGACTCCCTCGCCACCCGTCTCGCCCGCGTTCCGGAGGCCGAACAGGACGCCCAGTTGCTGACCCTGGTCCGCAGCCACGTCGCCGCCGTCCTCGGATACGACGACCCGCGGACCGTCGGCGAGCGGCGCGCGTTCGTCGAGATCGGATTCGACTCCCTGCGCGCCCTGCAACTGCGCAACCGGCTCAACGGCGCCACGGGGCTGCGCCTGCCGGCCACGCTGGTCTTCGACCACCCCACCCCGGACGCGCTCCGCGGGTACCTGCGCACCCTGCTCCTGCCGGACTCGCCGTCGGCGCGGGACGCCGAGGGCGGGGCAGCGGCGGACGCCGTCGCGCCGGACCCCGGCCCGGGGCAGAGCAAGGGCGACGAAGCCATCGAGCAGCTCCGCTCGGCGGCCTCCCTGGAGGAAGTCTTCGACTTCATCGACGACCAGCTCGGCGAGTAGCCGACTCCGCTCGCACCCGACAGGGAGGCGCTCGATGCGTGTGCTGTTGATCGACAACTACGACTCCTACACCTACAACCTGTTCCAGCTCCTCGCCGAGGTGTACGGCAAGGAACCGACGGTCCTCCTCAACGACGACCCGTCGTGGTCGGAACTCGACCCGGCCGAGTTCGACTGCGTCGTGATCTCGCCCGGCCCGGGCCGCCCCCAGCAACCGGCCGACCTCGGCTTCTGCCAGGAGGTCCTGGACCGCTGGGAGGACGTGCCGGTCCTCGGGGTGTGCCTGGGCCACCAGGCGATCGCCCACCACCACGGCGCGCACGTGGTGCAGGGAACACCCCGGCACGGCCACCTGGCGAAGGTCCGCCACGGCGGCCGGGACCTGTTCGACGGCCTGCCCCAGAATTTCGTCGCGGTGCGCTACCACTCGCTGCGGGTCACCGAACCCCTGCCGGAGGACCTCCAGGCCACCGCCTGGGCGGAGGACGGCACCGTCATGGCTCTGCGGCACCGCACCCTGCCCCGCTGGGGAGTGCAGTTCCACCCCGAGTCCATCGCGAGCGAGTGGGGAGCCCAACTGCTCCGCAACTTCGCGAAACTCATCGGAGGCAACTACGCCCCCGCGCCGTCGAAGCAGCCGCGCCGGTCCCTCCCGCGGGACCACGCTCCCGCCACCGGCCCGGAACTCCGGCCGGTCGTCGAGGTCATCGACCGGGCCGTGGACACCGCGGCGCTGTTCACCGACGTGTTCTCCACGAGCGTGAACAGCTTCTGGCTCGACAGCAGCGCGCCGGGCACCGGCGCGGCCCGGTTCTCCTTCCTCGGCGACGACTCCGGTCCCCTCGCCGAGACCCTCACCTACCGGACCGGGGAGAACGCGGTGACGGTCCGCGACTCCACCGGAGAGCGGGCCGAGCCCGGCACCATCTTCGACGTGCTCCGGCAACGGCTCCGGGCCCGTCGGCTCACCACCCCGGACCTTCCCTTCGACCTCAACGGCGGATACGTCGGCTACTTCGGCTACGAGCTCAAGGCCGAGTGCGGGAGTCCGAACGTCCACACGGCCGAGACACCGGATGCCGTGTGGACCTTCGCCGACCGGCTGATCGCGGTGGACCACCTCGAGGACAAGACCTACGTCCTGGCCGTGAGCGCGACCGGGGCGGGCGAGCTGGAGAGCGCCCGCGCCTGGGTGGCGGAGACGGCGCTGCGCGCACGCTCCCTGCCGGACACCGCACCGGCCGGCCCGGCCGGCCCGGCCGCCACGGCACCGTCGGACGGGGGAGACCTCGCGCGTGCCCGTGCCGAGTACGTCAAGGACATCGGGGACTGTCTCCACGAGCTGAACAGCGGGGAGAGCTACGAGATCTGTCTGACCAACAGGATCCGGCTGCCCGCCCTGCCGGACCCGCTCGGCTACCACCTCCTGCTCCGACGCCTCAACCCCGCTCCCTACGGCGCCTTCCTGCGCCACGGCGACGTCAGCGTCGTGTGCTCCTCCCCGGAACGGTTCCTGCGGATCGACCGGGACGGGGTCGCGGAGAGCAAACCGATCAAGGGGACCGCGCCACGGGGCAAGGACCCGGCCAGTGACGAGGCGCTCCGCAGGTCGCTGACGGCGTCGGCCAAGACCAGGGCCGAGAACCTCATGATCGTCGACCTGCTCCGCAACGACCTGGGCCGGGTGTGCGAGGTGGGCTCCGTCGAGGTCCCCGCCTACATGGTGACCGAGTCGTACGCGACGGTGCACCAGCTCGTCACCACGATCCGGGGCCGCCTCCGGCACGACGTGGACCCGGTCTCCTGCGTCCGGGCGTGCTTCCCCGGCGGCTCGATGACGGGCGCCCCGAAGGTCCGGACGATGGCCATCATCGACCGGCTGGAGCAGGAGGGGCGTGGCATCTACTCGGGCACCATCGGCTACTTCGGCCTCAGCGGCGGCGCGGACCTCAACATCGTGATCCGCACCGCGGTGACCACCGGCACCGGCACGGTGATCGGTGCCGGCGGGGCCATCGTCCTCGACTCGGACCCCCACGAGGAGTTCGACGAGGTGCTCCTCAAGGGACACGCGCTGGTGCGGGCGCACGGACTGCTGGCCGGGACGAGCGGGCGGGGCGGTCAGGCCGATGCCCCGTAACCGCCCGGCCCCCTCATGAATCACGTGGGCCACGAGTCCGCGTCAAGTTTCTCCGAACAGCATGCGGGGCGACAGCGCGCCCGTAAGCCGAGGGAAGGATCGAACATGTCGACCACCGCACACGCCGAGCCGTCTTGGGCGGATCTGCCGTTCCTGGACTTCACCGACCCGGGGTTCACCTGGGACTCTCCCGAGGTGGCCGAGGCCAGGGAACGTTCCTGGGTCGCCCGTACCCCGCTGGCGCTGCTGGTGCTGCGCTACGCGGAGGCCAAGGACCTGGCGCGCGATCAGCGACTGGTCTCGGGTTTCCGTGGTCTCGTGGACATGGTCGGGACCCCCGAGGGCCCGGCGCGCGACTTCATGCGTGACTTCCTGCAGAGCCTGGACGGTGCGGACCACCGTCGGCTGCGCGGGCTGGCGACCCACCCCTTCACCCCCCGCAGGATCACCGAGACGCAGCCGTTCGTCCGGGCCACCGTGGAGCGGCTGGCCGACCGGCTGTCCGCCTCGGAAGAGTGCGACTTCGTGCAGGCGTTCGCCCACCCGCTGCCGGCGATGGTCATGTGCCAGTTGCTCGGCTTCCCCCTGGACGACTACGACACCGTCGGCCGGCTGTCCATGGACGCCAACCTCGGACTCGCGCTCTCCGACGACCGGAACATGCTCACCCAGGTGGAGCAGGGTCTCCTCCGCATGTTCGACTACCTCGAGGCCGCGATCGGGAAGCTGAGGGCGAACCCGGGCAGCGACCTGACCTCCGACATCCTGCGCGCCCACCAGGAGGGCGTCCTCGACGACTACGAGGTCCGCACCCTGGTCGCGACCGTGCTCGTCGCCGGGTACGAGACCACGAACCACCAACTGGCCCTCGCCATGGTGGCCTTCGCCGAGCACCCCGAGCAGTGGATGCTGCTCCGGGAGCGGCCCGAGCTGGCCCCGCAGGCGGTCGAGGAGGTCCTGCGCTGGAGCCCCACGCTGCCCGTGACGGCCACCCGGACCGCCGCCGAGGACTTCGAAGTCCACGGCGTGCGCATCCCCACGGGAACCCCCGTCTTCATGTGCGCGCACTCGGCGCAGCGCGACCCCCGGGTGTACGCCGACGGCGACACCTTCGACATCACCGTCAAGCGCGAGGCACCCACCCTGGCGTTCGGCGGCGGCCCGCACTTCTGCCTGGGCACGGCGCTGGCCCGCGTCGAACTCGCCGAAGCCCTCGCGGTGCTGCCCGCCCGTCTGGACCCGCCCCGGCTCACCGGCCCGATCAGCTGGCGGACCGCGCTCGGCGTCGCCGGGCCCGACACCCTGCCGCTGCGTTTCGGGGGCCCTGACGCCGTGTGACGGCACCCCGGGTCGATGGTGAGCCACCGAGGGTTCGACGCCATCGACGCCATCGACGGTGAGCTCAAGAGGTCCTGAATCTCCTTGTGAAGGGCAGCACGTTCGACATGACCGATGACACCAAGACGCTCGACTACCTCAAGCGCCTCACCGCCGAGCTGTTGGAGACCCGTGAGCGCCTCCGTACCGCGGAGGCGGCGGGCCGCGAGGCGATCGCGGTCGTGTCGATGGGATGTCATTACCCCGGCGGGGTGTCGTCGCCGGAGGAGCTGTGGCGACTGGTGGCGACCGGGACCGACGCGATCTCGGCCTTCCCCACCGACCGGGGCTGGGACGCTGATGACCTCTACGACCCGGACCCCGACCGGCCCGGGCGGACCTACACCCTCGAAGGGGGCTTCCTCGACCGTGCCGCGGAGTTCGACGCGGACCTGTTCGGGATCAGCCCGCGCGAGGCCACCGCGATGGACCCCCAGCAGCGGCTGTTGCTGGAGACCGCGTGGGAGACCTTCGAGCGGGCGGGGATGGACCCCGGCTCCCTGCGGAGCCGGCCCGTCGGGGTCTTCGTCGGATCCCTGTTCGTGGCCGGCCGCGGTGGGGTCGGGCTGACCGAGGGCACCGAGGGCTACCACATGACGGGCAACGCCGCCAGCGTGCTGTCGGGGCGCCTCGCCTACGTGTTCGGCCTCGAAGGTCCCGCGGTCACCGTGGACACCGCGTGTTCGGCGTCCCTGGTGGCGGTGCACCAGGCCGTCCAGGCGCTGCGACAGCGCGAGTGCGACTTGGCCCTGGCCGGTGGCGCCACGGTGATGACGACGCCGGGCGTCTTCACCGAGTTCAGCCGGCAGCGCGGGCTGGCACCGGACGGCCGCTGCAAGGCGTTCGCCGACGGGGCGGACGGGACCGGGTTCGGCGAAGGTGCCGGGTTGGTGCTGTTGGAGCGGCTCTCCGACGCACGGCGCAACGGGCATCCGGTGCTGGCCGTCATCCGTGGTTCCGCGGTGAACCAGGACGGCGCGTCCAACGGACTGACCGCGCCGAACGGCCCGTCACAGCAACGTGTGATCCGGCAGGCGTTGGCCGCCGCCCGCCTGTCGGCGGACCAGGTCGACGCCGTGGAAGCGCACGGCACGGGCACCGGGCTGGGCGACCCGGTCGAGGCCCAGGCATTGCTGGCGACCTACGGCCAGGACCGGCCCGAGGACCGGCCGCTGTGGCTGGGCTCGATCAAGTCCAACCTGGGGCACACCCAGGGTGCGGCGGGCATCGCCGGTCTGATCAAGATGGTCATGGCGGTGCGGCACGGGGCCCTGCCGAAGACCCTGCACGTCGACGCGCCCTCCTCGCACGTGGACTGGGACTTCGGCGCGGTGCGGCTGCTGACCGAGAACCGCGACTGGCCGGAGACCGGCCGACCGCGCCGGGCGGGTGTGTCGTCGTTCGGGATCAGCGGGACCAACGCGCACGTGATCCTGGAGCAGGCACCCTCGGACGACCCCGCGGACGCGGACCGGGCCGATCCGGTCACCGCACCCGAGCGGGTGCCCTGGGTGGTCTCGGCCCGGACCGAGGAGGCCCTGCGGGGTCAGGCGGAGCGGCTGCTGACCGAGGTCCGGGCCCGGCCGGAGCTCCGGCCGGTGGACGTCGGCTGGTCGCTGGCGACCTCCCGCGCGGCCCTGGACCAGCGGGCCGTGGTGTGGGCGGCCGACCGGGACGGTCTCCTCGCGGGACTGGGCGCGCTGGCCGAAGGCCGCCCCGCCCCGGGCGTCGTGCAGGGTGCGGTGGCCGACGGCCGGCTGGCGTTCCTCTTCTCCGGCCAGGGCAGCCAACGCGTGGGAATGGGCCGTGAACTGGCCGCCGCGTACCCGGTGTTCGCCGAGGCGCTCGAGACGGTGTGCGGGCACCTGGACCCACAGCTGGACCGACCACTGCGGGAGGTCCTGTACGCCGCCGAGGGAACACCGGAAGCCGGACTGCTGGAACGGACCTCGTTCACCCAGGCCGCGCTGTTCGCCTACGAGGTGGCGCTGTTCCACCTCCTCAAGCACTGGGGACTCACCCCCGACCTCCTGCTCGGCCACTCGATCGGGGAACTGACGGCCGCGCACGTCGCCGGCGTCCTGTCCCTCGAGGACGCGTGCGCCCTCGTCGCCGCCCGCGGCCGGCTGATGCAGGAACTGCCCGGTGCCGGCGCCATGGTCTCGGTGCGGGCGACCGAGGCGGAGGTCCGGCCGTGGGTGGAGGAACGCGCGCACGAGCTGTCCGTCGCCGCGGTGAACGGCCCGGAGTCGGTGGTGGTGTCGGGCGCCGAGCACGCCGTGCTGGAATGCGCCGAGCACTGGGAGAACGAAGGACGCCGGACCAAACGGCTCCGGGTGAGCCACGCCTTCCACTCCCCGCAGATGGACGGGATGCTCGAGGAGTTCGGCCGGGTCGCGGAGAACCTCACCTTCCACCCGCCCCGGATCCCCATCGTCTCGAACGTCACCGGGGAGGTCGCCACCGCGGACCAGCTGTGCTCACCGGAGTACTGGGTCCGTCACGCCCGTGCGGCGGTGCGTTTCCACGACGGGATGCGTCAGCTCGTGGCGGAAGGGGTGAGCACGTTCCTGGAGGTGGGGCCGTCCGGAGTGCTGACGGCGATGGCCCAGGACTGCCTCGCCGAGGAACCGGAAGGCGCCGACGCCGTGCCGGTCGCGGTGTCGCGGCGCGGCCGGCCCGAGGCCGATACCGTGCTCGCCGCCGTGGCCGAGGCGTTCGTCCACGGTGTCCGGGTCGAGTGGACCCGGCTCTTCGCGGACACCGGTGCCCGCAGGGTCGACCTGCCCACCTACGCCTTCCAGCGCCGCAGTTACCCCTGGGGCCAGGAGAGCACGGCCGCCGAGGTGACCGCCGCCGGCCTCACCGGGCTCGGGCACCCGCTGCTCGGGGCGTCGCTGGACCTGGCGGACTCCCAAGGGCTCGCCCTGACCGGGCGGCTGTCACGACGGACCGCGACATGGCTCGCGGACCACGTCGTCCTCGGTGCCGAGCTCGTGCCGGGTACCGCCGTCGTCGAGATGGCGGTCCGCGCCGGTGGCGAGGTCGGGTGCCGTCGGCTCGTGGAGCTGACCCAGGAGGCACCGCTGGCCGTGCCCGACCGAGGCACCGTCCACCTCCAGGTGCGGGTGGGACCGGCGGGGGAGCAGGGCCACCGCCCGGTGGGCGTGTACTCCCGGCTCGACGGCGCCGACGGGGACGAACCCTGGGTGTGCCACGCCCGCGGCGAGCTCGCGCCGGAGGCCGCCACCGTGCCGGCCGGCCACGGCGAGGCATGGCCGCCCCCGGGGGCGCAACCGATCGCGCTCGACGGGTTCTACGAGCGCCAGGCCGCCTCGGGCCTCGACTACGGCCCGGTGTTCCAGGGCCTCCGTCAGGCCTGGCGGCTCGGCGACGAGGTGTTCGCGGAGGTGGCGCTCCCCGAGGAGGCACGGGCCGGCGCCGCCGGCTACGGCGTCCACCCGGCACTGCTCGACGCCGCACTCCACACCGCCCTCCTCGACGGAGAGGATGCCGAGCGGGCGCAGTTGCGGGTTCCGTTCGCGTGGCGCGAGGTGTCCTTCCACAGCAGTGGCCAACCGACGCTGCGCGCCCGGCTGACCCCGTCCGGCCCGGACTCGGTGTCCCTCGCCCTGTGGGACGGCCGCGGTACCCCGGTGGCCTCGGTCGGGCAGCTGATCACCCGCCCCGTCTCCGCCGATCAGCTCCGCGCCGCACCCACCCACGACTCCCTGTTCCACGTCGACTGGGCGGAGATCACGGCCGCCCCCGCGACATCGGCCGGCGCCGCACGCTGCGTCGTCCTCGGGGACGACGACCTCGCAGGCCTGCTCGCGGCCCCGGCGTTCGCGGACCCCGGTGCGCTCATCACGGCGATCGACTCCGGTGAGCCCGTGCCGGACCTGGTGCTCTTCCCGTGCCGCGGCGACGGCGTCGGCGACGCACGGGCCCTGTGCGGACGGGTGCTCGACGTGCTCCGCACCTGGCTCGCGGACACGCGACTGCTCGCCTCGCGGCTGGTCGTGGTGACCCGTGGCGCCGTGCCCGCCGCCGAGGAGGAGACCACCGATCTGGCCGCCGCCACGGTCTGGGGCCTGGTGCGCTCCGCGCAGTCGGAGAACCCGGGACGCCTCGTGCTGGTCGACCTGGACGCGCACCCCGGATCGACGGCCGCCCTCCCGGCGGTGGCGTCCGGGAGCGAACCCCAACTCGCGCTCCGCTCGGGGCGGGTGCTCGTGCCGAGGCTGGCCCGTGGGGTGGCCGAGGGCACGCTCGTGCCGCCGCCCGGGGTGCGGGAGTGGCGGCTGGACCTGGCCGGCGGGGGCACGGTGGACGACCTGGTCCTCACCCCGTCCCCCGAGGCCGCCGCACCGCTGGCGCCGGGCCAGGTCCGGGTCGCGGTGCGCGCGGCCGGGCTGAACTTCCGGGACGTCGTCATGGCCCTGGGCATGGTCCCCGACCGGCGGGCGCTGGGCGGCGAGGTCGCGGGCGTGGTCACCGAGGTGGGGCCGGACGTGACCGGTCTCGCCCCCGGCGACCGGGTGTTCGGACTGGCCGCCGCCTGCCTCGGTCCGGTCGCGGTCGCCGATCACCGCACGCTCGCCCCGATCCCCCGGGGCTGGTCCTTCACCCAGGCCGCCTCCGTCCCCGTCGTGTTCCTCACGGCCTACTACGGCCTGGTGGACCTGGCCGGTGTACGGCCGGGGGAGACGGTGCTCGTCCACGCGGCGGCCGGCGGCGTCGGCATGGCCGCCGTGCAGCTCGCGCGGCACCTCGGGGCCGAGGTGTTCGCGACGGCGAGCCCCGCCAAGTGGGACACCGTGCGCGCGGAGGGTATCGACGACGAGCACCTCGCCTCCTCGCGCGACAGCGGGTTCGAGGAGCGTTTCCGTGCGACGAGCGGTGGCCGTGGCGTCGACGTCGTGCTGAACTCCCTGACGAAGGAACTGGTCGACGCGTCGCTGCGGCTGGTGCGGCCGGGCGGCCGGTTCGTCGAGATGGGCAAGACCGACATCCGGGAGTCCGACGAGGTCGCGACCGGATACGACGGGGTCGCCTACAGCGCGTTCGACCTGATGGACGCCGGGCCCGAGCGCATCGCCCGGATGCTGGCCGAACTCCTCGCGCTGTTCGAGCAGGGCGAACTGCGGCCGATCCCGGTGACGTCGTGGGACGTCCGGCAGGCACCCGCGGCCTTCCGGTTCCTGGCCCAGGCCCGGCACATCGGCAAGATCGTCCTCACCGTGCCCCCCGCGTGGGACTCCACGGGGACCGTCCTGATGACCGGAGCCACCGGGGCGATCGGCGCGGAGGTGGCCCGGCACCTGGTCCGTAGCCACGGGGTCCGGCATCTCGTCCTGGCCGGTCGCCGCGGACCGGACGCCGACGGCGCGGCCGAGCTGACGGCCGAGCTGACCGCGAGCGGCGCGACGACGGTCCGGATCGTGGCGTGCGACGTGTCCGACCGGGCCGCTGTGGCGGAACTGCTCGCGTCGATTCCGGACGAGCGTCCCTTGAACGCCGTGGTGCACGCGGCCGGTGTGGTGGACGACGGGGTCCTGGAGTCGATGACGCCGGAGCGGGTCGACGCGGTGTTCCGGCCCAAGGTCGACGGTGCCTGGAACCTCCACGAACTGACCCGGGACCGTGAGCTGTCCGCGTTCGTCGTCTTCTCCTCCGCCGCGGGTACCCTCGGCACCGCCGGCCAGGCCAACTACGCGGCTGCCAACGCCTTCCTCGACGCGTTGGCCGGGCACCGCCGGAGCGCCGGCCTCCCCGGCACGTCCCTGGCCTGGGGGTTGTGGGACACCAACGGGGGCGGGATGGCGGCCGAACTGGGCCAGGCCGATCTGGACCGGATGGGTCGCTCCGGCGTCGTCGGCCTCTCCACCGAGGACGGCCTGGCGCTCCTCGACGCGGCCCTGGCCGCCGACCGGGCGGTGTCCTTGCCGATGCGGCTGGAGACCAGGGCCCTCCGTTCCGCCGCCGAGGACGGCACCCTCCCCGCGCTGCTGCGCGACCTGGTCCGCGTCCCCGTGGCGGCGGCGGGCCCGCCCGCGGTGGCGGACGGGCTGCGGGGGCGGGTGGGCCTCCTCGCACCCGAGGAACGGCACCAGGCCGTACTCGAGTTGGTGTGCGGGCAGGTGGCCGTGGTCCTCGGGCACGCGACGGCGGAGGCCGTGGACCCCCAGCGCTCGTTCAAGGACCTGGGGTTCGACTCGCTCACCGCGGTGGAGCTGCGCAACCGCCTCACCTCCGCGACCGGTCTGACCCTGTCGGCCACCCTGGTGTTCGACTACCCGACGCCGGTCGTGATGACGGACCACATCGAAGCGGTGCTCCTTGCCGAGCTGGGCGCGCCGGCCGACCCCTTCCTCGCCCGTCTCGACGACTGGGCGGAGGGCCTCGCCGCGACGGAGTTGGACGACACCGAGCGGGAGCGGGTGGCCGCTCGGTTGCGTCTCCTCGCCGCGCGATGGGGCGATGGGGCCGGCGCGCAGAGCAGCGGGGCCGACGGAACCACCGTCGCGGATGAGCTCGACTCGGCAAACGACGACGAACTCATCGACTTCATAGGCAAGGAACTTGGCATCTCCTGACCGGACATCGGTCGATTCTCGGCAAGGTGGTTTCAGATGGTGACCGACGACAAGATTCGCTACCTCCTCAAGCGCGTGACCGCCGACCTGCACGAGACGCGGGGCCGCCTGCGGGAGCTGGAGGACGCCGCCGGAGAACCGATCGCACTGGTGGCGATGGGCTGTTCGCTACCGGGAGGCGTCCGGTCGCCGGAGGACCTGTGGCGCCTGGTCGTCTCCGGACAGGACGCGATAGCGCCCTTCCCCGAGGACCGCGGCTGGGACGTGGACGACCTCTACGACCCGGACCCGGACCGGCTCGGGAAGTCCTACGCACGGGAGGGCGGCTTCCTCGCCGACGTGGCGTCGTTCGACGCCGGGTTGTTCGGCGTGGGGCCGCGTGAGGCGCTGGCCCTGGACCCCCAGCAACGTCTGCTGCTGGAGGTCTCCTGGGAGACCTTCGAGCGCGCCGGCATCACGCCGTCCTCCCTGCGCGGAAGCCGGACCGGTGTCTTCGTCGGCACCAGCAGCCAGGAGTACGCGTTCCTCGTCCGAAGCGCCCGGGAGAACTTCGAGGGCTACTCGACGGGTTACCTCGCCAGCGTGATGTCCGGCCGGCTGGCCTACACGTTCGGGCTCGAAGGCCCGGCGGTCACCGTCGACACCGCGTGCTCCTCGTCCCTGGTGGCACTGCACCAGGCCGTGCAGGCCCTGCGCGCCGGCGAGTGCGGCCTCGCACTGGCCGGCGGCGTGGCGGTGATGGCGACGCCGGGCATGTTCGTCGAGTTCAGCCGGCAGCGCGGGATGGCCGCCGACGGCCGGTGCAAGGCGTTCGCCGCCGCGGCGGACGGCACCGGGTGGGGCGAGGGCGTCGGGTTGGTGCTGTTGGAGCGGCTGTCCGACGCGCGGCGCAACGGGCATCCGGTGCTGGCCGTCATCCGTGGTTCCGCGGTGAACCAGGACGGCGCGTCCAACGGACTGACCGCGCCGAACGGCCCGGCACAGCAACGCGTGATCCGTGCCGCCCTGGCGAACGCGGGGCTCGCACTGTCCGATGTGGACGCCGTCGAGGCCCACGGGACCGGGACCACGTTGGGCGATCCGATCGAGGCCCAGGCGTTGCTGGCGACCTACGGCCAGGACCGGCCGGCCGGACAACCGCTGTGGCTGGGGTCGCTGAAGTCGAACATCGGCCACACCCAGGCCGCCGCGGGCGTCGCCGGTGTGATCAAGATGGTCATGGCGCTGCGCAACGGCGTCCTGCCGTCCACCCTGCACGTCGACGCACCCACCCCGCACGTGGACTGGTCCTCGGGCGCGGTGGAGCTGCTGACCGGCAACCGCGACTGGCCGGAGACCGGCCGCCCGCGCCGGGCCGGCGTGTCGTCGTTCGGGATCAGCGGCACCAACGCCCACCTGATCCTGGAGCAGGCGGAGCAGGAAGCGGCTGCCTCCCCTGATGTGTCCTCCGATGCGTCCCCCGATGCCTCCCCCGACACGGAGCCGGCCGGGCCGGTGCGGATCAGCGGTACCACCGGCGAGGACCGACCGGCGTCGGCACCGGTGCCGTGGATGGTCTCCGCGAGGACCGACCGGGGACTGAGGGAACAGGCGGCCCGGCTGCGCGACCACGTGCGCGACCGTCCGGAACTCTCCCCGCCCGACGTCGGCCACTCCCTGCTGACGTCCCGGACCCTGTTCGACCACCGCGCCGTCGTGCTGGCCGGGGACCTCGACGGCTACGTCACCGGCCTCGCCGCCCTGGCCGAGGGGCAGGTCGCCCCCGAGGTGGTGGAGGGCGTCGCGACGGATCCCGGGAAGCCGGTGTTCGTGTTCCCCGGCCAGGGAGCCCAATGGGTGGGAATGGCCGCGGAGTTGTACCGCGACTCGGCGGCCTTCCGTGACCGGCTGGACGAGTGCGCCGCGGCCGTGGACCCCCTTGTCGACTTCTCGCTCGTCGACGTCGTGTGCGGCGCCGACGGCGCCGCCTCGCTGGACCGCGTCGACGTGGTGCAGCCCGCGCTGTGGGCCATGATGGTCTCGCTGGCCGCGCTGTGGCGGTCCTACGGCGTCGAACCCGGCGCCGTCGTGGGCCACTCCCAGGGGGAGATCGCCGCCGCGTGCGTCGCGGGCGCGCTGTCGATCGAGCACGGGGCGCGGATCGTGGCCCTGCGGTCCCGCCTCGTGGCCGAACGCCTGTCCGGTCGCGGTGGCATGGCCTTCCTCGCCCTCCCCGTCGACCGGGCCCGCGACTGGCTCGCGGCGTGGGAGACCCGCCTCGCCGTCGCCGCGGTCAACGGCCCCTCGTCCGTCGTGGTCTCGGGCGACCCCGAGGCGCTGGACGAGCTGCTGGCCGTCGCCGAGGGCGAAGGGGTGCGGGCCGTGCGCGTCGCGGTGGACTACGCCTCCCACTCGGCCCAGGTCGAGACGCTGGAGGCCGAACTGGCGTCGCTGCTCGCCGGGATCACGCCCCGACCGGCCCGGATCCCCTTCTTCTCGACCGTCACCGGTGCCGTGGCCGACACCTCCGGGCTCGACGCCGCCTACTGGTACCGGAACCTGCGGGAGACGGTCCGCTTCGACCCCACCGTGCGCGAACTCCTCGCGGCCGGGCACCGCACGTACGTGGAGATGAGTCCGCACCCGGTGCTCGCCGTGTCGGTGGAGCAGATCCTGGACGACGCCGCCACCGAAGGCGTGGTGCTGACCTCGCTGCGGCGCAACGAAGGGCACCTCCGACGCTTCCTGACCTCGGTCTCGGAAGCCCATGTGCGCGGTGTGCGGGTGGACTGGTCGTCCCACCTCGGACCGCACCGCCGGGTGGTGGACCTCCCGACCCACGCGTTCCAGCGGCGTCGGTACTGGCTGGACGCGACGCCCGACGCCCCGGCGCGGGAGGACGACGAGAGCGCGTCCACCCCCTTCCGCCAGCGCCTGGCGGAACTTCCCACGACCGAGCGGGAGCGGGTGGTGCTGGAGACGGTGTGCGAGCACGCCGCCGCGGTACTGAACCTGGCCTCTTCGGCGGACGTCGACACCACCAGGGCCTTCACCGACCTCGGGTTCGTCTCGATGACGGCGATGGAGCTGCGCAACCGGCTCGCCACCGCGACCGGTGTCCGCCTCTCCCCGGCGGCGGCCTTCGACCACCCGACCCCGGAGAAGCTCTCCGCACTCCTGCTGGCCCGCCTGACGGGCGCCCACGACCACGCCGTCGAACCGGTGCGGGCGGTGCCCGTCGCCGACGAGCCGATCGCGATCGTCGCGATGGGCTGCCGGTACGCGGGCGACGTGGCCTCCCCCGAGCAGCTGTGGGACCTGGTCGCCTCGGGGCGGGACGCGACCTCCTCCTTCCCGGCCAACCGCGGCTGGGACGTCGAGGGCCTGTACGACCCGGAACCGGGCCGGCCGGGGCGGACGTACGTCCGCCGGGGCGGGTTCCTGCGCGACGCCGACCAGTTCGATCCTCTCCTGTTCGGGATCAGCCCGCGGGAGGCACTGGCGATGGACCCGCAGCAGCGCCTCCTCCTCGAGGTGGCGTGGGAGGTGTTCGAGCGGGCGAGGATGTCGCCGGAGACGGTCCGGGGCAGCCGGACCGGTGTGTTCGTGGGCATCGCCGGTCAGGACTACCTGCCGTTGCTGACCGCCGCTCCCGAGGACAGTGCCGGCCATCTGATGACCGGGACCTCGACGAGTGTCGCCTCGGGCCGGCTGGCCTACACGTTCGGCCTCGAAGGGCCGGCCGTGACGGTCGACACCGCGTGCTCGTCGTCCTTGGTCGCCCTCCACCTGGCCGTGCAGGCCCTGCGGCAGGGCGACTGCACGGCCGCCCTGGTGGCGGGAGCCACCATCCTGTCCACCCCGGGCGCGTTCGTGGAGTTCAGCCAGCAGGGCGGGCTGGCACCGGACGGGCGCTGCAAGGCGTTCGCCGGATCGGCCGACGGCACCGGCTGGGGCGAGGGCGTCGGGGCGCTCCTGGTGGAACCGCTGTCGGAGGCCCGCCGCCACGGACACCCGGTCCTGGCCCTGATCCGCGGCACCGCGACCAACCAGGACGGGGCGAGCAACGGCCTTTCCGCGCCCAACGGGACGGCCCAGCGGCGCGTGATCCGGCAGGCGCTGGCCACCGCCGGTCTCACCGCCCGCGATGTGGACGCCGTCGAGGCGCACGGCACGGGCACCACCCTCGGTGACCCCATCGAGGCCGAGGCCCTGCTGGACACGTACGGCCAAGGCCGGTCGGCCCACACCCCGCTGTGGCTGGGGTCGCTGAAGTCCAACATCGGCCACACCGCCGCCGCGGCCGGGGTGGGTGGTGTGATCAAGATGGTCATGGCGATGGACCGGGGCGTCCTGCCGCCCACCCTGCACGTGGACGACCCGACACCGCACGTGGACTGGTCGTCGGGCGCGGTGGAGCTGCTGACCGAGGCCCGGCAGTGGCCGGACACCGGCCGGGCGCGGAGGGCCGGTGTGTCGGCGTTCGGGATCAGCGGCACCAACGCGCACGTGGTCCTGGAACAGGCACCGGACGAGAACGACGGCAGCGAGGCCCTTCCCGACTCCCCGCGCCCCGCCGTCACGCTTCCCGCGGTCCCGTGGGTGCTGTCGGGCAGGACCGGGCAGGCCCTGCGGGCGCAGGCCGACCGGCTGCGCCGCTTCGTCGAGGAACGCCCCGACCTCCGGCCCGCCGACATCGCCCGCTCGTTGGCGGTCCGGACCGGGCTGGAACACCGTGCCGTGGTCCTCGGCCAGGACCGGGACGACGCCTTGGCGGCGCTGTCGCGGCTGGCGACGGAGGAGACCGACCCCCACCTGATCAGCGGCGCGTCCCGCGCGCGGCGGCGGGTGGCGTTCCTGTTCTCCGGGGCCGGTGCGCCGGGAGGGGAGCCGTATTCCCGGATGCCGGTCTTCGCGTCCGCCGTGGACGAGGTCGGCGCCGCGTTCGCCGCGCATCTGGACCGGCCGTCGGGGGAGATCCTGTCCGGGGACGGCGAGGCGCCGGCGGACCCGGTCCTCGCCCGGGCCGCGCTCTTCGCCGGGCAAGTGGCGCGGTTCCGGCTGCTGGAGCACTGGGGGGTCGGCCCCACCCATCTCCTCGGCGACTTCGCCGGCGAGGTAGCCGCCGCGCACTGCGCGGGAGCGCTGTCCCTGGCCGACGCGGCGGCACTCGTGATCGCCCTCGGCCGGGAAGCCCTCGCCGGCGCGGACGGCCCCGACGCCGGGACGGGCGATGCCGTACGCCGGACCGTCAAGGAGCTGACGTTCCGTCCGCCGACGATTCCCCTCGTCTCCAGCCGCACGGGCCGCCCCGTGTCACCCGAGGAGCTCCGGTCCCCGGAGTACTGGGTGCGGCCGGACCACGTGTCCGGCACGCCCGCGGACGGCATGCGCCGGCTCGTGGCCGAAGGGGTACACGACTTCCTCCGCATCGGCTCGGACGGCGCACCGGCGGAGTTCGACCGGCACGATCTCGCCGACGACGCGACCGATGACGACGTCGTCCTGGTACCGGACCCCGACGAGAAGGGAACCGACGAGGGCGCGCTCCTCGGTGCGCTGGCCCGACTGCACGTCAGAGGCGTCGCGGTGGACTGGGAGAGGATGCTCACCGACTGCGGCGCACAACTGGTGGAGCTGCCCACGTACGCCTTCCAGCACCAGCGGTACTGGCCCGAGCTGTCCGGAGTGTCGACCGGCTCGGCCCGCTCCCACGGCGAGGGCGATCCGGCGCGCGCGGAACGGGGCCGGGAGTTCCGCCGGCGTCTGGCCGGGGCGGCCGAGGACGAGCGGGCGGGGCTCATCGCCACACTGGTCCGCGGGCACGTCGCGGCGGTGCTCAGGCTGGGCGACGGGGACTCCGTCGACGACGAGACGCCCCTTCCCGAGCTGGGATTCGACTCGCTGACCGCGGTGGACCTGCGGAACCGGATCGGGGCGGACCTCGGCTTCCGCCTCGCCCCGGGCCTCGTCTTCCAGCACCCGACCGTCACCGCCCTGACGCGGCACCTGGCCGCCCAGTGGGCGACGGCGGGGTCCTCGGAGGCGGGGGACGCGGAACCCGACGACAGCACCGGAGCGCGGTCCACCCTCGGTCCGCTCTTCGCCCGCGCGAGCGAACTGGGCCGGGCCGACGAATTCCAGGAGCTGGTGCGGCGCGTCGCCGCCTTCCGGACCACCTTCGACGCACCCGAGGACGGGTTCCGGGTCCCGCACGTCCGCCTCTCGCGCGGCACCGCCCCCGCGAAGCTGATCTGCTTCCCGACGTTCGCCGGCGGCTCCGGGGCGCACCAGTACGCACGGCTGGCCGCCGCGTCCCGGGGCGAGCGTGACGTCTGGGCCCTGCCGGCGCCCGGCTTCACGTGGCAGGAGCCGCTCCCCGGGTCCGTCGACGCCCTGGCCCGCCTGCAGGCGGACGGCGTCGAACAGTGCGCCGAGGGCAACCCGGTCGTCCTGCTCGGGTACTCGGCGGGCGGGTGGATCGCCCACGCCACGGCGGCCGCACTCGAAGAGCGCGGGTCCGGCCCGGCCGCCGTCGTCCTCCTGGACAGCCACTGGCCGGCCGGCGCGATGCTCCCGCACCTGCACGCCCAGATCGACAGGGCCCGCGCGGCGGGGTCGACCGACGCCCTCTGGACGGAGGAGACCCGGGACGACGCGCACATCACCGCCATGGCGCACTACGCCCGGCTGTTCCAGGACTGGAGCCCGGAGGGGATCAGCGCGCCGACGCTGCTGGTCCGGGCCTCGGAACCGCCCTTCGAGCAGGCACCGGACGACTGGCGCCCGCACTGGCACCTTCCGCACACCACCGCCGACACGGCCGGAACCCACTTCTCGATCATCCGTGAGCACAGTGAGTCCGCACTGCGTTCCGTACACGACTGGCTCAACGGCCTTCACTGAGGACGCGACGTCCCGACACGACAGGAATGTGATGAACACCAGTAGTGCAAGCACCAACCAGCTCCTCGACCAGGACGTCATCGAGGGACAGTCCGGGTACACGAAGTCGTTCCTCAACCTCTACGACCTCGCCGTGTTCCGCGGCACCGCGCCCTTGTGCTGGCGCTGCCCGCCGGCGGTGTCCCGGCAGATGTACGACACCTGCGTCGGTGCCCACCACCTGGAGATCGGGGTGGGCACCGGCTACCTCCTCGACCACGCCCGGTTCCCGGTGCCCGACCCGCGGATCACGCTCGCCGACCTGAACCCCAACTCCCTCGCCCACACGGCACACCGCCTCCGGCGCTACGACGTCAGCACGGTCCGCGCGAACGTCCTGGAGCCGCTGCCCGTACCGGAGAAGTCCTTCGACTCGGTCGGGATGAGCTACCTGCTGCACTGCGTTCCGGGGAGCCTGAAGGAGAAGGGGATCGCACTCGCGCACGCCGGGGCCGCGGTCCGCCCCGGAGGCGTCGTCTTCGGCGCCACCGTGCTGTCGTCCGGCGTCCCCGTGACCTTCGGCGGCCGTCAGATGATGGGGTGGCTCAACAAGCAGGGCGTCTTCCACAACGAGCAGGACACGTACGACGACCTTCGCGACCAGCTCGAGACGCACTTCGACCGCTACCAGCTGACGGTACGCGGCTGCGTGGGCATCTGGCGTGCCTGGACGGCCTCCTGAGCCGACGAAGCAGCGGTGCGGCCCGGGGAAGGATCCCGGGCCGCACCGCTTTCCTCGCGCCTCGACCGCCTCCCCGCCGCGCGGCCCCTCGGATGCACGACAGACGGGAACACCACCCCCGCTCCGGCCTGGGCCCCGACCGGCGTGGCTGCCAGGGTGGGACCACGACGGATCCCGAGGTGTCTGGAGCGACGAACGTGCATGTCCCCTTGACCGCATTCCAACTGGAGATCTGGATATCCCAGATCCTGGAACCGAGCAGCACGGTCTACAACGTCGGTGACTACTACGAGATCACCGGCGCCGTCGACGGGGCGCTCCTGGAACGTGCGGCTCGTACCGCCGTGGACGAAGCCGGATCACTGGGTGCGCGGTTCGTCACGGCACCCGACGGGGCACCGGCCCAGGAACTGGGGCCGGCGGAATGGGACTTCGACGTCCTCGACCTGAGCGGCACCCCCGATCCCGAGGCCGAGGCCCTGGCCTGGATGCGGGCGCAACTCGACCGGCCGGTCGACCTCACCCGCGGCCCGTTGCTCGCAGCGGCCCTGATCAAGGTGTCGGACGACCGCCACTTCTGGTTCCGGCGCTTCCACCACATCCTGCTGGACGCCCACAGCTGCGCCGTGCTCGCCCGCAGGACGGCGGATCTGTACAACGCGCTGCACAGCGGGACGCCGTCGTCCCCGAACCCCTTCGAGCCCGTGACGACCGCGCTCGAGCACGACCGGGCCTACCGGGCGGGCCGCCTGGCCCGGACCGACCGGGATTTCTGGGAGCAGGAGGCGACCGTCTGGCCGGTCACGGGGCGGCTGAAGGCGGACGCACCGCCCGCGCCCGTCGCCAGGAACGGCGAGCACGTTCTCCCACGGGCCGTGATCGACGCGATCCATGAGCAGAGTGAACGGCTCGGGGTGTCCCCGGCGCACTTCCAGATCACGGCGGCCGCCCTCTACCTGTGGCAGGCCACCGAGGCGGAAGAGGTGACGTTCGGCTGTTCCGTGGCGGGCCGCCCCACCCGCAAGCTGCGTGACGTCATCGCTCCGATGGCGAACATCCTGCCGATGCGGGTGGCCGTGGAGCCGGGCCGGTCCGTACGGGACTCCTTCCAGCATGCGGACGGCCGGATCCGGCAGGCGCTGCGCCACCACCGGTACCGCTACGAGGAGTTCCGGCGGGCGCTGTCCGCACGACCGGACCACCCGGCACAGCAGGGAGTCGGACCGCTGGTCAACATCTTGAATTTCGACCGCGACCTGCACTTCGGAGCGGCCAAGGGCGTGGTCCACACCCTGGTCACCGGCCCCATCCCGGACCTGGGCTTCTGCTTCGACTCACGCTCGGGGAGCGAGGGCACCGCCATCTGTGTGGAGGCCAATCCCGCCAACTATTCGGCGGAGGAGACGCAAGCCCACGCCGACGGCCTCGGTCTCCTCGTCGGGGAACTGGCCTCGGTCGATCCGGCGACGGCCCTGCGCGCCCTCGGCCGGGGCTGACCGCCCGCGGCGCGCGTTCACTCCTCCCCTCGGGCAGCCCTGTCGGCACGGAGCTGCCCGAGGAGGTAGCCGGCCTGGAAACGGCTCGTGGCGCCGACGGCCTTCATGATCTCCGAGACATGGCGCTGACAGCTGCGCACCGACATGCCCAGGCGCCGTGCGATGGACTTGTCCTCCAGGCCCTCGGAGAGCATGGCGGCGATCGACTCCTGGATCTCCCCGGAGATGCGCAGCGCCGACGCCGTGTCGAAGGTGAGGGGGAACGGGGAGGCGCCACGCCAGCAGCAGTCGAAGAAGGCCCGCATGCAGTGGATGAGATGGGGCTCGCGCACCACCAGCGCCGCCTGCGGGTCGTCCGGCAGGCCCAGCAACGCCACCCGGTGGTCGAAGACCAGCATGCGGCAGAGGCCCTCGGACTGGGTACGCACCTCCGCTCCCAGGCTCGTCATGCGCCGCACGCGTTCCACCGTCGGCTGGTGGTAGCGGGCGGTGTGCTGGTAGAGCGTGCGCATGGCGACGCCGCGCGCCAGTGTCCGGTTGTCCCGCTCCGCCGCCTCCTCCAGGGCCCGGGGCGAGCGGGGACCGCCCGGCTGTGCGGCGAGCACCTCCTCGTGGCAGGAGAGCATCAGTTCCTCGATGGTCTCCTGGACGACACCGAGATCGGTGATCAGCTCGACCGGTTCCGCGTCGGAGCGGTGTGCCCAACCCGACTCGTACGTCGGGAGCAGTGACTCGAACATCCACCGGAACCGCTCGATTTCCTCGTGCTGTTCCCGGATATGACGTTCCATCGGGCGCAGCATCCGATTGGCGGCGGTCCGTGGCGGCACCGCGGTGAAGCGGTCGGTCCCCGATTCGGTGCGGGACAGTAACCGCATTCCCAGAAGTTCCTTGAGCGCCCGTTCCGTGGTGTCGTCGTCGAGTCCGAGAGCACCGAAATCCTTTGCGCCGCACACGCTTCGCTGTGCCGCGAATTCGAAGACGCGCAGAGCTTCCTGACTCAGTTCCATGTGGCCGAACGGCCTCGAGGTATTCATGACCCTCCTCTTGCGCCAGCACTGTCCGCCGATCAGTAGGAAGCCTAGGCAGGACGGGTCAACAGCCAGTCAACGATGAGGAGACGGGAATGTCCACGTGAAAGTGAAACCCCGGACGGGACGACAGGGCGCGCCGGGAGCGGACGCCGCGCAAGGGACGGACGGGGCCGGGCGGGCGGCGGGGCGGGCGCCTCGCGGCGGGCTGCTGCGCCGCCACCGGGACTTCCGGTTGCTGTGGTGCGGTGAGTCCGCCGGCAAATTCGGCGCCTCGGTCACGACGGTGCTGCTGCCGCTGGCCGCCGTCTCCGTCCTGCACGCCGGGACCTTCGAGGTGAGCCTGCTCAACGCCGCGACCTGGCTGCCCTGGCTGCTGATCGGGCTCCCCGCCGGGGTCTGGGTGGACCGGCTGCGCCGCAGAACGGTCATGATGGTCAGCGACGCCGTCTCCGGCGCCCTGTTCCTGAGCGTGCCCGTCGCCGCCTGGTTCGGGGTGCTCGGTATCGGGCAACTCCTGCTCGTCGCCCTGCTGGCCGGGGCGGCGGCCGTCTTCTTCCAGACCGCGTACACCGCCTATCTCCCCACCCTGGTCGGCCCCGCCGACCAGGCCGAGGGCAATGCGAAGCTGCACGGCAGCGCTTCCGCTGCGCAGATCGCCGGATTCGGATCCGGCGGGCTGATCGCCCAGTCCGTCGGCGCGGTCAACGGGATACTGACCAACGCGGCGACCTTCCTCGTCTCCCTCGTGTGCGTGGCCCGCATCCGGCGCCGGGAGCCGCCGCCTCCCGCCGCCGCGGCCGAACGGGCGCGTGGCGCGCTGCTCAGGGAAGTGGCGGAGGGGGTGGACCTGGTCGTCCGCGATCCGTATCTGCGAAGTCTCACGCTCTTCGGGGCCGTCTCCAACTTCTTCCTGGGCGGCTGCAACTCCCTCCTCGTGGTGTTCCTGGTGCGCGACGTCGGCCTTTCGCCCGGCGCGGTGGGGGCCCTGGTGGGGGTCGGCGGTGCCGGCGGGGTCCTGGGCGCGCTGCTGGTGCGACGGTGCGCGGCCCGCTTCGGGACCGCCCGTGCCCTGCTGCTGTTCGAGCTCGGCGTCCCCGCGCTCGCCCCCCTCATGGCACTCACGACGCGGGACGCGGGACTGGCGCTCTTCGTCGTGGGCTATGCGGCGGGCGCGCTGGGCGTCGTGGCGGGCAACATCATCAAGGCGGGCTTCACCCAGGCCTATTGCGCCTCGGAGGTACTCGGCCGGGTCACCGCGTGTTCGGCGTTCCTCAACTACGGGACGCTGCCGCTCGGCGCGCTGGCCGCCGGGGGACTGGGCGCCTGGCTCGGGGTCCGCCCGACGATGGGGCTGATGACCGTGGGCATGCCGCTGGCCGCGCTGATCCTGTGCTGCTCACCGATCCGCACCCGCAGGGATCTGCCGGTGCGGGAGCCCGGGACGAACTGAGCGAGCCGCCCGCCACCGTTTTCGTATCCGCCGCTCACCCCTCTCATATATGCGACAGGCGCGAAGATAATCCCCGAACTCACTGGGATGCGGCGCTCTTTGCTGACAACGTGAAACCCCTCGGACGACCGAGAAATCCCCAGCACATCCGGAAGTGGGAGGAAGTACTCCGTGATTCATTCCCGGGGCCCGGTACGGAAGACGACCCACCCGTCATCGACGGAGAGCGACACCGGATGGGGGTGACCTTTCCGGAGCGGCACACGAGGAAATCCGTCGGCAACAGCACGAAAGGACGAGCATCATCATGAGTTCTTCCCGGCCCGACACCATCGGCACACTCACCTGGACCATCGAAACCGGAAAACCGGCGACGACACACGTCCCCCGGTTCGCGGACGCCGACGAGGCGGGCCAGTGGCTCACCTCGATCCGATCGGAGCTGCGCGCCGCACTCCACCGGCACGGCTCGCTCTACCTGCGCGGCCTCCCGATCGACGACATCGACGACTTCGCGAAGGTGCGGGACGCCCTCGTACCCCGGCGCACCCCCTACCGGGAGAAAGCCACCCCGCGCAGCAGCTACGGCAACGACGTCTACTCCTCCACCGACCTCCCACCGAACCAGCCCATCCGGATGCACAACGAGAACAGCTACACCCTGACCTTCCCGGGGCTGCTGCTGTTCTCCTGCCTGACCGCTCCGGAGGAGGGCGGAGCGACACCGGTCGCGGACTGCCGCGAGGTGCTGCGCCGCCTCCCCGCCGACCTGGTCGCCCGGATGCGCTCCGCCGGCTGGCTGTTGATGCGCACCTACTCGGAGCACATCTCCCTGGACTGGCGGACCGCCTTCGCGGCCGACAGCAGGGAGGACGTCGAGAAGTACTGCGCGGACAACCTCGTCTCCTGCGAGTGGGACGCCTCGGACGGCCTGCGCACACGGCAGCTCCGCCCCGGCATCATCCACCACCCCGAGACGGGCGAGGAAGTCTGGTTCAACCACATGGCCTTCTGGAACTCCTGGTCCCTGGACGAGGAGCTCCGCGAGGCCCTGCTCGACGAGTTCGGACCCGACGGGCTGCCCTTCGAGACGGCCCTCGGTGACGGAGTGCCGCTGACGCGGGAGGACATCGACACGATCAACGCCGCCTACGAGGGTGCGACGCTCCGTGAGACCTGGCAGCCCGGCGACGTACTGCTCGTCGACAACGTCCTGTGCACCCACGGCCGGGACCCCTTCCGGGGCGACCGGCGCATCGTCGTCGCCATGGGCGACCCCGTAGAACTCGCGGACTGCCGGCCCACGGTGGCCCCCGCCCCACGAGAGGACCAGCACGCGTGACCGCCATTACCGAAGAGCCGTACGGCAGCACGCCGGCCCCGGACCACCACCGGGACCACCCCGCCGACCTCCTGGCCCGCTTCCAGCAGGCAGTGGCGGCCACACCGGACCGGTCAGCGGTCCACGACGAGCGCGGCAGCCTGACCTTCGCCGAACTCGACCGACGAACCGCCCAGCTGGGCAAGGCCCTGACCGTGCGAGGTGCCGCACCCGGCGAGCACATCGGCGTCAGCCTTCCCCGCGGCGCGGACCTCGTCGTCGCGCTGCTCGCCGTATGGCGGGCGGGCGCCGCCTACGTTCCGCTCGACCCCGCGTACCCGACGGAGCGCCTCCACGCGATGGTGCGGGACGCGGGCATCAGGACCCTGCTGACGGCCGACGACGAACAGGTGTGGCCCGAGGGCGTACAGACGCTCTCCCTCACGGAGCTCCCCGCCTCACCGGGCCGGCACCCGGAGCCGCCGGTCCGGACCCCCGCGCACGCCCCGGCGTACGTGATCTACACCTCCGGCTCGACGGGCACCCCGAAGGGCGTCGAGACCACCCGCGGCGGTGTGGCGGCCCTGATGTCCGGGCTGGAGGCGGCGGGCATGTACGCCGAGGAGCCCCGCGTCGTCGCCTGGAACGCCAGCGTCTCCTTCGACGCCTCCGTCCAGCAGTGGGCGCGGGTGTGCCGGGGCGACACCCTGGTGGTGCTCGGCGAGGAGGAGCGCACCGACCCCGCCCGACTGTGCGAGGTCCTGGACCGGCACGGTGTGCACGACCTCGACCTGACCCCGTCGCACTGGCACCTGCTCCGGGCCGACCTGCTCGTGCGTGCCGCCGAAGGACGGCGGCTGAGGCTGTTCATGGGCGGTGAGCCGGTACCCGAGCCCACCTGGCGTGAACTCGCGGCCGAACGCGCCGAGGGACGACTCGAAGCGCTCAACCTCTACGGTCCCACCGAGTGCACGGTGGACGCCACCGCCACATGGATCGAGGGCGGCTCCCCGCACATCGGCCACCCGCTGCCGGGGGTACGCGCCCACGTCCTGGACGCCGCGCTGCGGCCGGTGGCGGACGGTGAGGAAGGCGAACTCCACCTGGCGGGCGCCGGGGTGGCGGCGGGGTACGTGGGACGGCCCTCGCTCACCGCGACCCGGTTCGTCGCCGACCCGTTCGCGGCCGACGGCAGCCGGATGTACCGCACCGGCGACAAGGTGCGCCGCCGCGCCGACAAGACCCTGGAGTACCTGGGGCGCATCGACCGGCAGGTGAAGATCCGCGGCTACCGGGTCGAGCTGGGGGAGATCGAGGCGGCCCTGGCCACCCACCCCGGTGTGACGACCGCGGTCGTCACCCTGCACAGCAGCCCGGCCGCCGGGGAGCAACTGGCCGCGTACCTCGTCGCGGCGGACGGCACGGGAGGTTCCGCGGCGGCCGCCGCACCGGGCCCGGACGCGCTGCGGGACCATCTGGCCGGAATCCTGCCGCAGTACATGCTCCCGACCGCGTACGTCACCCTCGACGCCCTGCCGCTGACGGTGAATGGCAAGGTCGACCTCGCCGCCCTGCCGGCCCCTGAACAGGCCGCGGACGCCGCCGCACAGCCGGAGGACGACGCGGCGCGGCACCACGCCCCGGACGGCGAGGTCGAGACGCTCATAGCCGATGTGTGGTCCGAGGTGCTGGGCCGTGCGCACATCCGGGCCGACGACGACTTCTTCGCCCTGGGCGGCCATTCGCTGATCGCCCTGCGCGTCGTCGCCCGGCTGAAGAAACAGCTCGGGATCGCCATGTCCGCCCGCGAGGTCTACCGGCACCCCCGGCTCAGGGACCTCGCGCAGCACGTCGAGACCGTGCGCGTCGGCCGCTGACCGGCGCACCGCGGACCGTTGCCCCCGGCCGGTCACCGTGGCGGCGACGCGGCGGCCGGGATCCGTTCGAGAAAGAGAGGGCCACGATGGCCGCACGACAGGACACCACCGTCATCCGGATCAAACAGCCGGACCACAACACCCGGCGCACACTCCTCTGCCTGGGCTTCTGCGGCGGGGGCACCGGGCCCTACCACGCGTGGAGCGAACACGTCCCCGAGGACGTGGCCCTCTCCGCCATCTGCTACCCGGGTCGGGAGGGACGTTTCCTGGAGCCGTGCGCGAGGGACTGGGAGGAACTCGCCGCCGACACCACGACCGCCGTGCTCTCGGCCGTCGACGGGCCGTACGTGCTGTTCGGCCACAGCATGGGCGGATGGATGGCCTTCGACGTGGCGTCCCGCATCGAAAGCAGCGGCGGGCCGCTGCCCGAAGCACTGGTCGTCTCCTCGTGCAACGCCCCCGACCGTGGCCTCACCCCCCGCGACATGTTCCCCGCGCGCCAGGACAGCGACGCGCAGCTGCTGGACTGGATGCTGAGCAACGGTCTGATGCCCGCGCACGTCATGGAGGATCCCGACCTCCAGGACATGGCGGTCGAGCTCATGCGCGAGGACATCCGCGTGCGCGACACCTTCGGCTACCGGCCGGGGACCGCTGTGAGCGTCCCGGTCCAGATGCTCTCCGCGACCGATGACGACGTCATCGAGAAGGACGCCGGAGACCAGTGGAGCAGGGTCGCGCTCGGCCCCTACCGCCACGACGTACTGCCCGGCGGGCACTTCTACACCCCGGACATCTGGCGTGAGCTGCCCGTCCACATCACCGCGCTCACCGCGTCCATGGCCCCGGCACCCGCCTGATTCCGCCGCTCCTCCCCGCTTCTCTCCCACCCCGCTCCTCATCGGAAAGGACCCCCCTTCGTGACGAATCCCTTCGAGAACCCCGACGGCACCTACCTGGTCCTGGTCAACGGCCGCAACCAGCACTCCCTGTGGCCGTCGCACATCGCGCCCCCCATGGGCTGGACCGTGACGCACGGCGCGGCCGGCCACCAGGCGTGCCTCGACCACATCGAGGCGAACTGGAGCGACCTGTCGCCGAAGACCGCCGTGGGCCAGTGAACCGTTCCCGGAACTCCAAGGAAGTGTCATGACCGAAGTGCAGAGCCCGCCGACGGAACAGACCGCCGACGGGGGGTACGGCAGTGGTGACTCCGGCGGCCGCGGTCCGCGGACCGTGCAGGAGGAGTTGCTGTGCGGCTTGTTCGCGCGGGTGCTCAACGTTCCCAGCGTGGGCGTGGAGGACAACTTCTTCGCCCTGGGCGGCCACTCGTTGCGGGCCGCCCAGCTACTGAGCCGCATTCGCTCGGTGTTGGGTGTGGAGCTGGGTGTCCGGGAGTTGTTCTCCGCGCCGACGGTGGCCGGTCTGGCGGAGCGGTTGGGGCAGGGGGTGGCCGCTCGTCCCGCGGTCGTGGTGCGGTCCCGGCCCGAAGTGCTGCCGTTGTCTTTCGCTCAGCAGCGGTTGTGGTTCCTGGACCGTCTGGAGCAGAGCCCGACCTATAACGCGCCTTTCGCTTTCCGGATCCGGGGCACGGTCGACGCGGAAGCCCTGCAAGTGGCGGTCGGTGACGTGGTGGCCCGCCATGAGGCACTGCGTACGGTCTTTCCCGCGGCTGACGGTGAGGCCCGCCAGGTGATCCTGGCGCCCGAGCACGCCGGGGTGAAGGTGGCGGTCGTGCTGTGTGCCGCCGAGGATCTGCCGTCCTTGGTCCAGGCTTCGGCTTTCGCCTCGTTCGATCTGGCCGTCGAGCTGCCGTTCCGTGTGACCTTGTTCTCGGCTGAGCACGATGACCACGTCCTGTTGTTGACGTTGCATCACATCGCCAGTGACGGATGGTCGGAGGCCCCGTTGCTGCGGGACCTCTCCGCTGCCTACCGGGCCCGCGTCGAGGGCAGGGCGCCCGAGTGGCGGCCGCTGCCGGTGCAGTACGCCGACTATGCGCTCTGGCAGCGTGATCTGCTGGATGACATCGGGGAGGAGCAGTCGGAGTTCTGGACCCGTACCCTGGCCGGTCTCCCTCAAGAGCTCGCTCTTCCGGCCGACCGTCCTCGCCCCGCTCAGCCGACCCACACCGGTGGGCTCATCCACTTCCACATCCCCGCCGAACTCCACGCCCGTCTGGAATCCATGGCCCAGGGCCATGGATCAACCCTCTTCATGGCCCTACAGGCCGCTCTCGCGACTCTCCTGACCCGTCTGGGTGCGGGTACGGACGTGCCGCTGGGTACGGCCACGGCCGGCCGTACGGACCAGGCCCTCGACGATCTCGTCGGTTTCTTCGTGAACACCCTTGTGCTGCGTACGGACACCTCGGGGGATCCGACGTTCTCGGAGCTGCTTCAGCGGGTGCGGGAAGGTGATCTGGCGGCGTTCGCCCATCAGGATCTGCCGTTCGAGCAGTTGGTGAAGGAACTCAACCCGGACCGTACCGCCGCCCGGCACCCGTTGTTCCAGACGATGCTGGTCCTCCAGAACAACGCCGAAGCGACCCTCGACCTCCCGGGCACCACCGTCACCCCCCAGGGGTTCGACACCGCACCCACCAAATTCGACCTCGGCTGGAGCTTCGCGGAACAGCGGGACGCGGCCGAGAGCCCTGCGGGGATCGCGGGAATCCTTCAGTTCGCCACCGACCTGTTCGACCACTCCACCGCCGCGTGCCTTCCGCGTCTCCTTGTACGCGTCCTCGACGCCGTCACCACCGCCCCGGATGCCGCCGTCGGTTCGCTGGAGGTTTTCGAGTCGGCCGAGCAGGAGCGGGTGCTTCTGGGGCGGGCGGGGGAGCGTCGGCGTGCCCTTGAGGCAGCGGAGGAGGCGCAGGAGGAAGGCGATGACGGGCGTGGCCCGCGGTCCGTGCAGGAGGAGTTGCTGTGCGGGCTGTTCGCCGAGGTGCTGAAGGTGCCCGGTGTGGGCGTCCACGACAACTTCTTCGCCCTGGGCGGCCACTCGCTGCTCGCCACCCGGCTCCTCGGTCGTATCCGCTCGGTGTTGGGTGTGGAGCTGGGTGTCCGGGAGTTGTTCTCCGCGCCGACGGTGGCTGGTCTGGCGGAGCGGTTGGGGCAGGGGGACGACGCTCGCCCCGCGGTCGTGGTGCGGTCCCGGCCCGAAGTACTGCCGTTGTCTTTCGCCCAGCAGCGGTTGTGGTTCCTGGACCGTCTGGAGCAGAGCCCGACCTATAACGCGCCTTTCGCTTTCCGGATCCGGGGCACGGTCGACGCGGAAGCCCTGCAAGTGGCGGTCGGTGACGTGGTGGCCCGCCACGAGGCACTGCGGACGACCTTTCCCGCTATCGACGGTGAGCCTCGCCAGGTGATCCTGGCGCCCGAGCATGCCCGGGTGAAGGTGGCGGTCAGGCCATGTGCCGCCGAGGATCTGCCGTCCCTGGTCCAGGCTTCGGCGTTCGCCTCGTTCGATCTGGCCACCGAGCTGCCCTTCCGTGTGACATTGTTCTCGGCCGGTCGTGATGAGCACGTGCTATTGCTGACGTTGCATCACATCGCCAGTGACGGGTGGTCGGAGGCGCCGCTGCTGCGGGATCTTTCCACCGCCTACCGGGCCCGTCTGGACGGCGAGACTCCGCGGTGGCGGCCGCTGCCGGTGCAGTACGCCGACTACGCGCTGTGGCAGCGTGATCTGCTGGATGGCATCGGGGAGGGGCAGTCGGAGTTCTGGACCCGTACCCTGGCCGGTCTCCCTCAGGAACTCGCTCTTCCCGCCGACCGTCCTCGCCCCGCTCAGCCGACCCACACCGGCGGGCTCATCCACTTCCACATCCCCGCCGAACTCCACGGGCAACTCGACACACTCGCCCGCGGCCACGGCGCGACCCTCTTCATGTCGCTCCAAGCTGCCCTGGCCGCACTGTTGACCCACTTCGGCGCGGGCACCGACATTCCCCTCGGCACGGCCACGGCCGGCCGTACGGACCAGGCCCTCGACGATCTCGTCGGTTTCTTCGTGAACACCCTTGTGCTGCGTACGGACACCTCGGGTGATCCGACGTTCTCGGAGCTGCTTCAGCGGGTGCGGGAAGGTGATCTGGCGGCGTTCGCCCATCAGGATCTGCCGTTCGAGCAGTTGGTGAAGGAACTCAACCCGGACCGTACCGCCGCCCGGCACCCGTTGTTCCAGACGATGCTGGTCCTCCAGAACAACGCCGAAGCGACCCTCGGCCTCCCGGGCACCACCGTCACCCCCCAGGGGTTCGACACCGCCCCCACCAAATTCGACCTCGACTTCACATTCGTGGAGGGCCGTGACGAGCAGAGCGAGCCCGGTGGCATCGACGGTCTGCTGCACTACTCCGCCGACCTCTTCGACCACTCCACCGCCGAATCCCTGACGCGGCACCTCCTCCGCGTCCTCGATGCGGCCGTCACCAACCCCGACGCCCCCATCGGATCGCTGGAGCTGCTCTCCCCGCTGGAGCGGGACCGCCTCCTGGTGCAGTGGAACGACACCGCTCGCGCGCTGCCCGACAACCGGATGCTGCACGAGATCTTCGAGGAGCAGGCGCGGCGCATGCCCGACGCCACCGCGCTCGTGGACGCGCGGGGTGCGTTGACGTTCCGTGAGCTGAACACCCGGGCGAACCAGCTGGCCTGGCTGCTCATCGGGCAGGGCGTGGGACCGGAACAGCACGTGGCCACCCTGCTGCCACGCACCGGCGAGCACCTCGTCGCCCTGCTGGCCGTGCTCAAGGCAGGCGCCTGCTACGTGCCGCTCGACCCGGAGTACCCGGTGGACCGGCTGGCTCTCATGCTGGACGACGCCGCACCGACGCTGGTGCTGACGGACACGGGCCACGCCGACCGGCTCCAGCCGCACTGCGGTACGACGCCGGCTCTGCTGCCCCTGGACGACCCCACCCTCCGCGCCACCCTCACCCGGTATGCGCCCGTCGACCCCGGCCCCGCCGACCGGCCCGTCCGGCTGACGCCGGAGCATCTCGCCTACGTGATCTACACCTCCGGTTCGACCGGACGGCCGAAGGGCGTGGCGGTCGAACACCGCAGCCTGGCCAACCTGTTCCACGGCCACCTCGGCGAGGTCTACGCCTCCTGGTCGGCGGACGGCCACCGGATCAGGGCCGCCTTGACCGGGCCGTTGACGTTCGACTCCTCCTGGTGCCCGCTGCTGTGGATGATGGGCGGCCACGAGCTGCACCTGATCGACGACGAGATCCGGCGCGACCCGCGGGCGCTGGTCGAGTACGTCGCCGCGGAGGCCATCGACTACCTGGAGGTGTCTCCCACGTACTGCCGTCAGTTGATGGCGGCGGGACTGCTGTCCGACGGGCAGGCGTCACGGCCGCGCATCATCGAGCTCGGTGGTGAGGGCTGTGACCAGGCCCTGTGGAACGACCTACGAGCCGTGTCCGGCACGGTCACCGTCAACGGCTACGGCCCGACGGAGGGCACGGTGTACGTCTCGTACGCGACCGTCGCCGACCACGAGCGGCCGACGATCGGCCGCCCCATGGGGAACAACCGCGTGTACGTGCTCGACGAGAGGCTGCGCCCGGCCCCGGTGGGGGTGGTCGGCGAGCTGTACCTGGCGGGCACGGGGGTGGCACGCGGCTACGTGGGCCGTCCGGGCCTGACGGCGCAGCGGTTCGTGGCCTGCCCGTTCGGGCCGCCCGGCGAGCGGATGTACCGGACCGGGGACCTGGTCAGATGGCACGCCGACGGGGTGCTGGAGTACATGGGCCGCGCCGACGACCAGGTGAAGATCCGGGGATTCCGGATCGAGCCGGGTGAGGTGGAAGCGGTCCTCGCCGGGCACGACGCGGTCGGCCACGTGGCCGTGATCGTCCGCGAGGACCGCCCGGGCGACCGCCGCCTGGTGGCCTACGTGGTCGCCGGCCCCGACGGTGCGGCGGGCGCCGCCCCGGACGCGGCCGCACTGCGCCGGTTCGCGACGGAAAGACTGCCGCGCCACATGGTGCCGTCGGCGTTCGTCTTCCTGGACGCCCTGCCGCTGACCTCCCGTGGAAAGCTGGACCGGCGGGCCCTGCCCGCGCCGGGCGACGGAGCGACGGCCGTCCGGCGCGCTCCGCGGACGGTGCGCGAAGAGCTGCTGTGCGGGCTGTTCGGGCAGGTCCTCGGGGTGCCCGCGGTGGGTGTCGACGACGACTTCTTCGCGCTCGGCGGCCACTCGATGCTCGCGACGCAGCTGATCAGCCGGGTGCGCTCGGTGCTGGGAGCCGAGCTGGACATCAGGACCCTGTTCGACGCCCCCACGGTCGCCGACCTCGCCGAGCGGCTCGACACCGCCGAGGACCGGGGGGAGGACTCCCTCGCGGTGCTGCTGCCGCTCCGCAAGATGCGCCGGCCGGCAGGTGCACCGCTCCCGGGCGACGCCGCCCCGCCCCGCCCGCTCTTCTGCGTCCACCCGGCGGCGGGCATCAGCTGGGTGTACTCCGGGCTGCTCCGTCATCTGCCGTCCGACCAGCCCTTGTACGGTCTCCAGGCACACGGGCTCACGCAACCGGATGCCGCGCCGGCGAGCATGGCCGAGATGGTGGAGGCCTATCTGGCGCAGATCCGGTCCGTGCAGCCCGAGGGGCCGTACTCCCTGCTCGGTTGGTCCTTCGGCGGTGTCGCGGCCCACGAGATGGCAGTGCGGCTCCAGGAGGAGGGGCAGCGGGTCGACTCCCTGGTACTGCTGGACAGCTACCCGCCCGTCGGTGAACCGGGGGAGGGGGAGATGGGCGAGGCGGAGCTCAGGCAGGCCCTGTTCGCCTCACTGGGACACCGGCCGGACTCGGCCACCGACGCCACCAGCCCGCTCGCCCTGCTCGGGGACCGGGGCCTCGCGGCCATGACCCGCGTGTTCGCCCACAACGCCGCCTTGCAGGACGGCTTCACGCCGAGGACGTTCCAGGGGGATGTGCTGGTCTTCGAGGCGACCGAGGACAAGGCGCCGGGCTCGGCCCGCCCGCACGACTGGGAGGCCCATGTGACGGGCCGGATCGAGGTCACCCCCGTACGGGGAGCTCACGGTGAGCTGACCCGGCCGGATCGACTCGACCGGATCGGTCCCGTACTGGCCGACTGGCTGGGCCGGCACGGGCAGTGACGGCCTCACCGAAGTGACCGGGTCCCGTCCGGGTGCTGCGACACCGCACCCGGACGGGACCCCGCCATGGCGTCCGCCACCGTCTCCGCGGGCCGTCGCAGAGCCCGGTACAGCTCCTCGGCCTGCGCCAGGTGCGCCGCGCCCGCCGTCTCCTCGTGCACCGTCCGTAGGGCCCTGCCGAGAGCCCGGTGACTACGCGCCATCAGCAGGGGTTCCCCGGCCAGTCGAGCACCGGCCAGGGCGTCCCGCGCGGTATCGACGGCGCCCCCGGTGTCCCCGGTCGCCAGGAGCGCCTCGGAGAGCCGGAACAGACACTCCGTCTCGTTGCGGGCATGGCCGCTGCCCCGGGCACGTCCCAGCACCTGACGGTAGAGCCCGGCCGCCGCCGCGTGGCCGCCGCCGTGCAACAGGCTGTCCGCCTCGGTCATCATCGTCCTGATGAGCCACTTCTCGTCCTCGCCCCGGGTGAAGACTCCCGCCAACTCCCGGCACCGCGAACCGATCAGGGCCAGCTCCGTCCGCCGCTCCGGGTCCTCGACCTCGATCTGCAGCAGGACGGTGCGCCGTCGCGCGACCAGCTCCCGGTCACCGCTGACCGCCGCCAGGGCCACCGACCGCTCGGCGCAGTCGCGGGCCGCCGCGAAGTTCCCGAACTGAAGCTCCAGTTCGGCCAGCATCGCCAGGGTGAACAGCACCAGCAGGAACGGCCGGTGGCCGTCGCCCGGAGCCGGAGCGTCCGCGAAGATCTCCAGGACCTTCAACAGGTGGGCGCGTGAGCGATGGAGCGATTCGGGAGAGGAATGCTTCTTGAGGATCACTCCCGCCGCGTAGTGGGCGGTGCCCGCGATGTCCCCGCCGCAATGCGCCAGGGCGGCCGGGACCAGAGCGGTCGCGGCGGGCGCGAGCGGCCCGAGCGGCACGATCTCCTCGAAGCAGGGCACGAGAGTGACGATGTCCACGGCCAGCGCCACCGCGTCGGGGTCGCCACAGGCCGCAGCCTGCTCGACGACCGCGGCCACCGTGGGCAGCACGCCCCGCACCCACTCCGTCACATCGCACCCCGTTCCCACGTCCGCGCCCGCCGACCGCCTCGGGTGGATCTCCGCGGTCAGCGGCCCGGCCAGGGGCTGAGTGGCGCGCACCGCGGCGACGACGCCGGCACACAGGTAGTCGGCCGCGCGGCGCACCACCTCACGGCGGTCCCGCTCGGTCAGTTCCGCCTGTGCCTTCGCCCGTGCGTACGCGCCGACCAGGTCGTGGAAGTGGTAGAGGCCCGGTGCGCGGGTCTCCAGGAGTACGGCGTCGACCAACGCCTCCAGTATCGTCTCGGTTTCCTGCTCCGGCAGTTCGAGAACGGCGGCCGCGCCCTTGACGTCGAAGTCCGCGCAGTGCGGGATGGACAGCGCCATGAACGCCCGGGCCTGCCGGGGAGCCAACTGGGAGGTCGACAATTCGAAGACCGCCTCGACGGTCAGCTCGCCCACCCGAAGCTCTCCGAGCAGCCTGGCCTGGTCCGACACGCGTGTCAGCAGCGTGGCGACGGTCCACGCCGGCCGGGTCGCCAGCCGGGCCCCGGCCGCACGCAGCGCCAGCGGCAGGTGCCCGCAGGCCGCCGCCAGCGCCGCGACGGCATCCGGCTCCTCCTCGAGCCGCCGCACCCCGGCGACCTTGGCGATCAGCTCCACGGCATCGCCGGGGCCCAGACCCACCAGGGGCACGACGAGGGTGGCGGGCATCGCCGCCAGGGCCCGGGCCGTGATCAGCGCGGCGCACCGGGCCGCGCCGGGCAGCAACGGTTCGACCTGCGCCACGCTGGTGGCGTTGTCGAGCACGACCAGCACGGCGCGCTGCGACAGCAGGGTACGGAACAGTGCCGTGCGGTCGACGAGCGAAGCCGGGAAACGCTCGTGCGGAACGCCCAGTGCGGTCAGAAAACTCGTCAGGACCCCGGCCGGGTCGCACGGAGTTCCGTCGGGCCCGCGCAGATTCGCGTACAGCTGCCCGTCGGGATAGGTCCCGGCAACGGCGTGCGCCGTGCGCAGGGCCAGTGCGGTCTTGCCGACCCCGCCCATGCCCGTGATGACCGCGACGGTGTGCTCGGCCCCCTCGGTGAGCGCGGAGACCAGCTCGGATATCTGGTCGTGACGGCCGGTGAAGTCGCAGGGCACGGGCGGAAGCTGAGCGGGCGGCGGCGGACCCTGATCACCCGCCCGGACCAGTTCCGCCCGCGACGGTGGCCCCGCGGCGACCGTGCCGGGGGCCGTGAGGAGCGCCCGGTCCTCCGCCAGGATGGCCGCGTGCAGCGCCCGGAGCGCGGGACCCGCGTCGATGCCCAGCTCGTCCGCGAGCACCCGGCGGGCGTGGTCGTAGGCCAGCAGCGCCTCGGCGCCGCGCCCCGAACGGTAGAGCGCCAGCATGTGCGCACCGTGCAACCGCTCCCGGTACGGGTACGCCTCCAGGGCGCGCAGGATGTCCGGCACCAGCTCCGCGCTGCGCCCGCACTCGAGCAACAGCTCCAGTCGGTGCTCCACCGCGGACGCGCGCTGCTCGGTCAGCGCACGGCGCTGTTCCTCGGCACCGGGCCCCGGCAGCCCCGCCAGAGCCGGGCCCCGCCACATCCCGAGCGCCTCCTCCAGACAACCCACGGCGGCCGAGGGGTCGCCGTCCCGGGCCCGGAGCCTGGCGCGTGCGGTGAGCTGACCGAACCGCAGCGCGTCCACGCACTCCTCGGGAAGCCGCAGCACGTATCCGTCGGCCGTGGTTCCGATGACCGAGGGCGGGCGCGCGCCGCCGTCCGCGTCCACCCGGTCGATGTGCGTCCGTAGCCGGTGCACGTAGTTCACGACCACGCGCCGGGCGGAGGACGGCGGATCGTCCTGGTACAGCCCGTCGATCAACTCGTCGACGGTCACCAGGGACCCCGCGCGCAGAGCCAGGGCCGCCAGCACGGTCTGTGGCCCCGGCGCCCCGGGGCGGGAGGCCGCCCCCTGGGCCGGAACGAACTGGACGGGACCGAGCAACCGGATGCGAGTCAATTCGTGCGGCGTGTGCACCTGCGAACGTCTCCCCCTACCCCGACGGATGGTTGATGATCATATGGGGCGGCCCGCCGGGGTGGGAGAGGCGGTCTTTCACGACCGCCCCCGCTGTGCTCCGATGGTGAGATGAGCGGATGGGTGCGCGAGGGGCATCGAGGGACCGGGCCGGGAGCCATGACGCCCGACGGGTGCGCGGTCGAGCTGTACGAACGGCTCCCCGTGGGCGACGAGCCCGACGTCATCGAAGGTGCGGTCCCCGCCCGGGCCCGCATCCTCGAGCTGGGGTCCGGCGTGGGCCGTGTGACGCATCCGCTGGTCGAACGGGGCTTCACCGTGACCGCCGTCGACGAATCCCGCCAGATGCTGGAGCGGGTCCGCGGCGCCCGGACCGTCTGCGGTCCGATCGAGGAACTGGAGCTCGACGAGCGCTTCGACGTGGTGTTACTGGGGTCGTTCCTGATTCACACCGGTGATCTGGAGGTCCGCCGACGACTGCTGCGGGCCTGCCGACAGCACGTCGCGGACGACGGATGCGTGCTGATCCAGCGGGAGAGCGAGGACCGGCACGAGAACCTGCCCCGGGAGAGGGAGATCACCGGGGGCGTCATCCGGGTGGTGTCCTCCGAGCCGGTCCGCCCCGGTGTGCGGTCCGTCCACGTCGAATACCTCTTTCCGGACGTGCGATGGACCCAGACGTTTCTCTCACGCCCCCTGACCACGGGGGCCTTCGAACTCGCCCTGGCCGAGGCGGGGCTCGCCGTGGACTCCTACCTGACCGGTGACCGCACCTGGGCGCGGGCCCTGCCGGTCACCGGGCCCTCCCGGGCCGCACTGCTTCCCCGGGTGGGGAAGCGGGCGGCCGGGGCGGACGCGGCTACCGGTTGAGCAGGGGGCTCTGGACGCAGGTCGCGTCGATCCGGACCAGTTCCACCCGGCAGTTGGCGTCGGCGTTGGCGAATCGGGCGTGCACGTCGAATCTGACGTTGCCGCCGTCCGCGCTGACGCAGGCCTGCTTCCACGTCTCGCCGTTGCAGCCGCCGCCGGAGGCGGCCGAGACCGAACCGGCGGTCAGGGTGAGCGCGGAGCCGGAAAACGCCAGGTCAGGTGAGGTTCTCCAGGAGGGCCCGGGTCTGCTCGACGTCCGCCCGTGCCTCGCGCTGCTCGAAGAGCTCGAGGGCGGTCCGCAGACAGGCCCGGGCCCTCGCGGCCTGGCCGAGACGGCTCAGGGCGCGCCCCAGCGATCGGAGCAGCCCGGCTTCGAGGATGCCGCTCGTCCGGCGGGCCAGGGGGAGGAAGGTCTCGGCGGTCTCGGCGGTGAGGGCGTGGTGTCCGGCCTCGGCGTGCAGCTCGGCGATGAGATTGCCGGTGGCCGCCTCGAAGGCGGACACACCCAGGGTACGGAAGAGGGACAGCGCGTCCCGGGCGTGCCGGAGGGCCTCGTCGGCGGCGTCGCACAGGCGCAGCACGCGAGCGAGGTAGTACAGGGAGATGGCGCTGGACACCGATGCCTCGCCGTTCTGCCCGCAGACCAACGAGGCGCCCCGCTCGGCTGCCGCACGCGCTTCGGTGAGCCTGTTCCGCCTGGCGTAGTTGAAGGCCAACTCGCCCAGCGCGGTGCCTTCGGCCGTGGCGGCGCCCAAGGTGTGGAAGAGGCGCACCGACGCCTCTCCGTGCGCGATGGCGTCGTCGAAGCGTCCGTGGGTGCGGGCGCCCGCGCACAGAGTGAGGTGGGCCGACGCGCGCAGCCGTAAGTGGGCGTCGTCGGTGCACAGGGCGAGGGCGCGGGTGAGCTCGCCCTCCGCCGGCCCGTAGGAGTTGGCGTGCCACAGGGCGTTGCCCCGGACGTATCGGGCGAGGGCTTCGGCGTCATGGTTGCCGCGCCGCGCGGCGACATCGGCGACGTCCCCGGCGAGTTCGCCGACAGCGGTGAGGTGGGATATGCCGGAGAGCACGGTGTTGAGCTTGTCGACGAGGTCGGCTGCCTGGGCCAGGGGCAGACCGTCGTCGGCGCAGGCGCGGGCGACCAGGGCACGCTGCACGGGGATCTCCGCGCGCATCCAGTCGGTGGCGTCCTGGGCGGTGGCGAAGGCGAGCCCGGGCGAGTCCACGGGCACGCCGATGAGGGTGCGCTCGGCGGGTTCGACCGAGTGCGCGACGGCGTCGGCGTTGCGCGCGGTGCTCAGGGTGAAGTCCAGGAGCCCGGCGAAGGCCGCGGTCACCGTCGCGGGCGCGTCCTCCCGGGAGCCGGCGGTCCGGGCGAAGGCACGGACGAGGTCGTGGAAGTGGTAGCGGCCGAGCTCGCGGGACTCCAGCAGATTGAGGTCCACGAGCGACTCCAGCAGCTCCTCGGCACTGCCGACGCGGTCCTCCGTGTCCTCCGGAGCCCCGGGGGCGGTCCCCAGCAGCGCGGCCGCGCACGGCAGGCCGAGGTCCGGCACGTCCAGGGCGGACAGCAGCCGGAAGGCGCGGGCCTGTTCCGAGGTGAGCTTGGAGTACGACAGGGCGAACGTGGCCTCCACCGCCACGTCCTCGGTGCGCAGCTCGTCCAGTCTCCGGCGTTCGTCGGCCAGCCGGCGAGCCATCCCGGCCAGGGTCCACCCCGGTTCCGCGGCGAGGCGCGAGGCGATGATCCGCAGGGCCAGCGGGAGGAAACCGCACGCGGCGGCCAGCGTGGCGGCCGCCTCCGGTTCGGCGTCCACCCGGCGGGCGCCGACGATCCGACGCAGCAGCTCGACGGCCTCGGCGGAGGTCAGTACATCGAGCCGCAGGTGGCGCGCACCGGCCAGCCCGGTCAGCCGGGCGCGGCTGGTGATCAGCACCGAGCAGTCGGCGGACCCGGGGATCAGCGGCCGCACCTGTCCGTCCGACGCGGCGTTGTCCAGCAGCAGGAGCAGTCGACGTTCCGCCAGCGAGGAGCGGTACAGCGCGATCCGCTCGGCGCCGTCCTCCGGAATGTCCTTTTCTGCCGTGCCCAGCTCCCTCAGGAACGCGACGACGACGGCCTGCGGATCGAGGGGTTCGTGGTCGGCGCCGCGCAGGTCCGCGTACAGATGGCCGTCGGGGAACCGGTCCGGTGGCAGCCCGCGGACCGTGTGGACCGCGAGCGTGGTCTTGCCGACGCCGGCCATGCCGTTGACCGCGGAGACGACCACAGCTGACGTGTCCGGGAGCGTGAGCATGCCGGTGAGCGTCTCGACCTCCTCCCGGCGCCCGGTGAAGTCATCGACCACGCAGGGGAGCGGGGCCGGACGCCGAGGCCCCGTTGCCACGGGGGAGCGGGGCGTCTGCTCGGGGAGGTGGAGCGTGGGATCGGAGCGCAGGATCCTCTGGTGCAGCTCCCGCAGGGCCGCGCTGGGCAAACGTTCGGCGGGCGCGCGCCGGCCCGTTTCGGCGTCCAGGTCCCGCCGGGTGTCCTCGTAGACGCCGAGCGCCTCGGCTTGGCGGCCCGACCGGTACAGCGCGAGCATCTGTACGGCGCGCAGCCGCTGGCTGGTGGGGAACTCGACCGCCAGCGCACCCGTCTCGGCGGCCAGGTTCGGGCGGTCGCCGATCTCCGCGTCGAGCTCCAGCCGGCGCTCGAGCAGCGACTGCCGTACGCCGGCGAGCCGGGCGCGCACCGTCCGGGCCTGCGGGCCGCGGAGCCCGGCCAGCGGCTCGGCCGACCACAGCTCCAGCGCCCGGTCCAGGACCGCGCGGGCCTCGGTCGCCGTGCCGCCGGAGGCCCGGACGCGCTCGGACCGGGCCTCCGCCCGCTCGAACTCCCATACGTCGACGGCCTGGGCGGGAACCCGCAGGGCGTAGCCGTTGCCGACCGTGACGAGAAGGGGCTCGGCGGTGTGCTCGGCCAGGACACCGCGCAGCCGGTAGACGTGGGTACGGACGGCGTGCTCCGGGCGGTCCGGCCGCTCGCCTTCGTCCCACAGACCGTCGACCAGCAGGGGCACCGCCACCGTCCGTCCGGCGGCGGCCAGCAGGGCCGCGAGCAGCTCGCGCTGCTGGGGTCTGCCCAGATCGGCCTCGACGTCGTCGTACCAGGCCCGCACGGGGCCGAGGAGAGCGAACCGGAGCTTCGTCATGTCGTTACTTCGACGCCCAGACCTGAGCGAAGTAGGGCGCCTCGCTGTAGGGCATCGTGATGATCTGCAAGGAGGCGTCGCCTTCCAGCTTGAGCTTCATGACGTCCCAGGCCGGCACGGTGAGCTGCTCCTTGGCGGTGTGACTTTCCCAGCACGCATGGCCGTCCGGTGCGTACACCACCAGGTTTCCGTCCGCCTGCATCACGGTCCTGCTGCCACAGCCGACCGTGCGGGTGCTCCAACGCGCCTCGTCGCCCTCGTAGGCGACGAGGTTGCCGTCGTGCTGCATCACGAGCCGTGCCCGGCCGTTGGTGATGTGGTCGCCGGGGGTGAGGGTCTCGTTGTTCCAGAGGGTGGCGGCACTGTCATTGCGCTCGGCATGAGCGGTACCGCCGGTCGTCAGCAGGGCCGTGGTGGCGAGCAGCGCGGTGGCGGCGGTGGCGGACAACCGGTGAGTGATCGAACGTCTCTTCGTCATGACGGACAATTTCCACGTTGCCGGTGCATGAACCGTAAATGATCGATAAACGCGTCGACCACCGACTCGATCAGCCGACCGTCACCTTGACGATGCGGCCGGAGGCTTCGACGACGAACAGGTCGCGCCGCGGGTCGTGGTCGCCGAAGGCACGGGCGACCCGGACGCTGCTGGGCATCCGCAGACCGTTCGCCAGGACGCAGGACCGGCCGGTCGCCGGGTCCACCCGGATCAGTTCGCCGTCGCGGAAGCTCGCGACCACCAGATCGCCGTCGAAGGAGGTGAGGTCGTCGAGGAGCTTGATCTTCAGAGGGTTCGGGCTGAGCTCGGTGACCGTGGTGTGGTGCGCCGGGTCCTTCAGGGGGATCCGTACGACCGGGGACGCCGTGCTGGTGATGACGCTCGCGTACAGCTGGTCGCCGACGACCTCCAGGCCGTTGGTGCCGAAGACGTCCGCCTTCCTCGTCCACTCCTCGTCCTTGGTGCCGTCCGGCCGGATCTTGACGATGCCGGTGGCCAGCTCGCGGCTGAGGTAGAAGTTGCCGTCGGCGTCCACGGCGAGGCCGTTGACGCCGGATATCCCGTTCACGAACCGCTCGGCCCGCGGCCGGGCGGCGGCCGGGTCGAACCGCATGATGCCGCCGTCCCGCGCCAGCGGATTCACACCGAAGTCGACGTACATCATCCCGTCCGCACCACGCCGGATGCCGCCCGGGCCGGGCACGGGGAAGCTGGTCCTCAGCGTCCCGTCAGGGGCGTACCCCTCGACGCGGTTCTTGGTCAGATGCGCGACCCAGAGCGTGCCGCGCCCGTCGAACTCCAGGTTCTCCCGCCAGTCCAGCAGCGGAACGCCGCCTTCCTGGAACACCTTCACGGTGGCCCGCTCCTGACAGGGATCCAGGGCCGTCGCAGTCGACGGCCGGGATGCCGCCGTCGACGTCCCCGGCCCGCCGGCCATCAAGGCGGCCAATAGACTTCCCACCCATGCCACTGATCGCATACGCATGCCCACCGTTGTACCGTCCCGCCCCCGTTCCCACCCTCAAGTGCCCTTCCGTGTAGGAGGAATCACAGTTACGCGTGTGACTGCTGGGGTTGGAGTGGTCTCTGGTTCCAACAGCCCCTGGAAAGACCGTCGATGGCAGGGCTGTCGTAGCCCACAATGCCGCTATGGCAGAGCAGTCGGGCGTCCACAACGTCATGCGGGGCACGGCGGAGTACGTGCTGCAGATCGGGCACGTGCACGGAGACGTCACCGTGCACCTGCCGCCCGCCGCCGATCCGGTGGAGCGTGCCGCGTCGGCGTTGGCCCGTAGCATCCGGGTGCAGTGGGCCGCGGAGCTGAACGCCTGGGACCTGACGTCGGCGGAGCCCTTGTCGGTGCGCTGGACGGCGAACTGGCCGACGGCTCTGCGCTCTACCGCCCACGGCGACCGGATCACGACGGTCGTGGACGACTTCCTGGGGCTGCACCACCGCCGTCTGGTGGTCCTGGGCGGCCCCGGCGCGGGCAAGTCGACGCTGGCCGTGCTGCTGACCCTGGAACTGACGGACCGTTGCCTTTCGGCCCGGCGTGCGCGTCACGACGGCGAAGGCGGTGACGCGCGTCCCGTCCCGGTCCCCGTCGTCCTCACGCTGGAGTCATGGGATCCGTACCGGGAACACTTCCACGTCTGGCTGGCGAGACGCATCACCGAGGAGCACCCCGGTCTGCCGCCGGTCGACGGCCGGCATCCCGCGGCACGGCTGGTCCAGGACCGGCGGATCCTTCCCGTGCTCGACGGGCTCGACGAACTCCCCGAACACCGGCGTTCCCTGGTGGTGCGCGAGATCGACCGGGCCCTCGGCGAGCAGGACGCGGTCGTCCTCACCTCCCGCACCCGGGAGTACCGCACGGGGGAGGAGGCGGGGGCGGCCATCGGGCGCGCCGCGGTGATGGAGGCCCAGCCGGTCGGCCTGGCGGAAGCCACCGGCTATCTGCTGCGATCCGCCGCACCCCAGGTCCGCAGGAACTGGAAACTGCTGCTCGACGCCGTGGACCAGCAGCCGGACGGGCCGATCGCGCAAGCACTGACGAGTCCGCTGATGATCTGGCTGGCCCGCCGGGGATTCGGGGCACGGCCCGCCGACCCGCTGGACCTGCTGCGCCGGCCGTTCCTGTCGCGGGAGGCCGTCGAGAGCCATCTGCTCGACCTGATCATCCCCGCGGTCTTCCCCCAGCAGCCGCACGCCCCGGACCGGCTGCACGCCCCGAGACAGTGGAACGCACGCCGCTCCGGGCACTGGCTCGCCTACCTCGCCGGCCGCCTCTCCGCTCGCCGCACCACCGAGCTGGCCTGGTGGGACCTGCATCGCACCGCCCTGGTGCGAGCGGCGATGCTGCCGGCCCTCCTGCTGGTGTGCCTGGTGCTGTCCGAGGTCGCGTCCACCGGCGTCGGCTGGTTCGCCGCCGGGCAGGCGGACAGGTCCGTGTTCGGAGGGAAGGGATTCCACGCGTGGGGCCTGGAGCTCGCCCTGTCGGGCGGTCTGCTCCACGGCATGGCGGTATGGATCGCCGTGGAAGCGTGGTTCGGATTCAAACGAGGGCAGCCACGCCGACGCACCAATCCCTTCCGGATCGGTGCGGCCCTGCGCTCGGCCGGCCGGGCCGCCTCCGTGGGGCGGGCACTGAAGGCATCGGCGGTGATCGTCGTTCCGGCCACGCTGTTCACGTTCGTGGTGTCGGGCGCGTACGACCCCCGCCCGTACGTGGTGATGATCGTCTGCAGCACCGTGCTGGCCCCCCTGCTCATGGTGACGCTCGCCGCCCCGTCCGACACCGAGGACGCGAGCACACCGGACGAGGTGCTGGCCAGCGAGCGCACCGCCGCTTGGCTCTCGGTGTGCACGGTCGCCGTGCTGATCGGCATCGGACAGGGGGCACACGGGTGGTACCGCGAGGGCGAGGGGACGTTCGAGGCGGGGACGGCCCGGGCCGTCGCCGGCTGGTTCGGAGCCTCGGCGATGCTGCTGTTGATGAGTCTGTGGAGCCGCTGGCTGCTGGCCAAGGGCTGCCTGGCGCTCGCGGGGCGGGTGCCCTGGTCGCTGATGGAGTTCCTGCGCGACGCGTACCACGGCGGCTTGCTGCAGCGCAGCGGCGGCGTGTACCGGTTCCGTCATTTACGGCTCCAGGAACACCTGGCCGCAAGGACCGGGAACATCGCCCCCCGAGCCCCGCAGCAGCAAGCCCCGTGGCAGCCACCCCCGCCACGCACCCACCCCGCGCCGCGCACCCCGCCCTCGCCCGCGTTCGCGGGTGCCGCCGCGCCCGGATTCCGTGAGGTGCTCGCCGAAGCCGAACGAGCCCCGCTGTCCTCGCTCAAGAACTGGACCGTCCACACGGACGAGCACATCTTCCGGGCCGAGGGCCGAGGGCGCCGGGTCGCCCTCGGCCACTGGCCGGTGGTCATGTTCTTCGCCGTCATGACGGTCATCCGCTCGGGCGTGAACGGCAACTGGTTGCCGGCCCTGATGGGACTCCTCTTCTGGTGCTGCTTCGGGACCCTGATCATGGTCGTCGCCTACCTCCTGCCGCCGCAACGGCAGGAGCTGTGCATGACCACGGCGTACCTCGAGTTCAGGGTGGGCCGCGGCCGTGCCCGGCTGGCCTGGGCCGATGTGCAGGATGTCGCCGTGCGCAAGTTCATCCGCCGGAAGTGGGACACCAAGCTCTACGCCCTTCATGTACGCCCGCACCCCGGTGCGCCGCAGCCCGCGCGATCCTTCCGCAGCGGCGACGGGTGGTTCATGGTCCTCCCGCTGTCCACGAGCGAGGTCGCCCCGCCGGACCTCGCGGCAGCGCTGCGACGCTTCGCCGGCGCCCGCTGGCGGCCGCCGGTGGACTTCGCCACGCCACGGAGTCCGCACGTCACCATCCACAACGAGATCTCGGGGCAGGCGCACGCGGGGGGTGTCATCCAGGCCGGATCCGTGCACGGTGACATCACCGACGGGCGACCGGACCCGCGCGGCGCGGGGAGGGATCCGGGGGACGGTTGAGTTCCGGATCGTCGCTCTGTGTGATGGAACGGTTGCGAGGCGGCCGGTCCGGAGGGAGTGACTTGTTTCCGCCGTCGATGAGGGCAGGGTCGTGTCGAGTGCGGGTCGATCACGAGATATCTTGATGTCGAGCAATGTTGAGACGTGGAGCGGAGCACCGGTGACTGACTCGACCATCATCTATACGCACACCGACGAGGCCCCGGCCCTGGCGACGTATTCGTTCTTGCCTGTGGTCGAGGCGTACGCCTCGACGGCCGGGGTCACTGTGGAGAGCCGTGACATCTCCCTGGCCGGACGCATCATCGCCAGCTTCCCGGAGCGTCTCGAGGAGAGCCAGCGCATCGACGACGCTCTCGCCGAGCTCGGCGAGCTGGCCAAGACTCCCGGCGCGAACATCATCAAGCTGCCGAACATCTCGGCTTCCATCCCGCAGCTGAAGGCGGCCATCGCCGAGCTCCAGCAGCAGGGCTACGCACTGCCGGACTACCCGGACGACCCGAAGACCGACGAGGACAAGGACGTCCGCGCGCGTTACGACAAGGTCAAGGGCAGCGCCGTCAACCCCGTGCTGCGCGAGGGCAACTCCGACCGCCGGGCGCCCGCGTCGGTCAAGAACTACGCCAAGACGCACCCGCACCGCATGGGCGCCTGGACGGCCGACTCCAAGACCAACGTCGCCACTATGGGTGTCGATGACTTCCGCTCCACCGAGAAGTCCGCGGTCGTCGCCGAGAACGGCGCGCTGCGCATCGAGCTCGCGGGTGACGACGGCTCCACCACCGTCCTGCGCGAGTCGGTACCGGTGATCGCGGGCGAGGTCGTGGACGCCTCCGTCATGCGCGTCGCGGCGCTGCGCGAGTTCCTCGGCGAGCAGATCGCCCGTGCCAAGGCCGAGGACGTGCTGTTCTCCGTGCACCTGAAGGCCACGATGATGAAGGTCTCCGACCCGATCATCTTCGGTCACGTCGTGCGCGCCTTCTTCCCGAAGACGTTCGCGCAGTACGGCAAGGCCCTGGCCGCTGCCGGCCTGTCGCCCAACGACGGCCTCGGCGGCATCCTCAAGGGCCTGGAGACGATGCCCGACCTGGGCGAGGAGATCAAGGCGTCCTTCGACGCCGAGCTCGCCGAGGGCCCCGCGCTCGCGATGGTCGACTCCGACAAGGGCATCACCAACCTGCACGTGCCGAGCGACGTCATCGTCGACGCCTCCATGCCGGCCATGATCCGCACCTCCGGCCACATGTGGGGTCCGGACGGCCAGGAGGCGGACACCCTCGCCGTCCTCCCGGACAGCAGCTACTCCGGCGTGTACCAGGTCGTCATCGACGACTGCCGCGCCAACGGCGCCTTCGACCCGTCGACGATGGGCTCGGTGCCCAACGTCGGTCTGATGGCGCAGAAGGCCGAGGAGTACGGCAGCCACGACAAGACCTTCGAGATCCCCGCCACGGGTACCGTGCGCGTGGTCGACGGCGCCGGCAACGTCGTGCTCGAGCAGACGGTCGGCGCGGGCGACATCTTCCGCATGTGCCAGACCAAGGACCTGCCGATCCAGGACTGGGTCAAGCTCGCCGTCACCCGCGCCCGCGCGACCGGCGTCCCCGCCGTGTTCTGGCTCGACGAGGGCCGCGCCCACGACGCGACGCTCATCGCGAAGGTCAAGACCTACCTGGCCGAGCACGACACCGACGGCCTGCAGATCGAGATCATGTCGCCGGTCGAGGCGACCGCGTTCTCCCTCGAGCGGATCCGCCGCGGCGAGGACACGATCTCGGTCACCGGCAACGTGCTGCGTGACTACCTGACGGACCTGTTCCCGATCCTCGAGCTCGGCACGAGCGCGAAGATGCTCTCCGTCGTCCCGCTCATGAACGGTGGCGGTCTGTTCGAGACCGGCGCCGGCGGTTCCGCGCCCAAGCACGTCCAGCAGCTGGTCAAGGAGAACTACCTGCGCTGGGACAGCCTGGGCGAGTTCCTCGCGCTCGCGGTCAGCTTCGAGCACCTCGCGCAGACCACGGGCAACGCGCGCGCCCAGGTGCTCGCGGACACCCTCGACCGCGCGACCGCCACGTTCCTCAACGAGGACAAGTCGCCCAGCCGCCGCCTCGGTGGCATCGACAACCGTGGCAGCCACTTCTACCTGTCGCTCTTCTGGGCGCAGGAGCTGGCGCGGCAGACCGAGGACAAGCAGCTGGCGGAGGCGTTCACCGCCCTCGCCACGACGCTGGCCGAGCAGGAGCAGACCATCGTCGACGAGCTGATCGCGGTGCAGGGTTCGTCGGTCGACATCGGCGGCTACTACCAGCCCGACGCGGCCAAGGCCGCTGCCGTCATGCGTCCGTCGGCGACGTTCAACCAGGCCATCGCGACCCTGGGCTGACCTTCCCGACACAGGCGGGCCCGCCGCCCGCACACCAAGCCGCCCCGGCCGGAGTTCCCTCCGGCCGGGGCGGCTTCGTCGGCGCGGGCCGCCTGCCCCGCCCCGCCGATCAACCGTCGCCCGCCGCCGCACCGCCGACGGCCGTCCGGTGACGGGCCGACGGTGCGGCGGCGGGCAGCGGGTCGTGCCGGATGCGTGCGGCCGGCAGGTGCGCACCGGCGAGCCGGTCCACGGTGGCGCCGACCAGCGCGGGCGGGCCGCTGACGAACGCGACGTGCTCGGACCAGTCGCCGTGCCGCCCCACGACCTCCGCCAGCCGGCGGTACGGGTCCGTCGCCGGGCCCTCGCCGAGCACCGGGACCACGCGCAACCACGAGTGGCGGCGCTCCAGGTCCGTCGGCGAGTCGATGTCGTACAGCCCGGAGCGGGCGTCGAGGAACAGGTGCACCCCACGGTGGGTGGTGCGGCGTGCTGCCAGCTCCTCCAGCAGCGCCTTGGCGGGGGCCCAGCCGGTATCGCCCGCCACCAGCAGCACGTCGCGTGTCAGGTTCTCCTCGAGCGTCATCGTGCCGCCCGCCGGGCCCAGGCGCAGTGTGTCCCCGGCCCGGGTGTGCGCCACCAAGGCCTCGCTCACTCCGCCCGTTCCGGTCTGCCGTACGTGGAACTCCAACTCGCCGTCCGGCCGCGGCGCGCGGGCGAGGGAGTACTGCCTCCAGGCCTGCGGCAGCAGCGGCGAAGCCACCGAGGCGTACTGCCCGGCCCGGTAGGGATAGGGCTCGTGCGGGCGTACCCGCAGCACGGCAAGGCCCGGGCGCCGGACCTGGTGCGCCGTCACCGTGGCCTGCCAGGCCGGGGGTTCGGCGAGCGCGGCCTCCGCGCCCTCGACCATGGCCGCCACGGCGAAGCGCAGCATGCGCAGCCACGCCCCCTCCATCACCTCGCTCCACCGCGGACCCGCCGCCCGGCGCAGCGCTTCGCGCAGCGCCGCCTCGAACGTCGCGAAGTGCGCGGGGCGCACCCCGAGTTTGCGGTGATCACGCCCGAGCCGGGTGAAGACCGCCACGATCTCCTCCGGGCGGTGCAGATTCTCGATCAGGTACCGGAGGATGTCCGCGAGGTGCATGCGCTGGAACTCCATGGACGCGGGAAACAGCGACCGTAGAAACGGCCGCTGCGCGAACATCGCGTCATAGAGATGGGAGATCAAGCCGTCGAAGGGCGTCACCAGTGCGAGATGGTCCGTGATCACCCGCTGATCGGCCGCCCCGTCGTAGGATCGCGCCGCTTCGTGCGCGCTGCGGGTGCCGTCCGGGTGTTGCCCCGGGGCCAGGAGCTGTCGGCGCAGCCGCATCGCGTCGTGCCGGGCGAGCAGGGCGTGGTAGTCGGCGTTGACGGTGGTCACGGGTCGGCATCTCCTCACGCGGGTGGGCACCCCGCACTGACGGGTCCGGCGAGCGGGCCCGTACGACGATCCGGCCCGGGCGGCGGGCGGAAGGCGTCAGTATGGCAACGCCCCCGAGGGACCGTTCGGCCCTATTCCCCAGGGCCGTTCGGCCCTGTCCGCCGGGTGGCGAGGAGGTGTGGGCTGGCCACGCCGACCGGTGCGTCCGGGCTCGGCGGGGCCCGTCGTGCCGCCCCGGCGGGCCCGGAGATACTGGGAGTTCCACGAGTGGAGCGGCATTCCGCGACGCCCCGTCAGACAGAGTGAGCAGCACATGGACCAGTACGCAGCCGCGCCCCTGCGCGTCTTCATCCTCGATGATCACGAGGTGGTGCGCCGCGGGGTGTGCGATCTCCTCGAAGCGGAGCAGGACATCGAGGTGGTGGGGGAGGCGGCCAACGGTCGGGAAGCGCTCTCGAGGGTGCCCGTCACCCGTCCGCACGTGGCGATCCTCGACGTACGGCTCGGGGAGCCCGGTGCGGAGGGAGGCGATCACGAAGGCATCGAGGTGTGCCGGGAACTGCGGGCGAGGATGCCGGAGCTGGCCTGCCTGATGCTGACGTCCTTCGACGACGACGAGGCCCTCTTCGACGCCATCATGGCGGGAGCGGCCGGTTACGTCCTCAAGCAGATCAACGGCTCGGACCTGGTGACCGCGGTACGTACCGTGGCCACGGGCAGGTCGATGCTGGATCCGCGTACGGCCTCACGGGTAATGGAACGGCTGCGCGCGCCGCAGCGCCCGGAGGCGCCGGAGCCCGAGCCGGACCTGCTCTCGCCCCGGGAACGGCAGATCCTGGAGCTGATAGGGGAGGGGCTGACCAACCGTCAGATCGCTGACCGGCTGTTCCTGGCGGAGAAGACGGTCAAGAATCGCGTCTCCTCCCTCCTGGCCAAGCTGGGCGTGGGCCGACGTGTCCAGGCGGCGGAGATCGCGGGCCGCCTCCGTGGGCAGCGGGAGGGGCGCGGCGCCCGTTAGGCGCCTGTCACACGGGCGGCCGGCCGCCGCCTTTCACTCGGGCAGCGGCACGCGCCACACGATGCGGGTGCCGCCCGACGCCCGCGACTCGACCGTCAGGGAACCGCCGTGGAGTTCGGCGCGGGAGCGCATATTGGCCAGGCCCCCGGTGTGGCCGCCACCGGCCACTCCCACCCCGTCGTCCGCGACGGTCAGCGTCACGCGGTCGTCCACGACCAGGGCGACGTCCACCCGGCGGGCCCGCGCGTGCCGGGTGGCGTTGCTGAGGGCCTCGGCCGTCACCGCCAGTATGTGCTCGGCCAGTTCGTCCGGGACGTTGGTGTCCGCCGGGCCCTCGATCCGCAGGGAAGGGGGGAAGCCCAGGGTGCGGGCGGCGGCCTGCGCGGTCTCGGCCATGCGACGGCGCAGGCTCGGTCCGCCGTCCCCGGTCGTCCGGAGCGCGAAGATGGTCGACCGGATGATCTGGATGGTGGTGTCCAGGTCGTTCACCGCGCGGCCGACCCGCTCGGCCGCCTCCGGCCGCTCGATGAGGCGGGTGGCGCTCTGCAGCGTCATGCCGGTGGCGAAGAGCCGCTGGATCGCCAGGTCGTGCAGGTCCCGGGCGATCCGGTCGCGGTCGTGCAGCACGGCCAGCTCCTCCGACTCGGCGCGGTGCTGGGCGAGTTCGAGGGCGATGGCGGCCTGATCGGCGAAGCCCGAGATCAGCCTCACCTCGAGGTCGTCGAACGCGGGCCGCCCGGCCAGCCGGCTCAGCCGCAGCGCGCCGGAGGTCCTCGCGTCCGCCCGTAACGGGACCGCGACGGTGGGGCCGCACCCCTCCTCCGCGTCCTCGTCGAGGGGGTACGCCCGAGGATCGGTACGGACATCGGAGCTGGCCACCGGGGACCCGGTGCGCGCGGCCAGGCCGGCCAGCGACCCCTCGGCCGGAACGACCAGCCCGCCGAGACGGTCGGCGCCGTGACCGTGGGCCACCTCGACCATCAGCCTGTCCGGCGTCCCCTCCGCCGGGGACGGCATCGGCACGGGAAGCAGCACGGCGGCGCGGTCGGCGCTCGCGACCTCCATCGCGCGCTCGGCGATCAGGCGCAGCACCGAAGGGGAGTCGGTGCCGGACAGCAGACTGCGGGTGATCTCGCCGAGGGCCTCCAGCCAGCGTTCCCGGCGGCGGCTCTCGTGGTACAGACGGGCGTTGTCGATGGCCACACCGGCCGCGATGGACAGGGTGTTCAGCACCGCCTCGTCGTCCTCGTCGAAGGACGCCCCGCCCCGCTTCTCGGTGAGGTAGAGATTGCCGAAGACCTCGTCCCGGACCCGGACCGGCACCCCCAGGAACGTGCGCATCGGAGGGTGGTGCTCGGGAAAGCCGTAACTGTGGGGGTGGCGGGACAGATCGGTGAGCCTGAGCGGTACGGGATTGCTGATGAGTTCGCCGAGAATGCCCCGCCCACAGGGTGTGCGGCCGATCCGCGCCGTGAGTTCGTCGGACATGCCGACCGGCAGGAACTCCGAGAGCCGTTGCCCGTCGCCGACCACGCCGAGCGCCCCGTACTCCGCGTCCGTGAGCGTGACCGCGGCCTGGACGATGCCCCGTAGCACCTGGGGCAGTTCGAGCCCGTGTCCCAGACTCATGACGGCGTCGAGGAGGCTGCGGACCCGGTCCGGTCCGAGGGGCTGCGACCGTCGCGCCGACTGTGCCTGATCTGCGGTTTTGGACATGACTGCTCCCCTGGCCCGTGCCTGGTGAGCAGCCTACGCCAGCGCCGTGCGAGGCCCGCGCGGGGGCCCGGCCGCCCGAAAGGCGGGAGGACGCCGCCATCGGCAAGTGTTCGACGGAGGCGCGTTGTTCGAGAAAACAGTCGGCTTTCCGGGCCTCAACTCCCCTCCGACGGGTGGTTTGCCCGCTCCTGGACGGGCGGCCCGGATGGCCTTGGCGACACTGGCCGATGGGCAACACGATGATCCCAAGAGTGGGGGAACGAAATGGCCGCCGGTACGGTTCTGTTCGCGCTGCGCGAGGACCCACGGGACGAGGGCTCCGAAGGCGACCAGCTGCGCAGGATCCGCAAGGCGGTGGAAGCCCAGGGCCTGGAAGTGCGCTGGACGCGGACCGCGGGCGACGCGCGGGCGGTGCTGCGCACGGAGGCGGGCCTCGCGGCCGCCGTCGTGGCATGGGACCTCGCCCCGGACGGGAGCGCCAAGGACGAGCCGGGCGGTGCCGCGGTGTTGCGCCAGATCGGACGGCGCTTCAAGAACCTGCCCGTCCTGCTCGTCATGACGGACGAGGCCGACGACGACCTCGACCGCCTGCCGCTGTGGGTGTCGGAAACGGTGGTCGGCTACATCTGGCCGCTGGAGGACACCCCTGCGTTCATCGCCGGACGGATCGTCAGCGCGGCGCGTGCCTACAGCGAGGCCGTGCTCCCGCCGTTCTTCAAGGCGCTGCGGCACTTCGACGACGCCCATGAGTACTCCTGGCACACCCCGGCACACGCGGGCGGGGTCGCCTTCCTGAAGTCACCCGTCGGACGGGCCTTCTTCGACTACTACGGGGAGCGGCTGTTCCGCAGCGACCTGTCCATCTCCGTCGAGGAACTGGGGTCCCTGTTCGAACACACCGGCCCGATCGGGGACGCTGAGCGCAACGCCGCCCGGATCTTCGGCGCCGAGCGCACCTACTTCGTGCTCCACGGTGACTCCACCGCGGACCGCATGGTCGGTCACTTCTGCGTCGCACACGACGAGATCGCGCTGGTGGACCGCAACTGTCACAAGTCCGTGCTGCACGGCCTGGTCCTGTCCGGCGCCCGCCCGGTCTATCTCGTCCCCACCCGCAACGGCTACGGGCTGGCCGGCCCGCTGCCGCCCGCCGAGATCCGGGCGGCGGCGGTGGCGGACCGGATCGCCCGCAACCCGCTGGCAGCGGGCGCGAGCTCGCCCCACGCCGAGTACGCCGTGCTCACCAACTCCACCTACGACGGGCTCTGTTACGACGCGGTGCACGTCGCGCGCGAGCTCGCCCCCAGCACCCCGCGGCTCCACTTCGACGAGGCGTGGTTCGCCTACGCGCGCTTCCATCCCCTCTACGCCGGGCGCTACGGGATGTCCGTGGGCCCCGACACGTTCAGCGGACCCGAACGTCCCACGGTCTTCGCGACCCAGTCCACGCACAAGCTGCTGGCGGCGCTGTCCCAGAGCGCCATGGTGCACGTCAAGCCCGCGCCCAGGGCCCCGGTGGAGCACGAGCGCTTCAACGAGGCGTTCATGATGCACGGCACCACCTCGCCGCTCTACCCCGCCATCGCCTCCCTCGACGTGGCCGCCGGAATGATGGACGGCCCGCAGGGGCACTGGCTGATCGACGAGGCCGTCACCGAGGCCGTCCGGTTCCGTCAGGCCGTGGTCCGCACCGGCAGGCGCATCGCGGCCGCCGGGGACCGGCCCGCCTGGTTCTTCGGCGTCTGGCAGCCCGAGACCGTCACCGACCCGGCCACCGGTGAACCGCACGCCTTCGCCGACGCGCCGGCCGAACTGCTGCGCAACCAACCGTCCTGCTGGCAGCTGGAACCGGATGCCGACTGGCACGGCTTCCCGGGACTCGGTGAGGGCTACGCCCTGCTGGACCCGGTCAAGGTGACCCTCACCTGCCCCGGCATCGACGCCACCGGGCAGACGGCCGAGCGGGGAATCCCCGCCCGGATCCTGACGGCCTACCTGGCGACCCGGAACATCGTGGTGGAGAAGACCGACACCTACACCACCCTCATCCTCTTCTCCATGGGCATCACGAAGGGGAAGTGGGGCACGCTGCTGGACGCCCTGATGGACTTCAAGGCGCTCTACGACGCCGACACGCCGCTCGATCAGGTGCTGCCCGGCCTTCTCGCGCAGCACCCCCGGCGCTATGACGGGACGACCTTGCGGGAACTGTGCCAGTCCATGCACGACCACCTGCGCCAGGCCGATCTGGTCACCTTGCTGGACACGGCCTTCCAGGAACTGCCGGAACCGGTCGCGCCACCCCAGTGGTGCTACCAGCAGCTGATCCGGGCGGGCACCGAGCGGGTCAGGCTCGCCGACGCCGCGGACCGCGTGGCGGCGGCCATGGTCACCGTGACACCGCCCGGAATCCCCGTCCTGATGCCGGGCGAGTCCACCGGCGGCTCCGACGGTCCCCTGCTGCGTTACCTCGGCGCGCTGGAGGCCTTCGACCGCGAGTTCCCCGGATTCCGCAGTGAGACCCACGGAGTGACCGTGGACCCGGACAACGGCGACTATCTCATCGAGTGCGTACGCCCGGATCGTTCGGCCGCCTCTCGGCACTGACCGGAGGGCGTGGTGAATCAACTCTCGGAAGGTTGTGCGGCGTGACGGGGCGGCGGGGAACAGGGTGTGTGCTGGCGTTGGCGACGGCTGCCGTCCTCGCCCTGACGGGCGAGGCGGCGGCCGACGAGGCGGGCGCGCGGGCCTCGGTCGGCGGTGCGCAGGTGGTGGACGCCGTTGTCACCGACCTGCCACGCCTGCTGCCTGACCATCCGCCGTCGCACGTCGGTGTGGACGCCCTGGGCGGCGCGGCGCGGGCGGAGGTCGTCGACAGCGGTACGGGGTGTGTGAACGTCACCGCGCACGTTCTCGCCGTCGACGCGGAAGCATGGCTGAACTGCCGCAAACCGAGTCCCCCCGCGCCCGCACCACCGGCGCCCGCACCTCCCGCGCCCGCTCCGCCCGCCCCCGGACCCCCGGCGCCACCCGCTCCTGAACCCCCGGCGCCACCGGCCCCCGCGCCACCTGCCCCCGCACCACCGGTCCCCGCGCCCCCGGTACCGCCCCCTCCCGCGCCCGCTCCTCCGGCCCCCGTGCCGATCCCCCCGGCTCCGCCCGCGCCACCGGCCCCGGCGCCGTTGCCCCCCGCGCCCGCGCCCCCCGCGCCCGCGCCTCCGGCGCCCGTCCCGCCCGGTCCGCCCGCCCCGGTACCTCCCGCACCCGCTCCACCCGCACGTCCGGCACCGCCCGCACCCCCGGGGCCGGGGCCGACGGCGCCCGCGCCTCCCGCGGCCGTCCCACCGGCGCCTCCCGGGCCCGGAAGGCCGGGTGCTCCCGCCCCGGCGCCGCCGGAGCTCACGCCCATCGGCGTCAAGCCGTCCCGTCCGTCACCCGCCACCACCCCACCGCCCTCGAATCCGCGGCCCGTCCCGCCCGTGCGCTCCCGCCCCCACCCGCGGCCCGCCTACCGCAACTCCCTCAAGTCCCAGGGCGAGCAGCCCACCCGCACCACCTCGCTGGTCACGCTCACCTTGGTGCTCACCGTCCCCGCGGTCATGGCGGCCGCGCTGCTGCGCCCGCGCTCCGGAGGCCGACGCGGCCGCTGACCGTGTCGAACACCTTTGTCCTGGCAAGCACTTGCGAACCGGCCGAGGGACGACTTAGCTGTCGGGGACGTCGAAGCAAGCGGGGGAATACCATGCGCGACGACCATGGCGGCCTGGTGGTGCTGGGCACATCGTCAGAAGTCGGCAAGACTCTGGTGACGATCGCGATCTGCCGGTGGTTACGTGACCAGGGTGTGAAGACCACTCCGTTCAAGTCCCTCTCGATGCAGCCCGGCGAGGCCCTCTATCCGACGCCTCCCGACGGGGCCATCCACTACCACCAGGCCTACCAGGCCGTCGCCGCCGGTGTGCGGCCCCACGGTGACCTCAATCCGATCGCGCTGTGGGTGACGCCGGAGGGAGTCGCGACGTCCATACGCGGGAGACGTTCCGACTACTGGCTCAGCCAGCCCCGGCATGTCTGCACGGACCGCGGGCGGGCTGAGATCATGAAGGCGTACCGGGGCCTGGCCGAGCGGTACGACTTCGTCGTGTCCGAGGGGTGCGGCAGCCCGGTGGAGCTGAACCTCAAGGACCGGGACGTGACCAACCTGTGGCTGGCGGACGCGGTCGACGCCCCGTGCGTGCTGGTGTGCAGCACCGTCCACACCGGTGTTTTCGCCTCGCTGGTGGGCACGCTGGAGCTCATGGCTCCCGCCGAGCGGCGGCGCGTGGTGGGGTTCGTCGTCAACCGCTTCGCCGGTGACCCGCGCGATTTCGACTCGGCCGTGCCGATCCTCGAGCAGAGATCGAGCCTGCCCTGTCTCGGAGTCATCCCGCACTTCGACCGGGCGCCGCTGCTCACCTCGGTGCCGACCGGTCCCGAGCAGGTGCTGGAGCGTGCGCACTCGCCCGAGTTGGACGCGGAGATCGCGGCGTGGACGGCCCATGTGAGCGCCCATGTGGCGCTCGACCGGCTGATGGAGGGCGTGCACGCCTACGCGGCCGTGGCGGACGGGGCGGCATGAGCCGTCCCCGGGCCGGGCACCCGGGGGACAAGGCTTCCGCCGGATCCCCGGAAACACGGGGCGTCGTCTCCTTCGTCGTCATCTGGTTCGGCTCCACCCTGTCCCAACTGGCCAGTGCGAGCACGAATTTCGCCATGACGGTCTGGCTGTGGGAGCGTAGCCACGCGGCGCTGCCGATCATCGTCCTGGAGCTGTGTTCCTACCTCGCGGTGGTCGCGCTGAGCCCGGTCGGAGGAGTGCTCGCCGACCGCTGGGGACGGCGGCGCACCCTGGTGCTGAGCAGCCTCCTCGGGGCGCTGGTCATCGGATGCCTGTGGCTGCTGTACGGGCTGGGCGCGCTGAGCGAGGCGTACGTCTATCTGTCGATGCTGGCGCTGGGCGCGAGCATCACGTTGCAGTACCCGGCGATGACCTCCACGATCACCGCCCTGGTGCCACCAGGACAGTACGCGCGCGCCAACGGTCTGCTCTCGCTGTCGGTCTCCGTGTCCGGAGTCGTCGCCCCCGCCTTGGGCGCGTTCCTGATGTCCGCCACGAGCCTCGGTGTGGTGTTCATGGTCGACGTCGCCAGCTACGCGGTCGCCCTGGCCACGCTTCTTGTGCGCGTCCCGCGCTCCTCCGTCCCCTCGGACGCCGGTGGTCCACCAGGAGATACGGCCAAGGCCGGTGCCCGGCTGAGGGCCGATCTCACGCTCGGATTCCGCTACATCGCAGGGCAACGGGGCCTGCTGGCCCTCCAGGTGTGTTTCTTCGCTTTCTTCTTCGCCGGCATGTTCGGCGTCCTGCTCGCGCCCATGGTGCTGGCCAGGACGGGCGGGAACAACGCGGCGCTGGCGGGCGTGCTCAGCGCCGCGGGCGTGGGCGGTGTGCTCGGCGGTCTGGCGACCACGGCGTTCGGCATCCTGCGGGCCCGCCCGCTGTATGTGATCTTCACGGGCTTCATCGTCACCGGGCTGCTGGGCCAACTGCCCTACGGCGTCAGCACCAGCACGTCCGTGTGGTGGGCCACCTCGTTCGTCGGGGCGTTCGTCTTCCCTTTCATCCTGGCGGCCCATCAGACGATCTGGCAGACCAGGGTTCCCGTGGAGATCCAAGGGCGGGTCTTCGCCGCCCGGCGGGTGCTCACCGAATCCGCCGGACCGATCGCCCTGCTGCTGGCCGGCCCCCTGGCCGACCATGTCTTCGAACCGGCCATGCACGGCTCGCTCGGCTCCTCGGCCGGGTGGCTGGTGGGCACCGGTGCGGGCTCGGGCATGGCGCTGTTGCTGGTGCTGTCCGGTCTGCTGTCGGTGGTGACCGGCTGTGTCGGCTTCCGTGCCGTCCGGCTGTCGACGACATGGCGGGACGTGGAGGACTGACCCCGCCGTCGTGCCGCGGCTGCGCACCGATCGAGGACAGCGCGGCCGTACGGTGGTGCGAGCCGTTCCGCACCGCGTCAGATGTGGAAACCGAGCGAGGCGACGAAGGCGAAGTTCTGCGACGCGTGAAGGATCCGGGTCAGGACGAAGTCGTCGTACAGCCCCGGTGGCACCTCGGTGTCGATCCGTACGCGCACACTGACGAACAGCGGCGAGGGGCGGTTCGCGAGGGCGAGGGGGATCTCCTTGCGGTTCTGGTCCGCGCTGGTGATCCGGGCGGTCGCCAGCACCGTCTCGACGCTGTGGTAGGGCCGGGCGGGATCCGGCAGATAGGCCGTCACCGTGATCAGATGGCCCGGGTAGCCGGTGAAGGTCTCCACCCCCTCGGTGACCACCACGAGTGCCGTGGCGTCCCCCTGGGGGTCGGCCCTCTCCAGGGTCAAGGGGACTTCGGCGGACAGCCCGGAGTAATGGGCGTCGTCGTACAACCCCGGTTCGTCACCGAGGTGGATCCGTCCTTGCCAAATCAGTTCCGGCTTCGGGCTGCGCATGGAGCGTCTCCATTCGATGAGCTGTCTACCGAGCTGTCTCCGGGGTGTCTCAGGCCTCCGGGCGGGGCAGGCCGATGGGGTTGGGGAACGGCAGGACGTTCGCGGCCAGGACCCGGGACACGGCCGGTTCCAGCGCCGTGATCAGCGCATCCACGTCCTCCGCCTTCTCCAGCGGGCGCAGCAGCCGGGCCGACAGCCGGTCGGTCTCGTCCTCGATCCGCTGCCGCTGCTCACGGCCCCGCCGCGTGCACGTTTCGCCCGTCGGCGCCAGGAGCCCCCGCTCCCGCAGCCGTTCCCGCGCGGCGCCCCACTCCTCCTCGCTCCATCCTCTGTCCTGCCGCATCCCCTCCGTGGGCACCCGGCCGGTGGACGCCGCGAGCAACAAGGCCTCACAACCGTCGAGTTCATGGTCGGCGAGCACGCACGCGTGGGCGTCGCCCCGGTACTCGCGGACGGTGGTGACCAACTGCCACAGCCGCTCCACCGGATCGGGTCCGACGCCCTCGCACAGCTCCCGGTTGGCGGCGAACAGCGGGCGGGCTCCCGCGGGCGCGGCGTCGACCATGGCGCGCAGCGGGCGCTCCACCCGTGCGGACAGCTCCTCGGTCTCGGGAGCGAGCGCGCGCAGCGCGGCCGCCGCGGTGCGCGTCCGGTGGGTGACGGCCTCGGCCGGGGTGACCGTGTCCCAGGCGGCGGGCAGGGCCCGGGCGATCATCGACGGCGCGAAGACGGAGAACACGGCGGCGGTCAGAGCCGGCCCGACCGGCCCCAGCGGAGCCGCGCGGGTGGCGAAGTAGCCCATCCAGAAGCCCTTGAGACCCAACGCGCGGCCCATTCCACGGCACTGCGGGTGGAAGTAGACAACCGCGTGCAGGGGTTCGGTCCGCAACCACAGCATCCGCGCTCTGCGCTCCATGACGTGGGAGGTTACCTCCGGGTCAGGTCGCCGGCGGCGCGCGATGAGCCGCCGCTGACGGGCCGACAGCGAATTACGGCCACGTCGCATGCCCCCACGACGGAGGCCGGGAGGAGGCCGGGCGCCCCGGTGCCGCATTCCGGTCGCCCGGGTCGTCGCTGCTCACCCGGGAGCCGGGCGCCGTCCGTTACCGGATTCGCGGTGTCGGCGCCAAATGGCCGAAGTCCGCCCGTCCGGCGCCGCACGACGCTTGACGTATCCCGGCACGGCGCGAAGACTCGAACGGAAGTCGGGATGTCATGGCGGAAACGCGCCTGCATCGCCGCACACATGAAGCGTGCGCCCTCAGTGCGGCGCGACACGCGTACAGGCACGGGTGCTGCCCGAGTGCCTCGGTCCAGGAAGAGTCTTCATCCCCCACCCCACGACTCACCGACCCCTGCGATCCACGTTCGTCCGAGAGGAATCTCCGGTGGATCACGCCTCCCAGGTCCGCATCATCGAGGAATTGCTCGCGTTCGAGGAACAGCGCACCACGGACATGGCCGGTCAGGACCACGAGTACCACAACCCCGTGTCCGTCTACACCGATCCCTCCCGCTTCGAGGCGGAGGTGGACCGGATCTGGTACCGCACCCCGCTCGCCGTCGGCCACGTGGGGGAGTTCCCCCGGGCGGGCTCGTTCAAGACCCTTTCCGTCGGCAAGGTCCCGCTGCTGGTCGTGCGCGGGAAGGACGACCGCATCAGGGCGTTCGTCAACGTCTGCCGGCACCGCGGCACGCTCCTCGCCGAGGAGCCCGAAGGCCGGGCGAACGCGTTCGCGTGCCCGTACCACGCCTGGACCTACGGGCAGGACGGTGCGCTCCGCCACGTCCCCGACGACTTCGGCTTCCCCGCCGTCGCGTCCGCCAAGGACGACTACGGCCTGCGCGAGCTGTGGTGCCGGGAGCACGCCGGCTTCGTGTACGTCCAGGCCGACGGGAACGCCCCGCGGCGCCCGCTCGGGGACTGGCTCGCCGAGGTGGGAACCGACCTGCGCGACCTCGGCCTCGACGACTTCGTGTGCCTGGACGCCTCCCGGGCCCCGCACCCGGTCAACTGGAAGCTGCCGTTCGATATCTTCCTGGAGAACTACCACACCAAGTTCACCCACCGGAAGACGATCTATCCGGTCTTCCTCTCCAACGTGGCGAAGTTCGACCACTTCGGCCCGCACATCCGGTGCGTGCTGCCGCGCCGGGAGATCACCGAACTCCGGCACATCGACCGGAGCAAATGGGACCTGGTGGAACAGTCCACCATCCTGTACGTCGTCTGGCCCAACACCATGATCGCGGTGTTGCCCGAGCACGCCGCCGTCTGGCACGTGTACCCGGACGGAGTCGGGCACTGCACCCTGCACTTCTACGCCCTGCTGGCCCGGCGCCTGCACGAGTCCGAGGCCGAACAGGAGACGTGGAAGAAGAGCCTGAAGGTGGTGCAGAAGGTCAAGCGCGAGGACGCGGAGCGTTTCCTCTCCATCCAGCGCGGGCTGGAGTCCGGTGCCAACGCGGCGCTGACCTTCGGCCGCTACGAAAAGGCCATCTCCTGGTTCCACCAGAGCATCGAGGAGGCGCTCACGCGTGACCACTGACACCGCGCCGGAGGTTCTCCGGGTCGAGACACCCGAAGAGTTCCGCACGATGCCCGAGGAATACCAGGAACTGGCCACGCACCAAATGATGGTGCACACCGAGGGTGAACTCTCGGGGGCCGACGACTATTTGCAGATCTTCTTCCCCATCGCACCCAGTGCCTACGAGCGCAAGGTGTGCTGCGAGCGCGCGGCCGAGGAAGTCGATCACTACATGATCGGTGCCGCCGTCCTGAACGACCTGGGCATCGACACCGACTACATGCTCCACCAGAAGCTGATGGAGCGCGGACTGTACGCGTCCCCCGCCATCCACAAGATCAAGACCTGGCCGCAGCGCGCGCTCTTCTCCTACCTCGGCGAGGACGCGGTCCTGGACCACATCAAGGAGATGGCGCAGAGCAGCTACCGGCCCTGGGCCGCCTCCTTCGACAAAGTCATCAAGGACGAGCTCGTCCACGTCGGGCACGGCCGGCGCATCGTGCGCGAGCTCATACGCACGCCCGAGGGGAGCGCGGAGGTCCAGGCCACGCTGGACCGCATGTGGCCGTTCATCCTCAGTCTGTTCGGCAGCGACAAGTCCACCCGGTCACCGCAGTACCTCCGCTGGGGGCTGCGACAGAAGACCAACGCGCAGGCCCGCCACGACTTCGTGGCGCGCGTCGTGCCCGAACTCCGGCGCATCGGACTGACCGTACCCGGACCCGGCGCATGAAGCAGTTCGTCCCCGTGCCGCAGGTGCCCGGCCGCTCCCGCCCAGCGGCACCGGAGCGGGGCGGCTGGGGACAGCGGCTGCGACAGATCCTGGCCGCGGACCCCGCACTCCGGCGACGCTTCGACGCCATCCGCCACTACGCGGCCGGCATCCGCGCCTCGGAATACCACCTCACCAACGCCTGCAACATCCGCTGCAAGGGCTGTTGGTTCTTCACCTACGAATTCCAGAAGGCCTCCCGGGAGAACACCGACCTGGCCGACCTCAAGGCGTTCGTGGCCGACGAGGCGGCCCGCGGCATCAACACCGCACTGCTCATCGGCGGAGAGCCGACGCTCTTCCTCGACCGGATCGCGGTCTACCGCGAGGCCATGGAGCGGGTGACCATCTCCACCAACGGCCTCCGGCCGCTTCCCCGCGCCGGTTTCGAGGACGTCACCGTCGCCGTCTCACTGTTCGGCGGAGGGCCGCTGGACGACGAACTGCGTGCCGTCCGACCGAGCGGAAAAAGGTTCACGGACCTCTTCGGTACCGCGCTCGGCCACTACGCCGACGACCCCCGGGCCGGCTTCGTCTACGCCCTGTCCGAGGACGGCATCGACCGCATCGAGGACACCGTCCGCCGCATCCACGACAACGGCAACCGGGTGCACTTCAACTTCTACAGCAGCTACGACACCGACGATCCGCTGCGCGGGGTGCGCGGCCGCGAACTCCTCGCGGAAGCGCTCCGCGTGCGTGAGCTCTACCCCGACACCGTCGCCAGCCACCCCTACACCATCGAGGTGATGATCACCGGCGACGCGCACTGGGACTCCTTCGGCTACGACGTCTGCCCCAGCATCAGCGCGCGGCACCCCGCCCACCACTCCCGCACGCGCAACGGAAACCCCGTGCTGCCGCAGTTCAACACCTGGGCCGCGGACCTGGAGACCGTGCACTTCTGCTGCACCAGCGGGCACTGCGAGTCGTGCCGGGACAGCCAGGCCGTCTTCAGCTGGCTCATGGTCAGTCCCCGGCACTTCCTGGAGAGCGCCGAGCAGCTGTGGACGTGGGTGCACATCGCGGAGAGCTACTGGAGCCAGTTCTACTGGTCCCCCTTCCACCCCGCCCACCGGCCCCCCGGCCCCCCGGCCCCAGGTCCGGCAACAGCCTCGGCACCGGCGACGACAGCACCGCAGGAGGGTGTGTGACACAGCGGGACTGGAGCATCCCCCACCACCTCACGGGCCGCCGGACCCCCGTCGCGAGCCTGGCCGAGGCCGTACGGTTCCGGGCGGCCACCACCCCCGACCACATCGGCTACGTCCTGCACCATCCGCGCGACGGCGGCCCCGACGACGTCCAGCCGCTCGGCTACGGCGAACTCGACGAGCGCGCCCGGCGCGCCGCCGCCTGGCTGCGCGACGGCCGTCGCACCGCGTCCGGCACACACCCGGGCCCCCGCGCCGTCCTGCTCTACCCACCGCCGTCGGCCGACTACATCGCCGCCTTCTTCGGCTGCATGTACGCCGGATTCCTCCCGGTGCCCGCCTACCCGCCGATGACCCCCGACCAGTGGGGCGCGCTCGCCGCCGTGATCGCCGACTGCGACGCGGAGGTGGTGTGCACCACGGCCGACCTCCAGGAGTACGTCGCGTCCTCCCTCGCGTCGGCGGGCGTCGCCACGGTACGCACCCTGGCCACCGACCGGCCCGCCCCGCCACTCGACGAGGCCGCGATCCACCGCCCCGACCCCGATTCCGTGGCATTCCTCCAGTACACCTCCGGCAGCACCGGCCGGCCCAGGGGAGTGGTCGCGCTCCAGCGCAACGTCCTGGCGAACCTCGAAGTGATCGAGTCGGCGTTCGGCCACGGCCCCGCGTCCACCGGGGTGATCTGGCTGCCGCCGTACCACGACATGGGACTGATCGGCGGCATCCTCACCCCCCTGCACCAGGGCTTCCCCGTACACCTCAGCTCACCGCTGGCCTTCCTGCGGGACCCCCTGTCCTGGCCGCGCCTGATCTCCGAAGTGGGCGCCACCACCAGTGGCGGACCGGACTTCGCCTACGCGCTGTGCGCCCGCAAGGCACGGCCGCAGGACGTGGCCGAGCTGCGACTGGACTCCTGGGACGTGGCGTTCAACGGCGCCGAGATGCTGCGCCCTCGCACGCTGGACGACTTCACCTCGGTCTTCGCTCCCGCGGGCTTCCGCCGCTCCGCCTTCCTGGCCTGCTACGGACTCGCCGAGAGCACCCTGATGGTCACCGGCACGCCCAAGCGCCGCCAGCCCCTGGTGCTCCCCGGCGACGCGGCGGTGGCCAGCGGCGAGCCCGGCGACGGCGAGCTGGTGATCGCCACCCCGGACGGGCAGCGGATCACCGACGACGGACGGGAAGGCGAGATCTGGCTGCGCGGGCCGAGCGTGTGCGCGGGGTACTGGGGCCGCCCGAAGGACAGCGCCGCGGCCTTCGGCGCCCGCCTCGCCGACGGCAGCGGCCCGTATCTGCGCACCGGCGACCTCGGGTACCTGCACGGCGGGCAACTCGTGGTCGTCGGACGGCTGAAGGAAATCGTCATCGTGCGCGGCCGGAACATCGCCCCGGCCGCCGTGGAGGACGCCGCCTGGCGCGGCGCCCCGGCCCTGCGCCCGGGGTGCGTGGCCGCGTTCGCCCTCGACGGAGTGCACGGCGAGGAGGTCGCCGTCGTCGCCGAGGTGCGCCGGCGCGACCCGGACGGCGGCGACGCCGATGACGCTGTCCTGTTCGACGCGGCGGTGCGGGACGTCAGAGCGGCCGTGGGCCGGGCCTGCGGTGTGGCCGTACGGCTCGTCGTCCTCGTGCCACCGGGCACCGTCCCGAAGACCACCAGCGGCAAGGTGCGCCGTTCCCTCTGCCGCGATCAGCTGCTCCGGGGCGCCCTGCCCGAACTGCACCGGGCCGACTCCGGCAGCGACACGACACCGCGCCCCGCCGCCGCCCCGGCTCCGGACACCGGCCTGAGCCTCGCGGCGGCCGTGACGCGGCAGGCGGTGGCGGCCGTGCTCCGCGTGCCCGCCGACACGGTGGACCACCACCGTCCCTGGAGCGAACTGGGCCTGGACTCCCTCGGCCTCACCGAGGTGGCGGCGTGCCTGGAGGAACGGACCGGCACCGAGGTCCCGGTGGGCATGCTCTTCGACCACCCCTGTGTCGCCGCCCTCTCCGACGCACTGGAACAGAGGAGCCGCCCGGCCGCCACCGCATGGGACGCATCCACCGCGACCGCCCGGCAGACCGCCCCTTCGGCCCCTTCCACCGGCCGTGAGCCCATCGCTGTCGTCGGCATGGCCTGCCGTTTTCCCGGCGGCGCCGACGATCCGCACGCGTACTGGAGGCTTCTGCGGCGCGGCTTCGACGCCACCGGGAAACTCTCCGACGAGCGCGCCCGGTTGCTCGGTGCGGACACGGACACGGACACCGGCCGACTGCGGCTCGGCGCCCTGGAGGGCGTCGAGTGCTTCGACGCACCACTGTTCAAGGTGAGCGCACCCGAGGCACGGGCGATGGACCCACAGCACCGGCTGCTGCTGGAGACCACCTGGGCGGCCCTGGAGGACGCGGGCACCGACCCCCTCGCGCAGCGCGGCTCGCGCACCGGCGTGTACGTGGGCATCTCCGCCACGGACTACGCCCGGATCGCCGAGCGGTCACCGCTGTCCCGCTTCTCCGCCGTCGGCGCCAGCCCGTCGGTCGCGGCCGGGCGCCTGTCGTACCACTTCGGACTGCGCGGGCCGTCCCTGTCCGTCGACACCGCCTGCTCGTCCTCGCTGACGGCCGTGCACCTGGCGGTCTCTGCGCTGCGCCTCGGCGAGTGCGAACGAGCCGTCGTCGGCGGGGTGAACCTCGTCCTCGCCCCGGAGCCGACCGCAGCCCTGGACCGGCTCGGTGTGCTGTCCCCTTCCGGCCGCTGCCTGCCGTTCGACGCGGCGGCCGACGGCTACGTCCGCGGCGAGGGATGCGGCGTGATCGTCCTCATGCCGCTGTCCGCCGCCCGGGAGCAGGGACTGCCGGTGCGGGCGGTGATCCGCGGCAGCGCCCTGGACCACAACGGCACGGGCAACGGGATCACCGCCCCGTCCGGTCTCGCCCAACGGGACGTCATCACCGCGGCGTTGCGGGACGCCGGCCTGCCCGCGTCCCGCGTCGGCTATCTGGAGGCCCACGGCTCGGGCACCGTGCTGGGGGACGCCGTCGAGCTGGGTTCCGCGGCGGTCCTGGCGGACGGCCGCGACCGGCCGCTGTATCTGGGCTCGGTGAAGGGCGTCCTCGGCCATCTGGAGGCGGCGGCGGGCATCGCCGGCCTGATCAAGACGGTCCTCGCCCTGGAATACGGCGAGATCCCCCCGACCCGCGGCGAACTCGGCCCGAACGGCGCGGCGGACTGGGCGGCCGGGCGGCTTGCGGTGACCGCCGAGCCGATCCCGTGGCCGGCCCACGGCGGTGCGCCCCGCGCCGCCGGAGTCAGCTCGTTCGGCTTCAGCGGCACCAACGTCCACGTGGTCCTCGAACAGGCGCCGTCGCCCGAGCCGCACACCGGACGGCTGCCCCGATCGGCCCAGCCGGATCGGCGCTTCGCCGTACCGGTCTCCGCCCGTACCGACGCCGCGCTGCGCGCGAGCGTCGAGCGGCTCGCCGCGGCGCTCCGCGGCACACCCCACGAACTGGGCGACGTCGCGGGCACCTTGTCGTGGCACCGGCCGGTCCTCGCCGAGCGCGTGGCCTTCCACGCCCGCGGAACGGCGGAACTGCTCGACGCCATGGACAAGTGGCTCACCGACACCCCCCTCCCGGGCGGCCGCGGCGACGTGCCGGACCGGTCGGGCGCGCAGGACCCGTACGACGCGGCCTGCGCCCGGTACGTCGCCGACGGCACCCTCGCCGACGTACGCGCCCTCAACGCCGGGCCGTTCCGACGGGTGCGCCTGCCTTCGTACCCCTTCGAACGACGCCCCTACTGGATCGGCGGAGGCCGAAGTGACCGATGACCTGACCTCTCCCCTTCCCGTCATGGCCCCCGACGCGGCGCTCGCGATCCTCACCGACCGGGAGGCCGGCACGGACGCCGAGCTGATGCGGGGGGCCGCGCTCGTCCATCTCACCGCTCTGGTGCGCCAGGGACTGGAGCTGGATGCCACGGAGGACGTCCCCGCCGACGTCCCCGTCGATCAGCTCGGAGTGGACTCGCTGCTCGCCCTGGAGATCGGCGACCACGTCTTCGACGCGACCGGTGCGGTACTGACCGTGGAGGACGTCGCCCGGCGTCCCACCCTCGGCGGGCTGGCCGCGCTGATCGTCGCCGACCTGCGAAAACAGCGGCCCACGTGACGCCGGTGCCCGTGCTGTGCGTTCCCTACGCGGGTGCGACCGGCCTGGCGTACGCCCGGTTGTCCCGCCGGGGCGGCCCGGAGCTGCACTTCACCGGGCTCGACCTGCCGGGGCGTGGCGGGCTCGCGGACCGCCCGCCGCCCCGTGATGTGACGGAGGCGGTGGCCGCGCTGTCCGCTCAGGCCGCCCCGACGGCACGGGCGGGTCTGCCGTACGCGGTGCTCGGGCACAGCCTGGGCGCCTTGCTGGCGCACAGGCTGACGGTGGCCCTGTCCCGAGGGCCACAGGCGCCACCGAGTCTGCTCGTGGTCTCCTGCTGTCCGCCGCCGCACCTGGCGGACCGCCTGGGCGCGGGGGCGGAGGAGCTTCTCGGCGCCGCCGCCCGCGAACTGCGGGCCACCTCGCGGCGCGCCGGGGCGGACCGCACCTGGGCGGCGGGCCGGTCGGACCTGACACTGGGCCGTGAACTGGCCGACGGCGCGGACCCGTCGGACGGGCCACCCCGACTGGTGGACGTCCCCGTGCTGGCGTTGTACGGCGCCGACGACCCCCTGTTCCCCGGCGGGACCGTGCGGGGCTGGGAACGATGGACCCGTGCCGGCTTCACGGCACGGGAAGTGCCCGGCGGCCACTTCTGCTTCCGCGAGCACGCCTCGGCGTACGTCGCGACGATCCGGGAGGCGCTGCGCGGCATCGAACGGGAGCCCGATCCGTCACCGGCGGCGGGACGACCGGCAGGCGACACGGCTCAAGGGCGTCAAGACATCCCGAGGCGATGAGGTGTGACGGGCATGAACAGCACGAGCAGGGCGGATACGGGGGAGACGACGACGTCCTTCGAGGTCCCGGCTTCCGGCGTGAGCCGGATGACCTGGGACTACGACGTCACGGACGAGCGGCTGATGGCGCTCTACCAACGGGGCAAGGACCGCCAGTGGGACGCGACCTCGCGGATCCCCTGGCACCTGGAGGTGGACCGGGCCAACCCGCTCGGCCAGAGCGAGGAGTTGCTGCCCATCCACGGCTCACGCGACTGGCAGCGGTTCCACCACGACCGCCGGTTCGTGGCGGACGTGTTCCTGCACACCACGGCATGGCAGTTCAGCCAGTTCCTGCACGGCGAACAAGGCGCTCTGGTGTGCGCCTCGCGGATCGTGGAGACGGTTCCGGGGATGGAGGCGAAGTTCTACGCCAGTACCCAAGTGGTCGACGAGGCACGGCACATGGAGGCGTACTCCCGCTTCGTGGGCGAGAAACTCGGGTTGATGTATCCGGTCAATCCCGCACTGCGCACCCTGCTGGGCCAGACGCTCGCCGACTCGCGGTGGGACATCCCGTACCTGGGGATGCAGGTACTGATCGAGGGGCTGGCGCTGGCGGCCTTCGGGCTGCTGCGGGACGCCACCGCGCACACCGCGCCACTGCCGCACGCCCTGCTCGCCTATGTGATGCAGGACGAGGCCCGGCACGTGGCGTTCGGGCGGATGGCGCTCAAGGAGCTGTACGCGGATCTCTCGGACGCGGAGCTGAAGAGCCGCCAGGAGTTCGTGATCGAGGGGTCGCATCTGCTGTTCCGGCGGTTCCGGGGCGACGAGATGTGGGACGCGCTGGGCCTCGACACCGCCGACTGCGTGGCGAGCGCGGACCGCTCGCCCTCGATGAGGGCGTACCGCAAGCTGTTGTTCAGCCGGATCGTGCCCGCTCTGCGCGACATCGGCCTGTGGAGCGACCGGGTGGCGCGGGAGTACGAGAAGCTGGGCGTACTGGAGTGGGCGAAGGAGGACCTGGACAGCCTGATGCGCCGGGACGAGGATGTCGCCCGGGCCGCCGAACGGCAGCAGCGCGAGCTGGCCGCGCGCCACGCCCAGGTCGCGGAGACCATCGCGATGGGGTCCCCGGACACGGGCGGGGAGAGCACGACGAACTGATCCCGCTCGGGGTGCCGGTGCGGGACCGACGGGAGGACCGATCCGCGTGACACCTCGCAAGCCCTTGGACACCGACGCGTCCCACTTCCGCTGCGTCCTGCGGTTCACCGCACCGTTCCACGACGTCGACATGCTCGGGCACGTCAACAGCGTGGCGTATGTGCGCTGGGCGGAGAGCGCCCGCGCGGCGTACCAGATCGACGTGCTGAAGGAGGACGTGGACGGCCCGCGTGGCTTCGTGGTCGGGCGCGTCGCTCTCTCCTACTTCCAGCCGCTGCGCTTCCGCGACCCGGTCAGCGTGGGCATCCGCGTGGCCCGGATCGGCGCGAAGTCCTTCGATTTCGCGTATCTGATGTGGCGCGACGGCGATGGCGCGGTGGCGGCCGCCGGTGAGACCGCGATGATCGCCTACAATGCGGTGGAAGGTCATTCCATCCCCGTGCCCGACGCCTGGCGTGACGCCGTGGCGGAATTCGAGACGATCCCGCCGGAAACATAGAATCGGTGATCGAGACATCACGGGCAGTGGACGCGCGCCACACCTATCGTTAGCATTTTCGACGAATGGCCGATCGGGCGCCGACGATCAATGAAGTACGCACGCACATTTTCGCTGTTCATCACAAGGTGATGCCACATGGGGTTGTCCCTGCCGGACGACGAAGACGTAGTGGTACGCACGCCGGAGGAGTTCCTGGCGATGCCCGACGAGTACCGCGAGATCGCGCTCAAGCAGATGACGGTCAACACCGAGGGCGAGCTGTCCGGCGGGGACGACTACGTTCAGGTCTTCCTCCCCCTGGCGCCGACGGCTGAGGAGCGCCAGGTCTGCGCCGAGCGCGCGGTGGAGGAATACGACCACTACAAGATAGGCAAGCGTGTGCTCGCCTCGGTCGGCGTCGACACCACCTATATGGAGCGGCAGACGCTCGCGGAGCGAAATCTGTTCGCCGATCAGACGCTGCACACCTGCACCACCTGGGCCGAGCGCGGGATCTTCTCCTACATCGGGGAGGAGACGGCCATGATCATGATCAAGGAATTCTCGGAGAGCAGCTTCAAGCCCTGGGCCGAGGCCGTCCGCACCATCATTCTGGACGAGAAGATCCATATTGCCCATGGTGCGCGCGTATGCCGCGGTCTCGCGGCGAGCGAGGAGGGGCGCGAACAATTGCAGACCGCCCTCGACCGGCTCTGGCCGACCTTCGTCAAGATCTTCGGCAGCCCGCGCTCGGAGCGGGCGAAGCTCGCGGTCCGCTTCGGTCTGCGCAGGACCACCAACGGCGAGGCATGCGACCTCTGGCGTCAGCGCGTGATCCCGCGCGTGAAGCATCTCGGACTCGCCGTTCCGGAGTAGCCACGCGCGTCGCGCACCGGTCCAGGAGACCCCCCATGGTCATACCGTTACCCCTCACCCCACGACCGCTCACCCGCGCGGAAGCCAAAGCGCGTACCGCCGCCGTCCTCACCGACCGGCCGGACCTCGCGGCACGGCTGCGCCGGCTGCGCCACACCGGGCGCGCGGTCCGCAGTTGCGAAGTCCACCTGACCAACGCCTGCAACATCCGCTGCAAGGGCTGCTGGTACTTCGAGGGCGGCTTCGACACCGCCCTGCACGAGCTGTCCGACATCGGCCGGATCCGCGCCTTCGCCCAGGGGCTGAAGGACGACGGCGTCACCCAGGCCACGCTCATCGGCGGCGAGCCGACCCTCGTCCTGCGACGCGTCGAGCCGTTCGTGGAGGCCCTGCCCTACGTCACCATCTCCACCAACGGCCTGCGGAAGATGCCCAGCGAAGGCTTCGAGCACATCGCCATCGCGGTGAGCCTCTTCGGCGGCGGCCCGCTCGACGACGACCTCCGGGCGATCAGGGTCAACGGCAGCACGTTCACCGGGCTGTTCGACACCGCCCTGCGGCACTACAAGGACGACCCGCGCGTGATGTTCATCTTCGCGCTCTCCGAAGCCGGCCTCGCGCACATCGAACCGACGGTCCGGAAGATCGCCGACAACGGCAACATCGTCACGTTCAACTTCTACAGCGAGCACGGGACCGAGACCCCACTGAAGATCATCGACGAGTCCCGCGTCCTCGACGAGGCCCTGCGGGTCCAGGAGCGCTACCCACAGACCGTCGTCAGCCACCCGTACTTCATCCGGACGCTGATCACCGGGACGTCGCACTGGGGCGGCACCTTCGGCTACGACGTCTGCCCCAGCATCAGCGTCGACCTGCCGGAACACGAGGAACGGGTCGGCAACGGAAACCCGGTCATCCCCGGCTTCGCCGTCTGGGGCGCCGACTACCGCACCCTCCAGTTCTGCTGCACGTCCGGGGACTGCCACGGCTGCCGCGACAGCCAGGCCGTCTACAGCTGGCTGGTCGTCAACTCACCCCGCTTCCTGGAGAGTACGCGGCGGTTCGAGGAGTGGCTCGACATCGCCGAGAGCTACTGGCGTCAATGGCACTGGTCCCCGTACCACGCGAGCAAGCAGCATGAGGCGCACCCAACCCGTCAGGTACGTGACGACTAGGAGCTGCCGTGACTCTGCCCGAAGCGCAAGCGATCTGGATGGACGGCGAGTTGGTGCCATGGCGCGAAGCCCAGGTGCATGTGCTCACCCACGGACTGCACTACGGCACGGGGGTCCTCGAAGGCACCCGGGTCTACCCGACCGCGGCCGGGCCGGCGGCGTTCCGGCTGGACGAACACCTGCGCCGGCTGGAACGCAGCGCCCGGATGGTGCGCATCCACCTCACCCACGACCGTGACACCCTCTCGCGGGCCTCCCTCGATCTCGTCCGCGAGAACGGACACCAGGCGTGTTACGTGCGCCATCTGGTCTACCTCGGCTACGGCGTGATGGGCCTCGACACCCGCCGGGCCCCCGTCCGCACCACCATCGCGACCTGGGAGTGGGGCAGCTACCTCGGGGACGAGGCGCCGACCCACGGCATCCGGCTGATGACCAGCTCCTGGCGGCGCAACGACCCCAACGTCGTCCCCACCGCGGCCAAGGCCTCCGGCCCGTACCTCAACTCGGTCCTGGCCAAACGGGAAGCGGTCGACGCCGGATTCGACGAGGCGCTGCTGCTCTCACGGGACGGCTACGTCGCGGAGTGCAGCGCGGAGAACATCTTCGTCGTCCGGGACGGCGTCCTGCACACCCCGCCCTCCAGCGCGGGAGCGCTCGAAGGCATCACCGCGGGCTCCGTGTGCGTACTGGCCCGGGACCTCGGCATGCGCCTGGAGGTCCGCAACCTGCTGCGCTCCGACATCTACGGCGCCGACGAGGTCTTCGTCTGCGGCACGGCGGCCGGGGTCGTGCCGGTCCAGTCGCTCGACCACCGTGAGATCGGCGCACCCGGGCCGGTCGCCAAACAACTGGGCGACCTCTTCAGAGCGATCACCGTCGGCGAGGAACCGCGCTACCAGCACTGGCTGACCCCGGTCGGCTGAGTACCGGTGCCGGGCGGGCCCCGTGGCCCGCCCGGCACCACCCCACCCTCCAGGGTTAGGAGTCCCATGTCCGACACGCTCAGCCGTGATGTGATCGACGCGTTCGTCACCGACACCCTGGTGGCGTTCGGCATCGAACGCGGCCGGATCACCGTGGAGTCCTCGTTCGACGAGCTCGGCGTCGACTCCCTCGACGTCGTGGAACTCAGCCAGGCCCTCCAGAAGGAACTGGGCGTCCCCGTCCGGCCCAAGGACTTCGACGAGAACCAGACGGTCGGCCAGGTACTGGAGTACGTCTACCGAGCCGCCGGGCTCCGTTGAGCGGCCGTGCCGCCGTCACCGGCTTCGGGGCGGTGACGCCCCTGGGAGTCGGCGCGGACGTCCTGCACCGCAGGGCCGTCGAGGGAGCCAGCGGACTGGTCGCGGGGCGAGGGCTGTGCGCCGACTTCACCCCCGAGGAGTTCCTCGGCCGCAAGGAAGTGCGGCGCGCCGACCGCTTCACCCATCTCGCCGTCGCCGCCGCCGACGAGGCGCTGGGCCGGGCCGGCTGGAGCACCCGCGGCAGCCCGCCCTACCCGCCGGAGCGGGTGGCCTGCGTCATCGGCACCGGCGTCGGGGGCGTGCGCAGCCACGAAGCACAGCTGGCACGCCTCGCCCAGCACGGCGATGCCTTCGTCTCCGCCCTGCTCGCGCCCATGATGATGCCCAACGCGGCCGCCGCGCACCTCGCGATGCGCTACGGGCTGCGCGGCGAGTCGTACTGCGTGGCCTCCGCCTGTGCGGCAGGCGCGCAGGCCATCGGCTCCGGCCTGCGGATCCTGGCCGCCGGGGAAGCCGACGCCGTCGTGGTCGGCGGCGCGGAGGCGGCCGTCAGCCCCGTCCTGCACGCCGGATTCCGCAACGCCGGGGCCCTGTCACCCACCGGCAGATCCGTCCCCTTCGCCCGGGACCGGGACGGCTTCCTGCCCGGCGAGGGCGCCGGGATCCTCGTCCTCGAACGCCCCGAGGCGGCCGCCGCACGCGGCGCCACCGTGCTCGGCGAGATCCTGGGGTACGGCGCCACCTCCGACGCCCACCACCTCACCGCCCCCGAGCCGAGCGCCCGCGCGGCCGCGCGGGCCGTCACCACCGCACTGGAAGCGGCCGGCCGGGCACCGCACCAGATCGCCTACGTCAACGCGCACGGCACCGGGACCGTACTCAACGACCGCGCCGAGGCGACCGCGCTGCGCCTGGCCCTGGGCGAGCACCTGGCCGCCGTCCCGATCTCGTCGAGCAAGTCCTACCTCGGCCATCTGCTCGGCGCCGCGGGCGCCGTCGAGGCGATCGCGACCCTCCAGGCACTGCGTCACGCCACCGCCCCGCCGACCGTAGGACTGCGCGACCCCGACGAGCGGCTCGGGAAGCTCGACCACGTGCACACCGCGCGGTCGCTGCCCGCCGACGGCCGACCGACAGCATTGTCGACGTCCTTCGGCTTCGGCGGTCACAACGCGGTCCTCGTCCTGGCCGCGGGAGCGACGGAAGGCGGCGACTGATGTTCTCCTTCGACGGACGGCGTTATCTGATCACCGGCGTCCTCAACGAGGACTCCATCGCCTGGTGGACGGCGCGAGCCCTCCAACTGGCGGGCGCGGACATCGTGTTGACGGGATTCGGGCGGGCCCGCCGCATCACCGAGAAGTCCGCCGCGGCCCTCCCGTCCCCGCCCGACGTCCTCGAACTCGACGTGACCCGCGCGGAGGACTTCACCGCGCTCGCCGAAGAGCTGAGCCGCCGCTGGGACGGCCTCGACGGCGCCGTGCACGCCGTGGCGGCGGCCCCGCGCGACGCGATCAGCGGGAACTTCCTCACCACCGGGCCGGACAGCGCGGCCGCGGCCTTCCGCACCGCCGCGTACTCCCTCCACTCCCTGACCGTCGCCCTCGCCCCGCAACTGCGCCGCTCGCCGGGGCGGGGCAGCGTCGTCGGCATCGACTTCGACTCGTCGGCGGCCTGGCCGGGGTACGACTGGATGGGCGTGAGCAAGGCGGCCCTGGGAGCGGTCTGCCGCTACCTCGCCATGTATCTGGGCCCGTCGGGCATCCGGGTCAACCTGGTGGCGGCCGGCCCCTTGGAGACCGTCGCCGGGCGCGGCATCGCGACCTTCGACGCGATCGCCGACCGGTGGGAGCAGGACGCGCCGCTCGGCTGGGACCGCAACGCGGCACAGCGGGTGACGGGGCCGGTGCTCTTCCTGCTCTCCGAACTGGCCGCCACCGTGACGGGCGAGATCCTGCACGCGGACGGCGGTATGCACGCCGTCGCGATGGGGAGCGGCACGGTCGTGCCCGGCACACCCGGGGAGCAGCCACGGTGAGCGCGGTGATCACAGGGGTGGGGGCGGCGCTACCCGAACGGGTCGTGCCCAACGCCTACTTCGCGGACCACCTGGACACCTCCGACCAGTGGATCGTCAAGCGCACCGGCATCCGCGAACGCCGCTGGCTCGACGAGGACGCCCACCTCGCCGACCTGGCCCTGGCGGCCGCCCACGACGCGCTCGACGTCGCGGGCCGGGACCCCGCCGGGCTCCGTCACGTGGTCGTCGCCACCACCACACCCGACCGCGTCACCCCCGGCCTCGCCGTGGAGGTCGCCGCCCGGCTGGGCACCCCGCACGCGGCCGCGTTCGACCTGCACGCCGCGTGCGCCGGCTTCCTCTACGCCCTCGACCACGCGGCGGCGCTGATCGAGTCCGGCCGGGCCGAGACCGTGCTGGTGTGCGGAGCCGAGGCGCTCACCCGCATCACCGACCGCACCGACCGCTCCACGGCGGTCCTCCTCGGCGACGCCGCGGGCGCCGTGGTCCTCGCCGCCGTGCCCGACGGCCCCGCCCCCACCTTCGCCCTCGCCTCGGACGGCGAGCAGATCCCCCTGCTGTACGCGGACCGCCGTGAGCGCGTCCTGCGGATGCGGGGCCGCGAGATCTACGAGCACGCCATCGCGAAGATGAGCGCGTACACCCGCGAGGTGCTGGCCCTGCGGTCCGCGAAGATCGACGACATCGACCTCTTCATCGCCCACCAGGCCAACGCGCGCATCGTGAGAGGCGTCGCGCGCGAACTGGGGATCCCCGACGACCGGCTCTACCTCAACGTCGACCGTGTGGCCAACACCTCCTCGGCCTCGATACCGGTCGCCCTCGCCCAGGCCAGAGCGGAAGGCCGGACGGGCCCGACCGGCCTGCTGGGCACGGCGGCCTTCGGGGCGGGCGTCACCTGGGGCGCCGGCGTGGTGGGCTGGAACTGGGGAGGGGGAGGCGGGTGAACGCGCTGGACGCCCTCAACGACCTGCTCGCGCGGGAGTTCCCCTACCTCGCGGACCACCGCGTCACCGAACTCACCGACCGGGGCCTGACCATGCGGGCCGACCCCACCGGATTCCAGATCCGCCCCGGCGGCACCGTCAGTGGCCCCGACCAGATGCGCATCGCCGACTACGCGGGCTACGCCCTCGTCAAACACACCGCCGGTCACACCCTGTCGGTCCTGCTGCGCAACGTGAGCCTGAGCTTTCTCGAAGCCCCGGCGCCACGCGCCCTGACGGCACGGGCGACGCTGCTGAAACTCGGCAAGCGCACGGCCGAGGTGCGGGGCGACGTGCTGGACGACACCCGTCGCCTCGTCGCGACCGCGGCGCTGACGTACACCGTGCGGTGACAGGGCTCGCGTCGTGACTCCGGGGCAGGCCCGGCAGGCATGTGGTCGATCCGCACCCGGACAGCCGTGCGGTCGCCCTCTCGTCAGCGCGTCAGTGCGTCAGATGCGCTTCCAGATGCGTGACCTCCTCGATGTCGACACCCGCCTTGTCGAGCAACTGGTGGGCGAGATTGTTCAGCGCGCGGGCGGCCGCGACCTCCTCGCCGACCCGCTGCTGGCCGGGGTCGTCGGGGTGCCGGTGGGCGATTCCCTGTGCCATCAGCTCCGTCCCGTCGTGCAGGCGAAGCCGTACGGCCGCCTGGGTCATGGCATCGACCTCACGGAACTCCATGTCGATGGCGCAGTCGACGATCGTCTCCATGGCGATCACTTCCCGTGTGTGCGTTGAGTTGTTCGCTTCCCGTGGGTCCCGTCAGGGGCCCGACGCGGTGGGTGCGGGCGGGGCCCGGTAGCCGCCGAGGTGTTCGGCGAACCAGTCGCGGGCGAGTTCCGCGACGGCGTCGAGCGTTCCCGGCTCCTCGAAGAGGTGAGTGGCACCCGGCACCACCGCCAGTCGCTTCTCGCAGGTCAACTGGTCCGCGGCCTGCCGGTTGAGGTCGAGCACGGTCTCGTCCCGGCCGCCGACCACGAGCAGGGTCGGCGCCGTGACTTCGGCCAGCCGTGGCCCGGCGAGGTCGGGGCGGCCGCCCCGGGAGACCACCGCGGCGATGTCCGTCCCGGAGGCCGCCGCGTCGGCCGCCGCCCACAGGGCCGCCGCCGCGCCCGTACTCGCACCGAAGTAGCAGACGGGCGGGGGCGCGGGGCCGGGCGACTCGCGGCGCAGCCACCGTGTCACCTCCGTCAGCCTCCGGGCCAGGGGTTCCACGGCGAACACGTTCGCCCGGTCCTGCTCCTCGGCGGGGGTGAGGAGGTCGAAGAGGAGCGTGCCCAGCCCCGCCGCGGTGAGGACGTCCGCCACCGCGCGGTTGCGGGGGCTCAGCCGGCTGCTGCCGCTGCCGTGCGCGAAGACGACGAGACCGGGGGCGCCGGCCGGCAGGGCCAGATCACCGGAGAGCCGGACGCGGCCGCCGTCCACCGGGAGTTCCAGCGGACCGGTCACGGCCCGGCCGCTGCCCGGCCCGGGATTCCCGGGCCGCTCCGCCGTGCTGCGCCGCAGCAGTTCGACGACTTCGTCGTCCGAGGTCTGGGCGAAGTCCCGGTACCACTCGCCGACCGCGGAGAAGCCCGCCGGTGTCGAGAGACAGACCAGCTCGTCCACTTCCTCGCTGAGTGCCGCCGCCGCGTCCGGGGGCGCGACGGGCACGGCCAGCACCACCCGGGCGGCGCCCTGGGCCCGTGCCACCTGGCAGGCGGCCGACGCCGTCGAGCCGGTGGCGATGCCGTCGTCGACCACGACCGCCGTACGGCCCTCCAGCGGGATGCGCGGCCGTCCGCCACGGAAGCGTTCCGCGCGCCGGACGAGCTCCGTCTCCTCGGTCCGCTGGACCTCGGCGAGGTCCTCCTCGTCGACCCGGCTCATCCGGACGATGTCGTCCCGCACGACGCGCACGCCTCCCTCGCCGATGGCGCCGAAGCCGAGCTCCCGGTGGTACGGCACACCGAGCTTGCGGACGAGGATCACATCGAGCGGGGCGTCCAGCGCCCGGGCGACCTCGAAGGCCACGGGGACGCCGCCGCGCGGCAGGCCGAGCACGACCGGATGGTCCCCGCGCAGATACCCCAGCCGCTCCGCCAGATGCCGCCCGGCATCCTCTCGGTCGTCGAATCGCATGGTCCACCTCCGGCCCGGGTCCGGCCCCGGAAGACGAGGGGAAACGGGACGAGAGTCGCTATACGTCCAATATCCTCACAATCAGCCCGATAGTCCATGCGGTGGAGGCCGGGCCCGCCGCGGGCGCGCTCGACCCCGCCCCGATCGCCCCAGGCCTGGTCCCGGCCGGTTCAGCCGACGTCCAGCGCCGCCCGCACCCGCGCCGCCGCGGCCGCCGCCTCCTCGTCCGAGGCATACCGCGTCCGAGGCCAGAAGAAGCCGCGCAGACCGTCCTTACGGTTACGCGGCACGACGTGTACATGAAAGTGCGGCACGGACTGGCTGACCCGGTTGTTCGCGGCCACGAACGACCCGGCGGCGTCCATGCCGCGCTCCACCGCCCCGGCGATCAGTCGCACCCGGGTGAAGAACGGCCCCACGTCCTCCGCCGGCAGATCGGTGAGGGTCTCCACGTGCCGCCTCGGCACGACCAGGACGTGGCCGGGGAAGAGCGGCCGCGCGTCCAGGAACGCCACCACCGTCTCGTCCTCGAAAACCCGGTGACCGGGCTGCTCGCCCGCCATGATCGCGCAGAAGACGCAGTTCACGACACCCATCAACTCCCCGTCGGTCGATCCGTGGCGAAATTATCCGTGACGGCGGCGGCCCCTCGGGGCAGGGATCACCCATGCCCCTTCTCGTCGGCACCTCGGGATGGCAGTACAAGGACTGGCGCGACGGCCTCTACCCGGCCGAGCTGCCGCAACGGCTGTGGCTCGAGGAGTACGCCCGGCGGTTCGCGACCGTGGAGAACAACAACGCCTTCTACCGGCTCCCCACCCCGGAGACCTTCGCCACCTGGCGTGACCGTACCCCGGAGGGGTTCGTCATGGCCGTCAAGGCGAGCCGCTATCTGACCCACATCAAGCGGCTGCGCGACCCCGAGGAACCGGTGGCGCGGCTGATGCGCCACGCCGCCGGGCTGGGGGACCGGCTCGGGCCCGTACTCCTGCAACTGCCGCCCACGCTCCGCGCCGACCCGGGCGCCCTGGACACCGCCCTCGCCTGCTTCCCCGCCGGGACACGGGTGGCCGTCGAACCCCGGCACGCCTCGTGGTGGACCGACGAGGTGCGGGCCGTCCTGGAACACCGCGCGGCCGCGCTCTGCTGGGCGGACCACGACTCCCGGCCGGTGACCCCGCTGTGGCGCACGGCGGACTGGGGATATGTGCGATTCCACTGCGGCCGGGCCGAGCCGTGGCCACGCTACGGGCGCCAGGCCCTGACGAGCTGGGTGCGGCGCGTCACCGAGAACTGGCCCGACCGGGCCGACGTGTACTGCTACTTCAACAACGACCACGGCGGCGCCGCCGTCCACGACGCCGCCGCCTTCGCGCGGGCGGCCGCCGGACAGGGGCGCACGGTCGGCCGCACGCCGACCGCGCACGGCTGAACGAGGCGTCAGGCGCCCCGCGCGGTCCGTTCCCCGGGTGCGCCGGGAGTTACCAGGGGGTGTGTGCACAGCGGTCCGGCGGGCACCGTACGGTGATCGAATGACCCACGCCGTTGATGTTGTCGAAGCCGCCGCGATCGCCCTGCAGCAGGGCTCCTGGATCCCCAGTGGCGACGAGCGCGCCCTGGGCCAGGCGTTCTTCTCCCACCGTGCGGCGCTGGAGCAGCGCCTGCTGCCCGGCATGCCCGCGAGCCAGGACCCGCAGGGGTGGGTGACGCAGCACGTGCTGTGGCTCCAGGACGCGGCCGCCCTCGCCGACCAACTCGTCGCCCAGTGGTACGCCTACCTGCCCGGCAGCTACATGACCGCGCTGCTCGCCGCCTACGCCGACCAGATCCGTCCTGCCCTCCCGCTCGCGGCCCGGTTGTACGAGTCGTGGGAGGCCGAGCGTCCCGAGCCGCTCACGCAGGAGACGGTCGCGTGGTGGGAGGAGTGGCACCTGCCCGCCGCCGAGCGGAAGCAGCTCGACGAGCTGACCCACCGCACGATCATCATCGGGTCGGTGCTCGTCACGGCGGTGGGCGACAACTGACCGGGGCCGGCCGCCCACCGCCGTGCACGACGGCCGTCAGCCGACGGGCAGCCGCGTCGCGGCGGGCGTCGCGGCGGGCGTCGCGGCGGGCGTCGCGGCGGGCGTCGCGATGGGCGTCGCGGGGGGCGCCACGGGCACCGGCTGGGAGAGCTCGGCGGGCACCCTCGAGCCCGGGGCGGTGAGCCCCGCGGCGCGTGCGGGCACGGGGACGGCCGCGAAGATCGCGTCCTGCTGCGCCTGGAGCTCCTTGGCCCGCTCCGGCGGGGTGCCGGGCAGGCGCTGCTCCTCGTAGATCTTGTGGGTGTCCAGCTGGGCCTTCTTGCTGGCCGGGGTGTGGAACTGCACCTCGTACGAGTGCCCCCACCGCGGCTCGCGCCAAGCGGAGTTGATGCCCTTGTACCCCTTGGGGCGGTCCCAGGTGTTGGACCACTTCACGGCGTCGTCGCCCCACGCGGACAGCAGGTTCGCGGCGAGGGTGACGCCGGAGGAGTACTTCCCGTCGGGCCACTGCAAGGTGTAGCGCACCGAGTCCTTCATGGTGGCCAGAGCCTGGTTGACGGTCTGCCCCGGGGTTTCCTTCATCGATGTGGCGACCTTGCGCTTCAGCGAGTCCGGGGACTTCAGGCGCTGGTCGAAGCCGATCAGCTCGGCCTCGCTCAGGACGGCCGCCGCCCGCACGCGCGGGCTGATCTCCTTCTCGGCCTTCTCGGCCTGCTTCAGGAAGGCGTCCACGGCGTGGTTGTCGGCGGCGTTGAGCTCCAGCCCGTCCCCGTGCCAGCCGTCGTCGCGGGCGGTGCTCCTGCTCGTCCTGTCCGCTCCGCCCGCCGGGCCGGGCGCGGCCCACGCGGCCGTCGGCGCCATCCCGACACTCAGCGCCGCGGCCAGTGCGGCAGCCACCGCACCCCGACGTCCCTTGACCAGCGTCTCCATGGAGACTTCCCTTCCTGTCCCGCGTCCGGACCGTGTGCCGACCCGGCGCACGGATCCGCGCGCCGGGTCGGCAGCCGATCAACGTGGGGGAGCGGCCATCGGTTCGCGGACCACCCCCGCCCCAGGGGCTATTTGACTCGATCACAACGGTCCAGGGCGAGAAATAGACGGCCGTACGGGGACGTGGAGCCGTGCGGCGGGCCGGATACCTTGTGATCCGGCCCGCCCGGGCCCACCGAGGGAGGAGACGCACATGCGCAAGGCAGCGCAGTTCACGGGGGCGGCGTTCATCGTCGCCGTGTTGTTGACCGGCTGCGGTGGCGGCGGTGGCGGCGGTGACGCACAGACCGGCGACAAGCCGTCCGCGAGCGCCTCGGCAGGGACCTCGGGGAACGGCACCCCGGCGAAGGAGGGGGCGAGCGGATCCATCGACGGCGTCTACGCGGCGGCCCCGTCCGCCGACGGCGCGGTCGGCCTGTCCATCTCCCACGGCCGGGCCGCCCTCTACGCGGGCGGCGGCAAGCGCGTCTGCACGGGCACCGTCGGCGAGGGCACGGGGCCGGTGACCCTCACCCTCACCTGCGACGACGGCAACACCGACCGGACCCGGGGCAAAGTCGAACGGTCGAGCGGCAAGACCGTCGTCGTCTCCTGGGAGTCCGGCAAGAAGGACACCTTCACCAGGACGGGCGCGGCGGCGGAACTCCCCGCACCGACCAAGCTCGGCGGCTGACCCGGCGCCCGTCGGCTAGGGCGAAGGGGTCGGGCCCTGCATGTGCTCACTGATCCACTGGAGCGGCCCCTCGCCCAGGCTCGGGACGTAGCTGCGGGCGCTGTGCTTGCCGCCCTCGATCACCCGGAGGCTGGTGTGGACCGGGCCCTTGCCGTACCGGGCCTGGAACTTCCGTACGTCCTTCAGTCGCTTGACCGGCTCCTTGGTGCCGACCTGGAAGGCCAGGTAGACGTCCGGGCCCTTCCTGTTGATCAGCTTCTGAGCCAGCTTCTGCGGGTTGTTCTCCTGCTTCTCCTTCTCGTGACCGGCCCACAGCGGGGAGTCCGGCACGATGTCCGGGCCGGACGCGATCACGGCCTTGAAGCGGTCCGGGTACTTGAGGACGGCCTTCAGGCTCGCGAAGCCACCGGAGGAGGAGCCCATGAACGCCCAGCCGTCGCGTGACTTCAGGGTCCGGAAGTTCTGCTTGACCAGGTTGGGGACGTCCTCGGTCAGCCAGGTGCCCATCTTCGCCTGGCCGGGGATGTCACTGCCGTCGTAGTAGTGCTTCTTGTCCGGGTTCAGGACCGGCATGACGAGGATGAAGGGCAGGCTCTTGCCTTCCTTCGACCACTTGGCGATGGACGACTCGAGCTTGCGTTTCGTCTCCTTCCAGTAGTTGCTCGGCCAGCCCGGGCCGCCGGGCAGGGCGACCATGACGGGGAAGCCGCTCCGGGCGTACTTCTTGTCGTGCAGGTACTGATCGGGCGCCCACACCCAGACGTCGCCGGTGAATCCGGACTTCTCGCCGTGCAGGGTCGTCCTGGCGATCTTCGTGCCGTCGTCGACGGTGTCGTCGATCGTGAAGGTCCTCTCGGGCCCGGTCGGCATCAGCGTGTCGGGGTTCACCTTCCCCGGAACGCCACGGGACTGCCCCTGGCCGAAGCTGATCGGGTCGCCCTTGTCGGTGAACGGAGGGATGTCGAAGTGGTCGAGCACGGGCCAGGCGACCAGCCCGAGGGTGGTGACGGACGCCACCGTGATGATCCAGCGTCTGGCGCGGAAGCGCGGGCGGCGGCCCTGGGGCGGCTGTGGGCCGTCGGGCGAGTGGGTCATCACATCACTCCGGATGATGGTGCTGCCCCGAAGGACATGGGCGGGTGTTCCGTCCATGTGGATGATCAAGCCCGCGCCGAGGTTCCGAAAATTCCACGTGGCGATCGCCACTGAATCTTCGAAAACACTCCGTATACCCGGATCATGCCGTCAAAAGCATGGGGACGCCATCAGATGGCACCCCATCCCCACCCGATGCCCAGCCCATCCCTACCCATGACCGCGTCAGGATCACCCGCGTCAGGAGCGGCGCCGCCCGATGCCTTGCGGCACAGACATCTCTCACCGACGTCCCGGCGCGGCGAAGAGTTCCCCGCGCCACCGCCCGACCGGGGACGACACAGGGGACGGGACGGGGGACGGAACGGTACGCATCAGCCGCACGTTCTCGCCGGCCGCGTGGGCGACGCGCACGGTCGCGCCCGTACGCGCCGCCTCGTACACGGCGAGCGCGGTGCGCAGCGCCTCGCGACCGGCCGGGCCGTCGACGGCCGGGGGCCGGCCGTCGGCGACCGCGTCGCAGAAGTCCAGCAGCTGCTCCCCGTGCGGGCCGCGCAGCAGACCGCAGCTGTCACGCTCCTGCGCGGCCGTGGCCGGGTGGCGGAGGTCGGCCTGGTTGCCCGCCTGGTACGCCCCCTCCGCGAGGGTGTCCGTCTCCGCGTCGGCGGCGTGGAAGTAGACGAGTTCGTCGTTGTCGATGACGGCCGAGCCCCGGTCGCCGTGCACCGCCAGCCGCGTCGTACGGCCGGGGAAGGCGGCCGTGGTGGTGAGCAGGGAGGTCAGCGCGCCGCTCGCGTGGCGCAGGCTGGCGGTGACGACGTCCTCGACGCCGATGCCGGTGTGGCCGAGCAGCGCGGTGTGCGCCTTGACCTCCACGACCGGGCCGAGCAGCCACTGGACGAGGTCGAGCGAGTGCACCCCCTGGTTGATCAGGGCCCCGCCACCGTCCAGTGCCAGAGTGCCCCGCCAACCGTCCGACGCGTAATAGGACCGGCCGTGCCACAGCGGGACCTCCACCGAGGCCGAGGTCGGGGTGCCGAGCTCACCGGCTTCGAGGGCGTCCCGCACGACGCGCGAGGCGAGGTCGAAGCGGCGCTGGCTCATGACGGCGAGCACCCGGTCCGCCTGCCGGGCGGCCTCGATCAGCTGGTCCGCGGCCCGCACCGACACGTCGATGGGCTTCTCCACCATCACGTGCTTGCCCGCGGCGAGGGCCGCCCTGCCCAGCTCGGCGTGCAGCCCGCTGGGGGTGCACACCGACACCGCGTCGATGTCGTCGCGCGCCAGCAGCGACGCCACGTCGGTCGACTCGCAGCCGGTCTCGGCCGCGGCCTGCCGGGCGCTCTCACTGTCGCGGGACGAGGAGGCCATCGCCACCAGTCGCGCGCGCCCGGCCAGCGGTGGATAGGAGGTCAGGACCCGGGCCTGCAGACGTCCTATGACGCCGCATCCGATGATGCCGAAGCGCAGCTCGCTCACGCGGCCTCCCCTGTCGTGGGTCCTGTGGTGCGCCGTGGTCCCGCGCCCCGCCGGGGTGCGGACGAAGACGGGCCGGACGGCTCCCGCCGGGTCCGGACGGGGGGTGTGATGGGGGGTTCTCCGGAACTCCGGCCCGACAAGCGATGTCGGACCGGCGGTAACCCGGCAGGAGCCGTGCTCGCAGTATCGGCGGGCGCGCCGACGGGCCGCATCTGACACACGACCTGCGCCGGACAGGGAACGCGGACCCCTCGATGATCGTCATGACCAGTGACGCGGGCATTGTGCACGAGCGCGGACGCTCGGGCATCAGTCGCACGACTGGTGAACTGACGAAGGGAGCCCCGATCTCATGGTCCTGGGGCGGGAGCGGGAACGGAACGAGCTGGCTGCCCTGCTCGACGACGCGCGCGAGGGGCTCAGCCGTGCCCTGGTCGTGCGCGGACCGGCGGGCATCGGCAAGAGCACGCTCCTCGACGACCTGGTGGACGCCGCGCAGCCGGATGTACGGGTGCTGCGCGCGGTCGGCGTCGAGAGCGAGGTCGAGCTGCCCTTCGCCGGGCTGCACCAGGTGCTGCGGCCGCTGCTGCCCGGTCTGGACCGGCTCCCGGCGCCGCAGGCCGGGGCGCTGCGCGCGGTGTTCGGCCTGGAGACCACCTCGGCCGACCGGTTCCTGGTGGCCCTGGCCGTGCTGACGCTGCTGTCGGACGCCTGCGAGGAGGCCCCGGCTCTGGTGCTCGTCGACGACGCGCACTGGCTGGACCCGGCGTCCGCCGAGGCCCTCGTCTTCGTGGCCCGGCGGCTCGAGGCGGAGGGCCTGGCCATGGTCTTCGCCATACGCACCGGCGCCGGGCGCTTCGACGCGCCCGGCGTCCCCGACCTGCACCTCGGGCCGCTGCCCGGCGAAGTGGCCGAACAGCTGCTGGAGCGCTCGGCACCGGAGGCGGTCCGCTCGGTGCGGCTGCGGTTGCTGAGCGAGGCGGGCGGCAACCCCCTCGCCCTGCGCGAACTGCCCGCCGCCCTGGACCCCGACCAGCTCAGCGGCAGCGCCGCGCTCCCCGAGTGCCTCCCGCTCAACGACCGGCTGCAGCAGATCTACCACAGCCGCCGGGCGGAACTCCCGGCCCGGTACAGCGATGTGCTCCTGCTCGCGGCGGTCGAGAACGACGGGGATCTCGCCGCGATCCTCCGCGCCGGAGGCGACCCGGACGCCGCGATCGCCGGGCTGTCCGCCGCGGCCGCGGCCGGGCTGATCGACCTCGGCGAGCAGCGGGTGCTCTTCACCCACCCGCTGATCCGCTCCGCCACCTACCAGGCGGCCTCCCTCACCGAACGCCGCGCCGCGCACCTCGCGCTGGCCCACGCCATGGACGAGGAGGACGAACGGCGGGTCTGGCACCTGGCGGCGGCCACCATCGGTACGGACGACACGGTCGCCGGCCTGATGGCCACGCTCGCCGACCGCTCCCGCCGGGCCGGCGGGGCGACCACCGCCAGCCGCGCGCTGCGCCGCGCCGCCGCTCTCGCCTCCTCGCCCCGGGTCCGGGCCCGGTGGCTGATCGACGCCGCCGAGTGCGCCTGGACCGCCGCGGAACCCTCACAGGCCACGGCCCTGCTCGACGAAGCGGAATCCCTGACCTCGACCCCGGAGCTACGGGCCCGCTCCGCCCAGGTGCGCGGAGCCATCACCCATGCCAGCAGCGACCCGGCCATCGCCTGCCGCACGCTGATGGACGGGGCCCGCCTCGTCCTGGAGAGCGACGCGCTGCTCGCCGGGGAGATGCTGGTGATGGCCGCCCGCTCCGCGTGGGTGGCGAACACCCCGCGCCAACTGGGCGAGATAGCCGCGCTCCTCGACCGCAGCGACCGCGCCACCAGCGGAGTGAGCGACCACTTCATGGCACAGCTGCGCTGGCTGCGCAGTCTCGCACCGGAGCAGACGCCGATCGCCGTCCCGTGGAGCCACACCCCCCAGGCGTCCGCCGCCCGGGTCCCGGCGTGGCTGTCCTCCACGGACCCCAAACCCTGGGTGTGGCCCCCGGTCTTCCTGCCGCACATGATGGGCGACACCGCCACCACGCTCGACGCCTACCAACGCGCCGTCGACACCCTGCGCAGGAACGGCGCGGTGGGCGCCCTGCCGATGTCCGTCGCCCCGCTCGTCGCGCTGCAGCTCATCACCGGCCAGTGGACCGTGGCCATGGCGAACGGGGCGGAGGCGCTGTTCCTCGCCGACGAGACCGGCCAGCTCGGGGCGGCTTCCCATCTGCGCGCCATGCTTGCCTGGATCGCCGCCGCCCGCGGCGACAGCGAGCGCTGCCGGGAGCTCGCCGCGGAATCCCTGGCGATCTCCGTGCCGCGGCGCATCGCCTCCTCGATCGCCGTCTCGCACTGGGCACTCGGGCTCAACGCCCTCGCCGAGCGCAAGGCCCCCACCGCGGCCCGGCTGCTGCGCGAGGTCGTCACCCCCGGCGCCCCCGCCGAGCACTTCATGATGGGCTGGCTCGTCCTGCCGGACCTCGTCGAGGCGTCCCTGCGCGCCGGACAGGTGGAGGAGGCACGCCGGGCGCTCAAGGAGTTCGAGTGCCAGGCGATCCCCGCGCGGCTGCCGGAACTCCGGGCGACGTGGCTGCGGTGCCGTGCCCTCCTCGCGCCGGACGACGAGGCGGACGCCCTGTTCGGCGCGGCCCTGGACGCCCCCGCCGCGTCGGCCTTCGACACCGGCCGCACCCATCTGCTGTACGGGGAGTGGCTGCGCCGCGTGCGCCGCATCAAGGACGCCCGGGAGCACCTGCACCAGGCGGTGTCCTCCTTCTCCCTGGTCGGGGCCGAGCCGTGGGCGGACACGGCACGGCACGAACTGCGCGCGGCCGGCGAGCTGTTGGAGGAACCCGGCACCGACACGGGCGAGGCGTGGAGCGCGCTGACGCCCCGCGAGCGGCAGATCGTCCGCCTCGTCGCCCAGGGCATGAGCAACAGCGACATCGCGGCGCAACTGTTCCTCAGCCCGCGCACCGTGGGGTACCACCTGTACAAGGTGTTCCCCAAGCTCGGTCTGACCTCGCGCAGTCAGCTGCACGGGCGGAGCGTGCCACCCGGCGGGCGGGCCGTCGGCGGGGCGCTGTGACCAACACCGCGTTCCCGCTCGCGCAGATGTTCGCCCAGGCGGGGGGATCATGTGGGTCGGAGCCCACCAGGGGGGTGCGCTCCGACCGATAGAGGGGACTGCGTACGTTCATGTCACGACACCGAATACCCACGCCTGCCCGCGGAGCCCTGTCCGCCGCCCTGGCCGTGGGAGTGCTCGTGCCGCCGGTCGTCGGCGCGGCGCCGGCCGCCGCCGCGACACCTCGGGTGAGCTGCACCTCGGACAAGGACGGGCTCGCCGCCAAGCTCTCCAAGGACATCACCGCGGCACTGAGCGGCCGGTCCGCCACCACCGCGGTCTCCCTGCGCGACCAGGGGACGAACACCGTCTGCACCCTGCGCGACGCCGACCGGTTCGACTCCGCGAGCACGGTGAAGGTGACCGTCCTCGCCGCCCTGCTGTGGGACGCGAAGAAGACGGAACGACGGCTGACCGAGCGCGAGTCCGGCCTCGCCACGGCGATGATCACCAAGTCCGACAACGACGCCACGAGCGCGCTGTGGAAGCAGCTCGGGGCGAGCAAGGTCAAGGCGTTCCTCAAGGCCGCGGGCATGAGCCGGACCGTGCCCGGCGATGGCGGCTACTGGGGACTCACCCAGATCACCGCGGGTGACGAGCAGAAGCTGATGGGCCATCTGGTGCCGCGCCCCGGCCAGAAGTCGGTGCTGAGCGAGGCCGCGCGCGCGTACATCCTCAAGCTGATGGGGATGGTCATACCGTCCCAGCGCTGGGGCACCTCGGCCGGAGCGCCGAGTACGGTGAAGATCCAGGTGAAGAACGGCTGGCTGTCCCGCGCGACGCACGGCTGGCGCGTCCACAGCCTCGGGGCCTTCACCGGCGGCGGTCGCAACTACACCATGACGGTGCTCACGCACGACAACCGCACCATGGACGACGGCGTCGCCACGATCCAGGCCGTCGCCAAGGCGATCCACAAGAACCTCAACCCGGCCACGCTCAAGGCGTCCGGCACCTACGCCCCGACCGGCAGCCCGCAGGAGATCATGCCGCCGCTGCCGCGCGGCTAGGGCCTGCACCCGCCACCGGATCCCATCGATCAGTTGCCGCCTGCCGCCTGCCGCCTGCCGGGGAGCCGCTCTCCCCGGCAACCGGCAGCAGCCGTTCCGACAGGTCCGTCAGGCGCTCGTGAGGACGACGAGTCGCTGGGTCGCCCGGGTCATCGCGACATAGCGGTCGACCGCTCCTTCGACGCCCTTGCCGAACTCCTCCGGGTCGACGAGGACGACCAGGTCGAACTCGAGCCCCTTCGACAACTCCGGCGTCAGCGACTGCACGCGGGACGTCGCCCGGAACGTCGGATCGCCGATGACGCAGGCGATCCCCTCGTGATGTGCCGCGAGCCAGCTGTCGAGGATCGAGTCCAGCTCCGTGACCGATCCGTGGACGACGGGGATGCCGCTGCTGCGGATCGAGGTCGGCACATTGGCGTCCGGGAGCGCGGCCCGGATGACCGGCGCGGCCTCCGTCATGACCTCTTCCGGCGTCCGGTAGTTGACGCTCAGGGAGGCCACCTCGATCCGGTCGAGCCCGACCCGCTCCAGCCGTTCCCGCCACGACTCCGTGAACCCGTGCCGGGCCTGGGCGCGGTCACCGACGATGGTGAAGCTCCGGGACGGGCAGCGCAGCAGCAGCATCTGCCACTCGGCGTCGGTCAGCTCCTGGGCCTCGTCCACGATGATGTGGGCGAACGGGCCGGCGAGCAGGTCCGGTTCGGCGCCGGGCAGTGCGCTGTCGTCGATCAGGGTGTCCTGCATGTCCCGTCCGTGCAGCATCCCCAACGCGCCTTCGCTCTCGTCGATCACGACGTTCTGCAGCAGGCTGTCCATGGCCTCGGCCCTGCGCGCACGTTCGGCGGCGACGGTGGCTTCGTGCCGACGCCTGCGCACCGACGCCTCCGGGTCGCCGAGCCGCTGCCGTGCCGCGTCCAGGAGCGGCAGGTCGGACACCGTCCAGGCCTGGGCTTCCTCGCGCCGCAGTTTACGGACGTCATCGGGGCTGAGCCAGGGAGCGCACTTGCGCAGGTAGGCGGGCACCGTCCACAGGTCTCCGACGAGGTCGGTCGCCTCCAGGATCGGCCACGCGCGGTTGAGGGTCCCGATCAGCTCCCTGTTCTGGAGCAGCGACCTGCGGAGCAGTTGGGGCGAGACCTCGTCGTCCTCGTACTCGTCCGTGTGCTTGTCCATGAGGATCGTGAGCAGTTCCTCGCGGATCTGGTCGCGTGCCTCGTTGTGCGGGGTGCCGGGTTCCACGGCTGCGAACGCCGCGGCCCAGTCGTCGGCGCTCAGCCAGACTTCGGACCAGTGGGTCGAGACCGTCATTCCCTTGGTGGGCGGCTCCTCGTAGATGCCGACGGCCGGCTCGATCGCCTTCACCATGTCCGCGGACGACTTCAGACGGGCCACGTCCGGGTCGGCCTCGACCGCTGCCCCGGCCCCCTCGGCGACGAGGTCCCGCAGGACGCAGGTCTGCACGCCCTCCTCGCCGAGGCTGGGCAGGACGTCGGCGACGTAGGTCAGGTAGGGCCGGCTCGGGCCGACGAACAGCACACCGCCCCGACGGTGACCGAGACGAGGGTCGGAGTAGAGGAGGTGGGCGGCGCGGTGCAGGGCGACGACGGTCTTGCCCGTACCCGGACCACCGTCGACGACCAGGGTGCCGCGGGATCCCGCCCGGATGACGGCGTCCTGGTCGGACTGGATGGTGGAGAGCACGTCGCGCATCCGGGCCGACCGGTTGCTGCCCAGGCTGGCGATGAAGGCGGACTGGTCGTCGAGCGCGGCGTGCCCCTCGAGCCCGTCGGCGGTGAACACCTCGTCCCAGTAGTCGCTGATCCGGCCGCGGGTCCAGCGGTACCTGCGGCGGCTCTCCAGCCCCATCGGGTTGGCGTGCGTCGCCGCGAAGAACGGCTCGGCCGCGGGGGAGCGCCAGTCGAGCAGCAGCCGGCGCCCCGTGCTGTCGGTGAGGCCGAGGCGTCCGATGTACACGGGCTCGGGACGGTCCGTACCGACGAAGTGTCCCAGGCACAGGTCCAGACCGAAGCGACGCAAGGTGCGCAGGCGACCGGTCAGGCGGTGGATCTCCGCGTCCCGGTCCATCGCCTCCCGGCCGATGCCGCCGGGCGCCTTGCGCGTGGCCTCGAGGCGGTCGGACAGTTCGGCGATGGCCTGCTCGAGGCTCTCCGAGATGGCCGCGAAATGCTGCTCGTCGCCGTCGATCAGTGCCGGGTCGGCCTTGGGGGAGAGGCGGTCGGGAAGGTCGAACGCGCTGGTGGTCAGAGAGTTCATGTCGTCAGCTCCGATCCGAGGTCGCTGCCGCGACGGCCGACGGCGCGCACACCCGTATCCCGGTGCCGAGTGCCCGCACCCGCCGTGCGCGTCCCACCGACTCGACGTCACCGCACGACCTGTAAACCGACAACAACACACGCACTTGGTGAATCTCCCATTTCTGCGATTTCTGGCCTAGGCCCGGGATTCTGCCCCACGACCGGGGCCTTGCCGCAAGCCCCCCAGTGCGCTATAAGTTAAAAGTGGCAAGGAGTGGGTAATCCTCCTTGCCTTCGTCACTCGTCAGTGACCATCTCCCTCGCCCCCCGCCGTCGGCGGCACCGCGCGCGACACCCACTCGGGCACGGCCGGCAGAAACGCCGCGCCGCGGGCCGGGAATCCCGGGCACACGCACCCGGAAAAAGATGTTGATCACCATGAGCCCCCCGTGGTTGGCTTCGGCGTCATGGCGCGGTGGCAGGCCGACGGGCCGTCAGGCCGCCGCCGAGGAACACGGGAATGACACCGACCATGACCCTGAAGATCACGACGGCCGCGCAACGCCCCGAACTCCTGGAGCCGCTCTGGGCGATGCCCGACACCTGGCCCGAGTACGTGCAGAACGACCCCATCGGCTGGGCCCACTTCGCGCGCATCCCCGCCGTCTTCCCCGACTTCGTCCTCATCGCCACCGGCGACGACGGCGAGGTGGTCGCCCGTGCCTTCAGCGTTCCCTTCGCTCTGAACGTGGCCGGCCGCCACGGCCTGCCGGCCGCCGGGTGGGACCAGACACTGCTGTGGGCGTTCTCCGACCACCGCAAATCCGTACGTCCCGACACCGTCAGCGCCGTCGACATCACGATCCGGCCCGACCACCACGGCCGAGGCCTGTCGGCGACCATGCTCGCCGCGCTCCGCGACAACGCCGGCGCCGCGGGCTTCGCCGAACTCGTCGCCCCCGTACGGCCCACCGGCAAGAGCAGTCATCCGCGGCTGCCGATGGCCGAGTACGTGGCGCTCACCCGCCCCGACGGGCTGCCCGTCGACCCGTGGCTGCGCACCCATGTCCGCGCCGGTGGTGTCATCGACTCCATCGCCCCCACCTCGATGACCGTCCCCGGCACCCTCGCCCAGTGGCGCACCTGGACCGGGCTGCCCTTCGACACCCAGGGTCCCGTCGACGTCCCCGGCGCCCTCACGCCCGTGCACTGCGAACCCGACCACGACTACGCCGTCAGCGTCGAACCCAACGTCTGGGTACGGCACAGCCTGGTCTGACCCCGGCCGTCAGCGCCCGCCCGCCACCCGATCGAGGTCCTCGGCCGCCCGCGCGAGGGCCTCGCGGCAGGCCCGCACAGCCGGATGCCGGCTGCTGCCGCCGCGCACCACCGTGAACAGCCTGCGCGACCGGTGGCCGCCGGGGAGCTCCAGCAGGGGCACGGTCGGCTTCCGCCCGCACCACAGCAGGTCGGGGAGGAGGGCGGCCGCGTGCCCCTGCTCGACGAGCCGCAGATGCAGCAGCATGTCCGTGGATTCGTACCGCACGTCGGGCTCCCAACCGGCGTCGCGGCACAGGGCCGTCGCCCACCGGCGGGCCGGTGTGCCCTCCGGCTCCATGACCCAGGGCCGGTCGCCCGGGGCACCCTCCCCGGCCCCGACGGGGAGAGCCAGGCGCAGGGTGTCCTGGACCAGGTCGACCTCCTCGAGTTCGGGGTGGCGCGGGTGCGGGTGGCCCGGGTACTCCTCCGCGACCACCAGATCGAAGTCCCGTGCGCGCAGCGCCGGCAGCGCCGACTCCGGCTCGGCCTCGGTGACGTGCACCCGCAGGGCGGGGTGCGCGGCGCGCAGCAGGGTCAGCGCCGGCGGGATCAGGGTCAGCGCCGCGGTCTGGAACGCCGCCAGGCGCAGTGTGCCGGTGATGCCGGTGATGCCGGTCAGCGAGCCGGCCACCTCGGCCTGGGCCTGGTCGAGCCGTTCCAGCACGGCCTCGGTGTGGGCGACCAGGATCTCGGCCTGCTCGGTGAGCCGTACCCGCCGGCCGACGGGCTCCAGGAGCGGCACGCCGACCTCCTTCTCCAGGACCGACAGCTGCTGGGAGACCGACGAGGGGCTGTAGGAGAGCGCCGTGGCGACGGCGGCGAGGGTGCCCCGGTGCTTGAGCTCACGCAGCAGCCGGAGCCGGTGGAGGTCGAACATGGCTGATCGGGACCCTCTCGCTGACGTTCGGTTTTTCCGATGATTATCGATCGGAAAGCTTCGCTCGACCGATGGACGGCGGTCAGGGCACCGTAGCGTTCATGCACAGCGACACCTCTCCCCGCCCTGCCCTCCACCCGGCCGGCCGCCGGGGCACCCGCCCCGGACCCCACCCCGACGCCGCGTGGTACGCGCGCCCCGCCGCCCGCTCCTGGACGTGCCGGCCCGCAGGTCACGCGGGCCCCGCCGTCCACGGCTTCCACGCCTCCCTTCCGGGGTACGCCCCGACCCCCTTGACCGAAGTCCCCGCGCTCGCGGCGGAACTCGGCGTGGGACGCCTCTTCGTCAAGGACGAGTCGGCCCGTCTGGGGCTGCCCGCCTTCAAGGTGCTGGGCGCCTCGTGGGCGGTCCACCGGGCGGTGTGCGAATACCTCGGCCGACCGGCTCCCGCCACGCTCGACGCGCTGCGGGCACACCTCGCGGGTGGATCCCCGGTACGGCTGCTGACCGCGACCGACGGGAACCACGGCCGAGCCGTGGCACACCTCGCGCGGCTGCTCGGGCTGTCGGCCCGGATCTTCGTTCCCGACGGGGTGCACACCACCGCCGTGGCCGCCATCGCCGCCGAGGGCGCCGAGGTGGTCCGGGTGTCCGGCGGCTACGACGCCGCCGTGCTGCGGGCCCGCGAGAGCGCGGCGGGCCCGGCGGACATCGTCGTCCAGGACACCGCGTGGCCGGGCTACGAACGGATCCCCGGCTGGGTGGTCGAGGGGTACTCCACCTTGTTCGCCGAAGTGGACGAGCAACTGCGCGCGGCCTCCGCCGGGCCGCTCGGCGTGCTCGCCGTCCCCGTCGGGGTGGGCTCGCTCGCCCAGGCCGCCGTCGTCCACCACCGGTCCGGGCCCGCGGCCGGCGGCCGGGCACCGGCCCTGCTGACGGTCGAACCCGACACCGCCGCCGGACTGCTGGAAAGTCTCACCGCGGGAGCCCTCCGCACGGTGCCGACCGGCACCACGATCATGGCGGGGCTCAACTGCGGGACGCCGTCGTCCCTCGCCTGGCCGTATCTGCTCCGCGGTGTGGACGCGGCGATCGCCGTCGACGACGCCGCCACCGCCCGCGCCGTCCGGGACCTCGGTGACCTGGGCGTCCCGGCCGGCCCCTGCGGGGCGGCCTCCCTGGCCGGGCTGCGCGCCGCCCTCACCGGCGACGGCGCGGGCGCGCGCCGGGCGGCCCTGGCCGCCGACCGCGACAGCACGGTCGTCCTGCTGAGCACCGAGGGCAAGGACGCCAACCAGCACTGACGGCGAAGAGCCCGGCCGTCCGGCAGGACCTGCCGGGGCGGTGCCGCCATAGGGGCCCGCCCCGGCGCCTACGCCCCTTCGGCGGGCAGGGGAGCGCCGTGCCACTGCCAGGGAGGGGTGACGCGCGGCAGACCGGGCAGCTCGGCCCGGCCGGTCGCCCACAGCAGGGTGCGCCAGCGATCGGTGTCCACCGGAGCGTCGGGGAACAGCCGGGCCAGCACCCGGCCGCACAGATCGGCCGGCGGGTTCCAGGTGACGCCCAGGCCCTCGGCGATGTCGTGCGTGTGCAGCAAGGTCTCCACGACGCCCATGGCGGCGAAGCCCTCCGGGTCCGCGATGCCGTAGGAGTGGTACGCGCGGACCTCGGGGGGCGTCGTCCGCACCATGGCCACCAGCAGGGCGCCGGTGGCCTCCAGCACCCGCAGCAGCCCGGCGGGGCCGGCGGCGGGATCGGCGACGATCACATTGGCCGGGGCGCCCGGCCGCTGCCGGGTCCACAGGAACGGCACCTCGCCGTCCAACGGCGGTGCCTCGGGCCCCAACTGGGCGGCATAGGCGAACAGATCGTCGCTGAGGTGCTCGACCGTCTCCCAGCAGTCCCAGTCCAGGGAGCCGGCCTTGGCCTTCCAGTCGGCGCCGGGCGCGCCGCTCAACGCGGTCACCGCCAACCGGACGGCCAGGCGGACATCGTCCGCGGTGACGGGCTCTCGTGAGTGACCATGCGTTTCCGACATGGCGCGACCGTACCAACCCGTACCCACAGCGACTGACAATTTTTCGACGAGCGGTTGTTCGGGTCGAGGGTGTCGGGGTGGCACCTCAGCGGTCGAACGGGCCGTTCGGGTAGCGGGGTTCCGCCGACTGCCCCTCCCGCCGCGCGCCGTCGCCACCACTGCCGGAGCGTGGCGCCCATGCGGTCAGCGCGCCTCACACCCGGCCCGCGGGCCACGGCAGCGCCGGAGCACCACGCACCCGGCGCGAAACCCCTGCCATGGCTCGCGGGTCTCGCCGCCGTCCACACCCTCGCCCAGCTGGTCCTCGTCATACCCGGCCTCGGCCTCGGGTGGGACGAGACGGTGTACCTCAGCCAGGTCAGCCCGCAGGCTCCCGCCGCCTTCTTCAGCGCGCCCCGCGCCCGGGGCATCACCTTCCTCGTCGCGCCCGTGGCCGCGCTGACGACCTCCACCGCCGTCCTCCGCGGCTATCTGGCCCTCGCCTCCGGTGGCGGGCTGTTGTTGTCGCTGTGGGTCTGGCGGCGGCTGCTCCCGCTGCCGGTCCTCGTGTCGGCGGGGGTGGTGTTCAGCGGGCTGTGGATCACCCTCCTCTACGGGCCGCAGGTCATGCCCAACCTCTGGGTCGCCTATGGTGCGCTCCTCGCCACGGGCTGCTTCCTGCGCGCCGTACGCGCATCCGACGGACGGGCCGACCGGCGCGCGCTCTTCGGTCTGGCCGCCGGGGTCGCCTTCACCGCCCTCATGCGGCCCGGTGACGCGATGGCACTCATGGTGACGCTCGCCGCGGCGGCCCTGTGCGTACGGCCCTGGCGACGGCCGGCGGTCCTGCTCGCCCTCGTCGCCGGCGCCGGCCTCGGCAGCGCGGAATGGATCGTCGAGGCGTACCTCCGCTACGGCGACCTCGCCGCACGTGTGCACCGCGCCGGGGAGATCCAGGGCGGCATCACCGCCCATCTCGCCGTCGGCGACCAACTGCGCGCCCTGGAGGGGCGCACGCTGTGCCGCCCGTGCGACGTGCCGTGGCGCCACCCGGTGACCGGGTTCTGGTGGCTCGCCGTCCTGCCGCTCACCGCGGGCGGGCTGCTGGTCGCCGCCCGCACCCGCCGCCTGGCCGTGCTCCTCCTGCCGGCCCTCGTCGGCCTGGCCCTCGCCGTCCCGTACCAGTTCATCGACTACGCCGCACCCAGGTTCCTGCTCCCGGCCTATGCGCTGCTGTCCCTGCCCGTCGCCCTCTGCCTGCTCGGCATGGCGACCGCCGCGCGACCGCGCGCACTCGCCGCCGCGGCGCTCGCCCTCGCCCTGTCCGCGCACTTCGCGGTCCAGTACGTCGTCCTGCACCGGGCCGTCTCCCGCGGCCACGCCATCCGCGAGGGCGTGGACGGCGTCGCGGCGCAGTTGCGTCGCCAGGGCGTACGCGCGCCGTGCCTCGTCACCGGTGCCGAGGCGGTACGGGTCGCCTTCCGGATGGGATGCGCGTCCCGCCAGATCGGGGGCCACGACGGCAGCATCACCCTGCCGGAACTCCTGGCCGCGGCCGAGCGGCGGCCGGTGGTGCTGCTGGTGGGCGGCGGCCGGGCGGTGCCCGCGTACGCCCGTGACTGGCGGGTCCAGCCCCTGCCGCGACTGCCCGGGCTGGCCGGCTACCGCGCCTGCCTGTCGCCCCGGCCCGTGGGACCGGGCTACCGCGACGGGCAGGCGCGGTAGATCGACTGGTAGCGCGTCCGGACCGGGCTTACATTCGGTTGAGTGGGCCGAAAGGTCCACCGACCCTGTCGTGAGGCACGATGCGCCATGACGTCCTCTCAGCCGATGGCGGCGAACGACCCGGGCCGGTTGCGGGCCGGGGCCTCGAAGCAGGGCGGCGGAAACGGGATCGCGCTTCTCGTCATCGCCTCCTGTCAGCTGATGGTGGTCCTGGACATCACCATCGTGAACATCGCGCTGCCGCACATCCAGAGCTCGCTGCACTTCTCCACCACGAGCCTGTCCTGGGTGATCAACGCCTATACGCTCACCTTCGGCGGTCTGTTGCTCCTCGGCGGCCGGGCCGGTGACATCCTCGGCCGCCGTCGGGTGTTCATCTCCGGCGTTCTGCTGTTCGTGCTCGCGTCCCTGCTCGGCGGTCTGGCGCAGAACTCCGGTCAGCTCCTCGCCGCCCGTGCCCTCCAGGGGGTGGGCGGTGCCATCGCCTCGCCGACCGCGCTCGCGCTGATCACCACCACGTTCACCGAAGGCCCGGCCCGCAACCGGGCGTTCGGCGTCTTCGCGGCGGTCTCCGCCGGAGGCGGTGCGATCGGCCTGCTGGCGGGCGGGATGCTCGTCGAATGGCTGGACTGGCGCTGGGTCCTGTACGTCAATGTGCCGATCGGGCTCGCCATCGCCCTCGCCACGCCCCGGCACATCAAGGAATCCGAGCGCCATCCGGGCCGGTTCGACTTGATGGGGGCGCTGACCTCCACCCTCGGTATGGCCCTGCTCGTCTACGGCTTCATCCGGGCGGCGCAGGACGGCTGGCGTGATGCGATCACGCTGGCGTCGTTCGGCGCGGCGGTGGTGCTGCTCGTGGTGTTCATCCTGACCGAACGGCGCTCGAAGCAACCGATCACCCCGCTGAAGATGTTCGCCGACCGCAACCGCGCGGGCACCTACGGGATCATGCTGAGCCTCGCCGCCGCGATCTTCGGCATGTTCTTCTTCCTCACGCTCTTCGTGCAGAACGTGCTGGGCTTCAGCCCGCTCCTGGCCGGACTGGCCTTCCTGCCCGTCAGCGCCGTCATCGCGGTGGGTGCGGGAGTGGCCTCCCAACTGCTGCCGAAGTACGGTCCGAAGCCCTTCATGGTGATCGGCGCGATCCTGGCCGCGGCCGGGCTGTCCTGGCTGACGCTGACGGACATCCACTCCACGTATCTGGGCAGCGTCCTCGGACCCATGCTCGTCTTCAGCCTCGGCATGGGCATGGAGTTCGTCTCGCTGACGCTGATGGCCGTCTCCGGAGTGCCGACCCATGAGACGGGTGCGGCATCGGGCCTGCTCAACGCCACCCAGCAGGTGGGCGGCTCGCTGGGGCTGTCCATCCTCGTCACGGTCTTCGGCACGGCCAGCCGCAACGAGGCGAAGGACCAGGTGCCGCAGTTCCTCGCCCAGGCCACTCCGGCGGAGCGCGTGCGTTTCGAGCAGACCGGCCAGCTCCCACCGCCCTGGGCCGACCAGGTGCTCACCTCGGGAGTCTCGGCCGCCTTCGTCGCCGCGGCGGCGTTCACGGTGGTCGCCACGGTGATCGCGCTGCTGGCCATCCAGGTGCGCCCGTCCGACCTGGAGAACCTCCAGGGCAAGCCCGGCGCCGCCGCGGTGGCGGCCCCGGAACCGGCCGGCGCGTTCGCCGCCGCCGACGCGACCGATGGTCCCGCCACCGCACCCGCAGGCGGAGGGACCGTCACGAAGGCACCCCGCCGATCGTCCGGCCGCTGGTGGTACGTCGCCGCGGGCGCCGTCACCGCCGCCGTGACCGCGCTGTTCGCCTTCCTCAACGCCCGGCGCAAAAACGGTCCGACACGTTAGGGCGAGACGCGTACGCCTGCTGCACGGGCACACCCCGGGTGGATTTCGCCGCCCGGGGATCCGTCAGGGGTCTCTCGGGGTCGGGTCAGGGCCTTCCCCCGATGCCGGAACGATCATGCTTGGGGAGACTCGGTCAGGTGAGTCGGCGTCATGGACGCCGCTCACCCCCGATCGAGCCTCCCTGGAGAGCAGCATGAGCAGTTCCACGCCCCGTAGGACACGGCTGTCCGCCCTCGCCCTGTCCGCCCTCGCGGTCGCCGCCACCGTGGGCGGCGTCGTCACCGGGCCCGCCCACGCCGCGTCACCGGCGGACACGCCGGCTTCCGCGCACGCGGTGCGAGCCCCCTTGGACGCCAAGGCCCTGCGGGAGGCGATCACCATCCGGCCCGGCGACCAGGCGGCCGGCGCCGTGGCATGGGTCCACAAGTCCGGGCACGAGTGGAGCGGCGCGTCGGGGGACGTCCACACCGGCAAGCGGATATCCGACACGGCCCACTTCAGAATCGGCAGCATCTCCAAGACCTTCGAAGCGGTGGTGTTGCTGCAGCTCTCGGCCGAGGGCCGGGTGGACCTCGACGGGACGGTCCAGCACTACCTCCCGGGGCTGCTGCCGGAGACCTTCCAGCCGATCACCGTCCGCCAACTGCTCAATCACACCAGCGGCCTGCCGAGCGACTTCGAGGGCGCACCGGCACGGACCGGCGACGAGCAGATCGCCACCCGCTTCGACTACTACACCTTCGACCGGGTCATCCAGGGCACCCTGCGCCCCGAGGGAAGGGCCTGGCCCGGCCCGCACTTCGCGCCCGGCACCCGGCAGGAGTACAACTCCTTCGGCTACCGCGTCGCCGGAAAGCTCATCGAACAGCTCACCGGCCACTCCTTGAAGCACGAGATCACCGACCGCGTCCTGACGCCGCTGCGGATGCGGCACACCTCTGTTCCGGCGGGCAACACAGCGGTACCCCGCCCCTATCTGCCCGGCTACCTGCCCACCAGCAAGGGCGAACTCGTCGACGTCAACGAGCAGGGCGGCAACCCCTCTCAGATGATCTCCACGACCGCCGACCTCGACCGCTTCATGACCGCCCTCTTCACGGGCCGACTGCTGCGCCCCGCCCAGAGCGCCGAGCTGCGCGCCCTTCCCCGCGACGCGGACGGCAAGCTCCTGCCGTACGCCAACGGTTCCAACTGCAACATCGGACGCGACAAGGGATCCGCCTGCTTCAGCGTCGCCCTGATGTCCTTCCCGCTGCCCGACGGCACGCTCCTGTGGGGCAAGACCGGGCACGACTACGGATACGCGAGCGGTGTCTTCGCCTCTCCCGACCTGAGCCGCCGTGCCGTCTACGCCGTGGGCACCGACTCCTTCGGTGACGGTGCGGCACCCAGGATCTCGGGCCGGCTGGCGGCCGCCGCGTTCGGCTCGGACGGATAGGGCGACCTCCCCGCGGGCCGACGGACCGGCCTGCGCACCGGCCTCGGCCGGGGGGGCGGCCGCGGCGCCTCAGGCCGGCTCCGCCGCCCGGGCGCCCTGCCGCGTGCCCACGAGGCGGCAGCCGAGATAGATCACGAAGGAGAGCGTCGTGACGTACGGGCTGATGGGGACCGTGCTGCCGAGGGCGAGCAGGATCCCTCCCTCCATCGACACCAGCGCGAAGACGACGCTCAGCACGGGCAACAGCACGGGGGAGGCCGTGACCCGCGCGGCGGCGGCCGCCGGTGTGACGAGCAGTGCCAGAACCAGCAGCGCCCCGATGATCTGGACGCACAAAGCGACGGCGAGCCCGAGGACCAGCATGAAGGCGAGGGACAGGGCCCGTGCGGGGACGCCCCGGGCCGCCGCGACCTCCGGGTCGACGCTCGCGAACGTCAGCGGCTTCCACATGATCGCGAGAGCGACGAGCGTCACGGCCGAGGTGCCGAGGAGCCAGGACATCCGAGGGGTGTCGACGGCGACGATCTGGCCGGTCAGGATGCCGAACTTGTTCGCCGCCCGGCCCTTGTAGAGGGACAGGAAGAGCACACCCAGCCCGAGGCCGAACGGCATGATGATGCCGATGACCGAGTTGCGGTCGCGGGCGCGGACGCCCAGCACCCCGATCGCGCCCGCCGCCAGCAGGGAACCGGCGATCGCCCCGGCCACGATGTTCAGTTCCAGGAACAGCGCCACCGAAGCCCCGGCGAAGGACAGCTCGCTGATCCCGTGCACGGCGAACGGCAGATCGCGCATGATCACGAACACCCCGACCAGACCGCCGACCAGGCCGATGACGGCCCCGGCGAGCAGCGTGTCGTGGACCAGCCCGAGCAACTCGCCGTAGTCGTCGAAGTCGAAGACCTGCCGCGGGACCCCGCCGCTCGCCCCGCCGACGGCCGGGTCACCGTGCCCGCTCACGGCGGCCCGTCGCCGTGCGGGCCGCCCCGGTGCTCCGCCGCGGGTCCGTCGGGCTGCCCGTCGGAGTGGCTGTGCGCGGTGCCGTCGGCGCCTTCGTCAGGTGCCCCGACCACGACGACGCGGCCCCGGACCCGGACGACGTCGACCTGCGTGCCGTACAGCCGCGACAGGGACGCCGAGGTCATCACCTTCTCCGGCGGCCCGATCCGGAACCCGCCCCGCGCCAGGTACAGCACCCGGTCCACCATCCCCAGCACCGGGTTGATCTCGTGCGTCACGAAGACCACGGCGGTGTCCGCGGAACGGCGCCGCCGGTCCACCAGCTCGGTGACCGAGCGCTGGTGGTGCGGGTCGAGGGAGAGCAACGGCTCGTCGCAGAGCAGGATCCGCGGGTCGGTGACGAGCGCCTGCGCGATACGGACCCTTTGTTGCTCGCCGCCCGAGAGCCTGCCGACCGGAACGTCCGCGTACGCCGTGGCCCCGACCATCGCCAATGCCTCGTCCACCCGGCGGCGGCCCGCGGCGCCCGCCCGCCCCGGCCCCCAGCGGTGGCCGTCCAGGCCGAGCCGCACCAGGTCGCGTGCCCGCAGGACGGTGTACCCGGGCAGGGACTTCTGCTGGGGCACGTAACCGATGTCGCTGCTGCCGCGGTCGGGGGCGTGGCCGAGCACCGACAGCGTCCCCGCGGTGAGCCGCTGTCGGCCCAGGAGCACCCGCAGCAGACTGGTCTTGCCGGAGCCGTTCGGGCCCAGCACCGCCAGGAACTCCCCGGGCCGCACATCGAGGTCCAGATCGCGCCACAGCACCCGGTCGCCGTAGGACAGCGCCGCGCCCCGCAGACTGATCACCGGCGCGGCCGTCCCCGCACCCTCTGCCGGGGATGTTCCCCGGGAAGAGAGCGGTGCGGTCGTCTCCGCGCGGTCCATCACTTCTCCAGTGCCCGCCGGAGCGCGTCGACGTTGGCCTTCATCCAGCCGACGTAGTCCTTGCCCGGCGGGAGCGTCTCGGTCACGGCGACCACCGGGATCCCGTTGTCCTCGGCGGCCCGCTTCACCTTCTCCGTCTGCGGACCGGCGGTCTGCTCGTTGTACACCAGCGCCCTCACCCGCTTTCCGGTGAGCAGGTCGAGGGTCTCCCGCAGGCTGCCGGGGGAGACCTCGGTGCCTTCCTCGACGGCTTCGGCGAAGTCCGCGGGCGTCATGTTCCGCAGACCGCCCGCCTCCGTCAGGTACAGCGGCACCGCCTCGGTGACCGCGACCGCGGCACCCCCGTGATCCGCCTTGATCCGCGCCTCCTCGGCCTGGAGGGACGTCAGCTTCCCCTGGAACTCCTCGGCGTTGCGACGGAAGGCCGACGCGTCGGCGGGGGCTGCCTTGGCCAGTGCCCCCGCGATCCGGTCGGCCAGCTTTCCCATGGCGGGGAAGTCGTACCAGAGGTGCTCGTTGAGCTCCTGGCCCGCCGCCGGTGTCTTTCCCGAGACCCGTACGGCGTTCACGACCTCCGCCGAGGAGTTCTTCGTGCCGCGCAGCATCCTGCCGACGAAGTCGTCGTAACCGCCGCCGTTCTCGACCACGACCCGCGCACGGGAGAGCGCCAGCTGGTTCTGGGTACCGGCCTCGTAGGAGTGCGGGTCCTGTGCCGGGTCGTCGATGATCGGGACGACCTCGACCCGGTCGTCGCCGATCTGCCGCACGATGTCCCCGTACACATTCGTCGAGGCGACCACGGGGACGGTGCCCGACCGGCGGGGAGCGGACGATCCGTCGCCGGACGAACCGCTCTCGCAGCCGACCAGCGCCGTGCACGCGGCCACGAGGAGAGCCGGGCCACGGGCCGAGGGCGCCTTCATGCGCGGCCTCCCGGTCGGACGATCGAAGCGAAGAGGAAACGGTTGTCACGTCATTGTCGCTCCGGGGGCCGTGCTCTTCCACCGGAGCGGCGCGGCGCGGCAGACCGGCAGCGGGTGGTCACGCGCTGCTCCGCCAGCCGTACCGGCTGGTGCGCACCCGGCGTCGGATCCCGGCGAGCAACGGATACCTGTCCTGCTGCTCGCGGGAACGGCGGTCGAGCTCCTCCACCAGCCGCCGGGACCGCTCCTCCACGTCCAGCTCGTCCAGGATCCGGTCGATCTCGGTCAGGATCGCGCCGTGCAGCTGCCACTGACGGGGGTGTTCCAGGACACGCACCAGAAGGAGGTCGGCGGCCCGGTCGCGGCTGGCGCGGCCCGCCGCGAGCTCGCTGACCAGCCTGTCCTCCGCGTCCTCGGCATTGGTGCTCACCTGCGTGGTGATCAGCACGGCGAAGCTCTCGACGGCGAGGGCGAGGTGGGTGAACACCTCCTGCAGCGCACTCGCCACCTCCTCCTCGAACAAGGGCTCGTCCGTCCGCTCCTTGGCGAGGTCGGTCAGGGTCCGGCACGTCACCCGCAGGACGACGGCGGCGATCTCCAGGGCGTCGAGGCCGGTCCGCAGCACCACCCGGAAGAGCTGCCCCTCCTTGACCCGGGGGTTGAGCCGCAGACTGTCCTCGGCCTGCCTGAGCTCGGCGTCCACCTCGACGATGTCGTGGTCCAGCCGACGGGCCTCGTAGAGCCTGGCCGCGGCCTCCTCGACCGTCGTACGGCCGTCGACCTCCTCGCCGATGCGCCGCAGCAGACGGCCCATCCGGCGCGACAGGTGCTCGATGGCCTCGCTGGCCGGCTGCACCCACACCGGAGGGGCGAAGAAGACGTTGAACAACAGACCCACGATCGCGCCGATCAGCGTCTCCAGCACCCGGTCCCACGCGCTCTCCGCCACCCGGGTGACCCCGAGGACGAGCATCGCGCTGATCGCCACCTCGGGAACGAATTCCCCCGCCCGCACAAAGCGCCCGATGACCAGGGAGGCGAGGATGATCAGCCCCAGGCTCCACCAGGTGAGGCCCACCATGGTGGAGAAGCCGATGGCGATGAACACCCCCACCACCACGGAGTTCACTCTGCGGATGCTGGTGGTCAGGGTGGAGTAGAGGGTGACCTGGACGACGAGCAGGGCGGTCAGGGGCGCCGTCAGCGGCACGGGCTCGCTGCTCAGCCACAGTGCCACCACGTAGGCGATCACCGCGGCAGTGGTGGAACGCAGGGTCTGGGCGACCGCGGGTTCTCTGCCGCGCCGGACGAGGCTCGTCAGGGGATCGGGGAGCTCGGGCACTCTGTGCCTGTTCCCTCTCAGCCGCACCACAGACACCGTCTGACGCCGCGCCACCCGGGTGGCTCCGCGTTCGGCGCGGTCCGGACACGGGTTCTCACACACGGGTTCTCACACCTGGAGCGGAGGCGTCCGCCCCCGTGACTGCACCGAAGGGTCCACCCGGCGCTCCGCCCGGTGGACGAGGCGCACGGCCGCCCCCGCCGACACAGTGAAGTCATGGACAAACCACCGAGCACACGGCGGACCCGCGTCCGCACCCTCGCCTGCGCGGCCGTGGTGGCCACGTCGCTGTCCCCCACCGCCGCGCGGGCGAGCACACCCGCCGCCCCCGAGCTGCGGGCGCCGCAGGGCACCGTGCTGCTGCCCAACCTCGACGACGACGCCCGGCGCTGCGCCCTGCGGCCCGGCGACCTGGACCGGCTGGACGTGGCCGTGGACGAGCGCCTCGCCGCCTGCAACGACGCCGCCGACGACCGCGTCAACGGCCCCGAGGACGCCAAGGACCTCACCCCTTTGCGCGTACGGCCGATGAGCGTGGGGAAACGGGCGACCGGGCGCGTCGCGGTGCCGGCCGCCCAGCGCCCGTACGCACGGATCTTCGTCGAGCGCGACGGGCGGTACGTATCACTGGGCACCGACGGCCGGATCGGGGCCGAGGAACTGCGGCGCGGCGCGCGGCTGGCCGTCGAGGGGCGTGACATCGTGCGCGACCCGAAGCGGTGGGACGGCCGGATCACCGTGACCCTCACCGTCACCGAGCACGACGCCACCCGCCGTGCCCAGGTTTCCCTGCGCGTGGCACCGGTCCTCCTGCACAACGACCTCCAGCGTGCCCGGCACGTCTTCGCCGCCGCGCCCGGCCCCGGCACGGGACAGCCCGCCGAGATCCCGGCCGCCACCCGCCGCCCCGGCCAGTGGCGGGCGTTCGCGGACTCGCTCCGCGCCGCGGCCCGGAAGGCAGGCCTGCCGTCGAGCGAACTCCGCTTCCAGCGGGGCACCGCGCAGTGGTGGCGGGACATCTGGCGCCAGGACATCGCCGAACCCGGATACGTCACCAAGCCCACCCCCGACGGCCCGCACACCATGCGTGTCCTGCTGCGGTCCCCCAACTACTGGACGTCCGACGACGGCCGCTCGGCCAGTCTGCGCCGCGCCGGTCGGCTGCTCTACCGCGATCTGCGCGGCCCGGACGTGGGCGTCGTCCAGCAGTACACCCCGCACCGCGACAAGAACGTCGACGAACTGCTGAACTTCACCGGCAATCTCGAATCGCTCCCGCCCTACCCGGGCTATCCACGGGGCCGGATCCTCTACGGCAGCTCCGAGCACCGCCGCCCCGACCCCTCGTTCGTCCGGATGCTGCGCGCCCAGGGACAGCAGCCGCCCGTCGTACTCGACACCTCATGGCTGCTCGTCGGGCACGTGGACGAGACCGTGCACGTCGTACGGGCCGACAACGCGCGCGGCTGGACCCTCGCCGTCTCCGACCCGCGCAAGGCGATGAGCCTGTTGCAGCAGGCACAGCGCGCGGGGGAGGGAGGGCAGCGGCTGCTCGCCGACACCGTCGCCCAGGACAGGCCGACCGTCGACCAGTTCCTGCGCCACGAGCAGAGGAGCGGCGGCAACGAGGAGGCCGCGCGGCACATCGACGGGCAACTCGACGTCCTGCTGCGGGCCACCGGCCTGAAGGCGGAGGAACTCGTGCGGCTGCCGGTGCTGTACGTCGGCGCCGACCCCGGCGGCGGCCTGCCGCGCCGCTCCGTGGCCTTCACACCCGCCCTCGCCAACGGGCTGTCCCTGACCTCGCGGGACTTCGCCGCGCCCGTGCCGCACGGGCCGCGCGTCGCCGGCCGGGACCTCTTCCGGGACGAGGCCGAACGGCGGCTGACCGCGAACGGAGTGCGGGTGCACTGGGTCGAGAACATCTCCTGGGCCCATCTGAACGGTGGCGAGGTGCACTGCGCCACGAACGCCCTGCGCGAGATTCCCCAGTGACGTCGAGGGGACCTGAGGGGACCTGAGGGGACCTGAGGGGACCTGAGGGGAACGGTTCCGGTACGTCGCCGACGACGTACCGGAACCCTTCAGCGGCTCAGATGTCCCGCCGCAACCGCAGCAACGCCGCCACCAGTCGGTCCACCTCCTCCGCCGTGTTGTACAGCGCGAGCGAGGCACGTGCCGCGGCCTCCAGGCCGTACGCCCGCAACGCGGGCTGGGCGCAGTGGTGGCCGGCGCGGACGGCGATGCCCTCCTGGTCCAGTCGCCGGGCGATGTCCGCCGGATCCACGCCCGCGAGCGTGAAGGTCAGCACGGCGATCCTGCCCGGCGCCGAACCCAGCACGGCCAGGCCCGGGACCGCGGCCAATGCCTGTTGGGCGTACTCCAGCAGCCCCGTCTCGTACGCGGCGACCGCCTCGCGGCCGAACGAGGTCAGCCAGTCGATGGCGGCTTTGAGGCCCACCACGCCGGAGATGTGCCCGGTGCCCGCCTCGAAGCAATGCGGGACCGGCGCAAAGGTGACCCGGCCGAAGTCGACCGTGTCGATCATGTTGCCGCCGCCCTGCCACGGTGCCATGCCCGCCAGCAGGTCCGGCTTCGCGTACAGCGCGCCGATCCCCGTGGGCGCGTACAGCTTGTGGCCCGAGAAGACATAGAAGTCGGCGTCCGACTCCGTGACGTCCACGGGGAAGTGGGCGACCGCCTGGGCCCCGTCGACCAGCACCTTCGCCCCGTACCGGTGGGCCAGCGCCGTCATCCGACGCACCGGCGGGACGGTGCCGAGGACGTTCGACGCGTGGCTGACCGCGACGAGCCGGGTCCGGAAGGAGAGCAGATCGGCGAAGGCGTCCTGGTCGATGCTCCCGTCCGCCCGAAGGGGTACGGGCACCACCCGGGCCCGCCGCTCCTTGGCGATCATCTGCCAGGGGACGATGTTGGAGTGGTGTTCCAGCACCGGCACCAGGATCTCGTCCCCGGGGCCGAGGTTGGCCCGTCCCCACGTCTGCGCGACGAGGTTGACGGCCTCGGTCGTGCCCCGGGTGAAGACGACGCTGTCGGGCGAGGCGGCGCCCAGGAACCGCGCGACCGTCGCGCGCCCCTCCTCGTACGCCTCGGTGGCCTCGCGGGCCAGGGTGTGCGCACCGCGGTGGATGTTGGAGTTGGCGCTCCCGTAGTAGGAGGCGAGGGCCTCGATGACCTGACGGGGCTTCTGCGTGGTGGCGCCGTTGTCGAACCACACCAGGGGGTGGCCGTTGACCGTGCGGTGCAGGATCGGCACGTCCCGCCGCGCCTGCTCGGGGTCGAAGCCGGCGCCCCGGGTGCCCGGGCGCGGCGCGGCTTCAGGAGTAGTCATGGAACGTGCCCACCTCGACGTTCCGGAGGACGGCGACGGCGTCCTCCACCAGCACCGCGGTGGTGAAGTAGGCCGTCAGCAGATACGAGGTGATCGCCTTCCGGTCGGTGCCCATGTTCCGCATGGACAGGCCCGGCTCCACCTCGTCCGGCACGCCCGACGGCCGGAGGCCGATCACACCCTGCTCGGCCTCACCCGTGCGCATCAGCAGGATCTCGGTGACCCCGGTGCCACCGGCACCGGTGAAGCGCACCTTGTCGGACGGCAGCAGAGGCACGCCCCGCCAGGTCAGCAGCGGGCTGCCGAACCGGGTGTCGATGACCGGGGGCACACCCCGGCGGGTACATTCCCGGCCGAACGCGGCGATGGCCTTGGGGTGGGCGAGGAAGTAGCCCGGCTGCTTCCAGACCCGGGACAGCAGCTCGTCCATGTCGTCGGGGGTCGGCGCGCCCGTGCGGGTCTGTACGCGCTGGCCCGGGGCGACGTTGTGGAACAGCCCGAACTCGGGGTGGTTGAGGATCGCCGACTCCTGCCGCTCGCGCAGCGCCTGGATGGTGAGGCCGGCCTGGACCCGGGTCTGGTCCATGGGCTCGTTGTACAGGTCGGAGACGCGGGTGTGCACGCGCAGCACGGTCTGGGCGAGGCTCATGTGGTACTCGCGCGGCGTGTCCTCGTACTCCACGTAGGTACCCGGCAGATCGGGTTCGCCGACGTGCCCGGCCGCGAGGTCCACCGGTACTTCGGCGCCCGGTACCGGCCCGTCCCCGGCGATGTGGCCCTCGAGCGCGGTCCGCAGGTTCGCGTCCCGGTCGGCGAGGGCGGCGAGGGCGGAGCGTTCGACGGTGAGCGCCACACCGGCGGTGAGGGCCTTGACCCTGAACGGCAGCGGTGCCTGGCGGGTCCAGGAGTCGAGACAGAAGAACTGCCCGTCACCGATCACCTCGAGTAACGCGTCCTCGCCGTACCGCCCGGTCACCCGCTTCTCCGCCCGCCCGACCACGAGCACCCACAGCCGGTCGGCCGCGTCACCCTCCTGGGCCAGCACCTGCCCGGGCTCGAAGGTGACCTCCGTGAAGGAGCCCGCCAGTTCGGCGAGCAGCGCCTCGTCGGCCTCCCGCAGATACGGCACCTCCCGCAGGTCCTCCGGGACGATGTGGTGGGCGCCGCTCTCGTTGTAGCTGCTGATGCGGTCGTCGCCCAGGATGAAGGTCCGGCGACGGTTCACGCGGTAGACGCCGGAGTCGACGTCGACCCACGGCAGCGCGCGCAGCAGATAGCGGGGCGTGATGCCGCGCATCTGCGGGGTGGTCTTGGTGGTGGTCGCCAGCTGCCGTGCGGCATCGGGGGCGAGACTGAGTCGATCGTTCATGGCGTCCTCCTCGAGGAGATCACGTGCGGGAACGGGACCGATCGTCCGATCGGTTCCGGCGTCCCACAAGACGCCGTTTGCGGGGCATGGTCCTGAAATAATCGAATGCGCCGAGCACACTGATTCACCCAGAATCGAACGATTTTCAGACTGCATGGCCGTGACCATGTGCGAGGACCCGTCCCGGGCGACCGGCGTACACCCCTGACCTGGCTTGGTCCGGACCGCACACGAGACCGGTTTTCGCTCGCCGGGCGCGGCGGCACGCCGTGCCCGAACGGGCCACCGGTCCGAGCGGGTCCGGATCCGCGGTGGCACTGTGGACGCCGACAGTGTCCGTGGTTCGTCCGTATCGTGTCCGCATCTCCGACAGGAGCCCGCGATGGCCGGTGAGATCTCCTTCTTCGAACTGGGCGTGGACGACGCCGAGCGGGCGCGCGCCTTCTACGGCCACCTCTTCGGCTGGACCTTCGAAGCGGTGTCACCCGGCGGCGGCTACGCGATCTCCACCCCCGACGCCCCCGGCGGACTGCACGGCGCGGACCCCGGCGCGAGCCCGTACCTGTTCTTCAAGGTCGACGACCTGGACACCGCGCTCGCACGCGTCCGCGAGCTCGGCGGTACGGCCGAGACACCCGAGAGCGAGGAAGACCCCGAAACGGTCGCCCGGTTCGGCCGCTTCACACTGTGCCGCGACGACCAGGGTTCTCCCTTCGGCCTCCACCAGCCTCCGGCAGGGGAGCGGACGGTGGCGTGACCGCGCCGGGAGAAGCCGGCCGTCGGAGAACGTCCGCGACGTCCTCGGGTGTCCAATGCCCCTTCGCCCCGGGGCGCCCGGCCAGATAACCGGCCGCCTGCCCCGCGGTCCAACCGTGCGCCTCCATGAGGCCCGAGGCGAGATGCCGGAGGTAGGCGGGGGACGGGGGAGTGCCGGCCACCTCGCCGACGGCCCAGGGGGCGGTGAAGGTGACGACGGGAAGGCCGTCCAGGAACCCCGGGCACACCAGGGTCTCGTACCGCCCCGGCCCGAGCCGCGCCCGCCCGTGCGTGAGGACCTCCCGCAGATCCACCTCCCGTCCCGGGTCCTCGTACATCTCCTGGGCCGCGATGCCGGAGAACTGCGCCACCGGGACGAGGTAGGCCCGCGCCGGCGTCTCGCCCTCGGCGTCGGGGTCGTAGAAGGCCCGGCCCCCGCCCCAGACGGGCGACTCGGTGGCGAAGTACACGATTCCCGGCAGCAGTACGGCGCAGGAGCGCTCGGGAGGCCGAGGGTCCGCACAGCCCGGGTACGTACGCGTCCCGCCGGGGTGCCGGCCCCCGGCGAGGTAGTACGTCAGACGCCGCGCATCCATGTTGGAACCGTAGGCGGCGTACCAGACGCGATCGGTGGGCCGGGCGGGCACGCCCGGGGGTTCGAGCCGTCGAGGGATGATCACCGTTCACCCGGCCGGTCGTCGTGGATGGTGGTCGGCCGGCCATTCTCGCACCCGGTACGGCTTTCCGACCGGGTGAACGGCCCGGCTGTTCGGATCACCTGGGGTGCCGGTCCCGCCCGGGGCCGGTAGGTGTCGGGCATGAGCGTCGATCACGCGGCACGCGCGGACCTCCGACGACGCGCGCGGGCGGCGGCCCTCGCCCTGGCGGCGTGGGCCGGTGCCCTCACCCCCTGGTCCGGCGACGTCGCGCACGCGGCCCCCGCGTGCCGCGCCGGCACCGGCCCGTACCAGTGGCAGCTGGAGGCGTATCTGCACCGGCCGCAGGACGGCCGGCAGTCCCCGGCCGACTGCGAGGCCATCGCCGCGTTCCAGCGCAAGGAAGCTGTCGAACCGGCCGACGGGTACGCGGGGCTGGCCACCTACCGGTCGATGCTCGTCGCGCAGGCACGGGAGAACCCCAACGCGGCGGGCACCTGCCCCGCGCCCGCCCGGAAGGTCGCCTGCGTGGACCTCGGCCGGCAACTGATGTGGGTGCAGCACGGTGCCCGGGTCCTCTTCGGCCCCACGGCGGTACGGACGGGCCGGGCCGGTCAGGTGACCCGCACCGGATGGCACAAGGTGTACTGGAAGCACAAGGACCACGTCTCGACGCTGTACGACAACGCCCCGATGCCGTACGCGCAGTTCTTCTCGGGGGGCCAGGCGTTCCACGGCCACCCGGGGAACCTGTTCGACGGCGGTGGTTCGGCCGGTTGCGTCAACCTCACCGTCGCCGACGCGCGACGTCTGTGGAGTGTGCTCGCCGTGGGCGACGGGGTGTACGCGTGGGGGCGCAAACCCGGCACCTGACCGGCCCGCCCGGGGACGCGTCGGCTGTTCGAGGCACGGTCCCGGCGCGCCGGGACCCCCGGCAAGCGGTGTGTGCCCAGGATCGCAGTGGCGGCAGCATCGACCCTGCGAGGGCAGAAGTGAACGAAGGCCCGGTCCAGTCCCCTGAGGCAGCCCGCTCGCGCCGCCGACGACGGTCATGGCGTGCGGTGGCGGGCACCGTGTCCACCGCGACCGTGACCGCGGCGGCCCTGACCCTGCCCGCCGTGGCCGCGCCCCTGCCCGGCGGGCTGGGGCCCTGCCTCGGCAGTGGCTGTCCCGCGACGGGCTACCCCGCCGTCAACAACGGGCCGATCGCCGGGCGCGACAACAACATCAACATCTTCGTCGGCGGTGACTTCCGCGTACGGGGCGCCGCGGCGGAGGCCGAAGGCCGCGTGGTCACCCTCGGCTCCTTCGACATGAACAAGTCCTCCGGCGGCGGCCTGTACAACCTCGGCGTGGCAGGGGTCGGCTCCCGGGTGCCGCCCGCCGTGGGCACGGACTGGCTGACCACCGGCGGCAACGTCACGATCGCCCCGGGCCAGCGGCTCGACGCCGACGGCGGGGTGGTCCGGCACGCCGGCACCGCCACCGGGACCATCATCAGGCGCAGCGTCGCGGACCCCGCCGCCGCCCGGCCCTTCGAGCCACTGCGCGCCGAGCTGAGCGCCGCGAGCCGCTGCTACGCCCACGGCACCGACGGCCGGGGACGCCCGGCCACCGGCACGGCGGTCAACAACGGGTCGGAGACGGTGTTCACCGGTGACGGCACCTCGAAGCTCCAGGTCTTCAACGTCGACTTCGACCTGGTCGGCCGCAACGGCGGACAGGAAGGCGTCCGCTTCACGGGCATCCCGGCGGACGCCACGATCCTCGTCAACCTGACCGGCGGCGCCCGCGTCATCAACACCTACAGCGGTGGCATCACCGACGACGACCCGCTGAACAGGCTGCGCCAACGCCTGTTGTGGAACATCCCCGACGCCAAGAGCGTCGAGTTCAAGGGCACGGGTCAGTTCCAGGGCAGCATCCTGGTCGGCGACCAGGGCAGTGAGTCGACGGTCACCCTGCCCGGGATCAACGGACGGTTCTTCACCACCGGCTCCCTCACCCACACATCGGCCGCGACCGGGGGCGGCGGTCAGGAGTTCCACGCCTATCCCTTCGACGGGGACCTCCCCGACTGCGGCAGCACCCCGCCCGAGGGGGACGTGAGCGTCGTCAAGAAGGACGCCGAGACCGGCAAGGCCCTGCCCGGCGCCCGCTTCCAGCTGTGGAAGGAGACCAACGACACCCCCGGCCTGCAGACCACCGGGACCGGCCCCGACACCAAGTCCGGCGGAATCTGCACCACCGGCCCGGGCGGCGCATGCCGCACCACCGTGGAGCCCGGCACCTACTACTGGCAGGAGACCCAGCCGCCGGCCGGCTATCCCGTCCCCGCCCGGACCGTCTTCGGCCCGCTCACCCTCACGCCGGCCAACGCCGCCCGGGGCGTTCAGGTCACCGCCACCAACACCCGGCCCAAGGAACCCCACGGCACGATCCACCTGGTGAAGCACGACGCCAAGACCGGCCGCCCGCTGCAGGGCGCGGTCTTCGAACTGTGGCGCGAGACCAACGGGCGGGCCGGGCTGCAGACCACCGGGCGCGACGCGGACCGCAGGGCGGACAGCGGCTGTGCCACGAACCGGCGGGGCCGCTGCGACTTTCCCGACCAACCTCTGGGCTCGTACTACCTGCGCGAGACCGCTGTGCCCGAGGGCTACCGACTGCCCGGCAACCCCGTCTCGGGCCCGTACCGGCTGACCGCGGCCAACGCCGCGGCGGGCGTCACCGTGACCGCGAAGAACACCCCGGGAGAGCCGGGCAAGGACAAGAAGTAGCGCCCCGACGACGAAGGCCCCCGCCGTCACCACGGGCGGGGGCCTTCGTCGCCGGTTCCTACGACTCGGACAGCGACGTCAGCTTGAGACGGATCTCCACCTCGTGCTCGCCCGACACCGTGCCGTGCTCCTCGACGTCGAAGACCCCGGCCAGCTTCTGCTGGACCTGACGCACGGGGTGGGCGGGGCCGAAGAGATCCACGGTGACCGCGCCGGTCAGGGGCGCGGGGGCCGACACCGCGTCGCTGCGGGTCCGGGCGTCGACGATCGTGCACCAGATCACGGGATTGTCCGCCGTGGACAGCGACGCGCGGGTCTCGCTGCGAGCTGGACCGGTGCCCTCGGGGAACGCGGTCTCCAGGGCGCCGAACACCACGTTCGCGTCCTCGTGACCACAGTCGGTCAGATGAACACTGACGTGATCCGCACTCTCGGGGGCGCTCATCACCCGTGCTCCTCTGCCGTCGGGGACTGCCGGGCCGGACATTCCACTCCCACGGTACGAGGAGCTAACCGACCCGGCACCACGGCAGGGCCATCCGTGGCCCTGTCGCCCACCGGAGCGTATTTCGCCGTTGTGCGGGGAAAAGTCGGGAACGACCGGGGTCGGCAGCGACAGGCCGCCCCGGCGCGCGTCGTTCACGCGCGGATTCGGATGAGAGGCAAGAGGCATGGCAACAGGCACGGTGAAGTGGTTCAACGCCGACAAGGGATTCGGGTTCATCACTCAAGACGACGGCGGTCCCGACGTTTTCGTCCACTTCTCAGCCATCCAGACCACCGGGTACAAGGAGCTGCTCGAAGGCACCCAGGTGGAGTACGAGGTCACCCAGGGCCCGAAGGGCCCGCAGGCGGAGAACGTCGTCCCGCTGTCCTGAGCCCGGGGCGGGCCTGCCGGGATCCGCCCGGCGGGCCCGCCCTCCCCATGTCCGGCAGGGGAAAGGCACGGTGGCCGTCCGGTGTGAGTGGATCCATCAGGAAGGCCCGCCCGGTGTCGGAAACCGTCATGGGTGGGCAGATCCGGCGTCAGGTGGTCCGGGCGCGGCGAGGCTGGGGGACGTGACGCCGAACGCGTCGCCTCCGCCTCCCGGAAGGTAGACCACACGCCGTGCCGACTCTTCGTTGGACGCCCCCCAAGCACCCTCGTCCGCAGGGCCGGGCCCTCGGGGCCTCGCTCATCGCCCAGCCGCTCAAGGGCGTCTTCTGGACGCTGTCGGCCTGGGAGGACCGGGCCACCCTCTACGGATACGCCAAGGCCGAACCCATCGCGGCCTCATGACGGCACTGCGTTCGACGGTCCGCAGGTCGACGTTCACGTACTGGGAGCTCCCGGTCGAGGAGCTTCCCCTCGACGGGGCCGACGCCAAGAAGCGCCTGGCCGAGCAGGAACACACGCAGAGCGCCGACGCCGACGGCTGACACCCGGTCACCCGGTCCGTGAGCTGCGAGGGATCATGAACCCCGGAAGACGTACGGCCCTCTCCGGGCGGGCCGTGCGCGCGGCAGCGGCTGAATGGGTGGGGTTTGTGCAAGCGGTGATATCCGGCTTCGTGCCGATCTGGGGGGTCACGGCGATGGGTTGGGCGGCAGGCCGCTTCGACCTGCTCGGCCGGCAAGCCCAACCCGTGCTCGCCCGGTTCGCGTTCACCTTCGCCATGCCGGCGCTGCTGTTCCTCACGCTGTCCAAGGCTCCGGTGGGGGAGATCGCCGAGCCGGAAGTGGCGGTGTTCGCGATCAGTCTGCTCCTGGTGTTCGGGGCGGCCCTGCTGCTCTCCCGGAACGTGTTCCGGGCGCGGCCCGCCGACCGCGCCGTCAACGCGATGACCGCGTCCTACGTGAATTCGGCCAATCTCGGTATCCCGGTCGCGATCGGGGTGCTGGGCGACACCACGTTCATCGCCGCGGCCGCGGTGTTCCAGATGCTGTTCGTGACGCCATTGATCATGGTGCTCATCGATCTGGACGTTCATCAGGGGGTGCGCGGTCAGTGGCGGCGGTTCGCGTTACTGCCCCTGCGCAACCCCGTCATCGGCGCGTCGGCGGCGGGGGTCGCGGTCTCCGCCCTCGGTCTGTCGCTGCCCACCGTGATGACCGAGCCGATCCGGATGGTCGGCGGCGCGGGGGTGCCGGCGGCCCTGTTCGCCCTCGGGATGTCCTTGAACACCAGGGTGGTGCCGGATGCCAAGGGCATCGCCGAGCGGCTCGTCCTCGTCGGCCTCAAGACAGCCGCGCAGCCGCTGCTCGCCTACGTGCTCGGCCGCTGGCTGTTCGGTCTGCACGGGCACGCGCTGCTGGCCGTGGTGCTGTGCTCCGGCCTGCCCACCGCCCAGAACGCCTTCGTCTACGCCGCCGAATACCGGCTGCGCACCGATGTACCGAGGGACGTCGTGGTGTGGTCCACGCTCCTGTCGCTGATCACCCTGTCGCTGATCACCTGGCTCCTCGCCTGATGAGCCGGTCGCCTCGCGGATCGCCCGGACGGCCCGGGCCCACCCGACGCGTCAGCCCCAGGAAACGACACGGCCGGCCCCGGGCCGCCGACGCGTCCCCGCGCGGGGAACCTCAACTCGTGGCCTGGGCGATACCATTGAGTCCGGACACATCTCCCGTCAGTCCCGTACGAGGAAGGCAAGTCCGTGAGTGGTCTCAACAAGGGGCTCAGGAAGGTCGAGGTAACGCTCAAGTGGGACCCCAGTCCCTCGGGCACACCGGCCAACGACCTCGACATCGTCGCCGCGACCTTCTCCGAGGGCGATCCGTACGGCAAGCCCGAGTACGTCGTGCACTTCGGCAGCCGGTCACCCGACGGCACCATCACCCTCAACAGGGACAGCCGTACCGGTCAAGGCTTCGGTACCGACGAGGCCATGACGCTGGAGCTCGACCGGTTGTCCTCCCGGTACACCCGTGTCGTGGTGGGCGTGGTCATCCAGCAGGGCGAGGGACGGAAGACGTTCGGCGAGGTGCCGAACACCGCAGTCCGGGTCCGTGAGGACCGCACGGAGCTGGTGAACGACGACTTCGTCGGTGTCTTCGACGCCACGGCGGCGACCGTCGCGGAGTTCACCCGGGGCGCCTCGGGGGAATGGGTGTTCCGCAAGGCCGTTCGCGGATTCGACGCCGACCCGGAATCCTTCGCCGCGCTGATGGGCCGGAACCCGAGCCTGCCGAATTTTTGACCGATGAGCAGGCTGATGCGTACGGGAAGTTCGCCGAGGAGCCGACGCGGCCCGAGCCGGAGCGGTTCTTCTTCCTGGACGACGTGACCGGGATCTGATCGCGCTGCGGCGTACGCAGCATCACCAGCTCGGGTTCGCGCTCCGGATGTGCACGGTGCGGAACGCCCCGGGGCTCGCGACCGGCGGATGTTCACCGTTACCGGATGCCGCCGGGTACGTGTGTGGCCTGGTCTTCTGGCCGCCGGGGCAGGAGCTTTCGGCGGAGGAGGTAGTCGATCAGGCCCTTGCCTACCGGCCGATTGCCCTGTGACCGGTCCCGTGCGAGACAGGAACTGACTGCGGGGTCCGGGGACCAGCAGCCGGCCCCGGCGGTGGGAATTGCGCACGGCCGTCGACGGAGCAACAGGGCGCGGGGGCATGTTGGGGAGCGTGCCGGAGAGGGCGCGGGGTGCATCACGCATCAGTGCGCTGGTTGCCGGGTGTTCGCCTGATCACGATTCGGAAAGGTACCTTCCGGATCTTCGGTGCGGATGCGCGCTGGGCCGCCCGTGGATCCCGTCACCGGGCGCCCGCCGTGGTGACGTTCTTCCACTGGGGAGGCTCAGCCATGAACCGGTTCCGCCGCACCTTAAGTACGCTCGCAGCAACCATCCTGCTCAGCGGGGCAGGCACCGCGCTCGCCTCGCCCGCCCACGCCGACAGCACCGACGACAGTCCGCAGGTACTGGTCAGCACCCAGCAGTGCGTCGACGGCGGTGGCCGCATCCGGCAGATCTTCTGGATCCCCCCGATGTACATGTGCGTCGGCGGCCGGCACAACGGAGAGCCCATCACCAGCTGGTGACAGCCGGCCCGCCATGGGCTGCCCCGACATCCGCTCCCCCCGGCTCCGTGAGAAGCACAGGTCGGCACTGAGCGGAGTCCTGGCGAAGGGACTCAGAGGGGCTGCCGTCGGCATCGAGGACCTGCGGGCCCCGGGGTTGCTGAATCCCCGGGGCCCGCACATGCCTACCGGCGGATGTCGACCCTCACCCCAGGAGCCCGTCCGGCGCCGGACGGGCTCCTGGGTGCTCAAGGCCGTCTCCTTCGCTTCTCACCGCCGGTGCGATCGATGGCGCACGTGCCAGACGCCCGCCGCGAGGAGGGAGACCGTGACCAGGACGATCAGGCTGGTGCCCCAGAACCCGCCGACGAGCCGGACGTCCGCCACGGCGAGCGCGGCGGCGGTCGCGAAGGGTACTACGGCGAGGGCGAGGACCCGCAGAACGGCGGCGAGGCCGGCCGCCCGGGGGACGCGGGGAAGGCGTCCATGGTGTCCGAGCGGCTCACCCGCGGCGCCCGGGGTGTAGAACCGCACGGCTTTCGCTCCGAGCCGCAGCGTGCTCCTCCGGTAGATCACCGCGAGTGCGGGCATCCAGATCAACGGCAGCACCATGCCCACGAGGAACACGGCCACGATCGGGACCGTCGAGATCACCTGTCGGAGTCGGCCGCGCTTCTCGCCCCCGCCCACGATGCCGAGGATCGCCGCCATCCTGACGATCAGCGACCATCGTGTCCGGTGGGGGATCCGGCCCCATCCTCCGGAGGGATGACGCCTCACCTCGCTCAGGGCCTGGGCGGCGGCCTCGATCGTCGGGTACACGTCCTGGAGGACCAGCAGGTCCGCCACCCGTCGTTCGCTTCGGGCGTCGCGCCCGGCGAGGACGGCCAGTTCCAGCACCATGCGGGCCTGGGAGAGCAGGGCTGCCACGAAGCTTACGGGCATGAGGATCACGAACGGGCCGCCCAGCACGGCGCCGTCGGCGATCGTCATGCGCGTTCCGTGGGCGATGGCCTCCCTGCGGAGTTCGTCGTCCCCGGCCGACGGCTTGCGCTCTTTCCGGCGGGAAACGGAGGCAGCGGCCCGGGGTCCGAACCTCCGCACCGCGAAGAAGGACAGTTGCTCCGGCATGTGCTGCGGATCGGCCCAGATCATCGGCAGCAGCGCCTGGGCCTCCACCGTCGCCCACTCGTCCGGGCGGCCCGGCCGCGGCCCACCGGTGGTACGTCCGCTGCCGTTCATCCGGTCGCCCTTCTCGGAACGGTTCTCCTTCACCGGCCGTCCGGCCCGTACCGGTGGCCCTCCACTGTGGGCCCGGCACACCCGGGCCTACCTCACCCGTTCCGGGTGACGGCGATGCCCCCACCGGCGGTGAACATGAGACGAGAGCCAAGGCCGCGAGGCCGGGAGGTTCCATGGGATCCGTCATCGTGCGTGGGGTGGGGCAGCGCTGGACGGCGCGCCTGGCGGTCGTGGCGGCCGTCGGCGCGGGGATTGTTCCTGCTGTCCGTGGCGGGGCTTCGGAGCGTGGGGCTGGTTGCCGTGGGGCTCGCGGGCCTGGCCGTTTCGGCGGCGGCCGGGTGGTGGGCGCTGACGCGCCGGGGTGCGGTGCGAGGCGTCGCGCCGGTCGTGGCGGGGGCGGCGCCTGTGGATGCTCGCCTTCACGGCGGGCCGCGCCCTGCCTCCGGCCGACGTCCCGAAGCCCGGGGGCCCACCCGCGGCGGAGGGCGGTCCGTCGGCTGATCCGCGGCACACTCTCGTGCTGTCTCCGGAAGGGGAGAACGATGCGTTCGATGCGATCCCTCACGCTGCTGGCAAGCTCCGTCGCTGCCGCCGCGGCCCTGGCGTTCTCGCCGGCTGTGACACCGCAGGCCGTGGCCGCGCCCGCGCCCGCCCAGGCCACGGTGGCGGCCGTGCCACAGGACACGTGGGAATACTCGACCGCGGCGCTCCTCCCGGGGGCAGCCAAGCAGATTCTGGACAGTTGGGGCGCGGACGGCTGGGAGCTCGTTCAGGTCGTCGTGAACCCGAACGACCCGGGGCAGCTTGTGGCCTATTTCAAGCGGGCGCTGCCGGCGTGAAGGGTGCGCAGCATCCCGGGCGTTGCCACATGCGACGGATGGCGCAGACTTCCGCGAGGCCTCATGCAGGCGCCACAGCGCATCGGTGTCCTCGCCGTCGCCCATCGAGGGATCGGCGCCCGTCGGCCACCGGCCAGGGCGGACCGAAAATGATTGGGCTGGCCACGTATCCGACCGGCACAATGCCACCATGAACGACCGGCTCGACGACGTCCCCGGCGCCCCCACGGCGGCCCGGGCGACGGACTGGATCACCACACCCATCACCACGGAGCTCCTGCGCGGCGCTCTGGACCTGGAGCGCACTGAACACGGGGTGCTGCCGCACCGGCTGCCCGCCCGCGCCCGTGCCCAGTGCGCCGACGGACAGCTGGCCATGGCGGAGGCCCAGCCCTCCGGCGTACGGCTGGCGTTCCGCACCCGTGCCACCGTCGTCGAACTGGACGCACTCCGCACGAAGAACGCCTACCAGGGCGCCCCGCCCCGCCCCGACGGCGTGTACGACCTGCTCGTCGACGGCCGGCTGGCCGGGCAGGCCGGTGTGACCGGGGGCAACGTCCGGCTGGTGGACATGACCACCGGGTCCGTGGAAACCCGGACCGGCCCGGTCGGCACCGTCCGGTTCTCCGGCCTTTCCGACCGCGTCAAGGACGTCGAGATCTGGCTGCCGTACAACGAGATCACCGAGCTGGTCGCCCTGCGCACCGACGCCCCCGTCGACCCCCTTGCGGACAGGGGCCGCAAGAAGTGGCTGCACCACGGCAGTTCGATCAGCCACGGCTCCGACGCCGCGAGCCCCAGCACGACCTGGCCCGCGCTGGCCGGCTCCCTCGGCGGCGTGGAGCTGACCAATCTGGGTCTGGGCGGCAGCGCCCTGCTCGACCCGTTCACCGCCCGCGCCCTGCGCGACACCCCCGCCGACCTGATCAGCGTCAAGATCGGCATCAACCTCGTCAACACCGATCTGATGCGCCTGCGCGCCTTCGGCCCCGCGGTGCACGGCTTCCTCGACACCGTCCGTGAGGGGCACCCCACGGCTCCGCTCCTGGTCGTCTCGCCCGTCCTGTGCCCCATCCACGAGGACACCCCCGGCCCCAGCGCCCCGGACTTCAGCAACGTCCGTGCGGGAAGGCTTCAGTTCCGGGCCGCGGGCGACCCCGCGGAGCGGGCCGCCGGGAAGCTGACCCTCAACGTCATCCGGGACGAACTGGCCCGCATCGTGGAGCACCGGGCAGCCGACGACCCGAACCTGCACTACCTCGACGGCCGCGACCTCTACGGCGAGGCGGACTTCGCCGAACTGCCGCTGCCCGACCAGCTCCACCCCGATGCCGCCACCCACCGCCGCATCGGCGAACGCTTCGCCGCCCTGGCCTTCGGCTCCGGCGGCCCGCTGACCGCCGAGCGGGTCTGAAACGCCCGCTCCTGTGGCTCCGATCACGATCGGAGCCACAGGAGACGACCGGAGGGCCGGAGAGCTACCCGATCCGGACGAGCTTCGAGCCGAAGCCCGGTTCGCTCAGGTCCTTCTGCAGGGCCACCGGCACCTTCGCCGCGCTCGGCCCGTCGCCCACCGTCAGCACACCGACCTCCGTACCGGCCTTGGCCTCGTGCGGTACGGCCCGGCCGCCGTCGGCGAGCTTGAAGACGGGCTTCAGCCCCGGCCAGCCGGCGCTCTTGAGGTCGGCGGTGGCCACCAGCGGGGTCCTGCCGTCCAGCCCGTCGTCGACATAGCCGACGACCTGGCCCTTCTTCACCACGGTCGCGGAGACGAGACCGTCCCGGATCCCCGCGATCACCTTCTGGGTGTTGTCCAGCGCGCGCTTGAGGTGGGCGTTGGAATCCCCGCCGGACGTGCGCTGATCCATCGTCACACCGAGGATCAACTGGTCCTTGCCGTCGACGGTCCGGTAGGCGGCCCACATCAGCGCACCACCGGCCGGCGTGGTCGAACCGGTCTTGATGCCGGCCGTGCCCGGCTGCGTCGTCAGGAGTGCGTTGTTGTTGTAGATCGGCTTCTCCAGGCCGGGGATCGTGGCGCTGGGCATCCGGACGACCTGCCGGAAGACATCGTTCTGCATCACGGCCTCGGCCAGCTTGAGCTGGTCGGCGGCGGTGCTCTTGGTCGACTCCAGGAAGCCGCTGGGGTCGGTGTAGACCGTGTCCTTCATGCCCAGTTCCCGGGCGACCTTGTTCATCTTCTCGGCGAAGGCGTCCTCCGACCCCGCGTCCCAGCGCGCCAACTGCCTGGCGACGTTGTTGCCGGAGGGGATCATCAGCATCTGGAGCATCTGCTCCTGCGTGAACCGCTGGCCCGTCTTGAGCGGCACCCTCGACTCGTCCTTCTTCGCGGAATCCGCCTCCGCCTGCGCGTCGAGCGTGATCTGTTCCCCGCTCTCGCCCTTCTTGAGCGGGTGCTCCTTGAGGATCACGTACGCCGTCATCACCTTGGCGACGCTCGCGGTCGGTACGGGTTTCTGCTCACCGGACGTCCCCAGGCTCCCCGCGCCCACGACCTTCGCCGCGGACTGCCCGTGGTCGGGCCACGGCACGGAGAAACCGCCCTGGAACGTGTAGGACGCCGAACCCTCGAGTGCGAGCGTCGGCTTCGGCAGCGGCCGCACCATCTGCGCGGTCACCACACCGACCGCGAGCACCACCACCACGGGGCCCCAGATCTTGAACCGCCGCGCGACCGAGCGCATCGGTGTCTGCGGCGGGGCCGGGGTGTTGGTCAGCTGCGCCAGCAGGTCGAGCGGCGGTCTCGGCCGCTGCTCCGGCTGCCCGGCCCCGGGCGGCGGGCCCGGCTGCGTGCCCGGTCGTGCGGTGGTGACGGGGCCGGGCACGCCGGCCGGCCGTTCGCCTGCCTTCGGGCCGGGGGTGTCGGCCGCCGGAGGCCGCGGCGGGGCGACCGGCGGGACCGGCTCGGGCCGCCGCACCGGTGGTGGTGCCTGTGCCGACTTCGCGGCCGCGGGCCGGTCGGACTTCTCCACGGCCGGCCTAGGGGCGTCTCCGCTCGGGGTGGCGGCGGGTGCCGGGCGCTTTTCATCGGCCTCCGGCGTACGGGCGGTGTCCTCTGCGGCGTCTTCTCCCGTGCCGACGGCCGGGAGCACCGCCGTCGCCTGCGCGGCGGAGGCTGCCCCGCCCGCCGCCCAGCGGGGTGTCTGCCGGGACTCGGCGGGTGCCTTCGCGCCGTCCGACGGGGCCTCCCGCGGGTCCGCGCCTGCCGACAGCGAGCGCCGGGGGTCGGTGCGTATGCCGTCGCCGTCGGTAGGGGCGTCCTCATCCGTCGACGGGCGCGGTGATGCGCTCCGGACGGGTGACGTCCCGGTCCCGGCCTCCGGCGCGTCGTCCCCCTCGTCCGCGCGCTCGGGCGCCGGCTCCGGTGCCTTCGGGGCGGACGGTGCCTGCGCGTGTCCGGTCGAGGACTGGCCCTGCTTCGACTCGTCGGGGGACTCGCTCGTCACCGACAGCTCTTTCATACGCCGCACTGCCTTGCCTGTGTTGTTGATGAGGATCCGCGTCCCGGGGCCCGGCGGTCGTGGTGGCTCCCGCGCACGCCCCGTCGGCGTACAAGACGGGCGGACATACCTTCTGGTTCCCCGTGGAAAACACCTATCTGATCATGAAGGGGTATTCCTGGGACGCGGTGATGACGTTCCGGTGACAAGGCGGGGTGGCGGGCGAAGCCGCTGGGGAGACGGTCGGCGCTCTCCGGGCCGATGACCGTTCGGCCCGCGGGGAAACCACCGGCGAGGCGGGGGCGACGGGCGGCGGTACGCCGCACACGCCGACCACGCGTCAACACCCCCGGACCCCGTACCGGACCGTGCAGGATGGTCGGCATGACGCAGCCGACGAGTCCTGGCCTCAAGCCTTTCGTCAAGCAGGGGACGATCCTGCTCACCACCCACAAGCGCGACGGCACACCCGTGGGTACTCCCGTCAACATCGCGGTCGACGGCGACCACGCCTATGTCCGTACCTTCGGACAGGCGTGGAAGGCCAAGCGGATGCGCCACACCCCCGAGGTGGAGATCTGCCCCTCCACCCTTCGGGGGAAGCCGACCGGTCCGGCGAGGAAGGCGCGGGCGCGGCTGCTGGAGCAGGGCGGCGAGGAGGACAAGCGCGCCGCGAAGTGCCTCGCCCGCAAATACCCGGTCCTGCACGGGGTGCTGGTTCCGCTGACGCACCGGCTGAAGCGGGACCGCACCTTGCACTACGAGGTGCGGCTGCTCGAGGAATAGGGACCCTCGCGAGGTGGGGAAACGCCCCCGAGCGTCCTATTCGGCGATGGCGGTCGAATAGGACCACTCGAACACCGCGAGCTCGCGGCCGCCCGCCACACGCTGGGTCGTCGTCGTCCGGGCGAAGTGCTCGTTCTTGTTGAGGTGGGGCACCGTCACCTCGGTCGAATCCTCCTGGCCCGGTGGCAGCCGCCAGGTCGGGGGCAGCTCCGCAGGCCCTCCGACCAGGAAGATTTCCGTTCCGGCTGTCTGAGGCTCGTCGGTGGGCAAGGTGTCTCCTCCGCTCGATGGAAAACTGGATGAATCGGGCGCTGATGTCAACGATCAACAGATGCACGGGACACGGTTCATGCCCCCCGCTCACCGAGGGGCCGTCCCTCGCGACCGGCACCCGTGACGTCGGGCAAACGGTGGCGGGAGCGAGGGCGGCTGCGCCATGCTGGCGCGATGGACGAGGAACCCCTGAAGGACTGGGCGCAGCGGCGCGAGGCGGACCGGGAACGCAAGAAGGGCCGACTGCGCGCGGTGCCGCTGGGTCCGGGGCGGCATCGAGGATTCCACGTGCACCCGCAGGCTCCGCGCGTCATCGAGCAGTGGGACGGCTACGAGTGGACCCCCGTGACCGTCGCGGACGATCTGGCCGCCGCGCAGGACCTCCTCCACCCCGCCGATCCCGCCGGGGAGCCGGCGGGGGAGTGGGACCGCCCGGCCCCGGGGCAGCCTCCCGGGAATCATCGGAAGCCGGAGCACACGGACCGCCGGGAGACGTGACGGCGCGCGCGGACGATGCTTCGGCGGCCGGGGCCCGGCGCGGCGGCCGGGTGCGTCACGAGGTGACCGGCAGCCGCTCCACGGCCGCCACGACCTTCGCCGCGCCGTCCTCGGCGTCGATCCGGGCGGCGAGTGCCCGGGCCCGGTGGCGGTAGGCGGGCTCCTCGACGGCCCGTCGCAGTGCCGCCGCCAGCCGGTCGGCGGACAGCTCGGCCAGCGGGACGGGCCCGGGGCCGACGCCCAGAGCCGTCAGCCGCCGCGCCCAGAACGGGGCGTCCAACTGGGCCGGTACGGGGACCGCGGGCACGCCGGCCCGCAGCCCGGCCGCGGTGGTGCCGGCGCCCGCGTGGTGAACGACCGCCGCCATCCGTGGGAAGAGCCAGTGGTGCGGGATGTCGTCGACGGCCAGGACGTCGTCACCGGTCACCGACAGGTCCGACCAGCCGGTCTGGACGACCGCGCGGACTCCGGCCGCCCGCAGGGCGGACCCGATGACGGCGCCGAGCCGTTCGGCGTCCGCGACGACCAGGCTGCCGAAGCCCACGTACACCGGCGGCGGCCCCGACGTGAGGAAGTCGACCAGCCGAGGCGGGGGCCGCCAGTCCGGGGGAGATGACGGCCACCAATAGCCCGTCACCTCCATGCACGGCGGCCAGTCGGACGGCCGGGGCACCACACACGGGGAGAAGCCGTGCAGGAGGGGTACACCCTGCCGGACGGCCTGCCGCCGTTCGGCCCCGGCGCCGCGGACGGGGAGCCCGAGCTGTTCGCGCAGCCCGCGGACAGGGGGTGTGACGAGCCGGTCGACGGCCGCCTGGACGGCGTGGCTCACGAGCAGGTCGCCCCGGCGGCCCAGGGAGCGGGTCCCGGTGAGCACGTGCGGGAACTCCCCGGTGGGGGCGAGCGGCTGGAGGAAGAGGCCCATCGTGGGCAGGTCGAGCGCTTCGGCGACGACCTGCCCCAGAGACGCGGTGGTGGTCGACAGCAGGAGCAGGTCGGTGCCCTGCCCGGCCGCGTCGAGCAGGCCCCGCCCCAGGGCGGGCATGACGGCGCGGCCCATGCGCAGCAGCTCCACGACGGCCGTCGCCCCGGTTCCGGCGCGGAGTATGCGCTGCCCGGCGGCGGAGGCGAGCTGGGCGCGCGGATCCACGGGCAGGGAGCGGAAGCCGAGCCCGGCCTGCCGGACCAGGTCGGCGAAGCCGTCGTGCGTGGCGATCGTCACCTCGTGACCGGCCTCGCGCAGACGGACCCCGAGCCCGGTGTAAGGGGCCACGTCGCCGCGGGACCCGCCGGTCGCGATCAGAAGTCGCATGGCAGGCAGTATCGCGGAGCGGGGAGGGACGCGTACCGCCGTGAACCGGCCGCGGCGACGCGGGCGACTCCTCCGCTCATGGGCTCGTCCGCGGGGCGCCAGGGGTTGTCGTGCGGGTGCCGACGGACGGGCGGCCGGTGGCCGACGTCGCGCGGGATGTGCCCAGGGCCATCGGCCGGTGAGTCCCCGTCGGGCGGGGCCGGGTGCGGCCCCGCCCGACGGAACGGCCGACGTGCCGTCTCGATGAACTACTTGACGAAACGGACCTCGGGGTAGGCGGCCGAGGGCCGGTCCAGGAGGGGGCTCGGCCGGCCGCGCAGATGCCGGTCCATGAAGGCGGTCACGTACGCCCGGGTGATGGGGGTCGCCCGGTCCCCGGGGAGGGTGCCGAAGGCCTGGCCCCTCTGGTCCGCCGGGATCCGCCCGCCGAGGTCGAACCGGCCGCTGATCCACGGGACATCGGTGAAGGTCATGTGGCCGCCCGTGGGCACGTCGAGCCAGCGCTGCCAGCCGGAGAAGTGCCGCCGCCGTTCGTTCCAGTTGGCGTTGGGCACGGGTCCCCCGGACCGTTGGGCACCGAACAGCAGCACCGGGCGGTTCAGCGCTCGTGCCGGTGCGGCGGTGAAGAAGTCGCCGTCCATATTGACCGCGGCGTCGACGCGGGGGTCCGTGCCCAGGGCCTCGACGGCGCTCGCGCCGCCGATGGAGTGCCCGGCCACGGCGATGCGGGAGGCGTCGACGGGGACGCCGGTGCCCGGGCGGGTCAGCCGGTCGAGCAGGAAGCCGATGTCCTTGACCCGGTTGCGCACGACGCGGCCGGTGTCCGGGTGCTCACAGATCAGGCACGGTTCGATCCGGCCGCCGGGGAACTCCACCGCCGCCTCGTAGGTGTGGTCCAGCGTGGCCACCGCGTAGCCGCGGCCGGCCAGTTCCTCGGCCAGAGTGGTCAGCGTGAGACGGCTCATGCCGAAACCGGGGGACAGCACCACCAGCGGGCGGGCGCCGGGCGCCGCGGGGGCGTTCACGGTGGCATGGGTGCGTATCGCGGCGAGCGCGTCCGTGCCGAACACGGCGGTGGACAGCGCGGCGGACGCGTACGGGGCCGGCCGGGCGGAGGGCCGCAGCGCCGGGTACCACAGGGACGCCATCAGCTGACGGTGGCCCGCTTCCGGCTTCCACGGGTCGGTCCGGGTGGTGTCCACCAGGTGCAGGGACTTGGTACCGATCAGCTGTTTCCCGGTGGGGGAAGGCAGCACCGGGGCGGTCGGTGGGGGCGCCGCCGCGGCGGACGGCATTCCCCCCAGCAAGGCCGACAAGAGGGCGAAGCATGCGGCGACCGACCGCAATGAATGACGTGACATGATCACACGTTACGACGAATCGGAGTACCCGAACGTCCACTTCAGGGCCGAGGCCACACGATCCGGACGCCGGTCCCGTTCGATGGTCGCCTCCCTGATCCTTCCCCGTCCTTCCTCAGCCCTTCCCGGCCTGCCCTTATCCATGCTTCTCCGGGACAAGAGGGCGAGGTTGTGGAAATCCCGCCCACGGAAAGGCAGTTACCGGTGAGCGGGCGGGGCATTCGGTCAACGCGCCGTCCCGGCGCCACCGGCCCGTACCTGCCGGAATTTCCGCCAGGGCATCGAATACGGTCTGTTGCCGCTGTTTCCCGCGCAAAGCCATGAAAAGGCCGGTCGTGCCGCTGGGCGATACGACCGGGGTTCGTCCATGCGGGTGGTAAATCGCTGTATATCGAGCCCGACCGGTGACTGCGGTCGCCCGACGGCGCGACCATGCTGTATCGGGAAAGGGGGGAGCGGACCCGGAGGCACGCGGGGCGTGCCCGATTCCCGGGCCGCCGCGCACACGATGCTGGGGAGAGCCACCGAGATATCCGCACTGCTCCGCCTGCTCCAGGGCGCCGCCTCAGGCCACGGCGGCGCCCTGATCGTCGTCGGAGAGCCCGGCAGCGGCCGGACCACCCTGCTGCGCCGGGCCCTCACCCTCGACGGTGCCGCACGCGCGGTCCACCTCACCGGTACCGCCGCCGAGTCGGACCTCCCCTACGCGGGCCTGCACCAGGTCGTCCAGGCCCTGCGCGGACACCTGCCCGAGCTGCCCGCGGCACAGCGCGCGCCGCTCGGGCATCTCCTCGCCACCTGCGCGCCCCGGCCCGGGGACACCGAACCGGCGGTCCGTGCCGCGGTCCTCGGACTGCTCGGCGGGGCCGCCGCCCGCAGGCCGCTGCTGCTCGCGGTCGACGACGCGCATCTGCTCGACCCGCCGTCCGCCGACGCCCTGCTCTTCGCGGCCCGGCGCATGGCCGACGAGCCCGTCGCCATGCTCCTGACCGCCGGGCCCCGCCGCGCCGGGACATCCGGTGTGGGCGCGGGGCCGGCGGCGACCGGGATCCCCGAGCTGACGCTGGGCCCGCTCGCCCCGGCCGACGCCCGGGAACTGCTCCGGCGCTCGGCGCCGCACCCCCTGCACCGGTACGTCGCCGACCGGCTGCTCGCCGTCGCGGACGGCAACCCGCTCGCGCTCACCGAACTCCCGGAAACCCTCACCCCCGCCCAGTGCGCGGGCGGCCAGCCGATCGAGGAGCCGCTCGTCCCCGGCGCGCGGCTGCGCGCCTCGCACCTGCCGTGGCTGGACGGGCTGCCGGAGACCGCGCGCGCCGCCCTGCTGGTGCCCGCCGCCGCGGGCGACACGCCCGTCGGGGACGTGCTGCGCGCGCTGGCGCTGCTGGGCCATCAGGCCGACGCGCTGACGCCGGCCGAGGAGGCCGGCGTCCTCGGGACGCACCACGGCCGGATGGCGTTCCGCGACCCCCGGCTCCGGCTCGTCGTCTACCACGAGGCGTGCGCCGCCCGGCGACGCGCCACCCACCAGGCGCTCGCGGAGATCCTGCCCGGCCCGGCGGCGGCCCGTCACCTCGCCGCCGCCACACCAGGACCGAACCAAGCCGTGGCCAAGGCCCTGGAGGCCGCCGCCCGGTCCGCCACCGGCCCGGACCCCGACCTCTGCGCCGAACTGTACGAACACGCCGCGGCGTTCACCCGCGACGACGACGAGGCCGGCCGGCTGCTGGGCCTGGCGGCCGCGGGCCGGCAGCGGAGCGGGGCCGTCGAGCACGTGCCCGCGCTGCTGGCCCGCGCCCTGGCCCGGGCCCGCACTCCCGCACTCCGCCGGGAGCTGGCCATCCTCCAGGCCCGCCACCGGAGCCGGACCGGCCGCCCCCGGGACGCCCACCGGCTGCTGCGCGACGCGGCGGAGCAACTGACGGGTGAACAGCCCTCCCGCGCCGCGGAACTCCTGCTGGAAGCCGCCGACTCCGCGGTCCACGCCGCGGACAGCCGGGCCGCCATGGGCAGCGCCTGGCAGGCGTACCGGCTCACCAGGCTGACCGGCACCGACCTGGCGGAAGCCGCCGCCGTGCACCTCGCGCAGGTCCTGGCCCTGCGGGGGGAGCGCGCGCAGGCGCGCGAGCTGCTGCTGACCCGGGGGGCCGGGGAGGCGGTGGGGGCCCTGGTCGGGCGGGCCGAGGTGCTGAGCCGACTGGAGGAGTACGAGGGGGCCTTCGCCCTGCTGGACCGGGTGCTGGAGGGGCCGGGGGAGCCGCTGCGGCAAGCGGCGGCGCTCGGCTGCCGGGCCTGGCTCCGGCTGTGGACCGGGGACTGGACGGGGGCCCGGACCGACGCGATGGAGGCGGTCGAGTGCGCGGAGCGGCGGCGGGAGCCCGCCGCGCTGGCCCAGGGGCTGGTCGTCGTGGGAAGCATCGAGGCCGCGCGCGGCCGGGTCACCCAGTGCGCGGCGGTACTCGCCCGCGCGGTGGGCGTGGCCAGGGCGCACGGCCTCGGCATCGTCCTCGGCCAGGTCGCGGTCGCCGAGGGCTTGCTGGCGCTGGGCGCGGGCAAGTACGAGGAGGCGGTGGCCGGATACGAGCGGGCCGGGGCCCTGGCGGGCAGTGCGGGCATCGAGGACCCGTCGGTCGCGCCGTGGGCGGCGAACCTGATCGAGGCGTACATCCGCAGCGGCCGGCTCGCGGAGGCGCGGCGGGAACACGCCCGCTTCGACGCCGAGATGCGCCGCTCGGGCCCGTCCTGGGCACTGGCGGCCGGCGTCCGCTGCCGGGCGCTGCTGCTGGAGGCGGACGGCGCCGCCGCGCCGGGGGCGGTGGAGGCGGCGTTCCACGAGGCCCTGGAGCGGCACGCGCACAGCCGGGTGGTGTTCGAACACGCCAGGACCGTGCTGTGCCACGGTCAGTGGCTGCGCCGCACGGGGCAGGGCCCGCAGGCGCGGGCGGCGCTGGAGGAGGCGCTGTCGGTCTTCGTCCGACTGGGCGCCGTCCCCTGGGAGCAAGCGGTGCGCAGCGAACTGCGCGCGGCGGGCGGCCGGTACGCCCGCCGGGGCGGGGCGGACACGCTCACCCGGGGCACCCGGCTCACCGAGCAGGAGGCGCGCATCGCGGCGCTCGTGGCGGGCGGGGCGACGAACAAGGAGACGGCGGCGGCGCTGTTCCTGAGCACGAAGACGGTGGAGTTCCATCTGGGCAACGTGTACCGGAAGTTGGGGGTGCGGTCGCGTAGTGAGCTGGCGCGGACGTTCAGTGCGGCCGCGGACCGGCAGATCCTGCCCTGAGCGGGATCAGCCGGACTCGGGGAGCTTCTCCGGGTCGTACTGATCCGCGTTGTCCAGGGGAGGCCCCTCGGGCCGGAACAGCTTCGCATGTCCGGTGATCTCGCCGATGGCGATGTGCTTGTTCTCCTTCCTGGCCCGGGTGATGAAGTAGTCGGTGCAACTGGGGCAGACCCTCAGGGTGGAGACGCCCAGGAACTTCACCGAACCGCCGGCATTGCGGTGGTGGTAATACATGATCTCCGCGTCCGCTGCCCGCATCTCGCCGCGGAACGTGCGGTCCCCTACGTGCGGCCGGGGCAGGAACGCGCCCTCGTTGAGCGCGGCGAGGTGCCGTTCCGCCTTGCTGAGTTTGTTGTCCCGGCCCTTTGCGATGTCGAGCGAGAGCGAGAACGCGGAGGCCATGGACTCGTTCATGACGGATGTGCGGACGGCGTCGGCGCGTTCCCGCTTGGTCATCTTTCCCAAGCCCTTGTCGAAGTCCTCCGCGTGTCTCTCCGTCGCGCCCTGGGTTTCATGGTCGGCCGATGTGGGGCCCGCGGCCACGACGACCGTGCCCTTGGATCCCTTGTACAGGCTCTGATGGATCGCCGCCGCATTGGCACAGGACTTCTTCGCCTGGTCCGCCAGGGCCGTGACCTGCTGCTTGGTGAGCAGCTCCTTGTCCGTCTTCTCCTTGACCTCCGCGCTGTTCTCCGCGGCGACCCACCAGTGCCCGGCGTGTGCCTTCAGCCAGAGTTTCCGCACCCGGAACCTGACGCGGATCGCGGTCAGCGTGATCCGCACGAACCGCCCTGTGAGGGGCGTGCGGCCGAGGAGATTGACGGCCTTGACCCCTGCGGCGACGGCTGCGTCCCGGTCCTTCGCCCGCTCGGCGTCCGTGCGCCGGTCGACGCCGCCCAGCGCCCTCGCGCCACCCGCCAGAAGCCGCTTGGCGACGGCCGCCGCCTGCGCGATCACCTTCGAGACGAACCCCCGGACCGGGGCGCCCACCTTGCCCAGCACCTCCTTGACCTTGGCCGGAACGGCACCGAGCCGTAGGACCCGGGCGAAGAGGTCGATCGCGATCGGCAGGGTGCGGGCGAGGGAACTCTCGATCTTTGTCGTCACCTTCTGGGACACGCCGTCGCAGATGTCTTCGAGCGTGTCCAGGATCGAGTTGACGAATTCGGCGAGGGCGCGGGCCTTCTCGACCAGGAAGGTGAGGAAGTCGTACACGGCCATGACGGCCTTCACCAGGGCACCGGCCGGGGTGATCAGGGACAGCAGCCAGGTGATGCCCGCCTTGAGCACGGTCTCCACGACGAAACTCTTGATCATCTCGAAGGCCTGCTGCCGGAGGTCGCCGATCGTCTCCCTGATCTCCTCCCACAGGGCCCCGACGCCCTTGTCCTTGATCAGTCCGAGCACCTTGACCGCACCGATCACCGTGTTCAGCACCGACTCGGGCATGTGCTTGAGCAGTTCGGAGCGGATGAAGGCCCAGCTGATGCCGAACAGCGACAGCACCGTCTTGACGATGCCGCGCAGATCCCATCGCTCCGGCAGCTCCACCCCGGCCGCGGCCAGGTTGCCGAAGAGCCATTCCTGGAGGGCCGCCTTCAGGTGGGTCACGATGTTCGACAGGAACAGCGTGAGCCCGGCCTCGACCGAGGCGCCGAGGTTGCGCAGGAAGTCGATCGGGCGCGTGACGATGCGCTGGGCCACGCCCGCCGCCCGCTTCACGACGCCGATCAGCAGGTTCTTCAGATCGAGCAGGATCTTGACGGCGCCGGCCACGGCGTCGCGGGCCCGCTCCCACAGGCTCTTGTTGGACTCCTTCAGCTCGGTCAGTGCCGCGTCCGTCTCCTGCTGGGCCTGCGTGTACGCCTCGGCGAGCCGGTCGACGGCCGCGTCGGCCCTCTCGTCGACGGAGGTCTCCAACTCGTCGAACCGTGCGGCGAACCCGGCGGCCGCCTCCTCCCCGAAGGCTTGTACCGACCTGTCCAGACCCTTCACGAACTCCGTCATCCGCCGCCGGCCGTCGGCGGCCTTCTCCCGCGCCTCACGGACCCGCCGCTCCACCAGGGCGGCGATCTCGTCGACGGCGGTCCGGATCTCGGCCGTGTAGCGCGCGGAATGCCGCACGTAGTCCGGTTCACCGGTGAGGAAGTCCCACCAACTGCGCGCACAGGCGTCGAGGAACCGCTGCCGGGCCTCCTTCGCCTTCGTGTCGAAGTGGGTACGGACCACGTCGTCCAGCCCGGCGAGCGCGGCCTCGACGTTCCGCTTGGTCTCCGCGTAGATCTCCTCGAGCCGCGCCGTGATCTCGGTGCGGCGCGCCTGGGTCCGTGCCCGGGCCGACTCCTTGCCGCCCGTCACCGCCTTCCCGGTCGTCACGCGGATCCCGGCCATGGCGGCCATGGCGGTCTTGCCCACCCCGGCCGCCCGCTGTTCGGCCGCCGCTCGCTGCTGGGCCTCCCCGGCCCGGAAGGCTCCCGGTGCCAAGGCGGTGTCCTTCTCGGCTTCCTCCTTCGACGCCAGCGCCGCGGAGAACGCGGGTTCGTTCGCCCGCCGCAGCGTCTCCTCCGAGAGCCCGGCCCTGTTCATCTCGGCCGTGGTCGCGCACGCGTGGGGGCTGAGGTCGACCGCACGGTCCGGCAGCCGCGGTGGCACGGCGTCCGCCGCGCGGGGCGGGGCCGGGGCGGGCGGCGGACGGTCCGCGACCAGCGGCACGGGGGGCCGCTCCGGCACCCCGGAGGGATCCGGTGGGGTGGCGGCGGTCGCCCTGACCTCGCCCGTCGAGGTGTCCGCCGCGGCCCGCACCTCGCCGGACAGCTCCGGGGTGAAGGTGTCCTGACGATTCGGGTCGGCCAGGTCCTTGGCCGCCTGGGCGTCGACCGGCTTCTGCTTCTCGATGCGCCGTTCGAACCGGGCGATGAACTCGGCCCGGTCGAAGGGCTTCACCTGGGCCCGGGCGATCGCGTCCGCCTGGTTCGGCCCGGCGAGCGCGGCCCGCTCGCCGGGCGGCGGTACGGCCGCGCAGCGGGCTGCCTCGGCCTCGGCGTCGGGTGTGGGATGGCGGGTGAGGAGACGCTGCGCGGCAGTGACTTCGGCGGCGATCCGACGCAGGCCGGGGGCCGCCTTCGCGCCCCTCTCGCCCGTGGGGGCGCGTCCCGCCTTCCCCTCGCCCACGCGCCCGGCCGGGGCGGCGGCGCGGCGGGCGGCGAGCGCGGCCGTGGCGGCGTTGCCGACGGTCGGCCGGGCCGGCCGCCCGGCCCCGGCGGCCGCCCTCTTGGAGCCGGTGTCCGGCCCGGGCGACGCACCGCGCGCCGGGCGCCGGTCCGGCGACGGCAGCGGCGCCGGGGCGCGCCGCTCGGCCACGGCCTTGAGCTTGGCGGGCGCGGTCCGCCCCGGGCGGGCACTCGCCCGGGTCACGACGGGCGGTGGCGTGGCGGGGGACCCGCTGGCGGGGCTCATGGCAGCACGTACGAGGCCGTCGCCGCCGCTCGCGCGGCGCGTTCGGGTGCGGTCACCGGACCGAGTGCCAGGTCGAGTTCGCCGGCCCGGGGCAGCCGTGACTCCTGGCGGAACTGACGGGTGATCGCCTCGGCCAGGTGTTCCCGGCCGATGACCGGGCTGCCGCTCTCCGCCGCCAGCAGCGCCGCGCCCCGCGCCGCGGACATGATCCCCGCCCCGGTGAGATCGAGCCGCGCCAGCCCGTCCAGCCTCAGATCGGCGTCCAGCGGGGCCGCCTCGGGAAAGGCCGAGCACCACAACCGGTGGCGCTCCCGCTCGCCCGGCCGGGTGAAGTGCACGACGAACTGGAACCGGCGGGTGAACGCCTCGTCCAAGTTGCCCTGCAGATTGGTGGTGAGGACGACCAGCGCCGGGCTGCGCTCCAGCCGTTGCAGCAGATAGCCGACCTCCAGGTTGGCGTACCGGTCGGTGCCCCGGCTCACCGTGCCGCGCTTGCCGAAGACGGCGTCGGCCTCGTCGAAGAGCAGCAGCGCGTTGGCCGCCTCCGCGTGCGTGAACGCCTCGTCGAGGTTCTTCTCCGTCTCGCCGACCCACTTGGACACGGTCTGCGCCAGATCGACCCTGACCAGGCCCACCCCGAGCCTGGCGGCGACCACTTCGGCGGCGAGCGTCTTGCCCGTGCCGGGCTCACCGGTGAAGAGGGCCTTGAGCCCCGGCCCGCCGTGCCGCCGGCCGAACCCCCACTCCTGGGAGACCTTGGGCCAGGCCCGGAACGCGGCGGCGATCTCGTCCACCTGCCGGGCCTGCTCGGCGGGGAGGACGAGTTCCTCCGGGTCGCGCGGCGGCGCCGGGACGTCCGCGGGGCGCCCCGACGCGGCCAGGACGCGCGGCACGGCGTCCTCCAGGGACACCCCGGCGGAGACGGCCAGCCGGGCCGCCGCCCGCAGTTGATCGGGCGCCGGCCGGTAGCGGGCGGCGAGGCCGTCGAGCACGACTGAGCCATCGGAGCCGGCGGAGCCGTCCGTGACGGTGTCCCAGAGCGAACGGCGCTCCCGGTAGCCCGGCTCGTCGACGCACTCCTCCGCGTAGCGTCCGGAGGCGAGCAGCCCGAGCGGGCGCCACGGGGCCCGCCCGGTGAGGACGACGGGGACGCGGGCCCGGGCCAGCGCCTCGGCCACCGGCTCGGCGGCCCACCGCGCGTCGGCCTCGTGGAAGCGGTCGGACGGCACCCACAGCGCGCCGCCGAGCGCCGCGGCCGCCGCCAGGGCCCCCGTCACGCAGGCGCGCACCTCGTCGAGAGTGCGGCAGGCGAGCAGGTCCGGGGCGCGGCGCAGCGTCAGGTCCGCCGGTCCGGCGATGGCGCAGGCCGCGTCGAGCAGACCGCCGTCCGGCAGCCCCCAGAGGGCGGCGATCCCCGCCGGGTGCGCCCGCAGATGCGCCGCGAGGCGTGCGGCGCGGACGCGCGCCGGACCGTCCACGAGCACCGGGCGGGGCACCGTGACCCGGCCGGCGTCGTACGCGAGGAGCCCCGGGTCGCCGATGCCGTGGAGGAGGAAGGCGGGCAGGTCGGGATGGACGCCCAACGGCCGCGACAGATCGGCGCCGGAGGCCTCGTGGCCGTACGCGGCCCCGTCCTGGCGCAGCAGCCCGAAGCGGCGCAGCCGTCCGTGGGGTCCGAGCGCGGGCAGCCGGTCGCGCCGCTCGCCGGGGGTGGGTGCGAGGACGGTGAGGATCAGCTCGGCGGTGGGACGGCGCTGGTCCAGGTCGTCGACGAGGTAGCCGAACAGCAGGGCGTGCTCGGGGACGAGGGCGGGGGCCAGGCACAGCAGCAGCGCGTCGGTCTCGAAGCGGTCGAGGCCGACGGCGAGCGCCAGCGCGTCGAGCGGGAGCGGGGCGCCGTCGGCCGCCGCGCGGGCCCGCAGCCGCCCCTCGGCGGCGGCCTCCGCCGGGGGCACCCGCGGGTCGGCCGGCGGCAGCTGCTCGTCCACCGGGGGTGCCGCGGTGGGGTCCGTGAGCGCCAGGAGGGTCTCGGCCTGATGGTCGGTGACGCAGTACGGGGACAGCTCGGCCTCGGCGAGCAGCGCCGTCCGCCGGGCGCGGCGTGCCGCGGCCGCCCGCAGCGCGCGGTGCAAGGCGCCGTAGCGAAGGGTCAGGTGGGCCGCCGCGGCGGCCGGTTCGGTCGGCATCTCACCCTCCTGTGAAGACGACGGTGCGCCCGCCGAGCCACGGCACGTCCGGCACGTCGGGGAGCAGCCGGTGGCGGTAGAGATCGGCATGGCGGGGCCCCAGGGGGAGCCGCACCTCGACGGTGCCGTCGTGGAAGAACACCCGGGCGCCCAGGTCGGCGAAGCGGTCCAGGGCGCAGACCGGGTCGGTGGGCTCCCGGTCCGACCAGAGCTGCCAGGCGAGGTCGGCCAGGGCGCACGAGGCGGCCAGCGTCACCGTGCGTTCGAGGGCCGGAGCCCGGCCCGCCCTGACGCCGGGGCGCAGGTCGATCAGCGCCTCGGTGAAGCGGGCGGCACGGGAGGCCTCGTACGTCAGCCGGCGCGCGGCCCCGATCAGCGCGTCGTCACCGACGGAGTGCGGGGAGACCCCCGGCCCGCCGCCGTTGGTCCAGCACCTCCGCGGCCCGGGCACCCGGCTCAGTCCCTCGTGCCGGAACGGCGGCAGGTCCGTCACGAACGTGATGCCCAGGGCGTCCAGAGCCGTCGTCAGCCCGCCGCCGGACGCGGTCGCCGGGCCGTGGGGCCGCGCGGGCAGCAGTACGACGGGCCTGCCCGCCAGTTCCCAGAACCGGAGCAGCTCGCGCGGTCGGGCCGCGTCCCACACCGGGTAGAGGCCGTCGACGTCCAGCAGGAGCAGCCGGTCCTCGGCCACCGCGCGCAGCAGCAGCGGATTCCCCGTGGTGCGGCCCTGGGCGGCCTGGAGCCCCAGCCGGGCGTCGAGCAGGGCCAGGAGAGGCCCCAGGCGGCGTTCGAGATCGGCCGCCGAGACGTCGGCGGCTCCCGGGGCGGGGTGCGCGGGCCCCGTCGTGATGCCCGCGAAGACGGCCGCCGCGTGCACGTCGCGCGGTGCGTGCAGCCAGCCGTGCGCCGGTGGAGGCAGGACCTTGTGCGCGAGGGCGGTGGCGAAGGCCGCCCCGTCGGGGGCCTCGGCACCCCCACCGGCGAGGACCGCGGACACCGCCTGAAGATAGCCCCGGTCACGCAACGGGGGCAGCAGCAGGAACGGCAGGGCACGGTCGATCTCGGTCACCGAGCCGGACGCGGGGCCGGTGCCGGGGCCGTACGGGCGGGCACCGCCGTCGGCCGACGGCACCGGGCCGGGGCGGCCCATGGCGGACGGCGGTGCGCCCGGGGGGCGTTCGGGCCCCGTGGCGTCCGGGGCGGCACCGGCCGGTACGGGTGACGCCGAGCGGGGCGGCTCGTCGCCGAGCGCCGCGAGGAGGCCGGCGGCGATCGCCTCCGGTCCGGCCGGGGTTGACGGCGCGGGGCCGACGGCCTTGCCGGGCCCCGCGCCCGGCTCCGCTTCCCCCGGCCCGCCGGGAGGGGGCGTGCGTCCGGTCGCTCCCTCCACCGGCCCGGCCGCCGCGCCCTTTCCGGCCGACTCCAGCGCGCGCAGCAGCAGGAGCAGCGAGGCGTGGGGAAGCCGGGCCAGCACGGTGTCGAACGCCCCGCACCGGGACGCTTCGAGGAGCAGACCGACCAGAACCCGGTCCCGGTCGGCGGCCGCGGAGGCGGGTGCCGCGCGCGGTCCCCCCGGGGACGCGGCGTCGGGGGCGGGCGCGGCCGGCCCGGCCTCCCGTATCGCCACCGGAGGCGGTGGCGGCAGACCGTCCGGGCGGGGGAGGGACACCGGGTCCGGACCACCGCGGCCGGGTTCCCCGGCCGTCGTGTCCGGGTGGGCGGGCGGGGCGGCGGCCGTCAACTCCCCGAGCGTGGTGTACGTCTTGATCCGCACGGGCCCGGTCACCTCCACGTCCCGCGGCGGGCCGCCCTCTTCGGCCGCCGCCCCGGCGGCGGCAGGGGCCAGCGGCACTCCGGGGCCGCTGAGCGCCCCGGCGAGGTACTCCTCCACGACGTGCGGCAGCAGCGCTACCGCGCCACGGGCCAGCGCGGACGGTTCGGGTCCCCAGCTCCAGCCGTCCGTCCGGATCACCCGCACCCGGCAGTCGAGCACCGTGCAGCCGCCCATGGCGGCGAAGAGGCCGTCGTCAGCCGTCATTCCGTTCGCACCTCCGTCCCGGTGGTGGTTCGTCGGGTCCTCGCGGCTTGGGGGCACGTCGGCGCCCTCACGCCGTCCCGGGCTCACGCCGCCGTAGATGGACCTCGGACGGCACGAACACCGCCGTCGGCCGCCCCCGGACGAAGACCAGGGCATGGTCGGTGTCCCTGACACCGCCGCTGCCCAGGCGCGCCCTCCCGTCGGTGTCCAGCACGCCGGATTCCCGCAGGCCGACGACGACCGTGCCGTCCCAGCCCCCGGGCGGGTGGACCAGGGCGAGGACCGGCGCCCCGCCGTCGGCGGGCGAGCTGATGTCCAGGGAGCCGGACGCGCGGGTGACTCCGGGAGGGGGGTCGGCGAGCGGCAGCAGCCGGGGCGTTCCGGCGGCGGCCCCGGCGGCGCCCTGCCCGCCGGTGTCGGCGAGGTACCAGCGCCAGGGGGCGGCCAGGACGCCGACCGGCGCGGAGAGTTCCTGGGCGGTGAGGAGTTCGACCGGCACCAGGACGAGCCCGGAGCCGCCCGGAACGGCCAGGGGCAGGGCATCCCCCGCCAGGATCCGCACGGCCGGGGGCGGGCCGGTGGCGGCACGGGTCAGCGCGGCCACCACGTGCCCCGTGTGTCCGAGGGTGAGGACCGTCGCGGACACCGTGGCCGGCTGCTCCGCCGGGCCCTGCTGGGTATCGGTCATGGGCTGTTCTCCCTCGCCGCTCTCGTGGGCTCGCCGTGGTGGTGGGGACGGGTCATGGCGCCGGGCGGGCCGCGGCCAGGACGAGGTAGTCGACGGCACCGGGCAGAACACGCGGCGGATCCGGCTGCCGGGCGCCGCCGAGCCCGCCGTACCAGGTGATCAGGCACGTCAGCCTGCGCCGGGAATCCACCTCGCAGCGCAGCACCACCGGCAGCGCGCCGAATCCGGACGCATCGACGCCGCCCTCGGCCGGCCCGCCACCGGTCTGCACCCGGGCCGTCACCTGGAGGTGCACGGTGACCTCGCCCGACGCCACCTGATCCTCCGTCACCTGCGGGGGGAGCGGCAGGATCACGCCGTGCGTCGCGACACCGGACTGGGCGAGCACGCTCCCGCTGACCAGCGGACTCCTGACCGGGCCGGTGACGGTCAGGCTGCCGGAGACCGTCACGTCGCCCTGCAGCCGGGTGCTGCCGTCGCCGAGAACGCGCAGCGCGGGGGCGAGGGAACCGGCGGCGTTGAACCGGCCGACGTCCAGGCTGCCGTCCGCGCCACCGATCCGCATGCCCACCCGCCCGGCCACCGGGCGCGGCTCGGCCGCCAGCTCCAGGGTGCCGCCGCGGGCGGACACCCGGTCGGCGAGGACGCCCGCGTAGCGGCGGCCCACCCCGTTGGCCCGGGGCAGCACGCCGGTGAAGCCGCCGTCCTGCCCGCCGCCCCAGGTGACGAAGGCGACCAGGACCCGCCCCCGCTCGCCGCCCTCCAGCCGGTCCGGACCGGTGTCGGGCGCGGGCGGAGCCTGCTCGGCGAGGTCGAGTTCGTCACCGGGCGCGCCGACGACGAGGACGAAGCCCTCCTCGCTGCGCGGGGCGGCACCGCTCCCGGAGCAGCCGCCCGACCCCGCGCCCGGCGCCGTCGAGGGCCGGTCGCTCCACATGAGCATGAGCGGCCGCGGCCGGGTGTCGTCGGGGTCGGTGATCACGAACCCCTGGTCGGGGGTGGAGAGTTCCACCGGGGCCGGGACCACGATCTCCCGGCCGGAGGCGTCGACGGCCGTTCCCCGGCCGACCGTCACCGTCTTGTACTCGGCCGAGCCCGTACGGGCGCGCTCCGACACCTCCAGCCCCGAGGAGATCCCCCAGGAGTGCAGATACCGGTGGTGGCGGGCCGCGGCGTCACGGCCGTAGCGCACGACCGCCGACAGATCGTCGGCGGCGAGGACCTGGCCCTCGTGGAATTCTGGCCGCAGGGGTGCCGGCATGGTCTTCCGCTCCTTCGGCTGGCGCTGGCTAGGTGTCGGTGGGCCGCCGGGGGAGGCAGCCGGTGACGTCGAGGAGGTCCAGCAGGAACTCCAGCAGCCCGGTCGTGCTCACCTCCCCCTCGAAGAGCCGGGCCAGCCGGCCGCGCCACCGCTGCTCCTCCGGGTCGGGCAGATGGGGTCCGCGCCGCCCGGCGGGAACGGCCCGTACGACGTCACAGCCGTCCAGCGTCACCTCCGCGACCAGCACCAAGGGCTCGCAGCCGCCGGGACCGGGGACGACGAGCAGTGAGCGGACGGCAGTGCGCAGATAGGCGGCGAACGCCTCCCACGCGCCGTCCTTGCGGAGACGGTTGAGGTACGGGTCGTTGCCCGACGACTTCGGCGGCAGACCGCCCAGGATCTCGCCCGGCGCCCGGTCGCACAGATCGCCGTTGGCATCGAGGCGTGCGAGGAGCCAGGGGGTCAGGACGCTCGCGGGCGGCCGGGTCGCCTCGTCCCGGCACGCCTCCAGGAACGCCCGGTCGTCGTCGAACCGGCGGCGCAGGGTCGCGCAGAGGTGGTCGGAGGGCGGGTCGGGCACACAGCCGACGACGAAACGGTGCCCCTCCCGGATCCGGGTGGGGACGCAGCCGGCCGGTGTGCAGCCGTCGCCCGGGTCGTAGGGGGCGACGGGCTCGGCGAACTCCTCGTCGTAGCGCAGGAAGAGGGCATAGGTGCGTTCGGGCCCCGGCGGCGGGCAGGGTTCGGGGCAGCCGCCGCCCGCGGCGCGGAACTCCCGTACGAGCTTCACGACGTCGACGTCCTCGGCGCAGACCACCGGGATGTCGTTGCCCGAGCCGTCCACCGCGTGGCCCTCCCCGACGCGCACCTCGCCGCGCGCGCAGGAGTCACAGCCGACGGCCAGCCCGCAGACGACGGCTCCGAGGCCATCGGGCGAGACGTGGCGCAGCCGGTTGTGGGTACGGACGCGGCCGGTGATCCAGGTGGTGAGCTGCCCGAGATCGTCCTCGGTGAGGAGCTGACCGGCGAAGAAGACCGGGCGGACGGGGCCGCCCGCGCGGAATCCGCCGGCGTGGTCGTGGGGGGCGGGGCCGCCCGCGCCGCCACAGCCGCAACCGCAGTCGTGGCCCGGCTGCCGGGCCGCCCCGGGGGTGGTGGGTGTCTTCGAGGTGGTCATGGCCGCCTCTCCCTGAGCTCGCTGTCGTCCGTGCCGCCGTCCGCCGCGTCTCCGCGCGCCGAACCCGCGTCGTCGTCGGGGGAGGCGGCCGGGCCGGCGGGTGCGTCGGTGTCGTCGTCCGTGTCGGGCCGGTGGTTGTCGATGAAGATCCAGCTCTCGAAGACCCCGGCGCCGCCCGGGACCGTCCCCGAGGTACGGGCTCCCGTGCCGTCGGGCGGCGGCAGCCCCGGCCGGTGTGCGACGAGGCCGCCCGGCCGGGGCACGAGCCCGCCGCCGTGGGTGCCGTCCACCGGGTCGCCGCACGTGTCGAGGACGAACGGGGTGCGCAGCACCAGATGGATCCGGTCGCCGCTGTTGAGGTATTCGCAGTCCGTCTGCCGGATGCTGATCCACTCCGCTGCTCCCTCGCGCGGGCACTCCGCCTCCAGCCGGGTCTCCAGGCGCATGACCGTGCCGTGCACCCCGCGCCCGCCGGTGATCTGGAACAGGTCCGCGACGCCGTCCGTGAGCGTGCCGGTGCGCACCGGCCGGGAGAAGCGGATCCGCAGGCCGCGCCCGCCCAGCAGCCGGCGTGCCTGCCGGGTCGTCAGCCGTCCGCCGTGCGGCCAGGAGACGCCGGTGACGACGGTGGGCGGCCGGCGGGAGAGCGGCCGGCGCACCTCGGGGTGGATCTGCCCGGCGGTGAGCGCGCGATCCGGTCGTACGCGCTCCACCCGGGCGAGCAGGAGCCCGGGGCCGAGGATCCTGCCGTCCCCGCACCCGTCCGGCCCTTCGTCGTCGCAGGGCTCGCAGGGGGTCGGGGTGTCGCAGGGGTCCGGGGCGGGCGGGCGGGTCGTCGCCCGCAGCGCGAACCCTTCCCGGACGCGGGCGTAGGCGGTCCGCGGCAGCCCGTCGCACGCCTCGGTGTACACGGCGCGGATCCGGTCGACCGGTTCCTCGCAGTGATGGATCGTCAGATAGACGGTGACGCCGTTCCGGCCGGCGTGGATCTCCTCCAGGGCGCGCGCTCGGCAGTCCTCGCCGAGGAGCTTCCACAGGTCGTGCCGCGGCGGTGCGCCGCACGCCACGATCACCTCGTCGCCGTCGCGGTCGACGGCGACACCGTCGGTCACCTCGAACCAGGGGGCCGCGCGTTCGGGGTCGGGGCACTCACCGGCCGGCGGGCGTACCGGCTGCGTCCACAGCCCGTACGCCACGCCGTACCCGTGCAGGGCGAGATTGTGCAGGCGCAGCCGGGCGAGGAACTGCGCCTGCTCCTGGCGGAGGTCCTGCGCGGACAGCAGCTGGCCGTGGAAGTACGTCAGCCGCCGCCGGCCGGTCCGCGGGGCGTTCTCACGCCCGGTCGGGGGAGCCGTCATGGGGTCCTGCCTTTCTTCTCGCCGGGGCGGCCGCGGGGGCCAGGACGGCCACCGTGCGGACGCCCGCTCCTGACGTGCCGTCCAGCCGGATGCCGTGCCGCCGCACGCGGTCCGGCCCGAGCACGGTGTCGGTCCCGAGCACGGCCGCGCCGGCCGGGGAGGGCGCGGGGGCGACGAGGAGGGTGTCGACGCCCACCGCGCTGTGCGTGCCGACGGTGAAGCCGAGCCCGCCGAAGGAGACCGAGGCCGCGGTGTGCGCGGGGGAGAGCTTCTCGACCAGGTCGACGGCGGTCCTGGCGGTGTCGCCGCCCGGCCGTCCGGTGCGCGGTGCCGGCCCCGGTGGGACGAGCACCCGGAACCGGAACGCCGTGGTCGTCAGCGGGTCGTCGTCCGGGTCGCCCAGGGAACGCAAGGCGGCCCCGCCCCCGCTGCCCGGGCCCGCCAGGAGCGAGCCGCGCACGGCCGGGCCGCCGAGCCGTACCCGCGTCGCCGCCCTGCCGAAGAGCCGTACCTCGCCCAGGCGGGTGTCCCGGCCGACCGCGCCCCACGGCGGGCCGGTTCCTTCCAGGACCGCCGGGCGCACACCCAGCACGATCTCCAGCGCCAGGGCCAGCCCGCACGGCGTGCCGCGCCGGCGGCGCAGCTCGGGCGCGGCGGCGATGAGGCGCCGCAGGACGCCCGGTGACATCCGCGCGGTCCCCGGGTCCGGGGCGCCCGGCTCCGGGCCGCCCGGGCCGCCACCGAAGCTCGCACCGGGTGCGGGATCCGGGTCGGGTCCCAGGTCGAGTCCGAGCAGCCCGGCGAGCCAGGGCAGGACGCCGTCCGGCACCCCGGCCGCGTCGAGCAGGGCGGGGGCCCGCCCGGTCGCCCGGTCCAAGGTCTCCACCACCGCGTCGGACAGGGCGAGGAACCGTTCGGTGAAGTCGTCCGCGGTGGGGTCCTCGCGGTAGACGGCCGGAAGGAGGTCCGCCGAGGTGGCGCGGGGCAGGTCCAGGCGGACCTGCCGCACGGCGGGACCGGGCGCCGCGGCGTCCTCACGGCCGAGCAGCAGCCGCACGACGAGGTACCGGCCCGGGGGCTGGTCCACCAGCACGTCACGGGCCGGGGCGGCCACCGTCTGCCAGTCGTCGGGCGCGGGGTGATCGAGGGTGTCGCCGACGACCGCCAACTGCGTCACCAGGGCACTGCCCGAGGGCACGTCGGCGTCGATACGGACCCGGTGCCAGCGGCACCGGGAGATCCCGCTGTCGAGCGGGGCGGTGACGAGCGCGGCCTCCCGCACGCCGGGGCCGAGGGCCAGCGCGTCGCCGGCCACGACGGGTGGGGGGAGCGGGCCGTGGGGCCCGGGTGCCGGGCGCCAGCCCGATGCCACGTCCAGCAACAGATGTGAGGGTGCGTCGGCGCGGGTGTCCACGGGTCACCTCCCCTTTCCGGTGGCTGTGTCCGTGGTGTTCCCGGCGACGACGGAGGCCGTCACCCGTCCCACGCGGACGAGCGCCTGCGCCGGAAGCGGTGTATCGGTACAGGGCGGCGCCGGCAGCCCGTCCACCGTCAGCGCCAGCAGCGGCACGGCCGCCACCGCGTCGTCCGCGAGGAGGCGGCGCACCAGGTCGGTGTGGACGAGCGTCCCGCCGAACGGCCAGCCGTCGCCGGCGCCCCCCGTCAGCGGATGCAGGAACCGGCGCAGCCCGTCCTCGGCGCGGCGGACCGCACCGACCCGGTCGGCACCGGTGGCGGGCTCCAGCACGATCCGGGCGTCGACGCGCACATAACGGGGCGCGGCGGCGACGACGGTGATGCCCGTGGGGGCGAGCCGGCGCGTGAGGTGCTCCGCCACGGCCGCCAGATCACCCGGGGCGGGGACGGGCGCACCCGGGGTGGCCGGGTCCTCGTCCGGCGGCACCACGTAGACGCCGACCACGCCGGGGAGCCGCGCACCGGGCAGGTCCGGGTGGTGCCCGGGTACGGCGTGGGCGCGGGCGATCCGCGCCCCCGGGGCGCGCAGCGCCAGCAGGGCGTGGTCGGCGGGGGTCACCGCGCGCCCCGCGGTGCGGATCTCGGCGGTGCCCCGGCGCACGGCCGCCGCGAAGGGCTCACCGTCCGTGCCACCCGTCCCCGGCAGCGGGTTGGTCACCGACGCGACACCGGGCACGGCGGTGCGCAGCACGGTGGCGGCCCCGGCGGCCACGGCACCCTGCCGGCCGCCCCCCGTGCGGTAGGCGACGGCCCGGACGTTGCCCACGCCGGGCGGCAGCGCGACGCCGTGGACGCCGTCGCCGAAGGTCAGCACACCGGTCTCCGCGTCCAGGGCGAAGACCCGGTCGGCGGGCCCGGCGCGCTGGAGGTCCGGCACCTCCCGCCACACGGGCAGCGGACTCGTGGCGCCCGGCACCGCCGGGCCGGGCAGCGGGAAGAGCGGCGCCGCGGCGTCGTCCGCGACCGTGACGGTGAGCGAACCCGGCACGACGGGCGTGGCCGCCACCCGCAGCCGCACGCCCGCGTCCTCGTCCTCACCCGGGGCACCGGACGGCGCGGGGCTCAGCACCTCGTCGCGCACCGTGCGCACGGCGGTCGCGAGCACCGTGTGCGGCAGGACGCCGACGAGCCGCGGAGGCTCGGCGTACGCACCGCCGGTGAGGCGGGCCCGCAGCCAGTGGGCCTCGGGCAGATGGGCGCCGCCGGGCGGGCGGCCCGGCCGCCAGCCGTCCGGCAGCCGCAGATGCACGGTCCCGGTGGTGGTGAGGCCGCCGGTGTCGTCCACCAGCACGTCGGCGGCCGCGAAGGAGGTGCCGTCCAGGACGGACCACCGCAGGTGCGGCGGGTCCGGCTCGGACGGTGCCACGGCCCCCCGCACCGCGGAGGCGGGGCCGCCCGGGCGCGGGGCCGCCACGAAGGCGAGGGACAGCCCGCCCGCCGGAGCCTGGGGAGAGGTGAACCCCAGCCACAGCGCGGACCCGGGCGCGGTGGGGGAGCCGAACGGCGCGAAGCCCGCCGCGTGGACCCCCTCACCCGGTGTCACCTCGTCCACCGGGCCGGGCAGGAGGCCGGTCGCGGGCCTGCCGACGGCCACGGTGGCGAGCTCCGCGGGCGAGACCCACATGTCGTCGGTGGTCTCCAGGACCACCTCCGAACCCTCGGGGCCGGGCGCGCCCGCCTGGAAACCCGCGGGCACCTGGACACCGGGCCCGGCGGCCGCCGTCGCGGTCAGCCGCAGCAGGACCCGGGCGGGGGAGGCCGGCAGCGGCGAGAGTCCGGCGATCCGCAGATGCTCGACGAGGAGCTTGGCCGGAAGGCGGTCGACGCGCACCGCCACCGCCTCGGCCATCAGCGCGAACAGCCGTTGCAGGGCGTCCCCGGCGTCGTCGGCACCGGTGCCCGTCCACTCCGGGGTGAACCCGGCGACCCGGGCACGGAGGGCGGCGAGCAGCGCGGCCCGGTCCGCGCCGAGCAGGACGGGCCGGCCGTCCGCGTCGAGCAGCGCGGCGCGGGCGGCACCGGCGGAGAGCGTCCACCACGGCTCGTCCACGCCGGGGGCGACCCGGCCGGCCGGACCGGCGGGCGGGGGAGTGCCACGAGACGAGGCCGGTGTGTTCACGAGGTCACCTCCCGGGGAGCGGATCCGGTGCCCGGCGCGGCGCACACGAGGACGGCGACCGGGCCGGGCAGTTCACCCGGGCGCAGCGGCAGATCGCCGCAGGTTTCGTACGGGCCGTCGTCCAGTGCCACGGCGACGCCCCGCACCGGGGTCCGGTCGCCCGCCGCCGACAGCGCCCGCTCCGCCGCGCGCAGCAGCGTCGAGGGGCGCAGGGCCTTGCCGAACGGCCAGCCGGTGCCCTCGTCGCCCCCGACGAGCGGATCCAGATACCGGCGCAGCGCGGCGCCCACGAGCCGCCGCCGGGCCGCGTCCCGCCCGGGGACGCCGGGTACGAGCGGCACCGGGTCCGCCGGAACCGTCACGCGCACCCGGACCGCCCGGTAGCGCGGCGGGACGGCGTACACCCGGGCGCCCAGCAGCCGCGCCGCCGCCAACCGGGCGCGTACCGCGGCCAGTTCACCCGGGTCGGGGACGGGCAGGGGCACCGCGTCGGGGGCGTCGACGTCGGCCGGGGCGCGCGGCACCCGGGGGACGACAAGGACGCTCACCGCTCCCGGCGCGGTCCGCCCCGGCAGCGCCGGGTCCGCGCCGACCAGGGCGTGGGCGCGGGCGAGGGCCACCCCGGGCGTGGTCAGGGCGAGTTCCTCGTGGTCGGCCGCGGTCACCGCCCGGGTGACGACGGCGAGCGCGGCGGCCGCCCGGCGGCGCGCCGCCGCCGGGCTCTCGGGCTCGGCCCCGCCCTCGGCCGCCACGAGCGCCCGCGCGGTGCACGGGGCGCCGGGGGGTTCGACGTCCGAGGGGTCGCCGGTGAACACCCAGTCCCCGGGCGGTACAGGCCCGCCCGCCGTGCGCCGCGGCCCGGGCCGGGTCAGCGCGGCCAGGGCGGGGAAGGCCAGCAGCGCCGCCGGTGCGACGGCCGGGGCGCCGGGCCCCGGGGCCGGGTCCGCCCCGCCGTTGCCGAGCGGCCCGCCTCCCAACCGGTACACCGCGCGCAGCACCTCACCCGTTCCCGAGGTGTCGGGGCGGGGAACGCGACCGGTGAGCCCGTCGCCGAAGCGCAGCGCCCCGGCCGCCCGGTCCACGGTGAACACCCGGTCCAGCGGACCGCTGAACGCCAGGTCCGGCACCGCCGCCCAGTCCCGCGGCCGCCCCGTCCCGGCGTCGTCCGCCTCGCGCAGCGTGAACCGCTCCACGTCGACCAGCCGCCCGGCGGCGTCACCCGGCAGCAGCACCACGGGGCCGGGCAGCGGCGGGGTGTCCGCGAGCTGACGGACCACCGGCCCGCCCGCGCCCTCCGACAGCCGCACGCGCCCGGCGTGCCGGGCGGGGACACAGTGCGGGACCAGCCGCAGCAGCCGGGGTGGCGCGGCGAAGGTGGCGGCGGTCGTGGACAGCGTCAGCTCCCGCTCGTCGCCCGCTGCCGTCCCCGGCAGCCGCAGCCGCACCAGGCCGGAGCGGCGCAACCCGCCGGTACCGTCCGACACCGCCCGGTCGGGCAGCCGCAGCGGCCGGCCGACGGGCCCGTACGCCCAGTCCAGCCGCGCCGGCGGCGGCACGTCCGGGTTCGCTCCGGCGGCCCACCCGTCGGGCACCGGGACCCCGCCCCAGGGCCCGGCAGGCCGCTCGAGCACCAGCAACAACGACAGCGTTCCCCCGTCGGGGAAGCCCTCCCCGTCCACGGACAGCCGCAGCCGCACCCGTGACGGTTCGCCGTGGGGACCGGCCAGCGGCACGGGCCGGCCCGCCGCCAGGTCCGCGGTCCGGTCCGCGTCCCGTACGGACAGCCCGGTGACCCGCACCGGCAGGACGTCCAGGTCCCCGTCGAGGAAGAAATCGGTACCCCGACCCGGCTCCCGTCCGAACGACGCGCCCTCGCGCACCCGCAACCGCGCCCCCGGCCGCTCCGGGATCACCTGAAGCACCGTCACCGCGGCGGTGGCCGGGGCGGGCCCCGGCACGCCCAGCAGCCGCAGCACCGCGTGCGTCACCGCGTCCGGCACCCGGTCGAGCCGGAAGACCTGCTGCTCCAGCAGATACGCCTGGAGCTCCAGCAGCGTCATCCCCGGGTCGACGGGGGCGTGCAGCGTCCACCGCCCCGCGGACTCCGCGGCGATCCGCGAGCGGACCGCGTCCATCAGGTCGGCCCAGGTCAGGTCGTCCAGCCGCAGCGGCGCCAGGGTCATGGCTGCTCACCCCCGCCGGTCCCGCCCACCAGGCCCGCACCGCCGTCCAGGTAGTAGGGGAAGACGAGACTCTCGTGCCGGCCCGTCGCCCGGACCCGGTAGTCGACGGTGACCGTCACCCGCCACTCCTCGCCCGGCCGCGGCCGGGCCCGCACCTCCACCACGGCGGCCCGCGGCTCGAAGTCGCGGATCGCCACCCGCACCGAGTCCTCCAGCTCGCCCAGGGTCCGGCCGCTGCCGGGCGCGAACACCAGCTCCGGCGCCCGGGTGCCCAGCGACGGCCTCATCACCCGCTCGCCCAACGCGGTGCGCACCAGCACCAGCAGACAGTCCCGGACGCTCTCCTCCCCGGCCGCGTACGGCAGCCGCCCCGAGGCGTCCGGCAGCAACGGGAAGCGCCAGCCCCGGCCGAGGAACGCCTCCGCCCCGCTCACAACGCCACCTGCACCGTCGTCGACATGGGCGGCGGGCCGGGCGCGGGAACGGCCGGACCGGTCACCCCCGGCGTGGCGACCGGGTGGGTGTGCCCCACGAACCAGGGCAGGAACGTCTCCCACGGGATCGCGTGCTGCACGGCCCCCGTCCCCAGCCGCACCTGCGGCGCGTCCAGCGTCACCGAACCGCCCTTGACCGTGACCGGCCCGGGGCCCGCGCTGATCTCCACCGCGCCGTCCGCGGTCACCTTCACCGTGCCCCCGGACGCGGTACGCACCACCACCGAACCGCCCGTGTCGTCCAACTCGACGCGGTGCCCCGCCGCCGACGTCAGCCGCACCGACTCCTTGCCCGGACTGTCGTCGAGGACCAATCGGTGCCCGTGCCGGGTCCGCAGCAGCTTCTCGTCCCGTCCGGCCTCGCGGGAGGTGGGCGGCTTGGCCTTGCCGTTGTAGACGCTGCCGAGGACCACCGGGCACCGCATGTCCCCGTGGTAGAAGGCGACCAGCACCGCGTCGCCCACCTCCGGCACGAAGCTCGTGCCGTACCCGCCGCCCGCGTAGGGCTGCGCCACCGGAGCCCAGTCGGTGATCGTCGTGTCGTCGAACCAGGGCAGGCTCACCCGTACCCGGCACTCCTTCTCCGGGTCGCCCTCGACCTTCTCCACCACACCCGGGGTCACCCCGAAGTACCGCTTGTCCACCGCCGGTCCCACCGTCGTCATCCCGTGTCACCGCCCCTCGGACGTGCGCCGCGCCTCGAACGAGGTGAGGAAGCCGGCGGAGTTGAAGGAGTGCGACACCTTGGTCGTGTAGTAGGTGCCGCCGAACCGGGACCCGACCCCGCCGATCCGCAGGGTGTCCCCCGGCACCAGGTCCGGCACCCCGGCCAGCTGCCCGGCACAGGTGACGAAGGCGTACGACCTGCCGCGCAGCACGCTCACCGCCAGCGCCCGGGCCTCCTCCTCGGAGATCACCGGCCGGTCCACGATGACCTCCTCGCGGTCCCCCATCTCCTCCGCGGCCGCCGCCGGTCCGCTGCGCCCGGCGTCCCGCTCCGCCTGCAGATCGGCCTGGGTCGCCCGGCCCACGATCGGCCTCTTCGTCCGCGGGTCCCAGCCGCGCACCGTCACCTTGGCCACCTGACCCGACAGGGTGAGGGTCGGCCGGAACGAGATCAGATTGGGCGCGGGGGCGTGCCGCGGGGCCTCGCCCACCTCCGCCCGCCCCGACCGGGCGCCCCGGGCCAGCACCGCGTACCACAGGTCGAAGGTACGGGTCGTACGGGCCGTCGAGCCCGCCCGCCCGTCGGCGGGGGAGACGAAGTACAGCTTCTCCTGACCGGTCACCGGGTCCGGTGCCACGAAGCACTCCCGGTCGATGCCCTTCGCCCGTTCCAGCAGGAACGCCACATCGTCCTGGTTCTTCTGCATCACCACCGGGTGCACCACGCCCTCCCGCTCGGCCACCAGGGGCAGGTCGTGCCGCTGGGCGACGATCTCCGCGATCTGCCAGTCGGCCTTGTTCTCGAACTGCTTGTCCTCGTCCGCCCGCGGCTTACGGGCCTTCATCCGCGTCGTACGGTCCTGGCAGGCGATCTGCAGCGTCGGCGGCCCGGAGGAAGGGAAATCCGGCTGAACCGTGTTGACCTGACCCTTCGCCACCACCGGCGGCCGGCCCGCCGCGGTGTACCCCAGCCGGACCTCCACCAGCTGGCCGGGGGCGAAGTGCGCCGGGTCGTCGAACCGCAGCCGGTGGTGCTCCTCGTCCCAATTGCTCAGCGTCAGCGAGAACGTCCCCGTCTTGTCCAGCTCCCGCACCACCTGGATGTCCAGCACGCACTCCCGCATCTGCCGGGCGATCTCCGCCCCGTCCATCGCGACCTCGAAACAGGGGGCGTACGTGTCCTCGGGCAGCGGCGTCGCCACCGTGCCGTACGGGGTCGCCATCGCCCCTCACCCCCGGTCCAGTGCGGGCACGACCAGCGCCGTCCCCGGAACCAGTGCCCGTGGATCGGTGACGGCGTTCGCCGCGGCCAGCTCCCGCCAGCGCGTGGCGTCCCGGTACACCGCGGCCGCGATCGAGGAGAGCGTGTCACCGCGCCGCACCGTCCACACCTTCTCCACCGTCGGCGACGTCAACGCCGTCGTCAGCTGCTGCTCCGCCGCCGTCCGGAACTCCTTCAGCGACAGCGACACCTTGGCCCGGGTGGGGGTGCCGTCCAGGTCGAACAGCACGTAGGTGACCGACAGACTGTCCACCACCCCGGTGAAGGCGGGGTTCGCACCCCACGCGAACGTCACCACCGGAGGCGCGTGCGTGGCGCCGCCCCGGACCGTCAGCGACTGGAAGTCGTCCAGCCACCGCTTCTGCACATCGCGGCGCCCCGGGCCCGACTCCTCCGCCGCGTCGACCAGCGCGTCCAGCTTCAGCGTCCGCGCACCACCACGGACGAACTGCAACGGCGGCGCGTCCAGACCCGGGATGCCGATCTCGGCGAACGTCACCGCCTTGGACACCGCGTACTCCGTCGGATTGAGCGGCAGCGTCAACAGCGGGGCCGCGGACCCGGCCGCGGCGCCGGGCGGCCGCACGGTCAGCGTCGCCAGCGTCGGAGCCGCCCGGTCCCGCCCGGGCAGGGTGCCCGGTGCCCCCGGAGGAACGGTCATCACACACCCCCGCAGCAGCCGGGCGCCGGCGCGTGTCCGGCCGAGGGGTCGTGTCCGGCCTCCTCGCCGACCAGGGACGCCTCACGCGCCAGCAGCCGGCCGCGCGCCCGCACGCCCTCCTGCCGCTGCGACCACTCCCGGATGTGCTCCGCGAAGAGCCGGGCGAAGACCGCCGTGTCGTCGCCGCCGACCTCGAAGTCGACGGAAAGGTGATGGATGGTCAACATCGCTCGCTCCCGAACCCGATCCCGAAATCCCACGTCTTTTTGGATCCCCGCCGCCCGCCCCCGGGCCCCTCACCCCAGCCCCGGCACCGCCTGGTCCACGGCCAGCAGCCCCTCGTGCGCGATCTCCAACTGCTCCACCGCCACCTCGCTGCGCTCCGCGTGCAGATCCGGCCCCGTCCACTTGGAGGCCAGCCCCCCGCGGAACGCCCACACCGCGCCGGGCACCCCGGCCCCGTCGAGGAGCACCACCGCACCACTGCGCCGCGCCCCCAGCGGATTGCCGAGCCCTGCCCGGTACCAGGACCACAGCGCCGTCCCCCGGGCCACCCCGCGGTGCAGCACCAGCCGGTTCCAGGAGTGGCGCACCGGGAGCTGCCGGACCCGGTCGTTGACCCCGCCCTCCGGATAAGCCGTCACCTCCAGCTGCGCGCCCAACCCGGTGACCTGCTGGAACGCGCCCTGGGCGGTCAGCGGCAGCAACGCCGCCTGCTCGGGTGGCAGATGCGCCGCGGCCGGGCCGAGCACCACCAGGAAGCGGTACTTCGGCAGCGGGTCGGTGAAGAACTCCAGCGTCGGCTCGCTCACCCCTCCACCACCTCCAGCCGGTCCCGCCCGCGCAGCAGCAGCCGGATCGCGATGAACTCCATCGGGGCCGCCGGAGCCACCTCCACCTGACAGACCACCACTCCGGCCGCCCGGGAGGCGGGCGGGTTGAGCCCGTCGTCGCACCGGACCCTGAACGCCTCGGCCGCCCGCTCCCCGGCCAGCGCCCCCGCCTCGAACAGCCCGAGCAGCACCTCGGTCAGCCCCTGGACCAGCAGCAGCCGCAGACCCGGGGTGTCGGGCTCGAAGAGCAGGGGCGCGGCCACCTCCCGGAAGGCCCGCACCAGTTGGTGCACGAGCCTGCGGTGGGCGATGAACCAGCCGAGCCCCACACCCTCGGCCCGGGCCTGCTCCACCGCCGTACGACCACCCCAGACGACCGGTCCCCGGCCCGGCGGGCAGCGCAGCAGATTGGCCCCCGAGGCGTAGACGGCCGCTTCCAGATCGGGTCGCAGCACCAGCGCCAGATCGGTCACGTCCTCCAAGGAGACATTGGCCGGTGTCGCGAACGCCCCGCGCTCACGGTCCAGCCGCGCCGTGCTCCCCGCCACGTGGCCGGAGGCCGGCACGGTCCGCAGGCCCGGGCGTCCCGCCGCCGAGGGGTCGAGGACCCGCAGCGGCGGCCAGTGGACGGCACAGGCCTGGAGCCGTGACGCGTCGTGCCGCAGGCGCAGCGCCTCCATCCACGCGGCGACCCTCCCCACCGCCGTGGCGGGGTCGGAGGTCACCGCGGCGCCCAGCGGCGGGTCGAGCAGGGCCAGCCGGTCCAGCTCCGCCGCGCACCCCTCGACCAGTAGGTCGACCAGGGCCTCCCGACGTGCCGGTGCGATGCCCGACCGGTCCAGATCGGGCAGGGCCAGCAGGGCCGGCTCGGGCAGGTCCACCAGGGTCCGCACCGCGGTGGCGTAGGCGTCGGCGAGGGCGTCGCCGTCCACCGGGCCGCCCGGGGCGGGTGCGCCGCCGGTCAGGGTGACCCGGTGCGTCCCCGAGCGCGGGGGCGGGCCGTCCGGGCCGGTCGGGCCGGTCCGTGGGACGGGGACCAGGCGGATCAGCCGGGAACCCTCCCCGACCGCACCGGGCAGCGCCGACAGCGGCAGCCAGCCGAACGACTCGGGCGTCTCCTCGGGCGCCTCGACGCGTACCAGGACCTCCGGCCGCCGGTCGGCGCGGGCCGGGCGGTGCCGGACCGTCACCCGGGTGCCGTCGGCCCAGCCGCCCGGGGACGCCGCGTCGATCCGGCAGTCGTCCGGACCGAACGGCGAGGTCACCCCGGCCGGCCAGGGGGACCGCGCGGCGAGCGCGCCCGCCCCTTCCGTACGGATCACCCACAGGGCGGTGCCGCCGTTGGCGAAGAACCCCCGCACCCCGTGCGGCAGGTCGAGTCCGGTGACCGGCCCGCCGAAGACCGCGGCGTACGCGGCCGGGTCCGTCACACGGACCGGGACGCCGACCGGCCCGCGCCGGGCGCGGCCCGCGAAGGCGGCCACGTCGGTGCGGAGCGGCTGTTCGGGTTCGGCCGCCGCCGCGGCCGTGGCGGTGAGCCCGGGCAGCGGCGGGTCGGCGGGCGGGGACGGATCCAGGGCGGGTACGGGCATGGCCGGCTCCCGGTCAGACGTCGATCTGGAGGTCTTCGACGACGATTTCGAGGGTTTCCATCGCGATCTCGTTCTTGGTCGCGCCGAGCGAGGGACCGGTGTACTTCACCGGCCAGCCGCGGTCGAAGTTCCAGCGCATGACCGGCTTGCGGTTCTCGTCCAGGAGCAGGATCGATCCCGGGGCCCGGAGCGTCTGGCCGTTCATCGACTTCTTGATCCAGTTCCAGAACTCCGGGTGGCCGGTGATGCCCCGCTTCAGCGTCAGGTTGGAGAACTTCTTCAGCCCCGGGACCTTGCGCACCCGGATGTCCTCGCTGCCGTTGCGGTAGTCGATCGGCTGGATGTCGACCGTGAGCCCGGAGACCTCGGTGAAGGACGCCTGGACGTCCTGGCCCTCGGGGGCGACGCCGACGACCTGGACGAGGAAGTTGTAGGCACCGTACGGATCGTCACGTTGGGTGGGTGGCATGGCCGTCCCCTGTCTGTCGCTGACGGGAGTGGAGCGGGCCCGGCGCCGGTGGCGGCGGTCAGGCGGTGATGATGGATTCGCGGGTCGCCTGCTGGATCCGGACGATCACGAACTCGGCGGGGAAGACGGGCGCGATCCCGACCTGGCAGACCAGCCGGCCCTGGGCGAGGTCGTCCTCGGTCATCGTGGTCCGGTCGCAGATCACGTAGAACGCCTCCTCCGGAGTGGTGCCGGCCAGTGCGCCGGTGTTCCAGACCGAGGTGAGGAAGCTGCCGACGCTCTGTCGTACGGAGTCCCACAACGGCTCGGCGTTGGGCTCGAAGACCACCCACTGCAGGCCCTCGTCGAGCGACTCCTCGATGAAGAGGAACAGCCGGCGGACGTTGACGTACCGCCAGCGGGTGTCGGACGACAGCGTCCGCGCCCCCCACACCCGTCGGCCCAGGTTGGGGAAGGCCCGCAGGACGTTGATGCCGACGGGGTTGAGGGTGTCCTGCTCGCGCCGGGTGACGTCCGCCGCCAGCCCCTCGACGGGGACGATGCCGCGCACCACCGTGTTGGCCGGCGCCTTGTGCACGCCCCGTTCCACGTCCGTCCGGGCGTAGACGCCCATCAGGTGCCCCGACGGGGGCGCGGCCGTGGCGCCGGCCGCCGTGGGATCCGGCACCCGCAGCCAGGGGTAGTACAGGGCGGCCCGGTCGGTGGACAGGGGTTCGCGGAAGTCCCTGATCTCCTCCAGAGTGGCGTCGGGAGGCCCGTCGAAGACGGCGAACCGGTCACCGAGGGTCTCGCAGTGCGTGGTGAGGGCGTCGAGGACCGTACGGTTCGAGACGCCGGGCACCGCGCAGACGGCCACCTCGTCGATGTCCTCGAGCGCCTGGATGCCGGTACGGCTGCCGCTGCCCCCGTCGACGCCGATGTAGTCGGCGGCGGTGAGTCCGGCGCTGCCGGCGCTGGTGCCGCCGACGAGGTGGAGGGTGGCGAGCGGACGGTCGGGGTCGGTCCTGGAGAGCTGTTTCGCCAGGGTCTGCGGCAGCGGGTCGTCGCCGACCGTGAGCGTGACGAACGCGTCCGGGTCCGCGTCGACGGCCGCCGCCAGCTCGGCGAGACCCGCGGCGGGCGGGGCGGTCGCGGGGGGCACGGTCCTGGTCGACGGGGGAGCGCCGGGCGCCGCCTCGACGACATCGAGCCGGAAGCCGGCGAGCAGGGCGAGGACGTCGCCCTTGACGGCCGCGTGAGCGGGTGGACGGTCCAGCGTGACGGTGGATTCGGTGGTGCCGCGGACGACCGACACGACGGTGTGGAGGCTGGGTTCGTGGGCCGGGTCGGCGGGCAGGAGGGCGACGGTGTTCCCCTGGGCCAGTCGGCCCGGGGCGCCGATGATCACGGTCGCCGGGGGCGTGCCCGTGGGGGCCGTGGCCGGTGCCACCACGGCGAAGGCAGCCGACCGCGGGGCCCGCAGGACGGCGTGCAGACTGTTGCCGCCCTCCCCGGCCTGCCGTGCTTCCGCCTTGAGGACGGGCTCGGGCGGGGTGGCTCCGTCGTCGAGCTCCTTGACGGCCTTGGCGCCGCCGGCCGGTACGACCCGCTTGACGTACAGCCGTTGCCCGCCGTTGTCGAAGAACCCCTTCACGGCCAGCGGCAGCAGCCAGTAGTGCAGGCCGTTCCCGTCGCCGGTGCCGGGGGCGGGCGGGGTGAGGAAGCCGCCGAAGAGCCGGTGGAAGTCCAGCAGGCTCGTCACCAGCTTGGGCTTGCCCGTCTCCGGGCCCCGGGCCGTCACCCCGACCACGCCGGCGGTGCTGGTGGCCACGCCGGTGATGGGCCGTGGGCCGGTGGAGATCTCCTCGATGTAGACGCCTGGGCTGAGGTATTCGGGCATCGGGCTTCCTCCACTACGGGATCTCGACGAGGTGCTCGGTTCCGCTGATGTCCGCCGCGGTCAGGTGGACCGTCGCCTCGGGGCCGCCACCGTGGGCGGGCTCCGCGGCCGCCGTGACGGTGAACCACTCCGGCTCCGGCGCCGCCTGCCCGGCCGGCCGGGGCTTGCTGCCGGGGCGCCGCAGCGGCAGCCGGAACCTGCCGTCCGCCGCGGTCGCCGCGTACTCCGACCACGGCGGCAGGACCCGGGGCAGATAACCGTCCCCCGTGCGGGCCCGGCCGGTCAGCGCCGCCCCGGCCACGTCCGTGCCCCAGGTGCGCCGTACCCGTCCGCGCAGCAGCCGGGTGCCGGGCGGGAACGGGTAGGCCGGCAGCGGATACAGCCGCACACGCGTCACCGGGGGCACCGTGGTCGACGGGGCGTCGAACTCCACTCCTTCCGGGTGCTCCGCGTCCAGCAGATACGGCGACAGGAGCCGGATCCGCATCCTCCGTACGCCGTGCGGTCCGCCGGACGCGGTCCGGCGGGGCGCCGCCAGGGACGGCAGCACGATCGCACCGGTGGCCGTCGTCACCACCCGTACGTCCTCCTCCGCCTCCCACCGCCCGCCGCCGAGGCTCCGTTCGACCACGGCCACCACCCGCAGGGTGGGCGGACGCCCGGTGAAGGCGTCCTCGGGCACCAGGCAGACCGGGCCCGGCACGACCCGTACGGTGTCGATCGCCCCGCCGCCCGTCACGGCCGTCCCCCCACCGGAGGCGGGCCCTGCCCGACGCCGACCTCCGCCTCGGTGACGGCGGACCGGTCGGAGACGTCCCGGGAGTCGAGGTTGACCACCCGGACCTCGTAGTTGAGGGAGAGCCGGTACGGCTGGGCGATGGCCCACCACACCTTCGCCCGCTCGTCGAGCGACAGCGGAGCCAGCCGGAGCTTCAGGGACTCCCCGGCCGCGGCCACGCTGTTGCTCTCCGCGGCCGGGACGAGCGAGGGTCCCTGCAGAACGGCGTCGTCGTAGAGCGCCCGCACGGCACGGCCCAGCATCCGTTGCTGCGCGTCCGGGGTGCCACCGGTCGGAACGAGCAGATAGCGCAACAGCAGGGCCATGGCGGCCCGTCGGCGCTCCTGCCGGACCGCGCCGGTGACCGGGTCCTCCACCAGCGTGTGCCGGTCCGGGCGGTTGCGCGCGCTGGGGTCCTCGGCGACCTCGTAGAGGAAGAGTTCCAATCCGAGCCCACCAGGGGAGCCCGGCTGTCTGCCGATGAGGTCGACCAACCGCACCGTGGGCTCGGAGCCGGGCTCCCGTACGGCCTCGGTCAGCACCCTCAGCAGGATGTCGGACACATCGGCGATCACGTCGTGACTGCCCACAGCGATCACCCCCCTGGACACACGGCCGGGCGCCTGCCGAAGCCACCCGGCGACACGGCGGCCGGGAGCACCGGCCACCAGCGAGACTACGGATGCCGGGGCTCCTGCTCTTCCGGGGAATCCCTTGGTTGTACCCCTGGGTCCCGTGGGCTTCCCGGTAGCCGTGGTCCCGCCGGTGGCCGGGAGGAGCGGCGTACCGCCGACGAGCGCGGGTACGCGGCGCGTATGGACACCCACGTGAAGTCTCCTCCCGCACCGGCGCCGAACCACGCGACGCCATGTTTGGGCACTCCCCGACGGGTAACGCGGTGGGCGAGGCCGATATGACGAACACAGCGCAGGGCTCCGACGCTTCGGGGAACGGCGCGGGGAAGAAGCGGAGCCCGGAACGGGGGCGCCCGCCGTCCGCCGTGGAAATCCTGCGGCTCGCCCGGGCACAGTTCGCCGAACTCACCGACACACAGCCGGAGTCGGTCTCCTCCTTCGAACGCGTGGAGGACGGCTGGGTCGTCCGGGTCGAGGTCCTCGAACTCGCCCGGGTCCCCGACACGATGAGCCTGCTCGCGACCTACGAAGTCATGCTCGGGCCGGACGGCGAGCTCACCACGTACCAGCGCGTCCGGCGCTACGAGCGCGGGAAAGCGGACCCCTCCTAGCGGCTTGGTCCCATCAGCCGCAGGACGTCACGCCCGTCCCGCGCACACCGACCAGCCAAAGGAGGACCGGACGACATGACGGTTGTTCCGGCACAGCAAGGCCGCGGTGGCGGCGGTACCAGTGGACTCTACGACGTCCTGGAACTCGTCCTCGACCGAGGTCTCGTGATCGACGCCTTCGTGCGGGTCTCGCTCGTCGGCATCGAGATCCTGAAGATCGACATACGGGTCGTCGTCGCGAGCGTCGACACCTATCTGCGGTTCGCCGAGGCGTGCAACCGACTCGACCTGGAAGCCGGCCCGAACCGCAGCCCGGGGCTGCCGGAGATCGTGGGCGACATGACCGAGTCCGGGGCCCGCGGCAAGACCAAGGGCGCGCTGTCGGGCGCCGCCCAGACCGTCTCGGACGCCTTCCAGCAGGCCCGTGACGAGGGCGGGAGCCGGTCGGAAGCCAAACCTCGCACCCGGCGCACCGCTTCGAACCGCAGGAAGGAGGAGCAGGAGTGAGTACCTACGTCTACGGCATCGCCCACCGCTCGCACCCCCGCCCCGACACGGAGCTCGCCGGTGTCGGCGACCCGCCGCGACCGGTCCGCACCCTGGCCGAGGGGGAGCTCATCGCGCTGGTCAGCGACGCGCCCGAGGATCTCCGGCCCAAGCGCCGGGACCTGCTGGCCCATCAGCGCGTCCTCACCCACGCCGCCGCCGGGGGCCCGGTACTGCCGATGCGGTTCGGCGGCGTCTCGCCCGACGACGCCTCGGTGAAGTCGGTGCTGGCCGACCGCGCGGAGCACTTCGAGGAGCGGCTCACGGCCCTCCACGACAAGGTCGAGTACAACGTGAAGGCCTCGCACGACGAAGACGTCGTGCTGCACCAGGTGCTCGCCGACAACGCCGAGCTGCGGGCCCTGACCGAGGCCAACCGGGCCGCGGGAGGCGGCACCTACGAGCAGAAGATCCAGCTCGGCGAACGCATCGTGGCCGCCGTCCAGCAGCGCGAGACGCGCGACGCCGAACTGGTCCACGACACGCTCATGGGCATCGCCGCGGCCGTCAGCCGCGGCCCCGCGTCCACCGGCTGGCTGGTGAGCGTCTCGTGCCTGGTCGCCCGTGCCGACACGGCCCGGTTCCTCGCCGCCGTCGACCGGCTGACCAAGGAGAACCCCCAGCTCGAGGTGCGGCTCAGCGATCCGCTCCCGCCCTACAGCTTCGTGGAGTGACCTCCCATGGGCCTGCTGGGCGAACTGTTCCTGCTCCCGGCGGCACCGGTCCGCGGCACCCTCTGGGTGCTCGGGCGGGTGGCCGCCGAGGCCGAGCGGCAGTACTACGACCCGTCGGCCGTGACACGTGAGCTCGCCCTCCTCGAGGAGCGGCTGGAGGCGGGAGAGATCGACGAGGCCGAGTTCGACCGCCGCGAGGACGAGCTCCTCGACAGACTGGAGAAAGGCACACCGTCGACATGAACAACAGGACGGCACTGGGGCTCGCCGTGGGAGCGGGCTATCTGTTGGGACGTACCAAGAAGGCGAAACTCGCCTTCGTCGCCGGAACCTTGGTGATGGGCAAACGGCTGAACCTTGGACCGGGCGCGTGGACGGAGCTCGTCACCGACCGGCTGCGGGACAACCCGCAGTTCAAGGAGCTCGGTGATCAGTTGCGCGAGGACCTGCGCGGAGTGGGCAAGGCCGCCACCGGGGCCCTCGTCAACCGCCGGATCGACGCGATCGCGGACCGGCTGCACGAGCGCACCCTCGACGTGCGGGACCGGATGTCCGGCGCCGCCCCGGCCCTCGACGACGAGGAGGCGGCGGACGAGGCAGAGGACACCGCTCCGGAAGACGCGGTGGAGGAGGACGAAGCGGAGCAGCGGGCACGCAAGCCGGCCCGCCAGGCCGCGAAGAAGCAGGCTCCGCAGCGTCCGAAGAAGAAACCCGCGGCCCGAAGGACGGCCCCGTCGCGGGGAGGCCGGTCCCGTGACTGACACCGAGAGCGTCGCGAAGAGCGCCGGGAAGGGCGTGCTGCGCACCGTCGACGCGGAGACGGCCGACCGTCTCACCGCCGAACTCCGCGACTACGCGCTCGCGCAGACCGAACGCGTACTGGCGGGCCTCGGCCGCAAGCTCGGCGAGAGCACCGTCAAGCTCAACGACATCGCGGAGGGCCGCAGCCCGGGCTTCGCCCGGCTGGCCCTCGACGGCGGCCGCAAACTCGCCGAGGGCAAGGGTCCCCTGCGGGCCGGGCTGGAGATCGGGGCCGCGCGCCTGAAGGACGGCGCGAAGGACGTGGCCAAGGGGCTCGGAAAGGCCGGCACACGCGGGCGGAAGGGCACACGGGGGCGGAAGCCCACCGTCGTCATGGAGTCCGTCGACGTCGGCGTGCCGGTGCGTGAGGCCTACGACCAGTGGACCCGGTACCAGGACTTCCCGGTCTTCGCCGAAGGCGTCGAGGACGCCGAGGCCGTGGACGACACCGGCTCGGAATGGGACCTCAAGGTCTTCTGGTCCCGCCGGCACTGGACGGCACACACCACCGAGCAGATCCCCGACGAGCGGATCGCCTGGACGGCGGGCAGCGCGAAGGGCACGGGCAAGGGCGTCGTCACCTTCCATCCGCTCGCCGAAAGCCTCACCAGGATTCTGCTGGTCATCGAGTACCACCCCAAGGGGCTCTTCGAGCGGACCGGGAACATCTGGCGCGCGCAGGGCCGCCGTGCGCGGCTCGACCTCAAGAACTTCGCACGCTACATCGCACTGCGCGGCGAGGCCGAGGACGGCCGCCGCGACGAGATCCGCGACGGGGAGGTCGTCCGGGCGGACGACGGAACACCGGCGGACGACGACGAGGCGTACGCGGGTGACGACGAGGTCGGCGAGGTCGAGGAAGCGGAATACGACGACGCGTACGAGGACGACCAGGGCGACGAGGAAGAAGACATCGAGGAGGACGTCGAGGAGGACATCGACGGGGAAGACCGCGGCAGGCACGACCGGAAGAGCCGTCGATGACGATGCCGAGCCGACTCCCCGATCCCTACGTCCCCGACGGAGCGAGTGCGAACCTCGCCGACATCCTCGAACGCGTCCTCGACAAGGGCGTCGTCATCGCCGGGGACATCCGTATCAATCTCCTCGACATCGAACTGCTCACCATCAAGCTCCGTCTGGTCGTCGCCTCGGTCGACAAGGCCAAGGAAATGGGGATCGACTGGTGGGAGACCGACCCCGCCCTGTCGAGCGGCGCCCGGCGGCGTGAACTCGCAGAGGAGAACGAGCAGTTGAAGCAGCGGATCGCGGCCCTGGAGGCGGGGTCGTCCGACCGGCCGGCCGAACGCGAGGTATCCGGATGACCGAGCTGCGTTATGTCTACGCCGTGACCCGCCCGTTCGACGGCACCCTGCCCGAGGGGCTGGCAGGGGTCGCCGGGGCGCCCCCTCGTCTGTTGGCGCACGACGGGCTCCTCGCCGTCCTCGGCGACGTACCGGCCGACGACTTCTCCGAGGAACCGCTCCGCGCCCGGCTGGAGGACCTCGACTGGCTCACCTCGACGGCCCGCGCCCACGAAGCCGTGATCGGAGCCCTCACCGCGGTCACCTCCCCGCTGCCGCTCCGCCTCGCGACGGTCTGCCACGACGACGGGGGAGTGCGGCGTCTGCTCGACTCCGGGCGCGAGCGTTTCACACGCTGTCTGGAGCGCCTGGACGGGCGCGTCGAATGGGGCGTCAAGGTCTACGCGCGAGAAGCGCCGGAAACGCCGCGCGACGACACCGGGTCGGTGGGGTCGGCGGGGTCGGCGGGTCCGAAGGAGGCAGCCTCGGGCCGGGACTATCTGCGGCAGCGGCTGCGGCAACGCAACGCCCGGTCGAGCATCTTGTCGGAGGCGGACACCGGGTCCCGGCGGCTCCACGAGGAGCTGTCCCGGTGTGCGGAGGACGTCCGGGTGCACCGGCTCCAGGACGCCCGGCTGCCCGGTGTGCCACGCGGCAACGTCCTCAACGCCGCCTACCTCCTGCCGCGCGAGCAGAGCGAGGCGTTCGTCGAAGAGGTCCGGCGGATCGGCGCGCGAAGCTCCGGAATCCGCGTCGAGCTGACGGGCCCCTGGGCCCCGTATTCGTTCGCCGACGTGAGCGACCCGGCCCGCGAGGGGAGCGAGGGACGATGAGCCTCGCCCCGCACGGTCAACGTGAGGTGAGCCTCGTGGATCTGCTCGACCGGCTGCTGGCGGGCGGGGTGGTGCTCACCGGGGACCTGACCCTGCGCATCGCGGACGTCGACCTGGTGCGCATCGACCTGAACGCGCTGATCAGCTCGATCGGGCCCGAAGTCGCCTCGCCGTTCGAGGTGTTCGACGACGATGAGGAGGGCGCATGAGCCGGCGTGTGGAACTCGGACCCGACACGGTGGAGCGCGATCTGGCGCAGTTGGTCCTCACCGTCCTCGAACTGCTCCGTCAGTTGATGGAACGTCAGGCGCTGCGCCGGGTGGAGACCGGTGACCTCGCCTCGGACCAGGAGGAGCGCATCGGCATCACGCTGATGCTCCTCGAGGACCGGATGGCGGATCTGCGGGAGAGGTTCGGGCTCCGGCCCGAGGACCTGAACATCGACCTCGGCCCCCTGGGGCCGCTCCTGCCCCGGGACTGACCCGGGCCCGCCGCCCGATCGCGGCGTACGACCACCGGTGTAGGGCCCGAGCCCGTTACGGCCGGGACGGCCGCCGATCTAGCCTCGGGCCATGGACACAGCGAACGGGACACTCGACGAAGCCTTGGAACGACTGCACGCCCGTGGTCCGGAGTACCGGGGGTACCTGAGCAACCACGGGCCGATGGCTGTGGAGGCCCTGGCCCGCCGGGGCCAGGCCGGCACCGTCCACCGCTGGCTCGACGCGTACGAGGCCAGGCTGGAGGACGTCCCGAGCCCGCGGGCCCGTATCTCCGACGGCACATGGCACGAGGCGCTGGGCGATCCGCGCCGGGTCACCGACTGGATCGCGTACTTCTCCCGCCAGGTGGCCGTGCGTCCCTGGCGGGAGGTGCTGATCGAATGGTGGCCGCGGCTGCTGCCCGGCATCGCCGGTGCCGCGGCCCACCCCGTCATCCGAGTGGGCCATGCCGTGCGCACCCTCCTGGTGGAGGGCGAGGACGCGCCGCGCGTCGCGGAACTGGCCCACGCCCTCGGATACTGGGCGGCCCGGCACACGCTCCTGCCGGTGTCCGTACGCCCCTCGGGCGGAGCCACGCCGGCCGAGGCCCTCGCGGCCCTTCCCCGGGCCACCGATCCGAGCGGGCCCCCGGTGGAGCGGTACCAGCTGCTGCCCGGCACCCCGGGCTGGCTGCGGACCGCCGAATCGCTGCACGTCCCCACGGCCCCGGAAGCCATTCGCGACGAACTCACCGCGCTCGTGCGGGCGACCACCCTCCACTACGGCGCGTACGGCCACGGCGACCCGGTCATGCTGGTCCACGCCACGACGGCGCCGAGCGCGGTACTGCGCGTCCTGCCCGTGCTGCCGCACGAGCTGTGGGGCCGGTCGTTCGCCGTGGCGTGGGCGGCGAGCGCGGCCATCACCGCCGTCTACGCCGCGGACGCCCCGCAGCCGGCGTCCCCCGACGCCTCCTCGATGACCCCCGAGGAGGTCTTCGAGGAGGCCGCCCTGAGCGGCGACGCGCACGCGATCAAGTTCGTGGACACGGCCCTGGACGTGGCCGCCACCAGTGAGGACGGTGACAGCCGCGCCCTGTCTGCCGCACTGAAGGCCATCCGGCTGATCGAGAAGGACGACTGACAGCACGTCGGGGTGGCCGCCCGCCCCCGGAACCGACCGTCAGGGCGCGGCGACCACGGCGCGCGAGCGGTCGGCGGCGATCCGCACCGCGAAGGCGGCCAGCGCGGTGCCCATCGCATAGCGGTGGATCCTGGCCCACAGCGGGCGCCCGGAGAAGAACGAGGCGACGGAACCCGCGGTCACCACGAAGACACCGTTCATGACGACGCCCACGACGATCTGGGTGAGGCCCAGCACCAGGCTCTGTGCCGCCACATGACCCTTCTCCGGCTCGACGAACTGCGGCAGCAGCGAGACGTACAGGATGGCGATCTTCGGGTTGAGCAGGCAGGTCAGCAGCCCCATGCCGAACAGCTTGCGGGGCCGGTCGGCCTCCAGCTCCCGGGGCGAGAAGACGGACGACCCGCCCGGCCGCACGGCCTTCCAGGCAAGCCAGAGCAGATACGCCGCACCGGCCAGTTTCAATGCCAGATAGATCTCCGGGACGAGCGAGAACACCGCCGCGATGCCCGCGGTCGCCGCCATCAGATAGATGAGGAAACCCACCCCGACACCGGCGAGGGAGATCAGCCCCGCCCGGTATCCCTGTGACACCGAACGGGACACCAGATAGATCATGTTGGGCCCGGGGGTGATCACCATCCCGAACGCCACGACCGCGATGCCCACTACCGCGCTGATGCTGACCATGCACGTCTCCTCAGTATGTGAATGTCAAATAAGGCCGACACGGGGGAGGGAACGTTTGATCGATTGAAATGCTTCCCGTGCGGACGCACGGGTTCGAGGCCGCCGGTGTCCTGTGCCATCGAAGTTTGACCTTTGCCACCGAAGACTGATCATCAGTAAGTTCGTGCCACCGATGTTTGATCGGTACGGGGTGCTGGTGAGGGGTGGTGGTGGGACAGCTCGCGGATGCGTATGCAGATCTGGATCTTGGGGCTTTTGACCTGGGGTTCTTCGAGGATGGCGTACAGGTTCGGCGGTCGCTTGCGGCCTGCTGGGATGTCAGTTTCGAGCGGGCTGCGCCTGTGCGTCCGTTCCGCCGGCCCAAGGGAGGGAAGAGCTTCGCGGGCTGGTACTTCTGCGCGACGACGGGCGAGCACATCGGCTACGAATCGTGGCTGGAGCGGGACCGGTTGATCCTCCTGGACGCTGATCTGCAGGTGACGGGGGTCGGGTCGCAGCCGTTCTGGCTGCACTGGCATGACGGCCAGCGCCGGCGTCGGCACGCCCCCGACTACTTCGTGCGCCTTATGGACGGGCGAGGGCGGGTGGTCGATGTCCGGGCCGCTGATCGTGTCGATGAGGCGGCGGCGGAGGCGTTCGCGTCGACGGAGCGGGCCTGTCGGGCGGTGGACTGGGAGTTCGTCCGGGCCGGGGTTCCGGATCCGGTGCTGATGGCGAACATGCGGTGGTTGTCGCGCTACCGCAGACGGCGATGCCTGCGCCAGGACGTCGCCGATCGGCTGGTGGAGGCCTTCAGCGAGCCGCGACCGTTGCGGCTTGGGGCCGCGGGGGCGGGGGACCCGCTGATGGTGTTGCCGGTGCTGTTCCATCTGCTGTGGTCCGGCGTCCTGGTGACGGACGTGGCCTCGCGGCTGCTGGGATCCGACTCCATGGTCCACACGGCAAGGGGGCGGTGATGGGGCGGCTGGGGCGGCCGGAGGGCCTGGCTGTCGGGGAACGAGTCCGGTTCGCCGGGCAGGTCCGCTTGGTCCTGGCGGTCTCGGGCCGGTCGGTCACGCTGTCGGACATGGGCGGCACACCGCGGGCTGTTCTTCCGGCTGTCCTGTTCGCCGACGACGACTTCGAGGTCGTGGACAGCTCGGGCCGGATGCCGCTGCCGCCGGTGTCCCTGCTGGAGACTCTTCCACAGGCCGCATTGGAGAAGGCCCTGTGGTGGGAGGGCCGCATCCTGGAGGTCCTGGGCGGCCTGCCGCCGGACGCGGATGCGGGCACGGAGCCGAAGCCGCAGTATGACCCGTCGCGCTCGCTGACCGCGCGGGAACGTGCGAAGGCTGTCGAGCTCACCACAGCGGGGCACAAGGTGACCGCGGGCACGGTCGCGAACTACCGGCGCCGTTACGAGAAGAACGGGGTGATGGGGCTGGCCGATCACCGGCCGGTCCGCAAGACACCGAAGTACGGCACGGTGGACGACGCGGTTGTGGACGCGATGCGCCAGGCGATCAGCGAGGCTACCGACGCCTCGACCCGCACTGGCACCTTCCTGCTCTGGCGGACCGAGCAGATCCTCAAGGCCAGCGAGGACGGCCGAGAGGCGAAACTGCCCTCACGCCGCACGCTCTACCGGCTGCTGGGCAAGCTCACCACCGGCACCCACACCACCGGATCGGCAAAAACCCGCAGGTCACGGGCGCATGGGGCGACCGTGCCGTTCGGTGAGCTGCCCGCGTTCGCGCCGGGCGAGGTGATGCAGATCGACTCCACCCCGCTGGACGTGCTGGTCCGCCTGGACGACGGAGTGGCCGGCACCGTTGAGCTGACCGGCATGGTTGACGTCGCGACCAGGACTGTGACCGCGGCGGTGCTGCGGCCCACGACGAAAGCGGTCGACGCCAGCGTGCTGCTGGCCCGCACAGTGACCCCGGAACTGATGCGGCCGGGCTGGGTCGATGCCCTGCGGATGTCCCGCTCGGTGCTGCCGCACCGGCGGCTGCTGCCCCTCGACGAGCGCCTTGAACATGCCGCCGCCCGGCCGGTGATCGTCCCCGAGATGATCGTCTGTGACCACGGCAAGGCGTTCATGTCCCGCAACTTCGTGGCGTCCTGCCGTTTCCTCCAGATCGATCTCCAGCCCGCGCACAAGGGCTCGCCCTTCGAGAAGGGCACGATCGAGAAGACGCTCGCCTCCGTGGGCACTCTGTTCACCCAGTTCCTGCCCGGCTTCACTGGCAACACGACTGATCACCGCGGCAGGCATCTCGACAAGCAGCCCCTGTGGTCCCTGCTGGAACTGCAGGAACTCCTGGACGAGTGGATCGTCACCAAGTGGCAGAACCGCCCGCACGACGGACTGCGCGACCCGGCCGCTCCCAGCAGGTCGTTCACTCCGACCGAGAAGTACGCCGCGCTCGTCGAAGCCTGCGGATACGTCCCGGTCGCGCTCACCGGCGACGACTACATCGAACTGTTGCCCTCACTCTGGCGGGCGGTCAATGACTACGGCATCAAGATCAAACGCCGCACCTACGACAGCCCGGACCTGGCCGGGCTACGGCGCCAGCCCTCCGGGGTCAAGGAGAAGAAGGGGCTGTGGGCGGTCCACCACGATCCCTACGACGTCTCCCGGATCTGGGTCCGTGATCATCACGCGGGCAGCGGCTGGATCGAGGCCACCTGGAAACACCCGCACCGGGTTCCCGTCCCCTTCGGCGAACTGGCCTGGGACCACGCAGCCCAGGGCCTGCCTGAGGCCACCGAGGCGGAGATCGCCGACGCGGCCGCCGCCCTTCTGGCCAAAGCCCACGCGGGCCCCGACCGGCTGGCGAAACCGAAGCGAACAACCCGGGACAAGCGGGTCGCCGCCCGGACCCGCGCCACCGGCCCCGGTAGCCCCGCCGCCGCGGCCAAACCAACGCCCGCCCGCAGGGAAGCGCCCGGCGAGGACACCGAGCCACTGGCCGAGGTGATCCCGCTGGGTCTGTTTGACCCGTTCGAAGATCCGTGGAGACGCACGTGACCAATCCCGCTGCCATACCCGGCAGTTTCCTCGAAGACGCCGAGGCAGAGGCAGGCCAGCACTTGACCACGCTGGAAGGCTGGCGGGCCTTCGTCACAGCGGAACCGGATACTCCAACACTTCGGCCAGCGCATGAGTACGCCGAACTATCCCCTGCCGAGCAGGAGGCTGCGGACGAAGAACGTCTGGATCACCATGCCCGGCTTCTGGTCGTCGCCACGTCCACCGTCCGTCACACCGTGACCAGCGGCCGGCGCCTGGTCCTACTCAATCGCCATGCCGTCAGCGCACGCCGGGGGCTGATCGTCTCCGGTCCCGCCGGCACGGGCAAGACCATCGCCGTCACCCAGCTCGGACGCTCCCACGAGCTGCTGGACCGGGCCCGTCACCCCCACCGGGCCGAGCGCATCCCCGTCGTCTACATCACTGTCCCACCCGCAGCCACCGCCCGCATGGTCGCGGCGGAGTTCGGCCGGTTCCTCGGTCTGCCCGTCCGCAGAGGGCTCAACATCACCGACATCATCGAGGCTGTCGTCGGGGTCTGCACCGACGCCCGCACAGGTCTCGTCATCGTCGACGAACTCCACAACATCTCCTTGACCACCCGGCACGGGGCCGAAGTCGCCGACACCCTCAAGTATTTCTCCGAGCGCATCCCCGCCACTTTCGTTTATGCCGGGATCGATATCGAACGGAGCAACCTGCTGACCGGCACACGCGGTGCTCAGATCGCCAGCCGGTTCACTCTCATTCCCACTCACCCCTTCCCCTACGGAGCCGAGTGGAAAGGGCTGGTGGCAGCCCTGGAACGGACGCTCCTGCTGCACGATCACAAACCCGGGACACTCGCCGTCCTCGACAGATACCTCCACGACCGGACCGGCGGCATGATCGGCACGCTGTCTCACCAGATCCGCGGGGCAGCCATCGACGCCATCCTGAGCGGCACCGAGAAGATCACAAAGCGGAGCCTCGGCGCCGTCCCGTTGGACTACAGCGCCGAAAGCCAGGCGACCGCGACGACAACTGCGAGGCCGCGGTGAACCAACAACTCTCCGAGCGAAGGATCACCCCTCTCCCCATCCGGGTCCGGCCCCGTCCTGGGGAACGGCCCGACGACTTCATCTGCCGTCTGGCACGGGCCAACCACCTCAAGCCGAGCTACCTCCACGACCTGGTCCACGGCCCCCCTCTCTGGGTCGGCGCCCCCAAGATCGACAGGCTCGCCCTCTTCTCCGGCATCCCTGAAAACGTCCTTGAACGGACCTTGCTGCCGGTCAGTACACCGTTCATGGACATCAAACCCGTCGAGGGACAAAGCGTTGAGGAACACGCACAGCAGCGTTTGTACTTCCGGATCCGCCGTGACGCCGGCAGCCGCGGCCTGACCGTTCGAGTCCTGGCACAACGACACCAAGTCTCCCGGCGAACCGTCCGAAGAGCTCTTGACGCCTCTGACCCACCTCCGGACAGGTTGGTCCGCCAAGTTCCCCTGCGCTTGAAACCACTCAAGCCGATCATCGACCCCATGCTCACGGAAGGGCTCACACCAAGGCAGATCTGGGTGCGGCTGATCGACGAACACGACATCGTTCTCCGTCTCAATGCCCTCATGGTCTACTCCCGTGAATGGCATCTCACGCGCAACCGGCCCGAGCACCCGCCTCTGGTCCAGTTCACTCGCGGATAAAGCCACCAGGGGAAGTGACCTGAACCACTCAAACTTCGATGGCACTGCTCAACCTGCGTTGTCACAGGACACCCGCCCTGCGCGCGGCCCAGATCGAGCTCCACCAGGTGACCGCAGAGCTCGCCGCGCTCACCGACCGGCTGCCCTGGTCCGTCGTCCCGCTGCCGGGCTGGAACGAGCCCCACCGCTGGTACCGCACCGAATGCCCCGACAGCCCCGGCTGGACCGACGAAGAGCAGCAGACAGTCGACACACTGCGCGGCCGCGCCCGGGAGCTGTCCGTCCTCATCTCCACCGACCCCTTCTGGGAGACGGTGGAGAAGGGATCGGTCGTCGAGGCGCGGATGGCGCTCAAGCACGCCCACGAGAAAGCCGCCGGCGACCGGGCGGCCGCGTAACAGGGACAACGGTGAACGGGCGCGCCGGGGCGGGCGACGGGCAGGTACCGGAGCGAACTCCGACACCTCAGATCTGGGTGCGCACCTACGACGGCCAAGAGATCATCGGGCGCCTGCTGCGCAGGTGGCAGGCACCCGACGGCCAGTGGTTCTACGAGGTCTCCCTCACCCTGTGGGCCCACGCCAACGTCCACGGCCAGGACGTCGCCGAGCCCGCCGACATCACCTTCTCCGTACCGGCCACCCACGTCGCCCCCGTCCCCGACACCTCCTACGAGGGCGTCCCGGTCCGGCGCCATCCTGCGGCGATCGCCCGATCCCGGAGCGGACGCAAGCCGACCACGCCGCCCCCGGCGGAGCCGGGGACCGGGCCCGGCAAGAGCGGGGACGCCGACTGGCCGCAGGTCCGTGGGGACGGCACCGACCGCTGGAAGATCGACCACCCGCGCTACGCCTACACCCAGACCGGCCCACGGCGCACCATCGTCCACCACAGCAGCTGCTTCACCGCCTCGCGGGGACCGGCGGAGCTGACCACTGCGCAGGCCGTCGAGGCGTTGCGCCAGCCCGGGGCCGTGGCGTGCGGAGTGTGCGGGGCCGACCGGCTCGGGGGCCGACCGCGTCCTAGGTGAGCTTCGGCGTCCAGGCCGATCTTGGTCATCCGGTGCTGGGTTTGGTGCCCTGGCGGCCGCGTCCGGGGAGGCGCCGGAGGCTGGTGGACGTCGCGGAGTGGGGGGGGGCGGGGCGTTGCGTCTGACCTGCCCCCCGGAGCGCGTGCCGGGTGCTGCGGTGCCGGTGTCGAATCCGGCTGTCACACGCTGGCGACGGCCGACGACAGGGCTTCGAACCGATAGACCATGCGCTGAGAGCTGACGGTGTCGATGAGCCCTTCGGCCTGGTCGAGGAATTGCCGTGCCTGGTCGCCGTCGCCGCACTGGTGGAGGGTGTCGGCCAGGTCGAGCACGGCGTAGAGGTGGTCGCGCGGGTAGTCGGGCGCAGCTGTCTCGACGCGGCGGCGCAGGAAGGGCACGGCGCGTGATGGCTGGTCGCAGGCGAGCCAGGCCCGGCCGGTGGCGGCGTCCACGGAGTCCTTCGTGAGCCAGGTCGCCCACCATGGCGTGCGCTGGTCGGGAGAGCCGAGGTGGAGCAGTGCTTCGTCGCGGGAGCGGAGGATCGCGTCAGGGTCGTGTCGCTGCCCTGCGGCGTAGACGCGTCGGTCGGCGATCACTGCGGCCACGGCGGACGGGAGCTCTGGCGTTCGCGCGGCGATGTCGAGCAGTGCTGCGGAGTCGTTGTGGTGGCCCAGCCATGCGGCCTGATACGCGGCGGAGGCAACAAGGTTGGCGGTTGCGTGGCGGCTGGTCAGCGACGTTCCGGCCTCGCGGGCCAGTCGCATTCCCGTGTGGTAGACGCGTTGGGCCTGAGGGTGGCGGCGGGCGTCGAAGAGCATCCAGCCGACCTGTTCGCTGAGCTCGATGTAGGCGGTATGGAGCCGGTCGGCGAGAGACCCGTGGCTGCGGGCCTGTGCCACGACCCGGGACGTGCTCTGCCAGATGCCGAGGCCCCAGGTGAGGTCGCCGCTGGCGCTCCCGGTGGAGTCGTCCATCTCCCGGAGGTCCCGAACGGCGTTCTCGATCGAGCTGACCAGTCGCTCGTTCAGACGCGTGGTGGACGGTGCGGCGGTGGCCTCCGCGATGGGGCCGAGCAGCAGTGCGAGGGCGGGCGCAGTGGCCGCGGATCCGGTGAGCATGAGGAGGTTCCGGCGGTCCATGATGTCTCCTTGGCTGATCTCGTGGAGCAGAGCCTCCAGGGGTGCGTCGCCGGGCGCGTCAAGGTGACGGTGACGAGTCCGGGGACGAGGTTGGTCCCATCCGATGTCGGACGCGGTGATGCACCGTCCGGCCCTGGCGGTGAGCACGGCCAGGGCGTCTGCCTGGTTGTCAGGCTGCGGGTGAGAGGGGGCCTCGCGTAGCCAGGGGTAGGCCGCCTTCAGGTTGAGGGGAGAGCAGCCGCGGCGGGCCCGCCGTTCGTTGATGCGGGCGATGAGCTGCTCCGGCCGCATCCTCAGTTGCTGTAAGAGGGCGGCGAGCACGGTGGCCGGCGGTGCGTCGAGCGCGGCTGGCTCCATGGGCACTCCAAGTCCGGCGGGGTCCTGGCCGGAAGGTACCACCGCTCGGGGTGCCGGCAGGAGAGGGGACGAAAGGGGCTTGGTGTACGTACACCGGCGTCAATCCGGGTGTAGATAAACCGAGTTGGTGCGTGCACCTCGTACACCGCGGAGGCCTCTCGCGATCACGGATCCGCCTCCGGTTGGCTGTCTCACCTCGCAGAGCTTCGTGGAGGTGAGTGATGCAAGCGGTGATCTTCGGCGCTTCCGGGCTGCTCGGCCGCAGCGTGGTGCGCGCCTTCGGCGACATGACCGTGACGGGTACCGGCTTCAGCCGGACCGCCGGCGGGCTGGTCAGGGTCGACGCCACGTCGGCCGACGACATCGAGGACCTGCTTGGCCGGGTCCGGCCGGATGCCGTTGTCAACTGCGTGGGCGAGCGCCGGCCCGAGGTGTGGGCGGGTACCCCGGCTCAGGCCCGTGACAGGAACGTCGACGCGGCCCGGCTGATCGCGGAGGGCGCGAGTCGGTGTGGGGCACGGCTCCTGCACATCTCCAGCGACTACGTATTCGACGGGAAGGCGGCGCCCTACCGGCCTGACAGCCTCCCGAACCCGCTGAACGCCGCGATGGCGCGGCGCAAGCAGCTCGACCCGACGATGGCGCTGCTGGAGACCGCGATCAAGGCGACGGCGAAGGGCGGCATCGGCAAGCTGCGCCAGCGCAGCCGGGGCCAGGTGCCGTACTACGAGGAGTACCCGGCGCTCAGCCGGGAGACGTGGCGCCCCGACATCCGGGCCGCCGTGCTGGCGAACCAGCGCGTAGGCCTGCACCGCAAGCTGATGAAGACGGCGGCCGCCGCCGACCTGTACCCGACCTCCATCGGCACCGACGCGATCGTCTCCCCCTCGCCCGGCCCGTCCCCGCTGGACGTCCTGCCGCACACGCCCGAGGGCAAGCCGGCGCCCGGCACGTTTCGGCTCGGGGTCTCGCCCGGGATGGTCAAGCACCAGGGCACCCAGACCGTCCTGTGGGCGGAGCAGCAGTTCGAGGAGCGCGGCGGTGTCTTCAACATCTCCAACCTCATCAAGACCGACCAGAGCGCCGGAGAAGGGGAGTAGCAGGTCATGGTCGATTCGCTCGGGGACAGCCTGGACCGCGCGCTGGAGGGGGCGTTCACCCGCCGCATCCCGCAGTCCGCTCAGGCGCAGATGAAGTACCTGGTCAAGCAGCTCAAGGGCACCAAGGCCGCCGCCCTGGCGCTCGGGATCTCCCAGCGCACCGTGGAGCGGTACATGACGGGCAAGCTCAAGCGGCCCCGGCAGGAGCTGCGCGCCCGCCTGGAGCGCGAGGTCAAGAAGAGGTGGCAGCCCCAGGTGAGGGCGAAGGCGAAGAAGAAGGCCGCGACCACTGGCGGCATCGTCGTCTCCACCCGCGCCCGATTCGGGTTCACCGCGGCCTCGGGCACGACCGACGATGCCCGGATCCGCGACATCACCCAGGCTCTGCCGCCCACCTTTGCCGACCAGCTGTTCACCGCGCGGGAACAGGGCGCCAATGAGGACCAGCTCCGGCAGATCGCCGCCGACGGCCTCGCGAAGATGTACTTCCGCGCCAACGACAGCCGCGCGCACGGCCTGGGCGTGGAGTTCACCGACGTGGAGCGGCTCGACATCGAGCTGTGATCACCCGCCCATGACAAGGGGCCCCGAACCGCGCGCGGTTCGGGGCCCCTTCCATATGTCGCCGCCGGGTCAGCCGGCGGCGGCCTTCTCTTCGGCGAGCGCCTTCTTGGTGGCTTTGTCGCCGAGAGCAAACAGCGTTTGTTGGTCAGCGCAGAGAGCAGTCCGGCGACGGGAGAAAGCGTGTTGTGGAGTTCTGGAAGCGCGTCGGTGTTTGCGTCCTGCTGACTGATGTGCGAATGGTTCCTTCCCGTCGGCCCCGCCGGAGCGCTGTCCTCCGTACCACGCTGTGCCTACGATCGTCTGCACGGCGCAGGCTTGGGGGTAGGCGATGTCAGGATCGTGGCACCACCCGGGGGCGGTTCCGCCACCACTTCCCAATCCCGGTGCCCTCCTGGGTGGCGCCTTGGGAATCCTGGGCAGGACCTGGCGTCCCCTGCTGGTGGCCCTGCTGTTGGCGGAGCTGGTGGTGCTGACGGTGCCCATCGCCGCCGGGTTGTGTATCTACGCGCTCGTGGGCGGGTTTGCCTCGGAGGAGGGTGAGACTCTGGAGGCGTGGGACATCTTCCTTAGCGCGGGCATTCCCGTCCTCCTGTCCCTCTACCTGCTCCAGGGCGTGGTGGGCTCCCTGGCAGCTACCTTGGCCGAGCAGGACGAGCGAGGAACACGGGTTACCGTACGGAGGCTCCTGAGGGCGAGCCTGCCCCGGATACCCGGCACGGTCGGCGCGTACCTGCTGACCGCGTTCCTGTTCCCCCTGCTGGTAAGCCCCCTAGCCCCGCTGGTGGCCTGGCCGTGGGTCCTGTACTCACTTGCCCCCTCGGTTACGGCACACGAAGAGGTCGGAATGTTCCGGGCCCTGCGCCGTGCGTCGAAACTGGTCAAGGGGGTGTGGTGGCAGGTGTTCGTGGCCATGGCGTTCGCGGCCCTGATCGGGTTCGGCGCGGACATGTTGATGGGGTTCCTCGTGCCCGCCGACTGGGTGGTCAGTGCGGCCGACGATGGCTTCGGGGGTGTCGGAGAGGACCTCAGGTTCCTCGGCGCCCTCGTCGTGGGCATCACTGGCTTCGTCTGCGTACTGATGTTCCAGACTGCCTTGATTCATTTGGTTGGCGCCCAGCTCTACACGCCGCTGCGGGACCGTCACGACACTCTGGCCACGCACCCCGCGCCCGCCGCCGTTCCGCCGCCGCGTTGACCCGGCTCGACTGGCTCCGACATGCCCCCACAGTGCTGCCGGAGGCCTCCACGCCACCCCATGTGTTGCTGCCGCAGTGATCACCAAGCGCTCTCGGAAGTCGCCAACAGGCCTTCTTGGTTACGACCTACGCAGCCATTCTTGGCCTGCTGGTAGTCCTCGTACGTCACGGCGTTCAGCGCCTCGATCCGGGCGAGGGTCTCCCCCATGTCGTCCTGCTTCATCGCGGTGTCCATGAACTTCAGGAACAGCTCCACCATCGCGTGGCTCTTCCAGGTGCGCAGTTCCGCCTCGTTCAGCAGCTCCGGACCGCCGGCCTCCATCATGTCGACCAGCCGCTCCCGGGCCCTCCACTCCCGGCGCCGACGCCACCAGCTCCCGCCCGGCCGCCGGTTCAGATCCCGCAGCTTGCGGATCTGCTCCACCATGGCCCTGATCTGCGTCTCCTGCTCGGGCGTCCATGCCTTCCCAGAGCCGTCAGCAAGCGCCTGGACGGCCTCCCGGGCGGCCTCGCTGCCGTCGCGGCCCGTCGCCGCTCAGCTGCTCCACGGCCGTCCTGAGCGCCGCTTTCGCCGCGCTCGCATCGTCGTGTTCGGACACGCTCTCCCCTTCTCCTCCGGAACGCGCAGCATGCCTGCCGCGCGGCGCCCCGGGCAATCGGGCGGCCGGGCTACTGGGGGTTCGGGTTCGCCTCGCCGGGCGCGGTCGCCGTTCGGCGGGAGCGCCGGCGGATGACGTCGGGCAACTGGCTGGAGGCGGCGGCCGGGATGAAGAACAGCCCGATCATGCCGAGCCCGGTCACGGCGGCGCTCAGCAGGCCCACCGACACCGACGGGTTGTCGACCGAGGCCACCCCGCAGAACACCGAGAAGGCGGCGACGAACACCAGCGAGGCGACGATCCACCGCTCCCGCAGCGACGACCGGGTGCCGGCCACCACGCTCAGCCACCACGTCCAGCCCGTCATCACGCAGAACAGGACGGCCGCCGGCGGCAGCAGCACGGGCGGCGCCCACCGCGCGACGTCGCCGCGGGACAGCTCCTGCCCGGTCAGGTAGCCGACCTGGACCAGCCAGACCAGGTACACCGGCACCTCGATCGCGATGACCACCCACATCAAGACCCGCAGACCCCGTAACGCGCCGCGCTCGCTCATCCCTTGGCCCTCCCCCTCGATCATCAAGGCCAGGGGAACGTAGCGGCCCGGCACCGGCGCCCACCAGAGCGCGTCACCCGCAGGGGTGGAGACCGGCCGGGAGCGCCCCGCCGTCGTCGGTCTCTGTCCACAGGCCCGGTCCGATGGGGTGTTCGTATGACTGAGGAAGGGAAGGCCAAGAAGGCGGCCAGGACGCGCGCCAAGATCATGGAGGGCTTCGCCCGTGCGGAGCGGGCCCTGTTCACCCGGCCCGCGCCGAAATCGCCGCGAGCCCAGATGAAATTCCTTCGCACGCGGGAGAAGGGCTCCACCAAGTCCCTCGCGGCGCGGCTGGGCGTGTCCCGCAAGACGGTGCAGCGCTACCTCCGTCCGCTCGATGTGGGGCTTCTCCGCGGGTGACCGGGGGTGGCAAGGCTGGAAGATGATCTCCAGAGTTCGGCAGGCGGCGCGGAAGTTCTCCGAGATGAACGCCTTGCCCCGGTCGCAGACGATGGTCTCGGGGATGATCACCGGCCGGGCCGCTGCGTGCTCCAGGCGCTCGTCCAGCGACAGCAGCCTGCGATGCGGCAGAACCGACCGGGACATTTTCAGTGCGTCCGACCAGCCAGGCCGCACCGGTTCCGGGGTCAGAGCACGGGCCAGCAGCAGCGAGGCGTCCACCGACTTGGTGGTGGGCCGCACGACCGCCGCGACGATGGTGCGGGTCGCGACATCGACCAGGCCGCAGAGCTCAACCCTGCCGGGCACCCCCTCGTCGATCTGCATCAGCTCGCCCGGCGCCGCGACCTGCTCATAACGGAACGGCCCCTCCGGCTGGTCGGCCAGGGACCGCCGGGTGCGAGCCGACCCGGTCACGTGGACACCGCCGGACAGCTTCCCGAAGAGCCGGTAGAACGTGGCCCGAGACGGCATCTCCACCAGGCCCTCGCCGTGCTCGGCGGCCAGGATCCGCCCGGTCCGCCAGCGTGCGTACTCGATCGTGCGGGTGGACGCCGGAACACTCTCCGCGATGGCCTGACGCATCGCCGCCGCCACGCGAGGATCAGCCCGGCCCAGCAGCGAAGCGTGCGGGGCAAGACGGTGGTCCACCACCGCGGCGACACCGCTGGCCTCGTAGCGCTGCCGCTTTCGCTTCACCGTCCGCGCGCTGATCTCCTCACCCAGCGCGGCCAGTTCCGCCGCCTTCGCCCGCTCGCGCTCAGCCAGCGACCGGCAGGCCGGGTCGTATTCGGGCCGGGGCCCGCCCCCGCCGGAGCATCCGGCGGCAGACCCGTCAGGATCTCGATCAAGTGGTGCTGCCACCACAGCGCCCGCTCCGCGACCTTCTCAGGCAGGTGGTCCAGCAACGCGGCCGAGCCCAGAGCAGCCCGCTCGCCGGCGCCCAGGACAGCGAAGTCCTCGGCCGCCTGGAGATGGACCTGATCGATGAGCATGCCCGCGCCGTGGATATCGGCCAGGCGAACCCGCAGCCCGGTCAGCCCGACGACCGTGTACGTACGTTTCTCGAACATCACCCGGTCACCGAGCCGCAGCCGTCCCGGACGCGCCGACCTCATAACCGCCCCCTCGCCGCCAGACCGACGATCGTCCCGCCACCGAGTGGCCTCGAGACCAGGTCCGCAGTCAGTTCGTGCCGCCAGAGCAGGTGATAGAGCACCGGGAGCACCCCCATCCGGTCTCCGACCCGATCGGCCCCTGCAAACAGCAACTGCGGTTCGGCGAACACCTCCCTCAGCACCTCCGCCACCGACGCCCGGTGGCAGCGCGGATGGCGGTAGCGCGCCAGCCAGCGCAAATTCGCCCGGAACGGCTGATCCAAGTCCCCGACCAGCCGGAACTGCCACCCCACCGTCGCGCAGACCCGCGCGGTGAACGCGAAGACCTCGGCAGCCTCCTCATCGACGAGGCTGGCGGGCCAGACATCGACCACCACCCCGGTGCCGTCGGACAACCTGGCGAAGTAGTCCGGGGTGTGTTCACGATCCCGGTCGCCATCCACCCAGAGCACACGGAACGGCTGGGACGCCAGAGCGACGACGGCAGGATCGAAGTCCAGGGCCATCGCGGCATCCCGCTCCACCCACGACTCGTAACCCACCAGGTCACGCGAGGTCGCCGCCCAGTAGTCACCCGTAAAGTTCTTCTGCCCCTTGAACGCGATGAACTTCCGGGCCGGGGAGGCACGCTCGAAAGGCTCGTCCCAGTAGCGGACCAGCGACCCAAGCTGCCCCACCCCGTCGACACCGACGAACCCCACCTGTACCTCCGACGCGTACTCCCAGCCGGATCCCGCCTCCGCAGGCTCGCTCACGGCCACCTCCCCGACGCCCATGCCCCTCGCTGTGAGCGTCGGCCACCCGGCGTGACGCCATGCCCGGACACAGAAGGCGTCACCCCATCGAGCGACCACCCGGTCCTCTCCTACGGGGACACGTGCACGGCCCTCAGTCGATACAGAACTCGTTGCCCTCAATGTCCAGCATCGGGATGCACGCATCGTTGCCGTCGTACAGCGTTTGCACGTGTACCGCGCCGAGCGGGACCAGTCGTGCGCATTCGGCCTCAAGTGCGGCGAGGCGCTCTTCACCCACGAGTCCGGTGCCGACCCGCACATCAAGATGCACCCGGTTCTTAACGGCCTTCCCCTCGGGGACGCGCTGGAAGTACAGCCGCGGGCCCACACCTGAGGGATCAATGCAGGCGAACCAAGAATCCCGCTGCTCAGGTGGCTGCGAGACCTTGAAGTCATCCCAAGTGGCAAACCCCTCCGGCGGCGGCGGTACGACGTACCCCAACACCTCGCACCAGAAACGAGCGAGGCGCTCGGGTTCTGCGCAGTCGAAGGTGACTTGGAACTTCTTGATCGACGTCATCGGCACACCATATTGGCGCCTGCCGTTCACCGAAATCCCGGGTTTCCACGGCGTGCGGCGTGAGGTCTCGCGTGACATGAGCAGCGTCAACGGGCCAGATCACCTGAGACGACGAGCGAACCAGACCAGATCACCTGAGACAGGGACCAGATCGACAGAGACGGGACAGTTGAAGTCGTTCTTAGCCATCGCACCCGTAATGTCCCGTCTCACTGAACCTTGACTGATCTCACCGAACCTTGACCGGTCCCTCTGCCGCTCAGCCGATCGCTAGGCCGTGTATCGAGTCGTGATCAAGCGGCTGGCGCAAGGTCCTTATCCAGACCATGGAAGCGCGGACCGGCCGATCACGCCCGACAACCAAGGTTTACGACTCGGCGGTTGTGAACTAAAGTTGTCGCATGGCCTCATTTGAGATCACTCCCGAAGAGCAGACAGAGCTCGACAAGGCTCTCTACGACGCCCTCAACCCCCT
>NZ_JACHJG010000003.1 GCF_014203545.1 Streptomyces netropsis
TCACCCAACGCACCACCGAAGATCCGGAAATCATGCGCGTACACAAAAACCGTACGCCCGTGCACCGTCCCCCACCCGGTGATCACACCATCGGTGTAAGGCTTCTTCGCTTCCAGGCCGAAGCCCTGCGCGCGGTGCCGCCGCAGCGGCTCCACCTCGGAAAAAGAGCCCTCGTCGAGGAGGAGGTCAATACGCTCGCGAGCCGTCAGCTTGCCCTTGGCCTTCTGGGCCTGGGTCGCCCGGTCACTGGGGCCACGCCGAACCTGCTCGCGGATGGCGTGCAGCTCGGCGACGCGCCCACGGACGTCACTCGCCTCTACGGGCGCACCTTCGAGATTGCTCATGCATAGACGGTACGTGCCGGGGGTGCCGGAAACTCATGTCGGTTTCATACAACGTCATGCGCTGTTTCGTGGGCAGGCAGCACAGAAACGCACACGGGCTTTATCACTTCACCACACCCACAGTGGGCTTACAGGGCTGTGGGTATTCCACAAATCTCCAGGTCGCGAGCCGTAGGGCGAGCGTCTTGACGGCGGCGGCTCATCCGAGGACCACCTCGCAGGCGTGCGCCGCACACGCCGTTCCCGGCTGGACGCGCAGTCGCAGCGCGGCTCCCGTGGCGAGCACGCGGACCGAGGCGTCGTGCGCGGTGACCCGGCGCACGGGCCGGGCCCAGAGGAGGTCGATCGGGGTGCCGGCGCGCAGCGGGTCGGCGAGGTGGAGGGTTGCGGTGCGGCCCCGCCGGCGGACGAGCACGGCTGCGGGGGCCGTGACGCAGAGCGTACCGGCCGTGCCCGGGGACCAGAAATTGGCCGCGGTCAGCCCCTGCGAGGGCAGTTCGACGGCCTGGCAGTCGCGGGAGTTGGCGAGGACCGTGAGCCGGTGCTCGTCCCGGGCGTGGGCGGCGAGGGCGCGGGGGGTGACTCCGGGCATGAGGACGTAGGCGTAGGAGGAGTCCGCGGGGTCGGTGCCGTGGGGGCGCAGGAGGGTGAGGTAGCGGCGGGTGATCCGGTCGGGGCTGCCGCCGGTGTTGATGTCCCGCCAGGAGCCGGTGCGCGATCGGCGCAGTGCGGTGAGCGGGGTTCCGCCGGGGAAGAGGTAGCCGCCGTGCCCTTCGATATGGGCCCAGTGGGCGCGCTCGTAGACCTGCGACCAACCGTCGCCGGGGGGCTGGGGTGCGCCGTCGACGGTGAGCCGCGGGGTGCCGGCGGCGCCGAGGTTGCGGTTGTCGACGACCGTTTCGACGGGGACGCCGTCGTGCGCGGTGATCCCGGCGCCGAGGCAGACGACGGAATCGGCGGCGCAGAACCAGGACTTCCTGGCGTCCAGGGTGGAGCCGAGCCCCTTGAGGTGCTGGCCGACGGCGGCGAACTCGCCGTCGGTGACGCCGCCCACCCAGCGCGTGGCGGGCTTGGGTTCGCCCCAGCCGCCGCCCTCGTTGTCGGCGAGGGGCTTGGCGGAGACGGTGGTGCCGGGCAGCCGGTACGGGTCGACGGTGGGCCAGAAGCCGTCCGTGTACTGGTCGCCGCCGTGGTCGCGGCCCCACCAGTAGAGCATTCCGGCTCCGGTGTGCCAGCCGCGCGGGTTCTCGCCGTTGCCGTTCTCGTAGTGGCTGACGCGGTCGGAGGCCATGGCGATGTTCGCGGCCCAGCCGGGGCGCCGGTGGACGGCCCGGTCCATGGCGGCGAAGATCCGGTGTCCGACGGGCTCGGGGGCGGCGGGTGCCGGGCCGTCGTCGACGGCGGCGAGCCGGGCCAGGTCGGCGACACCGAACTGGGGGTCGGAACGCACGGGGCTGGTGGTGTCGCGGGCGATCCACCCCTTGACCAGGGCGTGCCAGCGGTCCCGATCCGTCGTGCTCGCTCCGTCGGACAGCAGCGCGATGGCGGCGATGAGCGCGTGGCCGCGCTGGTGGTCGCCCTGGGGCAGCCGCCGGGGGTCGGCGGTCTGCACACCCCTGCTGATGGCGCGCCCTGAGACGCTGTCCATCATCAGGCCGTTGTACAGCAGGGGGGCGTAGGCCCGCTCGACGCTGTCGTGGATGATCTGCCGACGGGGGTCGGCGATCTCCCAACTCGACCCGCGCAGCAGGGAGAAGAGCCGCCCGAGTCCGTCGAGCAGCACGTAGCCGTAGGTGCCGGAGTAGGCGACCCAGGTGTGCTGGATGAAGGAGCCGTCGGCGTAGAGCCCGTCGCCCTTGGTGACGTAGGGGAAGACCGGGGAGAGGGCGTCGCGGGCGAGGGCGACCTTGGCGGGGGCCGCGCCCAGGATGCCGCGCACGGCCACGACGCGGCACAGGTCGACGCGGTTGGCGCCGGTGCTGGTGCCGGTGTAGGCGCCGAGCAACGCGTCGGGGACGAAGTGGTCGACGGCGGCGAGTTGGCCCGCGCGCCGGGTGGGGTCGATGTGGTCGTGGAGGAGGGTGAGGGTGTCGAGGAGCAGTTGGGGGCTGCCGATCTGCCACTCCCACCAATTGCCGTAGCGGGTGGTTCCGGGGTGGTAGATCCGGTCGTGGAGGTGATCGAGTCCGGCGATCACGTCGGCGGCGAGCCCGGCGTCACCGGTGCCGCCGGTGCCGGGCTGGGCGTAGGCCTGGGCCATGGTGTGCAGGCGCGCGTAGCTCTGGGTGATGCCGGCGGGCGGGTCGAAGGGCGCGTCGGGCCAGAGCGAGGCGGGGCCGGGCCGCATGCCCGCCCGGTGGGCGCGGGCGAGGTCGCCGGTGCGGCGCAGGACCGAGGCGTACGGCTCGGCCGAGGCATCGAAGCCGGTGCCGAGCATGAGCTCGCGCCATCTCTCCCGCAGCACCCGGAACTCATCGGCCGGGGCCGCACCCGCGCCGGCCGCGGCGGCCGCGTCCATCGGCCCGGTGGCGGTGAGGCCGAGGGCGGTCACGGCGGAGGCGGCGAGGAAGCCGCGGCGGGTCCAGCTCGGGGCAGACGGCACGGCGGATTCTCCCGGGGCACGAGGTGCGGGCGGTACCGGGGCCACACCGTGGCACGGCGCGTGGACGTGCGGCAATACCGCCGACTCGGCCATAGCCGGATCCCCTCCCCGAAGACCTTCGCGAAGAATCCCCGGACATAGATGTTGAAACTTGAACCAGATCGAGCTACCTTATTTCTCGTTGAACCTTCAACAATCTCGATCCCTCAGGAGAACGTCATGGGCCTCTTCAGCCGCAAGAGCAGCACCGCCACCGCAGTCGCCACCACCGCCGTCCTCGACGTGGACCCCGCACTGGCGGCCCTGACCGGCGACTACGCCATCGACCCGGCTCACAGCAGCATCGGCTTCACCGTGCGCCACGCCATGGTGACCAACGTGAAGGGCTCCTTCGCCGAGCACGAGGGCAGCCTTCACCTCGACGGCACCGACCCGTCCCGCTCCACGGCACGCATCGACATCAAGATCGAGAGCGTGGACACCGGCATCAAGGACCGCGACGCCCATCTGCGCGGCGACGACTTCTTCGACGCCGCGGCGTTCCCCCTGATGACCTTCCGCTCCACCACCGCCGAGCAGCTCGGCGGCGACCGCTACCGGATCACCGGCGACCTCACCATCAAGGACGTCACCCGCCCCCTCGCCATCGACCTGGAGTTCAACGGCTCGGCCACCGACGTCTACGGCAACGAGCGCGTCGGCTTCGAGGGCAGCGCCGAGATCCTGCGCTCCGACTGGGGTCTGACCTGGAACGCGGCCCTGGAGACCGGTGGTGTGATGGTCAGCGACAAGGTGAAGCTGACCTTCGACATCTCCGCCGTCAAGACCGCCGCCCAGGCCTGACCCCGTGCGGATCAGCGACCGAGGCGCCGCAGACAGTCGATGACGTCGGCGCCTCGGTCCGCGGCCGCGCTCAGCGCTATGTGGTTGTCGGGCCGTACGAGCACGAGACTCCCCCGGCCTTCCGCCACCCCGTACGCCGCGCGGGCGTGCCCCTCGGGATCCGCGAGCCCTTCCCCGGGCCCCGCACCGACAAGGCAGGTGCGGACGGAGTCACCGCACTCCCCCGCCACCTCCGCCAGCGCCTTCGCGCTGTCCTCGCCGAAACCCAGCAGCGTGAAATGCGGTCCGGCGAAGACGTCGAAGAGCCGCACCGGCCGGCCGGTGACCGCGTCCACGCAGGGCGCGTCCGGTGCCCGGTCGCCCGCCGTCTCCCCACCGCACGCCAGTGAACTCCAGCGGTAACCCACGCCCAGCGTGGTGACGGCGTCGTCGATGACCACCTCCGTGCCGACGCCCGCTTCCCTGACGGCCACCCGCACCGCCCGCATCCGCTCGTCGGTGGTCCGGAGCGTCCAGGCCGCGACGGGGAGCCGCTCCTCCTCGTATGTGTCCAACAGCCCCTCTCCCGCCTGCCCCTTGGCGACGAGCGCGAGCTTCCAGCCGAGGTTGAAGGCGTCCTGGACGCCGGTGTTCATCCCGAGGCCGCCCGCTATCGGCTGCACGTGTGCCGCGTCGCCCGCGAGGAAGGCGCGACCGACCCTGAAGCGCTCGGCCATCCGTACGTTGATGCGGTAGGTCGAGATCCATGTGGGGTTGGTGAGCCGCACCCCGGGCATCCGCGCGTGCCGGTCGAAGAGGCGCTGAAAGGTCTCCAGCGAAGGCGCCACCAGGCGGCCCTCGGCATCGCGCTCGGGTGTCCCCTGAAGCTGCCAGGAGTCGGTGCCCGGAACGGGCCAGAGCATGATCGCGCCGTCCTCGTCGAACCACTGGTGCCAGTAGGCGCGGTCCAGCCCCTCGGCCTCCACGTCCCCGATCACCATGCATTCCTCGTCCTCGGACTCGCCCTCGAAGGACACGCCGAGCGCCTTGCGCATGATGCCCCTTCCGCCGTCGCACCCCACGACGTACGACGTCTCGATGCGCCGCCCGTCCACGAGCGTGACGGTCACCCCCTGCTCGTCCTGCGTCAACCCGGCCATCTCACAGCCGAGTTCGACCTCGGCCCCGTACTCGGCGAGCTTGGCGCGGAGGATCTCCTCGGTGCGCCACTGCGGTATGCCCAGGCCCTTTCCGTACGGTGCGCCGGGCGTCGGGACCGCTCCCGCGAAGATCTCGGTGTCGGCCAGCGGGACGCCTCCCCGGTACTTGCGCAACACCGTGCGCTCGATGCCCGCGGCGTCGAACTCCGCCGCCACGCCGAGGTCCTTGAACACCTCACGGCTGCGCTGATTGGGACCCTTGGCGCGCGAAGTGCGGTGGAAGGCGGGGGACTTGTCGATGATGCGGACCGGCACCCCGGCCCGGGCGATGGTGCACGCGAGAGTCAGCCCGGTCGGCCCGGCGCCCACGATCAGCACTGTGGATGTCATGCGGTGTCCCTCCGTCGTTCGGTGTCTCCATGAAAGGCCCCCGGAACAGAAAATGCAACCGGGTAACAAATCTTTCTTGGTAACGAGAATCTGGTAGGGTGGTCGTGTGAACGAGGCGACCGGACTGCGGGAACGGAAGAAGCAGCGCACGCGAGAGGCGCTGTCCAGCACGGCGATCGAGCTCTTCCTGGAGCGGGGCTTCGATCAGGTGTCGGTCGCGGACGTGGCGGCCGCGGTGGAGGTGTCCAAGCCGACCCTCTTCCGCTATTTCCCGGCCAAGGAGGATCTGGCCCTGCACCGGATCGCCGACCATCAGGGCGAGTCCGCCCGCGTGGTGCGCGACCGGGCCGCGGGCCAGTCGCCGCTGGCCGCCCTGCGCTCCCACTTCCATGCGCGGCTCGATGCCCACGACCCGATCACGGGCCTCAACGACGACGCCCGGATCCGGGCGTTCAACGACATGCTCTACACCACGCCCAGCCTGCTGGCCCGGCTGGTGCGCTACACCGGGCGGGACGAGGAGGAGCTGACCGAGGCGCTCCACGAGACCGCCGACGACGGCGCGGCGACGGCTCGGTTCGCGGCCGAGCTCGCGGCCGCGCAGATCATCACCCTCCACCGGCGCCTCGCCGAGGCGAACTGGCGCAGGATCGCGGACGGCCGCACCGCCGAGCAGGCGCTGCCCGAAGCGCACGCCGCCGCCGAGCTCGGTTACGACCTGCTCGGCGGCGGGCTGGCGGCCCACTACGGCTGACGGGCGGCGCCGGGGCGGCGGGCGGCCGCGCCCACGGCGGCGCCCCTGCGTCCCGGCACCACCCTGCGCCCCCGGCGCTACTCCTGCGGCTCGACCCCCGCTCGCCGCAGACCGTAGGCGTAGGCGTCGTCGAGTGCCTGCCAGGACGCGGCGATGACGTTTTCCGCGACACCGACGGTGGACCACTCGCCGCGCTCGTCGCTCGTGGAGACCAGGACCCGGGTGATCGAGCCCGTGCCCAGGCTGCCTTCCAGGATGCGGACCTTGTAGTCCGTCAGCTTCAGCGCGGCCAGCTGCGGATAGATGCGCTCCAGCGCGACGCGCAGCGCGCGGTCGAGGGCGTTGACCGGGCCGTTGCCCTCCGCGGTGGCGACGATGCGCTCGCCCTTGGCCCACAGCTTCACGGTCGCCTCGTTGGCGTGCGTGCCGTCGGGCCGGTCCTCGACGATCGCGCGCCAGGACTCCACGCGGTAGTAGCGGCGGGATCGGCCTTCGACCTCCGCGCGCAGCAGCAGCTCGAAGGAAGCGTCGGCGGCCTCGTACGTATAGCCGGCGAGTTCACGCTCCTTGACGCGCTCGACGACCCGCGCGACCAGGGCGCGGTCGTCGCCGAGGTCGATGCCCAGCTCCTTGCCCTTGAGCTCGATGGACGCCCGCCCGGCCATGTCGGAGACGAGCATCCGCATGGTGTTGCCGACCCGCTCCGGGTCGATGTGCTGGTACAGATCGGGGTCGACCTTGATCGCCGATGCGTGCAGCCCCGCCTTGTGGGCGAAGGCGGAGACCCCTACATAGGGCTGGTGGGTGGAGGGCGTGAGGTTGACGACCTCGGCGATGGCGTGCGAGATGCGCGTCATCTCCGCCAGCTTTCCCGGCGGGAGCACCCGTCGGTCGTACTTGATCTCCAACGCCGCGACCACGGGGAAGAGGTTGGAGTTGCCGACCCGCTCGCCGTAGCCGTTGGCGGTGCACTGCACGTGCGTGGCGCCGGCGTCCACGGCGGCGAGCGTATTGGCCACCGCGCAGCCGGTGTCGTCCTGGGCGTGGATGCCGAGCCGGGCGCCGGTCTCGGCCAGCACGGCCTCCACCACCGTCCGGACCTGGGCGGGGAGCATGCCGCCGTTGGTGTCGCAGAGCACGACCACATCGGCACCGGCCTCGTGCGCGGTGCGCACGACCTGCGTCGCGTAGCCGGGGTTGGCGTGGTAGCCGTCGAAGAAGTGCTCGCAGTCGACGAAGACGCGACGGCCCCGCTCCCGCAGATAGGAGACGGTGTCCCGCACCATCGCCAGGTTCTCGTCCAGCGTGGTGCGCAGGGCGAGTTCGACGTGCCGGTCGTGGGACTTGGCCACCAGGGTGACGACCGGGGCGCCGGAGTCGACCAGTGCGGCGACCTGCGGGTCGTCCTCGGCCCGTACGCCCGCCTTGCGCGTGGCACCGAAAGCGACGAGCTGTGCGTGCCGGAAGTCGATCTCGGCGGCGGCCCGCTGGAAGAACTCGGTGTCGCGGGGGTTGGCGCCGGGCCAGCCGCCCTCGATGAAGCCGACGCCGAAGTCGTCCAGGTGCCGGGCGATGGTCAGCTTGTCCGCGACGGTGAGGCTGATGCCCTCGCGCTGTGCGCCGTCGCGCAGCGTCGTGTCGAAGACGTGGAAGCCGTCGTCGACCTGAAGGCTGTCCTCGGCGGGGAAGCCGTCCTCGGGTGCGTCCGTCATGCTGCTCTGACTCCTGTCGAGATCTCGGTCTACCGGAATAACCGGTTCCACCGTCCCCCTATGATCCCGCGCGATACGCCTCCGGCGTGGTGGGCCGGGAAACGAAAAGACCTCTCGCGGGTGCGAGAGGTCTGCGCGCGGGTCTGGGACGACGGTGTCCGCGTCGTACTGGGTTGGTACGAGGCGGTCACTGCGGACCGGCGCGCCTGCTGCCAATAATCATGGCGAACGAGAGCATGGCGCCATCCTGGCACGGAACCCCGATGGGGCGCGGTCGGATCTCACGATGCGGTCAGTGTCGCCCTCAAACGCCGGGCGGGCTGGATTGTGCCGGGCTCGACTTCGCGGGCTCGGTCGTGTCCTCGATCGCCGGGCGGGCCGGAACCACCGTCGCCGCCCCGCCCACGTTCTTCAGGTCGATGTCCCGCGTCTCGCGCATGGTGAGGTAGACGATCAGGGAGACGGCCGCGCAGCCCGCCACGTACCAGTAGTAGCCGGACTCGATGCCGCCCTTCTTGAACCACAGCGCCACGTATTCCGCCGTCCCCCCGAAGAGCGCGTTGGCGATGGCGTACGGCAGGGCGACTCCCAGCGACCGTACGCCGGTGGGGAACAGCTCCGCCTTCACGCACGCGTTGATCGACGTGTAACCGGTGACGACGATCAGCGCCAGCAGGGCCAGGCCCAACGCCGGCCAGAAGGAACCCGCGTGCCCGAGCAGCGTCATGATCGGCACGGTCAGGAAGGTGGAGCCCACGGCGAAGGTGACGAGCAGCGGGCGGCGGCCGATGCGGTCCGAGAGGGCGCCCGCGAGGGGCTGCAGGCACATGAAGACGAAGAGGGCGCAGAAGCTGACGAGGGTCGCCGTCTGCTTGGACAGACCCGCGCTGTTGGAGAGGTACTTGGTGAGGTACGTCGTGTACGTGTAGTACGCGACCGTGCCGCCCATGGTCAGCGCGACGACGAGGAACGCCTCGCGCTTGTGCCGCAGCAGCGCCTTGATCGTGCCGCGGTCCTCGTGCGAGGTCTCGCCCGACTCCTCGTACACCTCCGTCTCCAGCATGTTGCGCCGCAGATAGAAGATGACGGCCGCGCCGAGCGCGCCGACGACGAAGGGGATGCGCCAGCCCCAGCTGTGCAGCGCGCTGTCGGACAGGGTGTGTTGCAGGAGGATCTGCAGACCGAGGCCGACGAGCTGGCCCGCGGTCATGGACACGTACTGGAAGCTGGAGGCGAAGCCGCGGCGGCCGGGCGCGGACGCCTCGGTGAGGTAGGTGGCACTGGCCGCGTACTCGCCGCCGACCGAGAGGCCCTGGAGCAGTCGGGCGACCAGCAGGACGGCCGCGCCGCCGTAGCCCGCGACCGCGTAGGTCGGCGCGATGGCGATCAGTACGGCGGAGGCCGACATCAAGGTGACGGTCAAGGTGAGCGCCGACTTGCGGCCGCGCCGGTCGCCGACGCGGCCGAGCAGCCAGCCACCGAGGGGACGCATGAAGAAGCCGACGGCGAAGAGGCCCGCGGTGTTCATGAGCTTCGCCGTGTCGTCACCCGAGGGGAAGAAGGCACCCGCGAAGTAGGTGGCGAAGCTGGCGTACACGAACCAGTCGAACCATTCGACCATGTTGCCGGCCGAGCCGACCCAGATCTTCTTCCAGTGCTGTCGTCCCATGGTCGATCACGTTGGCGGAACGACACGTGCCGGACAAGGGGCCGGGCGGCAACGATCATGCCAACTTGCGTGCGTTGCGTTCACGGCGGCCGCCCGGGCCCCGAACCGCCGAGGCCGCCCCGACGGTTCGTCGGGGCGGCCTCGGCGGTGGCGGCAGCGGGCTCAGCCCAGCGGGTGCATCCAGCCGCGGGTGTCCTCGGCCTTGCCGGTCTGGATGTCGAGCAGCGCCTCGCGCAGCTTCATCGTGACCACGCCCGGCTGCCCGTCGGCCTGGGTCCACTCGGCGCCCGCGGACTTCACGGAGCCGACCGGGGTGATGACCGCGGCCGTGCCGCAGGCGAACACCTCGGTGAGCGTGCCGTTCTCGGTGTCGCGCTTCCAGTCCTCGGTGGAGATGCGGCCTTCCTCGGACTCGTAACCGAGCTCCTTGGCGAGCTTCAGCAGGGAGTCACGGGTGACGCCGGCGAGCAGCGAGCCGGTGAGCTCGGGGGTGACGATCCTGGGCTGCTCATTGGCCTCGGCCCCGTACACGAAGTACAGGTTCATGCCGCCCATCTCCTCGACCCAGCGGTGCTCCAGGGCGTCGAGCCAGACCACCTGGTCGCAGCCCTTCTCCGCCGCCTCGGCCTGGGCGAGCAGGGAGGCCGCGTAGTTGCCGCCGGTCTTGGCGAAGCCCATGCCGCCGGGCACCGCGCGGACGTAGTTCTCGGAGAGCCAGACGGAGACCGGCTTCACGCCGCCGGGGAAGTACGCTCCCGCGGGCGAGGCGATGACGATGAAGAGGTACTCGTTGGCGGGCCGCACACCGAGGCCGACCTCGGTCGCGATCATGAACGGGCGCAGGTAGAGGGACTCCTCGCCGCCGTGCTCGGGCACCCACTTCTTGTCCTGCTGGACCAGCACGTCACAGGCCTCGATGAAGGTCTCGACGGGCAGCTCCGGCATGGCCAGGCGGCGGGCGGACTTCTGGAAGCGCTCGGCGTTGGCCTCGGGCCGGAAGGTGGCGACCGAGCCGTCGGGGCGGCGGTAGGCCTTCAGGCCCTCGAAGATCTCCTGCGCGTAGTGCAGGGTCATGTTGGCCGGGTCGATCGACAGCGGCGCGTACGGCACGAGCTGTCCGTCGTGCCAGCCACGGCCCTCGGTCCACTTGATGGTGACCATGTGGTCGGTGAAGTGCCGGCCGAAACCGGGGCTGGCCAGGATCTTCTCGCGCTCCGCGTCGGACAGCGGGTGCGAGGAGGGCTTGAGCTCGATCGTGGGCGTCGTCATGAATGCGTGTCCTTCACCTTGGTGTGTGGCGGACCGCGCTCATTCCGTCCCGATCGACTCGAGGACGTCCGAGCTTCCCCTCATACCGCGGCCCCACGTTCGATTATCGCTCGCGTGGGGCCGTGGACGAAAAAACCGTGCGCGGCCCTGGATGGATGGTCGCACCCAACCGCGCGGTAGCACAGCGATCCATCTCATATAGCGGTGCTCTACATCTACAGCACTGCCGTCAGGGATGGCGCCGGAGCCGTGGCGGCCGGGTCAGCCGGATACTCGTGCGGCGAGCGCGTCGCCGATCTCGTCCGTCGTCCGGGGTGAACCGTCGCGAGCGGCGAGGTCGTCGGCGACGGCCGCCTCGACACGGGCCGCCTCCGCCTCGTGACCGAGGTGGCGCAGCAGGAGCGCGACGGAGAGGACGGCGGCCGTGGGGTCGGCCTTGCCGGTGCCGGCGATGTCGGGCGCGGAGCCGTGGACCGGCTCGAACATCGACGGGAAGGCGCCGGTCGGGTTGATGTTCCCGGAGGCGGCCAGCCCGATGCCACCGGTGACGGCGGCGGCGAGGTCGGTGAGGATGTCACCGAAGAGGTTGTCGGTGACGATGACGTCGAAGCGCTCGGGCTGGGTGACGAAGAAGATCGTCGCGGCGTCGACGTGCAGATAGTCGGTGGTGACCTCGGGGTACTCCAGGCCGACCCGGTCGAAGACGTTCTTCCACAGGTGGCCCGCGTAGACGAGGACGTTGTTCTTGTGGACGAGGGTCAGCTTCTTGCGCGGCCGGGCCTGCGCGCGCTCGTACGCGTCACGCACCACGCGCTCCACGCCCAGTGCCGTGTTGAGGCTGACCTCGGTGGCGACCTCGTCGGGGGTGCCGGTGCGCAGGCTGCCGCCGTTGCCGACGTAGGGGCCCTCGGTGCCCTCGCGGACGACGACGAAGTCGATCTCCGGGCGCCCGGCCAGCGGGGTGTCCGTGTTGGGGAAGAGCTTCGAGGGACGCAGGTTGACGTAGTGGTCGAAGGCGAAGCGCAGCTTGAGCAGCAGCCCGCGCTCGAGCACGCCGGACGGCACGGAGGGGTCGCCGACCGCGCCGAGCAGGATCGCGTCGTGGTCCTTGAGGGAGGCGAGTTCGGCGTCCGTCAGGGTCTCGCCCGTCGCGTGCCAGCGCCGGGCGCCGAGATCGTACTCCCGGGTCTCCAGCTTCACGTCCGAGGGAAGGACGGCCGTGAGGACCTTGAGGCCCTGGGCCACGACTTCCTGGCCGATACCGTCACCGGGGATCACTGCGAGGCGCATGGTGCGAGACATATCGGGACCGTACTCCGCCGTCCCGGTGGTTGACACGCAACGTCCACGATACGGACAGATGGCAGTCCGGTCAGGTCACGTTCACCCCAAGTACGGGACGGTGTCGCTCGTTCCTGGGACGTTTTCGAGCATGGAGACACCACGGGTAGGCATTCCCGATCACCTGGCCGTCCGGATGACGATGGCGGAGCAGCACGAGTACCTGCGGACGAAGCTCACCCGGCGCGGGATGCTGCGCACCGGTGCCGCCGCGGCCGGGACGGTCGCCGGGATGGGCGTCCTCGGCGGCGCGAGCGCGTACGCGGTGACCGGCCCCACCCTGGTCGACGCGCCCGCGACCGCCCGGGTGGACGGCTCGCTGGTGGCGCCCTTCGGCCGCCATCTCGCCTTCGGCGCCGATCCGCAGACGCAGATGCGGATCTCCTGGCAGGTGCCGTTCGCGGTCAAGAGCCCGTTCGTCCGGGTGGGCCTCGAACCGTGGGACCTCGACCTGCGCGTCGAGGCGGAGGTGCGCGCTCTGCACACGCCCGCGCTCAGCGACAAGCTCCCGGCCGTCGACCAGGTCTATCTGCACGCCGCATTGGACGGCCTCCTCCCGGGCAGGACCTACTACTACGGCGTCGGCCACACCGGCCACGACCCCGCCGACCCGCGTCACTTCGCGACCGTCGGCACCTTCCGCACCGCCCCGGACCACGCGGAGAAATTCGTCTTCACCGCCTTCGGCGACCAGGGTGTCAGCTACGACGCGCTCGCCAACGACCAGCTGATCCTCGGCCAGGACCCGGCCTTCCATCTCCACGCGGGCGACATCTGCTACGCCGACAACAGCGGCGCGGGCAAGCCGACGGACGTCTACGACGCGCGGGTGTGGGACCAGTTCCTCGCGCAGACCGAGTCGGTGGCGGCACGGGTGCCATGGATGGTGACCACCGGCAACCACGACATGGAGGCCTGGTACTCCCCCAACGGCTACGGCGGCCAGCGCGCCCGCTGGACCCTGCCGGACAACGGCTTCGACGCGCGCCACGCACCGGGGGTCTACTCCTTCACCTACGGAAACGTGGGCGTCGTCGCATTGGACGCCAACGACGTCTCGTACGAGATCGCCGCCAACACCGGCTACACCGGCGGCAGACAGACCGCCTGGCTGGACCGGCGGCTGCGGGAGCTGCGCGCGCAGCGCGGGATCGACTTCCTCGTCGTCTTCTTCCACCACTGCGCGTTCTCGACGACGAAGGCGCACGCCTCGGACGGCGGGGTGCGCGACGCGTGGCTGCCGCTGTTCGAGGAACACCAGGTGGACCTGGTCGTCAACGGCCACAACCACGTCTACGAACGGACCGACGCGATCCGGGGCAGGCGGGTGGGCAGGAAGGTCCCGATCGGCGGGAGCGTCGACTCGACGCGGGACGGCATCGTGTACGTCACCGCGGGCGGGGCGGGCAAGGCGCTGTACGACTTCCCCGTGCCGGACAGCTACGAGGGCCATGTGAAGGACCTCGACGGTGTCGCCAGCTACCACTGGGAGAAGGGCCGGGTGAAGAAGCCGGAAACGGTGGAGTGGTCACGCGTGCGGTACACCGGCTTCTCTTTCCTCGCCGTCGAGGCCGAGCCGGGCCGTCACCCACGACTGCGGGTGACGGCACTGGCGGAGAGCGGCGCGCGGGTGGATCACTTCACGGTGACGCGGAGCGGAGCCGGGAAGGAATAGCACCGCACGGTGACGCGGAGCGGAGCCGGGAAGGAATAGCACCGCACGGTGACGCGGAGCGCGGGCGCGACGTGACGCGCAGCGAAGGTGAAACAGCGGCTGCGGGCCGCCTCACGTGCACCTCCGCTGCGCGGCGGTGTCCTCAATCGCCGGAGGGGCTTGAATGAGCCCGTCCGGCGATTGAGGACGCGCCCGCAGGGCGCCCGCCGCCGCAGGCGGCGCAGACGACCCGCAGCCGAAAGATCCGCCGGACGGGCGATCAGTGTCCCGTCACGCCGCCGTTGTCGCGGCGGTCGAGCGCGCGCTGGAGTGCGGCGGCGGCGTTGGCGCGGTCGGTCTTGCGGGCGGTGGTGTCGGACGTACGGGCGCCGCGGGCGCTGCGGCGGGTCCTGCGGACGGCGGTCTCGGCCATGGAGTCACGTCTCCTCTGAAAGGAAGCCCCGAGAAGTGCGGATGAATGCCGGAAAGAGTGCGGGGGCCCGCGTACGGCAGGGGTCACCTGCGCTCACGCACCGGGCCGCAACCGCCTTCGCTCGATGGAGCGGGACGTTCGGCTGCTTCCACGCTAGGTCAGCGGGACCGCGCTGTCTGCACATTTAGTCGGCCTTCCTACTATCTGAGACGGGGTACGGGTCCACCCGCCCGCCCGGCGCGGAAACGGGTCGGCGACAGTAGGGCCCATGAACGGCCAGTACATACGCGAACCCTGGGCCCCGGCCCGCCGCACGCCCGACGAGGCGCGATGAGCGCTCTACTGGAGGCCGAGGAGGCGTTCGGCCGCGCCCTGCCCGTCGTCGCCGGGGCGTTGGTCGTCGGCGGTCTGGCCGTCGCGATCCTCCCCGCGCGCGTCACCGCCCGACGTGAACTGCGCCGCGCCTGGGGCACCTCGCTCGTGATGGCGCTGTTGTTCTTCACCGCGCTGTACCCGGTGGACTCGCCGGGGCCGATGCTGCTGCCGGCCGTGCTGGGGCTGGTCGCGGTCGTCGAGTACGCGCGGCTGATGCGCCTCGGCCGGGGCGAGCGGGTGGTGCTGGGCGTCGCGGCCGTGCTGCTGCCGCCGCTGGCGGACGTGGCCCACGTACTGCCGGAACGCCTCGATTTCGGTCTGCGGTTCCCGGTGCTCGTGCTGATCGCGTGCGTGGCGGCCGCGGTGCTGTCCGGGGATCCGGCGAGGGCCGGTGAGCGGGCGGCGCGCACGGTCTTCGGAGTGCTGTGGATCCCGGTGGCCCTGAGTGGACTCATGGCGCTGGACGGCACGGCGATCGCCGTGACCGTGGCCGTCGCCTTCGGTGACGTGGCCGCCTGGTGCGGCGGGGCCCTGCTGTCCCGGCTGGGCGGCGGCCTCGCCCGGCCGTTGTCCCGGCTCTCCCCCGACCGGACCTGGGCGGGTGTGCTCACCGGGGGCATCGGCGTGGCCGTCGGTCTGAGCGCGGTCGGCGGGTTCACGGTCACGCTGTGGGCCGCGGTGCTGTGCGGCTGTGTCGTCGGCGGCCTGCTCGTTTCCGCGCTCACCCGGGAGGCCGGCGTGCGGGGCACGGGCGACTGGCTGCCGGGCTTCGGCGGTCTCCTCGACCGGCTCGGCTCCCTGTTGTTGGCGCTGCCGCTCGCGATGCTGGTGATGCTGTGACGACCATCCCCGTGACAGGGGCGTGACAAAACTGCCATACGAGCACGACCCGACGGCGCCTAGGGTGATCGCCGCGGCGGTAGCCGCGATCTTGATTCACCCATCGCTCCACCCATCGCTCCACCCACCGGAGGACATGTCCGTGCGTCGAATATCCCTCGCGCTCACCACGGTCGCGCTGATCGGCGGTGCCGCCCTGGCCGCCCCGGCCCAGGCAGCCACCGCGGCTCCGCAGCGCGCGGCGGCCGCCAAGCCCTGCAACGCGGACAACGCGGCCATCTACACCGACGGCACCCGGCTGCGCACCAAGGCAAGCGCGTCGAGCGGCGTCAAGGGCCAGCTCTACTTCAAGGACCCGATCCGGATCCTGAGCAAGTCGGGCAAGTGGGACTACGTCCAGCTGAAGGCCAAGAGCAGGGGCGGGCTGCCCAAGGGCACCCGCGGCTACGTGGCCCACGCCAACATCATCCCGCCGTACTGCGGCGGGCTGTAGCACCACCGCGGCACCCTCCACGGCCGGTCCGGCGGCCGGCCGTGGAGACCGGGTGAACCGGGAGACCGGGTGAACCGGGCCGGGGAAGCCCGGTGACCGGGGAAAACACGGCGGCGAAAAGCGACGCCCCCGCCCGGCTGGGGAGCCGGGCGGGGGCGGAACTTATGAAAGGGCTGATCAGCCCATGTGCGGGTAGCCGTACTCGGTCGGCGGGACCAGCGTCTCCTTGATGGAGCGGGTCGAGGTCCAGCGCATCAGGTTGGACGCGGCGCCGGCCTTGTCGTTGGTGCCGGACGCGCGGCCGCCACCGAAGGGCTGCTGGCCGACGACGGCGCCGGTCGACTTGTCGTTGATGTAGAAGTTGCCCGCGGCGAAGCGGAGCTTCTCCATCGCGTCGGCCGCCGCGTAGCGGTCCTGGGCGATGATCGAGCCGGTCAGGGCGTACGCCGAGACGGACTCCATCTGGGCCAGCATCGCGTCGAAGTCGGCGTCCTCGTAGACGTGGACGGCGAGGATCGGGCCGAAGTACTCGGTCGTGAAGACCTCGTTCTCCGGGTCCGTGCACTCGATGACCGTCGGGCGGACGAAGTAGCCGACCGAGTCGTCGTACGTGCCGCCCGCGACGATCGTGCAGGTCGGGTCGGACTTGGCACGGTCGATCGCAGCCTTGTTCTTGGCGAACGAGCGGTCGTCGATGACGGCGCCGATGAAGTTCGACAGGTCGGTGACGTCACCCATGGTGATGCCGTCGACCTCGGCCGCGAACTGCTCCTTGAGGCCGTTGTCCCAGAGGGAACGCGGGACGTAGGCGCGGGAGGAGGCCGAGCACTTCTGGCCCTGGAACTCGAAGGAGCCGCGGGTCAGCGCGGTCTTCAGGATCGCCGGGTCGGCGCTCGGGTGCGCCACGACGAAGTCCTTGCCGCCGGTCTCGCCGACCAGGCGCGGGTAGGACTTGTACTTCTCGATGTTGTTGCCGACCGTCTTCCACAGGTACTGGAAGGTCTTGGTCGAGCCGGTGAAGTGGATGCCGGCCAGCTCGGGGTGGTTCAGGGCCACCTCGGAGACGGCGATGCCGTCACCGGTCACCAGGTTGATGACGCCCTTGGGCAGGCCCGCCTCCTCCAGGAGCTGCATCAGCAGCACGGCGGAGTGGGTCTGGGTCGGGGACGGCTTCCAGACGACCACGTTGCCCATCAGGGCCGGGGCGGTCGGCAGGTTGCCCGCGATGGCGGTGAAGTTGAAGGGCGTGATCGCGTACACGAAGCCCTCGAGCGGACGGTGGTCGCTGCGGTTCCACACGCCGGCGGAGTTGGCGACCGGCTGCTCGGCGAGGATCTGGCGCGCGAAGTGCACGTTGAAGCGCCAGAAGTCGACGAGCTCACAGGGGGTGTCGATCTCCGCCTGCTGGGCGGTCTTCGACTGGCCCAGCATGGTGGAGGCGGCCAGCGTCTCGCGCCAGGGGCCGGCCAGCAGCTCGGCGGCGCGCAGGATGATCGCCGCGCGGTCGTCGAAGGACATCGCGCGCCACGCCGGGGCGGCGGCCAGGGCGGCGTCGACCGCGTCCTGGGCGTCCCGGGTGGTGGCGTTGTTGAAGGTGCCGATGACGGCCGCGTGGTTGTGCGGCTGCACGACCTGGAACGGCTCGCCGCCGCCCATCCGCTTCTCACCGTTGATGGTCATGGGCAGGTCGATGGGGTTGCCGGCCAGCTCCTTGAGCTTGGCCTCGAGGCGGGCACGCTCCGGGGAACCGGGGGCGTAGCTGTGCACCGGCTCGTTGACCGGCGCGGGGACCTGGGTGACGGCGTCCATGAGTTCCGTGTCTCCTTCGGGCTCTTGCGGGGGTTCTGGGGGTGTCAGCCCGTGGTGAGGATGGAACGGGCGAAGAACAGCAGGTTCGCGGGCTTCTCGGCGAGGCGACGCATGAAGTAGCCGTACCAGTCGGTGCCGTACGCCGTGTACACCCGCATCCGGTGGCCCTCGGCGGCCAGCCGGACGTGCTCGTCGCTGCGGATGCCGTACAGCATCTGGAATTCGTACTCATCCAGTTTGCGCCCCGCCTGCCGCGCCAGCTCCTGCGAGATGGCGATCAGACGCGGGTCGTGCGACCCGATCATCGGGTAGCCCTCGCCCTGCATGAGGATCTTGACGATGCGGACGAACGCCTTGTCGATCTCGGCCTTGTCCTGGTACGCGACGGAGGCGGGCTCCTTGTACGCACCCTTAACGATACGCACCCGGCTGCCGGCCGCGGCGAGCCGGCGGGCGTCGTCCTCGGTGCGGAAGAGGTAGGCCTGGATCACACAGCCGATCTGCGGGAAGTCCTTCCGCAGCTCCTCGTGGATGGCGAACATCGAGTCGAGGGTGGTGTGGTCCTCGGCGTCCAGGGTGACCGTGGTGCCGATGGCGGCGGCGGCCTCGACGACCGGGCGCACGTTGGCGAGCGCCAGCTCGTGGCCGCCCTCCAGGGCCTGGCCGAACATGGAGAGCTTGACCGACATCTCGGCCTTGGTGCCCAGGCCGAGCGCCTTGAGGCGGTCGACCAGCTCGAGATAGGCGTCACGGGCGGCGTACGACTGCTCGACCGTGGTGATGTCCTCGCCCACGACGTCCAGGGTGACCTCGAGGCCCTTGGCCGCGGCGTCCTGCACGATCGGGATGACCTGATCGACGGTCTCGCCGGCGATGAACCGGTCGACGACCTGCTTGGTGCCCGGGGCAGCCGACACGAAACGGCGCATCTTGTCGCTGCGCGAAGCGGCGAGGATCACGGGAGCCAGCACGGGCACCTCCACAATGACGGCCGCCCCCACCTGGGGAGTCGGCATAAGTAACTCAACGTGAAACGTAGAGTTCACGCCACCGCGCGGCCATCGACAGCTGTCACGCATCCGTGGCCGGGATCTCAGACATATGTATGACAATGGGGAAAGGGGCATGGGGAATACCCGAGGAGAGGAGCGGAGCGCGGCATGCGGGGCGACTATCAGCAGCTCGTGGACGACATCTCGGCGGCGCTCGGCGCGCCCGCGACGCTCGAGGACCGTGACTTCGGGCTGATCGCGTTCGGCGCCCACGGCGGTGACGACGATCTCGACCTGATGATGGACCCCGTCCGTACCCGCTCGATCCTCCAGCGCCGGTCGACGGCGGCGGTACGGGCGTGGTTCGAGGCGTTCGGCATCGCGCGGGCGCAGTCGCCGCTACGGATTCCGCCGGACCCGGCGGCGGGGGTGTTCAAGGGGCGCATCTGTCTGCCCGTGCGCCACCGCGGAGTGGTCCACGGCTATGTCTGGCTGCTGGACGACGAGCAGCTGGCGGGGCTCGATCTCAGCCTGCCCTACGCGGACCCCCGGCTCGCGCACGCCATGGAGACCGCCGACCGGATCGGTGCGCTGCTGGCCGCGGAGGCCCGGGCCGGGGCCGAGCTGGGCGAGCTGCTGCGGGAGCTGCTGACGGCCCGCCCCGCCGGGCGGGACGCGGCGCGCGGCGCGCTGCGGGAGGCGCTCGGCCCGGCGGCGGACGGCCCGCTGGCGCTCGTCGCGGTGGCCCCGTGGCGCCCGGTGGGCGAACCCGGCTCCGCCGTGGAGGAGCCGGACCGGTCGGCGGCGCAGCCGGACACGGGCTCCGGCTCGATGCTCGCCGCGCAGTCGGGCGTCGCCGCGCTCTGCGCGGTCCCGGACTCACTGCCCGACGGCTCGGCGGCGCTCGCCGCCCTGGTCCGGCTGCGCGCCGTCACCACGCCCGCCCCGGCCCGCACCGCGGCGGAGCGGCTGCTGCGCTCCCCGCGCGCGGCCGGCCCGGCCGCGGCCGCCACGGCGGGGATCGGCACCCCCCGCCGGGGCCTGGCCGAGCTGCCCACCGCCTGGTCGGAGGCGCTGGCCGCGGCGCGCGCGGCGGGCGCCGCGGCCGGGTCGGGGCGGCGGCTGGGACCGGTGGCGGAGTGGGAGGCGCTCGGCGCGTACCGCGCGCTGACGGCGCTGCCGGCCGACCGCGCGGCGGATCCGGCCGTGCTGCGCCTGCTCGAGCCCGCCAACACCGAGCTGGCCCGGACGGCGGAGACCTTCCTCGACTCCGCCGGCCAGGCGGGCCGGGCGGCCGCCGCCCTCGGCATCCACCGCCAGACCCTCTACTACCGCCTCGCGCGCGTGGAGCAGCTCACCGGCCTCGACCTGGACGAGGGCGAGGACCGGCTGCTGCTGCACATGTCGCTCAAGGCGTCCCGGCTCTAGGGCCCGGGGCGCCCTCAGCCCTCCTCGGCCGTGATCGCCTGTACGGGACAGGCCCGCACCGCCTCCTGTACGAGCGGGTCGCCGGCGCCGTCCTCACGGCCCGGCAGGACGGCGCCGAATCCGTCGTCGTCCTGGGTGAAGACACCGGGCGCGGCGAGGGCGCACTGGCCGCTGCCGATACAGGTGTCCGCGTCGATGGCGAGCTTCATGACGGGCTCCGTTCTCTCCGTGTGCCGCTGGTCGGCCGCTCGCGTCACCACGCGACCGGCAGGGTGAACAGTCCCTGCAGGGTCGTGGCGGGCTTGATGAGCAGCTCGTCACGGGCAACGGCGATCCGCAGGGTGGGGATGCGGGTCAAAAGGGTGGTGAAGGCGATTTCCAGCTCGGCGCGGGCCAGGTTCTGCCCCAGGCACTGGTGGATGCCGAAGCCGAAGGCGACGTGGTGCCGGGCCGAGCGGCGGACGTCGAGCACCCCGGGCCGCTCGTAGACGCCCGCGTCACGGTTGATCAGCGAGGCCCCGAGGATGACCCCGTCCCCCGCCCGTACGGTCTGGCCGGCGACCTCGATGTCCGCGGTGGCGACCCGCACCATGACGTCGGCGATGGACAGATAGCGCAGCAGTTCCTCGACCGCGCCCGGCATCAGGGCCGGATCGGCGCGCAACGCGGCGAGCTGGTCCGGGTGTTCGTGGAGGGTGTACATCCCGAGGGAGATCATGTTGGCGGTGGTCTCGTGCCCGGCGACGAGCGTGACCATGGCCGTCATGACCAGGTCCCGGCGGTCGAGCTGGCCTTCCGTGAGGCGGTCGGCGATGAGTTCGTCGAGCAGCCCTTCGCCGGGGGCCGCTTCCTTGCGGGCGATGAGCCCGTCGAGGTAGTCCTCGAACTCCTGCCGGATCCCCCGCGCCTGGGCCCCCGTCTCCGAGAGCAACAGGGCCCGGGACAGGGATTCGAAGAGTTCGTGCTCCTCATAGGGGACGCCGAGCAGTGAACAGATGACCATGGACGGCAGGGGCAGGGCGTACGCGGAGACGAGCTCCGCCTCCGGCCCGCCGGCGAGCATCGCGTCGATGAGCTCGTCCGCGATCCGCTGGATCTGCGGACGCATGGCGGCGATCCGCTTGAGCCCGAAGCTGGGGATCAGCATGCGGCGCTGCCGGGCGTGCTCGGGGTCGTCGTAGCCGATGAGCGGGAGGGGGGCCTCGCCCTGCCCCTCGGCTCGGGCCGCGAAGACCGGAAAGGCCGGATTCTGCCGGTCCGAGGAGAGCCTCTGGTCGGTGAGCAGGGCGCGCCCCTCGGCGTGCCCGGTCACCAGCCACACCTCGCGGCCGTCGTACAACGTCACGCGCGACAGGGGACCGCGCTCGGCCAGGGCCTCGTGGCCGGCGGGGGGCTGGTAGGGGCAGGTACGGGCACGGGGGAAATCGGGGGCGGTGGCGCTCTGCTCCACGCGGCCGTCGGCGTCGGTGGTGCCGTCGTCGACAACGACGTCGCTGCTGGTGCGGCTCCGGGTCACGGTCAACCTCCCAGTTCGGGACTGACGTCCTCCCCCCTCCCTACCCATGGCGAGGCGTCAGCTTGCCGGACTGGGTACGGTTCGGGCCATATTTCCGTTCAACCACCAACAAGTCCCCCACGTCCCCGCCCGTCAGCTCTCCGGCACGGGCTCGCCGCTCAGGGCCGTGCCGGTCATGACCCTGCGCATGCCCTCGACGATCTCGGTGCCGGTGGGCGCGGCCGTGGGGTCCATGAGCCACTGCACGAACAGGCCGGTGAACAGGGCGTGGTAGAAGGCACCCGCGGTCCGCGTCGCCTCCGTGGGGACCTCCGTGTCCTCGACGCCCTCGAACATGGCGACCATGCCCTCGCGGCCACTGGGCAGCACCTCGGCGAACTTCTCCTTGAGGGCGGGGTTGCTCTCCAACTGCCCGATCACTTCGAGCTGCGCGGCCCAGAACGGCCGGTTCGTCGCGAACCCTACGAGCAACGCGTCGAGCACCGAAGCGAGGTGTTCGTTCCGGGAGCCCCGGGGGTCGGCGGCGGCCAGCGAGCGGCCGACCTCGTCGCCCCACTCCTCGGTCATCTGCAGGAACGCCGCCATCATCAGCGCGTCCTTGGAGCCGTAGTGGTAGCCGATGGAGGCGAGGTTGGCGCCGGAGGCGGCCACGATGTCGCGCGCGGTGGTGCGCACCCAGCCCTTTTCGAGCAGGCAGCGCTTCGCGCCTTCGAGCAGATCTTCGCGATGTCCCATGTCAGAACCCTAGCGCCGCCCCATACGCCCGTACCAGACAACCGTCCTACACAAGCGTCATAGACAAGCGTTTAAGACACCCGTATATTCATGGTCATGACGAACCCCAGCGCACGCGCCGGGCGCAGGGAATGGACGGCTTTCGTCGTCCTCCTGCTGCCCCTCCTCCTGGTCTCGATGGACGCCTCCGTCCTGTTCTTCGCGGTGCCCTCCATCAGCGAGTCGCTCGACGCCTCCGCCACCCAGCAGCTGTGGATCTTCGATGTCTACGCCTTCGCCCTCGCCGGGCTGCTGATCACGATGGGGTCGCTCGGCGACCGGGTCGGCCGCCGCAAGCTGCTGATGTTCGGGGCGGCGGCCTTCGGGACGGCCTCGGTGGCGGCCGCGTACGCGCAGAGCGCGGAGATGCTGATCGTGGCGCGTGCCGTGCTCGGGATCGGCGGTGCGACCCTGATGCCGAGCACGATGGCGCTGGTGCGGAACATGTTTCACGACGACGCCCAGCGCACCAAGGCCATCGGCATCTGGTCCGGGGCCATGGCGGGCGGTATCGCGCTCGGGTCGGTGCTGGGCGGGGTGATGCTGGAGCACTTCTGGTGGGGCTCGGTCTTCCTGATCAACGTCCCCGCGATGGTGCTGCTGCTGGTGCTCGTGCCGTTCCTGGTGCCGGAGTACAAGGACCCGAAGCCGGGCCGGTTCGACCTGCTGAGCGTGCCGCTGTCGATGGCCGCCGTGCTCCCGGTGACCTACGGGCTCAAGGAGATCGCCGCCGAGGGGTTCAGCGTGCCGATGGCACTGTGCGTCGCCGCCGGCCTGGTCGTGGGCTGGATGTTCGTACACCGCCAGCGCACCCTGCGGTCCGCGATGATCAGCCGTGAGCTGTTCCGCCACCGCGCCTTCGGGGCGGGCGTCGCACTCAACACCGTGGCGGCGTTCGGCATGATGGGATCGGTCTACTTCACCACCCAGTACCTGCAGTCCGTGCTCGGCAAGGGCCCGATGGAGGCCGCGCTGTGGAGCGTCGTCCCGTCCCTCGCGGTCGGCGTCGCCGCGCCCGTCGCGACGGTGGTCGCACAGAAGGTCGACAAGGCGTATGTCATCGCCGCCGGATTCGTCGTCGCCGCCCTGGGCTACGCCGTCCTGACCGGGGCCGGCACCGACTCGCTGTGGACGACGCTGATCGGCGCCGGTGTCATCGGCTGCGGCATCGTGACGGTCATGGCCCTGGTCTCCGACATGGCGCTGTCCACCGCACCGCCGGAGAAGGCAGGTTCGGCGGCCTCGTTGCTGGAGACGGGGCAGGAGTTCGGCGGTGCGCTCGGTATGGCGGTCTTCGGCAGCGTCGGTGTCGCCGTCTACCGCCGTGACGTGACCGACTCCCTGCCCGCGGACCTGCCGCACGGGGCGCTGGAGGCGGCCCGCGAGACGCTCGGCGGGGCGGCGGGCGTGGCGGCCGGGCTGCCGGGCCGGGCGGGCGAGACCGTCCTGGCCGTCGCCCGCGACGCCTTCACCCACGGCATGAACCTCGCCGCCTTCGGCGGAGCCGCCGTGCTGGCCCTCGCCGCCGTCGGCGCCGTGGCCGCGCTGCGGGGGGTGACGTCGGCGCCGGAGCACCCCGCCGCCGAGGAGACCGCGCCCGATGCGGTCCTCACCCACCACTGAGCGGGTCGGCCCTCACCGGTCACCCTCACACCGAGCGGCGCCCCCGTCCACCCGGACCGGGGCGCCGCTCCGTCATGACCGCCCCCAGCCCGTCGAGCAGCCGGTCCAGCCCGAACGCGAACATCGAGTCGGGATCGAAGCCGATGTCGGGGTACGCGAGGATCTGCGCGTACATCGGGTAGTTCCCGCCGTCGAGGATCTCCGCCAACCGCCCGTGCCGGGTCTTCAGCCACTGCGCGTGGGTGAGGCCCGTGTCCTGCTCGGCCTCCGCCTCGTCCTCCAGGTTCACGGCGAGACCGCGCACATAGCCCGCCACCGTGACGGTCGTGTGCAGCAACGCGGGCGTGTCGGGCAGGAGTTCACGGGCCGGGGCCATCATCCACTCCATCAGGGCCAGCGCGTTCCCGGACAGTGGCGGCCGGGTGAACGACATCGCCTTCGCGAGCCAGGGGTGCCGGCGGTAGAGCGCCCATTGCAGCCGGGCGCCCGTCGCCAGCCGCCCCCGCCAGTCCGCGGGCGCGTCCGCCGGCAGCTCGACCTCGCCGAAGACGACGTCCGCCATCAGCACGACCAGCTCGTCCTTGCCCGGCACGTAGCGGTACAACACCATGGTGGAGACGCCGAGTTCGGCGGCGAGGGCGCGCATCGACAGGGCCGCCGAACCGCCCGCGTCGGCAAGGGCGATGGCCGTGCGCACGACGCGTTCCCGGCTGAGCACGGACTCGGCCGGCCGTTTCCGGGGCCGCCGGGACGACCGTACGGGCGGCTCCCCGCACGCTCCCGAAGTGTCGACGACCGTACCGACGCCGGGCACCGCCCGCACGAGCCCTTCCCGTCGCAGCGTCGCCAGCACCTTGGTGGCGGTCGTCATCGCCACCCCCCACTCCTGGGTGATCCGGCGGGCGGAGGGGACCTTCTGGCCCGCGCGCAGCTCACCGGAGGCGATGCGCGTCCTGAGTTCGGCGGCGATCCGCAGATAGGGAGCCGGATCCGTGGACTGTCCAGGTGCGCCCATGGCCGACAGGCTAGGACGGCAAGGGGGCCAAGGGCGAGCGCCGCCTGATCGAGGGTGACGCGACGGGGTCGCCCCCGGCCGGGGGAGACCGTCACCTTCGCGCAGATGATGCGGGACGCGTACGCGAAGGGGCCCGGGGCCGATCCCCGCACGCGTGGGACGGTCCGGGGACCCGGCGGGCCGGGCCCCCGTACCGTACGGCGGCCGTCAGTCGGTCAGGTTGACCGCGCGGGCCGACGCGGCGCCGATCTCCTCGGAGATCTCCGCGAGCACGGGTGCCGGGATCGACTCGTCGACCGTGAGGGCGACCAGCGCCTCGCCGCCCTCCGTGGCGCGGGAGACCTGCATTCCGGCGATGTTGATGCCCGCCTCGCCCAGGATGCGGCCGACCGTGCCGACGACGCCGGGGCGGTCACCGTAGCGGAGGAAGGCCATGTGGTCGGCGAGCCCGAGGTCCACGTCGTGCTCACCGACGGCGACGATCTTCTGGAGGTGCTTCGGGCCGGCCAGCGTGCCGGAGATGGACACCTCGCCGCCGCCCGAGAGCGTGCCGCGCACGGTGACCACGTTGCGGTGGTCGGGCGACTCGGAGCTGGTGGTCAGCCGGACCTCGACGCCGCGCTCCTGCGCGAACAGCGGGGCGTTGACGTAGCTCACCGTCTCGTCGACGACGTCCTCGAACACGCCCTTGAGCGCGCTCAGTTCGAGCACCTTCACATCGTGCTGGGTGATCTCGCCGTAGACCTCGACGTCGAGCCGGACCGCGACCTCGCCCGCGAGGGCGGTGAAGATCCGGCCCAGCTTCTCGGCCAGCGGCAGCGCGGGCTTGACGTCCTCGGCGATGACCCCGCCCTGGACGTTGACGGCGTCCGGCACCAGCTCGCCCGCGAGTGCGAGCCGCACGGACCGCGCGACCGCGATGCCCGCCTTCTCCTGCGCCTCGCCCGTGGAGGCGCCGAGGTGCGGGGTGGCGACCACGTTGTCGAAGTCGAAGAGCGGGGAGTCGGTGCACGGCTCGGTGGTGTAGACGTCGAGGCCCGCGGCCGCGACCCGGCCCTCCTTCAGGGCCGTCGCCAGCGCGGCCTCGTCCACGATCCCGCCGCGGGCGGCGTTGACGATGCGGACCGAGGGCTTGACCTTGTGCAGCGCGTCGTCACCGATCAGCCCGAGGGTCTCGGGGGTCTTCGGCAGGTGCACGGTGATGAAGTCCGCGACCTCCAGCAGCTCGTCGAGGGTGAGGAGCTTCACCCCCATCTGCGCGGCGCGCGCGGGCTGCACGTACGGGTCGTAGGCGACGACCTTCATGCCGAACGCGGACATGCGCTGGGCCACGAGGACACCGATCCGGCCGAGACCGACGACGCCGAGGACCTTCTCGGACAGCTCGACGCCGGTGTACTTCGAGCGCTTCCACTCACCGTTCTTGAGCGCGGTGTTGGCCTGCGGGATGTTGCGGGCGGTGGCGATGAGCAGACCGCAGGCCAGCTCGGCGGCGGTGACGATGTTGGACGTCGGGGCGTTGACGACCATCACGCCGGCCTTGGTGGCGGCGGAGACGTCGACGTTGTCCAGGCCGACTCCGGCGCGGGCGACGACCCGCAGCTTCTTCGCGGCCGCGATGGCCTCGGCGTCGATCTTGGTGGCGGAGCGCACGAGGATGGCGTCCACGTCGGCGACGGCGGGCAGCAGCTCGGCGCGGTCCGCGCCGTTGCAGTGCCGGATCTCGAAATCCGGGCCGAGGGCGTCGACGGTGGCGGGCGACAGCTCTTCGGCGATGAGTACAACGGGTTTACGGGACGAAGCAGTGCTCACGTGGTCCTCACTAGTCCTTTGCGGGACGGCCGTCCCTACGGCCGAAGGCGGTGAAGGGGGCAGCCGCGTGGAAGACGCACGACGCTGTGAGCCTGACGCGTTTGTGCTCCGCAGTGTATCGGGGACCCGGGCCCGGGCCCGGGCGGACGGGAAAAGGTCACCCGCCGGGTGCGGCTTCGTGTCGCCCTCAATCGCCGGGCAGGCTATTTCAAGCCTGCCCGGCGATTGAGGGCAAAGGGGTTCGGCGGGCGAAGCCCCCGGCACCCCCAGGACCGCGCCGAAGGCACTTACTCCTTGTCGTCCACCCAGCTCATCAGCTTGCGGAGCTTCTTGCCGGTGGTCTCCAGCAGGTGGTCCTGGTCGGCCTTCTTGTACTCGTTGTACTTCGGCAGACCGTCGTTGTACTCCTTCATCCAGTTGTTGGCGAAGGTGCCGTCCTGGATCTCACCGAGGACCTTCTTCATCTCGGCCTTGGTCTGGTCCGTGATGATCCGCGGGCCGGTGATGTAGTCGCCCCACTCGGCGGTCTCGGAGACCGACCAGCGCATCTTCTCCAGGCCGCCCTCGTACATCAGGTCCACGATCAGCTTGAGCTCGTGGAGGCACTCGAAGTACGCGATCTCCGGCTGGTAGCCCGCCTCGACCAGGGTCTCGAAGCCCGCCTTGACCAGCGCGGAGGCACCGCCGCAGAGCACGGCCTGCTCACCGAACAGGTCGGTCTCGGTCTCCTCGGTGAAGGTGGTCTTGATGACACCGGCGCGGGTGCCGCCGATGGCCTTGGCGTAGGAGAGCGCCAGGGCGAAGCCGTTGCCCGTGGCGTCCTGCTCGACGGCCGCGATACACGGAACGCCGCGGCCCTCCTCGTACTGACGGCGCACCAGGTGACCGGGGCCCTTGGGGGCGACCATGCAGACGTCGACGCCGGCCGGGGGCTTGATGAAGCCGAAGCGGATGTTCAGGCCGTGACCGAAGAACAGCGCGTCGCCGTCCTTGAGGTGGTCCTTGATGGACTCCTCGTAGACCTTGCCCTGGATCGGGTCCGGGACGAGGATCATGATGACGTCGGCCTCGGCCGCCGCCTCGGCCGGGGTGACGACCCGCAGGCCCTGCTCCTCGGCCTTCGCCTTGGACTTGGAGCCCTCGTGCAGACCGACGCGGACGTCCACGCCCGAGTCGCGCAGCGACAGCGCGTGGGCGTGGCCCTGGCTGCCGTATCCGATAACCGCGACCTTGCGGCCCTGGATGATGGACAGGTCGGCGTCGTCGTCGTAGAACAGCTCGGCAGCCACTTGGGGTATCTCCTTGAGTTCCGGTTGTACGTCCCACCGTATGACGGGCGGGTGCGGGAAGGTGTTCGGGTCTCGGTATCCGGGCGCGTCCCGGATCGACGGGGGTGGAGCGGGCGGCGGCGTCCTCGGGGGACGCCGCGCGCCGGGGGTGCGCGTCAGGCCGAGCGGTCCAGGGCGCGCAGGCTGCGGTCCGTGATGGACCGGGCGCCACGCCCTATGGCGATCGTCCCGGACTGCACCAGCTCCTTGATGCCGAAGGGCTCCAGCATCTTGAGCATCGCGCCGAGCTTGTCGCTGCCGCCGGTGGCCTCGATGGTGACGGCCTCCGGGGAGACGTCGACGGTCTTGGCGCGGAAGAGCTGGACGATCTCGACGATCTGGGAACGGGTCTCGTTGTCGGCGCGGACCTTCACCAGGACGAGTTCACGCTGGATCGCGGCGCTGTCCTCCAGCTCGACGATCTTCAGGACGTTGACGAGCTTGTTGAGCTGCTTGGTGACCTGCTCCAGCGGCAGCGTCTCGACGTTGACGACGATGGTGATGCGGGAGATGTCGGGGTGCTCGGTGACCCCGACGGCGAGCGAGTCGATGTTGAAACCGCGGCGGGCGAACAGGGCGGCGATCCGGGTGAGGATGCCGGGGGTGTTCTCCACCAGGACGGAGAGCGTGTGCTTGGTCATCTCGTTCTTCCTCGTCGTCCTCGAAAGTCCTCAGTCGTCTTCGTTGTCGCCGAAGTCCGGGCGGACGCCGCGCGCCGCGAGGATCTCGTCGTTGGAGGTGCCGGCGGCGACCATCGGCCAGACCATGGCGTCCTGGTGGACGATGAAGTCCACCACCACGGGGCGGTCGTTGATGGCGTTGGCCTGCTCGATGACGGCGTCGAGCTGGGCCGGGTCCTCGCAGCGCAGCCCCACGCAGCCCATGGCCTCCGACAGCTTGACGAAGTCCGGGACCCGGGTGCCGGCGGCGGCTTCCTTGCCGTCGTGCTCGGGGCCGGAGTGCAGCACGGTGTTGGAGTAGCGCTGGTTGTAGAAGAGGGTCTGCCACTGGCGGACCATCCCGAGCGCGCCGTTGTTGATGATCGCGACCTTGATCGGGATGTTGTTCAGCGCGCAGGTGACCAGTTCCTGGTTGGTCATCTGGAAGCAACCGTCGCCGTCGATGGCCCACACCGTGCGCTCGGGCACGCCGGCCTTGGCGCCCATGGCGGCCGGGACCGCGTACCCCATCGTCCCGGCGCCGCCGGAGTTCAGCCAGGTGGAGGGCTGTTCGTAGTCGATGAAGTGCGAGGCCCACATCTGGTGCTGACCGACGCCGGCCGCGTAGATGGTGCCCTCGGGGGCGAGTTGCCCGATGCGCTGGATGACCTGCTGCGGGGAGAGGCTGCCGTCCTCGGGCTGGTCGTAGCCCAGCGGGTAGGTGTCGCGCCAGCGGTTGAGGTCGGTCCACCAGTCGCCGTAGTCACCCCGGTGCCCTGCGGCGTGCTCCGTCTGGAGGGCGACGATCAGGTCCGCGATGACCTCGCGGGCGTCACCGACGATGGGGACGTCGGCGGCGCGGTTCTTGCCGATCTCCGCGGGGTCGATGTCCGCGTGGACGATCTTGGCGTGGGGGGCGAAGGAGTCGAGCTTGCCGGTGACGCGGTCGTCGAACCGCGCGCCGAGGGCGACGATCAGGTCCGCCTTCTGCAGGGCGGTGACGGCGGCGACCGCACCGTGCATGCCCGGCATGCCGACGTGCAGCGGGTGGCTGTCGGGGAAGGAGCCCAGCGCCATCAGGGTGGTGGTGACGGGGGCGCCGGTCAGCTCGGCGAGGACCTTCAGCTCGGCCGTGGCACGGGCCTTCAGCACGCCGCCGCCGACGTAGAGCACCGGCCGTCTGGCCTGCGTGATCAGCTTGGCGGCCTCGCGGATCTGCTTGGCGTGCGGCTTGGTGACGGGACGGTAGCCGGGCAGATCGGTGTGCGGCGGCCAGACGAAGGTGGTCTGTGCCTGGAGGGCGTCCTTGGCGATGTCGACGAGCACCGGGCCGGGCCGGCCGGTGGAGGCGACGTGGAACGCCTCGGCGATGGTCCGGGGGATCTCCGCCGGGTCGGTGACCAGCCAGTTGTGCTTGGTGATCGGCATGGTGATGCCGCAGATGTCCGCCTCCTGGAAGGCGTCCGTACCGATCGACTTGGAGGCGACCTGACCGGTGATGGCGACCAGCGGGACGGAGTCCATGTGGGCGTCGGCGATCGGGGTGACGAGGTTGGTCGCGCCGGGGCCCGAAGTGGCCATGCAGACCCCGACCTTGCCGGTGGCCTGCGCGTATCCGGTGGCCGCGTGACCCGCGCCCTGCTCGTGGCGGACCAGGATGTGGCGAACCTTCGAGGAGTCCATCATCGGGTCGTACGCCGGGAGGATCGCACCGCCCGGGATGCCGAACACGGTGTCGGCCCCGACCTCCTCCAGCGCACGGATGAGGGACTGCGCGCCCGTGACGTGCTCGACGGTGGCGGGCTGCTGCGCCCCGCCGCTACGGGCCCGCGGCTGCGGATGATGGGCCCCGGTGGCCTGCTCGGTCATCGACTTCTCTTCTCGAAGGATTCGGCGATTTCGATGGGTTCGATGGAAATACGACGGAGATTTGTGGGGGTCTGCGAGGTTCCGGTGCAACAAAAAACCCCTCGTGCCGTGAGGCAAGCGAGGGGAGCACGTCGGTGTGGTCAGCAGGGATCAAGACGATGGCCTGCTTCAGCCGACGCGCTTTCCAAGTACGAGAATTCGGGTGCGCATGGCACTGACCCTCCCCCCGCCGCCCACGAGGTGTCAAGTGGGTGGGACGGGCGTCTCATTATTTGAGCGCAATGGAGCATGGGCGAGCGAGCCCGCGCCGCCCGCCGCTCCGGATCGTACGGGCAGCGAACCCCCGACGAGCACCTGTTCCGCATCGTCCACCGGTACGGACTCAGCGGCCGGCACCGCGTACGCGCCCCGGTCGAGGGCGTGGCGCAGCCGGTGCTCGTCGACGGGGCCGGTGAAGGCGGCGCCCAGCCCGTGGGTGCAGCCCATGGTGCGCAGGGCGTGCGCCTGCTCGGGCACGTCCACGCCCTCGGCGACGGACTGCATCCCGAGGTCGGCCGCGATCTTCAGCAGCCCGGCAGTGATCTTGTGCAGCCGGGGGGACTCGATGACCCCTTCGACCAGCCCCCGGTCGATCTTGAGGACGTCGATCGGGAGCCTGCGCAGCGCGCTGATCGCGGCGTATCCGCTGCCGAAGCCGTCCAGGGCGATGCGCACGCCGAAGCGGCGCAGGGCGACCAGCCGTCGCTCCAGCTCGTCCAGCGGGATCCGCGGATCGCTGCCGGACAGCTCCAGGGTGAGCGCGCCCGTGGGCAGGGCGTGCCGGATGAGCAGCGCCTCCAGGTTCTTCGGGGGCTGGGACTTGTCCAGCAGCCGGGCGCCGGAGAGCCGGACGTAGACGGGCACGCCGTAGCCCGCGAGGCGGCGCTGCGCGGCGTGCTCGAGCGCCTTCTCCAGCGTCCAGCGGCCGAGCTCGGCGGTGCGCGCGCTCTCGTCGGCCCGCTCCATCTCGGCCACCCGGAGGAACTCGGCCGGGGTGAAGAGGATGCCCTGGGTCGAGCGCCAGCGGGGCTGTGCGGCGACCGCGGTGATCCGGCCGCTCGACAGCTCCACCACGGGCTGGTGCAGCAGTGCGAACTCGCCGTCGTGCAGGGCGGTGCGCAGCCGGGTGGCCAGCTCGGCGCGGCGTACGACGTCGGCCTGCATCTGCGGTGCGTACAGCTCGACGCGGCCCTTTCCGGCCTGCTTCGCGCGGTACATCGCGAGGTCGGCGTTGCGCATCAGGCCGCCGGGGGTGATGCCGGGCTCGGCGAAGGCGACGCCGATGCTGGCGGCGACGCGGACCTCCTGGCCGCCCTCCACCTTGTACGGCTGGGAGAGGGTGAGCCGCAGCCGGTCGGCGATCTCGTGGATGCGGTACTCGCGCGCGGCGGGGTCGCGGGTGCCGTCGCCGATGATCAGCGCGGCGAACTCGTCGCCCCCGAACCGCGCGGTGCTGTCCCCGGCCCGTACCGACTCCTGGAGCCGGCGGGCCGCCTGGACGAGCAGCTCGTCGCCTGCCTGGTGGCCGACGGTGTCGTTGACCGCCTTGAAGCCGTCGAGGTCGATGAAGAGCACGGCGGTGCCCGCGTCGGTCGCTCTGCGGCCGGCGAGGGCCTGCTGGACGCGCCTGGTGAACAGGGCGCGGTTGGGCAGGTCGGTGAGCGGGTCGTGCTCGGCCGTGTGCTGCAACTGGGCCTGGAGACGGACCCGCTCGGTCACGTCCCGGCTGTTGAAGATCAGGCCGCCGTGGTGGCGGTTGACGGTGGACTCCACGTTGAGCCAGTCGCCGCTGCCGGAGCGGAAGCGGCACTCGATGCGAGTGGTGGGCTCCTCGGCGGGTGGCGCGGCGAGGAAGCGGCGCACCTCGTGGACGACCCGGCCCAGGTCCTCGGGGTGGATGAGGGAGGCCAGCTCGGAGCCGACCAGCTCCTCGGCGTCGCGGCCGTAGACCCCGGCGGCGGCGGGGCTGACGTAGCGCAGTATCCCGGTGGGGGCGGCGATCATGATGACGTCGCTGGAGCCCTGGACCAGGGAGCGGAAGTGGTTCTCCTTCTGCGCCAGCTCCTGGGTGAGGGAGATGTTGTCCAGCAGCATGATGCCCTGCCGGACGACGAGGGCCAGGACGACCGTACAGCCGGTGAAGAGCACGACGCGGTCGACCTGGTGGCCGTCGAGGACGTTGTACAGGATGCCCAACGTGCAGACGGCGGCGGCGAGATACGGGGTGAGGGCGGCGAGCGAGCCGGCGATGGGCCGGCTGGGGTGCTGGGCCGTTTTGCCCGCCTGGCCGGCCTGGACCGGCCGGCTCGCGGTGTCGTCGCCCTTCTCGCGGGCCACCCAGGGTGCGTACGCCATCAGCATGTACCCCGCGAACCAGCCCGCGTCGAGGATCTGGCCGGAGCGGTAGTTCGCCTTCAGCAGCGGCGAGGTGAACAGGGCGTCGCACAGGACGGTCAGGGCGAGGGCCGCGATGGCGGTGTTGATCGCGGAGCGGTTGGCGGACGAGCGGCGGAAGTGCAGCGCCAGCACCATGGAGACCAGCACGATGTCGAGCAGCGGGTAGGCCAGCGAGAGCGCGGCGTGCGCCACGGTCTCGCCCTCGAAGTGCGCGGTGTGCGCGAGCGCCAGGCTCCAGGAGAGCGTGAGCAGGGAGCCGCCGATCAGCCAGGCGTCGAGCGCGAGGCAGACCCAGCCGGCCCGGGTGACCGGGCGGCGGGCGAGGACCAGCAGGCCGATGATGGCGGGCGGCGCGAAGAGCAGGAAGCAGAAGTCGGCCGGGGACGGGGTGGGCACCTGCTGGCGCAGGATCACCTCGTACCAGCCCCAGACCGCGTTGCCGAAGCCGGCCATCGCGGAGGAGGCCGCGAAGAGCAGCCAGGCGGGCCGAAAGCGGGTGTTGCGCGTGCGGCTGTACCAGGAGCAGGAGATCGCGGCGAGGACGGCGGCGCCGCTGAGCCCGAAGTCGCCCATGACGCGCGCCAGCTCGGGCGAGCCCCAGCCGAGGGCCGCGCCCGTGGCGTAGCCGCCGCAGACCAGGGCCAGCAGGAGCTGGGACCACAGCCCGGAGCCGGCGGGGGCCGACTGGCGGGGCAGCGTCGCTCCGGGGGCGCTCACCGCGCCGCCGTCCCGGGCCGGGGGCTCACAAGGAGCCGTGGAACCGGGGTCGCGGCGCGGCGGAGTCGTGATCGGCGCATGAGCCGCGTCGGGTAGATCGTCCATTGGCCGTGCATCGCCCGTCGCCCCCCTCGAGTCGCGGTACCTCGCTGCGGCCGTACGGTGCGCGGCGCAGCCCCCGGTCGGGACGATACACCAGACTCGTCACTCAGGGACATAGGTCATATACGCAGCGTAACTAGGCAGGGGTTTATGGATACGCAGTGCAGTCAAACGGTACCTCTACGTGCCTCTACGCGGCGCTGACTACGACATTTCGCAGAGGCTCGTCCAGTACAAATCTGGCCAGTTGATCGCGGAGCAGGGCCTTGGCGCGGGGCAGAAACGCCGACGAAGGACCACCCACATGGGGGGTGACAAGGGTCCCCGGAGCGGTCCACAGCGGGTGCCCCGGGGGCAGCGGCTCGGGGTCGGTCACGTCCAGTGCGGCCCGCAGCCGGCCGCTCTCCAGCTCGGCGAGGAGCGCCTTGGTGTCCACGACGGCGCCGCGCGCGATGTTCACCAGAAGGGCCCCGTCCTTCATCCGGGCGAGGAACCCCGCGTTGACGAGTCCCCGGGTCTCCTCGGTGAGCGGCGTCGCGAGAATCACCACGTCGGCGTCGGGAAGCAACTCGGGCAGGGAGGCGACCGGATGCACCGGACCGCGCGCGGTGTTACGCGCGGAGCGCGCGACGCGCGCCACCCGCGCGCACTCAAAGGGCGCGAGCCGGTCCTCGATCGCACTGCCGATCGAGCCGTAGCCGACGATGAGCACGGAGCTGTCGGCGAGCGCCGGGCGGAAGCCCTGCCGCCACTCCCCCGCGTCCTGGGCCCGCACGAAGCCGGGGATGTCCCGCAGGGCGGCGAGGGTCAGCGCGAGGGCCAGCTCGGCGGTGCTCGCGTCGTGCAGCCCGCGGGCGTTGCACAGCAGGGCGCCCGACGGGAGCTGCGGCACGGCGGGCAGGATGTGGTCCACGCCGGCGGTGAGGGTCTGCACGACCCGCAGCCGCGGCATGTGCGCCAGCGGCCGGGCGCACACCTCGGGGGGCGACAGGTAGGGCACGCCGTAGAAGACGCACCGGGCGGGGTCGGTGGGGAAGTCCGAGACCCCGGCCCAGTAGGCGTAGTCGAGTTCGCCGGGCAGCCCGTCGATCTCCTCGGGGTGGATGGGCAGCCACGCCAGTGGGCGCCCGGAACCGCTGTGATCTGCACTCATGCAAGGAGGCTATGCGAACCGGCCGGGACCACAGAGGTTAGTTTGGGGGCGAGGAACGGGAGGGTACGGCGGGTGGAGCGCAGGACAATCGGTGCGACGGCGCTCGAGGTGGGCGCGATCGGCCTCGGGTGCATGCCCATGCACTGGGCGTACACCGCCTCCCAGCAGAGCGGCGAGGGAGCCCTGCGCACGGTGCACGCGGCGCTCGACGCCGGGGTGAGCCTGCTGGACACCGCCGATATGTACGGGCCCTTCACCAATGAGTTGCTCGTGGGGCGGGTATTGCGGGAGCGGCGCTCGGAGGCGTTCGTCTCGACCAAGTGCGGGCTGCTGGTGGGCGAGCAGCACGTCGTCGCCAACGGCCGCCCCGGCTATGTGAAGCGGGCGTGCGACGCCTCGCTGCGCCGCCTCCAGACCGATGTCATCGACCTCTACCAGCTGCACCGGCCCGACCCCGAGGTGCCGGTCGAGGAGACCTGGGGCGCGATGGCGGAGCTGGTCTCCGCGGGAAAGGTGCGCGCGCTGGGGTGGTGCGCGATCGGGGCGCGCACCCACCGCCGGTCCCGGGCGGGACTCTACGACGCGACGGTCCGGCAGCTGGAGCGCGTGCAGCAGGTCTTCCCGGTGAGCTGTGTGCAGGCGGAGCTGTCGGTGTGGTCGCGGGAGGCGCTCGACGCGCTGGTCCCGTGGTGCGCGTCGCGGGGCGTGGGGCTGCTGGCCGCGATGCCTCTGGGGAATGGTTTCCTCAGTGGCACGCTCACTCCGGGCCAGGGCTTCGAGCCGGAGGACATCCGGGCCCGCCATCCGCGCTTCACCGCGGAGATGATGGCCGCCAACCAGCCGATCGTGGCGGGGCTGCGCCGGGTCGCGCACCGCCACGACGCCTCCGCCGCGCAGGTCGCGCTGGCGTGGGTGCTGGCACAGGGGCGGCACGTGGTGCCCGTACCGGGCACGAAGAAGGCGCGGTGGGCGGTGCACAACGCCGCCGCGGCCGAACTGCGGCTCACCGGGGAGGACTTCGCGGAGCTGGCGGCACTGCCGAGGGCACTGGGCTCCTGGTACTGACCGTACGGCCCGGGCGCCGACCGGCACGGGCGGCGCGGTGTCCGTGGTGCGGCGCGGTGTGCCGCGGTGCGGTGTATAAGGAACGCAGCACACAGGAACGCAGTACAGGAGAACGCCGCGCTCCGGCGGGCCGTCCCCGTGAGAGGAACGAACCGTGCGACGTACCGCCGTCACCGCCGCGCTGGCCGCCGCCGCGCTGCTGATCGTCACGGGCTGCTCCACCGGCGAACTCCCCGACGGCGTCGCCACCTCCGGCGACCGGACGCCGCCGGTGTCCAAGTCCCCCGGCTCCGGCGGGCCTTCGGGCTCCGCCCCGGCCGCCGCCTCCCCCGCCCCGGCCAAGGGCTCGGTCGAGGTCGTCCGTACGCTCACCACGAAGCTCGGCTCCCCGTGGGGCGTGGCCACGCTGCCCGACGGGGATCTGCTGGTGGCCTCCCGCGACACGGCGAAGATCTTCCACGTCGCGGTGAAGGACGGCAAGCAGACCGAGCTGGGCTCGGTGCCCGGCGTCTCGCCGGGCGGCGAGGGCGGGCTGCTGGGCCTCGCCGTGACCGCCGACTTCGACACCGATCACCAGGTGTACGCCTACTTCACGACCGAGTCCGACAACCGCGTCGCGAGCATGCTCTACGACGGGCGGAAGCCCGCGGGGCGCCGGCTCGGCGCGCCGAACACGGTCTTCCGGGGCATTCCCAAGGGCACCGTCCACAACGGCGGCCGGATCGCCTTCGGCCCCGACAAGATGCTCTACGCGGGCACGGGCGAGAGCGGGCGGCGCGGCCTGGCCCAGGACCAGGAGTCGCTCGGCGGGAAGATCCTGCGCATGACCCCGGACGGCAGACCCGCCCCGGGCAATCCGCGGGCCGACTCGGTGGTCTACTCCTTGGGGCACCGCAATGTGCAGGGCCTGGCGTGGGACGCGGACAAACGGCTGTGGGCGGCGGAGTTCGGCCAGGACACCTGGGACGAGCTGAACCTCATCGAGCCGGGCAAGAACTACGGCTGGCCGCTGGTCGAGGGCAAGGGCGGCAGGAGCGGCTACGTGGACCCCGTCGCACAGTGGAAGACCGCCGACGCCTCCCCCAGCGGCCTCGCCTACGCGCAGGGCTCGCTGTGGCTCGCCGGTCTGCGCGGCGAGCGGCTCTGGCGCGTCCCGCTGGCGGGCGCCGGGCCGGCGGCCGCCCCGCAGCCGTTCCTGCCGGGCGAGTACGGGCGGCTGCGGACGGTCGTCGCGGCGGACGACGGCGGGCTGTGGCTCACGACGAGCAACACCGACGGTCGCGGCAAGCCCGGTGACCAGGACGATCGTCTGCTGCGGCTGAAGGTGGGCTGACCGGCCGGGGCCGCGCCCGAAGGGACGCGCGAACCGTCTGCCTACACTGAGGGGGACAGTTGAGCGAGGGGGTTGACGTGTTCAACGTATTCGAAGAACTGTTCTCGCCCGGGCGGAAGCACGAGGAAGAGGAGCAGAACCGGCTGGAGCTGGTTCGCGACGACGTCGGCGACGCCGACCCGGGCAAGGGCCCGATCGACCTCGAGTCCGGTCAGGTGGTCATCCGGCCTCGGCAGGGCTGAACAACCGGAACCGGTGGGCCAGGGCCGCCGCCTCGCCACGGCCCGAAACCCCCAGCTTGGCGAGGATGTTGGACACGTGCACGCTCGCCGTCTTCGGCGAGATGAACAGCTCCTCGGCTATCCGGCGGTTGCTGTGGCCCATCGCGACCAGCCGGAGGACGTCCCGCTCGCGCGGGGTGAGACCGAGCGACTCGGCGGGCGCGGGCTCCTCGGCGGCCGGCGGCGGCGCGGTGGCCGCGGTGAGCGGCAGCCGGGCACGGCGGGCCAGCAGTTCCACCGCCTCGCGCAGGGGCCGGGCACCGATCCGGTCCGCGGTCGCGTAGGCCTGCCTGAGCGGCTCCGCGGCGGCCTCCGCGCCGGATCCGTCGGTGGCCAGCAGGGCCTCGGCCCAGCGGTAGCGGACCCGGGCCAGCTCGTAGGGGCGGTCCGTGGCCTCGAAGGCGGCCACCGCGTCCGCCCAGCGGCCCGCGTCCTGCCGGCCGTCCTCGGCCCGCTGGAGTTCGGCCTCCAGGAAGATCCCGTACGCGTCCCAGACGGGCACGGCCCGGGCGAGCTGCTCGGCCCCGGCCCGGATCCGGGCGAGCACGCCGGCCCGGCCGGGCTCGGCTGCGGGCAGACCGCGGGCGTCGGCCTCGGCCGTGGCGGCGGCCACCAGGAGCGGCCAGACGTAGCGCTGGACGGCCGGGTTCACCCCTTGGTCCAGCACGCCGTCCAGGGCGGTGCGGCCCTCGGTGATCCTGCCCCGGGCGGCGGCGAGCTCGACGGTGAAGCGGGCCAGGGGGATGGTGTGCTGCGGTTCCGGCTGGTGGGCGTCGTAGTGCTCACGGGCGGTGGCCAGCTCGCGCTCGGCGGTCTCCCACTGGCCTCGGGCCAGTGCCAGCCGGGTGAAGCGGTTGGCGGCGATGCCGCGCGACTTGCGGCTCTGGGCGATGCGCAGGCACTCGCGGGCGGCCTCCTCCGACTCCTCCCAGCGGGCGAGCGAGAACAGGGACTCGGACTCGTTCCCGAACACCCAGGCACGGGCGTCGGGCAGGCCGTAGCGGCGCAGTTCCCGGACCCCCTCGGCCGCCACCTCGACGGCCTCCGCCGACCGGCCGACGCCCTCCAGGGCGGAGGCCAGGTTGATGTAGCACCGGCCGAGCACGTGCACGTTGCCCAGCTCGACGACGCGCCCGCAGACCGCGCGCATCTCGGCGATGCCGCCCTCCGCGTCCCCCGCGTCGATCTTCAGGCCGGCCAGGGTGAGCCGGGCGTTGAGCTCCGTGCCCTCGGCGCCGACGAGGCGGGACAGCTCGACGGCCCGTTCGGCGGTGCCGTGGCTCCCCGGCCCGGGGGTGTGGGTGGCCTCCCAGGCGGCGACCTGCGTCAGCACCTCGGCGTGCACGGCGGACGGCGGAAGCCCGCGCACCAGCTCCTGCGCGTGTGCGAACTCCACCCGGGCGTCGCCCCGGCCGAGGGCTCCCAGCATCCTGCCGCGCTGGGTCCGGAACCAGGCGGCCCGCAGCGGGTCCTTGTCCTCGTCGAGCTGGCGCAGCCCGCGCTTGATGAGCGCGAGGGCCCGTTCCCGGTCGCCCGCCATCTGCGCGGCGACGACGATCTCGGCCAGCAGGTCCAGCCGGCGCAGGGCCTCGTCGCTACAGCCGCACGCCGGGTAGACCCCCGCGTCGTCGACGGGGCGCTGGCGTTCGAGGACCTCGGCCGGCACGTCCTCCCACAGCTCCAGCGCGCGCTCCAGCAGCCGTAGTTGCTCGGCGTAGGCGTAGCGGCCGCGGGCCCGCACCGACGCGTCGAGCACGGCGGGCAGCGCCTTGGCCGGGTCGTGGGCGTGGTACCAGTAGCTGGCCAGGCGGGCGGGGCGTTCGTCGGCCCGGACGATCCCGGGCTCGGCCTCCAGTGCCTCGGCGTAGCGGCGGTTGAGCCGGGAGCGCTCGCCGGGCAGCAGGTCGTCCACGACGGCCTCGCGCACCAGGGCGTGCCGGAAGCGGTAGCCGTCGCCGTCGGGGGTGGGGAGCAGGATGTTGGCGCCGACGGCCGAGCGCAGCGCTTCGATCAGCTCGTCCTCGCCGAAGCCGGTGACGGCGCGCAGCAGTTCGTACTCGACGGCGGAGCCGCCCTCGGCGGCGATGCGGACCACGCGCTGCACGCGGTCCGGCAGCGCCTCGACCCTGACGAGCAGCAGGTCGCGGAGGGACTCGCTGAGCCCGGTGGAGCAGCCGCAGGAGAGGGAGGCGACGATCTCCTCGACGAAGAAGGCGTTGCCGTCGGAGCGCTCGAAGATCCGGTCGAGGAGCTCGCGATCGGGGCGGGCGCCGCTGATGCCGGTGAGCTGGGCGCCCACTTCGGCGCGGGTGAAGCGGGAGAGCTCGACGCGGTGCACGCTGCGCGTGCGGTCGAGTTCGGCGAGGAAGGGGCGCAGCGGGTGGCGGCGGTGGATGTCGTCGGAGCGGTAGGTGGCGACGATGACCAGCCGGGCGGTCTGGAGCGAACGGAAGAGATAGCCGAGGAGCTCGCGGGTGGAGCGGTCGGCCCAGTGCAGGTCCTCGATGGCGAGCACGAGCGTGCGGTCGGCGGTGAGCCGCTCCAGCAGCCGGGCGGTCAGCTCGAACAGCCGGGCGCGGCCGTCCTCGTCGTGCGACTCGCGGGCGGTCTCGCCGAGCTCGGGCAGCAGCCGCGCCAGCTCGCCCTCCTGGCCGGCGGCGGCGTCGGCGAGGGCGTCGCCGAGCTTGCGGTGCAGGGCGCGCAGGGCGGTGGAGACGGGCGCGAACGGCAGGCCGTCCGCGCCGATCTCCACGCATCCGCCGACCGCGGTGACCGCGCCCGCCGCCGCGGCGGCGGTCAGGAACTCCTCGACGAGCCGGGTCTTGCCCACGCCGGCCTCGCCGCCGACGAGCAGCGCCTGAGGTTCGCCGTCGGCGGCACGGGCGAGCGCGTCGGTGAGCGCGGCCAGTTCGTCGGAGCGGCCGACGAACACCGGGCTGACGTTGGTGTTCTGCACGGTGCTGAGCATCGCACAGCCGTCCGACAATGGGGTACGGATATCCACGGACCCGGGGGCCGGCACGTCCGTCGCGGTCACGGCTGTCGTGGTCACGGCTGTCGTGGTCACGGCTGTCGCTGTCATGGCTGTCGTGGGCGGGGTCGCCGTGGGCATGGTCGCCGCCACGGTGCTCAGGCGGCGACGCGGTGCGAACGGTGGTGGAGCCGGGCGAGGCGCCGGGTGCCGGTGGACCTCACCCGCCCCTCGGCTTCCCGGCGTACCTGACGGGTCTCGCGGGCGTCCTCGGTCCGGGCGGCGAGCCGGGCCTCGTGGGCCAGCCGGTGTTCGGCGGCCTCACGGGCGAAGTCGGCGGCGCGGAAGTGGTGGAGTGTGAGGTTGAAGTCGAACATGGCGTTCCCCCTGGTGATGACGGGCTTCTCGGTTCGGCGGGCCTTTCTTGGCCCACGAGAAGCTTCGTCTCCCAGGGGGGTCGCGCACATCGGGCGACTGCCTCATCCGAGACCCCGGTGGGGCCTTAGGTAAGCACCCGGCCCTGCTCAGAGAGCTTTGGAGGGAACCTTGGCGGACTCGGCCGCCGTCGGCAGCGGGATGAGATCCACCGGGCTCGCCGGGACCGCCGTGCTGTGCTCGGACGGTTCGATGCTGATGCGCGGCAGCCTGCGGTCCAGCCACTTCGGCAGCCACCAGTTGGCGCCGCCCAGCATGTGCATGAGGGCCGGGACCAGCAGGGTCCGCAGGACGAAGGCGTCCAGGGCGACGGCCGAGGCCAGTCCGATGCCGAACATCGCGATGACGCGGTCGCCGCTGAGGACGAAGGCCAGGAAGACGGCGATCATGATGACCGCGGCGGAGTTGATGACGCGGCTGGTCTCGGCGAGGCCGACGCGGACGGCCCGGGTGTTGTCGCGGGTGGCGAGCCACTCCTCGTACATCCGGCTGACCAGGAAGACCTGGTAGTCCATGGAGAGTCCGAAGAGCACCGAGACCATCACGACCGGCAGGAACGGCTCGATCGGGCCCGCGGCACCGAGGCCGAGCAGCTCGCTGCCCCAGCCCCACTGGAACATCGCGGTGACGACGCCGAAGGAGGAGGCGACGGCGGCGATGTTCATCGCGGCGGCCTTGAGCGGGATGCCGATGCTGCGGAACGCCAGGAGCAGCAGGACGCAGCCGAGGCCGACGACCGCGCCGACGAACAGCGGCAGCTTGCCGAGGATGACCTGGGCGAAGTCGTCGTAGCTCGCGGTCACCCCGCCGACGTGGACGTCCATGCCGCTGGTGGCGGTGGCCTTCGGCAGGACGTCGGCGCGCAGCCGCTCGACGAGGTCGCTGGTGTCGGTGGACTGCGGGGAGGCGGTGGGGACGACGGTGATCACACCGGTGTCGCCGCTGCCGCTGAGGGTGGAGGAGCTGACGGAGGCGACGCCCTCGGTCTGCCGGAGGGTGTCGGGCAGCTTGTCGAAGGCGAGCCGGTCGGCGGCGCCGCCCAGGTCGGCGACGAGGGTCAGCGGGCCGTTGATGCCGGGCCCGAAGCCCTCGCCGAGCATGTCGTACGCCTGGCGGGTCGAGGAGGTCGCCGGGTTGTTGCCCTGGTCGGAGGTGCCCAGGTGGAGGGAGAGCGTGGGCAGGGCCAGCACCAGCATGACGGCCGCGGCGAGGGTGCCCAGCAGCTTGGGGTGGCGCTCGACGAAGGCGGACCAGCGGGCGGCGAGCCCGGTGGGGATCTCCGGCCGCGGGCCGTGCTCGGCCAGCCGGCGGCGTTCGCGGCGGCTGAGCGCCCGCGGCCCGATGACGCCGAGGAGGGCGGGCAGCAGGGTGACGGAGGCGGCGACGGTGAGGACGACGGTGAGGGAGGCGGCGACGGCGACGCCGTTGAGGAAGCTGAGCCGCAGGATGAGCATGCCGAGCAGGGCGACGCACACGGTGCCGCCGGCGAAGACGACGGCGCGCCCGGTGGTGGCGACGGCCCGTTCCGCCGCGACGTGCACGGGGAGCCCGGCCCGCAGGCCCCGGCGGTGCCGGGTGACGATGAACAGGGCGTAGTCGATGCCCACCCCGAGCCCGATGAGGGTGCCCAGCATGGGGGCGAAGTCCGCGACGGACATCAGATGGCCGAGCAGGACGGTGCCCATGGCGGCGGTGCCCACGCCCACGAGGGCCGTGGCGATGGGCAGCAGGCTCGCGGCCAGCGAGCCGAAGACGAGGAAGAGCACGACGGCGGCGATGACGACGCCGATGATCTCGCTGAGGTGGCCGCTCTTGCCCTCGGCGGCGCCGGCGGCGCTGCCGCCGACCGCGACGTCCAGATTGCCGGTGGCGGCGGACCGCGCGGTGTCGATCACCCGCTGGACGTCGCCCTTGGCGAGCTCGCCGGAGGTCGGCTCGAAGCTGAGGGAGGCGTAGGCGGTGTGCCCGTCGGCGCTGATCCGGCTCGCGCCGTCACTGCCGTAGGGGCCGCTGACCGAGGCCACGCCGGGCAGCTCGACGACCTCACGCAGGGTGTCGGTCATGCGCTGCTCGACGTCGGCCGCCCGTACGGTGCCCTGGTCGGTGTGCCAGACGAGGGTGGCGCTGTCGCCGCCCTGGCCGGGGAACGCCTTCTCCAGGAGGGCGGTGGCACGGGACGCTTCGGTGCCGGGGACGGTGTAGTCGTTGGAGTACGCGGACCCCGTCAACGTCGCGGCGGCGGTCGTGCCCGCAAGGGCGACGAGCCACAGCACGATGACGACGAAACGGCGGCGCAGGCACCACCGGGCAAGTGAGGTCAAAATCGCTGCTTCCCGTGTATCGCGTCGATCTCACCGGGCGGAACCCGTGGTGCCGATCGCATGGCTACTGGGACGGAAGGGCCACCGCCGATAGTGGTCGGGGGTCCTATGCCGAGCAACTCTGACAGCCAGAAAAGATCATTTGTCCCTTTTGTGGGTTAGCCCACAAGGCGCTAACAGGGAGCCGAACGGGCGTATCAGCCGGTGACGGATCCCCGTCGGGTGCGGCAGGGACGGGCGTCGCGAACGGTTCCCGGCATGCCCGTGGGGGCCGGCCGGGGAAGTCCCCCGACCGGCCCCCACGGGTCGATGCGCGAACGGCGCCGGGCTCACGCCACGGGATCGCGTCAGCCCAGGACGTCCCACCGGTGGGCGACGTCGATCACGATGCGGTGGTCCCACTGGAAGACCCGGAACGGCAGCCGGGCACGGACGCCCACACCGATCTGGGTGTCGCCCTCGAAGCTGCTGGCGAACCGGGTGTCCTTGAAGGTGCGGTAGCCCGTGACGTCCACGCCCGGCAGCCGCTGCCCCGCCTTCGCGCGGTAGGTCGCCTTGCCCGTGGCCGGGTCGTAGCTGGGCGCCGCGACCCGGACCTCCAGGATCGCGCCGCCGGCGACGGGGATGACATCGCCCGAGCCGTCCTGGTTCAGCTTGTCGACGTAGCCGACCCGGTACCCGATCGCGCGGTGACCGGCGCCCTGTATGTCGAGGACCATGCGGTCGAAACACTCGTGCCGCCCGGTTCTCACGTCGGTCAGCGGCCTGTACGCGGGGTCGGCGCCGGACTTGCCGTAGCTTCCCCAGCCGACCTCGCACATCGCCGAGGACGGGCCGGTCCCCGCCGCGGTCCGGGACGCCGAGACCGGAGCCGTCGCCGCCGCCAGCCCGGCACCCGCCAGCATCAGCGCCGCCAGCGCTGTACTCCACCGTCGCATGCACCTACCCCCAGCCTTCGCGTACGGACTCCGAACCGGCCCGTTTCCCGGGATCATGCCGGACCATTCGGAATGCGCACCCCACACCGACCAATTCCGGCCAATGCACCCATGCGCAAAGGCCGCCCCTCGGTGAGAGGGGCGGCCTTGTGTTCTACGAATGCGCTGCTGGACGCGGTGCGGGGATCAGCCCTCGACGCCCAGCTTCTCGAGAATCAGCTCACGGACGCGCGCCGCGTCCGCCTGGCCGCGGGTGGCCTTCATGACCGCGCCGACGAGCGCGCCCGCCGCCGCGACCTTGCCGGAGCGGATCTTGTCGGCGATGCCCGCGTTGGCCGCGATGGCCTCGTCCACGGCCGTGCCCAGCGCGCCCTCGTCGGAGACGACCGCGAGACCGCGGCCGGCGACGACCGCGTCCGGGTCGCCCTCGCCCGCGAGCACGCCCTCGATGACCTGACGGGCGAGCTTGTCGTTGAGGGAGCCCTCGGCGACCAGCGCGCACACCCGGGCGACCTGCTCCGGGGTGATCTCCAGGGCGGCGAGGTCGGTACCGGCCTCGTTCGCCCGGCGGGCCAGCTCACCCATCCACCACTTGCGCGCGGAGGCGGCGTCCGCGCCCGCGTCGATGGTGGCGACGATCAGGTCGACGGCACCGGCGTTGAGGATGGACTGCATGTCGTGCTCGGAGACGCCCCACTCCTCGCGCAGCCGGTTGCGGCGCACGCGCGGCAGCTCGGGCAGGCCCTTGCGGAGCTCCTCGACCCACTCCCGGGAGGGAGCGACCGGCACCAGGTCCGGCTCGGGGAAGTAGCGGTAGTCCTCGGCGTTGTCCTTGATGCGACCCGCCGTGGTCGACCCGTCCTCCTCGTGGAAGTGCCGGGTCTCCTGCACGATCGTGCCGCCGGAGGACAGCACCGCCGCGTGCCGCTGGATCTCGAAGCGGGCGGCGCGCTCGACGCTCCGCAGCGAGTTGACGTTCTTCGTCTCCGAGCGGGTGCCGAACTTCTCGGTGCCGTTCGGGCGCAGCGACAGGTTCACGTCGCAGCGCATCTGGCCCTGCTCCATGCGGGCCTCGGAGACGCCGAGCGCCTTGATGAGCTCGCGCAGCTCGGCGACGTAGGCCTTGGCGACCTCGGGGGCCCGCTCGCCCGCGCCCTCGATCGGCTTGGTGACGATCTCGATGAGCGGGATGCCGGCCCGGTTGTAGTCGAGCAAGGAGTGGGACGCGCCGTGGATGCGGCCGGTGGCGCCGCCGACGTGCAGCGACTTGCCGGTGTCCTCCTCCATGTGGGCGCGCTCGATCTCCACGCGGAAGATCTCGCCGTCCTCCAGCTGGACGTCCAGGTAGCCGTTGAAGGCGATGGGCTCGTCGTACTGGGAGGTCTGGAAGTTCTTCGGCATGTCCGGATAGAAGTAGTTCTTCCGGGCGAAGCGGCACCACTCGGCGATCTCGCAGTGCAGCGCGAGACCGATCTTCACGGCCGACTCGACGCCGATCGCGTTGACGACCGGCAGCGAGCCGGGCAGGCCGAGGCAGGTGGGGCAGGTCTGCGAGTTGGGCTCGGCGCCCAGCTCCGTGGAGCAGCCGCAGAACATCTTGGTCCTGGTGCCGAGCTCGACATGGACTTCGAGGCCCATGACGGGGTCGTAGGACGCCAGCGCGTCCTCGTACGACACCAGATCAATGGTGGTCACGGAAAACTAACCTCTCAGTCCGCGAGGACGTCGTCGCTGCTCATCCGGCGCAGTTCGCGCACGAGCAGGGCGACACCGGTGGCGATGGCGGCGGCGGAGACGATGGCGTCCACGAGCTGGAGGGTGTCCTGCTCGCCCTTGGCCTTCTTCGCCTGCTTGATGACGCTCACGGCGCCGAAGAGCGTGGTGCCGATGGACAGGTACGTGCCGGGCCTGGACTTCTTGAAGCCCTTGGCCTTCGCGAGCTTTCCGCCCTTTTCGGTGTTCACAGTGACGGTGCCTCCTCGAGCAGCGGGTGACCCCAGCGGGCGTTGAACGCCGCCTCGACCGCGGCACCGACCCGGTAGAGCCGGTCGTCGGCCATCGCGGGCGCGATGATCTGCAGACCCACCGGCATCCCGTCCTCGGGTGCCAGACCGCAGGGCAGCGACATGGCGGCGTTGCCGGCCAGGTTGGTCGGGATGGTGCACAGGTCGGCGAGGTACATCGCCATCGGGTCGTCGGCCCGCTCGCCGATCGGGAACGCCGTGGTCGGGGTGGTCGGCGAGATCAGCACGTCGACACCACCCTCCCCGAAGGCCTTCTCGAAATCGCGCGTGATGAGCGTACGGACCTTCTGCGCGGAGCCGTAGTACGCGTCGTAGTAGCCGGAGCTGAGGGCGTACGTACCCAGGATGACGCGGCGCTTCACCTCGTCGCCGAAGCCGGCCTCGCGGGTGAGCGCGGTGACCTCCTCGGCGGACTTCGTGCCGTCGTCGCCGACGCGCAGGCCGTAGCGCATGGCGTCGAAGCGGGCCAGGTTGGAGGAGCACTCGGACGGCGCGATGAGGTAGTACGCGGCCAGGGCCAGGTCGAAGGACGGGCAGTCCACCTCGACGACCTCGGCACCGAGCTCCTTGAGGAGCTCCACGGACTCGTCGAAGCGCTGCAGGACACCCGCCTGGTAGCCCTCGCCGCGGAACTGCTTGACGACGCCGACGCGCATGCCCTTGACGTCGCCGTTCCGCGCCGCCTCGACGACCGGCGGGACCGGGGCGTCGATGGAGGTGGAGTCCAGCGGGTCGTGGCCGGCGATGGCCTCGTGCAGCAGGGCCGCGTCCAGGACCGTACGGGCGCAGGGCCCGCCCTGGTCGAGGGAGGAGGAGAAGGCGACCATGCCGTAGCGGGAGACGGCGCCGTAGGTCGGCTTGACGCCGACGGTGCCGGTGACGGCGGCGGGCTGGCGGATCGAGCCGCCGGTGTCCGTGCCGATGGCGAGCGGGGCCTCGTACGACGCCAGGGCGGCGGAGGAGCCGCCTCCGGAACCGCCGGGGATCTTGGTCAGGTCCCAGGGGTTGCCGGTGGGGCCGTACGCGCTGTTCTCCGTCGACGACCCCATGGCGAACTCGTCCATGTTGGTCTTGCCGAGGATGACGACGTCCGCTTCCTTGAGCTTGCGGGTGAGCGTCGCGTCGTACGGCGGGATCCAGCCTTCGAGGATCTTGGAACCGACGGTGGTCGGGATCCCCTTGGTGGTGAAGATGTCCTTGAGCGCCAGCGGCACGCCGGCCAGCGGGCCGAGCTTCTCGCCGCGCTCGCGCTTGGCGTCCACCTCGCGCGCCTGGGCGAGCGCGCCCTCGCGGTCGACGTGCAGGAAGGCGTGCACCTTCTCGTCGACGGCCTCGATCCGGGCCAGGTGCGCTTCGGTCACCTGGACGGCGGTGACCTCGCCCGAAGCGATCTTCGCGGCGATCTCGGCCGCGGTGAGCTTGATCAGGTCGGTCATGTCAGTCCTCCCCCAGGATCTGCGGCACCTTGAAACGCTGCTGCTCCTGGGCCGGGGCGCCGGACAGCGCCTCCTGCGGGGTCAGCGACGGACGGACGTCGTCCGAGCGCATGACGTTGGTCAGCGGCAGCGGGTGGGACGTCGGCGGTACGTCCTCGTCGGCCACATCGGAAACGCGGGCGACCGCGCCGATGATGTCGTCGAGCTGCGTGGCGAAGTGGTCGAGCTCTTCGTCCTTCAGCTCCAGACGTGCCAGCCGTGCGAGGTGGGCGACCTCCTCGCGCGTGATGCCAGGCATGCGGCGATCCTCAGGGTTCGTGACGGTTCTGGGCGGGTTAATGCGCCCAATCCTATGGCGCCGCAAGCACTGCCCGCGAAACGGTTTCGCTGGGCGCTGTGCCGGTGCCGGTTTCCGGGCCCCCGGGAGGGATCCGCGCTACCGCGCGGGTCGCCTGCGGCGGGCTGCAGGCACCGTCCCGGCCTTCGCGGCCGCGGCCCACGTGCCGCCACGGGCGACGCCCGGCGCACCCGACCGGTCCCCGGACTTGCCCGCGCCCCCGCGTGCGCGACGGCCACCGCTGGTGGGACGTGCCGGCCCAGAGCCGGCACACCATCCCACCTCCACGGCGGGGCACCCACAACGGCGCGGCCCGGCGGTGCCCGGCCACCGGTGGTGGGACATGCCAGCCCAGAGCCGGCACCGCATCCCGCCGCCACGGCGGACAACCCCGACGGCGCGGCCCGGCGGTGCCCGGCCACCGGTGGTGGGGCATACCGGCCCAGAGCCGGCACTCCATCCCGCCGCCACGGCGGGCACCCACGAGGGCGCAGGCCGGCGGCGGCCGGCCGCGACCGCGCGGAGCGCTCACTGACCCCACGGCGGAGCCGAACCGCGGAGCCGAACCGCGCCGTCCCCGCAAAGACCGGCTAGGTCACCGGCTGGTCCGCGTCCTCCTCCGCCGGGGCGGTGGAGGACGCGGCTGCCGCCGCCGCGGCGGCGGCCGCGTGGAGGGGTTCGTCCTCGCGGTGCCAACCGCTTTCGCTGCGCAGTCGCAGCCACGCCGTCGTCTCGTCCGGCGGCATCGCCGCCGCGACCAGCCAGCCCTGGACCGCGTCACAGCCCAGATCCCGCAGTCGCTCCCAGGTCTCGTCGTCCTCGACGCCCTCGGCGACGACGACCAGGCCCAGGGAGTGGGCCAGGTCGAGCGTGCAGCGGACGATCTCGGCGTCCTCGTTGTCGATGGCGAGGCGGGCGACGAAGGAACGGTCGATCTTGAGCTCGCTGACCGGCAGGCGGCGCAGGTGGACGAGGGAGGAGTAGCCGGTGCCGAAGTCGTCGAGGGACATCTTCACGCCGTGGCCGGTGAGCCCGGCGAGGGTGTCGGCGGCGCGCTGCGGGTCCTCCAGGAGGACGTGCTCCGTTATTTCCAGCTGGAGCGACCCGGCGGGGACCCCGTGCCGGGCGAGGCGGGCGGCGACCGAGCCCGCGAAGCCCGGTGTGTGGACGTCGCGCGGCGAGACGTTGACCGCGACGGGCACCTCCAGGCCCATGGCCCGCCACTTGGCGACCTGCCCGAGGGCGGTCTCCAGCACGTACTCGGTCAGCCGGGGCATGAGGCCGGACGACTCGGCTATCGCGATGAACTCGTCCGGGGAGACCCTGCCGCGCTCGGGGTGCACCCAGCGCACCAGCGCCTCCAGCCCCGCGACGTGACCGTCGAAGCCGACCTTGGGCTGGTAGTGCAGCTCGACGTCGCCCGCGTCCAGGGCGCGCCGCAGATCGCCCAACAGGCCGAGCCGGTCCGGGGTGTTGCCGTCGCGGCGGGCCTCGTAGACCTCGACTCCGCTGCGGTCCCGCTTGGCCTGGTACATCGCCACGTCGGCGCGGCGCAGCAGCCCTTCCGCGTCGAGGGCGTGGTCGGGGTAGACGGCGACGCCCGCGCTGGCTTCGAGGACGAGGGTGAGGCCGTCCAGGTCGAGCGGTGAGCCGAGGGCGGCGACCAGGGACCGGGCCACCCGCTGGGCGCTGGTCAGGGAGTCGGTGGTGGGCAGCAGGACGGCGAATTCGTCGCCGCCGAGCCGGGCGGCCTCCGCGCCGTGCGGCAGGGCGAGCCGCAGTCGCTCGGCTATCTGGAGCAGCAGCCGGTCGCCGGCGAGGTGGCCGAGGGTGTCGTTGACGGACCGGAAGCGGTCGAGGTCGATGAGGACGAGGGCGGCGCGGTCGCCGGCCTGCTCGGCCTCGTCGAGGGCGTTCCAGGTGCTTTCCAGCAGCCATTGGCGGTTGGGCAGCCCGGTGAGGGGGTCGCGGAGCTGCTCCTCTGCGCGGGCGTGGGCGATCCACAGGGTGGAGTCCAGGGCGATGAGCGGGACCGCGAAGAGCGGCAGCAGCAGGGGGGCGTGGTCGGCGACGACGGCGATGAGCGGGGCGATGCCGAGGAGGGCGCCGCCGACGAGGGCCTGCCGGACCAGGGCCGTACGGGCGATGCTGCTGATGCCGCCGTTGCGCGGGGCCATCGAGTACCAGAGCAGGGCCCGGGTGACGACGAGGTAGAGGAAGGCCGCGACGGCGATCTGGGGGATGTCGGTGAGCTGCCAGGTGTCCGGGAGCCAGGGGGCTTCGACGGTGGCGGCCGTCCCGCACAGGGCGAGGGCGAGACCGGCGGCGACGATGCCGAGTATGTCGACCGCGCCGTGGAGTAATGCCTGCCGCCATCGGTGCCTGCGGGCGGTGGCGACGAGGGTGACGACGGTGATGCTGATGAGGGCGGCCGGGACCCAGCCGTAGAGCATCAGGACGGCGAGGGTGAGGGCGGCGCCGGATCCGGTGCCGCCCCACCAGCGGTCCCGGCCGAGTGCGACGAGATGGGCGACGATGAGCGCCGTCAGCGTCGCCAGCGACCAGCCGACGGCACGGCCGGGAAAGAGGCCGTGTCCGGTGCTGAGTGCCCAACAGATTCCGGTGGCGAGCGCGAGCGCGGCCATCACGACACAGACCGCCGGCAGCGCGGGCGGGGGGACCCGGCGCAGCCGCGAGGCCGGTTCGGCGCTGTCGGTGGGTTTCATGCCCGTCCCTCTCACAGCCGGCGGTGCCCGCGCCACGGCAGGCGCACATCTCAACAGTAGGCCGCAGAAGGCTACGACGGGCAGCGATCGGCAGCGGTTGCCCGATTGCGATCCGCCCTCCTCCGGCCTTTGGTAGGCGCTGTAGAGGTAATGCCCACTGACTATGCGGGCATTACTCCGCTGGGGTGGCGACCTGGGTACCCGCCTCCCCCGCGCGCCCCCCGGCGAGCCGGGGAGCGGGCCGGGGCCCGCCCGGTGGATCTTCGCGGGCTCCCGACGCCCGGCACGAGGGCGATCCTCCGCCGCGCGCTCACAGCGGACACCGCCCGCCGATCCACGAAGATCCGCCGGACGGACGGGCCCTAGCCGGCGGCGGGGACGTCAGCCTTGGCGTCACCCGAACTGTCGTCCGTGCCGGCGCCCGCGCCACCCTCCTGAGGGACCGCCGCCGCGCGGGCCGCTTCGGGCCCTTCCGCGAGCAGCACGGCGAAGCCGTCCTCTTCCAGGACGGGGACCTTCAATTGCATGGCCTTGTCGAACTTCGACCCGGGGTTGTCGCCGACGACGACGAAGTCCGTCTTCTTGGAAACCGATCCGGTCACCTTCGCGCCCTGGCTCTGGAGGGCTTCCTTCGCCCCGTCCCGGGTGTGGGAGGCCAACGTTCCGGTGACGACGACCGTCAGTCCCGCCAGCGGGCGCGGGCCTTCGTCCTCGCCGACCTCTTCTTCCATGCGGACGCCGGCGGCCTTCCACTTCTCCACGATCTCGCGGTGCCAGTCCTCGGCGAACCACTGCCGCACCGAGGCCGCGATGGTGCCGCCGACGCCCTCGACGGCCGCCAGTTCCTCCTCGCTCGCCTCGGCGATCCGGTCCAGCGAGCGGAACTCCCGTGCCAGCGCGACGGCCGCTACGGGGCCCACGTGGCGGATGGAAAGCCCGGTGAGGATGCGGGACAGCGGGCTGGACTTGGCCCGCTCCAGCTCGTTCATGAGCTTCTTGGTGTTCTCCTTCGGCTCGGGAGGCAGCGTGCGCTTCTCCTCTCCCCGGCCCACCGTCTTCCCCTGGCCGTAGAAGTACGGGACGAGGAGGCGGTCGTCCTCGCCGGCGCCCTTGCGGGTGTCGCGGCGCCACATGCGGATGTCGCGCAGGTCCTCGACCTTCAGGTCGAACAGGTCGGCCTCGGTGGTGAGCGCGCGGGAGCCCTCGTCGGGGCTCGTGAGCGCCCGGACCGTCTCCTCGCCGAGCGCCTCGATGTCGAGCGCCTTACGGCCCGCCAGATAGAAGATGCGCTCACGCAACTGGGCGGGGCAGGACCGGGCGTTGGGGCACCGGAGGTCGATGTCGCCCTCCTTCATCGGGCGTAGCCCGGCCCCGCATTCCGGGCACTCGGCGGGCATCACGAACTCCCGCTCGGTGCCGTCGCGCAGATCCACCACCGGTCCCAGGATCTCGGGGATCACATCGCCGGCCTTGCGCAGCACGACGGTGTCGCCGATGAGGACGCCCTTGGCCTTGACGACCTCCTGGTTGTGCAGGGTGGCGAACTCGACCTCGGAGCCCGCGACCGTGACGGGCTCCACCACGGCGTACGGGGTGACGCGCCCGGTGCGGCCGACGCCGACGCGGATGTCGACCAGCTTGGTGTTGACCTCCTCCGGGGCGTACTTCCAGGCGATGGCCCAGCGCGGGGCGCGCGAGGTGGAGCCGAGACGGCCCTGGAGGGGGATCTCGTCGACCTTGACGACCGTGCCGTCGATCTCGTGCTCCATCGAGTGCCGGACCTCGGGATCGCCGTAGTGGGCGATGAACTCCCGCACATCGGCCAGCGAGTCGACGACCTTGGCGTGCGCGGCGGTGGGCAGACCCCACTCGCGCAGCAGTTCGTAGGCGTGCGACTGGCAGTCGATGTCGAAGCCCTCGCGGGCGCCGATGCCGTGCACCACCATGTGCAGCGGGCGGGACGCGGTGACCTTGGGGTCCTTCTGCCGCAGCGAGCCGGCCGCCGCGTTGCGCGGGTTGGCGAACGGCGGCTTGCCGGCCTCCACCAGGCGGGCGTTCAGCTCCTGGAACTTCTCCATCGGGAAGTACACCTCGCCGCGCACCTCGACGAAGGCGGGGACGCGGTCGCCCTGGAGGCGGTGCGGGATCTCGGTGATGGTGCGGACGTTGGGCGTGATGTCCTCACCGGTGCGGCCGTCGCCGCGGGTGGCGGCGCGGACGAGCCGGCCGCGCTCGTACGTGAGGTTGACGGCGAGGCCGTCGACCTTGAGCTCGCACAGGAAGTGGTACGGGGTGCCCCCGCCGATGTCCTTGGCGACGCGCTCGGCCCAGCCGGCCAGCTCTTCGTCGTCGAAGGCGTTGTCGAGGGAGAGCATGCGCTCGCGGTGCTCGACGGCGGTGAACTCCGTCTCGTAGGACCCCGCGACCTTCTGGGTGGGCGAGTCGGGGGTGCGCAGCTCCGGATACTCCTCCTCCAGCACCTCCAGCGAGCGCAGCAGCTGGTCGAACTCGGCGTCACTGACGACCGGGGCGTCCTTCACGTAATACCGGAAGCGGTGCTCCTCGATCTGCTCGGCCAGCAGCGCGTGCTTCTCCCGCGCCTCAGCGGGTGCCGTAGCAAGCGGCGTCTTCGCCTCGAGCTGTTCGCCGTGCTGTTCGCCAGCCACCGTCTCGTCCTCCCGTTTATTCCAAGAGCGCAGTCACTCAGGGTTGTCTGCGAGTGATCTCGCCGCCCGGGCGCAGTGGGCGAGGGCCGCCCGGGCATATGCGGGCGAAGCGCCCGCGAGCCCGCACGACGGGGTGACCACCACGGACTCCGCGAGAGTCCCCGGCGACAGCCCCAACCTGCGCCACAGCGTCCTGACACCCATGACGCTACCGGCAGGGTCTGACAATGGACCGTCCACGCCCGGCACCACGCCAGCGAAGAGCTTGGTCCCGGCCTCCGCGGCCTCGCCGATCGCCTCGTCATCACGCTCGGTGAGCAGCGAGAAATCGAACGAGACGCCCTCGACGCCGGCTCGGCGCAGCAGTGCGAACGGCACGTTGGGGGCGCACGAATGCACGACGGGGGGTGCGCCGGTGACGTCCCGCGCGAGGCCCACCAGGTCACGCAGCGCGCCCTCGACGACGGCCCGGTCGACGGCACGGTGGGTGCGGTAGCCGCTGGCCGTGCGGACCTGGCCGAGCAGCACGGCGGTCAGGGACGGTTCGTCGAGCTGGAGCACCACCTGGGCGCCGGGCACGCGGCGCCGCACCTCCGTCAGATGGTTCCGCAGCCCCTCGACGAGGGAGGCAGTCAGGTCCCGGCAGGCTCCGGGGTCGCTCAGCGCCGCCTCACCGCCGCGCAGTTCCAGGGCGGAGGCCAGGGTCCACGGGCCGACGGCCGACACCTTGAGCGGGCCCTCGTACCCCTGGGTGAACTCCTCGATCGCGTCCAGGTCCTCGCCCAGCCACGACCGTGCGCGCCGGGTGTCCCGGCCCGGCCGGTCGCTGATCCGCCAGCCGCTCGGCTCGACGTGCGCGAACACCTCCACGAGCAGCCCGGCGGTCCTGCCGATCATGTCGGCGCCGGGCCCGCGCGCGGGCAGCTCCGGCAGATACGGCAGGGCCTCCAGCGACCCCGTGACGGTTTTCGCGGCCTCGCGCGCGTCCGTCCCGGGCATCGAACCGACCCCGGTGGCGACGCCCGCACCCCAGCTGAACTTGCTCTTCTCGCTCACGCAGGAAGGGTACGGGGCCGGACCGGGGTCACGCCGCGCCGACGGCTGCCGGTGGCCGCGTCAGCGACCCGGCCGGACCGTCAGATCGTTGATCTCCGCGTCCCGCGGCAGGTCGATCGCGAGCAGGATCGTCGTCGCGACGGACTCGGGGTCGATGTGCGCCTGCGGGTCGTACTCCTTGCCCTCCTGCTGGTGCACCTTCGCCTGCATGGGGGTGGCCGTGCGCCCGGGGTAGACGCTGGTGACCCGGACGCCGTTGCCGTGCTCCTCCTCGCGCAGCGCGTCGGCGAGCGCCTTGAGGCCGTGCTTGCTCGCCGCGTACGCGCCCCAGTTGGCGTGGGCGCGCATCCCGGCACCGGAGTTGACGAAGACCACGTGCCCCTTGGTGACCCGCAGCTGCGGCAGGAACAGCCGGGTCAGCTCGGCCGGGGAGACGAGGTTCGCGGCGAGCTGGCGGTTCCACGCCTTGGGCGCCAGGTCGCCGACGCCGCCGAGGTCGCAGACGCCCGCGATGTGCAGCAGCGAGTCGACGTGGTCGGGCAGCGACTGCTGGCTGAGGGCCCAGGCCAGCCGGTCGGGGTTGGACAGGTCGCCGACGAGCGTCCGGGCGCCGGGGAACTGCGCGGCCAGGTCCTTCGCCCGGCCCGCGTCCCGCGCGAACAGATACAGCTCGTCGCCGCGCTCGAGCAGCCGACGGGCGACCGCCGCCCCGATGCCGGAACCGGACCCAGTGATCAGATGTGTTGCCATACCGCCCAGCTTGCCCTACTGAATCCCGGCGGACTCCTCCAGGTACGCCATCGCGCCCACGCCGTCCTCCGCGAAGAACACCAGGTCGGCGAGGGGAAGCGGCAGAAAACCCTCCGCGTCCATCCGCTGGAACTGCTGCTTGAGCCCGTCGTAGAAACCGGCGGCGTTCAGCAGCACCACGGGCTTGGTGTGCATTCCGTGCTTCTTCAGCTCCAGGATCTCCGTCGCCTCGTCGAGCGTTCCGGTGCCGCCGACCATGATCACGATTGCATCGGCCCGCGCGAGCAACTGCGCCTTGCGCTCGGCGAGATCCTTGGTGATCACCATTTCGTCGGCGTTCTTACGGGCCTTCGCCGCGAGGAATTCCACCGAGATCCCGACCAGCCGCCCGCCGTGCGCCTGGACGCCGTCCGCCATGACCTTCATCAGACCGGACTCCGAACCGCCCCAGACCAGGGTGTGACCGCCTTTGCCGATGAGTTCGGCGAATTCACGGGCGGGGGCGGTGTAGCGGTCGTCGAGGTCGGCGGCGGAGCAGAAGACGGAAATATGCATAAGCCCACGGTACGCGCGCGAATATGCGGCTCGACGGTGACTCGGTACCCGCCGGGACAAGGGCGCGAATCGTACGGACCTCCGCTATGACCTGCTTTCGGACACCCTCTGTCCCGTTTCCGGATCTGTTCCGTCGCGGCCTCGTCACAGTCCACGCCGCGATTTGGGGGCACGGCCCGGCATTGCTAGCCTGACGTGCGCTCGTCAAGCGGGCACGAATCAAGCCAATTCCTCGGGGGAGTTCTCACGTGAAGCTTCGTCATGTCCGCGGCGCCGCCGTATTCGTCATCGCCGTCGTCGCCCTGACCGGTGCGCGCGGCAGCCACGGCGGTAGCTGTGGTGGCGGGTCCAGCCACAGCTCCTCCTCGTCCTCCTCGGGCGGCAGCAGCACGTCGGGCGGTACGTCGGGCGACTCCACCGGTGGGCTCACGAGCGGTGGCACGACCTCGTCCGGTACGACGAGCGGCACGACCAGCGGCACGTCCGGTGACTCGACGACCTCGTCGGGCTCCACCACCTACGGTTCGACCGGCGGCAGCAGCAGCCGGAACTCCGCGATGCGGGACATCAAGATCCTCGACTGCGCGTACACCGACCGGCTGGGCGTCACCGCGAAGCTGGCCGCCACCAACAGCAGCTCGACGGCCTCGTACGACTACCGCATCACCGTGAAGTTCACCGGCCCGGACGGTGCCGTCATCGGCACCCGCAACCCCTCCATCCCGTGGGTCCAGCCGGGCAAGACGAGCAACCTCGACGTCTCGACCCCGTACGTCCCCAAGCCGGGCGCCTCCACGAGCGGCGGCAAGTGCGAGGTCACGAACGTCGTGCGCACCACGACGCAGCACTGACGCCTCTGCGGCCCTTCTTCATCCGGCGGCGCCGGGTGCCGGAAAAGACCGGCGCCCGGCGCCGCCGTATGTGCGGGCCGGGCGTAGCGGGACGGTCGTCAGCCGCTGTGGGCGGCGTTCGCCGGGGCGCGGTCCGTCGCCGCGATCGTGGCCGAGCCGACGACCCGGGTGCCGTCGTAGAGCACGATCGCCTGGCCGGGGGCCACACCGCGGACCGGTTCGGCGAAGGAGACGCGCAGTTCCTCGCCGACGAGCTCCGCCGTCACCGACGTCTCGCCGCCGTGGGCGCGCAGCTGCGCCGTGTACGTGCCGACGCCCTCCGGGGCCACCCCGCACCAGCGGGGCTTGATCGCGGTCAGGGCGGTCACGTCCAGGGCCTCCACCGGGCCGACCGTGACCGTGTTGTTCACCGGGGAGATGTCCAGGACGTAGCGCGGCTTGCCGTCGGGTGCCGGGTGGCCGATGCGCAGGCCCTTGCGCTGGCCGATGGTGAAGCCGTACGCACCCTCGTGGGTGCCGATCTTGGTGCCGGTCTCGTCGACGATGTCGCCCTCGGAGGTGCCCAGGTGCTTGGCGAGGAAGCCCTGGGTGTCGCCGTCGGCGATGAAGCAGATGTCGTGGCTGTCGGGCTTCTTCGCCACGGCCAGGCCGCGGCGCTCCGCCTCGGCCCGGATCTCGTCCTTGGTCGTCAGGGTGTCGCCCAGCGGGAACATCGCGTGCGCCAGCTGCTTCTCGTCCAGCACGCCCAGGACGTACGACTGGTCCTTGGCCATGTCGCTCGCGCGGTGCAGCTCGCGAGTGCCGTCCTCGTTCAGCACGACCGTCGCGTAGTGGCCGGTGCAGACCGCGTCGAAGCCGAGCGCGAGGGCCTTGTCGAGCAGCGCCGCGAACTTGATCTTCTCGTTGCAGCGCAGGCAGGGGTTGGGCGTGCGCCCGGCCTCGTACTCCGCGATGAAGTCCTCGACCACGTCCTCGCGGAAGCGCTCGGCGAGGTCCCAGCAGTAGAAGGGGATGCCGATGACGTCGGCGGCGCGGCGGGCGTCGCGCGAGTCCTCGATGGTGCAGCAGCCGCGCGCGCCCGTGCGGAAGGACTGCGGGTTCGCGGACAGGGCGAGGTGCACACCGGTCACCTCGTGCCCGGCTTCGGCGGCGCGGGCGGCAGCCACGGCGGAGTCGACGCCGCCGGACATGGCGGCGAGGACGCGGAGGCGACGGCCGTCGCGAGGGCCTGAAGGTGCACCGGGGAAGCCGAGGGAATCAGTCATAGCTGTACCAGGGTACGGGGTGCCTCCGGCGGTCTGTCGGGATACCGGTTGCCCTCCGTCGTGGTGCCGGTCACCGATGTCCTCAATCGCCGGACGGGCTGGATATTCCGCCGGGGCGGAGCCCCGGCCGGAACCGGGGGAATGCCGTACGCGTTCTGTGCATCAAGGGGGAACAGGTGGAACCGGAGAGAAAGCACGTAAGCCGACGCGGTCTGCTGATCGGCGGCGGGGCCGCCGTGGCGGTGACCGCGGGGGCGGCGGGGTACGCGGGGCGGGACGGGCTCGTGCGGTGGTGCTACCGGGCCGCCGGGCTGGAGCGTCCGCGCACGGACGGCGTGCTCGATCACGCGGGCGCCGAGTGGGTCGCCGCGTCGTCGGCGAACTGGCGGTGGGCGGACCGGCCGGCCGACTACACCGTCGACCGGGTCGTCGTCCACGTGGTCCAGGGCAGCTACGGCGACGCCCTCCGGGTCTTCCGCGACCCCCTGCACCAGGCCGCCGCGCACTACGTCGTGCGCAAGGACGGCCATGTCGCGCAGACCGTCCGCGAGCTGGACGTGGCCTTCCACTCCGGGAACCGCCGCTTCAACGAGCGCAGCGTCGGCATAGAACACGAGGGCTACGTGGACCGCCCCGGCGACTTCACGGACGCGATGTACCGGGCGTCGGCCACGCTCACGGCCGGGATCTGCGCGCGCTACGGGATCCCGGCGGACCGGGCCCACATCGTCGCCCACTCGGAGGTGCCGGGCACGGACCACACCGACCCCGGCCCGCACTGGGACTGGGGCCGGTATCTGAAGCTCGTCCGGGCGGCGCGGGCGGCAGCCGCTAGCTGAGGCCGGCCGTGCGGGCCCGCTCCACCACCGAGGCGATGACGTCGCGCACGGCGGCCACGTCCTCCTTGGTGGAGGTGTGGCCGAAGGAGAAGCGCAGCGTGCCGCGGGCGAGGTCCCGGTCCGTGCCCGTGGCGAGGACCACGTGGCTGGGCTGGGCGACCCCCGCGGTGCAGGCGGAGCCGGTGGAGCATTCGATGCCCTGGGCGTCCAGCAGCAGGAGCAGCGAGTCGCCCTCGCAGCCGGGGAAGGAGAAGTGGGCGTTGGCGGGCAGCCGGCCCGCCGGGTCGGGGTCGCCGCCGAGCACCGCGTCCGGCACGGCCGCCAGGACCGCCTCGACCAGCTCGTCGCGGAGCGCGCCGACCTCGCGCGCGAAGTCCTCGCGCCGCTCGGCGGCGAGCACGCCCGCGACCGCGAACGACGCGATGGCGGGCACGTCGAGGGTGCCGGAGCGCACGTGCCGCTCCTGCCCGCCGCCGTGCAGCAGGGGGACGGGGGCGTACCGGCGGCCCAGCAGCAGGGCGCCGATGCCGTACGGCCCGCCGATCTTGTGGCCGCTGACGGTCATCGCGGCCAGCCCCGAGGCGGCGAAGTCGACGTCCAGCTGGCCGAAGGCCTGCACCGCGTCGGCGTGCAGGGGGATGTCGAACTCGGCCGCCACGTCCGCCAGTTCACGGACCGGCATGACCGTGCCGATCTCGTTGTTGGCCCACATGACGGTGGCCAGGGCCACGTCGTCGGGGTCGCGGGCTATGGCCTCGCGCAGCGCGTCGGGGTGCACCCGCCCGTGGGAGTCGACGGGCAGGTACTCCACGGTCGCCCCCTCGTGCTCGGCGAGCCAGTCGACGGCGTCGAGGACGGCGTGGTGCTCCACGGGGCTGGCGAGGACGCGGCGGCGGGCCGGGTCGGCGTCCCGGCGGGCCCAGTACAGCCCCTTGACGGCGAGGTTGTCGGCTTCGGTGCCGCCCGCGGTGAAGACCACTTCGCTGGGCCGCGCGCCGAGCGACGCCGCGAGCGATTCGCGCGACTCCTCGACGGTACGGCGTGCGCGACGCCCGGCGGCGTGCAGCGAGGAGGCGTTCCCGGCGAAGGCGAGCTGGGCGGTCATCGCCTGCACCGCTTCCGGGAGCATCGGGGTGGTGGCGGCGTGGTCGAGGTAGGCCATGGTGGGACGATTCTACGAGCTGAGCGCGGGCGCCGTACCGGGCGTTCCCGGTCTCCCTCGGAGCGGCGCCTGTGCCGGAGTGCGGGTCGGCTCCTACGGTCGGGGCATGACCGAGAACAGCGGGGCGCGCGACGAGGCCCGGCGGGAGCGATTCGAGCGTGGCCTGGAGGTTCTGCGGCAGGTCGACGGTGACGCCGGGCAGCGCGTCCTGGACGCGCTGGCCGACATCTCTCCGGAGCTGGCGCACCAGGTGGTGGCCTGGGGGTTCGGCGAGATCTACGCCCGCCCCGGGCTGGCCCCGCGCGACCGGCAGCTGGTCACGCTCGGGATGCTGACGGCCCTGGGCGGGTGCGAGCCCCAGCTGGAGGTTCACGTCAACGCGGCGCTGAACGTGGGGCTGACCCCCACGGAGGTGGTGGAGGCGCTGGTGCACTCGGCCGCCTACTGCGGCTTCCCCAAGGCGCTCAACGCCACGTTCGTGGCGAAGAAGGTCTTCGCCGAGCGGGGTCTGCCGCCGGCCGCCCCGGCTCCCCCGGCCGGCGGCCGGTAGGAGCAGCCGGCGGGAAAGGAGCAGGTCAGAAGGTGCGCATCACCCGCGCCAGCTGGCGCGACTGTGCCACCAGGCGGTCCTGGCTGTCCCAGACCTCGGCGTCCTCCTCCAGATAGCCGCCCGCGAGGTTGCGGGTGCTGAGGGAGACCCGCAGCGGGCCGGGGGCGGGGCGGCTGCGGATGTGGGCGGTGAGTTCGATGGTGGGGACCCAGCCGGTCACGCCCAGCTCGAAGGCGGCAGGCGGCAGCGCGTCGACGGCCAGCAGCAGGGCGAGCGGGTCGGGGTCGCGGCCGTCGGCGAGGCCGAACCAGCCGCGCATCTCGCCCTGGCCGCCGGGTGCGCCGATCGCCCAGCCGGCCGTGGCCGGGTCGAGCCGGATGTCAAGCCGCCCGGCGATCTCGGGCGCCGTGGCCGGGTCCCCGTCCTTGCTGCTCAGACACCGCTCGTGCGGCGGGACGGCCGGAGGTTTGGCGGTGGTGCGGACGTCCTCGGGGAGGGCGTCCAGCTCGCCGTAGGTGGCCAGGACGCGGATGCGCTCGACCTCGGCGCCGTGCTCGTCGACCTGGAGCAGGGTGGCCTGGCCCGTGGAGAGCGACCGGCTGGCGCGGATCTGCTCGGTGCGGATCACGGCGGGGCCGGGCGCGGAGGCGGAGAGGTAGTGGGCGGTGATGGTGAAGGGGTCCGGGTGCCGGAGGGTCCCGCCGAGGGCCCGGCCCAGCAGGGCGAGGAGGTAGCCGCCGTTGACGGCGTGGCCGATGGTCCACCCCGCGGAGAGGTCCGCGTCGAAGACAGCGGACGTGCCGGGCGTGCCGGGTTCGCGCCGCGTGAGGGCGGTGTCCCGGTCGAATTCGCTGTTGCCGATGGTTCCCTGTGCCATGTTCCGCACGCTACACCCGGAAGTTACTGACCGGTAGGTCCAGCGTGCGTCCGTGACCCCGGCACGGACGATCCCGGCCGGACGCCCCCGGCCGGACGACCCCGGCCGTCAGACCTCTTCGGCGGCCGCGCTGCGCCGGTGCCAGGCGCGCGGCGCCCGCCAGTGGAAGTGCATCGACAGCAGCCGCAGCACGAACGCCGTCAGGACCGGGATCACGCTGGTGGTGGCGGACAGCGCATCGAAGTGGATCAGCAGGGCGGCCATCGTCGCCCCCATCATCGCGGGCACGGCGTACAGATCGCGGTCCCAGCGCAGCAGCGAGGGCACCTCGTGGGCGAGGATGTCGCGCAGCACGCCGCCGCCGACCGCCGTGGCCACGCCGAGCGCGGCGGCGAAGGTGAGGCCGAGCCCGTAGGCGTGGGCCTTCATCGTGCCGGTGACGCAGAACAGCCCCAGCCCCGCGGCGTCGAAGACACCCACCGCCTTGGTGATCCGCTCGACCTCGGGGTGCAGGAAGAAGACGAGCAGGGTGGCCAGCATCGGGGTCAGGAAGTAACCGAGGTCGGCGAAGGCGGCGGGCGGCTCGGCACCGATGATCAGGTCCCGCAGCACGCCGCCGCCCAGCGCCGTGACCTCGGCGAGCACGGTCATGCCGAAGACGTCGAAGTTCTTCCGCACGGCGAGCAGCGCACCCGAGATGGCGAAGACGAAGATCCCGACGAGGTCCAGTGAGTGCTGGACTGAGGGGCTGAACAGATCGGTGAGCACGCGACATTCTTACCCGTCGCAGACAGTGGTCCCGACCTCCCCACTGTCCCCAGCGCTCTCACTGGCTCTGCCCAGCCCCACCCGCCGCTACGGCAGCGCGGGCTTCCCCGGCTTCCCGATCCAGGTGTCGAAGAGGCCGCCGAGCTTCTGGCCCGAGACCTTCTCGGCGAGCGCGATGAACTGCTTGATGTCGGCGTTGCCGTAGCGGTGCTGCGAGGTCCACAGCGGCAGCAGCTTGAAGAAGGCCTTGTCGCCGATCCGCTCACGCAGTGCCTGCAGGGCCATCGCCCCGCGCTGGTAGACCGCCCGCGAGAACATCGTGTCGCGCTGCGGGTCGGCGACGACGATCTTCCAGAACGGGTCGTCGGCCCCGTAGCGGTTGTAGGCGTCCAGGAAGGACTGGTGGGCGCTCTTCTTGCCCTTGTGCTCGGCCCACAGCCACTCGGAGTAGGAGGCGAAGCCCTCGTTGAGCCAGATGTTCTTCCACTCGCGCACCGAGACGGAGTCGCCGAACCACTGGTGGGCCAGCTCGTGGACGATGGTCTCCTCGTCCCGGACCGCCGAGTAGACCGGCTTGGTCTGGGTCTCCAGCGAGAACTCGGCGTCCGGCATGTCGTCGACGACGGCGCCCGTCTCCTCGAAGGGGTACGGACCGAAGACCTTCGACCAGTAGTCGGTGGCCTCGGCGGTGATCCCGTAGAAGTCGACCGGGTTCTTGCCCTTGAGCGTCGGGTCGATGGCCACGTAGATCGGGGTGCCGGCGGGGGTCTTGCCCGTGCGGACGTCGAACTTCCCGATGGTGGCGGTGGCGAGGTAGGGCGCCATGGGCCGGGTGGCCCGCCAGTGCGAGACGGTCTGGGACCCCTGGGTGCGGGTGGAGACCAGCCGGCCGTTGGAGATGCCGGTGAGGCCCTTGGGGGCCTTGATCCGGACGTCGAAGGCCGCCTTGTCCGAGGGGTGGTCGCTGGAGGGGAACCAGGTGGAGGCGGCGTTGGGCTCGCAGGCCACGAAGACGCCGTCGGGGGTCTTCATCCAGCCGTACTTGGAGCCGAAGATGATGGGGCCGCTGAGCGGCTTGGGTATGCCGCCGTACGTCACCGTGGTGGTGAACGTCCGGCCCTTGGCCAGGTGGTGGCGGGGGCGGATGTTGATCTCGTCGCCGGAGCGGGTGAAGTTCGCGCGCTTGCCGTTCACCTCGACCGACGTGACCTTCAGCTGCTGGAGGTCGAGGTGGAAGGAGGAGAGCGACTTGGTGGCCCGCGCGGTGACGGTCGCCCGCCCCTCGAGGCGCCCGGTGTCGGGCGTGTAGCCGATGTCGAGCCCGTAGTGCCGGACGTCGAAGCCGCCGTTGCCCAGGTTCGGGAAGTAGGAGTCGCCCACGCCGGACGCTCCCGGCACGGGGGCCGGGGCAGCGGAGATCACCCACACGGACGCCGCGGCGGTGGCGAGGGCGAGAAGTCTGGTCGAGCGGTGCCGGGCGGAGCGGCGGGAGAGTGCCATGAGTCGTTCCTTTCGAACACGCGAACGCCGATGCAGCGCACGCGCCGACTCTGCCCTCTCCCGCCCCAACCAGCCAAGAGCTTTACCGATTTGTCATGCCGGGACGTTCGTCACAGCCTTTTCCGGAATGTTCTCCGGGTGGTGGCATGCCACTTGATGGCCCGTCACCAGCGGGATCAGCGGCGGCTCCTGTTGCTTGCACACGTCGGTGGCCTTCCAGCAGCGGGTGTGGAAGCGGCACCCCGACGGCGGCGAGATCGGCGAGGGCACATCGCCCTTGAGCAGGATCCGCTCCCGCTTCGCCCGCCGCTTCGGGTCGGGCACCGGCACCGCGGACATCAGCGCCTTGGTGTAGGGGTGCATCGGCGTCTCGTACAGCGCCTTGCGGTCGGCCAACTCCACGATCTTGCCGAGGTACATGACCGCGATCCGGTCGGAGACGTGCCGGATGACCGACAGGTCGTGCGCGATGATCACGTAGGTGAGACCCAGCTCGTCCTGGAGGTCGTCCAGCAGATTGACCACCTGGGCCTGGATCGACACGTCCAGCGCGGAGACCGGCTCGTCCGCGACCACCAGCTTGGGCTTGAGCGCGAGCGCCCGGGCGATGCCGATGCGCTGCCGCTGCCCGCCGGAGAATTCGTGCGGATAGCGGTTGTAGTGCTCGGGGTTGAGCCCCACCAGCCCCAGCAGTCGCTGGACCTCCTTCTTGATCCCGCCTTCGGGCGTGATGCCCTGGAGCTTGAACGGCGCGCTGACGATCGAGCCGACCGTGTGCCGGGGATTCAGCGAGGAGTACGGGTCCTGGAAGATCATCTGGACGTCGCGGCGCATCGGCCGCATCCCGGCCACGCCGAGGTGCGTGATGTCCTTGCCCTCGAACTCGATCCGCCCGCCGGTGGGCTCCAGCAGCCGGGTGATCAGCCGGCCCATGGTGGACTTGCCGCAGCCGGACTCGCCCACCACGCCCAGGGTCTCCCCCGGCCGTACGTCGAAGGAGATGCCGTCCACGGCCTGCACCGCGCCCACCTGGCGGCGCAGCACCCCCTTGGTGATCGGGAAGTGCTTGACCAGGCCCTCGACCTTGAGCAGGGGCTCGCCTCCGGGCCCCTGCTGCCGGGGGATCGTCACGTCCTGGTCGGGCACGGTTTCGTCGGGTACGGCGTTATCGGGCACGGGTCGGTCCTTCACAGCTTGGGCGCAATCTCTTCGGTCCAGATGCGCGTCCGCTCCTCCTGCGACATGTGACAGGCGGAGTGGTGCCGGCCGCCCTCACCTCCGGTCACCAGGCGCAGCTCGGGCCGCTCGGTGCGGGTGACGCCGTCCTTGGGAACGTCGGCGTAGGGGCAGCGCGGGTTGAAGGCGCAGCCGGACGGCACGTTGATGAGGCTGGGCGGCGATCCCTTGACCGGGATCAACCGCTCGGTCTGGTCCCGGTCGATGCGCGGCATCGAGCCCAGCAGGCCCCAGGTGTAGGGGTGCTGGGGTTCGTAGAAGACCTTCTCGGCCGGGCCGCGCTCGACGCAGCGGCCGCCGTACATCACCAGGATGTCGTCGGCCAGCTCGGCGACGACGCCCAGGTCGTGGGTGATGATGATGACCGCGGAGCCGAACTCCTTCTGCAGATCGCGGATCAGGTCGAGGATCTGCGCCTGGACGGTCACGTCCAGGGCGGTCGTCGGCTCGTCCGCGATGAGCAGCTCGGGGTTGTTGACCAGCGCCATCGCGATCATCGCGCGCTGGCGCATCCCGCCGGAGAACTGATGCGGGTAGTCGTCCACCCGCCGGTCGGGCTGGGGGATGCCGACACGGTCCAGCAGCTCGATCGCGCGTTTGCGGGCGGCCTTCTTGTCCACGTCGTGGTGGACCCGGTAGGCCTCGGTGATCTGGGCGCCGATGGTGAAGTACGGGTGCATGGCCGACAGCGGATCCTGGAAGATCATCGCCATCTCGCGGCCGCGCAGCCGGCGCACCTCGTCCGGGTCGGCGGACATCAACTCCTTGCCGTCCAGCCAGATCTCCCCGGAGATCCGGGCCTTGCCGCGCCCGTACTGGCCGACGGTGTGCAGGCCCATGATGCCGAGCGAGGTGACCGACTTGCCGGAGCCGGACTCGCCGACGATGCCGAGGGTCCTGCCCTTCTCCAGCTGGAAGGAGAGCCCGTCGACGGACTTCACCAGGCCGTCGTCGGTGGGGAAGTGGATCCGCAGGTCGCGCACGTCGAGGAAGGCGGAGGGGGTCGCGGCGCCCGCGCGGACGGGCTCGCCGACGGCGCCGCTCTTGGAAAGGTCCGTCACGAGAGCCTCACTCGGGGGTCGATCACGGCGTACAGGAGGTCCACCACGAGGTTGGCGACCACGACGGCGGCCGCGGCGATGAGCGTCACGCCGAGGATCAGCGGCAGGTCGCGGTCGCTGATGGCCTTCACCGCGGCCTGGCCGAGGCCCGGCAGGTTGAACGTGGTCTCGGTGAGGATCGCGCCGCCGACGAGCGCGCCGAGGTCCATGCCGAGGATGGTCAGGATGGGGGTCATCGTGGAGCGCATGGCGTGCTTGCCGATGACGACGGGTTCGCGCAGGCCCTTGGCGCGGGCCGTGCGGATGTAGTCCTCGCCGAGGATCTCCAGCATGGTGGCCCGGGTGAGCCGGGCGTACATCGCCGCGTAGAGGAAGGCGAGGGTGACCCAGGGCAGGATCAGCCCGCCGAACCACGCGGCCGGGTCCACGGCGAACTCGACGTATTCACCGTTCACCCAGCCCAGTCCGTAGCTGAAGATCGCGAGCGAGAGCAGACCGGTGAAGTAGATCGGCAGCGAGACACCGCTCAGGGCGATGGTCATGGCCGCGCGGTCCCATACGCTGCCGCGCTTGAGCGCGGAGACGATGCCGGTGGTGACGCCGCCCAGCAGCCACAGCACGCACGCGCCCGCGGCCAGCGAGAGCGTGACCGGCAGCCGGTCCTGGAGTACGGGCCAGATGGGCTGCTCGTTGCGGAAGGAGTAGCCGAAGCACGGGGCGTCGCAACGGACGGTGGTCCCGCCGCCGGTGTAGTCCCGGCCGGCGAAGATGCCGGTGACGAAGTCCCAGAACTGCACGAGGATCGGCTCGCCCAGTCCGAGCTTCTGCCGGATGCCCTCGATCGTGGCCGGGTCCGCCTGCTTGCCGACGTACAGGGCGGCGGGGTCGGCTCCGGTGAGCTTCGGAATCGCGAAGAAGATGCCGAAGGTCACGAGGGTGACCACGAGCAGCATCACAATGACGGCGATCAGCCGCCTGACGATATAAGCGAACACTGCGGTCGGCCCGGCGGCGGCCCGGGAACCCCTCGGTCAAGGGGCGCCCGGGCCGCCACGCGCGGCCCTCACCTGCCCTTCGGGCCTAGCGGCGGGTGCGCCGGTGGAGCGGACGGACTGTCACTTGACGACACCGAGGGAGGCGTAGTCGTAGCGGCCGTTGTAGGAGTCGGCCGTGTAGACGTTGGTCAGCCGGGAGCTGCGCCAGATGATGTTCTTCTCGTAGGTGAAGGGCAGGTACCAGGCGCCCTCCATGACCTTCTTGTTGGCCTCCTGGTAGATCTTCCCGGCCTTCTCGGGGTCGGTCTCGGCGACGCCGTCGTCGAAGAGCTTGTTGACCGCCGGGTCGTCCAGCTCGGGGTAGTTCTGGTTGCCGCTGTCCTGGATGAAGCGGCCGTCCGCGATGGGCTTCAGGAAGCCCTGGCCGCTGGGGAAGTCGGCACCCCAACCCATGATGATGATGCCGTAGTTCTTGGCCTTGACGTTCTTGGGAGCGCCGATGATGCCGGTGGTCTGCGCGCCGTCGTACTGGTCGATCTGCGCGTCGATGCCGACCTTCTTCAGGGCCGCCTGGAGCGACTCGGCGGTGGCGACCTCCGGCGGCTTGTTGTTGCGCACCGCGATCGTGGTCTTGAAGCCCTCGGCCTTGCCGCAGGCCTTCAGCTCCTCCTTGGCCTTGGCCTCGTTGGGCTTGCCCTGCTTGACCTCGTACGGGTCGTACGCGGCGTCGAAGCCCTTGACCGACGGCGGGAGCATGCTGGTGCCGATGTCGCCGCCCGCCTGCGGGCCGCCGCGGGCGGTCTGCAGCGAGGTGTGGTCGGCGGCGTGGATGACGGCCTTGCGGCAGTGCTCGTTGTCGAACGGCGCGACCGTCTTGGGGAAGGCGGCGTAGCGGATGAAGCCGGTCTCGGGGTTGTCGACGTTGGCCTTGTTGGACTGCAGCGCCTTCTGCCGGCCCGCCGAGCCCATGCCCGTCGCGTTGAGGTCGAGGTCGTAGTCACCGGCGATCAGCCGGTTGTCCATGTCGTCGGCGTTGGTGGTGAGCTTGACCGTGATCTTGTCCGGCAGGGCCTTGCGGACCGGGTCGCTCTCCTTCTTCCACTTGTCGTTGCGGACCAGCTCCAGGCCCTTGTTCGGGGTGTAGGACACCCACTTGTACGGGCCGTTGGAGAACGGCTTGTTGCCGTACTTCTCCACGGTGTCCTTGTCCTGGCGGACCGGGCCCGCCGCGGGCAGGGCCAGCATCTGGAGGAAGTCGCCGTTGGGCTTGGGCAGCTTGAAGACGATGGTCTTCTCGTCGGGCGTCTCGATCGCCTTCAGACCCAGCTTGTCCTTGGAGGTGTCCTTGTACGGACCCTTGTACTCCTTGTCCGGGTCCAGGGCGTCCTTCAGCCAGGTCGGACCGCCGGAGATCTTGTCCGTGGCCCAGGTGCGCTCGATGCCGTACTTGATCTGCTGGGTGGTGACGGGCTGGCCGTCCTCCCAGGTCAGGCCGTCACGCAGCTTGAAGGTGTAGGTCTTCTTGTCGGCCGAGATCTGACCGGTGTCCGTGGCCATGTCCGGCACGAGCGTGGAGCTCTGCGCGCCGGGGGCGGCCTTCGGGGTGACGAGGGTGCGGACGTAGTAGCGGGCGAAGTCCCACATGAAGCCGTAGTAACCGCGCTGCGGGTCCCATGAGTCGGCGTCCTGGGTGCCGATGAACTTCAGCTCGCCACCCTTCTTGTCGGACGCGCTGGCCACCTTGCCGACGCCGGCGTTGAAGCCCGCGGCCTTGCCGCCCTTGCCGTCGCTGCTCCCGCCGCCGCCACAGGCGGCGGTGCCGACGAGGGCCGCGACCACGAGGGCCGACCCTGCGGCCAGTCTCCGCCTCGAAGTGCTCTGAGTTGTCAAGATGTCGCGACCTCCGTGATCGACGCGGCCCGTGGGACGAGCCGGCTTGTTTCGGGAACGGCCTCCTGACGGAACGACAGGGGCGGTGTACGACAGCGGACTTGGGCTGTTGGGGTCAGCGCGAACCCTTCGGGTCCAGCGCGTCACGCACGCCGTCGCCGAAGAGGTTGAACGCCAGGACGGTGATGAAGATGGCGAGACCCGGGATGATCATGAACATCGGGTCGGACTCGTAGGTGCTGACGGCCTTGGAGAGCATCTGCCCCCAGGACGCGGTCGGCGGCTTGACGCCGGCGCCGAGGAAGCTCAGCGCGGCCTCGGTGAGCACATTGGTGGGGATCATCAGCGTGGCGTACACGGTGATCGGTGCCACCAGGTTGGGCAGCAGCTCACGGAAGAGGATGTACAACTGTCCGGCGCCCAGGCTGCGCGCCGCCTCGACATACTCGCGCTCCCGCAGAGACAGCGTCTGACCTCGCACGATACGGCCCACGTAGGGCCAGCCGAAGAAGCCGATGACCACGATCAGCACGGCCATGCGCACGCCCGAACCGGACATTCCCCACAGCGAGTTGGGCACCACGGACACCAGTGCGATGATGAACAGCAGCTGCGGGAACGCCAGCAGCAGGTCCATGACCCGGCTGATGACGGCGTCGACCCAGCCGCCGAAGTAGCCGGCGACGATGCCGACGACCGTACCGACCACGACGGCGACGACCGCGGAGAGGAAGGCCACGAGCAGCGAGATCCGGGCGCCGTAGACCACGCGGCTGAAGACGTCACGGCCGTTGCCGGGCTCGACGCCGAAGAGGAAGTCGCCGCTGATACCGCCCCAGTCGCCCTTGGGGGTGCTGAACAGCGGGTCGATCGTCTCCTCGTGGAATTCGTTCGGCGGATGGCCGAACACGCTCACGATGAGCGGGGCGAAGATCGCGACCAGTATGAGCAGCAGCACCACGACGCCGCCGGACAGGGCCACCTTGTCGCGCTTCAGCCGGATCCAGGCGATGCGCCAGGGGGAGCGCCCCTCGATCGCCTTCGCCGGGACGCCGGCGGCGACATCGACGGCTGCGGTCTCCGCCGCGCTCGTGTCGTGCAATGGTGCCGTCATCGTCTGGTGGACCCCTCTCGGCCGGCGCCAACCGGCCCAACGCCCGCCGCCCGAAAGGCGGCTGGATCACATCACTGGTGCATCACAGGTGCATCGCTTGGTGCAGATGGTGCGCGGATGGTGCGATGGTGCGGGAAGTTCACGCGGAGCAGGTCGTACGCAGGGCCGATGGCCCGAAGAGCGAGAGCCGACGGCCCTTGTTGCGGGAGTCTTCAACGCGTTCACGATCACCCGCCAGACCTGACCGGCAATGGATGCGCAACCGTGATGTGTAGAGGAGGGTTCCGTTATACGAACATCCGTGATTCATCAGCGGATGCGGCAACCCGCTGAAACGTTTGGCCAGTTGCCGACGAAGGGCCGGGCCGCACGGGGAAACACCGCCTGAGCGGGGCGTTCAGGCGTGAAGGGGCAGGAAACCGGCGAGGCCGGCCGGGGGTCAGTACGCCCCGGCCTGCCAGCCCTGCTGCGGCGGATAGCCGTAACCGGCCGAAGGTGCGGGCGCGGCGCCGCCGTAGGCGTCACGGTCGAAGAAGGGCCGCGCGTTGGCCCGCATCCACATCGCGACCGGGTCGTACTCGTCCGACATCGCCACCGTCGACACCGGCAGCCCCTCGGGCACCACACCGATCGACTGCTGCATCATCAACCGCACGGATTCCACGGCGGCTTGCGAGGTGTCGTACAGATCGAGGCCGATCGCCAGGTACGGGGTGCCCAGCGCGGGCTGCACCCAGGCCCGGCGCAGCGCCCGGACGGCGGGCGTGCGGTGGGCGTTCTGGCCGAGCAGGGCGTAGAACTGCGGAATGTCTATGGCCGGCTCGCTCAGCCGCAGCGGTCCGGCGGGCAGCCGGTCGAGGCCGCCGGTGATCCGCCGCAGGTCGAGCCACGGGATACCGACACCGCCGCCGGGCGCGTGCGGGTTGAGCCACAGGCCCCAGCGGTCGGGGAAGAGGGAGGCGGCGATGGACCGGCCGGGGACGACCTCGTGGGCGCGGTTCCAGCCACTGGCGGCGAGCTCCTGCGCGGAGGTCACACAGGGCGCGTAACCGAGCCCGTCGACCTCCATGTTCCCGTACTGGGCGTCGGGCGATCCGGCCTGGCCGTGCCACAGCAGCATCCAGACCTGCCCCTCGGCGAGGGCGTGCAGCAGCGCCTCGTAGGCGTCGTACCTGCCGGGCGCCACTTGGCGCAGCATCTGCTCCACGCCGCTCTCCGCGCCCGCGCTCACCTGGGTCCGCCTCTTCTCTCGGCCGTCTCTCCACCGCAGGGGGGCGTGACTGCGCGCCCCCTGTCGTCATCCAACCAGCTTACGAGCCCGCGGCGGCGGGCACGGGAGGAGTCACAGGTCACGGTCGTAGAACGGGCGGACCCTCTCCCGCAGCCAGTCTCCGACGGGGTCCTGCGCGACGTCGAGGAAGACCAGCTGTACGGGCCAGGGCACCGGCACGGTGCCGAGGGCCCGGCCGAGGGCGTCCAGGGCGGCGGTGCGGCTCCCGGGGTCGGGCAGGTCCAGCTCGACGCCGACGAACAGCGCCGGGGCGCCGCCCTCGACGCTCGCCAGGCTGCGGCGCGCGGTCTTCACCACGGCGGCGGCCGCGAATTCCAGCCCGGCGGCGGCGAGGAAGGCGGTGGGCTCGTCCTGCCAGTCGGGCTCGAAGAGCCTGACGCGCCCGCCGGTGGCGTCACCGTCCAGCGCGCTGCGCCCGGCCCGGCACAGCGCGGCCACGGCGGCCGGCGGCAGCGGGACGCCGACCGCGCCCTCGGGGTTGACCACGATGCCCACCTGCGGCGGCAGGCCGCGGGCGAACTCCACGGCGGGTGCCACGGTGAAGGACATCCGGTCGCCGGCGACGCAACGGAACTGGGCCTCAGAGCTGAACACGGGGACGAACGCCGCGCCGTCGAGTTCGAGCGTGGGGAGATCGAGGTCGGGGCTGTCGGGGCCGCCGCCGTTCGGCAGCGGTATCCACAGGTGGCTGCGGCCGAGCGCCTCGACGATCGCCGGACCGGCGCCGGGGTCGCCCAGGGAGCCGGCGAGCACCGTCTCGAGTTCGTTGGCGGGCCACCCCTGGGGGAGGCCGGGGGCGCCCGGAGCTCCGGGGCCGCTGGGGACACCGCCCTGGGGGCCGTTCTGGAGGACACTGCCCTGAGCGGGGGTCCAGCCGTACTGCTCGGGGATGCTCATCTCGTCCAACTCGCCCAACGCCGTCCAACCACCGTATCGACAAAGCCGCATCCGAACCCTAGCGGCTCCGGGCCCCGGCGCTCTCGTCGGCCGCCGAATTCGGTGCCGATCCGGGCGTTCGGCACGGGTGGCGACGTCCGTACCGATATAGGGCACGAGCCTCGGCGGTCCGGACGCGCGCACTCTTTCGGCGGCGCGCGGGCCTTCGACGACAGGATCCCGGCCGACCCCGCGAAGACGCAGGTCAAACGGTTGTGGGCGCCTCATACGGGCCACCACCCACCGTAGGCGATGAGTTGCGCAGTGCTGTCGGACCGGCACACGGTGAGCGGGCAGTTCCCCATCAGCTCCCATCAGCCTCAGCGATCCGAAGGGAAACACCCAGCATGCGCATCAACAAGCTCACCTCCGCCGCCATAGCCGTCGCCGCCTGCGGCTCCCTCGTCGTGGGTGTCACCGGTCCCGCCCTCGCCGCCGCGCCGGAACCGGTCCCCACGGCCGCGGCCCCGGACCCGAAGGCGGCCGCCACGACGCAGCAACTGGAGACGGTGGCCAATCTGGGTGAGCTGCTCTCCGCGGCGTCCAAGATCGCCGTTGAGGCCCAGTCCAAGACCCCGAACCCGGCCGTGCTCGCCGATCTGCGGCTCCGTTACCAGGCGGCGGCCGAGAAGCTCCTGAAGTCCGTCAAGGCCAGAGCGACCGCGTCCGGTGGCGTGCGGGCCGACGCCGTCAAGGACGTCCAGGACGCCCTGGCGAAGCTGACCAAGGACCTCACCGACCTTCTCGCGGCCGTGGTGGCCAAGGACCTGGCGAAGGTGACGGCGGGCCTCGCCACGGTCGTCGCGGACCTCCAGGCCCTTCTGCTGTCGGTGCCGAAGCTCGCGACGGGCGCCCTGCCACTGCCGCTCCCCGGGCTCTAGGCGGGGGCGACGCGGCCCGGCGGCTCAGCCGTCGAAGACGATGCCCTCGAGCGTCCGGGCCGCGGCGCGGTCGAGCAGCGCCGCGGACACGCAGCCGTCCGGCAGCCGCCCGGCGGCGGTGTCCGCGACCAGCCGCGCCATCGCCCGGCGGTGCCGCCCGAAGGCGTACGCGGAGACGGTGCGGCCGCGCGCCGCCTGACCGGCGAGCGCGGCGGCCGGGTCCACGGCCAGCACCAGCAGATGGACCGAGCTGCCGCGCCGCCGCGCCTCCCGGACGAGCCAGCGGCGGACCCAGCCGCGCTGCCCGCAGTCGTGCACGACCGCGCTCGCGTCCGAGCGCAGGGCCCGGCGCAGCCCGGCGTAATGGGTGATCCGCACGAGCGGGCGGTAGACCCCGTAGGGCAGCCAGGACGGGGTGCGGCGCTCCAGCCGGTCGCGGGCGTCCTGCGAGTCGACGCACCAGACCACCGCGTCGCGGCTGTCGAGGGCGGCCACGGACCGTCGGATCAATGTCGACTTGCCGCTTCCGGGCAGTCCGGAGACGACGAGCAGGTCCCCGGCCGGATATCGCAGTGCCGCGGGGGCCGCGCCCCCGCGGAGATCGCGCACACCCGTCGGTCCCACGTTTCGCCGCGCCCCCTGCGCCTCCTGTGGCCCAGGCTGCACGGCTTCCACCCGTCTCGCGTCCGTACCCCGCGCCCGCACCGTGATCCCCCTCCTCTGGCCTTCCCCGTCCGGCCCATTTGCCCCCTACCCACCGAACGTAAAGAAAAGGTAATCCAATTCGGGGGGTCTCGGGCCGTCCGTCGCACGCCTGTACGTGCAATGATGTGCGCGCCAACTGCATACCGGCCGCTCGAATCCGCGCGGGAGAGTCCCAGCACTATGTGTGCTGGGCGCCGAAGGAGCAAGTTCCTCCCTTGAATCTCTCAGGCCCCGTACCGCGCGGGTGAGGCAGATCTGAAAAGCGAGGCGCCCCCGGGCGTCCTCCACCCAAGGTGCAAGCCGGGGACTCGCTCGTTTCGAGGCTCTCGGTGAACCTCTCAGGTTCCGATGACAGATGGGGAGGCCGTGACCCCTCTTTCGCGAGCCTTCCGCGAGTCTCGCGACCACGCCTGGGAGCCTGAACCATGACCGAAGCCCCCCGCCGCACCGCCCTCGACGCGCTCCACCGCGCGCTCGGCGCGACGATGACCGACTTCGCGGGGTGGGACATGCCCCTGCGTTACGGGAGCGAGCGCGACGAGCACGTCGCCGTACGGACCCGTGCCGGTCTCTTCGACCTGTCGCACATGGGCGAGATCACCCTCACCGGCCCGCAGGCCGGCCGGGCGCTGGACTTCGCGCTCGTCGGCAATCTGTCCGCGCTGGCCGTCGGCCGGGCCCGCTACACCATGATCTGTGACGCCGCGGGCGGCATCCTGGACGACCTGATCGTCTACCGCCTGGCCGACGAGGAGTTCATGGTCGTCGCCAACGCCTCGAACGCGCAGGTCGTGCTGGACGCGCTGACCGAGCGCGCCGCGGGCTTCGAGACGGCCGTCCGCGACGACCGCGAGAACTACGCACTGCTCGCGATCCAGGGCCCCGAGTCCCCCGGCATCCTGAAGTCCCTCACCGACGCCGACCTCGACGGCCTCAAGTACTACGCGGGCCTGCCGGGCACGGTGGCGGGCGTGCCCGCGCTGATCGCCCGTACGGGTTACACCGGCGAGGACGGCTTCGAGCTGTTCGTCGCCCCCGCCGACGCCGAGAAGCTGTGGCAGGCGCTCACCGACGCGGGCGCGGACGCCGGTCTCGTGCCGTGCGGCCTCTCCTGCCGCGACACGCTGCGCCTGGAGGCCGGCATGCCGCTGTACGGGCACGAGCTGACCACCGCCACCACGCCCTTCGACGCGGGCCTGGGCCGGGTCGTGAAGTTCGACAAGGAGGGCGACTTCGTCGGCCGCGAGGCCCTCACCGCCGCCGCCGAGCGCACCGCCGCCAAGGCGCCCCGCAAGCTGGTCGGCCTGATCGCCGAGGGCCGCCGGGTGCCGCGCGCCGGATTCCAGGTCGTCGCCGACGGCCAGGTCGTCGGCGAGGTCACCTCGGGCGCCCCCTCCCCCACGCTCGCGAAGCCGATCGCCATCGCGTACGTCGACGCGGCGCACGCCGAGCCGGGCACGCAGGGTGTAGCTGTGGACATCCGCGGCACCCACGAGCCGTACGAGGTCGTCGCCCTGCCGTTCTACAAGCGCCGGCGCTGACCCTTCTCGATCAAGCCTCATCCCACCCAGACCCTCCCCTTGGCTCCGCCAGGGGCAACCCCACGCACGAGCACCCACGCGCATCCAGGAGAATCAAGCCATGAGCAACCCCCAGCAGCTGCGTTACAGCAAGGAGCACGAGTGGCTGTCGGCCGTCGAGGACGGTGTGGCGACGGTCGGAATCACCGAGTTCGCGGCCAACGCGCTCGGCGATGTCGTCTTCGCCCAGCTCCCCGCGGTCGGCGACACCGTCACCGCGGGTGAGTCCTGTGGCGAGCTGGAGTCGACCAAGTCGGTCAGCGACCTGTACTCCCCGGTGACCGGCGAGGTCGTCGCGGCCAACCAGGACGTCGTGGACGACCCCGCGCTGGTGAACTCCGCCCCCTTCGAGGGCGGCTGGCTGTTCAAGGTGAAGATCACGGACGAGCCGGAGGACCTGATGTCCGCCGACGAGTACACCGCCTTCGCCGGCTGAGCCCGTACCCCGCCTCCGCCCCACCCCAGGAAGTCCAGGAAGAACTCATGTCGCTTCTGAACAGCTCCCTCCATGAGCTCGACCCCGACGTCGCCGCCGCTGTCGACGCCGAACTCCACCGCCAGCAGTCCACCCTCGAGATGATCGCCTCGGAGAACTTCGCTCCGGTCGCGGTCATGGAGGCACAGGGCTCGGTCCTCACCAACAAGTACGCCGAGGGCTACCCGGGCCGCCGCTACTACGGCGGCTGCGAGCACGTGGACGTCGTCGAGCAGATCGCGATCGACCGGATCAAGGCGCTCTTCGGCGCCGAGGCCGCCAACGTGCAGCCGCACTCCGGCGCGCAGGCCAACGCCGCGGCGATGTTCGCCCTGATCAAGCCCGGCGACACCATCCTGGGTCTGAACCTCGCCCACGGCGGGCACCTGACCCACGGCATGAAGATCAACTTCTCCGGCAAGCTCTACAACGTGGTCGCCTACCACGTCGACGAGCAGACCAACCTGGTCGACATGGAGGAGGTCGAGCGCCTCGCCAAGGAGCACCGCCCGAAGCTGATCGTCGCCGGCTGGTCCGCGTACCCGCGCCAGCTGGACTTCGCCGCCTTCCGCCGGATCGCGGACGAGGTCGGCGCGTACCTGATGGTCGACATGGCCCACTTCGCGGGCCTCGTCGCCGCCGGGCTGCACCCCTCCCCGGTGCCGCACGCGCACGTCGTGACCACCACCACGCACAAGACCCTCGGCGGTCCGCGCGGTGGCGTGATCCTCTCCACGGCCGAGCTGGCCAAGAAGATCAACTCCGCGGTCTTCCCCGGTCAGCAGGGTGGCCCGCTGGAGCACGTGATCGCGGCGAAGGCGGTGTCCTTCAAGGTCGCGGCGAGCGAGGAGTTCAAGGAGCGCCAGCAGCGCACCCTGGACGGCGCGAAGATCCTGGCCGAGCGCCTGATGCAGTCCGACGTGGCCGAGGTGGGCGTCTCCGTCCTCTCCGGCGGCACGGACGTGCACCTGGTCCTGGTCGACCTGCGCAACTCCGAGCTGGACGGCCAGCAGGCCGAGGACCGTCTCCACGAGGTCGGCATCACGGTCAACCGCAACGCCATCCCGAACGACCCGCGCCCCCCGATGGTCACCTCGGGCCTGCGGATCGGCACCCCGGCGCTGGCCACCCGCGGTTTCCAGGCCGATGACTTCCGCGAGGTCGCGGACATCATCGCCGAGGCCCTGAAGCCGGTCTACGACGCGGAGGCGCTGCGCGGCCGCGTCACGGCCCTGGCGGACAAGCACCCGCTGTACGCCGGCCTGAAGTAACGAAAGCAGTTCGGATTCACCCGCCGGTACGGGGCATCGCGCACACTGAGAAGTGAGTGCGGTGCCCCGCACCGTGTGGCGCAGCGCACGCTCCTCGCCCCCAGGAGTGGCGTCCGCACACCGCACACTGGACATACGGCCGTAGAACCGTGCACAGTGCCCGTCTCGTATGTCGGCGCGTTCGCGCCCGCCCCGTGCGTCACCGCACGTCCCCCCAGTACCACCCACCAGCAGACAGGAAGCCGCCACCGTGGCCATCTCCGTTTTCGATCTCTTCTCGATCGGCATAGGCCCGTCCAGCTCCCACACGGTCGGCCCGATGCGTGCCGCGCTGATGTTCACGCGGCGGCTGAAGAACGAGGGCCTGCTGGCGCACACCACGTCCGTGCGGGCCGAGCTGTTCGGTTCGCTCGGCGCCACCGGCCACGGCCACGGCACCCCCAAGGCCGTCCTGCTGGGCCTGGAGGGCCACTCCCCCCGCACGGTCGACGTCGAGACCGCCGACGACGAGGTCGAGCGCATCCGCACCACGAAGCGGCTGCGGCTGCTCGGCGCGGAGATCGGTTCGGATCACGAGATCGACTTCGACGAGTCGACCCAGCTGATCCTGCACCGCCGCCGCTCCCTGCCGTACCACGCGAACGGCATGACCCTCTTCGCGTACGACGAGGCCGGCGCCCCGCTGCTGGAGAAGACGTACTACTCGGTCGGCGGCGGCTTCGTCGTGGACGAGGACGCGGTCGGCGAGGACCGGATCGTCCTCGACGACACCGTGCTGAAGTACCCCTTCCGCACCGGTGACGAGCTGCTGCGCCTCTCCCGTGAGACGGGCCTGTCGATCTCCGCGATGATGATGGAGAACGAGAAGGCCTGGCGCACCGAGACGGAGATCCGCGAGGGGCTGCTGGAGATCTGGCGCGTCATGCAGGCGTGCGTCGCGCGCGGCATGTCCCGCGAGGGCATCCTCCCCGGCGGCCTCAAGGTCCGTCGCCGCGCCGCCAGCACCGCCCGCCAGCTGCGCGCCGAGGGTGACGCACAGGCCCGCGCCATGGAGTGGATCACGGTCTACGCCATGGCGGTCAACGAGGAGAACGCCGCCGGCGGCCGGGTCGTCACGGCCCCCACCAACGGCGCCGCCGGCATCATCCCCGCCGTCCTGCACTACTTCCTCGACTTCGTGCCCGGCGCGGACGAGGACGGCATCGTCCGCTTCCTCCTCGCCGCGGGCGCGATCGGCATGCTCTTCAAGGAGAACGCCTCGATCTCCGGCGCCGAGGTCGGCTGCCAGGGCGAGGTCGGCTCCGCCTGCTCGATGGCCTCCGGCGGTCTCGCCGAGGTGCTCGGCGGCTCCCCGGAGCAGGTCGAGAACGCCGCCGAGATCGGCATGGAGCACAACCTGGGCCTCACCTGCGACCCCGTGGGCGGTCTGGTCCAGATCCCGTGCATCGAGCGCAACGGCATGGCCGCCGCCAAGGCCGTCACCGCCGCCCGCATGGCCCTGCGCGGCGACGGCCGCCACCACGTCTCCCTCGACAAGGTCATCAAGACCATGAAGGAGACGGGCGCCGACATGAAGGTCAAGTACAAGGAGACGGCGCGCGGCGGCCTCGCCGTCAACGTCATCGAGTGCTGATCCGGCCGTTCCACGCCGCGACGGTCTGAAACCCTGCCCCTTGCCACCCCGTGGCAGGGGGCAGGGCCGTTTCCGGGGCATGATCATCACATGCCTCATCTCGGACTGGTGACCCTCGTCGTGCGGGACTACGACGAGGCCATCGCCTTCTACGTGGACGCCGTCGGTTTCGAACTCGTCGAGGACACCCGTATCGACGACCGGAAGCGCTGGGTGGTCGTCCGCCCGCCGGGCGCCCGGGAGACGGGGCTGCTGCTGGCCAGGGCCGTGGGCCCCGCGCAGGAGGCGCGGGTGGGCGATCAGACGGGCGGCCGGGTCGGGCTGTTCCTGAACACCGACGACTTCGCGCGCGACCACGCGCGGATGCGGGCGGCCGGGGTCGTGTTCCAGGAGGCTCCCCGCAAGGAGCCCTACGGGACGGTGGCCGTCTTCCGGGACCTGTACGGGAACCTCTGGGACCTGATCGGGCCCGACGCCCCCGCTACGCCCCCGTCTCCTCCGTCAGCCACCTGAGGTACTCGGCGCTGCCCGCCGTGACCGGCGTGGCGATGATCTCGGGGGTGTCGTAGCCGTGCTCGGCCCGGAGGTGGGCTTCCAGCTGCGGGTAGCGGGCGGCCGTGGTCTTGTAGAGCACCCGCCATTCGGTGGCCGTCTCGACCTGGCCGCGCCAGCGGTAGACGCTGGTGACCGGGCCGTCGATCTGGGCGCACGCGGCGAGGCGGCGGGCGATCGCGGTCGTGGCCAGGTGGCGCGCGTGGTCGGCGCTGTCGGTCGTGGTCGTCACCACGAGGTGCTGGGCGTCCGGCATGGCGCCGACCGTATCGCAGCGCGACGGGGACGTTGTCAGTGGCGCCGCGTACGCTCGCGAGCATGAGTTACGCAGATCTGCGCGAACTCCAGAGCGCGCTCAACACCGCTTCGGACATCGCCTTCTCCCTGGACGCCGCGCCCGCGGCGCACGAGGCCGACCAGCTCGTGGACGCCCTGCGCCGGGCGTTGGCCGCGGCCAACGCCCTGGGTGCCGGGTTCGGTGCGACGGGCTGCGCCGAGCATCCGCGGGGGGCGGTCGATCCGCTGTACGGGGACAAGGACGATCCGCTGCCGCCGGGGTGGGGGCGGTGCCTGCTGTGCAACGACCGCCGGCGGCGGGCCAGCGCGCAGCGGCGGGGCTGGCGCTGACCCGGTGGCCGGGTCCGCACGGGTGTCGCGGGCCGGGTCAGGCGTTGTAGGAGTTCCAGAACTCCTCGAAGGACAGCACGCCGTCGCCGTTGCCGTCCTTCTTGTTGATGATGGCCTGGGCCACGGTCTCGGTGACGTTGAAGTCGCCGAGCTCGGCCATCACGCTCTTGTACTCGACGGCGGTGATGAAACCGTCGCCGTCCACGTCGAACCGGTCGAACGCCTTGCGCGCTGCATCGATGCTGGCCATGCGGGCCTCCCCTTTGTGTGCTGGTGTGACCGGCACAGATTAGCCGTCCCCTCCGGGCGCCCGTCCGGCGGTTCAGCCGTCGGCCACCAGCTCCATGTAGCGGGTCCAGTCCCAGTACGGTCCGGGGTCGGTGTGGGTGGCGCCGGGGACCTCGTTGTGGCCGATGACGTGGGCGCGGGTCCGGGGGATGCCGTAGCGGGCGCAGACGGCGGCGGCCAGCCGCGCGGAGGAGCGGTAGAGCGCGTCGGTGAAGTACTCGGGGCGGTCGGTCCAGCCCTCGTGCTCGATGCCGATGCTGCGGGTGTTGTAGTCCCAGTTCCCGGCGTGCCAGGCGATGTCCTTCTCGCGGACGAACTGGCCGATGTAGCCGTCGGCGGAGGCGACCATGTAGTGCGCCGAGACCTTCGACCGCGGGTTCTGGAAGATCTTCATCGCGTCGGGGAACGTCTCCTGGGTCACGTGGACCACGACGAACCGGACGGGGTACGCGTCGGGGCGGCCGGAGACCGTGTAGTTGGCGCCGCTGGCCGGGATCCAGTGGGTGGTCGGGTAGCCCGCCGCGGGGGTGGCGGGATCCGGTAAGGCGGGTTGTGCCATGGGGGGCTCCATCGGTCCGTGGCGCGGGAAGCGCCGCTGGTGCCATGACACCCGCCGGGCACGCGGACCGCAAGGACCGCGGCGCGGCGTTCCGTCCCGGGGCGGAACGCCGCGGGACACAGAAGATCGCCAATAGGACGCACCCACCCCTGCTACGCCACCCATCACACCCCCTGTTACGCACAGTAAAGGCGCATAAAGATAAGCGGTGATGGCGAAACATTCATGAAATGCAAGGCGGGTGGCATAGCTCACCTTTGATTACCGAACGGTATTGCCGGGGATTTCCGTTTGGGGGCGATTGCACCTTTGGCTCCCGACCACTCCGCGTGACATAGTCGGGGCAACGACCCCCATTGACCCGGGCCAGGTCGTCATTACGCCGCGGGATACACCCCAATTCATTCCGCGGCCCACGAAGAGGCCCCCGGCCCGTCGAACACCGACGGATGGGGGCCTCTTCGTTTTGTGGTGATGCGCACCGGCGCCGACCGCCCGCCCGCCACCGGCTCAGCGGTCCGCGACCCGCATCTCGAACCACGTCGTCTTGCCGCGCGCCAGCAGGTCCACGCCCCAACGGTCGGACAGCTTGTCGACCAGGAACAGCCCTCGCCCGCTCGTGTCGAGCTCGCGCACGGGCAGCAGACACGGCAGCCCGCGCGAGGGGTCGCGCACCTCTATCCGGAGCCAGCCGCGGCGGCGCAGCATCCGCAGGCCGAAACAGCGGGCACCGGTGTGCCGGACGGCGTTGCCGACGAGTTCGGAGACCAGCAGGACCGCGTGCTCGGTGAGTTGGGCCGAGAGGCCCCACTGGCGCAGGACGACGGTCTGGGTCAGCCGCCGGGCTGCGGCCGCCGACTCCGGGCGCGAGGGCAGCCGGACCTCGCCGAGTGTGGGGTTGCCGAACAGCTCGAGCGCCTTCAGCGCCAGTTCATCCTCAACGGTCGGGCTCCACCGCACAGCGGCCGTACCGACCCGCCGCCGCGGCTGCTCCGATCCCTCCAGGCCCGCCATGCCCCCATCATGGCCGCCGTAAAGCCGCCACGGAGGGGAACGTAGGGATTCACCGCACCGGAACCTGCGATTCCATGCGCCCCTCCCGACATATGCCATGGGCAGCAAGGGCCCTGGGAAACGTTCACCGACCTGCGGCGACGCCCGGTGTACGACGGGTCGCCGGAGGCCCGGCAGCGGGTCAATCCAAGGGGTACGCACGCCGGAGAGAATTCCCCCACAAGGGGCAACCCTCCGGCGTGCGCCCCCGACAGGGTGTCGGCGGCCGGCAACCCGGCGCGGGTCAGCCGAACTTGGCCTTGCCCGGCCCGTCCTGGACGAAGCTACGCATACCGATCTCCCGGTCCTCGGTCGCGAACAGCCCCGCGAACCAATTGCGCTCGATCGCGAGCCCGGTGTCGATGTCGGTCTCCAGTCCCGCGTCCACCGCCTCCTTGGCCGCGCGCAGCGCGATGGCGGGGCCGGCCGCGAGCCTCGCCGCCCACGCGTGCGCCTGCTCGTAGACCTCCTCGGCCGGCACGACCCGGTCGACGAGGCCCAGGGAGAGCGCCTCCTCGGCCTTGACCTGACGGCCGGTGAAGATGAGGTCCTTGGCCTTGGACGGGCCGATGAGCCGGGCCAGCCGCTGGGTGCCGCCCGCGCCGGGGATGAGCCCGAGCAGGATCTCGGGCTGGCCGAGCTTGGCGTTCTCGGCGGCGATCCGGAAGTCGGCGCACAGGGCCAGCTCACAGCCGCCGCCCAGGGCGTAGCCGGTGACGGCGGCGACGACGGGCTTGGGGATGCGGGCCACGGCCGTGAAGGAGTCCTGGAGTCCGCGGGACCGCGCCACCATGGCGGCGTGGTCCATGTTCTGCATCTCCTTGATGTCCGCCCCGGCCGCGAACACCTTCTCCCCGCCCCACAGCACGACGGCCCGTACGTCGTCGCGGCGGGTCGCCTCCTCGGCCAGCTCACGGATCCGGTCCTGGGAGGCGATGTCCAGTGCGTTCATCGGCGGGCGGTCGAGCCGGATGACGCCGACGCCCTCGGCTACCTCTAGATGCACAGTCATGGCAGCAGGTTAGTACCGGGGGGTTCGGGGGTGTCCTCCGAGAAGACGCAGCAACGCGTGGGGCCCGGTGCACTGGCTCACAGTGCACCGGGCCCCACAGGGACGACTCGAGGCGTCAGCTGCTCTTGCCCCAGTCCGCCCAGGACAAGTTCCAGCCGTTGAGGCCGTTCTCGGGCTGGATCGTCTTGTCGTCGGAGTTCTTCACGACGACGACGTCACCGATGAGGGAGTTGTCGTAGAACCAGGCGGCCGGCGTGGACGGGTCGCCGCCGCCGCGCTGGTCCTCCAGACCCACGCAACCGTGACTGGCGTTCTCCGAGCCGAAGGTGGAGGAGCCGGACCAGTAGTTGCCGTGCAGGAAGGTGCCGGAGGTGGACAGGCGCATCGCGTGCGGCACGTCCGGGATGTCGTACTCGCCCTTGCCGTCGGCCTTGGTGAAGCCGACGGTGGCGCCGTTCATGCGCGTCACCTCGTGCTTCTCGCTGATGACCATCTGGCCGTTGTACGTGGGGCTGGCAGGGGAGCCCGCCGAGATCGGCACGGTCTTGATGACCTTGCCGTCCCGCTCGACCGTCATCCGGTGGGACTTGGCGTCGACCGTGCTGACCTGGCTGCGGCCGACCGTGAACTTCAGGGTCTTGGTCTGCGAGCCGTACACGCCCTCGCGGCCCTCGACGCCGTCGAGGTTGAGCTGGACGGTCACCTTGGTGCCGGCCGCCCAGTACTTCTCGGGGCGGATGTCGAGGCGGTCGTTGCCGAACCAGTGGCCCTTGACGGGTACGGACGGCTCGGCGGTCACCTTGACGGCCCGCTCGACGGCCTTGGTGTTGGTGATGCCACGGCTGAAATTGATCGAAACGGGCATTCCCACGCCGACGGTGGTGCCGTCCTCGGGCGTGAAGTAGCCAACGAAGGTGTTCTTCGGGGTGAGGGTCGTGAACGCCGCGTGCTTGGCGGACGTCCGGCCCTCCTTGTCCTTGGCGATGGCGTCGACCGTGTACTTCGTGGAGGCGGCCAGGTGACTGGTCGGCTCCCAGGCCGCACCATCGCCGGTTATCTTGCCGTCGACCGTCTTGCCCTTGGCGTCGGCGACCTTGACGGACGTGATGCTGCCCTTCTCGGCGGTGACCTTGAGGGAGCCGCTCGTCGGGACGTCCTTCGCACCGTCCTTGGGGGCGATGGTGACGACGGCCTGTGAGGGGCCGCCGACATTGGCGCCGGCCTTCTTCGCGTCATCCGACCCGCCACAGGCGGTGACCAGCAGCAACGTGGCCCCCAGCAGCGCGGCGAGCGGCCCGCTGCGGCTCCCCCGCCGACCCGATATCGGCTGCGTCTTCAAAACGATTGTCTCCCCTCACACGGCCCGCCCACGCGGCGCCCATCTGAGCGCGGCACGCGCGCATGGCGATAGATAACCACACGCCTCGGACTGCTCCGCCCCCCGCGTATGTCACCGTTCGGTCCCAAATGGGAGTGGTGGTACGAGCCATGTGCCTGGTGATTGACCAGTGGCTCGATCGGGGCAGCATATTTCAGCCATACGGGCCCGATGACCACGGCCCGGCCCCACGCCGTCGAGGGGGCCTGACGGGGCCGGGTCCACCGCTGCACTCGCTTGCCGGTCCCGATCACGCGTGTGAGCGCACCCGTGGATCTGGGCAGAACTGGAGGAAGGACGCAACCGCCGACGCCCGGCACGGGAAGCCGGGTGCCCGGCGCGCTACCCGAGAGCCGCCGGAGGCGAACACGTGTCGAGCGCACCCGAGCAAGAGGCGGAACAGGGCGAGAGGTTCGCACGCGATCCGGGGCGCCCCGGCACGGGGGCCGGCCCGGTCCCCCGCACGGCCGGGACGAACGGCCATCGGCCGACGGCTTCGGCGCCCCCGGCGGGCGCCCCCGTCTGGCCGGGCAGCCCCGAGCCGCTCGGGGCCCGCTTCAAGGTCGGCGCGGACGGGGTGGCCGGGACGAATTTCGCCCTGTGGGCGGCCGGGGCGGAGGCCGTGGAGCTGTGCCTGTTCGACGACGAGGAAGAGGGCGAGGGGGAGAAGGGGACGGCCGCCCCGGGCGGTGCCGTACGCGAAACCCGCTGTCATCTGACCGAGTTGACGCATGAGATCTGGCACGGCTTCGTCCCCGGCGTGCTGCCCGGCCGCCGCTACGGCTATCGCGTGCACGGCCGCTGGGATCCCTGGACGGGCGCCCGCTGGAACCCCTCGAAGCTGCTGCTCGACCCGTACGCGCGCGCGGTGGACGGCGACTTCGCCCTTCCCCCCGAGGTGTACGGGCACGTCCGCGACTGGCCGCAGCAGCACATCGCCGACACCGTGCGCGACGAACGCGACTCGGCCCCCTACGTCCCCAAGGGGGTGGTCGTCGCCGATGACGACGACTGGGCGGACGACCACCGCCCCAAGACCCCCTGGCCCGACTCGGTCATCTACGAGCTGCACGTGCGCGGCTTCACCATGCGCCACCCCGGCATCCCGGAGCGGCTGCGCGGCACGTACGCCGGGCTCGCGCACCCGGCGGCCGTGGAGCACCTGGTCCGGCTCGGGGTGACGGCGGTGGAGCTGCTGCCGGTACATCAGTTCGCGCACGAGGACCATCTGTTACGACGTGGCCTGCGCAATTACTGGGGCTACAACTCCATCGGCTACTTCGCGCCCCACGCCGCCTATGCCGCCTCCGGGTCGCGGGGGCGGCAGGTCGGCGAGTTCAAGCGGATGGTGCGGGCGCTGCACGCGGCCGGCATCGAAGTCATCCTCGACGTCGTCTACAACCACACGGCCGAGGGCGGCGAGCTGGGGCCGACCCTGTCCCTGCGGGGCATCGACAACCGCGGCTACTACCGGCTGCAGGGCGACGCCCGCCGCTACGCCGACTACACGGGGTGCGGGAACACCCTCCACGTGGTGCAGCCGAACGTCCTGCGGCTGATCACCGACTCGCTGCGCTACTGGGTCACGGAGATGGGCGTCGACGGCTTCCGCTTCGATCTGGCGGCGGCCCTGGCCCGGTCCATGCACGACGTGGACATGCTCTCCCCGTTCCTCGCGGTCATCGCCCAGGACCCCGTGCTGCGCCGCGTCAAACTGATCGCCGAGCCCTGGGACGTGGGCTCCGGCGGCTACCAGGTCGGCGCCTTCCCCCCGCTGTGGGCGGAGTGGAACGACCGCTACCGCGACGCGGTGCGCGACTTCTGGCGGGGCGCGCTGCCCGACGTCCGGGACCTCGGCTACCGGCTCTCGGGCTCCAGCGACCTCTACGCGTGGGGCGGCCGCCGCCCGTACGCGTCCGTCAACTTCATCACCGCGCACGACGGCTTCACCCTGCGGGACCTGGTCAGCTACGAACAGAAGCACAACGAGGCCAACGGCGAGGGCAACCGGGACGGCACGGGCGACAACCGGTCCTGGAACTGCGGCGCCGAGGGCGAGAGCGACGATCCGGCCGTCCGGTCCCTGCGCGGGCGGCAGTTGCGCAACCTCCTGACCACACTGCTGCTGTCCACCGGGGTGCCGATGCTGGTGGCGGGCGACGAGATGGGCCGTACGCAGCAGGGCAACAACAACGCCTACTGCCAGGACAACGCCACCAGTTGGATCGACTGGTCCCTGCTGGACGACACCGCGGACCCGGCCTGGCGGGCCCTGACGGACCTCTGCTCCCGGCTGCTCGCGCTGCGCCGCACCCACCCGGTGCTGCGCAGCCGCGCCTTCTTCTCCGGCCGCCCGCAGAGCGCGGACGGCCTGCGCGACCTGGCCTGGTTCAGCCCGCGCGGCACGGAGATGACCGAGGCCGACTGGTACGCGCCGACCCGCACCCTCGGCATGTACCTCTCCGGCCGGGACATACCGCAGCGCGACCCGAAGGGGAGCCCGGTCACGGACGACAGCTTCCTGGCCGTCCTGCACGGCGGCCACCGCCCGCAGCGTTTCACCCTTCCGGGTCCACCTTGGGCGGACGCGTACGAGCTGCTGGTGGACACCTCACGGGAGGACCAGCGCACGGCACCGGGCACCCGACGCAGGGCGGGCGCCCGGATCACGGTGCCGCCCCGGGCGGTCCTGCTGCTGCGGGCGGTGCCCCCGCGCGGCGGTCAGGAAGCGGGCTCGGAGGTGCGGACGTAGCAGGTGAATTGCCCCCTGAGCCGGCTGTGGCTCTTTCCGCTGGCGCCGATGTGTCCGGTGAAGCGGGACCCGCCCGTGACACGGTAGCGGCCTGCCGGGACGGCCTCCCGCAGCCATTCCTCGGGGGCCTCTCGGAACTGCTCCCGGCACGACACCACGGCGTCCTCCCTCGCCGCGCCCTCGTCCACGGCTCGCGAGCCCTGGATGCCCACGAGTGCCTGGCCGAACACGCGCAGGTCGTGCTTCCGGGCGCAGGACACCGTGCGGACCATCGCGGCCGAGGCGAGTCCGGGAGCGAACAGCGCGCAGTCACCCGGGGCCACTTCGCCGATCAGGGTCAGGGTCTTCGTGGCGTCCTCGACCGTGGACGGATCGGGCAACGTCCTGGTGGCCCTGGCGCCGTAGCCCGACAGCTCGTACGTGGCCCGGATGGTCCGCACTCCGTCCAGGTCCCGCATGTAGCGGAGCAGCGGGGTCAGATCCATGGTGGCCCGGGTCACCCTCCCTCGGGCGTCGAGGCGTACCTCCATGGGGAACATTCCGTTGCGGCCCTTGCCGGCTTCGCTGTTCCAGTCGCCGGTCATTCGCCCCAGCTTCCCGAGGACGGCCGTCGCGACCCCGCCCGGCACCGATGCCCTGTAGTCACGGCCGCCGTCCTCGCGGGCCGAAGGCCTGCCCTGCGGGCGGGCCGAGGCGATCACCTCGGCCAGGGTGCCGCCGTAGGGCGCCGTCTCGCCCGCCAATCGCCGTAGCGAGCGGGTCGCGTCGGAGAGCGGTCCCACTCCCGTGGGCCGGAAGCGGAGCCAGGCGGCTCCGTCGCGGACCAACACCTCGCGCGCCACCACGGCGAAGGTCTCCTTGCCCGGCTCCTCCAACTGCCGGGCGACCCCGTCGGGGAAGTCCTCCGGAACGCTCAGCGTCCGCTCCGCGTAAGCGGTACCCCTGCCGAAGTCCTGTTCGCCCCGGGTGGTTTCGACCGCGTCGCCTCCGGCGGAGCCGACGACGAGGGTCGAGGTGAAGCGGGCAAGGCCCGACTGCCGGGTCACCTCCCGGGCCTTGAGCAGTTGCATCGACTGCTCGGCGTCGAACACCGGGTGAGCCGGCTTGGGGGGCGCGTCGCTGCCCGGCGTCCCGCAGGAGACGGCCCCCATCAGTAAGGCCAGTATCGCTGCCGCTCTTCGGCCTCCACGAACACCACGCATTGCGCCCCACCCCTCAACTCGCCCTGGTTTCCGCACGAATCGAACAACTCGACGTTTACCACGAACCTGAGTCCTAGGTACAAAAACCGAGTGGGCCTTGTCAGTGGGGAACCGTACGCTCGCCGGTGATGACTGTGACGACCACGACCACGGAGACCCGTCCGCCCGAGCGGCGCTCCGCCGTGCGCTCGCTGTTACGCCTGTGGCCGTATGTACGGCCGGTGCGGGGACGGCTGGTCGGGGCGGCGTTCGTGGGGGTGGTGGCGTCGTGTCTGGGGCTCGTCATTCCGCTCGCGCTCAAGTGGATCGTGGACGGGCCCGTCGCCGATCGGGATCCGTCCGGGGTGTGGCTGGGCGGCGTGGTGCTGCTGGTGCTCGGGGCCGCGGAGGCGGTGTTGTTCTGGGTGCGACGGGTGTTGGTGGCGCGGCCGCTGGCGCGGGTCGAGGCGGACATGCGGGCTGCGCTCTTCCGTCATCTGCAACGGCTGCCCGTCGCCTTCCACGACCGTTGGTCCTCCGGGCAGTTGCTCTCGCGCGGCACGACCGATCTGATGCTGATGCGGATGTTCCTGGCGTTTCCGCTGACCTTCCTGTTGGTCAACGCCACGACGATCGTGGTGGGCTTCGTCATTCTGCTGGCGCAGCAGTGGACGCTGGGGCTGGTGCTGCTCGCGCCCGTGGCACCGCTGGTCGTGCTGTGCTGGTTCTTCGAGGAGCGCTATTCCCAGGCCGCGCGCACCGCGCAGGACCAGGTGGGCGATGTGACCACGATCGTCGAGGAGAGCGTCCTCGGCATCCGCATCATCAAGGGGTTCGGCCAGCACCGGGGTCAGGAGCGGGCCTTCGGGGCCCTGTCCGAGCGGCTGCGCGCGACGGAGCTGGGCAAGGCGGGCCTGCTGGGGACGCTCTGGGCGCTGATCATGGTGTTGCCCGAGCTGGCGATCGGGGCGGCGTTGCTGCTCGGGGTGGTGCAGGTCGCGGACGGCGAGCTGTCGGCGGGCACGCTCGTGGCGTTCCTGTCCACGGCGCTGGCGCTGCGCTGGCCGGTCGAGTCGCTCGGCTTCCTGCTCGCGATGACCAATGAGACCGCCACGGCTGCGGACCGTTTCTTCGAGGTGATGGACGTCGCGGAGGCCGCCCCCGGGCCGACGTCACCGCCGGGGAAGCCGGGGGCGCAGGACCGCGGTCTGCGTCTCGACGGTGTCGAGTTCCGCTATCCCGACGCGCCGCCGGACGCCCCGCCCGTCCTCCGGGGGGTCGATCTGCACATCCGGCCCGGCGAGACCATGGCTCTCGTCGGCACCACGGGCAGCGGCAAGACCACGCTGACCGCACTGATCCCCCGGTTGCACGAGGCGACGGCCGGTCGCATCACCCTCGACGGTGAGGACGTCACCGCGCTGTCCCGCGAACGGCTGCGCGGGCTCGTCTCCGTCGCCTTCGAGGAGCCCACCCTCTTCTCCGCCTCCGTCGGCGAGAACGTCCTGATGGGCGCGGAGGGCGCGGGCGAGTCCGATCTGAAGCGTGCTCTGGCCGTCGCCCAGGCCGACTTCGTGGACGGCCTCCCCGACGGGCACCGCACCCAGGTCGGGGAGCAGGGGCTCAGTCTCTCCGGCGGGCAGCGGCAGCGGCTGGCGCTGGCCCGGGCGGTCGTCGGCAACCCGCGCTTCCTCATCCTCGACGACCCCCTGTCGGCGCTCGACGTGCACACCGAGGCGGCGGTCGAGGCGGCGCTGCGCGAGGTGCTGGCGACCACGACGGCCCTCGTCGTCGCCCACCGCCCGTCGACGGTGCTGCTCGCCGACCGCGTCGCGCTGCTCTCACGGGGCCGGATCGCGGCGGTCGGCACCCACCACGAACTGCTGCACGGCAACGAGGAGTACGCGTCGCTCATGTCCGGCCACGAGGAATCCGAGGGCCGCGAGCGGGACGGAGGCTCTCCGCGATGACCACCGATGTCTCCGGCCGGCCGGCCGCCGGGAAGAAGGGCAAGGGCGCCGAGCCCGTGGGCGACCCCTTCGACCGGGACGTGCTGCCCACCCCCAAGGGCGCCTCCCGTGCCCTGCTGCGCTCGCTGCTCACCCCCGCCCGGGGCCGGGTGCGGCTCGCCGTCGTCCTGCTGCTGCTCCAGCAGGCCGCGGTGCAGGCGGGCCCGCTGCTCGTCGCGTACGCCATCGACCACGGTGTGCCCGCCGTGCGCCGCCACGACTACGGTCCGCTCGTCGCCGTCGGCACCGGGTATGTGATCTGTGCGCTGGCCGCCGGGCTGTTGCAGCTCGCCTTCGTCCGGCTCGCGGCCCGCATCGGCCAGGGCGCCCTGCTGGATCTGCGCGGCCGGATCTTCCGGCACGCGCAGACGCTCAGCGTCGACTTCCACGAGCGCTACACCTCCGGCCGGATCGTCTCCCGCGCCACCACCGACGTCGAGTCGATCCGCGAGCTGCTGAACGACGGCCTCCAGGAGCTGATGGGCGTCCTCCTGTCCGTGGTGTACGTCTCCGCGATGCTGCTCTACCTGGACTGGGGCCTGGGCGCCGCGGCGATGGTCTCCTTCTGCCCGCTGTATCTGTTCGTGCGCTCCTACCAGCGCCGCTCCCGGCTGGTGTACGGCAAGCGGTCCACGGCGATCGCGGCCGTCATCGTGAAGTTCAGCGAGACGATGAACGGCATCCGGCCCGTCCAGGCGTTCCGTCGCGAGCGGGTCAACGAGGCGGACTTCCGGCTGCTCAACGAGCGCCATCTGCGGGCCAACGGCGCAGTGATGCTGGAGATGGCCCGTTATGTGGTCTCCGCCCGGCTGGCGGCCAACGCCGCGCTGGCCGCGATCGTGCTGTGGGGCGCGTACCGGGTGGCGTCCGGCGGGCTGGCGCTCGGGGTGCTGGCGGCGTCGGTGATGTACCTGCGGCGGCTGTACGACCCGATCGACCGGCTCGGGATGTTCCTCAACGCCTATCAGTCCGCCGCCGCCTCCCTGGAGAAGATCGCGGGGCTGCTCGCCCAGCGGCCCTCCGTGCCCGAGCCGGCCGGTCCCCGGCCCCTGCCGGAGCGCCCGTCCGGTCGGCCGGGCCGCGAGGTCGTCTTCGACGGGGTGCGTTTCGCCTACCGCACGGGCGGCGAGGTGCTGCCCCGCTTCGACCTCACCCTCGCCGCCGGGCGGACGGTGGCCGTGGTGGGCTCCACGGGCGCCGGCAAGTCCACGCTCGCCAAGCTGCTGGCCCGGTTCTACGACCCCACCGAGGGCCGTGTCCTGCTGGACGGCGTCCCCCTGCGCGAGCTGTCCGGGGCCGAGCTGCGCCGCGCGGTGGTGATGGTGACGCAGGAGGCCTTCCTGTTCTCCGGCACGGTGGCGGACAACATCGCCATCGGCCGCCCCGGGGCCACCCGCGAGGACATCGAGGGCGCGGCGAAGGCCATCGGCGCCCACGACTTCATCACGGCCCTGCCGGACGGCTACGACACGGACGTCCGCAAGCGCGGCGGCCGCATCTCCGCCGGCCAGCGCCAACTGGTCGGCTTCGCCCGGGCCTTGCTGGCCGACCCGGCGGTCATCGTCCTCGACGAGGCGACGTCCTCGCTGGACGTCCCCGGCGAGCGTGCGGTGCAGCGCGCGATGCGCACGGTGCTGCGCGGCCGTACGGCGGTGGTCATCGCGCACCGGCTGTCGACGGTGGAGATCGCGGACCGGGTCCTGGTGATGGCCGACGGCCGGGTCGTGGAGGACGGCACCCCTGCCGAACTGACCGCCGGGGACGGCCGTTTCGCCGCCCTGCACCGCGCGTGGCGGGACAGTCTGGTCTGACCGCGGCGCAGGGTGGGTTCCGCGTGGTGAGGGACAGCGGACGGGCTCCTGCTACCCGGCCGGCGCGTGGCAGGTCAGGTCCTGGGCCGGGAGCCTGCCCGTGGTCAGGTAGACCGTGGCGCTCTTGTCCGCGCAGGAGTTGGTGCCGTTGACGATGTGCCCCTCTCCGCCGGCGACGGTGACCATCCGGGAGCCGCGCAGGGCCCGGTGCATGGCCTGGCCGCCGGCCGGGGGTGTTGCGGGGTCCCACTCGTTCTGCAGGATGAGGGCGGGGACCTGGTTGTTCACTGTGGTCCGGGGCTCGCTGCCCGGCTTCCAGAAGGCACACGGCTTGATGCTGGAATCGAGATCGCCGGACAGCGGGTACCGGGCCTTGTCGCGGATCGCGTCGCGGCGGTACTGCTCGGGATCGCTCGGCCACGACGTGCGGGTGTCGGCGCAGAGGACGGCCCAGGCGCTCGCGGCTTCGTTGTCCGGGGGAACGTCACGGCCGGACGCCGGCGGGAGGGAGCTCGGGGCCTGCCCGGGCGTGCCGGACGGGGCCGGCTTACTGCCCTCGGCCGTCTTCTTCAGCTCGGCGACCCATGTGGCGGCTTTCTCCACACGGGAGAACATGGCGCGCTGAGCGCGGATGGCGTCACCGGTGAAGAGGGTGCCGCCCTGGGCGATGGGTGTGCGGTCGGCCTGGGCGACGAGGTCCCAGAAGGCCTTGCGGACCTCGGCCGGGGTCGTGCCCAGTTCGTACGTGGTGTGCCGCCGGGCGGTCCATTCGGTCCATCGGGTGAAGGCGGGATCGGCCCGCTCCGCCATCGCCTGGAACATGCCCCGCCCGTACCGGGCGGGGTCGGTCGCACTGTCCAGCACGAACCGGTCGGTTCGTCGGGGGAACATCTGCGTGTAGACGGCGCCGAGGTAGGTGCCGTAGGAGAACCCCAGGTAGGAGATCTTCTTCTCGCCCAGCACCGCACGGATGACGTCCATGTCACGAGCGGTGTTGCGGGTGGTGAGGTGGCGCAGCGTGTCACCGGCCTCGGTCCGGCACTTGTCGGCCACCGTACGGGCCCACTCCACGTCCTTCGCGAAGGTCTCGGCCTTGTACGGGCGCTCCAGGTCCTGTTCGCCCTCGGTCAGACCGCAGCTGACGGGGGAGCTGCGCCCGACGCCCCTCGGGTCGAAGCCGATCAGGTCGTACTGTCGCCTCACTTTCCCGGAGAGGCTCACCACCGGGTCGACAGGCAGGTTCAGGCCGGGACCGCCGGGGCCGCCGGGGTTGAGCAGAAGCACACCACGCCGTTCCGCCGCGCTGCTCGCCTTGAGCCGGGACACCGCGATGTCGATCTTCTTGCCGCCGGGATCGCCGTAATCCAACGGCACTTGGAGAGTCGCGCACTGAAAGGCGGCGGGGCTGTCGGTGTCACAGCGCTGCCATCGGAGCTTCTGCCTCGCCGCAGTCGGATCGGCTGTGGAAAGGGCTGTCGCCGGTGTCGGCGCCGAAAGGAAAGCCGCCACGGCACCGACGGCCATGAGGGACGCCATTCGTGTGTGTCGCATCGGAGTCACTTCCCGGTGAGGTGCTGACGGACGCATTGCTTGTACTGCTGGAAACTGTCGGGCTGGTAGCACCCCTGCGTCTTGTTGGCGTACCAGACGAAGAAGACGGCGACCAGGACGGAGACCGCGATCGCGAGGACCGACGTCACCATGCCGGTGATGGCCGCGACCCGCCCGGTGCCGGTCCGCCCGGCCGTCTTCAGGGCCACGGCGCCCAGGACCAGGCCGATGACGCCGAGCAGGCCGCCGAGGAAGACGATCGAGGTGCTCAGACTGATGACGCCGAGCACCAGGGCGGCCCCGGCCATCCCGTTCTTGCTCGATGCCGTGTGAGGCGCCGGCATCTCTGTCGCTATCGCTGTCGCTGTGACTTCTTTTGTTCGCGTGTTCAGCACGGCACGATCCTGGCTTCAGGGGGCTCGGATACACATCGCGGGAAGGCGGGAGAATTTGCTCCCTCGATCGGGGGAGGCACCCCGGTGACCTGCGCGGCCATACTGGACGAATCATGATCTGGGGAATCCGGCCGCTGCTGCGCGGCTCCACGTATTCGGGCATGCTGTTCGCCTATTGCGGCGCGCTGGCGAGCATTCCGCTGCTGCCATTCGCCATGCTGCCGACGCTCGCGTGGCCATCCGCCCCTTATGGCGTACAGGCTGTTCTGACCCTCCTCATCTGGGCGGCACTGATCGCTGCGGTCGGTCTCGCCCGCACCACGCGGCGGGCGCTGGTCCCGTTCGCCCGCCGACTGCTGCGGGTGCCGTTGCCGGACCCTGTCGCAACGGGCACCGACCGCTGGCGGACCCCTCTCTGGCTGCTGCTGCACGTGGCGTTGGGGTGGGCGGGGGCGCTGGTCAGCGGTGTGCTGGTCATCGCGGGCCTGACGCTCCCGGTGACCGGGCTGCGTACCGAGGCGGAACTGAGCCTGTTCGGCTGGTCGGTGCGGTCGGAGCCCGGCTGGCGGAGCTGGGTCCTGGCGCTCTGCTGCCTGCTGCCGGCCGCCGTGGTGTGCGCGGGGGTGTCGTACGCCCTGCGGTGGTTGGCGCCCCGGCTGCTGGGGCCGTCGTCGGCCGAGCGGCTCGCGCTGGCGGCCGAGCGGGAGCTGCGGCTGGCCGAACGCAACCGACTGGCCCACGAGTTGCACGACTCGATCGGGCACACGCTGACGGCGACCACGATCCAGGCGGCGGTGGCGGGCGAGGTGCTCTCCGCCGACCCGTTGGCGGCGCGGGCCGCCCTGCGCAGCATCGAGGAGTCGGCCCGGGCCGCACTGGAGGACCTGGACTACGTGCTGGGCGTGCTGCGCGAGGAGGCTGCGGGGACGGCGCCGACCCGGACCCTGGCCGACCTTCCCGAGCTGCTGGACCGGTTGCGGCACGCGGGGGCGGTGGTGGAGCCGGAGCTGTCGGGCGAGTGGGCGCAGGTGCAGGGGACGCTCTCCCGGGCGGCGTACCGGATCCTTCAGGAGGGGCTGACGAACGCGTTGCGGCACGGGGCGGGCGGTCCGATCGAGGTCCGGGTGGCGGCCGCGTCGGACGGACTGGAGCTCGGTGTGGTCAACCGGACCGGGGCGGGGACGAGCACGGGCAGGGGCCCGGGCGCCTTCCCGACGTCCGGGCACGGCCTGCCCGGGCTGGCCGAGCGCGTGCGGCTGCTGCACGGTGAGATCGAGGCCGGCCCGGACGGGCCGCGGCACTGGCGGTTGTCGGTTCGGCTGCCGGTACGGTTGTCGGCATGATCGGCTCTGACGCGAGCGAAACCGTCACGACCGGCCCTGACGCGAGCTCAGCCGTCATGACCGGCACCGGCACCGCCCCCGCCACCAGCCCTACCGGCACCCCCGTCACCCTCCTGATCGCGGACGACGACGAGGTGACCCGCAGCGGTCTGCGCATGTTGCTCGCGGCACAGCCCGGGATCGACGTGGTCGGGGAGGCCGCCGACGGCGTCGAGGCGGTCGAGCAGGTGCGGCGGCTGCGGCCGGACGTGGTCCTGATGGACGTACGGATGCCGCGCCTCAACGGGATCGAGGCCACCCGGCAGCTGCTGGCCGAGTCGGCCGAACCGCCGAAGGTCGTAGTGATCACCACCTTCGAGAACGACGGCTACGTCACCGCCGCGCTCGGCGCGGGCGCCAGTGGGTTCGTGCTCAAGCGCCTTCCGGTCCGGCAGATCGCGGAGGCGGTGCGGGTGGTGGCGGCGGGCGAGGCGATCCTCTTCCCGGCGGCATTGCGCCGGATGGTCGCCGCCCGTCCGCTGGGCTCCGCCGAGGCGTTGCCGAAGGCGGCGCTGACGGGCCGGGAGGAGGAGGTGCTGCGGTTGATGGCCACCGGTCTGTCCAACCCGGAGATCGCGGAGTCGCTCACGGTGAGCCTGGAGACGGTCAAGACCCACGTCGGGAACGTGCTGACGAAGCTCGGCGCGCAGAACCGGACCCACGCGGTGGTGATCGCGTACGAGTCCGGTCTGGTGGTGCCGGGGGTCGCCGGCTGACGCACCTGACATGCGTCCGGTGGGGAACCCGCCGGCTTCGAAGGCCGGTGGTCGTCGCCGTCCAGTGGCAGGCCGCCGCAGGGAACCAAGTCCGTTTCGCACGGCGCGCGTTGGGGAACCGCGCCCGCCCGGGCACCGGAAACGCAGCGTTCATAGCACTGAAACACACCGGCCCCGGACCACCGAAGCGGAACCACCCCACAACGGCGGCGAAAACGCGCCACCCGTGCGCCACGGCCCCCGTCGGGCGGCCATGGCCGGTTCGCACGCCTGGACGGAATGCCGTCCGGGATGTTTACCGACGGTGATCAAGGGGTCCGGTGCCGATCAGCGGGAGCGGCGGCCGACCGGCTTCCGCCCGCTATCCGGACCGCGGTCTTTTCTCAACGGACGGATTTTGGCCAACTTGGTTCCACAGTCCTGACACGTACATGCCTGCGATGGCACTCTTCCCTCCACTGACGCACGGCTTCCCCACAGCCTCTCGGCCTCGCGTCGACCTTCCGTACATCCGCCTGCCCCCACACCCCCGTTCACCGCAGCCACCGCCCGCCCGCCCGACAGCGCCGGGCGGCCGCCTCGGCGTACGGGGACGTTCCACGTGTTCCGCCTCGCTCTGCCCGGTCGGCCACTTGGGCGCCCGGTCACCCCCGGCCACGCCCACCGTGGCCACCGCAGAAGGAGCCAGCGTGAGACCCACCCCCCATCGACGCGCCGTCGCGACCGGCGCGCTCGTCGCCGTCACGGCGATGCTCGCCGTCGGAGTGCAGACCGGTTCCGCCAACGCCCGCACCGACGACGCGGGCTCGGGACAGAAGATCCTCGCCAAGGCCGACCCCGGCGCCCTGCCGGTCAAGCTGTCGCCGTCGCAGCGTGCGGAGCTGATACGCGACGCGAACGCGACCAAGGCGACGACCGCGAAGTCCCTCGGCCTCGGCGCCAAGGAGAAGCTGGTCGTCCGGGACGTCACCAAGGACGCCGACGGCACCACGCACACCCGGTACGAGCGCACCTACGACGGCCTGCCCGTGCTCGGCGGCGACCTCGTGGTCGACGCGGCCAAGGGCGGCAAGCTCAAGACCGTCGCCAAGGCCACCAAGGCGCGGATGACCATCGCCTCGACCTCCGCGTCCTTCGCCGCCGCCAGCGCCGAGAAGGACGCCGTCAAGGCGGCCAAGGCGCAGGGCTCGAAGGCCACCAAGGCCGACCGGGCGCCGCGCAAGGTGATCTGGGCCGCGAGCGGCAAGCCCGTCCTCGCCTACGAGACGGTCGTCGGCGGCCTCCAGCACGACGGCACGCCCAACGAGCTGCACGTCATCAGCGACGCGAAGACCGGCAAGAAGCTCTTCCAGTTCCAGGGCGTCCAGCAGGGCACCGGCAACAGCCAGTACAGCGGCAAGGTCACCATCGGGACCTCCGGCTCGTACCAGCTCAACGACACCTCGCGCGGCGGCCACAAGACGTACAACCTGAACAAGGGCACGTCCGGCACCGGCACGCTCTTCACCGACACCGACGACGTGTGGGGCAACGGTACGAACAGCGACCCGGCCACCGCCGGTGTGGACGCGCACTACGGCGCCCAGCTCACCTGGGACTACTACAAGAACGTGCACGGTCGCAACGGCATCAAGGGCGACGGCGTGGGCGCGTACAGCCGGGTCCACTACGGCAACAACTACGTCAACGCCTTCTGGTCCGACGCCTGCTTCTGCATGACCTACGGCGACGGCAGTGGCAACGCCAAGCCGCTCACCTCGATCGACGTGGCCGCACACGAGATGACGCACGGCGTCACCTCGAACACCGCGAAGCTCGTCTACAGCGGTGAGTCCGGCGGCCTCAACGAGGCCACCTCGGACATCTTCGCCGCCGCCGTCGAGTTCTGGGCCAACAACGCCCAGGACGTCGGCGACTACCTGGTCGGCGAGAAGATCGACATCAACAGCAACGGCACCCCGCTGCGCTACATGGACAAGCCCAGCAAGGACACCCGGTCCAAGGACTCCTGGTACTCCGGCCTCGGCGGCATCGACGTGCACTACTCGTCGGGCCCGGCCAACCACTGGTTCTACCTGGCCTCCGAGGGCAGCGGACAGAAGGAGATCAACGGGGTCAAGTACGACTCCCCGACCTCCGACGGGCTGCCGGTGACCGCCATCGGCCGGGACAACGCCGCGAAGATCTGGTTCAAGGCCCTGTCCCAGCGCATGCAGTCCAACACCGACTACGCGGGCGCCCGGGACGCGACCCTGTGGGCCGCCGGTGAGCTGTTCGGCGTCGGCAGCGAGACGTACAACAACACCGCCAACGCCTGGGCCGCCATCAACGTCGGCCCCCGGGTCTCCACCGGTGTCTCGGTCACCAGCCCCGGCGACCAGGTGAGCGTGCTGAACCAGGCCGTGTCCCTTCAGGTCAAGGCCACCGGCTCCGGCACCCTGAACTACACCGCCACCGGGCTCCCGGCCGGCCTGTCGATCAACGCCTCCACCGGTCTGATCTCCGGCACCGTCACCACCGCCGGCACCAGCAACGTGACCGTGACGGTCAAGGACGCGAACGGCAAGACGGGCACCGCCACCTTCAAGTGGACGGTCAACACCTCGGGTGACGGCAACGTCTTCGAGAACACCACCGACGTGGCGATCCCGGACGCCGGTGACGCCGTGACCTCGCCGGTCGTCGTGACCCGCAGCGGCAACGCCCCGTCCGCCCTCAAGGTGGACGTCAACATCAAGCACACCTACCGCGGTGACCTCCAGATCGACCTGGTCGCCCCCGACGGTACGGCCTACCGGCTGAAGAACAGCGACGCCTGGGACTCCGCCGCCGACGTCGTCGCCTCGTACACCGTCAACGCCTCCGGCAAGGCTGCCGCCGGCACCTGGAAGCTGAAGGTCCAGGACGTCTACTCCGCCGACGACGGTTACATCGACAGCTGGAAGCTCACCTTCTGAGACCCGGCTCCGCAGCCACCCGCACATGGCTGAGAACCAACTGAACCAGGCGCCGTCCGGGGTGAGTTCGACTCCCCCGGGCGGCGCCGCTGCACTGTTTTGTCCGGTATTTCCCGCCCGCAATGCTGCGTTGAAGGAATCTTTACCGGACAGTAATCCCCCAAGCCTCAATATTCCCAGCAGAACGCACGCAAGTTCGAGCAGACTGTGCGCAGTTGGGCGTGATCTCCGGCGCCCGGCACCCCACAGTCAGAGGAGTACCGCGTGCGCCACACCTCCCGCATATCCCGCTCCGGTCACCGCCGTGTCGTCGCCGCCAGCGCCGCCACGGTCGCCGCGGCCCTGCTCGCCACAGGCTTCAGCACCGGATCGGTCCAGGCCGCCGACGCCCCCGGCGCGGGCGACCACACCAAGACCCTCGGTCTGAGCGGCCAGGAGAAGCTGATCGCCCGTGGCGTCATCACCGACGCGGACGGCACGGTCCACACCCGGTACGAGCGCACCTTCGACGGTCTGCCGGTGCTCGGTGGCGACCTGATCGTCCACCAGGCCAAGAACGGCAAGGTCGAAGAGGTCACCAAGGCCACCGACGCGGACATCAAGGTCCCCACCACCACGCCGAAGATCAAGGCCCCCGCCGCCGAGAAGCACGCGCTCGCCGCGGCGAAGACGGCCGGCGGCAAGACGGCCGAGACCGACAAGGCACCGCGCAAGGTGATCTGGGCCGCGAGCGGCAAGCCCGTCCTGGCGTACGAGACCGTGGTCACCGGTGTGCAGCACGACGGCACGCCCAGCAAGCTGCACGTCATCACCGACGCCACGACCGGCAAGAAGCTCTACGAGTTCCAGGCCGTCGTGACCGGCACCGGCACCGGCCAGTACAGCGGCAAGGTCAAGGTCGGCTCGGTCAAGAGCGGCAAGTCCTTCCTGCTGAAGGACACCGCGCGCGGCGGCCACATGGTCTACAACCTCAAGCACGCCGAGGACGGCCGGGGCGCCACCTTCACCGACGCCGACGACATCTGGGGCAACGGCAAGCCGACCATCGCCCAGACCGCCGCCGTCGACGCCCAGTACGGCGCGGCCGTCACCTGGGACTACTACAAGAACGTGCTGGGCCGTAAGGGCATCAAGAACGACGGCAAGGCCGCCTACTCCCGGGTGCACTACGGCAAGGAGTACGTCAACGCCTTCTGGGACGACGACTGCTTCTGCATGACCTACGGCGACGGCGAGGGCGACAAGAAGCCCCTCACCTCGATCGACGTCGCGGCCCACGAGATGAGCCACGGCGTCACCTCCGCCACGGCGAAGCTCAACTACAGCGGCGAGTCCGGCGGCCTCAACGAGGCCACCTCCGACATCTTCGCCGCCGCGACCGAGTTCTACGCCAAGAACGCCGCCGACAAGGGCGACTACCTGGTCGGCGAGAAGATCGACATCAACGGCGACGGCACCCCGCTGCGCTACATGGACAAGCCCAGCAAGGACGGCGGCTCGCCCGACTACTGGAACTCCAAGCTCGGCGACCTCGACGTGCACTACTCCTCGGGCGTCGCCAACCACTTCTTCTACCTGCTGTCCGAGGGCAGCGGCAAGAAGACCATCAACGGCGTCACGTACGACAGCCCGACCAAGGACGGCAAGGCCGTCAAGGGCATCGGCCGGGCCGCCGCCGAGAAGATCTGGTACAAGGCGCTGACCACGTACATGACGTCCACGACCAACTACAAGGGCGCCCGCGCGGCGACCCTGAAGGCCGCCAAGGCGCTGTACGGGCAGAACAGCGCCCAGTACAAGGCCGTCGGCGCCGCCTGGACCGGCGTCAACGTCAAGTGACGCGCTGACGCTTCCCTGACCCGGAAAGCGCCCGGTGCGCACGGCGGGAGCCGTGCCACCGGGCGCTTCGCGTTCATCGCATCAACACGCCCGCCTTGTCGCCGGAGGACTCCGGCGGCAGCGCCACCAGACCCAGCTCGGCGCCGCTGGCCAGCAGCCGGTGCGCGGGCAGGATCCGGACGGTGTAACCGAAGGGGCCCGTGCTGTCGAGGGTCAGTGATCCCTCGTACTGGCGGCGGCCGTCCATCGCCGGGGCGCCCGTGGGCTTGAGCGGGACGGCGGCGGTCCGGGTGAGCCGGTCGGCGGGGTCGACCCGGCCGGCGACGGCCTGCACCTCCACGTCCGAGGGATCCAGATCGCCGAGGGTGACGCTCACCCGCAGACAGACCGTGGACCCCAGCTCCGCCGTGCCGTTCAGCGGGCTGTCGGCCACCGTCTCCACATGGTCGACGGCCACCGCCGGCCACGCGGCCCGTACCCGCGCCTTCCAGTCGGCCAGCTCCCGCGCCGCCTCCGGGAACAGGGCCCGCTGGGCCTCGGCGGCGGGCCCGTAGAGCCGCTCGACATACTCACGCACCATGCGCCCCGCGAGCACCTTGGGGCCGAGGGTGCCCAGCGTCCGGCGGACCATCTCGATCCAGCGCCCGGGCAGCCCGCCCGCGCCCCGGTCGTAGAAGCGCGGCGCGACCCGGTCCTCCAGCAGCTGGTAGAGGGCGGCGGCCTCCACGTCGTCACGGCGGTTCTCGTCCATGGCCGTGCCGTCGGCGGTGGGGATCGCCCAGCCGAAGTCCGGCTCGTACCACTCGTCCCACCAGCCGTCGAGGACGGAGAGGTTCAGACAGCCGTTGAGCGCGGCCTTCATGCCGGAGGTGCCGCACGCCTCCAGGGGGCGCAGCGGGTTGTTCAGCCAGACGTCACAGCCGGGGTAGAGCTTCTGGGCCATCGCCATGCCGTAGTCCGGGAGGAAGACGACGCGGTGGCGCACGCGCGGGTCGTCGGTGAAGCGGACGAGCTCCTGGACGAGCCGTTTGCCGCTGTCGTCGGCCGGGTGGGCCTTGCCCGCGACGACGATCTGGATCGGCCGCTCGGGGTGCAGGAGCAGCCGGGTCAGCCGCTCGCGGTCGCGGAGCATCAGGGTCAGCCGCTTGTACGACGGGACGCGGCGGGCGAAGCCGATGGTGAGGACGTCGGGGTCGAGCACTCCGTCGATCCAGCCGAGTTCGGCCGTGCCGGCGCCGCGCTGCCGCCAGGAGGCGCGCAGCCGCTCCCGCACCTCTTCGACGAGCTGTTCGCGCAGGGTGCGGCGCAGCTCCCAGATGTCGGTGTCGGGAATGTCGGCGACGGTGTCCCAGCGCTGTTTTCCGCCGACGGTCAGGGCGTCCTCGGCACGGCTCGCGCCGATCTGGCGGGCGCCGAGCCGGAAGACCTCGGGGGCGATCCAGGTGGGGGCGTGGACGCCGTTGGTGATGGCGGTGATCGGCACCTCCTCGGCGTCGAAGCCCGGCCACAGCCCGGCGAACATCTCCCGGCTGACCTGGCCGTGGAGGGTGGAGACGCCGTTGGCGCGCTGGGCCAGGCGCAGGCCCATGACCGCCATGTTGAAGAGGTTGGGCTCGCCGCCCGGGTAGGTCTCCAGACCGAGTTCGAGGATCTTGCCGACGTCGATGCCGGGCAGCTCCCCGCCGTCGCCGAGGTGGCGGGCGACCAGCTCGCGGTCGAAGCGGTCGATGCCGGCGGGCACGGGGGTGTGGGTGGTGAAGACGGCTCCGGCCCGGACGCTCTCCAGTGCGGAGTCGAAGTCGGCGCCTTGTTCGGCGAGTTCGCGGATGCGTTCCAGGCCGAGGAATCCGGCGTGTCCCTCGTTGGTGTGGAAGACCTCGGGGGCGGGGTGGCCGGTCAGCCGGCAGTACGTCCGCACGGCGCGGACCCCGCCGATGCCCAGCAGCATCTCCTGGAGCAGCCGGTGCTCGCTGCCGCCGCCGTAGAGCCGGTCGGTGACGTCGCGCTCGCCCGGTCCGTTCTCCTCGACGTCGGAGTCGAGGAGGAGCAGCGGCACCCGGCCGACCCGGGCCTGCCAGATGTACGCGCGCAGGGAGCGGCCGCCGGGGAGGGCGAGGGCGACACGGCTGGGGGTTCCGTCGGGCTCGCGGAGCATGGACAGGGGCAGCTCGTCGGGGTCGAGGAGGGGGTAGGTCTCCTGCTGCCAGCCCTCGCGGGAGAGGGACTGGCGGAAGTAGCCGTGGCGGTAGAGCAGCCCGACGCCGATGAGGGGGACGCCGAGGTCGCTGGCCGACTTCAGATGGTCGCCGGCGAGGATGCCGAGACCGCCGCTGTACTGCGGTAGGGCGGCGGTGATGCCGAACTCGGGCGAGAAGTAGGCGACCGCCTCGGGCAGCCCGGGCGGTTGCTCCTGGTACCAGCGCCGACCGGTGAGATAGTCGTGCAGATCGTCGGCGGCCGCGGCGAGCCGCCGCCGGAAGCGGCGGTCGTCGGCGAGGGCGGCCAGCCGGGTGGCGGGCACGGCGCCGAGCAGCCGCAGCGGGTCCCCGCCTGCGGCCTGCCAGCCCTCGGGGTCGACGGACTGGAAGAGCTCGCGGGTCTCGGGGTGCCAGGACCAGCGCAGATTGCGCGCCAGCTCACTGAGCGGTCGTAGGGACTCCGGAAGGACGGGGCGCACACTGAATCGACGAATGGCCTTCACCCCCACGACGGTAGCGGCGCGGCCCCCCGGGTTTCCGGCAGTGACGCCAACTGCCTGCCCCTGACAGGGGCAGGCAACGGGCGTGCGCCGTGTTGTTGACTGGAACGTATGAACACACCTGGCGAGTTGGGAAGCTTCCTCCGTACGCGCCGTGCCCGGTTGCAGCCGGAGGACGTCGGTCTCGTGTCGTACGGGGCGCGCCGGCGCGTGCCCGGGCTGCGGCGCGAGGAGCTGGCGCAGCTGGCGGGCGTGAGCGTCGCGTATTACACCCGTTTGGAGCAGGGCCAGTCGGGCAACGCCTCGGACGGCGTCCTGGACGCGATCGCGCGGGCGCTGCGGCTGACCCCCGACGAGCACGATCATCTGCGGAATCTGGCCCGGCCGGGGCGGGCCGGGCGGCGGCCGGCGCCCCGGGTGGAGACGGCCGGGCCGGGGGTGCGGCAGCTGGTCGCGGCCATGGAGGGGGTGCCGGCGATCATCGTCGACCTCCGCTACGACGTGCTGGGCTGGAACGCCCTGGGGCACGCGCTGCTGGCGGGGCATCTGGCCGCCGACGCCCCGGCGCGCCCGGCCGACCGGCCCAATACGCAGCGGTTGTTCTTCCTGGACCCGCACGCGCGCGAGCTGTACCCGCAGTGGGACACGGAGGCGCGGCGGGCGGTGTCCTCGCTGCGGCTGGCGGCGGGCGAGCACCCGGAGGACCGTGGGCTGGCGGAGCTGATCGGGGAGCTGACGATGAAGAGCCCGGAGTTCGCGGCGCTCTGGGCCCGGCATCCGGTACGGGCGTGCACGTCGGGGGTGAAGGACTTTCATCACCCGTTGGTGGGACGGATGTCGCTGTCGTTCGAGATGCTGCGGTTGCCGGACTCGGGCGGTCAGGGGGTGGTGGCGTTCAGCGCCGAGCCGGGTTCGGCGTCGGAGGCGGCGCTGCGGCTGCTCGCGTCGGCGACCGGGCCGAGCCCGGCCAGGGCGACCGGGGCGAGCGCCGGGTCCGGCACGGAAACAAGCGCGGAAACCGGCACCGGTCCGCATGGTGGACAGGACCGGCCGGCCGAACGGGGGCGGCCGATCACCGGCTGATGCGCTGGTACGAGGCGGAACTACGCCGCGCGTACAGCAGGGGTGCGGGCGGCGAAATCCCGCTACGGCTGCCGGTGAGGAGGCCGGGGCGCCGTTCCCCCGATCGGCGGCCGCTTACCCCGTTTCGTCACGTTGCACACGATCGGCCGACGGAGGAGACTCCCTACGGGTGACGCGATCCGGCCGACCTCCTCAGCTGGTGCCACGGGATCTACGCACCGGCAGTTCGCACGGTCCGGGCATGCCCGGCCGGGGCTGGTGGGAAAGCTCAACCGGTATGCAGCCCGTCATGCGTCCGTCGGCTCGGTCACGGCTCCGTTCTCCACGCCCTCGCTTCCGTCCACCCGAGTGAACCCGGGCCAGCGCGGACAGGAGCAGTCATGCGCGCAGCCAGCCGACTGCCGACGGAGCAGATAGAAAGTACAGAACCCGCCACACCCTCAGATTCCGTCGAACCTCCAGGTGATCCCATGATCGGTCGCATCCCCGTCCTGGACCTCGGGCCGCTCGTCGACTGCGGTCGCAGACCGGCCAAGGCGGTGGTGGGCGAGACCTTCCAGGTCACGGCCACCGTGTTCCGCGAGGGCCACGAGGCGTTGGGTGCCAATGTGGTGCTGCGCGACCCGGCCGGCCGCTCGGGCCCCTGGGCCCCGATGCGGGAGCTGGCGCCGGGCACCGACCGCTGGGGGGCGGAGGTCACCCCGGACACCGAGGGCCGTTGGACGTACGCGGTCGAGGCGTGGAGCGATCCGGTGGCCACCTGGCGGCACCAGGCACGGATCAAGATCCCGGCGGGGATCGACACCGAGCTGGTCCTGGAGGAGGGCGCCCTGCTCTACGAGCGGGCCGCCTCCGGGGTGCCGAAGAGCGACGGCCGGGAGACGGTGCTGGCCGCGGCCGACGCGCTGCGCGACCGGCACCGGCAGGTCGCCGACCGGCTCGCGGCCGCCCTCACCCCGGCCGTGACCGCGGCCCTGACCTGCTATCCGTTGCGTGAACTGGTCACCAGCTCGCGGTCGCTGCCGCTGCTCGTCGAGCGGGAGCGGGCGCTGTTCGGCTCGTGGTACGAGCTGTTCCCGCGCTCGGAGGGCGCGACGTCGGCAGGCGGCAGGCCGCGGTCGGGTACGTTCCGTACGGCCGCCCGGCGGTTGCCCGCGGTGGCGGCGATGGGGTTCGACGTGGTGTATCTGCCGCCGATCCACCCCATCGGCACCTCCTTCCGCAAGGGCCCCAACAACGCGCTGTCCGCGGGCCCGCACGACGTGGGCAGCCCCTGGGCGATCGGCTCGGCCGAGGGCGGGCACGACGCGATCCACCCGGACCTCGGCACGTTCGAGGACTTCGACCACTTCGTGTCGTGCGCCCGCGATCTGCGCATGGAGGTCGCGCTCGACTTCGCCCTGCAGTGCTCCCCCGACCATCCGTGGGTGGCGAAGCACCCCGAGTGGTTCCACCACCGGGCGGACGGTTCGATCGCGCACGCCGAGAACCCGCCGAAGAAGTACCAGGACATCTACCCCCTCGCGTTCGACGAGGACTTCGACGGCCTCGTCGCCGAGACGCTGCGGGTGCTGCGGGTGTGGATGGACCGCGGCATCCGGATCTTCCGGGTCGACAATCCGCACACCAAGCCGGTGGTCTTCTGGGAGAAGGTCATCGCCGAGGTGGGGCGCACCGACCCCGATGTCGTCTTCCTCGCCGAGGCGTTCACCCGCCCCGCGATGATGCGTACCCTGGGCGCGATCGGCTTCCAGCAGTCGTACACCTACTTCACGTGGCGCAACGACAAGCGTGAACTCACCGACTATCTGCGGGAGCTGTCGGGCGAGTCCGCGGCCGTCATGCGGCCCAACCTCTTCGTGAACACGCCCGACATCCTGCACGCCTATCTCCAGGACGGCGGCCGCGCGGCCTTCGAGATCCGAGCCGTGCTCGCCGCGACCCTCTCCCCCAGCTGGGGTGTCTACGCGGGCTACGAGCTGTGCGAGAACACCCCGGTGCGCGCGGGCAGCGAGGAGTACCTGGACTCCGAGAAGTACCAGCTGCGGCCGCGCGACTGGGAGGCCGCCGAGCACGAGGGGCGCTCCCTGGCCCCGCTGCTCACCGCGCTGAACCGGCTGCGACGGCGGCAGCCGGCCCTGCGCCAACTGCGGAACTTGCGCTTCCATGACGCCGACAACGACGCCGTCATCGCCTACTCGAAGCGCACGGCAAGCTCCTGCGTCCTCACGGTCGTCAACCTCGACCCCCACCACACCCAGGAGGCCACGGTCTCGTTGGACATGCCGGAACTCGGCCTCGAATGGCACGAGTCCGTCCCGGTGCGCGACGAGCTCACCGGAGAGACCTATCACTGGGGCAGGGACAACTATGTGCGCCTCGAGCCGGGCCGTTCCATCGCGCCCGCGCACGTGTTCTCGCTGCGACCGTCCTCACCGATCGGAGGGTCACCCACATCATGATCGTCAATGAGCCCGTACAGGACACGTTCGAGGACACACCCGCGAAGGACCTGGATCCCGACTGGTTCAAGCGTGCCGTCTTCTACGAGGTGCTCGTACGCTCCTTCCAGGACAGCGACGGCGACGGCGTCGGCGACCTCAAGGGCCTGACCGCCAAGCTGGACTATCTGCAGTGGCTGGGCGTCGACTGCCTGTGGCTGCCGCCGTTCTTCCAGTCGCCGCTGCGCGACGGGGGCTACGACGTCTCCGACTACACCGCGGTGCTGCCCGAGTTCGGCGATCTCGCCGACTTCGTGGAGTTCGTGGACGCGGCGCACCAGCGGGGCATGCGCGTCATCATCGACTTTGTCATGAACCATACGAGCGATCAGCACGAGTGGTTCCAGCAGTCGCGCGCCGACCCCGACGGCCCCTACGGCGACTACTACGTCTGGGCGGACGACGACAAGCAGTACCAGGACGCGCGGATCATCTTCGTCGACACCGAGTCGTCCAACTGGACCTTCGACCCGGTGCGCCAGCAGTACTACTGGCACCGCTTCTTCTCCCACCAGCCGGATCTCAACTACGAGAACCCGGCGGTACAGGAGGAGATCCTGGCCGCGCTGCGGTTCTGGCTGGACCTCGGCATCGACGGCTTCCGGCTCGACGCGGTGCCGTACCTCTTCGCCGAGGAGGGCACCAACTGCGAGAACCTGCCGCGCAGCCACGACTTCCTGAAGCGGGTGCGGGCCGAGATCGACGAGCACTACCCGGACACGGTGCTGCTGGCGGAGGCCAACCAATGGCCCGAGGACGTCGTCGACTACTTCGGCGACTACGCGGCCGGCGGCAACGAATGCCATATGGCGTTCCACTTCCCGGTCATGCCGCGCATCTTCATGGCCGTCCGCCGGGAGTCCCGCTATCCGGTCTCGGAAATCCTCGCCAAGACCCCGGCGATCCCCGCCCACTGCCAGTGGGGCATCTTCCTGCGCAACCACGACGAGCTGACGCTCGAGATGGTGACGGACGAAGAGCGCGACTACATGTACGCGGAGTACGCCAAGGACCCGCGGATGCGCGCCAACATCGGCATCCGCCGCAGGCTCGCCCCGCTGCTCGACAACGACCGCAATCAGATCGAGCTGTTCACCGCCCTGCTGCTGTCCCTGCCGGGCTCGCCGATCCTCTACTACGGCGACGAGATCGGCATGGGCGACAACATCTGGCTCGGCGACCGCGACGGGGTGCGCACCCCGATGCAGTGGACACCCGACCGGAACGCGGGCTTCTCCTCCTGCGACCCGGGGCGGCTGTATCTGCCGACCATCATGGACCCGGTCTACGGCTACCAGGTCACCAACGTCGAGGCGGCCATGAGCAGCCCCTCCTCGCTGCTGCACTGGACCCGCCGGATGATCGAGATCCGTAAGCAGAACCCGGCCTTCGGTCTCGGTTCGTACACCGAGCTGCCGTCGAGCAATCCGGCCGTGCTCGCGTTCCTGCGCGAGATGCGGCTGCCCGGGCAGCGGGAGGACGACCTCGTCCTGTGCGTGAACAATTTCTCGCGCTTCGCACAGCCGACCGAACTCGACCTCCAGACGTTCAACGGGCTGCATCCCGTCGAGCTGATCGGTGGGGTGCGCTTCCCGGCCATCGGTGAACTGCCCTATCTGCTCACCCTGGCCGGTCACGGCTTCTACTGGTTCCGGCTGCGGCGCGGCGCGCCACCCGCCGGGCACTGAACCCGCCCCCGTGCGCGGCGGTCACGGTCGTCCGACCGCGCACGGACGGTTTTCCCTTCCGGGCCCTGGGCACCCTCACTACTACGCACGGACCCGGGTCGACCGCGTCGACACCGCTCGACACCGTTCGACACACGCAGACTCCGCCACACGTGGCCGCACAGTCCGCAGAAGCCAGCGACACCGCACACAGGGGCCTCAGGCGCTGACCGTACGGACGATCCTCGCCCGACACGTCCCGCACCGCGCACGGTCAAAGCCGCAATCCGGGACACTTTGCCCTACCTGTCGTGTGCCCGGGGAAAGGACGCGACGCCATGTCGGACGCTGCACCGTCCCGCCGGGGGGCGCCTCCCGGTCCTCTGCCGTCCGCGGCCCGGGCCACCGCCGCGCGGCCTGCGGCGCCCCCCGCCGACGGGGGGCTGCTCGGCTCGCTGGCCCCGCTGCTCTCGGAATGGCTGCCCCGGCAGCGCTGGTTCGCGGGCAAGGGCCGCCCGATCACCGGCTTCACGCTCGTCGCGGCCACCGAACTGCTGCCGGCCCCGGCCGGCGGCACCGCCCCCGGCCTGGTCCATCTGCTCGTCCGCGCGCAGCAGCTGGGGTCCACGGGCCCCGGCGGCGCCCCGGCGCGCGGCACCGACGACTGCTATCAGCTGCTCCTCGGTGTCCAGGACGTCCTGCCCCCACAGCTCGCGCCCGCCCTGATCGGCCGCCCCGCGGGCGGACCGCTGCACGGCCGCGTCGTCTACGAGGGCCTCGCCGACCCCCGTCTCGCGGCCGTGGTCCTGGAGCGGCTGCGGCTGCCGGGACGCCTGGGGCCGCTGCGCTTCGCCCGGGAGGAGGGGACCGTCATCGCCGCGGGCCTCGCGCCCCGGCTGCTCGGCTCGGAGCAGTCCAACTCCTCGGTCGTTTACGGCGAAACGTATATCCTCAAGCTCTTCCGCCGCGTCTGCCCCGGCACCAATCCCGATCTCGAACTGCCGCGCGCGCTCGCCGGCGCGGGCTGCCGGCGGGTGCCGACGCCCGCCGCCTGGTTCGAGGCGGACTTGACCAGGCTGACCGGGCCGGCCGGGCTGCCCGGCACCGGCGGCGAGCCGATGACGCTCGGTGTGCTCCAGCCCTTCCTGCCCGGTTCGGCCGACGGCTGGCAACTGGCCCTGGGCGCCCTGGCCGTACGGGCCGACTTCACCGCCTCCGCCCGGGCCCTCGGGCACGCCACGGCCGAGGTGCACGGCGCGCTCGCGGAGGCGCTGCCCACCGTCGTCCTGCGCCGCCCCCAGCTGGAGCGGCTCGCCGGCGCCATGACCCAGCGCCTGGACGCCGCCGCCGACGCGGTCCCCGCCCTGCGCCCCTACCGGGCCGCGCTGCGCGGGGCGTACGAGGAGCTCGCGGCGCTCGGCCGGGCCGGGCGCACCTGGTCCGCGCAGCGCATCCACGGTGATCTGCACCTGGGGCAGACGCTGCGGACGGCCTCGGACGGCCGCTGGTCCCTCATCGACTTCGAGGGTGAGCCCGCGCGTCCGCTGGCCGAGCGCCGCAGGCCGCAGCCCGTCGCCCGGGACATCGCGGGCATGCTGCGCTCCTTCGACTACGCGGCGGCGGTGGGCCGGGCGGCCGGCACCGCCTGGTCGGACCGGGCCCGGGCCGCGTTCTGCGAGGGCTACGCCACGGTCCACGGCGACCCCCGCGAGGAGCCGCGGCTGCTGCGCGCCCACGAGACGGACAAGGCCGTCTACGAAGTCCTCTACGAGGCCCGGCACCGCCCCGACTGGCTCCCGGTCCCGATGGCCGCGATCCGGCGGCTCGCGGAGGTACCGGCGGAGGGCGGCGCGCCCACCGACCCGTCCTCGGGCGGCGGCGACCTGCGGCCCGGCCCGAGGAATCCCGTATGACCCACCGACCCGCAAGCCAGATCCGCCCCCGGCCGACCGTCCGGGGGACACCGAGGAGGACCGCCCCGTGACCGCTCGTCCGCCGTCCAGCCGACCGTCCCGCGAGCCCGGGGCCGACCGCCCCGGCGGTCCTGCCCCGGTTCCGGCCACGTTCCTGCCCGCGTCCCCACCGCGCGGGCGTCCGCCGAGGGCCGGGGAGGAGACGGACGCGCCGGTGCCGGTGTACCGGTGGTCGGTGTGGGACTCGACGGACGACCCGGAGTCCGATGGCGCGTGGGATCCGGACCCGGCGTCGGACCGGTCACCGGACCCCGTGTCCGACCAGGCGCCCGACCCGGTGGCGGACCCCGTGGCGGCGCCGGACGGCGCCCCGGCGGCGGAGACCTCACCGGCCACGCCGAACACGCCGGCCGCACCCGCGACACAGACCGTGACCCGCCGGGGCGTACGCCCGGCCGAACCGCTGGACGCCGGGGAGCGCGAGCGCCTGCTGCACGGCGCGCACCACGATCCGCACGCCCTGCTCGGGGCGCACCCCGTACCCGGCGGTGTGGCGTTCCGGGCCCTGCGCCCCTTCGCCCGGGCGGTCTCGGTCACCGCGAAGGGGCTGCGGGCGGAGCTGTACGACGAGGGGGACGGGCTGTTCGGGGGCGTGCTCCCGCTGAAGGAGATCCCCGACTACCGCCTGGTGGTGACGTACGACGACACCGAGCTGGAGGTGCACGACCCGTTCCGCTTCCTGCCCGCCATCGGGGAGCTGGACATGCACCTCATCCGCGAGGGCCGGCACGAGGAGCTGTGGCGGGCGCTCGGCGCGCAGCCGATGACGCACGAGGGCGTGATCGGCACCCGCTTCACCGTGTGGGCGCCGAACGCGCAGGGCGTACGGGTCGCGGGGGACTTCAACTACTGGGACGCCACCGGGTCCCCGATGCGCTCGCTGGGCTCTTCCGGGGTGTGGGAGCTGTTCCTGCCCGGTATCGGCGAGGGCACCCTGTACAAGTTCCAGATCACCCGCCCCGACGGTTCGCACACGCTGCGCGCCGACCCGATGGCGCGGCGCACGGAGGTCCCCCCGGCCAACGCCTCGATCGTGCACGCCTCGCACCACCGGTGGCGAGACGAGGAGTGGCTGGCCCGCCGCGCGGAGCGGCATGTGCACGAGTCGCCCTTCTCCGTCTACGAGGTGCACCTGGCGTCCTGGCGCCCGGGGCTGACCTATCGGCAGCTGGCCGAGCAGCTCCCCGCGTACGTGAAGGACCTGGGCTTCACGCACGTCGAGCTGATGCCGGTCGCCGAGCACCCCTTCGGCGGCTCGTGGGGCTACCAGGTCACCGGCTTCTACGCCCCGACCGCACGGCTGGGCACCCCCGACGACTTCAAGTACCTGGTCGACGCGTTGCACCGGGCGGGCATCGGGGTGCTCGTGGACTGGGTGCCGGCGCATTTCCCCAAGGACGACTGGGCGCTGGCCGAGTTCGACGGCCGGCCGCTGTACGAGCACGCGGACCCGGCGCGGGCGGTCCACCCGGACTGGGGGACGCTGGAGTTCGACTACGGCCGTACGGAGGTCCGCAACTTCCTGGTGGCCAACGCCGTCTACTGGTGCGAGGAGTTCCACATCGACGGGCTGCGGGTGGACGCGGTCGCCTCGATGCTCTACCTCGACTACTCCCGCGAGGACGGCCAGTGGACGCCCAATGAGCACGGCGGGCGGGAGAACCTCGACGCGGTGGCGTTCCTGCAGGAGATGAACGCGACGGTCTACCGCCGCTGCCCCGGTGTCATCACCGTCGCCGAGGAGTCCACGGCGTGGGACGGGGTCACCCGGGCCACCCACCACGTGGGCGTGAGCGGCTTCGGCGGTCTCGGCTTCGGTCTGAAGTGGAACATGGGCTGGATGCACGACTCGCTGGAGTACGTGGTCAAGGAGCCGGTCCACCGCAAGTACCACCACGGCGAGATGACCTTCTCCATGGTCTACGCCTACAGCGAGAACTACGTCCTGCCCATCTCCCACGACGAGGTCGTGCACGGCAAGCGGTCGCTGGTGTCCAAGATGCCGGGCGACTGGTGGCAGCAGCGCGCCAACCACCGTGCCTATCTGGGGTTCATGTGGGCCCACCCGGGCAAGCAGTTGCTCTTCATGGGGCAGGAGTTCGCCCAGGGTGCGGAGTGGTCCGAGGGGCACGGCCCGGACTGGTGGCTGCTCGACCCCTCGTACTCGGCGGAGGCCGACCACCGGGGCGTGCGGGATCTGGTGCGCGATCTGAACTCGGTCTACGCCGCGACGCCCGCGCTGTGGCAGCGCGACACCGACCCGGGCGGATTCGAGTGGGTCGAGAGCGACGCGAGCGAGGACAACGTCTTCGCGTTCCTGCGCTTCGACGCGGACGGCTCGCCACTGCTGGCCGTCAGCAACTTCTCCCCCGTCGTCCGGCACGCCTACCGCCTCGGCGTCCCGGCCCGGCACGCCCTGTGGCAGGAGGTCCTCAACACCGACGACGGGCGTTACGGCGGCAGCGGTGTCACGGACACGGAGCCGATCAAGTCCGAGCCGACCCGGCGGCACGGCCGCCCGTCGAGCATCGTGGTGACCCTGCCCCCGCTGGCGACGGTCTGGCTGCGGCCGGCCTGAGCTCGACTTTTGACCTCCGTCTGTGTCGTACGGCGCAGACGGAGGTCGAGGCGGCCTTCGCCTGATCATGTGCTCCGGCCAAGGTGCACCGACCAGGACGAAGGCCGTGCGGGTGAATCTGCTGCCTGATGCCGAAGGTGGGCCGCTACGTCCGCGGGGACGGCTTCGGCGCCTCCCAGACGGGCCCGACGGAGAGGTAAGTGGTGCGGTGGAGGAGGTCCCCGGCCCGGAGCTTCTGCGTCCCCCACTTCAGGCCGTCGTCCCGCGCCGTGTCCACGGCCTCCAGCGTGTGGAACGCCTCGGTGTCGATGATCAGCCGCCGGCGCCAGGTGTCGGCGTCCAGGTCGACGGCCGTGCCGACGCGCCCGGTGCTGTCCTTGACCCGCTCCGTCACCCGCACCCCGGGAATCCCGGTGAGGACCTTGAACAACGCGGCCCGCAGCTCCGGTTCGGCGGGTGACCGGGCGAGCAACTCTTCGACGCCGTCGAAGAGCCCCTCCTCGACCCCCTCCCCGGTGGCCTTCCCGACGAGCCGGGCCCGCAGCGCCGCCGGGTCGGTGGGCAGCGTCGTGAGCTCGCGCCACATGATCGGATTGCGGCCGACCACGTAGGCCGTCCCCGCCATCTCCACTGGCGTGTACTCCCGGACCGGACCGTCACCGAACTGCCCGCGTGTGTCGCTCCGGCTCAGCCAGACGGTCTCGTACGAGTCGTCCGGCCGCTGGGCGCTGGTCCGGTTCCACTGGTGGATCCGTACCTTCCAGTACGGTGCCGTCCCCGTCCGCTCCGCCGTCCGCTCCGCCGCCGGGGAGCCCTGCGCGTCCCCGGAGCCCGACCCGGGCTGGAACGCGACACCCAGCGCGATCGCCACGACCGCCGCCGCCGAGACCAGCACGGGAAGGCGCCGCCGCCACGTCCGCACCGGGACGACCGCGGCCACCGGCTCCCATTCGAGCTCGATGGCCGGCCCGTCCCCCTCCGCCCGGCCGGCCGCCGACCGCACCGCGGCCAGCGCCGCGGCGACGGCGTCCGCCGAGGGCGGCGCGACCTTGCCCGCGGCCCTCAACCGCCCGGCACCGGGGAATTCGAGGAAGTCCGTGCCGTCCGTGTTCCTGTCCTGCCCGGTCATACGAGGTCTCCTGTCAGGGAAAGCGGGGCGGAGGGGCCGAGCGCCGCGCGCAGCCGGGTGCGCGCCCGGTGCAGCCGGGACCTGGCCGTGCCCGCGGGGACGCCGACGACGGCCGCGGCCTCGGTGGGGCTGAGCTGCTCCCACGCGATCAGGAGCAGCAGCTCCCGCTCCACGGCCGGCAGCTCGGCCAGGGTCCGGCGCATCAGTGGCGCGACCGCCGCCGCGTCCAGCCTCCGGTCGACGGCGTGCCACGGGTCGCTGCTCGCCTCACCGGCGAGCGCGGCGGCGGCCGCGGGCCGTTCCTGCCCGCGCCAGTGCGCGGCCAGCACGTTGCGGGCCACGCCGAAGAGCCACGCCCGGACCGGCCCGCGGGCCGGGTCGTAGGTGCCGCGCCCCGCGTAGGCCCGCAGCCACGCCTCGGCCAGCAGATCGTCCGCCGCGCCGGGCGCCCGGCGCGCGAAGTAGCCGTGGAGCGCCCTCGAATGGCGCTCCACGAGCGGTTCAAAGGCCGACGCGTCGGTTCCCGAGCGCGCCAGCACTTCCTCGTCCGTCGCCACGGACCTCCCCTTCCACGGGCCACGCCGTCCGCGGCCCCTCCCCCTTCTTGTGTCCGCCCCGCGAAAGCGTTCGCGCCCCGGGAGCCGGGCACGGGCGGCCGTGTACGGTGCGACGGCCCGTCGGGGCAGCCGGTCGCGTCACCCTCGCCGCCCCACGCCTCCGCGCCAGGACCTGGGCGCCGGCCGGAGGGGGACTCCCCTTGGCCATCGGCATCGGCGGGGAATCGCCGGGCCGGAACGGGCCCGAACGCGGTGAAGGCCCGGCAGCTTGGCTGCCGGGCCTTCACCATGTGTAGCGGGGACAGGATTTGAACCTGCGACCTCTGGGTTATGAGCCCAGCGAGCTACCGAGCTGCTCCACCCCGCGTCGGTAGGTTGAACCGTACGGCACGACACCGGATCGGCCCGATCGGTACCGGTCTCACGACACCGTTGCCGCACGGGAGAGGCGGCCGGTGGTGTCCCGGAGGGCTGCTTCCAGCCGGTCGCGGGCCTCGGTCCGGGCGGCGATCCGTTCGTTGAGGACCGCCAGCCGTTCCGACGCGACGCGCAGGCCCTTGTCCGACGGCGGGGCGGCAGCCACGTCGCCGTCCAGGCAGGGCAGGAAGACCCGCACGTCGTCGAGGGTGAGTCCGACGGCCAGCAGGTAGCGGATGTTGCGGACCCGGACGACTGCCCGTTCGTCGTAGACGCGGTAGTCGTTGGCGGCCCTCTCGGAGGAGATCAGCCCGGCCTGTTCGTAGTGCCGCAGCGCGCGGGCCGTCGTCCCGGTCGCCTTGGCCAGTTCGCCGATCCTCACTCGTTCCACCTCACGGGCCACTCCTATCACGCCACGACCGCCCCACCGTCGACCGGGAGGACGACCCCGGTGACGAACGACGCGGCCGGCGAGGCGAGCTGGGTGATGGCCCAGGCCACCTCCTCGGGCCGGCCGATCCGGCCGAGCGGGGTGTGGGCCAGCTGCCATTCCCGCACGGCGGCCATCGCCTCCGGCGTCAGGCCCTGGTGTTCGCCGATCGGGGTGTCGATCGCTCCGGGGGCGACCGCGGCCACGCGGATGCCGCGGGGTGCCAGCTCGACCGCCCAGCTGCGGGTCAGCAGCTCCAGCGCGGTCTTGGTCGCGGCGTAGAGCGAACTGCCGGGCCAGGCCCGCTGCCCCACCGACGTGCTCACGTTGACGACCACGCCGCCGGCCGCCTCCAGGAGCGGGAGCGCTGCCTGGGTCAGCAGGACGGGGGCGATCAGGTTGGTGGCGAGCTGAGCCGTGATCGTCTCCGGGGTCAGCGTGCCGAGGGCGCCGCCGCGCGCGATGCCCGCGTTGTTGACGAGGACGTCCAGCCGGCCGTGGGTCTCCAGCACGGTCTCGACGATTCGCTCGGGCCCGTCCTCGGCGGTGATGTCGGCGACCAGCGGCGTGATCCGGTCGTCCCCGGCAGCGGTCTCCCGCAGCGGTTCGGCCCGCCGACCGATCGCGACCACGCGGGCGCCCTCGGCGGCGAAGGCGCGGGCGGTGGCCCGGCCGATCCCGGTCCCGGCTCCGGTGACGGCGACGACCCTGCTGTTCTGCGATGCGGTGCTGTTCATGCCGCCGATCGTGCAACCCTGCCGCCAACGGCAAGGTCAAGGTCAAGCAGCGGGGTCATCGCCTGACCTCGGCCATGGACGCGCAGTGCCCCGCACCCCCACCGGGGCACGGGGCACAACGGCCTTGCCACAGGGTCAGACGCGCTCGTCCGCGCGCTCGTCGTTCTTCGCGGCCGGGGCCTCGGTCGGAGCGGCCGTCGTCGACTTGCCCGCGTCGCGCGGCAGCAGGGTGACGACGACGGCCGTGCCGACGCCGAGGACGATCGCGCCGATCAGGCTGGTGTGGGCGACGGAGTCCGCGAACGCCTTGTGCACGGCTTCCACGACGGACTGCGCCTGCTGCGCACCGTACGCGGCCGCCTTCTCGGCGCCCATCTTGGGCGTGGCGCCGGCCGTGACCTGCTTGCCGACCTCCTTGGCGACGTACAGGCCCGCGCCGACCGAGTCCTGCGCGGCGGTCAGCGCCTTCCCCGGGAGCTTCGGACCGCCGCCGGCCGCCACCTTCGCGGCGGCGTCGGCGAGGTTGGAGGAGTAGGTCTTGGCCAGCACCGTGCCGAGGACGGCGATGCCGAGGGAGCCGCCCATCTCGATGGAGGTGCTGTTGACCGCGCCGCCGACGCCGAGCTGGTTCTCGGGGAAGGAGCCCATGATGGCGTTGGTGCAGGGCGACAGGGACAGGCCGATGGCCAGGCCCAGGATCATCAGCGGCACGAGGAAGTCGCCGTACGTGGAGCCCTCGTCGACGCGGGTGAGCAGCGCGATCGCGACCGTGCCGACGGTCATGCCCAGCGCGACCGTGATCTTCATGCCGAACTTCGGCGTGAGCAGGGCGGTCAGCACGCCGCCCACGAACACCGCGCCGGCCAGCGGCAGCATGCGCACACCGGTGTCCAGCGGCGAGTAGCCGAGGACGAACTGGAGGTGCTGGGTGAGGTAGTAGAAGGCACCGAAGACGGCGAGGAAGAACAGCGCGACGGCCAGGGTCGAGCCGGCGAAGGCGCGCCGGCCGAAGCGGCGGACGTCCAGGACCGGGCGCGGGTGGCGCAGCTCCCAGAAGACGAAGCAGACCAGGCCGACGCCGGCGAGCACTGCGGCGGTGACGGCCTTGGCGCCCCAGCCGAAGTGCGGACCCTCGATGATCATGTAGATCAGCGAGCCGACCCAGATGACGGACAGCAGACCGCCGATGTAGTCGATCCTGTCGACGTCGGCAGCCTTGGACGGCGGCACCAGCAGCAGCGCGCCGACGATGCCGAGGGCCGCGATCGGCACGTTGATCAGGAACGTCGAGGCCCAGCCGTGGTCCTCCAGCAGCGCACCGGCGACCAGCGGGCCGACGGCGATGGCGAGACCGGCGGTGGCGGTCCAGATGGTGATCGCCTTGGCCCGCTCCGCGCGCGGGAACGTGGCGGCGAGCAGCGACAGCGTGGCGGGCATGATCATGGCCGCGCCGACGCCCATCACGGCGCGGGCGGCGATGACGCCGCCCGAGCTGTCGACCAGCGAGCCCGCGACGGAGGCGGCGCCGAAGACGAAGAGGCCGAGGACGAGCGCGCCACGACGGCTGTACTTGTCACCGATCGCACCGAGGATCAGCATCAGCGCGGCGTACGGGACGGTGTAGCCGTCGATGACCCATTGGAGGTCCGAGCTGCCGAGGCCGAGGTCCTGGACCATGTCCGGAGCGGCGACCGTCAGGGACGTGTTCGCCATGACGATGATCAGCAGACTGAGGCACAGGACCACCAGGGCCGCCCAGCGTCGCTTGTACGGACCATCCATCTCGTCGACCGGAGTCGACATCGCGAGGCCCATCGGCCCCCCTTTCCAGAACTTGCACAGGGTTGTGCAATTACACACTGGTGTGCAATTTACGGCCCGATTCCGCGGTGTGCAAAATGAGGGCAGCGCCCAGCTCCATCCAGGGGCGGAATCCGGACAGTTCATACGGTCCGCCCGAGCGAGAAGAGACCCAATGGCCGGCAGAGCGGACGCCAATCGCCGCCGCATCATGGACATCGCGCTCGCCGAGCTGCTGCGCGACGCGGACGCGAGCATGGATCAGATCGCGCGTGCGGCGGGCGTCGTCCGCCGCACGGTCTACGGGCACTTCCCCAGCCGCGACGCGCTGATCGTCGCGCTCGTCGACGACGTGGCCGAAACCGTCGGCACGGTCCACGCGGCGGCGCTGCACGGGGTGGACGACCCGGCCGAGGCGCTGGCCCGGTCGGTGCTCGCCGTCTGGGAGATCGCCGACGGCTACCGCCTGCTGATCTCGCTGGCCCAGCGCAGCGTCACCGTGGAGGGCATCCACCGGCGCCTGGAGCCGGTGCGCCTCGAGACCGCGACGGTGCTCCAGCGCGGCCTGGACGCGGGGCAGTTCACCTCGCCGCTGCCCGTCACGGCCCTCGCGTACGTACGCGAGCAGGTGATCCTCGGCCTCATGCAGGCCGTCAACGAGGGGCTCCTGGCCCCGGAGGAGGCGGGCCGCTCCGCCGCGATCACCGCCCTGGCCACGCTGGGCGTCCCCGTCGCCGCGGCCACCGAGCTGGTGGCGCGCATCCTGGCGACCGGGAACGCCGCAGCGCCCGACGCGAGGGCGTCGGACGCTGCGGTGCCGGGAAGCGGGGACATTGGGGTGTAGGACTCCGGTCCACCCCGCCCTCCGGCGGCTTGGGGTGAGCGCTCGCGCTCACATCGGCCTCAGACCCCGGCGGCCTCCTTCGCATCGCCGCGCTGCTCGGGCAGCTCCGGGCCACCGTGCCCGTCGCCGATCAGCGTCGTCTCGTCGAACGGCAGCCGCCCGGCGAGGACTTCCCCGACCCGCTCCTTGTCGATCTCCTTGGTCCAGGTGCCGACCAGGACCGTCGCGACCGCGTTGCCCGCGAAGTTCGTCAGGGCGCGCGCCTCGCTCATGAAACGGTCGATGCCGACGATGAGGCCGACGCCGTCCACCAGCTCCGGGCGGTGCGACTGGAGACCGCCCGCGAGCGTCGCGAGTCCGGCACCCGTCACGCCCGCCGCGCCCTTGGATGCGATGATCATGAAGACCAGCAGCGAGATCTGCTGCCCGACCGAGAGCGGCTGTCCCATCGCCTCGGCCACGAACAGCGAGGACATCGTCAGATAGATGGCCGTGCCGTCGAGGTTGAAGGAGTAACCGGTCGGCACGGTGATGCCGACGACCGGCTTGCTCACGCCCAGGTGCTCCATCTTCGCGATCAGGCGCGGCAGCGCCGACTCGGAGGAGGACGTGGACAGGATCAGCAGGAACTCCCGGCCGAGGTACTTCAACAGCGCGAAGATGTTCACCCCCGCCACCAGCCGCAGGATCGCGCCGAGCACCAGGAAGACGAAGAGCGCGCAGGTGACGTAGAAGCCGATCATGATGACGGCGAGGGACTTGAGCGCGTCCACGCCGGTCGCGCCGACCACGGCCGCGATCGCGCCGAAGGCGCCCACCGGCGCCGCCCACATGACCATCGCCAGGATCCGGAAGACCAGCCGCTGGATGTGCCCGATGCCGCGCAGCACCGGCTCGCCCGCCGGGCCCATGGCCTGCAGCGCGAAGCCCGCCAGCAGTGCCACCAGCAGGGTCTGGAGCACCTCGCCGCCGGTGAAGGCGGACACCATGGTGGTCGGGATGATCCCGAGCAGGAAGTCGGCCGTCGACTCGTGCGCGCCCTTGGCCTGGGCCTCGCCCGCGTGCCGCAGGGACTCGGTCAGGTGCAGCCCGCTGCCGGGCTCCAGGAGATTGCCGACGACCAGGCCGATGGCGAGCGCGACGGTGGACATCAGCAGGAAGTAACCGAGCGCGAGCCCCCCGACCGCGCCGACCTTCGCCGCCTTCCGTACCGAGCCGACGCCGAGCACGATCGTGCAGAAGATGATCGGCGAGATCATCATCTTGATCAGGTTCACGAAGCCGGTGCCGAGCGGCTTCAGCTCGACGGCCACCCCCGGAGCCGCGAAGCCGACCGCGATGCCGACCAGCACCGCCGCGATCACCGCGAGGTAGAGATAGTGCGTCCGGTCCGGTCTTCTGCGTGCCTGACCCGGTGGTGGCGACTGCGCCGCTGCGCCTGTCATGGGGGGACTCCTCGTCGTCGCGGCTCGTGGGTGACCCCTTCCTCCCGACGAGTGGGGTCCCGGCGACTATGCACCCCCCTGTGACAGCGGTCACGATTACGTGCATTACGTTCACGAACCCGCCGCAGTGCAGACTGTCCGCCATGCGCAAACCTCGCATACGTCGCCCCCGCAGCCTGGCCGGCCGGCTCTTCGCGATGCAGACCGTGCTGGTCGCCGCCGTGGTGACCGGCTGCGCGGTCTTCGCGTACCTCACCGACCAGGCCCAGGCCGAGGCGGCCGCGCGCCGCCAGGCGACGGCGACGGCGACCGCCGTCGCCGCGTCGCCCGCCGTACGCGAATCCATCCGTTCGACGGACCCCACGTCCACGCTTCAGCCGTACGCCGAGCAGGTGCGCCGCGACACGGACGTCGACTTCGTGACGATCATGCGCCCGAACGGCAGCCGCTGGACGCACCCGGACTCCACCCGGATCGGCGAGCGCTTCCTCGGCCACACCCGCCCCGCGCTCGAGGGCGTCACGTTCTCCGAGACCTACACCGGCACCCTGGGCCCCTCCGTGCGGGCGGTCGCCCCGGTGCGCGACACCGACCAGCCCGACGGCCGGGTCGTGGCGCTGGTCAGCGCGGGCATCAAGGTCGACTCGATCAGCGCGGACGTGCGCCGGCAGCTCACCGGGCTGCTCGGCGTCGCCCTCGCCGCGCTCGCCCTCGGCGGCCTCGGCACGTACCTCCTCAACGCCCGGCTGCGCCGGCACACCCACGGCATGAACGCCGCCGAGCTGAGCCGGATGCACGACTACCACCAGGCCGCGCTGCACGCGGTGCGCGAGGGGCTGCTGATGCTCGACGGGCGGCGGCGCGTGGCACTCGTCAACGACGGCGGCCGTGAGCTGCTCGGCCTCCACGGCGATGTCGTCGGCCGCCCCGTTGACGCGCTCGGCCTGCCGCCGGCCCTGACCGGGGCCCTGCTGGCCACCGAGCCGCGCGTCGACGAGGTGCATCTGACCGCCGACCGGATCGTGGTCGTCAACACCTCGCCCGTCTCCGGCGGGGAGCGGCGCGGCACGGTCGTCACCCTGCGGGACCACACCGAACTCCAGGCGCTGTCGGGCGAGCTGGACTCCGTGCGCGGCTTCGCCGAGGCGCTGCGCTCCCAGTCCCACGAGGCGGCGAACCGGCTGCACGCCGTGGTCTCGCTGATCGAACTCGGCCGCGCGGACGAGGCCGTCGACTTCGCGACGGCGGAACTCGAACTCGCCCAGGCCCTCACCGACCAGGTCATGGCCGCCGTCGCCGAACCGGTCCTCGCAGCCCTCCTCCTCGGCAAGGCCGCCCAGGCCAACGAACACGGCGTGGAGCTCCTCCTCACCCCCGACACCCGCATAGACGACGGCCTCCTCCCGCCCGCCCTCCCGCCCCGCGACCTGGTCACGATCCTCGGCAACCTCATCGACAACGCCCTGGACGCGTCCGCGTCGGAGGCGAACCGGCCCTTGTCCCAAGCTGATCCGACGGACGCCGGCATGGCGGTCACCGACGCGCAGGCCCCGCTCTCGCGCCCCGGCCGCCCCGGCGCGCCCGACACGGCCCGGCCGGAGGCCGGGAGCCACGGCGCGGCGGAGCCGCGGACGGACCCGGCGAGCGCGCCGGACGAGACAGCACCCCGGCCGACGGGACACGCCGCAGCGCACCACACGGCCACGGAGCGGGACGTCGCAGCACCGCACCCGGCCGGGCACCCCGTCCGCCCGGCAGCCGGGAGCGACGACGTGACAGAGCCGTGCGCGGGGCGCGCCCCCGTGCTCGTCCTCGCGCCCGCGCACGCGGCACCGCACCGCCGACCGCAGGTCACCGTGACCGTGCGGGCGGGCGGCGGGGAGTTGCTGTTGCGGGTCGGGGACACCGGGCCCGGGGTCGCGGCCGGGGCGGTGGACGAGGTGTTCCGCCGGGGGTGGTCGACCAAGTCGCCCGGTCCCGCGCCGCACGGTCGTGGCCTCGGGCTGGCGCTGGTCCGGCAGGCCGCCCGGCGCAACGGCGGCACGGTCACGGTCGGGGAGTCCCCCGCCGGGGGTGCCGAGTTCACGGTCCGTCTGCCCCTGCTCGCACCCGCGAGCGCACCCAACCCGGCACAACCCACCGCGGAAGCCGCCCCAGGAGCCACCGCATGAGCACGCCGCAGGCGACCGCACCGCCCATCCGGGTCCTCGTCGTCGAGGACGACCCCCTCGCCGCCGACGCGCACGCGCTGTACGTCGGGCGCGTTCCCGGCTTCACCGTCGCCGGGGTCGTCCACTCGCGCGCGGACGCCTCGCAGTTCCTCAAGCGGACGGCCGTCGACCTGCTGCTGCTCGACCTGTACCTCCCCGACGGCCACGGGCTCCAGCTCGTGCGTTCGCTGCGCAGCGCCGGGCACACCGCCGACGTCATCGCGGTGACGTCGGCGCGCGATCTGGCCGTCGTCCGGGAGGGCGTCTCGCTCGGCGTCGTCCAGTACGTGCTGAAGCCCTTCACGTTCGCCACCCTCCGCGACCGGCTGGTCCGCTACGCGGAGTTCCGCGCCGTCGTCGGCGAGGCGAGCGGCCAGGACGAGGTGGACCGCGCGCTCGCCGCGCTGCGCGCACCGCAACCCGCCGCGCTGCCGAAGGGGTTGAGCCTGGACACGCTCCAGGCGATCACCGAGGCGCTGCGCGCGGCGGGCCCCGAGGGCGTCTCCTCGGGCACGGCCGCCGCCACCGTGGGGATCTCGCGGATCACCGCCCGCCGCTATCTGGAACACCTGGTGACCGGCGGCCGGGCCGCCCGGGCCCCGCAGTACGGGCAGATCGGCCGGCCCGAACTGCGCTACCGGTGGCTGAGCCGGCGGTAGCGGCGGTAATCGGCCCGGACGCGTGCGAGGGCACCAACCAGGGAACGTACGACTTCACCAGGCCCCGGCCGTCCCGCGACGAACGGACCGAGCGCTCACGGACGGCCGCCGGCCAAGCCCACGAGGCTTGTAGGAGGTCGTGCCCGTGCGTCCCACCGCCCCTCTGCTCCTGGTCACCGTCCTCGCCGCGGCATCGCTCACCGCCTGCGGCGGTGGCTCCGGCGGCGACCCCGACACCGTGAAGGTCGCCTACCCGCGCAGCACCGACAACAAGGTGCGGATCATGGACGAGTACCTGGCCATGATCAAAACGCAGTTCGAGCAGCGCCACCGGGGCAAGAAGCTCGAACTCGTCCCGATCCAGGCCTCCCAGGACGACTACTACACCAAGATCCAGCAGATGATGCGGTCGCCGAAGACGGCGCCGGACGTGGTGCACGAGGACACCTTCCTCATCAACTCCGATATCAAGAGCGGCTATCTGCGTCCCCTGGACGACAAGCTGGCGGCCTGGAAGGACTGGGGGCGGTACGCCGAGACCGCGAAGTCCTCGGCGAGAGCGGAGGACGGGAAGACCTACGGCGTACCGGACGGCACGGACACCCGCGGCCTGTGGTTCAACAAGGAGGTCTTCGCCAGGGCGGGGCTCCCCGCCGACTGGCAGCCGAAGGACTGGCAGGAGGTCCTGGGCGCGGCCCGCGCGGTCAAGCGGAAGGTCCCGGGCGTCATCCCCCTCAACGTCTACACGGGCAAGGGGCCGGGCGAGGCCGCCGTCATGCAGGGCTTCGAGATGCTGCTGTACGGCACGGGCAAGGACCCCCTCTACGACCCGGCGGCGAAGAAGTGGGTGGCCGGCGGGAAGGGCTTCACCGACGCCCTCGAGTTCGTGCGGACCGTCTACGGCGAGAAGCTCGGCCCCGACCCCGCGGACGCGCTGGACCCCAACGTCGGCACCCGCGTCACCGCCGAGTGGATCCCCGACGGCAAGCTCGCCATCGCCCTCGACGGCAACTGGCTCGCCAAGAACTGGCTCCCGAAGGGCGCCCGGCCCTGGCCGCAGTGGTCGAAGGTGATGGGCAGGGCCGCCTTCCCGACCCAGAACGGCGCGGCACCGGGCAAGGTGAGCCTCTCGGGCGGCTGGACCTGGTCGATCGGCGCGAAGTCCACGAAGCCGGACCTGGCGTGGCAGCTCGTGGAGTTGCTCCAGACGAAGGAGAACGCGCTCGAGTGGACCGTGCGGGACGGGCAGATCGCCGTGCGGGACGACGTGGCGGCGGACCCGAGGTATCTGAAGTCGATGCCCGGCATCGACTTCTTCACCGGCCTGGTCCGGTACACCCACTACCGCCCCACCCTGCCCGTGTACCCGCAGGTGTCGGGGGCGATCGGGGAAGCCATGGAGTCGGTCACGACCGGCGACGCGACGGCGGCGAAGGCGGCGCGGGGCTATGACGCGCAGCTGAGGTCGATCGCGGGTGGCGACGGCGTTCGGGACGGGGAGCGGTGACGGGCGCGACGAGCGCGCCGCCCGCCTCGCTCCCGGGACCCCGCCGGGCCGCCCGCTGGCTGCCCCTGGTCCCGGCGACGGTCCTGCTGGTCCTCTTCCTGGCCGGGCCGATCGCCTACTGCGTCTACCTGGCCTTCACCGACACCCAGCTGACCGGCCAGGCCTCCGCGTCCTTCGTCGGCCTCGCCAACTTCCGCCGCGCGTTCGGCGACGACGGTTTCCGCAACGCCGTCGTCCTCACGCTCCTCTTCACGGTCCTCTCCTCGATCGTGGGCCAGAACAGCCTCGGCTTCGCCCTCGCCGCCCTGATGCGGCGCGCGTCGAAGCCCGTGCGCTCCCTGACCGGCTCGATCGTGATCGCCGCGTGGGTGCTCCCGGAGATCGTGGCGGGCTTCCTGCTCTACACCTTCTTCAACCGGCGCGGCACGCTGAACGCCGTGCTGGAGTGGCTCCATCTGCCCGCCCAGAACTGGCTGTTCACCCTGCCCATCCTCGCCGTCTCCTTCGCCAACGTCTGGCGCGGCACGGCCTTCTCCATGCTCGTCTACTCCGCCGCCCTCGCCGAGATCCCCCGGGACGTCACCGAGGCGGCCGAGGTGGACGGCGCGAGCGGCCTGCGCCGCTTCTGGCACATCACGCTGCCGATGATCCGGCGCTCGATCGGCACCAACCTCATGCTCAACACCCTCCAGACGCTGTCGGTCTTCGGCCTCATCTGGGCCATGACCCGGGGCGGCCCCGGCAACCGCAGCCAGACCCTGCCGGTGTTCATGTACGACCAGGCGTTCCTCAAGTCGCTGATCGGCTACGGCACGGCGGTGGCGCTACTGCTCCTGCTGGTGGGGGCGGTGTTCTCGATGGTGTACCTGCGCCTGATGCGGGAGGAGGTGTGACAGCCGGGGCGCCCGAGGCACCCGGGGACTGTCAGACCCTGCCTTTACGATCAGCGCATGGAAGGCACGTACCACGTACGCAATGTCCACAGCGGTCTGCTGCTGGAGGTCGCCGACGGTCGCAAGGGCAGCGGAGCCAATGTGCGGCAGGGCAAGGACGACGGCACGCCCGCGCAGCTGTGGCGGGTGAGCCCGGTCCACGCGGGCGGCGGCGTGCACCACCTGGAGAACGTGGGCAGCGGCAAGCGCCTGGACGTCACGGGCGCCTCCACGGAGAACGGGGCGAACGTCCAGCAGTGGAAGGCCAATAACTACGGCGCCCAGGAGTGGCTGATCGAGCAGCACCTGGACGCACCGGGCACGGTCACCCTCGTCAACCACGTCAGCGGCCTCCTCCTGGAGGTCGCCGACGCGGGAACGGCCCCCGGGGACAACGTCCAGCAGTGGGAGGACAAGGACAGCCCGGCCCAGTGGTGGCACATGGAGCCGGTGGCCGACTAGGGCCGGCGCGGGGCTACCGGGCGATCGGCGAGAGGGCGACACAGGCGGCCACCGCGAGCTTGCCCTTGCCGTTGTCGAAGTCCACCGAGGCCAGGTCCTTGCCGGTGATCTCGTATGTCACCTCGTACGTTTCCTCCGCCTTCTCCTTTGCGGCTTCCGAGCAACCGGTGGCCGTGAGAGCGAGACCGGCGACGACGAATGCGGACAGGGCGTTACGGACAGAGCTTCACACGGCGGTAATTCCTTCAAGGGCAGGGAAAGCACGGAAAGGCGAGCATCATCAAATATTAAAGAGAAAGCAAAGGCAACGCGGATTCGAATGCGGCACCCGCCGCCTTGTGCCCTCTGATACCCACCCCGCCCCGCGCGCTATCCTCCGAGCGCTGCCCGCGCTCGCCGCGCACGGAGGTGCCATGCTCCCGCTCCTCACCCGCCGCACCCGTCACCGTCTGGCCGCCGACCTCGCCCTGCTCGCCGTGGCCGTCTCCTTCGCCGTTCCGCTCGTCTGGCTGCTGGCCTCCTCCATCGACTCCGAGGCGGGACTACGCGTCGCCGCACCCACCTCGCCGACGACGGACAACTTCTCGGCGGTACTGACCGACGAGATCACTTTCCGGCCGATGCTCAACAGCCTGCTGCTCTGCGGCGGGGCCACCGTCCTCACCATCGCGTGCGCCGCGCTCGCGGCGTACCCCCTCTCCCGCTACCGGTCGCGCTTCAGCAGGCCGTACCTGATGGGGGTCCTGTTCACCACGTGCCTGCCGATCACCGCCGTCATGGTGCCGGTCTACGGGCTGTTCGTGCGGATCGACCTGATCGACACGGTGTACGGGACGGCCCTGTTCATGGCGACCGCCCAACTACCCTTCGCGATCTGGCTGATGAAGAACTTCATGGACGGCGTCCCCACCGTCCTCGAGGAGGCCGCCTGGACGGACGGGGCGAGCCGGCTACAGGCGCTGGTCAGGGTGATCCTGCCGCTGATGGGGCCGGGGATCACGGTCGTGACGATCTACAGCTTCATCATGATGTGGGGGAACTTCTTCGTCCCCTTCATGCTGCTGCTCTCCCCCGACCAACTGCCCGCGTCGGTCAGCATCTTCACGTTCTTCGGCAACTACGGGCAGGTCGCGTACGGCCAGCTCGCCGCCTTCTCGATCCTCTACTCGACGCCCGTGATCCTGCTCTACGCCCTGATCTCCCGCCGACTGGGCGGCGGCTTCGCCCTCGGCGGAGCCGTGAAGGGGTAGCCGTGACGTGGCAGGCGGGACGGCGGGGCGCGAGGCCCCCGCCGGACATGGAAAGCCCCGCCGTCCGTGCCCAGACGGCGGGGCGCGCCATCCGATGTCGGATGGCCGGCCCTGAATCTCCCCCGTTAACCCAAGGCCGGGTCCGCGGACCGCGCCGGCCTGTCCCGAAACCGATGTGGGAATTGCCGGCGCCTTGACTGCGAACAAGCAGAACGGTACTAACGGGGCCACCCGTCGGCTACTCGCGAAACGCGGCTGTCGGCCGGATAACGCGGTCATCCCGGGAGGAAGCCCGATGAGTGAATCCGACACGGGATCCATCAGCCCCGATGGCCCCAATGACCTCATTGACAACAGCAATATGCGCACGCTCGTGCTCAGCAACGACCTCGAGGAAACGCAGGAAGCCATCAGCTCCGCGTACAGCCCCTACCGGCTGAGCTGCCTGGGCGATCCCGAGGACTTCTCCGCCTGGTACGCGGAAGGCGGATTCCCGGGGATCACCCTCTCCGGGCTCCAGTACGGCGCCGAGACGCTCGTGGACCCCCAGCCCCTCGGCTCGTACCTCCTGGTCTGCCGGCTCGTGAACGGCGGGGTCCGGGTGTCCTCGCCGGGCCGGGAGGAGCGGTTCGTCGGGACCGGCCAGACCTATGTGCTCGACCCGTACCGCAAGTTCCAGGTGCACTGGACCCCCGGCGCCCGGATGACGACCGTCCGCCTCGCCCGGGAGACCGTGGAGCAGGCTGCGGCCGACGCGCTCGGCGTCGAGGGGCCCGTCCGGGCGCGGTTCACGCTGGAGGGCACGGTCTCCGGCAAGGCCGCCAGGAGCTGGGAGGGGATCTCCGAGGCGGTGCACCGGGAGGTGCTCGGCGAGGGCATCGCGCGCAACAGCCCCATCCTCGCGTCGCATCTGACCCAGACGACGGCCGCGATGCTCATGGAGACCCACCATCTGGTCACCGGGGGGATCGACGCGCGCCGCACCGGCGTCGTCGCGCATCCCGCCGTGCGCCGGGTCATGGCCGTGGCCGAGGAGCGGGCCGACGAGCCCCTCACCCTGACCGAGCTCGCGGCGGTGGCGCGGTGCAGCCCACGCGCGCTCCAGGAGGCCTTCCGCCGGTATCTGGACACCACGCCGCTGGGCTATTTACGCGAGGTCCGGCTGGGCCGGGCCCACGAGGAGCTCGTCGCCGCGCAGGGGAACGGGGGCGTCACCGTCTCCGACGTCGCCTACCGTTGGGGTTTCTCCAACCTGGGCCGTTTCGCCGCGTATTACCAGCAGCGCTACGGCCATGCGCCGTCCCACACCCTGCGCATGTGAGCCGCACGGCCGCGACGCACGGGCAGTACGAGCAGTACGAGCAGTACGAGAGAGGCACGACCGACATGACCTACCAGCAGCCCGAGCCACTGGCGTTCACCGCCGGGCGGCTCACCGGGCGCGTCATATTCGTGACCGGCGCGTCCAGCGGCATCGGCGCCGCGGCGGTCCGCCGGTTCGCCGCCGAGGGCGCGCTCGTCGTCGCGGCCGCCCGCCGCGCCGACCGGGTGGCCGCGCTCGCCGCCGAGCTGCGCGCGGCGGGGCACGAGGCGCTGGGCCTGGAGTGCGACGTGACGGACGAGCGGTCGGTGGCCGCCGCCGTGGCGGAGACCGTGCGCGCCTACGGCCGGCTCGACGGTGCGTTCAACAACGCGGGGGCGGGCGGCGCGCGGGCGCGGCTGCACGAGCTGGACACGGATCACTTCGACACGGTCATGGCCACGAACGTGCGCGGCGTCTTCCTGTCCATGAAGCACCAGATTCCGGCCATGCTCGACAGCGGCGGCGGGTCCGTCGTGATCTCCTCGTCGGTGGCCGGGCTGGTGGGGAGCGCGCTGAACACCGACTACTCCACCAGCAAGCACGCCCTCACCGGCCTCGTGAAGTGCGCCGCGCTGGACTACGCCCGGGACAACATCCGGGTCAACGCCATCGCGCCCGGGCCGACCCGCTCGGAGATGTTCGACCGCTGGATGCCGACCGACGAGGCGCGGGCCGCGCTGGCCGACCGCTTCCCGATGAATTACGTCGCCGACCCGGACGACATGGCACGGGCCGCGCTCTTCCTCCTTTCCGACGAGTCCCGCTGGACCACGGGCACGGTGCTGCCCTGCGAGGGCGGGCTCTCCGCGGGCTGAGCACGCCCGGCCCGTCGGTCCTTGAGGATGACGGCGTCCGTCTGAAGGACTACGGCCGCGCACCCCCAGGGACCTAAAGTCCGACGCCGGGTTCAAGCCGTACGGCTGAGGCGGCGGCGGGTTGCGGCTCCGAGAATTGGAAGCGTTGATTCCCCCCGGTCTCGACGTCTCGACCTTGTCGGCCGGTCGGTCGCCTTCCTTGCCGACCTCGTCGGCCTTCTCGACGCATCCCGCCCCTCCGGAGGAGCCCCCGTGTCCCACGCGACGCCTTTCCCCGTTTCACCCGCCCTCCACGCGCCCCACGGCTCCGTCGCCGCCCGCGCCACCGACCTGAGCAAGGTCTACGGGCAGGGCGAGACCCGGGTGGCCGCCCTGGACTCGGTCTCCGTCGAGTTCCGCCGCGCGGAGTTCACGGCGATCATGGGCCCGTCCGGTTCGGGCAAGTCGACGCTCATGCACTGCATGGCGGGCCTGGACTCCGTCTCCTCCGGTTCCACCCGGATCGGTGACGTCGAGCTGGCCTCCCTCGGTGACCGGCAGCTGACCCGGCTCCGCCGCGACAAGGTCGGCTTCATCTTCCAGGCGTTCAACCTGCTGCCGACGCTGACCGCGCTGGAGAACATCACGCTGCCGATGGACATCGCGGGCCGTAAGGCGGACCGTGCCTGGCTGGACCAGATCGTGACGACGCTCGGCCTGTCCGGCCGGCTCGCACACCGCCCCAGCCAGCTCTCCGGCGGCCAGCAGCAGCGCGTCGCGGTGGCCCGTGCGCTGGCCTCCCGCCCCGAGATCATCTTCGCGGACGAGCCGACCGGGAACCTCGACTCCCGCTCCGGCGCCGAGCTGCTGGGCTTCCTGCACGGATCCGTGCGGGCCCTGGAGCAGACGGTCGTCATGGTCACCCACGACCCCGTCGCCGCCTCCTACGCCGACCGCGTGATCTTCCTCGCCGACGGCCGCATCGTCGACGAACTGCGCGAGCCCACCGCCGACGCGGTCCTGGACCGCATGAAGCGTTTCGACGCGAAGGGCCGCACGAGCTGAGGAACGGACAGCTCCCGACCCGACGCCCGTAGCCGCTCTCCCCTCGCCCCTCACCGGGCCGAGGGAAACCACCAGGACCCGCCATGTTCCGTACCGCCCTGCGCAATCTCCTCGCGCACAAAGCCAGGCTGATGATGACCGCCCTCGCGGTCCTCCTCGGCACCGCCTTCGTCTCCGGCACGCTCGTCTTCAGCGACTCCGTCGGCAGCGCCTATCGCGACAAGACGGCCAAGAACCTGGACGACGTCGCCGTCTCCGTGACGGGTTTCGGCCGTCCCGGCACCGGGCCGGGCGGGGACCGCCGGGTCCTCGACGACCGGATGGTCGCCACCGTCCGCGCGCTGCCCGGCGTGACGTCCGTACGTCCCTCGGTGGGTGGCGTCGCCACGGTCGCCGACAAGAACAACGACCCGGCGGGCAGCGAGTGGGGCAGCAGCGCCGCCAACTACGTGCCCGGCAAGGGCGGCAAGGACAGCCGGTACCCGCTGTTGAAGGGCCGGGGCCCGACCGCCGCCGGCGAGATCGCCCTGGACGTGAAGACCGCCGGGAAGACGGGCGCCAAGGTCGGCGACACCGTCCGGCTGGCCGTCGACGGCCCGGTGATGACGAAGAAGCTCGTCGGCATCGTCGAGACCGACGACCCGCGCGTGAGCGCGGGTGGCAGCCTGGCGCTGTTCGACACCCCGACGGCACAGAAGCTCTTCGGCAAGCCGGGCGAGTTCAGCGAGCTCGTCGTCTCCGCCACCCCGGGCACCGACCAGGAGGCGCTGACCCGCAAGGTCCGGGACGTCCTGCCGAAGGACGGCTTCCAGGCGCAGAGCGGCAAGAAGCTGGCGGCCGAGCAGTCCAAGCTCATCGACGAGCAGACCAGCTCGATCCGGAACACCTTCCTGGTCTTCGCGGGCATCTCCCTCTTCGTCGGCATCTTCATCATCGCCAACACCTTCACCATGCTCATCGCCCAGCGCAGCCGTGAGATCGCGCTGCTGCGCGCGGTCGGTGCCTCCCGCCGCCAGGTCGTGCGCTCGGTGATGATCGAGGCCGGGCTGCTGGGCCTGGTCGCCTCCGCCGTCGGCTTCGTGCTGGGTCTCGGCATCGCCACGGGCCTGTGGTCGGTGCTGAACTCGTCCGGTGCCTCGCTGCCCGAGGGCCCGCTGGTCGTCGAGCCGAACGCCGCGCTGTCCGCCCTCGCCGTCGGTGTCCTCGTGACCGTGCTCGCCGCGTGGCTGCCCTCCCGCAAGGCCGCGAAGATCGCCCCCGTCGAGGCGCTGTCGGCCGTGGACCAGGCGCCGACCACCCGCAGCCTCGTCGTCCGCAACTCCATCGGCGCGGTCCTCACCGCGCTGGGAGTCGCCGTCATGCTGTACGTGACGACGCTGCGCGACAGCGGTGGTCTGACGGCCGCCATGACGGGCTCGGCCCTGACCCTCGCGGGCGTCATCGTGCTGGCGCCGCTGCTCTCCCGCCCGTTCGTGAACCTCTTCGGCCGCCTCGCCGTCCGGGTGTCCGGCGTCAGCGGCAAGCTCGCCACCCAGAACGCGCTGCGCAACCCGCGTCGTACGGCCGCCACCGCCTCCGCGCTGATGATCGGTCTGACGCTGATCACGGGTCTGACGGTGGCCGCGGTCTCCGCGAACCAGGGCGTGGACAAGATGGGCGCCCAGGACCTGACGGCCGACTACAAGGTCACGTCGAACAGCTACCTCGGCCTCTCCCCCGACGTCGCCAAGAAGCTCGCCGAGCAGCCGGGCGTCGCCGCCTCGGTGCCCGTCCGGATGGTCGGCTTCCAGTCGAAGGACGTACCTGCCGGGCTCCGCGCCACGGACCTCTCGAAGATCTCGAAGGTCACCGACCTGAAGATCACCGGCGGTTCGCTCACCGAGGTGCGCGGCACGACCACCGTCGCGGTGGCCGCGGGCTACGCGAAGAAGAACGGCCTCGCGGTCGGCTCCGCCCTGCCCATGGAGTTCTACGACGGCAAGAAGGCCGCCCCGCGCGTCGTCGCCGTCTACGCCGACAACGACGTCCTCGCCGAGGTCCTCGCCGCCCCGGCTCTCGTGGACCCGCACCTGGACAAGGTCCGCGACGACGAGGTGCTGATCAAGGCCGCCCCCGGCAAGGCGAGCAGCCTGCCCGCCAAGATCAAGGAGACCCTGGGCGGCAACCCGATCATCAAGGTCCAGAGCCAGGACGACCTGCGCCGCTCCGAGGCGGGCAGCATCGACGACATCCTCTACCTGATGTACGGGCTGCTGGGCATGGCCGTCGTCATCGCGGTCATCGGGGTCGTCAACACCCTCGCGATGTCGGTGTTCGAGCGGACCCGCGAGATCGGGATGCTGCGCGCGATCGGTCTGGCCCGCACCGGGATCAAGCAGATGGTGCGGCTGGAGTCCGTGATGATCTCGATGTTCGGTGCGGTGCTCGGCGTCGGCGTCGGTATCTTCCTCGCCTGGTCCGGCGGCCATCTGCTGCGGTCCTCGTTCCCGCAGTACGAGATGGTCGTGCCGTGGGCCCGGATAGGCCTGTTCCTGCTGCTCGCGCTCGTCGTCGGCGTCCTGGCCGCGGTCTGGCCGGCCCGCAGGGCGGCGAAGCTGAACATGCTGGAGTCGATCGGGGCGCAGTAGGCGCCTCACCAGCCGGTGGGCCGGTCCTCGATCCGAGGACCGGCCCACCGGCTTTTGCGTCCGGCGCACACCCACCTGAAGGTAAGTGCCCACTTTTTTGTGCGTACTTGAGGCCGTGGAAGCCGTCGACGAGTCTTGTGGAGGCGCGCCGAGCCCGAGACCACCGCACACCTTCTGGAGTACCCCTCATGAGCAACTCCCCCGTCACCCTTCTCGGTCTGGGCGCCATGGGCAAGGCCCTGGCCACCGCGTTCCTCACCGGCGGCCACCCGACCACGGTGTGGAACCGCACGCCCGGCAAGGCCGAGCCGCTGGTGGCGCTGGGGGCCACGGACGCCGCCGGCGCGGCCGAGGCGGTCGCGGCGAACGAGCTGGTCGTCGTCTGTCTCCTGGACTACGCCTCGGTCCGTGACGTCCTCGGCCCGGTGGCGGGTGCCCTGCGCGGCCGCACGCTGGTGAACCTCACCAACGGGACCCCGGCGCAGGCCCGCGAGATGGCCGAGTGGGTCGCGGCGCAGGGCGCCGCGTACCTCGACGGCGGCATCATGGCCATCCCGCCGGGCATCGGCACCGAGCACGCGTTCCTGCTGTACAGCGGGGACCAGGGCGCCTTCGACACCCACCGCCCGGTCCTGGAGCGGCTGGGCCGGGCGCACTTCCTCGGCCGCGATGCCGGGCTCGCCCCGCTCTTCGACATCGCCCTGCTCAGCGGGATGTCCGGCATGATCGCCGGCGCCCTGCACGCGTTGGCCCTGGTGGGTACGGAGAACGTCGCCGCGACGGAGTTCGCCCCGATGCTCCAGGGCTGGATCACCGCCATGACCATCGGCATCCCGCTGTACGCGGAGCAGATCGACTCCGGTGACTACGCGCACGGCGTCGTCTCCAACGTCGGCATGCAGGCCGCGGCCTACGTCAACCTCATCCGGGCCGCGGAGGACCAGGGCATCAGCCCGGAGCTGATCGCCCCCTTGAAGCCGCTCATGGACCGCCGGGTCGCGGCCGGTCACGCCCACGAGGACCTGTCCGGTCTGGTGGAGCTGCTGCGCAAGTAGTGCGAACTCGAAGAAGGCCGGACGGGCTGGTTTTCTCCGGCCCGTCCGGCCTTTTCGCGTTTCCGGGCCCGGTCCTAGAAGACCGACTCCGCCTCGTCCATCCGGCTCTCCGGCACCCGCTTCAGCTCGGTGACGGCCTCCGCGAGCGGCACCATCGTGATGTCCGTGCCGCGCAGCGCGGTCATCCTGCCGAAGTCGCCGCGGTGGGCGGCCTCGACGGCGTGCCAGCCGAAGCGCGTGGCGAGGACGCGGTCGTACGCGGTGGGCGTGCCGCCGCGCTGGACGTGGCCGAGGATGACCGGACGGGCCTCCTTGCCGAGGCGCTTCTCGAGCTCGACGGCGAGCTTCGTGCCGATGCCGGCGAAGCGCTCGTGGCCGAACTGGTCTATGGCCCCCTTGGCGTAGTCCATCGACCCCTCGGCGGGGTGCGCGCCCTCGGCGACGCAGATGACGGCGAACTTCTTGCCGCGGGAGAAGCGCTCCTCGACCATCGAGACCAGGTCGGCGACGTCGAAGGGGCGCTCCGGGAGGCAGATGCCGTGGGCGCCGCCGGCCATGCCGGACTCCAGGGCGATCCAGCCCGCGTGGCGGCCCATGACCTCGACGACCATGACGCGCTGGTGCGACTCGGCGGTGGTCTTCAGACGGTCGATGGCCTCGGTGGCCACGCCGACGGCGGTGTCGAAGCCGAAGGTGCGGTCGGTGGCGGAGATGTCGTTGTCGATGGTCTTCGGGACACCGACGACGGGCATGCCGGCGTCCGACAGCATCCGGGCGGCGGTCAGTGTGCCCTCGCCGCCGATGGGAATGAGGACGTCGATGCCGTATTCACGGGAGAAGTCCTGGGCGCTCTCGCACGCCTCGCGCAACCGGGCGCGCTCGAGGCGCGCGGAGCCGAGGATGGTGCCGCCGCGGGCCAGGATGCCGCTGACGGCGTCGAGGTCGAGCTTGCGGAAGCGGCCGTCGAGGAGGCCCTTGAAGCCGTCCTCGAAGCCGATGACCTCGTCGTTGTGGCCGACGAGAGCCCGGTGCACCACCGAGCGGATGACAGCGTTCAGGCCGGGGCAGTCGCCGCCTGCGGTGAGGACTCCGATGCGCATCGTGCTGTTTCTCCTGCTCGCTACTGGTACATGTGAGCCGGGACCGATTGTTTCACGGGCCGGGCGGTACTGCCGCACCCCTAAGGACGCCCCTCCGACATCCCGTCGACGTCCACCGCCGAGCGCCTTATCCACGGTCGCAGGTATTGTCAAGAGGGCAAGGCCACCCTAACGGCTATTTTTTCAGCAGCAGCACTCGGCGATGCAAACAAGCGACGGAACAAGGAGAGCACGCGTGACGCGCAGCGTGTACGTGACCGGGACCGACCGGGGCGACGGCCGCCAGGTCATCGAGCTGGGAGTCATGGAGCTCCTGACCCGCCACGTGGACCGGGTGGGCGTCTTCCGCCCGCTCGTCCACGACCACGGCCCGGACCGTCTCTTCGACCTCCTGCGGTCGCGCTACCGCCTCGGTCAGTCGCCCGAGTCCGTCTACGGCCTGACCTACGGCGAGGCCTCCGCCCTCCAGGCCGAGCGGGGCATGGACGAGCTGGTCTCGGCCCTCGTCGAGCGCTTCCTCGCGGTCGCCCGGGAGTACGAGTACGTCCTGGTGCTCGGCACCGACTTCGCCGCCACCAACGTCCCCGACGAGCTGGCCCTCAACGCCCGTCTGGCGAACGAGTTCGGCGCCTCCGTGATCACCGTCGTCGGCGGCCAGGACCAGGCCGCCGAGGCCGTACGGGCCGAGGCGGCCAACGCCTACCGCGCCTACGAGGCGCTGGGCTGCGACGTCGTGGCGCTCGTCGTCAACCGCGTCGCGCCCGCCGACCGCGCGGCCGTCGCCGAGGGGCTCGCCGCGAGCCTGCCGGTGGCCTGCTACGCGCTCCCCGAGGACGGTTCGCTGTCCGCGCCGACCGTGGCGCAGATCGTCCGCAAGCTGGGTGCCGAGGTGCTGCTCGGCGACGACGCGGGGCTCAACCGCGACGCCCGCGACTTCGTCTTCGGCGGCGCGATGCTCCCCGCGTTCCTGCCCGCCCTGACCGAGGGCTGCCTGGTGGTGACCCCCGGCGACCGCACCGACCTGATCATCGGCGCGCTGGCCGCGCACAGCGCCGGCGCGCCGCCGATAGCCGGACTGCTGCTCACCCTCGACGAGCGTCCGGGCCCGAGCATCCTGGCCCTCGCCGGCCGGCTGGCCCCGGGCACGCCGGTGATCTCCGTGCCCGGTGGTTCCTTCCCCACCGCGGCCGAGCTGTTCGCGATCGAGGGCAAGCTGAACGCCGCGTCGCCGCGCAAGTCGGAGACCGCCCTCGGCCTGTTCGAGCGCCATGTGGACACCGCCGAGCTGACGAACCGCATTTCGGTGGCCCGCTCCAGCCGGGTCACGCCGATGATGTTCGAGCACGAGCTGATCGAGCGCTCCCGCTCCGGCCGCCGCCGGGTGGTCCTGCCCGAGGGCACCGAGGAGCGCGTGCTGCGCGCCGCCGATGTGCTGCTGCGCCGCGACGTCTGCGATCTCACCCTCCTGGGTGAGGAGGACGCGATCCGCAAGCGCGCCGCCGAGCTGGGCATCGACCTGACCGAGGCGCAGCTCATCGACCCGCAGACGTCGCCGCTGCGCGAGCGCTTCGCCGAGCTGTACGCGAGGGTCCGCGCCCACAAGGGCATGACGGTGGAGCTGGCGCACGACGTCGTCGCCGACGTCTCCTACTTCGGCACCCTGATGGTCCAGGAGGGTCTGGCCGACGGCATGGTCTCGGGCGCGGTGCACTCCACGGCCGCCACCATCCGGCCCGCCTTCGAGATCATCAAGACCGCGCCGGGCGCCCAGATCGTCTCCTCGGTCTTCTTCATGTGCCTGGCCGACCGGGTCCTCGTCTACGGCGACTGCGCGGTCAACCCGGACCCGAACGCCGAGCAGCTCGCGGACATCGCCATCCAGTCCGCCGCGACCGCCGCCCAGTTCGGCGTGGAGCCCCGGATCGCGATGCTGTCGTACTCCACCGGCACCTCCGGGTCCGGCGCGGACGTCGACAAGGTCCGCAAGGCCACCGAGATCGTCCGTGAGCGCCGCCCGGACCTGCTGGTCGAGGGCCCGATCCAGTACGACGCCGCCGTGGACGCGGCCGTCGCGGCGACCAAGCTCCCGGGCTCGGAGGTCGCGGGCAAGGCCACCGTGCTGGTCTTCCCGGACCTGAACACGGGTAACAACACCTACAAGGCCGTCCAGCGCTCGGCCGGCGCGGTCGCGGTCGGCCCGGTCCTGCAGGGCCTGCGCAAGCCCGTCAACGACCTCTCGCGCGGCGCCCTCGTGCAGGACATCGTCAACACGGTCGCCATCACCGCCATCCAGGCGCAGGGCGAGCAGCGCCCCTGACGCCCGTACGGCCGTACGGGGACCCGCCCGGTCCCCGTACGGCCGTGACTCCCCCCACGACGCCACGACGCCACGCACCGCCCCCAACCCGGAAAGCCCTTCATGACTGCCAACGCCACCCGAGTCCTCGTCCTCAACTCCGGTTCCTCGTCGGTGAAGTACCAGCTGCTCGACATGGCCGACGGTGCCCGGCTGGCCGTCGGGCTGGTCGAGCGCATCGGTGAGGAGACCTCCCGGCTGGCGCACACGCCGCTCGCGACGGGCGGCGCCAAGCGCGAGCGCGAGCAGCCGATCGCCGACCACGAGGCCGCGCTGCGGGCCGTCGCCGGGGAGCTGGCGGCGGACGGGCTGGGCCTGGACTCCCCGGAGCTGGCCGCGATCGGCCACCGGGTGGTGCACGGCGGCAAGAAGTTCACCGAGCCGACCGTGATCACCGACGAGGTGACGGCGGAGATCGAGCGGCTGATCCCGGTCGCGCCGCTGCACAACCCGGCCAACATCACCGGCATCCGCGTGGCCCAGGCGCTGCGCCCCGACCTCCCGCAGGTCGCGGTCTTCGACACCGCCTTCCACACCACGATGCCCGAGGCCGCCGCGCGCTACGCGATCGACGTGGAGACCGCCGACGCGCACCGCATCCGCCGGTACGGCTTCCACGGCACCTCGCACGCGTACGTCTCGCGCGAGACCGCCAAGCTGCTCGGCAAGGACCCCTCCGAGGTCAACGTCATCGTGCTGCACCTGGGCAACGGCGCCTCCGCCTCCGCCGTCAAGGGCGGCCGCTGCGTCGACACCTCCATGGGCCTGACCCCGCTGGAGGGCCTGGTCATGGGCACCCGTTCCGGTGACATCGACCCGGCGGTGATCTCCCACCTGGCGCGCAACGCGGGCATGTCCATCGACGAGATCGACTCGCTCCTCAACAAGAAGAGCGGTCTGATCGGACTGTGCGGCGACAACGACATGCGCGAGATCCGCCGGCGGATCGACGCGGGCGACGAGCGGGCGGCGCTCGCCTTCGACATCTACGTGCACCGGCTGAAGAAGTACATCGGCGCCTACTACGCGGTCCTCGGCAAGGTCGACGCCGTGGCCTTCACGGCGGGCGTCGGCGAGAACGCGGCCCCCGTGCGGGAGGCCGCCGTGGCCGGTCTGGAGGAGCTGGGCCTGGCCGTGGACGCCGATCTCAACGCCGTCCGGGGCGACGAGGCACGGCTGATCTCCCCCGAGTACGCCCGGGTCGCGGTGGCAGTCGTCCCCACGGACGAGGAGCTGGAGATCGCCACTCAGACGTACGCCCTGGTCAGCGCTTGATCGACGGCCGGCGCTCGGTCGTTCCCACAGCTCGAATATTCCGCTCCGAAACAAACCGATAGGATCTGCCCCATGCGCCGTTCCAAAATCGTCTGCACCCTGGGCCCCGCCGTCGACTCCTTTGACCAGCTGAAGACGCTGATCGAGGCCGGTATGAACGTGGCCCGCTTCAACATGAGCCACGGGACCCACCAGGAGCACGAGGAGCGGTACGACCGCCTCCGTCAGGCCACCGAGGCGACCGGCCGCGCGGTCGGCGTCCTGGCCGACCTCCAGGGCCCGAAGATCCGCCTGGAGACCTTCGCGGACGGTCCCGTGGAGCTGGTGCGCGGTGACGAGTTCGTCATCACCATCGAGGACGTCCCCGGCGACAAGACGATCTGCGGCACGACCTACAAGGGTCTGCCGGGCGACGTCTCCAAGGGCGACCAGATCCTGATCAACGACGGCAACGTCGAGCTGCGCGTCACCGAGGTCCAGGGCCCCCGGGTCAAGACCATCGTGATCGAGGGCGGTGTGATCTCCGACCACAAGGGCATCAACCTGCCCGGCGCGGCCGTCAACGTCCCGGCGCTGTCCGAGAAGGACATCGAGGACCTGAAGTTCGCCCTGAACATGGGCTGCGACATGGTCGCGCTGTCCTTCGTCCGCGACGCGAAGGACGTCCTCGACGTGCACCGCGTCATGGACGAGGTCGGCCGCCGGGTGCCGGTCATCGCCAAGGTCGAGAAGCCGCAGGCCGTGGCCAACATGCAGGACGTCGTCATGGCGTTCGACGGCGTGATGGTGGCCCGTGGCGACCTGGCGGTGGAGTACCCGCTCGAGAAGGTCCCGATGGTGCAGAAGCGCCTCATCGAGCTGTGCCGCCGCAACGCCAAGCCGGTGATCGTGGCGACCCAGATGATGGAGTCGATGATCACCAACTCGCGGCCGACCCGCGCCGAGGCCTCCGACGTCGCCAACGCGATCCTCGACGGTGCGGACGCGGTCATGCTGTCCGCCGAGTCCAGCGTCGGCGCGTACCCGATCGAGACCGTCAAGACGATGTCCCGCATCGTCGAGGCGGCCGAGGAGGAGCTGCTCTCCAAGGGCCTCCAGCCGCTGGTGCCGGGCAAGAAGCCGCGCACGCAGGGCGGTTCCGTCGCCCGCGCGGCCTGCGAGATCGCGGACTTCCTGGGCGCGAAGTCGCTGGTCGCCTTCACCAAGTCCGGTGACACGGCCCGCCGTCTGTCCCGCTACCGCACGGCCCAGCCGATCCTGGCCTTCACCACGGACGCCTCGACCCGCAACCAGCTCGCGCTGAGCTGGGGCGTCGAGACCTACGTCGTCCCGCACGTGGAGAACACCGACGCGATGGTCGACCTGGTCGACGCCGAGCTGCTCAAGCTCAACCGCTACGGCGAGGGCGACACCATGATCATCACGGCCGGTTCGCCCCCCGGCGTCCCCGGCACCACCAACATGGTGCGGGTGCACCACCTGGGCGAGAACCGCTAGGTCTTCCGCTCGTAGCGCCAACGGCCGTGGCCGCCTCCCCTGATGACAGGGGAGGCGGCCACGGCCGTTTCGGTTCCCACGGAGTCGTCCGCACCTCCGCTGCGCGGCAGTGTCCTCAATCGCCGGACGGGCTGATTTCAGCCCGTCCGGCGATTGAGGACGAAACGGCGGGTCAGCCGTCGGCGAATGCCACCCGGACAGGCCCTGAACCGGTCTACGGATACGTCCCATCCGTCAGGTACTGGTGCAGGTTCGGAATGGCGAGGGTGCCGCCGAACTGGCCCGCCTGCCGGATCTTGACGTCGGTGAAGACGAGTTCGGGGAGGGACAGCGGGGGCGGGGTCTCCGGGCTGAAGGTGACCTTGAGCGTGGGGATGCCCAGGAGGTTGAGGGTGCCCTTGAGCTCCTCGGTGTACATGGTCACCTTGCCGTCGCGGATCGTGGACGTCTTCCCCATGCCCGTGACGTGGTACTGCTTGCCGCCGCTGTTGACGATCTGGTGCAGGTCCTTGATGTCCAGGGCGCTCGCGGTGAACTTCAGGACCTTCTTCCGCTGCCCGTTCACCATCGTGATCTCTTTGATGCCCTCGTACTTGAGGCCGTGCAAGGAGAGTTTGCTGGTCTCCAGGTACCAGGGCTGGATCGGGAAGGCGTGCTGCTCGTTCTCGTCCGTCACGGCACGGCTGGGGCAGGGCGTCTCCTCGGACGCGTCGGGGCTCGCGCTCGTGCTCGGCGTGGGCGGCGGCGACGAGGTGGCGGAGCCGGACGGCGTGGGGTCCTGCGTCGGCGTGGCCTTCTTCGACGGCCGGGCCTTGTCGGCGGGCGTCCCGGTGGGCGGAACGGGCTTCCCCGGCCCGGCGGACTTCGAGGCCGAAGGGCTGGGCGAAGTGCTCGGCGGCGTGACGGGTGCGGCCTTGTCGCCCTGGTCCGACTTGCTGCCCGTGAGGATGTCGCCGAGCTTTTCGCCGATGCCCAGCGGATCGAGCGGGTTCGTGGACTTGGAGGCCGACGGGGTGGGAGTGGCAGTCGCCGAAGGGGACGTCCTGGGCGCGGCGGTCCGCTTACGGGGCGCGGCGGGCGACGCCGACGACGAGGGCTTGCCGGGCTTCGTCGCCCTGTCCGGTTCCCCGGCGTCCTTCGTGGATCCGCTCGGCTCCGGACGGGGACTCGCGTCGGCCGTCCCGCTCGGCGTCCCGCTCGGTGTCTGGTCCGGTGCCGTGACACACGGCCCGTCCAGGAAGGGGTTCTTCGGCAGGGGCTTGGCCTGTGCCAGCTGGGGCGTGAAGCCCATCCCCATCAGCACCGCGGTCGGCATCGCGGCCAGCGCCACGGCCTTGCCCGCGGGCATGTGCAGCCGGGTCAGCAGCGGCTTCCTGGGCGCGGCGTGCCGTGGCCCGGTTCTCGACCGGCCGGCCGGCCCGGGGGCCGTGCCTTCCTCGTGTGCGTCGTCAGTCGCCACGGTGCCCCCCGTCGAATTCGCCACCCGGCGTCGTTCCTGACACCTCGCCCCCGGGGGAGGCGTCCTTGGTCAGCCGTACCGGCTCCTCCGAAGGACCGTCCGCGGCCGGGGCGGCGATCGGCTTGCCGGGCATCCAGGACACGCTGAGCGCGCCGCCGATCAGAGCCAGCAGGAAACCGATGAGGAACGCGCCGAAGTTGGAGACGACCAGGGAGACGAGCCCGAGCAGGATGGCCGCGACACCCGCGAAGATGCGCGAATGCTGCTGGAACCACATGGTCAGGCCCAGCACGACCAGCAGCACACCGATGATCAGCGAGCCGGCGCCCGCCGTGGTGGCCAAGCGGATGCTCAAGTCGCCCAGCGTCATGGTCTGGTACGGGATGTACATGATCGGAATCCCGCCCAGCAAGGTCAACAACCCGGCCCAGAACGGACGTTGTCCGCGCCAGTGCCGGAACGAATGACGGAAGCGGCGGAAATTGTCGATCGGCTGGGGGCGCGTGTCGGCGCTCATGGCGTACAGCTCCTCGGAACCGGCGAATCGGTGGAACCTGAACCCGGCGCCACCGCTCCGGCGGTCCGGGGCGCGGCGCGGTGCGGGTACGGGGGCGCGAACCAAGCCCCCATACCCGCCCGTTCAGTGCGTCAGTTGTTCTTGCAATCGGCTTCGCCCATATTGACGCCCATCTTCAGGCCGGGAAGCGTGAACGATCCGGCCGAGGTCGCCCAGGCGCGCTGGTGGACGTCGCTGAACTCCACCTCATCGGCCTGCTGGGCGAACGAGCCCGGTACGTAACCGCCCCGCTCACCGTGTTCACCACCGGGCTTGGCCGGGCCGGGGCCCTTGGTGGTGTCGGTCACCGAGACGCCGATGTCCACATTGGTGAACTTCGCGTTGGCCTGGAGGTCGTCGGCGTCGATGTAGAGCTTCTCCGCCTTGACCTTGTCCTTGCCGCCTCCGGCCTGGAGCTTCATCGACACCTTGCCGAACGGGGTGGGGATGGTGACCGCCTGGCAGAGCTTGGTGATCTCCGCCTTCTCGATACCGACCACCGCGACCGGCTTGTTTCCCTGCTTGGTGACGTCGTTCGCCCCGTACTGGACGAAACCCCAGCCGTGCAGGCTCTCGGCCGCCACTTCGAATTGCTGCCCCGACACGCTGAAGGACGCCGCGAGGGCGCCCTGCGCGACGGCCACCCCGATGGCGGCCGTCGCCGCGACGCTGGGCACCATGACGACGGCGAACCGCTTCCATCTGGTGCCACCGCGAGTCGTCATCGACTCCATGACTTTCCTCCTTCTCGGACGTACATCTCCGACAGGGGCTGGGACACCCGTGCCGGGATGGGAGAAGTGCTACGTCCTCGGGAAGGAGCACCGTCGCTTCGGTGGCGCCAACCGCTCCGCACCCGATACTCCGGCGATCACCCCCGAGCGACAACCACTGGCCACGCCTTCGCGCAACCTCGGTGGACAGGCACCGCCGTTGACGACGGAGACCCCCCTGCCCCAAGGCCGGCTGATGGTGCCGCCGGCCACTCGGTGGGGACCCATCACCCCCGGGCGCGGACCCGTTGGAGGCCGTGCCGGGGGAATGGACCGAGCTCGGCCGATCGTGGTCCATTCCCGGCCGGGGCACAAGAGGTTCGTTACTAGCGAGTAACGGGGGGATAACCGAAGGGCGACCGACCCGCATCGGCCGGGCGTGCGAGAGCGTCGGAGCGTGCCCGGGAAAGAAGGGAGCTAACAGAAAAAACCCGGGCGAAGGGCCCGGGTTTTCTTACTGCCAGTAACAGCGGCGCCGTTTACCAAGTTTTGGCAAAGCGCTGCGATCGTTCCGTTTGTGTTGCGGGAGGTGCGGGAGTCCGTCAGAACAGCGCGCGGGAGAGCGCGGTACGCGCTGCCGTCACCCGCGGATCATCCGGACCGATCACCTCGAAGAGCTCCAACAGCCGCACCCGTGCCGCGTTCCGGTCCTCGCCGGCCGTCCGCTTCACCGCGTCGATCAGACGGCCGAAGGCGTCCTCGACATGCCCGCCGACCAGGTCGAGGTCGGCGGCGGCGAGCTGCGCGGTCACATCGGTGGGGCGCTCGGCGGCTTCCCGGCGCACCTTCTGCGGGTCCAGGTCCTGGACGCGCTGGAGGAGTTCGGCCTGGGACAGACCGAGCTTCGCCTCCAGATTGCCCGGGTCGTCGGACAGCACATTCTTGTACGCCTGGAGGGCGCCGCCCAGGTCACCGGCGTCCAGCGCCTCGTGGGCCAGGGCCAGCGCGCTGTCGTGCGGGCCCGCGGGCGGCTGCGGCGCGGCCGGTGCGGCCGACCCGTCGGCCGCACCGGGCTGCACCGGTGCGCCCACGATCCCGAAGCGCTGCTCCGAGACCTGGATGAGCTGGTCCAGCACCTCCCGGATCTGCGCCTCGGGCGCGGCACCCTGGAACAGCGGCAGGGCCTGCCCGGCCACCACCGCGAAGACCGCGGGGATGGACTGCACGCCGAACTGCTGGAAGAGCATCTGATTGGCTTCGACATCGACCTTGGCGAGCACGAACCGGCCGGCGTACTCCGCCGCCAGTCGCTCCAGCAGCGGGCCGAGCTGCTTGCACGGCTCGCACCATTCGGCCCAGAAGTCGATGACGACCGGCACCTCGGCGGAGCGCTGGAGGACCTCGAGCTCGAAACCCGCCTCGTCGACGTCGAAGACGAGGCTCGAGGCGGCGGCGGGCGGCGTACCGCCCTGGCGCGCCGCTTCCGCGCGCGCCTGCTCGGCCTTCTGCTTGGCTTCCCCGGCCGCCTTCACCGCGGCGAGGTCGACCACTCCACTCATGGACATGTTCCGTGGCTGCATGGGCCTATCCTCCCCCCTCCGCGCGGCGATCGGAAAAACGCACGTCGTCACGTGATCTCATAGCGGTTCGCAATCGACACCGGGTCCCCACCCGGCATCCGTGGTTGTCGCTCTTTCGCTACGAGTCGTAGCGTAACTGCAACCCCACACCCCTCCGCAAGCATTTCCGGTGATCTGCCTCACGGGCAGGCGCACAAAGGGGCGCACGAAGAGGCGCACGAGGGTCACGCGTCACCGGTCGTACTCACGGGTAAGGTCGCGGGCATGACTTCCGCCTCCCCCTCCGGGCGCCGGACGGGCCGCCCGCGCAGCGCCGAGGCCGACCGCGCGATCCTCGACGCGACGCGCGCGGCGCTGGTCGAACTCGGCTGGGGAAAGCTGACGCTGGGCGACGTGGCGTCCCGCGCCGGGGTCGCGAAGACCACTCTCTACCGGCGCTGGGCGGGCAAGAGCGAACTCGTCGTGGACGCCGTGGCCGCGCTCTTCGACGAACACCTGGAGCTCCCCGACCGGGGCGGCCTCCAGGCCGACATCGAGGGGGTCGTGCTCCAGTTCGCGGCCCTGCTGGAACGCCCGGAGACGAAGACGGCCCTGATGGCCGTGGTGGCCGAATCCACTCGCGACGACGCCCTGCGCGCCCGGATCCGTTCCGCGATCGTGGACCGGCAGAAGACGCTGGTGCTCCTGGGGCGGGAGCGGGCACAGGCGCGGGGGGAACTGCCGCACGAGTCGGACCCGGGCGCGGCCGACCGCAACGCGGACCTGATCTTCGACGTGATCGCGGGGACGGTGCTGCACCGCACGCTGGTCAGCGCGGAGTCGGTGGACGCTGAGTGGGCGCGGAGCTTCGCGGCGCTGGTGGTCGGCGGGCTGGCGTCGGTGGGAACTCTCCCCTGACCCGCCCCTTCCCGAAACCGAGGGCATGCCCCAGGCCCCTTTTGTCCTCAAGCGCGGGACGGGCTTGGTTTTCCAGCCCGTCCGGGCACAATCCAGCCCGTCCGGCGATTGAGGACCGGGGTCCGGGGCGGAGCCCCGGGTCAGGAGCCGTCAGAACCCCGCCGGCTCCGTGTACGTCCCCCACTCGTCCCGCAGCACGTCACAGATCTCACCCAGCGTCGCCTCGGCCCGCACCGCCTCCAGCATCGGCTCGATCATGTTGGCGCCCTCCCGGGCCGCGGTCAGCATGGCCTCGAGACCGGCCTTCACCTTCGCGTCGTCGCGCCCGGCCTTCCGCCCGCCCAGGACCCGGACCTGCTCCCGCTCGACCTCGTGGCTGACCCGCAGGATCTCCAGGTCGCCGGTCACCGACCCGTGGTGGCAGTTGACGCCGACGACCCGCTTGTCGCCCTTCTCCAGGGACCGCTGGTACTGGAAGGCGGACTCGGCGATCTCGCCCGTGAACCAGCCGTCCTCGATGCCGCGCAGGATGCCGGACGTGATCGGGCCGATGGGGTGCTCGCCGCCGCCGTGCACGGCACGGGTGCCGCGCTCACGGATCTGCTCGAAGATCTTCTCCGCGTCGGCCTCGATCCGGTCGGTGAGCTGCTCGACGTACCAGGAACCGCCCAGCGGGTCCGCGACGTTGGCGACGCCGGTCTCCTCCATCAGCACCTGTTGCGTGCGCAGGGCGATCTCGGCGGCCTGCTCGCTCGGGAGGGCGAGGGTCTCGTCGAGGGCGTTGGTGTGCAGGGAGTTCGTGCCGCCGAGGACGGCGGACAGGGCCTCCACGGCCGTGCGGACGACGTTGTTGTACGGCTGCTGCGCGGTCAGTGACACGCCCGCCGTCTGTGTGTGGAAACGCAGCCACTGGGCCTTGTCGGTCTTGGCGCCGTAGACGTCCCTCATCCAGCGGGCCCAGATCCGGCGGGCCGCGCGGAACTTGGCGATCTCCTCGAAGAAGTCGAGGTGCGCGTCGAAGAAGAAGGAGAGCCCCGGGGCGAACGTGTCCACGTCCAGGCCCCGGGAGAGCCCGAGCTCCACGTAGCCGAAGCCGTCGGCAAGGGTGTACGCGAGCTCCTGCGCGGCCGTGGCCCCGGCCTCGCGGATGTGGTAGCCGGAGACGGAGAGGGGCTTGTAGGCGGGGATGGCGCGGGCGCAGTGCTCCATCAGGTCGCCGATCAGGCGCAGGTGCGGCTCGGGCGGGAAGAGCCACTCCTTCTGCGCGATGTACTCCTTGAAGATGTCGGTCTGGAGCGTGCCGTTGAGTACGGCGGGGTCGATGCCCTGCCGCTCGGCGGCCACCAGGTACATGCAGAAGACGGGCACGGCGGGCCCGCTGATCGTCATCGAGGTCGTCACGTCACCGAGCGGGATGTCCTTGAAGAGGACCTCCATGTCGGCGGCGGAGTCGATGGCGACGCCGCAGTGGCCGACCTCGCCGAGCGAGCGCGCGTCGTCGGAGTCGCGGCCCATGAGGGTCGGCATGTCGAACGCGACCGAGAGTCCGCCGCCGCCCGCGGCGAGGATCATCTTGTACCGCTCGTTGGTCTGCTCGGCGTTGCCGAAGCCGGCGAACTGGCGGATGGTCCAGGTCCGGCCGCGGTAGCCGGTCGCGTGGAGCCCCCGGGTGAAGGGGTACTCGCCGGGCCAGCCGATCCGCTCGAAGCCCTCGTAGGAGTCGCCGGGGCGGGGCCCGTAGACCGGGTCGACCGGGTCACCGGAGAGCGTGGTGAAGTCGGCGTCACGCTTGCGTGCCGCGTCGTAACGGGCCTGCCATCGGCTGCGCCCTGCCTCGATCGCCTCTGCGTCCATAACGCTGCCTGCCGCCTCTCGCGCTGCCCGCCGCCTCGCGGGGCCAGATTTACTAGGACGTCCTAGTAAATGGTCGCGCACAAACGCCCCGGACACAAGGCTTGTCCGGGGCGTGGTGGTCGACCGGCCGGGTCGGGAGTGATCGGGCGCGACGCCTGGCGGCTTCCCACGCGGTCACGACAGGGCGGCGACCGCGGGGGCGAGGCCGACACGGCGGCGAGGTCACGGAGCTGCGACGCCCCGACGCCCCGGCCGGAGTACGGCCGTCCCGGGTGCCCGCCCAGCGGCAGCGCTCAGGCGCCGACGGGCTCCGCGCCGTCCACGATCAGCGGCTCCAGCTCCCGGGCGACCTTGCGCTCGACGAAGAACGCGGCCGTGGGGATGGTGCCCGCGAGCAGCACCCACACGAGCTTGCCGAACGACCACTTGGCCTTCGAGCCCATGTCGAAGGCGAAGATCAGGTAGAGGACGTAGAGCCAGCCGTGCGCGATGCCGACGAGGCTGACGAAGCCGTCCGCGCCGTCCATCGTGAGCAGGTACTTGGCGATGACGCCGATCGTCAGCAGGACCAGCAGCACACCCGTGACGTATGCCATCACGCGGTAGCGGGTCAGCACGCTCTTCTTCACTGAGGGGTTCCTCGCATTACCGTCTCGGAGCGGCCGTCTCCCGGGACGGAAGACCGCAGCAGTAGTCGAGCGTAACGCCACGTTCCGGGGCGATCTTCGCCGCCCCTTCGGCCGCGCCGTGTCGGCTCCTGTGCATGTGTCCTCAAACGCCGGACGCGCCCGCAGGGCGCCCGCCGCCGCAGACGGCACAGCGGTCGGCGGTCGAAGGCCCGCCGGTCAGGCGAGAGGCGGCAACGACGGGCCCGCAGCCGAAGAACCGCCGGGACACGCCCTAGTCCACCGCGGGGGCGTCCTCGAAGTCGTTCGCCGCGACCCGCAGCGGCCGCAGCATCGTGAAGATCTCCGTGCACTCCTCCGCGTCGTACGCGCCGAGCCCGAAGTCCATGGCCATCAGATCGCGCGTGGCCGCCTCGACGACCTCGCGCCCCTTGTCGGTGATCGAGGCGAGCGTGCCGCGCCCGTCGTTGGGGTTGGGCCGCTTGTCGACGAAGCCGGCGGTCACCAGCCGGTCGACGGTGTTGGTGACGGAGGTCGGGTGGACCATCAGCCGCTCACCGATCTTGGACATCGGCAGCTCGCCCGCCTTGCTGAACGTGAGCAGCACGAGGGCCTCGTAGCGCGCGAAGGTCAGCCCGTACGTCTTGACGACCGCGTCGACCTGGCCGAGCAGGATCTGCTGGGCGCGCATGATCGAGGTGATGGCGGCCATGGACGGCACGGATCCCCAGCGCTGCTTCCAGAGCTCGTCGGCTCGGGCGATGGGATCGAAGGGGAGGCTGAGGGGCTTCGGCACGGCACCGAGCCTACCCGGCGGCCACATCCTGGTCGCCGATATCTCGCACTCCGGACAACCTCTGCCCTGGCCGGGCGGGGCGGGACGGACCTGGGCCCGAGCCGGCCCTGCCGGGGGGGCGGGCCCGACAACGGGCCCGCCGGCCGGGGCGATGCGAGCCGGGCGGCCGCAGCCGGGCCTCGCCCTCGGGGTGGGCAACAGCGCCCGGCTACGCCTTGGCGGACAGCCGACGCGGCTGGGCTGCCGGACCTCCGCCGCGGGCGACGCAAGCCCCGACAGCCGGGGGCCTCACCCAGCCCACGGAGCCGGAGTGACCGGCCGCCGGGCCCCGCCGGCCCGCGCCTCGGGCGGTCAGGGGCCCACGATCACCAATGTGCCCGGGACCCTGCCATTCGCCGCCCCACCCGGCACGACCGGCCGCCGGGCCCCGCCCCGGTCACGGCCCCGAAGCGGCCGACCTCCGCGAAGGAGAACCGCCCGCTGTGCCGAAAAGGCGGGCAACGCCTACCGCTTCGCCTCGTTCACCAGCTCCACCGCCGCGCGCAGGCTCAGGCCGCGCTCCGCCTGCCGGACCGCCTTGATCGCGTGGATCTCCTGCTTGACGGGGTCCAGTCCCGCCTCCGCGAGGACGCCACGCACCCACGCCACGCGGGCCTCCGCCTCCGGGCGGGCCCCGTACTCGGCGACGATCGCGGCGGCGCGCTCCAGGCCCGGCCGCTCCTCGTCACTCGCACCGGCCAGCGCCTCGCGTATCGCGTCGGCGACCGCTTCGGTGTCGCGCAGCACGAGGACCTCGTGCTCGATCCCGGTCTTCTTGCCGCCACCGCCCAGGAAATCCAGCATCCGTCCACTCCCCCGGTTTGATTCGATCTTGATCAGGCAGCCGAGCGTACGACAAGCCGGACCACGACAACCACCGCCGCCGTCCCCAGCAACCCCACCCCCGCCACCACCCCGTGCACCGGCGCGAACTCCGCGGCCACGCCCGCGAGTGCCATGCCCAGGCCCTGGATCGTCATCATCCCGGCCGTCTGGAGCGTCATCGCCCGCCCGCGCAGCTCCTCCGGGACGGCCGCGATGAACCACTGGTCCAGGCCCAGTGTGTACGCCATGCCCGTACCGGCCAGTGCCACGGCCAGCAGCGCCCACCCCAGCGTCGGCCGGAACGCGTAGGCGAGGAACGGCAGCAGGGTCACCGCCGCCACCGGCAAGGTGATCCGCTCCCGGCCCCGCGCGCTCAGTACCGATCCCGCGAGCATCTCCCCCACGATCGAGCCCACCGGCATCCCGCACATCAGCAGCCCCAGGCCCACGGGCCCCACCCCGATCGCGTCCGCGTACGGCGCCGCGAGGGCCTCCGGTGCGACGAGGAGGAACGGCGGCACCCAGGACAGCAGCAGCAACGCCCGTATGCGCCGGTCGGCGAAGAGCTGTCGGGCGCCCGACAGCGAGGACTTCACCAGCGCGCCGCCCGTGCCCGTACGGGCCGGCCGCCGTCGCGTCCCGAAGCGCAGCAGCGCGGCCGAGCCCAGGAACCCGACGACCGTGGCCACCAGCACCTCGCGCGGCGACGCCACCGTCAGCAGCACCCCGCCCGCCGCGAACCCGGCGAGCTGCGCGCCCTGCGACACGATCCGGATCAGCGAGCGCCCCAGCACGAACAGTTCGCCCTCGCCGAGGATGTCGCCCAGGGTCGCCGCCCTGGTCCCGCCGAAGACGGGTGCGACGGCGGCGAGGACGCAGCGCAGGGCGAGCAGCCCGGCGATCGGTGTCGCGGGCAGCGCCATGGTCGCGGCGGCCCCCGCGCACACGAGGTCGCAGACGACGAGCACCCGCCGGGCGGGATACCGGTCGGCCGTGCCGGACAGCAGCGTGCCGCCCACGACGTACGGCAGGAAGCCGAGGGCGAAGGTCAGCGCGGTCAGCATCGGCGAACCGGTCAGCCGGTAGACCAGCACGGACAGCGCGATCTCCCCGACGACGATGCCGAGCAGGGACAGCAGGTGGGCGGCGAAGACGGTTCGGAACTCGCGCACGGCGAAGACGGCGGCGTAGCCGACGGCCGGCGGGGCGGTGGAGGCGGAAGACATGCCGGTCAGCGTGCCGAGCGCGTCCCCGGGCCACTAGTGTTTCGGCTGGAGCCGAAAGCAACCCCACAAAAGGAAACCGAATGCCGTTCCACATGCGGTTCGGGGCCGACGATCTGCTGCGCTGCCGGTTCGGGATCTCCCCGCTGTGGGAGACCCACCAGGCGCTGTACACACTGCTGCGCCCCGAACGGCACGGCTACCACCTGCCGTGGCTGCGCCGGATGCGGGAGGCGGTCGACCGGCTGGACCTCGCGCGGATGTCGCTGCTGGCGCCCGCCGCTTCCGGCGGCTACCACCCGGACTTCCTCTGCCCGCCGCCCGTCGGCCCCCTGTCGTCGTTCGAGGACGAGCTGACGCGCGTACGGGCCACCGACCCGGCGGTCGTCCGCGCCGAGCTGGCGCGGTCCATGGCCGACACCCCGGGCGCGGCCGAGTCCGTGCACGGCAGGGCGCTGCTGGCCGACCCCGAGCGCGCCCTCGGCGAGCTGACCGGTCTGCTGGAACAGGCCTGGCTCACACTGCTCGCCCCGGACTGGCCGCGGCTGCGCGCACTGCTGGAGGCCGACGTGGCCTTCCATACGCGGCGGCTGGCGGAAGGCGGCCTGGAGCGGCTGTTCGCCGATCTGCACCCACGGCTGATCTGGTCGGACGGCACCCTCACGATCACCAATCGCGGCGATCACGTGCGTGAACTGGGCGGTCAGGGCCTGATGCTGGTGCCGAGCGTCTTCGCATGGCCGGAGGTGATCGGCGGTTTCGACGCGCCCTGGCAGGCGACCGTGATCTACCCGGCGCGCGGCATCGGCGGTCTGTGGGCCGAGCCGGACGCGGAGACGTCGGACGCGCTCGTCCGTCTCCTGGGCCCGAACCGCGCCGCCGTCCTGTCCGCCCTGGACGAGCCCGCCTCCACCACCACCCTGGCCCACCGCCACGGCCTCGCCCTGTCGTCGGTCTCCGCCCACCTGTCGGTACTGCGCGCCGCCGGCCTCCTGGCCTCCCGCCGCCACGGCCACCAGGTCCTGTACGAACGCACTCCGTTGGGGATGGCGTTGGCGGGGAGGTGACGGGGGGTGGATTCACCGGAATCCCGGTCTTCCCCGACATCGAGGACGCCCTCGCACTGGGCAGGTACCGGGAGCGCCGATCCGCCGGTGCGGCGGCCGGCATCCCTCACGACGCCGCGCGGGGCCGACTCGGTCTGGAAGCCGAGGGCCGCATCGGCTGAGGTACCGCACGACAACGACCCGGTCCGTGGTTGCTGGCCCCGCCGGCGCCACGAAGTGAGCCACGCTTGGCAGGGCGTAATACGCGTCATACACTACGGGTGTGGCCAAGACGAGGATCAGTATCAGCCTTGAGCAGGAGCAGGCCGAGCGCATCAGGCGTCATGCCGAGCGGGCCGGCCTGGATGTCTCGGCGTATCTCGTGCACGCCGCAACACGGCAGATGGCGGAGACCGAGACCATAGAGGCGCAGTTCGCGGCCGTGGACGCCTTGATCGCGGCAGCTGAGGTCGAGGCCGCGGGTGCGTCGCCGGAGGCGGACGCACCGGTCGGGGAATTGACGGAGCAGGAGCGACGGGAGGTCGAAGCGGCCCTCGATCTCGTCTACGGGGCGGACCGACCGGGTGCGCGTCCGGGAGAAGCCGCGTGAGTGTGGCGAGGGTCCCCGTCTACGACACCGGAATGCTCATCGCTCTCGCCGACCGCAAGGCCAAGGCGGTCCACCTGCACGAGGCCTTGAAGGAGACTCCGCACCGGGCGCTTGTCCTCGGGCCGGTGTTGGCTCAGGTCTGGCGCCCGAACGCGGGGCTGGTGCACGCGCTGGCCACGGCACTGAGGGAGTGTTCCGTGCCCCAGGCGCGCAGCTCGGCCCCACCGATGCGCGAAACCAAGGCCGGCCGGCCGGAGTGCATCGCGTGCGCGACGGGCTTCGACCTGACGGACTGGCGCCGAATCGGTACCGCTCTCGGGGAGGCCGAACTCCCCCCGAAGAAACGGCCGGACGCAGTAGACGCCAGCGTGGCCTTGGCCGCCGCAAAGCACGGCAGCGCGGTGATCTTCACTAGTGACCCGGAGGACATCGCGGCGTATCTGTCGGTGCTCAATCCGCCCGATGTGCACGTCCAGGCCGTGTGAGCGGGTCACCCCTCGGAGAGATACCGCTCCACCGTGTCGACCTTCGACGTCAGTCCGTTCGTCACGCCCGGCCGGATGTCCGCCTTCAACACGAGCGACACCCGCCCGCACCGCGCCTCGACGGCGGCCACCGCGCGCTTGACGACGTCCATGACCTCGTCCCACTCGCCCTCGACGGACGTGAACATCGCGTCCGTGCGGTTCGGCAGCCCGGACTCGCGCACCACGCGCACCGCGTCGGCCACGTACTCGCCGACGTCCTCACCCACACCCAGCGGGGAGACGGAGAAGGCGACGATCATGCGTTGACCACGCCTTCCTTGCGGGCGCGGGCGGCGATGACGCTCGCCTCGGCCTCACGGCGCAGCATGCGGTCGGCGAAGAAGCCGCCGGTCGGCAGGACGGAGAGGACGAAGTAGAGGGCGGCGGTCTTGAGGCCCCACTTGGTCTTGTTCCAGGCGTCCAGCCAGAAGATCACGTAGAGCACGAACAGCACGCCGTGCACGGCGCCCATCACGGGCACCGCGTTGAAGTCCGTGGTCCGCTTGAGCACCGAGCAGAGCAGCAGCAGGAGGAAGGAGACGGCCTCCGGGGCGGAGACCAGGCGGAGTCGGCGCAGGGCGGATGCGGTCGTCATGTCCACGGGGGCACGCACCTTCGGTAGGCAGTGGCGAATCGGCTACGGCTTGTGACGGCATTCACAAACCACCCCATTGTTGCAGCTCACAAGTTGATCAAGCCTTCCGGGTCCGCCCGAAGCGCCCGCGGATCTCCCGTCGATCCCCCGTCGGCCTCCCGGTGATCTCCGCCGCCGGGCTCCCGTCGATCTTCCTTCGGGACCTCTTCGGGACCGTTCCGGGACCATGGGGCCTGTTGGAGCGGTATGTCCTGCCGCTAGCGTCTGGTCCGTGGCTCAGTTTCGGCTCCAAGGGAGCAAAGTCCTCGCCGTCGACATGGCGGGTGACGCGGTCAAGGCCAAGAACGGCGCCATGGTCGCGTACGAGGGCGAGATGACGTTCAAGAAGATGACCGGCGGCGGTGACGGCCTGCGCGGCATGGTCACCCGTCGGCTCACCGGCGAGCAGATGGAAGTCATGGAGGTGAAGGGACACGGCACCTGCTACTTCGCCGACCGCGCGAGCGAGATCAATCTCGTCACGCTGCACGGCGACACGTTGTACGTCGAGTCGAGCAATCTGCTCTGCACGGACAGCGGCCTCCGCACGGGCACCTCGTTCACCGGTCTGCGCGGCGCCTCGCAGGGCACCGGACTGTTCACGACCACCGTGGAGGGCTCCGGCCAGGCCGCGATCATGTCGGCCGGCACGGCCGTCGTCCTGCGGGTGACCCCGAACATGCCGCTCCAGGTCGACCCCGGCGCGTACATCGCCCACACCGGCAAGCTCAAGCAGCACTTCCAGTCGGGTGTGAACTTCCGGACCTTCATGGGCGAGGGCTCCGGCGAGGCCTTCCAGATCCGCTTCGAGGGCGAGGGGCTCGTCTACGTGCAACCCAGCGAGCGCAACACCATCGGGGGTGACGTCTGATGCCCTTCCGGCTTCTGAACTCGCGCATGGTCGAAGCCAGCGTCCTGCCGGGCCAGCGGCTCTTCAGCCAGCGCGGCGCGATGCTCGCCTACCAGGGCGACGTCTCCTTCACCCCCAGCATCACCGGCGGCCAGGGCGGCGTCATGGGGATGATCGGCCGCCGGATCGCCAACGAGGCCACCCCGCTGATGACCGTCGAAGGCAGCGGCACGGTCATGTTCGGCCACGGCGGCCACCACGTCTCGGTGATCGAGCTGTCCGGCGACACCCTCTACGTCGAGGCCGACCGGCTGCTCGCCTTCGACGGCACGCTCCAGCAAGGCACGATGTTCATGGGATCCCAGGGAGGTGTGATGGGCATGGTGCGCGGCCAGGTCACCGGCCAGGGCCTCTTCACCACGACCCTCAAGGGCCACGGGGCAGTGGCGGTGATGGCCCACGGCGGCTTCATCGAGCTGCCCATCACCCCGCAGCGCCCCGTTCACGTCGACCCGCAGGCCTACGTCGCCCACCGCGGCGACGTCCGCAACAAGCTCTCGACCGCCATCGGCTGGCGGGAGATGGTCGGCCGCGGCTCGGGCGAGGGCTTCCAGCTGGAGCTGTCCGGCAGCGGCACGGTGTACGTACAGGCGTCGGAGGAAAAGCTGTGAACGGCCCGGTCATCCATGACGCGACCACGCTCCCGGTCGACGACAACGTCAATCCGTACGCGTTCTCCGTCGACCTCGACGGCCAGTGGTTCCTGCAGAAGGGGAAGATGATCGCCTATTACGGGCGCATCGACTTCCACGGCATCGGCCACGGCCCCCTCGACCGTCTCATCCGCAGCAGCTTCCACTCCCCGCTGCACGCCTCGGACTGGGTCGTCGCCGAGGGCCAGGGCAAGATGCTCCTCGCGGACCGTAGCTTCGACGTCAATTCCTTCGACCTCGAAGACGGCAACCTCACCGTTCGCTCGGGCAATCTCCTCGCCTTCCAGCCCTCGCTCTCGCTGAAGCAGTCGATCATCCCCGGCTTTCTGACGCTCATCGGCACGGGCAAGTTCGTGGCCGCCTCCAACGGCCCGGTCCACTTCATCGAACCGCCGATCCGCGTGGACCCCCAGGCCCTCGTCGGCTGGGCCGACTGCCCTTCCCCTTGCCACCACTACGACCACCAGTACTTGAAGGGCGTCCTCGGCGGAATCCGCTCCCTGACCGGCCTCGGCGGCACATCGGGCGAGGAGCACCAATTCGAGTTCGTCGGTGCCGGTACGGTGCTCCTGCAGTCCACCGAGCAGCTGATGGACGAGCAGAACACGGGCGTCACGCCACAGCAGGCCGGCGTCCCGAACGCAACACCGGCAAACCAGCCAATGACACCCCGGATGCCCGGCCAGCTCGGAGACCTCCAGCGTCGCTTCGGGCTGTGAGCGGTACCCTGCGGAGTGTGACGTCGAACGCGTGACTTCTCAGCCCCGATCGCTCCGCAATGACCATTGGTTCATCTTTCAACTTTCTTAGGTAGAATCCATCTATGGACACCGAGAACGGCACCCGTTGGCTCAGCGACGAGGAACAGCGCGCCTGGCGTGCCCACCTGGAGGTCAGCCGACTGCTGATGCACCAGCTCGAACGGGACCTCCAGCCGTTCGGACTCACCAATAACGACTACGAGATCCTGGTCAACCTCTCGGAGTCCGAGGACCACCGGATGCGGATGAGCGACCTCGCCACCGCGACCCTCCAGTCCAAGAGCCGCCTCTCGCACCAGATCACCCGGATGGAGACGGCGGGCCTCGTCCGCCGCGAGAACTGCGAGTCGGACCGGCGCGGCCTCTTCGCCGTCCTCACCGACCAGGGCTGGGAGACCATGCGCGAGGTCGCCCCGCACCATGTCGCCTCCGTGCGCGAGCACTTCATCGACCTGCTGTCCCCCGAGGACCTCAAGGCGCTCTACGCCGCGCTCGCCCCGGTCGCCAAGCGCCTGCGCACGACGCGCGGCCGAGCCTGACCTTCTCCCTTCTCGGGGCATCTTGGGGCACCCCGTCACTCCGCCGCTCCCGTCACTCGGGAGCGGGGAGTCTCCCCGAACCCGGCTCATATGCCCCTTGCCCGGCAATAGCGTCGCCAGTAACGACATGGGTACGGGGAAAGGCGGGGTGCTGCGACCGGAGAGACCTCCCAGCCGCCGATGGCATGGCGGTATTGCGGGAACCAGATCAAACTGTGGCGAACTCAAGCGGGCATCTCCCGCGAGGAGTTGGGCAAGGAAGCCGGGTACGAGTACGAGTCGGTCAAGTCGATGGAGCAGGGGCGGCGGAAGCCGCAGCTTCGACTGCTTGAGGTGGCGGACCAAATGTGCGGGGCGCGGGGGTTGTTGCTCGCGGCGCGCGATGATCTGAAGCCGGATAAGTTCCCGGTGCGAACGCAGGAGTTCATGACGGCCGAGGCCGAGGCGATTGCCCTGCACTGGTACGAGACGGTACTCATTCCAGGTCTGCTCCAGACCGAGGAGTACGCAAGGGAACTGATCAGCAACCGCTGCCCACCCGTGGACGACGAGACCGTTGAGGAGCGGGTGGCAGGACGCCTGGAGCGCCAGTTAAAACTGAGGCCGAGCCCGACGACGCTCTTCAACTTCGTGCTCTACGAGGCAGCGCTACGCACCGGAGTGGGCAGCTCGCAGGTGATGCGGGGGGCAACTCCGCCACCTGCTCGAAGTGGGCACTCTGCGCAACGTATCCATCCAGATTCTGCCTGCCGATCGCGGCGCTCACGCAGGGCTCAGCGGCCCGGTGGTACTGCTGGAGTCGGCCAGCCACGAACAGCACGCCTACGTAGAGGGCCAGGAAACGGGAGCGCTATACGCGGACCCCGAGAGGCTCAGTCTCCTTGCACAACGCCATGACCTGATCCGCATGCAGGCGCTCAGCCATGAGGAATCTGCGGAATTCATCAGACTCGCCTGATGCAAGTCCAGTTACAGCGACTCCTGCAGAGGCGCGTGCGTGGAAGTGGCCGCCCAGCACCCCCACACCATCCACGTCCGAGACTCGAAGCTCGGGTCCGGACCTGAGATCCATGTCAGTGCGGCCACCTGGGGGAAGTTCATATCGCACATAGCCGAGGCTTGAGCGTCGAGCTTCGGGGGTCGGGATCCGAGCTCCTTACCAACGGAATGGTGGGGAAGAGATAACCCACCCTCCCTCCCAACTCCCGTGTGCACTCGTACAGATGACTTTTGCGCAACGAGGTCACGGCGACGCGCAGCGCCCGGTAGCGTGCGGAGCAACAAACAACCCCCGCCGGTGGTGGAACACCGAACGGGGGTCTGACCACCAAGATCGAGGCCCGATCCCAATGGCTGTTGCCAACCCTACCGCCGCCCCACCCATGGCCGCACCGGGCTACGGAAAACGCTCCGCGCCCGGCGAAGCACCCCGCCGCCGGGACGACTTCACGCACTTACCGGCCCGTGAGGCGTCCATCGCCACGCACATCGACCGCCTGCCGGACGGTGCGGCCATCGACACGAAGACTCTGGCCAAAGAGCTGGCGGCCTACGGCCAGCAAGCGATCCGTACGGCCCTCAACGCCCTCTCCATCGCTGGCCACTTGCGCCGCGTACGGGAACCGGTCGGGGACGGCCGTACGCAGTGGGTGTTCCGTACGTACTTCTCGCGAACCGCCCGCAGCGACGCCTGGTGGAGCCGCTTCCTGGCGGGAGACGTACCGGAGACGGAGGTGGAACCGCAGGCGCCTGCGCCACAAGATCGGCAGCCGAAGCGGACGGACGCCTACGAGGCGCTGGCCGCACTCGGCCGGACCGACGCCCGCCTGACCCTCTCGGCGGCGGAATGCAAGGCCCTGGAACCCCTGGCAGCCGAATGGCTGGCACGCGGGGTGCGGTCGGCGGACTTCGCGACGACCCTCACCGCCGGGCTTCCGGACGTCATCCACTCCCCCGGAGCGTTCACCCGAAAGCGGCTCGTCGACAAACTCCCGCCCGAGCCACCCCAGACCCCGCCGCCGGGGCCCCAGGCCCCGCCCCGCCGCATCATGGAATGCACCGGCTGCGGCAAACCGGGCCGCCCGGAAGCCCTCCCCGGCGGCCTCTGCCGCCCCTGCCGAGGCGAAGTACCCGACGACCCGGCCCCGGCGGCCGACTGGATCCACTCCCAAGTCGACCGCCTACGCGCCGCCGCCCGCCAGGCCCGCTGACGACGCCGACGGGCGCGCCGGCCCTTTCAGTCCAAGCGCGCCCGACGGTCACGGGCCCACGTCACCACGACCAGGCTCGCGGTGATGTACATGAGGACGGCGGCGGTGGACACGGACTCGACGTACTGCTCGTAGCCGACTGCGCGCAACTCGACCGCGAGGCAACCCAGCACGGTGCCGAGCGCCGCGATTGCGCCGATCAAGGCGCCGAAGGGGGGTTTTGCCATTCCATTTCCTCCAAGCAACAAGACGACCCGGCCACCGCCGAGTTCACTGACCCACCATCAACTACCCCCACGTTCCCGCCCCATAGCGACTCACGCACGTGGTGGAGGACACACCGGCCGAGACCCCCTGACTCTCACGGAAGGCGGGCGAGTCGGTCCCTTATCCTCGGGGGTTGAACTGCAATCACACTGCTAGTCATACTTTCTCGGTGCATATAGCCGCAGAGGTCCCAGCGCCCGTCTCTCGCCCGAAGCGCCGCAAGGCACTGTGGCTCATCGCCTTGGCCGCGACTACAGCCTTGGGTGGCCTGACGTACGCCTTCACCGGGGTCGAGGACACCGTTGGCGAAGGTCTTCAAGAACGCCCGATGGCCTGCTCGGAGGCCATGTACGCCATGGGCTGGGTGCTTCCCGACCATGCGAGCGACCAACGGTGCACCGAGCTCAGCGGCGGCCTTGCCGGCCACACCCAGTCGGGCATCTTCCGCATGCCGCGCGCCGATGCCCGCTCCTGGCTCGCTTCGCTCCCCGGAGAGCGGAATCGGCCGGGCGGGGTGGGATCCGACAGCGTGGTGGAGCGAAAGGAAGGGCTCGCCCTTGGCATCCTCAGGCCGCCGGGCAGCCTTCAGGCCGACGAGGTGAGGGTGGACGTCCGCTGGGAAGGCGAAGACACCGCAGCCGTCACCTTCGAGACGTTCGACTACTAAGGATCGTCCGACGCCGTCAATCCTGCTCACCCAACCCGTCGGACACGCCTTAGAGCGGATGAGCAACGGCTTTCAGCCAGTAGTTCGCCGCTTCTGTATCTGCGAAGGCACTGGATTTACCTGCTGCTTCTGCGTTGTGGCCTCGTGAACTGCGAGTTCTTCGGGGGTGCCGGGGAAAGCGGGACCACAGCCCGCTGGGAGGCGCTGGACCACCATGGCGATCGCCTCCTGAGCTGTAGCTGCCGGGCCCACCGCCTGGGTTCGAAGAGGGCCCGAGACCCAGTAGGTTCCTCCGGCGGCGGGCTGAATGTAGGGGATGTCCCAGGTCCACCGATGTTCGGTGCAGCGGCTGAAGTGAAGTTCGCCCATCCCGGTCCAGGGGAACAGTTGCCGCAGGCGGGGTTCCCCGTAGGCCGCTTCCAGCAGTTCGGCCTGCACGCGGCCATCGTCACGTACTGCCTGCCAGCCTGCTTCAACGACAGCATCGCCCGCTGCTTCCCTGTTCATAACCCCATCATGCACATGGAGAACATCTGGGCCCCCCACGGGGTTCGGGTCGGCGAGGCCATCGCCTGGCAGCGAGGCAGCCAGACCGACGGTTCCGCCACTCAACCTAGGCGACCATCGACGGCAGGGAGACCAAGGTCACATCCACCCGTGTCACAGGGGCTCGGGCTGTCCCGTCTCAAGGGGTGTAGCCACTGACGACGACGGAGGAGCACACCATGGACGCACGACTGGACTTCTTTGCCGACCCGACCACCGGCAAGGCCCTCAAGCAATTCATGGCAATGGGCAAGGCGTTCAGGGAGTCGTCGCTGCCGACCACCACGCAGGAGCTGGTGTCGCTGCGCGTGAGCCAGATCAACGGCTGCGCCGTCTGCATCGACATGCACACCAAGGAGGCAGCCGCCGCCGGTGAGACCTCGGTGCGGCTGAACCTGGTGGCGGCCTGGCGGGAGGCCACGGTCTTCACGGACGCCGAGCGGGCCGCGCTGGAGCTGGCGGAGGAGGGGACCAGGGTCGCGGACGCGGCCGGAGGGGTCAGCAACGCGGTGTGGGCGAATGCCGCCAAGCACTTCGACCAGGAGCAGCTCTCCTCCCTGACCCTCCTGATCTCCGCCATGAACATGGCCAACCGGCTGAACATCATCACCCAGCAGCCGGCGGGCAACTACGTGGCCGGGCAGTTCCACTGAGCGACGCCAGCCCCTCGGCCGACGGGCGTTAGGGTGACCTGCCGGTGATCTTGATGATCACCGGCAGTCCCCCTGCGCCGACGAGTACGGCCAGGTGGGAGGGGATCAGGGGGAGGAGAGCCGGCGTGAGCAAGGTCGAGGAGTTCGAGGAGCTGCGGCCGCTGCTGTTTTCGATCGCCTATCGGATTCTGGGCAGTGTCGGTGAGGCCGAGGACGCGGTGCAGGAGACATGGCTGCGCTTCGACGGCTCGTCGACCCGGCCCACGTCGACCAAGGCTTTCCTGTCGGCCACGGTGACGCGGATCTCGATCGATGTACTGCGCTCCGCGCGGGTGCGGAGGGAGCAATACGTGGGCCCGTGGTTTCCCGAGCCGCTGCTGAGCGATCCGTATCAGGATCCGGCGCGGGCGGTGGAGCTGGCCGACTCGGTGTCGATGGCGGCACTGGTACTGCTGGAGCGGCTCAGCCCGCTGGAGCGGGCGGTGTTCGTACTGCGGGAGGTGTTCGGCTTCGGGTTCGACGAGATCGCCACGGCGGTGGAGCGTTCCGAGGCGGCGTGCCGACAACTGCTGGTGCGGGCCCGGCGGCACATGCAGGCCGGACGGCCCCGGTTCGAGGCGGACCGTCAGGAGCGGCAGGAGCTGGCGGCGCGGTTCTTCGACGCCCTCCGCGAAGGTGACGTCACCGGTCTGCAGGAACTGCTGGCAGCCGACGTAGCGATGGTCGGTGACGGCGGCGGCAAGTCCCCGGCGCTGGCCAGGGCCATCGTGGGCGCGGAGAAGGCGGCCAGGTTGCTCGCCTCGGTCTTCCCCTGGCTGCTCCGGGTCGACGTGACGTTCGAGCTGCGCGAGGTCAACGGCCAGCCGGGCGCGATCTTCCGCGACCGGGACGGCAAGGTGCTGTACGCCATGGTCCTCGATGTGCTCGACGGGCAGATCCAGACGATCCGCTCGGTGAGCAACCCCGACAAGCTCGGTCACCTCGGGCCGGTCGCCGACGCCTGGGCCACCGACCGCGAGCTGAAGCAGGCCCGTCGGCAGAAGAACTGACCGCGAAACGGCCGACTCCCCTGTGCAGACGGGGAGTCGGCTCGCTCCTGAGGCTACGGGCAGGTCACACCCATACGTAGAGGTCCCAAGTGCCGTCGCCCCACGAGACGCACTTGTACCTGCCGGCGTAGTCCTTGCCTGCCGCTTGGCACGCCCGCTTGCTGCGGTAGTTGTCGATGTACTCCCAGCCCGGAACGGCCACGTCGGATGCCGTGGCGGTCTCGGAGGACGCGGGTGCCGCCTGCGCGGTGGCTGCTGTGGCGGCTCCGCCCGCCAGCAGCGTGGCGGCCAACGCGACGCCGGCGAGCCGGACTCGTTTCTGCATGGTTCCCCCTCGTGATCGAAGTGGTTCGGCTGCTCCGAGCGTGCTGGCGTGGCCCGGGCCGGGGCAACAGCGATATCCGTCCCGGACATCGCACCGCCTGTCCGTCCTGGTCAGCGGCTCGTCCGGGTCCTGTCCGGACGCAGTGCGGCGGCCTCGCGGAAGTCGGCGAGCGCCTCGGCGTAGCTCTTGCCCGCGACGAGCAGGGCCGATCGGTCGGTCAGGGCCCTGACGAGCGCGGGCGTGCCGCACCTCTCATCCAGCTCGGCCAGGCGACGGGCCAGCTCGACCCCCTCGTCGAACGAGGGCCGCAGCGATGCGAGGAACCGGTGGTGGTGTGATCCCCAGCGCTTCGCCGCGTCGATGGTCAATCTCCGCTGCGCGGCGATCCGTTCGGCGAGTCCATCGGGCGCGGCCTGCCCCTCGTCTTCCTCCTTGTCCGACAGGACGAACAGGGCGGTCCACCAAGGGAGGATGCAGCTCCAGGACTTGCGTTCGCCGGTCTCGGCCAGCTCGCTCAGCAGGGTGTCGACCTCCCGCCGGGCCTCATGGGCGTCGTCGCACCGACCCCGGGCGTCGAGCATCCGGGAGTAGTGGACCAGGTCCCAGATCAGCGTGGCCAGCGAGGCCCAGCCCTCTTCGAGGCGGGCGCGGGTGTGGTCCACGAGTTCCTTGAAGGCGGCGAGGGCCTCGTCGGGCAGTCCGGCGGCGTCCAGTTGGGTCGTCCAGTCGACCATGGTCCAGAAGGAGACACCGCCCGGCCGTGGGCGCTCCGCGTCGACGATCTGCCCGTAGGCCTCTGCCGACTCGCGGTGACGTCCCTCCTCGGCGAGGGCGGCGGCCAACGACCCGAGCCCGTACGCGGGGCTCTCCACCTGGCCCGTCTCATATCCCCGGCGCCCGACGCAGGCCATCTCCTCGCGCACGGAGAAACCCTCCGCCCGTCGGCCGAGCGCGTACAGCGATTGCTGGTAGGCGCGCAGGGCGTCGACGAGCAACTCGGTCCGCGCGGGCTCGTTCTCGTCCAGCCGCCGGGCCGCCTCCACCGCCTCGGCCCTCAGGGCCAGGCACGCCTCCGGCTGGTCCCGGTACGCGTCCTGGCTGAGCCACACCAGTGCCCGGCTCAGGCGCGGCAGATAGGTCAGCGGGCCCACGTCGGCGAGCACCCGGTACGCCTCGACCTCCTGCTGGAGGGCGAGCCCGCCGGATCCGAGCAGCATCGTCCGCGCTCGCAGCACCGCATCGTGATCGACGTTCTCGGAGTGATTCATGGCGGCGATTCTGCGAGCCGCCACACAGCCCGGACAAGGCCTCTGACCTGTGCCTTCTGTCCTAGGAAAGCACCCTCCGACCTGTCATGATGGGTGTGTCATCACCTCTCCTCCCCGTGCGGTTCCCTCACCAAGACGGCGGCCCGCACTTCAGGCCGGCGACCTCGGCACCGGTGAACCAGACCGCCGAGGCACATCCGGCGGGGCGCACGTCCGCGCGCCGGTGACACCGGGACACGCACACCGACCGATCACGAAGTGGACTCGACGGCGGGTGCCCGCTGTTTCGCGATGACGGCGGCGACGCCGTCGAGCAGTCGCTCCAGGCCGTACTCGAACAGCGACTGCACGCTGATGTCGACGCCGGGCCGTCGCCTGATGGCGGCGAAGGCCGGGAACGAGCCCCCGGCCAGCAGGGCCATCATCGCGTCTTCCTGCGCTTCCAGCCATTCCTCACCGCCGACACCGGTGTCCTGGGTTGCCTGCTCCTCGACCTCCAGGTCGGCGGCGGTACCGCGGACATAGCCGAACAGGGTGATGGCCGTGTGCATGACCGTGTCGTCGTCGAGACCGAGCCCGTCGAGGGCGCGGAGTGCCCATTCGATGTGCAGCATTCCGTGGGGAACCAGCAGGGGCCTGCTGAGGCTCATGGTCCGGGCCAGCCAGGGGTGCGCGCGGTAGAGCCCCCATTGGGTCTTGGCGGAGAGTTCGAGCCGGTCCCGCCACCCGCCACCGGGCTCGGGCAGGGGGGCCTCGGCGAAGGCCGCGTCGGCCATGAGGGCGACGATCTCGTCCTTGTTCCGCACGTGCCGGTAGAGCGACATGGTGGCCACGTCTAGTTCGGTGGCGATGCGCCGCATGGTCAGCGCGGCCAGTCCCTCGGCGTCGGCGATCCGGATCGCGGCTCGCACGATGCGCGCACGGACGGCGTCGTCGGGGACGCCCGCCCTCGTCGCGCGGGGGGCCGCCTGCCCGGCCCGTCGGGGCTGGTCAGCCCGCCCGGGCGCGGTCGGGCTGACCACCGTCCCCACCCCCGGAACGGCATGCACCAGCCCTTCGTGGCGCAGTGCCGCGAGCGCCTTGGTGGCGGTGGCGATGGCCACGCCCCAACGCACGGCGATCTGGCGGGTGGACGGGACCCGCGCGCCGGGCCGGAGTTCACCGGCGTCGATGCGTCGGCGGATCTCGGCCGCGATGCGGGCGTAGGGCGGCTGGTCGGTCACGGCGCTCCTCTGCGTACTAGTACACCTACCCTAGTGGACTAGTACGCTTTTGGCGCTCGCTTCCTTGCCCCCAACGAATTTCGGCTCGTACGTTGTACGCATCTCAGCAACGTACAGGGAGCTCCCATGAACATCCTCGTCTCCGGCGCCGGCGTCGCCGGCCCCGCCCTCGCCTACTGGCTGCGTCGCCACGGCTTCACTCCCACCGTCGTGGAGCGGGCCGAGCAGGTGCGTGAGGGCGGTTACGCGGTCGACTTCCGCGGCGAGGCGCTGGACGTGCTCGACCGGATGGGCCTGCTGGAGGAGATACGCGCGCTCGACACCGAGATGGGCGACGCGGCGCTGATGGGCGCCGACGGACAGCAGTACGCGACGCTCCCGGCGGTGATCTTCGCGGGAGATCTGGAGGTCCTCAAGGGCGATGTGACCCGCCTGCTCTATGAGGCCACCCGCGACGACGTCGAGTACGTCTTCGGCGACTCCATCGCGACCTTGGAGCAGGACGACACCGGCGTGCACGTGACCTTCGAGCGCGGCGAGCCGCGCACCTTCGAACTGGCGGTGGGCGCCGACGGCCTGCACTCGCGCACCCGGGCGCTCGCTTTCGGCCCCGAGGAGCAGTTCGTGCGCCACCTGGGCATCTACACCGCGATCTTCAGCCTGGACAACTACCTCGGGCTGCGCAACACCGGCCATCTCTACAGCGTGCCGGGCAGAGCGGCCAACATCTTCAGCGCCCGGAACAACACCGAGGCCAGGGCCGCCCTGCATTTCGCCTCCGAGCCGCTGGAGTACGACTGGCGGGACGTCGAGGAGCACCGGCGCATCGTGGCCGAGCGCTTCGCCGACGAGGGCTGGCAGGTGCCCCGGCTCCTGCGGGAGGCGGCCAAGGCTTCCGACTTCCACTTCGACGCCAACGCCCAAGTGAAGATGGACCGTTGGTCCACGGGCCGGGTGGTCCTGCTGGGCGACGCGGGCTACTGCGCGGCGCCGACGTCCGGTCGGGGCACCTCGCAGGCTCTGATCGGCGCCTACGTCCTGGCCGGCGAGCTGGCCGCGGCGGGCGGTGAGCACACCGCGGCATTCGAGGCGTACGAGCGGGAGATGCGCGGCTACGTCACCGAGCACCAGCAGGCCGGCCGGGAAGGGGCCGAGCGGTTCTTCATGGGCACGCCGACCCAGGAGATGCTCGACATGATCGCAGCGAACGCGCCGGAGGTGTCCCGCACCCAGGTCGCCAGGCTCAAGACCTACCGGCCCGCTGCCTAGTCGGGGCTCCTGGTTCTCGCCCGGCTGGGGGAGGTGGATCGTCCAGCCGGGGGACGTGCGCCGACCACGGCGGATGCGACGTTCGACGCATGACCGATGTCGTACGAATGACGAGCATGTCCTGGCGCGAGCGACGGCAGGCGTGGCCACGCTGGGTGGGGTACGCGACGCTCGGCTGGGCCCTGACCTACAGCGGGTTCGGGCTGGGGTGCGTGCTGAGCGGCACGCCCCTCTTCTACCGGGGCGACGACCCCGGACCCGTCGAACTGGGCTGGCTGATCGTGGGGTTGGGCGCGCTGGCCGCGCTGGCCGTGCTGACCCGGGCGCGGGCGTTGCTCTGGGTGGCTTGCGCGCTGTCCACCGTCTGCGCATTCGGGCTGCTCATGGACGTGATCACACTGATGTTCAATCAGGAAGCCGACAGCGCAGCCGGTTTCCTCAAGAACGCCCTCGGCGGGGTCGGCGCAGGCCTGCTCGCCGCCACCGCCCGCGCCGGCGACGCGCGGCCCGCGACGGGTGCCCGACCGGCACCGTCCCCGGCGTCCCGCGACGTCCACCTCGCCGCCTACGCCGGGACCGCCGCCTTCGTTCCGTACGCGGCGATGAAGGTGACCTGGGCGGTGGGCGGGACCTTCGCGGGCGTGAGCGGCGAGGAGATGCTCGCGAAGTCCGAGGAGAACGGCGCTTCCGGGCTGTGGCTCACCCTGGCGTCCTGGGGTCTCGACGCCACCGCGCTGCTCGCCGCGCTCGGGGTGTTCCTGCTGTTCGGGCTGATCCGGCCCTGGGGCCAGGTCTTCCCTCGCTGGACGCTCGTCCTCGGCGGCCGCCGGGTGCCGCGCTGGCTGCCGCTCGCCCCGGCCCTCATCGGCGCCGCCACGCTCGCGCCGTACGGTGTACTCGGGATCGGCTACTGCGCCCTGGCCACCGTCGGGGCGGTGCGCGTGCGGCCCGGCGACTTCCCTTCCTCCGCCGACGCGCTGCTCGTCAGCTGGATCGGCCTCGGCGCCTTCGCCGTCTACGGCGTCGCGCTGACCGTGGCCGCCCGCTCGTACTGGCTCCGCACCCGGCCCGCTTGACCGTGCGCACCGGGCACCGGCCCGCGCCCGCTCTGGTGGAGCGGACCCGAAAAAGGCCGGCGCCCGGTGCGTCGAAATTCGGCCGACGATATCAACTGATCGCGGGCTCGATCTTTCCATGGGCATTCGCGGGCATGTACTTCTTGCTCCCCTGGTAGTGGACCTCGTAGCCGGAGCTGACGGCGTGGAACCACAGCAAGGGGTCGAGAAGATTCGAACCGCTGTCGAGATGCGCGACGCCAGTGGCATCGGTTACCGCGGTGCCGATCTGCCGGCCGTCGGAGACGGTGAAGGTGATCGGCTGACCCTTGATCGGCTCACCGTCATTACTGATGAGCTTCGCACTGATTTGAGCCTGCGCCTGGCCGAGAACCGTTCCCTTCACCGTCGCCGCGGTGAGTTGCGGGTATTCCTTTTCCACATCCGGCTGGGGCGGCGGCGGGTAGTAGTACCCGTACCCCGGCTGGGGTTGCGGCGGGTAGTACCCCTGCTGGGGCGGGTAGTACCCGGGTTGGGGCTGGTAGTACCCCGGCGGTTGCTGCGGCGGGTAGTACCCGGGTGGTTGCTGCGGCGGCGGTGCGTACGGCTGTGTCACCAGAGAACTCCTAGCGGTCGTGGGCCTTGAGTTTCTTGGTCGAGCCAGTGCACGGAGATCGGCGGCTCGGGCACCGGGGCTTCCACCCCTCCGGATATCCCGCTATGGCGCCTTATTTCTCCGCCGTACGGCAAAGGTACGGCCCTGCCCGACGCGCCCACATCGGCCCTATCGAGCCACCGGCGGGGAACTGCGGAAATTAGTCACGACGGCTCTTTACCAATGGGCTGACTGCCCCGCCCACGACGGCGGCGGAAACCGTGGAGGCACTCCCGGCCCCACCCTCCCCTACCAACCCCGCGGTCCCGGCCGGAATGCACCCGACAACCGTTTCTGCTGACGGAAATGGGGCCTCGAAGGGCCGAAACCGCGAAACACCGGGCATTGGGCCGAACGGCGCACCCCCCTAACGGCGACGGCTGGCGGCTGGCGGCTGGCGGCTGGCGGCTGGCGGCTGGCGGCTCAACCAACCGGCAGATGCCTTCCTCACCGGACGGCGGGTGCCGCGCTGACCGCCGCTCACCCCGGCGCTCATCGGCGCAGCCTCGCTCGCACAGGCGGTCACCGCGATGGGCCCCCCGGCCTCGCGGGCGGCACACCTAGCGCCGTCGACGCGCCGCATGTGGCCAAGGCCGAGGCGCCACATCCATCCGGGCCCCGTGGGGTGCCGTGCGCATGGCACAACTCGGTCAGCACCTAGTGTGAAGGCTGTGCATGCCCGGCCGTACGGCGAGACGGGATCGGATTCAATACAAGAACCCCCGCATTCCAACCCGGACTGGCAGGGGAATGCGGGGGCTTCACACTAGCCGAGTCAGCCGACGAGCTGGACCTCGCTGTGCGTACCGTCCGCGTCCACGCCGGGGTAGTAGCTGACGTTGCCGTTGCTCCAGCGAATGAGGATGTCATTGGGGCGGTTGGCAGCTGCGGTGAACGAGCCGGTGGTGAGAATCTGTGCGTTCTTCCAGGCGGAGTCGTCGGGGCGGATCCGGATGCGGCCGTGATAGCCCGCGGTGTCAACGCCGGGGAAGAGGCTGGTGTTGCCGTCGTTCCAGCGGATGACCAGGTCGGCGGTCTTCTTACCGGTGAACTCACCGGCGCTGATCTGCGCGGCTTCGGTCCAGCTCTTGTCCGCCTTGGTCAGCTGCGATTCCTTGCGGACACCGTTGGTGTCGGTGTCCGAGTACATCGACGTGGAGCCGTCGTCCCACAGGACGAGCAGGTCGTCGCGGAGCGGGTTCGCCGTATAGCGGCCCGCCGTGATGAGGCGGGCCCGCTTCCACGTATCGCTGTAGGCGAGTTCCTTCTCGTCGTGGAAGCCGTTCTGGTCAGCATGGGTGTACGTCGACAGCTTGCCGCTGGCCCAGCGCACAGCAATCCCGTCGCTGCCGCTGCCGGTGAAGTTGCCACCGGTGACGGCTCGGGCGTCCTTCCAGTAGCTTCCCGCATCGGCGACCTTGTGCTCGGCGGAGAAGGGGTACTTGGGGTCGCTATGGTCCGCGCCCTGATAAAGGCTGGCCGAGCCGTCCTTCCAGACCACGAACAGGTCCATCCGACGCTTACCGGCCGCCGAACCACCGGTGAAGTAGCCGGACGCCATGTGCGCGGCGTTCTTCCAGTTGGCCCGGGAGAGAAGATTGCGGGAGGAGACGGTCTGGACCCAGCCGGCGATGTCGTCGACACGGGCTTCAGAGGCGTTTCTGCTGGTCTGGGTCTCGTCGGAGCCGAAGCAGCCGCCGTGCCCGGACATGCTGTGGACGCCGACCAGCTCGTATCGGCCACCGATGTCCCGGAAGGTCGGGCCGCCGGTGTCGCCCTGGCAGACAGCCGCGTCATCGGACTTACCGGTGAGGCCGATAGTGGTGTCCTTCACCGCTTCCACGGTGAACTTCGCGTAGTGCATGCGGTCGGGCACCCACTCGTCCTTGGTCCGCCCGTAGCCGGCGACCCACAGGTCTTCGCCCGGCAGCAGGGGGTTGAAGCCGAGGCCGGTGGGGCTGATCCCGGTGACCGGCTTGGCCAGCTTGGCCATCACCAGGTCTCGGTCCTCGCGCGGAACGAGTTCCACGACGTCCACGACGCTGCCGCTGTCACGGGTGAGGTCAGCGCGGCCGATGGTGGCCGTCGTCCTCAGCTTCGGCGTACCCGCAGCCACCTTGTAACCCTGGGCGGGGTTATCTGCGAAGCAGCTGGCGGCTGTGACCAGCCACTGTTGCTCGACCAACGCGCCCGAGCAACTACGCTGCCCGCCTCCGATGTCCAGCTTGGCCGTGAACGGGTACGTGCCGTCCTTGGCCGCCTCGCCGACAACCGCGTTCGCCGGAACGCCAGCCAGCAGGCTGGCTGTGACGGCAGACGCGAGAATTCCTGTCACCCACGCTGCGCGTGGACGTATGGCAGGCATGTTGTTTCCTTCTGGGTGTGACCGGGTGAGGCGGGGCTGATCCGGAGCTGTGACGCGTGAGGTGAAGGTGAAGGTGCTCAGCCGGTGACGCGGAGCTCGACGAGAACGGTCGACGCGCCTTGGGCGCCCTCCCCGACACTGCGCTGCCCGTTCCGGGGAACGTCGACGGTCGAGGTATTACCTTCGGCGGTGACACTGGCCCGAACGGCATAGTTGCCGACCATCACCATGAACGTCTCGGGTATCTCCAACGAGAGGTACCCGGACTTGCCGGACCCCGTGACCTTGAAACAGAACGTTCCATCGCCGTCACCGTGTCGACTGTGGACCGTGATATCCCTGGAAACACTGCAATCGGCCAGGAGGATGTGCCCGTCCCCCTTGCGTAGCGCGATCCCCTTCTCTTTGAGAATCTTCGCTGCGTTGGGGTAGTTGAAGGTCTCAACCGCAGAAGACAGAGGGGCATCACCATCAGGTCCGGGGGCAGCGGTGGCAGTGCCAGGGACGAGCACGCCGGAAAGAAGTGATGTGGCTGCCACCGCACCAGTAGCCAGCGTTCTGCACATGCGAAGTATCACCGGGGTTCCCCTCGAAGGTTCCTGACGCTGCGAAAGCACGCGTAATGGCCAGATAAAGGTGGGCCGAGAGGACAAGTTACCACGCTCCGCGATCATGTGATTACTTGACCTCCCGTGACGCCCTTCAACCCTGCCCCGACAAAGGGCTACCGCCGGTAGCGGGTCGATGAGCACATGGCACTTGCGGGGGTTGACCTCCATGACCCTTGGTCACCGGTGCGGCAGAGGTTGGCGCGGAATCAGCCCAGCCCAGTGGCTCAATCCGATTGGAACTAACGGTTCTAGTTGACCGCTTGGCTCATCGTCGCCCGGGACATGGCTATGCTCTGGAAGCCGAGGGCATGCAAGCCAAGAGCGATCGCCTCCGGTTTTGCTTCTTGCCGGCACGCCACCACAACTACCGGCAGTGCGCGGGGCGTGAGAAGTGCCTGCCGCGCCGTCAGGTTCCCGAATGGCGCCACACTTGGCACCAACGAGTGGTCGTCCTAGTCGAGTTCGGCCCTCGATTATCCATCGGCATGACATCCTCTTGAGGTCATCATGGTTATGCTCACCGAGCCGACATTCGGCATCTGACAACTCCGGTTGCCAGTAAGTGAGATGAGTGTTTCCTTGAGACGAAGAGTGCGTTGGAGGGTCGCCACGGGGAGGGCAGCTCACGCTATACGCGTGCTTTGCCTGAGCCTGTTGCCCTTGGCATTCATGGTCGGGCTGCTCGGGCCTACACCCGCCATAGCCGACGGCGCTACAGGCAGCGACCAGAGTGGCCTCCCAATTCTGCCCCCACTCAGGGGTCAGGTCGTTGAGCTGTGGAAGGCCGGTGGGCCAGGGGTCAAGGCTGCCGCGGAAGTCGCCCTGACAGGAAGCGACGAGGATGTCGCCCATTTCCTGGACCAGGTGGACAAGAAGACGGTCCAGGACAACCAGGTGGCCGCTGCCCAAATGTCCAGCGTGGGCGGCCGGGCCCTGCAAGAAGCCGCTCGCAAGGCACTGGAAGGCAGTCCTGCTGAGCTGAAGGCCTTCCTGAAAGACGGTTGGAAGGCCCCGCTCGAACAGGACGATCGAGTCCGCGTAGCGCAGATCATCAACACGGGTGGAAACGGCGTCCAGAAGGCCGGACGCGCCGCTCTCAACGGTACGGCCGAAGATGTCAGGGCGTTCCTGGAGAAGGGTCGATACGCCCAGCGTGATCAAGACGAGCGGGTTCAGGTCGCGCAGATCCTGAGCGTTGGCGGGACTGAGATCCAGACCGCCGGCAGGATCGCGCTCGAGGGATCGCCGGACGATGTGCGTGAGTTCCTAGAGGTCGGCCAGTACGTGGCGCGCGCCCGTGACCAGGAACAGACCACCATTGCCCAACTGGCGGAGCTGGCCCGTGAGGCAGGCCGTCAGGCCGCCGCGCAGACCGAGGCCGCCAAGGACGCCTCGGCCCGTGCAGTCACGGCCTCAAAGCTGGCGAAGGCGGCAGCCAAGAAGGCCGCCGCCGAAGCCTCGGCGGCCAGGGATGACGCACAGGAAGCCGCTGGGGCAGCAGGGCGTGCAGCATCGGCAGCCAGTCAGGCCGCTGCTGCCGCACAGCAGGCGATCGATGCGGCGCGTGCGGCCAACAACTCGGCCCGCATCGCGGCGAACGCCGCGGCCCAGGCCGCATCAGCAGCGGCCGGAGCCGCCCAGGCCGCTTCCCGGGCCCGTAGCTCGGCGGCTGATGCAGCCACCGATGCCGGCAATGCCTCCGCTGCGCGCAAGGCGGCTGAGGACGCGCGAACAGCTGCCAAGGGCGCCAGGTTGGCAGCGGACGCCGCCGACCAGGCCAGCATTGCTGCCTCTGCCGCCGGGGACGCCGCGCAGGCTGCCTCCAGCGCCGGCGCCAACGCCGGAGAAGCCGCCGACGCTGCTGAGGAGGCCAGCGGTTACGCCGACCAGGCCGACGGGTTCTCCGTCGAGGCCAGGGAAGCCGCCGCAGCCGCTCGCCGTCAGGCCAACGAAGCCACCAGGGCAGCCAACGCCGCGGAATACCTGGCGCGCAAGGCCGCCACGGCTGCCGGTGAGGCGCGCGATGCAGCCAGGTCAGCCGCAGAGCATGCTGAGGCCGCAGCCAAGGCCGCTGACGAGTCGGCCGAGCACGCCGGTGAAGCCGCTAAGGCCGCCGACAAGTCCACTGCCCACGCCAAGGCAGCCAAGGAGGCTGCCAACTTCGCCAGCGGAGCAGTCGCCAAGGCAAAGGCCACCTACGACCTGGCACGCCAAGTCGAGACCGCTGAACTCCTCACCCGCACCAACGAGGGCATCGAGGAAGCCAAGGACCTCAAGGCAGTAAACGACAAAAGCCAGGCGGAACGAACCCGGGCGACCCAGAAGACCAAGGAGCTGGACGCCGAGGCCCAGCGTCTGGCCTCCGAGGCAGCTACGCCGGGAGCCGATGCCAAGTCCGTCACGGATAAGGGTCGCAAGCTCGCCTTGCTGGCGATGAAAGTCCGGGGGCCATGGAGCCGCGCCGCCGCTGAAGCCGCTCTCGGCGGTTCAGACGCAGACCTCACCCACTACATCCGCACCGCGTGGAAGGAAGCCGCTCAGCAGGACGACCGCACCCTGGTCGAGCGGCTCGCCGAGGAAAGCTCCCTGGAGCCCGTCCGGGACGCCGCGGAAGAGGCTCTCAAGGGTGACACCGCGCAGATCACCGCGTTCCTCAACTCCGGCCAGTATGAGGCTGGCGCCAAGGACTTTCGCGTCCACATCGCGCAGATCATGTCTACCGGCGAGCGTGGAGTCCAGGAAGCCGGCAGAGCCGCGCTGGACTCCGGATCCATGGACAAGATCCGCGAGTTCATCACCACCGGGCAGTACGCAGCCCGAACCCAGGACGAGAAGGTCCGTGCGGCCCAGCTGTTCGACAGTGGTGGACCAGAACTCAAGGCCGAGGCCCGTATCGCTCTGGAGGGGCCGCCGCAGCTGCTGCACGTCTTCATCCAGTCTGGGCAGTACAAGGCTCAGCGCAAGGACCTTCTCGCCAACACCCACAAGGCGCGAGTTCAGCAGCTGATCGCGGAAGCGGCGCGAACCGCGGCTACCGCCCAGATGAACGCTGCCGAAGCCGGCAAGGTCGCCGCCATCGCCCGCAAGGCCGCCGCCGAAGCCAAGGAATATGCCAGGCAGGCGCAGGCGTCGGCCAACGACGCCAAGAACTCCGCCGCGCAGGCGGCCCAGTCCGCCAAGGAGGCCGAGGCCTCCGCAGCCCGTGCCGCCGAATCAGCTAGGACTGCCCGCGCAGCCGAAGCCGACGCCCACCAGGCCGCAGAAGACGCGGCCATGTCAGCAGCCGACGCATCAGTTTCAGCGGAGCTGGCACACGTCTCCGCATCCAGCGCCTGGGCCTCGGCTAATGAAGCCCGCGCCTCCGCCACTGCAGCCGGAAAAGACGCCAACGCTGCCACCAAGGCAGCCAACGAAACCTTCGCCATAGCCGTAAAGAAGCTCAAGGAGGAGACGGAAGCCAAGCGGAAGGCCGCGCTGGAAGCCAAGCGCAGAGCTCAGAATACTCCGGGCGGGATAGCCCGGGCACGATACCGGTGCCAAATCCTGGGGTGCGAAGCCTACGAGAATCCCGCCCGCTGGTGTCAGCACCGTGAAGTCCTTTGCGACATCTTTTCCAAGGGCCCGGCTATCGAAGCTGCCGCCAAGGGACTTTGGAACGCCGAGAAGAATCTTCTCCTCATTGGCCAGATTCAAGGGTGCGCAAAACATTTTGAGCCTGGGCCTTGCGTTCAACTCGTACAGGACCTTGCGTTCAACCAGAAACTTCGAGCGCTGAGCACGGCTTACGACGAACTGCGGCGCCTGAATTGGGGAAGCGGCTGCCAGCAATGCTTCCTGGCCGGGACCAAAGTACTCAAGGGTAACGGTTCTACACAGAACATCGAGGACGTCAAGAAGGGAGACGAGGTCCTCGCCACCGACCCAGTCAGAGGCAAAACAGCTCCCCGCAAGGTCACCCGCCTGATCGTCACCGAAGACGACAAACACTTCAATGAACTGACGATCGCCACCCGCAACGGCCCGAAGAAGCTCACAGCCACCTACGAGCATCCATTCTGGAGCCCATCAGAAAACCGCTGGCTCAAGGCCAGCGAACTCAAGCCAGGCACAAGCCTCTTGAGCAACGACAAGACCGCTGTGCGCGTGGAAGCCAACCGCTCCTACGACCAGCACGCACGCACGTATAACCTCACCGTCGAAGACCTTCACACGTACTATGTGATCGCCGGTACCACACCAATACTGGTGCACAATTCCGACTGCAAGAGGATGGTGCTCGGAATTGGCGAGCACTCAGAGAAACTTGCAAAAGAACTGGAGGGCTACACGTTCAACGACCCAAAATACAGAAAAGTGATCGGCCAGGTCAACGGTATACCGTATGCGGAGTGGATGGCCGAGGTGGAAGGCGTCCTTCGCAACAATGGCAAAATCGCCATATCCCTTCGCGGCTTTAAGGGGAAAACGCCCGAGGAGCAATTCTTGAACGCCTACAAAGCTGGCGGACAGCCGGGGTGGGCGGCAACCCAATGGGAAATGCACCAGGTCGGCAAGCACGCCTACCTGGGAAACCTTGACTGGAAACATGTCGATTTCTATGACGGGAACGGCACAAAGGTCCGATTCGACGAACCCGACTGGCAGGAACTAAGGAAAGGAACAAAGGAATGAGTGAGCTGTATCGTTCCGATCGGTACTTTAAAGTCTGGCAGTATACGGTGAGTCACCGTCGCCTGCTCCTGAGAAGCACTCTGGACAACCCACCGTCGACTCGAATCGACGTGCACTTTGGGGGGGTTAGCCTCATGCTCCTTCGCCCGTACTACGAGGGGCTGGTCATCCGCGAGGGGACCGAAAAAGAACACAGGCTCGTGGCGAGTGAGTACGGCGTCCGAGTAGATCTCGGGTCTCTGTTTATCCTAGGACAGGACCTGTCAAGCTTCGTGGTCTCAGGAAAGCCTCAATGGCATGAAGACGAGGGCGAATTCGGAGATCCCTCCTGGTTCGGCCATATGATCGGAACTCCGTAGAAACAGTCTCCGAGATTCGCTTAACGCGGAGCGCTCGGGACTGCCTTTACGTAGCACCGAAGAACAAACGGGCCCCCGTCGAATCAACTCGGCGGGGGCTTGACCGATGACGTTCGGGGCATGACCGAAGTCGCGGGAATGACAAGAGTGCCCTGGCGGGAATGTCCACGCTGAATAGGGCACGCAGCGCTCGGCTGGGCTATGGCTTACGGCAAGTTCGGGCTGGGCTGCGCGCTACACGCCGCTTTCACGAGGACGCCCCGCCCGAACTGAGCGTGGCCCTCGCCGTGTTGGCGCCTCACTAGCTGCCACCGCGACCCTCACGATGACGCGGGTACTGCTGCGGGCGGCCTGTGAACCGTCCGCCGTCTGCGCGTCCGGGCTACTCATGGACATCATCACCCTGATGGCCAATCAGGACGGGGACAGCGCGGCCTATGCCGCCAAGAACGCGCTCGGCGCTATCCTGCTCGCCGCGCTCGGGGGGCCTGCTGTTCGGGCTGATCCTGTCTTGGGGGCAGGTCTCTCTCCCCTCGCTGGGCCCTGTTTCTCGCCGGAAGGCGGATGCCCGCGCTGGCTGCCGCTCACCCCGGCGCTCATCGAGGCGGCCACGCTGCTCCGTACGGCGTCCTCGGCGTCGGCTACACATCCTCACCTCCGTCGGCACGGTCACCATACGAGCCGGTGACTTCCGCTCCTCGGCGAAGCCCTGCTCGTGAGCCGGATCGGCCTCGGCGCCTTCGCCGTCTACGGCGTCGCGCTGATCGTCGCCACCCGCCCGTACCGGCGGGGCGCACCCGCCCTACTCCCCCGGCGGAGCCGACTCCGTGATGCCCGCCACCAGCTCGTCCGCCGCCGCGTACGGGTCCAGGTCGCCGGCGACGATCCGCTCCGCCAGCGCGTCCAGGCGGCGGTCACCGTGCAGGTCGCCGATGCGCTCGCGCAGGGCGGTCACCGCGATGGTCTCCACTTCGCGGGCCGCCCGCGCCACGCGCCGCTCCGACAGGACGCCGCGCTCCTCCATCCACGCCCGGTGCTTCTCCAGCGCCTCGACGACCTCGTCGAGGCCCTCACCGCGCGCGGCCACGGTCTTGACGATCGGAGGCCGCCAGTCGCCCGGGCCACGGGACTCGCCGAGGCCCAGCATGTGGTTCAGCTCGCGGGCCGTGGCGTCGGCTCCGTCACGGTCTGCCTTGTTGACGACGTAGACGTCGCCGATCTCCAGAATGCCCGCCTTCGCCGCCTGGATGCCGTCGCCCATGCCGGGGGCCAGCAGCACCACGCTCGTATCGGCCTGGGAGGCGATCTCCACCTCGGACTGCCCCACGCCCACCGTCTCGACGAGGATCACGTCGCAGCCCGCCGCGTCCAGCACCCGGATGGCCTGGGGTGCGGCCCAGGCCAGGCCGCCGAGGTGGCCGCGGGTGGCCATCGAACGGATGTAGACACCGGGGTCGGAGGCGTGGTCGGACATCCGCACGCGGTCACCGAGCAGGGCGCCGCCCGAGAACGGGGAGGACGGGTCGACGGCGAGGACGCCGACCCGCTTGCCCGCCCTGCGGTAGGCGGACACCAGACCCGAGGTGGAGGTGGACTTGCCGACGCCGGGCGAGCCGGTGAGGCCGACGACGTACGCCCCGCCGGTCAGCGGGGCGAGCGCCGCCATCACCTCGCGCAGCTGCGGGGAGGCCCCCTCGACCAGGGAGATCAGCCGGGCCACGGCCCGCGGCCGGCCTTCCCGTGCCTGCTCGACCAGCGTGGGGACGTCCGCCATGACTGCTCCGTTCCGATCTGAGAAAGCCCGAATCCGCGCGTCAGTACCCGGTGGGGGTCAGTTCCCCGGCACCCGGATGATCAGCGCGTCGCCCTGGCCGCCGCCACCGCACAGCGCCGCCGCGCCCACGCCGCCGCCGCGCCGCTTCAGCTCCAGCGCGAGGTGCAGGACGATGCGGGCGCCCGACATACCGATGGGGTGCCCGAGCGCGATGGCCCCGCCGTTGACGTTCACCTTTTCCGGGGACACCCCGAGGTCCTTCATTGACTGCACGGCCACCGCGGCGAACGCCTCGTTGATCTCGATGAGATCGAGGTCCTCGACCGCGAGGCCCTCCTTGCCGAGCGCGTGATTGATCGCGTTGGACGGCTGGGACTGGAGGGAATTGTCCGGGCCGGCCACATTGCCGTGGGCACCGATCTCGGCGATCCACTCGAGGCCCAGCTCCTCGGCCTTGGCCTTGCTCATCACGACCACCGCGGCGGCGCCGTCGGAGATCTGCGAGGACGTACCGGCCGTGATCGTGCCGTCCTTGGCGAAAGCGGGCCGCAGCTTGGCCAGCGACTCGGCCGTGGTCTCCGGGCGGATGCCCTCGTCCTTGCTGAAGATGACGGGCTCGCCCTTGCGCTGCGGAATCTCCACGGGGGTGATCTCCGCCTCGAAGAGGCCGTTCTTCTGGGCGGCGGCGGCGCGCTGGTGGGAGCGGGCCGCGATCTCGTCCTGCGCCGGGCGGGCGATGCCGAGACGGGTGTTGTGCTTCTCGGTCGACTCGCCCATGGCGATGTTCTCGAACGCGTCCGTCAACCCGTCGTGCGCCATCGCGTCGAGCATCTCGATCGCGCCGTACTTGTAGCCCTCACGGGACTTGGGCAGCAGGTGCGGGGCGTTGGTCATCGACTCCTGGCCGCCGGCCACCACGATGTCGAACTCGCCGGCGCGGATGAGCTGGTCGGCCAGCGCGATGGCGTCGAGGCCCGAGAGGCAGACCTTGTTGATGGTGAGGGCGGGCACGCTCATCGGGATGCCACCCTTGACGGCCGCCTGGCGGGCCGGGATCTGCCCGGCGCCGGCCTGGAGCACCTGGCCCATGATCACGTACTGGACCTGGTCGCCGCCGATGCCCGCCCGGTCCAGGGCCGCCTTGATGGCCACCCCGCCCAGGTCGGCACCGGAGAAGGTGCGCAGCGATCCGAGGAGGCGCCCCATGGGAGTACGGGCGCCCGCGACGATCACGGAGGTCTTGCCGGTGGAACCGTTCGTACCGGTCATGATGCGCGGCCCCTTCGAGCGGAGGAGGTTAACGAGGGTTTCCGTCAATGTACTGAGCGGTACCCGCCCGGTCACCGGGCAGCGGGTGTGATCGCGCGCACGTTGCGTAACCACGCGTACGGCGGTGCACTGGAGCCATGCTGACGCGAATCGACCACATCGGGATCGCCTGTTTCGACCTCGACAAGACTGTCGAGTTCTACCGTGCCACGTATGGCTTCGAGGTGTTCCACAGCGAGGTCAACGAGGAGCAGGGCGTGCGCGAGGCCATGCTCAAGATCAATGAGACGTCCGACGGCGGGGCGTCGTACCTCCAGCTCCTGGAGCCCACCCGGGAGGACTCCGCGGTCGGCAAGTGGCTTGCCAAGAACGGCGAAGGGGTCCATCACATCGCCTTCGGCACCGCCGACGTCGACGGCGACGCGGAGGCCATTCGGGACAAGGGCGTGCGGGTCCTCTACGAGGAGCCGCGGATCGGTTCGATGGGCTCGCGGATCACCTTCCTGCACCCCAAGGACTGCCACGGTGTTCTCACCGAACTGGTCACCTCGGCGACCGCCCCCGGGGCGGAGCACTGACCACCGCCTCCCCCGGCCGGTAGAGTGCAGGCTCAGCCGGGGTACGGGTGGGGCCCGGCCCAGGCTGTACCGATGATCTGACACCATTTCTTCGGAAGGGCGGGCTCCGGGGTTCCACCAGTACGCAGGACGGGGCCGGCCGCCAACGCGACCAGGGGACGGATGGGACCGCGCAGTGCGGGGCAACGACCGCTACGAGGCTGACGACCACCTCTCGCAATTCGAAGCCGAGATGGAGCGGCTGAAGAAGGAGCGGGAGAAGGCGGTCCAGCACGCCGACGACCTCGGCTATCAGGTCGAGGTGCTGCGCGCCAAGCTCCACGAGGCGCGCCGCACTCTCGCCCACCGTCCGGCATACGACACCGCCGATATCGGGTACCAGGCGGAGCAGTTGCTCCGTAATGCCCAGATTCAGGCGGAACAGCTGCGCACGGACGCCGAGCGCGAGCTGCGCGAGGCCCGGGCCCAGACGCAGCGCCTCCTCCAGGAGCAGGCCGAGCGCCAGGCCCGGATGGAAGCCGAGCTGCACGCCGAGGCCGTCGCGCGCCGACAGCGGCTGGACGAGGAGCTCAACGAGCGCCGCCAGACCGTCGAGTCGCACGTCAACGAGAACGTCGCCTGGGCCGAGCAGCTGCGGGCGCGCACGGAGTCGCAGGCGCGGCGGCTGCTGGAGGAGTCCCGGGCGGAGTCGGAGGCCGCGCTGGCCGCCGCCCGCACGGAGGCCCAGCGGCTGACCGAGCAGGCCCGGGCCCGGCTCGGGGCGGCCGCCGAGGAGGCGCGCGCCGAAGCGGAAGCGATACTGCGCCGGGCGCGCACCGACGCGGAGCGGCTGCTGACCGCCGCGTCCACGCAGGCCCAGGAGGCCACCGACCACGCCGAGCAGCTGCGCACGGCCACCAGCGCGGAGTCCGACCAGGCCCGTACGACGGCGGCCGAGCTGACGCGCGGCGCCGAGGCGCGGATGCAGGAGGCCGACACGGCGCTGCGTGAGGCGCGCGCCGAGGCCGAGAAGCTGGTCACCGAGGCGAAGGAGTCCGCCGCCCGCCGGCTGACGTCGGCGGAGTCGGAGAACGAGCAGCGCACCCGTACCGCCAAGGCCGAGATCGCCCGGCTGGTCGGCGAGGCGACGAAGGAGTCCGAGGCCCTCAAGGCCGAGGCGGAGCAGCTGCGTGCCGACGCCCGGGCGGAGGCCGACCGGCTGCTGGCCGAGGCGTCCGACAATGCCCGCAGCGCCGCCGCCGAGGATTCCGCGGCGCAGCTCGCGAAGGCCGCGCGGACGGCGGAGGAGGTCCTGACCAAGGCGTCCGAGGACGCCCGCGCCGCCACGAAGGCGGCCGCCGAGGAGGCCGAGCGGATTCGCCGGGAGGCGGAAGCCGAGGCCGAGCGGCTGCGTGAGCAGGCGGCGGACACCGCCGAGCAGCTCAAGGGCGAGGCGAAGGACGACACCAAGGAGTACCGCGCCAAGACCGTCGAGCTCCAGGAGGAGGCACGGCGGCTGCGCGGCGAGGCCGAGCAGCTGCGGGCCGACGCGGTCGCCGAGGGCGAGCGGATCCGGGGCGAGGCGCGCCGGGAGGCCCTCCAGCAGATCGAGGAGGCGGCCAGCACCGCCGAGGAGCTGCTCGCCAAGGCCAAGGCCGACGCGGAGGAGACCCGGGGCGGCGCGAGCGCCGAGAGCGAGCGGGTGCGCACCGAGGCGGCCGAGCGCGCGGCGGTGTTGCGCAAGCAGGCCGAGGAGGTGCTGGAACGGTCCCGCGCCGAGGCCGAGGAGATGGCCGAGGAGGCCGAGGACCACGCGACGCGCACCCGTACCGAGGCGGCGGAGGCCGCCCGGCAGCTGCGCGAGGAGGCCGAGCGGGCCGCGAAGGCGCGGCGCGAGGAGGCGGACGCAGAGCTGACGCGGCTGCACACCGAGGCCGAGCAGCGGGTGGAGTCCGCGGAGACGGCGCTGCGCGAGGCCCGTACGGAGGCCGAGCGGCTGCGCCGGGAGACCGCCGAGGAGACCGAGCGGCTGCGGACGGAGTCCGCGGAGCGGGTCCGTACGCTCCAGGCGCAGGCCGAGACGGAGGCCGAGCGGCTGCGGACCGAGGCCGCCGCGGAGGCGGCCGGTGCGCGTGCCGAGGGCGAGGCCGTGGCGTTGCGGCTGCGGACCGAGGCCGCCGCGGAGGCGGAGCGGCTGCGCGACGAGGCGCGGGAGAAGGCCGACCGGGTGCGGGCCGAGGCGAACGCCGCGGCCGAGCGGACGGCCGCCGAGGCCGCCGAGGCGCTGACGGCGGCGCAGGAGGAGGCCGCCCGCCGGCGTCGCGAGGCCGAGGAACTGCTCGGCGACGCCCGCACGGAGGCGCAGGCCGAGCGGGCCGCGGCCCACGAGCAGAGCGAGGAGCTGCTGGCGTCGGCCCGTAAGCGGGTCACGGAGGCGCAGGAGGAGGCGCGGCGGCTGGTCGAGGAGGCCGAGCAGCGCGCCACCGAGCTGGTGGCCGCCGCCGAGCTGACGGCTCAGCAGGTCCGGGACGCGGTCGCGGGGCTGCACGAGCAGGCCGAGGAGGAGATCGCCGGGCTGCGCTCGGCGGCCGAGCACAACGCCGAGCGGACCCGTACCGAGGCGCAGGAGGAGGCGGACCGGGTCCGCGCCGACGCCTACGCCGAGCGCGAGCGCGGCGGTGAGGACGCGGCCCGGATGCGGGCCGAGGCCCAGGCGGCGAAGGACGCCGCGAAGGCACTGGCGGAGCGGACGGTCGAGGAGGCCGTCGCCGAGGGGCAGCGGCTGGAGGCGGAGGCCGCCCGCACGCTGGACGAGGCGCGGGAGGCCGCGGGCGCCCGGCGCACCGAGGCCGCCGAGCAGGCTGACCAGTTGCTCGCCGAGGCCATGGCCGAGGCGGAGAAGCTGGTCACGGAAGCCGAGGAGACGGTCGAGCTGGCCCGGGCCGAGGCGGCCCGGACGGCGGACGAGGCCCGTAAGGCCGCCGACGGCAAGCGCGCGGAGGCCGCCGAGCAGGCCGACACCCTCGTGGTCGAGGCGACGATCGAGGCGGACCGGGTGCGTGCCGAGGCCGCCCAGGTGCTCGACGACGCCCGCGAGGCCGCGAACGCCCGGCGCACCGAGGCCGCCGAGCAGGCGGACGCCCTCCTGGCCGAGGCGACCACGGAGGCCGAGCGGCTCGTGGCCGAGGCCACCGCGACGGTGGACACGGCCCGCGAGCGGGCCGAGGCGCACCGTGCCGAGGCCGCCGAGCGGGCCGAGGCCCTCCTGGCAGAGGCGACCGCGGAGGCGGAGCGGCTGCAGGCCGAGGCCGCCCAGGCCCTGGACGAGGCCCAGGAGTTCGCCGAGACGCACAAGGCGGAGGCCACGGGCGAGGCCGAGCGGCTGGTCGCCGAGGCCGAGCGGACCGTGGACGAGGCCCGGGAGGCCGCGAACGCGCATCGCACGGAGGCCGCCGAGCAGGCCGACGAGCTGATCGCCAAGGCGACGTCCGAGGCCGAGCGGATGGTCTCGGACGCGTCGGCCAAGGCGCAGCAGATGCGCATCGACGCCTCCGACGCGCTCGCGTCGGCCGAGCAGGACGCGGCGCGTGCGCGCGCCGAGGCCCGCGAGGACGCGAACAAGATGCGGGCGGAGGGCCACGCCGAGGCCGAGCGGATCGTCAACGCGGCGACCGAGCTGACCTCTTCGGCGCAGGACGACGCGGATCGTATCGTCGACGAGGCCCGCGAGGCCGCGGGGGCGCGGCGCACGGAGGCCGCCAAGCAGGCCGACGAGCTGATCGCCGAGGCGACGGCTCAGGCCGAGCGGATGCGTGACGAGGCCGAGGAGAGCCTCGAGACGGCCCGGGCCGAGGCGGCCCGGACGGCGGAGACGGCCCGCAAGGCCGCCGATGCCCAGCGCACGGAGGCCGGCGAGCAGGCCGACGCGCTCATGGCCGAGGCCACCGCCGAGGCGGAGCGGCTGCGTACCGAGGCCGCCAAGGTCCTGGACGAGGCCCGTGAGGCCGCGAACGCCCGCCGCACGGAGGCCGCCGAGCAGGCGGACGCCCTTGTCGCGGAGGCGACGGCGGAGGCCGAGCGGATGCGGCTGGAGGCCGAGGCCGCGCTCAACTCCGCGCAGGAGAACGCGAACAGCACGCGTGCCGACTCCGCGAAGATCAAGGCCGATGCCGTACTGGAGGCGGAGCGGCTGCGGTCCGAGGCGCGGGCCGAGGGCGAGCGGACCATCGACCAGGCGCGGGACGCGGCCGCGCAGAAGCGCACGGAGGCCGCCGAGCAGGCGGACGCGCTGATCGCCAAGGCCCAGGAGGAGGCCCTGCGGGCCGCCGCGGCCGCGGAGGAGCAGGCCGACACCATGGTGGGCGCCGCCCGCCGGGAGGCCGAGCGGATCGTCAAGGAGGCCGCCGGCGAGGGCAACACGCTGGTGGAGCAGGCCCGTACCGACGCGAACACCATGCTCGCGGAGGCGCGCGGGGACGCGACGGCCATAAGGGAGCGGGCCGAGGAGCTGCGCTCGCGGCTCGAGGGAGAGGTCGAGGAGCTGCACGACCGGGCCCGCCGGGAGGCGGCCGAGGCGATGCAGTCGGCGGGTGAGCGCTGCGACAAGCTCGTCGCGGCGGCCACCGAGCAGCTGACGGCGGCGGAGGAGAAGGCGAAGAAGCTGGTCTCCGACGCCGGGGCCGAGGCCAACAAGGTCCGGATCGCCGCCGTGCGGAAGGCCGAGGGGCTGCTGAAGGAGGCCGAGCAGAAGAAGGCGGCCGCTGTACGCGAGTCCGAGCGCCTGCGCACCGAGGGTGCGGAGGAGGCCAAGCGGCTCGTGGAGGAGGGAAAGCGGGAGTTGGAGGTGTTGGTGCGCCGTCGGGAGGACATCAATGCCGAGATTTCCCGTGTCCAGGACGTGTTGGAAGCGTTGGAATCATTTGAGGCCCCGGGGGCAGGCGGCACCAAAGACGGTGGGGTGAAGGCGGCTGCGGGCGCGGGGGCAACTCGATCGAGTGGCAAGCAGTCCGAGAAGTAGCCACTCAAACGGGGGGACATTCTCCAGTTGTCCCTCCCATCCCCTCGTTGACACGCCGCTCGCACCCCTAGGATTCCCTCTATCACCTCACCGGTCTCTTTCGACAGGAACCCCATGAGTGACACTTCCTCCCCCTTCGGCTTCGAGCTCGTGCGGCGTGGCTACGACCGCGGCCAGGTGGACGACCGCATTTCGAAGCTCGTTGCCGACCGTGACAGCGCACTGGCTCGCATCACGTCTCTGGAAAAGCGGATCGAGGAGCTGCACCTCGAAACGCAGAACGCTCAGGCCCAGGTCAATGACGCGGAGCCGTCCTACGCGGGTCTCGGGGCGCGGGTCGAGAAGATCCTGCGGCTGGCCGAGGAAGAGGCCAAGGACCTGCGCGAGGAGGCCCGTCGGGCCGCCGAGCAGCACCGTGAGCTGGCCGAGTCGGCGGCGCAGCAGGTGCGCAACGACGCCGAGTCGTTCGCCGCCGAGCGCAAGGCGAAGGCGGAGGACGAGGGCGCCCGGATCGTCGAGAAGGCGAAGGGCGACGCCGCTTCCCTGCGGGCCGAGGCGCAGAAGGACGCGCAGTCCAAGCGTGAGGAGGCGGACTCCCTCTTCGAGGAGACCCGCGCCAAGGCCGCCCAGGCCGCGGCGGACTTCGAGACCAACCTGGCCAAGCGCCGCGAGCAGTCCGAGCGTGATCTGGCGTCCCGCCAGGCCAAGGCCGAGAAGCGGCTCGCGGAGATCGAGCACCGGGCCGAGCAGCTGCGCCTGGAGGCGGAGAAGCTGCGTACGGACGCCGAGCGCCGGGCCCGCCAGACGGTGGAGACCGCGCAGCGCCAGGCCGAGGACATCGTCGCCGACGCCAACGCGAAGGCCGACCGGATCCGCAGCGAATCCGAGCGCGAGCTGGCGGCGCTCACCAACCGCCGCGACAGCATCAACGCCCAGCTGACCAACGTCCGCGAGATGCTGGCCACGCTGACCGGCGCGGCGGTGGCCGCGGCCGGCGTCCCCGGCGACGACGAGCCGATCTCCCGTGGCGTCCCGGCCCAGCAGAGCCGCTGACCCTTGAGTGACGCCCCCTAGCGGGCTGTACGTACCCAGCGCGTCGTGCGCAAACCCCTGTGGCGCACGGGGCGCTGGGCTGTTTCCGGCCATAGTTTCGGCCAGCTTCGCGGTCGGTTTCCGGTCGGCTTTCCGTCGGCGCACGGCCGGGACATGATCGCGATCCGGCCGGGGCCGGCCGCGTTCCGGACCGGCCGCCACCGGTGGCGAGGGGTCCCGGGCGCCCTTAGCGTGAGTGGATGATCGAGCTTGAGGGGCTGACCAAGCGCTACGGCGAAAAGCTCGCCGTGGATCACCTCACCTTCACCGTGCGCCCCGGGATCGTCACCGGCTTCCTGGGCCCCAATGGCGCGGGCAAGTCCACGACCATGCGCATGATGCTCGACCTGGACAACCCCACCAGCGGCTCGGTGCGGATCGACGGCAGGCACTACCGCTCGCTGAGGGACCCGCTGAAGGTCGTCGGCGCCCTGCTGGAGGCCAAGGCCTGGCACGGCGGCCGCAGCGCCCACAACCACCTGCTGTGCCTGGCACAGAGCAACGGCATCCCCCGTACCCGGGTGCGGGAGGTGCTGGACACGGTCGGCCTGACCTCGGTGGCCAAGAAGCGCACCAAGGGCTTCTCGCTCGGCATGGGCCAGCGGCTCGGCATCGCCGCCGCGCTGCTCGGCGACCCCGAGATCCTGATGTTCGACGAGCCGGTCAACGGGCTCGACCCCGAGGGCATCCACTGGATCCGCAATCTCATGAAGAACCTGGCGGCCCAGGGCCGTACGGTCTTCGTCTCCTCGCACCTGATGAGCGAGATGGCGCTGACCGCCGAGCACCTCGTGGTCATCGGCCAGGGCCGGCTGCTCGCCGACACCTCCATGGCCGCCTTCATCGCGGAGAACTCACGGTCGTACGTACGGATGCGCTCGCCCGACCACGAGCGGCTGCGGGACGTGCTCTCCGGGGCCGGGATCACCGCCCGGCCCGCGTCCGACGGCTCCCTGGAGGTGGACGACGAGGACGCGCCGCACCTCGGCGAGCTGGCCGCGCGGCATCGGATCACGCTGCACGAGCTGAGCCCCCAGCGGGCGTCCCTGGAAGAGGCCTTCATGCAGCTCACCGCCGAGTCGGTGGAGTACCACGCGCACGACGGCCGCCCACCGGAGGAGGTGCCGCCCGGCGCCCCGGCGGCGCCGCCGGGCGGGCGCCCCGGCTGGGGAGCCGACTGGCGGAAGAAAGGGGCCTGACGATGGCGGTGGTGACGCAGGTCCTGCAATCCGAATGGACAAAGATCAAATCCGTGCGTTCCACGGTGTGGACGCTCGGTCTGGCCGTCGTGGTGACGGTCGCGCTCGGCGCGCTGATCAGCGCATTGTCCAAAAACGAGTTCGACAAACTCTCCACACGGGAGAAACTGACCTTCGATCCGACCTTCACGAGTTTCGCGGGGATGGGTCTCGGCCAACTCGCGATGATCGTTTTCGGTGTGCTGGTGGTGTCGAACGAATACAGCACCGGAATGATCCGCACCTCGCTGGCGGCCGTTCCGCAGCGCGGCACCTTTCTCTTCAGCAAGATCACTATTGCCGCGCTGCTCGCGTTCGTCGTCAGCATGATCACGAGTTTCGTCGCCTTTTTCGTCGGCCAGGCGATGCTCGGCGACCTCAAAGCGGCCCTCGGTGACCCCGGCGTCCTGCGCGCGGTGATCGGCGGCGGGCTCTACATGACGCTGATCACGGTCTTCTCGATGGGCGTCGCGACGATGCTGCGCAGCCCGATGCTCTCGCTCGGCATCCTGATGCCGTTCTTCTTCCTCATCTCGGCCATCCTCGGCAACGTCTCCGCCACCAAGAAGGTCGGCCAGTACCTCCCGGACCAGGCAGGGCAGAAGGTCATGCAGGTCGTCACCTTCGACGACGACGCCCCCTACGGGCCGTGGGGCGGGTTCGCGATCATGGCGGTATGGGTGATCGCCGCGCTGATCTGCGCATATGTCCTGCTGAAGAGGCGGGACGCTTGAGCTCTCGGTGATCGCTCCCTGACCCACCGCCGACCCTCGAAATTCCACAAATCGGGAACCGTCAACCCTCGTCTATCCTCCTAACCCTCACGGGGGCTTATTGCCCCGACCAGCTCGCGAGGGGCGGAGAATGATCGAGGCAGTCGGCCTGACGAAGCGCTACGGCGCCAAGACGGCCGTGTACAACCTGTCGTTCCAGGTACGGCCAGGCGCCGTCACCGGCTTCCTGGGGCCCAACGGCTCCGGCAAGTCGACGACGATGCGCATGATCCTGGGCCTGGACAACCCGACGGCCGGGCAGGTGACCATCGGTGGCCACCCGTTCAACAAGCTGCCCAACGCCCCCCGCCAGGTCGGTGCCCTCCTCGACGCGAAGGCCGTGCACGGCGGGCGCAGCGCGCGACAGCACCTGCTGTCCCTCGCCCAGCTCTCCGGCATCCCGGCCAGCCGGGTCGACGAGGTGCTCGGCGTCGTCGGTCTCCAGGACGTGGCCCGCAGGCGCTCCAAGGGCTTCTCGCTCGGCATGGGCCAGCGGCTCGGCATCGCCGCCGCGCTGCTCGGCGACCCGCAGGTGCTGCTCTTCGACGAGCCGGTCAACGGCCTCGACCCCGAAGGCATCCTGTGGGTCCGCAACCTCATGAAGCGGCTCGCCGCGGAGGGCCGCACGGTCTTCGTCTCCTCGCACCTGATGAGCGAGATGGCGCTGACCGCCGACCACCTGATCGTCATCGGCCGCGGCCAGCTGATGGCCGACATGAGCGTCACCGACTTCATCTCCGCGAACTCGGCGGACTTCGCCCGCGTCCGCACGCCCGACGGCGAGCAGGAGGGTCGTGAGAAGCTCACCGCCGCGCTGGTCGAGGCGGGCGGCCAGGTGCTGCCCGAGCAGAACGGCGCGCTGCGCGTCACGGGGCTGCCCCTCCCCCGGATCAGCGACCTCGCGCACGGCGCGGACGTCCGCCTGTGGGAGCTCTCCCCGCACCAGGCGTCCCTGGAAGAGGCCTACATGCGCCTCACCCAGGGCGCGGTCGACTACCGCTCGACCGTCGACCAGATGTCCGGCTTCCAGCAGCCCGCCCCCGGGTACGGGCACCCGGGCGCCCCGCAGGGCTGGGCCCCGCCGCAGGGGCAGCCCCAGGGCAACCCCTACCCCGTGCTTCCGGGCGAGCAGCCCAACCCGTACGCGCAGCAGCACCAGCAGCAGTTCGCCGCCACCCCTGCCGCGCCGCAGCACCAGCAGCCTCAGCCGCCCGCCGCGGCTCCGGCCGCTCCCCCGGCGCAGCCGACCGCCGCGCAGGCTTCCGCACCCGCCCCCGCCGACCTCACCAAGCGCGACAGCGAGGACGCCCGATGACCACCCCCCAGCACCCCGCGCCCCCGCAGTCCGCCCCGCAGGGCCCGCCGCAGGGACCCCCGCAGGCCCAGGCCTACGCCCAGCCGCAGCCGCAGGGGCAGCCGCCTCATCACGAGCAGGGCTACTGGCCGGGCACCGCGCCCGCCGGCGGCTACGTCTCGCCGATCCCGATGCGCAAGGCCACCCTCGGGGACGCGCTCGCTTCCGAGTGGACCAAGATCAAGTCGGTCCCCTCGACGATGTGGACGCTCGGCGTCATGGTCGTGCTCGTGGTCGGCATCGGCATCCTGATCGGAACGATCGCCAGTGCCGTGGACAAGGAGCTGAACGCCTCGGCACTGGGCGGCGGCTTCTTCGGCGTGATGCTGGGCTCGATCTGTGTGATCACGCTCGGCGTGCTGACGATCACCTCGGAGTACGGCACCGGCATGATCCGTACGACCCTGACCGCCTGCCCGAACCGCGTCCGGGTGCTGACGGCCAAGGCGATCGTGTTCTTCGCCCTGACGTTCGTGATCACCCTGGCCTGCACCGCGCTGGTGGGCGTGATCAACACGGCGCTGCTGGGCGATCTGGCCCTTGAGGCGACGGGCGCGGAGTGGTTCAAGGCAACGGTCGGCGTGAGCCTTTACACCGCGACGCTGGGCCTGTTGGCCCTCGCCGTGGGCACGCTGCTGCGGCACTCCGCCGGGGCGATCACGACCATGCTGGGCGTGGTGCTGCTGCCCGTGGTGGTGGCGATGTTCATGATGTCCGACAGCCTCTCGGACGTGCGTGAGTGGCTCTTCGAGTACTCGATCCCCAGCCAGCTCGCCGTCATCGCCGTATCCGACGGCTCCGGCGACGGGGACGGCATGACCGGTTGGGACCCGCTGTGGATCATGCTGATCCTGGCCGGCGCGGCCCTGGCCGGCGCGTACGCGTCGATCACGAAGCGCGACGCGTAACGCTGGGCGCTGGGCCTTTCCGACGCGTCTCGCGCCGATCCGGCCTTGCAGGGGCTCCGCCCCCTGACCCCCGGCAGGGCCCGTGCCGAACCTCGCTTCACACGGCCCGGGTCGGGGTGCAACCCCGAGGGCCGAGCGGCAGCGTCCGGGTGGCCTTCGCCCCCGGCCCGGGGGCGAGGGAAGGCCGCGCAGTCGGCCAAGGCCCCCGGGGGGCGGCGTCGGACGGAAGCCCCCTGGCAGCCATCAGTAACGCGGTGCGTTACGAGACCGCTGGAGCCTCGCGCTCCGGCGGTCTCGCGCGTTCCAGCAGGCCTTGTGCCAGTGGCGTCGGTCCTCGACGCCACCGCCGTACTGCGGCCAGGCGACGAGGTGCGGGACGCCGGGCGGGATCTCCTGGTCGCAGCCCGGGCAGCGATAGTGCTTGGCCGCCGAGCCGCCGCCGATCATGCGGACGTTCCACTCCTCGCCCTGCCAGCTCTCCGTACTCTCCAGCCCGTAACGGTTGCCGATCGGTTCGCGCTCGTCGCGCGGTTCGGCGGCTTGCTTGTCGGCGCCGCCTCGCGGGCGGTTTCGGCGCGGGGACACGGAGCACCTCGGAGGTCTGGAAACACGGGCCGTGACCAGTATTACGCGCTGCGGCGGCCCGCCCGGGCACCCGCACCCCGGCACCACCCCCGCCCGCTCTCCGATCATCATGAAAACTTCACGCTCCGCCGTGCCCTTGGCACGTGTCGGGCGTTATTGCCTTTGGGGGGAGGCCGCGTCGGTCGCTTAGGAGGAGTCAGAGCGATGCGCGTTGGAGCTTTTGTCCTAGCCGCCCAATTCCCCGGTCAGGGCCACGGAGAAGCGCTGTACCGGGCCGTGCGGTCGGCGGAGGTCGCCGAAGAGGCCGGGCTGGACGCCGTCTGGCTGGCCGAGCACCACTTCGTACCGTACGGAGTCTGCCCGTCCGCCGTCACCCTGGCAGCACTGCTGCTGGGGCGCACGCATTCCATCGAAGTGGGCACGGCTGTCAGCGTGTTGCCGACCGCGCACCCGGTGACCCTCGGCGAGCAGGCGGCACTCCTGCATCTGACCTCCGGCGGCCGATTCACCCTCGGGGTGGGGCGCGGCGGGCCGTGGGTGGACCTGGAGGTCTTCAACTCCGGTCTCGCGGCCTATGAGGAGGGGTTCCCCGAGTCGCTCGAACTGCTGATGCGCTGGCTGCGCGAACCCCGTGTGAGCGCTGACGGGAAACGATTCGCCTTCCGCGAGGTCCCGGTCGTCCCGCGCCCGGACGAACTGCTCGACCCCTCCGGGCACGACCGCCCCGGCCCGCCGGTGCTGGTCGCCTGCACCTCGCCCGACAGCGTGCGGCTCGCGGCCCGGCACGGGCTGCCGATGCTGCTCGGCATGCACATCGGGGACGAGGAGAAGGCGGAGATGGTCGCCGCGTGGCGCAAATGCGCCCTGGAGCACGGGAGTTCGCCGGAGGAGGTCGCGGCAGCGGGCCATGTGGCGGCCGGTGTCGTCCAGGTCGCGGACAACCGGGCCGCCGCGACCGAGACCCTGCTGAAGGCCATGCCGGGCTGGCTGCACAAGGGGCTCACCGCACATGTGACGGTCGACGGCCGCGAGCGGCGGATGCGCGATCCGTACGCCTACACGGAGCTGCTCTGCGATCTCCATCCGGTGGGGCCGCCCCGGCTGTGCGCCGACCGGCTGGCCGCCACCTCCGAGCGCACCGGCATCAGCCGCTTCGCCCTGCTGACCGAGGGCTCGGGAGATCTCGCCGCCACCGAGGACAATCTCCGTCGGCTCGGCGGGGAGGTTCTGCCGCTGCTCGCGTGAGCCGCCTCCGGCCGGTATGGGTTCCCGCCCCCGGCCGCGCCCCCTGTGGTCCCCGCCCCTTCGCCCGGCTCCCCCGCTGAGCCCCCTTGCGCCCCTGTGCCCTGTGCCCTGTGCTCCGTGCCCCTGCGGATCGTGCGGAGCTGCCGCCCACTACTCGTCGCACACCTCCCCCCGCGTGGAGCGGCAGCAAGGGTGGGTCAGCAGTCCCGCAGCTCCGGGGACTGGTTCAGCAGCTGGCCCCGGATCGAGGTGAAGCGGGCCAGGCGGTCGTCCACCGCCGGGTCGAGCGGGAAGACGGCCACCCGGTGGCAGTTCTGGAACGCCAGGCGTACCCCGAAGTGTCGCTGGAGCGCACCACGAATCGCGTCACTCGCCAGGGCGCGCAGCAGCTGACCGCGCGCCTGCTCGTCCGGCGGCGGCGTCCGGTTGTCGGCGAACTCGCCGCCTTCGACCTTGAGCTGAACCACCAGGGAGCTGACCATCTCCCACGCGTACGGCAGGGAGTTCCGGACGCAGTCGACGAATTCCGCTTCGTCGACCTCGCCTCGCTCGGCCTGTTCAAGGAGGGCCGGTGAGACGTCGAGCGACATGGGTTCTCCTCTCGAGGACCCCGGGAGCGGGGTCACAGGGATGGGCGGGCGGACGACGACGCCCTGTGCCCGTACGGCGACCGCCCGCTTCAACGGTAAATCGGCCACTGCTGCCGCACCAGGAGAACGCACATACAACTGGCCATCCAGCGCCCTCCATCGAACGGGTTCTTCCGGGGCGAATCGCGTCGAGTGGCAGGAGTCGAGTAGCGTGACCCACCATGCGTCTCGTCATTGCCCGTTGCTCCGTGGACTACGCGGGCCGGCTCACCGCCCACCTCCCTTCCGCCCCGCGTCTGATCCTGGTCAAGGCGGACGGCAGCGTCTCCATCCACGCGGACGACCGGGCCTACAAGCCCCTCAACTGGATGTCCCCGCCCTGCACCCTGAAGGAGGGCGACGGCAGCGTGTGGACGGTGGTGAACAAGGCGGGCGAGAAATTGATCATCACCATGGAGGAAGTCCTCCACGATTCCTCGCACGAGCTGGGCGTCGACCCCGGTCTCGTGAAGGACGGCGTGGAAGCGCACCTTCAGGAACTGCTCGCGGACCGCATCACCACGCTCGGTGACGGCTACACCCTGATCCGTCGCGAATACCCGACGGCCATCGGGCCCGTGGACATCCTCTGCCGGGACGCCGACGGCGCCACCGTGGCCGTGGAGCTGAAGCGGCGCGGCGACATCGACGGTGTCGAGCAGCTGACCCGCTATCTCGAGCTGCTCAACCGCGACCCGCACCTCGCCCCCGTACGAGGGATTTTCGCCGCGCAGGAGATCAAGCCGCAAGCACGCGTTCTGGCCACGGACCGCGGCATCGGCTGCGTCGTCCTGGACTACGACGCGATGCGCGGTATCGAGGACGACAAGCTCCGCCTGTTCTAGGGACTGGACCGCCCGGCGGATCTTCGGCCACAGGCCCGACTTCGCAGCCTGCGGCGGCGGGCGCCCTGCGGGCGTGTCCTCAATCGCCGGACGGGCTGGTGTCGGCTGATCTCAGCCGACACCAGCCCGCTGGGGCACCTCCCAGCGGTAGCTGGGGGACATTGAGGACACCGCCGCGCAGCGGAGGTGCGCCCTACACCGCCGGGGCGCTTCCGCTGCCCGACCCGTCCGGCGCCGGACCGCTCGCGGAGTTCGAGCTGCTCCCGGCGGGCGACGAGGGAAGCGTCGGATTCTGCGTCGGCGTCCCGGGGTCCTGCGTGGGCTCCTGCGGCTTCGTCGGCGTCGGCTTCTGCGTCGGCGACGTGGGATCGCCACCGCCCGGCGTACGCGTGGGGCTCCTCGTCGGCTCACCCGGCGACGACGGCGTGGTCGACGGCGAGCCGCTGCCGCTCGGGCTCGGCGACGTGCTGCCGGAGGCGCCCGGCGAGGACGGCGTGGCCCCCGGGCTCTGCGACCGGTCCGGCTTCCCGGTGCCGCCCGGCGCCTGCGGGCGGCCGGTGGCGCCGGGCGCCGGCTGGTCGGCGTTGAGGGTGTTGTCGCCGTCCTGCTGGGACGCCGACTGGTCCGGCTTCACCTGGTCCGACGGCTTGTGGTTGGGGCCGCCGGAGGCCGCGCCGAGCGTGACGACCGTGCCGAGGACGCCCGCGAGGAGCGCACCCGCGCCCGCCGCGATCACATTGCGCCGGGCCCGGCCCACCATGAGTCTCCTGGCCCAGGGCTCCCGGTGCGCAGGGCGGCCCGGGCCGCTCTGCGCGACGGGCCCGGAGGCCCCGGGGAACCCGGCCTTGCCGCTGTCCGCGCCGAAGCGGCTGCCCGCGACCGTGGTCGCGCCCGAGTCGTGGACACGGCCCGTGGGCACGGCGTAGGGCGGGGTGACCGACTGCTCGCTCCGCGCGGCCGGGACCTCCTCGCCCGCCGGGGCGGGGCCGTCCTCGCCGGGCAGCGGCGGCAGCGGTGGCACGCCGGGGACACCGCGCATGCCCATCGCCAGTCCGGAACGGTCGGCGACCAGCGCCAGCGCCCGGCGGCCGGCGACGGCGCCGCGCTTGTCGGCCATCACACCGCGCAGCCCGATGGAGGCCTCCAGCTCGGCGCGGGCCCGGTCGAGATTGCCGGTGCACAGCGCCAGCACGCCCAACTCGTGGTGGAAATACGCTTCTTCGCCGACCTCGCCCGACATGCGCGCGGCTGCCTGGCCGTGCCGCAGGCTGCGCTCCCAGGCGCTCCAGTGGCAGGCGGCGGCGAAGGCGGGCGCCGCCGTACGGGCCAGCAGCACCGCGGCCGCCGGGTGTCCGCTCCCGCCGTCGGCGACCAGCACGGCCATCGCGGCGAGGATCGCGTCGGCCTCGGCGGCGGCGCGCTCGGGGGCGACGGAGGGGTGCCCGGCCCACCAGGCGTAGTGCTGGGCGGCGGAGTGCGCCCGGGCGGCGGTGTCGGTGCCGTACCCCTCGGCGAGCAGCTGGTCGGCGACGCCGGCCGCGAGCCGGTAGTGCGCGCCGACGGCGGTGATCAGCCCGCTGGCGAGCAGCTCGCCGACGGCGGCGTCCGCGTGGGTGTCACCGGCCAGCGCGGGCAGGTGGGCCTGGTGGGGGACCTCGCCGCCAAGGGCGAGGGCGAAGCTCAGGGTGTCGCGGGCGACGTCGCTGAGCCGGGAGGCGAGCACGCCGACGGGCGCCGCGCTGACCGCGAGGCTCGGCAGCGGCGGCTTGACGTCGGCGCCGGCCTCCTCGGCCCCGCCCGCCGCGTCGGCCACGTAGGGCCGCTCGGCGAAGACGCCGAACTCGTCGACGGCGGCGGGGTCGGCGCCCGTCCGGTCGCGCTGCCGCAGCAGGGCCCCGGCCTGGACGAACCGCAGCGGCAGCCCCTCGGACTCGAACCACAGGTCCGCCGCCCAGTCGGCTTCCTCGTCCGTGAGCGGCCGCTCCACGGACCGCTCCAGCAGCTCCAGGCAGCCGGTGCGGTCGAGGCCGCCGAGGAAGACCTCTTCGAGGTGCGAGTCGGGGGAGGGCGCGGCGACGTCGGGCGTGGCCGCGAGGAGGAAGGCGCACTCGGGGGTCGCGTCGAGCAGCTCGTCGAGCGCGCTGCCGCCGAACTCCAGGTCGTCCAGGACGACGACCGCGCCGATCTCGTGCACCGCCGCCAGGATCCCGGCCCGGTCGGGGCGGTTCAGCGGCGCGTGGTGGACGGCGGCGAAGAGCTCGTAGAGCAGGTCGGCGGGGGTGCGGTGGTAGCCGCTGAGGCGGACGACGCCGTCGGGGGCCAGGCCCTCGACCTCCGCGGCGACGGCGTCCAGCAGGGCGGTGCGCCCGGAACCGGCGGGGCCGGTGAGGCGCACGGAACGGCCACGGGAGAGCAGCCGGGTCAGCCGCTCGCGCTCTTCGTCCCGCTCCACCAGCGGCAGCTCGGGGCGGGCGGGCGGCGGCGGGGCCGCGGCGCGGCGCAGCTCGGCGCGCTCGTCGGCGCCGTGCCGCTGGGGGCGTGCGGGCAGCCTTCCGGGCGGGCAGGGCTCTATTTCGCTGCCGTCGACGGGGTTGACGGTGAGCAGATAGTCGCCGGTGACCAGCTGGACGACGCGGACGGGCCCCTGGCTCGCGGAGTCGGGCGCGCTCGACGACGCGGCCGCGGGCTCCGACCGCGACGGCTGCAGCGGGCCGCCGTCGGCGGACGTGCGGTCGTCGTCGTGGAAGTCCTCGGATCCCCGGTTCGTCGGGTCCATGGTCAAAAGCCCCCCAGATGCGTGGCGTGCCGTCCTGCCCTCTCGGCCTGACCTTCGCTTCTGGTCCGGTGCCCGCCGTGGGCTTACTTATGCGGCCTTTTCGTGTGCGGCGGGAAAACCGAACCGCAGACCTGCGCCCAGTATCTACGACCGCCAGGGGCGGATGCCGCCGGGGCAGATCACAGTCTTATGAGGATCTGATGCCGGAGGAGGCCCGGGGGGACCGGGGGACGGTCCCGGGGCGGGTCACACGCGGGGCAGGGACTCCGCCTCGATGCCGCCCTCGATGGCGAGGATGCGGTGCAGCCGGGTGGCGACCAGGAGCCGCTGCATCCGGTCGGGGACCCCGCGCAGGACGAGCCGCCTGCCGGTGCGGCCGGCCCGGCGGTGGGCTCCCATGATCACCCCGAGCCCGGTGGCGTCCCAGGAGTCCAGCTCGGTCAGATCCAGGACGAGGTCGCCCCGGCCGGCGTCGAGCGCGGAGTGCAGCAGGCTTCGGGCGTCCGCCGCGTTACGGACGTCGAGGCGCCCCCCGACGACCAGCTCGGCGTGGTCGCCCCTGATATGCATATGCGCTCCCGGGAGTGGTCGGTGATGTGGGTGTGGCCGTACTGAACTGACTGCCTCTCACACGACAAAGTTGCCGCCTGTAAGCGAACCGATACCGAATTCACCCCGGAGGGTGAATTCGATTGGGCGTTACAGGCTCAGTGCTGGTAGAAGCCCTGACCGCTCTTTCGGCCGAGGTCACCCGCGTCCACCATGCGGCGCATCAGCTCCGGCGGCGCGAACTTCTCGTCCTGGCACTCGGTGTAGATGTTGTCCGTGGCGTGCATCAGGATGTCGATGCCGGTCAGGTCGGCGGTGGCCAGCGGCCCCATCGCGTGACCGAAGCCCAGCTTGCAGGCGATGTCGATGTCCTCGGCGCTGGCCACCCCGGACTCGTACAGCTTGGCCGCCTCGACGACGAGCGCCGAGATGAGGCGCGTGGTGACAAAGCCCGCGACGTCGCGATTGACGACGATGCAGGTCTTGCCGACACCCTCGGCGAACTCCCGCGCGGTGGCGAGCGTTTCGTCACTGGTCTTGTACCCGCGAACGAGCTCGCAAAGCTGCATCATCGGCACCGGCGAGAAGAAGTGCGCGCCCACCACGCGCTCCGGGCGCTGCGTGGCGGCGGCGATCTTGGTGATCGGGATGGCGGAAGTGTTGGAGGCGAGGACCGTCTCGTCCTTCACCAGCCCGTCCAGGGTGCGGAAGATCTCGCGCTTGGTGTCGACGTCCTCGAAGACCGCCTCGACGACGATGTCGGCGTCGGCGGCCGCGTCCAGGTCGGTGGTGGCGGTGATCCGGGCGAGAGCCGCCTCGGCGACGTCCGCGTCGAGCTTGCCCTTGGAGACGAACTTGTCGTACGAGGCCTTGATGCCGTCCGTGCCACGCGTGAGCGCGGCGCCGGTGACGTCCCGCAGCACGACGTCCCACCCGGCCTGGGCGGAGACCTGTGCGATCCCGGAGCCCATCAGACCGGCTCCGATGACGGCGAGCTTCTTGGCCACTGCTGTCCCCTTACTCCCTGTTCACTTACGGTCTCTGGCCCGGACCTTAGCGTCAGTGGGCGCGCCGTTGGGAAGGAAGAGATGCGCGTCACGTCCCAAATGACGGACGTCACACTGGACGGCCCAGCGACCCGACCACACCCCGCAGTTGAGCCACTCCAGCCCCAGGAATCACACGGTCGGCCGTACCGTCCGGTCGGCGTAGCCGAGCAGCTTCTCCCCCATCAGCTCCTCCATCTCGTCCAGCAGGACGAGCGCGTCGCGGGAGACGTCCTTCGCCGTACGGCCCGTCAGCAGCGCGCGTCCGATGTGCCCGGCGAGGGTGGCCCGCAGCCAGGCGAGCTGACCGGCCACCAGCTCCGGCAGCACATCGCCGGGCGCGGCCCCGGCCTCCTCGGCGAGGGTGACCGTGAGCGCCTCGGTGGCCTGCCGGTCCATGGCGGCGAGGCGGGACGTCAGGGCCTGCGACTCCCCGACGACCCGCAGGAAGCGGTCGTATCCGTCGATCAGCCCGAGGCGCGGCGACACGGCCACGGCCTCGGCGCGCAGCGCGCGCAGCACCGCCCGGGCCGCCGACTCGCCGTCGGCCCGGCCCCGGACGACGGACGACAGCCAGTCGACGACGTCGTCCTGCCGGTCGAGGAAGAGGTCTTCCTTGGCGGGGAAGTAGTTGTACACGGTGTTGACGGACACGTCGGCCGCCGCCGCGATCTCCGCGATCGTCACGGCGTCGAAGCCGCGCTCCAGGAACAGGCCGGTCGCGACATCGGAGATGTGCTGCCTGGTCTGCCGCTTCTTCCGCTCCCTGAGCCCCTCGGTCATGCCCCCATCGTAGCTTCGCTGGACTCTCTGAAAACTTGGGGTCATTGCAAACTTTAAGAGTCTCTGCTTTTCTTGCGGCCATGGACGCACCCGATCGGCTCAGCATCAGCGCCACCGGCCTCACCCGGGCCTTCCGCACCGGGCGAGGCCCCGTCGAGGCCGTGCGCGGCATCGACCTCACCGTCCGCGCGGGCGAGATCCTCGGCCTCCTCGGCCCCAATGGCGCGGGCAAGACCACCACCCTGCGCATGCTCACCACCCTCCTCTCCCCCACCGGCGGCACCGCGACCGTCGCCGGCCACGACCTCGCGCGCGACCCCGCGGGCGTCCGGCGCCGCACGGGGTACGTCGCCCAGTCCGGCGGCGTCGACCCGACCGTGTCCGTCCGCGAGGAACTGCTCACCCAGGCCCGCCTCTACCGGCTCCGCAAGGCCGAAGCCGCCGCCCGCCTGGAGGAACTGACCCTCGACCTCGGCCTCACGGGGCTCCTGGACCGCCCCTGCGGCGCCCTCTCCGGCGGCCAGCGACGCCGTCTCGACCTGGCCATGGCCCTGACCCACCGGCCCGAGGTCCTCTTCCTCGACGAGCCCACCACCGGGCTCGACCCCGGCAGCCGCGCCGACCTGTGGGACCTCCTGCGCCGTGTCCGCGCCGAGTGGGGCACCACCGTCGTCCTCACCACCCACTACCTCGACGAGGCCGACGCCCTCGCCGACCGGCTGGTCGTCGTCGACCGGGGCGCCGTCGTCGCCGAAGGGACCCCGGCCGCCCTCAAGGCCCGTCACGCCGGCTCACCCGACGCGAGCCTGCAGGACGCCTTCCTCGCCATCACCGGGCGCACCGCCGCGCCCCGGGAATCCGCCCCCGTAGCCGTCTAGGAGCCACCGCGATGACCCCTGTCCCCCGACTCATGTCCGACACGGCGCTGGTCTTCGGCCGCTACGCCCGGCAGACCCTGCGTTCGAAGATGGCCGTCACCTTCGGCATGCTGATGCCGCTGCTCTACCTCCTTCTCTACGGGCCCCTGCTCACCGACGTGCCGCTGGGCTCCTCGGGCAGCTCCTGGCAGATCCTCGTGCCCGGACTGCTGCTCCAACTCGCACTGTTCGGCGCGGGCTTCGCCGGGATCGGCCTGCTGATGGAGAAGCAGCACGGCGTGATCGAACGCATGCGGGTGACCCCGGTCAGCCGGCTGGCCCTGCTGCTGGGGCGGGTGCTGCGCGACGCGGTGCTGCTGACCTTCCAGGCCGGGCTGCTCGTCCTCGCGGCCGTCGCCATGGGGCTGCGCGCGCCGCTGCCCGGCGTGCTCATCGGCTTCGCCTTCGTCGCCCTGCTGGCGGCCTCGCTGGCGTCGCTGTCCTACGCGCTGGCCATGAAGGCCCCCGCCCCCCAGGCGTTCGCACCGGTCGTCAACGCCGTCAACCTGCCCGCGATGCTGCTGTCGGGCCTGATGCTGCCGATGTCGCTGGCGCCCGGCTGGCTCGACGCCCTCTCCCACCTGATGCCGCTGCGCTATCCGGTCGACGCGGTCCGCGCGGCTTTCATCGGCCACTACACGGCACCGGCCGTGCTCCACGGCACCCTCGCGGCGGTCGCCCTGGCCGCCGTCTCCGTGACGGCGGGCACACGGCTCTTCCGTGCGGCCGGTGCGTAGCTAGGCTCGTGCACATGGTCAATCTGACGCGCATCTACACCCGCACCGGGGACGACGGCACGACCGCCCTCGGCGACATGAGCCGCACCGTGAAGACCGACACCCGGATCGCGGCGTACGCCGACGCGAACGAGGCGAACGCCGCGATCGGCGTGGCCATCGCGCTGGGGCAGCTGCCGGAGGAGGTCGTCAAGGTACTCGTGCGGGTGCAGAACGACCTCTTCGACGTCGGCGCGGACCTGGCGACGCCGGTCGTCGAGGAGCCGAAGTACCCGCCGCTGCGGGTCGAGCAGTCCTACGTCGACAAGCTGGAGGCGGACTGCGACCACTTCCTGGAGGACCTGGAGAAGCTGCGCAGCTTCATCCTTCCCGGCGGCACGCCCGGCGCGGCCCTGCTGCACCAGGCGTGCACGGTGGTCCGGCGCGCCGAGCGCTCGACCTGGGCGGCGCTGGAACTGCACGGCGACATCATGAACCCGCTGACGGCGACGTACCTCAACCGGCTCTCGGACCTGCTGTTCATTCTGGCGAGGACGGCGAACAAGGAACTGGGGGACGTCCTCTGGGTGCCGGGCGGGGACCGCTAGGGCCTGTCCGGCGGATCATGGAGGGTGCACCACCGCTGCGCGGCGGCGTCCTCAAGCGCCGGACGGGCTGCTATCGGCTGAGCTCAGCCGATAGCAGCCCGTCCGGCGCTTAAAGATCCCGGACCGGACCCGGCCCAAGGTCAGAGCTTTTCGTACGTGCGGGGCCGTTCCTCGGAACCGGTTCCGCCCTTCGGCTGCTTGGGCCAGATCGTGTAGCTCGCCGCGATGGCCAGGTTGATGCCGATCACGAAGTACATCTTCGTCTGCCAGCCGCGCAGCGAGCTGATGTCGCCCGAGTCGCCGACGTACCAGATCGCGGCCTGGAGCAGGCCCATGGCGACGACCGACGCCAGCACCCACCGCCCGGCGGTCTTCCACTCGTGGACCGCGCGCGCCGTGCCGTACTTCGGCGGCTTGACCGGCGGCGGGCCGCCCGCGAAGCGGTGGGCGAAGCGCTGGTCGACCCACTTGATCGTGGAGTGGCCCAGACCGACCGAGTAGCCGATGTAGACCGCCGCCAGGCCGTGCTTCCAGTCGGCCTGTGCGCCGTTCCGCAGGTCGATCGCGGTGGCGACCAGCATCACCAGCTCCAGCACGGGCTCCAGCAGCAGCACGGCCGCGCCGGTGCGCGGCATCTTCGCCAGGTACCGCAGGCTGAGGCCGCCGGCCAGCAGCACCCAGAAGCCGACCTCACAGACGATGATCAGCGTGACGATCACGGGTCTCTCCTTCCCTTACCGCCCCCTCGTACGGGACCCCTCCAGCGTCGCCGCCGTCCGGTTCCGTTTCGTCGTCGCGCGTGACGATCCCGCGCTGCATCCTTCGATGTACCGAAGTCCGTCGCGAAGCGCCCGTCGGGGGACGCCCGCACCCCCTCCGACGTGCTGTGATGGACCCATGCCGGCCAGCGCTCCCAGGCTCCCCCGCCGTCCCCACCGCGACGACGTCCTCATCGCGGCCGTCGGGCTGCTCGGCGGGCTCACCCTGTGGTTCCTCGGGCTGAGCAACAACCCGCCGATGCTCGGGCTGCCGAAGTGGCTGTGCCTGGTCGCGCTGGGCATCATGTGCGGCACCGAGCTGCTGCGGCGCAGCGCCCCGCTGACCGGGCTCGCGATCGGCACGGTCACGATCGTGCTCGACATCTGCACGGGCTCGCTGGTCGCGACGATCGCCATGTACACGGACGTCGTGTACGCGGCCGCGCTGTACGGGCGGCCCGCCGTCGCCCGGCGCATTCCGCGCGCCTGCGAGCTGGTGACGGGCATCGCGACGCTGCTGGCCCTGGCCGTCATCCGCAAGCCGGAGGCGCTGCTCATCGGCTTCGGCATCGGGGTGCTGACCATCGCCCCCGCCTGGACCGGGATCGGCATCCGCGAGCACCGGGACGCCGCCCGCGCGGCGCGGCTGGAGGCCGAGCGGACCACGCTGCTGGCCGAGCTGGACCGGCGCGAGGCGGTCGGCGCGGAGCGCGCCCGGATGGCGCGCGAGCTGCACGACATGGTCGCGGGGCATCTGTCGGCCATCGCGATCCACTCCACGGCCGCGTTGTCGATAGGCGATCCGAAGGCGTCCGGGGAGGCGCTGACCGTGATCCGGGAGAACAGCGTGCAGGGGCTCGCCGAGATGCGCCGCCTCATCGGACTCCTGCGGCACCCGGGCACCGATGAGGAGCCCGCCGCCTCACCCCGGCTCGACGGTGTCGACGCGCTGCTCGCGCGGGCCCGCACCACCGTGCGCGACGACCGCTTCGCCTTCGTCCTGCGGGACGGGCGCGGCCCGGGCGCCCTCCCGGCGCCGGTGGAGCTGGCGGCGTACCGCATCGTGCAGGAGTCGCTGACCAACGCCGTCAAGCACGCGGAGCCGGGCGAGGTGGCGGTGGAGCTGTCCCGCGACGGCCACGGGGGCCGGGCGGGCGCCGGGCCGCTGACCGTGCGGGTGACCAGTCCGCTGGGCGGTGACCCGCGCGGCCCCCGGGCCCCGGGCTCGGGGGCGGGCCTGGTCGGCATGCGGGAGCGGGTCGCCCTGCTGGGCGGGGCGTTGGAGGCCGGCCCGGTGGCCGGGTCCGACGGGGACAAGTTCTGGGAGGTACGGGCGGAGTTGCCCGTGGAAGAGGAGGGGACGCCATGACGGACCGCGAGACGGGCACCGATCACATCCGCGTCGTGGTCGCCGACGACCAGGCCGCCGTGCGGTCCGGGCTGGTGCTCATCCTGCGTTCGGCGCCGGGTGTCGAGGTCGTCGGCGAGGCCCCGGACGGCGAGGAGGCCGTGCGGCTGACCCGCGAGCTACGGCCCGATCTGGTGCTGATGGACGTGCAGATGCCGCGCCTGGACGGGGTGTCGGCGACCCGGCTGATCGTCGCCGAGGGGTTGGCGGACGTCCTCGTGCTGACCACGTTCGACCTGGACGAGTACGTCTTCGGGGCACTGCGCGCGGGGGCGGCAGGTTTCCTGCTCAAGAACAGCGAGGCCGCCGACCTGGTCGCGGCCGTACGGACCGTCGCGCGCGGCGAGGGGCTGATCTCCCCGGCCGTGACGCGCCGGCTGATCGCGGAGTTCGCCCGCCCCGCGCCCGCGCGGTCGGCGAACGCACCCGACCCCGCCGTCCTCGACGTCCTGACGCGCCGCGAGCGCGAGGTGCTGGCGGCGCTCGGGGCGGGGCTGTCGAACGCGGAGATCGCCGAGCGGCTGCGGATGGCGGAGGCGACGGTGAAGACGCACGTCAGCCGGTTGCTCGGCAAGCTGGAGCTGCGCAGCAGGGTCCAAGCAGCCGTGCTGGCCCAGGAGTTGGGTCTGGTCCAGACCTCTTGACCGTTGGTACAGACCTTCTTACCCTCCCCTCACAACTGTGGTGAGGGTGTTCATATAACGCACACTCACCGGGCTGCGCACAGGTTCCGACGTTCGTCCCCCACCAGTTAGGACTCCCCCAGCCCACCGCTGGGAGGTGCCCCCACACTCAAGGAGTTCCCTTGAGCACAGGAACCTCAGGACGTACCAGACACACCAAACGCATCACTTACCGAGCCGTCGCGGTGCTCGCCGCACTGCTGCTCCCGCTCGCCACGCTGGTCGGCCTGGCCGCGGCGCCGGCCCAGGCGGCGGCCTCCGCGACGGCCTCCTTCACCAAGACCTCCGAGTGGGGCAGCGGCTTCCAGGGCCAGTGGACGGTGAAGAACACCGGCACCACCACCATCAACGCGTGGACCGTCGAGTGGGACTTCCCCGCCACCACCACCGTCGGCGCCTACTGGGACGCCCTGGTCACCTCCTCCGGCGGACACCACACCGCGAAGAACCGCGAGTACAACGGCACCATCGCCCCCGGCGCCAGCGTCTCCTTCGGCTTCGTGGCCTCCGGCGACGGCGAGCCGAGCGGCTGCAAGCTGGACGGCGGCCCCTGCGACGGCTCCTCGGGCGACGACCCGCCGAGCGCCCCCGGGCAGGCCGTCTCCACCGGCGTCACCGAGAACAGCGTCTCGCTGAGCTGGCCGGCGGCCACCGACGACAAGGGCGTCAAGAACTACGACGTCCTGCGCGGCGGCACCGTCGTCGGCACGGTCTCCGGCACCACCTTCACCGACACCGGCCTGACCGCCGACACCGCGTACACCTACACCGTCGTCGCCCGGGACACCGCCGGCCAGACCGGCCCCGCCTCCCCGCCCACCACCGTCCGCACGGGCACGGGCGGCGGCACCGACAAACCGCCCTCCGCCCCCGGCACCCCCCAGGCCACCGCCGTCACCGACACCTCCGTCGCGCTGAAGTGGACCGCCGCCACCGACGACAAGGGCATCAAGAACTACGACGTCTACCGCGGCGCCGCCAAGGTCGCGACCGTGGCCAAGCTCGCCTGGAAGGACACCGGCCTCACCCCCGGCACCGACTACGCCTACACCGTGGTGGCCCGGGACACCGCCGACCAGACCGGCAAGCCCAGCGCGCCGCTGACCGTCCGGACCACCGGCGGGGGCGGGCAGCCGGGCGACTACGCCAAGGTCGGCTACTTCGTGCAGTGGGGCATCTACGGGCGCGGCTACACGGTGAAGTCCCTGGACACCACGGGAGCCGCCGCCAAGCTCACGCACCTCAACTACTCCTTCTCCAACATCGACCCGGTGAACCTCACTTGCCTCAACGGCGTCACCAAGGCCACCTCCCCCAACCCCCAGGACCCCAACCAGGGCGACGGCGCGGGCGACGCCTGGGCCGACTACGAGAAGGGCTTCGGGGCGGGCGAGTCCGTCGACGGCGTGGGCGACACCTGGAACCAGCCGCTGGCGGGCAACTACAACCAGCTCAAGAAGCTCAAGGCCAAGTACCCCAAGCTCAAGACCCTGATCTCCGTCGGAGGCTGGACCTACAGCAAGTACTTCTCCGACGCGGCCAGGACGGACGCCTCCCGGCAGAAGTTCGTGAAGTCCTGCATCGACATGTACATCAAGGGCGATCTGCCGCTCACCGGCGGCCGCGGCGGCGCCGGCGCCGCGGCAGGCGTCTTCGACGGCTTCGACCTCGACTGGGAGTGGCCGGGCTCCGAGGGCCACGCCGGGAACCACGTCTCGAAGGACGACAAGGCGAACAACACCCTGCTGTTCGCCGAGTTCCGCCGCCAGCTCGACGCCCTGAGCACCACGACCGGCAAGAAGTACCTGCTCACGGCCTTCACCCCGGCCGACCCGGGCAAGATCGAGGCGGGCTGGGACATCACCACCAAGGACGGCACGCCCAGCGTCTTCGACTACATGGACTACGCCAACGTCCAGGGCTACGACTTCCACGGCTCCGGCAGCGACAACAGCTGGGAGCCCAACCGGACCGGCCACCAGGGCAACCTCTACACCGACGCCCAGGACCCGTACACCACGAAGTTCAGCGTCGAGTCGACCGTCCGGGCGTACCTCGACGCCGGCGTCGAGGCGCGCAAGGTCGTCCTCGGCCTCGCGTTCTACGGCCGCGGCTGGCAGCAGGTCGCCGACGGCGGCGCGCGCGGCGAGTGGCAGGCGGCGGGCGGCGCGGCCCCCGGCCAGTTCCCGGAGGAGGCGGGCACCCGCGGCTACGACAACCTGCTCGCGTCCGTACCGAACCTGACCGTGCACCACGACGAGCAGTCGGTCGCGACCTACGGCTACACGGGCGACAAAGGCCAGTGGTGGACCTTCGACGACGTCTGGTCCATCAACAAGAAAACCGCCTGGCTCAAGTCGAAGAGCCTCGGCGGGGTGATGATCTGGGAGATGTCCGGCGACAGCGGCACGCTGATGACTGCCGTCGACAGCGGGCTGAAATAGCGATCGCCGGCCGGGCTGGACACTTCCAGCCCGGCCGGCGATCGAGGCCACAGGAAGCTAAGCCACATTGACTCGTTGGCCGGGAGGCGCCGCCTCGAGCCACGCCAGGAAGCCCGTCAGGGCGTCCTCGCTCATCGCCAGCTCCAGCCGCGTACCGCGGTGCATGCAGACCAGGACGACGGCGTCGGACAGCAGGGCCAGTTCCTCCTCGCCCTGCGGCGTGCGCCGCTCCAGCACCTCGATCGAGGCGCGCTCCAGGACCCGGCGGGGCCGGTACGCGTAGGAGAAGACCCGGAACCACTCGATCCGGTCACCGTTGTACCGCGCTACGCCGTACACCCACCCCTTGCCCGCCGGCTCGGGGTCGTCCTCGGGGACGTTCCAGCGCAGGCTGCAGTCGAAGGTTCCCCCCGACCGCTGGATGAGCCGTCTGCGCAGCCCGAAAACGAAGAGCCCCACCAAAACCAGCAAGACGACGATGCCGCTCACGAGCAGAGCGAGGACCATCTCCACCGACCTCCTCGCATCATCTAGAGCAACCGCACCTGTATTGCCTCAGCCGCGGACCGCCCTGGAGAACTCCAGTGCGGTCCGCGGCTGAGGGACGAACTCAGTGAGTCGCGGGGTTCAGTGAACGCCCGTGACCGAACGCAGCCGGACATCCGCACGACGCTCGGCGTGCGCGTCGGCCTCGGCCTTCGCGCGCTCCAGCGCCCGCTCCGCGCGCTGGACGTCGATCTCGTCGGCCAGCTCCGCGACCTCGGCGAGCAGCGAGAGCTTGTCGTCCGCGAACGAGATGAATCCACCGTGCACCGCTGCGACGACGTTGCCGTCCGCGGTCTTGATGGTCACCGGGCCGGACTCCAGCACACCGAGCAGCGGCTGGTGGCCGGGCATGACGCCGATGTCGCCCGATGTGGTACGCGCGATGACCAGAGTGGCCTCGCCGGACCAGACGCTTCGGTCCGCCGCGACCAGCTCGACGTGCAGCTCAGCAGCCAACGTGGCTCCTCGGGTCTCCACCTGCCGGGTCTGACAGGTGTTGGGTCAAAGAATAGGGGACGTACGGTCCGGGGGCGGGATGGCCCCGCCCCCGGACCGCTGATCACAGGGCTCCGCGAGCCCGGGGATCAGGAGACGCCCAGCTCCTTGGCGTTGGCCTTGAGGTCCTCGAGGCCACCACACATGAAGAACGCCTGCTCGGGGAAGTGGTCGTAGTCGCCGTCGCAGATCGCGTTGAACGCGGCGATCGACTCGTCCAGCGGCACGTCCGAACCGTCCACGCCGGTGAACTGCTTCGCCACGTGGGTGTTCTGCGACAGGAAGCGCTCGACGCGACGGGCACGGTGGACAACGAGCTTGTCCTCCTCGCCCAGCTCGTCGATACCGAGGATCGCGATGATGTCCTGGAGGTCCTTGTACTTCTGCAGGATCGTCTTGACGCGCATGGCGGCGTCGTAGTGCTCCTGCGCGATGTAGCGCGGGTCCAGGATGCGGGACGTCGAGTCCAGCGGGTCGACCGCCGGGTAGATGCCCTTCTCCGAGATCGGACGCGACAGCACGGTCGTCGCGTCGAGGTGCGCGAAGGTCGTGGCCGGGGCCGGGTCGGTCAGGTCGTCCGCGGGGACGTAGATCGCCTGCATCGACGTGATCGAGTGACCACGCGTCGAGGTGATGCGCTCCTGCAGCAGACCCATCTCGTCCGCCAGGTTCGGCTGGTAACCCACCGCGGACGGCATACGGCCGAGCAGGGTGGACACCTCGGAACCGGCCTGGGTGTACCGGAAGATGTTGTCGATGAAGAAGAGCACGTCCTGCTTCTGCACATCGCGGAAGTACTCCGCCATGGTCAGACCGGCCAGGGCGACGCGCAGACGGGTGCCCGGGGGCTCGTCCATCTGGCCGAAGACGAGCGCCGTCTTGTCGATGACGCCCGAGTCGGTCATTTCCTCGATGAGGTCGTTGCCCTCACGAGTGCGCTCACCGACACCGGCGAACACCGACACACCGTCGTGGTTGTTGGCCACGCGGTAGATCATTTCCTGGATCAGCACGGTCTTGCCGACACCGGCACCACCGAACAGACCGATCTTGCCGCCCTTGACGTACGGGGTCAGCAGGTCGATGACCTTGACGCCGGTCTCGAACATCTCGGTCTTCGACTCGAGCTGGTCGAAGTTCGGGGCCTTGCGGTGGATCGGCCAGCGCTCGGTGACCTCGACCGTGGACGGGTCCACGTTCAGGATCTCGCCGAGGGTGTTGAACACCTTGCCCTTGGTGACGTCACCGACGGGCACCGTGATGCCCGCACCGGTGTCGGTCACCGCGGCCTGGCGGACCAGACCGTCGGTGGGCTGCATGGAGATGGCGCGGACCAGGCCGTCGCCCAGGTGCTGGGCGACCTCGAGGGTCAGCGTCTTGAGCTTGCCGTCCTCGGCCGGGTCGGCGACCTGGACGTGCAGCGCGTTGTAGATCTCCGGCATCGCGTCGACGGGGAACTCCACGTCGACGACCGGGCCGATGACCCGCGCGACGCGGCCGGTGGCCGTGGCGGTTTCAACAGTGGTCATAGTGGTCAGTCACTCCCCGCGTTCGCGTCGGCCAGGGCACTGGAGCCACCGACGATCTCGCTGATTTCCTGGGTGATTTCGGCCTGTCGGGCCGCGTTCGCAAGCCGCGAGAGCGACTTGATGAGTTCGCCGGCGTTGTCGGTCGCCGACTTCATCGCGCGACGGCGGGCGGCGTGCTCGGAGGCAGCCGACTGCAGCAGCGCGTTGTAGATCCGGCTCTCGACGTACCGCGGCAGCAGCGCGTCGAGGACGTCCTCGGCCGACGGCTCGAACTCGAAGAGCGGAAGGATCTTGCCCTTGCCGGCCTCCTCGTCCTCGTCCGTCGCCTCGAGGCTGAGCGGCAGCAGCCGCTTCTCCACCGGCGACTGCGTCATCATCGAGACGAACTCGGTGAAGACGATGTGCAGCTCGTCGACGCCGCCCTCGGCGGTGTCCAGCTGGACCGCGTCGATGAGCGGGCCCGCGACCTTCTTGGCGTCCGCGTAGGTCGGGCTGTCGGTGAAGCCGGTCCACGACTCCGCGACCGGGCGCTCCCGGAAGCCGTAGTACGCCACGCCCTTGCGGCCGATGATGTACGTCACGACGTCCTTGCCCTCCGAGCGCAGGCGCTCGGTGAGCTTGTCCGCGGCCTTGATGGCGTTGGAGGAGTAGCCGCCGGCCAGACCGCGGTCGCTCGTGACGAGCAGCACCGCGGCGCGGACCGGGTTCTCGACCTCGGTGGTGAGGGCGTGCTTGGTGTTCGAGCCGGTGGCAACCGCCGTCACCGCGCGGGTGAGCTCACTCGCGTACGGCGTCGATGCCGCCACCTGGCGCTGCGCCTTGACGATGCGCGAGGCGGCGATCATCTCCATCGCCTTGGTGATCTTCTTGGTCGCGGTGACGGAGCGGATGCGACGCTTGTAGACCCGGAGCTGGGCTCCCATGGATCAGGTCCCTTCCGTCGTCGTCACTTCGCGGAGCCGGCCGTGGCGTCGTCACCGAGAAGCTTGCCGTCCGAGGTCTCGAACTGCTTCTTGAAGGTGGCGATGGCGTCGGCGAGCGCCTGGAGGGTGTCGTCGGACATCTTGCCGCCCTCGACAATGCTGTCCATCAGGCCCTTGTGCTCGCGGCCCAGGTAGTCGAGCATCTCGCGCTCGAAGCGCTGGATGTCCTCGACCGGCACGTCGTCCATCTTGCCGGTGGTGCCGGCCCAGACGGAGACGACCTGGTTCTCGACCGAGTACGGGGCGTACTGGCCCTGCTTCAGCAGCTCGACCATGCGCTTGCCGCGCTCCAGCTGCGACTTCGAGGCCGCGTCCAGGTCGGAACCGAAGGCGGCGAACGCCTCCAGCTCGCGGTACTGGGCGAGGTCGACACGGAGTCGGCCGGAGACCTGCTTCATGGCCTTGTGCTGGGCCGAGCCACCGACGCGGGAGACCGAGATACCGACGTTCAGCGCCGGGCGCTGGCCCGCGTTGAACAGGTCGGACTCCAGGAAGCACTGGCCGTCGGTGATGGAGATGACGTTGGTCGGGATGAACGCCGACACGTCGTTCGCCTTGGTCTCGACGATCGGCAGACCCGTCATCGAACCGGCGCCCATCTCGTCGGAGAGCTTGGCGCAGCGCTCCAGCAGACGCGAGTGCAGGTAGAAGACGTCACCCGGGTAGGCCTCACGGCCCGGCGGGCGGCGCAGCAGCAGGGACACGGCGCGGTAGGCGTCGGCCTGCTTCGACAGGTCGTCGAAGACGATCAGGACGTGCTTGCCCTGGTACATCCAGTGCTGGCCGATGGCCGAGCCGGTGTACGGGGCGAGGTACTTGAAGCCCGCCGGGTCGGACGCCGGAGCGGCGACGATCGTCGTGTACTCCAGGGCGCCGGCCTCCTCCAGCGCACCGCGCACGGACGCGATGGTGGAGCCCTTCTGGCCGATGGCGACGTAGATGCAGCGGACCTGCTTCTTCGGGTCGCCGGAGCGCCAGTTGTCGCGCTGGTTGATGATCGTGTCGACGGCCAGCGCGGTCTTGCCGGTCTGGCGGTCGCCGATGATCAGCTGACGCTGGCCACGGCCGATCGGCACCATCGCGTCGACGGCCTTGAGGCCGGTCTGCATCGGCTCGTGCACCGACTTACGGACCATGACGCCAGGAGCCTGCAGCTCCAGGGCGCGGCGACCTTCGGTCGCGATCTCGCCGAGGCCGTCGATCGGGTTGCCCAGCGGGTCGACGACGCGGCCGAGGTAACCCTCGCCTACCGCGACGGAGAGCACCTCACCGGTGCGCTGCACCGGCTGGCCCTCCTCGATGCCGCTGAACTCGCCGAGGACGACCGCACCGATCTCGCGCTCCTCGAGGTTGAGGGCGAGACCGAGGGTTCCGTCCTCGAACCGCAGCAGCTCGTTCGCCATGGCCGAGGGAAGACCCTCGACCTTCGCGATGCCGTCGCCGGCAACGCTGACCGTACCGACCTCCTCGCGCGAGGCCGCGTCCGGCTTGTACGCCTGGACAAAGTTCTCCAGCGCGTCCCGGATCTCCTCCGGCCGGATCGTGAGCTCCGCCATCTGGGTTCCCTGCTCTCCTTGTTGGGCCCGAAGTATTTCTTCTCTGGAGGAAGCCCTCCAGAGGACACCGTCGGCCCAACTCGGGCCGTCAGTCATGCTCTTGAGTTGGTGGCTGTCAGCCGGCCATCCGGCGGCTCGCCTCGGCGAGACGGTCCGCGATGGTGCCGTTGATGACCTCGTCACCGATCCGCACCTGGACACCACCGAGAACCTCGGGGTCCACGTCCAGGTTGAGGTGCACACGCCGCCCGTACAGCTTGGCGAGCGCCTCACCGAGGCGCTGCTTCTGCCGGTCGTTCAGCGGCACCGCGGACCTGACCTCCGCGACCATCCGGTCCCGGCGGTCGGCGGCCAGCTTGGAGAGGGCGGTGAGCCCCGCTTCCAGGCTACGTCCACGCGGGTGCGTGACGAGTCGGATCACCAGACGCTCGGTGACCGGGTTGGCCCGGCCGCCCAGCAGGCTGTGCAGCAGCTCGGCCTTGGCCGAACGGCTCGCGACCTTGTCGGTCAGCGCCGACCGCAGCTCGGTGGTCGAGGTGACGATCCGGCCGAAGCGGAACAGCTCGTCCTCGACGTCGTCCAGGACATCCGTCCGCTGCGCCGCGATGAAGTCGGCGCTGTCGGCCAGCTCCTCGATCGCGTCCACCAGGTCACGCGAACGCGACCAGCGGGAACGGACCATGCCGGCCACCAGATCGGCGGTCTCGCCGCCCACCTGGCCGCCCAGCAGCCGCCGGGCAAGCTCGGCCTTGGCCTCGCCGGACTGCGCCGGGTCGGTCAGGACCCGACGCAGCGACACCTCGCGGTCGAGCAGCGCGGTGACGGCGGCAAGCTCGCCGGCGAGCTTCGCCGCGTCCACGGACGTGTTGTCCGCCAGCGCGTCGAGGCTCTCGCGTGCGGAGGCCAGGGCCTCGCGGCTCGCTCCGCTCATCGGGTCACCTCTGCCTTCGCCGTATCGGCCGACTTGTTCTCGAGTTCGTCGAGGAAGCGGTCGATGGTCCGGCTCTGCCGGGTGGCGTCCTTGAGGGACTCACCCACGAGCTTGGCCGCCAGGTCGCCGGCCAGCTGGCCCACGTCCTGTCGCAGCGAAGCCGCTGCGGACTTGCGGTCGGCCTCGATCTGGGCGTGGCCGGCCGCAATGATCTCCTCGCGCTGACGCTGACCCTCGGTCCGCATCTCGGCGATCATCGCGACGCCCTGCTCCTGCGCCTCCTGGCGCAGACGCGCGGCCTCGTGGCGGGCGTCGGCGAGCTGTGCCCGGTAGTCGTCGAGCACCTGCTGGGCCTCGGCCTGCGCGGCCTCGGCCTTCTCCAGGCCGCCTTCGATGGCCTCGCGGCGCTCTTCCAGGACCTTGTTGATCTTCGGAGAGAGCTTCTTGGCCAGGAAGAAGAAGACGATGGCGAAGGCGATCAGACCGATGACGAGCTCTGGGATCGGCGGCAGAAGGGGAGCTTCTACTTCCCCCTCGCTCGCCAAGAGCAGGGCTTTCACATCAATGCCTTCCGTCGCAAACAGTGGTCGTCAGACGGTGATCAGGAGGACGGGTAGACGAACGGCATGACCAGACCGATCAGGGCGAGCGCCTCACAGAAGGCGAAGCCGAGGATCTGGTTGGCGCGGATCAGGCCGGCGGCCTCGGGCTGACGGGCCAGGGCCTGGGTGCCGTTACCGAAGACGATGCCGACGCCGACGCCGGGGCCGATCGCGGCGAGGCCGTAGCCGATCGAGCCGAGGTTGCCCTTGATCTCGACACCAGCGGCGATGGTCTGGAGAGCAGCAGACATGCTCGTTCTTCCTTCTCTTTCACGGACCGGTGGGGGTTGGCCACCGGACGATTGTTGGACTGGGAGGCGAGGGCACTCAGTGGTGCTCGGCGAGCGCGCCCTGAACGTAGTTGGTGGCCAGCAGCACGAAGACGTACGCCTGGACGGCCTGGATGAACAGCTCGAAGGCGGTCATCACGATGGTCATCACGAACGAGACGCCCGCGTAGGCGATGCCGATCCCGTTCAGCAGGTACCAGCTGGCGATGGTGAACATCAGGATCAGCAGGTGACCGGCGAACATGTTGGCGAAGAGTCGCACCGCGTGGGTGAACGGCCTGACCAGCACGTTCGAGAAGAACTCCAGGGTCACGGCGAGCGGGAGGACGCCACCGAGCGACTTGTCGTAGCCGGTGATGTTCTTCAGACCGCCGACGAAGCCGTGCTTCTTGAACGTCAGGTACATCCACAGGACGTAGACGATCAGCGCGAGCGCCGCCGGGAAGGCGATGATCGAGGTCACGGGGAACTGGGCGACCGGAATGATCGACCAGAGGTTCATGATCCAGACGAAGAAGAACAGCGAGACCATGAAGGGGACGTACTTCTCGCCCTCCTTCTTGCCGAGCGCCTCGTAGACGATGCCGCGGCGTACGAAGTCGTAGCCCGCCTCACCGACCATCTGCAGCTTGCCCGGGACCACCTTCGCCCGGCCGAACGCCGCCCAGAAGAAACCGATGATCAGGAACGTGCCCAGCACGGCCAGCAGCATCGGCTTGTTGAAGTCGAAGCCACCGATGCTGAAGATCGGTTCAAACAAGAACGAGTGAAGGCCTGGGGCTGGGAAGCCGCACCCATCGAAGATGTGGCAATCGGTCTCGAAGGCGAGCATCTGTTCAGCACTCACCGCGAGCTCCTTCAGCGTGGCGCATAGGTACGGCAACCTCGTTGTGTCGGCGCGGCGCACAGCCGCGGAACGGCACTGGACTGGTCTTGCGGATGGGGGGGCAGGTGACCGGCGCGGAACCGGTCGGCGTAAGCGGCATCAGCTGCATGGACCGCCGATTCCGTCCCGGGATACTCGGGAGTTCAGCTGCCTGCGCCCACTGTGCCTCAGATGGCACCGGACGATAGCAGGTGAGCGCCGGCACCTTTATGGCGGCCCTACCGGTCACGACGGAGACCCTGCGGGCGCGGACTTCTGCGCCTCGGAGGATTCCGGTTCCACATAAAGGATCTTGGCCTTCATGTAGGCACGCGTCTGGGCCGCCGTCCACACCAGGACTGCGGCGAGCAGGGCGAAGGCGAAGGCCCGGGTGTTGAAAAGCGAGGTGTCCCGGAAGACCGCCAGAACGACGGCGGAGATCAGGAACTGGGTCACGTACAGCACCAGGCCCATGGCCTGGAACAGGTGCGGGAACGACTTCGCGGTGCGCTGGAGCACATAGAGACCCAGGGCCATGACGCCACCCGCGACGGCCGTGCCGACGGCCGCGCCGATCGCGCCCTTGCCGCCGGCGAGGACACCGCTGACGGCGACAGCGACAACACCGGCGACGGCGGTCGGGACGGCGCAGTGCAGGAGTGTTCGAGCGTCGTTGGACTGCATGAAGGGTTTCTCCGGCGAGAGGTCGGAAGCAACGATTCGTCGTGGACGAGCGTATCCCCGGGAGTGAGACGTGACTCGCGACGAAGGGCCGCCGCACTACGGTCCTTCGGCTCTAGCACCGGGTTTAGTGAACGGTATCACAAACTATTTGATGAGGTCTTTACCTACATCGTGTGCTGGCCCTCACACACAAGGGTGAATGTGCTGGTCATAGGGCTGACGAGCCCCATATTTCTCTGCTAAAAGCCCTCCGCGAAACCTGATTCCTTCCGGGGCCGGTCCCGCTCGGGCCGCCGGGTCAGCGGTGGCTGCTGATCTTCCTGGTGTGCGGGAAGCGCGAGCGGTCGCCGATGGCCGTCGCCCCGTGCAGCCCCGCCGGAACGGGCTCGCGCTGCTCCCCGATGCCCGCACCCTCGCCGGCTCCTCCGGCTCCTCCCGCCAGGGCCACCACGACCGACTTACGGCGGCGGTAGCGCGGCGGCACGAACGCCTCGGCCCACCGCGGGGCGCGCGGGGTGAAGCGCGGCAGCAGCAACAGGACCAGGCCGACCGCGCTGAGCGCCACGATGACCAGCAGGATCCAGACACTCGCCGAGTGCACCGAGTAGGCGACGGTGCCGAAGGCGATGAGCGCCGACCAGAAGTACATGATCAGCACGGCGCGGCTGTGCGAGTGGCCGATCTCCAGCAGCCGGTGGTGCAGGTGCCCGCGGTCGGCGGCGAACGGCGACTGGCCGTTCCAGGTCCGGCGGACGATGGCCAGCAGCAGGTCCGCGACCGGCACCGCGATCACCGTGAGCGGCAGCAGCAGCGGGATGTAGACCGGCACCGTGGCGTGCACGGCCGCCCGCTCGGAACCGACGAAGAGACTGAGCGCGTCGGGGTCGAGCTGCCCGGTCACCGAGATGGCGCCCGCGGCCAGCACCAGGCCGATCAGCATCGACCCGGAGTCGCCCATGAAGATCCGGGCAGGATGCATGTTGTGCGGCAGGAAGCCCAGGCACATGCCCATCAGGACCGCCGCGAACAGCGTCGCGGGCGCGGCCGCCTCCAGCCCGTACCCGAACCAGATCCGGTAGGTGTACATGAAGAACGCGGCGGCGGCGATGCAGACCATGCCCGACGCCAGCCCGTCCAGACCGTCCACGAAGTTCACGGCGTTGATGGTGATGACGACCAGCGCGACGGTCAGCAGCGTGCCCTGCATCGGCGTGAGTGAGACCGGTCCCACACCGGGCACCGGGATCCACAGGATCGTCAGACCCTGGAGCACCATCACACCGGCGGCGATCATCTGCCCGCCGAGCTTGACCAGGGCGTCCACGCCCCACTTGTCGTCCAGCACGCCCAGCAGCCAGATCAGCCCGGCTCCGGAGAGCAGCGCCCGGGGCTCGTTGGACAGCTCGAAGACGCTCTTGAGGTTCGACAGGTGCGCGGCCACCAGCAGCCCCGCGCACAGCCCGCCGAACATCGCGATACCGCCGAGCCGCGGCGTCGGTTCGCGGTGCACGTCCCGCGCGCGGATCTCCGGCATCGCCCCGGCCGCGATGGCGAACTTCCGCACCGGACCCGTCAGCAGATAAGTGACCGCTGCGGTGACGCACAGCGTCAGCAGATATTCACGCACGGGCTGCCCCAGAGTTTTCGCTGGACATCACAGCCCCACACCATATTCGCGTCCGCCCCCGATCTGTGAATGTGGCTGGAGACGTTGGCCACGCCCGGGCGGTTGCGGAGGGTCAGAAACGGTCCGGATAGGGCGGGAAGTCCGCTGCCAGGCGCAGCACCGCGTCCCGGACGGCGCCGCCCGGCCCGTCCCCGCGCAGCGCGGTGCCCATGAGGGCCGCCAGGCGGCCCATCTCGGCCTCTCCCATGCCCTGGGTGGTGACCGCCGCGGTACCCAGCCGCAGGCCGCGAGTGGTGCCGTAGGGCAGCCCACAGGTGTCCAGGACGATGCCCGCCGCCGCGAGCCGGCCGCGGGCCGCGGCGGCGTCCGGGGCGAGCCCGCCGAGGTGCGCGGTGATCAGGTGGGTGTCCGTGCCGCCCGTGGTCACGGTGAGTCCCTCCGCGGCCAGCGCGGTGGCCAGCGCGCGGGCGTTGGCCACCACCCGATGGACGTACGCGGTGAACGCCGGGGTCGCGGCCTCGCCGAAGGCGACCGCCTTCGCCGCCACGGTGTGCATCTGCGGGCCGCCCTGCGTGAGCGGGAACACCGCCCGGTCGATCCGGTCCGCCAGCTCCGCGCCGCACAGCAGCAGCCCGCCGCGCGGGCCGCGCAGCACCTTGTGCGTGGTGGCGCACACCACGTCCGCGTACGGCACGGGGCTGGGCGCCGCTCCCCCGGCGACCAGGCCGATGGGGTGCGCGGCGTCGACGACGAGATAGGCGCCGGTCTCGTCGCAGATGTCACGGAAGGCGGCGTAGTCGGGGTGCCGGGGGTACGAGATCGAGCCACAGACGATCGCCTTGGGCCGGTGCTCCCGGGCCAGGGCACGGACCCGCGCGTAGTCGATCAGGCCGGTCTCCTCGCGGACCCCGTAGCCGACGAAGTCGTACCAGCGGCCCGAGAAGTTCGCCGGTGAGCCGTGCGTGAGGTGCCCGCCGTGGGTGAGGGCCATGGCCAGGACGGTGTCGCCGGGGCGCAGCAGGGCGGCGTAGGCGGCCAGGACGGCGGCGGTGCCGGAGTGCGGCTGGACGTTGGCGTGCGCGGCGCCGAAGAGGTCCTTGGCGCGGTCGACGGCGATGCGCTCGGCGACGTCGACCAGCTCGCAGCCGCCGTGGTGGCGGGCGCCGGGATAGCCCTCGGCGTACTTGTTGGCCAGCGGGGAGCCGAGGGCGGCGAGGACGGCGGGCGAGGTGAAGTTCTCGGCGGCGATGAGCTGGATCCCGGTGGCCTGCCGGTTCGCCTCACCGAGGAGGATTCCGGCCATCTCGGGGTCCTGGCGCAGCAGGGCGTCGAAGCCGGGGCCCCATGCGGGGTGACCGGTGGCACCTTCCGCGCTGGCGCCCTTCGTGGGCGTGGGGGTGACGGGCATCGCTGGCTCCGGTGTGCGGGTGCGATGGTCTCCACCCCAATGTAGGCCCGTGCCGGCCCGCCTGCCCGGTGTGCGTACGGGATACCTGCCCGCGCCCACTCGGGCTAGGCGCGGGCAGGTACCCCAGTGAGTGCGGTGACGACCGGGTCGAGTGCCTGGTTGATCTCGTCACCGATGGAGCGGAAGAAGGTGATCGGGGCGCCGTAGGGGTCGTGGACCTCGTCGGCCTCCGCGTTGGGGGCGAGCAGCCAGCCGCGCAGCGCGGCGGCGGCCTGCACCAGGGCGCGGGCGCGGTCGACCACGCCACCGGCCTGTTCGGGGTCGGGCAGCGTCGCGGGGTCTATCGCCCGCACCAGGCGGGTGAACTCCTTGAGCGTGAACGTCCGCAGCCCCGCGGAGTGGCCCATGGAGATGACCTGGGCGCGGTGGTCGCGGGTGGCGGTGAGCACGAGATCGGCGCGGATGACGTGCTCGTCCAGCAGCTCACGGCCGATGAACCCGTCCGGGTCGGCGCCGAGGTCGGCCAGGACGGTGGCCGCGTGCGCCTCCATCGGGGCTCCCTCGTGTCCCCAGGTGCCGGCGCTCTCCACCACGAGACCGCCCGTGAGGGGGTCGCCGAGGCGGTCGGAGAGGGCATGGCGGGTCAGCCGCTCGGTGATGGGCGAGCGGCAGACGTTGCCGGTGCTGACGTGGAGGATGCGGAAGGTGGGGACCCCGGGCCGGTGGCCGGGGTCATGGGTGTCCGGTCCCGCTATGCCACGCCCCTGCGGGGCGATCAATTGGCCACCTCGAGATCGGGGACTACCTCGCGCAGCTGCTCGGCGCTGAGCGCGCCGGCGCGCAGCAGCACGGGCACCTTGCCGGTGACGTCGACGATGGAGGAGGGGACGTTGTCCGGGGTGGAGCCGCCGTCGAGGTAGACCGAGACGGAGTCGCCGAGCATCTCCTGCGCGGAGTCGCAGTCCTGCGGGGCCGGGTGGCCCGTGAGGTTGGCGCTGGAGACGGCCATGGGGCCGAACTCGGTGAGCAGCTCGATGGCGACGGGGTGCAGCGGCATCCGCACGGCGACGGTGCCGTGCGTCTCGCCCAGGTCCCAGGTCAGCGACGGCTGGTGGTTGGCGACCAGGGTGAGCGCGCCGGGCCAGAAGGCGTCGACCAGCTCCCAGGCCTGCTCGGAGAAGTCCGTGACCAGCCCGTGCAGGGTGTTCGGAGAACCGACGAGTACGGGCGTGGGCATGCCACGGCCGCGCCCCTTGGCCTCCAGGAGGTCGCCGACGGCCTCGCGGCTGAAGGCGTCCGCACCGATGCCGTAGACGGTGTCGGTGGGCAGCACGACCAGCTCGCCGCGGCGGACCGCGGCGGCGGCTTCGCGCAGACCGGTCTTGCGGTCGGTCGCGTCGCTGCAGTCGTATCGCCGTGCCATCACATCTCCTTCGCGAAGCGATTAGGTGCCGTTGCCCCGGTCACGCCGTCGCCCTACGGGCCGTCGCGAAGCGTGGGCGGTTGTTGAGATCGGGGTGGTCGGCAGCATCCGCCCAGCCCTTCTCCTCGGTGAAGATCCACGGCACCTGGCCGCCCTGGGTGTCGGCGTGCTCGATGACGACGACGCCGCCCGGGCGCAGCAGCCGGTGGGCGGTGCGCTCGATGCCGCGGATGGTGTCGAGGCCGTCCTCGCCGGAGAACAGCGCGAGCTGCGGGTCGTGGTCGCGGGCCTCGGGCGCCACGAACTCCCACTCGGTGAGCGGGATGTACGGCGGGTTGCTGATGACCAGGTCGACCTGGCCGTCCAGCTCCGGCAGCGCGGTGAGGGCGTTGCCGTGGTGCAGGGACACCCGGGAGCCCTCGACGTTCTTGCGGGCCCAGCCGAGGGCGCCCTCGTCCAGCTCCACGGCGTGCACGCGGGAGCGCGGCACTTCCTGCGCGAGGGCCAGGGCGATGGCCCCGGAGCCGGTGCACAGGTCGACGATCAGGGGCTCGACGACGTCCATGGCCCGTACGGCGTCTATGGCCCAGCCGACGACCGACTCGGTCTCGGGGCGGGGCACGAAGACTCCGGGGCCCACCTGGAGTTCGAGGTAGCGGAAGAACGCACGGCCGGTGATGTGCTGGAGCGGCTCCCGGGCCTCGCGGCGGGCGACCGCCTCCCAGTAGCGGGCGTCGAAGTCGGCGTCGGCCACGTTGTGCAGCTCACCCCGCTTGACGCCGTGCACGAACGCGGCCAGCTCCTCCGCGTCGAAGCGCGGAGAAGGTACGCCGGCGTCGGCCAACCGCTGGGTGGCTTGCGCCACCTCGGCGAGCAGCAGGTTCACGTTGATCCTCTCGCGCTTTCGTCACGGCGGCTGTCCTGGGCCGTCGGTCGGGCTTGATGCATCGGCCCGGCCGGCGACCGCGGACGCGTCGCACGCCGCATTGGGGCATTGTCTCAGTCGGTCAGCCGGCGTCAGCCAGTTTGGCGGCCGAGTCGGCGTCGACGCACGCCTGGATGACCGGGTCCAGCTCGCCGTCGAGCACCTGGTCCAAGTTGTACGCCTTGAACCCGACCCGGTGGTCGGAGATGCGGTTTTCCGGGAAGTTGTACGTACGGATCTTCTCGGAGCGGTCGACGGTGCGGACCTGGCTGCGGCGGGCGTCGGCGGCGTTCTTCTCCGCCTCCTCCTGGGCCGCGGCGAGCAGCCGGGAGCGCAGGATGCGCATGGCCTGCTCCTTGTTCTGGAGCTGGCTCTTCTCGTTCTGGCAGGAGGCGACGATGCCGGTCGGCAGGTGCGTGATGCGGACCGCGGAGTCGGTGGTGTTGACGGACTGGCCGCCGGGGCCCGACGAGCGGTAGACGTCGATGCGCAGGTCGTTGGCGTGGATCTCGACGTCGATCTCCTCGGCCTCGGGCGTGACGAGCACGCCGGCGGCGGAGGTGTGGATCCGGCCCTGGGACTCGGTGGCGGGCACGCGCTGCACGCGGTGCACTCCGCCCTCGTACTTCAGCCGCGCCCAGACGCCCTGGCCGGGCTCGGTCGCGCCGTTGCCGCCCTTGGTCTTCACGGCGACCTGGACGTCCTTGTAGCCGCCCAGCTCGGACTCGGTGGCGTCGATGATCTCGGTCTTCCAGCCGACGCGCTCGGCGTAGCGCAGGTACATCCGCAGCAGGTCGCCGGCGAAGAGCGCCGACTCGTCGCCGCCCGCACCCGCCTTGACCTCGAGGATGACGTCCTTGTCGTCGCTGGGGTCGCGCGGGACGAGCAGCAGGCGCAGCTTCTCGGTGAGCGCCTCGCGCTGCTTGTCCAGTTCCCTGACCTCTTTAGCGAACTCGGCAGCATAGTCCGGGTCGTCCTGGGCGAGCTCGCGCGCGGTCTCGATGTCCTCGCCGGTCTGCTTCCAGGAGCGGTAGGTCCCGACGATCGGGGTCAGCTCGGCGTAGCGCTTGTTGAGCTTGCGGGCGTTGGCCTGGTCCGCGTGCACGGCGGGGTCGGCGAGCCGCTTCTCGAGGTCGGCGTGCTCACCGATCAGTTCCTCGACTGCCTCGAACATCAAGTTTCCCTAGCTGGAAGTGACGGGCCTGCTGGACGACAAAGCGCCGGTCCGGTCACCCCTCGCGCGCGAAGGGCGACCGAGAACCGGCGCCTGCGGGTCGCTACTTCTTGGCAGCGGCGGCCTTGCCGAAGCGGGCCTCGAACCGCGCCACGCGGCCACCGGTGTCGAGGATCTTCTGCTTGCCCGTGTAGAACGGGTGGCACTCGGAGCACACGTCGGCACGGATGGTGCCGTCCGCGACGGTGCTACGGGTGGTGAACGAGGCGCCACAGGTGCAGCTGACCTGGGTCTCGACGTAATCCGGGTGGATGTCGCGCTTCAAGGGATCTCCTAGGTTCGGGAGGGCGCCGGGTCGCAGAGGCGGGATTGCCTTACGTGAACCGGGGCCGACGTACCAGTTTGCCAGTACTGGCCGTATCCCCCAAAACGTGGGGTGGCGGCCAGGTATTCCCCCGTTGTCCCGGCCCTGGGCCCGGGGCCGCCGCAGGGGGAAAGGTGCAGGTGGGGGCCGGGATGGCGGCCCGCGAGGGGGCCGCCGGGCCCGGTCGGCCGATTACCACCCGGCCGACCGGCTGCTTGACGGGGCTCCGCTAGGAAGCCTTCTTCCCGTCGGCGCTCTTGCCTGCCGAGACCTGCTTGACGGCGTTGTCCGCGTCGGTCTTCGTGCCCGCGCCGTCCTTGAGCGCGGACTTCGGTATCTCCCGGTCGGCGCGGAGCGCGTTCCAGACCTCGGCGGACTCGGCCTCGAGCGGCACCACCCGGTTGGGGTCCCGGGGGTCGTACGTGACCGGCAGCGTGACCATGCGCATGTCGTTCGACTCGATGCCCTTGAGCCCGTTGGCGAAGCTCATCAGCTTGTCGAGCGAGGCCAGCTCACGGTCGGTGGTGACGGCCTTGGTGGCGGTGTCGGCGAGGCCGTAGAGCTTGGTGGGGCTGGTGAACAGGCCCACCGACTTGATCTGGTCCAGCAGCGCCTTGATGAACGTCTGCTGGAGCTTGATCCGGCCGAGGTCGCTGCCGTCGCCGACGCCCTTGCGGGTGCGGACGAGCGCGAGGGACTTCTCGCCGTTGAGGGTGTGGGTGCCCGCGGCGAGGTCGAGGTGGCTCCACTTGTCGTGGATGGGCTTGGCGGTGGTGACCTCCACCCCGCCGAGCTTGTCGATCATCTTCTGGAAGCCGGCGAAGTCGACCTCCAGGAAGTGGTCCATCCGGATGCCGGTCATGCTCTCGACGGTCGCGACCGCGCAGGCCGGGCCGCCGATCGAGTACGCCTCGTTGAACTGCGCGCGCTTCACGGCCGGGGTGGTCCTGCCCGCGGACGTCTTGCACTCGGGGCGGGAGACGATCGTGTCGCGCGGGATGCTGACGATGCTGGCCTTCTTGTGGCCCTCGTAGACGTGCAGGATCATCGCGGTGTCGGAGCGGGCGCTGCCCTCGTCCGTGCCGTACTTGGCGTTGGCGCCGGCCCGGGAGTCGGAGCCGAGGACGAGGATGTCCTGCGAGCCGTTGTCGACGTCCTGGGGGCGGTTCTTGCCCAGCGCGGCGTTGATGTCGACGCCGGTCAGATTGCCGTTGAACTTGAAGTAGAGGAACCCGAGGCCGCCGCCTCCGAGCAGAACGAGCCCGGCGAGGGCCCAGGCGGCTATTCGCCAGCCCTTGCGACGGGCCGGGGGCTTACGGCGCCGGCCGCGGGACCCGCCGGCACGCCGACGGCGCGATCCCGCCGTCGTGCCCTTGCTGTCGTCAGCCATACGTCCTCAGTCCTCCGCTGTTCTCCGGCTACCCCCTGCCGCCTTGGTCAGGCATGGTGTCCCGTCATCCGGTCAGACGGGAGAGCCTGCGCCAGGGTTGCACAGCGGCTTCTGAGGACCTTCTTAGAAAGCGCCCGGGACACCGTCCTCGCGCGAACCGGCCACGACCCCGCCCACCTGCGATTTCGGCCAGATGGAGACAAAAGTTCAGGCCAATATCGGACGGCGGTGCTGTGGCGCAAATCTCAACAGGTCACGGGGCGGACTCGAGATGATCACGGCTGCGACACGGCGCGGGTGGAGGGTGCCGGCGCCGGACGCACGACCGCCCCGCCACACAAGTGGCGGGGCGGTCGTGGTGTTGCCTAGGTGACGCGTCGTCCGTCAGCAGGATCAGTCGTTGCCGTTGCCCGAGGAGGGCGTGGTCTTCGCGATCTGCATCAGGAACTCGGCGTTGGACTTCGTCTGCTTCATCTTGTCGAGAAGCAGCTCGATGGCCTGCTGCGAGTCGAGCGCGTGCAGCACCCGGCGGAGCTTCCAGACGATTGCCAACTCGTCGGCGCCCAGGAGGATCTCCTCCTTGCGGGTACCGGACGGGTCGACGTCGACGGCCGGGAAGATGCGCTTGTCGGCGAGCTTCCGGTCGAGCTTGAGCTCCATGTTGCCGGTGCCCTTGAACTCCTCGAAGATCACCTCGTCCATGCGCGAGCCGGTCTCGACGAGCGCGGTGGCCAGGATGGTCAGCGAGCCGCCGTCCTCGATGTTGCGCGCGGCACCGAAGAACTTCTTCGGCGGGTAGAGCGCGGTCGAGTCGACACCACCGGACAGGATGCGGCCCGAGGCCGGGGCGGCCAGGTTGTAGGCGCGGCCCAGACGGGTGATCGAGTCCAGCAGGACGACCACGTCGTGACCCAGCTCGACGAGACGCTTGGCGCGCTCGATGGCCAGCTCGGCGACGGTGGTGTGGTCCTCGGCCGGGCGGTCGAAGGTCGAGGAGATGACCTCGCCCTTGACCGACCGCTGCATGTCGGTGACCTCTTCCGGACGCTCGTCGACCAGGACGACCATCAGGTGGCACTCGGGGTTGTTCGTGGTGATCGCGTTGGCGATCGCCTGCATGATCATGGTCTTGCCGGTCTTCGGCGGGGCCACGATCAGACCGCGCTGGCCCTTGCCGATCGGCGCGACCAGGTCGATGATCCGGGTCGTCAGCACGCCCGGGTCCGTCTCCAACCGCAGGCGGTCCTGCGGGTAGAGCGGGGTGAGCTTGCCGAACTCCGGGCGGCCACGGCCGGTTTCGGGCGCCATGCCGTTCACCGAGTCGAGGCGGACGAGGGCGTTGAACTTCTCGCGCCGCTCGCCGTCCTTCGGCTGCCGGACCGCACCGGTGACGTGGTCACCCTTGCGCAGGCCGTTCTTACGGACCTGGGCGAGGGAGACGTAGACGTCGTTCGGGCCCGGGAGGTAGCCGGAGGTCCGGATGAACGCGTAGTTGTCGAGGATGTCGAGGATGCCCGCGACGGGGATCAGGACGTCGTCGTCGGAGACCTGCGGCTCGTTGCCGAAGCCCGCCTCGTCACGGCCGCGACGGCCACGGCGGTCGCGGTAGCGGCCACGACGGCCGCGACGGCCGCCCTCGAAGTCGTCGTCGTCCTGCGGGCCGCCCTGGCCGCCGCCCTGCGGGCCGCGGTTGTCGCGCTGCTGCTGACGGTCCTGGCGGTCGCCGCCCTGCTGGCCGGCGCCGTCGCGGCTGCCGCGGCGGTCACGGTCACGCTCACCGCGCTCACCGCGCTCGCCCCGGTCACGCTCGCCGCGCTGGCCGCGCTCGGCACGCTCACCGCGCTCGCGGCGGTCGCCCTTGCCGGCGCGCTCGCCGCGCTCCTGGCGCTCGCCGCTCTTGGCGGCCTTGCCCTCGGCGGTGTCCACGGCCGTCTCGGCCTTGGCCTCGGCACGCTCCTCGACCCGGACCTCGGTCTTGGTCTCGGTGGCCGTCTCGGGGCTGCCCGAGGGCGCGGTCGCACGACGGCGACGGCGCTCGCCGGCCGGCTGCTCGTCGCTGCTCGGCTGGCCCGGGATCTCGATCTGCTGCTGGGCAGCGGCCTTCTCGGCGGGCTTCTCGGCGGCGGCGGCCGCCTCACCCGTACGGGCCTTGGAGGTCGCGCGGCGCTTCGGCTTGGTCTCGGCGGCGGGGGCCGCCTCGGCGGCCTTGGCGGACGAGGCGGAGCCGGCCTGCTTCTCCTTGATGACCTCGATCAACTGGCCTTTGCGCATCCGCGCGGTGCCCTTGATGCCGAGGCCGGAGGCAACCTGCTGGAGCTCGGCCAGGACCATGCCGTCGAGGCCGGTGCCCGAGCGGCGCCGCTTGGGGGCGGTAGAGGCACCGGTGGCAGGCGCGGCGGGAGCGTCCGTGGCGGGCGCGGAGGCATTGCCGACGGAGCTGTCGGCGTTCACGCCCATCAGATCGGTGGTGTCGCTCACGAAGGGTCCTTCCCTGGAGCGGGCGTCGGCCTGTCTGGCTCGGCGACCGGTTGTGCTGTCCGGCTGCGGTCCTGGAATGCGGACCGGGCCTGGGCGGTGGTCCGCCGGTACGGCGGAAGAATCAGGTTCATTGGTTTCGGCGTGAAGGAATCAGTGAAGACATGGCGTTTCACTTCACTCATGTCACCCACGCCGATTCCGGAGCGTGCTCGAAGCTGCTCAGGCAGGCTGCTCAGGCAGTTTGGGAGGCTCCCGGAAGAAAAGCGGTCCCTGATCGGGACACAGAGCACCGAGCCGATGTGGCTTCGAGTGCAGACTTGAGGTTAACACTACCGGATCCCACAAACATTCCCCCTCTCAAAGACCGGCAACCGCAATTTTCGGGTGTCCGGGGTCGCCCCCGGACACCGCTTGTCAGGAGAGCGGCAGCACGCTCGTCCCCCCGGCGTCGAGAGTCAGCCGATTGGCCGCCCACCCCTCGCCCGCCAGTCGTGCGACCTTGTCGGCCGCACCGTCCTCGACCAGCGCGAGCACCGTGGGGCCCGCGCCGGAGATGACCGCGGGGACGCCGTCCGCGCGCAGTCGGTTGACCAGGGCCACGCTCTCCGGCATCGCCGGAGCGCGGTATTCCTGGTGGAGTCGGTCCTCGGTGGCCGGCAGCAGCAGCTCCGGACGCCTGGTCAGGGCCTCCACGAGCAGCGCCGCGCGCCCGGCGTTGGCCGCCGCGTCCACATGGGGGACATTGCGCGGCAGCAGCCCGCGCGCGGTCTCGGTCAATACGGCCTTGGAGGGCACGAAGACCACCGGAACGATGGAATCCGCAGGGTCCATCCGAATGGCCCGCGCGGCCCCGGCCTCGGTCCAGGCCAGGGTGAATCCGCCGAGCAGACAGGCGGCGACGTTGTCCGGGTGGCCCTCGATCTCGGTGGCCAGCTCGAGCAGCGCGGCGTCGTCGAGCCGCTCGGCCCCGCCTATCGTGACGGCGCGGGCGGCGACGATGCCCGCGCAGATGGCGGCGGAGGAGGAACCGAGGCCCCGCCCGTGCGGAATGCGGTTGGCACAGACGACCTCGAGGCCGCGCGGCTGGCCGCCGAGCAGGTCGAAGGCGGTACGCAGGGACCGTACGAGCAGATGACTCTCGTCGCGCGGGAGGGTTTCGGCGCCCTCGCCCGCGATGTCGATGTGCAGCCCGGATTCGGCCACCCGGACGACGACGTCGTCGTAGAGCCCCAGGGACAGGCCGAGGGCATCAAAGCCGGGACCGAGATTTGCGCTGGTGGCAGGGGTGCGCACTCGGACGGCGGCGGCGCGGAACGCGGGACCGGCCATCGCTCGAAGACTCTCCTTGGTGTGGCCTCGGTGGGGCGTGCAACGTCCGCAAGGGCCGCGACGGCGATGCCGCGTGGGGGGCGACAGGGGTCTGCGACGGGGCGGAGTGAGTACAGCCTATCGAAGGAAGGTTCTGCGGCGACATAGGGCGCACGGGAGGCGCACGAAGCGTGTCGCCTGCGGCGCGCCGCTATGGCACGAGCTGGGCTGTTTTGGTGTCCTCGATCGCCGGACTGGCTTGTTCTCAGCCGGTCCGAGCAGTTGGCGGCCCGGCCTGGGGGCACCTCCCAGCGGTAGCTGGGGGAGTTCGAGGACCGTGACCCGGGGCGGAGCCCCGGGTCACGCGGGGTCAGACGAGACCGAGCCGCTCCGCGGCGACCGTGGCGTCCACCGGCACGGTGATGGGCTGGGGCGCGCCGGCCACCGCCCAGTCGGGGTCCTTGAGGCCGTTGCCGGTGACCGTACAGACGATGCGCTGGCCCGGGTCGACCAGGCCCAGCTCGGCGGCCTTGAGCAGACCGGCGACGCTCGCCGCCGAGGCGGGCTCGACGAAGACGCCCTCCTGGGAGGCCAACAGGCGGTAGGCGGCCAGGATCTGTCGGTCGGTCACCTCGTCGATGAGGCCGCCCGACTCGTCCCGCGCCTCCTCGGCGAACTGCCAGGAGGCGGGGTTGCCGATGCGGATCGCGGTGGCGATGGTGTGCGGGTCCTTGACCGGCTCGCCGCGCACGATCGGCGCGGAACCGGAAGCCTGGAATCCCCACATCCGGGGGTTCCGGGAGGAGATCCCGTCGGCGGCGTACTCGCGGTAGCCCCGCCAGTAGGCGGTGATGTTGCCCGCGTTGCCGACCGGCAGGACGTGGATGTCGGGCGCGTCGCCGAGCATGTCGACGATCTCGAAGGCCGCCGTCTTCTGGCCCTCGATCCGTACCGGGTTGACGGAGTTGACCAGCGCCACCGGGTAGTTGTCGGACAGGTTGCGGGCCAGCGTGAGGCAGTCGTCGAAGTTGCCGTCGACCTGGAGGATGCGGGCGCCGTGGACCAGCGCCTGGCCCATCTTGCCGAGCGCGATCTTGCCTTCCGGCACCAGGACGGCGCAGACCATTCCGGCGCGTACGGCGTAGGCGGCGGCGGACGCGGAGGTGTTGCCGGTGGAGGCGCAGATGACGGCCTTCGCGCCCTCCTCCTTGGCCCGCGTGATGGCCATGGTCATGCCGCGGTCCTTGAAGGACCCGGTGGGGTTGGCGCCCTCGACCTTCAGGTGCACCTCGCAGCCCGTGCGCTCGGAGAGCACCTGGGCGGGTACGAGCGGCGTGCCGCCCTCGCGCAGGGTGACGACCGGCGTGTCGGCGGAGACCGGGAGCCGGTCGCGGTATTCCTCGATGATGCCGCGCCACTGCTGGGTGCGGGGGGTCTGGCGACCGTTGTTGGCAGACATTGCTTTCGTTACTCCCCTACTCGCCTTCAACGCGCATGATGCTCGCGACGCCGCGGACCGTGTCCAGCCTGCGCAGCGCCTCGACGGTCGCCGAGAGGGCGGCGTCGGGTGCCCGGTGGGTGACGACGACGAGGGACGCCTCGCCGTCCTTGCCCGTCTGGCGGACGGTGTCGATGGACACGTCGTGCTCGGCGAAGACCGTGGCGACCTGGGCGAGGACACCCGGCTTGTCGGCGACGTCGAGGCTGATGTGATAGCGGGTGACCACCTCGCCCATCGGGCTCACGGGCAGTCGGGTGTAGGCCGATTCACCGGGTCCGGTGGCCTCGCCCAGCTTGTTGCGGCAGACGGCCACGAGGTCGCCGAGGACCGCGGAGGCGGTCGGCGAGCCGCCCGCGCCCGGCCCGTAGAACATCAGCTGACCGGCCGCCTCGGCCTCGATGAACACCGCGTTGTACGCCTCGCGCACGGAGGCGAGGGGGTGGCTCAGCGGGATCATCGCCGGGTGCACGCGGGCGGTGACGGACTGCCCGTCGGCGGCCCGCTCACAGATGGCGAGCAGCTTGATGGTGCAGCCCATCTGCTTCGCGGATGCGAAGTCGGCGGCGGTGACCTCGGTCATGCCCTCGCGGTGCACGTCGTCCAGCCGGACCCGCGTGTGGAACGCGATGCCGGCCAGGATCGCGGCCTTGGCGGCGGCGTCGAAGCCCTCCACGTCGGCGGTCGGGTCCGCCTCGGCGTAGCCGAGGGCGGTGGCCTCGTCCAGCGCCTCGGAGTAGCCCGCGCCGCTGGTGTCCATCTTGTCGAGGATGAAGTTGGTCGTGCCGTTCACGATGCCGAGCACCCGGTTGACCTTGTCGCCGGCGAGGGACTCGCGCAGCGGCCGGACGAGCGGGATGGCGCCCGCGACGGCGGCCTCGTAGTACAGGTCGGCGCCGTGGCTCTCGGCGGCGGCGTGCAGCGCGGCACCGTCCTGGGCGAGCAGCGCCTTGTTCGCGGAGACGACGCTGGCGCCGTGCTCGAACGCGGTCGTGATCAGCGCGCGGGCGGGCTCGATGCCGCCGATGACCTCGACGACCACGTCGATGTCACCGCGCTTGACGAGCGCGGTGGCATCGGTGGTGATCAGCTCCGCGGGCACCCCGGCGCGCACCCGGCTCGGGCGGCGGACGGCGATGCCGGCGAGCTCGACGGGCGCGCCGATGCGCGCCGCGAGGTCGTCCGCGTGCGTCGTCATGATGCGCGCCACCTCTGTGCCGACCACTCCACAGCCCAGCAGCGCCACTTTCAGCGGACGCGTACGCATCATCCGACCTCGTTTCTCATACATCTTCGGTGGTTCACCAGTCTCACTCACTGGACGGGGGTTTCCCTCCCCGGGTCCAGTATTCGAGATCTTTGTTTCCGTCGGCCGACATCGGTCCGCCAACGGAATCATCTGTCAGCTAGCTGCCAACCGACGTATTTCGGCCGACACGGGTTGCCCGGCGCGGTTTACCCCACGTCGAGACGGAGAAGGTCCTCCTCCGTCTCGCGCCGCACGATGACCCGCGCGGCGCCGTCCTTCACCGCGACGACCGGCGGGCGCAGCGCGTGGTTGTAGTTGCTGGCCATCGAGCGGCAGTACGCGCCGGTCGCGGGCACGGCGAGCAGGTCGCCGGGCGCCAGGTCGGCGGGGAGGAAGGCGTCCCGGACGACGATGTCGCCGGACTCGCAGTGCTTGCCGACGACGCGGGAGAGCATCGGCGCGGCGGTGGAGGTGCGGGAGACCAGCGAGACGGAGTACTCGGCGTCGTAGAGCGCGGTGCGGATGTTGTCGGACATGCCGCCGTCGACGCTCACGTACGTCCGCAGCCCCGGCAGCTCCTTGATGGTGCCGACCTCGTACAGCGTGAAGGCGGTGGGCCCGACGATCGCACGGCCCGGCTCGACGGACAGCCGCGGCACGGCGAGCCCGGCGGCCGCGCACTCGCGGGTGACGATGTCGCCGAGCGCCTTGGCGATCTCGTGCGGCTCGCGCGGGTCGTCCTCGGGGGTGTAGGCGATGCCGAGGCCGCCGCCGAGGTCGATCTCGGGGAGCTCGATGCCGTGCTCGTCGCGGATCTCCTTCAGCAGCCCGACGACGCGGTGGGCGGCCACCTCGAAGCCCGAGGTGTCGAAGATCTGCGACCCGATGTGCGAGTGGATGCCGATGACCTCGAGCCCGTCGAGCTTGAGCGCGCGGCGGACGGCCTCGGCCGCCTGCCCGCCGGCCAGTGCGAGGCCGAACTTCTGGTCCTCGTGGGCGGTGGCGATGAACTCGTGGGTGTGCGCCTCGACGCCGACGGTGACCCGGATCTGGACGCGCTGGCGCTTGCCGAGCCGCTCGGCGATGTGGGCGACGCGGACGATCTCCTGGAAGGAGTCGAGGACGATCCGCCCGACACCGGCCTCGACGGCGCGGGTGATCTCCTCGGTCGACTTGTTGTTGCCGTGCAGCGCGATGCGCTCGGCGGGCATGCCGGCGTCGAGGGCGGTGGCGAGCTCCCCGGCGGAGCAGACGTCGAGGTTGAGGCCCTCCTCGTGCAGCCAGCGCACGACGGCCCGGGAGAGGAACGCCTTGCCGGCGTAGAAGACGTCGGCCTCGTCGCCGAAGGCGTCCCGCCAGGCGCGGCAGCGGGCGCGGAAGTCGTCCTCGTCGAGGAAGTAGGCGGGGGTGCCGAACTCCTCGGCGAGCCGCTTCACATCGAGCCCGCCGACGGTGGCGACCCCTTCGGCGTTCCGCGTGACGGTGCGGGACCACACGCGCGGGTCGAGCTCGTTGAGGTCGGTGGGCGGCGCTGCACTTCCGACGGAGCGCCCCTCCGGGAGGACGTCGGCGTAGCGGGGCCCGGCGGGGTGGGCGGAGCGGCTCATGGGCTCTGATCTCCTCAGAGGTGTGCGGGTGCGGTGATGCCGAGCTGGTGGAGGCCGTCGGCGAGCACCTTGCCCGAGGCCTCGGCGACGGCCAGTCGGGCGCGGTGAACGGCCGAGGGTTTCTCGTCGCCGCGGGGCAGCGTGGGACACGCCGCGGTCCAGCGGAGGAAGGCGTCGGCGAGCCGTTCGAGATGGCGGGCGAGCCGGTCGGGCGCTCGGGTGGCACTGACGCGGGCGTGGTCGGCGAGGGCGGCCAGGAGAGCGCCGGCGTCCTCGTTGTGGACGTCCCCGGCCTCGGGCGAGAACCCCAGGTCACGGGCGTTGCGCAGCAGTGCCTGGCTACGGGCGTGGGCGTAGCGGACGCGGAAGAGGGGGTTGCTCTCGCGCTGGGCGAGCAGCAGGTCGCGGTCGAGGCCGGGCGGGCAGAGCAGGCTCCACCGGGCGGCGTCCGTGCCGAGCCGGCGCAGCAGCGCGGGGTCGGGTTCGGGGAGCGGGAGGGGGCGGCCGGGCTCCCGGTTGCCCAGCAGCTCCCGCACCAGCTCCACCTGGGTGGCGCCCGCGAGGGTGATGTTGAGGAACCCGGGTCCGGCGATGTCGACCGCCGCGATGCCGGGCTCCCGCACGAGCCGCCGCCGCAGCACCTCGGCGATATCGAGGGCGGGGCGGCCGGTGTCCTTGGCGATCCGCAGGGCGACGTTGGTGGCGTAGTCCCCGCACCCCGGCCGCGGCGGAACCCGCACGGTGACCCGCTCCGGCACGACGGCGCACAGTTCATCGGCCTCGACGGCGCGACGCACGGTGTGCAGCACGGTGCGGGTGAGATCGGCGGGGGTCACAGGGCCAAGCCTAGGGGAGGTGGGGGGTCACTCCGCGAACAGGTTTCACCAGACGGGACGGAAAGGGGTCGCCGCGACTACCCGCCGGGCCGCACGGCCGGCTCCACTTCCCCGGGGGCGCAGACCCCCGGGAGGCCGTCGTCGCCCTCCACTTGACCGCATCCCATGAGCCGGCGCACGAGCCGCACCATCTCCGCCGGCTCGAACGGCTTCGCCAGAAACGCGTCCACTCCGGCGGCCCGGCCGCCGTCCACTTCCAGCTGCGTACAGGCGCTGATGATCGCGATCGGTATGTCCCGCGTCCGGACGTCGGCCCGTAGCCGAGCGGCGGCCTGCAGCCCGTCGAGCCGCGGCATGACGACGTCCAGCGTCACGACATCGGGACGCACGCGATGCACGATCTCCAGGCACTCGGCACCATCGGCCGCGGTCACGACCTCGAAGCCTTCGAGCTCGAGGTTGACCCTGATCAACTACCGGATGACCTTGTTGTCGTCGACAACGAGGACCCGGCCGGACAAGCCAGGCACACCCTGAGAGTAGGCGCGCCCGCCGCGCTGCGTCCGGGTTTTCCCCACTTCCACCCCGTGCGAGCGAGCTTTCCCCGAGCGCGCCACCCCCCACCACCCCATGCGCTAATCCCCCGCCCCGACCGCCCCCGACCACCCGTTACTTCCCACCCGACAAGAGCTGGTAGGGTTCTACCCGTCGCCGCGAAACGCGGAAGACACGCCCCCGTAGCTCAGGGGATAGAGCAACGGCCTCCGGAGCCGTGTGCGCAGGTTCGAATCCTGCCGGGGGCACTCACCGGAATCAGTCGAAGTCACTTCGCTGGACTCGGTAAGTGCCAAGTCGAAGGGCCGGACCCAGTATCACTGGGTCCGGCCCTTCTTCGTTGTCCGCCGCCGGTCGCGAGTGAGCGGCGAGTGAGTCCTCGCGTCACGCCCCGGTCGCAAGGCCCAAGCGCCTTCCCCGTCACGGTGGTTGGCGGCGTGGCAGCGGGTCACGCGCCGCGCAGGAAACCGTCCCCGTGGGCGCTGATGTGGGTCTCCAGCTCGGACAGGGCTCGCTGCGTCGCTTCGGGAGTGCCCATGCCGTGCTTCTCCGCGTAATAGGCGGCGCCGAGTCTCTTCAGCAGGTCTCCCCCGGCGCGCTGGGCCTGGACCTCCTCCAGTTTCTCCTTGCCCTGCGCCATGCTGCGCTGGGCCTGCTCCTTGGCCCGGTCGAGAAAACCTGCCATGTGCGCCTCCTGTGAAGTCGGGATGTGCGGTCGAGCGGTGAAGTCGGGAGGTGAAGTCGGGACGACGTCGCGATTCGTGGCGAAACAACGAAGCGCGTGATCGGGAGACACGGAGTTGGGGCCGACGGGGGGACCGGCGCGGAAGGCACGGCCCCGCCGTCGGAACGTGTGGGTCCTCGTCCTCCCGGGCCGGGCCCGTCAGACCTGTGCCGCCCCCTCGCCCTCCGCGATCGCCTCCGCCACCTCCGCCGTGCGCGCGGCCTCCTCCGCCGCGAACCGCTGGGCGTCGTAGGCCTCGGCGAGCTCCTCGTCCTGCGCCATGAGGAGGTCCAGGCTCGCGTCGCCCATCTCGAGGACGCCCATGTCGACGTACGCGCGCTGGAGCCGCTCGCCCCACAGGCCGATGTCCTTGACGCACGGGACGATGCGGCTGAAGAGCAGCTTCCGGAAGAGCCGGAGGTATTCGGCCTGCTCGCTCAGCTCCTGGGCCTCCTTCGCCGGGATGCCGAAGTCGATCAGGACCTCGTCCCCGCGCAGCCGGTCGCGCATCAGATAGCAGCCCTCGATGACGAATTCCTCGCGCTCGCGCAGTTCGGCGTCGGTGAGCTCTTTGTAGTAGTCGCGCAGTGCCATCCGGCCGAACGCGACGTGCCGGGCCTCGTCCTGCATGACGTAGGTGAGGATCTGCTTGGGCAGCGGTTTGTCCGTGGTGTCGCGCAGCATGCCGAAGGCGGCGAGGGCCAGGCCCTCGATGAGGACCTGCATGCCGAGGTAGGGCATGTCCCAGCGGGAGTCCCGCAGGGTGTCACCCAGCAGCGACTGGAGGTTGTCGTTGATCGGGTAGAGCATCCCGATCTTCTCGCGCAGGAACCGGCTGTAGATCTCGGCGTGCCGGGCCTCGTCCATCGTCTGGGTGGCGGAGTAGAACTTCGCGTCCAGGTCGGGCACGGACTCCACGATGCGCGCGGCGCACACCATCGCCCCCTGCTCGCCGTGCAGGAACTGGCTGAACTGCCACGAGGCGAAGTGGCGGCGCATCTCGCGCCGGTCGGCCTCGCCCATCCGGTCCCAGTACGGGGATCCGTAGACGGTCATGTTCTCGTCGGGAACACCGAGCGGGTCGTACGGGTCGACCTCGAGGTCCCAGTCGATGCGCTTGACGGAGTCCCACTGCTTGTCCTTGCCCTTCTGGTAGAGGGCGAGAAGCCGGTCGCGGCCACCGTCGTAGTCCCAGCCGAACCGGGCGGCGCCGCTCGCCGGAACCTCCCAGGCGCCGGCTCCGGGGTCGTGTGCGTAGAGCTTTCGCGTCGTCATCGACGTCTCCTGTCCCTCGCGCGCATGGCTGATTGGCAGGCTCACACGCCGCTTACCGTCGGGTCAATGAGGGGTCGTCAGACCATTGGGCATGTCGTGTGACTTGTCGTACCGGAGGGATTGACGTCCTTGCTGACAAGCAGTCTCATAAGGACGGACCGATGTCGTACCACGGGTAACTCACAGGCGAGGTGTCCTCAGCCATGACCACGGTGACCGAAAAGACCGCGCTCCGGGACGCGCTGGGGCTACTCAAGGACCGCGAGCAGGTCGCCGAGCGACTCCTCGCGTCCTCCGCCAGGCACTCCTTCGATCCGGACGCCGAGCTGGACTGGGCCGCGCCGCTCGAAGAGGGCAAGTGGTTCTGGCCCCCGGAGCTGGTCTCCCTCTACGGGACGCCGTTGTGGCGCCGGATGGCGGAGGAGCAGCGGATGGAGCTGGCCCGGCACGAGGCCGCGGCACTTGCCTCCCTCGGCATCTGGTTCGAGATCATCCTGATGCAGCTGCTGGTCCGGCACATCTACGACAAGCCCGTGACCAGCGCACACGTCCGGTACGCGCTGACGGAGATCGCGGACGAGTGCAGACACTCCAAGATGTTCGCCCGCATGATCGACAGGACGGGGTCACCGACCTACCCGGTCCGCCGGCTGCACCACAACCTCGGCCGCTTCCTCAAGACCGTCTCCACCACGCCCGGTTCGTTCGCCGCCACGCTGCTCGGCGAGGAGATCCTCGACTACATGCAGCGCCTGACCTTCCCCGACGAGCGCGTGCAGCCCCTCGTCCGCGGCGTCACCCGCATCCACGTCGTCGAGGAGGCACGGCACGTGCGGTACGCGCGGGAGGAGCTGCGCCGCCAGATGGTCTCCTGCCCGCGCTGGGAGGCGGAGTTGACCCGGGTCAGCTGCGGGGAGGCGGCCCGCGTCTTCTCCATAGCCTTCGTCAATCCGGCCGTCTACACGAACGTCGGCCTCGACCGCCGTGAGGCCGTCGCCCAGGTGCGGGCGAGCGGCCACCGGCGCGAGGTCATGCAGGCCGGGGCGAAGCGGCTCACCGACTTCCTGGACGACGTCGGGGTCCTGCGGGGCGTCGGCCGACGGCTGTGGCGGAGCTCCGGACTGCTCGCCTGAGCCCCCGCTCACCAAGGCCGCCTCGCGTACCCACCAGGACCGTTACGCTGCGGTCCATGAACGGCAGCGGAACCGCCTCGGCAGCACCGACCCCGGCCGTACCGACGCCCGAGGCACCCGCCGCTCCGGCCCCCGCTCCCGCCGCCCGTGGCGCCTACCGCAGGCTCAGCGTCGCGGAGCGTCGCGCCCAGCTCATCACCGCCGCGCTCACTCTGTTCGGCCACCGCGCGCCCGAGGACGTCTCGCTCGACGACGTGGCGGCGGCCGCGAAGGTGTCGAGGCCGCTGGTGTACCGCTACTTCCCCGGCGGCAAGCCCCAGCTCTACGAGGCCGCCCTGCGCAGCGCCGCCGACGACCTCGAACAGTGCTTCGCCGAGCCGCAGACCGGGCCCGTCACCGGCCGCCTGGCCGCCGCGCTCGACCGGTATCTGGCCTTCGTCGACGGGCACGACGCGGGTTTCAGCGCGCTGCTCCAGGGCGGCAGCGTCGTCGAGACCTCCCGTACGGGCGCGATCGTGGACGAGGTGCGGCGCACGGCCGCCGAGCAGGTGCTGGCGCACCTGGAGGTGGCGGAGCCGGGGCCACGGCTGCGGATGATGGTCCGCACGTGGATATCGGCCGTCGAGGCCGCGTCGCTGATCTGGCTGGACGAGGGCAAGCAGCCGCCCGTGGAGGAGCTGCGCGACTGGCTGGTCGACCACTTCATGGCCCTGCTCACCGTGACCGCGGCGAGCGACCCGCAGACCGCCACGGCCGCCCGTGCCGCGCTGGCCCTGGAGCGCCCGGACGGCCCGGTGGGTCAGCTGGGCCGCCGCGTGCTGGAGGTCGTCGCTGACGCGGAGCACCTGCTCTGACCTGCGTTTCCTGGCACCCCGAGGCCGTTGTCACACCTCGCCCGTAGGGTCGTGAGCATGCTCGTGGACCGCGCTTACGTACCCTCCGAGCTCGTCGGTGACGGCGAGCGCGACGGCTGGCCCTGGTCGGTGCCCTGTGTGAAGGAGCTGCTCGGTGACGGGATCGCCTTCGAGGCGCCCGTCACCTTCCTCGTCGGGGAGAACGGCTCGGGCAAGTCGACCGTCGTCGAGGCGGTGGCGGAGGCGTTCGGGCTGGACGGGCGCGGCGGCCGGGCGGGCCGGAAGTACGGCAACGACCGCCCGCCGTCCCCGCTCGGGTCCGCCCTGCGGCTGGACCTCACCTCGGCGGGCTCGCGCATGATGACCGGCTCCCGGATGCGGAAGAAGGGGTACTTCCTCCGGGCGGAGACCGCGTTCGGCCTGATGGAGACCGTGTGGGGCCTGCCGGGGTACTGGGACGAGAACACCTCGGAGATGAGCCACGGCGAGGGCTTCCTCACCGTCTTCGAGGCGATGTTCCGGCAGCCGGGGCTGTATGTGATGGACGAGCCGGAGGCCGCGCTGTCCTTCGCCTCCTGCCTGCGGCTCGTCGCTCTCATGCACCGGCTCGGGCGGACCGGTGCGCAGGTGATCTGCGCGACCCACTCCCCCGTCCTGGCGTCGACGCCGGGGGCCCGGATCCTGGAGGTGGGCGAGCACGGCATCCAGCCGGTCGAGTGGAGCGAGCTGCTGCTCGTGGACCACTGGCGGCGGTACATGAGCGACCCGGAAGCGTATCTGCGCCATCTGATCCCGAAGGACGAGCGCGGCTGACGCGCGCCCGGTGCCGGTCCCGCGCCCGCGACGGCGGAGAATCGAGGGGTGAGAAGCGAAGAGACGCCCTTCGTGGGCGGGCCGCTGGACGGCCGCGTTCTGCCGGTGCTCCTGGGACCCACCGGTCACCCGCCGAAGAGGTACGAGATCCCCGTGCCGGACGCGGACGGCGGGGAGCCGACCGTCCTCGTGTACCGCAGGGTCCAGGCGGCCACGACGCGTCGGCTCGGGCTGCACAAGGGGTGGAAGTACGAGTACGACCCCGAGGGTCGGCGGAGCACCGGCCCCAAATGGCCGTGGTCGCGGCCCGACGCCCGGCCGTAGCCCTCAGGTGTGACCGGGTTAGGCGGATTCGCCCACCGGACTGCCATTCGTACTACTGGCATGGCACGATCCTCCTGGGGCTGCCGACACGCCCCACTACCGGAGGTGAAGCTGTGCCAGGACGGTCAGGACGCTTCGTGCAAGCGGTCTGCACGGCGGCGCTCGTCGCAAGCGCCACGCTCGTACTGCCCGCGCCGATGGCGGCCGCCGCGCCCGCCGACCCAGCCGACCAGCCGGTCAGCGCCCTGCTCAGCCAGCTCCAGACGCTCTATCAGAAGGCCGAAGAGGCCACGGAGACGTACAACGCGACCGAGGAGAAGCTGAAGAAACAGCGCACCGAGGTCAACAAGCTCAACGAGGACCTGGCCGACGCCCGCGTCGCCCTCGACGGCAGCCGCAACGACGCGGGGCGGCTGGCCCGGGAGCAGTACCGCGGCCTCGACAACCCCCTCTCCCCGTACATGCGGTTCCTGCTCAGCGGCAACGCCCGGCAGGCCCTCGACCAGGGGCACGAGCTGAAGCGGGCCGCGGGTCGCCGCGCCGCCACGCTCGAACGCCTCACGGGCGGCGAGAAGCGGGCGGCGGTCCTCGCCGCGCAGGCGCGCGACGCGCTCAACGTGCAGGAGGCGCTCGCCGCGAAGCAGAAGCAGCAGCGCGACACCGTGCGGAAGCGGCTGGCCGCCGTCGAGCGGCTGCTGGCCTCGATGACCGGCGAGCAGTTGGAGCGGCTGCGGAAGCTGGAGCAACAGGGCATCACCGAGGCACAGCGCAAGCTGGTCGACTCGGGCAGGCTCGGCCGCTCGGGCAGGCTCGGCGGCTCGGTCAACCCTTCCGTCGTCGGCGGGAAGGCCCTGCGGTACGCCTTCCAGCAGGTCGGCAAGCCGTACGTGTGGGGCGCGTCGGGGCCGGACTCCTTCGACTGCTCGGGCCTGACCTCCCAGGCGTGGGCACACGCGGGCGGCGCGATCCCCCGGACCAGCCAGGAGCAGTGGAAGACGCTGCCGAAGGTGCCGCTGAACGAGCTGCGCCCCGGTGACCTGGTGCTCTACTTCGAGGGCGCGACGCACGTCGCGCTCTACATCGGCAACGGCCAGGTGATACAGGCGCCCCGGCCCGGTGCGTATGTGAAGGTCTCGCCGATCGCGGCGAACCCGCTGCTCGGCGCCGTGCGCCCGGACGCGGACAAGGCCCCGCTGCGCGACTACGCCCCGCCGAAGGTGCCCGAGGGCGCCTGGGCCGGATCGGACACCGGGTACGGCTCGGCGAGGGCACCGGGCCGCTAGGGCCTGTCCGGCGGAAAGTGCCGCGATGGGGTCGTCGATCGGCTGCGGCGCAGTCGTGGCCGGTCGCGCGGTTCCCCGCGTCCCTTCGGGGCCCGGTGCCTGGCCCGCACGGTCAGTCCGCGTCCCCCGTCCCCTCGGTCACCTCGCCCTCTTCGAGGTCTCCCTCCGCCTCGCCCGCGTCCCGCACATACGCGTCGGCCTTCGCGGAGTCGAAGAAGAAGTGCTCGAAGTCCGCGGGGTCGTCGAAGCCGTTCGCGATGCGGTCCGCGACCGGCTGGAGGCGGCCCGCCGCGCCGACGAGGTTCAACACGTGCGGGGGCGGGGGCGCCAGCATGGCGTTGGTCCATTTCGTCGCGGGCCGGGCGGTGGCCCAGAAGCGCTCGAAGGTGGCCTGCATCCACGCCGTGTCGAAGGGCGCGCCGCCGCGCGCGACGATCGCTTCGAGGTACGAGGCCGCGCACTTGGCGGCCAGGTTCGCCCCCTGGCCGGTGACCGGGTCGTTGGCCACGACGACGTCGCCGACGCCGAGGACCGCCCCGCCCGACGGCAGCCGTCCGACGGGGTGCCGGACGGTCGGGGTGTAGCGGCCGACGAGGGTGGCGTTGGCGTCGGTCAGCTCGACCTTCGTGGCGCGCGCGTACTCCCAGGGCGTGAAGCGCTCCAGCAGTTCCAGGGTGCGCACCAGATGCTCGCCCGGGTCCCTGACGTCCTGGAAGACGTCGATCGGGCCGCCCGGTATGCCCTCCCAGAAGAGGATGTCGGCGTGGCCGGAGGTGGTGAGCGTGGGCATCACGAACAACTCGCCGGCGCCGGGCACGAGGTTGCACCGCATGGCGTCGTACTCCGGGTGTTCGTGGCGCGGGCCGAGCCCGTGGACGTAGGCGACGGCCAGCGACCGCTGGGGGGCGGCGTAGGGCGAGCGGGCGGCGTCCCGGCCGAACATCGACGCCAGCTCGCCCTTGCCCGCCGCGACCAGCACCAACTCGTAGCGGCGGGAGAGGAAGTCCAGGTCGGAGACGGCCGCGCCGTGGATGACGAGCCGGCCGCCGCGCTCGGCGAAGACGTCCATCCAGCCGGCCATCTTCACGCGCTGGTCGACGGACTGGGCGTAGCCGTCGAGGCTGCCGGCCCAGTCGACGGTCCGGTGGTAGCCGCCGGGCTCACGGGCGGGCCCGGCCACGGAGACGCCGAGGCCCTCGATGCGCGGGGCCCGGTTCTCCCAGAAGTTGAGCTTGAGGTCGCGCTCGTGGTCGAGCGCGGTGGCGAACATGACCTGGGTGGACATGACCCGGCCGGAGCGCGTCTCGTCGGCCGTGCGGTGGGACATCAGGGTCACGTCGTACCCCTTGGACTGGAGCCCGAGGGCCAGCTGGAGGCCGGACTGGCCGGCTCCGACGATGAGGATCCGTCGCATGGTCTGTCTCGCTCCCGCTCTGGCTCGGTACGGGGTCCTTGCCCGGTGGTGCCTTCCGCATGCCGGGGACGGCCGGTACCGCGGGCCCGCGGCTACGCGGGGGCGGCGTCGAGGGCCTGCCGGACCAGGGTCAGCAGCGCGTCGACGACGCTCTCGCGCCGCCGGGCGTCGATGTCGACGACCGCCACGTACGACGGCAGGGACAGCGCTTCCCGGACGTCCTCCGGCGCGTACCGGGCGGTGCCCTCGAAGTGGTTGACCGCGACGATGTACGGCAGCCCGCAGCTCTCGAAGTAGTCGAGCGCGGGGAAGCACTCCGTCAGCCGCCGGGTGTCGGCCATCACGACCGCGCCGATCGCCCCGCGCACCAAGTCGTCCCACATGAACCAGAAGCGCTTCTGGCCCGGTGTGCCGAAGAGGTACAGCACCAGCTCGGCGTCGAGGGTGATGCGGCCGAAGTCCATGGCGACCGTGGTCGTGGCCTTCTCCGGAATGGCGACCAGGTCGTCGAGTCCCTCGCTGGCGACCGTCATCACCGCCTCGGTGCGCAGCGGGGTGATCTCGGAGACCGATCCGACGAAGGTCGTCTTGCCGACGCCGAAGCCGCCCGCCACGACGATCTTCGTGGCGACGGGGGCCTTCGACCGGTCGGTCTGCCAGCCCTGCGGCTCCCCTTCGTCGCCGGGTGCCGCGGCCTTCGCGCCCATCGTGTCAGAGTCTGGAAAGTCCACTCAGCACCCTTTCGAGCAGCGCGCGGTCGGGCCGGCAGCCGCCGTACCCGATGCCGTACACGCGGATCCTTCCCTGGTCGGCCAGATCGCCGAGGAGTACGCGCACGACGCCCAGCGGCATCTTCAGCAGCGCGGACACCTCGGCGACCGACCGCAGCCGGCGGCAGAGCCCGATGATGGCGCGCACCTCGGGCATGAGCAGGGCGGCCAGCCCGCCGGTGACCGGCTCGGGCCACTCGCCGGGGTCGTCGAGCGCCGCCACGAAGGTCTCCACGCGCAGGACGTGGCCGAAGCGGTGCCGCCCACCGGTGAGCGAGTACGGACGTACCCGCGCCGGTCTCCTGCCCACCGCGGCCCGGTCGGGGACGCGCAGGGGCAGGGGGTGGGTGAGGGTCACGTAACCGCCTCCACCGACCGGCGCAGCTCCCTGCGCAGTTCGGGGGTGAGTACGTGGCCGGCCCGGCCGACGAAGAGGGCCATGTGGTAGGCGACGACGCTCATGTCGCAGTCCGGGGAGGTGTGGACGCCGAGCAGCGAGCCGTCGCTGATCGTCATGACGAAGAGGCTGCCGCCGTCCATGGCGACCATCGTCTGTTTGACGAAGCCGCCGTCCATCAGGGCGGCCGCCCCCGTCGTCAGGCTGCCGAGGCCGGCCACGATGGTGGCGAGGTCGGCGGTGGATCCCCGTGGGCTCTCCGGCTGTTCGCCACCGGCGGCGGGGGCCGGCGGGTCGGAGGAGAGCAGCATCAGACCGTCGGAGGAGACGACGGCGACGGATTCGACGCCGGGCACCTCCTCGACGAGGTCGGTCAGCAGCCAATGCAGATTGCGGGCTTCGTTGCTCAGCCCGTAGCCCGTGGGACCGGTGGGGGTAACGGGGGTCGCCCCCCGGGAAAATGCAGTCAACCGCGTGCCTCCTCGACAGTGCCACCCTCGTCCCGCGCCCCCGCTTGGTGTTGATCAGTATCCCGGTCCACCAGCTCGGCTTCCACATCGCGCCGCCCGTCGCGCGCGCCCTGTTGGAACCCGGCGAGCTTGCGCCGCAGCGCCTCCGCGTCGACGCCTTGACGCACCCGTGGGGCGGGCGGCTTGCGCGGCACGGCCTTCGGGGTCCGCTTGGGCAGACCCGTACCGGTGAGGTCCGCCGGTCCGGGCGCCGGGGCCGGGGCCCGGGTCCGGTCCGGCGGCGGGGCGGGGGCGGGCGGTGGTGGCGGGGCCGCGTGGCGGGCGTGCCGGCCCGTGGCCGTGGGCTGGCCGGGGATGGTCGGCTGACCGGGGATCATCGTGGGCTGCTGGCCGGGGATCGCGTTGAGCCGGATGGCCCGCTCGGCGGCCTCGATCAGCGGGTCGGACCGCCGTGGGCCGACCGCGTGCGGTGAACGAGGCGGCAGCTCGTGGGAGTTGGCCTCGGCGATGGAACCGGGGAGATGCACCGGCGGCGGCGCCGTGGCACCCGGCACCGGCGGGGCGGACGCGAAGTCGGTGACGACCGGCGGGCCGTCCGGCAGGAGCGTCCTCGGCAGCACCACGACCGCCGCGACACCGCCCGGTCTCTGGTCGCGCAGCTGGACGCGCACCCCGTGCCGGGCGGCGAGCCGCGCGACCACGTACAGCCCGAGGCCCAGGGCCGGGCGGTCGTGCTGCTCGCCGCCGCCGGGCCGGGGCCCGCGCGGATCCGGGTCGGCCAGCAGGGTGTTGAGCTCTTCGAGGCGCTCGGGGGCCATGCCGATGCCCTCGTCCTGGACGGAGAGCATCAGCTCGCCGCTCTCCAGCAGCCAGCCGGAGACCTGCACCTGGACGTCGGGCGGGGAGAACGCCGTGCCGTTCTCCAGGAGCTCGGCGACCAGGTGGCTCACGTCGTCCGCGGCGAACCCGGCGAGCTGGGCGCCCGGCGGCAGGGAATGGATGCGGACCCGTTCGTACCGCTCGATCTCGCTGATGGACGCCCGCAGGACGTCGAGCAGCGGTACGGGCCCGTGGTGTCCGGAGCTGTGCTCGGCACCGGCGAGGACGAGCAGGTTCTCGCTGTGGCGGCGCATCCGGGTCGCGAGGTGGTCGAGCTTGAAGAGGACTTCCAGGCGGTCGGGGTCCGCCTCGTTGGCCTCCATGGACTCGATGACGCTCAGCTGGCGCTCGACCAGGCCGAGGGTGCGCAGCGACAGGCTGACGAACGTGCCGTGCACCCGGCCGGAGAGTCCGGCGAGCCGCTCGGTCAGGTCCTGGGCCTGGGCGCGCAGCGCGTCCCGCTCGTCGGCGAGGGACTGGCGGGCGCCGACGAGGCGGGTGCGCTCGGCCTCCAGGGTCGTGATCCGCTCCCGGTCGCCGCCGACGGTCTCGCGGAGCGTGTCGAGGGAGCGGGCGATGTCCGCGAACTCGTCGTCGCGGCGGCCGGCGACGACCGGTTCCTTGGCCGCCGGGTCGGCGGAGACGCGGCGGGCGCCCTCCCGCAGTGCGGTGAGCGGGCGGGTCACGGAGCGGGCGGAGCCGATGCCGAGGCAGAGGGCGAGCAGCAGGCACCCGGCGGCGACGCCGCCGCGCAGCTCCAGCGCCCTGAGGTCGTCGTCACGCAGCTGCCGCGCGGCCGGGACCTGGTCGGCGGCGAGGGCGGTCTCGACCTCGCGCATCCGGTCGACGCGGGCGGTCAGGGCCGTGCGGACGCTGTCCTTGGGCAGGGCCAGGTCCGCGGGGGTGAGCTGCGGGTGGGCGGCGAGCCGGGCGAGGTACTCCTCGGCGGCGATGACCTGCGGGCCGGTGACCGTGTCACGGAAGGCGTCGCGGACCGTGGCGGGGGCGCGGTCGGTGAAGTCGGCGCGCGCCGCCCGCTCGCGGAGGTCCGCCCGCTGGGCGGCGGTGCCGAGCGCGGGCGGTTTGCCGCCCGTGGCGAGCGCGGCGAGCAGCAGGCCGCGCGCGGCGGCGGCCTCCTCGACGGCGCGGCCGAGCGGCGGCAGGGCTGCCAAGGAAGCCGCAGCACCGCCCCGGGCGGGCAGTCGCCCGGCGAGGGTGCCGGAGACGGTGTGCAGGGCCCGGACGGCGTCGGTGTAGGCGGCGAAGGCGGCCTCGGCGTCGCCGGGGCCGGACAGCGCCCGGCGGCGCACCTCGGGGAGCGCGTCGAGCCGGTCGCGCACGGAGGCGGGGACGGCGGCGCGGACGGCGGGCAACTGCCGGTCCACACGGTCGCGCAGCTCGTCGGTGAGGCCGGAGCCGGTGGTGTCGGCGCGCCCGCCGGCCACGTAGCGGACCATGGCGTCGCGCTCGTCCGCGAGGGAGTGCGCGAGGGCCGCCGCGTCGCCGCCCGCTTCCGCGAGCCCGACGAGCCGCCGGGAGTCGGCGAGGTCCCGGGTGGCGTCGACGATCCCCAGGGCGCTCGCCCCGAGGACCGTGAGGGCCACGGCCGCGAGGGAGGCGACCAACCGGTTACGTACGTGAGCGGTGCCCTCCGGCACCGCCGTGGTCTGCTGTTCGCGCTTCCCGCCCCGAAGCCGCTTCTTCCGCACCGGTGCTCACAATCTTCTCTCGCCGGTCCCACCCCTGGTACTGATTTGACCTTTTCAGCACCTCTGTAGGGCAGGTGCGCTTCGCCTGCCCGGCCACTCGAAGGAGTGAATGTCGGTGGGAAGTTGAACCGCGATCGGCGCCGTTGCCCCTCTTCCTCGGCCCCCTTCGCCCGGCCCCCGGCCGGCCCCCGGCCGGCTCCCGAAAGCGGCACGCTTGAAGAACGGCCGGACCGGTGGGGAGGATGCGCGCCCACGGCCGTCGATTTCCCTCGTCCGGCACACTGGCCGCATGCGCATCGAACTCGCCACCGAGCCGGGCGACCCCCGGCGCCCCAACGAGGACTTCGCGTCCGTGGCCCTGCCCGCCTCCGGCCGGGGCGGCGCGCTGGTGCTGCTGGACGGGGTGACGCCGCCGCCCGCCGGCGGGGAGGGCTGCGCGCACGGCGTGCCATGGTTCACGGCCCGCCTGGGCACGGCCCTGCTGGAACTGGCCGTCGCCCACCGGGATCTGACGCTCCAGCGGTGTCTGGCGGAGGCGATCGCCCGTACCGCCGACGCCCATCGCGAAACCTGCGATCTGACGCACCCCCGTACCCCGCAGGCGACCGTCGTCGCGGCCCGCTGGGACGACGAGAGGGTGGAGCATCTGGTGCTGTCCGACTCGGCCCTGCTCGTCGAGGACCCGGCCGGGGAGGTGACGGCCGTGCTGGACGACCGCATCGACCGGCTGTGCGCCCTGGGGCCGGTGACGGATGCCCAACGCAACGCCGAGGGCGGCTTCTTCACCGCCGCCGCCGACCCGGACGTCGTGCGCCGCGCGGTCACGGGAGTCACCGCGCGGGCGGACGTACGGGCGCTCGCCGCGCTCAGCGACGGCGCGACGCGTTGGGTGGAGGTCTTCCGGGAGGGCGACTGGGCCGACTGCTTCGCCATTCTGCGCAAGGAGGGCCCGCAGAGCCTGATCGACCGGGTGCGGCTGGCGGAGCGGGCCGACCCGGAGGGCCTGGCCTTCCGGCGCGGGAAGCCGCACGACGACGCGGCGGCCCTCTACGCCGAGCTGTAGCCTCCGGCGGTTCGTCGGGGACGGTCTGACCTGCGGACTGCGGGCCGTCTGTGCCGCCTGTGGCGGCGGGCGCCCTGCGGGCGCGTCCTCAATCGCCGGACGGGCTGGTTTCGGCTGGGCTCAGCCACATCCAGCCCGCTGGGGGCACCTCCCAGCGGTAGCTGGGGGAGATTGAGGACACCGCCGCGCAGCGGAGGTGCACCCGGCACAGCCCTACGACTCCGCGCTCACATTGAGCTGGTGGAGCAGCCGCGCCAGCTCGGCGATCTCGGCGCGGTCCCAGTCGGCGAGCTTGTGCACGTACTGGGCGCGCCGGGCGTTGCGCACGCGGGTGAAGCGGGCGCGGCCCTCCTCGGTGAGCTGGACCAGGGAGGCGCGGCCGTCGGCGGGGTCCGGGGCGCGGGTGACGAGGCCGAGGTCGGCGAGGGCGCGCAGCTGGCGGCTCATGGTGGCCTTGCCGACGCCGAAGTAGGCGGCGAGGTCCGTGGCGCGCTGGGTGCCGGCGTCCTCCAGGCGGACCAGCAGGCCGTAGGCCGCCGCCTCCAGGTCGGGGTGGACCGCGCGGGCCATCTCGCCGGAGGAGGCGCGGGCGCGGCGCAGGAAGACGGCCAGCTCACGCTCCAGGGCGAGATACGCCTGGTCCACACCACTGCCGCCGAGGGTGTTCGAACCGGCGTCCTCGGGGGGTGGAGTACTGATCTGGTGCACGTCAGTGGCCCTCTCCAGCTTTTCAGCCGCTGAAATTTTCACGGATCCACGGTCATCGCCGCAGCTCCGACAGTATTTCGCAGGAATAGACCAACGGAAGCACTCCGGGGGCCTATCCGGAGCGTGGCAGCGCCCGTACTTTTGTTGATGAGTGACCTAATGACATGACCACACCAATGGCACTCCCGGCCCCCTCTTCTCGCTTTTCCCGCCCTCCTCTTCCTCCCTCTCTTCCTCGCTCCCCCCCCACTGAGCATCACGGAGGCACGCCGTGCCCACCCCCATGCCCCGCATACCGAGATCCGGCGGCCACCCCTCCGCCTCCTCGCCCCTCTCCGCCCTGCTCTACGCGCTCTCGCTGCTCTCCGCGCTCGTCCTCCTCGCCGCCTTCCCCGGCACCTCCGTCGCGTCCGCCGGGCACGGCAAGCAGCCCGACGCCGCCACCTGCCGGCAGTACACCGACACCGGGCCGGCGGCCGCCGGAGCCCACGACCGCCCCGACGGCTCGTGCGCCCGGCTCCACGCGCTCACGGGCGGCTGACGCGGCGGCACGGGAAGAACGCGGCGCGGCGCCTCGCGCCACGCCGCGTCCACGAACGCCGGGCCCCCGGCACATCGGCACCGGGGGCCCGGCTCGATCCGTTCTCGGATCACCTTCAGCCGCAGGCGCCCGCCGGGCGGGTGCGGGTCACCAGGTCGGAGGTGCCGGTGGTGCCGTCGATCCACACCACCTGCTTGCCGGCCACGGCCGCCGCCGAGGACTGCTCACCGCGGTTGCAGGAGACGCGGCCCTTGCCCGAGCCGTCCGCCTGGAACTGCCACAGCTTGGGCATCGTCTCGTTGTGGTAGCCCGAGTCGGGCTGCTGCGCGGTGACGGTCACCGCCTCCTGGGAGGCCGTGAGGTCATAGGGGAAGAGCGCGTCGGCGCCCTTCTCCTTGTTGAGGTCGACGGCGCCCGTGCCGTCGAGGTTCGCGCGGCGCACCGCCATCTGCCCGGCGTCGTCGCCCACCTCGTCCGCCAGCCAGAAGACGTGGCTGCCGTTGACACCGGTCTGGCCGATGGACTCCGGGTTGCCGATCTGGGCCATCAGGGTCCTGCTGCCGCTCTTGAGGTCGAGCACCTCGGTGCCGGCCTTGTAGGTGTCGCCCTCGGCGTACACCTTGGCGTACGCGATCCGGCCGCCGTTGATCGACGGGAGGCCCGTCGCCAGCTCGGCCCGGCCGCCGTCCACCCAGGTCGGCTGCTTGTCGCCGGCGCGCAGATAGCCGACGTGCCGGCCCGCGAAGAACTCCATCTTCTCGAAGGCGACCACACCGCCCTCGACCCGCACTCCGGCGAGGTCGGACGTGCTCGAGTACAGCTTCTTGACCGGGCCGCCCGCGAGCGGCCGCGACAGGATGTCCACGCCGGTGGAGCCGTACGCCGTCCAGACCACGGACTTGCCGTCCGTCGCCGGGTTCACGTGGTAGCGCCCGTCGTTGGGGCTGATCAGCTTCGCGCTGCCCTTGCCGTCCGCGCGGCCCGCCCAGACCGAGTACGGCTCGGTGCCGTCGTCGTTGGACTTGGCCGCCGTCCACCAGCCGCCGCCCGCGCCCACGCCCGAGCCCGAGGTGTTGAGCTTGCCCAGCAGCCGGTCGGTGTCTACGCCGAGGGCCAGCTCCCAGTTCGGGACGATGCCGTGGGCGTTGAAGGAGCGCTTGACGACGTTCAGGTCCTTGCTGGAGACCTTGAGCGCCTTGGCGGCGGCGAGCACCGCGTTGCGGCCCTCGGTGAAGCCGTCCAAGGGGGTCATGAACTCCGTCAGCGCCTTGTAGACGATCTTGTCGGCGAGGGTCCGGCCGACGTCCTCGCGGATGTCCCACAGGGCGCCCGAGAAGATGGTGGAGTTCAGGTGCACCCCGCCGCTGTCGGTGCCGTGGCCGACGCCGAGGAAGTTCTTCGAGGTCGTGGCGCCGTCGTTGAGGTCACGGAACGCGCAGTCGCGCGGCGACTTCGTGCGGCACAGGTTCTCGCCGAGCAGCCCGGCGGCCGGGTCGTCCATGGCCATGCCGGTGGCGTCCACGTCGAGGGCGTTGCCGAAGTAGTCGGCGACCGCCTCGTTGAGGGCGCCGGACTGGCCCGCGTAGACGAGGTTGGCGGAGTTCTCGACGACGCCGTGCGTCATCTCGTGGCCGACGACGTCCAGGTCGGCGGAGAGCGTCTTGTACTCGTCGTCTCCCCCGCCGTACACCATCTTGGTGCCGTCCCAGAAGGCGTTGACGTACGAGTCCCCGAAGTAGGTGACGCCGACGAGCGAGTTGATGGTCATGCCGCGGCCGTCGAGGCTGTCGCGGCCGTGCACCTTCTTGTAATAGTCGTAGACCTTGCCCGCGGCCCAGTGCGCGTCGACCGCGCCGGCCTGGGTGGCCTCCTTGCCGAAGGTGGGGGTCTCGGAGCCGAACTCCTTGACGCCCGTGGGCCAGCGGCCCAGCACCTCGCCGACGTCCTTGCCGCGCGCGTCCCAGGTGGAGAGCGTGTTCTTGCTGCCGCCCGCCATCCGGGAGGGGTCGCGCATGATGTATTGGTTGCGCGCCTTGTCCTGGGTCAGGCCCAGCTCGACGGCGGTGCCGTCGTAGCGGATGCCCGAGCCCGTCACCCCCGGCTCGGTGGCGCCGTCGCCGGGACCGGCCTCGGCGCTCCCCGCCCGGCCCGTGGCCCCGCTGCCGCCCGCCGACCTGGGGGCACCGAACGTCTTGATGCCGCTGTAGTCCAGGACCGGGAAACCGGCCTTGGCGTCGATGTAGACCTCGCGCAGCACCGGCTCGCCCGTGCCGGGGTGCGTGCCGCGCACGGTGATGTGGTGGGTGAGCACACCGGGGCCCTTGGGCAGGACGACCAGTCCGCGCGCGGTGCCGGTGAGCGGTGCGGCCGCCGCGGCGCCCTTCTTCGGGGCGTCCTTCGTGGCCAGCTTGTTCCCGCCGAGCCGGGCGGCGGTCGCGGAGACCGCCCGCCGGACGGCCAGCTCCTCGCCGACCTCGGCCTCCGTGGCGACCTTCAGTCCGGTGAAGTACTTGCCGGAGGTGCCGGTGACGACCCGCTTGCCGTCCTTCTTCTCCATCCGCACGACGTACTGGCCGCCGAGGACGTCGACACCGCGGTGCTTCTGCTGCAGCCGTACGGTCTCCCCCGCGCCGTTGTTCAGCGTCTGCACGGGCTTGAGGTCGCGGCGCGGGTCGGCGATGCGGTAGCGGCTCTCCTTGTCGGCGAGGTGTCCGCGCGCGGCGTCCGCGGCGCTGCCCGTCGACTTCACCGCCTCCCGGATGCCGTCCACCAGTGCCGGGGTCGCGGTGTCCGTCCCCGGGATCACATCCGCCGGGCTCTGGCCGGGTGCCGCCGCGTGGGCGGGCACCGCGGTGGCGACGAGCGCGGCAGCGCCGAGCAGTGCCGCCGCGCCCGATATTCCGCTTTTGATGCTCGATCTTCCTGAACGTGCTCTGGGCTTACGCAAGGATTTCCCTCCGTACATGCCTGACCGCCGGGACATCTCCGGGCAGCGCCATGCAACTGGGTGGGGCGCGAACTCATCAATGGGGTGTGGGGGTTCAGTAGTGAACATGCACACTTGTGTGTGTTCCAGACCCCGGGTAACAATCACTCACATGATCGAGGGGGCGGAACTGCACGCCCTTGGCCTGGGGGAGGCCGAGGAGCGGGTCTACGAGGCGCTGCTGAGCGACCGGGCGCCCGACGTGGCGGCACTGGCGGATGAACTCGGCATGGCGTATGGGGAGTTGGAGGCGGCTCTGGTCCGATTACGGGACCACGGCTTCACCCTGCCCGGCCCGCCGACGGGGCCGGAGGGCGGGCGGGTGCTGCCCCGGCCGGTGGCACCGGCCGCCGCCATCCGCACGCTGATCCACCGAAGACAGGCCGAGCTGCATCTGAAGTCGGCCGAGTTGGAGCGGTTGCGCCTGTCGGCCGACCACATCGCGGGCCGTCTCAGCCCCGGCGGCGCGGCCGCCGGAGGCGGCGTCGAAGTCGTCATCGGCGCGGGGGCCATCGCCGAGCGCACGGCCTATCTGCTGGCCTCGGCCGAGCGCGAGGTCGTCGTCCTCGACCGCCCGCCCTGCCCGGGCGGCATGGCGACGGACCCGCTGTTCGAGACGCTCGTCGAGGCGCTGCCCGCCCGTGGGGTCGAGGTCCGCATGGCCGTCCGGCGCGACGGCCTCGCCCCCGACCGGCTGCGGACCCTCACGGCCCTGGCCGGGCACGGGGTGCGGGTACGGACCGCCGCCGAGGTCCCCACCCGTCTGATCGCCGTCGACGGCCGGGTCACCCTGCTGCCGCCCGCCGACACCGCCGACCCGGCGGCCTCGGCCCTGGTGGTCGGGGAGACGCTGCTGCGCGACGCGCTGCTGCCCCTCTTCGAGACGGTCTGGGACCGCGCGGTTCCCCTGGGCGCCGCCGGCGGCGACGGCCGGGTCTCGGAGCACCGCAAGGAACTCCTCGGCCTCCTCGCCGCGGGCCTCAAGGACGAGGCCATAGCCCGCCGGCTGGGCGTCCACGTCCACACCGCCCGGCGCCGCATCAGCGGGCTGCTGGAGGCGCTGGGCGCGGACACCCGCTTCCAGGCGGGCGCGCAGGCGACCTTGCGGGGGTGGCTGGACCGCTGACCGCCCGCGCGGGTCACGCCATCTTCGCCGCCGCGCTGTGGATCGCCTCGCGGATGCGGAAGTACGTACCGCAGCGGCAGACGTTGGCGATCGCGTCGATGTCGGCGTCCGTCGGGTTCTTCGTCCGCTTCAGCAGGGCGACCGCGGCCATGATCTGGCCCGGCTGGCAGTAGCCGCACTGGGCGACGTCCTGCTCCAGCCACGCCTCCTGGACGGGGTGCAGGGTGTCGCCGTCGGCGAGGCCCTCGATGGTGGTGACGTCACGTCCCGCGGCCTCGGCGACCGGTACGACGCAGGGCCTGACGGCCTCGCCGTCCAGGTGGCTGGTGCAGGCCTTGCAGACGTCGATCCCGCACCCGTATTTGGGCCCGCGGATGCCGAGCAGGTCGCGCAGCGCCCACAGCAGGGGCAGGTCGTCGGGGGCGTCGACGGTGACGGACCGCCCGTTGACGGTGAAGGTGTGCGAGGGCATGGAAGCTCCTGGGTTCTGGCTCCCGGCCCGAGCCGGGTCCGGTGGTCCCGTCATCTCGGGAACGGGGTGAAGTCGATGTCGAAGTTGACCGGAAAGCGCCGCGGGCTGGTGCCGGTGGCCCGGGCGTAGGCGTTGGCGATCGCGCCGACCGCGGCCGGCACCCCGAGCTCACCCGCGCCGCCCGGCTCCCCGGTGGCGGGCATGATGAAGATCCGGACGTCCGGCGGGGAGTCCTTCTGGCGCGCGTAGTGGAACTGCGAGTAACTGCCCTCCAGCGGCAGTCCCTTGTCGATGTGCAGCCCCGCCCGCAGCGTGGTGGAGATGGCGTCCGTCAGCCCGCCGAGCAGCTGGGCCTCCAGCCCGCGCGGGTTGATCGGCCGGCCCACGTCGGCCGCGATCACGGCCTTGGTGACGCGCGGCTTCTTCGGGTCACTCGCGTCGATCTCGACCAGGCACGCCGTACGGGACTTGTACTCCTCGTGGAAGCCGACCCCCTGCGCGTGCCCGGCCGGCATCGGCCGCCCCCACTCGCCCTCCCGCGCGACCTTGTCGAGCACGGCGCGCTGCGCCGGGTTCTTCAGGCACGCGCGGCGGAAGTCGACCGGGTCCCGCCCCAGCTTCGCGGCCAGTTCGTCGACGAGGATCTCCTCCGCCCCGCGGGTGTTCGCCGAGTACACCGACCGCCAGGAGGCGGTGGGCATCTTCAGCGGCACTTCGGTCAGGTGCTGGGTGGTGACGCCGAAGTGGTACGGGCACTTGACCGTCGTGTGGAAGAGGGTCTGCGCGAAGGTGGCGTTGCCGAGGCCGCCGGGCAGCTTCGTGACGGTCGCGGTGAGGATCTCGCCGAGGCCGTGGCGGAAGTCGGTCTCGACGGCGGCCACCCGGTGGTCGAAGCTCAGCACCTTGCCCAGGGCGTAGGTGGCCCGGATCCGGTGGTGGGTGGCGGGCCGCATCCGGCCGTGCCGGGTGTCGTCGACGCGTGACCACATCAGCCGCACCGGCCGTCCGCTGCGCTTGGACACCCGGGCGGCCTCCAGTGCCGCGTCGAAGAACAGCCGCCGCCCGAAGGAGCCGCCCGCCTGCACCACGTGGACGGTGACCTTGTCGACGGGCAGGCCCAGTTCCTTCGCGATGGTCTGCTGGGCGACGATCGGCCCCTTCAGCCCGGACCAGATCGTCGCCCGGTCAGCGGTGACGTCCGCGACCGCGGAGTTGGTCTCCAGCGGTGCGTGACTGGCGAACGCGAAGTCGAACTCGGCGTCGATGTGCCGGGTCAGCGGCGGCAGGTCCACCCAGGGCTCGGCCGCGGCCTTCAGCCGGGCGCGGATGTCGTCGTCGGAGAGGCCGTCGACGGTACCCGGGCCCCAGGCCACGTCGAGCTTGTTCTTCGCGTCCAGGGCCTGTCCGAAGGTCTCGGCGACGACGGCCACACCGGTGGGGATGGTGACGACGTCGAGGACGCCGGGCATGGCCCGGACGGCGGCCTCGTTCCGCACGGACGTCACGGTGCCGCCCAGGGTGGGTGGTCTGCGCACCATGCACGGCTTGGCGCCGGGGACGTCGAGGTCCAGGGTGTACCGCTGCCGGCCCGTGACCATCGCCCGGGCGTCGATGCGGGAGGTGGGGGTGCCGACGAGGGTGTGCGCGGACTCCGGTTTGGGCGCGGCGGTGACCGCGCCGAGGTCGCGCGCGGCGGCCTCGACCGCGAGGGACCCGTACGGGGCGCTGCGCCCGTCCGGCGCCACGACGGCGCCGTCCCGGGTCCGCAGCGCGCTCGCCGCGAGCCCCCACCGCTTGGCGGCGGCCCGTACCAGCCGTGCCCGGGCCGCGGCGGCGGTGTGCCGGACCGGGCCGTACAGGGACCGGATGGAGTTGGAGCTCCCGGTGAACTGGCCGAACAGCAGCTCCGGCCGCGCGTCCTCCAGCCGGATGTCGATCCGGTCGACGGCGACGTCCAGTTCCTCGGCGATCAGCATCGCCACGGCCGTCGTCAGCCCCTGCCCGACCTCTTCGCGCGGCAGCCGGAAGGAGACGCGGCCGTTCTCGCCGACGGTCAGCACCAGCATGTGGGCGGTGGGGACACCGGCGAGGATCAGGACGTCCCCGAGGTCGACGATGTCGGCGGGCGCGGGCAGGCTGGGCACGGGTGCGCCGGCCACGGTCTCGGCGACGGCGGTGGCCGCCCCCGCCGCGCCGAAGCCGGTGGCCACGGCCAGTGTGGGTGCCGCGACGAGGTACGTGAGAAAGCCGCGCCTGCTGGGTTCCGCCATGAGAGCTCCGTCTTCGCCCGGCCCGCCACCGATGCCGGACCCTCCGAAGATCATTACCAGTGGGTAGGGCAAGGGCAAGAGGCGGGCCGGCCAGAGCTGCTCACCGCTCGGCGCGGACCGTCCGACGCTGTCTCAGGACGCCCGCGACCCGCAGGCACCAGTCGCGGTTCTCCCGTTCGAAGGCGAGACCGCGCAGGCACGTCAGATACGGGCCGATCCGCTCGCCCCGCAGCAGGAACTCCTCCTCGTCCGCCGCGCCGCGCATCTGCCGCAGCAGCTCGCCGAAGAGTTCGGTCTTGGCCTCGGCGACGGCCGCCCGCTCCTCGAGCTGTTCGATCACCGCCCCGGCGCCGACGCGGTCGGCGGCCCGGACCTTGACGAGCAGGTCGTCGCGGATGAACGAGGGCTTCGACGCGGCGGCGGCGAACCGCTCCAGCTCGGCGGAGCCGGCGTCGGTGACGCGGAACAGCCGCTTGTTGGGCCGGCTCTCCTGGACCACCTCCCGGCCCGTGACCAGCCCTTCCCCCTCCAGCTTGGCCAGCTCGGCGTAGAGCTGCTGGGGCAGCGCGTGCCAGAAGTTCGCGACGCCGACGTCGAACGCCTTGGCCAGTTGGTATCCGCTGTGCTCGCCGTCCAGCAGCGCCGCCAGCACGGCATGTCGCAAAGCCATCGGCTCGACCCCTTCCCCTTCGCGGTCCGAGACCGCAGGATACCTACTCAAGAAAGTGACTAGTCAGATCCTTGAGTAGGAGAAGGAGCAGCCATGCAGATCGCCGAACGTTTCCGTACTGCCGTGGAGAAGCGGGATCTCGCCGGGATGGAGGGCCTGTTCACCGAGGACGTCCGCTTCTACAGCCCGGTGAAGTTCACGCCCTTCGAGGGCAGGCCCATGGTGCTGGGCCTGCTCGGCGTCCTGCTGCGCACGTTCGAGGACTTCCGCTACGTCGGGCGGTTCGAGGGCACGGCCGAGACCAGCACGGACGGCGACGAGGCCGCGTCGGAGATCCTGCTCTTCCGGGCCACGGTGGAGGGCAAGGAGATCCACGGCATCGACATGCTGCAGTTCGACGAGGAGGGCCGGATCAAGGAGTTCACCGTGATGGTCCGCCCGCAGTCCGCGGTGCAGACGCTGGGGCGGGCGGTGTTCGCGGGCCTGGTGGCGGACGGTCTGGTCCCGGCCCCGGCCGCCGCCTCGGCGGAGGGCTAGCGTCTGGGGGACAATGGGGGCCGTACCCAGAGCGTGGCGGAAAGTCGCGATGCTCGTGTCGCCAGTGGAGCAGAAGCCTTGCCGAAGCAGGAAGCCCCTTCCCCCGCCCCGGACCGTGCCGACCTGCAGGCGGACTGCGGAAGCTGCTTCGGGCTGTGCTGCGTCGCGCTGCCCTTCGCGGCCTCGGCGGACTTCGCGGTGAACAAGGACGCGGGAAAGCCGTGCTCGAACCTCAAGACGGACTTCACCTGCGGCATCCACACGCGGCTGCGCGAGCGGGGCTTCTCCGGCTGCACCGTCTTCGACTGCTTCGGCGCGGGCCAGAAGGTCTCCCAGGTCACCTTCCTCGGCCGGAACTGGCGGGAGGCCCCTGACTCGGCCCGGCAGATGTTCGACGTGTTCCCCGTCATGCGGCAGCTCCACGAGCTGCTGTGGTACTTGACGGAGGCCCTGTCGATGCCGGCCGCCCGCTCCCTGCACGGTGACCTCCGCCGCGCCCTGGACGACACCGACCGCCTCACGCGCGGCAGCGCGGAGGAGCTCACGAAGGTGGACGTGGCGGAGGTCCGGCACGGTGTGAACGCCTTGCTGCTGCGCACCAGCGAACTCGTACGGGCCGGCGTCCCCGGCCGCAAGAAGAACCACCGGGGGGCCGACCTCATCGGCGCCCGGCTGGGCGGCGCCAACCTCCGGGGCGCCAACCTCCGGGGCGCCTACCTCATCGCGGCCGACCTCAAGAAGGCCGACCTGAGGTCGGCGGACCTGATCGGCGCGGACTTCCGCGACGCCGACCTGTCCGGCGCGGACCTGACCGGCAGCCTCTTCCTCACCCAGGCCCAGCTCAACGCGGCGAAGGGCTCCCCCACGACAAAGCTGCCGCCGACGCTGAACCGTCCGGCGCACTGGTAGTCCGCGGCGAGGCCGGCGCACGCCGGCCTCAGTCCCGGGGGAACGCGTCCGTGGTGATCGTCAGGCCGAGGACGGTGTCGGTGAGGTCGATCGGGTCGCCGAAGTCCAGGGTCAGCTGGGCCCGGTACTCCCCGTCCTTGGGCAATGTGTGCACGTGGCACAGGCGGGTGTACGGGTCGGCGATCACGTACACCGGAATCCCGCCGGCGGCGTAGGCGGCCATCTTCCGCCCGTAGTCGTTGTCGGCGGTGCCACGCGAGATCACTTCAAGGACGAACTCGACGTCCTGGTAGCGCCAGTGCCCCTTGGCGTCCTGCTCAGCACCGTCCGACAGCTTGAAGACGTCCGGGGCGAAGGCATTGCCCTCACCCGGGAGATCGAGGCGGACGTCGGACATGATCCTGCTCAGCCGTCCGAAGTGACCCTTCAATTGGAGGCACGCATCCAGGATGATTTCCCAGTGCGTTCCCCTTTGCGGCGCCATGTGGACAACTCCCCCGACGATCTCACCCTTGTAACCCTCGGGGACGATCCCATAGAGAAGCTCGAACATCTCGTCCGAACTCAGCTCGCTGTTTTCGGCCATCTCGGTCCTGTCGGTCAGTGCGATGGTCACCGTGACGCTCCTCCCCGCTGCCACTGGTTTCGGCAGCCGCGCGGTACAACGATACGCACGGGGGGCCGGACACGCCCGGGCCCTGGCCCGGCTCCATCCCCCGAGGAGCCGGGCCACGCCCTCACCGCCGCTACGCCGCGGCCACGATCTCCGGCGTCGGCTTCGACGCCGCGGTCGCCGGCTCGAGGGCCAGCTCCAGGACCTGGCGGACGTCCGAGACCGGGTGGACGTCGAGCGTGGCGAGCACCTCCGCCGGGACGTCGTCCAGGTCGGCTTCGTTCCGCTTCGGGATGACGACCGTGGTCACCCCCGCCCGGTGCGCGGCCAGCAGCTTCTGCTTGACGCCGCCGATGGGCAGGACGCGGCCCGTCAGCGAGACCTCGCCCGTCATGGCGACGTCCGGGCGGACCCGGCGGCCGGAGAGCAGGGAGGCCAGGGCCGTCGTCATCGTGATGCCCGCGCTCGGGCCGTCCTTGGGGACCGCGCCCGCGGGGACGTGGAGGTGGACGCCGCGCTCCTTGAAGTCGCCGACGGGGAGTTCCAGTTCGGCGCCGTGGGAGCGGAGGAAGGACAGGGCGATCTGTGCGGACTCCTTCATCACGTCGCCCAGCTGACCGGTCAGGGTCAGGCCCGCCGCGCCCGTTTCGGGGTCGGCCAGGGACGCCTCCACGAACAGCACGTCGCCGCCCGCGCCGGTCACCGCGAGACCGGTCGCCACGCCGGGTACGGACGTGCGGCGTTCGGCGGGGTCCTGGGCGGACTCGGGCGTGTGGTGCGGGCGGCCGATCAGGGCGCGCAGGTCGTCCGCGCCCAGGGTCAGCGGCAGTTCCCGCTCGCCCAGTTCGTGCTGGGCCGCGACCTTGCGCAGCAGCCTGGCGACGGAACGCTCCAGGGTGCGCACGCCCGCCTCACGGGTGTACTCGCCGGCGAGCTTGCGCAGGGCCTCGTCCTCCAGCACGACCTCGCCCGGCTCCAGGCCCGCGCGCTCCAGCTGCCGGGGCAGCAGGTGGTCGCGGGCGATGGTGACCTTCTCGTCCTCGGTGTAGCCGTCGAGGCGGACCAGTTCCATGCGGTCGAGCAGCGCCTCCGGGATGGCCTCCAGGACGTTCGCCGTCGCCAGGAAGACCACGTCCGACAGGTCGAGCTCGACCTCCAGGTAGTGGTCGCGGAAGGTGTGGTTCTGTGCCGGGTCCAGGACCTCCAGGAGGGCCGCCGCCGGGTCGCCCCGGTAGTCGGAGCCGACCTTGTCGATCTCGTCGAGCAGCACGACCGGGTTCATCGAACCGGCCTCCTTGACCGCCCGCACGATCCGGCCGGGCAGCGCGCCGACGTAGGTGCGGCGGTGGCCGCGGATCTCGGCCTCGTCACGTACGCCGCCGAGCGCGACGCGCACGAACTTGCGGCCCATCGCGCGGGCGACGCTTTCGCCGAGCGAGGTCTTTCCGACACCCGGCGGGCCGACGAGCGCCAGCACCGCGCCCCCGCGCCGCCCGCCGACCACGCCCAGCCCCCGGTCGGCGCGCCGCTTGCGCACCGCCAGGTATTCGGTGATCCGCTCCTTCACGTCCGCGAGTCCGGCGTGGTCGGCGTCGAGCACGGCCTTGGCGCCGGCGATGTCGTACACGTCCTCCGTGCGCTCGTTCCACGGCAGTTCCAGCACCGTGTCGAGCCAGGTGCGGATCCAGCTGCCCTCGGGGCTCTGGTCGGAGGCGCGCTCCAGCTTCTCGACCTCCTTGAGGGCGGCCTCGCGGACCTTCTCCGGCAGGTCGGCGGCCTCGACGCGGTCGCGGTAGTCCTCGGACTCGCTCTCCGGGTCGCCGTTGAGTTCGGCCAGCTCCTTGCGGACGGCTTCCATCTGGCGGCGGAGCAGGAACTCGCGCTGCTGCTTGTCGACGCCTTCCTGGACGTCCTTGGCGATGGACTCCGCGACGTCCTGCTCGGCGAGGTGGTCGCCGAGCCAGCCGACGGCGAGCTTCAGCCGGGCCACCGGGTCGGCGGTCTCCAGCAGCTCGACGCGCTGGGCGACGGTGAGGAAGGGGGAGTAGCCGGAGTTGTCGGCGAGCTGGGCGACGTCGTCGATCTGCTGGACGCGGTCCACCACCTGCCAGGCGCCGCGCTTGCGGAGCCAGCTCGTGGCCAGCGCCTTGTACTCCTTCATCAGCTCGGTGACGGCGCCGGGCAGCGGATCGGGGGTGATCTCCTCGATCTGGGTGCCCTCGATCCACAGGGCGGCACCGGGTCCGGTCGTGCCGGCCCCGACTCGGACGCGGCGGACACCGCGGATGAGCGCGCCGGGGTCGCCGTCGGAGAGCCGGCCGACCTGCTCGACGGTGCCGAGCGTGCCGACGCCCGCGTACGTCCCCTCGATGCGGGGCACAAGCAGCACCCGAGGCTTGTTGTCGCCGGTGGCGGCGGCCTGGGCGGCCTCCACCGCGGCCCGTACCTCGGTATCGGTCAGATCGAGCGGCACCACCATGCCGGGCAGTACCACCTCGTCGTCGAGCGGCAGTACGGGCAGGGTGAGCGGTGCGGACGTCGAAGCCATGATCTCCCCTTCGGCAGGCAAGTTGAGCTATACCGACTCAATGCTTCTGATGCCGATGGTGTTCCCCGGGCGCCGTCGGATTCTGTTCGCTCTGAGCGATCACATGGAAAGGGGCCCGGCAGCGGTCACGCCGCCGGTGGGAAGGCCCGCCGGTAGTCCGTCGGTGTGATGCCGAAGTGCAGGGTGAAGTGGCGGCGCAGATTGGCCCCGGTGCCCAGCCCGCTCAGCTCGCTGATCTTCTCGACCGACAGTCCGGTCGACTCCAGCAGCGACTGGGCCCGGGCGAGCCGCTGGGTGAGCAGCCACTGCAGCGGGGTGGTGCCGGTGGCGGCCTGGAGGCGGCGGAAGAAGGTGCGGGGGCTCATCCCGGCGCGCCGGGCCAGGTCGTCGACGGTCAGCGGCCGGTCCAGGTGCCCGGTGGCCCACTGGAGTACGGGCGCGAGTCCCTCGTCGTCGGCGGCGGGGACGGACAGGTCGACGTACTGCGCCTGGCCGCCGGGCCGGTGCGCGGGGACGACCAGGCGGCGGGCCAGCTGGTTGGCGACGTGCGCGCCGAGGTCGCGGCGGACCAGGTGCAGGCACAGGTCGAGCCCGGCGGTGACCCCGGCGCTGGTGAGGACGTCGCCGTCGTCCACGTAGAGGACCGAGTCGTCGACGTCGACCTTCGGGTACCGCCGCGCCAGCTCCTCGGTGTGCAGCCAGTGGGCGGTGGCGCGGCGGCCGTCGAGGATCCCGGCGGCGGCGAGGGCGAAGGCACCGGCGCACAGGGACACCATGCGGGCGCCGCCGTCGGCGGCCCGGCGCAGCGCGGTGAGGAGCTCCGGGGGGAGCTCGCGGCCGCCGTCGACGCAGGCCTCCGGCACCGAGGGGACGATCACGGTGTCCGCGCCGGCCAGCGCGTCCAGCCCGTACGGGGTGCGCAGCGCGAAGCCGCCCGCGCCGGGCGCGGCCTGCGCCGAGGTCCCCCGGGCCGAGCAGAGCCGCAGGTCGTACCAGGGGTCGGCCAGGTCGTGGTGCGGGATGCCGAAGACCGTGCAGACGACCCCCAGCTCGTACAGGTCCCAGAAGGGGACATCGTCGTCGATCACGGCCACGGCCACGGAACCAGCGCTCATGCCCGGCAGCCTATGGCAGGAATTTTTCGACGGCCGTCAGTTCTGCCACTGTCCGGGTGCGGCGGACGGTGCGAGCGTGGTTCCACTTGATCGACTTCTGCGACACCTTCTGCGGCACATGGGGAGAAACATCATGAGCGTGACCGTTCTCGGCCTGGGTTCGATGGGCACGGCACTGGCCGACGCCTTCCTGAAGGCCGGTCACCCGACCACCGTCTGGAACCGCTCGGCCGCCAGGGCCGACGCGGTCGTCGCACGGGGGGCCGTCCGCGCCGGGTCGGCGCGCGACGCGGTCACCGCGAGCGAGCTCGTGGTGATCTGCGTGACGACCTACGACGACGTCCACGCCGTCCTCGACCCGGTCGTGGGCGACCTCGCGGGCCGCACCCTCGTCAACCTCACCTCCGGCTCCCCCGAGCAGGCCAGGGCCGGCGCCGCGTGGGCGGCGGAGCACGGCTTCGACTACCTCGACGGGGCGATCATGACGACCCCGCCGGGCATCGGCAGCGCGGAGTTCATGCTGCTCTACAGCGGCTCGCCGACCGCGTTCGCCGCGCACCGGGCGACGCTGGCGAGCCTGGGCGACCCCCTGGACCTCGGCCGGGACCCGGGCCTCGCCTCGCTCTACGACGCGGCCCTGCTCGGCCTGATGTGGTCGGCGCTCAGCGGCTGGCTGCACGGCGCGGCGCTGACCGGCTCCGAGGGGGTGACGGCGGGGGACTTCACCCCGGTGGCGATCCGCTGGCTGACCGCCGTCACCGGCTTCATGAGCACCTACGCGCCCCAGATCGACGCCGGTCGCTACCCGGGCGACGACGCCACCCTCGACATCCACCTCGCGTCGATGGACCACCTCGTCCACGCGAGCGAGGCGGGCGGTCTGGACGTCGGGCTGCCGCTGCTGCTCAAGGCGTTCGTCGCCCGGGCCGTCGCCGCGGGCCACGGCGGCGACAGCTACGCGCGTCTGATCGAGGTCGTCCGCGACGGGGGCCGGGCGTGAGCGCACCGGGGACCACCGCGGCGTGGGCCGCTCTCGTCGTCGCGGCGGCCGAGGAGTGCACCGCCGCCCTGGAGACGGAGGCGGCGAAGGACTGGTCCGTGCCCGCCGGGGGCCTCGACTGGTCCTGTCACGCGACGCTCGACCACCTGGCGCTCGGCCTCGTCGGCTACGCGGGGCTGCTCACCGCCAAGCCGACCGACCGCTACATCACGCTCTTCGCCTCGCTGGACCCCGGGGCGCCGGTCTCAGCCCGCCTGGAGGGCATCCGCATCGCGGCGTCGCTGCTCGCCGGCACCGTCCGGGGTGCGGGGGCGGGGGACCGCGCCTGGCACCCGTGGGGCCACTCCGACGGGCCCGGCTTCGCCGCCATGGGCGTGGTGGAGACCGTCGCCCACACCCATGACGTCGCGCGGGGCCTCGGGCTCGACTGGAGCCCGCCCGACGGGCTCTGCGCGCCCGCCGTCGAGCGGCTCTTCCCCGGCGCCCCGGAAGGCCATGCCCCCGGCCGCACCCTCCTGTGGTGCACCGGTCGGGGCGTACTGCCGGGGCAGCCACGGCGGGAGCAGTGGCAGTGGGACGGCACGGTCCGCTGAGACGGCGGCACCACGACCGGCAGCGGCACCCTGACCGGCACCGGCGCTCTTGCGGCCGGCCGCGTCACGGACCAGCGGCACACAGGCCAGCCCGGTCAGCAGCGCGATGGGGTGGCCCCAGCTGGCGAGGGGGTCGACGAGTTCGATCAGGTCCTGGGCGCACATCGCGCCCGCCACGCCGAGCAGGGCCCACTTCCACCGGGGCCGCAGCAGCCCGGACAGCGCGCCGATGCAGGCCATCAGCCCGAAGCTGATGCCGTAGTCGAGGCGGTGCATCGAGGCCGCTGGCAGTCGGCCGACGGCGACGGCGCCCGCCACCGGAAGCTCGGTCGCGAGGGTGGCCAGCACATGGCCGAGCAGGAAGACCCCGGCGGCGCGCCCCCCGCCGACCCGCCGCTCCAGCGCGGTGACGACGAACAGGAAGGCCACGCCGTAGAACGAATAGAGCCCGCCCGCGATCCACAGGGCGCTGGCCACGAGGACGAACAGCGGCCGCTCGGCGAGGTGCGCCGCGTCGGTGCTGGAGTCGCGGAGCAGCTGATCGACCGTCGCCTGGTCGCCGAAGTCCGCGTAGAGGGCGGTACCGAGCAGGATCACGGCGTAGCAGAACGTGAACGGCGTGCCGGTGGGGGTGGGCAGCAGGCGCGCGAGGCGGCGGAGGCGGGACGGCTCCCGGGGCGAGGACACGCCGCTCGCGGTCCGCGCACCGGTGGCCGCATCATCGGCGGGGTCCACCACGGTCACTCGGCCAAGCCCCTTTCCACCGGGCTCTCCTGGGTAGGCGCGGCGGCCGTGCGGCGTGCCCTCGGAAAAGGCCGCGCATCGGTCGCCCCAAGAACACTAAGGTGCGCCATGGCCTGCCGGATCACGTCCGGCAGTGACCCCTGTCACCTCTGTCAACCGCATACCCGCGCACTGCGTCCGTCGAGCACCACAGCCCTCCCGGAGGCCCGCATGACCGTTCCGTACGTCCGGTACGACAACGACACCGAGGCCGCGCCCGTCACCGTCGAGCGCCGCGAGGGACCGTACGGCGAGGTGGTGCTCAGACGGCGCGGAGCCGGTGGTGGGGCGGCCGGCGAGGTCTACGAGATCATCGCCAACGGCTGCTTCCTGATGGACACCTCCGACGGCCGTTCCGAGCGGCTGCTGGTCGACGCCGCGCTCGCCGCCCTGCCCGCCGGGCGGACGGACCCGGCCGTCCTGATCGGCGGGCTCGGCGTGGGCTTCTCGCTCGCGCACGCGGCCGCCGAGCCCCGCTGGGGGCGCATCACGGTCGTCGAGCGGGAGGGCGCGGTCATCGACTGGCACCGCACGGGCCCGCTCGCCGCGATCTCCGCCGGAGCCCTCGCCGACCCGCGTACGGAGCTGCTCCACACCGACCTCGTCGCCCACGTCCGCACTGCCGGGGCGACCTATGACGCGCTGTGTCTCGACATCGACAACGGCCCCGGCTGGACCGTCACGGAGGACAACGGCGGTCTCTACTCCCCCACCGGTCTCGCGGCCTGCCGGGCGCGGCTGACACCCGGCGGGGTGCTCGCCGTCTGGTCCGCGCAGCCCTCCCCGGAGTTCGACGACGCCCTCCGGAATGCCGGGTTCGACGGGGTAAGGACCGAAGAGATCACCGTTGCCCGGGGCGTCCCCGACGTGGTCCACCTCGCGGTCAAGGCCGCGTAGCCGTCCCCCGCCACCTGCCCGTACCCTGCTTGCCACAGTCGCAGGACGAGGCACGGGAAGACGCTAGGGGCGGGGCGCATGGAGCACACACACATCGGCCCGAGCGGCACCACAGCCTCCGCCGGGGCACAGCGACGGGTATTGGTCGTCGAGGACGACCGGACGATCGTCGACGCCATCGCGGCCCGGCTGCGGGCCGAGGGGTTCCAGGTGCGGACCGCCGGCGACGGCCCGGCGGCGGTCGACGCCGCCGAGGCCTGGCAGCCGGACCTGCTGGTGCTGGACGTGATGCTGCCGGGCTTCGACGGCCTGGAGGTCTGCCGCCGGGTGCAGGCACAGCGGCCGGTGCCGGTGCTGATGCTCACGGCCCGTGACGACGAGACCGACATGCTGGTCGGGCTGGGCGTGGGCGCCGACGACTACATGACCAAGCCGTTCTCGATGCGGGAGCTGGCGGCGCGGGTGCACGTCCTGCTGCGGCGGGTGGAGCGGGCCGCGCTCGCCGCGCACACCCCGCGCAGCGGCATCCTGCGCCTGGGCGAGCTGGAGATCGACCACGCGCAGCGAAGAGTGCGGGTGCGGGGCACGGACGTGCATCTGACGCCCACGGAGTTCGACCTGCTGGTCTGTCTGGCGAACACGCCGCGCGCGGTCCTCTCCCGCGAGCAGCTGCTCGCGGAGGTGTGGGACTGGGCCGACGCCTCCGGCACCCGGACCGTGGACAGTCACATCAAGGCGCTGCGCCGGAAGATCGGGGCGGAGCGGATCCGCACGGTCCACGGCGTCGGGTACGCGCTGGAGACCCCGGCGGCATGAGCGGCTCCCTCCCCGGCGACGGCCGTCGGCGGCCGGGCCTGTGGAGCCGCGTCTGGGCGGCGCTGCGCCCGCTGGACCCCTACCGGTCGGTGAAGGCGGCGCTGGGCGCGCTCGTCATCGGCTCGGTGGTCATCACGACCTTCCTCGTCTTCGTCGCGATCCACTCGGCCACCGAGCTGCGGGTCATCACCATCTTCTCGATCATCGCCTCGCTGCTGATAACCCAGTTCGTGGCGCACGGGCTGACCGCGCCGCTGGACGAGATGACCGAGATCACCCGGTCGATGGCACACGGTGACTACACCCGGCGGGTCGGCGGCGGGCGGCGGGACGAGTTCGGGGACCTGGCCAAGGCCTTCAACCGGATGGCGGCCGACCTGGAGGCGGTCGACACCCATCGCAAGGAGCTGGTCGCCAACGTCTCGCACGAGCTGCGCACCCCGATCGCGGGGCTGCGGGCGGTGCTGGAGAACGTGGTGGACGGTGTCTCGGCCGCCGATCCGGAGACGATGCGCACCGCGCTGCGCCAGACGGAGCGGCTGGGGCGGCTGGTGGAGCAGCTGCTGGACCTGTCCCGGCTGGACAACGGCGTGGTGCCGCTGCACGCGCGGCGCTTCGAGGTCTGGCCGTATCTGGCGGGGGTGCTGAAGGAGGCCAGCATGGCGGCCGGCTCCGGCTCCTCGCCGCGCGCCCGCAAGGACGTGCATCTGCATCTGGACGTCCAGCCGCCGGAGCTGACCGCGCACGCGGACGCCGAGCGGCTGCACCAGGTGGTGGCCAATCTGGTCGACAACGCCGTCAAGCACAGCCCCCGGCACGGCCGGGTCACGGTCCGCGCCCGCCGGGGCGAGGGTCCGCAGTCGCTGGACCTGGAGGTCGTGGACGAGGGCCCTGGCATCCCCGAGTCCGAGCGGCACCGGGTCTTCGAGCGCTTCAACCGGGGCAGCTCCGGCCAGCAGGGTCCGGACAGCGACGGGGGTACGGGCCTCGGCCTGGCCATCGCACGCTGGGCGGTCGATCTGCACGGCGGCAGCATCGGCGTGGCCGAATCACCACGCGGCTGCCGCATCCGGGTCACTCTTCCGGGCGGACCTTGAGAAGCGACTTGACGTAGGGTCGGTGGTGGAAGCACACATTCAGCGGGGATGTGAGCGGGATTCGGCGAACCCGGAAGCCTGCGGGAGAAGCGGAACCCCGTCTGCTTCCCGCCATGTCATGCCTCGAAACCCGTCGATGAATGTGACTTAGGCGACGACTGGCCGGGGTGGCCTGCATACAGCGCCCCAACAGGCGTAGCCTTTATTCCCGCTGTCCATCACCTTGTGAAGCGGAAGAGGGCGGTTGCCGCCGTGTCGCCACAGTCCCCCAACACCTCGAGCGTCTCGACCGACCAAGACGGGCAGGGCAAGAGCCCTGCCGACGTCTTCGGTCCCAATGAGTGGCTCGTCGACGAGATCTACCAGCAGTACCTCCAGGACCCGAACTCGGTCGACCGAGCCTGGTGGGACTTCTTCGCCGACTACAAGCCCGGGAAGGACACGGGGTCGGCTGCCGCCGCCCCGCCCGCCCCCCCGGGTGCCGCGCCCGCCACACCGGCTGCCCAGCCGGCCCAGCCCGCCGCCGCTGCCCCGGCCGCGCCTGCCGCGCCTGCTCCGCAGGCCGCCAAGCCCGCCCAGGCCGCTCCGGCACCGGCTGCCCAGCCGGCCGCGGCGAAGCCCGCCGCGCAGGCTCCGGCCAAGGCGGCGCCGGCGAAGGCCCCTGCTCAGCCGGCCCCCGCGGCCGAGGCTCCGCAGGGCCCCGAGTTCGTGACGCTGCGCGGTCCGTCCGCCGCGGTCGCCAAGAACATGAACGCCTCGCTGGAGCTGCCGACGGCCACGTCCGTCCGCGCCGTCCCGGTGAAGCTGCTGTTCGACAACCGCATCGTCATCAACAACCACCTCAAGCGCGCCCGGGGCGGGAAGGTCTCCTTCACCCACCTCATCGGCTTCGCGATGGTGCAGGCCCTCAAGGCCATGCCGTCGATGAACTACTCCTTCGCGGAGAAGGACGGCAAGCCGACGCTCGTCAAGCCCGAGCACGTCAACCTCGGCCTGGCCATCGACCTGGTCAAGCCGAACGGCGACCGCCAACTCGTCGTCGCGGCCATCAAGAAGGCCGAGACGCTCAACTTCTTCGAGTTCTGGCAGGCCTACGAGGACATCGTCCGCCGCGCCCGCGTGGGCAAGCTGACGATGGACGACTTCACCGGGGTCACCGCCTCGCTGACGAACCCCGGCGGCATCGGCACCGTGCACTCCGTGCCGCGTCTGATGCCCGGCCAGGGCCTCATCGTCGGCGTCGGCGCGATGGACTATCCCGCCGAGTTCCAGGGCACCTCCCAGGACGCCCTGAACAAGCTGGGCATCTCCAAGGTCATGACCCTGACCTCGACGTACGACCACCGCGTGATCCAGGGCGCCGCCTCCGGCGAGTTCCTGCGCGTCATGAGCCAGCTGCTGCTCGGCGAGGGTGACTTCTACGACGAGATCTTCGAGGCGCTGCGGATCCCGTACGAGCCGATCCGCTGGCTGCGCGACATCGACGTCTCCCACGACGACGACGTCACCAAGGCCGCCCGGGTCTTCGAGCTGATCCACTCCTACCGGGTCCGCGGCCACGTCATGGCCGACACCGACCCGCTGGAGTACCGCCAGCGCAAGCACCCCGACCTGGACATCACCGAGCACGGGCTCACCCTGTGGGACCTGGAGCGCGAGTTCGCGGTCGGCGGCTTCGCCGGCAAGGCGATGATGAAGCTGCGCGACATCCTCGGCGTGCTGCGCGACTCGTACTGCCGCACCACCGGCATCGAGTTCATGCACATCCAGGACCCCAAGCAGCGCAAGTGGATCCAGGACCGGGTCGAGCGCGGCCACTCCAAGCCCGAGCGCGAGGAGCAGCTGCGCATCCTGCGCCGGCTGAACGCGGCGGAGGCCTTCGAGACCTTCCTGCAGACGAAGTACGTCGGCCAGAAGCGCTTCTCGCTGGAGGGCGGCGAGTCCGTCATCCCGCTGCTCGACGCCGTGCTGGACTCGGCCGCCGAGTCGCGTCTGGACGAGGTCGTCATCGGCATGGCCCACCGCGGCCGGCTGAACGTGCTGGCCAACATCGTCGGCAAGTCGTACGCGCAGATCTTCCGCGAGTTCGAGGGCAACCTCGACCCGAAGTCGATGCACGGCTCCGGCGACGTGAAGTACCACCTGGGCGCCGAGGGCACCTTCACGGGTCTCGACGGCGAGCAGATCCAGGTCTCGCTGGCCGCCAACCCGTCCCACCTGGAGACCGTCGACCCGGTCGTCGAGGGCATCGCCCGCGCCAAGCAGGACATCATCAACAAGGGCGGCACGGACTTCACGGTCCTGCCCGTCCAGCTGCACGGCGACGCGGCCTTCGCGGGCCAGGGCGTCGTGGCCGAGACGCTCAACATGTCCCAGCTGCGGGGCTACCGCACCGGCGGCACCGTGCACATCGTGATCAACAACCAGGTCGGCTTCACCGCCGCCCCGGAGTCCTCGCGTTCGTCGATGTACTGCACCGACGTCGCGCGGATGATCGAAGCGCCGATCTTCCACGTGAACGGTGACGACCCGGAGGCCGTGGTCCGCGTCGCGCGGCTCGCCTTCGAGTTCCGTCAGGCGTTCAACAAGGACGTCGTCATCGATCTGATCTGCTACCGCCGCCGGGGTCACAACGAGGCCGACAACCCCTCGTTCACCCAGCCGCTGATGTACGACCTGATCGACAAGAAGCGCTCGGTGCGCAAGCTCTACACCGAGTCCCTCATCGGTCGCGGCGACATCACCCTGGAAGAGGCCGAGCAGGCCCTGCAGGACTACCAGGGTCAGCTGGAGAAGGTCTTCACCGAGGTCCGCGAGGCGACGTCCGCGCCGACCGCCGCCGAGGTCCCGGCCGCGCAGGCCGAGTTCCCGGTCCCGGTGAACACCGCGATCTCCCAGGAGATCGTCAAGCGGATCGCCGAGTCGCAGGTCAACCTGCCCGAGCACGTCACCGTGCACCCGCGACTGCTGCCGCAGCTGCAGCGCCGCGCGTCCAGCGTCGAGGACGCCACGATCGACTGGGCGATGGGCGAGACCCTCGCCTTCGGTTCGCTGCTGATGGAGGGCACCCCGGTCCGGCTCGCCGGCCAGGACTCCCGCCGCGGCACGTTCGGCCAGCGCCACGCGGTGCTCGTCGACCGGGAGACCGGCGAGGACTACACCCCGCTGATGTACCTCTCCGAGGACCAGGCCCGGTACAACGTCTACGACTCGCTGCTCAGCGAGTACGCGGCGATGGGCTTCGAGTACGGCTACTCGCTGGCCCGCCCGGAGTCGCTGGTGCTGTGGGAGGCCCAGTTCGGTGACTTCGTCAACGGCGCCCAGAGCATCGTCGACGAGTTCATCTCCTCGTCCGAGCAGAAGTGGGGCCAGACCTCCGGCGTCACGCTGCTGCTGCCGCACGGCTACGAGGGCCAGGGCCCGGACCACTCCTCGGCCCGTGTCGAGCGCTTCCTCCAGCTCTGCGCGCAGAACAACATGACGGTCGCGATGCCGACCCTGCCGTCGAACTACTTCCACCTGCTGCGCTGGCAGGTCCACAACCCGCACCACAAGCCGCTGATCGTCTTCACCCCGAAGTCGATGCTGCGTCTGAAGGCCGCGGCGTCGTCGGCGGACGAGTTCACCAGCGGCAGCTTCCGCCCGGTCATCGGTGACGACACGGTCGCCACCGCGGACGTCCGCAAGGTCGTCTTCTGCTCCGGCAAGGTCTACTACGACCTCGTCGCCGAGCGGACCAAGCGCGGTGCGAACGACACGGCGATCATCCGCATCGAGCGGCTGTACCCGCTGGCGGGTGCCGAGCTCCAGGCGGAGATCGCCAAGTACTCGGGCGCGGAGAAGTTCGTGTGGGCCCAGGAGGAGCCGGCGAACCAGGGTGCCTGGCCGTTCATCGCGCTCAACCTGATCGACCACCTGGACCTGGCTGTCGGCGCCGACATCCCGGCCCGGGAGCGACTGCGCCGGGTCTCCCGTTCGCACTCCTCCTCCCCGGCGGTCGGCTCGGCCAAGCGCCACCAGGCGGAGCAGGCGGCACTGGTCGCCGAGGTCTTCGACATCTGACCTCGACCGGCCCTTCGGTGACGGACACCGGGCCCCCACCGCCGACCGACGGCGGTGGGGGCCCGGTCCCGTTCCGGCACGTCCCGCCTATCCTGAGCGGGACATCCCACCAGACCCTGACTCACCCGACGGAGAGCACGTTGTACTTCACGGACCGCGGCATCGAGGAGCTGGAGAACCGGCGTGGCGAGGAGGAGGTCTCCCTCGGCTGGGTGGCCGAGCGCCTGCGCGAGTTCGTCGACCTCAACCCGGACTTCGAGGTGCCGGTGGAGCGCCTGGCGACCTGGCTGGCCCGCCTGGACGACGAGGACGACGAGTAGTACCGGGGCTCCGCCCCGGACCCCGGTCCTCAAACGCCGGACGGGCTGGACGGCGCCCGCCTACATCCGCTCGCGCCACCGGTCGTAGGCCAGGGTCAGCACCCCGTCCGCCGCCAGTGCCCACCCCGCCGCCGCCCAGCCGCGGCGCCCGGCGCGGCGAGCGCAGAGCGCCACCGAGACACCCGCCGCTATTTCCGCCACGCCCAGGGCCTTGGCCCTGGGGCCGCGCGTCCACGCGCCGAGCATCCCCCGTTCGGACTCGTCGAGCCCGGCTCGCAGGGCATCGCGCCAGCCCGGCCATTCGACGGTCTCGGTGGCGGGCAGCGCCGCGGCCGCCTCGCGCAGCAGGGGAGCGTCCGTGCCCGGCGCGAGGCCCGCCCCGAGCTGGAGGCCCGCGCGGGCGAGGACCGCCACGAGACCCAGCGCCCGGGCGGGCGCGTCGATGTCCGCGTCCGGCTCGATGAGCCGGTCGAGCGCCGCCCCGTCGAGCACGGGGTCGAGGCCGAGCCGGGCGCGCAGGGCCGTCATGGCCTCCTCCGCACCGGGCGGCGGCGTGCCGTCCGCGTGCCAGGTGTGCGCGACCGTGCGGCGGAAGGCCGCCGCCACCACGAAGCCCGCTTCGGCGCCGTCCCACCACAGGCCGACGACCGGCCACGACTCGGCGACGGTCAGCGCGTGCGCCCAGTCGGCCGTCAGCACGGACAGCTCCTCGCCCTCGTCCCGCCAGGACTCCGCACCGGGGACGAGCACGCTCCAGTCCTCGCCCGCCGGGGCCAGGAGCAGGGGTTTGCCGAGGAGCTGGGCGGAGGGGCGGACGCGGTCGGGCTCGGCCCGGCAGAGCAGCAGGACCCCTGCCGCCGGACGGTGATCAGTAGCTGACATGCGTCAACGCTATGCCACCCGGATGACACTTGACTTCCTCCAGACGCGATATAACGTGTCTTCCAAGACACGCGATATGTTGCGAGGAGGCCCGGGATGCCGGATCGGTCAGACCGAACGGACCAGTCGCACTGGTCACTGTCCGCCCCACGGACGCTCACCTTCGAGGAGCCGGTCACGGCCCTGAACGTGCGGCTCGTGGGGGGCACGGTCAACGTCGTCGGCGCCGCCACCGGCCCCGCCCGGCTGGAGCTGTCCGAGATCGACGGCCGGCCGCTCGTCGTCGGCCTCCACGACGGCACGCTCGTCGTCGGCTACGAGGACCTGCCGTGGCAGAACTTCCTCAAGTGGTTCGACCGCCGGGAGTGGAACCGCACCGTCACCGTCACCCTGACCGTCCCCGCCGCCACCCGGGTCGAGGTCGGCGTCGTCACCGCGAGCGCCGTCGTCTCCGGGATCTCCGGCCGGACGGAGGTGCGCGGCGTGGGCGGCGACACCACGCTCGTCGGGCTGACCGGGTCCGTGCGGGCCGAGACCGTCACCGGTCGTCTGGAGGCCCAGTCCCTCGGCGGCGATCTGCGCTTCAACTCCGTCTCCGGCGACCTCACGCTCGTCGACGGCGCCGGCGGCACCGTCACGGCCGAATCGGTCAGCGGCGACGTGGTGGTCGACCTCTCCCCCACCGCGCAGTGCCCGGACCTCGACATCACCAGCGTCTCCGGCGAGGTCGCCATCCGGCTGCCGCACCCCGTCGACGCGGAGGTGGACGCGGGCACCGCGAGCGGCACGCTCTCCTGCGCCTTCGAGGACCTGCGGGTCAGCGGCCAGTGGGGCGCCCGGAAGATCACCGGCCGGCTCGGCACCGGGCACGGCAAGCTCAAGGTCACCACCGTCTCGGGCCCGGTCGCGCTGCTGCGCAGGCCCGCGGACCCGGGCAGCGCCCCCGCCGACGTCCCCACGCAGGGAAAGGTCCTCTGATGCCCCCCGTCTTCGCCCACGGCCGACTGCGTCTGTACCTCCTCAAGCTGCTCGACGAGGCGCCCCGCCACGGCTACGAGGTCATCCGGCAGTTGGAGGAGCGCTTCCAGGGCCTGTACGCGCCGTCCGCCGGCACGGTCTATCCGCGGCTGGCCAAGCTGGAGGCCGAGGGCCTCGTCACCCACACCACCGAGGGCGGCCGCAAGGTCTACGCCCTCACCGACGCCGGCCGCGCCGAGCTCGCCGACCGCCGGGGCGAGCTGGCCGAGCTGGAGCTGGAGATCCGCGAGTCCGTCTCCGCGCTCGCCGCCGACATCCGCGAGGACGTCCGCGGTGCCGCCGGTGACCTGCGGCGCGAGATGCGCGAGGCCGCGCTCCGGGCCCGTACGGACACCGCCGGGGCGGCCGACGGCCACACCACCGACTACTTCGCGGGGGCGAAGGAGGAGTTCCGGCGCGCCAAGGAGGAGTGGCGGGAGCAGGCCCGCCGGGCGAAGGAGGAAGCCCGCCGCGCCCGCCAGGACGCCCAGCAGGCCCGCCACCAGGCCCAGCAGGCCCAGGACCGCACCCGTGAGGAGGTGCGGCGCGTCAAGGAGCGCGTGGAGGAGCAGGTCCGCGAGCACATGCGGCACGGCGACTGGCCGACGGGCCTGGTCGAGGGCGTCAACGCCCTCGCCAAGGAGCTCGGCGCCCTGGCCGGCCAGGGCGGCCGTCCGCACCGCGGTCCGGACGTGGCGCCCGACGACGTCACGGTGGAGCGGGAGGACGGGCCCGGCCGGCAGGAGCCGCCCGCGCCCGCGTGGGCCTCGGCCGACGACGCGCTCTCCAAGGACCCCGCCCGCGACCTCGACCGGCTGCTCGACCGCTTCCGTGACGACGTCCGCGACGCGGCCCGCGACCATGGCGTGACCCCGGGGCAACTCGCCACGGCCCGCCGGCACCTGGCCGCGGCGGCGGCCCGCATCGACGCGGTGCTCAAGCCGGAGCCCCGGCCCGGGGGAATGAAGTAAGCACCGGCCCGTACGCGTACGGGCCGGTGCTCGCCGCCCCGGCGAAGGCCCTACTCGTCCCGCACACAGGGGAACGCGCCGCCCGGCCCCCATGACGTCCGTTCGTCCTGGCTGGCCCTGAACCCGCACTCCAGCGCCACTTCGGGGCCCGACGCGGTGTCGTGCAGCATCAACAGCCGCTTGTTCACCGGGACTTTGCCGTTGCGGTCGAAGGCCAGCACACCGGTGGCGCCGCGCTTGCCGTCCGGGCCGCCGACGCCCCGCACCAGGGACTGCTGCACCGTGCCCAGCCCGAACGGCGCCGAACCCGCGTCCTGGCGGGCCGAGTTGACGGCGGAGCCCAGCAGCCGCAGCGCGTCCCAGGCGAGCGGGGCATGGCCGTCGTTGCCCCACAGGTCGTCCGCGCCGTAGACCTTGCGGTACTGATCGCGGAAGCGGTCGCCCATGACGTTGGGCGAATGACTCTTGGGCAGTGCGTGCGCCGCGTAGTACAGCCGCACCCGGGGATGCAGGGCGCTGGGGTGCTGCGCGTCGACGACCGCGTTGGTGATGTCGTTGCCGCCGAGCACCGTCAACCGTCCGTCGCACCGCGTCCCGCCGGCGAACTCCTCCAGGAACGCGCTGAATTCGGTCGGCCTGGCCGCCCAGTACACCACCGTGCGCGGATCCTCCTGGATGCGCTCGCAGACCCTGATCGCCACCTCGGCCAGTGTGCTCGCCGACTCGACCCGGTCGCCCGACGCGGGCGGGACGGGCTCCCGGCCGGGCTCCGCGGTGTACCGGATCGTCCGCGCGCCCTCGAACGCCGACGTGAACAACTCGCCCAGGTTGGCGCTGTAGCTGTCCGTGGGGTCCGCGACCACGACCGCCGCGCGGGCCGGAGCGCACGTCCCGGCCGACGTCTCCACGATGTTGCCGCGCCGGGCGAGGTCCGCGGCGATCCGGGCCTCGCGCCGGTTGTCGGGCGCCACCTGCCGGTACATGCCGTGCTGCTGCATCTCCAGCGCGGTCGCCGTGGTGCCGATCACGGGCAGTCCCGCGTCGCCGAGGATGTCCCGGGCGGCCATGGTGTCGGCGCGGCTCTGCCCGAGGCCGACCACGCCCATGATCTCCGGCTCGCCCTTCCGCTCCGCCATCTCCCGCACGAGTTCCCCGGCCACTTCCGGGGCGTTCGAGAAGCGCGGGCCCGCGTCGAGGACCCGCACCCGGAGCCACACCTTGCGGTGCACGTCCTTGGCGGCCTCGCTGTTGAGCTGTTCCTGTGCGAGGGCGATGCCGCGCAGCTCGGGGATGGCGCCGCTGTACAGGCCGTCGTTCCAGTTGTCGACGGTCACCGGGATGCCGAGGTAGGCGACCGTCCGGATGACCGTGTCGGCTCGCTTGGCGGCCTTTTCGGCCTGTTTGTTCTGCTGGTCGATGGACTCCCGCGCCCGCGCGTACAGCTCCTTGGGGCTCTGCTCGGGGATCCGGCCCGGCGCGGCCGACTCCGGCATGCGCACCGAGGCACCGAGGCACCGGTCGCTGGCCGGGTCGACGAAGTGCACCACCGCCAGGTAGGCCAGCAGCGACAGCGCCGTGACCCCTGCCACCGCCATGACGAACGCTTCCGCCCGCGGCGCCAGATCGGAGTGCACCCGTCCGGGCTGGATCTCCGGATAGCCGCGCAGCCGGCCCTCGGCCTCCTGGTCGGGCTCCCCGGCCAGCGGTTCCACGCCCACGGCGACCGCCCGCCCGCGCCCCCGGCCGGGGCTCCGCGCCCAGGAGTCGATCGTGGTCGTCGCCATGGCGAGGCTCTGCGGGGTGTCCGGACCCGCCTGGCCCACCGCCAGCAGGACGACGGCGGTGCTGCCGGTCTGCTCGACCGCTTGCGGGAAGCCGCGCACCACGCTTTCGGTGACCGAGCCGGGTGCGCCCTCGCGTGGGAGGACGAGGACGAAGCGGCTGCGCCGGCGCCTGGTCCAGGGGGAGAGCCTGGGGCCTCGCGCCGCCGCCTCCAGGTCGTCGAGCAGCGCGCACAGCAGTGCGTCCTCCCGCTCCGCGACGACCGCCTCGTGGTGGCGGAAGAAGTCCCCGCGGCCCGAGGGGACCCGGGCCCAGCGGCGGAACCAGCCGCCCTTGCGCATCATGCGGCGCCCCGCCCGGAAGCCGTACAGCCAGCGCGGCAGCACCCCGAACAGCGGGTGGCGGGCCCAGTGCCAGATCCAGGCCGCGATGTTGTCCGGCGTCTGGTCGCGGCCGCCGATCGCGTGCAGTGCCTTGAGGACGTGGGAGTCCTTGCGGCGCTCCGCGTAGCACTGGTCGCGCAGGTCCCGGGCCCGCACCGGCGCTTGGTCCTCCGTGGAGGAGGCCGCCGCGAAGGCGCGCACGAGCCGGTAGCGCGGCAGCCGCAGCCGGCCGAAGCCGCCGGGCAGGTTGTCGCGCAGGCCGTCCTCGATCTGCTCGAAGACGTCCCGTGTGCGCTGCCGGTCGCCGCGCGGCCGGGACTCCTGGATCCGGGCGTACGGGACGAGTGCGCGGCCGCGGACCCGCAGCCGCAGGCACTCGCCCTCCGCTATCTGCTCGGCCTCGTCGCCCCGGCCCTGCTGGACGAGGACGATCCTGGCGGAGGGGCCGCGGCGCCCGGGTGGTACGAGTACGAGTTCTTCGAGCGCGGTGACGAAGTCCCCTACGGAGGGGACGGGTGGGATCGATGAGGACATGGCTTCACCCCCGAACGGCCCGTCGCCGGGCCGCCACAGTCCTTGAGCACCGATGTACGACTACGTGTACGACTACGCATGCGATGACGCTGATACGACTACGTCGATTGACGGGGCGCTCGCCCCGAGCCCTCCATCATCCTCAGGCCCCGGGCGCTGCGCCACCGCACCGGCTCACTCCGCTTCGCGCCCTGCCGTGACGACCACGGAGACCGGCGCACCGGCGCGCGGCGCGCCGTGCACGCGGACCGTGCCGCGCCGTCCCGGCGGAACGTCCCGGGTCCTGGTGCGGGCCGGGCCGGTCACGGTGATGTGCCAGCCGAGCGGGGCGGGCGGCAGGGACAGTTCGGTGGTGCCCGCCCGGTGCGGCACGTAGGTCAGGCGGTAGGCGGGGGCGGCCGGTTCGTAGGACTCGGCGGTGACGGTGCCGGCGACGACGACGGCGTACGGGCGGGCCGTGCGCTCCTTGTTCGTACGGAAACGGCCTTCGGCGTCCAGGGCGCAGTAGCCGCCGCCGTAGCACCAGGTGTAGCCCGCCCAGCCGGAGGTGTAGCGGGCGAGCGAGGCGAGGGCGTCGTCGTAGAAACGGCCCATGTTCGGCAGGGAGTTGTTGAGCGGCCCCCATTCGCCGACGACGACGGGGACGCGCTGCTCGCGGGGGTAGCGGGTGACGGCCGCCTCGTAGTTCTCGATCCACTTCGCGGCCGGGTCGTAGTCCCGCCCGGCCTCCATGGCCGCGTTGTAGAAGTGCGGGGCGTAGACGACCTTGGGGTCGTGGACGCGGCCGAGGGCGGTCGGTACGCCCTCGCCGACGATGGGGGTCGGCTCGACGAACAGCCAGTGCCGGCGGTCGACCTGCCGGATGGCGGCGGCGAGCCGGTTGTACATGGGGGTGATCTGTTCGGCCTCGATCCGGCGGGCGGCGGCCGGCAGGTCCTCGCCGGGGCGGAGCCTGCCCATCGGCTCGTTGATGAGGTCGTAGCCGAGCACGGCCGGGTGGTGGGCGAGCCGCCCGGCGAGGACCTGCCACATCCGGGCCTGGGCGCGGCGCAGGTCCGCGTCCTCGTAGAGGTGCTCGAAGGCGGCCTGCACGGCGGGTTCGTAGTATTCGGCGAACCAGTCGTCGGGGTGCGGGGTGTAGGGCAGGCCGTCGGTGCGGGTGGCCCACTCGGGGATGCCGCGGTGGCTGCCGAAGGCGGGGCCGAAGACGTCCTGGTGGGCGTCGATCACGACCCGGACGCGATGGGCGTGCGCCCAGTCGAGGATCCGCTCGATCTTGGCGAGGTAGCGCTCGCTGTACTGGCCGCGCCGGGGTTCGAGGTCGTCCCAGAAGACCAGCAGCCGCGCGGTGTTGAAGCCCCGCGCGGCCAGGTCGCGGAAGTGCCGCTCGGTGATGTCGGACAGGGCCGGGGCACCGCGGTGGTTCTTGTCCTCGACGTTCCAGCCGCGCAGGGTGAGCACCCGCCCGTGCTCGTCGGTCAGCCTCGGGATGTCGGCCCGGCCGGCCGACGGGCGGGCCGCGGCGGGCGCGGGGGCCGTCGTGGTGAGCACCGCGGTGAGGGCGGTGAGGGCGGTGAGAATCGCGGTGAGATGAGCCCCGAGCTTGCGCATGACCCTCCGGAGGACTCCGGACGGCCCGGGGCAGCCCTAGACCGTCAGCACGATCTTTCCGAACACGTCTCCGTCGGACATCTTCTCGAACCCTTCCCGCGCCCGGTCAAGGGGCAGGACGGAGTCGATGACGGGCCGCACGCCCGTCGCGGCACAGAAGGACAGCAGGTCCGCCAGCTCGTCCTTGGTGCCCATCGTCGAGCCGACGATCTTCAGCTCCAGGAAGAAGACGCGGTTGAGCTCGGCGGCCTTGGGGTTCGGCCCGCTGGTCGCGCCGGAGATGACGAGGGTGCCGCCGGGCTTGAGGGACTTGACCGAGTGCGACCAGGTGGCGGCGCCGACGGTCTCGATGACGGCGTCGACGCGCTGCGGCAGCCGCACCCCCGGCTCGAACGCGCCTTCGGCGCCCAGCTCCACGGCCCGCTCGCGCTTGGCCGCGTCGCGGCTGGTGGCGAAGACCCGCAGCCCGGCCGCCGCCCCCAGCACGATCGCGGCGGTGGCGACGCCGCCCCCGGCGCCCTGCACGAGGACGCTCTGGCCGGGGCGTACGCCCGCGTTGGTGAACAGCATGCGGTACGCGGTCAGCCAGGCGGTGGGCAGGCAGGCGGCCTCCTCGAAGGACAGCCCCTTCGGCTTGGGCAGCACGTTCCACGTGGGCACGGCGACCCGCTCGGCGAAGGTGCCCTGATAGCGCTCGGTGAGGATGGACCTCGGCTCGTCCGGCCCCACGCCGTGGCCGCTCTGGCCGATGACGGAGTGGACGACGACCTCGTTGCCGTCCTCGTCGGTCCCGGCGGCGTCGCAGCCGAGGATCATCGGCAGCGCCTCCTCGCCGAGCCCCACGCCCCGCAGCGACCACAGGTCGTGGTGGTTGAGCGAGGCGGCCTTGACGTTGACGGTCGTCCAGCCCGGCCGTGGTCCGGGCTCGGGGCGCTCCCCCAACTCCAGGCCGTTCAGCGGCTGGTCACGGTCGATGCGGGCGGCATAGGCGGCGAACATGATCCGAACCTAGCCCCGGGGTGTCCGGGACGGAACCACGCGGCGATGTGACACGCGCCGCGTCCCTCTCGGACCGTCCACGGCTCCCTCACACAACGACCGTATCCGCGGCCGAGTGCGGCCGTTCCGCGTTGACCGCGGGGCGGGTGGGGAGATTGGCTTCCCAGGTCCGTACATATGCCGTACGGGCTCTCGCGAGGGGGGAATCATGCGTCATCTCAGACGTACCGCCGTGATGGCGGCGATATTAGGCACCTGCGCCACGGCTCTGCCCGTGGCGCAGGCCGCGGCCGCCGGGGAGGGCCGGCGGGCACCGGGTGTCGAACGGGTGAGCCTGACCGCGGCCGGCGGCCAGGCGGACGGCGAGTCGAACAGGCCCGTGATCAGCGGCGACGGTCGCTCGGTCGCCTTCGAGTCCTCGGCGACCAATCTGGTGCCCGGTGGCAAGGCCGAGTCCCAGGTCTATGTGCGGAACCGGTGGACCGGCAGGCTCCAGCAGGTCAGCGTGGCCACGGACGGCACCCCGGCCGACGGCGGGTCCATCGCCCCGTCGATCAGCGCCACCGGGCGGTACGTCGCCTTCCAGTCGTTCGCGAAGAACCTGGCCCCCGGCCGGAATCCGGAGCCGGGCTCCGATGTCTACGTCCGGGACCTGTGGACCGGCCGCACCGAGCTGCTGATCAGCGACAAGCCGTCGACGCGCGGGTCGTCCGGCGCGCCGGCCATCAGCGCCGACGGCCGCTACGTCGCCTTCACCTCGACCCGTAACGACCTGGTCCCCGGTGACACCAATCTGCGCTCGGACGTCTTCGTCCGGGACCGCTGGAAGGGCACCACCAAGCGGGTCAGCGTCAGGGCCGACGGCACCCAGGTGGGCCTCGCCTCCGTCCAACCGGTGATCAGTGCCGACGGCAGCAAGGTCGGCTTCCGCAGCAGGGACCTGACGGACGTCCCCGAGCCGCCGTCCGATCCGGCGGGGACCGGCTTGCGGCCGCCGTCGTCCACCGAGTTCTACGTCCACGACCTGCGCACCGGGCGGATCGAACTGGCGGCCCACGACCGTGACGGCCGGCCCGTGCCGGTCGGCGGCGGCTACAGCCTCAGCCCCGACGGGCGGTACGCGCTCTTCACCAGCCGCTCGGCCACGGTCGTGGAGGGCGACACCAACCACCGCGCCGACGCCTTCGTCAAGGACCTGCGCACCGGCGTCACCCGGCGCGTCAGCCTGGCCCACGACGGCGCGCAGGCCGACGGCCACATCTACGACCCGGTCATGAGCGCCGACGGCCGACGGGTGTTCTTCGTCTCCGGCGCCGGCAACCTGGTCCCCGGCGACACCAACGACGGGCCCTCCGACGTCTTCGTCCGCGATCTGCGCACCGGTGCCGTCGAGCGGCTCAACGTGGCGGCCGACGGCTCCCAGGACAACGGCGGCGCGGGCAGCCTCGCCATCGACCTCCTGGGCCGGACCGCCGTCTTCGACAGCTCGGGCGACAACCTCGTCCCCGGCGACACCAACAAGGTGACCGACGTCTTCCTGCGGCGTGTGAAGTGACCTCGCCCGAAGCGCCCCGGAAGGAGCAGATCATCATGTACTGCCTCAGACGCGCCACCGTGGTGGCGGCCATCGTGGGTACCTGCGCCACGGCCCTGCCGGTCGCCTCGGCGGCGGCCGCGGGCACGGCGCACCGGCCGCACACCGAGCGGGTGAGCGTCGCCGCCGACGGCACCCAGGCGGACGAGGAGTCGCTCACCGGCGCCGTCAGCGCCGACGGCCGCTTCGCCGTCTTCGAGTCCCGGGCGAGCACCTTGGTGCCGGGCACGACGCCGGGCAGCCGCCATCTGTACGTCAAGGACCTGCGCAAGGGCGGGATCGAGCTGGTGGACGTCGGACGCGACGGCACCCCGGCGGCCGACCCGTCCTACAACGCCTCGATCAGTGGGGACGGGCGGTACGTCGTCTTCTCCTCGGAGGCCGGGAACCTCGCCCCGGGCCAGAATCCGCCGGGCGGGCTCGACGTCTTCGTCCGTGACCGCAGGACCGGCCGCACCGAGGTCCTGGTCAGGAACGACGCGCAGGTGCGCGCCACCAACCACGACCCGTCCATCAGCGCCGACGGCCGCTACGTCGCGTTCACCTCCAGCCGCACCGACCTGGTCCCCGGCGACACCAACGGGGTGACGGACATCTTCGTGAAGGACCGCCGGAAGGGCACCGTCAAGCGGGTGAGCGTCGCCACCGACGGCACCCAGGCGGACGCCTTCTCCACACAGCCGGTGATCAGCGCGGACGGCAGCCGCGTCGGCTTCAAGAGCGCCGCCCACAATCTGTACCCCGCGCCGGAGTCCCCCGAGCTGAGCCGGCCGCATCCACGGGCCCGCGCGTTCTACACGCACGACCTGCGGACCGGGCGCACCCACCTGGCCGCCCACGCGGCGGACGGCGGGACCGTGGCGGTCATCGGCGGCATCGGTCTCAGCCCCGACGGGCGGTACGCGCTGTACTCGTCGATCTCGCCCTCCATCGTGCCGGACGACACCAACGGGGCCACGGACGTGTTCGCCAAGGACCTGCGCACGGGCACCACGCGGCGGGTGGTTCTCGCCCCCGGCGGCGCCCAGACCAACGGCGTCTCCAACGACGGCGCGGTCATGAGCGCCGACAACCGGAAGGTGTACTTCACCTCCGCGGCGAGCAATCTGGTCCCCGGGGACACAAACGGCCACGAGGACCTCTTCGTCCGCGACCTGCTCACCGGAACCGTCGAACGGCTCAACGTGGCCCCCGACGGCGCCGAGGACACCGCGGGCGCGAGCGGCGTCTCGGTCGACCGCACCGGCCGGACGGTGGTCTTCGGCAGCGGCGGCGACAACCTCGTCGCCGGCGACACCAACCGTCTCCACGACGTGTTCGTACGCCGACTGAAGTGACCCGCCTGCGGGCCGTCTGTGCCGCCTGCGGCGGCGGGCGCCCTGCGGGCGCGTCGTCAAACGCCGGACGGGCTTGATCTGGCTGAGCTCAATGCAGCCCGTCCGGCGTTTGAGGACACAGCACAGCAGCCCGTCCGGCGCTTGAGTACACCTCCGCGCAGCGGAGGTGTACTCGCCAAGACCGCCGGAGGCGCTAGCGGCGCGCCACGCCCTCCGCGCGCGCGGCGGCCGCGACGGCGGCGGTCACCGCGGGGGCGACCCGCTCGTCGAACGGCGAGGGGATGACGCACTCGGCGCTCAGCTCGTCGGCGACCACCGCGGCCAGCGCCTCGGCGGCCGCGAGCTTCATGCCCTCGGTGATCCGCGAGGCGCGGACCTGGAGGGCGCCCGCGAAGATGCCGGGGAAGGCGAGCACGTTGTTGATCTGGTTCGGGTAGTCGCTACGGCCGGTCGCGACGACGGCCGCGTACTTGTGCGCGACGTCCGGGTGGATCTCCGGGGTCGGGTTGGCCATGGCGAAGATCAGCGCGTTCTCCGCCATCTTCGCGACCGCCTCCTCCGGGACCGTGCCGCCGGAGACGCCGATGAAGACGTCCGCGCCGTCCAGCGCGGACGCGAGCGTCCCGGAGCGGCCGGCCTTGTTGGTGAAGCCCGCGAGCTCCCGCTTGACGTCGGTGAGGTCGTCGCGGTCCTGCGAGACGATGCCCTTGCGGTCGCAGACGGCGACGTCGCCGATGCCCGCCTCCACCAGGATCTTGGCGATGGCGACCCCGGCCGCGCCCGCGCCCGAGATGACGGCGCGCAGCTGGCCGAGCGTACGGTCGGTGACCCGCGCGGCGTTGCGCAGGGCGGCGAGCGTGACGACGGCGGTGCCGTGCTGGTCGTCGTGGAAGATCGGGATGTCCAGCCGCTCCTGGAGCTTGCGCTCGACCTCGAAGCAGCGCGGCGCGGAGATGTCCTCCAGGTTCACGCCGCCGAAGGAGGGCGCGAGCCGGACGACGGTCTCGACGATGTCGTCCACCTCGCGGCAGTCGAGCGCGATCGGCACCGCGTCCACGCCGCCGAACTGCTTGAAGAGGATCGCCTTGCCCTCCATCACGGGCAGGGACGCCTCCGGCCCGATGTCACCGAGGCCGAGCACCGCGCTGCCGTCGGTGACGACGGCCACGACCTGTGACTTCCAGGTGTAATCGTGGACAAGCTCAGGATGCTCCGCGATCGCGCTGCACACCTTGGCGACGCCCGGCGTGTAGGCCAGGGACAGATCGTCCTTGTCCCGCACGGGAACGGTCGCCTGGACCGCCATTTTGCCGCCTCTGTGCAGCGCGAAGGCCGGATCGAAGAACTCGTCCTGAGTTCCGTCCGTGCTCTTGTCGCTGCGAGGATTCACGATCTCCGCTGCCACTTTTCTTGACCCCTTTGTCGAATTGCAGTCGAGGGTAGCCGCCCCTGGTCGAGGACGGGTCGGGCATCCCGTCCGTACCGGTCCGGCGGGTGGGCCGCACGGGTGTCGCGCGGGGGGTGGTGCCGCGCGGGGGATACGGACGCCGGGCGCGCACCACCGGGCGCGCACCCTGGGCCCCGGGTGAGGGGTCTGGCTCGCATTTCTATCAAATGAGCGCTACGGCCGACGAGTGAGATCGGCCGCTGTGTGTCACGGCACGCACATCTGTCGGCCAAAACCGTGTCAACTGGTGCCGGAAGTCCACGGAGTGAGACAAGCGGTACGTGATGTGTGTCTCACACCCGTCTCAGACCAAAGGGGAACAGGGTCGTCCACTCGTAAGAACACCCCGGTACCGCACGTCGATCACCCGTTATCCGATTTTGACCTGGCTAGCCCCCCGAACGGTGCAGTCCAGATGGCAAGATGCCCCAACCGCACGAGGTCGCGACACCCGCTGTCGTGTGCTTGTCGATCTCGGCGCCGATCCCATGTGACCAGCGAGAACATTCGGCTATCCCCTCACCCGCAGGAGGAACCAGCAATGACCGCAAGCTCCATCCATCGCCCGGCTGCCGCCAGGAGTCGTTTGGCCGCCGCCGGCGCGATCGCGGTCGCCGGCGCCCTCCTGCTGACCGGCTGTGGCGATCAGCGGAACAAGACGACCGCCGGCGCCGACCAGACCGTCAAGGGCTCCTCGGCTCCCCTCTTCGCCAAGCTGCCGAAGAGCATCCAGGACGCCGGGGTCGTGAAGGTGGGCTCCGACATCGCCTACCCGCCGGTGGAATTCAAGAAGGACGGCAAGGTCGTCGGCCTCGACCCCGACATCGCCGCCGCGCTGGGCAAGGAACTCGGCGTGAAGTTCCAGTTCAACAACGGCACCTTCGACTCCCTGCTCACGGGCCTGCGCTCCAAGCGCTACGACATCGCCATGTCGGCGATGACCGACTCGAAGGAGCGCCAAGAGGGCGTCGACTCCAAGACCGGCAAGAAGGTCGGCGAGGGAGTCGACTTCGTCGACTACTTCACCGCCGGTGTCTCGATCTACACCAAGAAGGGCGACACCAAGGGCATCGACTCCTGGGACGACCTCTGCGGCAAGAAGATCGCGGTCCAGCGCGGCACCGTCTCGAACGACCTGGCCAAGTCCGAGTCCGAGAAGTGCGAGAAGGACGACAAGGACGGGATCGAGATCGAGGCCTTCGACACCGATCTGGAGGCTCAGACGCGACTCAAGGCCGGTGGCGTCGAAGCCGTCTCCAGCGACTTCCCCGTCGCGGCGTACGCGGTGAAGACCGCCGGTGGTGGCAAGGACTTCGAGACGGTCGGCGAGCAGGTCGAGGCCGCCCCGTACGGCATCGCCATCTCCAAGGACAACGCGCAGCTGCGGGACGCCCTCAAGGCGGCCCTCGAAGCGATCATCAAGAACGGTGCGTACGAGAAGGTCATCAAGACCTGGGGCGTCGACGCCGGCGCCGTCAAGGAAGCCAAGATCAACGGCGGTTCCTGACCCTTGCCCTCCCCTCGTACGGCACGCTGAAAGGCCATACCCGTGACTGCTTCTTCCGATAAGCCAGAGCCCGACAAGCCGGGTCCGGACACCCCCGAGCCGGACAAGAAGGACGCCGCCGAGCCCACCGCCGAGGCCCCAGCCGAGGCGGGCGACGCGAAGGCCGCCGACAAGGCCGACAAGGACGCCGACGAGACGCCCGTCGTCGACGAGAAGCCTGTCGAGGAGACCGCCGACAAGGCTTCCGACAAGAAGGACGCCGAGAAGGCCACCGACAAGCCGTCGCTCGACAAGAAGAGCGGCGACGACGCGAAGGCCTCGTCCGGCAAGCGGACCGCCGCCGAGACCCCGCCGCCCGGCAAGGGCACCGGCACGCCCAAGACGGCCGCCGCATCACAGCCGGAGGCCATCAAGGCCATCCCCGTCCGGCACTACGGCCGGTGGATCTCCGGCGTCCTCGTGCTCGGCCTGCTGGGCCTGCTGATCAACGCCTTCGCCACTGCGAAGATCAACTACAACGCCATCCCGGACTACCTTTTTGATTCGACGGTCGTAGAGGGACTCGGCAAGACCGTCCTGATCTCGGTACTCTCGATGGTGTTGGGCCTCGTGCTCGGCATCATCCTGGCCGTAATGCGGCTGTCGAAGAACCCGGTGACCTCCGCCGTCTCCTGGGCCTATATCTGGTTCTTCCGGGGCACCCCGGTCTACGTGCAGCTGCTGCTGTGGTTCAACCTCGCCCTGATCTTCCCGTACATCAACCTCGGTTTCATCTACCGGGACGAGATGAGCGACTTCATGACCCCATTCATGGCCGCGCTGCTCGGCCTGGGGCTCAATGAGGCTGCGTACATGTCGGAGATCGTCCGCTCGGGCATCCAGTCGGTCGACGAGGGCCAGACCGAGGCCTCGCACGCACTGGGCATGAACCAGGGCAAGACGCTGCGCCGGATCGTGCTGCCGCAAGCGATGCGCGTGATCGTGCCGCCGACCGGCAACGAGTTCATCAACATGCTCAAGACCTCGTCGCTGGCGGCAAGCGCAGCCCAGTATTTGGAGCTGCTGCGGTCCACCACCGACATCGGTCAGATCACTGGCGCTCCGGTCGAGATGCTCTTCCTGGCCGCCACCTGGTACCTGATCCTGACCAGCGTCTTCAGCATCGGCCAGTTCTACCTGGAGCGGCGCTACGCCCGAGGCTCACTCCGCAGCTTGCCGCTCACCCCGTGGCAGAAGGTCAGGAAGAACCTGTCCACCCTCAGCCACCGTCCTAAGGGAGGCGTCAGCGCATGAACGCAATGGTGAAGGCCGAGGGCGTCCACAAGTCCTACGGCGCCGTGCAGGTCCTCAAGGGCATCGATCTCGAAGTCGCCCCGCGTGAGGTGTTCTGCCTGATCGGCCCGTCCGGCTCCGGCAAGTCCACCTTCCTGCGGTGCATCAACCACCTGGAGAAGGTCAGCGCGGGTCGGCTGTCCGTCGACGGCGAGCTGGTCGGATACCGTCAGAAGGGCGACAAGCTCTACGAGCTCAAGGACAGCGAGGTCGCCCTGAAGCGGCGGGACATCGGCATGGTGTTCCAGCGCTTCAACCTCTTCCCGCACATGACCGCGCTGGCCAACGTCATGGAAGCCCCCATGCAGGTCAAGGGTGTGTCCAAGTCGGTCGCCCGCGAGCGGGCGCTGAAGCTGCTGGACCGGGTGGGCCTCGCCGACAAGGCGGGCAACTACCCCTCCCAGCTCTCCGGCGGCCAGCAGCAGCGTGTGGCGATCGCCCGCGCGCTGGCCATGGAGCCGAAGCTGATGCTCTTCGACGAGCCGACCTCCGCGCTCGACCCGGAGCTGGTCGGCGACGTCCTGGACGTCATGCGGGGCCTGGCCGAGGACGGCATGACGATGATCGTCGTAACCCATGAAATGGGGTTTGCGCGAGAGGTCGGCGACTCGGTCGTCTTCATGGACGACGGCGTAGTCGTTGAATCAGGCCACCCACGTGAAGTGTTGACCAACCCTCAGCATGAACGTACGAAATCTTTCCTGTCCAAGGTTCTCTGAAAGACGAGACCGAGCATCAGGCCGAACAACAAACTGATGCCGCAAAAATGAACCAATTGGCGCCGCCAAACCTTTACAGGCCAGGCGGCGCCAATTGGTTTCTGCGCCTTTATCTAGCGCCCAGAAACCCATCCGATCGTGATGTGGTCATCCGGGTATTGATCTCTACCGTTCGCACCCTCACGAGCCACGGCATAGAACCCAATGACCACGTTCTTGCCTTCCGGGAAGTCATTTCTGCACGTCACCGTCGTCCCCTTCCCGTTGGCATTGTGACATTCACCCGTAGCAACGACCCTGTTGCCGTGGTCTCGGTCCTCAACCCACCACTTCGCGACGCTCCGAAGCCCGTCAGCCCAGTTGTCCGTGACGGTTATATTGTCACCGTCCGAATAAAAACAGACACTCCCACCCTTGGAGAACGGAGCGTTACAAAACTTCGTCATTGCGGCTTGGGCGGGAGAATTGAAAGTCAATACAGCCGCGATAGACGCTGCAGCGGTAGCACCTGCGGTAACAGCTCGACGAATCCTCACTATCCCTCTTCTCGCTAGATCGAAAATCAGAGACTGCGAGCGAGAAGCCCAGAACCCACCAGCCCCTCGCATCGGTCAACCTACCCGCAATCGAACACCAGACTGAATGAGTGGGATCATTTTTGACTCGAACTCGCCCTCCCCTGAAGCATTGAAATAAGCGAAATTCGATCATCCTTGGACACTCCTCGAGGAGACTGCGTCGCACTCCAGAGGTCGCCGCATCGCACTGACCTTGGCAAAGGTGATCGCACATGCATACGGTGCGCCAGATATACACCGTCTTCCGCCGCCCCCCGGGACAGACAGGGGAGCTCACCTCGCAAGTGCACTCGATGGCAAACCAGCCACTATCGACCGGGGCTTTCGGCAGGCGACCGCCGAGCAGTAAGGGGCTGACGGGACTATTTCATTACCCGAGCCGCACTCTGGAGTTGGTTCAACAACCAGAAGGCGACCGCCACGCTCACCCCGGATCGGGGGCGGTGCCGTCCGGGACGCCATGCGGGCCTAGCCGAGGGGCATACGTTGATTGTCATGACGCGCGAGGTGGCCTTCGCCCGGCAAGCTGATTATCGATCGGCCGACAGGCCCGCGACGCGCTGGTCTTCGTGACTCCCCCTCCCTTCGGAAGGGGCGGCTTCGCGCTATGCCGACTGGCTTCGCGACAGACCAGCCCGGCCCGTAAGAACATTGACGGAGCCCACCGCGTCAGAGTGCGCATTGTGGCCGCAGGCTCCAGTAGAACCTCTCCTGCGTGGGCCGGTTTCCCCTTCGCGCGGTGCGCTCGCATTCAGCATGTGCGGGAGGTATTGCGGGGGGCCACAGACATCACTTCCCGCCCGGCGCCCTCAGCCTTTGCGTTCAGGATCGCGAGGAACACCCCCCATCCGGCATCGGCAATGCCCTCTGACGGAGCACCGCGATACGCACAGCGCGGGGGTACGGGCCATGGAGGCTCGTACCCCCGCGCTGTTCTGCGCTGGGGGCTGATCTCAGTCGGTGTGGAGGTGGACGATCGTGCCGCGCAGGGCGATGTCCCCGCCCTTCGTGAACGACGACTTGGTGCCGTCCGCGAAGACCACATGGCCGGAACGGTCGCCGGCCCTGCCGAATATCGCCGACGTGATGTTGACGTCGACGTCACCGGAGCCCGTGTAACAGGGGTCCGTCAGCGACGACCCCATGAAGAGGCGGAACTGCAACTGGGTGGTGTCGCCGGGGTTGCACCGGACCCTCTGCAGCGGGGTCGTTGCGGCGTTCGCCGGAGCGGACGCGAGGGCCACACCCGAAGCCGCGGCGAGCGCCACGGCCGCGAGCTTGACCGACCTGACAACGCGCATGGCTTTCTCCTTGTCTTCGGCGTCTTCGATGGTGACCGGGTCAGTCGGTGTGGATGTGGACCACGGTCTTGGCGGAACCGAAGGTCGTCCCCTTCGTGAAGTTCACCTTGGTGCCGTCGTCGTAGATCACATAGCCGGAGTGGTCACCGGCCGTGCCGAATATCGACGACGTCACGTTGACGTCCAGGTCCCCGGAGCCCTTGAAGCAGGCCCGCGGCCACATCGACACGAAAGCCTGGAACTGCAGCTGGCCGGCGCCGGAGGCACACTCGACCGCCTTGAGGGGCGTGGTGGCGGCGTTCGCCGGAGCGGACGCGAGCGCCGCACCCGAAGCCGCGGCGAGCGCGACGGCGGCGAGCTTGGCAGACTTGACGAGACGCATGGGTCCTCCTTCTGTCAGTGGTGGGCCGGGCTCAGTTGGTGTGGATGTGCACCGCGTTCTTCGAGCCCGCTTCGGTGGGCCTGAAGACGGCCCCCTTGGTGAACGACACCTTGGAGCCGTCCGCGAAGACCACGTAGCCGGAGTGGTCACCGGCCCGCATGTAGAACACGTAGTTCACGTTGATGTCCAGGTCCCCGGAACCCTTGAAACAGCCCATGGGCCACGGCTGGACGAAGCCTTCGAACTGCAGCTGGGTGGTGTTCTCGCGGTCGCACGTGACCGGCGCCAGCGGCGTCGTGGCGGCGTTCGCCGGAGCGGACGCGAGGGCCGCACCCGAAGCCGCGGCGAGCGCGACGGCGGCGAGCTTGGCAGACTTGATGAAACGCATGGGTACTCCTTCTGTCAGTGATGGGCCGGGCTCAGTTGGTGTGGATGTGGACCACGGTCTTCCAGCCCGCCGGGGGGCTGATGTGGCCACCCTTCGTGAACGACACCTTGGTGCCGTCCTCGAAGAGCACGTAGCCGGAGTGGTCACCGGCCCGCCCGTACATCGCGTTCTTCACATTGACGTCCAGATCCCCGGAGCCCTTGTAACAGCCCAGGGGGAACGCCGAGATGAAGCCCTCGAACTGCAGCTGGGTGGTGTCGCTGCGGTCGCACGAGACCGACTTCAGCGGCGTCGTGGCGGCGTTCGCCGGAGCGATCGCAAGGGCCACACCCGAAGCCGCGGCGAGCGCCACGGCCGCGAGCCTGGCCGACTTGACGAAACGCATGGGTATCTCCTTTTCACAAAGGTGAGGAACCCGTTCATCGTCCGTGGCCGCGTGATCACGACACCACCCGGATTGCAGCTAACTGCCATGCGACAAAAGGAGGTTGACCTTTTCAGGCGCCGGGCTACTTGAGCGCGAGCACCATCGCGTCGGAGGGCGAGCGCCACACCGTGCGGGCCTCCGCGAACCCGGCCTCGCGCAGGGTCGCCGTGTGCCAGTCGGCGGAGGGCGTCTCGCCGTCGGCGTGCTCGCCGTAGATCTCGAACCGCTCGGCGGTGGGCCCGGCCAGCACCGGGTCGGCGGCGGCCAGCTCCCACCAGGCGCGCCAGTCGAGGGCACCCTCGGCCTTGGCGCGGTCCATGCGGGCGTGCCGCTGGGCGCGGTCGGCGGCGTTGATCCGGGGTGTCGTTTCGTCCGGCATGTGGTCGGCGTTGAGGAAGACGCCGCCCTCGCGGACGAGCCCGGCGAGCTGTCCGTACAGCGCGCGCAGCGGTTCGAGGTGGAGCCAGTGCAGGGCGGTGGCGGTCAGGACGGCGTCGAAGGAGTCGTACGGCAGCTTCGCGGTCCAGGCGGGGTCGGTGAGGTCGGCGGTCACGAACGTGACGCGCGGCTCGTCGGCGAAGGTGCCGTGGGCGATGGCGAGCAGGGCGGGGTCGAGGTCGACGCCGACGGAGACGGCCTTGGGGAAGCGCTCCAGCAGCCGGCCGGAGATCGAGCCCGTGCCGCAGGCGAGGTCCAGCACCCGCGCCTCGGCCCCGGCGAAGGCCTCGACCATGTCGAGCATGACGCGGAACCGCTCCTCGCGGTCGGGGAGGTACCACTCCTGCTGGCGGTCCCAGCTGGTCTGCCAGGCGTTCCAGTCCGTGTTGGGGGTCTCGGTCATGGTGGTGCCTCCCACGCGCGCAGTCCTGTAATACCCTCGGTACTGAACCGACCATTACTGATCGACATCAGCGACCATAGACCGCCCTCGTAAGGACCACAAGTGGAACTGGCCTATTACTCGGACTACGCCGTGCGGCTGGTCAACAGCGAGGAGCCCACGCGCGGCACCGACACGCTCACCTCCGTCGAAGCCGTGCGGGAGCTGTTCGGCGCCGGCGCCCAGGGCGCGCGGCGCGCGACCGACAGCGACGTCACCCGGCTGCGGTCGGTGCGGGCCCGGCTGCGCGCGGTCTTCGAGGCGGCGTCCGAGGGCGACGAGGTGCGGGCCGTGGACCTGCTCAACGCGCTGCTGATGGAGTTCCCGGTCAGCCCGCAGGTCTCGGGCCACGAGTTCCGCGACGAGGACGGCCGTCCCAAGTGGCACATGCACATCGCCGACCACGCGGTGAACGCCGGCGCGTCGTACACCGCGACCGCCTGCATGGGCCTCGCCGTGCACCTCACGGAGTACGGGGTCGACCGTCTCGGCATCTGCCAGGCGAGCCCCTGCCGCAACGCCTACCTCGACACCTCCACCAACCGCTCGCGACGCTACTGCTCCGACCGCTGCGCCACCCGCGCCAACGTCGCCGCCTACCGCGCCCGCAAGCGCCGCGAGAGCCAGGAAGCCACGCGCCCGGAGGACGGCTCGGGCGACAACGGCCGCACGGCCGAGGCGGCCCAGGACAGCAGCGCGACCGCCGACCGCTGACCCGCCCCGGGCGGCCGCCGCAGCCGCAGCCGGGCGCGGGCCACCACGAACTCGTCCGGCACGGTGCCGAACTCCCGGCTGTCGTTCTCCACCAGCGGGTTGTCCCCCACGACCCACCACCCGCCGGCCCGCCGCTCCACGGCACGCTTGACGATCAGCAGGTCCTGCCGGAAGGGGTGCCGCAGCACCACGACGTCACCCGGCCGGACGGACGCCCCGTACTGGACGACGATCTGGTCCCCGGGGTTCAGCGTCGGCACCATCGACGGGTTGTAGACCTCGGCCAGCCCGATCCGCAGCAGTCCGCGACGTTCGCGCTCCAGCTCCTGACCGCGCTCGTCCACCTGCTCCTGCACCACGGCACCTCCCGGTCCGTTCCGCCACCGGTCCCAGACTGTCACCGGTCTTTTGTCCTAAGCCCCCCGGGGCACCCGAGAAAAGCCTTCCCACACCGAGTAATCTCGCACCTGAGAAGACGATCACGAGGAAGGACAGCACATGCTTTCCCGCCTGTTCGCCCCCAAGGTGAAGGTCAGCGCCCACTGCGACCTCCCCTGCGGCGTGTACGACCCTGCCCAGGCCCGCATCGAGGCCGAGTCGGTCAAGGCAGTCCAGGAGAAGTACCTGGCCAACGAGGACGCGCACTTCCGCGCCCGCGCCACGGTCATCAAGGAGCAGCGCGCGGAGCTCGCCAAGCACCACGTCTCGGTGCTCTGGAGCGACTACTTCAAGCCCCCGCACTTCGAGAAGTACCCCCAGCTCCACCAGCTGGTCAACGACACCCTGAAGGCCCTGAGCACCGCCAAGGCCTCGACGGACCCGAAGACCGGTGAGAAGGCGCTGGAGCTCATCGCGGAGATCGACAAGATCTTCTGGGAGACGAAGAAGGCGTGACGCGGGCCTAGGCCCGCGTTTGCCCGCACCCGGCCCGTGGGGCTCCTGGCATGGAGCCCACGACGGACCGGGTGCGGTCGTTTTTCCGGCTTCCGCCCCCGCCGGTCACATGGTCACGTCGGTGACCCCGGCAGACTGCGCGGCGGGGCAGGCCATCTTCTCCGCGACACCACATGGCGCCACATGATGTCGAGTGGCACCACTTGGCACCATTCGGCGCCGCCCGGCGCCATTCCGCGCCCCCGAAAGTACATGGCCGCACATGGCGACACCATGACGCGAGTCGCCCCCTCCACGTTTCCGCAGGCAGGACGGGCCACCCTCGAGCTCACCCCCACGAAATGGCCCTCAGGCTTGCGCATGGCGCCATAGTGGTGCCATGATGACGTCATGGACCTCACCCCGTATGTCGACACCCTGCGCCGCGAACTCGCGGTGGCAGCCGAAGCCGGTGGCGACGAAGCCCGCGAGCTGGCCGAGCGACTCACCGCCCCCCTGGAGTCGGCGACCCGTCTGGCCATGCTCAATGTGCTCTCCGCCGCGATGGACGAGATCACCCGCGAGCTCGCCCCCGGCTCGGTCGACGTACGGCTGCGCGGGCTGGACCCCGACTTCGTGGTGACGCTCCCGCCCACCGACGGCGGCGCCCCCGCGGAACCGGCCGCGCCCGTCGAACCGTTCAAGACCCCGGCCCCGGCCGACGGCGACGAGGGTGGCACCGCCCGTGTCAACCTGCGCCTGCCGTCCCACCTCAAGGCCCGCGCCGAGGAGGCCGCGAGCCGCGAGGGCCTGTCGGTCAACGCGTGGCTGGTGCGCGCCGTGTCGGCCGCGGTCGACGGCGGCACCCGGCCGCGTACGACGGCGAAGACCCCGACCATCGGACAGAGCATCACCGGCTGGGTGCGCTGACCGCGCCCCCGCCCGCACCACTTCACCCACACCACGTCCCACCAGCGGGGACGGCTCAAGGACTCAAGAGGACGGGACAGCCATGCCTTCTTTCGACACTCCCGAACCGATCTCGGCCACGGCGCACGTGGAGGCCGGTTCCATCCAGTTCATCGCGGGCGACCGCCTCGACACCGTCGTCGAGGTGCGGCCCCGCGACCCGAAGAAGGACCGGGACGTGCGGACGGCCGGCCAGACCGAGGTCACGTACGCGAGCGGCGCACTGACCGTCAGGACGCCCAAGTCCGGTCCGTTCGGCCGCACCGGCATCGTCGACGTGTCGGTCGAACTGCCCACGGGCTCGCGCATCGACATGACCGGCGCCTGGACCCAGGTGCTCGGCGAGGGGCAGCTCGGCGAGACCCGCGTGAAGACCTCGTCCGGCGACGTCCGCCTCGACACCACCGGCCCGCTGAAGCTGACCGCCTCCCACGGCTCGATCACCGTGGACCGGGTCGAGGGCACGGCCGAGATCACCACCAGCTCCGGCAGCCTGCGCGTCGGCCTCGTCGACGGCCCCGCCGTCCTGAAGAACTCGCACGGCACCACGACCGTCGGTGCCGCGACCGGGGAGCTGCGGGTGCGCGGCGCCAACGGCGACATCGACATCGCGCGCGCGGAGGACTCGGTCACCGCCACCACCGCCCACGGCACCCTGCGCGTAGGCGAAGTGGCTCGCGGCACCGTCGAGTTGGAGACCGCCTACGGCGCCATCGAGGTCGGCATCCGCGAGGGCACGGCCGCCTGGCTCGACGTCAACTCGGGCTCCGGCCACGTGCGCAACACGCTCACCGCGTCCGAGGCTCCGGACAGGACCGAGGACACCGTCAAGGTCCGCGCCCGCACCCGGCACGGCAACATCGACATCCGCCACGCCAAGGCCTGAGCACCACGCCCTCAACCAGCCCCGTCCCCCACTCGCTTCAGCCTTCGAACGGAGGGCCCCATGAGCTCCTTTGTCATGCCCACATCCAGTCGGTTCAACGGTTACGCGTCGCCGGCCGCCGTCTCGACCGTCGGTCTGCGCAAGTCGTACGGCGACAAGACCGTCCTCGACGGAATCGATCTGCTCATCCCGGCCGGCTCGGTCTTCGCGCTGCTCGGGCCCAACGGCGCCGGCAAGACCACGGTCGTGAAGATCCTCTCCACGCTCATCACCGCCGACGGCGGGCAGATCCAGGTCGCGGGCCACGACCCGGCCGTCGACCCGCAGGCGGTGCGTGGCGCGATCGGTGTCACCGGGCAGTTCTCCGCTGTCGACGGGCTGATCACGGGGGAGGAGAACATGCTCCTCATGGCGGACCTGCACCACTTGTCCAAGCGTGAGGGGCGGCGGGTCGCTGCCGAGCTGCTGGAGCGTTTCGACCTGGTGGAGGCGGCGAAGAAGCCCGCCTCCACCTACTCCGGGGGCATGAAGCGCCGTCTGGACATCGCCATGACGCTGGTCGGCAGCCCGCGGATCATCTTCCTCGACGAGCCGACCACCGGCCTCGACCCGCGCTCCCGTCACAACATGTGGCAGATCATCCGCGAGCTCGTCTCCGACGGGGTGACGGTCTTCCTCACCACCCAGTACCTGGAGGAGGCCGACGAGCTCGCCGACCGCATCGCCGTGCTCAACGACGGCAGGATCGCTGCCCAGGGCACCGCCGAGGAGCTCAAGCGCCTCATCCCCGGCGGGCACGTCCGGCTCCGCTTCACCGACCCTGCCGCGTACCGGTCCGCCGCCTCCGCACTGCGCGAGACCACCCGGGACGACGAGGCGCTGTCGCTCCAGATCCCCAGCGACGGCAGCCAGCGCGAGCTGCGCTCCCTCCTCGACTGGCTCGACTCCGCCGGCATCGAGGCCGACGAGCTCACCGTGCACACCCCCGACCTCGACGACGTGTTCTTCGCCCTCACCGGCTCCAACCAGCCGAACCGGAACCAGGAGGCCGTCCGATGAGCTCCCTCTCCCTCACCCTGCGCGACTCGTCCACGATGCTGCGCCGCAACCTCCTGCACGCCCGGCGCTATCCGTCCCTCACCCTGAACCTGCTGCTCACGCCAGTTGTCCTGCTGTTGCTCTTCGTCTACATCTTCGGCGACGTGATGAGCGCGGGCATGGGGGGCGGTGACCGCGCCGCGTACATCGCCTACGTCGTACCGGGCATCTTGATGATGACCATCGGAGGCACCGTGGTCGGGACCGCGGTGTCCGTTTCCAACGACATGACCGAGGGCATCATCGCCCGCTTCCGCACCATGGCGATCCACCGCGGCTCCGTGCTCATCGGGCACGTCATCGGCAGCGTGCTGCAATCGATCGCCAGCGTGGTCCTCGTCGGCGCCGTCGCCGTGGCCATCGGCTTCCGGTCCGCCGACGCCACGGTCCTGGAGTGGCTGGCGGCGTTCGGGCTGATGGCTCTGGTCGCCCTGGCTCTCACCTGGATCGCGGTCGGGATGGGCATGATCAGCCCGAACGCCGAGGCGGCCAGCAACAACGCGCTGCCGCTGATCGTCCTGCCGCTCATCTCGAGCGCCTTCGTCCCGGTCGACTCGATGCCGGGCTGGTTCCGGCCGATCGCCGAGTACCAGCCGTTCACGCCCGCGATCGAGACCCTGCGCGGACTGCTGCTCGGCACCGAGATCGGCCACAACGGATGGCTCGCGGTCGCCTGGTGCCTGGGGCTCACGGTGCTCGGCTACTTCTGGTCGAAGGCGGCTTTCAACCGCGATCCGAAGTAGCCGGGACGACCGCGGGACGCCTCCCGCAGCTCGTCCCGCCCGAGGGCGGCGCACTCCGACACCGCGTCGGCGTACGCCGCCCCCATGATGGGCCGGGGAAAACACGGACTGCGAACCGGTGGATGCCGTCACACCATGGTGAGCAGCGCGGCGAACCGGGCGTTGCTCGAGCGAGCGGCGGCGGACCCGACGACGGTCTCCCACCGACGACAGTTCGCCGAGACGAACGCCCCCACGGCTTGGGGATCCGCCGATGCCCAGCAGGGAAACCGGGCGGCCCACGTTCGGACGTCATCGGGGGTGCGGTCGGCTTCGAGCAGCCGCACGGCCGTGTAGGCGATGTCCACCCAGGCGGGGCCGAGGGCGGGCGTCGCCCAGTCGACGAGATGTACGCGGTCCCCGGTGACCATCAGGTTGTGCGGGTTGGTGTCCGTGTGCAGGAGCATCTCACCGTCCAGGAGACGGAGTTCCCCGGGGCCGAGGAACCGCGTCCAACGATCCGCGAACCTGGGCACGGAGATGTGTCGTGGGGCGCGGATGGTCTGGGCCGTACGGAGTACCTCCCCGACCAGCGGCAGGTCGGCCGACCCGGGCGAGAGATCCGCGTGCCGTCCCTCGATGTGCTCGAACCCGAGCAACTCCCAGCCGTCGGCTTCGATCCGCCAGCGGAGCCGGGGGCCGACGTCGAGGACGTAGGGGTTCACTGTCGCTTCCCACCGCTGCGCGGCGCACACATCGGCGTCGTGGAGAGGAACGCCCTTCACGAACGTCGAACCCTCGGCCGTCGTCAGGCTGGTGGCCGTGGCGCAGTTGAGGCCGTGAGGGACGGTTCCCACGGCGACGACGGGCCCGGTCCGGGCTTCGACGGCGGCGCGGAGGGCGAGGGGGAGGTCGTTCCAATGGGTGCGGGGCGTCATGGGGGTCCTCCCCTGGTGGGTGGGGGCTGTCCGCCCCCACCCACGGTTGGCCGGACTACTGCGTGGTCCCGCACTTACGGCATCGCGTCGCGCCACTCCATTGGGCCCAGTCGTGGTCGCAATCGTCGCTCATGGTGCCCTCCTCGCATTCCAGTGATCGAGTGGAGGATCGTCCGACGTCATCTCCTTGGGGGAAGCGGCTCGCTCGCGCCGCGTCCGCAGCCAAGAGGTTCAGCCGTTCGACCGCATGATGTCGAGCGTTTCGGCTCCCGCAGCGGGCCGCACGGCGTCAGGGGCAGTCTCCCCCTCCCCATCAGCCTCTGAACGCCCACCCACTCCACGCACTTACTTCCATCGCGACGATCGGGCCCTCGGGTGGATGATCAGCGTATTGGGGGTACTTCTCCCGAAGCATCTCGATCGGCGCGCCGCGTTGCGCGGGGTCCGTCCAGATCTCTGCGTGGCCGTCGGCACGGGCCCACCACAGGGTGTGCCAGTCGTCGGAGTAGTGGTCGACCAGGACGGATACCTGCGGGTTCTGCCGGATGTTGCGCAGACGGCGAAGGTTCTGCGTGCTCTTCGGCTTGTGATCGATGGCGAAGTACAGAACGCTCCGGCCCAGCGCGAAAGTGATGGGCACGAGATGCGGCTGGCCTGCCTCGTCGGCGGTAGCCAAGCGCGCGACCGGCGCCGCCTCGAAGCGTGCCCGAGCTTGAGCAGGTCCTAGCTTCATGGCTGCACGGTACCCAAGGCCGGCGGAGGGTCGGTCGCCCCGAACCTGAAGTCCAGCTCGCCTTCCCCGCCTTCCTCGCCCCCGGACGGAACCCCTCAAGCCCCCGGACCGGCATGAGCCGACGTCAGGGCAGACAGAAGCACCTCCCATGCGTGCCACGGCATGCGCCACGCCCCCGGCGCGCACCGAAGCTGCGCCGAGCCGCTGACCTGCACATTTGCGACTCCTTGCACGCCGTGGCGCCATTACCGACACCAACGGCGCCACGCCTGACTCACAGTGGTGCCATTTATGTGCCATGATGACGCCACGGGGGGGCAACGCACCCCTCGGCCTCGCAGGCCGAGGGGTGCCCGTTGCGCGGAGTGAGCCATCAAAGGGGTCGGATCATGGAGACAGCACAGAGCCAGGAGCAGGCGGCGGCCGGCGCCTTCAGCGCCTTCGCCCGCTTCGTGCTCTGCGGCGGCGGGGTGGGGATCGCCTCCAGCTTCGCCGTGACGGCCATCGCCTCCTGGATTCCCTGGGCCCTGGCCAACGCCCTGATCACCGTGGTCTCCACACTCCTCGCCACCGAGCTGCACGCCCGCTTCACCTTCGGCGCCGGCGGACGCGCGACCCGGCGCCAGCACGCACAGTCGGCCGGCTCCGCGGCAGCCGCGTACGCGGTGACCTGCACGGCGATGCTCGTCCTGCAACAGCTGGTGGCGGCACCCGGTGCAGCGCTCGAGCAGGTCATCTACCTCTCCGCCTCCGCACTCGCCGGCATCGCGCGATTCGCGGTGCTGCGCCTCGTCGTCTTCGCGCGGAACCACGCGCACGCCGCGACCACCGTCCGCACCGCCCACCCCGTGCACACGACCGTGGCCCGCACCTCGGCCCCGACCAGCCCCGCAGAGCTCTGCCGCGCCGCCTGACCGTTCGCCTAACCATTAGCCCCCCAAAGGCGTCTCACTGTTGGATGTGGCCATACATCCGCACAACTGGGGGACTCATGTTCGATGTCTTCGCCCTGGCGCTGCCCAGTCTGCTGGCCGTCGGCGGTATCGCGGCGATGATCTGGGCGGTCGTCCGGTTACGCCGGCTCAGATCGGCCTGGCGCAGCGGGCTCACCGCCCATGCCGTCTGCCTGCGTTCGTACGCGACCACGCGGACCCGACGGAACGGCATGCACCGCAGCAGCTCGACCACGCTGACCCACCTCTACGAATTCGCCACTCCCGAGGGGCAGACGCTGCGCTTCGAGGAGTCGGGGGGCCCGTCGTCGGTCGTCCCCGGGGACACGGTCCCCGTGCGCTACCCGGCCGGGCGTCCTGACCGGGCGACCGCGATTCCGCCCGGTGACACGAAGACCCTGGTGGGCACCGGGGTGCTGCTCGCCTTCCTCACCGTCTTCATCACCGCTTGCGTGGGGTTCGGCGTGTTCTACCTGACCGTCTTCAGCGGGCTGAAGGACAAGGCGGAGGACGTCATCGAACGGTCGGAGGACGGGGTGAACGCCCCGGCTCGAACCCCCGGCACCCCCTCCCGTCCCGCACCGCCCTCCATGCCCGCCCTGCCGACCGGGCCGCCGGACGACTTCCCGACCGGCCCGCCCGAGGGCTTCCCCACCGACCTGCCCACCGGATTCCCGAGCGGGTTCCCCGGCGGGCGGTAGTCCGCCCGGCGGTCACGACGACTCCGTGGCAGCGGCCACCGCGGCGGCGAAGGCCCGCAGCCTGGCCGTCTCGGCGTCGCGACGGCGGACCAGGCCGAGGACCGAGTCCGGCAGGCCGGTGACGGGCACGAAGGTGATGTCGCCCCGGCCGTGGTAGTCGGCCGTCGGCCGGCACAGCAGCATCCCGCCCCGGTTCGCGGCGACCTGCGTCAGACCTTCCTGGAGCGTGGCCACCAGCGGACCGCGGGGTACGGGCCGCCCGCCGGGCGTCACGGCCGGGGCCTGGGCCTCGCGCCAGTAGCCGGGCGCGGTGCCGGCGGGCGTGACGAGGGGGCACCCGGCGAGGTCCTCGGCGGACAGCGAGGAGCGGTCGGCGAAGGGGTGGCGTACCGACACCGCGAGGGTCTGCCGCTGCCGGGAGAAGACCGGGCCGAGCACGAGGCCCGGCTCCCGCACGGGCAACAGCACGATGGCGGTGTCGACCTCACCCCGGTGGACCGCGCCGAACGGGTCGCACAGCGGGATCTCCGTGATGTCGACCGCGCACCCGGGATGGTCCCCCTGGAAGGCGTCGATGGCCGCCATGACCCGGCCGTCGGCCGTGCCCTGGAAGCCGACGCGCAGCCTCCCCGCCACCCCGCGGGCGGCTTCGCGGGCCTCCTCGACCGTGCCCTTGAGCGCGTCGTAGGCGGGCCGCAACCCGGCGAGGAAGCTCTCGCCGAGCGGGGTGAGGGCGACCCTGCGGCTGGTGCGCTCGACCAGGCGCGCGCCGATACGGGTCTCCAGCGCGCGCAGCAGCTGGCTGACCCGGCCCTGCGACACGTACAGCCGCTCGCCGGTGCGGCCGAAGTGCAACTCCTCGGCGAGCACCAGGAAGCACTCCAGCTCCCGCAATTCCACGCGCCCCACTCCCCCGCTCCCGCTCGCCCGTGACCGATGAGCCACGATCGACGAGGCGTGATCGATTAGCCCTGCTCATGGAAGGGTGAGACATCCGGCGTTGTTCCCGGGCGGGCGGCTGCCGAGGCTGGGCCCATGTCGAAGATCAACGAATCCGCGGGCGGCTGGCCCGCCGTCACGGCGGTCGCGGCCGCTACGTTCTCGGTCGTCACGACCGAGATGCTGCCGGTCGGGCTGCTCACCCCCATAGGCGCCGACCTCGGCGTCTCGGCCGGTACGGCCGGGCTCACGATGACGGTTCCCGGACTGGTGGCGGCGGTGGCGGCGCCCCTGGTCACGGCGGCGGCGGGGCGCTGGGACCGGCGGTGGGTGCTGGTCGCCCTGATGGGGCTGCTGGCGGCGGCCAATCTGCTGTCGGCGTGCGCGACGGACATCACGGTGCTGGTGGGGCTGCGGGTCCTGGTGGGGGTGTGCATCGGCGGCGTCTGGGCCGTCGCGGCGGGGCTGGCCGTACGGCTCGTACCGGAGAGGTCCGTCGGGCCCGCCACCTCACTGATCTTCAGCGGCATCGCGGTGGCGTCGGTGCTGGGCGTACCGGCCGGCACGCTGACCGGCGAACTGGGCGGCTGGCGGGCATCCTTCGCGATCATGGGGGCCGTGTCCCTGGCCGTCGCGGCCGCCCTGGCCGTGACGCTGCCGCCGCTGCCGGCCGAGCGGGCGGCACGGCTCGGGGACGTTCCGGAACTGCTGCGCCACGCGCGCGTACGGGTCGGGCTGCTCGTCATCCTGCTGCTGGTGACCGGGCACTTCGCGGGCTACACCTTCGTACGGCCGGTGCTGGAGCGGGTGCCGGGGACCGACGCCGGGCTGATCACCGCTTTGCTGCTGGCGTACGGAGTGGCGGGCGTGGCCGGAAACTTCCTCGCCGGGGCGGCGGTCGCGCGCGGTCCCCGCACGGTCCTGGTGGTGATCTGCGCGGTACTGGGACTGGTGATGCCGGCGGTGACGGTCGCCGGGGGCGGCCCGGTGGGGGCGGCCGTGCTGATGGTCGTGTGGGGGCTGGCCTACGGCGGGGTGTCGGTCGGTACGCAGAGCTGGCTGCTGGCGGCGGCCCCCGGGGCGCGGGAGACGGCGTCGGCGCTGTTCGTGGCGGTGTTCAACGTGGCGATCTCGCTGGGGGCGCTGCTGGGCGGACGGGCCGTGGACGCGGTCTCGCTGTCCGGCGCGCTGTGGCTGGGCGGCCTGCTGGCGGCGGGAGCACTGGTGACGGCGGCCGCCGCGAGGCCCGTACGGGTGTGAGGCGCCCACCACGTGCGCGGCCGGTGGGCGGTTCGCCGCCCCCCCCCACGGCTCACTCCGCGCGGCCACGGCGGTCGGCCCCGCCACGAGGAGTACGGCCGACTCGCGGGCTCGCCCCGCACGCCGGAGCGAGCGGCGTCCGGTGCGTGCGAGCGCAAGACGGAGGCCGCCCTCGTGCCGGGCGCACTCGGGCGGCTCCGACCAGGCGGCGAGCTCCCCGGCCACCCCGGGTGCCGCAAGCCCGCGAAGATCCACCGGACAGGGTCCCGGCGGCTCGCACCGATGCGCGGTAATGAGCCGCTGATCGCTGGGTAGGCGTCGGAGTGGACCAAAGGAGCCGCCAGATGGTTGTCATCGAATCCCCTGAGGGGGACGCCGCCGGGGCCCGCCGCGCGACGGCGGAGTTCCTGGCCCGGCACTGCCCGTGGGCCGACCTCGACGCCGTCGTGCTCGTCGTCTCCGAGCTGGTCGCGAACGCCATCCGGCACACCGACGGCTGGTGGCGGCTGTGCGTACGGGCCGCCCGGGGGCTCCTCGTGGTGGAGATCGCCGACGCCAGCCCCCGGCCGCCGGAGCCGCGCGCGCCGAGCCTCACCGGCGGCGGCGGGTTCGGCTGGCACATGGTGGAGCGGCTGGCCACCCGGGTGGAGGTGGACCAGCGCCCGGAGGGCAAGACGGTGCGGGCCACATGGCTGCGACCCGCACCGTCCATGCCGACAGTTCCGTCGGCCACGGCGCTGTCGGCAGGCTCGGTCGGCTGATGTGCCGTAGGGGCTGAGGGGCTGACGTGGCCTGATCCCAGGCGGTGTCCTCTGGGGGTCCTCTGGGGCGGTGACCTCAGACGGCTGACGGGGCGGCCCGGTCGTTCAGCCCGGTCCGTACCCCGTCAGCCTGGTCAGCCTGTCCGTTCACCGTCGTCCGCGCCGCCGCACCCGCGTGCGACTACACCCGCCCCAGCAGTTCCGTCCGCAGCTTGGTCAGGATGCGGGCCAGCAGCCGCGACACGTGCATCTGCGAGATGCCCAGCTCGGCGCCGATCTCCGACTGCGTCATCTCGCCGCCGAAGCGCATGCGCAGGATCTCCCGGTCGCGCTCGCCCAGACCGGCGATCAGCGGCTTGAGCGCGTGCACGTTCTCGACGCCCTCCAGGGCGGGGTCCAGCTCGCCGAGCCGGTCCGCGTAGGTGGCGCCGGCCTGTTCGGAGCCCTCGTCGACGGGGGCGTCGATCGACCCTGCGGTGTAGCCGTTGCTGGCGACTATCCCCTCGATGACCTCTTCCTGGCTCAGCCCGAGGTATTCGGCCAGGTCGGCGGCGGTCGGCGCGTGATCGAGGCTCTGGGAGAGTTCACCGGTGGCCTTGGCGAGGTCGACGCGCAGTTCCTGAAGGCGGCGGGGCACGTGGACGGACCAGCTCGTGTCCCGGAAGTGGCGCTTGATCTCGCCCACGATGTAGGGGACGGCGAAGGTGGTGAACTCCACCTCGCGCGCCAGGTCGAACCGGTCGATCGCCTTGATCAGCCCTATGGTGCCGACCTGGACGATGTCCTCCATCTGGTCGCCCCGGCTGCGGAAGCGCGACGCCGCGAAGCGCACGAGCGAGAGATTGATTTCGATCAGGGTGTTCCGTGCGTACTGGTATTCGTGCGTTCCCTCTTCGAGCTCCTGAAGCCGGTCGAAGAAGACCTTTGAGAGATCGCGGGCGTCGCGCGGGGCCACAGCAGTCGCGTCCTCGATGTACGGCAGCCCCCCGACCGCTTCTTCGGACCGCTGCGTAGCAGCCGCAGAAAGCTCTGTCGCAGATGCCGTGATGGTCACGTCGTCCTCCCCGGGTCCGTGTATTGGCTCAGGTCCGCCTACCCGACCCCGACACGGGCATGCCTACGGGTTTCGCCGGAGGCGGAATTAACGGAATGGGTGGATTCGTGAGGGAAGTTGAGGAGCCGTCGGAAGGGCATGGACGGGCGAGGCGGGCGGGCCGGGCGGGACGAGCACGACAGGAGGGACGAGAGAGGCGGGAGAGGGAAGCCAACCGTTACCCGCCGGTAAGTTCACCTTTCCCTTCCGGTCATTGCCCAACGTGAACATGCCACGCATGACCGCATCGATCCGGGCCCGCCGCGCCGCCGTCACCACGGCCGTCACCACTCTGGCCCTGGGCGCGACCCTTGCCTCCGCCCCCGCCCAGGCCGCCACCACGGCCGCCACCACGAGCAACGCCGAGAACGCCGCGCGGACCTCCGGTACCGCCGGACTCAAGGGCGTCGACTACGACACCTGGCAGCGCGACGTGAAGGCCGTCATCGACGAGGCGCGCCCCTACGTCACCGACCGCACCCGCGACCCGCGCGGCCGGAAGCAGGCCGTCGTCCTCGACATCGACAACAGCTCGCTGGAGACCGACTTCCACTGGACGACGTTCCCCACCCCGGCCATCAAGTCCGTCCTGGAGCTGACCCGGTACGCGCACGAGCGCGGCGCTGCCGTCTTCTTCGTCACCGCGCGGCCCGGCATCCTCGAGTCCGTCACCGCCTACAACCTCCGGGCGGTGGGCTATCCGGTCAGCGGTGTGTACGTACGCCACCTCCCGGACCTCTTCCAGGGCGTGAGCACGTACAAGACCGCGAAGCGGGCGGAGATCGAGGCGAAGGGGTACACGATCATCGCCAACATCGGGAACAACACCACCGATCTGGTGGGCGGTCACGCGGAGCGGACCTTCAAGCTGCCGGACTACGACGGCAAGCTGTCCTGAGCCCCGCCGGTGCCGGGCGCGGCGGAGGGCGGAGCTCAGGGCAGCACGGGGAGCGCCGATCAGTAGGGGTCAGGCACGGGACTTGTGGCGGTCCAGGGCGTATACGCCCAGTGCGGCCAGGGCGATCTGGATGAGCCACTTGATCCAGTCGACGCCCTTGGTGTCGCCCACGCCCAGCAGGTGGGCGAGGTAGGCACCGACGAAGGCGGCGACGATGCCGACGGCGATCGTCCACAGCACACCGATGTGCTGCCGCCCCGGGACCACCAGGCGGCCCAGGACTCCGATGATGACGCCGATCACAATCGCACTGATTACGCCTGAGATTTCCACGACTTCCCCTTTGCAGCCGGTTTCCTCGTGTTAGGTCTGCCCAGCCGCGACGGGCGCATGTCAGCCCGTTGTCCCCGGTCGGGGTGCCTAGACTGGTCCCTTCCGGGCGTAGGGATGCCCGAAAGGGACGGGAGATCAGACAGTGGCCGCAGGCGCCGGGAGCTTCGAAAGCTTCGAAGGGGGCTTCGACGACCCGTCGGCCGACGCGGACGACCCGTCGGCCGAGGTGCTGGCCGAGGCCGCCGCCGCGTTCGGGCTGCTCGCCTCCTCCGCCCGGCTGCACCTCGTCTGGGCGCTGGCCCAGGGCGAGAGCGATGTGAGCGGGCTCGCCGAGCGGGTGGGCGGCGCGCTGCCCGCCATCAGCCAGCACCTGGCGAAGCTGAAGCTGGCGGGGCTGGTGCGGTCCCGGCGCGAGGGGCGCCGCGTGGTGTATCTCGTGGACGACCCCGATGTGGTGACCATCGTCCGGCTCATGGTCGGCCAGCTCGCCGACCGCAGGGCCGAGGGTGCCGGTGCGCAGACCGGTGCCCGGGCCGGGCGCCTTCGTGGCCTGGGCGCCTGAGGCCCGTACGGCGGCCGTGCGCGGCGCGGACGGCACGACGCTCGAAGTGCTGCGCGCGCTGGGGAGCGGGCCGCGCGGGCTGGTCGAGGAACAGGCCGAGGAGCGGCTCGTCCGCCACGGTGAGAACACCTTCCCCGGGCGCCGCCCGGACTCCTGGCCGCGCCGTTTCGCCCGTAGCCCGCGTGACCCCTTCACCGCCGTCCTCCTCGTTCTCGGCCTGGTGTCGGCGGCCGTGGCCGCGTGGGGCACGGCCTGCGTCATCGCCGTCCTGGTCACGGTCAGCTGCGTCCTGCGGACCACGGGCGAACACCGCGCCGACCGCAGTGCGGCCGCGCTCCGCGACCTCCTCGCCACCACGGCGACCGTCCGCCGCCGCGCCACGGCCGGCTCGCCGCCGCTGACCCGCGAACTGCCCGTCGACCAGCTCGTGCCGGGCGACGTCGTCCTGCTCGCCCCGGGCGACGTCGTCCCCGCCGACCTGCGCCTGCTGCGGGCCACGGCCCTCACGGTGCACGAGGCGGCCCTGACGGGCGAGTCGGCGCCGGTGGAGAAGTGCGCGGACGCCGCGCGTCTGCCCGACCGGTCGGGGGACGGCGGCACGCCCGCGTCGGCCGCGCCGCACAGTGGCCACGACAGCCGCACGACGACCGCACCCTGCGCCTCTCCCGCCCCGATCAGGCACAGCGGTACCGGCGCGGCCACCGCGCCGGAGGGCACCGCGCCGCGTGGTGACGGCCGCGCACCGGCCCCGGTGCCCGACCGCCCCGCCCCCGGGCCGGGCGCGTCCCCCCTCGGTCACCCCCACCTCTGTTTCCAGGGCAGCAGCGTCGTCTCCGGCAGCGGCAGTGGCGTGGTCGTGGCCACCGGGGCCGGCACCGTGCTGTCCGGTGCCCTGCCCCGGGCCGACGGCAGGCGACGGCCGCCGAGCCCGTTCGACCGCTCGGTGAACGGCATCGCGTGGACGCTCATCCGCTTCACGCTGCTCACCGCACCGCTGGTGCTGATCGCGAGCGCCCTGCTGCGCGGGCGGGGGCTGGAGACGCTGCCGTTCGCCGTGGCGGTGGCGGTGGGGCTGACCCCCGAGATGCTGCCGGTCGTGGTGACGACCGCGCTGGCGCGCGGCGCGGCGCTGCTCGCGCGCGACGGGGAAGTGATCGTCAGACGGCTGCCCGCGCTGCACGACCTCGGCGCCGTCGACGTGCTGTGCGTCGACAAGACCGGCACCCTCACCGAGGACCGTCCCGTCCTCACGCTCTCCGAGGGTCCGGACGGCCGCGAGGACCCCGAGGTGCTGCGCTGGGCCGCCGTCAACGCCCTGTGGACGCTGCACCTCTCCGAGCTGCCCGTGCCGGACGCCCTGGACGAGGCGATCCTCGACGCGGCCGAGGAGTGCCCGCCGGGTGGCGATCTCTTCGAGGAGTTCGAGGGGATCGAGGCCCTGCCCTGCGGTCCCGGCCGGCGGCTTTCGACCGCCGTCGTGCGCCCGCCGGGCGATCCCCGGTTCGCCTTGGCGGCCCGCCACACCCTCGTCGTCAAGGGAGCGCCCGAAGACGTCCTGGAGCGCTGTGCCCGGGCGGCCGGTGCGGAACTCGACGCCACGGGTCGGGAGCGGCTTGCCCGCCGCGCCGGGGAGCTGGCCGCCGAGGGCCTGCGCGTGCTCGCCGTCGCCCGCGCCGCCCGACCGGCCCGTGCCCGCCCGTACACCCCGGCCGACGAGCGGGATCTGGACTTCGTCGGCTTCGTCGCCCTGAGCGACGCGCCCGCACCCAGCGCCGCCGAGGCGCTCGCCGTCCTCGCCCGCCACGGGGTGGACGTGAAGGTCCTCACCGGCGATCACCCGGGCACCGCCGCCCGCGTCTGCCGTGAGCTGGGCGTGGCCCCGGGCGAGGTGGTCACCGGCGACCGGATCGACGCCCTGGCCGACGCGGAACTGTCCGGGCTCGCCGTGCGCACCACCGTCTTCGCGCGGTGCGCGCCCGAGCACAAGGCCCGGGTCGTCCGGGCGCTGCGGGCCGCCGGCCACACGACCGGTTTCCTCGGCGACGGGGTCAACGACCTGGCCGCGATGGGCTCCGCCGACGTGGGGATCTGCCCGCGCGACGGGGTGGACGTGGTGCGGGAGGCCGCCGATGTGGTGCTGGCGTCGAAGGACCTCACGGCCCTCGACCGGGCGATCGTCGCCGGTCGGCGCAGCACCGGCAACATCGCCGCCTATCTGCGGATCGCCCTGTCGTCCAACTTCGGCAACGTCATCGCGATGCTGGTGGCCGGGCTGCTGCTGCCGTTCCTGCCGATGCTCCCGGCGCAGGTGCTGGTGCAGAACCTGTGCTTCGACGCCGCGCAGTTGGCGCTGGCCTTCGACCGTCCCGGCCCGGGCGCCCAGCTGCGTCCGGCGCTGCTGCGGCCGCGCGCGCTGCTGCGCTTCGTGACGGGTTTCGGGCTGCTCAACGCCGTCGCGGACGTGGCCACGTTCGGGGTGCTGGCGCTGGCCGTACGGTCGTTGGGGGAAGGGGAGGGGCAGTCCGCGTTCCACGCGGGCTGGTTCACGGAGAACCTGCTGACGCAGGCCCTGGTGATGCTGCTGTTGCGGTCGGGCCGGCATGCGGCCGAGGGGCGGGTGCCGGGGCCGATCCGGCTGGCGACGGCGGCGCTGGCGGTGGTCGGCCTGCTGCTGCCGCTGTCCCCGCTGGGCCCGCCGCTGTCCATGACGCCGCTGCCGCCCGTCTATTACGGGCTGTTGGCGCTCGTGCTGGTGGTGTACGGGGGGCTGTTGGCGGCTGCGCGGGCGCGCCAACCAAGCCCGTCCGGCGTTTGAGGACGCGCCCGCAGGGTGCCCGCCGCCGCAGGCGGCAAGACGGCCCGCAGCCGACCTTCGGGCAGGTGTGCGGGCCCCTGCGGGCCGTGGCGAGCGCACCACCGCTGCGCGGCGGTGTCCTCAATCTCCCCCAGCTACCGCTGGGAGGTGCCCCCAGCGGGCTGGAATCGGACCCGGCCGGAGGTCAGAAGTCGCCGCCGCCTCCGAATCCTCCTCCGTCGCCGAAGCCGCCGCCGTCGCCGAAACCGCCACCGCCGAAGTCGTCGGGGTTGTAGTCCGAGCCGGTGTAGTCGCCGCCTTCCGGTCCCCCGCCGCCGTAGCCCGAGGACGCGTACGCGGGGCCGCTCATCATGCTGCCGAGCATCGTGCCCACGAGCAGGCCCGGCAGCAGTCCGCCGCCGAAGTAGCCGCCCGCCCAGGGGGCGTAGGCGGGTCCGGCGTTCCAGTACGGCTGGGGGCCGTTCGCGGTCTGGACCGTGCGGGACATCGGCTCCTCGCCGTCGGCGAGCCGGGCCGCGTCGGCGGCGCACGCCGGCACGGTGCGCGGCGCGCCGCCCGGGGGCGCCCACTCGACGTCGGAGACGGACGGGCCGTGGCGCGGGTCGAAGAAGCAGGGCATGCGGCGTTCGGGCAGTGGGGCGCCGGTGCGGCGCGCGGCGAGGGTGGCGAGGGCGAACCGGCCATTGTCCAGGGACTCGGTCACGCCCTTGACGTCGCCCGGTTTGCCCGCCGCCGCCATCTTCGACTTGGCGTCCTCGTACGCGTCGAGGGCCCGCTCGTAGTCGGCGCGCATCGTGTCGTCGGCACCGGCCTCGGAGGGGGAGAAGTCGAGCCGGTCCAGTTCCTCGCCGAAGGCGGTGATGTCCTCGTCGACCACGACCCGCAGGGCGTCGAGCTCCGCGCGCTCGCGGGCCTCCCTCCTCTTCTTGTTCCGCCGGTAGAGGGCGTACGCGCCCGCGCCACCGGCGACGACGACCGCGCCACCCGTGATCAGACCGGCCGTGCCGACGCCCTCCGAACCGCCGCCCCAGGCGTCGGGCGCGTGGCCCCTGGACACCCGGACCGCCTGGTCGACGAAGCCGTTCAGCATGGTCGTGGTGTCACCGCCGGACCGCTGGACGGATCCGACGAGGTTGGTGACGGCGTTGCCGGACATCACCGAACGGTCGGCCTTGGCGCTGAAGGCCTTGTCACCGAGGTGGACGGCGTAGACGCCGGCGATGCCGACCTTGGTCCGCAGGTCCTGGATGACGGTGGCCCGGGGGAAGTCCGCGTTGTCCGGCAGGACCGCGACGAAGACCGGCTTGTCCGCGTCCTTGATCTTCTTCGCCAGTGCCTCGGCGTCGGCCGCCGGAAGCTGCGCGGACACCCGGGGGTCGACGTAGACCGGGCTCTTCTTCAGCGCCTCCGCCACGGTGTCCACTCCCGTGGCGGCGTGCGCCGCCGGGGCGAAGAGTCCCGCACCGGCCAACGCGAAGAGGGCGACGAGCAGGGCCAGCAGCGGCCTGGGCAGCGCCCGTGGGATGGCGGACATGGCGGTTCTCCTCGGACAAGAGAGCGGGGCACGGGAGAGACGGGCTGTACGGCAATTACTCACTGGTACTCATCACGTACGGATCGGACACGCATCGCATAGGCGTCGGCTCACTCAGCGTTTACCACGAAAACGGATCAATCAGACACTCTGTTCCCCATCCCTCCTGCCCTCGCCCACCCCACGGCCGGCCCCCGCCGTCAGCCGTACGAGAGGTTGGCGCAGGGATCGTCGTCGGCCGACCGCGCGGTACCGGCGACCTCGGAGGGCACCGGGCCGGGCGTCGCCTCGGCGGGGGCCGCCGCGATGGCGGGCGGCGTGGCGGGCGCTTCGGCGTAGTCGTGGCCGACGGTGACCGCGATGCCCTTGACGGCCGTTCCCCGGACGAACGCGCCGGGGAACAGCCGGGCCAGGTTCCGCGCCTGCCCCGCCTCGCCGGGGCCGAACTCGATCACGGTGACGCGCTGGTCCCGGGTCCGGGAAGTGGAGGTGTCGGCGACGGTGAACCCGTGCTCCTTGAGCGAGGCGGCCGCGCGGGCGGCGAGGCCGGTGACGGTGGTGCCGTTGGCGACCGAGACGCTCACCCCCGCGCCCGAGACCGGCTCCGAGGGGGACGGTCCGGGCTTGCCGCCCTTCTCGCCCGCCTGCTTCTTCTCCGCGTTCTTGCCGTCGAGCGTGCGGTCGGCCCGCAGCGAGGCCCACAGGGCGTCGGCCTCGGGCTGGACGAGGGCGACGCGATTGCCCGCGTAGCGCCAGGGCACGGTGACGAACTTGGTGTCGTGCAGGTCGATCTTCTTCAGCGACATGGCGAAGGAGAGCAGCTTGTCGGCCGAGCCGAGCCCGGGGTCGACGGTCATCGACCTGGTGGCCGCGTCCGCCAGCGGCAGCAGCGTGCCGGGGCTGAACCCCTGCGACCGCACCTTCTTGATCATGGCGGCGACGAACGCCTGCTGCCGCTGGATGCGGCCGATGTCGGAGCCGTCGCCGATGCCGTGCCGCACCCGCACGTAGTCCAGCGCCTTCTGCCCGGAGACGCTCTGCGAGCCCTTGTGGAAGAGCAGCTCGCCGCGGGCGCCGCGGTTCGGGTTGAGGTCGCCCTCGTAGACGTCCTTCGGCACGCACACCTGGACGCCGCCCACCGCGGAGGTCATCGCGGAGAAGCCCTCGAAGTCGACGACGACCGTGTGGTCCACGCGCAACCCGGTGAGCTTCTCGACGGTGTTCTGGGTGCAGGCGGGGTTGCCCTTGGCCGACTCCCCCACCGAGAAGGCGGAGTTGAACATCGCGCCGGTGCGCGGCGCCGTCCAACTGCCGTCGGGCAGCTTGCACGGCGGGATGTCCACCAGCGTGTCCCGGGGGATGGAGACGGCGACGGCGTGCTCGCGGTCGCCGTAGACGTGCAGCAGGAACGCCGTGTCCGAGCGGCCCACGTCGCCCTCCCCGCCGCCGAGCCCGCTGTTGCCGCCGGAGCGCGAGTCCGAGCCGATGACGAGGACGTTCTGCCCGGACGCGCCGGCGCCGGGCCGGTCGCGCGACAGGCCGTCGGCGTCGAACACGTCGATGTTGCCGTTCAGCCGGAGGTAGAGCCATCCGGCACCCGCGGCCAGCAGTACCAGGAACGCCACCCCGACGGAGGTGACCCTCCGCGTCCGGTGCGTCGGCTTGCCTCGGGTGCCCGTCATATCCGTGCCCTCATCCGCTCCCCCGGTCCGTGCTGGTTCACCGACCTAGACGGCCGGCCAGGTGTTTTGGTTGTCCAGTTGCGCAATCTAGCAAGTATGGTGAGGGCGAATTCGTTACGCACCGGACGCACAAGGAAGGTGGGGCCGCCGATGCTGCGCAATGCCCTGGAGCCCTGGCACATACTCGTCGTCGTACTCGCGGTGGTGGTCCTGTTCGGCTCCAAGAAGCTGCCGGACACCGCCCGCGCGCTCGGCAAGTCCATGCGCATCCTCAAGAGCGAGGCCAGAGCGATGAGGTCCGACGGGGCCGACGCGGCCGGAACCGCCGCGTCCGCGGAGGCCGCCGCCCCCGGGAGCCCCGCCGACAGCCGCCGGTGATCTTCACTTCACCTGGGCGTCCCCTCCGGTACACCCGCCCCTGGTGAGCTTCCTTCCGCCGGGCAGTCCCGCCCGGCGCAGCTAGGAGGAAAAACCATGGGTTCTCGTCCGTACCGGCGCCGTCTCGCCTGGAGCGCCGCCGCACTGCTCGTCGCCGGTGTCGCGGTGCCGGCCACCGCCGCCGCGTCCGGGCCGGACGACACGTCGGACGCCCCGTCGCTGAGCGCCGCCCACGGCACCAAGCAGAAGGCCAAGAACGTCATCCTGCTCATCGGTGACGGCATGGGCGACTCGGAGATCACCCTGGCCCGTGACTACACCGTGGGCGCGGCCGGCCGGCTGAACATGGACAAGTTCCCGATGACCGGCTCGTACACCACGTACTCCGTCGACAAGAACGGCAAGCCGGACTACGTCACCGACTCCGCGGCCAGCGGCACCGGCTGGGCGACCGGGCAGAAGACCGTCAACGGCCGGATATCCAAGACGCCCGGCACGGACAAGCCCATGACGACGATCCTGGAGCTGGCCCAGCGCAACGGCCTGGCCACCGGCAGCGTCACCACCGCCGAGCTGACCGACGCCACCCCCGCGGTCCTCGCCTCGCACGCCACCGACCGCAGCTGCGCGGGCCCGGCCGACATGAAGGCGTGCCCGAACGACACGATCGCCAAGGGCGGCCCGGGCTCGATCGCCGAGCAGAGCGTGAACCACAAGGTGGACGTGCTGCTGGGCGGCGGCAAGGCCCGCTTCGACCAGAAGATCACCGAGGGCCGCTACAAGGGCCTGACCGTCACCGAGCAGGCCCAGAAGCTCGGTTACCAGCTCGTCACCGACGACAAGGCGCTGAAGAACGCCCGCGCCGGCAAGCCCGTCCTCGGTCTCTTCGCCCCGGGCAACGTCCCCGTCGAGTGGACCGGCAAGGCCGCCGCCCAGGGCGGCACCGAGCCGCAGCGCTGCGTGACGGGCAACCCCGAGCGCAAGGCGGGTACGCCGAGCCTGGACGAGCAGACCCGCAAGGCGCTCCAGCTGCTGGAGGCCAAGCAGAGCGGCAAGGGCAAGAAGCCCGGCTTCTTCCTCCAGGTCGAGGGCGCCTCGATCGACAAGCGTGACCACGCCGCCGACCCGTGCGGCCAGATCGGCGAGACCGCGGCCCTCGACCGCGCGGTGAAGGTCGCCCGCGCGTACGCCGCCAAGCACCCCGACACCCTGGTCGTCACCACCGCCGACCACGGCCACACCAGCCAGATCGTGCCGCTGGAGGCCACCCCGCCCGGGCTGTCCTCCACCCTCGTCACCAACGAGGGTCAGCAGCTCAAGGTGAACTACTCGACCAACACCCCGGGCCAGGCACAGGAGCACACCGGCACCCAGGTCCGCATCGCGGCCCAGGGCCCGCAGGCCCACCGCGTCCTCGGTGTCACCGACCAGACCCAGCTCTTCGGCACGATCCGCACGGCGCTCTCGCTGCGCTGACACCGCCCGGTAACGGTTCGCACAACGATTCGCACACCACCGCAGGGCCCGGCCGCTTCCGCGGCCGGGCCCTGCCGGTTGTGCCAGTTATCTCGCCCGAACATTGGCGGATCACACACCCGGTAGCAACGCTCCAGCGTCAAGACTGTGTCATCCGTACTACAGCCGCTCGCGCAGGAGGACCGATGACCGGGTCACGCGTACTCGCCCTCGGCCACTACCAGCCCTCCAGGGTGCTGACCAACGACGACCTGGCCGCCATGGTCGACACCAGCGACGAATGGATCCGCTCCCGCGTCGGCATCCGCACCCGCCGGATCGCCGCGCCCGACGAGACGGTCGCCTCGATGGCCGCCGAGGCCGCGGCCAAGGCCCTCGCGAACAGCGGTCTCGAGGCCGCGGACATCGACCTGGTGCTCGTCGCCACCTGCACCGCCGTGGACCGCAGCCCGAACACGGCCGCCCGCGTCGCCGCCCGGCTGGGGCTCACCGCGCCCGCCGTCATGGACATCAACGTCGTCTGCGCCGGCTTCCCGCACGCCCTGGCCACCGCCGACCACGCCATCCGCGCCGGGTCCTCGGTCAACGCCCTGGTCGTCGGCGTCGAGAAGTTCACCGACGTGGCGGACTGGACCGACCGCACCACCTGCGTCCTGGTCGGCGACGGCGCGGGCGCGGCCGTGGTGACCGCCGCCGCGGAGCCGGGCATCGGCCCGGTGGTCTGGGGATCGGTGCCCGAGATGGGGCACGCCGTACGGATCGAGGGCACCCCCTCCCGGTTCGCCCAGGAGGGCCAGTCCGTCTACCGCTGGGCCACGACCCAGCTGCCGCCGATCGCCCGGAAGGTGTGCGAGCGGGCCGGGGTCGCGCCGGAGGAGCTGGCGGCGGTCGTCCTGCACCAGGCCAACCTGCGGATCATCGAGCCGGTCGCGCGGAAGATCGGCGCGGTGAACGCGGTGATCGCCACCGATGTGACGGAGTCCGGCAACACCTCGGCCGCGAGCATCCCGCTCGCCCTGTCCAAGCTGGTGGAGCGCGGCGAGATCCCCTCGGGCGCGCCCGTCCTGCTGTTCGGCTTCGGCGGCAACCTCTCGTACGCCGGTCAGGTCGTCCGCTGTCCGTAGCGCGCCGGACGCGCATCAGCCACACCAAGCCCGTCCGGCGTTTGAGGACGCGCCCGAAGGGCGCTCCCACCGCAGCCGGCAGCCGGGCGGCAGCCGGCAAGATCCGCCGGACACAGTCCGGCTACGGCGACTCGCGGAGGTACAGCGCCCCGCAGGAGTGGCACAGCGGAAGTCCGGAGGTACCCCAGTCGTCGGTCGACCGGGTGGCGGAGCCGGGATCCAGCTCGCGCCCGCACATGGCGGTCATGCCCTCCTGTCGGACCACGTGCCAGGCCTTGACCTCGGCGTCCGGGTCCCGCGGGGTGTTTCCGTCCTTGTACTCGGCACGCAGCTCGTGCTCCATGGCGACACCACCTCCGGGATCAACGATGGGGTACTGACGGGTACCCCGCCAGCCCACCCACCGAGGGGTGGAGCACCCCCGGCCGATCCCGCCGACCCCGTGGCCGCGCTCAGAACACCGACCATCCGGTCAACGTAGTGAAGTGGTCGAGCGCCGCCACGCCCGCGACCGAGTTGCCGCGGGTGTCGAGGCCGGGGCTCCAGACGCACAGGGTGCAGCGGCCCGGTATCACCGCGATGATGCCGCCGCCCACGCCGCTCTTGCCGGGCAGGCCCACGCGGTAGGCGAAGTCGCCGGCGGCGTCGTACGTACCGCAGGTGAGCATGACGGCGTTGACCTGCTTGGCCTCCCGGCGCGGCAGCAGCCTCGTGCCGTCGGCGCGCAGCCCGTGCCGGGCCAGGAAGCCGCCCGCCAGGGCGAGGTCGCGGCAGCTCATCTCGATGGAGCACTGCCAGAAGTAGTGCTCCAGGACGGCCGGCACGGGGTTGTCGAGGTTGCCGTAGCTGGCCATGAAGTGCGCGAGGGCCGCGTTGCGGTCGCCGTGCTCGGACTCGGACGCGGCGACGGACGGGTCGAAGGAGACGGACGGGTTGCCGCTCTCCGCACGCAGGAACTCCAGCAGCGTCGTGCTGGCGTCCCCGGTCAGCGTCTGGAGCCGGTCGGTGACGACGAGGGCGCCCGCGTTGATGAACGGATTGCGCGGAATACCGTTCTCGTATTCGAGCTGGACCAGGGAGTTGAACGGGTTTCCGGACGGTTCCGTGCCGACCCGCTCCCAGATCTTCTCGCCGCCCTCGGCCAGTACGAGCGCCAGACCGAACGCCTTGGAGATGGACTGCACCGAGAACGGCCGCTCCCAGTCCCCCACGCCGTAGACACCGCCGTCGACGTCGGCGACGGCCATCCCGAAGTGACCGGTGTCCACCCCGGCCAGGGCCGGGATGTAATCGGCCACCTGTCCGCGGCCGACCAGCGGCCGCGCGAAGGCGGCGACCTCTTCGAGTACGGCCTGGTAGTCCACTGCTGCGCGCCTTCTGTTCCGGTCGTCCCCGGGCGGGCCTTTTGCGTCCCGCCCCGTACCGACAACACGCTTTTCAGCCTGAGGCCGGATCGGCTCGCACGATATCCGAACGCCCGGCCCAGCTGCGAACTTTTGGGTACAAGGAGGTCATTCGTCGTGCGCGATCGGCGTACGCCACTCGAATGGCAAGGAGGCGGCCATGGCCTCACCCATGTCCGCGGGAACGTTTCTCGGCAAGCTCAAGGCGGAAGGCGCCCGCCTCGTCGAGGTGGACGGCTGGCGCACCCACAACCGCGCCGGGCACGGCCCCTGGGGGCCGGTCCACGGAGTGATGATCCACCACACGGCCTCCACCGGCACCGCCAAGAGCGTGAAGATGTGCTGGAACGGCCACCCCGATCTGCCAGGTCCGCTCTGCCACGGCGTCATCGCCGACAACGGCACGGTCCATCTCGTCGGCTACGGGCGCGCCAACCACGCCGGGCGGGGTGACGGCGACGTGCTGCGCGCCGTGATCGCCGAGAAGCGGCTGCCCCCGGTCCGTGCGGCCGACACCGACGGCAACGTCCACTTCTACGGCTTCGAGTGCGTGAACCTCGGTGACGGCAAGGACCCCTGGCCCGAGGAGCAGCTGGAGGCCATCGAGCGGGTGGCGGCCGCGATCTGCCGCCACCACGGGTGGACCGAGCGGTCCGTCATCGGCCACAAGGAGTGGCGGCTCGGCAAGATCGACCCCAAGGGCTTCACGATGGACTCGCTGCGGGCCCGGGTCCACGACCGGCTCAAGTAGCCCTCCGAGGTGACAATGGGGGTGTGACCAGCGACCTCCCCTGTGGCCCCGCCGCACTCGCCGCCCTGGATCCGCGGCTGCCGTCCCCGCTCGAAGAGCTGCGGGACGAGCGGTTCGCCCGTCGCGGGCTGCGGCTGCTGCTCAAGCGGGACGACCTGATACACCCCGAGCTGCCGGGCAACAAGTGGCGGAAGCTGGAGCCGAACCTGGGCGCCGCCGCGTCCGGACGGCACACGCTGTTCACGTTCGGCGGTGCGTACTCCAACCATCTGCGGGCGACCGCCGCCGCCGGCCGTCTCCTCGGCCTCGCCACCGTCGGCGTCGTCCGCGGCGAGGAGCTGGCGGACCGTCCGCTCAACCCGTCCCTCGCGCGCTGCGCGGCGGACGGGATGCGCCTGTTGTTCGTCGACCGCGCCACGTACCGCCGGAAGGCGGAGCCGGAGGTGCTGGCGCGGGTGACGGCACAGGCGGGGCTGGCCGCCGACGACTGTCTCGTCGTGCCCGAGGGCGGCAGCAACGCCGCGGCCGCGCGCGGCTGCGCCGGGCTCGGCCAGGAGCTGCGGGGCGCCGCGGACGTCGTGGGGGTCGCCTGCGGCACGGGCGGCACCCTCGCCGGTCTCGCCGCCGGGCTGGCCGAGGGGCAGCGGGCCGTGGGCTTCCCCGTGCTCAAGGGCGGCTTCCTCGAAGCGGAGGTCGAACGGCTCCAGACCGAGGCCTTCGGCGGCCGGCGCGGCGACTGGCACCTGGACGACCGCTTCCACGGCGGCGGCTACGCGAGGACGAACCCCGAGCTGACCGCCTTCGCCGAAGACTTCACCGCCCGCCACGGCCTGCCACTGGAACGGCTGTACGTGGCCAAGGCGCTGCACGGCCTGACGACCCTGGCCGAGGAGGGCGCGTTCGCACGGGGCATGACCGTGGTGGCGGTGGTGACGGGAGCACCTCCCAGCCCGTCCGGCGTTTGAGGACCGGGGTCCGGGGCGGAGCCCCGGTGCGGGAAGGGGTGGGTAGGGGAGAAAGCTCCCGTCCTCCCCTTCTTCACCCCTCCTCACCCCTCCCGATACGCCGCGGCCTCCTCCAGATCCAACCGCCGCAACAACGTACGAAGCATCTCGTCATCAATGCGACGAGCATCCCGCAACGCCACGAACACCTCCCGCTCGGCGTCGATCATCTCCCGCGCCAGCCGGCGATATGTGTCGTCCGCCGACTCCCCCGTCGCCTCGTCGACCGCACCGAGCCGTTCCCACACCGCGTTCCGGCGCCGCTCCATGACCGCGCGAAGCCGGTCGGCGAGCGGGGAGGGAAGCGCGTTGCCGCCTTCGGCGAGGAGTTCGTCGAGGCGGCGCTCGGCGGCCTGGGACGCCTCGCTCTGGGCCTGGGCCTCGGCGAGGGTCTCGGCGCTCGAGTCGCGGGCGGGCAGCCGCAGACGGCGGATGAGCGGGGGCAGGGTGAGGCCTTGGACGACGAGGGTGCCGATGACGGTGGTGAAGGTGAGGAAGAGGACGAGGTTGCGGGCCGGGAAGGGCTCCCCGCTGTGCGTGGTCACCGGGATCGAGAAGGCGATGGCGAGGGAGACGACGCCGCGCATCCCGGCCCAGCCGACGACGAGCGCGCTCTTCCACGTCGTGTCGGTCTCCCGCTCGCGGATCCGGGCGGACAGCGCGCGCGGCAGGAAGGTGGCGGGGTAGACCCAGACGAAGCGGGCGGCCACGACGGTGAAGAAGACGGCGGAGGCGTACCAGACGGCGGCCTCCCTGAAGCTGTACTCCCCGAGCCCGCGCAGCACCACGGGCAGCTGCAGCCCGATCAGCGCGAAGACCGCGGACTCCAGCACGAAGGCCACCATGCGCCACACGGCGGCCTCCTGGAGCCGGGTGGCGAAGTCGACCTGCCAGGAGTGGTGTCCGAGGTAGAGGGCGACGACCACGACGGCGAGCACCCCGGACGCCTCGACCTCCTCGGCGGCGGCGTAGGCGGCGAAGGGGATGAGCAGCGACAGGGTGTTCTGGAGCAGCGGCTCGCGCAGCCGTCTGCGCAGCCAGTGCAGCGGCACCATGAGGATCAGGCCGACGCCGATCCCGCCGACCGAGGCGACGGCGAACTCCCGGATGCCCTCGCCCCAGGTCGCACCCTCGCCGACGGCGGCGGCGAGCGCCACCTTGTAGGCGGTGATCGCGGTGGCGTCGTTCACCAGGGACTCGCCCTGGAGGATCGTGGTGATCCGCGAGGGCAGCCCGAGACGGCGGGCGATGGCGGTGGCGGCGACCGCGTCGGGCGGGGCGACGATCGCGCCGAGCACGAGGGCCGCGGGCAGCGGCAGGCCGGGGACCACCAGATACGCCACATAGCCGACGATGACGGTCGCGAAGAGGACGTAGCCGACGGAGAGCAGGGCGACGGGTCGCAGATTGGCGCGGAGGTCGAGGTAGGAGCTCTCGAGCGCGGCGGTGTGCAGCAGGGGCGGCAGCAACAGCGGCAGCACGATCTCCGGGTCGAGGGTGTAGTCCGGCACGCCGGGGACGTACGAGGCGACGAGCCCGGCGGCGACGAGCAGCAGGGGTGCGGGCACGGGCGTGCGGCGGGCCGCGCCGGCGATGGCGGCCCCGCCCGCGACCAGCATCAGCAGTGGCATTACGTCCATCGGTCCCCGCCCGTCTCCATCCGTGCCTCCCGCGCCGTCCGTCGCGTCGCCACCATCTGTCACCGTCCGTCAACGGCAGCCGAGGCCCGACGGCCGTTCGATGATCGTCGGCAGGGCGATCTAACCTGGCAATCATGAGCGAGTGCCCGCACGTTCCCGAGCTGCCGCGCCCCGAGCCGGCGCCGCTGCACGCCACCTGCCCGGAGTGCGAGGCGGCGGGCAGCCATCCCGTGCAGCTGCGACTGTGCCTGGAGTGCGGGCACGTGGGCTGCTGCGACTCCTCGCCGTACCGGCACGCCACCGGGCACTTCACGGAGACCGGGCACGCGGTGATGCGCAGCTTCGAGCCCGGGCAGAGCTGGCGCTGGTGCTACGTGGACCTGCGGATCGTCTGACTGCGGCCGTCAGTTGCCCGAGACGTGCCCCCGGCTGCCCCGGGCGCGCTCCCGGCATGCCCCCGCGCGGGCTCCGCGGCCCCCCGGTTCCCGGGAGGCCGTCGGCGCGGCCCGCTAGCATGCACACATGATCCGACCCGCGACACCCGCCGACGTTCCCCTCATCCATGCGATGGTCCGTGAACTCGCGGAGTACGAACGGGCGCTGGAGGACGCGAAGGCGACCGAGCAGCAGTTGCGCGAAGCCCTGTTCGGGGCGGACCCCGCCGTCTTCGCCCTGATAGCGGAGAGTGACGAATCCTCGGGCGACGGCACGATCGCCGCCGGCGAGCCGGTCGGCTTCGCCCTCTGGTTCCGTAACTTCTCCACCTGGACGGGTACGCACGGTATCTATCTGGAAGACCTCTACGTCCGCCCGCAGGCGCGCGGCGGCGGGCACGGCAAGGCGCTCCTCGCGGCGCTCGCCCGGATCTGCGTGGACCGCGGCTATCAGCGTTTCGAATGGTCAGTGCTGGACTGGAACGCACCCTCGATCGCGTTCTACAAGTCGCTCGGCGCGGAGCCGATGGACGAGTGGACGGTGCAACGCATGTCCGGAGAACCGCTCCGCACTCTTGCGGGGTTCGCGCAGAGTGACGAAAATCCCAACAAGGCGACTTCTCTTTCGATTTGAGACCGCACGCCCCTACCCACTGTCCGTACTCATGGGCTTACCATGAGTGACAGTCGTGGGGCTGCGGCACGGAACCTCGGATCGCGATAGCGTCGCATCCGAACCATGTGCCGCGCCGGACCGCCCCGCCCCTCGCCCGAGAGGCGCGCGACCGGCGCTCGTAACAGCTCAAGAAGCTTGTGCCACCTTGGAGGTGAGGGTGTCCCCAATCGCAGGCGAGCCCGGGACCCAGGACTTCGTGGAAGTCCGGCTGCCCGCTGCGGGTGCCTACCTGTCGGTGCTGCGGACGGCGACAGCCGGCCTCGCAGCCCGCTTGGACTTCACCCTCGACGAGATCGAGGACTTGCGCATCGCGGTGGACGAGGCGTGCGCGATCCTTCTGCAACAGGCCGTTCCCGGCTCTGTTCTCAGCTGCGTCTTCCGCCTGGTCGGCGACGCGCTCCGGGTGACCGTCTCGGCACCCACCACCGACGGCCGCGCGCCCGAGCGCGACACCTTCGCCTGGACGGTGCTCTCCGCGCTGGCCGGCGAGGTCGACTCGACCGTCGCCGACGACCGTACGGTCAGCATCAGCCTGCACAAGAAGCGCGGCGCCGGCCCCGGACAGCCGTGACGGAAGAGGGGGCTCCGTGAGTACTGCATCGTCGCGGGGAGTGCGCACCCCGGCCATCCCGCAGCAACCCGCCCGGCCGCATCCCTCGGATGTGGAGCCGGAGCGGGCGAGCGACCCACCAGAGCGGGCGGACCACATGGACCAGCATCAGCAGTGGCACCAGCACCCCCATGCGCAGGATCGCAGCGGTGCCCGTGCCCTGTTCATCGAGCTGCGGGCGCTCCCGGACGGCTCGCCCGAGCGGGCCGAGCTGCGCAATCACCTCGTGCGGATGCATCTGCCGCTGGTGGAGCACCTGGCGCGGCGGTTCCGCAATCGTGGTGAGCCGCTCGACGACCTGACCCAGGTCGCCACGATCGGCCTGATCAAGTCGGTGGACCGGTTCGACCCGGACCGCGGGGTGGAGTTCTCGACCTACGCGACCCCCACGGTCGTCGGCGAGATCAAGCGGCACTTCCGGGACAAGGGCTGGGCGGTGCGGGTGCCGCGGCGCCTCCAGGAGCTGCGGCTGTCCCTGACCACCGCCACGGCCGAGCTGTCCCAGCGGCACGGTCGCGCGCCCACGGTCCACGAGCTGGCCGAGCACATCGGGATCTCCGAGGAGGAGGTCCTGGAGGGTCTGGAGTCGGCGAACGCCTACAGCACGCTCTCCCTGGACGTGCCCGACACGGACGACGAGTCGCCGGCCGTCGCGGACACCCTGGGCGCCGAGGACGAGGCGCTGGAGGGCGTCGAGTACCGCGAGTCGCTCAAGCCGCTGCTGGAGGACCTGCCGCCGCGCGAGAAGAAGATCCTGCTGCTGCGCTTCTTCGGCAACATGACCCAGTCGCAGATCGCCCAGGAGGTCGGCATCTCCCAGATGCACGTCTCCCGGCTGCTGGCCCGCACGCTGGCCCAGCTCCGCGACCGGCTGCTCATCGAGGAGTAGCCGGGCCCCGGAGCGCGGATCGGGGAACGACGGGCCGGGGAACGGCCGGCATCAGCTCACGTCTCGCGGGGGCCGATGCCGAGCGCCTCGGTCGCCGTCGGGTTCACCACCAGTCCCAGGGCGGCCACGGCGACGAGCGCGAGCACCACGGCGCCCGCGATCAGCATGCCGCCGCCGTTGAAGAGCGTCCACGCGACGGGCATCGCCATGATCTGCGTGATCATCGCGGGCCCGCGGCTCCAGCGCCGCCGCAGCCACAGTCCGCGCGCCGCCGCCAGCGGCAGTGCGGCCAGCGCGAGCACGGTCAGTCCGCCCGTCACCGCCTGCCGCATGCTGTCCGGCTTGTCCGTCACCACCAGGACCAGCAGCGTCACCCCGCAGACGACGAGGGCCGCCCCTTCCAGGCCCGTGAGGACCGCCGCGGCCGTCAGCCGGCGCGGCCGGGGGCCGGTGGGCTCGGGGGCCGTGCTGGACGGGCGGGAGGACCGCGCGGCGGCCTCCGCCGTCGGCCGGCTCGCGCGGGTGGTCTTGCGGGCGCCCTTGGGCGCTGACTGCTTGCTGCTCACCCATGCAGGGTAGCCCTGCCGCCCGGGAGCGGGCGGCGGCTGCGGGGGCGGGGCTGGGACCGTGGCTGTACCGACAGGTAGGTAGGCTGGCGGTCATGCGTGCGCTTCTCGTGGTCAATCCGTCGGCCACCACCACCAGTGCCCGTACCCGTGATGTCCTGGTGCACGCGCTCGCCAGCGACCTCAAGCTGGAGGTCGCCACCACCGAGTACCGGGGTCACGCCCGCGATCTGGCGCGCCGGGCGGCCGAGGACGGCAACACCGGGCTCGTGGTCGCGCTCGGCGGCGACGGCACGGTCAACGAGGTGGTCAACGGTCTGCTCCACGCCGGCCCCGACCCGGATAACCTGCCCCGGCTGGCCGTGGTCCCCGGCGGTTCCACCAATGTCTTCGCCCGCGCCCTGGGCCTGCCCAACGACGTCGTCGAGGCGACGGGGGCGCTGCTGGACGCCTTGCGGGAGGGGACCGAGCGGACGGTCGGCCTGGGCCTCGCGGCCGGTACGCCCGGCACCGACGACGAATCCGTGCCGCCCCGCTGGTTCACCTTCTGCGCGGGCTTCGGTTTCGACGCGGGGGTCGTCGGCCGGGTGGAGCAGCAGCGGGAGCGTGGCAAGCGTTCGACGCACGCGCTGTATGTACGCCAAGTGATGCGGCAATTCCTCGGCGAATCGCACCGCAGACGGGGCACGATCACCCTCGAACGGCCTGGCGAGGAGCCACTCGCGAATCTCGTCATGTCGATAATCTGCAACACCGCGCCGTGGACCTATCTGGGCAACCGGCCGGTCTACGCATCGCCGCAGGCGTCCTTCGACACCGCCCTTGACGTGCTGGGATTCACCAAGCTGTCGACCGCGACGGCCGGCCGCTACGTCACTCAGCTGCTGACCTCGACTCCGGAGCGTGGCCCCCAGGGCAAACACGCTGTGTCATTGCATGACCAGACCGCCTTCACCTTGCATTCACAGGCCCCACTGCCCTTCCAGATGGACGGTGACCACCTCGGACTGCGTACGAGCGTGACGTTCACAGGCGTACGCCGTGCACTGCGTGTGATTGTGTGAGTGGTAGGGCCTAAAGTCCTTCCACTCGAACGTTTAGACTGGGTTCCACCCCCTGGAAGTACGGCTGTGACCTAGCCGACACCGAGGAATCAAAAAAAACTTTCCAGAAGGGGTTGTATCCGCAGCCGAGGTTTGCGAGTCTCTTCATGGCGATCGGGACGGCCGCTCATTCGGCCTCCTTCGAAAGCCCGAACCCCCTCCTCATTTACCTGGACCGCACCAGTCTTCCGACTGGGCGTCGGCCCTTCCCTTGCGGGGGGATTCGTGAAAGCGTTCACATTCACAAGCAACGTAGCCGCAATTACGAGGAGATGGAGCAGCCATGGACTGGCGTCACAACGCCGTTTGCCGCGAGGAAGACCCGGAGCTCTTCTTCCCCATCGGCAACACCGGTCCTGCGCTGCTGCAGATCGAGGAAGCCAAGGCCGTCTGCCGCCGCTGCCCCGTCATGGAGCAGTGCCTGCAGTGGGCGCTCGAGTCCGGCCAGGACTCCGGCGTCTGGGGTGGCCTCAGCGAGGATGAGCGCCGGGCGATGAAGCGCCGCGCCGCTCGCAACCGGGCGCGTAACGCTACCGCCTGACGATGCCCCTCGGCTCCCGAGCCGCAGCGCGCAGTACCCCCCATATGCGCTAAGCAATAAAGCTTTGAGCCCCGGACCTGGATCAGGTCCGGGGCTCAGTGCGTTCACGGATCCGCCGAGGTCCGCCGGCCGCCGACGAGCGGCTCCGGCGGATCTTCCTACTTCTCCGCCTGTACGGGGATGTCGAGCACCACCCGCGTGCCCTGCCCGGAAGCGGGCACCATGTCGAACGTGCCGCCCAACTCCCCCTCGACCAGGGTCCGTACGATCTGGAGGCCCAGGTTGCCCGCGCGCTGCGGGTCGAAGCCCTCGGGCAGCCCCCGGCCGTCGTCCTGCACGGAGATCAGCAGGCGGGCGTCGGTCCGGCCGCCGCCGCGCACGGCGGTGATCTCCACCGTGCCCTGCTCCCCCGGGCCGAAGCCGTGCTCCATGGCGTTCTGCAACAACTCGGTCAGGACCATCGACAGCGGCGTCGCGACCTCGGCGTCGAGTATCCCGAAGCGGCCGGTGCGGCGGGCGGCGACCCGGCCCGGGGAGATCTCGGCGACCATCGCCAGCACCCGGTCGGCGATCTCGTCGAATTCGACGCGCTCGTCCAGATTCTGCGAGAGCGTCTCGTGCACGATCGCGATCGAGCCGACCCGCCGGACCGCCTCCTCCAGCGCCTCCCGCCCCTCGGCCGAGCCGATCCGGCGGGCCTGGAGGCGCAGCAGGGCGGCGACGGTCTGGAGGTTGTTCTTCACCCGGTGATGGATCTCCCGGATGGTCGCGTCCTTCGTGATCAACTCGCGTTCGCGGCGACGCAGTTCCGTGACATCGCGCAGCAGCACGAGCGAACCGATGTGGTTTCCCTTGGGTTTGAGGGGAATGGCCCGCAGATGGATCACTCCGTCGTCGCCCTCGACCTCGAACTCGCGCGGCGCCCAGCCGCTGGCGAGCTTGGCCAGGCCCTCGTCGACCGGGCCGCGCGAGGGCGCCAACTGAGCGGTGGTGTCGCCCAGATGATGCCCCACGAGGTCGGCGGCGAGACCGAGGCGGTGATAGGCGGAGAGGGCGTTGGGGCTGGCGTACTGGACGACACCGTCGGCATCGAGCCTGATCAGACCGTCGCCGGCGCGCGGGGAGGCGTCCATGTCGACTTGTTGCCCCGGGAAGGGGAAGGCCCCGTTGGCGATCATCTGGGCGAGGTCGGAGGCGCTCTGGAGGTAGGTGAGCTCCAGCCGGCTCGGCGTCCGCACGGTCAGCAGGTTCGTGTTGCGGGCGATGACGCCGAGCACCCGGCCGTCCCGGCGGACCGGGATGGACTCGACCCGGACCGGGACCTCCTCCCGCCACTCCGGGTCACCCTCGCGCACGATCCGGCCCTCGTCGAGGGCGGCGTCGAGCATGGGGCGACGGCCGCGCGGCACGAGGTGGCCGACCATGTCGTCCTGGTAGGAGGTGGGGCCGGTGTTCGGTCGCATCTGGGCGACGGACACATAGCGGGTGCCGTCGAGGGTGGGGACCCACAGGACGAGGTCGGCGAAGGAGAGGTCGGAGAGCAGCTGCCACTCCGAGACCAGCAGATGCAGCCACTCGAGGTCGGAGTCGTCGAGGGCGGTGTGCTGGCGTACGAGGTCGTTCATGGAGGGCACGGTGTGAGCCTACCGGCGGCGGCGTCCGGCCTCGCGGCCGTGCACCACCGCTGCGCGGCGGTGTCCTCAAGCGCCGGACGGGCTGCTGTGCTGTGTCCTCAAGCGCCGGACGGGCTTGGCGGCTGAGCTCAGCCGATTCCAGCCCGCTGGGGGCACCTCCCAGCGGTAGCTGGGGGAGATTGAGGACGCGCCCGCAGGGCACCCGCCGCCGCAGGCGGCACGGACAGCCCCTAGCCGTCCACGGCCACGCCGAACGTCAGCCGCAGCCCCTCGGCACCCGCGTCGGTCAGGTGCACCACGCGCGGGCTCACGCCGTACCGCAGCCACCCGAGGTCGAACAGGCGGGTGGTGATCGCCGCGCCGAGCGCGCCCGCGAGGTGGTGCTGGTGCTCGCTCCAGTCGACGCAGTAGCGAATGGCCGGCCGCCGCTTGGGCAGCCGGTCCGGGTCGACGCCGAAGGCGACGAGGCGGCCGCGGCCGGTGTCGGTCAGCCGGTAGTCGGTGTCGTGCCCGTACGCCGAGGGCCGGTCCCGTACGGCCCGCTCGGGGCGGTGGAGGCCGTCGTGCCCGGTGAGCACGTCCCCGTCGAGCAGGGCCCGCATCAGGGCGACGCCGAGCCGGCCGGCGAGGTGGTCGTAGCAGGTCCGGGAGCGGTACAGCGCGTTGGTGACGCTGCTCTCGCGCAGCGAGGTGACCGGCAGCGGCGGGGCGATGAGGGCGAGCGCCTCCAGCGCGGTGCTGATCTCGGGGCCCTTCAGCCGGTAGTAGCGGTGCCGGCCGTCGCGTACGGCGGTGATCAGCCCGCCCTCGACGAGTTTGGCCAGGTGGGCGCTGACCGTCGGGGCGCTGACGCCGGCCTCGGTGGCCAGGGCGCCGGCGGGCAGGGCCCGCCCGTCGCAGAGGGCTTTGAGGATCCGGGCGCGGGAGGGGTCCGCGATCAGGGCGGCGGCGCGGGCGATGTCGGTCTGGCGGTTCAGCCGGTCGGCGGTCCGGTCGGCGCGCCGACCGGCCGGCGGGGTGGTCTCGTCGCTCATGGCCTCACCGTATGCCGACGACACTTCGCTCCCCGACGAAGTGTCCGGACCCGAGACTGGCCCCATGACCGTCACCGATTCCCCGGCCGATCGGCGGCACGTCGCCGATCCCGACGCGGCGCCCGCGCGCCCGCCCCTCGCCCTCGCCCCTCTGATCGCGCTGAGCCTCGGCTACTTCCTGGTGATGCTGGACGTCACCGTCGTGACCGTGGCGGTGCCGGACATCCGCGAATCCCTGCACGCCGGCCCGTCCGCCCTGCAGTGGATCGTCGACGGCTACAGCACCCTCTTCGCCGGACTGCTGCTGCTCGGCGGCGGCCTCGGGGACCGGCTCGGCCACCGCCGGATGTTCCTCACCGGACTCGCCGTCTTCACCGCCGCCTCGATCGTCTGCGGCCTCGCCGGCACCACGGCCGTCCTGGTGGGGGGCCGGCTGGCGCAGGGCGCCGGAGCCGCCTTCCTCGTCCCGGCCTCGCTCGCCCTGTTGCAGGTCACCTACCCCGACCGGGCCGTCCGCGCCCGGGCGATCGCCGTCTGGGGCGCCGTCGCCTCGATCGCGTTCGGCGCCGGCCCCGTGGTCGGCGGTCTCCTGATCGCCGGTCTGGACTGGCGGGCCGTGTTCTGGCTGAACCTGCCGGTGGGCGCCCTCGCCGTCGTACTGACCCTGCGTCACCTGCCCGCCGCCACCCGTAAGCCCACGGCCCACCGGATGGATCCGGCGGGTCAGGTCCTCGGCGTGGTGGGACTGGTCGCCCTGGCCGGCGGCATCAACGAGGCCGGTTCGAAGGGCTGGGCCTCCCCCCTGGTCCTCGGCTTCTTCGCCGTGGGCGTGGTGGCCCTGGCCCTCTTCATCGCGGTCGAGCGCCGCCTGGAGGCCTCGGTGAGGACCCGGCCGAACGGCCGTGCCCCGCTGCTGCGCCTGTCGCTGTTCCGGACCGGCGCCTTCTCCGCCACCGCCGTGATCGGCATGCTGATCAGCCTCGGCTACTACGGCATGCTGTTCCTCTCCACGCTCTACTTCCAGCAGGAACGCGGCTACGACGCGCTGACCACCGGCCTGGCACTGCTGCCGTCGGTCTGCATGGGCTTCATCGCGGCCCCCGTCTTCAGCCGTGTCGCCGCCCGCACCGGCCCGTACGTCCCCATGACCCTCGGGCTCTTCCTCGGCGCCGTCGGCTTCCTCGGCTGGCTGCTCGCCGGGTCCGGCACCGCCTATCCGATGCTGCTGTTCGCCCTGATCGCCACCGGTCTCGGCCAGACCATGACGGCCCTGGCCTCCATGGCCGCGATCATCGAATCGGCCCCGGCGGACGGTGCGGGCGTGGCCTCGGCGGTCTTCAACGTCTCCCGCCAGGTGGGCAGCGCCGTCGGCGTCGCCCTCTTCGGCACCCTCGGCGCCACCTCCGAGCACCTCACCGACGGCCTCCACCTCTCCGCGGCCCTGGCCGCCGCCTCCTTCCTGACCGGCGGACTCCTCGCCCTCGGCGCCCGGCGCAAGGCCGCGGCCACCGCCACCGCCTGATCCCCGGCGGGCCCGGCGCGCACCCACCTTGCCCGTCCCTCCCGCTCTGCTAGATTGGTCTATACCACCAGCCCATTCTCCAGATCGGCAGGCCCAGCGTGGAAGTTGTCATCGTCCAGGACGCCAAGGCAGGCGGCGAACTCATCGCGGAGGCCATGGCCTCCCTGCTGAGCCGCAAGCCCGACGCTCTGCTCGGCGTGGCCACCGGCTCGACCCCGCTGCCCATCTACGAGGCGCTGGCCGCCAAGGTCCGTTCCGGGGCCGTCGACGCCTCGCGTGCCCGCATCTGCCAGCTCGACGAGTACGTCGGGCTGCCCGCCGACCACCCCGAGTCCTACCGGTCGGTCGTGCTGCGCCAGGTCGTCGAGCCGCTCGGGCTGACCGAGGCGTCGTTCATGGGTCCCGACGGCACCGCCGAGGACGTCCAGGCGGCCTGCGAGGCGTACGACCGCGCGCTCCCGGAGGCCGGCGGCGTGGACCTCCAGCTGCTCGGCATCGGCACCGACGGGCACATCGGCTTCAACGAGCCGTGCTCCTCACTGGCCTCCCGCACCCGGATCAAGACGCTGACCGAGCAGACCCGCGTCGACAACGCGCGGTTCTTCGACGGCGACATCGAGCAGGTGCCGCACCACGTCATCACCCAGGGCATCGGCACCATCCTGGAGGCCCGCCACCTGGTGCTGCTCGCCACGGGCGAGGGCAAGGCCGACGCCGTGGCGCAGACGGTCGAGGGACCGGTCTCCGCGCTGGTGCCCGCCTCGGCGCTGCAGCTGCACCCGCACGCGACCGTCGTCGTCGACGAGGCCGCGGCGTCCAAGCTGAAGCTGGCGGACTACTTCCGCCACACGTACGCGAACAAGCCGGCCTGGCAGGGGCTGTAACCGGGGCTCCGCCCCGGACCCCGGTCCTCAATCGCCGGACGGGCTGAATTTGCCAGCCCGTCCGGCGATTGAGGACGAAGGGGGCCTGGGGGCTCGCCCGCAGTTGCGGGAAGGGGCGGGCAGGGGAAAGCCCTACGCCCCCGCGATGACCTCCGCGGCAGCCAAGCCGCACACCCGCGCCGCACCGTGCGTCGCGATGTGCAGAGCGCCCACCGGGGGCGCCTGGTTCAGGCCCATCTCGACCACCACCGTGTCGGGCCGGGCCGCCACGAGCGCGTCCAGTGCCTCGGCCATCCACGGGTGCCGGTGCGCGTCGCGCACCACGGCGACGATCCTGCGACCCCCTGCGGCCCGCAGCACCTCCTCGATACCGGCGGCGTCCCGCCCGTACGTACCCGTCTCCGTGCCCGGCAGCAGCCGGGCCAGCTCGGCGCCGACACCCCAGGGGGTCTCGTCGCCGACGGCGATGTTCGCCAGCGGCGTGAACGCCGCGACGTAAGCCGACCCGGTGAGTGGGACATACCCCTCGGCCACGGTCACGCGCAGAGCGCGTCGCGCCGCCGTCAACCCCACCTCGGGGGCGGATCCGGTCCCCTCCTGCTCCGCACCCGCCCCCGAGGTCCAGCGCGCCAGGGCGCGCACCCGCGCGGCCGCGTCGGCGAGCCGCTCCTCGGGCAGCTCACCGGAGCGGACGGCTGCTACGAGCGCGTCGCGCAGCCGCAGCACGGTGTCCTCGTCGGCCAGCCCGCCGCCGACGCAGATCGCGTCGGCGCCCGCGGCGATGGCCATGACGCTGCCGCGGTCGATGCCGTACGTACCGGAGATGGCCCGCATCTCCATGCCGTCGGTGACGATGAGCCCGTCGAAGCCGAGGCCGCCCTCGGTGACCGGTCCGCGCAGCAGGCCGTGCAGGGCGGCCGGGCTGAGGGTGGCCGGCAGCGCGGCGTCGAGCGCGGGCAGCAGGATGTGCGCGCTCATCACGGCCTTGGTCCCGGCGGCGACGGCCGCCCGGAAGGGCACCAGCTCTCGGGCGTACAGCGTGGTGAGGTCCGCGTCTATGCGGGGCATGTCGTGGTGCGAGTCGACGGCGGTGTCGCCGTGGCCGGGGAAGTGCTTGGCGCAGGCGGCGACCCCGGCGGCCTGCATGCCCTCGATGTAGGCGGCGGTGTGCCGGGCGACCAGGTCGGGCTCGGCGCCGAAGGACCGTACGCCGATGACCGGGTTGTCCGGGTCGGAGTTGACGTCCGCGGACGGCGCCCAGTTGAGGTTGACGCCGCAGGCGGCGAGACGGCGGCCCAGTTCGTGGGCGACGGCCCGGGTCAGCGCGGTGTCGTCGACGGCGCCGAGCGCGAGGTTGCCGGGGAAGGAGGAACCGGTGCGGACCTCCAGGCGGGTGACGTCGCCGCCCTCCTCGTCGATGGCGACGAGCACGTCCGCGCGCTCGGCGCGCAGCTGCGCGGTGAGCGCGGCGAGCTGCTCGGGCGTGGCGATGTTGCGGCCGAAGAGGCCGACGGAGGCGAGCCCTTCGCCGAGCCGGCGCAGCAGCCAGTCGGGGGCCGTGGTGCCCGTGAAGCCGGGCTGCAGGACCGTGAGGGCGTCACGGGTGAGCGTGTCCATGGAAGTAGTGCTAGCCCTTCACTGCGCCGGACGTGAGGCCGCCGACCGCCTTGCGCTGGAGGATGACGAAGAGGATCAGGATCGGGACGGCGAAGAGGGAGGAGGCGGCCATCGTGGCGCCCCAGTCGTCGCCGAAGGTGGTGCGGAAGCCGGTGAGCCAGACGGGCAGCGTCTGGGCCGCGGCGTCCTTGTTGAGGATCAGGACCATCGGGAACTCGTTCCAGACGGTGATGAAGCCGAACAGCGAGGTGGCCATCAGACCCGGTGCCAGCAGCGGGAAGATGACGCGCACGAAGGCCTGGGCGCGGGTGCACCCGTCGACCATCGCGGACTCCTCCAGCTCCTTGGGCACGGCGGCGACGTAACCGCGCAGCGTCAGGACGGTGAAGGGCAGCACCATGACCGTGTAGATGGCGGTGAGCGGCACGAGGCTGTTCAGCATCTCCGCGTCGCGCACGATCATGTAGTACGCGATGACCATGACCTCCCAGGGGGCCATCTGGGCCGTCATCATCACCAGGATGAAGCTCTTGCGGCCCTTGAAGCGCATGCGGGCGACGGCGAACGACGCGAGCAGCGCGATCACCAGGGACAGCCCGACCGCGATCAGGGTGACGGCGAAGGAGTTGCCGACGAAGGTCCAGAAGCCGTCGGCGTTCACGGCCGTCTCGAAGTGTTCGAAGGTGGGGCTGGTCGGGAACCAGACCGGGGTGTCGGCGACGATGTCCTTGTTGGCCTTGAAGGCCGTCGCGAACATCCAGTAGACGGGGAACGCGAAGCCGATGAAGAGGACGACCGCCGTCGCCCCCGGCCAGACGCGACCGAGCAGCGAACGCCTCACAGCTCGTCCTCCTCTTGCTTCAGAACCAGGCGCAGGTAGTACGCGGTGAGGGCCAGCAGGATCACGATGGTGAGGATGGAGATCGCGGCACCCATCCCGAAGTGCTGGTTGCCCATGCCCTCGACGAAGGCGTAGACGGGCAGCGTCTCGGTGAGCCGGTCGGGGCCGCCCTCGCTGATCGCGAAGACCTGGGTGAACGCCTTGAAGACCCAGATGACCTCGAGGAAGGTCGTCGCGAGGAAGAACGGCTTGAGGAAGGGGAAGGTCACCGAGGTGAACTGCTTCCAGGGGCCGGCGCCGTCGAGCGAGGCCGCCTCGTACAGCTCCTTGGGGATCGTGGTCGTCGCCGCGTAGAGGTTGATCGCCACGAAGGGTATGGACTGCCAGACGATCAGCACGGTGATGACGAAGAAGGTGGAGAACTGGCCGCTGGTCCAGTTGAAGTCGGCCATGGCGTGCCAGCCCAGTGCGTCCAGGACGTGGTTGACGACACCGAAGCGCTGGTCGAAGAGCCACTGGAAGACGGTGGTGGCGGCGACGACGGGCATCGCCCAGGCGAGGACGAGCCCGAGCAAGAGCAGCAGGCGCAGCTTGGTGCCCAGCCGGGCGAGCAGCAGCCCGATCAGACAGCCCAGCGTCATGATCAGGACGACGTTGGCGCCGGTGAAGACGACCGAGCGGCCGGTGACGCGCCAGAAGTCGGCGCTGCCGAGCGCCTCCTGGTAGTTCTCGACGCCGTTCCACTCGGTGACGTGCTGGATGAGCTGGCGCGGGTTGAGGTTCTGGAACGACAGCATGCCGTTCTTCACCAGCGTCCACCCGAGCAGCAGCAGCGTCACGGCGGCGGCGGGGAGGATCAGGAGGTACGGCACGCTCTTCGCGGCCCGCTCCTGGCTGCGGCGGGGCGGCGGGGCACCGCCCTTGCTGATCCGGGGCGCGGGCTCGGCCGCCGCCTCTTTGAGCTGCGCTGACATCGTCGTCCGCCTTCTCCCCTGTCAAAACGGTGTTACGTAGGTGCGGTGGTGCGCGGTGGGACGGGGGCCCGGCGTCGGCCGGCCCCCGTCACGGACCGATCAGGTCACTGCGTCAGGTCGCTGCCGCGGGTCACTGCCGCGGGTCACTGCCGCGGGTCACTGCCGCGGGTCACTGCCGCGGGTCACTGCCGCGGGTCACTGCCGCGGGTCACTGCTTCTGGCTGAGGCGCTTGTTCATGTCGGCCTCGACCTGCTTGGCGGCGTCCTCCGGCGACTTTCCGTTCAGGACGGCCGTCATATAGGCCTTGATCGGGTTCGGCGCGTTCTCCACCTGGGCCCACTCGGGGATCAGCGGGGTGGTGCCACCGCCCTTGGCCGCGGGGGCGGCGGCCTCGGCGGCCGCGTTGCCCTTCACGTTCGGGAGCAGGGATTCCTTGTTCGGGATCGAGCCGACCTCCTTGGCCAGCGCGGCCTCGTTCTTGTCGGACAGCGCGATCTTGAGGAATTCCTTGGCGAGTTCCTGCTTCTTGCTGCCCGTGGAGATCGCGAGGTTGGAGCCGCCGAGGAAGACGCCCTCGGGCTTGTCGGCCTTCTCACCGGGGATGGTGAAGTAGCCGATCTCCTTCTCGATGGCCGGATTCGCCTTGATCGCGGTCTGCGCCTCCCAGCCCATTCCGATGAAAGCGCCGGTCTTGCCCTTGGCGAAGATGTCGGCCTGCTGCGGGGTGGCCTCGTCCTTGTCCTTGGGGGCCTTGCTGAAGGCCTGGTACTGCTTGTAGATCTCCATTGCCTTGGTGACCTTGGGGTCACCGAGGTTGGAGACGTACTTCTTGCCGTCCTTCTTCACCAGGTCCGCGCCGGTGCCGATGGTGAGGCCGTCGAAGAAGTACCAGTTCTGGCCGGGAAGGTAGAGCGGCTCGGCGTCGCCCTTCTTCTCGATGGCCTCCAGGGCCTTGAAGAAGTCGGCGCGCGTCTTCGGGACGTCCTTGATGCCCGCGTCGGCCCAGATCTTCTTGTTGTAGATCACGACACGGTTGGCGGCGTACCAGGGTGCCGCGTACTGCTTGCCCTCGAAGACGGACGGCTTGTTGAGGGACTCGGTCCAGTCCGCGCCGATCTCCTTCTTGAGGTCGGCGAGGTCCTGCAGACCACCGGTCTGGGCGTAGGAGGGGGTCTGGGTGTTGCCGATCTCGACGACGTCCGGCGGGCTGGACTCGGAGAGGGCCGTGGTCAGCTTCTGCTGGATGCCGTCCCACTTCTGGATCTTGACGTCGAGCTTGGCCCCGGTCTTCTGTTCGAACTCGGCCTGTACCGACTTCGTCCACGCAGGCGGATTCGAGCCATCCATGAACCAGACGGTCAGGCTCTTGCCCTGGGAACCGCCGGCACCCGACTCCTTGTCACCGTCGCTGGACCCACAGGCCGCAACACTCACCAACATGGCCGCGACACCCGTCGCCGCTATGAGCCCACGCTTCACAGCACTCTCCTCAAGGACCGAATGTGGTCTTTAATGGTTTAGACCAGTGCCCGCAGCTTGGCCTAGACCTTTTGGGGTGTCAAGGGTGTATAAGAGTCGCTGTCGGCTCCGTTACCGGACCGACACCTCGAGGTCGACCTGGGCGTCTCCGGGCTCCTCGGGCTCTGCCCGTGCCACGATGTGACCGCGATTTACGGAGGAGCCGGTGACGGCAGCAGGATCGGAGTCGGGAAGGCGCACCATGGTGACCGAGGGCGGTACGGCGGAGAGCGGCAACGCCGCGGGGAGCGGGCGGACGGCGCGCGTTCCCAAGTACTACCGCCTTAAACGGCATTTGCTGGAAATGACTGAAACCATGCCTCCCGGCACCCCGGTGCCGCCGGAGCGGACGCTGGCGGCGGAGTTTGACACCTCTCGGACGACGGTGCGCCAGGCGCTCCAGGAGCTGGTCGTCGAGGGCCGGCTGGAGCGCATCCAGGGCAAGGGAACGTTCGTCGCGAAGCCCAAGGTCTCCCAGGCGTTGCAACTGACCTCCTACACGGAGGACATGCGGGCCCAGGGCCTGGAGCCCACCTCGCAGCTCCTCGACGTCGGCTACGTCACCGCCGACGACCGGCTCGCCGCCCTGCTCGACATCGCGGCGGGCGGCCGCGTCCTGCGCATCGAGCGGCTGCGGCTGGCCAGCGGTGAGCCGATGGCGATCGAGACGACCCATTTGTCGGCGAAGCGCTTTCCGGCGCTGCGCCGGAGCCTGGTGAAGTACACCTCCCTCTACACGGCCCTGGCCGAGGTCTACGACGTCCGCCTCGCCGAGGCGGAGGAGACCATCGAGACCTCCCTGGCCACGCCACGCGAAGCGGGCCTGCTCGGCACGGACGTGGGCCTGCCGATGCTGATGCTCTCCCGGCACTCGCTGGACGCCCAGGGCGCGCCGGTGGAATGGGTCAGGTCGGTGTACCGGGGGGACCGGTACAAGTTCGTGGCGCGGCTTCAGCGGCCGACGGAGTAGGGGGACCGGGACCGCGCGGGGCTGGGGGTCCGGGGGTTACCCCCCGGGAAAACACAGCGTCGCGCGGCTTCAGCGGCCGACGGACTGACCCACCCGGCGCCCTTGCGCCTCATCGCAAAGACCGAACTGCCCCCTCCCCCACGAGGGGGCATTCGCGTTTTTCCGTCCGGGTCTAGACCTATTGACGCCCCCGACGCGGGCTCATAGTGTCGCCACGCCGAACCTCTGGCCTTGCGAGAGCTGCGAGAGGAACACCATGAACGACACCGCAGGCGTGCGGAGTTATGACGCGGCCGCCCCCACCAACAACCGCCCCGGACTGCCCGTGGTCAATCTCGACCGGGCGCACTCCCCACAGAAAGTCCTCGCCCACGGCGACCTGCTGCGCCGATTCGTGGAGGGTGAGGAGATCCGGCCCGTCCATATGCGCATCGGCATCATGGGCGCGTGCAATATGCGCTGCAACTTCTGCAACTTCCACTCCCCCAACGAAGAGCAGTTCTACGACCTTTTCTCCTTCAAGGACTCCATCCCGACGGAGAACGCCGTCTCCCTCATGCGCCAGTTCGCCGCCAACGACGGCCGCGCGGTGACGTTCTGCGGCAGCGGTGAGTGCACCATCCACCCGGGCTATTCCGCCATCTGCGACGCCGGGCACGAGGCGGGGCTGCGCATCGGTCTGATCACCAATGGCTCCCGGCTCGGCAGGCCGGCGCTGGCGGAGTGCGTGGCCTCCACGCACACCTGGGTGCGGATCGGGCTCAACGCGGGCACCGAGGCCACCTTCGACGAGATCACCCGCGACCGTGAGCACACCTTCACGTCCTTCCTGCGGAACGTGAGCCGGCTGCGGGAATCGGCCATCGATCCGGACTTCCGGATCGGCTTCAACTACGTGATCACCGAGCGGAACCACCGGGAGATCCTGGCCGCCGCCCGCGTGGCCCGGGAGGCCGGGGCGCACTACGTACGCTTCGAGCCGGAGTTCTACAGCGCGCTCGGGCACGAGACGATCGAGGCGGTCATGGCCGAGGTCGCCGGGGCGCTGACCGAGGCGGCGGCGCTGGCGGACGACGGCTTCGAGGTGTCGGTCCCGAAGCTCGACCGGGGGCCGATGGACCAGGTCGAGGCCGTCGAGGGCGACTTCGACCGCTGTCACTACAGCCGCTTCGTGACCGCCGTCGGCGCCGACGGTCATCTCTACCCGTGCCCCCAGGTCCATCTCAACAGCCGCTACCGCATCGGCAATGTGATCGACGACGGCTACGCCGAGGTGCTGGAGGGCGGCCCGCGGGCCGAGTGGGAGGCCTCCAACCCGCTCCGGACGGACCTGTGCAAGTCCTGCTTCTACCGCCCGCAGAACGAGCTGCTCGAACTGCTGCGGCGCGGCCGGATCCGGCTGGACGACGCGCTCGCCTCGTACGCGGTCGAGGTGCCCAGCACCCTGCACGCCGACTTCGTCTGACGCCGGGCGGGGCACGCCTCGCTCACGGCCCTGCGTCATCGGTCCCGCGCATTCGGGCAGAGCGCGCCCTACCGCCGACGACGTACCTCCTCCACCGCGAAGGGCTCCATGCAGATCCATCGATTACGTCAACTTCTCTCCGTGGAGCGGGCACTGGGGCCCGCCCCCGGCAAGGCGGCCGGGGTCGACGGGTTCACCGCGTGGTCCCGGCGCGTACGGGACGTCGTGGACCGGCTGGCGCGCGCCGAGCGCGGACCGGTCGCGGCGACGAGCGAGGGTCCGCCGGAGGCGGTGGACGGGCTGGTCCGGGAGAGGCTGCTGTTCGACAGCCCGGCCCGGGGCCGGTTCCGGGCCACCGCGCTGGCCCCCGCCGGGAGCGGGCCGCTGCCCGCCGTGCTCGTCGTCGGCGGCAAGAACGCCCGGCTGGGCCAACTGACCGGCGAGGAACCGCCCGACCACCCGGACCGCAACGTCGCCGAGCACCTGGCGCGCTCCGGCTTCCTCACCCTCGCCGTCGACCACGGCATCGGCGGCGGCCTCGACCCGGACCGGCTCGCCGGACGGGACGAGGGAACGGTCCTGGCGCACGCCTTCGCGCTGCGCGGCCATTCGCTGCTGGGCGCCCTGCTCGGCGACGCCCTCGCCGCCCTCGACCGGCTGCGCGCCCACCCCCGGGCCGCGCCCGGGCGCACCGGGATCTTCGGGCACAGCCTCGGCGGAGCCGTGGCCCTGCACACGGCCCTCCTGACGGGCGGGCCGACGCCCGTCTGCGTGGCCGGTCACCTCGGCAGCTACCCCGCGCTCTTCGCCCGGCTGCTGACCGGCTTCGAGGGGGCGGTGCTGCCGGGCATCCTGGAGTACGCCGACCTGCCCGAACTGCTCGGCGCCCTGGCTCCCGCCCCGCTCCAGTTGCAGTTCGGGCTGCGCGACCCCTACCTCGACCCCGCCGACGCCCGCGAGGCCGCCCGAACGGTCCGTCGCGCGTACACCGCCGCCGGTGCGGCGGATCTGCTGGACGTGCTGGAGCTCGACATGGGCCACGGCACCGACCGGGAGAGCGCGGCCGCGTTCTTCGCCCGCGCCCTCGCCGCGCCCGTCACCCCCGCCACGCCGGTGCCCGCGCAGCGCGTCCGCTTCACGGCGGACGAGCGGCGGACGATCGCGGACCGGGTGGACGACGCCCTGGCCTCCGGGGTGCTCACGCAGGGCCCGCAGGTGACGCGGTTCGAGGCGCTGGCCCGCACCTGGACCGACGGCCGGGACACCGTCGCCCTCTCCTCGGGCACCGCCGCCCTGGAGATCGCGCTGCGCATCCTGGACGTCGCCGGCCGTACCGTCCTCGTCCCGGTCAACACCTTCTTCGCCACCGCCGCCGCTGCCGTCCGGGCCGGGGCGCGGGTGGGCTTCGTGGATGTGGAACTCGACGGGCTCGGCATGGACCCCGACGCCCTGCGGGCGGCGCTCGCGGCGGCCGGTCCGGTCGCCGCCGTCGTGCCGGTCCACATCGGCGGTGTCGTCTCGCCCGCCCTCGAACCGCTCCTGGAGGAGTGCCGTGCGCGCGGCGTCCCCGTGCTGGAGGACGCCGCGCACGCCTTCGGCAGCACGCTGCACGGGCGGGCGGCCGGGGCCTTCGGGCGCTTCGGCGCGTTCTCCTTCTTCCCGACGAAGGTGGCCACCAGCGCCGAGGGCGGTCTGCTGACGGGCGCCGGGCCCGAGGACCTGGAGAGCGCGCGGCGCTGGCGCGACCACGGCAAGAGCGCCCGGGGCTCCACCCTGCACGACCGGCCCGGCGGCAACTGGCGGCTGAGCGAACTGCACGCGGCGGTCGGCACGGTCGACCTGGAGCGCTTCGCCCCGGCCCTCGCCGCCCGCCGGGCCCTGGCCGCCCGCTACGACGAACTCCTCGTCGGCGTCCCGGGTTTGCGCCCGTACGTCCCGCCCAAGGCGTCGGAGAGCAACTTCTACAAATACCTCGCCTATCTGGACGATCCCGTGGACCGGGAGCGGCTCAAGGCCGGGCTGCGGGAGCGGCACGGCGTGGCCCTGGCGGGCGAGGTCTACGACACGTTGCTCTGCGACCAGCCGTTCTTCCGCGAGCGGGGTCACGGGGCGGCCTTCCCGCGGGCCCGCTGGTTCGCCGAGCGGCACGTCGCGCTGCCGCTCTACCCCACGCTGACGGAGGCCGAGCAGATCAGGGTGGCGGCCGCGCTGCGGAGCGAGCTGTCGTGAACGCGCGCACGGCAGTGCTGCCCGCCTTCCGCCGGGCGGGCTGGCACACCTCGGCGGACACGCTCCGGCTGCCCGGCCCGCCCGCCGAACTGGCGCTGGTGCCCGAGGTCGTGGCGGCGGCCGACCGGCGCTGGTGGGAGGCGGAGGCCCTCGCGCACGAAGCGGAGTTCCGCCCCGCCGACCGGCGGCGACTGCTGGCCCGCGCGCTGGACCTGTTCACGGACGGCACGGTGACCATCGGCGGTTCCCTGGTCCAGGGCCCGGCGGAGTTCCGCGCGGCGATGTGGGCGACGGCGGGTGTCCCGGCCGCGCTCGTGGACCGCTGGTGCGGGCTGCTGCGCGAGGCGGTGCCCGACGCCGGGGTGCCGGACGACGCGCTGTCCCTGGTGTCGCTGCCGGGCAACACCTTCTCCTGCCTGGAGTCCGTGCTGTCCGAGGCGGCCCGTAGCGCGGCGGTCTGGGTGCGCCCCAGTCGCCGCGAACCCTTTTCCGCCGCCCGTCTCGTGGCGGCTCTGCTGGCGGTCGGCTGGCCCGCGTGGCGGCTCGGCCTCTACCCCACCGAGCGGCGGACGCTGCGCGGTCTCGTCCGGCTCACGGATCGTCAGATCGTCTACGGGGGCGCCGATCTGGCGGCTTCCGTGCGCGGCGCGCCGCGACTGACCGTCCACGGCCCGGGGCGCGGCTGCGCGCTCGTACCGCCGGGGACGTCCGTCCCCGAGGCCGTGGCGTGGCTGCTGCCGCTGGTCGCGGGTGACGGGGGCCGGTTCTGCGGCAATGTCCGGACGGTCGTGTGTCCGGGGCCGGGGGCGGACACCCTGGCCGTCGCCCTGGCCGAGGCGCTCGACGCCCTCCCCACCGGTCCCGCCGCCCCCTGGCCGCTGACCGCCTGCCGCCCGCCCGGCGAGGCCGAGCGGGCGGCCCGGGGCGTGCGGGAGCGGCTGCGCCCGGGCGACCGGCTGCTGACCCGGCGCCCGCCGACGGCCCGGACCGGCGCCGCCGGCTCGGACGTGTACGCCCTGCCCGCCCTCGCGCTGCTGGCGTCCGACGACCCCGGCCACCCGCTGGTGGGACACGAGGTGCCCTTCCCGTTCGCGGCCGTGGTGCCCGCGTCGCCCGCCGGGGCCGAGGCCATCGCCGCCGGCTCGCTGTTCGTCCACAGGCCCCCGGAGGGACCGGCATGACCACCGACCTCTTCGCGACGATGTGCGAGCGCGTGCCCGAGCTGCGGATCGGGCTCGACGCGTGGACGCGGCGGATGATGCGCTGGCACTTCTCCCCCGCGACCGGCTCGCCGTTCTGGGTCTCCCGCCGCTCCGGCCTGGGCTTCGACCCGCTCACCGACGTCGACGGGTTCGCGGCTCTCGCGCTCTTCGGTCTGTTCGACAAGGCGGAGCTACGGGCCGCGAGCGCCCGGGAGCTGCTGCCGCGCGGGTACCGGGACCGCCCGTTCCGCGTCTTCGAGACCGGTGGCACCACCGGGCCGCCGTGCCGGGTCGTCAACGTCTCCCGGCTCGCGTACGACGTGGTGGTCTACCGCGCGATGCTGGAGGCCCGGGGCGTGGCGGGCGGTGACGTCCTCGCGATGACGCCCTCCGGGCCGCACGCGTACGGGCACTTCGTGGAGGGGCTCGCCGACAGCTGGCGCGGGGCCGTCTTCGCCGTCGACTTCGACCCCCGGTGGGTGAAGGCGGAGATCAGGGCGCACGGCGAGGCCGACGCGTACACCGATCACCTCGTGGCGCAGACGGAGGCGCTGCTGACCGCCGAGCGGCCCACCCTGCTCTTCACCACCGCGCAACTGCTGCTGGCCCTCGCCATGCGGCTGCCGAAGCCGATCGACGCGTACGGGCTGCGGGCGGTGTGCACGGGCGGTACGTCCTGCACGGCGGCCGAGGCGCGGTTCCTGCGGAAGGAGCAGCTGCGGGGCGTGCAGTGGATCGACACCTACGGCAACACGCTGGTCGGGCACGCCCTCCAGGCGGACGGGCCGGAGCCGGGGAGCCACTCGTACCACCTTCCGCCGCCGTTCGCCGTGATGACGGTCGTCGACCCCGACGACCCGTGGCGGGAGGTGGCCGTCGGCGGGCGGGGCCGGGTGCGGGTGACGACGCTGCTGGAGGACCTGTTCCTGCCGAACCTGCTGGAGCGGGACAGCGCGGTCAGGACCGGCCCCCACCCGTGGTTCCCGTGGGACGGCGTCGCGGCCGTCCGCCCCTGGGCGTCGGGGGCGGGCGGAGGGGACGGGGAGGGCGCCGTCGAAGGCGTCTACTGAACGGGGGAGAAACACCATGACGACGCTGTCTTCGAACGGCCTTCCGCTCTCCTTCGACGAGGAGCTGTTCACACCGCTGCGGGACAGTACGGAGCTGCGGTCCCGGCCGTCCTCGTTACGGGCCCGGCTGCGTGCGGACGGTTGTCTGTATCTGCGCGGGGTGCTGGCGCGGGAGGACGTACTGCGGTTGCGCGAGGCGTACTTCGCGTCCTGCGATCCGGTGCTGCTCGCCCCCGGGACGACCCACCGCGAGGGAGTCTTCTCCGGCCGGGTGCCGCCGGGGCTGCCCGCGCACGGTGTCCCCGGTCATCCGGCGCACGCGTTCGTCCGCACGGAAACGTTTCACCGCTTCCTGGCCGACCCGGCGCTGTCCGCCCTCGCGGAGACCCTGCTGGGCGGTCCGGTACAGATGCTCCCCCGCCGGATCCTGCGCCACTTCCACCGGGGCTCGCGCCTCGCCTCCCGCGCCCACGTCGACCGCGACTACATGGACCGGGGCTCGGACCGGGTGCTGACCATGTGGATACCGGTGGGCGACTGCCCGCCCGCCACCGGCGGCCTGGTCTACCTGGAGGGCTCCCACACGCTGCCGCCCGCCGCGTACGCACCGCTGCGGGCGACGGGCGACCGCCCCGGCGACCGTCGGCCGATCAGCCACGACCTGACCACGACGGCCCGTGCGCTGGGCCGCCGTTGGATGTGGGCGGACTACGCGGCGGGGGACGTCATGGTCCACCTGCCGCACATCATCCACGCCTCCCTGGACACGACGACGGACGCGATGCGGCTGTCGGTGGACGCCCGGTTCGTGCGGTGTGGCGACACGCCGGATCCGCGCTGGCTGCGGGCGTGGTCGGGGGACGACGGGGCGTGAGGCTTGAATGGGACCGACGCCGTTGCCCTTCTGAACACGCCTGAATTCAAACCCCTTTCGTCTTCGTATTTCGTCTTCGTCGAAGGAGTTCGTACGTGCCGAGCAGGACCCTTGCCGAGCGACTGACGGCGTACGCCGTGCTGGCCCACGACCCGGCGGTCCCGGGGATCGCCGCCGACTACTGGGAGCTGAGCGAGCCGCACTACCGGGCGGTCGACGCGCTGCTCGCCGGTTTCCTGGCGGACCGGCCGGACGCGGCGCGGCCGTACAAGGACCTGGTCGCCGATCCGACCGCGCTCGCGCCGCAGCTCGAACTGCGGCGGCGCCTCGCGCGGTCGCTGGCGGCGGGCGGGGAGGAGCGGGCCCGGCTCGCGGCGGCGGTCGAGGAGGCGGACCGGCACATCTGGATCGACTACCACCTGGGGGAGGGTGACGGCGTGGCCCCGGACGAGGCACCGGCGGTGGGGACGGGCACGGTCTCCGGCCCCGCCGTGGCCCACATCGTCATCCCCTTCCGGGACCGCGACGCCGACGGCCTGCGCACCCGTAACCTCCTCGCCTGTCTGCGCGCCCTCGCCGACCAGGGCCCGGGCCCCGCGCATCACGTCACGGTGGTCGAGACGGACGACCGCCCGCGCTCGCGCGCACTGCTGGAACCGCTCGTGGACGCGTACGTCTTCGCGGAGAATCCGGGGCTGTTCAACAAGTCCTGGGCGGTGAACGTCGGCGCCCGCACCGTCCCGGACTCCGTCCCGTACCTGTGCGTCCTGGACGCCGACATCCTCGTGGACCGGTCCTTCGTCCGCCGCAACGTCGACCGGATCGCCACCGGCGCGCACGGCACGCACCTGCCGTTCCGCTGGTCGCTGTCCCTGGACGAGCCGTCCAGCCTGCGGGCCATCCACGCCCGTACGGTCGCCGGCCTGCCCGACGTACCGGAGAGCACACTGCGCGGCCTGCTCCTGCGGGAGCCGCCGGGCGGCTGCGTCTGGGTCCGCACCGAGGTCTTCCACCGCGTCGGCGGCTTCGACGAGCGCTACGAGGGCTGGGGCGGCGAGGACGACGACGTCATCGCCCGTCTCACGGCCGCCGCCGGGGTCGTCCGCTTCGAGGACCCGCTGCTGCACCTGAACCATCCGCGCCCGCAGATGACGCGGGAGGGGGCGCCGTTCAACGCCCACATCGAGCCGCTGAGCTGGACGGCGGCGACGGGCTACGGGGATCCGTCGGCGTTCGCCGGCCGAAAAGATCTGCACCCGGGCGGCCACCCCGCCTAGTCTCCGGTCCATGCAGGCACACGATGACGAATCCTTCCTCGCCCACGTCACGAAGCGACTCGCGGCGTTGCCGGGTGTGCACGCGGTCGCCCTGGGGGGCTCGCGGGCCACGGGAACGCACGGGCCCGACAGCGATTGGGACTTCGCCGTCTACTACCGGGGCGCGTTCGATCCCGAGGACGTGCGCGCACTCGGCTGGCCGGGCGAGGTCTCGGAGATCGGTGGGTGGGGCGGCGGGGTGTTCAACGGCGGTGCCTGGCTGCAGGTCGACGGCCGGCGCATCGACGTGCACTACCGGGACCTGGACGACGTCGAACACCACCTCGCCGAGGCCCGGGAGGGCCGCTTCCGCGTCGAGCGGTTGCTGTGCCACCTGGCGGGCATCCCGACCTACATCGTCCTCGCGGAGCTGGCCGTCAACCGGGTGCTCCACGGGGTGCTGCCGCGTCCCGAGTACCCCGAGGCCCTGACGCGGCAGGCCCCGGAGCGCTGGTGGGGCGACGCCCGGCTCACCCTCGCCTACGCCCGTTCCGCCCACGCCGAACGCGGACACCTCGTCGACACCGCCGGGGCGATCGCCACGGCCGCCTGCCAGGCGGCACACGCGGTGCTGGCGGCGAAGGGCGAGTGGGTCACCAATGAGAAGCGGCTGTTGGAGCGGGCGGGGCTCCGGGGCCTCGACCGTGTGCTCGGCGGCCTGGCGCCCCAGCCGGAAGCTCTGACGAAGGCGGTCGACGAGGCGACGGCGCTGCTGGAGAAGGCCGTCAGGGCTTCCTGAGCCGGTACACGACGTTCGGGCGCAGCGGCCCTTCGGGGAAGTCGAGGTCGTCGAAGTCGTAGGCGGGTTCCCGGGTCATGCCGATCCGGTCCATCACCGCCTGGGAGCGGACGTTGGTGGCGGTCGTCACCGCGAGGATCTCGGCGAGCCCGAGCGTCTCGAAGCCGAACGCCAGGACGGCCCGGGCGGCCTCGGTGGCGTACCCGTGCCCCCAGGCCGGGCGGGCGAGCCGCCAGCCGATCTCCACTCCGGTGAACGGCGTGCCGTCCTCCACGTCGTCGAGGCCGGCGAAGCCGATGAACTCACCGGTGGCGGTCACCTCGACGGCCCACCACCCGTAGCCCCGTTCCGCGAACTCGGCCTGGAAGGCCGCCACCGCGGCATCGGACCGCTCCCGAGTGAGGGGCCCGCCCAGGTGTTCGCGGACCTCGGGATCGGCGTTCATGGCCGCCCACGGGGCGAGGTCGGCGTCCTGCCAGGGGCGGAGCGTGAGGCGCGCGGTACGCATTTCGGTCATGGGCCCCAGGAGACGCGAGCGGTGGCGGAAACGTCCACCCGATTTCGGGCACTGGCTCGTCTTATGAGGCAGGAATGGCCGGTTCTTCCATAGTGGGATGGTTCGGACTCCGGTGGGATGTGAGCCGTACGGGGGTTCGACATGGGCCCCTGTCATGTGCGCTGACCGTTTGGTGACCAACGAAGCGACTTTCGAGGAGTCCCTGTGGGCCGCTCGTCCGCGTTACGTCTGCGTTCCACCGCCGTGGCCCTTGCCGCCTCGGCGTGTCTCATCGGAGGTGTCACCGCCGCCCAGGCGGCTCCGGCCGGAGCCGAAGCCGTCCCGGCAGGTGGCCTGAACCAGGAGCTCGTCGCGCCTGAGGTGAGGACGTTCACCGGCAGCGGGTCCGGCACCTCGCCGTCCCAGGCGGTGGACGGCGCGGTCCGGATGGCCCACACGTTCGCCCAGTCGGCCGGTTGGCAGGCGAACCAGTGCCACGTCCGCGCCACCGACGTCAGATCGGTCGGCGGTGGCGTGTACGCCGCGGTCGCCAGCTTGTTCTGCCAGCGCTGAATCACACCGCTTTCCACGCTTTCCACGCTTTCCACCATGAGGGGGATACCGACATGACCTCGATGCTCATCCGGAGTGGGGCTGCCATTGTTCTCGCGGGCCTCGCCGTGCTCGCGCCGACCGTCGCGCACGCCGACGCAGGCGTGCACGCGGGCGCCGGCGTGCGCGCCGACGCCGGCGTGCAGGAGACGCGGGTGTTCACGGGCTTCGCGTACGAGAACAGCCCCAAGGAAGCGAAGCGGGAAGCCGAGAAGAGGGCCCGCCAGAACGCGCTGATCAGCGGATTCCTCAACGAGCAGTGCGTGCTGCTCTACGCCAACTCCTCCCGGCTCGCCCCCGGGTACTACGCGGGCGACGCCGCGATCAACTGCACCCGCTGATCGGCTGAACCTCCCGCTGAGGCGAACCGATGCATGCGCCTCAGCGGGGCTCACCGCGCCCTGGCTAAAGCCAGCTGACGCGGGCGTCGGTGACCGGCTCGTCACCGGCCGGCTGCCTGCCGAGTTCACCGGCCCGTACCCCGGCCAGCAGCCGGCTGACGCCGTCCATGATCTCCGGGACGGCACGCCGCAGAGCGGCCGCGTCCGTCGCCCCGGCGTCCTCGCGGGCCGCACCCGCCTCGGCGAGCACGCCGTCGAGGTCACAGAGCCGCTCGGCCAACCACCCCAGGGGGTCGGCGGACAGCTTCTCGTCGAAGACCCGCGCGCCGGGCTCCCAGCCCTGGAACCGGGGGTGGTGATGGGTCCGGTCGAAGCTTCCGGCCGGACCGGCCGCCGATTCCAGCAGGTCCACCCGCCACAGCGGTCGGTCGACCTCGATGGGCCGCGCGGAGTAGATCGACCCCTTCAGACTGCCGCGCTCGAAGAGCCGCAGCTCCAGCCGCACCCCCCGTTCGGCGCCTTCCTGCCCGGGTTCCGGGTGGGGATCGACGAAGTAGAGGTCGCTCACCACTACCCCGACCGTCTCGAAGCCGTATGCGTAGAACACGAGACCGTCCTCACGTTCGGTGGAAGTCGCATGGCCTGGCCCGGCCGTTCGCGCGGGGCGCGTTGGCTGAAGTGGCGCCGCACCGGGCCGTGTTCACGGATTTCGCACACCAACGGTACCGCCGAGGGGTACGCGCCTGGGCCTTTCCGGCGCGAGCCGCGCCACCGTCCGCCCACGGTTGGCCCGACGGCCGCGGCCCGTCACGCCGTCAGGTGATGGACCAGGAGGGCCCGTCACTGCGTCCGGCCCATAGGCGTTCCTCGTCCGGCCGTACGGTCACGCCCAGGCTGGTCAGGTCCGGCTGGGGTGCGTCGCCGTCGTCGGTGGACGGGTCGGTGGGGTCACTGGGGCGGCCGAAATCGTCGTCGGGGTTCCAGGCGCGGTCGTCGTCGTCCGGTTCCTGCTGCTGGTCGTCCTTGCGTCCCATGACGATCGTCTCCTTGGTGTTGATGGAGCAAGGTTCAGTGTTCCGTCGGCGGCAGCGGGCTGGAAGCCCACGCTTCGCCGGCGGGGATGTCCGGTGTCGACTGCCGGGGCGGCCCGGCGGGACGCGGAGGGACGGTTGCGGGCGCTGGCTGATCGCTGTGGACTGCACCGGTGACCCATCGCATTCTGTACCTGATCGCGTGCGCCGCCCCGCCCGCTCGCCGCCTCCACATCCCCATCCGATCTGCCCAGCAGGCCGGATGGGACGTCTGCGTGATCCTGACGCCCTCCGCGTACCGGTGGGCCGACGAAGACGCCGAGGGCGAGATCAAGGCCCTTACCGAGCTCACCGGCCACCCCGTCCGCTGGACGTACAAACTCCCGAGCCAGGCCGACGTCCTGCCCCCGCCCGACGCCATCCTTGTTGCTCCGCTCACCTCCAACACCCTCAACAAATGGGCCGCGGGGATCAGTGACACGCTCGCCCTGGGACTGATCACCGAGGGCATCGGTCTGGGCCTTCCCATCGTCGCCCTACCGCACTGGAACGACGCCCAAGCCGCGCACCCGGCCGTCTCCCGCAGCATCGAGACCCTGCGCGCAGCCGGAGTCACCATCCTGCTCGGCGAACACGGGTTCGCACCCCACAAACCCCGCCACGGCAATCTGGACGCCTACCCCTGGCAGGCCGCGATCGACGCCCTGCCATAAGCCGACGGACAACCTCAACGGGGGCCTGGGCACGACCTCCTGTCCAACGACGCGGCGGGGAGCGCGCCTCTACGAGTAGGCCATTACCAGAAGGGGGTCAACTGGCACTAATCCACACGGGAGTTCACCATCCGTGCGCTACGGTGGCGAAAACAAAGCGGCCCCCGGCGGTGCTACCAACACCGGCCGGAGGCCTACACCCGCGAGGACTTCGAAGGAGTCCCCAAGATGCTTCGGCATGCTATCGCTCCCGAGCGTTTCTTCACCCAGGTACCGAACGAGATCATCCGCCACCCACGCCTGTCGGCGGCAGCCGTGCGGCTGCTGACCTGGCAGTTGTCGCTCCCGGACAGCGTGAAGCAGCCGCTGTCGGAGACGGCGAGGGACGCGGGGATCAAGAAGACCGCGTTCATCAACGCCAAGCGCCAACTGATCGCGGAGGGCTACTTCCACGAGTGGCGCCACCAGAACGAGCGCGGCCGGTGGGGGACGACACAGATGGTCTCCAACGTGGTCCTCACGGATGAGGAAGCGCTGGCGTTACGCGACGGCTTCCGACCGACCGCTCCGGAACCGGCCGTCGGTGAACCGACCACCCCGTCCGTCGGCCATTACCCAACAAACACAGAGGGGAAGAAAGAGAACCCTCCCTCCCAGCCCTCCCACGTACCCGAACCGCTGATCGAGCGAGGGGGACTGATCCTCGCCTCCGTCTCCCACAAAGAACGAAGGCTCCGCCTCAACGGCCGCGACATCCAACACCTCGCCGCCCTGGCGGGCGAATGGCTCCTGCGCGGCGCAACGGCGAAGGACCTCCGTGAGGCCCTGACGGACGGGCTGCCCGACCGCGTCCACTCCCCCGCGGCCCTCGCCCGCAACCGCCTCACCCGCAAAATGCCCGAGGCCCCGCCCTTCGCGGACCCCACCCCCGCCGCCCCACAGCCACTACGCACCTGCGCGGGCACCTGCGACCGCGTGTTCCGGCCCGTCGCGGACGAGACCACATGCCGGGACTGCCGCCAGGACGATGCGGAGGCCACACAAGCGCAGAAACTGCGAGGCACCACCACGTACCCGCCCGACTCGGCCCGTCCGGCATTCTGACCGACAGCGGGGCTCCGGCCCTCGCGTTTCCCGGCCGGACACCGACAAGGCCGCATGGGCCAGTCGGGCGACTTCACGGAAACGGCAGGAGGAACGCGAGCGGGCCCGGGAATGGGTGCAGAACCAGCCCGGAGTCCATCGCAGGAGTTGACGCATGAACCGACGTTCCTCACGCAGACGGTGGGCCACCGTGGGCGTCTCCATAGCTTCGCTGGCCGCAGCCGTCACCGCTCCGGCCCAGGCGTCCGCCGTCGAGCCGCACGGCCACAAGGTCTTCACCACGGATGAGGTATGGCTACCGCCCGACGGCGCCAAGCAGTTCACCGTCTACGTGTGGGATGCCGGTGGCGGCGGTGGGGGTGGCGGGGGCGGCGGTGGTGGGGGCGGAGGCGAAGGCTCGGCTACGAAGGGGCCCGGCCAACAGAATCGGCACGGTGGTAACGGGAGTCCGGGGTCAGGCGGAGGGGGCGGGGCCGGCGGGGGCGCCGGCTCCTTGGTCACGTGCCCGCTGTCGCCCCTCGTCCCCATCGTTGACGGCCGGCCCTCCCCCGGGGACGAACAGCGTGGCCCTCTCGTGATCCATGTGGGGCGCGGCGGCAGCGGTGGCGGCCCCGGACGGCCGGGCTCCGGTGGCAAGGGCGGCATTGACTTCTTCGGGGGCGACGGCTCCCCCGGTACCGCGGGAACCCAGGCAGAGGCAGGCAACCAGGGCGGGATGACGGAGATCTCCCAGACGACCGGCAGTGGGGTGACGCTCCCTCTGATCTGGGTCGAGAGCGGTCGAGGCGGGGGCGGCGGGCACAGCGGCGGGGGCGGATACGGCGGCGACGAGGGCCACACCAACGCCCCGGCCGCCACCGCCGCCGGCCCCCAGACCTCCGTCGGCACCACCGACGGCAGTGACGGCTTCAGCGACTGCACGTCCCTCAAGGTTGGGACAGCGGGCGCGACAGGGGCCGCGCCGCCGGGGGTGGGTCTGTACGGCGGCCACGGCGGCGCCGGGGGAACCCTGGACATCGCCGCCGTCGACCTGCCCGACGGCACGCAGTACACGCCCCCGACCGGCACCGGAAGCGGCGGAGCCGGCGGCGATGGCGGCGCGGGCGGCCACGGCGGAGGCGGAGGGATCGATGCCGGCGCCGCGGGCAGCAAATCGGGCGGCAACGGCTCCCCTGGTGTCACAGGTGGCAACGGCCACGACGGTGTGGTCGTCATCGCCTGGTGAGCCCGCAGCCGTGCCGCCCACTGCCACACATGCACCGGGACCACCGGGGAGCCGCGCGGGCCCAAAGCTCAGGCCCAAGCTCGCCGCGCGGAATGTCAGTGGTGTGGGTCACAGTAGTCAGGAGACGTGGGCGCACGCGGCGGCCGCGGCATCAAGGGGACGCCCCATGGAATTCGCGATCCAGGCGGAAGGCCTGGCGAAGAGCTTCAAGGAGACCCACGCCCTGGCCGGCGTGGATCTCGCCGCCCGTACCGGCACGGTGCTCGGCCTGCTGGGTCCCAACGGCGCGGGCAAGACCACCGCAGTACGCATCTTCGCGACGCTGCTCACGCCCGACAGCGGATGGGCGCGGGTCGGCGGCCACGACGTCGTACGGGAAGCGGGCCTGGTCAGGGCCATGATCGGGCTGACCGGGCAGTACGCCGCGGTCGACGAGAAGCTGACCGGCACCGAGAATCTGCTGATGATCGGCCGACTGCTCGGCATGGGGCGGGCCGAGGCCCGGGCCCGGGCCGCCGAGCTGCTGGAGCGGTTCCATCTGGAGGAGGCGGCGGGCCGCGCCGCCAAGACGTACTCGGGCGGCATGCGGCGGCGCCTCGACCTCGCGGCGAGCCTCGTGGGCCGGCCGCAGATCCTCTTCCTCGACGAGCCGACCACCGGCCTCGACCCGCACAGCAGGGGCGAGCTGTGGGACATGCTGCGCGGCCTGGTGGCGGAGGGCGTGACGGCCCTGCTCACCACGCAGTATCTGAACGAGGCCGATCAGCTCGCCGACGAGATCGTCGTGATCGACAAGGGCCGGGTCATCGCCGAGGGCACGCCCGACCAGCTGAAGTCGCAGGTCGGCGGGCAGGTGCTGCAACTGCGGCCGGTGCACCCGGCGGATCTGACCAAGGCCCATGCGCTGGTCAGGGAGGCGGCGGGGCGCGCCAGGATCGAGGGCGAGGAGATCACCGCCCCGGTCAACGACCTGGAGCTGCTGCCGTCCGTGGTGCGCCGCCTGGACCAGGCGGCGATCCCGGTCGGCGAGCTGACGCTGCGCCGCTCCTCCCTCGACGAGGTGTTCCTCGTCCTGACGGGCCACCGCGCCGAGCCGGAGCAGCCGGAAGACGACGCCCCGGACGTGGGCGAGCAGGAAAAGGTGGGGACCCCGTCATGACCGCCGCGACCGTCACCGCACCCCTGGGCAGGAAGGGCAAGGTCCAGCCGCTGGCCGCGCTCCGGCAGACCGGCACGATGGCGTGGCGCAGCCTGGTGTCCGTCAAGCACAACCCGCTTGAGCTCGTGGACTACAGCGTCACGCCGATCATGTTCGTGTTCCTGTTCACCTATGTCTTCGGCGGGCAGATGGCGGGGACACCCCAGGCGTATCTCCAGTACGCCCTCTCGGGGATCATCGTCCAGAACACGCTGTTCATGAGCATGTACACCGCGATGTCGCTGAACACGGACCTCACCAAGGGCGTCTTCGACCGGCTGCGCAGCCTTCCTATCGCCCGCTCGGCCCCACTGTTCGGCCGGATCGCGGCGGACCTCGCCAAGCAGCTCTGGGCGATGCTGCTCATGCTCGGGCTGGGCGCCGCGCTGGGGTTCCGGATCACCGGCGGGCTGGGCGGCTTCCTGGGTGCCACCCTGATGTTGATGATCTTCGCTGCGGCGGTGGCGTGGACGGCGGTGCTGATCGGCATGCTCGCGGGCGACGTCGAGAAGGTGCAGGTCTTCGCGTTCGTGCTGATCTTCCCGCTCACGTTCACCAGCAGCGCGTTCGTCCGTGTCGACACCATGCCGGGCTGGTTGCAGGCGTGGGTGAACGTGAACCCGGTGACCCATCTGTCCGATGCCTTCCGCGGCCTGCTGCTCGGTGGCGAGGTGGCCGGGCCGGTGCTGTGGTCCCTGGTGTGGGCGGCGGGCATCGCGGCGGTCTTCATACCGCTGGCCATGCGCTCGTACCGCTCGCGCGCCTAGGGCCCGTCCGGCGGATCTTCGTCGATCGACGGGCGGTGTCCGGTGCCTGCGGTCGCAAGACGGAAGACGCCTTCGCGCCGGGCGGACTCGGCCGAGCTTCCCACAACGCGGCGAGCGCGCCTGCCGGGCGCCGCGGGTCCGCGAGGATCCGCCGGACAGGCCCCGGCGAGCAGCACGGTTCAGCCGCGCGGGAGCTGCGCCAGCAGCTGGGCCCCCATCTTGTCGGTCCGGTCGGGGGAACCACCCAGCCGGTGGATCAGCAGCCATCTGCCGTCGGGCAGCACACCGGCGAAGACCGAGGCGTTCTTGGTCGCGCCGTTGTGCCAGACGAGCCGGCCGATGGTCTGCCAGGAGGGCGCCGGCGGGCCGAGCTCGCGGTCGACGACCAGTTTGGTGACCACTTCGGCGGCGGCGCGGGGGGTGGCCCACATCCCGCCGGCGGGCATGATCGCCGTGTTCATGGTCCATGGCTTCCGCTGCCGCCCGAGCAGTCCGGTGGCGTGCAGGCGCCTCTCGGCGGGCGGATCGGCCGTGACGTCCTGGATGTTCAAGGGCGCGAGGACGTACTCGTGGATCAGCTCCGCGCAGGGTTTTCCCGCGGCGGCCGACAGCGCGGCACCGAGCACCGCGTATCCGAGGTTGGAGTATTCCTCCGACTGCCCGGCGGGGGTGGTGGTGAGCTGTTCGAGGCGTCGCAGGTGTGCGTGGAGGGCGGCGTCGTCGAAGGACAGATAGGGGTCCCTGCGGGGCAGGCCGGTGGGTTGCCCGGGCAGGCCGGAGGTGTGGTCCGCCAGGTGCCGCAAGGTGATGCCCGTACCCGACGGGACATCGAGCCAACGCTCCAACGGGTCGTCCGCGTCGAGCACTCCGGCATGGGACATGCGCATCAGTGCGGTGCCGGTGAGGACCTTGGTGAGGGAGCCGATCTGGACGAAGCGGTCGGGGTCATGACCATGGACGGCACGTGGGGGGCCGGCGCTGCTGAGGACACACATCGGCGTGCGGAACAAGGTCGGGCGTCCTTTCGGGAACGGGGTGGCGGCGTCGCGCCCGAGGGCCTGCCGCACCTGTGGCCGCTTCGGGCGGGAAGGGTCACACCTTTTCGGGGACATTCTCCTTACCCACGGCGGCAGTTGCCGCACCGGGAAGCTTTTCCGGCCGCCCCCGGCCGGGTCGTCCGTAGGACTGGAGTCGACGGACCAACGGCGCGGTTTTGGCCATGGCGACGCCGAGGGCGCCGCTCAGGAAGATGAGGTCGCAGGCCACCATGGTCAGGGCGAAACCCGTCAGCCCCATGAGAACCCCGATGGAGACGTGGAATCCGATGGATGCCACGGCGGCCCAGGGCCGCAGTTGTGGCACGAGGACGCCCAGCGGGAAGTACACGAGGAAAATCGTGGTGGAGTACGTCCCCAGGAACACCAACAGGTCGTTTTCATAGACCAGATCGGAAACTCCGGGAAGGCTGAACTCGGAGACCCTGAGGATGTAGAACAGGGCGGTTCCGTCCTGCCACATCTTCCCCTGCACCTTGCACAGGCCGCTGACCACGTACACCAGGCAGATCTGCAGGGCGATGGCGACGACGCCCAGGTTGTGCAGGGGCGCCGACAGCGACCGCAGTACCGACGGAACGCGCGATGAGACCTTCTTGGCGAAGCCGCCGGAAATGGCGAACCGGTCGTAGCAGCGGGTCAGCAGGAGCATGGGGATCACCAGGTAGGCCAGGTTGTCCCCGCCGTCGAGGAGAACGGGCTGGCGCTGGTAGACCGACCACAGGAAGACCCAGTGGACGGCCAGGCCGAGCCGGCCTCCCACTCCGAGGGTGACCGCCAGGGCGGCCAGCATTCCCGCGTGGAAGACGAACTCGAACCACGCACCGGAGTTGCTGACCGTATAGAGACTGAACGTCCCCGCCTCGTGGACCTTGCTCGTGAATTCGCCCCACGGGAGGACGCCGTCGGGGCCGAACAGATACCTTCGGTCACCGTACTGGCTCGCGTAGTACATGAAACCCACGAACCCCAGCAGGAGTCGGGTCCCGCTCACCCCGAGCACGCTGATGTGCCGGCCGGCCGCACCGTCCAGCACATCGACGAGTTTCCTCACAGCAGCACTCACAGCAGCGATCCCGCCTTCAACCACTTCAGGTCCTGGACACTGACCTTGTCCTCGGCCTTCGGGTCCTTCCGCTTGGACCAGGGCGGCAACTCCTGGACGTACACCCGGACCTGGACCTGGTCCGGCTTTCCACCGCAGACGCCGGGCATCTGCGTCAGGGAATACCTGGACAGGAACCGGACGGCTTCCTCCTGCGAGGTCTTCTCGAAGGGCATGAGCGGAATTTCCTTCTTCTTCTTTTCCTTCTCGGCCTCGCGCAGTCTGGTCAACACCGGGTCCCCGCCGTTGATCTGCTGAACGTTGCCGGTGACCAGCCGCGACATGCGGGACGGGAAGAAACGACTGTTCTGGGCCTGCTCGACGTATTTCGTCGTCACGTCGTAGTACTCGGTGGTGGAACCGTCCGCGCACTTGGCCCGGGCCAGGATGCCGCGGTTGTCGGACAGTGGATCCGGGGCGAAAAGCATCCAGTTCTGGGTGAAGTAGGGGTCGAGGTAGCCGCTGACCTTGTCCCAGTGCCGCAGCTTCACCGGGTTGAGCGGCATCTGGGAGAAGGACGCCGCGATGAAATGAAGGCCCAGAAGGGCGGCGCCGACGAGCAGCGCCACCCTCCTGGCTACAAGGTGATCCCTCACTTGTCGAAAACCGTCTCGACGGAGGCCGCTTCGGGGACGTTGGCCGAACGCACGGTGCCGACGTTGCCCGCCGCCTCCAGGGCCGCGTTGGCAACCGACGGGCAAGCCGCCTTGGCGTGGACGTAAGCCTTTCCGGCCGCCTTGCCGACAGCCTTACCGGCCTTTCCGGCGAGCTTGCCCAGGCCCCCGATCGCCTCCGGACCCTTGCCCGAGTCCTGGGCGGACACGGTCTCGACGGGCGCCACCGGAGTGGCCGAGGCCTGCGCCGACCCCTGGCTGGTGAGGACGAGCGCGGCTCCACCGAGGGCCACGCCTACCGCTGCGATTACCTTCTTCATTTTCTCTCCTTGGTCACTGCGCCACACATGGGATGAAGCGCGGGAATTCATGGCAAGAAAACTTCACTGCCGCCGGGACGAAAGGTGGCAGCATGAGTCCGCAAAGGGCGGCCCGGTCCGTTCGATGACAGACGGGGCACCGGGCCGGAAGGAACGGTGGCGACGCGTTGACGCTCGCCCCGACTTCACCCGAGAACGCGCACAGAATTACTCCGGTGCTGCACGCAAAATAATCGCCCCCGTTTTCCGCGACCCCCTTGCGGGGCCTCCTTGCGGATTACGTATGGACAGTTTCACGCGAACGTCCGTTCGTCCATGGTTGAGCAAAGGAAAGGTAACGTCGGACGCAGACCTGAAAACACCCATGCGGCAGCCGCATACCGACCGGCAGGGCGCGACCGTGTCGCGGCATCCGGGGCTCCCGCTTCCTGTCGACCTGGGGGTGTCACAGAGGGCGACCGAAGGAGGCGGCGACGTCGCGACGGAAGCTCGCCCCTGGATCCCCCGCGATCCGGCCAACTCCACCTTGATCAAGGTGACTTGATATCGCCACTCCACTTGAACACGTCAATAAATGACTGAACTCGCCTTCATGGACAGCGAGTTGCCGCCCCCCACCCCTACCGGTCGCAGGCGGCACAGCCCGAGTGGAGGGGAACTACCGTGCTACTGCCGCCCGTTCACTTCACATGGTGAGTCTGCTGACGGGTCCCGCCGTGGCCCTCTTGATCGTCATCCCGCTGTTCCTGCTGGCCGCACTGCGCAAGTGCGCCCAGCTGGCTCAGGACCGGGGCTGGTTGCCGGGCCGCCTCGCCGGGACCCGGTTCGGTTCTCGTGGCGTGGGCGCGACGGCCACGGAGGAGCTGCACGCCCTGATCTACCCGAGCAAACGCGTCCAGTTGGAACAGCGCCGGATCGAGCTGGTCCTGCGGGACGACGAAGAGGACGGTGCCCCGCCGAGGACCGGAGTGGACCTCGACGCGGGCACCGTCCGTATAGAACAGCGGGCCGTGTACGGCAGCCGGGCGGTGGAAAACCGCGGGTCATGAACCGTTGGGGCGGCAGCGGCGTACGTAGTAGGCGTAGGTCAGCACCAGGACCAGCGGGCCCCACAGCATCCCCGGGGTGATGCACACCTTCGCAAGCGTCCCCCACCAGTCGTTGGCGTACCCCGCGGGCTCCAGGCCGAAGGCGCCGAACCAGGAGAGCAGCGTCGGCGCCCAGAAGATCGTCGCGCACAGGCCGCCGATGGTGGCGATAGTGATCACGACGCGGGGCGGGAGGTGCTTGCCACCGATGACCGGGAGCCACGAGGGGGCGACCTCGCCCCAGCCGCGCACCAGGCCGAAGCAGAGCAGCGCCAGCCCTTCCGTGAGCATGCTGAGCCCGAAGACGTAGGGGGTGGACACCCACGGCGACGACGGCATCTCCCCTTCGACGTTCAGCCCCATTTCGAAGTGGAAGGCGAACGGCAGCCGCCACAGGCACTGGGGAAGCAGGAGGAGAGGGATCGCGTGGGCGGTGAGGTTCGCCCATCTCGGGACGGGCCGCTCGGTGCGGAGGGGGGTCCCGGCCGGCTCCAGTTCGCTGATCGTGGTGGTGGTCACGGGAACCAGCCTCTTCGATCTCCACCGGCCGGGCGTCGGCTCCGCAGGCGATCCGCCTCCCCCATATGGCGGACCCGATCACCCCGCGGGAGCAGAGGTCCCGCCGAAAGCCCTGGTCTCAGCCATGCGTTGGGGCCCCGATGCGTCGATCACGCCAGCGCGGCCGCGATGACCTCGTCCACCAGGGCCGCCTCCGCCACCGGGCAGACCGGTGCCCGCCCCTCCCCCGCCGCCGTGACGAAGTCGGCGATCAGCGGTACGTGCGGATTGGGCACCGCACCGGCGTCCAGCGGGTCGCGCGCGTACGACCGCCCGGCGGCCACGGCCTCGAACCGGTCCCGCACCGCCCCCTCCGCCCACTCGAAGCGGCACTCGGCCGTCACCCCCGACGGCCATTCGAGCGTCAGCCGGGCCCGCCGCTCGCAGCCCGCCGCGAACCGGCGGTCCACCCGGCTCCCGACCCGCGTCGGGCGCCCCAACGCCCCGAGCAGCAGGTCCAACCGGTGGCTGCCCGCGTCCGCGAGGACTCCGCCCCCGGCGACGGCCGGGTCGGTGCGCCAGCGCATGGGGTGCTCCGGCCCCGGGTCGAAGGGGGCGCGGAAGTCGACCCGTATCCGCGAGGCGCCGTCCCGCAGGGCCGACCTCAACCACCGGGCCGCCGGTCCCAGCCGCCGGTAGTACGCCACGCCCGCGCACCGCCGCGCCGCGAGCGCCTGCGCCGCCAGCACCGCGCCACCGCCCAGCGCACCGGCGAGGGGCTTCTCGACCAGCACGTGACGGCCGGCCCCGAGCGCCCGCGCCGCCAGCGGTAGGTGGGCGATCACGGGCGTCGCCACGTACACCGCGTCGACGCCCGTGAAGAGCCGGTCGGTGTCGTCGCCGCCTCCCGCCGCGCCGTGAGCGGCGGCCGTACGGGCCGCCCGCCCCGCGTCGCGCCCCCATACGTACGCGACCACCTCACCCGACTCGGCCAGCGCGGGCAGGACCCGGCGCGTCACCACGTCCCCGTACCCGGCGACGCCCCACCTCACGGGCGGATCGCCACCTTGAGGACCTTCGGCGGCGGCCCGGCATACGGCGCGGGCTCGCCGTCCGGGTACAAGGCTCGGCTCGCGGAGAGGAGTTCGACGGCCCGGGGCAGTTCGGTGAGCGGCAGGACGTGGGTGAGGATCTTGTCCAAGCGCAGCTCGTCGGCGCGCTCTGCGGCCAGCCGCTCGGCGACGGCCATCGCACCGGCCCGCGCGGTGTCCGTGGGTTCGGCGGAGCTGTGTACCCGCAGCCCCTTCCGCTCCCACGTCACCAGGTCCACGGTGACCTTCGTGTCGACGTGGTGCGTGCCGAGCATGACGACCAGCCCGTTCTGCCGGACCAGCCCGACGCAGGCGTTCAGCGTCGTGGGCGTGCCGACGGCGTCGATGGCGACGTCGAAGCCCTCCCCCACCCCGGCCAGTTCCCCCGCGCCGCCGTCCACCCGCCGGCACGCGTCCGCGCCCAGCAGCCGGGACCGCTCCAGCCGCCAGTCGTCGAGGTCGACGGCGGTCAGGGCGGCCGCCCCGCGCGCGGCGGCCATGCGGAGTGCCATGAGGCCCACCGGTCCCTGGCCGACGACGGCGACCCGGTCGCCGAGGGTGACGCCACGGGTGGCGTGGACGGCCAGCGGCAGCAGTTGCAGGATGGCGCCCTGCTCGAAGGGGATCGCGTCCGGCAGCGCGCCGACGCTCACCTCGCGGGCCACGGCGTAGTCGGCGTATCCCGTGGTCAGGGGGGTGCGGACGAAGACGCGCTGCCCGGGGCGCACCCGGGTGACGCCGGGGCCGACGCGCTCCACGACCCCGGCGATCTCGTGTCCGAAGCAGCCTTGGGCGCAGTGGTCGCGCAGCCCGTAGTAGTGGAAGTAGGCGAGGTCGCTGCGGTTGCAGACCGTGCAGGCGCGCACCTGGACGAGCACTTCCAGCGGCCCGGGGACGGGTACGGGGACGTCGTCGGCGAGCCGGATCTCCCGGCGGCCGACCAGGTCATAGCGGCGCATGCTCCTTCTCCTCCGCACGGGGATCCGAGGTGTTCACTGCGGTGACCCGGCCGGCGAGCAGGCACGCGCCCCCGGCCACGGTCGCGGCGACCGCGAAGACGAGGGCGAAGGCGCCCGCGTCGTGTCCGGCCCGGGTGTGCGCGGCGTTGAACGCGGCCCCGCAGGCGCCGACGAGCAGGACGCTGCACAGGTTGTCGGCCAGTTGCAGGGCCGCCGAGTCGGCGCCCTGCCGGTCGGGCGCGGAGCGGTCCAGGGTGAGGACGCCCACGCCGGGCAGCAGCAGCCCCATCCCGAACCCGGCGACGACCAGGCCCACGGCGGCGGTCGCGGCGGGCAGGGCGCGCAGCACGCCGGCGATGGTGAGGGCGGCCGCGCAGAAGTGGACGAGCGCGCCGATGAGGACGACGCGCTCGCGCGTCACCGGCAGGTCGGGGCGGCCCTGGAGCCAGGAGGCACCGGCCCAGCTGAGGGCGGCGCCGGTGAGGGACATCCCGGCGGCGGTGGGCGAGATGCCGCGCTCGTTGACGAGCATCAGCGGGATGAACGACTCGACGGTGAAGTACGCGGCCGCCGCCACCCCGCGCAGCAGCACCAGCGACGGGAGCCCGCGCCGGGCGCGCAGGGTGCCGGGCGGCAGGAGGGTCCGCACGCTCAGGGCGAGGAGCGTGAGGCCGAGCGCGGCGAGGGGCAGGGCCTGCCGTCCCTTGGCCGAACCGGCGTAGCCGATCAGCCCCGCGCCGACGGCGACGGTGACGGCGGCCCGGGCCCGTCGGGTCGCGGTCTCCCCCACGGGCGTCCCCGCAGCCTCCGGCGTCCCCACGGCCTCTGGCGGCCCTACCTTCCGCAGTGGCCGCAGCAGCACCACCATGACCACCACGGAGAGCACGGCGATCGCGTGGAACACCCAGCGCCACGACAGCCGTTCGGTGACGGCGCCCGCGACGGGCGGGCCGAGCATGGACGGCAGGATCCAGCAGGCGGTGATCAGCGAGAACATCCTCGGCCGCAGCGGCGCCGGGTAGGCCCGGCCGACCACCACGTACAGCGCGACGGTCACGGCGCCGCCGCCGAGCCCCTGGACGCAGCGGCCCAGCAGGAAGGGCGGCATCGAACCGGCGGTTCCGGCGAGCAGCGTGCCGGCGGCGAAGCAGAGCAGCCCGGCGAAGAGGGCGGGGCCCGGGCCGCGGCGGTCGGCGTGGCCGCCGCCGACGACCGTGCCGACGACGGACGCGGCGAGGAAGCCGCCGAACGCGAGGGCGTAGAGGGAGAGCCCGTCCAGTTCCTGCACGGCGACGGGCATGGCGGTGCCGAGGGCGAGCCCGGCGAAGGCCACGAGCACGAAGGTGCCGGCGACGGCGGTCGTACGGGCCCGGTGCGGCCGGGAGAAGAGGCCGTCCACGCACCCCACCCCCGTTGGATCAGACCAATCGGAGACTCGCACAGCCCTTCGGGGGCCGTCAACCGCCTTTGACCGACGGCGGGATGACCTCCAGCGATCTCCAACTGCGGTTCCAGAACGGCCTATTAGAACAGCTCAGGCACGCAGTACGGCCTTGACACCCCCATTGGTACAGTCCAACATCCCGATTGTCCCGTCCCGTTCCCGCGGGCACCGGCACCATCGGAGGTACCCACCCATGCTGTCCCACGGTCGCGGCGAGCCACTGACCCGGCTGACGCACGCGGTGCTCCAGCCCGGCTTCGAGGGCACCGAGGCCCCGGACTGGGTCCGTCGCCGGATCGCCGAGGAGGGCCTGGCCGCCGTCGTGCTGTTCGGCCGCAACATCCGCGGCCCCGAGCAGGTCGCCCGGCTGACCTCGGCGCTGCGCGCGGAGAACCCGGATCTGATCATCGCGATCGACGAGGAGGCGGGGGACGTCACCCGCATGGAGGCGTGGACGGGCGCCTCGCGCCCCGGCAATCTGGCCCTCGGCGCGGTGGACGACCCGGCGCTGACCGAGTCCGTCGCCCACGACATCGGCCGCGAGCTGCACGCGGCCGGTATCTCCCTCAACTACGCGCCGAGCGCCGACGTCAACTCCAACCCCCGCAACCCCGTCATCGGCGTACGGTCCTTCGGGTCCGCCACCGATCTGGTCGCCCGGCACACCGCCGCCTGGGTCCGGGGTCTGCAGTCCGCCGGTGTCGCCGCCTGCGCCAAGCACTTCCCCGGCCACGGCGACACCGCCGTCGACTCCCACCACGACCTGCCCCGCGTCACGGCCTCCGCCGAGGAGATCGCCGCGACCGCCCTGCCGCCCTTCACCGCCGCGATGGAGGCGGGCGTCCGGGTCGTGATGACCGGCCACCTGCTCGTCCCCGCCCTCGACCCGGAGCTCCCGGCGACCCTCAGCCGCCGCATCCTGGTCGACCTGCTCCGCGGCACGCTCGGTTTCGACGGCCTGGTGGTCACCGACGGCATCGAGATGAGCGCGGTGACCGGCCGCTACGGCATCGACGGCGCGACCGTACGGGCCGTGGCGGGTGGCGCCGACGCCGTGTGCGTCGGCGGTGAGAGCGCGGACGAGACCACCACCGAACTCCTGACGGCCGCACTGGCCAAGGCCGTGCACGACGGCACGCTGCCGGAGGAACGACTGGCGGAGGCGGCGTCCCGGGTCGCGGAGTTCGCCGCCTGGTCCGGCCGGAACTCCCGGTCCCGCACGGCCGCCGACGGGGTGCGCTCCGACATCGGCCTGGTGGCGGCCCGGCGCGCCCTGCGCGTCGTCGGCCGCCCGGACGGCGCCCTTCCGCTGCCGGCCGACCCGCATGTGGTCGAGCTGGTCCCCACCTCGACCCTGGCCATAGACCGGCAGACCCCGTGGGGCGTGGCGGGCCCCCTGCGCGCACTGCGCCCCGGCGCCACCTCCGTCCGGCTGGCCCAGCCCGACCTCGCCGCCGACGCGGACGTCCTGGACCGCACCGCCCTGACCCCCGCCACCGGCCGCCCGCTCGTCGTCGTGGTCCGCGACGCCGCCCGGCACGCGTGGATGTCGGAGGCGCTGACCCGCCTGCTGGCCGGGCGCCCGGACGCCGTCGTGATCGAAATGGGCGTCCCCGGCAGCACGTCCCCCGGCGCCGTCCACCTCGCGACCCACGGCGCGACCCGCGTCTCGGGCCAGGCCGCGGCGGAACTCCTCGCCGGAGTAGCCGATTTGACGCCCCCGGCGAATTGACCCGGTCCGGCCGCCCGGACCGTGCCTGTCCGTCGGTCAGACGACCGTGGGGGCGCCGAGCATCGCGGAAGCCTGTTGGAACGAGGTGAGGATGCCACCGGGGGGGTGCGGGCGAGGTGAGCGACCCGCGGTCGCCGAGCATGTCGCGCAGCTGGACCGGTCGTTATGGGTTCAATGAGAACCTTCCTCGATGCGGAACGTACCAAGGAATTCCCGCAGCGGAGAGCAGGGGGGGAATTACGGGAAAGGGTCGAATGGAATTCGAATCCGACTGCCGTGAATCCGGTGCAGAGTACAGGCGATGAAATGGCTGACGCCATGCGGACGCGAAATCCCGGATTCCGTCGGGCGCGACTCCGAAAGGGTGACACCACTCCGGGAATCTCCCGTAGCAGCGGCCCGCACCCCGAGGGATGCGGGCCCCAGCTATAAAGTACGCGTCAGCGTCAGGCGAGAACGATGTTCTCGGCCGTCGGACCCTTCCGGCTCGGCGCGATGTCGAAGGTGACCTTTTGGCCTTCGAGCAGCTCACGGAGGTCCTGAGCTGCGATGTTCGAGAAGTGGGCGAACACGTCGGCACCGCCGCCGTCCTGCTCGATGAAGCCGAAACCCTTGGCCGCGTTGAACCACTTCACGGTGCCTGACGCCATGCCGTATCTCCTTTGGTGCAGTACGCCGGCACCCGCGATGCGCGGATACCGGGTCGCCGCGATGAGGCCCGCCCCAAAAAATGACCGGCAGTACGAAAGCGCTTTCCAGTGGCTGAAAGTGCCGACGAAGGCGCTTGAAGTTCGGGAACACAACTGCAACTGAGCTCGACAGTAGCATGCGGCAACAGCCCACGTAAGGTACGTAATTCCGCTCTGTTAGTTGCGGTAAAAACACTCCGCGCGCGACGTGCTGAACCCTCACCTCGCGGCCATAGATATTGGCCCACCCGAAGCGCAATCTCTCGGGAAGTGCGGTCGCTCTTCGGGCGCGCACGGCCTCAGACCGCGGGTGGTGGATTCACCGACTCAGCGGCACGCCGGTATTCCGCATTGAGGCGCTGGGCTTCCTCGAGCTGGTCCTCGAGAATGACGATGCGGCAGGCGGCCTCGATCGGGGTGCCCTGGTCGACGAGTTCGCGGGCGCGGGCGGCGATGCGCAGCTGGTAGCGGGAGTAGCGGCGGTGGCCCCCCTTGGAGCGGAGCGGGGTGATCAGGCGGGCTTCGCCGATGGCGCGAAGGAAGCCCTGGGTGGTGCCGAGTAGCTCGGCGGCCCGGCCCATGGTGTAGGCGGGGTAGTCGTCGTCATCGAGACGGCCGAACGAGTCGTCTGCTGTCATCTGCACCTCTCCGTGGAACACATGGAGGGGCCCTGGTGCCATATGGCACCAGGGCCCCGAAGGAACTGCTACACCATCTGCCGACCCTAGTACTGCGTCGGCCTTCCGTTTCCGCAGACCCGACCGAGATGCTGTCGGGGGTGCGGGGATCGCGGTTGCTTGACCGGAGACCACCTCACTGTCGATGTCCTGCGGTACCCGGACTCAGCGATCCGCCCGGGCGATCCTGATGGCGCGGGGCTCCTCCGTTCTTCCCTCTGTACGAGCTACTTACCAAACGGGAACTGCGTACTGCTGATACTTCGACCTGCTCGTGGCCTCGAACAGCGCCACTCTTCGACAGCCGGCCCCGTCGCCCGTCCTGCATCTGCTCCGGCTCGGAACCCCACTGCCGAACTGCCCGATGCGCGCGTCCGCAGCCGACGCCTTCACCGAGGTGCTGCTCACTGACTTCACTGCTGGGTACTGCGAACTGCACTTACTGAACCGCTACCGCGGTCCTGTCCACGGCGGCCCCTGATCACTGCGAGCCACCCGGTCCGGTCGTCAGTCCCGTCGCCGTCCTGCAACAGCCCTGGCTTCGAAACTCCACCACCGCACCGTCCTGCGAACTACGGTGCTGCTGCCCGGCAGTTCATCTCTGCCGGGCCTTGCTCGATCTCGGCTACAAGAGAAACCATAACCACACCAGCACCCAATGTCTACTCTGACCGACATAGATTTTTGTGTGCTGGCCGGAGAGATAGTCGCCTTCGATCACAGACGGGGCACGTGGCGACCGCTTCAGCCGAGGCACCGCTTCGAGCAGCGCCGTTGCGCCGGCCTCGGGGCCGCATACGAACGTGTGCGGGCCCGACATCACCGCCTGCCGCATCGCCCCTCAGGCCTGAAATTGCCATACCGATATGCGGACAGGGGGTGACGCCCAGTAGCACCCTCCCCTAGATTTCCTGCGCATCACGCAGTGATCACACAGGGGGGAGTCACCACCATGACGGAACCACCGACCGAACCGCCTGCCGAGCCGGCCGCGCAGCTGCCGCAGCAGTCGACGACGTCACCGTCCACGGTGTCGTCGGAGGGCGGGCCCAAGGGCGGGCGTACGGCATCCGCCGTCACCGTGCCCATGGTCGTCGCGGGGGTGTGCCTGGCGATCCCCTTCGGCGCGATGCTGTGGGTCGATTCCTACTCCCGGCTCACCCCCACGTTCATCGGCATGCCGTTCTTCTACTGGTACCAGATGCTGTGGGTGGTCCTCTCGACCCTGCTCACCGTCATCGCGTACATGATCGTCAGGCGCCAGGAGCGCGCCCGTAAGGGTGGTGAGCGGCGGTGAAGGACGGCGTGAACGGCGTGGCGCTCGCCGTCTTCATCTTCTTCTTCCTGGCCGTCACGGTCATGGGGTTCCTGGCCTCGAAGTGGCGGCGCGCGGAGAACGCGAACAATCTCGACGAGTGGGGGCTGGGCGGGCGCTCGTTCGGCACCTGGGTCACCTGGTTCCTGCTGGGCGGCGACCTCTATACCGCGTACACCTTCGTCGCCGTCCCGGCGGCGATCTACGCGGGCGGCGCGGCGGGGTTCTTCGCGGTGCCGTACACGATCCTCTGTTACCCGCTGGTGTTCACCTTCCTGCCCCGGCTGTGGTCGGTCGCGCACAAGCACGGCTACGTCACCTCCTCGGACTTCGTCCGCGGCCGCTTCGGGTCCAAGGGGCTGTCGCTGGCCCTCGCGCTCACCGGCATCCTCGCGACGATGCCGTACATCGCGCTCCAGCTGGTCGGCATCCAGGCCGTCCTGGACGTGATGGGCGTCGGCGGCGGGTCGAACTGGTTCATGAAGGACCTGCCGCTGCTGATCGCCTTCGGCGTGCTCGCGGCCTATACCTATTCCTCCGGGCTGCGGGCGCCGGCGCTGATCGCCTTCGTCAAGGACGCGCTGATCTACATCGTGATCATCGTGGCGATCATCTACATCCCGATCAAGCTCGGCGGCTTCGACGACATCTTCGCGAAGGCGGGCGAGGCGTTCGCGGTCGAGAACCCGGCGACCGGCAAGCCGCGCGGCTCCCTGGTGACCGGACCCGAGGCGCAGTGGGCGTACGCGACGCTCGCCCTCGGGTCGGCGATGGCGCTCTTCCTCTATCCCCACTCGGTGACGGCGGTGCTCTCCAGCCGGAGCCGCAACGTCATCCGCCGGAACACCACGATCCTGCCGCTGTACTCGCTGATGCTCGGGCTGCTGGCGATCCTCGGCTTCATGGCGCTCGCCGCCGGGGTCAAGGTCAAGAACGGCCAGCTGGCCATCCCGCAACTCTTCGAGAACATGTTCCCGGACTGGTTCACGGGCGTCGCCTTCGCCGCGATCGGGATCGGCGCGCTGGTCCCGGCGGCCATCATGTCGATTGCCGCCGCGAATCTGTTCACCCGCAACATCTACAAGGACTTCATCAAGCCGGACGCGACGCCCGAGCACGAGGCGAAGGTCTCCAAGCTCTCCTCGCTGCTGGTGAAGGTCGGCGCGCTGGTCTTCGTGCTCACCATGGACAAGACGGTCGCGATCAACTTCCAGCTGCTCGGTGGCATCTGGATCCTGCAGACCGTCCCGGCCCTGGTGGGCGGGCTCTTCACGCGCTGGTGCCACCGCTGGGCGCTGCTCGGCGGCTGGGCGGCCGGAATGATCTACGGCACCTGGCGGGCGTACGACACGCCGAGCGCCACGCAGGATCACTTCGGCAACACGAACCTCATCCCCCTCATCGGTGAGAAGGGTTACATCGGTCTCACGGCCTTCGCCCTCAACGTCATCGTGGTGATCGTCCTCACCTTCGTCCTCAGGAAGATCGGCGCCCCGGACGGCGTGGACGAGACGCAGGCGTCGGACTACACCGCCGACGCGGGTGACCCCGGCGTGGCGGAGAAGCTCCCGGCGGCCACCGCGGGAGCCGCCGGCGGCCACTGACCCCCAAACCCCCCGACCGCGCCTCTGAGGCCGCCGCTCCCCGACGAACAGGGGGGCGGCGGCCTTCGCCTTGCGGGCGCCGCCGAGACGCTCGCAGAGGCCCTTCCGGGGCCTTCGCGCGAGGCCTCCGAGGGGTGTGACGGGGGCTCAAACGAGAAGGGATTCGAGGTCCAACACCCGGGCGCTCTAGCACATTCCGCACCCAGCTCATTACCGCGCGACACAACATGTGGGGGCGCGTACGAGTGGCAGCACTAGATGTATGCTCGTCCTCGCTGTCGCCGCAGGGGAATCCGGTGGAAATCCGGAACTGTCCCGCAACGGTGTATGTGTGCGGTTTTACGTACCCAAGAGTCCGAGGACCTGCCGACAGCGCGCCCGCCTCCGAGCCTCCGCTCGGAACAGGGCGTCGACATCGTCCGGGTCTCGCGGGTTGGGCCGGTGGACGCTGCGTGGCATGCCCTGGTGCAGGGGTGTTCCCGTACGCGCCCGTCGCGCCCGCCCGCCCGGCCCACCCACTGCCGAGCGAGGGAGAGCCCCACGTGACCATCGCGCCCGCCGATCCGGTCTCAGCGACAGCGGAAGCGACCGGCGGCCCCGGGACCGCGCTGCTGCGCACCCTGACCGACCTCACCGCCGATCTGCCCGCCACCGACCCCGGCAAGGTCGCCGCCGCCGCACTGCGCGGCCGGCACCCGGGCTCGGACGAGGCCGAGTTGCGGTCCCTGGCCACCGAGGCCGCCGCCGGGCTCATCGCCGAGGAGCCGGAGTACTCCCGGCTCGCCGCGCGACTGCTCACGCGTGCGATCGCCGACGAGGCAGCCGGACAGGGCGCGCTCTCCTTCTCCGCCTCCGTCGCGGTCGGCCACCGCGAGGGTCTGATCGCCGACGAGACGGCCGCGTTCGTCGCGACCCACGCCGAGCGCCTGAACGCCCTCGTGGACGCCGCGCTCGCCGACGGCGCCGACGACCGTTTCGGCTACTTCGGTCTGCGCACCCTGCACAGCCGCTACCTGCTGCGCCACCCCATCACCCGCCAGGTCGTCGAGACCCCGCAGCACTTCCTGCTGCGCGTGGCCTGCGGCCTCGCCGAGGACCACTCGACGCGGGCCCTGGACGACGTGGCCGAGCTGTACCGGCTGACCAGCACGCTCTCCTACCTGCCGTCCTCCCCCACGCTCTTCAACTCCGGCACCCGCCACCCGCAGATGTCCTCGTGCTACCTGCTGGACTCGCCGATGGACGAGCTGGACTCGATCTACGACCGCTACCACCAGGTGGCGCGGCTGTCGAAGCACGCCGGCGGCATCGGCCTGTCGTACTCGCGCATCCGCTCGCGCGGCTCGCTGATCCGCGGCACCAACGGCCACTCCAACGGCATCGTGCCGTTCCTGCGCACGCTGGACGCCTCCGTCGCCGCCGTCAACCAGGGCGGCCGGCGCAAGGGCGCGGCCTGTGTCTACCTGGAGACCTGGCACGCGGACATCGAGGAGTTCCTGGAGCTCCGCGACAACACCGGTGAGGAGGCCCGCCGCACGCACAACCTCAACACCGCGCACTGGATCCCGGACGAGTTCATGCGCCGCGTCGAGGCGGACGCCGACTGGTCGCTGTTCTCCCCCGCCGACACCCCCGAGCTGGTCGACCTGTGGGGCGACGAGTTCGACGCCGCGTACCGCAAGGCCGAGGCCGACGGCAAGGCGATCAAGACGATCCCCGCGCGCGTGCTGTACTCCCGGATGATGCGCACCCTCGCGCAGACCGGCAACGGCTGGATGACCTTCAAGGACGCGTCCAACCGCACCGCGAACCAGACCGCCGAGCCCGGCAAGGTCGTCCACTCCTCGAACCTCTGCACCGAGATCCTCGAGGTCACCGACGACGGCGAGACGGCCGTCTGCAACCTCGGTTCGGTCAACCTGGCTCAGCACCTGGGCACCGACGGCGAGATGGACTGGGAGAAGCTGGACCGCACGGTCCGCACTGCCGTGACCTTCCTCGACCGCGTCGTGGACATCAACTTCTACCCGACCGAGCAGGCCGGGAACTCCAACAGCCGCTGGCGCCCGGTGGGCCTGGGCCTCATGGGTCTCCAGGACGTCTTCTTCCGGCTGCGGCTGCCCTTCGACTCCGCCGAGGCGAAGGAGCTGTCCACCCGGATCTCCGAGCGCATCATGCTCGCGGCGTACGAGGCGTCCGCCGACCTCGCCGAGCGGCACGGCCCGCACCCGGCCTGGTCCGCGACCCGCACCGCGCGCGGCGTGCTGCACCCCGACCACTACCCGAACGCCGAGCAGCGCTGGGCCGACCGCTGGGACGCGCTGCGCGCCCGGATCGCGAAGACGGGCATGCGCAACTCGCTGCTGCTCGCCATCGCGCCGACGGCCACCATCGCCTCCATCGCGGGTGTGTACGAGTGCATCGAGCCGCAGGTCTCCAACCTCTTCAAGCGCGAGACGCTCAGCGGTGAGTTCCTCCAGGTCAACACCTACCTGGTGGAGGACCTGAAGCAGCTCGGCGTGTGGGACCGCACCACGCGTGACGCGATGACGGACGCCAACGGTTCGATCCAGGACATGAACTGGATCCCCAAGGAGGTGCGCGACCTCTACCGCACCGCCTGGGAGATCCCGCAGCGCGCCCTGATCGACATGGCCGCGGCCCGTACGCCGTACCTGGACCAGAGCCAGTCGCTGAACCTCTTCATGGCCTCGCCCACCATCGGCAAGCTCAGCTCGATGTACGCGTACGCCTGGAAGCAGGGCATCAAGACGACGTACTACCTGCGCTCGCGTCCGGCGACCCGGATCGCCCGCTCGGCCGGCGCCGCCGCCACCATCCCCGTCCAGCAGGTCGCGACCCCGGACGCCGACGCCGTCGCCTGCTCCCTTGAGAACCCCGAGTCCTGCGAGGCATGCCAGTAATGTCGTCCGAACAGAAGAACCTGCTCGACCCCGGGTTCGAGCTGACGCTGCGCCCGATGCGGTACCCGGACTTCTACGACCGCTACCGCGACGCGATCAAGAACACCTGGACCGTCGAGGAGGTCGACCTCCACTCGGACGTCGCCGACCTCGCCAAGCTGTCCCCGGGTGAGCAGCACATGATCGGCCGTCTCGTCGCGTTCTTCGCGACCGGCGACTCGATCGTGGCGAACAACCTCGTCCTGACGCTGTACAAGCACATCAACTCCCCCGAGGCGCGGCTGTACCTGTCGCGGCAGCTCTTCGAGGAGGCCGTGCACGTCCAGTTCTATCTGACGCTGCTGGACACGTACCTCCCCGACCCGGAGGACCGTGCCGCCGCCTTCGACGCGGTCGAGAACATCCCCTCGATCCGTGAGAAGGCCCAGTTCTGCTTCAAGTGGATCAATGAGGTCGAGAAGCTGGACCGGCTGGAGACGAAGGCCGACCGCCGTCGCTTCCTGCTGAACCTGATCTGCTTCGCGGCCTGCATCGAGGGCCTGTTCTTCTACGGCGCCTTCGCCTACGTGTACTGGTTCCGCTCGCGCGGTCTGCTGCACGGCCTGGCGACCGGCACCAACTGGGTCTTCCGCGACGAGACCATGCACATGAACTTCGCGTTCGAGGTCGTGGACACCGTCCGCCAGGAGGAGCCCGAACTCTTCGACGACGAGCTCCAGCAGCAGGTCACCGACATGCTGCGGGAAGCCGTCGAGGCGGAGCTGCAGTTCGGCCGTGACCTGTGCGGCGAGGGCCTGCCGGGCATGAACACCGAGTCCATGCGCGAGTACCTCCAGTGCGTCGCCGACCAGCGCCTCCAGCGTCTGGGCTTCGCACCGGTCTACGGCTCGGAGAACCCTTTCTCCTTCATGGAGCTGCAGAACGTCCAGGAGCTGACCAACTTCTTCGAGCGCCGCGCGTCCGCGTACCAGGTGGCGGTCGAGGGTTCGGTCGCCTTCGACGACGAGTTCTGATCGACGCGACGCGATAGCCGCAAGGCCGCGTGAACGAAGGGCCCCGCTCGTATCGAGCGGGGCCCTTCGTCGTACGCAGTCATACGTACATTGGGTACGTATCGCGGTACGGGATCAGTCGTTGGGGACGATCTCGTAGCGCGGGGTGCCCTCGGCCATCTGCTGGAGGGCGTCCTTGCGCTCGCGCTTGGAGAGGCGGTCGATGTAGAGCCGGCCGTAGAGGTGGTCGGTCTCGTGCTGGAGGCAGCGGGCGAAGTAGCCGGTGCCCTCGATCGCGATCGGGTCGCCCTTCGCGTCCTGGCCGCGCACGACCGCGTAGTCGGGGCGGGCCAGCGCGGCGTAGGCGGTGGGGACCGACAGGCAGCCCTCGTTGGAGTCGTCGAGGACGCGGCGGTCGGCCGGCAGCTCGTCGAGGACCGGGTTGCAGATCACACCGGTGTGCCGGACGCCCTCGTCGTCGGGGCAGTCGTAGACGAAGACCTTGAGGTCCACGCCGATCTGGTTCGCGGCGAGGCCCACGCCCTCGGCGGTCCGCTGGCTGGCGAACATGTCGTCGATCAGCTGGGCGAGCTTGTCGTCGAACTCCGTGACGTCCTTGCACTCCCGGTGCAGAACGGGGTTGCCGACGACGGTGATCGGACGGGAGGTACCGCGCTCGCGGTACGCGAGCTCGCGCGCCTCGCAGTCCTCGGTGTCCACGATGAACTCGCCGTTCACCGGCTGCTCGCTCTCTTGCTGCGCCATGTCCGCCGTATGCCTCTCTCAGAACCCGGAAAACTCATATCCCACAGGATCTGTACAGAGTACGGGGGACACGGCGGCCCCAGAGGCCCACTACGGGCCTCCGGCTCAGCAGACCTCTTCGAGATCCCGCCACTCACGGGAGTCGGGGCTGTCGGCGACCCAGCCGTCCAGCAGGCCCCGCACCAGCCCGGCGGGCGCGGCGATCCCGGCCTCGCGCTCGGGCACCCACAGCGAACCGGAGCCCGCCGTGCGGTGGCCCAGCGGGCCCGGGTGGCCCGGCTCGCTGTGGTCGTGCGGGTCCAGGTGCTCCCCGTCGCCCTCGTCACTGGGCATCCGGCTCTCCGAACACGTACGGCACAGCAGCCGCACCGAGGAGGACCAGTCCTCCGCGGCGAAGCCCGCGTCGGCCGCGAGCCGCTCCAGGGCGTCCCGGTCGGCCTCGGTCGCGGCCTCCAGGAGCACCACCCAGGTCGGGACGGGCGAGGGGGCCCACAGCTCGATCTCGTCGAAGACGGGGTAGGAGGGCCCGGCCGCGGTGACGCGCTCGCCGTGCGGGACGCCGTCGTGCAGCACGACCTCGCCCCAGCGACGGCCGGAGGACGGCAGCGGGATCGACAGGACCTCCATCCGGGCCGGGTCCAGCCGACGGCCCCAGACGACCTCGGCCTCGCCCTCGGGGGAGAGCCGCACGGCCGCGCTGCCCAGCTCCATGCCGACCGGCTCACCGGCCGGGCTGCCCTCGCCGGGCACCCGCAGCCCGTACGCCTGCCAGGCGCGGCGGGCCAGCGGCCAGTCCTGGAGCGCCGTCGCGGCGATGCCCACGTTCCACCAGTCGGGAGCGCCCGTCTCGCGGTCGAGCAGCGCCACGGCCCGCAGCCCGGCGGCACGGGCCTGCTCCCAGTCGTGCCGGAACTTGTGGAGCAGCGCGAGGTTGAACCAGGACTCGGACAGCCACGGCTCCATGTCGGCGGCCCGCGTCAGCAGCGCGCCCGCGTCCTCGTACCGGCCGTCGCCGATGAGTGTGAACGCGCGGTCAGTGGCCTGCCGCCACGAGGCGGAAGGCCGGTGCCGTACCTTGCCGAAGATCCTCACGATTCCCGCCTGCCGGTTTCTGCGTGCAACCACGCCGGATCGCCCTGGTGGCGGCCGCCGTCCTCCCTGACGACAACCTGCCACACCTCATGTGCTGCGGGGAGCGGCGCCCACCAGACCTCCTTGCCGACGGCGGCGCGCACGACACCCCCCGGTCCCGCATTTTCTTCGTCTCTCGCATCCAACCATGCCCCTTTGGACGCTCGCTCATTACCCGTGGGTTCAGCGGGCTAGTCAGCGTTTCCCGGACTATCGGAGGTCGGCGGGTGCAGGGGCGCACCGGGACAGCACGCGGGCGAGCGCCTCCACCACCCGGGGCTCGTGGTCGTACGCGGTGGCCAGCCGGAGCCGCTCCAGCGCGCGCAGGGGCCCGCGCGCCTCGTCACCGGTCGGATCGTCGTAGTCGTCGTAGTCATCGTGCTCGTCGTAGGCGTCGTAGGCACGGACGGTGGCGACGATCCTGGCGGCGAGCGGCTGGGCCCGGTACGGCTCCGCCTGCCGCTCCACCGCCACGACGACCCCGGCGGGCACCTCGGCCCGCCGGGCCACGGCCGCGGCGAGCAGTGCGGCACGCCGCCGCTCGGCGGGCGGAGCCGCGTCGGGGAGGGCGAGCCGGCCGACATCGCGGAGCAGGGCCGTCTGCTCCACCGCGTCGAGCTCCGCCGCGCTCAGGCCGAGCTCGCGCCCGACGGCCCGGCCGAGCGCCACGACACGGTGGGACCGCCCGGCGGGGACGTGGCCCGCGATCTCCGTGGCGCGGGCGAGGGCGGCGACGGTCTGGTGGCGGACGGCCCGGGCGGCCTCCTGGCGACGGGCGCCGAGCTGGACGAACAGCAGCGGCAGGCCGAGGGCCGGCAGCGCCCACAGCCCGGCGGCACCGACGGCCGGTGCGATCACCACACCGGCCGCGTGGATCGCGGCCCCGGGGCCTTCCACGGCCCGCAGCTCGGTGCGGAGTGCCGGCCCGTACCGGCCGCCGGTGCGGGCCCGGGCGAGCGCGGCGGCGAGCAGCGCGTCCCCCAGGGCGCTGAGCGCGAGGAGGGACAGGAGGTAGAGCACGTAGTACGGGCCGTGGCCGGGCCACCGGTCCAGTGCGCCGGTGTGGTGCGGTGGCTGGAAACAGACGGCGGCGAAGGCGGTGGTCAGCACGCGGCGGGCCAGTTCGTCGAGCGCGGGCGGCCGCCCGGCCGCCCCCGCGAGGGTGGCGGCGAGCACGACGGCGACGACCTGCGGCACGTCGTGCGCGGCGGCCCGGCCCCCGACCGCGCCGAGCAGCGCGTACGCGAGCGCCCCGGCGGCCCCGACGGGCGCGGGCCGCCGGGGCTGGGCGGCCTTCCCGCCCGGGTGCGACCGCCACACCGCCTCACCGAGCGCGATCAGCGCTCCCCAGGCGAGCGCCACCTGCGGCTGCGCCACCCCGTGCCACGCGGTCCACCCCACCGCCAGCACGGCGACCGCCCCGGCGACGGCATGCACCCCCCGGACGAACCGACGACCGGCGGGGGTGTCCCATTCGGCAGGGGCGACGGGCCACGCCCGCGGCCGACCCCAGGGCCCGTCGGCCTTCTCGCCGGGATCACGCCCGGCAGCCCCGGCCGGCGGCGCACCCGGCAGATTCCCCCGGCCCGGCCGGGCTCCGACCGCCCTCGATTCCGGCCACGCGCCACGGGCGCCCTCGGTCAGGCCCGCCGGGGCGTCGGTGGTGTCGGTCGCTTTGCCGGGGCGGCGCCCGTACCCGTCGGCCGCGTCGGGGGCCCACCGGTACCCGTGCGGCCACGGTGACGGCCACGGCTCGCCGCCGGGCCACCCCTCGTCGTCGAAGCCGGGGCCCGAGGCCACGGGGTGGCCGGGCGGCGCCTTCGTCCCCTCGGCGTCGGCCGGGTGGACGTCGGCGCTCGGGCCGCGGGCGCCGCCGCGGTGGGTCATCGCTCGCCCCCGCGGCCCACGGCCGCTTCCGCACTACAGCCCGAAGGGACGTTTCGGCTGGTGGAAAGGACCAGGTCGGATGCGTCCGCCGGGGCCACGGGGCCCCAGCCCCGGTGGTCCAGGGCGCGGGTCAGGGCGGCGACCATGCGGGGGTCGAAATGGGAGCCCGCGCACCGGTGGAGTTCGGCGAGGGCGACGGGGACCGGGCGCGCTCGGCTGTAGCTGCGGTTGGAGGTCATGGCGTCGAAGGCATCCGCGACGGCGACGACGCGGGCGAACTCCGGGATTTGATGTCCCGTCAGTCCGTGCGGGTAGCCCTTGCCGTCCAGCCGCTCGTGGTGGTGCAGGATCGCCGCCCGCGCCTCGTCCAGGAAGGCGATGCCGCGCACGATCTCGTGCCCGTATTCCGGGTGGAGTTCGATGACGCGGCGCTCCTCGGGGGTGAGCGGCCCGTCCTTGCGCAGCAGCCGGGTGGGGACGCCGATCTTGCCGATGTCGTGCAGCACGCCCGCGAGGCGCATCGCCTCCAGCCGCTCCCCGGTCATGCCCAGCTCGCGGGCGATCAGCACCGAGGCCCGCCCGACGCGCTCGCAGTGGGCCCGGGTGTAGCGGTCCTTGAGGTCGACGGCCTGCACCAGCGCCCGGACCGCGGCCTGCTGGGCGGCGCGCTCGCGCCTGCCGCTGTCCAGGAGCCGGCCGGACAGGGCCATGGGCAGCAGCACGAGCAGTGCCGCGGCCGGCCCGTACGTCCCCCGCCACAGGATCGCGGCCAGCAGCGCGGCCGGTCCGTGGACGAGCGCGGGCACGAGCGAGCCGGTCGGCAGACCGCGCCAGGCCTCGTGGGGCGGGCGGTGTTCGGCGGTGACCTGGATCGCCCCGTCGAGGACGGCGACGAGGAGAGCGCAGACCAGGGCGGCGGCGAGGGCGGAAGGCAGCGCGTGGAGGCCGGGGAGCGGCGGGAACACGGCGAAGACGTACGAGGCGGCCCACGCGGCCAGGGACTGCTGGGCCGCGTGCCACAGACGGCGCGTGGCCACCGGGGGCCGCTCGACCCTGCCGACGAACGCGCCCGGCACGGCGACGAGCGCGGCGGCGGCAGGTGGCAGCAGAAATGCGGCGGTGAGCAGCACGGGGAGGGCGAGGGACCGGCGGGGCAGCCGCTCGGCGGCCGCGCAGACCGCGGCGAGCAGGGCGACCGTCGCCCAGGAAACGCCGGAACCGGCCCGCAGCGCGGGGGCGGCGCACAGCGCTGCGGCGAGTACGGCGCCCACGACCAGGGCGCGCGCCGTCGCCGGAAGTGCCCACATGGCGCGTCCTCCCGTCCACTCAGGCTTGCCCGTGGATGGGGAGAATAGGCTCATATACGGCCGGAGAACGGCGCATCGAGGGATTGCCCGGCCCGTATCTGCCGGATGCACACCTTCGGGTGATGATCCCGGGCGCGGTGGTTTGCTTCGGTCCGATCCGGGCGCGACGCGGGAAGGAGAGCGCCCGGGGACCACTCAGTCCCGGGAGACCGCGTCCGCCGCCGCCTCCGCCGCCCTGGCCTCGGCCACGACGTCCTGCTCGGGCAGGGCCTCACCGGCGCGGATCATCTCGATCCGGCCCATGACCTTCGACCGGAGGTCGGCCGGGACGTCGTCGTGGCCGCAGCAGCGCTTGACGAGCTTCTTCACGGCCTGCTCCAGCCCGTACTTCTCCAGGCACGGGGAGCACTCGTCGATGTGCACCTCGAATTTGGCGCAGTCACCGTCGGGCATCTCGTGATCGAGGAACTCGTAAAGATGGTCGAGGACTTCAGAGCAGTCCGTCTCGTGCGGGTCTCCGCAGCTCATGAGTCCGAGCCTTTCCGATTGTGCGACTCGTCGGAGCCCTTCGCTCCGGGGGTGGCCCCAGCCGGAACCAGTCCCCGCTCGCGGGCGTAGTCCTCGAGCATTCCGCGCAGCTGACGACGGCCCCGGTGCAGTCGGGACATGACCGTACCGATGGGCGTACCCATGATGTCCGCGATCTCCTTGTAGGCAAAGCCCTCCACGTCCGCGAGGTAGACCGCTATGCGGAATTCCTCGGGGATGGCCTGGAGGGCCTCCTTGACATCGGAGTCGGGAAGATGGTCGAGCGCCTGGGACTCGGCGGAGCGCAGTCCGGTCGACATATGCGACTCGGCACGCGCCAGCTGCCAGTCCTCGATCTCCTCGGAGGCGCTGCGCAGCGGCTCACGCTGCTTCTTGCGGTACGAATTGATGAACGTGTTGGTCAGAATGCGGTACAGCCACGCCTTGAGGTTCGTACCGTCGCGGAACTGGTGGAAGGACGCGTAGGCCTTCGCGTACGTCTCCTGGACCAAGTCCTCCGCGTCAGCGGGATTGCGCGTCATGCGCAGGGCGGCCGAGTACATCTGGTCGAGGAAGGTGAGCGCATCCCGCTCGAAGCGCGCATTCCGCTCAGCGACGCTCTCCGTGGGCTGCCGCTCCTGGCTGTCATCCGTCCCCGCGTCGGTCCCAGCGACCGGACCCACCTCCTCCAGCACAGTGGCGGAACCGGATACGGACCCGCTCGAATCGGAGAATAGACGACGATCCGGTGCGCCCGCCGCTCCAGCCAGGGCCGGACGGGCCACGCGCAGCACCGACCATTCGAGGTCGGCCGACTGCGGGCGGGACGGGCAAGCGATCGAACCCATGCGGGGAACTCCCAATCCTCTGCTCTACCGGTACGTGACTACGACTGGCACAACAGCAGCAACGGATGTCGCATTCCCAACGGGCCCTGCCCTTTATCGATCTTTGCCGATCGGCCGTGGACCCGTCAGCCGACGATCAGTCATCGATCGGCCGGCCGTCAGCGCGGCAGCCCGTCCAGCCACCCGCCGACGGCATCAGTGATCACCGCGAGCGCGTCCTCCTGCGTGACGTCCGCCTTCTTCGGCACGGCGAAGCCGTGGTCACCGAACGGCACGGCGACCGGCTCGGTGCCCGGCGGGAATTCCTCGGGCCGCCCGAAGGGATCACGGGCGCCCTGGACGACGAGCGTCGGCAGTCCGGCGCCCGTCAGCTCCTCGGCGCGGGACCTCTCCGGCTTGCCCGGCGGGTGCAGGGGGAAGCTCAGCGCGAGGACGGCGACGGCGCCGAGCTCCGCACCCGTGCGGCACGCGACGCGGGCCCCGGCACTCCGGCCGCCCGCGACGACGGCCGCACCCGGCGCGACGAGCGCGGGCCACAGCGCGACCCAGGCCGCGTCGAGCGCCTTCGGCGCGGGGGCCACCTTCTTGCCCGCGACCCGCCACGGCTGCTCGACGAGCGCGACGCTCACCCCCCGGCCGGGCAGCGAGGCGGCGAGCGCCCGCAGGTCACGGGCCTCGACGCCACCGCCCGCGCCGTGCCCGAGGGCGAGCGTGAACCGCGCCCGGGGCGCGGAGTACCAATGGATACGGGCGTCCCCGGCCGGGGTCGGCACCGTCTCGACAGTCGCTTCGGCCACTGGGCCCTCCGTGGTCTCTTCCATCACCGAATCCGGCAGCGAATCCGGCGCTGAACCGATGACCGTCGATCACCGCGGTCACCGAATCGGTCACCGAATCGGTCACCGGCCATCCTGCCGCCCCACGGCGCGGTCCCCGCTCTCATCCCCCGCCCGTCCCGACCGCGCCGTGCGAACAGCGCCTCAGAACAGCCCCTCAGAACAGCGTCGTCTCCTCCGGCGCCTCGAGCTCGGTGAGCAGCTCCGGCCCGTTGTTGCGGACGTCGCTGACCGCCGTCGCCACCGGGTAGGCCCGCACGAGACCGGCGGGCGGCAGCGCCAGCAGCGCGCGCAGCTCGGCGGGGTCGGTGCGGGCGGGGTCCAGCCACGCGTCCCACCGGTCCGGCGGCAGCACCAGCGGCATCCTCGGGTGGATCTCCGCCAGCGAGCGCGGCCCGGCCTCGCCGGAGACGCCGCCGGTCGCGAACGGCTCCGGTTCGGCCTCGGTCGTGAGCACCGAGCAGGTCACCCACCACGCCTGCGGATGGTCGCCGGGCAGCGTCGGGTCGCGCCAGAACTCGTACAGCCCCGCCATCGCCATGACCGAGCCGTCCGCCGGGGTGACGAAGTAGGGCTGCTTGCGGGAGCGCTTCCTGCGGCCCTTCTCCTCCAGCTCGCGCTCACCGGCCCCGGTGACCCACTCGAAATAGCCGTCGGCCGGGAGCAGACAGCGCCGTGACTCGAAGGCCCGTCGGAAGGACGGCTTCTCGTGGACCGTCTCCGACCGCGCGTTGATCATCTTCGCGGCGCCCTCGGGCGACTTCGCCCACGACGGCACCAGGCCCCACCGCATCGCCCGCAGCTGCCGAACCGGACGCCGGTCAGCAGCGTCTTTCAAAGGACGCTCGAGCACCGCGTGGACGCTCTTGGTCGGCGCCACGTTCCAGTCCGGAGCCAGCGTCTCCGTCGGTTCCCACTTCTCCACCCCGAAGAGCCCGACCAGATCCTCCGGCCGCCGGCTCGCCGCATATCGCCCGCACATGAGTGCCACACTGCCACGAAGACCCAAGGAGCCGCTCACACATGGACAGCACGCACGCCACCGACCTGTGGGACCGCGTCGTCGGCACCCAGCCCGACCCGTCGACGTGGCTGGTGGTGCTCACCGCTGTCCTGGCGCTCGCGGCGGTCGCCCCCTACGGGCTGTGGCGGGTGACCCGGAACGCCATCACCATCGCCCACGAGGGCGGCCACGGGCTCGTGGCCCTGCTCAGCGGCCGTCGGCTGGACGGCATCCGGCTGCACTCGGACACCTCGGGCCTGACCGTCTCGCGCGGCAAGCCGACCGGCATCGGCATGATCCTGACCGCCGCCGCCGGCTACACCGCGCCCTCCCTGCTCGGCCTCCTCGGCGCCTGGCTGCTGGCCGCCGGGCACATCACCGCGCTGTTGTGGGGCGCGACCGCGCTGCTCGCCGCGATGCTGGTGATGATCCGCAACGCCTACGGCGTCCTGACGGTCGTCCTCGCCGGGGCGGCGTTCGTCCTCGTCTCCTGGCTGACCGGCCCGGCGGTGCAGGCGGCGTTCGCGTACGGGGTGGTGTGGTTCCTGCTGCTGGGCGGTGTCCGGCCGGCCTTCGAGCTCCAGCGGAAGCGGCGGCACGGCGGAGCGCCGGATTCCGACGCGGACCAGTTGGCGCGGCTCACGAACGTGCCGCCGGTGGTCTGGCTGGGCTTCTTCCACGTCGTGTCGCTGTGCTCGCTGACCGGCGGCGGGCGCTGGCTGCTCGGACTGTGACCCTGACGAGCCACTAAGGTAAAGGCATGACCGAGAGCCCCGCGCACACCGACCTCTGGCCCGCCCCGACCGCGACCGGAGCAGTCGACGCGACCGTCACCGTGCCCGGATCGAAGTCGGTCACCAACCGCGCCCTCGTCCTGGCCGCCCTCGCCGCCGAGCCCGGCTGGGTCCGCCGGCCGCTGCGCTCCCGGGACACCCTGCTGATGGCCGAGGCGCTGCGCGCCATGGGCGTCGGCATCGAGGAGACGGTGTCCTCCGCCTCCGCAGACTCCGAGGGCGAGGCCTGGCGGGTGATCCCCGCCCGGCTGCACGGCCCGGCCACCGTCGACGTCGGCAACGCCGGCACGGTCATGCGTTTCCTGCCGCCCGTCGCCGCCCTCGCCGACGGCCCGATCCGCTTCGACGGCGACCCGCGCAGCTACGAGCGCCCGCTGCACGGCGTGATCGACGCGCTGCGCGCCCTCGGCGCCCGCATCGACGACAACGAACGCGGCGCGCTGCCGCTGACCGTGCACGGCGGCGGTGCCCTGGACGGCGGCCCGGTGGAGATCGACGCCTCCTCGTCCTCGCAGTTCGTGAGCGCGCTGCTGCTGTCCGGGCCGCGCTTCAACCAGGGTGTCGAGGTGCGCCACATCGGTGGCGTGCTGCCCTCGATGCCGCACATCCGGATGACCGTGGACATGCTGCGGATGGCCGGTGCCCAGGTGGACACCCCGGAGTCCGGTGGCGAGCCGGACGTCTGGCGGGTCTCCCCCAGCGCCCTCCTCGGCCGGGACATCGTCGTGGAGCCCGATCTGTCCAACGCGGCGCCGTTCCTGGCGGCCGCCCTGGTCACCGGCGGCAAGGTCACCATCCCCGACTGGCCCGAGCACACCACCCAGCCGGGCGACGCGCTGCGCGACATCTTCACCGCCATGGGCGGTAGCTGTGAGCTGACCGAGGCCGGTCTGACCTTCACCGGTACGGGCCGGATCACCGGCATCGACGCCGATCTGCACGAGGTCGGCGAGCTGTCCCCGGTGATCGCGGCGGTCGCCGCCCTCGCCGACTCCGAGTCCGTCCTGCGCGGCATCGCCCATCTGCGGCTGCACGAGACCGACCGGCTCGCGGCCCTCGCCAAGGAGATCAACGAGCTCGGTGGCGACGTCACCGAGACCGAGGACGGGCTGCACATCCGCCCGCGCGCCCTGCACGGCGGCGTCTTCCACACCTACGAGGACCACCGGCTCGCCACCGCGGCCGCCGTCATCGGCCTGGCCGTCGAGGGCGTCCAGGTGGAGAACGTGGCCACCACCGCCAAGACCCTCCCCGACTTCCCGGCCCTGTGGACCGGCATGCTCGGGCCGGTCGCCGGGGCGGCCCCGGCAGGCAGAGTCTGAGAGAGCGGAAGAGCACCATGCGCCGCTACGGCAAGAACCCCGACGAGGACGACATCCGCGTCCGCCCCAACCGCAAGGGCAACCGTCCCCGCACCAACATCCGCCCCAAGCACGAGGACGCCTCCGAGGGCTTCGTCCTCACCGTCGACCGGGGCCGGCTGCACGTCCTCGTCGAGGACCGCACCATCATCGCGATGAAGGCGCGCGAACTGGGGCGCAAGGGGGCCGTGGTGGGCGACCGGGTCGCCGTCGTCGGCGACCTGAGCGGCGCCAAGGACACCCTCGCGCGGATCGTCCGGGTCGAGGAGCGCTCCTCCGTGCTGCGCCGTACGGCTGACGACGACGACCCCTTCGAGCGGGTCGTCGTCGCCAACGCCGACCAGCTCGCGATCGTCACCGCCCTCGCCGACCCCGAGCCGCGCCCCCGGCTCATCGACCGCTGTCTGGTCGCGGCGTACGACGCGGGGCTGGAGCCGCTGCTCGTGCTGACGAAGTCGGACCTGGCCTCGCCCGACAAGCTCCTGGAGTCCTACGGGGCACTGGGCGTGCCCCACGTGGTGACCAGCCGTGAGGAGCTGGCCGCCGGGGCCGCCGCCGAGCGGGTCCGGGAGCGGCTGACGGACCGGGTCACCGCGTTCGTCGGGCACTCGGGCGTCGGCAAGACCACCCTCGTCAACGCGCTCGTCGAGCGGCAGCGGGCCACCGGCCACGTCAACGCCGTCACCGGCCGCGGCCGGCACACGACGACGTCGGCGCTGGCCCTGCCCCTCCCGGGCGATACGGGCTGGGTGATCGACACCCCGGGCGTCCGGTCCTTCGGGCTGCACCACGTGGACCCCTCGCGGGTCATCCTCGCCTTCCCCGACCTGGTGACCGGCACGGAGGACTGCCCGCGCGCGTGCAGCCACGACGAGCCGGACTGCGCGCTGGACCAGTGGGTGACGGACGGTCACGCCGATCCGCAGCGGCTCTACTCCCTGCGGCGGCTGCTCGCGACCCGGGAGCGGCGCGAAGGCGACTGATCGCCTACGTTTGCGAGTGACCGCCAGTGGCAAAGGCATGCAAGAGCACCGGAGTGCCGGCGCGGTCGCGAATACGGGAGGCAATCTGATGGCGTGGCTGCTGGTCGTGGTCGCCGGGCTGCTGGAGACCGGCTTCGCCGTCTGCCTCAAGCTCTCCCACGGCTTCACCCGGCTGTGGCCCACGATCGCCTTCGCCTGCTTCGCGCTCGGCAGCTTCGGCCTGCTGACGCTCGCGCTCAGACGGCTCGACGTGGGCCCGGCCTACGCCGTCTGGACGGGCATCGGCGCGGCCGGCACGGCGATCTACGGCATGGTCTTCCTGGACGACCTGGTCTCGACCCTCAAGCTCGTCTCGATCGCGTTCGTGATCGTGGGCGTGATCGGGCTCCAGCTCTCCGGCTCGTCGCACTGAGCCCCGGCCCGTCCGGGGCCGGGTGCGCTCACCCGTCGGCGAGGAGGGCGCGGACGAGTCGCGCGACGTCGACCGCCACCGCCTCGTCGGAGTCTCCCGGGGCGAGCACATAGGACAGCGTCAGCCGGACCGCGGCCGCGCAGGCCCGCCGGGTCCCCTCCGGGGCGGTGGTCGGCGCGATCGCGCCGACCACCCGGTCCCTGATCCGGTCGGCCATCGCCGTCGGCGTGGGCGCGCCCCGCAGGACCGGGGTCTCGGGCCGGGCGCGCTGCGCCGGAACGGCGGCGGGCGCGGTGGCCGGGAGCCGCTCGCTACGGCAGCCGGTGAGCACGGCCCGTACGAGCGGGTTCGTCCGGGCCGTCCGCAGGGTCCACAGGGCCACGGCGGCGCAGTGGTCGCCGGGATCGCCGACGCCACGGGCGGCGGCGTCGGCGAGGGTGCGCTCCACACCGGCGAGGAACGCGTCCGCCTCGCGGCGCACCAGCGCGCGCCCGAGGCCGTCCTTGCCGCCGAATTCGTTGTACAGCGTCTGCCGGGACACCCCGGCCGCGGCCGCGACGTCGACCATCCGGACCCCGCTCCAGGGCCGGGCGGCGAGCGCCACGAAGGCCGCGTCCAGCAAGAGTTCTCGTGCCGCGGGCATCGTCGCCTCCCCGGCCGTGCGGCCGCACGACGGTCTGGGCTCAGAATTGACGCACCGCCAGACGGTGTCAAGACCCGGGCGGGCCGCACGGGGCCGCGGGGCACCCCCGGGTAGTGTGCAGTCATGTCCGACTACCACGATGATCTGCGTCTGGCCCACGTCCTCGCGGACGCCGCCGACGCGGCGACCATGGACCGGTTCAAGGCCCTCGACCTCAAGGTCGAGACCAAACCGGACATGACTCCGGTGAGCGAGGCGGACAAGGCCGCCGAGGAGCTGATCCGCGGCCATCTCCAGCGGGCCCGGCCGCGGGACGCCGTGCTGGGCGAGGAGTTCGGGGCCGAGGGCACGGGTCCGCGCCGCTGGGTGATCGACCCGATCGACGGGACCAAGAACTACGTCCGCGGGGTGCCGGTCTGGGCCACGCTGATCTCGCTGATGGTGCAGGTCGAGGGCGGCTTCGAGCCGGTCGTCGGCGTGGTGTCGGCGCCGGCGCTGGGCCGCCGCTGGTGGGCGGCGAAGGGCTCGGGGGCCTTCACCGGGCGCAGCCTGCTGTCGGCGACGCGGCTGCAGGCCTCGCGGGTGGGCCGGATCGAGGACGCGTCGTTCGCGTACTCCTCGCTGTCGGGCTGGGAGGAGCGCGGCATGCTGCCGGGCTTCCTGGACCTGTCGCGGGACTGCTGGCGGACGCGCGGCTACGGCGACTTCTGGCCGTACATGATGGTCGCCGAGGGCTCGGTGGACATGTGCGCCGAGCCGGAGCTGTCGCTGTGGGACATGGCGGCGAACGTCGTCATCGTCGAGGAGGCGGGCGGGCGCTTCACCGGTCTGGACGGTCGCCCCGGCCCGCACAGCGGGAACGCCGCCGCGTCGAACGGACTGCTCCACGACGAACTGCTGGGCTACTTCACCAAGTAGGGCGCGCCACCGGGGGCCGTTCACCGTCAGGAGGCGCCCCCGGTTCAAACCTTGACGTCGAAGCGCGCGGGTCGGTGATTCCGCCTCCGCACGCCCTCTTGTTGTGCCCACGCGGGCGTGTGACGATGACAGCCCCCACGCTTGTGAACTTGTGAATCCTTTCTCGGATTCACGGTCCACCAAGGAGGTGGCTCCGACCATGCTCGTCCACGACGCCATGAGCACAGTGGTCCTCACCATCGGTCCCGCCCATACCCTCAGGCAGGCCGCGCGGATGATGTCCGCGCGCCGGATAGGAGCGGCCATCGTTCTCGATCCGGACACCAGCGGGCTCGGCATCCTCACCGAACGCGACATCCTCAACTCGGTCGGCGCCGGCGAGGATCCGGACCGGGAGACCGTGCAGGGCCACACGACGACGGACGTCGTCTTCGCGGCCCCGGAATGGACGCTGGAGGAAGCCGCGTCCGCCATGGCACACGGCGGCTTCCGGCATCTGATCGTCCTCGACGACCACGAGCCCGTCGGCATCGTGTCGGTCCGCGACATCATCCGCCGCTGGGCACCCCTGCGCGCGGGGCGACGGCAGACGGGCGTACTGGCGGGCTGAGCGGAAAAGCCGGAGGGACCGGAGCCCATTGGCGTCCGGTCCCTCCGGTTGGTACGGCAAGCGGCTGTTGGGACCAGCCCCGTGGCGGTCGGACCGCCGCGGGACTCAGCCGCGCAGGGCCTGGACCGCGGCTTCGAGCCGCTTGCCGTAGTCGGGGTCCGCCTGGCGGAAGTTGGCGATCGCACGCTCGGCGATGTCGTCGCGGGAGACCTTGGCGATGAAGCCGGCGAGGTTGTCGATCAGCCGGCCCTTCTCGTCCTCCGACATCAGCCGGTAGAGGTTGCCCGCCTGGACGAAGTCGTTGTCCTCGGCGTGCGTGGGGGCGGCGGTGCTGCCCGTGTAGCCGGTGACCTCGACGGGCTGCCACAGCGGCCGGCCGGTCTCCTGCGGCCCGCCGAAGCTGTTGGGCTCGTAGTTCTTGGCGCGGCCGTGCCGGCCGTCGTAGGCGTAGCCGTCACGGCTGTGCGTCCGCGCCTCGGTGGCGTGCGGGCGGTTCACCGGCAGGTGGTCGGCGTTGATGCCGACGCGGTAGCGGTGGGCGTCGCCGTAGGCGAAGAGCCGGCCCTGGAGCATCTTGTCCGGGGACGGGCCGATGCCCGGCACGAAGTGCGCCGGAGAGAAGATCGACTGCTCGACCTCGGCGAAGATGTTCTCCGGGTTGCGGTTGAGCTCCAGCTTGCCGATCTCGATCGGCGGGTAGTCCTCGTGCGGCCACACCTTGGTGAGGTCGAAGGGGTTGAAGCGGTAGGTCGCCGCGTCGGCCGCCGGCATGATCTGCACCTGCACGGTCCAGCTCGGGAAGTCGCCGCGCTCGATGGACTCGCGCAGATCGCGCTGGTGGCTGTCCGGGTCCTCACCCGCGAGCTTGGCGGCCTCTTCGGCGGCGAGGTTCTTGATCCCCTGGTCGGTCTTGAAGTGGTACTTGACCCAGAAGACCTCGCCGGCCTCGTTGTTCCACTGGTAGGTGTGCGAGCCGTAGCCGTTCATGTGGCGCAGCGTGGCCGGGATGCCGCGGTCACCGAAGAGCCAGGTCACCTGGTGCGTGGACTCCGGCGACAGACCCCAGAAGTCCCAGACGTTGTCCGCCTCCTGCGAGCCGGTGTACGGGTCGCGCTTCTGGGTGTGGATGAAGTCGGGGAACTTGATGGCGTCCTTGATGAAGAACACCGGGGTGTTGTTGCCGACGAGGTCGTAGTTTCCCTCTTCGGTGTAGAACTTCAGCGCGAAACCGCGGGGGTCGCGCACCGCGTCGGCCGAACCGAGGTTGCCCGCGACGGTGGAGAAGCGCAGGAACGTCTCGGTCTGCTTGCCCACCTGGGAGAGGAACGCGGCCCGCGTGTACCGGGTGACGTCCGCCGTCACGGTGAAGGTGCCGTACGCCCCGGCGCCACGGGCGTGCACCACGCGCTCCGGGATCCGCTCGCGGTTGAAGTGCGCGAGCTTCTCGATCAGCGACTGGTCCTGCACCAGGACGGGGCCGCCGAAGCCCGCGGACTCGCTGTTCTGGTTGTCCGCGACCGGAGCTCCGGACTCCGTGGTCAGCGGACCCGTTCCCGAAATGGCCTCGCCCTGAACCGACACGTGCGCCTCCGTCTTTTTCGTCCCTGTCACCGGGCCTGCGCCACCGTCTCCGGAGGCCCGAGCCGAACTCGATCCTACATTGGACTTTGTCTAAGTCAAGATGGATCAGACATGAATACGAGATCCATTGATGGACAAGGGGCGCTGCTACGCTGGTCCTATCTGACTGATAGGTGATGGCATGAGTGACCTGCTGGAACGGCTCCGGGGACGCGGCTGGCGGCTGACCGCACAGCGACGCGTCGTCGCCGAGGTCCTCGACGGGGACCACGTGCACTACACCGCCGACGAGGTGCACGCCAAGGCGACGGACCTCCTGCCCGAGATCTCGCGCGCGACGGTGTACAACACCCTCGGGGAGCTGGTGTCCCTGGGCGAGATCCTCGAGGTGAGCACGGACGGGCGCGCCAAGCGCTACGACCCGAACGCCCACCACGCGCACCAGCACCTGGTGTGCTCGCGGTGCGGCACGATCCGGGACGTCCACCCCTCCGGGGACCTGCTCGCCGACCTCCCGGCGCACGAGCGCTTCGGCTTCCAGGTCTCGGCGGTCGAGGTGACCTACCGCGGCATCTGCCCGAACTGCTCGACGGCGTGACGCGAAGCCCGTGACACGGCGGCGGCCGACGGCCGCCGCCGTTCGCGCGCCCCGCTCCGCCCGTCCGGGCATAGACGTCCGGGCTCCGGGCATAGACGTCCGGGCATAGACGTCCAGGCATACGACGAAGGCCCGGATCCTTGAAGGATCCGGGCCTTGTCTTCGAGTAGCGGGGACAGGATTTGAACCTGCGACCTCTGGGTTATGAGCCCAGCGAGCTACCGAGCTGCTCCACCCCGCGTCGTTGACCTAACTGTAACCCGTCGGTAGGGCTTCAGGCAAACGCGTGTGCAAACACCCGTGCGAACAGCCTCCGGGCGGCCACCGCCGGGACGCCGCAGCCCCGGCCCTGGGGCCCGGCGCGAGCGCCCGCCGCCCCTACGCCGACAGTTCCTGCTGCAACGCGTCCCGCAGCCGCGCCGCACGCTCGGCGACCTCCGCCGGGCCGAGCTCGACGGCGCGGGCGCACCAGTGCTGCCCCTCGGCCAGATTGCCGCGCCGGGCGGCCAGCAGGGCGAGCCGCAGCGCGGCCCGCCCGTGACCGGCCTGGGCGGCCCTGGCCCACCACAGCGCCGCCTCCGGCTCGCTGCCCTCGCGTGCCAGCAGCAGCCCGAGGTTGAAGGCGCCGTTACGGCTGCCCGCCTCGGCGGCCTGGCGGTACCAGTGCGCGGCCTCGACCACGTCACCCCGCGCGGCGACGAGCATGCCGAGCCGGACCTGGGCCCGCCGGTGGCCCTGCCGGGCGGCGTGCCCGTACCACTTCTCGCACTCCTCCCACGCCTCGTCGTCGCGGTCGAGCAGCGCGCCCAGCCGGAAGGCCGCCTCGGCGCTGCCGCCGCGCACGGCGACCCGGAGATGGCGCTCCGCCTCCTCGTCCTCGCCGTCCCGCAGCAGGACCATGGCGACCTGGAGGGCCGCGTCGGTGTGCCCGGCGGCCGCGGCCCGCTCGTACCACTCGAAGGCCGAGCGCTCCTCGTCCCGCCCGGCGTAGAGGATGCCCAGGTTGAACGCGGCGTCGACGCTGCCCGCCTCGGCGGCCTTGGAGAACCACGGCTCGGCCCCGGCGGAGTCGCCGCCCTGCAGCAGCAGCACGGCCAGCGCGTTGGCGGCCTCCTGGTGCCCGGCGTAGGCGGCGCGGCGGTACCACTGCTCGGCCTGCGCGGTGCGGCCCTGCTCGGCGCAGAGCAGGCCGAGGTTGTACGCGCCGTTGACGTCGCCGGCGTCGAGCGCGGCCCGGTACCAGCGCTCGGCCTGCTGCGACTCGCCCCGGTCGGCGTGCAGGGCGCCCAGCGCGTTGGCGGCGTTGCCGTCGCCGTCCTGGGCGGCCCGGCGCCACCAGATCGCGGCGCTCTCGGTGTCGCCGGCGTCGCGCAGCAGGAAGCCGAGGGCACAGGCGGCGCGCGACTCCCCGTCCTTGGCGGACGTCAGATACCAGCGCCCGGCCTCCTGGATCTCGCCGCGCGCCTCCAGCAGGGTGCCCAGGTGCAGGGCGGCGCGCCGGTGGCCGCGGGCGGCGGCCTGCCGGTACCACTGCTCGGCCTCGCCGGCCGCGCTCTCGTCGCGGCGGCCGGCCGCCGCGGCCCGCAGATCACGGACCGAGGTGTCGACGCCGCCGGCCGAGGCGTAGCGGGTACCGGTGGAGGGGCCGAGGCCGCCGGGGCCGTCCCCGAGCCCGTCCAGCCCGGCGAGACCGCCGGGGCCCGTGCCGCGGCGCGGCGCCCGGCCGTCGAGGATGCGCGCGAGGCGGTAGGCGGCCTCGCGGTGCCCGCGCTCGGCGGCGGAGCGGAACCAGCGCTCGGCGCCCACGTCGCTGCGGTGCTCCAGCAGATCCGCGAGGGCGTACGCGCCGAGGGCGTGCCCGGACTCGGCGGACTGCCGCAGCCAGTACTCGGCGGCGGGCTCGTCGCCGCGCTCCCGGTGGTAGCGGCCGAGGGCGTGGGCCGCGGCGGCGGAACCGGCGACGGCGGCGACGCGCCACCAGGAGGCGGCCTCGTCCGCGTAGCCGCGCTGGTGCAGCAGGACACCCAGGTTGTTGGCGGCGGAGCGGTCGCCGTCGGCGGTCGCGGCCCTCAAGTGGCGCTCGGCGCCGTCGAGGTCGCCGCGGCGCAGCAGCAGCGCGCCGAGCATGCTGAGGGCGGCGGGGTCGCCGGACTCCTCGGCCCGGCGCCGGGCGGTTTCGAGTTCGAGGTCGGCGGCGTCGGTGGAGAGGTCGCCCGCGTCGGCGCTCTCGCCGGGGCCGGCCGCCTCCGAGCCGAACGCCTGCGGTTCCTGATCGCTCCCGTCACCGGGAGCCTCCACAAGCCGACGTGTCCCCAACAACCTCGTCCTGTCCCCCATAAGACCCATCGTCGCACCACCCGCAACCCGCGTACACCTGGTATACCGCAGCCGATGAGGTCACTTCAGCGTTTTGTCGACTTCCCGACTTCCCGACACGGCCGTGCTGCAAACTCTATTCAGAAGCCCCGCACACAACCCCCACAGGCCACGGCGCGCCGGGGTATGGGTAACCAAAAATTCCGGGACGCCCTGCCCCGGGCACACGACAAGGCCCGGAGTCCGAGGACTCCGGGCCTTGTCTTTGAGTAGCGGGGACAGGATTTGAACCTGCGACCTCTGGGTTATGAGCCCAGCGAGCTACCGAGCTGCTCCACCCCGCGCCGTTGTGAAACAACCGTACCACGGCGCGGGGTGGGGCCTCACCGGACTTCTCAGCTGCCCGGCTTGGCCGCCTTCTCGGCGGCCGCGGCCTCGGCCTTGGCGGCCCGGTCCAGCGCCTCCTTCAGGCTCTGCTGGGCCTTGCCGTAGGCCGTCCAGTCCTTGTCGTCGAGCGCCTTCTGGCTCGCGTCGAAGGCGTCCTGGGCGTCCTTCAGGGCCTGCTTGACCGTGGGGTCCTGGGACGGCGGCTTCGTGGGGGTGTCCCCCGGCGGCTTCGTGGGGCTGTCGGGGCTCTTGACCCCGAAGACCACGTCCAACGCCTTGGTGAGGTCGTCCTCGAAGGCGGTCTTCTCCCCGTAGGTCACCAGGACCTTCTTCAGCCGGGGGAAGTTCGTGCCGGCGCCGCGCACGTAGACCGGCTCGACGTACAGCAGCCCGCCGTCGAGCGGCACGGTCAGCAGATTGCCGTACTCGATCTCGGAGTCCCCGCGCTTCAAGATATTGATCTTGTTGGCGATCTCGGGGTCACCGTTGAACTTGCTCTGCACCTGCTGGGGGCCCGACACCGTGGTCTCGGACGGCAGTTTCAGGATTCTGATCTTGCCGTAGTCGGGGCTCTTCGCGTCGGCGTCGACGGCCATGAAGGCACCGAGGTTCTCCCGGCTCTTCGGCGTCAGCGTCGTCGTCAGCGAGAACGACTGCTCCTGCTGGTCCGGCATCTTCATGCTGAGGTAGTACGGCGGCACCGCGTTCTTCGACTTGGTGGTCGGGTCGTTCGGCACCTCCCAGCGCTCACTGCCGGTGTAGAACGTGCCCGGGTTGGTGACGTGGTAGCGGGTGAGCAGCTCGCGCTGGACCTTGAAGAGGTCCTGCGGGTAGCGCATGTGGTCCATCAGGTCCGAGTCGATCTGGCTCTTGGCCTTCACCGTTCCCGGGAAGGCCTTCATCCAGGTCTTGAGCACCGGGTCCTTGGTGTCCCACTGGTACAGCTTCACCGTGCCGTCGTAGGCGTCCACGGTCGCCTTCACGGAGTTGCGGATGTAGTTGACCTGGTTCTGCTGGGCCACCACCGCCCGCTGTCCGGTCGTCAGCGAGTCCGCCGTCGTGTCACCGAGGGTCGTACGGGACGCGTACGGATAGCCGTTGGTCGTGGTGTAGGCGTCCACGATCCACTGGATGCGACCGCCTACGACCGCCGGGTAGGCGTCGCCGTCGATGGTCAGCCACGGGGCGACCGCCTCGACGCGCTCCTTGGGCGTGCGGTTGTACAGGATCCGCGAACCCTCGCCGATGGCACCCGAGTAGAGGATCTGCGGCTCGCCGAAGGCCACCGCGTAAGCGGCCCGGTTGACCGGGTTCGAGAGGTTCACACCGCTCTTGCCCCGGTAGCTGTAGCTCTTCTCGCCCTTGTCGCCGGAGTAGTCCAGCTCCTTCTGCGGCCCGCCGACGATCGAGTACTGCGTCGTCTTCTCGCCGTAGTACACCCGCTGCTCGTACGAGCCGAGCTTGCCGGTGGTCGGCAGGTTCTTCTCGGTGAAGTCCGGGTCGCCCTCACCGACGGTGGCGGTGCCCTTCGCGGTGATGGCGCCGTAGCCGTGGGTGTACTTGAAGTGGTCGTTGATCCAATTGCGCTCGGGGATGCCGTTGATGTTCAGCTCGCGCAGACCGACGACCGTGTCCGTCTCCTTGCCGTCGACCTTGTAGCGGTCGACGTCCAGGGTGGACGGGAACTGGTAGTACCCACGGACCTGCTGGAGCTGCTGGAACGTGGGCGAGACGATGTTCGGGTCGAGCATCCGCAGGCTGGCGGTCGAGTTGGCCGCGTCGCGCAGCTTCTGCTTGTCCTTGGCCTTGAGGTCGCTGGTGCCCGCGTAGTCCTTCACCTGCGAGCCGTCGATGCCGTAGGCCTCGCGCGTCGCGGTGATGTTCTTCTTGATGTACGGGGCTTCCTTGGCCTGCTCGTTCGGCTGGACCTGGAACTTCTGCACGATCGCCGGGTAGAGCCCGCCGATCAGGACCGCCGAGAGCACCATCAGACCGAAGCCGATCACCGGCAGCTGCCAGGTGCGCCGCCAGAGCGTCGCGAAGAACAGCACGGCGCAGATCAGCGCGATGATGAAGAGGATGGTCTTGGCCGGCAGATAGGCGTTGGCGTCGACGTACCGCAGGCCGGTCCAGCCCTCGGTGGACTTCAGCCCGCTGGACTTCACCGCCAGGCCGTACCGGTCGAGCCAGTACGCGACGGCCTTGAGCGTGACGAAGATGCCGAGCAGCACCGACAGGTGTCCCGTGGCCGCCGCGGAGGCCCGCGCGCCCGGGCTGGTGGGCCGCAGACCGTTGTAGAGGTAGTGCACCAGGGTCGCGGCGATCAGCGACAGGACCGCGGCCGCGAAGCCGAAGCTCAGCAGGAAGCGGTACCAGGGAAGATCGAACGTGTAGAACGCGATGTCCTTGTGGAACTGCGGGTCCGTCTGACCGAAGGACACGCCGTTGACCCACATGAGCCAGGTGCGCCACTGCCCGGCCGCGGACGCGCCGGCGACCAGCCCGACGAGCGAGGCGATGGCCAGCAGCACCCACTTCTTGTAGGGCGCGATGCTCATCCGGTAGCGGTCGAGGCTCTCCTGCTCCCCCGACATCGCGCTCAGCGGCGGCCGCAGCCGGTGCGCGAGCCAGATGTTGAATCCCACCGCCAGGGCCATCAGCAGTCCGAAGACCGCGAACAGACCGATCTTGGTGCCCAGGGTGGTGGTGAAGACGGAGGAGTAGTGCACGGAGCGGTACCAGAGCCATTGCGTCCAGTACCCGGCGAACATGACGAAGAGCATGGCCAGCACGGCCAGCACGCCCAAGGTCATGAGCAGGGTCCGGACGCGCCGGGACGGGCGGCCGACTCTCATCCGTGGCCTCGTCGGGCCTCCGCCGCGGTCCGGCATCTGGAAAGCCAAGGTGCGCACCTCGAAGTTCGCTGTCGATGAAGCTGTCGATCAGGCCCAGCGATCGTAGGACCCAGTGTGGCAACTTACCGAGGCTTTACTCAGTTCCCGTTTTTGGTCACTCTCAGGGCACGATTGTGACCATGTCCAGCTTTCCCAGCTTCCCCAGCCCCTCCGAACCCGGCACCCCGATGGCCGCCAGCCCGCTGACCCGAGCCGTGCTCGAAATCGACGAGTACGCCTCCGGCCTCGGCTGGGACCAGCCCGCCCGTCTCTTCGCCCTGGTCGACACCGCGAAACTGCGCGCCCAGGAGCCCGGCCTGGCCGCCCAGCTCGGCCTCGACGAAACCCCCGGCAACGCCACCTCGCTCACCCCCATCGAGCAGGACGAGCTGCCGCGCGGCACCGCCCTCGACAAGTTCCTCGGCACCATCGCCTGGCCCGACGCGGTGGTCGGCTGCGCCCTGACCGTGGAGCGGCTGATGCTGCCGCCGTCCGCCGAGGGGACCGTGCCGAACGGGATGAACGAGAAGCAGCTCGCCAAGTGGGTCGCGGCGCACCCGGACCGGCAGGAGGTCCGGATGACCGTCGCGGTGCTGCGCGACGGCGCGCGCGAGTCGGCGCTGCGTCTGCGCGAGAAGGACTCGCCGAACGAGGTGCTGACCGGGGCCGACCTCGTACCGGGCCTGGCCGAGGCCCTCGCGGCCACGTTCGAGGGCTGACGCCGGCCCGCGTCCGCGGGGGTGGCGCCTAGGGCCTGGGCCTGTCTCTCAGATCCGGGAGCAGGCCCTAGCGACCCGTCGAGCAGCTCGGCAGGTTCGCCGCGTCACCCTTGCGGATCTTCTCGAGGGCCTTCGTCGCGTCACCTATGGTGTCGACCTTGACGAGCGTGAGGCCCTTGGGGGTGTCCTTGGCGGCCGCCGCGCAATTGTCCTTGGGCGTGAGGAAGAACCTGGCGCCCTTGGACCGCGCGGCGACCGTCTTCATCTGGATCCCGCCGATCGGCCCGACCTTGCCGGTGTCGTCGATCGTGCCCGTACCGGCGATGAACTTGCCGCCGGTGAGGTCCTCCGGGGTCAGCTTGTCGACTATCCCGAGGGCGAACATCAGCCCGGCGCTCGGCCCGCCGACGTCCGTCAGCTTGATGTTGATCGAGAACGGGAAGGTGTGGTCGATCCCGGCCTGGATGCCGACGACGGCCCGCTTGTCGGGGGCCTTGCCCGTGACGAGGCCGACCGTCTGCTCCTGCCTCGGCGCCCGCTTCTCCTTCTCCGCCGCGGCCGCCTCCTTGGCCGGGACGACCCGGAACAAGACCTCCTGGCCGGGCTGGTGCTTGGTGACGAGCCTGGCCACGTCTCCGGGCTGCTTGATCTCCGTACCGTCGACGGCCTTGATCACATCGCCCGCGTGCAAGGCGCCCTCGGCCGGGCTGCCCTTGACGACCGACGCCACGACGACGCGCGTGCCGACCGGGATCTTCAGCTCCTTGAGCGCCGCCACCTTGGCGCTCTCCTGGGACTGGCTGAACTCCTCGGCGGTCTCCTGGTTCAGCTGGTCCGGGGTCTTGTCGTCCGGATAGAGCGTGCTGTGCGGGACCACCAGATTGTCGTGCGCGAGCCAGCCGTAGACCGCTTCGACCAGATTCATCCGGTACTGCGAGCCGGTGACGCGGACCGTCGTCATATTGAGATTGCCGCTGGTCGGATACGTCTTGTGGCCGGAGATCTGGAGCACCGGCTCACCGCCGTGCTCACCGAGGGTGTTGTACGTCGGCCCCGGCGACATCTCCGCGTACGGCACGGGGATCAGCACGCCTGCGCAGAGCAGCGCGATCAGCATCAGGAGGGAGGCGAGCATCGTCGCGGTGCGGCGGGGCATGGAACGACAGTACGGGACGGGTCCGACAGTCCACCCCCGGGGCGGTCCGTACGGGGCAGGGCCCGCTAGGCCGCGTCGGAGCCCGGCGAGGCGCCGGGATCCCGGCGTTCCATGGCGGCGCGGAACCGCTCGTAGCCCGCCAGTTCCGCGACGTCGCCGACCTTGCGGTTGCGGCCCGCCCAACTCCCCCACGTGGCGGCGGCAACGGCCGCGGCCACGGGGATCAGCAACCATGCAAGTGCCGCCATGCCGGCCTCCCGACCCCTTCCGAAGCGCAACTGACTGATGAGCAGATTAAACGTCCGCCGTCACAACGCTTACGTCAGGGGCCCGGTTACGCAACCGGGGTGAGCCATTGGTGGTCTGGCCTGCGGAGATGGAGTACCCCCAAGGAGATGGGGTACCCCCGATCCGACGGCGCTACGCGCCGACCCATTCTTCCGTGCCGTCCGTGAACTTCTGGTGCTTCCAGATCGGGACCTCCGCCTTGAGGTCGTCGATCAGACGGCGGCACGCCGCGAAGGCCTCGGCCCGGTGCGGACAGGAGACGGCCACCACGACCGCCAGGTCGCCGACGGCCAGCTCCCCCACCCGGTGCACCGCGGCGAGCGCCCGTACGGGGAAGTCCGCCACGATCTTCTCGGCGACGCGGCGCAGCTCGGCCTCGGCCGTGGGGTGCGCGGAGTAGCCGAGCCCGTCCACGTCCGCGCCGCCGTCGTGGTCGCGCACCGTGCCCACGAAGAGCGCGGTGCCCCCCGCGGCGTCGTCGCCGACCGCCGCGAAGACCTCGTCCAGCGACAGCGGGGTGTCACGGACGGCGAGGAGGCGGATCGGGTCCAGGGCGGCGAGCTCACCGGGGTGGCCGCCGGAGCGGTCGTACGTTCGGGCCATGCGGTCCATCGTGCCGCACGCGGGGCGGCGGTGGTGAATGGTGTTTCACCAGGCCGCCCGGAACGCCGTATGGAGGGTCCTACAGCGGGCCGGCGGGGCCTACAGGCGGCGGCGCGCCTTGCGGGCGCGGCGGACCAGCGCCGCGGTGCCCACCAGGGCGACGGTCGCCCCCGCGGCGCCCAGCGTGGTGGCGTCCTTGCGGCCGAGCCGGCGGCCCGCGACCGTGTGCCGGCCGGCGACCTCCTCCAGCAGCTCCGCGAGGACCTCCTCGTTGGTCCAGCGCGGCCGCCAGCCGGCGTCGTGCAGCCGGCTGCCGCTGACCACCCACGGGTGCATCGTGTACTCGAGGTCGCCCGCGGGCGACGGCGTCAGGCCCAGGCGGTGCAGCCGGGAGGCCGCGCCCAGCGCGACCGCCGAGGGCAGCTCCATACGCCGGATACCGGTCAGCTCCTCGACCTCCTCCTGCTCCAGCCAGCCGTCGCAGCCCACCGCGAGGTCGCCCTCGGCCTTCTCCAGGGCGGCGAACTCCAGGGCGCTCACCAGGTCCTCCACATGGCAGAACTGCCAGGTCGGCCGGGATCCGGCGACCACCAGGAGGCGGGGCGACTCGAAGTAGCGGGTGAGGGCGGTGTCGGTGCCGCCGACGAGGACGGCGGGGCGCAGCACGGTGACGTTCAGGCCGGGGTGCGCGCGGGGCGCGCGCTTGGCGAGCCGCTCGATCTCCAGCAGGTCGCCGACGCCGGTGGCCTCGGCGGTCGCGCGCAGCTCGGCGTCCTCGGCGAGCGGTACGGCGTTGTCGGGCCGGGCCCCGTAGACCATCGCGGAGGTGCACAGCACGACGCGGTGCACCCCGGCGGCCGCGGCGGCGGTCAGCACGGTCTGGGTGCCGCGCACGTTGTAGGCGGTGCGGGCGGCGGGGTCGGTCTCCAGATCGAGGTCCAGGGCGAGGTGGACGACGACGTCGGCACCGCGCAGCTTCTCCGCGATCGCCGGGTCGCGTACGTCCAGCACATGCCACTGTGCCTCGGTCACGTCGCCGCGGCGCTCGTCTATCGCCACTACCTGCTTGATCTCTTCTGATGCGGCCAGCCGCTGCGTGAGCAGCGCGCCGACGCCGCTCGCGGCACCGGTGACGGCGACGACGGGTCGGCGGCCGGGCAGGGCCGTACTGTCTCGCGCGGAACCGTTTCGCGCTGCGCGAACTTCTCGGTCGGGGGAACTCACCGGGCGTCTCCAGCGGTTGTCTTCAGTACGTAAGTGTGATGACGCGTACGTACCAGGTGACGTCCATCCTGCCGCAGGCCCCGGGTCGGCGAAGCACCAAGCCCGGATACCGCAGAGGTGTCTACGCTGGGTAGTGATGTCGGGCATTCGCCGCCGGTTCCACGCCGGCGGCCCTACGAGCCGAGGAAACCCGTGAGTGACACCCCATTCGGATTCGGTCTTCCGCCGGAGGAGCCGGAGAACGGCGACGACGGCAAGAAGAAGGACGGCAGCCAGGGCGGCGGCCAGGGACCGGCGAATCCGTTCGGGTTCGGCGGGGCCGCGGGCGGCGGGGACAACCCCTTCGCCGCGATGTTCGGCTCCATGAACCCGGGCGATCTGGGCGCCGCGTTCCAGCAGCTGGGCCAGATGCTCTCGTACGAGGGCGGCCCGGTGAACTGGGACATGGCCAAGGACATCGCACGGCAGACCGTCGCGCAGGGCACCGCCGACGGCAGCAAGGACGCCAGCGTCACGTCGGGCGAGCGGGCCGCGGTCGAGGAGGCCGTGCGCCTGGCCGACCTGTGGCTGGACGGCGTGACCTCGCTGCCCTCGGGCGCGGGCACGGCGGTCGCCTGGAGCCGCGCGGAGTGGGTCGAGGCGACCCTCCCGGTGTGGAAGGACCTGGTCGACCCGGTCGCCGAGCGCGTCGGCGCCGCCATGGGCGACGTACTGCCCGAGGAGATGCAGGCCATGGCCGGCCCGCTGCTCGGGATGATGCGGCAGATGGGCGGGGCCATGTTCGGCCAGCAGATCGGCCAGGCCGTGGGCGTGCTGGCCGGCGAGGTGGTCGGTTCGACCGATATCGGCCTGCCGCTCGGCCCCGCGGGCAAGGCCGCCCTGCTGCCGGTGAACATCGCGTCGCTCGGCTCCGGGCTCGGTGTGCCGCAGGACGAGGTCCGGCTGTACCTGGCCCTGCGGGAAGCCGCCCACCAGCGGCTCTTCGCCCACGTGCCGTGGCTGCGCTCGCACCTGTTCGGCGCGGTCGAGGGCTACGCCCGGGGCATCAAGGTCGACACCTCCAAGCTGGAGGACGTGGTCGGCCAGCTCGACCCCTCGCACCCGGAGCAGCTGCAGGACGCCCTTCAGCAGGGCATGTTCCAGCCGGAGGACACCCCGGAGCAGAAGGCGGCGCTCGCCCGCCTGGAGACCGCGCTCGCGCTGGTCGAGGGCTGGGTCGACGCGGTCGTGCACGCGGCAGCCTCGCCGCACCTGCCGTCGGCCGACGCGCTGCGCGAGACGCTGCGCCGCCGTCGCGCGTCCGGCGGTCCGGCGGAGCAGACCTTCGCCACCCTGATCGGCCTGGAGCTGCGGCCGCGCCGCCTGCGGGACGCCTCGCGGCTGTGGGCGTCGCTGACCGACGCACGGGGGCTGGAGGGCCGCGACGCCCTGTGGGAGCACCCCGACATGCTGCCGACGGCCGCCGACCTGGACGACCCGGACGGCTTCGTGCACCGCGAGCACCTGGACTTCTCCGAGCTGGACAAGATGCTGGGCGAGGCGGCCGGGAGCGGGTCCGCGAAGCCGGACCTGAAGAAGGACGCCGCCGGGGACGAGGCAAAGGGCGAAAAGGGCGAGGAAAAGGGCGAAGACGACAAGTGAGCCTTCATGAGAACGCGGTCCTCGTACTGAAGGAGTACGGGGAGCAGGAAGAGCTGCGCGATCTCTATCTGGATCACCTGGCCGAGCACCCGGACGGCACGTGGAAGCCCTGCCAGGCCGGGCACATCACGGCGAGCGCGCTGGTGATCGACCCGGCGCGCGGCAAGGTGCTGCTCACGCTGCACCGCAAGCTGCGGATGTGGCTCCAGATGGGCGGCCACTGCGAGCCCGGCGACGCCACGCTCGCGGCGGCGGCGCTGCGGGAGGCCACCGAGGAGTCCGGCATCGAGGGTCTGACCCTGCTGCCCGTCGGTCCGGTCCGGCTGGACCGGCACCCGATCCCCTCGCCCTGCAACTGGCACCTCGACGTGCAGTACGCGGCGCTGGTGCCGGAGGGTGCGGTGGAGGCCATCAGCGACGAGTCGCTGGACCTGCGCTGGTTCGCGTACGACGAGGTGGCCTCGGTGGCCGACGAGTCGGTCGTGAGGCTGATGGAGCGGACGCTCGCCCGCCTCTGAGAGCGCACGGGTAAGGGGCGCCACGCCCTGAGTGGCGCCCCTTACCCATCGCTCAGCGGTTGGACCAGATGTTGCCCTGGTTCTGACCGTGCGCACCGTGCTGGCCGAAGCCGTACTGGGCCATCGCCCCCTGGCCGATCTCCGCGCCCTGGGGCGGGAGCAGCTCGCTGGGCTGCACGAGGGCGTAGCCGTGGCCCTGGAAGTTCAGCTCCCAGCCCTCGCCCGTGCTGCCGCGCCGCCGCCAGACGCTCGACGAGGACGTCGGCGCCTGCATCTGGACGACGAGCGACGTCGACCACGCCACGACGGCGTCCGCGTCGGCGTTGACGTACTTGTCCGGGGTGACCTGGAGCATCAGGGGCTGGCCGGAGGTCATGAGCGCGACCTTGCCCTGCCCGGAGATGACGAGGTTGTACGCGCCGGAGCCGGAGATCCCGAACTGGCTGTCCACCGCGATGGTGTCCCAGTGCAGGGTGGAGTCCATCGCGAGGACGTAGGCGGCGTCCACGGTCAGGCCGTTGTGGTCCACGTCCACGATGTGGACGTACTGCGCGAGGTTGGCGAAATAGACCGTGCCCTGCCCCGAGCAGCGCATCAGGTCCAGAACCTCACCGGTGTGGGCACGGGCGTTCTGCTGGCCGCGCGTCAGGTACTCGCCGTCGAACTCCATCATGCCCTGGTACGCGACCATCGAGCCCTTGCGGGCGAGGACGTCGTCGTGGCCGGTGAGGGAGACCCGCAGCAACTGCGGGTTCTGGAGCGCGTAGCGATCCTGGGACTGGGCCTCGGTGTGGCCGAAAAGCGGGCTCTGCATGTGTCTTCGCTCCCCCTCAGCCCCGGGCCCGGAGCCGGTCAGTGCTGTCCTCGCTGGGCTGTACGACCACGAAACCCTGGCCGGAGAAGCCCAGCTGGTACGCCTCGCCGCTGCCCCGGCCGATCATCGAGGAAGCCTTGAAGCTGCGCTTCCCCTTCATCTTGAGGCCCGTGGACCAGGCCACGAGGGCGTCGGGGTCCACATAGGTCTCGTCCTCACCGCTGCCGCAGTCGACGACGATCGGTGTGCCGCGCGAGGTGAGCGCGACCCAACCGGTGCCGGAGATGGCCACGTTGAACAGGCCCTGGCCCGCGAACTTCGCCATGCCCTTCACCCGCTGCACACCCCACTGCAGGTGTGCGTCGAAGGCGAGGATGTTGGTGCCGTTGACGGAGAGCGAGTCGCCGTTGAGCTGGAGGCAGACGACGTCCGCCCCGTAGTCGGCGAGGTAGAGCAGCCCGTCGCCGTGGCACTTCATGAGCGGCATGCCCTCGCCGGTGACCCACTGGGACGCCATCTGACGGATGGCGGGCGGGTTCGCCTCGTACTGGACGAAGCCCTCGTAGGCGATCATCGAGCCCGTGCGGGCGAACAGGTCGTGGCCGGACTGCATGGCCACCTTGAGCATGCTGCTGCCGTGGTTCTCCATCCGGGCCGCGACGGGGGTCGGGGCGTAGCCCGAGATCGGAGTCTGGTTCATGGTCATTTCGGGCTCCCTCAGACCTCGTAGGGCTGGACGACGATGAAATTGCCGGGCGCGCCACGGAATTGGAGGTTCACGGTCTCTCCGCTGTGGCCCGGGTAGGAGTTGCGGCGCAGCCGCACCTGGCTGGAGATGACCACCTGGGCGGCGGCGGACCAGGCGACGATGGCGTTGCTGTCGGCGTAGGTGGTCGGGGTGACCGGCAGGACCACGGGAACGCCGTTGGTCTTGACGACGACGGTGCCGTGCCCCTGGAACTGCATGGTGAACAGCGCGCCGCCGGGGATGCCGTGGCCCTCGATCCGGCGGACCTCGTGCTGGAGCGACTCGTCGAAGGCGAGCACCGACTCCGCGGAGACGCAGATGGCGTCGCCCTGGAGCTCGATCGGGTGCACGTGGGCGGAGTTCTCCGCCAGGAACACCTGTCCCCGGCCGGTGCAGCGCATGAGCTGCATCTCCTGGCCGGTGGCGTTGCCCATGATCCGGCCGGCGAATCCGGCGCCCTTGTAGCCGAAGTCGACCTTGCCCTGGTAGAGCACCATGCTGCCCTGGCGGGCGAGCACGGGCTGCGGGTCGGTGCCGAGGTCGACGCGGATGAGCCGGGGGTTCTGCAGGGTCCACCGCTGTCCGGTGGGCGCCTCGCGGTACTTCTCGAGCGCCGCCTGGACGCCCACGGGGGTGCCGCCCTGCGGGGGCGTGCCCTGGGGCATGCCGTGCGGGGGCGTGCCGTGCAGCGCCGCGGGCGGGGGTCCGCCGTACGGCCCCGGCTGACCGGGCTGGCCCGGGTACGGCGGTTGCTGGCCGGGGAACGGCTGGCCGGGCTGGCCGTAGGGCTGCTGCTGACCGGGCTGTCCGTAGGGGGCCGGCTGCTGCTGGCCGTACGGGCCCGGCTGACCGGGCACGCCGGGCTGGCCGGGCGGCGGCGGGATCGTGCCGCCGGCCGGGGTGTGCTGGCCCACGCCGGGCTGGCCGGTGAAGAAGCCGGGCGGGGCGATCGGCGCGGCGATCGTGGCGGCCGCGTGCACCGCGGGGGCGACCGGCGGCGGGGTGCTGCCGGGCGGGGGCGGGAAGCCCTGCGCGGGCGGCGGGGTGGGCGCCGCGGGCGCGGGCTGCGGGGTCTGCGGCGGTGCCGGGGGCGCGGCGAAGGCCGGGGGCGCGCTCGCCTGCGCAGCCGGGGGCGCGAAGGCGGGGGCCGCGGCGGGGGTGGGGGCCGAAGCCGGCTCGGGCTCCTCCTCCAGGACCTCGCCGCCGAAGTTGGTGAGCAGCGCTTCCAGACCGCCGTCGAAACCCTGCCCGACGGCGGCGAACCGCCATACGTCCTTCATATAGATGTCGCCGAGCATCACCGCGCGCTCGGTGCTGAATTCCGCACCGGTGAAGGAGTACCGCGCGACTTCCGCACCGCCCGCGACGATGCGGACGTAGCCGGGGCCGATCTGCGACATCTGGCCCGCGCCGTCGACCGTCGCCGTGAAGGAGAGCTTCCGGACGTGTGCCGGAACGCGGTCGAGGGTGACCCGGAAGGACTCCGTGTCACCGGCCTGCGCGCCGAGCTGCTGAATGGACTCCTCGGGGGACTTCGGCTGATTGAAGAAGATGAAGTACCGGTCGTCCGACAGCCGCTCCTGGGCGTCGAGCCCGAAGCAGCTGATGTCGAAGGACAGCCCGGGTCCGGAGATCTGCACACCGATGTACAGATCGGTCCCCGCTGTCAGGTCACTGATCTTGGCCTTGTGGCCGCGCTGGAATTCCCTGGCCATGCGTTACGACCGTCCCCCATCCGAACCTGCGATGAATGCGTTGCGTCAGGCTAACGGCTGACCCTCACAGCCAGCGATTCCGGGGCGTGCGAGGGGCCGGGGAGGCGCGAGAGCGTGCGGGCCCGCGCCGCCCCGGGCAGGGGGCGGCGCCGGGCGGCCGGGGTGTCACGCACTCGGCGACGTCATTCGCTGCGAGCCGCGGGCAGATGCGGCAGCCGGTCGGCGGCGACCACACCTTCGAGGTATCCGCGGGCGCGCTCGGTGCGGGGATAGGCGTCGAGGAGCTCCCAGAAGCGCGGACCGTGCCCGGGGACCAGGAGGTGCGCCAACTCGTGAAGCAGGACGTAGTCCACGACGTACTCGGGCATGCCCTGGAGCCGGTGGGAGAGACGGATGCTGCCCTCGGCGGGGGTGCACGACCCCCATCGGGTGTTCTGATTGGTGACCCAGCGGACCGTGGCGGGGCGGGCGCGGCCGTCGAGGTACTGGCCGGAGAGCCGCTGCGCCCGGTCGGCCAGCTCGGCGTCGCCGAGCATCCGCTTGCTCTCCTGCGCCGCGAGTCTGTCGAGCATCACGCCCACCCAGCGCTTCTCCTCCGCCTCCGACATCCGGGCGGGGATGAGGACGACGGTGCGCTCACCCTCCCGGTAGGCGGAGACCGTTCTGCGGCGGCGCGAACTCCGGCGGACCTCGACCGCGTACGCCTCCGAGCCACTGGAGAGCGGGCTCGGGGCGCTGCGCGATGGTCTTGCGGCACTGTGCAGGGGGTCGACGGGCACGGCCCCGACGTTACCTGTTGGCGGCGCGTGAAGTCCCGCCCCTCGCTCGGTTGTCGGGGAAACACCCGCAGAGTGCACGGCTTGTATGACAATCACCCAGTGCTTGTGGACAACTTCGCACGGTGAGGGAGCGCGGCGCGCATGCTGAAGGCCGACCGAGGGGGAAGCCATGCAGACGAACTCCGCGCACCGAGCCGCCGAATGTCACGACGAGGAATTCCCGCCCCCGGGACGGCCGCGGCCTTTCGCCGTACGTCCCCGCACGCGCCCGGCCGGCGAGCCGCCCGGCTCCCCGCATCCGATGCTCAAGCCCGCACTGCGCCGGAGCTGGCGCGACCGCGAGACGGTGCAATTCGGGGTGGCTCCGGCCCACGCGGTGGTGGTCGGTCCGGTCGACACCGCGACCGGCAGCTTCCTGGGTCTGCTCGACGGGACCCGCGGTCTGCCGCTGCTCCGTGAGGCGGCGCGCGATCTCGGACTGCCGGACGGGCGGACGGACGCCCTGGTGGAGCGGCTGAGCCAGGCCGGGCTGCTCGACGACCCCCGGGGTGGCGGGGAGGCCGCCGCCACCCTGCGGGGCCGGGGCGCGGGCCTGGAGCGGCTGCGCCCGGACCTGGCCTCGCTGTCGGTGCTGCACCCCGAACCGGGGGCGGCGGCACGGCTGATGAGCGCACGGCAGGCGACGCGGGTTCAGGTGCGGGGCGCGGGGCGGGTGGGGGCGGCCGTCGCGGCGCTGCTGTCGGCGTCGGGGGTGGGCAGGGTCGATGTGCTGGACGGCGGCTGTGTCGAGCCGTGGGACGTGGCGCCCGGCGGGGTGGGCGCCGAGCGGGCCGGGGAGCGGCGGGACGCCGCCGCCCGCCGGGTGGTGCGGCAGGCCGCCCCGCTCCCCCGCCCCCGGGCCCGCGGCGGCGAGGGACGCGCCCGCGACGCCGGTGCGGCCGAGGACGGCGGTCCGCCGGACACCGGCCCGCCACCGCTGGCGCTGGTGGTGTTCGCTCCGCGCGACGGTCTCGCCGCCTACGCACCGGACCCCGCCGCGGCGGAGGAGCTCATCGCCTCGGGGACCCCGCATCTGTACGCCGGGGTCCTGGAGGCCACCGGGCTGGTGGGGCCACTGGTGCTGCCGGGCGGGTCGGCGTGCGCGGGCTGCATCGAGCGGGGGCGCGCCGAGCGGGACACGGCGTGGCCGCGGATGCTCGCCCAGTGGAGGTCGGGCCGGGGCGCGGGGGTACCGTCTTGCGACATGGCACTGGCCACGGTGGTGGCGGGGCTGACCGTGGCGAGGGCTCTGGCCTTTCTCGACGGTGGGTCCCCGGCGAGCGCGGGGGTCCGTCTGGAGCTGGCTCTGCCGGGTCCGGCCTGGTCTCCCCGGCCCGTCGAACCGCATCCGCGGTGCCCGTGCGGCGCGGCGGGATCTTCGTATCCCGGATATGCCTCGGCCGCGGGGGCACCGCACGGGACAATGAACGGGTAACCGCCGTCCGCGGCGTGGCTGTTCAGCTAGTTGGAGGGGCGCATGTCTGATCTACCCCGCAAGGCGGTCACCCGTACCGCCAAGTTGGCCGCGCTGCCACTGGGGTTCGCGGGGCGCACGGCGCTCGGACTCGGAAAACGCATCGGCGGACGGCCCGCGGAGCTGATCGCGGCGGAGTTGCAACAGCGCACGGCCGAACAGCTCTTCGCGACCCTCGGTCAGCTCAAGGGGGGTGCGATGAAGCTGGGTCAGGCCCTGTCCGTCTTCGAGTCGGCGCTCCCCGAGCAGATCGCCGGTCCCTACCGGGCGGCGCTCACCAAGCTCCAGGAGGCCGCGCCACCGCTGCCGTCGAAGTCGGTGCACGCGGCCCTGGCGGAGCGGCTCGGCGAGGACTGGCGGGATCTGTTCGAGAAGTTCGACGACCAGCCCGCGGCGGCGGCGTCGATCGGGCAGGTGCACCGGGCGGTCTGGCACGACGGGCGCGAGGTCGCGGTCAAGGTGCAGTATCCGGGGGCGGGCGAGGCCCTGCTCTCCGATCTGACGCAACTGGGCCGCTTCGCCCGGCTGCTGGGGCCGTTGATCCCCGGTATGGACATCAAGCCCCTCATCGCCGAGCTGCGCGACCGGGTGTCCGAGGAGCTGGACTACGAGCTGGAGGCCCGGGCCCAGGACGCGCACGCGTCGGAGTTCGCGGGCGACGCGGATGTGACGGTGCCGGCCGTGGTGCACCAGAGCGACCAGGTGCTGGTGACGGAGTGGCTCGAGGGGGTGCCGCTGTCCGAGGTGATAGCGGACGGCACTCCGGAGCAGCGGGACCGGGCGGGCCAGCTGCTGGCACGGTTCCTCTTTTCGGGCGCCGCCCGGACGGGTCTGCTGCACGCCGATCCGCACCCGGGCAATTTCCGGCTGATCACCGGGGACCACCCGGACGGCCCGCCGGAGAAGTGGCGGCTGGGCGTGCTGGACTTCGGCACCGTGGACCGGCTGCCGCAGGGCCTGCCGCCGGAGATCGGCACCGCGCTGCGGCTGACGCTGGACGGCGAGGCGGAGGCGGTCCACGAGCTGCTGCGGGGAGAGGGGTTCGTCAAGCCGGAGATCGAGCTGGAGCCCGGTGCGGTGCTGGACTATCTGCTGCCGATCATCGAGCCGGCCCAGGTGGAGGAGTTCACCTTCACCCGGAGCTGGTTGCGCGCCCAGGCGACCCGGATCGCCGATCCCCGCTCCCCCGCCTATCAACTGGCCCGGCAGCTCAATCTGCCCCCGGCGTATCTGTTGATACACCGGGTGACGATGAGCACGATCGGCGTGCTGTGTCAGCTGGGTGCGACCGTGCGGTTGCGGGAGGAGATGGAGGCGTGGGTGCCCGGCTTCGCGGCGGTCGACGAGAGCCGCGAAGCGCCCGCCTGACGGCCCCGGGCCGGGGTCGGGGTCGGGGTCAGGTGGGGGTCACCACCAGGAGGAGTCGAGACGGCTCTCGATCGATCTGATGTTGGCGCGAGCACAGTCGTCGCAGAAGTAGCTGCGGCGGCCGTTCTCGACGGAGCAGGTCCAGGTCGGCGGCGTACCGTCGGCGGTGGTGCCACAGCGAGCGCACACGGCTTTCTCGGTGGCCTCAGGGTCCAACTGCACTGATTCATGCGTGTTCTTCTGGTCCACCTCCCAGACGATATCCCCGCGAACAGGCCGTGAGGGCACAACGCACCCAACGCAGCGCGGGGCCGGTCCGAACGGACCGGCCCCGCGGGTGTCTCGTGGTAAAGCGGCCACTACCGCCGACCGAGCTGTCGCTCAGTGCATGACGGCCATGGCCAGGGCCCGGCGGGCACGCAGCGAGGCGCGCTCGGCGCGCCGCTGCATCCGCCGGGCGGCGGCCAGCCGAACGGCGCTGCGTTCGGACTCGGCCTCCCGGAGGCGTTCATGCATATGGGCACGGGCCAGGGCTTCTGGGATGAGTTGCATTTCGAGGTTCCTGTTCTGGCGCGACGCGGTCGCACTGGAGGTGTCACGGGTGGGGGTCTTCGAGCCGGCCGGCTCGTGGGACGGGCGCTGCATCGTCGGATCCTGCTTCTTGGGGTCGTGCGTGGTGGGGCGGTCGATGGTGCCGAGGGTGTTCATGCGGCGACCGGGTTCTTGCGCGGACGCCCACGCGGACGCTTGCGGGCCACGACCACGCCCTGGACGAACAGCTCGCCGCCCCAGACGCCCCACGGCTCACGGCGGTCCTTGGCGCCGGCCAGGCAGGCCTCACGCAGCGGACAGGTCTGGCAGAGCGACTTGGCGTACTCGACGTCGGCCGGGGTCTCGGCGAAGAAGACCTCGGGGTCATAGCTGCGGCACGGGACCGGGACGCCGAGGTTCTCAATGGCGTCGTCGAGCTCGGTGAGGGCGGTGAGGGGAGTCAAGGTGTCCTCCGTGGGGACAGGCGGGGGGATCAGGTCGGTCGCTACGGACGGGGTGTGTGCCTTGAGTTGCACGGTGTTGTTTCCTCGTCTGTTGTTCCGGCTGGTGGCCGGGCTGGCGCCCCGGTTGGGGGCAAACAAAAGGGCCGCGGATCCCGGTGTGGGTTCCGCGGCCCTGGAAGGTGCCGACCTGATCATGCCGATCAGGCTGGATCTCTCCAGGGTTCGAGCCCACGGAAGGCCCACATCGTGTGGTGCTGGTGCTGCTGCGCGTTCAGGGATCCGGCGCCATTGATCGTCACTACGGGTGCATAGGCCTGGGCCTGTGCCGTCCCCGCTGCCTTAATCGCAGACGCCTTGCTCGGTCGCTCCTCGATGAGTTCCGCGCCGCCGAAGGGCAGACCGGTGCCCCGGAGGGAACCGAAAGAACCGCCGAGCGGGCAGGTGGCGACGACCGAGCGATCGGTCATTTTGTTGAAGCTCATGAAGCTGATCATTGGTCTCCGCCTCCTCTCGGCGTCTCGGGGGACCGGTCGAAACCAGTCCGGGACAGTTCAGTACAGCACGGAACCAGCGGCTCTTGGAAGAACCGCGGTTTCCCTGCTCGGAAGGCTATGGGTATGCCGTCCGCGCGCGCAAACTATTTTTCGGGAGAGTCTTCGGTCGTGTCCTGTGGCACGTCCGACGAGCTCGGCTCACGGCCGGAGCAGAGAGCCAGGACGTCGGCACCGAACTTGTCGAGCTTCCGTCCTCCGACACCTGAGATGCAGGAAAGCTCCGATTCGGTTCCCGGTACGGCCTCGGCAATCGCGAGCAGTGTCTTGTCGGTGAAGACGCAGTAGGCGGGCTGGCCCAGCCGCTCGGCCTGTCCGGCCCGCCAGTCGCGCAGTCGTTCGTAGAGCGCCTCGTCAAGCTCCGAGGGGCAGTCCTCGCAGCGCATCAGTTTGATCTCGCCCGCGTCGGTCAACGTCCGCCCGCAGACCCGGCACAGGGCGGGTCCGCGCCGCTTGCGCCGGGCGGCGGCACCGCGCTCCACGCCACCCTGGCCGACCGCGCCGGCGGTTCCCGGGCGGGGCGCGGCGGAGCCCGGCCGCAGCCCGTTCAGGAAACGGCTGGGGCGCCGGGACGCACGGCCGCCGGGAGCGCGGGAGAGCGCCCAGGAGAGGGAGAGATGACGGCGGGCCCGGGTGACGCCGACATAGAGGAGACGGCGCTCCTCCTCGACCTGCTCATCGGTCTTGGCGTAAGTGATCGGCATCATGCCTTCGGTGAGCCCGACCAGGAAGACGGCGTCCCACTCCAGGCCCTTGGCCGCGTGAAGTGAGGCGAGAGTCACACCCTCCACGGTCGGCGCGTGCTGGGCGGAGGCCCGCTCGTCCAGCTCGGCGACGAGATCGGCGAGGGTGGCGGCCGGCTTGGCCCGAACGAAGTCCTCGGCGAGCCGCACCAGGGCCGCGAGGGACTCCCAGCGGTCGCGGACCGCGCCCGAACCGGCGGGCGGCTCGGCCGTCCACCCACGGGTGCCGAGCACGGCGCGCACCTGGGAGGGCACGTCGTCGGCGTCGGCGAGCTGTGCGTCCGCACCGCCGGCGCGGGCCGCGCCCCGCAGCAGCAGCCCGGCCTCGCGCACCTCGGGCCGCTCGAAGAACCGCTCGGCGCCGCGCAGCTGATAGGGCACCCCGGCGTCGGCGAGGGCCTGCTCGTAGACCTCGGACTGGGCGTTGATGCGGTAGAGGATCGCGATCTCGCTCGCGGGCACCCCGGAGTCGATCAGATCCCGGACCCGGCGGGCGGTGCCCTCGGCCTCGGCGGGCTCGTCCCCGTACGCGCAGTAATGGGGCTCGGGGCCGGACTCGCGCTGGGAGACCAGCTCCAGGCGGTGCTCCGCGGCCCGGCCGCGCGCCTGGGACAGCAGGCCGTTGGCGAGGCGCACCACCTGGGGGGTGGAGCGGTAGTCGCGGATCAGCTTCACGACCGTGGCGCGCGGATGGCGGGTGCGGAAGTCGAGCAGATAGTCCGGGGTGGCGCCGGTGAAGGAGTAGATGGTCTGGCTGGCGTCGCCGACGACGCACAGATTGTCCCGGTCCCCGAGCCACAGCTCCAGCAGCCGCTGCTGGAGCGGGCTGACGTCCTGGTACTCGTCGACGACGAAGTGCTGGTACTGGCGGCGGACCGTCTCGGCGATGTCGTGCCGGTCCTGGAGGACGCCGACGGTCAGCAGCAGCACGTCCTCGAAGTCGATCACTCCGCGGTCGCGCTTGAGCTGCTCGTACATGCCGTAGATCCGGGCGATCTCGGCGGGATCGCGGGGGGCCTCGCGGCCGGTCTTGGCGGCGGCGGCCGGATAGTCCTCGGGGACCGTCTGGGTGACCTTCGACCACTCGATCTCGCCCGTCACATCGCGCAGCTCGTTGCGGTCGAGGCGGACCCGGCAGCGGGCGGCGGACTCCGCCACGAGCTGGATCTTGCGCTCGACGAGGCGGGGCACCTCACCGCCGACGGCCTTCGGCCAGAAGTACTGGAGCTGCCGCAGGGCGGCCGAGTGGAACGTGCGGGCCTGGACGCCGCCCGCGCCGAGCTGGCGCAGCCGGCCGCGCATCTCGCCCGCCGCGCGGTTGGTGAAGGTGACCGCGAGCACACTGGACGGCTGGAGCAGCCCGGACCGGACGCCGTACGCGATGCGATGGGTGATCGCCCGGGTCTTGCCCGTACCGGCTCCGGCCAGCACGCACACCGGTCCGCTCAGGGCCGTGGCCACCTCGCGCTGCTCGGGGTCGAGCCCGTCGAGCACCGCGTCGGCAGAGTCAGGGACCTGCGGGAAGAGGGAGGAGTGCGTTGCTGCTGTCACCCCGCCATGCTGCCAGGTCGGCGGAGGCGACCGGGAATGTCGTCCACAGGCGTGGCCTGGCAGTCGTACTAATGCGGGAATGGTCGCGGGTAGGTGCGCGTTCTACCACCGGAAAAGCACCCATGAACGAAGGAGCGCGAGGTCGAATGTCGGGCACCGTGACGATGTACAGCACCACCTGGTGCGGCTACTGCCGCCGGCTGAAGAGCCAGATGGACCGCGAGGGGATCACCTACAACGAGGTCAACATCGAGCTCGACGCCGACTCGGCGGCCTTCGTGGAGAAGGCGAACGGCGGCAACCAGACGGTCCCCACCGTTCTGGTCGTCCCCCCGAACGGTGGCGATCACATCGTCATGACGAACCCGAGCCTCGCCCAGGTGAAGCAGGCCCTCGCGGTCTGACGCTTCCCGCGTCAGCTCTGGCTCTGCGGCAGCGGTTCGCCGTACCAGAGCTCGATCAGGCGGGCCGCGATCGAGATGCCCGTCGGAGGCAGCACCTCCCCGGACTCGAACGCGGCCCGCAGGTCCGCCCGTGAGAACCAGCGGGCCTCGTGGATCTCCTCGCCGTCCACCTGGATGTCGGAGGAGGTGGCCCGGGCCATGAAGCCCAGCATCAGACTGGACGGGAACGGCCACGGCTGGCTGGCGACGTACTCCACGTCACCGACCACCACGCCCGCCTCCTCGGCGACCTCGCGGCGCACGGCCTCCTCGATGGACTCGCCCGGCTCGACGAAGCCCGCGAGCGTCGAGAAGCGGCCCTCGGGCCAGTGCATCTGCCGGCCCAGCAGCGCCCTGTCCTCATGGTCCGTGACCAGCATGATCACGGCCGGGTCGGTGCGCGGGTAGTGCTCGGCACCACAGGCCGGGCAGCGGCGGATGTGGCCCGCGGCCGCGACGACCGTGCGCTCGCCGCAGCGCGAGCAGAAGCGGTGCAGCCGCTGCCAGTTCTCCAGGGCCACCGCGTGCACCAGCAGCCCGGCATCGCGCTGCGACAGCAGCAGGCCCGCCTCGCGCAGCCCCGCGGCGCGCGCCGACTGGTCCATCCGGCCCGGCAGGCTGTCCTTCTGCAGGGCGAAGTAGGCCACGCCCTTGTCGTCCTGGCCGAGGAAGTAGCGGTGCGTCTCGGTGACCGGCGCCTCGAAGGCCGGGGTCATCACCAGCTCGGTGCGGCCGTCCGGGGTGTCGTCGACGAGGACCTGGCCGCCGGAGACCACGAAGACCCGCGTGGAGGGGTGGCTCCACGCGGCGGAGAGCCACGCCTCGTCCAGCCGGTGGTGCGCGGCGCGGTCGATGCCGCTCGCACCACTGAGCGTGATGGGCCGGACGGCTGAGAGATCGGTCCAGGTGGTCACTGCTGCTTCCAACTCCCCCTACGAATGGTGGTTTGCATCACGGACGCGAGCGAAAGCCGGAGCTAACGCGCGCGCCCGTGCTCGGCGAGGTCGCCCCACAGGTAAGCGGCGGTCTCGACGCCCTTCATGAGCAGGTCCAGCTCGACCTTCTCGTTCGGCGCGTGCCAGCCGTCCGAAGGCACCGAGATGCCGAGGAACAGCACCGGGACGCCGAGCACGTCCTGGAGGTCGGCGGCCGGTCCGGAGCCGCCCTCGCGCGTGAAACGGACCTGCTGCCCGAAGGCGCGGCCCATGGCCCGGGCGACCGACTGCAGAGCCGGGTGGTCGAGCGGTGTCAGGCAGGGGCGGGTCGCGCCCCAGAAAGTGATCTCGTGCCGGATCCCCTCCGGCAGCCGGCTCGCGACCCAGTCCCGCACGGACTGCTGGACGCGGTCGGAGTCCTGGCCGGCGACGAGCCGGAAGGACAGCTTGAGCTGCGCGGCGGACGGCACGATGGTCTTTCCGCCGGGGCCCTGGTAGCCGCCGCCGATGCCGTTGACCTCGGCGGTGGGCCGGGCCCAGATCCGCTCCAGCGTGGTGTAGCCGCTCTCGCCGAGGGCGCCGTGCGAGTGGGCGGTGCGCAGCCACTGCTTCTCGTCGAAGGGCAGCTCGGCGAAGAGCTCGCGCTCGCGGTCGGTGAGCTCCACGACGCCGTCGTAGAAGCCGGGGATCGCCACGCGGCGGTCCTCGTCGTGCAGGGCGGCGACCAGTCGGGCGGCCTCGGTGGCCGGGTTGGGCACGGCGCCGCCGAAGGAACCGGAGTGGATGTCCTGGTCCGGTCCGTGGAGGTCGATCTGGCAGTCCGTGAGGCCGCGCATGCCGGTGCAGACGGTCGGGGTGTCCTCGGACCACATGCCGGTGTCGGAGACGATCACGGCGTCGCAGGCGAGACGGTCCGCGTGGGCGCGGATGAGGTCGGGGAAGTGCGCCGAACCCGACTCCTCCTCGCCCTCGATCAGGAGCTTGAGGTTGACGGCCGGCGCGGTACGGCCGGTCGCCGCCAGGTGGGCGCGGACGCCCAGGGTGTGGAAGAAGACCTGGCCCTTGTCGTCGGCGGCGCCGCGCGCGTACAGCCTGCCGTCCTTGACGACGGGCTCGAAGGGCTCGGTGTGCCAGCCGTCCTCGAGGGCGGCGGGCTGGACGTCGTGGTGGCCGTAGACCAGGACCGTCGGGGCGCCCTCGTCACCGGAGGGCCACTCGGCGTAGACCGCCGGGGCGCCGTCGGTCTCCCAGACCTCGGCGGTGGGGAAGCCGGTCTCGGTGAGCTTCGCGGCCAGCCAGTCCGCGCTGCGGCGGACGTCGGCGGCACGGCCGGGGTCGGCCGACACCGAGGGGATGCGCAGCCATTCGACGAGGTCGTCGAGGAAGGCGGCGCGGTGACCTTCGATGTACGCGCGGACGGCGTTGTCCGGGGTGTAGCTCATGGCATCGAGCCTAACCGGCCACACGGTGTGACCATGACCGGGTTTCTCACCCGTCCTCCCCGAGGAGGAGCCGCTCCAGGCCCGCGCGGTCCGGGAGGCCCCCGGGGCGGACGGTCTCGCCGTCGCGGACGTACACGAAGGCGGCGGCGACGGCGGACAGCGGCAGACCGTGCTGTTCGGCCCAGGCGAGGCGGTAGATCGCGAGCTGGAGCGGGTCGGCGTCGTGGTCGCGGTTCGTCTTCCAGTCGACGATCTCGTAGGTGTCGCCCTGCGGGCCGCGCTCGCGGTACACCGCGTCAATCCGGCCGCGGATCACTCGGCCCGCGAGAGTGAGCTGGACGGGCACCTCCACCCGGTAGGGGGTGCGCCGGGCGTAGGCGGTGCGCTCGAACGCCTCCTTGAGCTCGGCGAGGTCCCGCTCGTCGGCGATCTCCGGGGCGAGGCCGTCGGCGTCTTCGTCGTCGGCGCCGCCCGGCAGTTCCTCGGGGCCGAGCAGCGGGAGCGGCAGCTCTTCGAAGCGGGACTCCACCCAGGCGTGGAACCGGGTGCCGCGGCGCGCGGCGGGCTGCGGCGGGCGCGGCATGGGGCGGGCCAGCTCCCGCGCGAACCCGTCCGGGTCGGCGGCCAGTCTGACCAACTGCGAGGCGCTCAGCGACGACGGGACGACCACGTCCCGCACGCTCGCGCGGGCCCGCCGCAGCTCGCCCGCGAGCGCGTCCAGGTCCCGGTCCCAGGACCCGACGAGGCGGGCCTCCTCGGGCAGCAGCCGTGGCGGTCCGCCGTCCGGCACCGGCTCGGACGGGGCGTCCTCGGCCGGTTCCGGGTGCGGGCGGCCTCCGGCCGGGTCCGGGCGGGAGGCCGCGTGGTCAGGGTCGCCCGGCGCACGGCGGGGCGCGGGCAGCGCGGCGGCGGGGGCGGCCGGGCCCCCGGTGTCTTCGGTGCCTTCGGTCCCGGTCGGCTCCTCCGCCGGGCGCGTGGTGGGCAGGGTGTCCCACGCCGCGAGGTCGTCCTCGTACGCCTCGGCCTCGTACGCCTCGCCGAAAGCAGCCTCGTCGAACGACTCGTCGAACGCCTCGTCCTCCGGCGGCGGTGGCCAGTCCGGGTCGTGGGCGGTGGCGGCCGGGTGCGGGGCGTCGTGGACGGTCGCGGCGGGGTGGTCCTCCGGGTGGTCCGCCAGGCGGGCGAGGTGGGCCAGGACCGCGTCCGCCGCGGTCCGGCGGCGGGCGAGGGACGCGGAATCCAGGGGCAGCGGCCAGGACCGCTCCGCGGCCGACTCCTCCAGGGCCGGGTTCTCCTCGCCCTCCTCCGGCGCCTGCGCCCATGCCTCGATCTCGCCGTGGCCCGCCTCGCAGTGCTCGCGCAGGGCCTCGAGGAACGCGGACGGGCCGCGCGGCTTCTTCTGGCTCGGTCCCCACCAGTGGCCGGAGGCGAGGAGCAGCGACCGGGGCCGGGTGAAGGTGACGTAGCCGAGGCGGAGCTCCTCGATGCGCTGGTGTTCCTTCATGGCCGCCTTGAAGGCGGCGAGCCCCTTGGCGTCCCAGGCACGGACGTCGGGGAGGGTGTCCGCGTCGCCCCGCAGCGCGTGCGGCAGCACCTTCGCCTGGGCCGTCCAGGACTCGCGGGACTGCTCGCTGGGGAAGGTCTTCGTGACGAGGCCGGGGACCGCGACCACGTCCCACTCCAGGCCCTTGGACTTGTGGGCGGTGAGCACCTTGACGGTGTTCTCCCCACCGGGCAAGGAGCTGTCGAGACCCTTCTCGTACTGGGCGGCGGTGCGCAGGAAGCCGAGGAAGGCGAGCAGGGTGGCCTCGCCGTCGAGGGCGGCGAACCCCGCGGCGATGTCCAGGAACGAGGAGAGCGTCTCGCGGCGGCGGGCGGCCAGCGCGTGCGGCGAAGCGGAGAGTTCGACCTCCAGGCCGGTGGTGGCGAGCACCCGGTGGAGCACGTCCATGAGCGGGTCGGCCAGCGAGCGCCGCAGCTCGCGCAGCTCCCTGGCGAGCCGGGCGAAGCGGACGCGGGCCGCGGCGGAGAACGGCAGCCCGTCGTCCGGGCCGGCGGTCAGGAACGTGTCGAGGGCGTCGGCGAGCGACACGGCCTCGGCCGGGTCGACGCCTTCGACCGCCTCGGCGAGGCGCCGGTCGGGGTCCGAGCCCGCGCTGCCGTAGGGCACGAGCGTCCGCGCGCGGCGCCCGAGCAGCGCCAGGTCACGGGGGCCGATGCGCCAGCGGGGGCCGACCAGCAGCCGGACGAGCGCGGCGTTGGCCGTGGGGTCCTGGAGCACCTCGCAGACGGCGACGAGGTCGGCGATCTCCGGCAGGTGCAGCAGCCCGGACAGGCCGACGACCTCCACCGGGACGTCCCGCTCGACGAGCGCGCCCTGGATCTGCGCGAAGTCGACGGCGGTGCGGCACAGCACCGCGATGTCACCGGGCCGGGTGCCCGTACGCACCAGGTGGGCGAGGGAGTCCGCGAGCCAGTCCAGCTCCTCGGCGTGGGTGGGCAGCAGGGCGCAGCGCACCACGCCGTCGCGCTCGGCGCCGGGGGCGGGCCGCAGGGCCCGGGCCCCTTCGTGGCGCTCCCGCAGCGGGGCGGCCAGGCCGTTGGCCAGCTCCAGGAGCCGGCCGCCGCTGCGGCGGTTCTCGCTGAGCGCGAAGCGCTGGGCGGGGCGCCCGTCGGCGTACGGGAAGTGGTGCGGGAAGTCGTCGAGGTTGGCCACGGAGGCCCCGCGCCAGCCGTAGATGGCCTGGCAGGGGTCGCCGACGGCGGTGACGGCGTGCCCCGTGCCCCCGCCGAAGAGGCCAGCGAGCAGCAGCCGCTGGGCCACGGAGGTGTCCTGGTATTCGTCGAGGAGGACGACCGCGAACTGCTCGCGCAGGATCCGCCCGACCTCCGGCCGGCTGCCGGCCAGCTCGGCGGACAGGGCGATCTGGTCGCCGAAGTCGAGGAGGTCCCGTGCCCGCTTCTCCTTGCGGTAGGCGGCGACCAGGCCGAGGAGTTCGCGGCGGGCGCGGGCGGTCTCGGGCACCTGGCGCAGCTCGGCGTTGGAGAGCTTGGCGCTCTCGAGGGCGGTCAGCAGCTCGGTGTCGTACGCCCGGAGGTCCTCGGGGCGTACGAGGTGCTCGGCGAGTTCGCCGTCGAGGGCGAGGAGGTCGGAGACGAGGTCGCCGAAGGAGCGGGTGAGCGCGGGATGGGGGCCGGGCGAGGTGCGCAGCACGCGGGCGGCGAGCTGGAAGCGGGTGGCGTCGGCGAGCAGCCGGGAGGTGGGCTCCAGGCCGATGCGCAGGCCGTGCTCCTTCAGGAGCCGGCCGGCGAAGGCGTGGTACGTGGAGATCTGCGGGTCGCCGGGCGCCCGGTCGGGGTCGCTCGGCTCGGGGTCGGTGACGCCCGCCTCGACGAGGGCCTTGCGCACCCGCTCGGACAGCTCGCCCGCCGCCTTGTTGGTGAAGGTGAGGCCGAGGACCTGCTCGGGCGCGACCTGCCCGGTGCCGACGAGCCAGACCACGCGGGCGGCCATGACGGTGGTCTTGCCCGAACCGGCTCCGGCCACGATGACCTGCGGGGCGGGCGGCGCGGTGATGCAGGCCGTCTGCTCCGGGGTGAACGGAATGCCGAGCAGCTCCTTGAGCTGCTCGGGGTCGGTCAGGCGCGGGGTCACACGAAAACGCTAACGGCCCGCACTGACATCGTTGAACTCCGCAGGTCAGACCCCTCGCCCTGCACGCAACGGATCACTCCACGACCTGGCGGCCCTCCGGCCGGGCCGTACAGGAGGCGCGGAAGGAGCAGTGGGTGCAGTGCCGGCCCGGGCGCGGGGCGAAGCGCTCCTCCAGGACACGGCCGGCCGCCTCGGCGAGGAGACCGCTGATCCACTCGCCCTCCCCCAGCGGGTCCTGCGCCTGCACCTTGGGGACGGCGTCGCCGCCCTCCTTCTTCGCGGCCCCCTGCCGCAGCTGTACGAGTTCCGCGCCGCCCGCCGTCGGGCGCTCCCCGCCGAAGAGGTCGTCGACGGCGCCCTGCTCGACCGCGAGCTGGTAGACGGCGAGCTGGGGGTGGTGGGCCACGTCGTTCGCGGAGACCGCGCCCTTGCCGGTCTTGAAGTCGACGACGTAGGCGCGGCCGTGGGCGTCCGTCTCCACCCGGTCCATGGAGCCCCGGACGCGCACCCGGTAGTCCCCGGTGGCGGTCAGGGTGACGTCGAAGGAGTGCTCGGTCGCCACGGGGGTGCGGCCGCCGCGCTCCATCACGTGCCAGCGCAGGAACCGCTCCAGGGCCGCGCGGGCGTTCTCCTTCTCCTGCGTCGACTTCCAGGGCGCGTCGAAGGCCAGCGCGTCCCACACGGAGTCGAGGCGTTCCATGAGGACGGCGAGGTCGGCCGGGGTGCGCCCGGAGGCGACCTCGTCGGCGAGCACGTGCACGACGTTGCCGAAGCCCTGGGCGGCGGTGGCGGGGGCGTCCGCCTTCACCTCGCGGCCGAGGAACCACTGGAGCGAGCAGGTGTTGGCCAGTTGGTCGAGGGCGGAGCCGGACAGGGCGACGGGGTGTTCCCGGTCGCGCAGCGGTGCCTCGCTGTGCGTCGGCTCGTCCAGGCCCCACCAGCGGTAGGGGTGGGCGGCGGGGACGAGGGGCTGGCCCTCGTCGTCGCTCAGCGCCGCGAGCCGGGCGAGCCGCTCGGCCGCCGCGGCCCGTAGGGCGTCCGAGGCGTCGGGGTCGACGGTGGTGGCGCGCAGTTCGGCGACGAGCGCGGCGACGGCCAGGGGGCGGCGCGGCCGCTGGGTGACGTCGACGGGCTCGGTGCCCAGCTCGGCCAGGAACCGGGAGGGCTGGTCGCCGTCCTCCGCGGCAGCCTTGACGGCGGTGACGACCACGCGCTCGCGCGCACGCGTGGCGGCCACGTAGAACAGGCGGCGCTCCTCGGCGAGCAGCGCGCCGGGGCTGAGCGGCTCGGCGAGGCCGTCGCGTCCGATGCGGTCGGCCTCCAGGAGCGAGCCCCGGCGCCGCAGGTCCGGCCAGAGGCCTTCCTGGACGCCCGCGACGACGACCAACCGCCACTCCAGGCCCTTGGAACGGTGCGCGGTCATGAGGCGTACGGCGTCGGGTCGCAGGGCCCTGCGGGTGAGGGTGTCGGCGGCGATGTCCTGGGCGTCGAGCTCGTCCAGGAAGTTCAGGGCGCCCCGGCCGCCGGTGCGCTCCTCCGCGCGGGCGGCCGTCTCGAACAGCGCGCACACCGCGTCCAGGTCCCGGTCCGCGTTCCGCCCGCCGGCTCCGCCGCGGCGGGCGGCTCGCTCCAGCCGCTCCGGCCAGGTGGTGCCGTTCCACAGCTCCCAGAGCGCCTCTTCGGCGGTGCCGCCGCCTTCGAGGAGCGCGCGGGCGGTGCGCAGGAGGGCGCCCAGGCGCTGCGCGCCCCGCGCGTAGGACGGGTCGTGCGCCACGAGGCGCTCCGGTTCCGCGAGGGCCTCCGCGATCAGTACGTCCGAGGGGCGCGGCACGGCGTGGCCCGCGGCGCGTTCCTCGTCCCGCAGGGCGCGGCCCAGCTTGCGCAGGTCGGCGGCGTCCATGCCGCCGAGCGGCGAGGTGAGCAGGGTGAGTGCGGTCTCGGGGTCGAGCGGGGCCGCCTGGGGGGAGGGACCGGACGGGTCGACGGGGCCGGACGGTCCCGACGGTTCGGCCACCGCCCGCAGTGCCGTCAGCAGCGGGGAGACCGCCGGTTCGTGGCGCAGCGGCAGGTCGTCGCCGTCGACCTCCACGGGGACGCCCGCCGAGGTCAGGGCGCGGCGCAGGCCCGGTATGGAGCGGGCGCCCGCGCGGACGAGGACGGCCATGTCGTGCCAGGGGACGCCGTCCTCCAGGTGGGCGCGGCGCAGGATGTCGGCGATGTTGTCGACCTCGGCGCCCGGCGTCGGGTAGGTGTACGCCTCCACCCGGCCGCCTTCGCGGACGGCCGTCAGCTCCCGGTGGGCGCGCACGGCCCGCGCCGGGAGGCGGGTGAGCGGCATCCGGCGGGTGAGCAGCCGGGTCGCGGCGAGGAGGCCGGCGCCGGAGCGGCGGGAGACGGTGAGGACCTCGACCGGGGCGGCGGAGCCGTCCCGGCGGGGGAAGGCGTCGGGGAAGTCGAGGATGCCGTTCACGTCGGCGCCCCGGAAGGCGTAGATCGACTGGTCGGGGTCGCCGAAGGCGACCAGGGTGCGCCCGCCGCCCGCGAGCGCGCGCAGCAGGCGCACCTGGGCGGCGTCGGTGTCCTGGTACTCGTCCACGAAGACCGCGTCGTAGCGCAGGGCCAGCTCGGCGGCGACGTCGGGCTGCTCCGCGAGCAGCACGGCCCGGTGGACGAGTTCGGCGTAGTCGAGCACTCCGCGCATGTCGAGCACGTCGAGGTACTCGGCGAGGAAGGACGCGGCGGCACGCCAGTCGGGGCGGCCGGTGCGGGCGGCGAAGGCGCCGAGGGCCCCGGGGCCGAGCCCCAGCTCGCGGCTGCGCGCGAGGACCGCGCGGACCTCGTCGGCGAAGCCGCGCGTGGTCAGGCACGCGCGCAGCTCGTCGGGCCAGCCCACCGCCTCGCGCCCGGCGCGCTCCAGCTCGGCCTGTCCGGCGAGCAGCTCGCGCACGACGACGTCCTGCTCGGGTCCGGACAGCAGCCGCAGGGGGTCGATGAAGAGGTCCACGTCCTGGTGGGCGCGGACCAGGGCGTAGCAGTACGAGTGGAATGTCGTGGCCCGCAGGCCGTGGGCGGCGCCCAGCCGGGCGGCCATCCGGTCCCGGAGTTCGACCGCGGCCTTGCGGCTGAAGGTGAGGACGAGGATCCGCTCGGGGTCGGTGCCCCGCCGCACCCGCTCGGCGACCGCCTCGACGAGCGTCGTCGTCTTGCCCGTGCCCGGCCCGGCGAGCACCAGCAGCGGGCCGTCCCGGTGGTCAACCACGGCGCGCTGTCGTGCGTCCAGCTCAGGAGGGCCCACCGGGCCCGGCCGGGTACGCACGAGGCGGTACGCGCCCGAAGAGGGCCGCCGCAGCTGCTGCTGCTGCGAGCGGGACGATACGGAGGAGCTCACGTGGGTTGCCGGTCCTGGTGGAGGTGCGGGGTGACGTACGGCCGTACGGGCCGGGAAGCGGCCTGGGGGTGAGGCGGGGCAGACGACGGAGGGCGGTCCCCGACGCTACGCCAGGAGGCACCCCGGGCGCAGGGCGTCCCGGGTGCCTTGGAACCGCCGCAGCCACCTCATCCGTTCGGATTACGCCCAGGCTCCATGGGCTCCGGCGGGGTCGGGCAGTGCCCGGGCGGCCGAGGCCGTCAGGTGTGCGGATTCACATCCGGGGCGGCGTCGTCGGCGCCGGTGCCGTCCCAGCGGGCCCGGCGCATGTCGAGCCGGGGCAGATGACCGTCGGCGGAGCGGCCGGCCCCCCGCAGCGGGGTGCCCTCGTCGCGGTAGTGGTCCAGGGCGCGCAGCTCGTGGCCGGGCAGCAGCGCGCCGTCGGCGCGGACCACCCGCCACCAGGGCACGGGGCCGCCGTAGAGCGCCATGACCCGCCCCACCTGCCGTGGCCCGCCGTCCCCGAGCCACTCGGCGACGTCCCCATAGGTCATCACCCGGCCGGGCGGGATCAGCTCGGCGACGGCCAGCACCCGCTCCGCGTACTCGGGAAGCCCGTCGGCCGGCCCGCCGTCCGTCGTCACGTCCTCGCTCATCCGGTCCATACTGCCGCACCGCACCGACAACGCCCGGGCTGTGGCCCTCTTGCGCACACCCCACAAGATCACCGAGAGTGCGTCTTTGCACTACAGGGCGTACGATCCGGAGTCCGCGCCCCCGAAATGCACCCTGATGCCCCCTTGCCCGGCGGGGTCATGCCACCATCTTCCGGGCGGTGAACTGGTGATACGAGACCAAGAAGAGACGGACCAGCAGCAGGGCGCGCAGCCTCCCGACGGGGCCCGCGCTCCCAGAGAGCTGCCCCGCCACGGCGGCGACCCCGGTGATCCCCCCGGTGTGGACCTCGGCAAATCGCCGTCCTCCGGCCCCCACGGCTGCGAGAGCGGCGAGGCCGGCGACGGCTGCGAGGCACACATCGACCAGGTCTCCGGCGACGAACCGCTGCTGCCCGCCCGGGTGCACCGGCCCGCCGACCTCGTCCGGCTCTTCCTCGGCATCCTCGGCATCGCCCTCGTGCTCGCCCTCGCGGCCTTCGCCCACGGCACCACCGCCGGCCTGTCGAAGGACATCGGTGACAGCACCGGCCGGGCGCCGCAGCTGCTGGCGAACTTCGCGGGGCTCGCCGCCAACATCGCCATCTTCATCGTCCCGGTGGCCTTCGCCATCGAACGGCTCATCAAACGGGACGGACTGCGCATCGCCGACGGCGTCCTCGCGGCCGTCCTCGCGCACGGCGTCTCCCTCGCGACCGACCTGTGGGTCGCCGGGACCGCCCCGGAGACCATCCGCGACGCCCTCACCAAGACCGCCCCCACCGGCGGTCTCACCGACCCCGTGCACGGCTATCTGGCCCCCGTGATCGCCTATATGACGGCCGTCGGGATGTCCCGCCGGCCGCGCTGGCGGGTCGCGATGTGGGCCGTGCTGCTGCTGGACGCCTTCGCGGTGCTGGTCAACGGCTACACCACGCCGTTCTCGATCGTCACCACCGTGCTGATCGGCTGGACCGTCGCCTACGGCACGCTCTACGCCGTGGGCTCGCCGAACGTCCGCCCCACCGGCCAGAACCTCCTCGCCGGGCTGCGGCGCGTCGGCTTCAAGCCGGTCACCGCGCTGCGCTCCGAGGACCCGGCGGACGCCGAGCCGGACCGCCACCACGACCGGGGGCGCCGCTACATCGTCACTCTGGAGGACGGTCCGCCCCTCGACGTCACGGTCGTCGACCGCGAGCAGCAGGCGCAGGGCTTCTTCTACCGCCTGTGGAGACGGCTCGCGCTGCGCGGCATCAACCAGCGCCGCAGCCTCCAGTCCCTGCGCCAGGCCCTCGAACAGGAGGCGCTGCTCGCCTACGCGGCCATCGCCGCCGGCGCCAACGCCCCCAAGCTCATCGCCACCTCCGAACTCGGCCCGGACGCCGTGATGCTCGTCTACGAGCACATCGGCGGCCGCACCCTCGACGCCATCCCGACCGAGGAGATCACCGACGAGCTGATGGCCGGGGCCTGGCGGCAGGTCCGGGCGCTGCAGTCGCGGCGGATCGCGCACCGGCGCCTGGACGGTGACGCCCTCCTGGTGGATCGTTCCGGCAACGTCGTCCTGACGGACCTGCGCGGCGGCGAGATCGCGGCCGGGGACCTGGTGCTGCGCATGGACGTGGCACAGCTGCTCGTCACGCTCGGCCTGCGGGTCGGCGCCGAGCGGGCGGTGGCCGCGGGCGTGGCCGTCCTCGGCCCGGACGCCGTGGCGAACAGCCTGCCGCTGCTCCAGCCGCTCGCCCTCACCCGTGTCAGCCGCGCCACCTTGCGGCAGCTGGCGCGCGAACGCGCCCAGCGGGAGCGCGAGAAGGTCCTGGAAGCGGCACGCGCCGCCAAGGAGAACGCCGCCAGGGAGAACGCCGCGAACGGGGGCGAGGCCGAGACCCCCGAGCCCGACAGTGCGGGCCGCAAGGCGCTCAAGGCCGAGCGGCAGGCGGAGAAGAAGGCGATCGACGAGGCGCTGGAGGAGGCCCGCGAGGAGGACCTGCTCTCGCAGATCCGCCAACAGGTGCTGCTGATCCGCCCGCAGGCGCCGATAGAGCCCGTGCAGCTGGAGCGGATCAAGCCGCGCACGCTGGTCACCTTCGTGGCGGGCGCGTTCGCCGCGTACTTCCTGCTCTCCCAGCTCACGCACATCAAGTTCGGCGATCTCGTCGACAAGGCCAACTGGGCGTGGGTGGCGGTCGCGGTGGCCTTCCAGGCCCTCACCTACGTCGCCGCCGCGCTGAGCCTGCTGGGCTTCGTACCGGAGAAGGTGACGTTCGGGCGGACGGTCCTCGCGCAGGTCGCGGGCTCGTTCGTGAAGCTCGTCGCCCCGGCGGCGGTCGGCGGCGTGGCCCTGAACACACGCTTCCTGCAGCGCTCGGGGGTCCGGCCGGGCCTGGCCGTGGCGAGCGTCGGCGCGTCCCAGCTCTTCGGCCTGGCCTGCCACATCATGCTGCTGCTGTCCTTCGGCTATGTGACCGGCACCGAGCGGAGCTCGTCGATCGGCCCCTCCCGGACGGTGATCGGCGGGCTGCTGACGGCGGCGGTGCTGGTGCTCGTCGTGGCCGCGATCCCGGTGCTGCGGAAGTTCGTGGCGACGCGGGTGCGGTCGCTGTTCGCGGGTGTCGTACCGCGCATGCTGGACGTGCTCCAGCGCCCGCAGAAGCTCGCCTCGGGCATCGGCGGGATGCTGCTGCTGACGGCGGCGAACGTGATGTGCCTGGACGCCTCGATCCGTGCCTTCGGCGGCGAGCTGAGCTACGCGAGCATCGCGGTGGTCTTCCTGACGGCCAACGCCCTGGGCTCGGCGGCCCCGACGCCCGGCGGCGTCGGCGCGGTGGAGTTCGCCCTCACCGGCGCACTGACCTTCGCCGGCCTCCCGGCGGAACAGGCGGCCCCTGCGGTGCTGCTGTTCCGACTGATGACGCTGTGGCTGCCGGTACTGCCGGGGTGGGTGTCGTTCTCGCACCTGACCCGCAAGGGAGCGATTTAGCAGGCTGCTGCCCCTACCACCGGGGGTGGCGGCCTGCGGCCGACCGCAGGCCGCCACCGGTGCGCCCACCGGCGGGAACGCGGGCATATCCAGCCCGCCCGGCGATTGAGGGCACAGGTACCGCAACCCGCACGGCGCTCAAGGGCACAAGCAACACCGGCCCGCCGAGCCGGCCCGCCCGGGGACCTAGCAAGCCCGGCCGGGCCAGGGCGTCGCACCTGCCAGGCAAACCCCACCCCCCACCTTGCATCTGCGGGCCGCATGGCCATACCGTGCCGCGCATGCGGTCTTACACCATCGGGCGGGCAGCCCGGCTTCTCGGCGTCAGTTCCGACACCGTCCGCCGCTGGGCGGACGCCGGGCGGATTCCCACCCGGAGGGACGACGCGGGCAAGCGGATCATCGACGGGCCCGACCTCGCCGCGTTCTCCGTCGCGCTCGCCGCCGAGGCGAACGGCGCCGAGGGCGACGAGGGGACGTACACCACCGCCCGTAACGCCTTCCCCGGCATCATCACCGCCGTCAAGCTCGGCGACGTCGCCGCCCAGGTCGAGGTCCAGGCGGGACCGCACCGCCTCGTCTCGCTGCTGACGCGCGAGGCCGTGGAGGAGCTGGGGCTCGCCGTCGGCATGGAGGCCGTGGCGAGGGTGAAGGCCACCAATGTGCACATCGACCGCGTCTGACCACCGGCCCACCTGGAGAGTCCCGATGCACCGCACCTTCGTACGCCGCGCCGCCCTGCCCGTCCTGGCCGCCGCGCTGCTCGCCCCTCTGGTCACGGCCTGCGGCAGCGACGACAAGAAGGGCAACGACGAGAACGCCGGCAAGAAGCAGTCGACGACGCTGACCGTGCTGGCCGCCGCCTCCCTCACCGACGTCTTCAAGAAGGCCGGAGCCGCCTACGAGAAGGAGCACCCGGGCACGAAGGTGCGGTTCTCCTTCGCCGGGTCCCAGGAACTGGCGGCACAGGTGCGCCAGGGCGTGCCCGCCGACGCGCTCGTCACCGCCGACACCAAGACCATGGACGGCCTCAAGGCCGACACCGGCGCCCCCACCGTCATCGCGAAGAACCGGCTCACGATCGCCACCGCCAAGGGCAACCCCAAGAACGTCAAGGGGCTCGCGGACCTCGCCAAGAGCGATCTCAAGGTCGTCCTGGCCGCCCCCGAGGTGCCCGTCGGCCGCTACAGCCGCAAGGTCCTCGACCAGCAGCACGTCACGGTGAAGCCGGTCTCCCAGGAGCCGAACGTGCGGGCGGTGCTCAGCAAGGTCACGCTCGGCGAGGCCGACGCCGGGATCGTGTACCTCACCGACGCCGCCTCGGCCAAGGACAAGGTCGCCACCGTCACCGTCCCCGACGCGCAGAACGCGGTCGCCTCCTACCCCGCCGCGACGCTCAAGGGCTCCAAGAACGCCGAGAAGGCCGGTGACTTCGTGAAGTGGCTGAGCTCGGACGAGGCGCAGAAGCTGCTGCGTACGGCCGGATTCCAGCAGCCGTGACCGGAGCCCGCATGCGCCGGGGGCGCACGCCCTTGGCGCTCGGGCTGCCCGCCGCGCTGGCGGTGACCTTCCTGCTGCTGCCGCTGGCGGGCATCCTCGCCCGTACCCCTTGGGGCACCCTCCCCTCCCGCCTCGGATCGCACGAGGTCACCGAGGCGCTCGGGCTCTCGCTGCTCGTCTCCGGCTGGGCGCTGCTGCTCTCCCTGGTGCTCGGCGTGCCGCTCGCGTGGCTGCTGGCCCGGGTCGACTTCCCCGGCAAGGCGGCGGTGCGGTGCCTGGTGATGCTGCCGATGGTGCTGCCACCGACGGTCGCGGGCGTCGCGCTGCTCCAGGGCTTCGGGCGGCGGGGCATCCTCGGGCCGTGGCTGGAGGCGTGGTTCGGGGTGACCCTGCCGTTCTCCACGGCGGGGGCCGTGCTGGCGTCCGCGTTCGTGTCGATGCCGTTCCTCGTCATCAGCCTGGAGGGGGCGCTCGCCGGGCTCCACCCGCGCTACGAGGAGACGGCGACGTCACTCGGCGCCGCCCCCTTGCGGGTGTTCCGCACGATCACCCTGCCCATGGTCGGGCCCGGGCTGATCGCGGGCGCGGCCCTGTGCTGGGCCCGCGCCCTCGGCGAGTTCGGCGCGACGATCACCTTCGCGGGCAATCTGCCGGGGACGACGCAGACCCTCCCGCTCCAGGTCTATCTGCTGCTGCAGGAGGACCCCGAGGGGGCGACGGCGGTCTCGCTGCTCCTGCTGGCCATCGCCACGACGGTCCTGCTGGCGCTGCGCGGGCGCTGGCTGACGGCCGGACGGGGCGAGGCGGGGCAGGCGGCCGGGCTCCCCGAGCCCACGGCACCGGGCGAGCCGGCGGTGGCCGCGGCGGTACCGGCGGGCCCGTCCGGCCCGGCGTCCGAGCCACTCCCCCTGCGCGCCACCGTGACCGGTGCGACCGCCGCGGACCTCGACGCGCCCGCCGGCACCACCATCGCCGTCGTCGGCCCCAACGGCGCGGGCAAGACCACGCTCCTGCGGGCCCTCCTCGGCCTCACCCCCCGTGCCACCGCGGCCACGTTGACCCTCGGCGACACGGACGTGTCCGACGTCCCCGCGCACCGGCGCCGCATCGCCTGGGTCCCCCAGGACGGCGCCCTCTTCCCGCATCTGACCGCTCTCGCCAACACCGCGTACGGTCTGCGCGCCCAGGGCGTGCCCAAGGACGAGGCGCGCCGCGAGGCGCGGCGCTGGCTCGACCGGCTGGGCGTCGGGCAGTTCGCCCACCGCAAGCCCGGCCGGCTCAGCGGCGGCCAGGCGCAGCGCGTGGCCCTGGCGCGGGCCCTTGCCGCGCGCCCCCGACTGCTGCTGCTCGACGAGCCGCTGGCCGCCCTCGACCAGTCGACGCGGGCCCATGTCCGGCACACCCTGCGCACCCACCTCGCGGACTTCCCCGGCGTCTGCCTGATCGTCACCCACGACCCCGTGGAGGCCGTGTCGCTCGCCGACCGGATCCTCGTGCTGGAGGACGGCCGTACGGTCCAGTACGCGTCACCGGCCGAGCTGACCCGGCATCCCCGCTCCCCCTGGGTGGCCCGCATGCTGGGGCGCAACGCCTGGCCGGGCAGGACCACGGGCGGACGGACGCTGCTGCTCGACGGCGGCGCGGGCCTTGTCGTCGCGGACCCGCTGCCCGGGGAGGCCGGCGCCGGGCTGGCCGTCGTGGGTCCCGAGGCGGTGTCCCTGCACACCACCCGGCCCACGGGCAGCCCCCGTAACGTCTGGCAGGGCACGGTCCGTGAGATCACCGCGCAGGGCGGCCGGCTGCGCGTCCTGGTGGACGGCGAGCCGGAAGTGGTCGCCGAGATCACCCCGTCCGCCGCCGCCGACCTGTCGCTGGCCGAAGGCGTGCCGGTGTGGGTGAGCGTCAAGGCGACCGAGGTCACGTTCGTCGCGCTGTGAGCCCGCGCGTTCGCGGGGGCGGCCCGGGGGCCGGGGCCTAACCCGTACGCCCCGCACGCCGCGCGCCCCTCTCACCCCCGGCCGGAGGATGGAAGCGCCCAGTTCCGCCGAGCTCCGGGAGTGCCACCGTGTCCAGATCGCTACGGGCCGGCGCCCTGCTCTGCGCGGTGCTCCTGACGGGCGCGGTGGCCGGCTGCGACGGCGGCGCCGCCGACCGGGCGGAAGCCGCGTCCTCCGCCTCGGCCGGGCAGCGGCTGGACTGGAAGACCTGTCCGGCGCCCAGCACCGGCCAGGGCAGCGGCAAGGCACCGGGCCGCGACTGGGAGTGCGCGACGCTGCGCGCCCCCTTGGACTACGGCCGCCCCGACGGGAACAGCGTCGGCATCGCCATGATCCGCGCCAAGGCCACCGACCCGGCCGGCCGCATCGGCTCGCTCGTCTTCAACTTCGGCGGCCCCGGCAGCTCCGGTGTCGCCTCCCTCCCGGCCTTCGCCGACGACTACAAGTCGCTGCGCACCCGCTACGACCTGGTCAGCTTCGACCCGCGCGGCGTCGGCCGCAGCGACGGTGTGACCTGCATGGGCGACAAGGACCTCGACGTCCACTACGCGGCCGACGGCACACCCGACGGCAAGGACGAGGAAAAGGCCCTGGTGGAGCGGGTCGGGAGATACGCCTCCGGCTGCGAGAAGAAATCCGGGAAGGTCCTGCCCCATGTGGGGACGCAGAACGCGGCCCGCGACATGGACCTGATGCGCCAGGTGCTCGGGGACGACAAACTGCACTACTTCGGCATCTCCTACGGGACCGAACTGGGCGGCGTCTACGCGCACTTGTTCCCAAAGAAGGTCGGCCGGGTCGTCCTCGACGCCGTCGTGGACCCGTCCGACGACCCCGTGCAGGGCGCCCTCGGCCAGGCGAGGGGCTTCCAGATGGCCCTCGACAACTACATGGACGCCTGCGCGGAGACCTCCGACAACTGCCCCACCGAGGAGCAGGTCACCGATCTGCTCAAGCGCCTCGACAGCGATCCGGTGCCCGCCGGCGACACCCGCGAGCTGACCGAGTCCCTCGCCACCGGCGGCATCGCCCAGGCGCTGTACTCCAAGGACTTCTGGGACTACCTCACGGAAGGCATCGAGGACGCCGAGAACGGCGACGGCAAGCTCCTGCTCGCCCTCGGCGACTCCATGAACGGCCGGGGCGAGGACGGCCGCTACAGCACGCTCCAGTCCTCCCTCGCCGCCGTCAACTGCGCCGACTTCGCGCAGCGCTACACGGCCGCCGAGATCGAGGAGAAGGTGCCGGAGTTCCGCAAGGCGTCCCCCGTCTTCGGGGACTTCATGGCGTGGAGCCTCACCCAGTGCACCGGCTGGCCCGTCAAGGGGGCCTGGCAGAACCCCGACGTGAGCGCCAAGGGGTCCGCCCCCATCCTTGTCGTCGGCAACACCGGTGACCCGGCCACGCCGTACGAGGGAGCCCGCGAGATGGCGCGCGAACTGGGCGCGGGCGTCGGCGTGGAGATGACCTTCCGCGGCCAGGGGCACGGCGCCTACGACAGCGGCAACGCGTGCGTCACGCGGGTGGTCGACGCGTATCTGCTGGACGGCACGGTGCCCAAGTCGGACACGGTCTGCTCATAGCACACATAGCACATCACACCGGCGGTTCGGACACACCGGATCGAATGTCAGTGGCCCGCACTACGATTCCCCGCACAGAAGTTCCGCACTGGGCAGGCGAGTCGAAGAGCGGGGTGACGAGGTGTCGTACAGCACGTCACGAACCACCGGGCACACCGGGCGCACGACACGGCTGCTCACCGGGGCCCTGGCCATCGCGGCCCTGGTGGCCGCCCTGGTGGCCCTGTGGCAGACCCAGTTCAGACCGCTCACACCGCCCGGGTACTGCTGGGGCACCTGGCCCGGGGGCGACACCCGGGACGGCGGCCTCTTCCAGCGCGGCGTCCGCCACCGTACCGCCGACGAGCGCGCCCCCACGCCCGAACGACCCAGCGGCCACTGCGCCTTGAGCTGGCGCGGCGGCCGGGGCCCGCAGGCGTACCACCAGCGCGTCACGGTCCGCCTGGACACCGGTCCGCGCGGCGCCGACCAGCGGCGGAGCTGGCTGGACGGGCTGTTCGCGGGCGGCGGCACGGCCCTGCCCGGCGGGCTCCCCGGGTTCGTCGCGGCCGGGTCCGGCGCGCTGGTCCTGCCCGAGAGCTGCGATGTGGACGGCCGCCCCTCCGTCGTGTCCCTGACCGGCACGTTCACCGACTCCACCGCCCGTGCCGGCCACCCCGGCTTCCCGCAGGGCTCGACACCGGAGATAACCGGAAAACTGCTGATAGAAATAGCCAATCGAGCGATAAACGTGAGCAGTTGCGCTTCCGGGCCACCCCTGCGGATCCCCCGCGCCCCCGTGGGAGACGGCCGGGACGGCACGGACGAAGGGGTGGACGGACGGGCGGGCGACGACTGCGCGATACCCGCGCTCGCGGCCGGCGAGGCCAAGGGCACCGGGCATCCCGCCACGGCCGCGCGCAGCTCCCGCGGCACCCTGCGGACCTGCGCCGTCCCCTCCGCCGACGGCCGGCCGGCGATCCGGTTCGCGGCGATCGGCATACCCCGGCTCGTCGCCCTCTTCGACGGCCTCACGGGCGACCGGCCGCCCGCGCCCGGCTGGCGGGCCCACGGCCGCATCGAGGCGACGCGAGCCCTCGTGCGCGCCGACTGCGCCGGCCGCCCCACGGTCTTCGCCCTGCGCACCGGCCCGGGCCGCACCCACACCCGGCTCGACGACGCGCGCGTCGCCTTCCCGGCCTTGGTCGACGAGGTGGCACGCAGGGCGGGCTGCGCACGCCTGCGCACCTGACCCGGCTCGCCGGCGGCGCCGCGCTCCCTCACTCCGGGCGTTTCCGACCGGCCCCGCCACCTCCCCCGCGGCCGGTCCGTAGAGTTTGGGCCATGAGTCCCCTACGGCTACGGGCCACTGCCCTCGCCTCCGCCGCCCTCGCGATCGTCCTCGCCGCCACGGGGTGCGAGGACGGCAGGCCCATCGACGGCAAGAACGGCTCGGACCGCGCCTCCGGCAACGGCTCCCTGCGCTGGAAGAAGTGCTCCGCCCCCACCGCCGCTCAGGGCGGCGACGGCAAGGCGCCCGGCAGGGCGTGGGAGTGCGCGACACTGCCCGTACCGCTGGACTACGCCCAACCGGACGGCGAGAAGATCGACCTCGCGCTCATCCGCCTCAAGGCCCAGGACACGTCGCGCCGTATCGGCTCACTCGTCTTCAACTTCGGCGGCCCCGGCGGCTCCGGCGTGGCGACCCTGCCGGGTTTCGCCGAAAGCTACGAGAAACTGCGCGGTCGCTACGACCTCGTGAGCTTCGATCCGCGCGGCGTCGGCGAGAGCGCGGGCGTGCGGTGCCAGAGCGACGCGGAGCTGGACGCCTCCGCGCAGCTCGACATGACACCGGACGACGACGCCGAGCTCCGCACGGCCCTGGCCTCCAACAAGGCGTACGTGGACGCCTGCCGACGCAATGCGGCCAAGGTGCTCCCCCATGTGACCACGACGAACACCGCCCGCGACCTGGACCGCCTGCGGGCCGCCCTCGGTGACGCCAAGCTCCACTACTTCGGCATCTCCTACGGCACGGAACTGGGCGGCGTCTACGCCCACTTGTTCCCGAAGAAGGTCGGCCGCGCCGTCCTGGACGCCGTCGTCGACCCGACGCAGGACCCCCTGCGGGGCGGCCTCGGCCAGACCAAGGGCTTCCAGCTCGCCCTCGGCAATTACCTGAAGGACTGCGCCTCCCAGGGCGCGGCGGGCTGCCCGACGCAGGACCGGATCACCGACCTGCTGAAGCAGCTCGACGTGAAGCCGCTGCCCACCTCCCAGGGCGGCCGCAGGCTCACCCAGGACGAGGCGGTGAACGGCATCGCGGCCGCGCTGTACTCCAAGGACACCTGGAAGTACCTGACGGTCGGGCTCCAGGAGGCCATGGGCAAGGGCACCGGCGACACCCTGCTGCTGCTCTTCGACTCCCTCGCCGGCCGCAACCCCGACGGCCGCTACAGCAACCTCCAGGCGGCCAACAGGGCCATCTCGTGCGCCGACGCCGAGCAGCGCTACAGCGTGGACGACGTGAAGGCGAACCTGGCGGAGTTCCGCAAGGCGTCGCCGGTCTTCGGCGAGTCGGCGGCCTGGTCCCTGCTCGGCTGCACGGACTGGCCGGTCAAGGGGCAGTGGAAGGCACCGGACGTGCGCGCCGAGGGCGCTGCCCCGATCGTCGTGATCGGCAACACGGGCGACCCGGCCACCCCGTACGAGGGCGCGCGGAAGATGGCGCGGCAGCTCGGCGAGGGGGTCGGCATCGAGGTGACGTACCGCGGCGAGGGCCACGGCGCGTACAACAGCGGCAACGCCTGCATGACGCGCGCGGTCGACGCCTATCTGCTCGACGGCAAGGTCCCGGCCGTCGGGACGAGCTGTTCCTAGGGCGGACGCAGGCGAAGGGCCGGTTCCGCGTCCGCGGAACCGGCCCTTCGCCGTGAAAACGTCTAGTAGACCGGCTTCCCGGGCTCGATCTGGTGGACCCAGCCGATCACGCCGCCGCCGACGTGGACCGCGTCGGCGAAGCCCGCGGCCTTGAGGACCGCGAGGACCTCCGCGGAACGGACACCCGTCTTGCAGTGCAGGACGATCTTCTTGTCCTGCGGGAGGCCCTGGAGGGCGCTGCCCATCAGGAACTCGTTCTTCGGGATCAGCCGCGCACCGGGGATGGAGACGATCTCGTACTCGTTCGGCTCGCGGACGTCGATGATGTCGATGTCGTCACCGTCGTCGATCCACTCCTTGAGCTGCTTGGGAGTGATCGTGGACCCGGCGGCGGCCTCCTGGGCCTCCTCCGAGACGACGCCGCAGAAAGCCTCGTAGTCGATGAGTTCGGTGACCGTCGGGGTCTCCCCGCAGACCGCGCAGTCGGGGTCCTTGCGGATCTTGACCTGGCGGTAGCTCATCTCCAGGGCGTCGTAGATCATCAGTCGGCCGACCAGCGGCTCGCCGATGCCCGCGAGCAGCTTGATGGCCTCGTTGACCTGGATGGAGCCGATCGAGGCGCAGAGCACACCGAGCACACCGCCCTCGGCGCAGGAGGGCACCATGCCCGGCGGCGGGGGCTCCGGGTAGAGGCAGCGGTAGCAGGGGCCGTGCTCGCTCCAGAACACCGACGCCTGGCCGTCGAAGCGGTAGATCGAGCCCCACACGTACGGCTTGTTCAGCAGCACGCACGCGTCGTTGACGAGATAGCGGGTGGCGAAGTTGTCGGTGCCGTCCACGATCAGGTCGTACTGGGAGAAGATCTCCTTGACGTTCTCCGCCTCCAGGCGCTCCTGGTGGAGGACGACGTTCACGTACGGGTTGATGCCGAGGACCGAGTCGCGGGCCGACTCCGCCTTGGAACGGCCGATGTCCGCCTGGCTGTGGATGATCTGGCGCTGCAGGTTCGACTCGTCGACCTCGTCGAACTCCACGATGCCCAGCGTGCCGACACCGGCCGCGGCGAGGTACATGAGGGCGGGCGAGCCGAGGCCGCCCGCGCCCACGCAGAGCACCTTGGCGTTCTTGAGGCGCTTCTGCCCGTCCATCCCGACGTCCGGGATGATCAGGTGGCGGGAGTACCTGCGAACCTCGTCGACGGTGAGCTCGGCGGCCGGCTCAACTAGGGGTGGCAGCGACACGGGGTCTCCGTAGGTCAATCGGGGACATGCACGGATCATCCCCGCTGATGCGGGGCGCTCTCCCCGGTAACACTGCCACGCCCCGTCTCATTCCGAGACACCCGGTCCGATGCGCGAGACGATTTCGTCCCAGTAGCCGGGCATGGACTCCCAGGGGTCCGCTTCGTCGCGATCCGTCCGGTCCGTGAAGTAGACCGTGCCCGCGCCCTGCCAGCGGGCGATGCGCAGGGCCTCGTCCAGATGGGGGCGCGGTACGCCGTGCACGAGGTGGCAGAAGCGCTCCGGCGGGTGGTCGGCGGTCCACTCGGCGACCTGGGACCAGCGGTAGCGGGACCAGGGCCCGGCGAAGGTGACGAGTTGGTCGGCGAGGGTGGCGTAGCCGGAGCACGGGTGCGTGCCGTGGACGAGCACGACGTACGCGTGCTCCCGCAGGGTGCGCAGCGTGGCGACCACCCGCCTGATCCCGGGGAGGGCGCCGGCCTCGGTCGGGGCGCGGACCAGTGAGAAGCCGTCGACCTTGTACCAGTTCAGGAAGCGCTGCGCCTCCGACACCAGTTCACCGAAGGGGCGCGAGCCGAACCCCACGTCCAGGTGACCGAGGATGCGGACCCCCGCCTCGCGCAGCCGGGTGGCGGCGGTCAGACAGTACGGGTCGGGGCGGCTGCCGGGGCCGCTCGCGACGTTGAGCACGGTCCAGTCCAAGGGGACTTCGGCGCGGGCCAGTTCACCCCATTCGAGGGGGGCGACCAGGGGGTGGGCGAAGCCGGGGACGCCGAAGCGGAGCGGCGATTCCCCCGGCGGCGCGGACCGGCGGCGCCCCGAGGAGATCAGATGCGACACGCCGCCTCCATCCAGATGTCGGCGAGCGACTCCTCCAGGCCGATGCGGGGCCGCCAGCCGAGCCGGTCGCGGGCGGTCCGCACGTCGGCCTGCTGCCAGGTGCCGCAGCCGTCGGGGTAGGGGTACGCGGGCGGGCTGCCCAGGTGCGGGTCGTCCAGCTCGTGCAGGGCGCCGCCGAAGCCCGCGACCCGGGCCAGGAGCGACGCGGCGTCCCGCAGCCGGACGGCGCGGCCGGTGCCGATGTTGACGGCGCCCTGGGCCGCCGAGAGGGAGGCCGCGTGGACGGCCCGGGCGATGTCGCGCACGTCGACGAAGTCGCGCTGGACGCCGAGGCCGCTGAGCTTGAGTTCGTTGTCGCCGCTCTGCATCGCGCGGCGCATGGACTCGGCGAGCCGGCCGAGGGGCGAGCCGGCGGGCGTGCCGGGCCCCACCGGGGAGAAGACCCGCAGCACGATCGCGTCCAGACCGGATCCGAGCACCAGCTCGGTGGCGGCGAGCTTGCTCACCCCGTACGGGCCGCCGGGGCGCGGCACGGCGTCCTCGGCCGTGGAGGAGCCGGGCTGCGAGGGCCCGTACTCCGAGGAGCAGCCCACCTGCACCAGGCGGGCGCCGCAGCCGCTGCGGCGCAGCGACTCACAGACCGTGGCGACGGCGACGGTGTTGTGCCGCGCCAGGTCGCGGGCGCCGCCGCGGGTCGCGCCCGCGCAGTTGATCACCACGCCGGGGTGGACGGCGTTCAGGAACCGGGTGAGCGCACCGGGGCTACCGGTGGCCAGGTCGAAGCGGACGTCCGCTTCGTCGCCCCGGCCGAGGGCGGTGAGCTGGACGGCGGGGTCGGCGAGCAGCCGGTCGGCCACATAGCGGCCGAGGTAGCCGTTGGCGCCGAGGAGAAGGACCCTCATCGGTCGCGCCCTCGCTCTCGCCCGGCGGTGCTGAGGGGGTGAACGGTCATCTTTCTTGCTCCTCTAACGGGGTGTGCGGCGTGCCGCGTGGCGGCGGATCGTGGTCACCGGGCGAGGGCTCCTCCCCCTATGCCTCCGGCGCGGGGGCGTAGGGGGCGCAGGGAGAGGGGCCTGGGCGGATGTGACCCGGCGCGTACGCGAGGTCCCCGCGGCCATGGGCGCAGGCGCGGGACAGGGCGGGGAGGGAGTAGGCCAGCAGGGCGAGCGCGGGGACGGCGCACGCCACGAGGGGGAGGGCGGCGGCCCCGTACGCCTCGGCCGCCCGGGCGACGGGCCGCTCCAGGCCCCCGCACCCGGGCAGCCGTGCCGCGAGGAGCACGCCGAGGGGTGCCGCCTCCGCCGCGCAGGCGGTGAGCACGGCGGTGACGGCCGCCTTGCCGAAGCCGTGCGCCGCCAGCAGCCGGCCGACGAAGAGGAGCGCGCCGAGGGCCGCCACGGTGGCGTAGGCGAGGACGGGTGGTGTGGTGGGCGCCGGGGCGGCGGCGAGCTGGCCCGCGGACTCCAGGGCGGCGGCGAAGGGGCCTCCCAGCCGGGTGCCGGGCGGGGTGGGCGGGGCTCCCGAGGACACCGCCGTGCGCGCGGCCCACAGGAGCGCGAGCAGCAGGGCGAGGAACAGACCGACCGCGGCGAGGAGCAGTGGCCGTACCCGCGCCCCGAATTCCGCGAGTCCCCGGCTGGTCGCGAGCGCGCGGCACGCCCGCGTGCCGAACCAGTAGCCGCACCAGGCGGCCGGGGCGACGGCGCAGGCCAGCGCGACGGCGGTCGGCGCGACGGCCGCGGTGACGGTGGGCAGGGCGAGCCCCTGGCGGCCGCCGAGCAGTTCGACGAGCAGGCGGTCGCCGACGAGGCCGTAGGCGACCAGCCAGAGGCAGCAGAGCCAGCCCACGAGGCCCCAGCCGTACGGGCTGCGGTCGTACGCCCGCAGGTCGAACGCACCGGGCCCGTGCGCGTCCGATCCGTCGGCGGCCGGGACCGCGGGCTCGATCGGCAGCGGCCCGTCCGCGCGCTCCACGCGCGCGTGGATCTCTTCCGCCAGGGAGAACACGTCACGGTGCCGGCACTCCGCCGCCACCCGGTCCGTGATGCCGCGCGCCTCCAGGGCGGCGGCGAGCTCGAAGGGGTCCGCGGCGCGGGCGCACAGGAGGTGGTGCCGTTGGATGAGGGTCTTCACCGGATCGGCGGGACCGGCGGGATCCGCGGAGGCTGCGGGTATGCCGGCGGCGGCGGTCGGGGCGCTGTCGTCGGTGAGGGAAGTCGTCATGGGCGGCCCGCCCAGGTGGGTGCGGTGGAACGGCTCCAGGGCAGCGGCGGGTGGGCGTCGGCGGCGTGGGCGAACGGCACGGAGGGGTCCGGGGGCTCCTGCCGCACCGGGGCGCGGGAGAGGACTTCGAGGTAGATCCCGTGGTACGCGGCCACGTTCTGCCCGACGGTGAAGAGTTCGAGCGCCCGCGCCCGGGCGGCGGCCCCGAGCCGTGCCCGCCGCTCGGGGTCGCGCAGCAGCGCGAGACAGGCCTCGGCGAGCGCCTTGGCGTCACCCGGCGCGACGACCGGGCCGGTCCCGCCGATGACGTCCCGCACCACGCCGACGTCGGGCGACACCGTGGCCCTGCCGCAGAGCATCGCCTCCACGAGCGGGGCGGGAAAGCCGTCCACGGACCCGGCGAGGACCACGACGCTGGCCGAGGCGTAGACGTCCGGGTCGCCGGCTTCCTCGAACGAGACGGTCTCCTCGAACGACACGGCCGGGGCGAGGTCCGCGGCGGGCCCGGAGTCCGGTGGCGGCCCCGGGTCCGGGGGGCCGACGACACGGAGGCGGACATCGGGCTCGGCCTCGCGGAGCTCGGCGAGCGCCTGCCACAGGGCGGGTTCGGGGCGGCCGCCCACCCACACCAGGGTGCGGCCGTCGTCCGTGCGGGCCGCACCGGCCCGGTCCACGCCCTCGCCCACCGTGTCGTAGCGGCTCGGGTCGATGCCGGGGTGGACCGTGCGCAGCCGCTTGTGGTCCGCGCCGCAGCGCTCCTGCCAGCGCCGGTCCCGGGCGTCGCCGTGGGTGACGAGCGCGGCCCGGTCGTAGATCTCGGCGGCCAGCCGCCGGTGGAAGGCGGAGAGCAGCGTGCGGACGGCCAGGGACAGACCCGCACCGACTGCCCCGCCGGGCTCGCCCGTCCTGTCCGCGGCGAGCCCCGCACCGCCCTCCAGCAGGTAATGCGCCCGCAGCCGCACCCCGTACTCGGTGACGAGGAGCGGTGTCCCGAAGAAGCGTTTGGCCAGCAGTCCCGGCAGCGCGGCGGCGCCGCCCGAGGTCGCGTGGCACAGGTCGACGCCGGCCAGACCCCGGTCGTCGCCGGCGGTGGCGCCACCGGACGCGCCGTACCAGTCCAGGGACAGCGGGCGCAGCGCCCGCTCCAGGAGCGCGGAGACGAGGAGGAGGTCGGCGACCCGGGTGCCGTAGGCGGCGGGGTGCGCGCCCGGTGCCCGGCAGGCTCGCTCCAGGGCACGGAGGGCCTGTTCGGAGCGGAGCGCGCCCGCCAGGCCGCCGATGTCGCGGGCCAGCTCGGCGAGCCCGTACAGACCGTCGGCGAAACGGTACGCCAGGTCCGTCGACGCGAGCGGCCCCGGCGAGCTGATCGCCGCGACCAGTTCACCGAAGTGCTCGTCGAACGCGCGCCGTTCACGCCGACCGTACGCGCCGTACGCGCGCGCCCCGGCCCGGGCGGCCGGTTCGCCCCACAGCGGGGCCGTGCGCACCCGCCGCACATGGCCCGGGAGTTCGCACTGCCCGCCCCGCTCCTGACCGGCGCCTCGGCTCAGTGCGTAGATCTCGAAGTCGTGCCGGTCGAGCCCGCGGACCAGTCGCTCGCACCACCGGCCTCCCTCGCCCGCGGTGTACGGGTACCCACCCTCGGTAAGCAGTCCAACGCGCACGAGTGCACCCCCGTCTCTCCCTGATGGCCACGTCGGCAACCGCCGAACGGCAGCGGGAGCACGCTATGCGCGGTCCCCGGTGGCGCGATGGACGGTTGTCCGTCGCGCCACCGGAAGGGGTGAACGCACGTGACTTTCCGGGAGATGCGGCGTTACTCCGCGCTATGCGGCGGCTCCCGCCGGTTCGAGCAGGGGTACGGCCGCCAGCAGACCCTGGGTGTAGGGGTCCCGGGGCTGCTCGTAGACGGAGTCGGCGGGCCCCTCCTCGACGATCCGCCCGCCGCGCATCACGACCAGCCGGTCGCTGACCTGCCGCACCACGGCGAGGTCGTGCGCGATGAAGACGAGCGCCAGCCCCAGGTCGCGCTGCAACTCGCCGAGCAGCCGTACGACCTGTGCCTGGGTGGTGACGTCCAGGGCGGAGACGGGCTCGTCGCAGACGATCAGCCTGGGCTCGGGCGCCAGCGCCCGGGCGATGCCCACGCGCTGGCGCTGGCCGCCGCTGAACTCGTGCGGATAGCGGTGGTACGCGCCGGGGTCGAGCCCAACCCGCTCCAGCAGTTCCCGCACCCGCGCGACGATCTCGGCGTCGCCCAGCTTCCCGGCGGCCCGCAGCGGGTCGGCGATCGACTCGCCGATGCTGCGCCGGGGGTTGAGCGAGGAGACCGGGTCCTGGAAGACCATCTGCAGCTCGCTGCGGAAGGCCCGCAGCTCCCGCTCGCGCAGTGTCCCGATGTCACGGCCCCGGTAGCGCAGCTCCCCGCCGGTGGGCTCCAGGAGCCGCACCAGCATCCGGCCGAGCGTCGTCTTCCCGCTCCCGGACTCGCCGACGACGCCGACCGTCTCCCCGGCCCGCACGGTCAGCGACACGCCGTCCACGGCGGTGACGGCCCGCTTGCCGCGTCCGAACTCCCGGCGCAGACCGGTGGCTTCGAGCAGGGCTGTGTTGTCGGAAGGGCCGCCGGAAGGGCCGCCGGAAGAGCCGACGCCGGTCGGCTTGCGGAGGACCGTCCGCCGTACGTTCACCCGGGGCACGGCCGCCAACAGGTCGCGCGTGTACGTCTCGTCCGGGGCGTCCAGCACCGTGCGGACCGGGCCGCGTTCGACCGCGCGGCCGTCCTTCATCACCAGCAGGTCGTCGACGCTGCCGGCCGCCACGCCCAGGTCGTGGGTGACCAGGATCAGGCCCATGCCGGTCTCCGCGCGCAGCTCGCGCAGCAGGTCGAGGATCTGGGCCTGGACGGTGACGTCGAGGGCGGTGGTGGGCTCGTCGGCGACGAGGAGGCGGGGCTCGCAGGCGAGCGCCATGGCGATGAGGGCGCGCTGGCGCATGCCGCCGCTGAACTCGTGCGGTCGGGAGCGGGCGCGGCGGGCCGCGTCCGGGATGCCGACCCGGCCCAGCACCTCGACCGCCCGCGCCCGGGCGTCCCGCCGGGAGGCGCCCGGGCGGTGGACGCGGTGGACCTCGGCGATCTGGTCGCCGATGGCCTGGTACGGGTCGAGGGAGGAGAGCGGGTCCTGGAAGACCATGGCCGCCGCCCCGCCCCGCACCCGGCGCAGTTCGGCGTCGTCCGCGGCCGACACGTCGTGGCCGGCGACCCGCACCGAACCGGTGACCTCGGCGCCCGTACCGCGGTGCAGACCGAGCAGCGCGTACGCGGCCGTGCTCTTGCCCGAACCGGACTCGCCGACGATGGCGAGCGCCCCGCCGGGGGCGAGCTCGAAGGAGAGACCGTCGACGGCCCGTACGACGCCGCCCTCGGAGGGGAAGGCGACGGACAGGTCGGTCACGGACACCAGCGGCTGGAGGTCGGCGGTCATCGCAGGGCCACCCTTCGGTCGGCGACGGCGTAGAGCACGTCCGCCACGATGTTGGCGATCACGACGGCGGCACCGGTGATCACCACGACGGCCACGACGACCGGCAGGTCGATGGTCTGTGTGGAGCGCACCAGCAGCTGGCCGATGCCGGGCAGGCCGAACATCATCTCGGTCAGCACCGCGCCGCCGAAGATCGACCCGAAGTCGGCGGCGGTCAGGGCGATGACCGGGGCCAGCGCGCCCCGCAGGGCGTGCCGCGCGACCAGCGACCGCTCGGGCACACCGTAGGCGCGGAAGGTGCGGATGTGGTCCTCGGCCAGCGTCTCCAGCGTGGAGCTGCGGGTGAGGCGCGCGTATTTGGCGGATTCGAGCAGGCCGAGCGCCACCCAGGGCAGCAGCATGTTCCAGGCCCACTGCTCGGGGTCCTCGGTCAGCGGTACGTAGGACGGGAAGGGCAGCCATTCCAGGTACGCGCAGAAGACCATCAGCAGCACCAGGCCGCTGATGAAGACCGGGGTGGCGGTGCCGGCGAGGGTGAGCCAGGTGAGGACCCGCTCGGTCGCCCCGCCGCGCCGCAGCGCGGACAGCAGACCGGTGCCGATGCCCACCGCGAGCCAGACGACCATGGCGCCGACGGCCAGCGAGGCCGTGGCGGGCAGGCGCTCGACGAGCATGTCGGTGACCTGCTGGTTGTTCTGGTACGAGAGGCCGAAGCAGGGCGCGTCGCAGTGCAGCACGGCGGTGCCGGCGGAGTAGTCCTGTCCGGTGAACACGCCCTGCAGGAAGTGCCAGTACTGCACCAGGAGGGGGTCGTCCAGCGCGAGCTGCTCGCGGACCTGCCGGATCTGCTCGGGGTTGCAGCGCGGGCCGCACGCCAGGCGCGCGGGGTCGCCGGGCGCGACGTAGAACGTCACGTAGACGACGGCCGAGAGCACGAGGACGACGGCGACCGCGCCCAGCGCGCGGCGCAGGAAGTAGGTGGTCACGCCGTGCCTCCCGGACGGGACTTGCGGGATTCGCGGCCGCCTCTGCCGACCCGCAGCCGGGACGCCTCGCGCGGGTCGAGCGCGACGCGCACCCCGTCCGCGAGCACGGTGAAGGCGAGCGTGGTGACGAACAGCAGCAGCGCCGGCAGCAGTACGTACGTGGGGTCCGCGCGGAACCACGTGGTGGCCGTCGAGAGCATCTGCCCCCAGGAGGGCGTCGGCGGCTTCACGCCCACGCCGAGGAAGGACATGCTCGCCTCGATGACGATGTTGCTCGGCAGCAGGATGGCCGCATAGGTGATCACGGGCGCGGCGAGCGCGGGCAGCAGCTCGCGCCGTGCGACCCGCCAGGACGAACCGCCGGTCAGCCGGGCGGCCGAGACGTAGTCGAGCTTCTTCAGGCTCAGTGTCTGACCGCGCACGAGCCGCGCCATGGGGCCCCAGGCGAGCAGGCCGATCGCGAAGACGAGCAGCAGCGGCCGCGGGAAGTCCGCGGGCACGACGGCCATCAGCGCGATGGCGAAGACGAGCAGCGGCATCGCGACCATGACATCGGTGAGGTGGCTGAGCGCACTGTCGACGAACCGGTTGCCGAGCGCGGCTGTCAGGCCCACCGCGAGGCCGATGAGCACCTGGACGACGGTGGCGCCGAGGGCGACGAGCAGGGAGACCCGGGCGCCGTAGAGGAGCCGTACGAACATGTCGCGGCCGGTGCCCGGTTCGACACCGAGCCAGTGCTCGGCGCTGATGCCGCCGAAGTCGCCGAGCGGCACTCCGCCGCGTGCGGAGTCGACGAGCGTGTCGTGGTAAGTGTTCGGGTCCTGGCCCTCCAGCGCGGCCAGCAGCGGCGCGGCGAGGGCGAGGAGGACGAGGAGACCCAGCACGGCGGCGGCCGCGACAGCGGACTTGCGCGCTGTCAGCCGCCGCCAGACCTGCCGGGCGCCGGTGGCGGGAGCGTCTCCCGCCACCGGTTCCTGGGTGATGAGGAGGTCCGTCACTTGACCGCGACCTGCGAGACGTCGAGGACGCCGGTCCAGTCGCTGATGACGACGTTCTTGACGCTCTTGCCGTAGAGGCGCTTGTAGACCGGGTGGAAGAGCGGCACGGTCAGCGACTGCTCGCCGATCTTGCGGTCGAGGGCGCCCCAGCGCTTGGCGGCGGCGTCGTGGTCGGTGACCTTGTTGATCTCGTCGATCTCGTCGTTGACCTTGGAGTCGTCGAGGCGGGAGGCGTTGTAGTTGCCCGCGCCCTCCTTGACGATCTGCCGGCCGTCGAAGATCGGCGCGAGGAAGGGGCCGCCGGAGGGCCAGTCGGCACCCCAGTGGGCGAGGAAGAGGTCCGGCTGCTTGTCGAGGCTGTGGGTCTTCTCGTCGTAGTCGTTGATCTCCAGGCCCTCGAGCTTGACCTTGATCCCGGCCTCCTTGAGCGCCGCCTGGACGGCGGTGGCGATCTCGGGGCTGGTCTCGAAGTCCTGGGCGGTGGAGTGCGTCAGCGTGATCTCCAGGCCGTCCTCGTGACCGGCCTCCTTCAGCAGCTCCTTGGCCTTGGCCGCGTTGCCGGTCTTCCCCGCCGGGAAGTGGTCGTACGGCGTGAAGCCGAAGGACTTCTGGTTCGGCAGGAAGGTCGTCGCCGGCTCGGCCAGCGAGGAGCCGCCCGCCGCGTTCACCACGCTCGTGCGGTTGATCGCGTAGGAGATGGCCTCGCGCACCTTCGGGTCGTCGAAGTGCTTCGCCTTGGGGTTGAAGGCCAGGTAGTTGGTGTAGCCGAAGTGGCCGGTGCCGACCCGGCCGGCGAGCTTCTTGTCGCCGGTGACCTGGGCGAGTTCGGCGGGGCCGAGGTTGGTGTCGGTGGTCACGGCGGCGGCGTCCGCGCCCTGGCCGCTGGAGAGGCGCTGGTTGATGACCGCCGAGGAGAGGCCGGACTTGACCTCGATCCGATCGGGGTAGGCGTGCCGTTCCTTGTCGGTCTCCTCCGACCAGTGGGTGTTGCGCTCCAGCACCATCTGCTCGCCGTCGTTGGCGTTCTTCACGACCCTGTAGGGGCCGGAGGAGACCGGGTGCTCGGCGTACTTGACGCCGGTGTCCTTCGCCTTGGGCACGGGCGCGAACTGGGTGGAGGTGGCGAAGTAGGGGAAGTCGCCCTCGGACTTCTTCAGCTTGAAGACGATGGTCCTCGCGTCGGGCGTCTCGATCGAGTCGAGGCCCTTCTTCTCCTTGTACGGGCCCTGGTAGGTGTCGCCGCCGATCAGCCAGTCGCGCAAGTAGGGCGCGCTGCCGGAGAGTTCGGCCGCGAAGGAGCGCTCGACGCCGTACTTCACGTCGGCGGAGGTGATGGGCGAGCCGTCCTCGTACTTCAGCCCGTCCTTGAGCTTGTACGTCCACGACTTCGCGTCGTCGCTCGGCGTGCCGGTGTCCGTGGCGAGGTCGGGGACGACCTTGGTGCCCTCGGCGCCGTCCTCACGGTTGCGGGTGGTGAGGGTGCGGTAGACGAGCGAGGGGATGTTGCCGCCGCCGGAGGTGTAGAGGCGGGCGGGGTCGAACTGCTTCTGCGGCTGCCGGTTGAGGACGGTAAGGGTGCCGCCCTTCTTCGCGGAGCCCTGGGCTCCGCCGTCGCCCGCGGCGTCGTCGTTGCCCTCCGGGCCGCACGCCGCCGCGCCTCCGATCAGGACCACACTGACGGCGGCCGCGGCCACGCGGCGGGATATGACGGACATGTGACGCATGACGGGGTACGCCTTTCGCGGAAGCGAGAAGAGGAGAGCGGAATGCACCCACGGAAGGCGGTCGGAAGAGCGCAGCGGAGCGCGCGGACCGCCCCCGGCGGGCGCGGCCCCGGAGGGCAACGCGGAAGTACGCGGGGGAAGGGCGGTCTCAGCGACAGAGGATGTCGGCGACTGCGTGCGCGGCCACGCCGATCAGCGCCAGCTCGAAGCCGGCGATCTCGGAGGCGTGGTGGTGCGACATGGCCAGAACATTGAACGAATTTTCGGCCCCTGGCAAAGGTGTCTCAGAATCAGAGACCGAATGTCTCACGGAGCGAGAAAATAACGGGACGGTATACCCGCGTACGCCCGATCGCTCCCGGCCCGTCACCCGCCCTTGGGGAAGGGCCAGGCGTTGGGACGGCACGTCACGCCGTCCGTGGTCAGGAACTTGGTCTGCTGCATCATCACCGGCGCGAGGGCGCCCTGCTTCTCGCAGGACTCGTGGTCGCGCCCGAGGCGGTGACCGACCTCGTGGTTGATCAGCATCTGCCGGTAGGCGTGCATCTGGTCGCCGTACGTCTGCGCGCCCTGCGCCCACCGATAGGCGTTGATCATCACGCGGTCGGTCGCGGCGGAGTCGCAGGAGACGTTGTCCTGGGTGGTGTCCAGACCCGACTTGGCACACCACGTGTGCGTCGTGCCGGGGCTGGCCAGGGTGACCACGAAATCGGCGTCCCCGGAGGGCACGCGCTCGAACGTCCGCTTGCCGCCGTGGCCCCAGCTGCGGTCGTCGTTGAGGGTCTTGTGCACGGCCTCGGCGAAGAGCGCCCCGTCGAGCGGCAGCCCCTTCTCCACGTCAACGCGGTAGCGCAGGACTTCACCCTTACCGGGGCCCCGGTCGTGGCCGCCCACGGACTCGAACGTGCCGGACGCCTTCGCCTTGGCGTCCAGCGGGTACTTCTTCGCCATCTTCTGGTCGTACGTGAGGGGGACGGCCGCACCGCCGTTCGGCGTGGGCCGGCTGTCGGAACGCGAGGCGGCGTCGGATCTGTGCCGCTCGACGTCCGCGGACCGCGCCTGGGCCTTGCCCTCCGCGGTGTCCTCGACCTGTCCCCCGACGACGACGGCCAGCACGGCCGTCACCACGGCGGCGGCCACGCCGGTCACGGTCCGCGCCGGTCCGCCGGATCTCGGTACGGCGACCCGCCGGTTGCCACCGCCGCCCGTACCGCGCGGCGTGGGCAGCGGCGTCCGGTCGGGGTCGTCGGAGCCGTAGTCCCCGGAAGGGACGTACACCGGGGGGACGTACGCGGCGGGAGCGGGTGCCTGGCCGGAGGGGCCGGACCCGGAATTCTCATACACATCTGGATCATGCCCGGAAGATCCATGGCCATGGCCGTCGAACACAGTGGCGCCGTGCCCGGGAGGCGCATGGCCGTGCCCCGTGCTCCGGGTGCTCTCTCCGCGCTGCGGGCCGATGAATCCCCAGCCGAGCCCCGGCTCCGCCGGAACGGGATGCCCGCTCCTGGCGGACGGCCGAATGGCCTCACCCGCCGGGCCCCCGACGTGGTCCGCCACACCCGCGGCGTAACCCTGGCCGTCCTGATCGCGCCGGCCGCCCGGGCCGTCCTGGCCGGGAACGGCACGGTGGCGCACCTGGTCCGGTGACGGCGCCGCCGAGCGCTGGGCCGGCGGGCCCTGGCCGGCGGGTGCGCGCCTGCGCCCCGTACCGGGGGCGGTCGGCGCCACGGGCTCCTGTGCGGCCTGGGGGGCGCGTGCACTGTGTTTACCCACGGGGCGGGGCGCTCCGTTCAGAGGTGTTCGCGGGGGCCGCGAGGAGTTCGCGGAAGGCACGGGCCACCGCGTCCGGATCCTCCATCATGGCGACGTGGCCCGCGTCCAGCAGCGTCAGCAACCGCGAGTCACGGAAAGCCTTGCCCGCGCGGTGAGCCATGCGGTAGGAGACGAGCTGGTCGCGCGTTCCGTACACGAGCAGCGTAGGGGCAAGGACCTTCTCCGCCTGGCGCCACAGCGAGTGCTGGCCGCCCAGGGTGTACGCGTCGACGATGCCGCGCGCCGAGCGCGCCATGACGTCCCAGAAGTACGGCAGCTCCAGTCGGCGCTCGTACTCCGCGACCGCCAGGGCGAACCCTTCCGGCGTCACCCGCGCGGGGTCGCCGTAACAGAGCGCCAGCACCTCGCGGGTACGTCGCTCGGGTGTCCAGTCCTTGGTCATCCGGGCGAAGAGCGAGACGATGCCCGGCACCGCGAGCAGCCCGGTCGGCACGGCCGTGCGCTGCGGGCGGAGCTCGGGCAGGGCGGGCGAGACGAGCGTGAGCGTGCGGACGAGGTCCGGCCGGACCGCGGCGACGCGGGTGGCGATCGCGCCGCCCATCGAATTGCCGATCAGGTGCACCGGGCCGCGGCCGGCCGCGTCGAGGTGGCGGATGACCACGCGCGCGTACCCGGTGATGGAGTAGTCGCCGTCGTCCGGCGGGGGCGAGTCCCCGAAGCCCGGCAGGTCCAGCGCCTCGCCGTCGACCGTGTCCGCGAGCCGCTCCATGAGCGCGGACCAGTTCTGCGAGGAACCGCCGAGTCCGTGGACGTAGAGCGCGGGCGGCAGGCCCGGCCGCGCGGCGGGGCGGGAGCGCACCGCGAGCGTGACCCCGGGCAGGGTCACCGTGCGCAGTTCCTCGCCCTCGCTGACCTGCGAGGACCGCGTGGGTGGCACCACGGGTACGGCGCGGGCGTCCGGCGACTGGGTCGATGACATGCGGGCAATGTTACGAGACGATCACGCCCGACCCTCTATGGCGGCCGTCACAGATCGCCTGGCGGCGGGAAGCCGCCTCTCCTAGGCTCATAACCACAAGGGTGTGAGGGGCCCGGAAAACGCCCGGAAATGCACGGGAGAATCACGGGAGAACGCGGGAGAACACGGGAACGGCACAGCACGGATCAGCGCGGAACATCACACGGGACACCACGAACGACAAGGCTCGATCAGTCAGACCGGGAAAGAGGCTCCCTATGACCATCGACCCGTCCGACCCCGCGACGTTCGAGGACGACGAGGACGTCACGGAATTCGATGTCGAGGCACCGGAGGCCGACGCCGCGGAACAGCACGCGGACATCGCGCCCCGCCGGGAGGAACCGCAGCCGCCCTCCGACCCCGAGTCCGCCGACGAGGCGGACCTCCTGGAGCAGGCCCGGATCGTGGAGGAGGACGAGGACGACTACCGGTGACCGAAACCGCGATACCGCCAGGTAACCCGGGGACACATGGGGTGACCTGCACCGATTGTCGGGTATTTGTCGGCTTCCCACAGCGTCCGGTACGTGAAATTCTCCGCTCCGACCACGCACGGCCCGGTTACCCAAAAGTACGATGGCGGGCGCGGTGCACACCGTGCACGGAACAATCATGGGAGGCGGCGTGACAGCCATCGAGCAGACCGAGGCGCGCCCGCGAGGCACGCGCCTGCCGCGCCGAGCCCGACGCAATCAGCTCCTGGGCGCGGCCCAGGAGGTCTTCGTGGCGCAGGGGTACCACGCGGCGGCGATGGACGACATCGCCGAGCGCGCCGGCGTCAGCAAGCCGGTCCTGTACCAGCACTTCCCCGGCAAGCTGGACCTCTATCTCGCCCTGCTGGACCAGCACTGCGAGGCCCTGCTGCACGCGGTGCGCACCGCGCTCGCCTCCACCTCGGACAACAAGCTGCGCGTGGCGGCCACCATGGACGCCTACTTCGCGTACGTGGAGGACGAGGGCGGCGCCTTCCGGCTCGTCTTCGAGTCCGACCTGACCAACGAGCCGGCCGTGCGCGAGCGGGTCGACAAGGTCTCCCTGGAGTGCGCGACGGCCATCAGCGAGGTCATCGCCGAGGACACCGGCCTGTCGAAGGACGAGGCCATGCTGCTGGCCGTGGGCCTCGGCGGCGTCTCCCAGGTCGTCGCCCGCTACTGGCTCTCCAGCGAGAGCACGGTCCCGCGCGAGACGGCCGTCCAGCTCCTCACCTCGCTGGCATGGCGCGGCATCGCGGGCTTCCCGAAGAACGCCCCCGAGCTCTGAGGCGGCTCCGGCCGGTCTCCGGCGATCCGCCCCTGTTCGCTGCGAGCGAGCGGAGACCGGCTCGGCTCGTCCCCGTACCGGGCTAGTGTGTGGAAGGTACGGCGCGGCTGGCCGCGCACCCGTCCCCCGGGCTTCGCCATGGGGGACCCCACATCTTCGGAGGGACATAAGCCGTGGAGGTCAAGATCGGCGTGCAGCACGCACCCCGCGAGATCGTTCTGGAGAGCGGGCAGTCCGCCGAAGAGGTCGAGCGCCTGGTCGCCGACGCACTCGGTGGCAAGACGCCGCTGCTGAGCCTGGTGGACGACCACGGCCGCAAGGTCCTGGTGCCCTCCGAGCGACTGGCGTACGTGGAGCTCGGCGAGCCGACCGCCCGTAGGGTCGGTTTCAGCGCGCTCTGAGTCCGCAGTCGGACGACAGTGACGAACGGCGGGGCCCCGGTGCGGAATTCACCGGGGCCCCGCCGTCGTCGTACCCGACGCGGCTACAGGGACGAGGGTTGCCGCGGACGGGCATGGGGTAAGACCGCTACGACCGATTTGCACCTGCTCCTCGGCCCCCGCTCGGGAGGGAAGTGACCATGATCCTCTGGGAAGCGCTCGGCTCGGTCCTCATCGGCCTCGCCGTCTCCTACGGAGCCCTGCGCTGGCTGCCCGAGCGCTACGGGCAGTTCCGCTCCCGGCTCCTGGCGCTGACCACCGGACCGGTCTCCGCGCTGTTCGGCGCCCTGCTGACCCATTCGGTCCTCGGGTCCGGCCACGCGGTGGCCACCCTGGTCGCCTCCCTCTGCGTGGCCGTCGCGCTGCAGTCCCTGCTGCTGCGCCCGGCGAACCGGGCGCCCCGCCGATCAGCCACCGCTTGAAGCGGGCCCGCCCGGATCCCCGCGCGCCGGTCGGCGCGCGGGCGCCGGTGGTGCGCGAAGCCGCCGCTACGCCGCGAGGCCGAGCGCGGCCATCCGCTTGGTGTGCGCCTCGGTGATGCGGGAGAACATCTTCCCGACCTCCGCGAGGTCGAAGCCGTCGGCCACCCCGCCGACCAGCATCGTGGAGAGCGAGTCGCGCTCGGCGACCACGCGCTGCGCCTGCGAGAGCGCCTCGCCCATCAGCCGCCGGGCCCACAGCGCCAGCCGGCCGCCGACCCGCGGCTCGGCCTCGATCGCGGCCCGGACCTTCTCGACCGCGAAGGTCGCGTGGCCGGTGTCGTCCAGCACGGTCAGCACCAGGGCGCGGGTGTCGGAGTCCAGCCGGGCCGCCACCTCGCGGTAGAAGTCACTGGCGATCGAGTCGCCGACGTAGGCCTTGACCAGGCCCTCCAGCCAGTCCGAGGGCGCCGTCTGGCGGTGGAACTCGTCCAGCGCCGCCGCGAAGGGCTGCATCGCGCCGGTCGGCTCCACGTCGATCGCGGCCAGCCGGTCACGCAGCCGCTGGAAGTGCTGGAACTCGGCGGCGGCCATCTTGGCCAGCTCGGCCTTGTCGTCGAGCGTCGGCGCCAGCTTGGCGTCCTCCGCGAGCCGCTCGAAGGCGGCCAGCTCGCCGTAGGCGAGGGCGCCCAGCAGGTCCACCACCGCGGCGCGGTACTGCGGGTCGGCGGAGGCCTGGGCCCAGTCCTGGGCGGCGATTCCGGTCAGTGCTTCGTCGGCGGGCTCGTTGGCCTTGTCGGGCGTCTCCATGAAAGGCACCCTAGCCCGCCCCGCGACAGGGGGAAGGCCCTGGTCAGCCACTTCATCCCCATCCGTCCGAAGGATTGTCCGGACACACATGCGCGTTTCCGGGGTACAGTGGTAAAGCGCCTGCCGAGTATTCGGTGGGCTGTTCCAATGCTGTGTCTTCTGGAGACGCCACTCATCAGTCCCCAGAGTTCCAGCGGATGCCCGGTCGGTGGCCCGATCGGCTTCCACAAAACCGACCGCCCTCCGCGCGGTGCGTACGAGACGTACGCACATCTGGAGGGATCCGCTCGCGGCACGAGAGCTCGAGCGAAGGCAGTGGTCCCGCGCCTTCCGGCTTCCCCAGGCCGGACAGTACCCCGGCGCGGTACGTACGACCCCCTTCGCCGCCTCGCGCCGCGTCTCACAGAAGAGGCAATCCGCTGACATCTCAGCCCACTTTCCGAGACCTCGGGATTCTCCCCGAAATCGCCGAAGCCCTCGAAGCCGTCGGCATCGTGCACCCCTTCCCGATCCAGGAGATGACGCTCCCGGTGGCCCTCTCGGGCTCCGACGTCATCGGCCAGGCCAAGACCGGCACCGGCAAGACGCTGGGCTTCGGCCTGCCCCTGCTGGAGCGCGTCGTCGTCCCCGCCGACATCGAGTCGGGCCGGGCCAAGCCCGAGCAGCTGACCGACGCCCCGCAGGCCCTCGTGGTCGTCCCCACCCGCGAGCTGTGCCAGCAGGTCACCAACGACCTCCTCACCGCCGGCAAGGTCCGCAATGTGCGGGTCCTGGCGATCTACGGCGGCCGGGCCTACGAGCCGCAGGTCGAGGCGCTCAAGAAGGGCGTCGACGTGATCGTCGGTACGCCCGGCCGACTGCTCGACCTCGCCGGCCAGCGCAAGCTCGACCTCTCGCACGTGAAGGCCCTCGTCCTGGACGAGGCCGACGAGATGCTCGACCTGGGCTTCCTGCCCGACGTCGAGCGGATCATCACGATGCTGCCGGCCAAGCGCCAGACCATGCTGTTCTCGGCGACCATGCCGGGCGCGGTCATCAACCTCGCGCGCCGCTACATGTCGCAGCCCACGCACATCCGCGCCACCGCGCCGGACGACGAGGGCCAGACCGTCGCCAACATCACGCAGCACGTCTTCCGCGCCCACAACATGGACAAGCCGGAGATGGTCTCGCGCATCCTCCAGTCGGAGGGCCGCGCGCTCGCGATGATCTTCTGTCGGACGAAGCGGACGGCGGCGGACATCGCCGACCAGCTCGCGCGTCGCGGCTTCGCCTCCGGCGCCGTCCACGGCGACCTCGGCCAGGGCGCCCGTGAGCAGGCGCTGCGCGCGTTCCGCAACGGCAAGGTCGACGTCCTGGTCTGCACCGACGTCGCCGCCCGCGGTATCGACGTCGACAACGTCACCCACGTGATCAATTACCAGACCCCCGAGGACGAGAAGACCTACCTGCACCGCATCGGTCGCACCGGCCGCGCGGGCAAGTCGGGTACGGCCGTCACGCTGGTCGACTGGGACGACATCCCGCGCTGGAAGCTGATCAACAAGGCGCTCGACCTGCCGTTCGACGAGCCGGAGGAGACGTACTCCACCTCCCCGCACCTCTACGAGCTGCTGGGCATCCCGGCCGGCACCAAGGGCATCCTGCCGCGTTCCGAGCGGACGCGCGCCGGGCTCGCGGCCGAGGAGATCGAGGACCTCGGCGAGACCGGTGGCCGTGGTCGCGGCCGCGGCCCGAAGCAGGCGTCCGCGCCGGTGGCGGAGGAGCGCCCGGCCCGTACCCGCACCCCCCGTCAGCGCCGTCGTACCCGCGGTGGCTCGGACCCGGTCGCCGAGACGGCTGCCCCGACGCCGACCTCGACCGGTACGGAGCAGTCCGCTCCGGAGACGCCCGCGAAGCCGCGCCGTCGCCGTCGCACCCGTAACGGCTCCGGCTCCGCGCCCGCCGTCACGCCCGTGACGACCGAGGCCCCGTCCACCGAGGCCCCGGCCGCCCAGGCCCCGGCGTCGGAGCAGCAGGGCGACCGTCAGCCGCGCCGTCGTCGTACGCGTGGCGCACGGCCGCAGGGCGCGCTCGCGCCCCTCGCGCCGCTGGAGGCCGTGCGGAAGGCCCCCGAGCCCGACTTCCAGACGGTCCAGACCGTCGTCGCGGCGGCCGCCACCACGGTCATCCCGGCCCAGGCCACCGAGGCGGCTCCGGTCGCCCCGAAGCGGACCCGCGCCCGTAAGACGGTCGTGGCCGAGCCCGAGGCCGACTTCCAGACGGTCGCACCGGCCCCGGTCGTCGAGACCGCCCCGTCCAAGCCGGTCCGTCGCACCCGTGCGAAGAAGGCTGTCGCCGCGGTGGAGACCGTGGCTGTCGCCGAGGTCGTCGAGGCCCCCGCGGTCGTGGAGACCGTCGAGGTCAAGCCGAAGCGCACCCGTGCGAAGAAGGCCGTCGCCGCCGAGCCCGTCCTGGAGACGGCCCCGGCCGTCGAGGTCGCCGAGGTCGCCGAGGTCGCCGAGGCCAAGCCGAAGCGCACCCGCACGGCCAAGAAGGCCGTGGCCGCGGTGGAGACCGTCGCTGCCCCGGCCGTCGAGGTCGCGGAGGCCAAGCCGGTCCGCCGCACCCGTGCCAAGAAGGCCGTCGCCCCGGTCGAGGCCGCTGCTGTCACCGAGGCCCCTGTGGCCGAGGAGACCGCCGAGGTCAAGCCCAAGCGGACCCGCGCCAAGAAGGCCGTCGCCCCGGCCGCCGAAGCCGTCGTCGAGACGGTCGAGGCCGCCGAGGTGAAGCCGAAGCGCACCCGTGCGAAGAAGGCCGTCGCCGCCGAGCCCGTCCTGGAGACGGCCCCGGTCGTCGAGGAGAAGCCGAAGCGCACGCGCACCACGAAGGCCGCCGCCGCGAAGGCGGAAGCCGCCGTGGAGACCGCCGAGGCGGTCGAGGCCAAGCCCAAGCGGACCCGTGCGAAGAAGGCCGTCGCCCCGGCCGCCGAAGCCGTGGTCGACACGGCCGAGGCCGCCGAGGTGAAGCCGAAGCGCACCCGTGCGAAGAAGGCCGTCGCCGCCGAGCCCGAGGCCGCCCCGGCCGCCGAGGCGAAGCCGAAGCGCACCCGTGCCGCGAAGCCCGCTGCCGAGGTGACGGACGAGGCCCCGGCCAAGCCGAAGCGCACGCGCACCACCAAGCCCAAGGTCACCACCGAAGGCTGACGCACCACCACCGACGGCCGGTCACCCCACGCGGGGTGGCCGGCCGTCGGCGTATCCGGAATCAGGCCTATCCGGAACCAGGCGTATCCGGAATCAGGCGCACTCGGCGATCAGGCCGTGAGTCCCCCGTCCACCGCGACGGACGCCCCCGTGATGTACGCGCCGGACGGCCCCACCAAGTGGGCGACCGTGTCGGCCACTTCCTCGGGTCGGCCGTAGCGGCCCACCGCGGTGAAGGCGGCCTGCCCGGCGGCGAACGGCCCGTCGGCCGGGTTCATGTCGGTGTCGATGGGGCCGGGGTGCACGATGTTGGCCGTGATGCCCTGGGGCCCGAGTTCACGGGCGAGGGCCTTGGTCAGCCCCGTGAGGGCCGCCTTGCTCGTCGCGTACAGCGTGCCGCCGGGGAACGCGACCCGTTCGGCGATGCAGCTGCCGATCGTCACGATCCGCCCGCCCTCGCCCAGGTGGGCGACCGCGGCCTGGGCCGCCAGGAAAGAACCCCGGACGTTGACCGCGAGGACACGGTCGACGTCCTCCAGGCTCAACTCCCCGATGGGGCCCATGGCCCCCGTGCCCGCGTTGTTGACCAGGATGTCCAGCCGCCCGAGCTCCGCGACGACCGTCTCCACGGCCTCCCGCACCGCCGTCGCGTCCGCGGCCTCGGCCCGTACGGCCGTGGCCCGGCGGCCCATTGCGGTGATCTTGGCGACGATCTCCGCCGCCGGCTCCACGCCGTGCTGGTAGGTGATCGCGACATCGGCCCCGTCCTCCGCGAGCCGCAGCGCGACGGCCGCGCCGATGCCCCGGCTGCCGCCGGTCACGAGGGCCACCTTGCCGTCGAGCGGGCGTGCCGTGTTCGCCGTCTCCACCGTGTTCACCGCGGTCTCCAATGATGTGGCTTCTAAGGACATGACTCGATCGTCGTCCCTCCAGGCCCACAGGTCCAGCGGTCATCGGACATCACGTTAGCCTCGTGCCATGAGCCGTCCGCCCTTCCTCACCCTGCCCGCGTGCGCACGCGCGTACCGCCTCGCCACCTCGCGTGGAGAGTTCGCCGTACACGATGCGCGACCCACCTCGGGGACGCGCGGCACGGCGTTGCTCGTCCCCGGATTCACGGGCAGCAAAGAGGACTTCGTCGCGCTGCTGGAGCCCCTCGCGGCCGCCGGGTACCGGGCCGTCGCCGTCGACGGCCGGGGGCAGCACGAGAGCGGCGGGCCGCGTGAGGAGAGCGCGTACGAGCAGGGCGAGCTGGCCCGGGACGTCCTCGCGCAGACAGCCGCCCTGGGCGGTGACGTCCATTTGCTCGGCCACTCCCTCGGCGGGCTGATCACGCGCGCCACCGTGCTCGCGGACGCGACGCCGTTCCGCTCACTGACCGTCATGAGCTGTGGTCCCGCCGCGATCTCCGCGGTGCAGCAGGACCGGACCCGGATGCTGATCCACGCGCTGACCACGCTGGACATGGAGGCCGTCTGGCAGGAGATGCGGCGGGTGGACGCGGAGAACGGTCCCGCCGAGGACGCGGCCCCGGAGCTGGACGCGTTCCTGCACCGGCGCTGGATGGGCACGACGCCGGAGCAACTCATCGTGACGGGGCGGCAGTTGATCTGCGAGCCGGACCGCACATCGGAGCTGGCCGGGGTGGCGCTGCCCAAGCACGTGATCTCCGGGGCGCTGGACTACGCCTGGCCGGTGCCGTCGATCGACGCGATGGCGAAGGAGCTGTCGGCGGTGCGCACGGTCGTCCAGGGCGCGGGCCACTCCCCCAACGCCGAACGCCCGGCCGCCACGGCGGAGGCCCTCACCCGCTTCTGGGACCTGGCGGGCTGAAAGCGCGGCGGAGGGGCGGCTCTCGTACCGGGCGCGGCGTGTCCCGCGTCGCGGGGCCGGGCGCGGCTTCACGGACACGCCGCGCCCCAGGACCGATCCCGCGGTCGGCGCCAGGGCGACCTGTCCGGCGGACCCTCGTGGATCGGCGAGCGGCGTCCGGCACGTACGACCGCAAGGCGCGGCGAGCCCCCCGGCTACCGCTGAGGCGCCCCCGGCGCCCGGCGTCGGGAGCCCGTGAAGAGCCGCCGGACAGGCCCTAGCACTCGGCCTGGGCCGTCACGGTGAAGAGCCCGCCCTCGGGATCGCGCAGGGTCGCCTCGCGGCCCACCGGCGACCGGCCCGGCTCGGCGGCGACCGTACCGCCCGCCGCGAGGGCCGCCTCCACGGCCTTCTCGACGTCGTCGACGCAGAAGTAGACGTGCCAGCGCGGCCGCACCCGGGGGTCGGGGGCGGCCTCGACGCCGCCGCCGCGCAGGCAGGCCACCGTCTGCCCGCCGGTCAGCACCATGACCGCGTCGTCCTCGTAGCGGACCTCGATGCGGCCCGGCCGGTCCGTGGCCCATTCGAAGACCTCGCCGTAGAACATGGCGGAGGCGAAGGCGTCCCGGGTGCGCAGCTCCAGCCAGGCGGGCGCGCCGCCGCTGCCGATGTGCCACCCGGGCAGGAGCTTGCCCTCCCAGAAGCCGAACACGGCGCCCGCCGGGTCCGCCGCCAGCGCGGCGCGGCCGCGGCCGACGGCGATCGGCCCGACCGCGACGGTCGCGCCGCGCTCGCGGATCCGCGCCGCGACGACGTCGGCGTCGTCGACGGCGAAGTAGGAGGTCCAGGAGACGGGGACACCCATGGACTTGGCGACGTTGCCGATGCCGGCGACCGGCTTCCCGTCGGCGAGCGCCACGGAGAAGGCCTCGCCCAGGCTGCCGGGCCGGAAGGTCCAGCCCATCACCGCACTGTAGAAGTCCTGCGCCGCGGTGAGGTTGCTGGTCAGCAGGCTCACCCAGCAGGGCGCCCCGCGCCCGGCACGGTCGGAGGCCGACATGGCCGATCGCCTCGTTTCTCTTCCGCACTTCGCCGACGGTCATGGGCGGCCGCGACGTCCGCGACCACGCCCCTAGTCAGGGTTCCACTCGCTTCCCCCACGCGCATTCCGGCACGCGCGGACACACACAGTGATGTCATCGAGCCGTGGGGCCCTACGTACGACCGTACGACTGTCTCCCGGCGGCCGCGGTTCAGTACTGGGTGCGCAGGTGGTCCCAGAAGCCGTCCCGCAGCGCCCGTCGCAGATCCGCGTGGCCGCGTAGCGACAGGCCGAGCAGCGCCTCCGCCTCGACCAGCAGCTCCTGGTCGACGGGTCCCGGCAGATAGGGGTGGCCGGGCAGCAGCTCGGCGAGCGAGGCGCGGCCGCGCGAGCCGAGCCACTGGGCGGCGACGCGGGCGCCGACGAACCGTACGTCGTCGCGGGTGGGGGCGGGCCCCTGGTGGACGGGGGCGTCGCCGAAGGGTTCGTAGACGGCGCGCCGGGTGACGTACGGCTTGCAGAAGTCGAGGTCGAAGGTGCGCTGGCTGTCGACCTCCCACAGCAGCGGCTCGGCCTGGTTCCGGCCGCCGACGGCCTCGATGCCCCAGAGGTGGACGCGCGCGCCGTAGCCCTGTGCGGCCTCGACCGCCGAGACGAGGTCCTCGTCGCCGCCGATGAGTGCCGCGTCGCTGATGGCGCGGTGCCGGGCGAGGGATTCGAGGTCGGTGCGGATGAGGGAGTCGACGCCCTTCTGCTGGTTGTTGGCGTTGAGGTTGCCGAGCCGGACCTTGACGTCGGGGAGCTCGGCGATGCTCTGCTGCTCGGTGGTGTGGATCCGGCGACGGGCGCCGTCGTACCAGTAGACCCGCAACAGTCGGCTGTCGGGGAAGATCGTGCGCGCCCGGTCGATGAAGGCCTCGATCAGCCCTTCCGCGTCGAGGTCGAAGGTGCGGCGGTCCTCGGTGCCGGTGACGAGCCGCCCCGCCGCGGCGTAGACGTAGCCGGCATCGACGAAGATCGCGTGGGTGGACGGGGTCGTCGCGACCTCGGCCAGCACCCGGGTGAGCAGCTCGTTGGTGCGCTCGACGCCGGCGGCGATCGTGGCGAGGTCCAGGGGGCCGGGGTGCTCTTGGGGGCCGGTGAGGCCCTGCGTGTCATTCATACACATCTCATTGTCGTAGCGGTCACACAGCGGACACAAGCCGTCACACTACTGACCGGTAATTAGCCAAGTTAAAAATTTCCTTAGCGTAGGGAATGTTTGCAGGCACCACCTCGTTGGACACATATGGAACGCGCCGCACTGTCGCTGCGCGCGTCACTACTCACTGAAGTTCTCCTCAGGAGGATCAGACGAAGGGAGAAGCCTTGCGCTTCGAGATCATGCGCCTGGACGACGTCGACGGCTCCGCCGTGGACAGCACCGTCGTGGACGCCGCCTCCGTCAACCGGATCGTGCAGCAGGCCGCCCAGATCGGCCAGCGCATCTACATCCGCCCGGCCGACACCTCGGTCCGGTAACGCTTTACGTTCGGCAACGGCCGACGCCCCCGTACGCTCGATCGTACGGGGGCGTTTCGTATGCCCGGGGCGGTTCGGCCGTGACGTCAGGTGCCGTGGATGACCTGGGTGATGCCGTTGATGATCTGCTGCACGGCGAGCGCGGAGAGCATCATGCCCGCGAGCCGCGTCACGAGCACCACGCCGCCGTCCTTGATGACGCGGATGATCAGCAGCGAGTAGCGCATCACGAGCCAGAGCACGAGGTGCATCGCCGCGATCGCGGTCCACACCGACACCTGCGCGGCGAAGCCGTCCGCGTGCTGCACCGCGAGGATCACCGAGACGATCGCACCGGGGCCGGCGAGCAGCGGCATGCCCAGCGGCACGAGCGCGACGTTGACGTCCTTGGTCTGCGTCGGCTCCTCCGACTTGCCCGTGAGCAGGTCCAGGGCGATGAGCAGCAGGAGCAGACCACCGGCGATCATCAGCGCGGGCGTCGTGATGTGCAGATAGTCCAGGATCTGCTGACCGCAGATGCCGAACACGGCGATGACGCAGAACGCGACCGCCGCCGCCTGCCAGGCCATCTTCCGCTGGATCTTGGCGGGACGGCCGGAGGTGAGGGCGAGGAAGATCGGCGTGATGCCGGGCGGGTCCATGATCACAAAAAGCGTGAGAAAGAGGGATCCGAAGACAGCGATGTCGAACACAGTGAGGGCCTTGCAGGAGTGGTGCGAGCGGGGAGGTGGGGAGCGCGGAGGAGCGCGGGTGCCGGTGGGCGTAGGGGTGGGTACGGGCGTACGGGCACGGTCGTCCGTACGGGAACCCGGAGGGGAGGAAAGCGGGCCGGGGGTACCGGCGCAGCCCGGGGTGGGTCAGCCGCCCGCGCCGGGGACGGGGAACGCGCCCGTCGCGCGGCGCGTGATCTCGCCGTAGATTTCCGGGTCGGTCGTGTACTCGCCGAGCCGGCAGGTCTTGCGGCTGCCGTGGTAGTCGCTGGAACCGGTGGTCAGCAGATCGAGGTCGGCGGCGAGGCCGCGCAACCGGGCGCGGGTCGGCTCGTCGTGGTCCATGTGGTCCACCTCGATGCCGTCCAGCCCCGCCGAGGCGAGGGCGGCTATCGCGCTCTCCGACACGCACCGGCCGCGCTTGACGGCCAGCGGGTGCGCGAGGACGGTGACCCCGCCGGCGGCCTTGACCAGCCGGATGGCCTCGAAGGGGTCGAGTTCGTGCTTGTCGACGTAGGCGCGGCCGTCATTGGCGAGCCAGTCGGCGGTGAAGGCGTCCGAGACGGTGTCGATCACACCGAGCTCGACCATGGCGGTGGCCACGTGCGGGCGGCCCACGGCTCCGCCGGCGGCGAGCTCCGCCACCCGCTCCCAGGTGACCGGCACGCCCAGCTCACGGAGCTTGGCGACCATGCCGCGCGCCCGGGGCACCCGGTCGTCGCGCACCAGCTCGCGCTCGCGGGCCAGCTCCGGCTCCAGCGGGTCGAAGAGGTAGGCCAGCATGTGCAGGCCGACGGCGGCTTCCCCGGACGGGGAGGGAGCCAGGCGGCAGGAGAGCTCGGCGCCGGTGACCAGGGTCAGCCCCGCGGGGAGGGCCGCGATGGCCTCCGCGTGTCCGCCGACACCGTCGTGGTCGGTCAGCGCGACGACGTCCAGCCCGGCGGCGGCCGCGTTGCGGACCAGCTCGGCGGGGGTGTCCGTACCGTCCGAGGCCGTGGAGTGGGTGTGCAGATCGATGCGCACGACACGGCTCCCCAGGCAAGCGGTACGGACAGGACCGGTTCAGGATAGCCGTCGTTTGAATACGGCCTGAATACGACCGGGTCCGGCCCGGTCAAGGGGCATGCGCGATCACTTGCGGACGCTTGACGCGCGCCTCGACCGTCCGGACCGCCTCGGCGCGGCCCGGACGGGCCTCAGCGGGGGCCCGGTGACAGGATGCGCGGCGAGAGCGCGCCGCACGGCAGCAGATCGACCTCCGCGCCCGCGTCCCGCAGATCGGTGAGCACCAGCTCGTCGTACATCAGCAGCCCCGACCGCTCCGGCCAGACGACGGCCCACAGCCACAGCCCGCGCGCCTCGCCCGCGAACACGGCCCGGTCGTGCGGCGCGCCCTCGACGTGCCAGAGGGCGGTGGGACGGCCGGCGGCGTGCACCTTGGCGTCCGGCGGGCGGTCCACGCACATGTGGGGGCCGGGGTCCGGGCCGTCGATGCCCGCGTAACGCGCGCCGAGGCCGACGCCCAGCTCCTCGGCGACGAGCAGCAGCTCGCCGGGGCCGCCCAGCGGGCCGGGGCCGGAACAGGCGACGGCGGTGGCCCGCCCGCCGCTGCGGTCGTCGCCCGCGCACGCCACACCGGTGAAGAGCCAGCCCACCGGCAGGGGCCAGGGCATCCACACCGGGACCCTGGCCCGGTTGACCACGACGGCCAGCGCTTCGACGCTCGGCGGGACGACAGGCTGCAAGGGGTGCACGGCTCCGTGCACGCCGCACTGCCAGGAGTCGGCGAAGAGACCGGGCGCCCGCACCCGGCCACCGCACTTCGGGCAACTGGGTTCGCCCCTCATAGGGTCCAACGGTCCTCCGCGGTCGGCGCCGCGTCAAGGACGATCACCCGTCCGGGCGGAGTCATGGCGGATTCCCCCCGGGCGGCCCCGTCGCTCCGGTCCCGTCCGGGTCACATCCGGCACGGGGGCGGGGCACGGAAGCCCGCCGCGCGCCCCAGGGCGGCCGTGGGGTCAGCCCAGCGGGACCCCGGCGCGCAACGGATCGCGCAGGTCGGTGCCGTGCCGCAGCCACCGCTCCTCCAGGGCCGCCGCGCCCTGAACGCGCTTCCACGCCGCCTCGTTGGGCGTCATCGGCAGCAGGGGCAGGAAGCGGACCGGTTCCATGGGCTCGTCCAGCTCCAGGTCCTCGATCAGGCCGCCGGACTCGGCGACGAGCACGGAGGTGAAGGGCGCCTCCGGCCAGAGCGGCTCACCGGTGTCCAGCGACGCCCCCGGCGCCACGATGACGCCCTCCACCTGCGGGGACGCGGCGAGCACGGCCAGCGGACGGAGCACCTTGTCTGTGTCGGCCCGGCCCCTGCGGACGGTGAGGACCAGCTCGGCCCGGGGGCCGCGCAGCGGGTCGACGAGGGTGGCCGTGGGATCGGCCATCGGCTGGGCGGACATCCCGAGGGTGGCGTAGCGGACGACCTCGCCGCCGCCGTCGGAAGCCGTGAAGCGGAGGACCTCGATGCGGTCCGTGCCCAGGAAGGTGACGGCGGCGCGTGCGTCGGGCTCGCCCAGGGCCGTACGCAGCCGGGCCTCGACCAGTGCGAGAACGTCTGACATGCAGCGAGCATAGAACGCGTATCGAACGGGCAAAGGCGGGGTCCGGTGCGCCACGCGGCTGCTAGCCTTGACCTCTGGTCAGGGAATTACGTTCGTCCCTCAGCGGGGACCGGCCGGAGGAGGTGGGGCTGCGGTGGATCCTAGTCGACCGTGCAGTACCGACAGTTCTCCCGTCCCTCCGCTCCGGACGCACTCCGTTTGACCCAAGAGCCTTCTGCGACCCGGCCGCCGTATCGGCCGTCCCGGCCCCGGAAGTCCTTTCGCGCCCGCAGCACTTGACGGAAGAGCGCCTTCGTCTCGCTTTGTTCCGTGTCCTCTGCGAAGTTCTCTGCGAACTGCCGTCAGCCTCCACGCACCGCACGAAGCGCCGCCCGATTCGCGGACGTATCCCCCTGCCCAGGCACCCACGTCCACGTTCCCGGCCGCGTTGCGCCCGCGCCCGTGGCTGACGGCCGGCCCGTGAAGGAGCCAGCCATGTCGATGATCCGCGACCTGCGTGCAGCCGTCCGCCCCGCCCTCCGCCGGGGGGACACCCCCTACGCCTACGACACGACCCGGGACCCCGCCACCAACAGCGCCGTGGTCGACTGCGCCGTCTACCGCGACGGCAAGCGGGCGAGCGCCCACGTCAGCCCGGCGGAGGCCATGCGGCGCGTACGGGCCGACGGGGGCTTCGCGTGGATCGGGCTGCACGAGCCGACCGAGCGTGAGTTCTCGGGCATCGCCCGGGAGTTCGGGCTCCACCCGCTCGCCGTGGAGGACGCGATCCACGCCCACCAGCGGCCGAAGCTGGAGCGCTACGACGACACGCTCTTCACCGTCTTCAAGACCATCCACTACGTCGAGCACGCCGAACTCACCGCCACCAGCGAGGTGGTGGAGACCGGCGAGGTGATGTGCTTCACGGGCCGGGACTTCATCATCACGGTCCGGCACGGCGGCCAGGGCTCGCTGCGCGCACTGCGCCACCGCCTCCAGGACGACCCGGTGCTCCTCGGCAAGGGCCCCTCGGCCGTCCTGCACGCGATCGCCGACCAGGTGGTCGACGGCTACATCGCGGTCGCCGACGCCGTGCAGGACGACATCGACGAGGTCGAGATCGATGTCTTCTCCGCGCCCAGCAAGGGCACTTCGCGCGGTGGCGACGCGGGCCGCATCTACCAGCTCAAGCGTGAGGTGCTGGAGTTCAAGCGGGCGGTCGCCCCGCTGATGCGGCCGATGCAGCTGCTGAGCGAGCGGCCGATGCGGCTGGTGGACCCGGACATCCAGAAGTACTTCCGCGACGTCGCGGACCACCTCGCGCGCGTGCACGAGCAGGTGGTCTCCTTCGACGACCTGCTCAACTCGATCCTCCAGGCCAACCTCGCGCAGGCGTCGGTCGCGCAGAACGAGGACATGCGCAAGATCACCTCGTGGGCCGCGATCTTCGCCGTGCCGACGATGATCGCGGGGATCTACGGCATGAACTTCGACCACATGCCGGAGCTGAAGTGGAAGTACGGCTACCCGACGGTCATGGTCGTCACGGTCACGATCTGTGTGGCGATCCACCGGGGGTTCAAGCGGAACGGGTGGCTGTAGGGACGGTCGCCACGGGCGGCACCGGCCGGGGGTCCGGGGGTTGCCCCCGGGAAACACAGCAAGCGGAACGGGCGGCTGCAGGGACGGTCGCCACGGACGGAACCAGCCGGGGGTCCGGGGGTTGCCCCCGGGAAACACAGCAGGCGGAACGGGCGGCTGCAGGGACGGTCGCCACGGACGGCACCGGCCGGGGGGCCAGGGGTTGCCCCCGGGAAACACAGCAAGAGGAACGGGCGGCTGTACGGGCAGGCGGCGGTAGGGGCCGTTGAGCCCCCTCGTCAGACTCCCGTCTCGACCTGCGGCTTCCGGGTCCGGTCCGCCATGATCACCAGGGCCAGGCCTGCCATGATCACCGCTAGGGCCGGGTAGGCCGCAGCGGACGGCATCTGGCCCAGCCAGACAGCCGCGATCAGAGCCGCGCCCGGCGTCTCCAACAGGATCGCCGTCGAGGTGACGGACGGGCCGAGGCCCTTGACGACCCGGTTGATGAGGGAGTGCCCGAGCAGTTGGGCACAGACGGTCAGCACGGCCAGTTTGAGCCACGTCCCGCCGCTGTAGCCGCCCAGGGCGGAGCCCGAGACCAGGCAGGTGACGAGCAGCAGCACGGTCGTCGTGGCGTAGCAGACGTAGGTGTACGCGAGGGTGCCCACCGTCCGGCGCACCTCCGCTCCCAGCAGCACGTACCCCGCCGCCGCCATGCCGCCCGCGAGGGCCAGGGCGTCCCCGGCGAGGGCGCGCGGGGAGAGGGACAGGTCCACGCCCGTGAGGATCACGACGCCGAGGAAGGCGAGGGCGGTGCCCGCCCAGACGAGCGCCGGCGGGCGGTGGCCGCGCAGGCACAGCAGGAGCGTCGTCCAGATCGGGGTGGTGGTGACCAGCGCGGTCGAGGAGGCGACCGAGGTCATGTGCAGGCTCGGCAGCCACACCGCGAAGTGCACGGCGAGCAGCGCCCCCGCGGCGACGGCCAGCAGCAGCGCGCGACGGCCCATGCCGAGCAGCTCCGCGCGGTGCCGGAACAGGGCGAAGGGGGTGAGCGCGCCGACGGCCATGGCATTGCGCCAGAACGCGACGGCGAGGGCGGGTGCCGCGGTGGCGGCGATGAGCGGGGCGGAGAGCGAGACGCCGGCGATGGCTATCGCGAGCAGCACCAGATCCGTACGCATCCCGGGGTGAGGACCTTGCCCCTCGGACACGTGCGGATCGGTGGATATCGCGGGGGACGGGACGCCCCGACGGGCACGGGCAACTCTCACGCTTCCCAGCGTAGGCGCTGTGCTGGTTCGGGCCTCGGCCCAGCGCCGCTTTCCGCCTTCGGCGGTGGTGGGGGTTCGGGCCGTGGGCCCACAGTGCACGCCATCACGCCGGTGGACGGTCACGGCAGCCGCTTAAGGTAATCGCATGACGCTGACGCAGGCCCTGATCGAAGAGGCCACCAAGAAGTCCGGTCTCATCTGGGTGGAAGGGCCGACCGGGCCCAGCCGTGCGCTGTGGCATGTGTGGCACGAGGGTGCCGTGCACCTCGTGGGCGGGCCCGGTGAGCAGCCGTTGGAGGGGCTCGCGCTCGAGGACGGCGGGGTGGCCACCGTGACCGTGCGCAGCAAGGACAAGGGCGGGCGGCTCGTCATGTGGATCGGGCGGGTCACCGTGCTGGAGCCCCGGGGCGAGGCGTGGGCCGGGGCCGTGGCCGAGCTGAAGGGCAAGCGGCTCAACGCGCCGGACGCCGAGGCGATCGAGGAGCGGTGGGCCCGTGACTGCCGGGTGCTGCGGATCGAGCCGAACGGGGCGACCGGTGAGCTCCCCGACGGTTCGCTGGCCACCAGGCCGCTGCCCACGTCCGCCACGACCCGGCAGCCGATGCCCGCCGCGCTGCCGAAGCTGCTGCGCAAGGGACTGGGGCGCAAGAAGGGACGTTAGCCGGTCCGCGGGATCTGCTTCCCGTAGTCGACCATCTGCTTCTTCTCGGGCACGGTCAGCGCGAAGTCCTGTCCCCAGTCGCCCAGTTCCAGCTGCCCCGCGCCCCCCGCGCGCTGCACGCGCAGCGGGTACGGGGTGCCCTTGAGCGAGACGTCGAGCTGACCGCCGTTGCCCGCGCCGCCGCTGATGCGGATGGTGCGGACGCCGCCGACGGTGCCGTGCTCGCCGCGGGCGAGCTTGCCGTGCAGTCCGAGAAGGCCGTCGAGGAGCACGTCCTTGTCGGTGAAGCCCTTGAACTGCTGGTAGGAGGGGTCGCCGGTCGGGACCTTCACGTATTTGTCGTCGAGCTTGTCGGCCGCGGCCGCGCTGTCGCCCTTGGCGGACGGCTTCGGGGTGGCGGCCCCCGGTGTGCCCGCCGTGCCCTGCCCCGGGACGGCGTCGTGCGACCAGAACGCCTTGTTCGCCTTCAGGAACAGGGCGTCGCCGACGCGCAGCAGCTCGAACGTGCTGCCGTTGGAGGAGACCCGGCCCATGCCGCCGTCCTTCTTCAGCCGCATGTCGAGCTTGTACGTACGGCCCTGGCTGACGACGTTGCCGGAGAGGTGGACCGCGGCGGCGCCGCGGGCGGCCGCGCGGGCCTTGGTCTGGATCACCGTGGCCTCGAGCTTGCCGACACCGTTGGTCCCTTTGTCGGGGTCCTCGGGGGTGCCGCCGCCGCAGGCCGTGAGCGTCGCGGCCAGGCCGACACACACCGCCCCCACGAGGGCCGCGTTCCGGGTTCGCACCTTGGCTCTTGCCTCCTGTTACCGATGGGAGTACGGCAGCGTACCCGCGCCGCCCGGAGCGTACGCGGGGAGACCGTACGGGCGCACCCTCGGGGCGGGGCGCAGCCGGTCACGTTAGCCTGAATCGCAGATCGGCCGGTGACCGGCCGGGGAACGGCCAGGGTCAGGAGGTTCGCGGCATGGCAGCAGGCGCCCCCCGCGTCTTCGTCTCGCACCTCTCTGGCGTGGCCGTCTTCGACCCCAACGGCGACCAGGTGGGCCGGGTGCGCGACCTGGTGGCGATGCTGCGGGTCGGCGGCCGCCCGCCGCGCGTCCTCGGGCTGGTCGTGGAGGTCGTCAGCCGGCGCCGGATCTTTCTGCCCATGACCCGGGTGACCGGGGTGGAGTCCGGCCAGGTCATCACGACGGGCGTGGTCAACATGCGGCGCTTCGAGCAGCGGCCGACCGAGCGGCTGGTCCTCGGCGAGCTGCTGGACCGGCGGGTGCGGCTGGTCGACGCGGATCCGAAGGACGCCGAGGTCACGGTCCTCGATGTGTCGATCACCCAGCTGCCGGCCCGCCGCGACTGGGAGATCGACAAGGTCTTCGTACGGCGCGGCAAGGGCGGGGCGCTGCGCCGCAAGGGCGAGACGCTGACCGTCGAGTGGTCGGCCGTGACCGGCTTCTCCATGGAGGAGCAGGGGCAGGGCGCGGAGAACCTCCTGGCGACCTTCGAGCGGCTGCGCCCGGCCGACCTCGCCAACGTGCTGCACCATCTGTCGCCCAAGCGGCGCTCGGAGGTGGCGGCGGCGCTGGACGACGACCGGCTGGCGGACGTGCTGGAGGAGCTGCCGGAGGACGACCAGATCGAGATCCTCGGCAAGCTGAAGGAGGAGCGTGCCGCCGACGTCCTGGAGGCGATGGACCCGGACGACGCGGCCGACCTGCTCTCGGAGCTGCCCGAGGACGAGATGGAGCGGCTCCTGACCCTGATGCAGCCGGGCGACGCCGCCGACGTCCGGCGGCTGCTGGCGTACGAGGAGCGGACGGCGGGCGGGCTGATGACCACCGAACCGATCGTGCTGCGCCCGGACGCCACCGTCGCCGACGCGCTGGCCCGGGTGCGCAACCCCGACCTCTCCCCCGCGCTCGCCGCGCAGGTCTACGTCTGCCGCCCGCCGGACGAGACCCCGACGGGCAAGTACCTGGGCACCGTGCACTTCCAGCGGCTGCTGCGCGACCCGCCGTTCACGCTCGTCGGCTCGATCGCCGACACGGATCTGCGGCCGCTGCCGCCGGGCACCCCGCTGCCGGCCGTCACCAGCTATCTGGCGACCTACAACATGGTCGCCGCGCCCGTCGTGGACGAGAGCGGCTCGCTGCTGGGCGCGGTGACGGTCGACGACGTCCTGGACCACCTGCTGCCCGAGGACTGGCGGGAGACCGAGCTGCACCACGGCGCGCTGGACATGAGTGATCTGCGGGAGACCGTCGATGGGCACTGACCGCGGCCGCGACTTCGGGCTCTCCGCGCGCGGGGAGCGCGGCGAGTCCAAGGACCGGGCCAAGGAGCGGACCAAGGCGCAGTCCGCCGCCCCGCAGCGGGTGCGGCTGGACCAGCCCCGCGTCAAGCGGCGCAGCTGGCTGCCGACGTACGACCCGGAGGCCTTCGGCCACGCCTCGGAGCGGATCGCCCGGTTCCTGGGCACGGGCCGCTTCATCGTGTGGATGACGGTCGTCATCATCCTGTGGGTGGTGTGGAACACCTCCGCGCCGGCCCATCTGCGGTGGGACACGTACCCGTTCATCTTCCTGACCCTGATGCTGTCGCTCCAGGCCTCGTACGCGGCGCCGCTGATCCTGCTGGCGCAGAACCGGCAGGACGACCGGGACCGGGTCAATCTGGAGCAGGACCGCAAGCAGAACGAGCGGTCCATCGCGGACACCGAGTACCTGACGCGGGAGATCGCGGCACTGCGGATGGGGCTCGGCGAGGTCGCGACGCGGGACTGGATCCGCTCGGAGTTCCAGGACCTGGTGAAGGAACTGGAGCAGCGGCGGATATTCCCGGAAGAGAGTGAGGAACGCGACCGCTGACGGCCCTTCCCGCGGCCCTGGTCGGGCGCCGTACCATCGACCGTATGGCTACCGACACTGCACCGGGCTCCGCGCCGAGCGAGGACGCGATCCGCGCCGCGCTCGCGACGGTGAACGACCCCGAGATCCACCGGCCGATCACCGAGCTGGGCATGGTCAAATCCGTCGGGATCGCCGCGGACGGCACGGTCGCCGTGGTCGTGTACCTGACGGTCTCCGGTTGCCCGATGCGCGAGACGATCACGAAGAACGTGCGCGACGCGGTGGCGGGCGTCGCCGGCGTCACGGGCGTCACGGTCGAGCTGGACGTGATGAGCGACGAGCAGCGCAAGGAGCTGGCCTCCGCGCTGCGCGGCGGCACCGCCGAGCGCGAGGTGCCCTTCGCCCAGCCCGGCTCGCTGACCCGGGTCTACGCCGTCGCCTCCGGCAAGGGCGGCGTCGGCAAGTCCTCGGTGACGGTCAACCTGGCGGCGGCGATGGCGGCCGACGGGCTGAAGGTCGGCGTCGTCGACGCGGACATCTACGGCCACTCGGTGCCGCGCATGCTGGGCGCCGAGGGCAAGCCCACCCAGGTCGAGAACATGATCATGCCGCCGTCGGCGAACGGCGTGAAGGTCATCTCGATCGGAATGTTCACGCCGGGCAACGCCCCGGTGGTGTGGCGCGGCCCGATGCTGCACCGCGCGCTCCAGCAGTTCCTGGCGGATGTCTACTGGGGCGACCTCGACGTCCTCCTGCTGGACCTGCCGCCGGGCACCGGCGACATCGCGATCTCCGTCGCGCAGCTCGTGCCGAACGCCGAGATCCTGGTGGTGACGACCCCTCAGCAGGCCGCCGCCGAGGTCGCCGAGCGCGCCGGTTCGATCGCCGTGCAGACCCACCAGAAGATCGTCGGCGTCGTGGAGAACATGTCCGGGCTGCCTTGCCCGCACTGCGACGAGATGGTCGACGTGTTCGGCTCGGGCGGCGGTCAGCGCGTGGCCGACGGTCTGACCCGGACCACGGGCGCGACCGTGCCGGTGCTGGGTTCGATCCCGATCGACGTACGGCTGCGCGAGGGCGGCGACGAGGGCAAGCCCGTCGTCCTGACCGACCCGGAGTCCCCGGCGGGCAGCGCGCTGCGCGCCATCGCCGGCAAGCTGGGCGGCCGCCAGCGCGGTCTGTCGGGCATGTCTCTGGGCATCACCCCGCGCAACAAGTTCTGACGGCCGCGGAGTCGGACGGTAAGGGGCGGTCTCCCTGGGAGACCGCCCCTTACCCGTGTACGGGTGCCGGTCAGTGCTCGTAGGAGGTGATCTCCTTGATCACCGAGAAGCCCATGCCGTAGGCGCTCATGCCGCGCCCGTACGCGCCCAGGTGGACCCCTCCTTCGGCCGAGCCCGCGAGGACCCAGCCGTACTCGGACTCGCGGTAGCGGAAGTCGGTCGGCACGCCGTCCACCGGGAGCGACAGGGTCGACCAGGCCGCGTCCTCCAGATGGTCCGCGAGCTCCCAGGCCAGCGCCGTCTGCTGGTCCAGCCAGTCCTGTCGCAGGGCCCGCTCCATCTGCGCGGGCCACGTGCACGACAGCAGCCCCGAGCCGGCGAGCCAGGCCGCCGAGGAGACCGAGGTGGCCTCCAGCACGCCCGTACCGTCGGCGCTGCGCCGCAGCGGGCGGCTCGCGACGGTCACCACGACGGCGAAGCGCTGCCGGGTGCTGTGGCCGCCGGTGTGCTCACCGCGCAGCGAGGGCTCCTCGCCGTGGCCCGTCGCCCCGTGTTCCACCGTGCCGTCGGCGGCGGCGCCCACCTGCATCAGCCAGCGCCGCCCGGTGTACGCCTCGTCCAGGCCGTACCACGGGAACGAAGCCATCAGATAGCCGTCGACCGACCGCCGGGTACCGGTCCCGCCCTGTGTCGCTTCCTGCACCGCGGACGCGGTGTCCACGGCGGACGCATCGGTTGTACCGGCCCCCTGGGCCCCTACCCGACTCGTCGTCTCCATCTGCGTGGCGCCTCCTTGTTGCCCTGCCGGCCCGGGCGAGCACGCCCCTCAAGGACGACTTCACCCCAAACACAGGGAGGATAGCCACCCCCGTCAATGGCGCCCGGCATACGCGAACTCAGGTGGCGTCGGAATCGAACGGCGGAGGTGTGCCGACATCACGCGTGGCCTGCTTCTTCAGCAGGTCCGGGGTGCCCGAGCCGCCCGCGGAAGAGGCCGGCTGGGTGGATTCGCGGCCGTGCACGGCGTCCGTGACCTCGGCCATCTCCGACTTGAAGTCGAAGCCGTTGCGGATCTCCTTCAGCCCCAGCTCGTCCTTGTCCAGGACGTGCTTGCGGACGAAGGTCTTGGGGTTCAGGTCCTCGAACTCGAAGTCCTTGAATTCCGGGCCCAGCTCGGAGCGGATGTCCTCTTTGGCGCTCTCGGAGAACTGCCGGATCTTGCGCAGGGTCCGGGACACGTCCTGGATGACCTTGGGCAGCTTGTCCGGGCCGAAGATGAGCACCGCCAGCACGGCGAGCGCGACCAGCTCGAAGAATCCTATGTCGAGCACGTTGCAGCTCCTTGATGCGTCAGTGGCCGACGGGCCAGGCCATCTATCACGGTACCTGGCCCGGAGTGGGCCGAGGGAACACCTGGACCAACATCGGGCCAAAGCCTCTCAGCCCGCGTCCGCCGATCCCAGGGTCAGTTGCACGGTCCGCTCCCGGCCGCCGCGCTCGACGGTCAGTCCGAGCCGGTCGCCCGGGCGATGACTGCGGATCTTGACGATCAGCTCCTGGCCGCTGTGCACGGGAACGCCGTCCACCTTGGTGATCACGTCCCGGGGCTCGATGCCCGCCTTGTCGCCCGGCCCGCCGGGTGTCACGGCCGGGCCCTTGGCGCCCTTGGTGTTCACCCGTGCGCCGTCGCCCGTGTACTCCATGTCGAGGGTCACGCCGATGACCGGGTGGGTGGCCTTGCCGGTGTTGATCAGCTCTTCGGCGACCCGCTTGGCCTGGTTGATCGGTATGGCGAAGCCCAGGCCGATGCTGCCGCCCTGGCCGCCGCCGGGGCCGTCCTCGCTCCCGGCGGAACGGATGGCGCTGTTGATGCCGATGACGCGGGCCTGGGCGTCCATCAGGGGGCCGCCGGAGTTGCCCGGGTTTATCGGGGCGTCGGTCTGCAGTGCGCCGACGTAGCTGACGTCGCTGCCGTCCCGCTTCCCGCCGCCCGCGGTGATCGGGCGCTCCTTGGCGCTGATGATGCCCGTCGTGACCGTGCCCGCGAGGTCGAACGGCGCCCCGATGGCGACGACGGAGTCGCCGACCTGGACGGAGTCCGAATTGCCGAGGGGCAGCGGGGTCAGCCCGGAGACCCCGGTGACCTTGATGACGGCCAGGTCGTAGCCGCTGTCCCGGCCGACGACGGTGGCCTTGGCGGTCTGGCCGCCGTTGAACGTCACGGATATGGAGCCGTCGGCCCCGGCGGGCTCCACGACGTGGTTGTTGGTGAGGATGTGGCCCCGCTTGTCGAGCACGAAGCCCGTGCCGGTGCCCTGGTCCTCGCCGCCGCGCACATGGATCGTCACCACACCGGGCAGCGCGCGGGCGGCGATGCCCGCGATGCTCCCGGGTGCGCGGCTCGCCTGCTCCGCGGACGCCTGCGGCAGCGTCACGCTCCCGCCGATGCCGCCGTCCCGCTCCAGATGGGCGCCGATCGCGCCGCCGACGCCACCGGCGGTCAGGGCCACCAGGGCGGCCCCCGCCACGAGCTTGCCGCGCCGGGCCCGCTTCGCCGGTGCCTGGGCGATGGGGGATCCCGGTGCGCCGTGCGGCCGCGGTGCCCAGGGGTCGTACTGCCAGGGGCCCGGCTGGGGCGTGGCCGCGGCCGGGAAGGGGGTGCCGTGCGCGGGGGTGACGCCGGCCGGCCCGGGGTGGGTGCCGTGCGCGGGGGTGGTGCCCGTCGGCGGCAGGTGGGTGCCGTGCGCCGGGGTCACCGGGCGCTGGACGGGCGGGGCGGGCGCCCAGGGGCCGGGGCCGCCGTACGGGGGCGTCCCGTACGGATCGGGGGCGTGCAGGGGGGCCGGGGCGCCGTCGTGGCCGGGGGCGGCGGTTGTGGCGGTTACGGGCGGGGCCACCGCGTCCGCGGGGGCCTGCTGGGCGGGGTGCGCTTCCCGCGGTGCGTCCTGCGGCGGGGGCGGCGCCACGGGCCACGCCTCGGCGGCGGGCGCCCCCTCGGGGCCGGCTGGCCCGGTCCGTGGAGCGTCGGCGGAACACTGCTCCGCCCCCGTGGATACGGGCTGCTCGCCCGCCCCGTCCGGCCGGTCTGCCTGCGCCCGGCGCGGACGGCTCCACCACTGCGGCTTGGGCCCGAGAGCCCGCGCCTTCCCCTCGTCCATCTTCTCCCCACGGTTCGCCTGAGGGCGCGCGGCATCACCCGAGGCATGCGCGGCCCACTATGGATTCAACCAGGTCTGCCCGGGTGTGCGCAGAGGGCCTCGGTTGTCAGTGCGAAGAGGACGCGCCACCCGCGGGCGGGGGCGGGGGTGCCGTCGGGACGGCGAGCGTGGTGCGGATCAGCGGCGGGAGGAGCGGCGCCCCGGAGGGACGCAGCAGGGCCGCGCTCAGCGAGGTGGGCACCACGGGGGCGCCGATCGCGGTGGGCCGGTCCTGCGAGGCCGCGGCCATCCCCCGCTCCCGGCGGGTGTCCTCACGGACCCGGCCGGGGGCCATGGCGAGCGGGCTCGCGACCCGCCGGGCGTTCTCGGCACGGGCCCGGGGGGTGTCCACGGCCGTCTCCGGCGGCTGGGAGCCGCCGAGCGCGAACGCGGCGAGCGACACGGCACCGGCCGCGGCGAAGGCGAACCGGCGCCCGCGCGCGCTGCCGCGCTCGACGTCGTGGGTGCGGAAGCCGCGCTCAAAGGGCCGGTGATCGACGCCCGGGAGCAGAGCCAGATCCTCCGCCCGTACGCCGAAGGCGCCTTTTCCCGGACCGCCCGGGCCCTGCCGTCCGTCCTGCCCGTCGTCGCCCCCGGTCGCCGGCAGGCCCTGGAGCCGGGCGAGCAGGCTGTCGGACAGCGGCGGCGGGGCCGCCTGGGCGAACACGTTTTTGAGCCGACGCTGTGCGTCGGCTTCCGCTTTGCATGTCCAGCAGGTCGCCAGGTGCGCCAGCACCCGCTCCCGAGAGTCGTGTCCCAACTCCCCGTCGACCAGGGCCGCGAGGCGGTCGCCGAGATGGTGCTCGGCGGGGGACTGACCGCCTGAACCGGTCACGCGATCCCGACCTCCCCACCCAAAGGAACGCCGGGAGCCACACCCGCCACCGCGCGCTGCTCGGCCCGGGCGGCGGGCGAGCGGTGCTGCAGGGCCTTGCGCAGATGGGAACGGCCACGGTGGATACGGCTGCGCACGGTGCCGAGCTTCACGCCGAGAGTCGCGGCGATCTCCTCGTACGAGAGTCCTTCGATGTCGCACAGGACCACCGCGGCGCGGAACTCCGGGGCGAGGGTGTCCAGCGCCTGCTGGACGTCCGCGTCGAAGTGCGTGTCGTTGAAGTGCTGCTGCGGGGAGGGCTCGCGGCTGGGCAGCCGCTCCGCGGCGTCGTCGCCCAGCGCGTCGAAGCGGATGCGCTGACGGCGCCGGACCATGTCGAGGAAGAGGTTGGTGGTGATGCGGTGCAGCCACCCCTCGAACGTGCCCGGGGTGTACGTGGACAGCGACCGGAAGACACGGACGAAGACCTCCTGGGTGAGGTCCTCGGCATCGTGCTGGTTACCGGTCAGGCGGTAGGCGAGACGGTAGACCCGGCCGCTGTGGGTGCTGACGATCTCCTCCCAGGTGGGAGGGGTCCACGCCTGAGCATCCGCATCGGTGGCGAAGGTCGCGGTGGATGCGTCTGCGGTGCGGATGGGGCTGTCAGCAGTGTTGGTCACGGATTTCGGCTCGACAGCAGACCTGCGGAAGCGCCGCAGCGCTCCCCGACGGTCTCCGGCCGCAGCCGCACCTCCCCTGTCGGCTCTGGCGGTCTCCAGTAGAGCCCCTACCATATCCACCCCGCCCGTTAGCTCCGGATAAGTATTTTTGACCTGCTTTTGGTCTTGGTCCGCCAACTGCCTCTGCTCCTCTCAACGCCCGGTCCCATCTGCGGGTTCCCGTGGTCAGCGGATACAGTCACGGGTGCGTCGACTACGGGGACAGGAGAGGGCCATTACCGGCAACCGGCAGACGAGCTGGGCGTTCGCCGATGCGTTCGTCGCCGAGGACGAGGCGTTGCGCTGGGCCCGTGACCGGGCCCGCGAGGCAGGTCTCCGCTCGGTGTCGTCCGGCACCGGCGCCGCGCTGCGCCTGCTCGCCGCGGCGGTGGACGCCAAGGCCGTCGCCGAGATCGGCACCGGCACCGGGGTCTCCGGCATCCACCTCCTGCACGGCATGCGGCCCGACGGCGTGCTGACGACGGTGGACAGCGACCCCGAGAGCCAGCAGTTCGCCCGGCAGGCGTTCCGCGCGGCGGGCTTCGCGGGCAACCGGGCGCGCTTCATCCCCGGCCGCGCGCTGGAGGTCCTGCCGCGCCTCGCCGACGGCGGGTACGACCTGGTCTTCTGCGACGGCGACCGGCTGGAGTGCCTCGACTACCTAGCCGAATCGTTGCGCCTGCTGCGGCCCGGCGGCCTCGTCTGCTTCGAGGGCGTCTTCGCCGACGGTCGCACCGTGGACTCGGCGGCGCAGCCCGCCGAGGTCCAGCGGCTGCGCGAACTGCTCCGGGCGGTACGGGAGTCCACCGTGCTGCTGCCGTCCCTGCTGCCGGTCGGCGACGGACTGCTGTGCGCCGTCCGGCGCGGCTGATCCGGGCGGCGGAGGCACGGGCCGTCCCCCGACGGGCCGCCCCCGGACATGCCACTGCCCCGGTGCCGGTGGTCCGGCTGCCGGGGCAGTGAAAGAATCGCGGGCCTGCGTCAGCCGACGACCTTCTTCAGGGCGTCTCCGAGGGCCTCGGCCTCGTCCGGTGTCAGCTCGACGACGAGACGACCGCCGCCTTCGAGCGGAACCCGCATGACGATGCCCCGCCCCTCCTTGGTCACCTCGAGCGGGCCATCGCCCGTCCGCGGCTTCATGGCCGCCATGCTCGTTCCCCTTCCTGAAACCAGCTCATCGTCAGCCGACGGGTCCCTGGCAGGGCTCCGCATCACCGGCATCGAACACATTGCTTCCAGGCCATTATCCCGCATCGCGCGACCCGATGACCAACATCGGTCCGCATCCCTTCGGCAACGCTCTCGCGCAAAACCACCCAATTCGGGGATCCGGCTGCGATACTGCTCCGCCACCACACCCGCACAGAGTCCCGATTCTTTGACGCAGGTCACATATCGACCGCGAATGATCTCCGGCATGCTGAGCCCTGACCACAGCCGACCGAGGGAGGGACCGCACCATGGCCGACACCGTGTTGTACCAGGTGAACGACGGGCTCGCGACGATCACATTGAATCGTCCCGACGCCATGAACGCGCTGAACATCGAGACGAAGGTCGCGCTGCTCCGGGCCCTGGGAGAGGCGGCCGGCGACCCCGCCGTACGGGCCGTGCTGCTCACCGCCACCGGCCGAGCCTTCTGCGTCGGCCAGGACCTCAAGGAACACGTCGAGCTGCTGGGCCGGGACTCCCAGAAGGTGATGAGCACGGTCGAGGAGCACTACAACCCGATCGTCACCGCGATCACGGGCATGCCGAAGCCCGTCGTCGCCGGGGTCAACGGGGTCGCGGCGGGCGCGGGCGCGGGCTTCGCCTTCGCGGCGGACTACCGCGTGGTCGCGGACACCGCGGGCTTCAACACCTCCTTCGCCGGGGTGGCGCTCACCGCCGACTCGGGCGTCTCCTGGACCCTCCCCCGCCTCATCGGCCACAGCCGCGCCGCCGATCTGCTGCTCTTCCCGCGCAATGTCAGCGCCCAGGAGGCCCAGGAGCTGGGCATCGCGAACAAGGTCGTCCCGGCCGCCGAGCTGGCCGCCGAGGCGAGCGCCGTGGCCCGCCGGCTGGCGGACGGCCCGACCTTCGCCTACGCGGCGATCAAGGCGTCCATGGACTTCGCCGCCGGCCACTCGCTGACCGAGGCACTGGGCAAGGAGAACGAGCTCCAGGCCAAGGCCGGCGCCTCCGAGGACCACCGGATCGCCGTGGACGCCTTCCTGAAGAAGGAGAAGCCGAAGTACGTGGGTCACTGACGCCGAGCCCGGGGCCCGGGCGTCGAACCCGCGACCTGGGCGAGCGCGGCGAGCCTCGTGGTGTGCACCTCCGCTGCGCGGCGGTGTCCTCAAGCGCCGGACGGGCTTGATTGGGCTGAGCTCAGCCACAACCAGCCCGTCCGGCGATTGAGGACGCGCCCGCCCCCTCGGCGCGTCAGGCTGTCGTGGGCCCCGGCGGCGGTAGCCGCCTGACGTGGCAGTCCGCCAGGTGGTCGTCGACCAGGCCGCACGCCTGCATCAGGGCGTACGCGGTCGTGGGACCGATGAAGCGGAACCCGCGCTTCTTGAGCTCCTTGGCCAGCGCCGTGGACTCGGGCGTCGTCGCGGGCACGTCGGCCCACGTGCGCGGTGCGGGCCGGTCGGCGGGCTCCGGGGCGTACGACCAGATGAAGGCGTCCAGCTCGCCGGGCTCCCACTGCGCCGCGACCTTGGCGTTGCCGATCGCGGCCGCGATCTTCGCGCGGTTGCGGATGATGCCCGGATCGGCCAGCAGGCGCTCGGCGTCCGCGTCCGTGAAGGCCGCCACCGCGGCGATGGAGAATCCGGCGAAGGCCGCCCGGAAGCCCTCCCGGCGGCGCAGGATCGTCAGCCACGACAGCCCGGACTGGAACGCCTCCAGGCACATCCGCTCGTACAGCGCGTCGTCGCCGCGCACCGGGAGGCCCCACTCGGTGTCGTGGTAGACGCGGTAGTCCGTCATGGACTCCGCCTCCAGGCCCCACGGGCAGCGCGCCAGCCCGTCCGGACCGGCGACCACACCCCCGCTCATGATTCCGCTCCCCCGTTCCGGCCGTCCGGGGCCGCGTCCCCGTCGGCGTACTGATCCTGCTCCTGGCCGCCACCCTCGTGGCGCCCGGCCCGAGCGGGCTGACCGGGGTCGCCCTTGAGCAGACCGGGCCCGCTCATGGCCGCCGCCTGCGCTCCCGCGAGCGCCGCCTCCAGCTCCGCGATCCGGGCGTCGCGCTCGGCCAGCTCGGCCGCGAGCCGGTCCAGGGCGTCGTCGGTCTCGACCATGCGGTAGCCGCGCAGGGCGACCGGCAGCCGCAGCGCGTCGACGTCGGCCCGGCCCAGCGGGCGCTCGGCGGGCAGCTGCGGGCCGATCCGGTCCGGAGCGGCGTCGGCCAGGGCACCACCGCCGCCACCGCCGCCGACGGCGAGCGTCACCGCGGCGACCACCACGAGCAGCGTGATGAGAAAGAACCAGAACACGACCATCTCCCCGAGGTGCGCCCGTCACGCGGTGCGTCGGTATTCCGCAAGCCAAACCGTGCTCCACGATCGTGCCATGTCCCACTGACAGTTAAGGTCGCTGGCGGACCACGGGAGAAGGAGTACGGAAAATGCTGCGGCTTGGACGACGCGAGTTCGACGAGCGTGAACCGGTGATCATGGCGATCGTGAACCGGACGCCGGACTCCTTCTACGACCAGGGCGCCACCTTCCACGACGAGCCCGCGCTGACCCGGGTCGAGCAGGCGGTGTCGGAAGGTGCCGCCATCATCGACATCGGCGGTGTGAAGGCCGGTCCCGGTGAGGAGGTGACCGCCGAGGAGGAGGCGCGCCGCACGGTCGGCTTCGTGGCCGAGGTGCGCAGGCGCCACCCGGACGTGGTGATCAGCGTGGACACCTGGCGGCACGACGTCGGCGAAGCGGTCTGCGAGGCCGGCGCGGACGTGCTCAACGACGCGTGGGGCGGGGTCGACCCCAAGCTGGCCGAGGTCGCCGCCCGGTACGGCGCGGGTCTCGTGTGTACCCACGCGGGCGGTGTCGAGCCGCGCACCCGGCCGCACCGGACCGAGTACGACGACGTGATGGCGGACATCCTGCGGGTGACCCTCGGGCTGGCCGAGCGGGCCGCCGGGCTCGGGGTCCGGCGCGACGGCATCATGATCGACCCGGGGCACGACTTCGGGAAGAACACCCGGCACTCGCTGGAGGCGACCCGCCGGCTCGGCGAGATGGCGGAGACGGGCTGGCCCGTGCTCGTCTCGCTGTCGAACAAGGACTTCGTGGGCGAGACGCTCGACAAACCGGTGAAGGAGCGGGTGCTGGGCACCCTCGCGACGACGGCGGTCTCGGCGTGGCTGGGGGCCCAGGTCTACCGCGTGCACGAGGTCGCGGAAACCAAGCAGGTGCTGGACATGGTCGCCTCCATCGCCGGCCACCGCGCACCTGCGGTGGCCCGGCGGGGACTTGCCTAGAGCAACGCGAGCGGGTTGTCCTCAGCCGCCGGACAGGTCGGAAAGCCGGCCCGTCCGGCGCTTGAGGACCGGGGTCCGGCGCTTGAGGACCCGGGTCCGGGGCGGAGCCCCGGTTACGCCCCCGCCTCCTTCGTCACCAAGCCGATCGCCTCGTCGACGTCGTCCGTGATGTGGAAGAGCTGGAGGTCGTGCGGCCCCGCCTTGCCCTGGGCGATGAGCGTGCCGCGCAGCCAGTCGACCAGACCCTGCCAGTACTCGGTGCCGAAGAGCACGATCGGGAAGCGCGTGACCTTCTTCGTCTGGACGAGGGTCAGCGCCTCGAACAGCTCGTCGAGGGTGCCGAGCCCGCCGGGCAGGACGACGAACCCGCTCGCGTACTTCACGAACATCGTCTTGCGGACGAAGAAGTAGCGGAAGTCCACGCCCAGGTTCACGTACGGGTTGAGCCCCTGCTCGAAGGGCAGCTCGATGCCGAGGCCGACCGAGACGCCGCCCGCCTCCGTCGCGCCCTTGTTCGCCGCTTCCATCGCCCCGGGCCCACCGCCCGTGATCACCGCGAAGCCCGCCTCGACCAGGCCGCGCCCGATCGCCACTCCGGCCTCGTACTCCGGTGAGTTCCGGGGCGTACGGGCGGAGCCGAACACGCTGATGGCGGGCGGCAGTTCGGCGAGGGCGCCGAAGCCCTCGACGAACTCGGACTGGATGCGCATCACCCGGAAGGGGTCCTCGTGCACCCAGTCCGCGGTCCCTCTGGTGTCCAGCAGGTGCTGGTCGGTGGTCCCTTGCTGCATCTGACCGTGCCGGCGTGTGACCGGCCCCCGGCGCTGTTCCCGCTGCGCGCGCCTGCCTTCGGGATTGTCCATACCGTGCTCCCTCCGCATGGGGCCTCCCCGCCGAAAGCAGGGGAAGGATCTTCCATTCAGCCTAGGCCCCCTCACGGGGAGCGCAGCGGAATTCGAGATGCGGAGGGAGCTCCGGGGACCCGAGGGTCCGTCAGGCCGTCAGCCAGCCGCGCAGCCGCTCCGCGCAGTCGTCGACCAGGGAGGCCAGCACCCGCTCGTCGCGCTTGTGCGCGAGCAGGGGGTCCCCGGGGCCGTAGTTCACCGCGGGCACGCCGAGGGCGCTGAAGCGCGAGACGTCCGTCCAGCCGAACTTGGGCATCGCCGTCCCGCCGACGGCCTCCATGAAGGCGACGGCGGCCGGGTGGGACAGCCCGGGCAGCGCGGCGGCCGAGTGGTCGTCGACCACGAGCTCCGACACCCCGCAGTCCGCGAAGACCTCGCGGACGTGCGCGAGCGCCTCGGCCTCACTGCGGTCGGGCGCGTAACGGAAGTTGACGGTGACGGTGCAGGCGTCGGGGATGACGTTGCCCGCGACGCCGCCCTCGATGCGGACGGCGTTGAGCCCCTCCCGGTACTCCAGTCCGTCGATCACCGGGCGCCGCGGCTCGTAGGCCGCCAGCCGGGCGAGGATCGGCGCCGCCGTGTGGATGGCGTTGCTGCCCATCCAGGAGCGCGCCGAGTGGGCCCGCTCGCCCTGCGTGTGCAGCAGCACCCGCAGGGTGCCCTGGCAGCCGCCCTCGACCTGGCCGCTGGAGGGCTCCAGCAGTACGGCGAAGTCTCCGGCGAGCCAGTCGGGGTGCGCCTCGGCGACGTGGCCGAGGCCGTTGAGGTGGGCGGCGACCTCTTCGTTGTCGTAGAAGACGAAGGTCAGGTCGCGGTTCGGCTCGGGGACCGTCGCGGCGATGCGCAGCTGTACCGCGACGCCGGACTTCATGTCGCTGGTGCCGCAGCCCCACAGATAGCCGTCGTCGTCCAGCCGGGAGGGGACGTTGTCGGCGATCGGGACGGTGTCCAGGTGGCCGGCCAGCACGACGCGCTCGGCGCGGCCCAGGTTCGTACGGGCCACGACGTTGTTGCCGTACCGGTCGACCGTGAGGTGGGGCAGGGTCCGCAGCGCTTGTTCGACGGCGTCCGCGAGGGCTTTCTCGTCACCGCTCACCGACGGGAAGTCGACGAGCCGCGCCGTCAGGGCGCTCGCGTCGAGGGACAGGTCAAGTGCGGCATGGTCCATGCCGCGACTCTAACTCTCGCGGTCGTGTTCGAGGAGGCCCGGGGCGATTTCGGGCACTTCGGGAAAGGGACCCGAAAGGCCTGGGACCGGGAAAGGCGCGGTCCGGCTCAATCGATTCTTATGTCTCTCCAGTAACGTGGCCCGCATGTCCCGGATCTCCCTCGCCCGCCGTGGCCGACTGCTGCGTACCGTGGCCGCCTGTGCCGTGCTGCTGGCGTTGATCGGGTATCTGGTGGCGCATTTCGTGACGGGTGGGCCGGGTGCGCCCCGATGTGTCGTCCGGGATCACGGCGAGGAGTATGCGCTCGACCCCGAACAAGCCGTGAACGCCGCGACGATCTCGGCCGTGGGCACCTCCCGCGTACTGCCGGAGCGGGCGGTGACGATCGCGCTGGCGACGGCCATGCAGGAGTCGGGGCTGCGCAACATCCACCACGGCGACCGTGATTCGCTGGGTCTGTTCCAGCAGCGGCCCACGCAGGGCTGGGGCACCGCGCGGCAGATCACCGATCCGGTGTACGCGTCGGGGAAGTTCTACGCCCATCTGGTCGAGGTGCCGGGTTACTCCCGGCTGCCGCTCACGGTGGCCGCGCAGAAGGTGCAGCGCAGCGGGTTCCCGCAGGCGTACGCCAAGCACGAGCCGCGCGCGGCGCTGCTCGCCTCGGCGCTCACCGGCCGCACCGCCGGTGCGTTCAGCTGCACGAGGAGCCCGAGCGACGGGAAGCCGGGCGACCCGTCGGCGGTACAGGCGAAGCTGACGCGTGAGTTCGGCGCGTTGGTGCGCCCGGTCGTGGGCGCCGGGGGCGGCGGCGCCAAGGGTGCCACGGGCGCCCGCATGGTGACGGTCCCGCTACGGGCGGCGACGACGGAGGACGATCTGCCGCGGCGCGGCTGGGCATTGGCGTCATGGGCGGTGGCGCACGCGGCCGAACTGCGCATCGAGCGCGTCTCCTTCGACGGCCGGGTGTGGACGGCCGAGGATTCCGCCGCGGGCTGGCGGAAGAGCACGGGGCACGCCGGGGAATCCGGTGCGGACACGACTCCCACCGTCCGGATCACCACCGATCAGTAGTGCGATCACACCCTCTTCCGGGGGGTGCCCGACGTACGTGAATGCCGTGGTCACCACATGTGTGGGACAGGCACGGGTTTTACCCGAATCCCTTGTGACTAAAGGCTTGTAAGCCTTCCGCACCTCACCGTCGGCCGTCACGTTTGCCCGGGTTTTCACGGAGCTGATAATGCGACGCATTACGAACTCTTTACCCTGGGGCACCGCAACCTTCAAGGGATTCGCGCGGTAGTCACTGCGTCCGCTCGCCAGCCAGCAAGCCGGACAGCAAACCTCCTCCACTCCGTCAAAGGAGCAACATGTCCCTCCCCCTCACGCGTCGGATCGCCCAGGCTGCACTCCTCGTCGCAGCGGGTGCCGCCGGCGCCGTCGGCGCGGCCGGCGTCGCCAGCGCCGCGGACGTGACCCAGGCCCCCCTGAGCAGCCTGGACACCGCGAACCTGACCAACAACGTGAGCGCGGTCACCGACCAGGCCGGTGGCACGGCCACCAACCTCAGTGGCAAGGCCGTCGAGGGCGTACCCGCCGCCACCAAGACCGTCGGCAAGGTCGGCAAGGAGGCCACCCCGGTCGTCCAGAAGGCCGCGGGCCAGGTCGGCTCCTCCGCCGGCAAGGTCGTGGGCGAGACCGCCAACACCGCGACCAAGGGCGGGCTGCCCAGCACCCCGCTCGGCGGCTGATCCAGCAGCGCGCCGCACACGCGAGAAGGGCCCGGGAGGCGACTCCCGGGCCCTTCTCCGTGTCCGCGTGCGCGCGTCTAGTCGGCCAGCCGGCGGACCGCCGCCGCGACCCGCTCGTCGGTCGCGGTGAACGCGATCCGCACGAAGCGCTCGCCCGCCGTTCCGTAGAAGTCCCCGGGCGCGACGAGGATGCCGCGCTCGGAGAGCTCGCCGACGGTGTCCCAGCACGGCTCGTCGCGCGTGGCCCACAGATACAGCGACGCCTCGCTGTGCTCGATCCGGAAGCCCGCGGCCTCGAAGGCCGTGCGCAGCGCGGCCCGGCGGCGGGCGTAGCGCTCGCGCTGCTCGGCGACGTGCGCGGTGTCGCCGAGGGCCGCGACGGTGGCGGCCTGGACCGGGGCGGCGACCATCATGCCGCCGTGCTTGCGGATCTGGAGCAGCTCGCCGAGGACGGCGGCGTCACCGGCGAGGAACGCCGCGCGGTAGCCCGCCAGGTTCGAGCGCTTGGAGAGGGAGTGAACGGCGACGATGCCCTCGTAGGAGCCACCGCAGATGTCCGGGTGCAGGACGGAGACCGGGTCGGCCTCCCAGCCCAGCTCCAGGTAGCACTCGTCGCTGAAGAGCAGCACGCCGTGCTCGCGCGCCCAGGCGACCGTGTCCCGCAGCTCGTCCGCCGACAGGACGCGGCCCGTCGGGTTGGACGGGGAGTTGAGCCAGAGCAGCTTGAGACCGGTGGGGTCCAGCTCCGTCGGGTCGTCGTAGACGACCGGCTCGGCGCCCGCGAGCCGCGCCCCGACCTCGTACGTCGGGTAGGCGAGCCGCGGATAGGCGACCTTGTCGCCGGTGGTGAAGCCGAGCTGGGTCGGCAGCCAGGCCACCAGCTCCTTGGAGCCCACGACGGGCAGCACATTGGTGTCGGCCAGCCCCTTGGCGCCCAGGCGGCTCTCCGCCCAGCCGGTCAGGGCCGCGCGCAGCGCGGGCGTGCCCCACACGGTGGGATAGCCGGGGCTGTCCGCCGCGCCGGTCAGCGCCCGCTGGATCAGGTCGGGGACGGGGTCGACGGGGGTGCCCACCGACAGGTCCACGATGCCGTCCGGGTGGGCCGCGGCGGTGGCCTTGTAGGGCTCGAGCCGGTCCCAGGGGAAGGCGGGGAGGCGGGAGGAGACTGCGCCCACGATTCTCTCTCTTACGTCGGTCCGAAGTCGGTCTTGTGTCGGCGGTCCGCCGCGGAAAAGCCGCGGCCCCGTACGGCGGAAGTGCCGTACGGGGCCGCGGCAGCGCTGCGCGGGGCGATCAGTGCTCGCCCTCGGCCTGCGGCGGCAGCGCCGCGATGAAGGGGTGGTCACGCTCGATCAGACCGAGCTTGGAGGCACCACCGGGCGAACCGAGCTCGTCGAAGAACTCGACGTTCGCCTTGTAGTAGTCCTTCCACTCCTCAGGAGTGTCGTCCTCGTAGAAGATCGCTTCCACGGGGCATACCGGCTCACAGGCACCACAGTCGACGCATTCGTCCGGGTGGATGTACAAGGACCGGGAGCCCTCATAGATGCAGTCGACGGGGCACTCCTCGATGCACGCCTTGTCCTTCACGTCGACACAAGGCTGCGCGATGACGTAGGTCACGCTGTCGTTCCTCCTCGGTAGGGCTCATCTCGCGCGGGAGCGCGGCGTCGTCGATGCCCACACCTAGTATCTCCGTTTCCGGGCACATGACGAACAGGAGGGGTGGGGAGAGCTGTGGAATTCACCACGGGCGGACGACTGGAAGTCCGGATCAATACTGCTGATGTAGGAAAAAGGGTATCTGTACGTCTCCTGAACGACCGCGAGCGTTCACCGGAGCGCTTCACCGACGCGGTGGGGGTGCTCTCGTCCTGGGACCACGGTGTGCTGCGGATCACACGCCGGAACGGGGAAACGGTCGAGGTCGAGGAGTCGGCGCTCGTCGCGGGGAAGGTCGTGCCGGACGCCCCCGCGCGGCGGCGCGGCCCGGCCACGAGCACGCGCGAGCTCCAGGAGGTCGCGGCGCGCGGCTGGCCCGCGCGGGAGACCGGGCGGCTGGGCGACTGGACCCTGCGGGCGGCGGGCGGCTTCACCGCCCGGGCCAACTCGGCGCTGCCCCTCGGCGATTGCGGGCTGCCGCTGCCGACCGCCCTGGACCGGGTCACCGCGTGGTACGCCGAGCGCTCGCTGCCCGCATTGGTGCAGGTCACCACCGGTGACGCGGCGGCGGACGCATCGCTCGACGCCGAGCTCGCCGGCCGCGGCTGGACGGCCGAGCGACACGCGGTGATGCGTACGGCCGCGCTGGCGCCGATCGCCGACCGGGCGCCCCACGCGGCCACGGACGAGGTCCTGCTCTCCCGCGAGCCCTCCGAGGAGTGGCGCGGCGCGTACGGGCGGGTCGCGACGGCCCCCGACAGCGCCGAGGACGCGCTGGCGGTACTGACCGGCGGGCCGTCGGTCTGGTTCGCGACCGTGCCGGGCGGGCCGGGCGAGCACGGTCCGGCGGCGATCGGCCGCTGTGTGGTGGACGGCCGGTGGGCGGGGTTCGCCGCACTGGAGGTCGGCCCCGCCCACCGCCGCCGGGGGCTGGGCACCCTGGTGATGGCACGGCTGGCCGCGCGGGCCCTCGACGAGGGCGCCTCGGCCGCGTATCTCCAGGTCGAGACGGGCAATGGCGCCGCTCACGGCCTCTACGACGACCTCGGCTTCACCACGCACCACACCTACCACTACCGCCGCGAGCCACAGCGGTAGGAACGGGCGCGGCCGCATCATGGAAACCGGCGATGGGCTTCCGTCCACCGCCCCGAGCGGGTACGAGGCACGTATGCACGACACGACTGGCCGACGACAGCGGTTCACGGAGGCGGCCCGGGAGGTGCGCCCGGACCTCGCCCTGCTCTGCCTGCTGGTCGCGGCCGAAGCGCACGCCGGGCCCGGACCGGGGACGAAGACCCCGCCGGAAGAGGCCCCGCCGGAGGAAGCCCCGCCGGAGGAGGTCCCACCGGAGGAGGCCCGGATCGACGCCGCGCAGATAGAGCTGGACCGGCTCGCCGGCCTGCTGCCGGCGCTCGGCCGCCAGGCCGGGCCGAGGCGGTGGGCGGAGGCGCTCGCGCAGCTGCTCGGCGAGCGCTGCGGCTTCCACGGCTCCCCCGCGGACTACCGCAGGCTGGAGTCCTCGCTGCTCGACGAGGTGCTGCTGCGCCGCCGCGGCCTGCCGATCCTGCTGTCCGTGGTGTGGCTGGAGGTGGCGCGGCGGGCGGGCGCGCCCGTGTACGGGGTGGCGCTGCCCGGCCACTTCGTCGTCGGCTTCGGCGATCCGTACGGGGAGAAGGTGCTGGTCGACCCCTTCGACGGCGGCCGGCCGCTGTCCGACGAGGACGCCGGGCTGCTGGTCGCGGGCGCGACCGGGGCCCCGTTGTCCCCGTCGATGTTCGCCCCCGCGGAGCCGCTGGACATCGTGCTGCGGGTGCTGAACAACATCCGCGCCTGGGCGGCCGCCCGGCCCGAGCGCAGCGACGTCCAGCTGTGGGCCCTCGAACTCTCCCTGCTGCTCCCCCGGCACCCGGCCCGGCTGCGCTACGAGCGCGCCGAGCTGCTCGTGGAGCGCGGGGACTTCGTGCGCGGCGCGCGGGAGCTGGAGGAGTACGCCGAGGTGATCGCGGCGGTGGAGCCGGGCACGGCCAAGACCGTGCTCGGGCAGGCGCGCGCGGCGCGGGCGATGCTCAACTGAGAGCCGGGCGGGCCGAGGTCAGAGCCAGCCCTTGTCCCGGGCGATCCGGACGGCCTCCGCGCGGTTGCGGGCACCTGTCTTCTGGATCGCCGTGGAGAGGTAGTTGCGGACCGTGCCCTGCGAGAGGTGCAGGCCCGCGGCCAGTTCGGCGTTGGTCGAGCCGTCGGCGGAGGCGTGCAGGACGGCCCGCTCGCGGTCGGTCAGCGGATTCGCGCCCTCCGCGAGCGCGGCCGCCGCGAGCGTCGGGTCGATGACCCGCTCCCCGCGCAGCACCCGCCGCACGGCGTCCGCGAGCTGGGCGGCGGGCGCGTCCTTGACCAGGAAGGCGTCGGCCCCGGCCTCCATCGCCCGGCGCAGATACCCGGGCCGCCCGAACGTCGTGAGGATCACGATCTTCAGGCCGGGCAGCGCGCGGCGCAGCAGTGCCGCCGCCTCCAGCCCGGTCATGCCCGGCATCTCGATGTCGAGGAGCGCCACGTCGACCGCCGTGCCCCGGGCCGCCGCCAGTACCTCGTCGCCCCGGGCCACCTGGGTGACGACCTCGATGTCCCCCTCCAGCCCGAGCAGCGCGGCGAGTGCCTCGCGGACCATGGACTGGTCCTCGGCGAGGAGGACGCGGACGGGACGGTCGCCGTCGGGGCGCACGGGAAGATCGTTCACAGCGACAGGTTAGGCCGTTCGCCGGGGTCCGTGACCGGGGCCCAGGGCCCGTCCGGTGGATCTTCGTGGATGAGCGAGCGGCATGGGGGCACCTCCCCAGCGGTAGCTGGGGGAGCGTGCGATCGCACGGCGGAGGACCGCCCTCGTACCGGGCGTACTCGGGCGGCTTTTCCACGCAGCGAGCGCGTGCCGGGATCCGGACGTCGCGAGCCCGCGAAGATCCATCGGGCAGGCCCTAGGGGAGCGCCTCGGCGGGCTCGGGCGCCGGACGGCGCGCGAGGGGTACGCACGCGCGCAGCCGGAAGCCGCCCCGGGGCCCGCGCCCGGTCTCCAGCCTGCCGCCCGCGAGGGCCAGCCGCTCGGCCAGGCCCGTCAGGCCGTTGCCGTGCGGCCGGGCGGGCCCGTGGCCGTTGTCGGTGACGGTCAGGCACAGCTCGTCCCCCTGCTCCCCGAGCGTCACCTCGCAGCGGCTCGCCCCGCTGTGCCGCACCACGTTGGTCACGGCCTCGCGCAGCGCCCACGCCAGCGCGCCCTCCTCCTCCGGCGGCAGATCGGCGTGGCCGATCGCGCCGTCGACGGCGGCGGCGACGCCCGCGGCGGCGAGGGCGGTGCGGGCGCCCGCGATCTCGGAGTCCAGCGTCGGACGGCGGAAACCGCTCACGGCCTCCCGCACGTCCACGAGCGCCTGCCTGCTGACCCGCTCGATGTCCGCGACCTGCTGGGCGGCCTGTTCGGGCTTGTCGGGCAGCATCCGGCCGGCCAGCTCACTCTTGAGAGTGATCAAGGACAGCGAGTGCCCCAGCAGGTCGTGCAGGTCGCGGGCGAGCCGCAGCCGCTCCTCGTTGGCCGCGAGATGGGCGACGGTGGCGCGTGCCTCGCGCAGCTCGCGCATGGTGCGCCCCATCTGGACGATGCCCATCATCGCCGCGCCGCCCAGCAACGTCGGCAGCACCAGCGTCAGCTGTCGCGTGGTGTCCGCCCCGTCCACCAGACCGACCACCACCTCGGAGACGGCGACGAACGGAATGACCCGCAGCGCCCACTTCATCGGCAGCATGACGCCGGCCGAGATGGCGACGTACACCAGCAGCACCAGCCACACCGAGCCGAGCGCCAGCGCCAGCACCACGGCCAGCACGTACAGCCCGGCGAGGGTGGTGAGCTGACGGCGGGAGAGACGGCCCCGGGGGCGCCGGCCGAGGACCATGAAGAGGTAGACGACGACGAAGACGGTCAGCCCCGCCCAGCCGAGCACCGTGGCGGGGACCGTGTGGTGGCCTTCGGTCAGGTCCCCCACCACGGTCGCCATGTACAGCATGTAGAGAAGGGTCCAGCAGCCCTTGGCCAGCATCTGCCGCCAGTCCTCGGGCGCCTCGCCGATCCGGATGAATCCCCTGTCCACGGCGTGGTCCTCGCGCTCCGTCATGCCCGTAGTTTCTCCCGTCGGCGGGTGCCGCCCGTCCCCTCAGGCCTTGTGGGTGTCCTTGCGGTACAGCCACGTGGCCGCGCCGGTGAACAGCGCCAGGTAGCCGACCAGGATGGCGACGTCCTTGAGGTGCGGCGCGCCGCCCAGTTCGATGGCCTGGCCGAGGGCGGCGTAGGCGTGGGTGGGCATCCACTCGGCGATGTCCTGCAGCCACTGGGGGAACGTGGCGGTCGGCATCCACAGGCCGCCCAGCATCGACAGTCCGAAGTAGATGATCATCGTGATGGGCCGGACGGCGTCCCCCGTGGCGAGGTAGCCCACCGCGACGCCGAGGGCGGCGAAGACGATGCTGCCCGCCCAGATCGCGCCCGTCAGCGCGAACCACTGCCAGGCCGCTTCCATCCGGACGTCCTTGACGGCCGCGGCGATGACGAAGACGAAGACGATCGACGGCAGCGACACCACGGCGGCCGAGGCGATCTTCGCCAGGACGTAGCCGCGGCCCGGCAGGGCGGTGAGCCGCAGCTGGCGCACCCAGCCCTTCTCCCGCTCCTTGGCGATCTTCTCGCTGTTGCCGACGAGGACGGCGGTGATGGCGCCGAAGGAGGCCATGGAGACCATCATCAGCAGCGGCAGCGTCAGCTTGCTGTCGCCGACGACCTCGGTGCTGCTCGCACCGCCCGCGATCAGCAGGTAGAGCCCGGCGGGGTAGATCACCGAGAAGAACATGAACTTCTTGTTGCGCAGCGTGCGCGAGATTTCGAGCTTGATCAGGGTGTTCATGCTGCCGCCTCCTCGGCGGTCGCGGCGTCGGTGATGGCGATGAAGGCCTGCTCCAGGCCGAGACCCGCGACCTCGAGGTTGCGGGGGAAGAGGCCGAGCCCGTACACCGCGTGCACGGTCGCGTCGGCGTCGTGCGACTGGATGCGGACCGTGCGGCCCGATATCTCCAGGCTCGACAGGAACGGCAGCTCGCGCAGCGTGGCCTCGGAGATGTGCCCCTCGAGGTCGAAGACGATCCGCCGGGCCCCAGCCTTCGCCTTGATCTCGGCCGCCGAGCCGTCCGCCAGCACCCGGCCGCGGTGCAGCACGACGACGCGGTCGGCGATGGCGTCGGCCTCCTCCAGATAGTGCGTGGCGAACAGCACCGCGCGGCCCTGGCGCGCCTGCTCGCGCATCACGCTCCAGAACGCCTGGCGGGAGGTGACGTCCATGCCGGTCGTCGGCTCGTCCAGCACGATGAGGTCGCTGGCGCCCGCGGTCGCCATCGCGAACCGCACCCGCTGCTCCTGACCGCCGGACAGCTTGTTGACCATGCGGTCGGCGATCTCGGTGATGCCCGCGTGCTCCATCACCTGCTCGACGGGGTGCGCCTGCGGATGCAGATCGCACGCGAGCCGCACCAGCTGACGGACCTTCACGTCCTCCATGAGGCCGCCGGTCTGGAGCATCGCGCCGACCTTGCCACGCGCGATGGCCTGCTGCGGGGTGGTGCCGAACAGCTCGACACGGCCCGCGTCGGGGTTGCGCAGCCCCAGGAGCAGATCGAGGGTGGACGACTTGCCGGCACCGTTGGGGCCGAGCAGGGCGACGGTCTCGCCCGGGTAGAGCTGAAGGTCCAGATCGGCGACCGCGCGCACGTCGCCGTAACTCTTGCTGACGTTCTCAAAACTGACCACGGGAGCGCCGGTGCGGCGCCCGTCCCCCGTGAACGTGTTGCCTGTAGTGGTCATGACGGTAATCCTCGCTGGCCGGGCCGGGCCGGCGGCAGTGTCAGCCGTCGTGAACCTCGGATGACAGATGTCATGGGTCCGGCCGGACGCGCGGGAGCCCCCGCGCCGGATGCGGCGCGGGGGCTCCTACGGGATCTGCTCGCGATCAGCTCGGGTTGAGCGGGATCACGCCGATGCGCTCGGCGGGCGTCTTGCCCACCAGCGCCTTGCGGAGGGCGCCGACCACGTCCTGGGGGGTGACGGCGGTCTTCGTGCCGTTGCCCCGCTGGATGAGGACGCCGTTGAAGCGGCTGCCGTACAGCTCCTTCAGCGCCTCCAGGTTGTAGCTCTCGACGAGCTTCCCGTCGACCTCCTTGACCGAAAGGATCTTCGGCAGCGAGAGGTCCGGACCGAACTGGATCCGGTGCGCCGCGTCCGTCTGGACCGTGACCAGGCCGGACATCGCGGGCTTCGCGAAGCTCGCCATCACCCGGTCGACCTCGGCATTGCCGATCTTGGGCGTCTGGGGTGCGCTCGGCAGCTCGACGGTCTTGCTCGCGCCGCCGGCCGCGCGCTCGCGGTAGGCGTCCGAGACGGCCTTGACCGCCTTGGCGTTGTCCAGGCCCTGGTACGGCTTGCCGTAGACGGGGACGGCCTTGCCCGGCTCGAACTTGATCGTGCCGTCCTTGGCCGCGCCGCTCTCGCCGGCCAGCGTCTTGAGCGCGGCGGCGACCTTCTCCTCGTCCACGTTCAGCGTGGGCTCGGCCTTGCGGGTGCCGCCGACCAGCGATCCGAGGACGGTGACCGGGTTGTAGTCCCGGCCGGCCGCGGCCCGCACCGTGGCCTGGGTGTCGATGGACAGGCCCGCCACGGACGGCTTGAGCTGCGCCTCCTTGCCCGCGATGGACACCGTCAGGGGCGCGGTCGCACGCTCACCGAGGGCGGAGTCGAGCTTCTTGACCGCCGCCTCCTTCGAGGTGCCGCCGATGTCCACGCCGAGCACGGTGGTGCCGTTCGGCACGTCCGCGTGGTCGAGCAGCAGCCCGGCGCCGTACGCGACACCGACCAGCGCGACCAGACCGCCGCCCAGCAGGACCAGCTTCGAGCGGCCCTTCTTCTTGGGGGCGCTCTTCGCCGCCGCCTTGGGCGCGCTCTTGGCCGCGGGCACGGCCGGCTTCGGCGCCGGAACGCCCGACTTGGGCTTCGGCACCGCCACGCGGGGCGCGCCGCTGTCGACGGGCTTGGGTACCGAACCGCCGGGCGAAACCGGGGGCACGCCGCTCACCAGCGTCTCGCCGGGCATCTGACCGACGGGAGGCGTGGGCGCGGGCACCTTGGACTTGCGCTTCTTGGACTGCTTGGCCGGCGCCGCCTGCTGGGCCTGCTGGCCCGGCTGCTTGGCCTGCGGCGGCCGCGGGGCACCACCGACGGGGGGCGGCGTCTGTATGGCCGGGAAGCCCTCGCGGGGAGTGTCCGTACGCCCCGGCGCGAACGCACCCGCGGCCGCGCTCCCCTGGGGGTACACGAACGGGTCGTCGAGGCTCGGCGCCTGGAACTGCTGGGTGGTCTCGGGTTCGGCCCACGGCGGAGCGCCGGCGGAATTCTGCCCGGGCACGGTCGGCTGCGCCATGGCACCCGTGACGGAGGACTCGCCGGGCCACGGCGCGGCGTTCTGCCGGTCCTGCCAGGGGGCGCCCCCGGCCGGGGCGGCGGGGCCCGAGGTGTCGCGGACCCACGGCGCACCACCCGACGCGGCGGGGGCTGCGGGGGCTGCGCCCTGCCACGGCACCGAGCCCGTCGTGGAGCCCTGGGCCGGGGCGGGCGGCTGCGCGGAGGCGTCGCCCGGGGTGTCGCGGACCCACGGCGCGCCACCGGAGGCGGCGGGCGGCTGCGGGGTCACCGGCGGCGGGGCGCTCTGGCCCACCTGGCGGCGGGGCAGGCCCGGCGCGGGAGCCGCGGCGGGGGCGGCCGGGCCCGACTTGCGCGGCGCGAACCAGTCGCTGGCCTTCTCGCCCTTCCCGTCCCCGCGGTCCGCCTCCGGCGCGGCCGCCGGCTTGGCGGACGGCTCCGGGCGGCGGGGCAGGCTGGGCTTGGCCCTGGCGGACTCGGCCGCCCGGTCGGGGCCGGCCGAAGGCGTGCCGGGACGGGCGGCGGGGTCCGGGGCGGCGGATGCCTTCCCGGCCGTGCCGTCCTCGACGGGGGTCCGCATGATGACCGGCGGAATGGGTCGCGAGCCCGGGATGTTGATGCGGATCCGCGTCGTCATCGTGGTCTCGGTCTTGGGCTCTTCCGGCGTGGGCGGCCCGGCGGGCTCGTCTCCGCCGGGGGCGCCGGGCGGCACGTCGCGGGTGCCGTAGGGCGGGGTGCCCGACGGGTACGCGGCGCCACCGCGCCCCTGGGGCCCAGAGGACGAAGTGTCAGATTCACGGCTCAAAGCAGGTTCTCCCGGTTACTCTCCGCCGCCCTCGATGACCTCGCTCGGGGTCGCCCATGCCGAAGGCCAGGGGTAGCTCGGCGGCGCGCACCACCATACTGGGCACCACCGGCACGCACTTGACGACCGTCGGATCACCGCGGCGGGCGGGAGCGCGGTGCGCGCCTTCGTGCCTCGGACGCGTCAGGCAGAAATCGTCACGTCACTTCCCAAGTCGGACCGAAGGCCCGCCCGGTTGCGACAGTTTAGGGACCGTGGCGCAGATCACAGCGACGATCATTCCGCCCAGCAGAAAGGCGTACGAGCCGAGTCCGGCCCCGAAGAGGAAGTCCCCCTCCGGGCGGCTCGCCGTCAGCATCAGCACGGCGATCAGCCAACCGATCCCGGGTGCCACACCGCCGGATCTGCTGCCGGTGGCCGTCACTCCGCCGTAGCAGAGCGCGGCGATGCCGAGCAGAGCGAGCAGCAACCCGCCGGGGAACCAGCCGCCTTGCACCAGCGACCCGGCGATGCCGACCAGGGCCCCTAGCACGGCAAGTCCGGCGAACGCCGCGATCCGGCCGAAACCGAGCTGTGGAGTGAGGCCCTTCATCAGGCCACCCCCGCGAAGAGGTCGTCCTCGCGGTCGGCCGCGGCGCGGCCGCGGACGAGCCGGTAGAACTCGTCGCCGAGCAGCGGCTGCCCGAGGTCGTTGGAGAGCGCGAAGAAGGGGCCGTCCACGGCGATCTGTGTGGCGTGGGCCCGCATCGCGCTCGCCTTCGCCGAGGCGTAGGGAGAGCTGTCGACCGCGGCCGTCACCTCGGCGTCGGGCACGACGCCCGGCACGTCGGCGGGGGAGGCGATGCCCGGGAAGGGCATGTCCTTGCCCTGCTCGCGCAGCCGCGCGAAGCCCTGCTCGACGACCGAGAGCGGGACGCAGTTCCAGTAGACCTTGGGGACGGTGTGCGGATCGCCGAGGTCGCGGCGGAAGGCCGGCTCCGCCGCCAGGTCCACGGCGCGCATCGCGACGCGGTGTGCCTGGATGTGGTCGGGGTGGCCGTAGCCGCCGTTCGGGTCGTAGGTCACGAGCACCTGGGGCCGGACCTCGCGGATCACCTCGACGAGGTGCGCGGCGGCCTCGTCCACCTCGGCCCGCCAGAAGCAGCCGGGGCGGTCGTTCTGCGGGGCGCCCATCATGCCCGAGTCTCTGTAACGCCCGGGGCCGCCGAGGAAGCGGTGGTCGGTGACGCCCAGCTCCTTCATCGCGGCGGCGAGTTCGGCGACGCGGTACGGGCCGAGGGTGTCGTCGCGATCGGCGGCGAGGTGCGCCAGGTCGGGCGGGATCACCTCGCCCTCTTCGCCGAGGGTGCACGTCACGAGCGTGACGTGGGCGCCCTCGGCGGCGTACTTGGCCATGGTCGCGCCGTTGTTGATCGACTCGTCGTCCGGGTGCGCGTGCACCAGGAGCAGCCGGCGGCCTGGCAACAAGGAGCTGTCGGTCATGGGACCAGCCTACGAGCCCGGCGGCGCGTGCGGGGCGCCGCCCGGACACCGAACGGTCAGAACTTGATGTTGCTGATCATCCCGGTCACGCTCGTGGTCAGGCTGTGCAGCGTCGGGGCCACCGACGAACTCGCGAGGTAGAACCCCAACAGCACACAGACCGCGGCGTGACCCGCCTTCAGTCCGGACTTCCGGACCAGCAGGAAGACGATGATCGCCAGCAGCACCACCGCCGAAATCGAGAGTGCCACAGCGGTTCACCTCCAGTACGCGCGGTCGGATGGATCACATACAGATGCCTCAGAAGCCATACCCACTATGCGCGAGTGATCATAACTTTCCGTACGTGCCAAGACTCGGTGCACAGGAGCAAAAGTGGGGCGCACGGCGAGATCTCGCCGCCCCCGCCGTAGGCTCCCCGCATGACCGGACAACTCTCGTTTCCTCGTCAACACGCCCGTACCCAGCGCTTCTCCCTCGGCGCGCCGCGCGCGTTCACGGTGTCGCCCGACGGCTCGCGCGTCGTCTTCCTTCGCTCCCGTTCCGGCACCGATCGGGCGAACGTCCTGTGGGTGCTCGACCTCGACGCGGGCCGGGAGTACCCGGCCGCGGATCCGATGATCCTGCTGGGCGGCGCCGACGAGGAGCTGTCCGCCGAGGAGCGGGCGCGCCGCGAACGCAGCCGTGAGGGGTCGGCCGGCGTCGTGGGTTACGCGGTGGACAACGCGGTGGAGTTGGCGGCGTTCGCCCTGTCCGGGCGGCTCTTCGTCGCCGAACTGCGCGGCGGCACGGCCCGCGAGCTGACCGTGCCGGGCCCGGTCGTCGACCCCCGCCCCTCCCCCGACGGCCGCCGGGTCGCGTATGTCACGGGCGGCACCCTGCGCGTGGTGGAGGCGGACGGCAGCGCCGACCGCGCCGTGGCCGAGCCGGAGAACGACACCACCACGTGGGGGCTCGCGGAGTTCATCGCCGCCGAGGAGATGGACCGCTCGCGCGGCTTCTGGTGGTCGCCGGACGGCACCGCCCTGCTGGCCGCCCGCGCCGACGACGCGCCCGTCGACCGCTGGTGGATCGCCGACCCGGCCAACCCCGGCCGGGAGCCCGCCGAGGTCGCCTACCCTGCGGCGGGCACGGCCAACGCGTCGGTGTCGCTGTCCCTGCTGCGCCTGGACGGCTCCCGGACGGACGTCCTCTGGGACCGTGAGCAGCACCCCTATCTGGCGCGCGTCCACTGGTCGGCGGACGGTGCCCCGCTGCTGCTGGTCCAGTCACGCGACCAGCGTTCCCAGGTTTATCTGACCGTGGACACCGTTTCGGGTGCCACGCGGGTGCTGCATGTTGACGAGGACGCAATCTGGCTTGATCTTTTCGCTGGTGTGCCCGCATGGTCGCCGCAGGGTGATCTCGTACGGATCGCCGAGGAAGACGGCGCCCGTGTGCTCGTCGTCGGCGACCGCGCCCTGACCGGCCCCGGGACGCACGTACGGGCCGTGCTCGACGTGGGCGACGACGACGTGCTGGTCTCGGCGTCCGCGGGGCCCGGGGCGGCCGATCCCGAGACCGGCCAGGCACATGTGTACCGCGTCGACGAGCGGGGCGCGGAGCGCCTTTCGGAGGGCGAGGGCTGGCACTCGGCGGTGCGTTCGGGCGCGGTCACCGTACTGGTGTCGGCGTCGCTCGGCCGCGCCGGCTCCGAGGCCCGGGTGCTGCGGGACGGCAAGCAGATCGCCGTCGTGACCTCGTACGCGCAGGAGCCGGTGCTGACCGCCCGCGTCGCGCTCACCGAGGCGGGCGAGCGGCGCATCCCGTGCGCCGTCCTGCTGCCGACCGGCTACACGGAGGGCGACGGCCCGCTGCCGGTCCTGATGGACCCCTACGGCGGTCCGCACGGGCAGCGGGTGGTCGCCGCGCACAACGCCCATCTGACCTCGCAGTGGTTCGCCGACCAGGGCTTCGCCGTGATCGTCGCCGACGGGCGGGGCACCCCGCACCGCTCCCCCGCCTGGGAGAAGTCCATCCGCGACGACTTCGCGGGGGCCACCCTGGACGACCAGGTCGAGGCCGTACGGGCGCTGGCCGGGGAATACCCGCTGGATCTGACCCGGGTGGGCATCCGCGGCTGGTCGTACGGCGGTTATCTCGCGGCGCTCGCCGTGCTGCGCCGCCCGGACGTCTTCCACGCGGGCATCGCGGGCGCGCCCGTCACCGACTGGCGGCTGTACGACACGCACTACACCGAGCGCTACCTCGGCCACCCCGACGAGCAGCCGGCGGTGTACGCCCGCAATTCCCTGGTCACGGACGAGGGCCTGTCCGAGCCCGCGGAGCAGACCCGCCCGCTGATGATCGTCCACGGTCTGGCGGACGACAACGTCGTCGCCGCGCACACCCTGCGGCTCTCCTCGGCGCTGCTGGCGGCGGGCCGCCCGCACGAGGTGCTGCCGCTGTCGGGGGTCACCCACATGACGCCGCAGGAGCAGGTCGCGGAGAACCTGCTGCTGCTCCAGGTCGACTTCCTCAAGCGCTCCTTGGGCGTCGCCTGACCCACGTCGGACGGCGAGCGCCCTGCGGGCGCGTCCTCAGGCGCCGGACGGGCTGGTTTCGGCTGAGCTCAGCCCAAATCAAGCCCGTTCGGCCATTGAGGACACTGCCGCGCAGCGGTGGTGCACACGCCACGGCCCGCAGGGCAGATGCGGAAGGACGCCAGGCATTTCGCCCAGGCCCCCTTGACCGCGCCGTGAGTCCATTGCCACAGTCCGCTCAACCCACCGCGTGCGCGCCCTTTGCGCCGGGTTGACGAGACGACAGTGCGGGGGATCCACGCGATGACGAGTCCTTCCCCGGCCGCGACGGCCGAAGCCGGGCCGGTGGGCCGGTCGCCCGGACAGCTGATGTGGCGCCGCTTCCGACGCGACCGCTCGGGGGTCCTCTCCGCGTACGTCGTGGCCTTCTTCTTCACCGTCGCGATCGCGGCGCCGCTGATCTCGAAGTTCTACGGGAAGAGCCCGACGACGACCTACGGTCTGAACGAGCAGGGGCTGCTCAACGAGTACGGCTATCCCGTCGCGCCCAACGGCGGGGTCTCCGGCCGGTTCTGGTTCGGCATCGAGCCCACGCTGGGCCGGGACGTACTGACCCAGCTCGTCTTCGGCATCCGCACCTCGCTGCTGATCGCCGTGGCCGCCACCGTGCTGTGCGTGCTGACGGGCGTCGTGGTCGGGGTGACGGCCGGCTATCTGGGCGGCCGGACCGATTACTTCCTGGGCCGGTTCATCGATCTGCTGCTCGCCTTCCCCTCCCAGCTGTCCTTCATCGCCTTCACCCCCGTCGTCTACTCCCTCTTCGTCAGTCCGGAGAAGGAGACGCCCACCTATCTGCGGGTGCTGACCCTGATCCTGGTGCTGTGGGTGCTGGGCTGGATGGGACTCGCGCGACTGCTGCGCGGCCAGGTGCTCAGCCTGCGGGAGCGGGAGTTCATCGAGGCCGCGAAGGTGACCGGCGCCTCGCCCTGGCGGATCATCACCAAGGAGTTGCTGCCCAATCTCTGGACCCCGATCCTGGTGCAGTCGACGCTGATGCTGCCCTCGTTCGTGACCATCGAGGCCGGGCTCTCCTTCATCGGGGTCGGCATCCTGGAGCCCACGCCCGACTGGGGCCGGATGTTCGCCAACGGCGCCCAGTACTACGAGAGCGACATCACCTACATCTTCTTCCCCGGCCTCGCGATGATCATTTTCGTGGTCGCCTTCAACCTGCTCGGGGACTCGGTCCGGGACGCCTTCGACCCCCGGACCAAACGCTGAACCGCACGCAGCCGCACGTCGTCGTCACAACGGACAGGCAGGTGCATCGACCCATGACCCCCAGGACGAGATCCCCCAGGAGAAGGGCCCGGCTCGCGGCCACGGCCCTCGCGGCCGGTGCGCTGGTGCTCTCCGCGTGCAGCAGCGGAGGAGGCGGGAGCGGCGGAGACAAGGACAGCGGTCCGGGTGACGACAAGACCACGGCCTCGAACTATTCGATCGGCACCAAGGCCGACTCGACCGGCCCCGCCCCGGAGGTGCCGGGCGCGAAGAAGGGCGGCGCGGTCGGCGTCCTCCAGCGTGACGCCTTCAACCACCTCGACCCGGGCCAGATCTACTACGCCGACGTGCTGGCCAACCAGATGCTCTACAACCGCTCCCTGACCTCGTACAAGGTGGACGACAAGGGCAAGGTCAAGGTCGTCGGGGACCTCGCGACCGACGCCGGTACCGCCTCGGACGGCGGGAAGACCTGGAAGTTCACCCTCAAGGACGGGCTGAAGTTCGAGGACGGCTCGGCCGTCACCGCCAAGGACGTGCGGTGGGGCATCGAACGGCTCTACGCCCCCTTCGAGACCGACGGCCCCCTCTACATCCCGCAGTGGCTCTCGGGTGACGGCAACGACTTCCGCAAGGCCCTGCCGGAGGGCCCGTACAACGGCAAGCACCTGCCGTCGTCCGTGCTCGACACCCCCGACGACAAGACGATCATCTTCCACTTCCGTCAGCCGCACGCGGACACCCCCTTCGCCACCGCGATGCCGAACATCGGCGCGGTCAAACAGGCGAAGGACACCAAGCAGAAGTACGACAACGCCCCCTTCTCCTCCGGCCCGTACAAGGTCGGCGAGTACAAGGTCGGCAAGTCGCTGACGCTGGTGAGGAACGAGCACTGGGACCCGAAGACCGACCCGATCCGCCACCAGTACGCCGACCGGTTCGAGATCAGCTTCGGCCACCAGTTCGCCGACTCCACCCGCCGCTTCCTCGCCGACCAGGGCGGCGACAAGAACGCCCTGTCGTTCAGCAACGCCGTGGCACCGGAGATGACCGAGAAGGTGCTGAAGCAGGCCGGCACCAAGGCCCGCCGCTTCGTGGAGATCCAGCCCTACGTCGACTACATCAGCTTCAACACCGACCGCCTCAAGGACGCCAAGGTCCGCAAGGCCCTCGCGTACGCCATGCCCAACGGGCAGATCCTCCAGCAGAACGGCGGCGCGACCGCCGGGGTGGTGGCCACCAACTACCTCTCGCCCGCCATGGACGGCTACCGGCCGACCGACCCCTTCCAGAAGAAGGCGAACCCTGCCGGACAGCCCGAGAAGGCCAAGGCGCTGCTGAAGGAGGCCGGCAAGCTCGGCCAGGAGATCGTCTACGCCTACGCCAACACCGACGTCCAGCAGAAGGTCTCCGTCGTGGTGACCCAGGCGCTGGAGCGGGCGGGCTTCACGGTGCAGAAGAAAGAGGTCGACGCCAACACCTACCGGACGGCGATCGCCGAGGTGAAGAACAAGTTCGACATCTACCGCTCGTCGTGGGGAGCGGACTGGCCGGTCTCCTCCACCGTCGTGCCGCCGCTCTTCGACGGCCGGCAGGTCGCCGACGGCGCCCAGAACTACGGCCATCTGAAGAACTCCGGGGTCGACTCCGAGATCGACCGGATCAACGCCATCCCGGACGTGAAGAAGGCCGCGCCCGAGTGGCAGAAGCTGGCCGACAAGATCCTCGAGGAGGACGTCCCGGGCGTGCCGGTCTTCTACAACCGGCAGTTCTCGCTGTGGGGTTCGAACCTCGGCGGCGTCCGCTACCACCCCGTCTACGGGACCGTCGACCCGACCTCCGTGTACGTCAAATAGCGCGCGAAGAGGGCCGCCCCAAGCGGCGCCCACGGCCGGCCGGGCCCCCGCGGCCCGGCCGGTTCCCCCGGCACCCGGCCGCTCCCTCCTGGCGCCCGGCCGCCATCTCCCGCCGCCCGGCCGCTATCTCCCGCCGCCCGGCTGCCATCTCCCGCCGCCCGCCCCGGGTCCCGCGCACCGGACCTCCCGCTACCCGGAAGACCGCGACGACATGCTCAGATTCCTCGTCCGCCGCTCGCTCGGCGCGATCGTCATCATCCTGCTGATCAGCGCGATCACCTTCTTCCTCTTCTTCGCCCTGCCCTCCGAGCCCGCCCTGATGTCCTGCGGCAAGAACTGCACCCCCGACGCCCTCGCGGTCATCAACAAGAACCTGGGCCTCGACCAGCCGGTCCCCGTCCAGTACTGGCACTACATGCAAGGCATCTTCATGGGCCGCGACTTCACCGTCGGCCACTGCCCGGCCCCCTGCTTCGGTTACTCCTTCTCCAACCAGCAGCCGGTCTGGGGCACGATCGTGGACCGCTTCCCGACCACCTTGTCCATCACCCTCGGGGGCGCCGCCGTCTTCCTCGTCGTCGGCGTGGGCATCGGCATGATCGCCGCGGCCTTCCGGGGCACCTGGATCGACAAGTTCTTCAGCTCCCTCTCGCTCGTCGGCGGCGCCCTGCAGATCTACTTCGTCGGCGTCATCGCCCTCGCCGTCCTGGTCAGCGGGCTGCACTGGATGGACAACCCGGCCTACCACCCGATCACCGAGGACCCCGTCAAGTGGTTCACCGGGATGCTCATCCCCTGGCTGGTGCTGTCCATCATCTTCATCGCCAACTACAGCCGGATGACCCGCTCCCAGATGGTCGAGCAGCTCGGCGAGGACCATGTCCGCACCGCCCGCGCCAAGGGCCTCGGGCGTCGCACGGTCTTCTTCCGCTACGCGTGGCGGGGTGCGCTGGCGCCCATCGTCACCATCTTCGGCATCGACCTCGGCTCGCTCTTCGGCGGCGCGATCATCACCGAGTTCACCTTCAGCCTCCACGGCCTCGGCCGGCTCGCCGTCTCCTCGGTGAGCGAGACGGACCTGCCCACCCTCATGGCCGTGATGCTCGTCGGCTGCACGGCGATCGTCGTCGCCAACATCGTGGTGGACGCCGCCTACGCCGTCATCGACCCCCGCGTACGCCTCGCCTAGCAGCCGGGAGAACCACCGCCGTGACCGCGACCACACCCTTTCTGTCCGTGCGCGATCTGTACGTGCGCTTCGCCACCGAGGACGGCACGGTCAAGGCCGTCGACGGGCTCTCCTTCGAACTGGAGCGCGGCCGTACGCTCGGGATCGTCGGCGAGTCCGGCTCGGGGAAGTCCGTGACCAACCTCGCCGTCCTCGGGCTGCACGACCCGCGCACCACCGAGATCGAGGGCGAGATCCTGCTGGACGGGCAGGAGCTGACCGGTGCCCCCGAGTCCGCGCTGGAGAAGGTCCGCGGCCACAAGGCGGCGATGATCTTCCAGGACTCGCTGACCGCGCTCTCCCCGTACTACACCGTCGGCCGCCAGATCGCCGAGCCCTTCCGCAAGCACACCGGCGCCACCCGGCGCGAGGCACGGCTGCGGGCGGTCGAGATGCTGAAGCGGGTCGGCATCCCCAACCCCGCACTGCGCGTGGACGATTACCCGCACCAGTTCTCCGGCGGCATGCGACAGCGCGCGATGATCGCGATGGCGCTGGTCTGCGACCCTCAGCTGCTGATCGCCGACGAGCCGACGACCGCCCTGGACGTGACCGTGCAGGCGCAGATCCTCGATCTGCTCAAGGACCTCCAGCAGCAGACCGGTTCGGCGATCATCCTCATCACCCACGACCTCGGTGTCGTCGCCCACACCGTCGACGAGCTGCTGGTGATGTACGCGGGGCGGGCCGTCGAGCGCGGCACGGTCCGCGAGGTGCTGGGCGCGCCGCGGCACCCGTACACCTGGGGGCTGCTGGGCTCGATGCCCCGGCTGACCTCGGACGTCGAGGAGCCGCTGAGCCCGATCCCGGGCGCGCCGCCGAGCCTGCTGGCCCCGCCGCCGGGCTGTCCCTTCCATCCGCGCTGCGCGTCGGTCGCGGCCGTCGGCGGTGACCGGTGCCGCACCGAGCGGCCGGAGCTGCCGGCGGGCCGGGGCGCGGCCTGTCATCTGACGCCCGAGCGACAGCGGGCCATCTTCGCCGGGCAGATCAAGCCCCGACTGCGCTGAGGAGCCACCATGAGCGACAAGGTTTCGCTGCCCGCGCCGCGCGAGGCGGCCCCGGACGGGGCCCGGGGCGAGCCCCTGCTCGTCGCCGAGGGGCTGACCAAGCACTTTCCGATCACGGGCGGCTTCCCGGTGAAGCGGCGGATCGGGGCCGTGCAGGCCGTGGACGGCCTCGATCTGACCGTACGGGCCGGGGAGAGCTTCGGGCTGGTGGGCGAGTCCGGCTGCGGCAAGTCCACCACCGGGCGGCTGCTGACCCGGCTGCTGGAGCCGACCGCCGGGCGGATCGTCTACCGGGGACGGGACATCACGCACGCGGGGCGCAGGGAGTTGGCGCCGTTCCGCGCCGAGATCCAGATGATCTTCCAGGATCCGTACGCCTCGCTCAACCCGCGGCACACCGTGGGGAAGATCGTCTCCGGACCGATGGAGATCAACGGCATCGACCCGCCGGGCGGCCGGGAGGCGCGGGTGCGCGAGCTGCTGGAGACCGTGGGGCTGAGCCCCGAGCACTACAACCGCTTTCCGCACGAGTTCTCCGGCGGCCAGCGCCAGCGCATCGGCGTCGCCCGCGCGCTCGCCCTCGAACCCAAGCTGATCGTCGCCGACGAGCCGGTCTCCGCGCTCGACGTCTCCATCCAGGCCCAGGTCGTCAATCTGCTCCGGGACGTGCAGCGCGAGTTGGGCATCGCGTTCGTCTTCATCGCGCACGACCTGGCCGTCGTACGGCACTTCTCGCAGCGTGTCGCCGTGATGTACCTCGGGAAGATCGTCGAGGTCGGCGACCGGGACGACATCTACCGCCGTCCGCGCCATCCCTACACCCACGCCCTGCTCTCCGCCGTGCCCGAGGCCGCGGACCTGATGGACACCCCGGCCGGAGGTGACGGCTCCGCGCGGGCGAGCCGTGAGCGGATCCGGCTCGCGGGCGACGTGCCGTCCCCGATCCGGCCGCCGTCCGGCTGCCGGTTCCGTACGCGGTGCTGGAAGGCGCGGGAGGAGTGCGCCACCGAGGAACCGCCCCTGCTGCGCGCCGAGGGCAGCGGGCCGGGCCATCTGTCCGCGTGCCACTTTCCGGAGCCGCCCACGGTGGAGCGGACGACCGAGGTCATTCTCGATCCGGCCCTGCGCGCGGCGGAGGGGCATACGGAATCCCAGCCGCCGAACCATGCACAGTAAATTCTGTCAACTCTTGTGATTGCAGGGGCACATGCCTACTGTCAATTCCACGCGACGCGGTAATCACACCGCGGGCGGACCTGACGAGAAGGAGGTGTTTGCCATGCGCAAGATGATCCTGACCGGTGCGCTTTTCGCCCGGCTGACTCGCAAGGACCGACTCACCCTGCCGTACTCGTACTACTAAACCGGCACGGTGACGCACCCGGTGGCCGCGGCAGCGATGCCGCGGCCACCGTCGTTCCCCCGCCCCCGCGTTGCCGCCTCCCGGACGCGTTCAGTCCGCATTCCGCGGCATTCCGGCCCCCGTTCAACTGCATGAACCCCTGCCCGTACGAACCCCTGCGAGGCATCCGTGACCGCCGCCGCCCGCCCGCGCACCGATCTTCCCGGCCCGTCCGGGGACAAGTACCTGGGCAATCTGCACGCGTTCAGCACCGACCCGCTCGGCTTTCTGACCGCTTGCTCCCGGAATTACGGCGACGTGGTGCGGCTCGGCGCGAACAATGTGCTGCTGACCTCCCCCGGTGACGTCGAGAAAATGCTCGTCGACCGGAATGCGAAATTCTCCAAGGCCAGCGCCGACACCCGGCGCGGCTCGCGACGGCAGGGTTTTCCCCGCTCGACCATGAACAGCGACGGCGCCGAGTGGCACGCCAAACGGCACCGGATGCAGCCCGCGTTCGGCCGGTCCCTGGCCACGAAGGCCGCCGAGATCGTCGACGCGCAGGGCGAGCGGATGCTCGCCCCCTGGCGGCCCGGCCAGGCCCGCGACCTCCAGGACGACGTGTCCGTCCTGACCCTGCGGCTGGTCACCTCGCTGATGTTCGGCGACGAGTTCAGCGACGCGGACACCGCCGAGGTGGCCCGGCTGGTCGCGCCCATCATGGACCTCTCCACCTCACCGGTGCTGCTGCCCGAGTGGGTGCCCACCCTCCGCAAGCTCCGCATCCGCCGCTCGATGCGCCGCGTCGACCGCACCCTGCACGCCCTCGCCGCCTCGCCCGCCGCCGCGGATCCGCAGCGCGCCCCCGTGCTGCACGCCCTCGTGCACGGCGACCCGGCCCCCTCACGCGACGAACTCCGCGACGAGCTCGCCACATTGATCATGGCCGGCTTCGAGACGACCAACGACTCCGTCGTCTGGGCGAGCGTGCTGCTCGCCCAGCACCCCGAGGCCGCCGAGCGGGTCCGGGCCGAGGCCGAGGCGGCCTTCGCCGGCACCCCGGCCGGGCTCGCGCGGATGGAGGCCCTGTCGTACACGAACGCCGTGGTCCGCGAGGCCCTGCGGCTGTACTCGCCGGTCTGGCTCACCAGCCGCGACGCCACCGAGGACATGGAGTTCGGCGGCTACCTCATACCGGCCGGCACCACGGTCACCGTCAGCCAGTGGGTCAACCACCGCGACCCCCGCTACTGGGAGGACGCCGAGGAGTTCCGCCCCGAGCGCTGGCTCGGCAACGGGCCCAAGGCCGTACCGCGCGGCTCGTACTTCCCCTTCGGCCTCGGCCCCCGGGTCTGTATCGGCGCCGCCGTCGCGACCACCGAGACCGTGCACATCGTCGCCGACATCTGGCGCCGCTACCGGCTGGAGCTGATCCGCCCCGAGCGCATCACCCCCCGCCCGGCCCTCGCCCTCCAGCCGATGGGCGTGGAGGTCGTGCCGCGCGCCTGGTGATCAGGTGTCGTCCGGGTCCTCGGTGCCCTCCGGCGGCACGACCCGGCGCTCCTCCGCGAAGTGACAGGCCGACGGGTGCGCGGGCGGGCCGCCCTCCTTCCGGAACCACTCCGGCACCGCCAGCTCCGGCACCTCCACCACGCACCGTTCCTGCGCCTTCCAGCAGCGGGTGCGGAAGCGGCAGCCCGACGGCGGATGCGCCGGCGAGGGCACGTCCCCCGACAGCAGGATCCGCTCCCGCCGCGCCCGCGCCGCCGGGTCCGGCATGGGCACGGCGGACAGCAGCGCCTGGGTGTAGGGGTGCGTCGGGTGCTGGTAGATCTGGGCTTCCGTGCCGATCTCGGCGAGCCGCCCGAGGTACATCACCGCGACCCGGTCGGAGATGTGCCGCACCACGGACAGGTCGTGCGCGATGAAGACGTAGGACAGCTCGAACTCGTCCTGGAGCCTCTCCAGCAGATTGACCACCTGCGCCTGCACCGACACGTCCAGCGCCGAGACGGGCTCGTCGCAGATGATGATCTCCGGGTTGAGCGCGAGGCCGCGCGCGATGCCGATGCGCTGACGCTGACCGCCGGAGAACTGGTGCGGGTACCGGTTGATGTACTCCGGGTTGAGCCCCACCACGTCCAGCAGGTCCTGGACCTTCCGCCGCCGGTCGCCCTTCGGCGCCACCTCGGGGTGGATCGCGTAGGGCTCCCCGACGATGTCCCCGACCGTCATCCGGGGGTTGAGCGAGGTGTACGGGTCCTGGAAGACCATCTGGATGTTGCGACGCACGGCCTTCAGCGCCTTGCCCGACAGATCGGCGATGTCCTCGCCCTTGTACAGGATCCGCCCGGCCGTCGGCCGCTCCAGGTTGACCAGCATCTTCGCGACCGTCGACTTGCCGCAGCCGGACTCCCCCACGATGCCCAGCGTCTCGCCCCGCCGCAGCTCGAAGGAGACCCCGTCGACCGCCCGGACCGCGCCCACCTGCTTACGGAAGACGATCCCCCGGGTCAGCGGGTAGTGCTTGACGAGGTCCCGTACCTCCAGAATCTCCTCGCCTTCAGCTCTCATCGAGGGTGTCCTTCCAGAAGTGACAGGCGCTGGCCCGGCCCGGGGCCACGGTGAACAGCGGCGGCCGGTCCGTACGGCAGATGTCCTGGGCGCGGGGACAGCGCGGATTGAACGGGCAGCCGGGCGGGATGTCGGTCAGGCTGGGCGGCAGGCCCTTGATCGCGTAGAGCGCGCGGCCCTTCTGGTCCAGGCGCGGGATGGAGTCCAGCAGGCCACGGGTGTACGGGTGCGCGGGCGCCGCGTACAGCTCGTGGACGGGTGCGGTCTCGACGATCCGGCCCGCGTACATCACCGCGATGCGGTCGGCGACGTCCGCGACCACGCCCAGGTCGTGGGTGATGAGGATCAGACCCATGTTGTACTCGCGCTGGAGCTCCGCGAGCAGATCCATGACCTGCGCCTGCACCGTCACGTCCAGGGCCGTCGTCGGCTCGTCCGCGATGATCAGGTCCGGCTCCAGGGCCAGCGCCATCGCGATCATGATGCGCTGGCGCATACCGCCCGAGAACTGGTGCGGATAGTCCCGCAGCCGCTCCTGCGCCGCCGGGATCCGCACCCGGTCCATCAGCTGCGCGGCCCGCGCGCGGGCGTCCTTGCGGGTCATCCCCTGGTGCACCACGTACATCTCGGCGAGCTGCGCGCCCACGGTCATCACGGGGTTCAGGGACGACAGCGCGTCCTGGAAGATCATCGCGATCTTCGCGCCGCGGAGTCTGCGCCGGGACTCGGCTCCCATCGTCAGCAGGTCCTCGCCCCGGAAGAGCACCTCGCCGCCGGTGACGAACCCCGGCGGCGAGTCGAGGATCCCCATCACCGCCTGGGCGGTCACCGACTTGCCCGACCCCGACTCACCGAGCACGGCCAGCGTCTCGCCCGCCGCCACGCTGTACGTCACGCCGTTGACCGCCTTGGCCACCCCGTCCCGGGTGCGGAACTCCACCCGCAGATCGCGCACGTCCAGCAGGTTCTTCGTCTGCTGCTGATCCATCCGTCGCTCCATCCCGCCGGGCCTCAGCGCAACTTGGGGTCGAGGGCGTCGCGCACCGCGTCGCCGAGCATGATGAACGCGAGCACCGTGACGCTCAGCGCACCCGCCGGCCACAGCAGCATGTGCGGGGCGTTGCGGATCTGGGTGGAGGCGTTGGAGATGTCGATCCCCCAGGAAACGGTGGGGGGTTTGAGGCCGACGCCCAGGAACGACAGCGTCGCCTCCAGGGCGATGTACGTCCCCAGCGCGATGGTCGCCACGACGATGACCGGCGCCACCGCGTTGGGCGCGATGTGCCGCAGCAGCATCCGCCCGCTGCCGGCCCCGAGCGCCCGCGCCGCCTGGACGTAGTCGTGCTGCTTGGCCGTGACCACCGAGCCGCGCGCGATCCGGGAGATCTGCGGCCAGCCCAGCAGCACGATGAAGCCGACCACCGGCCACACCGAGCCGCTGGTGACCACGGAGAGGAAGACCAGCCCGCCGAGGATGATCGGGATGCCGAAGAAGATGTCGGCGACCCGGGACAGCATCCCGTCCCACCAGCTCCCGAAGAACCCGGCCAGCCCGCCCAGCACACTGCCGAGCAGCGCCGCCCCGGTCGTGGCGCAGACGCCGACGGCGATCGAGGCGCGCGCGCCGTAGACCGTGCGGGTGTAGACGTCGCAGCCCTGGGTGTCGAAGCCGAAGGGGTGGCCGGGCTGGGAGCCCTGGCCCGCCTTGGCCAGGTTGCAGCTCAGGGGGTTGCCGCTCGCGATGAGGCCGGGCCGGATCGCGATCAGCACGAGGAAGAGGATGACCAGCCCGGAGACGAGGAAGACGGGGTTGCGCCGTAGGTCGTGCCAGGCGTCGGACCACAGGCTGCGGGGCTTGCCGTCGGCGCCGCCGGGGGGCGGCTCCTTCTCCAGCGACTCGCCCTCGCTGGTGGCGAGGGTCGACGCGCCGCCGTCGCCGGGGGTGATGGTGGCTTGGGGATCGAGCTTCGGGTCGAAGGGGTCAGGCATAGCGGATCCTCGGGTCGAGCACGGCGTAGAGGAGGTCGACGAGCAGGTTCGCCAGCAGGAAGACGATGACCAGGACGGTCACGAAGCCGACGACGGTCGGCGAGTTCTGCCGCAGGATGCCCTGGTAGAGCTGGTAGCCGACGCCGTGGATGTTGAAGATCCGCTCGGTGACGATGGCGCCGCCCATCAGCGCGCCGATGTCGGTGCCGATGAAGGTGACGACGGGGATCAGCGAGTTGCGCAGCAGGTGCCGGGTCACCACCCGGCGCCGGGACAGCCCCTTGGCCACGGCCGTACGGACGTAGTCGGCGCGGGAGTTCTCGGCGATGGACGTGCGCGTCAGGCGGGTGACGTACGCGAGCGAGGTGAGGGCGAGCACCAGGCCCGGCAGGATCAGCTCGTCGAACGGCGCGGCCGGGGAGACGGACGGGGAGACCCACCCCCATTTCACGCCCAGCAGGTACTGCAGCACATAGCCGCTGACGAAGGTGGGGATGGAGACGACGATCAGGGTGAGCAGCAGGACGGAGGTGTCCACCGAGCGCCCGCGCCGCAGCCCGCTGAGGACGCCGAGGGTGATCCCGACGAGGATCTCGAAGAGCAGCGCGACGATGGTCAGCCGCAAGGTCACCGGGAAGGCGCTCTTCATCAGCTCGGTGACCTGCTGGCCGTTGAAGGCGGTGCCGAAGTCACCGGTGAGGATCTGCCTCATGTAGTGCAGGTATTGCTTCCACAGCGGCTCGTCGAGGTAGAGGTCCTTGCGGATCCGCGCGGCGGTCGCGGGGTCGGGGGCCTTGTCGCCGAAGAGGGCGGCGATGGGGTCGCCGAGGGCGTAGACCATGAAGAAGATCAGGAACGTGCTGCCGATGAACACCGGGATCATCTGGAGCAGCCGCCGGATCACATACCGTCCCATGGGGGCTCCGGGGGTTCGGTCGTCGGAAGGGGCTTCCGGGTACGGTCAGCCGACCTTGATCCGGTCGTAGACGGGCACGCTGAACGAATTGAGCATCACGTCGGAGAGGTTCGTGGAGTAGCCGGCGCTGCCGTTCTGGTACCAGAGCGGGATGGCCGGCATCTGCTCGGCGAGGATCTTCTCCGCGTCCTGGAACTTCCCGACCGCCTTGCTCTGGTCGCTCTCGGCGTTGGCCTCGTCGACGAGCTTGTCGAAGTCCGGGTCGCTGAACTTCCCGTAGTTGGAGGAGGCGTTCGAGTAGTAGAGCGGCTGGAGGAAGTTCTGGATCAGCGGGTAGTCCATCTGCCAGCCGGAGCGGAACATCCCGGTCATCCGGTGCTGGGAGATCTGGTTGCGGAAGTCCGCGAAGGTGCCGACGGGGTTGACGACGCACGCCTTGTCCATGCCGAGGGCGTTGTTGATGCTGTTGCAGACGGCGTCCATCCACACCCGGTGCGAGCCGGTGTCGACGTTGGAGGTGATGGTCACCTGCCCGCCGGGCAGTCCGCCGCCCTCCTGGATCAGCTTCTTGGCCTGCGCAGCGTCGAAGGTGCAGGCGTCACCGCACAGCCCCTCCTTGTAGCCGCCCTCGGCCTTCAGGACGGGCGAGGTCCAGTCCGTCGCCGGGGTGCGGGTCTTCTGGTAGATCTGCTCGGTGATCTCCTGGCGGTTGATCGCCATGGAGATGCCCTTGCGGACCTTGTCCATCCCGGCCTTGGACCACTTCGCGTCGTACATCGGGAAGACGACGGTCTGGATGATGCCGGCGGGCTGGTTGATGTACCGGTCGCCGAGGTCGTTCTTGACGTTCTTGAGCTGGGCGGCCGGGACGTCGTCGACGAGGTCGAGGTTGCCCGCCTGGAGGTCGGTGTAGGCGGTGTTGTTGTCGGTGTAGACGCGCAGTTCGACGCCCTCGTTCTGCGCCTTGTCGTCGCCCGGGTAGCCCTCCCACTTCTTGAGGTTGAGGGCGGACCCCTTGGCGTACGAATCCACCATGTACGGGCCGTTGCCGATCGGCTTCTTCAGCCAGTTGTCGTGGTCGTCGAAGAACGCCCGGGGCAGCGGGGAGAAGGCCTGGTAGCCGAGGGTCTGCGGCCAGGTGGAGAACTTCTGGGTGAGCTTGACGGTGAAGGTGCGGTCGTCCTTGACCACCAGTCCGGACATGGTCTTGGCCTTGGGCGAGCCGCTGTCCGGGTGGACCTCGTCGTAACCCTCGATGGTGGCGAAGAAGGGGGCGTTGTTCTGCTTGTTGTCGACGAAGGCCCCGTAATTCCATGCGTCGACGAAGGACTTGGCGGTCACCTTCTCGCCGTTGGAGAAGGTCCAGCCGTCCTTGAGGGTGATGGTGAAATTCTGCTGGTCCGACGTGTCGATCTTCTCGGCGAGCACGTCCTGGGCGGCGCCGGTCTTGGGGTCGTACTCCTTGAGTCCCCGGAAGATCATGGTCAGGACCTTGCCGCCCTGCACCTCATTGGTGTTCGCCGGCTCCAGCGGATTCTGTGGATCCCCCCAGGAGGCCCGCACCACACCGGCCCCGCCACCGCCACCCCCGCCGCATCCCGACACCACGAGCGCGACCGCCGTCGCACAAACGGCCCACTTGGCGCGCGTGCCTCCACGCATGGAGTGCCTCCCTCAAGGTCCCAAGCCATACTTAGGCCCACATAACACCCCATGAGGTGACGAAAAGCGCCCTTCTGGCGGCCGTCCCCGCGCGATCCGACGCGGAATCCGCCCGAATGCGCGAGCGCTCGCCGACCGCTGGGCCAGGCCCCAGGACCCGACGGACGGTCCGGGGACACTCAGCCCCGGGAGCCGGCAGGAACTACTTCCGGCCCGTCAGTTCGCAATGATGCAGTCCCGGTTCTGGCACAAGCCGGTGACACTTATCGCTCCTGACCTGCATATCCTTTGATTCTCAAACGCATCTTCGATAAACAGGAGTGCTAGCTACGACGTGACAGTCGGCCGGATCGCGTCGGCCGCTGATACGTCGGCAACGGGGGAAGGGGGCTTTCGTGACGGCTTGGGACATCAACCCGTCCGCGGTGGGGGGCGTGCTCACCAAGTGCGGTACGGCTGCCGAGGGGCTGTCGAAGGCGGGTCAGGCGGTGCAGAAGTCACTGCCGGCCGCCGCGACGGCGGCGGGCACGATCAGCGGGATGTACTGCGGTGAGGCGCCGAGCGGGCCGGTCTCGGGGGCGCTGGCCGAATTCGCCAACGCGTGGGGCAAGGACGTCGCCTACGTGGCAGTGCGCACCGCCAACTCGCTGACCGGGGCGAAGACGGCCACCGAGGAGTACGTGAAGGGCGACCTCAAGATGGCGGCGGACGCGCACAACGAGGCGCTCAAGGAGCCCAAGATCGACATGCCGGGGCAGGGGAAGAAGTGAGCGACCAAGACCTCATCGTTCCCTCGGGCATACCGCAGTTCACGGGCGATCTGGAGACCCTGGACACCGAGTCCAAGTCCCTGGCCACCAACGCCAAGCTCTTCCGGGACTCCGGCGCCGCCGTGCACACCCAGTTCCAGGGACTCTCCGCCTGCTACAAGGCACCCGAGGCGGACAAGCTGTTCGCCACCACCCAACCCGTCGCGACCAAGTCCGACGGCTTCGCGGACGACCTCGAAAAGGTCTCCGCGGCGCTGAACGCCTACGCCGGCGAAGTACGCCCCCTGAAGGACAAGCTCAAGAGCCTCAAGGACGACGCCTTCGCGTTCGTCGAGAGCGTCGAGGGCGACGACGACTGGCGCAAGGACCAGAAGAAGGTCGACCGCAACAACAACCTCTGGCACAGCGTCAACGCCACCGTCGCCGCCTTCCACGCCGCCGAACGCGCCTGCCACGACAAGATCGTCGCCCTGGTGAAGGGCACCGCGCTCATCCCGGATGACGGCTCCCACCAGCCGAACATGTACGGCTACAAGGCCAGCGACCTCGACCACGCCGAGGAGACGCCCTGGGGCAAGATGGCCGAGCGCGAGTACACCGGCATCGCGTGGCTGGGCCACCAGATCAAGAGCTTCGTCTGGGACGGCTTCATCGTCGACGGCATCTGGGGCACGATCAAGGGCCTCGGCACCCTGGTCGGCACCGACGGCTGGGACGCCGCGGGCCAGGCGTGGACGGGCCTGGCCAAGCTGGCCACCGGCCTGGCCATCTCGTCCACCCCCCTCGCCGCCGCGTACTGGATGGCTCCCGAGGACAAGCTGCCGAGCTGGCTGCGGGATTCCCGTACGGCGGTGAAGGAGACCGGCAAGGCGCTCATCGCCTACGACCAGTGGGGCAAGAACCCCGCCCGCGCGGCCGGCGGCGTCACCTTCAACGTCCTGACCACCGTCTTCACCGGCGGCGGCGGGGCTGCCGCGAAGGGCGGTGCCGCCGCGAAGGCGATCTCCGTGGCCGGCAAGGTGAGCCGCATCGTCGACCCGATCACCTATGTCGGCAAGGCCGGAAAGTTCGCCTTCGTCAAGGTCGGCGACCTCATGGCGAACCTGAAGAGCCTGAACCCCGGTGCCTCGCTGCGCATCGCGGGTGAGACGTTCAAGCTGGCCGACGAGGCCGCGGCCGCCAAGCTGCCGGAACGCCCCGCCGGCCTGCCCGACGACGCGGCCCCCTTCGTCGACAACAAGGGCCGGCCGGTCTACCTGAACCCGAAGACCGGCGAACTCTTCGACGAGACCGGCAAGGTCAAGCAGCCCGCCGAAAAGGTCCCGAAGGAAGGCTCGGCCGCGGAACGCGCCGCCGAGGCCGAGCGGCCCCATGTCCCCGAGCCGGAGAAGGAACTGGTCAGCGCGAGTGCCCGTGCGGGCGGCGACGTCACGGCCTCGGCCGGACGCACCGGCGACAACGTCGCGGGCGGCGCGGCGCGCGACGTCCCGGGCGGCCGCTCCCCCGGCGGCTCCGCCGGGCCCGGTCCCTCCGCGAGTCACGGAACTCCGGGCACGGGTGGTGGCGGTGGTGGCCACACCACGCCGCACACCGGTGGCGGCGGCCACGACGTGCCGGGCTCCGGCACGGGTGGCCACCAGACCGGGGGGCAGGGCACCGGGGGTCACGGCACCGGAGGCCACGGCACCGGGGGTCACGGCGACTCCCCGTCGGCTCCCCACGGCCACGAAGGCACCGGCGGCCACGGCGGCGATCACGACACGCCCTCCGGCAACTCCCATGACGGCGATGGCGCGCACGACCCGAAGACCGGTGGCGCGCACGACTCCGGCAACGGTGGCGCCCACCATGCCGACGGCACCACCCCGCCGTCGCGCACCCCGGGTCCGGACCGTCAGCCTGTCGGTGACTTCGTCCCCGGCTCGGGCAAGGACCTCACCCCGGAGCAGGTCCAGGAAGGGCTGCAGAAGGCCCTCGACGGCGACTACGCGGGCCTGCGCATCAAGGTCGACGGCGTATTCCCGATGGACAACCAACTGGGCTGGAGCGCACAGATAGTCGACCAGGCGGGGAATCCGGTGGGCCGTATGGACCGCGACTTCATCCGCAAGGAAGACGGTACGCTGGCCGTCAAGCACAACATCATGAAAATCGACGACCCCGCCTATCGCGGAAAGGGCGTCGGCTCGGCCATCAGCAGGGGCCTGGAGAACTGGTACCGGAAGTCCGGTGTCTCGGAAATCCAGCTCACGGCGGCCAAGGAGAACGGCGCCTACACCTGGGCGCGGCGAGACTACGACTGGGTGCAGGAGAAGTCCGCAAAGAAGATCTTCAACCGCATCAATGTAAAGATGAAGGATCCCGAGTGGGACCTCTCCCCGGAGGAGCTCGCGGCCGCACAGGACATTGTGAACCGCGCGCGTAACAACCCGTTCGGAAGCCCCGACTACCCCACCCCGCGAGAGATCGCGAACATCGGGCGTGGGAGCGGCCGGGAGAACCCCTTCGGGAAGCGTGTACTCGTGGGTCAGCGTTGGGAAGGTAGGAAGCTGCTATGACGGAGCGCGAGCCCGGCAAGCTGGAGCCGTCGGAGCCGGTGCACCCTCTGGTGGCCAAGCGGCACCGGCTGTCATCGGAATGGTTCTACGAATTCTGCGCCAAGTACGGCGTGGACTACCCGGACGAGGCCACTCCCGAGCAGGAGGCCGAATACCAGGCCGGGCTGGACTCGATCTATGCCCGCATCCGCGAAGAGGCCGCCGCCGAGAAGGCGCAGCAGGACGACTGAGGGTGTCGGGCGCGGCTCGGTCGAGCCGCGCCCGACTGCTCAGGTGATCACGGGTACTCGTGCGCCACGCGCAGATGTACCCCCATGGCGGTGGTCAGCGCCGCGGCTTCCTGCATGTCCCCGGCCGCCAGCGCGCGGGCGCGATGCCGCTTAATGTCCCAGCAGCCTTCACATCGACGGTCCACCTTCACGGGCGCCGTCGCAACGGCCTCCTCGTTCACAGCCGACTCCGCGCGGCCTGATCATTGGCGTCGGCCACGCGTGCGCGCAGCGCGTCACCGGTGGTCGCCGGGCGGAGGTCGCACGGGAGGGCCTCCCACTCCCGACCACCGGCGGGGTCCCGCAGTAACACCCGCCCGCAGATGACGTCCATCACCTCACCGACCCGATCCCGCCTGGCGTCCAGCACCAGTGCCCCGATAGCGGGGAGCGGCGGCTGATCGTGCGGGCTCACCGGGCAGCCACCTGCGGGCGGGTGACGATGTCGATGCCGTGCGCGGACATCCTCACGACGACCGCAGACGCCGGCCCGCGCGGCGTTTCGCTGCGATGAGCGGTGCCCTCGGGCCTCGGGCACGGGGGCCGGTAGTTACGTTGGAGTCTCAGTGCGAACGGCGCCCGCACCCATCCGAACCAGTGGGCGATAAGGTTTGTCATGTCAGCCTGCTTTCCTCAGGTTGGCCATGCCCCGGGGCCGTGTGCGCGGCCGCCGGGGTCTGTCGCCTTTGCGAGGGCATAGAACGCCCAAGCCCCGGCCGCATCCCGCCTTCCATGGCAAGGGACTTGCCTAGGGCTGCTCCAGCATGCAGCCCCCCGCCGCGACTCTGCAAGACTTCATTTTGAATGCCCCGAGTTAATAACTCGAAAGACTGACATTCATTGCGAGCCGAGCGCACCGATGCTTTCATTTCGCGGGCCGGGAGTACTTCATATCGAAGGCCGGAGGGGCACTCCATGATCGAGGGCATGACGGGATCCACCGTGCCGCGCAGGCAACTTGGGCGACACCTGCGCGACCTGCGCAATCAATCGCGACTCACAGTCCGGGCAGCTGCGCGCCAACTCGAGTGGTCCGAGGCGAAGATGTGGCGCATCGAGACAGGCCAGACTTCACTGCGCAGCCACGACGTCGAGACCATGTGCAAGGTCTACGGCGCACCCGCCGGCCTGACCAAGGCGCTCATGGGCCTTGCCAAGGAGACCAAGGCCCGTGGCTGGTGGCATGCGTACGGCGACGTGATCCCAGAGGGGTTCGACCTTTTCATCGGGCTCGAAGAGGCGGCATCGCGGGTCTGGTGGTACGAGAGCGAGTTGGTTCCAGGCCTGTTGCAGACCGAGGCGTACGCGCGCACCATCATCCGAGCCGACAACGCCGACGAGGCGGACAACGAGATCGAGCGCCGCGTCCACCTCCGCATCGCGCGCCAGGTCCTCCTCACCAGGGCCGGCGAACCGCCGACGCTGACCGTAGCGCTCAATGAAGGGGTGTTGAGACGACCGATCGGCGGGAACAACGTGATGGCGGGGCAACTCGCACACTTGTTGGAAGTTGGTGAGCTGCCCAACGTTACGATCAAGGTGATCCCGTTCAGTGCGGGACTGCACCTCGGCGTCATGTCAGGACCGTTCGGCATCCTGCGGTTCCCGGTCAACGGGGACGGCAGCGAGTCGGAACCTCCCACCGTCTACGCAGACGGGTACACGGGAGACCTGTACCTGGACAAGCCCGGCGAGGTCGCACGCTACGACGCGGCGTTCAAGAACATCTGGGCCACGGCGCTCACCGAGCAGGATTCACGTCATCTGATCTCTGAAGTGGCAGGAACTTATGGGCATAGATAACGGGTCGGGCAGAGAGTGGTTCAAGTCCAGTCACAGCAACGGGCAGTCGGCTTGCCTGGAAATCGCGCTCCTGGCCGGAGGCAGACGCATCCCGGTCCGCGACAGCAAGAACCCCCACGGCCCCACCCTCTTCTTCGAGACCGACGCCTGGTCGGCGTTCATCACCGGGCTGAAGCGCGGCTCCATCCCGGCGGGCTGACGCCCCCGGGCCGTAGCACCAATACGGGGGCAAACCCCCAACGCATACGGGGGATCAACCCATGGAGCGGAGCGCCCCCGCTCCATAGCGTCGAGGCATGAGAAAACGGAACGTACTCACCGCCCTCACCCTCACCTTCGCCACCGTCGCCACAGGGACCGGCTTCGCCGCGAGTCCCAAGAAGCCGGCTCCGGCGCAGCAGGACGGGTTGGAGCGGTTCAGAGAGCAGAAGGTCGTCTGGGGCGCCTGCCAGGACGAGAAGCTGGCCGCGAGCGGGACCGAGTGCGCTCGGGTCACCGTGCCGCTGGACTACCGCGCCCCGGACGGGCGGACGTTACAGATCGCGATCTCGCGCATCAAGGCCCGCGACAACGGCAAGGGCAAGGGCAAAGCCAAAACGCGGCGCGGCATACTCCAGACCAACCCCGGCGGCCCCGGCGGCCCCGGCCTGTCCATGCCCGCCGAATTGCGGGAGCGGCTGAGCCCCGAGGTGGCGGCGGCCTACGACATCATCGGCATGGACCATCGTGGGGTCGGGGAAAGCAACCCGTTGGACTGCGGGCTGGCCCGTACGGCCTGGATACGCTCGGCCGGAAACGACCGGGCCGGGTTCGACGAGAACGTACGGCTGGCGCGGCAGGACGCCCGTAAGTGCGCCGCGAAGTACTCCGGCACGCTCGCGCATTACTCGACCCGCAATATCGCCCGCGACGTCGACATCGTCCGCGCGGTGCTGGGCGAGCGCCGGACCTCGTGGTTCGGGCAGTCGTACGGCACGATCCTCGGCGCCACCTACGCGCAGATGTTCCCGGAAAGGGTCGACCGTCTGGTGCTGGACAGCGCCCCCGACCCGGTCAAATACGGTGACATGCGCTTGGCCCAGGACATGGGACCGGTCAACGAGAAGGCTCTGGACGAATTCGCCGCATGGGCCGCGCCCCGCCACAGCCGGTACCGCCTCGGTGCCACGCCCGCCGCCGTCCGCAGCACCGTCGAGGGGCTCGTACAGCGGGCCATGGACGAGCCGGTCAAGGTCGGCCCGTACCGGGTGGACGGGCACGATCTGCCGCTCTTCCTCTTCGACTTGGGAGTGGACGCCCAGAAGAACACGCAGTACGCCGAGGTCGTGCGGAACCTCCTCGACGCTGCCGACGGCAAGGCGAACACCCCCCACCCGTACCTGCTCGAGCAGCTCAAGGTGATGTCCGATCCGGCGGGCTCCGGGATGAGCGCGGGCATCTCCGGTCAGCTCGCGGTGCTCTGCGCGGACACCACCATGCCCCGGGACCCCGAGTGGTACTGGCGAGCCCTCGAACGTTCCCGCGCCGAGCAGCCGGTCTTCGGCCCGGCCCTCAACGGCCCCCTGCCGTGCGCCTTCTGGAAGGAACGCCCCAGCGAGAAGCTGACGGAGATCAACAACAAGGTGCCCGCGCTGCAGCTCCAGGCGACCGTCGACACCCGCACCTCCTACGAGCAGGGGCTCGGCATGCACCGGGCCATGCGCGGCTCGGTCCTGGTGACCGTCCCGACCCGTACCCACGCGGTCATCGTCTCCCGCCCCGGCACCTGCGCGGACAAGGCCGTCGACGACTACCTGCTGCGGGGCACCCTGCCCGCGCGGGACATCACCTGTAAGCCCGCCGCCTGAGCCGAGGCACCGGCCCTGGGACAAGGCCCGGCCCGCCCCATGTGCACCAATCACGCCACGTGGCACGTAACCACTTTGCGCATACAACATGTTTTCGATAGACATGAATGCCATTCAGTGGGGGCTGTGTGGCAAGGGTGCACATCGGGGCGGGAAACGGGGATCTGGGGGATTTCATGACGGCTTGGGACATTGTTCCGTCCGAAGTGGGCGCGGTGCTCACGAGGAGCGGGAAGGCCGCCGAGGGTTTGTCGAAGGCGGGCAAGGGCGTGCAGAAGTCGCTGCCGGCCGCCGCGACCGACGCCGGCACGATCAGCGGTATGTACTGCGGGAACGCCCCGAAGGGGCCGGTGGCGGCGGCGCTGGCGGAGTTCGGCTCGAAATGGGGCAAGGACCTGGCCTACATCGCGCAGCGCACCGCCGATTCCCTCAACGGAGCCCAGAAGGCCACCCAGGCCTACATGGAGGGTGACTTGAAGATGGCCGCGGACACGCAGAATGCGGCGCTCAAGGAACCCGTCATCAAGATGCCGGGGCAGGGGAAGAAGTGAGCGACGGCCTCATTGTCCCTACGGGCATACCGCAGTTCACCGGCAACTTAGGCGGGTTGGAGAAGCAGTCCAAGTCCCTGGCCGCGGACGCCAAGCTGTTCCGGGACTCCGGCGCGGCCGTGCACTCCTCTTTCCAGGGACTGTCGGCCTGCTACAAGGCCCCGGAAGCGGACAAACTCTTTGCCACCACCGCCCCCGTAGCGACCAAGTCCGACGGGTTCGCGGACGACCTGGAGAAGGTCTCTTCGGCGCTGGACGCCTACGCGAGCGAGGTGCGCCCGTTGGCGGACAAGCTCGCGACCCTCAAGGAACAGGCCATCGCCTTCGTCGCCAGCGTCGAGGACGACGACGACTGGCGCAAGGACAAGAAGAAGACCGACCGCAACGACGAGCTCTGGCACAGCGTCAACGCCACCGTCGACGCTTTCCACGCCGCCGAGCGCACCTGTCACGACAAGATCGTCGCGCTGGTGGGCGGCACGTCGTTGATTGCCGATGACGGCTCCCACAAGTCCAACATGTACGGCTACAAGGCCAGTGACCTCGACCGCGCCGAGGAGACCCCCTGGGGAAGCATGGCCGAGCGGGAGTACACGGGCCTCGCTTGGCTGCGCCACCAGGTCAAGAGCTACGTGTGGGACGGCTTCGTCATGGACGGGATCGTCGGCACCGCCAAGGGCGTGGCGACCCTGTTCGGCTCCGAGGGCTGGGGCAAGGCCGGTGAGGCATGGACGGGGCTGGCCAAGCTGGCCACGGGTGTGGTCATCACCATGTCGCCCCTGTCGGGTGCCTACTGGATGGCGTCCGACGACCAGCTACCGGGCTGGTTCCGTGAATCCCGCACCACCATGAAGCAGGGCGGCAAGGCGTTCGTCGCCTATGACCAGTGGGGCAAGAACCCCGCCCGTGCGGCCGGTGGTGTCACCTTCAACGTCCTCACCGCCATCACCGGCGGCGCCGGAGCGGCCGCGAAGGGCGGGGCCGTGGCGAAGACGTTCGCCGCGGCGGGCAAGGTGGGCCGGCTCATCGACCCGATGACCTACGTCGGCAAGGCCGGGAAGTTCGCCTTCGTCAAGGTCGGCGATCTGATGTCGAGCCTGAAGACGCTGAATCCCGGTACCTCTTTGCGTATCGCTGGGGAAACGTTCCGGCTGGCGGACGAAGCCTCGGCGGCCAAGCTGGCGGAGCGCCCCGCGGGCCTGCCCGACGAAGCGGCCCCCTTGGTCGACAACAAGGGCCGCCCGGTCTACCTCAACCCGAAGACCGGCGAGCTCTTCGACGAACACGGCAAGGTCAAGCAGCCCGCCGAATCCGTCCCGAAGGAAGGCTCGGCAGCGGAGCGTGCCGCCGAGCACGCCCGCGCGCCCCAGCCGGACCGGGCCTTGGTCGGGGCGGGCGCGCGTGCGGGTAGCGACGTCACGGCCTCGGCTGGGCGGGCGATTGACAACCTCCCCGGCAGCGCGGCCCACCACCCGCCGGGTGGCGCGGCTAGCCACCAGCCTGGCGGCGGGTCAGCCGACGACCTCGGTCGTCGGCCCACCAACGGCCATGATGATCCAACTCAGAGAAGCCATGAGGGCTCAAGTCAGCCGCACAACGATGGCCCCTCGGAGCGCCCTGGCAATGACGCGCCGCACGAACCGGAGCACGGCACGCCCGGCCGGGAGGAGCACGGCACGCCCGCCCATGGCGACCGCGACGGGCATGCCGCCCACGATGGCCCCGAAGGGCACGGGCCCAAGTCGGGGTGGGGCGGGGCGGGCTGGATCGAGGTGCCCAAGAATGCGGAAGACTTGGCTGTTCACAACGCAGCGGCCAAGGTCTACGAGGAGATTCGCGGGACCCCTAACAGCTACGACCTGCCCAAAATCGCAGAGCACACAGGCGTCGACCGATCGGTGCTAAAACAGGTCAAGACGCATCTGTTTCGGTCACAGCACGAGGTGGCCCTCGGGCCGGGCGATGTCAGGCGAGGGGCCTTTACTCCTTACCCACACATCGCCGAACTATGGAAGGGAGCCACCGAAGGCACGTTGTCGAAGGCCCAGAAAACCCAGTTCCGGCATCTCATGGCTCACGAATATGTCGAAAGCCAGCTCATGAAGGCCGGCATGCCTTACATATCCCCCAACCCCGGCGCATGGGTACCAGACGGCCCGGGGGCATGGCGCAAGGCAAATTTCAGCCCCAACAATGCACTGAACTTCGGCGCACATGATGTGGCTCCGAAGGAGATAGGTGGCAGCCTTCGCCACTGGAAGAGGTCCATGGGACTGAAGATCCCTTCGGTCATAATCGCTAGGGACCTTTCCAACCTCGATGATGTAGTCAAGGCTGCCATCGAGGAATTGAACAAGAAGGGGTGGAGCCTCAAGTGACGGATGAGGTCGCGCGCGTGCTGCTGGAACGCTTGCGTGCCATTGACTGGGAAGACGATGACGCTCCCTATGACCACGCCAAGTCGCGAGCAGCGCTGTTGCGCGAGCACCTCCGACGCACAGCCCTCTGGGCGCAAGCGTTCGAGGCCGAACTGTCCTGGCCATACCTGGACCTCGCCGAGCTGATCGACCCGTCAGTTCGGCTAGACGACGATGTTCGCGCAGAATTGAAGGAGTACCTGGACGAAGAGGTGGGGTGGCCTCAGGTCGAGGCGACCATCGTGGGTGCTGTGCACTGGGCGGTGTTCCGAGCTAAGTCGCAGGTTGCGCTTCCCGATCTGGACGACCCCTACGAGCCACTATTGATCATGTACGAACGAGGCGGCGCCTTCTCAATCGAAAGCAACTTCATCGACCTCAATGGAGAGACATTGCGGGTCAAACCACTCGGGGAGCATGCTTCCATCGAACCGGTAGTGGCTCTGGATCCTGCTGCCCTTGACGCCCTTGACGAGCATGACGAGTAGGCCAAGAAGCATCGGAACGCTCCAACGGTTGATGTCAGGACCACGACGCGCCGGACTCCGAGGCGGGAACCCGGCACATGGCTGAGTGCGGCAAGTTGGAACCATCGGACCCAGTTCACCCCTTGGTGGAGAAGCGAGGGCGACTGACATCGGAATGGTTTTACGATTTCTGCACCAAGTACGGTGTCGATGATCCGGACGAGGCCACTCCGGAGCAGACAGATGAATATGATGCAGGCATGGATGCGATCTATGCTCGAATTCGCGAAGAATACATCGCCGAAATATCGCAACCGAACGACTGAGCCCGCCCGCCTTCCGCCCCACCTGTGCCACGACGCCGAATCCCAAATCCACGCATGGGTGAACGCCCTGCAGACCTATGCGCCCACCGGACCACACACCAGGACACCACATGAAAGACGTCATAGCCCTCACCCCCGACATGCCCGACTCCTGGGCCGTGGTGGCCGGGCTCTACGCGGGTGGGCCCGATCTCCAGGTCGGTACCGGGCAGGACGGCGCCGTCATCCAACTGCACGCGGCCGACGGCCGGCCGCTCGTCTCGCTGGAGGCTCCGCTCCTCGTGCACGTGCCCGGCGAAGCCGAACGGCTGCTCGGGGGCGATGTCAAAGCACCCCCCGTGCCGTACTGGTGGTCCGAGGTGCGGGCCTCCACCGCCGTGCCGGAGGCAGGACCGCTCGCCGGGTCCGTCGCCGGGCGACTCACCGCGTTGCTCGGCGGGAGCGTGTGGCCCGCCGGGGCCGCCACCACCGAGGTCGTCCGGACCACCGCCGCCGAAACCGTCACCGCCACCGGTGACGACGACGCGCTCACCGTGGACGTCCTCACCGACTCCACCGCCGTGGTCCTGGCCGACCGGCCCGTCCTCGCGCTGACGGCCTGGCTGTCCGCGATCCTGCGGAAGGTCACCGACGCCGGGCTCGCGCTGCACATCGTCACCCCGGCCCACGTACGGCTCAGCCTGCCGCTGCGTACCGCTCTGGCCGGTGCTCCCAACCGCTGGGTCGTGCAGGACCCCGACTGCGGTTACTACGACGGGCTCTCCGGTGCCGTCCTGCACTGGCAGAACGGCACCTTCACCCCCGTCGTCGACGACGCCGGGGAACGGTCCGCAGCCAAGGTCTTCACCGAAAACGCCCCCGCCACCGAACGGCAGCTCGGCGTCGCCTTCCGCGTCACGCACCGGCCCGACGACAGCCTCGTCCTCGGCCGCGCCCTGGAAGCCGCCTGGACCGCGCTCACCGGCACCGCGCCCGCCGGGTGGGGCACCGCCGAGCCCATCAACCTCCGTTGGTCGACCGGGCAGTTGACGGACCTTGCCCGGGACCGCGCCCCCGAGCCCACCCATCTGCTCGCTGTCGGTCACTCCGACCGCCCCGCCATCGCCACCCACCGCGTCACCCGCACCCCCGACGGCGTCGCGGAGGACATCACCCTCACCCTCGGCTACGGCGAGGACGAGGCTCCGCCCCTCGACGCGATCGAGGCCCTCGCCCGTACCCTGGTCGCCGAGCACGGCCTCACGTCCATGCTCGTCACCCTGCGCCGGGCCCGCCGGGACCTCGCCGTGCCCCCGCGCTTCGAGGCACCGCCCGTTCCCGTCTCCTTCACCCTCGGCGCCGGCGACGTCCACACCATCGGCCTCGACCACGCCGACCGCCCGCCCGTCGAGCTCCGGCCCGTTCACCTCGGCCCGACGGCCCGGCCGGCCCTCCACTACCCCCTCGGCGACGGCACCGACGCCCAGTCCTGGACGGTCCTCCAGCAGCTCTCCGCCCACCTCAAGGTCGGGCAGGCCGGCTGACGAGAGGCGCCTCTCGCGCCGGCGCCCGGCCTGTCACCGGGCGCCGCCCCCGCGTCAGGCCGTGAAAGCGTTCAGCTTCGCGCCCGTCACCGGAGCCTCCGGCTTGAACGTGTAGTCGAACTTGTACGTCGCCTCGTGCGAGCTCGTGAAGTGCGGGCACACCAATGGGCCGACCTTCCCGCCCTTCGCGCCCATCTCGATCCACCAGCCCGCGCAGCGCCCGTCCGGCGTGCCACCCCAGCCCTTGCCGGGCAGCAGGTCCTCGACCCAGCCGGTGACCCGCGTGGTGCCGTCGCCCTGCGGGCACATCGATATCTCGCCGCGCCCGAACGACTTCGTCCCGGCGACCGTGACACACGCCGGAGCATCGGACGGCGCGGCCTGGGAGGCGGGCGCGGCCAGCAGCGTCAGGGCTCCGGCGGCAGCGGTCACTCCGGTCAGGGCCAGGGGACGGACAAAGCGTCTCATGCTCATTCCTTCTCTCCTCAAAGGGCTGAGACCGAGACAACCACGAGTGGATCACCAACACCAGGGAGGGTGTTCAACCGTCCGAGGTGCTGGTCACACCCCCTCTGACATACTCATGCACACTGAAGCTTCTTCGTATCAGCGGTTCAGCGGTGAGGACTTGGTGGGCACATGAAGTCGGACGAGACGTACGAGAAGCTGATCGCCCTGCTCGACGAGCACGGGGCCGCGTACCGGACGATCGATCACCCGGCCGAGGGCGGCACCGAGGCCGTGAGCCGGCTGCGTGGGCACGAGCTCGCACAGGCCGCCAAGTGCATCGTCATCATGGTGAAGTTGGGCAAGAAGACGAAGCGCTTCGTGCTCGCCGTGGTATCCGGCGAGCAGCGCGTCGACCTCGCCGCGGTCAAGGGCCTGCTCGGCGGGACCTACGCGGGGTTCGCTTCGCAGGACGTCGCCGAACAGCTCTCGGGCTGCGCGAGCGGCACGATCCTGCCGTTCTCCTTCGACCCCGAGCTGGAGCTCATCGTCGATCCGGCGCTGCTCGAGCACCCCGAGTTCTTCTTCAACGCCGCCCGCCTGGACCGGTCCCTCGCCCTCTCCACCGGCGACTACCTCAAGGTCGCGGAGCCGCGCGTCGAGGCGATCGCGGCCAACGGCTGACCCACAGCGACCGGCTGACCCACCGTCCGCCCCGCCACCGCCGCCCTACGTCGCGCTCGGCGTGAGTGCCAGCACCACGCCGAGGCCGACGAGCACCGAGCCGATCACCTTGTTCAGCACCACCTGCCTGCGCAGCATCTTCGTGCGCAACCGGTCGTTCGAGAAGAAGAGCGCCGCCATGCCGAACCAGACCAGGTGGGCGAAGGACATGAACAGCCCGTAGCCGATCTGACGCCATACGGGCGTGTCCTGGTGAATGACCTGGGTGAAGGTGCTGAGCACGAAAAGGGTGGTCTTCGGGTTGAGCGCATTCGTCAGAAAGCCCGTCCGGAGCGCCTGGGCGCTGGTGATCACGGGGCCGTCGGAAAGGTCGACGTCCAACTGTGTGCGATTCACGAACGTCTTGATGCCGATGTAGACGAGATATCCGGCACCGACCAGCTTGATGACCGTGAAGACCGAAGGGGTGTGCGCGATCAGCAGCCCTACGCCCAGAATGGTGTAGGTCACGTGCACCAGCACGCCGAGCGAGATTCCCACGGCGGAGAAAAGTCCTGGGGTGCGTCCGTACAGATAGCTGTTGCGGACGGTCATCGCGAAGTCCGCGCCGGGGCTGATGACAGCCAGGACGGTGATGAGGGCGACGGCGAGAAGTTCGGCCATGGTTCCTGATTCCGGCGGGTCGGAGCGGGCGGCTCGGGGGTGAACGGCAACGGGCGGGGCCGCCCCACGAGGGCGGCCCCGCCGTCGGCTCAGGGCTTGTGACGGTAGGTGATCACCAGGACGTCCCGGACGGCGGGCTGACCGCTGTCCAACTGCTCGATGGGGCTGACGCCGTGGAAGACGCGCTCGTCGTTGACGATCGCCATGTCGAGCGGATCGGCCAACGTGAACTTCTCGAGCGGGTTCTTTTCGAGGTTGTAGATGGTGCTTTCGCCGTTGACGGTGTTGGAGCGCTTCGCCATCAGCATCATCACGAAGGTCACACCGTCCCGGTGGATGCCCTCGGGGGTCGGCTTGGCGATCTCCCGGCCGGCCTCGCCTCCCGTGACCTCGATGCGGAACTGGTGGGCCTCGATGTGCCAGGCGGAGTACGGCGCCAGTCGGCCGAAGAGGTCGCAGCCCAGGGTGAGCAGGCTGCTCATGGTGGAGCCGTGCAGCGCCGAGTCCTCGAACGGCTCGTAGTGGCGCGCGATGCCACCGTTGAGGTTGTTGTAGTCGACGGTCTGGTAGTGCGGCTGGTGCGCCTCGATCTGGAAGCGGTTGTCGGCGCGGGGCGCGCTCAGCGTGGCGTGGCGCCGCCTGCGGTAGCGACCGCCGTCGGCCATGTAGCCGTCCAGCGGCATATTGTCCCAGCTGCCCTGGAAAGAGTCCCAGTCCTGCAGGGCATTCGCGTCGCGGCGGCGCAGCAGCTCGCCGACGCTTTCACCCGGTAAGTAGAGGTAGCTCTTACTCGAAACGCCTTCGCATATTTCTTCGACGCCGTCGGAGTAGGACGGCTGGGATGCCGTTGCTTCGACGGACTGCGCTGTGCTGACCATTCCTGTGGAATCCATCCCGTTGGCCATGACAAGTACTCGACAAAGCATGTGCGTTGCACTCGAAGCCGTCAAGATCATGCTTGAATTCAAAACAAGACAGATATCGGCGAGGTGGCCGAAACCTTTCGTCCGGCTATTGGGCGTCAATGTTCCGTCTCGAAATACGGGACACCTCTTGCATTCACCACGAAGGAGAATTTATCCCCGTGAGTCCGGAACGCGCCGTCCGGGAAACGGAAAGCGGGGGCTCCCCCGGAATCCGGGAGAGCCCCCACCAATACGCCGAGCGCGAGGCGGCTACGCCACGCCCACCACGTCCTTCTCCTCCGCGAAGTGGCACGCGGACTCGTGCGCCGCCGGGGTCTTCTTGCCCGCGAAGACCTCGGGGATCGCCAGCAACGGGACCTCCTCCGCGCAGCGGTCCTCGGCCTTCCAGCAGCGGGTGCGGAAGCGGCAGCCGGACGGCGGGTTCGCCGGGGAGGGCACGTCGCCGGTCAGGATGATCCGCTCCCGGCGCTCGCGGGCGTCGGGGTCGGGGACCGGGACGGCCGACAGCAGCGCCTGGGTGTAGGGGTGCGTCGGGTGCTCGTAGATCTCCGTGTCCGTGCCGATCTCGGCCATCTTGCCGAGGTACATCACGCCGACCCGGTCGGAGATGTGCCGCACGATGGACAGGTCGTGCGCGATGAAGAGGTAGGAGAGGTTGAACTCGTCCTGGAGCTTCCCCATCAGGTTGATGACCTGCGCCTGCACCGACACGTCCAGCGCCGAGACGGGCTCGTCGCAGATGATGATCTCCGGGTTGAGCGCCAGGCCGCGTGCGATGCCGATGCGCTGCCGCTGACCGCCGGAGAACTGGTGCGGATACCGGTTGATGTACTCCGGGTTCAGGCCGACGACGTCCAGGAGCTCTTGGACCTTGCGACGCCGGTCGCCCTTCGGTGCCACCTCGGGGTGGATCTCGTAGGGCTCCCCGATGATGTCGCCGACCGTCATACGGGGGTTGAGCGAGGTGTACGGGTCCTGGAAGACCATCTGGATGTTGCGACGCACGGCCTTCAGGGCGCGCCCGGACAGCTTGGTGATGTCCTGGCCCTTGTAGAAGACCTCGCCCGACGTGGCGGTCTCCAGCGTCATCAGCAGCTTGGCGACCGTGGACTTGCCACAGCCGGACTCGCCGACGATGCCGAGGGTCTCGCCCTGGTAGAGGTCGAAGGAGATCCCGTCGACCGCCTTGACCGCGCCGACCTGCCGGCGGAAGAGGATGCCCTGCGTCAGCGGGAAGTGCTTGACGAGGTTTCGGACCTGGAGGATCGGCTCGCCGCGCTCGACCGGGGCGTCGAGGACGGCCTCGACCTCGGCGGTGGTGCTGGCGTCGGTGTGCACCACCTCGGTGACGTTCGGCGTCGCGGCGGCCACGGCCTCGTCCTTCTTGCCGGACTTCTTGCCGGACTCGCTGGTGGACTCAGCCATGGATCGTCTCCTTCCAGAAGTGGCACGCGCTGCCACGGCCCGGCAACGCCGCACCGTCCGGCTCCGTGACCTGGTGCAGCTGCGGGACGTCGGTGCGGCAGACGTCCTGCGCCTTGACGCAGCGCGGGTTGAAGGCACAACCCGAGGGGATCCGCGTCAGGTTGGGCGGCAGGCCCTTGATCGCGAAGAGCTCCTGGCCCTTCTGGTCCAGGCGCGGGATCGAGTCCAGCAGGCCACGGGTGTACGGGTGCGCGGGGCGCTTGTACAGCTCGTGGACCGGCGCGGTCTCGACGATCCGGCCGGCGTACATCACCGCGATCTTGTCGGCGACGTCCGCGACGACACCGAGGTCGTGGGTGATGAGGATCAGGCCCATGTTGAACTCGCGCTGGAGTTCCGCGAGCAGATCCATGACCTGGGCCTGCACCGTCACGTCCAGGGCCGTCGTCGGCTCGTCCGCGATGATCAGGTCGGGCTCCAGGGCCAGCGCCATCGCGATCATGATGCGCTGGCGCATGCCGCCCGAGAACTGGTGCGGGTAGTCGCCCACCCGCTCCTTGGCGGCCGGGATGCGCACGCGGTCCATCAGCTCGATGGCCTTGGCCTTGGCGTCCTTCTTGGACAGGCCCTGGTGCACCCGGTACATCTCGCCGAGCTGGTAGCCGACGCTGAGGACGGGGTTGAGCGAGGACAGCGCGTCCTGGAAGATCATGGCGATCTTCCGGCCGCGGATCTGCCGCCGCTCCTCGCCCGACATGGTCAGCATGTCCTGGCCGCGGTAGAGGATCTGGCCCTGCGGGATCTTGCCGGGCGGCATGTCGAGGATGCCCATGATCGCCTGCGCGGTCACGGACTTGCCCGAGCCGGACTCGCCGAGCACGGCCAGGGTCTCGCCGGCGTCGACGGTGTAGTTCACACCGTTGACGGCCTTGGCGACACCCTCGCGGGTGTGGAACTCCACGTGCAGGTCGCGGACTTCGAGCAGCGGGGTGCTCGCGTCGTCGGCCGAACGGGGTTCGGGGACGTTCGCGGTCTTCTCAAGAGTGGTCACGGTTACGCCTCCCTCAGCGCAGCTTGGGGTCGAGGGCGTCGCGCACCGCGTCGCCGAGCATGATGAACGCGAGCACCGTGAGGCAGAGCATGCCGGCGGGGAAGAACATGACGTGCGGGGCGTCCCGCAGTGCGTCCTTGGCGTCCGAGATGTCGATGCCCCACGAGATCGTCGGGTCGGCGAGGCCGAGACCCAGGTACGACAGCGTGGCCTCGGCGGCGATGTAGCCGCCCAGGGCGATCGTGGCGACGACGATGACGGGGGCGATCGCGTTCGGCAGGATGTGCCGGAACAGGATCCGCCCGGTGCCCGCGCCGAGCGCGCGAGCGGCCGTCACATAGTCGGACTGCTTGGTGGTGATCACCGAACCGCGCATGACGCGGGCGATCTGCGTCCAGCCGAGGAACGCCATGGACCCGGCCACCACCCACAGCTCCCGGTCGGTGAACGAGGTCAGGATGACCATGGCACCGAGGAAGAAGGGGATGCCGAAGAAGATGTCGGTGAAGCGGGACAGCACCGAGTCGATCCAGCCGCCGTAGTAGCCGGCGAGCATGCCGATCAGTCCGCCGAGGATCGTGACCGCGAGGGTGACGAGCACGCCGACGCTGATCGAGGCGCGGGCGCCGTAGATGACACGCGCGTAGATGCTGCGGCCCTGCTTGTCGTAGCCGAACCACTCGGGCGAGAAGACGTGGCCCCACTCCGGCTTGGACATGAAGTGGTTCGTCAGATCGCCGCTGCGCGGGTCCACGCTGGTGAAGAGCGTGGGGACGATCGCCATCACCAGCAGCAGCACGATCAGCAACGCGGAGATGACGAAGAGGGGATTGCGGCGCAGCTGCTGCCAGGCGTCGCTCCACAGGCTGCGCGGCTTGCCGGTGGCGGGCACCGCGGGCACGTTCGCCGCGACCGTCTCGTCCGAGGTGAGGACGGTGTCGGAGGCGGCCGGGGTCTTGGTCACGTCAGGCATACCGGATCCTCGGGTCCAGGACCGCGTAGAGCAGGTCGACGATCAGGCTGGTGAACAGGAAGACGATGACCAGGACGGTGACGATCCCGACGGTGGTCGTGCCCTCGCCCTGGCTGACCGCCCGGTACAGCTGCTGGCCGATGCCCTGCACGTTGAAGATGCCCTCGGTGACGATCGCGCCGCCCATCAGGGCGCCGATGTCCGTACCGAGGAAGGTGACGACGGGGATCAGCGAGTTGCGCAGCAGGTGCACACCCACGATGCGCCGCCGGGGCAGGCCCTTGGCGAGCGCGGTGCGCATGTAGTCGGAGCGGACGTTCTCGCTGATGGTGGTGCGGGTCAGCCGCGCCACATAGGCGAGCGACAGTGAGCCCAGCACGGCACCCGGAAGGATCAACTGGGTGAAGTCCTCGGAGTCCTGGACGCTAGGTGTCACCCACCCGAGTTCGGTCGCGAAGACCGTCTGGAAGATGTAGCCGAGAACGAAGACCGGAACCGAGATCACCAGCAGGGTGAAGATCAGCACGGCGGTGTCGACGGCCTTGCCGGCCTTGAGCCCGGCGAAGACGCCGAGGGTGATGCCGAGGACCACCTCGATGACGAACGCGACGAGCGCCAGCCGGATGGTGACCGGGAAGGACTCGGCCATGAGGTCGGAGACCTGACGGCCGCCGAAGGTCTCGCCGAACTTCCCCTGGAAGAGGTCGGCCATGTAATTGGTGTATTGCTGCCACAAGGGCAGGTCGAGCCCGAACTTATGGCGCAGCACCGCGACCTGGGCGGGGTCCGCCGCCTTGTCGCCCCACAGCGCCTTGATCGGGTCGCCGGGCAGCACATGCACCATGAGAAAGATCAGCAGAGTGGTCCCGATGAACACCGGGATCATCTGGAGCAGTCGCCTCGCGACGTAGCGCCCCATGTCGCCTCCATGTCAGTCGCATCCGCGGCGTCGGACGCATGTGCCCCTGCGGGTGGAGGAGGATGGCGCTAACGCTCGCGGGTGCGCCGGTGCCGCCGACGTATGCGGCGGCACCGGCCTCAACGGTTGTCCCTGGGTTACTTCTGCTTCACCTGAACGTCGGTGAGGATGGGGTCACCGTCCTGGCCGTACGGCATCTTGCCGTAGACCTTCGTGGACTGACCGGCGTTGGTCGCGTAGTACCAGAGCGGGATGACCGGGAGCTTCTTGGCCAGGGTCTTCTCAGCCTCCTGGTAGAGCTTCACGGTCTCGTCGAGGGTGTTCGCCTGGTCGGCCTTGGCGGCCAGCTCGTCGAACTCCTTGTTCTCGTAACCACCCTGGTTGCCGTCGGCCTTGGAGCCGTAGAGGTCACGCAGGAAGTTGGCGTTGACCGGGTAGTCCAGCACCCAGCCGGACCGGTACATCGACTTGACCTGCTTCTTCTCACGCTGGTCGAGGTCGGCCTTGAAGTTCGGCTTGGAGTCGCCGACGCACTCGATACCGGTGGACTTGCGGATGCTGTTGCACACCGCGTCGACCCAGGTCTTGTGCGGCTGGTCGGCGTTGTACTGGATGGAGATCTTGTTGCCGGGGACGCCGCCGCCGTCCTTGATGTACTGCTTGGCCTTCTCGGCGTTGAACGTGCAGGCCTCGCCACAGGAGTTGGCCTGGTAGCCGATCACGCCCTTGGCGACGAAGCTGGTCGCCGGGACGCGGGAGCCGTGCAGCGTGGTCTTGGTGATCGTGTCGCGGTCGATCGCCATCGACAGGCCGGTGAGGACCTTCGGGTTGATGCTCTTCCACTGGTCGGTGTAGAAGGCGAACGCGACGTCCTGGATCGCCGAGTACTCGTTGGTGATCGCCCGGTCGCCGAGGTCGCTCTTGTAGTTCGTCAGCGAGGTGTCGGGGATCTGCTCGATCCAGTCGAGGTTGTTCGACCGCAGGTCGTTGTAGGCGGCGTCGGCGGTCGTGTAGTTCTTGAAGGTGATGCCGCCGTTCTTCGCCTTGTCCGGGCCCTGGTAGCCGTCGAAGCGCTTCACGACGATCTTGTCGTTGTGGTCCCAGGACTCGAACTTGTACGGGCCGTTGCCGACGGGCTTCTGGCCGTACGCCTTCGGGTCCTTGAAGAACGCGTCGGGCAGCGGGTACCAGACCGCGTAACCGAGCTTGTAGTTGAAGTACGAGACCTTCGACTTGAGCGCGATGGTGAACTCGGTGTCGCTGACGACCTTGAGGCCCGACATCTTGTCGGACTTGGGGTCGCCCTCGCCCTTGGCCGGGTGGACGTCGTCGTAGCCCTCGATGTCCGCGAACCACTGCGAGTTGATCTGGTTGTTCTTGGTGTTGGCCGACCAGTTCCAGGAGTCCACGTAGGACTTGGCGGTCACGGGCTCACCGTTGTGGAACTTCCAGCCCGGCTTGAGCTTGACGGTCCAGTGCTGGGCGTCCGAGGAGGTGACGGACTCGGCGTTGATGTTCTTGATCTTGCCGGTGCCGGGTTCGTAGGTCACCAGGCCTGACCAGAGAGACTTCAGGACGCGGTGGCCCTGGCTCTCCTTGGCGTTGGCGGGCTGCAGCGGGTTCTGCGGCTCACTGGTCTGAACGACCAGCGTGCCGTTGGGGTCGACCTTGCCGTCGGTCAGACCGCTTCCGCTGTCGCTCTTGTCGCCGCCGCAGGCGGTCGCAGCCATGGCCACGACTATCGCGCCCGTGACCCACTTGGCGCTCTTGGCACCGCGCATGGGAATGCCTCCTCAGGAGTCCACTTATCACTACAAGAGAGGCACCGGCCCCACGCTGACACCCCTGACAGCGGAGACGGAACCGGCACCCCGAGTGTGCTCGTGAGTCGGCGCTCCCCACAGCGCGTGACCCGTTGACCCGAGCTCAGTGAACCCAACTATTAAGTAGGACCGCCTTGTAAACCACACTTAAAGGGTCTCGCTTTGGTCACATCGATCACCCCCGGAGGCTTTAAATCCGGACAAAGCGATCACAGACAGACACACGCGAAACGGACTGTTAACACGAGTTACGGATTTTCCCGTCCGCTCACCGGACGTCCGGCGGGGTAAACCTGACGGATAATCCGTTGCCATCCGGCCCCCGAGCATGCCAGAGGCCCGGGACCACCGCTACGAGTAGCGGGGCCCCGGGCCTCAGGTCACCCGGCGGACCGGGCGTGGTTCACAGAGCGTCAGCGCTTCGCGCGGGAAGCCGTGCGGCCGCGCTCCTTCTGGTCCAGGACGACCTTGCGGATGCGGACGGCCTCCGGGGTCACCTCGACGCACTCGTCGTCGCGGCAGAACTCCAGGGACTGCTCCAGCGACAGCTTGCGCGGCGGGACGATCGCCTCGAAGGAGTCGGCGGAGGAGGAGCGCATGTTGGTGAGCTTCTTCTCCTTGGTGATGTTGACGTCCATGTCGTCGGCGCGCGAGTTCTCGCCGACGATCATGCCCTCGTACACCTCGGTGCCCGGGTCGGTGAAGAGCACGCCGCGCTCCTGGAGGTTCGTCATCGCGAAGGCGGTGACGGCACCGGCGCGGTCGGCGACCAGGGAGCCGTTGTTACGGGTCTTGAGCTCGCCGAACCACGGCTCGTGGCCCTCGTGGATGGAGTGGGCGATACCGGTACCGCGGGTGTTCGTCAGGAACTCCGTACGGAAGCCGATGAGGCCACGGGACGGGACGACGAACTCCATGCGGACCCAGCCGGAGCCGTGGTTGGACATGTTGTCCATACGGCCCTTACGGGTGCCCATGAGCTGCGTGACCGCGCCCATGTGCTCCTCGGGGACGTCGACCGTGAGGCGCTCGACCGGCTCGTAGGTCTTGCCGTCGACCTGCTTGGTGACGACCTGCGGCTTGCCGATGGTCATCTCGAAGCCCTCGCGGCGCATCTGCTCGACCAGGATGGCCAGCGCCAGCTCACCGCGGCCCTGCACCTCCCAGGCGTCGGGGCGCTCGGTGTCCAGGACGCGCAGCGAGACGTTACCGATCAGCTCGCGGTCCAGACGGTCCTTGACCTGGCGGGCGGTGACCTTGCGGTCCTTGACCGCGGACTTGGCGTCCGCGCCCTTGCCCGTGCCACCGCGGCCGACCAGCGGCGAGGTGTTGGTGCCGATGGTCATGGAGATCGCGGGCTCGTCGACCGTGATCAGCGGCAGCGCGATCGGGTTCTCCGGGTCGGCCAGGGTCTCGCCGATCATGATGTCGGGGATACCGGCGACGGCGCAGATGTCACCCGGGCCGGCCACCTCGGCGGGCTTGCGGGTGAGGGCCTCGGTCATCATCAGCTCGGTGATGCGGACGTTGGAGACCGTGCCGTCACGCTTGATCCACGCGACGGTCTGGCCCTTGCGCAGCTCGCCCTGCTCGACGCGGAGCAGCGCGATGCGGCCGAGGAAGTTGTCGGCGTCGAGGTTGGTGACGTGGGCCTGGAGCGGCGCGTCGTCCTCGAACGTCGGGGCCGGGACGTGCTCCAGGATGGTGGAGAAGAACGGCTCCAGGTTCTCGCTGTCGGCGGGGACGGTGCCGTCCTCCGGCTTGGTCAGCGAGGCGATGCCGTCACGGCCGCAGGCGTAGACGATCGGGAACTCGATCTGGTCCTCGTCGGCGTCCAGGTCGAGGAAGAGGTCGTACGTCTCGTTGACGACCTCGTCGATGCGGGAGTCCGGACGGTCCGTCTTGTTGATGCACAGGATGACGGGCAGCCGCTTGGCGAGCGCCTTGCGCAGCACGAAGCGGGTCTGCGGCAGCGGGCCCTCGGAGGCGTCGACCAGCAGCACGACCGCGTCCACCATCGACAGACCACGCTCGACCTCGCCACCGAAGTCGGCGTGACCGGGGGTGTCGATGATGTTGATCGTGATCGGGTCGCCACCGTCCTTCGGGTGGTACTTGACCGCCGTGTTCTTGGCCAGGATCGTGATGCCCTTCTCACGCTCCAGGTCGTTGCTGTCCATCATGCGGTCGTCGAGGGACTCGGCGGCGTGCGCGGCGAAGGCGCCGGCCTGCTTGAGCATGGCGTCGACGATGGTCGTCTTGCCGTGGTCGACGTGGGCGACGATGGCGACGTTACGAATGTCGTGGCGGGTGGGCATACTTGCGGCGCTTCTCCCGGGTTGAGGATGGCGTCGCGTACGGTCCGGTACGCGCGCCCGCCGGGCAAAACACGCCACGGCCACTCTCCATGGTACGGGGCCGAGCCGAGTACGGCCTCCCCAGCCCGCTCGCAGCACCTCTGACCTGGGGTTACTCGGGGAAAGAAGGTATCTACCCAGCCGCTTGTCCCCGGAAACCGAGGTCCTGGTAACGGGGAGTGGCGAGGCCGAAGGCGCCCGCGTTGACCACTGTCTTGCGGACCCCCGTCAGCTCGGGGCGCTGATAAAGGGGGATCGACCCGGCCGCCGCCCAGATCCGGGCGTCCGCGCGGGCGATCAGATCACGGGAGGCGTCGGCGTCCAGCTCGGTGGAGGCCTGGTCGAAGAGCTGGTCGATCTGGTCCGTACCGACCCGGGTGTAGTTCTGCTCCACCAGCAGCGAGCCGTCGGCTGCGGGCTGCGGCTTGGCGAAGACCGGGCGGGCGTCGGTGGCGGGGAAGGCGGTGGCGGGCCAGGAATAGAGGGCCATGTCGTAGTCGCCGGCCGCGATGTGGTCCTTGAAGTAGCTGCCGCCGTCGACCTTCATGATCTTCGTGCCGACGCCGATCGCGGCCAGCTGCCGGGCGATCCTGTCGGCGACTCCCCGCAGCGGCTCGGTCCCGGCACCGTCCGGCACGACGAAGCGCAGGGTGAGCTTCTTGCCGTCCTTGATCCGGGGCGGGGCGGCGGGCGCCGCCTTGCCGCCGTCCCGGTCGCTCTTCGGGTCCTCCTTCTTGTCGGCCCCGTCCTTCCCCGCCGCGTCGGCCGGCTTGCCGGACGCCTTCGTGCCGCGCCCCGCCCCCTTCTCCCGCCAGCCCGCGTCGGCCAGCAGCGACCGGGCCGCCTGGGGGTCCTTGCCGCCGATGGCGCCGCTGTTGTCCTGGTAGCCGTCCTGGCCGGCCAGCAGCACATGGCTGCCGAGCGGGTCGGCGGGCAGCCCCAGGGGGGTCAGCACGGACTCGGCCAGCGTCTTGCGGTCGATGGCCCGGGCGACCGCCTTGCGCACCCGCTCGTCGGCGAGCGGGCCGGTGGAGCCGTTGAGCGCGAGCTGGGTGTAGGCGGGTTCCAGGGACTTGCGGACGGTCACCTTCCGTAGCCCGGCGGTCGCGGCGTCCCGGGGCTGGTCGTCCAGGGCGGGCTTGCCCTTGGACGCGGCCGTGTCCTTTTTTGGCGGTTTGTTGGCCAGGTCGATCCGGGCGGCGTCCGTCGGGGTGATGTCGGCCAGGTCGAGCAGGCCCTTGGCCAGCGCGTCCCCCCGCTCCCCGCGCGGCACGGCCCGCAGGACGAGTTTGTCCAGCCGTGCCCGGTCCCCCCACCACTTCGGGTTCCGTTCGAGGGTGAGCGTGCCCTCCTTGTTGTCCCGCGCGCCCACCTTGAAGGGTCCCGCGACGATCTTCAGATCGTTGCGGGCGCCGTCGTTGAAGGCGTTCCCGTTGCCCATGACGCTCTTGGGGTACAGCGGGGTGAAGAGCGCGGCCCAGTCGGCGTACGGCTTGGCGAAGGTGACCTTGACCTCGTGGGCGTCCGCGCCCCGCTCGACCCGGTCGATCCGGTCGTAGCCGGCGTTCCGGGCCGTCCAGTACGCGCTGTCCTGGCCGCGCAGGGCCTTCCACTGCGCCTCGAAGTCCGGGGCGCCGAGCGCCCGCCCGTCGCTCCACGCCGCCTTGGGGTTGAGCTTGTAGACGACGACCTGCCGGGGCTCGCGCTGGACGACCTCCGCCGACGTCAGGAAGTCCGCGTCGCGCTGCGGGCGCCCCCGCTCGTCCAGGGTGAACAGGGCGGGCAGCACGGCCCCCGCGACCCGCTCGGTGGCGTCGTCGGCGTCGGCCTGGAAGGCGTTCAAGGTGCCGGGCAGGGCGTCCACGGCCCAGTTCAGCGTGCCCTTCCCGGCGGTCTCGGCGGGCGGGAGGGGGGCGATGTCGCGCGGCACGGCGGCCCGGTCGTCGTCCCCGTCGCCCCCGCCGCAGCCGCCGAGGACGGGCAACGGGAGCAGCACACTCGCGAGCAGAACGACGGAACGGCGGGTACGGGACCGGGGGCGGGTCGAGAGGGGTGCCATGGTGATACCTCCGCCGGACTGGGCCGGGATCGTTCATTCGGCGTAATGCGCCGCTGATCGCATCTACTGCCCACCACTGAAGGCGACGGTCCGCGGGAAGCCGGGCCGACACGGCGCCGTCGGCGAACACGCCACCCGGCTGGTCGAACGGCTCGGCGAAGGACGGTCGGGAGGCGCAGGCTCCCGCGAAGGCGCGATCACGACGGCTATCTTCCCCTGGAGGGCTGTGACGCGCGACACTCTCAGTCGCATCAGCGCCGCCACCCGCAACAGCCGACCGCCGACCGCGGAAGTGAGGGCAATCCATGTCCTTGAATGACGACTTGACGGCCGTTCAGCGCTCGCTGGACGATCTCGACCGTTCGCTCGGGCTGCTGGAGAAGGACCTGGACGCGAGCAGCCTGGACATGCGCCGGGTACGCACCGACGCGAACCATCTGCGCGAGAGCTTCGCACTGCTGCGCGGCACCCGGCCGGTCGATCGACCGCCCGTGGAGAAGGTCACGATCCCCGACACCCCGTACGACGCCTCGCTGTGGTCGGGCGCCGAGGACGACGAGGGCCTCGGGGCCCGCGACCGGCGCGCGCCCTGACGGCCGCGGGTCAGCGCGACACGGAAGGCACCGACCACCCCTCGCTCCTCCCCGGAGTCCCCCTTGGCCACTGGTACCGAGCCCGAAACCGACGCGGTCCCCGCCGTCACCGCAGGTGACCGAGCGCGCGGCGGCGTCCACCACCCCTCGCGCGCCGCGATCCCGGACCGCCATCTGCGCCGTGACCGCTGGTGGCTGGCGCCCGCCGGCACGGCCGCCGGGCTGTTCGCCTTCATCGTCTACTCCACCTGGCGCGCCTTCGCCGACACCGACTACTACGCGGCGCCCTACGTCTCGCCGTTCTACTCGCCCTGTCTGGCGGAGAACTGCGTGCCGATGCGCGGCGGACCCAACTGGGAGATCTTCGGCGCGTGGTGGGGCCTGTCCCCCGCCCTGCTGATCCTGATCTTCCCCCTCGGCTTCCGGCTGACCTGCTACTACTACCGCAAGGCGTACTACCGGGGCTTCTGGGCCTCGCCCCCCGCCTGCGCCGTCGCCGAGCCGCACCGGACGTACAGCGGTGAGACCCGCCTGCCGCTGATCCTCCAGAACATCCACCGCTACTTCTTCTACTTCGCGGTGCTGGTCGCGGGGATCCTCACCTACGACACCGTGCTGGGCTTCCGTGACGAGAGCTACGCATGGGGCCACATGGGTCTGGGCACCCTGGTCCTGCTCGTCAACGTCGCACTGATCTGGGCGTACACCCTCTCCTGCCACTCCTGCCGGCACATCGTCGGCGGCCGGCTCAAGCACTTCTCCAAGCACCCCGTCCGCTACCGCCTGTGGGGCTGGGTCTCGAAGCTCAACGCACGGCACGCGCAGCTCGCCTGGGCCTCCCTGATCAGCGTGGCGGTGGCCGACTTCTACGTCTATCTGCTCGCCACGGGCGCCTTCGACGATCCGCGCTTCTTCTAGGAGAGGGACACATCTGATGACGCAAGTCGACCGGCAGTCCTGGGACGTCGTCGTGGTCGGCGCGGGCGGCGCCGGCCTGCGCGCGGCGATCGAGGCCCGCGAGCAGGGCGCGCGGACGGCCGTCATCTGCAAATCGCTGTTCGGCAAGGCCCATACGGTGATGGCCGAGGGCGGCATCGCCGCCAGCATGGGCAACGTCAACGCGGGCGACAACTGGCAGGTCCACTTCCGCGACACGATGCGCGGCGGGAAGTTCCTCAACCAGTGGCGGATGGCGGAGCTGCACGCCCAGGAGGCCCCCGACCGGGTCTGGGAGCTCGAGACCTGGGGCGCGCTCTTCGACCGCACTCCCGACGGGCGGATCTCCCAGCGCAACTTCGGCGGCCATGAGTTCCCCCGGCTCGCGCACGTCGGCGACCGCACGGGGCTGGAGCTGATCCGCACCCTCCAGCAGAAGATCGTCTCGCTCCAGCAGGAGGACGAGCGGGAGTTCGGCGACCACGAGGCGCGGCTGAAGGTCTTCCAGGAGTGCACGGTCACCCGGGTCCTGAAGGAGGAGGGCGGCGGACGGGTCTCGGGCGTCTTCGGCTACGAGCGGGAGTCCGGGCGCTTCTTCGTCATCGAGGCGCCCTCGGTGGTCCTGGCCACCGGCGGCATCGGCAAGTCCTTCAAGGTGACGTCCAATTCCTGGGAGTACACCGGCGACGGGCACGCGCTCGCGCTGCTCGCCGGGGCGTCGCTGGTCAACATGGAGTTCGTGCAGTTCCACCCCACGGGAATGGTCTGGCCGCCGTCGGTGAAGGGGATCCTGGTCACCGAGTCGGTCCGCGGCGACGGCGGGGTGCTGCGCAACAGCGAGGGCAAGCGCTTCATGTTCGACTACGTGCCGGACGTCTTCAAGGAGAAGTACGCCCAGTCCGAGGAGGAGGGCGACCGCTGGTACGAGGACCAGGCGAACAACCGCCGGCCGCCCGAGCTGCTGCCCCGTGACGAGGTGGCCCGCGCGATCAATTCCGAGGTCAAGGCCGGGCGGGGCTCACCGCACGGCGGGGTGTTCCTGGACGTGTCGACCCGGCTGCCCGCCGAGGTCATCAAGCGCAAGCTCCCCTCCATGCACCACCAGTTCAAGGAGCTGGCGGACGTGGACATCACGGCCGAGCCCATGGAGGTCGGCCCCACCTGCCACTACGTGATGGGCGGCGTCGACGTCGATCCGGACACCACGGCCGCCGTCGGCGTCCCGGGGCTGTTCGCGGCGGGCGAGGTCGCGGGCGGTATGCACGGCTCCAACCGGCTCGGCGGCAATTCCCTCTCCGACCTGCTGGTCTTCGGCCGCCGCGCGGGACTGCACGCGGCGGAGTACGCCACCGGGTACGCGGGGGCGGACCGCGCCGCACCCGCCGGCTCCGACATCGACCTCGCGGAGGCCGAGGCGCTGCGCCCGTTCAGCGCGGAGGGCTCCCCGCCGGGCACCGAGCCGGGCCGCCCGCCGGAGAATCCGTACACCCTGCACCAGGAGCTCCAGCAGACGATGAACGACCTCGTCGGCATCATCCGGCGGGAGGCCGAGATGAGGCAGGCGCTGGAGAAGCTGGCGCAGCTGCGGGACCGGGCCGGGCGGGCCGGGGTCGAGGGGCACCGGCAGTTCAACCCCGGCTGGCACCTGGCCATCGATCTGCGGAACATGCTGCTGGTCAGCGAGTGCGTGGCACGGGCGGCCCTGGAGCGCCGGGAGAGCCGCGGCGGGCACACCCGCGACGACTACCCGGACATGGAGCGGCGCTGGCGCCGGGTCAATCTCGTGTGCCGGCTGTCCGGCAGCCCGGGCGACCCGGCGGCCGGCGATCCGGCGCTCGGCCGGATCCGGCTGGAGCGCCGGGAGACCCGGCCCATCCGCGCGGATCTGCTCGGGCTGTTCGAGAAGGACGAGTTGGCGAAGTACCTGACGGACGAGGAGCTGACCTGAGTGAGCTCGTACGAGGCCCACTTCAAGGTGTGGCGGGGCGACGCGGACGGCGGCGGCCCGGCCGACTTCACGGTGGAGGTCAACGACGGCGAGGTCGTCCTGGACATCATCCACCGCATCCAGGCCACCCAGGCCCCCGACCTGGCCGTGCGCTGGAACTGCAAGGCGGGAAAGTGCGGTTCCTGCAGCGCCGAGATCAACGGCAGGCCGCGGCTGCTGTGCATGACGCGGATGTCGGTCTTCGACCGCACGGAGACGATCACGGTCACCCCGCTGCGGGCCTTCCCCGTGGTCCGGGACCTGGTCACGGACGTGTCCTTCAACTACGCGAAGGCGCGTGAGATCCCGGCGTTCGTCCCGCCGGCGAAGCTGGCGCCGGGCGAGTACCGGATGCGGCAGGAGGACGTGAACCGCTCACAGGAGTTCCGCAAGTGCATCGAGTGCTTCCTGTGCCAGGACACGTGTCACGTGGTGCGTGACCACGAAGAGAACAAGACCGCCTTCGCCGGGCCGCGCTTCCTGATGCGCGTCGCCGAGCTGGACATGCACCCGCTGGACGCGGCGGCAGAGGCGGGCCTCGACCGCAAGCGGACGGCGCAGGACGAGCACGGGCTCGGCTACTGCAACATCACCAAGTGCTGCACGGAGGTCTGCCCCGAGCACATCAAGATCACCGACAATGCGCTGATCCCGCTGAAGGAGCGGGCGGTGGACCGCAAGTACGACCCCCTGGTCTGGCTCGGGAACAAGATCCGCCGACGCGAGGCCTGAGGGTGCTCCGAGCGGGGCGGCGGACGCCCCGCTCGGAGCACCCCGCCACGGTCCGTGGAGGCCCCGGACCTCCCGGTAGCGGGCCGAACGATACGGTCATACGCTCCGAAATGTGACGCAGCTTTCGAGGCGGGACGGGCCGAGGGCGGCAGGCTGGGCCGTCGTCGGTGCCCTCCTCGCGCTGTGCGCCCTGCTGCTCCCGCCGATGGCGTCCGCCCGCGCCGACACGCCCCTCGACCTGGACTCCTCGGGGCGGATCACCGACACCGTCGGCGCCCTCGGGCAGCGCCGCCACCAGGTCGAGGCCGCCCTGGACCGGCTGCACGCCGAGCACCGGATGCGGCTGTACGTGACCTACGTGCGCGACTTCTCCGGCCGCGACGGCCACGACTGGGCGGACGCCACCGCCGACCGCAACGGCCTCGGCCCGCGCGACGTGCTGCTCGCCGTCGGTACCCATGTGCGCCGCTATGCCGTCTCGGCCGCCACGGACTCCGGCTTCCGCCAGGACCAGCTCTCCGAGGTCGCCGACACCGCCATCGCCCCCGCAGTCAAGGGCCACGACTGGGCGGGCGCCGCCATCGGCGCCGCGGACGGCTACCGGGCCGTCCTGCGCGGAGAGCGGGTGCGGACGCCCGTCGTCGTCCCCGGCAACAGCGACCCCGGCGGCGGCCTCGTGCCCGGCCAGGGCCGGGTGTGGCTGCCGACGGCCCTGGCCGCCGGGGCCTGCCTGGCCGGCCTGTACCTCTGCGCCCGGCGCGCGGGCCGCCGCCGAGCCGCCCGCCGGCCCCCGGTCATCGCCACCAGCACCCCGCCCGGCCTCGCCCGAATGGCCCAACCGCTGACGTCCCTCCCCGAGCTGGACGCGGAGGCCGCGCGGAACCTCGTCGGGACGGACGACGCGGTCCGCACCAGCGCCGAGGAACTCCTCTTCGCCAGGGCCCAATTGGGTGTCGCGGTGACCCGGCCGTTCGCCGAGGCCGTGGCCTACGCACGGGGTGAGCTGGCCGACGCCTTCCGGCTGCAGCAGTGGCTGGACGACAACCCGTACGAGGACGAGGAGCTCCGCCGCCACGCGCTGGACGAGATCTGCTCCCGCTGCACCAGCGCCAACCGGCGCCTCGACGCCGAGTCCGAGGCCTTCGACCGGCTGCGCGCCATCAGGGTCAACGGCGCCGGGATACTGGCCCGGGCCGAGGCCGCCGCCAAGGCGCTCCCGCGCCGCCTCGACGCCGCCGAGGCCGCGCTCGCCGTCCTCGTCCACCGCTGCGTCGGCAGCGCGATCGACACCGTCGCCCGCCACCCCGCCGAGGCCCGTGACCGCCTCGCCTTCGCCACCGCCGCCCTCGCCGAGGCCCGCGGGGCCCTGGCCGACCGTGACGCCGACCGGGCGGCCATCTCCCTGCGGGCGGCCGAGGCCGCCCTGTCCCAGGCCCGCACCCTCGCCACCGCCGTGCTGCGCCGTGCCAACGAACTCACCGGGGCGACCGCTCGGCTCAGCGCCGCCCTGGCCGACGCCAAGGCCGTGTCGGCCCCGGGCGGGGCGGCGGACCTCGACCGGCGGACCGCACGGGCCACCGAGGTGCTGGCCGAGGCGGAACGGGAGATGGCGACCGGGCGCTACGACCCCGGGGTCCTGCTGCGCCGGGTCGAGGAGTCGGCGGCGCTGCTCGACGCGGTCTCCGGGATGCCGCCGGGCCGCAGCGAGCAGCGCCGACGGGCGCGGCTCGCGCGGGCGATGCCGGCGACGCGCGGCGAGGTCGCGGCGGCACGGGACTTCATCAGCACCCACCGGGGCGCGATCGGCAGCCGCGCCCGCACCCGGCTGGCCGAGGCCGAGCGCCATCTGGCCCTGGCCGAGTCACTGGCGGGGACGGCCGGGCCCGCCGCCCTGCGCGAGACGGGGGAGGCGGACTCCCTGGCCCGTCAGGCCCGTGCCCTCGCCGAACACGACGTCGGCAGCTACGGCACCCCCTACGACCCGGCGACCCCCCGCCCCACCCGCGCCCTGGGCGGCGCCCTCCTCGGCGGCATCATCCTCGCGGGCCTCCTCCCCGCGTCCTTCGGCGGCGGGGCCACCCGGGGACGGCTGGCGGGGTAGCGCGGCGGCGGGGTAGCGCGGCGGCGCACCCGCACCGGCGCCGTCTCGCGCGTCACCGAGGCCGGGCGCCGCCCTCAGTACAGGCTCAGCAGTGCCTCCACCGCGTCCGGCGGCGGGGAGTCGCCGTCCGGCAGGGCGAGTTCGAACCAGACCGTCTTGCCGATCGGGGTGCGGCGGCTGCCCCAGGCCGCGCTGAGGAGGCCGACGAGCTGGAGGCCCCGGCCGCCCTCGTCCGTGTCGCGGGCCCGGCGGCGGCGCGGCTGGACGAGACCGCCGTCCCACACCTCGCACACCAGGGTGCGGTCCAGGAGCAGCCGGAGGCGGATCTCCCCCTCCCCGTACCGCAGGGCGTTCGTGACCAGCTCGCTGACCAGCAGCTCGGTGGTGTCCACCAGGTCCGCCATGTCCCATGCCTGCAGCTGGTCGCGGGCCATCTCGCGCGCCCGCGCCACCGAGCGGGCCTCGGGCGGGAGCGTCCAGTCGCCCACATGGGTCTCGGGCAGCCCGCGCAGCCGCGCCATGAGGAGCGCGATGTCGTCCTCGCCGTGGTGGGTGTCCAGCGCGCTCAGCACGTGGTCGCAGACCTCCTCCAGCGGGCGGGCCGGGTCCGTGAGGGCGTCGCGGAAGGCCTGGAGCCCCTCGTCGAGGGGGTGGTCACGGGACTCGACCAGGCCGTCGGTGTAGAGGGCGAGCAGCGCGCCGTCCGGCAGCTCGATCTCGGTCTCCTCGAACGGCTCGCCCCCGACGCCGAGCGGCATGCCCGGCAGGACGTCCAGCAGCCGGGCTGGCCGGCCCGCCTCGACCAGCACCGGCGGCAGGTGCCCGGCGTTGGCGACCGTGGCCCGCCGGGTCACCGGGTCGTACACGGCGTAGACGCACGTCGCCAGATACACCTCGGAGAGGTCCGCGGCCCGCACGCTGCCCCGCACCCCGCGCGAGGCGGACTGCTTGCCGCCGGGCGTGCCCAGACCGTGGGCGATCTCGTCCAGCGCGGAGAGCACCTCGGCGGGCTCCAGGTCGAGCATGGCGAGGGTCCGTACGGCCGTCCGCAGCTCGCCCATGGCGACGGCGGCCCGCAGGCCGCGTCCCATGACGTCGCCGACGACGAGGGCCGTGCGGTGCCCGGGCAGCTCGATGACGTCGAACCAGTCGCCACCCACCTCGGTGGCCGTGTTGCCGGGGAGGTAGCGGGCAGCGATCTCCAGCCCCGCCGCCTCCGGGGCGCCGGGCGGCAGCAGGCTGCGCTGGAGGATCAGCGCACGCTCGTGCTCGCGCCGGTACAACCAGGCGTTGTCGATGCAGACCGCGGCGCGCGCCGCCAGCTCCACGGCCAGTGCGGTGTCGCGCTCGCCGAACGGCTCGCTGCCCTTCGTCCGGGCGAACTGCACCAGCCCCACGACCGTGTCCCGGGCGACCATCGGCACGGCCAGGGTCGACTGCACGACCGCCCCCAGCTCCGGCCCTTCCTCGCTCTCCCGGCGCGGAACGGTCTGGACGTGTGCGGTCCGCAGCGCCGCGGCGCACGGCGACTGGAAGGGGTAGCGGTGCACCTCGCCGACCTGGATGGGCTTGTCGGTCCCGTCGACCGGCGCCCCGGACACCGCGCTGGCGTACGCGACGCGCCGCAACTCGCCGCTGCCGTCGGCGAGGCCGGGCGGCGCCTCGTCGCCGACGAGCAGGCCTTGGTAGAGGTCGACGGAGGCCAGGTCGCAGAACTGCGGGACGGCGACGTCGAGGAGCTCCCGCGCCGTGACCTCCAGGTCAAGGGAGTTGCCGATCCGCGCGCCCGCCTCGTTGAGCAGCGCCAGGTTCCGGCGGACCCCCGCGGCCTCGCGCTCCGCGCGGCGGCGGCCGGTGACGTCCGTGGCCAGCGCGGCCACCCCGATCGGCCGCCCGCTGCCACTGTGCAGCCGGTACAGCGACACGGACCAGCGGCGGCGCTCACTGCGCCCGGGCACGGGCCCGACGAGCTGAATGTCCGACACCGGCTTGCCGCTGTCGAGGACTTGGCGCAGCGCGGAGGTCAGCCGGTCGGCCTCGTTGCGGGGCAGGAAGTCGTGCGGAGTGCGGCCGCGGTGCCAACCGGCCGGGCGGCCGAAGGTCTGGGCAAAGCTCTCGTTGACCCGAAGGAGCGTCAAATCCGTACCGAAGAAGAAGAAGCCGAGGGGAGATTGGCCGAAAACGGCCTCCGACGCGGCGATGTCGGTCTCTATCGCCCTCAGGGCCCGTACATCAACGGCCACACAGAGCGCGGCGCGCTCACCGCGCTCGTTCTCGGTGGGCATCACGTAGATCTCAGCGAGGCCCTGCTCGTGGCCGTCGCGCCGGTAGGGGACGAGGCCGGTCCACTCACGGCCGTCGAGGCCGCCTTCGCCCAGGAAGGGGGCGGTGGGTTCGGACCGTTGACCCGGGACGGCGGGGGCGAACACCTCGAGGGGGTCCTTGCCGACGGCCTGCCGGGCTTCTATGCCGAAGAGCTCCGCCGCGCGCTCGCTCCACTGCTCGATCCGCCCGTCGGGCCCGAGGGAGAAGGACGCCACGCGAATGTAGTCGTAGAGGGATCCGGGCGGACTGTTCTGCCACATCGCCGCGACATCCGATCCCCCCGGCGTTCCCGCCGTACCCGCTGGCTTTTCGCTCACGTGCCCGTCCCCTCCGGCTCATGTGCTCGCACCGGCATCAGAAGGCCGAGTATCCAGCACAGGGGCCCTTCGGAACACGGACTTCACGATCACAGCACGGTCTCAACCCGCTATGTCTCCTCCCCGGGTTCCTAACCGGGCAAGCCCAGCTCGAACCACACCGTTTTGCCGGTATTCCCGCGACGGGTCCCCCAGCGGCGCGAGGCGAGGGCCACCAGTTGCAGTCCGCGGCCCCCCTCGTCGTCGGGTTCGGCAACGCGCTCGCGGGGCGGGTCGGGCACCGGGTCGGAGACCTCGACGAGGAGGACCGGGCCCGCGTGCGAGTACATCCGTACGCCGATCGGGCCGCTCGCGTACCGCAGGGAATTGGTGACCAGCTCGCTGACCAGCAGGACCGTCACATCGGTGACGCCCGCCATCCCCCACTCCTCAAGCGTGTCGCGCACCAGGGTGCGGGCGGTCCGTACGGCGCCCGGCTCCGCGGGGAAGCTCCATTCGGCGAATCCAGGCGTGGATGCCAAGGTCCCTGCGCTGTCGCTCACGCCGACCACTTCCCAGACCGCTGCGACCCCACCGGTATGCCCGGATTAGGGGAGAATAATCAGCACATACCCGGATATGGGGTCTGACTATCTTCCTCAGTGGTCCCGGACCGTCTCCTGTGGCACGGATGGCGTATCGGAATCGGTCACTCCAGCGGAGAGCAGCCGTGCGGCGGCGGCCACCGCGGGGCGGTCCGCCTCCAGCCAGTCGACCTCGTCCACCCGGTCCGGGGTGAGCCAGCGCAGCTCGTCGTGGTCCTGGAGCGGGCGGACCTCCCCGGCCAGCAGCCGGGCCGTCCAGACGTGCAGCACGTACGGCGGCTTCAGCGGCCACTCACCGTCGATGCGCGCGAGCGGCTCGACCTCGACGCCGAGCTCCTCGCGCAGCTCCCGGACGAGCGCCTGCCGGGCGCTCTCGCCGGGCTCGAGCTTGCCGCCGGGCAGCTCCCAGCGGCCTGCCAGCTCGGGCGGGGCGCTGCGCCGCGCGGCGAGCAGCCGCCCCCGGTCGAAGACCGCTCCACCCACCACCACACGTACCGTCGTCATGGGCGGAGCCTATGTGCCGCGGGACCACGCGCGCTGTCCGGGAGACCGCGCGCGACGGGCTCTCAGGAGACCGCCCGCCCCACGCGCTCCACTATGTAGAGCTGGGGGTGACCGTGGGTGTCCAGCCGGTCGGCCACCTTCTCGGCCTCGGTCTTCGTGGCGTAGCGGCCGACGCGATAGCGGTTGCCGTTCTCGTCCTGGCGGATCACCAGCCAGGGCAGGACCGGTCCAGTCTCATTCATCGCCCCGCCCTTCCGCTGTGGCGTCGCACACCGGCGTACGCCCGTCGGCGCCTTCCGAAGAAACCGCAGTCCGCATATGCCCGAGCGTACGCCCGACCTTTACGCAGCGGATACGGGTTTTCACGAAGAGGTACGCATTTGGCCACCCACGGGCGTCCGTGGGTGGCCAAATCAGCGTTCGGTCAACGGGAAGGCTACGCCTTCGCCGCCTCCTTCTCGGCCGCCTTGGCGAGTTCCGCCTCTTCGCGCTCCTCGGCCTCGGCGATGGCCGTCATCTCCTTCTCGACCTGCACCAGGGTGGGGTTGCGCCAGGCGCTGCGCACGCCCCACAGGTAGAAGGCGAGGGCGATCAGGATGACCACGACGATGTCCCAGCCCTGGGCGAGGTAGCCCTTGCCGCCGAACTCGGTGCCGCCGGCCCAGGACACGAAGGCCATGACCAGCAGGTAGGTGACCATCCAGGCGCCGGCCTGGAGGTGCGGCTTCAGCTCGGCCCACGGCTTGCGCAGCTCGTACCAGGCCCAGATCGGCAGACCGATGGCCATGATGAAGATGACCTTGCCCGTCAGCGGCCAGCGCGCCCAGTACATGACCAGGGAGCCGAAGATCATCGCGACGGGCGCGATGACCGGCATGGCCTTCAGCTTGACCGGGCGCTTCATGCCGGGCGCGATGCGGCGCAGCGACATCACGGCGACGGGGCCGGTGATGTACGAGATGACCGTGGCGACACCGACGATCTCGGCGATCGAGCCCCAGCCGCGGAAGACGGCCAGGAAGATGAACGAGATCACCAGGTTGAGCAGCAGGGCCGGCTTCGGCACACCGGTCTTGGGGTCGACCTTGCCGAAGACCTTGGGCAGGTGGCCGTTCTCCTGGACGCCGTTGATCATGCGCGAGGTGGTGGCCGCGTAGATCATGCCGGTGCCGGACGGGGAGATGAAGGCGTCCACGTACAGCAGCATCGCGAGCCAGTTCAGGCCCCAGGCGATGGAGAGGTCCGCGAGCGGGGACTTGTAGCCCAGCGCGTTCCAGCCGCCGGCCGCGGTGAGGTCCTGGGCCGGGACGGCCATCAGGAACGCGACCTGGAGGGCGATGTAGATCACCAGGGCGATCAGGATGGAGCCGATGACGGCCTTCGGCAGCGACTTGCCCGGGTTACGGGCCTCGGCGGCCATGTTCAGCGGCGACTGGAAGCCGTTGAAGGCCCAGACGATGCCCGCGACGGCGACGGCGCTGAAGACGGCGCTCCAGCCGTTCGGGGCGAACCCGCCGTGGTCGGTGACGTTGCTGGTGTCGAAGTGGGCGAAGATCAGCGCGCCCGCCGTGAGCACCGGCACGACGACCTTGAACACGGTGATCGCGTTGTTCGTCTTGGCGAACAGCGTGATCGCGAACCAGTTCAGGAAGAAGTAGAAGACCACCAGGACGCTGGCGCACGCCAGACCGGTGCCGGTGAGCTCCTTGCCGTCGAACAGGCCCTCGGCCCAGTCGAAGTCCCACGAGCTCATGTACTGGATGGACGCGGTCGCCTCGCCGGGAATGACGGAGACGATGGCGATCCAGTTGGCCCAGGCGGCCATGTACCCGGCCAGCGAGCCGTGCGAGTACTGGCCGAACCGCACCATGCCGCCGGCCTTCGGGAACATCGAGCCGAGCTCGGTGTAGGTGAGGGCGATGGTCAGCGCCACGACGGCGCCGATGACCCAGGCGAGGATCGCGGCCGGACCGGCCAGCGCGGCGGCGCGCTCGGCTCCGAAGAGCCACCCGGAGCCGATGATCGACCCGAGACCGACGGCCGTCAGGGCCGCCGTGCCCAAGCTCCGGCGGTAATTCGAGTGGGAACCCTGTTCGGTACTCAAGCCCCGGATCTCCTTTTCTTTCTACTCCCCCACGGCACGACACAAACCGCGCCATCGTACGAGCGAATTGGCGCGGTCCGTTCCGCAAAAACGCTCTGACCTGGGCGTATGTGAGGTTTGCAACACAAAGATCCACCTTGCCGAATCAGGACAAGGTGGATCAAAGTGCACATACTCTTCTGCTGACACAAGCCGACGTAGGGCACATTTCCGGACGTCAACTCACCACTGCCGCCATCGAATCGCTACCGAGACGGTCGCTTCACTTTCACGTCATCTTCACTTCACCGGCAGGTGGTAGGCGACCCGGTGCCGCTCGGCGAGCATGACCACGTCCGCCGTCTCGACCGGACAGCCCCCGGCGAGATACGTGCGCGAGACGACCAGCACGCAGTGACCGGGCACCCCGCCGAGCGCCAGCGCCTCCTCGGCCAGCCCGGGGCGCGCACTGACCTCCTCGGTGACGTTGTCCACGATCAGATCGATGGCGGCCATCCGCTCGACCACCCCCTTGCCGGCCAGCGGCCCCTCCTCGGGCAGCATCACCGGCGTCCGCCCGGTGACGGCCAGCGGCTCCCAGGAGGTGGAGAGCATGGCCGGCTCACCCCCGGCCCGGAAGAGGTAGTCGGTCCGCATCACCCGGTCACCGACCTCGATCCGCAGCCGCCGCGCCACCTCGGCACCGGCCGCCACCTGCTCACTGCGCGATTCCCAGGTCCCCTTGACCCGGTCGTCGGCCTGCTCCTGCCGGAACGGCGTGGAATCCCCCACCGACCGGTACCCCGTCCGCACGAGAGCCCGCGGCACGGGCTGCTCCCGCACATACGTCCCCGACCCTGACCGGCCCTCGACCAGCCCCTCGGCCATCAGCACCTTGCGGGCCTCCAGGGCGACGGTGTCCGAGACGCCGTACTGCTCGCGGATGCGCGCCTGGGAGGGGAGTCGGGTATGCGGCGGCAACTCGCCTGCGACGATCTTCTGGCGAAGATCACCGGCGACGCGGAGATATGCGGGCTGGTCACCGAAGGCCACGTCCACTCCCATCAAGTTGACAGTCCGCAACAGCTTGGCAACCGATGGTTGCGATCCGCAACTCAAGGCCAAGGATTCACTAGATGTGGTGAATTGCAGCTCAGCGGCGCGTGATCGGGCGACGCGCGCACATGCGCGCAGCACTGCCCCGGGGCACATCCCCTCATACCCCACGGAACGCCCGAATACGGAGCGTGACCGCCCGCGGGGCGGGGCAACCTTCTAGCCCGCGGGGCGGGGCAACCTTCTAGACAGACCCTCTGAGGAGCTCTTGGATCGTGAACGGAAGGAACAGCAGACCCAAGCCGATCGCCACCCAGGCGATCACTCTGGCGGCAGTGTTGAGACCTCGCCCCCCGTATGCGCCGGGCGAGGCGTTGATCGCCGCGTCGGAGGATCGCGCCTGCTTGAGGGCGAAGACGGCGGGGATCACGCCGATCGCGAGGAACAAGCTGAGCGGGAGCGCCCCCAGAGCCAGCCCCAGGGCCAGCTTGGCCTGCGAGTGCGCCGGCGGCTGCGCGGGGGCTGCCGGGGCGGCTGCGCGGGCGTCCGACGGCCGACCCGGCCGCGGGATCTCCTCGGGGTCCGGCCCGCGATGCGACCGCCGGTCAGGTGCCGGCTCGGGGGTGCCCGGCTCGGGGGCCGGCTCGTCCACTGGCTGGTCGGTCACCTCCGCGGCCACGTGGATGACGGCTTCGCCTGTGGGGCCTCTCAAGGTGACTTCGCCCTGGAACGATCCCCTACGTGAGGTATCCACGGAGATCTCGGTCCCGTCCGGCGACTCGGTGGCACGCAACCAGCTGTCCGACGACTCCGGCACGCCACTGCATGCGATCGGAGGCTCCCCGACGGGAACGGTCTTGGACGGCTTGGGCGCGTGCTGGGCCACGGTCCCGAAGTCGACCCATGTCTCAGGGTTTGTCGTCACCTCGTCCAGTGCCCGCGAGGCCGCCTCGGACACCGTCCGGATGTCGGTGCGGACGGTAGCCAGCAATGCCTCGTGAGCTCCGACGGCAATGCCGAGATCCTGACTCCACAATCGTTCTCTCAGCTCCGCGACCGCCCCGAGACGGGTGAACATGTTGGAGTCGGTCAGTGCCTCCCGCAGGGCGGCCGGGATCGGTTCAGGGCGAACCCGGCGCCGTTGGCTGCGGGCGACGACCACATCGCCCTGCAAATCGAACTTCCGGTGCGGGGTCTGACTCGGATTGCGCGCACGAACCTGGTCGAAGACGTATTCGTAGAGCTCGTTCAGCGATATGCGGCCGTCCTCGTCACGGTCTGCCTTACCCGTCTCGAGCGCCTCCACCAGGGCACTGGTGAAGACCGAGGGCTCCGGCTCCGCGTCATCCTCGAGCCGGCCCCCCTCGAAGGAGTACCCCATCGCGTCGGTGGCGGTGATGACTGCCCGGCCACGTCCGCCACCGAGGTCGTCGAACGCATCGAGCACGTGCATGTCACCCGCCGCCCGGACATGGGCGCCCTGGGAAAAAGCGCCCGCGTAACAGCAGTCCAGGAACAGGACGACGCTGCGCGAGCGGCTCTCCCCCATGCACTGCTGCACGAACTCGGCGGATATCCCCGAGGCGGCCAGCCTGTTCATGCGGGTGTTGGAGGCGGCGAAGTACAGCTTTCCGGACTGGTTCTTCAGTCCGTGGCAGGAGAAGTGCAGGAGAAGGAGGTCGGCGATACCGCCTTCGCTCAAGAAGCCCTCGATCTTCTCCTCGGTGACGTGAGCGGGCTGGTTTTGCACCACCTGTACGTCGAAGTCGCCGATTCGTGGATCTCCGAGTACCTGGCCCAGGGCGAGGGCGTCCTGGGAAGGCGACCTGAGTTGTTCCAGGCCCCCATCCTCGTACGTGTCATTGGCGACGATCAAGGCAAGTCGCTTACCGTCCATGGTCAGCCTCCGGTGCTGACGTTCCGGCTGACGAACAGTTCCACCAGCCTCTCCCGGTCGGCAGCCGACACGTCGGAAAGTTCCAGAACGTCGTCACCGAGTTCCACCCGCACGGTCCGCGAGACGCCCCGGCTGCGACTCAGCCATTGGCTCACAGCGCTCACGACCGACTGGAGCATCACGGCGGACTGCCCCAGGCTCACCAACAGACCGCCGGCAGCCGCGGCATCGAAGGCCCGTGCACCCTGTGGCGCGGCCCCCGTGGACAACGGGGTCACGTCCGCCACGTCGAGCTGAAGGAGTTCCTGCCGCAAATATCCGGCCAGGCTGTTCAGATACTCCGTGTCCGCGCCGTCCTCGCGAAGGTAGAGGCGCAACTCGTCAGTCATCGGCTCACCCGCTCATGCCTGTGACCGCTGGACTTCACGGGTCCGGCCCGGATGCCCCGTACTCTTCAACGCTACGCCCCGTCGGCGTCCCCCTGCGAGGCGAAACCGGGTTCCCGCCGAGGCGGCGATCCGCTTGCCCCCGACGCCCGGCGGCGTCATGTGCGAAGGCTCGTATCTGCTGCGCTCTCCGGCGAGCGCACGGCGTCCGGCCAAGTCGGCAGAGAACCAGCACGGACAGCACCGCCCTGCCCGACTGGATGCAGCCGCCCCGCCCCGAGGGATGGTTCGCGGAGGACCTGGACGAACTCCCGAACGCGCCCCGCCACACCGAACTGATCGACGGATCCCTCCGCCCCGTTCATCCCGGACCGGACGTGGTACGCGGCAGCCGACGTCGTGCTCGCCGTCGAGGTCGTCTCACCCGAGTCCGCGCACCGTGACCGCACGGTCAAGCTGCGGAAGTACGCCGAGGCCGGCATCCCGCACTACTGGCGCGTCGAGGAAGTGGAGGGCGCGCCCGTCGTCCATGTCTACGAGCTCGACGGGCCGACCCGACAGTACGCCCCGGCCGGTATCTTCCGAGGCACCCTGAAGCGCCCCGTGCCCTTCGACATCGGTATCGACCTCGACACGCTCCTGCGCGGCACGTGAGCGGCGCGCCGGCATGCCCAGGGCCAGGCGCTCAAGCCGCCGTCCGAGTCGGTTCCGTGGGCCGTCGGTGTCAAAGAAGGCCACGCCCGCTCGCGCCTGCCGTCGGCGTCCCCCATCGCGCTGAACAATCGCCTGACGTACGCACGCGTCTCAGTGGACTCGCGGACCTCAGGGGATCGACCGATGGACAGAGCAGGACATCCCGATCGCAGAGCTCTCCTCGCCGGCGGACTCGGGCTCGCCACGGCCGCGCTCGCGGGGTGCTCATCGACGAGCGCCGCGCCGTCGGCGACCACCGCTCCGCCGGAAGCACAGCCGACCACGCCCGGCGCGGCGTTCGCGAGACTGATGGACGGCAACGAGCGCTGGGTGAGCGGAGACCTTCAGCATCCCGACCGGGATCCGAACCGGCGCCAGTTCGTGGCGCAGGAGCAGAAACCCTTCGGGTCGATCCTCTCGTGCATCGACTCCCGCGTGCCGCCCGAGCTCCTCTTCGACACCGGGCTGGGTGACCTCTACGTGATGCGCACGGGCGGCGAGGCGATCGGCCCGGTGGTCACGGGGTCCGTGGAGTACGGGCCCATGACGAGCGGCACTCCGCTCATCGTCGTCCTCGGGCATCAGCGTTGCGGCGCCGTCGCGGCGGCGTACAAGTCCCTCCGGGACGACAAGCCGCTGCCCGGCAACCTGCAGGCGATCGTCAAGGCTCTGCAGCCGGCGTACGAGCAGGCGGTCCGGGACGGCGGTGCCGACCCGGTCGAGACCATGGCCCGCGCCCAGGTCGAGCTGACCGCGGCCGACCTGCGCTCCAACGACGACCTGGCCCCACTCGTGAAAAAGGGCGCCCTTGCCGTGGTCGGCGCCTACTACTCGCTCGACACCGGCAAGGTGGAAGTCCTGGCCGGTGCGCCTTCCTGATCACACGTTGCGGCGGAAGGCCCGGGCCGGACGAAGTCAGCACAGGACCAGCACGGGCAGGCAACGGGCGAGGGAAGTTCGTTCCGATCCGGGCCGTCTCGTGCCCCGAACCAAGCCGGATCTCTAGGGTTGAGACATGACCGCCCTGCCCGACTGGATGATCCCGCCCCGTCCCGAGGGATGGCTCGCGGAAGATCTGGACCGCCTGCCGGAAGCCCCCCGCCACACCGAGCTGATCGACGGAGCCCTCGTCTTCATGCTGTCGCCGCAGCGGGCATGGCACAGCCGCCTTGTCACCATGCTCACCGTCGCCCTCATGGAGCAGGCACCGGAAGGACTCGAAGTCGGCCGGGAGATGACCATCCGGCTCGACGAGCGCAACCGCCCCGAGCCCGACCTCCTGGTGGCCACAACCCCTTACGACCCTGACCGCACATGGTTCGCACCGAAGGACGTGCAGCTCGTGGTCGAAGTGGTCTCGCCCGAGTCCGCGCACCGCGACCGCACGGTCAAGCTGCGCAAATACGCGCAAGCCGGGATCCCCCACTACTGGTGCATCGAGGACGAGGACGGCGCACCTGTCGTCCACGTGTACGAGCTGGACGAGCCGACGGGGGCCTACGCCCCGGCCGGGATCTTCCGCCACGCCCTACAGCGTGAACTGCCTTTCGAGATCGGCCTCGATCTCGACAAGCTCACGCCGCGCAAGGGCGTGTGAATCGACGCGAGAAGGGGCCGCGCTCCCGAGAGCGCGGCCCCTTCCGACGTATGCGTTCGCGATCAGACGTTGAAGCGGAACACCCATGACAGCGCTCCCACCTGCGGAAACTTGGTTCTGCGAGGCTCAAGTCAGCACAGAATCAGCACGGGAGTACGACCGACCGTTACGCCGGATCGCCATCGTCACTCAACGGCGCCATGGGGATCTCAGGGAGGGCGGGTTCCACCGAGTCGGAAACGTCGGCGTCCGACCTGCGTTCCGAGTCCTGCCGTTCAACACCCCGCTGAATCTGCTGACTCAACTCCTCAAGCGACCGCGCCTGTCGCCCCAGCGCTTTCGCGGTCTCCCCAAAGTGTTTGGCGACCTGATGCACACTCCACTCCACCGAGTCGGTCTCAAGGGCGCTATCCCTCAGAGCCTCAAGATCCACTGTGTAGGTCAGCGTGCCCACACGGCCGAAGGGGCCGTCCGCGTCAACCTGGAACTCGTACACCTTGGGCAGTTCCGAGGAGAAGAGTTGATGGCCCACATCCATGACGAAGGGGATGCGGCGCTTGGGGGGAAGGGTCGCGATGCGCCGACCAACAGCACGGTTGAGGGTCTCGGCCCGCTCGGCACTCAGAGTGGTCTGGAGCGGAGGACTCACAGAGATGCGCACGTTGCGGGCCAGCGTCTGGCCGATGTTCTCGATCACCAGCACAAGCAATGACGAACCAGGGATGCGGGGCCTGATGTCGACGATGACGTACGGTTCCGCCTGCTCGCGTTGGGCCCTCTCCGTGAGGGCGTTGACCTCGGCAACCGCCCTCGCCTGACGCCGGTTGTAGACGAGAGACCAGAACGCGGCCGTCGTGGAGAAGACGAGAGCCGCCACGGAAATGACCACCGTGGCGATCTGAACCGATGAGTCGCTCATGACCGGATGCTAGGCAGGTGGCTGGTCGCAGCGTGGAATGTTGCCGGAAACCATCCGGCTGAGATCGTCTGCTCCCCAGCCTGAGCTGCGGGCCGCTACCGTGAAGCCATGACCGCACTGCCCGACTGGATGCGCCCGCCGCGCGCGGAAGGCTGGTTCGCGGAGGACTTGGACCGCCTCCCGGAAGCGCCGCGCCACACCGAGCTGATCGACGGAGCCCTCGTATTCATGATGTCGCCCCAGCGCTGGTGGCACGGAGAGATCGTCACCGACCTCACGTTGGCTCTCAGGGCGCAGGCCCCAGCGGGCTTCAAAGTCGGCCGGGAGATGACCATTCGTCTCGATGCCCGAAACCGCCCGGAACCGGACCTCGTGGTGACCACGGCCCCGTACGACCCTGACTGCACCTGGTTCGCTCCCGAAGATGTCCAGCTCGTCGTCGAGGTCGTCTCGCCGGAATCTGCCCACCGCGACCGGACCGTCAAGCTTCGTAAGTACGCCGAGGCTGGCATCCGGCACTACTGGTGTATCGAGGACGAGGACACCGTCCCAGCCGTGCACATCTACGAGCTCGACGAGCCGACCAGCTCGTACGCGCCGGCGGGAATCTTCCGCCACGCGCTCCAGCGATCCCTGCCGTTCGAGATCAGCCTCGATCTGGACAAGCTGGCACCGGGCCAGTCGGCCTGACACCACGATTCCAAGTCAGCACCAAGTCAGCACAGGAATACAGAAAGGGTCGGACTCGACGGAGCCCAACCCTCCCTGGCCTGCACGTTTGACTAATTAGTTAACGCACAGTACGAATATCGCTACACGTTGAAGCGGAACTCCACCACGTCGCCGTCGGCCATCACGTACTCCTTGCCCTCCATGCGGGCCTTGCCGGCCGCGCGGGCGTCGGCGACGGAGCCGGTGGCGACCAGGTCCTCGAAGGAGATGACCTCGGCCTTGATGAAGCCCTTCTGGAAGTCGGTGTGAATGACACCGGCCGCCTCGGGGGCCGTGGCGCCCTTCTTGATCGTCCAGGCGCGGGTTTCCTTCGGGCCGGCCGTCAGGTAGGTCTGCAGGCCCAGGGTGTCGAAGCCGACGCGGCCGAGGGTGGCCAGGCCGGGCTCCTCCTGGCCCATGGACTGCAGGAGCTCCAGCGCCTCGTCGTCGTCCAGCTCGATCAGCTCGGACTCGATCTTCGCGTTGAGGAAGATCGCCTCGGCCGGGGCGACCAGGGCGCGCTGCTCGTTCTTGAAGTCCTCGTCGACCAGCTCGTCCTCGTCGACGTTGAAGACGTAGAGGAACGGCTTGGTGGTCAGCAGGTGCAGCTCGTGCAGCAGGTCGCCGCGCTCGGTGCCCTTGGTGATGCCCGCCGAGAAGAGCGTCTGGCCGGACTCCAGGATGCCCTTGGCCTCCTCCACGGCGGCCAGGACCGCGACCTTCTCCTTCTGGAGACGGGACTCCTTGGTCAGGCGCGGGACGGCCTTCTCCACCGACTGGAGGTCCGCGAGGATCAGCTCGGTGTTGATGGTCTCGATGTCGTCCTTGGGCGAGACCTTGCCGTCGACGTGGACGACGTTCTCGTCCTTGAAGGCACGGATGACCTGGCAGATCGCGTCGGACTCACGGATGTTCGCGAGGAACTTGTTGCCCAGGCCCTCGCCCTCGGAGGCGCCGCGCACGATGCCCGCGATGTCGACGAAGTCGACCGTGGCGGGGAGGATCTTCTGCGAGCCGAAGATCTCCGCGAGCTTCTGCAGACGGGGGTCGGGGACACCGACGACGCCGACGTTGGGCTCGATGGTGGCGAACGGGTAGTTGGCCGCCAGTACGTCGTTCTTGGTCAGGGCGTTGAACAGGGTCGACTTGCCGACATTCGGCAGGCCGACGATTCCGATCGTGAGCGACACGTGGCGACTTCCCGTAGCGAGATTCCCGTAGCGACGCGGGCGGCGGTTGCCGTGCGTCGTCCGGGAATGGTGTAAAGGGTCCCGGCCCCCGGGCGGGGCCGGTCAACCAGTCTACGGGTCCGCGCCACGACCCCGCCCCGAACGGGCAGTCCTTCGAACGCTTGGGCAAGGTGGCTCAAAGCGCGTGTCCAACGCCGGATTCCTCCCGCTTCTCGACCTACTTTGGTCGGGTGGAGCAACCCAGCACACGTACCCCGCAGCGCAAGGTCCGCCGCACGCCCCCCGTGCCGCGCCCCGCTGCCCCCGTAGGACAGGGCGAGCGCGCGACGGTCTACCGGGCGGGGCCCGGGCCCGGGCTGCCGCCGCTGCGGCAGGCGCTGGAGCGGATGCCCGCGGCCCGGCTGACGGGGCTCGGCAGCGGGCTGCTCACCGCGCTGGGGATGCTGGCGATCGGCGCGGCGGACTCGGCGCTGCTGGACGGCTCCCCCGCCGTCTACGGCGTGTTCTTCATCATCGGCAGCGTGGCCTGCGCGCTGTGGGTACGGCCCGCCGACCTCATCACCGCGCCGATCAGCGCGCCCATCGCGTACGCCGTCGGCGGGGTGCCGATCAGCGGTGGCGGGGACGGCTTCGGGTCCCAGCTCATGGGGCTGATCACCCTGCTGTCGCTGAACGCCGGGTGGCTCTACGCCGGCACCCTGCTGGCCGCGCTGATCGCCCTCGTCCGCAGGATCGCGCTGATCAGAGCGCGAAGGCGGGAGCGGAACCGGCAGCGGAAGCGGCCATCGCGGCTCCCACGATCCCCGCGCTGTTCTCCAGCCGGGCGGGAACGATCTCCGCGCTGACCCCCTTGACCAGCGGCAGGAACTTGTCCGCCTTGCGGCTGACGCCGCCGCCGATCACGAACAGCTCGGGCGAGAAGAGCCCCTCCACGTGCAGCAGGTACTTCTCGACCCGCTTGGCCCAGCGCTCCCAGCTCAGGTCCTTGTCCTCCTTGGCCCGCGTCGAGGCGCGCTTCTCCGCGTCGTGACCGCTCAGCTCCAGATGGCCCAGCTCCGTGTTGGGCACGAGCCTGCCGTCGATGAACACCGCGCTGCCGATGCCCGTGCCGAAGGTGAGGACGATGACCGTGCCCTTGCGGCCGCGGCCCGCTCCGTAGTGCATTTCGGCGATTCCGGCGGCGTCCGCGTCGTTCAGCAGCGTCACCGGCGCCCCGAGCCGCTCGCCCAGCAGGGCCGCCGCGTCCCGGTTCACCCACGCCTTGGAGACGTTCGCGGCCGTGCGCGTCGTCCCGCCGACGACCACACCGGGGAAGGTCGCCCCGATCGGGCCGCCGGACCAGCCGAAGTGCTCCACGACCTCGCGGACGCAGTCCGCCACCGCGTCCGGGGTCGCCGGATGGGGGGTGAGGACCTTGAAGCGCTCCTCCGCCAGCTCGCCCCGGGCGAGATCGACCGGTGCGCCCTTGATGCCCGATCCGCCGATGTCCACGCCGAATACGTCCATGACGACCACGCTAAGGGGTGCCGCCGCGCGACACCCCTCGTACGGCCCGGGCGGTCGGCTCAGGCGGTCCCGGACGCCTCGGACGCCTCCGCCGACAGCTCCGCGGCCTCGGCCCGCAGGTCCCGGCGCAGCTCCTTGGGCAGCGAGAAGGTGATGGACTCCTTGGCGGCCGTGATGACCTCGACGTCGGCGTAGCCGCGCTCGGCGAGCCACTCCAGGACGCCCTCGACGAGGATCTCGGGCACCGACGCGCCGGAGGTCACACCGACCGTGCTCACGCCCTCCAGCCACGCCTCGTCGATCTCGTCGGCGAAGTCCACCAGGTGGGCGGCGCGGGCGCCGGCGCCGAGGGCGACCTCGACGAGACGGACCGAGTTGGAGGAGTTCTTGGAGCCGACGACGATCACGAGGTCGGCGTCCGCGCCCATCTGCTTGACCGCGGTCTGACGGTTCTGCGTGGCGTAGCAGATGTCGTCGCTGGGGGGGCTGATGAGCTGCGGGAACTTGGTCTTCAGCGCGTCCACGGTCTCCATCGTCTCGTCGACGGAGAGGGTGGTCTGGGAGAGCCAGACGACCTTGGACTCGTCGCGGACCTCCACGTTGGCGACGTCCTTGGGGCCGTCGACGAGCTGGATGTGGTCCGGGGCCTCGCCGCTGGTGCCGATGACCTCCTCGTGGCCCTCGTGGCCGATGAGGAGGATGTCGTAGTCCTCGTTGGCGAAGCGGACGGCTTCCTTGTGGACCTTGGTGACCAGCGGGCACGTGGCGTCGATCGTGGCCAGCTTGCCGCGGGCGGCCTCGTCGTGGACGACCGGCGCGACACCGTGCGCCGAGAAGATCACGATGTTGCCCTCGGGCACCTCGGCCGTCTCCTCGACGAAGATGGCGCCCTTCTTCTCGAGGGTCTTGACCACGTATTTGTTGTGGACGATCTCGTGGCGCACATAGACCGGCGCACCGTACTGCTCAAGAGCCTTCTCGACGGCGATCACGGCGCGGTCGACGCCCGCGCAGTAGCCACGGGGGGCGGCGAGCAGGACCTTACGGGCGGGCGTAGCAGTCATGCCGACCATCGTACGGGCCCGGCCCACCGGCGCGTCCCGGCCGGCCGGACCGGCGTGGTGGCCGAAGCTGGAGGAACGATCCGCCGCACCAGCGAGGGGGCCTCCATGTCCGCACCACCCCCGGCCGACGACGGCACGCTCCGCCGGACGCTGTCCTTCCGGGACCTCGTCGTCTACGGCCTGCTGTTCATCGCCCCCATGGCGCCGGTCGGCGTCTTCGGCACGCTGGACGCGAAGTCGCACGGGGCCGTCGCGCTGGTCTATCTCGTGGCGACGGCCGCGATGGCCTTCACGGCGTTCTCGTACGCGCAGATGGTGCGGGTCGCCCCGCAGGCGGGGTCGGTGTTCACGTACGCGCGCCTGGGGCTCGGCGAGAGTGCGGGGTTCGTCGCCGGGTGGATGGCGATGCTGGACTATCTACTGATCCCGGCGGTCGCGTATCTCTTCTCCGGGATCGCGATGCACGCGCTCGTGCCGGGCGTCCATCAGTGGGTGTGGACGGCGATCGCCGTGGTCGTGACGACCGCGCTGAACCTGTCGGGCGTACGGGCCGCGGCGCTGGTCGGCTTCCTGGTGCTGGCCATGGAGATCGTCGTGCTGCTGGTCTTCCTGGTCGCGGCGGTCGTCGCGCTGGCCCAGGACGGGGCGCGGCGGGGCTGGCTGTCGCCGCTGGTGGGCGAGGGCGGTTTCGCCATGACGGCAGTGCTGGGGGCGGTGTCGGTCGCGGTGCTCTCCTATCTGGGCTTCGACGCGATCGCCTCCTTCGCGGAGGAGGCGACGGGTGGTTCGGAGCGGGTGGCCCGGGCGGTGCTGACGTGTCTGGTGGTGGCGGGCGTGCTGTTCGTCGCGCAGACGTACCTCGCCTCGCTGCTCGCGCCGATGTCGCCGGCGGAGCTGGCGGCGAAGCCGGAGAACCAGGGCTCGGCCTTCTACGACACGGTCGACTCGGCCACCGGGACGTGGCTGCACGACCTGGTGGCCGTCAGCAAGGCGATCGGCGCGGCCTTCGCCGCGCTGGCGGGCCAGGCGGCGGCCGGCCGGCTGCTGTTCGCCATGGCCCGCGACCGGCGGCTGCCGAACCTCCTGGCGAAGGTGGACCGCGGGTCGGGGGTGCCGCGCCTCGCGCTGCTGGCCGCGGCGGCGGTGACGCTGGTGGCGGCGGTGTGGGCCGCCCGGCGGGACGACGGGCTGGACCGGCTGGTGTCGGTGGTGGACGTGGGCGCGCTGGTCGCGTTCGCGCTGCTGCACCTGTCGGTGATCGGCTATTTCGCGGTCCACAAGCGGGACGGGGCGCCCCGCCCTGTGCGGCATGTGGTGCTGCCGCTGCTGGGGCTGGTGGTGACGATCGCGGTCATCGTCGAGGCGGCGGCCACGGCCCAGGTCGTCGGCGCGATCTGGCTGGCCGCCGGCCTGGGCGTGCTGGGCGCGCAGACGCTACGGCGCGACTGACTCCATGAGACGTCGGACGTGCCGGGCGCCCGGCCCTTCCCCACCCGGGCGCCCGACCCTTCCCCACCCGGGGGCGCAGGCGCCGCAGGCCGACCGACGTGAGGGCCCGGACCCTCACCACCGCCGAATGCGGGAAACGACGCCGCAGGGGGCCACGGCCCGGACTCCCGCAGCACGCCGCACGGCGTCTACGCTCGACCCCATGGCTCTCAACACGTCCCCCGAGGCCCCGATCCCCGTCGGTCAGGTGTCCCGGCTGATCGGCGGCTGGATCGACCGGCTGGGCGCCGTGTGGGTGGAGGGGCAGATCACCCAGCTGTCGAGGCGGCCCGGCGCGGGGGTCGTGTTCTTGACGCTGCGTGACCCCTCGCACGACATCTCCCTGTCCGTCACCTGCTACCGGGCCGTCTTCGACCAGGTCGCCGACGTCGTCTCGGAGGGCGCGCGCGTCGTCGTGCACGCCAAGCCGGAGTGGTACGCGCCGCGCGGCTCGCTGTCGCTGCGGGCGGCCGAGATCAAGCCGGTCGGGGTCGGGGAGCTGCTGGCGCGGCTGGAGCAGTTGAAGAAGTCCCTGGCCGCGGAGGGGCTGTTCGCCGCCGACCGCAAGCGGCCGCTGCCGTTCCTGCCGCAGCTCATCGGGCTGGTCTGCGGCCGGGCCTCCGCCGCCGAGCGCGATGTGCTGGAGAACGCCCGGCACCGCTGGCCCGCCGTGCGGTTCGAGGTGCGCAACGTCCCCGTGCAGGGCGTGCACGCCGTGCCGGGCGTCGTGGCGGCGATCGAGGAGCTGGACGCCGCGCCGGACGTGGATGTGATCATCGTGGCCCGCGGCGGCGGCAGCGTGGAGGACCTGCTGCCGTTCTCGGACGAGCAGCTCGTACGGACCGTGGCCGCGTGCCGTACGCCGCTGGTGTCGGCGATCGGCCATGAGCCGGACTCGCCGCTGCTCGATCTCGTCGCGGATCTGCGCGCCTCCACGCCCACCGACGCGGCGAAGCGGGTCGTGCCGGACGTGGGTGAGGAGCTGGCCCGGGTCGGGCAGCTGCGCGAGCGCGCGCTGCGCTGCGTGACGGCGCACCTGGACCGCGAGGAGCGCGGCCTCGCGGCGGCGCGGGCGCGGCCGTGCATGGAGCGGCCGCAGCGGATGGTGGACGAGCGGGAGCAGCAGATCTCCGCGCTCGCGGACCGGGGCCGGCGCACGCTCGGGCATCTGCTGGACCGTGCGGACTCCGAGTTGGCGCACACCCGGGCGCGCGTGGTCGCGCTGTCCCCGGCGGCGACCCTGCGGCGCGGCTACGCGGTGCTCCAGCACGCGGACGGCTCGGTGGTGCGCGCCGCCGGCGAGGTGACGCCGGAGGAGGAGCTGCGGGCCCGGGTCGCGGAGGGTGAGTTCACGGTGCGGGCCATTGCCACGCCCCCCGCCGTCACACCGCCCGCATAGGCTGGGGGACATGGCGAAGACGGGTGCGATGGCCGAGAACGAGGGTGTCCAGGGGGCCGGGGACGACGCCCTGGGGTACGAGCAGGCGCGGGACGAGCTGATCGACGTCGTCCGCCGCCTGGAGGCCGGTGGTACGTCGCTGGAGGAATCACTGGCCCTGTGGGAGCGGGGCGAGGCGCTGGCGAAGGTGTGCCGCCGCTGGCTGGACGGCGCGCGGGCGCGGCTCGACGCGGCGCTGGCGTCCGAGGGCGAGCAGTCCGCCGAGCAGGGCTGACCGCCCGGACCGACGGGATGTGAGACCGGTCACGGATCCCCACTTTTTAGTTGAAACTTCATACACCGCGCGTACAGTGGTCCTCATGACTCTCGCACTCGACGCCGCCGCCCAGGACCTGCTCTTCCGTGCGGCCCACACGGCCAACACCTTCACCGACGAGCCGGTGTCCGACGAGCAGGTCCAGGCCATCTACGACCTGGTCCAGTACGCGCCGACCGCCTTCAACTCGACGCCGCTGCGCGTAGTGCTGGTCCGCTCCGAGGAGGCCCGCGAGCGCCTCGTGTCGCACATGGCCGAGGGCAACCGCCCCAAGACCCGCACCGCGCCGCTGGTCGCGATCCTCGCCACGGACAACGAGTTCCACGAGGAGCTGCCGCACCTGATGCCGCACTTCCCGCAGGCGAAGGACCTCTTCTTCTCCGAGCGCCCCGCCCGTGAGGGTTCCGCCGCGCTCAACGGCGCCCTCCAGGCCGGTTACTTCATCCTGGGCATCCGCGCCGCCGGTCTGGCCGCGGGCCCGATGACCGGCTTCGACTTCGCCGGCGTCCAGAAGGAGTTCCTGGACGACGACCACACGCCGCTGATGGTGATCAACATCGGCAAGCCGGGCGTCGACGCCAGCCACCCCCGCTCGCCGCGCCTGGCCTACGACCAGGTCGTCACGACCGTCTGACCGTCTCCCCCCGACGGCAGACCCTCGCCCGTCCGCCTACCCCCCAGGCGGACGGGCCGATGGCCGTCGCGCTCAGTTCGAAGGCCCGGAGCCAGGTGCCCCGGCCTTCGGGGCCTTCTCGGCCTTGAGCGCGGCGGCCATCTCCATGAGCCGCTCGTGCGAGGCGGTGCCCGTGACCACGGTGGTCACCCCGCGCTCCTCGCGCACCAGGGCGTTGTACTTCTCGCCCTCGTAGCGCTGCCAGGTGGCGTTCCCCACCCGCTCCGTCCTGCCCGTCTTCTCGGCCCGCTGACTGACGGTGTTGATGAATCCGCGCGCCGGGCCGTCGCTCTGCTCGACCGCGACGTACTGCCGCTGCGGGTCGAGGAAGCCCAGGTGCCAGACCGTGCCGTCCTCGGTGCGCGCCCGGTACGAGACCGAGGTCGCGCGCCAGTCCTTGGCCAGCCCCTCGGGCGCCGCCACCGCGTACGGCGCCGCGCGCCGGGCCTGGTCCAGCTCCACGCGGTAGCCGACCGTCTTGATGGGGTCGTGGTCCTCGTTGTGCGGGATGAAGAGATAACTGACTACCGCCACGGGGATGACCACCGCCATCGACAGCATCATGTTCCGGATGGTCTGCGTCTTACCGTTCCTACCTGCCACGCCCCCTATCGTCCCCCATGCCCCGGCCGATCTTGACGGCGGTGCCCGGCCGGGCGCGCGGCGGCGGGCGACGGGCAAGACGCCGGCGGCATGCCGGATGCGCGGCGCGCGTCATCCGGCCATCGTTCGCAACCGCATCGCCCGCCTTGACGCCGCTCATGCGTGGGGCGCTCTGCTCACTCTCGCAATGAACCGATAAAGTCATCAGCACCCTCACCCTCCTGGCCCTTACGGGACAGAGGTCCCACGGCCGTCGCCGTACAGAAAGGTGCGTTCCGATGACCGATCATCACCTGCCGTCCCAGCTCGAGGTCAGCCCCGAGGCCCCCGACCGCAACCTCGCACTCGAGCTCGTCCGGGTCACCGAGGCGGGCGCCATGGCGTCGGGCCGCTGGGTGGGCCGCGGTGACAAGAACGGCGCCGACGGCGCCGCGGTCAAGGCCATGCGGGCCCTGATCGGCACCGTTTCCATGAACGGTGTCGTCGTCATCGGCGAGGGCGAGAAGGACAACGCCCCGATGCTCTACAACGGCGAGCGGGTCGGCGACGGGACCGGCGCGGAGTGCGACGTCGCCGTGGACCCGGTCGACGGCACGACGCTGACCGCCAAGGGCATGGCCAACGCCGTCTCCGTCATGGCCGTCGCCGACCGCGGCTCCATGTTCGACCCGTCCGCCGTGTTCTACATGGACAAGCTGGTCACCGGCCCCGAGGCGGCCGACTACGTCGACATCAACGCCCCCGTGTCGGTCAACATCCGTCGCGTCGCGAAGGCAAAGCACTCCTCGCCCGAGGACGTGACGGTCGTCGTCCTGGACCGCCCGCGCCACGACGGCATCGTCAAGGAGATCCGCGAGGCCGGCGCCCGCATCAAGTTCATCTCCGACGGCGACGTGGCCGGCGCGATCATGGCCGTCCGCGAGGGCACCGGCATCGACCTGCTGCTCGGTGTCGGCGGCACGCCCGAGGGCATCATCGCGGCCTGCGCGATCAAGTGCCTCGGCGGCACGATCCAGGCCAAGCTGTGGCCCAAGGACGACGAGGAGCGTCAGCGGGCGCTCGACGCGGGCCACGACCTCGACAAGGTCCTGCACACCAACGACCTCGTCAGCGGCGAGAACGTGTTCTTCGTCGCCACCGGCATCACCGACGGCGAGCTGCTGCGCGGCGTGCGCTACCGCGCGGAGACCGCGACCACGCAGTCGCTGGTCATGCGCTCCAAGTCCGGCACGATCCGGCAGATCGACTCCACGCACCGGCTGTCGAAGCTGCGCGCGTACAGCACCGTCGACTTCGAGCGCCCCAGCTGATCCGGGCCGACCCCCGCGCACAACGGGCCGGGCCCCGCCGTGATTCCGGCGGGGCCCGGCCCGTGTGTGTCCGCGCTCAGCCCGCGGCGGCGACCCGCGCGGAACGCTGGAGCTCCGCGTCCCGCCGCCGACGCCTCGCGAGCACGACCCTGCGCTCGGCCGCGGTCAGTCCGCCCCACACCCCATAAGGCTCGGGCTGGAGCAGCGCGTGCTCCCGGCAGGCGACCATCACCGGGCAGCGGGCGCACACGCGTTTCGCGGCCTCTTCCCGTGACAGGCGCGCGGCCGTGGGTTCCTTGGATGGTGCGAAGAACAATCCGGCTTCATCCCGGCGGCACACCGCCTCCGAATGCCAGGGGCCGGCCTGATCCCGAGCGGCGATCCGCTGAGACGGTACGGCGGCTTCCTGCCGGGGCTGATGCGGTAGCAGCACGGTCTACTCCTGACGACGGCTTTGCTGGGCCGATTGAGTCACCTTTGCCCGTCTCACTGCGCACGACCATTCGCACCCGCAGCCGTACGAGAGACGATGCACCAAGCTTTACCCGCTGTGCGCGCTCTTATTCACACCGTTGTCATGACCGGAACGCGATAAGCCGCGCAGCGCTCCCGCCGGTGCCCGTCGGCCGACGCCCTCGGGGGTCTCACGGGCCGTGTGATCAGCCGCGCGATCAGCCGTGTGATCAGGCCCTGTGCTCAGGCCCTGTGATCAGGCCCTGTGATCAGGCCCTGTGATCAGCCGCGCGCGAGGAGGTTCCTGATCCGCTTGCCGCGCCGGGGCCTGGCCTCCACCCCGCCGAAGAGAGCGAAGCCCGTGACCAGCACGACCGGGGCGTCGGGCTCGCCGGCCTCGTGGGTCCGGACGTCGAAACCGCCGAAGACGCCGGTGCCGGCGGAGCGCACCGAGACGTTCTCCGGGACCTTGATGTCGACGCCGCCGAAGACGGCGGTGGCGTTGATCACGATCTCCCGCTGGGTGAAGAGCGCCTCGGACAGGTCGATCTCCACCTCGCCGAACAGCGCGAAGGCGTTCGTCCGCGGCCCGACCCGCCAGCGGCCCTTGCGTGCCGCGCCACCGAAGACGGCGACGAGGTTCTCGGCGGCGGCCGACGCGACGGGGTACGGGTACGGGAGCGGGCCCGCCGGCGCGGGGCGCGGCCCCTTGGGCAGGTCGCGCACCAGCGGCTCCAGCTCGGCGTGGGTCTTCGCCTCGTACACCGCGCCGATCCGCTCGGCGTGCTCCTCCGCGGTGAGCCGCCCCTCCGCCAGCGCCTCGCGCAGGATGTCCGCGGTCCGGTCCCGGTCCGCATCGGAGGCGCGCAGCGCGGGGGCGGGCTCCGCGCCCTTGGTCAGTGACACCGGCTTTTCGGCAGACTCGTCCACGGCCGTCACCTTAACCAAACGCGATAGATCGCGACAGGGGCGTACGGGGGCGGGTCCGCGCGGTGCGCCGCGAAGTGAGCCTTACCTCACCAACCGGTCACCGGCGGAGCGTCCTAGGCTGGAGGGCGCTGTCGAGGATGCCAGCCACCGTTGCCTGCCCAGTGAGGAATCGCCGCAATGTCTGCCCAGTCTGAGTTCGCCTATACGGATCTCCTGCCCCTGGGCGAGGACGACACGCCGTACCGTCTGGTGACCGCCGAGGGCGTGAGCACCTTCGAGGCCGACGGCCGTACGTTCCTCAAGGTCGAGCCGGAGGCGCTGCGGAAGCTGGCCGCCGAGGCGATGCACGACATCTCGCACTACCTGCGCCCGGCGCACCTGGCGCAGCTGCGCCGGATCCTCGACGACCCCGAGGCGTCCCCGAACGACAAGTTCGTCGCGCTCGACCTGCTGAAGAACGCGAACATCGCGGCCGCGGGCGTGCTGCCGATGTGCCAGGACACCGGCACCGCGATCGTCATGGGCAAGCGCGGCCAGAACGTGCTGACCGAGGGCGGCGACGAGAAGGCCCTCTCGCACGGCATCTTCGACGCCTACACCAAGCTCAACCTGCGGTACTCGCAGATGGCCCCGCTGACCATGTGGGACGAGAAGAACACCGGCTCGAACCTGCCCGCGCAGATCGAGCTGTACGCGACCGACGGCGGCGCGTACAAGTTCCTCTTCATGGCCAAGGGCGGCGGCTCGGCCAACAAGTCCTTCCTCTACCAGGAGACGAAGGCGGTCCTCAACGAGACCTCCATGATGAAGTTCCTGGAGGAGAAGATCCGCTCGCTGGGCACCGCCGCGTGCCCGCCGTACCACCTGGCGATCGTCGTCGGCGGCACGTCCGCGGAGTTCGCGCTCAAGACCGCGAAGTACGCCTCCGCGCACTACCTCGACGAGCTGCCCGCCGAGGGCTCCCCCACCGGTCACGGCTTCCGTGACAAGGAGCTGGAGGAGAAGGTCTTCGAGCTGACGCAGAAGATCGGCATCGGCGCCCAGTTCGGCGGCAAGTACTTCTGCCACGACGTCCGCGTGGTCCGGCTGCCGCGCCACGGTGCCTCGCTGCCCGTCGCCATCGCCGTCTCCTGCTCGGCCGACCGGCAGGCGGTCGCGAAGATCACCGCCGAGGGCGTCTTCCTCGAGCAGCTGGAGACCGACCCGGCGCGCTTCCTGCCGGACACCACGGACGACCACCTGACCGAGGCTGGCGACTCCGCCGACGTCGTCAAGATCGACCTCACCCGTCCGATGGACGAGATCCTCGCCGAGCTCACGAAGCACCCGGTCAAGACCCGGCTCTCGCTGACCGGCCCGCTGGTCGTGGCGCGCGACATCGCACACGCGAAGATCAAGGAGCGGCTGGACGCGGGCGAGGAGATGCCGCAGTACCTGAAGGACCACCCGGTCTACTACGCGGGCCCGGCCAAGACCCCCGAGGGCTACGCGTCCGGCTCCTTCGGCCCGACCACGGCCGGCCGCATGGACAGCTACGTCGACCAGTTCCAGGCGGCGGGCGGCTCCAAGGTCATGCTCGCCAAGGGCAACCGCTCCAAGCAGGTCACCGACGCGTGCGACGCCCACGGCGGCTTCTACCTCGGATCGATCGGCGGCCCGGCGGCGCGCCTGGCACAGGACTGCATCAAGAAGGTCGAGGTCCTGGAGTACCAGGAGCTCGGCATGGAGGCGGTCTGGAAGATCGAGGTCGAGGACTTCCCGGCGTTCATCGTCGTGGACGACAAGGGCAACGACTTCTTCGTCGACCCGGCCCCGGCGCCGACGTTCACGGCGATTCCGGTGCGCCAGCCGTAACCCTGCGGGGCTTCGGGGCTTCGCCGCAGCTCCCTTTGTCCTCAAACGCCGGACGGGCTGGATTGTCAGCCCGTCCGGCGTTTGAGGACCGGGGTCCGGGGCGGAGCCCCGGTTACGGGAAGGGGCGGGGTGGGGACTCCTACGCGAAGCGCTGGTTCGCCGCACCGTCACACTTCTGCAGACGCAGAGCGTCCTCGGCCGACCCCAGCGTCAGACACAGGTCCTGCGCCGCCACCGGGCGGATCGACTCGGCGGACCGTACGAACTGCTGGTTCCCGCCACCGTGGCAGTTCCACAGCACCACCGCCGTACCGGCCGTGTACTTCGCCGACGGTACGTCCACGCACCGGTCGTGCGTCAGCGCGGAGTGCAGTGACTTCTGCCCCGCGTCGTACCACCACTCCTGGTTGCGGCTGCCGCCGCACGGCCAGCCGCCCACCTGTGTGCCGTTGGCGGAAGCCGCGCCGTAGGCGTCCACGCACGCGCCCGTCGCCGCGTTCTTCAGTGGCCGGTATGCGTCGTCCCAGCCGCCCGGGTACAGCGCGGGCGTCCCCGTGCTCGCCGGGTCCGCGCAGCCCGCCTCCCGGTGACCGGACCGGTAGAGCTGGGTGAGGCAGGACGCGAAGGCACCGTGGCCGCGCGCGTTGGGGTGGAAGGACTGCCGTACGGAGTTCGCGTTGGGCGGGAAGGGATTGGCGAGGTCGACGTAGAGTCCGCGCGCCCAGGTGTCCTCCATGCACACCTCGTGGCCGTGGAAGAGGCGGGAGTTGTCGAGGTAGAGCGCGCCGGTGTTCCTGGCGACGCGCCGCATGCCGCGCTCGAAGGCGGGCACGGCGGTGTTGCGGCCCCAGGCCGAGTCGGAGGTGTGGCCGACGCAGCCGCCGGGGAGCTTGCCGGGGAAGTCCGGGTTGTCCTCGATGTCGGGGCCGATGGGGCTCGGGTAGCCCATGACGACGAGCTTGTAGTCGCCGTCGGCGTAGCCGGCGTCCTTCATGACGGTCCGCAGGTCCCGTACGGTCTGCTCGACCTTGGGCACGAGGGCGTCGACGCGGGCCTGCCAGCCGGGGGCGTACTTCGGCTCGCAGGGGCCCTGGAGGGTCAGATAGCGGGTGACGCAGTCGGTGATGACGGGGCCGAACTGCAGGTCGTCGTTGGCGCCCGCGACCAGCAGCACCATCTTGACGCGCGTGTTGCGGGCCTTGACCGCGAGGTTGTCGCTCTGGACCAGCTCGTCCGCGTACTGCTTGCTGCCGCCGATCCGGATGTTGCCGGTGTAGGCGCCGGAGCAGGCGACGTTGTACGTGACGTCGGCGGGGATCCCCGTGCGGTGGATGGCGGCGTCCGGCGAGCGGTGGCACCAGTTGTCGGGGCCGTTGGTGCCGGGCTCGTAGGTGCCGACCCCCTCGCCGGAGATCTCGCTGTCGCCCAGCGAGAGGAGCGATGTCTTGCGCTCTGCCATCGGCCGCTCGGCCGCGCTGCCGTAGAGCTTCGTGGCCTCGGCGGCGCGGACCTTCTCGAGCTCGGGCGCGAGGGGGGTCGAGGCGGTGGTGCGCGGGTCCGCTTGCGCGGTGGGCCCGGTCGCGGCCACCCCGCCGAGCGCCGCGGCGAACGCGGCGACGGCGGCGAGGGTACAGCGCAGGGTGGGTCTGCGTGTCATGAAGCCTCCCCGGTTTCAGTTGTTACTCGCGGTATTTACTAGCCGGTAAGTGCTTTTGGGAACACGGTGAACAAGACAAACGCTGTGTTTGTCAGGAGGTAAGCAACGATGACCGACAGTGATCAGTACCGGATCGAGCACGACTCCATGGGAGAGGTCCGCGTCCCCGCACACGCCAAATGGCGGGCCCAGACGCAGCGGGCGGTGGAGAACTTCCCCCTGAGCGGACAGCGGCTGGAGCGCTCGCACATCGAGGCGCTGGCCCGGATCAAGGCAGCCGCGGCCAAGGTCAACGCCGAGTTGGGCGTGGTCGACAAGGACGTCGCGGAGGCCATCGAGGCGGCCGCCGCCGAGGTCGCGGAGGGCCGCTGGGACGACCACTTCCCCGTCGACGTCTTCCAGACCGGCTCGGGCACGTCGTCCAACATGAACACCAACGAGGTCCTCGCGACCCTCGCCACCGAGCGGCTCGGCCGCGACGTGCACCCCAACGACCACGTCAACGCGTCGCAGTCGTCCAACGACGTGTTCCCCTCCAGCATCCACATCGCGGCGACGGCGGCCGTCACCGGCGATCTCGTCCCGGCGCTCGACCACCTCGCCGCGGCGCTGGAGCGCAAGGCCGCGGAGTTCGCGGAGGTCGTCAAGTCCGGCCGTACCCACCTGATGGACGCCACCCCGGTGACGCTTGGTCAGGAGTTCGGCGGTTACGCCGCCCAGGTCCGCTACGGAGTCGAGCGGCTGCGCTCCTCGCTGCCGCGGCTGGCCGAACTGCCCCTCGGCGGCACGGCCGTCGGCACCGGCATCAACACCCCGCCCGGCTTCTCGGCCGCCGTCATCGCCGAAGTGGCCCGCACCACCGGTCTGCCGCTGACCGAGGCCCGCGACCACTTCGAGGCGCAGGGGGCCCGCGACGGTCTGGTGGAGACCAGCGGCCAGCTGCGCACCATCGCCGTCGGCCTCACCAAAATCGCCAACGACCTGCGCTGGATGGCCTCCGGTCCGCGCACCGGTCTCGCCGAGATCAACCTGCCCGACCTCCAGCCGGGCTCCTCGATCATGCCGGGCAAGGTCAATCCGGTGGTTCCCGAGGCCGTCCTGATGGTGGCCGCGCAGGTGGTCGGGAACGACGCGACCGTGGCCACGGCGGGCGCCGCGGGGAACTTCGAGCTCAACGTGATGCTCCCGGTCATGGCGAAGAACCTCCTGGAGTCCGTACGCCTGCTCGCGAACGCCTCCCGGCTGCTCGCCGACCGCACGGTCGACGGCATCACCGCCAACGCCGAGCGTGCCCGCACGTACGCCGAGTCCTCCCCCTCCGTGGTCACCCCCCTGAACCGCTACATCGGATACGAGGAAGCGGCCAAGGTGGCCAAGAAGTCACTGGCCGAGCAGAAGACCGTTCGCCAGGCCGTGCTGGACGGCGGCTACGTGGAACGCGGTCTCCTCACGCTGGAGCAGCTCGACGAGGCTCTCGACGTGCTGCGCATGACGCGCCCTTCGTGACACCGAGGGAGCGCCGGCCGGGGCGCGGAGGTTACCCCCGCACGGCGGCGGGGCGGATCGCGGACTGCTGACGAGGGAACAGCCCGCCGCGGCACCGGACGGGCCGCGGATGCCCCGCCCCTGGCCCCCACCTGCCACGATGTCCCCGCGCCAGGCGTCAACCCGGACGCTTGGACCGGACCTTTTGCGGCGCACGTCACGGCGCATCGGTGGCCGCGGCACCTAAGATCTGCGCATGACAGCGGACTCGGTGGAATCGACGGGCACGGCAGGCAGCGCCCCCTGGGCGCCGGGGGACCACATCCTCTGGCGCTATCGGGGCAATGCCACCGACAGCGTCCACATCTGCCGCCCGGTGACCGTCGTCCAGGACACCGAGGACCTGCTCGCCGTCTGGATGGCCCCCGGCACCGACTGCGTCAAACCGCTGCTCGCCGACGGCACCCCCGTGCACCGGGAGCCGCTGGCCACCCGCTACACCAAGCCGCGGACCACCACCACGTCCCGCTGGTTCGGCACCGGCGTCCTCAAGCTCGCCCGGCCCGGCGAGGCCTGGTCGGTCTGGCTCTTCTGGGATCCCGGCTGGCAGTTCAAGAACTGGTACGTGAACCTCGAGGAGCCCCTCGCCCGGTGGGGCGGCGGAGTGGATTCCGAGGACCATTTCCTGGACATCGCCGTCTACCCGGACCGCAGTTGGGAATGGAAGGACGAGGACGAGTTCGCGCAGGCACAGCGGGCGGGTCTGATGTCCACCGCCCAGGCCGAGCGGGTGCGGGCGGCCGGGCGCGCGGCGGTCGAGCGGATCGAGTCCTGGGGCGCGCCGTTCGCCGCCGGCTGGGAGGGCTGGCGGCCCGACCCGGCGTGGACGGTGCCGACGCTCCCGGACGACTGGGACCGCACCCCGGCGCGGCTCGGCGCGTGAACCGCTTGATGTCTCCCCGTGGGACAACCGTAGGATCGGCCTCCGCGATACTGCACAGCAGCACGGCACGATCAGAGCACGGCATGTGACACCTGGTCACACACGACAGTCGCAGAAAGGGCGGAGCCGTGAGCGGTGACGACGAGCGGGACTACGACGGTTACGCCCGGTTAGGGCTGGACCGCAGCGGACAGGCCGAGGCGTTCGACAACATCGGCGTCCGCTACGACGACGCCTTCCCGCACAAGGAGGGCCAGCTCGAGGCCGGTGCCTGGCTGGGGGCCGAGCTGCCGCCCGGCTCCCGGATCCTCGACCTCGGCTGCGGCACGGGTCTGCCGACCGCCCGCCAGCTCACCGACGCGGGCCACCACGTCGTCGGCGTCGACCTCTCGCCCGGCATGCTCAAGCTCGCCCGCGACAACGTCCCCGGCGCCGAATTCCTGCTCGGCGACATGGCCGAGCTGCGCGACGGCCGACTCGGCACCTTCGACGGCATCGCCGCCTTCTTCGCCCTGCTGATGCTGCCGCGTCCCGAAATCCCGCACGCGCTGCGGATGCTGTACGGAATGCTGAGGCCCGGGGGGCTGCTGGCGCTCTCGATGGTGGAAGCGGACGTGGACGACTTCGCGATTCCGTTCCTGGGCAACACGATCCGGGTATCCGGTTACCTGCGGGACGAATTGCGCCAGGTCGTGCGCGAGACGGGTTTCGAGATCAGCGGGGAGAGCTCGCCGGCGTACGCCCCCGCGAGTACGGACGTACCACCCGAGATCCAGCTCTTCCTCAATCTGCGACGCGCCTGATCCACGGTGCGCCCCCTGCGATTGGGCGTACGGCCCCGACGGATGGAACCCCACACGTGACGGAGCATCCCAACTCCCACGGAAGACAGCGGACCGCGCAGGTCCGGCAGTCCGCTGTCCCCGCCCCGGAACCGGGCCGCGCCCGGGCGGTCGCGGACGAGCCGGAGGGCACGCGCCGCGCGGAGTCCCCCGCGCTCGGCCGGCTCCCCGGCCACGACGGCCCCGAGCCGGCCCCGCCGCGCCCGGCGCGCGAGCCCGGCGCACCGGCCGCGGCCCCACGCGCCAGGGCGCGCGGTGAGGCGCACCCGGAGCCTGGCGCGCCCCGTCCGGCCGTCCCCCGCCCCGGCGGCCCGGAGGCGGCCCGTGGGGCCGCCGCACAGGGCGGTACGGACCGGGGCACCGCCGTGCCCGACATCGTCGGCGACGGCCCCGAAAGACCGGCTTCCGGCGGCGCGGACGGGGGCGCCGGCAAGGGCCACGCCGGGACGACCGGCGGGGAGCGGCTGCGGTTCGTGGGCGCCGCCACCCGGCGGATCGCCCGCGGCATCGACCTGGACGAGATCGTGCTGGGGCTGTGCCGGGCGACCGTGCCGACCTTCGCGGACGCCATCCTCGTCTATCTGCGCGACCCGCTGCCGGTCGGCGACGAGCGGCCCGTCGGGCCCGTCGTGCTGCGGCTGCGCCGCACCGACCAGCTGCCCGAGCACGTGCGCGGCCTGGAGGACCCGGACGCGCCGCAGGACCGCGCCGAGCCCGTCCCCGACCTCGCGGGCGGCGCGGCCGAGCGCTGTGAGGTACGGATAGGCGGGCCGCTCGCGGAGGTGCTGCGAGGGGTCAGGCCCGTATTCGGCGACTCCTCCGCCGCCCGGGCGGCGCTCCCCGAGCTGCTGGGCGACGAGCAGGACGTCCCCGACCGGCACCGCACGATCCTCGCGCCGCTGCGCGGCCGCCGCCGCGTGATCGGCGCGGCGGTGTTCATACGCCGGGCGGACCGGGCCGCCTTCGAGGGCGACGACCTCCTGGTCGCGGCCCAACTGGCGACCCACACCGCCCTCGGTGTGGACAAGGCCGTGCTCTACGGCCGCGAGGTCTACATCGCGGACGAGCTCCAGCGCACGATGCTCCCCGACTCCCTCCCCCAGCCGACCGGGGTCCGGCTCGCCAGCCGCTACCTCCCGGCGGCCGAGACCGCCCGCGTCGGCGGCGACTGGTACGACGCGATCCCCCTCCCCGGCAACCGGGTGGCGCTCGTCGTCGGCGACGTCATGGGGCACTCCATGACCTCCGCCGCGATCATGGGTCAGCTGCGCACCACCGCGCAGACCCTCGCGGGGCTCGATCTGCCTCCGGCCGAGGTGCTGCACCACCTCGACGAGCAGGCGCAGCGCCTGGGCAGCGACCGGATGGCCACCTGCCTGTACGCGGTGTACGACCCGGTCGCCCACCGCATCGTGATCGCCAACGCCGGCCATCCGCCGCCCATCCTGCTGCACCGCGGCGGCCGGGCCGAGGTGCTGCGCGTCCCGCCGGGCGCGCCGATCGGCGTGGGCGGGGTGGACTTCGAGGCCGTGGAGCTGGACGCGCCCGCCGGGGCGACGCTGCTGCTGTACACGGACGGCCTGGTGGAGTCCCGGATCCGGGACGTGTGGACGGGCATAGAGCAGCTGCGCGAGCGGCTGATCGACACGGCCCGGCTGACCGGTCCGAACCCGCCGCCCCTGGAGCCGCTGTGCGACGAGGTCCTCGGCATGCTCGGCCCCGGCGACCGGGACGACGACATCGCGCTGCTCGCGGCCCGCTTCGAGGGCATCGCGCCGAGCGACGTGGCGTACTGGTTCCTCGACCCGCGCCCGCAGACGGCCGGGCAGGCGCGGCGGCTGGCGCGGCGGGCGCTGACCCGCTGGGGGCTGGAGGAGCTGACCGACAGCGTGGAGCTGCTGGTCAGCGAGGTGGTCACCAATGCCGTGCGGTATGCGGAGCGGCCGGTGACCCTGCGGCTGCTGCGTACGGACGTGCTGCGCTGCGAGGTCGGCGACGACGTGCCGCAGCTGCCGCGGCTGCGGCAGGCCCGGCCCTCGGACGAGGGCGGCCGGGGGCTGTACCTGGTGAACAGGCTGGCCCGTCGGTGGGGGGCCACCCGGCTGAGCACGGGCAAGGTGGTGTGGTTCGAGCTGGCGCTGCCGGGCCATGCGCGCTGAGCCGACGGCCGGGGCGGCAGGCGGTACGGCGGCCCGGCGGCAGGCGGTACGGCGGCAGGCGGGCACTGAAGGCATCCGCCATACACTGACAAAGGGGGATTGTCCGTACCACCAGACGGCCCGTCCCTCGGCACGGTGAAGTTCTGGACAGTGTCCAGACTCCTGTTGCCGACAGGTCGTCGGCGGGGTTGACTGCTGGGGTGGAGGGCAGGCGGAACGATGCCCTCACGATCCCGCATTCCCCCGCGATGGGAGGCGTCCCATGACCGACTCCGCGCAACAGGTCCCGTACACCACCAACAACGCCGGTATCCCGGTGGAGAGCGACGAGCACTCGCTCACCGTCAGCCCGGACGGCCCCATCCTGCTTCAGGACCACTACCTGATCGAGAAGATGGCCCAGTTCAACCGCGAACGGGTCCCCGAGCGGGTGGTGCACGCCAAGGGCGGCGGCGCCTACGGCGTCTTCGAAGTCACCAATGACGTCAGCCAGTTCACGAAGGCCGATCTGTTCCAGCCCGGCAAGCGGTGCGAGATGCTGGCCCGCTTCTCGACCGTGGCGGGCGAGCAGGGCAGCCCCGACACCTGGCGGGACCCGCGCGGCTTCGCGCTGAAGTTCTACACCGAGCACGGCAACTACGACCTGGTCGGCAACAACACCCCCGTCTTCTTCGTCCGCGACCCGCAGAAGTTCCAGGACTTCATCCGCAGCCAGAAGCGCCACCCGCAGACCGGGCTGCGCAGCAACGACATGCAGTGGGACTTCTGGACGCTGTCGCCGGAGTCCGCGCACATGGTCACCTGGCTGATGGGCGACCGCGGCATCCCGAAGACCTGGCGCCACATGAACGGCTACAGCTCGCACACCTACATGTGGGTGAACGCGGGCGGCGAGAAGTTCTGGGTCAAGTACCACATCAAGACCGACCAGGGCATCGACTTCCTCACCCAGGCCGAGGCGGACGAGCTGGCGGGCTCGGACGCCGACAAGCACCGCCGCGATCTGTTCGAGGCCATCGAGAGCGGCAACGCCCCCTCCTGGACGATGAACGTCCAGGTCATGCCCTTCGAGGACGCCCCGGACTACCGCTTCAACCCCTTCGACCTGACCAAGGTGTGGCCGCACGGCGACTACCCCCTGATCGAGGTCGGCCGGATGACGCTCAACAAGAACCCCGAGGACTTCTTCGTCCACATCGAGCAGGCCGCGTTCGAGCCCTCCAACCTCGTCCCCGGCATCGGCCCGTCCCCGGACAAGATGCTGCTCGGCCGGCTCTTCTCCTACCCCGACACCCACCGGTACCGCATCGGCCCGAACTACGCCCAGCTCCCGCCCAACCGGCCGCACTCGCCGCTCGCCTCGTACGCGAAGGACGGCCCGATGCGCTACGAGCCGGCCCGTACGGGTGCGGTGTACGCCCCGAACTCCTACGGCGGCCCGGCCGCCGACACCGCGCGCTTCGGCGAACCGGCGGGCTGGGAGACGGCGGGCGAGATGGTCCGCGAGGCCTACAAGCTGCGCCGCGATGACGACGACTGGGGCCAGCCGGGCACGATGGTCCGCCAGGTCCTCGACGACGCCGCGCGCGCCCGTCTGGTCTCCAACGTCTCCGGGCACCTGCTCAAGGGCGTGAGCAGGCCCGTACTGGACCGCGCGCTGCAGTACTGGCGCAACATCGACAAGAACATCGGCGACCGGATCGCCACCGAGGTCAACGGCGGCTGACCGCCCTGATCTGCCGGAAACGCCACCGGCCGCCGACCTCGTGAAGAGGTCGGCGGCCGGTGGTGCGGTGCCGCTGCGGGTCCGGATCAGGGCTTGACGCCGTCTGTCTCCAGGCCGCCGTTGGGGCGGGTGCCGCCGCCGCTGGGCGACGACGTCGGGGGCACCGTCGGCGGCTTCGGCGGAGTCGGGGTGATCTTCGTCGGGTTCGGCGTCGGCTTGCCCGTGGTGCCGCCGGACCTCGTCGGACCCGGCGAGGGCTTGCCGGTGGCGCCGCCCGACTTCGTCGGCGTCGGGGTCGGCGTCGCGCCCTTGGTGGGCGTCGCCGCGGGAGCCGTGGCCGGCGCCTGGACCGATCCGGCGCTGATGTCGGTGTCCAGGTCGAACTCGTCGTCGCCCTCGCCACCGAGCGCGGCGGCCGTGTAGGCGGACCAGATCTGGGCCGGGTACTTGCCACCGTTGACGCGACCGCCACCGCCGGTGCCCTGCAGGGTCACCTGCTTGCCGCCGGGGCCCTCACCGAAGAGGCCGACGGTGGTGACGAGGCTCGGGGTGTAGCCCGCGAACCAGGCCGACTTGTTGTCGTCGGAGGTGCCGGTCTTGCCCGCCACCGGGTAGTTGGCGCTGGCCACCACGGTCGCCGTGCCGTCGTTGACCACGCCCCGCAGGACGCGGGTGACGCCGTCGGCGGTGTTGCGGGAGACGGCCTGGTCGCCGATCGCGCCGTCGCGCTTGAGCTCCACACCGTTCTGGGACGCGGACTTCAGGATGGTCGGGGTGACCTTCTTGCCGTGGTTGTCCAGGGTGGCGTAGACCGCGGCCATGTCGAGCGGGCTCGCGCCCATGGAGCCCAGCGACATCGCGGGGGCCTCCACGAAGCCGGCCTGCTTGCCGTTCATGCCCAGGTCGACGGCGGTCTGCTTGACCTTGTCGAGCTTGACGTCGACGGCCATCTGCGCGAACACGGAGTTGACCGAGTCGTTCATCGCCTTCTGCACGGTGACGGCCTTCTCGGAGTAACCGTCCTCGTTCTCCGGGGCGAAGTGCACGTCACTGCCCACGACCGGCCGCTCGCTGGTGCCGTCGTAGATGGTGCTGGGCGTGATCGGGTCGTTGTCCTGCGTCTTGGACTTGTTCTGCAACGCGGAGGCGAGAATGATCGGCTTGAAGGTCGACGCCGGCTGGAAGTCCTCGCGGGTGGCGTTGTTGGTGTAGTGCTTGAGGTAGTCCGGACCGCCGTACAGCGCCTGGATGCGACCGTTCTTCGGGTCCACCGACACGGCGCCGACCTGGACGTTCTTGTCCCCCTCGCGGGCCTTGGTGTCCAGGTCGTCGAGCAGCTGATCCTTGACGGCCCTCTCCAGCGCCGCCTGCTTCTTGGGGTCGATGCTGAGCGTGACGGTCCAGCCGCCGGCGGCGAAGTCGCTCTCCTTGCGGCCCTGCTTCTCCAGGGCCTTGATGACCTCGCGCTTGGCCGCGTCGATGAAGTAGCCGTTCTGGCCGGAGAGACCCGGGGCCGCCTTCGGGGCCTTCGGGTCCTTGAACGACATGCCCTGCCGCTCGTCCTTCTTCAGCCAGTCCATCTCGACCATCTTGTCGAGGACGTAGTTCCAGCGCTTCTTGGCGTTCTGCTTGCCGGCCTCGGTGGCCGCCGGCCCGAAGTCGTACTGGCTCGGGGCCTGGAGCAGCGCGGCCAGGTAGGCGCCTTCCTCGGTGGAGAGGCTGCTGACGTCCTTCTGGTAGTACGCACGGGAGGCGGCCTGGATGCCGTAGGCGCCACGCCCGTAGTAACTGGTGTTCAGGTAGCCCTCGAGGATCTTCTCCTTCGAGGTCTCCTTCTGCACCTTGAGCGAGATGATCAGTTCCTTGACCTTGCGGGTCACGGTCTGCCGCTGGTCGAGGTAGTAGTTCTTCACGTACTGCTGGGTGATGGTCGAACCACCCTGCTTGCCCCGGCCCATGACGGTGTTCAAGATGCCTCGGGCGGTGCCCTTCACATCCACACCGGGGTCGGTCCAGAAGTTCTTGTTCTCGGCGGCGACGACGGCGCGCTGCACGTTCTCGGGGATCTTCGCGAGCGGGACTTCCTCGCGGTTGACCTCGCCGATGCGCGCCAGCACCTTGCCGTTGCTGTCCTTATAGACGTTGCTCTGCAACTTGGCCGCGCCGTTGCCGTCCTTGGGCACGTCGACATAGAAGTAGAGCGCCAGGAAGGCGCCCATCCCCAGCCCGATGACCGCCACGAAGTAGGCAAGCAGCATCTTCCATGTGAAGAACCGGCGTATGCCGGTCTTCTTGGGCTTCTTGCCCTTTGCATTGCGGGTGCTGTCCTGCGCCCGTCGCGCTTCCGCTCGGCCCATCTCTCCCGTAGCTCCAGTCTGTCCGCCCCCAACCCAGCTCACGAAGCTAACACCGCAACTGGCATCAAACGCCCATCGATCAAGGCTTCGACACACGTGACATACAGCACCCCGGAAGGCGGGAACCCGGGTACGGCGTAGTGCGGGAAACCGTACAGGGCGCTAAAGTGATATCACTTTGCTAGACAGCGTTAACCGCGCGTCGAGCCGGTCACGGCTGCGCGCGCCATCAGATGCGGGGGACCCATCCATGTCCGACACCACCGGCACCACCGACACCGCCCCACCCGCAGCCGCGCCCGTCGTGGCGCGGCCGATCGTCCGGGAGCGCCCGGCGCACGACATCGGCGGCGGGCTGGCCCTGCTCCTCGGCCTGGTGGGGCTGCTCATAGGGGCGGGCGGGGTGGCCCTCGGGGTCTTCTTCGGCAACGACGGCAAGCCGGGCCTGTGTGCCGCGTTCGTCGCGGTCGGCATCCTCGTCGGCCTCGGCGCGATCATCGCGATGAGCGGACTGAACACGATCTCCCCCGGTGAGACCCGCGTCGTCCAGCTCTTCGGCCGCTACCGGGGCACGATCCGCAACGAGGGCCTGCGTTGGGTCAACCCCTTCACCAGCCGCGAGAAGGTCTCCATCCGGGTGCGCAACCACGAGACGGCCGTACTGAAGGTCAACGACGCGTACGGCAACCCGATCGAGCTGGCGGCCGTGGTCGTGTGGCGGGTCGAGGACACCGCCCAGGCGACGTTCGCGGTGGAGGACTTCCAGGAGTTCGTCGCCACCCAGACCGAGGCGGCCGTGCGGCACATCGCCATCGAGTACCCCTATGACGCCCACGAGGAGGGCGGCCTCTCGCTCCGCGGGAACGCCGAGGAGATCACCGACATGCTCGCCGTGGAGCTGCACGCCCGCGTCGAGACCGCCGGTGTCCACATCATCGAGTCGCGCTTCACGCATCTCGCCTACGCTCCGGAGATCGCCTCCGCGATGCTCCAGCGTCAGCAGGCGGGCGCGGTCGTCGCCGCCCGCAAGCTGATCGTGGAAGGCGCCGTCGGCATGGTCGAGCAGGCCCTGGAGCGGATCAGCGAGCAGGGCATCGTGGAGTTGGACGAGGAGCGGAAGGCGGCCATGGTGAGCAATCTGATGGTGGTGCTGTGCGGCGACCGGGCCGCCCAGCCCGTCCTCAACACCGGCACCCTCTACCAGTGACGGACGACCTACCGCCCAAGGGCCGGCCGCGGCAGCGCAAGCAGGTGCTGCTGCGGCTGGACCCCTTGGTCCACGACGCACTGGCGCGCTGGGCGGGCGAGGAACTGCGCAGCGCCAACGCGCAGATCGAGTTCCTGCTGCGCAAGGCGCTCGGCGACGCGGGACGGCTGCCGCGGGACACCGGCGCGATGCCCCGCCGGGGCCGCCCCCCGAAGTCCGACCGACCGCCGGAGGACACCGACGAGCGGTAGGGGCCGCCCGCGGCGGCGAGCGCCCTGCGCCGCGTCCTCGATCCGCTCAGCCGCCCAGCCCGTCCGGCGATTGAGGACACAGCACAGCAGCCCGTCCGGCGATTGAGGACACCACCGCGCAGCGGAGGTGCACACCGCCCGGCCGTCAGCCGGCGATCCGCACCGGCAGGCTTCGCAGCGCCGTCCGCAGGGCGACCGCGAACTCCTCGAACTCGCCCTGCCGCGCCGCCCCGGCGCGCATGGCCAGGGCGATCCGCCGGGAGGGCGCGGGGTCGGCGAAGTACCCGGTGGAGAGCTGGTCGTTGCGCCCGGTCTCGACGCGCAGGGCGGTACGCGGCAGCAGGGTGACCCCCAGGCCGCCGCCCACCAGCTGCACCAGGGTGGACAGGCCCGCGGCGCTGGTCGTGACCGGGGCCCCCTCCGTGCGGCCCGCCTCGCGGCAGACGTCGAGGGCCTGGTCGCGCAGACAGTGCCCCTCGTCCAGCAGCAGCAGCTCCAGCTCGCGCAGCGCGGCCCGCGGGATGTCGCCGCGCCCGGCCAGCCAGTGGTCACTCGGTGTGACGAGCACGAAGTCCTCGTCGAAGAGCGGAATCTCGGTGACGCCGGGCGCGCCGAGCGGCACGGCGAGGAGCAGCAGGTCCAGCCGCCCCTGGGTGAGCCCGTCCAGCAGCGAGGAGGTCTGCTCCTCGTGGACCTGGAGATCGAGGTCGGGATAGGACTCGTGGACCAGGCGCAGGACGGTGGGGAGCAGATAGGGCGCCACGGTCGGGATGACGCCGAGCCGGAGCACCCCGGTGAAGGGCGCGCGGGCCGCGTCGGCCTCCTCCATGAAGGCGCCGACCGCGTCGAGGACCGTCCGGGCGCGTGCGGCGAGCCGCTCCCCCGCTGGACTGAGCAGCACCTTTCTCGTCGTACGCTCGAGGAGCTGTACTCCGAGCGTCTCCTCCAGCGCCGAGACGGCGCCCGAGAGGGCGGGCTGGCTCATGCCGATGGCGGTCGCCGCGTCACGGAAGTGGAGCTGCTCCGCGACGGCGGCGAAGGCCCGCAGCTGGGCGAGGCTGGGCTGCCGGGGCCGCGCCTGCGGCCCCCTCGCGGGTCCGCCGCCGGGGCCGCGCGACGGGCCTCGGCCGCCACCGGACGGCTGGGATATGGGCTTCACTGATAGCCACCTCCGATCAACACCACTCAGTCTAGCTATTTCCGCTATCAATGCCTCCTGTGGCACTGTGGAGGCCGTCCAACCCCGCAGGAAACCCCTGAGTGGGATTTCCCGTTGCAAGGAGAGCGCGTGCTCACTGTCGGTGACAAGTTCCCCGAGTTCGACCTGACCGCCTGTGTGGACCTCGACGCGGACAAGGCCTTCGCGCAGATCGACCACAAGACCTACGAGGGCAAGTGGAAGGTCGTCTTCTTCTGGCCGAAGGACTTCACCTTCGTCTGCCCGACCGAGATCGCCGCGTTCGGCAAGCTGAACGACGAGTTCGCGGACCGCGACGCCCAGATCCTCGGCGTCTCCGGCGACTCCGAGTTCGTCCACCACGCCTGGCGCAAGGACCACGCCGACCTGCGTGACCTGCCCTTCCCGATGCTGGCCGACGCCAAGCACGAGCTCATGCGCGACTGCGGCGTCGAGGGCGAGGACGGCTACGCCCAGCGCGCCGTCTTCATCGTGGACCCGAACAACGAGATCCAGTTCACCATGGTGACCGCCGGTTCCGTCGGCCGTAACCCCAAGGAGGTCCTCCGGGTCCTCGACGCGCTGCAGACGGACGAGCTGTGCCCCTGCAACTGGTCCAAGGGCGAGACCACCCTTGACCCGGTCGCGCTGCTCGCGGGCGAGTGATCTGACATGGCCCTCGACGAGCTGAAGTCCGCGATACCGGACTTCGCCAAGGACCTGAAGCTGAACCTCGGCTCGGTCATCGGCAACTCCGACCTCCCGCAGCAGCAGCTGTGGGGCACCGTGCTCGCCTGCGCGATCGCCTCGCGTTCGCCGCGCGTGCTCAAGGAGCTGGAGCCGGAGGCCAAGGCCAACCTCTCCCCGGAGGCGTACACCGCCGCCAAGTCCGCCGCCGCCATCATGGCGATGAACAACGTCTACTACCGGACCCGGCACCTGCTGTCGGACCCGGAGTACGGCAACCTGCGCGCGGGCCTGCGGATGAACGTCATCGGCAACCCGGGCGTGGAGAAGGTCGACTTCGAGCTGTGGTCCCTGGCCGTCTCGGCCATCAACGGCTGCGGCATGTGCCTCGACTCGCACGAGCAGGTGCTCCGCAAGGCCGGCGTGGACCGCGAGACGATCCAGGAAGCCTTCAAGATCGCCGCCGTCCTCCAGGCCGTCGGTGCGACCCTCGACTCCGAGGCCGTGCTGAACGGCTGAGGCCGCCCGCCTCACCGCACGACGAGAGCGCCCGCCGACCTTCTGGTCGGCGGGCGCTCTCGTCGTGTGCGGCAGTCCGGGTCTCAGCCCCGGCCCTCCCCGGGCGGCCCCGCGCTCCCGGCCGGGACGGCCTGCCCGGGAACCTCGGGCGAGGACTCCCCGGCGGCGGTCCGCAGCGCGTTCTCCCGCGCGTACGCCCGGAGGTATCCCACGACGGCATTGGTGACCGCGACCAGCGGGACGGCGACCACCGCTCCGCCGATGCCCGCGATCAGCGAGCCGGCGGCCACCGAGAGGACCACCGCGAGCGGGTGGACGCGCACGGCGCGGCCGAGGATGAAGGGCTGCAGGACGTGGCCCTCGATCTGCTGCACGGCGAGCACGACCGCGAGCACCATCGTCGCCGTGAACATGTCGCGCGTCACCAGCGCCACGACGACCGCGAGCGCGCCGGAGACGACGGCGCCGACGAGCGGGATGAAGGCGAAGAGGAAGATGAAGACGGCCAGCGGCACCGCCATCGGCACGTCGAGGAAGAACAGCCCGATGCCGATGAAGATCGCGTCGATCAGGGCCACTATCACCGTGCCGCGCACATAGGCGGTGAGCGTCGCCCACGCGCGCGGGCCCGCGCCCGCGACGCCGTCGCGGGCCGCCGCCGGGAACAGCTTCAGCAGCCAGCCCCAGATCTTGGGGCCGTCGTAGAGCAGGAAGAGCGTCGAGAACATCGCCAGCAGGATGCCGGTCAGCACCTCGAGGATGACCGTGACGCCCTCGATGCCGGCCGAGGTGATGTCCTTGGTGTTGGTGCCGATCGCCTTGCTGAGGTTGTCGGCGATGTTGTTGATCTGGTCCTCGGTGACATGGAACGGGCTGTTCAGCAGCCAGTGCTTCAGCTCGGTGATGCCGTGCTGCACGTTCTCGGTCAGGTCGTCGAGGTTCTCCGTCACCTGCCACACCACGAACCAGCAGACCAGCCCCATGACGACGAAGCCGGAGATGAAGGTCATGGCCGTGGCGAGGCCCCGGGGCACACCGTGCCGTCTGAGCAGGGCGACGGTGGGCTGGAGCAGCGCCGTGATGAGCAGGGCGGCGACGAAGGCCAGCACCACCAGCTGCACGGCGCTGATCATCCGCATCAGCACCCACAGCGAGGCCGCGAGTATCAGCAGCCGCCAGGCCACCTCGGCCGCGACCCGCACGCCCCAGGGGACGGCGGCCACGGGGTCCGGGCGGGGAGCGACCGAAGGGGCGTAGCCGGGCGGCGGCGGCACATGCTCGTGCTCGGAGACGGCCACGCCGACGGGGGCCTGCCCGGTCGCGGGTTCGGCCCTGCCGGACGAGACGGCCGAACCGGATGAACCGTGCGCATCGGAGGAATCGCCCGCACCCGCCGGAGTCGGCACACGCGCCTCCCCCGACGCAGCCGCGGTCCCCGACGTCTGCGCTTTGCGTTCGTCGAGCCGCTGGGCGAACCGCGTCAGGCCCGCCCCCAAGCCGCCGACCCATTGTGGCAATCTGGACATTTCTCTTCCTCTACCCCACTCCCCCGTGGTCATCGTGACGACGTTACCTGTGCCCGGCTCCGTCGAACGCGCGGCCTGTCGTCAGACAAGACACACAAAGCCCCCGACCGGTTGAGGTCGAGGGCTCGGTGAAGGTGAAGGTGCGGCCTAGTACCACTGGTTGGCTTGCCAGAACGACCAGGCGCCGCAGGGGCTGCCGTAGCGCTCGTTCATGTAGCCGAGGCCCCACTTGATCTGGGTGGCCGGGTTGGTCCGCCAGTCGGCGCCGGCGGAGGCCATCTTGGAGCCGGGGAGCGACTGCACGAGTCCGTACGCGCCGGAGGAGGGGTTCTCCGCGGTGTAGTCCCAGGTGCTCTCGTTGTTCACGATGTTGCTGAAGCACTGGAACTGGTCGCCGGGGACCATCTGCCGGGCCATCGCCTGGACCTCGGCGGTGCTGTAGGAGCCCTTGGCCTCGAAGCTGGAAGCGTCACGCGTGGCCGAACGGCTGCTGACCTCTTCCTTCTTCTCGCGCTCCTTCTCGGCCTTCTCCTCGGCCTCTTTCTTCTCCGCCTCCTCGGCGGCTTCCTTCTTGGCGGAGGCGTCCTCGGCGGCCTGCTTGCGCGCGGCCTCCTCGGCTTCCTTCTTCGCCGCCGTCTCGGCAGCGGCGGACTGCGTGTCCGCCTGCTCCGTGAGGGATGCGGTCTGGGCCTGGAGCTTCTGTCCGGCGGGGATCTCCGCGAGGATCGTCGCATCGGCGGCAGTGGCCTCGACCTGACCGGTCGCGCCCTGCTCGTTGCCCGAGGCGACGCCAACGACGGCGCCGACGGTGGTGACCGCGGTGGCGGATGCCACGGCGAATCCCCGGACCGAAATCCGGCTCACACGGTTTCCTTCCAGCATCGCCCGCATAGGTGACCTCGCGGGCGCAATCGTGCCCCTGGCGCTGGCCTCCACTCGGACCGGCCTCGGGAACCGAGGGACCGGTTGGTCACGGAAGGCACTGACCCGGTGGGCAGCCCTCCCGCGAAGGAGGCCCGCATGGTGCTCGGGTGGCATACGGCAACGCTGTTGAGTTCTGTGGTGCCACATCCCTGAGGATGCAGGTGTGCCGTATGCGGGGCCTGACAGGCCCCAGACTTTGCCCGACGAGGATGCCCCGAAGCAATTCTTCGTTGCGTGGGAAAGCTCACACGCCGTTTACTCGAGGGGTTTTACGGAAACCTTGGCGCCGCACAACAGCGCGCGGCTAAGCTCTGTCGCTTTGCCGCGCACTGCCCTGGGCGGAACACACACCGGGTTGTACGGGGTTGGGTCGAGATGCGCGGAGATCCTGCCGCACGTCCCATCCGTACAACTGTCGGCGCGCGCTTCAGATACGGCCGTCCTCCAGCATTTCGGTCACCAGGGCCGCGATGGGCGACCGCTCCGAACGCGTGAGGGTGACGTGCGAGAAGAGGGGATGCCCCTTCAGCTTCTCGACCACGGCGGCCACACCGTCGTACCGCCCGACGCGCAGATTGTCCCGCTGGGCCACGTCATGAGTGAGGACCACCCGCGAATTGGCGCCGATCCGGGACAGAACGGTCAGGAGCACGTTCCGCTCGAGCGACTGCGCCTCGTCGACGATCACGAAGGCGTCGTGCAGCGACCGGCCGCGGATGTGCGTGAGCGGCAGCACCTCCAGCATGCCGCGCCCCACGACCTCCTCGATCACCTCGGCGCTCGTCACCGCCGAGAGCGTGTCGAAGACGGCCTGGGCCCACGGGCTCATCTTCTCCGCTTCGCTGCCCGGCAGATACCCCAACTCCTGCCCGCCCACCGCGTACAGCGGCCGGAAGACCATCACCTTCCGGTGCTGGCGGCGCTCCAGCACCGCCTCCAGCCCGGCGCACAGCGCCAGCGCCGACTTGCCCGTACCCGCCCGGCCGCCCATCGAGACGATCCCGATGTCGGGGTCCAGCAGCAGATCGAGCGCGACCCGCTGCTCGGCGCTGCGGCCGTGGATCCCGAAGGCCTCCCGGTCGCCCCGCACGAGCCGCACCGAACCGTCGGCGCAGACCCTCCCCAGCGCCTTGCCGCGCTCGGACTGGAGCACCAGGCCGGTGTGCACGGGCAGTTCGGCCGCTTCGGGCACGTATGCCCGCTCGTCGGCGAAGAGTTCGTCGACCTGCTCGGCGGTGATGGCCAGCTCCGCCATCCCCGTCCAACCCGAGTCGGTGATGGCGAGCTCGGCGCGGTATTCCTCCGCGAGCAGCCCGACCGCCGACGCCTTGATCCGCAGCGGCAGGTCCTTGGAGACGACGGTGACGTCGTACCCCTCGGCCTGGAGGTTGCGGGCGACCGCGAGGATCCGCGAGTCGTTGTCACCGAGGCGGAAGCCGGCGGGCAGTATGCCCGGATCGGAATGATTGAGCTCGACCCGCAACGTTCCGCCCAGCTCGCCGATCGGAATCGGTGAATCGAGACGGCCGAATTGCACCCGGTATTCGTCCAGCAGGCGCAGTGCCTTCCGGGCGAAGTAGCCGAGCTCCGGGTGGTGCCTCTTGGCCTCCAACTCCGTGACCACCACGACGGGCAGCACGACCTCGTGCTCCTCGAAGCGGGCCATGGCTCCTGGGTCGGCCAGCAGGACGCTGGTGTCGAGGACATACGTGCGCCGGTCGTTCTCACGGCGATTCTTGCTGGTCACCACGGGTGGACGAACCCCCTCGGTAAGAGGTCGGGGCGCGACGGCGTCGCGGGGTATGGGGCCGGGTGCTCGCCCTTCGAGGGCCGGACACCGGCCCTCCGCGTCGACCGCGCGACCGCGTGGGTCCGCTCGATCCGCACGGTCGTCGTCCGTGTGCAAAGGGCCTCCCGGGCGGGCGGCCCCATGCCGCCCGCTGGCAGAGCGACGGTCTTAGGACAGACCGTCGGCCTGGAGGGGATATTCCCTTCCGAGCGCTTGCCCATGCAACGGCATATGCGACGACCAAGTGAACGATCGATCCGTCAGCCGCCGTACCCCGGGCGGCGCGCGGTGCGACCGCGCGCCGTCGTTCCCCACCGACCCCTTCGAGGGGTCAGAACCCGTACCTCCGGTGGCGGGCCGCGTAGTCGCGCAGGGCCCGCAGGAAGTCGACCTTCCGGAAGGCGGGCCAGAAGACCTCGCAGAAGTAGTACTCCGAGTGCGCGCTCTGCCAGAGCATGAAGCCGGACAGCCGCTGTTCACCGCTCGTTCGGATCACGAGGTCCGGGTCGGGCTGGCCGCGGGTGTAGAGGTGCTTGGAGATGTGCTCGACGTCGACGGTCTCGGCCAGCTCCTCGAAGGAGCTGCCGTTCTCCGCGGCCTCCAGCACCAGGGAGCGCACCGCGTCCGCGATCTCCTGCCGGCCGCCGTAGCCGACGGCGACGTTGACCAATATCCCGGCGATGTCGTCGGTCGCCTGCTCGGCTTCCTTCAGCACCCGCTGGGTGCGGGCCGGGAGCAGATCGAGCGTGCCCACGTGGTGGACGCGCCAGCGCCCGTCCTCGGCCAGGCCGCGCACGGTGTTCTCGATGATGCCCAGCAGCGGGTTGAGCTCCTCGGCGGGCCGGTCCAGGTTGTCGGTGGACAGCATCCAGAGCGTCACGACCTCGACGTCGGTCTCGGCGCACCAGCCGAGCAGCTCCTGGATCTTGTCGGCACCCGCCTGATGACCCTGTTCCGTCGTACGGCCGTCCGCGCGCGCCCAGCGGCGGTTGCCATCGAGGATGACACCGATGTGTTTGGGCACCTGCGCATGGTCGAGGCGGCCTTCCACCCGGCGTGCGTAGAGCCTGTACACCAGGTCGCGCAACTTCACGTCTTCCCAGCCCCTCCATGTCATGGCGGTCGCCCCGAAGGCGCCACCCTACTGCCCGCGTGTCACGGGGACCCAACTCGGTCTGTCACAAGCGCGTGATAGTCAGGTGGACATGACCGATTCCACGCATTTCCGCGCGGCCGAAAACCGATACGACTCCATGGAGTATCGGCGTACGGGTCGCAGCGGCCTCAAGCTTCCCGCCATTTCCCTCGGACTGTGGCACAACTTCGGTGACGACCGCACCCTGGAGTCGCAGCGCGCCATCCTGCGCCGCGCCTTCGATCTGGGTGTCACGCACTTCGACCTGGCCAACAACTACGGCCCGCCGCCGGGGTCCGCCGAGCTGAACTTCGGCAAGCTGTTCGCGCAGGACTTCCGCCCGTACCGGGACGAGCTGGTCCTCTCCACCAAGGCCGGCTACCTCATGCACCCCGGCCCGTACGGCGAGTGGGGCTCGCGGAAGTACCTGCTGTCCTCGCTCGACGCGTCCCTGGGCCGAATGGGTGTGGACTACGTCGACATCTTCTATTCGCACCGGTTCGACCCGGAAACCCCGCTGGAGGAGACGATGGGCGCGCTCGCGTCCGCCGTCCGCCAGGGCAAGGCGCTGTACGCGGGCGTCTCCTCGTACAACGCGGAGCAGACCCGCGAAGCCGCTCGGCTGCTGCGCGAGATGGGCGTCCCGGCGCTCATCCACCAGCCGTCCTACTCCATGATCAACCGGTGGACGGAGGACGACGAGCTGCTCGACACCCTGGAGGCGGAGGGCATGGGCTGCATCTCCTTCGCGCCGCTCGCACAGGGGCTGCTGACCGACAAGTACCTGAAGGGCATCCCGGAGGGCTCGCGCGCGGCGCAGGGGAAGTCGCTGGACCCGGGGCTGCTCACCGACGACGTCGTGCGCCGGCTGCGCGGGCTGAACGAGATCGCGCAGCGCCGCGGCCAGTCCCTCGCCCAGCTCGCCCTGACGTGGGTGCTGCGCGACGAGCGGATGACCTCGGCCCTGATCGGGGCGTCCAGCGTGAGCCAGCTGGAGGCGAATGTGGCGGCGCTCGGCTCGGCGAAGCTGACCGAAGGGGAGCTGGCGGAGATCGACGCCCTCGCGGTGAGCACCGAGGGCGTCAATATCTGGGCCCGCCGCTCCTAGATCAACTTCCGGTCAAGCGTTGATCGACTTCTCGGCCATCCGGTGCGTGGCACATGAATGCACACGGAGAGTAAGGGCCGGGAAAGAAAACGGGCCGGTCCGTGGGGGGGATACGGACCGGCCCGAGGGGGGGTTTCCACCATAACCGGTCGGAGGGCATGCTTCGCGCATCCTCGGGGGTGACAATCCGTGGCGTGCTGACGGGCGACCGCCTTATTGATCTTGAACACTTCGATGGGCGTGACCGCGGGAAATCCCCCTGGGCCCGCCAGCACTGGGCATACAGCGTAGAACGCCCCGTGTGTTCCAGCCGGAATGGCGCCCGCCGCACCTTCCCCGAACGTCCTACAAATTCGTCACCGGTTTGACGTCATTGACGCCACACGGGCGACGTCCTCCGGAATCGGCTGCGGTCGGGGCTCCGGGGTCTCCTCCTCGCGCGGCCCCTGTCCCGGTCCGGGCCGGGCGTCGCCGTCGCGCCGCTCCAGCGCGGCGGCCAGGGCGGTCGCCAGCAGACCGGCCACGCCGATCGCCGCGCCGACCCAGGCGACGGAGCGGTAGCCGAGCCCCGCGTCGATGGCCAGGCCGCCCAGCATCGGTGCCACCGTGATGCCGACGTTGAACGCCGAGGTGTTCACCGCTCCGACCAGGGTGGGGGCGTCACCGCCTATCGCGAAGACGCGGGCCTGCACGGCCGGATTGGTCACGAAGCCCACGAGGCCCAGGAAGAAGACCAGCACGACGGCGAGCACCGTGTTGCCCGCGGCCCACCACAGCGCCAGGGAGAAGGCCACGACACCGCCGAGGCCGACGAAGAGCGTCGGGAACGGCCGGGCGTCGGCGGTACGGCCGCCGATCGTCAGCCCCACGAGCGCGCCCACCCCGTACAGCGACAGCACGGCGGGGACCCAGCTCTCCGGCACGCCGCTCACCTCGGTCAGGAGCGGGGCGAGGTAGCTGAAGGAAACGATGACCCCGCCGACGCTGAGCGCGGTGATGCCGTACGAGAGCCACAGCCGCGGCCGGACGAACGCCACCAGCTCCTGCCGGACGGTGCGCGCCGGGCCGTCCGCGCCCAGGCGGCCCGGCAGGAACAGCACCACGCTCACCAGGCTCGCCGCGGTGAGCACGGCGACCGCCCAGAACGCCGCCCGCCAGCCGGCGTGCTGCCCCAGTACGGTGCCGGCCGGCACACCGAGCACGGTGGCAAGACTCAGCCCCGTGGCGACCACGGACATCGCCTTGGCCCGGCTCTCCACGGGCACCATGCTCACGGCCGTGACGGCCGCCACCGCCCAGAACCCGGCGTACGCGACGGCGGTGACGATGCGGGTCGCGAACAGCAGCTCGTACGAGGGCGACAGCGCCCCGACCACGTGCCCGGCGATGAAGACGGCCTGGAAGGCCACGAGAGCGGTGCGGCGCGGCATGCGCAAGGTGGCCACGGCCAGCAGGGGCGCGCCGACGAGCATGCCGACGGCGAAGGCCGAGATCAACAGCCCGGCGTCCGGGATGGACACGCCCAGATCCTCGGCCATGGTGGGCAGCAGGCCGGAAAGCATGAATTCCGAGGTGCCTTGGGCGAATATCCCCAGACTCAGGATGTATACGGCGACGGGCACAGCAGGTCCCCCTGTGAGTTCTCGTTGACGTCGGTTGTTTTGTATTGATCAGTTCAAAACGAGCCCATGCGGAAGCCCGGGCGACGCCCCCGTGCGACGGGCCGTCCGGGACTCAGAGCGCGTCGAGCGTGGTGCGCACGACCCCTTCGAGCGCGGCCCGCCCCGCACCGGCGCGGGCGGAGACCCGCATGCCACCGACGGACGCGATCAGGAAGTGCGCGAGCGTACGGGCGTCCTTGGCGCGGTCGATGTCGCCGTCCCGCTGCCCGGCCTCGATGGCGGCGGCGAGCGCTTCGAGCCGGCGCCCGTAGTCCCGCTCCAGGTCGTGCGCCACCTCACGGTCGCGCGCGGCCAACTCGACGGCGGTGTTGACGACCAGACAGCCGCGGCCGTCGTCGACGTACGCCGACTCCTCGTCGATGATGCGGACGAGCGCGATCCGGAGCTTCTCCCGGACGGGCAGATCGCTCTCCAGCAACTCGATCAATTCGCCGGTCTTGCGCTCCATATAGAGGAGAAGGGCACGCTGAAAGAGATCACGCTTGCTCTTGAACGTGTTGTAGATGCTGCTCCGGCCGAGACCGGTGGCGTCACACAGATCCTGGGTCGAGGTCGCCTCGTACCCGGCGGTCCAGAACGCCTCCAGCGCGGCGTCGACCGCCCGCTCCTCGTCGAACTTCCTCGGTCGGGCCATGGTGTGACCGTAGCATGTTTTGGATCGCTCGGTACATAAACGCTTGCGGGCCGACTCCGCGGACCGGAGGGGCTCGCACGGAAGCTCATCCCGGGCTCACCCGCTCGTCGCCCCGCCTATCAGTACCCCCAGCCACGCCCCCACGATCATGAACGGCCCGAAGGCCAGCGCCTCTCCGCGCCGCGCCCGCCGCATCACCAGCAGAGCCACCCCGTACAGCGACCCCAGCAGCAGCCCCGCGAACGCCCCGAGAAGCAGCACCGTCCAGCCGTACCACCCCAGCACGCACCCCAGCCCGACGGCCAACTTCGCGTCACCGAAGCCCATCCCGCCCGGGTGGACGAGGAACAGCCCGAAATAACCACCCCCCATCGCCAGTCCGCCCCACAACGACCCCCACCACGACCCCGCCGCCCCGGGGATCAGCGCCGCCACCCCGAGCAGCACCGCCACCCCCGCCGCCAACGGCAAGGTCAATACATCCGGCAGTCGGCGCACCGATACGTCAACCCCCGCCAACAGCACCGCCATCGGCGCCGCCGCCAGCCACACCACCAGCTCGGGACGCATCCCCACCACGGCCGCGAGACTCGCGCACACCAGGGCCGTCGACGCCGCCGAAGGCAGCGCGCCCACCCCGTATCCCCCTTCGCACACCGCGCAGCGCGCCCGCCCGATCCACCCGCCGACGGCATGCCCGCACGGGCCCGCCGACCGCCATTCCTCCTCGGGCTCGACGGACAGCCGATACCGGGCGCGCGGCACCAACAGCCCCGCCACGAAGCCGAACACGGCGGCGGCGACGATCAGCAGCGAGTACATGCTCCGAGGCTACGCACGCTTCGGGATCCCCGCTGAAGCCTGTGGATAAAGTGGCCGAGGACGCGCCGCGCACCGGCACGGGCGACCGGCCGAAGGGAGCAGGGCATGGCTCAACGGCAGGACGGCGGCGCCCAACTCCGCGTACTGCCAGATCCGTTGCCGGGCGGGGCCGCATCGGACAGCGGCCCGCGGCATGCGCCCGTCCCGCTGGAAATCGCCTCCTCCTACCGGGCCCGCACCCGGGGGCTGCTCGGCCGGGACGGCATCGAGGGCGCTCTGTTGCTCACGCCCGCCGGCAGCGTTCACACCTTCCGGATGCGTTTCGCCATCGACGTCGCCTACCTGGACCGGCACATGACCGTCCTGGCGGTACGGACCATGCCGCCCGGCCGTCTCGGTCTGCCACGGATCCGGGCCCGTCATGTGCTGGAAGCGACGGCGGGGGCCATGGCCCGCTGGGGGCTCCGTCCGGGCGTCCGCGTGGAGATCTCGCCCTGACGCGGCGCGCGGATCCGGCGGCCGATCGCTCCTCCGACCGCCCTTCCGTCAGCTCCTCCGCCGGCTCCTCCGTCAGCTCTTCCAGCGACGCGCGGCCAGCGTCCACCCGCCGAGCCCGAGCAGCAGCACGGATCCCGTACCGACACCGGCGTATCCGACCAGCCGCAGCCGGTCGCTCCGGCCGGAGCCGCCGTCCCGCGCGCCGCCGGGCCCCATTCCGTCACCCGCGAGAGGGAGCATCCCGCCCCCGAACTCCCCCGGGTCCTTCGCGTACTCCGGGCCCTTGTCGGGCTCGCCCTCCACGCCGATGCGCAAGGTGAACGGCACGCTTCCGGAGACCTTCCCGGCCACGGCCGGATTGACGCTGACCTGGATGTAGTAGGCGCCGGCGAAGCGCATCGCCCTGGTGGCCGCGTCCAGGCCCGCACCGAGACGGTTGGCGTAAGCGACCGGGGCCGTCTCCAGGGAGAGGGCCTTCGGCTTGCCCTGATAGCCGCCGTTCCGGTTGGTGACCAGGCCGCGCGCGGTGTTGCTCAACGCCAGCCGCACGCCGTTCGCCGCGTGGAACGCGGCCCCCGCGGGAACGGCCCCGAATTCCGCCGTGACCCGCAGCCGTTGCCCCCATCCGACCGGCACGCGGTAGAACCGCGTGCCGCCGGGCTCGACCGATCCCTTCACCGAGCCGGCCCGCACATCGGCGGCGTCGTTGAAGCCCGTGCCGCCCTCGGCGTTCTGTTCCGCTCCGCCCGAGGTCACGGGCGGGGACGCCGCGGGCTCCCGGGCGGCCCCCGGCATTCCCTTGCCGTCGGCCGCCGGGGAGCCTTCGGTGCCCTTCCGCACGGCGGGTTCGGACATGTACGCCAGCTCGATCGGCAGCGCCGCCGCGCTCCCGCCGCCGGTGGCCTCCCCGCGCGTCACGGTGACGACGTAGCGCCCGGCACTCCGGCACACGCCACGCGGCTCGACCACCCGCTCCGCGTAGTCCCCCGTCGGATACGCACCGCCCTGCGCCGCGAAGGTGCGCCGGCGTCCGAGGCCGCACCGCCTGCCGTCCTCGGTCAGCATCGACACGCCGATGCCGTCCTGGGCCCCCGGCACACTGCCCTCCCGGGGCACGGCGATCGCCGAGACGTACGCGCTCGACGCGTCGTCCAACTCGATGCTGTAGTACTTCGTCGCCCCCGGCTTGATGCTGTCCGTGTACATCCCTTCGGCGAGCGGGGGCGCGTCGCCCGCAGTCGTCGCGCCTTTGACGGGGCTCGCACCGGGCGCCATCCGGTACGCACCCCCGTCCTCGGCATTCCCGACCGCCCCCGCAGGACCGGCCGTCATCAACGCCCCCACCGCAGCAACCCCGACGAGCCCGCCCCTGGCTTTCCGTCGGCCCCTCATTTCCCGCCTCCCTCAGCTCTCCCCCAACCTTCGGGCTGCCCCATCCTGCCCCGCCGAACACCCCCGCACACCGGCCCCAACCGCTCGGCGGGCGGGAGTGGGGGCGCGGGGGCGCGGCGCGCGCCTCTTGATCGGAAGCTCGCGCTTCACCGCGCCCGCGGCACGGATGGGCCGCGCCGTTCGTCGGGGCTGCCGCCCTATGACCGACGCGGGAAGCTGACCTCCACACGGCGGTTCTTCCTGCGGCCCTCCTCGGTGGAGTTGTCGGCGATCGGATACTGCTCGCCGTAGCCGCGGATCTGGTAGCTGATGCGCGACGACCCCGCCGACGAACCGACGTTCTGGGCGAGTTGGCGCTGCACGGCGTCGGCCCGCTGCTTGGAGAGCACCATGCCGTGGCCCGTGGAGCCGAGGCTGTCGGTGAAGCCGAACACGCGCACGGTGGCCGCGCGGTGTTTGGTGACCTCGTCGGCGATGGTCCGGATCCGGGCGTTGGCCGCGCTGTTGAGCGTGGCGCTGTCCTTGTCGAAGAGCACTTCGGCCTGGAGGGCGAAGGTCACGTTGACGTTGGTGACCTCGCGGCGCTCGTCGCCGTCGTCCGTCTCGACCACGGATTTGATGTCGAGGACCCGCCCCGGCGCGAGCTTCGCCCCGGCGCGCATCTTGAGGTCCGGATCAGCGCCGTCGATCTTCACGGGCGGCGCGGTGTCGGCGGGCCCCCCGGGACCGCCGACGGCGTGGGCGGGCGTGGGGGACGGCGCGAGGGTTACGAGCGCGGCGAGCACGGTGGTCGCCACGGCCGCGCCGCGGCGGGTCCGGTGCGTCGGCATGGGACGGTCACCCCGAGATCTTGATGCGGACGGTCGGCATGGTGGGCAGTTGGAAGTCGACGTCCGTGACGCTCGCGGGCGGCGCGGGAAACTGCGCGAAGACGGGCCGGCTCTCCTCGGGCCGGATGTTGACCAGGCCCGTGGTGCACAGGCACTCGCCGTCCGTGTCCCGGAGCACGAGGTACCGCTTCTTGCTGGCCCGGTCCACGAGGGACGCCCCGGACACCGACGACTGGGACTTCATCTCCGTCTCCTTGGAGCGCCAGGTCAGCGGGGTGTAGGGCTTCGAGCCGCGGTTCGCGACCACCCCGCTGACCGTGACGAACCCCCCGGTGTCGCGCACGGCGGAGTGGAGGACGACGACCACCCCCTCGGGCCCCTTGATCTCGCCGATGGTCTCGCTCGGCGTCGGCGCGGGCTTGTCCCCGGCCGTACGGGGGGCGCCGGACGCGCGGGGGGTGCCGGGTCCGTCCTTCTCCTCGCCGTCGCTCCCGCAGCCCGCCACGGCGAGGGCTATGACGGCCGCCAGCGCCGCACCGGCCGCACCCCTCCGGGCCGTCGTCGTCTGCCGAATGCTCATGGGCAACTTTCCTTCGCTGGTCAGTCGGCGAGGTGCACGGCGAACAGCTCCGCCGTGTCCGGAAGCCGGTCGAGGTGACCCGGGTCGATCGTCACGTGCTTGCCGTCGCAGTCGAGAAAGAGGGCGGGGGGCCTCTCAGGCGGCTTCTCGCCGCCCTTGTCCCCGTCGCCCTTGTCCTTCGACGGTGAGGGCTTCGGCTCTTCCTTCGGCGGTGCGGCGTCCGGCACGCAGAGCGGTGTGACGGCCGCCGTCGCCGTCGCGGTGGCCTTCTTGCCCTCCGTGCCGGGGATCACCGACTTCCCCACGCCCTTGAGGGACTCGACCGCGACGGTGAAGGACGGCGACGGGTCGGCCGGGGCGCAGTCGCGTACCGAGGCGCCGTTGCTCTTCGCGAACTTCACCGCCGCGCCGCAGACGTCGACGGCGTCCGTCAGCCGGCCGTCGAGGAGGATGCCCTGCCACGCCGCGTCGGTGCGCAGGGCGTGCAGGAAGCTCGCACCCAGCTGATCGCGGTAGCTCTGCGCCGCCGCGAGGGCCGCGGCGTCCGCCGCCGTCTGCGCGCCGTTCTTCGTGGCTCCGGCCCGGCCGACCGCGTAGAAGGCCAGGGCGATGAAGAGCAGGCCCGCCACCGCCGTGATGTAGAGGGGGAAGGCCTGCCCGGCGTCGGTCGGGTGACGCGCGGAGGGCGCCCGGCTCACCCGGTGATCTGGGAGATCTGGTTGGTGATGGCCGTCGCGATCATCGTGCCGAAGTCGGTCGTCGTCAGCACCAGGATGATCGCCACGACCACGGCGATGATGCCCAGGTACTCGATCGAGGTCTGTCCCCGATCGGCGTCCCGGTCGCCGACCCGCCCATGGTCCCGTGCGCCGCGCAGGCCGGCCCTCCGGCTGGTGTCCCGGTCGTCGTTCCGGACGTCTCCCGGGCGGTGCCCCAGGCCGTCTTCCCAGAACCGCTTTCCCATCGTCTTCCCCTCCGTGGGCAGCCGGGCCCGTCCGGTCCGGCGGGTGGATCCCCGTGGTGCGACCCGCGTCCCCGTTCGCGGCACCAGAAAAGTACGCCGAATCGGCGGTGGCGGAACAGGTCGCGTGGCACCATTCCCTTCCCCAGTGGGGGAGTTGGGACACCACGCGTCTCCTGAAACTCACCCACCCCGGGCGGCCCATGCGTCTCACCACCGCTCCGTCAGACCCTTGGAGGAGCCGTCGGCGGTCCCCTCCGGGGGCCCGTCAGAGGACGACCATCCCCTATCCGATTGCAGACGTGAAGGCTCTTCGCGTATCCCGAACCGGGTATCGAACCCGGCGTCGGCCCGGATCCCGAGCCGGTCCCCCACAGCCCCCGCGCCCTGCTCGAACTCCGTCGGACGGGCTCGCTCCGAGCAGGGCGCGGCGTGGTGCGGAGAGGTGTGCTGGGAGGCGTGCTGCGAGGCACCGGCGTCGTACAGGGGCTGCTGGGGAACGCCCTCCGGTGGTCGGGCGGGACGGGGCGGGGTGTCCATCGGGTCTCCTAGTGCGGTGGTGCGGGCGAGGTGTGGGCAGCTCAATCCCCCGTGATGGAGCCGAAGTCCGTGCCGGAGCCGAGGAAGAACCCCGCGATCAGCAGGATCATCGTGCCCGGAACCATGAAAGTGGTGACGACCATGGTCGCCTTCGGTACGGCCCGGGCCGCGCGGCGGCGGGCCTGCTGGGCGTCGGTGCGGCGCATGTCGTTGGCGATGTCGATCAGGGTGTCGACGATCGGGGCGCCCAGCTCCTCGCCCTGCTGCAACGCCGTGACGAACTGCGCCACCTGCTCGGAGTCGTTGCGTTTGCGCAGCTCCTCGAACGCCTGGCGGCGGCTGACGCCCATGTCCATCTGGCGCAGGGTGATCCGCAGCTCGTCGGCCCACGGCCCCTCGTACTTCTCCGAGACGCGGTCCAGGGCCTGCCGGAAGCTCAGCCCCGCGCTCACCACCACCGCGAGGACGTCGAGGAAGTCGGGCAGTGTGCGCTCGATCGCGTCCTTGCGCTCGCGCACGGCCACCCAGATGCCGACCTCGATCCAGAAGAGACCGAAGGCGACCAGCAGCAGTGCCATGAGGACGTGTCCTTCGAGCAGCATCACCAGCGCGCCACCGAAGCCGAGGAAGCCGTAGACCGCGCGGCGCGCCGCGTACCGGTCGACCGTGAGGCCGCCGGGGTTGCCGGCCCGGTCGATGCGGGTGCGGACCTTCGCGACCCGTTTGCCGCCCATCATGCGCAGCACGAGCGGTGCGTACCGCATGCCGAGCCGGTCGACGGCCGACCCCACGGCGGTCGTCCGGGTCGCGCCGACCTCCAGGGCCAGCGCCAGATCGGCGGGCAGCTTGGCCTCGCTGCGGCAGAGGGCGATGCCGTAGCAGGCACCCGCCACGGACAGCCCGACCAGCAGCGCCAGCAGAAGTCCCATTCCCGGCCGCCCCTCAGACGTCGATCTTGGACATGCGGCGGATGAGGAAGAAACCGAGCCCGTACAGCCCGAAGGCCGCGACCACGGCCGCCCGCCCCGGGAATCCTGCGGTCATCCGCTCGATCGACCCCGGTGCGATGCGGTCCATGAGCAGCAGCGTGCCGATGCCCATCAGGGGGACGACGTAGGCCGTCACGGTCACCTGGGAGAGTTGGGTGCGGACCTCCCGCCGGGTCTCCTTCCGCTCCTCCAGTGTCGTCGTGAGGTTGCGCAGCGAGCTGACGACCGTGCCGCCCGCCTTGTTGGACAGCACCAAGGTCGTGACCAGGACGACCAGTTCGCGTGAGGGCAGCCGGTCGGCGAGTTCGTCGAGTGCCGCGTCGATGGAGTGACCGACGGCCAGTTTGTCGGCGACCTTGGCGAGTTCCTCGCCCGCCGGGGCCTCCATCTCGTCCGCCGCCATGCCGAGGGCGGTACGCAGGGCGAGTCCGGCCTGTGTGGCGTTGGCGAGGATGCGGGACAGCTCGGGGAGCTGGTTGATGAACTTCTCGATGCGTTTGCGGCGCTGCCAGGCGAGGAAGGCGAACGCGGACCAGACCGCGACGACCCCGGCCAGCGGGCCGAAGAACGGCGCGAGGGAGGCGGCCGCGACGAGCCACAGCCCGGCCGCCGCGGCGAGCGTGCACAGGGCGAACTCGGCAGGGGTGACGTCCAGCCCCGTCGAGGCGATCCGCGACTCCAGACGACAGCCGAAGCGGGTGCCGCGCAGCCTCCGGTCGAGGCCGCTGAAATGCCGGGCCCGCCCGGCGGGCGGCAGCGCGGGGGTGTCGGAGAGACGGTCGACCAGCGCCTGGCGCTGGGCCCGCCCGGCGGCGTACAGGTGTACGCCGGCGACCCCCAGGGCGCCGCACACCAGGGTGAGTCCGGCGGTGACGGTTGCGAGATTGTCCATACTGTCCATGTACGGCGTTACCTCTGTCCGGCCTCTCGGGGGCTGCGTTCGGTGGGTGACGCGGCGACGCCGAAGGCCGGTGGCACGGCCTCGTCGGCCAGCCGCAGTCGCTCCGCGACCCGTTCGGGAACGGGGAAGTGCGTGAAGTGCCCGCGCACGACGCGGTCCGCGCCCATCGGCCGGGCGTCGAAGCGGCAGACGGTGGCGAGGCGGTAGTCCTCCCGGCCGTGCGAGTCGAGGAGGGCGACCTCGGCGACGCGGCGCGATCCGTCGGCGTTGCGGGTGAGCTGGACGAGGCAGTCGACGGCACTGTTGATCTGGTCCCGCAGGGCCTCGTACGGGATCTTGACCTCGGACATGGACGCCAGGGTCTGGAGCCGCATGAGCGCGTCCTCGGCGCTGTTGGCGTGGACGGTGGCCAGCGAACCGTCGTGGCCGGTGGACATGGCCTGGAGCATGTCGAGGGTCTCACCGCCGCGCACCTCACCGACGATGATGCGGTCCGGGCGCATCCGCAGGGAGTTGCGTACGAGGTCGCGGATGGTGATGCGGCCCTTGCCCTCGACGTTCGGGGGCCGGGATTCGAGGCGGATGACGTGCGTCTGCTGGAGTTGCAGCTCGGCCGCGTCCTCGACGGTGATGATGCGCTCGCCCTCGGGGATCAGCCCGGAGAGGGCGTTCAGCAGGGTGGTCTTGCCGGAGCCGGTCGGCCCGGAGACGACCACGTTGAACTTGGCGCGCACGAGCGCTGCCAGCAGCATCAGCGTCTGCTCGTCCAGCGTCCCCATGCCGATGAGCTCCCGCAGCGTGTAGGCGCGCGGGAAACGGCGGATCGTCAGGGTCGCGCCGTTCAGCGCGAGGGGCGGAATAATCACGTTGACGCGTTCCCCGCTCGGCAGCCGGGCGTCGACCATCGGATTCGACTCGTCCACGCGGCGGTTGACGGTGGAGACGATGCGTTCGATGGTCTGCATCAGCTGCTCGTTGGAGGCGAACCGTACGGGGACGAGTTCGACGCGGCCCGCGCGCTCGACGAAGACCTGGTCGGGGCCGTTGACCATGATCTCGGTGACGGAGGGGTCCTCCAGGAGGGGTTCGAGGACCCCGAGGCCCAGCGCCTCGTCCACGACCCGGCGGATCAGCCGGTCGCGCTCGGCGGTGGACAGCACCGGCCCCTCGCGGCTGATGATGTGGCCGAGCACCCGCTCCAGCCGGGTGCGCCGCTCGGCGGCGGCCAGCGCGGACATCTCGGCGAGGTCGATCTCCTCCAGCAGCTTCGCGCGGTAGACGGGGACGAGATGGCTCGACTCCCGCCCGTCTGCGGGTGCTTCCGGTGCGACGATCCGCGCCCTCAGGCTCATGGCGCACTCCTCGCGTACGGGGGTGGATACGGGGACCAGCCGGATTCCAGGGCGGCGGGGCAGGGCATCGTGGCGCGGCGCGTGGTGCTGAATCCGGTGCCGGGGATGATCTCGGGGACGGTGACCGTGACGGTCGCGGTGACCTCACCGCCGTCCGGGCACGTCGGCGCTCCGATCTCGGCGCGGTCGGCGACCCAGTCGGTCATCGCGGACCGCGCCGCGGCCTCCGGGTCGGGGGGCTCCCCGCCCGGCGTTCGGTCCAGCGTCGCCGTACGGGCCGCCGCGCGGGCCCCGCTGCCCGCCTGCTGTGTGGCGAAGGCGGCGATCCCCAGCTGAATGGCGGCCAGCGCGACGATCAGCAGCAGGGGCAGGAACCCGAGGAACTCGATCGACGCGATGCCGCGGTCCCTGGCGGCCGGGCGGGCCGCCGGGTGCGGCCGGCCGGTGGAGCCGCCCTCGTCTGCCGGGCGGGCCCGGGGAGCCCGGTCACCAGGCTCCCCGGCCGGACCGCTGCCCCGCACGCGGGGGGACGATCGGCACCGCGTCCGCCCGGCCCGGACACCCTCGCCCGCCGCGCGCCCGTGTGCCGCCGCCGTCCGCGGTCGCCAACGCATCGCTCAGTCCTCCCGCGCCGCGCCGGCCGAGCTCTCCACCTGCCAGGGCCAGCTCACCGCCCCCGGGAAGAGCACCGGGACGTCCAGGGAGACCGTCGCCCGGTAGACCCCGTTCTCCTCGCCGCAGCCGATGCCGTCGCCGCCCCAGGCGCCGGGTAAGTCGGCCTGCGCGGCGGCAGCGCAGTCGCCGCCCACCGCTCCCGCCCGGGCGCCCTTGTCCGCCGCGTTCCCGGCGAGGGAGTACGTGTAGCCGACCAGGACGCACTGCCAGACCACCGCCAGCACCACGAGGATCAGCGGCAGTACGCCCGCGAACTCCACCGCGACCTGCCCCCGATCGCCGCCGCCGCGTCTGCGGAAGCGGCTGGTGGGCACGGGGGCCAGCTGGTCCGGGCCGGTGCCGCCGGTGGCGGGGGCGGGGCCCCCTATGGCCCGCCGTCGGCGCGGTGCGCCCGCGATCGAGCGGTCGGCGTGGGCGGCGTGGGCTCCGCCGTGCGCGAGCCGGGTGCCGGGGGCGTCGGCCAGCCCCAGCTCGCCGGCCAGCGTCCACAGGGCCCCTTTGACGGAGGACTTGGCGTCGAGGTCCTGCATGCGGCCGGAGTCGACGGCGGCCTGGAGCTCCTTGTAACCGGCGGGGATCGTGGTCCGCGCGGTCTTGGTGCCCGTGGTCCGTTCGACGAGGGAAGGCTGGATCTCGGCGGTGCGGGTGTGGCGGTTGACGACGGTCGTGGTCTCCTCGGCCTTGCGGATCTGGAGCCGGTCCCAGAGCCGGACCATGCGCTTGGCGGCCCGTACGGACACCACGTCCGGGGTCGTGACCAGCAGGGCCGTGTCGGCGGTCTCGACCACGGCCGCACCGGCGGCCGTGATCTGGGTGCCGCAGTCGACGACGACGAGTTCGTAGCGGCTCCGGAGCGCGGCGGCGATCTGGCGGGCGGCGAGGTCGCCGACCTCCTCGCCGCGCTCGCCCTCCGCCGGGGCGAGCAGCAGCCCGAGCCCGGTGGGGTGGGGGAAGACGGCGTCCTGCAAAACCCGGGGGGAGATGTCGTTGATGCCCGCCAGGTCGGCGATGGACCGGCGGAACTGGACGTCCAGGTAGGAGGCGACGTCGCCGGACTGGAGGTCCATGTCGACCAGGGCGACCTCGCGACCGGCGGCGCACGCGGCGAGCGCGAGCTGTACGGCGGTGACGGTCGTACCCACGCCGCCCTTGGCGCCGATGACGGCGATGAGCCGGCCGCCGGGACCAGCCCCGGGGAGGACGTCGCCGGTGCCGCCCAGATGCCGGCGGACCCCGCTCGCCCACTGCGCGGCGGCCTGGACGCGGGCGCCCAGTTCCTCGTAGGACAGCGGCATGCCGACGAGGCCGCGTGCTCCGGAGTCCATGGCGGCGGCGTACAGCGCGGGCCCGGCGTCGGCGGCGGCCAGGACGACCCCGGTGGCCGGGAAGCGGAGGGCTACCTCGCGGATGAGTTCGAGGGCGGGCACCGGTCCGATGCGCTCGTGCACGAGGACGACTTCGGGGAGCTCCTCGATGGAGGCTGCCGCGAGGACGGCGAGGGTGTCGAGGAGCCGGGTGGTGTCCCCGACGGTCGGCAGTGGCTCGACGCCGGGGAGCTGGCCGAGCAGGCCGCCGATGGAACGGGCGGTGTCCGGGTCGCCGATGGCCGGGAGGATTCTGATCGTCACCGTGGCCCCTTGCCTCTCTTGTGCCGCTACTTGTCGCCGTCGAGGGTGTAGGTGCGGTCGCCCTCGCTGACCGTCTCGTCGCCGCCGGGAGCGACGAGGGCGAGCCGGACGTGCGAGGCGAACGACTCGGCGTACGCGACGCGCTGGGCGTCCTTGGTGCCGAGGGCGAAGGTGATCGGCACCGCGTCACCGGCCGCCTTGCGCGTCGTGCCGCCCCCTCGGCCGCCGCCGTCGCGGTCGAGGGGGGTGAGCTTGCCGACGTCGATGACCTGGGCGCCGCTGACGATGACCTTGGAGACGGGCTTGGCGCCCTGTTCCTTGGCGTCGAAGGTCGCGTAGATGTTGACCTTCGCCCCCGGGTTGATCTTCCCCGCCACGCCCGTCGCCGCGTCGATCATGATGGCGATCTCCTGCTGTCCGGCCGTCAGCGCCGGACGCGCGACGATCATGTCGCTCTGCAGCAGCGAGCCCTTGCGCAGCGGGGTGACGGCGATCTTCCCGCGCACCCGGGCGAGGTCGGTGACGGCGGTGGCGGGGAGCCAGCGCCTGGGCATCGAGACCTGCTCGAACTCGTCCTCTTCGAGGGTCCGGTAGGCGGGGACGTCGGCCTTCAGCCGGTAGGCGGTGATCTCGGGGCCGACCTTCGATTCGACGTCGTCGATGACCGAGAACACTCCGACGAACGCGCCGACGGCGCAGAGGACCGACAGGAGCAGCAGGATGATCCCGCGGCGCTGGCGTGAATTCATGGGGCTGCGAACCTCGTTCGTCGGATGTGACCGGGGTGTGGCGGCCCGGCGGAGCGGCGGCGACCGGGCGCACGGGCCGGGTGCGGCGGGGGTCAGCGACGGCTGTGCGGGGCACTCGCCCCGGCCCGTACCGGCGGGCCGAGGGCGCCCGCGGCGGCACGCGGCACGGCCGCACGGCAGAACCCGCAGCGGTCGCCGATGAGTTCGAGCCCGCACCAGCGGCACTCTTCCCGCCGTACGGACGTGACGAGCTGGTAGAGCACGGAGGGGTCCCAGATGGCGGCGGCGAACTCGACGGCCCGGCGGGTGCCCCACCAGCGCGCGGACTCGGCGGGGAAGACGGCCTCCTGGACGCCCTGGACCCGCCAGTGCGGCGCGACGGTGTCGAGGACCCAGTCCTCGCCGGCGACGGGCCTGCCGCGGGCGAGCGTCAGCCGGGTGCCGAAACCGGGGCCGTCGGGGGTCTCACCGGCGCCGATCCGTAACAGCCGGGACACGGGGTTGACGAGGGCCCCGAAGCGGGCGCCGGGCAGCAGGGACGCCAGGTGGTTGCCGAGACCGACGTCCGCCCGGTCGAGCCGGGTGACGCTGGAGAGCTGGGCTCCCGCGTAGATGTAGTGGGCGAGCAGCCGGGCCGCGGAGGCGAGCACGCCGGGGCTCAGGTCCGACACGGACAACTGCCGTAACTGGCAGGCCAGTACGCCGACGGCGAGCGGCGGCAGCGCGATGGGCAGCAGGGCCACCCGGTCGCTCTCCAGGACGGACCGGATCGTGTGCAGGCGTCGGACGTACGGGCCGGGGAGCGAGTCGGGGAAGAGGACGACCAGATGGCCGCACTGGTCGAGCAGGACGCCCGCCTGGGCGACCGCGGTCTCCAGCGGCTGCGCTTCGGGCGGCTGGAACACGGCGGAGTGCGGAGTCTTCCCGTCGGGGGGCGGGAGCACCAGATCGGAGCTGGTGACTGCTATCGCGATGGGCACGTCGGCTTCCCCGTTCACTCCGGCCGCGGGGGGCTCCGGCGGACGCGGATCGATACTGCCCGGTGCTGGTGCCTCCGCACTTTATCCACGAATGGAGCGGCTGAGAACCGTTCTTCGGGGTTTGCCGCCGACGCTCCGACGCGGCGTGGACGGGAGTTCACCGAACCGTTCCCGGCCCTTGACGCAAGCATTGGTCTGGACCATCTTTACGCGCATACAGAGCCCACCACCCCCACGGTCATACCCCCCAGGGCTCTCCCTCACCCCCACCAACTCCCTTACCACCGGAGGCACTCGTGGATCGGGTACGTCACATCGGCCATACCGGCTCCATCGGAGGAAGACGCCGGCTCGGCGGCGTCCTCGCCGCCCTCGTCCTCGCGGCCGGCACGCTCGTCGCCGCCGGCGGCGCGAACGCCGAGGCGGTCGGCGCGGGCGCGACGACGCCCGTCACGGCCGCCCAGGCCAACCTCGTCAAGAACCCGGGCTTCGAGTCGGGGCTGGCCGACTGGACCTGTTCGGGCGGCAGCGGCCTGCCGGTCACCTCGCCCGCGCGCTCCGGCTCGGCCGCGCTCAAGGCCACCCCCGCCGGGTCCGACCATGCCAGGTGCGCGCAGACCGTCGCCGTCCGGCCCGGCTCCTCCTACACGCTGAGCGCGTGGGTCCAGGGCAGCTACGTCCACCTCGGCGCGAGCGGCACCGGCACCACGGACGTGTCGACCTGGACGCCCGCGGCGAGCGGCTGGCAGCAGCTCACCACCCGCTTCACGACCGGCGCGGACACCACTTCCGTCACCGTCTACACCCACGGCTGGTACGGGCAGCCCGGCTACTTCGCCGACGACGTCGAACTGTCGGGCCCCGGCGGCACCGACCCCGGCGACCCGATACCGGCCGCCCCGGACGGGCTGAAGGCCGGCACCGCGACGTCCTCGTCCGTCGCCCTGTCGTGGAACCCGGTCGGCGGCGCCACCGGTTACCACGTCTACCGGGACGGCAGCAAAGTGCAGGCCGTCAGCGGCACTTCGGCGACCGTGACGGGACTCGCGCCCTCGACCTCGTACCGGTTCGAGGTGACGGCGACGAACGCCACGGGCGAGTCCCCGAAGTCGGCGGCCGTCACCGGCACCACCACCGCCGGAAGCGGCAACGGTCCCGGCGTACCCAAGCACGCCGTCACGGGCTACTGGCAGAACTTCGACAACGGTGCCACGGTCCAGAAGATCAGTGACGTACCGAGCCAGTACGACATCATCGCCGTCGCCTTCGCCGACGCGACGGCCACCCGCGGGGCGGTCGACTTCACCCTCGACCCCGCCCTGAAGTACACGGAAGAGCGGTTCAAGAGCGATATCGCCGCCAAACAGGCGGCGGGCAAGTCCGTCGTCATCTCCGTCGGCGGCGAGAGGGGGACGGTCACCGTCAATGACGCGACGTCCGCCGCCAACTTCGCCGACTCCGTCCACGCCCTGATGCGGAAGTACGGCTTCGACGGCGTCGACATCGACCTGGAGAACGGGATCGACCCGACGTACATGACGCAGGCGCTGCGCGCCCTGTCGGCGAAGGCGGGCAGCAAGCTCGTCATCACCATGGCCCCGCAGACCATCGACATGCAGTCGACCTCGGCCGGCTACTTCAAGACGGCCCTGAACATCAAGGACATCCTCACCGTCGTCAACATGCAGTACTACAACAGCGGTTCCATGAACGGGTGTGACGGCAAGGTCTACTCGCAGGGTTCGGTGGACTTCCTCACCGCGCTGGCCTGCATCCAGCTCGAAGGCGGCCTCGCCCCGTCGCAGGTCGGCCTCGGCCTGCCGGCCTCGCCCCGCGGCGCGGGCAGCGGCTACGTCTCCCCGTCCGTGGTCAACAACGCGCTCGACTGTCTCGCCAAGGGCGCGGGCTGCGGCTCCTTCAAGCCCGCCAGGACCTATCCGGACATCCGGGGTGCGATGACCTGGTCGACCAATTGGGACGCCGCGAACGGCAGCGCCTGGTCGAACGCGGTGGGACCGCACGTCCACGGCCTGCCGTAGACGTCGCGGGAGCGCGCGAGCGCCGGACGGGCGGGGAAGCCCGTCCGGCGCTCGGGACGGGCGGCTACGGCTTGGGCAGCGTGCAGCCGGGCAGACCGAGGTCGATCTTGTTGCCGGTGCCGACGCACTTGGTTATCTGGTAGGTCTGCTGGGCGTAGTTGATGCCCTTGCGGACCGTGACCTGACCCTTCTCGTCGACCTCGCACGGGTTGTTGACCGTGCAGCGCTCACCGCTCTCGTTGCCGGTGTTGTTGATGGCGACGACCTTGCCGGAGTTGACGTCGATCACCGGCGAGCCCGACGTGCCACCTATGGTGTTGCAGGCCGAGGTGTAGCGCAGGGAGTCCTTCCAGGTCCACTCCCCCTCCTTGAGCCGGTACACGAACGCGTCGGAGTTGCAGGAGTAGATCCGCTTCCAGTAGCCGGAGACGACCTTGATCGCGGAGCCCGCGGTCGGGTGGTCGCCCGACAGGCTGAGCGCGTTGATGTTGTACCGCTGCTTGATCTGCGCGTACGTGGTGTTCAGCTCATAGAGCGTGACGTCGGTGTCCGTCATCGTGGCGTACGAGATCTTGGTGGCGCGCAGCGTCGCGACCTTGCCCGCGGTGGAGTTGAGCAGGCTGAAGGTGCGGCTGGAGGGCTTGTCGGTGACGACCTCGCCGGGACCCGGCATGCCGCTCTCCAGACAGTGACCGTTGGTCATGACGAGAGCGGGGTCGTTGTCGGCCGAGTTGGGCATGCGGATCAGCGAACCGGAGCAGTTGCTGAGCGCGATCGTGCCGGCGAAGTCGACGGCCTTGGGCTTGACCGCGGCCTGCGCGGCCGCGGCGTCGGCCGGGGCCGTGACGGCCACGGCCGCCTTGCTGTCCGCCTTCTCCTGCGAGGTCGCGAAGGCGGAGGTCGTGCCGACGCCGACGGTGGCTCCGGTGAGGAGGAGCGTCGCGAGCGCACCGACGAGAGGTCGTCTCATGGGGGGTGGTCCTCTCTAGACCGACGTGCTTTTCGGTTTTGACGTGTTCATTGTTGGTACCGGTGGGACCGATGAGCAATCAACCGGACGTAAGTGCGAGTGAAGTTGGCTTGATTCCCCCACTCGCAAGGCCTTGACCGTTGCATGTCAACGCTCGAACACTGGTGAGGCTCACACCCCCCACCCGTCGCACTAACGGACCCTCCAGGAGACCGCATGCGACTGCGTTCCCAGGGCAGATGGGCCACCGCCCTCGCCGCCCTGCTCACCCTGGCCCTCGCCGCGCCGGCGTCCCCCGCCGCCGAGGATCAGGCCCACGAGTACGAGGTCATCGGCGCCCGGACCGCCACCGAGCGCACGGCCCTCGCCGCCACCGGCGCCTCCGTGGACGCCGTCCGCGAGCAGTCCGTCGTCATCACGGCGGACGACGCACAGGCCGACGCCGTACGACGGCTCGGCTACCGGCTGAAGCGACTGGCCGGACCCCCGGAGCGGAGCGGCGGCGGCAAGCTCAAGCCGTACGACTTCCCGCCCGCCGACTCCGGCTATCACAACTACAACGAGGCCCTCACGGAGATCAACGCCGCGGTGGCCAAGTACCCCTCGATCATGGCCAAGAAGGTCATCGGCAAGTCCTACGAGGGCCGGGACATCGTCGCCATCAAGGTCAGTGACAACGTCGGTACGGACGAGGCCGAGCCGGAGGTGCTCTTCACCCACCACCAGCACGCGCGTGAGCACCTGACCGTGGAGATGGCGCTCTACCTGCTGAAGGAGTTCGGCGGCACGTACGGCAGCGACCCGCGCGTCACCAAGATGGTCGACAGCCGGGAGATCTGGATCGTGCCCGATGTCAACCCGGACGGCGGGGAATACGACATCGCGACCGGCGCGTACCGCAGCTGGCGCAAGAACCGTCAGCCCAACGCCGGCTCCTCCTCGCGCGGCACCGACCTCAACCGCAACTGGGACTACAAGTGGGGCTGCTGCGGCGGCTCCTCGGGCAGCGCGGGCTCCGAGACCTACCGCGGCACCGCCCCCGAGTCGGCGCCCGAGGTGAAGGTCGTGGCCGACTTCACCCGCAGCCGGGTCGTCGGCGGAAAGCAACAGATCAAGGCCGCGATCGACTTCCACACCTACAGCGAGCTGGTGCTCTGGCCGTTCGGCTGGACGTACGACGACACCACCACCGGCATGACCAAGGACGACCGCGACGCCTTCGCGGCCATCGGCAAGTCCATGGCCGCCTCCAACCGCTACACGCCCGAACAGTCCAGCGACCTCTACATCACCGACGGTTCGATCGACGACTGGCTGTGGGGCAACCAGAAGATCTTCGCCTACACCTTCGAGATGTATCCGGGCCCGTACGGCTCCGGCGGCTTCTACCCGCCCGACGAGGTGATCGGCCGGGAGACCGCCCGCAACCGCGACGCGGTGCTCCAACTGCTGGAGAACGCGGACTGCATGTACCGGGCCATCGGCAAGGAAGGGCAGTACTGCGCCTAGGGAACGCGCACAGGACCACGCGCGGAACGACCGACAAGCACCCCGCCCCGCCGGATCGACGGATCCGGCGGGGCGGTTCGGCGCCGGGTCCCGCTACGGCCGCACTCAGCCGAGGACGGCCAGGGCGTCGATCTCGATGAGCAGCCCCTCGGGCAGGCCGACGTACACGGTCGTACGGGCCGCCGGGGCCTCCTTGAGGTCGGCGAAGTAGTCGTTGTAGAGCGCGTTCATCTCGGCGAAGTGCGCGGTGTCGGTGAGATAGACGCGCAGCATCATCACGTCCTCCCACGTCGCGCCGCCCGCTTCGAGGACCGAGCGCACATTGGCGAGCGTCTGCAGGGTCTGCTCACGCAGGGTGGGACCGGCCACGGTGGGGGGCTGCCCCGGGACGGCGGGCAGGAAGCCGACCTGGCCGGCGACCTGGAGGATGTTGCCCTTCCGCACCCCGTGGGAGAACTTGGCGGGCGGGGTCGTGTGGGTGGCCGGGGTGATGGCGGTCTTCGCGGTCATGACAGTGCCTTCGCAGGGTTCACGGGTGGGGTGCTTCCGGAGTACTCGGCGCTGATGGCGTCGGCGGTGCGGCGCAGCAGCGGGAGCAGTGCGAGGAGTTCCTCGGCGGTGACGACGACGTTCGGCGCGGAGATCGAGCAGGCGGCGACGGTGCGCCCGTCGGTGCCGCGGATCGGGGCGCCGACGCAGTTGATGGACTCCTCGTGGCCGCCGAGGTCGGTGGCCCAGCCCTGGTCCCGTACGGCGGCCAGTTCCTTCAGGAACGCGGCGGCGTTCGGTGTCGAACGGGAGGTGTAGGCGGGGTAGTCGAGCCGCTCGGCGACGATCCGCCGCTCGGGTTCGGGAAGGTCGGCGAGGAGCAGTTTGGCGACGGCGGCGACGGTGATCGCGACGGGCTTGCCGATGCGGGAGTACATGCGCACCGGATAGCGGCTCTCGACCTTGTCGATGTAGAGGACCTCGTTCTCCTCGTACACGGCCAGGTGGACGGTGTGCCCGCACTGTTCGTTGAGGGCGGCGAGATGGGGGTGGGCGATCTCCCGTACGTCGAGGTTCTCGACGGCCTCCTGAGCGAGGGCGAACAACCGGGCCCCGAGGCGGTAGCGCTGGTCCTGCTGGCGGTAGACCATGCCGTGCTCGTGCAGCGTGCGCAGCAGGCGCAGCGCGGTCGACTTGTGGACCCCGAGCCGGCCCGCCACCTTCTCCAGGTTGGCGGGCCCCTCGGCGAGCAGCGGCAGGATGCGCAGGGCGCGGTCGACGGTCTGGCTCATGCGGTGTGGTCCTCCACCCTTGCGGACCGGTCCTCGGCCTCGGCGGGACACCCGGTCCAGCCGGGGCCGAGTCGCAGTCTCTCCCAGCCGTCGGCATCGAGGGCTGCCCATCGGTCGGCGTGTGCCCGGCGGGGCGGCTCGCCGAGATCACCGGGCGCGGTGAGGGCGGCGGCGGCCATGAGGTGGCCGTGGCGCAGCCGCTCGTGGAGCGTCAGCCCCCGCAGCGTCCCGGACAGGAATCCCGCGGCGAAGGCGTCGCCGGCCCCGACGGGGGCGACGACGTCGACGCGGAGCGCCGGCGCCGAGACGACGGCGTCGGCGGGGCGCGGGGTCGAGGTCTCCAGGGCCCCGTCCCCGGCTTCCCGCCGCGCGTACACCGTGGCGCCCGCCGCGCCCCGTTTGACGACCAGCACCTCGGGCTCCGGGAGGGCGGCCCGGACGGCGGCGGCGTCGCGCAGCCCCCAGGCCGCGGCCGCCTCGTCCTCGCCGACGAAGACGAGGTCGCACCCCCGGGCGAGTTCGGCCAGGACGTCCGGGCCGTTCGTGGTGCCCTGCCACAGGCCCACCCGGTAGTTGACGTCGAAGGAGACCAGGGGGCGCCCGGGGTGCCGGGTCGTCAGTTCACGCATCAGGGCGAGGCAGCCGGCGGAGAGCGCCGCGGTGATGCCGGTCAGGTGCAGAATCCGCCCGGACCGTGCGGCGGCGCGGACGGCCTTCCCGGGTGCCATGGCCGATGCCGCGGAGCCGGAGCGGTAATAGAGGACTTCGGCGAGGTGCCCGTCCGTCCCGCGCCGCGGTGACACGTCGATCGCCCGTTCACCCGGCGTACGGAAATAAACGCCGGTCGGCCGGTCGGGGTCGCGCCGGACGGCGGAGGTGTCCACGCCGTACGAGGAGATCGCATCCACGAGGTGGTCGCCGAAGCCGTCGGCTCCGACCCGGCTGACCCAGCGGGTGCGGTGCCCCGCACGGGCGAGCGCACAGGCGACGTTCGATTCGGCGCCGCCGATGCCCCGGTCGAAGGACGGCACGTCGGCGAGGCGCCCCGGACCCGACGGGCGGAAGGTGACCATGGACTCGCCCAGGCACACGACGTCGACGTCCCGGGACCGGCTGTCCGGGGGCGGCGCCGGGGCGACTGCGGTCACGACCCTTCGCTCCTTGATCCGCGCTTTACACGCATTCTGTGACGGTCTCCCAAGGAGTCCCGGACACCGTTGACCGGGCGCTTGCCCGGATGTTAGACAGCACCGAGCGCTACACGCAATGGGTGTTGCACATGATGCAACCTACTTCTCTGGAGGCTCTCTTGGCCGCCCACGACGCCGTCACCCGTCTCGCCCAGGACCGGGTGGACCACCGCTTCAAGGGGCTGCCCCCGGACGCGGAAGGGCTGACCGTCGGCGAGCTGGCCGCCGAGCGCCGCTCGCTGTTCACCGGCGGTTTCACCACGCCCGTGCTCGCCCTGTCCGCCGAGGCGCTCGCGCACAACCTCGCCCTCATGGAGCGCTACTCCACCGAGCACGGCCTCGCCTTCGCCCCGCACGGCAAGACCACGCTCGCCCCGCAGCTCTTCGAGCGGCAGCTCGACCACGGCGCCTGGGGCATCACCGCCGCCGTCCCCACCCAGGTCCGCGTCTACCGCGCCTTCGGCGTGCGGCGGATCTTCCTCGCCAACGAGGTGGTCGACGCGGCCGCGCTGCGCTGGATCGCCGGCGAGCTGGCCGCCGACCCCGACTTCCAGCTGATCACCTACGTCGACTCCGTGCGCGGCGTCGAGCTGATGGACGCCGCCCTGCGCGGCGCCGGGGCCGGACGCCCCCTCGACGTCGTCATCGAGCTGGGCGTCGCGGGCGGCCGCACGGGCGTACGGACCGAGGCCGAGAGCCTGGCGCTCGCCGAAGCGGTGGCGGCCACGGGCACCCTGCGCCTGGTCGGCGTCGCCTGCTACGAGGCGGAGGTTCCGCAGGCCGACGGCGAGAAGGTGCGCGCCTGGCTGCGCCGGCTCACCGCGCTCGCCGCCGAACTCGACAAGGCGGGCCACTTCGCGGGCGTGGCGGAGATCGTCGTCAGCGCGGGCGGCAGCGCCTGGTTCGACGCCGTCGCCGAGGTCTTCGCGGAGCTCCCGCCACTGTCCGCGCCGGTGCTCAAGCTGCTGCGCTCCGGCGCGTACGTCACCCACGACGACGGGCAGTACCGGCGCAAGACCCCCTTCAACCGCCACCCCGAGGAGGGCGCCCTCCAGCCCGCCTTCCGGCTGTGGGCGCAGGTCGTCTCGCAGCCCGAGCCCGGCCGGGCCTACCTCAACGCGGGCAAGCGCGACGCCGCGTACGACCTCGACCTGCCGGAGGCCCAGGTCGTACGGTCCGGCCGGGACGGCTCACTGCGGCCCGCCGAGGGGCTGAAGATCACCGCGCTCGCCGACCAGCACGCCTTCGTCGAGATGGCGGAGGGCGCGGAGCTGGAGGTCGGCGACTGGGTGGGGCTGGGGCTGTCGCACCCCTGCACGGTCTTCGACAAGTGGCAGCTGATCCCGCTGGCCGAGGCGGACGGAACGGTCACGGACTACATCCGCACGTTCTTCTAGCCCTCGGTGCCCCGTCGCCGGACGGGCCCGCCGTTTCCACGGCCCGTCCGGCGACCGGGGCACGGGAACAGCAAGCCCGTCCGGCGATGAGAAGGGCACGCACCCATGGACCTCGTCATCCGTGACACACGCGTCGTCGACGGCACCGGCGGCGCCTCCTACCGGGCGGACGTGGCCGTCGCGGGCGGCCGGATCGCCGCGATCCATCGGGAGGGCGACGGCCGCCGTCCTGGCGGCAGCCGTGTCCTGAACGCCCACGGGCTGGCGCTCGCGCCCGGCTTCATCGACATGCACGCCCACAGCGACCTCGCCCTGCTGCGCGACCCGGGCCACGAGGCGAAGGCCGCGCAGGGCGTGACGCTGGAGGTCGTCGGCCAGGACGGCCTGTCGTACGCGCCGGTCGACGACCGCACCCTCGCCGAGGTCCGTACGCAGATCACCGGCTGGAACGGCGACGGCCACGACATCGACTTCACCTGGCGGAGCGTCGGGGAGTACCTCGACCGTCTCGACCACGGTTTCGGCGGCAAGGGCATCGCGGTCAACGCCGCCTACCTCGTGCCGCAGGGGAGCGTCCGGATGCTCGCCGTGGGCTGGGAGCGCCGCGCCGCCACGGCCGAGGAGACCGGGCGGATGAAGCGCCTGGTCGCCGAGGGCCTGGAGCAGGGCGCGGTGGGGCTCTCCTCGGGGCTCACCTATACGCCCGGCATGTACGCCACCGACGCCGAGCTGACCGAGCTGTGCCGGGTGGTGGCACGTTACGGCGGCTACTACTGCCCGCACCACCGCTCCTACGGGGCCGACGCGCTGCGGGCGTACGAGGAGATGGTCACCCTCACCCGCGAGGCGGGCTGCGCCCTGCACCTGGCCCACGCCGTCATGAACTTCGACGTGAACAAGGGCCGCGCCCCCGAGCTGCTGGGTCTTCTCGACACCGCGCTCGCGGCGGGCGCCGACATCTCCCTGGACACCTACCCGTACACCCCGGGCTGCACCACGCTCGTCGCGATGCTGCCGAGCTGGGCGGGCGAGGGCGGGCCGGAGGCGGTGCTCGCGCGGCTGCGCGACGACGCGACGGCCGAGCGGATCCGGCGGGCCGTGGAGGTCGAGGGCGCGGACGGCTGCCACGGAGTGCCGATCGACTGGGACACCGTCGAGATCTCCGGTGTCGCGGACCCGGGGCTGGCGGACCACGTCGGCCGGTCCGTCGCCCGCTGTGCCCGCGAGCGCGGCGAGGAGCCGTGGCGCACGGCCCGACGGCTGCTGATCGAGGACCGGCTGGGGTCCACGATCCTCCAGCACGTCGGGCACGAGGAGAACGTCCGGACGATCATGCGGCACCCCGTGCACACCGGTGGCAGTGACGGCATCCTGCACGGCGAGAAGCCGCACCCGCGCGCGTACGGCACCTTCCCGCAGTACCTGGGCCGGTACGCGCGTGAGCTGGGCGTACTGCCGCTGGAGGAGTGCGTGGCGCATCTCACGTCCCGTCCCGCCGCCCGGCTGCGGCTGCCGGATCGAGGTGTCATCCGCCCGGGATTCCGTGCGGACCTCGTTCTCTTCGACCCCGAGACCGTGGCCGCCGGTGCCACTTTCGAAGCCCCCCGGACGCTTCCGACCGGCATTCCGTACGTCCTGATCGACGGTCGCTTTGTGATGGAAGACGGGCGGCGTACGGACGTCCTGGCAGGGCGCGCGGTGCGGCGCACGCCGGTCGGCTGATCCGGTGCGCGCGGGCCCCGCCGGTGTGAGGCACGCCCGGCACTAAACAGTGCGCGCCTCTTTTCGTGCCCCCGTATGGTGGCCGTCATGCAGGTGATCCAGTCAACGAAGCTCGCAAACGTCTGCTACGAAATCCGTGGCCCGGTGCTCGAGGAGGCCATGCGGCTGGAGGCGGCAGGTCACCGCATCCTCAAGCTCAACACCGGCAACCCCGCGATCTTCGGGTTCGAGTGCCCGCCGGAGATCCTCGAGGACATGCTGCGCAACGTGGGCGACGCGCACGGCTACGGCGACGCCAAGGGGCTGCTCGCGGCCCGGCGCGCGGTGGTGCAGCACTACGAGACCAAGGGCATCGAGCTGTCCGTCGAGGACGTCTACCTCGGCAACGGCGTCTCCGAGCTGATCCAGATGTCGATGCAGGCGCTGCTCGACGACGGCGACGAGGTGCTCGTCCCCGCCCCGGACTATCCGCTGTGGACCGCCTCGGTGTCCCTGGCGGGCGGCACGGCCGTGCACTACCGCTGCGACGAGCAGTCGGACTGGATGCCGGACCTCGCCGACATCGAGCGCAAGGTCACCGACCGCACCAAGGCCATCGTCATCATCAACCCGAACAACCCCACGGGTGCCGTCTACGACGACGAGATGCTGCGCGGCCTCACCGAGATCGCCCGGCGCCACAATCTGATCGTCTGCTCCGACGAGATCTACGACAAGATCCTCTACGACGGCGTGACCCACACCCCGACCGCCGCGATCGCCCCCGACCTGCTGACGCTGACCTTCAACGGCCTGTCCAAGTCCTACCGGGTGGCGGGCTACCGCAGCGGCTGGATGGCGGTCTGCGGCCCGAAGGCACACGCCGACAGCTACATCGAGGGTCTGACGATCCTGGCGAACATGCGCCTGTGCGCGAACATGCCCGCGCAGTACGCGGTGGCCACGGCCCTCGGCGGCCGGCAGACGATCAACGACCTGGTGCTGCCGGGCGGTCGGCTGCTGGAGCAGCGCGACGTGGCGTACGAGCTGCTGAGCCAGATCCCGGGCGTCAGCTGCGTCAAGCCCAAGGGCGCGCTGTACGCCTTCCCGAGGCTCGATCCGAAGGTCTACAAGATCAAGGACGACCGGCAGATGGTGCTGGACCTGCTCCGGGCCGAAAAGATCATGGTCGTGCACGGTACGGGCTTCAACTGGCCGGAGCCCGACCACTTCCGCCTGGTCACCCTGCCGAACGCGAAGGACCTGGCGGAAGCGGTGACACGGATCGGCACCTTCCTGGACGGGTACAGCCAGACGTGAGCGGCGGTTACAGCCCGCCGCACCCCGAATCCGATCTGTAAGCAAAACAACTTTAGACGCCGTCTAAGTTAGGATGGCCTTCTGAGACTGTTCAGGAGGCCATCCATGTACGAGCCGATCCGTACCAAATCGGTCCACACCATGGCCGAGACCCGCACGGCCCACGGTCCGCACCGCTCCCGCGAGGAGGAGCTCGACATCCGGCTGGCCGGGCATCTGACCGCGCTGCTGACCGTCACCGACGAGCTGCGCGCGCTCACGCCCGACGCCTCGCTGGACGACGCCGCGCACCGACTCGCCGAGCGGGTGGCGCGGCTGAGCGGCGGACACCCGCCGCTGCGGGCCACGCCGTCGGCCGGCACCTCCGCCCGGACGGCCTCCCGGGTCGCTTCGCTGCACCAGCGCGCGCACACCCTCGCCGGACAGGCCCTGGTGGTCGCCACGTCCCGAGGTGACGTCGCCGGCTCGGCGCTGGCCGCCGAGCGGCTGCGCGCCCACGCGACGACGCTCGGCATCGCCGAAGCGGCCTGACGCGCCCCTTCGGCCGACGCTCCCCCGCCGACGTGTTTCTTCGCCTCGCGTTTCGTACGCCCGTGGGCCCGGTCCGAGACAGGTCGGACCGGGCCCACGGGGGTTTTCGGGGAGCGATCAGCCCAGGCGCTCGACCAGCGCCCGGTATTCGTCCCACAGCTCCTTCGGAGTGTGGTCACCGAAGGTGTTGAGGTGCTCGGGCACCAGCGATGCCTCCTCGCGCCACACCTTCTTGTCGACCGTGAGCAGCAGATCGAGGTCGGCGTCGCCGATCTCCAGGCCGTCGGTGTCGAGCGCCGCACGCGTCGGCAGTACGCCGATCGGGGTCTCGACGCCCTCCGCCTTGCCCTCCAGGCGCTCCACGATCCACTTCAGCACCCGGCCGTTCTCGCCGAAGCCGGGCCACACGAAGCGGCCCTCCGCGTCCTTGCGGAACCAGTTGACGTAGTAGATCTTGGGCAGCTTCGCCTGGTCCTTGTCCTTTCCGACCTTGATCCAGTGGCCCATGTAGTCGCCCATGTTGTACCCGCAGAAGGGCAGCATGGCGAAGGGGTCGCGGCGCAGCTCGCCGACCTTGCCCTCGGCGGCGGCGGTCTTCTCGGAGGCGACGTTGGCTCCGAGGAACACACCGTGCTGCCAGTCGAAGGACTCGGTCACCAGCGGCACGGCCGAGGCGCGGCGGCCGCCGAAGAGGATCGCCGAGATCGGCACGCCCTTGGGGTCCTCCCACTCGGGCGCGATGATCGGACACTGGGAGGCGGGGGTGGTGAAGCGGGCGTTGGGGTGGGCGGCCGGGGTCCCGGCGGCCGGGGTCCAGTCGTTGCCCTTCCAGTCCGTCAGGTGTGCGGGCTGCTCCTCCGTCATACCCTCCCACCAGACGTCGTTGTCGTCGGTGAGGGCGACGTTGGTGAAGACCGAGTTGCCCCAGAGGGTCTTCATCGCGTTGGCGTTGGTGCTCTCGCCGGTGCCGGGGGCCACGCCGAAGAAGCCGGCCTCGGGGTTGATGGCGTAGAGGCGGCCGTCCTCGCCGAAGCGCATCCAGGCGATGTCGTCGCCGATGGTCTCCACGGTCCAGCCGGAGATGGTCGGCTCCAGCATGGCGAGGTTGGTCTTGCCGCAGGCGGACGGGAAGGCGGCGGCGACGTACTTGGACTCACCGGTCGGCGGGGTGAGCTTGAGGATGAGCATGTGCTCGGCCAGCCAGCCCTCGTCGCGGGCCATGACGGAGGCGATGCGCAGGGCGTAGCACTTCTTGCCCAGCAGGGCGTTGCCGCCGTAGCCGGAGCCGTAGGACCAGATCTCGCGGTCCTCGGGGAAGTGCGAGATGTACTTGGTGCTGCTGCACGGCCACGGGACGTCGGCCTCACCCTCGGCCAGCGGGGCGCCGAGGGTGTGCACGGCCTTGACGAAGAAGCCGTCGGAGCCGAGCTCGTCGAGGACGGGGCGGCCCATCCGGGTCATGGTGCGCATCGAGACGGCGACGTACGCCGAGTCGGTGATCTCGACGCCGATCGCGGACAGCGGCGAGCCGAGCGGCCCCATGCAGAACGGCACGACGTACATGGTGCGGCCACGCATCGAACCCCGGAAGATGCCCTTCTCGCCGGAGAAGATCTCCCGCATCTCGGCCGGGGCCTTCCAGTGGTTGGTCGGGCCCGCGTCCTCCTCCTTCTCGGAGCAGATGAACGTGCGGTCCTCGACGCGCGCCACGTCGCTGGGGTCGGAGGCGGCGTAGTAGGAGTTCGGGCGCTTGACCGGGTCGAGCTTCTTGAAGGTGCCCTTGGCGACGAGCTCCTCGCACAGGCGCTCGTACTCGGCTTCGGAACCGTCGCACCAGACCACCTGGGCCGGCTCGGTGAGGGCGGCAATCTCGTCGACCCAGGAGATGAGCTCCTGGTGGTTGGTGAGGCTGGTGGGAGCCGCATTGCTGCGCGCCACGATCGCTCCGTCCCGCCGGAACCGCGGTGCCCGGCGTCAGATGTTGAGGGTTGGAACGGACCTTGCCTTTTTGGCCGTTCTGCCAGCGAAGTCCGCTTCGTGATGGTTGCCCCTTGGGAGCTGCGACCCAGACGCTTCGTGACCGCTCATCCGGTGCCGCCCGCACTCATTTGATCATCCGACTCCTCTTCCGATCTGTCCAGGGGGCGCCCCCGTGACCATCGCCACGTGATACCGGTCCGTAACCTACGGTGGCGTAGGTAGCATGTCGGGCATGACATCCGCGCCCGACGCAGCGCACAACGCGCCCCCCGCTCCCGCCGGCGCCGCGACCGCCGCACTCCCCGACGGCACGCCGCTGGACCCGGCGATTCCGGTCAAGCCGCGACTGCGCGGCTGGCTGCACGCCGGGATGTTTCCCGCCGTCCTGATCGCCGGCATGTTCCTGACCGCCCTGGCCGACAGCACCCGCGGCCGGATCGCCTGCGCGGTCTACGTCCTGACCGCGTGTCTGCTGTTCGGCATCAGCGCGCTCTACCACCGGGGCAACTGGAGCCCGCGCGTCAGCGGCCTGCTGCGCCGCCTCGACCACGCGAACATCTTCCTGATCATCGCGGGCACCTATACGCCGCTGACCATGCTGCTGGTGCCCGGCGGCCGGGGGCAGGCGCTGCTGTGGGCGGTCTGGGCGGCCGCCGTGGCCGGCATAGCCTTCCGGGTCTTCTGGGTCGGCGCTCCACGCTGGCTCTACACCCCCTGCTACATCGCCATGGGCTGGGCCGCCGTCTTCTTCCTCCCGGACTTCCTGCGCAAGGGCGGCATCGCCGTGCTCGTCTGCGTGGTCGTCGGCGGTCTGCTCTACAGCGTGGGCGGCGTGATCTACGGCATCAAGCGCCCCAACCCGTCCCCCCGGTGGTTCGGCTTCCACGAGGTCTTCCACTCACTGACGCTGGCGGCCTTCGTCGTGCACTACGTGGGCATCTCTCTGGTGGCCTATTCGCACGCCTGAGACACCCGGCGCGAGACGCGCCCGTCGGCTCCTTCGCGGTGGCCGTGGCCTCGATGCCACGGCCACTCGCCATGTCAGGACACCGACACCCGCCAGGACCACGGCCAGCACCGCGACCTCACCCGCGACCAGGAAGCCTCCGACGCATAACGCCGCGACCAGCGTGGCCATCAGCTTCGCAACGGCACCTATCAGCATGTCCCCTCCGATCATCACTGAGTGAACCTTTGCCCTCCACTGAGCGTGACACACGGCACCGACAATCAGCGTGCCATCAAGACGGCGCGATTGAGGGCCACACGCTTTTGAAAGTCGCCTTCTTTCCACGCCAACTCCCGCACGCGGGCGATGTGGTTCCGCAAAACACACATGCCTGAGAATGCTCTCCATGGCCTCAGTTCAGACATCATCCGCGGCGCAGCCCCAGCCCAGGCTCGGGTTGCGCGAGCGGAAGAAGATCCAGACCCGGCAGGCGATCCGCCGCGCCGCCTACCGGCTCTTCGAGAGGCAGGGGTACGACGCGACGCCGGTGGACCAGATCGCGGAGGCCGCCGACGTCTCCCCCAGCACCGTGTTCCGGTACTTCCCGACCAAGGAGGACCTCGTCCTCACCGACGAGTACGACCGCGTCATGGAAGCCGCGATCAGGGCCCGCCCACCGCACGAGTCACCGCTGGAAGCCGTCCGGCACGGCGTCCTGGACTTTCTGCGCCACACCATCGAGCACGACATCACCGAACTCATGCAGCGCACCAGGCTCGTACGGGCGGTCCCGGCGCTGCGCGGCAGAACGGCGGAGGGCACGGCGGAGTCGTCCCGCATGCTCCGCGCGGTGCTGGCGGAGCGTACGGGGCGGTCGGCGGACGACCTGGAGGTGCGGGTCGCCGCCGTCGCGATCCTCGCGGCGATACAGGAGGCCATGATGACGTGGGTGGACCGCGGTCAGGGCGAGGACCTCATGGCCATCATCGGCCGCAGCCTGGACGTATTGGCGCGCGGCCTGACCCTCTGACCGCCCCCCCCCTCACGGCCGCCCGCGGCCTCACTGCTGCCCCGTCAGCTGCTCCTCCAGGGTCTTGGGGTCGGCCGTCGGCGCGTCGCAGGTGAAGTGGCGGCACACATAGGCGGCCGGACGGGCGTCGACCAGCGAACGACCGGCCAGCAACGGGACCTCCACCTGCTCTCCCTCCGCGCCCGACGGCGGCTCGCCCACCGCGACGACCAGGCCGGGCGCCGTGGACAGCAGAGCGGTGCGGTGCAGTTCACCGGTGGCCGGGTGGTCGTGCGGGCCGACGACGGCGACCTCGCGGGGACCGTCCAGCAGCGCCTCCGTGACGGCCAGACCCCAGCTGATGAAACGGGGTGCCTTCGGGCCGAGCACCCGCACCACACCGAGCGCGCGCTCCGCCGCTTCCCGGTGCGGGGAGCTGCCCGTGTAGGCGGCGTAGGACAGCAGCGCCCCGGCGGCCGCCGTCCATCCGGAGGGCGTGGCGTTGTCCGTGGGGTCCTGCGGGCGGCGGATGAGGGCCTCGGCGTCGTCGGCGGTGTCGTACAGCGTGCCGTTCGGGGCGGTGAAGTGGACCAGGACGGTGTCCAGGAGCAACCCCGCGAAGTCGACCCACACCCCCTCTCCGGTGACACCGGAGAGGGCGAGGAAGCCCTCGGCGACGTCGGCGTAGTCCTCCAGGACGCCGGCGTGGGAGCCGGCGACACCGTCCAGGGAGGTGCGGAACAGCCGCGCGTGCCAGTCCATGTGGGTGCGTACGAGCAGGTCCGCGGCGTCCGTCGCGGCCTGGACGAGGTCGGGGCGATCGAAGTAGGCGCCGGTCTCGGCGAGCGCGGCGATGGCCAGGCCGTTCCAGGCGGCCACGACCTTGTCGTCACGGCCGGGCCGCGGCCGCTCCTCGCGCGCCGCGAGCAGCCGGGCCCGTACGGACGCGATCTTCCCCGCTTCCATGAGCTGCTCGGTGTCGGGCAGCTGAAGGACGGAGGCACCTTCCTCGAAGGTGCCGTCCTCGGTCACCCCGAAGTGGGCCGCGGCGAGCGCCGCGTCCTGCTCCCCCAGCACTTCCCTCAGCTGGGCGGGGGTCCAGACGTAATAGGCGCCCTCGACGTGCTTGCCGCTCCCGTCGCCCGGCACCGCGCTGTCGGCGTCCAGAGCGGAGGCGAACCCGCCCTGCTCCGTGCGCATTTCGCGCACCAGGAAGTCGGCCGTCTCCAGAGCCACCCGCCGGGCGAGCTCGGAGCCGGTGGCACGCCACAGATGCGCGTAGACCCGGCACAGCAGGGCGTTGTCGTACAGCATCTTCTCGAAGTGCGGCACGACCCACGAGGCGTCGACGGAGTACCGCGCGAAGCCGCCTCCGAGCTGGTCGTAGATCCCGCCGCGGGCCATCGCCTCACAGGTGGCCTCCGCCATCTGGAGGGCGGCCGCCGAACCGGTGCGGGCCTGGTGGCGCAGCAGGAACTCCAGCGTCATGGACGGCGGGAACTTCGGCGCACCGCCGAAGCCGCCGCGCACGGCGTCGAAATCGCGGGTCAGCCCCATCAGCGCCCTGTGCGGGTCCTCGACGGTCGGCGGCTGCGGGGCGGCCGGGCCGCCGTCCTCCGACGTCGGCACGCCGAAGGCCAGGGTGCGCTCGGACAGGTCCCGCACGATACGGCCGGCGACCTCTCCGACCTCTTCGCGGCGGTCGGTCCACGCGACCTTCACCCCCTCCAGCACCTGCCGGAACGACGGCATGCCGTGCTTGGGCGCGGGCGGGAAGTAGGTGCCGAAGTAGAAGGGCTCGGCCTCGGGGGTGAGGAAGACCGTCATCGGCCAGCCGCCCTGACCGGTGGCGGCCTGGACGGCCTCCATGTACACCGCGTCGATGTCCGGCCGCTCCTCGCGGTCGACCTTGACGGACACGAAGTGCTCGTTGAGGAACCCGGCGGTCGGCCCGTCCTCGAACGACTCGTGCGCCATCACGTGGCACCAGTGACAACTCGAATACCCGACGCTCAGAAGCACGGGCACACCACGGCGCCGGGCCTCGTCGAAGGCCTCGGGAGACCAGGGCCACCAGTCGACCGGGTTCTCTGCGTGCTGGAGGAGGTACGGGGACGTCTCATGCGCCAGGCGGTTCGGCATGACCCCATCCTTACCCCAACCGAGCCCGAGGGTGAGTTATCCACAAGCACGACAAGCGCGGCCCTTCGGTTATCCACAGGGCTGCCGGAAAACTTGTCCAGGCGGAACACTTGGGGTGAACACGTGAGGCACAGAGCAATCGCTGGTGAAGGGGGAACCACATGCCGGGTTCGCTGGCTGTGTTGCGAGAGGTCCACCGCACGGATGTCGAGGGCTTGTTGGGGCGCGCCGTCGAGGAAGAGGTGCGCCGTTCGGGTGGCCGGGCCGACGGCGTGGCGCTGTTGCGCCGGGCGCGCGAGGAGCTCGACGCCATAGCGGCCACGGCGGCCGAGGAGTACGGCGCGTATGTGCGCGCCCTCGACGAGGAGGCGGCGTCGGCACGGCCGCTGACGGCCCGTCTGTCACGTGCCGCGCTCAGCACTCCGCTGCTGGTCACGGCCGTGGCGGCGGCGACGGCGTTCGGTGTCGACCTGGGGTACGGGACGTCGGCCGGGACCGCACTCGGCGCGGGGGCCGTGGTGGCCGTGGCCGGTTCGGCCGCCACCCTCCTCAAGCTGACGGCCGGGCACTGGCCGGCCGCGCACCGGCGGGCGGGCTTGCGGGGGCAGCCCGGCGGCGCCGAGCAGTTGCGCTTGCAGTGGCTGACGGCGGTGGAGGTGCGGGGCATCCGCCCGTTCCTGGACCAGCAGCGCATCGTGTCGGCGGCGACGCGCGCCAACGGCACGGGCGGGCAGCCGAGCACGGACACCGTGGGCCACGACCCGCTGCGACGGGGCACGGACCGTAGCGCGGCCGCCCTGCGGCGCAGTGTGCTGGAGCAGTCCTTCGATCACCTCCCGGCCCCGGACGGTCTGTTCGCGGGGCGCAGGGCGCAGATCACGCAGATCGCCCAGTGGGTCCATCAGGCGCGGGCGAGCACGGAGACCAGACCGACGGTCGTCCTGCTGTACGGGCCGCCCGGGTCCGGCCGTTCGACGCTCGCGGTGCGGGCCGCCCACCATTTGCGCGACCAGTTCCGGGGCGCGTGCGTGGTGGACCTGCGCGGGGAGACCCAGGGGGCGCCGCCCTTGCCGACCCGGGACGCGCTGCTGCATCTGCTCAACAGGCTGGGCGCGCCGCGCGATCAGCTGCTGTTCCGGGAGCGCTCCCCGCAGGAGCGGCACCTGCGGCGGTTGTCCGAGCTCTACCACCAGCACCTCACGGGGCTGCCGGTGACGGTGGTCCTGGAGGACGCCTCGGACGCGGAGCAGGTCCGCACGCTGATCCCGGAGCGCTCCGACAGCCTGGTGCTGGTCACGGCCCGCGCCCCGTTGGCCCTGCCCCCGGATCTGGTGGCCTGGGTGCACGAGCTGCCGGTCGAGCCGCTGGACGAGGCGGGCGCGGAGGAGCTGCTGCGTTCGGCGGCCGAGGAATCTCCCCCGGCCACAGCCCCGGGAGGCCCCGACGGGCCGCGGGAGCACTCCGGACCGGCCTCGCCCGATCCCGCGGCGCCGGGACCGGACGAGGAGAAGGCCATGGCCCGGGTGCGGGAGCTGTGCGGCGGGCTGCCGCTCGCCCTGCGCGTGGCGGGCTCCTCACTGGGGTCACGCAGCCCGCAGTCGCTGGCAGCGGACCTGGAGGCGCACAGAACGGCCGATCCGGTGGAGCGGGCCCTGCGACTGCGCTACGCCGACCAGGAGGACAGCGCCCGTCGGCTCCTGCGGCGGCTGGCGCTGGCGGGGCGGGCCTCGCTCGGGGCGGCCGCGGCGGCGGCGCTGCTGGCGACGGACGAGCAGGAGGCGGCCCACCAGCTGACGGCACTCGCCCGGGCCGGGCTGATCGAGAACGTACGCGCCAACCGGTACCGGATGCACGACCTCGTCCGGGACTTCGCACAGGCCCGGCTGCTCGACGAGGAGGAGCCCGACGAGCGGGCGGCGGCACAGGAGCGGCTGATCCGCAGCTACGCGGAGCTGGCCGACACGGTGATCCGCATGGTCGACGGCAAGACCTCGACCCGGGCGGACATGTTCACCCAGGGCGCCGCCGGGGGCCACGGCTTCGCCTCACTGGCCGCGGCGCTGCGCTGGCTGGACGACGAGTCCAGCTTCATCACCGCGGCCCTGCGCCACGCGGAGGGCGTCGACCAGGCGGCGGTGCTGCACCTGCTGGGCGCCCTGTGCGACTACTGCCTGCTGCGTGGCGATCTCTACCGGCTGGGTGAGCTGAGTGACCTGACACAGGCCACGGACCGGGGCCTGCTGTCGCGTTCGGTGCAGTGGCGCACGGGTGTCGCGGCCCGGCAGCTGGGCGAGCTGGACAAGTCCCGTACGACCCTGTCCTCCGTCGTCGATCTGTACTTCGACGCCCAGCATCCGGCGGGGGCCGCCCGGGCGCTGCGCGACCTGGGCGTCACCTTGCAGCATCAGGGCAATCTCCAGGAGGCGGCGGTGAGGCTCCGGGAGGCGCTGGATCTCCAGGCCGCGCCGGAGCTGAGCGGGGACCGGGCCTGGACCATGCACGCCCTGGCGGCGGTCGAGCGGGACCGGGCACGGATAGCGCAAGCACTGGACCTGCTGAACGAGGCGCTGGAGCTGCACCGGCGGAGCGAGAGCGTGCACGGCCAGGCCTGGGCGCACTTCCAGCTCGGCCAGGTGCGGCTGCGGATGGGCCAGGTGACCCGCGCGGAGGCGGAGCTCCGCGAGGCCCTGGAGAGCTACGGGCGGACACGGGACAGCCGTGGTGAGGCCTGGGCCCTGACCCAGCTGGCGCGGGCCCGCCTGGTGGCCGGGGATCCGGCCAGAGCGGCGGATCAGCTGCGGCGGGCGACGGCCCGCCACCGGGAGAACGAGGACGCGCGCGGCGAGGCCTGGTCGCTGTACTACCTGGGCCAGTCGCTGGAGGAGTGCGGGGACCAGGCCGCGGCGGTGCGGTCCCTTGAGCGGGCGCGCACGATGTTCAACCGGATGCGGGACGGGTACGGCCTGGCCTGCGCCCGGCACCACTCGGGGCGGGTCACCCGTGACCAGCGGGCGGCGCAGACGGGGAGCTTGCGCAACAGCGGATTCGCCCGGCAGTTGTTGCAGGACGCCCGGACGGACTTCCGGCGTCTGGCCGTCCCGCACGGCGAGGCGTGGTCCTGTACGGAGCTGGCGGTGATCGACGCGGGCAACGGGCGCGCGGTGCAGGCCCTGACGCTGCTGGAGGAGGCGACGCGGCTGTTCGCGGAGTACGGCGACCGACGCGGTGGGAGCTGGGCCCGGTTCCTGCGCTGCACGCTGCTGCCGTACGCCTCGCCGGGAGGCGCGGTGGTGGGGGCGGCGGTGGCCGAGGAGGAGCTGGCCGCGCTCCTGCGCGAGCTGCGGGACGCCGACTGGGCGGGCGACCCGGCTCTGGAGGACTACGCGGAGGCGTACGCCGTGATGCTGGAGAGAGGTGCCTCGCCGGAAACGGGATGGCAGGCATGGCGGCTCGGCATGGTGCCGAACCGCCGGGCCCGCGAGGTCATGGCGGTGCTGCCCCGGGAGGCCTGAGCCACCCGTGGCGGGTCGTGCGACCAGGGCCCCGACGCGCAGGTCAGGCCCGCGCCTTTCGGGCAGGCCGACTCTCGCGTCGGGGTGTCGGCCCGCGCGTCAGGATCGGCCCGCCCGCCGGTCGGGTCGACCACCCGTCGGGGTGGGTCGACCGTTCCGTCCGGGCGCGCCGACCTCACCCGGCGGTCGACCGGTCGCCCGTCGGGCGGCCGGCCTCACCGACCGGGGTGGCCGAGCCCGCCGGTCAGGTGGCGGGCTTGCCCTCGGGCACGGCGCCCTTGGTCATGTTGGTGGCGGTGGTCTGGACGGTCTTGCCGCCCCGCCCCGCACCACCCTGGTCCGGGCTCGCCGGGGTCTCCTCGAAGTCCACCTTCTTCATGTGCTTGTTCATGCTCTTCATCAGCAGCCATACGGCACCGCCGATGAGGGCGAAGACGATGAAACCGAGCACACCGGGAGTGACCTTGTTCTTGTCCAGGTCATCAGCGGCGAACGGCACCAGGTGGGTGACGGCGAGGGAAGCGGTCGCGCTCATCATGGGGTCAATTGTTGCGGATGCCCGCGAAGAGGTCGTCCTCGGGGAGGGACGTGCCGACGCGGGACTTCGCCAGCTCGTACTCCTCGGTCGGCCAGACCTCCCGCTGGAGGTCCAGCGGCACGCGGAACCAGCCGCCGTCCGGGTCGATCTGCGTGGCGTGCGCGATCAGCGCCTTGTCACGGATCTCGAAGAAGTCACCGCACGGGACGAACGTGGTCAGGGTCCGCTCGCGGCCGGCCGTGAGCCACCGCTCCAGCCACTCCCCGTACGGGGACTCCATGCCGCGCGCCAGCAGCGCCTCGTGGAGCGCCAGGGTGCGCTGCCGGTTGAAGCCCTGGTTGTAGTAGAGCTTCAGCGGCTGCCACGGCTCGCCGGCCTCGGGGTAGCGGGTCGGGTCACCGGCCGTCTCGAAGGCCAGCATCGAGATCTTGTGGGTCATGATGTGGTCGGGGTGCGGGTAGCCGCCGTTCTCGTCGTACGTGGTGATCACGTGCGGCTTGAACTCGCGGATCAGCTTGACCAGCGCCCCGGTCGCCTCTTCGACGTCCTGGAGCGCGAAGCAGCCCTCGGGCAGCGGCGGCAGCGGGTCGCCCTCGGGCAGCCCGGAGTCGACGAAGCCCAGCCACTCCTGCTTGACGCCGAGGATGTCGCGCGCCTCGGCCATCTCCTTGGCGCGGACCTCGTGGATGTGCTCCTCGATGTAGGCATCGCCTTGGAGCTTGGGGTTCAGGATGGAGCCACGCTCACCACCCGTGCAGGTGGCGACCAGCACGTCCACCCCCTCGGACACGTACTTGGCCATCGTGGCCGCGCCCTTGCTCGACTCGTCGTCGGGGTGGGCGTGAACGGCCATCAGTCGGAGCTGCTCAGTCAAGGCTCGATCCTCAGTCACTGGTCACGGGAGACGCCTCCTATAGTGACCGAAGCAGGGGTCGATTCATTCCGGCTTCCACTACCGGCCTTCCACCGACCCCCCGAGCAGGAGGAAAGATCATGGCTGCGGTGCGTGACGGGCTGCCCGAGGGTCGGTACGGCCGCTCGGCGGACGAGCGCGCGGACCGCAAGCTCAAGATCATCGGCGCGGTGCTGGGCGCGGCGCTGCTCGGCGTGGTCGTCTGGTCCGGCGTGCACTACATCACCAAGACGGATGTCAGCGCCGAGCTCCTCCGGTCGAAGCCGATGTCGGACACCAGCGTTCAGGCGGTGCTGGAAGTCCGCAAGGAGAAGGACGCCGACGCGGTCTGCACCCTGCGCGCGCTGGCCGAGGACCGCTCCGAGGCCGGCCGCAAGGACGTCACGCTGAACCGCCGTGAGACCCATTTCACCGAGCTGGTCACGCTCCGCACGACACAGCGGGCCGTCGCCACGCAACTCGAAGGTTGCAAGCTCGCTTCGAGCGGCTGATCGCACCGCGCTGACCTGCCCTGACGCGATTCTTGCGCGGTATCGCCCGCTTGCTCCTTCCCCCTTCCCGTGCGGAATTGTTAGGCTCGTGGTTTCGCCCACCTCTGAAGGCGCACCCTTCTGAGTAGGGCGTTCATTTGTATCGCGATGTATCCCCAAGCATTCCCAGTACCGACGAGGAGCACCTGTGACCCAGACCAGCGACAACGTCACCTGGCTGACTCAGGAGGCGTACGACCAGCTCAAGGCCGAGCTGGAGTACCTGTCTGGTCCCGCTCGCACCGAGATCGCGATGAAGATCGCGGCGGCCCGCGAGGAGGGTGACCTGCGAGAGAACGGCGGGTACCACGCGGCCAAGGAGGAGCAGGGCAAGCAGGAGCTCCGTGTGCGTCAGCTCACGCAGCTGCTGGAGGCCGCGAAGGTCGGCGAGGCCCCTGCCGCGACCGGTGTGGTCGCCCCCGGCATGGTCGTGACCATCGCCTTCGACGGCGACCCGGACGACACGCTCGACTTCCTGCTCGCCTCGCGCGAGTACGCCAGCTCGGACATCGAGACGTACTCCCCCCAGTCCCCGCTGGGCACCGGCGTGAACGGCAAGAAGATCGGCGAGGACGCCGAGTACGAGCTGCCGAACGGCAAGAAGGCCAAGGTCCGCATCCTGGAGGCCAAGCCCTACCAGGCCTGATCCGAGCGCGCCCGGCCCCCGGGCGCGGCCGAAGAGCCCCGGACCTCGTATGAGGTCCGGGGCTCTTCGCTTCCCACCCGTACCGGGCACCTCACGCTCAAGCCGTCGCCGAGCGGTATTTGCGGACCGACAGGGTGCGGAAGGCGACGATGATCACCACCGACCAGATCAGCGACGCCCACACCGGGTGCTGCATCGGCCACGCCGACGGCACCGGATAGCCGACCGGCAGATTGCCGAAGAGCTGGCGGGCCGCCTGCACGGTCGCGCTGAACGGGTTCCACTCGGCGATGTAGCGCAGCGCCGTCGGCATGTTGTCGGACGGCACGAAGGCGTTCGAGATGAAGGTCAGCGGGAAGAGCCAGATCAGTCCGCCCGAGGTGGCCGCCTCCGGGGTCCGTACCGACAGCCCGATCAGCGCGCCGATCCAGGAGAAGGCGTAGCCGAGCAGCAGAAGCAGTGCGAAGCCCGCCAGCGCCTTGAGGATGCCCTCGTGGATGCGCCACCCCACGATCACCGCGACGATCGCCAGCACCACCAGCGTCAGCGCGGTCTGGACGAGATCGGCGAGCGTACGGCCCGTGAGGACGGCGCCGCGCGCCATGGGCAGGGACCGGAAGCGGTCGATGAGCCCCTTGTGCATGTCGTCGGCGATACCGGCGCTCGCACCCGCCGTGGCGAAGGTGACGGTCTGGGCGAAGATGCCCGCCATCAGGAACTGCCGGTACGTGGAGGGGTCGGTGCTGCCGCCCACGGCGATCGACCCGCCGAACACATAGCTGAACAGCACCACGAACATGATCGGCTGGATCAGCCCGAAGATGACCACTTCGGGGATGCGCGCCATGCGGATGAGATTGCGCTTGGCGACGACCAGGGAGTCCCGCGCGGACTGGACGACCCCGCCGCGCGCTCTGGGGGCCGCCGTCCTGAGGGCGGTGTTGCCGATGACGCTCACGTGGCGGCCTCCTCGTCCTGGCGCGTCGGCCCTCCGACCACCGGACGACGACGCTCCCGCTCCCCTTCCGGCTCCCCCTCCCGCACCCCTTCCCGCTCCCCCTCCTGCGTCCCGTCCGGCTTCCCGCCCGGCTTCCCGGCCCCGTTCGCCCGCTCCTCCTCCACCTCGGCCGCGTGGCCGGTGAGCGAGATGAAGACGTCGTCCAGCGTCGGGCGGCGCAGTCCGATGTCGTCGATCTCGATGCCCCGCGCGTCCAACTCGCGGATGACCTCGGCGAGCAGCTTCGCGCCGCCCGAGACCGGGACGGTGACCTTGCGGGTGTGCTCCTCGATCTTGGAGCCGCCCTTGCCGAAGGACCGCAGGATCCCGTCGGCCACGGAGATGTCGCGGGCCTCGTGCACGACGACTTCGACGCGCTCCCCGCCCGTACGGGCCTTGAGCCGGTCGGAGGTGCCGCGCGCGATGACCCGGCCGTGGTCGACGACGGCGATGTCGTGTGCGAGGTGGTCGGCCTCCTCCAGATACTGCGTGGTCAGCAGCAGGGTCGTACCGCCGGCGACGAGCTCCTGGATGACCTCCCACAACTGCTGCCGGTTGCGCGGGTCGAGCCCGGTGGTCGGCTCGTCCATGAACATCACGGGCGGGCTGACGACCAGGGCCGCCGCGAGGTCGAGGCGGCGGCGCATGCCGCCGGAGTACGTCTTGGCGGTGCGGTCGGCGGCCTCGCCGAGATTGAAGCGCTCCAGCAGCTGCCCTGCCCGCACCTTCGCGTCCCGGGCGCTCATCTGGTAGAGCTGACCGACCATCCGGAGGTTCTCGCGGCCCGTCAAATACTCGTCGACCGCGGCGAATTGGCCGGACAGGCCGATGTGGCGGCGGACCTCGGTGGGGTTCTTCAGGACGTCGATGCCCGCGACGACGGCCCGGCCGCTGTTGGGTTTGATCAAGGTGGTGAGTACGCGCACTGCGGTGGTCTTGCCGGCGCCGTTGGGGCCCAGCAGTCCTAGAACGGTTCCTTCCGGAACGTCGAGATCGACGCCGTCCAGAGCCCTGACGTCGCCGAAGGTCTTGACCAGGCCTTCGGCGTAAATGGCGCCTGGCATGGAGGTTCTCCCCGTTTCGGGTGACGTATTACAGGATTTTACGTTCGCGGAGCCCGAACCGCCCTGGGAATGAACCACCCCACTTGTCACAACATGACGAGATAACCCGCATTCCGCAGGGCTTCGCCCACCTCCGCGCAGTGCTCGGGCCCCTTCGTCTCCAGATGCAGCTCCACCTCCGCCTCCGTGAGCCGGAGCCGCGGATCGGTGCGCACATGACTCACGTCGAGGACGTTCGCGTCCAGCTCCGACAGCACCTCCAGGAGCGCGGCCAGCGCCCCCGGACGGTCCGTCAACCGCAGCCGCAGGGACAGGTACCGGCCCGCGGCGGCCATGCCGTGCCGCAGGATGCGCTGCATGAGCAGCGGGTCCACGTTGCCGCCCGACAACACCGCGACCACCGGCCCCTCGAACGAGTCGGGGGCGGCCAGCAGTGCCGCCACCGGGCTCGCCCCGGCGGGCTCCACCACGAGCTTCGCCCGTTCCAGGCAGAGCAATAGGGCGCTGGAGAGGTCGTCCTCCGTGACCGTGACGACGTCGTCGACGAGGTCGTTGATGATCTTGAACGGCACATCGCCCGGGCGCCCCACCTTGATGCCGTCCGCCATCGTGACCGGAGCCTGTATCGACACGGGGTGCCCGGCGGCCAGCGAGGGCGGGTACGCGGCGGCGCCCGCCGCCTGCACGCCGACGATCCGCACATCGGGCCGCAGCGCCTTGACCGCCACCGCGATCCCGGCCGCCAGCCCGCCGCCACCGATGCCCACCACGACGGTGCGCACCTCGGGGCACTGCTCCAGGATCTCCAGCCCCACCGTGCCCTGCCCCGCGACGACGTCGGGGTGGTCGAAGGGGTGGATGAAGACCGCGCCGGTCTCGCGCGCGTAGGCCTGGGCGGCCCGCATCGTTTCGTCCACGATCTGTCCGTGCAGGCGGACTTCCGCGCCGTACTCGCGGGTGGCGGCGACCTTCGGCAGCGGCGCGCCCTCCGGCATGAACACCGTGGAGCGCACGCCCAGCAGCGACGCCGCGAGCGCCACGCCCTGCGCGTGATTGCCGGCGCTGGCCGCGACGACGCCCGCCGCACGCTCCCGCTCGGTCAGGCCCGCGATCCGTACGTAGGCGCCGCGCACCTTGAAGGAGCCGGTGCGCTGGAGGTTCTCGCACTTGAGGTGGACGGGGGCACCGACCAGCCCGGACAGATAGCGGCTGCCTTCCAGCGCCGTGATCCGGGAGACCCCCGACAGCGCCTTCTGCGCGTGGCGCACGTCATCGAGCGTCAGGGCGGACAGCGCGGACGAGGCGGAAGCGCCTTCCGGGGACCTGTCGGGCTGTGCCGTCGCCGCAACGGAGTCGCCTGCCGGCGGATCGAGGTCGGCGCCCCCTCCGGCATCCCCTTCGACACCCCCTCCGGCATCCCCTTCGGCACCCCGTTCGGCGTGCCCTCCGGCGTCCGCCGGGGCGGTCTCCGCTGCCGCCGGAAGGGGCGGTGCGGACATCGGAAGGCGCTGCTCGGGCGCCGGTGGAGGTACCTTCGCGGACATCTCAGGCACGGCTTCACGCGCGATCCCGGACGGGATCCCGGGCACAGCGTGGGGTACGGCGGGCAGGGGCGAGGCCCCGAGGCCGTCCTCGTCACCAACTCGTGCAGCCATGGTGCCCAGTCTCGCAGCTCGCCCCCGCCCCGGCCGCCGCAGAGCCGCACAAACCGACCGGTTTGCGCAGCACCAGTACGGCCGCCCGTCCGGCCGCGTACTCTGTCCCCCATTCCGCAGCGTTTCCCAAGCTTTTCCCCGCCCTTTTTCCGTCCCCGCCGCACGAAGTGAGCCCCAGGCCATGCCCACCCCTCCGGACATGACGACCGACCTCGCACCCGGTGTCCTCGACACCCTCCAGCACCAGGTGGCCGTCTTCGCCCGCCGCGCCGAACAGACCCGGCTCGGTGGCGTAGGCCAGGTCCGCAACTCGATGGACCGCGCCGCCTACCTCCTGCTCAACCGTCTCGACCAGGAAGGCCCGATGGGCGTCAAGGCGCTCGCCGCGGGCATGGGCATCGACTCCTCGACCGTGACCCGGCAGGTGGCGCCGCTGGTCGACACCGGCCTGGTCAAGCGCACCTCGCACCCGGAGGACGGCCGGGCCGTCGTCCTGCAGCTCTCCCCGCGCGGCAAGGGCCGCCTGGAGGAGGTGCGCGCCTCCCGGCGCGAGCTGATGGCGCTGGTGACCGAGGGCTGGACCGAAGCGGAGCGGGACTCCTTCTGCACCCTGCTCACCCGCTTCAACGTGGCACTGTCCGACCTGCACACCGCGCTGCCCCCGGTGCCGCCGACCTCTTGACCCGGCGCGGGTCCCTGCCGTGTCCTTGAGGGCACGTGCCCGTACCGGCACGTGCCACGGAGGCCCCGGTGAACGAGCGGCGTGCGGCCAGGGAGCGCCGTCGCGCCCAGGAGTTCGAGTTGTTCGTCGCGGGCGCGGGCGGCCGGCTGCTGCACGCCGCGCTCCTGCTGACCGGTGAGCCGGGCCGGGCCGTCGGCAGCGGTGCCGGCGTCGACGACGGCAGCCGTGGCACCGAGGCCGCCGAGCGGCTGCTGACGGCGTCCCTGGCCCGTACGTACGCGGACTGGGGCCGGCTGCGCGGCGAGGATCCGTACGCACGCACCCGCCAGGAGATGGCGGCCCGCTTCGCGCGGACCGCCCGGCGCTATCGCCACCCGCGAGGCGGCGTTCTGGACCGGCTCGCCCCGCGGGAGCGCCTGGTGCTCGTCCTACGGCTCCACGAAGGCGTCGCCGAGGAACAGACCGCGGCCGCTCTGGGCCTGTCCGTGGAGCGCGTGCGGATCATCTGCACGCGTGCGGTCAACACCCTGCGCAGCCGCCCGGCAACGCCCCCGGTGGCCGCCGCGCGGCAGGCGCCCGGCGCGGCGCCGTGAGCGCGCACGACCGCAAGGAGGAAGAGGTCCGGCGGATGCTGGACCTCGGGCACCCTCGGGTCCCGCCGGAGCTGGCCGCGCGGGCCGCCGCCCGGGGCCGCGGGATCCTGCGCGCCCGCCGGGCCGTACGGGCCGTGGCGTGGGTGCTGCTGCTGATCGCGGTCGTGGCCTTCTGCGTCTGGGCCGCGATCGAAGCGCCCTGGTCGGCGCCGCCGCGGGAGCCGTGACGGCCCGCGGCGCACGCCGTGGAACGGTTAGCCCAGGGCCTGGGTGAGGTCGGCGAGCAGGTCGTCCGCCGACTCGATGCCGACCGAGGCCCGCACCAGGTCCGCCGGGACCTCCAGCGCGGAACCGGCCACCGAGGCGTGCGTCATCCGGCCCGGGTGCTCGATCAGCGACTCGACGCCGCCGAGGGACTCGCCGAGGGTGAACAGCTTGGTGCGGTTGCAGACCTCGACCGCCGCCTCCTCGCCGCCCGCGACGCGGAAGGACACCATGCCGCCGAACGCGCGCATCTGCTTGGCCGCGACCTCGTGCAGCGGGTGCTCGGGCAGACCCGGGTAGTAGACGTGCGTCACCTTCGGGTGCGCGACCAGCAGCTCCACCACGCGCTCGGCGTTGGCGGTGTGGCGGTCCATGCGCACGGCCAGGGTCTTGATGCCGCGCATCGTCAGCCAGGAGTCGAAGGGGCCGGCGACGGCACCCATCGCGTTCTGGTGGTAGGCCAGCTCCTCGCCGAGGCCGGCGTCGGCGGTGATCAGCGCGCCGCCGACGACGTCGGAGTGACCGCCCATGTACTTGGTGGTGGAGTGGACGACGACGTCCGCGCCCAGGGCCAGCGGCTGCTGGAGGTAGGGGCTGGCGAAGGTGTTGTCCACGACCAGCTTCGCGCCGGCCTCGTGGGCGACGGTGGCGACGGCCTCGATGTCGGTGATGCCGAGCAGCGGGTTGGAGGGGGTCTCGACCCACACCGCCTTCGTCTCCGGCCGGATGGCGGCGCGCACGGCCTCCGGGCTGGAGGTGTCGGCGACCGACCACTCGACGCCCCAGCGGCTGACGACCTTCGCGAAGAGCCGGAACGTACCGCCGTAGGCGTCGTTCGGGATGACGACGTGGTCGCCGGGCGAGAGCAGCGTGCGCAGCAGGCAGTCCTCGGCCGCCAGGCCCGACGCGAAGGCGAGGCCCCGGGTGCCGCCCTCGAGCGCCGCCAGGTTCTCCTCCAGCGCGGTGCGCGTGGGGTTGCCGCTGCGGCTGTACTCATACCCACCGCGCAGGCCGCCGACGCCGTCCTGCTTGTAGGTGGAGACTTGGTAAATGGGCGGGACGACGGCTCCCGTCAGGGGATCCGGCTCCTGTCCGGCGTGGATGGCGAGGGTTTCGAAGGAATGCTGGTCGCTCATTGCACCGAGGGTAGTACCAGGTTCACCGAAACACTCCTGTTCACTTGTAACCGGCGGATGAACGATCCGCCGGTTCCCCGCGTTGTCCCATCGTCGGTCCACGTTCTCTGCTCTCAGGACGCCTCATGGAGTTTCTGTTCATCCTGCTCGCCCTCGTCTTGATCTGCGGGGTCCTGGTGGTGCCCGCGATGCGGCGCCGCCGCGCCGGGCAGGACGCCGTACGGGGCCACCAGGCCGCCGTCGATCCGGCCGGTGCGTACGGCTTCGTCCCCGTCGACCAGCTCGACGTACGGCTGCCCGGCCCGGACCCGGAGCTGCTCGCGGCCGTCGCGGAGGCGCGCCGCACCCAGGACTGGAAACCCGCCTCCGAGCTGCTGGCCCGCACCGACGCCACCACCGCCGCCGAGCTGCGCTGGCAGCGCGTGCAGACCCTGGCCGGGGCGGCGGCCCAGGAGCTGGCGGAGGCCCCGGGCACCGGCGGGATGTGGCTGCGGCACTGGCGGGTCGTGGCGCCGAAGGACGCGGGCGGCGCGGCCGTGCAGGCCGAGTTCCTGGTCCAGCAGGCGCTGCGCGACCCGTCCTCGCAGGACTACCGCATGATCCTGGAAGAGGCCCGTTCGGTCTGTGGCGAGGCGGCCCTGCTGGCCCCCGGGGACGCCGTCCCGTACATCGTCCAGCTGGGCATCGAGCGGGGTTTCGGTTCGAGCGAGGCGGAGTTCCAGTCGGTGTGGGAGACCGTCGTGGCCCGCGCACCGGGGCACATGGGGGCGCATCTGGCGGCGCTGCGCTACTGGAGCGCGAAGTGGCACGGCTCGCAGGACCGGGCGGACGCCTTCGCGCAGCGCGCGGCGGGCGCGGCACCGGCGGGCAGCCTGCTGCCCGCGCTGCCGCTGTTCGCCGTGTACGACCACCTGTCGGACGTGAACCTGGTGCGCGGCCTCTACCAGAGCGCTGTGGTCACGCAGGCGATCGAGGCCGCGCAGTTCGCCGTCGCGCACGCGCCGGCCGACCACCCGGTGCTGCCGCACGTACGGCACCTGCTGGTGTGGTTCCTGGTGCGCGCCGAGCGCTTCCAAGAGGCGATGGACCAGCTGCGCAAGGTCGACGGCCACATCGGGGCGGTGCCGTGGACGTACGAGTCGGACCCGGTCGGGGCGTACGCGACGTACCGGGCGCTGGCCGTGGCGGGCTGGGAGGCCCAGGGCGGAGCGCGGGGCTGAGGCACGAGGCCGGAGCACAGGGGCCGGAATGCTCTCCGGCCCCCGCACGTTCTACGGACGCCGCCCTCACGACCGCTTGGAGCCGAGATGCTGTTCCACCGCCGCGAAACCCGTCTGCCGTCCCCCGAGGAAGCGCTCAAGGGCCGCCCGGAACCGGAATTCGCCCTCCCCGACCGCCACACCGTCCTCGGCAACCCCCTGGCGGGCCCGTACCCCGAGGGCCTGGCCGTGGCGGACTTCGGCCTGGGCTGCTTCTGGGGCGCCGAGCGCAAGTTCTGGCAGACCCCCGGCGTCTGGACGACCCTGGTCGGCTACCAGGGCGGCCACACCCCGAACCCGGCGTACGAGGAGGTGTGCAGCGGTCTGACCGGCCACACCGAGGCGGTCCGTGTCGTCTTCGACCCGTCGGCGGTGTCGTACGAGACCCTCCTCAAGCTCTTCTGGGAGTCCCACGACCCCACCCAGGGCTTCCGCCAGGGCAACGACACCGGCACCCAGTACCGCTCGGCCGTCTACACCCACTCCCCCGCCCAGCAGGCCGAGGCCGAGGCCTCCCGCACGGCCTACCAGTCGGTCCTGCGCGCCTCCGGCTACGGCGACATCACCACCGAGATCCTCCCGGCGGGCCCCTTCTACGCGGCGGAGCCGCACCACCAGCAGTACCTCGACAAGAACCCGGCGGGCTACTGCGGCATCGGCGGCACGGGCGTGAGCTGCCCGGTGGGTGTGGCGAAGGCCGACGGCTGACGCGTACGGCCGACGGGCTCCCGCCCGGGTGTTGCTCGCGCCGGGGGCTGCGGTCCCCCGCTCTGCAGCCCCCGGCGCTGTGAGGTGTCGGTCAGTCCAGCCGGGCGTCGGCGTAGACGACCATCGCGTCGTGCAGGTAGACGGCCAGCCCGTCGGCGATCTTGGCGTAGTTCGCACGGAACTGCGGGTCGTCGACGTAGGTCTGGCCCAGTCCCTTGTACGCGACCGCGTTCGGGGTCCAGAAGCGGCAGACGCCCTGGTAGTGGATGTCCATTTCGGCCTGCACCGCGGGATCGTCGACGGGTGTGCCGGCCACCATGAACTCCGCCAGGCGGATCATCTGCGCCGTCACCTCCCGCTGCCACTGCTCCATGTCCTCGGGGGTCATCGTCTCGACGGCCTGCCGGGACTGCTCCCAGGCCTCCGGCCACCGCTCCCGCACCTCCGCTTCGGCCTCGGCCCGCTCGGCGGAGGGCTCGAATCCCTCGAACAGGTTCTCCGGCCTGTTGATCTTTGCCATGTCGTTGTTGTCCTTGCCTTCCTCCAGTTCGGCGATGGTGCGGCCGACCGTGCGGGCGAGCGTCTCCAGCCGGTTCCGCTCCGCCAGCAGCCGTCGGTGGTGCTCGCGGAGCACGGCCACCTGATCGACCTGGCTCTCCAGGACCGCCCGGATCTCGCGCAGTCCCAGGTCCAGCTCCCGCATCAGCAGGATCTGCTGCAGCCGCAGCAGATCGGCCTCCTCGTAGTAGCGGTGCCCGTTGCTCCCGATCCACGCCGGCGGCAGCAGGCCGATCTCGTCGTAGTGCCGCAGCGTCCGGGACGTCACCCCGGACATCCGGGCCACATCCGCGATCGACCAGGCCATGGCCCCGCCTCCCATCGCCGGGCCGGTCTCTCCGGCCCCACACGAAGACCGTAGAAGTTGACGCAACGGCAAGCGCAAGCCGAAACCGTCGTCCTGGGCGCGGAAGCGCTACCGCGGCGTGTCGGCGCGGGCGTTGGTCAGGAGTTCGCGGGCGAGGTCCGTGTGGGGGTGGGCGGGGCCCAGGACCCGTTCTCGGGTGGTCAGGACGTGTTCGTGGAGGGGGATCGCCCGGCCGAGGTCCCCTGCCAGTTGGTAGGCGAAGGCGAGGTTGCTGCGGGCCGTGAGGGTTTCCGGGTGGTCGGGGCCGAAGACGCGTTCGTAGCCGGCGGCGCTCTGCTCGTGCAGCGGGACGGCGCGGCCGAGGTCGCCCGCCTCGCGGTACGCGCTCGCCAGGTTGCTCCGCGAGGAGAGGGTGTGCGGGTCGTCCGGGCCCAGGAGCCGTTCGCAGTCGACGAGATTGCGGCTGTGCAGCTCGGTGGCCAGGTCCAGGTTGCCGGTCACTCCGTAGAGGTAGGCGAGATTGCCGCGCGCGACGAGCGTTTCCTCGTGGGCGGCGCCGAAGACGCGCTCGCAGTCGTCGCGGTTCCGGATGAGCAGCGGGACGGCCTTCACCACGTCGCCCGCCGAGCGGTAGGCGCTGCCGAGGATGCTGCGGGAGGCGAGCGTGAACGGGTCGTCCGGCCCGCGCAGCCGTTCGCAAGCCGCTACGGAACGCTCAGCGAGGGCGACGGCACGGTCGAGCCGTACCTCGCTCTGCAGGAAGGCCGAGGTCTGGCGCCAGATGGCGTCGGTGTGCTCGTCGTCCTGCTCGGGGGCGACCCGCGTGGCGAGGGCCTCGATGTGCGGGAGCAGTTCCCGCCAGCGCGGCCAGCCGGCCACGTTGAACAGCGGGTCTCCCGGGAGCGCCGCGACGAGCAGAGAGACCGCACGGCGGCGGGCCGTCCCGATCGTCTGCTCGGCGCGGTGGGGGTCCGCCGGGTCGGGGGTGCGGGCCACGGCCTGGACGAGGCGGTGGACGGTGAAGGTGCGCGGGGTGAGCGTGATCATGCTGTACGCGTGCAGCAGCGCCAGGGCCTCGTCGATCGCGATCGGATCGTCGTGGAGGGCCTCGGCCAGGTCGCGCGGCACGTCGTCGGGGCCGAGCCAGGCGAACGTCCGCAGGATGTCGACCGCGAGCGGGTCCCGGGCGGCGATGGCCTGCAAGGTCAGCTGCCAGACGCGGGCGATGGTGCGCTCGTGGTTGTCGGTGGCGGACGCGGCGAACATCCGTGCCGGATAGCGGCGCAGCCGCGCCAGGTAGGAGGCCGGGGTGATGGCGGTGTGCTGGATGTACGCGGCGGCCTGGGTCAAGGCCAGGGGGAGGTGGCCGAGTTCGGCCGCCAGCTCCGCCAGGGCGGGGGCGTCGTCGGAGCCGTCGTCGGAGCCGTCGGCGGAGCCGTCGTCGGGCTCGCCCGGCTCGCCGATGATGCGCATGAGCAGGTCCGCCGATGCGTCGGGGTCCAGGGTTCGCAGCGCCAGGGGCTGTGCGAGGTGGTGCCAGCCGGTGGCGCGCCGACTGGTGATCAGATGCTGCCCCGTCGTGAGGGGGCCGATCACCGGGGCCACATCGTCCGGGGCCTCGGCGTTGTCCAGGACGAGCAGCCAGCCCTCGTGCGACTGGAGCCACCCGGTGGCCCAGGCGGCGGCCTCCGCACTGGTGGTGGCGGTGAGGTTGGCGTACGGGTCGAGGTGCGCGGCGAGGTCGGCGAGCGCGAGGGTGATGCCGTCGGGGGTCTCGGCGGGCACCCACCACACGGGGTTGCAGCGGCCGAGGTGGCGGTGGGCGTAGTGCAGGGCGAGGGTGCTCTTGCCCATGCCGCCGAGGCCGTGCACGACGGTCGGGGCTCCCCCGCCGTCCATCGCGGCGCCGAGCCGCGCCAGGTCCTCGTCGCGGCCGACGAAGACGGCGCTGCGCGGTGCGGGCAGGTTGTTCAGGCCGGGCGGCGCGGGCACCTCGGCGGGTGCTCTGACGGCTTCGGCCGGGAGGTGCAGGGTGCGGTTGTCGATCGTGGCCGCGTCACCGGTGCTGATGATGCCGTGGTTGCTGCCGACGGCCACCGCGCCGGGCCCGGACGCCTCACCCGGCACCTGGTGCTGGTGCGTCATCGCCGGATCGTGGTGTCGCTTCCGGTGCTGATGATGCCGGAGTTGTGCTGCACGGCGACGGACCCGGCACCGGAGGCGGTGAACGCCGACCCGGCGGGCGGCAGCAACCGTGCCAGCTCGGCGGTGAGTTCGGGGTCCGCCAGCAGGGCCCGCTTGAGCTGGGCCCGCAGCAGCGCCTGGAGGTCCTCGTCCTCGGGCGCGGCGGCAAGGGCGTCGACCGCGCCCTCGATGTCCTCGCGGCTCTCCTCCCGCCGCCACACGCGCTGCAGGATCCGCTGCCCGAGCGACACGGTCGCGTCGGCCCCGGCGTCACTCACGCGCGTCACCACGGCCGTCCCGTACGCACCGACCGCCGCAGTGACGTACGGCGCTATCTGTCCGGCCACCAGCAGAGCGTCCACGACGCGACCTCCCCCGCTCCGCCCACGCGGAGTCCCAGAAAGCCCAACTTACCCGTGAGGCAGGCCGAACGGCAGCCCGGAACACCGTCAGTCCGTGACGCCCAGGTCCTCGCGCATGAGGCGGCGCATGGCGGACAGCCGGGGCTCCGCCTCCTTGAGGTCGAGCAGGGCCTGCCGGGTGCCTTCACCGTCGTGGGCGCGCCCCCGGTCGATACGCTTCACGGCGGCGTCGCTCGCGGAGAGCACCTTGTTCAGGTGACGGGAGGCGTCCAGCACCGCTTCCGGAACGATCATTTGCGCCTCGGCGTAGCGGTCGCGGTGGTCGAGCCGGGCCTCTTCGAGCTGCGCGCGTTCCTGGTCGGTGTAGACGCCGTCCCGGATGCGGTGCAGGGCGTCCTTGAGGAGTGTGTGGAACTGCCCGGACGCCCGGTTCATCGCCGTGTACGCGGCCCGCCGCTCCTCGAAGCGCCGCCGCGCCTCCGCCGCACGCCCGTCCTCGGCACGCTGGCGCGCGGTCACCCGATGGGTGACCAGCGGTGCGAACAGGGTGCCCAGCACACCCACGACGGCGGTGAGCATGGCGGCGATGACGGCGCTCATGCGCAGACCCTAGCGGGGCGGGCGTCGTCCGCCATGACTACAGTCCACGGGATGGACTGGATGGAGCGGGTGAGGAATCTGCGGCAGTGGTCGCAGAACGGGGCGCGTGCTCCGCACAAGCCGTTGTTGATGCTGTACGCGCTGGGACGGTTTCAGCAGGACGCCGACGCAGCTCTCCGTTTCACGTCCGTAGAGGGTGATCTGGCTCGGCTGCTGGAGGACTTCGGGCCCAACCGGAAGACGAGCGCGGCGTATCCGTTCCACCACCTGACGAGTGACGGCGTCTGGGAAGTCCGTACCGACACGGGCTCCGGAAGCCCCGGATCCGCCGTGGGCGAGCTCCGGTCGAGCGGTGCGGCGGGGCGGCTTGCGCCCGGTTTGCGAGCGGCTCTGTCGTCGGAACCCGCCCTGCTCGGACGCCTCGCGCACCTACTCCTGGACAGCCACTTCCCGCCGTCCCTGCACCCGGACATCACCGCCGCCGTCGGGCTCGACCTCGAGGCGGGCGACGGAACGGCCGTACTCCTCGGCGAGGTCGCCAAGGAGACCCGGCGCCGTAACGCCGAACTGCGCGCGAAGGTGCTCGTGGCCTACGAATACCGTTGCGCCTTCTGTGGCTTCAGCGGGTCGATCGGGCACACTCCGGTCGGGCTGGAGGCCGCGCACGTGCGGTGGTGGGCGTTCGACGGACCGGATCACCTGGCCAACGGCCTGTGCCTCTGCTCGCTCCACCACAAGCTGTTCGACCAAGGTGTGCTGGGCCTGAGCGAACAGCGCCGGATCATGGTCTCCCGGGAGTTCATCGGCGACGGTCGCGCGGCGCGCGGACAGGTCCACGACCTGTCCGGCCAACCGCTCATGGGGCCCCAGCCGGGCAGCGATCCGGTGCACCCGGAACACATAGCCTGGCACACTCGCCAGGTCTTCCGGGGCGAACCCCGACTGGCGGCCTGACGCCGCCCGCGCGCTACTTCCTGCCCCTCAGCACCGCCGCGTCCGCCGCCTCCTCGCCCCGCGCCCACCCCTCCGCGTCACGTCCCTTGAGGCGGTGTGCCGTCGTCGTCGGGAAGAGCCGTTCGGCGGTCTCCCCGACCGCCACGTCGCGCGCCGCCAGCACGGGCAGCACCTCCCGGTCCTCCTGCTCGGCCTCCGCCGCGACGTCGCGCGCCGCGTCCGACAGCCGGTCGCGGATGCGGGCCGCATAGGCGATGAGGAAGGACTGACGGAAGTCGCGGGTGCGGCGGGAGCGGGCGTGGTGGGCGTCGCCGGCCCGGCGCATGGCGGCGGTGGCCTGCACCAGCAGCGACGTGTACATCAGCTCCACCAGCTCCAGGTCGGCCTCGAAGCCGACGACCGTGGAGAAGTCGTATTCGCTCGACCACACCGCCCGGCAGTGGTTGGCGACGGCGACCGCGTCCAGGAGCAGCGCCTTCGCGGACTCGTACGGCCCCTCGACGCCGATCCGGCAGGCCGTCGGCCCGTCCACCGGCTCCGTGGAGTGGGCGGCGACCAGCGCCTCATCGATGGAGTGCCGCGCCATGAGCTCCTGGGCCTTCGCCGACAGCGCCTCGGCCTCCTCGGCGAACTCCGTCGACTCCGCCTTGGCCAGCAGGGCCCGGATCCGGGCGAGCATCCGGGGCGCGATGGCGCCGGTACGGGCTTCCGCGCGCCCCACGGACCTCGCGTGCGCGGCGCCCGGCAGGGGACCGGCCGCCCCGATCCTCGGCAGGGTGCCGATCAGCCGCAGTGTCCCGAGCGCGCACGCCGTCGTCTCGAAGCGGCTCAGCCGCTCGCGCCCCGCGAAGCCCTCCAGGAAGGTGTCGTCGGCCTCCCACCACACGCGGGCGTCCGCGTCCGCCAGCTGCGCGGCCCAGCGCGCGCCGAGCGTGTCCGGCGCGTACCGCCGCGCCTCGGCCGCGATGGCATCCACGGCGAACCGCACCTCGGCGGGGGTCAGCTCCCGCCGCACGAGCCGCAGGACGTCGGCGGGCTGCCAGCCGTACTCCCAGGCGCGTCGTACGGTCGTCCCGGCGACCCGCAACACGGACCGGCTCACGGCCTCCCAGCCGGCGGGGGCGGCGCTCAGCGCGGAGGCGGCGGCGTACAGCGCGTCGTCGAGGTCGTCCGGTGCCTGGGCGCGCAGGCCGCGCAGGGCCTCCTCCACGGCCTCCCGCAGCCGGGCCTCCTCCGGCAGCTCGCGCTGCCGCTTGTCGCGCTTGGCCACGGGGCTCTCTTCTCTCGGGGTGTACGGGTCTCAGGGCGTACGGGCTGTACACCCCATTTTCCCGTACCGCCTACGAGGACGGCAGGCGCACCTGGTAGATCCCGATCGACCGCTCGGGGCGGTAGCCGAGCAGCTTGTTCACGGCCCGCATCGGGCCGTTGTCGTCGGCGACGGTGGTGGCGATCTCGCGCACCGGCAGACCTTCCTCGGCCAGCAGCTCCAGCATCCGCAGCTTGACCGCCCGCCCGAGCCCGAGCCCCCGGTGGGCGGGGGTCACGGCGGTGTCGTACTGGAGGGCCCGTACGTCGCCGGGGGCGCGCTGCACCAGCTCGGAATAGCCCGCGTGCGTACCGTCGGGGGCGACGGCGACGACCGTGAGCATCACCCCGCCGCGCTCGACGACGGCGCTCTGCGCGGCACGGATCCGGTCGGCGTCCCACTGGAACGGCTTCTCGTCCACGTCACCCATGGGACTGTCGGCCATGGCCCCGTGTGCGACCGCGAACGGCTCGGCGTGCTCGTCGGGCACGACACCGTTCCAGTGCACGAACCGATAGCCGTCGGGGAGTCGTGGCGGCTCGACGGTCTCGTCGTCGACGCGCTGCACGTACATCACGAGCGGCAGCGCGCAGGTGGAGCCGTGCGCGACCGCGAACTGTTCGCCTTCCCCGCCGAGTTCGATCTCCAGGCTCACGGAGGTGCGCTTCTCCTCGGCGAGCACCTCCCGCAACTCGCGCCACAATCTCGCGCCGATCCCGCGCCGCCGCTGGTCCGGCCGTACGACGAGGTGGTCGATCCAGGCCGTCGCCCGGTTCTCCTCGTCGTCGAACAGCCGCAGCGAGGCGACCCCGGCGTATCCGTCGCCGTCCGGCATGGGCACGGCCAGCCGCACGTACCGGCTGCGCGCGGCCGGGACGCGCAGTGCGCCCGCCGTCTCGCCCCGGTCGGGCGCGGGCACGGCGGCGGGCAGGTCGCGCGCGTGCGCGTCGGTGACGACGGCGTGCCACGCGTCGATCTCGGCCTCGGTCGGGCTCGCGGTCAGCCGCAGCAGGTCAGTCATCCTCCGCACGGTACGGGCTGCGGTCTGTGCTGTCGTCGGGTTTTCCGATCAACGGGAGGTTCCGGGCGTCTCTGATCGAACGGGTCAATTCGCCTGGTCGGCCCCGGCCTTGCGTCGACCCTCCCGCGCGGCCACGCCCCCTCCCGGCGCCCGGCGATGTCACCCGCCGTTCCGGTCCTGGGCGGCCATGACCTCATCGCCGTACTCGAAGGCCCAGGCTCCGAACGCGTCGATCGGCCCGAGCAACGTGCGTCCCAATGCGGTGAGTTCGTACTCGACGCGGGGCGGCGCTTCGGCATGGGCGTGCCGTTCCACCAGACCGTTGAACTCCAGTCGCCGCAGCGTCTCGGTCAGGACCTTGGGGCTGATGCCGCCGATGCGCTCGCGAAGTTCGCCGGGGCGCCTGGGACCGTCCCGCAGGACCCAGATCAGCACGGGGTTCCAGGTGTTGGAGAGCAGGTCGAAGGCGAGGCGGGCGCGGCAGTCGGCGAGGTAGGCGTCGGTCGTCACGTACCGAATGGTGCCTGACGGTTTTCCTAGTGTCGCCATGTCGCCCGGGAAGCGGTGGCAACAAGCGAGGAGAGGGGCGGGATCGATGAAGATCGGCGTGCTGGGCACGGGGAACATGGCGGACGCACTGGCCACGCACTGGGTGCGGGCCGGGCATGAGGTGTTCGTCGGAGGCCGGGACGAGCGGAAGGCCCAACGGCTCGCGACGCGCATCGGGGGCGGCGCGGGGCACGGGAGTCTGCACGCGGCGGCGGACTTCGGCGAGGTGGTGCTGGTCGCGCTGCCTTATGGCGCGGGGGCGGACGTCGTCAGGGAGATCCAGGCGACGCTGAGCGGGAAGGTCCTGCTCGACTGTGCCAATCCGGTCGGCCCCGGATTCCGGCTGCTGACGGAAGGCGGCCCCTCGGCGGCGGCCCGCCTTGCCGTGGCGGCACCGGGCGCACGGGTCATCAAGGCGTTCAACCTCTGCCACGAGGACGTGTGGCGAATGACCCCACCGGTCTTCGACGGTCAGCCCCTCATGGTCCCGGTCTGCGGGGACGACGAGGCGGCAGTCGCGTCGGTGTACGAACTGGTGCGGGACGTGGGCTGTGCGCCGGTGGCCGGGGGCGGGTTGGAACGCGCCGGGCTGCTGGAGGCGACCGCGGCGCTGTTCATCGGACTGTGGGTGGAGGAGCAGGCGGACGCGCGGGCGATCGCGCCGCCCTTGGCCTATGCGACAGGCCCGGGGGCCGAGAGCGCGTGAGTCCGCTTTCCTCCCCGTGCCTGATCACCCGCCAGCGCCTGCGCACCCATCGGCCTCCGGCCTAGGCAGCGGCTCGTGGGCGGCCGCTTACCGCACCGATTGCGCTTCGACCTTCGCCGCGTCGAATTGGACGTACTCGATGACCGCTCCACCAGGGTGAAGGACCGTCACGTTCCGTCCGGTGGGCACATCGTTGGGGCCGTCGAGCGTCCGGCCACCCTCGCGCGCGACGACAGCGAAGACTTCCTCGAGGTCGTCGACGATGACGGTGGCCTGCACGTCGCGGAACGGAGCCAGCGCCTCCGGCGTTCCCGCGACCAGCAGGTAAGCACCTATGGACGCCAGCTCGACGCCCTCGTACGCGAAGCGGAGCCCCGGCTCGGCGCCGGTCAGGGCCTCGAAGGTCGGAAGAGCGACGTCCAGGTCGTCGACGTACACGCGGGCGTAGGTAGTGAGCACTGCCATCAGGGCACCCCTTGATCATTTCGATAATCCCGAAATATGGAAATGATCGTAGGCTTGGTCGGCGACGATGCCAAGCCTGGTGGCCCACGGAGAGTGCGGGATGCGATCACTGACCCAACCGGAGAGGGCAGACCTGGATCTGGTCGCCGTGCTGCACGCCCTCAGTGATCCGGTCCGCCTGGAACTGGTGCGCCTGATGGCCTCCGACGGCGAGGTGTCGTGCAGTCCGGAGCACCTCGACATCCCACGTTCCACGCTGTCCAACCACTGGCGCATCCTGCGGGAGGCGGGCCTGACGTGGACTCGCTCAGAGGGCAAGGCGCGCTACATGACCCTGCGCCGCGACGATCTGGAGACGCGTTTCCCCGGCGTACTGGCTGCCATTCTGGCTTGCGCCGCCTCGCCGCTCCGTGGGTGATCCGGCCTGGGGGCGAGGGGTTCGCTCCGCCCCGGCCGGCTGCCGGGGCGGAGCGGGGGGCCGTACGGGGTCGGGTTCAGCCGGTGCTTGGGCGCCGGCTTCGGCGTCGGCGGAGCACGACCGCCCCGCCCACGAGGGCGAGAGCCGCGCCGGAACCGCCAGCAAGGAGCGGGGCGGAGAAGGAGGCGTCTTCCGCCTTGTGCTGGGGGCTGTAGCCGCTGGAGTACCCCTTGGTGTCGTACTCCGAGCCGGGCAACTTGTCGGCGTAGCGGGCCTTGACCAGCTTCTGGTAGTCGCTGAGCGACACCGACGCCTGGCCGCCCAGTCCCTGCCGGGCCTGGTCGTTGAGCGGCTCGACGGTGGTGAGCTTGAGCTGGTACCAGCCGCGGATCTGCGGCTCGGTGAAGACGAGCGTGCCCACGGTGGCCTTGGCGGCGTACGAGGCGTCGCTGTCACCGTCGCGCACGGCCGCCAGGTGCCAGCCGCCGCCCTGGGTGGGGGCGAGCACGACGGTGGCGTTGCGGCCGTTGACGGTGGCGCTCAGCGAGGAGACCAGCTGCGTCAGCTTGATCGCTTCGGTGGGCAGTGGCTGGGAGGTGCCCGCGACGAACCCGGGGGTGATCTCGTTCAGTGCCAACGGGTCCTTGATCGTGAAGGCCGGGAGGCCCTGGCACGGCTCGGCCGTCTCGGGGATCGTCTGCACCGGCCCGCCGACGCCGGTGGGCACCGGAGTGCGCAGGAAGCGGCAGACGGCGTTGCGGACGGCCGGGGACTTCACCGCGTCGAGGGCGGCCTGGTAGTCCGGGATGTCCGCCGGGAGCGGGTCCTTGGCCGGGGCCGCGTGGGCCGGGCCGACGACGGACAGCAGTGCGGATGCGCTCAGTGCGAGGACGATGGACAGGCGGGAGGAGCGAGAGTCCGCCCGCTTGCTGGACGTTCTGGTGCCGCTGGTGTCGCGCATGTCGCCTGCCTTAGCGGGAGATGCCGATGCGGGAGTGTGTCCACTTGGACGAGCTGTTGCTCACGTAGTCGTTGTAGTTCCACCATGTGTACGTGGCGGTGTCCGGCCACGGGTCGGCCACGGCGATCGTGTTGTTCGACGTGTCGAAGCCGTAGACCACGTTCATGTGGCCCCCGCCGGACGTCCACCCGATGCGGGCCCCGATCGGCCGGGCCGCCTTGACGTCGGTGTACACCTGATTGAACGTGGCCGCGCTGTTCAGTCCCGAGCCGGTGTGGGCCAACCCGAGGCTGCCCCAGCCCCTGGCCATGTCGTCGAGCGTGGCGGGCTGGTTGTTGCAGCCGTAGTAGGGCTGGGCCCGGTTGCAGAAGTCCGTCTGCGTGGATCCGTAGCCCTGGAACTTGGCGATGGTCAGCCCGGAGGCGACCCAGCACCACTGGGACTTCTCCTGCTTCAGCATGTTGATGGTGTCCTGACCCGCTTCCGCGTGAGCCGTTCCTCCCGCGGCCGCGAGCAACCCCGAGGCGGCCAGCACGATGGCCGACGCCGAGGTTCCGTACCTGAATCTGCCCATGTTCCTGCCTTCCCATGGTGGGTGCGACGAGACGAGTGGGGCGATCTGGCACGGATATGACAGCGCATCATGTCAAAGTCATATAGGGGTCATGCGGAGATTTAACCCCTACTGATTATTCGTCGGGTAATCGTGCAACTCGGGCAGCGGTCCTGGCTGGGCAGGTTGTCCATGCGCGATCCCGCACGAGGAGTGCCGGCTCGTCTGGCGAACGCGCCCGGGGGGGCCGTCCCTGCCTCTTCCAGCGCCCAGCGGGCGGCCCGGCATGCTCTCGCCGACCGACACGTCGGCCTGAGCCGAGGCCCTACTCGTCCAGGCAGTCGGCCAGGAACCGGCACGTACGCCCGAGGTCCTTCATGTGTACGACCGCCGAGCACAGCCCCGGTCCCCCGTCGTGGTCGAGATCCACCCGCACCCGGTCGATCAGCGCCCGCCATCGATGCCACGGCCCCGTGCCACGGTCGAGGCCATCCGCGATGGCTTGTGCGGCCGGGAGCATGAGCCAGAGGTGGGTGCGCAGGGCCCGGGTGATCTCGTGCACTTCCTCGGCACGGGGAAGTGCCGTCCGTTCCTGGAGGGCGCGGCGGACGGTGGCGCGGATGGTGACGAGGTCGAGGGGGGTGTGGTCGCCGGTCATCATGGTGGTGAGTGGGGGTTCCGGCTGTGAAGTCGGGGGGTTCATGGCGGGGCTCCTCTCAGGGACGCGTTCCACCCAGTCAACGGCGCGAACCGCCACACCACCCCTCTCCGTTGGCGGTCCTGCCGTTTAACGGGTTTACACCCTTCCCCCGTCTCCCCGCCGCGCGCCGCCCGTTGGGAATAGCGTGGGAGTGTCGGATTCAGGGGAGACTCATGGCCAGGACGCCCAACACCCGGCTCCTCGAAGCGATCGACGAGGCGGGAGTGACGTACGCGGCCCTCGCCCGGGCGGTGCGCGGCATCGCCATCGAGGCCGGAGACGCCACCCTGCGGACGAATGCCTCCGGTATCGCCCACTGGGTGGCCGGGACAGCGCCCGATCCGGCGACGGTTCCGTACCTCGTCGAGGCTCTCGCCCGGCGGCTCGGACGTCCGCTCACCCCTGCGGACCTCGGGCTGCGCTCGGGCGATCACGTGCCCGAAGACCTCGGTCTGAGCATCGGGCCCGATCCAGTGGAGACGATCACTCTCATGGGCCGAGCAGACATAGAACGCCGTACGTTCCTGACCCGCGCCGTGTACTCGGCCGCCGCAGCGGCGCTGCCCCTCGGCCTCGGCGCGGAGCACCAGGCGCGTGCCGAGACCGTGCGGGCCGGCGGTGTGGCCGGGCAGGCGGAGATCGACGCGGTACGCGACATGACCGCCGCCTTCACGCAGATCGACGAGCGGTACGGCGGACAGCACGGGCGGGGTGCGGTCCTGCAATACTTGACGACCGACGTCGCCGACTTGTGCCGGGCGACGTTCCGCACCGGTCGGCAGCACGCGGAGATGCTCATCGCTGCCGGCTCCCTCGCGTACCTCGCCGGTTGGAAGGCGTACGACGCGGGAGAACAGGGGCTGGCCCAGCGGTACTACCTCCAGGCATACGCCCTGACCCGCGAGGCCGATGACGAGCCGCACTCCGCGTTCGCGCTGCGGATCCTCGCCCATCACGCCATGGACATCGGCCGACAGGAGCACTCCACGGACCTGGCCGAGGCCGCGCTCGCCCTTGCCGCGGGCCGCGTCGACCCCGGAACCGAGTCCCTGTTCGTCGTCTGTCACGCCCGCGCTCTGGCGAACGCCGGACGGCCCCGGCAGGCCGTCACCGAGGCGGTGCGGGCGCGCACCCTGGCAGACCGGTGCACCGACGGCCTGACGGGCTGGGCCGCCATGTGGGGCTCCGCCGCGGCAACGGTCGACAGCCACACCGCCCGAATCCTCACCCGTCTCGGCGACCACCACGAAGCCGAGCGCTACCACGCCAGTGCGGCCCGCCGATATGCCGGGACAGAGCATCAGCGCATCACGGCCCTGAGTGCAGCGGCAGAAGGCCACGCCCAGTGCGCGCAGGGCCATGTCGAGCAGGCGTGCGCCACCTGGTCACGGGCCCTCGACACCATGACCGGCGTCCGTTCCAGCCGCACCCGCCAGGCCGTCACCGCCATCCGTACGGACCTCAACCGGTTCCGGGGACGGGACGCGCGAGCCGCCCGGGAACTCGATGAACGTGCGCGCACGTGGCTGGCGAGCTGCCCGGCATGACCGGTCTCATCGAGCTGGGGGGCGCCGACATGGACCCCTCACGGCGAGCCGTGCTCGGTGCCGCCGGGCTGTTCTCGGTCGCTCTGACCATCCCGCAGTATCAGGATGTCGTCGGTCGTTTCAAGACGATGAGGCGGAACCCTCGAACCCGAATCGGATACGGCGAAGTGGAAGCCGTGGCGGCGATGACGGAACGGATCAGCGAGATCGACGACATGTTCGGTGGCCGCCACGCCCGCCCCATGGCTGCCGCGTTCCTGGTCAACACGATCGCGCCCTATCTCCAGGCCGAGGCATCGGAAGACGTGCGCAAGGCCATGCTCTCGGCAGCGGCCGACCATCTCTACCTCACCGGCTACATGGCGATGGACGAGCGTGCCGACGGCCTTGCGCAGCGGTATTACGTCAAAGCACTGGAGTTGGCCGGTGCCGCGCAGGACCACCTCACCTACTGCACGACCCTGCGCGGGATGAGCGTCCAGGCCGTCGACCTCGGCCACGGCCCTCTCTCGCTCCGCCTCGCCGACTCCGCGTCCGCCGCATCCCCCGAGGCGGGCCCCCGCATGACGGCCTTCCTGTCCGGACAGCAGGCGCACGCGGCCGCCCAGACCGGTCACCGCGCCACCGCGCTGGCGAAGATCCGGGAAGCCGAGATCGCGATGGAGAAAGCCGAATCCAAGGCGAAGGCGTTCGGCTCGTACGACCCGTCGTCGCTGGCCTACCACGTGGCCCAAGTGCGCTACGCGCTCGGCGACAAGGAGGCCGCCATCGAAGCGCTGGAGGAGTCCGACCGCACCCGCTACTCGATCTACCGGCGCGGGCGCGTACGACACCTCGGCCTGTTGGCCGAGAGGAAACTGGAGATCGGCCGCCTGGACGAGGCATGCGCCGACTGGCACCGGCTACTCGACGACTTCCCCCACGTGCAGTCCGGACGGTGTGACGACCGGTTCCGCGCGATGGCCGCCGCCCTCCGCCCCTACGTGAGGAACGCCCACGCCAAGGAGGTGTACGACCGGGCCAGGGCCATAGCGGCCTCCCCCCGGTCTTCGTCCCGCGAGGCGTGACGAAGGCGCGGTCAGCGCCGAACGAGCCGGGCCGGGTCGAAGTCCACGGGGAAGGGTTGATCGAGGCGGGTGGTCTCGCCCGCCTGGACGAGGCGGTCGGTGTAGGTGCCGCGCTCCAGGTGGCCGAGGTAGAGGCGGGGCGCGGGTTCGAGTTCGAGGCGCCAGTAATGGGGGATGCCCGCAGCGGCGTACAGAGCGGGCTTCATCTTGCGGTCGGTGACCCGGGTCGACGGGGAGGCGATTTCGACGACCACGAGGACGTCATGGGCATCCACGGTCAGACCCGCCTCCGCCGCGGCGTCGGCATCCACCACGACGATATCGGGGATCAGCAGCCCGTCGGGCACGACGACGTTGACGGCTTCCAGGACCTCCACCGGGGCGGCAGCGGCTTCCACGGCCACGTCCAGGAGAGCAGCCAGGCGGCGGCTCGCCCGCTGGTGCGGTACGCCGGGGCTGGGGCTCGTCACCAGCGCGCCTTCGATCAGCTCAATGCGGTGGCGCGGCTCCTCGGGCAGGGCCAGAACGGCCTCCCGGGTCCACGGCCCCGTCACCCGACCCGGCAAGCCCTCACCCCGCCACCCCGCCCCGCAGAACCGCCCGGACCGTCGCCGCGCCCCGCAGCGTGGCCTGGATCGCCCCCGAGACGTCCTGCGCGGCCTCCGCGCGGTCCTGGCGGCAGTGCGGGCACAGGACCTCCCCCGCCACCGGGGTGAACAGGCGCGGCTGCGTGTGCTCGCCCCGGCACTCCCGCATGCCCGCCGCCCTGGGTGCCGCGCGAGCCAAAGGCTCCTGCTCCGCGAACGACGGCACCTCCGGCATCTTGCGCAGCAACCGGTCACGCACCAGCCCCGCCGCCGAGTGCACCCGCTCCGGCAGGCCCGCCGTCAGGTCGTCGCGGAGGTCCCGCAGCGTCGCGCCGCGTAAGAGCCACTCCCCCGCCAGCGGGGCCAGCGCCCGGACGTCCTGGGCCGTCAGCCGTAGGCGGCGCTCCGTGCGGGAGACGGCCGCGAGGGCCTGGGCGCCGCGCTCCACCAGCGGGTCCGGGACCTGGCCCGGCATCACTTCCGCTGGCGCAGAAGGAACTTCCGCAGCGGCCCGGGTGGGAGGGTGGTCGGTCTTCGCCCTCGTGTTGTCTTGGGAACGACCGACGGCCCGGCCCTTCGGCTCACCGGCGGCCGGGACGCCGTCCGTCGGTGGAGCGATGGAGAGGCCGTCCCGGGCGGCCGCCGCCTCCTCAGCCGTCAGGCATACGTTCGACACCATCTGCATCGTCGACCAGCGCCCGCCCTCACCCTGCCGTCGCCACTCGAACATGTAGCCCTCGGCGGCCAGTTGACGCTTCGCCCGAATGAAGGACGTCTTCCCGATGCCCGCCCGTTTCGCCGTCTCCGACAGCGACTGGTCCACACCGTCCGGCAGCGACAACTGCCACGTCAACAGCCGTACGGCGTCCGACGACAGCCGTGGATGGCGAATGATTTCGTTCGGTACCTGGGAGAAGAATCGCGCAGGGGCGATAACATGCCGGAACATTCTCAAGGACCATCTTTCCTTGCGGGTGTAGGCCCCCCTCGCCGGTTGCACCCAGCGTCGGGGGCCGCTTCGTTACCGTACGAAGCCGCCCGATCACCCCGCACCGTAGCGCACGAAAAGGCCCTCCCGGCGGTGTTCCGCCGGGAGGGCCCCTTCTGTGCTACAGGCTCGGGCTCACGCGCCCGTCGCGCTGCCCGCGACCCACGCGTTCCAGTCCATGTTCCAACCGTTGAGGCCGTTGTCCGGAGAGATCGTCTTGTCGTTCGAGCCCTTGACCTCGACGACGTCACCGATCTGCGAGTTCTCGAAGAACCAGGCACCCGACGTCGACGGGTCGTCGGCGCCCTGCTTGTCCGCGAGACCGATGCAGCCGTGGCTGGTGTTCACCGAGCCGAAGATGCCGCTGCCCCAGTAGTTGCCGTGGATGAACGTGCCCGACGTGGACAGGCGCATCGCGTGCGGCACGTCCTTGATGTCGTACTCGCCCTTGCCGTCGCCCTTGGTGAAGCCGACGGTCGAGCCGTCCATCCGGGTCTCCTTGAACTTCTCGGAGATCACCATCTTGCCGTTGTACGTCGGGTTGTCGGGGCTGCCCGCGGAGATCGGGATGGTCTTGATGGTCTTGCCGTCGCGGACCACCGTCATCTGGTGGGACTTGACGTCGACCGTGGCGACCTGGGCGTGACCGATCTTGAAATTGACCGTCTTCTTCTGGACGCCCTTGATGCCCGGCGCGCCCTCCACCCCGTCGAGGTCCAGCTTCAGGGTGACGTCGGAGTTGGCCTTCCAGTACTCCTGCGGGCGGAAGTCGATCCGCTGGTCACCGAACCAGTGACCGACGACCTTCTGGCCGCTGCTGGAGTTGACCGTGATGGCGGACTGGACGGCCTTGCGGTCCTTGATCGGCTTGTCGAAGTTGATCGACACGGGCATGCCGGCGCCGACGGTCGAGCCGTCCTCCGGCGTGAAGGAGCCGATGAAGCTGTTGGTCGGCGAGACGGTGGAGAAGGAGGAGTGCTCCGTCGCCTTGCGGCCCTCGGAGTCCTTGGCCTCGGCGACGACCTTGTACTTGGTCGAACGCTCGAGCTGCTTCGCCGGCTTCCACGACTTCTTGTCCGGCGATATTGAACCCTCGACCGGGGTGCCCTTTTCGGTCGTCATCTTGACGCTCGTGAGCTCGCCGTCACTGACGGTGACCTGGGTCGCATCGCTGGCGATGCCGGCGTTGGTGGTCCCGCCCTTCGGCGTGATCTTGATCTGCGCCTTGGACGCGTCCTTGGCGGCAGCGGCGTCGACCTGGTTCTGCGACTTGCCGGAGCCGCCGCTCTTGGCCTCGTCGTCGCCTCCGCCGCACGCGGCGAGAGTCAGTACACCGCCGAGCACGGCGGCCGCGGCCACCAGGCTCTTGCGGCGCTTGCCGTACGTCATCACACGCTTCTCCATTGCTCCTGGACCCCGAAATCCCGAGCCGAATCGTGGGGCAACACGTATCCCGGCTACTGCTTAAGGAACGCCTGCACCGTTTCGTCCGTTCCACACCTCGGGAAAGTGTGGGCAAGACCACGCGGAACCACGCCAGTAAAGACCCTCCGGACTCCAACGAGGAAACCGGTGAGGCCGATCCGGACAGTGACCACGCGGACAGGTCGGTGGGGGCCACGACTTCCCCCGGATCCATCTGTATCACTAACATCGGGTCAGTCGGGATTCACACAAGATCCACGACCCCCAACTCTTCGTCACTTCAAGGGGGATCATCCCGTGACCGCACGCCGACCGCTGCTGACCGCCGTCGCCGCCGGTTCGCTGCTGTGTGCGGTGTGGTTCGTACCGACCGCCAATGCGACGGCAGAACGTTCCACCCACGCTTCCGCGGCCGCACAGGACCGCGCCGCGTCGGCGCCCCGGCAGTCCGCCGGATCACCCGCCTCCGGCGCCGTCGCCGGTAGCGGGCAGCTCGCCCTCGCGAATACGGGCGGCTTCGACACCACCCCGTACGTCATCGGCGGTATCGCCTTCGTCGGTGCGGGTGGCGCCCTGGTCACCGTCGCCGTGCGCAGGTCGCGCCAGGCGGTTCGGTAGCTTCGTTCGACACCTCCATTCGACCGCGGAACACCTCCGGAGCGGAAGGGCCGAAAGGCCCTGCCGGGCGGGGGCCGCGGGCCCACCACCCCGACAGGGCCTGGTCAAGCAAAAGTAAAGCCGCAGGTCGGACGGGCTTGCTAGGCCAGCGGACCCGTCACCGTCTCGGCCGCCTCGACGAGCTTCCCGGCGCGGACGAACGCGTCGGCCGCCGCCAGGTCGGGGGCGAGGAAACGGTCCTCGCCCGGGCCCTCGACCCCCGCCGCGCGTACGGCGCGCAGCACGGCCCGCGTGGCGGGCGCGGGCTCCAGGCCCTCGCGCAGCTCGATCGCGCGGGTCGCGGCGACCAGCTCGACGGCGACGATCTTGGACAGGGCGTCAACGGCGGTACGCAGTTTGCGCGCCGCCGACCAGCCCATGGAGACGTGGTCCTCCTGCATCGCGGAGGAGGGGATCGAGTCCACGGAGGCGGGGACGGCCAGCCGCTTCATCTCGCTGACCAGGGCGGCCTGCGTGTACTGGGCGATCATCAGACCGGAGTCCACGCCCGGGTCACCCGCCAGGAACGGCGGCAGGCCGTGCGAGCGGTTCTTGTCCAGCAGCCGGTCCGTGCGGCGCTCGGCGATGGAGCCGAGGTCGGCGGCGGCGATGGCGAGGAAGTCCAGGACGTACGCGACGGGGGCGCCGTGGAAGTTGCCGTTGGACTCCACGCGGCCGTCGGGCAGCACGACGGGGTTGTCGACGGCGGCGGCCAGCTCGCGGTCGGCGACCAGCCGGGCGTGCGCGAGGGTGTCGCGGCCCGCGCCCGCGACCTGCGGGGCGCAGCGGATCGAGTACGCGTCCTGGACGCGCGGCGCGTCGTCCTGGTGGTGCCCGGTCAGCCCCGAACCGGTCAGCACGCGGAGCATGTTGTCCGCGCTGGAGCCCTGGCCGGGGTGCGGGCGGATGGCGTGCAGCTCGGGCGCGAGGACCTTCTCGGAACCGAGCAGGGCCTCCAGCGAGAGCGCGGCGGTGATGTCGGCGGAGGTGACCAGGCGGGCGAGGTCCGCGCAGGCCATGACCAGCATGCCGAGCATGCCGTCGGTGCCGTTGAGGAGCGCGAGGCCCTCCTTCTCCCGCAGCTCGACCGGCTCGATGCCGTGTGCGGCGAGCAGCTCGGCGGCCGGGCGCAGCACCCCGTCGGGGCCCTCGGCGTCACCCTCACCCATGAGGGTGAGCGCGCAGTGGGAGAGCGGCGCGAGGTCGCCGGAGCAGCCGAGGGAGCCGTATTCGTGGACGACGGGGGTGATGCCGGCGTTGAGGATCGCGGCCATGGTCTCGACGACGAGGGGGCGGACGCCCGTATGACCGGAGGCCACGGTCTTCAGCCGCAGGAACATCAGCGCCCGGACGACCTCGCGCTCCACGCGCGGGCCCATGCCGGCGGCGTGCGAGCGCACGATGTTGCGCTGGAGCTGGGCGCGCAGGTCGGGGCTGATGTGACGGACGGCGAGGGCACCGAAGCCGGTGGAGACGCCGTAGACGGGGTCGGGCTTGGCGGCCAGATCGTCGATGATCTGCCGCGCCGCGGCGACGGCCGCGAGCGCCTCGTCCGACACGACGACCCGGGCGCCGTCACGCGCCACGGCGATCACGTCCTCCGCGGTCGTCCCGGTCGTCCCCACCACCACAGTGTGCATATCCATATTCAGGCACCCTAGAGACTGAATCGCTTACTGTCACTAGGTCTCGGCCATTGGCCTCGGACGGGCCCCGACGAGGGCCTTTGCGTGCCTTGACGCCTCCACTCCGTAACAACGCCAGGTGGCGGCCCCGGCATGCCCGACGCCCGCAGTCCCGTCACGGTCTGCGGCCGCGGAAGCGGCGGCGTTCGGCCTGCGGGGGCGTGGGCGGGCGGTCGGCGAGGCGGACGACCGGGTCCTCGGGGCCGCCCTCGCGGCCCGCGACGACCGGTTTCGGCTCGCGTGCCGCCTTCGCGCGGTACTGGGCCGCGTCCGCGAGGCGGAACAGACGGCGGGCGGAGCGCACGTCCCCGATCGGGTCGCCCGTCGAGGCGATCCCGCAGGCCACCCCCTCGCCGAACTCCAACTCCGCCGCCCGGCGGCACAGTTCCTCCGCCACCCGCACCACGTCGTCCGCCGGGTGGCCCACCGTCAGAAGGCAGAACTCGTCTCCGCCGAGCCGCGCCGCCAGCGCCCCCGGCAGCTTCGCCCCGCACAGCGACAGCACCGAGCCGAACCGTTCCAGCAGCCGGTCGCCCACCGCGTGGCCCAGCGTGTCGTTGACCCGTTTCAGCCCGTTCAGATCGCACACCACCAGGCTGACGACCACACCGTCCGCCAGGTGCCGCTCCACGGCCTCGTCGAGCCGCGCGTCGACCGCGCGGCGGTTGGCGAGACCGGTCAGGGGATCGGTGAAGGCGAGCTTGCGGACCTCCTCCAGCCGTTCGGTCTGCGCGATGCCCGCCGCCGCCACGGCGGCCAGGACGGTGGCGAAGTCGGCGTCCGCGCGGTCGAACGCGGGCGCGCCCGGCGGGCGCGCCACATACAGCTCGCCCCATGCCCGCCCGTGCAGCACGATCGGGGCGACGACACAGCTGCCGCGCCCCCGTCGGCGCAGGCCGTGCGCCCGTCCCGGTCCGTACGTACCGCCGTACGCACCCGAGCCGCCGGCCGCCTCTTCCGGGGCCGCGGCGGTCTCCACCCAGGCGTGCGGCTCGCCGCCGCCCACCCACTCGTCGTGCAGGAACTCCGCGATCTCGGGGAAGTCGTGCACGGGGTAGGACTCGTCGACCGGGAACCGCTCCTCGCCCTCGGCCCGCTCACCGGCGTTCACCAGGACCCGCAGCCGCCCGCGGGCCCGCTCCCACGCCGAGACGGCCGCGAACGTGCCCTCCAGGGCACGCCGCGCGCCCTCCGCCGCGGCGTCGACGGTTTCCAGCGGGGTGCGCGCCGCCGCCATCGCCTGCGCCAGTTCCACCACGGCGCGCAGTCGGCCGTCGCACTCCCCGTCACCTGCCACCCCGAGCCTCACATTCCGTCGCCGCGTGCAGCCTTCGCACTCCAGCGTAAGAATTGTGGACCCGTTCCGCCCATTCCGCTTCGCCACGCAGCAGTCAGTTTCTGCCGACATCGACGCTGATGAGCGTGGCTATCGGCTTATTACTCGGCTGGCCAGTTCGGCGTCCGCTTCTCGTTGAACGCGGCCACGCCCTCCGCGCGGTCAGCGGAGAAGGCCACGGACCGCCACGCCGCGTCCTCGACCTCCAGCCCCGCCCGCAGGTCCAGCCCGTGCCCCAGCCGCAGCGCCCGCTTCGCGGCCCGCAGCCCCACGGGCGAGTTGGCGGCCATCCGGTGCGCGAGCGCCAGCGCCTCGGTGCGGTCCTGGCCCTCGGGGACGAGCTGGTCCACCAGGCCCAAGTCCCGCGCCTCCTCGGCCGGCACGCGCCGCGCGGAGAAGATCAGCTCGGCGGCGCGGGCGGCGCCCACCCGGCGCGGCAGCAGCTGCGTCCCGCCACCGCCGGGGATCACCCCCACGGACACCTCGGGCAGGCCCACCACGGCCGTCCGGTCCGCGACGATCACATCGCAGGACAGCGCCAGTTCGAAGCCGCCGCCGAGGGCGAAGCCGTGCACGGCCGCGATGGCCGGTACGGGCAGCTCCAGGACGCCGGTGTAGGCGGCACGGGCGTGCGGGCGCTGGCGCCCCAGGTCGGCGTCGGTGAAGGAATTGCGCTCCTTGAGGTCCGCGCCGACGCAGAAGGCCCGCTCGTGGGTGGAGGTGAGGACGACGACCCGGACGCCGGGGTCGGCGGCGAGGGCGGCGGTGGCCTCCGCGATCCGGCGGCCCATCTCCGTCGAGACGGCGTTCATGGCCTTGGGCCGGTCCAGGGCCAGCTCGGCGACGTGGCCGTGTTTGATGACCGCGACCCATTCACCGAAGCGCTGCTCACTCATGCGACGACCTCCGCGGTGCGTTAACGACCGTAAACCTGTCGCGTTGGATCATCGCACCGGCCGAAGGCGTCCTCAATCGCCGGACGGGCTTGATTTTGCGGCGCTGCCCGGTCATACGGCGGTCAAGGATGTCCTCAAGCGCCGGACGGGCTTGGTTTTCGCCACTCCGTGGCCATCGGACGGTCGAAGACGTCTTCAAGCGCCGGACGGGCTTGATTGTGCGGCGCTCCATGGTCATCGCACCGGTCACAGACGTCCTCGAACGCCGGACGGGCTCAGTTGCGGCGGGTCAGGAGCCAGGGTTCGACCACGCCCAGGCCTCGTACCGGGCGCTGCCACATCGGCTGGAGGGCGAAGCGGTACTTCTCCACCTCCTCGGGGGACGCCGACGCCGCGGCCTCCGCCTCCGACTTCGGGGCGTCGCCGCTGCGCGCGAGCTCCTCCGCGAAGGCGCCGTCCACCAGCACCGCGTCCTTCGGAGCTATCGACGTCAGCCGGGACGCCAGGTTCACCGTCGTGCCGAAGACGTCGCCCATCCGGGTCGTGACCGTCCCGAAGGCGATGCCGACCCGCAGCTCGGGCATCGTCTCGTCGTGGGTCAGGGTCTCGATCAGCCGCAGCCCGATCTCGGCAGCGGTGCCGGCGTCGTCCGCCGCGTAGAGCACCTCGTCGCCGAGGGTCTTGATGAGCCGGCCGCCGTGCGCCGCGACCAGGTCGGCGGCGGTCGTCTCGAAGGCCTCGACCAGCTCGCCCAGCTCCTCCTCCTCCAGACGGCGCGTCAGACGGGTGAAGCCCACCAGGTCCGCGAAGCCGACCGCGAGCCGCCGGTCGACCATCTCCGCGTCGTCCTGGGCCTGGACGACGCGGCCGGTGGCGGCGGCCAGCTGGCGCCGCCAGACGTAGACGAGGAACTCCTCCAGCTCCGGCAGCAACAGCTCGACCAGCGGATAGGTGATCTCCGTGCGGGTCATGCCCGGTTCCTGCGGCTCCGTCAGACCCTCCAGGAAGGAGTCGATCTGCCAGTCGGCGAGCCGTGCCGTGGTCTGCCCGGTGGACCGGGCGACCTGGACGGCCATGGGCTCGCTCAGCAGGCCCGCCTCGACCAGACCCGCCAGTCGGCGCAGCGCGAGGACGTCCGCCTCGGTCAGGGCCTTGGCCTGGCCGATGTCGGCGAAGCCCATGGCGCGCCAGAAACGGGAGGCCAGATCCATGGACACACCGGCCGCGCGCGCGGCCTGGAAGGGGGTGTAGCGACGCTCGGCACCGAGGATCAGCGCCTCCAGCCGGAGCGCGAGCGGGTCCCCGCCCTCGTCACCGGAGTCCTCTACGTCCCTGCCCGAGGCGTCCCGGTGCGCGGCGTCCCGGTCCGGCCGTCCGGCCGACGGGCCGGACCCTTCGGCCCGCTTCCCGGCCGACTCGCCAGCGGTCCTACCGGCAGCCTCGCGCGCACCACTGTCCTCTCCCGTAGCCCTCACGGCACGGGAGGTGCCCCCATCGTCGGCGGTCACCGCCCGCCCCCTGTCCGATCCGTGCGCACTGCCCTGCCGATCGCTGCTCGCCTAGGTTCTGGGCACAACGATACGGCAGGTGTGCCGTAGCTCACTCTCTTGACGGTATCGGCTCACTCTTCCCGCCCACTCTTCCGGCCTCTCTTCGCCTCACCCCGGTGAAGCACTCGGGCCCATTCGCGGCGCCCGGTTCACTCCTCCGGCCGCGCCGGGCGCAGATGGACGATGTCGCCCGCGCCGACCGGCTCCTGCACGCCGTCCTCGGTCGCGAGCACCAGCCGGCCGTCGCCGTCCACGGCCACCGCCTCCCCGACCAGCTCGCGCCCGCCGGGCAGTTCGGCCCGTACGGTCCGGCCGAGCGTCGCGCAGCCGGCCGCGTACGCCTGCTGCAGCCGGCACGCCCCCGGGTCGCCCCCGGCGCGCCGCCACTCGCCGTACCACTCCTCGACCGACCGCAGCACGGCCCGCAGCAGCGGATCGCGGTCCAGCACCTTCGCCCCGGCGAGCGCCAGCGAACCCGCCGTGGGCACCGGCAGTTCGTCGGCGCGCAGCGAGACGTTGAGGCCGATGCCGACGACGACGCTGTCGCCGGTCCGCTCGGCGAGGATCCCGCCCGCCTTGCGCTCGGCACCCTCGACCTCGATCAGTAGGTCGTTGGGCCACTTCAGGGCCATGTCGACGCCCGCCGCGCGGGCCAGGGCCGTCGCCGTGGCGACGCCGGCGAGCAGCGGCAACCAGCCCCACCGCTCGGCCGGTACGTCCGGGCCGGGGGTGAGCAGGAAGGAGAAGAACAGCCCGGAGCGCGGCGGCGCCGACCACGTGCGGTCGAGCCGGCCGCGCCCGGCGGTCTGCTCCTCGGCGACGAGCACCGCGCCCTCGGCCCCGCCGGAGGCGACGAGGTCCGAGTTGGTGGACCCGGTGCTCGCGACCACGTCGACGGAGGTCCACAGCCCGTCGGGGCGGAGCAGGCCGCGCCGCAGGGAGGTGGTGTTGAGCGGGGGCCGGTCGAGGTCGGACCAGGGGTTGCCGGAAGCGTCGGAGGGCGTCATAACAGCCACCATAGGAGGGAAACCACAGCGAACCGGTGTGGCCAACGACGCACTTCCGGAGCGCACCCGCGCCGATACGCTACGAACCGGTAGCCAGTCGGTAGCCAGTGACCCCCGCCCCCTCAGGACGAGCAGGAGCCGCATCCCGATGTCCGAGCCAGACACCAGTGGAATCGACGGTATCGACATCCACACCACCGCCGGGAAGCTCGCGGATCTTCAGCGCCGGATCGATGAGGCGACTCACGCCGGCTCCGCGCGGGCGGTGGAAAAGCAGCACGCCAAGGGCAAGTTGACGGCACGCGAGCGCATCGAGCTGCTGCTGGACGAGGGCTCGTTCGTCGAGCTGGACGAGTTCGCCCGGCACCGCTCGACCAACTTCGGCATCGAGAACAACCGCCCGTACGGCGACGGCGTCGTCACCGGTTACGGCACGGTCGACGGCCGTACGGTCTGCGTGTACTCGCAGGACTTCACCATTTTCGGCGGTTCGCTCGGCGAGGTCTACGGCGAGAAGATCGTCAAGGTGATGGACTTCGCCCTGAAGACCGGCTGTCCGATCGTCGGCATCAACGACGGTGGCGGCGCCCGGATCCAGGAGGGCGTCGTGGCCCTCGGACTGTTTGCCGAGATCTTCCGTCGAAACGTCCACGGCTCGGGTGTCATCCCGCAGATTTCCCTGATCGTCGGCCCCTGCGCGGGCGGCGCGGTGTACTCCCCCGCGATCACCGACTTCACCGTGATGGTCGACCAGACCTCGCACATGTTCATCACCGGTCCCGACGTCATCAAGACGGTCACCGGCGAGGACGTCGGCTTCGAGGAGCTGGGCGGCGCCCGTACGCACAACACCACCTCGGGCGTGGCGCACCACATGGCGGGTGACGAGAAGGACGCCATCGACTACGTCAAGGCGCTGCTGTCCTACCTGCCGTCCAACAACCTCTCCGAGCCCCCGGCCTACCCCGAGGAGGCGGACCTGGAGACCTCGGAGACCGACCGCGAGCTGGACGCGCTCATCCCGGACTCGGCGAACCAGCCGTACGACATGCACACCGCGATCGAGCACGTGCTGGACGACGGCGAGTTCCTGGAGACGCAGGCGCTCTTCGCGCCGAACATCATCACCGGCTTCGGCCGGGTCGAGGGCCACCCCGTCGGCATCGTCGCCAACCAGCCGATGCAGTTCGCCGGCTGCCTCGACATCAACGCGAGCGAGAAGGCCGCGCGCTTCGTGCGCACCTGCGACGCCTTCAACGTCCCGGTGCTGACCTTCGTGGACGTCCCCGGCTTCCTGCCGGGCACCGACCAGGAGTACAACGGCATCATCCGGCGCGGCGCCAAGCTGATCTACGCCTACGCCGAGGCCACCGTCCCGCTGATCACCGTGATCACCCGCAAGGCGTTCGGCGGCGCGTACGACGTCATGGGCTCCAAGCACCTGGGCGCGGACCTCAACCTCGCCTGGCCCACCGCGCAGATCGCCGTGATGGGCGCCCAGGGCGCGGTGAACATCCTGCACCGCCGCACGATCGCCGCGGCGCCGGAGGTGGAGCGGGAGGCGCTGCGCGCCAAGCTGATCGCGGACTACGAGGACGCGCTGCTCAACCCGTACGCGGCCGCCGAGCGCGGTTACGTCGACGCGGTGATCATGCCGTCCGAGACGCGCCGCCACATCGTGCGCGGGCTGCGGACGCTGCGCGACAAGCGCGAGTCGCTGCCGCCGAAGAAGCACGGCAACATCCCGCTGTAGCCACCGCTTGAGTCCTCGCCGTCCTTTCGAGGAAGGGATCCACTCGTGATCAAGGTCGTACGGGGCAACCCCACCCCGGAGGAGCTGGCCGCCGCACTGGCGGTGGTCCAAGCCCGCGCGGCGGCCCGCGCCGCCGCCGCGCCGGAGGGCGAGGCCCGGCCGGAGTGGGCCGACCCGGCCCGCCTGGTCGCGGCCCGGCGCGTCCCCCGCCCGAGCCCCCGCGCCTGGCGGACGACGTACTGGCCCGCCTAGGCCTGTCCGGCGGATCTTCGCCTCGGCGAGCGGCATCCGGTGGGTGCGCTCGCACGGCGGAGGGCCGCCCGGCCACCGCTGGGAGGTGCCCCGGTGCCAGGCACCGGGAGCATACGAAGGTCCACCGGACAGGCCTGGGCCCCGGGCCCCCCGCGCCTGAGTACGCGTACTCAGGCGCGCCGGGCATTCCGGGCGGACCATTGGCACCATGCTCTGGTCCGACCCGCCCGACGAACCGCCCGAGGAGCTGCGCGAGGCGCAGGCGATGCTCCGGAGAGCGGGCGTCGTGCTCGCGGTCGGCATGGTGATCCTCTTCTTCATACTCGGCGTGGCCTGAACCGCACCGGGCCCGTAACAGGGGTCACAGCGGACACACAGGTGCATTTCATCTGCAACCAAAACCATCCCCATTCGCATCACTACCAGTGATATGCCGCGAACCGGGGAGTGCGTCGAACCATGAACAGGCCCGTACGCCACATAGCGATATTCGTCGGGGTGCTGGTATTCGCCCTGCTCGCCCAGGCCACCTGGGTGCAGTTCGCACGCAACGGCGAGCTCTCGAACCACGAGAAGAACCACCGGGTGACGATCGCCCGGTTCGCCCAGCCGCGCGGCAGCATCATCGTCGGCGGCCAGCCCGTCACCGGTTCCGTGGCGACCGACGGCGACCTGAAGTACAAGCGCACCTTCAAGGACGGCGCGATGTACGCGCCCGTCACCGGCTTCTCCTCGCAGGGCTACGGCAACACCTTCCTGGAGGGCGTCAACGACAAGCTGCTCAGCGGCAAGGACGACCGGCTCTTCTTCCAGCACACCAGTGACATGCTCACGGGCAAGAAGTCCGGTGGCGGCGATGTGGTGACGACCATCGACCCCAAGGCGCAGAAGGCCGCCTACGAGGGCCTCGGCAAGTACAAGGGCGCGGTCGTCGCGCTCGACCCGCGCACCGGCAAGATCCTCGCGCTGGCCTCCACCCCGTCCTACGACCCGTCGCTCATCGCCGGGCAGTCCGCCAAGGACAAGGCGGAGTGGAAGAAGCTCCAGGACGACAAGGACAAGCCGATGAACAACCGGGCGCTGCGCGAGCGGTTCCCCCCGGGCTCGACGTTCAAGATCCTCACCGCGGCCGCGGCGCTGGAGCACGGGCTGGTCTCGGACATCGACGCCAAGGGCGACGCGCCGGCCCCCTACCAGCTGCCCGACAGCACCACGAAGATCGGCAACGACATCGCGTCCGCGCCCTGCGACAAGGCCTCCCTCAAGACCGGCCTCCAGTGGTCGTGCAACAACGTCTTCCTGGACCTCGCGGCCAAGCTGGGCAAGGACAAGATGCGGGAGACGGCGGAGAAGTTCGGCTTCAACTCCGAGGTGTTCACCCCGGTGCGGGCCAGCGAGAGCCTCTACCCCAAGAAGCTCGACCGTCCGCAGACCGCACTGACCGGCATGGGCCAGGGAAGCCTGGACAGCACGCCGCTCCAGATCGCGATGATGACCGCCGGCCTCGCCAACGACGGCAAGGTGATGAAGCCCTACATGGTCGAGGAGCTGCGCGGTCCCGATCTGTCCGTCCTGGAGAAGCACCAGCCCGAGGTCATGAACCAGGCCGTCTCCGCCGAGACCGCCAAGAAGGTCCAGGCGATGATGGAGAACACCGCCGAGAACGGCACCGGCAAGAAGGCGCTCATCGACGGCGTCACGGTCGGCGCGAAGACCGGCACCGCGCAGCACGGTGTGAACAACGAGAAGCTGCCGTACGCCTGGTTCGTCTCCTACGCCAAGCAGGGCGACGGTTCGCCGGTCGCCGTCGCCGTGTTCATCGACCCCGAAGGCTCGGGCATCGACCGCGAGGAGATCTCCGGCGGCGGGCTCGCGGGGCCCATCGCGAAGAAGGTCATGGAGTCGGTCCTCAAGAAGTAACAGCCGCTGCTGTCACGGCCGTTCAACTACCCATCAAACACCCACCGACGGAAAATCGTACGATCTTCGGACTTAACTGAGAGGTAATCGCTCCGCCCCTGCCTCGTCATGTCCTGTGACTAGAATCGATCACCACAGTCACTCGAACGAGGGAGCGGGATGTGATGCGCCTCCGGTCCGCCGGCTTCGTCGGCACGCTCCTCGCCCTCGTCCTGTCGCTGTTACTGCTCGCCCAGACGGCGGCATCCGCGGAACCCGCGATGTCGCCGTCGTCGGCCTCGTACACGGCCCAGGCCGCCGAGTCCGACCGCCTCCACTCCGACGACCGCGGCGACGACGAACAGATCCGTCGCGGCCGGTCCTCCATCGGCACCGGCACCACGTCGCAGCTCCGGCAGCGACCCACCCCCACCGCGCCCACCGGGAACTCGCCGGACGCCGCGCGCGTTGGAACGGGTGCGGGGCAGCCCGACTGGCGGATGCCCGCGTCAGCTCGCGGATCCAGCCATCAACTCTCCGCCGTCTTCCAGGTCTTCAGGCACTGACAGGTCCTCAGACACTGAGCACGGCGGCTTCGCCGATTTCTCGGCCGCACCGCTCTCTTCGGTGCTTCACACCCATACCCACATAAGTCCATACGAGACGTACCGACGACGCAACGTCTTCGATGTCCGACCGACAACGACGACCTCCAGGAGGTCAGCCGTTCATGCAGTCCCTCATCGACCACGCCCGCGCCTTTCCCACCCGCGCGCCTCAATCCACCGGGGAACTCAGCGGCCTTGAGCTGGGCCAGTCCCCCGAAGCACTGTTCATCACCTGTTCCGACTCCCGCGTCGTGCCGACACTCATCACCGGGACCCGTCCCGGCGATCTGTTCGAACTTCGCACAGCGGGCAACATCGTTCCCGAATACAGCACCGAACACCCCTCCGGCGAAATGGCCACCATCGAGTACGCGGTCTCGGTGCTCGGCGTCCGCGACATCATCGTCTGCGGGCACTCCCACTGCGGCGCCGTGGGTGCTTTGGTGCGCGACGAGGACCTGACCCAGGTGCCCGCCGTCCGGGGGTGGCTGGAGCGCGGGGCGTCGGCCGAGCTGAAGGTGCCGGGCGCCGGCACCGACGGCCTCGACGTCGCCGAGCCCGTGCAGCGGCACGCCCTCGCCCAGCTCGACCGGCTGCGCGCCTACCCCTGCGTCGCCGAGCGGCTCGCCGACGGCGAACTCGCTCTGCACGCCTGGTACTACGAGGTCCACACCGGGGCCGTCCTCGCCCACCAGACCACTGGCGACGAAGCCGAGTTCCTGCCCCTGTGAACCGCCGGTGGTGATCCGCGGCATCGGGTCACCACTGCTCGCCTTCCCCACCTACGTGAGGAATTCATGCTTTCCAGATTCCGTTCCGCCGACCTGCGACGCGACTTCACCGCTTCGCTCGTCGTTTTCCTCGTAGCCCTCCCCCTGTGCGTCGGCGTCGCCGTCGCCTCCGGGGTCCCCGCCGAGCTCGGCCTGGTCACCGGCATCGTCGGCGGCCTCGTCGTCGGCCTGCTGCCCGGCAGCTCCCTCCAGGTCAGCGGCCCGGCCGCCGGGCTGACCGTGCTCGTCTACGAGGCCGTCCAGACCCATGGGCTCGGCACCCTCGGGGTGATCGTCCTGGCGGCCGGCGCCATCCAACTCGCCCTTGGTTTCCTGGGGTTCGGGCGCTGGTTCCGCGCCATCTCCGTCGCCGTCGTCCAGGGGATGCTGGCCGGCATCGGGCTCGTCCTCATCCTCGGCCAGTCCTACGCGATGGCCGACCTCAAGGCCCCCAGCACCGGGCTGGACAAGATGGCCGGGCTCCCCGGCCTCGTCGGCGACATCGCCGCCGAACGGACGGCCCTGTCCGCGTTCGCCCTGGGCGCCGGGACCATCGCCGTCCTGGTGCTCTGGAAGAAGCTGCCCGCGCGGATCTCCGGCATCGTGCCGGCGGCGCTGGTGGCCGTGGCGCTCGCCACGGCCACCACGGCACTCTTCTCCCTGCCCGTCGCCAAGGTCGAGGTGAAGGGACTGCTGGAGGCCATCCAGCCGCCCGGCGTCGACGCCTTCTCCGACCTGGGCGACGTGGCCCTGCTCGGCACGATCCTGGCGTTCACCCTCATCGCCTCCGCCGAAAGCCTGTTCAGCGCCGCGGCGGTGGACCGGATGCACGACGGACCGCGCACCCAGTACGACAAGGAGCTGATGGCCCAGGGCGCGGGCAACGCCGTCTGCGGGCTGCTCGGCGCGCTGCCGATGACCGCGGTCATCGTGCGCAGCGCGGCCAACGTCCAGGCGGGCGCCCGCACCAAGGCCTCGCGCGTCCTGCACGGCCTGTGGCTGCTGCTGTTCGCGGCACTGCTCCCGGCGGCGCTCGGCGTGATCCCGATCGCCGCCCTCGCGGGTGTGCTGGTGCACGCGGGCTGCAAGCTCGTCCCGGTCCGTGAGCTGGTTCCGCTGTGGCGCGCGCACCGCGGCGAGGCCGTGGTGCTGACGGTCACCGCCGTCGCCATCGTCACGACGAACATGTTCGAGGGCGTCCTGATCGGTCTGGCCCTCGCGGTCGCCAAGACCGCCTGGGAGATCTCCCACGTCCAGATGAACGTCAAGGACGGCGACACCGGCTCCATCCACGTCCGGCTCACCGGCAACGCCACGTTCCTGCGGCTGCCGCACATGCTCGACACCCTCGAAGCGCTGCCGAAGGACCGGCCGATCGAACTCGACCTGTCCGGGCTCCGGCACCTCGACCACGCGTGCCTGACCGCCCTCACGAACTGGGCGGACCGGCACAACGAGGAGGGCACGGAACCGGTCCGGATGAGCGGGAAGGTGGCCGCGGCCGTCGGCTGAGCCACCCTCGGGCGGCGGACCTCATAGGCTGGCCCGTATGAACGACAGCCACGGGCGCCGCCGCCTCGTCCTCGCCTCCCAGTCCCCCGCCCGACTCGGCCTGCTGCGCCAGGCCGGGCTCGCGCCCGAGGTGATCGTCAGCGGTGTGGACGAGGACGCGATCACCGCGCCGACCCCCGCCGAGCTGGCGCGGGTGCTCGCCGAGGCGAAGGCCGCGGCCGTGGCCGGGCGGGCAGAGGCGGCCGGGGCGCTCGTCATCGGCTGCGACTCGGTGCTGGAGCTGGACGGCGAGGCCCTCGGCAAGCCCCGGGACGCCGAGGACGCCACCGCCCGCTGGAAGTCGATGCGCGGCCGGTCCGGAGTGCTCCGGACCGGCCACTGCGTCATCGACACGGCCGCCGGCCGCCAGGTCTCCGCGACCGCCTCGACGACGGTCCGCTTCGGCGAGCCGAGCGACGCCGAGATCGCCGCGTACGTGGCCTCGGGCGAGCCCCTGCACGTGGCGGGCGCGTTCACCCTCGACGGCCGCTCCGCGCCCTTCGTCGAGGGCATCGACGGCGACCACGGCAATGTCGTCGGCCTCTCGCTCCCCCTGCTCCGCAAGCAGCTCGCCGAGCTGGGCGTCGTGATCACCGACCTGTGGGTGTGACGACCCGCTCCACGGCAGGGCGCCCTTCGGGCCGGCCCTAGAGCGGCAGGGCGCCGAGCACCGGGGAGAGGACCTCGGTGACCTGGCCGAGCTGACCCAGCTCGTTCAGCTTCTCGAGCTGCTGCAGCCTGCCGAGCTCGTCGGTGGCACCCGGGTAGATGCTGGTCTGCGGGTTGCCTTCCTTCGTCATCCCCGGCGGCGGGGTGACGACGTTGCCCGCCCTCGCGTTCGGCGGGGGTACGGGCGTGGGCGCGGCGGACGCGGAGGCGGCGGTCATCGTGAGAGCGGCGCCGGCCAGAGCGGCGGCGGCTGCAATGCGCTTGATCATGACTTCACCAACGATGTCGTGTCATCCCGGTCACCGACGCTTCGGCCACTCGGGGGCTCCTTCCCGGAAACCCCCATGGCGCTCGGCGGAGCTGCTAGGGATGCGGGCCCGGGCGGTTTCGGGGACGGCCGTGCCAAGCTGGTAGGCCCGTCCGGGGCCGCCGAGGACCCGTATCCGCTGCACACCCGTGGCCGCCGAAGACTCGTATCCACCGAAGATCTGACTTCCGAGGAGCCGTTCCGTCATGCCGCAGTCCGTCGACCGCGCCCTGGACGTGCTGGACGCCGTCGCCGCGTCCGACGGGCCGGTGCCCGCCAAGGCGCTCGCCCGGCAGCTGGGCTGCGGCCTGTCGACGGTCTACGACCTGCTCGGTACCCTCACCGCGCGCGGCCATCTGGTCCGCGGCTCCGGCGGCTACACCCTCGGCTACCGCGTCCCCTCCCTGCACAGCGCCTTCCAGCGGCAGATGCGGATGGACGAGCGGGTGCACGAGCTGCTCGCCCGGGTACGGCGGGCGGCCGGGGCGGACACGTACTTCAGCACCTACCGGGACGGGGACATCGCCGTCCTCGCCGGAACGGCGGCCTCCTACCCGGCCACCGGGGGCTTCTCCGTCGGCCGCGACACCGACGGACACGCCACCGCCCACGGCAAGGTCCTGCTCGCCGCCCTCCCCCGGGCGGCCCGGCTGCGCTATCTCTCGGACTCCGGGATGCGGGCCATCACCCCCCGCACGATCACCTCGCCGGAACGGCTGGATCTGGAGCTCCGACAGGTACGCCGCAGCGGCGTCGCGGTGGAGGTGGAGGAGTGCGCACCGGGCGTGGCCTGCATCGCGGTGCCCGTACCGGGTGTCGGCGGGGCCCCGGCGCAGGCCGTATCGGCGGCGCTGCCACTGGCCGATTTCCATCGGCGCAGGCACCAGGTGACCGAGGTGATGCGCCATGTCGCCGCAGAGGCCGGAAAGTTGGCCGACTCGGGGACGCTACTGGTGGGTAAGCCAACCGTCGAGAGGCCCGGCACCCCCTGACGCCCACCCCAACGCCCCGGGCGAGAGCGCAAACTTTGTGTCACCCGTTCGTAGGGACTCCACAAAGAATCGGCACCGCCACTCCCGGGCACTCATCGAGACCTTGACCACATCGTCACCGGCGCAGCACTCCAGGAAACGCGGCGTACCGTGGGGGATCTGGGAACTTCAGCCCATAGGGCGCTTCCGTTTAACGCTCCGTGTGGGCAAGGTCACCCTGGAAGTCGGGTCGGCACAGAGTGTTGCCAGTACCTAAACTCACCTTGTTTCAAGGAGGGAGCCATCGTGCGCAAGGTGCTCATCGCCAACCGTGGCGAAATCGCTGTCCGCGTTGCTCGTGCGTGCCGGGATGCCGGGATCGCGAGTGTGGCGGTCTATGCCGACCCGGACCGTGACGCGTTGCATGTCCGCGCGGCCGACGAGGCCTACGCGCTGGGCGGTGACACCCCGGCGACGAGCTACCTCGACGTGGCCAAGGTGCTTGCCGCGGCAGCCGAATCGGGTGCGGACGCCATCCACCCCGGGTACGGATTTCTGTCCGAGAACGCCGAATTCGCGCAGGCCGTCCTCGACGCCGGTCTGACCTGGATCGGCCCGCCCCCGCAGGCCATCCGCGACCTCGGTGACAAGGTGGCGGCCCGTCATATCGCGCAGCGGGCGGGTGCCCCGCTCGTCGCCGGCACCTCCGACCCGGTCTCCGGGGCGGACGAGGTCGTCGCCTTCGCCGAGGAACACGGCCTGCCGATCGCCATCAAGGCCGCCTTCGGCGGCGGCGGTCGCGGTCTGAAGGTCGCCCGTACCCTCGAAGAGGTACCGGAGTTGTACGACTCCGCCGTCCGCGAGGCCGTCGCCGCCTTCGGTCGCGGCGAGTGCTTCGTGGAGCGCTACCTGGACCGGCCGCGTCACGTCGAGACGCAGTGCCTGGCCGACAAGCACGGCAACGTCGTGGTGGTCTCCACCCGCGACTGCTCGCTCCAGCGCCGCCACCAGAAGCTCGTGGAAGAGGCCCCGGCCCCCTTCCTCACCCCGGAGCAGAACGCGGAGCTCTACCGCGCCTCCAAGGCCATCCTGCGCGAGGCCCACTACGAGGGCGCGGGCACGTGCGAGTTCCTCGTGGGCCAGGACGGCACGATCTCCTTCCTGGAGGTCAACACCCGTCTCCAGGTCGAGCACCCGGTCACCGAAGAGGTCACCGGCATCGACCTGGTCCGCGAGATGTTCCGGATCGCCGACGGCGAGGAGCTCGGTTACGACGACCCGCCGCTGCGCGGTCACTCGTTCGAGTTCCGCATCAACGGCGAGGACCCGGGTCGGAACTTCCTCCCCGCCCCCGGCACGGTGACCCGCTTCGACCCGCCGTCGGGTCCGGGCGTGCGCCTGGACGCCGGCGTCGAGAGCGGCTCGGTCATCGGCCCGGCGTGGGACTCCCTGCTCGCCAAGCTCATCATCACGGGCGCCACGCGTGAGCAGGCGCTCCAGCGCGCCGCACGGGCCCTGGGCGAGTTCACCGTCGAGGGCATGGCCACGGCGATCCCCTTCCACCAGGCGGTCGTCACCGACCCGGCGTTCACGGCGGACCCGTTCAAGGTCCACACCCGCTGGATCGAGACCGAGTTCGAGAACACCATCCCCGCCTTCGCCGGCGCGGTGGCGGACGAGGACGAGGAGGCGCCGGGCCGCGAGACCGTGGTCGTCGAGGTCGGCGGCAAGCGCCTGGAGGTCTCCCTGCCCTCCTCGCTCGGCATGACCATCGCCCGCACCGCCGCCGCGGGCGGCGCGAAGCCGAAGCGCCGCGCGGCCAAGAAGGCCGGCTCGGCGGCCTCCGGTGACGCGCTCGCGTCCCCGATGCAGGGCACCATCGTGAAGGTCGCGGTCGAAGAGGGCCAGGAAGTGGCCGCGGGCGACCTGATCGTGGTCCTGGAGGCCATGAAGATGGAGCAGCCGCTGAACGCGCACCGCGCGGGCACGGTCAAGGGCATCACCGCCGAGGTCGGCGCCTCGGTCTCCTCCGGTGCCGTCATCTGCGAGATCAAGGACTGACCACCGGCTCAGCGCTGTGGCCGCGGGCCCCGACCGGATCACTCCGGCCGGGGCCCGCGGCTTTTGGCCGGGCCAAGCCCCCACCAAGCCCGCCCGCACCTTCAGCCCGCCCGCACCTTCCAGTCCGCCCGGCGCTCAAGCACACCAGCCGCACCTTCAAGCCCGCCCGGTCGCACCTTCAAGCCCGTCCGGCGATTGAGGACACCACCGAGCCGCAGGCTCACACCGCGGACCCCGCCCCACCGAGCCCGCCGGGCCACGCCAGCCGCACACTCACGCCGGCCGCCGGCCACCCCGGCAGTTGTCCACCCACCCGCCGGGAGGCAAATGGCATCCTTGGACCCGCGGGGACCGAAGGCCGTACGCGGCCATGTGAGCGCACCGAGCGGGAGGACGACGTAAATGGCGACCGATACGGCGCAGACGTCACCACGACCCATGCGCGCGGACGCGCGGCGCAACTACGAGCGGCTGCTCGTGGAAGCCCGCACCGCCTTCACGCAGCACGGCACGGACGCCTCCCTCGAGGACATCGCCCGGCGGGCCGGCGTCGGCATCGGGACGCTCTACCGGCACTTCCCCAACCGCACGGCCTTGATGAGCGCGGTCTTCCAGGGCGAGGTCGACGCCCTCCTCACCCGCTCGCGGGAGCTGCTGGCGGCACCCGAGCCGTGCCGGGCGCTCGTGGACTGGCTGCGGGCCATCGTGGCCCACGCCAGCACCTACCGGGGGCTGTCACGGGCCCTGATGGCCGCGCAGAGCGACGAGGCGTCCGCCCTGTCGCGGTGCAGCCTGCCGATGCGGGAGGCGGGCAGCACGCTGCTCGCCCGCGCTCAGCGGGCCGGGGCGGTCCGGTCGGATGTGGACATCGTCGATCTGATGCAGCTGACGAATGCGATTTCCCTGGCGGTCGAACAGTCTCCGGACGATCCGGAGTTGGCCGACCGCCTGCTGATGTTGACGCTCACCGGTCTCAAGGCGCCCTCGGACCCCGGGCGGGGCTGAGGTCAGCGCCGCCGCGGCGCCAGGTCCGCCACCCGGGCCGTGGGCTGGTCGCCCATGCCGGAGGCGCTGCGGAGCTGAGGCGCGCCCGGCTGGCCGCCCTGGCCCGGGCCGGGGTTCTGACCGGGCCCCAGCGGGATGCTGCGACGCTGCCCCGGCAGGGGCGGCACGTCGCGCACCTCGCGGCGGCGGGAGGAGGGGACCTCACCGCCGGAGGCACCCCCCGGCCCCGAGCCCGACCCCGCGCCGGGCCCGGCGACCGAGATGTGCACGCCCTGGTCGGCGAGCGCCTGGAGTTCCGTGGCGGCACGGTCGTCGTGCCCGGGCGGCTCGTCGGTCACGAGTCTCGTGATGACGTCCGTGGGCACCGTCTGGAACATCGTGTCGGTGCCCAGCTTCGTGTGGTCCGCGAGCACCACGACCTCCGCGGCGGCCTGCACCAGCGCCCGGTCCACGCTCGCGGAGAGCATGTTGGACGTGGAGAGCCCGCGCTCGGCGGTCAGTCCGCTCCCCGACAGGAACGCCCGGGTCACCCGCAGGCCCTGCAGGGACTGCTCGGCCCCGCTGCCCACCAAGGCGTAGTTGGACCCGCGCAGGGTGCCACCGGTCATGACGACCTCGACCCGGTTGGCGTGCGCGAGCGCCTGCGCGACGAGCAGGGAGTTGGTGACCACGGTCAGACCCGGTACCCGCGCGAGCCGGCGGGCCAGCTCCTGCGTGGTCGTACCGGCGCCGACGACGACGGCCTCGCCCTCGTCGACGAAGCTCGCCGCGAGATCGGCGATGGCCGTCTTCTCGGCGGTCGCTAGATGGGATTTCTGCGGGAAGCCGGACTCCCTGGTGAAACCGCCCGGCAGCACCGCACCGCCGTGCCGGCGGTCGAGCAGTCCTTCTGCCTCCAATGCCCGCACGTCCCGCCGTACGGTCACTTCGGAGGTCTGGACGACGCGGGCGAGCTCCCGGAGCGAAACCGCTCCGTTGGCGCGCACCATTTCGAGGATCAATTGACGACGTTCTGCAGCGAACACGAAACCGACAGTAACGCCAACGCGCATCCGTTTTCAGCAGGTTGCAGCAATTAACGGAAGTTGTCCGCTACGCAACCCGCGAAGTGATATAGGGGGAACCGGAAGAAGAGGCCCCGGCTCCCCTTGCGCCGGGGGCCGGGACTCCCGTGGGACCTCCCGTGGGGCCTCTCCCGCCGGCCTCGCGCTAGCCCTCCCGCTGCGCCTTGCGGGTGTGCAGCTGACGGGCCACCTCGGCGATCGAACCGGACAGCGACGGGTACACCGTGAAGGCGTTCGCGATCTGCTCCACGGTCAGATTGTTGTCGACCGCGATCGAGATGGGGTGAATCAGCTCGCTGGCCCGGGGCGAGACCACGACGCCGCCGACCACGATGCCCGTGCCGGGGCGGCAGAACATCTTGACGAAACCGTCCCGGATGCCCTGCATCTTCGCCCGCGGATTGCGCAGCAGCGGCAGCTTCACCACCCGGGCGTCAATGCGGCCGGCGTCGACATCGGCCTGCGTATAGCCGACCGTGGCAATCTCCGGATCCGTAAATACGTTCGCGGATACAGCCTTGAGATTCAGCGGCGCGACCGCGTCGCCCAGGAAGTGGTACATGGCGATCCGGCCCTGCATGGCGGCGACCGACGCCAGTGCGAAGACCCCCGTGCAGTCGCCGGCCGCGTAGACGCCGGGCGCGCTCGTACGCGAGACCTTGTCGGTCCAGACGTGCCCCGAGTCCTTGAGCCGGACCCCGGACTCCTCCAGACCGATCCCCGCCGTATTGGGAATCGAGCCGACCGCCATCAGACAGTGCGTACCGGTGATGACCCGGCCGTCCGCCAGCGTCACCTCGACCCGGTCGCCCACCCGTTTGGCGGACTGGGCCCGGGAGCGCGACATCACGTTCATGCCGCGGCGCCGGAAGACGTCCTCCAGCACGGCGGCCGCGTCCGGGTCCTCACCCGGCAGCACCCGGTCGCGCGAGGACACCAGGGTGACCTTCGAGCCGAGCGCCTGGTACGCGCCGGCGAACTCGGCGCCGGTGACGCCCGAGCCCACCACGATCAGCTCTTCGGGCAGCTCCTCCAGGTCGTAGACCTGGGTCCAGTTCAGGATCCGCTCGCCGTCCGGCAGCGCGTCCGGGATCTCCCGCGGGTGCGCGCCCGTGGCGATCAGCACCGCGTCCGCGACGAGGGTCTCCTCCGAGCCGTCCGCGGCCCGTACGACGACCTTGCGCGAGCCGTCCGGGGCCTGGTTCGGCTCCAGGCGGCCGCGGCCGCGCATGACCCGGCCGCCCGCACGCGTCACCGAGGCGGTGATGTCGTGCGACTGGGCCAGCGCCAGGCGCTTCACACGCCGGTTCACCTTGCCCAGGTCCACGCCCACGACGCGCGCCGCCTGCTCCAGATGCGGCGTGTCGTCGGCGACGATGATCCCCAGCTCCTCGTAGGAGGAGTCGAAGGTCGTCATCACCTCAGCCGTCGCGATAAGAGTCTTCGAGGGCACGCAGTCGGTGAGCACCGACGCCCCGCCCAGACCGTCGCAGTCGACGACGGTCACCTCCGCGCCGAGCTGCGCGGCGACGAGCGCCGCCTCATAGCCGCCGGGTCCGCCACCGATGATCACGATCCGAGTCACGTATTCCATTGTCCCGCACCCATCAAAGCGAATCCTTCCGGGGCCCGTATACGCGATTTCGCACGTAATACACCGTGATCCAGGCGATCCCGTCCGGGGCGGCATCCGAGGATCCGTACGAGGTTCGGCAGCAGGTTCCGCGCGAACCCTCCTTCGAGACTGCCACCCCAAATGCCGTCCCGCCTCACTCCCGTACCCTCAGAACCATGTCGCTCTACGCCGCGTACGCCGGCAACCTCGACGCGCGGCTGATGTCCCGCCGCGCACCGCACTCGCCGCTGCGCGGCACGGGCTGGCTCGCCGACTGGCGGCTGACCTTCGGTGGGGAGCAGATGGGCTGGGAGGGGGCGCTCGCGACGGTCGTCGAGGCACCGCGCTCCCAGGTCTTCGTCGCCCTCTACGACATCGCCCCGATGGACGAGGACTCGATGGACCGTTGGGAGGGTGTCGGCCTCGACATCTACCGGCGGATGCGAGTCCGGGTCCACACCCTGGACGGCGAGGAACCCGCGTGGATCTACGTCCTGAACGGTTATGAGGGCGGGCTGCCCTCCGCGCGCTACCTCGGCGAGATCGCGGACGCCGCGGAGTCGGCGGGCGCACCCCACGACTACGTCATGGAGCTGCGCAAGCGGCCCTGCTGAGCGGTGACGACTTCGTCTCGTCACAACGCACAAAGCAACAATCGGAACACCGTGACCAGCGACATCTACGCGCGTAGGCGAATAGCGGCTACCCTCGTCCGCGTGAACGCATCAGTTACTCCCGACATCCAGGCCGACCCGTACGCGGCGGCCGACGCCGCCGCCGCCCGTCTTCGCGAGCTCACGGGCGCCGAGACCCACGACGTCGCCCTGGTCATGGGCAGCGGCTGGCTCCCGGCGACCGAGGCGCTCGGCACCCCCGAGGCCGAATTCCCGGTCACCGAGCTCCCCGGCTTCACCGCCGCCGCCGTCGCGGGCCACGCGGGCACGGTTCGCTCCTACAAGGTCAACGACAAGCGCGCGCTCGTCTTCCTGGGCCGCACGCACTACTACGAGGGCCGCGGCGTCGCCGCCGTCGTCCACGGCGTCCGCACGTCCGTCGCCGCCGGCTGCAAGACCGTCGTCCTGACCAACGGCTGCGGCGGCCTCCGCGAGGGCATGCGCCCCGGTCAGCCGGTGCTGATCAGCGACCACATCAACCTCACGGCCACGTCGCCGATCGTCGGCGCGAACTTCGTCGACCTCACCGACCTGTACTCGCAGCGTCTGCGCACCCTGTGCCAGGAGGTGGACCCCACCCTGGAGGAGGGCGTCTACGTCCAGCTCCCCGGCCCGCACTACGAGACGCCGGCGGAGATCAAGATGGTCCGCACGCTCGGCGGCGACCTGGTCGGCATGTCCACCACGCTCGAGGCGATCGCCGCGCGTGAGGCGGGCGCCGAGGTGCTGGGCATCTCCCTGGTGACGAACCTCGCCGCGGGCATGACGGGCGAGCCGCTCAACCACGAAGAGGTGCTCCAGGCGGGCCGCGACTCCGCCGCCCAGATGGGCGACCTCCTGGCCCGGGTCCTCCCGCGCCTGTAATTCCCCGTACCGAAGGATGTGGCCCGGTGCCGACCGGTCGAAGGGCCGGCACCGGGCCACATCCTTGCCCGGAATCGCTCCCGCAGGCGAAGGCCCGAGGTTGCACGATTCGTCACCGGGCATCCCCTCGGGGAGCAAGGCCGGCACCTGCCCCACCGGCAGGGGGAGAGGCGGTCGGCGCGGGCCCGGCAAGGGGCGTACAGCGTGATTTACGGGCCCACGTACGGGGCACGCAGTAGCAACACCGAGCACGGCCCCCGCAGGGATCACACCGCCCGGCCCCCGAACCGCACCGCCCCCGCCCCCACACCCACCCACCCCCCGAATCCCTCCGGAGGAGAACCCGTGGAGCGAGACCTCATCGCGCAGGCCAAGTCGTGGCTGGCCGAGGACCCCGACCCCGACACCCGCGACGAGCTGTCCAAGCTCATCGACACCGAGGACCTGACCGAGCTGACCGCCCGTTTCGGCGGCACGCTGCAGTTCGGCACCGCCGGTCTCCGCGGTGAGCTCGGCGCGGGACCCATGCGCATGAACCGCGCCGTCGTCATCCGCGCGGCCGCCGGTCTCGCCGCGTACCTCAAGAAGCAGGGTCACGCCAACGGCGTGGTCGTCATCGGCTACGACGCCCGGCACAAGAGCGCCGACTTCGCCCGCGACACCGCCGCCGTCATGGTCGGCGCGGGCCTGCGCGCCGCGCTGCTGCCGCGCCCGCTGCCCACCCCCGTGCTCGCCTTCGCCATCCGCCACCTCGGCGCGGTCGCGGGCGTCGAGGTGACCGCCAGCCACAACCCGCCGCGCGACAACGGCTACAAGGTCTACCTCGGCGACGGCTCCCAGATCGTGCCGCCCGCCGACGGGGAGATCGCCGCCGAGATCGCCGCGATCGTGAACCTCGACGACGTGCCCCGCCCGAGCGCCGGCTGGGAGACCCTCCGCGACTCCGTGGTGGAGGCCTACCTGGAGCGCACCGACGCCGTCCTGACCGCCGGCTCCCCGCGCGACATCCGCGTGGTCTACACGCCCATGCACGGCGTCGGCCACGACACCCTGACCGCCGCCTTCGCGCGCGCCGGGTTCCCCGCGCCGACCGTGGTCGCCGAGCAGGCCGAGCCGGACCCCGACTTCCCCACCGTCGCCTTCCCCAACCCGGAGGAGCCGGGCGCGATGGACCTGGCGTTCGCCACCGCCCGCGAGGCGGCGCCGGACATCGTCATCGCCAACGACCCCGACGCGGACCGCTGCGCCGTCGCCGTGCCCGACCAGGACAGCGTCGTCGGCTGGCGCATGCTGCGCGGCGACGAGGTGGGCGCGCTGCTGGCCACGCACCTGGTGCACAAGAAGGCGACCGGCACGTTCACCACGACGATCGTCTCGTCCTCGCTGCTCTCCCGGATCGCCGCCGCCGCGCCCGGTGCCGCCTACGAGGAGACGCTCACCGGCTTCAAGTGGCTGGCCCGCGTGGACGGCCTGCGTTACGCCTACGAGGAGGCGCTGGGCTACTGCGTCGACCCCGAGGGCGTCCGCGACAAGGACGGCATCACCGCCGCCCTGCTGATCGCCGAGCTGGCCGCCGAGCTCAAGGCCTCCGGGCGCACGCTCACCGACCTGCTGGACGACCTCGCCGTCGAGCACGGTCTGCACGCCACGGACCAGCTGTCGGTGCGCGTCGAGGACCTGTCCCTGATCGCGAACGCCATGCGCAGGCTGCGTGAGCAGCCCCCGACGACCCTCGCCGGGCTCCGGGTCTCCTCCGCGGAGGACCTGTCCGAGGGCACGGAGTCGCTGCCGCCGACCGACGGTCTGCGGTACCACCTGGCGGGTGACGCCACAGGCACCGTCTCGGCGGCGCGCGTCATCGTCCGCCCGAGCGGCACCGAGCCCAAGATCAAGTGCTACCTGGAGGTCGTCGTCCCGGTGACCGACGCGAGCGCCCTCACCGGCGCCCGCGCCCAGGCCGAAACGGTCCTCGCCTCGATCAAGGCCGACCTGTCCAAGGCCGCGGGTATCTGACCCACAGAGGTGCGGGCCCGGCCTCCGGCCGGGCCCGCACAAGGGCCTACGGCCCGAACCTCACTACGCCACAGCGAACAGCACCACGAGCAGCACCAGCCCCACCACGGCCGGCACGATCAGCTCGAAGGCCCACCGCACCTCCGGCTCCCCCTGCGCCCCCGGACGCGAAGCGTTCCGCTCGGCGAGTTCGCGCAGGTCGTCGATCGCCTGGTCCGCGGGGGCCCGGGTGAATCCGGAGACCGAGACCGACAGCGTGCCCGTGACGTCCTCCGAAGCCGCCCGCGCCTGCCGCCGCGCAGCGGACTTGCGCTGGCGGAGGGAGACGGGGATCGCCCACAGCTGGTACCTGGCGCCGCCCGCCAGGACCTCGCTGGAGTAGCCGGCGCGGACGCCGGCCACGCTGGCCCAGGGCAGCGTGATCGTGCGGAAGGGGTTGCGCACCCGGAGGGCGTTCTCGCCCGCCCATACCGCGGGGCGCAGCGTGAAGGCGATCACCAGGGGCACCCCGCACAGCAGCGCGGCCAGGGTGAGCCAGGGGGTGCGGCCCTCGCCGCGTACGATCGCGTCGCCGCCCAGCCAGGCGCCGATCACGAGCAGCAGCACGCCGCCGCCGATGCCTGCGGCGGAGCGGTAGCACCGCTCGGCGTACCCCGTTTCCGGTGTGTTCTCAGGGGGCCGTGGTGCGGATGAGTCGTCCGGGCTCGTCATGCCGCCGATTGTGCACCACGCCCGCAGAAGGCAGTGTGGTGCAGGGGACCCGACCCTGGGGGGTGACACGCGCTACGCGCGTAGATATGCTCATCCGGTGACCATGCCCACTGTTCCCTCAAACGGCAACGAAGCCGCCGAGCGACTGGCGTCGATGGCGGACGTGACCGCCTCCGACGGTGCGCTGCGCCGCTTCCTGCACGGCCTGCCGGGTGTCGACACGGTCGGGCTCGAGGCCCGCGCCGCCATGCTCGGCACCCGCTCGATCAAGACGACGGCGAAGGCGTACGCCATCGACCTGGCGATCTCCATGATCGACCTGACGACGCTCGAGGGCGCGGACACCCCGGGCAAGGTCCGGGCGCTGTGCGCCAAGGGCGTCAACCCCGATCCGACCGACCGCACCACGCCCAAGGTCGCGGCGATCTGTGTCTATCCCGACATGGCGGCCACCGCCGCCGAGGCCCTCAAGGGCTCCGGCGTCAACGTCGCCTCCGTCGCCACCGCCTTCCCGGCCGGCCGCGCCGCGCTGCCGGTCAAGCTGGCCGACACCCGGGACGCCGTCGCCGCGGGCGCGGACGAGATCGACATGGTGATCGACCGGGGCGCGTTCCTCTCGGGGCACTACCTCTCGGTGTTCGAGGAGATCAAGGCCGTCAAGGAAGCCTGCCGCCGGGAAGACGGCAGCGCCGCCCGGCTCAAGGTCATCTTCGAGACCGGCGAGCTGTCGACGTACGACAACATCCGCCGCGCCTCCTGGCTCGGCATGCTGGCCGGCGCCGACTTCATCAAGACCTCGACCGGCAAGGTCGCGGTGAACGCCACCCCGGCGAACACCCTGCTGATGCTGGAGGCGGTCCGCGACTTCCGCGCCACCACGGGCGTCCAGGTGGGCGTGAAGCCGGCCGGCGGCATCCGCACCACGAAGGACGCGCTGAAGTTCCTGGTCCTCGTCAACGAGACCGTCGGTGAGGAGTGGCTGACCAACACCTGGTTCCGCTTCGGCGCCTCCAGCCTCCTCAACGACCTGCTGATGCAGCGCCAGAAGCTGAGCACCGGGCGCTACTCCGGTCCCGACTACGTGACGGTGGACTGATCATGGCCTTTGAATACGCACCCGCGCCGGAGTCGCGCGCGGTCGTCGACATCGCCCCGTCCTACGGGCTGTTCATCGACGGCGAGTTCCGCGACGCCTCGGACGGCAAGGTCTTCAAGACCCTCTCCCCCTCCTCCGAGGAGGTCCTCTCCGAGGTCGCGCAGGGCTCGGCCGAGGACGTGGACGCGGCGGTCAAGGCCGCCCGCAAGGCGTTCGAGAAGTGGTCGGCGCTGCCGGGCGCCGAGCGCGCCAAGTACCTGTTCCGGATCGCCCGGATCATCCAGGAGCGCTCGCGCGAGCTGGCCGTCCTGGAGACCCTGGACAACGGCAAGCCGATCCGCGAGACGCGCGACGCCGACCTGCCGCTGGTCGCCGCCCACTTCTTCTACTACGCCGGTTGGGCCGACAAGCTCGACCACGCCGGCTACGGCCCGAACCCGAAGGCGCTGGGCGTCGCGGGCCAGGTCATCCCGTGGAACTTCCCGCTGCTGATGCTGGCGTGGAAGATCGCCCCGGCGCTCGCCACGGGCAACACGGTCGTCCTCAAGCCGGCCGAGACCACCCCGCTGTCGGCGCTGTTCTTCGCGGACATCTGCCGCCAGGCCGGTCTCCCCAAGGGCGTCGTCAACATCGTCACCGGTGACGGCACCACGGGCGCCGCACTGGTCGAGCACCCGGGCGTCGACAAGGTCGCCTTCACCGGCTCCACCGCCGTCGGCAAGGCCATCGCGCGCAGCGTCGCCGGTACGGACAAGAAGCTGACCCTGGAGCTGGGCGGCAAGGGCGCGAACATCGTCTTCGACGACGCGCCCATCGACCAGGCCGTCGAGGGCATCGTCAACGGCATCTTCTTCAACCAGGGCCAGGTCTGCTGCGCGGGCTCCCGGCTGCTGGTCCAGGAGTCGATCCAGGACGAGCTGCTGGACGCGCTCAAGCGCCGGCTGTCCACGCTGCGCCTCGGCGACCCGCTGGACAAGAACACCGACATCGGCGCGATCAACTCCGCCGAGCAGCTGGCCCGGATCAAGGCCCTCGCCGACAGCGGCGAGGCCGAGGGTGCCGAGCGCTGGGCCCCGGCCTGCGAGCTGCCCTCCGCGGGTTACTGGTTCGCCCCGACGCTCTTCACGAACGTCACGCAGGCGCACCGCATCGCCCGCGAGGAGATCTTCGGCCCGGTGCTGTCGGTGCTGACCTTCCGCACCCCGGCCGAGGCCGTCGCGAAGGCCAACAACTCGCAGTACGGGCTGTCGGCGGGCATCTGGACCGAGAAGGGTTCGCGGATCCTGTCGGTGGCGAACAGCCTGCGCGCGGGCGTCGTCTGGGCCAATACGTTCAACAAGTTCGACCCGACCTCGCCCTTCGGCGGCTACAAGGAGTCGGGCTTCGGCCGCGAGGGTGGCCGTCACGGTCTGGAGGCCTACCTCGATGTCTGAGCGACTCAGTGTCTTCAAGACCTACAAGCTGTTCGTCGGGGGCAAGTTCCCCCGGTCCGAGAGCGGGCGGGTGTACGAGGTGACCGACTCCAAGGGCAAGTGGCTCGCCAACGCCCCGCTGTCGTCCCGCAAGGACGCGCGTGACGCGGTCGTCGCGGCACGCAAGGCGACGGGCGGCTGGGCCGGCGCGACCGCGTACAACCGCGGCCAGATCCTCTACCGCGTCGCCGAGATGCTGGAGGGCCGCCGCGACCAGTTCGTCGCGGAGGTCGCCGACGCCGAGGGGCTCTCGAAGTCCAAGGCGGCGGCCCAGGTCGACGCGGCGATCGACCGCTGGGTCTGGTACGCGGGCTGGACCGACAAGATCGCGCAGGTCGTCGGCGGCGCGAACCCGGTCGCGGGGCCGTTCTTCAACCTCTCGACGCCGGAGCCGACCGGTGTGGTGGCCGTCGTGGCCCCGCAGGAGTCCTCCTTCCTCGGCCTGGTGTCCGTGATCGCCCCGGTGATCGCGGTCGGCAACACGGTCGTGGTCATCGCCTCCGAGAAGGCCCCGCTCCCGGCGCTGTCGCTGGGTGAGGTGCTCGCCACCTCCGACGTGCCCGGCGGTGTGGTCAACATCCTGTCCGGCAAGGCCGCGGAGATCTCTCCGTCCCTCGCCGCGCACCAGGACGTCAACGCGATCGACCTGGCCGGTGCCGACGCGGAGCTGTCGAAGGCGCTCCAGATCGCCGCGGCCGACAACCTCAAGCGCGTCCTCCGTCCACAGGCTGTGGACTGGTCCGCCGACCCCGGCACGGACCGGATGACGGCGTTCCTGGAGACCAAGACGGTCTGGCACCCGACCGGTTCGCTCGGCGCGGGCGGCTCGGCCTACTAGCCGACGGCACCAGGGCATACGACGGCGGCGGCTCCCCGGACCGGGAGCCGCCGCCGTCGCGCATGCGCGGCCGTCAGCCGGGCAGCAGCCCCGCCCCGTAGCTCAGCAGCGGCAGCTGCCCCAGGGCGCCGCCCTGGGAGAGCGGCGCGGTGACCATCGCGGTGCTCACGGGCTGGAAGTCGGCGACCTGGGTGCCGACCGCGTTGTCCGTCGGGTCGACGCCCGTGCCGGCCATCGGGTTGAGCCGCAGCACCTTCGCCGGGCCGAACAGGGCCGCGGAGGAGTGGTGCAGCGACTGGCCGGCCGCCTTCCCGGCCGCCTCCACGGACAGCTCGCCGAACGAGACGCCGACCGGCTGGGTACCGCCCGTGGGGGGCGCGGCGTTCGCGCTCGCCGCACCGCCCACGACGATCGCAGCTCCGGCCGATACGGACACCCCTACGCGCACGAGCGCGCGCGGGAGCCCCGGACGGGGAGACGTGGAGCGTGCGTGTCGTGCGTGCGAGGCCATGGCCACCTGCCGGGTCGTGGGATGCCGGAGAACGACAACGCAACGTAGTGGAACAGTGACGTTTCGCGCACGTTTCGACCCGGGGGGATCCCCCATGCGGCCCAATGCCTCACACTGGTGTCCCGTGACTCCCCACCTGACTCCCGCGCGCGTCATCCTGCTGACCGGACCCTCCGGCTCCGGAAAGTCGTCCCTCGCCGCCCGCACCGGGCTGCCCGTGCTCAACCTCGACGACTTCTACAAGGAAGGCGACGACCCGACCCTGCCGCTGCTCGGCGACGGGTCCGGCGCCGACTGGGACTCACCCCTGTCGTGGAACGCGGACGCGGCCGTCGCCGCGATCGACGCCCTGTGCCGCACCGCCCGTACGCCGGTGCCGCTGTACGACATCGCCACCAGCTCGCGGACCGGGCAGAGCACGCTGGACATCGGGCGCACCTCGCTGTTCATCGCCGAGGGCGTCTTCGCCGCGGACATCATCGAGCGCTGCCGGGAACTGGGCGTCCTCGCCGACGCGCTGTGTCTGCGGGGCCGCCCCTCGACGACCTTCCGCCGCCGACTGGTGCGCGATCTGCGGGAGGCCCGTAAGCCCATCCCGTACCTGCTGCGCCGCGGCTTGCGGCTGATGCGCGCCGAGCGCGGCATCGTGGCCCGGCAGACGGCGCTCGGCGCGCACGCCTGCGACAAGGACGCGGCCATGGGCCGGATAGCCGCCGCGGCCGCCGGGCGGCGGGAGACGTGCGCACCCGACCCGGACCCGGTACGGGTGGCCTGAGCGGCCTGCTACAGCGGACCTCGGTCTGCGCGGCCTCCGGCCTGAACGGCCCGCACTTGAACGGCCCTGCACTTGAACGGACCCGCCTGAGCGGCCCTCCTGCGCGGGCCGGAGCGGACCCCGCGGGACGGCGAAACGGCGAGAGCGGGCAGGACAGACCCCCCGGCTGTCCGCCCGCTCTCTCCCCCGTGGTTCCCCCGTTGGTCCCCGGCCCTGGCTGCGGGCCGTCGTTGCCGCCTACGGCGGCGAGTGCCCTGCGGGCGCGTCCTCAATCGCCGGACGGGCTGAAATCAGCTCGCTGGGGGCAGCTCCCAGCGGTAGCTGGGGGAGATTGAGGACACCGCCGCGCAGCGGTGGTGCGTCCCCATGAACCGCCGGCCAGGCCTAGGCCACCAGCTCGCCGAAGGACTCGACGGCGCCACGCTCGGAGCCGATGACCTCGTCCTCGCGCAGCCGGCGCAGCGAGCGCCAGATGCTGCTCTTGACCGTGCCGACGCTGATGTCGAGGATGTCCGCGATCTCCGGGTCGGTGCGGCCTTCGTAGTAGCGCAGCACCAGCATCGTGCGCTGGAGTTCGGGCAGCCGGGCCAGCGCCTGCCAGAGCACGGCGCGCAGTTCGGTGCCGCGCATCGCGTCCTGGTCGCCCACCGTCTCCGGCAGCTCCTCCGTCGGGTACTCGTTGAGCTTCCGCCGACGCCAGGCGCTGATGTGCAGATTGGTCATGGTGCGGCGCAGATAGCCGCCCACCGCCGCCTTGTCGGCGATCCGGTCCCAGGCCCGGTACGTGGAGAACAGCGCGCTCTGGAGCAGGTCCTCCGCCTCGTAACGGTCACCGGTCAGGTGATACGCGGTCGCGTACAGGGAGGCCCGGCGCTCCTGGACGTAGGCGGTGAACTCCGCCTCCGTCCGGGACTCGGCCTTGCGTTCCCCCGAACCCCCGGGCTTTTCCCCCGTGCCCCGGGCGGCCTCCCCGTACACGCTCGCGTCGATGGCCACCATGTACGGCGGCCTGACCCGTCCGGTGCCGCGGGCGCACCCCCGTCCGCCCACGGCACCGGACTTCTCCGAACCCCGCCCGGCGTCGTGCAGGCGCGTGCGAATGACTGCGCTGGTCGTGGTGCTGTGCAGTGTGTTCATCTCGCGCCCCCCGTCGGTGGAGCCAGCTCGGTCCGTTTGCGTCCCGAGCCCTGGTGCCGCTCGGTGAACCAAAGCCTGCCGGGCCAGTTTCATGGCGCTGTCCCCCGACTGTCACAGCCCTGCAACAGGGCACTGAGCACCCTGGACACCCTCCGGCCGCACTCCGGACAACGCCGTCTGTCGAACTGAGGGCCACTCTTAGGCCAGAATGACCACCGTGCCTTTCCTGTTGCTGATCGAGGACGACGACGCCATCCGCACGGCCCTCGAGTTCTCCCTGTCCCGCCAAGGTCACCGAGTGGCGACCGCGGCGACCGGCGAGGACGGCCTGAAGCTGCTGCGCGAGCAGCGGCCGGATCTGATCGTGCTGGACGTCATGCTGCCCGGGATCGACGGTTTCGAGGTCTGCCGCCGCATCCGGCGCACCGACCAGCTGCCGATCATTTTGCTGACCGCGCGCAACGACGACATCGACGTCGTGGTCGGGCTGGAGTCCGGGGCCGACGACTACGTGGTCAAGCCCGTGCAGGGCCGGGTGCTCGACGCCCGGATCCGTGCGGTGCTGCGCCGCGGCGAGCGGGAGTCCAACGACTCGGCGTCGTTCGGCTCGCTGGTCATCGACCGCTCCGCGATGACGGTCACGAAGAACGGCGAGGACCTCCAGCTCACACCGACCGAGCTGCGGCTGCTGCTGGAGCTCAGCCGCCGGCCGGGGCAGGCGCTGTCCCGGCAGCAGTTGCTGCGGCTGGTCTGGGAGCACGACTACCTCGGCGACTCCCGGCTGGTGGACGCCTGTGTGCAGCGACTGCGCGCCAAGGTCGAGGACGTTCCCTCCTCCCCGACCCTGATCCGTACGGTCCGCGGGGTCGGCTACCGCCTGGACACCCCGCAGTGATCACTTCGGCCCACCACAACAGCACAGAGAGCGCACCGTGAATCAAGAGCCCGGTCGGGTACGGGGCTGGGCGGCGGCGAAGCGGGTCGTGCAGCTCAGCATGCGGTGGGTGAGCCTCCGGCTGCGGCTGATGCTCGTCTTCGCGCTGGTCGCGCTGGCCGCGGCGGTGTCCGCGTCCGCCATCGCGTACTGGCTCAACCGCGACGCGGTCCTCACCCGCACGCAGAACGCCGCCCTGGACGACTTCCGCAAGTCCCTCCAGGACAACACGGGGACGCTGCCGCTGACCCCGACCTGCCCCGAGCTGCAGGAGGCCGCGGACCGGATGGCCGCCACCTCGCAGAAGTACGAGGTGCTGCTGATCGACAAGGTCACCGGCGGCGGCAGTTGCGCGGCCCCCTCGGACCGGGATCTGTTCACGCTCGAGGTCGTCCCCGATTCGCTGCGCAGGGCCGTGAACCGCGAGCGGCCGGTCACCGAGTCGAACCACTACCCGTACCACCTGTACTGGCAGCGGATCACACTCGACGGCAAGCCCTATCTCGTCGGCGGCGCCAAGGTGATCGGCGGCGGGCCCACCGGCTATCTGCTGAAGTCCCTGGACAACGAGCGGGCGGACCTCAACTCCCTCGCCTGGTCCCTGGGCATCGCCACCGGCCTCGCCCTGATCGGCTCGGCCCTGCTCGCCCAGGCCGCCGCCTCGACGGTGCTACGGCCCGTGCAGCGGCTCGGCGACGCCGCGCGGCGGCTCGGTGAGGGGAAGCTGGACACCCGGCTCCAGGTGTCGGGCACGGACGAGCTGGCAGATCTGTCGCGGACGTTCAACAGGACGGCGGAGTCGCTGCAGAAGCGCGTCGAGGACCTGAGCGCCCGGGAGGCCGCGAGCCGGCGCTTCGTCGCCGACATGTCGCACGAGCTGCGGACCCCGCTCACGGCGATCACCGCGGTGACCGAGGTGCTGGAGGACGAGGCGGAGAACCTCGACCCGATGATCGCGCCGGCGGTGCAGCTCGTGGTGAGCGAGACCAGGCGATTGAACGAGCTGGTGGAGAACCTGATGGAGGTCACCCGCTTCGACGCGGGCACGGCCCGGCTGGTCCTGGACGACGTGGACGTCGCGGACCAGGTCACCGCCTGCATCGACGCCCGTGCCTGGCTGGACGCGGTCGATCTGGACGCCGAGCGCGGCATCATGGCGCTGCTCGACCCGCGCCGCCTCGACGTGATCCTCGCCAACCTCATCGGCAACGCCCTCAAGCACGGCGGGTCGCCGGTGCGGGTGGCCGTGCGGACGGCGGACGACTCCCTCGTGATCGAGGTGCGCGACCACGGCCCCGGCATCCCCGAGGACGTCCTGCCGCACGTCTTCGACCGCTTCTACAAGGCGAGCGCGTCCCGCCCCCGCTCCGAGGGCAGCGGTCTGGGGCTGTCGATCGCCCTGGAGAACGCCCACATCCACGGTGGTGAGATCACCGCCGCCAACTCGCCGGACGGCGGCGCGGTCTTCACCCTCACCCTCCCCCGGGGCACGGCCACGGAGAGTGAGCCGGACGACGGGGACGGGAGCGGGGCGGACGGCGACGGGGACGGCACTTCGCCGGGTACGGCTGAGGGGAACGCGCGATGAGGACCGTCACCGCGAGGACCGCGGCCCGGGCCGCCACCCGGACACTCGGACCGGCACTCGCCCTGGCACTCGGGCTGGCTGCCCTGGCCGGGTGCGGGATCCGGGGCACGGCCGTGCCGGTGGACGCCGGCAGCGCGCCCTCGCGGGCGACGTGCGTCGTACGCTCCGGCGCGCAGAGCCTGCCGCCCTCGGGCAGCGTCGCGCTGTCCGTGCAGCTCGTGTGCGGTTCGCAGCTGCTGCCGGTGCCCAGGGTCATGGCACTGCCCGAAAGCACGCCGGAAGACGCCCTGGCGGTCGCCCAGGCGCTCCTGGAGGAGCTGCGGCGGGCCCCCTCGTCCCCCGAGGCCGACGCCGGGTTCTCCACGGACGTCCCGCTGCGGCTGTCCGTCAGCGGGCCGCGCAAGGACGATCCGGCCGGGACGCTGCGGCTGAGCCGCGCTCCGGAGGAGCTGCCGCCGCTCGCGGTGGCGCAGCTCGCGTGCACGTTCACGGGCACCGCCGCGGCCGGGGGCAAGGCCGCGGTCGTCCTCGGCGGGCCGGGCGACGAGGCGCCCAAGCGCTTCGCCTGCACCGACGAGGTCCGGACCCGGCCGGAGACCGTGCGGGGAACGGCCGTCTGAGGGGGCGCGGCGGCGCGGACCGGCGGTGTTGACGCTCCGTTGCCGACCGGCGGAACCGCGCGGGGCGCGCGCCGCGTCCTGTGGGGCGTGCAGGGTCATGGTTACGGCGGTACGACCGCCCTCCGATACCGCTACCGCGTCGCGGGCTGCGTCCTTCTGGCCGTCCACCTCCTCGTCGTCGGCTGGCTGGCCCTGCGCCCGCTGACCGCGCCGTGGGTGACCGCCGCGCAGGTCGAGCCGCTGGCCACCATCCGCGCCGACCTGGCGCTGGCGCCGTGGGACGCGGCCCGGGCGATCGGCGCGATGGTGCTGACGTTCGCACCGCTGGGCGTGCTGCTGCCGTGGGCGCGCGGCCGGCTGGCGGTGTCGTCGCTGGGGTCGCTGACCCGGACGGTGTTCACCAGCGCGATGATCGCGCTGATGCTCCAGGTGGTGCAGAGCGGCGTCGTGGGCCAGGTGCTGAACGCGGACGCGTTGTTCCTGAACGTCACGGGGGTGGCTATGGCGCATCTGGCGGTGGTCCCGGCCGTCCGGGCCCGGCTCCGTCGCGGGGGTGAGGTGCGGCCCCGCAAAGCCCTCCGCCGGGATGAGGTGACTCAGGGTATGACCCCGACGATCCCCAGGGTCGGTATCGCCCCTTAGAGCGACGCTTTGCCCGGGGCGCGGTCGTAGCGTGGAGTCATCAGGGAAACACCTCCCGCGGCAGCCGCTCACCATCGCGTCGCCGCACCGACGACGAGGAGTCGCCACCATGTCCGCTCCGCTGGTCCGCCCCCGGAACAACAGGATGATCGCCGGTGTCTGCGCGGGTCTGGCCCAGCGCTTCGGTGTCTCCCGCACGACGATGCGGGTGATCTTCCTGGTCTCGTGCCTGCTGCCCGGCCCCCAGTTCGTGCTCTATCTAGCGCTGTGGCTGCTGCTGCCGAGCGAGAAGGCCCACAGCACGGCCACCGCCTGGTGACCTCGGGGCATCCCCTTCGCGCACACGCGGCGGGCCGCGCACCCCTTACCGGGTGCGCGGCCCGCTCGTTACGCGTACGGGCGTCAGCCGCCGAGGCCACCGACCGGCAGACCCTTGGTGGGCAGGTTGTTGGTGAGGGCGCCGGGCTGCAGGCCGCCGAGCAGGCCGCCGTTGCCCTTGGTGTCGGTCGGCAGGAGGTGGGGGGCCAGCGACGTGTCGAGAGCCTTGGCCGCCTGGGTCACGACGCCCGAGGCGACGGCCCGGTTCGCGGCGGAGACGACGGGGCCGCCGGCCGGGGCCATGCTCGCCACCTGCTCGACGGGGAGGCCCTGCGCCGTGCCCTGGGCGGTGGTGCTGACCGACTCGAGAGTGCCGGGGTTGGCGGCCGCGGAGGCGGTGCCCGCCGCGGTGACGGCGAAGGCGGCACCGACGGCGGCGACGCCGAGCGTCTTGAAGGTTCCCTGCTTCATCAGAAATCTGTCCTCGTGACGGGGGGATTTTGAGCGGCACTGCAACCTAGTCACGAGTTCGGGGGCCCCGCAAACAATGACACGGCCGGGACGCGTAAGTCCCGGCCGTTTTCACTGTATTCGACGCTGATGGACCGTCAGCCCTCGGTGGAACCGGAATTGCTGGTCACAGCGGTCTCGGCGGCCGTCTGGCGGAACAGCCACTCGGACCGCAGCTCCGCGTAACCCGGCTTGATCACGTCATTGATCATGGCCAGACGTTCATCGAATGGGATGAACGCGGACTTCATCGCGTTGACGGTGAACCACTGCATGTCGTCGAGGGAATAGCCGAACGCCTTGACCAGGTGCTCGAATTCGACACTCATGCTCGTGCCGCTCATCAGACGATTATCCGTATTCACCGTCAGACGGAAATGCAACTTCCGCAGGAGGCCGATCGGATGGTCCTCGTACGAGCTCGCGGCGGCGGTCTGGAGGTTGGAGGTCGGGCACATCTCCAGCGGAATGCGCTTGTCCCGGACGTAGGAGGCCAGTCGGCCGAGCGTGACCGTGCCGTCCTCCGCGACCTGGATGTCGTCGATGATCCGCACGCCGTGGCCGAGCCGGTCGGCGCCGCACCACTGCAGGGCCTGCCAGATGGACGGCAGGCCGAAGGCCTCGCCCGCGTGGATCGTGAAGTGGTTGTTCTCGCGCTTGAGGTACTCGAACGCGTCCAGGTGGCGGGTGGGCGGGAAGCCCGCCTCCGCGCCCGCGATGTCGAAGCCGGCCACGCCGGTGTCGCGGTAGCGGTTGGCGAGTTCGGCGATCTCCAGCGCGCGGGCGGCGTGCCGCATGGCGGTGAGCAGCGCGCCGACGCGGATGCGGTGACCGTTGGCCCTGGCGCGGCGCTCGCCCTCGCGGAAGCCCTCGTTCACGGCCTCGACGACCTCTTCGAGGCTGAGCCCGCGCTCCAGGTGCTGCTCGGGGGCGTAGCGCACCTCGGCGTAGACGACGCCGTCCTCGGCCAGGTCCTCGGCACACTCGGCGGCCACCCGGACGAGGGCCTCGCGGGTCTGCATGACGGCACAGGTGTGGGCGAACGTCTCCAGATAGCGCTCCAGCGAACCGGAGTCGGCCGCCTCGCGGAACCAGACGCCCAGCTTGTCCGGGTCGGTCTCCGGGAGGCCGGTGTAGCCGATCTCGCGAGCGAGATCGACGACGGTGCCGGGGCGCAGGCCGCCGTCCAGGTGGTCGTGGAGCAGCACCTTGGGCGCGCGACGGATCTGATCGGGGGTGGGTTGTGAGGTGGTCTCGCTCGTCATCTCGGCACTCTAGCCCCTACGCGCGTAGATATCGGCGAACGATACGGAAAGGTGACCCGTCGGCGGGGTGGACTCCGCCCGGCCTTCTGCCATCGTTGTCTGCCATGGCTCAGCAAGCGTTGCCGCAGCGGGACCCGGAGAGAACGGTCCGCCTCGGAAAGCCGCTCGGTGCCGGGCACACCGTGCACGGTGTGGCCCTATTGCTCCCCGGCGGCCGGCCCGCCGGGACCCGGCGCCCCTCCCCCCTGACGCTCGCCGCGCAGCGCCCGCTGGCTCGCCGGCTGGCCCGGGCGGGTGAGACGGAGGGACTGGTCACCCACGTGGTCCGCTATCGCCATCGCGGCTGGAACGGCGCCGCGGCGCACCCGGTTCGGGACGCGGAGTGGGCCGTGGACGAGGTCGTGCGGCGCTACGGCGACGTGCCGGTCGTCCTGATCGGTACGGGCATGGGGGCGCGCGCCGCGCTGAGCGCCGCCGGACACCCGGCGGTGGCCTCGGTGCTGGCGCTCTCCCCCTGGCTGCCGGAGCCCGAGGCGGTCATCGACCCCGACCCCGTCCGGCAGCTCACGGGCCGCACGGTGCTGCTCGTGCACGGCACCGACGACGAGCGCACCGACCCCGACCTCTCCTACCGGCTCGCCGAGCGGGCCAAGAAGGTCAACCGCGACACCTGCCGGTTCGAGGTCCACTCCGACGGCCACGCCCTCCGGCAGCACCGTCCCGAAGTGCTGGCCCTGGCGGCGGACTTCGTACGGGGCTCGCTGTTCGGCCACCACTACGCCCGGCCGCTGGCCGACGCGCTGGCGGCGCCGCCGCCGCTGGGGCTGCGGATGCCGCTGGCCTCCGGCTTCGGCGCGTCGCTACGGCACTAGCCCGAGGACCGGGGTCGGGGCGAAGTCCCGGTCACGCCGGCGGCCCCTCGCCGTGCAGCAGTTGTCCACGGCGCGACAGCAGGAACCGTTTGAAGGCCGCGACGGGCGGCGTGTCGGGGTGCCCGTCGAGCCAGGCCACGCCGATCTCGCGGAAGGCGCGCGGGGCGGTGACGGTCAGCTCCACGACCCCGGGGCGGGGGACGGCCGGGGGCGGCAGCAGCGCGACGCCGAGGCCGGCGGCCACCAGGCCGCGGAGCGTCTCGGCCTCCTCGCCCTCGAAGGCGATCTTCGGGGTGAACCCCGCCTCGGCGCAGACCGCGTCGGTGATGCGGCGCAGCCCGTAGCCGGGTTCGAGGGTGACGAAGAGTTCGGCGGCGGCCTCGGCGAGCCGGACGCGCTTGCGGACGGCCAGGGGGTGGTCCTCGGGGACGACGAGCCGCAGCTTCTGCTCGTCGAGGCGGCGGGCAACGAGGTCGGGGGCGTCGGGCACGGGCGAGGTCAGGCACAGGTCGAGGTCGCCGGTGCGCAGTCGTTCCAACATGGCCTCGCCGTAGTTCTGGACGAGCTGGAACCGCACGCGCGGGTGGTCGACGCGGAAGGCGCGGATCAGACCGGGGACGGTCTCGGGGCCGAGGGTGTGCAGAAAGCCGAAGGCGACCTTGCCGGCCGCGGGGTCGGCGTCGGCCCGCACGGACTCGGCGGCGCGGTCGACCTCCGACAGGGCGCGCTCGACGGAGACGAGGAAGGCGCGGCCGGCGGCGGTGAGGGAGACCGTGCGGCCGTGGCGGGCGAACAGGGCGACGCCCAGGTCGTGTTCGAGGCGGGCCATCGAGCGGCTCAGGGTGGACTGCGGCATGGCGAGCTGCTGCGCGGCCCGGGTGACGTGCTCGTGGCGGGCGACGGCCACGAACTGCGCGAGGCGCGGGGTGAGGGTGACCGCCCAGGAATCCACCTCGATGTCAGGTGTGTCGGGTGTTACCGGGATGTCAAAATTCCCGGTGACTCTCTTGTTGCCAATTGGTGACAGAGCCTTGGCTGACCTGCGCTGATGCTGCATGGGAACGATTATCGCGATTTTGTGCATTGGACGCATGAGCGGTGCGTGCATACGGTCGGTACATGCCTCCTGCGGATACCGGGGCATCCGACGTCATCACGCGCCCGGATGCCTCTGCCTCGTCGTCCCCGACTCCTGCTGCTCCCTCCTCGCCCTGCGACACCAAGCTGGCCCCCGGCGGGCCCGGCTACCGCCGGATGAGCTTCGCGCTCTTCGCCGCCGGTGTCGCCACCTTCGCGCTCCTCTACTCCACGCAGGCCCTCCTGCCCGCGATCTCCGCCGACCTCGGGGTGACGCCGGATCAGGCGAGCTGGACCGTGTCCGCCGCGACGGGCGCGCTCGCCGTCGCCGTCGTCCCGCTGAGCGCACTCTCCGAGCGCTTCGGGCGCCGCGCGATGATGACGGCCGCGCTCTGTGTGGCCACGCTCGTGTCGCTGCTCGTGCCGTTCGCCCCGGACCTCGGGTGGCTGATCGCGCTGCGCGCCGTGCAGGGCGTGGCGCTGGCCGGACTGCCCGCCTCGGCGATGGCGTTCCTGGCGGAGGAGGTGCGGCCGAAGGCACTGGTCGGCGCGATCGGGCTGTTCGTCGCGGGCAACGCCATCGGCGGGATGTCCGGACGGATCGTCACCGGCTGGGTCGCCCAGGCCTGGGGCTGGCGGGCCGGGCTCGCCGCGGTGGGGCTGATGGCCATGGTGTGCGCGGTCGTCTTCCGGCTGCTGATCCCGAAGGCCCGGCACTTCACGTCGGCCACCGTCTCGCCGCGCGCCCTGGCCCGTACGGTCGGCGGTCACCTGTCCGACCCGCTGCTGCGCCGGCTGTACGCGATCGGCGCGTTGTTCATGACCGTCTTCGGCGCGGTCTACACGGTCATCGGCTACCGCCTGGTCGAGGCGCCGTTCTCGCTTCCGCAGGGTGTCGTCGGCTCGATCTTCCTGGTCTACCTGGTCGGAACCGTCTCCTCGGCGGCGGCCGGAAAGCTCGTCGGCCGGCTGGGCCGACGGGGCGCGCTGTATCTGGCGGTGGGCACGACGACGGCCGGACTGCTGCTGTCCCTGACCGAGTCGCTGGGGGCCGTACTGCTCGGCCTGGTCCTCATCACGGCGGGTTTCTTCGCGGGCCACGCGGTGGCCTCGTCCTCGGTGAGCCGTGCGGCCAAGACGGGCCGGGCGCAGGCGTCGGCGCTCTATCAGACGGCGTACTACCTGGGCAGCTCGCTGGGCGGCACGGTGGGCGCCCTCGCCTACAACTGGGGCGGCTGGGACGGCACGGTGGTGCTGGGTCTGGTGGCCATGGTGAGCGCGGCGTCCATCACCCTGTACGCCACCCGGAAGGCGCTCGTGGAGCGCCGGACCCTGATCGTCGCCGCCCGCCGCTGAGGCCGACGTCCGTTTCCGCTCTCTTTCCCCTAGGAGCCCGAAGGGGCCGTCCCACCACCTGTCCTGGTGGGGGCGGCCCCTTCGTCGGCTGCGGGGGTGCCCTCGATCCGCCTGTCCCACCCGATAGGACCGGGCACAGGATGTCGGGTCCGGCAGGGTTCGATCTTCCTAACGTGATGGACGTAAGGGAAGGAGACCGAGGTGCTGGAGCGGCTGAACGAGGCCCTGGAACACATCGAGTCGCACCTCGATCAGCGGATCGAGGTGACCGAGCTGGCGCGGATCGCGGTGACGTCGGAGTACCACTTCCGCCGGCTGTTCTCCGCGCTGGCGGGGATCTCGCTGTCGGAGTACATCCGGCGCAGACGGCTCACCGTCGCGGGGGCCGAGGTGCTCGCCGGAGAGCGGACGCTGCTGGAGATCGCGGTGCGCTACGGCTACGGGTCGGGAGAGGCGTTCGCGCGTGCGTTCCGGGGTGTGCACGGTGTGGGTCCGGGCGAGGCCCGGCGGACCGGTGCCGCTCTGCGCTCCCAGCCACGGATGTCCTTCCGCCTCATCGTCGAAGGGAGCAGCAGCATGCGATACCGGGTCGTGGAGAAGGAGCAGTTCCGTGTGATCGGCAGGAAGGCCCGTGTCCCGCTCGTCCACGAGGGGATGAACCCGGCGATCGCCGATTTCGTCCGAAGCATCGACCAGGAGACGATACGGCGGATCACCGGCCTGTCCGATCAGGATCCGGAGGGGATCGTCGCGGTGAGCGACGACCTCGACCCGAGTCGGGCCGAGGGAACCGAATTCGACTACTACCACGGGGTGGTGACCGGGGCCGGCGTGCCGGACGACCTGGACGCGCTCACCGTCCCCGCGGGGACCTGGGCCGTCTTCGAGAACTCCGGGCCGTTCCCCCAGGCGCTTCAGTACCTGTGGCGCGATGTGTTCACGCAGTGGTTCCCGTCCAATCCGTACCAGAGCAGGCCGGGCCCCGAGATCCTGCGCACCCGGCTGTCGCCGGACGCGGCACGGGCGGACTCGGAGCTGTGGATCCCCGTGGAGCGGACCGCGGTCTGAGCGGGTGACGCGGTGGTGTCCGGGGGCGGGGCACCACCGCGTCGAGCACCTTGGCCGTGGTGAAGCCCTGGGCCCTATGCCGAACGGGACCGGCGGATGTCCGCCGGTCCCGTTCGCACGTACGAGAAACCGCAGGTCAGCTGATGCGGTCCAGCACGATCGGGTTCGCGGTGAACTCCGTGCCGGCCGCGGCGTAGTCCGCGGCGCCTTCCAGTGCCTGGAGGGCGTAGTCGAACTTCTCCGGCGTGTCGGTGTGCAGGGTCATCAGCGGCTGGCCCGCCTTCACCGTGTCACCCGGCTTGGCGTGCAGCTCGATGCCCGCGCCGAACTGGACCGGGTCCTCCTTGCGCGCCCGGCCGGCGCCCAGGCGCCAGGCGGAGACGCCGACGGCGTAGGCGTCGAGCTTGGTGAGGACACCGGACTCGGCGGCGGTCACGACGTGCTGCTCGCGGGCGACCGGCAGGGCCGCGTCCGGGTCGCCGCCCTGCGCGATGATCATGCGGCGCCAGTGGTCCATCGCGGAGCCGTCCGCGAGGGCCTTGGCCGGGTCGGCGTCGGGCAGACCGGCCGCGTCGAGCATCTCGCGGGCCAGCGCGATGGTCAGCTCGACAACGTCGGCCGGGCCGCCGCCGGCGAGGACCTCGACGGACTCGCGGACCTCGAGGGCGTTGCCCGCGGTCAGACCGAGCGGCGTCGACATGTCGGTGAGCAGCGCGACGGTCTTCACACCGTGGTCCGTGCCCAGGCCGACCATGGTGGAGGCCAGCTCACGGGCGTCGGCGAGGTTCTTCATGAAGGCGCCGGAGCCGACCTTGACGTCCAGGACGAGCGAGCCCGTACCCTCGGCGATCTTCTTCGACATGATGGACGAGGCGATCAGCGGGATCGCCTCGACCGTGCCGGTCACGTCGCGCAGCGCGTAGAGCTTCTTGTCGGCGGGGGCGAGGCCGTCGCCCGCCGCGCAGATGACGGAGCCGACGTCGCGCAGGACGGCCATCATCTCGTCGTTGGAGAGCAGCGCGCGCCAGCCGGGGATGGACTCCAGCTTGTCGAGCGTGCCACCGGTGTGGCCGAGACCGCGGCCGGAGAGCTGCGGCACGGCCGCGCCGCAGGCGGCGACGAGCGGGGCCAGCGGCAGGGTGATCTTGTCGCCGACGCCACCGGTGGAGTGCTTGTCGGAGGTCGGGACGGGCAGCGAGGAGAAGTCCATGCGCTCGCCCGACTTGATCATCGCGGCGGTCCAGCGGGCGATCTCCGCGCGGTCCATGCCGTTGAGCAGGATCGCCATCGCGAGCGAGGACATCTGCTCGTCGGCGACCTCGCCGCGGGTGTACGCGTCGATGACCCAGTCGATCTGCGCGTCGGTCAGGCGGCCGCGGTCACGCTTGGTGCGGATTACGGAAATGGCGTCCATCAGCACATTTTCCTTAAGGTTCGTGCGTCCTCAGTCTTCCCGGGGCCGGAAAGTGACCCGGACGGGCTGAAGATCAGCCCGTCCGGCGCTTAAGGACATCTTCAACGATTCAGGTCGGCGGGCCCAAACGCGTCCGGCAGCAGCTCCGCCAGCGGGCGGACGCCCTTGGCGGTGTCCACGGCCAGCTCCGGGCCGCCGTGCTCCCACAGGAGCTGACGGCAGCGGCCGCACGGCATCAGGATGTTGCCGTGCCGGTCGCAGCAGGTGAACGCGGTGAGCTTGCCGCCGCCCGAGGAGATGAGGGCGGAGATCATGCCGCACTCGGCGCAGAGGGTCACGCCGTAGGCGGCGTTCTCCACGTTGCAGCCGGTGACGGTGCGCCCGTCGTCGACGAGGGCCGCCGAGCCGACGGGGAAGCCGGAGTACGGGGCGTAGGCCCGGGACATCGCGTCCCGGGCCTGCGTCCGCAGGTTCTCCCAGTCGACAGGACCGTCGGAGGGCGAGGTCACTTTCCTTCGCCCTTCCGGTAGGGCTTGCCGTTGGCCTTGGGCATCCGCAGGCGTTGCGCGGAGAAGGACAGCACGAGCAGCGTCGCGACGTACGGGGTGGCGTCGACGAGCTCCAGCGGCACGGTCTTGGTCATCGTGTACCAGACGATGAGCGCCACACCGAAGGCGGCGCTGACGATCGCGGGCTTGGTCTTGCCGGCCCGCAGCCGCCAGGCGGCGAAGCCGATCAGCAGCACCGCGACGAGCAGCAGCAGCGCGTGGACGGTCGGGCCGCCGGAGCGCAGCTGGAGGCTGTCCATGAAGCCGAACAGGCCCGCGCTCATCGCGACGCCGCCCGGCCGCCAGTTGCCGGAGATCATCGTGGCGAGACCGATGTAGCCACGACCGCCGGTCTGGCCGTCGGAGTACATGTGGGTGCCGATGGCGAGGAACGCGCCGCCGAGGCCCGCGAGGCCGCCGGAGACGACCACGGCCGCGTACTTGTACTTGTAGACGTTGACGCCGAGGGACTCGGCCGCCACCGGGCTCTCACCGCAGGACCGCAGGCGCAGACCGAAGGAGGAGCGCCACAGCACGAAGAACGTGAGGACGAACAGGCCGCCCGCGACGATCGTCAGCCAGGACACGTCGGTGACCAGGCCGTCGACGATGCCCGCGAGGTCGGAGACGAAGAACCAGTTGTGCTTCTCGATCGAGTTCAGCCAGTCGGAGAGACCGGGGATCGAGAAGTTCGGCATGTTCTCCATGACCGGCGACTGTTTGTCGTTGCCGCCCGCCTGCTGGGCCTCGCTGCCCTCCGCGCCGAACCAGAGCTTGGCGAGGTACTGCGTGACGCCGAGCGCCAGGATGTTGATCGCCACACCGGAGATGATGTGGTCCACGCCGAAGGTGACGGTGGCCAGCGCGTGCACGAGGCCGCCGAGCGCGCCGCCGAGGATGCCGGCGGCCGCCGCGGCCCAGGGGCCGTGCTGCCAGCCGATCCAGCCGGCACTGAAGGTGCCGAGCATCATCATGCCTTCGAGGCCGATGTTGACGACGCCCGCACGCTCGGCCCACAGGCCGCCGAGGCCCGCGAGTCCGATCGGCACGGCCGCGCCGAGGGCGCCGCTGAACTGGCCGGAGGAGGTCAGGTCCTCCGCGCCGGTGATCACCCGCAGTACGGAGAGCACCAGCAGGCCGCCCGCGATGAGCAGCAGGATCACGGGGTAGGAGAGCTTGCGCCGCTCGCCCTTGTTCTTGCCGGTCAGGCCCTTGGCAAGCGCGTCGGTGAAAGTCGTACTCACGCGGAAACCTCCGCCTTGTCGCTCTTGGCCTGGGCGGCGAGCTCCTCGCCGACCTTGCGCTGCTGCATCTTGAGGCCGTAACGGCGCACGACCTCGTACGCGATGACGACGCACAGGACGATGACGCCCTGGATCACTCCGACGATCTCCTGCGCGTAGCCCTCGAACTCGAGCTGCGTGCCGGTGCGGTCCAGGAAGCCCCAGAGCAGGGCGCCGAGCGCCATGCCGATGGGGTGGTTACGGCCCAGCAGCGCGATGGCGATGCCGGTGAAGCCGATGCCGGTGGGGAAGTCGGTGCCGTAGTTGTACGAGACGCCGAGCAGGGTCGGCATGCCGACGAGGCCCGCCATCGCGCCGGAGAGCACCATCGAGGTGATCACCATGCGCTTGACGTTGACGCCGCTGGCCTGCGCCGCGGACTCGGAGCGGCCGACCGTACGCAGGTCGAAGCCGAACCGGGTGCGGTTCAGACCGAACCAGTAGACGGCGCCCGCGAGGGCCGCGATCACGACGAAGCCGTAGATCGGCTTGGGCACGGTCGGGATCTCGAAGAAGTGGGCCGAGTCGGGCAGGTAGGGCGTGTGGATCAGGTTGCCCTCCTTCTCCGCGAGCCGCCCGTCCTGGAGCAGGTAGCCGATCAGCGAGGCGCCGATGGCGTTCAGCATGATGGTGCTGATCACCTCGCTGACGCCGCGGGTGGTCTTCAGCAGACCGGCGATGCCGGCCCACATCGCGCCCACGATCATCGCGACGAGGATCATGACCGGGATCTGGATGATGCCCGGCAGGGTCAGCGCGCCACCGACGACGGCGGCGAAGAAGGCCGCGATGCGGTACTGGCCGTCGACGCCGATGTTGAAGAGGTTCATCCGGAAGCCGATGGCGACGGCCAGCGCGGACAGGTAGTACGGGGTCGCCTTGTTGACGATCCAGACCTGGCTGTCGCTCTTCGACCCGAAGTCGACCATGACCTCGTAGGCGTGGAACGGGTCACTGCCCGTGGCCAGGATGATCAGCGAGGTGATGACCAGCGCGGCCAGGATCGCGAGGGCCGGGGCGGCGAAGCCCAGGATGAGCTTGTCCTTGTCGAACTTCTTGGTGAGGCTCATGCGGAGTCGCCCCCTTCCCGCTCCGTGTCGTTGCTGTCGGCGGCGGTGTCGGTCGCGGCGTCCCCGCCGTCCTCGACGTGCTCAAGGTGGCCGGTTGCGGCGCCGGTCATGGCCGAGCCCAACTCCTCCGGGGTGATGGTGGCCGGGTCCGCGTCGGCGACCAGACGGCCGCGGAACATGACCCGCAGGGTGTCGGAGAGCCCGATGAGCTCGTCCAGGTCGGCGGAGATCAGCAGCACCGCCAGGCCCTCGTGGCGCGCCTCGCGGATCTGGTCCCAGATCTGCGCCTGCGCACCGACGTCCACGCCCCGGGTGGGGTGCGCGGCGATGAGGAGCTTCGGCTGGTGGCTCATCTCGCGGCCGACGATCAGCTTCTGCTGGTTGCCGCCGGACAGCGAGGCCGCGGTGACCTCGATACCGGGGGTGCGCACGTCGTACTCACGGACGATCCGCTCGGTGTCCACACGGGCGGCCTTGTTGTCCAGGAGGCCGCCCTTGCTGTTGGGCTTCTCCGTGACGTGGCCGAGGATACGGTTCTCCCACAGCGGGGCCTCGAGGAGCAGGCCGTGCCGGTGGCGGTCCTCGGGGATGTAGCCGATGCCGCCCTCGCGCCGCTTGCGGGTCGGGGCCTGGGTGATGTCGGCGCCGTCGAGGGTCACGACGCCCTCGCTCGGGGTCCGCATGCCCATGATGGCCTCGACCAGTTCGGCCTGGCCGTTGCCCTCCACGCCCGCGAGGCCGAGGACCTCGCCCTTGTGGATGGTGAAGGTGATGCCGTCGAGCACCGCGCGGACGACACCGTCGGGGTCGGTGGCGGACAGCCGCAGCCCCTCGACGTTCAGCATCGGCGTGTCGGTGACCGTCGACTCCCGGGTCTCGGGCGAGGGCAGCTCGCTGCCGACCATCAGCTCCGCGAGCTGCTTGGGGGTCGTCTCACTCGGGGCCACGGAGGCGACGGTGGTGCCGCGCCGGATGACGGTGATGTCGTCGGCGACGGAGAGGACCTCGCCGAGCTTGTGCGAGATGAAGATGACGGTCAGGCCCTCGGCCTTGAGCTCGCGCAGGTTGTCGAACAGGGCGTCGACCTCCTGGGGCACCAGGACGGCCGTCGGCTCGTCGAGGATCAGCGTGCGCGCACCCCGGTAGAGGACCTTGAGGATCTCCACCCGCTGGCGGTCGGCGACGCCGAGGTCCTCGACGAGGACGTCGGGACGGACGCCGAGGCCGTACGCGTCGGAGATCTCCTTGATCTTCGCGCGGGCCTTGTCACCGATGCCGTGCAGCTTCTCGGCGCCGAGGACCACGTTCTCCAGAACGGTGAGGTAGTCGGCGAGCATGAAGTGCTGGTGCACCATGCCGATGCCGCGCGCGATGGCGTCGGCGGGGCTGTGCAGGCTGACCTGCTCGCCGTCGAGCGTGATGGTGCCCTCGTCCGGCTTCTGCATGCCGTAGAGGATCTTCATCAGGGTCGACTTGCCGGCGCCGTTCTCACCACAGAGGGCATGGACGGTGCCGCGGCGGACGGACAGGTGGATGTCGTGGTTGGCCACGACACCGGGGAACCGCTTGGTGATGCCCTCGAGTTCTACGGCGGGGGCGGTACCAGCGGGTGCGGTACTACTGGACGCTTTGATGGCGCACTCTCCTCGGGGAAGGGAGCGGGGGAGCCTGGTCGGCAGGACGGGGCTACCGGAAAAAGATCTCCGGTTGAGCGGGGGCGAGGCTACCGCGTTCAACGCCACGCTACGCGCGTAGCGTTGGCTGGGGGAACCGCCCCAGCGGTAGCTGAGGGGGAGTATGGCGGGCCCGGCACGAGAAAGACGCTTCTCGTGCCGGGCCCCGTGACCTACCGAACCGGTCGAAACCGGTCATGGATCACGGAGAGGTCTTGACCTTGACCGTGCCGTCCGAGATCTTCTTCTTCGCCTCTTCGATCTTGGCCTTCAGGTCGTCGATGTGACCACCGGAGGTGGCCAGCGAGACGCCGCCGTCCTTGAGCAGGTAGGCGTGCGGGCCGGTCAGCGGCTTGCCGTCCTTGACGCTCTTGGCCAGGTCGAACACCGCGACGTCGACGTTCTTGACGACCGAGGTGAGGATCGAGTCCTTGTACTTCGCGAGGCCCGGCTGCTGGTACGCGTCGGAGTCGACGCCGATCGCCCAGGCACCCTTCTGGCTCGCGACGGCCTCGATCGAGCCGTTGCCGGAGAGGCCGGCCGCGGTGTAGATCACGTCGATGCCCGAGTCGAGCATGCCCTTGGCCTTGTCCTTGGCGGCCGCCGGGTCGTTGAAGCCCTTGTCGTTGTTCGGGTACAGGTACTGCGAGGTGACCTCGACCTTCGGGTCGGTCGCCTTGGCACCCTGCTCGAAGCCCGCCTGGAACTTCTGGATCAGTGCGTTGTTCACACCGCCGATGAAGCCGACCTTGTGGGTCTTGGACTTCAGGGCCGCGGCAACACCGGCGAGGTAGGAACCCTCGTGCTCACCGAAGGTGATGCTCTCGACATTGTCGCCCTTGGCAACCGAGTCGACGACGGCGAAGGTCGTCTTCGGGAAGTCCTTGGCGACCTTCTCGATCGACTTCGAGTAGTTGAAGCCAACGCCGATGACCGGGTTGTAGCCCGCCTCGGCGAGGGAGTTCAGCCGCTGCTCGCGCTCGGCCTCGGTCTCACCGTTCTTGGCGGTCAGCAGGCGGGCGTTCATGCCCAGCTCCTTCTCCGCCTTGTCCACGCCACGGGCGGCGGACTCGTTGAAGGAGTGGTCGTCACGGCCGCCGACGTCGAACGCGAGGCCGATGCCCTTGTCCTTGCTGCCACCCGACTCGGTCGAGGACTCGCCACAGGCGGTGAGAGAGAATGCGAGAGCCGCGGTTGCAAAACCCGCGACAGTGATTGTGGATACCCGGCGCACGAGGGGCCCCTTCACTCGAAGCGCCTCCGTCGGCGCTGGTTCGCGGGAATCGTAACGCGCGTAGATGGAGATAAAAGGGGTGCTTCAAAGCCGTTATCGGATCGTCGCGAACCTGTCTTGACCCGAATGGCTACATTCGGCCTCCATCCAGCAATGCAGCGGCGGTGAACAGTTCCACGGCCACCTGGATCGCTCCCTCGTCCACGTCGAAATCACCGCAATGCAGGTCACGACGGGTCGTATCGCCGACGGGACGGACCCCGAGCCGGGCCATCGCACCCGGTACGCGCTCCAGGTACCAGGAAAAGTCTTCGCCACCCAGGCTCTGCTCGGTGTCCTCGACCGCGAAGGTGCCGCGCCGGGCCACCATGGCGCGCCGCAGCAGCCCCGTGACCTCGGGGTCGTTGACCACCGGGGGCACGCCCCGGACGTAGTTGATCTCCGACTTGGCGCGGTGCATGGTGGCGACCTCGTCGATCGCGGCGTGCACCAGGTCGGGGGCGTCCCGCCAGGCGTTCAGGTCCAGGCAGCGGACCGTTCCGGACAGCTCCGCGTGCTGCGGGATGACGTTGCAGGCGTGCCCCGCCTCCAGCCGTCCCCAGGTGACGGCCAGACCCGAACGGGCGTCCACCCGTCGGGCGAGCAGGGCGGGCACGTCGATGGCGACCCGGGCGGCGGCCGTGACCAGATCGGTGGTGAAGTGCGGGCGGGCGGTGTGCCCGCCGGGGCCGTCCAGCGAGACCTCCAGCCGGTCGCACGCCGAGGTGATCGGCCCCGGCCGCAGCCCGAGCCGGCCGACCTCGACCTTGGGGTCGCAGTGCACGGCGATGATCCGGCCCACGCCGTCCAGCGCCCCGAACTCGATCGCGTCGAGCGCGCCGCCGGGCAGCACCTCCTCGGCGGGCTGGAAGATCAGCCGCACCGGGCGCGGCAGCAGGGCCCGCTCCGCCAGCTCGGCGAGGACGAGACCGGCGCCGAGGACGGCGGTGGTGTGCACGTCGTGACCGCAGGCGTGCGCCATCTTGGGGACGGTCGAGCGGTACGGGACCGTCTTGGTGTCCGGGATGGGCAGCGCGTCGAGATCCGCGCGGAGCGCGAGCATCGGCCGCCCGGCACCGGCCCACGCCCCGGTGCCGGTGTCGATGTCCGGGCCGATGTCACAGATGAGCCCGGTGCCCATGGTCAGCGTGCGGGGTCTGAGCCCCGCTTTCTCCAGCCTCGCCTTGACCGCCGCCGTGGTACGGAACTCGCGGTTCCCCAGCTCGGGGTGCATGTGCAAGTCCCGCCGGAAGTTGATGAGTTCGGCGCGCAGCCCCGAGGGCAGCGCGCCGGGCAGATCGCTCTCGGCGGTGTCGGGCTCGGCTTCGCAAGGCATCAGATGGTTCACCCTGCGAAGGGTAGAGCCACGAATGGGGCAACTGCCGCCGGATCAAGAAAAGTTCAGCCGCATGGATGGGTTCGCTATGGGGTATGACCCGTATTTACGGCCTGCGTCGTTGGAACAGGGGCATACGGCAGCCTGCGCACATCGCGGGCCGTGTCCGTGACGCCGGAGAGGAAGCCCTCGGCGCGCGGTGAGGCGGTCTCGGTGAGCCACGCGGGGTCGATGTCGCAGACCACGACGGTGACGCCGGTGCCGGCGAGGGCGAGCGGCAGGGTGTGCACCACGGTCGAGGGGAAGCTCAGCACCGTGCGCCCTATGGGGCCGCGGCGCGCGATCAGTTCCAGCGGCAGTTCGGGCCGTACCACCTCCAGACCGAGCCGGGCGCCGATGCGGTGCAGCTTGTCGGTGTGCTCGCGGCGGTGTGCGAAGTAGCGGGTGGCGCCATGGGTGCGGGCCAGCGCGGCGACGGCCTCCAGATAGGCCTCCGCGTCCACGACACCGGTCTCGACGAGGGACGTTCCGACCAGATCCGTGCCGCGCGTGAGCCGGGGCGGGCCGAACGTGGCCCGGGTCCAGGCGAAGTCGTTGGCCGTGACGGTCACCCCGGCGGGCGCCTCGACGGGCATCGAGGTGAACACCTCGACGCTCCGGCGGGTGTTCGGAGTGAGTTTCCGGCGCGCGGAAGCAGATACAGGCGCGAAAACGACGTCGCGCGCCCCCCGGCCGCCCCGCCGGTGCCACCGTACGAGGCGTTCGCCGCGCGCGAGTTGGGAGACGAACTCCATCGTCGCCGTGCCGTCGTCCACCACGACCAGCTCCCGGGCCCGCGTGATCATCAGCAGTAGCTGGACGTACCGCGAGAACGGATCGCCGATGACGACGCGGCGCGCCTTGCGCAGCGCCCCGGCGAGTCCCCCGATCGTGTGCGCGGGCGCCCCGGGGCCGCCCCGCGCCTCCTCCCAGCGGACCCGGTACCCCTGCTCCCGGGCCAGTTGGGCCATCCGGCGCAGCTGCCCCCGGGTCATGGGGTCGTGCGGCGCGAGGACGACGACGAGCAGACCGCCGGCGTCGGGGAGATCGGCGTCGGCCGGGAGAGGGGACGCCGGGCGCCCTTCCTCCGCCGGCCGCCCGCCGCTCTGGCGCGGTACGCCGTCGCACAGCGGGCGGTGGTCCGGGCGGGGCGCCCCCGCCGTGTGCCGGTGCGCCCATTCGAGGACGTTCAGCAGCTGGACCGGGCTCTCGACGAACGCCAGGGTCTCGGCCGTGGCCCGCTCGGCGGCGGGCCCGCGGCCCCGGAAGCGGCCGGGCCGGACGGCCGGGGCCGCCTCCGGGGGTGGGCCGGGGACCGGCCCCTCGGGAGAGGTCACCGTGGTGGCCGTCAGACCGCTACGGGCTTGCGGTCATCGGACCCGGTGGCCTCGGCGACGACGCCCGCGACCCGGCGCAGCTTCTTCATCGGCCCGAGCTCGCTCTCGTACACCTTCTTGACCCCGTCGCCCAGCGATTCCTCGACCACCCGGATGTCGCGCACGAGCCGCTGGAGCCCGCCGGGCTCGACGGACGCGGCCTGGTCGGAGCCCCACATGGCCCGGTCGAGGGTGATGTGGCGCTCGACGAAGCCGGCGCCGAGGGCGACGGCGGCCAGGGTGGTCTGCAGGCCCGTCTCGTGGCCGGAGTAGCCGATCGGCACGTTGGGGTACTCCGCCTGGAGGGTGTTGATCACCCGGAGGTTGAGCTCCTCGGCCTTGGCCGGGTAGGTGGAGGTGGCGTGGCAGAGCACGATGTTCTCGCTGCCGAGGACCTCGACGGCGTGCCGGATCTGCTGCGGGGTGGACATCCCGGTGGACAGGATCACGGTCCGGCCGGTGGCGCGCAGGGTGCGCAGCAGCTCGTCGTCGGTGAGCGACGCGGAGGCGACCTTGTGGGCCGGGACGTCGAACTTCTCCAGGAAGGCCACGGCCTCGGTGTCCCACGGCGAGGCGAACCAGGCGATGCCGCGGCGCGCGCAGTGCTCGGAGATCTTGCGGTACTCGTCCTCGCCGAACTCGACGCGGTGGCGGTAGTCGATGTAGGTCATGCGCCCCCACGGGGTGTCGCGCTCGATGTCCCACTGGTCGCGCGGGGTGCAGATGTCGGGGGTGCGCTTCTGGAACTTGACGGCGTCGCAGCCGGCGTCGGCGGCGGCGTCGATGAGGGCGAAGGCCTTCTCCAGGTCGCCGTTGTGGTTGATGCCGATCTCACCGGTGATGTAGACGGGGTGGCCGGGGCCGACCGCCTTGTCGCCGAGGATGCGGGTGTTCCGGATGGGGCTGGGGGAAAGCGTGGGGCTCATGGAGGCCGTTTTCCTTCGGTTTCGGGTGAGTGCTGTGGGATGGGTGAAACGGTCAGAGGGACGGGCCGAGGAGCCAGGAGGCGATCTCGCGGACGGCGCCGCTGCCGCCGGGTGCGGAGGTGACCGCGCGGGCCGCGCCGCGTACGACGGCGTGCGCGTCGGCGACCGCGACGGGCCAGCCGACGAGGTCGAAGCAGGGGAGGTCGTTGACGTCGTTGCCGACGTAGAGCACGCGTTCGGGCGCGACGGCGTGCTCCTCGCACCACTGCTTGAGCGCGAGGTCCTTGCGGTCGATGCCGTGCAGCACGGGCACCCGCAGCTTGCGGCCCCGCGCGGCGACGACCGGGTTCACCTCGGTGGAGAGGATGAGCAGGGCCAGCCCCGCCCTCCGCAGGGCGGCGACGCCGAGTCCGTCGCCGCGGTGCACGGCGACGAGTTCGCGCCCGTCGGAGTCGATCAGCACCCGGTCGTCGGTCTGGGTGCCGTCGAAGTCGAGGACGACCGCGTCGACGTCGTCGCGGGTGGGCAGCGCGCCGGGCCCGGGGACGTCGAACAACGGGGCGAGCGCGCGGGCCCGCGCGAGGTCGTGCGGGTCGTCGATCTCCAGCACGCGGGCGGTGTCGGTCCGCACGAGCTCGGTCCGGCCGAAGAACCGGTGCCCGGCACTGCGGAACCCGTCCGCGCGCATGGCGTACGCGGCACCGGTCTCCAGCAGGTCCTGGGGACGGTCCTGGCGGCGCGGGCGGTGGGACTTGTCGTGGTTGACGCCGTGGCCTCCGGCGGCGGGGGCGTGGGTCGCGGGCCGGGCCGGGCCCGGGACCGCGACGGACTCGACCGCAGCCGGAGGCATTGCGCTGACCGGCGCTTCCACCACCCCGGGCACGACGTACCGATCGCCCCGGGCCGGGCCCGGGACCACGGCGGCGGCCCCCGCGCCGTTCTCGCCGGGTCCGAAGTCGTCCCCCTCCCGCCAGACGAAGCCGTGGAAAGGGGCCACCGTCAGCGCGCTGTCGGCGCCCTGTTCGATCACCGCGGCGGCCACGCCGTCGATGTCCTCGCCGGTGAGGAAGGGGCTGGTGCACTGGACCAGCAGGACGGTGCCGACCTCGGTGCCGTGCATGGCCTCGTACGCGTCCATCGCGTGCAGCACCGCCGCCTCGCTGGTCGCGGTGTCGCCCGCGATCGTGCCGGGGCGCTGGACGACGACCGCTCCGGCGCCGCGCGCGGTGGCCGCGATGGCGGGGTCGTCGGTGGACACCACGACGTCGGTGACCAGGCGGGCGGCCCGGCAGGCCCGTACGGCGCGGGCGACGAGCGGTACCCCGCCGACGGCAGCGAGGTTCTTGGCGGGCACGCCCTTGGACCCCCCGCGGGCGGGGATGACGGCCAGCACGGCGGGGCCGGACGGGTCGGCGGACATGGCGGTCTCCTTGCGGTTGCGGGGTGTTCCGGCCCTCACAGCTCCCCCAGCCGGCGGATGGCGGGGGCGACGCGCTGGACGCCGTGGCGGTACGCGCCGCGCGCCGCCTCGCGCACCGCGCGCCGCACGGCGCTCGGCTCGCCGGGCTCCCGGGCGGCGCCGGGCAGCGGCCGTCCCTGCGGGTCGAGGCCGTGACGGGCGAGGATGGCGGGGAGGTAGTGGGGGGCGGTCTCGGTCGTGTAGTACGGGGCGAGCGGCGGCAGCGTGTCCGCCGCGACCAGGTCCGTGACCCGCCGCCGCGCCGCGTCGAAGGCGGTGTCGTAGGAGCCGTCCGCGGCGACGCCCTGGCGGGCCGTCCACGCCGGATCGGCCACCGGCAGGTGTCCGGCGTCGAGTTGGTCCCAGGAGGCGAGGCAGCCGGAGCCGAGGAAGTGGTGGTTGCCGAGCGGTTCACGGATGCCGAGGTCGGTGAGGACGGCGGTCGGGATGCCCCGGTGGAGGGACTCCAGGGCGGCCGTGGAACTGACGGTCACGAGCAGGTCGGTGCGGTCCAGGACCTCGCCCATGTGTCCGTAGACGAGACGGCAGTTGGGCGGAAGTCCGCCCGGCAGCTTGGCCGCGAGCTTCTGGTACGGGAGTTCCTCGATGTGCGTGGTGTGCTCACCGGGCTTGCTGCGCAGCTTGATGATCACCTCCCGGTCGGGGTGCCGCCGGGCGTGCCGGGCGGCGCGGCGCAGCAGATAGGTGCGGTCGGCCCGGTTGTCGGGGACGGAGGGCTGGGCGGCGAACACCACGGTGTAGCGGCGGCCTGTGCCTTGAGGCCCCTCCGACGTGGGCACATACCGCTCGCCGCCGAGGAACGGCAGCGCGCACTCCGTGACGCTCTCCCCCGAGGCGCCGACGCCCGCGTACACCTCGCGGAACCGGTCCGCGTCGTGGCGGGAGTTGGCGAGCACCACGTCCGCGCCGTGCCGCAGCAGCAGCCCGTCGGCGAGCTTCTCGTAGACGACGCCCACGTACCCGGTGGTGACGACCGGCCGCGTCGGGGCGCCGTCCCAGGCCCGGGCCAGCCCGTGCAGCATGGCCTGGACGGCGCCGCCGACGCAGGCCAGTACGGTGACGTCGTACCGCGCGCGGTCGATCGTCTTGACGAACTCGGTCCCCGTGACCTCGCGCAGGGCGTCCGCCCGCACGCCGACCTCGGCGAGCTGCCGGACGGTCGGCGTGGCGCGGCCGCGCAGCAGATAGCCGTCGAGCCGGGCGGCGTCCGGGGCGAGGCGGTGCGCGGTGAGGGCACCCCATTTCCACCGGGTGTCGGAATCGGCGAGCACGGCGACGCGCGGCGGGGATTCGGTTCGTTGTGGCACGTGGCCGACGATAGGAATCCATTCCGTTTCGTTGCCCAACGCGAGTTCAACAACCGGTAAACAGCACACCGCCGGACGGCGAATCGACTGGCGTCCGTGGCGGGTTCATCATTCCGCCGTTCTTCGTTCACCTCCGCGTACGCCATAGGTCAAGACGAATGCCGGGGGGCCACCTAACGTCACCCGTGTGGTTAAGCTCTCCGTCATCGTGCCGTTCTTCAACGTGCAGACCTACGCGCCCGACACACTGAGAAGTCTGCGTGCGAACGCCCGCGCGGACTTCGAATTCATTCTCGTCGACGACTGTTCGACCGACGAGACCCCGGACATCCTCCGGCGCGCCGAGCGCGAGCTGCCCGGGGCCGTGCTGGTACGGCACGAGAAGAACGGCGGTCTCGCCACCGCCCGCAACACCGGGCTGGAACGTGCGCGCGGCGAATACCTCACCTTCCTCGACGGCGACGACTGGCTCGCGCCGGGCTACTACGAGCAACTGCTCGGGGTGATCGAGGAGTTGGGGGTGGAATTCGTCCGCACGGACCACGTCCAGTGCACGGGCCGCGCCCGGACGGTCCACCGCGTGCCGCACGGCCGGCGCGGCGTGGTGCTCAGCCCGCGCGACGCGATACTGCCCGCCGACCGCTCCACGTCCGTGGACTACGCCTACGCCTGGGCCGGGATCTACCACCGGCGGCTGCTGGACGAGGGGCTGTTGCATTTCCCGCACGGGCTGCGGACCGCCGAGGACCGGCCCTGGATCTGGCGGCTGCACCGCGAGGCACGCACTTTCGCGGTCGCCGGGCTGCTCGGCGTCTTCTACCGGCGCGGGGTCGCGTCCTCGCTGACCCAGATCGGTGATGTCCGGCAACTCGATTTCATTCGCGCATTCGATCAGGTAATCGATGAAACCTCGCGTGACGCGGACGCGGAGATGCTGCTCCCGAAAGCCGTGCGCACCTATTGCGCGATTATTTCCCACCATCTCGGTTCCATCGAACGATTCGAACCGGCCGTGGCCCGAACATTGCGTTCGAAGAGCGCGGCCGCCCTGCGGCGGATGCCCCAGGATCTCCTCAAGGACGCCGTGAATTCCATGGACGACGATCGCGCGGCCCGGCTGCGCAGGCTCCGCCGCCGCCCCGCACCCGCGGAGGTGGCGGGCTGATGGCCGAGCGCCGGCTCACCCAGATCTTCCTCGCCTCGTCGCTGTACGGGGCGGCGACGCTCGCCGCGGCCCTGGACGCCGAGCGCTTCCCCCGCGCCGACCGCCGGCTGCTGCTCGTGGCCAACAACGCGGCGACGCCGGAGACCACGCCCGCCATCGACCGGGCGCCCGGCTTCGAGCGGCTGCGCGCCCGCTTCGACGGGGTGCTGTCCTGGAACGAGACGATCAGCCCCTTCCACCCCGGCGGCTGGTCGCCCCGGCCGGACGACGTCCCGCTGTGGGAGCGGCACCTGCGGCTGCTGTGGGGGCTCGGCACCGACGACGTCGAACTCGTCGTCGAGTCCCTCCAGGTCAACCCGGCCCTCGCGATCGCCCAGCTCTTCCCCGACGCGCCGCTCGAGGTCTACGCCGACGGCCTGATGAGCTACGGCCCCACCCGCAACAAGCTCGACCCGCTCGTGGGCGGGCGCGTGCGGCGGCTGCTCCACCTCGATCTGGTGCCGGGGCTGCGGCCGCTGCTGCTCTCGGAGTTCGGCGTCCCCGCGGAGATCGTGCCGACCGAGGTCTTCACCAAGGTGCTGGCCGAGCTCTGTGACGCGACCGACCTGGTCGAGGCCCCCGAGGGGGCCGCGCTGCTGCTCGGCCAGTACCTGTCGGCGCTCGGCATCCTCACCCCCGAGGAGGAGGAGCGGCTGCACGTGCGGATGCTGCGCGGCGCGGCCGCCCTCGGCCACCGCGAGCTGGTGTTCAAACCGCACCCGAGCGCCCCGGCCCGCTGGTCGCGGATGCTGGAGGCGGAGGCGGCACAGCTCGGTGTCGCACTGACGGTCCTGGACGCCCCCGTCCTGGCCGAGGTGGTCTTCCGCCGGGCGCGCCCCGCGCTCGTCGTCGGCTGCTTCTCGACCGCGCTGCTCACCGCGAGCACCTTCTTCGGGCTGCCCGTGGCGCGGGTCGGCACGGATCTGCTGCTGGAGCGGCTCAGCCCGTACCAGAACAGCAACCGCGTGCCGGTCACGCTCGTCGACGCACTGCTCCCCGACCTCGACCGGCCGGAGACGGTGCCGGGATGGAGCCCCGGGAAACTGCCGGGCGAGGGGCTGTCGGGGCTGCTGGCCGCCGTGGGCTTCGCGATGCAGCCGCAGATCTACCCGGAGCTGCGCCCGGCCGCCGAGCGCTATCTCGCGGCCCACCTCGACGCGGACACCCGGCGCTACTTCAAGCGCCGCCGGCTGACCGCCCTCGCCCTTCCGGGCGCCGTCCCCTCCCAACTGGGCTTCCTGCCGCGCAATCCGACCGTGCGGAAGGTGGCCCGCCGGGCGCGGTCCGTGCAGCGGCGCCTCGCGCGGCGGCTGCCCGGCCAGCGGGCTTCGGGGGCGGTCCGGGCCCGGAACGGAAACGCGCGGTGACGTCCGAAGCGGTGCTGCCCGCCGCGCCGCCGGGCGCCCGGACGGGCCGCCCGGCCCGACCGGCGACAGCCTCCTCACCCGCGCACGGGAAGGGCGGCCGCCTCCGGGCCCTGGACGGTCTGCGGCTGCTCGCCGCGCTGATGGTGGCGCTGTACCACTACGGCGGCCGGGGCGGGGAGGTACAGCAGGCGTGGGGGGCGTCACCGCGCCGGGAGTTCCCGACCCTGTCGGGCGTCTTCGCGTACGGCTGCCTCGGGGTGCAGATCTTCTTCGTCATCAGCGGCTTCGTGATCTGCATGAGCGGCTGGGGGCGCCCGCTGCGTTCCTTCTTCGCCTCACGCGTCTCGCGGCTCTACCCCGCGTACTGGGCGGCGATCGCGCTCGTCACGCTGGCCTTCGCGCTGCCGTGGGTGGCGTACCGGACGGTCTCCCCGAGCGACCTCCTGGTGAACCTGACCATGCTGCAACAGCCGGTCGGGGCGCAGCGGGTGCTCGGGGTGTGCTGGACGCTCTGGGCGGAGCTGCGCTTCTACGCGCTCTTCGCGCTCTTCGTGGTGCTGCCGGGCGCGACCCGCCGCCGGGTGGTGCTCTTCTGCGCGGTGTGGACGCTGGCGACGGTCGTCACGACCGCCTCGCACGTGGAGCTGCTGCGGGTCGTCGTCATGCCCGAGCACTCGTCGTTCTTCATCGGCGGCATCGGCCTGTATCTGATCCACCGGTTCGGTCACGACGCCCTGGCCTGGGGCATCGTGGCGGTCAGCTTCCTGATCGGCCAGCACTACGCGGTCGCCGGCCTGTGGCACCCGCCGGGCCCGCAGTATTTCTCCTACCGCTCCCCGTACGTCATCATCGCCGTCGTCGCCGTCGGCTACGCGGCCGTCGCCGCCGTCGCCGTGGGCAGGCTCCACTGGGCGAACTGGCGCTGGCTGACCGTCGCGGGCGCCCTGACCTACCCCTTCTACCTGGTGCACGAGCACCTGGGGTGGGTGGTGATCGGCGGCCTCCACCGGGGTCTGCGGATCCCGTCGTACGCGGCGTTCCCGCTGACGATCGCGTTGATGCTGCTGCTGGCGTGGCTGCTGCACCGCTGTGTGGAACAACGGCTCACGCCCGTGCTGCGCACGTCACTCGCACCGGGCCGGGGCCGGTAGCAGCGTCACCCCGATGCCGGCGATGACGGCCCGCAGCCCGTCGTCGAACCCCGCCTCGAGGTCCTCGAAGAACTCGCGCCCCGCCTCGATCGCCAGTGGGGCGTCACCGAGGCGCCGCGCCCGCACCTCAGGGTCGTAGGCGGGGTCGCGCTCCCCCGGCACGGGGTACACGGACTGCTCCTCGATGACGTAGCCCATCGTGTAGGTGTTCAGCGTGAACCAGGCGCGGGCCGCGCCGCGCGTCGTGAAGCCCGCGTCGAGGCAGACCTGGAGGAACGACTCCAAGGTGCCGGCGTAGAAGTCGTCCGTGAAGCGCGTACCGCCGAAGACCTTCGCGCCGTCCCGGTAGCCGAGCAGGTCGCGGCGCACCACGTGGGCGGCGTGCGCCATGACCTCCTGCCAGGTCGCCCCTTCGGGCAGGGCCAGCATCGGGACCATGCGACGGAACATCTCCGTCGCCATCTCGTCCAGCAGCTCCTGCTTGCTCTTGAAGTGCCAGTACAGGGCGGGAGCCTGGACGTTCAGCTCCTTGGCGATCCTGCGCAGCGTGAGCCCGTCGAGGCCCACTTCGTTCAGCAGGCGCAGAGCGGTGTCCGCCACGAGGGCGCGGTCGATTCGAGTTGCCACCTTGACAGCTTAACGCTGTTCAGTTCAGGCTGGGCGCAGCGAATTTAACAACGTTAAGGAGCTTCTCGTGAGCCTGCCCTCGAACACCTCCGCCACCGAGGTCCTGATCGCCGGTGCCGGACCGACCGGTCTCGTCCTCGCCATCGACCTGGCGCGGCGCGGCGTCCGCCACCGCATAGTCGACCGCTCCGAGCGCGGCTTCCCCGGTTCGCGCGGCACCGGGATCCAGCCGCGCAGCCAGGAGGTGCTGGACGACCTGGGCGCGATCGACGCGCTGTGGGCCGCCGGCGGCCCGTGCCCGCTCGTCCAGATCTGGGAGGGCACCACCCGCGTCGGCGAGCAGCGGATCGTCGCGCCGGCCGAGCCGTCGCCCGGCGTGCCCTACGACGAGGTCCTGATGATCCCGCAGTGGCGCACGGTGGAGATCCTCACCGCGCGGCTCGAAGAGCTGGGCGGCCGGGTGGAGTTCGGCACCGAGCTGACCGGCTTCGACCACGACGCGGACGGCGTCACGGCCACCCTGCGGGACGCCGGGGGCGCCGAGCAGACCGTACGGGCGGAGTATCTGGTCGCGGCCGACGGCGGGCGCAGCACCGTCCGCAAGGCGCTCGGCGTCGCCTTCACCGGCGAACAGGTCGATCCGCGCCCGGTGCTGATCGCCGACGTGATCGTGGAAGGGGAGCTGCTGGACCGCGACCACTGGCACATGTGGCCCCGGGCGAAGGGCGGCATCCTCGCCCTGCGGCCGCTGGAGAACGTGGAGACCTACCAGGTCATGGCCAGTTTCGCCGACACCTCCTACGAGCCCGACCCGGCCCGCGACGCCACCCCCGAGGCCCTGGCCCGCCTCATCTCCGAGCGCAGCGGGCACCCGGGGGTACGCACCGGCGAGGTGCGGTGGGCCTCCGTCTACCGGGCACGGGCCGCGATGGCCGAGCGGTTCCGCACCGGCCGGGTCCTGCTGGCCGGGGACGCCGCGCACGTCCACTCCCCGGCGGGCGGCCAGGGGCTGAACACCAGCCTCCAGGACGCGTACAACCTCGGCTGGAAGCTGGGCGCGGTGCTGCGGCTCGGCGCGCCCGACGCACTGCTCGACACCTACGACACCGAGCGGACGCGGGTCGCCGCCGACGTTCTCCGCCTGTCCACCAGCGTCCACCAGGCGGACCGGGCGGCCGGCAACGGCCCGAGCCTCCGCGGCCGCGAGACCCACCAGCTGACCCTCAACTACCGCGAGAGCCCCCTGACCCGGGAGATGCGCCGGGACCTGCCCGAGGGAGCGCTGCGGGCCGGCGACCGCGCACCCGACGCGCCCTGCGTGGACGCCTCGGGCACGGCCGTCCGTCTCTTCGACGCCTTCCGCGGCCCGCACTTCACGCTGCTGGCGGTGGGCGACACCGAGTGCACGGCGCCGGATGCCGCGTGGGTGCGCACGTACCGCGTGGGCGGCGGCCCGGCAGACCTGCTCGACACGGAGGGGCACGCCAAGGCGGCCTACGGCTCCGGGCTGTTCCTGATCCGCCCGGACGGCTACGTGGGCCTGGCGACGGACGACCCGGCGGACGTCGCGGCGTATCTGGCGCGGGTGGCGGGCTAGGGCCACAGGACACGCCCTGGGCCCGGGACTCGAGCGCCGGACGGGCCGTATCGCTAGAGCACCAGCGACAGCAGCATCACGAAGCCGATCCCGACGACCGAGATGATCGTCTCCATCACCGACCACGTCTTGATCGTCTGGCCGACGTCCATGCCGAAGTACTCCTTCACCAGCCAGAATCCGGCGTCGTTGACGTGGCTGAAGAACAGCGAGCCCGCGCCGACGGCCAGGACGAGCAGGGCGGAGTGGGTCGTGCTCATGTCGGCGGCGAGCGGGGCGACCAGTCCCGCGGCGGAGATCGTGGCCACGGTGGCCGAGCCGGTCGCCAGCCGGATGCCGACCGCGATCAGCCAGGCCAGCAGCAGCGCGGAGACGGACCAGTCCTCGGAGAAGTCCAGGATCATCTGCCCGACGCCCACGTCGATCAGGGTCTGCTTGAAGCCGCCGCCCGCGCCGACGATCAGCAGGATGCCGGCGATGGGCACCAGGGACTTCTCGACGGTCCCGGCCAGCCGGTCACGGCCGAAGCCCGCGGCCCGGCCGAGGGTGAACATGCCGACGAGGACGGCGGCGAGCAGCGCGATCAGCGGTGAGCCGATGACGTCGGTGACCCGCTGGACGTGGTCCTTCGGGTCGTCGACGACGATGTCGACGAGCGCCTTGGCCAGCATCAGCACCACCGGCAGCAGCACGGTCGCGACGGTGGCCGCGAAGCCCGGGCGGCGTTCCAGGTCCTCCGAGGGCCGCTGGGGTATCAGCTTCTCGGGCGGGGCGATGTCGACCCAGCGGGCGGCGACACGGGAGAACAGCGGGCCCGCGATGACCGCGGTCGGCACGGCGACGAGCACGCCGAGCGCGAGCGTCACCCCGAGGTTGGCCCCGATCGCGTCGATGGCGACCAGCGGGCCGGGGTGCGGCGGCACGAGGCCGTGCATCACGGACAGCCCGGCCAGCGCGGGGATGCCGATGCGCATCAGCGAGTAGTTGCCGCGCTTGGCCACCAGCAGCACCACCGGGATCAGCAGCACGATCCCGACCTCGAAGAAGAGCGGCAGCCCGATGACGGACGCGATCAGCACCATCGCCCACGGCATCGAGCGGGGACCCGCCTTGGCCAGGATCGTGTCCACGATCTGGTCGGCGCCGCCGGAGTCGGCGAGCAGCTTGCCCAGGATCGCGCCGAGCGCGATCAGCACGCCGACGCCCGCGACCGTGGCGCCGAGCCCGGCCGTGAAGCTGGCGATGACCTTGTCGAGCGGTGCGCCCGCGACGGCGCCGAGCACCAGCGAGCCGATGGTCAGCGACAGAAAGGCGTGCAGCTTGAAGCGGGTGATGAGGAGGACGATGACGGCGATGCCGACGAGGACGGCGATGCCCAGCTGTGCGTGACCTGCCGAAGTGATCGGTCCGGCGGGGGCCGCGGCCAGCATCTCGACGCTGAGAGTGCTCACGGGGCTTCCTAGAGAGACGGGGCGGAAGGTGTCAGAGGTGCCGCAGTGCGGCGGTCGCCCGGCGGGCGACGGCGTCCGGGCCGGGCGCGACGTCGACCGCGACGCCCGTCTCGTCCGCGTCCAGCGGCTCCAGGGTCGCGAACTGCGAGTCCAGCAGCCGGCTGGTCATGAAGTGCCCCTTGCGGGCCTCCATCCGCTCGGCGATCAGCGCGCGGTCGCCGGTGAGGTGGAGGAAGACGATGCCGGGGGCGGCGGCGCGCAGCCGGTCGCGGTAGGCGCGCTTGAGGGCCGAGCAGCTCACCACGCCGCCCCGCCCGGCGCGCCCGTGCGCCCAGGCGCCGATGGCGTCGAGCCAGGGTGCGCGGTCGGCGTCGTCCAGCGGGGTGCCGGCGCTCATCTTGGCGATGTTCGCGGGCGGGTGGAAGTCGTCGCCCTCGGCGTAGGGGACGCCGAGCGCGTCCGCCACCAGCGGGCCGATCGTGGTCTTGCCCGTGCCGGACACTCCCATGACGGCCACGACCGGGGGATGGGGGGCCTGCATCGCTACCTCGCTGTCCTCGTTGACCTCGACGCCATTGGCGATGCGGACACTCAAGCCCATAAGTACGACGTATTCAAGACCCCGTGACTTAAAAGTCATACTTAATCGCCGTCCCGGGCGGGCACGGTCGGCCGGGGGCCGCCGGCGGAAACCGTAGGCTGAGCCCATGGAGAACCAGGGGCAGGGGCTGCACGCGCGCGTGCTGCAATCCCTCGGGCCCGCGATCACGGCCGGCGAGTACCCACCCGGCAGCGTGCTGCGCACCGACGAGCTGGAGCAGCGCTTCGACGTCTCGCGCACGGTCATCCGTGAGGCGATACGCGTACTGGAGTCCATGCGCCTGGTCGCCTCCCGGCGCCGGGTCGGGGTGACCGTCCTCCCCACCGAGGAGTGGAACGTCTACGACCCGCAGGTCATCCGCTGGCGCCTCGCGGGCGCCGACCGCCCGCGCCAGCTGCGCTCACTGACCGTGCTGCGCTCGGCCGTGGAGCCCGTCGCGGCGGGTCTCGCCGCCCACCTCGCGACGCCCGAGCAGTGCGCCGAGCTGACGGACCACGCCCTGGGCATGGTCGCCACCTCGCGCGGCCAGCAGCTGGACGCCTATCTGGTCCACGACATCGCCTTCCACCGCGTCATCCTGCGCTCCTCCGGCAACGAGATGTTCGCCCGGCTCGGCGACGTCGTCGCCGAGGTCCTGACCGGCCGCACCCACCACCAGGTGATGTTCACCGACCCCGACCCGGCCGCCGTCACCCTGCACGTCCGCGTCGCCGAGGCCGTACGGGAACGGGACGCGGCCCGCGCCGAGGCCCTGACCCGCGAGATCGCCGCCGGGGCGATGGCCGAACTGGACATCCTGGCGCCGTAGTCGGGCCCGCCCGGGCCGCCCGCCGATGATGGCGGTGTCCCCGGTCCGTACCGGCCTTGCCACAAGCTGCCCGCCCGGCCGTAAAACTGACGCGCCGTCGAACAGGCGTCCGTAGGCTGGTCCCATGAGTCGCCATCACGACAACGAGCAGCCGCTCCTGGTCCGCCAGCGGTACGGAAACCGCTGGGTCTACCACCACCGCAATCCCGGGGGCCTCGCTCTCGTCGTCATCACCCCGATCGTCGCCGTCCTCACGCTGTGGGCCCTGTCGAGCGGCATCCCGCGCTGAGCGGACCGCTCCGCTCGGCCGCGCCGGGCCGGCGCTCGTACCACCGCTGGTCCGCCTCCAGTTGCGCGGCCAGCGAGATCAGCAGCGGCTCGCTGTTCGCCGGGCCGAGGAGCTGCGCCCCCATCGGCAGGCCGCCGGGGGTGAAACCGGCGGGCACGTTCACCCCCGGCCAGCCGAGCACGTTCCAGGGCCAGGCGTACGGGCAGGCCGCGATCATCGTCGCGTCCGTCCGGTGGCTGGACAGCTCCGCCAACTCCCCGGTCCGCGGCGGCGGCACCGCCGTGGTGGGGGTCAGGACCACGTCGAACCGGCCGAAGAGCTCCCCCGCCCGGCGCCGCAGCGGCCCCTCCGCCGCCCGCGCCGCGCGCAGCACCCCGCCGCCGAGCAACAGCCCGCCGCGCGCGTTCACCCGCGTACGGGCGTCCAGCAGCGAGGGGTCGGGCACCCGCCCGACCCAGTCCCGGATGCCGGCCATCGACCGCGGCACGAACGACAGCCCGATCAGCCCGTACCGCGGCTCCTCCTCCACGACCTCGTGCCCCAGCGCCGCCAGCCGCTCCGCGATCCCCACGGTCGCGGCCCGGACGGCCGGGTCGAGCCGCTGCCGGACCGCCGCGAAGGCGGGCCGCAGCGAGAGCGCGATCCGCAGCCGCCGCGGCTCACGGCCCACCGCCGCGAGCAGGTCCACGGACGGTGGCCGGTGCAGATCACCGGCGTGCGAACCGCTCGCCGCGTGCAGCAGGAGGGCGGCGTCGGCGACGGTCCGGGCCAGCGGGCCGTCACAGGTGATGCCCCGGAACGCCTCCGCGTCCGGCCAGGTCGAGATCCGGCCCCGCTGCGGCTTGATGCCCACCAGATGCGTCCAGGCGGCGGGGATGCGGATCGAGCCCGCCCCGTCCGAACCCAGCGCGGCCGGTACGAGCCCGGCGGCGACGGCCGCCGCGGAGCCGCCCGACGACCCTCCGGGGGTGTGCTCCAAGTGCCACGGGTTGCGCGTCACCCCGAAGGCCGGCCCCTCGGTGACCGGCCATTGCCCCAGCTCGGGAGTGTTCGTCTTGCCGACGATCACCGCGCCCGCGGCCCGCAGCCGCCGCACCGCCTCGCTGTCGGCGCGCTTCAGCGGAAACCGCCCGGGGCACCCGAAGGCCGTCGGCTCGCCCGCCACGTCCATGTCGTCCTTGACCGCCACCGGCACGCCCAGCAGCGGCAGCCGCTCCCCCGCCGCCAGCCGCCGGTCGGCCGCGTCGGCCTCCACCCGCGCGGCCTCGGCCCGCACCCTGCGGAAGGCGTTCAGCGTCGCCCGCGTCCGCTCGATCCGCTCCAGCGCCCGCTCGACGAGCATCCGCGAGGACACGTCCCCGTCGGCCAGCGCACGGGCTTGCTCCGCCAGCCCTTCGGCCATGAACCCGGTCACCCGATCCCCCTACCGTCGCCCGAATACACGGTAGGGGAACGCGAGTTGCTCGCACATCCGTCTGGAGGTGGTGGAGGTGCCGGATGACGGCGGGCACCGGAGGGCGCCGGGGGCTACCCCCACCCTCGGGGGAACGGCTGGCCGGATGGGCAGGACGACGCCCATCAACCACCCTTCCCTCATGGCACTTTCGAACCGGGCGCACCGCAAGGCCCTCCTGCTCACCCTCTCCGCGACGGCGGTCGCCGCGACGCTCACCGTCCCGGCGCAGGCGTCTCCCGCCCCACCCGCCGCCCTCACCTGGAAGCCGTGCGCGAGCGCGGCCGGCGCCACCGAGTGCGCGACCCTTTCCGTACCGATGGACTACCGCGACCCGCGCGGTCAGCGGGTCGATCTCGCCGTCTCCCGGCTGCGCGGCGCCGACTCCCCCGCCAAGCGCGGCACCTTGCTCGTCATCCCCGGCGGCCCCGGCGGTTCGGGCGTGGCCCGCCTGGCCACCAAGGGCGCCGAGCTGCGGAAACAGACGGGCGGGGCGTACGACATCGTCGCCTTCGACCCGCGCGGGGTCGGCGGCAGCACCCAAGCCGACTGCGGCATCTCCGACGACGACCGCGAGATCACCCACCTCCGCCCCTGGCCGGGCCCCGACGGCGACATCACCGCCAACATCGCCCGGGCCCGCCGCGTCGCCACCGCCTGCCAGACCGACGGCGGTGCCATGCTGCGCAACATCTCCACCGCCAACGAGGTCCGCGACATCGAGAGCCTCCGCACGGCGCTCGGCGAGGAGAAGCTGTCGGCGTGGGGCGTCTCCTACGGCACGTACGTGGGGGCGGTGTACGCGCAGAAGTACCCGCACCGCACGGACCGTTGGGTGCTGGACAGCAGCGGCGACCCCGACCCGAATCGGGTCGAGCGCGGCTGGTCGGCGAACATGTCCGCCGCCGCGGACGACAGCTTCCCCGACTTCGCCGCCTGGGCGGCCGACCCCTCCCGCGACCGCGCGCACCGCCTCGCCGAGCGCGCCGAGGACGTCCGTCCGATGTTCCTGGAACTGGCGGCGAAACTGGACGCCGCGCCGAGGAAGTTCGCCGACCCGGCCCACTTCCCCCTCACCGGCAACCGACTGCGCCAGGCCCTTCAGCAGGGCCTGTACACCAAGAACTCCTTCGAGCCCCTCGCCGAACTGATCCTGGCCGCCCGCGACACGACCGGCCCCCTGAAGGTCCGCGACGTCCTGCCCGGCGGCCCGCTGGGCCAGAGCGAGACGGCGGTCGTCGTCGGCACCCTCTGCAACGACGTGAGCTGGCCCCACGACCTCCGCTCCTACGCCCGCGCCGTCACCGCCGACCGCGCCCGCCACCCCCTCACGGCGGGCATGCCGGTGGGCGTCATGCCCTGCGCCTTCTGGAAGACCGCCCCCACCGACAAACCCGTCCGCATCACCCCGCGCGGCCCCTCGAACATCCTCATGATCCAGAACCTCCGCGACCCCTCGACCCCCCACCGCGGCGCCCTCGAGATGCGCAGGTCCCTCGGCGACCGCGCCCGCCTCGTCACCGTCGACTCCGGTGGCCACGGCGCCTACTTGGCAAACGGCAACGCCTGCGGCGACCGCGCGGTCACCGACTTCCTGACCACGGGCCGACGCCCGGCGGGGGACGTGGTCTGCCCGAAGCAGTGACGTGATCTTCGCGGTTGCGGCTGCGAAATGGCGCGTGCGAGCATCGCGGTCATGACCATGACGGGGGATCAGGTGGGGACGCGGGCCGTCGAGGGGGACGCGGCGGAGTTCCGCGAAGCCCGTCGCGCGTTCGGGGCCGCGCTCGGCGGGTTCCGCCGCTCCGCCGTGCTGGTCCCGCTCGACGACCGGGGCGGACTGTGGACCACCTCGTACGGGGGCGTGTGGTGGATCCACGCCTTCTCCGACGAGGACGCCCTGGCCGACTTCGCCCGAACGCGGGACGGGCACACCGGGAGGCAGTGGGACTACGTCTCCGTCCTCGGCGCGCGACTGCTGGACGTCGTGATTCCCGGCATGGGGGAACCCGCGGGCGTCGCCCTCGACCCGGGAGGGGTCCACCCGATGCTGTTCCCGCCGCTCATGGGGGTCGTGCCGGACACCGCCGCGGTCGACGGCGCCCTGTACGCGTACGAGGAGGGGGCGCAGTGAGCGACCAGCCGGATCTGAAGGCCCACGCGCACGACCTGGCCCTGATCACGAAGGGTCTGACCGACGCGCTCTCCGAGCTGGGGGAACTCAGCCCCTTGGGCGGGGCGGCCGCGGGCCGCGGCTTCGAGGACATCGCCCTGTCCGGCCTGGAGCTCGGACACGGGGGCCTCGCGGCGCAGTTCAAGGAGTTCTGCGCACGGTGGGAATGGGGAGTGCGCACCCTCGTCCACGACGGGAACGAGTTCGCCCGGCGGGTGGGGCTGTCGGCCGGCACGTACTACGAGCAGGACAAGTACGCCGAGGGAACGATGAAGGTGGCCGGTGCCGCGTTCGGCGCGAACCCGAATCTCACGGACGAACAGGTCGAGAACATGTCCTGGGACGAGGTGAAGGCGAACGGGAACTTCGAGAACGTCGACTACAGCGGGAAGTCGTTCGAAAAGTCCTGGGACCACGCCAAGGAGACGTGGGACGGAGTGGCCGAAGACATGGAAGCCACTCGGAACGAAAGATTCCGGATGTTGCTGGAGCAGGCCGGGCAGCACGGTCCGCGATCGGCCGACCAGCGGCAGGGTGACCACTGATGGGCACCTACGACATGTTCAAGGACGTCGTCAACGCGGCGGCCGACAAGGCCGGCGACCTGGTCGACAAGGGCAAGGAGAAGGCCGGCGAGGCCGTCGACTGGGGCACCGAACAGCTCGGCGCCGGCCTGGACAGGATGGGCCTGCACGACGCGGCCGACGTGATCGAGGACGCCGGTGACCTGCTCGCGTCCCGGATGGGCGCCAAGGTGGCCGAGCAGCAGCTCGGGCAGACCGAGCAGGCCAACGAGCTCGTCCACGGGTCGCCGGGGAGGATCCGGGCCTCGGCACTGCACCTGAAGGATTTCCACGCCGCGTTCGACCGCGTCGGTCAGGGGATGAAGGGCTTGGACTCCGGCCACTGGCGCGGGGAGGGGGCGGAGGCGTTCCGCAAGAAGTTCGCCACGCACCCCCAGCAGTGGCTCAAGGCGGCCGACGCGTGCGAGGAGGCGTACAAGGCGCTGGAGTCCTACGCGGAGACCGTGACCTGGGCCCAGGGCCAGGCGAAGGAAGCCATCGCCGCGTACAAGGCCGGCAAGGAGGCCACCAAGAAGGCCGTCGCCGCGCACAACGCGCAGGTCCACGCCTACAACGCCGCGGTCGACGCCTACAACGCCCGGCTGGGCGAGGGCAAACACCCCGGCGCCAAGCCGACGGGCGCGCCCGGGGCGTTCAGCGACCCCGGCGCGGCCAAGATCAAGGAAGCGCGGGAGATCCTCGCCCGGGCCCGCTCGCAACGCGACTCCGCCGCCGAGAAGGCGCGGGCGACGGTCGGCGGCGCACTGGCCCATGCCCCGGAGAAGCCGGAATTCACCGACCGTGTGTCGGACGACTTCGCCGACTTCCGCACGGCGTCCGCCGACACCGGCCTCCATGTGTTGGGAGGTGTGACCAAGGGCGCCGCAGGCGTGGTGAAGTTCGGCCGCAGCGTCTTCCCCCTCGACCCGTACAACGTGACGCATCCCGCCCTCTATCTGGACCACCTCAACACATCCGTGGCGGGTCTGACCTCACTGGCGAACCATCCGGACCGGGCACCGAAGGTGCTGCTCGGCGACGGCTGGGGCAAGGACCCGAGGGAGGCGAGCGGACGCCTCGGCTTCGACCTGGGCTCGGCACTCGCGACCGGCGGTACGAGCGCTGCGGGCGCCGCGGGGCGGCGAGCCGTCGCCGCCGGGGCCAGGGAGGCGGGCAAGGAGGGCGCGGAGAGCCTGGCCCGCAGGGAGCTCGGCCGGGACACCCGCGAACCCGCGCGCACGGACGGCACGAAGTCCACCTGCGAAACCGACCCGGTGGACCTGGCGACCGGCAAGATGTTCCTGTCCCAGACGGACGTCGCGCTGCCCGGCACGCTGCCCCTGGTGTTCCGTCGGCGGGTCCAGTCGGGGTACCGGCTGGGGCGATGGTTCGGCCCCTCCTGGTCCAGCACGGCCGACCAGCGGCTGGAGATCGACGCGGCCGGTGTCGTCTTCGTCCACGAGGACGACCTGCTGCTGGACTACCCGCACCCGGCGCCCGGCGTCCCGACCCTGCCGGTCGAGGGCCCGCGGTGGCCCTTGGAGAACGCGGCGGACGGCGGGTACGTCGTCACCGATCCGGTCGGCGGTCGCACCTGGCACTTCACGTCGCACGGCGACGAGCTGGCCCTTCTGGACCAGATATCCGACCGCGGCGGCCACTGGATCACCTTCGAGTACGACCCCGACGGCACTCCCACGGCCCTCGCCCACGACGGCGGGTACCGCGTCCGCCTCTCCACCGACGCCGGTCGCGTCACCGCCCTGCACCTCGTCGGCGCGGGGCCGGGCGGCACCGACACGGAGATCGTCCGCTACGGCTACACCGACGGCGACCTGACCGAGGTGTTCAACTCCTCCGCCCTGCCACTGCGGTTCGCGTACGACGAGCGCGGCCGGGTCATCTCGTGGACCGACCGCAACGACAGCCGCTACGACTACGCCTACGACGACGAGGACCGGTGCGTCCACCAGTCCGGCGTCGCGGGCCACATGCGCAGCACGGTGGAGTACGGACAACGCGACCCGGTGAGCGGGCTCCGGACCACCAGGGTGACGAACTCGCTGGGCCACACCAGCCGTCTCACCTTCAACGCGGCCCACCAGCTCCTCGCCGAGACCGACCCGACCGGTTCGACCACCCGCTACCGGTGGGACCGCTACGACCGCCTCCTGTCACGCACCGACCCGCTCGGCCGCACCACGCGATTCCGCCACGACGAGGACGGGCGGCTGATCGCGGTGGTCCGCCCCGACGGGCGCGAGGCGACGACCGCGTACAACGCGCTGAGCCGGCCGGAGACGGTGACCCACGCGGACGGCACGACCTGGCGGCAGACCTTCGACGACGCCGGCCGCCGGACCTCGGTGACCGACCCCTCGGGCGCCACCACCCACTACGCCTACGACGCGCTCGGCCATCCGGCCTCGGTCACGGACGCCCTGGGCGACACCACCCGCGTGCGGTGCGACCGGGCGGGGCTCCCCGTCGAGACGACCGACCCCTTGGGCGGAGTGACCACGTACCTCCGTGACGCCTTCGGCCGTGTCACCACGGTCGTCGATCCGCTCGGGGCGACGACGAGGCTGTCGTGGTCGGTGGAGGGCAAGCTGGTCCGCCACGTCGCTCCCGACGGGGCGGAGCAGTCATGGACGTACGACGGCGAGGGCAACTGCACCACGCACACCGACGCCCTCGGCGGCGTCACCCGTTCCGAGTACACCCACTTCGACCTGCTCAGCGCCCGGACGGGCCCCGACGGGGTACGCCACGAGTTCACCCACGACACCCGGCTGCAACTGGTGGGCGTCACGAACCCGCAGGGCCTGAACTGGAGTTACACGTACGACCCGGCGGGCCGCCTCGCCGCCGAGACCGACTTCGACGGACGCACGCTCACCTACACGCACGACGACGCGGGTCAGCTCACCGCCCGGACCGACGCGTCGGGCCGGACCATCGCGTACGAGCACGACGAGCTCGGGCGAGTGGTCGCGAAGGACGCGGACGGCAAGGTCACGACGTATGCCCACGACACGGCGGGCAGGCTGCTGGAGGCATCGGGGCCGGACGCGACACTGCTGTACAGCCGCGACCGCCTGGGCCGGATCAAGTCCGAGACGTCCAACGGCCGTACGACCGTCTTCGCCCACGACGCACTGGGCCGCCGCACGCGCCGCGTCACCCCCATGGGTGCCGTCAGTACCTGGACGTACGACGCCGCGGGCCGCCGCACCTCGCTCACCGCTTCCGGCCACGCCTTCACCATGGAGCACGACGCGGCGGGCCGCGAGATCGCCCGCCACTTCGGCGAGGCGCTCACCCTGTCGCACGGCTGGGACGCGACGGGCCGCCTCACCTCGCAGACGCTGACGGGCGAGGGGGCGGGAACCGTCCAGTCCCGCGCCTACACCTACCGCCGCGACGGCAACCTCACGGCCGTGGACGACCACCTTTCCGGCCTCCACACCTTCGACGTGGACGCGGTCGGGCGCGTCACCGCCGTATCGGCACCCGGCTGGTCCGAGCGCTACGCCTACGACGAGGCGGGCAACCAGACCGAGGCCGCCTGGCCTGCCGAACACGCGGGCCCGGAGGCCCTCGGCTCCCGTTCGTACACCGGCACCCGCATCAACCACGCGGGGCGCGTCCGCTACGAACACGACGACCTGGGCCGTGTCGTCCTGCGCCAGAAGCCCCGCCTTTCCCGCAAGCCGGACACATGGCACTACGAGTGGGACGCGGAGGACCGCCTCGCCTCCGTCCTGACCCCGGACGGCACACGCTGGCACTACCTGTACGACCCGCTGGGCCGCCGCATCGCCAAACAGCGCCTGACGGCCGCCGGGGACGTCGCCGAGCAGGTGGACTTCACCTGGGACGGCCCGACGCTCGTCGAACAGACCACGACGGCGGCCGGCCTGCCGCACCCGGTCACGCTCACGTGGGATCACGACGGCCTGCGCCCGGTCTCCCAGACGGAACGAATAACGGCTTCGGACGCGTCCCAGACGGAGATCGACAGCCGCTTCTTCGCCATCGTCACCGACTTGGTCGGCACGCCCAGCGAACTCGTCGACGAATCCGGCACGATCGCGTGGCGAACCCGCGCGACACTCTGGGGCACGACGACATGGGCGGCGGACAGCACGGCCTACACGCCCCTGCGTTTCCCGGGCCAATACTTCGACCCGGAAACGGGCCTCCACTACAATTTCCACCGCCACTACGACCCGGAAACGGCCCGCTACACGTCCCCGGACCCGCTGGGCCTGACGCCGTCACCGAACCCGTCGACGTACGTCCACAATCCGCATACGTGGGCGGATCCACTGGGGCTGGCGCCGGATTGCGGAGAGCATCTTTTTCGGGGTACCACCCCAGGGCACCAGGGGAGCCCCGGCTCTCAACGGCACGAGATCACACCCACATCAACCGACCCAGGGGTGGCGACTGCGTTTGCCACCCAGGCCGAGAACTTTGCCCCCAGCGTGGTGATGGGAATACCTCGCAGCTCCCTGGAAGGTGTGGCCACCTTCGACGGTTACATTGCAGCAGAGGCCGAGGTCGCCGTCGGTTTGAAAGCCACGGACCTAGCGGAAAGAGCCGCTTTCCAAATACCAGCCAACACTGCCAGGGATATCCTGAAAGGGATGGACATTTACGTCCCGAGGAGGATCGGCCTAGGCGACCTCACCGGCGTCCTGGAAGCACTTCCCAAGCTTTCACCCGAGCAAATATCCAGATTCGTTGCGGAGGCTTACCGACATGGCTGACGAGACCGTACTCCAGGTGGCAGAAGTTCGTAGCACGGGCCCCGAATCAGCGGAGTGCATCGTGCGCTGCATTTCTGGCATGGCGCGTCCTGGCGATCCGTTCATCCTTGCCGATGAAAGCAGGACTGGAAGGCAATCATCACCCATGGTCTTGCAGTGGATCGAGTGCTACGGCTCCCGGAGGGAAGTACTTGAGCTGTCATACACAGCAAGGATCCACCTTTCTGGCGATGCTGCCCCAGCACTCCAAACGGGAAGCCTGATTACGTCCGTATCACCGTAAGTGTCCGCGTAAGTGAAAGTCTCACCAGGCCCCCGGAACGTAACGGCACCGCCGGAGCGTCGATGCCGACAGCTCCGCTCCCCAGACCCCCCACACGCAAGCCCGGCGGAGCCATATCGTGGCGACCATGATCCGACACATAGAGTTCGAACGACTGCACAACTTCCGTGACTTGGGCGGCTACCGCACCGACGACGGCCGCACCCTGCGGTGGGGGCGGCTCTATCGGTCCGACTCGCTCCACAAGCTTCAGGGTGAGGACTGGGAGCGCTTCCTCGCGCTCGGCGTGCGCACGGTCATCGATCTGCGCTATCCCTGGGAGATAGCGAGGAGTGGCCGCGTGCCCGAGCACAGCCAACTCGCCTATCACAACCTGAGCGTCGAGCACCGGCCCTACGACCAGGCGGCGATCGACCCCGCCCTCGATCCCTGGCGCTATCTCGCCGACCGTTATGCCGAGGTCGCCCTCGACGGGGCCGAGGAGCTCCGGCAGGCTCTCGGCGTCATCGCGTCCGGCAGCGAGCCGCTCGTCTTCCACTGCCAGTCGGGCAAGGACCGCACCGGTCTCCTCGCCTCTCTGGTGCTTTCCCTTCTGGGCGTGGCCGAGGAGGACGTTCTCGCGGACTTCGCGCTCACCGAACTGGCCACCGAGCGGCTGGTCGCCGACTGGCGGGCCGCGCATCCCACGCGGGAGCTCGTCTGGCCGGGATACGGGCGGGCGCCGGAGGAGGTCATGCGGTTGTTCCTGGCCGATCTGGCCGCCGAGTACGGGTCCGTGCACGGATACGCCACCGAGCGACTGGGCGTCGACGACGACCTGATCTCACAACTGCGGACACAACTCCTGACTCACGGGTGATAGAGCGCCCGGGCGCGGTCCCGGTCGACGGAGCCGTCCCCGGGAACGGGCAGGAAGTATTCCGTCTGCCACTTCTGCGTGCTGCCCGCCTGGCGATTGGTCGTCGTGACCCACGGCGGGTAGACGCGGAACGCCCGCTTCCCGCCGGCACCCTCCGTCGATACGATGCCGCGCTCGCGCAGCACCTCCCGTGGAAAGACGAACTGTCCGAAACGGTCGCCGTCCCGGGCGCTGACGACGAAGAGGTCGACCGGGTCCGCCGCGTCGAAGGGCTGGATCGGGCCGCCCGCGGATCGCTTCCACACCGTGACGAATTGGCCGACCTTCGTGGGGGTCGTCTTCGCCACCCGGAATCTGACCGACCGGCCGTCCAGGGTGAATTCGTGTGCCGCGTACTCGGCGCTCTCCGCCTCGGGCACCGGATCCGAGCAGCTGAATCCGCTCGGGTCGTACACCAGGGTCTTCGCCGCGAGCAGGTCGCCGTGGATCGTCGTCATTCCCCGATCCTGCCATCACCCCGAAGGCGCGAGATGCGGCCCCTGACCGGCTGTGTCAGCCTTTCCGCGAGACCCGATCCGCGTCACCCCTTGGGAGTGATCAAGCATGGGTAGTGAAGACAAAGCGCGGGGCAAGGCGCGGCAGAAGGCCGACGATGCCAAATCCAAGGCCTCCGGGACCAAGGAACAGGCCGAGGAACGCGCCCGCAAGGCCAAACTGGAGGCCGACGAGCAGGACCAGAGGGCCCGCGAGATCTTCGACAGGGACTACGACGCCTGAGAGCCCGAGGCACCGCCCCGGCACTCCTTATGCGCCCGTTCGGGTTGATTTTATGTAAAGAATCCTGTCCGGCCGCGTGCCCAGCCCTTCATTTCGCCCGATCCCTGGCGCCCTTCTCTCAACAGGAGCGAGCGAAAGAAGGGGCTGATCGCAGTGTTGATGTACAAGGTCAGGATCGCCGTCGCCGACATCAACGAGGCGGGCACCGACGAGAAGGTGCAGGCGCGCCTGGTCTTCCGGGACGGCTGCTCGACGGTGTGGACCATGCTCGGCACGTTCCAGCGCGGCACCAGCCCCGCCTTCGACATCGTCCTCGAGCAGGACCTCGGCACGCCGACGGGCATCGAGCTGATGAAGAACGGCCCGGACAACCTCTGCCTGACGGGGATCGAGGTGATCGCCCCCGGCGGGGCCGTCGCCCGGTGGATCGGCGACGGCAGCGTCCGCGAGTGGCTGGCCCACGAGACGAGCGACCGCTACGACACGTACTTCGGCGTCCGGAGCCTGTTCGACCTCAGCCCGGCGGACACGACGACCACGATCACCCGGCCCGTCGCACAGCCGGTCGCACAGCCCATCGCGCCACCGGCCCCACAACCCGTCGCACAGCCGGCCCCGCAGCCCATCGCGCCACCAGCCCCACAACCCGTCGCACAGCCGGCCCCGCAGCCCGTCGCGCAGCCGACCGCACCACCAGCCGCACCACCAGCCGCACGGCCCGCCTCGCGCGCCGCCGTCGTGCACGCCGTCCTGCCCGTTCCCGACCAGCAGCGCGTCGACGGCAGGAGCCGCTTCTGGGCGTTCAAAGGCGACCGCTACCGGCTCATCGAGATCTCCGACGCCCCCGACCGCACCACCACCGTCGTCACCCGCGACCGGCCGATCTCGACGTGCCCGGCGCTCGACGGGCTGCTCGCCCTCGACACCATCTGGCCGGTCCCCGACCGACAGCGGATCGGGCCGCTGGACGGCGGGGAGGGCACGGAACCCACGAGCGAGTTCTGGGTCTTCTCCGGCGACCGCTACCGGAAGATCGCCATCGAGGACGGTCCCGCCCACGCCAACCGGGCACTCGGCGAGGACCGCCCGATCCGTGACTGGTCGGCCCTCGACGGGTTCTCGTTCCTGGACGCCGTCCTGCCCGTGCCCGGTCACCAGCGCGTCAACGGCACCAGCCGCTACTGGGTGTTCTGCGGCGACCGCTACCGGCTCATCGAGGTCGAGGACGGCCCCGCGCACGCGAACACCATCATCACCCCCGACCGGCCGGTCGGCCAGTGGGCGGCGTTCGAGGGCTGGACCCACGTGGACGCCTTCCTGCCGGTCCCCGATCACCAGGGCGTGGACGACAAGAGCCGCTACTGGGCGTTCAGCGGCGACCACTACCGGATCATCGAGATCGACCACGGCGTGGGACACGCCGACACCCTCGTCAGCGGCGACCGGCCGGTCTCGCAATGGGCGACGCTGACGTAGAGCGCTGACGTAGAGCGCTGACGTAGAACGCTGACGCAGAGCGGGGAGACGCACGAGGAAGGGGGCGGGCCGCCACGCTCACCCCCGCCCCCTCACCCCTCCAGTACCGCCCTGAGCTGGTCCAGCCCCCAGTCCAGGTCCTCCTTGCTGATCATCAGCGGCGGTGCGATCCGGATCGTCGAGCCGTGGGTGTCCTTGACCAGCACGCCACGGTCCATCAGCCGCTCCGAGATCCGCCGGCCCGTGCCGTGGGAGGGGGCGATGTCGACGCCCGCCCACAGGCCGCGGCCGCGGACCGCCTCGACCGCGCCGCCGCCCACCAACAGGCCCAGTTCGTGGTGGAGGTGCTCGCCCAGCTCGGTCGCGCGCTGCTGGAACTCGCCGGACTTGAGGATCGCCACGACCTCCAGGGCCACGGCGCACGCCAGCGGGTTTCCGCCGAAGGTCGAACCGTGCTCGCCCGGGCGGTAGACGCCGAGGATCTCCCGGGAGGCCACCACGGCGGAGACCGGCACCACACCGCCGCCGAGCGCCTTGCCCAGGATGTAGACGTCGGGCACCACGTCCTCGTGCTCGCACGCGAAGGTCTTCCCCGTGCGCCCCAGCCCCGACTGGATCTCGTCGGCCATGAACAGCACGTTCCGCTCGGCGGTCAGCCGTCGTACGCCCGCGAGATAGCCGGCCGGCGGCACGAGCACCCCGGCCTCGCCCTGGATCGGCTCCAGCAGCACGGCGACGGTGTTCTCGTCCACCGCGGCCTCCAGCGCCGCCAGATCGCCGTACGGGACGATCTCGAAGCCCGGGGTGTACGGGCCGTAGTCCGCGCGGGCCTCGGGGTCGGTGGAGAAGCTGACGATCGTCGTCGTGCGGCCGTGGAAGTTGTTGTCGGCCACGACGATCTTCGCCCGGCCGTCCGGCACGCCCTTGACGCGGTAGCCCCACTTACGGGCGGTCTTCACGGCCGTCTCGACCGCCTCCGCCCCGGTGTTCATGGGCAGCACCATGTCCTTGCCGCACAGCGCGGCCAGCTCGGTGCAGAATTCGGCGAACCGGTCGTGGTGGAAGGCGCGCGAAGTGAGTGTCACCCGTTCCAGTTGTGCCTTCGCCGCGTCGATCAGCCGGCGGTTGCCATGGCCGAAGTTGAGCGCCGAGTAGCCGGCGAGCATGTCCAGATAGCGACGCCCCTCGACGTCGGTCATCCACGCACCCTCGGCGGTCGCCACGACGACCGGCAGCGGATGGTAGTTGTGGGCGCTGTGTTCCTCGGCGGCCGCGATGCTGTCTTGCGTGAAGGTCAACGTGTGCTCCGTTCGGTGTCGGGGCATGCTGCTCTTCACTTTCTACACCCCCACCCGTACCGCCGGACCGAGTCCGGTTCCGCACCTGAGAGAATGTGTGCATGGCCCTTGATCGTCCGCGCGCTCTCTCCGGTATCCAGCCCACCGCAGGCTCGTTCCACCTCGGGAACTACCTCGGTGCCGTCCGGCAGTACGTGGCGCTGCAAGAGACCCACGATGCCTTCTACATGGTCGTCGACCTGCACGCGATCACCGTGCCGCAGGACCCGAAGGAGCTGCGGGCCAACACCCGCGTCGCCGCCGCCCAGCTGCTGGCCGCCGGCCTCGACCCGGACCGCTGCACCCTCTTCGTCCAGAGCCACGTGCCCGAGCACGCCCAGCTCGCCTGGGTGATGAACTGCCTCACCGGCTTCGGCGAGGCCTCGCGCATGACGCAGTTCAAGGACAAGTCCGCGAAGCAGGGCGCCGACCGCACCACCGTCGGCCTGTTCACCTACCCCGTGCTCCAGGTCGCCGACATCCTGCTCTACCAGGCCGACTCCGTGCCGGTGGGCGAGGACCAGCGTCAGCACGTCGAGCTGACCCGCGACCTGGCCGAGCGCTTCAACACCCGGTTCGGCGAGACGTTCACGATGCCGTCGGCGCACATCGTCCGCGAGACCGCGAAGATCTACGACCTGCAGGACCCGACGTCGAAGATGAGCAAGTCGGCGTCGAGCACCAAGGGCCTGATCAACCTGCTCGACGAGCCCAAGGTCTCCGCCAAGAAGATCAAGAGCGCGGTCACCGACACCGACACCGTGATCCGCTTCGACGCCCAGAACAAGCCGGGCATCAGCAACCTGCTCACGATCTACTCCACGCTCACCGGAACGGGTGTAGCGGAATTGGAGCAGAAGTACGAGGGCAAGGGTTACGGTGCGCTGAAGACGGATCTGGCCGAGGCCATGGTGGAGTGGGTCACCCCGTTCCGGGCCCGCACCCAGGAATATCTCGACGACCCCGAGACGCTGGACTCTGTCCTGGCCAAGGGCGCCGAGAAGGCCCGCGCGGTGGCGGGCGAGACCCTGGCCCGGGCCTACGACATGGTGGGTTTCCTGCCCGCCAAGCACTGAAGCACCGGTCACCGGGCCGGTGAGGACCGGCCCGCACCACCGGTGACGGGACGGTCACGGAGCGCGCGGGGCCCTGGGTCCCGCGCGCGAAGGACCGAGGGACCTGGCGACAGGTGTGGCTCAGCGGCCACACTGGCCACGGGGACGTACAGGCTGCACAGGAGGGAGAACGCAATGGGGACCGTAACGCTCGGCGTTTCGATCGCGGTCCCGGAGCCGTACGGCAGCTTCCTCCAGAAGCGGCGCGAGGGCTTCGGCGACCCGCACGCACACGGCATCCCCACGCACGTCACCCTGCTCCCGCCGACCGAGGTCGACGGCTCCTGCCTGCCCACGATCGAGGCCCATCTGGCCGAGGTCGCGGCCGCGGGCCGGTCCTTCCCGATGCGGCTGTCCGGGACGGGTACGTTCCGCCCCCTGTCGCCCGTCGTCTTCGTCAACGTGGTCGAGGGCTCCTCCGCCTGCGCCTGGCTGCAGAAGCGGATCCGGGACACCTCCGGCCCCGTCGCCCGCGAGCTGCAGTTCCCGTACCACCCGCACGTCACCATCGCGCACGGCATCGCCGAGGAGGCGATGGACCGGGCGTTCGAGGAGCTGGCGGACTTCGAGGCCGCCTGGACGGTGGGCGGCTTCGCGCTCTACGAACAGGGCGCGGACGGCGTCTGGCGGCTGGAGCGTGAATACCCTTTCGGGCAGGGTGAGCAGGACGCTGCGTCCATGGCGCCCGGCGTACCTCATCAGGGTGTAGTGCGCCCTCCCGCGACCTCCCGCTGACGCGGGCGCCGGGGCCCCGGCCCGCGCTTCTTCCCGCCCCTCCCCCGCGCCCCGCTCCGCCGTCACACCCTCCCGACGCTGCCCGCTCACGCTTTCGGGGGACAGGGTGTCCGGCCCTGAAGTGGTTAGGTGTCGCCCATGGACTGGTTGACCCGGCTGCCGTGGATCGGACCCCTGATCGTCCGGCTGATGCGCACCCATGTGTGGCGCTCCTACGAGACCCTCGACCGGGCGAAGTGGGCACGGCTCGCCGGCGCGATCACCTACACCAGCTTCCTCGCGCTGTTCCCCCTGATCACCGTCGGCGCGGCGATCGGCGCGGCCGTCCTCGACGACGCGCAGCTGCGGACGCTGGAGGACAAGGCCGCCGAGCAGGTGCCCGGCATCGCCGGCCAGCTCGACCTCAGCACCCTCGTCGACAACGCGGGCACGGTCGGGCTCGTCGCCGGTGCCCTGCTGCTGGTCACCGGCGTCAACTGGATCGGGACGCTGCGCGAGTGCCTGCGCGCCGTGTGGGAGCTGGAGGAGGCCCCCGGCAACCCCTTCCTGCTCAAGCTCAAGGACGCGGCCGTGCTCATCGGCCTCGGCGGGGTGGCGCTGGTGTCGGCCGGCTGCTCGGCGTTCGCCTCGGCGGCGGTGGGCTGGGTCGTCGAGAAGACCGGGCTCGCCGACGGCGGGGCCGGCGCGCCGCTGCTGACGGCGGCGGGCTTCGGCGCCGCCGTGCTCGCCGACTTCGTGATGATGCTCTACGTCCTGTCGCGGCTGCCCGGCGTCCTGCCCGAACGGCGCCGGCTCGTCATCGCCGCGCTGCTCGGCGCGGTCGGCTTCGAGCTGCTCAAGCTGCTGTTGAGCGGCTATCTCCAGGGAGTGGCCGCGAAGAGCATGTACGGGGCGTTCGGCACCCCGGTCGCGCTGCTGCTGTGGATCAACTTCACGGCCCGGCTGACGCTCTTCTGCGCCGCCTGGACGGCCACGCCGCACGGCGAGGTCCCCGCGGCGGAGGACGGGGCCGAGGAGGTCTCCCCCGCCGGCCCCGGCCGGTCCGCCGGGGAGGTCAGCCCTGGCGTCGGCTCCGGTCCGGCAGGGGCCAGCGACGGTGCACGGCGAACCCCGCCACCGCCACCGCCGCCAGCGAAGCCAGCGTGATCCCGACCGCCGTCCACATCCCGCCGCCCGATCCGGCGACCGACGCCTGGGAGCTGTCGGCCGTGCCGGGGACACTGCTCCGGCCGGTCTTGTCGGCCACGCCCGGCGGCGGCACCAGATGGCCGACCGGCTTGACGTGCCCGGCCGCCTCGAAGCCCCAGTCCAGCAGGCGCGCGGTCTCCTTGTAGACCTCGTTGGCCTCCCGGTTCTCCGGGTTCATGACGGTGACCAGCAGCTTGCGGCCGTCGTGCTGGGCGACGCCGGTGAAGGTGTTGCCGGCGTTGGTGGTGCTGCCGTTCTTGACGCCCGCCATGCCCTTGTACGCGGTCACCCCGCTCGCACCGGTCAGCAGCCGGTTGGTGTTCATGATGTCGAACGTGTCCCGCTTGCCGTCCTTCTTCATCTCGCCCGGGAACTTCGCGTACGCCGTGGAGCAGTACTCGCGGAAGTCCGCCTTCTGGAGGCCGGAGCGGGCGAAGAGCGTCAGGTCGTACGCGCTGGAGACCTGGCCCTCCGCGTCGTAGCCGTCCGGGCTGACGACGTGGGTGTCCTTCGCCTGGAGCGCCTCGGCGTGCGCCTGCATGTCCTTGACGGTCTGTGGGATGCCGCCGTTCATCGAGGCCAGCACGCGCACCGCGTCGTTGCCCGAGCGCAGGAAGACGCCGAGCCACAGATCGCGGACGGAGTAGGTCTGGTCCTCCTTGACCCCGACCAGGCTGCTGCCCTCGCCCATGCCCGCCAGATCGCTGGGCTTGACCTTGTACTGCCGGTTCTTGGGGAACTTCGGCAGCACGGTGTCCGCGAAGAGCATCTTCAGGGTCGAGGCGGGGGGCAGCTCCCAGTGGGCGTTGTGCGCGGCGAGCACCTCGCCGGACTCGGCGTCCGCGACCAGCCACGAGCGGCCGGTGAGCTCCTTGGGCAGGGAAGGCGCACCGGGGCCCAGCCGCACCTGGGTGCCGGGCTTGCCCAGCAGCTCACCGCCGACGGTCGACATCCGGGCGGGCGGCTGGGCGGGCGGCCTGCCCTTGTCGTCCTTCTTCTCGTCGGCCAGGGCCGGGGTGGCGGTCAGGGCGGGGATCAACAGGGCTGCGGCCAGAGCGGCGGCGCGGCGGCGCGGCGCGGCGCACCGCGGGGAGTGTGATGTCGTCGTCGGCACGTTCGTGAACGTACCTCCAGGTCCGTACCCGGAGGAGGGCGCCTCACCGGCGTGTGCCCCCGGCGTGGACCCGATAGGACCAGTGCGCCGGTCCGAACGCATACTGAAACCCATGCCGAACTCTTCCGAGGACTCCCCGCGCGCGGGTTTCACCCTCTCTCGCCCCGTGGCCTGGTTCCTGCTCGCCTTCGGGGTGTGGAGCTGGTTCATCTGGATCACTTTCGTCAAGAACCTCTGGAAGGACGGCAGCGGGCTCGCCTTTGACGACGCAGGCGATCCGACCGCGTACTTCTGGGTCCATCTGCTGCTCGCGATCACCTCGTTTCTTCTGGGGACGGCTGTCGGGGTCATCGGGTTGCGTGGCGTCAGGGCGTTGCGGCGCAGCTCATAGCCGACCGCCCGGGAGCACTTGACGATCACTTGGCCGATTCCCGGGACGTACGTCCGTTCGTGTGTTTAGGTGATGCGCATCACTGGGCGGAGGGGGCACGGGGTGCGCGGGGTCCGGGTTCGGGCGGCTACAACAAGTGCGGTGGGCGTTTTACTGCTGGCGGTCGGGGTCGGAGGCTGCTCGCTCTTATCGCCCGAGACGAAGAAACAGGAGCCGATCTCGGTCGGCACGACCGACACGGTCAGCTCGCTCGACCCGGCGGGAGCGTACGACGCGGGCTCCTGGGCGCTGTACAGCAACGTGTATCAGTCACTGTTGACCTTCGCCGCGGGCTCCAGCACCCCGGTGCCGGACGCGGCGGAGCGCTGCGGCTTCCAGGACCAGTTACGCACGTACGAGTGCGTGCTGCGGCCCGGGCTGAAGTTCTCGAACGGGCGGGGGCTGACGGCGAAGGACGTGAAGTTCTCCTTCGACCGCATCCTGCGCATCAAGTCGGATCAGGGTCCCCGGTCGCTGCTGGAGACCCTCCGGTCGGTCGAGACCTCGGGCGACGACAAGGTGACCTTCCGGCTGAAGGTGCCGGACGCCACCTTCCCGTTCAAGATAGCCACCGGCGGCGGGGCGATCGTCGACAGCACCCGCTACCCCGCGGACCGGCTCCGCACGGGCGACGAGGTGGACGGCTCGGGCCCGTACGTCCTGAAGAAGTACCGGCCGGGCGCGAGCGCCGAGCTGACCCCCGCCGAGCAGTACCGGGGCGGCATGAAACGCAAGGGCTCCCCGGTGGTCGTGCGCTACTTCGCCGATGCGGAGCGGATGAGCCAGGCGTGGCAGCGGCGGTCCATCGACGTCGCCGCCCGCTCGATGCCGCCGACGGACATCGCGGCGCTCTCCCCCGCCGACTCGGACGTGAAGGTCATGGAGACCGCGGCGGCCAGCACCCGCAACCTGGTCTTCAACCTGCGGGACGGCTCGCCCGTGAAGGACGTCGCGGTGCGCCGGGCCGTCGCCTCGGTCGTCAACCGCGAGACCCTCGCCCGTGACGTCCACCGCCGGACGGTCGAGCCGCTGTACTCCCTCGTCCCGACGGGCCTCACCGGCCACACCACGTCCTTCTACGACCGCTACCCCAGGCCTGACCCGGCCAAGGCCCGGCAGTTGCTGCGGGAGGCCGGGATCCAGCTGCCGGTCCGCTTCACCCTCGCCTATTCGCAGGGCGCCGCCACGGACCAGGAGGCGGCGCTGCTCAAGAAGCAGCTGGAGGCGAGCGGGCTGTTCGAGGTGACCACCCGGCGCGTGGGCTGGACGGAGTTCCAGAAGGGCTATGCCCGTGGGGCGTACGACGCGTACTGCGTCAGCTGGGTCGCCGACTTCCCCGACCCGGACACCTTCACCAGCCCCCTGGTCGGTGCGGGCAACGCCCTGCACTCGGGCTATTCCAGCCCCCGCGTCGACCGGCTGATCGAGGCGAGCCAGCGGAACGAACAGCGCGGCCGGGTCGCCGGCACCTTCCGGGACATCCAGAAGATCGTCGCCGAGGACGTGCCCCTCCTGCCGCTGTGGCAGAAGAAGGACTACGCCCTCAGCGGCTCCGCCGTCTCCGGCACGCAGTACCTCTCGGACGGCACGGGAACGTGGCGACTGTGGCAGCTGGGCCGCATCTGACCGGTGGTCAGTGCGCCTGCTACAGACCGTGCTTGTCCAGGAAGCTCGTGATCAGCTTCTGCCACTCCTCGGGCCGTTCGGCCATGGGGACGTGGCCGGCCTCGAGCTCGGCGTACTCGGCGCCGGGGATCCGGTCCGCGAGCACGCGGGAGCCCGCGGGCGAGGCCAGGGTGTCCAGGGTGGTGGCGATGACCAGGGTGGGTACGGAGATCCCGGCCAGGTCACCCGTGGTGTCCGCGGTCTGTACGACGGCCGCCTGGTCGGCGGCACCGTCCGGGATGCCCGCGGCGAGCTGCTCGTAGAAGGAGCCGAGCTGCTCGGTGGGCACGGCGTTGAAGAACGGCTCGCCGAAGCCGCTGAGGGCGACGAAGCGCGCGAACGTCTCCCGGTCCCCGTCGGCCAGCAGCTTCCGCCAGATGTCCAGGGAGGCGAGCAGCCGGTTGTCGGCCTTGGCCAGACCGGCCGTCAGCACCAGTCCGCGCACCCGCTCCGGGTACCGGGCGGCCGCCCGTACGGACACCATCGTGCCCAGCGAGTAGCCGACCAGGGTGAACGTCTCCAGGCCCGCCTCGGTGGCGGAGGCGACCACGGCGTCGGCGAGGCCGTCGAGGGTCAGCGGCTCGCTCGCGCGGGGCGTGCCGCCGGAGCCGGGGTAGTCGGGGGCCACCACGGTGTGGCGCTCGGCGAGGGCCGGGATAATCGGCAGGTAGTTGCCCTCGATGCTGCCGCCCGCACCGTGCGCGAGCAGGATGCCGGGACCGGAGCCGTGGACGGTGGTGGCGAGGGACGCGGGAATCTGTGTCATGGGCAGGAGATTGCCGTATGACATCAGTGTCAAGGTCAAGCCAGGTGGGGGAAGTCGCGAAATGCGGATCGGTGAACTGTCACGGCGTACCGGGGTGAGCCCCCGGCTGCTGCGCTACTACGAGGGGCAGGGCCTGCTCGTCTCCGAGCGGGACTCCAACGACTACCGGCGCTACGGGGCCGACGCGGTCGAGCGCGTGACGCGCATCCGTGAGCTCCTCACCGGCGGTCTGACGACCGAGGCCATCCGGGACCTGCTGCCTTGCGCCCAGGGCGGGCCGGGGCTGCTCGCCTGCGAGCACTCCGTCCAGGTCGTGGACGAGCAGATGTCGCGGGTGGAGGAGCAGATGGCCGAGCTGGCGCGCAAGCGCGAGGCCCTGCGCGGGGTGACGTCGGCCATGCGGCCTGCGTAACCGGGGCTCCGCCCCGGACCCCGGCCCTCAAACGCCGGACGGGCTGGATTTCCAGCCCGTCCGGGAACGCCCGAGGGCCCCGCCCCCGTCGTATCGACGAAAGCGGGGCCCTCGGGCGTACAGACCCGACCGGAAGTCAGAACCGGCGCGTGATCAGCGCGCGCTTGACTTCCTGGATCGCCTTCGTGACCTCGATGCCACGCGGGCAGGCGTCCGTGCAGTTGAACGTCGTGCGGCAGCGCCAGACGCCGTCCTTGTCGTTCAGGATCTCCAGCCGCTGCTCGCCGGCCTCGTCACGCGAGTCGAAGATGAAGCGGTGGGCGTTGACGATGGCCGCCGGGCCGAAGTACTGGCCGTCGTTCCAGAACACCGGGCAGGACGACGTGCACGCGGCGCACAGGATGCACTTGGTGGTGTCGTCGAACCGCTCGCGGTCCTCCGCCGTCTGCAGGCGCTCACGCGTCGGCTCGTTCCCCTTGGTGATGAGGAACGGCATGACGTCGCGGTACGCCTGGAAGAACGGCTCCATGTCGACCACGAGGTCCTTCAGGACCGTGAGGCCCTTGATGGGCTCGACCGTGATCGGCTTGGACGGGTTGAGGTCCTTGATCAGCGTCTTGCACGCCAGGCGGTTCTTGCCGTTGATCCGCATCGCGTCGGAGCCGCAGATGCCGTGCGCGCAGGAGCGACGGAAGGTCAGCGTGCCGTCGTGGTCCCACTTGATCTTGTGGAGGCCGTCGAGGACCCGCTCCTTGGGGTCGATCTCCAGCTGGAAGTCCTGCCAGGTCGCCTGGTCGGAGATCTCCGGGTTGAACCGGCGGACCCGGAAGGTGACCGTGATCAGGTGCGCGGGGGCCTCGGACTCGGCCGAGGCAGCGCTCTTCTCGAGCGTCGTGGTGCTCATCAGTACTTACGCTCCATCGGCTGGTAGCGGGTCTGGACGACCGGCTTGTAGTCGAGGCGGATCGAGTCCGTGCCGTCCGCGTCGACCTCGCGGTACGCCATGGTGTGCCGCATGAAGTTGACGTCGTCGCGGTTGGGGTAGTCCTCGCGGTAGTGACCGCCGCGGGACTCCTTGCGCGCCAGTGCGGACACGGCCATGACCTCGGCCAGGTCGAGCAGGTTGCCCAGCTCGATGGCCTCCAGCAGGTCGGTGTTGAACCGCTTGCCCTTGTCCTGGACGGAAACGTTCAGGTAGCGCTCGCGCAGCTCGGCGATCTTCTCGACGGCCGTCTTGATCGTCTGCTCGGTGCGGAACACCATCACGTTGGCGTCCATGGTCTCCTGCAGCTCCTTGCGGAGCACGGCGACCCGCTCGTTGCCGGTGGAGTTGCGCAGCCGCTCGACCTGGTCCGCGACGAGCTGCGCCGGGTTCTCCGGCAGCTCGACGTAGTCGGCCTTCGCGGAGTACTCGGCCGCCGCGATGCCCGCCCGCTTGCCGAAGACGTTGATGTCCAGCAGCGAGTTGGTGCCGAGGCGGTTGGCACCGTGCACGGACACGCAGGCGACCTCGCCGGCGGCGTACAGGCCGGGGACGACGGTGTCGTTGTCGGCCAGCACCTCACCCGCGACGTTGGTCGGGATGCCGCCCATGGCGTAGTGCGCGGTGGGCTGGATCGGGATCGGGTCCGTGTAGGGCTCGATGCCGAGGTACGTGCGCGCGAACTCGGTGATGTCCGGGAGCTTGGCGTCGAGCTGCTCCGGCGGCAGGTGGGTGAGGTCGAGGTAGACGTGGTCGCCCTCGGGACCGCAGCCACGGCCTTCGCGGATCTCCGTGTAGATGGAGCGCGAGACGACGTCACGGGACGCGAGGTCCTTCATGACCGGCGCGTACTTCTCCATGAAGCGCTCGCCGTCCTTGTTGCGGAGGATGCCGCCCTCACCACGGGCGCCCTCCGTCAGCAGGATGCCCATGCGCCAGATGCCCGTCGGGTGGAACTGGAAGAACTCCATGTCCTCCAGCGGCAGACCACGGCGGTAGCACGCGGCCTGGCCGTCACCGGTCAGGGTGTGGGCGTTGGAGGTCACCTTGAAGAACTTGCCGGTGCCGCCGGAGGCGTAGATGACGGCCTTCGCCTGGAAGACGTGGATCTCGCCGGTGGCGAGCTCGTAGGCCACCACGCCGGCCGACTTCTTGACGCCGTCGACCTCGGTGATGAGCTGGTCCAGGACGTAGAACTCGTTGAAGAACTCCACGCCCTCCTTGACGCAGTTCTGGTACAGCGTCTGGAGGATCATGTGGCCGGTGCGGTCCGCGGCGTAGCAGGACCGGCGGACCGGGGCCTCGCCGTGGTTACGGCTGTGACCGCCGAAGCGGCGCTGGTCGATGGTGCCGTCCGGGGTGCGGTTGAACGGCAGGCCCATCTTCTCCAGGTCGAGGACCGCGTCGATGGCCTCCTTCGCCAGGATCTCGGCGGCGTCCTGGTCGACCAGGTAGTCGCCGCCCTTGATCGTGTCGAAGGTGTGCCACTCCCAGTTGTCCTCTTCCACGTTGGCCAGCGCGGCGGCCATGCCGCCCTGCGCGGCACCCGTGTGGGAGCGGGTCGGGTAGAGCTTCGTCAGGACCGCGGTGCGGCTGCGCTTGGTCGACTCGATGGCCGCGCGCATGCCGGCGCCACCGGCGCCGACGATGACGGTGTCGTACTTGTGGATCTTCATGGTCGCGTCAGCCCCGGGCTCTAGCGGATGTTCGGGTCGAAGGTGAAGATCACCAGCGTGCCCAGCAGGACGGTGAACACCGTGGCCGCGTACAGCAGGTTCTTCAGCCAGAAGCGGGTCTTGGGCCGCTCCGCGTAGTCGTTGATGACCGTGCGCAGGCCGTTGGCGCCGTGCAGCATGGCCAGCCACAGCATGAGCAGGTCCCAGCCCTGCCAGAACGGCGAGGCCCAGCGGCCGGCCACGAAGGCGAAGCCGACCTTGCTGACGCCGCCGTCGAGGACGAGCTGGATCAGCAGGTGGCCCAGCACGAGGACGACGAGCACGACGCCGGACAGCCGCATGAACAGCCAGCCGTAGAGCTCGAAGTTGGTGCGGGTCGACTTCGGCGTCTTCTTGGTGCGCTTGCGGGGCGGCTCGATGACCGGCGCCGGATTGTCCACGTCGTACAGGCTCACGCCCTCGACGGGATCGACCGCGGAAGAGGTGTCAGCGGACATCAGACGTCAGCTCCCGAACAGTTCGCGTGCGGCGTGCCCGAGGACGGGGTAGATAGCCCCGGCCATCAGCACGATCCAGATGCTCATGACGGTCCAGAGCATCTGCTTCTGGTACTTCGGGCCCTTGGACCAGAAGTCCACGGCGACGACGCGGAGGCCGTTGAGCGCGTGGAAGAGGATGGCGGCGACGAGGCCGTATTCCATCACGGCGACGATCGGTGTCTTGTACGTCGCGACGACGTCGTCGTATGCCTCGGGAGAGACACGGACGAGCGCGGTGTCGAGGACGTGCACGAACAGGAAGAAGAAAATGAGGACGCCGGTGACTCGATGAGCCACCCAGGACCACATGCCTTCCCGGCCGCGGTACAGCGTTCCAGCCGGCACGGAAAACCCTCCGGGAGCGGGGATTGGGGCCTGCCGGCTTCACTGTCAGCGGGCCCGGCCGGGTACGGTCCACCGGCCCTGGCCATCGTAGCGACGCCTTGTCGGTTCGGTCTCGCGGGGTATGTCAGGTGTGATCAAACAGGCACGTACGGCCTAGCTATCGGGGGGCCGCAGCCTCGGCAAGGCGTCCGGTCCGTCCCAGCGTGTCCGATACGGATGGGGCTTTTGTCAGGATAGGTGCGACTTCGGCCTGCCGCTCATACGAGTCCGATCTCGCGACCAAAACGTCACTGACGGCTCCCCTGGCACTCCCGTACGCCCCACGCAGGTCCCCCGCCGCGGGGCGCGAGGGTGCCCTGGGCCAGCCGGGTGAGGCGGCCGCGGGCGATGCGGCGCAGTTCCCCGGCGGCGGTGGCGTGCTCCTCGTGGAGGGGGGCGGCGAGGCGGGCGCGGAGGGCCGAAAGGAGCCGGCCGAGGACCTCCTCGGGGCGGCAGCCGTCCAGACAGATCACGAAAACATGGCCGAATCTCCGCTCGTACGCGGCGTGCGCGGCCCGCAGTGCGCCGACGGCACGGGTCTGCGCGGGGGTGAACGCACCGGCGGCCTCCGCGGCGAACGCCTCGGACAGGTCGGCACGGCCGAGGGCGTGACCCGCGGCGTCGGCGGCGGCCAGCAGGGCGTCCGGGGCGGGGTAGGGGCGATGGGCCGCGAGCCGCCTGGCCCAGCGGCGGCTGCCGCAGCAGACGAGGAGGGCGGCCTCGGCATCGTCCGGGTCCGCGGCGTTGAGCCGGTCGAGGCCGTCGAGCCGGTCGAAGGGGGCGAGGTCGTGCAGCGTGGGCTCCTCGGGGGACGGGCGAAGAGGGACGGACGGGGCACGGACGGGGCACGGGTGGAAACGGACAGCGGCAGAGGGCTGGAAAGGGACGGAGAAGAGGAGTAACGAGAAAGCGGCAGAAAAAGGCAGGACCGGGCAGTACGGGGCGGGAGTGACGAACTGCGGCGGGAGCGGCGGCCGGGAAGCCAAGCTGAGACGTCATCGACGCCGACACGAGACGTCACGACGTCAAGGTGTACGCCACGGTAACGATGCATCTCAGCCACTGTCCGACGGATGCGCGAATTTCATTCGGACGAGAGGGGTTTCGGGCGCGTAGTCGACGCCGGGAGGGGCAAAGGGCAATACCTTCGCCCCAGAGTCGCACCAAATAGGAGATTTGCTCCATGGGACTACCTGGCAGGATCACCCGCGCTCCGATCACCCGCACGCCGATCGCCCGGGGAATCGTGGCGAGCCTCTCGCTCGTCGCCACCATGAGCCTCATGGGCTGCCCGGGGGGCGGCGGCGCGGGCGACGCCCCGACCCCGACCCGGCTCGACTCCCGGTCCCCGTCCGGCGCGGCGACCTCCCCCGGCACCTCCGCCGCCGCGACGTCCTCCGCCCCGGCCTTCGCCGCCGTCCCGGCCGGGCCGCCGCGCACCATTCCCTCCGTACGGTCCTTCACCGCCGCGAGCGGCCCCGGCTGGCGGCCCACGACCGGCGCCCGGGTCGTCACCGACCCGGGCGGCCCGCTCGCCGACGAGGGCCGCCGGCTCGCCCAGGACCTCAATCTCGCCTCCTCCGGCGGCCCCGCCCGCCCGGGCGACATCGAGCTGGCGCTGCGCCCGGGCCAGAGCGGCGGCTCCGAGGGGTACGAGCTGACGACCCGTGACCGCAAGGTCCTGATCACCGGTGCGGCCCAGGCGGGCGTCTTCTACGGCACCCGGACCGTCGTCCAGGCCGTGCGCTCCGGCGGCGGCGTCCCCGAGGGCGTCGTGCGCGACAGCCCCGACCGGCCGCAGCGCGGCCTCAACATCGACACCGCGCGCAAGCACTTCCCCGCCGAGTGGATCGAAGCCAGGCTGCGCGAGATGGCCGACCTCAAGCTCAACATGCTCGGTCTGCACTTCTCCGACGACCAGGGCTTCCGCATCGCGAGCGACTCCCACCCCGAGGTCGTCTCCGCGCAGCACCTCACCAAGGCCGAGGTCCGCCGGATCGTCGCGCTCGCCGGGGAGCTGCACATCACCGTCGTCCCCGAGCTGGACTCCCCCGGCCACCTCGGCGCGGTGACGGACGCCCATCCCGCCCTGGAGCTGCGCAACCGGGCCGGGACCCCCGCCGAGGGCGCGGTCGACGTCACCGACCCCCAGGCCGCGCGCATCGTGGACGACCTGCTGCGCGAGTACGCCCCGCTCTTCCCCGGCCCGTACTGGCACCTGGGAGCCGACGAGTACCGCGCGCTGTTCGCGAAGGACCCGCAGGCCTCCTACCCCCGCCTGGCCGAGCAGGCGCGGGCGAAGTACGGCCCCCAGGCCCGCGTCCAGGACCTGGCCGCGGGCTGGCTGAACGACCGGGCCGCCGTGCTGCGCACCCTCGGCAAGAAGGCCAAGGCCTGGAACGACGGCTTCTTCCGCGGCGGCGTGGTCACCGCCGACAAGGACATCGAGGTCGAGTACTGGACCGGCAAGGAGCTGGGGGCCCGCGAGCCGGTGGAGTACCTGAACGAGGGACGCCCGGTGGTCAATCTCAACGACGAGTACCTCTATTACGTCCTCGGCGAGCCCAACGAGTTCCGCTACCCCACCGGTGAGCGGATCTACGAGCAGTGGTCCCCGGCGGTGCTGCGCGGCCGGGCCGCGGTCCCGGCGAACCTCGCCGGGCCCTCGCGGATCCTCGGCGGCCGGCTCGCCGTCTGGTGCGACCGGGCGGGCGCGCAGACCCCGCAGCAGGTGGCGAACGGCATCCGGCTGCCGCTGGCCGCGCTCGCCCAGCGGCTGTGGGATCCGCGCCCGCCGACCCTGCCGTGGAGGGACTTCTCGGCACTCGCCGGGCGTGTCCGGGCGCCGGGGGCTTAGCCTCCGGGGGTGAACCACGTGGGCCGTCCCCTCGTCACGCGGATACGGAAGGACAGATTCGGGATGCCCGCGTACTCTCCACGGCGGAGTGCGCGCACGCGCGCCCGCGCATCTGAACGAGGGCCCGATGAAGATCGAATTCCTGCTTCACAACGCGTACGGGATCGGCGGCACGATCCGCTCGACCGTCAACCTCGCAGCCGCCCTCGCGGACCGGCACGAGGTGCGGATCGTCAGCGTCAACCGCCCCGTGGACGACCCAGAGCTGACCATCGACCCACGGGTGCGCCTGACCCCCCTCGTGGATCTGCGCGAGGGCACCGAGGGCGACGAGTACGCGGCCCCGCGGAACCAGCTGCCGAGCGAGATCTTCCGTGACGAGCGCATCGACAACGGCCGGATGGCCTCGACCGCCCTCACCGACGACCGCGTCGCCGCCCACCTCGCCGCCACCGACGCCGACGTCGTCATCGCCACCCGGCCCAAGCTCATCGGCTACCTCGCGAAGTACGGCAGCGACCGCTATCTGCGCCTCGGCCAGGAGCACCTGACCCACGAGGCGCACGTCCCCGAGCTGCACGCCGTGATGGACCCGGCGATCGCCGCGCTGGACGCCTTCGCCACCGTCTCCGAGGCCGACGCCGGGCACTACCGGGACGCCCTCCCCGACACCCACGCGAAGATCCTCTCCATCCCCAACGCCGTGCCGGCCCCGGCCGCCGAGCCCTCCACCGGCGACTCGAACACGATCGTCTCGGCCGGCCGCCTCGTGGCCGTCAAGCGCTACGACCGGCTCATCGCCGCGTTCGCCAAGGTCGCCGCCGAGCGCCCCGAGTGGAATCTGCGGATCTACGGCCGCGGCCCCGCCAAGGCCAAGCTGCGCAAGCAGATCGAGGAGCTGGGCCTGTACGAGCGGATCACGCTCATGGGCGCCCGCTCGCCCATCGAGACCGAGTGGTCCAAGGGTTCCGTCGCCGCCGTCGCCTCCGACGCCGAGTCCTTCGGCATGACCATCGTCGAGGCCATGCACGCGGGCCTGCCCGTCATCGCCACCGACTGCCCCTACGGCCCGCGCGAGATCCTCACCGACGGCACCGACGGCGTGCTCGTCCCGCTCGACGACTCCGATGCCGTCGACGCCTACGCCGACGCCCTGCTGAAGCTCACCGGCGACGCCGAGCAGCGCCGCCGCCTGGGCGCCGCCGCGCGCGAGACCGCCCACCGCTACGAGCCCGCGCGGATCGCCCAGCGCTACGAGGAACTCTTCGAGGAGCTCCGCCCGGGATCGACGGCCGAGAAGAAGAAGGGGCTGCTGCGCGGTCTCTTCGGCGGCGGCCGCGCCAAGGGCGCCCCGGCCCCCGCCCCGCAGACCGAGATCGCCCACCCCGTGGCCCGCTGTGCCGTCGAGGCCGACGGCACCCTGACCGTGCGGCTGCGCGCCGAGCAGCTCACCGACGCCGACACCCATCTCCTGCTCCGTCACCGCGGCACCAAGGGCAAGGAGAGCGTGCGCGCCAAGCTGACGGGCCGCCGGGAGCCGGGCGGCTGGGCGGAGGCCCGCTTCGAGCACGCGGCCCTGCCCGAGGGCCGCTGGGACAGCTACGTCGAGCGCTCCGGCGACAAGTCCCGGCGCCGGCTGGCCGCCGGGCTCGTCGAGCAGAAGGCGCTGCTGACCCTGCCCCTCGCGGCGACGGCGGACGGCGTCGCCGCCCGGGTCCCCTACGGGACGAGCGACGGCTTCCTCGCCGTGCGCACCTGGCTGCGCGCCGAGCACGCCGAGGTCACCGAGGTGCGGGTCGGCGCGGACGGCGTCACGCTCACCCTCGCCGCCCACGGCACGGCGTTCGGCGAGGGCGCCGAGCTGGTCGCCCGGCTGCGCGGCGGCGACGGTTCGGTGGGTGACGTGCGCGCGCCGCTCGCGGGCGGCACGGGCTGCCTGCCGTACGGGCCGATGGAGACGCGGCGCGGTGACGAGCAGGATCTGTGGGACCTGTGGGTGCGCCCGGCGGCGGGGGCCGCACTGGTGCGCGTCGGCCGGATCGGCGGGGACTTCGCGGACCGCAAGGGCATCGACACCTTCCCGGCGGCGACCCGTGGGGAGGTGCGGCTGCGCCCGTACTTCACGGTGACCAACGACCTGACGATCACCGTCAAGGACGTCGCCGACGAAGCGGCCGAATAGCCGGGGGCGGCTCCGGACGGAGGACGGCCGGGGCCGCCACCCCCCACAGGAGAGGCCCCGGCCGCCGTCCGGTGCGAACCATGGAGTGGCCCGCACTTCCTACAGCGCCAAGACCCGCGATTGCGTCACACCCGCGATCGGAATCCGTTGTGCCCGGGTGGCGGGGGGCGGTGTGGACGCGGCCGGGCCCGAGCCCGTAACGTGCCCTCTTCCGCCCCTGGTGGGCGCGATCGTCACTGCCTTTTCCCGGTGGCCGGGGTTACGGCCACATCCCCTGGGGGCTGAAGAAGATGTATCCGTGCGGTCACTGCCGCGCTGTCGCCGTCGGTCCGGACGGCCGCTGCGCGGCGTGCGGCTCGTACCAGCAGGCGCCGCCGATGGGCGTGCCGGCCCCGCCGTACCCGTACGCCGGGGCGCTGCCCGTCGGTGGCGTGGACCTGCGCCGCGGGGTGCGCATCGCGCTGACCGTGCTGCTGTGGGTGAACGTGCCGATGCTGCTGCTGGTCATCGGCGCGCGCGGCAGGCACCGGGCGGCGTTGCAGGACTTCCTCGACTCGGGCCTGTCGCTGTCGGCCGCGCGCGAGGTCGACGACGCGGAGGCCTTCGCCGTCGGGGTGGACTTCCTGTACCTGCTGCTGATCGCCGCCACGGCGGTGCTCTGGGTGATCTGGTTCCGGCGGGCGCGGCTCAACGCGGAGTACTTCGCACCGGGCACGCACCGCTTCGGCGCCGGCTGGGCGGCGGGCGCGTGGTTCACGCCGGTCGTCAACCTCTGGTTCCCCAAGCAGATCGCCAACGACATCTACCGGGCGAGCTCCCCGGCGGGCCCGCACAACGTCCGCAAGGGGCTGCTCAACTCCTGGTGGACCCTGTGGGTCACGGGCATGGCGTTCAGCCTCGTCGGGTCGGCCACCTACTCGGGCGCCGACGTGAAGATCCGGGCCCGGGGCTACGACGCCTCCGCGGTCGAGGACGACATCCACACCCTGATGACGGGCGTCTCCTTCACCGTCTTCTCCCGGCTGCTGTTCCTCGTCGCCGCGGTACTCGCGGCGCTCCTCGTGGGGCAGCTGACGAAGATGCAGGAGCAGCGCGCGATGGCGGGCCCGCAGGCCGGGTTCCCCCAGCCCGGCTACCCGCAGCCGGGATACCCGCAGGCCGGTTTCGCGCAGCCCGGACATCCCCAGGCCGGTTTCCCCGGATACCCGCCCGCACAGCCCGGTCCGCAGCCCGGTTCCCCGTACGGCCCCGGCGGCCCTGCGCAGAATCCTTTCGGCAGCGGTCCGGCGGGCTACTGAAGTTCGGTTTTCGTCAGTGGGGCAGGATGAGGGCGTGCAGGGGGACGACGCTGAGCTGACCGTCGCGGTGTGTGCGGCGCAGAACGGGGACGAGACGGCTTTCCGTACCGTCTACCGGTCCGTGCACCCCAGGCTGCTCGGATACGTGCGATCGCTCGTCGGTGACGCGGACGCCGAGGACGTGGCGTCCGAGGCGTGGTTGCAGATAGCCCGGGACCTCGCCCGGTTCTCCGGGGACGCCGACCGCTTCCGCGGCTGGGCGGCCCGGATCGCCCGCAACCGCGCGCTGGACCACATCCGGATGCGCGGGCGGCGCCCGGCCGTCGGCGGCGACGAGAGCGAGCTCGCGAGCCGCCCCGCCGACGCGGACACCGCGGGCGAGGCCCTGGAGTCCCTCGGCACCGGCCGTACCCTCGCCCTGATCGCCCAGCTCCCGCAGGACCAGGCCGAGGCCGTCGTGCTGCGCGTCGTCGTCGGACTCGACGCGAAGAGCGCCGCGGGCGTGCTCGGCAAGCGCCCCGGCGCGGTGCGCACCGCCGCGCACCGGGGCCTGCGGCGGCTGGCCGAGCTGGTCACGGCCGGAACCGGCCAGCAGTCGGCCGACCAGATCCCCGGACAGCGGCAGTCGCCCCCCGGAGCCAACGGTTCTGCGGGTGTGACGCAATTGCGGCCGCGGACGCAGAAGGACATGTGATGGCGGACGACCACCGGTACGACTGGCTGGATGACGACGCCGTGGAGCGGTTGCTGCGCGGCGGAACGGTCGACTCCGCAGCTCTGGACGAAGAGACCCGGCCCGCCGCCGAGCGGCTGGCCGCGAGCCTCGCCGACCTGCGCGCCCCGGCGCTGCCGGGAGCCGGGGCCGACCTGCCGATGCCCGGCGAGGAAGCGGCGCTCGCCGCCTTCCGCGCGGCCCGGGCCGAAGGCGCCCCGGGCGCACGGGCGTCCCTGCGCTCGGTGCGCGGCGGTGCCTCCGGTGCGTCCGTGGCTGCCGACGAGCCCGTCGTGCGGCTCACCACCCCTGCCCGCAACCGCTCGTTCCTGCGCCGCCCCGTCAAGGGCGCGCTGGCCCTGGCCCTGGCCGGGTGCGCGCTCGGCGGGGTCGCGGTCGCCGCCGGAACGGGCGTGCTGCCGGGTCCCTTCGGGAGCACGGGCAGCGCACCGGCGCCCGCCACCAGCGTGTCGGCGGCCGAGGACCGTGACACGCGGACCCTGTCCCCCGGCCTCGGGGACCACGGCGGCACGCCCTCGCCCGGCGCCACCGGCACCCGGCGGCCGAGCGAGAGACCCTCGGCGTCCGGCTCCGCGACGCCGGGCCCCGGCTCGGCCACCGGGCGGGACGGCAAGGACGACGGCCCCGGCGAGAGCCCCTCGGCCACCTCCGGCCAGGGCGGCGACCGCACCGGCACCGACAAGGACGGCGGCGCCAAGCAGGACCCCAAGGCGTACGCCCGGGTGTGCCGTCTGTTGCTGGCCCGTCAGCGCGTCGACGAGGACGAGGTCCGCACCCTGGAGCGCGCCCAGGGCGGCGCGGCGCAGCTGCGCGCCCTCTGCGAGCGGATCCTCAAGGGCGGCGCCGTCCCCGACTGGGACGACGTCCGCCGCAGCTCACGGCCCGTACCGCACTCGCGCAGCGGCTCGCACACCCGGCCGCCGACGCTCCCGGTCCCCCTGCCGCCGGCGCTCCCGGCACCCACCCCGGCGACGCCGCTGTTCGACGTCCTGGCCCGCTGACGCACTCCGTCCCCCACGGCATTCCGCCGGATTCTTCCGACGGTGTGACGTTCGGTGTGACGTTTTTCGACCCGGTGACGCTGAAGGAAATGGGCCGACTGGTCATCGGCCGCGCATGAGCTGGAGTTCCCCCAACAGCCGGCTCTGCGCACCCGGCGCGGGCGGAGCTCTTTCCCCCGGCTCTGCCCGCGCCCCCCTTCCTCCCCCCGCTCGGGGTGCCCGTGCGCGCCCCCGCCCCGGCCCGCTCCCCCGCCGCTACAGTCCGTTGCACAGGCTCTGGTGGTTGCCGGTGACGGCGGCGGGAGGCGTGAACGCATGGCACGCGAGTCGGACGGCACGCGGACGACCGAGTCCGGACTGCCCGTCGAGCCGGTCTACGGGCCCGGGGCGCTCGACGGCTGGGACCCCGCCGAGAAGCTGGGCGAGCCCGGCGCGTTCCCCTACACCCGCGGCGTCTACCCGACGATGTACACCGGCCGCCCCTGGACCATGCGGCAGTACGCGGGCTTCGGCACGGCCGCCGAGTCCAACGCCCGCTACCGGCAGCTCATCGACCACGGCACGACGGGCCTGTCGGTCGCCTTCGACCTGCCCACCCAGATGGGCCACGACTCGGACGCCCCCCTCGCGAGCGGCGAGGTCGGCAAGGTCGGGGTGGCGATCGACTCCGTGGAGGACATGCGGACGCTGTTCGACGGCATCCCGCTCGACAAGGTCTCCACGTCGATGACCATCAACGCCCCGGCGGCCCTGCTCCTGCTGCTCTACCAGCTCGTCGGCGAGGAACAGGGCGTCCCGGCCCGGCGGCTGAACGGCACCATCCAGAACGACGTCCTGAAGGAGTACATCGCGCGCGGGACGTACATCTTCCCGCCGAAGCCGTCGCTGCGCCTGACCGCGGACATCTTCCGGTACTGCGGTGCCGAGATCCCCCGGTGGAACACGATCTCGATCTCCGGGTACCACATGGCCGAGGCGGGCGCCTCGCCCGCGCAGGAGATCGCCTTCACCCTGGCCGACGGCATCGAGTACGTCCGCACGGCCGTGGCGGCGGGCATGGACGTCGACGACTTCGGCCCGCGGCTGAGCTTCTTCTTCGTCTCCCGGACGACGCTCCTGGAGGAGGTCGCGAAGTTCCGGGCGGCCCGGCGGATCTGGGCGCGGGTGATGCGCGAGGAGTTCGGCGCGCGCGACCCCAAGTCGCTGATGCTGCGCTTCCACACCCAGACGGCGGGGGTGCAACTGACGGCGCAGCAGCCCGAGGTGAATCTGGTGCGGGTGGCCGTCCAGGGCCTCGCCGCCGTCCTGGGCGGCACGCAGTCGCTGCACACCAACTCCTTCGACGAGGCCATCGCCCTGCCCACCGACAAGTCCGCCCGCCTCGCCCTGCGCACCCAGCAGGTCCTCGCCCACGAGACCGACGTCACGGCGACGGTCGACCCCTTCGCGGGCTCGTACGCGGTCGAATCGCTGACGGACGACGTCGAGCGGGCCGCGCTCGACCTGATGACCCGTGTCGAGGACCTCGGCGGCGCCGTCGCCGCCATCGAGCACGGCTTCCAGAAGGGCGAGATCGAGCGCAACGCCTACCGCATCGCCCGGGAGACCGACAGCGGCGAGCGGGTGGTCGTGGGCGTCAACCGCTTCCAGCTCGCGGAGGAGGACCCGTACGAGCCGCTCCGCGTGGACCCGGCGATCGAGGCCCGCCAGACCCGACGGCTGGCGGAGCTGCGCGACCGGCGCGACGGGCGGGCGGTGGAGACGGCGCTGTCGGACATGAAGCGGGCGGCGGAGGGCACAGACAACGTCCTCTACCCGATGAAGGAGGCCCTGCGCGCACGGGCGACGATCGGCGAGGTGTGCGGCGCGCTCCGCGAGGTATGGGGCACCCACGTGCCGACGGAGTCGTTCTGACGCACCCCGCGCGGGTGGCGCGGGGCCGCCGGCCCGCGGGGGTGGGGGCGCGCTGCGTCACACTGGTGTCATGTCCTCTCCCCGCCGTACGTGTCCCGTCTGTGCCCGCGAGATCGCCGTCGTCGGCGGTCGCTTCGCGCGGCACGATCCGCCGGGCCGCCGTTCCTCGTTCGAGCTCATCTCCTGCCCGGGGTCGCGCAAGTCCGCGCCCCTGCTGTCGACGGCCCCCCGGCTCTTCGACCCGGACGAGCCGCCGACGCCTGGGCAGCAGCAGCTGTTCTGACGCCCGGGGGCGGTCAGAGGATCACGTGGGGCAGGAAGCGCGCGTAGCCGTCCGTGACCAGGCCGGACGACTCCCGGATACCGAGGCCCGCCGCCTCGTCCTCGACGACCCACGCGCCGAGCACCACGCGGTTGCCGTCGAAGTCGGGCAGCGGCGCCAACTCCTGGTAGCAGCAGGCCTCGTCGCGGACGGGCGCGGCGGAGCCCGGTTCGTGGACGGTGACGCCCGCGCCCTCGCGGCCGAGGAGCGGCTTGGCGACGTAGCCGCGGCCGTGGGCCAGCTCGCGGGGGCCGTCGAGGTAGGCGGGCAGCAGGTTCGGGTGGCCGGGGTACAGCTCCCACAACACCGCGAGCAGCGCCTTGTTGGACAGCAGCATCTTCCAGGCGGGCTCGATCCACAGGGTGGAGCCGGTGCCGCCGCCGTTGTCGAGGGTGTCGAGGACGTGCGGGCCGAAACGGTCCGTGGCCAGCCACTCCCACGGGTACAGCTTGAAGCAGGCCCGCACGAAGCCGTACCGCTCGTCGACGAAGCGGCCGGAGAGCCGGTCCCAGCCGATGTCCTCCATCGAGACGGCCCGGGTGTCGAGGCCCGCCTGTTCGGCGGTCTCGCGCAGGTAGGCGACCGTCATCAGGTCCTCGCCCAGCTCGTCGTCGGCCGAGTGCGCGAAGTACAGCGGCGCGCCGGGCGGCAGCAGGGGGGCCTGCCGCTTCCAGGAGTCGACGAGCCGCTCGTGGAGTGAGTTCCACTGGTCGGCGTCGGGGAAGCGGTCCTCCATCCAGAACCACTGCGGGCTCGCGGCCTCCACGAGCGAGGTGGGGGTGTCGGCGTTGTACTCCAGCATCTTGGCCGGGCCGTCGCCGTCGTAGCGCAGGTCGAACCGGCCGTAGAGGGAGGGCAGTTCCGCGCGCCGCCGCCAGGACTCGGCGATCAGGCCGGCGAGACGCGGGTCGGTGATGCCGAGGTCGGCGAAGCGGCCGGTGTCCACGATGTGCGCGGCGGCCGCGAGGCACATGCCGTGCAGTTCCTCGACGACCTTCTCGAGCTCCTCTATCTCCTCCAGCGCGAAGGAGTAGTACGCGCTCTCGTCCCAGTAGGGCCGCAGCGAGCCGTCCGGGTAGCGGGTCAGGGGATAGACGAGCCCCTGCTCCTCGACGGTGGTCTGCCAGCCGGGCCGGGGCTCTGTGCGATGGCGGCGCATGCTCGCTCAGCCACCGCCCGAGCCGGAGCCGGAGCAGCCGAAGCCGCCGCGGTCGACGGCCTGGCTCTTGCTGAACGTGCCGCGGTCGGAGAAGCCGCCGGACTTGTTGCCGTCGTAGTACCAGCGTCCGGAGGAGGAGCTGCCGCCGCTTCCGCCGCTGCTGCTGCCGCCGCCCTTGCCGCAGGCCTTGGAGTCGACGACCTTGTAGCCGCGCGAGACGTCGTAGCTGTTCGGGTCGACACAGCGCTTGTCGGGTTCGGAACCGCAGGACGTCAGGGCGGTGGCGAGCACTCCCATTCCGCCCAATACGACCGTACTGGACCGAAGTCGTCGTCGTGCCTTCGCTGCCATGTGGCTGACCCCCGTCAACTCGGACCGATTGAAGTCCGTTCACCCTAAGGGGCGCGTCCCGGCATCGGAACTCAGGGCGTTCTACAGTCGGTATGTGCTTTTGGGGATGATCTGCGCACTCGGTTCGGCGGTCTGCTTCGGCACCGCGTCCGTCCTCCAGGCCGTCGCGGCCCGGGCCACCGCGCCCGGCAGCGGCTCGGGCGTGGACACGGTGCTGCTGATGCGCGTGCTGCGCCAGTGGCGCTATCTGGTGGGCCTGGCCCTCGACGGCCTCGGCTTCGCGCTGGAGCTGGTCGCCCTGCGGTCCCTGCCCATCTACGCCGTCGGCGCCGCGCTCGCCGCGAGCCTCGCGGTGACGGCGGTGGTGGCCTCCCGGGTGCTGCGGGTGCGGCTCAGCGGGGTGGAGTGGGCGGCGGTGGGCGTGGTGTGCGGGGGCCTCGCGATGCTGGGCCTGTCCTCCGGTGCGGAGGGGGACGAGACGGGCTCCCTGGCCCTGCGCCTGGGGACCCTGTGCGTCGCGGCCGGGGTGCTGGGCCTGGGCGCGCTGGCCGGGCAGCTCCCCGGCCGGGCCCGGGCGGCGGCCCTCGGCCTGGGCGCGGGCATCGGCTTCGGGGTGGTGGAGGTGGCGGTCCGCCTGGTCGACGACGTCTCACCGGGCGCACTGGTCACCAATCCTGCCGCCTATGCCGTACTCCTCGGCGGCGGCGCGGCCTTCCTGCTGCTGACGTCCGCGCTGCAGCGCGGCTCGGTGACGGCGGCCACCGCCGGCATGGTCATCGGGGAGACGCTCGGCCCGGCGCTGGTCGGCGTGATCTGGCTCGGCGACCGCACCCGGCCGGGGATGGCCCCGCTGGCGGTGGCGGGTTTCGTCCTGGCGGTGCTGGGCGCGCTGGCGCTGGCACGGTTCGGGGAGGCGCCGGCCGCCGACGTCGGCGAACGCCCCACGGGCTCGTCCTCAAGCGCCGGACGGGCTTGATCTCGGCCGGCCTCAGCCCGTTCCGGCCCGTCCGGCGTCGAGGACACCGCCGCACGGCGGCAGTGCGCACGACACGGCCCGCGGTCGTGGATCCGCCGGACGGGCCTTGCCTACGAGGAGCCTCACATCATTTCGGCGAAGGTCTCCACGGCCTGGGTCCGCCCGGTGGCGATGATGATGTCCCCGGGCCGTACGACCGTCTCGGCGGTGGCGTACGTGAAGTCCTCCCCGGCGCGCTTGATGCCGACCACCGTGATCCCGTACGTGGAACGGACCTTGAGTTCACCGAGCGGCCGCCCGGTGGCGCACGCGGGTGCGACGGTCTTGGCCAGGGCGTAGTCGTCGTCGAACTCGATGAAGTCCAGCATCCGCCCGGTGACGAGATGCGCCACCCGCTCCCCCATGTCCTGCTCGGGCAGCACCACGTGGTGGGCGCCGACCCGCTCCAGGATCCTGGCGTGCTGACGGCTGACCGCCTTGGCCCAGATGCGCGGGACGCCCGCGTCGGTGAGGTTGGAGGTGACCAGGATGCTCGCCTCCAGATCGTCGCCGATGCCCACCACGGCCCTCGGGAACTCCGCCACCCCGAGCTGCGCCAGGGCCTCGGGGTCGGTGCAGTCCGCCGCGGCCGCGTGCGTCAGCTCGTCGCGCAACCGCTGCACCAGGGCGGCGTCGCTGTCCACGCCCAGGACGTCCCAGCCGCGGCGCACGAGTTCGGTGCCGAGCGAGATCCCGAAGCGTCCCAGCCCGATGACCGCGACCCGCAGGTCGTCGGCGCCGGGGCCGACGGCGGCGCCCCGGCGGGACGTACGGCGGATGCGGCGCGGGCCGCGGCGGAGTCGGTCCATGTGACTAGCCAATGACGGGTCGCTCCTCGGGCAGCTGGTAACGGCGGCCGCGCACGCGCAGCGCGAGCGCGGAGGCGAGGGTGATCGGGCCGAGCCGGCCGAGGAACATCAGCGCGATCAGGATCAGCTGCCCGGCCGCGGGCAGGTCGCCGGTGATGCCCGTGCTCAGCCCACAGGTGCCGAACGCCGAGGTGGCCTCGAAGAGGACGGCTTCCAGCGGTTCGTCGCCGATGGTCAGGAGGACGATGGTGGCGAGCATGACCGCGCCCACGCCCAGCAGCGCGACGGTCAGCGCCTCGCGCAGGACCGAGGGCGCGACCCGGCGGCCCATCACCTCCACCGCGGTGTCGCCGCGCGCCTCGGCGAGGATCGCCGCGGCCAGCACGGCGAAGGTGGTGACCTTGATTCCGCCCGCGGTACTCGCGCTGCCGCCGCCGATGAACATCAGCACGGTGGTGCCGAGCAGGGTCGCGGGCTCCATCTCCCCGACGTCGACGCTGTTGAAGCCCGCCGTGCGGGCGGTGACGGCGTTGAAGAAGCCGCCTGTGAGCTTGTCGGGCCAGGACAGGGGCCCGAGGGTGCCGGGGTTGCCCCACTCCAGGAGCAGGGTGAAGGCGCCTCCGGCGGCGAGCAGGGCGGCGGTGGTGAGGAGGGTGAGCCGCGTGTGCAGCGACCAGCGGCGGGCGGACCGGAGAAAGGCGCCCGAGCGGCTGCTGCGCAGCAGTTCGAGGAGCACCGGGAAGCCGATGCTGCCGAGGACGCAGGCCAGGGCGATCGGCAGCATGACCCAGATGTCCTGGGCATGGCCGACGAGATTGTCGGGGCGCAGCCCGAATCCGGCGTTGTTGAACGCCGACACCGCGTGGAACAGCCCCTGGTACGCCGCTTCCCCGATGGGCTGCCCACGGCCGAAGTGGAAGCGCAGCGTCAGCCAGACGCCGATCGTGATCTCCACGGCCGCGGTGATGACGGCCACCCCGCGCAGGACCTTGCGGACGTCCCCGATGCCGAGGCTCTGCGTCTCGGCCTGGGCGGTCAGCTGGAGGCCCAGCCGGAGTCTGCCGGAGACCAGCAGTCCGAGGAGGGAGGCGAGGGTCATGATGCCGAAGCCGCCGAGCTGGATCAGGCTCAGCACCACGACCTCGCCGAACGTGCTCCAGTGCCGGCCGGTGTCGACGACGGACAGCCCTCCGGACATCGCGCCGGTCGCGGTGAACAAGGCCGTCAGCGCGCTCGTGGCCCGTCCGCTCTCCGCCGACACGGGCAGCATGAGCAGCCCGGCCCCGATCACGATGACCACGACGAAGGCACCGACCAGCACCCGCGCCGGGTGGGCCAGCAGCGCTGCCCACCGCGTGCGGTCCATGCCGTGCCCCTTCGTCTCCGACGCCGCCACCAAGCTACTGGCAAGTGGGGACGAAGAGGGCATATGACGCCTTCGCGTCACATCTCGCCGCGGACGAGAAGGGGGCCGGATGGCGGCGGACGCACGAAGGGCGCCCACCCATTACCCGGACACGCCTTTTCGAATGACGGCTATTTCAGCAGTCACCTAATCGCCGCGCGGCCTCGTCGCCGCGCATAAGCATCGAATAAAGGGCCCGGTCGCAACGTATCACCCGGCTGCCCCGACGCATAATCAAGTCCCTTTCCCCGGACGGAATTTCGCCTTCCATATAAAGCGAGTTGACGGTCCCTCACCAGCGCTTATGCTCAGCCAGCCAATACATGGCATCTCCAAGCACGTTGGAAGGGCCGACTCGGTGAAGAGAAGTGTCTACTCCGCGAGAGCGAGAAGGCAGACGAATACCGGCATGCGCGGTGCGTGCCTGACAGTGGTGTCCCTGGCCCTTGTCGCGGGATTGCTCGGCACGAGCCCCGCAACGGCCGACGCGGCGGACGACGTCAGCATCGTCAACCCCGTCCCGGCGACCGAACGCGGCCGAATAGTCGACCTGTGGAAGACCGGCGGCCCCGGCGTCAAGGCCGCCGCGGAAGCGGCCCTGTTGGGAAGTGACGCGGATGTCAGCCGCTTCCTCGACAGCGAGAAGGAACTCGCCGAACTGCACGACGACCGCGTGGCCACGGTCCAGGTGTTCACCCTGGGCGGCCGTGGGGTGCGCGAGGCCGCGAAGCAGGCCCTCGCCGGCTCCCGGGAGGAGCTGCGGACGTTCCTGAGGAGCGGCTGGCAGGCTCCGATGGAGCAGGACCAGCGGGTCCGGGTCATGCAGATCGTCACCGCGGGCGGCAGCGGCGTCCAGGAAGCCGGCAAGGCCGCGCTCAAGGGCACGCCGGAGGACATCCGCAGGTTCCTCGACGAGGGCCAGTACCCGGCCCGGGAGGCCGACGACCGGGTACGGCTCATGCAGATCATGAGCGCCGGCGGCCCCGCGACGAAGGAGGCCGCCAAGGTCGCCCTCGCGGGCTCCATCGACGACATCCGGGAGTTCCTGGAGGTCGGGCAGAACGTGGCCCGCGCCCGGGACGAGGAGCGCTCCACGGTCGCCCAGCTGGCCGAGCGCGCCAAGGAGGCCGGCAAGCTCGCCAAGCGGGAGACCGACGCCGCGAAGGAAGCCTCCGAGCGTGCGGTGATGGCCGCGAAGCTGGCCAAGGAAGCCGCCCAGACGGCGGCCAAGGAGACCGACGAGGCCCGTAAGGACTCCAAGCGGGCGGCGAACGCCGCGGGCCGGGCGGCGGAAGCCGCGACCGGTGCCGCCGAGGCCGCCCAGGAGGCCATCGGCGCCGCCCGCGCGGCCAACACCTCGGCCCGCATCGCGGCGAGTGCCGCGTCGCAGGCGGCCGAGGCCGCCGCGGGTGCCGCCGAGGCCGCCGCGCGCGCACGTGGCGCCGCGGCGAACGCGGCGACCGACGCGGGTCAGGCTTCGGCCGCCCGCAAGGCCGCCGAGGACGCCCGCAACGCCGCCAAGGGCGCACGGCTCGCTGCCGACGCAGCGGTAGCGGCGGGCGAAGCGGCGACCCAGGCCGGTGAGGCGGCGGCAGCCGCGGCCGGTGCGGGCGCCAACGCCACCGCCGCCGCGGACGCGGCCGACGAGGCCGGCAACTACGCCGACGCCGCCGGTGCGCAGTCCGCCGTCGCCAGGGCCGCCGCGGCCGCCGCCCGTCGCCACGCACGCGAGGCGACCCGCGCGGCCAACGCGGCCCAGTCGCTCGCCCAGCAGGCCGCGAGCGCGGCCTACCAGGCGCGCGACGCCGCCACCTCGGCGGCCGAGCACGCGGAGAAGGCGGCGGAAGCCGCCGAGGAGGCCGCGAAGCACGCCGGTGAGGCGGCGAAGGCCGCCTCGGAGTCCACCGCCCACGCGGAGGCCGCCAAGAAGGCCGCCGACGTGGCGTCCAACGCCGTGGACAAGGCCCGTACCGTCCAGGAGATCGCCCGCAAGGTCGAGGACGAGGAGCTCAAGTCCCGTACCGCCGGGGCGATCGAGCAGGCCAAGGACCTCAAGGTCGCCGACAACGAGCGCAAGGCGAAGGCCGCCGAAGGCGTCAAGGAGGCCAAGGCGCTGGACGAGGAGGCGACCCGTCTCGCCACCGAGGCCGCCAAGCCCGGTACGGACACCAAGCAGGTGGCCGAGAAGGGCCGTCGGGTCGCGCTGCTGGCGATGAAGACCCGTGGCCCCTGGAGCCGCACCGCCGCCGAGACGGTGCTCGCCGCTTCGGACGACGCGGTCCGTGCCTACGTGCGGTCGGGCTGGAAGACGGCCGCGCAGCAGGACGAGCGCGCCCGCGTCGAGCGACTGGTCGACGAGGCCGACTCGGAGTCCGTGCGCAAGGCCGCGGCGGAGGCCCTCAAGGGCGACGCCGCGAAGATCAGCGAGTTCCTCCGCACCGGCCAGCACCAGGCGGCGGTCGACGACTACCGCGTGAGCGTGGTCCAGATCGCCAACAACAGCAAGCGGGGCATCCAGGAGGCGGCCAAGGCGGCGCTGAAGGACGGCTCCCCGACGAAGCTGCGCGAGTTCCTCAACGAGGGGCAGTACGCGGCCCGCGAGGCCGACGAGCGCGTCGAGGCCGTGCAACTGCTGAGCACCGGTGGCGCCGAGGTCAAGGCGGCCGCCCGGGTCGCCCTGGAGTCGCCGCCGCTGCTGCTGCACGCGTTCATCCAGAACGGCCAGTTCAAGGCCGCGCGCAAGGACCAGCTCACCGCCACCCACGTGGCCGAGGTCAAGAGCCTCATCGCCGGGGCCTCCGTGGTCGCCGCGACGGCTCAGCAGGACGCGGCGGAGGCGGCGCGCGTCGCGGCCCTCGCCCGTAAGGCGTCCGAGGAAGCAGACGGCTGGGCCAGGCAGGCCGCGGACTCCGCCAAGCAGGCCAAGGGCTACGCGGCGGACGCGCTGAACTCCGCCAAGCAGGCCGCGGCGTCGGCGCTGGACGCGGCCAAGTCGGCCAAGACCGCCCGTGAGGCCGAGGCCGCCGCCAAGCGCGACGCCCGTGACGCGGAGAACTCCGCCGCCCGCGCGGCCGTCTCCGCTTCCTGGGCCCGCTCGTCGGCCGACGAGGCCTACGCCGCCGCGGACGAGGCCCGTGCCTCCGCCACGGCCGCGGGCAAGGACTCCGAGGCCGCCGGCAAGGCCGCGGACGAGGCCTACGAGATCGCCGTCGCCAAGCAGCGCGCCGAGGACGAGGCCCGCCGCCGCGAGGAGCAGCTCCGCAAGGAGCGCGAGGAGGAGCTCCGCAAGCAGGCCGAGAAGGAGGACGACGGCTGGGGCTGGGGCGACTGGGGTCACCTCGCCCTCGACGTCGTGGGCGCCGTGCCCGGCATCGGCTCCATCGCCAACGGCGTCAACTGCGCCTGGTACGGGGCCGAGGGCGACTACGGCAACGCCGCCCTCTCCTGTGCTGCCGCCATCCCGATCGCCGGTGAGGCCGCCACGGCGGCCAAGCTCGCCAAGTACGGCGACAAGGGTCTCGGGTTCATCAACGGCCTGCGGAAGGCCTGCAAGAACAGCTTCACCCCGGGCACGCCCGTGCTGATGGCCGACGGTTCCGTCAAGCCCATCAAGGACGTACGGACCGGCGAGAACGTCCTGTCCACCGACCCCGAAACGGGCCGGACGGAATCACAGCCCGTCGACGGCGTCATCGTCGGCAACGGCGTGAAGCAGCTGGTGAACCTCACCGTCGACACCGACGGCGACAAGGGCGACGCCACCGGCACGGTCACCGCGACCGCGGGCCACCCCTTCTGGCTCGCCGACAAGCGCGCCTGGGTCAAGGCCGGCGACATCAAGCCGGGCGGGGAGCTGCGCACCCCGACCGGTACGACGGTCAAGGTCACGGCCACGGACGCGCGGACGGCGACGCAGCAGGTCTTCAACCTCACCGTCAACTCCATCCACACGTACTACGTGCTCGCGGGCCGGACCCCGGTCCTCGCCCACAACGCCGAATGCAAGATCGACACCATCGCCAACGACTGGGCCGCCAAGGGCTTCCACGTGAAGCTGCCGGGCAAGGGCAGCGCCGGCGAGGTCTCCGTCTCCGCCGACAAGTCCGGTGCGATCACCTACCGGTCCACGTTCTCCGGCAAGGCGGGCAAGGAAGCGCTGGCAGCGGCCAAGCGGAGCTTCGGCAATGCCGCGTTCCAGAAGAAGGCCCTGGAGGCGGCCGAGAAGGGGCTGAAGTACCTCAAGGAGAATCACAGCTTCAGCAATGAGATCCCCGGCCTGGAGCGCCTGGTGGAGACACTGAAGAAGCTCACCACCCCGTGAGCGACGAACCGATGAGTGAGGAGCGACCCTGATGAACGCCCTCCTGCGCTTCATGCGCACGGGAGAGCTGGGCGCGGCCGTCCCCGGCACCGACTACCGCGACATCGTCGCGCTCTGGGGAGAGCCGGACGGCATCGCCAGCGAGGACCCCGTCTTCTGCCTGTACGGAGACGTACAGCTGGGGTTCTCCGCCGAGGGCTCGCTCAACCACATCGCGGTCGAGCCCGACGGGGACACGGCCTCCGTCCCCGGTGACCGGGGCACGTTCTCCGACGAGCGGGTCCCCCGCCTGTCGGAGGCCCTGGCCCGACTGGCCGAGGACGGCTACGGCGCGACGAAGTGCGCGCCGTTCGTCCCGGACGAGACGTGGTGGCGGATCGACCGCTCCGGCGTCGTCGTCGCGGACGACCCGGACGACCGCCTGACGGCGATCCTCCGGACGCTGAGCGCCTAGGCGGCACCACCGCATCATCGAAGTGAGCCCGAGCAGTTGCTGCTCGGGCTCACTGCTTTCCGCCCGAACTCGGCTCGGCAGTGCCGCCTGGGGTCGCCTCGTGGTCCATGACGCCTCGAGCATGGCGTTCACTCCCAGCCCATTGCAACGAACTGAGGGGCTCCCGTTGCATTTAACGCGAGGCCGTCGCAACGATCTTGCGGCTTCTACCTGCGATGATGCTGATTTAGCGCAACGAACTTGTTGCCGCGCGATGGAAAGCAACGTAGCTTTTCCTTCGTCAGAAACGACGAGCCGCAGACAACGAGTCACAGGAGAGCACGATGCAGAAGTTCGCCACCACCGCCCCGATCGCCGCCGTCCTCGACATCCAGGCCGGCCGGGTGCAGGTCATCGCCGCCGACCGCGCCGACACCGTCGTCGAGGTCCGGCCCGCGGACCCCTCCAAGGGTCGGGATGTGAAGCTGGCCGAGCAGACCACGGTCGAGTACGGCGACGGCGTCCTGCGCATCACGGCCACGGCGGAGACGAAGAACCGGATCCTGGGCCCGTCCGGGTCGGTCGAGGTGACGGTCCAGCTGCCCGCGGGTTCCCGGGTCGAGGCGAAGGCGGCCGCCGCCGAGTTCCGGGGCGTCGGGCGGCTCGGCGACGTCGTCTTCGAGGGCGCGCAGGGCCCGGTCAAGCTCGACGAGGCCGCGAGCGTCCGCCTGACCGTTCTCGACGGTGACGTCTCGGTCGGCCGCCTGGGCGGTCCCGCGGAGATCAGCACCCAGCGGGGCGGCATCCACATCGCCGAGGCCATGAGCGGCACGGTCACCCTGAGCACCCAGCAGGGCGACATCTCGGTCGGCGCCGCCCGCGGTGTCTCCGCCTCCCTGGACGCCGGCACCGGCTACGGCCGGATCCACAACTCGCTCAAGAACGCCGAGGGCGACGCCGCCCTGAACATCCACGCGACCACCGCCCACGGCGACATCGCCGCCCGCAGCCTCTGACCCACCGGCCCCGCCGTGACAGCGCGGACCACCTCCCGCAACGCGTCCCGACCGAGGGCGGCGTACCCCGACACCGTCGGCGAACGCCGCCCCTTTCCGGCTTTGCCGGGGACTGTTGCCGTTAGGGGTGCGGGTGGGGCCTTCGGCGACGGCGTGAAAAAAATTTACGGCAAAAAAATCCGGGGCGCCGAAGCGAAAACGCGGGCAGCCGGGCAGGACCGCGCGTAAGAGCGACATAAAGGCGGCGCCCACAATCTACCACCAGCCTTGACTTTGCCTTATCTTGACGGTTACTCAGACCACACTTCCGTGATTCTTGGCGACCTACCGCAAGTAACCGAATGACGGGCTCATGACATACACCCCACCACCTCGCTCAATCTGGAGCGAATAACTCCGGTTAATCGCCTTCCAGTTGTCGAATCAAGCCATAGTTATGCTCTGTCGGCCGAAATTCGGCGAACCCGACCTGACCGTGCGGGTTGCATTCGATGGGAAGCATCAACGTGAACAGATCTGGGGGGAGATGGGGGCGCGGCATACGCACGTTGTGCGCGGGTGCCCTTTCGCTCTCTATTGCCGCGGGGGCGCTGGGCGCGAGCCCGGCGGCGGCCGACGAGGCCGCCGTGGACAGCCCGATCCCCGCTACCGACCGCGGACGTGTGGTCGAGCTGTGGAGGTCGGGCGGCCCGGGTGTCAGGGCGGCGGCGGAAGTCGCGCTCATGGGCACCGACGAGGACGTACGCCGGTTCCTCAGCAGCGAGAAGGACATCGTCCAGCTGCACGACGAGCGGGTCGCTCTCACGCAGTTGTTCGAGGTCAGCGGCCGGGGCGTGCGCGAGGCCGCCAAGACGGCGCTCAACGGCAGCCGCGATGACCTGCGTACGTTCCTGAAGGACGGCTGGAAGGCCCCGCTGGAGCAGGACCGCCAGGTCCGCGTCATGCAGATCGTCAGCGAGAACGGCGGCGCCACCAAGGAAGCCGGCCGGGCCGCGCTCAACGGCGGCCCGGAGCAGGTGCAGGAGTTCCTCGAGGAGGGCCAGTACCCGGCTCGCGAGTCCGACGACCGGGTCGAGCTCACCCAGATCGCGACCACGGGCGGCCCGGCCACCAAGGCCGCCGCGAAGCTCGCGCTCAGCGGCACCATCGAGGACGTCCGCGAGTTCCTCGCGGTGGGCCAGCACGTGGCCCGCGCCCGGGACCAGGAGCGCGCCTCCGTCGCCGAGTTGGCCGAGCAGGCCAAGGCCGCAGGCGCGCGGGCCAAGCGGGAGACCGAAGCCGCGCAGGAAGCCTCCGCGCGTGCCGTCGAGGCCTCAAAGCTGGCCAAGGAAGCCGCCCTGAAGGCGGCCAAGGAAACCGACGAGGCCCGCAAGGACTCCAAGCGCGCCGCGAACGCCGCAGGCCGGGCCGCCGAAGCCGCCCGTGGCGCGGCAGCCGCCGCGCAGCAGGCCATCAGCGCGGCCCGCTCCGCGAACCACTCCGCACGGGTAGCGGCGTCCGCCGCCTCCCAGGCTGCATCCGCCGCCGCCGGTGCGGCCGAAGCCGCCTCCCGGGCACGTGGTGCCGCAGCCGCCGCTGCCTTCGACGCGGGCCAGGCGTCCACCGCACGCAAGGCGGCGGAAGAAGCGCGGAACGCGGCCAAGGGTGCCCGCATGGCGGCCCAGGCCGCCACACAAGCCGGTGTCGCCGCCGACGCCGCCTCGGGTGCGGCAAAGGCTGCCGCGTCCGCGGGCGCGAACGCCGACGACGCGGCCAACGCGGCCGGCGAAGCCAGTGGCTACGCCGACGCGGCCGGTGCGCACTCCGCCGAGGCAGCAGCCGCTGCGGCCTCCGCGCGTCGCCACGCACGCGAGGCGACCCGTGCGGCCAACGCCTCCGAGGCGCTGGCCCGGGAGTCGTCCGCTGCCGCCTACGAGGCGCGGGACGCGGCCAACGAGGCCGCCGAGCACGCCGAGAAGGCAGCCGACGCCGCCGAGGAAGCAGCCAAGCACGCCGGCGAGGCGGACAAGGCGGCCAAGGAGTCGACCGCCCACGCCGTCGAGGCCAAGAAGGCCGCCGACACCGCCACGAACGCGGTGGCCAAGGCCAACAAGATCTTCGAGATCACCCGCAAGACCGAGGCCGAGGAGCTCACCGCTCGCACCGCCGCCGAGATCGAGCGGGCCAAGGACCTCAAGGCCGAGGACGACGCGCGCAACGCCAAGGCCGCCAAGGCGGCCCAAGAGACCAAGGACCTCGACGCCGAGGCGGCACGCCTCGCGGACGAGGCCACCAAGTCCGGCGCGGACACCAAGCAGGTCGCTGAGAAGGCCCGCCGGATCGCGGTCATCGCGATGAAGACCCGTGGTCCCTGGAGCCGTGCCACCGCCGAGGTGGCGCTCGCCGGTTCCGACGGGACCGTCATCGACTACCTCCGCACCGGCTGGAAGAAGGCCCCCGAGCAGGACGACCGCGCGCGCGTCCAGCGCCTGGCGGTCGAGCCCCGGACGGTCGAGCTCCGTACGGCGGCCCAGCAGGCGCTGACCGGCGACGCCCAGCAGGTCCGCGCCTTCCTGGAGTCCGGCGCGGACAAGATCATGCTGGACGACTACCGCGTGCGCGTCACGCAGATCGCCACCTCCAGCGGCCGCAGCGTGAAGGAAGCGGCGATGGCCGCGCTCAAGGACGGCAGCGCCGACAAGCTCCGCGAGTTCTTCACCACGGGCCAGTACACCGCCCGCACCACCGACGAGAAGGTCCAGGCGACCCAGCTCAGCGGCGGGGGCCCCGAGCTCAAGGCCGCGGCCCGCATCGCCCTCGAAGGCCCGCCGCAGCAGCTGCACCGGTTCATCGCGGCCGGCCAGTACCAGGCCAAGCGCAAGGACATGCTCGCGGCGGCGCACATCGCCGACGTCCAGCACCTGATCGCCGGCGCCGCCGGCATCGCCGCCGGGGCGCAGAAGAACGCCGCCGAGGCCGCCCGGGTCGCCGCCCTTGCCCGCAGGGCCGCGGACGAGGCCAAGGACTGGGCGAAGAAGGCCGACGAGTCCGCCGGCCAGGCCAAGAAGTACGCCGCCGACGCCAACAAGTCGGCGAACGAGGCCGAAGCCTCCGCCGCCCAGGCCAAGGAATCGGCGAAGTCCGCCCGTCAGGCCGAGGACGACGCCAACCGCGCCGCCGCCGACGCCATCGACTCCGCTGCCCGCGCGCAGAGTTCAGCCGACTCGGCACGTGGCTCCGCGGACGTGGCATGGACCGCCGCCAACCAGGCACGCAGCTCGGCCACCGCCGCCGGAAAGGACTCGGAGGCCGCCGACAAGGCATCCGCCGAGGCCTACACGATCGCCGTCGTCAAGCAGAAGGAAGAGATCGAGCGGCGCCAGAAGCTGCTGGAGGCGTGGAAGAAGAAGTACGCCGAAGCCGAGAAGGCCGCCAAGGACAAGGACGACGGCTGGATCCCCGACTGGCTGGAGAACGGCGCCAAGACGGTCGGAAACTACGCCACGGAGCTCCTGAACCCCGACGTCATCGTCGGCGCCGGCGAAACGGCTCTCGGCATCTTCATGATGGGAGTCGGCGGCTCGGGTGACATCGCCGGCGGCGCCCTCTGCCTCACCGGCATCGGCTGCCTGGCCGGAGCCCCGGCCATTGCCGTCAGCACCGGTCTCATCGTCGGCGGCGGGTTCACCATCGGCGACGGAGTCCGCCGTATCGACGAGGGCGTCGGAACGGCACTCCGTAACGCTCGCAACAAGGGCGGCGGCGGTGCCAAGAAGGAGCCGGAAACTCCGAACATCGTCCACGACGGCGTCGATGATATCGTCCAAAGGGGCCGTCCCCAACGCCTCGACGATAACGGGAACCCCGACTTCTTCGAGGTACGCACAGGGGGAAATAATCCGACTCCGCCTTCCATCGCAAGGAAGTGGGGCGGCGCCGAAATCTACGACATCGAGAACGGCGGGAACTCGTACCGGATCCTCATCAACAAGCACGGGGACATCGGCTGGGTGGTCAACCACAACTACAACAAGATCACCCCGTACAAGCCTCGATGATCCCGTAGAGAGAGGAACTTTCGTGGAGGTTGCCGAGATTTCGCGCAATCTGACCGCTTCGGGTTTGCGGCTGTGCGGGATGGAAGAGCCGGGTACACACCTACCCACGTGGGGCGCGTTCGTCGCCACCGGCTGCCGCCCCGACGAGGGGAGGTGGGGCGTCGTCGTCACCAAGGACGACCCCGACTTCCTGGACTCCGCGAATTCTGCGTGGTTTCGCATGGCCGAGGACGAGGGGTTGTTCGACGAGAACGGCGAGTTCCTCCTCGCCGTACCGGGCGGACCGGGAGACAAGGCGTCCAGAACGCAGTGGGCGAGGGTAAGCCTCATGGACAGCTGGGATATTTTTGGTAACCACTCCGATGCCGGGTCTGAAATCTTCGGATCGGCAGGGTTCCCGGAATTCGTCATGATGTCCACTGACGGAACTTTCGTCCTGCGGGTAACCGTCTGGGGCAACGGATCCATCGGCCTGGTGGCGTTGCCTCACCCTCGACGGGTGGAGACGATCACTCGTTACGTCGAGCGCCGCAGCACCCACCCGAAGGCGCCTCCGCACGAGCGCACTGAGGGTATGAACTGGCTGAGTTCGCCCGCATAGCCCCTCTGGGGACGAACGCTACGCAGCCCCCTTTCCGGCTATGCCGGGAAGGGGGCTGTTGCCGTTCCTTGCGGGTCGCCATTAACGAACAGCGAACCACACCCCCTGCGTCGACATCCTGAGCGGCCCCGCTCTGTCGAAGGCCCTTGACTCCCTCCGAGTCGACTGGGGGAAGAAAGACAAGGACAACGACCAGGGGCAGAACCAGCCTTGCAACCCTGACTGCGTACCGAAGAACCCATGCGACCCGAGGTGCAGCCCGAACGATGCGTGCCGACCGGGGTCACCGGGCAGCGACTGCAAGCCCAGGAACTGATGTAACCGAGGAGCCCCGACGTGGATGACCTGCCAGACGGCCACTTCAGGCATCTGATCCTGCCGTACACCGGCAAGGTCACCCACGTTCGGGTTCCGGCCCGGGGGTTCAGTTCCGACTTCGCTGCGATCATCGACAGCCAGGAGGGGCAGTTCTTCGTCAAGGCCATGTTCAACAACCCCGGAGGGCGGAAGGACTCCATCCTCCGGGAACGGGCAATCAACCCCTACGTACAGCCCCTCTCGCCCCAACTGCTGTGGAACGTTGAGGGAGACGACGCTGGGTGGATCATCCTCGGCTTCGAAGCCATCGAGGAGCGCGGCCTTGCCTTCGAGCCGGGCTCACCGGACCTCCCACTCGCCGTTGACCTCCTCAACCGAGCTGCGAGCCTGGGGTTGCCCGACGTCGCCCGGGACTGGCGGGGAGATCGGTGGGACGCCTACGCGAGCAGCGAAGACGAGTTGGCGCTTCTCCGTGGTGATGCCCTACTGCACACCGACATCAACCCGTCCAACCTGACGGTAGGAGAAGCGGGCGCGTGGTTGATCGACTGGTCGTGGCCCACGCGCGGGCCCGGCTTCATCGACCCGGCCTGTTTCGTCGTGCAACTGATCTCCGCCGGCCACAGCCCCGCGTCCGCCGAGTCCTGGGCCGCCGACTGCACGGCATGGTCGAGTGCCGATCCGAAGGCGATCGACGTCTTCGCTGTGGCCCATCTGCGCATGCATCGTCGCCTTGCCGAACAAAACACGGGTGAGGCGTGGCTCGCGGACGTGGCCGAAGCGGCTCAGGCGTGGGTGGACCACCGGGGGGAGGACCGCCGCCGGATAGTGGCATCACTCCCAGGAGTGATGACCGCAACGGGTGATCACACAGGTCAGAAGCCACGCAGGCAACGAGGTTGCCGAACCTGAGTGTGGAAGGGTGTGTCCATGACGATTGACTCAGGGCCGAAACAGTCTGGTTCTGGAGGAGAAGACACCCAGCATTCACTTGGCTGGCCGACGGGTGCCATGGCCGTCGGCACTCGCGTCACGGTCATCCGGGACAGCTCTTGGGACGGGCCGTGGCAGCTTGCGTTCCAAGGGACGATTGACGACCTCTACGCCCCCGGACCTGTGCGGCATTCCATGGCCCGGGAGGGCGAGCTGGAGTACTGGGTCGTGTTCGACGAGCCACAGTACGACAGCAGCGGGGACGGCCCGTTCCGAGGGGCGCAGATCTGGGACCGCTACCTGAAGCGGATTCCCGAGGCGTAGCCGCTGCCGTTCCGGACGGCGGTGACGAAGGTGTGCCACGCGGTGGGACGGAATGTGAGGGCGGGGTGGTGGGGGCGTTTGCTGTCACGGACGGCGACGATGCCGGTGGGTATGTTTTCGGCGATTTCGAGGCAGTCTTCCTGGCCGTCGCTGTTGCCTTGGCTTCGTACTCCAGGTACTTGCGCAGCCGGTCCGGGAACGGCTGGCGCTTGACGTGGACCCATAGGTCCGACAGGTCCCCGTCAGCGCCCAGAAGTCCATCGAGCAGGTTATTGATGTCCTCGGGGGGCGTCTCGTTGTCGAGCTCGTACTTGGCGATCTGGCTGTGGTTGAGCGGGATCTTCTCGGCCAGCTCCCGCTGCGTCCAGCCGACTCGCACACGCAGCTTGCGCAGCTTCACCCCGTACAGAGCCGCGAGTGAGCGCGACGGGTCAAGTTCCTTTGGTGGAGGCACTGTTGCCACCAGGTTTCACTTTGAAGTGCCGGAATCAGCTACTCCTGGCGAGCGTAGCTCTGGAGTCCGAAGCCCGTAACCGAAATCGGGACAACCACCCTGAACGAGTGTTGGAGCACCGAATCCGGCTTCCCGGCCCCTCCCGCAGGGCTAGCGTCCCGTAAACGAAGCGACCCCCGACGCCGGAGGCAACCGGTGAGGGGGGTCTACACCCGCGAGGATCTAGAGGCTCCCCGAGAATGCTCAAGCATGCTAGCGCTCCCACGCGCTTCTTCACGCAGGTATCGAACGAGATCATCCGCCATCCCCGCCTCTCGGCCGAGGCCGTACGCCTCCTGACCTGGCAGCTCTCCCTCCCCGACAGCGCAGACGTGTCACTGTCGGAGACGGCCCACCGAGCCGGTATCAAGAAGACGGCGTTCATCCGTGCCAAGCGCGAACTGATCGCCGAGGGGTACGTGCACGAGTGGCGCGAGCAGGGCGCGAGGGGCCGCTGGGTGACCGTTCAGCTCATCTCCGACGGGCCCCTGACGGCGGAGGAAGCAAAGGCCTCACGGAAGGGGGCCCGACCGACGGCACCCGTACCGGCCGTCGGTGAGCCGACCCGTCCGTCCGTCGGCCGCTCCCAAGAGAAAACAACGGGCGCCAAGACTCCCCACCCTCCCCACCCGCTGGCCGAGCGGGGCGCTCAAGCCCTCGTCGCCGTCGCGCGCGGCGAACGCCGACTGCGGCTGGCACCCCGTGACATCGCGCAACTCGCCCCGCTCGCAGCGGAATGGCTGCTGCGCGGGGCGACGTTGCGGGAGCTGCGCGAGGCGCTGACCTCCGGGCTTCCGGATCGGATCAACTCCCCGGCGGGCCTGACGCGTGACCGGCTGGTGCGCAAGATGCCCGAACCGCCGTCGTTCACCGACCAGCGTGCCGCAACGCCCGCCGCGCCCCGCGTGGCGGACATGCGGGAGTGCCGGGGTGATCACACGCACCCGTGCCTGTTCCGGCCGGTGGACGGGGAGACACTGTGCCGCGCATGCCGACAGGAGCAAGCCGAGGAAGCCCAGGACGACACCTCCGGCGCGATCGGCGCCGCACTGCGCGGCGGAAGCCTGGTACGGGCGGCGCTGCGGGGCGGGCAGCGGTGACCACCGTGGCCATGCCCCCGCCGACCTGCGCATAACCGGGCAGGAGCCGAATCGCTCACCTCGCGACCGGGGTGGCGCGGGCCTAGGCTGGTGATACTGCTCTGCCCTCGTACGGCAGGAGGCCATGCCGTGAGACCGACCCGCATTCGGCTGTGCCGGGCCTGTGTGGCCGCTGCCGCCGCAGGGGTGCTCGTCGCCCCGGCTGCGGAGGGCGCCGCGCAGGGGGCGGCCACTCCTGCGCAGTCCGTCCCCGCAGCACCCTCCACGCACAATGACACGGACTTCGCGGAGCTCACCCCGGCCGTCGCGGCGGAACTGGACGCGGCCATACGCCAGGTCATGCGCGAGACGCAGGTGCCGGGCGTGACCGTGGGGCTGTGGACCCCCGACAAGGGACGCTACGTGCGGACCTTCGGAGTGGCGGACAAGGCGACCGGCGCCCCCATGGCGACCGATCTCTACACGCGCATCGGCAGCGAAACCAAGACGTTCACGGTCACCGCCCTCCTCCGGCTGGTCGACCAGCGGAAGGCCGGCCTGGACGACCCCATCGGCAAGTACGTCAAGGGTGTTCCGAACGGAGACCGCATCACCCTGCGCGAACTGGCGGGCATGCGCAGCGGGCTCTTCAACTACAGCGAGGACGACGACTTCGACAAGGCGCTCGAAGCCGACCCCGACCATCTCTTCACACCACAGCAGTTGCTCGACTACTCCTTCAAGCACCCCGTGCAGTTCCAGCCAGGCGCACAGTTCGACTACTCCAACACCAATCTGATCCTGCTCGGCCTGGTGGTGGAGAAGGTCACCGGCCGTCCGCTCCACGAGGTCATCGAGCGGGACGTCCTGAAGCCGGCCGGGCTGCACCACACGCTCTTCCCCACGAGCGGGGACATCCCGGATCCGCACGCGCACGGCTACACCAACCAGACGGCCTCGGGAAAGATCGAGGACGCGACCGACTGGAACCCCTCCTGGGCCTGGGCCGCCGGAGCGATGATCTCCGACCTTCAGGACCTGCGCCGCTGGGCCCGCATCCTCGCCACCGGCACGCTGCTGACACCCGCGACCCAGGCGGAGCGGCTGAAGACCACGCCGATGGACATTCCGGGTGACGGCTACGGGCTGGGCATCTTCAACATCCAGGGCTGGATCGGCCACAACGGCTCGCTGCCCGGCTACGAATCGCTGACCGTCTACCTGCCGCAGGCGCGAGCAACCATGGTCATCATCCTCAACACCGACGCCCTGCACGACGGTCAAGAGCCCAGCACGCTGTTCGGCGAGGCAGTCACGCGCATCGTGAGCCCCGATCACGTTTACCCCGGCCACAAGCCGGCCGCGCCCCGACACGACTGACGGCTTGCCGCCTTCCCTGTCCGACCGAGCCGCCGGTCTCCTCCTCAGTCGGAGCGCGCCTGACCGTCACGGACCCACGTCATCACGACCAGGCCCGCGGTCACGAACATGACGGCGGCGGCGCTGGACACGGACTCGACGTACTGCTCGTAGCCGTCCGCGCGCAACTCGGCCGCGAGGAAGGCCAGCGCGGTCCCGAGCGCCGCGATCGCGCTGGACAAGGCAGCGAAGGGGGCCTTTGACATTCCATCTCCTCCAAGCAACGAGACGACCGGTTCACCGCCGAGTCCCGTCATGCTTCGTCAACTTCCTGGCTCCTTCCCCGAATAGTGCTGGGCAAGTGCGTGACGACGGACACATCGTGGGCCCCATGGGCAGGGTCAGCGCAGTGGGCCTCTGCCCTTCTACGGGCAGCAGTCCGGTGGGCGTGCGGGGCGGCCACAGCGCCCCTGGGCACCGCCCGTCACTCAGCGGCGGCGAACGCTCCGTCCGTGAGGACGGGGACCACCCCGCAGGCGTCCAGCTCCGTCGCTATGGCGACGTCGTCGGCGTAGCCCTCGCCGATGAGTTCCCGCCCAGATGCGCTGGTTGCGACTGTCGTGCCGACGTCCGCAACGCTTGAAAAGGCTGCCGCTGCCACTACTGCCTCCGGCGAGAGCCGGTCTCTGCCGTGTCGGCGCAGTGAGGCGATCACAGCTCCGGCTCCGAGGAGATCCTCGAGCGCCGGCCTGAGGCTTCCGTCGGGCCAGCGCTCGCCCGAGGCGATCACCGCGACGGGCCGCTCAGCCGTTCCATAGCCCCGATCTGCCAGCCATTGCCCCACAGCGTTTGCGTTCCGCAGGGATGCGGCGACCACGGTGGATTCTCCGGCAGCGGCGGCGATGGTGGACCCGTTGGGCGAGGGGAGCACCAGACGAGGAGTGAAGGGCGCCTGGCGCAACGCGGCCGGTGACAGCGACCACGGAGACGTCGCGGTGGCCGCGCGACGTCCTACGGCCAGGCTGGCGCCCATCCGGTCGGCGAACGTCACGGCTGTCTCATCACGCCAGCGGTAGGGAATGACGTGCGTGCCCGACTCCACCGCCACCGTCACCGACGTGGTGAACGAGAGCACGTCGACGACGACCAGACACGCGACGTCTTCCGCGAGACGAGCCGCGCCGACGGGGCCCCATTCGAACCGCACCCCATGACCTGCCTGCATGAACCAATTCCCCATGACCGGTGATCATGCCAGCAGCCACAAAGGCCGAGGCCCGAACGTCGAGCCCTACCCGGGCGGACTCACCTCCACGGGTCGGTGAACGACCGCCCGGGCACCGGCTTGGCGATGAGCGCGAGGCCACGCGGTCCGTCGGACCGTCCTCCAGACCTGTCCGAGTCGCCACGGCACGTGTCTTGCTTCTGCCTTCGCGCCACAGTGACGGGCGCATACTCTGACACTCCGTCACCGTCTCTGCGTTGGAGGCCTTTCGTGCGAAACGTCATGTCCCGCCCCGCCCTGCGCCGCGTCGGAGTGCTGACCGCCACCGCAGCCGCCATCGGCCTGGGCCTCGCCGCCCCAGCCCAGGCCGGCCCTGGCCCCATCCCGCCACTGACCGCTTCCGAGCAGGCTCTGCTCAACTCCAGCGCCCCCAAGGCCGTCGAGCTGGACCCGGCCACCGGCCGGATCCTCTCCGTCAAGCCGCAGTCGACCGACCAGGGCATCAGCCAGCGCAGCGGCTGCAACTCGGGCGACGGCTGTTACCTCAGCGGGCGCGTCCCCTACGCCCATCGGGGCTTCTACGGCTCACGAGGCACCGCGCGCGGCAACTGGCCCTACCGCATCGCCTACAACACCGGCCGGTACACCGCGTCCGCTTGCTGGACGCTGGCCTGCGCCCAGCGCTCATTTCCCCCGAACACCTATGTGGACTTCAGTGGCGCGCTCGTGACCGGGACGTCCTTCCGCATCCACTGAGGCACTCCCGGAGACAGTTCGGTGGGTAGCCGCGGCTATCCCTCGGACACCTCCACTATCCGTTCAGCGGTCCCTTGCCCTTCAGGGTGTAGCCACCCTTGATGACGGCCGAATCGGCGGCCGGGGCCATGCATTTGGCGATCTGTGCCTCCCCCGCCGTCGGCATCCCGGACAGTCCGATCCGGCTGGGGCCGCCGCCCTTGCCCGCGACGTAGAAGCTGACGCCCATGCGGGCGTGCCGGTCGGCGAGCTCCTGCCAGGGGCCGCCGGGGACGGTGCGGACGAGGGTTCCGGTGACGGTCGCGGTGGGGCCGCCGGTGGTCAGGCAGTCGACCTTGAAGTCGCCCCAGTTGACGAAGGGAGGCTTGTCCTTCCCCTGGTCGATGCGGTGGTACACACGGAACGTGCCCGAGGAACGGGTCGGGAAGAACGGGCTGTCCTTGGTGTAGGTGCCGTGGGCGTCGACGGTGACCTGGACGTCGTTGCCGGGTGCGGGGAAGTCCATGCGTCCCCAGCCCTTGATGGAGGCGGTGGTGGTCGGGGCGTCGCTTGCCGATGCCTCCACAGGCATCGCTACGGCGGCCAGAGCCAGAAGAGAGGCGACCGGCAGGGCCTTCTTGATCACGAGGATGCTCCCGTTCGGGGATTCAAGGGGTGACGTGCTGTCCCCTCGATCCTCGCGATCGGCGATCCCTCGTACGTCGCCCGCACGAGCGAGACGCGTCCACCGCCAGGTGAGGCCTCCGGGTCGACGCTTCCGCCGCGCGAGGGACCTACGGTTCCCCCACGTGACGGAAGCGTCGACCCACCAGGCGGTGCACCGACCACAGATCTGGTTCGCCAAGAGAGTTGCATGCACCGCCCGAAGCGGTGGGGACTGAGCACGGGGCATCAGCCGCCGCGTCCAGTCCCCTGCCCTGGTGGGGCCGTACGCCTGCTGGGTCAGTTACCGACCTTTGCACAAATGGCGTAGGCGTCAAAGGCGCTGGGGAGGGCTCCGCCGTTCTCAACGGCCACGATCCACGCCGTGAAGCCCCCTCCCTGGGGGAACGACCTGAAGGGCTTCACCGACTGGTTGAAGCCGAGGAAGCCGCCGCCGATCGCCTTCTTGCCTGCCGGGCAGGGCACGATTGCCTGGGCAACGCTATTGGCGGGCACCGGGAGGTTGTCCTGGATGACAACTTCGTACCCGGAGAAACCCTTGTGCTTGTCTCCGCCCGTTTGCCCTGCCTCCGGGGCGCTCTGGACGCAGTTACGGCTGTCGATCCCTTCCTTCTGCACGACGGAGCAGGGTTCCACAGCCGAGGGACCGTCGACAGGCGCCGCGTGGACGACGCCCGCGGCGAGAAGAACCGCCGCCATTCCCGTCGTAACGGCGGCGGAGAAGCGTATTGCACTCACAGGAGCTCCTTCAGGGTGTTGTGCCTTCCGGATTCGGTTCCGGTAGTCACAGGGAATGACGCGGCCCGTCGGGTGTCATTCGCAGTTGATCCGGTTGGCCGTAGACGCCCACCCATCCGATGCGACCGCGGCGACCGGGACAACGCATGCACCGGCCGCCGCTCACCCCGTCGGCAGCGCCCGCCACAGCGCGTCCAGGGCTGCCGTGAAGGCGTGGCCGGGGGGTGCCGTACGCGATGATCAGGCCGTCGGAGATCCCGCAGCCGCCGCCCCTTCAGCCGCGATCTCGTAGATCCTCCGGTCCGGCTTGGCCACCCCGACCCGGGCACTGCTGACCACGTGATCCGTGGCGTCAGAAGTCACGATTGTCGTCACCGCACCTGCACAACACGGCGATCAGCCGCCCGGGCCAACCCCGGGCGGTCGGCATAGGGAGGCCGCCCGGGCCCCTCGTCCGGGACGGGATGTCAAAGGCCGCTTACCAATACCCGACGCACGAGTACGAGTTCGCGTAGAGGAAGTCGCCGATGCAGACGCGGGACTGGACGGGATCCTGGCTGTAGTACCAGCCCGTGCTGTCACTTGCCGTGTGGTAGTCGGAGACCCGTTCGAATGCGGAGCTGGAGTCTTTGCGGCGCTCCAGCCATCCCCAGCAGGCATATCCGCGGGTGCTCGTGCCGAGTGAGAACTGACCTCTGGCGTACGCGGTACCGCTGCCTTGCTCGTACCCCTTGTGCACCTGACCTGAACAGCCGGCGAAGCTGGTGTAGGTCCCCGCCGCCGGACCGGCGTCGTTGATGGGGGCGGGGACGGACCGGGCGCTGCCCGGTGTGGTGCTGGGCGAGGTGCCGTCCGTCGCGGACACCGGGCCCGCGCCGGCGAGCATCGCGAGGACCATCGCGCCCGCAGTGGCGAGCGTCCGGACCTTGGTCGAGTTCTTCATCATGACTCTCCCTCGGAGATGCCCCGGCGGCCTTCCGAACACGGCACACCGGGATGGCACGGACATGCTCCGCCACGCAGAGCCCGGTCTCCACAGAGCGGACAGGTCCGGCCCGTATGAGCCCCTGCTTGGCCCGTCCCGCCCCCTTGTGCATCTCCCCGGCGATCCCGCGCTATGAGCCCTCGGACGTGGCCTGGTCCACGAGTTCACGCGCGGGCGCAGGCACGGGCTCCCCGACCGTGCGTGCGTCCGGCCGCTTCAGGGCGAGTCCGAGGCCCGCTCCGGCGACCGCCGCCGCGCCCGCGACCAGGCCCGCCGTGCGCAGCCCGGCGACGAGGTCGGCGGGGTCGGCCGCGCCCGAAGCGCCGGTGCCCAGGCCCGCGACGGCGATCAGGACGGCCAGTCCCACCGCGCCGCCGATCTGCTGCGAGGTCGTGGCGAGCGCGGAGGCGATGCCCGCCTCCGCCGCGTCCACCCCCGAGGAGGCGGCCACGAACATCGCGGGGAAGGTCATGCCGCCGCCGATGCCCCAGACGACGATGCCGGGCAGCTCCGCCCAGAACGATCCGTCGGCCGACATGCCCGCGGCGAGGGCCGCGATGCCGAGGCCGTTGAGGACCATGCCGGTGACGAGCGTCCGGCGGATGCCCCAGCGGCCGAGCAGCGCGGGGCCGATCTTCAGGCCCGCCACCAGGGACAGCACCGTGACGGGGAGGAAGGCGAGGCCCGCTCGGAGGGGGTCGTAGTGCAGGCCGCCCTGGAGGTAGGTGGTGAAGATGTAGTACGCGCCGCCGAGGGCGCTCTGGAAGACGAGGATCACCAGCAGCGCCGTGGCGAGGCTGCGGTTGGCGAAGAGCCGCAGCGGTACGAGCGGGTCGCGGGTGCGGCGCTCGACGAGGACGAAGAGGGCGAGCAGGGCCAGGCCGATGGCTGACGCGCCGAGGCCGCGCCAGGACAACCAGCCCGCTTCCGGGCCGCTGACCAGGCCGAAGACGAGCAGGACCGAGCCCGAAGTGGCGATGGCGGTCCCGGGGAGGTCGAAGCCGCCGCGTGCGGACGCCCGGCCGGGGTCGGCGTCGAGCAGACGGGGCGCGGCGAGCAGGGCGAGCAGCGCGGGCGGGGCCATGACGAACAGCACCCAGCGCCACCCGCCGTATTCGGTCAGCACCCCGCCGAGGAGCGCGCCCGCCGCCAGGCCGGCACTGCCGCCCGCCGCCCAGACGGACAGGGCCCGTACGCGCTGTGGCCCTTCGGCAAAGCCCGTGTTGACGAGGGAGAGCGTCGCGGGCGAGACGAGCGCGGCGCCGAACCCCTGCGCGGCGCGGGCGGCGACGAGGGCCCAGGGGCCGGTGGCGAGGCCGCCGAGGACACAGGCGGCGGCGAAGACGGCGAGCCCGAGCATGAACATGCGGCGCTGCCCGAGCCGGTCGACGGCCCGGCCGCCGAGCAGCAGGAAACCGCCGAAGCCGATGGCGTAGCCGCTGACGACCCATTGCAGGGACTGGGCGGTGAACCCGAGCCCTTCACTGATGCCGGGCAGCGCCACGTAAACGATGTTGTAGTCGAGGGCGAGGAGGAACTGGGTGAAGGCGAGCAGCGCCAGGCGAAGCCCTGGCCTGGGGGAATGCGGGGAGGAGGGAGAGAGCGGGGACGGCGGAACGGCCACGTTACGAGCCTCTCGTGCACGACGTAGAATTACTACACGGTGTTCAGTATCAGCACGGCGAAGAGTAACGTAACGCTGTAAGGTGTCAATCGTGGGAGACCAGACGCAGAACCGACGGGCCAGGCTCCGGGCGGAAACCGCCCAGGAGATCAAGACGATCGCGCTGCGGCTCATGTCGGAGGGCGGGCCGGACGCGATCTCGCTGCGCGCCATCGCCCGCGAGATGGGCATGACGGCCGGAGCCATCTACGGCTACTACCCGACCCGGGACGACCTGGTCACGACGCTGATCTCCGACGTCTACACCTCGCTCGTCGACCAGGCGGAGGCGGCCGTCGCACCGCTGCCCGTCGACGACGTGGCGGGCCGGACCCTCGCCTGGGCGCAGGCCTTCCGCGCCTGGTCCGTCGCCAACCCCGAGGGTTTCCGGCTCATTTACGGCGACCCCGTCACCGGCTACCAGCCCCCCGAGGGCGGCCCGGCCGCCGAAGCCGCGCAGCGCGCGTGCGCGGGCCTGACCTCCCTCGTCGCCGGTGCCTGGCCCCGCGCCGAGAACCTGGAGGCGGCGGACGGCCACCTGTGGTCCGACTTCCAGCCGGCCTTCGCCGCCGACATCCGGGACCGGTTCCCCGAACTCCCGCCCGCGGGTGTCGCGCTCGCCATCCGCGTCTGGGGCCGGATGCACGGCCTGGTGGCCCTGGAGATCTACGGCCACCTCCGCCCCCTGACCCACGACCCGGCGAAGCTCTACCGCGCGGAAATGCTGGACCTGGTCCGGTCGTTGGGGCTCACGCCGCACGCGTAGGGAGCAGCCCGCCACCCGCTACGACGTGGGCAGAACCGTCGAGAGGTCGCCGGCCCGGGCCGGCCTCGAAGAACAAGCTCAGCGCCCGCCCGTCCGCACCGCGCCCGCGCTCGCCGCGACCACCATCGCGATCGCGGCGCACTGCGACAGCGACAGCCCCTGGTCCAGCACCAGATAGCCCGCCGTCGCGGCAAGGGCCGGTGACAGACTCGTCAGCACCGCGAACGTCGCCGCGGGCAGCCGCCGCAGGGCGAGCAGTTCCAGGGTGTAGGGCACACCCGAGCTCATCACCGCGATCGCCAGGCCCAGACCGAGCACCCCCGGCTCCAGCAGCGCCCCGCCCGACGCCTCGACGCCCAGCGGCAGGCTGACCAGCGCGGCGACGGCCATCGCGACCGCCAGGCCGTCCAGCCGTGGGAAACGGGCGCCCGCACGGGCACTGAGCACGATGTACGCCGCCCACATCGCCCCGGCGCCCAGCGCGAAGGACACGCCCGCGACGTTGAGTTCGCTGAAGCCGCCGCGGCCCAGCAGGCAGACTCCGGCCAGCGCGAGAGCGGCCCACAGCAGGCCGGCGGCACGACGCGAGGCGACGACGGACAGCAGCAGCGGGCCGAGCACCTCGACGGCGACCGCCGCCCCCAGCGGGATACGGTCGATCGCCTGGTAGAAGAGGATGTTCATGCCGCCGAGAGCCAGGCCGAACCCGCCGGCCACCGCCCAGTCGGCGCGCGCGTACCCGCGCAGCCGGGGCCGGGCGACGACCAGCAGCAGCAACGCGGCGAACGTCACCCGCAGCGCGACCGTGCCGAGCGCCCCGGCCCGGGGGAACAGCAGCGCGGCGAAGGCCGACCCGAACTGGACGGACACCGCCCCGGCCAGCACCAGGCCGACGCCGCCGAGGGTGCCGCGCCCCGGGGTGTGGCGAAGGAGAACAGGCGTGGCGGCCGCCGTCGTCGCGGACGAGTTGTGCACCGTGGATGTCATGCCCTTCACGCTAGGCATCCGACTACACGGTGTGAAATGCCGATCGCGGCACGGTTATGCTCCTGAAGCATGACCATCGAGCTGCGGCACCTGCGTGCCTTCCTCGCCATCGCCGACGCGGGCAACGTCACCCGCGCCGCAGCCCGCCTCCACGTGAGCCAGCCCGCCCTCTCCCGGACCCTGCGCCAACTCGAGGACCACCTGGGCGCCCGCCTCGTCGACCGCTCCACCCACCACCTCGAACTGACCGCCGAGGGCCACACCTTCCGCGACAAGGCCACCGCGGCCCTCGCCGCCGTCGAGACCGCCCTCGACCCCAAGGGGCTACGAAGCTGGCCCCTGCGCCTCGGCCACACCTGGGCCGCGCTCGGCGACCACACCATCCCGCTGCTGCGCCGCTGGGACGAGACGCACCCCGGCACTCCGCTGGAGCTCCTCCGCATCGACGACCGCACGGCGGGCCTCACGCAAGGCAGGGTCGACGCGGCCCTGCTGCGCGGCGCGGTCACCTCGCCCGGACTCCGCACGGAGCCGCTGCTGTCGGAGACGAGGGTGGTGGTCATGCCGGCGGACAGCCCGCTGGCGGCCCTCCCCCGGGTCACCCTGGCCGACCTCGTCGACCGTCCGATCGCCGTCAACACCGTCTCCGGCACCACGACGACGGACCTGTGGCCGCCGGGTGCCCGACCCGTCGCGACCATCGAGGTGACCAACACCGACGAGTGGCTCATCGTCATCGCCGCGGGCCGCGCCCTCGGGGTCTCCACATCGGCCACCCCGAGCAACCACACGCACCCCGCGCTGGTCTACCGCCCGCTCGCGGACGCGCCGACCGTTCCCGTCGTCCTCGCCTGGCGCGAGGGCCCGGGCCACCCGGCCGTCCCCGACCTGGTGGCCCTCGCACACGAGGTCCTCGCGACGGGAAGGGCCTGACCAGGACTGCCAAGGTCTGACCGGGCCCCGCCCACGCCGCCTCCCTCACAGCGACCCGACTCGTCACCTGACGCACCAAGCGTCCGGCGGAACTCGTCCCCACCGGTCGGGCACGATGTGGGTTCACGCAGTCGACCGGCCGTCAGGACCGCGTCGCCCTCCTGCACTCGTCCCCGGAGGACTCGCCCCGCCCGACCGGCGCGCTGCGGTCGTACGGGTCGACCTCCGCGCCCGCCTCGTCCGCCCGGCGGTCCGTGCCGAAGGGCGGGGTGAAGTAGCCCGTGGGGGCGCCGCAGCCGCCGTTGGTCATGTCGTACTTGTGCGAGACGATCGAGAACGTGCCCGGCTCGGTGATCACCTTGTCAGGGTCGTCCCAGCTCAGGACCAGCTCGCGCCGGACGATCGTGCGCACGATCTCGTCGTCGCCGCCCGCGTCCGCGCGGGTGACCGGGTAGACGAAGGTGACATCGGCGGTCACCTGGAGCGCGCCGCGCTCGCCCTCCCGGTAGGTGAGCCGGCCCCGGGTCTTCACGACGTCGCCGACCAGGTGGGTGCGGGAGGGCTGGAAGCGGCTGAAGAGGAGGAGGGGGTCGTTCTTCTCGCTCGGGGTTCGGAAAGCGGTGTGCAGAAGTTCTTGGACGTCCTTCTGCCGCGGGTTGATCAGTGCAATCGCCTTCTCGGGGCGCTCGCCCCGCAGCACCCCGCGGTCCAGGCCGGACGCGACGAGGAAGTCCCGGCTGCGGGCGAGGGCCCGCTCGACCTCGGCCGCGCTCATCCAGCCGACCGCCCCGGCCTTCGGCACGGTGATCCCCGCCGCTCCGCTCGCCCAGCCCGCCGCCGGCGACCCGCGGAACGGCTCGTCCATGGTGGGGCGTTGGGCCGCCTCCGCCGGGGATTCGGAGTCGTCGCCGGCGAACAGGTCCACTACCCGCCCCGGCGCGAGTGCCACCACCAGCAGCACCAGCGAGGCCAGCAGCCCGGCCACGTACCAGCCCGTGCGCCGCTTGGGCCGCGCGGGCGTGTAGCTGCGCCAGCCCTCCGGGCCGCGGTCGGGCTCCGCGCGCAGCCGCTTCGCCACCTCGCGGGCCCGCGCCGACGGCTCCTTGGGCGCGTCGGCGGTACCCGCCACCGACTCGCGCAGAAACCGCTCCCACTCCTCGTCGGACCTGGACGAGCCGTCCGGCTCCGTACCCGCGCCCATCCCCAACCCCCTGGCCATCAGTAGTCCGCAGCCCACTCCCCTGGGACGCGTCCGCATGATGACACAGGGCGCTGACAGTGAGGCTTCCTGGCCGACCGCCGCTCACCCCGGCGGCAGCGAGCGGAGGAGGGCTTCCAGGACGGACGGGAAGGCGTGGTCCGCTGCGGTCCCGTAGGCGACGACCAGGGCGTCGGGGGCATCGGACGCGCCGGGGGCGTCGGCGTGCCGGAAGCGGCTCAGGCCCTCCAGGGCGAGGCCGTTCCACGCGGCGGCCTGCAGGGCCGTGCGTTCCGTGCCCGGCGGGAGTTCGAGCACGGCGTGCAGTCCGGCGGCGATGCCGGTGACGCGGACGTGCGGGGCGTGTTCGGCGAGGGCGGCCACGATCTGGTCGCGGCGGCGGCGGTAGCGCAACCGCATCGCGCGGACGTGACGGTCGTACGCGCCCGAGGTGATGAACTCCGCCAGCGTGAGCTGGTCGAGGACGCCCGACCCCCACTCCCCCGTGCGCTTGAGCGCCAGCACGTCACCGACCAGGTGTTCCGGCAGCACGAGCCAGCCGAGCCGCAGGCCCGGGGCGAGGGACTTGCTCGCCGTGCCGCAGTAGACGACGTGTTCGGGGCTCAGGCCCTGGAGGGAGCCGACGGGCTGTCTGTCGTAGCGGAACTCGCCGTCGTAGTCGTCCTCCAGGATCAGCCCGCCGGTGCGCGAGGCCCAGTCGACGACGGCGGCACGCCGGTCGGGGTGGAGCGGCGCGCCCGTCGGGAACTGATGGGCCGGGGTGAGCAGCACCGCCCGTACGTTCTTGTGCGCGTCCAACGCACCGATGTCGGCGCCTCCTTGGTCGACCGGCAGCGGCCGGCCCCGCAGTCCGGCGCGGGCGATGACGTCCCGGTGGAACCACAACCCGTACTCCTCGACGCCCAGTTCGCGCACCCCCCGCTGCCGCAGCACCCTGCTGAGCAGGGCGAGCCCCTGCATATAACCCGCGCACACCACGATCCGGTCCGGGTCCGTGCGGACGCCCCGGGCCCGGGCGAGGTAGTCCGCGAGTGCGGCCCGCAGCTCGGGGCGGCCCATGCCGTCGCTGTAGCCGAGCGCCTCGTTCGGCGCCTTGGCCAAGGCGCGGCGGGCGGCGGAGAGCCAGGCTGCGCGGGGGAAGGCGGAGACGTCGGCCGAGTTGGTGCGCAGGTCGTACGTGGGGCGGGCGGGCGGCCGGGGCCGGGCGGGGCGGCGCTCCGGGGCGCGGGGCGCGGCGCGCCGGGCGACGCGGGTGCCGGAGCCCTGCCGGGCGGTGAGCCAGCCCTCGGCGACGAGCTCGCCGTACGCGTCGGCGACGGTGTTGCGGGCCAGCCCCAGGTCGACGGCGAGCGAGCGGGAGGAGGGCAACCGGGTGCCGGGCACGAGGCGGCCCGTACGGACGGCGTCGCGCAGGGCACGGATCAGATTGGCCCGTACGCCACCCGGCCCGGTGAGGTCCAGATGCAGATCGGCGCCGCCGGGGGGCGGTGTGGCGTCCTGAGAAGTGGCCCATGATTCCCGCATGGAAATGGACCATACCCGTGGGCTAACCCGACCGTAGTGTCATGGGTATGACGAACGACGCCACCCCCCACAGCCACGGTCCCCGGATGCACTTCCACAAGCTGGCCCCCGAGGTCCAGAAGGCGATGTACGGCCTGGAAATGGCCGCTCGCAAGGGCCTCGACCCCACCCTGATCGAGCTGGTCAAGATCCGCGCATCGCAGCTCAACCACTGCGCCTTCTGCATCGACATGCACATCAAGGACGCCCGGAAGGCGGGCATGACGGAGGAGCGCATCTACCTCCTCAACGCCTGGGAGGAGGCGGCCGGCTACTACACGGAGAAGGAGCAGGCGGCCATCGCCCTCACCGAGGCCGTCACGGTCCTCACCGACGGCTTCGTCCCGGACGCGGTCTACGACCGGGCCGCCGCGCAGTTCGAGGAGCAGGAACTGGCCCAGCTCATCGCCCTCATCACCACCATCAACGCCTGGAACCGCATCGGCGTCACCACCCGCATGACGCCGGGGCTGTACGAGGCCTGACGGCGGGCACAGCCGAACGACAAACGCATAGTGTGACCGATCGCCTCCCCGCTCGTTGTCCCGTGCGGGGGGCGATTTCTCATGTCCGGCACCGGCCCGTGGCGCATCATGGTGGCAAGCCCCTCATGGCAGTCCGGCACATGTATCCACGGCCAGAGAAGGGGGCCCGACATGGGAGGTCTCGCGATGACGGCGCCGCTGCCCGACCACGAGCTGGCACACCTGCTCGAGGCCTACGAGCACCTGGAGGTGCCCGAAGGCCATCGAGCGGAACTCATCGGGGGGGAGATCGTCATCTCACCGTCACCCACGAACTTCCACAACTGGCTGTACAGCGGCCTGCACCACCTGATCGGCCAGGGCACGCCGGATGACTGGGCGGTCACCAACACCGCCACCGTCTTCCTCCCCGCCACCGACGAGAGGTACATCCCCGACCTCCTCGTCTGCCCCGTGGACGCGCTGCTCCGGGACCCCGACGAGTGGCGGTTCGCCGCCGAGGACGTGCTGCTCGCCGCCGAGATCACCTCGCCGTCGACCGCCCGGCGCGACCGCGGGCCCAAGGTCTGGGGCTACGCCCACTCCCAGGTGCCGATCTACCTTCTCGTGGACCCGCACGACGGTGACGGGAACACCACGGTGCACTCGAACCCGGACGGTGAAGGCCGCTACCGGGACGTGCACCGCGTGGCGTTCGGGGAGAAACTGCACCTCCCCGAACCCTTCAGCCTCGACCTCGACACCTCGGTCTTCCTCAAGCCCTAGAGATTCCAGAGCCTTAAGGAATCCACGCCTTCCACACGTCCGGGTGCCGCTGCACCCACCGCTTCGCGGCCTCCTCCGCCGGGAGCTTGTCCTCGGCGATCATCTGCGAGACCTCGTTCTGGTCCTTCTTCGACCAGCTGAAGTTCTTCAGGAAACGGGCCGCCTTGCCGCCCTTCTCCGTGAACTCCGCGTTGAAGTACTTCTTCAGCGACGACGTCGGATAGGCGCAGTCGATCGTCTCCGGATCGGCCGTGCCCTTCTCCGCGCACGCGTCCGTGTACTTCGGCAGCTTCACCTCGACCATGGGCACCTCGTTGAAGAGCCACTGCGGCTCGTACCAATAGGTGAGGAACGGCTGCTTCTTCTTGGCGAACTGCTTGATCTGTGTGATCTGCGCCGCCTCGGAGCCCGCGAAGACGACCTGGTAGTCCAGGTTCAGGTTCTTCACGAGCGCCTTGTCGTTGGTGACGTACGACGGGGAGCCGTCGAGCAGCTGGCCCTTGCCGCCGCTCTCGCCCGTGCGCAGCTGCGACGCGTACTTGTTGAGGTTCCTCCAGTCCAGGACGTCCGGGTGGGCGTCGGCGAAGTACTTGGGGACGAACCAGCCGATGTGCCCGGTGACCCCGAGGTCGCCGCCGGGCGCGATCGTCTTCTTGTCCTTGACGTACCGCTGCTCCTGGTCCGGGTGGCCCCAGTCCTCCATGATCGCGTCGACGCGGCCCTGGCTGAGCGCGTCCCAGGCGGGCACCTCGTCGACCTGGACGGTGTCGACGCGGTAGCCCAGCTCGTGCTCCAGCAGGTACTGGGCGACGGCGGTGTTGGCGCGGGCGCCCACCCACGACTGGACGGACAGGGTCACGGTCTTCGCACCGGCCGCGTTGGCGTAGGGCGAGGCCTGCTTGGTCATGTCGGCCGCCCCGCAGCCGGTGGCGGCGAGGAGTCCGAGGGTGCCCGCGAGGGCGGCCCCGATGGTGATGATGCGCTTACGAGCCATGTCAGGCCCCCTTTCCGGCGCGGGCCTTCGTCGGCTGGGTGACCCTGTCGAGCATCAGGCCCAGGCAGGCGATCGCGACACCCGCCATGAGCCCGGTGGCCAGGTCGCCCTGGGCGAGGCCGAAGACGACCTCGTAGCCGAGGGCGCCGCCACCGACGAGACCGCCGATGATGACGACGGACAGCACCAGCACCACGGCCTGGTTGACCGCGAGCAGCAGCTCCGGGCGGGCCAGCGGGAACTGCACCTGCCGCAACTGCTGGCCGCTGGTCGCGCCGAGCGAGCGGGCGGACTCCATGGCGCCCGGGTTCACCTGGCGCAGGCCCTGGCTGGTGATGCGGACGACGGCCGGCAGCGCGTAGACGATCGCGGCGGCCGCCGCCGGTGCCCGGCCGACGCCGAACAGGGCGACGACGGGGATCAGGTACACGAACTGCGGCATCGTCTGGAAGACGTCCAGGACCGGGCGCAGCACCCGCTCCGTGCGGCGGCTGCGCGCGGCGCCGACGGCGATGGCGAAGCCGAGGACGAGCGTCACGGCGACGGCCGCGAGCACCTGCGACAGGGTGTCCATGGAGCTTTCCCAGCGGCCGAGCACACCGATCGCGCCCAGCGCGAGAACGGCGGTCAGGGCGGTGCGCCAAGTGCCGATCAGCCAAGCGAGGGCGGCGACGATCAGCAGCGCGCCCCACCAGGGGAGGCCCTGGAGGCCGTCGCGCAGCGGGTCGAGGACCCAGCCGGTGTAGTGCGCGGCCCAGTCGGCGGTGCCGCCGATGCCGGGGACGCCGGAGTAGAGGTGGTCGACCATCCAGTCCTTGGCGTCGTTGACCGGCGCCGCGATGGCCACGGTCCAGCCGTCCGGCCAGCTGAGGGCGCCCATGGCACGGCTGAGGACGGCGACGGCCGCGGTGACCACCGCCACCAGCGCCCAGCGCTGCCCGCCCTTCCCCTGGGTCTCGGTGCCCACGCGCTCGCCGGCCGCGGCGGTCGTCCGGTCCAGCACGATCGCCAGCAGCACGATCGGGACGCCGGCGGCCAGGGCGCTGCCGACGTCCACGGTCGACAGGGCCTGGTAGACGCGGTCACCGAGGCCGTCGGCGCCGATGACGGAGGCGATGACGGCCATCGACAGGGCCATCATGATGGTCTGGTTGACGCCGAGCAGCAGCTCGCGTCGGGCCAGCGGCAGCCGTGCGGTCAGCAGCCGCTGCCGCCCGGTGGCGCCGAGCGACGCCACGGCCTCCAGCACCCCCTTGTCGGTGCCGCGCAGTCCCAGCGCGGTGAGCCGCGCCATCGGCGGGGCCGCGTAGACGACCGTGGCCAGCACGGCCGGGGCCACGCCGATGCCGAAGACCAGCACGATGGGCAGCAGGTACGCGAAGGCGGGCAGCGCCTGCATGGTGTCGAGGACGGGCCGCAGTACGCGGAACATCCGGTCCGACAGGCCGCCGGCGAGGCCGAGCAGCGCGCCGAGGACGACGGACGCGGCGACGGCCACGGCCATCAGCGCGAGCGTCCGCATCGTCGGCACCCACATGTCCAGCAGCCCGCACACGGCGAGCGACGCCAGGGTGGTCGCGGCGACCTTGACCCCGGCGACCCGCCAGGCGAGGAGCGTCGCGGCCGCCGTCACACCCGCCCAGCCGAGGGCGAGCAGCACGACGTAGACGGCGTGCACGGAGGTGACGATGGCGTTGCTGATGTGGCCGAAGAAGTACAGGAACACCCAGTGGCTGTCCCGGTTGTCGATGATCCAGTCGCTGACCTTGCCGAGCGGCTCGTCCAGGCCCACCGTCAGCGCGCCCGGCCAGCTGCCGCTGCCCCAACGGGCGTCGGCGAGCGGCACGAGCACCGCCGCGGCGACCGCGAGCAGCAGGAGCTTGCGAAGGCCGCGGTAGCGGTTCAGAAGGGTCAGGAGGCTGCGGCCGTCCGTGGCCGCCGACGCATCGGCGTCGGTGGCTCTACCGGGCGCGGGCGCGGCGGTCTTGCCGGGACGGGCGGGCATGGCGGGCTTTGCGGGCTTGGCCGACGGGGTCGGCTTCGCCGGAGACGTGGCGGCACTCATGCGAGCCTCCCGTCCGGTCGGGCGGGACGGGCCGTGGGGCGCGCCACCGCGAGCGGGGCCGCCGGGGCCGTCGTGCGATACGTACCTACGCTCATGCCGCCGCCCTCTCCACTCGGTCCAGCCCGGCGACGACGCGCAGCAGGCTCTTGTGGTCGACGACGCCCAGGCAGCGGCCCTCGTCCACCACGCGGGCCGGGGAGCCGGTGCGGGCCACGGCCTCGATCGCGTCGGCGACCGTCGTGGCGGGGGCCAGGGCGGGGCCCGACTCGGCCTCGCCGCCGGTGGCGGGGCGCATCGCGCGGCGGACGGTGATGACCTGCTCGCGGGGGACGTCCCGGACGAACTCGCGGACGTAGTCGTCGGCCGGGGAGCCGACGATCTCCTCGGGGGTGCCGCACTGCACGATCCGGCCGCCGCGCATCAGCGCGATGCGGTCGCCGACGCGCAGCGCCTCCGACAGGTCGTGGGTGATGAAGACCATCGTGCGGCCCTCGTCCTCGTGCAGGCGGACGACCTCTTCCTGCATGTCCCGGCGGATCATCGGGTCGAGCGCGCTGAACGGCTCGTCGAACAGCAGGACTTCGGGGTCGGCGGCCAGTGCGCGGGCCAGGCCGACGCGCTGCTGCTGTCCGCCGGAGAGCTGGGTGGGGCGGCGGCCCTCCAGGCCGGCGAGGCCGACCTTCTCGACCATCTCCATGGCCTTGGCGCGGCGTTCGGCCTTGCCCACGCCCTGGATCTCCAGGCCGTAGGCGACGTTGTCGAGGACCGTGCGGTGCGGGAGGAGCCCGAAGTGCTGGAAGACCATGGCGGCGCGGTGCCGGCGCAGGTCGCGCAGTCGGCCGCGGTCCATGCCGACGACGTCCTCGCCGTCGATGGCGATGGCGCCGGAGGTCGGCTCGATGAGCCGGGTCAGACAGCGGACGAGGGTGGACTTGCCCGAGCCGGACAGGCCCATGACGACGAACACCTCGCCCTGCCGGACGTCGAAGGAGACGTCGCGGACGGCGACCGTGCAGCCGGCTTCCTTGCGCAGGTCGTCGGGCGACAGTTCGGCCAGCGGGCCGTCCGGGACGCGGTCGGCCTTCGGACCGAAGACCTTCCACAGGTTGCGCACGGAGAAGACGGGCGGGGCCTCGGTGCTGCTGCCGGCCTCCATGGTCTGTGTACCGTCAGCGCTCATCACGCATCACCACCTAGGCTCGTGGCCGCACCGAGCAGTTCGGCGCACTTCTCCCCCACCATCAGTACTCCGATCATCGGGTTCACCGCGGGCATCGTCGGGAAGACGGACGCGTCGGCTATGCGTACGCCGTCGAGGCCGCGAATCCTCAACTGGGGGTCTACCACGGCGAGTTCGTCGGTGACAGCGCCCATGCGGCAGGTGCCCGCCGGGTGGTAGACCGTGTGCGCGACCTTCCGCGCGTACTCACTGATCTCCTCGTCCGAGGTGATCTCCGGACCGGGGCACACCTCGCGCTTGAGCCACTTCGCGAGCGGCTCGGCCTTGGCGATCTCCCGGGCGATCTTGATGCCGTCGACGAGCGTACGGGCGTCGTAGTCGTCCTCGTCCGTGAAGTAGCGGAAGTCGAGGGCGGGCTTGACGGCCGGGTCGGCGCTGGTCAGGTACAGCCGGCCGCGGCTGTGCGGCTTGGGGATGTTCGGGGTCATCGACACGCCGTGCTCGGGCTTCTCGTAGCCGAGCCGCTCGGGGTTGTCGGTGAACGGGATTTGATAGAAGTGGAACATCAGGTCGGGTCCGTCGGCCGCCGGGTCGCGGCGGATGAAGAGGCCCGCGTCGGAGTCCATCGCCGAGTTCTCGGGGATCGGCCCGTCGGTCTCCCAGACGATGACGGACTCGGGGTGGTCGAGCAGGTTCTCGCCCACGCCCGGCAGGTCGTGCTTCACGGGGATGCCCAGCGCCTCCAGGTCGGCCTGGGGGCCGATGCCGGAGTGCAGCAGCAGTCGCGGGGTGTCCACCGCGCCGGCGCACAGCAGGACCTCCCGGTCCGCCTCGACGATCATCTCGGTGCCGTCCGCGGTGCGGACCCGCACGCCGGTGGCCCGGGTGCCGTCCAGGACCAGCTCGTACGCCCAGGTCTCCAGCAGGATGCGGAGGTTGGGGCGGTCACCGGCCTCCATGTGGGGGTGGAGGTAGGCGACGGACGCGGAGGAACGCTTGTTGTTCTCCGGGTGGTACGCGAGGTCGAAGAAGCCGACGCCCTCGTGGAAGGGCTTCTTGTTGAAGCCCTCCACGCGCGGCACGTCGACCGCCGCCTGGGCGGCCTCGACGAAGTCGCGGGCGATGGCATTACGGTCCTTCTCGTCCACCGGCACGATGTTGTTGCGCAGCCGGGCGAAGTACGGGTCCATCGACTCCGCGTCCCAGCCCTCGGCCCCGGCGGTGGCCCACTCGTCCCAGTCGCCGGGCAGCGGCTTGAAGGAGATCAGGGTGTTGTGCGAGGAGCACCCGCCGAGCACCCGCGCCCGGCTGTGCCGGATGTGGGAGTTGCCGCGCGGCTGCTCGGTCGTCGGATAGTCGTAGTCCAGCTCGCCGCCGAGCAGACCGAGCCAGCGGCGCAGGGTCAGCACCTCGGGACGGTCGACGTCGGACGGGCCGCCTTCGATCACGACCACGGAGAGGCCCGGGTCCTCGGCGAGCCGGGAGGCGATCACCGATCCGGCGGTGCCACCACCGACGACGACGTAGTCGGCGGTGATCTTCTCAACTGCGGGGGGCATGGGGGGTACTCCTCGGGGGCGGGAAAGTTCTTCGCTCGTACGGCACCGGCCCGGTCGGGCGGTGGCTTCGGTCGTCGGCCGTCGGTGTCACCGACCGGCTGCGCGGGGGCTCAGCCTCCGAACCAGCGCACCGGCTTCGGTGCGAGGTTCTGGTAGATGTGCTTGGCCTCGCGGTACTCGGCCAGTCCGGACGGCCCCAGCTCGCGCCCGATGCCGGACTTGCCGAAGCCGCCCCACTCCGCCTGCGGCAGGTAGGGGTGGAAGTCGTTGATCCATACGGTGCCGTGGCGCAGCCGGCCGGCGACGCGGCGCGCGCGGCCCGCGTCCTTCGTCCAGACGGCGCCCGCGAGCCCGTACTCGGTGTCGTTGGCGAGCGCGACGGCCTCGTCCTCGGTGCGGAAGGTCTCCACGGTGAGGATGGGGCCGAAGGTCTCCTCGCGGACGACCTTCATCGTGCGGTCGCAGCGGTCCAGGACGGTCGGCGAGTAGAAGTAACCGGCCGCCGGGCGGACGGCGTTCGGCTCGGGCTGGGCCCCGCCGCAGCGCAGCGCGGCGCCCTCGGCCAGCGCGGAGGCGACGTACGCCTCGGTCTTGTCGAGCTGCTGCGCGGAGACGAGCGGGCCGCACTCGACGCCGTCCGCGGTGCCCCGGCCGAGCTTGATCTTCTCGGCGCGGCGGGCGAGTTCGGCGACGAAGCGCTCGCTGACGGACTCCTCGACGATGAGGCGGGAGCCGGCCGAGCAGACCTGGCCGCTGTGGATGAACGCGGCGTTGAGGGCCTGGTCGACGGCGGTGTCGAAGTCCTCGTCGGTGGCGCAGGCGTCGGCGAAGACGACGTTGGGGTTCTTGCCGCCGAGTTCGAGGGCGACCTTCTTCACGGTCGGCGCGGCGGCCTGCATGACCTTGGTGCCGCTGGCCAGTCCGCCGGTGAAGGAGACGAGGTCGACGTCCGGGTGCTCGGAGAGACGGGCACCGACCGGGTCGCCCGCGCCGGTGACGAGGTTCGCGACGCCGGCGGGCAGGCCCGCCTCGACCAGCAGCCGGATCAGCTGCACGGTGGTCAGCGGGGTGACCTCGCTGGGCTTGATGACGAAGGTGTTGCCCGCGGCGAGCGCCGGGGCGATCTTCCAACTGGCCTGGAGGAGCGGGTAGTTCCAGGGGGTGATCAGCGCGCAGACACCGACCGGCTCGTGCACGACGACGCTGTGGACGTCGGCGGTGCCCGCGTCGACGACGCGCCCGGGGCCCTCGCCCACGACGAGGTCGGCGAAGTAGCGGAAGGCGTCGGCGACACAGTCGACGTCGGTGCGGCCCTCTTCGAGGGTCTTGCCGGTGTCACGGCTCTCGGTCAGCGCGATGGTCTCGCGGTCGCGCTGGAGGAGGTCGGCCACGCGTCGCAGCAGCGCGGCGCGCTCGGCGACGGGCGTGTGCGGCCAGGGGCCGGAGTCGAACGCGCGCCGGGCCGCGGCGACGGCCGCGTCGGTGTCCTCGGCGCCGCCCTCGGACACCACGGCGAGTGTCTTGGCGTCTGCGGGGTCGAGGACCTCCCGCTGCGCGCCGGACGCGGCGGCGCGCCACGCCCCGTCCACATGGATGGTCTCGACTGACGACATGTCTCTTCTGCCTTCCGATTTCCGAAACGTCCCGTTACCGGCCGAGCAAAGTCGGACTCGGCAACGGGACGCCCCTAACCGGAAGGGCAAAACCTATGCCACTTCTTTCACAAAGAGTGACCCGAGTCACGTGAGCAGGGACGCTGCGTCACCGCCCCGGGTCACTCCGTGAGCTACGCCGGGCAGTACCCGGCCGGACAGAACGACCCCAGGAGCACCTTGAAGATCTCCAGGTGCGCGTCCCAGGCGTACACGGGCCCGGCGACCAGCAGCGCGTACTGCCGCCGGTCGGGCCCGGTGAAGGCGTGGATGATGATGTGCCGCACGGTGCCGTCGTCCCGCTCGTAGGAGTACTCCAGCTCCGCCGTGTCACCCACCCTCCCGCTGACCCTTGCCAGGCTCAGCCGTCGGTAGTCCTTGTTCTTGGAGACCGTCTTCTCGGTCGCCACCAGCGATTCGTACGGGGTGCCCTCCGGGCCGTTCAGCGTGAAGACCTGGATCAGGCTCTTGTTGTCCGGGGTCTTGTAGAAGACGCTGGCGCCCTCCGTGCTGCGCCGCCAGTCCCGGGGCACGTCGAGGCGGAACCCGGCCGGGTCGTCGGTGCGCAGATACCCGGGCGGTGCTCCGCTGCCCGACAGGGTGCCGGGCGTCGTCGGCGACGGGGTGTACGGATAGCCACCGGTGCCGCCCGTCGTGGTGCCCCCCGTAGTGGTGCCCCCGGTCACGCTCGAACCGTAGGGCGTCGGGCCCGGCGTCTCCGGGGCGCTCAGGCTGGGCACGGGATCACCGGACGGGGAATCGTCGCCGTCGTCGTCCCGCAGCAGCGCCCAGGCCCCGATGCCGATCCCGCCCGCCAGCAGCACCCCGGCCATCACCCCGGCCAGGATCGACGCGTGCGAGGGGCCTCTGGGCAGGTCGTCCGGCTCGTCCGGGTAGTACGGCTCCTCCGGGGGCAGCCCGTCCGGGGGGACCGGCCCCATCCCGGTCTCGGTCTCCGCCTCCGGCGAAGGCCGGCGCGCAGGGCGGGCCGGCAGCGGCGTGGGCGGTAAGCCCTCGACCCATTGCTGCCGGTCCGCGTCCCAATAACTCATGTTCCCCGCCCCCTCACCCGAGCAGCCCGCTGATCGCCTGGACGACGGCTATGGCCGACGCCAGTCCCCCGGCGGTCGTGGCTCCGCCGGTCAGCAGCGCTCGCAGCCGGACCAGCCGCCCGCGCTCGGCCCGGCCGGTCCGCACCACCTCCTCCTCCAACTCCGCCAACTGCCCGTCGCAGCCGTCGAGCCCGTCGCCCTCCGCCCGTGCGAGCAGCGGCAACTGCTGCCGCAGCAGCCGGACGGCCGCCAGCAGTTCCGGTGACGCGGACAGCAACTGCCGGGAGGAGTCCACCGCTTCGGCGTCGGGTCCCGTGGCGACCGCGCCGCCCGTCATCTCCCCGACGGCCACCCCGCCGTCCTCCGGCACCGACAGCGGTACGGCCACAGGGCCCGTCCCGCGCTCGGCGCCCTGCCCGACACGCTCCGACCGGTCCTCGGCACGGGAGCCGTCACCGGTGGCGATGGCGCCACCGGAGAACCGCCCCACAGCCACCCCGCCGGCCTTCCCGCGTCCCTCGCGCGCACGCTGCTCGCGCTGTTCGTCCGTCATCCCCCGACGCCTCCCGTCGCGTGCTTGGCCTGCGCGCCACTGCCCGTGGCCACCGCACCGCCGCTCATCGAGCCGATGAAGACACCGCCCTCGCTGACCTGCACGATCTGCTGCTCGAACTGATCGGTCTCATACCCCTTGGAACGCAGCGCGTCCCGCACACCGCTCGCGATCCGGTCCTGGACCGTCTTCACGTAGCGGCTGATGTCCATCTCCTGGAACAGCGAGACGCTGCGCACCCCGGCCAGCTCCCGCACCGACCCCGCCGGGCCGTCCGGCACCGCGCGCCGCGGGTCGGCCAGCCACGTCCGGAAGAGCGTGATGCCCGTGCGGACCGCCGAGACGGCCGCGGCGAAGCCGGCGGCGGGCCCGGTCAGCAGCGCCCGCGCGCCGTCGCGCAGGATGTCCTCCTCGCCGCGCGCCGCGATCACATCGACCGCGCGGAACTCCGGACTGATCGGCGTCAGGACGTGCGGCACCACTTCCAGCACCAGCATCCCGCCCTGGGTGTGCACCCTGACCAGCACGGACACCACGATCTGCTCGTCCCACGCACCGACCCGCACCCGCAGGAAGTGCCGCCGCGCCTCGCCGCCCTCGTCGACGGATTCCCGCAAGTGCGCCTGGACGGTCGGCTCGTCGTACCGCACGGCGGGCCGCTGCGGGCCGACGGGCAGATAGACGAACTCCTCGACCTCCAGGTCCTTGAGCCGGTCGCGGCTGGTCTCGGCGGCCGAGTCGCGCAGCGCCTCCAGCCGGGGCCGGATCAGCTCCACGACCGTGCGGCCCGTGAACGGTTCGTCGTCGTCGGTCTTGGCGAGCCCCTTGCGCTTGAGCTCCAGGGCGAACGACCACGGCTCGTACGGCCTGCCCATGCCGATGAAGGGCCGGAAGGGGTCGTAGATCGTCAGCCCCGCGTACTGCTCGCGGTCGATGGAGGCCCCGATGCGCCGGTAGCGTCCGGCCGGCACGGCCCGGGGCCGGTGCAGGAAGGCCTCACGGCCCAGCTCCATCCGCATGACGGCCGCGACCCGCGAGCGGTGCAGCCACACCGGAAGGACCAGCAGCAGCGGGAAGAGCACGGCCGTCCAGTCGTCGCCGCCCTGGAACAGCACGACGACGGCGAGCAGCCAATAGCCGATCATGAGCACGGGCGGGGCGACCGGCAGCAGCCTCTTGAGGCCGCCGCTGCCCTTGAGGGCCTGGCGGAGGGTCGACTTGTCGACGACGTACACCGCCGTCCCGCGCCCGGCGGCGGCCCGCGCGCCCCAGGCGCCCAGGCAGACCACGGCGTACATGGCCGCCCACATCCCCGGCACCCCCAGCACCCCGCCGGTGCCGGTGGTCAGGTCGACGGCGAAGAAGGCGACCCACAGAGCGAGCAGGAGGAGCGCGGTCAGCACCTCCTGCCCGCGGGCTCTTAAGGCGTGGGCGAGCACCGGCACGACGTCGATGCCGAGCGACGGCGCGATGGGTCTTTCCTCGTGTTCCACCAGCTCTTCGATGACGCGGCGGCGGAAGTCCGCGTCGAGATAGACACCCGCGCACAGCAGCCTCGTGGCCTCCGTGCGGGAGTCATGTGGACCGGACTGGGTCATGCGTCCCCCGATCGTCGAACTCACCTACGAATATGCAGGAGTTGACGGATTTTCGGAGAATCCAGAATAAGCCAGAAGGCCCGCCATCGACCCCCTGCCGGAGGCAAATGACGGGCCGAAAAGCACCCCGTACGGACGTACGTCAGTACGCCCGTACGAAAAGCGGGTTGATCAGATGAGGCTCAGCTCAGAGCAGACCAGGACCGCGGAACGCGTCAGAGCAGGCCGAGACCGCGGACCGCGTCGCGCTCCTCCGAGAGCTCCTGCACCGAGGCGTCGATGCGGGTGCGGGAGAACTCGTTGACGTCCAGGCCCTGGACGATCTCGTACTTGCCGTCCTTGCAGGTGACCGGGAAGGAGGAGATGAGGCCCTCGGGCACGCCGTAGGAACCGTCCGAGGGGATGCCCATGGAGGTCCAGTCACCGGCGGCGGTGCCGTTGACCCAGGTGTGGACGTGGTCGATGGCGGCGTTGGCGGCGGAGGCGGCCGAGGACGCGCCACGGGCCTCGATGATCGCGGCGCCGCGCTTGGCGACGGTCGGGATGAAGGTGTCGGCCAGCCACTTCTCGTCGTTCACGACCTCGGCGGCGTTCTTGCCCGCGACCTCGGCGTGGAAGATGTCCGGGTACTGGGTGGCGGAGTGGTTGCCCCAGATCGTCAGCTTCTTGATCTCGGAGACCGGGACACCGGTCTTCTTCGAGAGCTGCGAGAGCGCGCGGTTGTGGTCCAGGCGGGTCATCGCGGTGAAGCGCTCGGCCGGTACGTCCGGGGCGGCGGCCTGCGCGATGAGCGCGTTGGTGTTGGCCGGGTTGCCGACGACGAGGACCTTGATGTCGTCCGCGGCGTGGTCGTTGATGGCCTTGCCCTGGGGCTTGAAGATGCCGCCGTTGGCCTCGAGCAGGTCGCCGCGCTCCATGCCCTTGGTGCGGGGGCGGGCGCCGACGAGGAGGGCCACGTTCGCACCGTCGAAGCCGACGTTCGGGTCGTCGGTGATCTCGATGCCCTGGAGGAGCGGGAAGGCGCAGTCGTCGAGCTCCATGGCGGTGCCCTCGGCGGCCTTGAGGCCCTGCGGGATCTCCAGCAGCCGCAGCTTGACCGGCACGTCCGCGCCGAGGAGGTGACCGGAGGCGATGCGGAAGAGCAGCGCGTAGCCGATCTGACCGGCCGCGCCGGTAATGGTGACATTGACGGGAGTGCGGGTCATGGCGATCTCCTGCTGCGAACTGGGGTTGGGTGTCCCTGCCCATTTGTGAGGATCTCTCTCGGTGTCAAGAGACCCGGCGTCAGGCTATCCGACCGCGCACCATGCGAACCGCCGACCCTGTGTGGGACGCCTCACGGGTGCCCGTCCGGCGGATCTTTCGGCTACGGGCCGTCCTGCCGACTGCGGGCCGCCTGTGCCGCCTGCGGCGGCAAGCGCCCTGCGGGCACGTCCTCGAACGCCGGACGGGCTTGATCGGGCCGGGCTCAGCCGAAACCAGCCCGTCCGGCGATCGAGGACACCACCACCGCGCAGCGGAGGTCACACCGACACGGCCCGTAGGGGCAAAGCCGGCGTCCTAGCCGGCGGCGGACGCCGCACGCGGCACGGTGCAGCCCTTGCGGCCGGTCGTCAGCGTCGCGCAGGCCGAGGCCCGCTCGGGGCCGGCCACCGCGACCATGCGGGTGTAGCCGTCGGCGTCCCGGTCGACCCGGCCGTCCTCCGTACGGGCCGCCACCCCGCCGCCGGCCGCCGCGCTGACCCGCAGCGTGTCACCGGGGGCGGCCTGGGTGATGCGGGCCCAGGCCGCGCCGCAGACCTTGCTGTAGCGGACCTCGAGATAGGAGGTCCCTATGGTCGCGGAGCCGGCCGTGGTGGCGTGCCGGCCGCCGCAGCCCATGGTCTCCGGGTCCTTGCCCGCGCAGTCGGCGCCCGAGCACTTCACCCCGGCGGGCAGCCCGACGACGCTGCCGCTCGGCGACGTGCCCGGCCCGGCCTGCCCGCCCGTGTCGTCCTCGTCCATGCCGAAGAGCAGCAGCGCGGCGGCGACGACGAGCAGGGCACCGAGGACACCGGTCAGGAACAGGGCGACATGGGCGCGCGGCCGCCGCTCGTCCGGGATGGCGGCCGCCCGCACGTCGGGCGACTGCCCGGCCCCCACCAAGGAGGGCGGCGCGGACGCCCCACCGTCCGGCGGGGCGGATCGTATCTGCTCCGACCGGCCCCGCTGCGGGCCTGTCTGCGGGCCTATCGGATCGGCGTGGTAACCGCCGGGCTCACGGGACGCCGAGCTCACGGCCGGCGGGCCGAACTCGCCCAGCGCGGCGCGGGCCTGGGCGACGCGCACCCCGTCGAGGGTCGCGTCGTGCCGCTGCTCCGAACGGCTCCAGGAACGCTCGGCCAGCTCCCACATCGTGCTCAGGTGCCCGACGTCGGCGCCCGTCGCCTCGGCCAGCGCCTCGGCCGCCGCGCGCGGCGGCAGCAGCCGCCCGTTCAGATAGCGCTCCCACGACGACTTGCTGTATCCGGTGCGGTCCGCGACGGCGGCGACGCTCAGACCGCTGCGTTCGACGAGTCTGCGCAGCTGCTCGGCGAACTCGCGCACGTGCGGGTCGAGTTCCTCCGGTAGCGCCTTCCAGCGAGGCATTGCCCTCCCCTGTCCCCCGATGCCTACGGTGAACCTTGCTCTGCCCTTCCGGTTACTTTTCCGTGCCCTTTCCTACCCCTTGCGCGCCCACTCCACAGCTTCGGCGCCGACTGTCCACAGGGATGCCGCAACTCGGCAGGTCAGTTCCCAACACCAGGGCGCACGGAAGTACTTGTGGTTGATCACATGCGTCACGCGCACGGGCGCACGCCCCCATGACGCCACCGGAACCGCTCCGCCCCGGCGTGCGCCGCGCAGCACTTTCGTCACATTCTGCGGACATCCGATACGCGACGGGGACCTCGTACCGAAACGGTCACCTCCGCGCCACAGAGCACCACCGGACCTTGATCGGGATCGACGCGGTCGTGATCCTCAAGAGGAGGTGACGGCCGGTCCTCCCACGGGGGTGGAGGACCGGCCGTGCCTTGTGTCCGCCTCGTGCCCGCCCTGTTCGTCGCCACCCGGTCGTCGCCCCCCTGTCAGAGGGACATTTCCCTCCTGAGGTTCTCGTCCAGCGCGTCGAGGAACTGCCGAGTGGTCAGCCACGGCGCGTCCTTGGAGATCAGCAGCGCGAGGTCCTTCGTCATCCGGCCGCTCTCGACGGTCTCGACGCAGACCCGCTCCAGGGTCCGGGCGAATCCGGTGACCTCGGGGGTGCCGTCGAGCTTTCCGCGGTGGGCCAGACCGCGGGTCCAGGCGAAGACCGAGGCGATCGGGTTGGTCGAGGTCTCCTTGCCCTGCTGGTGCTGCCGGTAGTGGCGGGTGACCGTGCCGTGCGCGGCCTCGGCCAGGACCGTCCCGCCGTCGGGGGTCATCAGCACGGAGGTCATCAGGCCGAGCGAGCCGAAGCCCTGCGCGACGATGTCGGACTGGACGTCGCCGTCGTAGTTCTTGCACGCCCAGACGTAGCCGCCCTCCCACTTGAGCACCGCGGCGACCATGTCGTCGATCAGCCGGTGCTCGTAGGTCAGACCCTTGGCATCGAAGCCGGCCCTGAACTCCGCGTCGAAGACCTCCTGGAAGATGTCCTTGAACCGGCCGTCGTACTTCTTGAGGATCGTGTTCTTGGTGGACATGTAGACCGGGAAGCCACGGGCCAGGCCGTAACGGAACGAGGCGCGCGCGAAGTCGCGGATCGAGTCGTCGTGGTTGTACATCGCCAGCGCGACACCCGCGCCCGGGAACTCGTGGACCTCGACCTCGACGGGCTCGGAACCGTCCTTCGGCGTGAACGTCATGGTGAGGGTGCCCGGCCCCGGGATCTTCAGGTCGGTCGCGCGGTACTGGTCGCCGAACGCGTGACGGCCGACGACGATCGGCTTGGTCCAGCCCGGCACCAGGCGCGGCACGTTCGCCATGATGATCGGCTCGCGGAAGATCACCCCGCCGAGGATGTTGCGGAGGGTGCCGTTGGGCGAGCGGTACATCGCCTTGAGGTCGAACTCCTCCACCCGCGCCTCGTCCGGCGTGATCGTGGCGCACTTGACGCCGACACCGTGCTCCTTGATCGCGGCGGCGGCGTCGAGGGTCACCTGGTCGCTGGTGGCGTCGCGGTGCTCGATGCCCAGGTCGAAATACTTCAGCTCGACATCGAGGTACGGCAGGATCAGCGTGTCCTTGATGGAGGACCAGATGATGCGGGTCATCTCGTCGCCGTCGAGCTCGACGACGGGCTCGGCTGCCTTGATCTTGGCCATGAGGTGAAGCGTCCCTCTCGCGCGGATGCCATCGCGGCGCCTCTCCCCTCCCCCGGCGGGGCGGGAAGAGGACGGCCCGTCATCGAGACACTTAACCGCCGAGGGGACGAACAGTCACTCAAGGCCCCGTCCGCGTCACCGCACGGTGAAGTGCAGCACGTCGTCCAGGAACGGGATCTTCAGCCACGCCTTCGGCTGCGCCATCAGGGCGAGCAGCACGATGGACACCCCCAGGCCGCCGTACGTGAACATGTCGGTGAACCGCGACCGCACGGCCAGCATGCCCACGGACGGCAGCGCCCAGCGCAGCGCGGCGCCGCCGATCATCGCCAGGCCGATCAGGATCGTGCCGACCCGGAACGCGTCGAAGGCGACGAGCAGCAGCCCCAGCCCCGTCACGCCCAGCACGGCCAGCAGCGGCCACTGCCGTGCCGGCGCGGGCGCGTCCCCGGGCGCGGCCCGGCCGCCGCCCTCGGGGCGCGCGGTGTCCCGCGTGACCGCCTGGAACCGACGCGACTTCCCGGGCCCGGAGTCGTCGCCTCCGCCGGCCTCCGAGAACTTCCCGGACCCGGGCCGCCCACCGGGCCCGTTACGCGGCGGCGCCGTGGCACGGCGCGGCGCCGTGGCACGGCGCGGCGCCGCCCCGGAGGGTCTGCCGGCATCCGAGCGCTTTCCGGCCTGCGCCGACGCCCCGGACTCCGGGCGCTCCGAAGACTCGGAACCGTTCGCGGAATCGGGCCCCTTCGTGGACGCGGAACCGTTCAGTGACTCGGAGGCCTTCCCCGCCTTCGCCCGCGCGCCGGGCGCCGGGCGCTTCGAGGACCCGGAACCGTTCACGGACCCGGAACCCTTTCCGGCCTCGGACCGCTTCCCGGAAGCCGAAGGCTCCGAACGCTGCGTGGCCCCGGGGGCCGAAGGCTGCCCGGGAGAGCCGTTCCCGGACTCAGGACCGGGACCTGGCCCGCCCGCAGGGCCCGGCCGCTTCCCGGAAGCCGAGGTCTCAGGGCGGCCGCCCTCAGAACCACGTGCCGGCCCGGAGGGCCCCGGCTCAGGACTCATGGGCACTTCCTGCCGCGCGCCCCGCGGCCTCGGCCTCCGCGGCCTCCACCACGTTCACCAGCAGCTGCGCCCGCGTCATCGGGCCCACGCCGCCCGGGTTCGGGGAGATCCAGGCGGCGACCTCGGCCACGCCCGGGTGGACGTCACCGACGATCTTCCCGTGCTCGTCCCGGCTGACGCCGACGTCCAGGACGGCCGCGCCCGGCTTCACGTCCTCCGGCTTGACCAGGTGCGGCACGCCCGCCGCGGCGACGATGATGTCGGCCTGGCGCAGCTGCGCGGACAGGTCACGGGTGCCGGTGTGGCAGAGGGTGACCGTGGCGTTCTCGGACTTGCGGGTCAGCAGCAGGCCGATCGAGCGGCCGACGGTGACACCGCGGCCGACGACCACGACGTGCGCGCCGTTGATCTCGACGCCGTGGTGGCGCAGCAGCTGGATGATGCCGTACGGGGTGCAGGGCAGCGGACCCGTCTCGTTGAGCACGAGCCGGCCCAGGCTCATCGGGTGCAGCCCGTCCGCGTCCTTGGCCGGGTCCATGAGCTCCAGCACCCGGTTGGTGTCGATGCCCTTGGGGAGGGGGAGCTGAACGATGTAGCCCGTGCACTCGGGGTTGTCGTTCAGCTCGCGGACGACCGCCTCGATCTCTTCCTGCGTGGCGGTGTCGGGCAGCTCGCGCTGGATCGAACCGATGCCGACCTGCGCGCAGTCGCGGTGCTTGCCGGCCACGTACCACTTGCTGCCGGGGTCGTCGCCGACGAGGAGGGTGCCCAGGCCGGGCGTGACGCCCCTGGCCTTCAGCGCCTCCACGCGGGTGGTGAGTTCGGACTTGATCGCGGCGGCGGTGGCCTTGCCATCGAGAATCTGGGCGGTCATGGGTTCATCCTCCAGGATGGGGCGGCCCTCGTTCCAATCCGGGCGGGGCCGGCCCCGGTGATATTCACGGTGGTTTTCACGGACCGTGGTCCATGTACAACGCATACGGGTATCGGCTGGACAAATGTCAAGAGCCCAACAACGATGATCTGGCAGTGCCGCGGGCTGTGACGGGGGGCGGACCGCTCTGCAATCTCTCCTCCTGATGTCCGCGCCGTCCCCGCACGACTACGGAGGAACACCCTCACCATGAGCTTCGGCGACCAGAACAACCCGTACGGGCAGCAGCCCCCGCAGGGTCAGCCCGGCTACGGCTACCCGCAGCAGGCACCCCAGGGCATCCCGGCCCAGCCCGGCCAGCCGTACGCCCCCTTCCCCCAGGCTCAGGGCGGGTACAACGGCGCGCCCTACGGCCAGCCCTTCGTGATGCCCGGCCTCACCAAGGCCGCCCGCATCCTGATGTACGTCATCGCCGGCGTTCACGTGGTGCTCGCGGGCCTCTTCGCCGCCGCGATCGCCGCGATCGACGACGCGGTCGAGAAGGAAGGCTCGAACGGCACCGTCCGCACCGCGAACGGTGAGGAGGTGGACGTGGACACGGTCATCGACGCCGGCAAGGGCGTCATCGTCTTCTTCGTCCTGCTGGCCGCCGTCTTCGCGATCATCGGCATCATCCTCGCCGTCCGCTACGCCAAGGGCCGCAACGGCGTCCGCGTCGGCTCGATCGTCTACTCCTCGTTCGGCATCATCAGCGGTCTGATCACCTCGGTGGTGTACGGGCTCGGCCTGGTGACCCTGGTCGCGTCGATCCTGGTGATCGTCTTCGCGGCCAAGCGCGCGTCGTCCGAATGGTTCCAGCGCCCCCGCTACTGAGCGCCGCAGCCGTCCGGAGCCGGAGGCCGCACCCCGCACGGGGGTGCGGCCTCCGGTCGTACCGGCCGGCGGCCGCCCGACCGGTGGCAGCCGACTAGTGGAAGAAGTGGCGCGTACCGGTGAGGTACATCGTCACGCCCGCCGCCTTCGCGGCCTCCACGACCTGCTCGTCACGGACCGAACCGCCCGGCTGGACCACGGCCTTGATACCGGCGGCGGTCAGCACCTCCAGCCCGTCGGGGAAGGGGAAGAAGGCGTCCGAGGCCGCGTACGAGCCCTGCGTGCGCTCCTCGCCCGCCCGCTGGACGGCCAGCTTCGCGGAGTCGACGCGGTTGACCTGGCCCATGCCGACGCCGACGGTCGCGCCGCCCTTGGCCAGCAGGATCGCGTTGGACTTCACCGCGCGGCAGGCGCGCCAGGCGAAGGCCAGCTCGGCGAGCTCGTCGGCGGACAGCGCCTCGCCCGTGGCGAGCGTCCAGTTGGCCGGGTCGTCGCCCTCGGCCTGGAGCCGGTCCTTGACCTGGACCAGGACACCGCCCTCGACGGGACGGGTCTCGCCGTGCGCCGCGGGGGCGTCGGCGCAGCGCAGCACGCGGATGTTCTTCTTGCGGGCCAGCACCTCGACCGCGCCGTCCTCGTAGGCCGGGGCCACGATGACCTCGGTGAAGATCTCCGCGACCTGCTCGGCCATGGCGACCGACACGGGGCTGTTGACGGCGATCACACCACCGAACGCGGACAGCGGGTCGCACTCGTGGGCCTTGCGGTGCGCTTCGGCGACGTCCGAACCGATGGCGATGCCGCACGGGTTGGCGTGCTTGATGATCGCGACGCAGGGGTCGGTGTGGTCGTACGCCGCCCGGCGCGCGGCCTCGGTGTCGACGTAGTTGTTGTACGACATCTCCTTGCCGTGCAGCTGCTCCGCGTACGCGAGGCCCTTGCCCGTGCCGTCGGTGTAGAGCGCGGCGGGCTGGTGCGGGTTCTCGCCGTAGCGCAGGACCTGCTTGCGGGCGTAGGTGACGGCGGTGAAGTCCGGCCAGGGGCCCTCGTCGGCCGCGTAGTCGTCGGCGAACCAGTTCGCCACGGCCACGTCGTAGGCGGCCGTGTGCTGGAACGCCTCGGCGGCGAGCCGCTTGCGCTGCGTGAGGTCGAAGCCCCCTTCGGAGGCGGCCTTCAGCACATCGGCGTAGCGGTCGGGGTTGACGACCACGGCGACGGACGGGTGGTTCTTGGCGGCGGCGCGGACCATCGACGGGCCGCCGATGTCGATCTGCTCGACGCACTCGTCGGGGGCGGCGCCCGAGGCGACGGTCTCCCGGAACGGATAGAGGTTGACGATCACCAGCTCGAAGGGCGCGATGTCCAGCTCGGCGAGCTGCTCACGGTGCGATGCGAGCCGCTGGTCGGCGAGGATGCCGGCGTGCACGCGCGGGTGCAGGGTCTTGACCCGCCCGTCCAGGCACTCGGGGAAGCCCGTCAGCTCCTCGACCTTGGTGACCGGGACCCCGGCCGCCGCGATCCGGCCGGCCGTCGAGCCGGTCGAGACGAGCTGGACGCCCGCCGCGTGCAGCCCGCGGGCCAGCTCCTCCAGCCCCGTCTTGTCGTAGACGCTGACCAGCGCGCGCCGGATGGGCCGCTTCGTACCTTCGGCGGTCGTACCTTCGACGGTCACGGGATTCTTACCTTTCGTCCCTCTATGCGGTAGCCGTTACGGGCCAGGCGCCCCACGACATCGACGAGCAGCTCTCGCTCGACTTCCTTGATCCGCTCATGCAGCGCGGATTCGTCGTCCTCGTCCCGGACCTCGACCACGCCCTGGGCGATGATCGGGCCGGTGTCGACGCCGTCGTCGACGAAGTGGACGGTGCAGCCGGTCACCTTCGCGCCGTACGCGAGCGCGTCGCGCACGCCGTGGGCACCGGGGAAACTCGGCAGCAGAGCCGGGTGGGTGTTGACCACGCGGCCCTCGAAGCGGGCGAGGAACTCCTTGCCCACGATCTTCATGAAACCGGCGGAGACGACGAGATCGGGCTCGTACGCCGCCGTCGCCTCGGTCAGCGCGCGGTCCCACGCGTCCCGCGTCGGGTGGTCCTTCACCCGGCAGACGAACGTGGGCAGCCCGGCGCGCCCGGCCCGCTCCAGCCCGGCGATGCCGTCCCGGTCGGCGCCCACGGCCACCACCTCGGCGCCGTAGCCGGCCGGGTCGGCGGCGATCGCGTCGAGCAGGGCCTGCAGATTCGTCCCCGAACCGGAGACGAGCACGACGAGACGGGCGGGGGCCGGGTGGTGCCGGGGGCCGGGATACGCGGGAGGTGGGGAGGCCACAGCGGGGCCCTTTCTCGCGGGTGATGCGGTTTGTATGGTCGTACGAGACGGAGGGGTCCCCGAATACGGGGGACTCTACGAAGCCGCCGACCGCCAGCAACGATACCGGCACTCGGAACGGCCCCCACGGGACGGGGGCGCGCGCGGAAGGTAGCGTCTGGAAGCAGCGCACGAATGTGATGTGCGGAGGCGATGGACTGATTCGGCACCACGCGGTAAAGGCATGCGGCCGCGACGCGCCGGGGCGACGCGCGGAATCCGGGCGCGGAATCCGGGCACGCCGCCGTACGTTCGATGTGCGGGAGTCGCGGGACCTGCGGTGTGCGGGGCTCGCGGAGCCCGCCAGGACGTCGGCGGACGCCGGCACAGCCGACCAGCCGACGCAGAAGCCGACCGACGCCGACCGACGCCGACACCGCCCGACACAAGGGGAAGACACACTCCACATGCCGGACCGACGCCGCCACGCGGCTCACCGCCTCTCGCTGCCCACCGCGTCCACCGCCTCCGCCGCGTCCTCCGGAGGGCAGTGATGAGGAACGCCCGCATGTCGCACGAGAGCGATGCACAGACGCCGTCCTCCCCGTCGCCGTCCGACGAGCAGCGGGACAACCCCTTCGCCGCGCCGCCCGAGGGCCGGCCGGACCGGCCGTGGCAGCCGCGGCGCGGGCCGGAGGACGACTCCTCCGGGGAAGGGCCCGAGGACGGCCGCGAGGGCCAGGACCCGCCCCAGGCGTGGGGCAGCGAGTGGAGCAGCCGCCAGCCGGGCCGCCAGGGCGGCGGCTTCGGCGGCGGCAAGGGACCGGGCGGCCCGAACCCCTCCGGCGGCGGCCCGGGCGGCCTCCGCTGGGACCCCACGGACCCGGCCCAGCGGCGTGCCCGCTACGCCCTGCTCGCCGGCATGTGGGGCTTCTTCTTCGCCCTGTTCAGCATCCCCCAGGTGGCCCTCCTCCTCGGCGCCCTCTCCGTCTACTGGGGCGTCAGCGCCCTGCGCGCCAAGCCCAAGCTCCAGCGCACGGACCCGGACATCCCACCGCCCCCGAACGGCACCCCCAACCCGACCGCCTCCCGCCCGCAGACGACGGCGGCCGTGAGCGGCCTGGTCACGGGCGGCCTCGCCCTGGCCATCGTGGCGGCGACGTTCACCTTCCAGTTCGTCTACAGCGACTACTACACCTGCGTCGACGACGCCCTCACCCAGACCTCCCGCCAGGCCTGCGAGAACCACCTCCCGAAGCAACTGCGCCCGCTCTTGGGCGAACGGGACTGAACGAGCGGCTACGCACCGGGCGAACGGGGCGGAGGGCCGGCGCGCCGCGGAGGAGCCGTGGCGCGGGCCGCGCGGGGAGTTCACCCGACTGGGCGGGCCCCCGCGCGCCGACGCGTCGGCCGCCCGCGCGGGGGCGGCTGCGCCACCGGTACCGGGCGCGGAGCCCGACCGGCTGAGGCACCCTCACACCGCCGCCCCGGCTCGCGAGCAACAGGCCGCCCCTGGTCGGACAAGCGGCCAAGGCAGAGGCAGGTCGTGGCTCGCTGGCCGCGCAGGAAGAGCAACGCCAGCCCGGTCGCGGCCCCACGCGCCACCGCGTCGGCCGCCCGAGCACGGCGGCGGCTGCGCCACCGGTACCGGGCGCGGAGCGCCACCGGCTGGGCGGGGCCCCGCGCGTCGGTGCTCGCTCGCCGCAGGCGAACCCGCGTTACGGGCCGTCGGTCGGCTTCGTCAGGTCTCGGGGTTCGAAGTCGGGCATGAGACCGCCGCCGGAGTCCTTGAGGGCGGCCCAGCGGACCTGTCGGGCTCGGGTGTCGTGCCAGTTCGGCGCGCCCCGGAGGGTGGCGGAGAACGTCGGGGTGGGCGGCGCCGCGTGGCGGGGCCTGCGTCTTTTCCCGTCCCCGTGCCCTTTGCCGCCCTCCTCCTTGGCCTCGCGGTTTCCCCGGCTCCTGCGGTCCCCCCGGCTCCTGCGCCCGGCCCGGATCTCACGGCTCACGCGTTCGGCCAGACTCACCCGGTCTGCCCGGACCTTGGTGTCCCCTGCGTTCTTGCCACCCTCCCGCGTCTCGGGGCCCTTACCGCTCCGGTCGGCGCGGGCCTCGCGGCGGAAGCGCCCGGCCAGGCCGCCCCAAGGCGCCCGCGCCTTGCCGCCGTCCTTGCTGGCCTCCTGGTCGGCCCCGTCCTTGCTCTTCGTTCCGCCATCGCCGGTCTCCGGAGCCCCGCGGACTTTGCGACCCGCCCGGTCCGCCCAGCCGCCCGTACGGCCCACGCGCTCGACCAAGACTCCGCGTTCGGGCCGGGCCTCTGCGGCCTCGCCGCCCTGGGCACCCGTCGAGGCCTCCCCGTCGGTCTTGCCGACCCGCCGTGTCCAGCGGCTCTTGCGGTCTTCCCGGTCACGGTCGCGGTCGCGGTCGCGGTCCGCGGCCTCACCGCGGTTGCGCTCCTTGCTGCTCGGCCCGCCCGTCCCCGGCAGCATGCCGGGCCACCACGACCGTTCGGTCGCGGCCTTCGCCCCCGCCCCCGCCCCCGACTGCGACTCCGGCTCCGGTCCGGGCCCGGTGGCGCGGGCCGGGAGTACGGGCAGGCCGGGCGGCCGGTATACGGCCACCACGGCCTTCGGCGCCGCCGGCTTCGCCGGCTTCGGTGGCGCACCGGCAGCGGGGAGTGCGGGCGTCTCGGCCACCCGGGGCGCCGACCTCACGCCCGGCAGGGCCAGCGCGGGCAACCCGGGACCGACCACAGGGGTGACGACGGGAGCGGCCGCCGTCCCGTCGCCGCCCGCCGGCCGCGCACCGAAGCCCAGCCAGCCCGCGGCACTCCGGACGAGCGCCCCTCCCGTCCACCACCGGGGTGCCTTCGCCTCGACCGGCGTCGGTGGCGCGGGCCGGGCGGCCGGGGGGCGCTTCGGGCGCCGCCGCTCCACCGCCGCACCCCGCCGGAACCAGCGCAGCACCAACGCCCCCGGGACACCGATCGAGAAGGTCCACGCCAGTGCCATCCCGCCGGTGAGCCACCACGGCGGGCCGAAGGTCGCGAGGGTGGCCGAGCCGAGGGCGCCCGAGGCGGCGAACGCCAGGACGGTGGTCACCGCCGCGCAGACGACGGCGGCGAGGGCGGCGATCCCGGCGGCCTCCCGCACGCCCACCACGGCAGGGGGCCGCGGGACGGTGAAGCGGGCGACCGCCGCCCCCGTCGCGACCGACAGCAACGCCGCCACCACCAGCATCAGCGGCCCCGCGTCGCCCGGCGACGGAATCGCCGCGAGCAGCGGGAAGCTCGGCAGCGCGGGGTACGCGACCGCGCCCAGCGGAGCGACCACGCTGCCCGCGCCGACCGTGAACCCGGGCCCCAGCCCGTACGCCGCCGCCCAGACGACCGCGTTGGGCAGCAGCACCGCGCACAGCAGCAACACCGCCGCCCGCCCCGACCAGTCCTCCGTCAGTTGGAACAGCGAGTCCTGGGCCTCCGCCGCGTGCCACGCGAGCGAACCCGCCAGCAGCAGCCCGGCACCGCCGAACAGCACGGCCGTAGCGGCCGTTCCGGCCCGTACCGCCGCGACCGTCCGGCGGCGGGTGAACCAACCGCGCAGCCACGCGGGCAGCACGTTCACCACGCGGCGCACACGCCCCGACCGCGGCCAGCCAGGGCAGCCCGCAGCCGTCCACACCCCGGCCGCGACGGTCACTGCCGCGAACACCGGCAGGTGCAGCAGCGCGCTCCAGGGCGAGACCCGCACGGTCCCCGAGGAGGCGAAGAGCACGGCGCACACGCCCACCAGCAGATAGCCGCCGGCCATGGCCAGGATCGCCGTGCGCGGCGTGAGCCCGGCGGACGGATCCGGGCCGACGGACGGGTCCGGCCCGGCCGCATGATCCGGCGCGTCCGGCGTGTCCGGCGTGTCCGAGGAGTCCGGCGCCTCCGAAGCATCGGGGTGGTCCGCGACATCCGGCACATGCGGCACATGCGGCACATCCACCGCATGCGGTTCGTCGTCCGCGCACGCGCCGTCCAGCGCGTGCCGCGCCGTTCGGTAGAGCAGCCAGCACGGCAGTGCCGTGAGCAGTAGGGGCGTCAGGCCGACCGGTGCGGGCACCCCGGAGAGCGTCTCGGTCCGTACGAGATCGGCGCCGTGCGCCAGCAGCCACAGGTCGGCGGCGAAGCGCAGCGCCGCCGCGGGTCCGCCGTCGGGGTACGGCGACGAGATCCACAGCACCAGGACGCCCACGGCGAACGCTCCGAGGCCCAGGCCCGCGGCGATCATCCCGTCGAAGAAGGCGGTGCCCACGACGGGCGGAACGCTTGCCGCGGACCGGCCGCGCGTCGGCAACGACGTGCTGCGATCGGCATATTGGGTCACGGTGCCATGCTGCCAACAACAGGGCTTTCGTCCCGGTAGCGGGCAAATAGCCGTCGTGTCGCCCAAGATACGCTTATGAACCTTTTCGAGCCGAAGGGCCGAAAGGTCGGTGTCCCCGCACCGTCAGCGGGCGGGAAACAGGCGTGGGGCCCCCCCCCCCCCAGGGGGGGGGGGCCCCCCGCCCGGCGCGCGAGCGTACAGGGGCGGTGGGCCGGGCCCGCGCGGGGGGCCGGCGCGGGCAGGGGGGTGCCGACCCAAAACCCCCCCG
>NZ_JACHJG010000004.1:0-337172 GCF_014203545.1 Streptomyces netropsis
CTGGCGTTGACTTTTGGCACGCTGTTGAGTTCTCAAGGAACGGACGCTTCCTTTGTACTCACCCTCTCGGGCTTTCCTCCGGGCGCTTCCCTTCGTGTTCCACCACTCTATCAGGAGTTTTTCCGCTCCCTTACCGCTTGTTTTCCGCAGCCATAAAGGCATACGGACACACAGAAGCGGATCCGGGAAGGATTATAATCCGATAGGTGCCGCCCCCGCCTTGCCGGCATTTGACTGCGGGCCTCGGTGGTGGGCAGGAGTACGACAGTACAGGTCCCACCAGGGCGAGGCAAATCGATTCTGGAGCGTCGTCGACCACCGACTCGGAGGCCCCCTTCTCTCCTCCTCCCCTCTCCCCCTCTCCCACCCCCGACGACTCCCCCAGCGGCTCCTCACCGGCTCTCCGTCAGCTCGCTCTCTGCCGCCTCACAGCTCTACTCCGCACGCGCGCGCGTGCCCTCGCGCGACCTCGGCCAGGTGGGCTCACGTGTGCGGAATCCTCAGTTCCTATGACTTACGCTTCTGATCAGCGCGCCGCCCAGGACAGGTAGTGGCGGCGCGTGATGAATCTCCACCCCTGGGAGGCTTCCCATGACCACCGTGACGTCCCCGATCGCCGGACGCGCCATCGGACTCGCGGCTGTGCCCGACCCCGTCTTCTCCGGCTCGATGGTGGGTCCCGGTACCGCCATCGACCCCGCGCGTGAGCCCTCGACGGCGGTTTCGCCGGTCGACGGTGTCATCGTCTCGCTGCACCCCCACGCGTTCGTCGTCGTCGACGCGGAAGGGCACGGCGTGCTGACGCACCTCGGCATCGACACCGTGCAGCTCAACGGCGAGGGCTTCGAGCTGCTCGTCAACAAGGGCGACACCGTGACGCGCGGCCAGGACATCATCCGCTGGAACCCCGTCGCGGTCGAGGCCGCCGGCAAGTCGCCGGTCTGCCCGATCGTCGCGCTCGAGGCCACCGCCGACGCGCTGGGCGACGTCCGCGAGGACGGCGACCTCAAGGCCGGCGACGCTCTGTTCTCCTGGCAGTGATCGCAGCGACCCTCCGCCGTCTCTGACGGCACGTACGACATTCACCGCGGCGGGCGGATCCGCCGCATCAACCGGAGACGGGTGAAATGGAGACAACGCTGCGAGGCGTCGGCGTGAGCCACGGTGTGGCGATCGGCGAGGTGCGGCACATGGGCACGGCGGTTCTGGAGCCGCCGGCCAAGCAGATTCCGACGGACGAGGCGCCGCGTGAACAGGGTCGCGCCCGCCAGGCCGTCGAGGCCGTCGCCGCCGACCTCATCGCGCGCGGCAACCTGGCCGGTGGCGAGGCCCAGCACGTGCTCGAGGCCCAGGCCATGATGGCTCAGGACCCCGAGCTGATGGCGGACGTGGACCGGCGCATCACCGTCGGCAGCACCGCCGAGCGTGCGGTGTACGACGCGTTCGCCGCCTACCGCGCGCTGCTCGCCAACGCCGGTGAGTACCTGGCCGGCCGGGTGGCCGACCTCGACGACGTGCGCAACCGCATCGTCGCCCGCCTGCTGGGCGTGCCGATGCCGGGTGTACCGGACAGCGACGAGCCGTACGTGCTCATCGCCCGGGACCTCGCTCCCGCCGACACGGCGCTGCTCGACCCGACGCTGGTGCTCGGCTTCGTGACCGAGGAGGGCGGGCCGACCAGCCACAGCGCCATCCTGGCGCGGGCGCTCGGGGTGCCCGCGGTCGTGGCGCTGCCCGGTGCGGGTGAGCTTGCCGAAGGCACGGTGGTGGCCGTGGACGGCAGCACGGGCGACATCTTCGTCGACCCCAGCCCGGAGAAGCGCGTCGAGCTGACCAAGGCCGCGGAGGAGCGGAAGGCGGCGCTGTCCGCTTCGTCCGGTCCGGGCGCGACGTCCGACGGTCACAAGGTGCCGCTGCTCGCCAATGTCGGTGGTCCGGCGGACGTGCCGGCCGCGGTCGAGGCGGGTGCGGAGGGCGTCGGCCTGTTCCGTACCGAGTTCCTCTTCCTGGACGACAGCAAGAAGGCGCCGTCCGAGGCCAAGCAGGTCGAGGCGTACCGCAAGGTGCTGGAGGCGTTCCCCGAGGGCCGCGTGGTCGTGCGCGTGCTGGACGCGGGCGCGGACAAGCCGCTGGACTTCCTGACGCCTGCCGACGAGCCGAACCCGGCGCTGGGCGTGCGGGGTCTGCGGACCCTGCTCGACCACCCGGACGTGCTGCGCACGCAGCTCACCGCGCTGGCCAAGGCCGCCGAGGGGCTGCCGGTCTACCTCGAGGTCATGGCCCCGATGGTGGCGGACCGGACCGACGCGAAGGCGTTCGCCGACGCGTGCCGCGAGGCGGGGCTGAACGCCAAGTTCGGCGCGATGGTGGAGATCCCGTCCGCCGCGCTGCGGGCGCGTTCGATCCTGCAGGAGGTCGAGTTCCTGTCGCTGGGGACGAACGACCTGGCGCAGTACACGTTCGCCGCCGACCGTCAGGTCGGTGCGGTGTCGCGTCTGCAGGACCCGTGGCAGCCGGCGCTGCTCGACCTGGTCGCCGCCTCGGCGGAGGCCGCCAAGGCCGAGGGCAAGAGCTGTGGCGTGTGCGGCGAGGCCGCGGCCGACCCGCTGCTCGCCTGTGTGCTGACCGGTCTGGGCGTGACGAGCCTGTCCATGGGCGCCGCGTCGATTCCGTACGTGCGCGCGACGCTGGCCAAGCACACGCTCGCGCAGTGCGAGCGGGCCGCCGCCGCGGCCCGTGCCACCGACAGCGCCGAGGAGGCCCGCGTGGCCGCGCAGGCGGTGCTGTCCGGCGAGTGAGCCGGTGCCGTCGGCGACAGTCGGCGCACGAGTGAGCCAAGGGGTGTCCCGCCGGGTCCGGCGGGACACCCCTTGCGCGTCAGGCCCCTTTCTCGGGTGTCTCGGGTTCCTGGGGTTCCGCGGATGCCCCGGGGTCGTCGAGGGGAAGGCCGGCGCGGTATTCGACGCCGGGCTCGGGCGGTACGGGTTCGCCGGTGTCGGCGTCGGTGCAGTAGGCGTCGAAGACCTCGGCCTCGCTGAGGGGCCTCAGCCGGCCGTCGCGCAGCCCCCAGCCGCGCACCGTGTCGGGGGCGCCGGGTGTGGTGGTCCGCAGGACGACGCCGCCGGGTCGGTCGGTGGCGATCCCGGCGGCCAGCACGGTGCAGAAGATCAGCGCCGCGGCCTCCCCCAGCCGCAGCATGCCGTCGGCGTGGCTCTCCGTGTGGAGCACGGCAACGAGCGGGACGTCCCCTTCGGCGGGGACGCTGCACACGAGGTGGTGGGTGCCGGGGCCCACGGCTTCGACGAGCCGGCGCAGGAGCTGCGATGCCTTGGCGAAGGCCGTCTTCCCGGTGTCCTCGCCGCAGGTCGCGCAGTCGCCGCCGCGGGCCAGCAGCGCCGTGGCGTACTCCCATGTCGCCTGCTGCTCGGCCTCGTCGACGAGTTGGGGCAGCAGCCTGCCGATGGGCTGTCCCTCATAGGTGACTTTGCTGCCCGCCGCGGCGACTTCGGCGGTGTAGCGGGTGCGGCTGGCCGCGGTGTCGGGGTCGAGGTGGGAGTCCGAGCAGAATTCCTCGTAGTCGACCGGGTCGAAGAGGGCGACGCTCGTGTACGTGCCCTCGGCGGCGAGGGTCCGCAGCAGCCCCTCCATCTGCCGCAGATATGTCGCGTGGTCGTCGAACGTGAACGATGCGTACCGCCGCATGGCGGCGAAGTCCTGCTCGTCGGCCAGCACGGCCACGGTGCTGGGCACTTCGCACCGGAGCCGGCGCCGCGCCCCCGGTCGCCTTCGCGCGGTCGGTCGCTTCCTGCCGTCGTTGCTGTGCGCCATGAACTCCCCCTCAGCGCGCGTGATCAATACTCACTCACAGTAAGCGGGGGCACTGACAATCGATCTCGTCGTGGGTGTACGGGCCGCCGGACGGGGTGTCCGGCGGCCCGTGGGCGCTCGTCAGCCGGTGGCGCGGGTGCGGGCCAGGTCCTCGTAGAAGCGCAGGAGGTCGATGTTGTCGACCGAGCCGGGGTTGACGGCCTTCTCCAGCGGGGTGCCCTGGAGGAGTCGCTTGACGGGGACCTCGATGCGCTTGCCGGTGAGGGTGTGCGGGATGCCCGGGACCTCGATGACCTCGTCGGGGACGTGGCGCGGGGAGAGCTGTTCGCGGATGGTCCGCTTGATGCGGGCGAGCAGTTCGTCGTCCAGGGTGACGCCGGGGGCGAGGTGGACGAAGAGCGGCATCCAGTAGCCGCCGTCGGGCTGTTCGGCGCCGATGACGAGGGATTCGCGGATCTCGGGGAGCCGTTCGACGGCCTCGTAGATGTCGGCGGAGCCCATCCGTACGCCCTGGCGGTTGAGGGTGGAGTCGGAGCGGCCGTGGATGATGACGCTGCCGCGCGAGGTGAGGGTGATCCAGTCGCCGTGCCGCCAGGCGCCGGGGAACATCTCGAAGTAGCTCTCGCGGTAGCGCGTGCCGTCGGGGTCGTTCCAGAAGCGGATGGGCATGGACGGCATGGGAGCCGCGACGATCAGCTCGCCCACCTCGTCGACGACGGGCTTGCCGTGGGCGTCCCAGGCCTGGAGGTCCGTGCCGAGGCAGGGGGCCTGGAGTTCGCCGATGTGCACGGGGAGGGTGGGAACGGCTCCGGCGAAGCAGCTGCAGACGTCGGTGCCGCCGCTGACGGAGGCGATCCACATGTCGTCGGCGACCTCGTCGTGGATCCAGCGGAAGCCGTCGGGCGGCAGGGGCGAGCCCGTGGTGGCGACGCACTTGACGCGGGAGAGGTCGAAGTCGCGGCCGGGGTGGACCCCGGCTTTGCGGCAGGCCATCACGTAGGCGGCGGAGGTGCCGAAGAGCGTGGCGCCGGTGCGCTCGGCGATGCGCCACTGGGCGCCGGTGTCGGGGTGGCCGGGGCTGCCGTCGTAGAGGACGACGGTGGAGCCCACCAGGAGGCCGGAGACGAGGAAGTTCCACATCATCCAGCCGGTGGAGGTGTACCAGAAGAAGCGGTCCTGCGGGCCGAGGTCGCAGTGCAGGGCGAGCTGCTTGAGGTGTTCGAGGAGGATGCCGCCCTGGGACTGGACGATGGCCTTGGGCAGGCCGGTGGTGCCGGAGGAGTAGAGGACCCACAGCGGGTGGTCGAAGGGGACGTGTTCGAAGACGGGCTCCACGTCCGCCGAGACGAGGGTGTCCCAGTCGAGGGCGCCCTCGGGGGCGGCCGTGCCGAGCAGCGGGATGTGGACGACCGCGCGCACGGTGGGGAGCTCGGCGCGCAGCTCGGCGACCACGTCGGCGCGCGCGTGCCGCTTGCCGCCGTAGTGGTAGCCGTCGACGGTGAACAGGACGACGGGCTCGACCTGCTGGAAGCGGTCCAGGACGCTGCGGGCGCCGAAGTCGGGGGCGCAGGAGGTCCACACGCCGCCGACGGCGGCGGTGGCGAGCAGGGCGACGACGGCGTGCGGGATGTTGGGCAGGTAGCCGCTGACCCGGTCGCCGGGGCGGACACCGAGGCGGCGCAGCTCGGCCGCGAGGGAGCCGACCTGGCGGCGGAGTTCGGCCCAGCTGACGGGCGTCGGCTCGTGGGTCTCGTCGACGTGCAGGAGGGCCGGCTGGTGGGCGCGGTCGGGGTCCTCGGCGGCGCGCAGGGCGTGTTCGGCGTAGTTGAGGGTGGCGCCGGGGAACCAGGTCGCGCCCGGCATGCCCCGGTCGGCGAGCACCCGCTCGTAGGGGCTCGCGAAGCGGACGTCGCACCATTGCGCGACGGCTTGCCAGAAGCGCTCCAGCTCGTCCACCGACCAGCGGTGCAGGGCGGCGTAGCTCGCGGCGGGGTCGCCGGGGACGGTGTCGGGCGCGCCGTGCCGCTCCGCGGCCCAGGTCTGGAACCGGGTGACCTGGGCGCGGGCGACACGGTCCTCGCCGGGGCGCCACAGGGGCTCCGGCTGGGTGGCGGGCGGCGGTGCGGTGGTCATGGTCGGCTCCCGGGCTGTACGCGTCGTGGGCGTCGCCGCGCACACAGGCGGGGTATGCGCGTGACGCGGCTGACCAGGACGATGCCACGTGATCGACTCCGGCACCAGGGTCGGCGGCCCATCTCACGGCCGCGTCGGCGTCGTCACGGCTTTCCGGCGGGTGATCGGTGCGGGTGAACGGGAGTTGAACGGACCGCGCGCCCGGTGGCGGCGGTGGCAGGGTGATCAGCATGGATGCGCGTGAGCTGGTGCGGTCGGTGAAGTCGGTGGCGGCGGTGCGGACGGTCGGGTCGGCGCGGGGGCTGCGGTCCGTGCGGTCGGCGTGGCGGCGGTGGCGCGCGGATTCGGTGGAGCTGCCCCCGCCGGGGGCCGGGCGGGCCCGGGTGCCCGGCGAGGCGGTGGGGGCCGAGCCGCAGCCGGGGGGCGGGGTGGTGCGGTTCGCGCGGTCGTCGTTGCGGGTGCGGGTCGCGGCGGGCGGCGCGGTGTTCTGCGGCTGGGACGGGGCGGCACCGGAACCGTCGTACGCGCTGGCGGGGGCGTGTCCGGAGGTGGACGAGCGGGCGGTGCTGGAGCCGGACACCGACGGCGGCTGGCGGGTGGTGTCCGAGCGGGTGCTGGTGGTGGTGTCGAGGCTCGGGGCGGTGGAGGTGCGGACCCCGGGCGGGGTGATGCTGCGGCGTGATCTGCCGCCGCGCTGGTGGGAGCCGGTGCCGGCCGCTCTGCGGGGCCCGGCGTGCCCTGCCGGCCCGCTCTCCGACGGCTCGCCCGCGGATGCTCCCGGCCGTGGTCCCGGCGCCGCGGGCTCCCGGTGGGTGCAGCGGTCCGAGGTGACGGCGGACGCCCGTTTCTTCGGCCTCGGGGGCAGGGCGGCGGGGCCGCGGCTGCGGACCGGTTCGTACCGGCTGTGGAATACCGATCCCGGGGGTTCGTTCGAGCCGGGCGACGACCCGTTGTACGTGACGATGCCGGTGCAGTTGGTGGTGGCGGACGCGGGGACACATCTGATGTTTCACGACAATTCGTGGGACGGTCGGGTCACCTTGTGGGAGGGCGAGGAGGGTGCGGGGTCCGGGCACGACCGGCCGGGCCGTTGTGAGCTGCGGATGGACGGCGGCCCGGTGCGTTACTGGGTGATGGCGGGCACGCCCGCGCGCGTGCTGCACGCATGGGCGGCGCTCACCGGCGCGCCGGCGCTGCCGCCCGCGTGGGCGCTGGGCCACCACCACGCGCGTTGGGGGTTCGGCAGTGAGCGCGAGGTGCGGCGGGTGGTGACCGGCTACCGGGAGCGGGGGCTGCCGCTGTCGGCGCTGCACCTGGACATCGATCACTACCGGGGCCATCGCGTCTTCACCGTGGACCGGGAGCGGTTTCCGGATCTGCCGGGGCTGGCGGCCGAGCTGCGGGAGCAGGGGGTCCGGCTGGTGTCGATCGTGGATCCGGCGGTGAAGGCCGAGCCGGGTCTCGCGGAGTACGACAGCGGGGTGGCGGCGGGGGCCTTCGTGCGGGACGGGCGGGGGCGGGAGGTGCGGGGCGAGGTGTGGCCGGGCGAGTCGGTCTTCCCGGACTTCACGGATCCGAAGGTGCGCGCGTGGTGGGGCGGGCTGTACGCGGAGCGGTTGGCGCAGGGGTTCTCCGGGGTGTGGCACGACATGAACGAGCCGGTGTCGTTCGCGGCGTTCGGCGATCCGACGCTGCCGCGCTCGGCCCGGCACGTGCTGGAGGGCCGGGGCGGTGATCACCGCGAGGCGCACAACGTGTACGGGCTCGCGATGGCACGGGCCGGGTACGAGGGGCTGTGCGAACTGCGCACGCGGGAGCGGCCGTTCCTCTTCTCCCGCTCGGGCTGGGCGGGGATGCAGCGCTACGGCGGCACGTGGTCGGGCGATGTGGCGACGGGGTGGCCGGGGCTGCGGGCGTCGCTGGCGCTGGTGCTGGGGCTGGGGCTGTGCGGGGTGCCGTATTCGGGGCCGGACATCGGGGGGTTCACGGGTTCGCCGTCGCCGGAGCTTTATCTGCGCTGGTTCCAGCTGGGCTCGTATCTGCCGCTGTTCCGTACGCACGCGGCGATCGGGGCGGGTCGGCGGGAGCCGTGGGAGTTCGGTGCGCAGACCCTCGATCACGCGACGGCGGCGCTGCGGGAGCGGGTGCGGCTGCTGCCGTATTTCATGACGCTGGCGCATCTGGCGCGGCGCACCGGGGCCCCTTATGTGCGGCCCGTGTGGTGGCGTTCGCCGGAGGACCGGGCGCTGCGGGACTGCGAGGACGCGTTCCTGCTGGGCGATTCGCTGCTGGTGGCGCCGGTGCTGGAGCAGGGGGCGGACCGGCGGGCGGTGCGGCTGCCGCGGGGGCGCTGGTACGACACGGCCACGGGCCTGGCGCACGAGGGGCCGGGGCAGGTGCTGTTGGACGCGCCGCTGTCCCGGATCCCGGTGCTGGCGCGGGCGGGTTCGGTGGTGCCGGTCGCGGGCGCGGACGGGCGGGTGGAGCTGGAGGTGTGGGCACCGGCTCCGGGCCGTACGGGCGGCGGTGTGCTGATCACGGACGCGGGTGACGGCTGGGAGCAGCCGGAGGTGGTGCGCTTCACGACGCGGTCGCGGGGTGGGGTGGTGACGGTGGAGCAGGAGGGTGCGGAGGAGGTCGCGTACCCGGTCCGCGTCCGCGGGTCCGCTGCGGGGTCCGCTGCGCGGTAGCAGTGCGGGTTCCGCTGCGCGGTTCGCCGCACGGCACGGTCCGCCGCACGGCTACGGGCGGGCCCGTGCCGCGCAGGTGGGTTGCGGGGTGCTTCGCTTTGCGCCTCGTCACCCACCTGCGCGTCCCGGGCCCTCGCGTGTGGGGGGTGTTCCCTGGCTCTTCCTTCTCGTTGCGTTCTCCTGGTATCTGGAAGGCATGTCCAGACTCTCCGCCGTGTTGCGTGCTCTCGTCCTGCCCGTCGCCGCGGTCGTCGCCGTCGCGTCCGCGCCCTTGGCGCAGGCGCGGCCGGAACCGAGACCGCCGAAGGAGTTCGTGGCGCTCTCCGACGTCGATCCGACGATCCTGCAGGAGATGCGCTACTTCACCCCGCACAACTTCACCGGCCACCGCGTCGACGGCTACCGCCGCCCCCTGTGTCTGCTCACCCGCCCCGCCGCCGACGCCCTGCACGAGGCTCAGCGCGCGCTGCTGCGCCGGGGTTACGGACTCAAGGTCTACGACTGCTACCGCCCGCAGCGCGCGGTCGACGACTTCGTGGCGTGGGCGAAGGACCTCGACGATCAGAGGATGAGGGCGGAGTTCTATCCGCGCGTGGCGAAGTCACGGCTGTTCCTGGACGGTTATATCGCCGAGAAGTCCGGGCACAGCAGGGGCAGCACCATGGATCTGACGATCGTGAAGCTGCCGGCCGTGCCGACCCGCCCGTACATCCCCGGGGAGTCTCTGGTGTCCTGCTACGCGCCGAAGGAGGAGCGGTTCCCCGACAACTCCGTCGACATGGGCACGGGGTACGACTGCTTCGACACGCTGTCGCACACCGCGGACCCGCGCGTCCAGGGTGCTCCGCGGGCGAACCGGATGCTGCTCAAGTCCGTGATGGAGAAGGCCGGTTTCGCCAACCTGGCCGAGGAGTGGTGGCACTACACGTACCGCGCGGAGCCGTTCCCCGACACGTATTTCGACTTCCCCGTCTCGCGGCGTCCGGCGCCTTGACGCTCCGTCACGGCAGGTGAACACTGCCCGTTCGGACCACCGAGTCAGGAGATGCCATGACGGACTCGTACGTCGCCGCGATCGATCAGGGCACCACCTCCAGTCGTTGCATCGTCTTCGACCGGGCCGGTGCGATCGTCGCCGTCGAGCAGCGTGAGCACCGGCAGATCTTCCCCCGGCCGGGCTGGGTGGAGCACGACGCGGCGGAGATCTGGACGAAGGTGCAGGCGGTGGTGGCGGGGGCGCTGGCCCGGGCGGGGCTGCGGGCCGACGAGCTGAGCGCGCTGGGCATCACCAATCAGCGCGAGACGACGGTCCTGTGGGACCGCACCACGGGCAAACCGGTGCACAACGCCATCGTCTGGCAGGACACCCGCACCTCCGCGCTCTGCCACGAGCTGGCATCGACGGCGCAGTGCGGCCAGGACCGGTTCCGGCAGGCCACCGGGCTGCCGTTGGCCAGCTATTTCTCGGGGCCCAAGGTCGCCTGGCTGCTGGACCACGTGCCGGGGCTGCGGCGGCGCGCGGAGAACGGTGAGATCGCGTTCGGCACCGTGGACTCGTGGCTGATCTGGAACCTGACGGGCGGCACGGACGGCGGGACGCACGTCACGGACGTCACCAACGCCTCCCGCACGATGCTGATGAACCTCGCGACCCTCCAGTGGGACCCCGCGATCCTGGGCGCGATGAACATCCCGGAGGCGGTGCTGCCGGAGATCCGGTCCTCCTCGGAGGTGTACGGGCGGGCCGTCGGGCGGCTCGCCGGGGTGCCGGTGGCGTCGGCGCTCGGCGATCAGCAGGCGGCGGTCTTCGGGCAGACCTGTTTCGGGGTGGGCGAGGCCAAGAACACGTACGGCACGGGCAGTTTCCTGCTGCTGAACACCGGCGAGCGGCCCGTCGCGTCGAAGAACGGGCTGCTGACGACCGTGGGGTACCGGCTCGGTGGCGAGCCGCCGGTCTACTGCCTGGAGGGGTCGATCGCCGTGACCGGCTCGCTGGTGCAGTGGTTCCGCGACCAACTGGGGCTGATCCGCTCGGCCGACGAGATCGAGCCCTTGGCGGCGAGCGTGCCGGACAACGGCGGCGCGTACATCGTCCCCGCGTTCTCGGGTCTGTACGCGCCGTACTGGCGCTCCGACGCCCGTGGGGTGATCACCGGGCTGACGGGATACGTCACGAAGGCGCATCTGGCGCGGGCCGTGCTGGAGGCGACGAGCTGGCAGACGCGTGAGGTCGTGGACGCGATGTACCAGGACTCGGGGGTGCGGATCACCTCGCTCAAGGTGGACGGCGGGATGACGGTCAACGGTCTGCTGATGCAGCATCAGGCCGATGTGCTGGGTGTGCCGGTGATCCGGCCGGTGATCTCGGAGACGACGTGCCTGGGCGCGGCGTACGCGGCGGGGCTCGCCACGGGCGTCTGGCGGAACCCTGAGGAGCTGCGGTCGCATTGGCGGCGCGACGCGGAGTGGACGCCGCGGCTGGGGGCGGCGGCGCGGGAGGGCGAGTACCGCAACTGGCGCAAGGCCGTGGAGCGCAGCTTCGGCTGGCACGAGGAGCCTGCGGCCGGGGCTTAAGGTCCACCCGGTCCACCCGGTGGATCTTTGACTACGGCCGTCTCCGCCGCCCGCGGCGGCGGGCGCCCTACGGGCGCGTCCTCAAACGCCGGACGGGCTTGATTCCGCGTTCATACGGCAGCCGCCCGGCGGCGGGCGGCGCCGGTCGCCATGGCGTGCTCGACGACGGATATCAGGACCTGCTTGGCGGAGTCGCGCTCGCGGGCGTCGCACATGACGACGGGGACCTCGGGGTCGAGGTCGAGGGCCTCGCGCACGGTCTCCTCGGGGTAGCGGGCGGCGCCGTCGAAGACGTTGACGGCGAGGGTGAAGGGGATGTCGCGCCGCTCGAAGTAGTCGACGGCGGCGAAGCAGTCAGCGAGCCGCCGGGTGTCCGCGAGGACGACCGCGCCGAGCGCGCCCTGCGCCAGCTCGTCCCAGAGGAACCAGAAGCGGTCCTGGCCGGGGGTGCCGAAGAGGTAGAGGACGAGGTCGTCGCGGAGGGTGATGCGGCCGAAGTCCATGGCGACCGTGGTGGTGCGTTTGCCTTCGACGCCGTGGGTGTCGTCGACGGGGCGGCCCGCCTCGGTCAGCACCTCCTCGGTGCGCAAGGGTCTGATCTCGCTCACCGCGCCCACGAGCGTGGTCTTCCCGACCCCGAAACCGCCCGCGACCAGGAGCTTGAGGGTCACCGGGTCGGTGGCGGAGCGTATGCGGCCGCGGTCGAAGCGCCTGAACACCATGGTTTCTTCCTCCTCTTCAGGTTCAGTGCGGTATCGCGCTCCCCCGTGGATGTGATCGTTCCGCACGGACCACGGCCCCGACAAGTCCCCACGGGCGGCAGTTGGGACTCCTCGGGCGCCGGGCCCGCGGGCGCGGGGTCACAGCGCCCGCAGGCCGTCGATCACCTCGCGCAGCACGCTCTCGTCGGGCAGTTCCGCCGGGGGAACCGGCCGGGAGACCCGTACCAGCTCGGCGTCGATCAGGTCTCCGACGAGGACCCGGACCACACCGACCGGCAGATCGAGCCCGGCGGCCAGCTCGGCGATGGACTGCGGTGCGTCGCGGCTGAGGTCGACGATGTCGAGGTGTTCCGGTGACAGCGTCTGGTCGGCGATGGCGTGCGCGCCGCCGGGGTGGTCGGCCAGGCTCTCGTCGGCGACGACGACCGCGATCAGGTCGAGCTTGGCCTCGGCGGCGCTGCGGGTGCGTCCCCGGGTCATCGCGTACGGGCGTACGACGGGGCCCGCCGCGTCGTCGTACCAGCGGGCGGCGGGCTCCCCCGTCCCGGGCGCCCCGCGGTGGGAGTGGGCCGCTGCCCGCGAGGGCGCGGTGGCCGGGGGCCCGGGGGGTGTCGGTGCCCCCCGGGCGGACCCGGTGCCGTCTCCGGTCATGCCGGCCGTCACTCGTCGGCGGCCACGCCGGTCCGCGGAGCGGTGCCCAGGTGTGCGCCCACACGCTTGACGAGCAGCGTCATCTCGTAGGCGACCAGCCCGATGTCGGACTCCGCGTCCGCGAGCACGGCCAGGCAGCTGCCGTCGCCGGCGGCGGTGACGAACAGAAAGGCCTCGTCCAGCTCGACCATGGTCTGGCGGACGTCGCCGGCCTCGAAGTGCCGGCCCACGCCCTTGGCGAGGCTGTGGAAGCCGGAGGCGACGGCGGCCAGATGTTCGCCGTCCTCACGGGTGAGGCCCTTCGAGGCGCCGGTGGGCAGGCCGTCGCCGGAGAGGACGAGGGCCTTGCTGATGCTGCCGACGCGCTCGACCAGGTCGTCGAGGAGCCAGCTCAGCTCCCCCGTGCCGGTCTGCTGTTCTTTGCTCTGCCCGGTTGGGGCAGTGCGTATCGCGGCCTTCGGTGCGGTCATCGACCGTCCCCCTCAGATGTTGTTCCTGGTGCTGCTGTTCCCGGTGGGTCCGCCTCATTCTCCTCCCGGCCGCGCTGCCAACCACGCTGGAGGGCCGCCATCTTGGCCCGTACCTCGTCGGCGTCGCGGAGGGGGCAGGGGTCGGCGGGGGCCGGGGGCGGTCCGGACCGGGCCGCCGGGTCGTCCTTCAGCTGCGGGGCGAGGCTGGCCTGGCGTACGCGCCGGGGCAGCCCTCCGGTCGGCGTCCGCTCCTCGTCCGGCTCCCCGGCGGTGTCCTTGGCGGGCTCGCGCGCCTCGCCCGCCTCCCCGCCCGCCTCGGCGTCGTCGATCCGCCGCCCGTGGTCGGAGACCAGGACGGGGGATCTGCGGCGCGGCAGCGGGGCGAGCGCGTCGCTGGCCTGGTGGTGCTGCTCGGCACCGGGGTCCCCAGCTGGAGGGGCCAGGGGGGCCGCGGTGGCACGGCGCGGGATGGGCCAGCCGTTCTCGCCGTCGTGCCAGCTCTCGTCCGCCTCGTCGTCGAACAGGGAGAGCGGCGGTTCGAGTTCGACCGGCAGGCTCTTCTGAGCGACCCAGCTCCGGACGGGCCGGTCGGTCCGGTCCGGGCCGGCCGGGGGCACGGGGGCCAGCGGTGGGCGGCGGGTGAGCGGGAGCGTCCCGCCCCGCTCGGCGGGCGTCCCGGGCGACGTGGTCTGCGCGCCGGTGTCGTCCTCGTCACGGCCCCGGCCCTTGCCCGTCTTGGTGCCCCCTCCGGCACCCACCACCGTCTCGGTGAGCAGCGTCGTGGGGATGAAGACGACGGCGGTGGTGCCGCCGTAGGGGGAGGGCTGGAGGGAGACCCGTACGCCTTGGCGCTGGGCGAGCCGGCTGACCACGAACAGGCCGAGGCGGTCGGTGTCGGACAGCTCGAACTCCGGGGTCTCGGCGAGCCGGAGGTTGGCTTCGAGCATGGCGTCGGGGGCCATGCCGAGGCCACGGTCGTGGATCTCGAGCGTGAAGCCGTTGGCGACCCGCTCGCCGACGACCTGGACCGCGGTGTGCGGTGGGGAGAAGACGGTCGCGTTCTCCAGCAGTTCGGCGAGGAGGTGGGTGAGGTCGGCGACGGCGGGCCCGTGGACGGCCAGCCTGGGCAGGCGGCGCACCTCGACGCGCCGGTAGTCCTCGACCTCGCCGACCGCGGCCCGGACGACGTCCATCAGCTGGATGGGTTTGCGCCACTGCCGGGAGGGTGCGGCGCCGGAGAGGATGACGAGGCCCTCGGCGTGGCGGCGCATGCGGGTGGTGAGGTGGTCGAGGCGGAAGAGGTCGGCGAGTTCGTCGGTGTCCTCGGTACGGCGTTCCATGGTGTCGAGGAGCGTCAGCTGGCGGTGCAGCAGGACCTGGCTGCGGCGGGCGAGGTTGACGAAGACGTCGGAGACGCCGCGGCGCATGTCGGCCTGTTTCACGGCGGCCTCGACGGCGGCGCGCTGGAGGGTGTTGAGGGCCTGGCCGACCTGGCCGAGTTCGTCGGCGCCGTATTCGAGGCGGGGGGCCTCGGTCTCGATGTCGACCGTCTCGCCGGCGGCGAGGCGGCGCATCACGCTGGGCAGCCGGATGCCGGAGACCTCGTGGGCCTCCTTGCGCAGTCGGCTGAGGTCCCGTACCAGGCCGCGGCCGATCTTGAAGGAGACGACGAGGGAACAGACGAGGGCGGCGAGGCCGAGGACGCCCGCGGCGGCGGCCTTGGCGAGGACGCCGACGGCGACGGGCTCGACGCGGTCCGCGTAGCGGTTGCCGGCGTCGATGCCCATCCGGCCGAGGTCGTCGAGGACCGGGCCGATGGTGTGCTGCCAGCGCTGGGGGTCGACCGCGTGGGTGGCCCGGCCGGCGCCGGCGAGGATCACGGCGTCCTCGGCGGTGCGCAGCGCCTGGGCGTTGGTGCCGCGCCAGTAGTCCTCGTAGATCTTCTGGTCGGCGACGGGCAGGACGGGCAGGTTGTTGTTGTAGAGGACCCGGCGCTCGGCGACGTGGTCGGAGAAGGCGCGCAGGTCCTGGCGGCTCATGCTGCCCGCGGCGAACGCGGAGGCGAGCAGGGCGTCCTCGCGGGAGACGGCCTCGCGGGCCCGGGTGATCCCGACCAGGGCACGGCCCTCTCGGTCCAGGTCGTCGTCCTGGACGGCGCTCAGGCTGCCGAGGAAGGCGTAGTACGGCTCGATGAGGTCGTTGTACGCCTGGAAGGCGCCGTAGCGGGAGACGGTGTTGTCGTCGACCTTGCGGCGGATGTCCTCGATGGTCTCGAGGCTCTTCTCGATGGCGGTGAAGCGGGCCCGGGCGGTGTCGTCCACCTCGTCGCGGACGCCGTCGGCCGCGCCGGAGCGGAAGGTGGCGACCATCCTGTCGGTGGTGCGCTGCCGCTGGCGCAGGGCGGCCTGGGCATCGGACCGGCGGGGGTCGGCGAGGTGGACGAGGGTCTGGCGGCGCTCCTGTTGCAGGGAACGCACCAGGTCGTCGGCGGGGTAACCGATTTTGCGCATCGCGTCGGCGACACCGAGCAGCTGCAACGCCTCGCTGCCGGTGATCACGGTGGCGAAGGCCCACAGGCCGGTCAGGGACACCAGTGGCACCAGCAGCAACGCCACGATCTTCCGGCGGATCGACTTCCCGCGAAAGCGCATGGCCTCCCCTACGTGAACCCCGGCGCGCGGGGGTGGTGTTCCGACGGATAACGCGGCGTGAGCCTACTACTGCGTTGCGCTCTGATCGAAGGCCAGTGCGGCCGTCGAACCGGTTGCGGCGGGACGGGCGTCACCAGTTGTCCGGTGATTCCCCGACTTTCCCCCCGCGCAGCGGCGGCCCGGGGCCCGCCCGCGGCAGGTCACCCAACCGGCCGAACTGGCTGGAATTACCCTCCCCACGGGAACCATCGGGCCTGGTCGATCGCTCTTTGAAGGGGCGAGCCGGACGGGACGACGACGGTGTCCCAGCCGATGCCCCCACCTTTGGAATGCTTTTGGATCGTTTTGGAATCCTTTTGGAAGCGGCCCGAACGGGGCAGCCAATGGGGGAGGTGAGCCGTCATGGACCAGGATCGCGACATCCGCCCGTACGCGCGCAGGCCGTTGTGGGTGGAGGAGCCGGCCAAGCGGCCGAGGATGCCCGATCCGGTCCGTGACTCCGCGGTGCGCGCGGTGCTCGTCATCGCGGTGACGCTGGTGCAGGCCATGGTCGCGGCGCTGTTCACCCTCGTCGGTTCCTGGCTCGCGCTGCCCGCGTTGCTGTGCACGGTGGCGAGCGTCGTGGCGGCGACGTGGGCGGTGCTGGACGTGTGGGTGACCCGGCAGGTGTGGCGCCAGCGCCACGGCGTGGTGTCGGTGCCCAGCAGTTCGGCGCGCGAGATGCGCAGAGCACGCCGACCACGCTTCCCCTGATCGTCAACAGGCGGGTAGGTTCGGGAGTTGACGGTGTGTCGGCCGTGCGCGGCGGTCGGCCGGAGGGGGCGTCACGGATGTCGGATCGGGAACAGGCAGTGCGTCGGATTCCGTCGATCCTCGGGGACCCGGGCTGGACGGTGTGCCTGGTCGGCGAGGAGCAGTCGGGCAAGCTCGCGCAGGTGACCGCGGGGCTGCGGCACGGGCCGGATCCGAGCGGCTCGGGCAAGCGCATCACCTCCGGCTTCTCCTACTGGGGCCTGGAGTCGACGGTGGCGTGGGCCCACGCGTGCAACGACCTGTACTACCCGGTGATGCGCGAGAGCATCGGCTCCTTCAGCCGCCGCTGGCGCGCGATGACACAGACGCTGCCCGACGGGCCGCTGCACTATGTGAGCCTGGGGCCCGGCACCGGCCAGAAGGACCAGGCGCTGCTGAGATACCTCGACAGCCGGGGCCGCTCGGGCTGCTACATCCCGGTCGACGTGAGCGCCGAGATGCTGCGGCTGGCGCAGCGCGAGGCGCTGGAGCACCTGCACGTGCCGCCCGCCGACGTGCTGCCGGTGCAGCTGGACTTCTCGATGCCCGCCAACCTCGACCGGCTGTGCACCCTGATCCGGCACGCGGTGGGCGACGAACCGGTCGTGTACTCGCTGCTGGGCAATACGCTCGCCAACTTCGACAACGACACCCAGTTGCTGGCCCTCCTCGCCGAGAAGCTGCTGCGCCCGCAGGACCGCTTCCTGCTGGAGGTGGCCAGCACGGCCGGGCAGGACGAGGCGGCGGCGCGCGCGGCGGCCCACGAGTACGAGAACAGCCCGCGCTTCCGGGAGTTCGTCACCAGCGCCCTGATGCAGTACACCGACCTCCAGATCGACATGAACAGCCTCACCTGCGAGGGGCTGGTCGAGGACGACCGGGCGCTGAAGATCAAGGTGATCTACCGCAACCGCACGGGCGGTCCGCTGGAGCTGACGCTGCCCGACCGCAGCACGGTGCCGTTCCCCGACCAGGACACCATCCGGCTGCTCCTCAGCCGCAAGTACACCCTGGCCGGTCTGGAGAAGATGCTGGTGGACGCGCGGGTGACGAAGGTGGGCGAGACCCACGACGTCGGGCACGCCGCCTTCGACCGGCCCGCGTTCGGGCTGGCGTTGCTGATGCTCCAGTCCGCCGACGTACCGCCTCCGCCGGAGCCCCGTGCCCCCGGGCCCAATCCGTTCCGCGACTGACGGGCCGCGATGAGACGCCCGGGGGGACGTCCGATGGGACTCGTCAGCCGGTTCAGCCGGCAGTTCTTCGCCGCGGCCACGATCTCCTGTCTGCTGATCGCGCTCGGTACGTGCGTGTGGTGGGTGACCGTCGCCGAGGGCTCGGACAGCCGCTTCGAGCCCGTGGCCTCCGGCCTCGCGCTCGTCGCCGCCATCACCGGGGTGTACGCGGAGCGGCGGGCGGCCGCGCGGGAGCGGCGCGCCCAGGCGCTGTACGCGCTCACCGACGAGCTGGTGAAGAACAGCGAGCTGCTGGCCGGGGAGAGCTTTCTGCCCCAGGACCCGCTGGCCCCGAAGGCGCGGGTCTATCCCCGGCTCGTGCAGTCCGCGACGGACGCGGCGCTGGTGTCCGGGGCGTTCTCCGAACCGGGGCACGACGCGCTGATCGCGCTGCTGCACCGCTGGCGTGACGCGGTGCACGACTTCAACCGCCGGCTCGACCTCGCCGAGCTGCGGACGTACGTCAGCCAGGTGCCCGCGGAGGAGCTGCTGGCGATCGACGAGGCGATGCGCCGGCCGGGCGGGCAGCTCGACGGGCTGTGCCGGCTGCGCGACGACGTGGAGCGGCTGCTGCGCGGGCGCTACGGCCGGCAGCCGGGCGTCGCCGCCCGGCTGGGTCCTGGCCGGCCGGGTCCCGGCAGGTGAGCGCCGGCCCCTGCGGGCCGTGGCGGGGTGCACCTCCGCTGCGCGGCGGTGTCCTCAAGCGCCGGACGGGCTGTTTTCGGCTGAGCTCAGTCGAAAGCCCGTCCGGCGCTTGAGGACAGAGCACAGCAGCCCGTCCGGCGCTTGAGGACGAAACGGCGGGGCAGCCGCCGACCACGACCGTCCGGCCGGCCAGGCCTTACGCGGGCTCCTCCACCGGGCGGCGGTACATGCGCGTCGCCGTGATCTCCCCGTGCACCGGCTCGGCGTCCGGGTCCTGCTGGGGCAGGCCGGGCCGCAGGTGCTCCTCGACGCTGATGTACTTCAGGCCGGCCCGCAGGTCCGCGTCGTTGCGCAACCGGATGACCAGCGGGAACTCCGCCAGGGCCGTGGTGTCGAAGAGGCCGGTGGTGTACAGCAGCTGCACGCCGAGCGCGTCGGCGACCGCCCGCTGGAGCTCCAGCAGATAGGTGGCGTTGGCGCGGCCGATGGGGTTGTCGAGGAACAGCGTGCCCGCGTGCCGCTGCTTGTCGCGGCCCCGGTCGTTGCTGCGCAGCGCCGCCATGGTGCAGTACAGCGCGATGGCCGCGGTCAGCAGCTGGCCGCCGGAGAACACGTCGCCCATCTGCCGGACCGGCACCCGCTCGGCGCGCAGCACCGCGTCCGGCTTGAGGATCTCCACGGCCACGCCGCGCGGCAGCAGCGCCGCCTGGACGCCCCGCAGCAGCAGGGACATGCCGTCACGGCGCAGGTCGGAGTTCTTCTTGACGGCGGAGCTGGTCGCCTCGTCGATGACCTCGCCGAGCCGCTCGGTGAGGGTGGACTGGTCCGGGTCCTCGAAGCGGATGCGCAGGAACTCCTGGCCCGACCACTCCCCCAGGCCCTCGGGGAGCCGGGAGAGGCGCTGCGCGGAGCGCAGCGTGGTGAGCGAGGACTCGACCAGGCCGCGCAGCCGGTCGACGATGCTGTCGCGGTTGCGCTCCAGCTGCTCCAGCTCGTCGGTCAGCACCCGCAGCCGGGGCGCGAAGGCCTCCGCCCAGGCGAGGGCGTGCTCCGGCAGGGCGGCGGCGGGCAGTTCGCGGATCTGCTGGCGGGCCGGGGTGCGCACCTGCTCGTAGCGGGTGGAGTTGGCGTGCCGTACGAGGACGTCGCTCGCCTCGCGGACGGCGGAATCGGCGGCGGACAGCTCGCCCGCGCATCCGCGCAGGGAGCGCCGGGCCTCGGCGGCGGCCTGCCGGGCCTCCTCCAGGGTCCCGGTGTACGGGTCGGGCTGCTCGCCCTCGTCCTCCGGGGTGTTGTCGCGCAGCAGGTCGCGCAGGAGGGCGGCGGTGTCGTCGAAGCCGCCGGCGGCGTCCTCGGCGGCCCGGTGGGCGCGCAGCAGGTCGCCGTGGGCGGTGCGGGCGCGCTCCAGGGCGTCGGTGCCGGCGGCGAGTTCGGCCGTGGCGGTGCGCAGCAGCTCCTTGGCCCGGTCGGCGTCGGCGGGCACCAGCTCGGCGGGCAGCTCGGTGTGCGCGTCGCCGTCGGCGGGGGCGAGCCGCTCGGCCTCGCCGCGCAGCCGGCCGAGGTGTTCGCTGGCGGTGGAGGCGCGGGTCTCCAGCATCTGCACGAGGGCCTCGGCGCGGGCCGCCGCGGCCTGGCGGGACGGGCCGTCGGCGCCGTCGGTGCCTTCGAGGAGCTGGGCGGCGCGGGTGCGGACCTTGTTGGTGAGGCGGTCGAGTTCGGCGCGGGCGGCGCTCTCGTCGCTCTCGGCGCGGGCCTGCTCGGCGCGCAGGTCGGCGCCGACGCCGACCTTCTCGTAGAGCTGCGAGGCGGCGCGGTGGGCCTCCCGCAGGGCGGGCAGCGAGGCGGTGGGGGCCGGGGCGTCGGCCGCGACCTCGTCGGGGGCGCCCGCGATCTCGGCCCGCTCGGCGCGCAGCGCGCGGGCCGTGCGGCGGGCGTCGTCGGCGGCGCGCTGGGCGGCGCGGCGGTCCTCGTCGGCGGCGCGGGCGCGGTCCACGCAGACCGCCGCCTGCTCCTCGGCCTCGGCGGCCTCCTCGGCGAGTTCGCGCAGCCGGGACTGCCAGGCGGCGCGCTCGCGCAGCCGGTAGGCGAGGCCGGCGAGTGCGTCGGCGACGCGGCGGGCGCGCTGGGCGGTCTCCTGCCGTTCGTCGCGCACCCGGGCGGCTTCGGCGGCGCTCTCGTCGGCCTCGGCGCGGGCCACGCGGAGCTCGGCCAGCTCTTCCCGGGCGTCGTCGGCGGCGGTGCGGGCCCGCTCGGCCTCGGCCGCCAGCTCGGCGAGCCGCCCGACCGGGCAGCCGGCGCGCCAGGACGCGAGGCGGGCGGCGAGCGTGCGGTCGCCGGCCAGCCGTGCCGCTATGGCGCGGATCTCCTCGTCCCGGGCGGTGGCCCGGGCGCGCAGGGCGTGCCGCTCGTCGTCGGCGGCGCGCTCGTCGTGCATGGCGGGGTTCGGCGGTACGAGGAAGACGCCGGAGGCGGAGCCGTCGCCCGTCTCCGGCTCGGGCGCCGGGGCGAGCAGGGCGGCGGTCGTGCCGACGGCCACGGCGGAGCGGGGCAGCAGCGAGGCCTGGCCGAGCACCTCACGGGCCCGGGTGTGGGCGTCCGGGTCGGTGATGACGACGCCGTCGACGAGCTCGGGCCGCGCCGCCAGGACGGTGGCGTGCTCGGCCGGGTCGACGGCCTGGGCGAGGTAGCGCCATCCGGGCAGCGCGGGGATGCCGTGCTCTCCCAGGTATTCGACGGTGGCGAGGACGTCGGGGCTCGGCGGGAGCAGCCCGCCGTCACCGAGCGCGCCGAGGATGCGGGAGTCGTCGGCGGCGGCCGTGCGCAGGTCGAACATCTGCCGCTCGGAGGCGGCGACGCTCGCGTCGAGCATCTCCCGCAGCGCGTCGGCGTTGCGGTCCAGCTCCTCGGCCGTCAGGGGGCCTTCCACCGTGCGGCGGGCGGCGGGCACCGCGGTGGCGTCGGCGGGGGTGCGGGCGGCGCCCGAACGCGGTCCGGGCACCTGTCCGGCGGCCGTCGGCTGGGGCAGGCCGAGGAGTTCGACGATGCGCTGGTCGGCGCCGAGGGACTCGGCGGCGCGGCGCTCGGCGTCGTAGGCGGACTCCGCCGCGGTGGCGGCGTCGGCGGCGCGGGCGGCGGACAGCTCGGTGCGGGCCTGGGCGGCGGCGGCCTCCTTCGCGCGCTCGGCCGCCTGGCGGGCGGCTTCGCGGGCGCTCTCGTAGGCGGCGGCCGCGGGCTTCTCGGCGTCGCTGGCGGCGAGCGCGGCCCGGGCCGGGTCGGCGTCGGGGGCGGTGTCGTCGAGCCAGCCGGCGCGGACCGCCTCGGCGGTCTCCTGCTCGACCTCGACGAGGCGCTGGCGCAGATGGCCGGACTCGCTGCGGGCGCGCTGGGCCTCGGTGGCGGCGGAGGTGGCGTCGCGGTGGGCGGCCTCGCTCGTCTCCTGGAGGACGGCCGAGCGCTCCTCCTCCTCGTTGGCGACGCGCTCGCCTGCATCGGCGGCGGTGTTGAGGGCCCGGACGAGCTCGGTGGCGGCCTGGGCGCGGGCGGCCAGCGCGGGGGCCGCGTCCCGCTCGGCCTCCTGGATGGCGGCGGCGACGCGCGCGGAGCGGTCGGCGGCGGCCCGGTGGCGCAGGACGGTCTCGGCGGCCTGCCAGGCGGAGTGCAGGGTACGGGCGTCGAGGAGTTCGCGGCGCTGGGCGGCGGCGGCCTTCTCGGCGGCGGCGAGCGCCAGCGAGGCGTGCCGGTAGGCGATCTCGGCGGCGACCAGGGAGCGGCGGCCCCGCTCGGTCTCGGCGTCGGTGACGCCGTGCGCGGCGGCGGCGACCTGCTCGGCCAGCTCGGCGGTGCGGCCGCGCTCCTCGGCGCCGCGCGCGGAGAGCCGGCGGGCGAGGACGCGGGTGCGGCGCTCGGCCCCGGTGTGCACGCCGCGCGCCTGCTCGCGCAGGGCGGCGGAGTCGGCGATGCGGGTCAGCAGGTCCAGCGAGCCGGCCGTGAAGTCCCGCTCGGCGGTCAGCTCGGCGCGGCGGCCCAGCTTGTGGGCGAAGCCGTGCACGAGGTCGGCGAGGCCGTCGGTGTCCCGGGTGTCGGTGACGGCGCGCAGCAGCAGGTCGGTGAAGTCCGAGTCGTTCTTGACGGCGAAGAGGCCGGCGGCCTCGCCCTCGTCGGCGTTCATCTCGCGCTGGTAGCGGAAGAGTTCGGGGTCCAGGCCCAGCTCGCCGAGGTGCTCGTTCCAGCGCTCGTGGATCTCCTCCCACACCACGTCGAGGTGCGGGTAGGCCTTGCCGGCTTCGGTGAGGGAGTCGCGGAACCCCTTCATGGTGCGCCGCCGTCCCCGGGCGCCGGAGCTGCCGTCGGCGCCGCCGCGCATGGCGGTGGACTCGGCGACGGGCAGCGAGTCGAGGCTCAGGCCGGGGCCGGGCCGGAAGGAGTACCAGGCCTCGGCGAACTTCCGGGGGTCGCCCGAGACCTGGCGGCCCCGCCACTCGCTGACCTTGCCGACGACGACGGACTCGCCGGTGAGGACGTGGCTCCACTCCAGGGCGACGTGACCGCAGTCGTCGGCGAGGAGGAACTTGCGGAGCACACCGGAGCTGGCTCCGCCCAGGGTGTTGCGGTGGCCCGGCAGCATGACCGAGAAGATCAGCTTGAGGAGGACGGACTTGCCGCCGCCGTTCTCCAGGAAGAGCACGCCCGCGGGCGCGGGGCGGCGCGGCGGGCCGACGGGCTCGTCCTCGAAGAACTCCGCCTGCGCGGGCGCGGGGTTGGGCACCGGCGCGCCGACGCTCCGCAGGTCCAGCACGGTGTCGGCGTAACGCGCACCGGCGGGCCCGATGGAGTAGAGGCGGACCCGGGACAGCTCGTACATGGCGGACTCTCGTTGTCGTGTCGGGCGGTGGTCAGGAAGCGTTGCTGTGGTCGAAGCCGTTCTCGAAGAACGGCAGTCCGGCGTCCGCGACGAGGTCGAGGGCGTCGGCGTCGTCCGGCGGCAGCAGGGTGGCGCTGCCGTCGCCGACGGGCACGACGCCCAGCTCCAGCAGCTCGGCCATGGCGGCGCTGCCCGCCATGTCGCGGACCTGGAGCTGGTAGCGGGGCGTGGTGCGGTAGGCGCCGCCGGCGTCGTCGCCGGTGCGCTGGAGGAAGCCGGAGTCGACGAGGAAGGCGACGGCCTTGGCGATGATGCCGGTGGTGGAGCCCGCGAGGCGGCGGGCGTCCTTGGTGGCGCCGGTCGCGCTGCGCCGGGCGTACACCCGCCAGGCGGCTTCGAGGCCGGGGGCGTCGGTGGTGGGGTCGGTGTTCTCGCCCTGCTCGGCGGCCTTCTCCTCCAGCCGGCGGCAGGCCTGGCGGACGAACGCGTCGATGCCGTTGACGGTGACGCGGCCGATGTAGCCGTCGTCGGCGAGGTCCTCGGGGCGGGGGAAGGACATGGCGGCGACGGCGAGGTGGGCGAGGCCGTGCAGGAACCGGTCGGCGGAGTCGGCGGTGGCCCGGCGGGCGTAGTCGCCCATCCGGACGGCGAAGACGGAGTCCTCGGCGGCGGTGACGGCCATGCCGGCCCGGGCGGACACCTCCAGCACGATGAGCCCGAGCCCGGCGGCGACGGCGTCCGCGAGGCGCGCGAAGGCGGGCTCGTCACGGTGGCGGCGCAGCAGCTCGGCGTACTCGGCGTCGCGGGCGGGCAGCAGCTTGGGCTGGAGCCCGAAGGCGATGAGCCGCGCGGCGTCGGCCGCGTCGGCGGGGGTGACGTTGCCGCTGCCGTTGCCGCTGCCGCTCGGGGAGGGGCTCGGCTCGGCCGCATCCGGCTGCGCCGGGTCTTCGGCGTCGTACTCAGTCACGGTTGGTGCTCCTGCTGGGGATGGCATGGGTTGCGGTGGATTCGGCGCTGCCGGACCGCGCCGTCGTGGTGGCGCGCCGTGGCGGCGGGGAGGAGAGCCCCGGTCCCGCCCCTTCCCGAATCCGGGGCTCCGCCCCGGACCCCGTGGGGCGGGGGCTGCCCCAGGGACGGGACGGGGGGTAGGAATCCCGCGTGCGACGACGCCGAAGGCACGGCGTGCCGAACCGGCCGTTTCCCGGAGCCTGCCGCACGGCGATCACGTCGCCTCCGCGCGGTCCGCCGCCATGCCCGCCGCGTCCAGCAGGGCCTTGCCGACGATGAGGTCCGCGCCGCCGAACTCGGCGTCGTCGAGCTCCGTGCCGTCGTCGACGGCGAACAGCAGGGTCTGCTCGCCCTGGCGGTAGGCCGTGCCGACCGAGGGGCTCGCGGCGTGGACGGCGAGCAGGGCGACGAGGTAGGGGAGTTCCGGGTCGCGGCGGCGGGCGTCGGCCAGGAGGCCGGAGAGGCGGCGGGGCGCGTCGGCCGGCAGGTCGAGCAGCTCCATCGCGCTCGCGAGCTGCTCCTCGCTGAAGCGGCTGTCGTCCGGGGTGGCGATGAGGTCCGGCTCGGGCATCTCCGCGCCGAGGTGCTCGCGCTCGGCGGGCGGGGTCAGCAGCATCTCGACGAGGTCGCCGACGCGCACGGACACCGGGGTGCGCAGGCCGGTGCCGTGGGTGAAGAAGGCGTCGGTGACGCGGCCGGCCTGCTCGAGCGGGAGCGGCAGGACGGGGGCGAGGAGCTGCCCGTACAGGTCGAGGCCGGCGCGGGCGGCCGGGGGCGCGAAGGCCTGCCGGTCCTGCTCGGCGCGGAAGAGGGGGCCGGCTTCCAGCAGCCGGGACTGCAGCTGGGTGTGGCGGCGGATGCAGTCCTTGACGATGTCGACCAGCTCGGCGGCGCGCCGCTTGTTCTCGGGCTCCTCGGCCTCGTCGCGCGCCTTGCGGATGTTGGTGAGGATCGCGTTCTCGTGGCGGTAGCGGTCGGCGACGTGGTCGAGCGCCTCGGCGATCATGTCGGGGACGGTGCGCAGCCAGTCCACGGCCCGGACGTTGCGGCGGGTGGCGTCGAGGGTCTTGCGGAGGGTCTCCGCGTACTGCACGGTGCGGTAGCGGGCCTGCTCCGCGGCGAGCTGGGCGTCGGCGAGCCGGCCCCGGCTGATGAGGACCTCCAGCTTCACCTCGGCGGCGATCTGCGCGCTGGTGACGTCGGTGTCGAGGGCGCCGACGAGGACGTTGACGGCCTCGTCGGTGGTGCGCAGGAAGACGGTGCCGCCGTGGCCGGGCACTTCCTCGATCAGCTTGAAGTCGTAGTCGCGCCGGACGTACGCGCCGTCGGTGCCGAAGGTGCCGTAGACGGCTCGGAAGCCGCGGTCGACACTGCCGACGTTGATGAGGTTCTCCAGCACCCAGCGGGCGACGCGCTCGTGCTCGGCGGCGGGCCGCCGCGGTTCCTGGGCGGCGACGCGCGGCAGCAGCCTGGCCACTATCTGCTCGTGGTCGGCGCCGGTGTCGAAGTCCATGTTGAGCGTGACCAGGTCGATGGCGGCCAGGGCCACCTCCGCCATCGCGTAGCCGCCGTACTCGCCCGCGAGGTTGGCTTTGCGCGCGTCCAGGTCGTGCAGCGGCGCGGTGCAGGCGAGCGCCCGCAGCCGACGGGCCAGGCCCTCGTCGGCGGCCGGGCCCGGGGCTGGGCGCGTGGGCCCGTTGAGCTGGGGCGGAACGGCCGCCGGGGCTGGAGAAGTCACGTCGCACAGAGTAGGCGGTCACCCCGACAACGGACGAAACGGCACGGGCGGAAGTGCCCGGCGCCGGAGCCCGCGTCGTCAGTGTGTGGCGCCGCCCACAGCCCGTATGTCCTCGGTGCGGTGTGCGGCGGTGATCACGATCATACGCAGCCCCTCGGCAACGGCGGCCACGGGGAGTGACGGCAGGGCCCGGTCGGTGACCTGTTCCGGCGCGTACGGAACGTGGACGAAACCGCCCCGCAGGCCCGGGCGTTCGGTCGCGGCGAGGTGCATCAGCGCGTAGAAGACGTGGTTGCAGACGAAGGTGCCCGCGGTCTGTGAGACGGAGGCGGGCAGGCCCGCGTCACGGACGGCGGCGACGCAGCGCTTGACGGGGAGGGTGGCGAAATAGGCGGCCGGGCCGCCGGGGACGACCGGTTCGTCGACGGGCCGGGCGCCCAGATTGTCGGGTATGACGGCGTCGTCGATGTTGACGGCGACGCGCTCGACGGTCAGGTCGGGGCGGCCGCCGGCCTGGCCGACGCAGACGACGAGGTCGGGCTCGGTCTCGCGGACGGCGTCGTACAGGGCGTCGATGGCGTCGCCGAAGACACAGGGCAGTTGGGCGGCGTGCACGTCGATGCCCTGGGGCGGGTCGACGGCGACGGCGCGCACGGCCTGCCAGGAGGGGTTGAGGCTCTCGCCGCCGAAGGGTTCGAATCCGGTCAGCAGTACCCGGGTCATCGCGGGGTGCTCCCTAACAAGACAAGTAGCGCCAGAAGGTGCCATATGGCATCAGATATCGTCGTAAAGGGTCAAAAGGCGAAGGCGGCCATGATGACGATGTTGCAGCCGAGCAGGGCGACCGCGGTGGGCAGTTGCGCCTTGATGGGTCCGTACTGGTCCTTGAGCTCCAGCAGCGCGGCGGGGACGACGTTGTAGTTCGCGGCCATGGGCGTCACCAACGTGCCGCAGAAGCCCGCGAGCATGCCGACGGCGAGGACGGCGGAGGCGTTGCCGTGCGCCTGCTCCACCAGCACCGGCCAGCCGACGGCCGCGGTCATCACGGGGAACGCGGCGAAGCCGTTGCCCATGACGACGGTGAAGAGGAACATGCCGACGCAGTAGACGACGACCGCGATGAGCACCGAGCCCTCCGGCAGGACCGCGGTGGTGATCCGGCGGACCTGGTCGCCGACGCCCGCGACGGAGAAGATCGAGCCGAGGGTGGCCAGCAGCTGCGGCAGCAGCATCGCCCAGCCCATCGCTTCCAGCATCGAGCGCCCGGCGTGCACGGGCACGGTGATCCGCCTCTCGCGCAGCATCACCATCCCGACGGCGAGGGCGACGAGGGAGCCGATCCCCAGCCCGAGGATGGTCTCGCTGCCCTTCTGCAGGACGGGCTCGCCTCCCAGGGAGAGCTTCTTGACGCCGACCGCGCAGATCAGGGCGACGGCGGGGATGGTGAGGGCGGGCACGAACAGTTTGCCGCCGAACCGCCGCGCGCTCGCCACCCGCTGCTCGGGGGTCGTCGTGCGGGCCTTGCCGCGCCCGGTGAACCCGAAGCCGGCGAGGCAGACCATGACGAGGACGGCGGCGCCGAGCGGCTCGGGCGGGGCCGACTTGTCGACGACCCAGGTGCTGTAGACGAAACCGAGGCCGAGCAGGCCCCAGAAGGCGGCGGTGCCCAGCCGCTTGGGGTTGCTGCGGTCGGTGAGCATCTGGGCGGCCATCACCAGGAAGATGCCGCCGACGAGCCAGTAGAACCACTCTGCCTTGATCACTTGGTGGCCTTCCGGTCGAGGACCTCGCGCGCACCGGCTCCGGCGTCCCCGCCGGCCAGTGCCCGGTCCAGGCGCAGCAGCCGCCAGCCGTGGATGGCGAGGGCGCACAGGGCGGTGGGTATGGCCCACAGCGCGAGCTGCAGCGGCTCGAGGTGGGTGTGGTAGGTGGTGTTGACGAATCCGGTGATGAGCAGGATCGAGCCGACGGCCAGGAAGACGTCCTCGCCGAAGAAGAGCCCGACGTTGTCGGCGCTGGCGGCGAAGGAGCGCACCTTCTCCCGGGTCGCGTCGGGCAGCGGGCCGTGGCGCCGCTCGGCCGCGCCCTCGGCCATGGGGGCGGCGAGCGGGCGCACGGTCTGGGCGTGTCCGAAGACGCTGACGAGTCCGAGTGCCGCGGTGATCTGACGGAGCAGGAGGTAGAGGGCCAGGAAGCGGCCGGTGGTGAGCCCGGCGAAGCGGGTGATCAGCCGGCGGGCCTGCTCCTGGAGGCCGTAGCGCTCCAGCAGGCCGATGACGGGGAGGGTGATCACGAAGATCGTCACCGCCCGGCTGGAGGCGAAGCCGGTGCCGAAGGCGGCCAGCACCTTCTGCGGCGAGAGCCCGCCGAGCAGGCCGGTGGCGATGCCCGCGACACCGACGACCAGCAGGGGGTTGCGCCTCGTGGCGAAGCCGATCACGACCACGAGGACGCCCAGGAGAACGAGCATGGGGCCTTGCCTTCCGCGTTCCCGGACCTCACTCGATCGGGTGAGGTGACTGGCGAGGAGGCTAAGATATTGTTCAACAATCCTCAAGAGCCTTGACTGACGAATCGCTTGACCCACGAATCGCTTGACTTCCGCATCCGTATCGCCCTTGATCGCTCCTGACTGCCGCACCGTGGAGGACGCATGGCCCGATCCACCGCGCAGCGCGTGGCCGACACGCTGCGGACCCGCATCGAGGGCGGCGGACTGCCGCCCGGCACCCAGCTGTCCGAGGAGGCCCTCGGCCGGGACCTCGGGGTCTCGCGCAATACGCTGCGCGAGGCCTTCCGGCTGCTCATCCACGAGAGCCTGGTCGTCCACGTGCTGAACCGGGGGGTGTTCGTCCGGGTCCTGGAGCCCGCCGACGTCACGGACATCTACCGGGTGCGCGCCGCCCTGGAGACCGCGGGGGTACGGGCCGCCGCCGACGCGGCCCGGCCGTTGCGCGACGCCGTCGCCCGGGCGGTGGCCGAGGGCGAGCGCGCCGCGGCCGGGGAGGACTGGCGGGAGGTGGGCTCGGCGGACCTCCGCTTCCACCGGGCGCTCGCGGCGCTGGCCGGCAGCGCGCGCATCGACACCGCCATGGACCGGCTGCTGGCCGAACTGCGCCTGGCCTTCCACGCGATGCCCTCGCCGCGCCGCTTCCACGAGCCGTTCCTGGCGCGCAACCGCACGCTCGCCGCCCTCCTCGACGACGGCGCGTACGACCGCGCCGAAGCCGAGCTGACCACCTATCTGGACGATGCCCGAACGCTCATACTCGACGTGATGCGGGAGACCAGCCGATGACCGGACCTGCCGACGGACCGGGCACGGCGCCCCGGTCTACGCTCGACCTCAACGCCGATCTGGGCGAGGGATTCGGACGCTGGCGGCTCACCGACGACGACGCGCTGCTGTCGGTCGTCACCAGCGCGAACATCGCCTGCGGCTTCCACGCGGGGGACCCCTCCACGATGCGCCGGGTGTGCGAGCGCGCCGTCGAACTCGGCGTGCGCATCGGCGCCCAGGTCTCCTACCGCGACCTGGCCGGGTTCGGACGCCGCGCGATGGACGTACCGCCGGACGAGCTCGCCGACGAGATCACCTACCAGATCGGCGCGTTGCGCGTCTTCGCGCAGGCGGCCGGCTCGGACGTCGCGTATGTGAAGCCGCACGGCGCGCTCTACAACCGCACGGTCGCCGACGCCGCCCAGGCGGCCGCCGTGGTGGCGGGCATATCGGGGGCGGGCGGGCCGCTGCCCGTCCTCGGACTGCCCGGGTCTCGGCTGCACGAGGCCGCCGAGCGAGCCGGACTGCCGGTGGTCCGTGAGGCGTTCGCGGACCGCGCGTACACCGCCGCGGGCACGCTCGTCTCCCGCCGGGAGCCGGGCTCCGTGATCGACGACCCGGACGCCGTCGTCACCCGGTCCGTCCGCATCGCCCGCGCGTCCGCCGTCCTCGCCCTCACCGGCGAGGAGGTCGCCGTCGACGCCCGCTCGCTGTGCCTGCACGGCGACACCCCCGGGGCCGCGCTGCTCGCCCGCCGGGTGCGGGACGGGCTGGAGGCCGCCGGGGTCCGGATCGAGGCGTTCGCGTGAGCGCGCCCCCGGAGGGACTCACGGGGGCCCGCGCCCTTCCGGTCGGGCGCCGCGCCCTGCTCGTCGAGGTCGCCACCGCCGAACAGGCCCAGGCCCTGCACGCCGAGCTGCTGCGCCGCCGCGCCACCGGGGCGCTGCCGCCCGTGGCGGAGATCGTGCCCGCCGCCCGTACGGTCCTGCTGGACGGCCTCGACGACCCGCACGCCCTCGCCGCGGACTTCGCGAGCTGGTCCATACCCCCGCTGACCGCCGCCGACGCCGCGGCCGTCGTCCTGCCGGTCCGCTACGACGGGGCCGACCTCGCCGAGGTCGCCGCCCTGTGGGGGGTGGCCGAGGACGAGGTCCCGCGGATCCACTCCGGCCTCGAATTCCGCGTCGCCTTCTGCGGTTTCGCGCCCGGTTTCGGCTATCTCACCGGTCTGCCCGAGCGGTTGCGGGTGCCGCGCCGGTCCACTCCGCGCACGGCCGTGCCCGCCGGGTCGGTGGGTCTGGCCGGCCCCTACACCGGGGTCTATCCGCGCTCCTCCCCCGGCGGCTGGCAGCTCATCGGCCGCACCGACGCGGCCCTGTGGGACCCCGGGCGGGAGCCGGCGGCGCTGCTCGCCCCGGGCACCCGCGTGCGCTTCGAGGTGTTCGGGTGACCGCCCTGACGGTGGTGCGGGCCGGGGCGCTGACGACCGTGCAGGACCTGGGCCGGCCCGGCCACGCGCATCTCGGGGTGCCCCGCTCCGGCGCGCTCGACCAGCCCGCGCACCGGCTCGCCAACCGGCTGGTGGGCAACCCCGCCGCGTTCGCCACCCTGGAGACCACGGTCAACGGATGTGCCGTGCGCGTGGATGCGGCCGTGACGGCCGCCGTGACGGGGGCGCCCTGTCCGGTACGGGTCGACGGCCGCCCGGTGGCGTGGGGCGCGCCGGTGCGCGTCCCGGCGGGCGCCGTGCTCGACGTGGGCAGCGCCCGCGCGGGGCTGCGCTGCCACGTGGCCTTCGGGGGCGGCGTGGCCGTGCCCCGGGTGCTCGGCAGCCGCTCCCGCGACCTGCTCTCCGGCCTGGGGCCCGAACCGCTCGCCGACGGCATGTCCCTGCCTCTCGGCGCCCCTTGCGGGCCGCCCCTTGCGGCCGACACCGTGCCCTGGCCCGGTCCGCCCACGGCCGGGCTGGTGCTGCCCGTCGTCCTCGGCCCGCGGGACGACTGGTTCGTCCCCGAGGCGCGGCGGGCGCTGGCGGGTGGTGACTTCCGGGTGTCGGCGGCGAGCAACCGCATCGGGCTGCGCACCGAGGGGCCGTCCCTGGAGCGGGCGCGGGAGGGCGAACTCCCCAGTGAGGGCATGGTCCTCGGCGCCGTCCAGGTCCCGCCCGACGGCCGCCCCGTGGTCTTCCTCGCGGATCACCCCACGACCGGCGGCTACCCCGTCGTCGGCGTGGTCCCCGAACCGTCCCTGGCCGCCGCGGCCCAGGCGGTGCCGGGCACGCCGCTGCGGTTCGTTCCCGTGCGGGCGTAGCGGCGGGCACGGCGGCGCGCGTTCAGGCCGCGCTCCCCTCCACGGCCGGCCGGGGCCGGGCGCACCGGCGGGCGAGCACGTCGTCGTAGTGGCCCAGGAGGCGGTCGCCGATCACCGTCCAGGTGCGGCCCAGGACGGACTCGCGGCCGGCCCGCCCGTATGCGGCGCGCCGGCCGCGGCAGGGTTCGAGGGCGAGTACGGCGTCGCGGACCGCCTCGGCGTCGTAGGGCCGCACGAGCAGACCGGTGCGGCCGTGGTCGATGAGGTCGAGGGGGCCGCCGACCGCCGGTGCGATCACCGGTACGCCGCTGGCCTGCGCCTCCTGCACGGTCTGGCAGAAGGTCTCCTGCGGGCCGGTGTGGACGAAGACGTCCAGCGAGGCGAAGATCCGGGCGAGGCCCTGCCCGGTGCGGCTGCCGAGGAAGCGTGCCCCGGGCAGGGCGGCGCGCAGCCCGGCGGCGCTGGGGCCGTCGCCGACGACGACGAGGCGCACACCCGGCAGCGCGCAGACGGGGGCGAGCAGCTCGACGCGTTTCTCCGGGGCGAGCCGGCCCACGTAGCCGACGATCAGCTCACCGCCGGGGGCGAGCGCGCGGCGCAGCTCCGGATCGCGCAGCGCGGGGTGGAAGCGGGTGGAGTCGACGCCGCGCGGCCACAGCCGCACCCGGGGGACGCCGTGCGCGACCAGGTCACGGGCGGCCGCGGCGGACGGCGCGAGGGTGCGGTCGGCGGCGGAGTGCACCGCCCGTATCCGCCGCCAGGCGAGGTTCGTGCCGGTGCCCAGATAGGTGCGGGCGTAGCCGCCGAGGTCGGTCTGGTAGACGGCGACGGCGGGCACGCCGAGGCGCGCGGCGGCGCTCATGCCGCGCGCGCCGAGCACGAAAGGGCTCGCGAGATGGACGACGTCGGGCCGGTGCGCGGCCAGCACCCCGGTCAGCCGTCGGCTCGGCAGCGCGACGCGGATCTGCGGATAGCCGGGCAGCGGCATCGAGGGCACCCGCACGACGGGGTACCGCCCGGCGTCGTCCTCGCCGCCGCCCGGATCGTAGGGGCCGGACGGGGTGACGACGAGCGGTTCGTGGCCGCGCCGGACCAGGTGCCGGGCGGTCTGCTCGGCGCAGTGGGCGACGCCGTTGACGTCGGGCGGGAAGGACTCGGTGACAATGACGATGCGCATAGGGGAGTTGTCGGCACCCCGCGCGCCGCGCGGACCACGTGGATCTTTCCGCCCGGGGAACGTCCCGTGAGCGTTGGCCGCGCGGGCCGTTCAGCCGGGTTCAGTCCGAGCCGCGGACGATGTGCGGCTCGCTGTCGTCCTCGTCGCGGACGGCGTTGCCCGGGGCTTCCGTCAGCTCCGTCCGGCCGGGTAACGGTCCCGGCGTCCGGTCCGGGCGGCTGGTCCGAGGCCGGCCCGCGCTCTGCTCCTGCTGTCCCTCGCGACGCTCCATGGGCGATTTCCCCCTCTTCATCCCCCTGGGATCCGCCGGTCTCCCGACGGCCTCTTCTTGCGGCTCCCCCGTTCCCTCGCTCCCAAACAGGCGTCAGGGGGTGGTGTTGTCTACGCCATCAGGGTGGAAATTGGGGCAATTGAGGTTAAAATACAGCCAGGTCGCACTTGAGTAGAGAAGGAAGGTGGCCGACGTGAGCGCTCCTACGTCGCCCCGTATCGACCAGCACCCGGACCTCCTGGCGCTCCGCGCCCACTCGGAGGAAACCACCGCGACACCCACCGCACAGGGCGTCGAAGCCCTCGCCTTTATGTGTGGCGTCTATCTGGCCGCCTCACCATGGATTGTCGGATTCAATGGCTCAACGACCCTGGCCATCACCAATCTGATCGCCGGTGCCGCCTTCGCTTGTCTGCTCGGCGGCTTCGGGTCGGCGTACGAACGTACGCACGCAATGAGCTGGGCCGCGCTGTGCATAGCCGCGTGGACGATCGTCGCGCCCTGGGTCGTGGCGGGCAGCGCCGACACCACCCGGGCCATCGTCAGCAACGTCATCGTCGGCGGCGTGGCCGTCCTGTGCTCCCTCGCCCTCGCGGGGCTGGGAATGAGCAGATCCAGGCGCTGACCACCGGAGGACACACCGAACCCACCCACACCGCACCGGCCTGACGGCGGGAGGCGGCCGCCAAGACGGCCCGCCTCCCGCCGCCGCGTCCGCGACCGGGCGCGGGACGCGCCTCAGCCGGTCCCGGCCGCCTGGCCGGGTTCGACCGCGTCGAGGGGACGGTCGGCGAGGGTGTCGACGGGCCAGTCGGCCGGCCGCTCCGGCGGCATCCCGCGCAGGCGCTCGCGAAGGCGTCTGTCCATGTCGTGACGGATCCGCTGGATGACTTCGTCCAAGTCGGGCATACCGGCGACCGTAGGACCCGCAGACCGGTCGGACCGGACGGAAAAGCAGGTTTTCACTCCTGCGGATGAATACTGAGCTGATCTTCGGCTGTCGTGGCTTTGCCGGGCGGGAAGTGGCAATGCTCCCCTCTCCCAACCGGCCCACCGACCCCAAGAGGTGCGAGGCATGACGACCGTACGCGCAGCCACACTTGAGCTGTTGCGGTCCCGTGGAGTGACGACGGTGTTCGGCAACCCGGGCTCCACGGAACTCCCCTTCCTCCAGGACTTCCCCGACGACTTCCGGTACGTGCTCGGCCTCCAGGAAGCCGTCGTCGTCGGAATGGCCGACGGGTACGCGCAGGCCACCGGCGGGACCGCCCTGGTCAATCTGCACACGGCCCCCGGCGTCGGCAACGCCATGGGCGCCATCATCACCGCCGCCGCCAACCACACCCCCATGGTGGTGACCGCCGGACAGCAGGTCCGCGCCATGATGACCATGGAGGCGCTGCTGACCAACGTGGACGCCACCGTCCTGCCCCGCCCGGCCGTGAAGTGGGCGTACGAACCACCGCGCGCGCAGGACGTGCCCGCGGCCCTGGCCCGGGCCTTCCACCTGGCCGAGACCGCCCCGCGCGGGCCGGTGTTCCTGTCGCTGCCGATGGACGACTTCGACGTCGAGCTGGACGAGGCGGAGTACGCGGCGGCGACGGCCGCGGCACGCCGCCGGGTCCACGACGGCACCGCGGCCGCCGCGCCCGCCGTGGAAGCCCTCGCCCGACGGCTGGCGGAGGCAGCCAACCCCGTGCTGGTGACCGGTGGCGCGGTGGACGCCGAAGGCGCCTGGGAGGCGGCCGTCGCGCTCGCCGAGCACCGGCAGCTGCCCGTGTGGGCCTCGCCCATCGAGGGCCGGGTCGGCTTCCCCGAGGACCATCCCCTCTATCAGGGCGTCCTGCCGCCGGCCCTCGCGCCGCTGGCGCAGACCCTGGCCGGACACGATCTAGTGCTGGTGGTGGGGGCGCCCGTCTTCCGCTACTACCCCTACGTGCCCGGTCCGGTGCTGCCGGACGGGGCCGAGCTGGTGCTGCTCACCAGCGACCCCGACGAGGCGGCGCGCGCACCCGTCGGCGACGCCCTCGTCGCGGGGCTGCGGCCCACCCTGGAACTGCTGACGGAGGTGCTGGAGAAGAAGGGCGGCACCGACGGCCCGGCCGCGGGAGCGACGACGGCGTCCGCGGCGGCGGAGACCGCACCCACGGCGGAGGGTGCGCCCGCCGCCGACGCGGCCACCGAGCCGATGTCCGCGGTGGACGCGCTCGCGGCCGTCGCGAGCGCCGCCCCGCCCGAGACCGTGTGGGTCAACGAATCGCCCTCCAACATCCAGGCCTTCCGCGACCATGTGCGCATCGACCGGCCGGGGTCCTTCCTGATGACCACCGGCGGCGGCCTGGGCTTCGGTCTCGCGGCCGCGGTGGGCGCCCGGCTCGGCCGGCCGGACCGGCCGGTGGTGGCGCTCGTCGGCGACGGTTCCGCCCAGTACGCGATCACCGCGCTGTGGACGGCGGCCGCCTACCGCGTCCCGGTCACCTTCGTGATCCCGGCGAACCGGGAGTACGCGATCCTCAAGTGGTTCGGCCGCTTCGAGAACACCCCCGGCGTGCCCGGCCTGGACATCCCCGGCATCGACCTGTGCGCCCTGGCCCGGGGCTACGGGGTCCCCGCGCACCGCGCCACGGACGCGGCGCACCTCGCCGAGCTGGTCGCGGCCGCCACCACCTCCCCGGACGGACCGGTGCTCATCGTGGCCCCCATCACCACCGTTCCCCCCACGCTGTGACCGCGCTCCACCTCGTCTTCTTCACACCGCCTCGTAAGCGGCCCCCCACCGCATGGAGTTGCCGATGACCGTGACCGTCGAGAATCCCCTCCTCACCGCCCTGAGCGAAACCCTGCCCCCCGGATCCGTACTGACCGGCGAGGCCGAACTCGACCTGCACACCAGGGATTCCGCGCCGTTCAGCGAGGCGGGCAGACCCGCCGCCGTGGTGTGCCCCGACACCGTCGAGCAGGTCCAGCACGTGATCCGCACGGCCCGGGCCTACGGGGTGCCCGTCGTGCCGCAGGGCGCCCGTACGGGCCTCGCCGGGGCCGCCAACGCCGTCGACGGCTGTGTGGTGCTGTCCATGGTCCGGATGAACCGCGTCCTGGAGATCGACACCGCGAACCGGCTGGTGCGCTGCGAGCCCGGGGTGGTCACCGCCGACCTCGCCGCGGCCGTCGCCGAGCGGGGCCTGTGCTACCCGCCGGACCCGGCGTCCTGGGAGACCTGCACGATCGGCGGGAACATCGCCACCGGGGCCGGCGGCCTGTGCTGTGTGAAGTACGGGGTCACCGCCGACTACGTCCTCGGGCTGACCGTCGTGCTCGCCGACGGCGAGGTGCTGCGCGTCGGCCGGCGCACCGTCAAGGGCGTCGCCGGATACGACCTCACCCGGCTGTTCGTCGGCTCCGAGGGCACCCTGGGCGTCATCGTCGAGGCGACGCTGGCGCTGCGCCCGCCGCAGCCGCCCGCCGTGGCGCTCCTGGCCCAGTTCCCGTCCGCCTCGGACGCGGGCGACGCGGTGGCCGCGATCATCCGGGAGGGGCACATCCCCTCCGCGCTGGAGCTGATGGACCGCACCACCACCGAGGCGGTCGCCGCGCTCGGCCATCCGCTGCTGGCCGGACACGCCGCGGCCACGCTGATCGTGGCGAGCGACGCGCCCGACGCCGCCGAGCAGGTGCGGGCGATGGCCGCGCTCTGCCGGTCGGCGAAGGCGCTGTCCGTCAGCGCCGCCGCCGACGAGCGGGAGTCCAAGGAGGTGCTGGAGGCGCGCCGGATGGTGCTGCCGGCGCTCGGCGCCCGGGCCGCGGCGCTCTCGGGTGACGTGACGGCGTTCATCGAGGACGTCGCGGTGCCGCGTGCCGCGCTGGCCACGCTCATCGACCGGATCGAGCTGATCGCGGACGAGTACGACCTCTACATCTCCACCGTCGGGCACGCGGGGGACGGCAATCTGCACCCGACCGTCATCTTCGACCGCTCCGACCCGGACGCGGTCCGGCGCGCGAAGGAGGCGTACGACGCCATCATGGCCGCCGGGCTGGAGCTGGGCGGCACCATCACCGGCGAGCACGGCGTCGGCGTCCTCAAGCGCGACTGGCTGGCCCGTGAACTGCCGCCCCGCAACCTGCGGTTGCAGCGGGACGTCAAACGGCTGCTCGACCCCGAGGGGCTGCTCAACCCGGGGAAGGTGCTGGCATGAGCGACACGATCGACGCCCCGGGGCTCGGTGACCGGCGCGCCGTGCTGCCGACCGCGTCCCGCAGCGAGAACCTCCGGCTCGCCTTCGTCTATTTCCTTCCCAATTACGTCAAGGGTGTCTTCCGTTCCCGCCCCCGCATCGCCGCGCTCGTCGCCCGGACCGACCCCGCCCGGCGCGGCCTGGAGCTGATGCGCCGGATGCGCCGCCGGCACGGCCGCGGCCCGGTCCTGGTGCGCGGCACCTCCGGGCCCACCCTGCTCGTCCTGGACGCCGAGGACGCCAAACAGGTGCTGGCCGGACCCGTCGAGGTGTACGCGGTGGACACCTGGGAGAAAGTGAGCGGCTTCGCGGCCGTGCAGCCCGAGGCACTGGTCGCCTCGCACGGCGGGCAGCGCGCGGCGCGGCGGGCGTTCAACGACGCGGTGCTGGACGCGGGCTGTCCCGTGCACCGGCTCGCCGACCGCTTCCTGCGGGTCGTGGGCGAGGAGGCGGCGGCCCTGCTGGGGCCCCAGGCGATGGAGGGCCTGCGGCCGGACGTCATCCGCGAGCGCTTCGAACGCGCGGGGCGGCGCTGCTTCCTGGGCGAGGCGGCCGCCGACGACGTGGAGTTCTCCCGGCTGCTCGACCTGCTGCTGGCCGAGGCCAACTGGATGGGCGCGCGGCGCTGGCGCACCGGCCGCACCCGCCGGATCCGACGGCGACTGATGCAGCGTCAGGCCCGCTATCTGGGCGACGCCGACCCGCACAGCCTCGTCGGGCTGTTCGGCAGCGCGCCCCGGGGGCCGGAGACCGCTCCCGAGGGGCAGGTCGCCCACTGGTTCATGGCGCTGGGCGTGGTGCACGCGGCGGCCCTCCAGGCCCTGTCCCTGCTCGCCTCGCACCCCGTCCAGTACGAACGGGCGCTCGCGGAGACGGAGTCGGCCGACCGGGCGCACGGGCCGCGCACGGCGGCGGGGTTCCAGGCCATGCCGTACGTGCGCGCCTGTGTCCAGGACGCGGCGCGGCTGTGGCCGCCGGTGTCCAGTCTGATGCGGCGCACCACGGCCGAGACCCGCTGGCGCGACGCGGTGGCGCCGGGGGGCGTCAATGTGCTGGTGCCCGCCGGGTTCCACGCGCGGGACGGCGAGCGGATCGACTACGCGCACCGGTTCGCGCCGGAGAAGTGGCTGGACGGCACGGCGGAGCGGGACTGGGCCGTCAGCCCCTTCAGCCGGGGCGAGGCCCAGTGCAGCGGCATGGAGCTGGGCCTCCAGCTGGCCACCGGGTTCGTCGCCGAGTTCCTGCGCGCCGGGGAGCTGGCCGTGGCCGGCCCGCGGCTGCGCCCGGACCGGCCGCTGCCGCACACCTTCGACGCGGCCCGGCTGCGCCTCGGGGTCCGTTCCCGTCGGCCGGCGGAGGGCGTATGACGACCGACAGCGAAGCGCACGCCGGGACGCGGGGCGCCCCGGACGACGGGGCCCCTTCCGAGGGCTGCCCCGAGGGTATGGACACCGCCTCGCTCGCGGCCGTCGCCCGCATGCTGGGCGAGGTGGCCGGGGTGATCCGTGAGGCGGGCCGTACGGTCACCGCGATCGCCACCGACCCGCAGTTGGCGGCCTCGCTCGGCCGCTCGCCGCGCACCGGGGTGCGGGCGGTGCGGGCCCTGGCCCGCACCCTCACCGAACCGGCCGGTCTGGGCTACGCCCCGGACGGCGGGCGGGTGGGCCGGGCCGCCTGGCTGGGCGGGGTGCTCACCAGCCGGGAGAATCTCGCGGTCGCGGTGGCGGTCACCTCGCTCAAGCTGCGGATCCGGCTGTGCGCGGTGCGCCATCCGGAGTTCGTCGAGGACGGCCCGGTACGGCGGCTGCTGGGGGCCATCGAGGCCGACCGGCAGACCCAGGCGCTGCGGATCTTCCACCGGACGGCGCGCGCGGACGGCGCCGAGCGGGCGCTGGCCGCGCTCGCCCCGTCGCTCACCGAGGTCATGGCGTGGAACGCGCTGGTGGACGAGAACCCGTTCAACGACGCGGCCGCCTGGTGCATCGTCACCGGCTCGCGGGCCGAGGGTGATCCGCTGCTGGGCACGGGCATCGGCGCCTGGGCCCGCTGGGACCGGGGCGCGGGCCGGGCCGTGGTCGAGCCGCCGGACCCGGAGCTGCTCGCCGCCCTGGACGACGGCGGCGGCATCAGCGCGCACCTGCGGAACCTGACCGCGATCGGCAACGACGGCCGGATGATCATCCAGCGGGTCACGGGCCCGGACGGCGTCACCCGCTATCTGGGGCTGCTGGCCGGCATGGCCTTCGGTCTGCCCCGCAACGCCACCCCGCAGGACCTGGTGGGCGCGGTCACCGCGGTGGGCCGCAACGACTCGCCGTACACCCGGGCCGTCCGCAAGGCCCTCGCCCAGATCGTGCCCGAGGGGGCGTCGATCGCGTTGATCGGGCACAGCCAGGGCGGCATCGCGGCCATGAACCTGACGGAGATCCCCGAGGTCAACGAGAAGTGGCGGCTGACGCACGTCGTCGCCGTCGGCTCGCCCATCGACTTCAAACGCCCCCTCGACCCCGCGACCCGGGTCGTCAGCCTCGTCAACGAGCACGATGTGGTGCCCAATCTGGAGGGCCGCAGTCCGGTGTCGGTGTTCCCGGTGCCCGCGGACTGGCTGGAGATCACCTGGGTGGACCCGGCGCACGACTTCCCGCAGTGCCACAACGTGGGCGTCTACGCGCAGAGTCTCGACGAGGTCGTCCCCGAGGCGCGCGACCGGGTGGACGCCCTGCTCGCCCCGTACCGGGGGACCGTCGAGGAGACCGTCGTCCTCCGCCTCCACGACCGCTGACCCCCGCCCGCACCCGTCCGGCACCCCTCACGTACGCCGGCATCCCGAGCCCTGGAGAGATGTTTGATGCCCCCGGTACCGCGGCCCCGTCGCGAGTGGCACTCGCTGCCCTTCCCGCTGGCGCTGCTGGAGATCAGGAAGCAGCGGGAGCTGCTGCGCGCGCGCAATCTGCACGACACCTTCGGCGCCGGCGGCGAGCGCCCGCGCACGCCGACGCCCGAGCTGCTGCCGTACCGCAGCTACGACGGCTCGGGCTACGACCCGGACGACGTCGACATGGGCAAGGTGGGCACCCGCTTCGACCGCAACTGCCCGCTGCCGGAGACCTTCCCGGACCCCGAGGACGACGGTCTGTTCGCCCCCAGCCCGCGTGAGGTCAGCAGGCGGCTGCTGGCGCGCCGCGCGGGCTTCCGCCCGGCGCCCACGCTCAACATGCTGGCCGCGGCCTGGATCCAGTTCCAGAACCACGGGTGGTTCAGCCACGGCGACAACAAGACCGACGAGCCGCTGGAGGTCCCGCTCGCCGCGGACGACGACTGGCCGCGCTGCCCGATGGCGGTGCGCCGCTCGCGCCCCGACCCGGTCGCCCACACCGGCGGCGACCGGCCGCCGACGTACGAGAACACCGTCACGCACTGGTGGGACGGCTCGCAGATCTACGGGTCGAGCGAGGAGCAGTGCCGGGCCCTGCGCACCGGCGAGCGCGGCAAACTGCTCGTCGAGAACGGCCGGTTGCCCGACGAGACCAGGGAGGGTCTCTCCGGCATCGACGCCACCGGCTTCAACGACAACTACTGGGTCGGGCTGTCCCTGCTGCACACGCTCTTCGCCAAGGAGCACAACGCGATCTGCGACCGCGTCGCCGCCGCCCACCCGACCTGGGGCGACGAGCGGCTGTTCCAGACGGCGAGACTCGTCAACGCCGCCGTCATGGCGAAGATCCACACGGTGGAGTGGACCCCGGCGGTGATCGACCAGCGGGTGACCCGCGCGGCGATGCACATCAATTGGTACGGGGTGCTGCCCGCCCGGCTGCGCCGCAACGTACGGCGGTTCGGCAAGGGCGAGGCGCTCTTCGGCATCCTCGGCGGCGCGACCGACCACCACACCGCCCCGTTCTCGATGACCGAGGAGTTCGTCAGCTCCTACCGACTGCACCCGCTGATCCGCGACGAGTACGAGATCCGCTCCCACCGCACGGGCGAGCTCATCGAGCGGACGGGTTTCGAACCGCTCCAGGCGCTGGCCACCCGGAAGGCGGTGGACTGCTGGGGCTGGTCCGACCTGCTGTACTCCTTCGGCACCATGAACCCCGGCGCCATCGCCTTGCACAACCACCCCGACTGTCTGCGGGACCTCGCCCGGATCTCCGGGGAGCACGTCGACGTCGGCACGGTGGACGTCCTGCGCGACCGCGAGCGGGGCGTCCCGCGCTACGCCGCCTTCCGCACGGCGCTGCACCGCCCGCCGGTGACCTCCTTCGAGGACCTCACCGGCGGGAACGCCGGGCTGGCGGCCGAGCTGCGGGAGGTCTACGACGGACGGCTGGACCGCGTCGACACGATGGTCGGCATGTACGCCGAACCCAAGCCCCGGGGTTTCGCGTTCAGCGACACCGCGTTCCGGATCTTCGTGCTGATGGCGTCCCGGCGGTTGAAGAGCGACCGCTTCTTCACCTCCGACTACCGGCCGGAGGTCTACACCGCCGAGGGCCTGGAGTGGATCGACCGCACCGGGATGTGCGACGTCCTGCTGCGCCACCACCCGGAGCTCGCCCCGGCGCTGGAGGGGGCACGGAACGCCTTCGCGCCCTGGACCGCGCTGCGGCCGAAGCCCCGGGGGGTGAACCGGTGAGCCGGGACCACCGCGAGGAACAGGGCGGAGCCGCCACGGCGAACGGCTCCGGCGGCCCCGGCGGGGCCGCCGACGGCATCTGCTTCGCCGGGATCGCGCCCTGGTCGCAGCCCGTGCACGCCCAGGCGGGCCGGCTGCGGGAGCAGGCCGCCCGGCTCCGGGAGGGCGCCGCGGCGGTGTCGCTGCCCGGCGCCGAGGGTGCCGCACTGCGGCGGCGGATCCTCGGGCACGCGGCCCGCGCCGAGTCGGCGGCACGCTCGCTGGACCGGGCGGCCGACGCCCTCTTCGCCCACGAGGCGGTGCTCACCGCGCTCGCCACGCGCCGGCGGGAGACCGGGGGTGCGACGCACATCGGATGACCGCGCCGTTTCGCCCGCGGCGGGCCGGTGGGGCTCGGGCATCGGCCCGCCGGGACGCGCCTTCCCGCCTTCGGCGGCTGACGGGATGCGGGCCATCTGCCCTGGTGCGGGTCCGGCCGGAGGCCGGGGCGCGCCGGGGCGGGTGAAGCGGCGGTCCCTCCGCTTCACCCGCCCCGGCACCCCGCTCCTCGTCCGCTAGGAGCCGACGAGCGCTTCCGCGGCCGGTCGCGCCGTCCCGGTCTCCGCCGTCCCCTTCGCGTACCAGCGGTCGCCGCGCCGCTCGGCCATGCCGTACGCGGCGAGACCGTTGACGTGCTTGAGGACGGTGCGTGCCTGGTAGCCCACGGTCGCGCACAGTTCGTCGACGGACGCCCCGTCGGCGCCGGACGCCCGCAGCCCCTCCCAGGTGCGGGCCTCGTGACGGCCGAGATCCGGTGTCGCGGCGGAGACCACCGCGCGGGGCTCGGCACGCGGCTCGGCACGCGGCTCGGCCCGGGGCTCGGCGCGGGGCGGTCCCGGGCGGGACGAGCCGACCGGGCGGGGGGTGCGGTTGACCTTGCGGTGTCTACGGCCCTTCTGGCGTTTGCTCATGGCTGATCCACTGCTCCCGTCCTGCTGGCGGCTCCTGCTGTCTGAAGGCGTCAACTCGGCCCGGCGCCGCCCGGTTACGGTAATTCCACCAGGTGTGCGAAAAGTGACACACGGTAACATCTCGGGCCCCAGGTTTCCTGGCATACCGGATATGTGACGCTGGGGGGCGTGCGCATATTGATGGTCGAGGACGAGGTGGGGCTCGCCGACTCGCTGCGGCGGGGGCTGGGCGCCGAGGGGCACTGGGTGGACGTCGTCCACGACGGACACCGCGGGCTGGAGTCCGCGCTGTCCGGGGCGTACGACGTCATCGTGCTCGACGTGATGCTGCCCGGCCTGAGCGGCTACGAGATCTGCGCGCGGCTGCGCAGGCTCGGCCAGTGGACACCGGTGCTGATGCTCACCGCGAAGGACGGCGAGTACGACGAGGCCGAGGGGCTCGACGCGGGGGCGGACGACTATCTGTCCAAACCGTTCTCGTTCGTCGTGCTGCTGGCCCGGCTGCGGGCCCTGGGCCGCCGCCGGGGCGCCGGGACCACCACGCTCCAGGCCGGGGACCTCGTCCTGGACATCGCCGGGCGGCTCTGCCGCCGAGGCGATCAGGAGATCGAGCTGACCGCCCGCGAGCTGTCGGTGCTGCGGTACCTGATGGCGAGCGCGGGGCAGGCGGTGGCCAAGCGGGACATCCTCGACGAGGTGTGGGACTCGCCCGCCGAGACCGACCCGAACATCGTGGAGGTCTACGTCTCCTCGCTGCGCAAGAAGATCGACGCCCCCTTCGGCCGCCACGCGATCGTGACCGTCCACGGCACGGGCTACCGGCTCGCGCCCGACGGCGGCTGACCCATGGGCCTCGCCACGTCCCGGCGGGGACGCTCGCGGCTCCTCCCCCGTACGGTCCGGGGCCGGTCCGCCGCGGCGGCGGCGCTGGCCATGGCGCTGGTCCTCGCGGCCGGCGGCGGCTGGCTGTACGTGATCCTGCGCGCCAACCTGCTGGACAACGCCAACGGCCGCACGGAACTCGCCGCCCGCGAGGTGGCGGCCCGGGCGGACGCCGGCCCGCTGCCCTCCCTGCTGCCCGCGCCCCGGTCGGGCGTCGACGTGGTCCTCGTCCTCGACCCGCGCGGCACGGTGGTCGCCACCAGCCGGCCCTCGGCCGGGCCCCTCGCCCGCGAGTTCGCGGCCCTGCGCCCGCAACCGGGGCAGGACGCCGCTTCCAAGGTCCTGTGCTGCTCCCGGGCCATGAACGGGGAGCGCGGCGACGTCGTCGTGGTCCGGGCGACCCCGGCACCCGGCGAGGAACGCTACGTCTACGCGCTGACCGTGCTCAACGACGTGGACGACGCCACGCACGCCATCGCGCTCGGCCTGCTCGGCGGCGCCCCGCCGCTCATCGCCCTCGCCGCCGCCATCGCCTGGGCGGTGACCGGGCTGGCGCTGCGGCCGGTCACCGCGATCCGCACCGAGCTGGCCGCCGTCACCGCCAGCGAGCTGGACCGGCGGGTGCCGGACCCGGCGGGCGGGGACGAGGTGGCGGCGCTGGCCCGTACGGTCAACGCCACCCTGGACCGGCTGGAGCAGGCGGTCGCCCGGCAGCGGCAGTTCGTCGCCGACGCCTCCCACGAGCTGCGCAACCCGGTCGCCGCGGTGCGCTCGCAGCTGGAGGTCGCGCTGGCCGCGGCGGCACGGCCCGACCACCGGACAGGCCACGGGACTGCCTGCCGGACGGGCTGCCCGACGGACTGCCGGACGGACTGCCCGACGAGCGGTGCCGTGCGGGCCGCGCTGGCCGACACCGTGCGGCTGCAGCACGTCGCCGCGGACCTGCTGCTCCTCGCCCGGCTCGACGCCCGGGTGCCGACCGGGACCGGCGAGCCGGTGGATCTGGCGCTGTTGGCCGCCGAGGAGGCCGCCCGGCGGCCGTCGACCCGCGTACCGCTGACGGTGACCGCCGTCGCGCCGGTGCCGATGCGCGGCCGGAGCGGGCAGTTGGAGCGGCTGGTGGCCAACCTCGTGGACAACGCGCTGCGCCACGCGGCCTCCCGGGTGGAGGTCAGCGCGTTCCTCGACGAGACGGCGGGGCAGGCGGTGCTGGAGGTCGCGGACGACGGGCCGGGGATCGCCGCGGACCAGCGCGAGCGGGTCTTCGAACGCTTCGTCCGGCTGGACGCCGCGCGTGACCGGGAGAGCGGCGGCAGCGGGCTCGGGCTGGCCATCGCCCGGGAGATCGCGCACGCCCACGGCGGGAGTCTGGTGGTGGCCCCGGGAGGCGGCGGGGCACGGCTGGTGGCCCGCTTCCCGCTGCCGGACGGACAGCCGGGGAAGCCGGGGACACGGCCGGGAGCCCTGTGATCCGGCCGCCGCGCGGCTTCGCGTGCACACGATCCGGACAATGCCGAGGTTCCTGAAGGAACCTTCAGAACCCTCAGGTTTCCTTCAGGACGTGCCGTCCATGATTCATGAGTGTGACCGTGGATTCCGTACGCGTCGAGGACAGCGACGACAGCCGGGCCCCCGAGATGCCGTCCGCGGCACCACGGCGGCGGCGCCGCAGCGAGGCACTGCTGCTGGCCTTCGCCGTCCTCATCAGCTGCTTCGGCTACGTCTACACGGGGCTGTCCCTCGAGGGGGAAGTCCCGGAGGGGGTCGCCGGATTCGCCGTCAGCATGGCCGCCCTGGCGCTGGTGCCGCATCTGGCGGTGCGCCGCTACGCCCCGTACGCCGATCCGCTGATCCTGCCCCTGGCGACGCTGCTCTCCGGCTTCGGGCTGGTGCTGCTGTACCGGCTGGATCCCGCGTACCGGGCGGCGTACGAGTCCGACCCGACCTCCCCGGGCCAGCTCATGTGGTCCGTCATCGGGGTCGCCGTCTGTCTCGGCGTGCTGCTGGTACTGCGGGACCACCGCCGGTTGCAGCGCTGCATCTACGTCCTGATGGCCGTGGCGCTGGTGCTCCTGATGGCACCGGCGTTCTTCCCCGGCGACACCTACGGCGCCAAGCGGTGGATCCTGCTGGGGCCGCTGTCGCTGCAGCCCGGCGAATTCGTCAAGACCATGATCGCGGTGTTCTTCGCGGGCTATCTGGTCACCCACCGGGACGCCCTGGCGCTCACCGGCCGCCGGGTGTTCGGGGTGCGGCTGCCACCGGGACGGCAGCTCGGACCGATCCTGGCCGTCTGGGCGCTGAGCCTGCTGGTGCTGGTCTTCGAGCGGGACCTCGGTACCTCGCTGATCTTCTTCGGGCTGTTCGTGGTGATGCTCTACGTCGCCACCGAACGCCTCAGCTGGGTACTGGTCGGACTGTCGATGGCCGTCGTCGGGGCCGGCGTGGTGGGCTCGACCGAACCCCACGTCAAGGGACGCATCGTCGCCTGGCAGCACCCGTTCGCGGTGTTCCTGCCGAAGGACCGGCAGCCCGCGGGGACGGGATCCGACCAGCTCGCCCAGGCCCTCTTCGGTTTCGGCAGCGGCGGCGTCACGGGCACCGGCCTGGGCCGGGGCCACCCCGAACTCATCGGCTTCGCGGGCCGCAGCGACTTCATCCTCACCACGGTCGGGGAGGAGCTCGGGCTCGCCGGGACGATGGCGGTGCTCCTGCTCTACGGGCTGCTCGTCCAGCGCGGGCTGAGCGTGGCGCTGCGCTCGCACGACCGGTTCGGCAAGCTGCTGGCGGTGGGGCTCGCGGCGGCGCTGGCACTCCAGGTCTTCGTGGTGGCGGGCGGTGTCATGGGCCTCATCCCACTGACGGGCAAGGCGCTGCCGTTCCTCGCCAAGGGCGGCTCGTCCCTGGTCGCGAACTGGCTGATGGTGGCCCTGCTGATCAGAATCAGCGACGGCGCCGGGCGCGACCGGGAGGCGGCCGGGGCCGCTTGAGGCCACCGGGATCCGGGAAGGGCCCGGCAGGCGTCCGGGAGGCGTCCGGGAGGCGCACACCGCACGATGAACGCATGCTTCTTGCCGAAATCGCCCGGGTGTCAGCACAGGTCGCGGCGACGAGCGCGCGGTCGGCCAAGATCGCCCTGTTGGCGGGGCTGTTCCGGGACGCCGCGCCCGAGGAGGCGCCGATCGCCATTCCGTACCTGGCCGGCCGGCTGCCGCAGCGCCGGATCGGCGTCGGCTGGAGCACCCTGCGCGACGCCGCTGCCCCGGCGGACGCCCCGACCCTGACCGTGCGGGAGGTGGACGCGGCCCTCACCCGGATCGCGGGCGTGACGGGCAAGGGCGCGCAGGCCGAACGCAAGCGGCTGGTGAACGCGCTGATGGGCGCGGCCACGGCCGAGGAGCAGCGCTTCCTGCTGGGGCTGATCGGCGGTGAGCTGCGGCAGGGCGCCCTGGACGCGCTGGCCGTGGAGGGGCTCGCGGCCGCGACGGGCGCCGCCCCGGCGGACGTGCGGCGGGCGGTGATGCTGGGCGGCTCCCTCGGCACGGTCGCCCGGGCGCTGCTGGCCGGGGGGCCGGGGGCGCTGGCGGACTTCCGGCTGGAGGTGGGGCGGCCGGTGCAGCCGATGCTCGCGCACAGCGCCAAGGACGTGGACGAGGCACTGGACCGGCTCGGGCCGTGCGCGGTGGAGGAGAAGCTGGACGGCATCCGGGTGCAGGTGCACCGGGACGGCGAAGAGGTACGGGTCTACACCCGCACCCTGGACGACATCACCGAGCGGCTGCCCGAACTGGCGCGGGTGGCACGGGAGCTGCCGGTGTCCCGGGCGGTGCTGGACGGTGAGCTCATCGCCCTGGACGCGACGGGCCGCCCGCGCCCGTTCCAGGAGACCTCCGGCCGGGTCGGCTCCCGTACGGACGTGGTGGGGGCGGCGGTCACGGTGCCGCTCTCACCGGTCTTCTTCGACCTGCTGGCGGTGGACGGCCGGGATCTGCTGGAGCTGTCGACGGCGGAGCGGCACGCGGAGCTGGCGCGGGTGGTGCCCGAGCCGTTGCGCGTACGCCGGCTGGTGGTCGCCGACCCGGCGGACGCCGGGGCCCGCGCGGCGGCGCGGGAGTTCTCGGCCGAGGTGTTGCGGCGCGGCCACGAGGGGGTGGTGGCCAAGGCGCTGGACGCGCCGTACAGCGCGGGCCGGCGCGGTGCTTCCTGGCTGAAGGTGAAGCCGGTGCACACCCTGGACCTGGTGGTGCTGGCCGCCGAGTGGGGGCACGGGCGGCGGACCGGCAAGCTGTCGAATCTGCATCTGGGGGCGCGGCGGGCGGACGGTTCGTTCGCCATGCTCGGCAAGACGTTCAAGGGGCTGACGGACGCGCTGCTGGCCTGGCAGACCGAGCGGCTCGGGGAACTGGCGGTCTCCGACGACGGCTTCGTGGTGACCGTGCGGCCGGAGCTGGTGGTGGAGATCGCCTTCGACGGCGTCCAGCGGTCCTCCCGGTACCCGGAGGGGGTGACCCTGCGGTTCGCGCGGGTGCTGCGGTACCGGGAGGACAAGACGGCGGCGGAGGCGGACACGGTGGAGAGCGTGCTGGCCGGCCTGCCCCCGTCAGCCGGTTGAGGTCACTGGTTGATGTCGGCGGGGCACAGGCGCCGCGGCTTCTTGTCGCCGCGCAGCTTCGCGTCGACGCAGCCGCCGGGCAGCCCGTCGTGGGCCTTGGTGCCGAAGTTCGCGGTGACGGTGAGGGTGCCGTCGCCGAAGACGGTGCGCTGGACGGTGCGGTCGGCGTTCAGGGTGCGGAAGTCGGTCATGGCCTGGGTGCCGGCCGCCTCGTGCAGGGGCTTGAAGTACTTCTGCAGCGCGGCGAGTTCGCTGCCGCGTTCCTTGATGGACGGGCCGTCGAGGACGAAGTTGAGCGGGGTGTTGTAGAGCATCGCCAGCAGGGCGCGGGTGGTCTTCTGCTGCGGGAGCTTGTCGTAGGACAGCTCCCAGCGCTCGGTGTTGACGAGGGAGTCGTGCAGCGCGGTCTCGAACAGCGGAACGCGGTAGGCGGGGTCGTACATGGCCTTCGCGACGTCGGCGGGGAGCTCGGCGGGCTTGAAGAAGACACCGGGGGCCTTGGCGGGGGTGTAGCCGCCCCACTTCTCCTTGTCCTTCTGCGCCTTCCACAGCCCGTCGACCACCGGTGTGCCGGATCCGTGGTCGAAGGCCAGCACCTGGTTGGACCAGGCGCCCGCGGACTCGGAGCCGAGCACGAGACGGTCCTTGCCGGACAGCCGCTGCATCCGGGCGAGCCGGTTGGCCCGGTCGCGCGCCTGGTCCATGGGGTGCGCGTCGCTGTGGTCGCGGAACAGCTCACCGGCGGCGTCGACGTCGAGGAAGTAGCTGTCGGCACCGTTGGCGGTCATCTTCTTGGTGCGGTCGGCGAGGAGGTGCCGGGTGGGCTCGGCCTTCTCGAACGCCTCGGAGCTGAGGTAGCAGCCGCGGTCGTGGAAACCGGGGACGGGCTTGCCGTCGGCGCCCTGGACGCAGAAGTCGGGGTAGACCTTGTCGGGCCAGACCGAGGTGGGGGCGTCCGAGGTCTTGGGGTCCTGGCCGTTGGCGAAGGAGTCGTACGGCCCGACGAGGTACCCGGCCTTCTTGGCGGCGGCGACGGCGGCGGCGTCCATGGGCGTGTCGTCGGCGTCGTAGCCGAGCCACATGCGGTCCACGCCGAGCGCCCGCAGCTTCTTCACGCCCTCGGCGGTCCGGGCGTCGCCCCACGTGTAGGCGTGGAAGGCGCCGAGCAGCTTCTTGGTGGCCGGCACCGCGTCGATCTTGGCCCGCAGACTGCCGAGCTGTCCGTGCTGCTTGAGCCAGGCACGGTAGTCGACGGCGGGCGCGACGGGGGAACCGTCGGTGAGGGCGAAGGTGACGGTGTAGTCGGTGGTGCCCTCGGCGCGGGAGAACCGGTGGGTGGCGGTGGTGCGCAGCCGGCCGTGGTCGGACGTCGAGCGCAGGGAGGTGCCGATGTCGGTGGGCACGATGTAGCTGACGCCCCGGCCGCCGAGGGTGTGACCCCACATCGGCATGGTCAGCGCCGAGGACATGTCGAGGTCGCTGTTGACGAGCTGCGCCCGGTCGGAGTTCCAGAACGTGTCGGCGACCGGTATGGACAGCCCTTCCCCGCGCGGGAGCTGCACGGCGGAGACGGCCCGGTCGGTACCGGTGACGGGCCAGGTCAGCGTGCGGTCGGCGGTGGCGGTGGACGTGACGGAGACGACGAGCCGCCCCTGTTCGGAGCGGGCGGTGACGGTCAGCCCGGTGCCGGGGTAGGTCCAGCGGGCGCCGTCGGCGGTGGCGGTCACCTTCCCGGGCTTGCCGGGTGCGGTGGCGGCGGGTGCGGAGAGCTCGACGTCCCCCTTCGGCGTACGCGCCGTCACGCGGAGCGTGGCCGCGTCGACGGTGGCGGTGCCACCGCGGACGGGGAGGTCGACGAGGTGCCCGTCGTGAACGCGAGCCGACTGCGGGGCGCTGGGCGCGGCCTGGTCCTTGACCTGGGGCGCGGCCTGCGGCGCGGTCGCCTGGGCGGCATCGGCGAGGGTGACACACGGCAGGGTGGCCGCGAGGGCCACGGCGGCGGCGCGGACGGTGCGACGGGAGGTGATGAAGTGCATGAGGAGTTAATAACGAACGGGATTAAGAGGGTTCTAAGACGGGGCGGTTGGGGGTGGGGTGGAGCATGTCGACTGCCTGTCGCGGGCCTCCGCTTCCGTGCCTGCCCGCCCGGTGTCACTGGAGGTGGCTCCCCGTCTGACTCCCCGCGCCCCATCGGGGAGCCGCCCTCCTCCCCGGCACGGACTGTCTCGGCGATCTTCTCCATCGGCTCTGGGTTCTCGGTGGCGACATCGAGATCCTGGCTGAGTCGGTTGACCAGCCCGTGTGCCTGTACGGCGTAGCCGCCCGTGAGTACAAGCGGGTAGGCGTCGCCGACGGCGAATACGTCCGCCAGGAGGCGGCGATGCAGGTCCGTGAGGTTCACGCGGCGGCCTGGGCGTCGGCAGCCAGCTCGGCGAAGGCGTTCTCCCAGACATCGCGGATGTCCTGGCTGATCAGGGTGCGCAGGACCGGCCACAGGTCGATGAGCACTTCACGGTTGAGGTACCGGACCAGGTCATCGTGCTGTCCCTCGGCGAGGACGATCCGGTAGCAGCTCATCCGCAACCGAGGCTGGCCCAGATCGAACTGGGACAACCCGGACCACGCGAGATGCAGCGGCAGACTGACGGTGCCGTGGGCGGGTCCGTCGAGCTCCGACAGCTCGCCAGGAAGCCGTCGGGCGAACTTGGCTCGACGGAGCTCGGAGACGCTGGGCATGGCGGCCATGCCTCGATTATCCCGCAAGGAGGCGGGGCGGCACGGTGATTGCCACACACGAAGTGCCGCACGACAAAAAGCCCCGGGCCATTGGCCTGAGGCTTCCTGATGGAGCGGGGTGACGAGAATCAAACTCGCGCTCTGAGTTTGGGAATCACGGGTGGTCTACGGGCATCCGGCCCGCTGACCAGGCTCGATGAAAGCTGAAGGCCCGCCCGGACGTAAGGCCTTGGCCCGCTGTTGCCCGTGGTTGCCCAGTCGGTCTGGCCCGTTCCGGCACAAGAGGTCAGGCAGCGCAGCGTCGAGGGATCAGAGGCTGATGACGCGGACGTGGTCGCCGCAGAGTTTGACCATGTCGTCGGTGTCGGATGTCAGAAGCGCGACTGGCCTTGGCTGGCGCAGTGCCACTTCCGCCACGGTGGCGTCGATGGCGTACTTGTGGCCGTGCAGACCGGCTTCCTTGAGGAGTTCGGCTGCGGCCTTCGCGGCTTGTTCCGTGACCGGTTCCACCTTCACCCGCGACAGCGCCCAATTGAGGCGAGAAAGGTTCATGCGTGTGTGGCTGACCTCCACGATGGTGTTTGCCCCGACGACAAGGTCGGCCCCGGTGTCGTGGAACACCTTCAACATGGCGAGCAGCTTGCGGTCCTGCACGAGCCAGGCCGAGAGCCCTTCCGAGTCCAGGACGACGGTCTCGAAGCGCTCACTCACGCAGCGTCCGTGCGCTGGCCGGTGCCGGCAGTGCCGAAGATCTTCGCTCGGGCTTCTGCGAGTTCCTCGTCGGTGAAGTTGCCGTGCTCCCCTTCATAGCGCCGTAGATCATCGCCCAGAAGCTGGTGTCTGATCTGGCGGGCCACCGCCTCTGCCACATATCCGGAAACGTTGTCCGTGAGCTTGCGGAGCTCCGCCACTTGTTCGCTGGGTAGCGTGACAGTGATACGAGTCGTGGAGGACATGCGACTAGCATACCGAAGTATGCGCCGTGACACCTATGGCTTCGCGATGGGCTCCGAGAGGAGTGCGACGACGCGGATGTCGAGGCCAGCACCTCGATGAGGCCCAGGCGGCCACGCGAACCGCCGACACGCAGGACGCGCCGAGTGGGGCCGTCCGGCGACGGATGAACCACCAGGGCAAGCTTGCCCCGCCGAAACGGCCCGCTCGTCAAACACGGAGTTCAGCACCTCCCGCCCTCCATCCGGCGACCGCCGGGACGGCACCCGCCCCGCCTCGCGGCCGGCCGGAGCGGCTTCAGCCGGTGCCCTCTCCACGTTGAGGCTGGGTACATCAAGCTTCCGCGAGCCGTAGGCCGCCGACGCCGTCGGAAGAGCGCGAGCACGTACTCCGGATCACTCCCGCGCGTGCGGAGGAAAACCTCGGCCGGTCTCCGCTGTCGCGCTCCCCACGAGGGCCCCCAGGGGGAACCACCGACGCCCCTGCCCCTCCAGGGCGGAGGTCGGACTCTTCCCCGACAAATGACTCCGCTCAGCAGTCAGCCCATCACCTTGCGGATACCCCATACTCACGGCTTACCGCAACGACCACACCGCGCCGGCCCCCACACAACACACTGACCTTCGCACTACTCGCAACCAGCGAAACCCACCCGTACCGCTCCGATAGCATGTTCGAGCTCCGGGCATCAGCCTCATCGCCCGTCCTTCACCGGAAAATCATGCTATCCGGCACGAAGGGTGACCTATTTAGCGAAAATCTAACAAATCGGCCAAACAATTGATACCTAAAGCATCGCGGGCGTTTTCGCGAATAAACTTCAGAATGGCGTTCGCCGCGTGGCGTCGGCCACGGGTGATGCTGTGGGCCGCGGCGAGTGTGGTGACCCTCGGATTCCTCATCGTGCTGGAGATCGCCGCACGTCACTACGGCCTGCCGGGGCCGATGACCAACCAGGCGAAAGAAGTCGTACTCGCCCCTAAATCGGGTCCGCTGTTGTACGCCAGCATGGCGTTGATGATGGTGGTGCTCACCTGGCGGCAACGGTTCATCGCAGTGGGTGTCGCCGTCGGCATCGATATCGCCTTCTGGCTCGTGCGGTGGGCGGTCGACGCCAAGATGATGTTCGGCAACGGCGCGTTGTGGGTGATTCTGGGCGTTGCTGTCATTGCTGTCACACGCCGCACCGGCCGGGAACGTGTCCTGCTGCTGAAGGGCGTCGGGCTGGGCCTGCTGCTGGTGGCCGGCCGCAAGACCGGCGACACCTGGCTGCTCATCACGTCGAAGACCCGCCCGGCGGTGCTCGACCAGTATGTGGCAACCGCGGATCACGCGCTGGGCAACCCGTCGTGGCTGGTAGGCCGGATGGTCGAGGCCACCGGCCCGATCGGTAACCATCTTCTCGACTGGGTCTACATTCAGCTTGCGGTGGCCGCGGTCGGCGTCGCCCTGTACCAGCTGCGCAACGTGGCGACCGAGCGCCGATTCCCGGCCCATCACCTGGTGCGCACCTTTCTGGTGATCGGCCTGCTCGGGCCGGGCATCTACATGATCTACCCGGTCGTCGGACCGATCTTCGCCTACGGCGCCGACGGCGGGCACTGGGCGGTGGCCGACCTGTGGCCGAACACGCCGCCGCCGATCAGCGCCCCGGTCTCGATGCCGTTCGACGAGATCACCCCTCGCAACTGCATGCCCAGCCTGCACACGGCGTGGGCTACCGCGATCTTCATTCATTCCCGCAAGGGCCCAAGGATTCTGCGATTCTTTGGCGTGTTCTGGCTGATTACCACGCTCGGCGCAACGCTGGGATTCGGCTACCACTACGGCGCGGATATCATTGCCGGCGTGGTGTTTACGTTCACCATCGAGGCAGCGCTGCGCTCACTCGCACGTGGCTGGGACCGGTCGGGAATCCAGCTGGTCGCTTATGGCACGACGGTCTTTGCCGCGCTCCTGCTGTCGTATCGCTATCTGTCGATGGAGATGGCCGAATACCCGTGGGTGTTCGGACCGCTTCTCATTCTGGCGATGGCCTCCGTGGTCTACGGCTACGTGCGGACCACCAAACGGTGGGAACCGAAGGCCGTACCAGTGCGGCAACCGGCACCGGAACCGCAACCCGAACTGGTCTGAGTCGTACGGCATCAGGTTGCGGGCCGAGCGCTTCCCGGGTGGGGCCGGGAAGCGCTCGGCCCCGAGGGTCCGCCCCACTCGTGGCCCCGTCCGGGATCACGTCGCAGAGGAGTCCGTCGCATCCGACGCGGCGGACCCGACCGGATCCTCCCGCCCGACTCCATCGGCGCCGACCGGTGGAATTTCGCTTGCCAAGACGCGCCAAGAGTCGCCAAGAGGGCAGCAACAGACGAAATAGACCCCGCAGGGCCATCGGCCCCATGGGGTGCGCCGGGGCAGCAGCCGCCTTGGACGCGTGTGCGGCGCGGGTATCCGCCCACGACCGGCCCGCCCATGAAAGGGTCGATCGCCGCCGGCGATCTGCCGCCCCTCGACGCGAAAGAGCTGGACCTCACGGAAGACGGCCGCGTCAGGGCACCTGTTTGGCTCGTCGAAGCCCGTAAGAGGTTCGGCCGCGCGAAGTCAGGGGCGGGCACCCGGCATCACCGGCCCCCGCCCCCACCACCCCGCTCACTCCCCCCGGAACAGCTCCACCAGGTCCTGGCGCCCGAATACGCCCGCCGCCTCGATCGCCGACGGCGAGCCCGCCTCCGGGTCCGCGCCGTGGGCGAGGAGGACGCGGACGACCTCGTCCTCCCCCTTGAAGACGGCGCCGCCCAGGGGCGTCTGGCCGCGGTCGTTGGGGCGGTTCGGGTCGGCGCCGCGCTGGAGCAGGGCGTTCACCGCGTCGAGGTGGCCGTGGTAGGCGGCCAGCATGATGAGGGAGTCACCCCTGTCGTTGGTGAGGTTGGCCGGGACACCCGCGTCCACGTAGGCGGCGAGGGTGTCGGTGTCCCCGTGTCGCGCCAGGTCGAAGACCTTGGACGCGAGCTGGAGCATCTCGGGGTCGTGTGCGGGCTCGGTCTCGGGGGTCGGCTCGGTCATGGTCTGCGGTCCTCCGGGTTCGGCGCCTAGAGCGGCACCCCGACGTGGGTGCCGCTCTACCCTACGTACGGCCGCGCGCGGGGGAACCGGCAGTGCCGTGCGGCGCGCGTCGCTTCGGCCAACCGGCCCCCGGCGGGCTCGTCGACGGACCCCCGACGGGGTTCGGGTGCGTCCGTCCGGGTGAATCGCCGCCGATCTCCGACGGCGGGCGGCAGCGACGCGGCGCGGGTGCCGATGATCGCCGGGGAGCCGGTTTCGGGCCGTGATTGCGGGGTTCGCCTCCCCACCCGAGGCGATCACCCGCCCTCCCGATCGAGTGAATCGAACGATCAATAACCCTTTTGCCGCTTTTGCCGTATTAACACTTTCTGTGAGGCTGGAGGGACTCATGGTGACCGTCCCCCACCAACAGGAGAACCCCATGATTCTGACCATCTCCGGCGTCGTGCTCCTCGGTGTCGTCGTGTTCCTGTTCTTCAGGAAGGACGGCCTGAAGGCATCGCACGCGCTCGTCTGCTGCCTCTTCGGCTTCTACCTCGCGGGCACGGCGATCGCGCCCAGCATCAAGGCGGGCGGGGCGAGCCTCGCGAGCCTCCTGGGCGGGCTCAAGTTCTGACACCTCCCGCACCCCCGCACGCACCGACAACAGGAGACCGACGTGGGCCGGCGTACGCTCCCCCGCTTTCTGTCCGAGAACCCGACGATCACCCGCGTTCGGGAGTTCTCGCGCACCGTCGCCGACCACGCCGCGGATGTGCTCCACCCGCTGATCGTCGTCTCGCGTGGTCTGCGCTCCCTGGCCGCCTCCGGGCGGCGCACGTGGGCGCAGACCCCGAAGGAACGGCGGGGGCCCACGGTGGTCCTGGTGGGCTCGTGCGTGTTCATCGTGGCGCTCGTGCCGTACGGGCCGGTGCTCGCCGTGATCGGGCTGATGGCGGCGGCCGCCTGGGCGGGGCGGCGGAACGCGCCCCGGCCGGCGGCGGAGGTGGGCGAGGCGGACACCGGACGGCTCCAGGCGCTGTACGAGGCCCTGGTGCCGTACTTCGCGGCCCCGGGGGACCCGGCGCCGCTGTACGCGCACGGGGGCAGCTGGAGCGCGGCGTTCGAGGGGCACGCCTTCGACGACCAGGGACGGCTGACCGCCCTCCGGCTGCGCTACCCCGCCTACTTCACCGACGGCGACGCCGAATCCCGGGCCAGGATCGAGCAGTTGCTGCACCTCAAGGCCGGCCGGGGCCGCGAGTACCGCTTCGACTGGGACGAGGCGGGCAACCGCCTCGCCCTGCACGCGCTGCCCGCGCTCGAGACCGACGTCTTCGCCCAGCGGTTCGTCACCGCGCCCGGCGAGGCCGTGCTCGGCTTCACCGACGCCTCGGACGTCCAGCGGACCCTGCCGGTGGCCGCGGGCGACGAGACCCGTGACACACCGCCCGTCGTGTGGCGCACGGGCCAGCGGTCCACCGAACCGCACCTGCTGGCCCTCGGCCAGCCCTCGAGCGGCACCTCGACGCTGCTGCGGTCGATCGCCCTGCAGGCCCTCCACCACGGCGACGTCGTGGTGGTCGACGGCAGCGGCGCGGGCGAGTACGGCTTCCTGCGCGGCCGGGACGGGGTGCTGGCCGTCGAGTCCTCCCTCCCGGGGGCCCTCGCGACGCTGGAGTGGGCCGCCCACGAGACCGAGCGCCGGCTGCTGACCGCCAACCACGCCCGCCAACAGGGGCGTCCGACGCCCGAGGACATCCGCCGCCCCCTGTGGGTCGTCGTCGACCGGCCCACGGTGCTGAGCCATCTCGCCCGGGGCGAGGGGCGCCGCGATCCACAGGAGCTGCTCCAAGTGCCCCTGCGGCACGGCCGGGTCGGCAACGTCACCGTCGCGGTGGCCGAGCAGCTCGACGGCTACGAGCAGCTGACCGAGCCGGTCCGGACCCACACCCGCGCCCGGCTGGTCCTCGGCGCCGTGACCCCCGAGCAGGTGTGCACCGCGCTCGGTGCGCCGCCGCACACCACACCGGCGCGGGACGTCCCGCCGGGCCGCGGCTACGCCCGGCTGGGCTCGGGCCCGGTGCACCGGGTCCAGGTGCCGCACACCCCGAACCCGTACGACGAGGAGACGACCGACGCACAGCGCGATGCGGTGCTGGCCCTGCTGCCCGAGACCGCTCCCGCGCCGGGCGGCGAGGAGGACGCGTGGTCGTATCCGGCCGCTCCCGCCCCGGCCCCTGCCCCGGTCGCCGCCTCCACCGCCGTCTCCGCCTCCGCCTATGCCGCCGCCCCGGACACCGACCCCGATTCGACGGAGGGCGGCGTGGGCGCGGCCTGGGCGACCGCGGTCCCGGTGACCGGCGGTGCGGAACCCACCTGGGCGGGCACCGACCCGATGTGGCTCAGCGTGGAATCGACGCAGGCCGGGCCCGCGTTGGCGTGGGCCGGTGCCGAACTGGCGGAGGCCGGCGAGAGCCGGCCGGGGCACGGACCGGCCGGACCGGACACCGGTGACCGTACCGATCCCCGCGCCCCCGGCACGGACCCGAAGCCGCTTCAGGCCACGTAGGTCCGCGGTGCCTCGACCGCTGCCGTCGCGCCGCTCGCCACCAGGCGGGCGGCCTCCGCGAGCCGGGTCGCGGCCTCCTCGGCGACCGCCCCGGTGACGGTGAACGGGAGCCGCACGAAGCCCTCGAAGGCCCCGTCGACACCGAAGCGCGGACCGGAGGGCACCCGCACCCCGAGCCGCTCCCCCGCCTCGGCGATGCGCGATCCGGAGAGACCGCCGGTGCGCACCCACAGGGTGAGCCCGCCCTTCGGGACGGTGAACTCCCAGTCGGGCAGGTGACGGCCGAGGGCGTCGACGAGCGCGTCGCGGTTCTCCCGCGTCTGGGTGCGCCGTATGTCGATGGAGGCGTCCCAGCCCTCGGTGTCGAGCAGCCAGGTGACGGCGAGCTGTTCGAGCACGGGCGTGCCGAGGTCGGCGTAGGCGCGGGCGGCGACGAGGCTGCGGATGACGTCGGGGGCCGCGCGCACCCAGCCGATCCGCAGCCCGGCCCAGAAGGTCTTGCTGGCCGAGCCGACGGTGATCACCGCGCTGCCCGCCGGGTCGAAGGCGCAGACGGGCCGGGGCAGTTCGACGTCCGGTTCGAGACACAGGTCGGACATGGTCTCGTCGGCGATGAGGAGGGTGCCGGCGGCCCGGGCGGCCTCGACGAGCTCCCGGCGCTGCTCCTCGGGGGCCAGCGCGCCGGTCGGGTTGTGGAAGTCGGCGATGACGTAGGCGAGGCGGGGCGCGGCGTCGCGCAGCACCTGGCGCCAGGCGGGCAGGTCCCAGCCGGCGAGACGGTCGGCCATCGCGACGGGCACGAGCCGGGTGCCGGCCTCGCGCATGAGCTGAAGGACGTTGGCGTACGAGGGGGACTCGACGGCGACCCGCTCGCCGCGCCCGGCGAACAGCCGGCAGATGGCGGCGACGGCGCCCATGGCGCCGGTGGTCACCATGATCTGTTCGGGCATGGTGGGGATGCCGCGGGCGGTGTAGCGGTCGGCGAGGGCCTGGCGCAGGGCGGGCAGCCCCGCGGGGTAGTCGCCGTGGGTGTGCGCGTAGGGCGGCAGCTCCTCGAGGGCGCCCTGGAAGGCGCGGGTGAGCCACGGCTCCGGCGCGGTGAGGGCGGCGCAGCCCAGGTCGATCACGGAGCCGACGGCCTCCGGCGGGAGGGGGTCGAGCCCTCGGGTGGGCAGCGGGTTGCCGGCGGGCACGGCGGTCCAGCTGCCGGCGCCGCGCCGGGATTCGAGGAACCCCTCGCCGCGCAGGGCCTCGTAGGCGGCGGCGACGGTGGTGCGGCTGACGGAGAGCGCCGCGGCGAGTTCCCGCTCGGCGGGCAGCCGGGCGGCGACCGGGACGCGGCCTTCGAGGACGAGCAGCCGGATGCCGTCCGCGAGGGAGCGGTAGGCGGGTGAGCGACGGCCACCGATCGGGGTCACGGTGTCGCGCGCGTGCTGCGAACCGAGGAGACGCGCCAGCTGCGGCGCCCCCACCGAAGAGGTCCACTGACTCATCTCGTGCGGTCCACCTTTCGGAAATTGGCCATGGAGTACATCCTGTACCAGTCCACAGACTGGCACGCGGCAGGCCACCCGCACCACCGGCGGCTGCCGAAAACACGCTTTCGACACCGGATCCGGCCGGGCTCCGGCCCACTTCGGCCGAATCGATTCACCACGGCCCGCCCGGCCCGGTACGCGCCGGAACGACCCAGTACGACCTTCAGGAGGAACCATTGTCCGCGTCAGGGGGGTCGTCTCTCGCCCGCCGTCTGGTCCAGCTGTACGGCGGGCTGGTGCTGTACGGGGTGAGTGCGGGGCTGCAGCTGCGTGCGGGGCTCGGACTGGCGCCGTGGGACGTCCTGAACCAGGGTGTCGCGGGGCGTACGGGCCTGTCGATCGGGACGGCGTCCATCCTGATCGGGGTGCTCGTGCTGCTCCTGTGGGTGCCGCTGCGCCAGCGGCCCGGTCTGGGCACGGTCTCCAACGTGCTGGTGATCGGCCTGGCGCTGGACGCGACGCTGACCGTGGTCCCGGCCCCCGGGTCGCTGTGGGTGCGGATTCCGCTGCTGGTCTTCGCGGTCGCGCTGTGCGCGGTGGCGACCGGGCTCTACATCACCCCACGCTTCGGACCGGGTCCGCGCGACGGGCTGATGACCGGGCTGCACCGCAGGACCGGGCGCTCGGTGCGACTGGTGCGCACCTGCATCGAGGTGGTCGTGCTGGCGACCGGGTTCGCGCTCGGCGGCTCGGTGGGCGCGGGGACGGTGCTGTACGCGGTGGGCATCGGGCCGCTGTCGCAGTTCTTCCTGCGCGCCTTCGCCCTGCCGGAGCGCCCGGAGCGGGGCCGCGCCCAGGGCCCGGAAAGCCCCGGTGAGCCGCGCGATACGGCCGTTCCGGTGGCCCCCTCGACGGTCACGGCACGCGAAGTTCCGGACCTGGTTTAGGCCACGGACCGGCGGGCCGGTAGTGTACGCCTTTGACCCACCGGACGGACCGTTACTGCGCGCTGAATAGGCAGAAACACAGGGTGACATCTGTTGTCAGATGTGACAAACCGGGCGCTGGTGGGTACAACAAGGGGCGGCACGACGGGCGACGCATGTCCCTCAACGGGGAATCTTCACCGCCGACCGGACGTTGACCGGATGACGACGACAGCGACACCTGTCCTGTGGGCGACAAAGCCCGGGAGGCACGATTCATGAGTGAGCGAGCTCTCCGCGGCACGCGACTTGTGGTTACCAGCTACGAGACCGACCGCGGCATCGATCTGGCCCCGCGCCAGGCGGTGGAGTACGCATGCCCGAACGGACATCGATTTGAGATGCCGTTCTCGGTAGAGGCGGAGATTCCGCCGGAGTGGGAGTGCAAGGCGTGCGGCGCCGTGGCACTCCTGGTAGACGGCGATGGTCCTGAGGAGAAGAAGGGCAAGCCCGCGCGTACGCACTGGGACATGCTCATGGAGCGGCGGACCCGCGAGGAGCTCGAGGAGGTGCTGGCCGAGAGGCTGGCCGTCCTGCGCTCCGGTGCCATGAACATCGCTGTGCATCCGCGGGACAACCGCAAGTCCGCCTGAGTTTCTGGGCGGCATAGGGATTGATCCATCGGATCCGTCAAGGGCCCGGGCCACTGCGCTGAGCAGTGGCCCGGGCCCTTGTCCGCGTCATGCGGGGTTTCTCATGGGGATGCCCCCCGTGCTCCCAGCCGCCCGTGAGGGCCTTCGAGGTACGCATACGGACACGGATACGGGCATCGGTCACCCGATGCCCGTAAAGCGTCCGCAGCGGCCCCGGGCCGACTCGGCGGGCGGGTCCGGCGGCCTGCTCAGCGCGGCAGCTGCGGGCCGTCCCGGTGCGGCGCGGGCGGCTCGTCGTCGCGGATGACCTCGCCCTGGACGACCTTGCCGTCGGGCTGGTGCATCCGGGCCTGCTGGAAGGCGTCCCCCAGGGTGCCCGGGCCGAAGGCCGCCGCCCGGCGGTCCACGCCGCGCTCCAGGCCCTTGCGCAGCAGCGCGCGGGTCGGCGGGAAGAGGCACAGCAGCCCGGCCGCGTCGGAGATCAGGCCCGGCACCATGAGCAGCAGCCCGCCCAGCATCGTCAGACCGTTGCCGCCCGCGCCCCCGGTGGCGCCCGGGGCCTGCCCGGCCTCCGGGGCCTTGGGCGGCTGGAGGGACTCCGTCAGCCGCTGCCAGGCGCGGCGCCCGGCCCGCTTGATCACGAAGCCGCCCAGCAGCACTCCCCCGACCAGCAGGGCGAGGACGGTGAGCCCGCCCGCCGCGTCGGCCACCATCATCAGCAGCCAGATCTCCAGCACCGCCCAGAGGGCCACGGCCAGGGGGATGAGCCTGCGGGCGCGGCCTCGTTTCGGCGGCCGGCCGTCCATCGTCTGCTGTGCTCCGAACGTCATGCCTCAAGTGTGCCTGGGCCGCGCCCGTACGGAACGCCCCGGGTGGGGGCGTCCGGCGGGGTCCGGGTCAGCTCTTCTCGCCCCGGCCCAGGGCCTTGCCGACCCGGGAGCCGACGCCCCAGGACGTGACCCGCCACAGGGCCTCCGCGACGATGTCGCGGCTCATCTTGCTGTCGCCCAGCTCGCGCTCGACGAAGGTGATGGGGACCTCGACGACGTGGAAGCCGGCCTTGACGGCCCGCCAGGCCAGGTCGACCTGGAAGCAGTAGCCCTGCGAGGCGACCTCGTCCATGCCCAGCCCCTCCAGGGTCTCCCGGCGGAAGGCCCGGAAACCGCCGGTGACGTCGCGGATCGGGACGTCGAGGAGGAGGCGGGAGTAGGTGGAGCCGCCGCGGGAGAGGATCTCGCGGGACTTCGGCCAGTTCACGACCCGGCCGCCGGGGACCCAGCGGGAGCCGAGCACCAGGTCGGCGCCCTTGAGGGCGGTGAGCAGCCGGGGCAGTTCCTCGGGCTGGTGGGAGCCGTCGGCGTCCATCTCCACCAGGACGCCGTAGCCGTTGTCCAGGCCCCAGTGGAAGCCGGCCAGATAGGCGGCGCCCAGGCCCTCCTTGCCCTTGCGGTGCAGCACGTGGACGTGGTCGTCGTCGGCCGCCAGCTCGTCGGCGAGCTTGCCGGTGCCGTCGGGGCTGTTGTCGTCGGCGACGAGGACGTGCGCCTCCGGCACGGCCGACCGCACCCGGCCGACGATGAGCTTGATGTTCTCCGCCTCGTTGTAGGTCGGGATGATCACCAAGGTCGTGCCGAGCGGACCGTATCTCCGCTGACCACCGTCGTTCACTGCTGCCCCTTCTCGTCCGGACGTCCTCGACGGCCGATCATGATCGCGGCCGCGCAGGACAGAAGGCCCACCATAGCGAGCGCCCATTCGGGCGCTGCACCGGCGCGGTCGGCCACGGTGATCTCGTCCCGCAGCGGGATGGAGGTGCTGATGACGTCACGGGTGAACTCCGCGCTGCGGTGGAGCACCTTGCCGTCGGGGGCGACGACCGCGCTGATGCCGCTCGTCGCGGCGGTCACCACGGCCCGGCCGTGCTCGACCGCCCGCAGCCGGGACATGGCCAGCTGCTGCTCGGGCTGCCCGGTGCGGCCGTAGGTGGCGTTGTTGGTCTGTACGACCAGGGCGCGGGCGCCGGCCATGACGGTGTCGTGGACGATCTCGTCGTAGGCCACCTCGAAGCAGATGACGTCGCCGAGCCGCGCCGGGCCGATCTGGAGCACCCCGGTGTGGTCGCCGGGGTAGAAGTCGCGGGGCACGCGCTGGAGGCGGGTGATGACCTTGCTCAGCTGCTGCCGGAAGGGCACGTACTCGCCGAACGGCACCGGGTGCTGCTTGGTGTACGAGGCGCCGGGGCCCTTCACGGGGTCCCAGACGATGCCCTGGTTGTCGACGTAGCCGGGCTTGCCCGGGTGGTCGACGAGGGCGCCGACGAGGACGGGGACGCCGACCGCCCGCACGGCCTCCTCGATCCGGTCGTAGGCCTCCGCGTACTGGAAGGGGTCGAGGTCGGAGGAGTTCTCCGGCCAGATGACCAGGTCGGGCTTCTTCACGCGGCCGGCCTTGATGTCCTTCGCCAGGGCGAGGGTGGCGTCGACGTGGTTGTTGAGGATCATCATCGGGCGGCCGAGGAAGTTCATCCCCGGGTTCTGGACGTTGCCCTGGACGATGGCGATGTCGACCGTGTCGACCGCCTTGGTGGGCACCGGCACGGCGTACCCGGCGAGGACGACGGCGGCGGCCAGCGCGGCGGCCTCGACGGCGGGCAGGGCGGCGCGCACGGCCCGTACGCGGTCACCCGCGGCGGCCCGCAGGCGCCAGGCGGCGAGCAGCGCGTAGGCCAGCAGCCCGCCGGTGAGCGCCACGGCGAAGGTGACCAGCGGGGCGCCGCCGAGCGCGGCGAGCGGCGTGAACGGGGAGCCGGTGTTGGCGAACGCGAGCCGCCCCCACGGGAAACCGCCGAACGGCGCCCGGTCCCGGGCCCACTCCTGCGCGACCCACAGACAGGCGCCCCACAGCGGCCAGGCGGGCAGCCGGGAGGTCACGGCCAGGCCCGCGCCGAGCAGGGCGATGAAGAGCGCCTCGATGACGGAGAGGCCGAACACGGCGTCGTAGCCGACCACGTGCAGCCAGCGGAGCAGGAAGAAGAAGAACGGCAGCGCGAAGGCGAAGCCCGTCCACGCGCCCTGCCGGGCGGTGCGGCCCCGGGTCAGCAGCGCCAGGGCGGCGACGGCCACGAAGGACAGCGGCCACAGGTCGTACGGCGGGAAGGACGCGGTGAGGGCCAGTCCGGCGACGGCGGCGAGGGCGCTGCGCCGCGCCTCACGGCGGGCCAGCCGGACGAGGCGGGTGAGCCGGGTGGGGCCGCCGGGCCGGGGCGCCGGGTCACCGGCGGCGGTGACCGCGTCCGGGTCCGCCTCGCCGTCGGGGGCGGCCGCCGGGGGCGGTACGGGCGCCTTCGCCGCGTCGGCGGCGTCGGGCTCCGGCCGGTCGGCGGCGTTCTCGGCGGCGCCCGCGTGGTCCGTGCCGTCGGCGGGCACGGACGCCTCGGCGGCGTCGGACCGCGCCGGCGGGCGCGGGGAGCGGGAAGTCGGCCCGCCCGGCCGGCCGACGGTGTCGCCGTCGGCGGCGTCGGCGGTGGTTTCGGGACCCGGGGGCACGGTCGCGCCTTCCTGCTGCTGTGCGGTGGTGAAGCCCGACCGTACAACGCCCAGGGGGTCCACCGGTTCCCGGGTGCGGGCAGCGGGGCCTGCCGCCCTGGGCGAATGGGGGCCCGGCGTCCTTCGGGCCGGCCTGGGATCCGCTGGCTGCGAGTCGACCGAATGCCGTTGTCTACTGAACGTCCGGGCCCCACCCGGGTCGCACCTGCCGGCCCGGCGGAACCGTCCCTCGCCCCCGTGCGCTGGACCTGGCTCCCAGTGGCGATGAGCGCTCCGGCTCACCGCCCATGGCCCAGCGGCGCTCGACGACTGTGTGGAGATTCACCGGTCGGACGTCCTGTGGTGGACTCCGCCGAACCTACCCGCCGCCGCCCGCACCCTGTCAACACCCTCATGACCTGCGTGGCTGCCTCAAATCAGCAGGTCAGTACGGCGAGTGGAGCGCCGGAGGGGCCGGCTCACGGCACGTCGTTCGGCGGTACGGACGGGCTCACGCGTCACTCGTTCGGACGCGTGAAGACGGTGTGCCCGCCGACCACCGTGCGCAGACAGACCGGGAGGGGGGCGCCGGGGGTGAGATCGGGCAGGCCGGGCGTGCCCGAGCGGGGGTCGGTGGACCAGCTGGCGACCCGGTCGTCGGGCACCTGCACGACGAGTTCACCCGTCCTCCAGACGGCGTAGTCGGCGGGCGCGCCCGGCACCAGCACACCGGCGTCGTCGCGGCCGACGGCCCGCCAGCCGCCCCGGGTGTGCGCGGTGAAGGCGGCCCGGACGGAGACGCGGTGCGCGGGGGTGCGGTGGAAGGCGGCGGCGCGGACGGTGCCCCACGGGTCGAGGGGGGTGACGGGGCTGTCCGAACCGAGGGCGAGCGGGACACCGGCCCGCAGCAGGGCCGCGTACGGGTTCAGGGTGCGGGCCCGTTCCACGCCCAGCCGTTCGGCGTACATGGCCTCGTCGCCGCCCCAGGCGGCGTCGAAGGCCGGCTGGACGGAGGCGGTGAGGGCGAGTTCGGCGAAGGCGGCGATGTGGTCGGGGGTGAGCATCTCGGCGTGCTCGACGCGGTGCCGGGCGGCGCGGACGCGGGCGAGGCCGAGCCTGTCGGCGGCGGCGCGCACGCCCTCCACGACGGCGGTGAGCGCGGCGTCGCCGATGGCGTGGAAACCGGCCTGGATGCCCGCCTCGGTGCAGGCGGTGACGTGGGCGGCGATGGCGGCGGCGTCCATGTGCGCGGCACCGGTGTGGCCCGTGTGCGGGCCGTCGGCGTAGGGCTCGTGGAGGCACGCGGTGTGCGAGCCGAGGGAGCCGTCGACGAAGAGGTCGCCGGCCGCGCCGAGCGCGCCGAGTTCGACGACGCGGCTCGCGTCGGCGGCGGTGGTGAGCGCCTCGGCCCAGTAGCCGACGACGCGTGGGCCGGGGCGCTCGGCGGCCAGGCTCAGCAGGCCGGTGAGGTCGTCGGCGCTGGAGATCCGCGGCCCGGCGCACTCGTGGAGGGAGCCGATGCCGAGCGAGGCGGCCCGCTCCAGCGCCGCGGCCTGCGCGTCGGCGCGCTGGGCGGGGGCGATGCTCCCGTACGCGGCGGCGCGCACGGCGTGGTGGGCGTCGCCGGTCAGCGGCGCGTCCGGGCTGCCGCCGGGCAGCCCGGCGGCGTGCGGGACGAGGTCGAGCAGGGCCGTGGTGACGACCGCGGAGTGGACGTCGGCCCGGGTGAGGTAGAGGGGGCGGCCGCCGGTGGCCTCGTCGAGTTCCCGGCGGGACGGGGGCCGCCGCTCGGGCCAGCGGCTGGCGTCCCAGCCGTGGCCGAGCAGCACCCGGTCGGCGGGCCGCGCGACGGCGTGGGCGCGGACCCGGTCGAGGGCCTCGGTGAGGGTGCGGGCGTCGGTGAGGTCGAGGCCGGTGAGCGCGAGGCCGGTGGAGGTGGTGTGCACGTGGGCGTCGGTGAACGCGGGGGTGACGAGCGCGCCTTCGAGGTCGACGACCTCGTCCACGCCGTCGGCGAAGGAGTCCGCCGCGCCTTCGGAGCCGACCCAGGCGACGTGGCCGCGCTCGACCACCATGGCCGTGGCGAAGGGGTCGGCGGGGCTGTGCACCTCGCCGCCGCGCAGCAGCACGGTACGGGGCTCGTCCTGAGGGGTGGGGCGGTCGCTCATGCAGGGAATCTTCCCCCAGCCCCGCCCCTTCCCGTAACCGGGGCTCCGCCCCGGACCCCGGTCCGGGGGCACCGGACAGGCTGGACGGGCCGGTTTCCTACCCCACCCGTGGTGGTCTGGCCTCGTACGGGGTCGACAGCACGATCGTCGTGCGCGTCGAGACCCCCGCCAACGAGCGGATCCGGGCCAGCAGGTGCTCCAGCTCCAAGGGCGTGGCGACACGGACCTTGAGGATGTAGTTCTCGTCGCCGGCGACGCTGTGGCAGGCCTCGATCTCGGGGATCTCGGCGAGCCGGTCGGCGATGTCGTCGGGGGCGCTCGGGTCGAAGGGCTTCACCGAGATGAACGCGGTGAGCGGCAGCCCGACGGCCTCCGGGTCGACCACCGCCGCGTAGCCCCGGATGACGCCGCGCTGTTCGAGCCGGCGCACGCGCTGGTGCACCGCCGAGGTGGACAGGCCCGTGGCCTTCCCCAGGTCGGTGTAGCTCATCCGCCCGTCCTTGACGAGCAGTTCCACGATTTCTCTGTCCAACTCCTCCACAACGGGTCAACCTACTGGGTCCCGGGCCGCCCGGGACAGCCGAACGGGCCCATAGCCATACAAGGCATGTGATGAACGACACACCCATGCGCCCGTGTCCTGTGCCGGAACGGGCGGTTATCTGACCCTCCACCAGGGAAGTGCTTGCTGTGGCCGAGGCCGAGGTGCCTGGCCGGCCCATCCGAGGGGGAGAAGCACTATGCCCAGCCTGGAACGCCTCAATGACGGCGACGGCAGCCTGTACGAGATCTACGAGATGTTCCGGGTGACGTGCCCGGACTGCGCGCGGCCGATCGCGCTGCTCGCCGACGAGGACGTGCTCCCCGAGCACGCGCTGTGCCCGTCGCCGTGGAACCCCTTCGGGCTCACGGTCTGCCCGGGCACCGGCCGCGGCGTCGAGGAGGCCGTGCCGGCGGACGAGTCGCTGGAAACCCAGGAGTGCGACGCGGCCCTGCTGCTCAATCTGCCGGAGAGCCTGGACTGGCGGCGCCAGCCGTTCTCCCACATCGGCGGCCCCGGCTCCCGCCCGGTGCGGATCCCGGAGATGCGTCGGCACCGCTGATCGGCAGCGTCCCGGGCAGCGACGGAAAGCGGAGCTGTACGGGTCCCGGAGGTGCCGGGACTGTTACCGTCGAAGGGTCATCCGCCCTCCCCTCGTGAGGAGTTCGCATGCCTTCGACACCCCTGCTCTGCCCCCGCTGCGGAACCGGGGCCAAGGACTTCTCGGGGTGCGGCGCGTGCCGCGCGGAGGGCATCGGCGCCAACCCGGTGCCGCCGCTCGCCGATCTGTCCGGCCTGTCGCTCCGGAGCTACCGGGGCGGACCGTGGGGGTGGCCCTCCGCCCTGCCGGTGACCGGACCGCCGGTGACGCTCGGCGAGGGCGGCACGCCCAATGTGCGGATCCACTTCCGCGATCCGGCCGACGGCGAGCTGTGGGTGAAGTACGAGGGCGCCAATCCGACCGGCTCGCACAAGGACCGGGCGATGGCCGTGGGCGTCGCGGCCGCCGTCGCCGCCGGTGCGGACACCGTGGTCGCGGCCTCCTCCGGCAACGCGGGCGCGGCCGCCGCGGCGTACGCGGGGCGCGCCGGGCTGCGGTGCGTGGTCTTCACCACGGGCGGGGTGCCCGAACCGCTGCGGGCGCAGATCGACGCGCTGGGCGCGTTCCGGGTGGTGCGCGAGGACAGCTCCGCGCGGAACGCGGCAATGGGGGAGGCCGTGGAGCGGTTCGGCTGGTATCCGCTGACAAGCTTCGCGTCACCCTCCCCCGGCGGCAACGCCTATGCCAACGAGGGCTACAAATCCGTCGCGTACGAGATCGCCCGGGACTTCGGGGACCGGGTCGCGACGGTGGTGGTCCCCACCAGCCGGGCGGATCTGCTGTCCGGCATCGAGCGCGGCTTCCGTGAGCTGCGCACCGCCGGGCTGCTGGCCCGTGTCCCCCGCCTGGTGGCGGCCGAGCCCGAAGCGGCGGCACCCTTCACCGCGGCGCTGGCCCGTAGCGCGCCGGCGGAGCAGGAGCGTACGTCAGTGGTCTACCGCCCCTCCCCCGCCTTCTCCCTCGGCGAGGAGCGCCCGACCTGGCAGGGGCTCGACGCGCTCCGCCGGTCGGACGGCTCGGCGGTCGCCGTACCGACCGAGGTGTTCATGGCCGAGCACCGGGCGTTGGGTGCCCAGGGGCTGTTCCTGGAGCCGTCCTCGGCGGTGGGCGTCGCCGCCGCCCGCCGCCTGGTCCGTGAGCACGGCGGGCTGGTGATCGCGGTCGGCACCGCGACGGGCCTGAAGGCCACCGCCGGCATCCGCCGCCCGTCGCCGACGACGGTCCCGGAGCTGTCACAGCTGACGCTCTGACCCCTCCGGGCGCGACGCTCAGCGGGACTCGGGGCCCGCGAGGTGACGGGCGACGACCATGCGCTGGATCTGGTTGGTGCCCTCGACGATCTGCAGGACCTTCGCCTCGCGCATGTAGCGCTCGACGGGGAAGTCCACGGTGTAGCCGTAGCCGCCGAGCAGCTGCACGGCGTCGGTGGTGACCTTCATCGCGGCGTCGGTGCAGAAGAGCTTGGCCATGGCGGCCTGCTTGGAGAACGGCAGACCGGCGTCCCGCAGCCGGGCCGCGGTGAGGTAGAGGGCGCGGCCCGCCTCGATCTGGGTGGCCATGTCCGCGAGCATGAAGCGCAGCCCCTGGAAGTCGGCGAGCGGGCGGCCGAACTGGCGCCGCTCGGCGACGTAGGACAGGGACTCGTCGAGCGCGGCCTGGGCGACGCCGATCGCGCAGGCCGCGATGCCGAGGCGGCCGGAGTCGAGGGCGGAGAGGGCGATGGCGAAGCCCTGGCCCTCCTCGCCGATGCGGCGGGCGTCGGGGACCTGGACCCCGTCGAAGTGGATCTGGGCGGTCGGCGAGCCCTTCATCCCCATCTTGCGCTCGGGGGCGGCCGCGGAGAGGCCGGGGGCGTCGCCGGGGACGAGGAAGGCCGTGATCCCGTGGGCGCCCTCGCCGCCGGTCCGCGCCAGGACGGTGTAGAAGTCCGCGACGCCGCCGTGGGTGATCCACGCCTTGGTGCCCTCGAGGGTCCAGGTGTCGCCCTGGCGCGTGGCGCGGGTGCGCAGGGAAGCCGCGTCGGAGCCCGAGGCGGGCTCGGAGAGGCAGTACGCGCCGAGCAGGCCGCCGCCGAGCATGGCGGGCAGGTGCTCGGCCCGCTGCTCCTTGGTTCCGTAGCCGGCGAGCGCGTGGCAGGCGAGGGTGTGGACGCTGACGCCGAGCCCCACCGTCAGGCGGGCCGCGGCGAGTTCCTCCAGGACCTGGAGGTAGACCTCGTACGGCTGGTCGCCGCCGCCGAACTCCTCGGCGTAGGGCAGGGCGAGCAGTCCGGAGGCGGAGAGCAGAGCGAAGACCTCGCGGGGGAAGTGCCCGGCGTCCTCCTCGCTCGACGCGTTCGGCTCGATCTCCCGCTGGACCATCTCGCGTACAAGCGAGATCAGGTCGCGGGCCTCCTCGGTGGGCAGCTGACGATCCACCGGCTGCGGGCCGTGGTCGGTCATGGCGCGGCTCTCCTCCCTGTCGGGCGCTGCGGCGGCGAGCGCGCAAGGGTGTGGCGCCGCCGCCGGGGACGCCTCAGTCGATGGTCCCCTGCCGGGTCTCGGTACGGGATGACCTGCGGCTGTGGCGGTTTGGAGTATGCCCGATCGGCTGCCTCCCGTCACGGGTCTGCTGATCATGAGGACTGCGACCCGGATTGGTCCGAACCATTGACCGCACTGGTCTAGTCCTTCTACCGTTTCCCCACTGTTCAACGCGTCCATGTCAAACATGGCCGCAGGTCACGCACCCCCCGCTCTCCCCACCCCACCGAGGAGAACCATGCCCAGACCACACGGACATCACCCCCTCCGCCGGCCCCGCACGCTCCTCGCGGCCTTCGCCGCGGGCACCGCGATGCTCGCCACGACCCTCTTCGCGGGCACCGCCACGGCCGGCACAGCGGGCACAGCCACCGCGGCACCGCCGGCGAAGACCGCCGCCGGACCCGCCGACGACGACACCACGGCCGGCTCCAAGGTCGTCGGATACTTCACCAACTGGGGCGTCTACGGCCGCAATTACCACGTCAAGAACATCGAGACCTCCGGCTCCGCCGCCAAGCTCACCCACATCAACTACGCCTTCGGCAACGTCACCGGCGGCAAGTGCACCATCGGCGACGCCTACGCCGACTACGACAAGGCCTACGACGCGGCCGGCAGCGTCGACGGCAAGGCCGACACCTGGGACAACGGCGCCCTGCGCGGCAACTTCAACCAGCTGCGGAAGCTCAAGAAGCTGCACCCGAACCTCAAGGTCATCTGGTCCTTCGGCGGTTGGACCTGGTCGGGCGGCTTCGGCGAGGCCGCGAAGAACCCCGCCGCGTTCGCCGAGTCCTGTTACCAGCTCGTGGAGGACCCGCGCTGGGCCGATGTCTTCGACGGCATCGACATCGACTGGGAGTACCCGAACGCCTGCGGCCTGACCTGCGACACCAGCGGCCGGGACGCCTTCCGGAACCTGATGGCCGCGCTGCGCGCGAAATTCGGCCAGAAGAACCTGCTCACCGCCGCCATCACGGCCGACGGCACCGACGGCGGCAAGATGGACGCCGCGAACTACGCGGGCGCGGCGCAATACGTCGACTGGTACAACCCGATGACGTACGACTTCTTCGGCGCCTGGGACGCCAAGGGCCCGACCGCCCCGCACTCGCCGCTGACCTCGTACAACGGCATCCCCAAGGCCGGGTTCCACACCGACGCCGCGATCCGGAAGCTCAAGAGCCTCGGCGTCCCGTCCTCGAAGCTCCTGCTGGGCATCGGCTTCTACGGCCGCGGCTGGACCGGCGTCACCCAGTCCGCCCCGGGCGGCACCGCCACCGGACCGGCCGCCGGGACGTACGAGCAGGGCATCGACGACTACAAGGTCCTCAAGTCCAAGTGCCCCGCGAACGGCACGGTCGCCGGCACGGCCTACGCCAAGTGCGGCAACGAATGGTGGAGCTACGACACTCCCTCGACGATCGCCGGGAAGATGGGCTACAAGCAACAGCAGGGCCTCGGCGGCACGTTCTTCTGGGAGCTGAGCGGCGACACGTCCAACGGTGAGCTGATCAAGGCCATCAAGTAGCCGGTCCGGTCGGCGTCAAGGCGCCGGGCCCGGATCGCCTCCTCGCCCAGCGAGTCGGCGATCCGGGCCCGGTGCTGCCCCTGACCTACCGGCGGTCGGCGCCAGGACGGGAGGGGACTGCCACGGTTATCGGCGCTTCCTGAACGGCTCACACCCCTGGAGTGTCACCGTGCCGTCGCCTTCGTCAAGAGTGACGATGACCTGCTCACCCTTCTTGGCAGCTTTGATCTGCGGCAGCTTGCCGGACTTCGGCTCCGTGGTCACACTGCACAGCCCCAGCACGTCGTCGCTGGCCCCCTTGCTGACATACACACCCGGCGGCATGTCCTCGCCGACGATATAGCTGCCGTTGCTGACCTCTTTCCCGGCTGCCCGAGCAGCGGTGTCATCTGCCGGCCCACTGTCCGCAGACGGCTTGGAGGCACCCTTCTTCGGCCGACCCGACTCAGGTGCGGTGACTGCTCCGGAGCGGGTGCCATCGCTTCCCTCGCCCCCCGACGCGGCGCTGACGGCGATGAGGAACACCACGAGAGCACCGAGCGCGGTGAGGATCTTGTGTCGGGCGAACCAGCTTCGCTTCGGCTGGTCTGATGTGAGCTGATCTGTCATCTGCTCTCCCTGATGTGACGCCTGAAGGCTGTTGGCGGCTCAACGCGATGGCAGGGATGACGAAGCTGTCCGTTACAGGACCGGCAAAGCACTGTGACGCGGACACCCACATGTCACGGCACTCGGACGACACCCCGTCAGGCGCCCCCGCACCGCCCTGACTAGGCTGAGCCGGGCCGAGACCGTACCGGTGGGCGCGAGCCGCCAAGCGCGCCGCCGGGCATAGCGACGAGGAGCCGCCCGCCCATGACCGTCACGCTCGACACGGACTTCTTCCGCCGCTTCCTGGACCGCACCACACGGGTCGTCGTGGCGCGGGCGGCGTATCTGACCGACCTCGACGCCGCCATCGGCGACGCCGACCACGGTGCCAACCTCAAGCGCGGCTTCACCTCGGCCGCCGAGGTCACGGCCGCCGAGGCGCCGGCCACGCCCGGGGCGCTGCTCACCGCCGTGGGCGTGCATCTGACCAACACCGTCGGCGGCGCGTCCGGGCCGTTGTTCGGCACGGTGCTGCGGCGCATGGGCAAGCTGCTGGGGGACGGACCGGTGGTCGAGCCGGAGACGCTGGGGCGGGCGCTGGCCGCGGCCGTCGCGAGCGTACGACGGCTCGGTGACTCCGCCCCGGGCGACAAGACCATGGTCGACGCCCTGCAACCGGCCGCCGACGCCTACGCCGAGGCCCTGGCGGGCGGCGGTGACGTGGTGGCCGCCCTGGACGCGGCGGCGCGGGCCGCCCGGGAGGGGGCGGCGGCGACCGTGCCGATGCGGGCCCGGCGGGGGCGCGCCAGCTATCTGGGCGAGCGCAGCGTCGGGCACCAGGACCCGGGCGCCACGTCCTCCGCGATGCTGATCACCGCGCTGTACGAGGCGACGGACCCCGCTTTGTGCGAGGTGGCGCCGGAGGGGGAGACCGGAGAGGACACCGCACCGGAGGCGGAGCCGCAGCCGGCGGGCCGTGTCGGCGTGGTGCTGGTCTCGCACAGCCGCGAGGTGGCCGCCGCCACGGCGGCGCTCGCCGAGGCCCTGGTGGGTACGGGCGACCCGGCGCCGGTCGCGGCCGCCGGCGGGCTGCCCGACGGGGGCGTGGGCACCAGTGCGGAGCTGGTCCGCCGGGCGGTGAAGGACGTGGACCGGGGCAGTGGGGTGGTGGTGCTGTGCGACATGGGCAGCGCGGTCCTCACCGTCAAGGCACTCCTCGGCGACCGGGAGGGCGGCTTCCCCGCCGGGGCCGATGTGCGGATCGCGGACGCGCCCTTCGTCGAGGGCGCGGTGACCGCCCTGGTGACGGCGTCGGCGGGCGGCGACATGGCCGCGGTCCTCGCGGCGACGGACGACGCCCGCACGTACCGCAAGCTCTGACCCCGGGGCTCACCGCCTGAAGAGTTCGAACGACACCCCCGGGCGTCCCCCGAACCGCTCGGCGACGGCCGCCATGTTGCCCTCGAGGAAATTGCGGCAGTAGGCCTCCGGATCCTCCTTGGTCAGCGCCTCGATGTACGTGCGGTGGGCGAGCAACGACTTCACGGCCCGGTCGAGGCCGTCGCTCGCGTCGACGGCGTGGGTGGCGTGCGGGGAGCCGGCGACCGCGACGTAGCGCACGCCGTCCCAGGGCAGCAGGCCGTCCTCGACGAGTTCGGGGAAGATCCAGCGGTTGCCGGCGTCGGCGACGGCGTCGAGGGCGGCCCGGCCGACGGCCCGGTGGTCGGGGGTGTTCCAGAAGGCGCCGCCGGCCCAGGTGTCGTGGTGGTTCAGGGTGAGGACGAGTTCGGGGCGGTGGCGGCGGATGGCTGCGGCGAAGTCGCGGCGCAGCCCGGTCCCGTATTCGATGACGCCGTCGCGGTGGCCGAGGAACTCCACCGTCGTCACGCCGACGGCCGCGGCGCTGGCCCACTGCTCGCGCTCGCGCAGCGGCCCGGCCTCGGCGGGCGGCATGGTGTCGATGCCCGCCTCGCCGACGCTGGCCAGCAGATAGACGCAAGCGCGGCCGCCGTCGATCCAGGTGGCGACGGCGGCGGAGGCCCCGTATTCGAGGTCGTCGGGGTGGGCGACGATGGCGAGGGCGCGGCGCCAGTCGGTGGGCATCTCGGCGAATTGGTTCGTCATCCCGGTCTCCTGAAGTCGGCGTGCTGCGGCGGCTCCCGGGACCGCGTCGCGCGCCGCGGTCCGCGGTGGTTTCCCGCGCAGCGTATGACGGGCGCGCGGCGCGCGACGGGCTTCTTCGCGACACGCGGGAACCGGGCGGGCATGTGGGCCGACTACCTGAACCGGGCCCGCACCGGCGTGGCCCCGCGCGAGCGTTCGCGTGTATGTCTGTACGTCGAGTTCCTGGAGTTTCCTGATGCGCCCTCGTGCGTGGTGCGGTGTGCTGGCCGTGGTGGCCCTGTCGGCGACAGCTTGCGGTGGCGGTGAGTCGAAGAAGTCCGACGACGCGGGTGCCGCGGGTGCCGCCAAGGCCGGCTTCCCCGTGAGCGTCTCCGACTGCGCCGGGGCGAAGACGACCTTCGACGCGGCCCCCAAGCGGATCGTCACCAGCAACGCCGCCGCCCTGGAGCTCCTGATGTGGCTGGGCGCGGGCGACAAGGTGGCCGGGACGGGCTTCCCGCCCGGCAAGGGCACGGTGCCGCAGCAGTTCGCCGACCAGGCGGCGAAGGTGCCGGTACTGGGCAAGAAGGTGATCCCGAAGGAGAAGCTGCTGGGGTCGGGCGCCGATCTGTACGTCGACTCCTTCTCCTCGATGAAGAACATGGGTGGGATGGGCATGGCCCCGACCGCCGAGGAGTTCAAGGCCGCCGGGATCAGCCACGTCTATCTGAAGTCGACGGCGTGCGCGTCGATGAGCAAGGCCGCGCGGACGGACCTGTCGGGGGTGGAGGCCGACATCGAGGAGCTGGGCAAGGTGACCGGCACCTCGGCGCGCGCCACCGAGCTGGTCGCCGGCATGCGGAAGAAGACGGACGCGGTGCGTGACGCGCTGAAGGACGTGCCCGACGCGAAGCGGCCGTCGTACTTCTTCTTCGACTACGACGCCGGCACCAAGCAGCCGATGGCGGTGTGCAACCGGCAGGTCGCCAACGCGGTGATCACCCAGGCCGGGGCGCGGAACGTCTTCGCGGACTGCGCCGGTGACTTCAAGCCGGTGGACTGGGAGAGCGTCGTCGCCAAGAACCCCGACTGGATCCAGCTCGGCGTCCGCAACCGCGGCAGCGAGGAGGCGAACCGCAAGGCCTTCGACGAGGCCGCGGACTTCCTGCGCACCTTCCCGGCGACCAAGGACCTGAAGGCCGTAAAGGAGGGGCACTTCCTGCGCATCGGTTCCGAGCGGACCACGATCGCCGGGGTGCGCAGCGCGGACACCGTGCGGGAGATCGCGCACACGGTCCACCCGGACCGGGTGAAGTAGATGACGGCGACCGCCGCGGTCGGACAGGAGTCGGAGGGGCCCGTACGGGAGCGGGAGCACGGCGCGGCGGCGGCCCGGTGGGCCTGCGCGGTGCTGGCCCCCGCCCTGCTGCTCGCCCTGACCGCGTCCGTGTGCCTGGGCTCGTCGCAGGTGCCGCTCGGCGAGGTGTGGTCCGCGGTGGCCCGTGGGGTGAGCGGCGGGGACCCGGTGCCGGGCACCCAGGACCTGATCGTGTGGCAGCTGCGGGTGCCGCGCGCCCTGCTGGCCGCGGTGGTGGGCGCGGGCCTGGGCCTGGTCGGCACGGCCGTCCAGGCCCTCGTCCGCAATCCGCTCGCGGACCCGTATCTGCTGGGCATCTCCAGCGGGGCCTCGCTGGGCGCGGTCGCGGCGATCGTGCTGGGGGCCGGCGCGGGCGGGCTGCTCGGGCTGGGGCTGTCCTCGGCGGCGTTCGCCGGGGCGCTCGCGTCGTTCGCACTGGTGTGGGCGATGGCCCGGCGCGGGGGCGGGTTCTCGCCGCTGCGGCTGGTGCTGGCCGGGGTGGGGATCGGGCAGTTCCTGTCCGGCTTCACCCACTATCTGGTGTTGCAGGCCGGGGACGATCAGCAGACGCACGGTGTGCTGTTCTGGCTGATGGGCTCCCTGGGCGGCGCGCAGTGGAGCGGGCTCGCGCTGCCCGCGGCGGCGGTGCTGCTCGGTCTGGCGGCGCTGCTGGCGCGGGCCCGGGCGCTCAACGCGCTGCTGATGGGTGACGAGACCGCCGCCAGCCTGGGGGTGGAGGTGACCCGGCTGCGGCGTGAGCTGTTCGTGGTCACGAGCGTGCTCACGGGTGTGCTGGTGTCGGTGTCCGGGGCGATCGGCTTCGTCGGGTTGATGGTGCCGCACGCGTGCCGGATGGTGGTGGGCGGCGACCACCGCCGGCTGCTGCCGGTGGCCGCGCTGTTCGGTGCCGTACTCCTGGTCGTCGTCGACCTGGTGGCCCGTACCGCCCTGCCCGACCAGGAGCTGCCGGTGGGTGTGGTCACCGCGCTGATCGGGGCGCCCACCCTGCTGTATCTGCTGGACCAGCGCCTCGAGAAGGCATGAGGGGACGGGAAACCATGAGGATCGCCATCGAGGATCTGGACGTGGCCCTGTCCGGGCGGACCGTGGTCTCCGGGGTGGGGCTCGTCGCCGAGGACGGTGAGATCGCGGGGCTCGTCGGGCCGAACGGCAGCGGCAAGTCGACCGTGCTGCGCACCGTCTACCGGCATCTTCGGCCGCACGCCGGGCGGGTGCTGCTGGGCGGGGCCGACATCCGGTCGCTGACGGCCGTGCAGTCGGCCCGGCAGGTGGCGGCGCTGCCGCAGGAGCGGGGCAGCGACTTCGAGCTGTCGGTCCGGGAGATCGTCGCGATGGGCCGCACGCCCTACAAGCGGGCGTTCGCGGGCGAGGACCGCACCGACACCGAGAGGGTGACGGCGGCGCTGGCGCAGGTCGGCATGGCCGGGGCCGGGCGGCGGCGGTTCTCCGCGCTGTCCGGCGGCGAGCGCCAGCGGGTGCTGCTGGCGCGGGCGCTCGCGCAGGACCCGAAGGTGCTGGTCCTGGACGAGCCGACGAACCATCTGGACGTGCGCCACCAGGTGGAGCTGCTGACCCTGTTGCGCGCCCAGCGCCGTACGACGCTGCTGGCGCTGCACGATCTGAACGCGGCGGCGTCGGTGTGCGACCGGCTGCACGTCCTGCACGACGGGTCCGTGGTGGCCTCGGGCACGCCGCGCGAGGTGCTGACGCCGGAGCTGCTGGCGGAGGTGTTCGGCGTCCGGGCGGCCGTGGTGGAGCACCCGCTGACCGGCGACCCGCTGATCGCCTTCGATCACCGGGCGCCTGCCGGCGTGTGAACACCTGGGGACCGGTGGTCTGCCGCCCTGCCGCCTGCGGCGGCGAGCGCCCTGCGGGCGCGAATCGCCGGACGGGCTTGATGTGGCTGAGCTCAGCCACATCAAGCCCGTCCGGCGATTGAGGACCGGGGTCCGGGGCGGAGCCCCGGAACGTCCTCAGGCGACCGCTGCATAATGGCTGGGCCGCCCGTCGCGCAGAACGAGGCGGCCCAGCCTTTCGGCATCCGCGCGGTGCAGCAGCCGCGCCGTTCCCCCGGTCTCCCGCAGCACGGTGGTGTGCCACGGCGTGGCCCACGCGTCGGCGGCGTCGAGCAGCCGGATCCCGAACTTCGCGGCGCCCGGCCGCTGCGGGTGGATGGACAGCCGGACGGAGCTGGGGTGGCAGTCCGCGATGAGGTCGCCCCAGGCGCGGCTGCGGGCGATGACGCCGTACGCGCGGGCCCGGCACTCGCGTTGCAGCGCGGAACGGGTGCCGGTGAAGCCCGCGGTGTCCTCGACGAGGAAGCGGGTGATGCCGCGGTAGAGCCGGGCGGTCTCCTCGTCGGTACGGGTCTGGGCGCGCAGCGTCTCCAGATCGGGCGCGTAGGCGTCGGTGACGAGGGCGCGCTTGGTGTCGTAGTCCAGCTCCCCGTGCACATGGCGCAGGTCGAAGGTGTCGAGGTGGCTCAGCCGCTCCCGGCGGATGAGGGCGCGCAGCTCGTCCCCGTAGGCGTCGATGTGTGCGTCGGGGACGTTGATGAGGTCGCCGAAGATGTGGCCGTCGGAGCAGATGAGCATGCGGGCGCCCGGCTCGTATATCTCGCCGATCCGGGCGCACAGCCGGTCCAGGAAGCCGAGCGAGAGCCGTTCGCCCTCGTCGGGGAGGTGGCCGAGGACCTTGGCGGGGTTCGGGGACTTGCAGGGGAAGCCGGGAAGGGTGAAGAGGACCGGCTCGTCCGCCTCGGTGAACCGGCGTATCTGGTCGAGCTGTTCGGGGTGGGCGGCCGGGTCCGGGGGGCCCGGCTCCGTCGTGCGGTGGTACGGCAGGAGGAGATCGAGGATGCGGGTCTCGACCGGGGTCCGGGTGAGGGTGCTGTTCGGCATGTGGCGCGTCATCCCCGGGAGCGCGGGCACACGGGCCGGTCGAAGGCGACGGGCAGTTCTCCCACGCCCCGGCCGAGGACGGCGGGGATCCAGGCGAGGTCCTCGTCGGGGACGGCGAGGCGCAGGCCCGGCAGCCGGGCTGTCAGGGTGGCGAGGGCGACCTGGAGTTCGATGCGGGCGAGGGCCGCGCCGGGGCAGAAGTGGATGCCGTGGCCGAAGGCCAGGTGCGGGCCCTGGGCGCGGTCGAGGTCGAGGGTGTCGGGGTCGGGGAACCGCTCGGGATCGCGATTGGCGGCGCAGAGGGAGACGATCACGGAGTCGCCCGCGGGGACCCGGGTGCCGTGCAGATCGGCGTCCTCGGCCAGGAACCGCCAGGTGGTCAGCTCGAAGGCGCTGTCGAGGCGCAGCAGTTCCTCGACGGCGTTCGGCATCAGCTCCGGCTCGGCGCGCAGCCGCTCCAGCGCTTCGGGACGGCGGGTCAGGGCCACCAGGGCGGTGGTGATCTGGTTGGTGACCGGCTCCTGTCCGGCGACCAGCAGTTGGAAGACCATGGAGTCCAGCTCCTCACCCGTCAGCTCGCCCTCGTCGCGGGCGGCGACCAGCCGGCTGAGGAGGTCGTCCCCGGGCTCGGCGCGATGGTGGGCGACGACCTCGGCGATGTAGCCCTGCAGGCCGCGCAGCAGCGCCTCGTACGCGGGGCGGCCGGGGTCCTGGGGCCCGACGGGTGCCACGACCTTGCCCCATTCGCGCCGGAAACGGGCGGCGAGGTGCGGGGGCAGCCCGATGACCTCGGCGAGGACCTGGAAGGGGAACCGGGCGGCGAAGCAGCGGACGAGGTCGACGGTGTCGGTGTCGGCGGGCATCGCGTCGACGAGCGCGTCCGCCATTTCCTGGAAGCGGGGGCGCAGTTCCTCGACGCGGCGCGGCGCGAAGGCGTCGGTCACGTAGCGGCGCATGGCGGTGTGCTTCGGCGGGTCCTGGTGCAGCAGGTGGACCTGGAGTTCGGAGTGCTGCGGCTCGGGCATGATCGAGGCGTGTTCGCGCCAGCGATCGTTGCCGAGGGCGTGGTTCTTGCCGAGCCGGGGGTCGGCGAGGGTCCGCTGCGCGGCGGCGTGGCCGGTGACGAGCCAGGCGGTGACCCCGCTCGGGAAGAGCACCCGGTGGATGGGCCCGGCGGCCCGCATCCGCTCGTAGAGCGGGTAGGGATCACGCTTGTACGCGGGTCCGTAGAGGGGGAACGGGTCGGGCAGCGGCACGGGGAGTCTCCTCGCGAAGTCGTGGACCCCTGAGAAGTCGTACGGCGGAGGGGGTGAGTTCCCGCGTCTTCGCACCGGTGCGGGAACAGGTTCCCCGTCGGGTGGGAGAAGGGCGCGCGATCCTTGGGTAGTCGGTTGCCGGGGGCCGCTGGTTCCCGGGTGCGAAAGGGATAATCCTCACGCGCCGGGGGCGGCCCGCGCGGGGTCGAACGCGGCGCGCGACGTGTCACGATGCCGCGATGACAGCACGTCACCTCCTCAGTCCGTACGGAACCCTGATCGGCTTCGTCCTGCTGCTGGCCGCCCTCTTCGGTGTCGCGTACGCGACCGGGGCGGCCGCCGGGCCCGTGGCCCCCGGCATGCACCGAACCGGCGGCGATCCGGGCGGCTCCGGCGATTCCGGTGGCTCCGGAGGTGGTTCGGGCGGCGGCTCGGGCCACTCCGGCGGCATGGGCGGCATGCACGACATGGGCGCTCCGGCCGTGCGGGTGACCCGATGAGCGGGGCCCGGGAGGCCGGGGCCGCCACGGAGCCGCTCGAGCCCGCCCCGGTCGCCTGCGAGAGCACCGAGTTGATCGTCGGCGGGATGACCTGCGCGGCGTGCGTGGGCCGGGTGGAGAAGAAACTCGGCCGGCTGGACGGGGTGAGCGCGAGCGTCAACCTCGCCACGGGCAAGGCCCGGGTCAGCCACCCGGCGGCGGTGACACCCGCGGAACTCGTGGCGGTGGTGGAAGGGCTGGGCTTCACCGCCCGGTTGCCGCAGCCGCCCGCGCCGCGGGAGGACGCCTCGGAGGGAGCGGCCCCGGAGGCGGATGCCTCGGATCGGGCGGAGGCGTCCGCCCGGACCCGGCTGCTGGTCACGGCGCTGCTGTCCGTGCCGGTGCTGGTGCTGTCCATGGCACCGGCGTTGCAGTTCCGCAACTGGCAGTGGCTGTGTTTCGCCCTGGCCACCCCGGTCGCGGTGTGGGGCGCGTGGCCGTTCCACGACAAGGCGCTGCGCGGGTTGCGGCACGCCGCCGCCACGATGGACACGCTGGTCTCCCTCGGCGTGCTCGCCTCGTACTCCTGGTCGACGTACGCCCTGTTCTTCGGCGGTGCCGGGGAGCCGGGGATGCGGATGCCGTTCACCCTGCTGCCCTCGGGCTCGGGGATGGGCGGTACGGCGGACGTGTATCTGGAGGCGGTGGTAGCCGTACCGCTGTTCGTCCTGGCCGGCCGCATGCTGGAGGCACGGGCGCGGCGCGGGACGGGGTCCGCGTTGCGGGCGCTCGCGTCGCTCGCGGCGAAGGACGTCGTCGTCCGGGGGACCGACGGCGCCGAGCGGCGGGTGCCGATCGCGGAGTTGCGGGTCGGCGACCGCTTCGTCGTCCGGCCCGGTGAGCGTGTCGCGACCGACGGCGTCGTCGTGGCGGGCAGCTCCGCGCTCGATCTGTCGCTGGTCACGGGCGAGAGCGCGCCGGTCGAGGCGGGTCCCGGCGCTGCCGTGGTGGGCGGTGCCGTCAACTCCGGCGGTCTGCTGGAGGTGCGGGCCACTGCTGTCGGCGCGGACACCCAGCTCGCCCGGATCGCCCGGCTGGTGGAGGACGCCCAGGCGGGCAAGGCACGGGTGCAGCGGCTCGCCGACGCGGTCGCGGGCGTGTTCGTCCCGGCGGTGCTGGCCGTCGCCGTCACCGTCCTCGGCTTCTGGCTCGGCGCGGGCGCGGACCCGCAGGCGGCGATCACGTCCGCGGTGGCGGTGCTCGTGGTGGCCTGCCCCTGCGCGCTGGGTCTCGCGACCCCGACCGCCCTCCTCGCCGCCACGGGCCGGGGCGCCGGCCTGGGCATTCTCGTCAGCGGACCGCAGGCGCTGGAGGGGTTGCGCCGCGTGGACACGGTCGTCCTGGACAAGACGGGCACGCTCACGACGGGTTCGATGGCGGTGACCGAGGTGACGGCCCGCGCCGGGGGCCTCGGTGCCGAGGCGGCCGTCCGGCTCGCGGCGGCGGCCGAGAGCGGCTCGGAGCATCCGGTGGGCCGCGCGATCCACGCGTACGCGCTGCGGACTCCGGCCGGGGAGCGGGCCGTGCCGCTGCCGCCGGTGGAGGAGTTCAGCGCCACGACGGGGGTGGGCGTGGCGGGTCGCGTCGAGGGTCACCGGGTGGAGGTGGTCCGGCCGGACTCGGCGAAGCCGGGAGAAGGTGCAGCGAAGCCGAGAGAAGGTGCAGCGAAGCCGGGAGAGGGTGCGGCGCAGCCGAGTGAAGGTGCGGCGAAGCCGAGGAAGCGGGGTGCGGCGAAGCGGTCCGCGCGTCCGTCGGAAGCCGGCTTGCCGGCCGCTCTCGGCTCGGCCGTGCGCGCCGCGGAGAAGGACGGCCGGACCGTGGTGCTGGTGCGGGTGGACGGCACGGCCGAAGCGGTGATCGCCCTCGGCGATACCGTGCGGCCCGGCAGCTATCGCGCGGTCGACCACCTCAAGCGGCTGGGGCTTCGGCCCGTGCTGGCCACGGGCGACAGCGCGGCCGCCGCGCACGCCGTCGCGGGCGAGCTCGGCATCACCGAGGTCCACGCCCGGGCCACCCCCGAGGACAAGGCCGAGCTCGTCCGGACGCTGCGCGCCCGGGGTCACCGCGTCGCGGTCATCGGGGACGGTGTCAACGACACCGCCGCGCTGGCCGGCGCGGACCTGGGCATCGCGATGGGCAGTGGCACGGACGCGGCCATCGGCGCGGCCGATGTGACGCTGGTGCGGGAGGACATGGGCGCGCTGGCGGACGCGGTCCGGCTGGCCCGGCGTACCTCGGTGACCGTGCGGGCCAATCTCGTCTGGGCCTTCGGCTACAACCTCGTCACCGTGCCGCTCGCCGTCGTCGGGCTGTTGAGCCCCATGGTCGCGGCGGCGGCGATGTCCGTCAGTTCGCTCCTGGTCGTGGGCAACAGCCTGCGGCTGCGCGGCTGGCAGCCGACGCCCACCCGGACGTCGGCGGGCCGGGGGCGAGGACCGGCACGGGCGGGCGGACGACCGGGGGGACGGGCGGGTGCGCCGGCGCAGCGACGCGTCGGGCCGGACGGTGCGGGACGCCCGACCGGCGAGGCGGACGACAGCGGCGGCGGGAACGCTTCGGGCGGCCCGGGTCGCGCGGAGGACGGTGGCCGTCATGACACCGGCGTCGCCCACCCGGACGGCGCGAGCCGTGCCACCACCGCCGACGACGCCCGCCGTACGGGCGCGGACCTGCCGTCCGACGGCTCGGACCGTACGGACGGATCCGCCACCGCTACGAGCTCACGAGGTGACATGTGATGAAGGCTCCTTCCCCCCTCCTCCCCCGCCTCGTCGAGACCGCGTTCACCGCGCTCGTGCCCGTGGTCGCCTGCGCGGTGACCCTCGGGGGGCTGGTCGCGTGGACCGCGTCGGGCGAGGCGGGGCGGCCGGCGGGCGTGACCGTCGCGGAAGGGCGCATGCTGCTCCCCTTCGGCACGGACGACACCGCGGCGTTCTTCCGGGTGCGCAACGACGGTGACAAGGACGACCAGCTGATCGGCGTGGAGGCCCCGACGGCGAGCGGTCGCGCGATGCTGAGCCGGACCGTGGTCAGGAGCGGCGCGGGCTCGATGGGGATGGTCGAGTTCGCGACCGTGCCCGCGCGGGGCACGCTGGAGATGTCCCCGCACGACCTGGACGTCATGGTGAGCGCCCCGCCACTGGGGTTGCGCGTCGGCGACCGCGTCCCGTTCGTCCTGCGGTTCCGCGAGAGCGGCACCGTGCGGACGGAGGCCGTGGTCGTCCGCCCGGGGACGGGGAACTGAGCCGGACGGACCGCGCGGGCCGTGGGTCGCTGGGGCAATGCCCGGGCGGCCCGCGGCCCGCGCGGTGTCGGTGGTGCGGCGCGGTGGCCGCCGGGTGCCGCTACCCGGCCAGTGCCGGGACGCGCGCCATCGGTATGCGCGCCGCGTCCCGCTCGGCCGTCTCCAACTGGCCGATCAGCGCCTCGCGGGCCCGCGCCACGCGGGAGCGCACCGTACCGACCGGGCAGCCGGCCACGGCCGCGGCCTCGGCGTACGGCAGCCCCAGCAGCTGGGTCAGGACGAACGCCTCACGACGCTCGTACGGCAGCCGGTCGAGGAGCTGCGAGAGCGCCACCCCCTCGTCGAAGCCGGGCAGCTCCGCGGACTGGGTGCGCTCGGCGGCGCTCTGCCAGTCGTCGGTGTCCGACAGCCGGGGGCGGGCCGCGTTGAAGCGGAGCCGGTCCACGACCGTGCGGCGGGCGATGGACAGCAGCCAGGTGCGGGCCGACGAGCGGCCCTCGAAGCGCGGCAGCCCGCGCAGGGCGCGCAGATACGTCTCCTGGACGAGGTCGTCCGCGCCCTGCGGGTCGTTGCTCAGCCGGGCGACGTACCGCCGGACGTCGCTCTGGGTGGCGCGGATGAAGCGCTCCACGGCGTCCGCGTCACCACCGCGCGCGGCCAGCGCCCACGCGGTCACCGTCTCGTCGTCACGCACAGCGGCCCCCCGTACGGGGGGTGGTGCGCCGGGCTCCGGCGGCGGCGGGGACGATGGCGGGGTGCATTGCGTCGAGTTTCGTACCGCTGTATCCGCCCGGGTGGACGGCGAGGAGCTGCCTCCGGGCATCTCCGACGCCACGCTCGACTCGCATCTGCGGGGGTGTGCCGAGTGCTGCCACTGGGACGAGCGGGCGCGCCGGCTCAAGCTGCTGACGGCGGCTTTCGACCTCGGCTGAGGAAACGGCGTGCGCCGGGGAAAACGCGGGAGGGATGTGCCGTGGCACGTCCCGTGTGCGGGCAGGGGTCATCGCCCTGGGTCCTTCCTGGGAATCCGGGCACCCGACGGCTACGCGTCGGCGGGCCCGGTGACGTGGGTTCGGCCTGGGGTGTCGCCGTCAGCTGACGGCGACACCGGCCGGTGGACCACGTGTGGCCAGGACATGGGCGTACAGCAGCTGCCGCAGGCGCTGCGCGGCGCGCGTACGGTCGGCGCGGATGCGCGGCGGCCGGGAGCACGGCGGTACGTCACGGAAGAGGACGAGGAGCGGCGCGAAGAGCCGGGCGCCGAGGGTGCGGCCGAGCCGGAAGGCGGCCTGCTCACCGCCGGACAGCCAGATGCCGCAGATGAGGGCGACGAGGACGTGCGCGGACCACATGCCGAGGGCGCCGTGGCCGGCGTGCATGGCCATCCCGTCCATCGACATCCCGTCCATGGGACCGCCCATGGAGTGGCCCCCGGGCATGGGCATCGCATGACCGCCCAGGGACATCGACGCGCCGGGCCCCGACATGCCGGTCATCCCGCTCATGCCGTCGCCCGCGCGGGCCGCCGCCTCGAGGGCGACGTTCCGTGCGACGTCCTGGGCGAGCGTGAAGAACGAGTGCAGACCCGTCTGCGCGCCCACGGTGGCGAGGGTGATCAGCACCGGCCCCCGCTCGCGCCCCGCCAGGAACCACGCCCCGCTGCCCGTACCGCACAGCGCGACGGCCACGGCCCACCAGGGGACGTTCGTCCCGGACATGACCGCGTGCCCCAGGGCAGCGAGCAGCACACAGACCGCTGCGAACACGGCGGCTCGCAGCGTCCGCGGTACCTGACCGGACTGCCCTGCTCTCATGACGTGCACATCGTTGCACCCGTCGCGCGCGGCGCGACGGCGGGGGGCGTCATGACGCCCCGGAGAGCCGCCCGCTCGGGCGCATGGCTCCGCCCCGTACCGTCCGCCCGGCGGTACGGGGCGGTGGGCCGCCGGCTCGGGGGGAATGACCGGCAGCCCCGTCCCGTCGCTCCATTGGGACTCGCATCGATGAGTCAACCGTGTGCGGGCCGGGCGCGGGAGCGTGTGTGAGGGGGTGGGCGTGGGTGCGTCACGCACACCCCGTGTGAACGGCCGCGTTCCGCTCGGCTGCCGGGCGTCAGCGTCTGCGAGGTGCCCCGCCGCCGGCCGGCAGCCAGGCGGCGCTGGACTTGTCACCGAGGCGGACCCCGATGGCCCCCTTGATCACGGAGAGGGCGGCGGGTATCGAGGCGATGGCGGCGGCCTTGAGCGCCGATATGTCCGTGAGGTCGAACCCGTCGGCCAGGAGGAGGCCGAGGAAGGTGGTCACGTAGGCGGCGAGGGTGCGTTCGGCGATGTCGGCGATTAATTTGCGCATGGGCGTGCTCCCGCTTCTGGTGGGGGTTCTGGAGGGGTCCGGAGAGTCCGGAGGCCCCGGGGGTCCGGAAGTTCTTCGGTGTCCGGGGTTCTTCGGTGTCCGGGGTTCTTCGGGGGGTGAGGTGTGAAACACCTCCTGGGCTTGTTCTCGCCGTTCCGGGCCGCCGGGAAACCGGGAAAGGCGTCTTGCGGCGGTATGGTCGGCGCCGACCTCCGGGTGGGAAGCCGGGGCAGGAGGGTCCACGTGGTCAACCCATGGCTGGCGTTGGCGTCGGGTGCGGATCCCGCCGAGCGGTGCGCCCAGGTCAGGAGCGCTCACGAGGACTTCACGGCCGGGGGCACGCTGAACGACCGGGTCCGCCGGGTGGTCGCCGACTCCTGGCGGCGCTCCGCCGCGGCGCTGCCCGGGCCGGAGTTCGTCGCGCCGGTCGAGATGGCGGACGCCGAGCTGGCGGGCTACCGCGGGGCGCATCCGCTGGCGCTCGCCATGCCGCTCGTCCGCGAGCTGCTCGGCTCGATCGCCGACGACGGGCGGCACCTGCTCGCGGTCTGCGACGCGTCGGGCCGGATGCTGTGGGTGGAGGGTCACCGGGGCGTCCGGGACCGGGCCGAGGCCATGAACTTCGTCCCCGGCGCCCGCTGGGACGAGCGGCACGCGGGCACGAACGCGCCGGGCACGGCCCTCGCCCTGGACCACGCGGTGCAGATCTTCGCCACCGAGCACTACAACCGTCTCGTCCAGCCGTGGACCTGCGCCGCCGCCCCCGTGCACGACCCGCGCACCGGCCGGCTGCTCGGGGCGATCGACATCACCGGCGGCGACCACCTGGCGGCCCCGCACAGCCTGGCGCTGGTCCAGGCGACGGCACGGGCCGCCGAGGCGCAGCTGACGACGCCGGCCCCCGCCCCCGGGCTCGCCCTGTCGGCACTGGGCCGGGACGAGGCGCTGCTGGTGGCGGACGGCCGCCGATCACGGCTGGGCCGGCGGCACAGCGAGATCCTGGTCCTGCTGGCCGGCCACCCCGACGGCCTGACGGGCGACCAGCTGTCGGTCGCGCTGTACGGCGAGCGCCCGGTACCGGCGGTGACCCTGCGGGCGGAGCTGTCGCGGCTGCGGCGGCTGGTGGGCCCGCTGCTCGCTTCCCGCCCGTACCGCCTGTACGGGCGGGTGGAGACGGATGCCGCACAGGTGGAGCGGGAGCTGACGGCGGGTGACCTCCGCGCGGCCGTGCGCGCGTACGACGGTCCCCTGCTGCCGGCGTCGGAGGCGCCGGGGATCCGCCGGATGCGACGACTGTTGGAGGACCGGCTGCGGCGCGCGGTCCTGGGCGGCGGGGACGCGGCCGCGCTCCAGCTGTGGGCCGACAGCGCGTGGGGCGAGGAGGATCTGGAAGTGTGGGAGCGGCTGTTGGCCGCACTGCCGATGAGCGCGCCGCAGCGGGGTGCGGTGGCGACGCGGGCACGCCGCCTGCGCGAGGCGTACGCCCCCGGCGCCGGGGCAACGTTCGGGCAACCTCCCCGCCACTAGCTTCCTGCCGATCGCCGCCCGCGTCGGGAGCGGGCGGCAGCGAACCGGAAGGCCGCCCCCATGACCCGCTACGCCAACCCCGGATCCCCCGAGGCGATCGTCTCCTACCGCCCCCGGTACGACCACTGGATCGGCGGCGAGTACGTACCGCCCAAGCAGGGCCGGTACTTCGAGAACCCGACCCCGGTGAACGGACAGCCGTTCACCGAGATCGCGCGCGGCACGGCGGAGGACGTCGAACGGGCACTGGACGCGGCCCACGCGGCCGCCCCCGCCTGGGGCCGCACCTCCCCCGCCGAACGCGCCCTCGTGCTGAACCGCATAGCCGACCGCATGGAGAGCAACCTCGAACTCCTCGCGGTCGCGGAATCCTGGGAGAACGGCAAGCCGGTCCGCGAGACCCTCGCCGCCGACATCCCGCTCGCCATCGACCACTTCCGCTACTTCGCGGGCGCGATCCGCGCCCAGGAGGGCGGCCTCTCCGAGATCGACGAGGACACGGTCGCCTACCACTTCCACGAGCCGCTCGGCGTGGTCGCCCAGATCATCCCCTGGAACTTCCCCGTCCTGATGGCCGCGTGGAAGCTGGCCCCGGCCCTGGCCACGGGCAACGCCGTCGTCCTGAAGCCCGCGGAGCAGACCCCGGCGTCGATCCACGTCTGGCTGGACCTGGTGGCCGACCTGCTGCCGCCGGGCGTGGTGAACATCGTCAACGGCTTCGGCGTCGAGGCCGGCAAGCCGCTCGCCTCCAGCCCCCGCGTCGCGAAGATCTCCTTCACCGGCGAGACCACGACGGGCCGCCTGATCATGCAGTACGCGTCGGAGAACATCATCCCGGTGACCCTCGAACTGGGCGGCAAGAGCCCGAACATCTTCTTCGACGACGTCTCGGCCGCCGACGACGACTTCCTCGACAAGGCCCTCGAGGGCTTCACGATGTTCGCCCTCAACCAGGGCGAGGTCTGCACCTGCCCCTCCCGCGCCCTGATCCAGCGAGGCCACTACGCCGCCTTCCTGGAAGCGGCCACCGCCCGCACGGAACAGATCCTCCCGGGCCACCCGCTGGACACCGACACGATGATCGGCGCCCAGGCCTCCAACGACCAGTTGGAGAAGATCCTCTCCTACCTCGACATCGGCAGGCAGGAAGGCGCCCGCGTCCGCACCGGCGGCGCCCGCGCCGACCTCGGCGGCGAACTCGCGGGCGGCTACTACGTCCAGCCCACCATCTTCGAGGGCGACAACCGCATGCGGGTCTTCCAGGAAGAGATCTTCGGCCCGGTCGTGGCGGTGGCCCCCTTCACCGACTTCGACGACGCGATCCACACGGCCAACGACACCCTCTACGGCCTGGGCGCCGGCGTCTGGACCCGCAACGGCACCACGGCCTACCGCGCGGGCCGAGCCATCCAGGCGGGCCGCGTCTGGACCAACTGCTACCACGCCTACCCGGCCCACGCCGCCTTCGGCGGCTACAAGCAGTCGGGCATCGGGCGGGAGACCCACCGGATGATGCTGGATCACTATCAGCAGACGAAGAACCTGCTGGTGAGCTACTCGCCGAAGAAGCTGGGGTTCTTCTAGAGCTTCAAGTCGGTTGCCTGGAGGGGGCTTCACCCCCCAGGCAACCCAGACACTCGCAGTCACAATCCGCGATCACTCAGGCACTCCTGCGGCATTCTCCACAAATCTGCGCGGCTCCCGGACCAGCCACGGACCAATTGGAGCGCTACGCCGCATCGGCGGCCCCAGGCGTATCCACGACGCGAAGCGACTGGGCCAGCTCCGCCCCCCCCTATCCGTCTCAGCCTGGCCAGGTTGGAGGTCACCCTCGTCACCTGGACGCACCTGCAGGGGGATTGGACATCCGTCGTCCATCCCATGCTACGCGAAGTGGTCGGACTCCACACGGCGCTGCCGGTGACGCTCGACGCTCTCCACCTCGCCAGCACCTGACCTCACCAACCAACCAATCGCGAAGGGCTACCCCCACCGGGACGGCTCTCAGACCAAGCCGCTGTACGCAGCCAACCAGCCCGTGGCCAAGTGGTCGTTCCGAGTGAAGACGGCCGCGCCACGGTGGCCGCCCACCGGGTCGTCCGGTGCCGGGCGCGGGTAGGGGAGTTCGACCGGGGCGCGCTCGACCGGGTGAAACTCCACCGACGTGCCGTCCCACAGCCATACGGTCGCGCCACGCGGGCAGTCCCGGACCAGGACACCGTCCGGACCCGGGGTGACGAGCGCGCCCGTCGTACGCTCTGCGAGGAGTTGCCGGTAGCGCTGGGAGGGCAGGACGCAACCGTTGGGTGACGTGGTGCCCGGCCAGTCGGGGGCGCCTATGCCTCGTTTGCGGGCGGCACGCCACATCTGCGGCACGAGCCGGTTGGCGAGCGGCGCGGTGGCCATCTGCTCGCAGATCCACAACAGGCGACCGGCGCCGCGGCGCGGGCCGAGTTCCCGCCAGCGGATCCGGGCGGCCAGGTCGGCGGCGACGACGGCGGCCCAGGGGTGCACGGTGCCGAGCGGGCCCTGCGCGCCGAGCCAGGCCAGGTAGCGCTGGGACTCCTCGTAGATGCCGGTGAGGCTCTCGGAGGGAATGCCGAGGACGTACGGGGAACGGGTGCGGAACACCTTGGGGCTGTGCGCGACCAGGAGCAGTGCTGCCCGCGCCAGGTCCCCAGCGACCACCGGTTCGTCCACCGGCCGCGCCAGCGCGCCGCCCGCCTCCGGGTCCGGGAGGTCCAGGTGGCCGCCGTTGCGCAGCACCCGCAGCAGCACGGCGCGGGCCCGGTCGGTGAAATGGGCCTGTTCCAGGTTCGGCAGGTGCGTGGCGAGCAGTGCGGTGAGCAACTGCTCGGCCCCGTCCGGGTCCTGGGGCACGGGGGCGGCGCGCAGCGCGTCGGACATCTCATCGGCGAGGTCGGTGGCGAGCATGAAACGGCTGGTGAGGGCGCCGAGCTCGGTGGCCACGAGGGTGTCGTCGTGCTCGAGGCCGGGGCTACGGCGCAGGTAGCAGGCCTCGGTGAGGAACTCGACGGCGTCGTACAGCGGGTCGAAGCTCTCGTTGCCCTGGTGGTAGGAGAGGGTGCGGGTCCACCAGTTCTCGGCCTCCCGGAGCGTGCGCACGCGGCCCTGCACCGCCTCGGCCAGCAGGTGGTCGGGCAGGCGTTCGCGGATGCGGGAGCGCACGGTGTAGCCGGCGGCCAGACGGGCCTGCCACTCGGGCCGGTCGGTGCCGTCGGTGAGGAGGAAGGCCCAGCCCTCGCGCTCCCCGGCGCCGACGCGCCCGGCGCGCCCGAACATCTGCTGGACCATGGAGACTTCGACTCGGTCCAGGCCGATCTCGGTGTCACGTACGACGACGGCGCGGGCGGGCAGGTTGACCCCGGCCGCCACAGTGGACGTCGCCACCAGGGCGTTTGCCTCGCGGTTCCGGAACGCCTGTTCGGCCTCGCGTTTGTAGGGCCAATCCCGGTAGTGGATGCGCACGCCCGTCAGCGAGCAGAGCCGCTCGACGGCCTCCGGGTCGTCCTTGTCGACGCCCTTGGTACAGGCCCCGCGCTCCTCGGCGAGGGCGAGCGCGGTCATGCGCACGCCGCGCTTGCTGCCGCAGAACACCAGGGCGCTGCCGCCCTCCTCGGCGATGGTACGGACCTGTTGCACGGCGGCGCGGGTGCGGGCCGCAGCGCGGGCGCCCCGGTCGCTGTTGGTGGACGCGGCGGGGACGGGTATCTGCCAGATCAGCCGGGTGGGCCGCCACGTGGTGCTCACAAGGCGGGCGCCGAGCCAGTCGGCGACCTCGTCGGCATTGGCGACCGTCGCGGACAGGCCGACGACACGCACCTGCCCGGTGTCCTCGCCGACTCGAGCAAGCAGGGCCTCCAGGATGGGGCCACGGCCAGGGTCGCCGAGCAGGTGGATCTCGTCGACGACGAGGCAGCCGACGTCGGCGAGGGCGTCGCGCAGTGAGCCAGTGCGACAGATGGCCTCGAACTTCTCGGTGGTCGCGACCCATATATCGGCCTTTCGGATCAGCTCGGCGTCGACGGCGTACTCGCCGGTGAGGCGCACCACGCTCAGTCCGTTGCTGCGCCACAGGTCGAGTTCGTGGTCAAGTTCGTCGGTCAGGGAGCGCTGCGGCACGAGCCAGGCAGCCTTGCGGCCCTGTACGTTGGCCTTGAGGGCGGCGACCATGCCGATTGGGGTCTTGCCCGCGCCGGTCGGGGCGACAACCAGGACGTTCCCGTCGTTCTCGAGGATCGCCGGGACAGCGTCGGCCTGCGCCGGATTGAACGTCGGGTACTTCAGGAACCGCGACCAGCTCGGCGGTACCAGGTCGGCCACCGGGACGTAGGCGTCGTCGGCGTCCTCGGGCAGTTCCTCCAGGGCGTCCCACTGCAGCGCGAACGCGTCACGGGCGGCATGGGCGCCGGGACCCGCGACCGGGGCCGCTGGCAGCGGGCCGGAGCGGACGGGCCAAGCGACGAGGTCGGTTCGTTGCCCCAGGTCGCTGACGGTGCCGACGACTTCTGACTCCTGCCAGTGCCGTGCACAGCGGTACGGAATGTCCTCGTCGGTCAGGTACACGCGCAGGGCGTCGAATTCCGGACCGTCCGGCATGATGACGCGGATGTCCTCGGCCGCATCGATAGCCTCGAAGGATGGCCGCCAATGCGGGTCGGTCACCTTGCACCAGTACAGGAGCCGCAGTTCAGGGTCGGCCGGCAGCGGCAGGTCGGCGGGCCAACTGGGTCCGGGTGACGTCAGGTTGGAGGCAATGATGCGTGCGGGGCCGGGCGTAGGCCGGAGTGCCGCGCCGGGGGAGGCATAGATCGGTCTGATAGTCAGGCCGCCCGGCTCATCACCCGTGGGGCACGGGCCGAGCAGCATGTCCCAGGCATCGTCGGCATCGGGGCCGGGATTTGGCTTCGCGGCGGGAGCGGGCGTGGGCGCCTTTGCCCAGCCGCTGTGGCCCATGAGTTTGTCGTACGTCTTCACGCCGAGATCCGCGAGGGCGTAGGCAGCGGGGCAACGCGGGCAGACGACGGCGACGTAGCGGTAGACGCGCCCCTGGGACTCGTACGGCCTGCGCAGTGAGTGCAGTTCGCCGCCGCAGGCGGGGCAGCGGCGCGGGACCCTTTCCTCGTAGCTCCAGCCCGGCTCCTCAAATCGGGCCGGCAGCGGGTCGGTCAGACGGGCCCTCCACCGCCTGCGGACCAGGTCCGGTACGGATTCCCCCGACGCGGCCGCTCCATCCTGCTTTCCCCCATCAGCCGTGCGCATGAACCAACTCTGACACAGGGGCCACCGTGGAGCGAGTGATCGCTCACACGTCGTGAGAACGGCCAGCACAACCCCCCGCATTCCGGCTGGATATTCTACGGTCGTCGGTGCGGGGCAGCGGCGCACGGAGTGCGCGACGTCATAGGGGCCCGCTGAGGGAGGAATTGTGCTCGACGAACTCGTGGTGGCCGGCGGTACGGCAGTGGTCGGAGCCATGGCCACCGACTCCTGGATGCTGGCCCGCGCCCGCGTGGCGGAGCTGTTCCGGCGCCGTGGCGGCGAGGAACGGCAGCAAGCGATCGAGGGCCAACTCGACAGCAACGCACAACTCGTGGCGGAGGCCGACGACAGCGACCGGGTGCGGCAGACGCTCCTTCCACTGTGGCAGCTCGAGCTGCGCTCGCTGCTGCAGCGCGACCCGGCGGCGGCCGAGGAGTTGCGGGCCCTGATCGAGGAGGTCCGGCCCGCCGGGAACAGCGAGCCGAAGTGGGTGCAGGACGTCGTCGTACGGGACAACGCGAAGGCGTTCCTGGTGCAGGGCGGAAGCATCGTCAACCACCACTACAGCACCGAGTCAGCGCCCGGTCGCACCGCCGAAGGGGCCCCCGGGACCGCTCGGTGACAGGGGCTGACGAGGGCACCCGGCAGAGCCGTCGGGTCGCCACTGGCGGCGGTGGCGCACCGCCGTCCGGCCCCGCCACAGAGGCGACCGTCCAGCAGTCGATCCGTGTGGAGAGCGGCTTCGGGTACGGCGTTGTGGGCGCCGACCTGCACGTCTTCCCGGATCGTGGGCCCGTGTACCTGCTCGGCGAGCACCAGAGTGCGGCCCCCGCGCCGGACGACACCTGGCTGCTTGACCAGCCCAGCCGGATGCTCAACGCCCGCTACCGGCTGGTCGACTTCACCGGCCGGAAGCGGGAGCGCGCCGAGCTCACCGCATGGCGGGACGACCCCGGGCCGCGGCTCTCGGCGACCTGGCTGCACGGCCCCGGCGGGCACGGAAAGAGCCGCCTCGCCGACGAGTTCGCCGCCGAGAGCGCCGCTGCAGGCTGGAAGGTCGTCACGGCCACGCACGGCCCGGGCGCCATTCTGGACGCGGGCCAGGGGAACAGCGCAGACCTGCGGCCCGACGGGGCTCGCGGCATGCTCCTCGTGGTCGACTACGCCGACCGCTGGCCTGTCTCGCACCTCACCTGGCTGTTCAGCAACCGGCTGCTCACCAGCCCCCTGCCGACCCGGCTGCTGTTGCTCGCCCGCTCGGCCACTGCCTGGCCCGCCGTGCGCTCCGCCCTGGAAGACATCATGGCCGGCACGCAGGACCAGGAGCTGAGCCCGCTGGGCGCCCCCGGCAGCGACCCGCGGGCCCGGTCGGCCATGTTCGCCGCGGCCAGGGACTGCTTCGCCGCCCGGTACGGTGTGCCCGACCCGGCCGTGATCGCACAACCGCAGGATCTGGGGCGCCCGGAGTTCGGGCTCGTCCTCGCGGTGCACATGGCCGCCCTGGTTGCCGTCGACGCCCACGTCCGCGGCGAACAGGCCCCGAACGACCTGGCCGGCCTCTCCGCGTACCTCCTGAACCGGGAGCGACGACACTGGACCCGGCTGTGGGAGAACCGCCTGGAGGGACTGGACTTCAGCACCGCGCCGAGCGACATGAACCGCGTCGTGTTCACGGCCGCTCTCACCGGGGCCGTGTCACCGGGGGAGGGCGGCTCCCTGCTCGCGGCGATCGGCCTGGAGCGGCCCCTGCAGTTGCTCACCGACCACGGCACTTGCTACCCGGCGGCGGAGCCGGGCGCCGTCCTCGAGCCGCTCTACCCGGACCGGCTCGCCGAGGACTTCCTCGCCCTCAGCCTCGACGGGCACCGCGTGACCGGCTATCCAGCCGCCCCCTGGGCCGCACCGACAGCGCGCACGCTCAGTGCCCGCGACCCGGACGGTGCGGTTCCGCCGTCGGTCACGCGCGGCCTGACGTTCCTGGCCGCCGCGGCGGCACCGGGGCGCTGGCCGCACATCGCCGGGCACCTGGAGCAGATCCTGCGGCAGGACCCGTCGGTGGCCGTCGCCGCGGGCAGCGCGGCCCTCACGGCGCTCGCCGAGACCACCCTTCCAGCCTCCGTACTCGCCTCCGTGGAGACCTGCTTCCCGGAGTTCGGGCAGCTCGACCTGGACGCGGGCATCGCGACGTTCACTGCCCGACTGGTCGCCGAACGCCTCCCCCACACCGCCGACCCTGCCGAGCGCGGCCGCCTGCACCAGGGCCTCGGCTTCCGGCTCGGCCGGGCGGGGCGGGCACAGGAGGCGCTGGCCGCGGACGAGGAGGCAGTGCGCTGCTTCCGGAAGGCGGCTACTGTGGGCACACACCCGGCTGGTTCTCAGTCTCCGTCCTCTTCCATTGCCGCATTCTCGTCCACATCGCCGTACATGTCCCCGACCGCGACCCTGGCGACCGCGCTGCTGCACCTGACCCAGCACGCCTTCGACGCCGACGCCCCCGATCGCGCCCTGCACGCGGCCGAGGAGGCGGTCACGCTCTTCCAGGACCTGGCCGTGGCGGACCCAGCAGCCCACGAGCCCGGCCTTGCCCTGGCCCTCGCACAGGTGGGCCGGGGGCTGGCTGCGGCCGGATACCCGGACCGGGCCATGGCCCCCCCCACGGAGCAAGCGGTCGGGATCTTCTGGCGTCTGACGGCGACCCAACCGGACCAGTACGAGAGCGGCCTCGCGCTCGCCCTGAACAACCTCGGCATCTTCTCCTGGCAGCTGCGCCGCCTCTCGGACGCCGTGGCCGCGCAGGCGCGGGCCATCGAGTTCGCCCGGCGCGGCCTGGCGGCCGGCCCGCCCGCCGGGTCGCTACTCGCCCGCGCGTTCGTACTCGACGAGTCCGAGCTGGCGCAGTGCCTGGGCAACCTGTCCGTCCTGCTGTGGGCGTCGCGGCGCAGGGAGGAGGCAGTCACCGCGCTGGAGGAGGCGGTCGCGACCACCCGACGACTGGCCTCGGTCGCACCCGCCGTGCAGGAGCCCGTCCTGGCCGACGTCGCGTCGCGGCTCGTCACCTATCTGGGGAGGCTGCAACGGTGGCGGGAGGCCCTCACCCTGGCCGACGAGGCGGCTGGGATCACTGCACGGCTCGCAGCGGCCGACCCGGTCCGGTACGAGAGCGACCACGCGAAGGTCCTGCACCAGTCGGCCCAGGCCCGGCGCGGCGCCGAGGGTAACCTCGCCGCCGCGCGCCGGGACGCCGACATGTCCGTAGCGATCTACCGGCGCTTGGCGGCCGAGGACCACGCGGAGTACCGCCGGGCCCTGGAAGAGGCCCTGGAGACCCAGGAGTTGTTGCGGCTCGCGGGCAGCAGCGGACCCATCGCGCCGACGGCACGCTGGACCTCGGAGGAGCACTGGGTGAACCTCCTGAACCAGGACGAGGTCTGGCAGGACGTTCAGGACCGCCGCCACCGGCTGGACGAGATGCCCCCTTCCTACTGCGGCAACGTCCTGCACTTCATCCGTAAACAGACGGACCAGCTCATCGAGTTGCTCGCCGACGGGCTCGACGTGACGCCGGAGGCCCTCGGCCTGACCGACCGCGACGACGCGGCGTCCTGGCTGGACCGCCAGCCCCTGATCGTCGCCCTGACCCGGCGCGCCAGGGGCGAGTCAGCCCGGCCCGAATTCTGCCACTGCGGGTACCCGGTGGCCCCGGGCTGGCATCACCAGCACTGCTATCCGGGCATCGTCGTGGACTGACCCGGACGGCCCCAGTGGTGCGGTACGACGCCAAACAGACCGCTGGGGCCGTTCACCCCTCCGGGCGCGGGCAGGAAGGTACGACAACACGCACCTCCTGCCAGGCAGGCGACCACCCTGCCTCGAGCCGCAACGACTGCCCCCAGGCCGAAGCTGTCATCACCCGTATCCACGTGCCCGGCAGCGGACCGGGCCGGCCACGGATACAGCCCCATCATGTTGTGGCCGACGAGGGCTCCTCCACCCGTACCTTCCGCTCCTACCTCCGTAGACGCGCCATCAAGGCCACCATCCCTGGGCGCGCTGACCAGCTCGCCTGCAGGGCCCGTGAACGCCCCTGCGGCTTCTACAAGACCGCCTACCGGTGGCGCAACGTCGTTGAGCGCCGCTCCCCTCGCCTATGCCTGGTGTGCAGGTCGACCAAGATCCGGACCATTCCCGGACCACGATGCCAACCAAGAGCCCCACAACGGTCGTTTCCCCAGGTCAAACAGGTCACGCTTCCTGTACCACAAGGAGACGAAGAATCTCCTCGTGCCGTACTCGCCGAAGCGTCTCGGCTTCTTCTAAAGGCACGAAAAAAGGCGCCTGCCCTGGGTTTTCGCCCGTCAGGCGCCTTCACGCACAGGCTCATTGACTGTTGCGGATCTCGTCGATGCGCCGCGCCAGGGCCTCCGTCTCCGCGATCAGCCGCGCATGCGCCTTCTTCTGCTCCTCATCGCCCTGGGCCCTGAACGCCACGCTGAAGTGGGGTTGGAGCTGGGTCCACCAGCCGTAGTCCAGCATCGCCCACGCCTGTGGGCAGAGGGGGGCGCGGGTTTTGGGGAGATAGCCGCTGTCGACCAGGGACTTCTGGTACTTTTTCGGGTCGCTTCCCTCCAGGTAGCACAGGAAGTTGAAGGCCCGTTGCTGGGTGACGGGATGGTCGCTCGCCAGGCCTTCCAGGGTCGGCTGGCCTTCCTTGCGGGCGAGCTCGTCGAAGAGGACCGCGGCGGCCAGCGACGGGCCCGGCCCGACCTCGTTGACGGTGTAGAAGGACGCGAAGCCGTCAGCCGCGTCCTCTTCGAGGCCGAGGTTGGCCAGGAGGAGCTGGCGTTGCAGGGCGTGGCCCATCTCGTGGCCGAAGATGAACTCGGTCGACAGCACGGTCAGATCGTCGGTGTTGTACTCGGACGCGGGGAACGGGGCAGGCCGTTCGACGGTCTTCACGACATCGGCGAAGGCCTTCTCGATGGTCGTCAGGAACGACGGCGGGATGAAGATCGTCCTGCCGTCGGGTTGGGTGACGGCGTCGGTGACGCCGGGCGGCACGTCGGCGGTGACCTTCACGACCATATCGTGCGGGAGGGTCAGAGCTCTGTTCACCCATTCGGCCGACCGCTCCAGCACACGGGACCTCCGGATCAGCGCCACGGCCTGCCGGTCCTCCGGTTTGACCGTTCGGGCCTCGTAGACGACGGTGACCCTGCCGGAGCGCGCCGCCTGGGGGCGAGGCCCTGCTCCGAGCGCCTGCCCGGCGTCGCGGGCCTCGCCGCACCCGGTCACGACGACCCCGGCGAGGACCAGCACACCTGACAGGACGATGCGCGCCCGCTTCGGGCGACCGGCGGTGTTCGGCATCCTTGATCGGCTCCCATCGCGTGTTCCCGCACTGATCCTCCGGCCGTCCGGCGGCGGGCGCCCGTCGAGCCGCCCGTACGGGGGAACGTCCGCCACGGTGTCGACGAAGACGACGATCCGAACATGCAGGCCAGCCGCCCGGACGGCGTCCACCCCGTCGGGCGTCAGGGCGGTGGATTGCTGTCGGAACAGTTGCGGCCAGACCCTCGATTCACATCATCACCCAGCGTCTGGAGCAGTTCGCCGAGCGCACTCCGTAGCTTGGCTGTGGGGTCCGCACCCACGCGCTCCAGAGCGACCCTGCTGTACGAGGAGCAGCGCCTTCATCGGCTACACACTCGGCTTCGCAGTGGTCGCCGCCGTGCAACTGCTGTACCACCAGGAGACGAAGAACCTGCTGGTGAGCTACTCCCGAAGAAGCTGGGGTTCTTCTGGCTGACCGCAGAGCACGCGCGCGAGCGCGACTGCGCGGCGTCGACCGCGTCGATCCACTCGTCGCCGGCGCCGGGTGCCGCCGCGCCTCGGTGGTGCGCTGTCAGGAATCCTGGTCGGCCCGGTCTTCCGGGGACCGCTCTTCGAGGACTCCGGCGAGGGCCGAGGCGACGAGGGCGACGGCGTGGTCGTCGTCGTGGGCCAGTTGGCGCAGGACCTCCTGCGCGGTGGTTCCCGCGAGCTCGACCAGTGCCTGGGTGAGGCGGATCCGCGTCGCGGAGTCCGCGGTGGGCGCGGCGAGTTCGTCGACCAGGGCGGTCGTGATCCGGTCCGCGCACCCGGGGTCCTGGGACAGCGTTCCCAGAACCTCCGCCGCGTCCACGTCATGGGAGCCCTCGACCACCATGCGGACGAGTGTGGGCACGGCCGCGGCCACGCCGTGCCTGCCCAGGGCCAGAGCGGCGTGTCTGCGCACCGTCGGGTCCGGGTCCCCGAGGGCGTCCGCGAGCACCGCGATCGCACCCGGGGCCTCGGGCATCTCGGCGATCGCCTGCACCGCGCGCCGCCGGATGTCGACGTCCTCCGAGTGCGCGCCGGCGTCCAGCGCCGCCACGCCGTCGCCGCCCGATCGGGCGAGCGCCCAGCGCAGGGCGCCTGCGACGTGGGGGTCGGATTCGGTCAGGACCGCTCCGGCCAGCAGCTCGGCGGGAACCGACACACCCTCCGGCCGGGCCAGGACGGCCTGCTGCCTGCGCGCGGCGCTGGTCGAGTTGAGTTCCCGCATGAGTTCGACGATGCGCAGGACGCCCTGCCAACCGGTGGGCGCCGACGCGTCGATCGCACGGAGTCGCTCGAGCAGCTCCTGTTCCCGCGCCAGGCGGTCCTCCGTCCACCGGATGAGGTCGCTGACCAAGGCGGACGGCGTGAAGGCCGGGTCCTCCAGCGCGCGCCCGATCTGCTTGAGCGAGAGCCCGAGGGACCGCAGGCTCTCCACGTGGAAGATCCTGCGGACGTCCTCGGCGGAGTACTCGCGGTAGCCGCCGACGGTGCGGCCCGTCGGCCGCACCAACCCCAGGGCGTCGTAGTGCCGGAGCATCCGGCTGCTCACCCCGGAACGGCGGGCCACATCACCGATCAGCAATGCGCGGTCTCCGTCGACCCGGTCGTCTCCGAGGTCTCGGCGGTCTCGGCGGTCTCCGGGGTCCCGGTGCCTGCCGACGCCGCCGCGGCGACGGCAGCAGCCGCTTCCGGGCCGAGTGTGACCACGCGCTTCGCCTCTTCGATGGCCGCGTCGAAACCGGTCTCCGGGTCCTGCCGGAGCAGCTCGGTGGCACGGGCGTGCGCGGCCACCGCCGGGTCGGGGTGCTCCGCGGCCTTCTCCAGGGCGGGCTTGATCACGTCGCCGAGGTCGACGAAGGCCCGGCTCAGGCTCAGCTGCACGTTGCGGTCGCCGCGGCCGAGCTGCAGAACCAGTTCGTCGACCAGGTCCTTCTCCTCGTCCTCGGGCACGAGGGAGACCGCGACGCGCCACGCGGTCCGCGCGAGCTCGTCGTCGGCGTCGCGCAGCATGTCGCGGGTGATCCAGGCCCACGTGCTCTTGTCGCCGATCTTGGAGAGCGTGTGCAGCGCCTGGCTGCGGGCCTGGGTGCGCTCGGAGTCGAGCTCCTGGCGGATCCGGGGCAGGGTGACCTCCGGCGAGAGGCGGGTCAGCGCCCAGGACAGCATGTCCCGTACGAAGAAGTCCGGCTCGACCGCGCACCGCTCGACGAGCGCCTCCAGGAACTCGGGGTCGGGGTTCGAGCCGACCGCCAGGGCCGCCTTGAGCCGGACGGACGAGTCCTCGGCTCCCAGGGCGTTGGCCACGCGGGTGTTCTGCGGGGTTACGTTGGTCGTGTTGATCGGGACCACCTCCTGCGCCCAAGTGGAAACGTTATCACCGTGTCAAGGTCAAGCCCGTGACCGGTGAATCGGGAAATCCGCTGGTCACGGGCTCTGCCCGGGGGCGCGCCAAGGACGGTGGGTGACCGTACCGGGCACCGTGGGTGCGTGCGTGGGAGACCGGGCGGGCACCGGACGCCCGGCTGCCTCGTACCGGTCAGGACGTCCGGCGCGCGAGCACCCGGTACGTGTTGGACAGGCCGCGACCGCCACCGATCGACGCGGAGACCCGGTCCACCAGGTAGGCCAGCACGAGCGCCGGGACGCTCGCGTTGAAAGCGATCTTGCGCAGCAGCGCGCGGGCACGTGACGGCGGGGCCGGTCGCCACGCCAGATCCTCCCCGCCGATCAGCGCCGCGTTGATCGCCAGGACCGCCGCGCTGACGGCGTCCTGCCCGTTGTGCGGTTCGGCCCGCTGCTCGGAGACGACGGTCAGTCCCAGGGCGCTCAGCTCGGCGCGCAGGTTCGCGATCGGAATCATGTGCAGGTGCTGGGGCTGCAGCCAGGAGATCCACCACTTGCCGAGGAGCCGGGCCCAGGCGCACTCCGGGTCGGGCAGTTCGATGGCCAGGTGCCCGCCCACCGGCAGGGCCGCCGCCGCGGCGGCCATCTCCGCCTTGGGGTCCGCGGTGTGTTCCAGATAGTGATACATGCTGATCACGTCGTACTGACCGGCGAACTCGGGGGCGAGGTCGATGAAGCTGCCCTGGTAGGCCTTGCGGATCCGCCCCTTCTGCTGGGCGATCACCACTCCGTCGGTCCGGTCGAGTCCGTCGAACTCGGTGTCCGGCAGCACCCTCTTCGCGTCGGCCAGGAAGTGCCCGTGCCCCGTGCCGACGTCGAGCCACTGCTTGGGCCTGCCCTGCGCGGCGACCATGTGGGTCCGCCCGTCGTGCCCGGCGCGCTTGGTCCCGAAGATCTTGTTCATGTTCTCTTCGCCGAGACCGTCGTAGAAGTCCCGGTAGTAGAACTCGAGTCCCTCGTCGTTCAGCCGGGGGTTCTGGAAGACGTGCCCGCAGTCCTTGCAGGAATCCAGGACGAAGACGCCCGGCTTGTGCTGCATCACGTCCGTCGTCCGCAGGAGGAGGCCGATCCGCTTGGAATCACACCACGGGCAGGATTCCCTGCGCTCGTCGAAGAACCGGTCGGTTCCGGCAGCGAGGTCTGACAGGTAGGCCGGTCGGCGTTCGGCGACCGCATCGCTTCTCGTGGTCATGCGCGCGATGCTAATCGTTCGCGGTGCAACTCAGCACGATCTTGACCGAATTTACACAGTGATCGACAAGTCGGGAGTTCCTCCACGCCGACACCGCCCCTGCTGTGACGGCTGATTGTGCCGGTGTAGTAGGGAAACCCGCTGGCTGGTACGGTGCGTTGACGGTGATCACGGCCACCGGCGGGCAAGGACCTCATGCCCCACTGTGCCGCCTCGACGAAGAGCGGGTCGCTGAACCGTACGACGCGCGACCGCTCATCCCGAACAGCATCGCCCGTGACCGGAGTTGTCCATTCCAGCGCCATCCGTTCGGTCTCCCGATCCGGAGGAGTCCGAGCGCGCGGGCGGCCTGGTTCCAGGTTCCTGACCGGCGACAGGTCGCCGGTTCTTTTCACATGGGGGAAAAAGGGATGCCCGCAGCACTCGTCCCAAATGGCGGTCCTCGTCGACCCGAGCCCGTCGTGGCCGTCGTCGGCGCCAACGGATTCCTCGGCAGAAGCGTCATGCGCGCCCTGTCCGGGGCCGGAGTCGAGGCACGCGGGTTCACCAGCGCGGAACCGGCCGTGCACGGCACGTGGCAGGACCCCGCGCTCCGCCACTGTGATGTGGTCTTCTACCTGGCGAGCCGGATCAGTCCGGCGATCGCCGAACGGGAACCGGAGCGCGCCGCCCAGGAGATCACCGACTTCCGGGCGTTCCTCGACGCACTGCGGGAGAACCCGCGACGACCGGTCGTGACGCTCGCGGCGTCGGGTGGCACCGTGTACGACCCGCGGTGCGAGCCGCCGTATGACGAGCAGTCACCCGCCCGTCCGAGCAACGTCTACGGCAAGGCCAAACTCGAGCAGGAGGAAGCGCTGGCAGGCGCGTCCGACTGGCTCGCTCCTGTGGTGCTGCGGCTGTCCAACGTGTACGGCCCGGGACAGCGCACCGCCGCGGGCTACGGGGTGATCGGGCACTGGATGCAGGCACTGCTGGCGGGCGAGCAGCTCCGCATACTCGGCCACGGCGGGTCGAGCAGGGATTACGTCCACGTCGACGATGTGGCGAACGCGATGCTCGCGGTGCTGGGGAGGGCTCCCGCCCTGCGTGCGGCGGACCGGCCGACCGTGTTGAACATCGGCGCCGGGTCCCCGACTTCGCTGGACGACCTGCACCGGCATCTGGAGGCCACGGTCGGGCGGCCGGTTCCGGTGGAACGCGAACCGGCTCGCCCGTTCGACCGCAGGGACGTGTGGTTGGACATCCGGCGCGCGGCGGACGTGCTCGGCTGGCGGCCGGAGATCGGCCTCGCCGAAGGGCTCGCCGACACCTGGAAGTACCAACTGAGCACGTCGCGGGAGCCTGCCCGCCCGGCGCACCGACCCGACGGCCGGTAGCCCGGCGTCAGCCCTGGGAGGGGCGGCGCAGCACAGCGACGATCACACCGACCGCCGGGTCGTCCTCGATCAGCCAGTGCAACCGCTTCTCCCCGGGGCCCGCCTGCAGGATCCTCTTGATCTCCGGCGGAACTTCGTTGTGCTTGGCGTACTCGTAGACCGCCCCGTAGAACCGGTGCGCGGTGTACTTGGTGTGCTGGCTGATGTCGGTGACCTCGACGACGTCCAGGCCGGCGGCGGAGGCGAACGACGCGTAGTCGGCCGCCCGGACCAGCGGGGCCGTGTGCCACGACTCGATGAGCTTGGCAAGCGCCGCCTGCTGCACCTTGTCGACCACGCTGTTCTGGATCCTCTTCAGCAGCGAGGGCTTGGGCAGGTCGGCGGAGGCGGGGGGCCGCTCGACGAAGTCGGTGAGCGCCAACGAACCCCCCGGCCGCAGCACTCGCGCGATCTGCTTGAGCGCCTGGACGCGGTCCGGCATGTGCACGATGGACTCGAGCGCGAGGACGTGGTCGAAGGAGTTGTCCTCGAAGGGCATCTCCAACGCGTTGGCGTGCTCGAAGCGCGCCCGGTCGGCGCATCCCTCGCGCTCCGCACGGGCGTTGGCCAGTTCCACATCCCGCGCGCTGATCGAGATCCCGACCAGTTCCGCACCGGTCCTGGTGGCCAGTCGCACGCCCGGCGTGCCGACACCGCACCCGACATCGAGCACCCGGTCACCGGGGCCCGGCGCCAGCTTGTCGATCAGGATGTCGGACAGCCGGTCCGATGCCTGCTCGAACGTGCTGTCGTCCTCGGGGCCGTTCCAGTAGCCGTAATGCATGCTGCCGCCCTGGAATTGAGCGATCAGACCGTTGGCCGCATCGTAGAACGCACCGACTTCCTCGGGCTTGGGAAGCGATATACCAGTGCTCATCTGAACTCCTCAGCAGACACGGCTCTACCTGTCGAAACCAGTCGAACGCTACCAGCAGGCCTACCCGTTGGGCAGTGGTTCATGATCCGGAACACACCCTAGCCGGGGGAACGGGAACCGTCGCGATCTTGCCATGATCGGAGGCATCACACGTAGTGTGTGGCTCACGAGTCTGGGGGGACGGTCTCGTCGCACCACCGGGGTACCGGAGCCTGAGCGCCGGACACGGGTCCCACCAGGCCGCGTAACCATCGCTTCCGCCGAACCGACCCGAGGAAGTCCTCTCATGCGCGTGCTGTTCACCGTCAACCCCGAAAAAAACATATTCATGTACCTCGTGCCGATGGCGTGGGCGCTGCGCACGGCCGGCCACGAGGTGCTCGTCGCCAGCCAACCGCGCTTCGCCCCCACGATCACCCAGGCGGGGCTCACCGCCGTGCCCGTCGGAAACGACTTCGACAAGTGGCAGTTCGGCCGCGAGTACCCGGAAATCATGGAGTCGATCCGGTCCGGGCTGACCCCGCCGTGGGACGTGGCCGAGGACCCGGAGGGCACGACCTGGGAGTACATCTCGCAGAGCCACAAGGCCGCGGTGGAAGGCGCGCACGGCGGGGAGGCCGCCGCGGTGATCGACGACCTGGTGGCGTTCGCCCGCCACTGGAAGCCGGACCTGGTGGTGTGGGACTCCTTCAGCTACATCGGCTCGATCACGGCGAAGGCGTGCGGTGCGGCGCACGCGCGAGTGGTCTTCGGCGCCGACGTGTTCGGCGCGACCCGCGACATCTACCTGCGGTTGAAGGCGCAGCAGCCCGTGTCGGAGCAGATGGACCCGCTGGCCGACTGGCTGGGCGGTCACGCGCGCGCGTTCGGCGGGGACTTCAGCGAGGACATGACGACCGGCCATGTGACGATCGATCAGTTCCCGCGCAGCCTGCAACTCGACACCAGCCTGGATGTCCTGCAGACGCAGTTCATCGGGTACGGCGGCCCGGCCGTCGTACCCGACTGGCTGAAGACGGCTCCGGAGCGTCCGCGGGTCGGGATGACCCTGGGGCTGACCGCCACAGAGGTCTTCAACGGCTACAACATCCCGGTCACCGAGATCCTCGAATCGGTGTCGGAGTTGGACATCGAACTGGTCGCGACCATCGCCGAGAGCGAGCAGCAGAAGCTGGGGAAGGTCCCGGACAACGTCCGCCTCGTCCCCTTCGTGCCGTGGCACGCCATCGTTCCCACGTGCGACGCGGTCATCCACCACGCGGGTGCCGCGACCCTCGCGACCACCGCGCGCCACCCGGTGCCGCAGCTGTCCCTGCACTTCCACTTCGACCAGCCGATCCTGGCCCGCAAGCTGGCCGAGCAGGGTGCCGGGCTGGAGATCCACACCACGCAGGCCACCGGGCAGAACATCAAGGAGAGCGTCAACCGCCTGCTGACCGAACCCCGGTTCGCCGAGCGCGCGACCGCCCTGCGCGACGAGATCCTGGCCGCCCCCTCGCTCAACGAGCTGGTTCCGCAGCTGGAAGAGGTCGTGGCCAAGCACCGCGCCGGCTGATCGATCCGGTGCCGCCGGGTCCGCGCTGGAGCGCGGACCCGGCGGCACCGTGTCGGGCTACTCCGCGCTGACGCGCACCGGCAGGGTCTTCAGCGCCCGCAGCACCGTTCCGGGCTTCCAGCGCACGTCCGCATCGTCGACGTCCAGCCGGATGTCGGGGAACCGGTCGAGCAGGCGGCCGAACGCGATCTCGGCCTCCAACCGGGCCAGCGGGGCGCCGACGCAGTAGTGGATGCCGTGCCCGAACGCCAGGTGACCGCCGGTCTCCCTGGTGATGTCCAGCTTGTCGCCGTCGGGGAACTGGGACTCGTCGCGGTTGGCCGAGGCGACGGCGACCACCACGAGCTGGTTCGCCGGTATGACGACCCCGCCCAGCTCGACCGGTTCGGTGGTGAACCGCAGCGACGCGGTGTTGACCGGGCCCTCGTAGCGCAGGAACTCCTCGATGGCGCCGGGCAGCAGCGAGCGGTCGGCGCGCAGCGCGGCGAGCTGGTCCGGGTGGCGCAGCAGAGCGAGCACGCCGTTGCCGATGAGGTTCACCGTCGTCTCGTGGCCCGCGACCAGCAGCAGGAACGCCATCGAGACCAGTTCCTGGGCGCTGAGCTTGTCGTCCCCGTCGCTGGCGTGCACCAGGTCGGTGAGCAGGTCCTCGGAGGGGTTGGCGCGCTTGCTCGCGACCAGCTCGTCGAGGTACCCCAGCAGGGCGGGTGCGGCTTCGGCGAGCCGCTCCGGGTCGCCGGACAGCTGCGCGTCGACCCAGCCGCGGAACCGGTCCTGGTCGATCAGCGGGACACCGAGGAGCTCGCAGATCACCGCGATCGGCAGCGGGGCGGCGAAGGCGCTCATCAGGTCCACCCGGCCGGCCCGCTCCATCGCGTCGAGCAGCTCCGTCGTGACCTCCTCGATCCTCGGACGGAGCCGTTCCACGGCCCGGGGGGTGAACACCTTGTTGACCAGCTTGCGCAGGCGGGTGTGGACCGGCGGGTCGGAGTTGAGCATGTGCGCCGACAGCTCGGTGGCGAACATCAGCCGCATTTCCTCGTTGTCGGTGTTCTGCTCGATCACCTTCTGCCCGATCTCGACGTTCTTGGACAGCTTGGCGCTGCTCAAGGCGGGACGGGCGTCCTCGTAGCGGGTCACCATCCACACGCCCAGGCCCCCCGGCGCGGTCACCTTGCTGACCGGGGCCTCCGCCCGCAGGGCGCTGTACAGCAGGTGTGGGTTCTGCTCGAACGCCTCTTGCTCGGCCTCACTCGGCATCGGGCTTCCCTCACTCATCGGCACAACTCCTCGATCATCCTCTGTCGACATCGGAAAACCATGCCGAATCGGTGGTGTGGGGCGTCATAGCGCCGCCATGAACTCTTGGAAGTCGTTCATCGACTTCACGTCGTTGCCGAACCGGTTGACGGCGCTCACCTGGGAGGAGGAGCCGTCGCCCGGTCCGGCGATGTACTTCACGAAGGTGGCAAGCGTGGCGCTGGGGCCGAGGTCGACGAACGTCGCGCCACCTGCGGCGGTCACCTTCTCGATGGTGCGGGAGAACTCCACGGGCTGTCGCACGGCCGCCCAGATGCCGTCGGCGGACACCGCGTCGACCCTGTCCGCCGTGGCGGACGAGAGGATCGGGATCTGCGGCGGTGCGAGGCTCAGGGAGTCCATGAGGCGTCGGGCCTGCTCCTCGACGGGATCGATCAGCTCGGTGTGCACGCCGTAGTCGACGGGCAGCCGCTGGCAGAGGACGCCCTTCGACTCCAGTGCGCGCTCGAGTGCGTCGATGTCGGCGACGCGCCCGCTCACGACGAAGTTGCCTTCGAAGTTGCGCCCCGTCACCCAGCAGCCCGCGAACAGGGACTCGTGCGTCCGCAGGAGTTCCGAGGAGCCGACGACCGCCAGCATGCCGGCGCGCGGGGTCCGTTGCTCGAGCAGACGCGCGAACTCCACCGCGAAGGAGATGCCGTCCTCCAGGGGCAGTGCCTCCGCGACCACGGCCGCGGTGATCTCCCCCAGGCTGTAGCCGAGGAGGAAGTCGCACTGGTGGCCGAGTTCCTGGACGACTCGCGTCAGGCTGTATTCGACGCACACCAGCGCCGCGCTGGAATCCGGCAGGGAGTCGAACGGGGCGCTCTTGTCCCGCCGGGGATCGAAGATCGTGTCCAGCAGGGACTTCCCGATGACGGGCGAGGCGATCTCGTCGCAGTGCTCCAGCCAGAGTCGGTAGCGCGCGTTGTGCTCGTACAGCTCACGCGTCATGTGGAAGTACTGGGACCCCTGGCCCGAGTACATGAAGACAACAGGTTTGGTCATTGCCACTTCCGCAGGCAGATCGCCGAACTCAGGCCGCCGAACCCCATGCTGAGGCTGACGGCGGTGTCGAACGCGAACGGCACCGACTCCTGCCGCACCCACCCGAACGAGTCGTCCACCGGGTCCACCAGGTTGCGGGTGGGGTGCAGCCGTTGCTCCCGCATCTGCAGCAGCGTCGCCACGACCTCTACCGCGCCCGCCGCGCTCAGACCGTGCCCGGTGATCGACTTGGTGGCGTTGATCCGCGCGTCGCGCAGACCGCACTCGGCGAGGGCGCGGAGTTCGGTGTCGTCACCGATCAGCGAGCCGGTCCCGTGCGGGTTGACGTACTCGATGTCGCTCGCCGACAGCCCCGCCTCCGCCAGCGCTCCCTCGATGACGCTGATCTCCCCCGCCAGCGAGGGATCGGGGTTCCGGTTGCCGTCCACCGCGGTGGCCATACCGAGCACCCGGGCGTACGGCTCGGGGTGCCGACGGACGCCCTCCCGCTCCACGACGACCGCGCCGCAGGCCTCACCGAAGAGGAACCCGTCCCGCTGCCGGTCGAACGGCCTGCACGCCGAGCCCGGGTCGTCGGCGAAGCGGTGCGACCCCATGGCACCCATGGCCCGGAACGCCAGGAACTCCCAGTACGAGAGGTCCATCAGCGCCCCCAGGGCGATGCACACGTCGACCTGGCCCGACCGCACGGCCCACACGGCCTGCTGGACGGCGAGCAGGCCGCTGGCCGAGGCACCGCCCAGCGTGTGGGCGAAGCCGCGGATGGGGAACAGCTCGGTGCACAGCCCGCACAGGTCGGTGTCCATGAAGGTCAGTCCGTACGTGGGGCGCACGAACTCGGGGTGGTCGGCGTGCCGGGCGTGCGCTTGCGTCAACTCCCGCTGCTGGACGTTGGACCCGCCGACGACCAGGCCGATGCGGGTCGGGTCGACGTCGTCCAGCCCCGCCTCGTGCCACGCCTCGGCGATGGTCACCAGGGCGGTGCGGGCCGACAAGGACGCCGTGCGCAGCACCCGGGCGGGGAACGCCTCGGGTACGGCCAACTCCGCGATCTCGGCCCCCAGGAAAGCCGTCGCGGACCCGTCGGCCGGCATCGACCGGCCGGGCCTGCGCAACGGGGCGAAGGCGTGGCGGCCTTCGAAGAGCGCGGCGGTGAAGGCGTCCTTGCCCTGGCCCACCGCGGTGGTGACCCCGAGGCCGGTGATCACGACATCGGGCTGGTCAGGAAGTCGACTTGTCATGGATGAGCTTCGCCAGTTCGCCTATGTTGTTCGCGCCGGCCAGCTCGACCAGCGGGATCGTCACCGACAACGACTCCAGCGTCATCATGATGATCTCCGCCCGGTCCATGGAGTTGGCCCCCAGGTCCCGCAGCGAGTCGGTGGCCACGAAGGTGTGGCCGTCGAGTTCGGGCATGACCTCGCACGTGTGCTTCACGACCAGGTCGAACACTTCTTGAATGGGCATTTCGTCAACCGCCTGCGTACCGGGATTGGATGAGGTCTCGGACCTCGGGCTGATGGAAGGTCTTGTCGTGCATCGCCACCTCGCGCTCGATGTACGAGGGGAGTTCGGCCCGTAGGTCCGACACGAGGTGGTCCTTGAGGGTGATGAGGGAGATCCGGGGCTTCTCGGCGAGGTTCTCCGCCAGCTCCACCGCGTAGGGCAGGACCTCGGCGCGCCGCAGGACGGGGAACGGGACCCCCCGGTCCTTCAGGTCGCGCCCGTAGTAGGTCTTCGCCGACATCAGCATCTCCTGCCCCAGGCTGAAGCCGAGCTTCTTGGGCAGGACCAGCGTCGCCCCCATGCCGGGGGTGAACCCGTACTGCATGAAGTTCGTCGTGTAGACGCTCTCCTGGCTGAGGACGACGAAGTCGGAGAACAGCCCCATGGCGAACCCGCCGCCGATGCCGTGTCCCTGCATCGCGGAGATGACCGGGACGGGGCAGTCCAGGGCCAGCCCGTAGATGTTGGAGTCGGTGAAGCTGATCTTGCGGTCCTGGATCTGGAGCAGGCTCTCCTTGGTGCCGCCGCTGGCGAAGTAGCTGTCGTAGCCGGTGAGGACGACGGCCTTGCACCGCTCGTCGGCCCGCACCCGCTCGAACGCCTCGCTCAGGCCGGTGATGAGCCGGCCGGAGAACGTGTTCTTGTGTTCCCTGTCCTGCATGGTGATCTGGACCACGCAGTCCCGGATGTTGCTGTAGCCCACCGGATCGTCCTGCATGCGCTACTCCTCCTCCCAGGGGAACTGCCCCGTCCGCACGTAACGCGAGATCTTGGCCAGGTTCTCCTGGTCGGAGAACACCTCCCGGTTCGCCTCGATCGCCTTCTCGCGGGACGCGACCAGTGTGTCGTCGAGCGCTCCGAGGTACTTCTTGTAGCGCGCGATGCCGGTCTTCGGCAGGTAGCGCAGCCGCAGGAGGTGTTTGCGGAGCAGGTTGGCGCTGTTGTCCTCGCAGGCGTCCACCAGGTGCCAGTCCAGTGCCTGCCGGGCGGTGACCGGTTGGGTCATCAGGGTCAGGTAGTTGGCCTTCGCGACGCCGACCTTCCTGATGAGGAAGGGCATCACGCACGCGGGCATCAGGCCGAACAGCAGCTCCGACAGGCTGAAGACCGTCTTCTCCTCGCACAGGACGACGTCGCACGCGGCCACGAAGCCCACTCCCCCGGCGTTGACCCTGCCGCGCACGTGCGCGACGGAGACGAACGAGCCCAGGGCGATCGACAGCCAGAGGTCGTACAGCGCCTCGGCGTGCGACCGCTGATAGCCGTCGCCTTCCGTCGCGGAGCTGATCTCCTGGAAGTCGGCACCCGTGCAGAAGACCTCGGGCAGGCCTTCGAGCACGAGCACCTTCGCGTGCTCCTCGCAGAACTCGACGACCCTCGCGCACTCCTCGACCAGACGGCTGCTGATCCGGTTCTCGGCGTCGGGCCGGTGGATCCGCAGGAAACAGATCTCGTTGTCGAAACGGACCTCGACGGTCTCGAATGCGACGCCGGTCAGGAGATCCACTCGTACTCCCGGTGGAACTCGTCTATGCGCTTCAGGAACAGCCGCTCACGGCCGAGCGAGGCCCTGGCCTCGGGGACGGTGGTGCCGGCGAGTTCGAGGTTGCGCGTGCCGAACCTGACCGCGTCGTTGGACTTGAGCAGCAGGTCGTACTGCGCCATGTCCAGCTCGTACCGGTCGTCCAGCGACGCCGCTATGCCCATCCGGCGCAGGTGCGTCTGGCTCTCCGGCTGCACGACCCCGCTGAAGAACTCCGAGCAGCACCCGGAACCGTAGGAGAAACACCCCACGCGCTGGGCACCGCCGGACAGATCCGCGTTGTCGATGGTGCTGGCCAGCGACAGCATGGTGGTGGCCCCCATGACGTTGCCGACCCGCCGGCAGTACGTCAGACCGGGCCCCATGCGACGCTGGAAGTCCTCCTCGATGGCCGCCGGGCGTGCCTTCGCCATCTTGCGCATCAAGTTGCGGTGCGCGCCCTTGACCATGCCGCCGAAGGGCGTGTGGAACGCCAGGTAGCCGAAGGTGTCGACGAAGTCCACGTCGCCTACGCGCCGTTGGTACTCCAGGAAGGCGTTCTCGCAGCAGTCGAGGTAGGACAGCAGCGACAGCTCGGCGTTGCCCGCCTCACTGTCGGGCAGCGGCCTGCACGTGTCCATCACCTCATGGCCGTAGTAGCCGCTCGCGCCGACGTCGATCTGGAAGACCTTCGGGTTGTCACTGACGAGCATGGCGACCGCGCCCGCCCCGCCGCTGGGCTCGGCGAAGGACCAGTCCTCGGACAGGGCGTCGCCGCCTTCGGCCACCATGAACCGTGTGAGGTCCGTGGCGATCACCAGCGCCTTGGCGCCCGGTGATGTCTGCGACAGCACGAAGTTCGCCGCTGTCTGCAGGGCGGCCACGCCCGAATAGCACGCGACCTTGATCTCGAAGAGGCGGCAGTTGCGCCCCAGCCCGAGCAGGCTGTGGAAGTACGTGCTCATCGACTTGCCGAAGTCGAAGGCCGACTCCGTGGCAGTGATCACCATCTCGATGCGGTCGCGCTCCTCCTCGCTGAGCGCGTCGATGATCGGCTTCGCGGCGTTGACCCCGAAGGTCACCGGATCCTCATCCGGCAGCGCGACCGTCTTCTCCTTCATCAGGAGGTTCTCGAACCGGGCGGTTTCGAGTCCGCGGTGGACCGCCAGCTTACTGACGTCCACGTAGCTCGTACCTGCGAAGACGTTCATCGCCTCAATGCCCACGGGCATCATGAGATTCCTCCCCCTGCTGCCGTCGGCACAGAAGCCGCCCGGCAACCCTTTCGGCACGCCACCCTAGTTGACGGACTCGATCTCAGTAAGGTCAAAGTAGCCGCGATAGCCGATCATGTACACCGCCGCACGGTGTCCGAACAGCACCGTAGCCGGTGTGGCGGTCTCCAGGTCCTGGTACTCGCCGATCTTCGACCGGACCCGGGTACCGACCGGATGACGCTCGTTCCACTGCCGCACCAACTCCTGCGCGGACAGCCGCGGCTGCGCCACGACGGGCTGCTGCCGCGGCGGTTGCGGCGACTCCCGGCGGATCTTGTTGACCAGCTTGGTCAGGACGTTGCCGTGCCCCAACTCCTCGAACTCCATCTCGCCGAGGCCGAGCAGGTGCTCCACACTTTCCGACCAGCGCACCGCGCTGGTCAGTTGTTCGGCCAGGAGCTCCTTGACCCGGTGGTCCTCGTAGGGGCGGGCGGTCACGTTCGAGATGACCGGGACCTTCTGCGGGGAGAACGTCACGGTCTCCAGGAACCGTGTGAACTCCTGGCGCGCCGGCTCCATATAACGGGAATGGAAGGCTCCGCTCGTGTTCAGCGGGGCGAACAGGTGCTTGCCGGTCTGGAAGAGCGGCCGGGCCGCCTTGATGTCGTCGGGCGGTCCCGATATCACGATCTGTGACGCGGAGTTGAAGTTCGCCAGGTCGATCGACGTGAGGCCGTTGTCGTCGAGGATGGTCCGGATCTCCTGCGCCGACGCGTTGAGCACGGCCGCCATCGCGCCCTCGGGCGCCTGGGCCATCAGCTCGCCGCGCTTGCGCACCAGCCGCAGCCCGGTCTCGAAGCTGAAGCACTCGGCCGCCAGCAGGGCGTTGAACTCGCCGAGGCTGTGCCCGGCGAGGAAGTCCGGCGCCCGCTCCGATTCCTGCAACTTCTTGTAGTAGGACAGCGCGTTGACGACATAGAGGGCGGGCTGGGTGAACTCGGTCCGGTTCAGCCGGTTGTCCGGGTCCTCGAGGCACAGTTCCTTGACGGAGTAGCCCAGGATCGAGTCGGCCGCCCGGGTGAGCGACTCGAACTCGTCGAACAGGCTGCCTCCCATCGTCTTCTTCTGTGACCCCTGACCGGGGAATACATACGTCTTCACGACAAGCCCTCTCTGTTCTTGCCACCATCGCGGTGTGTGTGCGTGTTTCACCGGGTCGGGTTCGGCCGCTTGGCGCGGCGACGACCCACCCACTTCTTGGCGTTCGTGATCCGGTTCTTCTCCCGGCCGCTGGAGTAGAACACCTTGCAGAAGGCGCGGATGGCTGACAGCGAAGGCTCGTCGCTGAGCATCAGGAAGTGGTTGGACGAGTCGACATCGGTCCGGTGGAACTCGGGGATCCGCCTCTCCCATTCCCCCCAGTAGTCGACGTGGTCCAACGCCTTGCCGTCGTCCTGGGTCGACAGCACCGGCTCGAGCTCACCGTAGAAGAGACCACTGCTGTTGCGGAAGTAGAAGCATGTCACCGACTCGGGGCGGGGCAGCGGCTGCACCTCGTAGTCCAGCACCTGGTACGCCTCCAGGACGCGGATGTTCTGCTCGATGCGTTCGCGCACCGCCTCCGCCGGCCCGATCAGCCCCCGCTGCCGGGCGAGCGGGAGCAGCTCGTCCAGCAGGTCGTCGGCGTCGCGGCTCAGGTCCACCTCGTAGCCCGCGATGAACGGCGCGGGCGCGTCCGCGTCCGCGGGCCTGGCCCCGGCCTGCAGCAGCGCGTTCACCTGCTGCAGGACCATGTCCTTGCGCGACATGGTCCTGGCCTTGACCTCGTCGCCGTACATCGTGTCCAGCATGGTGATCGTCTCGACGTCGCAATCCGCTTCCTGCAACTGCCGCGCGACCTCGTAGGCCAGCATGCCGCCGAGCGAGTACCCGCCCAGGTCGTACGGGCCCTCCGGCTGGACGGTCCGGATGATGGCGGCGTAGTGGGCCGCCATCGCGCGGATGCCCGTCAACGGTTCGCTGTCGGTCATCCAGCCCCGGGCCTGGATGCCGTAGAAGGGGCGCTCGACACTGTCGGCGACAGCGCCGTACGCCTCGACGCCGCCGAGGCCGCCGTGGAACCAGAAGACCGGCCTGCCCCGGCTGCTCCCGTTGAGGTGCACGACCTCCGGCATCCCGTCCGGTTCCTCGGAACCCGAGCGGGGCGCGGTCTCGAACCTGCGCACCAGGTCCCGCGACGTCCGGCACTCGGCCAGCTCCCGCAGGCTCGCCGCGGGGGCGAACCGCTGGATGCGTTGCAGCAGTTGGGTCGCCAGGATGGAGCTGAAGCCGAGGTCTTCCAGCGGCGTGTCGAGGTCGAGGTCCGCGGCGGGTAGGCCGAGCAGGTCGGCGACGTGGGCCGCGATCCCGTCCGGTGCGGGCCGCGGCGCCGGTTCCGGGGTGTCCGTGCGCGGCGCCAGGGCCGCGGGCCCGTCCGACCGGCCGGGGTTGACCCAGTGCCGCTGCCTGTCGAAGGGGTAGGTGGGCAGCGCCGACACCACCCTGCGGACCTCGCCCGCGCCCTGGACGCGGTCCCAGGACACCTCTCCTCCCCGCGCCCAGAACAGGGCGACGTCCTCCGGCCGGTTCTCGGCGATGAGCTGCCGGAGGAGCGCGTCACCGGCCGATCCGGTCAGCAGCGCGCCGACGTCCGCTCCGTCGCGCCTGGTGTCGCCGGTGAAGAGCGGGATCGGGGCCGGCTCCGCCACCTCGTCCCGCAGGTAGTGCTCCAGACCCTCGACGAGTTGCTTCATGTGCTCGGCGACCAGGGCCAGCCGGTGTTCCATCGCCTCCCGTCCGCTCTGGAGCGTGTACGCGAGATCGGCGAGGGACACTCCGTCGTGCGTCCTCACGAACTCCAGCACCCGGCGGGCGTGGATCCGCAGCCGTGCCGCGGTGCGGGCCGAGAGGACCACGATCCGCGGCGCCGGAGCGTCCTCGGCGGGCACCCGCCCGTCGGCTGCGGGGAGGTACTCCTCGACGACCAGGTGCGCGTTGGACCCGCCCGCCCCGAAGGCGCTGATGGTCGCGCGCCTCGGATACTGCCGTTCCACCCCGTCGATCTCGACCACGGGCCGGTCCCACGGCGTGGCCTGCTCCGGAAGGTAGAACGCGGTCCCGTCGAGCTCCAGGCCGGGGTTGAGCCTGCCGCGCCGTAGCGGCGGGGTGAGCTTGCCGTGCCGCATCTGCAGGGCGACCTTGCTGAGTTGGGCGACGCCCGACGCCGCTTCGAGGTTGCCGAGCGTGGACTTGACCGTCCCCAGGGCGCAGAACCCCTCGTCCGGCGTGTGCCTGCCGAAGACGTTCCTGAGCGCCGCGAACTCGATGGCGTCGCCCAGCTGTGAGCCGTTGGAGGATGCCTCGACGTAGCTGACGGTGCGTGGGTGCACTCCTGCCCTGCGCAGGTTCTCCTCCACCAGCTCTTCCTGCTGCTCGACGCTGGGCACCATGGGGCCGTTGGTGCGGCCCTTGTGGTTCACCGCGCTCGATCTGATGACCGCCAGGACCTCGTCCCCGTCGCTGACGGCACGGGAGAGGGGCTTGAGCAGGACGGCGCCGACGCCTTCCGCGGGGACGAACCCGTCGCCGTCGAGGAACGCCCTGCTGTCCGGGTCGCTGCCCATCAGACCCGTCATGCGCAGCCCCAGGTACTTCTTGGGGTGGAGCGAGAGGTTGACCCCGCCCACGATCATCAGCTCGCTGCCGCCCCGGCGCAGTTCCTCGCACGCCATGTGGATGGCCACCAGCGACGAGGAGCACGTGGTGTCGACCGCCATGCTCGGCCCTCGGAGGTCGAAGAAGTGCGAGACCCGGTTGGCGACGGCGCTGCCGGACACCACCGACGTGATGGACTCGTGGACGACGTCGGACGACAGCAGTTGGTACTGCTGGTACATGGTGCCGACGTAGACCCCGACCCGGCCGCCGTGCCTGGCCCGCAGCCTCTCCCGTGTGTACCCGGAGCTTTCCAGCAGGGTCCACACGCACTCGAGGAACAGCCGGGTCTGCGGGTCCATGATCGCTGCCTCGCTGGGCGCGACGTTGAAGAGCAGCGCGTCGAAGTCGGCGACGGAGTCGAGGAAGCCGCCCCAGCGGGGGACGTCGCCCGGCTCGCCGGCGACCCGCTCGTCGTCCCAGCGGTCCGCGGGCACCTCCGTGACGCCGTCGCGGGCGGTGACCAGGTTCTCCCACAGCTCGTCCAGGTCTGCGGCCCCGGGGTAGCGGCCCGCAAGACCGATGACCGCGATCGCCTCCTCCTCGCGGGGTTCGGCCGGTCGTACGAGGGGTTCGGGCGCGGTGTACGCCTGCGCCTGCGCCGGCGGTGCGGCAGCCGGCTGCTCCGGTCCGGCACCGATGCCCAGGACCGACTCCAGCGCGTCCGCCTGCGCGCCGAGGAAGTACCGGCCGAGGTCGTCGATGCACTGGTGCTCGAACAGCAGCGTCTTGGGCAGCGAGCCGAAGTCGGCTTCCAGCCGGTTGGTGATGGTCAGCGCCAGCACCGAGTCGATGCCGTACCGCTCGAAGGGCGTGGCCGCGTCGAGGCGGTGCGCCGGGACCTGGATGGCCTCCGAGATGACGGTGCGCAGGTACCCGACGACCTTGGGGTGAGCGGCTCCGCGGTCGGTGGCCCCGCGATCGGTGGCGGCGTGAGGGCGGCTCGCGGCCGGGAGGGCGGGTACCCGCTGCTCCGGCCGTGGGTCCTCGCCCAGCACCGTCTGCCTGATCCTCGTGGCGTCGCCCGCGATGACCAGGACCTGGGTGTGGGCGGCGTCGAGGGCCGCGTAGAGCGCCTGGATGCCCATCGCGGTCGGCATGGGCGTCATGCCCAGCCGCTCGCGCATCACCGACTCGGTGTGCTCGTCGACGCGCATCCCGCCCTCGGCCCACAACGGCCAGTCGACGGACACGCCTGCACCCGACCGCAGGCCCTGCTGCACGAGGCCGCGCCGGTGGTGGGCGTAGGCGTCCAGGAAGGCGTTGGCGGCGGCGTAGTCGGCCTGCCCGGTGTTGCCGAACACCCCGGCCGCGGCGGAGAACGTGACGAAGAAGTCCAGCGGCAGGTCCTTGCTGGCCTCGTCCAGGTTCACCACGCCCGCCACCTTCGGCGCGAGCACCTCGCGGCACTCCTGCGGCGTCTTCCGACCGACGAAGTTGTCCTTGACGACCCCGGCGCCGTGGATGACACCGTGCAGGGTGCCGTGGTCCCGGACGATGCCGTCGATCAGGGCCTTGACCGCCGCGGCGTCGCTGACGTCGACGCGGGCGTGGCGCACGTCCGCCCCCTGCCCGCGCCACTGCGCGAGGAGCGCTTCCTGCTCCGGGCGCAGCCGTGACCGGCCCGCCAGGACGATGGTGACGTTCCCGACCTCGGCGACCATGTCCGCCGCGACGAGCGTGCCGATGCCGCCGAGCCCGCCCGTGACCAGGTAGACACCGCCGTTCTTCCACGGGACCCGCTGCTCCGGCGGCGCCTTGTGCTCGGCCCAGGTCAGCGCCTCGGCCTCGCCGCCGCGGAAGCGGACGCAGTCGCCGTTGGCGCGGCTGCCCGCGACCACCTGGGAAACCAGGCGGTCGGTGCTGTCGCCCGCGTCGACGAGCACGGCCTGGACCAGCAGGGCGGGGTCCTCCGCCCGCGCGGACTTCAGCAGTCCGAGCAGGCCCAGCGCCAGTGCCGGGTCACCGTCCTCCGGGACGACGAGCTGCACCAGCACGGGCTGCCGCGCCGAGCCGGGCAGGATGCGCTGGACGTGGTCGAGCGCCGTGACGACGTACTCGGTGAACCGCTCCGCCGTCCCGGCCCCGGCGGAGGTCAGGCGCAGGACCCGGGCGGACGGGCACCGGGCCTCGAACGCGTCGGCCAGCTCGGGCATGTCGCACAGCAGCACGATGTTCCGCGCGGGCTCCGTCTCCGCGGCGACCTGCGCTGTCCTCTCCCACACGGGGAGGAAGGTGACGCACGTGTCGCCGGGTTCCTCGTTCAGAACGCGGTAGGAAATGCCCTTCACGCGGGCGCGCACCGAGCCCTGCTCGTCGCAGAGGTCGATGTCGAGCTTGAAGACCTTGCCGTCCTTCGCCGTGCCCGGGCTGTAGCGGATCCACGCCCACATGTCCTCCGTGCACGGGCCGAGGATCTCCAGCTCGTCCAGGGCGAACGGAAGCGACGGTTTCATCCCGGAGACGTCCAGGGCGGACTCCGGTGCGGACGCCGCCCCCATGCCCAGGGAACCCTGCAGCATCGAGTCGAGCAGGCTGGGGTGCAGCACGAACGCGTCCAGGGTGTCGCGCACCGAGCCGGGCTGCGACAGCCGCACCAGGACCTCGTCCCGGCCGATGTGCAGGCGCTCGACACCGCGGTGCGCGGGGCCGTACTCGAAGCCGATGCGCTCGTACAGCGGGTACAGCTGCGCGGCGTCGAGTTCGGCGCGGTCGCACGCGGCCCTGACGCGCTCGACGTCGAGCGTGGCCGGGGTGCCGGACTTCCGGATCACCTGTCCTTGGCTGTGCACGACGGCGTCCGCGCCGGTGATCGCGAAGTTGATCTCGTCCTGGTGGCCGGGGGTGAGCGTCGTGGCGAGCGCCACCGGGTTCCCGCCGACCACCACGGGGCGCGCCCACACGACGTTGCGCAGCGTGATCCCCGACGTGTGATCCGGCTCGGCCAGTTCGGCGGCCGCCCTGGCCATCTCCAGGCAGGCGACGCCCGGCAGGACCTTCTGTCCCTTCACCACGTGGTCGGTGAGGAAGTACTCGCGGCCGGTGAACGTGGACTCGTAGCGCTGCGAGCGGAAGGTCGAGGCGTTGACGTGCAGCAGCGGATGCGGTGCCGACGACGTCGGTTCGAGCGCCGCCGCCGAGCGCTGTGCCGTGGGCACCCAGTAGCGGTCACGCGCGAACGGGTAGGTCGGCAGCGGCACGCGCAGGGGCCGCTGCCCGGCGAACAGCCCCGCGTAGTCGAGGTCGTACCCCTGCGCGTAGAGGTCCGCGACCGTCGACAGCAGTTCGGTACGGGGTGCGGCGTCGGTGGCCGACACCGACCGGTGGATGCAGTCGTTGCCGTAGCCCTTCAGCGAGGCCCGCTCGCCCTGCCCCCGCTGGGCGGGCTCGCCGACGTGCACGTGCGGGCTCGCTCCGGTGGCCAGCCACTGCCGCAGCGCGTGGACGACCTCGTCCTGGCCGCGCGCCACGCAGGCCAGGCGGTGCGGGAGGTGCTTGCGCCCGAGCAGCAGGGTGAAGCTCACGTCGCCCAGGTCGAGCCCGGGGTGCGCCACGCAGTGTGCGACCAGCCGTTCGGCCTGCTCGCGCAGCTGCTCCGCGGTGTCCGCGGACAACGTGAGGAGGTGGGCCGGGTACCCGCCCGGGCGGTGGGCGCGGTGCGGTGCCTCTTCGATCACCATGTGGGCGTTGGTCCCGCTGACGCCGAACGAGCTGACGGCGGCACGGCGCTTCCCGTCCGTGCCCGCCTCCCAGGGGCGGTCCACCGTGTTGACGTAGAAGGGGCTGTCGGTGAAGTCGATGTGGGAGTTGCCCACTTCGAAGTTGATCGAGGGCGGGATGCGCCGGTGCCGCAGCGAGAGCAGGATCTTGAGGACCCCGGCGACGCCGGCGGCGGTGGTGGTGTGCCCGAGGTTGGACTTGACGGAGCCCAGCGCGCAGAACTCCCGTCGGTCGGTGTAGCGGCCGAAGGCCCGCTTCAGCGCGTGGTACTCGATGGGGTCGCCGAGCTTGGTGCCCGTGCCGTGCGCCTCGACCAGCTGGATGCCCTCGGGGTCGATCCCGAACGCGTCGTAGACGGACGTCTCCAGGCGTTCCTGGGACTTGGCGCTCGGCGCGGTGATGCCGTTGGACGCACCGTCCTGGTTGATCCCGGAACCGCTGATGACGCCGTGGATGTGGTCCCCGTCCGCGAGGGCGTCGCTGAGCCTCTTGAGGACGACCACCCCGACGCCCTCGCCCGGCACGAAGCCGTCGGCGCGGTCGTCGAAGGTGTGGCAGCGACCGCTCGGGGAGAGCATCCCCGCCCGTCCTGCGAGCCGGTAGAACTGCGGCGTGCACTGGACGGAGACCCCACCCGCCAGCGCCATCTCGGTCTCGCCGCCCCAAAGTCCCTGGCAGGCGAGGTGGATGGCGACCAGCGAGCTGGAGCACGCGGTGTCCACGGCGACCGCCGGGCCCTGGAGGTCGAGGTGGTAGGAGATGCGCGCGGGCAGGGCCGAAAGCGCGTTGCCCCACATGGCCGGCGCCGGGACCTCGTCGCCGAAGAGCGCAGTGTACCCGCTCTCCTGGCAGCCGACGTACACCCCGCAGCGCTTGCCCCGGGTGGCGGACCCGGCGTGGCCCGCGTCCTCCAGGGCCTTCCACGCCTCTTCGAGGAACACACGCTGCTGGGGGTCCATGTAGGCGGCCTCGACCCCGGAGAGGTTGAAGAACGCCGGGTCGAACCGGTCGTGGTCGTCGATGAAGCTGCCGTGCCTGCACTCCGGGGCGCCCGCGGGCGGGTCCGGCAGCTTCCAGCGGGTGACCTCCTCGACGAGGTCGTCACCCCGCACCAGGTGTTCCCACAGCGCCTCGACGTCCGGCGAGCCGCCGAACCTGCCGCTCATGCCGATGATCGCGATCGGTTCCCGGTCCCCGGCGGCCGCCCGCACGGCGTCCGCAGGGACGGCACCGACCGGAGCCACACCGACGGAGTCCGCGCCGAGGGAGTCCGCGCCGACCGGTGCGGGCTCCGACGGGAGCGTCTCGGGCTCAAGGGTGGCGGTCGTCGGCCCGGCGGGCAGCGAGGCGGCGGCCTGCGCCCGGTGCTCGTCGAGGATGTACCCCGTCAGCTGCCGGACCGAGGGGTGGTCGAACAGGTCGGTGGTGGTGAGGTCGACGCCGAGCCGCTCGTTGATCTCGTGGATCAGCCGGACGCCGATGATGGAGTCGACGCCGTAGTCCATGAAGGCGTCGTCGGCGTCGATCCGGGTCCTGTCGACCTTGAGGGCCTGTGCGAGCTGGTCGAAGACGACGTCCTCGACGTGCTGCTCCAGCGCGTCGTCGGATACCGACGCCCCCCGCGCGGGGCTCTCCCGCCGCGGCGCGGGTCGCGCCGCTCCGGCGGCCTGAAGGCTGCTGTCATCCTGCTGGGCGCCGGTTTCCTGCTCGGCCTCCTGCCGGATCAGACCGTCGCTCTGCGCGGCGAGGATCTGGTACCCCAGGTCGTGCAGACCCTCCGCCGGGAACGACACGGGGTCGAAGCCCTCGTCCTCGAGCACCTCCGACCAGGACTGCGGGGACAGGCCCGGGCAGCCCGGGAGGCGCAACTCGGCGTCCTCGTACAGCCACCACCCCGTCAGCAGACCGAACGTCAGGTGGGTGAACAGCGAGTTCGCCGAGATCTCGTTGGCGAGCAGGACGCCGTTCTCCTTGAGCGCCGCCTTGGCGTTGCGCAGCGTCCTGCGGATGTCCCTCGTGGCGTGCAGGACGTTCGTGGCCAGCACGAGGTCGAAGCTGCCGAGCTCGACGCCCTGGGCGGCCAGCGGCTTCTCGATGTCGAGCAGGCGGTAGTCCAGGTACGGGTAGCTCGGTCCGTACTCCTGCTCGGCGTGCATGAGGAACGACCGCGACAAGTCGGTGTAGCAGTAGGTCTCCACGTGGGACGCGAACGGCTCCAGGCGTTGGAAGACCTTCAGGCTGCCACCGCCCGTGCCCGCACCGATCTCGAGGATCCTGATCCGGGCCTGCTGGTCGCTGTGCACGATGGCGCGCACGACAGCGGCCGCGGTGTCGGCCAGGACACCGTTGAAGACGTCCGTGACGGGGTTGCCCTTGTAGATTCCCTCGACCAGCTCCAGCGAGGAGTTGGGGAACAGGACATCGGTGGCGGGGACGGCACCGGTGAGGATCCGCGGCAGTGCCCGGAGCGTGGTGTCGAGGAGCACGACCTGAGCGCGCAGGTCCGCGTCGCGGGCCCAACGCGCGCTCCGCGCCTCCCACTCCGCCCACAGATCACGGCTGTTCTCCGCACCGCTCGGGCTCGGGTGGGCCGGGTCGCCGTGGAGGTGACCGCGCGTCAGAAGCTGTCGCACCGATTCGCGGGCCCAGCGGCGCAACTCCTCACCGACGGGGAGCCCGGCGATCGCCTCGTCGACCGTGGGACCACCGCTGCCCGCGAACAACCCGGCGCTGCGCAACTGGCCGAGCAGGATCCTGCTCAGCAGGTCCTCGTCGATGAGCGCGTCCGCGTCCCCGGGGGCCGCGGTGAGGTGGACCTCCGCGCCGGCCGCGATGTCCCGGCACAGCCGGGACAGTGGCACCGGGGCGCCGGTCCGGGCCGTGGTGATGGTCTCGTTGCGGGTTATGCCCCACATTTACGCGATACCCCCCTTGTCCTTGACCAAGCCGAGTTGGTCGAATGCCCCGCCGAGAAGAACGTCGAGAGCGGACATGCCGTCGGCGGGCGCGATCGAGCCCGCTCCTGCCCTGCCCATGCGCTCTTGGTGCTCGGGGGTGGCGACGACGCCGACACTACCCCAGTAGCCCCAGTTCATGATCTTGGCAGGGATCGACGCGGTCCCGGCCAGGCTGTGGGCGTAGGAGTCCGCGAACACCGAGCCCGCAACGTAGTTGCTCTGTCCGGGCGCCTTCATGAACGAGTTCATCGAGGAGAAGAACAGCATGAAGTCCAGAGGCTCACCCCCGAACACCTGCGCCATCCGCACGCTGACGTCGATCTTGGCCGTGACGGCCGCGCGGAAGCGTTCCTCGTCCATCCGCTCGATGCTCTGGTCCAGGAGGACGATCGCGGAGTGGACCACACCGTGGACAACCGCGTGGTTCCGCTTGATGTGCTCGTAGGCGCGCTGCAGCGACTGCCGATCGGCCGCGTCGGCCCGCACGTAGCTGGGCATGGGGCCCAACTCCCCCAGCCTGTTCAGCTTTCCCCGGATCGAGGCGTCCTCCTCCCGCCTGCCGATCCAGACGACGTGGGCGCCGTAGGTGCGGATCAGGTGTTCCGTCCACGCCTCGCCGATACCACCGGCACCGCCGATCACGACGTAGGTGCCTCCTTGGCGGTACACCGGACGCCCCGTGGACTCCTGGGGCGTGCTCTGCATCGGGACGAGTGTCTGCAGGTACCAACGCTTCCGGCGGTGCGCCCAGATGCTGCCGCGCTCGACCTGGGGCAGAGCCGTGATCTCCGCCAGCGGCAGGTCGTTCCCGTCCTCGAGGTCGACCAGGCGGACGTTCCAGCCGGGGTACTCCTTGGCCACGGAACCCATCAGGCCGTGCACACCGGAGTGGGTCGGGTCCACGTGGTCGCCCCGCCGCGCCCGCTGGCTGCGTTCCGTCAGGACGGTCACCTCGAGCGGGCGCTTGCCGTACCCCGAGCGCAGCAACGCCTTCAGCGTACGGAAGCACGCGTAGAGGCCGCCTTCCTGCGCCTCGACCAGTGCGTCGTCGACTCCTCCCGCGGCCTCGGCCGGGGCCGGGGCCGGGGCCCAGATGATGTGGTCGATCGGGCCGTCCTGTGCCAGGAGCCGTTCCGCAAGCGTCTCCACGGTGTCGGCCTCGCCGACCGGGAACCGCTCGGCGCCGGGAAGACCGGCGCGGATCCGCTCCCACTGCCCGTGCCCGCCGATCACGACGACCCGGCCGGCCGGGAGGGTCGTGGTCACCGGTTCGGGCCTGGGAACCGCGTCCCAGACGGGCTTCAGCAGGACGTTCGTGCCCCCCGAGGTCGTGCCCGAGGTCGCGTCCGAGGCCGTGTCCGAAGTCGTGTCCTCGGCCACGGGCTTCACCGCAGGAGCGGCAGCGGGGGCCTCGGCAGGCAGGCCGAGCCAGTAGCGCTCACGCGCGAAGGGGTAGGCGGGCAGCGGTACGCGGCGAGGGTTGCCCTGCGGGTAGAGGAGGGTCCAGTCGACCGAAGTGCCCCGGACCCAGCGGTCGGCGAGTTCCTCGCCCTCCGCAGTGGTCAGGACACCGCCTGCGGGGACGATCGGCTGCTTCCCCGCGGCGGCCGCGTCCTTGCCCCGGCGGGACTTGACCCGTCCGGTGAACAGGCCGTCCGCCGGGCCACCGTCGAGGTACCGCGTCACCTTCTCCATGAACTCCCCGCGCGTCGCGGCGACGAAGGCCAGCCGCCACGTCATCGGTTCACGCCCTGTCTGGAGTGAGTACGCCAGGTTCCGCAGGTGCGCGGACGGGTGCGCTTCGACGTGGTCCTTGATCCGCTCGGCGACGGTCCTGAGCTGTTCCTCGCCCTTCGCCGACAGGACGAAGACCGAGGTCCCGGCGGTCGCCACCGGCTCGGTGTCCTCGTCACCGCTGTCGTACTCCTCCAGCACGAGGTGGGCGTTCGTGCCGCTGAAGCCGAAGGAACTCACGGCCGCGCGACGGGTCTCACCAGGACCCACCTTCCACGGCGCCAACTCGGTGTTGACGTAGAACGGCGAGTTGTCGAAGTCGAAGTGCTCGTTGGGGGTGTCGAAGTGCAGCGTCGGGACGAGTTGCTTGTTCTTCATGCAGAGCAGCGTCTTCTGGACGGCGGCCACGCCCGCGGCCGCCGACGTGTGCCCCACGTTGCTCTTGACCGAACCGATGGCGCAGTAGCCGACCTTGTCGGTCCTCTCCCGGTACACCGAGGCCAGGGCCTCCAGTTCGATGGGGTCGCCGAGCTTGGTGCCCGTTCCGTGCATCTCGACGTAGCTGATGCCGCCGGGGTCCACGCCGTACCGCTCGTACACGTCGGCCTGGAGTTCCCGCTGGCTGGCGGCGTTCGGCGCGGTGATGCCGTTGGTCCGCCCGTCCTGGTTGATGCCGGAGCCCTTGATGATGCCGTGGATGGTGTCCCCGTCGCGCTCGGCGTCCGCGAGCCGCTTGAGGACGAGCGCGCCCACGCCCTCGCCCGGCACGAACCCGTCGGCGGCGTTGTCGAAGGTCTTGCACTTGCCGTCCGGCGCCAACATCCCCGCACCGCACATGCTGATGTAGGACTCCGCGGTCAGGTAGAGGGTGACTCCGCCCACCAGCGCCATGTCGATCTCGCCGGCGCGCAGTGCCTGGGTCGCGAGGTGGGTACCGACGAGCGAGGACGAGCAGGCCGTGTCGAGGGCGATCGCCGGGCCCTTGAGGTTGAGGATGTAGGCGATGCGCGCGGCCGAGATGGCGTTGCTGTTGCTGGTGGCCGAACTCGCGTCGCCGCCCTGCTCCCGCATGAGCGCGCCGTACTCGTTGCTCATGATCCCCAGGTAGACGCCGCACTTCTGCCCGCTCAGCGCCTGGACGTCGTACCCCGCGTCCTCGAACGCGTGGTACGCCTCCTGCAGGAAGAGGCGCTGCTGCGGGTCCATCGCCTCGGCCTCCGCCGGCGGGATGCCGAAGAACAGCGGGTCGAAGACGTCGACGTCGTCGAGCAGCCCCATCCACTTGCAGTAGACCTTGCCGGGCTGGTTCGGCCGCGGGTCGTAGTACTGGGCGACGTCCCACCGGGATTCCGGGATCTCCCGAACGCAGTCGCGCCCGTTCGCCAGGTTGTCCCAGTAGTCGTCCAGGTTGTCGGCGAGCGGGTACTTGCCCGCCATGCCCACGACGGCGATCGCGTCAGCAGGGGCGGCGGAGCGGGTCCGCGCCGCCGCCGGGGCCACCACGGGTTCCGGCTCCACCACCAACTCGCGCACGGGGGCCTGAGCGGGCACGGGGGCCGGCTCACGCACGGGGGCCTGAGCGGGGGCGGGAGCCTGAACGGGCACCGGAGCCTGAACGGGCACGGGGGCCTGAGCGGGGGCGGCGACAGGGGTCGTCAGCCCGCGGGGCTGCCCGGGGGCACCCGTCTTTCCGGCCTCCGCGACGACGCGGGCGGCGAGTTCCTGGACGGACGGGTGGTCGTAGAGCTTGGTGGCCTGCAGGGCAATGCCGTACCGCTTGTTGATCGCCTTGATCCACTCCACGCCGACGATCGAATCCAGCCCGAATTCGGTGAAGTTGCGGTCCAGGTCCAGCTCGTCCACCGACAGGTACAGGGCGTCGGCGAGACTGTCCAGGAGTTCGGCCTGCACCTGGTCCTCATCGAGGACGGGTTCCCCCTCGTCGACGACCGCGACCGGCTCCTCGACGTCGTCGTCCGCCGTCGTGTCCGCGGGCGGCTCGACCCGGACCTGCGGCCGCTCCTGAGCGGTGGGCAGCAAGGCCTTGAGGTGGGCGGCCAGCCCGGTGACGGTGGGTGTGTCGTAGAGCTTGGTGGCCTGCAGGGCAACACCGTACTGCTTGTTGATGGCCTTGATCCACTCCACGCCGACGATGGAGTCCAGGCCGAGGTCGGTGAAGTTCGCCTCCGGGTCGACCTCCTCCTCGTCCAGGTACAGGGCCTGGGCGAGGAGCGTGGTCAGCTCCGCGACGAGCGTCTCCTCGTCCGGGCCCGCGACCGGAGCCACCGGTCGGGCCGGGGCGCGTTCGGTGGTCCTTTCGGGGACCGCGTCCGCGGCGGTGAGGGTCACGGACGGCACGGAACGCCGCGCGGGCGCTTGCACCTCGACCGTCTTGGGGGTCCGCACCGCACTGCTGAGCGGTGCGAGGCCGATGCCCCGTGGCTTCGACGTCACGGCCGCGCCGACCGACGGCGAGGTGCGGGCCGGCTCGGCCGCCTTCTCCTTCGGTGCTTCCTCCGCTACCGCAGAAGACTTCGCCACCGCAGAAGACTTCGCCACCGCGGAAGGCTTCTGCACCGCACGCGGCGGGGTCTCCACCGTGCTCTCCGGACGGGTGCTCCCCGGGGCCCAGGACCGCTTGCGTGCGAAGGGGTAGGTCGGCAGCGCGACGCGGCGCGGCAGGGTCGTGTAGCAGCTGCGCCAGTCGAGGCTCAGCCCGCTGACCCACAGCTCCAGGAGCTTGCCGAGCTTGCGCTTGCGGAGCCAGGCGTCGACGACACCGGTCAGGTCCTCGTCCTCGAACAGCGACGACACGGCGGCCGTCGAGCGCTGGGCCTTGCCCCGGTACAACCCGGCGGCCTCGCCGCCCTCGACGTGGGCGCGCAGCCCGGCGAGGAACTCCGGCACGGACCCGGCGAGGAACGCCAGCCGCTCGTCCATGTGCTCACGCCCCGCCTGCAACGTGAACGCGATGTCGGGCAGGTCGGCGTCGGTGATCCGTTCCTCCTCCGCCCAGTCGAGCAGCCGCTGGGCGTACTCCCGCAGCTGTTCGGCGGTCCTTGCGGACACGACCACGACGGACGACAGCGGGTCCGCCACCGGTTCCGGGGCGGTCGTGTCCGCCGGGACGTACTCCGACACGATGACGTGCGCGTTCGAGCCGCCCGCGCCGAACGACGAGATGCCCGCGATGCGCGGGTACTCCCGCGCCTCGCCGTCGGCCGTGGTGACCGTCGGCCGCTTCCACTCCGCGGACTCGCGCTGCACCCGGAAGGGCGTTTCGGCGAAGTCGATGTGCGGGTTGAGCACCTCCGCGTGCAGCGACGGCACCAGCCTGCGGTGCTGGAGCTGCAGCAGGACCTTGGTCAGCGCGGAGATTCCCGCCGCGCTCTCGCAGTGCCCGATGTTGCTCTTCACCGAGCCGATCGCGCAGAACTGGCGGTCGTCGGTGTCCCGTGAGAACGCCTTGGTCAGGCCCGCGATCTCGATGGGGTCGCCGAGTTCGGTCCCGGTGCCGTGCGCCTCGACGTAGCTCACCGTGCGGGCGTCGACACCCGCCTTGTCCAGGGCGGACGCGATCGCGGCGGCCTGGGCGTTGGGGTTGGGGACCGTGTAGCCGTTGGTCCTGCCCCCGTGGTTGACCGCGGTGGACTTGATGACACCGTAGATCCGGTCGTTGTCGGCGATGGCCCGGTCGAGCGGCTTGAGCAACACGGCGCCCACGCCCTCTCCCGGCACGTAGCCGTCACCGCCGCTGCCGAAGCTCTCGCACATCCCCCTGCTCGACGCGAACCCGGTCTGCCCGAGCAGCACGTACTTGGCGGGGTGCAGCGACAGGTTGACACCACCTGCGACCGCCACCTCGCAGTCGCCGAGCCGCAGGCTCTGGCACGCCAGGTGCAGTGCCGTCAGCGACGACGAGCACATCGTCTTCACCGCGACGCTCGGCCCGTGCCAGTCGCAGAAGTACGAGACGCGGTTGGCGATCGAGGCCGAGTTGCCCGGTATCACCTGGGCGGCGTCCGGCCCCTGCCCGCCGACCCCGTAGAGCTGGTACTCGTCGTACATCACGCCCACGAACAGGCCGACGTTGCCGTCGACGCCGTTCGAGCGGTGCTCGCGCAGGGCCTGCCGCGTGTACCCGGCGTCCTGCAGCGTCTCGTAGACGCACTCCAGGAACAGGCGCTCCTGGGGGTCGACCACCTCCGCCTCGCGGGGCGAGATGTTGAAGAACTGGGGGTCGAACCGGTCGATGTCGTCGAGGAACCCGCCCCACTTGCAGTACGTCGTGCCCGGCTTCGAGCCGTCCGTGTCGTGGTAGAGGCTGTGGTCCCAACGGTCGCGGGGGACCTCGACGATGCTGTCCCTGCCCTCGGACAGGTTGCGCCAGAACTCGCGCAGGTTGCCGGCCTGCGGGTAGCGCCCGCCCAGCCCGATGATCGCGATGTCGGCGGCGGGCGGCACGACCGCCGCCGACCCGACCGGCGCCGGAGCGGCCGCGGGCGAAGCGACCGCGGGCGCCGTGGTGACCGCCGTCCGCGGTCCCGGCTCGGGTACCGGCGTCCCGGTCGCGGCCGTGGTGGCGTCGGCCCCCAGCAGCTCCCGCAAGCGGGCCTCGTGCACGGCGAGGAAGTACCCGGCCAGGGCCGTGATGTTCTGGTACTCGAAGAAGAGCGTCTTCGGCAGGCGCCCGAAGACCTCCTCCAGCCTGGCGGTCATGGTCAGCGCCATCACGGAGTCGATGCCGTAGCGCTCCATCGGGAGGTCGGCCTCGATGCGCTGCCACGGCACCTTCAGGGCCGTCGCGAGCAGCGACTTGATGTAGTTCACCGCGGCCGGTTCCAGGTCGTTCTCCTGCGGCGTCGGTGTTGCCGTCCTGCTCTCGGCGCTCATAGGTCGTTTGTCCTCGCTCGGGTGCTGTGCCTTGAGGGCGCTTCGGAAGGCCGCCACGTCCCCCGCGACGACGAGCACTTGGTGGTGGCTCGTCCGCAGGCATCGCGCGAAGGCTTCGAGCCCCGCGTCGCGGCGCAGCGGGGTGATCCCGAAGCGCTCGCGGAGAATCTCCTCGCTGGTGGCGTCGGGACGCATCCCGCCGTCGGCCCACAGCGACCAGTTGATGGACACCGTGCGGCCGCGACGCGCGCCGAGGGCCACCAGATGCTGCCGGTACTCGGCGTAGGTGTCCATGAACGCGTTCGCCGTCGCGTAGTCGGCCTGGCCCATGTTGCCGGTCACGGCGGCGCCGGAGGAGAACATCACGAAGAAGTCGAGGTCCACCTCCCGGGTCGCCTCGTCCAGGTTGACCGTGCCGCTCACCTTGGGCGGCAGGACGCGGGTGAACTCCTCGCCGGACTTCTTGAGGATGAAGTTGTCCTCCCTCACCCCGGCACTGTGGATGATGCCGTCGAGGCGCCCCGCGTCCCGCAGGGTGGCGGCGACCAGGGCCTCGACGCCGGCCCGATCGGTGACGTCGAGCCGCGTGTAGGACACCCGCGCCCCCGACGCCCGCAGCGCCGCCAGGAACCGGCGCGACTGCTCGGTCTCGGGAGAGCGACCGGTCAGCACGAGGGTGACGTCGTCGACCTGCCCGGCGATCTCCTCGGCGAAGATGCGCCCGAGGCCACCGAGGCCACCGGTGATCAGGTAGACGCCTCCGGTCCGCCACGGGGAACGGGGCCGGTCCGCCGCGCGTTCCTCGTCCCACACGACCACTTCGCGTCGCCCGTCCCGGTACCGGACCGTCGCGTCCTCGGGGCACAGCCGTTCGGCCGCGAGGTGTGCCCGCAGGGCGGCCACGTCGTCGTGGTCGTCCACGATGACGACCTGCCCCGAGATCCCCGGGTTCTCCTGGCGTGCGCTCCACACCAACGCGCCCAGGCCGGACAGGGCCGCCGCTTCCGGCCGGTCCGGCACCACGAGCTGCACGAGCGTCTCGGCCCGCGGCCTGTCGCGCAGGATCGTCTTCGTCTTCTCGAAGACCTGCAGCGCGTAGTCGGCGTAACGGCCGTCAGCCGTGGTCGCCCGCGAGGTGAGGACCAGCACCTCGCACGTGGGGTCCGAGGCCATCGCGTCCGCGAGGGCCCCCTGCTCCACGCAGACCAGCGTGTGGTGCGGACCACCCGTGTTCCGCGTGGGTTCCGGCAGCTCGTGCTTCTGCCAGCGCGGGAACAGCAGGACGCCCGGCTCCTCCGCCGCGCCGCCGACCGCGGCCCGCACCGTGAAGCCCTTCACCCGCACGCGGACGCGACCCGTGTCGTCGCAGATGTCGAGATCCAGGCGGCGAACAGACCCGTCGGACCGCCCGTCCGCGTCCTCGCGGACCCGGACCCACATGGTGGGCTCCAGGGCACCGAGCAGCTCGACGCGTTCCACGGCGAACGGCAGCAGGGGACCCGAGGTTCCCTCGGTGTTCCACAGCACTCCCAGGGCGGCCTGCAGGGCTGCGTCCGTGAGCCCCGGGTACAGCAGGTAGCCGTCCGGGATCCGCGGCACGGCGGCGGGCAGCGCGAGACGTGCCAGTGCCTGGCCGTCGCCGACGAAGACGCGTTCGATGCAGCGGAACGAGTCGCCGTACTCGATGCCCGCGGCCTCGAACGCGGCGTAGACCTGCGCGGCGTCCAGCTCACGGGCGCCGCACTCGCCGCGGAGCCGGGCGAGGTCGATGTGGTCCACCGTGTCTTCCGCGAGCGGGACGACCGAGCCCTCGCTGTGGACGACCGGTGCCGTCGCCTCGCCGTCGGCGTCCGACACCGGTGCGGAGACCTCGAAGTGCGTGGTCCGCGCGTCGTCCCGGCGCAGGGTGATGTGCAGATCGCGAGGACGGTCGTCCACCTGGAAGGGCCGGGACCAGACCACGCCGGTCAGCGCCAGCCCCGTGGGCGGCGTCGCTCCCGAGGCGTCGGCCACGGCCGCCAACGCCAGCTCCAGGTAGGCCGCGCCCGGCAGGACCTTCCGGCCGCCCACGCGGTGGCCGGCGAGGAACTCCTCCTCGCCGGTGAACGTCGAGGTGTAGCGCTGCGCCGCGAACCCGGACGTGTTGCGGTGCACCAGCGGATGCAGCACCGCGGTCGACGTGCTCGTCGCACGCGGCTTCGGCTCGACCCAGTACCGCTCCTTGGCGAAGGGGTACGTCGGCAACGGCAGGCGCAGCGGCGCGGGGCCCGCGTGGAGCGCGGGCCAGTCGACGGCGCAGCCGTCGACCCACGCCTCCGCGAGCCGCCGGAGGTCCTTGTCCGCGGTCCACGTCCGCACGAGCGCCTGCTGCTGCTCGTCGTCCTCCTGGCGGGCCGACTGGTCCGGCGTCACCCGTCCGCGCACGAGCCCGCCGTCGGCCGCCCGGTCCAGATGCGCCCTGAGCCCACGCACGACCTCCGTCGGGGAGCCCGCCACGAACGCCAGTCGCTCCTCCATCGCCTCCCGGCCCACCTGGAGCGTGTGCGCCAGGCGCGCCAGGTCGGGCCGGGGCTCGTCCTCGACGAACGCGAGCAGGTTCTCGGCCAGGTCGTCCAACTGTTCCCCGGTCCTGGCGGACAGGGCGATGACGACGGGCCCGGACGCGGCCGGGGAGCCGCTCGCCCCGGTGCGGTACTCCTCCAGTACGACATGGGCGTTGGTCCCGCTGAACCCGAACGAGCTGACGGCGGCGCGCCGCGGCCGGGCACCGGACGGCGTCTGCCACGGCTCGGGGGCCGTGACGACGCGGAAGGGCGAGTTCTCGAAGTCGAAGTGCTCGTTGGGCGAGTCGAAGTTGAGGGACGGCGCCAGCGTGCCGTGGCGCATGCTCAGCAGCACCTTGTGCACGCCCGCGACCCCGGCGGCCTCGGACGGGTGCCCGATGTTGCTCTTCACCGACCCGATGGCGCAGGACCGCGCGGGGACCCCCGACTCGCCGTACACGGTGCCCAGTGCGGAAAGCTCGATCGGGTCGCCCAGTTTCGTGCCCGTGCCGTGCATTTCGACGTAGTCGATGGTCGCCGGGTCGATGCCGTGGCGGTCGTAGACCGTGCGGACGAGTTCGGTCTGACTGGCGGCGCTCGGCGCCGTGATCCCGTTCGTCCTGCCGTCCTGGTTGATGCCGGACGCCGCGACGACACCGTGGACGTGATCGCGGTCGGCCTCGGCGTCGCTGAGGCGCTTGAGCACCAGGGCACCGACCCCCTCACCCGGCACGAACCCGTCGGCGCCGTTGTCGAACGACCTGCACCGCCCCTCCGGGGAGAGCATCCCCGCCTGGCACATGCCGACGTAGGTGTCGGGGAGCAGGTACAGCGAGACACCGCCGACGAGCGCCATGTCGATCTCACCGCTCAGCAGCGCCTGCCGGGCGAGGTGCAGCGCGACCAGCGAGGACGAGCAGGCCGTGTCGACGGCGACGGCCGGGCCCTTGAGGTTGAGGAAGTAGGCGATGCGCGAGGCGGCGATGGCGTTGCTGCTGCTCGTCGCGGACGCGGACACCCCGTCGCCCCCGAACACCAGGAAGCTGTACTCGCTGCCGCTGATGCCCAGGTAGACGCCGCACTTCTGGGAGCCGAGGGACTGCGGGTCGTACCCCGCGTCCTCGAACGCCCGGTAGGCCTCCTGGAGGAACAGCCGGTGCTGCGGGTCGATCCCTTCGGCCTCCAGCGGGGAGATGTTGAAGAACAGCGGGTCGAAGTGGTCGGCGTCCGCCAGGTACCCCATCCACTTGGAGTACGTCTTGCCCTCCTGGCCGGGCCGGGGGTCGTAGTACCGCGAGACGTCCCAGCGCGACGGCGGGACCTCGGTCACGCAGTCGCGGCCGCTGCGGAGGTTGTCCCAGTAGGCGTGGAGGTCCGCCGCGTCGGGGTAGCGCCCGGACATCCCGACCACGGCCACCTTGTCGCCGGCCCGGGTGGCGGGCGCCGGTTCGTCCACCACCGGCGCGTCCACCACCGGCGCGATGCCCACCACCGGCGCGATGTGCGCGACCGGCGCGATGTGCGCGACCGGCTCGGTGACCTCGCTCGGCGTGGCCGCCGCGGACACGGCGGCCGTCTCCACCAGCGTCACCAGGAAGTCGGTGAGCCTGCGCACCGTGGGGTGGTCGTACAGCTGAGTCGCCGCGAGCGACGTCCCGTAGTTCTTGTTGAGGATCTTCACCCACTCCACGCCGACGATGGAGTCCATGCCGAGTTCGACGAAGTTGCGATCGGCGGCGATGTCCTCAGGGGCGAGGAACAGCACGTCGGCGAGGCTGGTGCGCACTCCTTCCAGCAGCACGGCCTTCGAGACCCGGGGACGGTCCGGTGCCGGGGCCGCGACAGGCTCCACCGTCGGAGCGGGCACGGCCTCCACGGGTACCGGCCGGGCGGGTGCGGCCTTGGCGGGTGCGGCCTTCGCGGGTGCAGACGCGGCCAGTTCGCCCCGGACGAAGTCCGCGAGTTCGCGCACCGACGGGTGGTCGTAGAGCTTCGTGGCGGTGAGCTTCGTCGCGTACCTCTTGTTGATGGCCTTGACCCACTCCACCCCGAGGATGGAGTCCAGGCCCAGATCCATGAAGTTACGGCCGGGGTCGATGTCGCCCTCCGGCATCTGCAGGACGTCGGCGAGGCCGCTCCTCAGCTCCTGCCGCAGCTCGCCCAGAGCCTTCACCGGGACCGCGTCCGCCCGGGCCGCGGCAGGCTCGGGCGCTGCCACCGGCGCTGCCACCGGCGCTGTCACCGGCGCGGCGGGCGGCAGGGCCGCGGAGGCCGGGCCCGCCGGAGCGGCGGACCGCTCCCCCAGGTCGGCCAGCCGCACGTTCCTCGGCTTGGCGGCCGCCGGCGTCGACACGGTCATCACCTCGGCCGGGTTCCGCAGCGTGACCCGACGGCGTCCGGCGACGGGACCCACCGGCTCCTCGTGTGCCGGTTGCGCTGCCGCGGCGCCGGACGGCACGGCCTCGTCGGACACCGACCGCTTCACCACGGGGTTCTCCCGGTTCACCCAATACACCTTGCGCGAGAAGGGGTAGCCGGGAACGGCCACCAGCTGCGGATCGTCGTCGGCGAACAGCACCCGCCAGTCGGGGGCCGCGCCCCGGCAGTAGAGGTCTGCCAGCCCCAGGAGCACATCACGGTGCCCGTCGGTGCCCGCCGCGGCGAGCCTCGCGAACAGCGCCTCGCCGTCGGCTTCCCGCGGCCGGTCCCGGCGGTCGCTCGGCACCCCGCCGAAGCGGACCCCGGCGTGCTGCTCGCCCCGCTCGGCGGCGCCCAGCACGGAGACGGCCTCGTCGAGGTCACCGACGACAAGCGCACAACGGTGATCGAAGTGCTGCCTGCGCTCCAGCAGGGTGTGGCTCACGTCGGTGAGGGAGACGACGTCACGGTCCGCGGTCCGCAGCGCCTCGCGCAGGTCACGGATGCGGTCGCGCAGCGCCCCTTCGGTCTTCGCGGACAGGGCCAGCAGGCGGGCGGGGGCGTCGGTGGGCCGCGCCACGCGTGCACGGGCCCGGTAGCTCTCCACGACCATGTGGACGTTGGTGCCGCTCATGCCGAACGAACTCACGGCCCCGAGCCGCGTCCCGGTCGGGTTCTCCGGCCACGCCTTCAGGGTCTTGTTGACGTAGAACGGGCTCCGCTGCCAGGCGATGTAGTCGCTGTCCTGCTCGCAGTGCAGGCTCGGCGGGATGACGCCGTGGCGCAGCGACTGGACGAGCGCGATCAGGCTGACGATGCCGGAGGCGGCCAGCGTGTGCCCGACGTTGGGCTTGACGGAGGTGAGCGCGCAGAACCCGGTCCTGTCCGTGTGCTCGGAGAACACCTCGTTCAGCGCGTTGACCTCGACCGGGTCGCCGAGCCGGGTGCCGGTGCCGTGGGCGACGACATGGCCGATGTGCTCGGGCTCGATCCCGTGCCGCTCGTAGACGGCGCGGTACAGGCGCGCCTGCGCCGCGCCGTTCGGCGCGGTGATGCCGTTCGTCCGGCCGTCGTAGTTGATGCCGCTACCGCGGATCACGGCGAGGATGTCGTCGCCGTCGGCCTCCGCCTGCGCCAGGCGCTTGAACATCACGACGGTGATGGCCTCGCCCAGCACCATGCCGTCCGCGCGCCGGTCGAACGCGAAGCAGGCACCGCTCGCGGAGAGCATTCCCGCCTTGCTCGTCTCGGCGAACACACGGGAGCTCGCCGCCAGGTTGACCCCGGCGACGATGGCGGCGTCGCACTCGCCGTTGCGCAGGCTGGTGCAGGCCTGGTGGGCCGCGACCAGGCCTGAGGAGCAGGCGGTGTTGACGGCGAGCACCGGTCCGGCGAAGTCGAGCAGGTAGCCCAGCCGGGAGGCCAGGATCGCCTCGTGGTGCCCCGTCAGGGTGCCCTCGCCCCCGCCCAGGTGCAGGTAGTCGCCCTGCTCCGCGCCGACGAACATGCCGATCCGCTCGTCACGCAGCTTCCGCTCGCCGTAGCCCGCGCCCTCCAGGACGTGCCACGCCTCCTGCAGCAGCAGGCGCTGCCGCGGGTCCATCGTGCGCGCCTCGCGCGGCGATATCTCGAAGAAGGTCGGGTCGAACTCGCCGATCCCGGGGACGAAGCCGCAGCGCGCCGTCGCGGGGGCCGGGGCCTGCGGGTCGCTCCAGTCGGGGCGCCGGTCCTCGGGGACGGCCGAGAGCACGTCGCGCCCGTCCGCGAGGATCCGCCAGAACTCGTCCACCGACCGGGCAGCCGGGAACCGGCCGGTCATGCCGATGACGGCGATGGGTTCCGGTCCCGACTCCGGGCCCGTCGGTGCCGGGGTCGCGGCCGGAGCCGGGGCCGCGGCCTGGGGCCGGTGGCCGGCCGCGGCCGGTGCGGCCGGGGCCGTGGGCTCCGCCGGGTAGCGGTGCCGGAGGTGGTCGGTGTGTTCGGACACCAGGTGCGCCACCAGCCTCTCCGGGGTGGGGTGGGAGAAGAACACCGAGGGGACGACGTCGACGCCGAAGTGCGTGGTCATCGCGTTCGCGAGCCGGACCAAGGTGATCGAGTCGAACCCGAGCTGGGCGAGGTTCTCGTCGGCGTGGATCTGGTCGCGGGGCACCCGGACGGTCTCGGCGATCAGCGTCTCGAGGTCGGACAGGACACGGGCGGCGAGGTGCTCGTGGCCCGGGCCGGCGACCGGAGCACCGGTGGCGGCGACCTGCGTGCTCGGCTGCTCGGGCTCCGCGGACGCGGCAGGCACTGCGGACGCCGCATCGATCCCGAGCAGGCGGCGCAAGCGCTGCGGTTCGCCCGCCATGACGAGCCCTTGCGGCACGCCCTGGCCGATGAGCTGCTCGAAGAGCCGGATGCCCTCGGCGTTCTCCAGCAGGCGCTGGCCGCTGGAGGTGAGGTACAGCTCGGTGGCCCGCACGTCGTCGAAGCCCATCTCGCCGTCGCGCCACAGCGGCCAGTTGATGGCGACGGTCGCGCCCGAGCGGGTTCCCTGGCGGACGAGCTCGTCGCGGTGGTGGGCGTGCAGCGTCTGGAACCGGTTGCCGACGGCGTAGTCGCAGCCGCCGAAGTCCCCGAGCAGCGCGGAGGACGACGAGAAGTAGCAGACGAAGTCGAGGGGCTCGTCCGCGAGGACCTCGTCGAGCACGAGCGTGCCGTCCACCTTGGCGGCGAGCAGGCCCTGGAAGGCGCGGGCGTCGTCGGCGAGCACGCTGCCCGTGCCGGGGACACCGGCGGCGTGGATGACGCCGTCGATCCCGCCGAAGCGCTCGTGTGCCGACCGGACGACCTCCCGCATGGCCCGCCGGTCGGTGACGTCCGCCTGCTCGTAGTGGGCCTCACCGCCCAGTGACCCGAGCCGGGCGATCCGCCGCGCCCGGTCCGCGTCGAGGGGCGACCGGCCGGTCAGCACCAGCCGTGCCGACCGGGTCCGGGCGAGGTGCTCGGCGAACAGCAGCCCCAGCGCCCCCAGGCCACCGGTGATCAGGTAGGTGCCGCCCTGCTTCAGCAGGTCCTTCCCGGCGCCGGCGGTGGCCGGGCGGACCCGGCTCACGTGGCGCGTCCCGTCGCGGTACAGGGTGCTCGTGGGCCCGGCGAGTTCGGCGCTCAGGCGCGCGAACCAATCGGTCATGGTCGTCCGGGCACGCGTGCCCCGGGCGTCCTCGATCACCGCGACGAACGCCACGCCGGGCAGGACCTGGCCGAGGGAGCGTTCGAACCCCATCCACGACTCGGCGTAGGCGCGCTCGATCCCGTCGCGGAACTCGCCCGCCTGCAGGACGTGCCGGACGCCCGGCTTCGTCGTCGCCACAGCCTGCAGCAGGTGGACGGTGTCGGTGGAGGACCGCGGTCCTGCCCCCTCCTCGACCGGCCACAGGTTCAGTACAGCGTCCACGGGGCCGAACCGTTCGCGGATCTCCGCGAAGACGCGGATCCAGTCGGTCTGCTCCCCCGCGTCCACCGCCCAGCGGCGTCGCGCGACATCGCCCGAGGCCGGTGTCCGCGAGACGAAGACGAGCGTCGCCTCGGGATCGGTCTCGCCGGCGGCTCGCTCCAGCTCCGCCTGGTTCGCGGGGTCGGAGCACAGGCACACCAGGGTCCTCGGTCCGGCGTGCTGCCGGACCGGAGCGCCCACGGGCTCCCAGAACTCCTCGAACACGAGGGCCCCTGGGGTGTCCTGCCGCACGGCACGGGCCGTGGCGGAGGTGTCGATCCAGTGACGTTCCCTGGCGAACGGGTAGGTCGGCAGGGCGATGCGCGGCGGCGTCCCGTCGCCGTGGAGCACGGACCAGTCGACGGCGGCACCCCGCACCCACAGGTCCACCAACTCGGCGGGGTCGCCGGATGCCGCGGCGTCGAAACGGCTCTCGGAGCCCTGGACCGCCTGGCCGCGCGCGAGGCCGTCCTCCGCCCCCGCGACGAAGTCCCTGAGTCGGGAGAGCAGGTCGGTCATGGAGTCCGTGACGATGCCGAGCCGCTCCCGCATGGCCTCCCGGCCGACCTGCGAGGTGTGGGCGAGCGAGGGCAGGTCGGCTGCGGAGAGCTTCTTCGTCTCGATCCAGTCGGCCAGGTCGGCGGCCTTCGCCCGCAGCCTCTCGACGCTGCGTGCGGAGAGCACGACCGCCACAGGTGTCCCGTCCGTACGGGCGGCGGGCGGCTCCGCCCGGTACTCCTCGACGACCAGGTGCGCGTTGGAACCGCCCGCCCCGAACGACGAGATCCCCGCGATACGGGGGAACTCCCGCTCCGCCCCGTCGACCGTCAGCGCGGGCCGCTTCCACTCGGCCAACGTCTGCTGCACGGAGAAGGGGCTGCTCCCGAAGTCGATGTGCGGGTTCAGCTCCGCGGAGTGCAGCGACGGCACCAGCTGCCCGTGCTTCATCTGCAGCAGCACCTTGGTCAGACCGGAGATGCCCGCGGCGCTCTCCGCGTGGCCGATGTTGCTCTTCACCGAACCGATCGCGCAGAACTGGTTGTCCTGGGTGTGCTCCCGGAACGCTCGCGTGAGCCCGGCGATCTCGACGGGGTCGCCGAGCGAGGTCCCCGTGCCGTGCGCCTCGATGTAGCTCAGCGCGCGCGGGTCGACCCCCGCCTGCCGCCAGGCGTCGGAGACGGACCGGGCCTGTGCCTGCGGGCTGGGAACGGAGTACCCGTTCGTCCGGCCCCCGTGGTTGACCGCGATCCCCTTGATGACCCCGTGGATGCGATCCCCGTCGCGCACGGCCTGGGCCAGCGGCTTGAGCAGGACGGCGCCGATGCCCTCGCCGGGGACGTAGCCGTCGCCGCCCTTGCCGAAGCTCTCGCACCGGCCCTTGCTCGACACGAACTTGCCCTGCCCGAGCATCAGGTACTTGTTGGGGTGGACCGACAGGTTCACCCCTCCCGCGAGCGCGACGTCGCACGCGCCGGACTCGATGCTCTGGCACGCGAGGTGGATGGCGGTGAACGACGACGAGCACATCGTGTCGACGCTCATGCTCGGACCGTGGAAGTCGAAGAAGTACGACACCCGGTTGGCGACGGCCGAGGGATTGCCGGACAGCGCCACGGAGTTGCCCAGGACCTGCTCCTGCGCGCCGTAGAGCTGGTACTCCTCGTACATCACACCGGCGTAGACGCCGACGCGCGTCCGGGTCCCGTCGCCGAGCGGGGTGTTCAGCCGTTCGGGGGTGTAGCCCGCGTCCTCGACGGCCTCGTAGGCACACTGGAGGAACAACCGCTCCTGCGGGTCCATCAGCTTCGCCTCGGGCGGCGAGATGCGGAAGAACAGGGAGTCGAACTCGTCGACGCCGTCGACGAATCCGCCCCACTTGCTGTAGGTCTTGCCGGGCGCTTCCTTGTCGGCGTCGTAGTACACGCTCTGGTCCCAGCGGTCGGCCGGGATCTCGGTCACGCAGTCGCGGCCCGCGGCCAGGTTCTCCCAGAACTCGTCGAGCGTGCGGGCCTTCGGGTAGCGCCCGGCCAGCCCGATGATCGCGATGTCGAGTCCCGTCGTCGGGCTCTGCGGCGCCGGCGGGGGTGTGGCCGGGAGCGCCCGCGGCTCGTCGAACCGCGTCGACCACCTGCCCGTCCTGAGCGGCTTGCGCGCGAAGGCGGCCCGCCCCGGTGCGACGTCCCTGCCCCGGGTGGGCGCCGGGGCGGGGTCGGCGGGGGCACCCGGCTGCCCGCTGCCGGGCTCCGCGCCCAGGTACCGGGCCAGCTCGGGCCCGTGCGCGGCGAGGAAGTGGCCGGTGAGCGCACGGATGTCGCCGAACTCGAAGAACAGGGTCTTCGGCAGCGACCCGAAGACGGCTTCCAGCTCGTCCGTCATCTTCATCATCATCACCGAGTCCAGCCCCAGGCTGTCGAACGCCGCACGGGCGTCGATGCGGTCGGCCGGGAGCTTGATGACCTCGGAGAGGACACGCGTGAAGAACGCCGTCGCCTTGGCTTCGAGGGAGTTGGGGTCGTTGTGCGTCACTGATTCGTCCCGGCATCAGAGGAGAAAGGGGAACTCTGGTACGAAGCGGATGAGCCGGTGTCCCCGGCTCCCGCGCGGCCCGGTCCAGAAGCGACCATGACCTGGCTGTGCGTCGAGGCGAGGACGCGGTGGAAGGCCGAAACCCCGGTCGCCGTGTCGAGGGGGACGACGCCGTAGCGCGAGCGCAGCATCGACCGTACTTCCGGTGACACGCCCATTCCCCCGTCCTCCCACAACGGCCAGTTGACGGACAGGCTGTGCCCGGAGCGTTCCCCCCGGGCCACGAGGTCCTGGCGGTGCCAGGCGTAGGCGTCCATGAAGGCGTTCGCCGCCGCGTAGTCGGCCTGGCCGGCGTTGCCGAACGCCCCGGTCGTGGACGAGAACGTCACGAAGAAGTCCAGCGGCAGCGTGGACGTCGCCCTGTCCAGGTTCACCACCCCGGACACCTTCGGGGCCAGGACGTCCGCGAAGTCCTTGGCCTGCTTGGTCAGGATGAAGCCGTCCCGCGTCACCCCGGCGGCGTGGATGACGCCGTCGATCCGGCCGTGTTCTGCCACCAGGGTGTCCACCAGGGCGTCGACCTCGGCCTCGTTCGCGACGTCGACCTGCCGGTAGTGCGCCGCCGCACCGTGGGATTCCAGCTCCCGCAGCGCTTCCCGCACCCGCGGGCCCACCGGGGAACGCCCGGTCAGCACCAGCGTGGCGCTGCGCGTCCGCGTCGCGATCTCCCGCGCGAAGACCAGGCCCAGCGCTCCCGTCCCACCGGTCAGGAGGTAGACGCCGTTCTCCCGCCACGGAACCGGGGGGACGTCGGCGGTGCCGGCGCCGTCCTCGATCCAGGCGGGCACCTCGCGCCGCGCGTCGACGTACCGCACGATCGTGTCGTCGGGGTGCGCACGGTTCTCCCGCACCCGCCGGGCCGCGGTCTCGGGCGTGTCCGTCTCCTCCAGGAGGATGACCTGCGTCGAGACGTTGGGGTTCTCCATCGTGGCCGTGCGCAGCAGTCCGACGAGTCCGGACAGCGGACCGGATGCGGGGCCCTGGCCGATGACCAACTGGATGCCGGCCCGGCCCGCGGACGCGCCGCGCAGCACGGAACGCACGTGTTCGAGGGCCTGCAGCCCGTACGCGGTGTACTGCCGGTCGAGTTCCTTGTCCCCGGAGGTCAGCACGACGGCGTTGTCGTGCTCGGACAGCAACGCCGCCGCCTCCGGCATCTCGACGAGAAGCACGGTGCGCCGCACGTCGTCGTCCTCCGACAGCGTGTTCGTCACGGGACGCGCCTGCCATTCCGGGTGCAGCAGCGCCCGGACGTCGGTCGGCTCCTTCGTGCGCTCGACCGGTTCCCCGTGCCCCGACGGCCCGTCGAGGGTACGGAAGGACAGGCCACCGATCCGGACGCGCACGCGGCCCTGGTCGTCGGCCAGGTCCACGTCGACCTTGTGGAGCGCGTCGCCCGGCTGTTCCGCACGTGGGCGGACCAGCGCCCACATGGCGGCCGTGCTGCTGTCGAGGACGAGGACGTCGTCGATCGCGAAGGGCACGAGCGGAGCGTCTTCCCGCTGCGCCCCCAGGCTGCCGATCACGCCGATGGACGCCTGCAGCGCCGCGTCGACGAGACTCGGGTGCACCGTGTAGTCGCCCTGCGTGCCGTGGGCCGCAGCGGGCAGCACGAGGTGGGCCAGCGCCTGGTCCTGCCCGACCCAGATGTGCCGGACGCCCCGGTGCGCGGGGCCGTAGGTGATGCCGGCGGCGCTGTACGCCTGGTAGCACTGCTCGGCGGTGAGTTCCGCGCGGTCGCAGGCATCGCGGAGGGAATGGAGGTCGAGCACCGTTTCCGCGGCGCCCTCCGCCAGGTAGACGGCGCCTTCGCTGTGCACGACCGGTTCCGCGTCGTCGGCAGTGCTGTAGACCCGGAACCCGATGTCGCCGTCGGCCTGCGGGTGCAGGCCGATGTGCACTTCCCGCGGCTTGCCGTTCACGTGCAGCGGCTGCGCCAGGACGACGTTCTTCAGCGCCACCGGCGCCGACGGCTCGGCCTGGGTCCGGCAGGTGATGCAGGTCGCGGCGACGGCCATCTCCAGCAGGGCCGCGCCCGGCATGAGCTTCGCGCCGTTGACGACGTGGTCGCGCAGGAACGGCTCGTGCCCGGTGAACACCGAGGTGAACCGCTGCTCCGCCAGGTCCGAGGTGTTCTCGTGCACCAAGGGGTGCAGCACGCGCGGCCCACGGGTGTCCACACCCAGGTTGTCGAACGGGAAGTAGCGCTCGCGGCTGAAGGGGTAGGTGGGAAGTGCGACACGTCGCGGTGTCGCACCGCCGGGGTAGAGGCGGTGCCAGTCCACGGGGACGTCGTTGACCCACAGTTCGAGCAGCTTGTCGTACCTCCCCTTCTCGGCCCAGGTCGCGATCAGGATGTCGAGGTCGGCGTCCTGGGAGAACAGCGCGGAGACGGTGTTCTCGTCCTTGGCCCTGCTGCGCACGACGTCGTCGGCGGTGGTGCCCGCGAGGACGTGGTGGAGCTTGTCGACGAGGTCCGGTGCGGAGGTGGCCAGGATGCCGAGGCGCTCCGCCAGCGGCTCACGTCCGACCTGCAGCGTGTACGCCACGTCCGCCAGGTCGAGGTGGGCGTTCTCCGGACGGCTCAGCCATGCGGCGAGGTTGCGGACCACGTCGCGCAGCTCGTCCCCGGTGCGCGCCGACAGGGGGACGACGACGGGGCCCGCGACCGCGGGGGCGCGCTCCCCCGGTGCGGGGAGGTACTCCGAGACGATGACGTGGGCGTTGGAACCGCCCGCGCCGAAGGAGGAGATCCCGGCGATCCGCGGGGTCGCCGGGTCGGGCGTCAGCCAGTCGGCGAGTTCGCGTTGGACGCTGAACGGAGTGCTGGTGAAGTCGATGTTCGGGTTCAGCGTCTCCGCGTGCAGGGACGGGGCGAGCTTGCGGTGCCGCATCTGGAGCAGGACCTTCGTGAGGCCGGCGATCCCGGCAGCGCTCTCCGCGTGGCCGATGTTGCTCTTCACCGATCCGATGGCGCAGAACTGGTTGTCCTGGGTGTGCTCACGGAATGCCTTCGACAACCCGGTGATCTCGATCGGGTCGCCCAGCGCGGTCCCCGTGCCGTGGGCCTCGACGTAGCCGACCTCGCGGGCACCGACACCCGCTGTCTTCAGCGCGTCGGCGATGGTTCCGGCCTGGGCGTGCGGGTTCGGCACGGTGTAACCGTTGGTCTTCCCGCCGTGGTTGAGCGCCGTGCCCTTGATCACCCCGTAGATCCGGTCCCCGTCCGCGACGGCCTTCGCCAGCGGCTTCAGCAGGACCGCGCCCACCCCCTCGCCCGGGGTGTAGCCGTCGCCGCCCGCGCCGAAGCTCTGGCAGCGTCCGGAGCTGGAGACGAAGTTGCCCGTGCTCAGCAGCAGGTACTTGTTCGGGTGCAGCGACAGGTTCACCCCGCCCGCGACCGCCACGTCGCAGTCACCCCACTGGATGCTCCGGCACGCCAGGTGGATCGACGTCAGCGACGACGAGCACATGGTGTCCACGCTCATGCTCGGGCCGTTGAAGTTGCAGAAGTACGACACCCGGTTCGCGATGGCGGCGGCACTGCCGCTGACCGCGAGGGGATCGCCGAGCGCCTGGCTCTGCGCGCCGTAGAGCTGGTACTCCTCGTACATCACGCCGACGAAGACCCCGACCCGGCCGTCCAGCACGTTGCCGGTGCGGGTCCTCACGGACTCGCGGACGTACCCGGCGTCTTCGAGGGTCTCGTACACGCACTGGAGGAACATCCGTTCCTGCGGGTCCATGATCTCCGCCTCCCGCGGAGAGATGTTGAAGAACAGCGGGTCGAAGGCGTAGGCGTCGTCGACGAATCCGCCCCACTTGCTGTACGTCTTCCCCGCGGCCTGCCGGTCGGCGTCGAAGTGGCGGTCGTGCTCCCACCGCTCGACGGGGATCTCGGTGACGCAGTCCTTGCCGTCAGCCAGGTTCCGCCAGAACTCGTGGACGTCCTGTGCCTGCGGGTAGCGGCCCGCCAGGCCGATGATCGCGATGTCGACCGGCCCCGACGGAGCCGTGCCCGCCGCGGGCAGCTCGGCTCGCGGCCGCCTGCCGCGGTCCCGCCGGGTGCCCGCCTCCCTGGGCGCGGTCTCGCGGGTGGTCCGCTCGCCCGCCGCGACGGCCCGTGCACCGCTGCTCCCGGTGGAGACGAGTGCGCGCACCTTGTCCGGGTGGGCGGTGACGAAGTGCCCGGCGAGGGCCTCGATGCTCTGGTACTCGAAGAGCAGGGTCTTCGACAGCGACCCGAAGACCTCCTCCAGGGCCCGGGTGAGGTCCATGGTCATCACGGAATCGATGCCGTAGTCCTCCAGCGACGCCTCGGGGTCGATCCGGGCGGCGGGCAGGTTGATCACCGACGACAGCAGCTTCGTGAAGTACGCCACCGCCGCGCGCTCGATGCCTTCCCCCGTGAGGTCGGGCTCGATGCCGGCGGACTCGATGCCAGCGGACTCGATGCCGGCGCGCTCGATGTCGGCGCGCTCGTCGGCGGTCAGGTCGTCGGCGGCGGGTCCGGCCGGGGCGGACCCGTGCCCGTCCGCCGGGGCGCCGATGAGGGCCGCGAAGCGCTCGGTGTCGCCCTCGAGGACCATGACCTGGTCCTCGTCGGTGGTCAGCGCCCGGTGCAGGGCGCTGATCCCGGTCCGGGTCCGCAGCGGGACCATGCCGAAGTTCTCGCGCATCGACCGCTCGGTTCCGGCGTCGACGCCCATGCCGCCCTCGGCCCACAGCGGCCAGTTCACCGACAGCGTCCGGCCCTGCCGTTCGCCCCTGGCCACCAGGGTGTTGCGGTGTCCGGCGAAGGCGTCCATGAACGCGTTCGCGGCCGCGTAGTCGGCCTGCCCCACGTTGCCCGACACACCGGCGACCGAGGAGAAGAGCACGAGGAAGTCGAGACCGACGTCCGCCGTCGCCTCGTCCAGGTTCACCAGGCCCGCCACCTTCGGCGCCAGTACGGCGCCGAAGTCCGCTTCGGTCTTCTTCAGGATGAAGCTGTCCCGGATCACACCCGCACTGTGCAGAACACCGTCCAGGCGGCCGTACGCGTCGCGGATCCGGCGCACCAGCGCCTCCACCTGGGCCGGGTCCGTGACGTCGACCTGCTCGTACGTCGCTTCCGCACCCGACGACCGCAGCTCGGCGATGACCGCGCCCCGGCTCTCGTCCAGGGCTCCGCGGCCGGTGAGCACGATCCGCGCGCCCGGCGCCCGTGCGGCGATGTCACGGGCGAACAGCACGCCCAGCCCACCGGCACCACCGGTGATCAGGTACACCCCGGCGTCCTTCCACGCCACCGCCACGTCACCGCCGGCGGTGGCGCCGGGCAGCTCGCGCCACCGCAGCACCTCACGGGCACCACCGCGGTACCGCACCACCGCGTCCTCCGCCGCGGCGCGGTCGGCCCCGACCCACGGAGCGACCCGCTCCGGGTCCTCCCACGGTTCCACCAGGATGACCTGGCCCGCGACACGCGGGTTCTCCAACCCCGCGGTCCGCACGACACCGGCCAGCCCCGACCACACCGACGACTCCCCGTCGGCGGGCACCACCACCTGCACGCACACGTCGTGGTGCGCGTGCTCGGCCAGTACCTGCCGCACCACGCCGAAGACCTGCAACGCGTAGTCCGAGAACCGACCGTCCACACCCGACGCGTCGGAGTCCATCCGGACGACCCGGGTCCCTCCGCGCGATGCGAGCGCCTCCGCGACCCCGGGCAGCCCGGCGACCACCGTCACCGTGGCAGGCTCGCCCTCGCGCGCACCGCCCTGGTGTTCCTCGCCGACCCAGTGCGGCGCGGCGAGGAACAGCCCGACATCCTCGGCCTTCCTGTCCTTCCCGGCCGAGTAGGCCCGCAAGGACAGGCCCTTGAGCCGAACAGCGACCGTCCCGTCGTCGTCGCACAGGTCGATGTCGAGACGGCGGACCGCGGAATCCTCCTGCCGGCCGGTGCTGGAGCGCACCCACGCCCACATGGACCGCGCGCAGTCACCGGTGATCTCCACCTCGTCGACCGCGAAGGGCAGGTGCGGTGTCCCCTCGTCGTCCGCGGTGACCCCCAGAGCGGCCTGCACGGCCGAGTCCAGCAAGGACGGGTGGAGGCCGTAGCCGTCCGGTGTCGCCCCGACGGTGTCGGGCAGCACCAGCCGGGCGACGACCTGGCCGTCACCCACCCACAGCCGCTGGATTCCTCTGTGGCCCGGACCGTAGGCGATGCCGTGTGCCGCGAAGGCGCCGTACACCTCATCGGCGTCCAGCACCGAATCCCGGCACTCCGACCGCAGGCCCGCCAGGTCGACAGTGGTCCGGGGGGTGCCTCCCGCGGCCGCGGGAGGCACGAGCACCACGCCCTCGCTGTGGATCACCGGCTGGGCGGTGGGGTCCTGGTCGGGGTGGCTGAAGATCTCGAAGCCGATGTCGTCCCCGGCACCCGGACGCAGGCTCACGTGCACGGCCAGGGGCCGCTCTCCCACGATGACGGGCCGCGTCCAGGCGACGTTGGTGAGGCGGATCGTCCCGTGCGGCTCGCCGTCCAGGGACACCGCCACGGCTGCCCGCACCAGTTCCAGGCACGCCGCCCCGGAGAGCACCCGTTCACCGCGCACCTGGTGGTCGCGCAGGAAGAACTCGTCCCCGGTGAACACCGAGCTGAACCGCTGCCCGGCCAGGCTGGACGTGTTCGTGTGCACCAGGGGGTGCAACTGCCCGGCGCCCTGCATCGGCGCCCGGTCCTCGTCCAGGGACGGCCAGTAGCGCTCGCGTTGGAAGGGGTAGGTGGGCAGGGAGACCAGGCGCCGCGTGCGGGGCCGGTGAAGCTTCGCCCAGTCCACCGCCAGGCCCGCCACCCAGAGTTCGAGCAGCTTGCCGTACTTCTTCTTCTCGATCCAGGCGTCCAGCGCCCGCGCCATGTCCTCGTCGACGGCGAACACGCGCAGGCTGTCGTCGGTGCCGCGGCGCTTGGCCTTCGCGCGGTACAGGCCCGGAACGTTCTCGCCCGCGAGGAAACCCCGGAGCGCCTCGGTGAGTTCGCCGCTGGTGGCGACGACGACGCCGAGCCGCTCCTCGAACGCGTCCCGACCGGTCTGCAGGGTGTAGGCGATGTCGGACAGCGCCTCCGCCGCCCCGTCCTGGGCGAGCCAGTCCAGGAGTTGCTCGGCCTGGTCGCGCAGAGCGGGTTCGGTCCGCGCGGACAGCACGATCGCCACCTCGGCGTCCGGCTCGCCATCAGCGTGGTCGACGACGCGGTCGGGGAGGTACTCCTCCACGATGACGTGCGCGTTCGCCCCTCCGGCGCCGAACGAGGACACCCCGGCGATCCGCGGCGACTCGGTGCCGTCGGCGGTACGGGGGCGGGTCCACTCGGCCAGGGACTGCTGGACCCGGAAGGGGCTGCCCTCGAAATCGATGTGCGGGTTCAGTACCTCGGAGTGCAGCGAGGGAACCAGCGTGCCGTGCTTCATCTGCAGCAGCACCTTGGTCAGCCCGGCGATACCGGCAGCGCTCTCGGCGTGGCCGATGTTGCTCTTCACCGACCCGATCGCGCAGAACTGGTTGTCCTCGGCGTGTTCCCGGAACGCCTTCGTCAAGCCGACGATCTCGATCGGGTCGCCCAGCGACGTGCCGGTGCCGTGCGCCTCCACGTACGACACGTCCCGGGCGTTCACACCGGCCTCGCGGAGGGCCCGGCCGATCACCTTGGACTGCGCCCGCGGGTTCGGGACCGAGTACCCGTTCGTCTTCCCGCCGTGGTTCACCGCCGTGCCACGGATGACACCGTAGATCGTGTCCCCGTCCGCCTCCGCGCGGTCCAGCGGCTTGAGGAGGACCGCGCCCACACCCTCACCGGGGACGTAGCCGTCGCCACCGGCGCCGAAGCTCTCGCACAACCCGCGGCTCGACGCCCACTTGCCGCTGCCCAGCATCAGGAACTTGTTCGGGTGCAGCGACAGGTTGACACCACCGGCGACGGCCACCTCGCACTCGGCGTTGAGGAGGCTCTGGCAGGCCAGGTGCAGCGCCGTGAGCGACGAGGAGCACATCGTGTCCACCGCCATCGACGGACCGTGCAGGTCGAAGAAGTACGACACCCGGTTCGCGATGGAGGACGGATTGCCGGACAACGCGATGTTGCGGCCCCGCGCCTGCTCCTGAGCACCGTACAGCTGGTACTCCTCGTACATCACGCCGACGAAGACACCGACGTTGCCCTCGAGCTCGTCGGCGGGGTGGCGGCTCAGCTCCGACCGCGTGTACCCGGCGTCCTGGAACGTCTCCTGCACGCACTCCAGGAACAGCCGCTCCTGCGGATCCATGAACTCCGCCTCGCGCGGGGAGATGTTGAAGAACAGCGCGTCGAAGCGGTCCGCACCATCCAGGAATCCACCCCACTTCGCATACGTCTTCCCCGCCGCGTGCTGGTCCGCGTCGTAGTAGCGACCGTGATCCCAACGATCCGCCGGGACCTCGGTCACGGAGTTCTTGCCCTCCACGAGGTTGCGCCAGAACTCCCGCACGTTCGACGCCCCCGGATACCGCCCGGCCACGCCCACGACGGCCACATCGGTACGACCCGTGGCGCGCGGCCGCACCACACCGCGCGCCCGCGCCAGGGGACGCTTCCCCGACCGCTTCCCCGACACCGGGGCAGGCCGGGCAACCGCGGCAGCGGTCGCGTCGGCACCGTCAGCGGTCGCACCGTCGGTGCGCTCGGTCTCCCCGCCGGAAGACCCGCCGGCCACGCCGAGCAGCACGGTCAGTCGGTCCTTGTGCGCCGTCGCGAAGTACCCGGCGAGGGCACGGATGCTCTGGTACTCGAACCAGAGGGTCTTGGGCAGCGACCCGAAATCCTTCTCCAGCTTGCCGGTCAGGTTCATGGTCATGATCGAATCGATGCCGTACACCTCGAAGGCATCGTCGACATCGATCCGGTCGACGGTGAGGCGCAGCTCGGTCGCCAGCACCCCGGCCAGGTAGGCGCACACGCGCTCGTCCCACGTGCCGTCCGGCCGCCCGGCGCCCGCACGACGGTCCGGGCCCGGATCCGACACCGGCTGCGACTGCGACTGCGACTGCCGCTCGGGAACCGCGTGTGACGTGTCTGCGGCGACCTGCGGCGCAGGCACCTCGCCGGTGCCGTAGGCGCGGGTGGAGAACCCGGTGAACCGGCAGGACACCACGCCGTCGTCGTCACACACGTCGATGTCGAGTTTGCGCACCCCGCTACCGGGGGTGTCGTCGGCGCTGTAGCGCACCCACGCCCACATGCTGTCGCGGAACGGAGCGAGGATCTCGACCTCGTCCACCGCGAACGGCAGGAACAGCGCACCGTCTTCGGCATCGCCGCTCTCGGCGAGCAGACCGACGGTCGCTTGCAGCGCCGAATCCATCAGGCCCGGGTGCACCACGAACTCACCCAAGGAATCCGCTGCCTCCGCGGACAGCCGCAACCGTGCGAGTGCCTGGCCGTCGCCGACCGCGACACTGTCCACCCCACGATGCGCGGGGCCGTAGTCCAGCCCCAACGACCGGTACAGGGCGTAGCAGCGCTCCGCGTCCCACCGCGCACCGTCACAGGCGGCCCGCACGCCGTCGACGTCCACCGCCGTCACCGAGCCCGACCCGCCCGGCACCGCCGCGCCCTGGCAGTGCACCACCTCGCCGTCCACCGAGTCGGGGGACGTCGTGATCGTGAAGCCCACCTCTCCCTCGGACTCGACCACCAGCGTCGTCCGCACCCGCACGGACTCCTCGGCCACCTTGACGGGCCGCGCCCACACCAGGTTGCGCAGCCTCAGCTCGCCGACGCCGTCCACCGACGCCTCGACCGCCGCCCGCGCCATCTCCACGTACGCCACACCGGGCAGCACCCGCTCGCCTTGGACGACGTGGTCCCGCAGGAAGAACTCGTCACCGGAGAACACCGAGTCGAAGCGCTGCACGTCCAGGGTCGAGGAGTTCACCTGCGCCAGCGGGTGGACCACGCCCACGCTCCGCGCGCCGTCGACGCGCGCCGCTGCCGTTCCCACGTCACCGACCCAGTAGCGCTCCTTGGCGAACGGGTACGACGGCAGGGACACCCGGCGCACCGCGCCCGCGCGGGGAAGGGTCTCCCAGTCGAACGCCAGTCCCTTGACCCAGAGGTCCATCAGCTTGGCGAACTTGGCCTTGTCGATCCACGCTCCGACGGTCGCCGCCATGTCGGAGTCGGCGGCGAGCAGGGCCAGGGTCTCCCTGTGCTGCTTGACATCGCCCAGGTACAGGTCCTCGACGTCGTCGTCGCCCGCGGCGAACGCGGTCAGCTTGTGCGCGAGGTCGGCGAACGAGGCCACGCGCAGCGCGAGCCGCGACTCCATCGCCTCACGACCCACCTGCAGCGTGTACGCGACATCGGCGAGGCGCAGGTGTGCGGAGTCCTGGCGGCCGAGCCAGGCCACCAGGTCCCCTGCCCGCTCGCGCAGGCGGGCACGGTCCTTCGCCGAGAGCACGACCACCTGCGGGCCGTGGTCGTCCGGGGTGGTGCCCGCCGTGTCCGCGCTGCGGTACTCCTCCACGATCACGTGCGCGTTGGAGCCTCCGGCGCCGAACGAGGAGACCCCGGCGACGCGGTTGCGTTCCACCACCGCCCCGTCGACCTCGGCCGTGGGGCGCTTCCACTCGGCCAGCTCCCGCTGGACGCGGAACGGGGTCGAGCCGAAGTCGATCTCGGGGTTCAGCTCCTGCGCGTGCAGGCTGGGGGCGATCTGCCCGTGCCGCAGCTGGAGCACCACCTTGACCAGCCCGGCGGCGCCGGCCGCCGCTTCCAGGTGGCCGATGTTGCTCTTCGCCGAGCCGATCGCGCAGTACTGACGGGCGTCGGTGTCCTTCGCGAACGCCCGGGAGAGGCCGCCGATCTCAATGGGGTCGCCGAGGGCGGTCCCGGTGCCGTGCGTCTCGACGAAGCCGATGTCGTGCGCCGACACCCCGGCCCTGTCCATGGCCTCGCGCACCGCTTCGGCCTGGGAGGCCGGGTTGGGCACGGTGTAGCCGTGGGTCCGGCCGCCGTGGTTGATGCTGCTGCCGCGCAGCACGGCGTGGATGACGTCGCCGTCGCGCCGCGCGTCCGCCAGTCGCTTGAGCAGCAGGACGGCCACGCCCTCACCGGGGACGAATCCGGTGCCGCCCGCGCCGAAGCTGCGGCACTTCCCGTCGTCGGAGAGCATCCGCACCCTGGACATGAGGACGTAGCTCGACGGGTGGGCGTAGAGGTTGACCCCGCCCGCGATGGCCGCGTCGCACTCGCCGCGGCGCAGGTGCTCCATCGCCTCGTGGACGGCGCTCAGCGACGACGAGCACATCGTGTCGACGGCCAGGCTCGGGCCCTTGAGGTCGAGGAAGTAGGACACCCGGTTCGCCACGGCCGCGAACGACGTGACGGGGTGGAGGTTCTCGCCCTGCTCCCACAGCCGCGGCCCGTACAGCTCGAAGCCGGTCTTGGACACGCCGGCGAAGACGCCGACCCGCCCGCCGTGCTGGTCCGTCAGGCGCTGCCGGGTGTAGCCCGCGTCCTCGATCGCGTTCCAGGACTCCTGGAGGAACAGGCGCTCCTGGGGGTCCATGCTCATCGCCTCGTGCGGCGAGATGGCGAAGAACAGCGGGTCGAAGTCGGCGAAGCCCTCCAGGAAGCCGCCCCACTTGCTGTAGCTCAGCCCGTGCGCGACGGCCTCGTCGCGGTCCGGGTGGAAGAAGCCCGTCAGGTCCCAGCGCTGCGGTGGGACCTCCGAGACGCAGTCACGCCCCGCGGCCAGGTTCTCCCAGTACTCGTCGAGGTTGCGCGCCTGGGGGAAGCGCCCGCTCACACCGACGACCGCGATGGCGTCGGCGGCGTCCGGCGTGTCCCGCACGACGACGGCCGGAGCGGGGGCGACCCGGACGGGAGCCTGCTCCGCGACGACGGCCGCGCCCACGGGGCGCGCTCCGTCGACACCGGTCCAGGTGAGGCACTGCTCACGGTGTTCCGCCACGAAGTGGGCGCCGAGGCTGTCCAGCGAGTTGTACTCGTACAGCAGTGCGGCCGAAAGGCCGGGGAAGACCTCCGCGAGCTTCCGGTTCAGCCGTGTGACGACGATGGAGTCGATCCCGTAGCTCTCCAGGGACGCCCCCGGATCGATCTGCGCGGCCCGCAGACCGGTGACGCCGCCGAACAGCCTGCCGAGCTTGTCGAGCACCTTGTCGCGCAGCTCGTCCTCGTCGACAGCCGCCACGGGGACCGTCGCCGCGGTGTGCGCCGGGGAGGACGGGGCCGCGGCGGACCGGGCAGTGGCGGACGGGGCGGAGAACGCGTGACGGATCCGGGGGCCGTCGCCCTCGACGGCCATCACCTGGCTGTGGTCCGAGAGGAGGAACTCGTGCAGGACGCGGATTCCGGTCGCCGTACGCAGCGGAGCCATGCCGAGGTCCGCGTGGAGCACGCGCACCGTCTCCTCGTCGACGGTCATGCCGCCCTCGGCCCACAGGGGCCAGTTGACGGACAGGCTGCGCCCGGAGCGCTGTCCGGCGGTGGCGAGAGCGTCGCGGTGGTGCGCGAAGGCGTCCATGAACGCGTTGGCGGCCGCGTAGTCCGCCTGGCCGGTGTTGCCCGTGACCGCGGCCCCCGAGGAGAACGTGGCGAAGAAGTCCAACGCGAGGTCCCGGCTGGCGTTGTCGAGGTTGACCGTCCCGGTCACCTTCGGGGCCAGGACCTCCCGCAGCGTGTCCGCGCTCTTGGTGCGGATGAGGCCGTCCCTGGTGACCCCGGCACTGTGGATGATGCCGTCGATCGAGCCGCACTCCTGCCGGACCCCGGCCACGAACGCCTCGACGGCCGCCGTGTCCGCGACGTCGAGCGGCACGTAGCGCACCTGCGCGTGCGGGCGGCTCAGCGCCTCCAGCGCCCGCGCCCGCTCACCGTCGAGGTGCGAACGGCCGGTCAGGAAGAGGGTCGCGCTGCGGACCGACCGCAGCAGGTCCTCGGCGAAGATCAGCCCCAGGCCGCCCAGGCCACCGGTGATGACGTAGGTGCCGCCTTCCTTCCAGGGCAGGTCGGTGTGCGCGGGGGCGGGCAGCTCCCGCCAGACCAGGACCTCCCGCTCACCGTCGCGCCACCGCACCGCCGAGGAGTCCGCGTGGTCCCGTGCCTCCAGGACCTGCTCGGCCACCCGCTCCACGCGCGCGGCCCGGTCGACGAGCACCAACTGGGGCACGACCTTCGGGTTCTCCAGCGCCGCGGTCCGCAGCATCGCGAGAAGACCGGACAGCAGCGAGTCCTCGCCGGTCTCCGGGCAGACGAGCTGGACGAGCGTCCGGGGCAGCGCCGGGTCGGCGAGCAGCCGCTTGACCGTGTCGAGCACCTGGCAGGCGAGATCCGCATAGCGCGCCGCGAGCCCGGAGGCCGGGCTCTCCAGGAGGTGCACCGCGGCGGCGCCGCTCTGCGTCCGCAACGCCTCCACTGCCTGCCGCGGCTCCGCGAGCAGCACGACGTGCCCGGGGATCTCCGCGGCGGCGGTGCCGCCGGCCGCCCGCTCCCAGACGGGACCGAACCTCACCAGCTCCGGGCCGGTCTCCTCGCCCGCTCGCACCGCCCCGCTGTTCACGGCCTCCTTGAACTGCTCCTTGGAGATGCGGTTCGCCTTGAGGTCCAGCAGCATCTTGACCAGTACGTCGTTCACTTCGCCGCCCCTCCGTTTTCCGTTGTGCGCACCGGCGCGGTGGTGAACGCCGGGCTGAGCATCTCTGCCGCGGCGGTCAAGTCGAGTGAGCCGTTCAGGTAGTCGTCGAGGACGTCGTCGACCTGCGATCGCGGGCCGCCGCCGTCCGGGTCCGCCGCGTCGTCGGGCCGGCCGGTCCCTTCCTCGGCGACCCAGTACCGCTCCCGGGCGAAGGGGTAGGCCGGCAGGGACACCGGGCGCACGTCCGCGCCGACGTGCAGCGCCCGCCAGTCGATGTCGAAGCCGTTCACCCACAGGTCGAGCACCTTGGCGTACTCGCCCTTGGCGATCCAGGCCGCGACGACCTCGCCCAGTCCCTCGTCAGCGGTGAGCGCGCCACCGCCGTTGCGGTTCACCCGGCTGCGGTGCACGCCGTCCGCGTGCTCCGGCCGGTCGAGGAAGCCGCGCAGCCTGACTGCCAGTTCGTCGAGGGAGCCGACGACCGTCCCCAGCCGCTCGGGCATGGCCTCACGGCCGACCTGCAGCGTGTAGGCGACATCGGCGAGCGGCACCTCGCCCCGTTCCGGGTCGGACAGCCATTGCAGGAGCGCGCTCGCCTGCTCCCGCAACCGCTCCCCGTCCATCGCGGAAAGCACGACCACCGCCGGTGCGCCGTCCGGGACCCGCGGGGACCGGGGCTCGGCCGGGCGGTACTCCTCGATCAGGACGTGGGCGTTGGCGCCGCCCGCGCCGAAGGACGACACCCCGGCCCTGCGCGGCACCTCGCGGGCGACCCCGTCGACGTCGACGACGGGACGCTGCCACGCGGCCCGCTCGCGCTGGACGACGAACGGCGACGACGCGAAGTCGATGTGCGGGTTCACCTCGTCGGCGTGCAGCGTGGGCGCCAGCTCGCCGTGGCGCATCTGGAGCACGACCTTGCACACGCCCGCCACGCCCGCAGCGGCCTCCGCGTGCCCGATGTTGCTCTTCACCGAGCCGATCGCGCAGAACTGGGTGTCCTGGGTGTCGTCGGAGAACGCGCGCTTCAATCCGTTGATCTCGATGGGGTCCCCCAGCGCGGTCCCGGTGCCGTGGGCCTCCACGTAGCTGATCGTGCCGGCGTCGATGCCCGCCTTGTCCAGCGTCCGGCGGATCAGGTTCCCCTGTGCCACCGGGTTGGGAACGGTGTAGCCGTTCGTCGTGCCCCCGTGGTTGACACCCGTGGCGCGGATGACGGCGTGGATACGGTCGTTGTCCCGTTCCGCGTCGTCGAGTCGCTTGAGGATGAGCGCACCGACGCCCTCGCCCGGCACGAACCCGTTGCCGCCGCGCCCGAAGCTGCGGCACTTGCCGTCGTCCGAGAGCATCTGCAGCCGGGAGAGGCCGACGTAGCCCGACGGGTGCAGGTAGAGGTTCACCCCGCCCGTCACGGCCAGTTCGCACTCGTCCCGCAGCAGGTGCTCGCACGCCTCGTGCAGCGCCGTGAGCGACGACGAGCACATCGTGTCGATGGGCATGCTGGGGCCGTTCAGGTTGAGCTTGAACGACACGCGGTTCGCGACCGACCCGAAGGAGGTGTAGGGGGACGTCGTGTCGCCGCGCTGCCACCTCTCCGGACCGTAGAGGTTGTGACCGGCGCGCGTGATGCCGACGAAGACCCCGACGCGCCCGCCGTGCTCCTGCTCCAGGCGCGCCCGCGTGTAGCCCGCGTCCTCGAAGGCCTTCCACGTCTCCTGAAGGAACAGGCGCTCCTGCGGATCGACCTCCACTGCCTCGTTGGGCGTCATCGCGAAGAACAGCGGGTCGAAGTCGGCGAAGCCGTCGAGGAAGCCGCCCCACTTGCTGTAGCTCTTGCCCTCGTCGGCGGCCCGGTCCTTGTCGGCCTCGTAGAAGCCGTCGAGCCGCCACCTGTCCGCGGGGATCTCGGTGATCGAGTCCCTGCCGGACCGCAGACCCGCCCAGAACTCGTCCAGGGTGCCGGCCTGCGGGAACCGCGCGCTCATGCCGATGATGGCGATGTCCCCGCCGCGGCGCGGCCGCGCCGCGCGTTCCCGCTGCGGCTCCGCCGCACGAGCCGGTGCCGTGACAGCACGGGGCTCGACGGGACGGGGCTCGACGGGACGGATCTCGGCGGGCGCCGGGGCGGGGCGCTCCTGCGGCTGCGGCGCGAGACCGACGACGCGGGCGATGTCCTCCTGCCGTTCGGTGACGAAGTGGTCGGCCAGCGCGCCGACGGTGCGGTACTCGAAGAAGAGCGTGCTGCCGACCTCCCCGAGGTCCTTCTGCAGCCCGTTGAGCAGCTGGAGGATCAGGATGGAGTCGATGCCGTAGGTGGACAGCGGCTCTCCGGCCCTGATGGAGTCCGCCGGGATCATCAACGTGCGCGCCACCAGGTCCTTGAGATAGGTGAGCACGGCTTCCTTGAGGAGTGCCGGGTCCACACGCGTCTCCGCGAGGGGTTCCGGGTCCACGCGGGTCTGCTGCGCCGCGGGCATCGACGCCTGCGGCACGGCAGGCGTCACGGGGGCCGGTGGTTCGACGGCGTCCGGCTGCTCGCCGCCGCGGGCCTGGTGGATCACCCCGTCGCTGTAGGCCACGACGACCTGCTGGCCGAGCACGTGCGCGTCGGCGGCGGGGAACTCGACCGACCCGTATCCCTCCCACTCCAGCACGGACTGCCACATCCCGGGTGCCAGCGCGGGGCCACCTTCGGTGCGCAGCTCGGGGTCGTCGTAGAGCCACCAACCGTCCAGGAGCGCGAACGTGAGCAGGCTGAACGGCGTGTACCCGTCGATCTCGTTGATGACCACCGCGGCCCCGGGCTTCATCAGCGCCTTGGCGTTGCGCAACGACTCACGGATGTCCCGGGTGGCGTGCAGCACGTTGGTCGCGACGACGAGGTCATAGGCGCCCTCGGTGAAGCCCTGCTCCGCCACCGGCTTGCCCGCGTCGAACAGCCGGCAGCGCAGGAAGGGGTTCTCCTCGCCGAATTCGCGCGTGCCGTGGATGAGGAAGGCGTTCGACATGTCGGTGTAGCAGTACTCGCCGATGTTCCGCGCGTACGGCTTGAGCCGCCGCATGAGCGTGGCGGTCGTGCCGCCCGTCCCCGCACCCACTTCGAAGATGCGGAACTGGGCGTCGGGGTTCTCGGCGATGCTGCGCTCGACCAGCTCGACGACGCAGTCACCGACGACGTCGTTGAAGTGGTCCGCGATCATGTTCCGCTTGTAGATGCCCTCGACGAGTTCGAGCGAGGACCCGGGGAAGATCACCTCGACGGCCGAGGCCGTCCCCGTCAGGATCTCGGGCAGCACGCGGAAGGTCCGGTCGACCAGGTCGGCCGTGGCCCGAAGCTCCGGATCGGCGAGCCACACCCGCTTGCCACGCTCCCACGCCCGCTCGGCCTCTCGCGCGTCCGGCCGCTTCCCGGCGGCGGTGAAGGACCCGGAGCCGGTCTCCTTGAGGTGGCCGAAGCGCGTCAGGACCGCGAAGCACTCCCCCACCCACCGGTCGAACCCGTCCAGGACCCCGTTGTCCTGCATGAAGGACGCCACGTCGAAGATCTGCCTGCCGAACCAGCCGCGCTCGTTCAAGTCGCACCACAGCAGCCTGGCCAGGACCTCGTCCAGCTCCATCGCCTTGGCCTTCGTGCCGGTGCGGACGGCCTGCACCTGGTCGGCGCGCGACGGCAGTGCCGGGGTGAGCGCGGGCGTCCGCACCGAGGGCCCCAGCACGCGGACCGACTCCCGCGCGTCGAACGACTCGAACTTCTCCGGCTTGCGCGTGTTGAGGTGGGCCACTTGCACCAGCGGCGAGGTCAGGAGGCGCTCGACGGTGGCCATGGCGAGGGCCGGGTCGATGTCGGCCAGCCCCTCCTGCTCGTAGAGACGCTCCCTGATGTGCTGCGGCACGTCGAGGCCGCTGCCCACCGCACCCCAGTACCCCCAGTTGACCACCCGCACGGGGTAAGGCCGCTCGGCGGACAGGCGGTGGGAGAGGGCGTCCTCGACGGCGCTGCCGGCGACGTAGCTGCAATAGCCCATGGCCGGGTTGAGCGAGGAGATCGACGAGAAGAACAGCATGAAGTCCGGGTCGTCGGCGTCGAAGACCTCGGCCATCCACGCGCTCGCGTCGAGTTTGGCGCTCAGGCCCGACCGGAACCGCTGCTCCTCGGTGTTGGGCAGGCTCTGGTCCACCAGGCCGAACACGGAGTGGACCACGCCGTCGACCGTGCCGAAACGCTGCTTGATCAGCGCGTGGGCGGCGGCGAGGGACTCGCGGTCGGCGGCGTCGGCGCGGACGTACCAGGGCGCGGGGCCGAGCGCGGCCAGCCTGTCGATCTTGCGCTGGATGTCGTCGTCCAGTTCCCGCCTGCCGATCCACACGACCTGGGCGCCGAAGCGCCGGATCACGTCCTCGCTCCAGATTTCGCCGAGGCCACCGGCCCCGCCCAGGACGACGTACACGCCTCCCCTGGTGTAGGGGCTGCCGGACGGCGCGGCGAGCTCGGCGGGCACCAGCCGCTGGCGGAACCACTGCCCGCCGCGCAGCGCCCGGACCGGCTGCGAAGAGGCACCGATCAGGGTGGACACGGGGAGGGCGTCGCCCGCGCCGAGGTCGAGCGAGTTCACCCGCCAGTTGGGGAGTTCCTTGGCCATCACGCCGGCCAGGCCCAGCACGCCCGCGTCGGCGGGGTGGACCCGCTCGCCGCGCAGTACGGGCTGCGTCTGCCGGGTGACGACGGTCCAGGTCAGGTCCGCACCCGCGTGCCCCAGCGCGAGCAGCGCCTTGATGAGGCGGAAGAACACGACCACCCCGGCATCGGTCCGCCGGAGCAGCGCGGTGGCGTCCGAGTCCTCCCCCGTCCGCGAGATCCAGACCAGGTGCCGGATGTCCCCGACGCCCCGCAGCCGCGCGGTCAGCGCGGCCACGCCGAGCGTGGGCTCGACGTCGAGGAAGGCCGGCGCGCCGAACGCGGCCGCGAGCCCGGCGCGTTCGGTGGCGTCCGCGCCGAACACGACCACGCCGGACTGCGGGGAAAGCTCCTGCGCGGGAGCCTGGTCCCGGACCCACACGGGTGCCAGCGTCAGGTGGTTCCCGTCCGCCGGGGGCGCCGGGTGCTCTGCGGGTACGGGCTCCACGCGCGCGGCGGGGGGCCTGCTGGGGGCCTCGACCGCCTCGGGCAGCCAGTACCGCTGGCGGCTGAAGGGGTACGTCGGCAGCGGGGTCCGCCGGTGCGCGCCGGCTGCGAACAGCTCCGCGTACTCCAGCTCGCAGCCCTGGAGGTAGAGGTCGCGGACGACCGCGAGGTGCTCGACGCGGTCGCTCTCCGACGCACCGGCGGCGCACTGCCGGATGCGGGAGTTGCCGCGCCGCGCCTGCGAGGTGTCCCCGCTCGGGCGGCTCTCGGACAGGTCGGCGACGCGCACGTGCTCCTCGCGTCCGGTCGACAACCACTCCCGCAGCCGGTCCGCCAGCTCGTCGGTGGTCCGCGCGACGCAGGCCAGCCGGACCGCGCAGTGCCTGCGCCCGAGCAGCAACGTCAGGCTGACGTCGCCCAGGTCGGTGTCGGGGTGGGCGCGCAGGTGGTCCGCCAACTGCTCGGCCTGGGTGCGCAGTTGCTCGTGGGAGAGAGCGGACAGTGTGACGAGGTGGGCGGACGGGCGCACCCCGTCACGCGGCCGCACGGGCGCTTCCTCGACCACCATGTGGGCGTTGGTCCCGCTGAACCCGAAGGAGTTCAGCGCCGCGAGACGCGGCCGGCCGGCCTCGGTGGTCCAGTCCCGGTGGACCGTGTTGACGTAGAACGGGCTCGCCGCGAAATCGATGTGCGCGTTGCCCTGTTCGAAGTTCAGGGAGCGCGGGATCTCGCGGTGCCGCAGCGCGAGCAGGATCTTGATGAGCCCGGACACGCCCGCTGTCGGCGACGTGTGACCGATGTTGGTCTTGACCGAGCCGATGGCGCAGTACTCCCGCTTGTCGGTGTAGCCACGGAACGCCCGGGTCAGCGCCTGGAACTCGATGGGGTCGCCGAGCCGGGTGCCGGTGCCGTGCGCCTCGACGAGCCCGAGGTCGGCGGGGTCGACGCCGTACTTGTCGTAGACGGCCCGCTGCAGCTGCTCCTGGGACTTCGCGCTCGGCGCGGTGATGCCGTTGGAGGTGCCGTCCTGGTTGAGGCCGGAGCCGCGGACGAGGCCGTGGATGTGGTCACCGTCGGCGAGCGCGTCGCGCAGGCGCTTGAGCACGACGAAGCCGACGCCGTCGCCGGGTACGAAGCCGTCCGCCCGCTCGTCGAAGGTGTGGCACCGCCCGGTCGGGGAGAGCATCCCCGCCCGGTGGGCCTGGAGGTAGTAGTGGGGTGCGCACTGGACGGAGACCCCGCCGGCCAGGGCCATCTCGACCTCGCCCGCGCGCAGTGCCTGGCACGCCAGGTGCACGGCGACCAGCGAGCCCGAGCACGCCGTGTCGACGGCGACGGCGGGACCCCGCAGGTCGAGGTGGTACGAGATGCGGGCAGGCATGATCGACTCGGCGTTGCCCCACATGGCCTGCGCCGGGGCGTCCTCCCTCGGCGAGGGCAGGTAGTCGACGGGCTGCGTACCGATGTAGACACCGCAGTTGGTGCTCTGGGCCCCCGCTCCGGCGTAGCCCGCGTCCTCGAACGCCCGCCAGGACTCCTCCAGGGCGATGCGCTGCTGAGGGTCCATGTAGGTCGCCTCGACACCCGAGATCTGGAAGAACGCCGGGTCGAACCGATCGATGTCGTTCATCAGCGACGCGTGCCGGGGGAAGTCCGCACCGGGCTCGACGAACCGCGAGATGTCCCAGCGGGTGATCTCGCCGACCAGGCTGTCCCCGTTGGCGAGGTGCTCCCACAGCCGGTCGACGCTCTCCGCCCGGCCGAACCGGCCGCTCATGCCGATGATCGCGATCGGTTCCAGGTGCGGTTCGGTGTTCCCGGCCCGCGCCACGCCGGCGTCGGCCGTGGCCGCCGCGGGTGCCGCGGCCACCGTGGGGAGCGCGGCCCGCGGAGCCTGCTCGGGTCGCGCCAGGCGGGCGCCGGCCTGCGCCGGGAAGGTCTCGGTGACGTAGGCCGCCAGCCGCCGGACCGAGCTGTGGTCGAACAGGTCGGTGGGCTCCAGCACCCCGCCGAGGATCTCGTTGAGGTCCCGGACCAGCTGGACGCCGACGATGGAGTCCACGCCGTAGTCCGCGAACGAGTCCTCGACGTGGATCTCGTCCTCCTCCAGTTCCAGGGCCTGCCGAAGCTGCGCCACGATCTCGCGCCGCACGTGCGCGTCCAGTTCGTGCGCGTCCGGTCCGTGTGCGTCCGGTGCGTGCGCGTCGAGGTCCTGGTGGTCCGCGTCCGACGTGGGCGCACCGGCGCCGGTGCGGGCGACGACGACCTGGTGCCCGGCGTCGTGGGCCGCGGCGGCGGGGAAGGACACGGCCGCGAAGCCCTCGTCGTGCAGCACCGACCGCCAGCGGTCGGGCTCCAGCGCGGGGCATCCGTCGATCCGCAGCTCCGGGTCCCGGTAGAGCCACCACCCGTCGAGCAGGCCGAAGGTCAGGTGCGAGAACAGGGTGCGGGCGGCCAGCTCGTTCAACACGAGCGTGCCGTCGTGCCCCAGCAGTGCCCGCGCGTGGCGCACCGCCGCCCGGACGTCGCCGGTGGCGTGCAGGACGTTGGTCGCGAGGACGATGTCGTACGCCCCCTCGGCCAGGCCTTGACCGGCCGGGCTCCGCTCCACGTCGAAGTGCTCGTACCGCAGGTACGGGTGCTCGGCGCCGAACTCCTTCTTACCCGTGCGCAGGAAGTGGGCGGAGACATCGGTGTAGCAGTACTCCGCGACGCCGTCCCGGTGACGGCTCAGCGCGCGCAGCACCTTGTCGGTGGTGCCTCCCGTGCCCGCACCGATCTCCAGTACGCGAACCCGGCGGCCGGGGTCCGCGGCGAGCAGGGCTTCGACGCGGTCCGCCACCTGCTCCGCGACGATCTCGTTGAGGGCCTCGGCGCTGTCGCAGTGCCGGTAGACGCCCTCGACCAGCGACGTCGAGGCACCGGGGAAGATCACGTCGGTTCCCCTGCTGCGTCCCGACAGGACGTCCGGGCACGCGCGGATCGCCTGGTCCATGAGGTTGACATAGGGGTTCGTGCTGCCGCTCTCCCGGCAGACGGCCGCCCAGCGCCGCCACGCGGTGCCACCGGCCGCCGACGCCCTCGGGGTCAGCGCGTAGCGCTCCGCGTCCAGTTCCAGGTAGCCGTGCTCGGCCAGGAAGCGGAGGCTTTCGTCGAGCCAGCGGCTGTGGACACGGCCCGGCTTCAGGCCGTCCCGGAGGTCGGCGACGGAGCCGCTGCCCTCCGCCGCCATGCCGAGCGCCTGCAACTGCGTGACCAACAGCCCGCAGAGGAGGTCGTCGTCGAAACCGCGGCCGCTCCCGGAGTCCGCGATCACCCGCCGCAGCCGGACGTCGTCGACGGTCCCGCCCTCGACCGCTTCGGCCTGTACCGCCGCCGGCAGCCGCGCGACGTCGGCAGGCCAGCAACGCCTCTTGGCGAACGGGTACCCGGGCAGCGACACGGGAGTCGGGCGCCCGCCGCCGAACAGTTCCCGCCAGTCCAGGTCGTGTCCCTGGCAGTAGAGCTTCGCGACAGCGCGCAGCGCCTCCGCGAACGCAGGCCGGTCGTGGCGCAGCAGGGTCGCTTCGCGCACCAGGTCGTTGCCGGCCTCCAGCACCTCGGCCCGCGGGACGAAGCCCTTGGGCACACTGCCCTCGACGACGTCCGGCGCCGCCGCGCCGCCCAGCCAATCGCGGAACAGGCGCGCGGCCTCACCCGTGTCACGGGCCACCACGGCGCACCGGTGCCGGAAGTGGGCCCGGCCGTCGAGCAGCGTCGCGCTGACGTGGCGCGGGCTGTGCCCACCGGCGGCGTCGAGGAAGTCGACCAGGTCGGCGACCCGCTGCCGCAGCGCCTCCGGATCCTTCGCCGACACGGCGAAGACGTGGGCAGGCATCATCGCGTCATGCTCGTTGTCGGGCGTCACGAAGCTCTCCACCACCATGTGTGCGTTGGTTCCGCTCATACCGAATGCGCTCAGGGCCGCGACGCGCTCGCGCCCCGCCGTGCGCGGCCACTGCCTGTTCGCCCGGTTCAGGAAGAACGGGCTGTCCTGCCAGTCGATGTAAGTGCTCTCCCGTTCGCAGTGCAGGCCGGCCGGGATGGTCTCGTGGCGCATGGCCTGGAGGATCCCGATCAGGCTGACCAGCCCGGACGCCGCGAGCGTGTGGCCGACGTTGGGCTTGACCGAGGTCAGCGCGCAGTACCGCCGCTTGCCGGTGAGGCCGGTGAAGGCGTCGTTGAGCGCGTTGACCTCCACCGGGTCGCCGAGCCGGGTGCCCGTGCCGTGGGCGACCAGGTAGTCGATCTCCGCCGGGTCGATGTCGTACTTCTCGTAGGTCGACCGCAGGAGTTCGACCTGCGCGGCACCGTTGGGGGCGGTGATGCCGTGGGACCTGCCGTCGTAGTTGATCCCGCTGGCGCGGATGACGCCGTGGATCCGGTCCCCGTCCGCGATGGCCGCCGACAGCCGTTTCAGCACGACGACGGCGACGGCTTCGCTGACCACCATGCCGTTGGCCCGCTCGTCGAAGGCGTAGCAGACGCCGTCCTCGGACAGCATTCCCGCCTGCTGCATGTCGGTGAGCTGCCTGGGCGTGGTGATCAGGCTGACGCCCGCCGCGAGGGCGGTGTCGCACTCGCCGTCGCGGATGCTCAGGCAGGCCTGGTGGGCGGCCACGAGCCCGGAGGAGCAGGCGGTGTTGATCGCCAGGACCGGGCCGGTGAAGTCGAGGAAGTGGGCGAGCCGCGCGGCGAGGACACCGTCGTGGTTGGCGGTGATGCTGCCCGTGCTCTCGGCCAGACCCTCGTAGTCGCCGTGCTCGACGCCCACGAACATGCCGACCTTGCCCGGCGAACCGGGCTTCCACGCCGCGTCCTCCAGCGCCCGCCACGACTCCTGCAGGAGCAGGCGCTGACGCGGGTCCAGGCTGCGAGCCTCCTTGGGGGAGATCTCGAAGAACAGCGGGTCGAACTCCTCCGGCCCCGAGAGCTGACCGCAGCGGAAGGCACCGAGCGGGCTGTCCGCCTCCTCGCCCCACAACGCGAGCCGTTCGGCACCGACCGGGCTGATGACGTCGCGGCCCTCCGAGAGGACGGACCACAGCTCATCGACGTCGCGCGCACCGGGGAAGCGCCCGCTCATGCCGATGATGGCCACGGCGTCGTCGCTGCCCGCGGACCGCGCCCGGGGCGCGGAGCCCACCTGCGCGGCCGGCGTCGTCTCCTCCCGAACGGGCACGACGGGCACGACGGGCGCCTGGGCGGGTTCGACCGCCGTCGTCGCGGGTGCTGTGCCGTAGAGCGCCTCAAGGACGTCCGTGTGCTTGCCGAGGAGGTGGTTCCGCAGCTTCCCGAGCGTGGGGTGGCTGAAGAAGACCGACGGTGTGATCTCGACGCCGATGCGCCTGCCGATACCGGCGGCCAGTTCGACGAGGCCCACCGAGTCGAAGCCGTACGCGGAGAGGCTGTCGTCCTCGTGGACCCTGTCGGGTGAGACCTTGACGACGCGGCAGATGATGTCCCGCAGGTCCTGGTCCAGGCCCTCGGCGACACTCGCCCCCGACGGCCCGGGACGCGGCGCGACGGACGCGGCGGAGGGCTCGGCGGCGGAGGGTTCGTCGGCGGAGGGTTCGTCGGCGGCGACCGCCGACGGTGGCGGCAGCAGGCCGAGGAAGCGGTGCACCCGGCTCGGCTCCCCGACCACGACCATGTGCTGGACGGCGTCCTGGGCCAGCAGGGACTCGAACAGGCGGAGTCCGTCCCGGGTCTCCAGGAAGTCCTGACCGCTGGAGCGCAGGTACAGCTCGGACGCGTCCTCGTCGAGGCCCATGCCGCCGTCGCGCCACAGCGGCCAGTTGATCACCACGGTCTTGCCGGAGATCTCCCCCGCGGCGTTCCGTTCGCCGCGGTGGGCGGCGTAAGCCGTCTGGAAGCGGTTGCCGAACGCGTAGTCGCAGGTGCCGAAGTCACCGATCACCGCAGAGGTCGAGGAGAAGTAGCAGACGAAGTCGAGGACCTCGCCCGCCAGCACCTCGTCGAGCGCGAGCGTGCCGGCGACCTTGGCGGCTGTGGTCTGCTCGAAGGCGGCCACGCTCTTGTCCAGAATGCTTCCCCCGCCTTCGACCCCCGCGGCGTGGATGACGCCGTGCACGGACCCGAAGCGCTCACGTGCCTCCGCCAGGACGCGCTTCACGTCGCCCGCGTCGCAGACGTCCGCCCGGGTGTACAGGACCTTGTCCGCGCCGAGTTCGCGCAGCTTCTCCTGCCGCCGCGCGTCCGGCGCGGAGCGACCGGTCAGCACGACATTGGCCCCGTGGCTGCGGGTGAGGTGCTCGGCCACGATCAGCCCGAGGCCGCCGAGACCGCCGGTGATGAGGTAGGTCCCGCCGCGCTTGAAGACGCTGGGGGCCTCGGTCACCTCTGTCTGCCGTACGCGGCTGACGAAACGCCCGCCGTCCCGGTACAGGGCGCTGGACGCGGTCTCCTGGCGCAGTTCGGCGACCAGCCGCTCGACCCAGCCCGCGACTCCGACGGGCCGCTGCGGATCAGCGGCGTCCTGCAGCACGACCGTGAACGCGGGCTGCGGCAGTACGAGCCCCAGCGAGCGCTCGAAACCGATGGCCGCTTCGAGATGGGCGCGCTCGACGCCGTCGCGGTACTGACCCGCGAGCACGAACCGCCGCGCGGAGACCTCGGTCCGGGCCAGCGCCTGGAGGGCGAGGACGACCTCGCTGACGTCGTCGGGGCGCGAACCCGACTCCAGCCTCCAGAGGTCCAGGACGGCGTCGACGCCGCCGTGGCTCGCGGCGATGGCGGCGAACGCGTCCGCGTAGTCACCGGCCTCCGCCTTGCGGACCTCGTACGAGTCCGGGGAGATCCGGCGGAAGGCGGTGCCCTGCCCGACGAAGGCGACGCGGGCGTCGGGGTCGAGGGCTCGGACCGCCCGCGCGACCTCGGCCTGGCGCTCGGAACCGCTGCACAGGCAGACGATGCTGCCGAGCCGTCGCGCCGGGCTCTCCGGCAGGGGCTCGGGCTCCCAGTCCTCGACGAAGACGAGAGGCCGCGCGCGCTCCGCGGGCGCACCGGCCGGGGACCTGACCGGACCGGCGTGCTCTCCCGCGGTGAGCGGCTGGTTGTCGAAGGGGAAGTAGCGCTCGCGGGCGAAGGGGTAGGTCGGCAGCCCGATGCGGCGCGGGGTCCGGCCGTTGTAGAGAACCCGCCAGTCGACGGGCACACCGTTCGCCCACAGCTCCAGGAGCTTGTCGTACTTCCCCTTGTCGGCCCAGGTCGAGACCATCGTGCTCAGATCGGCATCGGCGGAGAGCAGCGTCCGCACGGTGCTGTCACGCCTGGTCGAGCCGCGCACCACGTCCCCGGTGACACCGCTGCCCGAGGTCAGGAAACCGCGCAGCCCCGCCACCAGGTCCGCCACGGACGCGGCGAGAACGCCCAGGCGCTCCTCCATCGCTTCCCGCCCGACCTGCAGCGTGTACGCCACGTCCGCCAGCCCCACGGCCGCGTTCTCGGGCCGTTCCAGCCACTCCAGCAGGTTCTCGGCCTGCGCCCGCAGCCCGTCCTCGGTCCGTGCCGACAACGGCACCACCGCACCGAGCGCGGGGTCGACCGGGGACCCGTCCTCGTCACCGTCCGGGACGTACTCCGCGAGGACGACGTGCGCGTTCGATCCGCCCGCGCCGAAGGACGAGACCCCGGCGACGCGCGGCGACGTGGCACCCGTGCCGCCACCGGGCAGGACGGGCCGGTCCCAGTCGGCCAGTTCGCGCTGGACGACGAACGGGGTGTCCGCGAAATCGATGTGCGGGTTCAACGTCTCCGCGTGCAGGGAGGGCGCCAGCTTGCCGTGCCGCATCTGCAACAGCACCTTGGTGATGCCCGCGATGCCCGAGGCGCTCTCGGCGTGACCGATGTTGCTCTTCACCGAACCGATCGCGCAGAACTGCTTGTCTCCGGTGTGCTCCCGGAAGGCGTTCGACAGGCCCGTGATCTCGATCGGATCCCCCAGTGCGGTCCCGGTGCCGTGCGCCTCGATGTAGCTCACCTCACGTGCGCCGACCCCGGCCGTCTCCAGAGCGCGGCCGATCACCTCCGACTGCGCCTTGGGGTTGGGCACCGTGTAGCCGCCGGCACCGCCGCCGTGGTTGACCGAGGTGCCCTTGATGACGCCGTAGATCCTGTCCCCGTCTGCGATCGCCCTCGCCAGCGGCTTCAGCAGGACCGCGCCCACGCCCTCACCGGGTACGTAGCCGTCGCCACCGGCCCCGAAGCTCCGGCACCGGCCGTCGCTGGAGGCGAACTTGCCCTGGCTCAGCAGCAGGTACTTGTTCGGGTGCAGCGAGAGGTTGACACCGCCCGCGATCGCCACCTCGGACTCACCGCACTTGATGCTCTGGCACGCGAGGTGAACGGCCGTCAGCGAGGACGAGCACATCGTGTCGATGCTCATGCTCGGACCGTGGAACCCGCAGACGTGCGACACCCGGTTGGCGATGGAGGCCGAACTGCCCGCCACTGCCGACGCACCGCCCAGCACCTGGTTCTGGGCGCCGAAGAGCTGGTACTCCTCGTACATCACACCGACGAACACACCGACCCGCCCGTCCAGCACGTTGCCGGTCCGGCTCTTCGGGCCGCCCCGCGTGTACCCGGCGTCCTCCAGGGTCTCGTGGACGCACTGGAGGAACAGTCGCTCCTGCGGATCCATGATCTCCGCCTCGCGCGGGGAGATGTTGAAGAACAGCGGGTCGAAGTCGTAGGCACCGTCGAGGAAGCCGCCCCACCTGCTGTACGCCTTACCGACGGCGTCCTTGCGCGGATCGAAGAACTGCCCGTGGTCCCAGCGCGACTCGGGGATCTCGGTGACGCTGTCCCTGCCCGCCGCGAGGTTCTCCCAGAACTCCGCCACGTCGCGCGCCTGCGGGTAGCGACCCGCCAGGCCGACGATCGCGATGTCCATCTGCCCCGCGGCGACGGCCTCCGGAGCGACGGCCCGCGCGGGGGCCACGGCAGGGACGGGCACGGAAGTCCGCCATGTGCGCTGCCGCTCGGCGGCGCTCGTCGAGGAGGTGGCGCGGACCGTTCCCCCGGCACCGGGACCGCTCTCCCCTGCGGACAGGAGTTCACGCATCCGGTCCGGGTGGGCGTCGAGGAAATGACCGGCGAGCGCCTCGATGGTGCGGTGCTCGAAGAACAGGGTCTTCGACAGTGACCCGAAGACCTCCTCCAGGGCCCGCGTCATGTCCATGGTCATCACGGAGTCGACGCCGTAGTCGTCGAGCACCGCCTCCGCGTCGATCTTGGCCGGGGGCAGGTTGATCACCGACGACAGCTGCTTCTTGAAGTACGCCTCGGCCCTGCCGGCCAGGCCTTCCGCCGTCTCCGCCTTCTCCGGCGCCGACTGCGCCGACTGCGCCGACTGCGCCGTGCGACGGTCCTCTGTACGCCGCGGTGCGGTCGTGGACTCGGGCTCGTCCGCGGCCAGCAGAGTGTCCCTCATTCGGGCCCGGTCGCCTTCGAGGACGAGGACCTGGTCGTCCGGCGCGGCCAGCGCCCGGTACAGGGCCCGCACCCCGGTGTCCTCGCGCAGCGGGACCAGGCCGAACTGCGCCCGCAGCCACTGTTCGACGCCCGGTTCGACGTGCATGCCGCCGTCGGCCCACAGCGGCCAGTTGACCGACACCGTCCGCCCCCGGCGCCTGCCCTGTGCCACGAGCCCGTTCCGGTACCCCGCGTAGGCGTCCATGAACGCGTTCGCCGCCGCGTAGTCGGCTTGTCCCACGTTGCCGAACGCACCGGTGAAGGACGAGAAGAGGACGAGGAAGTCCAGGTCCGCGTCCTGGGTCGCGGAGTCCAGGTGCACCAGGCCGGAGACCTTCGGGGCGAGTACGGCGGAGAAGTCCTCGGCCGACTTCTTCAGGATGAAACCGTCCCGGAGCACTCCGGCGGAGTGCAGGATCCCGTCCACCCGGCCGTACGTCCGGCGCATCCAGTCCACGAGCGCCACGACGTCCTCCTCGGCGCAGACGTCCGCCTGCCGGTAGACCACGTCGGCGCCCAGCAGCCGCAGCTGCTCCAGGAGCGCGTCCTTGGCCTCGTCCCGCGGGGCACGCCCGGTCAGCACGATCCGGGGCCGGTTCACCTTCGTGGCGATGTCCCGCGCGAACAACGCGCCCAGCCCACCGGCACCACCGGTGATCAGGTAGACGCCGCCGTCCTTCCACGGCAGCGGGAACGCGGGTGCGCCCTCGAACTCGCGCCACCGCAGCACCTCGCGCACACCGGACCGGTACCGGACCGCCGCGTCCGCCGGCACGGCCCGATCGGCGTCCGCACAGGACGCGGCACGCTCCGGCCCGTCCTGCGGGTCGACCAGGACCAGCTGCCCCGAAACACGGGGGTTCTCCAGCTGAGCCGTCTTGAGGATGCCTGCCAGGCCCGTCCACAGCCACGCGTCCGCGTCGGCCGGGACGACCAACTGGACGCGGACGGCGTGGTGCGCCCGTTCGCCGAGCAGCTCCTTGACGGTCGCGAGGACCTGCCGGGCGTAGTCGGAGTAACGCCCGTCGACGCTCGCCGAACGGGAGTCCAGGAGCACGACCCGTCCGGTTCCGCGTGACCGCAGCACCTCCGCGACCTCGGGAAGACCGATGAGCAGGGCCAGCGCGGCAGGCGTGCCTTCCGCCTCCTGCGCGTCCCGCGTCCGGTCCTGGGCGACCCAGCGCGGCGAGGCGAGCAGCTCACCCGTGGGCTGCTCACCCGTGGGCTGCTCCGCCGGGAGCGCCCGCAGCGAGACGCCCCTGAGCCGGACGCACACCGTCCCCGCGTCATCGCAGATGTCGATGTCGAGACGGCGGACCGTGGAACCGGCGGACGCCGACGCGTCGGCGCCACCGCGCACCCACGCCCACATCGACGCGGTGCACGCGCCGAGGACCTGCACCTCGTCCACGGCGAAAGGCAGGAGCAGTTCGCGCTGCGCCCCCGCCCCCGGCACCATGCCGATGCAGGCCTGGAGCGCGGAGTCCAGCAGGGCGGGGTGCAGCCCGTAGGCCGGCAGGGTCGTGCCGACGGCATCCGGCAACGTCAGCCGGGCCACGACCTGACCGTCGCCGATCCACAGGCGCTCGACGCCCCGGTGCCCGGGGCCGTAGGCGATGCCCTGCGCCAGGAACCAGTCGTAGACCTGGTCGGCGTCCATCGTGGTGCTCTCGCACTCCGCGCGCAGGCGCGCCATGTCCACCTCGACGGGCGTGGGGGCCGCGGCGGGCGCCGGCGGCACCCGCACCACGCCTTCGCCGTGGACCACCGGGTCCGCGTCGGACGGCCGGCTGACGATCTCGTAGCCGATCTCGTCCTGTCCCTTGGGCAGCAGGCGCACCTCGACGGTCTGATGCCCCTCGCCCACGGTCACCGGCCGCGCCCACACGACGTCGGCGATGCTCAGCGCACCGTGCGGCTCGTCCAGCGACGCCTCGACAGCGGCCCGCACCAGCTCCAGGCAGGCCGCCGCGGAGAGCACGCGCTCACCGTGTACCCGGTGGTCGGCCAGGAAGAACTCGTCCCCGGTGAACACGGAGGTGAACCGCTGCCCGCTCAGGCTGGACGTGTTCGTGTGCACCAACGGGTGGAGCTGTGCCGCCGCCCGCAGCGGCGGCTCGGTGTCCGTGCTCGTGGCGGGCCAGTAGCGCTCGCGCTGGAAGGGGTAGGTCGGCATCGGGATGTGACGCGGCACGCCCCGACGGGGGAGCTTCCCCCAGTCGACCGCCACGCCCGTCACCCACAGCTTGAGCAGCTTGTCGAACTTGCCCTTCTCCGCCCACGCGCCCAGCGTGCGGGCCATGTCCTCGTCCGCGGCGAAGAGCTGCAGCGCGTCGTCCCGGCGCCGCTTGACCGTCCCCCGGTGCAGACCGGGAACATCGCCGTCGCCGAGGAAGCGCGTCAGCTTGGCGACGAGGTCGGCGGTCGTGTCCGCTACGAGACCGAGGCGCTCCTCGAACGCCTCCCGGCCCGTCTGCAAGGTGTGCGCGACGTCCGCGAGCGAAGCCTCGGCGCCGTCCTCCTCGACGATCCACCGGACCAGCTGCTCAGCCCGCTCCCGCAGGGCGTCCGGTGTCCTCGCGGAGAGCACGACGACCGCGGGGCCGTCCTGCGGGCGCTGTCGCGCCGGCTCGGGGACGTACTCCTCCACGATCAGGTGAGCGTTGGAGCCGCCCGCACCGAAGGAGGAGATCCCGGCGATGCGCGGCAGCTCCGTGCCGTCGGCCGACAGCGGGCGCTGCCACTCCGACAGCCCGCGCTGTACGAAGAAGGGACTGCTCTCGAAGTCGATGTGCGGATTCAGCACCTCGGAGTGCAGCGAGGGCACCAGCTGCCCGTGCTTCATCTGGAGCAGCACCTTGGTCAGACCGGAGATGCCCGCGGCGCTCTCCGCGTGTCCGATGTTGCTCTTCACCGAACCGATCGCGCAGAACTGCTCGTCGTCGGAGTACTCGCGGAACGCCTTCGTCAGGCCCGCGACCTCGATCGGGTCGCCGAGCGACGTGCCGGTGCCGTGCGCCTCGACGTAGCTCACCGACCGCGCGTCCACGCCCGCTTCCCGCAATGCCCGGCCGATGACGTCGAACTGCGCACGGGGGTTGGGAACCGAGTAGCCGTTCGTCTTGCCACCGTGGTTGACGGCCACGCCCCGGATGACACCGTAGATCGTGTCGCCGTCCTCCTCCGCCTTCGCCAGCGGCTTCAGCAGCACGGCGCCGACGCCCTCACCCGGGACGTAACCGTCGCCGCCCTCGCCGAAGCTCTCGCACTGGCCCTTGCTCGACAGGTACTTGCCGCCCGCGAGCATCAGGTACTTGTTGGGGTGCAGGGAGAGGTTCACACCGCCCGCGACGGCCAGCTCGCACCCATGCGTCAGCAGGCTCTGGCACGCCAGCTGGATCGCCGTGAGCGACGAGGAGCACATCGTGTCGACAGCCATGCTCGGCCCGTGCAGATCGTAGAAGTACGACACGCGGTTCGCGATCGACGACGCGCTGCCCGCCAGCGTGACGTTCCGGCCCCTGGCCTGCTCCTGGGCGGCGTACAGCTGGTACTCCTCGTACATCACCCCCACGAACACGCCGACGTTCCCGCCGGGGCCGCCCTCGCCCCGATCGCGGCTCAACGCCGCGCGGGTGTACCCCGCGTCCTCGAACGTCTCCTGCACGCACTCCAGGAACAGGCGCTCCTGCGGGTCCATGTACTCCGCCTCGCGCGGAGAGATGTTGAAGAACAGCGGATCGAAGCGGTCCGCCCCCTCCAGGAAGCCGCCCCACTTCGAGTAGGTCCTGTTCGCGGCGTTGACGTCCGCGTCGAAGTACCGGCTGTGGTCCCACCGGTCCCGCGGAACCTCGGTGATGCTGTCCTTGCCCTCGACCAGGTTCCGCCAGAACTCCCGCACCGTCCGCGCGTGCGGGTAGCGCCCCGCCAGGCCGATGACGGCGACGTCGACGGAACCCGCGGCAGCCTCGGGGCGGGGCCGCGCCGCACGCGGGGTCACCGGTGCGAAGCGGCTCCGGGACGCCATGACCGAACGGCCCGCCGCAGCGGGGGCGCCGACAGCGTTCCCGTCAGCGGTGTTCCGGTCGGCGGCGGCTCCGTCGAAGGAGCCGGTCCCCGGCGTCGGTGTGTCCCCACCGAGCAGGGGCCTCAGCTCGTCCTCGTGGGTCTCCAGGAAGTACTGCGTCAGGGCGCGGATGCTCTGGTACTCGAAGAACAGGGTCTTGGGCAGCGAGCCGAAGACCTGCTCCAGCTTGGTGGTCAGGGCCATCGTCATGACGGAGTCGATGCCGTAGACCTCGAACGCGTCGTCGGCGTCGATCCGGTCCGCGGACAGGCCCAGCTCCGACGCCAGCAGCCCGATGAGGTACCGGGAGGTCCGGTCGTCGAGCCCGTCCCCGCTCACAGCCGCCTCGGCCGGTGCGGCGGAGGCGGCGCCCGGTGACGCGGAAGCGACCCGGCCGGGCAGTTCCGGCCGGGACCGCGCGGTCGCGTCCTCGGCCTCGTAGGGCCTGGCGGAGAACCCCTTGAAGCGGCAGGCCACGACACCCGATCCGTCGCACAGGTCGATGTCGAGCTTGCGCACCCGGCTCTCGGGCCGGTCGTCGGCACTGCGGCGCACCCAGGCCCACATCACCTCGCTGCACGGTCCGAAGACCTGTAGCTCGTCCAACGCGAACGGGATGTGGGCAGCGTCCTCGACCGGCCCCAGACCGATCGCCGCCTGCAACGCCGAGTCCAGCAGGCTCGGGTGCAGCACGAACGCGTCGAGCGAGTCGTGCACCTCCGCGGGCAGCCGCAGCCGGGCGAGCACCTGACCGCCCCCGGCCGAGACGCTCTCGATCCCGCGGTGCGCGGGCCCGTACGCCAGGCCCAGCCGCTGGTAGGTCCGGTAGCAGTGCTCCGGGTCGAGCCGCGTCCCTTCGCACACGGCCCGCAGTTCCGCCAGGTCCACCGGATCGGCGGACGCCGGCTCGCCGAGCGATGCCACGCCCTGGCTGTGCACCACGGGCACCGCCTCGTCACCGGCCGCCTCCGGCAGACTGGAGATCTCGAACGCGACCTCGCCGCCCCCCGCGGGGGCCAACACCGTGCGGAGCCGGACCGACCGCTCTCCCACCTTGGCCGGACGCGCCCACACCACGTTGCGCAGCGTCAGCCCACCCGGACGGCTCTCGACCGACGCCGCCACCGCCGCCCGCGCCATCTCCAGATACGCCACACCCGGCAGCACACGGTCGCCCTTGACGACGTGGTCCCGCAGGAAGAACTCGTCACCGGAGAACACCGAGTCGAACCGCTGGGCCTCCAAGGTGGACGTGTTGGTGTGCACCAACTGGTGCAACCGGGCGCTGCCTTGCCCGCCGGCCGCCCCGGATTCGCGCGGTGCGGTGACCCAGTGGCGCTCGGGTGCGAAGGGGTACGTGGGCAGGGGAACGCGGCGCGGCGTCGTGGTGCGGGCGAGGAGCTCCCAGTCCACGTTCAGGCCGTCCGCCCAGATGTCCATCAGCTCCCTGTGCTCACCGCGCTCGAGCCATTGCCGCACCGTCTGCTGCTTCTGCTCGTCGGCCTCGAAGTCCGCGAGCGCTTCGCGGGTCCGCCGCGTCCGGCCGTGGCGCACACCGTCGATGTCCTGGGCTCCGTCGAGGAACGCCCGGAGCTTCTCGTGCAGTTCGTCCCGGCTCTCCACCAGCAGGGCGAGCCGTTCCTCCATGGCTTCCCGGCCGACCTGGAGCGTGTACGCGATGTCGCCCAGCCGCGCGGTCCGGCCCCGTTCCGGGAGCCAGCCCACCAGCGCACGCACCTTCTCCCGCAGGCGCTCGGCGTTCTTCGCCGACAGCACCACCAGCTCCGGTGCCGGGTCGGGCACCGGCCGGTCCTCCGGCCGGGTGTGCTCCTCGAGCAGTACGTTGGCGATGGCGCCATGGGCACCGAACGAGGAGACAGCGGCGATGCGGGGCACTTCCGCGGTCACCCCCGCGACGGTCCGCGTGGGCCGCTTCCACTGCTCCAGCTCCTGCTGCACGCGGACCGGCGAGTCGGAGAAGTCGATGTAGGGGTTCAGCTGCCGCGAGTGCAGCGAAGGCGCGATCATCCGGTGCTGCATCTGCAGGACCACCTTGGTGATGCCCGCGATGCCCGCCGCGGCCTCCAGGTGGCCGATGTTCGACTTGACCGACCCGATCGAGCAGAACCCCGACCTGTCGGTGTCCTCGCGGAACGCCCGGGTCAGACCGGTGATCTCGATCGGGTCACCCAGCGACGTGCCGGTCCCGTGCGCCTCGACGTAGCTGACGTCCTCCGCGGAGATCCCGGCGTCCCGCAGCGCGGCCACCACCAGGTCGGCCTGCGCCGACGGGTTGGGCACGGTGGTGCCGTTGGTCTTTCCGCCGTGCCGCGTCGCCACGCCCCGGATCACGGCGTGGATGTGGTCCCCGTCCTCGACGGCCCGGTCCAGGGGCTTCAGCAGGACGCAGCCCACGCCCTCCCCCGGGACGTAGCCGGTGCCGCCCTCCCCGAACGAGCGGCAACGCCCGTCCGCGGCGAGGAAGTTCAGCTGGCTGAGCGCCACGTACTTGTTCGGGTGCAGCGACAGGTTCACGCCTGCCGCGAAGGCCATCGACGTCTCGCCGCTCCTGATGCTCTCGCACGCCATGGCGACCGCGTACAGCGAAGACGCGCAGGCCGTGTCGACGGTGAGGCTCGGCCCGTGGAGGTCGAGGAAGTAGGAGACGAGGTTGGCGGCCTCCGCACGGTCGGACACGTCCTGGCCGCTGTAGAGCTGGTACTCGTTCCAGGTCATGCCCAGGTACACACCGACCTTCCCGGCCCCGTCGGAGCGGAGGCCCTGCCGCGTGTACCCGGCGTCCTCCATGGCGGCCCAGGCCGCCTGGAGGACGAGCCGGGTCTGCGGGTCGGTCGCGGCGGCCCGCTTCGGCGGGATGCCGAAGAACATGGCGTCGAAGTTCTCGGCCCCCTCGATGAAACCGCCCCACTTGCCGGTGGTCTTGCCGGGCTTGGTCTCGGGGTCGTAGTACGCGTCCTTGTCCCACCTGTGCGGCGGGATCTCCTCGATGCAGTCCTCGCCCTTCCGCAGCACCTCCCAGAACCGGTCGAGGTCGTCGGCGTGCGGGTAGCGGCCGCTGATCCCGATGATGGCCACGTCCCGGGACCGCCCGGACGTGCTCGGCGCCTCGACGCGCGCGGTCACCCGGGCCTGCCCGGTCGTGGCCGGCAGCGTGGTGGGGGCCGCCGCGGTGGGGGTCGCCGGGGCAACGGTCCGACCGGTGTCGAGCAGTGCCGTCATCCGCTCCGCGTGTTCGCGGACGAAGTACCCGGCCAGGTCGCGGATGGTGCGGTACTCGAAGAACAGCGTGCCGGGGACGGACTCGAAGTCCTTGCCCAGCAGCCGCAGCAGCTCCAGGATCTGGATCGACTCGATGCCGTACTCGCCGAGTTCGGCGGCGGCGTCGACGCGCTCCGGCTTGATCTTGAAGACCTGGGAGATCTTGCCCTTGAGGTAGTCGACGGCCCCGGTGAACAGGTCGGGGGCGGCCGCCGCGGCCGGCTCGGCGGTCGAGCGCCGCGGCTCGGGCTCGGCGGGCACCTCCGCCCGCTCGCGTTCGGCGACGCGCAGGACCCGCTCGATCTTCCCCCGCTCGCCCTTGGCCACCACGACCTGCGTCTCGTCCGAGGCCAGGATCGCCATCAGCGCCCGGATGCCCTCTGCGGTTCCCAGGCCGCGCAGGCCGGAGTGGTCGAAGTAGAGGGCCTTGGAGGTGGCGTCATGCTCGATGTCCCCGAGCATTCCGCCCTCGTCCCAGTAGGGCCAGTCGACCGAGATGGTCCGGCCGCGGCGCTCGCCTCCGGCTCGCAGCGCTTCCCGACGGTGGGCGTAGGCGTCGAGGAAGCGGTTGGCGGCCGCGTAGCTGCCCTGCCCGAAGTCACCGAGGTGGGCGGCGATCGACGAGAACAGGACGAAGAAGTCCAGCGACTCCTCGCGCGTCAGCTCGTCCAGGTGGACGGTTCCGTGCACCTTGGGCGCCAGGACCCCGTCGAAGTCGGCCTTCGTCGCGGACAGGGCGTCGGTACCCCCCATGACGCCCGCGCTGTGGAAGACCCCGTCCAGAGGGCCGAACCGCGCCCGGGCCGCGTCCAGCGCGACGCGCACCGCGTCGCGGTCGGCGACGTCGCAGCGCAGGTACTCGACCTGCGCGCCCGCCGCCTCCAGCGCCGCGATCCTCTCCCGCAGGCCCGCGTCCAGTGCCCTGCGGCCGAGCAGGACGAGCCTCGCCCGGCACTGCTCGGCCAGGTACCTGCCGAGGTGCCCGCCGAGTTCGCCCGCTCCGCCGCTGATGAGGTAGACGCCGTTCTCCTTCAGGGGCAGGCCGGACGACACGGGGTCCACGCCACCGGTCCACCGCCGCAGCACCCTCGTCGAACGGACGCCACCGGCACGCCGGACCTCCTGCCCGCCGCGGGCGGACGTCCCCTCCGCGACGCGGAGTTCGTCCAGCACCCCGACCACCACGGACTCGGCGTCCCGCACCCCGTCGAACTGGAGGGTGTTCATCCGGATCAGGTGGTTCACGGGGGTCATGGCGCGCGCGAACCCCGAGAGCGACTGCGCCGCCGCCCCGGCGGGTCCCTGCTCCCCCGGCACGACGGACAGGTGATGGAGTTCGCGTTCGAGCCCGGTGCGGTGTGCTGCCCGGAAGAAGTGGAGCAGGCTCTCCAGCTCGATCGTGCGGTCCGAACCGTCCGAGGCCAGGGGCCAGAGGTTGGCGACGGCGAGTGGCATCCGCCCCCGCAGGTCCACGGCGGTCAGCAGCCGGTCGAAGTCCGCCTGGCTGCGCCGGTCGACGACGTAGTGGTCCGCGGCGTGCTCTTCGAACGACGCGCCGGCCCGCACCTGGATCACGGGTCCCGCATGATGCCGGCGGAAGAGCGCGACGCGTGCCGGTTCGTCGTCGAAGACGAGCAGGGTCGACCCGGAGCCCGCTTCGGAGCCCGGTTCCGCCGTGGTGTGTTCCGCCACCCAGCGCGGCACGTAGAAGTGCAGGTCCTCGCTTCCGCGGCCCGCGGTCGGCGGCTGCTCCACCGCGGGCTGGTACGGCCCGTCGGTCCAGAACTCCTCACGGGCGAAGGGGTAGGTGGGCAGGGACGTGACCGGCGGCACCCGGTCGCCGAACAGGCCCTCCCACTCCAGGTCGTAGCCCTGGCGGTACAGGTCGGCCAGCGCGCGCAGGGTGTCCAGGTGCTTGCTGCGGTCGCCGGCCGGGTCGCCCGCACGCGCGACCAACTGGTTGGCGTACTCGGCGAACGCGGCCTGAGGTGCGAAGTCCCGGGGACGCACGCCCTGGAACGTGTGGGGTGCTTCCTGTCCTTCGCGTACCTGGCGGAGCAGTCGCACGGCTTCCTCGGGCGTGGCCGCGAGCAGTGCGCAGCGGTGCGCGAAGTGGTGCCTGCCGACGAGGAGGGTGGCGCTGATCCGGGCGAGATCGCCCTTGTCCTGGCCCCTGTTCTCCAGGAAGGCCAGGAGTTCGGCGACCTCCGCCGTCAGCGCCTCGGCGGTTTTGGCCGAGAGCACGAGGAGGTGGGGCCGCGCGGGATCACCGGTGTCCACGGCCTCCGGCGCGTCGTACCCCTCGACGACGACGTGGGCGTTCGTTCCGCTGATTCCGAAGGAGCTGACTGCCCCCAGCCGCTTGCTGCCGGGCCCGCCCTTCCAGGGACGGGTCTCCTTGTTGACGTAGAAGGGACTCCGCGCCCAGTCGATGTAGTCGCTGTCCTGCTCGCAGTGCAGGCTCGCGGGCAGGGTTTCGTGCCGCAGCGACTGCACCAGGCCGATCAGGCTCACCACCCCGGACGCGGCCAGGGTGTGACCGAGGTTGCTCTTGACCGAGGTCAGTGCGCAGTACTGCTTCCTGTCGGTGTACCGGCCGAAGGCGTCGGCGAGGGCGTTCACCTCGATGGGGTCGCCGAGCCGGGTGCCGGTGCCGTGCGCCACCACGTGCTCGATCCCGCCCGGGTCGATGCCGAACCGCTCGTACACGGAACGCAGCAGCGAGGACTGCGCCGACCGGCTGGGCGCGGTGATCCCGTTCGTACGGCCGTCGTAGTTGATGCCGCTTCCCTTGATGACGGCGTGGATCCGGTCCCCGTCCGCCTGCGCCTTCGAGAGGCGCTTCAGCACCACGACGGCGACCGCCTCGCCCACGACCATCCCGTTGGCGCGCTTGTCGAAGGGGCGGCAGACGCCGTCGTCGGACAGCATCCCGGCCCGGCTGGCGTGCTGGAAGAACTGGGAGGTCGCGAGGATGTTGACGCCCGCGGCGAGCGCGGTGTCGCACTCGCCGGTGCGCAGGCTCACGCAGGCCTGGTGCACAGCGGCCAGCCCGGCCGAGCACGCCGTGTTGATCGTGAGGACCGGTCCGGAGAAGTTCAGGAAGTACCCGAGGCGCGATGCCAGGATGCCGTCGTGGGCGGAGGTGAGGGTTTCACCGCTGCCGGCGACCCGCTGGTAGTCGCCCTGTTCGGCACCGACGAACATGCCCATCGTGCTGTCGCGCAGCTTCCCGGCGCCGTAGCCCGCGTCCTCCAGTGCCCGCCACGACTCCTGGAGCAGCAGTCGCTGCCGCGGGTCCATGGCCTCGGCCTCGCTGGGGACGATCTCGAAGAACAGCGGGTCGAACTCGGCCGCGCCGGGCAGCCATCCGCCCTGGGGTTCCTGGTCGCCGGGCGCGCCGGCCCAGTCCCGCCGTCGTTCCGCCGGAAGGGGCCCGACCACGTCCCGGCCGCCCGCGAGGATGTCCCAGAGGTCATCGGCTGTCCGCGCCTGCGGGAAGCGTCCGCTCAGACCGATGATGGCGATGTCGTCCTCGCCGGGAGCGGTGGCCGGTGCGGCACCGGGCTCCGGCCGCGACGACCGGGCGGTGTCCTGCCGCACGGGCAGCGGATCCTCGGTCCCCGCGTACGTCCGCGCCACGGCTTCGCTGTGATCTTGGACCAGGTGGTCCTGGAGCATGCCCAACGTGAAGTGCGTGTAGAGGTCCGACGGTGTGAGTTCGATCCCGTAGTGCTCGCTCAGCTCGGAGGCCAACCGGGTGTTGCCGACCGAGTCGAAGCCCAGGTCGGAGAGCTTGTCAGCCGGTTGGATGCCGTCCGCCGACAGCTTGAGGACGCCGCAGGCGATACGGCGGAGGTCGGCCCGGACCAGGTCCGCGACCTCCGGCCGGCCACTCGGCTTCGGGGGGAGCTGCTCGGACGGGGAGTCGGGCGCCGTGTCGGCCGTGATCCAGAACCGCTGTTCGTCGAACGGGTACGTCGGCAGCCGGAGCTTCTCGGCCCGGACCTCGGCGAGAAGGTCGCGCCCGTGGAGGTCCGCGCCCGCGGCGAAGGACTCGGCCAGGGCGGAGAGGTGCTGGACGTACTCGGGTGCGGAAACCTCCGCCCCGAGGTGGAAGTCCGGGAGTTCCGGCCGGAGTGCCTTCGCGGGCGCGCTCCTGCCCTCACCGAGGTTGTGGAAGCAGTTGGCGGCGTGGCCCTTGCGTATGAAGCGCTTCAGCTTGTTCCGCAGTTCGGCGACGCTCCGCACGACGAACGACGCCCGGACGCCGAGGTGTTCCCGTCCCAGCAGCAGGGTGGCACTGAGGTCCATCAGGTCGACGTCGGTCCCCGACCGCCCGAGCCAGTCGGCCAGGTCCCGGGCCCGGCGCCGCAACGCCGTTTCGGTCCTGCCGGACAGGCAGACGAGGTAGGCGGGACGGGGCTGCGGCGCGATCGGCTCCCTGGGCGGCGCCTCCTCCAGGATCACGTGCGCGTTCGTCCCGCCGAAGCCGAACGAGCTGACCCCGGCGCGGCGTGGGACCGGCTCGCCCGCCTCCGAGCGCTGCACCTCCCACTCCCGCAGGGAATCCACGATGTAGAAGGGGGTCCCTTCCAGCGTGATGGCGGGGTTCAGCTTCGTGAAGTCCGGCAGGCCGGGTATCTTCTCGTGCGCCATCGAGAGCAGGACCTTGATGACGCCCGCGATCCCCGCGGCGGGCTCGAGGTGGCCGATGTTCGGTTTGACCGAGCCGAGGCCGCAGTAGTTGTACGGTCCGGAGCCCGCGTCGTCGCCACGGGCCTTCCGGAAGCCTTCCACCAGTCCGCGGATCTCGATCGGGTCGCCGGTCGGCGTACCGGTGCCGTGCGCTTCGACGTAGCTGACGGTCTCCGGCGGGACACCCGCCTGGGCGAGAGCCGTCGAGATGACCCTGGCCTGCGCGTCGGCACTGGGATGGGTGAGGCTGCGGGTCCTCCCGCCGTGGCTGACGGCGCTGCCCCTGATCACACCGTGGATGCTGTCGCCGTCGCGAAGGGCGTCCGCGAGCGGTTTGAGCAGCACCAGGCCGCCGCCCTCGCCGCGCACGTACCCGTCCGCGCGTTCGTCGAAGGTCTTGCAGGAGCCGGTCGGGGACAGCATCCCGACCTTGGAGAACGAGACGGTCCGCGCGGGCGTCAGCACCAGGCTGATGCCGCCCGCGATCGCGACGCTGCATTCCTTCTGCCGCAGGGACTGCACGGCCAGGTGCACGGCGTCCAGCGATGCGGAGGATGCCGTGTCGACGGTCACGCTGGGACCGGTGAAGTCGAAGAAGTGGGATACGCGGTTGGCGATGACGGCGCCCGCCGTCCCAGTGCCGTAGTGCGCGGCAGGCTCGCGCACCTCCGCTTCCTGCAACCCCTTGTAGTCCAGGTTGAAGGCGCCGAGGAAGACCCCGACGTCGCTGCCGGCCAGCTCACCGGGGCGCACGGCGGCGTCCTCGAAGCAGGACCAGGCGAGGTGCAGCATGATCCGCTGCTGCGGGTCCATGCTCTCCGCCTCCAGCGGAGACACACGGAAGAACGCGGCGTCGAAGGCTTCCACGTCCGTCAGGAAGGCGCCCCACCTGCTGGTTCCCGGGCCCTCGGTGTTCGCGTACGCCCGCCAGTCCCAGCGGCTTCCGGGCACCTCGCCGATGTGCGCGCGGCCGCGCTCCACAGTGGCCCAGAACTGGCGGTAGTCGTCAGCTCCGGGGAACCGACAGGCCATGCCGATGATGGCGATGTCGTTGCTCTGCACAGAAAAGCCCTCTTTCAAACCCCCGACATCCCGATCGAGAAAGGCCACGACCGAGAGGGTGCGGCGATCAGGAAAGGACTTCAACGTCGCGTGTCGGTCCGACAGCGGATCAAGACGGCGGTGCAACCATGCGCCGCGTGGGCTCCGTCGCCCACCGACATTCGCCGGGTCACACTCTCAGCGTGATCTCCCTCGAAGCCGCGTCTGGTTCACGTTGGCATCGAAGAGCGAGCGGGCGCCTTACACGACGACGAACGGCACGTGTACCGCGAACGAACTCATTGGCGCGGTCGGGGATTTGCCCGACGCGCCGACGCGTCTCCGCGCCTGTCGTTCCACGAACATGCCCTCATCGTCCCCCCAAACTGCCTGCGCCTGTTCGGACCGCAGGTACAAGGGACGATACCCGACATCAGTGGCACGTCAAGGTAGTTGAAGAACCTTGATCAATCTTGACACGGACGGCCCTTCCCGCCCAAGGTCAGTTGGGCGCCCCGGGGTGCCGACGACCGCATCGTCGCAGGTCGCGGCCGTTGGAGAAGTCGTTGTCCACACAACGGCATCGGAATCCGAAGCCTCGGCCCGCGGCACGGGCAGGAGCCGGAAACCCGAAGGGGACGGGGCCTGCGCACGCGGGCGCACCGTGCGGCCCGGCGTCGTGGTGAACCCGCTCACGACCGAACGCGGTTGACCGGCCAGGGGCGCACCGGGATGATCCAGTTCCTGGGCACAGTCGCTGCCGGGGACCGATATTCGCCTGAGGGGTTCAGACGTGACAGAGGTTCAGACGTGACAGAAGCCGTTTCCTTTCCGCAGGAACGATCCTGCCCCTACCACCCGCCCACCGGCTACCAGCCGTTGCTCGAAGAGGGGCCGGTCTCCCGCGTCAAGCTCTACGACGGGCGCGAAGCGTGGGTCGTGACGGGCCACGCCGAGGCACGGCAGTTGCTGACCGACGAGCGTCTGTCGTCGGTCCGCGAGAACCCCGCCTTCCCCGTGACCTCGCCGCGCTTCGCGGCCATCCCGCTCGAACAGCGCCGCACCCCGTTGCTCGGCACCGACGGCCCCGAGCAGCACGCCCAGCGCCGCATGCTGATGCCGAGGTTCACCAACCAGCGCGTCGGCGACCTGCGACCGCACATCCAGCAGCTCGTGGACACGCTGCTGGACGACATGGTCGAGAAGGGCCCGACCGCCGACCTGGTGACGCAGTTCGCGCTCCCGCTGTCGTCGAGCGTGATCTGCGCGCTGCTCGGTGTGCCCTACTCCGACCGCGAATTCTTCGAGGAACAGTCCTCGCTCCTGCTGCGCGCCACGACGGGTGAGGAGGCCGCGGGTGCTGCCGTTCAACTCATGACCTACATGGGAGAACTGATCGCCCGCAAGGAGAGCGAGCCGGGTGACGACCTGCTGGACACCCTGGTCGCCCACATGCGAGCGGGCGAGCTGGAACGCCAGGACGCGGTGAGCCTGGCGATCTTCATGCTCATCGCCGGTCACGAGTCGACCGCCAGCATGATCACGCTGGGCACCCTGACGCTACTGGAGCACCCCGAGCAGCTCGCCGCGCTGCGGGCCGACGACTCGCTGTTCCCGAACGCCGTGAACGAACTCCTCCGCTTCCTCTCCATCGTGGAGGGCCTGGCCCGGGTGGCCACCAAGGAGATAGAGATCGGCGGGGTGGTCATCCGCCCCGACGACGCGGTGTTCTTCGCGACCTCGCTGGTCAACCGGGACCCGGCCGTCTACCCGGCCCCCGACGAGCTGGACCTGACGCGCTCGGCGCGCCACCACATCACGTTCGGCCACGGCATCCACCTCTGCCTCGGTCACAACCTCGCGCGGGTCGAGATGGAGATCGCGCTGCGGGCCCTGTTCGCCCGCCTGCCCGACCTGCGCCTGGCCGGCCCGGTCGACCAGATCCCGTTTGCACCGGGCGACACGATCCAGGGGCCGCTCTCCCTCCCGATCGTGTGGTGAGGCAGGCGGCGACACGGGCGTGCCGTCGCGCTGCCCACCCGCTCGCCCGGACCGGTGCCGGGTGCGCCGACAACCCCCTGTGTGCGCGGTGCGGTGACAGCCGTTCCCGGTCGGCCGTCCGGGGACCCACCATGATCAGGCAGAACCCACACTGGAGGGGCAAGTGAGAGACGAAGTCGTGACCCGCGCGACCACCCGGGTGGTCGCGGTGCCCGGGCTGGCGAAACCGGTCGCGCTGATCACCCTGGACAACGGGCTCGACCCCACCAAGCCGAACACGTTCGGCCGCGAGGGGCTCAGCAGCATCGACGCCGCCTTCGACGCGGCGCTGGCCGCGGACCCGGCGGCGATCGCGGTGACCGGCAAGCCCTTCTGCTTCTCCGTCGGCGCCGACCTGGCCGCCGTCGGGATGGACCGCGACACCACGCTGACCGTCGGCAAGCTCGGCCACGACGCGTTCCGCCGCTTCACCGACTCCGAGATCCCGACGTTCGCGTTCGTCAACGGGGTGGCGATCGGCGGTGGACTGGAACTCGCGTTGTCGTGCCACTACCGGACGGTGGCCTCGGACGTCCCCGCGATCGGCTTTCCGGAGTGCGCCCTCGGCCTGTTCCAGGGCTGGGGCGGCACGCAGCGGCTGCCGAACCTGATCGGTCCGGACCGCGCGGTCACCGTGATCATCGAGAACGCGTTCGACAACAAGATGCTCCAGCCCGTGGAGGCCGTCGAACTGGGCATCGCGGACGTGCTGCTGGACTCGGCCGACTACCTCGACCGGTCGCTGCGCTGGCTCGTCGGTGTGGTCAACGGCGACACCACGGTTCCCCGCCCCGAGTTCGACCGCGGCGCGGGCTGGGACGCGGCGATCGCACGGGCGCGCGCGCTCGTCGAAGCCAAGACCCACGGCGCCTCGCCGGGACCGTTGCGGGCTGTGGAACTGCTGGACTTCGCCCGCCACAACGACCTGGACCGCGGCTACCCGGCCGAGTCCGAAGCCATGGCCGACGTGCTGATGAGCGACGAGTCGCGTGCCAGCCTGTACGCGTTCAGCCTGGTGCAGTGGCGCACGGCCATGCAGCCGGGCGCACCCGACGACTCACTGGCGCGTCCGGTGGAAAGTCTCGGGATCGTCGGTGCGGGTCCCAAGGCCTCGCAGCTGGCCTTGCTGTTCGCGCGACAGCTGGACGTCCCGGTCGTGCTGACCGACGCCGACCGGGCCCGTGTGGACGAAGGCGTGGGCCGCGTGCACACCGACGTCGACGCGCTGCTCGACAGCGAACAGATGTCGCGGGACGAAGCGGACCGCGTCAAGGCACTGGTATCCGGCTCGCCGGACAGGGAAGCGCTCCGGGGGGCCGACTTCGTCGTCGAGGCCGGGGACGATGACCTCTCGGTGAAACAGCGGGTGTTCGCGGAGATCGAGGAATACGTGTCGGCCGGATGCGTTCTGGCGACCACCACGTCGTGCGTGTCGGTCGCTGAAGCGGCGGTCAAATTGCGGCACCCGGAGCGGGTGGTGGGGTTCCACTTCGCCGACCCGATCGCCGCCATGCCGCTGTTGGAGGTCGTTCGCACGGACAGGACCGACGACGCCACGGTGGCGACGGCGCTCGCGCTGGGCAAAAAGCTGGGGAAGTCCTGCGTAGTGGTCTCGGACGCGCCCGCGTTCGTGGTCGACCGGGTGCTCGCCCGGTTCCTGGGCGAGGTCGTGGCGGCCCTGGACGAAGGCATGCCGTTCGAGTCGGCGGACCACGCGTTCGACGCGCTGGGGCTGCCGATGACACCGTTGGGTCTGCTGCAGCTCGTCGGTCCCGCGGCCGTCCTGCGCGTCGCCGAGACCTTGCACACGGCGTTCCCCGACCGGTTCGCCGTGAGCGGGAACCTGCGGCGGCTCGTCGAAGCGGGCAAGACCTCCGTGTGGCTCTGGGACGCCGAGGGCAACAAGACCCTCGACCCCGAGGTCGCGGCACTGTGGCAGGCCGGGTCGTCACCGTCCACTCCGGCCGACCTGCTGGACCGGACATCGGCGGCGCTCGCCGACGAGATCCGGCGGGTGCTGGACGAGGGTGTGGTGGCCGAACCGCAGGACGTCGACCTGTGCCTGATCCTGGGCGTCGGCTGGCCGTTCTGGCTCGGCGGGATCACGCCGTACCTCGACCGGGTCGGCGTGTCGGAGCGGGTGACGGGCCGGCGGTTCCTGCCACCGGGCGTCGCCAGCGTTCCCGAGGACTAGAGGACCGGACGTGTTCCACCCGGCGGACAGCGCGGACCGGCAGTCGTGTTCCCCGACATGCCCGCGCTGTCCGCCGGGCGCGTTCCGCGTCAGTGGTCGCTCCGGCCGGTGACCCGGGAGGCGGTCACCGGCACACTGTCACCGCCGTCCACGTGACGGACACCGTCCCGGGCCGTCTCGCGGGCCCTCGTGGCCGTCTGGCGGCCCATCGGAGCACCTCGGGCCTCCTGGGGAGGTCAGCGGACCCTCGGGCCGCCCTCCAGGCCTCCAGGCCTTCACTGCGAGTGGGCGGGACCCCTCGTCGTTGAGCCGCAGGGCCTCCACCTCCCTGCGGCAGGTGTCGTCCACCACGGTCCGGGGAGGACGGCCCAGCCACCACGTCCTGGCCCTGCGTCCCGGCCGCGGTCGGTGACCCGGCGGCCACCGGCCGCCGGGCTGGCCCCGCAAGCCCGCGCGACCGGGTACCGGGGCGGTTACCCGGCCGCCGCTCCCAGCTCGGCGCGCTGCTGCAGCGGCTCCCACCAGTGCCGGTTCTCGCGGTACCAGGAGACGGTCTCGGCGAGCCCGGTGGCGAAGTCCTTGCGCGGCCGGTAGCCCAGCTCCTGGGTGATCTTGGCGCAGTCCACCGAGTAACGGCGGTCGTGGCCCTTGCGGTCGGTGACGTACTCCACCGACTCCCAGCCGGCTCCGCACGCCTCCAGCAGCAGGGAGGTCAGCTCCTTGTTGGTGAGTTCGGTGCCGCCGCCGATGTTGTAGACCTCGCCGGGACGGCCCTTCGTGCGGACCAGCTCGATGCCCTGGACGTGGTCGTCGATGTGCAGCCAGTCGCGGACGTTGAGCCCGTCCCCGTACAGCGGGACCGTGCGTCCCTGCATCAGCCGGGTGATGAACAGCGGGATCAGTTTCTCGGGGAAGTGGTGGTGGCCGTAGTTGTTGGAGCAGCGGGTCACCCGGACGTCGAGACCGTGTGTGCGGTGGTAGGCGAGGGCGATCAGATCGGCGGCCGCCTTCGAGGCCGCGTAGGGCGAGTTGGGCGACACCGGGTGCGTCTCCGGCCAGGAACCGTGCGGGATGGAGCCGTACACCTCGTCCGTGGAGATGTGGACGAAGACGCCCCGGCCGTCGGCGTGGTGGCGCAGCGCCGCGTCGAGCAGGACCTGCGTACCGCTGACGTTCGTCCGGACGAACTCGGCGGCGCCCAGGATCGATCGGTCCACGTGCGACTCTGCGGCGAAGTGCACGATCTGGTCGTGCTCGGCGACCAGCCGGTCCACGACCGCGGCGTCGCAGACATCGGCCTGGACGAGGGCGAACCCGGGGTGCGCACGCACCGGGTCGAGATTGGCCGGGTTGCCGGCGTAGGTCAGTTTGTCGAGCACGGTGACCTGTACCCCGGCCGGCCCCTGCGGGCCGAGCAGGGTGCGGACGTAGTGGGAGCCGATGAAGCCGGCACCGCCGGTGACCAGGATCCTGGTGGTGGTCATGACGAGATACGCACCTTGCTGTGGTCCCCGAGAACCAGCCGATGGGCCGCCGGCACACCGGTGGCGGGGGTGACCTCGACGTCCCGCCCGATCAGCGAACTCTCGATGCGGCGGACCCCCTGGACCGTGGCCCCGGCCAGGACGATGGAGAACTCTATCTCGCTGGACTCGATCCGGCAGTCCGGCGCTATCGAGGTGGACGGGCCGACGTAGGAACCGATGATCTGCGTGTTCGCGCCGATCACGACCGGTCCCACGATCCGCGAGCCCCGGATCTCGGCGCCGGCTTCGATCGTGACCTGGCCGATGATCTCGCTGGCCGCGTCGACCGAGCCCTCGATGCGGCCCTCGACGCCTTCCAGCACGGCGCGGTTGACCTCCAGCATGTCGATGACGTTCCCGGTGTCCTTCCAGTAACCGGAGATGGTCGTGGAGCGGACGTCACGCCCATGGTCGATGAGCCACTGCAGGGCGTCGGTGATCTCCAACTCGCCACGCGCGGACGGCTCGATCCCTTGCACGGCATCGTGCACGGCCGGGGTGAACAGGAAGACGCCGACCACGGCCAGATCGCTGCGCGGGGCGGCCGGCTTTTCCTCCAGGGCCACCACCTTGCCGGAGATGTCGAGTTCGGCGACGCCGAAGGCACTGGGGTCGGCCACCTTGGTGAGCAGGATCTGCGCGTCGGGCCGGGTGCCCCGGAACTCGTCCACGAGATCCGCGATACCGCCGACGATGAAGTTGTCACCGAGATACATGACGAAGTCCTCGTCGCCGAGGAACTCCCGTGCGATCAGGACGGCATGGGCGAGGCCGAGGGGCGCCGACTGCTGGATATAGGTGATATCGAGGCCGAAGGCGGAGCCGTCGCCGACCGCCCGCTGGATCTCGGGGGCCGTGTCGCCGACGACGATGCCGACCTCGCTGATGCCGGCCTCCGCGATGGCCTCCAACCCGTAGAAGAGCACAGGTTTGTTGGCCACGGGGACAAGCTGCTTGGCGTAGGTGTGAGTAATGGGCCGCAGGCGGGTTCCGGCCCCGCCGGACAGTACGAGAGCCTTCATGTCGGCGCAGTCTAGATCAAGGAGTCCGCTGACTTCAGTGGTCGTAGGCGATCAAGGAACGTTTGCCTGTGGAACCGGCGTTCCGGTTGTGCCGGATCACGGCGGCCGGTTCCGGGAGGCGTTGGGCGGCGCGGGGTGTCGATCGGCCCGGTCCGCTTCCGCATCCCGCCGTCAACCGCACGCCATGACGGCGTGCGGTTGACGATCGTCTTTCGGCCATGCGGGACTGTCGGCCGTGTCCGTGCGGGCCCTACTGACGGTCAGTAGAACATGAACGTCGGGTACAGGCCGTTGAGGTACTGCGTGATGACCTCACCGGCACCGATCCCTCCGCCGTTGGCCGCGTTGGCCACGTCGTAGACCGATCCGTAGTTGCCCATCCAGTGCCAGGTCTTGGGCTGGGCGGCCTTCGTGCTGTCGCTGCACTTCTTGAGCGCGATGCCTTCCTGGGCGGTGAGGACGGCGTCGCGGGCCGGCGCGTCGCAGACCGCGGCCTTCGTCGTGTTCGGCTGCGGGTCTTCCGCTGCGGCTGCCGCTGCCGGGACCGCCAGGCCGATCAGCAGGGCTATGGGGGCCGCTGCGAGGGCGTGGATTCGAAGACGGTTCATGGTGACCTCCATGAGGGGGATCAGATGTTCGACGGGTCGGACATCTGGACCCATAACCGTACGGTGACCCCCTCCCGCCGTCATATCGAGTGCTCCATTCGAGTGACGACCGCCGACCTGTCCACGCGGAACGGACCTCCCGAACCCCGTGCGCACTGGGCGCCGCTCCCCACGCGGGAGTTCCAGCCGGATGAGGACGCCGGCGACCGGCGTCTGCGGGCAGGCACCCCTGCCCAGGGTGGGGTGTTCCAAGAAGACAGAGGTACGTAGCGGGCGAACCCAACACACCCGTCGCACATCGCATGGATTTGACTACTCTGAGTAGCGGACGCACACAAAAGGCAGTCCCCGGTAGTCCTTCTCCATCCCGTGAGTTTCCAGCCGTCGCTGAACGCTCCGGGATCGGGAGGATCTGCCGGGGGCCTGGCCAGAGCCAACAAGTGGTCACGCTCGTCGACGAACGTCTTCGCCGATGGTGCGGCTCGCTCTGGTTTTCTGGTGTATTCGTTATTTTCCTCACTATTTGTCCCGAGTCAAGGGGCGTCCGCCACTTTCCTCCCCCTGGCGATCAGCGCGGCGCGCGAGGCAGGCTGTCGGGGTGCCCGGCGGGGGGTCGGGCCGGCCTGGAGGAGGGGTGCACGATGAGTTCGATACGCCCGGTGAGTACGACGGGCCCGATGGACGACAGCGTCTCCCGGATCGCGCTCACGCCCGGTGCGGCACGGTTGCTTCGACGGCTGAGCGCGGAGCACGGGCCGCTGATGTTTCATCAGTCCGGCGGGTGTTGTGACGGCAGCTCGCCGATGTGTTACCCGCGGGGGGAGTTCCGTACGGGCGCTTCCGATGTGCTGCTCGCGGAGTTGGACGTCGAGGGGGCCGGGGAGGCGGTCGGGTTCTGGATGTCGGCCGACCAGTTCGAGCGGTGGCGCCACACCCACCTCACGGTGGATGTGGTGCCCGGGCGCGGCAGCGGGTTCTCGCTCGAGGCCCCCGAAGGGGTGCGGTTCCTGATCCGGTCGCGGTTGCTGACCGATGAGGAGACACGGGTGCTGGACGGGCGGGACCCTCAGGTGGTGGCGTCCACGTGCGAGAGCGTGTGGAGGCGCTCCGGCGGGCCGGGGCGGGCGTAGTACCAGCCCTGTGCGGTGTCGCAACCGAGTAACCGGAGGTGGTCGGCCTGTATCCCGGTTTCCACGCCCTCGACCGTGACCGACAGATCGAGGGTGTGGGCGAGCGAGACGATGCCCTCCACGATCTTCACGTCGACCGGGTCCGCGGGTGAGCACTGCATGCCGCGGGTGAACGAGCGGTCGAGCTTGAGGGTGCTGACGGGGAGCCGCCGCAGGTAGGAGAGGTTGGAGTAGCCCGTGCCGAAGTCGTCGAGGGCGATGTCCACGCCCATGTCGGCGAGTTGGCGCAGCGGGCGCAGCTCTTCCTCGTCGGCGCCGATGAGCGCGTTCTCGGTGACCTCCAGGCAGAGGGCCGAGGGGTCCAGGCCGGCGTTCTTCAGGACCGCGACCGTGTCGGGGACGAGGGAGGGGTAGCGCAGCTGGGACGGGGAGAGGTTGACGTTGACCCGCATCGGGCCCCGGCACATGCCCTCGCTGCGCCAGGCGCGGGCCTGTCGGGCGGCTTCCTCCAGCACCCAGCGGCCGAGCGGCACGATGAGTCCGGTGCTCTCGGCGAGCGGGATGAACTGGTCCGGGCCGAGCACCCCGTGCAGCGGGTGCAGCCAGCGGACGAGCGCCTCCGCGCCGCGTACGGTGCCGTCGGTGAGCCGTACCAGCGGCTGGTACTCGATGAAGAACTCGCCGTTGTCGAGCGCCGCCGGCAGGCAGTTGGTGAGGCTGTGCCGGGCGATGACGCGGGCGTCGGAGTCGGCGTCGGCGAGCTCGTAGCGGTTGCCGCCGGCGGCCTTGGCGCGGTACATGGTGATGTCGGCGCTGCGCAGCACTTCCGCGGCGCCCAGTTCACCGGCCGGTCCGTCGACGATGCCTATGCTCGCCCGTACGGACAGGTCGCGGCCGTCGATGGTCACGGGCTCGGCGAGGGCGGCCAGCATCCGGCCGGCGAGGGCGGTCACGTCGCTCTGCGCGGCGGGGCCGGTGACCAGGGCCACGAATTCGTCGCCGCCCAGACGGGCGACGAGTTCGTCCGGCGCGGTGGCGCAGGAGCGCAGCCGTTCGGCGACGGCGAGGAGCAGTTGGTCGCCGACCGCGTGGCCGAGGCTGTCGTTGACGGCCTTGAAGCCGTCGAGGTCGAGGTAGCACAGGCCGAAGCGGGCGCCGTCGCCGCCGGGTTCGAGGGCCCGGTCGAGGCGCTCGAAGAACAGGGTGCGGTTGGGCAGGCCGGTGAGGGCGTCGTGCGTGGCCTCGTAGCGCAGCCGCTCGTGCAGCACGCGGCGCTCGGTGATGTCCTCGATGAGCGCGAGCTGGTACTGCGGCTCGCCCGCGGCGTCGCGGAGCAGGGAGACCGTGAGGTCGGTCCACAGGACGCTGCCGTCGGTGCGGTAGTACGGCTTCTCGACGCGGTACTGGTCGCGGTCGCCGCGGACCAGTTCCCGGTACAGGCCCCAGACTTCGGGCGAGTCGTCGGGGTGCACCATCTCACCGACGTTGCGGCCCCTGACCTGGTGCTCCATGCTGCCGAACATGCGGGTGAGGGCTTCGTTGACGTCCGTGATGCGGCCCTTGACGTCGGCGATGCCGATGCCGATGGCCGCGCCCTCGAACACCGCGCGGAACCGGGCCTCGCTCGTGTGCAGGGCCCGCTCGGTCTCGGCCGCCGCGGCGAGCGCGGCGCGGGAGATCGCTTCCTGCTCGACGCGGGTGCGCTCGCGCAGGGCACCGGCGAAGCCGGCGGCCACGGCGTGCTGGAGGCGGGAGCAACGGGTGCGGCTCTCCTCGGCGGGCATCGCGTCGTCGGGCGGGCAGTACAACACCAGGTAGGCGTCGATGACGTCGAGGATCAGCGGGAGGGCGTCGGGGTCGGTGCAGTGCGCCCGGATCAGGGCGACGCCCACCTCGGCGGCGGGCCGGGGGTCGAAGGGCTGCGCGCGCAGGCTCTCGCTGAGCAGGCCCGCGAGCGGTACGAGGTAGTCCTCGAACTCGGCGCGCGTCATGAACGTCGTCGTGGCCGGGTAGACGGCCCGGCTCCAGATCGCCGCGAACCGCTGGAGACGGTCGTCCCGGGCGGTGGCGTCGCCGAACACCGTGGCGTCGCCGTAGGACCGCGCGGCGCCCTTGTTCCCACCCCCGTTCCCGCTTCCGTCAGGTTGCGCCCCGATGCCGCCCTCCCACGTCCCGCCCCCGCCGGACCTGCCCGTCGTACCGCCTGTTGCCCTGTCCATCGTCCTGTTCACGGCCTTATCCACGGCTATGTCCCCGGCCCCGCCCAGGGCCGTGTTCCCGGCCCCGGTACGCACCTGCGTACCGCTTCTCCCCGCGCCGCCCCCGACCGGCGTCCTGACGCCCGGCGTCATGGTCACGGTTTGCGCCCCACTCCCGCGTAACCGGCACACTCGGCCGAGTCGTCGTCCACGTCGGGCCGCCATGCCGAGATGGGCACGAGGCCCGGCTCGAGCAGCTCGAACCCTTCGAAGAACCGCGCCACGTCCCCCTTCGAACGCATCAGCAGCGGGGAGCCGACCCTGCGGTAGACACCCTGCACCTCTTCCCCCTCTTCCGGCTTCATCGGACCCTCGTCGGTCGACGCGTGGGTCAGGATCAGCAGACTGCCCGGCGCGAGCGCGTCACGCAGCTCGGCCACCGCCTTCCAGGGCTCGTCCCGGTCCTCCGTGAAGTGGAGCACGGCGACGAGCAGCAACGCGACCGGCCGGCGCAGGTCCAGGAGCCGGGCCACTTCCTCGGCGGCCAGGATGTCATGCGGCGTCCGCAGGTCGGCGGCGACGATATCGGTCCGCTCGTCTCCCGCCAGCACGGCCCGGCTGTGCGCGATGGCGACCGGGTCGTGGTCGACGTACACGACCCGGGCTTCCGGGGCCGCGGCCTGGGCTATCTCATGGACGTTGCCGAACGTCGGTATGCCGGAGCCGATGTCGAGGAACTGGGTCACGCCCTGGCCGACGGCGTACCGCACGGCGCGGCGCATGAAGGCCCGGTTGGCCTGCATGATCTTCGGCAGCCCCGGAAAAGCGTCGACGGCCCGTCGTCCGGCCTCACGGTCGACCTCGAAGTTGTGCGAGCCGCCCAGGTAGTAGTCGTAGATGCGGGACACGCTCGGCACGGACAGGTCGATGCCATGAGGGGCCCAGATCGGACGCTCCATCAGTCTGTCTCTCCAGCTCATCGCAGGGGTCTTGAGCAGAGGCTACTGATCGTTCGTTCGAATGGAAGAAGCAAGTGGAAATCGGCGGTCCGCATTTGGCCACCACTCCCCCGCGCCCCCTGGGGGTGCGTCCTCGGAGGCCGTGCGAAACCACCCACACGCGTGACATGCGTCTCCCTCATCGGGTGTTCTCCACACGGCCCGCAGGCCCTCGGTATCACTTCTCGGTGCGTCGGTGTGCGCGATCCATCACGTTATGAACCACATCATCGATCACATCACCCAAATGATCATATGAAGGGGCGAGGTGACAGGCGTGCGGGGGTACCCCGAAGCCGGCCCCCGGCGGGATGCCGCGCCGGGGGCCCGGCCGGGGGCTCACCTGCGGTCAGCCGCCCCGGCCGTGGCGCACACCCGGGTCAGCCGCGCGGCTCCCGCCACATCGGCCACATCGGCGGGCCGCCCGGCAGGTCGACGGTCCTGCCCGTGAAGACGAAGCCGTGGCGCTCGTACAGCGCCTTGCTCCGCGCGTTGCTCGCCTCCAGATACGCGGGCATGCCCTCCCGGTCGCAACGCTCCAGTACGGCCTTGAGGAGCGCGCTGCCCCGCCCCCCGCCCGTGCGACCGGGGGCGGCGACGATGTTCGGCAGGTAGTAGTGCGACCGGTCCATCGGATGGGCGAGCGCCGTCAGTTCGCCCACGATCCGGGTGCGCTCGTTGCCGGGGTCCGCGGCCGCCAGCGCCTCGGTCATCTCGTCGTGACCGTCGTCCTCACCGTGACCCGCTCCGGCACCGGCCGTCTCCCCCACCATCACCGGCAGCCACAGCGCGGCCGCCGAGTGGTCCTCCAGCACATCGACCCAGCCGTCGCGCAGCGCCGCGTCCAGGAACACGCCGAAGAAGCGCGGGTGGACGGTCCGCCGGTGCTCCTCGTCCGGGAAGACCCAGCCGCTGACCGGGTCCGCCATGAACGCCTCGCCCAGCAGCCGGCTGATCTCCTCCCTCTCCTCCTTCCGGGCCCGACGGATTCCCGGCAAGACGCCCGGCAGGACAGTGGTGACCCGACTCATGGTTGCGTTCCCCTCCAGCACCGTATGAATGAAGTGACGCCTGCGATACGGGTGGTGCCGTGATGCGCATGCGTCGCGACGATCGTACGGACGCCCGAATTCCAGCGTCGGTGGGGTAGCCGTCCAGGAGCTCCCGGCAACTCGCCTTCAGCGGATGCCGAGTTCGGCCAGTGCCGCGATCTGCCGCGGCGCCGGGCGCGTCGGGAAGTAGAGGTAACAGACGCCGCCCGAGCCGCTCCGGACCTGGCCCTGCGCGTTGTAGCGCTTGGTCCGCAGCCAGATGTTCTCGAACTGGCGGCGTTTGTAGACGCGTTGGACCGCCGCGTTCGACGGGCTCGCCGGGTCGTTGGCGATCACGTCACCCGCCTCGGTGAAGCCGACGACGCACATCAGATGTCCCGCCGTGCCGTAGCCCGCGCCGTCGAGCTCGGCGGCCAGGAAGGACTGGGAGGTGATCACGGGGATCCGTGCGCGGATCAGCTTCTCGACGTCGCGCAGCGACCGCAGCCGGGTGACCAGGCCCTGCATGTCGCGGTAGGTGGCGGCGTACGCGGCGTTGAAGGGCCAGTTGCCGCAGCCCGCGTACTGGTAGTCGTAGGTGAAGCGGGCCGCGTGGCAGACCTGTGGGTCGTCGTAGGCCGGGTTGACCCAGGCGAGGTCCTCGGCGGTGGGCTCGCGGCCCCAGTACGCGAGGACCATCTGCGAGGAGGTCGGGCTGCACCACGCCTCGCCGCCGTTGTCGTACTCGGGGTACTGCCCCTTGTGGATCTCCTGCGAGTGGCGCGGCACCGGCAGCGTCCGTCCCGCCCCCTCCCCCGGCCGCGAGGCGGGCACCGTGAAGCGGTCGGGGATGTCGGAACCCATCGCGCCGAGCCGCCAGACCGTCGGGGTGAGATCGGTTCCCGGCTTGCGGTGGAGGGTGAGGCGGAGCTCGTACGAGGTGAAACGCAGTCCGCTCTCGGGCTTGTCGATGGCGAGGGTGTCGGTGGAGACGTTGCTCCTGCCGTCGCCCTGTCCGTCGACGGAGGTCCGCCGGATGTCGCCGGACGCGTCGCCCGAGGTCCAGCGGCCGAGGACGTACCAGGGGGTTCTCGTGCCGTCGGTGTAGGCGGCGCGCAGCTCGACCTGGAGCCAGGTGCCGGCGGGGGTGCGGGCGTTCCAGGAGGCGATGAGTTCGGTCGCGGGCGTGGGCAGGTCGCGGACCAGGGCGGTCCACGTGGCGTACTCCCAGGTGGCCGTGGTGTGGGTGTGCGGGTCGGTGTACTCGAAGGTGCCGACGGGACGGTCGATGACCACGCCGGGGCGTGCCCCCGGCCGGACCCGGGTGCCCGCTGCGCTGCCGCGCCGCCAGTCGGTGAGGGTGGTCCAGGCGTGGTAGTCGATGGAGGGGCTCCCGCCCTTGGGGCCGCCTCCGGGTGCGGCGGCGGACGCGGAGGTGACGACCGTGAGCGAGGACGTGGCCGCTACGGTCGCGGCCGCCGCGACCCCTAGGGCGGCGGCAAGCACGCTGCGGCGCGGGGCGGTAGGGGCAGGTGGGCCGGGAGTGGTCGGGGATTGATCGGCGGGCGCGGGTCTGCTGGGCTTCGGCGACATGGGCCAGTGATTCCCCGTGGGGCGCGTCCCCAACACCGCGAGCCGGTTCCGCCGTCCGCGAGCCGCTCCCGCGACCCGATGCCCCGAGCCGCCCTAGGGTGGTCCGGTGAACGATCCCCTGCGCCCGCGCGATCCGGTCGCCCCCGCCACCCCTGCCGACCCCGCGCTCGACGCCCTGGCCCGTCGGCTCCGGGCGCTGCCCCCGTCCGTCGGACCGGTGCGGCTCGTCGCCGTGGACGGGCACGCCGGGTCGGGGAAGACCACCTTCAGCGGCCGGCTCGCGGCGGCGCTGGGCGGCGCCCCCGTGCTGCATCTGGACGACCTCGCCACCCACGAGGAGCTCTTCGACTGGTCCGACCGACTGGACGAATGGATCCTGACCCCCCTTTCCCACGGGGAGACCGCCCGCTATCGCACCTACGACTGGGTCGCGCGGCAGTTCGCGGGCGAGCGCGAGCTGGCCGCGGCGCCGGTCGTGATCGTCGAGGGGGTCGGGGCGGGACGCCGGGCGCTGAGGCCGTATCTGGCGTGCCTGATGTGGATGGAGTTGACGGATGTGAGCTCCTGGGAACGGGGTCAACTTCGCGACGGCCCAAGCATGTCCACATTCTGGGACGGCTGGAAGCGAGCGGAGCGCGAACATTTCGCGGCCGACCCCACGCGCCCGTATGCGGAACTCCTGGTGCACCAGCGCCAGGAGGGGTACGAGGTGCTGCCGGGGCCCCATGGATCCCCTTGAGCTCCCTCAATCGTCACCGTCCGTGACCATGGACGGTCGGGTTGCCCGACACCCCCGGCCGATCCCCGCCGAGTGCCTCAACTTCGCTTGACCGAGGGGGCGTACAGGACTTACGTTCTCAATGTGCGGCCCACGCAGGCCGCCTGCGGACGCGAGGCCCCCGGTTGTTCCCCCGTGATCGGGGGCTTCGTACCACCTCCACTCTTGCGATTTGGACGCTTTTGCGCCATCGCTCGCCCGCCAGACGTCACCCTGAGTGACCGCATTCCGGACGGCTTCCCGGCCCCGGCCCCTGTCGGCCCTTCACCGCGGGATCGCTTTCACGCCGCGATCACGCCGCGATCGGCAGTGCGCCACCCTTCGGCCGATGCCGCCTGCGCAGGTACGATGCGACTCGGTGCACCTCTCGGCGGGTGCACTGGCACACTGGTCAACTCCCGTCCACAGCACAGCGGTTCGGAAAGGCGCGCCAGGTACTCGCCCGGCAGCACGCTACGGGGGAACGGTTTGTGGGGGACGTGATGGATTTCGGCATGCAGGGCCCACCCGCCCCGGCCGATCTCGCCTGGCTGCGCGCCGTCGACGCCTACACCATGGGCGCCTACGCGCAGGCCGAGGAGGAGTTCAGGGCCGCGGTCCACGTCGACCCGGGGATGGCCGACGCCTGGCTCGGCCTGCACGCGCTGCGCGCCGACACCACCACCGCGCTGCTGCGCATGTACCGCCACCGGGACCGGTTCGGCGAGCAGCGCGCCCGCCACCGGCGCACCCTCAACTCCTGGTACTGGCTCGGCTGGTGGGTCCAGCCCGTGCTGGAGAGCGGCCGTGATCTGCTGCTCGCGCACGCCTCGCACTGGCTCGACGGCCGTCATGTGCCGGAGCTGGACCGGGCGCTGGCCGGCTGTCCGCCGGTCGAGGCGGACCCGCAGGTGCGCTTCCTGCACGCCTGCCGCGCCTATCTGGTCAAGGACTGGGAGCAGCTCGTACGGCACACCGAGCCGCTGCTCGGCGACCCGCTGCTGGGCATCGAGGCGGGGCTGTTCGGCGGCATGGCCCGGGTCCGGCTGGAGATGTTCGGGCAGGCGGAGCCGCTGCTGTCCGCCGCGCTGATGCGCTGCCGCAGCGAGCAGCCGCAGCGCAAGGAGCTGCGTTACTGGCTGGCCCGCGCCCACGAGGGCACGGGGCGCAGCGCCGCGGCCCTCCCCCTCTACCGGGCCGTGCACCGGGTGGACCCCTCCTTCATGGACACCTCGGCGCGGCTCACCGCCATCGCGGACGGGAACGGTCTGGACGACCACACCGACCTCTCCCCGGTGCCGCTGGGCGGCTCGGGCCAGGACCCCGTCGATCCTCCCGGCGACCCCGATCTGCTGGCCGCCCCGGACACCCTCGACGGGCGCGACGTCCTGACCGGCACGGACCCGGAGCCCACCGGCACCGCGCCGGTCGACGCCGACGGCGTGCGCGAGAAGATCCGCATTCCGGCCCAGCCCACCGCCCAGCCGCTGCCCGGCCGCTCCGACCCCGTCCTGCTGGCGAAGGCGCTGGCCGAGCTGGAGCGGATGGTGGGTCTGGAGCCGGTCAAGCGGCAGGTGCGGGCGCTCTCCGCGCAGCTGCACATGGCGCGGTTGCGCGCCGGTCAGGGGCTGCCCGTGCAGCCTCCCAAGCGTCATTTCGTCTTCTCCGGCCCCTCGGGCACCGGCAAGACCACGGTCGCCCGGATTCTCGGCCGGGTGTTCTACGCCCTCGGGCTGCTGGGCGGCGACCATCTGGTCGAGGCGCAGCGCGCCGACCTGGTCGGTGAGTTCCTCGGCCAGACCGCGGTCAAGGCCAACGAGCTGATCGACTCGGCGCTCGGCGGGGTGCTGTTCGTCGACGAGGCGTACAGCCTGTCCAATTCGGGCTACAGCAAGGGCGACGCGTACGGCGACGAGGCGCTGCAAGTGCTGCTCAAGCGCGCGGAGGACAACCGCGACCGGCTGGTGGTGATCCTGGCGGGCTATCCGGAGGGCATGGACCGGCTGCTGGCCGCCAATCCGGGGCTCGGTTCCCGCTTCACCACCCGGGTGGACTTCCCCAGCTACCGCCCGTTGGAGCTGACCAGCATCGGCGAGGTGCTGGCCGGTGAGAACGGCGACAAGTGGGACGAGGAGGCCCTGGAGGAGCTGCGCAGCATCAGCGGCCACGTGGTCGCCCAGGGCTGGATCGACGAGCTGGGCAACGGCCGCTTCCTGCGCACCCTGTACGAGAAGAGCTGCGCGTACCGCGATCTGCGGCTGTCGGGCTACGCGGGCACGCCGACCCGCGACGACCTCGCCACGTTGCGGTTGCCGGACCTGATGCAGGCGTACGGCGAGGTCCTGTCGGGCCGCGGGCCGATGACCCGCGACCCGCAGGACCCGCCGCCGTGACGCTGAGCGCTCGGCCGTGTCCGGCAGATCTTCGGCCGCGGGCCGTACGCCGGCGGCGGGCGCCCTACGGACGCGTCCTCACACGCCGGACGCGCTGCCGCGCCGTGTCCTCAAGCGCTGGACGGGCTCGGCCGCAACCAGCCCGTCCAACGCTTGAGGGCGAGTCTCACCCTGCCATCGCGTCCCGTTCCGTCGGCACGGGGGCCGGGGCCTCCACCGGGACGGCGGCCGCCGCGCGGGGGCGGTTCAGCCGGGTGCCGGGCGTGGCCCCGTCCGGGCGCGGGGACGCCGTCCGGTGCGCGGGGTCACGGACCTCGCCGACCAGCATCTCCAGCACGTCCTCCAGCGCGACCACGCCCAGCACCCGCCCGGAGGCGTCGGTGACGGCCGCCAGGTGGGAGGCGGCCCGGCGCATCACGGTGAGCGCGTCGTCCAGGGGCAGTTCGGCCCGCAGGGTCTCGACGCGCCGCCAGACGTGCTGGGGCACGGCCCGCTCCCGGTCCTCCAGGTCCAGGACGTCCTTCACGTGCAGATAGCCCATGAAGGCGCCGCCGGGCGCGCGGACCGGGAAGCGGGAGTAGCCGGTCCGTACGGTCAGCTCCTCGATCTGCCGGGGGGTGACCGTCGGGGCGACGGTGACCAGGGTGGCCGGGTCCAGGAGGACGTCGGTGACCGGGCGGCTGCCCAGCCCCAGGGCGTCCTCCAGGCGCTCCTGCTCGGCCGGTTCGAGGAGCCCGGCCTGGCGGGAGTCCTCGACCAGGTGGGTGAGCTGCTCGCTGGTGAAGACCGCTTCCACCTCGTCCTTGGGCTCGACGCGGAAGAGCCGGAGCACCCCGTGCGCGCACGCGCCGAGGAGGGCGGTGACCGGACGGCAGAGCCGGGCGAAGGTCACGAGCCCCGGTCCCAGCCACAGGGCCGCCCGGTCGGGGGCGGACATGGCCAGGTTCTTCGGCACCATCTCGCCGATCACCAGGTGCAGGAAGACCACCAGGGCCAGGGCGATGACGTAGCCCAGCGGGTGGATCAGCCCCTCGGGCAGCCCCACGGCGTGGAAGAGGGGCTCCAGCAGCTTCGCGACGGTCGGTTCGGCGACCGCGCCGAGCGTCAGCGAGCAGACGGTGATGCCGAACTGGGCCGCGGCCATCATCTGCGGCAGGTTCTCGAGCCCGGTCAGGACCGTACGGGCCCGGGCGGAGCCCTCGGCGGCACGGGGTTCGATCTGGCTGCGGCGTACGGAGACGAGCGCGAACTCGGCACCGACGAAGAAGCCGTTGGCCAGCACCAGCAGGAGGGCGAAGAGGAGTTGCAGCACGCTCATCGCGACTCCCCCCGCAGAGCGGGCACCGCTTCGGTACGGAGGATCCGTACCCGCTCGGCGCGGTGGTGCCCGACCTGGCGCACCGAGAGCCGCCAGCCGGGCAGCTCCGCGGTGTCACCGGGGGCGGGGATGCGGCCCAGCAGGTCGGCGACGAGTCCGGCGACGGTCTCGTACGGGCCGTCGGGCGCCTCCAGGCCGATGCGGCGCAGGGTGTCGACCCGGCAGCCGCCGTCGGCGTCCCACGCGGACCGGCCGTCCTCGCAGGGGAGGGGGGCCAGTTCCGGAAGGTGGGCGTCCGCGTGGTCGTGCTCGTCACGGACCTCGCCGACCAGTTCCTCGACGATGTCCTCCAGGGTCACCACCCCGGCCGTGCCGCCGTATTCGTCGACGACGACGGCTATCGGCTGTTCGCTGCGCAGCTGCTCCAGCAGCGGCTGCACGGGCAGCGTCCCGGGGACCAGCATGGGGGCCACCGCGATCCGCCCGACCGGGGTGCGCAGCCGGTCGTGGCCGGGCACCGCGAGGGCGTCCTTGAGGTGGACCATGCCGACGACCTCGTCCAGGCGCTCGCGGTAGACCGGGAAGCGGGAGAGGCCGGTGGCGCGGGTGAGGTTGAGGACGTCCTCGGCGGTCGCCGAGGACTGGAGGGCGCTGACCTTCACCCGGGGCGTCATGACGTGCTGCGCGGTCAGGTCGCCGAGGGAGAGGGTCCGTACGAACAGGTCGGCGGTGTCCTGCTCCAGGGTGCCGGCCCGGGCCGAGTGCCGGGCGAGCGAGACGAGTTCGCCGGGGGTGCGGGCGGAGGCCAGCTCTTCGGCGGGCTCCACGCCCATGGCCCGCACGAGCCGGTTGGCGACGGTGTTGAGAAGAGTGATCACGGGCCGGAAGAAGTGGGCGAAGGCGCTCTGCGGGACGACGACGAAGCGTGCGACCTGTAGTGGCCTGGAGACCGCCCAGTTCTTGGGCACCAGCTCGCCGATGACCATCTGCACGGCGGAGGCCACCAGCATGCCGATCACGACGGCGACGCCCGGGGCCGCGCCGTGCGGCAGGCCCGCCGCACCGAGCGGGCCGGTGAGCAGATGGCCGAGGGCGGGCTCCGCGAGCATGCCGACCACCAAGGAGGTGATGGTGATGCCCAGTTGGGTGCCCGAGAGCTGGAAGGACAGCTCCCGCAGGGCCGCGACCACGGAGCGGGCCCGGCGGTCGCCGTCGGCCGCGGCCCGTTCGGCCGCCGGCTTCTCGACGGTCACCAGACCGAACTCGGCGGCGACGAAGAAGCCGTTCGCGAGGATGAGGAGCAGTGCCGCCGCGAGCAGCAGCAATGACACGGTGATACTCATGACGCCGCCTCGCGGTGGGGGGCGGCGCAGGTACTACAGGACGATCCGTCCATTGCCGGAGGGATTCACTCCTTGGTTCGCAGGTGCTCCCGCGCGTGCCGCGCGGGGAGCGCGGCCGCTTCGGTGCGGGGCGGGGCACGTCGTGCCCGTGGCACCAGAGTAATCAAGGAGTCCCCGGCGAGGGCGGGCAACCACCCTCAGGTCGCGGAGGTACCGGTTCCGAATGTTTCGGCGAGCGCCCGCAGGGCGCGGGCGTCGGCGACCGCCTGCGCCTTGGAGACGCCGGGCTGGATGCCCATGGCCGGCAGGCTGGTGCCGTCGGAGAGGTCGAGGTGGACCCAGGCGTCACCGGCGCGCAGATTGACCCGGACGATCTCCGCCCAGGCCAGTCGGCGCTTCGTCGTCAGGTTCACGACCGTCACACCGTCGCGCGTGGCGACCACCTTGGGCCGGCTGAGCAGGGTGAGGACGCCGAAGACCAGCAGCCCGGTGCCGATGAAGGAGGCCCGGTCCTCCGTGCTCAGGGACGGGAGCGCCAGCGACATCACCGTGAGCACGGCCAGCAGGGCGACGCCGATGCTGAGCAGCACGATCCGGGTGCGGGTCGGGCGGAAGGTGACCGGCAGGTCCGGCAGGCCGGTCGGGGGTACGGGGGAAGGCACGGCGTACGTTCTTTCGCGGTCGGGCCGGGCCGGCTCCGGTCGGCGCCGGCCCGTGCGCGGATCAGAGGCGGCAGGCGTGGATGCCCGTGGTGAGGATGGCGCGGGCACCCAGTTCGTACAGCTCGTCCATGATGCGCTGGGCGTCGGTGGCCGGGACCATCGAGCGGACCGCGACCCAGCCCTCGTGGTGCAGCGGGGAGACAGTGGGCGACTCCAGGCCGGGGGTGAGGGCGACGGCGCGCTCCACGTGCTCGACCCGGATGTCGTAGTCCATCATCACGTAGCGGCGGGCGACGAGGACGCCCTGCATGCGGCGGAGGAACTGCTGCACCTTGGGGTCGTCGGCGGGGGCGCCGGCCCGCCGGATGACGACGGCCTCGGACTCCAGGATCGGCTCGCCGATGATCTCCAGCCCGGCGTTGCGCAGGGTGGTGCCGGTCTCGACGACATCGGCGATGATCTCGGCGACGCCGAGCTGGATGGCGGTCTCGACCGCGCCGTCGAGGTGCACGACGGAGGCGGACACGCCGTTGTCGGCGAGGTGCTTGGTGACCAGGCCGGAGAAGGAGGTGGCGACGGTCATCCCGCCGAACTCGCTGACGTCCTTGGCCGTGCCCGGCCGGGTGGCGTAGCGGAACGTCGACCCGGCGAAGCCGAGCTGCATGATCTCCTCGGCCTGCGAGCCCGAGTCCAGCAGCAGGTCGCGGCCGGTGATGCCGATGTCGAGCTTGCCGGAGCCCACGTAGACGGCGATGTCGCGGGGGCGCAGGAAGAAGAACTCGACGTCGTTGGCCGCGTCCACCAGGACCAGTTCCCTGCGGTCCTTGCGCTGGCGGTAGCCGGCCTCATGGAGCATCGCCGACGCAGGCTCGGAGAGAGAACCCTTGTTGGGAACGGCGATGCGCAGCATGAGGTCGGTTTCCTTTGTGCGTGGGGATTGCGGGAATTACGGGGAACAACAGGGAAATGCGGGGGATGCGGGCAACCGCGGGGATTCGCCGACGAGTGGGCGTCTACAGATGGGCGTAGACGTCGTCGAGCGAGATGCCCCGGGCGACCATCATCACCTGAACGTGGTACAAGAGCTGGGAGATCTCCTCGGCCGTGGCGTCGGCGCCCTCGTACTCGGCGGCCATCCACACCTCGGCGGCCTCCTCGACGACCTTCTTGCCGATGGCATGGACGCCCTTGTCGACGAGTTCGGCGGTGCGGGAGGTGGCGGGGTCGCCGGAGGCGGCCTTCTGCTGGAGCTCGGTGAACAGCTCCTCGAACGTCTTCTTGGACATGGTGCTCCTACCCTACGGGGTCCGCTCCCGGTGTCAGTGCCAGGGCTCGGAGACCGAACGGAGGATCACCGCCGTGGCGACGGCCGCGGTGACCGCCTCGTGGCCCTTGTCCTCGGTCGAGCCCTCGATGCCGGCCCGGTCCAGGGCCTGCTGCTCGGTGTCGCAGGTCAGGACGCCGAAGCCGACGGGGACGCCGGTGTCGACGGAGACCTGGGCGAGGCCCTGGGTCACTCCCTGGCACACGTACTCGAAGTGCGGGGTGCCGCCACGGATGACGACGCCGAGGGCGACGACCGCGTCGTAGCCGCGGCCGGCGAGGGCCTTGGCGACGACCGGCAGCTCCCAGCTGCCGGGGACGCGCAGCAGGGTCGGCTCGTCGATGCCCAGGTCGTGCAGCGCGCGCAGGGCGCCGTCGACGAGGCCGTCCATCACCTTCTCGTGCCACTGCGCCGCGATCACGGCGACCCGCAGGTCCTGGCAGTTCTTCACACTCAGCTCGGGGGCGCCCTTGCCGCTCACGTCTGTCCTCGGTTTCCTGCTCGTGCCATGGGGCTGTCGGCTGTGGGGGTCTTGGGGGTTACGGGGGTTGTCGGACCGTACGTCACGGGGCTTTCTGCGTAACGGGAGACGCACGGCGGATCACTGGTTGGCGCAGGGGGACACCTCGTCGGCGTCCAGCCAGGGCAGGTCGTGGCCCATCCGGTCCCGCTTGGTGCGCAGGTAGCGCAGGTTGTGCTCGCCCGCCTGGACGGGCATCGGCTCCCGTCCGGTGACCTTCAGGCCGTGCCGGACCAGGGCCGCGGTCTTGTCGGGGTTGTTGGTCATCAGCCGCAGCGAACGCACCCCGAGGTCGGTGAGGATCTGCGCGCCGGCGGCGTAGTCACGGGCGTCGGCCGGGAGGCCGAGTTCGAGGTTGGCGTCGAGGGTGTCACGGCCGCCCTCCTGGAGCTCGTAGGCGCGCAGCTTGGACATCAGCCCGATGCCGCGTCCCTCGTGGCCGCGGAGGTAGAGGACCACGCCGCGTCCCTCGGCGGTGATCCGCTCCAGGGAGGCCTGAAGCTGGGGGCCGCAGTCGCAGCGCAGCGAGCCGAAGACGTCGCCGGTCAGGCACTCGGAGTGGACCCGGACCAGGACGTCCTCGCCGTCGCCGATGTCGCCGGAGACCAGGGCGACGTGCTCGACGCCGTCGACGGTGGAGCGGTAGCCGAAGGCGCGGAAGTCGCCGAAGGCGGTGGGCAGCCGGGTCTCGGCCTCGCGCCGGACGGTGGGCTCGGCGGACCTGCGGTAGGCGATCAGGTCCTCGATGGAGATGATCGACAGTCCGTGCTTGCGGGCGAAGGGGATCAGCTCGGGCAGCCGCAGCATGGCGCCGTCCTCGCCCGCGATCTCCACGATGGCGGCGGCGGGGCGCAGCCCGGCGAGGCGGGCGAGGTCGACCCCGGCCTCGGTGTGGCCGTCGCGGACGAGGACCCCGCCGGGCTTGGCGCGCAGCGGGAAGACGTGGCCGGGGCGGACGAAGTCGCCGGGGGTGGTGCCGGCGTCGGCCAGCAGGCGGATGGTGGTGGCGCGGTCGGCGGCGGAGATGCCGGTGCTGACGCCGTGGTCGCGGGTGGCGTCGACGGAGACGGTGAAGGCCGTGCGCATCGACTCGGTGTTGTCCCGGACCATCTGCGGCAGGTCGAGCCGGTCGATGTCGGGCTGCTCCAGGGGGACGCAGATCAGGCCTCGGCACTCGGACATCATGAAGGCGACGGTCTCGGTGGTGACCTTCTCGGCGGCGACGACGAGGTCGCCCTCGTTCTCGCGGTTCTCGTCGTCCACGACGACGACGGGGCGGCCGGCCGCGATGTCGGCGATGGCGCGCTCGACGGGGTCGAGGGTGAGGTCCTCGGCCGTGAACCAGCTCTCCAGGACGGTCATGCTGCCACTCCTTCCAGTGCGGGCTTGACGCTCGTGCGCGAGCGCAGCCACCAATCGCGCATGCCCCACAGGACGAGGGCGAGGTAGACGACGTAGACGAGGCCGGAGAAGGCGAGGCCGCTGTCGAAGGCGAGCGGGACGCCGACGATGTCGACGAGCAGCCACGCGAACCAGAACTCCACGAGCCCGCGGGCCTGGGCGATCATCGCGGCGAGGGTGCCGACGAAGATGTACGCGTCCGGCCAGGGGTTCCAGGACAGTTCGGGCACGGCGGTGAAGAGGCCGCCGACGGCGAGGGTGCCGACGGCGGTGCCGGCGAGCAGCAGGGCGCGCTCGCGCCAGGTGGCGAAGCGGATCGCGATGGACCCGTCCTGGGCGCGCTGGCGGCCGCGGTGCCACTGCCGCCAGCCCCATACGGCGACGCCGATGACGAGCAGCTGCTTGCCCACGCCGCCGCTGAGCTGCGCGGAGGCGTAGGCGGCGACGAGGATGACGCCGGAGAGGAACTGGGCGGGCCAGGTCCATATGGAGCGCCGCCAGCCGAGGGCGAGGGCGACGAGTCCGACGGTGTTGCCGATCATGTCGGACCAGATGACGCGCTGGCCGAGGACCTCGAACGCCTGGCCGTTGAGCCAGTCGAAGGCGCTCATGCGACCGGCTCCCCGGGGGTGCGGTCCGAGCCGCCGAGGAGGCGCTCGACGTACTTGGCGAGGACGTCCACTTCGAGGTTGACCGGCTCGCCGACGCCCTTGGCGCCGAGGGTGGTCAGCTCGAGCGTGGTGGGGATGAGGCTGACAGTGAAGAAGTCGGCCCCCGCCTGGACGACGGTCAGGCTGATGCCGTCGACGGTGATGGAGCCCTTGTCCACGACGTAGCGGCTGAGTTCGGCGGGCAGGGCGATCTTCACGATCTCCCAGTGCTCGCCGGGCTGCCGCTCGACGATGGTGCCGGTGCCGTCGACGTGGCCCTGGACGAGGTGACCGCCGAGGCGGCCGCCGAGCGCCATGGGGCGTTCGAGGTTGACGCGGGAGCCGGCGCCGAGGGCGCCGAGGCTGGAGCGCTTCAGGGTCTCCGCCATGACGTCGGCCGTGAACGCGCCGTCGGCGGTGTCCACGACGGTGAGGCAGACGCCGTTGACGGCGATCGAGTCGCCGTGTTTGGCGTCCTCGGTGACGAGGGGTCCGCGCAGCGTGAACCGGGACGAGTCGCCGAGGTTCTCGACGGCGACGACCTCACCCAGTTCTTCGACGATTCCGGTGAACACGTCAGTTCCCTTCGGGGGTGGTGGCGGGGACGGAGACAAGAGGGGGGACGAGCGGGGTGGCGGTGATCCGCAGATCGGGGCCGAGCCGGGCGACGTCGGTGACGTCGAGGCGCAACGCCCGCGCGATCGTGCCGATTCCGGCGTCACCGAGGACGGCCGGTCCGGCGCCGAGGAGGGCGGGGGCGAGATAGCCGACGACCCGGTCGACGACCCCGGCCGCGAGGAACGCGCCGGCGAGGGTCGCGCCGCCCTCCAGCAGGACCGAGCGCACCTCGCGGGCGTACAGCTCGGCGAGCAGGGCGGGGATGTCGAGGCCGGCCTCGGCCCGCGGCAGACGTACGGTCAGGGCACCCGCCAGGTGGCGGGTGTCGGCGTCCTCGGCGACGGCCACGAGCGTGGGTGCCGCCGCGTCCAGGACCCGGGCCGTGGGCCGGATCGTGGCGTGGGTGTCCACGACGACGCGCAGCGGCTGGCTCGCGCCGTCGACGCCGCGCACCGCGAGGTGCGGGTCGTCGGCGCGCAGGGTGCCGGAGCCGACCACGACGGCGTCGGCCTCGGCACGCAGCCGGTGGACGTCGGCGCGGGACTCGGCGGAGGTGATCCAGCGGCTGGTGCCGTCGGCGGCGGCGCTGCGGCCGTCGAGGGTGGCGGCGTACTTCCACAGCACGAAGGGGCGGCGGCGCAGGACCGCGGTGAGCCAGGCGGTGTTGCCGGCCGCGGCCTCGTCGGCGAGGAGGCCGCCCGCGGTGTCGACGCCGGCGGCCGCGAGGGTCGCGGCACCGCCGGTGGCGGTGGGGTTCGGGTCGGCGACCGCGTAGACGACGCGCCCGATGCCCGCGTCGATGAGCGCCTGGGCGCAGGGGCCCGTGCGGCCGGTGTGATTGCAGGGTTCGAGGGTGACGACGGCGGTGGCACCGCGGACGTCGTGCCCGGATTCCGCGGCGTCGCGCAGGGCCTCGACCTCGGCGTGCGGACCGCCGGCGCGGCGGTGCCAGCCCTCGCCGAGCGTGCGGCCCCGGGCGTCGAGGACGACGCAGCCGACGACGGGGTTGGGGCTGGTGGAGCCAAGGCCGCGGGCGGCGAGCGCGATGGCGCGTCGCATCGCTTCGGCTTCGGTCACGGTGCCCACCGGGGTCCTCCTGCCTCTTCGGGCACGGACTCCGGGGCTGTCGTACGGGACGACGAAGAGCGGGTACGCCGCAACGGGGAAATACACCGAAGGTCAGGGTGGGGCCGTCGTCCACGAGGGGACGGACCACCTGCGACGGTGTGCCGATGCGTGCCCGCCGCGCACTGCCTCCCATCCGGACTTTAACCGTCGGTCCAGGAATTTCACCTGGTCAACCGGCCGCTGGCTGCGGACGGGTCGCGGACTGTAACCGCCGGTTCGGACTTTCACCGACCCCGGAGTGCGCTGCGTAAATAACTTTCGACCTTATGGTACATGGCGCCTGACCTGCGGGTTTGATCACTCCGCAGCTCCGACGACTCCGAGCGTACGCCGCCGGGCGCCGCGATGTCCACGGGGATTTGACACGGCACCTCGGAGCTGGACCACCACTGGACGGGAACTGGAGCGGAGCTGGACGGCCGCCCGACCGGCCCTGGGGCACGCCCGACGGCGGCCCCCGACCGGCGGCCCGGATTCCACTTGCTTACCCGCCGTTCAGGACTTGGTTCAGACCTATTGACGCACTGGTCTAGTCCTCTTAACCTCTGCCACACCTCCGAGGAGACGGCCCGCCGGTCTGCGCAGACCAAGGGCCACAGCACGTCGCACCCCCCACGCACCGCTCAGCCGAGCCCCCCACTGGAGGAAACCGATCGTGTTGTTCCGCAAGAGACCCCCTCGCACCCGGACCCGGGTCACCCTCGCCGCGGCCGGCGCCGCGGTCACCGGACTGCTGCTGGGCACCCTCACGGCGACCGCCTCGCACGCCGAGGACCAGTCCGCCTGCCGCCCCGACGGGCTCTACGCCACCCCCGGCGTGAACGTCCCGTACTGCTCGGTCTACGACGCCGCCGGCCGCGAGAAGATGGGCGCCGACCACCAGCGCCGCGTCATCGGCTACTTCACCGGCTGGCGCACCGGCAAGGACGGCACCCCCGCCTATCTCGCCTCCGACATCCCGTGGGACAAGGTCACCCACATCAACTACGCCTTCGCGCACGTCGACGGCGGCAACAAGATCTCCGTCGGCGCCGACGGCGCCGGCAACCCGGCCACCGGGATGACCTGGCCGGGGGTGGCGGGCGCCGAAATGGACCCGGCCCTCCCCTACCAGGGCCACTTCAATCTGCTGAACAAGTTCAAGAAACAGCACCCGAACGTCCGGACGCTCATTTCCGTGGGCGGCTGGGCGGAAACCGGCGGCTATATCGACGAGAACGGGAAGCGCGTCGACGCCGGCGGCTTCTACCGGACCGCGACGAACGCCGACGGCTCGGTCAACCAGGCCGGGATCGACACCTTCGCGGACTCCGCCGTCGCGTTCGTCAAGAAATACGGATTCAACGGCCTCGACATCGACTACGAATACCCGACATCCATGAAGGACGCCGGGAACCCCAAGGACTGGGCGCTCGCCAACGCCCGGCGGGGCGGTCTCAACAAGGGCTACGCGGCGCTGATGAAGACGCTCCGGGAAAAGCTCGACCGGGCCGGCGCGGCGGACGGGAAGCACTATCTGCTGTCCGTCGCCGCACCGTCGTCCGCGTATCTGCTGCGCGGCATGGAGACATACCAGACGACGAAGTACCTGGACTACGTCAACGTGATGTCGTACGACCTGCACGGCGCCTGGAACGAATTCGTCGGGCCGAACGCCGCGCTGTACGACGACGGGAAGGACGCGGAACTCGCCAAGTGGGGCGTCTACTCCACGGCACAGTACGGCGGCACCGGTTATCTGAACGGCGACTGGGCGTACCACTACTTTCGCGGGGCCCTGCCCGCGGGGCGGGTCAATCTCGGCCTGCCCTATTACACCCGCGGCTGGAAGAACGTCACCGGCGGTACGAACGGCCTGTGGGGCACCGCGAAGACCACTTCCTGTCCCGCCGGATCCGGCCTGACCAGCTGTGGTGACGGCGCGGTCGGCATCGACAACCTCTGGCACGACAAGGACGACGACGGCAAGGAGTCCCCGGCCGGTTCGAACCCGATGTGGCACGCGAAGAACCTGGAGAAGGGCGTCGTCGGCGACTACGCCGGGACATACGGATTCCCGGCCGGCACCAAGCTCACCGGCAGCTACACCCGCCGGTACGACTCCACGCTGACCGCCCCCTGGCTCTGGAACGCCGAGAAGAAGGTCTTCCTCTCCACCGAGGACGAGCAGTCGGTCAAGGCCAAGGCCCAGTACGTGATCGACAAGGGGCTCGGCGGCACGATGATCTGGGAGCTCGCGGGCGACTACGGCTGGAACGCCGGCAAGGGGCAGTACGAGGCGGGCGACACCCTCACCACCACGCTGTACGACGCCTTCAAGTCCGCCCCCGGCTACGGCGGCCGGCGTGCCACCACCCAGCTGCCGACCGAGGCGCTCGATCTGGACGTGAGCCTCACGAACTTCCCGCTCGGCGACTCCAACTACCCGGTCAACCCGAAGATCCGTATCACCAACAACACCAATGCCACCGTCCCCGGCGGCTCGGAGTTCCAGTTCGACTACGGCAGCTCCGCACCGGGCAACGCCAAGGACCAGTCGGGCTGGGGCCTGAAGGTGATCCGCAGCGACCACACCGCCCCGAACAACATCGGCGGCCTCAAGGGCGACTACAACCGGGTCTCGGTGAAGCTGCCGGACCGGCAGCCGCTCGCGCCGGGGGCCTCGGCGGAGCTCGACTTCGTCTACTACCTGCCGGCCGCCACCCCCTCGAACTGGACCGTGAGCTTCGGCGGGAAGACCTACGCCCTCGCCGGTGACCTGGCGCGGGGCACGACCGTCGTCGACCCGGGCGGCCCCACCCCGACCCCGACCGGCACCCCCACCCCGACGCCCACCGCCACCCCGACCGGCGGGGCCTGCGCGGCACCGTCCTGGAACAGCGCGAACGCCTACAACGGAGGTGCCACCGTCTCCTGGAAGGCCCACTCCTGGAAGGCCAAATGGTGGACGCGGGGCGAAGAGCCCGGCACCACCGGCGAATGGGGGGTGTGGCAGGACCTCGGCAGCTGCTGAGGCATCCACCCGTCCCCCACCGGCCGGCCCCGGGGCGTCCTCCCGCCCGATCCCCGGGGCCGGCCCTCGGACGCCGACGACGCGCACGCGGGGTCGACCGGCGCGGGCCCGTCGGGAAGGATGCGGGGCGATGACCACCACACACAAGCGTGCGGACCCCCGGGTGCGCCGCGCGCGGATCGCCGTGGCCGCGATCTTCGCCGTGCACGGCGCCGTCACCGGCAACTTCGCCGCCCGCGTCCCATGGGTCCAGGAGCACACGGGCATCAGCCCCGGGCAGCTCGGCATCGCGCTGGCCTTCCCCGCGATCGGCGCCTCGGTCGCGATGCCGCTCGCGGGCCGGATCAGCCGCCGTTTCGGCTCGCGCGCCGCGCTGCGCGGACTTCTCGTCCTGTGGTGCGCCGCCCTCGTGCCGCCCGCCTTCGCCCCCGGCCTGCTCGCCCTGTGCGCGGCGCTGGCGGTGTACGGCGCGACGGCCGGGATGGCGGACGTCGCCATGAACGCGCTCGGTGTGGAGACCGAGGACCGCCTGGGCCGCTCGATCATGTCCTCGCTGCACGGGATGTGGAGCGTCGGCGGGCTCGTGGGGGCGGCGGTGGGTGCCGTCGCCGCGCACGCCGACGTCGACGCCCGGATCCAATTCGTCCTCGCCGCCACCGCCCTGGCCGTCATCGGCGCGGTCGCCTGCCGCTGGGTCCTCGATCTGCGCACGGCCGCGGAGGAACGGCCGACGACGGAGCGGAGCGGGGGACGGGGTCGGGGTCTGCTGCCACCGCGCTCCGCGCTGCTGATCGGCGCGGTCGGATTCTGCGCGGTCTTCGCCGAGGGGGCGAGCCTGGACTGGTCGGCGGTCTATCTCCGTGAGGTCGTCGGCTCCGGGCCGGGCGTCGCGGCCGCGTGCACCACGGTGTTCTCGTGCACGATGGCGGCGGCCCGGTTCGCCGGTGACGCGGCGGTACGGCGGTTCGGCCCGGTGCGCACCGTACGGGTGGGCGGGGTGGCCGCGACCGCGGGCGGGGTGCTGGTGGTGACCGCGGCCGGCCCGGTGCCCGCCATCGCCGGCTTCGGTCTCGTCGGCCTCGGCATCGCCGTCGTCGTCCCGCTGGCCTTCGCGGCGGCCGGGCGCAGCGGCGCGGACCCCAGCCGGGCGATCGCCACGGTCGCGACGGTCACGTACACCTCGGGCCTGATCGCCCCGGCGGCCATCGGTCAGATCGCCGACGCCACTTCGCTGGTGGTCTCGTTCTCGTCGGTGACCGCCTTGACCGCGGGGTTGGTGGCCGGAGCGGGCGTCCTGCGGGCTCCGGCCCGCGGGGCGAGCGCGCACCGCGCGGCCTCCGCCACGAAGACCTGACGCGCCGGTACCCCGGACACGACTCCGCGGGCCGTACGGCGGGCCCACGAGGGGTCCGGCGTACGGCCCGCGGGGCGGACCGTCGTGTGCCAGCCGTCAGAGGCTGATGATCAGCAGGTTGTGGCCCTTGTCGTGGTGGCCGTAGCCGCCGTGGTTCTTCCCGTGGTGGCCGTAGCCGCCGTCGTGGTCGTCGTTGTGGTGGCCGTAGCCGCCGTTGTGGTGGCCGTTGTAGTGGCCGTTGTGGTCCCCGTTGTGGTGGCCCCACTTGTGGTCGCCGTTGTGGTCGCCCTTGTGGTGCCCGTTGTAGTGGCCGTTGTCGTCGTCGCCGTTGTGGCGGCCGTTGTGGTGCCCGTTGTCGTCGTCGCCGTTGTGGCGGCCGTTGTGGCCCCCGTTGTGGTGGCCGTTGTCGTCGCCGTTGTGGTGGCCCCACTTGTGGTCGCCGTTGTGGTGGCCCCAGTTGTGGTCGCCGTTGTGGTGGCCCCAGCCGTCGTGGTCGCCCCAGCCGTCGTGGTCGCCGTTGTGGCCGTGGCCCCAGCCACCGCCCCAGCCACCCAGCCAGGCCCAGAGACCGTCGTTCCAGCCGTTGTGGTGGCCGAAGCCGCCGTAGTTCCAGCCGTTGTGGTGGCCGTAGCCGCCGTTGTGGCCGCCGTTGTGGTGGCCGTAGCCGCCGTTGTGGCCGCCGTTGTGGTGGCCGTAGCCGCCGTCGTGGTGGTCGCCGTCGTGGTCGCCGTCGTGGTGACCGCCGCCGCAGCGACGGTGGCAGTCACCGTCCCGGTCGTGGCCGTTACGGTCGTCGTCGTCGTGACCCCACACCGCGGCGGGGGCCTGCGGTGCGGCCTGGGCCACCCCGGACATCGGCACGATGGCGGCGGCGGCGACGATCGCGGCGGCTGCTGTGCGGCCGACGAGCTTGCGCATGTATGTCTCCCTGTTTGCAGGAATCGGACACAGGGACGCATACCTCGCACACACCGGGCAGTAGCGGTTGTATCGGGTCATACAGTCGTACGGGGGGCGAATTGGGCCGGTCGTCGCAACGCGCTGCGCCAACCGGACGCCCACGGCGGCGGGGAGCACCGGACGCCCCCGCTTAGCATGGTCCGGATCCATTTCAAGAACACAGGGAGCAACCATGGGCCTCGGCGTGCGCTGGACTCTGCACGGCGACGGGCGCACCCCCGCCCCCGGAGCGGTCGTCAGACCCGACGAACGGCTCTCGTGGCCCCGCACCGCAGGCCTCGGCGCGCAGCACGTCGTGGCGATGTTCGGAGCCTCGTTCGTCGCTCCCGTACTGATGGGCCTGGACCCCAACCTCGCCATCATGATGTCGGGCGTCGCCACGATCATCTTCCTGCTGGCGACCCGCGGCCGGGTGCCCAGCTACCTGGGCTGCAGCCTCTCCTTCGTCGGCGTCGCGGCCATCATCCGGGCGCAGGGCGGCGGCAGCGCGGCCGTCACCGGCGCGATCCTGGTGGTCGGCGCGGTGCTGTTCCTGAGCGGTCTCGCGGTGAAGAAGTTCGGCGCGCGGATCATCCACGCGGCGATGCCGCCGGTGGTGACCGGTGCCGTGGTGATGCTGATCGGGTTCAACCTCGCGCCGGTCACGGCGAGCACGTACTGGCCGCAGGACCAGTGGACGGCGCTGCTCACCATGCTCTTCACCGGTCTGGCCGTGGTGTGCCTGCGGGGCTTCTGGTCGCGCGTCGCGATCTTCCTCGGGCTGCTCTTCGGCTATGCCCTCTCCTGGGTCCTCGACCGGGTCTTCGGGCAGATCCACTCGGTGCACGGCGGCCCGGAGGCCGTCGACCACTGGCGGCTCGACCTCTCGGGTGTCTCCAAGGCGGACTGGGTCGGCCTGCCCTCCTTCCACGCCCCGAGCTTCGGCTGGTCCGCGATCCTGGTGGCGCTGCCCGTCGTCATCGCCCTGATCGCGGAGAACGCCGGTCACGTCAAGGCGGTCGGCGAGATGACCGGCGACCCCCTGGACGACCAGCTGGGCACCGCCATCGCCGCGGACGGCGCGGCGACGATGCTCTCCACGGCGGTGGGCGGCCCGGCCAACACCACGTACTCCGAGAACATCGGCGTCATGGCGGCCACCCGCGTCTACTCCACCGCCGCCTACTGGGCCGCGGCCGGTTTCGCGCTGCTGTTCGGCCTGTGCCCGAAGTTCGGCGCGGTCGTCGCCGCCGTACCGGGCGGCGTGCTGGGCGGGATCACCGTCATTCTGTACGGCATGATCGGCCTGCTGGGCGCGCAGATCTGGGTGCACAACAAGGTGGACCTGCGCAATCCGCTGAATCTGGTGCCGGTCGCGGCGGGCGTCATCATCGGCGTCGGCGGGGTGAGCCTGAAGATCAGCGACAATTTCGAGCTGAGCGGCATCGCGCTCGGCACGATCGTCGTCATCACCGGCTACCACGTGCTGCGTGCCCTGGCGCCGGCGCACCTCAAGCAGCAGGAGCCGCTGCTGGATTCCGGTACGAGCGGCTACGACGGCACCACCGGCGAGGGGCCCGCGGGCCGCGCGGGCTGACGCCGCCACCCGCCCCCGGCCGGGGCCGTTCATCCGTTCCGGTACACCGCTCCTCCGCGTCCCCCTACGTTCCGTACACGCCTGTCACTCTGTGCGCATGACGACGACGCGGGCGGAGCCGAACGTGCCCACCGGGATCGACGGGGTGCTGACGCGGATGCGGGAGCTTCAGGCGGCACTACCACCGGGTGACGGGGTGGCCGTCTTCAACCGGGTGTACCTGTCGGTCACCGAGGAGATCGGCCGGCGCGTGACGACGGGCGCGTTCGGGAATCCGGTCGCGGCGGCGGAGCTGGACGTCCGCTTCGCCGGGCGGTATCTGGCGGCGGTGGACCGCTGCTCCTCCGGTCGCCGGCCGCCCGCCTGCTGGCGGCCGCTGTTCCAGATGCGCGGCCACCCGGCCGTACGGCCCCTGCAGTTCGCGCTGGCGGGCATCAACGCCCACATCGGGCACGACCTGGCGCTCGCCCTCGCCGACACGTGCCGGATCCTGGGTGTCGAACCCCGCGCGCTGGAGGGCGACTTCGACCGGATCGGCGGGCTGCTCGTCGCCCTGGAGGAGCGGATCCGCGAGGAGCTGATGCCCGGCCCGGATCTGCTGGACGTCGCCGATCCGCTGACGCATCTGGTGGGCTCGTGGAGCCTGGAGGCCGCGCGGGACGCGGCGTGGGCGTCGTTCCGCGCGCTGTGGGCGGTGCGCGGACTGCCCGATCTGGCGGCGGAGTTCACCGACCGCGTCGACGCGAGCGTCGGCCTGGTGGGGCGCTGTCTGCTCACCCCGCTGGGGTGAGGCGGGAAGACCGAGGGCCCTGGAACCTCGGCGGTCCCAGGGCCCTTCACCGGTCTCAGTCCTCCGGCAGTTCCACCGGAGCGATCTCGTCGTAGACGTCACCGGGGCCGGGGTTCGTGGCGTCCGTGCCGCCGCCGAAGAGGTTCATCACGCCCCACACCGCGTTGAGCGCGGTCTGCACCGCGCCCTCGGCCCAGCCGGCCGTCCAGGAGATGTCGTCGCCCGCGAGGAACAGGCCGCGCTTGTCCTCGGGGAGGCGGTCCTGCATGAAGTGGGTGAACAGACGCCGCTGGTAGCGGTAGTGGCCCGGCAGGTTGGCCTTGAACGCGCCCATGAAGTAGGGCTCGTTCTCCCAGGAGACGGTGACCGGGTTGCCGATGATGTGACGGCGGATGTCGACCTTGGGGTAGATCTCGCCCAGCGACTTGAGCATGACCTCCATGCGCTCGTTCGCCGAGAGCGGCAGCCACTTGAGGCTGTCGTCGCACCACGTGTACGACAGGCAGATGACGGCCGGCTTGTCCGGGCCGTCGTCCAGCAGGTACGTACCGCGGGTCATCCGGTCGGTGAGCGTCATCGACATGACGTCCCGGCCGGTCTCCTCGTCCTTGTCCAGCCAGAACGGCCGGTCCACGGGAACGAACAGCTTGGACGACTCCATGTAGTGGGTGCGCTCCATCGCCGTCCAGTGGTCGATGGGGAAGAGCGAGTCGTCGCACTCGATCTTCGACAGCAGCATCCAGGACTGCGCGGTGAAGACGGCGGCGCGGTAGGTGCTGATGTCGCCGGTCGCGTCGGTGACCGTGATGCGGTTGCCGGCCGTGCGGTGCAGCCGGGTCACGGCGGGGCGGGGCTCGCCGTTGTGCAGGGAGGAGAGCGAGGTGCCCTGCGCCCAGTGGACGATCTTCTCGGGCTCGCGCTCCCAGAGGCGCAGCGGCAGCTGCTGCGAGCCGCCGACGATGCCGCGGTGGTGGTCGTCGGCCTCGGTGTAGACGACGCGCAGGATCTCCAGGATGGAGTTGGGGAAGTCGGTGTCCCAACCGCCCGTACCGAAGCCGACCTGGCCGAAGATCTCGCGGTGCTTGAAGGACTTGAAGGCCTCGGACTCGCAGAGGAAGCCGTAGAAGGTCTGGTTGTCGAGCTTCTCGACGAGCTTCGCCCAGATCTCACGGATGCGCGGCACGTCGCGCTCGCGCATGGCCTGGTTCATGTCGGAGAAGTCCGCACCCTCCTCCAGGCAGGCGTTCCACGCGTTCATCACGTCGCGGTAGACCTGCGGCAGGTCGTCGACGGTGACGGCGTAGTGGGACTCGCCCTTGAGGTCGACGACCGTGGAGGGGGTCTCGGGCGCGAGCGGGTTGGGGAACGGCTTGGTCTCCAGCCCGACGAGGTCGATGTAGTGCTGGAAGGCGGTGGAGGACGGCGGGAAGCGCATGGCGCCCATCTCCGCGGTCAGCGGCCCGCTGTCGCCCTCGGCGTCACAGCCCTCGAAACCGACCGTCCGCAGCCGCCCGCCGATCTGGTCCGCCTCGTAGACGACGGGCTTGAGGCCCATCTTCATCAGCTCGTACGCGGCGATGATGCCGGACAGCCCGCCGCCGATGACGGCGACCTCGCTGCCGTGCTCGGTCGCCGGTATCTGGCCGAGGCCCGCCGGGTGGGCGAGGTAGTCGTCGTAGGCGTACGGGAAGTCCGGGCCGAACATGGTGATCGGCGGCGCGGCCTGGGCCTCGGCGTGCTGCTCGTCGTGGACGGCGGTGGGCACCGTGGACGTCATCGGCGGGACTCCTACTGGCAGGGGGTGTGGGAGGACTGGGGGAAGAGCTGGGGGGGTCTGAGGTGACGGACCGGGGCCGGACCGGCTCAGGTGAGCCGTCCGTACAGCTCGGGGCGGCGGTCGCTCAGATAGGTGTTCTCCGCGCGGGAGGCCTTGAGCAGTGCGGGGTCGACGTCGGCCACGATCAGGTCCTCGTCGGCCCCCGCCCGTGCCCGTACCGTCCCGTCGGGGGCGGCGAGGCAGCTGAGACCGGCGAAGGAGAAGTCGCCCTCGGTGCCGCAGCGGTTGGCGTAGGCGATGTAGAGCTGGCTCTCCCAGGCGCGGGCCGGGACGATCGTCTGGGGGACGATCTCGTACGGGCGCATCAGCGCGGTCGGGGTGAGCAGCAGCTCGGTGCCGGCCAGCGCGTGGGCCCGGACGGGCTCGGGGAACTCGACGTCGTAGCAGATCAGCAGGCCGAGGCGGAGGCCCTCGAAGTCGGCCTGGACGACGGGCTCGTCGCCGGGCCGGAAAGAGGTGGTCTCGAAGTCACCGAAGAGGTGGGTCTTGCGGTAGTTGGCGAGGCGCTCGCCGTCCGGCCCGATGAGCTGGAGGGAGTTGAAGATCGCCGCCGGGTCGGCGCCGTCGCGCTCGGGGTAGCCGTAGCCGATGGCCAGGCCGTGCTCGGTGGCGATGCGCGCGACGGCCCGGGCGCCGGGGCCGTCGGCGGGCTCGGCGAGATCGCGGACCGCGTCGCCGAGGGCGTACCCGGTGAGGTACAGCTCATTGGTGAGCAGCAGCCGGGCGCCGGCGGCCGCGGCGCGGCGGGCGGCGCCGGCCAGGGCGTCGAGGCTGTCGGCGGTGGAGGTGGGAACGCCGCTGGGGCCTTGGTACAGCGCGATACGCAGCGGCGTCATGCGTCCTCTTCAGCCGATGGGGCGGGTGTGGCGAACAGCCATGTCAAACAGGTATTCGTCAGACATTCATCAAGACGCTCTGACGGTACGGGTCGCTCTCTCGACCGGACAAGGCGCGACCGTTGCGCACCGACGGACGATTCGTTGCGCGTTGACCGCCCTTCGCGCCGATTCGTTGCGCGGGGCGACCGGAGGTTGATCGACAACGCGCCGAGGTGACTCACCGGTAGCTTCCGGCCCCGGCGGGTGAGGTCCCGCTCAGGTCCGGGGAACGTCGGAGCCGGCCGGCCGGCCGAACCCCGTCACCGCGTCGCGCACCAGGCCGCGCAGCCACCGGTGGCCGCCGTCCGCCTCGTGCCGCGGGTGCCAGGCCATGGAGATCTCCAGCGGCGGCAGCTCCAGCGGGATCTCGAAGGTCCCCAGGCCCAGGGCGGCCGCGGCCGGTGCGCCGAGCCGCTCGGAGACGATGCCGACGGCGTCGGTGCCGGTGAGGACGTGCAGCGCCGCACCGAAGGTGGGAACGGTGCCGAGGACACGGCGACGCAGCCCGTGGGCGGCCAGGGCGTCGTCGATCGGACCGGACAGCCTGCCGCGCCGGGAGTCCAGCAGATGGCTCGCGGCGGCGAAGCGGCGCAGCGTCACGGTCCCGTCCAGCAGCGGGTGGCCGGCCCGGGCGACGCCGACCATGCGGTCCTCGATCAGCGGCTCGACGCGGACCTCCGGTTCGTCGCGGTCGACGACCCCGATCTCCAGGTCGACGGCCCCGTCGCGCAGGGGTGCCACGCCGGTGGGTCCCTCGGCGAGGAAGCGCAGGGTGACGCCGGGGGCCTCGCGGGCCACCCGGTCGAGCAGTGCGGCGCCGAAGGCCAGCACGTTGCTGTCGTGGGCGCTGAGGGTGAAGGTGCGGACGAGGCCGGAGGGGTCGGCGGGCTCCTCGGCCGCGAAGAGCGAGCGGGCGTCCTCGAGCAGCCGGCGGACCCGGTCGCGCATGGCGAGGGCGCGCGGGGTGGGGACCATGCGCTGTCCGGCGCGGACGAGCACGGGGTCGCCGAGGGCCCGGCGGATCCGGCCGAGGGTGCGGCTCATGGCGGGGCCGGACAGGCCGAGCCGGTCGGCGGCCGCGGTGACGGATTCCTCGGCGAGCAGGGCGTCGAGGGCCACGAACAGATTGAGGTCGATTCTCGACAGGTTCCCCGCGGCCTGCGGTCCGCTCGCACCGGACTCGTCGCTCATGCCGCGAGCACCGGCCGCGTGCCGTGCGCGGGGAGGCGGTCCGTGGCGGGCCCGCTCAGGAGGGCGCGCCGGAGCTGAAGCGGCGCAGCAGCGGGGAGAGCACCAGCACCGACTTGGTGCGTTCGACGAACGGCTCCCCCGCGATGCGCTCCAGCACCCGCTCGAAGTGGCGCATGTCGGAGGCGAAGACCTGGACGATGGCGTCCGCCTCGCCGGTGACGGTCGAGGCGGACGCCACCTCCGGGTAGCGCGACAGGCCGCGGTGGATCGCCTCGGGTGAGGTGTTCCGGCGGCAGTAGATCTCGATGAAGCCCTCGGTCTCCCAGCCGAGCGCCGCCGGGTCCACCCGGACGGTGAACCCGGTGATGGCGCCCTCGGCGCGCAGCCTGTCCACGCGCCGCTTGACGGCGGGCGCGGACAGGCCGACCTCGGTGCCGATGTCGGCGTAGGAGCGCCGGGCGTCCTCGGCGAGGGCGTGGACGATGCGTTCGTCGAGATCGTTCAGTCGCACTGCGGGTGGATCACTTCTCTAGGGTTACCTGCGTTTCCTCCAGGGCGAGCCGCGAGCGGCTCTTCCCGTACAGGAAGTAGATCACGAGTCCGACGGCCATCCAGCCGCCGAACCACTGCCAGGTGATGCCGGGCAGGTTCAGCATCATGTACACGCAGAAGCCGAAGCCGATGGCCGGGAAGACCGGGGCGAGCGGAATCCGGAGCGAGCCGAGCTGAATGCTGACTCCGAACAGCGGCACCTTGAAGCTGCGCTTCATGTCCGGGCGGGTGAAGAACAGCACGATGACGGCGATGTTCACGAGGCCGAAGGCGAAGAGCGTGCCGATGCTGGTGGCGTTGGCGAGCTCGCCCAGCGGCACGGCCGCGGCGAGGAGACCGCAGAACACCGAGACGATCACGGTGTTGGCGCGCGGCACGCCGGTCTTCTCGTGGACCTTGGAGAAGGTCTTGGGCACCAGCCCGTCGCGGGACATCGCGAAGAGGATGCGGGTCTGGCCGTAGAGCACGGTCAGCACGACGCTCGCGATGGCGATGACGGCACCGGCGGCGAGGAGCACGGCCCAGAAGCTCTGACCGGTGACGTCCTTCATGATCCCGGCGAGTGCGGCCTCGGAGCCCTCGAAGTCGCCCCACGGCATGGCGCCGACGGCCACCGCCGCGACGAGCACGTAGATCGCGGTCACGATGAGCAGCGACAGCATGATCGCCTTGGGCAGGTCCTTCTTCGGGTCCTTGGCCTCCTCGCCCGCCGTGGAGGCGGCGTCGAAGCCGATGTAGGAGAAGAACAGGCTGGCGCCGGCGGCGGAGACGCCACCGAGGCCGAGCGGCATGAAGGGCTTGTAGTTGCCGGCGCGGATGCCCATGAAGGCGACGGCGCAGAAGAGCAGCAGGGCCACGATCTTCACGCCGACCATGATGGTGTTGGCGCGGGCGCTCTCCTTGGCGCCGCCGAGCAGGAAGGCCATGCACAGCAGCACGACGAGCAGCGCGGGCAGGTTGAACCAGCCGCCGCCCTCACCGGGCGGGTTGGACAGCGCGGCGGGGATCGTCACGCCGATCGTGCCGTCCAGCAGCTCGTTGAGGTACTCGCCCCAGCCGACCGCGACGGCCGCGACCGAGACGCCGTACTCCAGGATCAGGCACCAGCCGCAGACCCAGGCGATGATCTCGCCGAGGGTCGCGTAGGCGTAGGAGTACGAGGAGCCGGAGACCGGGATGGTGCCGGCCAGCTCCGCGTAGGACAGGGCCGAGAAGAGCGCGGTGAGGCCGGCGAGGATGAACGACACGACCACGGCCGGGCCGGCCTTCGGTACGGCCTCGCCGAGCACCACGAAGATGCCGGTGCCGAGGGTGGCACCGATGCTGATCATCGTCAGCTGCCACATGCCGAGCGACCGGCGCAGCGAACCGCCCTCGCCCTGGCCACCCTCGGCCACGAGCCGCTCGACGGGCTTGCGCCGCATCAGACGGGCGCCGAGACCGGCGGTGGGCCGCGGGGACGACTGGTCGTCGCCGGTGGCGGGTGGCGCTGTGCCCTGGTCCAACACTGGGTGGCTCCGTTCATCGTGCCGGTCGAGGGCAGGGGCCGACGGCGGGCCACTCGGGGGGTGCGGACACGACGAAGCCGATGTCCGGAAAACGAGGGGGACCGCCGAGCAAGCGGTACCCGCCACTCCACGTACAGCGCAGACCCTACGAGGTGGGTGCCTGCGCTCGTAATGCACCATCCTTGCGTATGCGCGTACGAACGTTGCGCGCGGGGGCCCGGAATGGGTGATCGTTGCACGCCTCATCATGAATCGGTACATGTCGCCGCCCGGCGGCCGCGCGGGAGGAACCTGCGGGAACCTCCCGTTCCGAGCTGTTCGGCGGGGGTTCGGAAGATATTCACGGGGCATGGGCGGACATTCGCGCGGCATAAAAACGGCAGGAAGGACGCGGGGAGGACGGGGAAAAGCCGAAGGGGCGCGGCCGGAAGGCCGCGCCCCTTCGGGAACGCTCACGCGGTCGGCCCTCCGGCCGTCCGCGTAAATGTTCTCTGATCGTTACTGCCAGCTGGCGTGCAGCGGCTTGCCCTCCGCGTAACCCGCGGCGCTCTGCACACCGACGACGGCGCGCTCGGCGAACTCCTCCAGGGAGCCCGCGCCCGCGTAGGTGCAGGAGGAACGGACACCCGCGATGATCGAGTCGATCAGGTCCTCGACGCCCGGGCGGGCCGGGTCGAGGAACATGCGGGAGGTGGAGATGCCCTCCTCGAACAGGCTCTTGCGCGCCCGGTCGTAGGCCGACTCCTCGCTGGTGCGGTTGCGCACGGCACGGGCCGAGGCCATGCCGAAGCTCTCCTTGTACAGCCGCCCCTCGGCGGTCTGCTGGAGGTCGCCCGGGGACTCGTACGTACCGGCGAACCAGGAGCCCACCATCACGTTGGACGCGCCGGCGGCGAGCGCCATGGCGACGTCACGCGGGTGACGGACGCCACCGTCGGCCCAGACGTGCTTGCCGAACTTCTTGGCCTCGGCGGCGCACTCCAGGACGGCGGAGAACTGCGGGCGGCCGACACCGGTCATCATGCGGGTGGTGCACATGGCGCCGGGGCCCACACCGACCTTGATGATGTCCGCGCCGGCCTCGATGAGGTCGCGCACGCCCTCGGCGGCGACGATGTTGCCCGCCACGATCGGGACCTGCGGGTCGAGCGCGCGGACCGCCTTGATCGCGCTGATCATCGACTCCTGGTGACCGTGCGCGGTGTCCACGACGATCGTGTCCGCACCGGCCTCCAGCAGCTGCTTGGCCTTGCCGGCCACATCGCCGTTGATGCCGACGGCCGCGGCGATGCGCAGCTTGCCGTCCGCGTCGGTGGCGGGGGTGTACAGCGTCGCACGCAGGGCGCCCTTGCGGGTCAGGATGCCGACGAGCCGGCCGTCCTTGTCGACCGCGGGGGCCAGCTTGCGGTGGGCCGCGTCGAGCTGGTTGAACGCCTCGCGCGGGTCGATGTCGGCGTCGAGGAGCAGCAGCTCCGTCGACATGACCTCGGTCAGCTGGGTGAAGCGGTCCACACCGGTCAGGTCCGACTCGGTGACGACGCCGACCGGACGCTGCTCGCCGTCGACGACGACGCCCGCGCCGTGCGCCCGCTTGTGCAGCAGCGACAGCGCGTCGGCGACGGTCTGGGTGGGGGCGAGGACGATGGGGGTGTCGAGCACCAGGTGCCGGCTCTTGACCCAGGAGATGACGTCGGTGACGACCTCGATCGGAATGTCCTGGGGGATGACGACGAGGCCACCGCGGCGGGCGACCGTCTCGGCCATCCGCCGGCCTGCGATCGCGGTCATGTTGGCGACCACGAGCGGGATGGTGGTGCCGGTCCCGTCCGGCGCCGACAGGTCGACGCCCTGCCGGGAACCGACCGCGGAGCGGCTCGGCACCATGAACACATCGTCGTACGTCAGGTCGTACGGCGGCTTCTGGTCATTGAGGAAACGCACGTGCTGAACATCCAAGTCGTTCGGAGGTGACCCTCGACAAGCTCATGCCGAGGAAAGAGCACGTACTTCATTGTCCCATGTAGACCTGAATGCGATGCCCGGGACGAACGTCCAGGCTCTGCGGGACGGCGTGGTCCGATTCTCCAAAACGCCGGGTCCGGGCGGGCGGGGGGTGGCTCCCGGCCGGGCCCCCGCCCCGCGCGCTACGCGCCGTCCGGGTCCGCCCGGTCCAGGGCCGGGCGGGGGCCCGGGCCGGTCTCCAGCAGCAGATAGTCCGCGGCGGCGGTGTCCGTGACCAGGCTGGTGACCAGCCCGGAGCGCAGCACCGCGCCGATCGCCGCCGCCTTGCGGAGCCCGCCGGCGATCGCGACGACCTCCGGTATGCGGCGCAGCCGGTCGGCCTCGACCGTGATGCAGCGCTCGCCCAGGTCGCGGCCGATGCGGCGGCCCTCGGCGTCGAAGAGGTGCGCGGACATCTCCGCGGCCGCCCCGAGCGAGGCGTACTGCGCGCGCTCCTCCTCGCTGAGCATGTCGTAGACGGTCGAGATGCCCGGCGCCCAGGAGCCGATGGAGACGGCGGCGACGGTGACCTTGTCGAAGTAGTCGAAGGCACGGGCGATGCCCGTCTGGCCGCGCAGCGCCGCGGCGGTGGCCGAGTCGGGCAGCAGCATCGGGGCGTAGATCGGGTGCGCCTCGCCGCCGGACACCTGCGCCGCCCGGCGCACGGCCTCCACCGAGCCGCGCTCGGCGGTGCCCGCGTCGTAGACACCGGTGAGCTGGACGACCGTGCACGGCGGCAGCCGGTGCAGGGCCGCGGCCATGTGGATGGTCGAGCGGCCCCAGGCGAGGCCGAGCACATCGCCCTCGTTCACCAGTTCGCCGAGCAGGTCAGCGGCCACCTCGCCGAGATTCTCCGGGTCGGGCGCGTCATCGGCCGCGTCGGCCGGGGACTCGACGACGACCGCGTGCCGCAGGCCGTAGCGGGCGCGCAGGGCGTCGGAACGCTCCGCGTCCAGCTCGGCGGGCACCCGGATCTCGATCCGCACGAGATCGCGCTCGAGAGCCGTCTCCAGCACCCGGGCCACCTTGAAGCGGCTCACGCCGAACTCCTCGGCGATCTGGATCTTCGACTTGCCCTCGAGGTAGAAACGGCGGGCCATGGCCGCCGCCTGCACCAGCTCGGCGGGCCCCATCGGCGTGGCTGAACGGCCCGTCGACACCGCGGTCTCCTCACTACGTTGAAGCTGTGGACTTATCACCGTCATCCTGTCAGAAACGGCGGTCCTTGATCAGGCCTTGACCTTCGCCCTCAGCATTTCGGGCGAGCACGGCCTCGGCTCAGTGCTTGCAGGCCCAGGCCGCCGCGGCGGTGGCGTCCTCCGCCTGCGCGCGCAGCGCGCGCACGGCCGCGGCCGGGTCGTCCTTGCCGTACACGGCGGATCCGGCGACGAAGACATCGGCACCGGCCTCCGCGCACCGCTCGATGGTGTCGGCCGAGACCCCGCCGTCGACCTGGAGCCACAGCTCCAGGCCGTGCCGCGCGATCAGCTCACGGGTCCGGCGGATCTTCGGAAGCATGATGTCGAGGAACGCCTGTCCGCCGAAGCCGGGCTCCACGGTCATGATCAGCAGCATGTCCAGCTCGGGCAGCAGATCCTCGTACGGCTCGATCGGCGTCGCCGGCTTGAGCGCCATCGACGCCCGCGCCCCCTTGGCCCGGATCTCCCGCGCCAGCCGCACCGGCGCGGCGGCGGCCTCGGCGTGGAAGGTGACGGACCCCGCCCCGGCCTCGACGTACTGCGGGGCCCAGCGGTCCGGGTCCGCGATCATCAGATGGCAGTCCAGCGGCGTCCCGGTGGCCCGGCTCAGCGACTCGACGATCGGCACGCCGAGCGTCAGGTTGGGCACGAAGTGGTTGTCCATCACGTCGACATGGAGCCAGTCGGCGCCCTTCACGGCCTCCGCCTCGTCGGCGAGGCGGGCGAAGTCAGCGGACAGGATGCTGGGGTTGATCTGCACGGCCATGCCCCAAGCCTGCCATGCCTTTGCCGCAGTCTTGACGCCGGAGTCAGCAATCGGCTCCGCCGGCCGGGTGGAAGGGAAGGTTCCGGACGCCGCCGCCGTCGGCGGGCGCCCTGCGGGCGCGTCCTCAAGTGCCGGACGGGCTGTTGCAGCCCGTCCGGCACTTGAGGACACAGCACAGCAGCCCGCCCGGCGCTTGAGGACACCGCCGCGCAGCGGAGGTGCGCACACCACGGCACCCGCAGGGGCCGGCACGGGCCGTCAGGCCGTCCGGCGCAGCAGGGCCAGGTACATCGCGTCCGTGCCGTGCATGTGCGGCCACAGCTGGACGTCGGGGCCGTCGCCCAGTGCGGGGACGCCGGGCATCAGCGGCCGGGCGTCGATCCACTCGGCGCTCGCCGCGGGGCCGCCCCGGCCCTTGAGGACGTCCTCGACGACCGCGCGGGTCTCGGCGGGGTGCGGGGAGCAGGTCGCGTAGCCGACGACGCCGCCGACCCGGACGGCTGCCAGCGCCTCGCGCAGCAGCCCGCGCTGGAGGGGCGCGAAGCCGTCCAGGTCCTCGGGGCGACGGCGCCAGCGGGCCTCGGGGCGACGGCGCAATGCGCCGAGGCCGGTGCAGGGCACGTCGACGAGGACCCGGTCGAAGGATCCCGGGCGCCACGGCGGACGGGTGCCGTCCGCCGCGATGACCTGGTACGGGCCGGGGTTGCCGGCCAGGGCCCGCTCGACGAGCCGGGCGCGGTGCGGCTGCTTCTCGGAGGCCAGCAGGCTCGCGCCGCGCTGCGCGGCGAGCGCGCCGAGCATCGCGGCCTTGCCGCCGGGGCCCGCGCAGCCGTCCAGCCAGCGGGCGTCGGGGCCGTCCACCGGGGCATGGGCGAGGGCGAGGGCGACCAGCTGGCTGCCCTCGTCCTGGACGCCCGCGCGGCCCTCGCCGACGGCCTGCAGCGCACCGGGCTCGCCGCCCTCGGCGAGCCGCACGGCATACGGCGACCAGCGGCCGGGCAGAGCCGAGTCCTCGCCCACCGCGGCCATCAGCTCCTCGACCGTCGAGCGCCCGGGGCGGGCGACGAGGGTGACCTCGGGCCGTTCGTTGTCGGCCTCCAGCAGGTCCTCGATGCCGGCCCGGCCGCCACCGAGGGCGTCCCAGAGGGCTGAGACGATCCAGCGCGGGTGCGAGTGGACGACGGCGAGGTGCGCCTCGGGGTCGTCCTCGTACGGCGGAGCGACTCGTTCCAGCCAACCGTCGAGGTCATGGGCGGTGATCTTCCGGAGCACCGCGTTGACGAACTTGGCCCGCCCGTCGCCGAGGACGACCCGCGCCAGCTCGACGCTGGCCGACACCGCGGCGTGGGCGGGGATGCGCGTACCGAGCAGCTGGTGCGCGCCGAGGCTCAGCACGTCCAGCACCGGCGGGTCCACCTCGCGCAGCGGCCGGTCGACGCAGGACGCGATGATCGCGTCGTACGTGCCCTGGCGGCGGAGCGTGCCGTAGACCAGCTCCGTGGCGAGCGCGGCGTCACGCGCGTCGAAGCCGCCGCCCTCGCGGGCCTTGCGGAGCAGGGGCGGCAGCACGAGGTTCGCGTACGCGTCCCGCTCGTCCACGGCCCGCAGGGCCTCGAAGGCCAGGATCCGCACCGGGTCCTTCTGGGGACGGCGGTAGGGCTTCGCAGGGCGGCTGGGCTGGCGACGCGGCGCGCGATCGTTCACGAAAGGTGCTCCGGAGCTGGGGTGGTGAAGGGGTCCAGCGTACGCGCTGCGATTACGCGCCGCCGAGCCGCTCGCCTGCGGCGATACGAACGCCGCGGGCCCAGTCGGCGGCCTTCATCGGCTTCTTCCCCTGCGGCTGGACCCACAGGAGCTCCACGGCGTGCGAGCCGGTGCCGACGTGCAGGGAGTTCTTCGCGGCGGCGATCTCCCCGGGCGTCAGGTCGGTGCGGTCGGGGGCCGGGGCCACGGACATGACCTTCAGCCGCTCGCCGCGGAAGAGCGTCCAGGCGCCGGGCGCGGGGGCGCAGCCGCGCACCACGCGGTCGACGCGCAGAGCCGGCGCGGACCAGTCCAGCTGGGCGTCCTCGACATTGATCTTCGGGGCGAGGGAGATCCCCTCGGCGGGCTGCGGAACGGCCTCGAGGGTGCCGTCCTCGATGCCGTCCATGGTCGCCAGGAGCAGCCCGGACCCGGCGAACGCGAGCCGCGTGAGCAGGTCGCCGCTGGTGTCGGTGGGCCGGACCTGCTCGGTCAGCACGCCGAAGACGGGCCCGGAGTCGAGGCCCTCCTCGATCAGGAAGGTGGAGGCCCCGGTGACCTCGTCGCCCGCGAGGATCGCGTGCTGCACGGGGGCCGCGCCGCGCCACGCGGGCAGCAGCGAGAAGTGCAGGTTGACCCAGCCGTGGGCGGGGATCTCCAGGGCGGCCTTGGGCAGCAGCGCGCCGTAGGCGACGACCGGGCAGCAGTCGGGGGCGATCTCGCGGAGCCGGGCGAGGAAGTCCTCATCGCGCGGCTTGGCGGGCTTGAGCACCTCGATCCCCGCCTCCTCCGCGCGCTGGGCGACGGGGCTCGCGACGAGCCGGCGACCGCGCCCTGCGGGGGCGTCGGGCCGGGTGACCACGGCGACGACCTCGTGCCGGTCCGAGGCGAGCAGGGCGTCGAGGGCGGGTACGGCGACCTCGGGGGTACCGGCGAAGACGAGCCTCATGGGTGGCGAACTACCTCTCAAGCGCCGAGCGGAACGGCGCCCCAGTCTAGTGCGGTGATCACGGGCGGACCACGGGCGGACCCGGGCGGGAGGCTGCCTCGGGCCCGCTCCCCCGTCCGCCGGGACGGAGGGCCCGGAATCGAGGGGCGTAAGGGGCCGCCGCGCGCCCCATTTCATCGGACGTGCGCCCCCATACCGTGACCCGGCGGGCTGTGGCGCGTTGTGGTCAAGAGAGATTGACCGAAAACGGGCCGCTGCCGCGGCCCGCTCCCGTTCTCGGTCCGCTCGCACCTTTTCCGTTTGTTCCGCTTTCTCCGTCCTTTTCACCGCCGGTCCGAGAGGCTTGTTCATGGCCGACCACGCAACCCACGACGCCCAGGCACGGGCCAGCCTGCACCTCCTGGTGCGGGACATCGAGCGGGTCCGCCGACAGGTGGACGCGCTGCGTACCCTCACCGCCCAGCTGGGCAATGTCTACCGCCCCCGCCGCACGGGCCCCTCCGCGGGCTTCGTCGTCTACGGGCGCGCCCCCGCCCCGACCGTACGGCTGGCGCAGGAGCTGCGCGACAGCGTCGAGACGCTGGTGACGGCGGCGGTGGACTTCGACCGTTCGCTGGGCTTCTCATGGGACGCGGTGGGTTCGGCGCTCGGCGTCACCAAGCAGGCCGTGCACCGCCGCTACGGCGCGCGCCGCAGCAACGGCCAGGTCTCCGCCGAGGGCACCGAGTCGGTGCGCACCGCCGAGCCACAGTCCGTGCCGATCGTCCCCGCCGCCCGCTCCATGCCGGGCCAGCCGCCCGTGCCGCACCGCGACGAGCCCCGCCCCCCGGCCTTCCCCGGCCCGCGCAACGGCTGACGGGCGGACGCGACGGCCGGCACCGGCGCGGCGGCCGTGGGCGGCACGCTCCCTGTGCGGCCGACGTCATGGGCTGCGACACGGCTCGGGGCAACCATGGAGTTGCCCCGTCCGGGAGACCACCGGCCGACACCTCGTGGACGCAGGCCGTCGACGCGGGTCGTCAAGGAGACCCGGGGCCGGCCGCGGCCGACACCGGGATGCCGGCGCCCGCACCGGAGGCGCCACGGCGGCTATCCGTCGGTCAGCCGATGTCCGGCGGATCGATGCGCAGCCGGACCGGCTCCCCGTCACGGCGCGTCAGCCGGGCGGCCTGCGCCGTCTTGAGGGCGGCGGCCAGCGCGGCCCCCTGTCCGGGGCGCACCCGCAGCAGGGCCCGCTCCCAGCTCTCCCCCGGCGGGGGGTCGCCCGCGCGGCGCGGCCGCCCGGGCGCCGTCACCGGCAGCGGCACCGGACCGAGCACCTCGGTGCCATCCGGCAGCTGTGCCGCGGCGATCAGCTCGGCGACGGCCGCCGGGGGACCGGCGACCGCCGCCATCCGGGACACGGGCGGGAAGCCCAGCTCGGCGCGGTCGGCCAGCTCGCGCACCGCGTGCCCGGCCGGGTCCCAGCGGACCAGTGCCTGCACGGGCCGCAGCGTCGGCTCGGCGACGACGACCACGGTGCCGCCCGCGTCCTGGCCCCGGACCAGGGCCGCCGCGCCGAGCCAGCGGCGTAGCGCCTCCTCACCCGCCCGCAGATCGGGGCGGCCGAGGAGGGCCCAGCCGTCCAGCAGCAGGGCGGCCGCGTAGCCGCCCTCGGCGACGGGCTCGGCGCCGGGCGTGGAGACGACGATGGCGGGCCGGTCCGGGACCGAGTCCAGCACGTGGTCACGCCCGGAGGTCCGCACGGGCACGGTGGGAAAGGCGCGGCCCAGCTCCTCGGCGGTGCGCCGGGCCCCCACGATCTGCGCGCGCAACCGGAAGCCGCCGCACTCGCCGCAGTGCCAGTCCCGGGCCTCCTGTCCGCACCAGGTGCAGTGCAGCGCGCCGTCGTCCCCGCGCGCCTCCAGCGGGCCCGCGCAGTGCGCGCACCGGGCGGGCTCCCGGCACCGCTCGCAGGCCAGCCGCGGTACGTAACCGCGGCGCGGCACCTGGACGAGCACCGGGCCGTGCTTGAGGCCCTCCCGGGCGGCCTGCCAGGCGAGCGTGGGCAGCCGGGCGGCGCGGGCCGCCTCGTCCCGCGCCTGGTCGGCGTCGCCGACCGTACGGATCAGGGGGGCGGTGGCCCGCACCCGGTCGCGCGGGGCGGTCAGCGGCAGCGCCCAGCCGGTGTCCACGAGCTGCGCCGCCTCGACCGTGCAGCCGAACCCGCCGAGCAGGAACGCGGCCTTCTCGTGCGCCGCCCGCAGCTGGAGCACCTCACGCGCGTGCGGCTGCGGGGCGTGCTGCTCGCTGTGGCTGGAGTCGCCGTCGTCCCAGATGGCCGCGAGCCCGAGGTCGCGCACGGGGGCGAACATCGCGGCCCGGGTGCCGACCACGGCCCGTACCGCACCGCGGCTGACCGCCAGCCAGCGGCGGTAGCGCTCCTCGGGGCCGGTGTCGGCGGTCAGCAGCACATGCCGGCCGGCGCCGAGCAGCTCGGTGAGCGTGGCGTCGACCCGGGCCGCGGCCCGGCCGTCCGGCACGACGATCAGCGCGCCGCGCCGCGAGGCGAGGGCCGCGGCGGCGGCCCGCGCCAGCTCCTCGGGCCAGTGCGGCCCGGGCAGCGCGGTCCACACCGCGCGGGGGGCGTCGCCCCGCGCGACGGCGTCGAGAAAGGCGGGCCCGGTCGGATAGCGGGACCAGGATCCGGGCTCGGGCCGGGCGGGCGGCGGCACCGGCTCGGGCGACGCCTCGGCCTCGATACGGGCGTGCCGGGGCGGCACGGCCAGCTGGAGCACATCGGCGAGGGAGCCCGCGTACCGGTCCGCGACGGAGCGGCAGAGCTGCAACAGGGCGGGGCCGAGCACCGGCTCCGGGGACAACACCTGGGCGATGGCGGCCAGCGGGCCCTGGTAGTCGGACTCGGCCACCCGGTCGACGATGTATCCGTCGAGCAGCCCGCCGCCCTCCCGGCGTCCGCCGCGCACGTTGCGGGCGCCCGCGCCGAACCGCACCCGCACCCGCGTCCCCGGCCGGGCGTCGGCGTCGAGCTCGGCGGGCACGGCGTAGTCCCACAGGCGGTCGAGGTGGACCGGGCCCTTGTCGACCAGCACGCGCGCGACAGGCAGCTCCTTGGCCAGCTCGGCCCCCCGCCAGGTGCGCGGCTTGGCCCGCGGCACCTTGGCCTTGCGCACGGTCTCGCGAATGAACGCGAGCTGCTCCGCCTGCTCCCCCGCGGGCTCCCCGGGTCGCCCGTTCTCGCTGCTCACAGCCTCAGTCTTAGCAGACGCCACTGACAGTGGGCGGTGCGCTGCCGGGGTGCCCGAGATCAGAGGTCGGTGACGGTGTGCTTGTGCCTTGGACCGCTCGGCCACATCGGCTCTCATGAGCCGATGACAGGATTTGAACCTGCGAGGGGCTCATTCGCCCCAGAAGGATCCGTCGCCTGCGCACCGGGCACCCCGGAGCTGCCGCTCACCCTACGGGCCCGGCCCGTGATCGGCAGCACGACGGCCCCGGACCAAGCGGTCCGGGGCCGTCGTGTCATACAGGCTGTGGAGGCTTACAGGCCGGCAGCCTTCTTCAGCGCGTCCACGCGGTCCGTGCGCTCCCACGTGAAGTCCGGCAGCTCACGGCCGAAGTGGCCGTACGCGGCGGTCTGCGCGTAGATGGGACGGAGCAGGTCCAGGTCGCGGATGATCGCGGCCGGACGCAGGTCGAAGACCTCGGCGATCGCGGTCTCGATCTTCTCGACCTCGACCGTGGCGGTCCCGAAGGTCTCGACGAACAGACCCACCGGCTCGGCCTTGCCGATCGCGTACGCGACCTGCACCTCGCAGCGCGTGGCGAGACCGGCGGCGACCACGTTCTTCGCGACCCAGCGCATCGCGTACGCGGCCGAGCGGTCGACCTTGGACGGGTCCTTGCCCGAGAAGGCACCGCCGCCGTGGCGGGCCATGCCGCCGTAGGTGTCGATGATGATCTTGCGGCCGGTCAGGCCGGCGTCGCCCATCGGGCCGCCGATCTCGAAGCGGCCGGTCGGGTTGACCAGGAGGCGGTAGCCCTCGGTGTCGAGCTTGATGCCGTCCTCGATCAGCTCCTTGAGGACGTGCTCGACGACGAACTCGCGGATGTCGGGAGCGAGCAGCGAGTCCAGGTCGATGTCGGACGCGTGCTGCGAGGAGACGACCACGGTGTCCAGGCGCACGGCCTTGTTGCCGTCGTACTCGATGGTGACCTGGGTCTTGCCGTCGGGGCGCAGGTAGGGGATGGTCCCGTTCTTGCGGACCTCCGACAGACGACGGGAGAGCCGGTGCGCCAGGTGGATCGGCAGCGGCATCAGCTCGGGGGTCTCGTCGCAGGCGTAGCCGAACATCAGGCCCTGGTCGCCGGCGCCCTGCTTGTCGAGCTCGTCCTCGTCGCCCTCGACCCGCTGCTCGTACGCGGTGTCGACACCCTGCGCGATGTCCGGGGACTGCGCGCCGATGGAGACCGAGACGCCACAGGAGGCGCCGTCGAAGCCCTTCTTGGACGAGTCGTAACCGATCTCGAGGATCTTGTTGCGCACCAGAGAGGCGATCGGCGCGTAGGCCTTGGTCGTCACCTCGCCGGCCACGTGCACGAGGCCGGTGGTGATCAAGGTCTCGACGGCGACCCGGGACGTCGGGTCCTCCTTGAGGAGCGCGTCGAGGATGGTGTCACTGATCTGGTCAGCGATCTTGTCGGGGTGACCCTCGGTCACGGACTCCGAGGTGAACAGGCGGCGGGACACATCGCTCCCTGGGGTTGCAGCGGCTGCTGGCTGATCATTTATGGACCCGGCCGAGAGCTGCGCTCGACGCGGATCCAGAGGCCAGTTTATCCGGCGTTCTCGTGGTTGGGGCATCCTGTCTCGCATCAAGCCCTGCGTGACCTGCGACACCCGCCCCCGCGGCCTCAGAAAAGCCGCGGTGCCACGAGGTCCCAGACGATGTCGGCGAGGCTCTCCTTCGGACCGTGCGGAACGGCGGTCTCACTGCCGTCCGCGCCGAGCACAACGGCCTCGTTCTCCTCGGAACCGAACGTCTTGCGCTCCCCCACCTCATTGACAACCAGCAGGTCACAGCCCTTTCGAGCGAGCTTGGCACGACCGTTCGCCAGCACCTCGTCGGTCTCGGCCGCGAAGCCGACGACGACCTGTCCGGGGCGCGCCCGGTCCGCCGAGATCTCTGCGAGGATGTCGGGGTTGCGGACGAGCGCGACCGGCTCGGGTTCCCGGCCGTCGCGCTTTTTGATTTTGCCCTCGGCGTACTGCGCGGGCCGGAAATCGGCCACCGCGGCCGCCATCACCACGGCGTCCGCGTCCGCCGCGGCCGCCAGGACCGCCTCGCGCATCTGCACCGCCGTACCGACCCGGACCACGTCCGCGCCGGCCGGATCGGGCAGCTCGCTGTTGGCGGCGACGAGCGTCACCCTGGCCCCCCGGGCGACGGCCGTACGGGCCAGGGCGTACCCCTGCTTGCCCGAGGAGCGGTTGCCGAGGAAGCGGACCGGGTCGAGCGGCTCGCGGGTGCCGCCCGCGCTGATCACCACGTGGCGGCCGGCCAGGTCCGCCGTGGGCTGCCCGGCGCCGCGCGCCAGCACCCGGCGGCAGACCTCGAAGATCTCGCCCGGATCCGGCAGCCGGCCCTTGCCGGTGTCGACGCCCGTGAGACGGCCCACGGCGGGCTCGATGACGATCGCACCCCGGCGGCGCAGGGTGGCGACGTTCTCCTGGGTGGCCTGGTTCTCCCACATCTCGGTGTGCATCGCCGGGGCGAAGACGACCGGGCAGCGCGCGGTGAGCAGGGTGTTGGTCAGCAGGTCGTCGGCGAGGCCGTGGGCGGCCTTGGCGAGCATGTCGGCGGTGGCGGGCGCCACGACGACGAGCTCGGCCTCCTGCCCGATCCGCACGTGCGGCACCTCGTGGACGCTCTCCCACACCTCGGTGCCCGCCGGGTTTCCGGACAGGGCGGACCAGGTCGCCTCCCCCACGAAGTGCAGCGCCGACGCGGTCGGCACGACCCGTACGTCGTGGCCCGACTCGGTGAGGCGGCGCAGCAGCTCGCAGGCCTTGTAGGCGGCGATCCCGCCACTGACCCCCAGGACCACCTTGGGCTTGTCCATCGCTTCGCTTCTCCCCGCGCAGTCGTGCGTACGTACGGTCGTATGCGTCCTATGACACACCACAGGCCCGGCAGCTGCGCTGCCGGGCCTGTGGTGGTGAAAACCGAATGCTTACTGAGCCGGGGCCTCGATGGCCTCGGAGGTCAGCAGGCCCGCGTTGATCTCGCGGAGCGCGATGGAGAGCGGCTTCTCGTGGACGTGGGTGTCCACCAGCGGGCCGACGTACTCCAGCAGGCCCTCGCCGAGCTGCGAGTAGTACGCGTTGATCTGGCGCGCACGCTTGGCGGCGTAGATCACCAGGCTGTACTTCGAGTCGGTCGCCTCGAGCAGCTCATCAATCGGCGGGTTGATGATGCCCTCGGGCGCGGTGATGGAAGAGGACACTCTCTGCCTTCCGAAGGGGGGTGGAGAAGGAGGTAAAGCTTCAAGCTGCGGGTCGGCACATTTCTCTGAGCCAACCCCAGCTCAACGCAGCAAGGCTAGCAGCTCACGCGCGACGTCCTCGACGGAGGTATTGACAAGCGTCACGTCGAACTCGGTCTCGGCCGCCAGCTCGATCTTGGCAGCGGCCAGCCGGCGCTCGATGACCTCGGGCGACTCGGTGCCGCGGCCGGTGAGCCGGCGGACCAGCTCGTCCCAGCTCGGCGGGGCGAGAAAGACCAGCTGGGCGTCCGGCATGGACGTGCGGACCTGCCGCGCGCCCTGGAGGTCGATCTCCAGCAGGACGGGCTCGCCCGCCTCCAGGCGGTCGAGCACCGCCTGCCGGGGCGTGCCGTAGCGGTTGCCCGCGAACTCGGCCCACTCCAGCAGCTCGCCGTTGGCGATGAGCTTGTCGAACTCCTCGTCGTCGACGAAGAAGTAGTGGACACCGTCCCGCTCACCGGGCCGCGGCTTGCGGGTGGTGGCGGAGACCGAGAGCCACACCTCGGGGTGGGCCTTGCGCATATGGGCGACGACCGTGCTCTTACCGACCCCGGAGGGGCCGGAGAGCACGGTCAGCCGCGGTTGTCTGGCCGGGGGTACGGGGGACGTCCCCCGGGAGACTGCAGTACTCATGCAGCGATTATCCCGGTTCCCGGGAGTGCCTGGGAACGTCAGGCGGCTTTGCCGCCGAACTCACGCTCAAGAGAGGCGATCTGATTCGTGCCGAGCCCGCGCACGCGGCGGCTCTCGGAAATGCCGAGCCGCTCCATGATCTGCTTCGCGCGAACCTTGCCCACACCGGGAAGGCTCTCCAGGAGAGCGCTGACCTTCATCTTGCCGATGACGTCGTTCTCCTGGCCCTGCTTGATCACGTCATGCAGCGAGGCGCCGGAGTGCTTGAGTCGATTCTTGACCTCGGCGCGCTCCCGGCGAGCCGCGGCGGCCTTCTCGAGCGCGGCTGCGCGCTGTTCAGGGGTAAGGGGCGGAAGAGCCACGCCTACGTCACCTCGGATGTCGAACTGTCGGATAAGGACCGGTGAGGAACCTAGTCGGCCCACACCTGCGGAGCAACGAACAACGCGCTTGCTCGTTCGCTCTCGTCGGAGACTAGCGGCCGATCCCGCTCCAGTCAGCGAGAACAGACGAAAAGTCCTGGTCAGACTCTCTCGACCAGGACTTTTCTGGACATACTGACCAACAATTTTGGCGTTAACGCGACGCAGCCGTGTCCACGGCGTCCCGTACCTCACCGGCGAACCGCGCGGCACTCGCGCGCAGCGCGGCCACGTCCGGACCGTGCCGCAGCACACCGCGGCTGACGTTCGGGACGACGTCGCGGACGGCCGCGCCGAAGACGCGGGGCAGGTCGGCGGGGGTGGCGCCCTGCGCGCCGATGCCCGGGGCGAGCAGCGGGCCGTTGATCGCGAGGTCCGCGCCGGCCGCGCCGAGCGTGTCGCCCAGGGTCGCGCCGACCACCGCGCCGTACGAGCCCATGGGCGCCGCGTCGGCGTTTTCGGCCTTCAAGTGCTCCAGCATCGTCGCGGCGACGCTCGCGCCCCCGGCACGCACCGCGTGCTGGACCTCCGCGCCCTCCGGGTTGGAGGTGAGCGCGAGGACGAAGACGCCGGTGCCGCTCTCGCGGGCCAGGTCCAGGGCGGGGCGCAGCGAGCCGTAGCCGAGGTAGGGGCTGACGGTGACGGCGTCCGAGAAGAGCGGCGAGGCCGGGTCGAGGTAGGTCGCGGCGTAGGCGGCCATGGTCGAGCCGATGTCACCGCGCTTGGCGTCCATCAGGACCAGCGCGCCGGCCTCCCGGGAGTCGGCGACGGCCTGCTCCAGGACGGCGATGCCGCGCGAGCCGAAGCGCTCGAAGAAGGCGGACTGGGGCTTGAGGACCGCGACGCGGTCGGCCAGGGCCTCCACGACGGTGCGGGTGAAGCGCTCCAGGCCGGCGATGTCGTCGGACAGGCCCCAGTCGGCGAGCAGCGAGGCGTGCGGGTCGATGCCGACGCACAGCGGGCCGCGCTCGTCCATGGCACGGCGCAGCCGGGCGCCGAAGGGCTCGAGGGTGGTGGTCTCGGTCACGGGGTTCCTCCGAGGTTCGGGGCAGGGCGGGGCGCGTGAGTCGGCTGCGGGCCGGTGGTCGGGTGGTGCTCACCCGTTCCGCACGGCGGAACGGGTGAGCACAACCCGAGCGGCGAGATCACGCCGTCGTCTCCCGCGCGGCAGCGCCCACCGCCTCGGCGAGGGTGGCGTAGGGGCTGGCGGCGAGCCTCTCGACCAGGCCCCGGTGGATCTTCCGGCACCAGAACGGGCCCTCGTAGATGAAGGCGCTGTAGCCCTGGACGAGCGTGGCACCCGCCAGGATGCGCTCCCAGGCGTCGTCGGCGGTCTCGATGCCCCCGACACCCACGAGGGTGATCCGGTCGCCCACACGGGCGTACAGACGGCTCAGGACCTCCAGCGAGCGGGCCTTGAGGGGGGCGCCGGACAGGCCGCCGGCTCCGATGGCCTCGACGGTGCGCTTCGGGGTCTTCAGGCCGAGCCCGTCGCGGGCGATGGTGGTGTTGGTGGCGATGATGCCGTCCAGGCCCAGCTCGAGCGCGAGGTCGGCGACGGCGTCGACGTCCTCGTCGGCGAGGTCGGGGGCGATCTTCACCAGCAGCGGCACGCGCCGCGTGGTGACCGTACGGTCGGCGGCCTCGCGCACGGCGGTCAGCAGCGGGCGCAGCGCCTCGGTGGCCTGGAGGTTGCGCAGCCCCGGCGTGTTCGGGGAGGAGACGTTGACGACCAGGTAGTCGGCGTGCGCGGCGAGGCGCTCGGTGGAGGTGACGTAGTCGGCGACGGCCTCGTCCTCGGGGACGATCTTCGTCTTGCCGATGTTGACGCCCACCGTCGTACGGAAGACTGCCTTCCGAGCGGCCAGGCGCTCCGCCACGGCCGCGGAGCCGTCGTTGTTGAAGCCCATGCGGTTGACGAGCGCGCGGTCCGCCACGAGGCGGAAGAGCCGCTTCTTGGGGTTGCCGGGCTGCGGCTGGCCGGTGACGGTGCCGATCTCAACGTGGTCGAAGCCGAGCATCGTCATGCCGTCGATGGCGGTGGCGTTCTTGTCGAAGCCGGCGGCGAGGCCGAAGGGACCGTGCATGCGCAGGCCGAACGCCTCGGTGCGCAGCGCCTTGTGGCGGGGCGCGAGGACGGCCGCGACGAAGGTGCGCAGCACCGGGACGCGGGCGGCCCGGCGGATCCAGCCGAAGGCCAGGTGATGAGCCCGCTCGGGGTCCATCCGCTGGAAGAGCAGTCGGAAGAGGAGGGAGTACATGGGAGGCCAGACCTTCGTTGGGCGAGCGGGGTACCCGTCAGGGCCGCCCGCCCTCCCCCGGCGGGGAGGGCGGGCGGGAGAGGATTACTGCCGGGCGGCGGTCAGGTGCTCCGCGTGCTCCTGCAGCGAGCGCACGCCCACGTCACCGCGGGTCAGCGCCTCGATGCCCTGGACGGCGGCCGCGAGGGCCTGGACCGTCGTCAGGCACGGCACCGCGCGGGCGACCGCGGCGGTGCGGATCTCGTAACCGTCGAGGCGGCCGCCGGTGCCGTACGGGGTGTTGACGATCAGGTCGACCTGGCCGTCGTGGATGAGCTGGACGATCGTCTTCTCGCCGTTCGGGCCCTCGCCCTCGCTCTGCTTGCGCACGACGGTGGCGTTGATGCCGTTGCGCTTGAGCACCTCGGCGGTGCCGGAGGTGGCGAGCAGCTCGAAGCCGTGGGCGACCAGCTCACGGGCCGGGAAGATCATCGAGCGCTTGTCGCGGTTGGCGACGGAGACGAACGCGCGGCCCTTGGTGGGCAGCGCGCCGTACGCACCGGCCTGCGACTTGGCGTACGCCGTGCCGAAGACCGTGTCGATGCCCATGACCTCGCCGGTGGAGCGCATCTCCGGGCCGAGGACGGTGTCCACGCCGCGGCCGGAGGCGTCGCGGAAGCGGCTCCACGGCATCACGGCCTCCTTGACGGAGATCGGCGCGTCGAGCGGCAGGGTGCCGCCGTCGCCCTCCTTGGGCAGCATGCCCTCCGCGCGCAGCTGTGCGACGGTCGCGCCCAGCGAGATGCGGGCGGCGGCCTTGGCGAGCGGCACGGCGGTCGCCTTCGAGGTGAAGGGGACCGTGCGGGAGGCGCGGGGGTTGGCCTCCAGCACGTAGAGGATGTCGCCGGCCATGGCGAACTGGATGTTGATCAGGCCACGGACGCCGACGCCCTTGGCGATGGCCTCGGTGGAGGTCCGCAGCCGCTTGATGTCGAAGCCGCCGAGGGTGATCGGGGGCAGCGCGCACGCGGAGTCGCCGGAGTGGATGCCGGCCTCCTCGATGTGCTCCATGACGCCGCCGAGGTAGAGCTCGTGGCCGTCGTAGAGCGCGTCGACGTCGATCTCGATGGCGTCGTCGAGGAAGCGGTCGATGAGGACCGGGTGCTCGGAGATCAGACCGGCGTGGCGGGTGAGGTACTCCCCCAGCGAGGGCTCGTCGTAGACGATCTCCATGCCGCGGCCGCCGAGCACGTAGGACGGGCGGACCATGACCGGGAAGCCGATCTCGGCGGCGATGCCCTTGGCCTCCTCGAAGGAGAAGGCGGTGCCGTACTTCGGCGCGGGCAGCCCGGCCTCGGTCAGCACCCGGCCGAAGGCGCCGCGCTCCTCGGCGAGGTCGATGGCCTCGGGCGAGGTACCGACGATCGGCACGCCGTTGTCCTTGAGGGCCTGGGCGAGGCCGAGCGGGGTCTGGCCGCCGAGCTGGACGATGACGCCCGCGACGGGACCGGCGAGGGTCTCCGCGTGGACGATCTCCAGGACGTCCTCCAGGGTGAGCGGCTCGAAGTAGAGCCGGTCGGAGGTGTCGTAGTCGGTGGAGACGGTCTCGGGGTTGCAGTTGACCATCACGGTCTCGTAGCCGGCGTCGCTGAGCGCGAAGGAGGCGTGGACACAGGAGTAGTCGAACTCGATGCCCTGGCCGATGCGGTTCGGACCCGAGCCGAGGATGATCACGGCGGGCTTCTCGCGCGGCGCGACCTCGGACTCCTCGTCGTAGGAGGAGTAGAAGTACGGGGTCTTCGCGGCGAACTCGGCGGCGCAGGTGTCGACCGTCTTGTAGACCGGGCGGACGCCGAGCGCGTGCCGGACCTCGCGGACGACGTCCTCGCGCAGGCCCCGGATCGCGCCGATCTGGGCGTCGGAGAAGCCGTGCCGCTTGGCCTCGGCGAGGATCTCCGGCTCCAGCTTCTCGGCGGCGGCGAGCTCCTGGGCGATCTCGTGGATCAGGAAGAGCTGGTCGACGAACCACGGGTCGATCTTCGTGGCGTCGAAGACCTCCTCCGCACTCGCCCCGGCACGGATGGCGTCCATGACCGTGTTGATCCGGCCGTCGGTCGGCACGACGGCCTTCGCGAGCAGCTCCGCCTTGTCGCCGGGCGCGGAGACGAAGTCGAACTGCGAACCCTTCTTCTCCAGCGAGCGCAGCGCCTTCTGCAGCGCCTCGGTGAAGTTACGGCCGATGGCCATGGCCTCGCCGACCGACTTCATGGTGGTGGTCAGCGTGGCGTCGGCGGCCGGGAACTTCTCGAACGCGAATCGCGGCACCTTGACGACGACGTAGTCGAGCGTGGGCTCGAAGGACGCCGGGGTCTTCTCGGTGATGTCGTTGGGGATCTCGTCGAGGGTGTAGCCGACGGCGAGCCGGGCGGCGATCTTCGCGATCGGGAAGCCGGTGGCCTTGGAGGCCAGCGCCGAGGACCGCGAGACGCGCGGGTTCATCTCGATGACGATGATCCGGCCGTCGTCGGGGTTGACGGCGAACTGGATGTTGCAGCCGCCGGTGTCGACGCCGACCTCGCGGATGATCGCGATGCCGATGTCGCGCAGCCGCTGGTACTCGCGGTCGGTCAGCGTCATCGCCGGGGCGACGGTGATCGAGTCACCGGTGTGCACGCCCATCGGGTCGAAGTTCTCGATGGAGCAGACGACCACGACGTTGTCGTTCTTGTCGCGCATCAGCTCCAGCTCGTACTCCTTCCAGCCGAGGATGGACTCCTCCAGGAGCACCTCGGTGGTCGGGGAGAGCGTGAGGCCCTGGCCGGCGATGCGGCGCAGCTCCTCCTCGTCGTGGGCGAAGCCGGAGCCGGCGCCGCCCATGGTGAAGGAGGGGCGGACGACGACGGGGTAGCCGCCGAGCGTGTCGACGCCCGCGATGACCTCGTCCATCGTGTGGCAGATGACCGAGCGGGCGGACTCGCCGTGGCCGATCTTGGCGTTGACGGCCTCGACGACGCCCTTGAACAGGTCGCGGTCCTCGCCCTTGTTGATCGCCTCGACGTTGGCGCCGATGAGCTCGACGCCGTACTTCTCCAGCACGCCGTTCTCGTGCATGGAGATCGCGGTGTTGAGCGCGGTCTGGCCACCGAGGGTGGGCAGGAGCGCGTCGGGGCGCTCCTTGGCGATGATCTTCTCGACGAACTCCGGGGTGATCGGCTCGACGTAGGTGGCGTCGGCGATCTCCGGGTCGGTCATGATCGTGGCCGGGTTGGAGTTGACGAGGATGACCCGCAGGCCCTCGGACTTCAGCACCCGGCAGGCCTGGGTGCCGGAGTAGTCGAACTCCGCTGCCTGGCCGATGACGATCGGGCCGGAGCCGATGACCAGGACGGACTGGATATCGGTGCGCTTAGGCACGCTGGCCCTCCATGAGCTTCACGAAGCGGTCGAACAGGTACGCGGCGTCGTGCGGACCGGCTGCTGCCTCGGGGTGGTACTGGACGCTGAAAGCCGGCTGGTCGAGCAGCTGGAGCCCCTCCACCACGTTGTCGTTGAGACAGACGTGGGAGACCTCGACGCGGCCGTAGGGGGTGTCGGTCGCGGCGTCGAGCGGGGCGTCGACGGCGAAGCCGTGGTTGTGCGCGGTGACCTCGACCTTGCCGGTCGTCCGGTCCTGCACGGGCTGGTTGATGCCGCGGTGGCCGTACTTCAGCTTGTACGTGCCGAAGCCCAGCGCGCGGCCGAGGATCTGGTTGCCGAAGCAGATGCCGAAGAGCGGCGTCTTGCGCTCCAGGACGGTCCGCATCACGGAGACCGGGTGGTCGGCGGTGGCCGGGTCGCCGGGGCCGTTGGAGAAGAACACGCCGTCGGGGTCGAGGGCGTAGATGTCCTCCGCGGTGGCGGTGGCGGGCAGGACGTGCACCTCGATGCCGCGCTCGGCCATCCGGTGCGGGGTCATGCCCTTGATGCCGAGGTCGATCGCGGCGACGGTGAACTTCTTCGCACCGATCGCGGGGACGACGTACGCCTCCTTGGTGGCGACCTCGGCGGCGAGGTCGGCGCCCTGCATCTCGGGGGCCTGGCGCACCTCGGCGAGCATGGTGCCCTCGTCGGGCAGGCTGTTGCCGGAGAAGATGCCGACCCGCATGGCGCCGCTCTCGCGGAGGTGGCGGGTGAGGGCGCGGGTGTCGATGCCGCTGATGCCGACGACGCCCTGGGCGACGAGTTCCTCGTCGAGGGAGCGGCGCGAGCGCCAGTTGGAGGGGATCCGGGCGGGGTCGCGCACCACGTAACCGGCGACCCAGATGCGGCCGGACTCGGGGTCCTCGTCGTTGACGCCGGTGTTGCCGACGTGCGGGGCGGTCATGACGACCACCTGGCGGTGGTACGAGGGGTCGGTCAGGGTCTCCTGGTAGCCGGACATGCCGGTGTTGAAGACCGCCTCGCCGAAGGTCACCCCCACGGCCCCGTAGGCGCGGCCGCGGAAGGTACGGCCGTCCTCCAGGACGAGTACGGCGGGAACCTTGCTGGCTCCCCGGGTGGAGGTCGTCATCGTGCGCCTTCCGTCTGGTTCTCGTTGTGCTGTGGTTGTGCCGGTGCCTGTAGCGAGGCGATCGCCTCGACCCAGGCCGCGTGCTCGGCCGCCCGGTCGGAGCGGAAGCCGGAGTCCAGCTGCTTGCCGCCGTGCTCCCAGGTGATCACCAGCAGGCCGCCCTCGGCGAGGACCTTGCCGGCGATGCCCTTGTCCAGCCGGGCGCCGCGCAGCCGGTCCGCGGGGATGAAGAAGTCCTGCGCCCCCGGCCGGACGACGCCCAGGCCTTGGTCCGTCAGGGTGAGCTCGACGCGGCTGCGGGTGCCGAGGCCGTGCGCGACCACGCGGTCGAGCCACTGCCCGGCGGTGGTGGAGCCGTGGTAGCGCCCGGTCATCGTGAGCGAGGGCGTACCCGGCTCGGCGGGGGCGGTGGGCAGCTCGGGCAGGTCGCCCTGGAGCGTGGCCCGCCACTTCCAGCCCTCGCGCATCAGCCAGTAGACGAGCGCGATGAAGAGCAGCAGCCCGACGACCCAGCCGATGCGCGCGGCCCAGTCGGTGACGTCCGCGGACTTCTGTTCGGCCGCCAGATTGATCAGTACAGATGTCACGCGAGATTCCCGTCCACGACCGTTGCCCGGCCCCGCAGGAAGGTGTGGGTGACGCGACCCGGCAGCTCGCGGCCCTCGTAAGGGGTGTTGCGGCTGCGGGAGGCGAAGCCCGCGGGGTCCACGACACCACGGTAAGCGGAATCGAGCAGGGTGAGGTTGGCGGGCTCCCCGGCGGCGATCGGCCGTCCGTGTCCTTCGAGGCGGCCGATGGCGGCCGGGCGGACGGACATCCGGTCGGCGACGGCCTCCCAGTCGAGGAGACCGGTGTCGACCATCGTGTGCTGGACGACGGACAGGGCGGTCTCCAGCCCCACCATGCCCATGGCCGCCGCGCCCCACTCGCAGTCCTTGTCCTCGTGCGGGTGCGGGGCGTGGTCGGTGGCGACGATGTCGATGGTGCCGTCGGCGAGCGCCTCGCGCAGGGCCATGACGTCGGCTTCGGTGCGCAGCGGCGGGTTGACCTTGTAGACCGGGTTGTACGAGCGCACCAGCTCGTCGGTGAGGAGCAGGTGGTGCGGGGTGACCTCGGCGGTCACGTCGATACCGCGGGACTTGGCCCAACGGACGATCTCGACCGAGCCGGCGGTGGAGAGGTGGCAGATGTGCACACGGGAGCCGACGTGCTCGGCGAGCAGCACATCGCGGGCGATGATCGACTCTTCGGCGACGGCCGGCCAGCCGCCGAGGCCGAGCTCGGCGGAGACGATGCCCTCGTTCATCTGGGCGCCCTCGGTGAGGCGGGGCTCCTGGGCGTGCTGGGCGACGACGCCGTCGAAGGCCTTCACGTACTCCAGGGCGCGGCGCATGATCACGGCGTCGTCCACGCACTTGCCGTCGTCGGAGAAGACCCGAACCCCGGCGGCCGACTCGTGCATCGCGCCGAGCTCGGCGAGCTTCTTGCCCTCCAGACCGACGGTGACGGCGCCGATGGGCTGGACGTCGCAGTAGCCGGACTCCTTGCCGAGCCGCCAGACCTGCTCGACGACGCCCGCGGTGTCGGCGACGGGGAAGGTGTTGGCCATGGCGAAGACGGCCGTGAAGCCGCCGCTGGCCGCGGCGCGGGTGCCGGTGAGGACGGTCTCGGAGTCCTCGCGGCCGGGTTCGCGCAGGTGGGTGTGGAGGTCGACGAGGCCCGGCAGCAGGATCTGCCCGTCGGCCTCGATGACCTGGGCGCCCTCGGCGGACAGGCCGACGCCGACCTCGGCGATGGTCTCGCCGTCGATGAGGACGTCCTGCGGCTCGCCGCCGAGGACCTTCGCACCGCGAATAAGGATCTTGCTCATGGTTACTTGTTCTCCTCGTTGCGGGCGGTGGAAGCGGACGCGGGCGCGTTCTCAGAATCGAGCACGGCCCCGCCGAGCAGCAGGTACAGGACGGCCATCCGGATGGAGACGCCGTTGGCGACCTGCTCGACGGCCGTGCAGCGCACGGAGTCGGCGACCTCGGCGGTGATCTCCATGCCGCGGTTCATCGGGCCGGGGTGCATGACGATGGCGTGCTCGGGCATCCGGGCCATCCGGTCGCCGTTCAGCCCGTACCGGCGCGCGTACTCGCGCTCGGTGGGGAAGAAGGCGGCGTTCATGCGCTCGCGCTGGACGCGCAGCATCATCACGGCGTCGGACTTCGGCAGCACCGCGTCGAGGTCGTAGGAGACCTCGCAGGGCCAGCGCTCGACGCCGATGGGCACGAGCGTGGGCGGCGCGACCAGGGTGACCTGGGCGCCGAGCGAGGTCAGCAGGTGCACGTTGGAGCGGGCCACGCGGCTGTGCAGGATGTCGCCGACGATGGTGATCCGGCGGCCTTCGAGATCGCGGCCGGTGCCGTCGCCGGGCCCCTGGTGGTGGGTGGGGCCGCCGTCGGCGGCGCCCGCCAGGTGGCGGCGCATGGTGAAGGCGTCGAGCAGCGCCTGCGTGGGGTGCTCGTGGGTGCCGTCGCCCGCGTTGACGACCGAGCCGCCGATCCAGCCGGAGGTGGCGAGCCGGTGCGGGGCGCCTGAGTCGCCGTGCCGGATGACGACGGCGTCCGCGCCCATCGCCTCCAGGGTCAGGGCGGTGTCCTTGAGCGACTCGCCCTTGGAGACCGAGGAGCCCTTGGCGGAGAAGTTGATGACGTCGGCGGAGAGCCGCTTGGCGGCGGCCTCGAAGGAGATGCGGGTCCGGGTCGAGTCCTCGAAGAAGAGGTTGACGACGGTGCGGCCGCGCAGGGTCGGCAGTTTCTTGATCGGCCGGTCGGCGACCCGCGCCATCTCCTCGGCGGTGTCGAGGATCAGGACGGCGTCGTCGCGCGTGAGGTCGGCGGCCGAGATGAGGTGGCGCTTCATCCGGTTACTCCGTGGTTGAGGAGGTATGGGGGTGCCTGGGCGAGCAGCTGCCGGGCATGCGGCGGCACGGTCCCGGGCCCTGTCGGGGTGCCGGGCCCGGCGCGGTGGGGCGTGGCGCTACTGCTCGTCGGCCGCGGTGGGCTCGCGGAGGCCGAGGAGCACGCTGTCGCGGCCGTCCTCCTCGGTGAGCTGCACCTTGACCGTCTCCCGCAGCGACGTGGGGAGGTTCTTGCCGACGTAGTCGGCACGGATCGGAAGCTCACGGTGGCCGCGGTCCACGAGGACCGCGAGCTGGACCGCGCGCGGGCGGCCGATGTCACCGAGCGCGTCGAGCGCGGCGCGGATGGTGCGGCCGGAGAAGAGCACGTCGTCGACGAGGATCACCAGCCGGCCGTCGATCCCGTCACCGGGGATCTCGGTGCGGGCGAGCGCGCGGGCCGGGCGGAGCCGCAGATCGTCGCGGTACATGGTGATGTCGAGGGAGCCGACGGGCATCTTGCCGCCGGTGATCTCTTCGAGCTTGGCTGCCAGTCGGCGGGCGAGGAAGACGCCACGCGTGGGGATGCCGAGGAGCACCACGTCGTCGGCGCCCTTGGCGCGCTCGACGATCTCGTGGGCGATCCGGGTCAGTACCCGGGCGATGTCCGGTGCTTCGAGCACGGGACGCGCGGAGCCGGTCGGGTTCGCCGCCGGTTTCACGTCACGGTTTGCGTCCATACGAAACGGACCTCCTTCTCCGCCTCACGGGACGGACTTTAAAGGACGTCGGATTAACGTGTTTCACGTTACCAGCACCGCAGGGAAACACTCGCCACCGCCCCGCGTGGACGAGGGTGTGGACCATTCGGCTTGACGAAGCCAGATTACGCTGCGTAACCTCACAGTGAGTAACCAGCCACGCGGCAGAGCCGCACGTTGATACAGCGTCCGGGGAGCTTTATGTCCAGCGAATACGCCAAACAGCTCGGGGCCAAGCTCCGCGCCATCCGCACCCAGCAGGGCCTCTCCCTCCATGGCGTCGAGGAGAAGTCCCAGGGCCGCTGGAAGGCCGTGGTAGTGGGTTCGTACGAGCGCGGCGACCGTGCCGTGACCGTGCAGCGCCTGGCCGAGCTGGCCGATTTCTACGGTGTGCCGGTGCAGGAGCTGCTGCCGGGCACCACGCCCGGCGGGGCCGCCGAGCCACCGCCGAAGCTCGTTCTGGACCTGGAGCGGCTGGCCCACGTGCCGGCCGAGAAGGCGGGCCCCCTCCAGCGCTACGCCGCGACCATCCAGAGCCAGCGCGGCGATTACAACGGCAAGGTGCTGTCGATCCGCCAGGACGACCTGCGCACCCTCGCGGTGATCTATGACCAGTCGCCCTCGGTGCTGACCGAGCAGCTGATCAGCTGGGGCGTGCTCGACGCGGACGCGCGCCGTGCCGTGCAGCACGAAGACGCCTGACGCCTGGCGTCGGTCGCCGTCTTCTGAGCAGACCGTGGCGAAAACCGCGGAAATCTGAGCAGAAACGTACCGCCGGGGGCGGTGGAACCCTTTCGGGTTCTCACCGCCCCCGGCGGTTTTTTGCGCTGTGTGGTCCCCGGCGGCTATTCCGCGCGCCGCAGACCCGGCTTGAGCTCCTTGAAACGGCCGAGCAGACCGTTGACGAAGGCGGGCGAGTCGTCGGTGGAGAACTCCTTGGCGAGCTGCACCGCCTCGTCGATCGCCACCGCGTCCGGGGTCTCGTCCTCCCAGATCAGCTCGTACGCACCGAGGCGCACGATGTTCCGGTCGGCGACCGGCATCCGGTCCAGGTCCCAGTCGACCGCGTAGGTGGCGATCAGCTCGTCGATCCGGGACACGTGCTGCGCGTATCCCTCGACCAGCTGCATCGTGTACTCGTTGACCGGCGGCTGCCGGTCGTCGGACCGCGAGTGCCGGACCCAGTCCGCGAGCACGTTCTGCACGGAGGAACCGCGCTGATCGGCCTCGAAGAGGATCTGGAAGGCGCGCTTACGGGCCTTGCTACGGGCGGCCACGGTTAGCTGTTCACCCGACCGAGGTAATCACCGGTGCGAGTGTCGACCTTGATCTTCTCACCCGTGGTGATGAAGAGCGGGACCTGGATCTCGTAGCCGGTCTCCAGCTTGGCGGGCTTGGTGCCACCGGTGGAGCGGTCGCCCTGGACACCCGGGTCGGTGTGCTCGATGACGAGCTCGACCGCGGCCGGCAGCTCGACGTAGAGCACCTCGTCGCCGTGCTTCGCGACGACGGCCTCGAAGCCCTCGAGCAGGAAGTTGGCGGCGTCACCGACGGCCTTGCGGTCGACGTGCAGCTGGTCGTACGTGTCCATGTCCATGAACACGAAGTACTCGCCGTCCATGTACGAGAACTGCATACCGCGCTTGTCGACGGTGGCCGTCTCGACCTTGACGCCGGCGTTGAAGGTCTTGTCGACGACCTTGCCCGACAGCACGTTCTTGAGCTTGGTACGGACGAAGGCGGGGCCCTTGCCGGGCTTGACGTGCTGGAACTCGACGACGGACCAGAGCTGGCCCCCGTCGAGCTTGAGCACCATGCCGTTCTTGAGGTCGTTCGTGGAAGCCACGGTTGCGGAATCTCCTGGACTGAAGCTGGTGGAACCAGGAGATGCGCGCTAGAGCGCGAGCAGCTCCTTGGTCGTGATGGTGAGTAGCTCGGGTCCGCCGTCCGCCTCAGGGCGGACGACGAGCGTGTCATCGATCCGGACGCCGCCCCGCCCCGGGAGGTGAACCCCCGGATCTACGGTGACCGGCACGCAAGCGTCCAGTTTACCCATGGCCGAGGGCGCCAACCGAGGGTCCTCGCCGATTTCGAGTCCCACACCGTGGCCGATGCGCGGTCCGAGCCGTTCTCCGTGCCCCGCGCCCTCCAGCACGAGCCGTGCCGCGCGGTCCACTTCGCGGTACGCGGCGCCCGGTGCGAGCGCCTCCCGACCGGCCCGCTGGGCTGCGAACACCTGCTCGTACAGCTCGATCTGCCAGTCCGCCGGGGAGGTGCCGATCACAAAGGTACGGGCCACCTCGCTGCGGTAGCCACGGTAGTCGGCACCCAGGCAGACACTGAGAAAATCGCCTTCCTCGACCCGGCGGTCGGACGGCGGATGACCGACCAGACCCGAATTCGGCCCGGAGCCGACCGAGGTCGGGAAGGCGGGGCCCCGCGCGCCGTGATCGATCAGCCGGCGCTCGAGTTCCAGCGCGAGATGCCGCTCGGTGCGCCCGACGAGGATCGATTCGAGCAGCTCGCCCAGGGCGTGGTCGGCGATCTCCGCGGCGATGCGCAGACTGGAGATCTCCTCGTCGTCCTTGACCATCCGCTGCTGCTCGACGGCCGTGCCGAGGTCCGCCAGACGCAGCCCGGGCGCGACGGAGCGCAGCGCGCGGTGCCGGGCCACGGTCAGATGGTGTTCCTCGACCGCGAGCGAGCCCACTTTGGCGGCCACGGCGCGCTCGGCACCCGCGACGGCCGGGTCGCCCTCCGGGGTCGGCAGCACCACGACCCGCAGGTCCTCGGCGGGCCGGCCGACCGAGGCGTCCGCGTACGGATCGTCGGCGCAGAACAGCACGTCCTGGTCCGGGCCGACGAGCAGCGCGGCGCCGGAGGGTGCCCCGCCGGCGAGATAGCGGACGTTGGCGTCACCGGAGACGAGGGCGGCCTCGCTGCCGGCCGCCTCGCACCGCTCGCGCAGCCGCGTGCGCCGTGCCGCGTAGACCTCGGACATGCTTCCGAGCGTACGGTCAGGCGCCGTGGGCGGCCGTTCCAGCGCGTCCGACCGAGGGCCGACCGGCAGCAGCCCCGCGGGTCTACCAGCTGGGCGGGCTGCTCAGTGAGCGGGCGACCACGTCGTCGAGGAGCCGGGCCGTGGTGGTGACGTCCTGCTGGGAGTTGTCGATGATGGGCAGACCGGAGCCGTACCAGCCGGCCATGCGGCCGTGGATCCGGGCGACCTCCTCGTCGCTGAGGCGGCGGTTGCCGCTGCGCGCGGCGTTGCGCTCCAGGACGACCTCGAGGCCCGGCAGCAGCACCACGGGCAGCAGACCGGGGCCGACGTGCCGCTTCCAGCCGCCGAGGCCCACGACGGGCCGGTCGGGGAAGACCGCGTCGTCGAGGATGCAGGAAATGCCGTTGGCCAGGAAGTTGCGGGCCGCGAAGCCGCAGGTGCGGCGGGCGAGCCGGTACTGGGCCTCGGAGTGGTCGTTCCACCCCGACTGCGGGTCCGCGAAGCCGGAGCGCACCCATTCGCGTACGTCGTCGAGGCTGATGTGGGCCGTGGGCACCCGGCGGGTGTCGGCCCAGTGCCGGGCCACGGTGGTCTTGCCCGCGCCCGCCGGACCGATGAGCAGCACCGCGACGGCGGCGACGGAGGGGTCGGCGACGGCCGTGGCCAACGGGAAGTGTCCGGTGACGGTTGCCCCGGGCGGGGTCACGGGGGGCGTCACGGGTGGGGTCCCGGCCGGTACCGGCACGGCAGGGGGCCACCCCGGGGCCTGGGGAGGCTGCGCCGGGGGGTGGGAGGGGGGCAGCGGCGGTCCCACAGGGTGCTGCATCCGGTGGCACTCCGTCTCGTTCGGGCGCGGGGCAGTGGGGCAGTGGGGCTTCCCCGGTCCCTCCCCCAGCTACCGGGGGCTCCGCCCCCAGACCCCCGGACCGCGCTGCGCGCGGTGTCCTCAATCGCCGGACGGGCTGATTCTTCAGCCCGTCCGGCGATTGAGGACCGGGGTCCGGGGCAGAGCCCCGGGAAACGGCGAAAGGGCGGGACCGGGGCCGAAACCCGACGGGAGCGTACCCGAGAGTAAGCGCCCGCCTCTCCCTAGGGGCAACGCCCGCGTCAGCCCGCGAGTTCCTCCGCCAGCGCCCGCAGCGCCAGCCGGTAGGAGCCGATGCCGAACCCGGCGACCGTGCCACTGGCGACCGCCGCGATGACGGAGGTGTGGCGGAACTCCTCGCGGGCGTAGGGGTTGGAGATGTGCACCTCGATGAGGGGCGCGGTGCGCTGGGCCGCCGCGTCACGCATCGCGTACGAATAGTGCGTGAAGGCCCCGGGGTTGATGACGACGGGGACCGAGCCGTCCGCGGCCTCGTGCAGCCAGCGGATCAACTCGCCCTCGTCGTTGGTCTCCCGGACCTCGACGGCGAGGCCGAGCTCCCCGCCGAGCCGGGTGCACTCCTCGACCAGGCCCTTGTAGGAGGTCGAGCCGTAGACGTCGGGCTCGCGGGAGCCCAGCCGGCCGAGGTTCGGCCCGTTCAGGACGAGCACCCGGCGCCCGCTCACGCGGCGATCTCCGCGTGCGCCGCCAGCAGCATCGCCGGGTCCGGTGCCTCCAGGACCGTCGGCTTCGCCAGGCCGTCCAGGACGATGAAGCGCAGCCGGTCGCCGCGGGACTTCTTGTCGACCTTCATGGTCTCCACCAGCTTGGGCCACTGGTCGCCACGGTAGGTGACGGGCAGGCCCACGGACTCGAGGATGGCGCGGTGCCGGTCGGCCGTCGCGTCGTCCAGACGGCCGGCGATCCGGCCGAGTTCGGCGGCGAAGACCATGCCGACGGCGACGGCCGCGCCGTGCCGCCAGTTGTAGCGCTCGTTCTTCTCGATCGCGTGGGCGAGGGTGTGGCCGTAGTTGAGGATCTCCCGCAGGCCCGATTCCTTCAGGTCCGAGGAGACGACGTCGGCCTTGACCTTGATCGCGCGCTCGATCAGCTCCGAGGTGTGCGGGCCCCGCGGCGTGCGGGCGGCCTCGGGGTCGGCCTCGATGAGGTCCAGGATCGCCGGGTCGGCGATGAAGCCCGCCTTGATGATCTCGGCGAGGCCGCTGACGTAGTCGTGGACCGGCAGCGACTCCAGCGCGGCGAGGTCGCACAGGACCCCGGCCGGGGGGTGGAAGGCGCCGACGAGGTTCTTGCCCTCGGCGGTGTTGATGCCGGTCTTGCCGCCGACGGCCGCGTCGACCATGCCCAGCACGGTGGTGGGCACGGCGATCCAGCGGACCCCGCGCAGCCAGGTGGCGGCGACGAAGCCCGCCACGTCCGTGGTGGCACCGCCGCCGACCCCGACGATGACGTCGGTGCGGGTGAAGTTGGTCTGCCCGAGCGCCTTCCAGCAGTAGGCGGCGACCTCGACGGTCTTGGCCTCCTCGGCGTTCGGGAGCTGGATCGCGATGGCCTCGTAGCCCTGCGCGGCCAGGTCCGCGCGGAGCACCTCACCGGTCTCGGCGAGCGCCTCGGGGTGGAGTACGGCCACCCGCTGGGCGGCGGTGCCGATCAGGCCGGGCAGCTCGCCCAGCAGCTGGCTGCCGACCAGGACCTCGTACGGCGCGGTGCCCGCGCTGCCGGCGACCTGGATACGGGTAGGGGCGTCGGTCATGCGTTCCTCACTGCGGGATGTCCGGTGTGTGGGCCCGGGGCAGCTGGAGTGCCTCCAGCACGGCGTCGGCCACCTGGGCCGGGGTGCGGCCGCCGGTGCCGACGACGGCGCGGGCGACCTCGGTGTAGAGCGGGCGGCGCGCCTCCATCAGCTCGCGCCACCGCTTGCGGGGGTTGACGGCGAGCAGCGGCCGCGGGGCGTCCAGGCCCACCCGGTGGACGGCGTCGGCGAGCTCGACGTCGAGGAAGACCACGGGCAGGCCCGTGAGCAGGGCACGGGTGGAGGGGTCCATGACGGCGCCGCCGCCGAGGGAGAGCACCCCGGGGTGCTCGGCCACGGCGGCGACCACGGCCCGCCGCTCCAGCTCACGGAAGTGCGGCTCGCCCTCGTCGATGAAGATCTCCGGGATGGGCTTGCCGGCGGTCCGCTCGATGTCGGCGTCGGTGTCCCGGTAGCCGGTACCCAGCCGCTCGGCGAGCAGGGCACCGATGGTGGACTTGCCCGCTCCGGGCGGGCCCACCAGGACGACCACGGGCGTGACGGGTGGGGTCACTTGATGGCCAGGTTGTCGAGGTAGCCGCGGACGTTGCGGCGGGTCTCGGTGACGCTGTCGCCGCCGAACTTCTCGACGACCGCGTCCGCCAGGACGAGCGCCACCATGGCCTCGGCGACGATGCCGGCGGCCGGGACGGCACAGACGTCGGAGCGCTGGTGGTGTGCCTGCGTCGCCTCGCCGGTGACGACGTCGACGGTGGCCAGCGCGCGCGGGACGGTTGCGATCGGCTTCATCGCGGCCCGGACGCGCAGCAGCTCACCCGTGGTCAGACCGCCCTCGGTGCCGCCGGAGCGGCCCGAGGTGCGACGGATGCCGTCCTCGGTGGCCACGATCTCGTCGTGCGCCTTGGAGCCGGGCACCCGGGCCAGCTCGAAGCCGTCGCCGACCTCGACGCCCTTGATGGCCTGAATGCCCATCAGAGCGGCGGCCAGGCGGGCGTCCAGACGCCGGTCCCAGTGGACGTGCGAGCCGAGGCCGACCGGCACGCCGTAGGCGAGGACCTCGACGACGCCACCGAGGGTGTCGCCGTCCTTGTGGGCCTGGTCGATCTCGGCGACCATCGCCTTCGACGCGTCGGCGTCCAGGCAGCGCACCGGATCGGCGTCGAGCCGCTCGACGTCGGAGGGCTTGGGGTAGACGCCGTACGGGGCCTTGGCCGCCGCCAGCTCCACCACGTGCGAGACGATCTCGATGCCGGCCGTCTCCTTGAGGAAGGAACGGGCGACGGCGCCGAGGGCGACGCGGGCGGCGGTCTCACGGGCGGAGGCGCGCTCCAGGACCGGCCGGGCCTCGTCGAAACCGTACTTCTGCATGCCCGCGAGGTCGGCGTGACCGGGGCGGGGGCGGGTCAGCGGGGCGTTGCGGGCCAGCGAGGCGAGCTCGTCGGGGTCCACCGGGTCGGCCGCCATGACCTTTTCCCACTTGGGCCACTCGGTGTTGCCCACCATGACCGCGATCGGGGAGCCCATGGACAGGCCGTGGCGGACACCGCCGAGGAAGGTGATCTCGTCGCGCTCGAACTTCATGCGCGCGCCGCGCCCATAGCCGAGGCGCCGTCGGGCCAGGTGGTCCGCCACCATGTCGGTGGTGATCGGCACGCCGGCGGGAAGGCCCTCCAGCGTCGCCACGAGTGCGGGGCCGTGCGACTCCCCGGCCGTCAGCCAGCGCAACCTGCTCAACGGGACTCCTCTTGCTCGCGCCTGGATCATGCGGTGGCGTGTCCGGAGCGCGTGCGCGGCCCGGGCCCGCCACCTCAGATCCTCCCACGACCCGGAGCCCTGTCCGGCAGCCGGTCCGGGTTGTGGACCGGTCGCGTCGGCTCCGGGAACGGGCCGGGGGCCGGTCGCGGGTCAGGCCGTACGGGCCGCGAGGGCCGCCTCGCCCGCCGCGCGCATCGCGGCCAGCGGGGCGGTGGGGCACCCGGTCATCTGCTCGACCTGCAGCACCGCCTGGTGCACCAGCAGGTCCAGACCGCCGAGGATCGCGCCGCCGCGGCCCGCCCAGGCGGCCGCCAGCGGGGTCGGCCACGGCTCGTACAGCACGTCGAAGAGCGTGCCGGGGTGCTCCGGGACGTCGGCCGCGAGGCCGTCCGTGGCACCGGCCGGGGTGGTCGCGACGACCAGCGGCGCGCCGAGGCCCTCGGCGGCGCGGCTCCAGTCGGCGGTGCGGACGGCGACGCCGAGCCGCTCGCCCCAGTGCCGCATCTCGGCGGCGCGCTCGGCGCTGCGGACGTACGCGGTGACCTCGCCGGTGCAGATCCGGGCGAGGGCGGCGAGGGCGGAGGAGGCCGTGGCCCCGGCGCCGAGGACGGTGGCGGAGCCGACCTTCTCGACGCCGCGCTCGCGCAGCGCCGCCGCGATGCCGGGGATGTCGGTGTTGTCGCCGAGGCGACGGCCGTCGTCGGTGAGGACGACGGTGTTGACGGCCTCGACGGACTCGGCCGTGGCGCTGATCCCGTCCAGCAGCGGGATGACGGCCCGCTTGAGCGGCATGGTCAGGGAGAGCCCCGCCCAGGCGCCGTCGAGCCCTTCCAGGAAGCCGGGCAGCGCGGCCTCGTCGACCTCGAAGCGGTCGTAGGTCCACTCCCCCAGGCCCAGCTCGGCGTACGCGGCCCGGTGCAGGACCGGGGAGAGCGAGTGGGCGATCGGCGAACCGAGCACCGCCGCCCGGCGGCGGTGCTCCCTCGGGTCACTCATCCCTGCTTCTTCGCCTTCTGGCTGTCGTTGAACTCGTCCACGAGCTTCTGGTGTTCCTTGAGGTTCTTGGTGAACCGCGTCTTCCCGTCGATGGAGACGAAGTAGTACCAGTCGCCGGCCTCGGGATCCATCGCGGCCTTGAGCGCCTCGGCTCCGGGGTTGCCGATGGGACCGGGAGTCAGACCTCGGTAGAAGTACGTGTTGTACGGGTGGTCGAAGGACCGGAGCTGCTTGGGACTGAGGTCCAGCTTGCTCTGGTTCTTCAGGTAGTTGTACGTCGAGTCGAACTCCAGCTTGCCGTTCGTCTCGACGTTGGTCGGCTTGAGGCGGTTGTATATGACGCGCGCCATCTTGCGGAAGTCATCACTCGTCATGCCTTCCGCGTTGACCATGCTCGCCACGGTGATGAGCTGGAGCGGGGACTTCAGGCCCAGTTCCTTGGCCTTGCCCTCCAGGTCTTCCTTGGCGTAGTTCTCCTTGGCCCGCGCGACCATCTGCTTGAGGATGACCTCCGGCTTGGTGCCCTTGGCCGCGCTGTACTGCGACGGGTAGAGGAAGCCCTCGAGCGGATCCTTGATCTTCGGGTCGCTGTTGGCCCACTCGGGCAGCCCGAGGTTCTTCACCTGGCTGGTGGCGACGTCCTTGGTCGTGCCCTGCTTCAGACCGAGCTTCTGGTCGATAGCGGCGTAGATCTGGACGGCCCGGCGCCCCTCACCGATGGTGAGGAAGTTCCCGGTGTGGGTCATCATCGCGACGGCCGCCGAACCCGACATCTCCTTGCGGAGGGTATAGGTGCCCGGCTGGATGGCCACGCCCTTGCCGGCGGCCGCGGTGAAGGCGCCGACGCTCTTGACCACGCCCGCCTTCTCCAGGACCTGGCCCATCCCGGTCAGGCTGGAACCCTTGGGGATCTCGACCTGGACCTCGCCGCTGCCCTCGCCCGAGTAGTCGGGGGCTGCACCGAAGTGGGTCTGCCAGTAGTCGTAGGCGAGGTAGCCGCCACCGCCCACGACGCCGACGAGTACGACGGCGACGAGCAGGCAGGCCGTGCCGCTGCGGCGCTTGGTCTTGCCCTTGGCCTTGCCTTTGCCCTTGCCGCGACGGTCGCGACGGCCCTCGTCGCGGGGGTCGTCCGCGCCGTCGGGGTCGTCGGCACCGGTGAAGAAGGGGTGCTTCTCCTCTTCGGGCTCGGGCTCCTGCTCCTGCTCGGACTCCGGGCGCCATTCCTCATGCTGCCCGGTGTCATGCGCCTGCTGCGGCACACCGGGACGCGGCTGCTGATGCTGCCCCGTCTGGTGCGGCTGCTCGTGCTGGCCGGTGTGGTGGGGCTGCTGATGCTGACCCGTGTGGTGGGGCTGCTGATGCTGGCCGGTGTCGTGCGGCTGCTGGTGCTGACCCGTGTGATGGGGCTGCTGATGCTGCCCAGTCTGGTGGGGCTGCTGGTGCTGACCGGTGTGGTGGTCCTGCTGCTGCGGGTAGCCGTCGGGCGTGCCGTAGTAGTCCTGGCGGCCGTACTGCTCCCCCGGGGTCGCACCGTACGGACCCCCCGCGCTCTGCGAGGGGTCCCAGCCGTACTGCTGTTCCGGATACTGCTGCTGTTCGGGGTACTGCTGACCGTACGGAGGCTGCGACTGCTGCTGCGGCTGTTGCTGCGGATACTGCTGCCCGTTGTATCCCTGGTCCCCGTACAGAGGGTCCTCGGGATGCCACGGTTGGGAGCCGGAGCCCCGGCCATACTCAGTCATCGATCCCCTAGAGCCGCACAGCGGCAGCCGGTGAGCGCTCCGTGGAGTACACGTTCGATGCGTCCGGTCCTGTACGGAAGACGTTCGAACGGCTGCCATGTCGCGCGGAACGTTACCGTATCGCGATCAGATGACCACTTCTACGGGTTCACCCGGAGGACGACCGGAGATCTTCTCGATCTCCAGGGCGTTCTGCAGAATGATCACAGCCGCCGCCTGGTCGACGACGGAGCGGCCCTTCTTGGAGTTGACCCCGGAGGCCCGGAGGCCCTGCGTGGCCGTGACCGTCGTCATCCGCTCGTCGACCAGTCTGACCGGTACGGGAGCGATGCGCCGGGCCATCTCCTTGGCGAAGGTCCGCACCTTGGCCGCCGCCGGGCCTTCCCGCCCGCTCAGCGAGCGGGGCAGGCCGACCACGACCTCGACGGGTTCGTATTCCTCGACAATCGCCGCCAGCCGCTTGTGAGCTGACGGGATGTCACGTCCGGGGACGGTCTCGACCGGGGTGGCGAGGACCCCGTCGGGGTCGCACGAGGCGACCCCGATCCGGGCGTCCCCGACGTCGACGGCGATCCGCCTGCCGCGTCGCACGATCAGGCCGCCTCGGCGACGAGACGCTCGACGGCGGCCATGGCCTCGTCGAGAGCGTCGGCGTTCTGGCCGCCGCCCTGGGCGACGTCCGGCTTGCCGCCGCCTCCGCCACCGAGCGTCTTGGCGGCCGTACGCACCAGGTCACCGGCCTTGAGCCCACGCTCGCGCGCGGCCTCGTTGGTGGCGATCACGGTCAGCGGGCGGCCGTTCACCACGGTGAACAGCGCGACCACGGCGGCGCGGCCACCCTGGATCCGGCCCCGGACGTCGAGGACGAGCTTGCGCAGGTCGTCGGCGCCCGTGCCGTCCGGCACCCGGCCGACGGCCAGCGCCACGCCCCGGACGTCCTTGGCACCCTCGGCGAGACCGGCGGCGGCCTGGAGCACCTTCTCGGCGCGGAACCGCTCGATCTCCTTCTCGGCGTCCTTCAGCTTGGCGAGCATCCCGGAGATCTTCTCCGGCAGCTCCTCCGGACGGCCCTTGACCAGGTCCGTCAGCTGGGAGACGACCGTGTGCTCACGGGCGAGGAAGTTGTAGGCGTCCACGCCGACGAGGGCCTCGACACGGCGCACACCGGAGCCGATGGAGGACTCGCCGAGCAGCTTCACCAGACCGAGCTGGGCGGTGTTGTGCACGTGCGTGCCGCCGCACAGCTCCTTGGAGAAGTCGCCGATGGTCACGACGCGCACCCGGTCGCCGTACTTCTCGCCGAACTCGGCGATGGCGCCCTGCTTCTTGGCGTCCTCCATGCTCATGACCTCGGCGTGCACGTCGAGCTCACGGGAGAGGACCTCGTTGATCCGCTGCTCCACGTCCGTGAGGACGGTGCCCGGCACGGCGGCCGGGGAGCCGAAGTCGAAGCGGAAGCGGCCGGGCGAGTTCTCCGAACCGGCCTGGGCGGCCGTCGGGCCGAGGGCGTCGCGCAGCGCCTGGTGGGTGAGGTGGGTGGCGCTGTGGGCGCGGGCGATGGCCCGGCGGCGCCGCACGTCGATCTGGGCGTACACGGACGAGCCGACCGTGACCTCGCCGACCTGGACGACGCCCTTGTGGACGCTGACGCCGGGCACGGGCTGCTGGACGTCGCGGATCTCCACGACGGCACCGGTGTCGAGCCGGATCCGGCCCTGGTCGGCGAGCTGGCCGCCGCCCTCGGCGTAGAAGGGGGTGCGGTCGAGGACGACCTCGACCTCGTCGCCCTCCTGGGCGGCCGGCGACGGCACGCCGTCGACCAGCAGACCGACGACGGTGGACTCGCCCTCGGTGTCGGTGTAGCCGGTGAAGACGGTGGAGCCTGCGGTGTCGGCGACCGCGCGGTAGGCGGAGACGTCGGCGTGGCCGGTCTTCTTGGCCTTGGCGTCGGCCTTGGCCCGCTCCCGCTGCTCCTTCATCAGACGGCGGAAGCCGTCCTCGTCCACGGACAGCCCCTGCTCGGCGGCCATCTCCAGGGTGAGGTCGATCGGGAAGCCCCACGTGTCGTGCAGCAGGAACGCCTTGTCGCCGGCGAGGACCGTGCCGCCGGCGGCCTTGGTCTCGGTGACGGCGGTGTCGAGGATGTTGGTGCCGCCCTTGAGGGCCTTGAGGAACGCGGCCTCCTCGGCGAGGGCGACGGTCTCGATGCGCTTGCGGTCGGTGAGGAGCTCCGGGTACTGCTCGCCCATCGTCGTGAGCACGGTGTCGACCAGCTCGGCGACGACCGGGCCGGTGGCGCCGAGCAGACGCATGTTGCGGACGGCGCGGCGCATGATGCGGCGCAGGACGTAGCCACGGCCCTCGTTGCCGGGGGTGACGCCGTCGCCGATGAGCATGACGGAGGTGCGCATGTGGTCGGCGACCACGCGCAGCGACACGTCGGTGCCGTGGGCGGCGCCGTAGCGGACACCGGTCAGCTCGGTGGCCTTGTCCATGACGACGCGCAGGGTGTCGGTCTCGTACATGTTCTGCACGCCCTGCAGGATCATCGCCAGGCGCTCGAGGCCGAGACCGGTGTCGATGTTCTTGCTGGGCAGGTCGCCGAGGATCGGGAAGTTCTCCTTGTCCTCGCCGGCGCCGCGCTCGTACTGCATGAAGACCAGGTTCCAGATCTCCACGTACCGCTCGTCGTTGACGGCCGGGCCGCCCTCGACGCCGAACTCGGGGCCGCGGTCGTAGTTGATCTCGGAGCAGGGACCGCACGGGCCGGGGACGCCCATGGACCAGTAGTTGTCCTTCTTGCCCAGGCGCTGGATGCGCTCGGCGGGCACGCCGACGACGTCGCGCCAGATGCGCTCGGCCTCGTCGTCCTCGAGGTAGACGGTGATCCAGAGCTTCTCGGGCTCCAGGCCGTAGCCACCGTCCGCCACGGAGCTGGTGAGCAGCTCCCAGGCGTACTTGATGGCGCCTTCCTTGAAGTAGTCCCCGAAGGAGAAGTTGCCGCACATCTGGAAGAACGTGCCGTGGCGGGTGGTCTTGCCGACCTCTTCGATGTCCGGGGTGCGGACGCACTTCTGCACGCTGGTGGCGCGCGGGAAGGGCGGCTTGACCTCGCCGAGGAAGTACGGCTTGAAGGGCACCATGCCCGCGGGGACCAGCAGCAGGGTCGGGTCGTCCGCGATGAGCGACGCCGACGGCACGACGGTGTGCCCGCGCTCCTCGAAGAAGCGCAGCCAGCGGCGGCGGATTTCAGCCGACTCCATCAGTGGTCCTCTTTCCGGGTGATCGAGTTGTAGGGGTGGCGCTGGTCGAGGGCGACCAGCCGGCGCTGCTCGGGCAGCTCCCGGCGCTCGGGCTCCGCCACCGGGCCGAGGCCCAGCGCGTCCTTGAGCGCCGCCTCGCGATCGGCCATGCCGTCGCGGACGTCCAGCGCGAAGAGCTTGACGCGGCGGCCGGCGATGACCGCGCGGTCCGCGGCCTGCAGGGCCAGGCTCTCCGGGGTGAGCTTGCTCAACTTGCGGTTGACCTTGGTGGTGGCCCAGACACCGGCTGCTACACCAGTCGTGAACCAGAACGTGCGGCGAAACATTTCCGGGGTCAACCCTTCCCACGGGTACGGCGGCTGCCGCGCCTTGCGGACGGCAGATCCTGTGCGGTCCTGCCGACGAAAACGGTGGTCTTCGGCGCGGGCTCCGCCTTGCGGCCGATCGCACGGCGCACGCCGTAGCCGAACGCGGCGACCTTGACCAGCGGCCCGCCGAAGGCGGAGGAGACGGTCGAGGACAGCGCCGAGGCGTTCGCCGTGACCTCCTGGACGTCCGCGGCGATCGAGTCGACGCGGGCGAGCTGGGTGTTCGCGGAGCGCACGGTCGCGGAGGCGTCGGCCAGCAGCGGCACGGCCTGCTCACTGACCTCGGCCACCAGCTTCGTGGTCGCCTTCAACGTCTGCGCGAGCCGGACCAGCACCAGGGCGATGAAGGACACGAGGATCGCCCAGAAGACGGCCACGAGGATCCCGGCCACCTCTCCACCGGACACGTTGCACCGCTCCTTAGCTGGTCGTCGAGCTGCTCGTCGCTGGTCGCCCGCGATCGTAAAACGTCGGGTACCGACCTTATCGCGCCGGGCGTCGGGGCCCGTACCGCATTACGGCCGCGACCGGGCGGTTCACCAGGCAGAGTTTACGGTCCGCACACCCGTCGGTACGCTCTGTGTGCCATGGCACCGCTCTCCGGCTCCCCGTTCCCCGGCCCGTCGTCCGACGACGGCGCCGCACCGGCCCGGCCGCCGGGCAATCTGCCCGCCGAGCCGAGCCGCTTCATCGGCCGTGACCGTGAACTCCACGCCCTGGCCGGGCACTTGGGGCGGTCCCGGTTGGTGACGGTCACCGGGGTGGGCGGGGTCGGCAAGACGCGGCTGGCGATCCGGGCCGCGCAGGGTGTGCAGGATCGCTTCTGCGACGGGGTGTGGCTGGCCGAGCTCTCGGCGCTGACCGACCCGGCGCTGCTGGATCACGCGGTCGCCGCGGCCCTCGGGCTCACCGACCACACGGACCGTCCGCCGCGCGCGTGTCTGCTGGAGCAGCTCGCCGACCGCCGGCTGCTGCTCGTGCTGGACGGCGTCGAGCATCTCGCCCGGGAGTGCGCCCTGCTCACGCACGCGCTGCTGCGGACGGCACCGGGGCTGAGCGTGCTGGCGGCAGGGCGTCGGCGGCTGGGCGTCGCGGGCGAGCAGGTCTTCCCGCTGTCGCCGATGGGCGGGGCCGATGGCGTCGCGCTGTTCGAGGACCGGGCCACGGCGGTCCGGCCCGACTTTCCCGCCGGGGCGGGCGAGCTGGTCGCGGCGGCCGAGCTGTGCCGACGTCTCGACGGCATCCCGCTGGCCCTGGAGCTGGCGGCCGGACGGCTGGGCGCCCTCTCCGCGGACCAGGTGCTGGACCGGCTGGACGACCGCTTCCGGCTGCTGACCGGGGGGTCGCACGGGGCACTGCCCCGCCATCGCACGCTGCGGACGGCGATCGGCTGGAGCCATGAGCTGTGCACGCCCGCCGAGCGGCTGCTGTGGGCGCGGCTGACGGTCTTCGCGGGGCTGTTCGACCTGGAGGCGGCGGAGTACGTCTGCTCGGGCCCGGAGCTGCCCGCCGAGGACCTGCTCGACGTGCTGACCTCGCTGGTGGCCCAGTCCGTGATGGTCCGCGAGGACGGCCCGCTGGGCCCGCGCTACCGGCTGCTGGACTCCGTGCGGGCCTACGGCGCGGACTGGCTGCGGGCGCTGGGGGACGACGAGCGGATGCGTCGGCGGCACCGCGACTGGTACATGGGCCTGGCCACCTGGTGCGAGCTCGACTGGTTCGGCCCGCGCCAGGCCGAGGTGGCGGCCAGGGTCGAGGCCGAGCTGCCCAATCTGCGGACCGCCCTCGAGCACAGTCTGGAGGACAGCGACGAGGCGCATCTCGGCCAGTGCCTGGCGGGGACCCTGTGGTTCTGCTGGGTGGGGTGCGGGCGGCTGGCCGAGGGCCGGTACTGGCTGGAGCGGGCGCTGCGCGCGCCCGCCGACTACACGGAGACCCGGGCGAAGGCCCTGTGGGTGCTGGGCCACGTCTCGGTGCTCCAGGGCGACCAGGCGCGGGCGGTCGGCGCGCTCGGCGAGTGCCGGGAGCTGGCGGAGCGCACGGGCGACGACCGGGCGGCGGCCTACGCCGAGCACCGCATGGGCTGTCTCGCGCTGGTCTCGGACGACATGCCGCGCGCCGAGCGGTCGCTGCGGGCGGCGCTGGCCCGCTATCGCGAGATCGGCGAGTTGAACAGCAATGTGCTGATGGGCCGGGTGGAGCTGGCGATGGCCGTCGCCTTCCAGGGGGATCTCGCGGGTGCGGTGGCCTTGTGCGAGGAGGTGCGGGAGGTCTGCGAGGACCACGGCGAGCGCTGGACGCTGGCCTACGCGCTCTACGTGCTGGCCTTCGCGGCCTTCAGCGGCGGGGACCGGAGGCGGGCCCGGGCGCTGCTGGAGGAGTGCCTGGTCATCGATCACGCCTTCCACGACCTGGTGGGCGCGGTCCTGGCGCTCGAGCTGCTGGCCCTGATGGCGCTGGACGAGCGCGTCGAGGGGGCGGCCGAGGAGGGCATGGAGGGGGATGCCGTGGAGGCGGCGGTGCTCCAGGGGGCCGCGGGGCGGCTGTGGCGCTCGGTGGGGCTGCCGTTGTTCGGCTCGCGGTTCTTCAACGCACCGCACGCGCTGTGCGAACGGCGGGCGCGGGAGCGGCTGGGCGCCGAGCGGTACGAGGAGTGCCTGCGCGAGGGCGCGGGGCTGGATCTGGACGCGGCGGTGGCGCGGGCGCTGCGGGGCGCGGGCGGCGGGCGGGCGGCCGCGGTGCCGGGCCCGCGGGGGCCGCAGCGGCACCCGGTCCCGGAAACGCACCAGCCCGCTTCCTCCCCGGCCGCGGGGGCCGGGGAGGAAGCGGGCTGAGCGAAAGGAGAGCGATACGTCCGGGTCAGCGGGCGTAGTACTCGACGACGAGCTGCTCGTCGCAGATCACGGGGATCTCCTTGCGGTTCGGCTCACGGTCCAGACGGAAGGCCAGCGCCGGCAGGTTGACCTGCAGGTAGCGCGGGGTCTCACCGTCGGTGTCGTAGCCACCGGCCATGGCGACCTGGAAGGGGTGCTTGGAGCGGCTGCGCTCGCGGACCATCACGACGTCGTCGGGACGGACGCGGAAGGACGGCTTGTCGACCTTGCCACCGTTGACCTCGATGTGGCCGTGGACGACCATCTGGCGGGCCTGGTAGATGGTGCGGGCGATGCCCGAACGCAGGACCAGCGCGTCGAGACGGCGCTCGAGCTCGATGACCAGGGCCTCGCCCGTCTTGCCTTCGGCCTTCTTGGCGCGGTCGTAGGCGCGGGCCATCTGGCGCTCGCTGATGTCGTACTGGGCGCGCAGACGCTGCTTCTCGAGCAGACGGACCTTGTAGTCCGAGTTCTGCTTGCGGCCACGGCCGTGCTCGCCCGGCGGGTAGGGGCGGGCCTCGAAGTACTTGACGGCCTTCGGCGTCAGCGCGATGCCGAGCGCACGAGACTTCTTGACCTTGGGACGCGACTGGTTAGGCACGTTCTCCAGACCTCCGTTGTAGGTTAGGTTAGGCTCACCTTACTTAAGGAGATCGCATGTCTCGCCCGGGGAAAACCACGCACACGGACAGCACAGACAGCGTCGACGCCGCGCAGGGCATCGATACGACGGAGGTCCGATCAGATCATGGTCAGCCGCGTCCCAGCGGGCTTGAAATCGCACGGATGCCGTCAGCAGCCGAGCGCACACGAACTCTCGTACAGAGTACATGCTCCGCAGTAGTGCTGATCCCCGGCCTGGAGGGTGCCCGCCCGGACCAGCTGATGCCCGAGGCGCGCAGCGTGGGCCCGGACGGGGAGCTGTTCCTGGTCTTCCCCGCCGACTCACCGGCCGTACGGGCCGCCACCCACGCGCAGGACGACGAGCTGGCCGCCGTACTGGAGATCACCGACGTCGCGCCGGTCTCCGTGCCCAACCGTATCCGCGGCCGCGCGTGGATCTCCGGCTGGCTCACCTCCTGCCCCGGGGTGACCGAGCCCGGCCGGATGCTGCTGCGGCTGGAGGTCGGCGAGGTGTGCGTCGACGACCTGTGGGGCGCCTCGGGCGTCGAGCCGGAGGACTTCGCCCGCTCCTGCGCCGATCCGCTCGTCGACCACGAGGCGGAACTCCTGCAGCATCTGCACTCCGCCCACGGCGACCAGGTGCGGGGGCTGTGGGGCCTGCTCGGTGAACGCGACGGGTGTGCCGGTGCGGAGGGGGCCGGCGCCGGCGGCCGCGCCGCGCGGGAGACGGGGGCGGCTGCCGTGCCGGTGGCCCTGGACCGCTTCGGCCTGCGGGTGCGCTTCACCCGGGCGAGGGGCGGCGGCAGCGCGGCGGACCGGTCCTTCGACGCCCGCTTCGAATTCCCCGAGCCGGTCCGCGACATCGCCGAACTGCGCCATGCCATGCACACCCTCTTCGAGGCCGCCGCGGGGTGAACACCGGGGATCACCCGGACGGGGGACCCTCGCCCGGCCGCCCGGCTACTGCTCCGCGGCCGGCGGCTGCTCGCCGCGCAGCCGGGACCGTACCCGCTCCACCACGTCCGCGTAGCGCGCCTCGGCGCCGTAGCGCGTCGGTTCGTAGTACCGCTTGCCGTGGATCGCGTCCGGTGCGTACTGCTGAGCGGCGATACCGCCGGGCAGGTCGTGGGGGTAGAGGTAGCCCTGCGCGTGGCCGAGCTTCTCGGCACCCTTGTAGTGCCCGTCGCGCAGGTGCGGGGGCACGGGCCCGGCGAGCCCCGCCCGCACGTCCGCGAGGGCGGCGTCGATCGCGAGATACGCCGCGTTGGACTTCGGGGCCAGGGCGAGCGCCACGGCCACCTGCCCCAGCACGATCCGTGCCTCGGGGAAACCGATCAGCGCGACGGCCTGGGCGCCGGCGACCGCCGTCTGCAGGGCCGTGGGGTCGGCCAGGCCGATGTCCTCGCTCGCCGAGATCATCAGCCGCCGGGCGATGAACCTCGGATCCTCCCCGGCCTCGATCATGCGGGCGAGGTAGTGCAGCGTGGCGTCCACGTCCGAGCCGCGGATGGACTTGATGAGCGCGCTGGCCACGTCGTAGTGCTGGTCGCCGTCGCGGTCGTACTTCACCGCCGCCCGGTCGACGGCGTCCTCCAGCGTCTCCAGGGTGATCTCGCTCTCGCCCTTGGCGATGGCCGACCCGGCCCCCGCCTCCAGGGCCGTCAGAGCACGCCGGGCGTCACCCCCGGCGATCCGCAGCAGATGGCCCTCGGCGTCCTCGGGCAGGGTCACCGCACCGCCGAGCCCGCGCTCGTCGGTGAGCGCGCGGTGCAGCAGACCGCGCAGGTCGTCGTCGGTGAGCGCCTGGAGCGTCAGCAGCAGGGAACGCGAGAGCAGCGGAGAGATGATCGAGAAGTAGGGGTTCTCCGTGGTGGCCGCGATGAGGGTGACCCAGCGGTTCTCGACGGCGGGCAGCAGGGAGTCCTGCTGTGCCTTGCTGAAGCGGTGGATCTCGTCCAGGAAGAGGACGGTGTCCTTGCCGTAGCCGCCCGAGGCACGACGGGCGCCGTCGATGACGGCCCGCACTTCCTTCACCCCGGCGGTGATCGCCGACAGCTCGACGAAGCGCTTGTTGGTGGCCTGGCTGACGACATAGGCCAGCGTCGTCTTGCCGATGCCGGGCGGGCCCCAGAGGATCACCGAGGAGGGCCCGGCGGGGCCGCCGCTCCCCTCCCCCACCAATCGGCGCAGCGGTGAGCCCTGCTTGAGGAGATGGCCCTGGCCGACGACTTCGTCGAGGGTGCGGGGGCGCATGCGGACGGCCAGCGGACTGCTCGCCGGGTCTTTCTCCTGGCGGTCCTCTGCGGCTGCGGTGAACAGGTCGGGTTCCACGCTGGAAACCCTATGGCACCCCTCTGACAATGCCGGGGCCTGTCCGGCGGATCATGTGAGCGGGCGCGCTGCGGGCAGTGTCGCCCGCACCACGGCTGCGCGGCGGTGTCCTCAAACGCCGGACGGGCTGGATTCGGCTGAGCTCAGCCGAATCCAGCCCGTCCGGCGTTTGAGGACGCGCCCGCAGGGCGCTCGCCGCGGCAGCAGGCCCGCTAAGCCGTGCCGCCGGTCCAGAACCACCACCACTTGGTGAGGATCAGCATCCCGATGATCCCGACCCACAGGACGGGCACCACCCAGTGGAACTCCAGCAGCCCGCGCTTGAGCGCCGCCGGGGCCGGGAGGAAGCCGTGCCGGAGGTTCTGCACGGTCACGTACCAGAACATGACGATGGTCGCGACCCAGGCGAGGCAGCACCACAGGCACAGCGAGCCGATCACGTACAGCGACTGGTACTGCAGCCAGGTGCAGAAGGCGACGCCGAAGAGCGTGCCGGCCTGCATGCCCAGCCAGTACCAGCGGCGGTAGCGGGCGCCGGCGAGGAGGGCCAGCCCGATCGCGACGATCGCGCCGTAGGCGACCAGGCCCAGCATCGGGTTCGGGAACCCGAACGCCTCGGCCTGGTCGCTCTCCATGATGTTGCCGCAGGAGACGATGGGGTTGAGGCTGCACCCGGGGGTGAACGTCTTCCCCTCGGCCTTGGCCTCGAGGATCTTGTTCTTGTCGAGCGTGATGACCCAGGCCGCGAGCAGTCCCAGCGCACCGGTGATCACCAGCAGCAGGGCGAAGCCGCGCCCACCGCCCACCGGGCCCGTGGCGGGCCCGTCCCGCTCGTCGCCGTCGAGGTCGGAGCGGTCAAGAGCCGAAGTGGTCATAGCGCCGTTGATCCCATCAGTCGGTCGTTGCGGCCCATTCTGCACCAACGCCCTCGTAATCAGCCCTGCGCGGCCTGGAGTTCACTCACGACCGCGTCGAGCGCGACGGCCTTCTGCTCACCGCTCTGCAGGTCCTTGAGCTGGACCACGCCCTCGGCCAGGTCCCGCTCTCCCGCGACGAGCGCGTAGCGGGCGCCGGAACGGTTGGCGGACTTCATCGCGTTCTTCAGGCCCTTGCCGCCGAAGGCGAAGTCGGTGGCGACGCCCGCCCGGCGCAGCTCGGTCACGAGACCGAACAGCACCCGCCGGGCCTCCTCGCCGAGCGGCACGGCGAAGACCTCGGTCGCGGAGGGCAGTTCGAGCTCGATGCCCTCGGCCGCCAGCGCGAGCACCGTACGGTCCACGCCCAGCGCCCAGCCGACGGACGGCAGCGCGGGGCCGCCGATCATCTCGGACAGGCCGTCGTAGCGGCCGCCGCCGCCGACCGCGGACTGCGAGCCGAGTCCGCCGTGGACGAACTCGAAGGTGGTGCGGGTGTAGTAGTCCAGGCCGCGCACGAGCTTCTCGTCGTCCTCGAAGGCGACGCCCGCAGCGGTCAGCAGCGTGCGCACCTCCTCGTGGTAGGCCTTGCAGGCCTCGCACAGGTGGTCGCGGAGCATGGGCGCGCCGACCAGCTGCTTCTGGACGGCCTCGCGCTTGTCGTCGAGGACGCGGAGCGGGTTGATCTCGATCCGGCGGCGGGTGTCCTCGTCGAGTTCGAGGCCGCGCAGGAACTCCTGGAGGGCCTCGCGGTAGGCGGGGCGGCACTCCTTGTCGCCGAGCGAGTTCAGCAGGAGGCGGAAGTTCTTCAGGCCGAGCGACTTGTAGGCGTCGACGGCCAGGATGATCAGCTCGGCGTCCAGCGCCGGGTCCTCCGCGCCGATGGCCTCCGCGCCGACCTGCGAGAAGTGGCGGTAGCGGCCGGCCTGCGGGCGCTCGTAGCGGTAGTACGAGCCGGAGTACCAGAGCTTGACCGGCAGATTGCCGGCCTTGTGCAGATTGGCCTCCAGCGCCGCGCGCAGCACAGAGGCGGTGCCCTCGGGGCGCAGCGCGAGCTCGTCGCCGCCGCGCGTGGTGAGGGTGTACATCTCCTTGGTCACGATGTCGGTGGACTCGCCGACGCCGCGGGAGAACAGCTCCACCTGCTCGAAGCCGGGGGTCTCGATGTAGCCGTACCCCGAGCGCTTGAGCGGCGCGGCGATGGCCTCGCGCACGGCGAGGTAGACCGCGGAGTCCGGCGGGGTCAGATCGTAGGTGCCCTTGGGGGCCTTGAAGGTGCTCACGGAAAAATCGTCACATTCCTCGTCGCGGAGGGGCGGTAGCGCCGCCTCCGAAGCCGCGTCGCGCGCCGTCCGCCACTTCCCGCAAGTACGGGTTGGTGGCGCGCTCGCGGCCGATGCTGGTCTGGGGGCCGTGGCCGGACAGCACCACGGTCGAGTCGTCCAGGGGCAGGCACACACGGGCCAGCGACTGGAGTATCTCGGCGTGGTCACCGCCGGGCAGGTCGGTGCGTCCGATGGAGCCGGCGAACAACAGGTCGCCCGAGAAGAACACCGAAGGGATCTCGGCGGTCTCGGGCATCCGGAAGGTCACCGACCCCTTGGTATGGCCGGGCGCGTGCGCGACGGTGAACTCCATCCCCGCGAGGTCCAGCCGGGCGCCGTCGGTCAGCTCCTTGACGTCGTCCGGCTCGCCCACGGTGAGCTCGCCCATGAGCTGCTGCCCGAAGGCGCGGCCCAGGGCCTTCTCCGGGTCGCTCATCATGTAGCGGTCGGCGGGGTGGATCCAGGCCGGGACGTCATGGGCGCCGCACACCGGGACGACCGAGGCGACGTGGTCGATGTGGCCGTGGGTGAGGACGACGGCGACGGGCTTGAGCCGATGCTTCTTGAGTGCGTCCTCGACGCCCTGGGCCGCCTGGTGGCCCGGGTCGATGATCACGCACTCCTCGCCCGCGGCGGGGGCGACCAGGTAGCAATTGGTCCCCCAGGCCCCGGCGGGGAACCCGGCAATGAGCACATTCGTCCTTAATGATCGACCAGCGGTAGCCGGCGGTGGCGTCGGCGGGAGCCCCCGGGCGGGGGTTCCCGGCTGGTGAAGAGCCTACCGGCGGCACTCCCGCCGCGGCGAACCCGTATACGGTACGGGCACGCTTGCAACACGCGGCTCAGACACAAACAAGACGGCACACAGTCGGCATACGAGGAGACGCCCGGTGGTCACGAACGAGCAGCGGCGGCGGCAGCTCGCCCGGGAGAAGTTCGAACGGCAGCAGGAGCGCCGCGAGGCGGCCCGGCGCAAGGTGGTCCGCCGCAACGCGGTGATCGCCGCGGGTCTCGCGGTGGTGCTGGCCGCCGGAGCCACCGCGTTCGCCACGGGCGCGCTGTCCGGCGACGACAAGAAGGACAAGTCCGACGCCGCGGCGCCGGACTCGCCGCCGGCGAAGAAGCCGAACCCCTGCGCGAAGGCCGAGCCGGGCGTCCCCGCGACGGCGACGTGGAAGAAGGAGCCGGAGCTGACCGTCGACAAGTCGGCCTCGTACGCGATGGATCTGAAGACGACGTGCGGCACCGTCGACATCAAGCTCGACGCGGCGAACGCCCCGCACACGGTCAACTCCTTCGACTTCCTGGCCGGCAAGGGCTACTTCGACCACACCAAGTGCCACCGGCTCACCACCGGCGGGATCTACGTCCTGCAGTGCGGCGACCCGAAGGGCACCGGCCAGGGCAACCCGGGCTACAACATCCCGGACGAGAACCTCAAGGACTCGAGGCTCAAGGGGAACGTCTATCCCGCGGGCACGGTCGCCATGGCCAACACCGGTCAGCCCGGCACCGGGGGCAGCCAGTTCTTCCTCGTCTACCAGGACAGCCAGCTGCCGCCGACGTACACGCCCTTCGGCACGATCGGCGCCGAAGGCATGAAGGTCCTCAAGAAGATCGCCGCCGCGGGCGAGCAGTCGGGCGCCGGCGACGGTGCCCCGAACGCGACCGTGGTGATCAACAAGGCGGTCGTCAGGAAATCCTGACGACCGGGCGGTCGGCGGCGCCCGCGCGGTCGAAATTTCGGTCGCGCGGGATACGGACAGCCAGGCCACCGGTCGCCTATGTTTGCGTTGTGTAGGGTGCCTGATCCGACGGCGACCCGCACCCCAATGACAAGCCGTCGGACCGGTCAGGGCGCGGCCCTGCCGGAACAAACTGTGGACGATGCCCGCGGGTCGCACGCCGGCCCCGGCATCATGTGGAGGAGGCGCTGTGAGCAGCGACCCATGGGGCCGCGTCGATGAGACGGGGACTGTGTACGTGCGTACCGCCGACGGCGAGCAGGTCGTCGGCTCGTGGCAGGCGGGGTCTCCCGAGGAGGCCCTCGCTTACTTCGAGCGCAAGTACGAGGGCCTGGTCGTCGAGATCGGCCTCCTCGAGCGCCGGGTCAGGACCACCGACCTGTCCGCCAAGGACGCGATGACCGCGATCGACCACCTGCGGACGCAGGTCGACGAGCACCACGCGGTCGGCGATCTTCAGGCGCTGCGCGAGCGGCTCGACAAGCTCGTCGCCGCCGTGGAGTCCCGCCGCGAGGAGCGCAAGGCGGCGAAGGCGAAGCAGTCCGACGAGGCCCGTACGGCCAAGGAGAAGCTGGTCGCCGAGGCCGAGGAGCTGGCGGCGAGCGAGCAGTGGCGGTCGGCGGGCGAGCGGCTGCGCGCCCTGGTCGACATCTGGAAGGGCCTGCCGCGGCTGGACCGCAAGGCGGACGACGAGCTGTGGCACCGCTTCTCGCACGCCCGCTCGGCGTTCTCCAAGCGGCGCAAGGCGCACTTCGCCTCGCTGGACGCGCAGCGCGAGGAGGCCCGTAAGACCAAGGAGAAGCTGGTCGCCGAGGCCGAGTCGCTCTCCGGGTCCACGGACTGGGGCCCGACGGCCGCGCGTTACCGCGAGCTGATGGCGGACTGGAAGGCCGCGGGCCGTGCGCAGCGCGAGTCCGAGGACGACCTGTGGACCCGCTTCCGCGGCGCGCAGGACGTCTTCTTCCAGGCGCGCAGCGGGGTGTTCGCCGAGCGCGACGCCGAGCAGGCGGGCAACCTCACGCGCAAGGAGGAGCTGGTCGTCGAGGCCGAGAAGCTGCTGCCGGTCGCGGACCTGAAGGCGGCGCGGGCCGCCTTCCGCTCGATCAACGAGCGCTGGGAGGCCATCGGTCATGTGCCGCGGGACGCCCGGCCGAAGATCGAGGGCCGGATGCACGCGGTCGAGCGCGCCATCCAGGAGGCCGAGGAGGCCGAGTGGCGGCGGACGAACCCGGAGGCGCGGGCCCGTGCGGCCGGTCTGACGGGGCAGCTCCAGGCCGCGGTCGACAAGCTCCAGGAGCAGGCCGACAAGGCGCGTGCCGCGGGCAACGACGCCAAGGCGGACAAGCTCACCAAGGAGCTCCAGGGCCGCAAGGCGCTGCTGGACCAGGCCCTGAAGGGCCTGGAGGAGTTCGGCGGCTGATCTTCTCCGCATGTGTAAGGGGCTCCGGCTTTAGCCGGAGCCCCTTACACATGCCCGTGTCACGGCCTGCGGGCCGACGTGACGCGGTAGACGTCGTAGACGCCCTCGACGCCGCGCACCGCCTTCAGGACGTGGCCCAGGTGCTTGGGGTCGCCCATCTCGAAGGTGAACCGCGAGGTGGCGACCCGGTCGCGGGAGGTCTGCACGGCGGCGGAGAGGATGTTGACGTGCTGGTCGGACAGCACCCGGGTGACGTCCGACAACAGCCGGGACCGGTCCAGCGCCTCCACCTGGATGGCGACGAGGAAGACCGAGGACTGCGTGGGCGCCCACTCGACCTCGAGGATCCGCTCGGGCTGCTGCGAGAGCGAATCGACGTTGACGCAGTCGGCGCGGTGGACCGAGATGCCGTTGCCCCGGGTGACGAAGCCGATGATCGGGTCGCCCGGCACCGGCGTGCAACAGCGGGCCAGCTTGACCCACACGTCGTCGACGCCCTTGACGACCACGCCCGGGTCGGCGCTGGAGCGGCGCTTGGAGCGGCCGCGGATCGGTGCGGACTCCTCGATGTCCTCGGTCGCCGCGTCCTCGCCGCCGAGGGCCTGGACGAGCTTCTGCACGACGCCCTGGGCCGCGACGTGCCCCTCGCCGATGGCGGCGTAGAGCGAGGAGATGTCGGGGTAGCGCATCTCGTGCGCGAGGGTGACGAGCGAGTCGCCGGTCAGGATCCGCTGGATCGGCAGGTTCTGCTTGCGCATGGCCCGCGCGATGGCGTCCTTGCCCTGCTCGATGGCCTCGTCGCGGCGCTCCTTGGAGAACCAGGCGCGGATCTTGTTGCGGGCGCGGGGCGACTTGACGAAGCCGAGCCAGTCGCGCGAGGGCGCGGCGCCCGGCGCCTTGGAGGTGAAGACCTCCACCAGGTCGCCGTTGTCCAGGGTCGATTCGAGCGGGACGAGGCGCCCGTTGACCCGGGCGCCTATCGTGCGGTGGCCGACCTCGGTGTGCACGGCGTAGGCGAAGTCGACCGGTGTGGCACCGGCCGGGAGCGCTATCACGTCGCCCTTGGGCGTGAAGACGAAGACCTCGTTGCGCGAGAGGTCGAAGCGCAGGGACTCCAGGAACTCGCCCGGGTCCTCCGTCTCCTTCTGCCAGTCGAGCAACTGCCGCAGCCAGGCCATGTCGTTGACGGTGTCCTGGTTCTTGCCGGCGTTCTTGGGGACGTCCGTGCGGATCTTGGACGCTCCGGCGACGGCCTCCTGCTTGTACTTCCAGTGCGCGGCGATGCCGTACTCGGCGCGGCGGTGCATGTCGAAGGTGCGGATCTGCAGCTCGACGGGCTTGCCGCTGGGCCCTATGACCGTCGTGTGCAGCGACTGGTACATGTTGAACTTGGGCATCGCGATGTAGTCCTTGAACCGCCCCGGGACCGGGTTCCACCGGGCGTGGACGGTGCCGAGCGCCGCGTAGCAGTCGCGGACGGTGTCGACGAGGACGCGGATGCCCACCAGGTCGTAGATCTCGGCGAAGTCGCGGCCTCGCACGATCATCTTCTGGTAGACGCTGTAGTAGTGCTTCGGGCGGCCGGTGACGGTGGCCTTGATGCGGGCGGCGCGCAGATCGGCCTGGACCTCGTCGGTGACGATGGCCAGGTATTCGTCGCGCTTGGGGGCCCGCTCGGCGACGAGGCGGACGATCTCGTCGTACATCTTGGGGTAGAGGATCGCGAAGGCGAGGTCCTCCAGCTCCCACTTGATGGTGTTCATGCCCAGCCGGTGCGCCAGCGGGGCGTAGATCTCGAGGGTCTCGCGGGCCTTCTTCTCCTGCTTCTCCCGCTTGAGGTAGCGCATGGTGCGCATGTTGTGCAGGCGGTCGGCGAGCTTGATGACCAGGACCCGGGGGTCCTTGGCCATGGCGACGACCATCTTGCGCACGGTCTCGGCCTGCGCGGCCTCGCCGAACTGCACCCGGTCGAGCTTGGTGACGCCGTCGACGAGGAGCGCGACCTGGTCGCCGAAGTCCCGGCGCAGGTCGTCCAGGCCGTACTCGGTGTCCTCGACGGTGTCGTGCAGCAGCCCGGCCATCAAGGTGGCCGGGTCCATGCCCAGCTCGGCGAGGATCGTGGTGACGGCGAGGGGGTGGGTGATGTACGGGTCGCCGCTCTTGCGCTTCTGGCCGCGGTGCCAGCGCTCGGCGACCTGGTAGGCCCGCTCGATCTGGCGCAGGGTGGTGACGTCGGCCTTGGGGTCGTTGCCCCGGACGATGCGCAGCAGCGGTTCGAGGACGGGGTTGTACGGGCTGGAGCGCTGCACGCCGAGGCGGGCGAGGCGCGCCCGGACGCGGCTGGAGGAGCCGGGGCGGGGCGTGGGGCCCTGCGGGGGCGCGGGCCGGACCGGGCCGGCGCCGGCGACGGTGGCCGGCTTGTCGCCGGAGGTGCGCGGCCGTGCGGCCGGAGTGGGCGCCTCGGGGCGGGAGGCGGCCTCGTGGCGCGGTTCGGCCGCCGGAGGGTTGTTCGGCTGCGCCGCGCTCTGTCCCGCGGCCGTGGAGCCGGACTCGGGCGCACCGCTGCGGGGGCTGCCCTCGGGCGTGCCCTTGGCCGCCGCGGCCTCGGGAGACGACTTGTCCGACTGTGCGGCGGTGAGCGGCTGGGCCTTGTCTGGCAAGAGCACTCCTCATGCGGGGTCCGGCCCCCCGATCAGGTCCGGACTGCCATGGTATCGATCCCGGCCGGATCGCTCCCGCTGGCCCGGCATCCGAAGAGACGCGCGAGGCGGGCACCGGGTTCTCCCCGGTGCCCGCCTCGTGGCCTCGCGTGCCCGTTTTCCGGGCCCGTAGCGCCGTCACGGACCGGTTTGGGCGGGTCCATGACGTCGGTACGGATCAGACCGTGATCAGTGCCTCCAGCGGGGCGCCCTCGAGGGCGCCCGCCAGCCGCTGCCGGCCGTCGAGGAACCCGAGCTCCATCAGGACGGCCACACCGGCCACCTCGGCGCCGGCGCGGCGGATGAGCCGCAGCGACGCCTCGGCCGTACCGCCGGTGGCCAGCACGTCGTCGATGACCAGCACCCGGTCGCCGCTGCTGAGCGCGTCGGCGTGGATCTCGATCTCAGCGGTGCCGTATTCCAGGTCGTAGGCCTGGGCCAGCGTCGCGCCGGGCAGCTTGCCCGCCTTGCGGACGGGCACGAAGCCGAGGCCCGCACGGACGGCGACCGGGGCGGCGAGGATGAAGCCGCGGGCCTCCAGGCCCACGACCTTGTCCGCGCCGTACCGCTCGCACAGCTCGACGAGGGCGTCGGTCAGCGCGCCGAACGCCTTGGCGTCGGCGAGCAGCGGGGTGATGTCCTTGAACATCACGCCCGGCTTCGGGTAGTCCGGCACGTCGTGGATTCGGTCCAGGAGCAGCTCGCGCAGCTCCGGGCCGGCGCCGCCGGTGTACGCCGCGCTCATCGGCGCTTGCCCGACGGACGGCCGCCGCGGCCACCGCGGCCGTCACGGCCGCTCCGGCCCGCCGACTGGCGGCGCGGGCCGACGACACCGGCCGCGGCCGTGTCGTCGTCCTCGCCGCTCTCGGCGTCCTGGCCCGCCGCGTCCTGCGGCTGCTCCGTGCCCGACTCGCCCTTGGCCGCCGCGGCGGCGCGCTTGGCGCGCACCCGCTTGGTCAGGGCCTTCATCTGCGGGTCGCGCTCCTTGAGGTCGGCGACCAGCGGGGTGGCGATGAAGATCGAGGAGTACGCACCGGCCGCGAGGCCGACGAACAGGGCGAGCGAGATGTCGTTGAGCATGCCCGCGCCGAGGAAGCCACCGCCGATGAAGAGCAGACCGGCGACCGGCAGCAGCGCCACGACCGTGGTGTTGATGGAACGCACCAGGGTCGCGTTGAGGCTGCGGTTGGCGATCTCGCTGTACGTCCAGCGGGTCTGCTTGGTGATGTCCTTCGCACCCTCCTTGAGACCGTCGAAGACGACGACGGTGTCGTAGAGGGAGTAACCGAGGATGGTCAGCAGACCGATCACGGTGCCCGGGGTGACCTCGAAGCCGACCAGTGCGTAGACACCGACGGTGATGGTGAGGTCGTGGATCAGGGCGATCAGGGCGGCGAGCGCCATGCGCCACTCGAAGGCGATCGCGAGGTAGATCACCACCAGGATCATGAAGATCGCGAGGCCGGTCCAGGCCTTGTTGGCGATCTGGTCGCCCCAGCTGGGGCCGACGATATCGGTGTTGATCTTGTCCAGCGGGACGTCGAGCTTCTTGGCCAGCGCCTCCTGCGTCGCCCGCGACTGCTCCGTGGTCAGCTCACTGACCTGGACGCGCAGCGTGCTGTTGCCGAGCTTCTGCACGATGGCGGTGTGCCCGGAGGTCTCCTCCGCGACGTGCTGGGCCTGGGTGGCCGAGACAGAGGTCTTCGGGGTGTTGAAGACCGCGCCGCCGGAGAACTCGATGCCCATGTTCAGGCCGCGCACCGACAGGCCGACGATGGCCGTGATGGTGATGAGGATCGAGATGCCGTACCAGATCATCCGCTTGCCGACGAAGTCGTAGCCGACCTCACCGCGGTAGAGCCGGGCGCCGAGGTTTCCGAGTTTCGACATCTCACGCCTCCTTGGGGTCGACGGGGGCGGCGGGGCGGCGGGAGGCCCGCAGCGGCGGCTTGACGCCGAGACGTTTGGGGTCCAGACCGGACCACGGGTGGCCGCTGGCGAAGAACTTGCGGCGGGCGAGGAGCGTCATGAGCGGCTTGGTGAAGAAGAAGACCACGACGACGTCGAGGAGCGTGGTCAGACCGAGCGTGAACGCGAAGCCCTGCACCTTGCCGACGGTGACGATGAAGAGCACCGCCGCGGCGAGGAAGGAGACGAAGTCGGAGACCAGGATGGTGCGACGGGCACGCGGCCAGCCACGCTCGACGGCCGGACGCAGGGACCGGCCCTCCCGGATCTCGTCCCGGATCCGCTCGAAGTAGACGATGAAGGAGTCGGCGGTGATGCCGATCGCCACGATGGCGCCGCAGACGGCCGGCAGGTTCAGCGCGAAGCCGAGGGCGATACCGAGCAGCACCATGATCGTGTAGGTGAGGATCGCGGAGACCAGGAGGCTGGCCAGGGCGACGAGCGCCAGTCCGCGGTAGTACGCCACCAGGTAGATGACCACGAGGATGAGGCCGATGGCACCGGCGATCAGACCGGCGCGCAGCTGCTCACTGCCGAGCGCGGGGCTGACCGTCGTCTCGTTGACGACGTCGAAGGACAGCGGCAGCGCGCCGTAGGACAGCACGTTGGCGAGGTCCCGGGAGCTCGCCTGGGTGAACCCGCCGGAGATCTCCGCCTGGCCGCCGGCGATGGAGCTGGTCACCGAGGGGTCGGAGACGACCTCGCCGTCCAGGACGATCGCGAACTGGTTCTGCGGGGGCTGCTGGGTCGCCAGCTTGCCCGTGACGTCGGCGAACTTCTTGGAGCCGTCCTTGGTGAACTTGAGCTGGACGATCCAGCCCTTGCCCTGCTGGGTGTCGATGACGGCGGAGGCCTTGTCCACGCCGGTGCCCTCGACGGCCACCGGGCCGAGGATCTCCTTGGCGGAGCCGTCGGTCTTGCAGGCGACGATGGGGTCGCTGGCCTTGGCGGCCGCCGCGGCCTCGCTCGCCTTGGCGCGGGACGCCGGGGTGGAGCAGTCGAGCGCCGCGAGCTGCTTCTGCAGCGCGGCGACGTCACCCGGGGTCGGCGTGGGCGTGGGCGCCTTCGGGTCCTTCTTCTTGTCGGACCCGGCCTTGTCGCCCTTGGCCGACGCGCTCGGGTCCGCCGAGGGATCGGCCTTGAGGGCGTCGGTGACGGCACGGCCCTGGGGGCTGGCGGACGCGGAGGCCGAGGCGGACGGCTTGGTCTTGCCGTCCTTGCTCTTGTCGCCCTTGTCCTTGTCGCCGACCGAGGCGCTCGGCTTGGGCTCGGGGGACTTGACCCCGGGCGCCGAGGTCAGTACGGGGCGGAAGCCCAGCTTGGCGGTGGTACCGACCTGCTGACGGGCCTGCTTCGCGTTCGTCCCCTTGGGGATGTTCACGATGATGTGCTTTTCGCCCTGCGTCTGCACCTCGGATTCCGAGACGCCCAGACCGTTGACACGCCGGTCCATGATGCCGACCGCGGTGTCCATGTTGGTCTTGTTGATCGCGTTGGGCTTGCCGGGCTCGTTCTTGGCCTCCAGCGTGAAGCTGGTGCCGCCCGCGAGGTCGATGCCCAACCGTGGCGTGGTGTCGCCGGAGGCGAACATGCCCCCGATGAGCGCCACCATGGCGATCAGGATCAGGGCCAGGACGCGGCCCGGCCTGCCCTGGCCGCCCGGGGACCTGCGGCCCTTCTTGGGTGCTGCCACCTTGTCGTTTCTCCCTGTCCAACCGCCGGGCGTCGGGTGTTCGCCGGACGGCCACGATGTGTTGTGGGGACTTGCCCCCCGCCGGAGCCTAGACCGTAAGAGAACCGCGGCACACCGCTCGGTGGGTGTTCCGCGGTTCCTTGAAGGGGTTACTTGGCGTCGGCGTCGCCGTCCCGCTTGGTGTCCTGCTTGGCGTCCTTCGCCGGGGCCTCGCCCGATTCGTCGGCCTTGTCGGCCTTATCGGCCACAGCCGGGGCCTCGGGGGCCTCCTTGCCGAGGTCGATCTTCTTCTCGTCGGCCGGGGCGTCGCCCTCGGTCAGCGAGGAGGCGTCGTCGGGGACCTCGGTCTCGTCGGGCTCGATGCCGTGGACGATGCGGTTGTACTCCGCGTCCTCCAGGACGGCGCCGATGGAGTTCTTCGCGTAGATGGCGTGGACGCCCGGGGCGACCTCGAGGAGCACCGAGTCCTCGCTGATCTCCTTGACGGTCGCGTACATGCCGCCGATCGTCCGCACACCGGTGCCCGGCTGCATCTGGTCGCGCATCTGCGCGGCCTGGCGCTGCTTGTTCTTGGCCGATCGCGTCATCAGGAACATGGCCCCGATGAGCACGATGAACGGCAGGAGAGTCACGATATTCACGGGGCGGGGTTTCCTTCACACGACCGCGGGGGGCGGCCTGGTCTACGGGGGTGGTATGCCGTACCGATACGGACGGCATCGGCGGAGTCTAAGCGAGTCCGCGCCTAAGGAACAACGCTCAGCATGGCACCGGGGTTCCTGAGGCGAGAAGTCCCCGCGCCGTCACCCGCCGAAGAGTCCCTGCTGGCCGGGGCCGCCCGCGGCCTGCTGGGGCGGCACCATACCGAGGTGTGCCCAGGCCGCCGGGGTGGCGACCCGGCCCCTCGGGGTACGGGCCAGCAGACCCTCCCGGACGAGGAAGGGCTCGGCGACCTCCTCGACCGTCTCGCGCTCCTCGCCGACGGCGACGGCGAGGGTGGACAGGCCGACGGGACCGCCACCGAAGAGCCCCAGCAGCGCGGTCAGCACGGCACGGTCCAGCCGGTCCAGACCCCGGCCGTCGACCTCGTAGACGTTCAGCGCCTGGGCGGCGATCTCGCGCGTGACGACGCCGTCGGCCTTGACCTGGGCGTAGTCGCGCACCCGGCGCAGCAGCCGGTTGGCGATGCGCGGGGTGCCGCGGGAGCGGCCGGCGATCTCGGCCGCCCCCTCCCCCTCTATCTCCACGTCGAGGAGACGGGCCGAGCGGTGGATGACGCGCTGGAGCTCGGCCGGGGCGTAGAACTCCATGTGCCCGGTGAAGCCGAAGCGGTCGCGCAGCGGGGGCGGCAGCAGTCCGGCCCGGGTGGTGGCGCCGACGAGGGTGAAGGGCGGCAGCTCCAGCGGGATGGCGGTGGCACCGGGGCCCTTGCCGACGATGACGTCGACGCGGAAGTCCTCCATCGCCATGTACAGCATCTCCTCGGCGGGCCGGGACATGCGGTGGATCTCGTCGAGGAAGAGGACCTCGCCCTCGGTGAGGGAGGACAGGATCGCCGCCAGGTCGCCGGCGTGCTGGATGGCGGGGCCGGAGGTGATGCGGATGGGGGCGCCCATCTCGGCGGCGATGATCATCGAGAGGGTGGTCTTGCCGAGGCCGGGCGCGCCGGAGAGCAGCACGTGGTCGGCCGTGGCGCCGCGCTGGCGGGCGGCGCGGAGCACGAGGTCGAGCTGCTCGCGGACCCGCTCCTGCCCGACGAATTCGTCGAGGTCCTTGGGGCGCAGGGCCGCCTCGACGGCCTGGTCCTCACCGTCGGCGAGGGACCCGACCAGCCGGTCGCCTGCGGCGTACGGGCCGTCTGTCTCGGGTGCGGACTCGTCGTCCCAGTTCACGGGTGATGCCTCACGGTTCGTAGCGGTGGCCCTCGGTCTTCCCGGCTGCCGCCGGGAGGTTTCCGGCGAGGGCCGGGGCCGGGGCGGGCCCCGGATGCGGGAGGTGGACGGGGTTCGGGGCCCGGTCAGCGTGCCCGGTTCAGCGACTGCAGCGCGGCTCTGAGCAGCTGGCCCACCTGGGGCTGGGCCCCTTCGGTGAGGACGGCCTCGGCCTGGGGGGCGACGGCCGTCACGGCTTCGTCCGCCTCGCGGGTGGCGTAGCCGAGGCCGATCAGGGCGGCGTGCAGCTGGTCGCGCCAGCCGGAGGTGACGGGCGCGCCGATGCCCTGGCCGGGGCCGACCGGGTCGCCGAGACGGTCCTTGAGCTCGAGCAGCAGGCGCTGGGCGCCCTTCTTGCCGATGCCGGGGACGGCGGTGAGCGCCTTCTCGTCGCCCGTGGCGACGGCGCGGCGCAGGGCGTCCGGGTTGTGCACGGCGAGCATGGCCTGGGCGAGGCGCGGCCCGACGCCGCTGGCCGTCTGGAGCAGCTCGAACACCTGGCGCTCGTCGTCGTCGGCGAAGCCGTAGAGGGTCAGGGACTCCTCACGGACGACCAGGGTGGTGGCGAGCTTGGCGTGCTGGCCGACGCGCAGCGTGGCGAGGGTGCCGGGGGTGCACTGGACGGCCATGCCGATGCCGCCGACCTCGACGACAGCGGTGTCCGGCGCGAGGGCCGCTACGGGGCCGGAGACAAAGGAGATCATGAGGTGCCCTTCTGGGTTCCCCCGGGACGCAGCGCCGGGATGCGGGTGCCCGCGACCCGGGCGGCGGCGTGGGGGGCGGTGGCGCGGCGGTGGGCGGCGACGGCGTCCTGCAGCCGGTTGGTCGCCGGGGCCCGCCAGATGTGACAGATGGCCAGGGCCAGGGCGTCGGCGGCGTCGGCCGGCTTGGGCGGCGCGTCGAGCCGCAGCAGCCGGGTGACCATGGCACCGACCTGCGCCTTGTCGGCCCGGCCGGAGCCGGTGACGGCCGCCTTGACCTCACTGGGAGTGTGCAGGGCAACGGGCAGTCCGCGGCGGGCGGCACAGAGCATGGCGACGGCGCTGGCCTGGGCGGTACCCATGACCGTGCGGACGTTGTGCTGGCTGAACACGCGCTCCACGGCGACGAATTCGGGCTGGAACTCGTCCAGCCACTGCTCGATGCCACGCTCGACGAGGACGAGCCGCTCGGCGATGTCGGTGTCCGCCGGGGTCCGCACGACGCCGACGCCGACCATGCTCAGCGGTCGGCCGGCGACGCCGTCCACCACGCCGACGCCACAGCGCGTCAGCCCCGGGTCCACGCCCAGCACCCGCATCGCGCCCCTCCCTTCGGTCACCTGTTTGTGCAGGCTATCGGCTGCCACTGACAAAGCGACGGGCCGACGGAGTGTGTCCGTCGGCCCGTTGCTCTGTTCGCGAAATCAGGCGTCGACCTGGGCCATGACCTCGTCGGAGACGTCGAAGTTGGCGAAGACGTTCTGCACGTCGTCGCTGTCCTCCAGCGCGTCGATGAGCTTGAAGATCTTGCGCGCGCCGTCCTCGTCCAGCTCGACCTGCATGGTCGGCAGGAAGTTGGCGTCGGCCGAGTCGTAGTCGATGCCGGCGTCGACGAGGGCGGTGCGGACCGCGACCATGTCGGTGGCCTCGCTGACGACCTCGAAGGACTCACCGAGGTCGTTGACCTCCTCGGCGCCCGCGTCGAGGACCGCGCCCAGGACGTCGTCCTCGCTGAGCTCGCCCTTGGGGACGATGATGACGCCCTTGCGGTTGAAGAGGTACGACACCGAGCCGGGGTCGGCCATCGAGCCGCCGTTGCGGGTCATGGCGACGCGCACGTCGGAGGCGGCGCGGTTGCGGTTGTCGGTGAGGCACTCGATGAGCACCGCGACGCCGTTCGGCCCGTAGCCCTCGTACATGATGGTCTGGTAGTCGGCGCCGCCGGCTTCGAGACCCGCGCCGCGCTTGACGGCACTGTCGATGTTCTTGTTGGGGACCGAGCTCTTCTTGGCCTTCTGGATGGCGTCGAAGAGCGTCGGGTTACCGGCCGGGTCGGCGCCGCCCGTACGGGCCGCCACCTCGATGTTCTTGATCATCTTCGCGAAGAGCTTGCCGCGCTTGGCGTCGATCACGGCCTTCTTGTGCTTCGTCGTAGCCCATTTAGAGTGGCCGGACATCCGCCTGTCTCCTTCGCGTAACCAATTACTTAACGAACGACTGAGATCCTACCGGGATCGGTTCAGGTCGTGGCGCCCACCGTACCCATGCGCTGCCGGGCCATCCCGACGAACAGGGCGTGCACCCGGTGGTCTCCGGTCAGCTCGGGGTGGAAGGACGTGGCCAGGACGTTGTCCTGCCGCACGGCGACGGTGTGCCCGTCGTACCTGGCGAGGACCTCGACCCGGGCGCCGACGGACTCCACCCACGGGGCGCGGATGAAGACGCCCTCGACCGGTCCGCCCTCGATGCCGGCCACCTCGACGGCCGCCTCGAAGGACTCGTTCTGCCGCCCGAACGCGTTACGGCGCACGATCATCTCGATGCCGCCGAGGGTCTCCTGGTCCTCCCGCCCGTCCAGCAGCTTGTCGGCGACCATGATCATGCCGGCGCAGGTGCCGTAGACCGGCAGCCCGGCCCGCACCCGCTCGCGCAGCGGCTCCAGCATGCCGAAGGCCACCGCGAGCTTGGACATGGTGGTGGACTCGCCGCCGGGTATGACCAGGCCGTCGAGGCCGTCGAGCTCCTCGGGGCGACGGACCGGGCGGGCGACGGCGTCCGCCGCGGCGAGGGCGATGAGGTGTTCGCGGACATCGCCCTGGAGAGCGAGTACGCCGATGACGGGAGTGGACACGGTGGGACCTCTCAAACACTTTCTACGGCCGGTGGGCGGCCCCGCGGAAGGGGACCGCCCACACGGAAGACGACGGGACTACCAGCCGCGGTTGGCGTAGCGCTCCGACTCGGGGAGGGTGTCGCAGTTGATGCCGACCATGGCCTCGCCCAGGTTGCGGGAGGCGTCCGCGATGACCTTCGGGTCGTCGAAGAAGGTGGTGGCCTTCACGATGGCGGCGGCACGCTTGGCCGGGTCGCCGGACTTGAAGATGCCCGAGCCGACGAAGACGCCCTCGGCGCCGAGCTGGCGCATCAGCGCGGCGTCGGCGGGGGTGGCGACGCCACCGGCGGAGAACAGCACGACCGGCAGCTTGCCGAGCTCGGCGACCTCCTTGACGAGCTCGTACGGGGCGCGCAGCTCCTTGGCGGCGGCGAACAGCTCGTTGTTGTCGTAGCCGCGCAGACGGGCGATCTCGTTCTTGATCTGGCGCAGGTGGCGCACGGCCTCGACGACGTTGCCGGTGCCGGCCTCGCCCTTGGAGCGGATCATGGCCGCACCCTCGGCTATGCGGCGCAGGGCCTCGCCCAGGTTGGTGGCACCGCAGACGAAGGGGGTGGTGAAGGCCCACTTGTCGCTGTGGTTGATCTCGTCGGCCGGGGTGAGGACCTCGGACTCGTCGATGTAGTCGACGCCGAGGGACTGCAGGACCTGGGCCTCGACGAAGTGGCCGATGCGGGACTTGGCCATGACCGGGATGGAGACGGCGCCGATGATCTCCTCGATCATGTTCGGGTCCGACATCCGGGCCACGCCGCCGTCCTTGCGGATGTCCGCCGGAACCCGCTCCAGCGCCATGACCGCGACGGCGCCCGCGTCCTCGGCGATCTTCGCCTGCTCGGCATTGACGACGTCCATGATCACGCCGCCCTTGAGCTGCTCGGCCATGCCGCGCTTGACGCGCGCGGTGCCGGTCTCGGGGTTGGCGGACGTGCTGGTGGTCGTGCTGGACACGATGGTGACCTCACTATCAAGGGCGGCGGCAATACTGCACCCTCATACAACCCAGCGCCTGGCCCGGGGAAAAAGGGCCAATCCGAGGCCGGTGGCTTCTTAGTGGCCCGCCCGGTCCCCGAGCGCCACCGGAGGCTCGTCGTCCATCTCGAAGGCGAGGGGGAACGGCGCGTGGCCGGCGAGCCGGAACCAGCGCACCACCCGGTGTCTGCGCACGGCCCGGGCGGCGCGCACCGCGTCGTTGTGGAACCGCCGGGCCATCGGCACCCGGCGTACGGCCTCCGTCAGCTCCCGCAGTGACTCCTCACCGCCCGGCGCCTGCCGCACGGCCTCGACCTGCGGCGCCTCGGCGAAGACGGCGCGCAGCGCCTGGCTCAGCTCGCTCTCGGCGACCTCGCGGTGCTCCTCCTCGGCCTGCCGGGCGGCGTGCGCGGCCTGGTAGAGAACGATGGAGGAGGCGGGGTCGAGGACGGAGGCGGTGCCGAGTTCCTGGGCGACCGAGGCCCGCCGCAGCAATTGGGCGTCCAGCGCCGCCCGCGCGGCGTCGATACGGCTGTGCAGCCGGTCCAGTCGGCCGGCCGTCCAGCTCAGATAGACGCCGATGACGACCAGAGCGGCCGCGATCCAGATCAGTGTGGTCACGCGGCCTCACGTTACCGCTCGCCGCGGGTGCCGCTGCCGCGCCGTGGGGCTCCGCCCAGGGGCCCGCCGGACCGGCCGACGGCCGCGGTGCGACCGTGCGGTCCGCTCACCCCCCGGCTCAGCCGGGACCACGAGCCGACGACGCGACGGACGGCCGCCGCCCTGCCGCACCGTCCGCCGGGCCCCGCCCACGGCCTTGCCGAACCGGCCGACCACCGCGGTACGACCCAGCGGCCGCACCCCTCCGGCTCCGCCGGGCCACGAGCTGACGAAACGGCAGCCCTCACTACCCCTGCCCCACCGCGGCTGCCACTGCCGCGCCGCCGGACTCGCACAGGCCCGCCGAACCGGCCGACGGCCGCGCTACGGCCGTGCGATCCACTCCCCGGCTCAGCCGGGACCACGAGCCGACGACGCGACGGACGGCCGCCGCTCTGCCGGACCGTCCGCCGGGCCCCACCCGAAGGCATGGCGGGGGGGGGACCACGCCGACGGAGTCCGGGCCGGGCGTTCGGCTCGGCACACCGGGCGGCCATGCCCGGGGGAACAGAGGCCGCCTCCGCGGGGGCACACCCCGCGCGGCAGCGGCCGAGCGGCGAGCGGCCACGCGGCGAGCGTTCAGTCCCGCGCCAGGCCGAAGCGGGCGCGGAGGCTGACGCGTTCGTCGGCGGCCACCGAGGCCGCACCCGCCGTCACCGTCTCGTAGACGGCCAGGATGTCCGCCCCGACCCGGGACCAGTCGAAGCGGCGCACGTGCTTGCTGCCCCGTTCGCTCAGTCCGGTGCGGTGCGCGGGGTCGGCGAGGAGGCGCAGGGCCGCCGCGGCGAGCGCGTCGGCGTCCTCGTTCGCGAACAGCTCGCCCGCCGAGCCCTGGTCGAGGACCTGGGCGAAGGCGTCCAGGTCGCTGGCGAGGACGGGCGCGCCCGCCGACATCGCCTCGACCAGGATGATGCCGAAGGACTCGCCGCCCGTGTTGGGCGCCACGTACACGTCGACGCTGCGCAGCAGCCGCGCCTTGTCCTCGTCGCTGACCATGCCGAGGAACTCCACGCGTTCGCGCATCCCGGCGGGCAGGCTCGCGACGGCCTCCTCCTCGTCACCGCGCCCGGCGACCAGCAGCCTGGTGCCGGGGCGTTCCGCGAGGATCTTCGGCAGGGCGCGCATCAGGACGGGCAGGCCCTTGCGGGGCTCGTCGATGCGGCCGATGAAGCCGATCGTGCCGCCCTGCCACTCCGGCTTGGGCTCGGCGCGGGCGAAGAAGTCCACGTCGACGCCGTTGGGGATGACCACCGCGTCGCCGCCGAGGTGCTCGACGAGCGTCCTGCGCGCGTACTCGCTCACGGCGATCCGCGCACTGATCTTCTCCAGCGCGGGCTGCAGGATCGGGTACGCGGCGATCATGGCGCGGGAGCGCGGGTTGGAGGTGTGGAAGGTCGCCACGATCGGCCCCTGCGCGGCCCAGCAGGCCAGCAGGCCCAGCGACGGCGAGGTGGGCTCGTGGATGTGGATGACGTCGAAGTCGCCGTCGTGCAGCCAGCGGCGGACCCGCGCGGCGGACAGGAAGCCGAAGTTGAGCCGCGCCACGGAGCCGTTGTACGGCACGGGCACGGCACGGCCCGCCGAGACGACGAACGGCGGCAGCGGCGTCTCGTCGTCCGCCGGGGCCAGCACGGACACCTCGTGGCCCAGCCGGATGAGGTGCTCGGCGAGGTCCCGGATGTGGAACTGGACGCCACCGGGCACGTCCCACGAATACGGGCAGACGATCCCGATCCTCAACGTTTCCCCGTTCCGGAACTCTGATCGGCGCGACCGGTCCGCGGCTCGAGGTCGGCGAGCCACAGCCGTTGGAGCATGTGCCAGTCCTGCGGGTGCTCGGCGATGCCGGAGGCGAAGGCGTCGGCCATCCCCTGCGTCATGGCCGCTGCCTTCTCCGCCCGGGTGCCCGTGGCGGGCACCTCGATCGGCGCGTGGATCCGCCCCCGCATGACCGGCGAACGGTCGTACCAGAGGGTGACCGGCATCAACGGCGCGCCGGTCTGCACCGCGAGCATCGCGGGCCCGGCGGGCATCTTCGCCGCCTCGCCGAAGAAGGTGACCTCTATGCCGGAGGAGGACAGATCACGGTCGGCCACCAGGCAGACCAGACCGCCCGAGCGCAGCCGCCGGGCGAGCGTCCCGAAGGCGCTGCCGCCCGCGTGCGGCAGGACCTCCATGCCGAGCCCCTCGCGGTAGGCGACGAACCGGTCGTAGAGCGCCTCGGGCTTGAGCCGCTCGGCGACCGTGGTGAAGGGCACCCCGAGCTTGGTGGTGACCCAGGCCCCGGCGAGGTCGTAGTTGCCCATGTGGGGCAGGGCGATGATCGCGCCGCGCCCCGCCGCCAGGGCCTCTTCCAGGTGGTGCAGGCCCTCGGGCGTGAAGCCGTCACGGACGCGGCTCCTGCTCCAGGCCGGCAGCCGGAAGGACTCTATCCAGTAGCGGGTGTACGAGCGCATGCCCGCCCGGGACAGCCGGGCGAGCCGCGCCGCGTCCGCGTCCGGCACCACCCGGGCGAGGTTGGCCTCCAGGCGCCGCACGCCCGCGCCGCGCCGCTTCCAGACGGTGTCCGCGATCCGCCGGCCCAGCCGTACGGCGACCGGTTCGGGAAGCTTCTTGACCGTGGCCCAGCCGAGCCCGTACAGCGCGTCGGTCAGCTTCTCCTTCACCCGGTCTCGCCCCCGCCGGCCGGCACCGCGTCCGCCTCGGCGGCCTCGCGGCGCACGGTCACCACCCGCTGGATCATGGTGACCAGGCTGCCGACGGCCACGATCCACAGGGCGATGGGCAGCAGCTTGTCGATGTGCGGGACGCCGAACTTGTGCAGTCCGGAGAAGCCGCAGGCCACCAGGGAGATGACGAGCCGCTCGGCCCGCTCGACCAGACCGTTGACATTGACCGGCAGGCCGATGGCCTCGCCGCGTGCCTTGGTGTACGAGACCACCTGGCCGCTGGCGAGGCAGAAGATCGTCACCGCGCACAGGGTGATGCTGTCGCCCCCTCCGGCGTACCAGAGCGCGAGCCCGCCGAAGATCGCCGCGTCGGCGACCCGGTCGAGGGTGGAGTCGAGGAAGGCCCCCCACCGGCTGGAGCGGCCCAGCTGACGGGCCATGTTGCCGTCGATCAGGTCCGAGAAGACGAACAGCGTGATGACGACCGTGCCCCAGAAGAACTCCCCCTGGGGGTAGAAGACCAGCGCACCCGCCATCACACCGCCGGTACCGATGAGGGTCACCGCGTCGGGGCTGACGCCCAGGCGGATGAGCAGGGCGGCGAACGGCGTGAGAACACGCGTGAAGAACGCACGCGCGTACTTGTTCAGCATGGCCTTCCCGAAGGGTCGTGTCGGGCCGGGTGGTCGGAAGGCCACCGGCTGGCCCATCGTAGCCAGGCGCCCGGGGCCCGCCGCGCACGCATCACTCGTGGAGCCCAAGGCGCAGGTCACACCCGTACGGCGGTGCCCGACCGGCCGCCTCCGTGCCGCCCCGGCCAACGGGCCCGGTCCGACGGCCGATCGCGGGCGGCCCGGTGGCGGGCCCGCCGCGCGCGCCCCCCGGCGCGGCCGCCGTCCCGCGGCGCACGACATGCGGAAGATCACGTGCTGCTCCCCCGCCCGCCCGGCACCTCCACCCCGACCGGCGGCACCGGAAAGCAGGGCCGGAAGACAGGGCCGGAAACCGGACGTCCTACGGCGGGGCTCCGTCGAACGGACCCACCGGCGTCCCGGCCCGCACTCGCGCCCGCCCCCGGTCGGCCGGCCCGGCACACCCGGCGGGCCCCGGGCCGAAACCCGCAGGTCCACGGCCCGGCCGACCCGCCGCACGGGACGGGGAGACCGGAGCCGCCCCCTCCCGCAGGCCCGGCCGCGTGCCCGGCCGACGGTGGCGGCCCCGTGTTCGACGTATGGACGCAGCGTGACCACGGTGGAAAGCTCGAAGGACCGCAGGTGTCGACCGGGAGGCAAGACACATGGGCGAGAAGACGAGCACACACCCAGGGGCCGCGGGCAGGGCAGCGTCGGCCGACCGGCCCAGCCGCATCAGGAACGTGGTGCTGGTCGGCCACAGCGGGTCCGGGAAGACGACGCTGGTGGAGGCCCTGGCCCTGGCCACCGGCGCGGTCAACCGCGCGGGCCGGGTCGAGGACGGCGCGGCCCTCTCCGACTACGACGAGATGGAACACCGCCAGCAGCGCTCCGTACAGCTGTCCCTGGTCCCCGTCGAATGGGCCGGAATCAAGGTCAACCTCTTGGACGCGCCCGGCTACGCCGACTTCGTCGGCGAGCTGAGGGCCGGTCTGCGCGCCGCGGACGCGGCCCTCTTCGTCGTCTCGGCGGCCGAGGGCACCGAAGGCATCGCCGGCGCGACCCGCACGGTGTGGGAGGAGTGCGCGGCGGTCGGCATGCCCCGCGCGATCGTGGTGACCCACCTGGAAGCGGCCCGCGCGGACTTCGAGGAGATGACCCGCACCTGTCGCGACGCCTTCGGCGGCGACTCCCCGGACTCCGTACTGCCGCTGTATCTGCCGCTGCGCGGCGCGGAGGGCCCCGACGGGCACCGCCCCGTGATCGGCCTCATCGGCCTGCTCTCCCAGCGGATCTTCGACTACTCCTCGGGGACGCGGACGGACAGCGCGCCCGCCCCCGACCACCTGCCGCTGATCGAGGAGGCCCGCAACAAGCTCATCGAGGGGATCATCGCCGAGAGCGAGGACGAGACCCTCATGGACCGCTATCTGACCGGCGAGGACATCGACGTCAAGACCCTCGTCGAGGACCTGGAACGGGCCGTCGCGCGCGGCACCTTCCACCCGGTCCTCGCCGCCGCCCCCGCCGCCGAGGGCGCCAAGGCGGGCCTGGGCACCGTCGAGCTGCTGGAACTGATCACCGGCGCCTTCCCCACCCCGCCCGAACGCCGGACCCCCGTCGTCACCACCCCGGAGGGCGCCCCGCGCCCACCCCTGGAGTGCGACCCGGCCGGCCCCCTCGCCGCGGAGGTGATCAAGACCTCCTCGGACCCGTACGTCGGCCGGATCTCCCTGGTCCGGGTCTTCTCCGGCACCCTGCGCCCCGACGAGACGGTGCACGTCTCCGGACACGGACTGGAGGACCGGGGCCACGAGAGCCACGACGTCGACGAACGCGTCGGCGCCCTCTCCTCGCCCTTCGGCAAGCACCAGCGGCCGCTCAACCAGGCCATCGCCGGGGACATCGCCTGCGTCGCCAAACTCACCCGCGCCGAGACCGGCGACACCCTCTCCGCCAAGGGCGACCCGCTCCTGATGGAACCCTGGGAGATGCCCGACCCCCTGCTGCCCGTCGCCATCCAGGCACACAGCAAGGCCGACGAGGACAAGCTCTCCCAGGGGCTGGCCCGCCTGGTCGCCGAGGACCCCACCATGCGCCTGGAACACAACCCGCACACCCACCAGGTCGTCCTGTGGTGCCTCGGCGAAGCCCACCGCGACGTGGCCCTGGAGCGGCTGCGCACCCGCTACGGCGTACGCGTCGACGCCGTGCCGTACAAGGTGTCCCTGCGCGAGACGTTCGGCTCCAAGGCCGCCGGGCGCGGGCGGCACGTCAAACAATCGGGCGGCCACGGCCAGTACGCCATCTGCGAGATCGAGGTCGAACCGCTGCCCGGCGGCTCCGGCATCGAATTCGTCGACAAGGTCGTCGGCGGCGCCGTGCCGCGCCAGTTCATCCCGTCGGTGGAGAAGGGCGTCCGCGCCCAGGCGGCCCGCGGCGTCGCCGCCGGCCACCCCCTCGTCGACGTCCGGATCACCCTCCTCGACGGCAAGGCCCACTCGGTGGACTCCTCCGACGCCGCCTTCCAGACCGCGGGCGCCCTCGCCCTGCGCGAAGCCGCCGCCGAGGCCCGGATCCACCTCCTCGAACCCGTCGCCGAGGTACGCATCCTGGTCTCCGACGACTACGTCGGCCCGGTGATGAGCGACCTCTCCGGCCGCCGCGGCCGCGTCGTCGGAACCGAGCAGTCCGGGGACGGCCGCACCCTCGTACGGGCCGAGGTCCCGGAGATCGAGATCGACCGCTACGCGGTGGACCTGCGCTCCCTCTCGCACGGCACCGGACGCTTCAGCCGCTCCTACGCCCGGCACGAACCCATGCCGCAGAACGTCGCGGACCGCGTCCGCGAACAGGCCGAGAACGGCGCATAGTTCACAAGCCGCCCGCCCCAACTGACCGGAGGCGGGCGGCTTTCCGATCTCCCACGACAGGCGGCACCCCACCCGTTACGCTGAGCACGCGGCCCATAACGTATGACATCGGGCCGTAGTCGGGAGCACGTCGCAGCATCGGGAATGCGCGGCATTGGGGGCAACAGTGGCAGCAGGGGACCCGTTCGACTTCAGTCCGGGCGCACAGATTCCGCTCTCGGGGGCCGCCGGACAGACCGCGGCGACGCAGGCCCTGGCCTCCGCCGCCTACCGCGACGACGCCGTCGAGGAACTGCTCAAGGCCAACTCCGACTGGGCCACCTCCGAGGTCAAGAAACCCCGCATCGCCCTCTTCGAACCCAATCTGGGCGAAGCCTTCTCCCGCGCCGTGCAGCAGCGGATGCTCGGCGGCAAACCCCTCATCCAGTCCTTCGGCCTCGAACCGCGGCCCGTCGTCGAGCACTGCCTCGCCGCCAACCGCATCCGCAAACAGCGCGACGCCAGACTGACCCTCATCATGGCCGTCTGCGGGCTGCTCTTCCTGCCCGGCGTCCTGCTCTGGCTCGGCGTCTTCCAGCTCCGCCGCATGCTCGCCGGAGCGCAGAACAAGCGCGCCGGGGCCCTCAGCACCCTCCTGCTGACCGTCCTCGGCGTCATCGCCGTCATCTTCCTGGTCAAACTGCCCGTCCACGGCTTCTGGAGCATCTACGTCCGGGCCATGGTCATCGCCCCCGTCATCGGCGGCCTGTGGGCCAAGCGCATCTGCGAGCGCACCGCCAAGGACCTCCGTAGCGCCTGGACCGGGCTGCTCGGCGGCGGTGGCGTCGCCGCGAAGATCCCCGAAGCCGTCCCCCAGAGCCCCGGCGAGACCGCCGCCGAGCGACTGCGCCAGAGCCTGGAGAGGCTCAGCGCCGACCAGCGGAGCAACATCGTCTTCTACGCCGGCCCCAAGGGCATACTCGGCATGGGCACCCGCTGGGGCAGCTGGCAGCTCGCCGAGGAGCTCATCCCCCTCGACCCCGACAAGGAAATCAACCCCTTCCGCAGCTGGGACGTCATCCGCGCCATCCACGACCAGCTGCGCCTCCTCGAGCGCAGCCCCGTCCACACCGGCGGCTTCACCCCGCCCTTCGTCGAGCACTGGGTGGTCTCCCCCATCGGCGAGGGCGCGACCGCCGTCTCCCGGCCCGAAGGGACCGAAGGCGCCTTCCAGATACGCGGCGCGGAGCTCCAGAAGATCTGCAACGAGCAGCAGTTCGGCAGCGGCGACCGCCACTACCTGGGCGTCCAGTTCGTCCTCTGGGACGGCCAGCTGGTCATCACCCTCCTGATCACCGTCACCGTGCTGCACAAGACGCTGCGCATCGAGGTCACCGGCCACGCCCTCGGCCCCACCCACTCCGTGTTCAACGGCAAGCCCAAGAACCGCACCAAGACCTTCAAGAAGGGTCTCAAGTTCTGGGAGACCCGGACCGTGACCCTGCCCGTCGTCGCCCCCCGCGAGGTCGTGCGGCTCGCCGCCCGAGCCCCCCTCACCTGGTACCCGCCCCTGCTGGAGTACTGGGGCGGCAAGCTCGTCCTCCCCGAGCCCTTCGGTCTCCGCCACGCCTGGGCCGACAAGCCCTGGCGGCACCGCTTCATGGCCGACGACGCGCTGCGCGCCGCCACCCCCGTCCTGCGGGTGGTCCACGAGGCCGCCCTGCGCGTGCTGAAGGAGAACGGCGTGGACACCGAGCACTTCGGCAAGCGCGCCGGCTCGCTCAGCGTCGCCATCCAGGATGTGAAGCCCACTCAGGCGGACGTGTACAACGCCTGATCCGCACCCTGACACCGCATGGGTGAGGCCCCGGGACCTGATGGGCGCCCCGGGGCCTCACTATGCGTCAGGGGCCCTGCACGGCCCGGGAGTCCCTCAGCGGAAGATGCCGGTGTGGCCCAGCGAGTAGCGGCCCGGCTGGGGGTAGACGGCAAGCCCGTGCGGCCCGGCACCCACCGGGATCCGGGCGATCTGGTGCCCGTCCCGGGTGTCGATCACATACACCTCGGAGTCGTAGCGGCCGGACAGCCACAGCTCCTTGCCGTCCGCCGACACCCCGCCCATGTCCGGGCTGCCGCCGTCCGGCAGCTCCCACTTCTTCACCAGCTTGCGGCTCGGCAGGTCCAGCACCGAGACCGAGCCCTCGCCCCGGTTGGAGATGTACATCGACTTCGAGTCCCGGCTCACATAGAGCCCGTGCGCGCCCTTGCCCGTCGGCATCAGCCAGGGCTTGGTGAACTTGTCGCCGTTCAGCACCCAGACGCCGTCGGCCATCATGTCGGCGATGTACCAGGTCTTGCCGTCCGAGGAGATCTTCACGTCCTGCGGCATCGCGCCCTTGAACGGCAGCTTCTGCTGACCGATGACCTTCATCTTCGCCGTGTCGACCTTGAGCAGCTCACCGGAGAACTCGCACGAGACGACGAAGTACCTCCCGTCCGGCGAGAAGTCCGCGTGATTGACCCCCGCACACGTCACCGGCTCCGTCCGCTTCCGCTCCATCGTGTGCGCGTCGCGGAAGACCAACTCCCGGTCCATCGACGCCATCACCACCGCGTACTTGCCGTCCGGCGTGAAGTAGAGGTTGTACGGGTCGTGGACCTCGACGGCCTTCCCCACCTCGCCGGTGGCCGGATCGATGGGCGTAAGGGTGTGCCCGCGGTTGTTGTTGACCCACAGCGTCTTCAGGTCCCACGACGGCACCACGTGCTGTGGCTGCACACCGACCGGGATCGTCTCGATGACCTTGTACGTCTCCGGGTCGATGACACTGACCGTGTCGGACTCGGTATTGGGCACGTACACCCGCGACGGGAAGTTCTTCACCACGGGAGACAGGGCGTTCGGCCGGTCCGCCGCGTAGAGGTCGTTCGGGTCGAGCACCGGAGGCATGCCGGGCAGCCCCGGTGGCGCGGCCACCTTCTGATGGTGCGCGCCCCGGTGCGAGCCTTGGTCCGCCGCGTCGTTCGAGGCGGTGCCACCGCAGCCGGCGGCCAGCAGCGCACAGGCGGCCGCCAACAGCGCGGCCCGGCGGGCCCCCCGCGGGCGGGGGCGGGAACGGTGGTGCGAGAGGAGGATCATCGGGTCAGCAGCTCCGTAGTCGTCACCGCGCGCAGACCGCGGCGGTGCAAGCCGTCGAGGATCGCGGGCAGCGCGGCGACCGTGCCGGCGTGCCCGAAGTGCAGACTCACGACCGACCCGGGCCGCACCGCGCCCAACACGGTACGCCGGACCGCCTCCGCGCCCGGGTCGGTGAAGTCCAGGGAGTCCACGTCGTACGACAGGACGTGCGGGTATCCGGCCTCGCGTGCGAGCCGGGCCACCTGATCGGTGGCGTGCCGCGCGCGCGACGGCCGGAACCAGCGGCCGATCCCGCCCGTGAGCCGCCGCAACCGCTCGGCGCACTCACGGATCTCGGCGGCGGCCGCCGGGGCGCTCATCGTGGAGATGTCCAGATGGCGCATGGTGTGATTGCCCAGCTCGTGCCCGCCGTCGAGCACCCGGCGCGCCATCCGCGGCTGCGCGTCCAGCCAGTCACCGACGGCCAGCACCGTCAGCCGCGCCTTGGCCCGTTCGGCCGCCGCCAGCATGTCCGTGGCCATCTTCGGATCGCCCCGGCCGTGGAAGGTGAGGGCCACCGCGTTGCCGGTGCGCGGACCGTGCTCGATCTGGGCGGGCAGCCCGGCCGGAAGCGCGGGCAGCACGAGCGGCCTGGGCGCGACGGGCTTCTTGGACGCCCCGGCCGACGTCGACGCCGCCGGGCTCCTGGCCGCCGCGCCACCGCCGGCGGTCCCGTCGTGCCCCGCGCAGCCCGCGGCGGCCGCCCCCGCGGCCCCGGCGAGGGCACCGCGCGCGGCCGCGCGCAGCACCGTGCGGCGGTGAAGGAAGGTCACCGCACCATTAGAGCTTCTTTATAAACAATTGGGGCGATTTGCCCGTTTTAACTGAGGCGTGTCCTCGTCTTACGGCTATACGGCGAGGTCAGACGGTCGGCCAGACGTCGGCGAGCATCTTCCGCGTGTCGGCGAGCAGTTGGGGCAGCACCTTGGTGTGGCCGATGACGGGCAGGAAATTGGTGTCCCCGCCCCAGCGCGGCACGATGTGCTGGTGCAGGTGGGCGGCAATGCCGGCGCCGGCCACGCTGCCCTGGTTCATGCCGATGTTGAACCCGTGCGCCCCGGAGGCGGCCCGCAGGGCGGCCATGGCCCGCTTGGTGAACTCCGCGAGCTCCAGGGTCTCGGCGTCGTCGAGCTCCGTGTAATCGGCGATGTGCCGGAAGGGGACGACCATGAGGTGCCCGCCGTTGTACGGATAGAGGTTGAGCACCGCGTACACGCGCTCACCTCGGGCGATGATCAGCCCGTCCTCGTCGCTCTTCTCGGGAATCGAGCAGAACGGACAGCCGTCGTCGGCACCGGGGCCGGTCGGCTTGTTCTCACCCTGGATGTACGCCATCCGGTGGGGCGTCCACAGGCGCTGGAACGCGTCCGGCGTCCCGACTCCGATCTGCTGTTCCGGCTCAGTCGTCATGTTGAGCAGCATATTCCCCGGGCGGGCGAAGATGCGCCGAGGGGCGGCCCTGATGGGCCGCCCCTCTCACCCCGCCGGTCGCGGAGAACACAATCCAGCTGGACTTCAAACTACCGGAGCGCGGCTCACCCCCGCCTGCGCGGGGAACGCGTCACACCTGGACGCGACGCTCTACGACATCAACGAGCTTCGCGATCGCCTCGGCACGGGGAATCCCGTTCTCCTGCGACCCGTCCCGGTAGCGGAAGGACACCGTACCCGCGGCCATGTCCTCGTCACCGACGATGATCATGAAAGGCACCTTGGACTTCTGAGCGTTTCGGATCTTCTTCTGCATCCGGTCCGAGGAGGCGTCGACCTCGACCCGCAGACCCTTCTTCTTCGCCTCGGCGGCGAACTCCTGCAGGTACTCGACGTGCCCGTCACCGATCGGGATGCCGACCGCCTGCACCGGAGCCAGCCACGCCGGGAACGCGCCCGCGTAGTGCTCCAGCAGAACGGCGAAGAACCTTTCGATGCTGCCGAACAGCGCACGGTGGATCATGACCGGCTGCTGCTTGGTGCCATCGGCCGCCGTGTACTCGAGATCGAACCTCTGCGGGAGGTTGAAGTCGAGCTGGATGGTCGACATCTGCCACGTACGGCCAATCGCGTCCTTGGCCTGCACCGAGATCTTCGGGCCGTAGAAGGCAGCGCCGCCCGGGTCCATGACGAGCTCCAGGCCCTGCTTCTCCGCGACCTTGCGCAGGGTCTCGGTGGCCTCGGTCCAGTTCTCGTCGGAGCCGACGAACTTGGTCTCGTCCTTGGTGGACAGCTCCAGGTAGAAGTCGGTCAGACCGTAGTCGCGGAGCAGGTCCAGGACGAAGGTCAGCGTCGTGTCGAGCTCCTCCGCCATCTGCTCGCGGGTGCAGTAGATGTGCGCGTCGTCCTGCGTGAAGCCACGGGCGCGGGTCAGGCCGTGGACCACACCCGACTTCTCGTAGCGGTACACGGTCCCGAACTCGAACAGACGCAGCGGCAGCTCACGGTACGAACGCCCGCGCGCATCGAAGATCAGGTTGTGCATCGGGCAGTTCATGGGCTTGAGGTAGTAGTCCGTGCCCGCGTCGAGCTGCATGGGGGGGTACATGCCGTCGGCGTACCAGTCCAGGTGGCCGCTCTTCTCGAAGAGCGCGCCCTTGGTGGCGTGCGGGGTGTAGACGAACTCGTAGCCGTTCTCCTCGTGCTTGCGGCGCGAGTAGTCCTCCATCACCCGGCGGATGATGCCGCCGCGCGGGTGGAAGACCGCGAGACCCGAGCCGATCTCATCCGGGATGGAGAAGAGGTCCAGCTCGGAACCGAGCCTGCGGTGGTCGCGCTTCTCGGCCTCGGCGAGGAACTCCAGGTGCGCCTTCAGCTCGTCCTTCGTCGGCCACGCGGTGCCGTAGATGCGCTGCAACATGGGGTTCTTCTCGCTGCCGCGCCAGTAGGCCGCCGCGTTGCGCATGAGCTTGAACGCCGGGATGAACCGGGTGGTCGGCAGGTGCGGGCCGCGGCAGAGGTCGCTCCAGCACGTCTCGCCGGTCTTCGGGTCCAGGTTGTCGTAGATGGTGAGCTCGCCGGCGCCCACCTCGACGTCCGCGCCGTCCTCGTGCGAGGCGGAGCCCTTGAGGCCGATCAGCTCCAGCTTGTAGGGCTCGTCGGCGAGCTCCTCGCGGGCGGCCTCGTCGGTCACCACACGGCGGGAGAACTTCTGGCCCCGCTTCTGGATCTCCTGCATCTTCTTCTCGATGGCCTTGAGGTCATCGGGGTGGAAGGGCTTCTCGACGTCGAAGTCGTAGTAGAAGCCGTCCTTGACCGGCGGGCCGATGCCCAGCTTGGCCTCGGGGAAGAGCTCCTGCACGGCCTGGGCCATGACGTGCGCCGTCGAGTGGCGCAGGATGTTGAGGCCGTCCTCGGAGGAGATCTCGACGGGCTCGACCTCGTCGCCGTCGGCGACCGCGTACGCGAGGTCCTTCAGCTCGCCCGCGACACGGGCGGCGACGATGGTGCGCTCTCCGGCGAACAGGTCGGCGGCCGTAGTGCCCGTCGTCACCACGCGCTCTTCCCGCTCGGAATCGCGTTGGATGATCACACGGACGTCTGACACCGGTCTCTCCTGACTCACGGGGCGCGACAGCGAACGCTGCGCGCCTGAATCGTACCGAGCCGGGCACCCTGGTCGCGAAACGGTTGCGCTGCGCGCACGCTCACCCGGTCCGGGTGCCGCTGCCGCGCGGGCAGTGGCCGGGCGCGACACCGCTGCGCAGCGGTGTCGCGCCCGCAGCCGGCACGACGAACCACGGTCGGAAGACCGCCGGGCAGACGTCAGTCGTCGCGCGTCTCCTCGAAGGAGGCGACGTGGAGGGACTTCAGCAGGCGGTCCCGCTCCGCCTCGTCGACGTGTACCGGTACGACGTCGCTCGCCCCGGTCAGCCGGCGGAAGCCGCCCCGGCTCTCCAGCCGTCCGCTGACGCGCAGCGGGAGTCCTACGAGGTGGGCGTGGCCGGCGATCCGGTAGTCGTCCTCGTCGAGCGCCACCCGCACCTGTGCCACGTCCGCGCCGGCGAGCACGCGCAGACGTACCACTCCGGTCCCGCCCGGCGCCTCGCGTCGCATCCGCACGACGGTGCCGGTGAGCCGCACGGGTACGGAGGGCTCGTCGCGTACGTACCGGGCCCCGGCGGCCCGGAGGGCGGGGAGGTCGCCCGGGGAGAACTCCACCGGCTCGGGCCGGGCTGCGAACCCCTGGGGCGGGGGGACGGCCGGCGCCCAGTCGAGGGTGACGCGGATGCCTTGCGAGCCGCGGACCAGCGCGGTGATCGCCTCGGTCAGCTCGCGGCACACGCCCGCCTCCGGCGCCGCGTCGAACGCCTCGGTCCTGCCGGTCGCCCGCTGGTAGTCGGTGGCGTCCCGGGTCGCCTGCAGGGCCCGTAACAGGGCCGTGGCGACCCGGCGGCCGCCGATGGCGTCCGGGCCCGCGGGGCCCGGTGTCCCGACCGGCAGGAAGACCGTCAGTTCACGGCCGCCCGGGGCGGGGCCCACCAGCAGCGGGTCCAGGGCGGTCTCGGCCTGCCTGCGGCGGCGCGCGCCGTGGTGGCCCGCGTGCCCGTGGGCCGCGAGCGCTCCGGCGAGCAGCATGGCGCGGGCCCCGGCCCGGAGCCGTTCCTGCGCGGTCCAGGCGGCGGCGGGGGCGGCGGGTTCGGCGACCTCGCGGCGCCAGCGGACCTCGTCGCTGGGCGTGCGCAGGGAGACGAGGACGTCGCGGGCGGAGGGGACGGGGCTCCGTTCGAGGGCGGTGAGGGCTTCGGCGAGCAGGTCGGCGCTGTCGGGGAAGGCGGGGCTCTCGGGGACGAGGAGGCTGGTGCCGGTGCCGTCGGGTGGGGTCCAGCGGCCGTAGCGGCCCGCTTCTCCGCCGCGGCGGCGCCAGCCGTGGCGGGCCAGGAGGGCGCCGAGGACGAAGGGATCGACCCGCTCCCGGGCGGGGTGTCGTAGGGGGCCGTCGGCCGGTCGGTGCATCAGGGTCTCCCTCCCGCCCCGACCCGCGTCATGATCTCGCAGAGCGCGCGGTCGTCGAAGACGCGCGTGGTCGGGATCCGCACTGTGGTTCTGCGCCTGCCCGTCACGGGATGGCCGGCCAGGTTGGTCCAGTAGCAGCAGTGGCGTAGTTCGAGGCGGTCGTGGCCGGCCCGCAGCCAATCGTCCCGGGCCCGGGGCACGATCATCACGACGAGGATCTTGTGCACCGACACGGGGGTGCGGGCGAGCTTGGCCAGGTGGTCGTTGTCGAGGGTGAAGGAGAAGGTCGGCCCGGGTGGGCGGGGGGCGAGCTGGTAGGTGCATTTGAGCTGCACCTTGATGGTCACCTCGTCGTCGACGGCGTGGCGGGGGGTGCTGTGGCTGACGTGCCAGTCGATGCCGTAGTCGGGAAAGGGCTGGGCGAGTGAGCAGCCGGCGGCTGCCGCGACGGCGTGCAGATAGCCGACCTGGAGGGTCTCCATGCAGGCGGTGGTGGCGAGCGTCCCGCGCGGCGGGGGGATCCGGTCGGGCAGCAGGCCGCTCGCCGGCAGGGCCGGGTCGGGCTGCGCGAGGGTCATGTCCGAAATACCTTCCGGGCTGCACCGGTCCAACGGTTCCGTACATCTGTGTTGTCACCGTATGAACTCCGTTGCAAACAGGGACGGTTCGCATCCGGGGGTGGCCGGGTATCACCTGGCAAGGAGGAGAACACGCCAATTGCCGGTCAAGCGCGAGGAGTTGTGGACATGTCGTGCTGGTTCGAGGGACCGCTCGCCGCCTTCGACACCGAGACCACGGGGGTCGATGTCGAGAATGACCGGATAGTGTCGGCGGCTCTCGTGCTGCAGTCGCAGTCGGGGGCCGCGCCGATCGTCACCAGTTGGCTGGTGGATCCGGGGGTGCCGGTGCCCGAGGGGGCGACGGCGATACACGGTCTGACGGATGAGTACCTCCAGCGGAACGGGCGCTGGCCGGCTCCGGTGATGGAGGAGGTGGCGCGGGCGCTCGCGCGGCAGTCGGCGCGGGGGGTGCCGCTGGTCGTGATGAACGCGCCGTTCGATCTGACGCTGCTGGACCGCGAGTTGCGGCGGCACCGGGCGACGCCGCTGTCGGAGTATCTGGGGGTCACGCCGTTGTGCGTGCTGGATCCCTGGGTGCTCGACAAGCATCTGGACCGGTACCGCAAGGGGCGCCGCACGCTGACGGATCTGTGTGCGCAGTACGGCGTGGAGCTGACGGGCGCCCATGACGCGGCGGCGGATGCCACGGCGGCGCTGGAGGTGGTGCGGGCGGTGGGGCGCCGGTTCTCGGCGCGGCTGGAGCGGCTGAGCCCGGCGGAGCTGCACACGCGGCAGGCGGTGTGGCACTCGGCGCAGGCCCGTGGCCTTCAGGCGTGGTTCGCGCGCAACGGCTCGGAGGAGGTGTGCGACCCGGCCTGGCCGCTGCGGCCGGATGTGCCCGCCGCGGCGTGAGGCCCTCAGGCGGGCGGTCCGCCGGCGGTCGCTGCGACGGCCGCTGCGCACAACGCACAAGGCCGGTCCGTCATTTGACGTACCGGCCTTCTCGGGTGGGCGATACTGGGTTCGAACCAGTGACCTCTTCGGTGTGAACGAAGCGCTCTCCCACTGAGCTAATCGCCCGAGTGCGTTCCCGGCGTTTCCCCCGGCAACGCAGTGAACAATACAGCCCGTGGCGGCTCTCCATCAAATCTCCCCCGCCCGGCGCTCCAGGTGCGCGCGCAGTCCGCGTCGTCCGGCGCGCATCATCCACGCGTGGTTGGCGACGAAGAGCGGGCGGGCGGGCAGCGCCAAGCGCCGCATGAGGGGGCTGCGGGCCTCGACCTCCTGCTCGAAGCGGACGTGGCTGCCCGTGGCGCCGTGAGGCTGCACGGTCCAGCGGACCCATCCCTCGAGGTCGCCGGTCATGGTGATCTCGAGGATCCGGGCGGCCGGGTCGCGGCGTCGTTCGCGGGCGGTGACGGTGAGGTCGTACGGCAGGAGGGAGCGGAAGCGTGCGGTGCCGCTGGTCCCGTCGAGGGTGTGCACGTCCCGGACCTGGGGCCACCAGGCGGGGTAGCTCTCCACGGCCTCCAGGGCGGCGTAGACGGCATCCGGCGGGGCGGGCAGGGTCCAGTCACTGCGGAAGCGGAAGGTGTGGCGGCTGCGGGGCATGGGGGTCAGCGGACACCAAAAAACCGAGGGTCCGCAAGGGGTTAACCTCGCGGACCCTCGGTCCGATGTGGGCGATACTGGGATCGAACCAGTGACCTCTTCGGTGTGAACGAAGCGCTCTCCCGCTGAGCTAATCGCCCGGGCGCACCGCAAACATTACCGCATGTCAGACGGTGCCTTGGACCATGGCGGCCACCCTGTGCCGGGGCGGGCGGGAATCAGTCGCGGACCTTCCACGGCAGCTCCATGCCGAACTTCCACACGTAGACGCCGACGAGCACCGCGATGATCACGAGGCCGACGGTGGTGAGGATGATGTTGCGGCGGCGCACCTTGGGGTCGAGGGCGCGCTGGGCGGCCTCGGTGACCTTGCGCTTGGTCCAGCGCAGCACGAGCTGGGCCCAGACGAATTCGGTGGCCCAGATGGCCATGCCGCCGAAGATCACCAGCCAGCCGGGGCCGGGCAGGGGCAGCATGATGATGCCGGCGACGACGACGGCGAGGCCGACGATGAAGACGCCGACCTGCCAGCTCACGTGCAGGGGCCGGGACCGCTTGATGAAGTGCGGCGCCTTCGAGCCGAGAGGCGGCTCGGTTTTGGCGCTGTCCCCCGCCGCGGCCGCCGCTGGCCGCTCGTCACTCTCCGCGTTCATGGGGTCCAACGTACCCGACCGGGAAGTGCTCACCGGTATGGCGGTACAAGCGACGGAACAACACCGCCGTCCGAGGTATCCGAAGAGCCTCAAAACGGTCAGAGGGGTTTACAACGGCACCGTAGGTGGCATGTCGATTTCGCCGACGTGCGAATCCCCGAGCGCACACTGAGCGAAAGGCCCTGGCGCTTATGAACACCACGGTCAGCTGCGAGCTGCACCTGCGCCTCGTCGTGTCGAGCGAGTCCTCACTGCCTGTACCCGCAGGGCTGCGTTACGACACGGCCGATCCGTATGCCGTGCACGCCACCTTCCACACCGGAGCCGAAGAGACGGTCGAATGGGTCTTCGCGCGAGATCTGCTCGCCGAAGGGCTGCATCGTCCCACCGGCACCGGCGACGTCCGTGTCTGGCCGTCCCGCAGCCACGGTCAGGGCGTCGTCTGCATCGCGCTGAGCTCTCCGGAGGGGGAAGCCCTGCTGGAGGCCCCGGCGCGAGCCCTGGAGTCGTTCCTGAAGCGGACCGACGCCGCCGTCCCGCCGGGCACCGAGCACCGGCACTTCGACCTGGATACGGAGCTGTCCCACATCCTGGCCGAGAGCTGAGTCAGGGAGGAATCCGGCCCGACGCGCACCCGCCCACTCGGGGAGGCGGGGTGCGCACCCTCGCATACGGCATGTGCACGGCGCCGTCGCCGCGGATCCACCGCGCGCGACGGCGCCGTCGCGTGGGGAGCCGCTAGAGTCGGCCCGCAATCGAACAGATGCCGTCTGTCCCCGGCAGGCCAGGGAGCGAACGCCCGTGCTGATCAACCACGACACCCGGTGCGCGCTCAACGCCGTCGTCGAGCTGCTGAACACCGCCCCGGAGGGGCCCGACGGCCCGGCGGGCGACGGACTGACGGATCTGGCGGCGTTGCGCCGGTTCGTCGAGAGCACGGACCTGAGCGATGTCGGCGCGCTGGGCGAGCGGGACCTGGCGGCCGTACGGGCCGTGCGGGACCGATTCGCTCAGGTGTTCGCAGCCGGCGACGCGCGGAAGGCGGCGGAGCTGCTGAACGCGCTGGTGGCCGAGGCCGGGACCACACCGCGGCTGACGGATCACGACGGCTATGACTGGCATGTGCATTACTTCGCGCCCGGCGCCTCGGTCGCCGAGCACCTCGCGGCCGACGGCGGGATGGCGCTCGCGTTCCTCGTCGTGGCGGGTGAGCGGGAGCGGCTGCGGCGCTGTGAGGCGCCCGACTGCGGGCGGGCCTTCGTGGACCTCTCCCGTAACCGGTCGCGCCGCTACTGCGACGGGCGGACCTGCGGCAACCGGCTCCATGTCGCCGCGTACCGGGCGCGCCGCAAGGAAGCGGCGGACTGAGACCCGCGCGGCCGCCGGGGCCGCGGGGGCGGTGCGGCGGGTCACCAGCGGTACAGATCGTGCAGGCCGGTCAGGAAGATCAGGGTGCCGACGAAGGCGAGAAACAACATCAGCGGCGGTTGGGAGAGCGCGAAAAGACATCCGCGCGGCTCCTCGGTCAGCTCGGCGGGTTCATCGTTCATCTCCGCCTGATCATGGCGTAGCCGGAGGCGGTGATCTTACCAATGCGCCTCCGCGGCACGTCAGTTCATCAGATTCCGTGCTTCTTCAGGATGGCCTCGATGTCGGAGAAGTCGTCGCCGCCCGCCCCCGGCTTGCCCTTGGCCTTGGCCTTGGGTGCCCGCGCGGTACGGCCGGGACCCAGGGAGGGTGCGGCGGCAGCGGGGGCCACGGCCTCGGGCCGCTCGGCGGCGGCCGCCCGGCGCTCCTTGCGGGTGCCCGTGGTGCCGCCGCGGCGCTCCACCGCCCTGGTGATCATGAACAGTGCGACGGAGAGCGCGAGCACGCCGAAGCCCGCCCAGACACTGGGCTTGAGGACCAGGTCCGTGACCCAGTCGATGATGCCGGTCATGACCAGGCCGACGGGTATCAGGGCATAGGCCGCGATGCGGGTCGCGGCGAGAAAACGCTTGCGGTAAGCCGTCAGCAGGGCGATGCCCAGGCCGGCCGCTGACACCGCGGCGCAGACGGTCGAGATCAACATCCGGTCCTCCAGCCGTGGGGCTCCTCCTGTCCATCCTGCACCGGTCGGTGCGAGGCGGGCCAGGATCGGGGCCGGGATCGGGGGGATCTAGGGGTTGGGCAGGGGCGCTCTCCTCCTCAGGGCCGAGGGGGCCCGGCCTCGGGGCCGGGCCGGAGGCCGACCGGGAGGGCGCGGGCTGGAAGACTGGCCCCATGAGCGATGCCGACACCGACCGCACCACCCGCCCCGTCCGCCCCGTCCTCGATGTCTGGTGCGAGCTGCAGTGCCCCGACTGCCGCAAGGCCCTGGACGACCTCCACGCGCTGCGTGCCCGCTACGGCGACCGCCTGGAGATCCGGCTGCGGCACTTCCCGCTGGAGAAGCACAAGCACGCCTACGCGGCCGCGCAGGCCGCCGAGGAGGCCGCCGATCAGGGCCAGGCCTGGCCGTACGTCGAGGCCGTGCTGGCGCGGGCCGAGGAGCTGGGCGAGCGGGGCGAGAAGCTGCTCGTGACGGTGGCGGAGGAGCTGGGCCTGGACGCCGAGGAAGTCGACACCGCGCTCATCGACGGGCGGCACCTGCTGATCGTCGACGCGGACCAGGCCGAGGGCAAGGCGATCGGGGTGACGGGCACGCCCACGTACGTCATCGACGGTCAGCGGCTGGACGGCGGTCAGAGCCAGGAGGGGCTGCGGGAGCGCATCGAGGAGATCGTGGACCGGCTGCTGGGTTAGAGCAGCGCCTTGTACAGGTGGAAGACGGTCGGCCGGTAGCCCAGCGACTCGTACAGGCGCAGCGCCGGAGTGTTGTTCGCGAAGACGTTGAGGCCGAGGAGGCGGGCACCGGCCGCCAGGGACTGCGTCTCCGCCAGCTGCATCAGTGACCGTCCGTGCCCCCGGCCCCGGTGTTCCTCGGCGGTCTCGACGTCGTAGACGTACGCGCCCGGCTCGTCCGGGCCGCCCTCCCGGAGGGTGATCCAGAGGGTGCCGACGGTGGTGCCGTGGTGGGTGAGGACGCTGATCAGCGTGCCGGGGGTGGCGAGGCCCGCGGGCAGCGCGCCGGCGTGGTCGGCCTCGGCCTTGGCGTGCGCCTGGTCGGCGGGGACGCCGCGGCTGATCCAGTCCTGGGCGTACGCGGCCTTGGCCCGCTCCTGCCAGACGGCGAACTCGGCCTCGGTCATCGGCCGCCCCTCCGCGCCTTCGGGCAGCCGGGGAGCGTCGGTCAGGGGCTTGGCCATGTTGCGGTTGCGCTCGACGTAGCCGAGGGCACCGGCGAGGCCCAGGGCCACCTCGGCATCGGCCTCTATGGACACCTCGACGCGCTCGCAGCCCCAGCCGCGCAGCACTTCCTCGGCGGCGAGGGCGGCGACGGTGGCGCGGCCGCGGTGCCGGTCGCGTTCGTCCACGGCGAGGTGGGCGATCCTGCCGACGCGGGGGCCGAAGCGACGGTCCGTGGTCAGCTCGACGCGGCCGACGGGCCGGCTGTTGACGCAGATCTCGTAACAGCGGGAGCGGCCTCCGTCGCCGGTGCGCTGTTCGGGTGCGGTGGGCCGCAGGGTGGTGGTCACGTTGGTGTTGTACCGGCCCGGCGGCGTCGCGTCACGGGATTTACGGATCGAGGTCCGCGCTCGCGTGCTCGTCGAAGATCCGCATGGCCTTCGCGGTCACCGGGCCCGGCGCGTCGGGCAGTTCACGGCCGTCGAGCATGCGCACGGCTTGGACGTCGCGGAGGGTGGAGGTCAGGAAGACCTCCTCGGCGCGGTCCAGGATGTCGAGCGGCAGGTCGGTCTCCCTGGCCCCGGTCCACTCGACGACGAGGGCCCGGGTGATGCCGGGCAGACAGCCGGAGGCGACGGGCGGGGTGTGCAGCTGCCCGTCGAGGACGACGAAGACGTTGGAGCCGGTGCCCTCGCAGAGCGCGCCGACGGTGTTGGCGAACAGCGCCTCGGAGGCGCCGTGTTCACGGGCCCGGGCGAGCGCGACGACGTTCTCGGCGTACGAGGTGGACTTGAGTCCGGCGAGGGCACCGCGTTCGTTGCGGGTCCAGGGCACGGTGACGGCGGCCGTGGTGTCGGGGCGCCGGGTGGTCTCGCCGACGGCGACGACGAGCGTGGGCGCGGTGGTGCCGCGGTCCGAGCCGAGCGGGGAGAGTCCGCCGGTGTAGGTGATGCGCAGCCGGCCGAGCGGCACGGGGTTGGCGCCGAGGACCTCCGCGCAGGCCCGGCGGACCTCGTCGAGGTCGGGCTCGGGCAGGCCGAGGCCGCGGGCGGAGGTGGCGAGCCGGGCGAGGTGCCGGGTGAGGGCGAAGGGCCGGCCGTGGACGGTCTTGAGCGTCTCGAAGACGCCGTCGCCGACCGTCAGCCCGTGGTCGAATACCGAGACGTGGGCGCTGTCCGCGTCACGCAGCGCTCCGTCGAGCCAGATCGTCACCGTGGTGTCCCTCCGAGCGGCTGATGGGTTCCCGACGCTATCGCGAGCAGCCGGGCCGCCTTGAGCTCCGTCTCGGCCCACTCGCGCTCGGGGTCGGAGCCCCAGGTGATGCCGGCGCCGGTGCCGAAGCGCAGGGCCGGGCCGCCGGTGGCCTGCCGGTCGATCCAGAAGGTGCGGATGCCGACGGCCAGCTCGCCGGTGCCCCGGTCGGCGTCGACCCAGCCGATGCCGCCGCAGTACGGGCCGCGGGGCGCGGTCTCCAGGGCCTCGATGATGCGCAGGGCGCTGGCCTTGGGGGCGCCGGTGACGGACCCGGGCGGGAAGGTCGCGGCGAGCAGCTCCGTCCAGCCGGCCCCGCCGCCGCGGGGGTCCGCGGGCAGCTCCCCGCGCACGGTGGAGACGAGGTGGACGAGCCCGGGGTGGGCTTCGATCGCGCAGAGTTCGGGAACGGTCACCGAGCCGGTGGCGCAGACCCGTCCGAGGTCGTTGCGGACCAGGTCCACGATCATGACGTTCTCGGCGTGGTCCTTCTCCAGCAGGTCCTCGGCGGTGCGGCCGGTTCCCTTGATCGGCCCGGACGTCACGGTCCGGCCGGTGCGGCGCAGGTACAGCTCGGGCGAGGCGGTGGCGACCTCCACGCCGTGGGCGGGCAGGCGGACCGTTCCCGCGTAGGGGGCGGGGTTGCCGTGGGCGAGCAGCGCGGTCAGGGCGTCGACATCGGCCGCCCCGGGATCGGGCAGTGGTGCGCTCATCACGCGGCAGAGGTTGGCCTGGTAGACCTCGCCGGCCGCTATGTGCTCGCGGATGCGTCGTACGCCCGCGGTGTAGGCGGCGCGGTCCAGGGAGCTGGTCCAGGCGTCGGGGGCGGGCCCGCGCCAGCGGCCGGGGGCCACCGCGGGGGCGGGGTCGGGCCGTACGTCGCCGAAGCGGGCGCACACGAGGCGTCCCTCGAAGTCCGCGACCACCGCCCACCAGCCCGTGGAGTCCAGGGCGGCGGGATCACTGGTGACGTCGCGCAGGTCGGTGGCGAGGAGGCCGCCGAAGCGGGCCATGGGAGGGAGGTCGTGCACGTCAACGAGTCTATGGCGAGGTCGTCCGGGGCGGTCGGCGTGAACGTCTCGGGGCGGCCGGTGGCCGGAAGGGTGAAAGAAAACCGCAGCAAGCTGGGGAAACGGAATTTGAGCTGGCGCTGGAATCCGCTAGAGTTCAACACGTCGCCGGGACGCGCAAGCGGACCGGGCAGACACTGCGGACGTAGCTCAGCTGGTAGAGCACCACCTTGCCAAGGTGGATGTCGCGAGTTCGAGTCTCGTCGTCCGCTCGATGTATGGGGGTCTTCCCGGCCCCCACACTCCTGGTGGAGTGGCCGAGAGGCGAGGCAACGGCCTGCAAAGCCGTCTACACGGGTTCAAATCCCGTCTCCACCTCCAAGGACGATTAGCTCAGCGGGAGAGCGCTTCCCTGACACGGAAGAGGTCACTGGTTCAATCCCAGTATCGTCCACCAGGGTCTTCATAGACCTTCCCGCGCGATTAGCTCAGCGGGAGAGCGCTTCCCTGACACGGAAGAGGTCACTGGTTCAATCCCAGTATCGCGCACGCTACCTGCGGAAACGCAGTACATCCCGGACGATTAGCTCAGCGGGAGAGCGCTTCCCTGACACGGAAGAGGTCACTGGTTCAATCCCAGTATCGTCCACCAGGGTCTTCACGGACCCTCCCGCGCGATTAGCTCAGCGGGAGAGCGCTTCCCTGACACGGAAGAGGTCACTGGTTCAATCCCAGTATCGCGCACAGGAATCGGCCGAGGGCCGGGGCTTTCGAGCTCCGGCCCTTTGTCGTCGTATGCCGTGTATGCGGACGCGCGATGGCCGGGCACCTCCCCAGGTGCCCGGCCATTCGTGCCGTCCGCCGCACCCCCGTCCCCACGGGGTTATCGGCCGGCCTGCCCCCGGCCCGGGCCGCTCTCCCGGGCCCGGGGCACGTTCTCAGTGCCCCAGCATTCCGGCCACGGACGACGCTTGGGTGACGACGGCGTCCCAGCCGCCGAAGACCACGGCGAGGAGGGTCGCCAGCGGCAGCACCATCGCCGCCGCGACCAGGGGATGACGGGTGCCGGACGGACGGTCGCCGAAGACGCCCGCGAGTCGGTGCTCCTGCGACCGGTCGGCCGCGCGTCCTGCACTGTCCGCCATCGTCCCTCTCCTGTCGTTTCGAGAGCGGCGGGCGCCTGACCTCGGGGGACGAGTGCTGCCGCCCGCCGCTCGATTCCAATCTAGGCGCCGGGCGACATCCCGGCGTCATGCCCTCGTACCCATTGACGGGCCTCCCCGAGGATGACCCGGACCGCGCGGGGCTACTCCCCTGGGTGGAGACCGGGGCCCGGGCCTTGGGGTCTTCCCCCAGGGGCCGGCAGGGTCAGGGCGTCTCGTCGGCCCTCGGCACGGGGTGCTCCACCAGGGCGAGCACCCGGCCGGCCATGAAGCGCGCCGTACGCACGACCGAGCCTCCCCGGGTGACTTCGCTCACTTCCACCACGCCCCGGCGCACCGTCGTCTCCACCCTCCGGCCGGCCCTGCCGGCCACCACTTCGTACGTCCGTGTCGTGTCCCCCGCGTCCACGACTATCTCCACCCGATCACCCTTCACGGCTTCAATCCCCCTTCCGCGACGGCCTCTTGAGGTCGCGCACCCGGGCCGGGGCCCCGCTGCCGGCGCTCCGTGCCCACTCCGTCAGGATCCCACCGGGCACTGACAATCCGGTCGCCGACGCATGCGCGGCCTATCAGCGCGCCCGCCCGGCAATCCGTAAGCTGTGCCACGTCAGACGGGACCGGGCAGCGGGGATGAAGATGACGATGATGCGGCTCCGGCGCGAGGACCCGCGTGTCGTCGGCTCGTTCCGGCTTCACCGCCGGCTGGGCGCCGGCGGCATGGGCGTGGTGTACCTCGGCTCCGACCGGCGCGGGCAGCGGGTGGCGCTGAAGGTGATCCGGCCTGATCTGGCCGAGGACCAGGAGTTCCGTTCGCGGTTCGCGCGGGAGGTGTCGGCCGCGCGGCGGATCCGCGGCGGCTGCACGGCGCGGCTGGTCGCCGCGGACCTGGAGGCGGACCGTCCGTGGTTCGCCACGCAGTACGTACCGGGCCCCTCCCTGCACGACAAGGTGAACGAGGAAGGGCCGCTGTCGGCGGCTCAGACCGCCTCCATCGGGGCGGCGTTGGCCGAGGGGCTGCTCGCGGTGCACGACGCGGGGGTGGTGCACCGCGATCTGAAGCCGTCGAACATCCTGCTCTCCCCCAAGGGCCCCCGGATCATCGACTTCGGCATCGCCTGGGCGACCGGGGCGAGCACGCTGACGCACGTCGGCACGGCGGTCGGCTCACCCGGCTTCCTCGCGCCCGAGCAGGTGCGGGGCGCCGCGGTGACGCCCGCGACGGACGTCTTCGCCCTCGGCGCGACCCTCGCCTACGCCTCGACCGCGGACTCCCCCTTCGGCCAGGGCAGTTCGGAGGTCATGCTCTACCGCGTCGTGCACGAGGAACCGCAGCTCATGGGCGTGCCGGACGCGCTGGCGCCGCTGGTGCACGCCTGTCTGGCCAAGGACCCCGAGGACCGGCCGAGCACGCTTCAGCTGTCGCTGCGGCTCAAGGAGATCGCGGCGCGCGAGGCGCAGGGCCTCTCGGACGGACGCCCGCCGGCGCCGCGCCGTGAGCCGGAGCGGCCGTCCGGGCAGCGCGCCGCGGAGTACGCGGAGCAGCGCACCCTGCGGCGTCCCGGCAGCACCCCGCCGCCGCGCCCGCAATCGCCGTCCCGGCCCGCCGAGGCGAACCGGCCGCAGGCGCCGCGTCCGGGCGGGGCCCGCCCGAGCGGTGCGCGACGGACGGGCGGGACGAGCGGCGCGGCACGGACTCCTCGCACCGGTTCGCGGCCGGGCGGCCGTACGGGGCCGGGTGCCCGGCGGCCGGCCGACCCCCGGTTGCTCCGGCAGCGGCTGATCGTCTTCGTCGTGGTGACGTTGCTGGTCGCGCTGGGGATCGCGGCGGCGCAGGGCTGTCAGGGGCCGGCGAACAGCAAGGGTGCCGTGCCCCCGGTCCCGGCGGTGGCGAACGTTTCCGGACCGTCCACCGGCTGACCCCGTGGAGCCCGCAGGGGTCAGTCCTGCGGGCGGCCCGTGGCCACGGCGTAGAACGACACGGCTGCCGCGGCGCCGACGTTGAGCGAGTCGACTCCGTGGGCCATCGGGATGCGGACCCATTCGTCGGCCGCCCGCAGCGCGCGGGCGGACAGGCCGTCGCCCTCCGCGCCGAGCATCAGCGCGACCCGGTCCAGGCGGTGCGGGGCGACCGTGTCGAGGGGGGTGGCCTTCTCGTCCGGGGTGAGGGCCAGGAGCCTGAAGCCGGCCTCGCGGACGGTCTCCAGGTCGCGGGGCCAGCTGTCCAGGCGTGCGTAGGGCACGGAGAAGACGGCGCCCATGGAGACCTTCACGGACCGCCGGTAGAGGGGGTCGGCGCAGTCCGGGGAGAGCAGGACCGCGTCCATGCCCAGGGCCGCGGCGCTGCGGAAGATCGCGCCGATGTTGGTGTGGTCGACGAGCGACTCCAGGACGGCGACGCGGCGTGCGCCGCGCAGCAGTTCCTCGGCCGGGGGCAGTTGCTTGCGCTCCAGGGAGGCCAGCGCTCCCCGGTGGACGTGATAGCCCGTCACCTGCTCGGCGAGGGCCGGGGTCACGGCGTAGACGGGGGCCGTCGACTCCTCGATGACGTCACGCATGACGTCGACCCACTTGGCCGACAGCAGCATCGAGCGCATCTCGTACCCCGCGTCGCGGGCCCGGCGGATCACCTTCTCGCCCTCGGCGATGAAGAGCCCTTCGGCCGGTTCGCGGCGGCGGCGCAGCTCGACGTCGGTCAGGCCGGTGTAGTCGTGCAGGCGCGGGTCGTCGGGGTCGTCGATGGTGATGAGTTCAGCCACGGGGTGATACTGCCTTGTCCTGGTCGGGCCTACGGGGGATGCGGGGCCGGTCTACCGGTCGACGGGCGGGCCGACCGCCACCACGTCGCCGATGACGATGACGGCGGGGGGGCGTATCCCCTCGGCCTTGACCCGCTCCCCCGCCGTGGCGAGCGTCGCGTCGACGCGGCGCTGGGCGGCGGTCGTGCCTTCCTGCACCACCGCGACGGGGGTCTCGGGCGACCGTCCGTGCGCCACGAGGGTCTCGGCGATCGCGGCGATGTTCTCCACCGCCATCAGCAGGACGAGGGTGCCGCGCAGCCGGGCGAGCGCCTCCCAGTCGGCCAGCGACCGGGGGTCGTCGGGTCTGACGTGCCCGCTGACGACCGTGAACTCGTGTGCCACGCCGCGGTGGGTGACGGGGATCCCGGCCGCGGCGGGGACGCTGATCGAGCTGGAGATGCCGGGGACGACGGTACAGGTGATGCCGTGCTCGGCGAGCGCCTGGACCTCTTCCATGCCGCGGCCGAAGACGTACGGGTCGCCGCCCTTGAGACGGACGACGGCCTTGCCGGCCTTGGCGTGCTCGATGAGGGCGTTGTTGATGGCCTCCTGGGCCATGAAGCGGCCGTACGGGATCTTCGCCGCGTCGATCACCTCGACGTGCGGCGGGAGTTCGTCGAGCAGGTCGCGGGGGCCGAGCCGGTCGGCGATGACCACGTCGGCCTCGGCGAGCAGCCGGCGGCCGCGCACGGTGATCAGGTCGGGGTCGCCGGGGCCGCCGCCGACGAGGGCGACGGCGGGTCGGTCGGCGCGGCTGCGGTAGTGCGGCGCGGCCAGCGAGCCGTCGCGCAGGCCCTCGACGACGGCGTCGCGCACGGCGGCCGAGCGGCGCGGGTCCGCTCCGGTGAGTACGGCGACCGTCACGCCCTCGCTGCGGCCGGTGGCCGGGGTCCAGGCGGAGGCGGCCGCGGCGTCGTCGCTGCGCACGGCCCACACCCGGCGGGCCTCGGCCTCGGCGGAGGCGGCTTCGTTGGCGGCCGGGTCGTCGGTGGAGATCAGGGCGTACCAGGCGCCCTCGAAGTCGCCGTCGCGGTAGCGGCGGCGCTCCCAGCGCAGCTCCCCGGCCTCCGCCATCGCCTCGACGGACGGGGTCGCGGAGGGGGAGATCAGCAGGACGTCGGCGCCCGCCGCGATCAGCGCGGGCAGTCGGCGCTGGGCGACCTGTCCGGCGCCGAGGACGACGACGCGACGCCCGGCGAGGCGGAGTCCGACGGGGTAGGCGGCGGCTTCGGTGTGCTCGGCCATGGGGGTGCTGATCTCCTCCGGAATGGCTGGTCAGAGTCTTGGGGGACACCCTACGGTGCCGGGTGCCCGGGCTCCGACGGAGCCGGATGCCCTCGATCGCCGGGCGGGCCTGGTCTTCGGGCCCGCCCGGCGATCGAGGGCGACAGCGCCCCGGTTCCGGGAACGTACTCGGCAGGGGCAGCAGCCTGCCCCCGTGGCGTCAGCCCTTCTCGGCGACCCCGGCCGAGTCGAACGTCGCCACTTCGTGCATGGCGCGGGCGGCGCTCTGCACCACCGGGAGGGCCAGCAGCGCGCCCGTGCCCTCGCCGAGGCGCAGGTCGAGGTCGACCAGCGGGCGCAGGCCCAGCTTGGTGAGCGCGGCGACATGGCCGGGCTCGGCGCTGCGGTGGCCCGCGATGCACGCGGCGAGCGCCTCCGGGGCGATGGCGCGGGCCACGAGTGCGGCCGCTCCGGCGCTCACGCCGTCCAGGATCACGGGGGTGCGCAGCGACGCGCCGCCCAGGATCAGTCCGACGAGCGCGGCGTGCTCCAGCCCGCCGACCGCCGCGAGGACGCCGATCGGGTCCTTGGGGTCCGGCTGGTGGAGTTCCAGGGCGCGCCGTACGACGTCGATCTTGCGGGCGTGCATCTCGTCGTTGATGCCGGTGCCGCGACCGGTGATCTCGCCCGGGTCGGCCTCGGTGTAGATGGAGATGAGGGCGGCCGACACGGTGGTGTTGGCGATGCCCATCTCGCCCGTGAGCAGCGCCTTGTTGCCGGCGGCGACCAGGTCACGGGCCGTCTCGATGCCCACCTCGACGGCGCGCAGCGCCTCTTCGCGGGACATCGCGGGGCCGGTGGTGAAGTCGTTGGTGCCGGGGCGGATCTTGCGGGGCAGCAGGCCGGGGGTGCTGGGCAGTTCGCCCGCGACGCCGACGTCGACGACGCAGACCTCGGCGCCGACCTGGTTGGCGAAGGCGTTGCACACGGCGCCGCCGCCCAGGAAGTTGGCGACCATCTGCGAGGTGACCTCCTGCGGCCACGCGGTGACGCCCTGGGCGTGCACCCCGTGGTCACCCGCGAAGATCGCGACGGCCGCGGGCTCCGGGATGGGCGGCGGGCACTTGCGGGACAGACCGCACAGCTGCGCGGAGATGATCTCCAGCATGCCGAGCGCGCCGGAGGGCTTGGTCATGCGCTTCTGCCGCTCCCACGCCTCGCCGAGCGCCTTGGCGTCGAGCGGGCGGATGCCGCGCAGGGTCTCGGCGAGCAGGTCGTGCGGGTCCTCGCCGGGCAGCGCACGGCGGCCGTACTCCTCCTCGTGCACGACCCACGACAGCGGCCGTCGCTTGGACCAGCCGGCCTGCATCAGCTCGGGCTCGTCCGGGAACTCGTCGACGTAGCCGACGCAGAGGTAGGCGACGACCTCGAGGTGCTCCGGCAGGCCCAGTTCGCGGACCATCTCGCGCTCGTCGAAGAAGCTGACCCAGCCGACGCCGAGGCCTTCGGCGCGGGCGGCGAGCCAGAGGTTCTCGACGGCCAGCGCGGAGGAGTACGGGGCCATCTGCGGCTGGGTGTGCCGGCCGAGGGTGTGCCGGCCACCGCGGGTGGGGTCGGCGGTGACGACGATGTTGACGGGCGTGTCGAGGATCGCCTCGATCTTCAGTTCCTTGAACTGCTTGGCCCGCCCCTTCGGCAGCGACTTCGCGTACGCGTCGCGCTGCCGGGCCGCCAGCTCGTGCATCGTCTGCCGGGTCTCGGCGGAACGGATGACGACGAAGTCCCAGGGCTGCGAGTGCCCGACGCTGGGCGCGGTGTGCGCGGCCTCCAGGACGCGCAGCAGCACCTCGTGCGGGATGGGGTCGGTGCGGAAGCCCTTGCGGATGTCGCGGCGCTCGCGCATCACGCGGTGCACGGCGGCGCGCTCGGCGTCGCCGTACCCGACGGCGGCGGGTCCCGCCGACTCGGCGGGCAGGGGCTCCTCGGCGGGCTCCTCGGCCGGGGCGCTCTCCTCGGCGGGGACGGTTTCCCCGGCGGACTCCTCGGCCGGGGCGCTCTCCTCAGCGAGGGCGGCGGCCGACTCCTGCGGGGCGGCCTCGGTCTGCTCCGGCTCGGTCCGTACGAGTTCGAGGTGCACGGCTTCGGGGGCCCCGGGGGCCTCCGCGGCCGGGTCGGGGACGGTCTGCGGGGTGGTCGGGAGGTGCACTGCGGCCGAGTCCTGCTGTCCGGGGGTGGCGGGCGCTGCCGCGGGGGCGCCTTCGGGAGCGGCGTGCGGGGTCTCGGCCGGGGTGGCGGCGTCGGCACCGGCAGCAGGGGTCGGCTCGGCCTGACCGGCCGGCTCGCCGTCCTGATCGGGTGTCCGCTGCGCGCCCTCGGTGTCGGTCGCGTCGGCGGGGGCCTGCGGTTCGGGCTGCGCGGGGGCGGCCTCGGGCACGGCTTCGGCGGTGACCGGCGGGGTGGCCACCTCTGCCGGGGCCTGCTGCACGGGCTCGGCGGGCGCCGGGACGACGGGGGCCGTGTCCTGCTGACCGGGCACGGACTCGGGCGTCTCGGCGGCGGGCGGCACGACCGGACCCTGGGGCGCGGCGTCCGCGACGGCCTGGACCGGCTGGGCCGACGGCTCGCTCTCGGCGGCCAGCCGGTGGACGTCCGTCGGCTCCTCCGGCGTGGCCTCGGCGACCGGCGCCACGGGAGCGGCCTGCTGCTCGGGCACGGCGACGACGGGCGTCTGCTCGGCGGGGGCCGTGGCGGGAACCTGCTCCTGCTGTGCGGCCTCGGCCGGGACCGGCTGCTGTGCGGCCTCGGCCGGGACCGGCGCGGCTGCCTGGGCAGGCTGCTGGGGAGCGGTAACGACGGGAGCGGGGACGACGGGCACATCGGCCGGGGTGTGCTGCTCAGGCTGCGTGGGGGCGGCCTCGGGCACGGCCTCGGCGGTGACCGGCGGCACAGGCGCCACTACCGGGGTCTGCGGCTCGGCCGCGACCGGCGCGGCGGCCTGCGCCTCGGGCTCGGCGGTGACGGCTTCGGGGGCCTCGGCGGTCGTGGTCGGGGCGACCGGCGCGGTCGGCTCCGGTTCCGCGGCGGGGGCCGCCTCGGCCACCGGCTGCGGGACGGCCGGGGCGTCAGGGGCCTCGGTGGTGGTTGACACCGTGTCAGGGCCGGGGGCGGTCTGCGCCGGCACGGAGACACTGTCAGGTGCCGTCGCGGGAACGGGCTGCGCGGGTTCCGCGACGGGCGCGACCGGCTGCGGGACGGCGGCGACGGGCTGTGCGTCGGGGATCGGCGCGGTCGCGGGCTGCTGGACGGCGTCGGCGGCCTGCGCCACCACGTCGGGCGCGGCCGACGTCGTCTGCTCCGGCTGCTCGTCGGCGGGCGTGGCGGCCACGGGGGCCACAGGGGCCGCGGGCTCGGTCACGTTCGCGGGTGCGTCCGTGGCCTCGGCGACGACGGCAGCGGCCGGCTCGACGGGCACGGCGGGTGCGATCGGCGCGGCGGCCTCGACGGCCGGCTCCACGACGGCCTGCACAGCGGTCTGTGACGGCTCATCGGCGACTATCGACTGACCGGGGACGGACACCGGCGCGCCCATGGCCTGCTCGGACGGACCGCCCGTGGCCTGCTGCGGGACGAAGGCGGCCTGCGGGGCAGCCGTTGCCACGGGCGCTGAAGACGCCGAAGGCACGGAAGGGACAGACGGCACCGCGGAGACCGACGGCACCGCCGGGGCGGGCACGGACTGCTGGGGCTGCTGGGGCTGGGCGTCCCACGGGCCGGGCTGGGCCGGGGCCGCGCCGGGCTGCTGGAGCTGCGCGGAGGCCGGGTCCGCACGCGGGACGTCGAGGTACTCGGGGCCCGGCTGCTGGACCGGGACGGGTACGGGCTGGACCGGCTGGGGTGCCGCCGGGCCCCGGTCGGCGAGGGACCGTACGACGCCGCCGGTGGGATCCGGCACGGGCGGGCCCATGTGCAGCGGGCGCCGCGAGGGCGCCGCGGGCGGCGGGACGCGGACGTCGCCGTAGTCGACGGAGCCGGTGTCCCGGCCGCCGGACTCGTGCGTACCGCCCTGGACCGCCGGCTGTTCCATCCAGGCGCCCTGGGCGCCCGGCATCAGCAGCAGGTCGTCCTCCTCGGTGCCGTCGGCGGCGTCGAGGAAGGTGTAGGAGGGGGTACCGGTGTCGGCAGGGGCTGCGGCCTCCGCGGGGTGCGGCTGGCCGGTCAGTGCGCCTGCGTTCTCCGGCTGTCCCTCGCCCGGGAACTGGCCGGTGTCGGTCATGCGTACCCCTCGCCCATCGGTAGTGCTCCTTCCAACCGCTCACGCCCATAGTCAAGAACGAGCGTCCGTGCCTCGCGGCACGTTGTACGTCGCCCGCACCCACCCTGCCGTGCGCCCCGCCAAGAAGGGGGTGCGTTCGGGACATTGGTGACTGTGGCGTCGGACACCGGGCGGCGGCACAACGATCCGCCAGCCTACCCTCCGCACAGTCGTCCGAGGTCACGGGTGCGTACGACGACCACTCAGCAGAAAGGCTACGGCGCGCTCGCGCTCCACCCAGGCGGTTGTGTCCAACTCCACGGATTGGAGCAGCGCGCACTCCACGGCGTAGCCGCCTTCGGCGAGCGCCCTGCCGACGGCCTCGGCCTCGTCGCGGGTGGCCGCGTGCGTCACGATGCGCTCGGGGCGGCGGGCGGCACAGGCCCTGACGACCGGGGCCCCGCCGCCGCCGACGCGGACCACGTCGGGCTCGGGGAGGTCCTCCAGCACCTGGGGCGCGGTGCCGTGGACGACCTGGAGTTGGACCCCGTACCGGCGGGCGGCCGCGGTGGTGCGGCCGCAGGCGTCGGCGTCGCGGTCCACGGCGAGGACGGCGGCGCCGAAGCGGGCGGCCTCGACGGACAGGGCGCCGCTGCCGGAGCCGATGTCCCAGACCAGGTCGCCGACGCGCGGGCCGAGCCGGGCCAGTTGGGCGGCGCGCAGTTCGGTGCCCTCGCCCTCGCCCCGGCCGCCGCCGTACGCGTCGGTGGGCAGCGCCCAGCCGCGCAGGGCCGGCGGGTAGCCGGGGTCGCGGCCGGCGATCCAGCCGCCCGGGGTCCTCGGCCGGGGGTGTCCGCTGCCCTGGACGGCGCCCGGCGGGGGGCTCGGGGCGGCGCCGGAACCGCCGATGACGATGACGACGTTGGGGTCGCGCCAGGAGTGGTCGGCGGCCTTGTCGGAGGTGAGGACGGTGACCCGCTCCCGCGCGGTGCCCAGTTCCTCGCAGATGACGAAGGTGCGGTGGACGTCGCCGAGCAGCAGGGCGAGTTCGGCGGGCCCGGCACCGGGCGAGGTGAGGACGGCGACCTTGGGGTGGGCGCGGCAGACGTTGACGGCGCGTCGCAGGTCACGGGCGTGGGCGACGACGATCTGGGCGTCGTCCCAGGGCATGCCGGCCCGGGCGAAGGCGGTGGCGACGGAGGAGACGGCGGGTACCACCTCGACCTCGAGGCCGTGTTCGGGTGCGCGCAGGGTCCGTACGACGCCGAAGAAGCCGGGGTCGCCGTCGGCGAGGACCACGGCGGAGCCGCGGTGCTGGGCGATGCGGCGGGCGGCGAGGTCGACGCTGCCGAGCCGGACGCGCTCGGCGGTGGGCGGCAGCTCGGGCAGGGCCAGGTGGTGGGCGGCGCCGGCCACGAGGGTGGCGGCGGCCAGGGCGGAGCGGGCCGCGTCCGACAGGGGGGAGCCGTCCCACCCGATCACCGTGACCCGGTCGGCCATCGTCGTCAGTCTCCTGGGCTTGTCGCGGGGGGCTTGTCGCGGGGCGGGGCCCGTGGTTGCGCGGGCACGGTGAGGGTACCCCGGCAGGCCCGGACCGGAGGGGGTGCGGCGGTGCGCGGAAGAAGGGGGGCTCAGCGCCAGTCGGGGAAGGCGGCGGCGTAGTCGGTGCCGCCGCTGTACTGCTCCTCCATCTCGTCCAGGTCCTCGGGGAGGAGGCTCCAGACGATGAGGTCGGTGCGGATGTCGGTCCAGCCGCCGTCCTCGGTGCGGCTGCGCGCTATGCAGGCGTTGCGCAGGACGCCTTCGCTGATGCAGCCGACCTTCTGGGCCACCTGCTGGGAAGCGGTGTTGTCGGCGGCGGTGCGCAGTTCGAGGCGTTCGAACTTCTGGTCGCGGAAGAGCCACTGGGCGACGGCGACCACGGATTCGCAGGCGTATCCCTCGCCGCGGGCCCAGGGGGCGACGGCGTAGGCGACCTCGGCGGCCAGGGTGCGCCAGTCGGTGTGGCGCAGGTACACGATGCCGACGAGGCGGTGGGTGAGGAATTCGGTGACCGCGAAGACGATCCCGCGTCCTTCGGTGCGCTCGGCGGGGGCGCGCACCAGGGCCCACTCGCGGGCGTCGGCGGTGGTGTAGGGGTGGGGCACGGACGTCCACGCGGTGATGAGCTCGTCGTTCATCATCTCGGCGAGGGCGGGGATGTCCGCGGCGTCGAAGGGGCGCAGCACCAGCCGGTCGGTACTGAGGGAGATGTCCGGAAAGATGGATGTCATGCGCTGCTCCAACGCCGGGGGCGGGTGGGCTCAGGACCGTCTTGAGTGCACCAGCATGCAGCATGTGCACCGTGGTGCGCCAAGCGCCTCGGCCCCGCGCACGCCGTGAGCGTACGCGGGGCCGGAGGTATGCGGTCGGCGGAGGTTACGGAGCGTCAGCTCTGCGCGTTGCCGAAGGCGGGGAGGACGGCGCCGTTGGAGAACTTCTTCTCGATGAACTTCTTGACGTCGTCGGAGTTGAGGAGCTTGGAGAGCTTCGCGATGCGCGGGTCGGCCTCGTTGCCCTTCTTCACGGCCAGGAAGTTGGCGTAGGGGTTGCCCTCGGCCTTCTCCAGGGCCAGGGCGTCCTTGGCCGGGTTGAGCTTGGCGCCGATGGCGAAGTTGCCGTTGATGACGGCGGCGTCGACGTCGGCCAGGCGGGACGGGATCTGGGCGGCCTCCAGCTCGGTGAACTGGATGCCCTTCTTGTCCTCGATGTCGGAGAGCTTGGCCTCGGCGCCGACGCCGTCCTTCAGCTTGATGACGCCGTTGTCGGCGAGGAGCTTGAGGGCGCGGCCCTCGTTGGTGGCGTCGTTGGGCACGGCGACGGTGTTGCCGGACGTGATGTCGCCGACCTTGTCGACCTTCTTGGAGTAGAGGCCGAGCGGCTCGATCTCGACGTTGACGACCGGCACGATGTCGGTCTTGTTCTTCTTGTTGAAGTCGTCGAGGTACGGCTTGTGCTGGAAGAAGTTGGCGTCGACCTCGCCGTTCTGGGTGGCGGTGTTGGGGAGCACGTAGTCGTTGAACTCCTTCACCTCCAGCTTCAGACCGGCCTTCTCCGCCAGGTTGTCTCTGACGTAGTTCAGGATGTCGGCGTGTGGGGTGGGGCTGGCCGCGACCACGAGGGTGGCCTTGGGGTCGGCGTCCTTCCCCTTCTTCCCCGAGCCGCTGGAGGAGGTGTCGGAGGGGGCGCTGCAGGCGCTGAGGCCGAGGGTGAGCGCGGCTGCTGCGGCGACGGCGGCGGTGAGCTTGATGGTGGTACGCACGAAGAGTGCCCCTATCTTGTGTTTCTCGGGTTCACGAGGTGTTGCCGCCCGGCAAAGGGTCCGGGCTCGTGGGTTCGGTGGGGGGTGTGGCCCCGCCGGTCAGCGGGTCTCGGTGAGAGCGACCGCTTCGTTCGTGGCCGGCTCCGGCGTGGGGGCCGGTGCGGCGGGCTTGACGGACGGGGCCCACAGCCTGCGCAGGCCCACGGCCGCCGCCTGGGCGCCACCGCGTCGGGCGAGGCGCCGTACGGCCAGGTCACCGGCGAACTGCACGACGGTCACGATGACGATCAGCAGCACGATGGTGATGTTCATCAGGCCGGTCTCGTGGCGCATGTAGCCGTAGGTGATGGCGAGGTTGCCCAGGCCGCCGCCGCCGACCGCGCCGGCCATCGCGGAGTAGCCGATGAGGGCGATGACGGTGGTGGTCAGGCCCGCGATGAGCGAGGGCAGGGCCTGCGGGAGCAGCACCTTGAAGACGACGGTCCAGGTGCCGCCGCCCATCGACTGCGCGGCTTCGACCAGGCCCTTGTCCACCTCGCGGACCGCGGTCTCCACCAGGCGGGCGAAGAACGGGACGGCGCCGATGACCAGGGCCACCACGGCGGCGCTGGGGCCGATGGACGTGCCGACGATCGCGCGGCTGAGGGGAATCAGCCAGACGATGAGGATGATGAAGGGCAGCGAGCGGCCGAGGTTCACGATCGTGCCGATCACCCGGTTGACCACCACGTTCTGCAGCAGCGCGCCGCGGTCGGTGAGGACCAGCAGGATGCCCAGCGGGACGCCGCCGATGACGGAGTAGACCGCGGACCACCACACCATGAAGAGGGTGTCCAGACACGCGTCGTGCAGCAGGGGCTGCATCTCGGACCAGGTCACTTGGCACCTTCCTTGAGGAGCGCGTCGGCCGGGGCCGGCGAGGGGACGGTGGCGGAGGCCGTTTCCCCGTGGGGGGCGACCTCGACCTGGAGGCCCTGCTCACGCAGGAAGCCGATCGGGACGACGTTCTCCTCGAAGCGGCCGGGCAGCTCGATGCGCATCCGGCCGACCTGCTTGCCGGCGACGGTGTCCATCGCGGCGCCCAGGATCGAGATGTCGATGTTGTACGTGCGGGACAGCTGGGAGATGACCGGCTGGGTCGCGGCGTCGCCGTGGAAGGTGACGTCCACGACGGTGCGGTCGGGGCCGGACGGCTCGCCGCCGACGGGGAAGAGCTCCGCCGCGAGCTCGGAGCCGGGGGTGGCGAGCAGCTCGGAGACGGTGCCGGACTCCACGACGCGGCCGCCCTTCATCAGGGCCGCGGAGTCGCAGATGGTCTTGACGACGTCCATCTCGTGGGTGATGAGGAGGACGGTCAGGCCGAGCTGCTGGTTGAGGTCGCGCAGCAGCTGGAGGATGGAGCGGGTGGTCTCCGGGTCGAGCGCGGAGGTCGACTCGTCGGACAGCAGCACCTTGGGGTCGCCGGCGAGGGCGCGGGCGATGCCGACGCGCTGCTTCTGGCCACCGGAGAGCTGACCGGGGTAGGCCTTGGCCTTGTCGGCGAGGCCGACGAGGTCGAGGAGTTCGAGGGCCTTGCGGCTGCGCTCCTTGCCGGAGAGGCCGAGGATCTCGAGCGGCAGCTCGACGTTGGCCTGCACGGTCCGCGAGGAGAGCAGGTTGAAGTGCTGGAAGACCATGCCGATGTGGCTGCGCGCCTTGCGCAGCCCCGCGTTGGCGCGGGGACCGCGGCCGGCGAGGGCCGTGAGGTCCTGACCGTTGACGGTGACCGTGCCGGAGCTGGGGCGCTCCAGGAGGTTGACGCAGCGGATGAGGGTCGACTTTCCGGCGCCGCTCTGGCCGACGACGCCGTACACCTCGCCCTCACGCACATGCAGATCGACGCCGTCGAGGGCGGTGACCTCGCGGCCGCGTGAGCGGTAGACCTTTGTCAGGCCCGTAGTGGTGATCACAGGGGATTCCGTCACTGTCGAGTGCGCGGTGGCGGTGCCACCGGGCACGGGCATTCATTGCGGAACGCGGCATGGGGAGTACCCGGCGGGCGCGGTCAGGCGCGGCTTCGGGATTCCTGGTGACGCGGGGCGGAGCGGTCCGGTCCGGCGGCGGTGCCGGTCGGGGGGCTCACAGGGTCTCGCTTCGGGGCGCGAGGCACAGAACGGGGGCCCTCAGCGGTCACACATTCGACACATGCAAGCAGCACCGGGCGTGGTCATCGCCTCGGTCGCAAGGGTGCGGCTGCTCGTCGTGGTCATGCGAGCCAGTAAAACAGAAGGACATGCGAGTCGAACAAGCTTGTCCGAATACTGGACGAGATTGTTCGAGGGGCGGACGGATCCGGAATGTATTCCCCCCGTTCGCCGTGACCTTCGGCGATCTTCGACACAGCACCTGTGGCCTGCGTGAATACCGCCGGTAAGCCCTCGTCGGGGAGTCGTCCGGCCGGCACCCCGGACGCCTCGGGTGTGGCACAGGCCACGGTACCCGTCGCTGCCGGGTGGGCCTCCCGGCCCGTCGCGGCGGCGGCCTCGCGCACGCGTCGGCCCGGGGCCGCGCGCGGTGGCCCCGCGTCCGCCGATTAAAGTCGTCCCATGCTTGTCCAGCCCCCTCCGCCCGTCCGCGCCGCAGCCCGGAGGCCCCGGTGATCGACGCGCTGACGCTGGCGGTCGGCCTGGCCGCCCTCGCCCTGGCCGCCTGGTGCGGCTTCGCGTTCTCGCGCGACCAGTCCACCAAGGACTGGCACTTCATCGGCATGGCCGTGGTGTCCGTCCTGGCGCTCGTCCAGCTCGTCGTCGGTGTGGTGCGGCTGGCCGGCGGCGACAGGCCCGCACAGGGCATGGCGATCTTCCTCGCCTATCTGCTCGGCTCGGCGGCCACCGTGCCGGCCGCGGGGTTCATGTCGCTGGCCGAGCGGACCCGCTGGGGCTCGGCGACCGTCTCGGCGGGTGCCGTGATCCTCGCGGTGCTCGAAGTCCGGCTGTACGACATCTGGGGAGGCTGACCGTGTCCGAACCCGTGAAGGTGCGCGAAGGCGCCGCCGGCGCGTCCGACGACAAGCCCGGTTTCGATCTCGGCAGCGGCCCGGGGCGACTGCTCGTCTGGCTCTACGGGGTGTTCACCGTCGCGGCGGCGTCCCGCTCCGTCGTGCAGGTGATCCTGGACTTCGGCCGGGCGCCGCTCGCCTACGTCCTGTCCGCCGTCGCCGCGGTGGTGTACGCCTTCATCACGTACTCCCTGGTGCGCGGCGGCGAGACGGCCCGCAAGGCGGCGCTGGTGTGCTGCGCCGCCGAGCTGGCCGGTGTCCTCGTCGTCGGCACCTGGACGCTCGTCGAACCGTCCGCCTTCCCCGACGCGACGGTCTGGTCGGACTACGGCATGGGCTATCTCTTCATCCCGGTGATCCTGCCCGTGACCGCGATGGTCTGGCTGCGCCGGTCCGCCCGCCGCTAGGGCGTGTCAGCAAAGTCCCGCCTGCGGCGGCGAGCGCCCTGCGGGCGCGTCCTCAAGCGCCGGACGGGCTGATTTCAGCCCGTCCGGCGCTTGAGGACACAGCACAGCAGCCCGTCCAGCGCTTGAGGACACCGCCGCGCAGCGGAGGTGCACACGCCACGGCCCGCTGGGCCAAGCGCACACCCGCCAAGACCGGCCGGCCCCTCAGGCGCTCGGCACGTAGACGGCCTCCTGGACCTCCTGTGCGGCCCCCACCGCCTTCTCCAGCGTGACCAGGGTGAATTTCCGTGTGACCTGCTCGGTGCCGGTCTGCGCGTAGCCCCACTTGCGGTAGAGCCGCAGATTGCCCTCGCTGCGCTGGCCGGTGGCGAGGCGGTACAGACGTGCGGAGCACTCCCCCGCCAGCCGCTCCTCGAGCGCGCCGAGCAGCCGGCCGCCCAGGCCGTGCCGCCGCATCCGGGGATGCACGATGAGCCCCGTGATCACGGCCGTGCCCTGTCCGTCGACCGTGCCGCGCACCGATCCGACGACCTCCTCGCCCAGCCGGGCCACCAGCACACAGCCGTCGCCCAGTTCGGCGCGGAGCGCGTCGAGGCTCTGCGTCAGAGGTTCGAGGGAGTAGTCGCCGTACAGCTCGGCTTCGCTCTGGTAACAGAGGTACTGGAGTTTGAAGATCTGCTCGGCATCGTGCTCGGTCGCCGCAGAGATGGTCACGCTCATGCCCATGTGCGCATGCCTCCCCTTTTCGGTTCGGTCCGCTCTGACAGGAGCCGCCGCGCTGTACGTCGTCTCCGTGACGTCGGCCGTCTAACGCTCCTTTCCCCCGCGTTCAGGAGCCGCAACCTCCGCCATGAGCATTCTGCGCAGGCATCCCAGGCATCGGGAACGGACCGGCCCCAATGATCCTTGTGAGATACCCAACTCCCCTGCGATTTCTCGGTAGGTCGGGTCGCTCCCGGACAGCAGGGCGCTCAGCAGCCGGGGGCACCGGCCGGGCAGCCGCCGCACGGCGGCGCGCAGTTCGCGGCCCGTCTCGGCAGCGAGGACCTCCTGCTCGACGCGGGACCCGTCACGGGAGGGGGCGGGCTGCGGCGGCTCGACGCCGGTGGGGTCGTACGGCACCTCGCGCCGGGCGCGGCGGCGCGCGGCGCGGGCCTCGGCCCGTACCGCGGCGCGTAACCGCGCGGCGGCTCCCCTGCCGCGGCCGATCGCCGAGGGGCCGTGCCGGCCCTCGCTCAGCAGCCGTACCCAGACGCCCTGTTCGAGGTCGGCCGCTTCCACGCCGGCCGCCGGTGCCTCCGCCGCGCACTCCGCCGCGAGCAGCGGGCGCAGCGAGGTCAGAAGATCGTTCGGTGTCATGCCGGGCGGGACGTGCCGCGCGATCCGTCGGTTTCCGGGTGCGGGGTGCCATCACTCGCACGAGTGGGTTTACCCGGCGGGAGAAGAATGGTTCCTGGGGCGGGCACCCGGCGCGAGAGGCCGGTGGGGCCCGGCCCGGCGCGGGGGTGGGCGTACGCCGTGGCGCCGCCCGCCCCCGCGCCGGGGCGGGGCCGTCCGTTGACGGGGTCACCTTGACGCGGGTCCCCCGGGGTGGGAGACCCGGCCGGGGTCAGCCCTTGACGAAGTCGGCCCGCGCGAGGGCCGCCGTGTCGCAGTTGTCCGAGAAGATGCCGTCGATGCCGGTGGCGAAGTAGGTCTTGAACGCGCCGAAGACGTCACCGTAGGCGTTGGGGTCCGTGCCGCGGCGGAAGTCGGCGGGCAGGAAGCTGTTCTCGTTGCGCATCGTGTAGGGGTGCAGGATCAGCCCCGCGGCGTGCGCGTCACGGACGAGGGTGGTGGGCTTGGTGAGCTTGTCGTTCTTGTCCCGGGGGATGATCAGGTTCAGCCACGGGCCGATGCCCTGGGCGAAGCCGGTGACCCACTTCAGGCCCTTGGGCGTGATGAGGTCGGCGACCGTGCGCGGGTCCTTGGCCTCGACGAAGTCCCAGGGACGGGTGTTCAGGTCGTCCAGCAGGAGCACCTTGGGGCAGTCGACGCCGAGCCGGTTCAGCCGCTGGAGGCTGCCGGGCTCGAACGACTGCAGGAAGGTGTGGCTGTTGCGCCCGGCGCGCCCGTAGCGGCGCAGCAGCTTGGCGAGGCGCTCCTCCAGGCCGAGGCCGGCCTTGCGGAAGTACGTGGGGTGCTTGGTCTCTATGTGCAGCCATATCCGCCGGCCGCGCTTGCGGCCCTGCTCGTCGGCCCACTTCAGGACCTCTTCGAGGGTGGGCACCTGCCAGCGGCCGTCGTAGAGGGTGTTGTGCCCGCGGGTGCCGGGGATGCGCTCCTTGGCGCGGAGCGTCTTCAGCTCGGCGAGGGTGAAGTCCTCGGTGAACCAGCCGGTGTGCGCCTCGCCGTCGACGGTCTTGGTGGTCTTGCGGGACGCGAACTCGGGGCGGGCGGCGACATCGGTGGTGCCGGTGATGTCGTTCTCGTGGCGGCAGACGAGGTGCCCGTCCTTGGTGGGGACGACGTCCTGCTCGATGACGTCCGCGCCGTTGTCGAGGGCGAACTGGTAGGAGCCGAGGGTGTGCTCGGGCCGGTAGCCGCTGCCGCCGCGGTGGCCGATGACGGTCGGCTTCGGCAGGTCCTTGTACGAGCCGCCGTGGCCGGCCTGACCGTCGCGTCCCGTGCCGCTCTGCGCCGCCACCGCCGGGGCCGCACCGCTGCCCACGACGACCGCTCCGGCGCCGAGGGCCGCGGCGGCCCCCAGCAGCGTGCGCCTGCCCGGCCGCTGCTCCTGCTGCATGAACACTCCTCGTTGTGCTTTCGTCCGGCACCTGTCCGGCACCTGTCAGACGCGCCGATCGTAGACACGTACGACTGTCATAGGGGAAGACGGGGCGGGAACGTGGTGGAAACTCACGTCAACGCTGTGTATCCACTCCGTGAACCCGGTGTGCGCGGGGGAGGTACCCGCGAGTATCGTCCTCACCTGCGCAGGCATGCGCCACACCGAACATCACGACCGGAGGGCCCGTTGTCCCGCATCTTGCTCAAGGCGTTTCTCGGATTGCTCATGCGCGTCCTGTACCGCCCGAAGGTGGAGGGCGTCGAGCACATCGCCGAGAACGGTCCGGTGATCCTGGCCGGTAACCACGTCACCTTCGTGGACTCCTTGTTCCTCGCACTGATCCTCAAGCGGCAGGTCTTCTTCATCGGCAAGGACGAGTACGTCACGGGCAAGGGCGTCAAGGGACGGCTGATGGCGTGGTTCTTCACCTCGTCCGGCATGATCCCGGTGGACCGCGACGGCGGCCGCGGTGGCGCCGCGGCGCTGATGACGGGCAAGCGCGTCCTGCAGGAGGGCAAGGTCTTCGCCATCTACCCGGAGGGCACCCGCTCCCCCGACGGCCGTCTCTACCGCGGTCGCACCGGCATCGCGCGCCTCGCGCTGATGACCGGCGCGCCCGTGGTCCCGTTCGCGATGGTCGGCACCGAGAAGGTCCAGCCGAACGGCAAGGGCATCCCCCGCATCGCGCCGGTGACCGTGCGCTTCGGCGAGCCGCTGGACTTCTCCCGCTACGAGGGCATGGACCGCGACCGCTACGTCCTGCGGGCCGTCACCGACGAGGTCATGAGCGACGTCATGCGACTGTCGGGCCAGGAGTACGTCGACATGTACGCGACCAAGGCACGGGAGAAGGCTGCCTGACGGCCGCCCGACGGCAGCACTCCTGACCCGGGACCACTAGGCCCGGCCGACGCAACGGGGCTGGAAGCCCGGGTCGGCCGGGCCCTTGTGCGCCAGGGCGTCGAGCACCCACTGGGCGACGACCGGGTCCTTGGTCGCCTGGTCGTGCATGTAGAGGTCGAGCGGGCACTTGTCCTGGAGCACGACGTTGGTGAGGTGCTCCTTCTCCCCGGTGAGCAGCGCGCTCGTATACGGGATGACGACCTCGTCGTAGCGCGTGGTGATGACCGTGTAGTCCGGTCCGGCCGGGGTCTCGTCACCCGCGTTGAGCTTCTGCAGCAGCTCGGAGCCGACCTGCTGGTCGACGCAGGACGGGCAGAAGGTCCAGCCGGCGGCGATCGCGAGCGGGTTCTTCGTGCCGTGGTTGGAGGGGACGATGCCGACGAGGTCGTCGACCTTGTCGGCGCCGCCGAGGAACTTCACGTAGTAGCGCGGCAGCATGCCGCCCTGGCTGTGGCCGACGATGTCGACCTTCTCGGCGCCCGTCGCGCCCCGCACGGCCTCGACGAAGTCCCGCAGCTCGGCGGCCGACTGCGGGATCGGGTCGGTCTCCAGGTGCCCGTAGTTGAAGGCGAAGACGCAGTAGCCCGCCTCCTTCAGCTTGGGCGAGAGCTTCGACCAGTTCTCCGCCATCAGCTTGAAGGTGCCGTTGACCAGCACGACGGGCTGCGGGTGGGCCGAATCCGGCTTGCAGGACCAGTCGTTGGCACCGCTGGGCGGGACGTCGAGCACCGACGCGGAGGCCGGGGCCGAGAGACCGGTGAGGCCGAGCGCGGCGGTGGCCGCGGCGGCGATCAGGAACCGGACTGTTCTACGCAGACGCATGGGGGGATTCCTTCGAGGCACGGGACTCTCGTCCGAACGTCGTCGTCCGGACACACCAGCCGAACGCTGTTCGGCAATACCGACCGGTAACCACGATGGTTCCGCGCGCATAAGGACCCCGTCAAGACACTTTTGTTCACGAAAACGTCACGCGGACCGGAGCAACATGCTCCGGTCCGCGTGACGTTGCGGGCTCCGCCGGGCGGCCTCAGTGCCCGCCGCCCTCCAGCCGCTGTCCGCGCAGCAGGAACCAGGCGGCGACCGCCGTGGCGAGCAGGACCACCGCGCCGACGCCCGAGGCGATCTGCAGGCCGTCGACGAAGGCCTCCTGGGCCGAGGCGAGCAGGGCCCCACCGGTGTCCGCCGGGAGGTCGGCGGCAATCTCGACCGCGCCGCCCAGGGACTCGTGGGCCTCGGCCGCCGCGGCCGGCGGGACGCCCTCGGGGGTGGCGAAGTCGGAGTAGACGCCGGTGACGACCGAGCCGAGGAGGGCGATGCCGAGGGCGGCACCGAGCTCGTAGGCCGTCTCGGAGACCGCCGAGGCCGCGCCCGCCTGCTCCTTGGGCACGCTGGAGAGGATCACATCGGCGGTGACGGTGAAGGAGAAGCCCGCACCGACACCGACGAGCAGCAACAACGCACCGAGGATCGGATAGGCCGTGTCGGTCTGCAGCCACACGAGCACGGCGAGGGAGACACCGATGGCGCCGAGCCCGCCCGCCACCACGGACCGCACGGAGTAGCGCCGGGCCACCCTGCCCGCGAGCAGACCCGCGGTGACCGCGCCGACGGCCGCCGGCAGCTCCGCGAGGCCCGCCTCCAGCGGGTCGCGGCCCTGGACCAGCTGCAGGAACTGCGAGAGGAAGAACACCAGCCCGGAGAGGCCGAGGATCGTCAGCAGATCGGCGAGGACGGCGCCGGAGAAGCCCCGGTGGTGGAAGAGCCGCATGTCCAGCAGGGGCGAGGGCAGGGTGAGCTGCCGGCGGACGAACCACACCAGCGCCAGCACGCCGACGGCGGCCGCGAGGAGGACGTACCAGTGGAGGCCGTTCGCCGCCCCCTCCTTGATGGCGAAGACGATCGCCACGATGCCGATCATCGACAGGGCGACGCTGGGCAGGTCCCACGGACCGGGCGAGGGGTCGCGCGACTCGGGCAGCAGCTTGATGCCGACGAGGACGAGGACGGCCATGACCGGCAGGTTGATCAGGAAGACCGAACCCCACCAGAAGTGCTGCAGCAGGAAGCCGCCCACGACCGGGCCCACGGCCGCTCCCGCGGAGGCCATCGCACCCCAGATGCCGATGGCGAAGCTGCGCTCCTTGGGGTCGTGGAAGATGTTGCGGATGAGGGCGAGGGTGGAGGGCATCAGCGTCGCGCCCGCCACGCCCAGCAGGGCGCGGGCGACGATCATCATCTCCGGGCTCGTCGCGTAGGCGTTGAGCACCGACACCGCGCCGAACGCCACGGCGCCGGTCAGCAGCAGCCTCTTGCGCCCGATGCGGTCACCGAGGCTGCCCATGGAGACCAGGAGTCCGGCGATGACGAAGGAGTAGATGTCGCCGATCCACAGCAGCTGGGTGGCCGACGGGCGCAGGTCCTCGCTGAGGAAGGGCGTCGCGAGACCGAGGACGGTCGCGTCGATGGCGACGAGCAGGACGGCGAGGACGAGGACGGTGAGTGCGAGCCAGCGCCCGGGACGCGGCGTTTCGGACTGCGGGCCGTCGGTACGGCTGTCGGTGGGGCCGGTCACTGTTTCATCCTCCGCTGCGCGCCCCCGAGCAGCAGCTCGGCGACCATGCGGGTGCGGTCCTTGGCGGCCACCCGGCCGTCCTGTACGGCCCAGGCTCCGGCGCCGATCAGTCCGTAGAGCGCCTCGGTGAGCCAGGCGGGTGACAGCTCCAGCCGGAAGGCGCCCTCCTCCTGGCCCCGTTGGAAGAGGGCCGTGACGCGGGCGTCGAGTCTGTTCCAGCCCTCGTTGAGGCCGGCCTCGTAGAGCTGGTTCTCGGTGTAGAGGAAGGCCATGATCCCGGCGACCGGTTCGGTCGCCGCGATGAGCCGGCGCAGGGCCTCGGCCGCGTCACCCTCCTCGGTCCGGGCCTCGTCCAACGCCCGCTCGAACTGCTCGATGCCCAGGTCCTCCAGGGCCCGGACGAGCGCGTCGCGCCCGGCGAAGTGGCGGTGGAGGGTGGCGCGGCTGATTCCGGCGGCCTTGGCGATCTCGTCCATGGAGGCGGTGGCCTTGCGGGTGAGCAGGGCGGCCGCCTCGGCGAGCACATGGTCACGGTCGACACTCATGAGACGACGATAACCCGAATGAGACAGTGATGTCTCATTCGGGTGATCGCCGTCTCAGGGTCGACGTCTCAGGGTCGACGTCTCAGTGGTGCGTCAGGGACCCGGTCAGCTCCGCTTCGCGTCCGCCCATTCCCGCTGGACCGCGAGGTCGGCCTTGACCTCGGTCAGCTGGACGGCGACCGCCGACGGCGCCGTACCGCCCCGGCCGGAGCGCGAGGCGAGCGCGCCGGGCACGTTGAGGACCGTGCGGACCTCGGGCGTCAGGTGCGGCGAGATGGCGGCGAACTGCTCGTCGGTCAGCTCGTCCAGCTCGATGCCCCGCGCCTCGCACTCCTTCACACACTCCCCCGCGACCTCGTGCGCCACGCGGAACGGCACCCCCTGCTTGACCAGCCACTCGGCGATGTCGGTGGCCAGCGAGAAACCCGCGGGGGCCAGTTCCGCCATCCGGGCGCGGTTGACGGTGAGGGTCGCCATCATCCCGGTGAAGGCCGGGAGCAGGACCTCCAGCTGGTCACAGGAGTCGAAGACCGGCTCCTTGTCCTCCTGGAGATCGCGGTTGTAGGCGAGCGGCAGGGCCTTGAGCGTCGCCAGCAGCCCGGTCAGATTGCCGATCAGCCGCCCGGACTTGCCCCGGGCCAGCTCCGCGATGTCCGGGTTCTTCTTCTGCGGCATGATCGAGGAGCCGGTGGAGAAGGCGTCGTGGAGGGTCACGAAGGAGAACTCCTTCGTGTTCCAGATGATGATCTCCTCGGCGATCCGCGACAGATCGATGCCGATCATCGCCGTGATGAAGGCGAACTCGGCGACGAAGTCCCGCGAGGCCGTCCCGTCGATGCTGTTGCCCACCGAGCCGCGCTCGAAGCCGAGGTCGGCGGCGACCGCCTCCGGGTCGAGCCCGAGGGAGGATCCGGCGAGGGCGCCCGAGCCGTACGGGGAGACGGCCGTGCGCTCGTCCCACTGCCGCAGCCGCTCGGCGTCCCGGCCCAGCGCCTGGACATGGGCGAGGACGTGGTGGGCGAAGAGCACCGGCTGGGCGTGCTGGAGGTGCGTGCGGCCCGGCATGGCGACGTCCGCGTGCGCCTCCGCCAGCTGGACCAGGGCCTCCTGGAGGTCGGTGATCAGTCCGCCGATGATCCGGGCGTGGTCGCGCAGATACATCCGGAAGAGCGTGGCGACCTGGTCGTTGCGGGACCGGCCGGCGCGCAGCTTGCCGCCGAGGTCGGGGCCGAGCCGCTCCAGCAGCCCCCGCTCGAGGGCGGTGTGCACGTCCTCGTCGGCGATGGTGCCGACGAAGGAGCCGGCCGCGACGTCGGCCTCGAGTAGCCCGAGCCCGTCGATCATCCGCTGGAGTTCGTCCGCCGTCAGCAGCCCGGCCCGGTGCAGCACGCGCGCGTGCGCGCGGGAGCCCGCGATGTCGTAGGGCGCCAGACGCCAGTCGAAGTGGACGGACGCGGAGAGCTTGGCGAGGGCCTCGGCGGGTCCGTCCGCGAACCGGCCGCCCCACAGCCGTACGTCGCCGCTGCTGGCGTTGCTCACTTGCTGCTCCTCAAGGCTGGTGGTGTGCGGCCGCCTCCCCGCCCGGGGGCGGGGAGGCGGCTTCGAAACGAGGGGTGACAGGCGTGAAAGCCGTGTCGCGGCGCTTAACGCGACGGGTCAGACCAGGTCACGCTTGGCGGCGATCTTCGACGACAGACCGAAGATCTCGATGAAGCCCTTGGACAGCGACTGGTCGAAGGTGTCGCCCGTGTCGTAGGTGGCGAGGTTGAAGTCGTAGAGCGACTGCTCGGACTTCCGCCCGGTGACGACGGCCCGGCCGCCGTGCAGCGTCATCCGGATGTCACCGGAGACGTGCTCGTTGGCCTCGGCGATGAAGCCGTCCAGGGCCCGCTTGAGCGGGGAGAACCACAGGCCGTCGTAGACCAGCTCGCTCCACCGCTGCTCGACCTGCCGCTTGTACCGGGCGAGCTCGCGCTCGACGGTGACGCTCTCCAGCTCCTGGTGCGCAGTGATCAGCGCGATCGCGCCGGGCGCCTCGTAGATCTCCCGGGACTTGATGCCCACCAGCCGGTCCTCGACCATGTCGAGCCGGCCGACGCCCTGCGCACCGGCCCGCTCGTTGAGCTGCTGGATGGCCTGCAGGACCGAGACGGGCTTGCCGTCGATGGCGACCGGGACACCCTGCTCGAAGGTGATGATCACCTCGTCGGCCTCCCGGGGGGTGGCCGGGTTGGCGGTGTAGTCGTAGACGTCCTCGATCGGCGCGTTCCAGATGTCCTCGAGGAAGCCGGTCTCGACGGCCCGGCCGAAGACGTTCTGGTCGATGGAGTACGGGGACTTCTTGGTGGTCGCGATCGGGAGGTCCTTCGCCTCGCAGAAGGCGATGGCCTTGTCCCGGGTCATGGCGTAGTCACGGACCGGCGCGATGCACTTGAGCTGCGGGGCGAGGGAGGAGATACCGGCCTCGAACCGCACCTGGTCGTTGCCCTTGCCCGTGCAGCCGTGGGCGACCGTGGTCGCGCCGTGCTTCTGGGCGGCGGCGACGAGGTGCTTGACGATCGTCGGCCGGGAGAGGGCGGAGACCAGCGGGTAGCGGTCCATGTAGAGGGCGTTGGCCTTGATCGCCGGGAGGCAGTACTCGTCGGCGAACTCGTCCTTGGCGTCCGCGACCTCCGCCTCGACCGCACCGCACGCGAGCGCGCGCTTGCGGATGACGTCCAGGTCCTCGCCGCCCTGGCCGACATCGACGGCGACGGCGATGACCTCGGCGCCCGTCTCCTCGGCGATCCAGCCGATGGCGACGGAGGTGTCCAGGCCGCCGGAGTAGGCGAGTACGACGCGCTCGGTCACGGGTTTCTCCTTACGGTGCAAACGCTGATGAGCATAAGTATGCACTGGACCGTATGTTTCGTCAACGTCGACGGGAATCCGGGCGTCGGACGGGGTCGGCGGGGCGGCCGTTTAGTGATCAACCGGAATCAAACGCCCTCATCCGGAGGACTCCGAGGGGGACGGTCCCGCGCCGCGAGGGCGTCCGACGGCAGCGGCGAGGGCCGTGCGGGGGCCGCGCACAGGGGGGTCGGTGACCCGAGTTCGATATTCGCCCCGGAACAGGGTATTTTTCTTCTGCGCGCCCGTTCAGGGGAAACCCGCAGACGGGGCGTGCACCGGGACGTGGCGCAGCTTGGTAGCGCACTTGACTGGGGGTCAAGGGGTCGCAGGTTCAAATCCTGTCGTCCCGACGGTGCGGAAGCGGCTTCGCCGCTCGGAGGTTCTCCTCCGGGCGGCGGGGCCGTTTTTCATTGGCTGCGGCCATGCCCCGTGACGGCCCGTCACACGACGACGGCCACCCCGGCGCGAGGCGCGCGGGATGGCCGTGGGGCGGTGGGGCGGCTGCCGCCGGGGCTCAGCCTTCCTTCTGGGCCAGCCGCAGCAGGTGGTCCGCCAGCGCCTGGCCGCCCTTGGGGTCGCGGCTGATGAGCATGACGGTGTCGTCGCCGGCGATCGTGCCGATGATCTCGTGGACGCCCGCCTGGTCGATGGCCGAGGCGAAGAACTGGGCGGCCCCCGGCGGGGTGCGCAGCACCACGAGGTTGGCGGACGCCTCCGCCGAGATCAACAGCTCGGCCGCCAGCCGGCCCATCCGGGCCTCGGTCGCGGACTCGCCCAGCGGGGCCCGCGGGGTGCGGTCGCCGCCCTCGGAGGGCACGGCGTAGATCAGCTCGCCACCGGTGTTACGGATCTTGACCGCGCCCAGCTCGTCGAGGTCCCGGGAGAGCGTCGCCTGGGTGACGGACAGGCCGTCGTCGGCGAGCAGCTTGGCCAGCTGGCTCTGGGACCGCACGGGTTGCCGGCCGAGGATGTCCACGATCCGGCGGTGGCGGGCGGTGCGGGTCTGCGGTACTGCCTGCCCGCCGTGGAACGGCTCGGGCTCCTGCGCCTCGGTCATCGTCTCGTCAGTCTCCGGATCGTCGTTCCCCATGGGCCCCGTCGGCCTCGTGCGCCCCCGCGACAGCGTCCAGGACACCGGGCAGCGCCCGGAGGAACGATTCCACGTCATCTTCGGTGATGATCAGCGGAGGGGCCAGCCGCACCACGTGGGGTGCGACCGCGTTCACCAGGAGGCCGGCGTCCTGTGCCGCCTGCTGCACGTTCGGTGCGAGGGGCTCCGAAAGGACAATACCCAGCAGAAGGCCCGCGCCACGGACGTGGTCGACCAGGGGGTGCCGGAGGGCGGTGATCCCGTCACGCAGCAACTCTCCCGTGCGCTTGACTCCGTCAAGTACCCCGTCGCCCGCGAGGGTGTCCAGGACCGCCAGGGCGGCCGCGCAGGCGACCGGGTTGCCGCCGAAGGTCGAGCCGTGCTGACCGGGCGTCAGCAGGTCGGCCGCGGGGCCGAAGGCCAGGGTCGCGCCGATCGGCAGCCCGCCGCCGAGGCCCTTGGCGAGGGTGACGACATCGGGCTCGACACCCTGCGCCTGGTGCTCGAACCAATGGCCGGTGCGGCCGATACCTGTCTGGATCTCGTCCAGGACCAGGAGCGTCCCGGTGGCCCGGGTGATCTCACGGGCGGCGGCGAGATAGCCCGCGGGCGGCACGACCACGCCACTCTCGCCCTGCACCGGCTCCAGCACCACCAGCGCGGTGTCGGTGGTGACCGCGGCGCGGAGCGCCTCGGCATCCCCGTACGGGACGTGCGTGACCTCGCCGGGCAGCGGCAGGAACGGATCCTGCTTCGCCGGCTGGCCGGTGAGCGCCAGGGCGCCCATGGTGCGGCCGTGGAAACCGCCGAGGGTGGCGACCATGTGGGTACGGCCCGTACGCCGCCCGATCTTGAAGGCCGCCTCGATCGCCTCGGCACCGGAGTTGGAGAAGTAGACGCGACCGGGGCGCCCGGCGAGCGTCAGGAGCCGCTCCGCGAGCGCGACCGGGGGCTCGGCGGTGAAGAGGTTGGATACGTGGCCGAGCGTGGCGATCTGCTCCGACACCGCCCGGACGACGGCCGGGTGCGCGTGGCCGAGGGCGTTGACGGCGATGCCGCCGACGAAGTCCAGATAGCGCTTGCCGTCCGCGTCCCAGACCTCGGTGCCCGCACCGCGGACCAGGGGGATCCGCGGGGTGCCGTAGTTGTCCATCAGGGCGCCCTGCCAGCGCCGCGTCAGCTCGTCGTTGCTCACAGCGTGGCCCCCTCGACCGGCTTGTCCGGCACGACCATCGTGCCGACGCCCTCATCAGTGAAGATCTCCAGCAGGATCGAGTGCTGGACCCGGCCGTCGATCACCCGGGCGGTGGTGACGCCGTTGCGCACGGCGTGCAGACAGCCCTCCATCTTGGGGACCATCCCGCTGGCCAGCTCCGGCAGCAGCGTCTCCAACTCGCTCGCGGTGAGCTGGCTGATGACGTCGTCGCTGTTGGGCCAGTCCGCGTAGAGCCCCTCGACGTCGGTGAGGACCATCAGCGTCTCGGCGCCCAGGGCGGCGGCGAGGGCGGCCGCGGCGGTGTCGGCGTTGACGTTGTACACGTGATCGTCGTCCGCGCTGCGGGCGATGGAGGAGACGACGGGGATCCGGCCGTCGTCCAGCAGCGCCTGAATGGCCCCGGTGTCGATCGCGGCGATCTCGCCGACCCGGCCGAGGTCCACCCGCTCACCGTCGCTCTCGGCGTAGCGCTTGGTCGCGGTCATGGTGTGGGCGTCCTCGCCGGTCATACCGACGGCGAGCGGCCCGTGCTCGTTGAGCAGCCCGACCAGCTCGCGCTGCACCTGCCCGGCGAGCACCATCCGCACGACATCCATCGCCTCGGGGGTGGTGACCCGCAGCCCGGCCTTGAACTCGGACGTCAGGCCCAGCTTTTCCAGCTGCGCGCTGATCTGCGGCCCGCCGCCGTGCACGACGACCGGGCGCAGGCCCGCGTGGCGCAGGAAGACGACGTCCTGGGCGAAGGCGGCCTTCAGCTCCTCGTCGACCATGGCGTTGCCGCCGAACTTGATGACGACGGTCTTGCCGTGATGCCGCGTCAGCCAGGGCAGGGCCTCGACGAGGGTCCGGGCCTTGGGCAGGGCGGTGTGCTTGCGGGCGGTGGTCGGCGGGGTGGTCGCCGGGCTCGTGTCGCTCATGAGGAGTACGCGCTGTTCTCGTGGACGTAGTCGGCGGTGAGGTCGTTGGCCCAGATGACGGCGGACTCGGTGCCGGCCGACAGATCGGCGGTGATCCGGACCTCCCGGTAGCGCATGTCGACGAGGTCGCGGTCCTCGCCCACCGAACCCTCCTTGCAGACCCAGACACCGTTGATGGCCACATTGAGCCGGTCGGGGTCGAAGGCCGCCGAGGTGGTGCCGATCGCGGAAAGCACCCGGCCCCAGTTCGGGTCCTCGCCGTGGATGGCGCACTTGAGGAGATTGTTGCGGGCGATGGAGCGGCCCACCTCGACGGCGTCGTCCTCGGTGGCGGCACCGACGACCTCGATACGGATGTCCTTCGAGGCCCCCTCGGCATCCCCGATGAGCTGGCGGGCGAGATCGTCGCAGACCGTCCGCACGGCCTCGGCGAAGGCGTCCGCGGCCGGGACCGTGCCCGAGGCACCGGAGGCGAGGAGCAGCACGGTGTCGTTGGTGGACATGCAGCCGTCCGAATCGACCCGGTCGAAGGTCTGCCGGGTGGCGGAGCGCAGGGCCGCGTCCAGTCCGGCCGCGTCGACGTCGGCGTCGGTGGTGAGGACGACGAGCATCGTGGCGAGGCCGGGGGCGAGCATGCCCGCGCCCTTGGCCATGCCGCCGACGGTCCAGCCGTCGCCCTGGGCCACGGCCGTCTTGTGGACCGTGTCGGTGGTCTTGATGGCGATGGCGGCCTTCTCACCGCCGTGCGCGGAGAGCTCGGCGGCGGCCTTCCCGATGCCCGGCAGCAGCTTGTCCATCGGCAGCCGCACCCCGATGAGGCCGGTCGAGGCGACGGCGATCTCCCCCGCGTTGCCCCCCAGCACCTCGGCCGCCTTCTCGGCGGTGGCGTGCGTGTCCTGGAAGCCCAGCGGACCGGTACAGGCGTTGGCACCACCGGAGTTGAGGACGACGGCCGAGACCTGCCCGCCCTTGAGCACCTGCTCGGACCAGCGGACCGGAGCGGCCTTGACGCGGTTGGAGGTGAAGACGCCGGCGGCGGCCAGACGGGGGCCCTCGTTGACCACGAGGGCGAGGTCGGGGTTACCGCTCTCCTTGATCCCGGCGACGATGCCCGCCGCCGTGAATCCCTTTGCTGCCGTGACGCTCACTGCATCTCCTTGTT
>NZ_JACHJG010000004.1:337265-533391 GCF_014203545.1 Streptomyces netropsis
CCTTGTTCGCTTCTCCGCCCGCGCAGCACAGCGGCGCGGCTTTCGTCGTCGCCCACAGCCCGGCGGCTGCGCGTGCGTCGCTCACTGCATCCCCTTGTTCGCTTCTCCGCCCGCGCAGCACAGCGGCGCGGCTTTCGTCGTCGCCCACAGCCCGGCGGCTGCGCGTGCGTCGCTCACTGCATCCCCTTTTTCGCCGCCCCGGCCGCAAGAAGCAGTCGGGCCGGCTCGGTCTTCTTCTGCTGGGGCCCGGCCGGGGTGTCGCACGGCGCGATGCGGGCGAGCACCGTGGCGAAGACGCGCCGGATGATCACGGCGCGACCCCGGTGACCGGCAGCCCCAGCTCCTCGGGGAGGCCGAGGGCGATGTTCATGCTCTGTACCGCGCCGCCCGCGGTGCCCTTGGTGAGGTTGTCGATCGCGCTGATGGCGACGATCCGCCCGGCCGCCTCGTCGAGGGCGACCTGGACCAGCACGGTGTTCGCCCCGTAGACGACGGCGGTCGACGGCCACTGGCCCTCGGGAAGGAGCCGTACGAACGGCTCGTCCTGGAACGCCTTCTCGTACGCGGCCCGCAGGCTCTCCGTCGTGACGCCCGGCCGGGCCTTCGCGCCACACGTGGCGAGGATGCCACGCGGCATCGGCGCCAGGGTCGGGGTGAAGGAGACGGTGACCCGCTCGCCGGCGGCGGCGGAGAGGTTCTGGATCATCTCGGGGGTGTGCCGGTGGCCGCCGCCGACGCCGTACGGGCTCATGGACCCCATGACCTCGCTGCCGAGCAGGTGCGGCTTGGCCGCCTTGCCCGCGCCGGACGTGCCGGACGCGGCGACGATCACGGCCTCGGGCTCGGCGAGCCCGGCGGCGTACGCGGGGAAGAGCGCGAGCGAGACGGCGGTCGGATAGCAGCCGGGAACGGCGATCCGCTTCCCGCCGCTCAGCGCCTGCCGCGCGCCGGGCAGCTCCGGCAGCCCGTACGGCCAGGTCCCGGCGTGCGGCGACCCGTAGAACCGCTCCCAGTCCCCCGCGTCCTTGAGCCGGAAGTCCGCCCCGCAGTCGACGACGAGCACCCCGTCCCCGAGCTCCTCGGCGACGGCGGCGGACTGCCCGTGCGGCAGCGCGAGGAACACGACGTCGTGGCCCGCGAGGACCTCGGCGGTCGTCGGCTCCAGCACCCGCTCGGCGAGCTGCGGCAGATGCGGCTGCAGGGCCCCGAGCCGCTGCCCGGCGTTGGAATTCCCGGTCAGCGCCCCGATCCGCACCTCGGGATGGGCGAGCAGCAGGCGCAGCAACTCCCCGCCCGCGTATCCACTCGCTCCCGCCACTGCCGCACGCACTGCCATCGGTCCTCCTTGGTGATGGCATGACTATACGGACTTAAGAAGTTTTATGCAATCCCTCCAGGCATTCGAGGCGGAGGACGAACCGAGACGTTCCGTCTTGCCAATATGTCTGCGACCGCCTAAGGTGATCGGCATGGGGACCCTGTAATCACCAGCCGCGCGACCGCGTAGAGCCTCGCTCCGCCGTCGCCGCGATCATCCGCGTGCCGATGCCTTCATCGCGGCCGCCCGTCGGGCGGACCCGGTGCGCGGATGCGTCATCGACCGATCCGTTTCCGATGATCCGTCCCGGCCCGCCCGGCCGAGAACAGGGGGACACCTCCATGCACACCGCCCAATTGGCCCTGCGGAACGTCACCAAGCGCTACGACGAGCACGTCGTACTCGACCGCATCTCCTTCACCGTCAAGCCCGGCGAGAAGGTCGGCGTCATCGGCGACAACGGCTCCGGCAAGTCCACGCTCCTCAAACTGATGGCCGGTCATGAACCGGTGGACAACGGCGAGTTGACCGTGCTCGCACCCGGTGGCACCGGGTACTTGGCACAGGCGTCGGACCTCCCGCCCGAGGCCACCGTCCAGGACGCCGTCGACCTGGCCCTGGCCGACCTGCGCGACCTCGAAGCCCGGATGCGCCGGGCCGAGGCCGAGCTGCCCGGTTCGGCGGGAGCGGAACTCGACGCCGCTCTGGGGGCCTACGCCCGGCTGGTCCAGCGGTACGAGGCCCGCGGCGGCTACGGCGCCGACGCCCGGGTGGATCTCGCGCTGCACGGCCTCGGCCTGCCGGGCCTCGGGCGCGGCAGGCGGCTCGGCACCCTGTCCGGTGGCGAACGGTCCCGGCTGGCCCTGGCCGCCACGCTGGCGGCCCGGCCGGAGCTGCTGCTGTTGGACGAGCCGACCAACGACCTGGACGACCGGGCCGTCGGCTGGCTGGAGGCGCGGCTGCGCGCGCATCGCGGCACCGTGGTCGCCGTCACCCACGACCGGGTGTTCCTGGAACGGCTCACCACCACGGTCCTGGAAGTCGGTTCCGGCACGGTGACCCGCTACGGGAACGGCTACGACGGCTACCTGGCCGCCAAGGCCGCGGAACGCCAGCGGCGCCTGCGGGAGTACGAGGAGTGGAGCGCCGAGCTGGGCCGCAACCGGCGGCTGGTCGCGTCCAACGCGGCCCGGCTGGGCGCCATCCCGCAGAAGGTGCCGCTGACCGTCTTCGGCCACGGCGGTTTCCGGGCGCGCGGACGCGGGCACGGCGCGATGGGCCGGATCCGCAACGCCAAGGAACGTCTCGCGCGGCTGACCGACAACCCCGTCACGCCCCCGCCCGAACCGCTCGTCTTCACCGCCCGCATCGGCACGAGCAGTCCACAGCCGTGCGGACGCGAGGGTTCGGCCCCCGTCGCCGAACTCGCCGACGTCCGGGTCGGCGGCCGGCTCCATGTGCCGTCCCTGCGGGTCCGGCCCGGCGAGCGGCTGCTGGTGACCGGCCCCAACGGCGCCGGCAAGAGCACCCTCATGCGGGTCCTGGCGGGCGAGCTGACACCGGACGCCGGTTCGGTGCGCGCCCCCGGGAAGGTGGGGCACCTACGGCAGGAGGAAACACCGTGGCGGCCCGGGCTGACCGTGCTCCGGGCCTTCGCACAGGGTCGCCCCGGGGATCTGGACGAGCACGCCGAGACGCTGCTCTCACTGGGCCTGTTCGGCCCGGCCGACCTGCGCCTGCGGGTGGGCGGGCTGTCCTACGGGCAACGACGCCGGATCGAGCTGGCCCGGCTGGTGAGCGAACCGGTCGACCTGTTGTTGCTGGACGAGCCCACCAACCATCTGGCCCCCGCGCTCGTGGAAGAGCTGGAAGAGGCGCTGGCAGACTACCGGGGCGCCCTGGTGGTGGTCACCCACGACCGCCGGATGCGATCCCGCTTCACCGGGTCCCGTCTGGTGTTGAGCGAAGGCCGCGTCGCCGCGTCCCGGGCGGCCTGACCGGTGGCGCGGCCCGCCCCGCTACGCCCCGGGCAGCCAGTAGTTGTGCACCGGAAGGACCTGGGGCGGTTCGCCCGTCGAGGGGAAGCCCGCCCGCTCGGCGTGCGGCATCAGTCGCTCGGTGAACGCCGCCATCGCCTCCTCGCTCTCCCACAGGTCGAAGACCTGGAGCCCGGCGTCGGTGGTGACGGCGACATGGGCGAGGCACCCCGCGAAGGTGTCGCCGGGCAGGTCCCGCAGTGCGGAGTTCAGGGCGTCGTACTGCGCCGCCGTGACGCCCGGCAGGATGGCGTGCATGAAGATCGCCACGTGGGTCTCCTCGGGTGGTCGGTCCGGTCCCTCCCCCGACCGTCGCGGTGGCGGCCTCGTACCCAATCTCCGCCTGCCGGGAGACCCCCGCAACATTCCCGGCGCCGTCCGGGCCCGGCGCCGTCAGCGTTTGACCGCGCGCAGGATGACGAACTTCGGGTCGCTCGTGACGACCTCGCAGTTGCCGAAGAGACGGCGCAGCTTGACGTGGTAGCCGAGGTGGCGGTTGCCGATGACCCACAGCTCGCCGCCGGGGCGCAGCGCCTCGCGCGACCCGGCGAACATGCGGTACGCGGTCGCGTCGGTCATCGCCTGGTGGGTGTGGAACGGCGGGTTGTTCAGCACCAGGTCCACCGACGCGGCCGGTACGCCCGACAGTCCGTCGCCCACCCGGAACTCCGCCCGGGCGGCGGTCTCGACGTTCGCGCGGAACGTGGCTTCCGCCGAGGCCACCGCCTGGTAGGACTCGTCGATGAAGAGCACCTCGGCCTCGGGGTTGGCGAGGGCCGCGGCCGTGCCGACCACGCCGTTGCCGCAGCCGAGGTCCACGACGCGCTCGGGGCCGCGGCGGCGCGGGAGGTTGCGCAGGAAGAAGCGGGTGCCGATGTCGAGGCGTTCGGCGCAGAAGATTCCCGCGTGGTTGGTGACCGTCAGGCCCGAGGCCGTTCCGATGTCGGTGGGCAGCGCGTAGCTGCGCGGCCAGGGGCTGGCGGTCCGGGCGAGCCGGAGGTCGGGCGTGCAGAAGATGAGGCGTGCCTTCTTCACCGCGAGCGAGGTGCGGGTCGGCCCGAGGATCTGTTCGAACAGCTTGAGCGTCGAGGTGTGGATCTCGGTGACCATGCCCGTGCCGACGACGACGGTTCCCGCGTGGACGGCGGGCGCGAGGCGGCGCAGCTGGTCCTCCAGGAGCGCGAGGCTCTTGGGCACCCGGACGAGCAGGACGTCGATCCGCTCCGGCGGCGTGTCCCTGGTCGACAGCAGCCGCACCGCGTCCTCGTCGACGCCGGCGCGCGCGAGGTTCGCGCGGGTCGCCTGCCGGCCGAGGTAGGAGTCGGTGATCTGTACGGGGCGGTGTCGGGCGAGCGTGGTGGCGAGGGCGCCCCACCGGTCGCCCAGCACCACGACCGTGCCCGACAGGTCCGTGGGCTCGCCGTCGATTCCCTCGAGGTGCCGTAGCAGGTACTCGTCGGAGGCGTCCCAGGCGCGCAGTCTGTCGCGGGAGTCCTCGGGGAAGCGGGTGAGTGCGAACTCGCCCCATGACGTCGTCAAACAGTTCATTGTGCGTTCAGGCTAGCCGAGTCCCGGGACCGCCCGGCCACCGCGCGGGGGCGCTCACCCCAGCGTCTCCTCGCAGGCCCTGCGCAGCCGGCTCACGCCCTCCGCCAGCTCCGCCGGGCCCGCGACGGCCGCGAAGCTGAGGCGCAGGTAGGGGGCGGGGGGCTCGGCGGAGAAGTACGGGCGGCCGGCGGCGAGGGCGACCCCGGCCCGCAGGGCGGCGGCGACCAGGGCGCTCTCGTCGGTGCCGTCGGGGAGCCGTAGCCACATGTGGTAGCCGCCGGGCGGTACGAACTCCACGGTGAGCCCCGGGAGTTCCCGGGCCAGCGCGGTGAGCAGTGCCTCGCGCCGGGTGCGCAGCTGGGCGGCGATGTTGCGCAGGTGGCGTGGCCAGGCGGGTGAGCCGACGAGCTCGAGGGCGGCCTCCTGCACGGGCCGGGGCACGAAGAAGCTGTCGACCACCTGGATGGCCCGCAGCCGGTCGAGGACCGGGCCCCGGGCGGCGAGGGCGCCCACCCGCAGGCTGGCCGAGGTGGCCTTGGTCAGTGAGCAGACGTGGACGACGATGCCGTCGGGGTCGTCGGCGGCCAGCGTGGGCGGCAGCGGCGGGGCGTCCTCGTGGACGAGGCGGCGGGCGAAGTCGTCCTCGATGACGAAGGCGCCGGCCTCCCTCGCGACCCGGAGGACCTCGCGCCGCCGCTCGTCGGCGAGGACCGCGCCGGTCGGGTTCTGGAAGAGCGGCTGGCAGACGAAGACCCGGGCCTCGCTGGCCCGGAACGCCTCGGCGAGCAGATCGGTGCGCACCCCCCGCTCGTCGGTCGGTACGGGCACCGGTCGCAGCCCGGAGGCGCGGGCGGCGGCGAGCATGCCGGGGTAGGTGGGGGATTCGACGAGCACGGGGGCGCCGGGCGGGGCGAGGGCGCGCAGTGCGGCGGTGAGGGCGCTCTGACCGCCGGCGGTGATCAGCACATCGGAGGCGGCGACCGTACCGGTCGGGCCGCTGATCTGGCGGGCGAACCAGGCCCGCAGTTCCCCGACGCCCTCGACCGGTGGCCGGCCCCAGGCGCCCGGTCTGCGGCCGGCCCGGGCGAGGGCGGCGGCCATGGCGCGCTCGGGCTGGAGGGTGGGGTGGAGATAGCCGCCGTTGAGCTCGATGACGCCGGGCGGCGGCTCGGAGAGGGTGGCGAGCACGCCCGAGGCGTCCACCGACCGGGGCACCGACTCCCCGGGGGTCTCGACACTGAGGGCGACCTGCTGCCAGGAGGTGTCCCCGAGGCGGACGGCCGGGCCGTGCGGGACGGCACGGAAGGCTCCGGCGCCGGGGCGGGTGACGACCAGGCCTTCGGCGGCCAGGACGGCCAGGGCCCGGGAGACGGTGACGGGACTGACCCGGAACCGGTCGACCAGGGCCCGACTGGACGGCAGCTTCTCACCTTCGGAGTAGCGGTTCAGCTCTCCTCGGAGGACTCCTGCCAGTTCAGCGACGCTGCTACGCTCTTGCATGAGAGCACAAGATAGCGCTACCCGCCCCATAGCGATAGCAGTGAGCGGCACCGAGCAGCCCGCCGCGACGGCGGGCACGCCGAAGCGTCCCGGCGGCGACTCCGCCCGCCTCACCGTCGGCACCGTCCTCGCCGCGCTCGGCGTCTGCGCCTTCTCGCTGACCTTCCCCGCCACCGCCTGGGCCCTGGAGGGGCTCGGGCCGTGGTCCGTGGTCACGTGCCGGATGGTGCTGGCCGCGCTGATCGCGTGCGCCGGGCTGCTCGCGCTGCGGGTGCCGGTGCCCGCCCGCCGCCACTGGGGCGGGCTGGCCATCGTCGCCGCGGGTGTCGTCGTGGGCTTCCCGCTGCTGACGACGCTCGCCCTCCAGACGTCCACGACCGCGCACGCCGCCGTCGTCGTCGGGCTGCTGCCGCTGAGCACGGCCGCGTACTCGGCGGTACGGACCGGGGCCCGGCACTCGCGCATGTTCTGGACGGCGGCGCTGGCGGGCGCGGCCGTGGTCATCACGTTCGCGCTGCTGCAGAGCGGTGGCACGCCGACCGTCGGCGACCTGTATCTGTTCGTCGCCCTGCTGGTGTGCGCGGCGGGCTACGCGGAGGGCGGCCGGCTCTCGCGCGAGATCCCCGGGTGGCAGGTCGTCGGCTGGGCGCTCGTCCTGTGCCTGCCCCTCGCGCTGGCGGGCGCGGCCGTCGCCCTGCTCTCCGAGCCCGTGCGGCTGACCGGGCACGCCGTCGCCGGGATCATCTGGCTGGTGGCGGGCTCCCAGCTGCTGGGCATGGTGGTCTGGTACCGCGGCATGGCCGTGATCGGCGTGGCCAAGGCCAGCCAGTTCCAGCTGGCGCAGCCGCTGCTCACCCTGCTGTGGTCCGTGACGCTGCTCGGCGAGCGGCTGACGCCCGCCGCGCCCGCCGCCGCCGTCGCCGTGCTCGTCTGCATCGCGGTCACCCAGCGTGCCCGCGGCTGAGGGGCGGCCCGCCACCGGCCGGGCCGTGGCCGCCCCCCGACCCGAATGGCCGAGGAGCGAGCCATATACCGGCGGTCACCGTAGAATTGGCGGCACATCCCAGTGCACGTGTCGGACCTCGAATCGGGGACCTCGAACGGAAGGGCACCGTCGATGCATGCGAGCAAGGGCGACCGCTTGGTGACGCACGGCCGCGTTGTCGGGGAGCACGACCGCGTCGTGGAGATCGTGGAAGTGCTGGGCCCCAACGGCACACCGCCGTTCCGCGTCCGCGCGGCGAACGGGCACGAGTCGATCATGTCGCCGGGCCCCGACACCAGCGTGGACCACCGCAAGTCCGGAGACCAGGTCTAGCGCCTCCCCACCCGCGTCCCTCCGGGTTCAGCGCGGCGGGCGCGCGCGGTCGGGATAGTGATCGGCGATCACGCGCGCCATCGCCCCGACGGGGTCGGCGACGACCTGCTTCGTGGAGAAGTAGACGTTGCCGCGCACCTCGGGGCGGCTGCGGCCGAGGGCGACGTGGCGGGAGAGTTCGGCCGGGTCCTGCCAGGGCGCGGGCTGGCCCGGGGCTCCCGCCTTGTACAGGGCCTCGCCGATGTAGAGGTGCACGTCCGTGCCGCGCACGGTCTCCGCCCACCAGGGGAGCAGCTTGGCGTAGTCGGCGGCGGCGAAGCCGATGTGCCAGTAGATCTGCGGGACGATGTAGTCGATCCACTCCTCGCGGACCCATCTTCGGGTGTCGGCATGCAGATCGTCGTAGGTCTGCACCCCGGCGCGGGTGTCGGAGCCCAGCGGATCGGTGGCCCGGTTGCGCCAGATGGCGAAGGGGCTGATCCCGAATTTCACATGCTGCTTGCGTCCCTTGATGCGCACCCCCATCTCCTGCACCAGCCGGTCGATGTTGTCCCGCCGCCAGGCCGCCCGGTCGGGGAAGCCCGTGCCGTAGCGCTCGAACGCGGCGGTGTCGTCGAAGGTCTGCCCGGCCACCGGGTACGGGTAGAAGTAGTCGTCGAAGTGCACGCCGTCGAGGTCGTAGCGGGTGACCGCGTCGAGGATCGCGTCCTGGACGAAGCGGCGGACCTCGGGCAGGCCGGGGTTGTAGTAGAGCTTTCCGCCGTAGGGCAGCACCCAGTCGGGGTGCTGCCGCGCGGGATGGGTGGCGACCAGCCGGGCCGGGTCGGTGTGGTTGGCGACGCGGTAGGGGTTGAACCAACCGTGCAGCTCCAGACGGCGTTTGTGTGCCTCCCGCACCGCGAAGGCGAGCGGATCCCAGCCGGGGTGCTTGCCCTGAGTGCCGGTCAGGTACTCCGACCACGGCTCGTACGGGGAGGGCCAGAAGGCGTCGGCGGTGGGGCGGATCTGCAGGATCACGGCGTTGAGCCGCCGCGCGACGGCCGTGTCGAACAGGGCGAGCAGCTCGGCCCGCTGTACCTCGGGGGCGAGCCCCGGCTTGGACGGCCAGTCGATGTTCACGACGGTCGCGGTCCACATGCCTCGGAATTCACGCTTCCGCCTGGCTTCGCCGTCCACGTCCTCCGCCGCCCGGTTCCGCGCCCGTGCTTCACCCGTCGCCAGCATGACGGACATCGCACCCGCGGCCGCCGCAGTGAACCCTCTTCGGCTGATACGTCCCATATGCGTGCCACTCCTTGTCGGATCGGTCACACCGTATGCGCAGAGCATGCCCGCCCCGGCCCCATCAGCACCGCCTGTCGCGGAGTAACGTCTGGACCGAGGCGGGAGCCGGGGGTCTCCCCACCGACACGATCGGTGGGAGGACGGGCTCCCCGCCGGTCGACCAAGATCAGCGAAAGGCACGATGTGACGGACTCAGTGGCCGACGTGACACGCGTCGGAGTGGTGGGCTGCGGTCAGATGGGCGCGGGCATCGCGGAGGTGTGTGCCCGTTCCGGCCTGGACGTCAAGGTCGCGGAGACCACCGGTGAGGCCCTGGAGCTCGGCCGCACCCGTCTGACCAACTCCCTCGGCAAGGCCGCCGAACGCGGCAAGATCACCGAGGAGGAGCGCGACGCGACCCTGGCACGGCTGAGCTTCACCACCGACCTGGGCGAGTTCGCCGACCGCGACCTGGTCATCGAGGCAGTCGTCGAGAACGAGCAGGTGAAGACCGAGATCTTCCAGGTGCTCGACCAGGTGGTCACCCGCCCGGACGCGATCCTGGCCTCCAACACCTCCTCCATCCCGCTGGTGAAGCTGGCCGTCGCGACCTCGCGGCCCGACCGCGTCATCGGCATCCACTTCTTCAACCCGGCCCCGGTGCAGCAGCTCGTCGAGCTGATCCCCGCGCTGACCACCGGCGAGGAGACGATCAAGCGCGCCGAGGCGCTGGTCGGCAAGATCCTGGGCAAGCACGCCATCCGCGCCCAGGACCGTTCCGGCTTCGTCGTGAACGCGCTGCTGATCCCGTACCTGCTCTCCGCGATCCGGATGTTCGAGTCCGGCATCGCCAGCCGCGAGGACATCGACAACGGCATGGAGCTCGGCTGCGCCCACCCCATGGGCCCGCTCAAGCTCTCGGACCTGATCGGCCTGGACACCGTCGCCTCGGTCGCCGACAGCATGTACCAGGAGTACAAGGAGCCGCTGTACGCCGCTCCCCCGCTGCTCCAGCGCATGGTCGACGCGGGCCGGCTGGGCCGCAAGACGGGCTCGGGCTTCTACTCGTACTGAGAGCCGGCCCACCGCGCTGCGTCACCGCCGCACACCCCGTGTTCACACGGGGTGTGCGGCGGTGACTCGCATATACCCCCCGCACACGCTCCCGCCCCGCCTGTCCACGCGGTTGACTCACCTCGTCGGACACCACCCGGCAGAGCCCTCCGGAAGGGGAACGGACCGTGACCAGCCATCCCGAGCACGCCGTCAAGTCGGCCGAGCTCGCGGAATTACGTCGTAGCCTCGATGTCGGGGTCGCCCGCATCGACGGCCACCTCGCCCTCCTCACCCAGCGCAGCGATCAGTCGGAACGCGAGATCAACGAGATGACGGGCCGGGTACGGGCCCTGGAGCACGGCAGGTGGCCGTTGCCGTCACTTGCCGCGCTCACCGGCCTCGCCGCCCTGGGGATCGCCGTCTGGCAGGCGGCCGGCCGGTGAGCGCGGGACGCTCCCTGCCCGCGCTGCGGGCCCCGCGGTCAGCCGAGCCGCAAATGGTGCAGCAGCAGTAGCGCGGCCGCCATGTTGGCGGCCGGGACCTCACCGCGGGTGATCATGTCGGGTACCAGCTTGAGCGGCACCCACTCCCGGCGGTCCGACTCGAAGCCGTCCTCCGGCTCACCGAGGTACTCGGCCTCGTCCGTCCAGTAGATGTGATGGCGGGCGTCGGTGAGACCGTTGGACGGCTCGACCGTCATCAGGTGTTGTAGGGGGCCCGGCCGCCATCCGGTCTCCTCCTCCATCTCACGGGCCGCGGCGCGGGCGATGTCCTCGCCGTCCTCCACGACCCCGGCGGCCAGCTCCCAGCCCCAGTTGTCGGTGATGAAACGGTGCCGCCACAGGAGCAGAACCTCGTTCGCCTCGTTGACCACCGTGGCCACGGCGACGGGCCGCAGCCGGATCAGGAAGTGGTCGAGGTGGCGGCCGTCGGGGAGTTCGACGTCCGCGAGATTGACCCGGAACCACCGGTTCTCGTAGACGCTCCGCTCGCTGAGATTCTTCCAACGCACGTGTATGCCACCTTCCGCCGAGGTGGCCACCTCCCGGGCGCTGTCCTCACAAGGGCACGCGCAGCGCCCCGTCGATCATCTCGGCGGCCTCGGCCGTGGCCGCGCACCCACTTTCGATCAGGTGCTCGCGCACCGCTCGGAGCCGGTCCCGTAACCGCTGCGATTCCATGCCTCTCGCCTGCTCGGTCATCTCCCGCGCGGTGGCCACCGCCTTGTCCGCGTCTCCTTGACGCAGCTCGATGTGCGTGAGCATGGCGAGCCGGTGGACACGGCCCCGGTCGTGCGCGGGGGTGTCGACCGCCCGGTCCGCGTGCTCACGGGCGGGCCCGAGGTCGCCGAGGCTGAGCAGCGCCTCGGCGACCTGTACGTTCACCAGTCCGGGCTGTACGTAGCCGGTCTCTGCGGGCTCCTGGCCGCGGTGGATGCGCTCGGCGGCGGTCTCGGCGCGGCGGATGCAGGCGAGTGCCCCACCGCCGTCACCGAGCCGGGCGTAGGCCTTGGCCTGCATGGCGTAGAGGTCGGCGGCGAGCGCCGGGGTGAGGTGCGCGCCCGCCGCCCGCAGCGCGGACTCGGCGAAGGCGACCGCCTGCCGGTACTCCCCCATGAACAGCGACTGGTTGACGAGGAGGGCTATGACGTACGCGCCGAGCCCGCGGTCCCCGCTGGCCTTGGCGAGCCGCAGTGCCTGGTGGAAGTAGCGCTGGGCCAGTCCGTGCGCGTCGGAGTCGTACGCGCAGATCCCGGCGACCGCGACCAGGCCCCCGGTGGCGCGGTGCAGCTGACGGCCCGTCTCGTCGGGGTAGCTGCCGCGCAGCAGGGGCGCGGCCTCGGAGTTGAGGAAGCCGACGACGCGGGCGCGGGTCGCGATGCCGCCCGCCTTGCGGTACATCTGCTCGTAGTGCGCACGGGCCGCGCGCAGCATCTCGATGTCGTCCATGGACACCCGGGTCAGGCCGCGCCGGGAGACGTCGGCGTCCTCGGGAGGGTTCTCCCACTCCCAGACCGGGATCACGGCGGGGGTGCCGGTCACGGCCGGGGCGCTGACGACGTGTTCGCGCTGCTGCTCGTCGGATCGCCACAGTGCGGTGGCGCGTTCGACGAAGCCGGAGAGCGGGGTGCCCGGCACCCGGGGGCTGCCGGGGGTGCCGAGGCCGATGTCGTCGAGGGTCAGCGCGCGGTGCAGCCGCTCGCCGAGGACCTCGCAGATCAGGTCCGGCACCTGGCCACGCGGCCGCTGACCGCGCAACCAGCGTGCGACGGCGGTGTGTTCGTAGCGCAACGCCAGTCCCCGGGCGCGGCCGGCCGCGTTGACATGGGCGGCCAGGCCCGCGTGGGAGATCCCCGCCTCGTCGAGAATGGCGTCGAGCAGAGTGTTGGGCTCCATCCTGCCCTCCGAAAACGCTCAATGGGATCAGCGTAGTGGAGATCCCTTCGCACGGGGTGTGAACGGGCCACTGTCGAGCGTGGCCGCACAGCGGCGCTTTCCGGCCGTCACGAGGCTTCACGAACCGTCAGGAGCCGTCAGGTGTGCGGTCGGCAGACTCGTGCGAGGTCCGCGTGGGGCGTTCGCACCGGGATGCGCTGCCGGTCGTCCCGCAGGGCCAACAGGGCGACGTCGTCGGTCAGCAGGCCCCCGGTGTGCCGCAACAGCGCGCCCCGGACGTGCTCGACGACCGTCGCGGGCACGATGGGAGCGCCGTGTGCCGCCTCGGCCAGGGTGCTCTCCAGCGGGAAGAACGCCCCCGATGCGTTCCGCGCGTCCTCGGCACCGTCGGTGTGCAGCACCAGGGCGTCCCCGGGCAGCAGCCGGGGCAGCCGCATGACGGGCACCTCGGCCGGCAGCGGGAAGGCCCCGAGCGGCGGCAGCGGCTCCCCGGGGGTCACCACGACGGCCCGCGCGCCACCGTCGGCCGTGCCGCGGAGCCGATACGGCCACGGGTGCCCGCAGTTGAGCACCGCGACCTCGCCGTCGGCCCGCAGCTCCAGCAGCAGCACGGTCACGAACTCCTCGGCGCAGGACCGCTCCCGCTCGTCCTCCTGCTTCGGCGGGGGCACCCCCACGGGCACGCCGAGCGGTGCCGCCTGGGGCTCGGTGCCCGCCCGCTGGCCCAGATGCCGCTGCAGGGCGCGCTCCAACCTCCGCAGCACGCCCGGCAGTTCCACCTCGTCGTGGGCGGCCTCGCGGAAGCTGCCGAGCACGGCGGCGACGGTGCCGATCGCGCCGAGGCCGTGGCCGCGGACGTCGCCCATCACGATGCGCACTCCGTGCGGGGTGGCGAGCGCCTCGTACAGATCGCCGCCGACCAGGGCCCCTTCGCTCGCCGACAGATACCCGCCCGCGACGGTGATCCCGTCGATCCGGGGCGGCAGGGGACGCAGCAGGGCCTGCTGCGCGGTGGCGGCGATCTCGCGCAGCCGCTCCAGCTCCCGCAGCAGCCGCAGTCTGCGGCCCGTGGTGAAGTAGCCGGCCACGACGACGGCGAGGATCGCACAGCAGGTGCCCGCGCGGCCCGTCGGGTCCGCGTGGCCGGTCGAGCCGAGGGGGACGAGCGCGAAGAGCGCGCAGGCGCCGCCGAGCACGACGCACTGGCGGCGGCCGCTGCCGGCGCAGGCGATGGCGGGCGCGGCGGCGAGGAGTTGGATGAACGGGGTGCCCATCGGACTCAGGAGTTCCGAGACCACCACCCCGAGCACCCACACTCCGGGTAGCGCGAACACCAGACCCCGCCAGCACCGCCCTGCCCCTGTACGGATCACCGGCAGCCCCCCTAGCAGCAATGACGCGCTCGATTCTCGCGAGCACTCACGCCGAAGTAACGACCAGAACGCCCATTTCCACCCTATTGAGTGATATTCGGAACGTGGGTCAGACATATGCGGGCATACGCGAGGGGCGCACCCGGAGATCCGGATGCGCCCCTGCGCTGTACCTACGGCCGCCGTTCGGGCGGCGGGCCGCGCGCTCGGTGTTACGCGCCGCGCAGGGCGGCTCCCGTGCGCTCGACGGCCGCGGCGACCGCGGCGTCGCGGGCGGCCGTGGCCTCCTCGGCGGTCAGCGTGCGGTCCGCGGCGCGGAAGCGCAGCGCGTAGGCCAGCGACTTCTTACCCGCGCCGAGCTGTTCGCCGGTGAAGACGTCGAACAGGCGCAGCGACTCGAGGAGTTCGCCCGCGCCGGAGCGCAGCGCGGCCTCGACGTCGGCCGCGGGGACCGACGCGTCCACGACGAGCGCGACGTCCTGGGTGGCCACCGGGAAGGCGGACACGTGCGGGGCCCGGGCGACACCGGTGCCCGCACGCTCCAGCAGGTCGAGCTCGAGCTCCATCGCGCAGGTGCGCTCCGGCAGGCCGAACGCCTTGGTCACGCGCGGGTGCAGCTCGCCGGCGCTGCCGACGAACACCTCCGCACCGTCGACCACCACGAAGAAGGCGGCGCACCGGCCGGGGTGGAACGGCGCCCGCTGGTCCTGGCGGACGATCAGCTCGGCACCGGCCTCGCGGGCGACCACGCGGGCCGCCTCGACGGCGTCCGCCCAGCCCGACGGGCGGCCCTGGCCCCACCAGCCGGGCAGCTCCCGCGCCCCGGCGAGGACGGCGGCCACGTGCCGCGGCTGCCGGGGCAGCGCGGCGTCGAGGCCGGCGATCTCCTCGTCGGTCGGGCGGCGGTCGACCGGCAGCCGGACCGCGCGACGCTCGTCACCGGTCGGCTGGAAGACCAGGCCGGTCTCGAAGAGCGCGAGGTCGCGCTCACCGCGGCCGTCGTTGCGGCGCAGGGCGCCGAAGAGCCCCGGCAGCAGCGTGGTGCGCAGCGCCGGCTCGGTGTCGGCGAGCGGGTTGACCAGACGCACCACGGAACGGCGCGCGTCGTCGGCCTCCAGGCCGAGGTGGTCGAGGGCCTCTTCCCCGATGAAGGGGTAGTTGGGCGCCTCGACGAAACCCGCGCCGGCGAGCGCGCGGCCGACCCGGCGGTGCAGGCGCTGCCGCTCGGTCAGGCCACGCCCGGCGGGGGGCTGCGGCAGGGTGGAGGGCAGGTTCTCGTAGCCCTCCAGACGGATGACCTCTTCGGCCAGGTCGTTGGGGTCGGTGAGGTCCGGCCGCCAGCTGGGCACGGTGACGATCAGCTCGTCCTGCCCGTAGACGTCGCAGCCGACCTCCTGGAGGCGACGGACGACGGTCTCCCGGCCGTACTCGACACCGGCCACCCGGTCGGGGTGGTCGGCGCTGATCGAGATGGTGCGGGGCCCGCTGGGGGCGACGATCTCGGTGACGCCGGCCTCGGCGCTGCCGCCCGCCAGCAGGACCATCAGGTCCACGGTCCGCTGGGCCGCCGCGGAGGCGGCGTTCGGGTCGACACCGCGCTCGAAGCGCTTGGACGCCTCGGAGGACAGCTTGTGGCGACGGGCCGTCCGCGCGATGGAGACGGCGTCGAAGTGCGCCGCCTCGACGATGATCTCGGTGGTGCCGCTGACCGCGCCCGTCTCGGGGTCGGCCGTGGCATCGGCGATCTCGGTGTTGGCCCCGCCCATGACGCCCGCGAGCCCGATCGGCCCGTTGTTGTCGGTGATGACCAGGTCCTCGGCGTCCAGCACGCGCTTGGTGCCGTCGAGGGTGACGAGCTTCTCGCCCTGCTCGGCGCGGCGCACGCCGATCGGCCCGTCGATGCGGGACCGGTCGTAGGCGTGCAGCGGCTGGCCCAGCTCGAGCATCACGTAGTTCGTGACGTCGACGGCCAGCGAGACCGGGCGCATGCCCGCCTTCTGCAGCCGGCGGCGGAGCCAGATCGGGGAGTGCGCCTCGGGGTCGAGACCGGTGACCGTGCGGGCGGTGAAACGGCCGCAGCCGGCCGGGTCGGCGACCTTGACCATGTAGCCGTAGCTGTTGGGCGCGGGTACGTCCAGCAGGGCCGGGTCGCGCAGCGGCAGCCCGTAGGCGGTCGCCGCCTCGCGGGCCACGCCGCGCATCGACAGGCAGTAGCCCCGGTCGGGGGTGACGGCGATGTCGAGGACCTCGTCGACCAGCTCGAGCAGCTCGATGGCGTCGGTGCCCACCTCGTGCTCCGGCGGCAGGACGATGATGCCGCCCGTGCCGTCGTCGCCCATGCCCAGCTCGTCGCCCGAGCAGATCATGCCGTGGGAGGTGCGGCCGTAGGTCTTGCGCGCGGCGATCGCGAAGTCGCCCGGCAGCACGGCGCCGGGGAGCACCACGACGACCTTGTCGCCGACGGAGAAGTTGCGCGCGCCACAGACGATCTCCTGCGGCTCGCCCGTGCCGTTGGCCTGGCCGACGTCGACCGTGCAGAAGCGGATGGGCTTGCGGAAGCCCTCCAGCTCCTCGATCGTGAGGACCTTGCCGACGACCAGGGGGCCCTGGAGGCCGGCGCCGAGCTGCTCGACACGCTCGACCTCGAGGCCGGCGGCGACGAGTTTGGCCTGCACGTCGCGACCGGTCTCACCGGCCGGCAGGTCGACGTATTCCCGCAGCCAAGAAAGCGGGACCCGCATCAGATCTCCATCCCGAACGGCCGGGTGAAGCGCACGTCACCCTCGACCATGTCTCGCATGTCTTCGACGTTGTGGCGGAACATCAGCATTCGCTCGATGCCGAACCCGAAGGCGAATCCGCTGTACTTCTCCGGGTCGATGCCCGCGGCGACCAGCACCCGGGGGTTGACCATGCCGCAGCCGCCCAGCTCGATCCAGCCCTCGCTGGAGCAGGTGCGGCAGGGGCGGTCGGGGTTGCCGACCGACTCGCCGCGGCACACGTAGCACCGCATGTCCATCTCGGCGGACGGCTCGGTGAACGGGAAGTAGTTCGGCCGCAGCCGGGTGGTCACACCGGCCCCGAAGAGCGCCTGGACCATGTGGTCCAGGGTGCCCTTGAGGTCCGCCATGGTCAGGCCCTCGTCGATGGCGAGCAGCTCGACCTGGTGGAAGACCGGGGTGTGCGTGGCGTCCAGCTCGTCGGTGCGGTAGACGCGGCCCGGGCAGATCACGTAGATGGGCGGCTCGCGGTCGAGCATGCTGCGGACCTGCACCGGGGAGGTGTGGGTGCGCAGCACGACGCCGGAGTCGGCCTTGCCGTCACCGTCCTGGACGAAGAAGGTGTCCTGCATGGCGCGGGCCGGGTGGTCCGGCTCGAAGTTCAGGGCGTCGAAGTTGAACCACTCGGCCTCGACCTCGGGGCCCTCGGCGACCTCGTAGCCCATCGCGACGAAGACGTCCTCGATGCGCTCGGAGAGCGTGGTCAGCGGGTGCCGGGCGCCGGTGGGGACGCGGTCGTACGCCAGGGTGACGTCGACGGCCTCCTCGACCAGCACGCGGGCGTCGCGCTCCGCCTCCAGCTCCACCTGGCGGGCGGCGAGCGCCTTGCTCACGGCGCCGCGGGCCATGCCCACGCGCTTGCCGGCCTCGGCCTTGGCCTGCGGCGGGAGCGCGCCGATCTCGCGGTTGGCGAGGGACAGCGGCGACGCGGGACCGGTGTGCGCGATCTTCGCCTCGTGGAGGGCCTCGAGGTCGCCGGCGGCGGCGAAGGCGGCGAGCGCCTCGTCCCGCATCCGCTCGATCTCTTCCGGTTTCAGTGCCTCGACCTCGACAGGGTCGTACGACTTATTGGGTGCGGACATCTCTTCCCGTGCTTCCGATTGGCTGGCTTCGCTTCGCTGCGCGGCTTTGCCCGACTGAGTTGGTGCCCAAGGTCGTGCCAAAGGTGCCAAAGGTCGAGTCTAAAGGGCGCGGGTGGTCGGGTGGGCCCGCGGGCTGCGCTCAGGCCTGGGTCAGAAAGGCCGGGGCGCCCACGGGCAGGGTAAATCGGAACTGCGCGCCACCGTGTGGGGTACGTCCCACCGTGATCGTCCCACCGTGCGCCTCGACGATGCCCTTGACGATGTAGAGGCCCAGGCCGGTGCCGCCGCGCTTGCTGCCCCGCCAGAAGCGGGTGAAGACGCGGCCCATCGACTCCTCGGGGATGCCGGGGCCCTCATCGCTCACGGTGACCGCCGTTCCCTCCGTGTGGGCCTTCATCCGGGCCGGTGCGACCTCTATGGTGACCGTTCCCTCGCCGTGGCGCACCGCGTTTTCCAGCAGGTTGCCCAGCACCTGGTCGATCTTGTCGGGATCGGCCCAGAGCGCGGGCAGCGGCTCCACGACGCTGACCCGGAACCGCTCGGCACGCTGTCCGGCCGTGGTGTGGGCCTGGACGTGCCGGCGGACGGCGCCGACGATGTCGACGGGCTGGCGGCGCACCTCCAGGCGCCCGGAGTCGATCCGGGAGATGTCGAGCAGCTCGGCGATGAGCCGGTTGACCCGGTCGGCGTCGGCGTCGACGGTCTCCAGCATCAGCCGCTTCTGGTCGTCGGTGAACCGCTCCCACTTCGCCAGCAGCGTCGCGGTGAAGCCCTTGACGGAGGTCAGCGGCGAGCGCAGCTCGTGGGCGACGGTGGCGATCAGCTCGGCGTGGCTGCGCTCGGTGCGCCGGCGCGCCTCGGTGCCGCGCAGCTGGACGACGAGCCGGACCACGGGCCCGTTCGGCCGCTCGCGGACGTACCGGGCGGAGACGAGCACCTCGCGGCCGCCGGGGAGCAGCAGCTTCCGCTCCGGCTGGCCGACCCGGGTGCTGAGCCCGCCGTAGGGATCGGTCAGGGTCCACCAGCGGCGGCCGTCCAGATCCTCCAGCGGCAGGGCCCGCTCCAGCGGCCGGCCCAGCGCGTCACCGGCCCGGACGGCCGTGATGCGGGCCGCGGCGGCGTTGAAGCAGGTGACCCGGCCGGTGTCGTCGGCGACGACCAGCCCGTCCGGCAGGTCGTCGGGGTGCAGCCCGAGCCCGCCCGCGCCGGTGACCGGCGTCCCGTGGGAACCGTGGGAGGCGTCCGGACAGGTGTCGGCCACTCTCCCGGAAGTCCTGACGTTCACAACCCGCACCCCCTCCCGAGCCCCCGGACCGCAACCCTACTAGCTGGAGGTCACGGAGCGGCACCCTCCGGCTGCACGCTGCGCACGGGCGGAGGCATACAGGCACACGGCGGCGGCCGTCGCGAGGTTCAGGCTCTCGGCCTTGCCGTGGATCGGTACCCGTACCACCTCGTCGGCGAGCGCCCGGGTCTCCTCCGGCAGGCCCCACGCCTCGTTGCCGAAGATCCAGGCGGTGGGCGTGCCCATCGTGCCCCGGTCCAGCTCGGCGTCGAGGTCGATGCCCGCGCCGTCGGCGGCCAGCACCCGGACCCCGGCGTCCCGCAGCCCGCGCACGGCCTGCTCGACGGGGACCCCGACGGCGACCGGCAGGTGGAACAGGGAGCCCACGGAGGCCCGTACGGACTTGGGGTTGTACAGGTCCACCGAGGCGTCGGTCAGCACCACGGCGTCCGCGCCGGCGGCGTCGGCGCAGCGCAGGACCGTACCGGCGTTGCCGGGGTCGCGGACGTGCGCGAGGACGGCGATCAGCTTGGGGCGGGCGGCGAGGATCTCCTCGAAGGGCGAGTCGAGGAAGCGGCAGACGCCGACCAGGCCCTGCGGGGTGACCGTCTGCGAGAGCTCGGCGATCACGTCGTCCTCGGCGTAGTGCACCCGGACCCCGGCGGCGCGGGCCGCGTCCGTGATCTCGGCGTGCCGCTCGGCGGCCTCGACGGTCGCGAACAGCTCGAGGAGGGTGGGCTCGCCGCCGCTGCGGTGCTCGATCGCCTCGCGCACCGCCTGGGGGCCCTCGGCGATGAACCGTCGCTCCTTGACCCGGAAATTGCGCTTGGCCAGCCGGCGGGCGGCGATGACGCGGGGAGAGCGCGGGGAGATCAGCTCGGGGGTGCCCATGGACGGCGGCTCACTTCGTAGTCACGAGAGGACGGCGGGAGAAAGGGGCGCGGCGGCGCGGAACGGGACGGCGCAAAAACGATGGACCCGCAGGCCGCGGGGGCCTGCGGGTCCGATCGACTGCCTGGGGCGCCGGATCAGGCGGCGGCCTTCGGGGCGTTGACGTCGGCCGGCAGAGCCTTCTGCGCGACCTCGACGAGCGCGGCGAACGCGTTCATGTCGTTGACCGCGAGCTCGGCCAGGATCTTGCGGTCCACCTCGATGTTGGCGGCCTTCAGACCCTGGATGAGGCGGTTGTACGTCATGCCGTTCTGGCGGGCAGCGGCGTTGATGCGCTGGATCCACAGCTGACGGAAGTCGCCCTTGCGCTTCTTGCGGTCGTTGTAGTTGTAGACCAGGGAGTGGGTGACCTGCTCCTTGGCCTTGCGGTACAGGCGCGACCGCTGGCCGCGGTAGCCCTTGGCCGCCTCGAGGATCGCCCGGCGCTTCTTGTGGGCGTTGACTGCCCGCTTGACGCGTGCCACTTGTTAACTCCTTGTAGCGGGGCCGCGGTGGATTCTCACGCGGCCCGAATTCGATTGGGTCCCGGTCCGACGCGCACCCCGGGCGAGCGGGGTGCGAAACGTCACTTGCCGAGAAGCTTCTTGATCTTCTTGGCGTCGCCCGGGGCCAACTCGACGGTGCCGGTGAGGCGGCGCGTCAGCTTGGACGACTTGTGCTCGAGCAGGTGGCGCTTGCCGGCGCGCTCGCGCATGACCTTGCCGGAGCCAGTGATCTTGAAGCGCTTGCTGGCACCGGAGTGCGTCTTGTTCTTCGGCATGCGCCGTATCTCCTCGTCGGTGGCACTCCCCCCGGCCCGGAAGACGGGCGCACGGGAGCGTCAGCTTGGTTCGGTTGGTGCCCGGGGCGGTGGCCCCGGGCCGGGTAATCCGGGGCCACAGGGCCCCCTGGATCACGCCTCTGCAGGCTCCTCGGCGGACTGCTCCTGCTCGGCGGGCTGCTCCTGCTCGGTGGAGACACCCTGGCGCTCCGCCTTGCGAGCGGCCTGCGCCTCGCGGGCTTCGGCCATCGCCTCGGTCTTCTTCTTGTGAGGACCGAGAACCATGATCATGTTTCGGCCGTCCTGCTTCGGGTTCGACTCGACGAAACCGAGGTCCTGGACGTCCTCCGCCAGACGCTGCAGCAGTCGGTAGCCCAGCTCGGGGCGGGACTGCTCGCGACCACGGAACATGATCGTGATCTTGACCTTGTCGCCCTGCTTGAGGAACCGGACGACGTGACCCTTCTTGGTGTCATAGTCGTGCGGGTCGATCTTCGGCCGGAGCTTCATCTCCTTGATGACCGTGTGCGCCTGGTTCTTGCGCGCCTCACGGGCCTTCATGGCCGACTCGTACTTGAACTTGCCGTAGTCCATGAGCTTGCAGACCGGCGGCCTGGCGGAAGCGGCGACCTCGACCAGGTCGAGGTCGTACTCCTGCGCGAGCTCAAGGGCCTTGGCGAGCGGCACAATGCCCACCTGCTCGCCGCTCGGACCGACGAGTCGCACCTCGGGGACGCGAATCCGGTCGTTGATGCGGGGCTCGGTGCTGATGGGGCCTCCTAGGTAGCACCACACGGTTGTCTGGCGGACAGCCGCGTAACGTCTGTTCGGGATGACCCCCGCGTCGTGATTCGTGACGCAAAAAACGCCCCGGACGGGACACAGGCAGGGGCTCCTCAAACACCGGGAGCACCGCCGCGATCAACCGCGAGGCGCATCGGGCAATTCCACATCGTCCGTACGGAACGATGGGCGTCGCCTGACCGGAGACCTGCCGACCCGGGGGTCGTGCGAGGTGGGAGATCGGAGCCTCCACTTGTGGGCCGGGCACGCAAGTGTCCAGCCGGTCGAGGTCCAGCATAGCAGTGACCCGGCCCGGTCCCCACTCGGGCGAACCCGGGCCCTAGGCTGGGGCCCATCGGCCGGGACACATCGTCCGGCACGAGAAACGTCCGGCACAAGGGCTCGTACTTTCGATCCCGTACGAGCGGCCGGACCCGAAGCGGAAGAGCAACGATGAGCGACGCCACCCCCGAGTCCACCCCGTCGGCCCCCTCCGAAGGGGCGCCGGACTTCGACAGCATGACCCGTGACATCGCGGACGTGCCCGCGGTCGAGGTGATCACGACGGTCGCGGTGCACTTGATGAGCTCGGCGGCGGTCAACCTCGGCCTCGCCGAGGAGGGCGAGGACCACAAGGACCTGGACGAGGCCCGGAAGCTGATCACCGCCCTCGCCGGGCTGGTCACCGCCAGCGCCACCGAGGTCAGCAACTTCCACGCCGGACCGCTGCGCGACGGCCTGAAGTCGCTCCAGCTGGCCTTCCGCGAGGCCTCCGTCGTACCGGACGAGCCGGGCAAGGGCCCGGGCGAGCAGTACACCGGCCCGGTCTTCGGCTGAGTCCCGCTCCCGGTCCCGGCGGCCTCAGGCCGCCGGGCGGGGCGCCGTGGAGAGCTCGTCCGCGAGGTTGGCCGGCCCCGTGCGGGGATGGGTGACCCGGTGCGCGTAGGCCGCGAGCGCGGCCCCGATCGGCGGGGCGACGAGGAACAGCCACAGCTGGGAGAGCGCCCCGCCGCCCGCGAAGAGGGCCGGGCCGAGGCTGCGGGCCGGGTTCACGGACGTACCGGTCAGCGGAATGCCCACCAGGTGGACCACCGCGAGGGTCAGGCCGATGGGCAGCCCGTCGAAGCCCACGACGGCGACCTTGTGGGTCACCGACAGGACGACGAGGACCAGCACGAAGGTCATCGCGACCTCCGCGAGGAACGCGCCACCGGTGTTGAGGTGCACGGCCGACCGGTCGGCGAAGCCGTTGCTGCCGAAGGCGCCGTCGGTCTGGAGCCCCGGCACCTGCTTGGCCAGCAGGAACAGCAGCGCCGCCCCCACGATGCCGCCGAGCAGTTGCGCGATCCAGTACTCCAGCGCCGTACGCCGGGTGATCCGCCCCTCCAGCAGCAGGCCGAGCGTGACCGCCGGGTTGACGTGAGCGCCCGAGATGGGCCCGAGGGCGTACGCCAGGGCCAGAAGAGTGAAGCCGAAGGCCAGCGCGATGCCGAGCACGCCGATGTAGTCGGCCGCGAGGACCGCGGATCCCACGGCGAAGAAGACCAGCAGCAGGGTCCCGAGGAATTCGGCCGCGACGGTCCGTGTCTGCACGGGGTCGAGCCGGTCGAGCCGCAGTGATCCCAGTTTCACGGCGTCCATGGCGTCCTCCCGAGGATCTCGTGGACTGTCCTCGCATTGTCGGACGATCTCCGGCCGGGCGCCTCTCGGCTTCGCAGCCGGCGGGCGCTGAGCTCAGCCGCCGAGCCCGTCCGGCGTTCGAGGACACAGCACAGCAGCCCGTCCGGCGCTTGAGGGCGCGCCCGCAGGGCGCCCGCCGCCGCAGGCGGCAAAGACGGCCGGTGGCCGAAGACCCGCCGGACCCCCGGATCAGTGCGGAGCAGCCCGCAGGGGGTCAGCGGCTGAAGAGCGGTTCCCCAGGTGCTGCCGCCCCGGGCGGCAGCAGGGCCAGGTCCAGCCCCTTGACGAGCCGGGACCGCAGCACGTCGTCCGCCGCGAGGGCCTCCGCGACCTTCCGGACCACCTCGGCGGGTACGGCGCCGTCGGCCAGGGTGAGCGCCAGGGTGCCGTCGGCGTCCGCGGAGGGCGCGAGGTGCGCGCGCAGCACCCCGGCCTCGTCGGCCAGCACGGACCGCAGGGCGTCGGTGACGGCCGGGTCGGCCGACGGGTCCGCGCTGTCCCGCCCCTCGGCCAGGGCCAGCAGGGCCGGGCCCGTCAGCTGGTACGACACGGGCCCCGCGAGGTCCAGCACGATCGTGTCCGCCTTCTCGTGGGCGGCCGCCTGGAGCGCCTGGTGCAGGGGCACGGCCACGGGGCGCGCGTCCGCGCGCCAGCGGGCCAGGGTCTCGATGGAGGTGAACGCGGGCAGCGCCTTGCGGCCGTCAGGGGCCTGGAGCGTCGGCACGGCCATGTCGCTGGTCTTCTCGCGCCGCAACCCGTCCGGCCCGGTCTCCACCTCACCGAGCACGGCCACCACCGGCACGAGCAGCCGTGCGGCCCGCAGGGCGGCAAGGACGCCGGCCTCGGCTTCGGGGTCGGCCGACCAGGCGGCGAGCGCCGCCGCGAGGGCGGGATCGGCGGAGCCGTTGTCGTCGGAGAAACCGGGGTCCGGGATGTTCTTTCGCTCCACGGTTTGAGCCTACCGGCCGGTGATGAGGGGCTTTACGGGTGCCCCCGGGGCTTTGACCGATGCCGCTGTGCGGCGCCGTTTCCGCCGGCGCGGAGCCGAATCCGCTGCGCGGGGCTGTGACAGGTCGGTGTCGGGCCTCCGGGGGCCTTGTGTGGGGCTGCTTCGCTATACGCCCCACACAAGGCCCCCTCCGACCCGCCCCCTCCTGCCGGTGGGGGGAGAAAGAACCAGTGGGCGCCCCGCGCAGCGGACACCACACCGCGCCGGCGGAAACGGCGCCGCACCCGGCAACCGTCAAAGCCTCACGCAGTGGACACGGCGACGGCCACGCCACAGCACCACCGCTGCGCACAGCAGCGTCACCCCCGCCACGGCCGCCCCCCAGGCCGGCAGGCCCACCGTGGGGCCCGCGGAATCGGATTCCGGCCGCGGGCCCGGCCCGAAGTACCGCCCCGCGTAGTCGCGGGCGACCCGCGGACCAGGCGCCTCGGGGCGCAGACGCGCGCCGCGCTCGATCGCCGCGGCGGGGTCGACCAGGCCGGCGCCCAGCGCATCCGTGCGGCCGCCCCGCGGAGCGTCCCGGGCCGTGGACGTGAGCAGGCCGCGGATCTGTGCGGGGCTCAGGCCCGGGTGCGCGGCGCGGACGAGGGCCACCGCGCCCGAGACGAAGGCGGCGGCGGCGCTCGTGCCCCAGCCCTCGTAGTAGCGGCGGTCGGGGTCGGCGATGACGACGTCGACGCCGGGCGCGCTGACGGCCGCGTACCAGCGGCGGGTGGAGAACGAGGCGCGGCTGCCGTAGCGGTCGACGGCGGCCACGGCGATCACGCCGGGGTAGGCGGCGGGGTAGGAGACGTGGTCGCCGTGTTCGCCGCCGTTGCCGGCGGAGGCGACGACGACGGCGCCCTTGCTCAGGGCGTACCGGACGGCGGCGTCCTCGCGCGGTTCGGGGTGCGCGGAGTCGCTGTCGTCGCCGAGGGACAGGTTGATCACGTCGGCGCCGTGGTCGGCGGCCCAGCGGATGCCGTCGGCGAGGGCGCCGCCGCGTGCGGTGCGGGCCCGGGGGCGAGCCGGGTCCTTGTCCTCCAGGATCACCCGGACCGGCAGGATCTTCGCTTCCGGGGCGATGCCGAGGACTCCGTCGGCGTTGTCGTCGCCGTGGCCGCGCCCGGCGATGATGCCCGCCATGGCGGTCCCGTGCCGGGCCCACGCGCGGTCGCCCCGCCGTGCGCCGAAGCCGATGAGGTCCTCGCCGGGCAGGACCTGGCTCTTGAGGTCGGGGTGTTCCTCGTCGACACCGGTGTCGAGGACCGCGACGGTGACCCCCGCGCCCTTGGTCGTCTTCCATGCGTCCTGCGTGCGCAGGGCGTCGAGGGCCCACTCCTGGGCCCGTATGGTGTCGGCCCGGGCGGGCCCGGCGGGCAGGGCGACGAGAGTGGCGGCGGCCAGCGCGGTGACGGCGCGGCGGACGCCGTCCCGGGCCGGGCCGGCCGGCCTGCGCACCGTCATCGAGGGGTCTCCTGAGGTCGTGTCATGGCGTGCCGGAAGCCTTGTTCCAGTCGGTCGGCGAGCGCGTTCGCGTCGTGGCCGAGGCCTGCCTGGGCGGGGGCGGTGGTCGCGCCGGGGCGGGCGGCTTGTTCGGCGGGCTGGGGCGGGGTGCCCGTGCGGGCGTCGGCGAAGCCGGTCACGGCGTAGACGACGGCCGGGGCGTCGGTCAGGACGCTGATGCGCCAGCTGGCGCGCTGGGCGTCGCCGAAGCGTTCGGCCGCGGTGCCCTTCGGGGCGTACGGGCGGGGCATCAGATCCGGGCGTTCGCCGAGGCGTTCGTCGGTGAACCGCTTGCCCAGGGAGCGCATGCCGGCGGCGTCGGCGTCGGTGACGAGCAGACCGACGGTGGTCACCCGGGTCGACGTGGCGTCGGTGTACGCGGCCCGCAGCAGGCGCTTGCAGCCGACCGGCGCCAACGCCCTGGCCAGCAGGGGGTCGAAGGCGCCCACGCAGCCGGCGTCGGCGGCGACGCCGATCCGGGTCCAGTGCCGGGCCGCACCACCGGGACCGGCCGTGGCGCTGTGAATGGTGCGGGGGAAGAGGGTGTCCACGGGCACGGTCCGCCAGAGGTCGGCGCCGCGCGCGTAGGCGGCCTGGGCCGCGCCGCGCTCCCCCGGGCCGGTGGTGAGCCAGGTGCCGGCGACGGCGCCGCCGATGAGGCCGAGGCCGAGTACCGCGCACGCGGCGGCCGCGGCCGTGCGCCCGGGCCGCCGGTGGGGGTCGCCGGGCCCGGCGCCCGGTGGCGGCGCGGGGACGCGGCGCCATGGCGGGGGCGGCCATGCGTCCGGGGCCATGACGGGCAGGGGGGTCCGGGCGAGGGGGGCGGACGACGGCATGGGGTCCGCTTCGGTGCTCAACTTGCGCTCCCCCTCGCGAGCCGGCTCGCCGTACCGCCCGATCGCCCATCGGGACAGGTCGGTTCGTATCCGTACAACCCGCCACCGGCAGGTGGCCCGTGGCGTGCGCGAACACTCTACGGGGCGGGGATCCGCACGGGCCATTCGCCCGTACCGGCCCTCTGTTCAGGGGTGATTCCCTCTGGCAGGCTGCCCGCCATGGCTGCTCACACCGTCGGTTCCGCCGCCGACCGGGTCCGCTACGACCGGGCGACGGCCCATCTGGACGCCCCGCTGGCCGTGGTCGACCTCGGGGCGTTCGACGCCAACGCCGGGGATCTGGTGCGGCGGGCGCGGGGGAAGCCGGTCCGGGTGGCGAGCAAGTCCGTGCGCTGCCGGGCGCTGCTGGAGCGGGTGCTGGCGCGCGAGGGGTTCGCGGGGGTGATGAGCCATACGCTGGCGGAGTCGCTGTGGCTGGCGCGTTCGGGCCTCGACGATGTGTTGTTGGCGTATCCGTCGGCCGACCGGGAGGGCTTCGCCGAGCTGGTCTCGGACGCCAAGCTCGCGGGCGCGGTCACGGTGATGGTGGACGATCCGGCGCAGCTGGCGCTGATCGACGCGGCGCGGGCCGGGCTGGGCCGGACCGAAGAGGTGCGGGTGTGCCTGGAGTTGGACACCTCGCTGCGATTACTGGGCGGCCGGGTGCGGATCGGTGCGCTGCGCTCGCCGCTGTGGGAGCCGGGGGCGCTGGCGGAGCTGGCCCGGCTGATCGACCGTCGGCCGGGGTTCCGGCTGGTGGGGCTGATGGCGTACGAGGCCCATGTGGCGGGCGTCGGGGACGCGGTCGCGGGGCGGCCGGTGCGGTCGCGGGCGGTCCGGCTGATGCAGGCGGCGGCGCGCAGGGAGCTGGCGGTCCGTCGGGCCGAGGCGGTGCGGGCGGTACGGGCCGTGGCGGAGCTGGAGTTCGTCAACGGCGGCGGTTCGGGCAGTGTGCAGCACACCGCGGCGGAGGCGGCGGTCACGGAGGTGGCGGCGGGGTCGGCGCTGTACGCGCCGCGGCTGTTCGACCACTACACCTCCTTCCGGGGCCGTCCGGCCGCGCTGTTCGCCCTGCCGGTGGTGCGCCGCCCGGGGGTCGGGGTGGTGACCGTGCTGGGCGGCGGCTATCCGGCGTCGGGGGCGGCGGGCGCGGACCGGCTGCCGGTGCCGTATCTGCCGGCGGGGCTGCGTCTCGACGCGCGGGAGAGCGCGGGCGAGGTGCAGACGCCGCTGATCGGGCAGCCCGCCGACGATCTGCTGGTGGGCGACAAGGTGTGGTTCCGGCACGCGAAGGCCGGGGAGCTGTGCGAGCGTTTCGCGCTGCTGCGGCTCGTCGACGGCGACCGGGTGGTGGAGAGCGTGCCCACCTACCGGGGTGAGGGCCGCACCTTTCTCTGAGGGCCGTCGGGTGACGAACGGAGCGGGGGCCGGCGTCGACGCCGGCCCCCGCTCCGTTCGTTGTCCGCTCCCGCTCAGTAGGCGAGGTCCAGCTGGTCGGGGATGACCGAGCCGTCGGCGCGGCGCACCGGGCCGTGCGTGCCGTCCTCGTTCGTGGCGCCGGCGGTCGCGCACGGGTAGCTGCCGGACTTGCGCGGCATGGGCTCGATGAACATCGGGTTGGCCACCCAGCGGCCGTCCGCGTCGTCGAAGGCGCGGCACATCAGCTCGGCCTTGTTGCGGTTGATGGCGACGTGGGCACCGGTCGCGTCGTTCACGAACGTCACATCGGTGTCGGCGTCACCGGCGCCGAGCGCGATGCGGTGCGCGTAGTCCTGCTGCTTCCAGGCCTTGGCGCCCTTGATCTTGAAGATCTCCTGGTTGATCATGCAGCGCTTGCCGTCCATGTACGGGAGCGCCCCGCCGGGGCCGTCCGCGACGCCGCCGCAGCCCTTGATCCCGGGGGTGAGGCGGCCGCGGTCGAGGATGCTGCGGATGCCGATGGTGTGCTTGCGGTCGAGACCGACACCGCTGGACCACGCCTCGGCGATCGGCTCGGCGGAGGCGGAGACGATGTAGACGTCGAAGCCGGCCGCCTTGAGCGTACGGATCAGGTCCTTCTGCTGGTCGTAGTAGCGGACGTAGCCGGCGAGCGTGTGCGTGCCGACGGTCTGCTTGGTGCCGATGGGCGCGGCGAGCTGCTCGGCGCGCGCCTTCTTGGCGAAGTGCGTCAGCGCGGCCGGGGTGTGACCGCTGAACAGCTGCGGGATCCAGGCGTACGCGGGCACCGTGCGCCGGTGGTTCCAGTCGCCGGCGAAGGCCGCCTCGCCGGCCATGGTCTGCGACTTCTCACGGATCTCGAAGATCTCGTCGGCGCAGGCGGTGTTCTTCGAGGTGCGCAGCGGCTTGCCGACCGGTACGGACGTACCGCACGCCTTGGTGAGGGCCTTGTCGGCGGCCGGGGTGAGCCAGGCGCTGGTGTCCTTCCAGCTCTTCGGCCGCAGGATCCTGTCGTGCTTGAGGGCCCAGGCGAGGGTGGCATCGGTGATGTCGTTCTTGACGACCGTGTTGTCCCAGTCGAAGGCGGCGACGGGGCGGGGGCCGCCCTTGCCGGAGCACGTGCCGCGCTCGTCGATCATCTTCTGGAGCTTGGCGCGGTTGTCGCCGAACCACTTGATGTTCTTGTCGAGCTGCGGGCAGTGCGACCGGGGCGCGGCGGCGGGGGCCGCGGCGGTGGCGGGCACCGAGGCGGTGAGGGCCGCGGTGATCGCGAGACCGATGACTATGGCGTGCTTGTTACGCATACGTCCTCATTGGCGCATGGGGGCAGGACACACACCGGGACCGGCCGGACGGCCGGTCCCGGTACTGATCATGGACCTTACAGCGGGGTGACGTACGCGCCCGCGATTCCTCCGTCGACGAGGAAGTCGGCGGCGTTCACGAAGGACGAGTCGTCGCTGGCGAGGAAGGCCACGGCGGCGGCGATCTCGTCGGGTTCGGCGAACCGGCCCACCGGCACGTGCACCAGCCGGCGCGCGGCCCGCTCGGGGTCCTTGGCGAAGAGCTCCTTGAGCAGCGGGGTGTTGACCGGCCCCGGGCACAGGGCGTTGACGCGGATGCCCTCGCGGGCGAACTGCACGCCCAGCTCGCGGGACATGGCCAGCACGCCGCCCTTGGAGGCGGTGTAGCTGATCTGCGAGGTGGCGGCGCCCATCCGGGCGACGAAGGAGGCGGTGTTGATGATGGAGCCCTTGCCCTGGCGCTGCATGTAGGGCAGCGCCGCCTTGCAGCAGAGGTAGACGGAGGTCAGGTTGACCTCCTGGACGCGCTTCCAGGCGTCGAGTCCGGTGGTGAGGATGGAGTCGTCGTCGGGCGGGGAGATGCCGGCGTTGTTGAAGGCGATGTCGACCGAGCCGTAGGTGTCGAAGGCGGCCTTGAAGAGCGCCTCGACCTCGTCGGGGTCGGTCACGTTCACCTTGACGAAGAGCCCGCCGACCTCGGCGGCGGCCGCTTTGCCGGCCGTCTCGTCGATGTCGGCGCAGACGACGTTGGCGCCCTCGGAGGCGAGCCGTCGGGCGGTGGCCAGGCCGATGCCGCTGCCGGCTCCGGTGATGACGGCGGTGCGGCCGACGAGTCGGCGGCAGACGGGGGTCTGGTCGGTCAAGGCAGTGGCCTTTCTCTGGCTGGGACAGCGTGGGGGCGGTGCATGAGGAGAGGGGTGGGCCGGGACGGCCGCCGATGTGGCCGTCCCGGAAGCCCGGCGGCTCAGGCCCCCGGGGCCTTCGCCGCAGACTTTCGTGGATCGGCGAGCGGTGCTCGGTGCGTGCGACCGCGCCGCGATGGATCGTTCTCGTGCCGGGCTCGTGCCGGGCTGTTCGGACGGCTCGGCCAACGCCACGAGCGCGCGTGCCGGGTGTCGTGGGCCCGGGAGGTTCCGCCGGACAGGCCTAGGTGCTGAGGAACACGTTCTTGGTCTCGGTGAAGGCGGCCAGCGCGTCGGGCCCCAGTTCCCGGCCGAGGCCGGACTGCTTGAAGCCGCCGAACGGCGTCCAGTAGCGGACGCTGCTGTGGGAGTTGACGGAGAGGTTGCCCGCGGCGACGCCCCGCGAGACGCGGACGGCCCGGCCCACGTCCCGGGTCCAGATCGACCCGGACAGCCCGTAGGGGGTGGCGTTGGCGATGCGTACCGCGTCCGCCTCGTCCTCGAAGGGCAGGACGACGGCCACGGGCCCGAAGACCTCCTCGACGGCCGCGCGGTCGTCGGGGGAACCTTCCAGGACGGTCGCCGGGTACCAGAAGCCCTTGCCCGTGGGGGCATCGCCGCGGATCGCCGCGGGCGCGGACTCGGGGACGAAGGACCGTACGCGCTCGCGGTGCGCGGCCGAGACGAGCGGGCCCATCTGGGTGGCCGGGTCGGTGGGGTCGCCGACCACGAAGCCCTTCACCGCGGGCTCCAGCAGTTCCATGAAGCGGTCGTAGACGCTTCGCTGCACGAGGATGCGGCTGCGGGCGCAGCAGTCCTGGCCGGTGTTGTCGAGGAACGAGCCGGGGGCGCTCGCGGCCGCCTGCTCGAGGTCGGCGTCGGCGAAGACGATGTTGGGGTTCTTGCCGCCGAGTTCGAGGGTCACGCGTTTCACGTTCGCCGCGCACTTGGCCATGATCTGCTTGCCGACCGCGGTGGAGCCGGTGAAGACGACCTTGGCGATGCCGGGGTGCTCCACGAGGGCGTCGCCCACGACGGGCCCGTCCCCCGGGAGGACCTGGAAGAGGCCCTCGGGCAGTCCGGCCGCCAGCGCGAGTTCGGCCAGCCGCAGGGCGGTGAGCGGGGTGGTCTCGGCCGGTTTGAGGAGGACGGCGTTGCCCGCGGCGAGCGCGGGGGCGAGGCCCCAGGCCGCGATGGGCATCGGGAAGTTCCACGGGGCGATGACGGCGATGACGCCGAGCGGCTCGTGGAAGGTGACGTTCAGCCCGCCGGCGACGGGGATCTGGCTGCCGGTGAGCCGCTCGACGCCGCCCGCGGCGTAGTCGAGCAGGTCACGGACGTTGCCCGCCTCCCAGCGGGCGTTGCCGACGGGGTGGCCGGCCTCCCGGACCTCCAGGAGCGCCAGCTCCTCGAGGTGGCTGTCGACGACGGCGGCGAAGCGGCGCAGTTGCCGGGCCCGGTCGCCGGGGGCGAGCGCCGCCCACCCGGCCTGGGCCCTTGCGGCCCGCACGACGGCGGCGTCGACGTCCTCCGGCGTGGCGGTGGGAACGGTCGCCACGACCTCTTCGGTCGCCGGATTGATGATCTCGTGCACGTACAGCTCCTGGTTGTTCGCTTCTCGACCACTCGGCGAAAGCGCGGGGCTCGTTGTCGTCCGCGACCCGGCCGCCTCGCGTGCGCCGCTCACGCGCGTCCTTACATCCGCTCGAAGGAGCGGAACCGCTCCCAGTCCGTGACGGCCGCGTCGTACGCCTCCTGCTCGACGCGTGCCATGTGCAGGTAGTGCTCGACCACCTCGTCGCCGAACGCGGCGCGCGCTATGGGGCTGTTGCCCCACAGTTCGGCGGCCTCGCGCAGCGTCGTCGGCACATGGGCGGCGTCGCCGGTGTAGGCGTTGCCGGTACAGGCCTCGGGCAGCTCCAGCTCGTTCTCGACGCCGTACAGGCCGGCGGCGACCATGCCCGCGACGGCGAGGTAGGGGTTCACGTCACCGCCGGGCAGCCGGTTCTCGAAGCGGTGCGAGGGGCCGTGGCCGACGACGCGCAGGGCGCAGGTGCGGTTGTCCGGGCCCCAGGCGACGGCGGTGGGCGCGAAGGAACCCGGACGGAAGCGCTTGTAGGAGTTGATGTTCGGCGCGTACAGCAGGGTGAAGTCGCGCAGGGCGGCGAGCTGTCCGGCGAGGAAGTGCCGCATGGTCTTCGACATGCCGTACGGGCCGTCGTCGTCGGCCAGCACCGGCGCCCCGGTCTCGTCGCGCAGCGAGAGGTGGATGTGGCAGGAGTTGCCCTCGCGCTCGTCGTACTTGGCCATGAAGGTGAGCGCCATGCCCTCCTGGGCGGCGATCTCCTTGGCGCCGGTCTTGTAGACGGAGTGCTGGTCGCAGGTGGTCAGGGCGTCGTCGTAGACGAAGACGATCTCGTGCTGGCCGAGATTGCACTCGCCCTTCGCGGACTCCACCGTCATGCCGGCCGCGCCCATCTCGTTGCGGATGCGGCGCAGCAGCGGCTCGACGCGGCCGGTGCCGAGGACGGAGTAGTCGGCGTTGTACTGGTTGGCGGGGGTCATGCCGCGGTAGCCGCGGCCCCACGCCTCCTCGTAGGTGTCCTTGAAGACGATGAACTCCAGCTCGGTGCCCGCGTAGGCGGTCCAGCCGCGTTCGGCGAGCCGGTCGAGCTGGCCGCGCAGGATCTGCCGGGGCGAGGCGAGGACGGGGGAGCCGTCGTGCCAGGCGAGGTCGGCGGTGACGAGCGCGGTGCCGGGGTTCCAGGGGGCGAGGCGCAGGGTGGCGCTGTCGGCGTGCATGGCGAAGTCGCCGTAGCCGCGCTCCCAGGACGACATGGTGTAGCCGGCGACGGTGTTGAGGTCGACGTCCACGGCGAGGAGGTAGTTGCACCCCTCGGTGCCGTGCTCGAGGACCTGATCGAGGAAGTACCGGGCCGCGAACCGCTTGCCCTGGAGCCTTCCTTGCATATCGGTGAAGGCGAGGACGACAGTGTCGATCTCCCCGCGGTCGACGAGCATGCGCAGCTCCTCGACGGCGAGCGGGGGCGTGCGGTCTGCCACAGTGTTGCCTCCTGTCGGTGCGACCGGAGGTCTTAAGGTAGGCCCGTAGACCATTGATTGGGAAGGGGCTTCATGAACTCGATGGACGCGGCGGGCGGAAGCGGTGCGGACCGGCTGGCGCCGGTACTGCGGCCGGTCCGCGCGGGCAACGGCTTCGAGGAGGCCCTGGAGCAGATACTCCAGATCGTGCGCCTGGGCCTGGTCGCGCACGGCGAACGACTGCCCGCCGAGCGCGAGTTGGCCGAGCGGCTCCAGATCAGCCGGGTGACGCTGCGCGAGGTGCTGAAAGTGCTCCAGGACCAGGGGCTGGTGGAGAGCCGGCGCGGCCGGTACGGCGGCACGTTCGTCCTCGATCGCCCGGCGGCGCCGGCCGCGACCGGCGCGGAGGAGCTGCGGCGGCGGGTGGCGACGGTGGACGTCGAGGACACGCTGCGCTTCCGCGAGGTCCTGGAGGTGGGCGCGGCCGGACTGTGCGCCGCGCACGGGCTGACCCGCGACCAGGGCGCCCGGCTGCGCGGGGCGCTGGCCGCCACCCACGACGCGCCGCTCGCCGACTACCGCCGGCTGGACACGATGCTGCATCTGACCCTCGCGGAACTGTCCGGCTCCCCCTCCCTCGCCGCCCAGTACGCCGCGGTCCGGGCTTCGGTCAACGACCTGCTGGACTGCATCCCCCTGCTGGTGCGGAACCTGGAGCACTCGCAGGCGCAGCACACCGCGCTGGTCGAGGCGGTCCTGGACGGGGACGCGGACGGGGCGCGCGAGGTGATGCGGGAGCACTGCTGCGGCACGGCGGCCCTTCTGCGGGGATTTCTCGGCTGAGTAACGCGCTGGTAACCAGCGTTTTACGCAAGGGGGTTGCTTTTCGGTCGACGCCACGGCAAAGGTATGGCGCAAAACCTTTACCCCCGAGGCAGGAGCGGCTCATGGCCGATCGCACGGAGTCACCCAGCGCACCGCCGGCCGCCCCGTCCGGGGAGGGCTCCGACTCGCAGGCCTATCTGGACAAACGCACCCTGCGCCGGGGCAGCGCGGGCCCCCTGCTGCTCACCGGCCTGGGCGTGGCGTACGTCGTCTCCGGTGACTTCTCCGGCTGGAACTTCGGTCTCGCGCACGGCGGCTTCGGCGGACTCGCCATCGCCGCCGTCCTGATGGGCCTGATGTACACCTGCATGGTCTTCGCACTCGCCGAGCTGGCGTCCATCCTGCCCACCGCCGGCGGCGGTTACGGCTTCGCCCGCCGTGCGCTCGGCCCCTGGGGCGGTTTCCTCACCGGGACCGCGATCCTCATCGAGTACGTCCTCGCGCCCGCCGCGATCTCCCTCTTCATCGGCGACTACGTCGAGTCGCTGCACCTGTTCGGCCTCACCTCCGGCTGGCCGGTGTACCTGGCCTGCTTCGTCATCTTCATCGGCATCCATCTGTGGGGCGTCGGCGAGGCCCTGCGGTTCAGCTTCGTGGTCACCGGCATCGCGGTCGCCGCGCTGCTGGTCTTCGCGGTCGGCGCGTTCACCGACTTCGACGCCGGGCGGCTGCACGACATCCCCGTCGACCCGGACGCGTTCGGCGCCTCCTCCTGGCTGCCGTTCGGGCTGCTGGGCATCTGGGCGGCGTTCCCGTTCGGCATGTGGTTCTTCCTGGGGGTCGAAGGCGTGCCGCTGGCCGCCGAGGAGACCAAGGACCCCGCGCGCACCCTGCCGCGCGCCATGGCCACCGCCATGGGCATCCTGCTGCTCCTCGCCCTGCTCACCTTCCTCGCCTCCACGGGCGCCGGCGGCGCCGACGCCATGAAGGACGCGGGCAACCCGCTCGTCGCCGCGCTCCAGGACGACGGCCACCCCACCACGCTGGGCCGCATCGTCAACTACGCGGGGCTCGCCGGGCTCGTGGCCTCCTTCTTCTCCCTCATCTACGCCGGCTCCCGGCAGCTCTTCGCCCTCTCCCGGGCCGGCTACCTGCCCCGCTTCCTCTCCCTCACCAGCCGCCGCAAGGCCCCCTATCTCGGTCTGCTGGTGCCCGGCGCGCTCGGCTTCGCCCTGGCCGCGGCGAGCGGGGACGGGGCGCGCATGCTCAACGTCGCCGTCTTCGGCGCCACCATCTCGTACGCCCTGATGTCGCTCTCCCACATCGTGCTCCGCCGCCGCGAACCCGGTCTCGCCCGCCCGTACCGCACCCCCGGCGGCGTCGTCACCTCGACGGTCGCCTTCGTGCTGGCCTGCTCGGCGCTGGTGGCCACCTTCCTGGTGGACGTCACCGCGGCGGTCATCGCCCTGTGCGTGTACGCCGTGGCCGCGGGCTACTTCGCCTTCTACAGCCGGCACCGGCTGGTGGCGAGCGCCCCCGAGGAGGAATTCGCCGCACTGGCCGCGGCCGAGGCAGAGTTGGCACGCGAATGACCACGCCGCCGCGTACGGACGCGGGCGGGGCAAGGGGAGGAAGAACGTTGGACAACCAGCCGCTGATCGGTGTCACCACGTACCTCACGCAGGCCCGTTGGGGGGTGGCGTGGGACCTCCCGGCCGCGCTGCTCCCGGCCGCCTACCCCCGGTACGTACAGCGGGCCGGCGGCCTGGCCGTGATGCTGCCGCCCGACGACCCGGCCACCGCCGCCGCGGTGGTCCGGCGCCTCGACGGTCTGGTCCTCGCCGGCGGCGAGGACCTGGACCCGGCGCTGTACGGCGACCGGCCGCACCCCCGCGCGGGCGCCCCGGTGCCCGAGCGGGACCGCTGGGAGCTGGCGCTGCTGGCCGCCGCGCTGGAACAGGACGTACCGGTGCTCGGCATCTGCCGCGGCATGCAGCTGATGAACGTCCACGCCGGCGGCACGCTCATCCAGCACCTGCCGGACGAGGTGGGGCACGAGGACCACAACCCGGTGGCGGGTTCCTTCACCGAACATCCGGTCAAGCCGGTGCCGGGCACCTTCACCGGCGGGCTGCTGCCCGAGAGCTGCGACGTGGCCACCCACCACCACCAGGCGGTGGACCGCCTCGGCGAGGGCCTCGTCGCGACGGCCCACGCGGAGGACGGCACGGTCGAGGCCCTGGAGTACCCGGGCGATTCCTTCCGGGTGGGCGTCCAGTGGCACCCGGAGGCCCGGGACGACCTGCGTCTGATCGAGGCCCTGGTGCACGCCGCGGCCCGGCGGGGCTGAGCTCCCGGACGGGCCGGGCTCAGCGCGTCAGCCCCAGGAGGTCCCGGGCCGGGCCCGTGGGGCGGTGGCCCGTGGGCCAGACGGCGCGCAGGTCGCGGCGGAGGCCCACGCCCGGGACCGGGATCTCCACCAGACGGCGGGCCGCCAGCTCCTCGCCGACGGCCAGTTCGCTGAGGACCGAGGGGCCGGCACCACTGACGACGGCCGCCTTGGCGGCGGTCGTCGAGGCCAGTTCCAGCAGCGGCTCCGCCACGCCCCCGTGCGAGGCCAGCGCCGCGTCCAGGACCTGCCGGGTGCCCGAGCCGCGCTCCCGGAGGATGAGCGGGGTCGCCGCCAGTTCCGCCGCGTCCAGCGGGGCGCGGCGGCGGGCCCACGGGTGGCCGGGCGCGGTGACGACCACGAGCCGGTCGTGGCCGATGACCGCGCCGTCCAGGCCGGGCGGCACCGCCAGGCCCTCGACGAAGCCGAGGTCGGCCTCCGCGGCCAGCAGCCGCTCGGCGACGGCCGACGAGTTCCCGGCGAGCAGCGAGACCGCCGTGCCGGGCCGCGACGTCCGCAGGGCGATCAGCCAGCCCGGCAGCAGATACTCCGCGATGGTCATGCTGGCCGCCACCCGCAGCCGCGAGTCCCGGCGGCCCCGCAGCGCCTGCGCCCCGGCGTCGAAGGCCTCGGCCGCCTCCACGATCCGCCGGGCCCAGTCGGTGACGAGCACCCCGGCGTCGGTCAGCCGTGAGCCGCGCGGGGACCGCTCGACGAGCGCTACGCCGAGCATCCGCTCCATGGTCCGCACCCGGCTGCTGGCGGCCGGCTGGGTGATGCCCAGCTCCCGCGCCGCCCGCCCGAGGCTCCCCAGCCGCGCCACGGCGAGCAGCAGCTCCAGCGCCCCGAGGTCCGGCACCCGGTGCGCGAGCATCCCGCCGGGCGGGACGGCGGTCTCCGACGACGGCCGTCCGCTGCCCGCACCCGCTTCACTCATAAGCCCACTTTATGCCCTCATAGGTCCGTGGTCCCTGGTGGCCGGCGCCGCCCGGCCCCACCGTTGAACCATGACCACGCTCACGCACCCGCGCCCCAGTCCCCTCCTCCGGCCCCTGCCCCGGCCGGGCGTCCGGCACCTCGGGCCGAACTGGTACGCCGCCGTGATGGGCACCGCGATCGTGGCGGGGTCCGGGGCGGCGCTGCCCGTGCGGGTGCCCGGGCTGCGCGGGGCGCTGGAGATGGTGTGGGGGCTGGCCGCGCTGGCACTGATCGTGCTCGTCGTCGCGCGGGCCGCGCACTGGGGGCGGCATTCCGATCAGGCCAGGCGGCACCTGGCCGATCCCGCCGTCGCCCCGTTCTACGGGTGCCTGGCGATGGCGCTCCTCGCCGTCGGCGGTGCCACGCTCTCCGTGGGGGCAGGCGTCATCGGCGAACCCGCGGCGGTGGCCGTCGACGCCGTGCTCTGGGTGGTCGGCACGGTGATCGGGCTGGCCGCCGCGGCGGGCATTCCGTATCTGATGGTGACCCGGCACTCGATAGCGCCGGGCAGCGCCTCCCCCGTGTGGCTGCTGCCCGTCGTCGCCCCCATGGTGTCCGCGGCGCTCGGCCCGGCCCTCGTGCCGCGGCTGCCCGCCGGGCAGTGGCGGGAGGCGATGCTCCTGGGCTGTTACGCGATGTTCGGCATGAGCCTGCTGGCCGTCCTGATCATGCTGCCGGTCGTCTTCGGCCGGCTCGTGCACCACGGCCCGCTGCCCCTCGCCCTGACGCCGACGCTCTTCCTCGTGCTCGGCCCGCTGGGCCAGTCGACGACCGCCGTGGGCAACCTCGCCGACGCGGCCCCCGGCGCCGTCGCCGCGCCCCACGCACACGCGGCGGCCTCCTTCGCCGTGCTGTACGGCGTCCCGGTGACGGGCTTCGCGCTGCTGTGGCTCGCGCTCGCCACGGCCATGACGGTCCGCGCCTTCCGCGGCGGGATGCGCTTCGCGATGACCTGGTGGGGCTTCACCTTCCCCGTCGGCACCTGCGTGACGGGCGCCGCGGGACTCGCCCGTCACACCGGGCTGACCGCCTTCACGTACCTGGCGGTCGGGCTCTACGCCCTGCTCGTCGTGGCGTGGGCCGTCGCCGCGTCGGGCACGCTGCGCGGGCTGTTCAGCGGCCGGCTGCTGCGAGCGCCGCTCCCAGCACCTGCGGCGCCCGGGTCAGCGACGGTCCGTACCACGTGAGATGACGGCCGCTGACCAGCGCCGACGGCAGCCCGGGGAACGCTTCCGGACCGTCGTCGGCGCTGAAGCGGTACGGCTCGTCGGGCAGGACGACGAGGTCGGCGCCGCAGGCGTTCAGCTCCTCCAGCGGGATCCGCGGATAGCGCTCGCCGTGCCCGGCGTGGATGTTGACCACACCGAGCCGGGCGAGCACGTCGCCCGCGAAGGTGTCGCGGCCGAGGACCATCCACGGCCGCCGCCACACCGGCACCACCGCCCGGCGGGGCGGGCCCGGGGCGGTGACGTCCCGCCACGCGTCCTCCGCGTCGCCCAGCCACCCGGGCCGGGCGAGCCCGCAGCCGCGCACCAGGACCCGCTCCAGTTCTCTGAACGCCTGGTCCAGCGAGCGCACTTCGGTGACCAGCACCTCCAGCCCGGCGGCGCGCAGCGCGCCGAGGTCGGGGGCGCGGTTCTCCTCCTCGTTGGCGATGACGAGGTCGGGCGCGAGGGCGGCGATCCGGCCCAGGTCGGGGTTCTTGGTGCCCCCGATCCGTACGACGTCGAGCCCGGCGGGGTGCTCGCACCAGTCGGTGGCCCCGACGAGCAGCTCGGGCGCACCGGCGGCCACGGCCTCGGTGAGGGAGGGGACGAGGGAGACGACGCGCCGTACGGCGCTGTGACCGGCCATCCGTCCACCGTACGGCCGTACGAGCCCCTTTGGGGCTCTTGGCGGTGACCTCGAACGCCGGACGGGCTAGCTGCGCTCTGTCCTCAAACGCCGGACAGGCTCAATAGCCCGTCCGGCGTTTGAGGACGCGCCCGCAGGGCGCCCGCCGCCGCAGGCGGCAAGACGGCCCGCCGTCGGCAGGACAGACGTTACGACGCCGCGCCGGCAGCCGGTGCGAGCTTGTCGACCAGGCCGGGGTTCTTGTCCATCCAGCGGCGGGCGGATTCCTTCTCCTTGCCCTTGCCGCCGTTCTGGATCTCGACCTCCAGCGAGGCGAGGTCCTTCTCGGACATCTTGAACTTCTTCAGCCACCGGGTGACGTCGGGGAAGTCCGAGCCGAAGTCCTTCTTGGCGACGGCGTGGATCTCCTCGCCCTTGCCCCAGGCACCCTTGGGGTCCTTGAGCTTCTTCAGCTTGTACTTCCCGTACGCCCAGTGCGGGGACCACAGGGTGGTGACGATCGGTTCCTGCTTCTTGTACGCCCGGTCCAGCCCGGCGAGCATCGAGGAGGTGGAGGACGAGAGCACCTTGTACTCGCCGTCCAGGCCGTACTCCCCCATCACCTTGTCGTTCAGCGTGCCCATCATCCCGGCGCTGGACTCGATGCCGACGATCTTCCCGCCGAACTGCCCGCCCTTGCCCTTCAGGTCCTCGAGCGAGTCGACGCCCTTGACGTACTCGGGCACGGCCAGCTCCAGCGACGTCGGGCCGTACCAGGCGCCGAGGTCGGTGAGCTTGTCGCGGTAGCGGTCCATGTACTGCTTGTGGGTCGTGGGCAGCCAGGAGTCGAACTGCACGTCCATCTGGCCCTGGGCGAGCGCGGTGTACAGCGGCCCGGGGTCGAGCTGCTGGACGGTCGGCTTGTAGCCCCGGTCCTCCAGGATGTTCTGCCAGAGGTAGGTGGAGGCGACGGCCTCGTCCCAGGGGAAGTAGCCCAGCTTGATCTGCTTGCCCTGGCCGACGTTCGGACCGCTCGCGGTGGTCTCCCGGTCGTCGCCGTGGGTGAGGTTCATGCCACCGGCGACGAGCGCGAGGACCACGACGCCGACGGTGGCGACCGCCGCGCCGGGCCGGTAGCGCAGGAAGGCCAGACCCCGCACCGACGCGGCGGCCTTGGCGGCGGCCCGGCGGCCGATCGGGGAGACCCGCTGGCCCAGGGCGCCGGTCATCCGGTCCAGGTACATGGCGAGGACGACGACGGCGAGGCCGCTCTCGACACCGCCGCCGATCTGGACCTGGGTGACGGCCGCGTACACGGACTCGCCGAGGCCGCCCGCGCCCGCCATGCCGGCGATGACGACCATGGACAGCGCCAGCATGATGACCTGGTTGACGCCCGCCATGATCGTGGGCAGGGCGAGGGGCAGCTGCACCCGGGTGAGGGTGTCGCGCGGGGTGGTGCCGAAGGCCCGGGCGGCCTCGACGAGTTCGCCGTCGACCTGCCGGATGCCCAGTTCGGTCATCCGGACGCCGGGCGGCATCGAGAAGACGATGGTCGCGATCAGACCCGGGATGGGCCCGATGGAGAAGAACATCACGCCGGGGATCAGATAGACGAAGGCGGGCATCGTCTGCATGACGTCCAGCACGGGCCGCAGCACACCGCTCACGGTGCGGCTGCGCGCCGCCCAGATGCCCAGCGGCACGGCGGCCAGCAGCGTGATGACGCTGGCGACGAGCACGAGCGACAGCGTCGCCATCGCCTCGTCCCACAGGCCGAAGGAGTCGATGAGCGCCATGCCGGCGAAGGTGCACACACCGGCGAGCAGTCCGCGCAGCCAGCAGGCGACGACGGCCAGGATGCCGGCCATGAGCAGCGCGTGGGGCGCGCCGAGCACGGTCTCGACGCCGTCGTACATCCCGGTCAGGACGGTGTTGATGAAGTCGAACAGCCAGCCCAGGTGGTTCTGGAGCCAGTCGACGGCGCTCTCGACGCCGTCACCGAGGTTGATCCTAGGCATCGGCGGTCACCTCCCGCTCGGACTCCTTCGCAAGGGGCGCTTCGGGGCCTCGCGGCTGGTCGCCGAGCGCGGCCAGCATCCGGTCGCGGGTGACGACCCCGGTGAGCGTGCCGTCGGCGTCGGTGACGGCGACCGCGTCACCGCTGTGCGAGAAGGGGGTGAACAGCTCGGCGACGGGGGTGTCGGCGTCCACCGTGGCGGGCGCGGCGTCGAGGACGTCCTGCGCGGTACGGGCGGTGCCGTCGACCGCCAGGGCACTGCCCGGCTCGTCCATGATCGATCCGGCGGTGAGGACCCGGGAGCGGTCCACGTCCTGGATGAAGGAGGCGACGTAGTCGTTGGCGGGGCGCACGAGGATGTCCTCGGCGGTGCCGTTCTGCACGATCCGGCCGTCGCGCATGACCGCGATCCGGTCGCCGAGGCGCATGGCCTCGTTGAGGTCGTGGGTGATGAAGACGATGGTCTTCTTCAGCCGCGTCTGCAGCTCCAGCAGCTGGTCCTGCATGTCCCGGCGGATCAGCGGGTCGAGCGCGCTGAAGGACTCGTCCATCAGCAGCAGGTCGGCGTCGGTGGCGAGCGCGCGGGCGAGACCCACGCGCTGCTGCATGCCGCCGGACAGCTCGTCGGGCCAGGAGGTCTCCCAGCCCTTGAGGCCGGTGAGCTCCAGGGCCTCGGTGGCGCGCCGCTCACGCTCCGCGCGGGGCACGCCCTGCACCTCCAGGCCGTACGCGGCGTTCTCCAGCACGCTGCGGTGCGGGAAGAGGGCGAAGTGCTGGAAGACCATGCTGATCTTCCGGGAGCGGACCGAGCGCAGCTCGGCGGGGGGCAGCGCGGTCAGGTCCTGGCCGTCGAAGAGCACGCGTCCGGCGGTCGGTTCCAGCAGTCCGTTCAGCATGCGCAGCAGCGTGGACTTGCCGGATCCGGAAAGGCCCATGACCACGAAGATCTGACCCGCCTCGACGTCGAACGAGGCGTCGATGACCGCCGCGGTGGTGCCGTCGGCGCGCAGCTCGTCGCGGTCGGCGCCGCTTTCGAGCCGCTTCACGGCGGCTTCGGGTCGTCTGCCGAACACCTTGTACAAGTGCTCGACGTGCAGCCTGGACACATACACCTCTCGGGTCGAACTGATGACGGTCCGCCGCCCCCGGTGGGGCGCCCCCGGGTGAACGGGTGACGGGCCGTGGAGCGGCGCGGTATCGGTCCGCGCGCCCGGGCAACGTGTGAGTCACGTGTGACCGGGGTCCGCTCCGGTGCCGCGCCTGCCCAGGCGCATTCGCCGCAAACCGAACAGTGATCGGCCTCACACTCGGGCCCGGGTGCGGCCGACGGGGCGGTGGGCCTGCGACCGGCTGTCACAGGCGTGCGGCATCATCGACCCCGTGACGCGACGCCTGATGCTCCTCGACACCGCCTCCCTGTACTTCCGCGCCTATTTCGGGGTGCCGGACTCGGTCCGCGCTCCCGACGGCACCCCGGTGAACGCGGTGCGCGGCCTGCTGGACTTCATCGCCCGGCTCGTCCAGGACCACCACCCGGACGACCTCGTGGCCTGCATGGACTTCGACTGGCGGCCGGAGTGGCGGGTCGAGCTGATCCCGTCGTACAAGGCGCACCGGGTCGCGGAGGAGCTCACCGGCGCGCCGGACGAGGAGGAGATCCCCGACACCCTCTCCCCCCAGGTGCCGATCATCGACAGCGTGCTCGACGCGCTCGGCATCGCCCGCGTCGGCGCGCTCGGGTACGAGGCCGACGACGTGATCGGCACGCTCGCCGGGCGGGCGACGGGCCCGGTGGACATCGTCACCGGCGACCGCGACCTCTATCAGCTCGTCGACGACCGGCGCGAGGTGCGGGTGCTGTATCCGCTCAAGGGCGTCGGCACGCTCCAGATCGTGGACGAGGCCCTGCTGCGGGAGAAGTACGGGGTCGACGGCCCCGGCTACGCCGACCTGGCGCTGCTGCGCGGCGACCCCAGCGACGGGCTGCCCGGGGTGCCGGGGGTCGGGGAGAAGACGGCCGCGAAGCTGCTGGCCGCCTACGGCGACCTGGCCGGGATCATGGCGGCGGTCGACGACCCGGCGGCCAAGCTCACCCCGACCCAGCGCAAGCGGCTGGACGAGGCCCGCCCGTATCTGGCGGTGGCGCCGAAGGTGGTGCGCGTCGCCTCCGAGGTGGCACTGGCGCCCTTCGACCCCAGGCTGCCGTCCGTGCCCCGCGATCCGGAGGCGCTGCTCGCCCTCGCGGAGCGATGGGGACTGGGCGGGGCCCTGCAGCGGCTGGTCACCGTTCTCGCCCGCTGAGCACCATTTCTCACCGGTTTTCCCCGGACAGCTGTTAGGTTAGGTGTACCTTACTTAGCAGTGTTCAGGGGAGACCGCCATGGCAGACCGTCCCGTTCGCAAGAAGCCGATGCTCCACCACGCGCGCGTGGTCCACACCGAGCAGCTGACCCCCCACATGGTGCGCGTGGTCCTGGGCGGCGACGGGCTCGCGGAGTTCACCGCCGGCGAGCACACCGACCACTACGTCAAGCTGCTCTTCCCCGTCCCGGGCGTCACCTACCCCGAGCCGTTCGACATGGAGGTCATCCGCCGGGACCTCCCCCGTGACCAGTGGCCCAGCACCCGCACCTACACCGTGCGCTCCTGGGACCCCGCCGCGCGCGAGCTGGCGGTGGACTTCGTGGTCCACGGCGACGAGGGCCTGGCCGGCCCGTGGGCCGCGGCCGCCCGGCCGGGCGCGGAGATCTACTTCCTCGGTCCCGGCGGCGCCTATGCCCCCGACCCGGCCGCCGACTGGCATCTGCTGGCCGGTGACGAGAGCGCGCTGCCCGCGATCGCCGCCGCCCTGGAGCGGATGCCCTCGGGCGCCCGCGTCACCGCGTTCGTCGAGGTCGCGGACGCCCGCGACGAGCAGAAGCTGACCCTCCCCGACGGCGTCGAGATCACCTGGCTGCACCGCGGCGACGCTCCCGTCGGCGACGCCCTCGTCGAGGCCGTGCGCGCCCTCGCGTTCCCGCCCGGCGAGGTGCAGGCCTTCGTGCACGGCGAGGCGGGCTTCGTGAAGGAGCTGCGCCGCCATCTGCGCATGGAGCGCGAGGTGCCGCGCGAGCGGCTGTCCATCTCCGGCTACTGGCGTCGCGGTCACGACGAGGACGGCTGGCAGGCCTCCAAGCGCGAGTGGAACCAGCAGGTGGAGGCGGAGCAGGAGGCAGGGTCTGCGGCGCAGGCGGGTGGAGCCGCTGCCTCCGGCTCCTGAGCGCGGGAGCGGCCCGCGGCCACGGATATCCTCGGCCCATGAAGCGTGTCCGGATAGCCCTCACCAGCGTGGCCGCCGCGGCCCTCGTCCTCACCGCCGCCGCGGGCGCCTCGGCGGAGGACCCCTACTGGACCCTCTCGACCAGCGATCCCACCCAGCGCGGCCGTGAGGCCGAGTTCGTCGTGACGATCGAAGAGGCCACGCTCGACGACGACAAGGGGTACGTGACCCTCGAATCACCCGCCTTCGTCGAACCGGTCAAGCTCAAGGCGGAGGAGTTCCGCGAGGGCAAGGACGGCACGCCCCGCGCCGCGGGGAGGGGCATGGTGCTCTGCGACATCAAGCCCGGCACCTATCCGGTGGAGCTGAAGGACCACGGCCAGGGCGAGGCCGTGGACACCGTCGACCTGACCGTGGTGGCCGAAATGGACCCCGGCAACCGCGAGTTCTGCGCCGGCCCGAAGGACTACGACGAGGTCAAGGACAAGACCAGCGAGTCCGCCCTGGGCGCGGAGGACGACGAGGACGAGGACGAGGAGGACGGCTTCGGCGTCGGCACGGTGGTCGGCGTGGGCGCCGGTGCCGCCGTGCTGGCCGCCGCCGGTGCGTACGCCCTGGCCCGGCGCCGACACCGCGCGGGCCCCGGCGGGAGCGGCCCCGACGCCTCCGTGTGAGGGCAACCGGCCGCCCCGGCGGTACGGCCGGTCATCGCCCGGCGCCGTGATTCCGGCATGCGGCATGATGACCGGATCGTCGTGGGAAAGGGCGCCAGCGGATGGATCGCAGCAGCAGGGCCATCGGGGCCGTCGTCGGTTCGGCGGTCGGGGACGCGCTCGGCGCACCCTTCGAGTTCGGACCGCCCGGCGCGTACACCGCGCGCTTCCCCGACGGCCGCGGGCAGATGTGCGGGGGCGGCGGCTGGGACCCCGGTGAGGCCACCGACGACACGCAGATGGCCGTGCTCGTCGGTGAGTCCCTCGTCGAACGGAGCGGGCTCGATCTGCCCGACATCTTCGAACGCTTCCAGCGGTGGGAGGCGGGCGCTCCCAAGGACATCGGGCTCCAGACCCGGGACGTCCTCACCAACGGCCAACCCTGGGACCGGGCCGCGGCCCTGCACTTCCAGATCAATCTGCGCGCCGCCGGCAACGGCTCCCTGATGCGCGCCGCCACCTCGGCCGTCCACTTCGCGGGTGACGGGCGCGGGGCGACCATGGACGCGGCCCGCCGCATCTCGGCCCTCACCCACGGCGATCCCGCCACCGGGGAGGGCACCGCCGTCTTCCACGACCTGGTGCGCGTCGCGCTCGACGGCGGCGACCCGCAGGCCGCCGTGCCCGACGCCCTCGCCGCCGTCGACCCCGGCCACCGCGCCCGCTGGGCGACGGTCCTGGCCCCCGACTGGCACCCCTCGGACGCCACCGAGGTCAACGGCGCGGTCTGGCCCTGCCTCGGCTCGGCCCTGTGGGCGGTGCGGACGACCGGTTCGTTCGAGGACGCCCTGCGCGCGGCGATCGACCTCGGCGGCGACACGGACACCGTCGCGGCGGTCACGGGCGGCCTGGCCGGAGCGGTGTACGGGTACGAGGCGATCCCCGAGCGGTGGACGGCGGCCCTGCATCTGCCGCTGCCCGGCTACGGCGACCGGGTGCTGCGCCTGCCCGAATTCCTGCGGCTCGCGGAGCGGTTGGCCCAGGGGGCCTGAAGAGCGGGCCCGTGTCGTCCGCACCACCGCTGCGCGGCGGTGTCCTCAAACGCCGGACAGGCTGGAATCGGCTGAGCTCAGCCACAACCAGCCCGTCCGGCGCTTGAGGACGCGCCCGCAGGGCGCTCGCCGCCGCAGACGGCAGTCGTCAGCCCACGGACGAGTACGCGACGACGCCGCGCAGCAGACCGTCCACGGCCTTGCGGGCGTTGCGGGCGACCGGGCTGCCCTGCGGGGCCGCCGCGGCGATCTGTCCGAGGACGTCGATCAGCTGCTTGGTCCAGCGCACGAAGTCGCCCGCGGGCATCTCGATCTCGCGGAGCACCTCGTCCAGCCCGTGCCCCGACGCCCAGCGGTAGGCGGGCCACGCGAAGCCGAGATCGGGCTCGCGCTGGCCGACGCCCTCCGCCTGGTTGATCCTGTGCTCTTCCTCCAGGGCGTCCAGCCGGCCCCAGATCCGGACCATCTCGCCGAGGGCTTCCTTCGCCGGACCCGTGGGCAGCTTCGGCGCCACGGCGTCGTCGGCCGCGCGGGCCTCGTAGACCAGTGCCGAGGCGCATGCCGCGAGCTCGGCCGGCCCCAGGCCGTCCCAGACGCCGTCGCGCAGGCACTCGGAGGCCAGCAGGTCCAGCTCGCCGTAGAGCCGCGCCAGCCGGCGGCCGTCGTCGGTCACCTCGTCGGCGCGCAGATAGCCGAGGTCGGTCAGCAGCGCGCAGATGCGGTCGAAGGTGCGGGCGATGGTGTTCGTCCGGCCCTCGATGCGCCGCTCCAGCTGGCGGGTGTCGCGCTGGAGGCGGTGGTAGCGCTCGGCCCAGCGGGCGTGGTCCTCACGCTCGTTGCAGCCGTGGCAGGGGTGGGCGCGCAGGGCCGTGCGCAGCCGGGTGATCTCGGTGTCGTCGGCGGCGGCGGAGCGCTGCTTGCGGTGCCGGTCGGGCTCGATGTGCCCGGCCTTCGTGCGCAGCGCGGAGGCCAGGTCGCGGCGCGACTGCGGGCTGCGCGGGTTGAAGGACTTCGGCACCCGCATCCGCTCCAGTGCCTCGACCGGCACCGGGAAGTCGATCGCGGCGAGCCGCTTGACCTGCCGCTCGGCGGTGAGGACGAGCGGGCGCGGCCCGTCGTGCGGGTCGTAGCCGCGGCGGGGGTCGGTGCGCCCGGCGGGCAGTCCGGGATCCAGCACCAGGGCCAGCCCCGCGAACTTTCCGGTGGGGACGTGGATGACGTCACCGGGCTTGAGCTTCTCCAGCGCGGCCGCGGCGGCGGCCCGGCGCTGGTTGGCGCCCTGCTTGGCCAGCTCGGTCTCGCGGTCCTTCAGCTCGCGGCGCAGCCGCGCGTACTCCTCGAAGTCGCCCAGGTGGCACTCGATGGCCTCGCGGTACCCCGCCAGGCCCTCCTCGTTCTTCTGCACCTGACGGGAGATCCCGACGACTGACTTGTCGGCCTGGAACTGCGCGAAGGAGGTCTCCAGCAGCTCCCTCGAGCGGTGCCGGCCGAACTGCGAGACGAGGTTGACCGCCATGTTGTACGACGGCTTGAAGCTGGAGCGCAGGGGGTACGTGCGCGTACCGGCGAGGCCCGCGAGCGCGTCGGGGTCCATGGCGCGCTGCCACAGCACGACCGCGTGGCCCTCGACGTCGATGCCGCGCCGCCCGGCGCGGCCGGTCAGCTGGGTGTACTCGCCGGGGGTGATGTCGGCGTGCTGCTCGCCGTTCCACTTGACGAGCTTTTCCAGCACGACGGTGCGGGCGGGCATGTTGATGCCGAGGGCGAGGGTCTCGGTGGCGAAGACGGCCTTGACCAGGCCCTTGACGAAGAGCTCCTCGACGACCTCCTTGAAGGTCGGCAGCATGCCGGCGTGGTGCGCGGCGATGCCCCGCTCCAGGCCCTCCAGCCACTCGAAGTACCCCAGGACGTGCAGGTCCTCGTCGGGGATGGCGGCGGTGCGCTCCTCGACGATCTCCCGGACCCTGGCCCGTGCCGCGTCGTCGTTGAGCCGCAGGCCCGCGTACAGGCACTGCTGCACGGCCGCCTCGCAGCCCGCGCGGCTGAAGATGAAGGTGATGGCGGGCAGCAGGCCCTCGGAGTCGAGCCGCTCGATGACCTCGGGGCGGCCGGGTGTCCAGATCCGGCTGCGCTGACGGCGCTCCCGCTCGCGGTCGGCCTCGCGCACCATCTTGCCGCGGCGGCGCTCGCGCGGGTTGTAGGTGCGGCTGTTCTCCATGCGGGCCATGCGCAGCAGGTCGGGGTTGACCTCGCGCCGGGCGGCACCGCGGCCGCCGTGGTCCGTCTCCTCCTCGAAGAGGTCGTACATCCGCCGGCCCGCCAGCACGTGCTGCCAGAGCGGGACGGGCCGCTCCTCGGAGACGATCACCTCGGTGTCGCCGCGCACCGTGTCCAGCCAGTCGCCGAACTCCTCGGCGTTGGAGACGGTGGCCGACAGGGAGACCAGGGGCACCGACTCCGGGAGGTGGATGATGACCTCCTCCCAGACGGCGCCGCGGAAACGGTCGGAGAGGTAGTGCACCTCGTCCATGACCACGTGGCCGAGGCCGACCAGCGCCTGGGAGCCCGCGTAGAGCATGTTGCGCAGCACTTCGGTGGTCATGACGAGCACCGGGGCGTCGGCGTTGACGCTGTTGTCGCCGGTGAGCAGGCCGACCTTGTCGGCGCCGTAGCGCTTGACGAGGTCGCCGTACTTCTGGTTCGACAGCGCCTTGATGGGGGTGGTGTAGAAGCACTTGCGGCCCTGGGACAGGGCCAGGTGGACGGCGAATTCGCCCACGATGGTCTTGCCGGAGCCGGTCGGCGCCGCGACCAGCACTCCCTTCCCGGCTTCCAGGGCCCGGCAGGCCTCTATCTGGAAGGGGTCCAGCTCGAAGTCGTACATCTCGCGGAAGGGGGCGAGCGCGGTGGCCTGCTCCGCGGCGCGCACCCGCGACAGGGCGTAGCGCTCAGCAGGGGACATGGTGTCGTCGGTCATCTTGTGTACGAGCCTACCGGGGACCCCTGACAGCGCACCCGATCTTTATCGAGCTCCCAGCAGCCGCACGGCCCCGGGCACCGTCTCGGCGGTGAGCGGCAGCGGACCGAGCGGCTCGCCGTCGGCGTATCCGGTGATGCCGGCGCCTGCCGTGCGGCGGGGGGTGTCGAGGGCGGCCTCCAGCGTCACCTTCGCCGCCCGGTGCACGGTCACCCGGGGATGGTCGAGGTGAGTGCCCTTGTACACCCGGGGGAAGACCTTCAGCAGGGTCGAGCGGCTGCACGGGCCGACGATCGTGATGTCGAAGAGCCCGTCGTCCATGCGCGCGTCCCCGCAGATCCGCATGCCGCCGCCGTACGAACCGCCGTTGCCGACCGCGATCAGGGTCGCCGCCACCTGCCGCTTCGGTCCGTCGTCGAAGCCGATCCGGTACGGGAGGGGGCCGAGCGTCGCCAGCTCGGCCAGCACGGCCACGTCGTACCGCAGCCGCCCGATGGGCAGGCGCATGCGGTTGCCCCGGTCGTTGACCCGGGAGTCGAAGCCGGAGGCGAGCACGGTGCCGAACCAGGTGCCGGCCCGCCCGGGGCCGCCCGGGCCCGTGCCGTCCCCGCGGACCACCCTGCCGAGGTCGACGGGCCGCCCGCCGTCCCCCTTGAGGGCGCCCGCGATGAGCCGGGCCGCCGCCTCGGGGTCGCGGACGGGCAGGCCGCTCGCGCGGGCGAAGTCGTTGCCGGTGCCGACGGCCACCACGCCGAGGGGGGTCGTGGTCCCGGCGACGGCCTGGAGGGCGAGCGAGACCATGCCGTCCCCGCCGACGGCTATCAGCGCGTCCGTACCGGCCGCGACCGCCTCTCGTGCCCGCCGCAGGGCGTCGGGCGCGTCCTCGCCCAGGACCGTCCGGACGCCGAAGCCGGCCTCGCGCAGCACCCGGGCGGCGGGCAGGGTGGCCCGGGCGCCCCGGCCGCGGCCCGCCGTGGGGTTGACGAAGAGCGTGATGTCGCTGGTCACGCCGGGACACTACCGGGCTCGCCGACGGCCCGCCCACCGCCTGGCCGAGACCTTGCGGCCGCCGGGCACGGGAACGCCGCGGGGCCCTCGCCGTGATGGCGAGGGCCCCGCGGCGTCGGTGTCCGTGATCCGACCGCGCCCGGATCAGGTCGCGTCGTCGTAGCCGCCCCGGCGGGGGCGCTCGCCGCCCGCGTCACCGCTCGAACCGGCACCGGCCTGTCCCGGCAGGGCCGGCATCGGCTCGGAGTCGCCGATGGGCAGCGGGGTGAGGTCCAGCGGGGCGGCCTCGTCGTCGTCGAGCAGGGCGTCGGGGTTGTTCCTGGCGCGCCGCTTGTCGTTGAGGAGGGAGAACCCGACGGCGCCGAAGTACAGGATGATGATCGGGACGGCCAGGATGCACATGCCGAACGGGTCGGTGCTGGGCGTCGCGACCGCGCCGAAGACGAAGATGCCCATCACGACGCCGCGCCACCACGTGGCCATGGTCTTGCCGGTGACCATGCCCACCATGTTCATCATGGCAAGTATCAGGGGCAGCTCGAAGGCCAGGCCGAAGACCAGGATCATCCGGACCGTGAAGTCGAGGATGTCGTTCAGGCTGAGGGTGTTGGCCGCGGTCTCCGGGGTGATGCTGAGAAGCACCCGCATGCTCATGGGCATGATCAGGTAGGCGAGGTAGGCGCCCGCGACGAAGAGGGGAGCGGCCGTCGCCACGAAGGCGATCGTGTACTTCTTCTCGTTCTTGTGCAGACCGGGGGCGAGGAACGCCCACAGCTGGTAGAGCCAGACCGGGGAGGAGATCGTGACGCCCGCGAGCAGGCACACCTTCACGACCGTCCCGAACGGCGCTCCCAAGGAGTTGAACGTCAGGACCGCGCAGTTACCGCCGTGGCTCTGGGCCAGATCGCGGTCGGGGCACTTGGGAACGGGGCTGGACAGGAAGTCCATGAGCTGCGTGTTGTAGAACGCGGCGAGGAGCGCTACCACGACAATGGCCAGCACCGCCTTCGCCAGGCGGTTCCGCAGTTCCCGCAGGTGCTCCGCGAGCGGCATCCGCCCCTCGGGGTCCTTCTCCTTCTTGCGGGCAGACTTGAGCAACCCACGTCCCTATCTCGTGCGGCAGGCGGACGCCAAGGACGGCCGGCCCGATCCCTCGGTCAGTGCTGGGGCTGTACTGCAGCTCAGTGCTGCGTGGTGCGGTCGCTCGGCTCGGTCACCGGGCGGGCACCGGCGACATCGCCGGGAGCGGCCTTGATCGTACGGGGGGTGGCGGCAGCCGGCGGGTCGGCCGGGGCGGAGGCGTTGTCCTGGCCCTCGGACTTCATGGCCTTGGCCTCGCTCTTGAGGATGCGGGCGGACTTGCCGAGGGAGCGGGCCATGTCCGGAAGCTTCTTCGCACCGAACAGCAGGACGATGACGACGAGAATAAGAATGATCTCGGGGGCGCCGAGCCTTCCGAACATAAGCGATTACCTTCTCACCGAAGCGGCATGGGTGTGGGGCTGCCCGACTGATCGGACATATGTCCACCAGCCGTACGTCAGCGATCGTAACGCGCAGGGGTAAACGCTGGGCAATCCCTGTGCGTACTCCCGTACGTGACCCTGCGCCTCGCTCAGGGCCATCCGGACCAGACTACCGCCCGGCCCGAACGCCCAGCAGAGGCCGTGTGAGCCGCTGCCCGCCGGTCATCCGTCCTGGCGCAGCGTGTGCGCGGTCTGCGCGGCGAGCGGGGTCGCGGCCCGTTCGAGGTCCTCGGCGGCGCGGGTGATGCGCTGGGAGCTCGTCGCCACCTGCCGGGCCAGCCGACGCACTTCGACGAACACCCGTGCGGCGAGGACGCCCAGCACGGCGATGCCGCAGAAGGCGAGGGCGATGGCGAGCATGGGCCAGAGCATGGGAGGAGCCTATCGGGCGGAAAAGGGCCGGCGGGGAAGCGGGGGCACGGGCCGGAAAGGGGCGGGCAACGGGCGGGAAAGGACCGGAAAGGAGCCGAGAGGTGGCCGGAAGACGTGGGTCACACCGTGGAGTGGAGCCGCAGCGTCCGCACGCCGCCGCCGGTCAGCAGCTCCACGATCCGCTCCCCGGCCGGCTTGCGGACCGCGGAGCCGCAGTCCGGGCAGGTGAAGGAGTAGAAGGTGGTCCGGTGGCTGGCGCCGATCGCCAGCCGCAGCGCACCCGCGGCCAGCTCGAAACGGCCCCGGCAGTCGGGGCAGGCCGCCTTGAAGACGGCGGCGGCCGTGGTCCTCACGTTCATCACGTCCCCTGTCACTCTCAACTGGACCCGCCCTCCTACTCTCCGTACGCCGCGAGCGCCTCGCGGGCCGCGTCCCGCGCGCTGTCGGCCAGCGCGCGCGGGGAGACGATCCGCCCGTCCCGGCCGAGCCGCAGCGCCAGCCGGCGCAGCGAGGCCGGGTCGGGGGTGCGCAGCGTGATCCGCAGACCGCCGTCGGGCAGCTCGTCGGCGCTGTCGTGGGGGTAGTACTCGGCGACCCAGCGCCCGCCGGGGCCGACCTCGACGACCACCTCGGGGTCCTCGGCCGCGGGCTGCACCAGGCTCTCGGACAGATCGCGCAGCTCGACCGGCGGCGGGTCGGAGGGCTCGTCGAGCAGCCTGATCTCGGCGACCCGGTCGAGCCTGAAGGTGCGGCGGGCCTCCGAGAGCCGGCACCACGCCTCCATGTAGGTGTGGCCCACGGCGAACAGCCGGATCGGGTCGACCTCGCGCTCGGTGAGCTCGTCCCGTGCGGGCGAGTAGTAGCGCAGCCACAGCCGACGGCGCTCGGCGATGGCCCGGTCGACGTCCGCGAAGACCCCGCCCTCGGACTCGAAGGTGACCGAGAGCCGGGAGCTGGCGCCCGCGGCCTCCCCGGCCGCGGCCTCCAGCTTGGCGGTGGCGCGCAGCAGGGCCTGCCGGTCGCTCTCGCGCAGCCCGGGCAGGGTGGCGACGGCGCGCGCGGCCACCAGCAGCGCGGTGGCCTCGTCGGCCGCCAGCCGCAGCGGCTCGCCCGTGCTGGTGCCCGAGGCGTCCGGGTTGTGCCACCAGATGCGGTCGCCGTCGGTGTCGATGTCCAGCAGGTCGCCGCCGCGGAAGCTGGTCCCGCACATCGGCAGCACGTCGAGGTCACCGATCAGCTCGTCCTCGGTGATGCCGAAGGCGCGGGCCACATCGGTGACACGGGCGCCGGGGCGCTCGCGCAGATAGGTCACCAGCGAAAGCATCCGCCGGGTCTGGTCAATGGCGTTGCCGGCCATAAGAAGTCGGTCCGTGCCCTTCCACTCTGGTCAACTCTGGTCCGAACTGGTCCCGCTCGGGTGCGCCGGTCTCAGCCCTTGGCCACGGCGCGCAGCCGGTCGAGCACATCGGCCCGCAGCTCGGCCGGTTCGAGCACCTTCACATCGGGACCGAACTCCACCAGCCAGGCGTCCAGCCCGTGCCCGTACGGAATCTCCAGCTCGTCCCAGCCGTCACCCAGGTCCCGGGTGGCGGTGGCCCGGGCCCGCAGCGGATAGCCGTGGCCGGCCCGCACGGTGATCCGGGCGGTACGGGTGGCCGTCTCGCCCGACCAGCTCTCGACCGTCTCCCGGACCGTGACATGGTCCGGCACCGGAACGGTGAACGGCACGGCCCGCGAACGGACCTTCCCCGTGATCCGGGAGAGCCTGAAGACCCGCTCGGCACCACGGTCGCGGTCCCAGCCGGCCAGGTACCAGTGGCCGCGCCAGCACTCCAGGGTCCACGGCTCGACGTGCCGCTGCTCGGGGCGGGCCGCATTGGCCTTGTGATAGTCGAAGACGACGGTCCGGCGGTCGCGGGCCGCGAGCATCAGCGGCTCGAAAGCCGCCTCGTGCACGGGGATGCGCGGTTCGAGAGCGCTCTGGCCCTCGTACGCGTCCTCCGCGAGCGGCATCCCGGCCGCGCGCAGCTTCTGCAGCGCGCCACTGGCGGCACCGGCGAGCCGGGCCTGCTGCCACACCTTGGCGGCCAGGCCGAGGGCGGCGGCCTCCTCGACGTCGAGAGTGATCGGGGGCAGCCGGTTGCTGTCGCGGCGGGCGAGGTAGCCGATCTCCCCGTCGATGCCCTCGACGGTCTCGATGATCAGGCCCAGCTCGCGCAGATCGTCCTTGTCGCGCTCGAACATCCGATTGAAGGCGTCCTCGGAGCTGCCCGCCCCGGAGCGCTTGCCCGGAGCGGAACCGGCGACGGCGTCCGGCCCGGAATCAGCGACCCCAGCGCTCCCCGGCCCGAAAGCCGCGGCGCTCCCCGGCCCGAAGGCCTCCAGGTAAGCCTCGATCGAGCCCCGCAACTCCCGCTTGCTGAGCGGCCGGCGGGTGCCCAGCAGGCACAGCGCCAGGTTCATCAGCCGCTCGGCCTTGGCAATCGCCATCGACGCCCTCTCTACTTGTGCTCTCAACCGTTGACCGTACCGCTCGCGCGTCGTACGGCAAAAGCCGAGGGCCCATGCCAGGAGGCATGGGCCCTCGGCCTTCACTGACGACCGTCTCAGACCGCGATCAGGTCACAGACGAAGATCAGCGTCTCGCCCGGGGCGATCACGCCGCCGCCCGCGCCACGGTCGCCGTAGGCGAGGTGCGCGGGGATGGTCAGCCGACGGCGGCCGCCGACCTTCATGCCCTGGACACCCTGGTCCCAGCCCGCGATGACCTGGCCGGCACCCAGCTTGAACTCCAGCGGGTTGCCGCGGTTCCAGCTCGCGTCGAACTCCTCGCCGGAGGAGAACGCAACGCCCACGTAGTGGACCTTGACGAAGTCGCCCGCCTTGGCGACAGCGCCGTCACCCTCCCAGATGTCCTTGATCACAAGGTCGGTCGGCGGCTCGCCCTCGGGGAAGTCGATCTCGGGCTTGTCGATGCTCACGAAGCGCTCCTACGAATGAATCTTGCAGACAACCGTGCAATTCTGGCAGATCCCCGACCTGGAGACGGTCAGACCTTGCCCACGATGTCCACGACGAAGACCAGCGTGTTCTTGTCGAGACCGCTCTGCGGCTGACCCTCGTAACCCAGCTTCGGCGGGATGACCAGCTCGACCCGGTCCCCCACGCGCTTGCCGACCAGACCCTTGTCCCAGCCCTGGACGACCGAGCCGGTGCCGATCTGGAAGGCCGTGGCGCCGTTGTGGTCCCAGGAGGAGTCGAACTTCTCGCCGTTCTCCCACTTCACGCCGGTGTACTGCGCGATCAGGCCGTCGCCCGCCTTGACCTCCGGGCCGCTGCCCTTGATCAGCACCTGCTCCTTGAGGTCGGCCGGTGCCTTCTCGCCCTTGGGGATCGTGATGGTCGCGGCCTTCTGGGAGTTGTACTTCACCTCGGGCATGCCCGAGGCCGGGGCGGCCTGGTCGCCCTTGACCTCACTCTTGGGGTCGATCTTCTTCGTCGCCACGACATCGATCACCCACACCAGGCCGTCCTCCGGCTTGACGCCCGCCTGCGGGTTGAGCTGATCGCCGATCAGCGCCTTCGCCGTGCCCTCGACCTCGAAGCGGGTGCCCGCCTTCTTGCCGATCACCTCGTCCAGCACCTTGGCGGGCATCTCCTGGCTGGGCTGGCCGACCTGCGCCACCATCTGGCGCCGGGGGCCCTTGGCGCCCGGCTGGGTCGTCCAGGTGCCGCCGAGGGACTTGTTGTCCTTCATCGTCTGCCCGGCGAAGTCGAGCCGTACGAAGCCGCCCTTCTCCACCTTCTCGCCCGTGCCCTCGGTGATCGTCTTGACGACGAGCTTGTCGGAAGGCTTGGCGTCCTTGGGGGTGGAGATCTCGGGCTTCTCCCCGAACTTCCCCTCCACCTTCACCTGCGCGTCGGAGGAGCCACCGTCCTCGGACCCGCACGCCGTGGCGGCGAAGAGCAGGGCGGGCACGGCCAACGCGACGGCGAAGCGACGCGGGTTCTTCGAGTACGAGCGAGCGTGCGGGGGTCGGCCCCCGAGGAATTGCAGCATCAGTCCAACTCGGGCTAGGGGGGTGGCTTGGCAGTGCCCGCCACTTTACGGCTTGTGCTCTGTCGATCAACCCTGCCCGACACGGTCGGGTGCCGGACCCCGGGGTCCGGCACCCGACCGCTCATACCACTCTCATACAACCTTCATGCGGTGCCCGGGCTCACATCCCGGCGATCAGTTTCTCCACCCGGTCGTCCACCGACCGGAAGGGGTCCTTGCACAACACGGTGCGCTGCGCCTGGTCGTTGAGCTTGAGGTGCACCCAGTCGACGGTGAAGTCCCGGCGCTGCTCCTGCGCGCGGCGGATGAAGTCGCCGCGCAGCCGGGCCCTGGTGGTCTGCGGGGGCACGGACTTGCCCTCGAAGATCTTGAGGTCGTTGCAGACCCGGGCGGCCTGGCCGCGCCGCTCCAGGAGGTAGTACAACCCCCGGCGGCGGTGGATGTCGTGGTAGGCCAGATCTATCTGGGCGACCCTCGGATGCGACATGGTGATGTTGTTCTTCGTGCGGTACTTCTCGATCAGCTGGTACTTCATCACCCAGTCGATCTCGGTGGAGATCCGGTCCAGGTCCTCGTCCCGGATCGCCTCCAGCGTGCGGCCCCACAGCTCCAGGACGCGCTCGACGGTGCCCGTGCGGATGCCCCGGCGCTCGCAGAAGTCCACGGCCTTCTCGTAGTACTCCTGTTGGACCTCCAGGGCGGAGGCCTCCCGGCCGCTGGCGAGGCGCACCTTGCGGGTGCCGGTGATGTCGTGGCTGACCTCGCGGATGGCCCTGATCGGATTCTCCAGGGTCAGGTCCCGCATCACCGTGCCCGCCTCGATCATGCGCAGGACGAGATCGGTGGCACCGACCTTGAGCAGCATGGTCGTCTCGGACATGTTCGAATCGCCGACGATGACGTGCAGCCGGCGGTAGCGCTCGGCGTCCGCGTGCGGCTCGTCCCGGGTGTTGATGATCGGGCGCGAGCGGGTGGTGGCGGAACTGACGCCTTCCCAGATGTGCTCGGCGCGCTGGCTGACGCAGTACACCGCGCCGCGCGGGGTCTGGAGCACCTTCCCCGCCCCGCAGAGCAACTGCCGGGTGACGAGGAAGGGGATGAGGATGTCCGCCAGCCGGGAGAACTCCCCGTGCCGGGCCACGAGGTAGTTCTCGTGGCACCCGTAGGAGTTCCCGGCGGAATCGGTGTTGTTCTTGAACAGATAGACGTCGCCCGCGATCCCCTCCTCGTGCAGGCGGCGCTCGGCGTCGACGAGCAGACCTTCGAGAATGCGCTCGCCCGCTTTGTCGTGCGTGACCAGCTCGATCACGTTGTCGCACTCGGGTGTTGCGTATTCCGGGTGCGATCCCACGTCCAGATAGAGGCGGGCGCCGTTCCGCAGGAAGACATTGCTGCTGCGGCCCCAGGAAACGACACGGCGGAAGAGGTAGCGCGCCACTTCGTCAGGTGACAGTCGGCGCTGTCCCCTGAACGTGCACGTGACGCCGTACTCGTTCTCCAGCCCGAAAATGCGGCGATCCATGTCTGAACATTACGCCTGATGCCCTGCGCTGAAACCGGGTTCGACAGCACCGATTCGATCATTTTCCGGCAACGCACCGGCTTCGGCCACGGCGACCGGAGGTCCGAAGGAGCGCTGCGCCGCCAGGAGCACCAGCAGGGCGACCGCGCCGCCGCCGACGGCGACCGCGAAACCGGCGTCGGAGCCGCCGTACTCCACGGCCGGGCCGACGACGGCGATCCCGATGGAGGCGCCCACGCCGAAGGCGGTCACCAGCCAGGAGAAGGCCTCGGTGACGGTGCCGCGCGGTGCGTGGCGGTCCACGACGACGAACGCGCAGGCGAGCGACGGTGCGAGGAAGACTCCCGCCACACCGGCGAGCACGGTCATGGCGACGACGCCCGGGACGAGCAGGAGCGGCAGGTAGCAGACCGCGAGACCCGCGACGAGCAGCCGCAGCCGGCGCTCGGGCTCGCCCGCCCACTGACGGCCGCCGTAGACGACACCACCGATGAGGGCACCGACGCCGAGGGCCGAAAGCAGGTAGCTGGAGACCATCCCGCCGCCGTGCTCGTCGGCGTACGCCACCGACGCCACGGATATCGAGCCGAGCGCCGAGCCGACGAAGAAGAACGCCCCGAGCAGTACGAGCAGTCCGCGCGAGCGCAGCGCCCCCAGCCAGTGCGCCTCACGGGGCGCGCTGCGCCACTTGCGGGAGGGCGGGGAGGTGACCACGGCCAAGGCGCCGAGGACGCCTATCGCGTTGATGACGAGCAGCGCGGCGGCCTCGGACCAGGCGGCGACGATCAGGGTGACGGCCAGCGGGCCGACCGCGTACATGACTTCCTGGGCGACGGCGTCGAGCGCGTACGCGGCGTGGATGCGGTCCTCGCGCTTGAGGACGTCCGGCCACAGGGCGCGCAGGCCGCCCTCCAGGGGCGGGGTGAAGAAACCGGCGACGGCCATGGCCGCGTAGGCCAGCGGCAGCGGTTCCAGGCCGACCAGGCAGAACAGCACCATGCCGAGCGCGGAGAGCACGGCGGAGGGCAGCATCACACGGGGCTGGCCGAAGAGGTCCACGGCCCGGCCCAGCAGCGGCTGGCCGATGGCGTTGCCCACACCGTAGACGGCCGACAGCGCGCCCGCGAGGGCGTAGCTGCCGCCCTCCGCGCGGGCGAAGAGCACGATCGCCAGGGCGGCGGTGGCGCTCGGCAGCCGCCCCACCAGCGTGCCCGCGAGCAAGCGCGCCGCGTGCCGCGTCCTGAGCATTTCGCCGTAGCCGGCCGCCATCATCTGTCCACCTTCGCTGACCGAGACACCCTCGGGTTTTACGTATAACCTGCGGCGTTATACGTACCATGTCGGCAACCCGCGGGTCCACTCGCGGGCAGGCGGGAAACAGAGCGGGGAACGGGAAAAGGGGCGCGGACCGGTGGCGGAGACAGAGCAGGGCTCGTGGCGCGGGCGGGCGGCGGCACGCGGTGACGAGCGGTGGCCGAACGTCCGGGAGCTGGGGCAGCCGCGCGCGCGGATCACCAGCCGGGACGTGGCGCGCGCCGCGGGGGTGTCGCAGGCCACCGTCTCGCTGGTCATGGGCGACAAGTGGCGCGGCCGGGTCTCCGAGCGGACCGCCGAGGCCGTGCGCACCGCCGCGCGGGAGCTCGGCTACCGGCCGAATCTCGCGGCGCGCAATCTGCGGCTGGGCCGTACCCGTACGGCGCTGCTGGTGGTCCCCGCGCTCACCAACGAGTTCTTCGCCCGCGTCTACACCGGCGCCGCCCGGGCCGCCGCCGAGCACGGGGTCGGCGTGGTCCTCTACCCCTCCCCGGAGGGCACCGGGCCCGCCCGCGACCCCTTCGCCTCCGCCCGCGCGACCCTCGACGGCGTCATCGCCTCCTCCATGGCGGTGGACGCCCTGGCCGACATCCGCGACGGCGACCTGCCCCTCGTCATGCTCGACAGCGACCCCGGCCGGACGGAGGCGTCGGCGACCGTCAACCTCGACATCGCCGACGGCATGCGTCAGGTCACCGAGTATCTGCTGGGGCTCGGCCACCGCCGGTTCGCCCACCTCGCGGCCGACGTCGACTCCTGGACCTTCCACGTACGGGCCCGGGCGCTGGCCGACACGCTGGGCGGGGTCGCGGACGCGGTGCTGACGACGGAGCCCGCGGCCCTCGACGTCCGGGCGGGCCGGGCGGCCGCCGAGCGGGCCCTCGCCGGGCCCGGGCCCAGGCCGACCGCGCTGATCTGCGACGGCGACATCCTGGCGGCGGGTGCCTGCAAGGCGGCCCGGCGGCTGGGGCTGCGCGTGCCCGACGACGTCTCGGTGACCGGTTTCGACGATCTGCCCCTGGCGACGGCCGTCGAGCCGGAGCTGACCACGGTCCGGCTGCCGGCCGAGGCCGTGGGCGAGGCGGGTATGCGGGCGCTGATGGCCGTGCTGGACGGGCGGCCCGCCGCCCCCACCACCCTGCCGGTGGAGCTCATCGCCCGCGGCTCCTCCTCGCACGACGCCGCGCGCGCCGGCGAAGCGGGGTGACTGCGGGCGCGTCTTACCGCCTGCGGCGGCGAGCGCCTCTCGCCTGTCCGGCGGATCATCGGCTGCGGGCGTGTCTTACCGCCTGCGGCGGCGGGCGCCCTGCGGGCGCGTCCTCAAGCGCCGGACGGGCTGGAATCGGCTGAGCTCAGCCAAAACCAGCCCGTCCGGCGCTTGAGGACACCGCCGCGCAGCGGAGGTGCACACACCGCAGCCCTAGGACGCGCCCGGCGCCTCGTCCGTGCCCGGGCCGGCCGGCGCCTCCTCGGCTTCGTCGACGCTCACGTCCGTGGCGTGCCCGTCGAGCAGCCGGGAGAGCTGACGGCCCAGCAGCCGCTTGAACTTCCGCTGCTGCGGGCGCGTCCGGTCCAGGACCGCGACCTCGAGCTGCTCGGCGGTCAGGGTGCGCTCACCGCCGTTGTTGTCGCGGGCGAGCGACTCGACGGCGAGCTTGAGCGCCTCGGCGAGGGTCATCCCGTCCCGGTGCCGCTGGTCGAGGTAGCTGCTGATCTGGTCGGCGTTGCCACCGACCGCGACCGAGCCGTGCTCGTCGACGATCGAGCCGTCGTGCGGCAGCCGGTAGATCTGGTCGTCCTCGGGGCCGGCCCCGACCTCGGCGACGATCAGCTCGACCTCGTAGGGCTTCTCCGCGGCGCTGGAGAAGATCGTGCCCAGCGTCTGGGCGTAGACGTTCGCCAGACCGCGGGCCGTCACGTCGTCGCGGTCGTAGGTGTAGCCGCGCAGATCGGCGTAGCGGACACCGCCGATCCGCAGATTCTCGAACTCGTTGTACTTCCCCACCGCGGCGAAGGCGATCCGGTCGTAGATCTCGCTGACCTTGTGCAAGGCGCGGGACGGGTTCTCGGCGACGAAGAGAACGCCGTCGGTGTACTGGAGCACGACGACACTACGGCCCCGGGCGATGCCCTTGCGGGCGTACTCGGCGCGGTCGGCCATGGCCTGCTGGGGTGAGACATAGAACGGCGTCGACACCGGCTGTCCGTCCCTTTCTGTCAGTGGCGGGTAAAGGTTCCGTAAGGCGTCAGAGCAGTGCGGCCCGCGGGCCGTCCGGCTCCTGGAGACGCCGCTCGTGGATCGCGCGGACGACCTCGGAGCACTGCGCCTCGGTCAGCTTCCGGAACCCCTCGTCGGTGATGACGGTGACGATCGGATAGATGCGGCGGGCGAGATCGGGCCCACCGGTCGCCGAGTCGTCATCGGCCGCGTCGTACAGCGCCTGGACGACGAGCGTGGTGGTCTGAGCCTCCGTCAGGTCTTCCCGGAAGAGCTTCTTGAGCGCACCGCGCGCGAAGACCGAGCCGGAGCCGGTCGCCGCGAAGCCGTGCTCCTCGGAGCGCCCGCCGGTCACGTCGTAGGAGAAGATGCGGCCCTTGTTGCGGTCGACGTCCCAGCCGGCGAAGAGCGGCACCACGGCGAGGCCCTGCATGGCCATGCCGAGGTTGCTGCGGATCATCGTGGACAGCCGGTTCGCCTTGCCCTCCAGGGAGAGTTGGACGCCCTCGACCTTCTCGAAGTGCTCGAGCTCGAGCTGGAAGAGCTTGACCATCTCGACGGCCAGCCCGGCCGTGCCGGCGATGCCGACGGCCGAGTACTCGTCGGCCGGGAAGACCTTCTCGATGTCCCGCTGCGCGATGACGTTGCCCATCGTCGCCCGCCGGTCGCCCGCCAGCACCACCCCGCCGGGGAACGACGCGGCGACGATGGTCGTGCCGTGCGGCGCCTGGACGGCACCCTTCAGCGGAGGCAGCTGCCGATTGCCCGGCAGCAGGTCCGGGGAGTGCGCGCCGAGGAAGTCCATGAACGACGAGGAGCCGGGCGTCAGGAAGGGGGCCGGCAGACGCCCGATGCTACGAGTGTTGGCTTCCACGCGTTTCCTTCCAGATATGCGGCGGCCCGCCTCATCACGTCCGCCTGGTCCTTGAACCGCCCCGGTGCCGCACCACGGCCGGAGCACAGTACGCCAGGGACCTTACCCGTCCCATGATCGCTTTCCATATGCCCGTCCGGAGCGGCGGGACGCCTCACGCGTGCCCCGTCCCGCCGCTCCGCCGGGGCACGCAACTCATCCCGGCGGAACTCCCGTTCACGACGGAGGTGGCCGGCGCCGCGAACCCGGCGCCGGGCGACGTCCGCTTGCATCGAAAGCGCTTCCTCTTTTGATGCAATCCGGGCACTGTCCGCTACTCCCCGCCCTTTTGGACAAATGACCTCACGAAATCCTCGGCATTCTCTTCGAGGACATCGTCGATTTCGTCCAGCACGGAGTCCACGTCGTCCGACAGCTTCTCCTGGCGCTCCTTGAGGTCCTCCGAAGCCTGCGCGTCCTGCGCCTGCTCCTCGACCTCCTCCGTGGAACGCGTGGCCTTCTGCTGCCCGCCGCCGGTGTCCTTGGTCGCCATATCCCTCACCCCGCTCGGTTCGACGTACAAGATCAGATGTACCTGCTCAGACCCTACAAGCAGGGTCCGAGATCGGCCCTGCACTTGCTACAACGTCCCGGAACCACCGTGATGATTCCCCGAACGCAGTCTCCTCAGACCCCACTCAGCCCCCGGACAGGACACGGACCAGTTCCTCGGCCGTGCGACAGCGGTCCAGGAGCTCCTTGACGTGATTGCGGGTCCCGCGCAGTGGCTCCAGCGTGGGCACCCGTTGCAGAGAGTCACGACCCGGCAGATCGAAGATCACCGAGTCCCAGGAGGCGGCGGCCACGTCGTCCGCGTACTGCTCCAGGCAGCGGCCGCGGAAATACGCCCGGGTGTCCTCCGGCGGGGCCGCGATGGCCCGCTGGACCTCGTCCTCCTCCAGCAGCCGCTTCATCCGGCCGCGGGCCGCCAGCCGGTTGTACAGGCCCTTGTCGGGCCGTACGTCCGCGTACTGGAGGTCCACCAGGTGCAAACGGGCGGCGTCCCAGTCCAGGGTGTCCCGGCGGCGGTAGCCCTCCAGCAGCTCGCGCTTGGCCACCCAGTCCAGCTCACCGGCGAGGCTCATCGGATCGCGCTCGAGGCGGTTCAGCACGTCCTCCCAGCGGCCGAGGACGTCCTTGGTCTGCTCGTCCGCGTCCGCGCCGAAGCGGTCCTCCACGTACTTGCGGGCCAGCTCGAAGTACTCCATCTGGAGCTGTACGGCCGTGAGCGTACGCCCGCTACGGAGCGTGATCAGTCGGCTCAGCGTGGGGTCGTGGCTCACCTGGTGGAGGGTGCGGACCGGCTGGTCCACGGCCAGGTCGGCGGCGATGAAGCCGTCCTCGATCATCGACAGCACCAGGGCGGTGGTGCCGAGCTTGAGGTAGGTGGAGATCTCGGAGAGGTTGGCGTCGCCGATGATGACGTGCAGCCTGCGGTACTTCTCGGCGTCGGCGTGCGGCTCGTCGCGGGTGTTGATGATGGGCCGCTTGAGGGTGGTCTCGAGGCCGACCTCGACCTCGAAGTAGTCCGCGCGCTGGCTGAGCTGGAAGCCGTGCTCGCGGCCGTCCTGGCCGATGCCGACACGGCCGGCGCCGGTGACGACCTGCCGGCAGACGAAGAACGGCGTCAGATGGCGCACGATGTCCGAGAAGGGGGTCTCCCGCTTCATCAGGTAGTTCTCGTGGGTGCCGTAGGAGGCGCCCTTGTTGTCGGTGTTGTTCTTGTAGAGGTGGATCGGCTGGGCGCCGGGCAGCTGGGCGGCGCGCTCGGCGGCCTCGGCCATGATGCGCTCGCCGGCCTTGTCCCACAGCACGGCGTCGCGCGGATTGGTGATCTCCGGCGAGCTGTACTCCGGGTGGGCGTGGTCCACGTACAGCCGCGCGCCATTGGTGAGGATGACATTGGCCAGGCCGATGTCCTCGTCGGTGAGCTGGCTGGAGTCTGCGGCCTCGCGGGCGAGGTCGAAGCCGCGGGCGTCCCGCAGCGGGTTCTCCTCCTCGAAGTCCCAGCGGGCTCGTCGCGCCCGGTGCATCGCAGCCGCGTAGGCGTTGACGATCTGGGACGAGGTGAGCATGGCATTGGCGTTCGGGTGACCGGGGACGGAGATCCCGTACTCCGTCTCGATGCCCATTACTCGCCGTACGGTCATGCGGCCCTCCTAGCCCGGCGGCGCCCCGTGGTGGGGTCGCCGCTCAAGTACCGCTGCTCTTCCGGTCCGTGCGCATCCCCCACGTGCTTCGTGGCCCGGTACCGAAGAGCCTAGAACGGCTTTGCGGCGGTGGGGAGATCATTACAGTCATTGCTCCGGTTCGTGCCGCGCCCGGCCCGGCCGGGCCGCCTCGTGCCCGCCGGGGCCCGCCGAGGCCTCGCGAGCCCCTTTCCGGACGTGCCGGTGCCCGGTCCGGCGCAAAAGCGTCCGGCTGCGGACGCCCCCGGAGCACCCGCCCCGGCACCGAGGCGCCAAGGGCGGGACGAGGACATCCGCAGCCGGACGACGGTGTTACAGATACTGGCCGGTATTGGCCACGGTGTCGATCGAGCGACCGGTGTCCGCGCCCTGCTTTCCGGTGACAAGGGTGCGGATGAAGACGATCCGCTCGCCCTTCTTTCCGGAGATCCGGGCCCAGTCGTCCGGGTTGGTGGTGTTGGGCAGGTCCTCGTTCTCCTTGAACTCGTCCACACAGGCGGCGAGCAGGTGGGAGACGCGAATGCCCTTCTGGTTCTGGTCGAGGAATGCCTTGATGGCCATTTTCTTCGCCCGGTCCACGATGTTCTGGATCATCGCGCCCGAGTTGAAGTCCTTGAAATACAGGACTTCCTTGTCGCCGTTTGCGTACGTGACCTCGAGGAAGCGGTTTTCCTCGGATTCCGCGTACATCTGCTCGACGACCGACTGGATCATGCCGGCGACGGCGGCCCTGGCCGACCCGCCGTGCTCGGTCAGGTCGTCCGCGTGGACCGGCAGGGTCTCGGTGAGGTACTTCGAGAAGATGTCCTTGGCCGCCTCGGCGTCCGGACGCTCGATCTTGATCTTGACGTCGAGCCGGCCGGGCCGCAGGATCGCGGGGTCGATCATGTCCTCGCGGTTCGAGGCACCGATGACGATGACGTTCTCCAGGCCCTCCACGCCGTCGATCTCGGAGAGCAGCTGCGGGACGATGGTGTTCTCCACGTCCGAGCTGACTCCGGAGCCGCGGGTGCGGAAGAGGGAGTCCATCTCGTCGAAGAAGACGATGACCGGCGTGCCCTCGCTCGCCTTCTCCCTGGCGCGCTGGAAGATGAGCCGGATGTGCCGCTCGGTCTCGCCGACGTACTTGTTGAGCAGCTCCGGGCCCTTGATATTGAGGAAGAAGCTCTTCCCCGCGGGCTTGCCGGTGACCTCGGCGACCTTCTTGGCAAGGGAGTTGGCCACCGCCTTGGCGATGAGCGTCTTGCCGCAGCCGGGCGGGCCGTAGAGCAGCACGCCCTTGGGCGGCCGCAGTTCGTGCTCCTTGAAGAGGTCGGGGTAGAGGTACGGCAGCTCGACCGCGTCGCGGATCAGCTCGATCTGGTTTCCCAGTCCGCCGATCTTCGTGTAGTCGATGTCCGGGACCTCTTCGAGGACGAGCTCCTCGACCTCGCTCTTCGGGATGACCTCGTAGACGTAGCCGGATCGGGATTCGAGCAGCAGGGCGTCGCCGGGGCGGATGGTGACGTCCAGCAGCGGCTCGGCGAGCCGCACCACCCGCTCCTCGTCGGTGTGCCCGATGACCAGGGCCCGCTCGCCGTCCTCGAGGATCTCCTTGAGGGTGACGATGTCCCCGGCCCGCTCGAACGCCATGGCCTCGACCACGTTGAGCGCCTCGTTGAGCATGACCTCCTGGCCACGCCTGAGGTCCTCGACCTCGACGCTCGGGCTGACGTTGACCCGGAGTTTCCGCCCTCCGGTGAAGATGTCGGCCGTGCCGTCCTCATTGGTCTGCAGGAAGACGCCGAAGCCGGCCGGCGGCTGTGCGAGCCGGTCCACTTCCTCCTTGAGGGCCACGATCTGGTCGCGGGCCTCGCGGAGGGTGTTGGCGAGCCGCTCGTTCTGAGCGGACACCCCGGCCAGGTTGGTCTGGAGCTCGACGATCCGCTCTTCGAGAATCCTCGTGTGACGCGGAGAGTCGGCGAGCTTGCGCCGCAGGACGGCGATCTCCTGCTCGAGATAGGCAACCTGGCCCGCGGGGTCGTCAGACCCTCGCCCGGGCCGGATGCCGCGGTTCATGTCGTCGTCGTGGGCTGCCACGGTCCTCACCTCCTCCAAGGGGAGCTGGACGCTTCCAGACCCTACCTGGGCTGGTGCAGGTTGAAACCCCTAGATCACAAACCCGGTCGGAGTGTGTCCGATCTTCACCCTTGCGCACGTCCTCACGTCAGGGGAATACCCACCCATCAACATCGGAAAGCGGGCGGTTGTATCGTCGAGTCGGTCAACACCCGTCAGTGCTGGCTCCAATTGGTTCACGTAGGTAGGAAACGGCAGGCGAGATGACCGTGCGGAACGAAGGCCTCGACGAGCTGGAAGTCTGGATCGACCAGGACCTGTGCACCGGCGACGGCATCTGTGTGCAGTACGCCCCCGAGGTCTTCGAGCTGGACATCGACGGGCTGGCGTATGTGAAGAGCGCGGACGACGAGCTGCTGCAGGACAAGGGTGCCACCACGCGCGTGCCGCTGCCGCTGCTGGGCGATGTCCGGGACTCGGCGAAGGAGTGCCCGGGGGACTGCATCCACGTCCGCCGCGTCGCCGACAAGGTCGAGGTCTACGGCCCCGACGCCGAGTGACGCCTCACACACTCCCCGCGACGGGAAGTGCGGTGAGGACGAACTTGCCGCCCTTCCACCGCCATTCGACGGCCCGGCGCAGATCCGGGCAGCAACGCGGCACCTTCTTGTCGGAGTAGCCGAGCAGCGTGGCCGAAACCGTCCCCGGACCGCTCACCGCGAAGTCGGTGACGCTCATCTTCTGCCCGGGGTCGACCAGGGTCGCCGTGACGCGCGGCGCGGCGCCCTTCGCGCTCGGCGGCGCGAGGACGTAGATCCCGCTGGGCCGGGTGCCCGTCTCCGAGTGGCAGCGCACCACCGCGACCGTCTCCGGCCGTCCGTCGCCGTCGAGGTCGGCCGCGGCCCGTCGTACGACGTCCACCGGCGTTCCGCCGCAGTCGACCGGATAGCGCGCCGCCCGTGGATCGGGTGCCGCCGCGGGCGGGCCGCCGACGCCGGGTGCGGAACCGGGCGCGGAGTCGGGCGCGGAAGCGGTGACTGTGGTGGTCGCCGTGGCGTCGCCGGGGCCGAGGAGCGCCGCGCCGAGGAGCACGGCGGCCAGTGCCGCGGCGGTCGCAATCCAGTGCACGGGGCGGCTGCGGTTGTGCGCGGGCCTTTCGGGGACTGACGCGGGGCGGGGCGGCGGGAAGGCCACAGGGTGGGGCGGCGGGAAAGACTCTGGGCCGGCCGGAGGCTGCACGCGGGCTGAACTCCTGTGAGAGCTGTGGCTGCGGGGGGTGCCCAGCATCGTGCCACACGGTCCGGTTCCGGGGAACAGCGGGCGGGGGGTGCCGCCCGATGGGGTTTCCTCGGCCGGGGACCGTGGATGAGCCGCCGTGGATGTGCCTTCGGCCGGCCTCAACGCAGAAGTGCCGCCGCCGAGTTCCGTGCGCGGTCGGCGCACGGAACCCGGTGGCGGCACCGGGGTTGAGTGGGGGTCAGCGCTCGGCGGATCCGCTGGCGCTGCCGGGGCCGGTGTAGTCGTCGCCGTAGGCGCCCTTGGCGGGGCGGCGACGGCGCAGCGGCGGCTCCACGCCGTCCGCGAGGCGGCGGGCGGTGAGCAGGAAGCCGGTGTGGCCGATCATCCGGTGGTCGGGGCGTACGGCCAGGCCCTCGACGTGCCAGGTGCGGACCATGGACTCCCACGCCGACGGCTCGGCGAAGCAGCCGATCTCACGGATGGACTCGACGGTCCGGGCGAGCTGCGTGGTGGTCGCCACGTAGCAGCAGAGGATGCCGCCGGGCACGAGTGCCTTGCGGACGACCTCCAGGCACTCCCAGGGGGCGAGCATGTCGAGGATGACCCGGTCGACGTCCGTGTCGGACAGATTGTCCTGGAGGTCGCCGACGGTGAGCTGCCACGCGGGGTGGGGGCCGCCGAAGTAGCGCTCCACGTTCTGCGTGGCGATCTCGGCGAAGTCGGCACGGCGCTCGTAGGAGTGCAGCATGCCCTGGTCGCCGATGGCGCGCAGCAGGAAGCTGCTGAGGGAGCCGGAGCCGACACCCGCTTCCACGACGCGGGCGCCGGGGAAGATGTCGGCCATCGCCAGGATCTGCCCCGCGTCCTTGGGGTAGACCACGGCGGCTCCGCGCGGCATGGACAGGACATAGTCGGGGAGCAGGGGGCGCAGCGCGAGGTAGGCGACGTTTCCCGTGGTACGGACAACACTGCCCTCGGGAGCACCGATCAGCTCGTCGTGCGGGAAGGCACCCTTGTGGGTGTGGAACTGCTTCCCGGCTTCGAGCGTGAAGGTGTAGTGGCGTCCCTTGGGGTCGGTGAGCTGGACCTGGTCCCCGACCTGGAAGGGCCCGCGTCGGCGGGCGGCACCGGTCGGTTCGGACATGTGACCAGACTACCGGGCGTGCGCGGCGCCTGTTGACCACGGCGGGGTGGCCGGGGCCGGACGAGCCGCCGACGGGTGCGCGGGCAGGTGTCGGCGGGTGTCAGGAGGAGGGCCGCGCCATGGCGGACACGAAGGCCCGCTCGACGTCGGAGGCGGCGAGGACGCCGTAGACCTCGCCGGTCTCCTCGACCACGAGGTATTCGGTGGCGGGGGTGGCCCGGAGGGTGTCGAGGAGCTCTTCGCCGGAGAGTTCCGCGGAGACCCGCATGCCGTCCTTGAGATCGGTGGCCAGGCCGCTGACGGCGACCCAGGGGCGGCGGTGTTCGGGGACGCCGACGATGGCGGACTCCCGGACGAGCGCGGCGGGGCGGCCCTGTCCGTCGACGACGACCAGGGCGCGGGCCCCCGCCTCGTTGGCCCGCCGCAGGGCCTCGGAGAGCGGTGTGGCGGCCTCCACGGGCACGGCGCGCCGGGTGAGGGTTCGGGCGCTCAGGTGGGGCAGGCGCTCGCGCAGCCGGGCCATGCGCAGGGCGTTGCCCGCCCCGGTCCAGATGATCGCGGCGAGGATGGCGGCGAGCAGGGCGTCGGTGAGCGAGTCGAGGCCGCCGAGGCTCTCGGAATCGCCGTCGCCGAGGCCGCCGCGGGCGTGGGTGAGGAGGGGGAGGCCGATGAGCACGGCGACGGCGAGCGCGCGGCCGACCCAGGCGGCGGCGACGGTGCCGGTCATGGGCTTGCCGCTGATCTTCCAGACGACGGCGCGGAGCATCCGGCCGCCGTCCAGCGGCAGGCCGGGCAGCAGGTTGAAGACCGCGACCAGCAGGTTGGAGATCATCAGGCCGGCGAGCAGGACGCCGGGGACGGTGCCGGGCTCGACGGCCTGCATGCCGAGGTAGAAGACGCCGGCGAGGACCAGGGAGAGCAGCGGGCCGACGAAGGCGAGGACGAATTCGCGGCCGGGGGTCTCGGTCTCCTTCTCGATCTCGGAGACACCGCCGAAGAACTGGAGCTGGATGCGGCGCACCGGGAGCTTGAAGCGGAGGGCGGCGACCGTGTGCGCGAGTTCGTGGACGAGCACCGAGGCGTAGAAGGCCACGGCGAAGAAGAGGGCGACGAGGTAGCGGACGCGTCCGAGCTCGGGCAGCACGCGGTCGAGCTGGCCGCCGAAGACCCAGGTGATGAGGGCGGCGACGAGGAACCAACTGGGGGCGACGTAGACGGGGACGCCGAAGGGGCGGCCCATGAGGATGCCGCCGCCCATCCGCGGCCGTCCCGGTTTGCCGTCGCCGGGCCCGGCCCGATGACCGGCGCCCCCGCCGGACTGGCCCTTCCCGCTGTTGTCCACGGTGTCCCCTCGTCGGCTGCGGCCCCCGCACCGCCCGGTGCCGTTCGATCATGCAGTGCGAGGGGGTCTGTCGTCGATGGTATTCGCCCGACTGTCAGTGACGGGCCGTAGGGTCTCTGTCATGGGTATCGCCACCGACAATTCCACCGGGCCGGGCTCCGAGCGCGCGGCCGACCGGGCCGCCGGGCCTGCCGCCGGGCCCGCCGGGGCGGCGCGGCCGGCCGCGCTGTCACCGTCGCGCGCGGCCGATTTCATGCGGTGTCCGCTGCTCTACCGCTTCCGGGTGATCGACAAGCTGCCGGAGAAGCCGAGCGCGGCGGCGACCCGGGGCACGGTGGTGCACGCGGTGCTGGAGCGGCTCTTCGACGCCCCGGCGGCCGAGCGCACGGCCGGGCGGGCCAAGGGGCTGGTGCCGGGCGAGTGGGAGAAGCTGCTGGCGGCCCGGCCGGAGCTGGCGGAGCTGTTCCTGGGGGAGGACGGGGAGCGGGACGGCGAGCGGCTGGCCCGGTGGCTGGCGAACGCGGAGCGGCTGGTCGAGCGGTGGTTCACGCTGGAGGACCCGACGCGCCTGGAGCCCGCCGACCGCGAGCTGTACGTGGAGACGGTGCTCGAGGGCGGAGGGGCCGGGGAGGCGGGGCTGACGTTGCGCGGCTTCATCGACCGGGTGGACGTGGCGCCGTCGGGCGAGGTGCGGATCGTCGACTACAAGACCGGCAAGGCCCCGGCCCCGCAGTACCGGTCGGACGCCCTGTTCCAGATGACGTTCTACGCCCTGGTGATGTGGCGGCTGCGCGGGCAGGTCCCGCGCCGGCTCCAGCTGGTCTACCTGGGCAGTGGCGATGTGCTGACGTACGACCCGACCGAGGCGGAGCTGCTGGCCGTGGAGCGCAGGCTGCGCGCGCTGTGGGAGGCCATCTCGCTGGCGACGGAGACCGGCGACTGGCGGCCGCGGCCCACCAAGCTGTGCGGCTGGTGCGACCACCAGGCCGTCTGTCCGGAGTTCGGGGGCACTCCCCCGCCGTACCCGCTGCCCGTGCCCGCTCAGCGCGCCTCTGATGTCGATGCCGACGCCGATACCGACGCCGGTGCCGGTGCGGGCGCCGACGGCCGGGTGGTGGCCGACGGGGAGGGTCAGGGCAGAATGGACCCGGTCTAGCTAAGGAGTTCCTGTGGCGATCCGCGTCCTACTGGTCGACGACCAGCCGCTGCTGCGCACCGGCTTCCGCATGATCCTCGAGGCCGAGCAGGACCTCGCGGTCGTCGGCGAGGCCGGGGACGGTCTCCAGGCACTCGACCAGGTCCGGGCGCTGCAGCCCGATGTGGTGCTGATGGACATCCGGATGCCGCGGATGGACGGCGTCGAGGCGACCCGGCAGATCACCGGCCCCGAGCGGAACGGCCCGGCCAAGGTCCTGGTTTTGACCACCTTCGACCTCGACGAGTACGTGGTGGAGGCGCTGCGGGCGGGGGCCAGCGGCTTTCTGCTCAAGGACGCGCCGGCCCATGAGCTGGTGCAGGCGATCCGGGTGGTGGCGGGCGGCGAGGCGATGCTGGCGCCGAGCATCACCCGGCGGCTGTTGGACAAGTACGCCGGGCATCTGCCGTCGGGCGAGGAGCCGCTGCCGGACACGCTGCACACGCTGACCGACCGCGAGGTCGAGGTCCTGAAGCTGGTGGCCCGCGGATTGTCGAACGCGGAGATCGCGGCGGATCTGTTCGTCAGCGAGACGACGGTCAAGACGCACGTGGGGCACGTGCTGACGAAGCTGGGGCTGCGGGACCGGGTCCAGGCCGCGGTCTACGCCTACGAGAGCGGTCTGGTGCGCCCGGGCGCACAGTAGCGGCCCGGCGGGCAGCGGCCCGCGCTCGTGCGGAACGGGAAACCGAGCGAAAAACCGGGAGGGGCCGGTACGCCGTCGACGGCGTACCGGCCCCTCTCAGTCGTTCACGGGTCAGTCCTTGGCGGCCTTGCTGATCTCCCAGAACCGGAACACGGTCGAGGAGTCCAGGGTCCACTGCAGACCGGTGATCCGCTTGTTGGCCACCGCGTACTGCTTGCCCTGCCACAGCGGCAGGATCGGCAGGTCCTGGGCGACGGTGTTCTGCAGACGGGCGAAGTCCGGGACGGTCGCCGGGCGGCTGCCCTGGGCGGCGGTCGTCGGCAGGATCTTCCCCGTGATCTCCTTCGACTCGTAGTTGTTGGCGAGGACGTTGTCCTTGCCGAAGAACGGCGCCGTGAAGTTGTCCGGGTCCGGGTAGTCGGGGATCCAGCCCTTCACGTAGACGCCGTACTTGCCCTCGGAGACGGCCTTGTCGTACTCCTCGAACGGGACGCTCTGGACGTCCGCGTCGAAGAGGCCGCTCGCGTTGAGCTGCTTGGCGATCTCCTTGAACGCGGGCACGGTGCCCGGCCCGTAACGGATGGGCGTGGCCCACAGGGTGAGCTTGACCTTGCCGGAGACGTTCGCGGACCGCAGGGCCGCGGCGGCCTTCTCGGGCTGCGGGCGGTCGCCGTAGGCCTCGAAGAACGGCGTCTTGTGGCCGGTGATGCCGCTCGGGACGATCGAGTACAGCGGCTCGGCGGTCCGCTTGTAGACGTCACGGACGAGGGTGCTGCGGTCGATCAGGTACGCGATGGCCTTGCGCACGCCGACCTTGCCGACCACCGGGTCCTTGGTGTTGAAGACCAGGTGCTGGACCTCGGCGCTGCTGCCTTCGACGACCTCGAGGTTCTTCTTGTCGGCCGCTTCGGCCGCCTCGAGGTCGGCGATGTCCTTCATGGCCAGACCGCGGTAGGCGATGTCGACGTCGCCCTTCTGGACCGCGTCCTTCAGCTCCTCCTGCTGGCCGTGGAAGAACTTCATGGTGACGCCGCTGTTCTGGACCTTGGCGCCGCCCTGGTAGGAGCCGCTGACCGAGAACTTGGCCTGCTTCTTGTCGAACGAGTCGAGCTTGTAGACACCGGACCCGACGGCCTTGCCGTCGGTGCGCAGCTTGTCCATCGGGTACTCGTTGTGGTCCACGATGGAGCCGGCGCCGGAGGCGATCTTCTGCGGGAAGGTCGCGTCGGCCCGGTTGAGCCGGAAGACGACCGTCGACTTGTCCGGGGTCTTGATCTCCTTGATCGAGGAGAGCAGCGTGGACGCCGGACCCTTCTTGTCGTTGATCTTCAGCGTGCGGCGGAAGGAGTAGGCGACGTCCTCGGAGGTGAGTTCGTGGCCGTTGCTGAACTTCAGGCCGTCCCGGAGCTTGCACTGGTAGACCGTGCTGCCCCCGTCCTTGAAGCTGCACTCCTGGGCGGCTTCCGGCTGGGGCGTCGTGCTGCCCTTGGGGAAGCTCAGGAGCGACTGGAAGACGTTGTTGAAGAGCAGCCAGGAGACCGGGTCGTAACCGGAGGCCGGGTCGGTGGAAACGACCTCGTCGGACATCCCCATGACCACCGACTCACCGGTGCCGGCCGCCTCGCCGTCGTCCGAACCGCACCCGGTGAGCAGGGCGGCGGCGAGCCCCGCGCCGAGCGGGGCGGCAAGCCACTGGTCACGTTTCCTCACGTGCACGTTCCTCACAGTTTCTTGATCGTCTGAAGAGATCGGAAGGTTGGACTGAACAGCTGGTGCCTCACTTGCCGCGGCCGAGCTCCCACGGCTGCATCTCGGAGGCGGAGTTGAGCGCCCACTCGGCACCGGTGACCCGGTCCCGGGCGGCCACATACTGCTTGCCCTGCCACAGCGGCAGCACCGGAACTTCATCGGCCACGATGTCCTGGGCCTGCTGGAAGTACTTGGCTGCCGCGTCCCGCTGGGTCACCTGACGGGACTGCGGGATCAGCTCGTTGCTGATCTTCGCGTTCCGGTACGGGGACTGCAGGAAGTTGTCCTTGCCGATGAACGGCGCGACGAAGTTGTCCGGGTCCGGGAAGTCGGGGAACCAGCCCATGCCGTAGACGGCGTACTTGCCGGCCGAGGCGTTGGGGCGGAACTCCGACCACTTCACGCCCTGCAGCTTCGCGTTGAAGAGCCCGCTGGAGTTCAGCTGCTTCTGCAGGTTCTTGAAGGCCTTGCCGGTGGCCTCGCCGTAGTGGTCCGTGGTGTACGAGAGGGTCAGCGGCACCGGGCCGTCGATGTGCGCGGCGCGCAGGATGGCGCGGGCCTTGTCGACGCTGGGCGTCCCGTACCGGTTGGAGAAGGAGTTCTGGTGGCCGGTGATGCCGCTCGGCACGATCGAGTACAGCGGGTCGTTCGTGCGGTCCGAGTCCTCCTTGGCCAGGGACTGCCGGTCGACCAGCTGGGCGATGGCCTGGCGCACGGCCTTCGGCTTGACCGTCGCGTCCTCGGTGTCGAACGCGAGGATGCTGATCTCCTGGCCCGGGGCCTCGATGAACCGGACGCCCTTGGTCGTGGTGGACCGCAACCGGCTGATCTGCTGCGGGGACAGGGTCCGGTTGATGATGTCGATCTCGCCGGACTTGAGCGCCTTCTCCATCGTCTGCGAGTCGTCGTAGAAGCGCATTTCGACCTTGTCGTTCTGCAGCTTCAGCGGACCCTGGTAGTCCTTGTTCTTGCTGAAGACGGCCTTGACGACCCGGCCGTCCTTCTGCTCGGTCTCCAGGGTGTACGGGCCGGAGCCGGCCACCTCGAAGCCGTTGTCGAGCTTGTTCTTGGAGTAGGTCTCGCTGTCGACGATGGCCGCGGCCGGGGTGGCGATCTTCTGCGGGAAGGTCGCGTCGGGCGACTTGAGGTGGAAGACGACCTCGAGTTCGCTCGGCGTCTCCACCGAGTCGATGTTGTTGAGCAGCGAGACCGGACCGTTCTCGAAGTTGATGGTCCGGGCGCGGTCGATGGAGAACTTGACGTCCTCGGCGGTGAGCGCGTGGCCGTTGGAGAACTTCAGCCCGCTGCGCAGCGTGCAACGGAACTGCTCGTTGCGGCGGTCCCCGAAGGAGCACTTGGAGGCGGCGTCGGCGATCGGGGCGGTGCCCGAGCGGGGCAGCCGCAGCAGCGTCTGGAAGGTGCTGTGCAGGACGTTCCAGGCGCCGATGTCGTACGCGACGGCGGGGTCGAAGGGCGCCGGGGCGTCCGTCGTCTCCTCGAACCGGTCGGTGGTGCCGATGACGATGGCGCTCTTGCCCGCTCCGGCTCCGTCGGTCCCGCCGCAGGCGACGAGGACGGGGGCCAGCAGGCCTGCCAGGGTCGGCAGCACCAACGTCTTGCGGTTCATTGTCTGGGGTTCTCCCTGCGATGCGATCGATCCCGGGACCATACCGATGTCGGTTGTGCTGGTCACCCGGGCAGTCGTGAAGTTCTCGCGAAAAGATTAGTGCGCGAGGCCACTGCCCCCGGAACACGGCGAAGTTGAAGGAATATCACGCGGCGATAACAGCCGACGGATCACCGATATCCGGACGCCGGAACGATTCACGCACTAGATCATCAATCGGGACACAAGGGTGCGCTTCAGCCTCCACGGGAGCCCGTTCAGGGGGCCGGAGGCATGCCGGACACCCCCGAATCCGGTGACGAACGTCACTCACTCCGCCTCATCGGGGGCTACGGGAATTCGGCCAGCACATTCGTCACGGAAAACAATCGTTCCGGCGCCCAGAGTTCCTTGGTCTTTAAACGGGGCACGCTCAGTGCATGGTTCAGTGCATTCCCGTAATCAGGCCGCGCAGGAAAGTGAGATCGACTTCCTCCAGCGAACCGACGACCGTGCGGCCCGCGGCGGGCGGGATCGGGGCCACCGACGGCACCGCGAGCACCCGGCAGCCGGCCGCCTCGGCGGCCGTGACCCCCGTCATCGTGTCCTCGACCACGGCACACCGCGACGGGTCCACGCCGAGCCTGGCGGCGGCCTCCAGATACGGGTCCGGGTGCGGCTTCGTCCGCGCGATCTCGTCGCCCGCGACGGTGAGGGCGAAGTTCTCCGCCCCGAGGGTGAGCAGCACCCGGTCGATGATGTGCCGGTGCGAGGCGGAGACCAGGGCGGTCGGCACGCCGTGCGCGGCCAGCTCCGCGAGCAGCCGTCTGGCACCCGGCATCAGCGGCACCCCCTGGCCGATCATCTCGGCGAAGCGCGTGTTGAGCAGCACGGCCAGCTCGGTGACGGCGATCTTCGCACCGGTGGCCTGAATGAGGAACGAGGCGCTGCGGGTCATGGGGCCGCCGACGACGACCTCGCGGTACTCCTCGAGGAGCTGATGCCCGAGCTCGGCGAAGACCGCGACCTCCACGTCCCACCAGAAACCCTCCGTGTCGACGAGGGTGCCGTCCATGTCGAGCAGGACGGCCTGAAGAGCCGAGCCTGCTGCCGAGCGGGCGTCGACAGCGGGAATGCTGCTGGTCATACGGGCACACCTCCACGGGGGACGAGAAGGCCGGTCCGCCACGTGAGGCGAACCGGCCTTCACCGGACCGACAAGTGTACGGCGGTCATTACCGTGCGTCACTTCGATATTCAGCACTCGTCGTACCCGGCCTCAGCGGGGGGCGGGTGGCCCTGGCCCGGCCGTTTCCCCCCGCTACGCGCGCCCCGCGCTACCGCGCGTTGAAGTACTTCGCCTCCGGGTGGTGGATGACGATGGCGTCCGTGGACTGCTCCGGGTGGAGCTGGAACTCCTCCGAGAGCTGGACGCCGATCCGCTCGGGCTCCAGCAGCTCGGCGATCTTCGCGCGGTCCTCCAGGTTGGGGCAGGCGCCGTAGCCGAGGGAGAAGCGGGCGCCGCGGTACTTGAGCGCGAACATGTCCTCCACGTCCGCCGGGTCCTCCCCCGCGAAGCCCAGCTCGGACCGGACCCGCGCGTGCCAGTACTCGGCGAGGGCCTCCGCCAGCTGCACCGACAGCCCGTGCAGCTCCAGGTAGTCGCGGTAGGCGTCGGCGGCGAACAGCTCGGCCGTGGCCCCGCCGATCCGCGAGCCGACCGTGACGACCTGCAGGCCCACCACGTCCCGCTCCCCCGACTCCTCCGGGCGGAAGTAGTCCGCGAGGCACAGCCGGCGCCCGCGCCGCTGCCGGGGGAAGGTGAAGCGGGTGCGCTCGGTGCCGTCCTCGTGCAGCAGGATCAGGTCGTCGCCCTTGGAGACACAGGGGAAGTAGCCGTAGACGACGGCCGCCTCCAGCAGGTTCTCCGTGTGGAGCTTGTCCAACCAGCCGCGCAGCCGCGGCCGGCCCTCGGTCTCCACCAGCTCCTCGTACGTGGGACCGCCGGCACGGGCCTGCTTGAGCCCCCACTGGCCCTTGAAGAGCGCGCCCTCGTCCAGCCACGACGCGTAGTCCTTCAGGGGGATGCCCTTGATGACCCGGGTGCCCCAGAACGGCGGCTCGGGGACCCGGTTGTCGACGGCGACGTCGGAGCGCACGGAGCCCTCGGGCTCCTCGACCTCGACGACCGCGGTCTCGCGCTTGGGCACCCGGCGCTGCTTCAGCTCGGGGAGCGCCGCGCCGGGCACCCCGCGCTTGACGGCGATCAGGGCGTCCATCAGCCGCAGGCCCTCGAACGCGTCACGGGCGTAGCGGACCTCGCCCTCGTAGATCTCGTGCAGGTCCTGCTCGACGTAGGCGCGGGTCAGCGCCGCCCCGCCGAGGATCACCGGGTAGTCGGCTGCCAGCTTGCGCTGGTTCAGCTCCTCCAGGTTCTCCTTCATGATCACGGTGGACTTCACCAGCAGCCCGGACATGCCGATCACGTCCGCCCGGTGCTCCTCGGCGGCCTCCAGGATCGCGGAGACGGGCTGCTTGATGCCGAGGTTGACGACGTTGTAGCCGTTGTTGGAGAGGATGATGTCCACGAGGTTCTTGCCGATGTCGTGGACGTCGCCGCGGACCGTGGCCAGCACGATGGTGCCCTTGCCGTCCGCGTCGCTCTTCTCCATGTGCGGCTCGAGATAGGCGACCGCGGTCTTCATGACCTCGGCGGACTGGAGCACGAACGGCAGCTGCATCTGGCCGGAGCCGAACAGCTCGCCGACGACCTTCATGCCCTCCAGCAGGGTGTCGTTGACGATGTCCAGGGCGGGGCGCGTGGTGAGCGCCTCGTCGAGGTCGGCCTCCAGGCCGGTCTTCTCGCCGTCGATGATGCGGCGCTGGAGCCGCTCGTCCAGCGGCAGGGCGAGGAGCTCCTCGGCCCGGCCGGCCTTCATCGACTTGGTGTTGACGCCCTCGAACAGCTCCATGAGCCGCTGCAGCGGGTCGTAGCCCTCGGCACGGCGGTCGTAGACCAGGTCCAGCGCGACCTTGACCTGCTCCTCCTCCAGCCGGGCGATCGGCAGGATCTTCGAGGCGTGCACGATCGCCGAGTCGAGGCCGGCCTTGACGCACTCGTCCAGGAAGACGGAGTTGAGCACGATCCGGGCGGCCGGGTTGAGGCCGAAGGAGATGTTGGACAGGCCGAGCGTGGTCTGCACCTCGGGGTGGCGGCGCTTGAGCTCGCGGATCGCCTCGATGGTGGCGATGCCGTCGCCCCTCGATTCCTCCTGGCCGGTGCAGATGGTGAAGGTGAGGCAGTCGATGAGGATGTCCGACTCCAGCACCCCCCAGTTGGTGGTGAGGTCGTCGATGAGCCGCTCGGCGATGGCGACTTTGTGTTCGACGGTACGGGCCTGGCCCTCCTCGTCGATGGTCAGCGCGATGAGCGCCGCGCCGTGCTCGACGGCGAGCGCGGTGACCTTGGCGAAGCGGGACTCGGGCCCGTCGCCGTCCTCGTAGTTCACCGAGTTGATGACGGCCCGGCCGCCCAGCTTCTCCAGGCCCGCCCTGATGACCTCCAGCTCGGTGGAGTCCAGCACGATCGGCAGCGTGGAGGCGGTGGCGAACCGGCCCGCGATCTCCGCCATGTCCGCGACGCCGTCCCGGCCGACGTAGTCGACACAGAGGTCGAGCAGGTGGGCGCCCTCGCGGATCTGCTCACGGGCCATCTCGACGCAGTCGTCCCAGCGGCCTTCCAGCATGGCCTCGCGGAACTTCTTCGAGCCGTTGGCGTTCGTCCGCTCGCCGATGGCCAGGTACGAGGTGTCCTGACGGAAGGGGACCGTCTGGTAGAGCGAGGCGGCGCCCGGCTCGGGTCGCGGCTGCCGCTCGGTGGGCCGCATGTCCCGGACCCGCTCGACGACCTGCCGCAGGTGCTCGGGGGTCGTGCCGCAGCAGCCGCCGACGAGCGAGAGCCCGTACTCCCGGACGAAGGTCTCGTGGGCGTCCGCCAGCTCCACGGGCGTCAGGGGGTAGTGCGCCCCGTTCTTCCCCAGGACCGGCAGGCCGGCGTTGGGCATCGCGGAGACCCGGGTGCGGGCGTGGCGGGAGAGGTAGCGCAGGTGCTCGCTCATCTCCGCCGGACCGGTCGCGCAGTTGAGGCCGATCATGTCGATGCCCAGCGGCTCCAGGGCGGTGAGCGCCGCACCGATCTCGGAGCCGAGCAGCATGGTGCCGGTCGTCTCGACGGTCACCTGGACCAGCAGCGGCAGATCGGCGCCGGCCGCCTTCAGGGCGCGGCGGGCGCCGATGACGGACGCCTTGGTCTGGAGCAGGTCCTGGGTGGTCTCCACCAGGATCGCGTCGGCGCCGCCGGCGATCAGGCCCTCGATGTTCTGCTGGTAGGCGTCGCGCAGCTTGACGTACGGGGCGTGGCCGAGGGTCGGCAGCTTCGTGCCCGGGCCGACGGAGCCGAGCACCCAGCGGATACGGCCGTCGCGCGCGGCGAACTCGTCCGCGACCTCGCGGGCGATCCGCGCGCCCGACTCCGACAGCTCGAAGATGCGCTCGGGGATGTCGTATTCGCCGAGGGCGGCGAGGTTGGCGCCGAAGGTGTTGGTCTCCACGCAGTCCACGCCGACGGCGAAGTACTCCTCGTGCACCGAGCGCACGATGTCGGGCCGGGTGACGTTCAGGATCTCGTTGCAGCCCTCCAGCTGCTGGAAGTCCTCGAGGCTGGGGTCCTGCGCCTGGAGCATCGTGCCCATCGCCCCGTCGGCCACCACGACGCGGGTGGCGAGCGCCTCACGCAGGGCGGAGGCTCGGGCGGAACTGGCGGTCGATGGCGTGTACGAGGCCATGGAAGTGCTCCCGGGGTTGCGACGGCTGTCGGCTTTACGCCTTCCGGCAGAAGGCGCACGTCGTCAGCGTAGCTGGCACCACCACGGAAGGGAGTGGGCATCTCATCTGCCGGGCGGACTGGTGCGACGGGAACGCGGCCTGAAACAGTCGTCCGATACTGGCTGGTGGGGGCCCTGGTGCGAGTCGCCCCGCGCTCTCGGCGATCATGGAAGGGTCCGCGGTCAGCTACCCCTTGGTCGGCATCGGCCGATAGTGTTCAGCATTGCCGAACGGCATTTGAGGAGGTTGCTCGATGGCACGGACCATCCAGTCGCTCGAACGGGCGGCGGCGATGCTGCGGCTGCTCGCAGGAGGTGAGCGACGGCTCGGTCTGTCCGATGTGGCCTCCGCGCTGGGGCTCGCGAAGGGCACCGCGCACGGCATCCTGCGGACGTTGCAGCAGGAGGGCTTCGTCGAGCAGGACCCCGCCTCCGGGCGCTACCAGCTCGGCGCGGAACTGCTGCGCCTGGGCAACAGCTATCTGGACGTGCACGAACTGCGGGCGCGGGCGCTCGTCTGGGCGGACGACCTGGCGCGGTCCAGCGGTGAGAGCGTCTATCTGGGCGTGCTCCACCAGCAGGGCGTGCTGATCATCCACCATGTCTTCCGGCCCGACGACAGCCGCCAGGTGCTGGAGGTCGGCGCGATGCAGCCGCTGCACAGCACCGCGCTGGGCAAGGTCCTGTGCGCCTACGACCCGGTGGCGCACAGCGAGGTGACGGAGACCGAGCGCGAGGCGTTCACGCCGCACACGGTGACGGGCCTCGGTGAATTCGAGGAGCTCCTCGATCTGACCCGGGCCCGCGGCTGGGCCGCGGACGTCGAGGAGACCTGGGAGGGCGTGGCCTCGGTCGCCGCCCCCATCCACGACCGGCGGCGGATGCCGGTGGGCGCGGTGGGCATCACCGGCGCGGTGGAGCGCGTGCGCGAGGGCGGGGAGCTGAGCGCACAGCTGGTGGCGGCGGTGCGGGACTGCGCGCGGGCCGTCTCCCGCGACCTGGGCGCGGGGCGTTTCTGAGCGTCGGGCCTCCCGCCCGGCGGGGCGCTGGCCGAGAACCGATCAGCCACCGACCGGAAACAGTCTGAGCCAGGGGCGGGCGCGGGGCGAGAATCGACTCCGGGAAAACGGATCAAGATCGACATCTCACCAAGATCGGCACCGTCGGATACCGGCCAGTAGCAGTGAGTACCAGCCAGTAGCCGAACGATGGTTTTCAGCCATGGAACCGCGAGTTTTCGGTCACAGGACCCTTGACGCGCCCTTAACCGTGCAGAAAACTGCCGTTCATCGGTCGGCATTGTCGAACACCTAACGACAATATTCGCTATGGTGGACACTGCCGCGGGACCGATCAACGCCCTCTCGGAGGGCGCGGACCACCGGAGGGACCCGGGGTTCGCCTTCCCCTGGACGAAGGACAAAGGAGTCGCGGGTGTCCAGCTCCGACATCTTCACCGGTGAGCTCATCGGTACCGCAGTATTGATTCTGCTCGGCGGCGGCGTGTGCGCCGCCGTCACCCTGAAGCGCTCGAAGGCGCTCAACGCGGGCTGGCTCGCCATCACATTCGGCTGGGGCTTCGCCGTACTGGCCGGTGCGTACATCGGCGCCAAGTCCGGTGCGCACCTCAACCCCGCCGTCACGTTCGGCCTCGCCCTCGACGGCGCGGTCGAGTGGAGCGACGTGCCGCTCTACATCGGCTCCCAGCTGCTGGGCGCGATGATCGGCGCGACGCTGGTGTGGCTCGCCTACTACGGTCAGTTCCAGGCTCACCTCACCGACCCCGAGCTGGTCGCGAGCCTGAACCCCAAGGAGGGCATGGTCGACCAGACCGTGACCCCCCAGGCCGGCCCGGTGCTGGGCATCTTCTCCACCGGCCCCGAGATCCGCAACGCGGTGCAGAACCTCGTCACGGAGATCATCGGGACCGCCGCGCTGGTGCTCTTCATCCTCACCCTGGGTCTGACCAAGGGCCTGGCCACCAGCGGCACGGGCACCCTGATGGTCGCCTTCGTCGTCGTCGGGATCGGCCTCTCGCTCGGCGGCCCGACGGGTTACGCCATCAACCCCGCCCGTGACCTCGGCCCGCGCATAGTGCACGCGCTGCTGCCGCTGCCCAACAAGGGCGGTTCGGACTGGGGCTACGCCTGGGTACCGGTGGTCGGACCGCTCGTCGGTGCCGCGCTCGCCGCAGGCATCCACAAGATCGCGTTCTGAGCACCGCCGCCGAGACCTTCAGACTTTTCCAGGAGCACACACCATGACCGACGCGAACACCACGACCGGCTCCCACGGCACGGGTCCGTTCATCGCCGCGATCGACCAGGGCACCACCTCGTCCCGCTGCATCGTCTTCGACCGGGACGGCCGCATCGTCTCCGTCGACCAGAAGGAACACGAGCAGATCTTCCCGAAGCCGGGCTGGGTCGAGCACGACGCCACCGAGATCTGGGCCAACGTCCAGCAGGTCGTCGCCGGCGCGATCGAGAAGGCGGGCATCACCTCCGCCGACGTCAAGGCGATCGGCATCACCAACCAGCGTGAGACCACGCTGCTGTGGGACAAGAACACCGGCGAGCCGGTCCACAACGCGATCGTCTGGCAGGACACCCGCACCGACGCGCTCTGCAAGGAGCTCGGCCGCAACGTCGGCCAGGACCGCTTCCGCCGCGAGACCGGCCTGCCGCTGGCGAGCTACTTCTCCGGCCCGAAGGTCCGCTGGCTGCTGGACAACGTCGAGGGCCTGCGCGAGCGCGCCGAGCGCGGCGACATCCTCTTCGGCACCATGGACTCCTGGGTCATCTGGAACCTCACCGGTGGTGTCGACGGCGGCGTGCACGTCACCGACGTCACCAACGCCTCCCGCACGATGCTGATGAACCTGCGCAGCCTCGCCTGGGACGAGCGCATCGCGGAGTCGATGGAGATCCCCGTCGCGGTGCTGCCGGAGATCCGCTCCTCCGCCGAGGTCTACGGCACCGCCAAGGGCGGCGCGCTGGACGGCGTGGCCGTCGCCTCCGCGCTCGGCGACCAGCAGGCGGCCCTGTTCGGCCAGACCTGCTTCTCCGAGGGCGAGGCCAAGTCGACGTACGGCACCGGCACGTTCATGCTGATGAACACCGGCGACGAGCCCGTCAACTCCTACAACGGCCTGCTGACGACCGTCGGTTACCGCATCGGTGACGAGAAGCCGGTTTACGCCCTCGAGGGCTCCATCGCCGTCACCGGCTCCCTCGTGCAGTGGATGCGCGACCAGATGGGCCTGATCAAGAGCGCGGCCGAGATCGAGACGCTCGCCAGCTCCGTCGAGGACAACGGCGGCGCGTACTTCGTGCCGGCCTTCTCCGGCCTCTTCGCCCCCTACTGGCGCTCCGACGCGCGTGGCGTCATCGCGGGTCTGACCCGCTACGTCACCAAGGCGCACATCGCCCGCGCCGTGCTCGAGGCCACCGCCTGGCAGACCCGCGAGATCACCGACGCCATGACGAAGGACTCCGGCGTCGAGCTGACCGCGCTCAAGGTCGACGGCGGCATGACCTCCAACAACTTGCTGATGCAGACCCTCTCGGACTTCCTGGACGCACCCGTGGTGCGCCCGATGGTCGCCGAGACCACCTGCCTCGGCGCTGCCTACGCCGCCGGCCTCGCCGTCGGCTTCTGGCCGGACACCGACGCCCTTCGCGCCAACTGGCGCCGGGCCGCCGAGTGGACCCCCCGCATGGATGCGGACACGCGTGACCGCGAGTACAAGAGCTGGCTCAAGGCCGTCGAGCGGACCATGGGCTGGATCGAGGACGAGGAGTAATCATGACAACCCCGCAGAGCGTTCCGACCCTGGGAACGCACCCGGCTGCCGGTGCCAACCCGAGCCGCGCCGAGACCCGGGACCGACTGTCGAACGCGACATACGACCTCCTGGTGATCGGTGGCGGCATCCTGGGCACCTCGGTGGCCTGGCACGCCGCGCAGTCCGGGCTGCGGGTCGCGATGGTGGACGCCGGCGACTTCGCCGGCGCCACCTCCTCCGCCTCCTCCAAGCTCGTCCACGGCGGTCTGCGCTACCTGCAGACCGGCGCGGTCAAGCTGGTGGCGGAGAACCACCACGAGCGTCGGGTGCTGGCCAAGGACGTGGCCCCGCACCTGGTCAACCCGCTCACCTTCTACCTGCCGGTCTACAAGGGCGGCCCGGTCGGCGCCGCCAAGCTGGGCGCCGGTGTCTTCGCCTACTCCGCGCTGTCCGCCTTCGGCGACGGCGTCGGCAAGGTCATCTCCCCGGCGAAGGCCCAGGCCGCCAACCCGGGTCTGCGCACGGACAACCTCAAGGCCGTCGCGGTCTACTACGACCACCAGATGAACGACTCGCGCGTGGCCGTCATGACGGTCCGCGCGGCCGTCGAGTCCGGTGCCGTGGTCCTCAACCACGCCGAGGTGACCGGTCTGCGCTTCACGCACGGCAAGGTGACCGGCGCGGAGCTCAAGGACCGCACCGACGGCGCCGAGTTCGGCGTCAACGCCCGCGTCGTGCTCAACGCCACCGGCCCCTGGGTCGACCACCTGCGCACGATGGAGGACAAGGGCGCGGCCCCCTCCATCCGCCTCTCCAAGGGCGCGCACATCGTGATGAAGCGCAAGTCGCCGTGGAAGGCCGCCATGGCCACCCCGATCGACAAGTACCGCATCACCTTCGCCCTCCCGTGGGAGGACCAGCTGCTCCTCGGCACCACCGACACCGCGTACGAGGGCGACCCCGCCGACGTCCGCGCCACCGAGGAGGACATCCAGCAGATCCTCGACGAGGCGGCGTTCTCCATCCAGGACGCGGACCTCGACCGCGACCTGATGACGTACGCCTTCGCCGGTCTGCGCGTGCTGCCGGGCGGCCCCGGCGACGTGGCCCAGGCCAAGCGCGAGACGGTCGTCTCCGAGGGCAAGGGCGGCATGCTGTCCGTCGCCGGCGGCAAGTGGACGACCTACCGCCACATCGGCCGTACGGTCATGAGCAAGCTCGCCAAGCTCCCCGGCAGCCCGCTGACCGAGGAGATGGAGCCCATCTCCAGCCTGGTCCGCCGGACCCCGCTGCCCGGTGTCTCCAACCCCAACGCGGTGGCCCACCGACTGCTGGTGGACCGCGAGCCCGGCAGCCGGATGGACCCGCTGACCGCCCGTCACCTCGCCTCGCACTACGGCTCGCTGTCCTTCGACATCGCGCGCCTGGCGAACGAGAACCCGGAGCTGGCCGAGCGCATCCACCCCGACGGCCCCGAGATCTGGGCGCAGGTCGTCTACGCCCGTGACCACGAGTGGGCCGAGACGGTCGACGACGTGCTGCGCCGCCGCACGACCCTGACGATCCGCGGCCTGGACTCCGAGGACGTCCGCGCCAAGGTCAAGGGCATGCTGGGCGACAAGGGCTGACACCCGGCCGCCGCCGGCCCGCCGGCGGCATGGCATCACCCGTCGAGGGGAGAGACGCGCGTCTCTCCCCTCGACGCGTGTCCCGCCGGTGCTCCCCGGGACCGGCCGGACCGGTGGGTCCCGTCGTACCGGGGCCGCGACCGCGGGACGCGGAAGCCGTAGGCTTAAGGTCGCACGCGGGGAGCGGGCCGGCGACGGGCGACCGGCGGGCCCACGACACGCGACAGAACTGCACGGAACTGCAACCGGCGGTGGCACGGACCCCCGTTCCGCCCCGGTCGGAAGGAGGCGCTGGGTGATCGAGCTTGAGGGGGTTCCCGAGCTGATCGACCCGGTCATGATCTGTGCCTTCGAGGGGTGGAACGACGCCGGGGACGCCGCCTCCAGCGCGGTCGCGCACCTCGACCGCGAGTGGAAGGGCGAGGTCTTCGGGGCGCTCGACGCCGAGGACTACTACGACTTCCAGGTCAACCGGCCCACGGTGTGGCTGGACGGCGGGGTCCGCAAGGTCACCTGGCCGACCACCCGGCTCTCCGTGGTGCGCACGGGCGGGGCGACACCGCGCGATCTGGTCCTGGTCCGGGGCATCGAGCCGAGCATGCGCTGGCGCTCGTTCTGCAACGAGATCCTCGGCTTCGCCCACGAGTTGGGGGTGGAGATGGTCGTGATCCTGGGCTCGCTGCTCGGTGACACCCCGCACACCCGGCCCGTGCCGGTCAGCGGTGTCACCTCCGACCCGGACCTGGCGCGCACCATGGATCTGGAGGAGTCCCGCTACGAGGGCCCGACCGGCATCGTCGGCATTCTCCAGGAGGCGTGCACCCACGCGGGCATCCCGACGGTGAGCCTGTGGGCGGCCGTGCCGCACTACGTCTCGCAGCCGCCGAACCCGAAGGCGACCCTGGCGCTCCTCAACCGCCTGGAGGACCTGGCCAACCTGCGTATCCCGCTCGGCGACCTGCCGGAGGACGCGCGGGCCTGGCAGCTGGGCGTGGACCAGCTGGCGGCGGAGGACAGCGAGGTCGCGGAGTACGTCCAGTCGCTGGAGGAGGCGCGGGACACCGCCGAGCTGCCGGAGGCCTCCGGCGAGGCCATCGCCCGGGAGTTCGAGCGCTATCTGCGGCGCCGCGACGGCCAGCCCGGACCGGGCCAGCCGGGCGGCCTCGCGGCCGACCCCCCGGTCGCCGACGGCCGGGACTCCTCGTACCTCCGCGACACCTCCAGCGGCCGTACGCGGCCGCCGAAGCCGCAGCCCAAGGACGAGTCGCAGCCGCCGGCGTCCGACGAGGACACCGGCCCCGGACCGGCCCCCGAGGGGCCGGACGGCGAGGACTGAGCGACCCTCCGAAGACCGGTGACGCGGGAGCGCCCGGGACGACCGCGAACGGCGCGGGCGCCCCGGGCGCCGCCGTCTCAGCGGCGCGGCACGGCGACGGCCGTGTAGGTCGTCGTGGGCGTCGGCTCCACGTCGAAGCGGGAGTTGGGCAGGTACAGCCGGTCGCGGTGGGCGGCCACCGTCGTCGGGATCCTGAAGCGGGGGTCGGTGATCCGGCCGACCGCCCTGCCCCGCAGACCGCCGCGGTCCAGGCGCAGTACGTCGACGGCGTTCTGGAACTGCTGGACGACGTAGAGGGTGCGGCCGAGCAGCAGCGCGCCGTCACCGTCGGGGAGTTTCTTGCCCCCCAGGTCGACGCGGCGCGCGTCCCCGGTGCGGGGGTCGACGCGGAAGAGGCTGCCGCCGGCCGCGTGGACGTTGATGACCAGCAGGGCCCGTCCGTCGGGGGTCCGGGCGATGCCGTTCGAGGTGAAGCCGTCGTCGGGGGCCTCGACCCACTCGCCCTTCAGACGGAGGCTGATCACGTCGCGGGGGCGCGGCAGTTCGCCGCGCGGGCCGAGCGGCAGACCGTGGACGCGGGCCTGGGTGGAGTCGGTGAACCAGGCGGCCCGTGGGGTGAGCACCACGTCGTTGACCAAGGTCGCGGGGGTGCCCACGTCGTAGGCGGCGAGGATCCTGCCGGTGCGGCCGTCGACGACGCGGAGCTGTCGTGAGGCCCCGCCCGCGATGAAGATCCGGCCGCGCTCGTCGGTCTTGAGGCCGACGGTCGGGGCGTCGGTGCCGGTGGGGACGGTCCTGCCGCGGCCGGTGGCCAGGCTCGCGCGGTAGAGCGAACCGCCGCCGAGCGAGCCGAACCAGGCGTACGGGCCGGGGCCGATGGCGATGCCCTCGGGCCGGAAGCCGTCGGGCAGCGGGAATTCGGTGGGCCAGTCCGCCACCGGGCGGGGAGCCGGCCGGGGGGCCGCATGGGCCGGGGGGCCGAGCGGCCCGGCGACCGCGCCGACGCCGAGGGCGGCGCCGGCGCCCAGGAGGCCGCCGAGGAGTCTTCGGCGGGCGAGGGAGGCTTCCATGGTGTGCGCCTTCCGTCGAGCAGAGGGTGGACGGGGACGAACCGAGCTCCTCACCTCAGCACACCGGCGCCTCCGGCGGCCCGCCGCACACGCCGCCTTTCACCAACGAAGGAGGGCGCTCCCCGGCTGTTCGAGCCGGGGAGCGCCCTCCTTGGGGTCGTGCGGGCGTCAGCCCGTCACAGGGCCACGCCGAGCAGTGCGTCGACGGCCCGGGAGACGACGCCGGGCGCGCCCTCGTCCGTACCGCCGTCGGCGGCCTGGGCGGCGGCCCAGCGGTCGACCGCGGCGAGCGCGGTGGGGGCGTCGAGGTCGTCCGCGAGGGCGTCGCGGATCTCCTCGACCAGGGCGTCGGCGGACGGTCCGTCCGGGCGCGAGACGGCCGCGCGCCAGCGGCCGAGGCGCTCGACGGCCTCGGTCAGGACGGCGTCGGTCCACTCCCAGTCGGCCCGGTAGTGGTGGGCGAGCAGGGCGAGCCGGATGGCGGCGGGGTCGACGCCGTCGCGGCGCAGCCGGGAGACGAAGACCAGGTTGCCCTTGGACTTGGACATCTTCTGGCCGTCCAGGGCGACCATGCCCGCGTGGACGTACGTCTTGGCGAACGGGTGCTCACCGGTGAGCGCCTGGGCGTGCGAGGCGCCCATCTCGTGGTGCGGGAAGACGAGGTCGCTGCCGCCGCCCTGCACGTCGAAGCCCATGCCGAAGTGCTCGAGGGCGATCGCGACGCACTCGATGTGCCAGCCCGGGCGGCCGGGGCCGAGGGAGGCGCCGTCCCAGCTGGGCTCGCCCGGGCGGGCGGCCATCCACAGCATGGGGTCGAGGGGGTTCTTCTTGCCGGGGCGGTCCGGGTCGCCGCCGCGCTCGGCGGACAGCAGGCGCATCGCCTCCGCGTCGAGGCCGGAGACCTCGCCGAAGTGGCTGTCGGACTCGACGGAGAAGTAGACGTCGCCCTCGAGCTCGTAGGCGGCTCCGGCGTCGCGCAGCCGCTCCACCAGGGGGACGATCTTCGGTATCGACTCCACGGCGCCCACGTAGTGCCGCGGCGGAAGCATCCGCAGCGCGGTCATGTCCTCGCGGAAGAGGGCGGTCTCGCGCTCGGCGAGCGCGGTCCAGTCGTCGCCGTTGGCGAGGGCCCGCTCGAGCAGCGGGTCGTCGACGTCGGTGACGTTCTGGACGTAGTGGACCTGCCGCTTGGTGTCGAGCCACACGCGCTGCACGAGGTCGAACGCGTTGTAGGTCGCCGCGTGCCCCATGTGGGTGGCGTCGTACGGCGTGATGCCGCAGACATAGATACGGGCGACGGGACCGGGGGCGAGGGTCACTCGCTCGCCGGTCGCGGTGTCGTGGATCCGGAGGTCGCGGCCACTGCCAGACAGGGCGGGTACCTCAGAAGCGGGCCAGGCATGCATGTCCTGAAGCCTAACCGGACGCATGTTCCGGATACGAACCGGACTCGGCTCTTGGCCGAAGACGCACTCTTGCGCGTCCTCGGCCAATCTGTTCCAACAGGCCGTGTCAGACCGGCGGCCAGGGGATGGCGGGCCACTGACCACTGGGTTCGCGGTGCCGTCCGGTCCGCAGGAGATCCGCGACACGTTCGCGCAACGCCTCGATCTCGACGGGTGTGATCAGCTCGGCCAGTCGGGCGGCGAGCGGGCACCCCTCGGCCAGATCGGCCGAAAGTCGCCGTAGGGCCTCCAGGGCCTCCTCGGTCAGCGGCTCGCCGGCCCAGCCCCACAGCAGGGTGCGCAGCTTGTCGTCGGCGTTGAAGGTCACGCCGTGGTCGATCGCGTACAGCCGTCCGTCGGCCGCGGGCAGCAGATGGCCGCCCTTGCGGTCACCGTTGTTGATCACCGCGTCGAGCACGGCCAGCCGCCGCAGCCGCACGTCGTCGGCGTGCACCAGCAGCGCGGTGCGGTCCTCCCCCACCTCCGCGAAGCCGACGGCCTTCCAGCCCGGCCCCGGCTCCTCGCCCTCGACCAGCGCCAGCAGCTCCGCGCCGGCGGCCTGTTCCTCGTCCGGGCCCTCGATCCACAGCTGGCACATGCCCTCGCCGTACGGGCCGTCGCGCAGCACCGTCGGCGGGATCAGGCCCCAGCCCATGGCCTCGGAGAGTTCGTACGCCGCCACCTCGCGCTGCGCCAGCGTCCCGTCGGGGAAGTCCCACAGCGGGCGCTCCCCGGCGACCGGCTTGTAGACGCAGGCGGCGCTGACGCCCTCGTGGGCGACCGTGCAGTACAGGACCGCGTTGGACGCCTCCCGGACCCGGCCGCGCACCGTCAGCTCGCCCAGGGCCAGCAGCTCGTGCGGGGTCACGCTCCGCGGCGGTATCCGTTCTGGCGCGGGCATACGTGTCCCTCCGGGTCGAGCGGCAGGCTGCACAGCGGGCACGGCGGGCGGCCGGCGTTGACCACTTCGAGGGCGCGCTTGGCGAACGCGCGGGCCATGGTGCCGGTCAGCCGCACGCGCAGCATCGGCGGCCCGTTCGCCTCGTCCTTGAGCAACCGCTCCTCGGCTTCGGCGAGGTCTTCCTCGGTGTCCGCCGCCAGCTCGACGAGGGCCTGCGCCTCCACCACCATCCGCTCGTGCTCGCCGTCCCAGGCCAGCGCCATGGTGCCGACCCGGAACTCCTCCTCGACGGGGGTGTCCAGGGGGGCGGTGTCGGCGAGTTCGGCGGGGGCCACGGCCGGCACCGGGGCATTGCCGCCGGTGCGCCTGACCACCTCGTCCAGCAGCTCGTCGATGCGCTCGGCGAGCGCCTCGACCTGGGTCTTCTCCAGCACGACGCTGGTGGTCCGGCCGGCCGCCGAGGCCTGGAGGAAGAAAATGCGGCGGCCCGGCAGCCCGACCGTGCCGGCGACGAATCGGTCCGGCGGGTCATAGAGGAACACCTGACGGGACAACGTCCTGCTCCATTTGGTTCGGGTGGTCGGAGTGGCTGTGCGGGTCTGTGCGGGCCGATATGGCCTGCTCCGGCGAGGTGATCACCGGCAGCGAGGCGGGCGCCCCCGCCTCACCACCCTACTGCGCACGACGATCACGGTGCTCCCGCACCACCCCCGACGGCCGCGTCCCCCTCGCGCTCCGCGGGCGGCTGCCCGCTGGGGGCGAGATCGGCCAGGTCACCGGTGTCGCCGAGACGCGCGAGGTAGGGGCGCAGCCGGGTGTGACGGATGGCCGTGACCGAGCAGGGGTCGACGGCGATCCGCTGGAAGAGGTCGAGGTGGAGGCCGAGGGCGTCGGCGACGAGCGCCTTGATGATGTCGCCGTGCGTGCACATGAGGTAGACGGCGTCCGGGCCGTGTTCCCGCTCGATCCGCTCGTTCCAGTCGCGGACCGCGTCCAGCGCCCGGGCCTGCATGGCGCGTACGGACTCCCCGCCGGGGAAGGCGGCGGCGGAGGGGTGCTGCTGCACGACGGCCATCAGCGGCTCCTCGTGCAGCTCGGCGAGCTTGCGGCCCGACCAGTCGCCGTAGTGGCATTCGCCGATCCGCTCGTCGGTGTGCGACGGCAGCTCCGGCCGCGCGGCGAGCAGCGGCGCCAGGGTCTCCTGGCAGCGCTGGAGCGGGCTGGTGACGGCGGCTGCGAGCGGCACGGCCCGGAGCCGGGCGGGGAGGGCGGCCGCCTGGGCGGCGCCCCGCTCGTCGAGGGCGACCCCGGGGGTCCACCCGGCGAGCACTCCGCCGGTGTTGGCGGTGGACCGGCCGTGCCGGAGCAGGATCAGCGTGGGCATGACGACCACCCTACGTCCGTCCCCACGCGTCCAGCCGGTGCGCTGCGGGCGGATTGGCGGAAGAATGCCTGTCGTGATCGTCGACGTCGGCATTTACCGGGACGGCCGCCGCACGGAGGGCCCCGCCGACCTCTCGGACGCGCTGGAGGAGGCGCGCGCCAAGGGGCACTCCTTCGTGTGGGTCGGGCTGTACGAGCCCACGGAGGACGAGTTCGACCTGGTGACGAACGAGTTCGGGCTGCACCCGCTGGCCGTCGAGGACGCGCTCAACGCGCACCAGCGGCCGAAGCTGGAGGTGTACGACGACTCGCTGTTCATGGTGCTCAAGCCCACCACCTACGACGACGCGGCGGGCACGGTCACCACCGGTGAGCTGATGCTGTTCGTCGGCGACTGCTTCGTCGTCTCGGTCCGGCACGGTGAGGAGAGCCCGCTCGCGCGCGTGCGGCAGCGGCTGGAACACGAGCCGGAGGTGCTCAAGCACGGCCCGACGGCGGTGATGTACGCGGTGAGCGACGCGGTCGTGGACCACTACATCGACGTGGCGGCGGCGCTCCAGGTGGACCTGGAGGAGCTGGAGGCCGAGGTGTTCGCGCCGGTCGGCGGGGACAACAGGAACACCGCCTCGCGGATCTACGCCTTCAAGCGGCAGGTCGTGGAGTTCCGGCGGGCGACGGTCCCGCTGGCCGAGCCGATGACCCGGCTCGCGGAGGCGCGGCTGCCGTTCGTGGACAGCGGATCCCAGCCGTTCTTCCGCGATGTGAGTGATCACCTGACCCGGGCCAACGAGTCCGCGGAGGGCCTGGACCGCCTGCTTTCGGACATCCTGTCGGCCCATCTCGCGCAGACCGGCGTCCAGCAGAACGACGACATGCGCAAGATCTCGGCATGGGCGGCCATGGCGGCCCTCCCGACGATGATCGCCGGGGTGTACGGGATGAACTTCGACCACATGCCGGAGCTCCACCAGCCCTGGGGATATCCCGCGGTGCTGGCCCTGTTGGCCGTGCTGGAGGTCCTGCTGCACCGGCTCTTCAAGCGGCGTGGCTGGCTCTGAGGGCGCGGTGCCCGTGGGGCGGGCCGCGGTGGGTCAGGCGAACTCGGGGGCGGGGTCGGCGGGGCCGCCCAGCGCGTCGAGGCGGCCGGGCGGCCGCAGGCCGACCATCCGCCGCCAGCCGCCGAGCCGCTCGTACCCGTACATGGCGCGGATGCCCGCCGTGAGCGACGCGGACTTGGCCTTCGGCCACCGCAGGATGCGGCCCATGTGGCCCATCACCGCGAGGCTGACGTCCCGGTAGACCACGATCTCGGCGAGGGCGCTCTCCCGGAGGACCGCCTGGATCGTCCGGCCGTGTCCCGCGGCGGCGAGCCGCAGCAGCTCCTCGTGGCAGTAGGCGAGGTGGTTGGCCTCGTCGTGGCAGATCATCTTGATCGCCCTGCCGACCTCGGGGTGCTCGCCGAAGTGCTTGGTGAGCATGTCCATCTGGTCGGAGGCGCGCTGCTCGGTGACCCGGCTGTGCGCGAGGTAGGTGACGATGTCCCGCTCGGTGAGGGGGGTCTCGGCGCGCAGCTTGGCATGGGGAAGACCGATGCCCTGGCGTTCGAGGATGGCCGTGTAGTCGGTCTCCGGTGGGACGGCGACCGGCTGCAGCCCCCGTTTGCGCAGCAAAGCCAGGAAGATCCGGCCGTGCTTGTCCTCGTCCGCACCGTGCCGGGCGATCTTTGGCGCGAGCGCCTGCTGTTCCGGTGGCACCAGCGCGGCGATCCGGCCGTTCTCCCAGCCCCCCTGCGTTTCGCCGCTGGCGGCGATGGAGCAGAAGAGCTGGTACGACTCGTCGTTGTCGAGGATCTCCTGGAACACGTTTCTGGCCGAGAGCATGACTGCCACCTCCGTGCACGACGTCCCGAAGGCAAAGTCAAGTGCCATGGGCGGGAGGCGGCAAACGCTGGGGCCGTGCACTCGGCCGAATGCCGGACGGCGGCGGGAGGACGAAGGGGGGCCGCGGCGCGTAACCACGGGGCCGTACGGGGCGTTGTCCTCGGTGACGGCCGTGGCGGGGAAGGCACCCCGAGCCCCCACCACGGCCGCGGTCGTCCTGCGGACTGCTGCTTGCACCTTCTTGCCGCCTGCGGCGGCGGGCGCCCTGCGGGCGTGTCCTCAATCGCCGGACAGGCTTATTCGAGCCCGTCCGGCGATTGAGGACGCCTCCGCGCACCGGAGGTGCACCCGAGGATCCGCCGGACAGGCCTAGGCGAGGCCGGCCCGCTCCAGGGCGTCGACGCCGGCCCGCAGGCTCGCGATCCGCTCGTCCAGGGTGAATCCGGCGGGGGCCAGCGACAGGGTGGTGACCCCGGCCTCCGCGTAGGCCTGCATCCGGTCGGCGACGCGCTCCACCGGGCCGAGCAGGGTGGTGGAGTCGATCAGCTCGCGCGGCACCGCGGCCGCGGCGCCCGCCTTGTCCCCGGAGAGGTACTTCTCCTGGATCTCGGCGGCCGCCTTCTCGTACCCCATGCGCTGGGCGAGCTTGTTGTAGAAGTTCTGCTTGGCGCTGCCCATGCCGCCGACGTAGAGGGCGGTGTACGGGCGGAAGAGGTCCGCGAGGGCGTTCACGTCGTCGCCGACGGCCATGGGCACGGTCGGCACGAGGTCGAAGCCGTCGAGGTCCTTGCCCACCTTGGCGCGGCCGGCCCGCAGGGCGCCCAGGGTGGTCTCCTCGGCGTGCTCGGGGGCGAAGAAGACGACGAGGGCACCGTCGGCGATCTCGCCGGTCTGCTCGAGGTTCTTCGGGCCGATGGCCGCGATGTAGAGCGGGATCTGTTCGCGCACCGGGTGAACGGTGAGCTTGATGGGCTTGCCGGGCCCACCGGGCAGGGGCAGCGTCCAGTGCTCGCCGTCGTGGGCGACGCGCTCGCGGGACATGGCCTTGCGGATGATCTCGACGTACTCGCGGGTGCGGGCGAGCGGCTTGTCGAACTTCACGCCGTACCAGCCCTCGGAGACCTGCGGGCCGGAGACGCCGAGGCCGAGGCGGAACCGGCCGCCGGAGAGCGAGTCGAGGGTCGCGGCCGTCATGGCCGTCATCGTGGGCGTACGGGCCGGGATCTGGAAGATCGCCGAACCGACGTCGATCCGCTCGGTCTGCGCCGCGACCCAGGAGAGCACGGTGGGCGCGTCGGAGCCGTACGCCTCGGCCGCCCAGCAGACCGCGTAGCCCAGCCGGTCGGCCTCGCGGGCGACCGCGAGGTTGTCCGCGTCCATCCCGGCTCCCCAGTAGCCGAGGTTGATTCCGAGCCTCATCCGACCCATGCGGGCTCCCCTTACCGATCAGTAACGTCGTTGTTCCGGGGACTGTAGCGCGCCGACCTGGGGTACGTCATCGGCACGTTGTCCACAGGCGGCCACGGCCTCGGCCACGGCCAGTAACCTCAGCCCTCATGGAGCTAAGGCATCTCGGCCGCACGGGACTACGGGTATCGCGGATCGGGCTCGGCACCCTCACCTGGGCCCGGGACACCGGCGAACTCGACGCCGCCGAGCAGCTCAAGGTGTTCTGGGAGGCCGGTGGCACCCTCGTCGACACCGCCGACGTCTACGCGGACGGCGGCGCGGAGTACCTCCTCGGCCGGCTGATGGAGGACCTGGTGCCGCGCCGCGATCTGGTCGTCGCGACCAAGGCGGGCAGCGTCCCGGACCCCGACCGGCGCTTCGACGGCTCGCGGGGCCATCTGCTCTCGGCGCTCGACGCCTCGCTGACGCGGCTGGGCACGGACTACGTCGACGTGTGGCAGATCCACGCCTTCGACCCCCACACACCGATCGAGGAGACGCTGCAGGCGCTCGACATAGCGGTCGGCAGTGGCCGGGCGCGCTATGCCGGGGTGTCCAACTTCTGCGGCTGGCAGCTCGCCAAGGCCGCCACCTGGCAGCTCGCCGGACCGGGCACACGGACCCGGCTGGCCAGCACGCAGATGGAGTACTCGCTGCTGCAGCGCGGCATCGAGCGCGAGGTGCTGCCCGCCGCGCGCGACCTCGGCATCGGGCTGCTGCCGTCCTCGCCGCTCGGCCGGGGCGTGCTGACGGGCAAGTACCGCCACGGGACGCCCACCGACTCGCGGGGGGCCTCCGACCACCTCGCCCCCTTCGTCGAGCCCTATCTGGACGCCGACGCCACCCGCGTCGTCGACGCGGTCACCACGGCGGCCCACGGCCTCGCCACGACCCCCTTACAGGTGGCCCTCGCATGGGTGCGCGACCGCCCCGGCGTGGTCGCCCCGATCGTCGGCGCGCGGAACGCGACGCAGCTCAGAGCCACGTTGTCAGTGGAGAGCCTTACTCTTCCAGACGAGATCTGCCAGGCGCTCGACGATGTGTCGGCGCCCGTGCACCGCTATCCCGATCAGGACTGGAGCACGCTGTGAGTACCGACCGCGACCCCCTCGCCGTAGAGGACGCGCCCGCGCCCTCCCCCGAGGAGGCCGCCGCGAGCGAGCCGGGCGAGCCGGGCGACGGCGCATCGCCTGCCGACGACGCCGGGGCCGCTTCGGGCGGCGACGCCGGGGCGGACGGCTCCGAGGGCGAGGTCTCCGAGGCCGAGGACGGCGCGCGGGAGGAACCGGCACCGGCGTCCGAGCCGGGCGCCGAAGCCCCCGGATCGGACGGCGGCAGCCGGTCCGCCGCCGCGGAGGCGCTGGCGGCCGCGGTGCGGGCCGTGGAGAGCGGGGAGCGCTCGGCGGCGTCGTTCTTCACCGGGCCGTCCGGCGGCAGGCGTGCCGCCGGTGCGCCGGTGCCGGGGAGCGGCGCTTCCCCCCGGCCGGAGCGGACCCCCGCACCCGCGCCGACGGCGGCCGCGGCCCCCGCTCCGCCGCGCCCGACGCCGCACATCGGCGCCGAGGGACTCGACGGCGTACGGCAGGTGCTCACCGCGGGGGGCGCCCCCCAGACACTGGCCGAGCAGGTGGTCGGGGTGCTCAGGGAGCAGGCCGCCGAGGCCCTGCGCGAGGACCCCTGGCAGCTGCTGGCCGTCCCGGGCGTGCGCCCGGAGCAGGCCGACGGCTTCGCGCGGGCGCTGCTGGGCCCGGAGTGCGGTCCGGGTGACGAGCGCCGGGCCCAGGCCCTGGTCGGCTGGCTGCTGGAGCGCGCCGCCCTGGCCGGGCACACCGTGCTGGAGGCGTCGGTGCTGCGCACCGCGCTCGGCAAGCAGTCGGTGCCGGAGCCGGACGAGGCGCTGCAGAGCGCGCTCGCGGAGGGCTCGGTGCTGGTGTTCCAGGAGGCCCTGGAGACCCCGGGAGCCGCCCGCCCCGAGCCGGACGGCTCGGAGCCGGAGGTCCCGGTCCGCCTGCTGCTGGGGCTGGACCGCTACGCGATGGCGGAGGAAAGCCTGGCCGACGGCCTCGCCCGGCTGATCAGCACCTTCGGCGCGGACCCGGCGGAGGCCACCGTGGCAGCCGAGGCGGACGCCGAGACGGTCACGGACGGCGGTGATGACGGGCAGGAGGCCGGAGCCGGCTCCGGTACCGACAGCGGGACCGATGACGCTCCGCCGGCGTCCGACGCGGGCCCCGGTGCCGCTCCCGACTGGGAGGCCGCCGCGGCCGGCGCGCCCTCCCCCTCCGCCGCGGAACTGATCCGTGCCGTCGCGGCCTCCGGGCTGGTGACGCACAGCGGTGGCGAGGCGGCCCGCGCGGAGCCCCTCGCCCTCGTCGTCGCGGCCCGCGCCCTGGGCCTGCGGGCGTGCGCCGCCGCACACACCGAGGACGGCAAGCGGCGTCTCGTCGCGCTCGGCGACCTCGAAGCGGTCACCGTCGCCGGGCTGCTGTCCGGCCAGGAGGGCCCCGGACGGGACGCGGAAGGCGCCCTCGCGCTCGATGTGCTGGCCGTGCTGGACGCACCGCAGCTGGACGTGGAGACGGCGGCGATGCTGGTGGAGTCGCTGACGGACGGCACCCGCCTGGTGCTGAGCGGTGACCCCGGCGTGCTGTGGTCGGCCGGCCCGGGCCGGGTCTTCGCGGACGTGGTGGCCGCGCGGGCCTGCCCCGCGGTCGTCTCGCGCACCCCGGACACGGGCCCGATCGGCGAGCTGGTGTCGGGGATCGGGGTCGGTGAGCTGACCACGGTGGACGCCCCCGGCAAGGAGGTCGTGATCGTCCCGGTCCGGGACGCGGGCGAGGCCGTGCACCGCACGGTGCAGCTCGTCGCGGACTCGGTGCCGCGCGCCATCGGCGTGCCCGCCGAGCACACCCAGGTGATCACGCCGGGCCACGGCGGTGCCGTCGGCACCCGGGCGCTCAACGCGGCGCTGAAGGAGCGGCTCAACCCCGGCCCGGGCCGCTTCGGCGGCTTCGACCCGGGCGACCGGGTCGCCTACGTACCGGCGCCGGGCCGCATGGTCCCCGGCACGGTCGTCTCGGCGGACGCGGCGGGGCTCCGGCTGGACTGCGCGGGCTCGCCCGTCGTCGTACCGCCCGAGCGGGTGGGCGGGACCGTGCGGCACGGCTGGGCCGTCACCGCGCACCAGGCGGCCGGTACGCGCTGGCCGGCGGCCGTGGTGGTGCTGCCCGGCGACGCCGCCCAGGAGCTGACGAGGTCGTGGATCTACACCGCGTTCAGCCGGGGCGAGCGGCATCTGTCGGTCGTGCACGGTGTGGACCAGGCACTGCCCCGCGCGGTGGCCGAGATCCCGGCGAAGGAGCGGACCACCCGACTGCGGTCCCTGCTGCGGGCACCACAGTCCGAGGTGTGAGCGCTGACGGGTGACCCCGGGCCGGGGCGGCCGCCCGCCCCGGCCCGGGGTCACCGACCTCGATGAGGACGGTCCCTCAGCGCCCGGGGCCCGCGGGCCCCGCGTCCCCGTCCTGCTCCTCGGCACCGTCCGGGGCAGCCTCGTCACCGTCCTCGTCGTCACCGTCCTCGTCGAGGTCGAGTTCCTCGTCGAAGACCGCGCTGACGTCGAAGCGGCAGATGACCCGCTGCGGATCGGCCTGCTCGAAGGGGGCGGACAGCCATTCGCCGGGCTCGGCGGGGTCGTCGGCCGCCGCCACCCACAGGGTGGAATCGCCTTCCTCCAGGCCGAACTCCTTGTGCCGGGATGCGATCTCGTCCGGTTCGTACTCTCCGAAGAGCACCCCGAGGGCGGCGTGGACGCTGCTGCCGACGAGGTCCGCCGCGTTCCCCGGCGCGCCCGGGGGCGCGTCGATGTCGGGATCGAGGTCGGCGACGCGCCGGGCCTGGGCGAGGAGCCGGTGCGGTTCGACCACCGCGTAGTCCCTGCGGATCAGCACGCTGAGCGCGCTGGGCTCCTCGGGCCCGGCGTATGCGGGCAGCGTGTCGTCACCGGGGATCTCGAAGGGGGTGACCTCGTCATAGGCGTCGTACAACAGCTCGTCGTACGCCTCGGCTGTCGCGGCCAGCTCGTTGAACGCGGCGTAGACAGCCGGATCGGTCGCCCCCGACCGGTGTTCGACGGCATCGAGGTGGCGGTCCAGCGCGGCTTTGACCGCCTCGGCGGCGGCGCGTACCTCGGCAGCGGTTGGCTGCGCAGCATCAGACATAGTGCAGACGCTATCCGCACCGAGCCCGTTCCCGCACAATAGATGCGATGCCGGAATACGAATTCTGTGATGTGTATGTGCCTCGAGGGGTCTCCCGAGGAGCAGCCACTCGCTTGCTGACCGACCATGCCGAGTACGGACACTGGGAGTTGGACCGACTGCGTCTTTATCCCGACGGCAGCCGCAGGGTGCGGCTGCGGCGTCGGATCATCCGCCAGGTGCGTGCCACGTGGTGAAAGCGTACGGAGCGGGCCCCGCTACTGCGGGGCCCGCTCCGTGCTGTCGGCCTGGCTGCCGGTCCCGGACTAATGATGTCCGGGATCAAGCGGTGTGATTCAGCCCTGCGCGGCACGCGCGCGGCGGTAGAGCACCGCGCCGCCGAGCAGGAGTCCCACGGCCGGGACGGCGATGCCGAGCTGGCCCGCACCGGTGTGCGCGAGCTCGCTGGCCTTGGCCACCGGGAAGGAGGCCTCCTCCTCGTGGGCGGCCTTCACCTCGGTCGGCGGCTTGGCGTGACCGGTCGGCTTGTGGCCGGGCTTCTCGGCCGACGGGGTGTGCTTCGCCGGGGGCTTGTGCCCGGGCTTCTCGGCGGGCGGGTTGTGCTTCGCCGGGGGCTCGTGCGGGGCCGGGTGACCGGGCCGCTCGTGCGGCGGCTTGTGGCCCGGGCCCTGCTGGCCGTGGCCATGGCTGTGGTTGACGCACTCGTTGCCGATGGCGGGGTTGCCGATGCCGACGACGTCGACGCTGTTCCCGCACGCGTTGACCGGCACGTGCACCGGGACCTGGACGACGTTGCCGGACCCGATGCCCGGCGAGCCGACGCTCTTCCCGTCGGCGGCGGCACCGCCGCCGTGACCGTTGCCGTGGCCGTTGCTGCCATGGCCGTTGCCGTGGCTGCCGTCGTGGCCGTGGCCCTTGTCATCGTGGCCCTTGCCGTGACCGCCGGACACGTTGGCGCACTTGTTGCCCGAGGCGGGGTTGAGCAGCCCGACCACGTTCACCGTGTTGCCACAGGCGTTGACCGGCACGTGCACCGGGACCTGGACGGTGTTGCCGGACGCGATGCCCGGGGAGTGCGCGGCGGTGCCCAGGGCACCCGAGTCCGCGTGTGCGGCGTAGCCGCCGGTCACGGCGAGTACGCCGCTTGCCGCCGCTGCTGTGAGCAAGCCCTTCTTGGCGACCTGTCGCATAGCTATTCCTTCTGCCTTCTACCAAGCGGAAATGCGCACGGCCGAGTCGGCCGTGCGCCGAATGCCCGGCGGCCCCGGAGCGCATGGCGCGCACTCCGGGGCCGCCTTGGTCCACACCCTTACGGGTTGAGGAACAACGTCACTTGTTGACGCAGGTGTTGCCGAAGGCAGGGTTCAGCAGCCCGACAACGTTGACCGTGTTGCCGCAGATGTTCACCGGCACCTCGACCGGGACCTGCACCACGTTGCCGGAAACTACGCCGGGCGAGGCCACGGCAGCTCCCTGAGCGCCCGAGTGCGCAGCGGCCACGCCCGCACCGGCGAGCACGAGACCACTGGTGGCAGCCGCAGCAGCGACAACCTTCTTGAGCATTGGTTCCTCCTTGTTGGCAATGCGGTCCCAGCCGCGGACCGCATAGATGTAACGACGAGGAGGTGGGCGAGCTACGTGATGCTTTGGCCATTCACCCTTTCCGGTTAAGCGCGCGGCGGATGCGCACAGCTTCGCGAATTCCTAGGCCTCGTCCAGGAACCGGTCGAGCACCCGCGCGCCGAACTTCAGTCCGTCGAGCGGCACTCGCTCGTCCACGCCGTGGAACATCCCGGCGAAGTCCAGCTCCGGCGGCAGCTTGAGCGGCGCGAACCCGAAGCCCCGGATGCCCAGGTCGTCGAAGGACTTGGCGTCGGTGCCGCCGGAGAGCATGTACGGCACGGCGCGCGCGATCGGGTCCTCGGCCCTGAGCGCCGTCTGCATGGCGTCGACCAGGTTGCCGTCGAAGGTGGTCTCCAATGCCTTGTCGGCATGAACGTCCTCGCGCTTGACCTTTGGCCCGAGGATCCGGTCGAGATCGGCGAGGAACTCCTCCTCGTACCCCGGCAGGAAGCGGCCGTCGACGTGGGCCGTCGCCTGCCCCGGGATCACATTGACCTTGTACCCCGCGCCGAGCATCGTCGGGGCGGCGGTGTTGCGCAGCGTCGCCCCGATGAGCTTCGCGATGCCGCCGAGCTTGGCGAGGGTCGCTTCCATGTCCTCGGGGTCGAGCGGGGTGCCGAGCGCGTCGGACAGCTCGTCGAGGAAGGACCGCACGGTCTTGGTCACCCGGACCGGGAACCGGTGCCGGCCGAGCCGGCCGACCGCCTCGCACAGTTCCGTGATCGCGTTGTCACTGTTGGTCATGGAGCCGTGCCCGGCGGTGCCCTCGACCGTGAGCCGCATCCAGTGCATGCCCTTCTGGGCGGTCTCCACCAGATACAGCCGCAGGTTCTCGTTGACGGTGAAGGAGAAGCCGCCGACCTCGCTGATCGCCTCGGTCACCCCGTCGAAGAGCCCGGGGTGCTTGTCCACCAGGAACCGGGCGCCGTAGGTGCCGCCGGCCTCCTCGTCGGCGAGGAAGGCGAGGACGACGTCGCGCGGCGGCTTGCGGCCGGAGCGCATCCGGTCGCGGACGACGGCGAGCGTCATCGCGTCCATGTCCTTCATGTCGACCGCGCCGCGGCCCCACAGGCAGCCGTCCGCGATCTCGCCGGCGAAGGGGTGGTGGGTCCAGTCGTCGGCGTCGGCGGGCACGACGTCGGTGTGGCCGTGGATCAGCAGCGCGGGCCGGGAGGGGTCCTCGCCCTCGATCCGCGCCACCGTCGAGGCCCGTCCCTTGTGGGACTCGAAGATCTGGGGTTCGAGCCCCACCTCGGCGAGCTTCTCGGCGACGTACTCGGCTGCGGCGCGCTCGCCGGGGCCGGAGTGGTCGCCGTAGTTGCTGGTGTCGATCCGGATCAGATCACGGCAGAGGTCGACGACCTCGTCCTCGGCGCTCCGGCCCGTTCCGCTACGGCCCGGCTTCGACTCGCTCACGCTGCCTCCTCGTGGTTCGCCGCCGGGAGCCGCCGCAGCCCGGCGGCCCCGGCGTGGGTCCACGGCCATCCTCTCTCTCCCGCCCGCACAGCCCAAGGCCGCAATGCTGCCGACACACGCCCGTCACGAGTCCCCTCCGGGCGCCCGGCCGGGTGATCGAGCACCCCTGGATGTTTGCTATTGTTTTCCATGTCGGAGGGGCCACGGCCCCGAAGGCAGACACCTTGTCCGGGTGGCGGAATGGCAGACGCGCTAGCTTGAGGTGCTAGTGCCCTTTATCGGGCGTGGGGGTTCAAGTCCCCCCTCGGACACTTGCAGAGCGAGGACCGCGACCGAATGGTCGCGGTCCTCGCTTTCGTTTTGCCGGGGGGCGCGGGGGCGCAGGGCGTGCCGCGGGTCAGGCCATGAGGTGGGCGGCGCGTTCCGGCAGTCGTAGTGCCGGGCGCAGCCGGGGTCGCAGGGCGGCCGCCGCGAGGAGCCAGCCCGCTTGCGCGTGCGCGTCCCCGGGGTCGCGGCGCAGGGCCTCCGCGTAGCGCGGGAGCGCGGCGGCGGGGTCTCCCGCGCACAGGTACTCGTCGGCGGTCCGCGGATCGGCGAGCAGACCGGGAGGCAGGCCGTAGAGCCGGACCCGGTCGTCGTACCAGACACCGTGCTGAAGACCCCCGGTCACCTGCGTGGTCCCGGTGGCGGCGTCCCACCGCAGATTGCGCAGCCGCCATTCGACGAGGTGGCTGCGGGCCGCGGCGCGGGCCCGCCGGACGACGCGGACGTCCAGCGGGCGCCTCAGCCATGCGTCGAGCGTCGCCGCCAGGCCGTGCACCAGTCGGCGTCCGACGTCGGTCAGCCGGGCGTGCCGCAGCAACGTGGCCACGGCGTGGCGGCAGTGCAGGCGGCGCAGGGCGAACTGGAAGGCGGCCGTGTCGTGGTGCGGTCCGCCGAGCCGGTCGTGCCAGAAGCCGGCGACGCCGGTGAAGGCGTAGGCGCCGTGCAGCAGGCCGGTGAGATGCCTCGGGTCCGGGCGCCACGGGCTGTAGTACGTCTCGGCCCGGTCGTCGTCGAGCAGGGGGAAGAGGTGCATGATCGCCCCGAGCTTGCCGTGCTGGAGTTCGTGCACGAGCGTCTCGGCGAGGGCGAGACCGTCCGGGGGACGGGAGAGCACCATGGATCCGTAGGCGTCCGCGGTGGATGCGCTGCGGACGGGAAGCCGCTCGGCTCCCGCGGCGGCGAGAGCCGGCCCCCAGGGGACGAGGCAGCGCAGGTCGGTGAGGACCGGCCGGCCCGGGCCGGGTGCCGGGTCGGCCGCGAGGATCTCCACGGCCTCGCCGAAGACCGTCCGCCAGGCCTGGAATTCGGCGCCGCCGAGGGGGTCGGGGGGTACCGGGTCGTCGAGGTCGCGGTACGGGTCGAGATCGTCGAGGACCACCCGGCCCCGGTCGTCCACGCTCCGCAGGGCGAGCCAGGTGGCGGACCGGCCCGCTCGCAGGGGTTCGACGGCGGTCGAACGCGTGCCGCGGGTGAGGTGGAGCGTGCCGCCCCGGACGTCCGCCCGTGCCGTGGTGTACGGGGACGTGGCACCGGGCAGCCGGGCCAGCCCGAGGGTCGGCAGCATGACGTCACCGTTGCGGACCGGGACCTCGGTGGCCCCGTCCACACCGGCCCGCAGGCAGGCGACGACGGAGAGCGCGTGCACGTGCCCGGTGTCCACCCACAGCGGCGGCCCGCCCGCGGTGCCGTGCAGGCGCCGCAGGGCATGTGCGATCCAGTTGCCCACCTGGGGCGCGCTCAGCAGTTCTTCCACCGCCGAGGGCCGGGCGCGGGCGGCGCGGCCGATGGCTTCCCAGGCGGCCGCCGCCGGCGGCAGTGGTCCCAGCGCCGCCGGTTGTTCTTCCAGCAGGTCCAGGAGTTCACCGAGCAGCAGCAGTCGGCGGGTACGCTCGCCGGCGGCCAGGAAGGAGGACTCCCGTGCGGATCCGCCTCCGGAGGCCAGGGCGTCGAAGCACACACCGGGCAGGGTGAGCGGCTGCTGTCCGGCGTCGGACCGGGTCACTCGGCCCTTCCCGGAGGAGTGTCCACACAGGCCCGGCCGCGGGCCCGCCGCACCTCTTCGAGCAGGCGGCCGGCCCGGAGCGAGCGCGGCACGGACCGCAGGGCGGTGATGTCCACGCGGCCCAGGTCGGCCAGGTCCGACGTCAAGCAGTCAGCGCGCACCGGCTCGTCCACTCAGCGTCCCCCACTTCGTGCACGGATCGCCGGCCACAGCGCATCCCGGGCGTTCCGTCCGTCCTGACGTGTTACCCATGATGGCGAAACCGAACCGGTGTCGGAACCCCGCTCGATCATCGCAATCCGCTTTCCTGCAGGGCGTAACAGGCGAGGACGGCCGATTCCAGTCCGGTGGCGAGTTCCTCGTCGGGATCCAGCAGGGTCACGGCGTCGTACAGCAACCAGAGGCCGTCGGGGATCCGGCGCAACCCCAGGTAGACCGCCGTGGCGTCGGAGCGGGGGTCGCTGCCCCGGTGCATGGTCTGGACGGCGGGCGTGTCCAGCAGACGGACCATGATCTGCCGCTGTGCCGGATCCGTCATGAACGGGTACGCGAGCAGGGCGTCGATCAGGTGTGCCCTGACGCGGCCTGGGCGTATGGCGGCCGGGGCCGGTCGCGATGTCTCGGTGCGGTCCGCTCCGTGCAGCACCAGTCGCGGCAACTGTCCCGTGTGTCCCGCGAGCCGCAACTCGGCCATCCGTTCGCGTACGCGGCCGAACAGCGCCTCGATGTCCGCCGGACCGGCCGCCGCCGCGGCGTTCGTGTCCTCGTGGAGGATGTCGAGGAGGGCGGCGGAGAACAGGCCGGTGGCGCGTACGGGGTCGTTCGCGGCGCGTTGGCCCCGGTCGGCGGCGAGCATCAGGACCTGCTCGTGGACGTTCTCCCGACCGCCGAGCGGCAGTTGCTCCCCGGGCAGGCCCTGCCGGTGGGCATGCTCCTCGGCGAAGGTCTGGCAGGCGTCCACGACCCAGATCTGGCGGGTGAAGCCGGCGACGGCGTCGCTGGCCAGATATCTGCGGGCGGATTCCAGGTCCAGATTGCGTTTGTCGGAGACGGTGGCGTCGGCCGTGTACAGCCGGATGTGTTCGTCCTCGGCGAGGACGCCGTGACCGCCCCACCAGATCCACAGCACGTCGCCGTCCAGAGCGGGAAGACGGGTGACCAGGTCGTGACGGACGGACGCGTGGTCGGCGGGGCCGTAGTCCGGCCGCGCGGTGAACCCCGCGGCCGGTGCGAGGCGCAGCATGACGTTCCGCTCGGGAACGCCGCGCGCCAGCAGCCAGTCCCTGAAGCGCAGGGCGTCCCGGGCCGGGCCGGGCAGCTCCCACGACGGGCCCGCGGCGTAGCGCTCGATGCCGACGACGAGCGCGAAGACCCGGTCGGCCGGAGGGGCGGTCATGTGAGTTCCCCGGCGATGGCGGCGTACACGGCGGGGTTGGCCCAGTAGGCGCTGTGCGATGCGGGGAAGGGCTGCCGATTGTCGATGGCGACGTCCCGGACCCTGCCGGGGAAGAGCGGGCCGCCGACGTGGGAGAGGAGGTCGCGGCGGTCGTAGAGATTGAGCCAGGCGGGGAAGTGACCGGGAAGCACCGAGGGATGGCCGAGGCTCGGCAGCGCGCCGATCTCGTAGAGGAACGGTGCCTGGGATCCCACAGTGACCAGCGACCGCACGGCCGGGTGGGCGCGGCGGACCAAGGTGTCGAAGGCGATGATGCCGCCCAGGCTGTGCCCGAGGACGGCGACCGGACCTTCGAGGCCCTCCAGGGTCGCGCACAGCCCCGCTCGAACGGGTTCACCGTGGGCGAGGTAGCGGAGGACGTCCCCGGCGGCGGGGTGCGCGGCCTGGGTGAGAGCCCGACGGCGGCGCACCGCGTAGCGGGATCCGGCGCGCACGACGGGGCGCAGCAGGAGGGAGGCGGCACCGCGTTCCATGCCGGCCGCCGGCGCCCCCATGGCGGTGGCGAGTTGCCGCACCGCCCTGTCGCGCTGTTCTCCGTCGGGGATGACGGGGGCGTCCGCGTCGAGGAGGGAGCGCAGGCACGTCGCGACCACCGCACGGGCCAGCAGGTGCTCCAGAGCGCCGGTTTCGGCGTCGGCGGCCGGCAGTGCCTGGGCGGCGGGGCCCAGCAGCGGGCTGCGGGAGACATCGGCGGCGGCGCGGCGGACACCGGGCAGAGTCGCGTCGCTCACCTCGGGCGAGGACGCCAGCCGGGCGAGGAGGAGGCGGGGCAGCTCGGAGGGGTGCGGGGCGCCGGGCGGGAGTTCGGGCCGGGCGACGGGGCCCGCCGGGGCCAGGGCGACCGCGCTCAGCTCGGCCAGCGGGTCCCGGTACAGCTGCTCCCACTGGGCGCTCTCGCCGTCGGCGTCCGTGCCGTCCGGCTCCGTCGTGCCGGGGTCGGGCACGCCGCGCGCGGTGCCTTCGGCGGGCAGGCTGGCGCCGTCCGCCGCGAGGCGTGCCCCGTGCTCCGCACCCCAGTAGTACGGGATGAGCTTCACCCCGGGAGTGCGGTGCGCCAGGCCGTCGCCGACCCGTTGGAACAGCTCCCCGAATCCCGGCTCCCGAACTCCCGTGCCATGAACGAAAACCACCGTGGTCATGCGTCCCCCATCGGATAACGTGCCGTCAGTTTCCTCGTATTCTGGGCAAGATACTTCGCTTGGACTTCGTCCGTACCCGACTCCAGAGGTGTCTCATGAGCCCGGACGCGATGATCACGCACTTCGTCGGCGCAGCGGCCGTCGTCATCGTCGTCGCCCATGCTGCCGGGCGGTTGGCGCGGTGGATGCGCCAACCGGTGATCGTGGGGCAGCTGATCGCCGGCATCGCCCTGGGACCGACGCTGCTCGGCGCGGTCGCGCCCGCCGTGGCACGTCAGCTGTTCCCGCCCGGGATCGCGCCGATGCTCAATGCGCTCTCCCAGCTCGCACTGGTCGTCTTCCTGTTCGGGGTGGGGTACGAGCTCGATCTCTCGATCCTGAGGCAGCGCGCGCGGACCGTGGTGACGGTGTCGCTCGCGGCCTTCCTCGTGCCCATGGCCGCGGGCGTCGGAGCCGCGTTGCTCTTCCGCGAGGAACTGGCACGGCTGGGCGCTCCGGCCGGGATGCCGGTTTCCGCCGTGCTGTTCCTGGGGGTGGCGCTCTCGATCACCGCGGTACCGGTCCTGACGGCCATAGTGCGGGAGAACGGGCTGGCCGGGACGCTGCCCGGGGTGATCGCCATGTCCGCCGCCGGGCTGATCGACGTGATGGGCTGGGCGGTGCTCGTCGGCGCGCTCCTCGACGCCGGTGGTCACGGCGAGCCCCACTGGGGCGTGCGGCTGGGGCTCACGCTGCTCTTCACCGCGGCGATGCTGCTCGGGGCGCGACCATTGCTGCGTCGACTGTTGTGGCGTCGTCATCTGGATGCCTCGTACCGATTGGCGGTGCTGGTGGGTTTCGCTTGCGCCTCGGCCTGGGTCACCAGTGCCCTGGGGCTGCATGTGATCTTCGGTGCCCTGCTGGCCGGCGCGGTGGTTCCGCGTGAGGCGGGCGGCACCCTCGATGCCGAGTTGGTGCGGCCGCTCAACGATGTCTCGGGTCTGCTGCTGCCCTTCTTCTTCGTGATTTCGGGCAGCAATGTGTCGGTCGGTGGGCTGGACGGTGCGGGTCTGGTGGTCCTGGCGTTGGTGACGCTGCTCGGTGTGCTGGCCAAGGTGGGCAGCGGGCTGGGTGCCGCCCGGCTCTGCGGTGTGGGGCGCGACGATGCCCGGACCATCGGGGTGCTGCTCAGTGCGCGGGGTCTCACCGAGCTGATCGCGCTCAACGCGGGCCTGCAGGCAGGGCTGATCGCGGGACCGCTGTACTCCGTGTTCGTACTGATGGCCCTGGCCACCACGATCGCGACCCAGCCGCTGCTCGCCCTGGTGCGGTGGCTGGCCGACCGCAGCGGGCGGCGTTCGGGGGACGCGGGGTACGGCGACAGTCCGGAGCGGGCCGGACCGGTCACGGCACCCACGCCCGGCGCCGGCTGATCGGGACCGAGCGGCCGGCCCGCTCCGCTCTTCGGAGGCGGTTACATCGGCATCGGCGCGATGTCGCATTCGATGCGCCGGTGCGCGTTGGCCGCCTCCAGCCAGTAGTGCCCGGCGCGGACGCATCGCGACAGCGCGCCCACGGCCCTCGCGTGCATGTCGTCGGCTTCCTGATTGCGCCCCAGCGCCCGCAGGTCCAGTGCGAGATTGGCCCGGCAGCACTGGGTGACCGGATGGTCCGGCCCGCAGACCTCCTCCAGCACCACGAGTGCGGCGGAGTCCACCGCGTGGGCGGCGGCGAAGTCGAGGCGCGCGTAGTGGTTGTTGGCCACGCCGAGGTCACCGATGAGTGTGGTGACATGCCGGTCGCCCAGGGTGGCGCGCAGGCGTCGGCCCGCCTCGGCGTCCAGCTCCTCGGCCCGCGCGTGGCGCCCCCGGGCCCGCTCCGTCGCCGCGAGGTTGACCATGGCGGCGAGCGAGAAGGGGTGGTTCGCACCGAGCGTGGCGCGGTACCGGCGGGCTGTGTCCTCGCCGAGTTCCTGCGCGGAGTCCAGATCGCCGTGCAGCCGCCGGTCGACGGATACGTTCATCGCCGTGGCGAGGGTGTCCCGGAAATCCCGGCCGTACCGGTCGGTGAACCGCTTGAGCGTCTCCTCGCTCAACTCGGCGGCCTCCGCGAGCGATCCGTCACGGCGGCGGCACACGGCCAGATTGCGGGCCGCGCGCACGGTGGCGGCGTTGTCGACGCCGTTGACCGCGGTACTGACCCGGTAGGTCTCCTCCTGGAGCTTGCGGGCTGCCGGATAGTCGCCGCTCTCGCGGATGTCGATGGCCAGCCCGTTGAGCGTGTTGAGGGTGAGACCGCTGTTGGGGCCGTACAGCAGCTCCCACTGTCGCACCGTCTCCTCGTCCAGCTCCCTGGCCTTGGCGAACTCGCCGCAGAGCCGCAGCGACACGCCGTAGCTGTGCGCCGCCTGGAGCGCCCCCGGGTCCTCCGGACCGAACAGGTCCAGAGCCCGGCCGGTGGCCTCGACGTCGAGGTCGCGCGCCGCGTAGAAGTCGCCTCGGTAGCGCAGCGCTCCCGCCATCTGCCACATGGAGTCGATGAGCTCCTCCTCGGGCACCCCGGGGCGTCGGGAGATCTCCAGCGCCTGTTCGTTGAGCGCGTGCGCCTCCTCGCCGATCCCCAGCAGCCGCAGGAAGTAGGCGAGGAGTTTGCCCATCTGGAGGACCTGGGTGTCTTCCTCGCCCGACTGGCCGAGCCAGGCGTTCCACGCCTCGCGGGCGAGTGACGCGCCGGTCTCGTGCGCGCCCCAGTAGTAGAGGTAGAAGACGATGTCGTTGATGAGCTCGCGGACCCATGGATCGTCGCTGCGCACCGCCCCCGAGACGATGACGTGCGGCAGCAGCCGCTGATAGGCCACCCATTGGTCGGACGAGTGCGGGGCGCCCGGTTTGGCCGCCGCGAGCAGGACGTGCGCCGCGTGGCGCGTCCGGGCGGCTTCCTCCGCGGTCATGGACTCCAGCAGGACGGCCTGCATCAGCCGGTGCATCTGCAGGGTGCCTGTGCCGTGGTCGAGTTTGATGAGCGAGAGGCGGTTGAGGTCGCGGGTGGCACGGCCGATCAGCACGGGATTGCGCAGCACCGGGTCGAGTTCCGGGGTGATCTCGATCGCCCGGGAGGCGCGCAGCGCGGAGATCGGGATCGGCTCGGGCGACATGCAGGCGCAGATGTCGAGCAGTTGCCGGGAGGCCGGGTTGGACTCGGCGAGGCTTTCCAGGGAGATGTTCCAGGCCGCGGCCACCGAGACCGGATAGTCGGGTGAGGGATCGAGCTGGAGGATGCCCGGGGTGCGTTGTTCCAGGAGTTCGACGTACTCGGCCACGGGCATGCCGGTGGCGGCGATCCAGGCACCGGCCTGCTCCACGGCCAGCGGCAGGTCGCCGAGCGCGTCGGCCAGTCGGTCGGCGTCCTGGTCGGACATGCCGCGGGCCCGGCGCTGGAGCAGTGCCACGCTCTCCGCCCGGGTGAACACGTCCACGCTGAGCGGTGGGACGATCCGCTCCCACTCGCGATTGCGCGAGGTGATGAGGATCTTGCCGGGGCCGTCGGTGGGGAAGTAGCGGCGTGCGACGTCGATGTCCTCGGCGTTGTCGAACACCAGGAGCCAGTTGTCGTACGGCTTTCCGCTGCGCAGCGCCTCGCGGACCGCCGGGACCGTGGTGTTGGCCTGCGGACCGACGTCGAGTCCGAGGCGGCGGGCGAGCTCCGAGAGGGCTCCGAGAATCAGGCTCTCCTGCTCCGCGGGGATCCACCAGATGACGTTGTACTCGTGGCTGTGGCGGTAGATGTATTCGATGGCGAGCTGGGACTTGCCCACCCCGCCCATGCCGTGCAGCGCCTGCGGCAGTACGGCGGTGGTGCCGTCGCCGCGCAGTTGCTCCTCGATGCTGTCGAGGAGGCTCTCCCGGCCGGTGAAGTTGGGGTTCTTCTGGGGGACGTTTCCCATGACCGCGGGCCGGCCGGTGCGGATGACCCGGATCTCCGAAGTATCGCGCTCCATCTGTGGGTCAGCCTTCCGGTCCTCGGTGATCGGGGATGTCGGTTGCACAACGTCTCCTGGAATTTCAGGCGTGCCGGACGTATCCGGATCATTCGCTTCATTCATGCCCAAGGAAGATCCTTCGCTACCCCCCGCGGATACGCCCGGTGCGTCCCCGAGGGAGCCCAGCTCCCGTGCCGCGCGCCGGGCGAGCTCCCCCGCTCGACGGCTGTAGGGGCCGGACAGTGCGCGCAGCACCGCGAGCTCCACCCGGAGCCACGCCTGTCCCGCCTCGGAGACCTCCGGCAGGGCGACCGAGCCCGGGTCGCGCAGGATGGCCTTGAGCCGGCCGCCCCGCTCACGGCCGTCACGCAGTTCCGCGAAGTTGGTGACCACCCGGGCCAGTTGACTGCGGGTGCCGAGGGCGAGCAGTGCCTCGCGGACGCCGTTCGCGAAGTCGGGGCCGCCCCGGTCCGGGGCGCGCCAGTCGATCAGCCCGCCCATGAGGATCTCCGAGAGATGGGCGGGTGACGCCTGCGGCACCATGCGGTGCCGCAGCTGCTCGATCAGCTCGAACTCGAAGGGCAGGGCGGCGATATGGGTGGCCAGCCGCCGCGCCGTCGGGGTGGCCAGGGATTCGAACCGGCGTACGGCGCGAGCTGCCGCGGCGGGTGTGCCGGTGCGGGGAGCGCGCAGACCGGAGGCCGCGGCGGCCCTCGGTAATTCGTCGGGGAAGACCACGGGCAGTTGCCGGCTCAGCCCCGGCTCTCCGGTCACCAGTTCTGCCCAGAGCCCGAAGGCGGCCGGTTTCAGGCTCAGGACCGGAACGGGGAACGTTCCGCCGGGACCGCCCCGGGGCGGCATGGGGCGCGTCGGATCACCGCCGACGGACGGATCTCCGTACCCCATGGCCTGGTTGGACGTGCCGAAACCGCCCGACTCCAGTCGGCTGGGGCGGGGGCGGACGGAGGAGCGGTGCCAGAGGTAGGTGGGGAGCAGATGTACCAGTGCGGTGGGGCCGGCCGTGGACAACTGGTGCAGGAGTCGCTGCGCTCCGGGCCCCGCCCACTCCGCTCCGAGGCCGTCGGTCACCACCAGGAACACCCGGGTGCCCCGGCCGTCGATCAACTCGGCGGGGTCCGCCGTGCGATGTCCGGGCAGCCGCAGGCCGGCGCGGGCGGGTGCCAGTGCGAGGCGGGCGGTGCGCACGTCACGAAAGGCGCCGCTGCGCTCCGCCTCGACGGTGATGCGCTCCACCTCCCGGGCCCAGACCGGCATCGTGGGTCCGTCGTCGGCGAGTACCACCAGATCGAAGGCTCGCTCCGGTGTGGGCCGCAGATACGGCATCCACAGACCGTCGATGATGCCGTGCCGGGCGGTGCGTTCCTCGTCCAGCTCCGTCCGGTACCGGGAGGGGACGCGGCGGCCGAGCCGGTGGAGCGCCTTGGCGAGCAACGACTGGTTCCGCACGACGGGGGGCGGGATCGGATCGGGCCGTTCCGCGGGGCGGGTGGGACGCACCGGGATCGGCACCTCGTCCCCGTACGGCTTGGGCTCCGGTGCGGCCTGGGGCGCGTGGTCGAGGGGAGGCGGGGGAACCGGAGCCTTCGGTGCGGCGTCGGGCGGCGCGTCCGGCCTGCCGGGAACGTCGTCGTCGCGTTCGGTGCCGTGGGCCGTCGGGAGGGGAGGGTCGTGTGCCGAGGGGGCGGCCGGGGGGTGGCGCAGCCGGGCGGCGGTCAGCCAGACGGCGTCGGCGTACTCCCGCCAGTCCGGCTCCCCGACGCCGGTGCGGTCCGCGTCGGCCGGCTGTCCCTCTCGCGCGTCGCCGGGGACAGGGGATCGTTCTCTGGGGGTCCCGGTCATCAGCGGCCTTTCGCGAGGTCGCGAAGGAGTATCTCGACGAGCTTACGCCCCGCCTCGTCGTCGTGGAAACCGCCCGATGCGATCAACTGGACGGCGTTGAGGAGCTGGTCGACGGTCTGCGTACCACCGGCGGCCACGCTCTTCTCGAAGTGGTCCAGGAGCCCCTCGATCCCCTCCGGCCTGCGCCGCAGATGACTCACCACGATGGACACGAGTTGCTCGCGGCCGGGCGGACGGAGTTCCAGGGGCAGGCACCGGCGGCGGAAGGCGGCGGGGAACTCGCGCTCGCCGTTACTGGTGATGATCACGACGGGGAACTCGCGGCACTCCACCCGGCCACCGTGGACGACGGCCCTCCCGTTCGGGTCGTCGGTGACGACCGTCGCCTCCCGCTGGGGGCTGCGGACGAGTTCGGGGATGTCGTAGCAGCCGTTCTCCATCACGTGGAGCAGGTCGTTGGGCAGGTCGATGTCGCTCTTGTCCAGCTCGTCCACCAGCAGCACGCGGGGGCGCTCGTAGGCGAGCAGGGCCGTGCCGAGGGGGCCGAGGGTGACGTAGTCACCGATCTCGGGGGCCTCCTCGCGTTCCTCGCCCGCCCGCCACGCCGCGATCGCCTGCGCCCGGCCGATGGAGTCGTAGGCGTAGAGGCCGTCCTTGAGCGTGGTGCGGCTGACGACGGACCAGGGCAGGACGCGGCCGAGCCCCAGCTCCCGCGCCACCAGGTAGGCGAGGGTGGACTTGCCGACTCCGGGCGGCCCGCTGACCAGGATCGGCCGGCGCAGCAGCAGCGCGGCATTGACCAGGTCGACCTCTTCGTCCCGTAACTGGGGCCTGGCCTGGGCCGTGCCGAGGCGTCGCTCGGTGGCCCGGGGGTCGTCGCCGGGCGGCGGCTGGAGCGGCTCGCCGCCGAACTCGCGCCAGGGCGGCGGGGCGGGCAGGCGGACGGATGCCCCCACCGGGGCGTCGCCCGTCGCGTGGAAGACCCGCCAGCCGGACGGGGCGGATACCGGGGTGCCGTAGCCCGTCGTGCCCCGCCGGGCGTCCTCCTCGTGCGACCCCTGTGCCGTCTGCGGTTCTCCCGCCGCCCCCGTCTCCGTCATGCCGGGACCTCCTCTTCCTCGTGGTCGTGCAGGGCGTCCCGGTCGACGAGCCGGTACGGGTCGTCCCACAGAACCGCTATGTGTCTGCCCAACTGTCCCGCTCCGTCCGCGTCGGCGGCGGCGGCGATCCGCTCCCGGTACACCTGATACGGCAGCTGACGGACCGCGTGCGACAGCAGCTGGCGGACGGTGGCGCCGGTCTCCGCGGGCCAGGTCTCCCGGCGGTCCCAGATCGCGACGCCGATCCCCTCGTACACGGCTTCCCGCAGGGCGGGCAGCGCCTGGTCCTCGACGGCCGCACCCCGCAGTTCGACCACGGCGACCTTGTTGTCGGCGCGCAGCCCGGCCAGCCAGCCGCCCCGGCCGGAGTCCTCCTGCCGCCAGATCAGACGCTGCGCGACGTCCCCGCTGTGCGCGACCTTCCAGCGCTCGCGCCACAACCGCATCTGGCGTGAGCTCGCCTGGCGCATCCGCTCCAGGCTGCGCAGATGAACGCCGTACGCCAGTCCCAGGGGAAGCGGCGAGGCGCCGCCCTCCGACACGTCCAGGGCCGCCATGTCCAGGTTCAGCAGGTGGAAGGGGAGGACGAACTCCACGTACGCGGGGATCTCGTGATCCGAGTCCGGGGTCCGGGCCCACAGTGCGTCCCCCCGGGCGAGGGCCTGCCCGACCGCCCGGTGCAGCCGGTGCGGCGCGACGGTCACGCATTCGCCCTGCCGGGGCGCCCAGACACCGGCGACATCGTTGATCCAGTGCCGTACGTGCACTTCGCCGGTGCCGTCGTCGGCCGGTTCGAGCATGACCACCAGGCATTTGGGCACCGAGGGGTCCGCCTGGCTGTCCGCCATCTCGGCCCGGCGCGCGGCGAGGGCGGCGAGGGCGCCCTGGCGTCCCGCCCAGTCGTCACAGACGAGCCCCAGCCGCTGCGCCAGCCGCTCGTTCACCCGCGCGGCGCACTCCAGGAGGACCACGGCGGGTGGCACCCCGTCGGGCTGTGCCGCGTGGTCCAGGAGCTCGTCGAAGAGCACGGGGGCCGACCGGTCGGCGGACAGGTCCAGTCCCGTCCACCGGGCCGTGAGGTCCCGCAGCCGCCGGGTGTCCGCCTCACCGAACTTCCGCAGCAGTTCTCGCACCTGGGCCTCGGTGCGCTCGTCGAAGAGACCGGCCGGCAGGACGGGCGGGGAGAGCGTACGCAGTACGTCCTCGGCCGCGGCGTCGCCGCACAGCAGCCGCACGGCACTCGTGAGCGCCTCGCCCCCTCCGGGTTGCGCCAGTGCGTCACGGGCGATGCCGACGAGATCGAGTCGCATGTTCTTGCGAAGACACTCGACCGGCCTGGCCAGGCCGTCGCCGACGAGCTCGGCGAACCAGACCCGCTGGTCGGGATCGCCGGCGAATTCCAGCTCGGACAGCAGCGTGACCACATCGGTCAGGACCGCGTGGGCCGCTCGTGTTCTCTCGGGCACCTTCGACCATCCCCCACCCTGGCCTCACCCCGCTCCGGGCGGGGGAGCTCTCCCGTCAGTTCCCGCTGGACCACTGGTGCATGACGCCCAGTCAAACAGAGTCCGGCGATCACCGCTCCCGTTCGTCCGTTCCCAGGCACCCCTCGGGTGCCGGGGGACGGCGGTGAGGGCCGTGACCGAAGGTCACGGCCCTCGTCTGCTGCGAGGCCCTTACCCGCGCGAGCGTCCCCTCGCACTCGCGCCCTCCCGGCGTCCGGGTGATCGTGGTCAGCCGGCGCAGGTGGTCGGGGTGGCGTGGGCGGGGTCGAGGGCGTTGGTGATCTCGTGGAAGGCCAGGCGGTCGAGTACGCCGATCGCCACGTGCCCGGAGAGGTCGAGCGAGCAGCGGTCCTGGATGAGGACGTTGCGGACGTCGGGGCCGGAGAGATGACCCGACCGGTACGGCGTGACGATCTCGTCGTACTGCGTCGCGATCACCGTGTAGCGGACGCCGGGCACGGTGTCACCGCCCTCGTTGAGGCGACGCAGGAAGTCGGAGCCCGCCGCCTGGTCGGTCAGCCCGGGGGTGAGGCCGTGGATCGCGTCGCGGGCGCCGGGGACGAGGTCGAGGAGCTTGGTCAGGCCGAGCAGGGTCGTGCCGTGGTTGTCGGGGGCGATGCCGACGAGGGCGTTCACCTTGGCCGCGCCGCCGAGGAATTTGAGGTAGTGGCGCGGCATCATGCCGCCCTGGGAATGGCCGACCAGGTCGGCCTCGGGCGCGCCGGTGGCCGCCAGGACCTTGTCGACGAACGCGGAGAGCTGTTCGGCCGACTTCGCGACCGGACCGAGGCCGTGGAAGAAGGGAACTCCCGGCAGTTGTCCGTAGTCGAGGGAGAAGACGCAGTAGCCGCGGCTCACCAGGTGGGGGGCGAGGGCGACCCAGTTGTCGACGGAGTTGGCGAGGGTGCCGTGCACGAGGACGACGGGCCGGGGGTGGGCGGCGGTGGGCTTGCAGGAGTAGTCGTTCCACCCGCTGCTCACGGCCGGGGTGCGGGACGGGGCGGCGGCCGCGGCGCTCGGTGCCGCTACGGCGGCGAACGCCAGGGCGAGCGCGGGCAGAAGGGTGCGGAGGGGTCTCCAGGACAGCGTCATCCGAACACCTCGCGATGGGGTGATGAGCACACTGATGTCCACCCGGCGATCCGGGTGGCGGCAGGCCGGAAAGCGGGCTGAGAGCCCGTCACATTACTTCCGAGTAGGATGCGGGCCGGTCGGACACCGGTCAATACATGCGACACGAACGGCCCATCGGCCCCCGCGCTCGCTCACGCCACGTCCAGCGTCGCCGCGGGCCCCACCGCGGCCACCCCGAAGCGCGCCCGCGCCCGGTCGACGGCCGCCTCGATGCGGTACGCCTTGTCGTCCGCGAGGTCGAACGTCAGCTGGCGCGAGGCGAGTACGGCGTCGCCGAGCCCCTCCGCGCGCAGCGCCACGGCCCGCACCCGGGCGCGCTGCAGTCCGAGTGCGCCGTGCAGCGCGTATGCCGTGGCGGTCAGCGCGGGGGTGTGCGCGGTGGGTTCGGCGAAGGTCCTGGAGCGGGTGGTCGAGGAGCCGTCGGCGTAGCGGACGGTGAGCGTCAGCCCGCGGGCGACCTGCCGGCCCTCCCGCAGCCGGGCTCCCAGGCCGTCGGCGAGCGTGAGCAGCGCGCGGCGCCGGTGCTCCGCGTCCAGCTCGTCGTGGGTGAAGCGGTGCTCGGCGCCCATCGAGCGGGCCCGCTCGTCGGGGGTGACGGGGGTCGGGTCGATACCGCGCGCCCGTTCGTGGATCCGGCGCCCGGCGGCCGCGCCGAGGATCCGTTGCAGCGCGGACAGCGGCGCCTCGGCGATCCGGCCGATGCTGTCGAGGCCGTACGAGCACAGGGTGCGGGCGGTGGCGGGCCCCACCCCGTACAGCGCGGCGGCGGGTCTGCGCGCGAGGAACGCCCTCACCGCGTCCGGTTCGCCGGGAAGTCCGCGGACCGCTCCGGGCGCCCCGTCCTGCGCGACCATCCGCGCGAGCATCGGGTTGCCCGCGATCCCGACCGTACAGTCCACGGCGTGGTGGGCGAGCGTCCGGACCCGCAGGATGCCGGCGAGTTCGGCCGGGTCGTGCCCGAAGTAGCGCAGCGCGCCCCGGACGTCCATGAGCGCGGCGTCGGGGGGCAGCGCCTGGACGACGGGCGTCACCTCGGCGAGGAGGGCGAGCAGTCCGTCGTAGGTCTCCTCCTCCAGAGCGGTCCCGGCGGCGGGGTGGAAGTGCACGTACAGGACGGTGCCTCCGCCCCCGGACCCCCGGTCCTCGATCGCCGGACGGGCCGGCTTGTCGGCCCGGCCGACGTTTGGGGCCGCCGCGCGCGGCGCGCCCCCGGGGGCCGGGGGCCTGGCCCCGGTTTCGGGAAGGGGCGGGACCGGGGAAAGCCTTCGCGTGTTCATCCCGCACTCCCCTGGCTCGCGTGCCACAACTTGCGCCCCGTGGCCGCCCCTTCACCCGCCGGCCGCAGATCCGCCCACGGATGCATGGCGTACCCGGTGGACATCCGGATGCGCCGGTCCGGACCCGCGCCGGCGGGAACCGCGGGGTGCGCCAGCACCTCCGCCACCGCGCCCAGCCCGCCCTCCGCGCGCAGCGCGGTGAGCTCCGCCAGGTCCCACGCCGCCGCGCCCACCACGCTAAGGCTGCGCGGTCCGCGGCGCTGCACCACCCCGCGGACCAGCAGCAGCCAGGAGTGGAAGACCGTGTGCGCGCACGCGGCGTGGGAGTCGTCGAAGAAGGCGCAGTCGACCAGGCCCGTGCCGTCGTCGAGGGTGGTGAAGACGACCCGCTTCCCCGAGCGGATCGGCGGGGTCTGGACGGCGGACTTGGCGCCCGCGACCAGGACGGTCTCGCCGTGCCGCGCGTCGCGCAGCCGCTTCGCCGGCAGCGCGCCCAGCTCCGCCAGGAACGCCCGGTGGTCGGACATCAGATGACGCGAGGTGTCCATGCCGAGCACGCTCAGCTCCGCGCCGAGGCGCTCGGCGTCGTCGAGGTCGGGCAGACCGGCCGGCTCGGCCCGTGCGCTGTCGACCAGCGGCAGTTGAGCCGTGGCGCCGCGTTGCCGCCGGTGGAGCTCGGCGATGTGCAGGAGCAGGTCCCGGCGGTTGGAGCCGAAGGCGTCCAGCGCCCCGACCCGCGCGAGCCGTTCGGTGACGGGCCGGGAGGGGTGGGCGCGCAGCCACAGGTCCTGGAGCGAGGTGTAGGGGCGGCCGGCCGTGATCCGGTCCGTCTCGGCCTCGGTGATGCCGTGCACCTCGGAGAGCGCGAGCCGGATGCCGTACCCCTCCTTCTCGGACACCAGTTCGATCCGATAGGCCGCCGCCGACCGGTTCACGTCCAGCGGCAGGATCGGCACCCCGCGCCGCCGCGCGTCCGCCAGCAGCAGGCGTTTCGGGTACATCCCCGGGTCGTGCGTGAGCAGCCCGGCGTAGAAGGCCGCCGGGTGGTGCGCCTTCAGCCAGGCGGACTGGTAGGTGGGCACGGCGAAGGCGACGGCGTGCGCCTTGCAGAAGCCGTACGAACCGAAGGCCTCGACGATCTCCCAGGTGCGGTGGACGACGTCGGGCGAGTAGCCGCGTCCCGCCGCCTCGGCCGCGAACCAGGCGCGCACCCGGCCCAGCAGCTCGGGGTCGGACAGCGCGCGGCGCGTCTCGTCCGCGAGGTCCCGGCCGCAGCCGGTCATGATCCGCAGGATCTCGATGATCTGCTCGTGGAAGACGACCACGCCGTAGGTCTCGCCCAGCGCCTCCGCCAGGTCCGGGTGCGGGAAGCGGACGGGTGCCCGCCCGTGCCGGGCCTCGATGAAGGGCCGCACCATGTCGGCCGAGACCGGGCCGGGCCTGAAGAGCGAGATGTCGACCACGAGGTCGTGGAAGGTCGAGGGCTGGAGCCGCCCGATCAGATCCCGCTGGCCGGGTGATTCGATCTGGAAGCAGCCGAGCGTCTCGGTGGACCGGATCAGCTCGTAGGTCGCCCGGTCGCCCGGCCGCACCTGGGCGGGGTCGTCCAGGTCGACCCGGCGCCCGGTGGCCCGTTCGACCTCCCCCACCGCGTACGCCATCGCGGACTGCATCCGCACCCCCAGGACGTCGAGCTTGAGCAGCCCGAGGTCCTCCACGTCGTCCTTGTCGAACTGGGACATCGCGAACCCCTCGCCGCTGGTCGGCACGACGGGGGTACGGCCGCGCAGCGTCGCGTCCGACAGCAGTACGCCGCAGGGGTGCATGGCGATACCGCGCGGCAGCGCGTCCAGCGCCTCGACGAGGTCCCACAGCCTTTTGTCGGTGGGCCCGTACCGTCCGGCGGCGACGCCGCGCAGCTCGGGCAGTTCCGCCAGGGCGGACCGGGCGTCACGCGCCCGGATGTGCGGGAAGGCCTTGGCGAGCCGGTCCACCTCGGCGGGGTCCATGCCGAGGGCCGCGCCCACGTCCCGCACGGCGTGCCGCACCCGGTAGGTCTCGGGCATGGCGACGGTCGCGACCCGCTCCGCGCCGAACCGGTCGAAGATCGCGCGGTAGACGTCCAGGCGGCGCGCGGACTCGACGTCGATGTCGATGTCGGGCAGCGCGGCCCGTCGCCTCGACAGGAAGCGCTCCATCAGCAGTCCGTGCTCGACGGGGTCGGCGTGGGCGATGCCGAGCAGATGGTTGACGAGGGAGCCCGCGCCGGAGCCCCGGGCGGCGACCCGGATGCCGAGCGCGCGGGTGTCGTCGACGACCTGGGCGACGGTGAGGAAGTACGAGGCGAAGCCGCGCTGTTCGATGGTGCGCAGTTCGAGGTCCAGCCGGTCCCAGTAGCGGCGGTCGCGGTCGTGGCGGCGCAGCACCAGGCCCGCCGCGCAGCGGGACCGCAGCACGCGGTCGGCGGTGCGCGGCCCGGCTCCGACCAGATGGGGCTCGGGGAAGTGGACGGACCCCAGGCCCAGGTGGTCCTCGGGGTCGACGAGGCACGCGGCGGCGGTCTCCTCGGTCATGGCGAGCAGCCGGTGCGCGGTGTCGCGCCGGAAGCCGGCGGCCTCCGCGATCCGTCCGGCGAGGGCGGCCATGTCGCCGGGCCCCTTGAGCCAGCGCTCACCGCTGTCGAGCCCCTCGGGCCTGCGGAGGTCGATCGGCACCAGCCGCCGGGACGCGTCGAGGACGTCGGCGACGGGCCCCTGCCCGGGGTCGGCGTAGCGCACGGCGTTGCTGAGGACGGCCCGTACGCCCTGTTCGACGGCGAAGCCGGTGGTACGGGCAGCGAGCCGCAGGGAGCCGGGGCCGGTGCCGGTGCGGCCGTGGCAGACGACCTCCAGCCGCAGGGCGGCACCGAACAGTTCACGCCAGGGGGCGAGCAGTCGCGCGGCCCGGTCGGGGCGGCCGGCGGCGAGCGCGCGGCCGACCTCGGAGTCCGCGCCGAGCAGCACGGTGACCGGGGAGTCCCCGGTCGTGGCGGCCACCGTGCCGGAAAGACCCGAGAGACCTGAGAGACCCGAGAGATCGGCCCGGGTCAGTTCGGGCTGCTCGGTGCCGCCCGCGTGGGCGGCGGAGACCAGCCCGCACAGCGCCGCCCAGCCGGCCGCGCCGTCCCGGGCGAGGAAGACCGCGCGGGGCGCAGACTCGTCGACGAACGCCCCGCCGCGCACCGGGGTGCGCCGCCGGACGGTCGGGCTCGGCTCGGGCTCGGGTTCCCGTACGGCCAGGTCCACGCCGAACAGCGGCCGTACCCCGGCCTTCGCGCTCGCCTTGGCGAACCGGACCGCCCCGGCGAGGCTGTCGCGGTCGGTGAGGGCGATCGCGTCCATGCCGCGCTCGGCGGCCCGCTCGGCCAGCCGTCCCGGGTGTGAGGCCCCGTACCGCATCGAGAACCCCGACGCGGTGTGCAGGTGCGTGAACCCTGCCATCGCACCTCCTGCGCTTGTGCACCCCCTGACCGACCCGGACCGCCCTCCCGTATCCACCATAAACCACGACTCGAACGTTCGTACGAATGAATTCGGCCGCCCGGGCCTGAGCCACCCCCGGCCTGGCCCCGGCCTGCCCCCAGCCCGCTCGAACGGCCCACGCCACCTGCGGCGATCCATCGAGCCCCGCACCATATGAGGACAAAAGGATCACACCGGCGAACGAACCGGAGAACGAACCGGCGCGGCGAGGAGCGACGCATGGCCAGCTACATGACCGGCGGCACCCACCCCTCCTTCCTCCAGGAGGTACGGAACGCCGTGACCGGGCGTGCCGCGCTGCTGGTGGTCGGGGTGCTGGTGCTCCAGCTCGCGTTCATCACCTCCTACATCGGCGCCTTCCACAGCCCGAAGCCCACCGACGTCCCGCTCGGCGTCGTCGCCCCGCAGCAGATCAGCGGGCAGCTGACGGAGAAGCTCGGCAAACTGCCGGGCGACCCCCTCGACCCGCGCGCCGTCGGCGACCGGGCGGAGGCCGAGCGGCAGATCCACGACCGCGACACCGACGCGGCGCTGATCGTCGACCCGCGCGGCAACACCGACACCCTGCTCGTCGCCAGTGGCGCCGGCGCCTCGCTCTCCCAGGCCGTCGAGACGGTCGTCACCCGCGCCGAGCGGGCCGAGAAGCGCGAGGTGAAGGTCGTCGACATCGCCCCCGCCGCCAAGGGCGACGCCCGGGGGCTGTCCTCGTTCTACCTGGTGGTGGGCTGGTGCGTGGGCGGATATCTGTGCGCCGCGATCCTCGCCATCAGCGGCGGCGCGCGCCCCGCCAACCCCCGGCGGGCCTTCGTCCGGCTGGCCGCGCTCGCCCTCTATTCGATCGCCTCGGGTCTGGGCGGCGCCGTCATCGCGGGCCCCGTCCTGGGTGCGCTGCCCGGCAGCATCCTCGGCCTGTGGGGCCTGGGCGCGCTGCTGGTCTTCGCAGTCGGCGCCATCACACTGGCCCTCCAGGGGCTGGCGGGCGTCCTCGGCATCGGCCTCGCCATCGCGATCGTCGTGGTGATGGGCAATCCGAGCGCGGGCGGCGCCTACCCCTACCCACTGCTGCCGGGCTTCTGGCGGGCCGTCGGCCCCGCCCTCCCCCCGGGCGCCGGCACCTGGTCCGCCCGCTCCATCGCCTACTTCGGGGGCAACGCGCTGACCGGCCCGCTGCTGGTGCTGTCCGCGTGGGCGGTGGCGGGCACCGTGATTACTTTCGTGTGCGCCGCCTTCCGGCGGAAGACGCACGGCATGACGCCCTCTTGAGGCTCCGGGCCCGGCGCTTGGAAGCACGCGCGCGCCGACAGATGCTCTGGTGAGCGGTGGTGTCGGCCAAGCCGCGAGGCCACCCTGGTGAGGTGGGCTCGGGCTGCGGAGGCGCGCCGACGCCTCCGGCGGAAGGGGGAGGCGGCTGTGGCGTTCGGAACGGGCGAGGACAGGGGCGGAGCCCGGAGGCCACACCGCTGGGACCGCGCCGTGGTGATCGGCGGCGGATACGCGGGACTGCTCGCCGCCCGGGTGCTCTCGGAGACCTTCGCCCGGGTCACCATCCTCGAACGCGACCGGCTGCGCCCCGGCGGCGGCCCGCGCGACGGGGTGCCGCAGGCCCATCACCCGCACGGCATGCTCGCCCACGGCGGCCAGCTTCTGGAGGCCCTCTTTCCCGGTCTGCGCGGTGAGCTCGCCGCCCTCGAGGCCCCCGTCTTCGACTTCGGCGCGTCCTACCGCACCCTGCTGCCCACCGGCTGGGCACCGCGCACCCCGCTGGGCATACCGCTGCAGTCCTTCAGCCGGCCCACGCTGGAGGACCGGCTGCGCAGCCGCGTGAGCGCCCTGCCCGGGGTGCACACCCTCGACGGCTTCCACGCCGACGGCCTGGTCATCGACCGCACCACCAACCAGGCACGCGGGGTCACCGGCCGCCGGCTCTCCCAGCGGCCCACCGCCGGCAGCCTCACCATCGAGGCCGATCTGATCGTGGACGCCACCGGGCACGCCTCCCGGCTGCCCCGCTGGCTGGAGAAGGCCGACTTCCCCCGCCCCGAGCAGCTCGTCGTCGACACCCGGCTCACCTACACCTCACGGCTGTACCGGATCCCCGAGACCGGGCAGCGGCACGACTGGCTCGCCTCCGTCGAAGCCCCGCACGCCCCCGACGTGCCGCGCGGCGGCGGCATCCTCACCGTCGACGGCGGGCGCTGGATCGTCTGCCTCATCGCGGCGGCCGGCGACCTGCCCCCCACGGACGAGGCGGGGTTCAAGGAGTTCGCGGCCACGCTGCGCAATCCCGACGTCGCCGCGTGCGTGGCCAAGGGCACACCGCTCTCCCGCGCCCACCGCTACACCCACCCCGGCAACCGCTGGACGCTCTTCCACAAGGTGACCCCCTGGCCGGACGGGCTGATCGCGCTCGGCGACTCGGTGTGCACCTTCAACCCCGTCTACGGGCAGGGGATGACCGTCGCCGCCGCCGAGGCCACGCTGCTGCGCAGCATGGTCCGGCAGTGCGCCACGGCCGGTGACCCGGCCGGGCTCGCCCAGCGGTTCCAGCGGCGCTGCGCCCGGATCGTCCGCGCGCCGTGGATGCTGACCACCGGCGTCGACCCGGCCGGCCGTGCCTGCCGGCCGTCGATGGTCCACCGGATCGCCCGCTGGTACGTGCTCAACCTCCTCGCCGTCCTTCCCGACGACCCCGCGGTCTACCGCCGGTTCGCCCGCGTCCAGCACATGCTCGGCAGCCCGGCGGGCCTGGTCCACCCCGCGGTGCTGCTGCGTCTGCTCCGCGCCGCCCCGCGCAAGGACGCGCTGCGGCTGTTGCCCGGGGCGGCGCTCGGTCCCCTGCCGGGGCCGCTGCCCGGGCCGTTGCCCGGGGAATGAAGCCACGGGCGGCGGCGCGGAGCACCGTCCCGCGCCACCGCCCGTCCCCTCCACGAGCGGCGGCGCGGAGTTTTCACCCCGGAGGTCACATCGTCGCGGCGAGCAGCTCCCGCGTATAGACGGCCTTCGGTTCGTCGAAGACCTCGTCGCGCGGGCCGCTCTCCACGACGACCCCGGCCCGCATGACGGCGACGCGGTCGCAGAAGTGCCGTACGACGGCGAGGTCGTGCGACACGAAGAGCAGGGAGAGCCCGAGCTCGTCGCGGAGGTCCATGAGCAGGTTGAGCACCTGGGCCTGCACGGACACGTCGAGGGCGGAGACCGGCTCGTCCGCGATGATCAGCCGGGGGCGGGGGGCGAGCGCGCGGGCGATGCCGATGCGCTGGCGCTGGCCGCCGGAGAACTCGTGCGGGTAGCGGGTCAGATGGGCGGGGTCCAGCCCGACCTGTTCGAGGAGTTCGGCGGCACGGGCGCGGCGGGCGGCCGCGTCCAGGTCGGTGTGGATCCGTAGCCCGGTGGTGACGATCTCCTCGACGGTGCGGCGCGGGTTGAGCGAGGCGTAGGGGTCCTGGAAGACCAGCTGCACATCGCGGCTCAGCTCGCGGCGGAGCCGGGCGTCGACGGCGGCGCGCGCGATGTCCCGCCCGTCGAAGCGGACGCCTCCGGCGGTGGGCCGCTGCAACCCCGCGAAGACGCGGGCGGTGGTGGACTTCCCCGACCCCGACTCCCCGACGAGCCCGAGGGTCTCCCCCGGCTCGATCCGCAAACCGACCCCCCGCACGGCCCGCACGGGCTCCCCCCGCCGCCCCCACGGCCCCCGCCGCCGCCCACCGAACTCGACGTGCAGATCGACGACTTCGGCGAGTGGCCCCTCGGCCGCGCCGGAACCCATCACGATGCCGTCCGCCGCGACGGCGCCCGGCGACGCGGACCGACGCGCCGTCGCGGCGGAAAGGATCTCCCCGGCCGATGACGCACCCAGCTCTTCCGCCGCGGCAGTCGTGTCCGCCGCGACGTCGCCCGGCCCGGGCGGTGCTGACCGGCGGTGCCCAGCAAGACCAGCCCCCAGTCCGGGACCGCCGGAAACCGCCGCCGGGCGACTCGCCGTCGCGGCGGAAAGAAACGCCCCGGCCCGTGCCGCGTCCTCCGGGGCAGCCCCCGCCGCGGCGTCGCCCGGCCCCGGCGACGCGGACCGGCGGTGCCCAGCAAGGCCAGCCCCCAGTCCGGCACCGCCGGAAACCGCCGCCGGGCGACTCGCCGTCGCGGCGGAAAGAAACGCCCCGGCCCGTGCCGCAGGCACAGTTGGCAAGCGCGTGCCCGGTGTCGACGTCAAGGTGGGGGCGGCGCCGATCAGGGCGCGGGTGTACGGGTGTTCGGCGGTCGTCAGGAGTCGGCCGGTCGGGCCCTCCTCGATCAGGTGGCCGCCGCGCATGACCAGCATCCGGTCGCACGTCTCGGCGACGACGCCCACGTCGTGCGTGATGAGCAGCACCGCCGTGCCGCTCTCCTGGCGCAACTCCGCGAGGAGGGAGAGCACCTGCCGCTGCACCCGCGCGTCGAGCGCGGTCGTCGGCTCGTCCGCGATCAGTACGTCCGGCGCGTTGACCAGCGCCATGCCGATCATGACGCGCTGCCGCATCCCGCCCGAGAACTGGTGCGGATAGTCCCGGGCCCGGGCGGCCGGGATCCCGACCCGGTCCAGCATGTCCGCCGCCCGGGTGCGGGCCGCGGCCCGGCCGACGCCGGAGTGGATCCGGTACGCCTCGGCCAGTTGCTCCCCCACGGAGTGGAAGGGCGACAGCGAGGCCAGCGCGTCCTGGAAGACCATGGCGATCCGCGCACCGCGCAGACCGCGCAGGCGGGCGTCGGGGGCGCCGACGACCTCGACGCCCCCGACGGTGACGCTGCCCCCGACACTCGTCCGGGCGGCGTCGTGCAGCCCCATCGCCGCGAGCCCCACCGTCGACTTGCCCGAGCCGGACTCCCCCACCAGGCCGAGGACTTCACCGCGGGCGAGGTCGAAGGAGAGGCCGTCGACGGCGGTCACCGCACCGTCCGAGCCGGAGAAGGAGACGGTCAGGTCGCGTACGCGAAGAACCGGTGTCATGCCAGCCTCACCCTCGGGTCGAGCCACGCCACCACCAGGTCGGCGACGGCCACGAACACCACCACGAAGAAGGCGGCGAGCAGCACCGTGCCCACCACCGTCGGCAGGTCGTTCTGGACGACGGCGTCGACGGCGAGCTTGCCGACCCCGCCGAGTCCGAAGACGGTCTCGGTGATGAACGCCCCGCCGAACAGCGCACCCGCCTCCAGGCCGAGCAGCTGCACCAGTGGGGCGGCGGCGCCGCGCGCCGTGTATTTCAGATGGGCCCGCAGGACGCCGAGGCCCTTGCCGCGCGCGGTGCGCACGTACCCCTCGTGCATCGTCTCCAGCATCTGCGCGCGGGCGAGGCGGGCGAAGACGGCGGCGTTGACGAAGCCGAGGACGAGCCACGGCAGCAGCAGGCCCGCCGCCCACGCGCCCGGCCCGTCGCCGAGAGGGCTGTAGCCGGGGAGCGGGAAGAGGTCGCTCGCGTAGACGAGCAGATACTGCAGGGCGTAGCCGAGGAAGTAGATCTGCACGCTCGCGCCGACGAGGGTGAAGCCCGACAGCAGCCGGTCGGTGAGGGTGCCGCGGCGGAGGGCGGCGAGGAAGCCCACGCCGACGCCGAGCACCCCGATCACCACGAGCGCGCCGGCGGCGAGTGACAGCGTCACGGGGAACCGGTCGCCGATGGCGTCGAGTACGGGCTGGTGAAGGGTGTAGGAGTAGCCGAGGCAGGGGGCGGCGCAGTCGATGGAGCTGCCGTCGACGTCGGCGATGGTGCGCCCGGCGACGAGGCCGCGCAGATAGTCGGTGTACTGGGTGACGAGGGGCTGGTCGAGTCCCATGCTGTGGCGGACGGCCTCGACCTGTGCGGTGTCGCACTTGGGGCCGCAGGCGATGAGCGCCGGGTCGGAGGGTGCGGCGTAGAAGAGCCCGAAGGCGGCGGCGGTGATCGCGAGGAGCACCGCCGCGGCCTGCAGGGCCCGCCGGAAGACGTAGCCGGTCATGCTTCTCAGGACTCTTCTCAGGACTTCTTGAGGTACAGCGAGGCGGCGGCGATGGACCCGTAGATGGGGTGGATGGCGGCGCCGCCGATGTTCGCGCCGCGGAACTGGGAGACGCTGGTGTAGAGGAAGGGCACGACCGGGACGTCCTTCATCACGGTGCGCTCCAGGGCGATGAGGGCGTCGGCCTTCTGCTGGGCGTCACCGATCCCCGCGATGCGCTCCAGCTCCTTGTCGACCTCGGGGTTGGCGTAGCGGATGGAGTTGGCGAGGGCGTCGAGCTTGCTGTGGAAGCTGTCGGGCAGCAGGGTGGCCGGGGTGGGCCAGTCGACGGAGTTGGTGGACAGCCACATGTCGTAGGGGGCGGGGCCGCGGAAGACCTCGTTGTGGAAGGTCGCCTTCTCCAGCGGCTTGACGACCAGCTTGACGCCCGCCTTGGCGAAGGCGTCGACGAGGACCTGGGCGAGGCGGTCCTTCTCGGGGGCGTCGCTCTCGTAGGCGTAGGTCAAGGTGGTGACCTTGGTCTTGGCCCGGGCGAGGTGCTCCTTGGCCTTCTCGATGTCGCCGGTGGGCTTGACGGGGTAGAGGTCGTACTTCTTCCAGCCGACGACGGCGGGTGAGGAGAGGGTGGTGGCGAAGTCGCCCAGGCGCGGGCCGCCGAGGACCTGGCGGGCCTGCTCGCGCGGGAAGAGGTAGTGGATGGCCTTGCGGACCTCGGGGTCGGTGACCCGGCTGTTCTTGATGTAGAGGTCGTTGGTGTAGGCGCCCCGGCTGCCCGCGACGATCAGTTCCTTCTTCTTCGGGTCGCGCGCGGCCTCGGCGTACAGCTCCGGCGGCACCTCGTCCTTGGTGGTGACGGTGTCGGGGCCGGAGCCGCGGGCGTTGAAGACCTCCTGCGCGGTGTTGAGGGTCTTCTTGCCGAAGGTGAACTCGAAGCGTTCGGGGTACTGGTGGCGGATCGGGTCGGTCTCCGCCTTCCAGTGCGGATTGCGCTCCAGGGTCAGGCTCTGGTTCTGCTTGTGTTCGACGATCTTGTACGGTCCGGTGGCGAACGGCCGTACGTCGTAGCCGGTGCCGGTGTCCTTGTCCTCGCGCACGGGCGAGGAGGAGGACTGGGCCGCCATGTACGGCACGTCGGACTGCGGCTTCGGGAAGCGGAAGACGATGGTCTTGTCGTCGGGGGTCTCGATCGCCTTGAGGTCACCGTCCTTCGGACCGCCGTACTTCTTGACCGCGGCGCTGCGGTCCTCGGAGTCGGTGAGCCACTCCGGCCAGTAGGTGGGGCCGAGTTCGAAGCCGGGCGCGAAGGTGCGCTCGATGCCGTACTTGATGTGCGCGGAGGTGATCGGCTTCCCGTCCTCCCAGGCGACGCCGTCCTTGAGCCGGTAGGTCCAGGTGCGGCCGCCGTCGGAGGACTTCCCCGTGTCGGTGGCCAGGTCGCCGACCAGCTTGGGCCTGCCGTCCACGACCTGGTACTGGGTCAGCTGGCGGCCCCACAGCAGCGAGGTGCTGTAGCCCTCGCCCGCGTAGACCTTCTGCGGGTCGAGGTGGGAGTAGTCGTTGAGGTTGGCGACCTTGACGGTGCCGCCGGACCGTGCGCCGGACACCGCGGGCGCCGGGCCCCGGCTGTCCGCGGCGGTGCCGAGCGCGACGGTCAGCCGCTGACCGCTCTTGGCAGCCGTGGCGCCGCCGCCCTTGGCCCCCTCCGCGCCCTTGCCCGCGCCCGCCGAGCAGGAGCACATCAGCAGGGCGGCGGCGGTGGCGAGCGCCGGGACGACTGTGATGCGCGGACGGATGCGGGCCATGGTGAACTCCGTTGATCGGGAAGGGGAAGGGGAAGGGGAAGCGGCGCGCCCCGTGAGGGGCGCGGGGAACCGCGCGACAAGCCGAAGCCGACCCGCAGTCGGCAACGCTTCCGGCGGAAGCCTCAGCGCGCGGTCCGGGGATCGAGCGCGTCCCGGACCGCGTCGCCGAGGAGGTTGAAGGCGAGGACGAAGACGAGGATGGCCACGCCGGGGAAGACCATGTAGGTCGGGTCGTCGTAGAAGACCTCGGAGCCCCGGGAGATCATCCGGCCCCAGTCGGGGACGGGCTCGTCGATGCCGACGCCGAGGAAGGACAGCGCGGCCTCGGCGGTGACGATGCCGGGCACGGCGAGCGTGATGTGGACGAGCACCGGCGCCCAGACGTTGGGCAGCAGTTCACGGAAGACGATGTGCCGACGGCTCGCCCCGAGGGCCCGTGCCGCTTCGATGAACTCCCGCTCGCGCAGCGACCGTACGGCCGTGCGCAGGACCATCGCCAGCGGCACCCAGCCGAAGGCGGCGAACACCAGGATGAGCACGGTGAACTGCATCCAGACGGGTTCGTTCTCGCCGGGGTCGACGAAGCGCGTCTCGACGACGGGGCCGAGCGCGAGGAGCAGCAGCAGTGTCGGGAAAGCGAGCAGCACATTGCATACGAAGGTGAAGGCCCGGTCGGCGATGCCGCTGAGGTAGCCGACGGTGACGCCGAGGACGATGCCGACGACGGCGATGACGGCGACGGAGGCCAGGGCGACCAGTAGTGACGTCCGCATGCCGTAGAGGAGTTGGGCGAGCACGTCGCGGCCGAGGCCGGGTTCGATGCCGAACCAGTGGTCGGCCGAGATGCCGCCGCCGGGCAGGACGGGCAGGCCCTCGGGGCTGAGCAGGCCGGGGGTGTTCTGCCCGTAGTGCTCGGTGGCGTCCTTGCCGTAGAGCGCGGCGATCAGCGGGGCGGCGAGCGCGAGGACGGCACACAGCAGGACGACGGCGAGCGCGGCCATGCCGGTCCGGTCGCGTCGGAAGGCGCGAACGGCAGTGACGAAAGGGCCGCGTGAGACGGGGCCCGAGGGTCTGCCTGAGTGCTCTTCGGCCATTGCTGCGGCGCTCCTGAATCGCTCCGGCCGCCGCGCTGTCATCGGGCGAGCCTCTTTTCAGCCGGACTGCGAGGGTCTCTCGAGGCGGGCTGCGGATCATTAGATCCAATGGTCAACCGCGCCGCAAATCATTCTTTTGAAGGCTTCTTTGTTATTTCAGCAATGATTACAAGGAATCCTTGCTGGTCAACACTCCTGAAACATTAATTCACACTATTCCCACCCAATCCGGGCACCCGTCAACACCCGTCGTTTCCCCGAGGACACATACGAGACCTGCCTCACACGAAATCGCGCCACTACACAGGGTTTTCAACCAGCGACTGAAAGTGTTCGATGAGCGTGCGTTCATGCTCGCCTTACGCAAGACTCCGTCCGTTATCTGAAGCAACCAACAAAGGAGTGTTCGTAATGCGGTACATCACTGGGGGGATCGCGCTGGGCGCCGCCGTGGCGCTGGGCGGCCTGTTGAGCGTCGGAACGGCGGCGACCGCCGCACCCTCGGCGCAGACGCAGAGCCTGTTCGCGCCCTCTGCACTGGTGCTGACCGTCGGTGAGGGCGAGAGCGCGGCGGACTCGGGCGTACAGCGCGCGGTGACACTCACCTGCACGCCGAAGGCCTCGGGTACCCACCCGGCCGCACGCGCCGCCTGCGACCAGCTGCGTGCCGTCGACGGGGACTTCAAGGCCCTCGTCACCACGAAGTCCGACCGGGTCTGCACCAAGGAGTACCGCCCGATCGTCATCACCGCGGAAGGTGTCTGGGACGGCCACCGCGTCTCGTACGAGCACAAGTTCGCCAACCCGTGCATGGCGTCGGACGGCAAGGGCGTCGTCTTCGAGTTCTGAGGCCACCGCCCCGGAACGACAGACAGCCCGGCATGACCCGCACGAAATGCACGACCCGCACATGGGGCGGCCCCCGGACACCGTGGAGGTGTGTCCGGGGGCCGCTGTCCGTGGAGAGCGGTCCGCGTCCGCTACGGAAGGGTCGCGCCGTACGCCGCCAGGGCCTCCCCCACCGGCTGATAGTAAGTCGTCCCGCCCGAGGTGCAGTTGCCGGTGCCGCCCGAGGTGAGCCCGAGCGCCCGGTCACCGGCGAAGAGGGCGCCGCCGCTGTCACCCGGCTCGGCACAGACGTCGGTCTGGATCAGCCCGGTGACCGTGCCCTCCTGGTAGTTCACCGTGGCGTCGAGGCCGGTGACCTTGCCGCCGCGCAGCCCGGTCGTGGACCCGCTGCGCGAGACGGCCTCCCGGAGGACCGCGTCACGGAAGCCGTGGATGGTCTGCGACCGGCCGTTGTGGAGGTTGACGGAGCGAGGGGGCGCGACAGTCGGGTCGGTGTATTCCGCGAGGGCGTGGTCGTTGCCCGGGAAGCTGGACCCGGCGGTGCGGGCGATCACCGGCCCGCCCCGGCTCGCGGACCAGTCGGTGACGGCGTTGCCGCAGTGACCTGCGGTCAGGAAGGCGGGCCTGCCGGCCCTGAGGACGTTGAACCCGAGCGAGCAGCGCGCGGTGGGACCGTAGATCGCGTCACCGCCCTGGACGAAGCGCATGAGCCTGGCGGACGACCTGTGCACCACCACCGTCTCGCCGAGGGAACCGACGACCTCGTTGAGTCGCTTCAGCTTCGCGCCCGTGACCGTGGGGTCGGCGGTGACGACGACGCGGTTGACTCTCGGGTCCGCCACCCAGGCGGTACCGGGGATCGCGGCCCGGGAGGCCAGCACCGACTTCGCGGAGGTGAGTCGGACCTGCGAGAAGCGGACGACCCTGGGCTCGGCACCGGCCTCGCGGACCTCTCCCGCGGCCTTCCGGTCGGTGATGTTGACGACGAGCTTCCTGGCTGCGGCGTCGTAGTACGAACCGGCCCCCACGTCCTTCAGCCGAGCGGGAAGCGTTCTCGCGAGTTGCCCGGCCGAGGCCGCGGACAACGCGCGCGGTTCCGGGGCGATCGAGGCGCCGGCGTTCTGCGGACCGAGGGTCACTGCCGCGAGCGCGGCCACCGCCGCGGCGGCCAGGGCGGTGCGCGCACGCATGAGGCTGGGCTTCAACTCGGCACCTCCAGTGGGGGTTGGGCCCGGCGGTAGGGGTGGCCTGGACCCGGAGGACAGGCGACACAGGCCCGCCTCCCCTGTACGAAAGGCGCGTCCATGCCAAGTTGCCCGTCGAGTATCCCGACCGGCGGAGGGAGTGCACAAGTATGAATTCCGGTTGCGCGCATGGCTATGCGCGCGCCCAGGGGCGCGCGCATCACGCTCGCGGGCGCGGGTGTCAGTCGCTACGAGAGGCAGGCGTTACGGAAGGGGGCGCGAGGGAGCGACTCCTCGGCAGAGCAAGCTGGCTCACACCGGCCCGGGCGGTATCCCTCCGGAGCCTGGCTCCGGCGGTCCACCTGTGCCCGGCGTCTCGCCATCAGCCCGGACGGACTGCGGGAACCCGGGCGGCAGCGCGGCGTCCGGAGTCGGCGACGGGTCCAGCGGCACCGATTCGGGAGCGGGCGGGACGGGCTCGGGAGGGGGCGGGGCCGGCTGTGGAGCCGGTGGCGCGGCGGGCGCGGGCGGGCCCTGCTGGGCCGACCGCTCCAGGAAGCGCAGCAGCTCCACGGGGAAGGGCAGCACCAGCGTGGAGTTCTTCTCGGCCGCGACCGCCACGATGGTCTGCAGGAGCCGCAGCTGGAGGGCGGAGGGCTGCTCGGACATGGTCGCGGCCGCCTCGGCGAGCTTCTTCGACGCCAGCAGCTCGGCGTCCGCGTTGATCACACGGGCCCGGCGCTCGCGCTCGGCCTCCGCCTGCCGGGACATCGAGCGCTTCATCGTCTCCGGCAGCGACACGTCCTTGATCTCGACGCGGTCGATGTGCACGCCCCAGCCGATGGCGGGGCTGTCGAGCATCAGCTCGAGCCCCTGGTTGAGCTTCTCCCGGTTGGAGAGCAGATCGTCGAGGTCGCTCTTGCCGATGATCGAACGCAGTGAGGTCTGGGCCATCTGCGAGACCGCGAAGCGGTAGTCCTCGACCTGGATGACGGCCTCGGCCGGGTCCACGACCTTGAAATAGACGACCGCGTCGACCCGCACGGTCACATTGTCCCGGGTGATGCCCTCCTGCGCGGGGACGGGCATGGTGACGATCTGCATGTTCACCTTGCGGAGCCGGTCGACGCCCGGCACGATCATGGTGAACCCCGGTGGACGGATCTCGTCCCGCAGCCGCCCGAGCCGCAGCACCACGCCGCGCTCGTACTGCTTGACCACCCGGGCCGCCGACGCCACGTACAGCGCGCAGACCGAGCCCGCGGCCACCGCCGCCACCACCAGCTCTTCGACCATCACGACCCCCAGCCATCCGCTTCGGGTGTCGTCTTCCACGGTATGCCCCCGGCGGGCAGGGGTCGAGCCCCCGACCCGGGCACGGATCGGGGGCTCTGGCACCCGCCGGCCGCAGGCGAGGGGGAAGAAGGTGCGTGCTCGCGGCCGGAAGGGGGTCGGACGGGTTCAGGTGTCGTGCGCGATGCTCAGGCGAGGACCGGTGTCAGGGGATGCTCACCCCGTAGGCGTTCAGTGCCTCGACGACCGGTTGGAAGAAGGTCGTCCCGCCGGAGCGGCAGTTGCCGCTGCCGCCGGAGGTGAGGCCGAGGGCGGTCGAGCCGGCGAACAGGGCGCCGCCGCTGTCACCGGGTTCGGCGCAGACGGTGGTGCGGATGAGGCCGGAGACCACATCGCCGTTGCCGTAGTTGACCGTGGCGTTGAGGCCGGTGACCTTGCCGCTCTTGAGACCGGTCGTGGAGCCGCTGCGCTGGACGCTCTGCCCCACGGTCGGGTTGGCGGCGGAGGTGATCTTCTGGGAGCTGCCGTTGTAGAGGTTGACCTCGCTCGGGTGCGCGATCGAGGTGTTGGTGTACTTCACGATCCCGTAGTCGTTGCCGGGGAAGCTCGATCCGGTGGTGGGGCCGATGCTGGTCGTGTGACCGGAGTTGCTGTAGTAAGCCGGGTTGCCCTCGGTGCAGTGGCCGGCGGTCAGAAGGTAGTACGTGCTGCCGCTGCGGACGTTGAAGCCGAGCGAGCAGCGCCAGCTCGGGGCGTAGATGGCGTCGCCGCCGCGCAGGAACTTCGAGAAGGTGCCGGAGACCCGCTCGACGCGTATCGCGTCGGCGTTGGCGCCCGCCTCCCGTTTGATCTTCGCTATCTCCGCCGCGGAGACGGTGGAGTCCGCGGAGACCAGGAGCGTGCCGGTCTTCTTGTCGACCATCCAGGCGGTGCCGGGGACGTCCGCGGTCCGCACGGCCGAGGACGCCGCGGACAACTGGGCGGCGGTCGCGGGTGCCGCGGCCGAACCGGCCTCGGCGTGGGCGTTGGTGGCGACGAGTGCGGACGCGGCCGCGAGCGAGGACGCCACGGCGATCAGCCGAGCGCGTCTCGCGGTACCGCTGCGGGGGGTGGTGCGCTTGATCCTCACGTTGTTCCTCCCGAGTGGGGTCGGGGGTCCGCCGGGGTGCGCGGGCCCGTGAGGCGCAGCCAAGAGGCACACCGGGTTCCGCTTTCGCCGTGCCCCTGACAAGCGCTGTTCGGGAGTATTCGGGCCGTGGACCTTGCGGCGCAAGAGCACCTTTCGGACGCCCGTCCGGGCACGACCGAGAGCCCCGACGGCTTGTGCCGCCGGGGCGGGGCGCGGTTCGACCCACCGGGTCGCACCGCTTCGACGGGTCATCGGGCGATGGGGTTCCGCTCCCCCGCCGGGACGTCGATCGGCAGGGTGTTGCCGGGCGGCGGGAAGGGGCAGACGAAGTGGTCGGCGAAGGCGCAGGGCGGCAGCAGCGCACGGTTGAAGTCGACGGTCACCTTGCCGTCGGCGTCGGGCGCCGGCGGCCGCAGGAAGCGGAAGCGGTAGCTGGACCCGCCGCTCGTGCCGTCGGCGAACACCGTCCACAGCGAGCCGTCGGCCTCGGTCGCGACCCGCAGCGTGTGCGTCTCGCCGCCGACGGTGAACGCCAGCTCACCGGCGAGGCCGAGCCCCCGCTCCCGCCCGTCGGCGTTCTCCACCGCGACCGTGCGGTGCTGCTCGTACGGGCGGAACAGCCCGGGCAGCACCCAGCGTTCGTCGTGGTCGAAGACGTCGATGCCGGCGAACTCCCGGCGGTTCGCCGCGTCCGGGTCGAAGACCCGGACCGCCCACAGCCCCTCGCGGCGCAGCACCGGCAGCCGCCGGTCGCCGTGTGCGACGCGGGCTGTCTCGGGACCGCCGTCGACGGTGAGCCGGACCGTGCCCGTGAACGGCCGCCCGTCGACGGTCAGGCCGTCGGCCGCCGTGGCGGTGAGCAGCACGTCGTCACCCTCGTCGGTCCACTGCCCCGGGGCGGCCGGAATTCGCCCCTCCAAGTTATGGGCGATATCGGCGAGCCAGTATGTGCCGGTGAGCGCGAGTGGCCCGTACGGTGCCGAGACCGCCTCGGTGCGCTGCTCGCGCCACGCCTTCCACTGCTGTTGTGCGTCAGAGCTCATGGTCGCCAACCTTTCACGCTATTTTCACCGCGGGCAGCGGCAGGCCGAGATGCTCGCGGAGAGTCGAGCCCGTGTACTCCGTACGGAACGCGCCACGCTCCTGGAGCAGGGGCACCACCTGGTCGACGAAGTCGTCGAGCCCGCCCGGGGTGAGGTGCGGAACGAGGATGAAGCCGTCGGCGGCGTCCGCCTCGACGAACCGCGTCAGCCCGTCGGCGACCTCCGACGGGGTGCCGACGAAGGACTGCCGTCCGGTCGTCTCGATCACGGTCTGCCGTATCGAGAGTCCCTTGGCCCGGGACAGGGCGCGCCACTTGGCGGCGACGGCGAGGGGGTCGGCGATCCTGACCCGACCCTGGGCCACCTCGCCGCCGGGGTCGGGGTCGATCTCGGGCAGCGGACCGTCCGGGTCGTAGCCGGACAGGTCCCGGCCCCAGACCTGTTCCAGGGCGAGCAGCGCGGTCTGCGGCGAGACCTGCGCCGCGCGGATCTCCGCGGCCTTCTCCTGGGCCTCGGCGGCGGTGTCGCCGAGGACGAAGGTCACGCCCGGCATGATCTTCAGGTCCTCGGGCCGTCGGCCGTGCGCGGCGAGGCGGCGTTTGACGTCGGCGTAGAAGGCGCGGCCCGCCTCCAGGGTGCCGTGCCGGGTGAAGACGACGTCGGCGGTGGCGGCGGCGAAGTCGCGGCCCTCGTCGGAGTCGCCCGCCTGGATGACGACGGGGTGCCCCTGCGGGGAGCGCGCCACGTCGAACTGCCCGGCGATGTCGAAGTGCCGCCCGTGGTGGGCGAAGGGGCGTGGCGTTCCGTCGGGTGCCCAGGAGTCCCACAGCTCGCGGGCGGTGGCGACGAACTCCGCGGCGCGGGTGTAGCAGTCGGCCCGGTCGAGATAGCCGCCGCGCCGGAAGTTCTCCCCGGTGAAGGCGTCGGAGGTGGTGACCACGTTCCAGGCGGCGCGACCGCCGCTGAGGTGGTCGAGGGAGGCGAGCCGGCGGGCGAGTTCATAGGGCTCGTTGAAGGTGGTGTTGACCGTCGCGGCCAGGCCGAGCCGTTCGGTGACGGCCGCGAGGGCGTTCAGCACGGTGATCGATTCGGGCCGGCCGACCACGTCGAGGTCGTGCACCTGCCCCTTGTGCTCGCGCAGCCGCAGCCCCTCGGCGAGGAAGAAGAAGTCGAACAGCCCGCGTTCGGCGGTGCGCGCGAGGTGCTCGAAGGAGGCGAAGTCGATCTGGCTGCCGAAATGAGGGAGGCGGCGCGCAGCGTCTCCGGCAGGGGTGGTGGTCGGGCCGGCGGGCGGGACGGCCCAGACGGTGGTGTTGTTGACGCCGGGGAAGTGCGCGGCGAGGTGGAGCTGCCGGTGCCCGGTGCGGGTGGTCATGCGGTCTCCCTGGCGAGCGCGTAGCGGTTGGCGGGGCGGGGCAGACACAGGTGCTCGCGGAGGGTCGCGCCCGGGTAGAAGGAGCGCGGCAGACCGCGGTGCTGGAGTACGGGCACTGTGCCGTCGACGAGCAGCGCGAGGTCGCGGTCGACGTCCGTCGGCCGGAAGTGGAAGCCGTCCACCACGCCGTCCGCGTACCAGGTGCCGACCAGGTCCGCGAGGGCGACGGCGTCGGCGCTGGTGTGGAGCGCGACGGACAGGGAGGCGAGGATCACGGTCCGGGCGGGGACGCGGCCCTCGGCGCGGACACGGCGGCGTAAGTCGTCGGCGGCGGCGCGGACCGCCCTCAGACCGCAGGCGTTCCGGGTCCGGATGAACGCGACGTCGGCGTGGCGGGCGGCGGCCGCGCGGGGCAGCGGTTCGGTGGCGTCGACGGCGACGACCGGCCGGCCCTGCGGGGGCCGGGGCACGATGGCGGGGCCGCGGACGCTGAAGCGGGGGCTTTCGAAGTCGACGTGGTGCAGCTTGTCGCGGTCGATGAACCGTCCGGTCGCCACGTCGCGGATCTCCGCGCCGTCCTCCCAGCTGTCCCAGAGCCGGGCGACGACATCGGTGACCGCCTCCGCCTCCCGCCACAGCTCCGCGGCGGGCAGGGCGGGCCGGGGGCCGAAGTGCCGTGCCTCGGCCGGGGTCGCGGAGACCCCGACGGACCAGCCCGCCCGGCCCCGGCTCACCCAGTCCAGGGTGGCGACGGCGGAGGAGACGTGGAAGGGCTCGGTGTAGGTGGTGGTGACGGTGGGCACCAGCCCGATCCGCCGGGTGGCGGGCGCGACCCGGGACAGCGTGGCGAGGGCGTCGGGGCGGCCCTGCCCCCGCCGGGGCGGGGTGAAGCCGTCGCCGAGGGTGACGAAGTCGAGTCGGCCGCGCTCGGCGAGACGGGCCGCGCGGACGTACGGCTCGGCGTCGAAGACGCCGGGCCGGTCGATGGCGACGGCCAGGTGCAGGGGCCGGGTGGGTACGGGCATGGGGGTTCCCTGGGTAGGTGTGGGTGAGGGTCGCGGAGGTTCAGGCACCGGCGCTTGGCACGCCGCGACAGGAGAGCCCGCGCAGGAAGGTGAGGGCGGCGCGGGCGAGGGCGTCGTTCTGCCGGAAGGCGGGCGCGTTGCTCCGGGGCCGGGCGAAGGCGCCGGAGGCGCGGGCGTCGGTGTGCGGCCCGAGGGCGAAGCGGCGCGGGTGCGGCCGGCCGTCGCGGCCCAGGATGCGGGCGTCGCCGGGGTCGACGGCGAGCAGCCCGGCGGGCGTGACGGCGCTCTCGCCGTACAGGCCGCGCAGCAGCGGATCGCGGGAGCGGGCGACGGTGGGCGCGGGCAGCCGGGCTTCGACGAGCGCGGCGGCCTCGACGCCCGGCCCGGGCGCGCTCGCCCCGCGTGCCCGGAAGAGGCCGCGCACGGCGTCGGTTTCGACGCGTGTGTCCGCGCCGAGGAAGCGCACCACGCCCGCGCGGGAGAGCGCGAGCAGTTGTCGCAGCCGGGGGCCGGGCGGTCCGGAGGCCAGGTAGCTGAAGAAGCCGTGCCACCGGGGGCCGGTGTCGCCGAGGCGGACGAGCTGCCCGTAGACGGAGAGCAGACCGAGGAAGACGGCGAGGTCGGGGCTGTGGCGCGGGTCGTGGCGGCGGGCGAGGTCGGCTTCGATGTGGGCCCGCAGCCCGTCCTGCAGGGAGTCGGCGCCCGGGAAGCGCACCCCGTCCAGGGGGTGGTCGAGCGCGGTCAGGTCGAGCCGGTCGGCGGGGTCGGGGACGCAGGAGGCGACGAGTGCCCGGAGTTCGGCGCTGCCCGCGTCGAGGTCGGCGTACCTCTTCTCGAACTCCGGCCAGTCGACGCCCGTCCGCTCCGGGTGGGCGGTGAACAGCCGGTGGTAGTGGGCGAAGCCCAGCTCCTTGTCGATCAGGGGCCACAGGTCGCGGTGGAAGTCGAGCGGCCCGGGCCGGGGGCGCAGTTCCTCGACCTCGGCGGGGCCGAGGAAGCGGGGCAGCGGGGGCCGCTCGCCCCGCCAGGTGTAGCCGATCTTCGAGCGGTACGGGACGCCGCGGCGCGATCCGACGTGCAGGACGGGTTCGCGCCCGGAGGGGTGGTACGTCACGGTGCCTTCGGCATCCGTCGTGTAGCGCCCGCCGCGCCCTTCGGTCAGCAGGACCATCAGGTCGAAGAAGGCGAGGCCGAAGCCGCGGACGATGACCGGCTCGCCGGGGCGCAGACCGCGCAGATCGCTGTCGGCGGTGAACTCGGGTGGCAGGTACGTCAGTCCACGGGTGGCGGCGAAGGCGGCGAGGGTGCTCTCTTCGGCGTCGGGTTCGGCGGTCAGATGGCCGAGGGCGAGCACGACCAGGTCGGCGACGAGCGGCTCGGCCTGCCCTTCCAGCCACACCCGTTGCCGCCCGCCGCGCGGCCCGGAGACGCGTACGGCTCGTCGCCGGTGCTCGTGGACGGTGATCCCGGGCGGCAGGGCGGCCACCGATCGTTCGTACACCCAGCCGAGATAGGCGCTCTGCAACCGCCTACTGGCGAAGCTCTGTCCGGTCAGCCCCCGTGCCTCGGCCGCCGTTTCGGCGTCGAGCGGGGCGTGTTCGGCCCCGTCGCGGATCCCGGCCGCCCACTCGGCGAGCGAGGGGCCGGGCACGACCGGGCCCTCGCGTTCCACGGACGCGTCGGTGTACATCGTGACGTCCTCGGCGAGGGAGTTCATCCACAGCAGCGGTGACTGGTCGGACCGCCAGATCCGGCCGCCGCCGGGCGGGTACGGGTCCACGAGGTGCAGGTCGAGGCGCCCGCCCGCGAAGAGCCGGGGCGCGTTGGCGGCGAGCCGCTCGACGAGGCCGGTGCCGCGCGGGCCCGCGCCGACGAGGACGAGGGAGGGGGCGAGGCCGGGGGCGACCGGGGAGTCGACGGGGAGGGAGGCCGGGTACGGGGGGCACGCGGGCATGCGCAGGCTCCGTGGATGCAGAGATCGAACACGGGACGGTGGCGCCTTCACAGTTGGCCGCGCCCCTCAGCACGGGCCAAGGCTTGAGGCTATTCCGGGGCCACGGCTCGCTGTCAAGCCTGTCCGAACTCTGAGCACCGCATCTCACCGGACGACCGGTACGGGATTGACGCGGAAACGGATGGCTGTTCCACTTACCCCATGGACTCAGGACATCGGCTGGTCACGCGGGGCCACATCGACTTCGGTCGGGTGTGGTCGGCGTCCTGTTCGGGCTGACTCCGCCCGCCGGCGCCCGACGCCGGCCCGCCATGTCATGGCGCGGCCACCGGCGTTGACGGGGCAGCCGAGGCACTCCCGCCCGCATCACGCCGTTTCAGCACGTCTTCACGTCCGCGGCCGTCGGCCGCATCCCCTCCCCCTCGCACGATCCGCTCCACCCTGCCGCGCCCGCCGGGCCGGAGTCCTGGCACCTCCGGCCCGGCACACGTACCTACGTGGCGTCAGCAGTCACAGCCGCAGTCGCAGTCGCATCCCTCACAGCACTTACCGCAACAGTCACAGCAGTCACAGCAATTGCCACAGTCGCCGCAGTCACCGCAGTCGCACTTGTGGCACCAACCCTCGCGCTTCTCGCCGTCCCAGGGGTCGTGGTACTCCCCGCTGCAGCACACCTGGCACGTGCAGAAGAGCGCGGACCAGACCGCACAACCGGCCAGCAGCCCGCGCCGCCTCCCCCGCCTCGGCGGCTCCGGCGGCGCGCCGGGCGGCATCACCGGCGGCGGCCCGAAGGCGCCTTGGTGCCCCTCGTGCGCTTGGTGCCCCTCGGCCCCTTGATGCTCCTGGTGTCCGCAGCCGGACGTGCCGAACGCCCGGTCGACCGCGCGTTCCAGCTCGTGCACCAGCAGCAGGTGCGCGAGCCTGCCCTGCCCCTTGCTGCCGAACTCGACCTCGCGCAGCGCCAGCCGCACCCCGTGCGCGGCGTCGTCGCACAGCCGCCGCGCCTCGGCGAGGTCGGTCCCCGTCGCGGCGATCGGGTTCCACGCACCGGCCTCGGCGTCCTCGGCCAAGTCCTCGACGGCGTCCAGCAGATGCGCGAGCCGTCCGAAGAGCCGGCCCGCCTCCTCCAACGGCGCCCGGTTCTCCGGCCGTCCGGCCAGCACCGCCGTGTACCCGAAGGCGGCGGCGGTGGCCGTCTCGGTCGGCTCGGTGACCTCCAGCAGCGGTGTGCCGATTCCGGCCAGTGCCTCGATCCCCGACTGCCGCTCGACGGCCTCGACCAGCACGGAGGTGTCGAACCCCAGGTCCGAACCGGTGCGCGCGCCCGCCCGGTCCCACTTGGCGGCGACCTTGCGGGCCGCGGCCGCCACCGGCCGCCGCGCCAACATTCCGTCACCGTCGGCGACATGGTCGCGCATCTTCGCCGAGGCCAGCACGAGCGAGACGGAGGCCGCCAGCCGCGCGCCCTCACCCTTCGCCACGGACGCGGTGCGCATGCCGCGCAGCGGACACGGCCCGGCCGTACGCCGCCAGGAGTTCGCCCCTTCGGAACGGGGCGACTGCGCCTCGACGAGGACGGATATGATCAGCCCGTCATAATTCGTGGCTATTCGCGCGAACTGACCGTGATCCCCCCTCAGGGTGAGACACAGTCCGCAGAGATGAGCCATCCACTCGGCCCGCATCCCTTCGGACAGCCGGTGCCTGCAAGGCCTGATAATCCCGAACAAATCCCGCCCCCGTGTGTGGTGCCGATCAACCCGGGCATCCTAATGACCGGAGGAACGCGCCGAGCCGGGGCCCACACCCCGATCGTCGTCGCATATGCCCAGGTCCAGCGCCTGTGGCGGACATCTCGGGGTTTCTGACGCATCGCCAACCGCTTTGCACCAGATGCGTCACGAAATCCACGTGTGGCGGCTATCCACTTGGCACATCATCCGCATCATGGACGACCATAGAGGAGCGGGCGGAACACACCGCGTGTGAGAGGAGGCGTCCATGGGATCGGTGCGCAAGGCGAGTGCCTGGCTTGGCCTCGTCGACGACAGCGATGACGAGCGCTACTACGACGACGACTACGCCGACGCCGAGGGACCGGTGCCCGGCGACTCCTGGGTGACCAACCCGAAGGTGCTGGTGACCGACGAGGCCGCGCAGGAGCAGGGCACCCGCATCGCCACGGTCACCCCGGACGGCTTCCGGGACGCCCGTGGCATCGGCGAACTGTTCCGGGAGGGTGTCCCGGTGATCGTGAACCTCACCAGCATGGAGCCCAACGACGCCAAGCGCGTCGTGGACTTCGCGGCCGGCCTGACCTTCGGCCTGCGCGGCACGATCGAGCGCGTGGCCAACCGCGTCTTCCTGCTCACCCCCGCCGACTACAAGGTGGTCAGCGGCGAGCACACGGGCCGCGCGAACGGCGGCTTCTTCAACCAGAACTAGCGCGGTCGGGGGTTACCGGCTGGGGGTCCGGGGGTCGCCCCCCGGAAGACGCAGCAACCAGAACCAGCACGGTCGGGGGGTTACCAGCCGGGGGTCCGGGGGTCGGAAGCGACAGGGGGGTGGGTGCTCACCGGAACGCGTCGAGGCCGGTGAGCGCCTTGCCCAGCACGAGCTGGTGCATCTCGACGGTGCCTTCGTAGGTGAGCACCGATTCCAGGTTCGTGGCGTGCCGCATCACGGGGTATTCCAGCGAGATCCCGTTCGCGCCGAGGATCGTACGGGCCGTACGACAGATCTCGATCGCCTCCCGCACGTTGTTGAGCTTGCCGAAGCTGACCTGCTCCGGCCGCAGTTTCCCCGCGTCCATCCGCCGCCCCAGATGGTGGGCGAGCAGGATGCCCTTGTGCAGCTCCACGGCCATGTCGGCGAGCTTGGCCTGGGTGAGCTGGAAGCCGCCGATCGGCTTGCCGAACTGCTCACGGGTCCTCGCGTAGTCGAGCGCCGACTCGAAGCTCGCGCGTGCGGCGCCCATCGAGCCCCAGACGATGCCGTAGCGGGCGTGGCTGAGGCAGCTGAGCGGCCCGCGCAGCCCGGTGACCTCCGGGAGCACCGCGTCGGCGGGCAGCCGTACCTCGTCGAGGACGAGCTCGCTGGTGACGGAGGCGCGCAGCGACCACTTGTGCCGGATCTCGGGTGCGGAGAAGCCGGGACGGTCGGTGGGGACGACGAAACCGCGGATGCCGTCGTCGGTCTGTGCCCAGACGACCGCGACCCCGGCCACCGAGCCGTTGGTGATCCACATTTTGCGGCCCGTCAGCACCCAGTCGTCGCCGTCGCGCTTGGCGTGGGTGCGCATGCCCGCGGGGTCCGAGCCGTGGTCGGGTTCGGTGAGCCCGAAGCAGCCGATGATCTCGCCGGCGGCCATGCCGGGCAGCCACTGCCGCTTCTGCTCCTCGGAGCCGAAGCGGTGGATGGCGTACATCGCGAGGGAGCCCTGGACGGAGACGAGCGAGCGGATGCCGGAGTCGGCGGCCTCCAGCTCCAGGCAGGCGAGGCCGTACTGGACGGCGCTGGCACCCGCGCAGCCGTAGCCGGTGAGCTGCATGCCGAGGGCGCCGAGGGAACCCAGCTCGCGGGCGAGTTCACGGATGTCGGGCAGTTCGCCGCGCTCGTACCAGTCGGCGATGTGGGGCAGCACCCGGTCGGTGGCCCACCGGCGGACGGTGTCGCGTACGGCCAGGTCCTCGTCGGTCAGCAGATCGTCGAGGCCCAGCGGGTCGCGCGGATCGAACGACGGCAGCGTGCGTACGGACATGCTCGGCCTCCGGCTCGGGACGGACGCGATCTCCGCCCGCGGTGTGATCATCCCAGTCGCCCCGACGCTACGACCGGGTAACCCCCGCCGTCCAGACCCTCGTGGGCCGAGCCACGCGGTGCGCCGTCAGCCCGCCGTGGCCCCGCCCACCGGGGCACGGTCGCGAGGCGCTGCCTCGCCGTCGCCTGCGTCACAGGGCGAACCCCCGCCGGACGGCGCGCCGCACTCCATGACGCGCGGCAGGCGCAGCGCCGCGAGCGCGCCGAGGAGCAGCAGCCCGGCGCTGACGACGAGGGTGACGTGCAGGCCGTGGACGAAGGAGTCGCGTGCGGCGGTGCGCAGGGCCTCGCCGGCCGGGCCGCCGAGGCGGTGCGCGACCTCGTACGCCTCGCCGAGCGAGTGGCTCGCGGCCGCACCGGCCGCGCTCGGCACACCGGGGGCGGAGGTGACGCCGGGGGCGTAGGCGGCGTTCATGACGGTGCCCAGGAGGGCGATGCCGATGCCGGCGCCGAGTTGGTAGGAGGTCTCGCCGATCGCGGCGGCGCCGCCCGCGGACTCGGCGGCGGCCTCGCTGAGCATGGACTCGTACGCCCCGAAGAGCGTGGTCTCCAGGCCGAAGCCGAGGAGGACGAAGCCCGCGACGAGGACACCGGGCCGGTCGTGCTGGCCCATCAGCGTCAGGGAGAGGACCGCCGCGGCGGTCAGGACGAAGCCAAGGCTCACCATCGCGCGGGGGCCGAAGCGGTGCAGCATGCGGGAGCCGGCGAGGCCCGAGGCCATCGCGGCGAGGGTGAGCGGCAGCAGCCGCAGACCGGTTTCGAGCGGGGTGAGGCCGAGGACGAGCTGGAGGTACTGGGCGGCTATCAGCTCGAGGCCGACCAGCGCCAGCATGGCCAGCACGATGCAGCCCACGGAGGTGCCGAAGGCCGGCCGGGCGAACAGGCTGAGGTCGACGAGGGGGTGCTTGCGGCGCCGCTGCCGGCGGGTGAAGAGGATCAGCAGGGCGACGCCGAGGGCCGTCGGCACGACGGTGGCGAGGCTCAGCAACTCGCCGCCGCCCGCCCGCTTCACGCCGAGGACCACGCCGAACAGTCCGAAGGCGGCCATCAGCGCGCCGAGGACGTCCCACGGTCCGTTGCGGTCGCCGGTCGACTCGGGCAGCAGCCATCGTCCGATGGGGAGGCTGACCACCATCAGCGGGATGTTGATGAGGAAGACCGAACCCCACCAGAAGTGTTCGAGGAGGAATCCGCCGAGCAGCGGGCCGGCGGCCGCGCCCACGGCGGCCACGGCGCTCCAGATGCCGATGGCCAGCGCCCGCTCCCGGCGGTCGGGGAAGACCTGCCGGAGGATCGAGAGCGTCGCGGGCATGATCATCGCGCCGCCGACGCCGAGCAGCGCCCGGGCCCCGATGAGCACCTCCGGCGTGGTGGCGACCGCGGCGAGCGCGGAGGCGACGCCGAAGAGCCCGTAGCCGAGGAGGAGCACCCGGCGGCGGCCCACCCGGTCGCCGAGGGTGCCGAAGAGGATGAGGAGCGAGGCGCAGACGAGGGGGTAGACGTCGACGATCCACAGCAGCTGGATCGCACCGGGCCGCAGGTCCTCGGTGACGGCCGGCACGGCGACGTGCAGCACGGTCGCGTCGACGGCGACCAGCAGCAGGCTGACGCACAGGACGACGAGCACGGTCCAGCGGCTCGCCCCGGCTCCCGGCCCGTGCCCGCGGCGCGGCCGCTGCCGCTGGCCGTACCGGGACCGCTGCCGGGGAACGCCCGCCGCCCGTGAGGGGCCGGCCGTGGTCGTCCCGGACATTCACACACCTCCGTGTCATGCGCGCTCGCCGCCGACCGCGGACCTTGGGGGACTGTGGACCCGCAGGTGACCTGGGCGAGTGAGTCGACAGCGTACGCGAGTCCCGGACCGTCATACGTGGCCTCGCTCACGTCGAACGACGGACCGCCCGGGGCACGGGTGTGCATGCTGGACAATCGGTCGGTGACCGATCTCGCTTCCCCCACCACCTCGGGCGCCCCCGCGGCCGCCGGTACGGGCCGTCTTCCCGGCGCCCGCGCGGCGCTGCGGCACGCCGCCCCCGCGCTGCTGGTGTACGCGGGGATCCGGTGCTTGGGAATCGTGGTGCTCGCGGTGTGGGGGTGGGCCGCGGGCAAGGATCCGCACCAGCTGCTCTCGGCCCGCTGGGACTCCCTCTGGTACTCCCGGATAGCCGAGGACGGCTACGGCTACACGCTGCATCTCAGTGGCGGCAAGGTCCACTCCGATCTGGCGTTCTTCCCGCTGCTGCCCTGGCTGGAGCGGACGCTGTCCGCCGTCTTCCCGCTCTCGGCCGCCGACGCGGGGCTCGCGATCAGCGCCGTCGCCTCGCTCTTCGCCGCCTGGGCGGTCTTCGCGGTCGGCGACCGGGTCGGCGGGCGGCGCACCGGCATCGCGCTCGCCGCGCTGTGGGCGGCGCTGCCGGTCGGCATCGTGCAGTCGATGGCCTACTCCGAGTCGCTCTTCACGGCGCTGGCCGCGTGGAGCGTGTACTGCGTGCTGACCGGGCGGTGGGTGTGGGCGGGTTCACTCGCGGCACTGGCCGGGCTGACCCGGCCGGTGGGGGCGGCGGTCGTCGCGGCCGTGTGGATCACAGCGGCGGTGACGCTGCTGCGGGCACGCCGCACGGGCGGGAAGGAGCCGCTCGCCCGGATGGCGCTCGGGGTGGTGCTCGCTCCGCTCGGCTGGCTCGCGTACTTCGCCTGGGTCGGCGTGCGGACCGGGAGCGTGACCGGCTATCTGGACGTGCAGGGCGGCTGGGGCAACGGCTTCGACGGGGGGCTGGCCTTCGGTTCCTTCATCGCCGGGCGCCTCACGGGCTCCGCCTGGCCCGCCGGGGTCGGCCTGCTGATCGGCGTCGCCCTGGTGATCCGGCTGTACGTGGCGGGGGTCCGGCAGCGCCAGCCGCTGCCGCTCCTCGTCTACGCCGGGGTGGTCCTGCTGCTCGCCCTGACCGCCAAGGGGTACTTCGGCTCCAAGCCGCGCCTGATGATGCCCGCCTTCCCGCTGCTGCTGCCCCTCGCGGCGGCGCTCGCGCGGCTGCGGACGGCCCGGGCGGTGGGGACGGTCGCGGTGGTGGCGCTGGTGTCGGCGCTCTACGGAGCGTTCTGGCTGCACGGCTCCGGCCCGCCATGATCGTTGATTCGGGGGCCGGACCGGACCGGCGGGAAACGGCGCGGAACGCCTCGGCCAAGCACTGATAAACGGTGTCGCACAAAAGAGAATTAACGCATCGCGGACCTCGTACGGCATCCGGCGGGGGATTCTTTAGGCGTTTCTTATTCCCGCTGGTCGAAGTCTGCTCGAAGTGATGACGGTCCGGCTTGAGACGCATTCCACATCACATCGCCATCACAATGAGGCCTGATCGGCCGAAGCCTCCCGTCACGCAATGTAACGTCCATTGAGTGCGTACCAACGACGAGCTCGCCCACGTGGAGGAGCACCCCACCGAACCCGTGCGACCACGGATGACCCGGACACGTCTGGGGATCTTCGTGGCGACCCTCACGGTCTACGTGGCGATCGTGGTCGGCGTGCTCACCACGTCCTGGCCCGTGCGCTTCGACTGGCAGGTCATGCTCTTCCGGCCGTACAAGCAGTGGCCGGAGATCCACACCTTCCTCGACTACTTCGTGGTCCTGGGCCAGCGCGGCCCGACCGCGGTCGCGGTGGCCGCCTGGCTGGGCTGGTGCACCTACCGGCAGAAGACCCTGCGTCCGCTGCTGGTGCTGGGCACCTCGCTGCTGCTGCTCAACGCCACCGTGGGCGCCGCGAAGATCGGCATGGGCCGGCTCGGCCCGCACTACGCCACCTCGATCGGCTCCAACGAGATGTTCGCCGGCGGCGACATATTCCCCTCCGGCCACACCGCGAACGCGGTGGTGACCTGGGGCGTCCTCGCCTATCTGGCCACCACGCCGCGCAGCCGCCGGGTCGCCTCCGTCAGCGCCGCGCTCCTCGCGCTCGGGGTCGGCATGACGACCGTGTACCTGGGCACCCACTGGATCAGCGATGTGACGCTCGGCTGGAGCGCCGGACTGCTGGTGCTGCTCTCCCTGCCGTGGTTCGAGGCGCCGATGGCGGTCGCCGAGGCGTGGCTGCTGGGCATCTGGCACCGGCTGCGCGAGCGCACCGCTCTCGTACCGGCCCCCGTCGCGCCGATCGCCCTGGGCGGCCCGCGCACCCCGGTCGACGACGAACTGCCCGCCCGCGAGCCGGTGGGCGCCGGAAGCCGCGCCGGTGCGCGCGTGCCCGACGGCAGGCCCCACCTGTCGCCCCGGCCGCACACGACCCGCTCCGAGCGGACGCCGGTCACCCCGACCGGCAGCCGCCGCCCGCCGCACTCCGACCGGGCGCCGCGCACCTCGCCGGTGCTCCCGGCCACGGGCCGCGGCCGCACCGTCGGCGGCTGACCGGACCACCGAGCGCGGGGCGGTACGCACCACTCCCCCGCGCCGGAACGACGCGCCGTACGGATCGGCCCCGGAAGCTCTCACCGAGCTTCCGGGGCCGATCTGCATGAGAGCTTCCGGGGCCGATCCGCATGCGGCGGCACGCGCGGGTCCGCCGGACCCGGTCAGCCCTTCCAGCAGCGCCGTACGGTGTCGCCCTCGACCTCGAAGTTGAGCCGGCCCACCTGGTACTCCATGGTGATGATCGCGCCGGGCGGCAGCGCCCGGACGGTCGCCCAGCCGCGTTCCCGCGCCCGGTCGGCGGCAGCCGTGGCGTCGAGTCCCACGTACGCCTCGGGGGCGTCGTCGGGGTCCGTCGGAAGGTTCGGTAGAGGTGCCATGACAGCCACCGTAGGCGGCCGGGCGGGACCGGTGGAAGGCGGGGCGTGCCATGACCACATCCGCCCCACGTCCGCCACTGGTCACACTTCTGTTACAGAAAACTCGCGCCGGTTTGCCGTAACGCAGGTCACTCGTACGGGCCTTCTCATCTCCCGCACCAGGCCTTCCGGCGACTTCCGAGGGGAATTCACCAGGCCTTTTCCGAACGCCTCCCGAAACGCCCCCCGGGACGGTGGAACTTTCACCGGAAAGGCGCTTCGAAGTCATTACCCCGGGGTAATTCCCGGCCTTCGGAAGTGCGGGCCCGCGTCGAACGGAAGGAAGAATTCCGCCTGTCGGGCACACGAGTCCCGGGCACGTGTTTGAGAGGTCTCCCGCCCGGCCCGGCCGGGGCCGTTCGCGGCCCTCCGCCACCTCGCCCGGGGCCCGACGGAGACGGCCGGACGGTGGCCGACCGACACGCCGGACGCGTGAGGCACCCTCGCGCCCCGCCCCCGTGACGAGCATCATGACGGGTGCCCGAGGGCCCGTGTGAGCTGAAGCGAAGGGGTACGCGGATGGGGACCGACACCGCACAGGCGTCCGCCGGGCAGGTCCGGGAGCGGCACCGCGGGCGGATCGTCGTCGACTGGCTGTCGACCACGGACCACAAGAAGATCGGGCATCTCTATCTGATCACCTCGTTCGCCTTCTTCCTCGCGGGCGGACTGCTGGCCATGCTGATGCGCGCCGAACTGGCCCGCCCCGGGCTGCAGCTGATCAGCAACGAGCAGTTCAACGAGGCGTTCACCGCGCACGGCACGATCATGCTGCTGTTGTTCGCGACACCGGCCTTCGCGGGCTTCGCCAACGCGATCATGCCGCTGCAGATCGGCGCCCCGGACGTGGCGTTCCCGCGGCTCAACATGTTCGCGTACTGGCTGTATCTCTTCGGCGGTCTGATCGTGGTGGCCGCGCTGCTGTCCCCGCAGGGCGGCGCGACCTTCGGCTGGACCGGCTACGCGCCGCTCAACAGCATGGTCCGCTCGCCGGGTGTCGGCACGGACATGTGGATCATGGGACTGGCGCTCTCCGGTTTCGGCACGATCCTCGGCGCGGTGAACTTCATCACCACCATCATCGGGATGCGCGCCCCGGGGATGACGATGTTCCGGATGCCGGTCTTCACCTGGAACGTGCTGTTCACCTCGATCCTGATCATCATGGCCTTCCCCGTGCTCGCCGCGGCGCTGCTCTGCCTGGAGGCGGACCGGCGGTTCGGCTCGATGGTCTTCGAGGCGCAGAACGGCGGGACGCTGCTGTGGCAGCACCTGTTCTGGTTCTTCGGCCACCCGGAGGTCTACATCATCGCGCTGCCGTTCTTCGGCATCATCACGGAGATCATCCCGGTCTTCTCCCGCAAGCCGATCTTCGGCTATGTGATGCTGATCGGCGCGACCATGGCGATCACCGCCCTGTCGGTGGTGGTCTGGGCCCACCACATGTTCGCGACGGGCGCGGTGCTGCTGCCCTTCTTCTCCTTCATGTCCTTCCTCATCGCCGTGCCGACCGGGGTGAAGTTCTTCAACTGGATCGGCACGATGTGGCAGGGGTCGCTGTCCTTCGAGGCGCCGATGCTGTGGGCGACCGGCTTCCTGGTGAGCTTCCTCTTCGGCGGACTCACCGGGGTGATCCTGGCCTCGCCACCGCTGGACTTCCAGGTCACGGACTCGTACTTCGTGGTCGCGCACTTCCACTACGTGGTGTTCGGGACGGTCGTCTTCGCGATGTTCGCGGGCTTCTACTTCTGGTGGCCGAAGTTCACGGGGAAGATGCTGGAGGAGCGGCTGGCGCAGATCCACTTCTGGACCCTGTTCGTCGGCTTCCACCTCACGTTCCTGGTCCAGCACTGGCTGGGCGCCGAGGGCATGCCCCGGCGGTACGCGGACTACCTCGCGGCCGACGGCTTCACCGCGCTCAACACGGTGTCCTCGATCGGCGCGTTCCTGCTCGGGCTGTCGACGTTGCCGTTCCTCTACAACGTCTGGAAGACCGCGAAGTACGCTCCGAAGGTGGAGATCGAGGACCCCTGGGGCTACGGGCGTTCGCTGGAGTGGGCGACTTCCTGCCCGCCGCCCCGGCACAACTTCCTCACCCTGCCCCGGATCCGCTCCGAGTCACCGGCCTTCGACCATCACCATCCGGAGGTGGCGCAGCTGGCTGAGCCTTCGCCTCCGGTAGAGCCCGACCGAGCCGGTCCCTGACCTCCCGTATGCGGTCGTTCAGCTCCTCGGGTTCGCGTACCTCGAAGTCGAAGCCCATGAGCACGATGTGAACGACCATCACATCGAGGGTGTGCGCACCCGTACGCAGCAGACAGCTGTGCTCGTCGACCGCCTCCAGCACCCCGGCCATGGGCGAGACGCGCTGTGCCGCCTCCTCGAGGGGTACCCGCAGCAGCACGGTGGCCTGCTCGGCGTAGACGTTGGTGGAGACGCCCCGGGAGACGTACGCGGCCAGGTCCTCGGCGGGCGGTTGCCGGGGGGCGCAGCGCGGTCCGTGCGGCGGCGTGGGGGTGATGCGGTCGGCGCGGAAGGTCCGCCAGTCCGCGCGGTCTGTGTCCCACGCGACGAGGTACCAGCGGCGCTGGGCGTACACCAGCCGGTGCGGCTCGACGGTCCGCCGGGTGGCGCCGCCCCCGTGGTCGCGGTAGTCGAAGCGCAGTCGGTGGCTGTCCCGGCAGGCGTGGGCGAGCTCGGTGAGGACCTCCGCGTCGACGGCGGGCCGGCCGGGGCCGACGGGCATCGGCACGGTGAAGGCGTTCAGGGCGCTCACCCGGCGCCGCAGCCGTTCGGGCAGGACCTGTTCGAGTTTGGCGAGCGCCCGTACGGACGTCTCCTCTATGCCTTCGACGCCGCCGCTCGCCGCCGTCCGCAGTCCCACCGCGACGGCCACGGCCTCCTCGTCGTCCAGCAGCAGCGGCGGCAGCTGGGCGCCGGGGCCCAGCTGGTAGCCGCCGGCGGTGCCGGGCGCGGAGTGCACCGGGTAGCCCAGCTCGCGCAGCCGGTCGACGTCCCGCCGCACCGTGCGGGGCGTCACCCCGAGCCGCTCGGCGAGGTCCGGGCCGGACCAGTCGCGGTGGGCCTGCAAGAGGGACAGCAGGCGCAGCAGTCGTGCCGAGGTCTCCAACATGTGACCGAGTCTGCCAGCCGTCGAGGACAGCTACTGTCCTCGACGGCCCTCCTTCACGGTCGAAGGCCCCGGGGTGCCGACAGGACTACCGGGCGGCCGGGGGCCGCTCGTCGATCCGGACCGAAAGGTCGTTGTCGGCGGTGTAATACGGGCCGGCCTGGGCAGCCGCGTAGGGGGTGTCGATCGCGCGCGGCGGATAAGCAAAAATCTGCTGCTTGTCGACGACGTCGTCCAGGATGCGGGCGATCCGGACCGGGTCCGTGCCGTCCGGGCGGCGCAGCGTCAGATCCCAGACGTCCGGGCCGCCCCGCCACTCGGCGGCCGGTTCCGCGTAGGGCAGGGTGAAGGTGAAGTCCGGGCCGTCGGCGGTGAGCGGGGCGGTGACGACCAGCTCGGCGTCGCGGCGGCAGCGGGCCTCCACCACCGCGTCGGCGAGCCATGCCTCGGGGTCCTCGACCCGGTAGAGGACGCCGTGCACGGTCAGGCCGTCGTCGTCGAGGAGGATGTCCCCGGCCTCGGCGTGGGGGCCGCGCAGCCAGCTGCGCAGCGAGAGGTTGCCGTGCTTGGTCGCGTACGGGATGCGGACGGCGAGCGGCGAGGTGCTGGGGCCGGGTCTGCGGTCGACCAGCGAGCGCAGATCGAGCAGACCGGGCACGAGCCGCACCGGGACCTCGTCGCCCTGGGCGACGTGGACGTCCCAGCGGCCCTCGGGCAGCGCGACGGTGCTGGGCAGCACCGCGCGCAGCCGGCCGTCGCCGTTGGGGGTCAGCGGAAGGCGGACCTCTTCCGCCTCTTCGCCCCCGTCCCCCGCGCCGCCGGCCCGGCGGCGCAGGACGAGCGCGGCGGACCAGTGGTCCGAGGCGTCGGTGCGCTCGGGGGCGTCGAGGTCGAAGGTGAGTCCGCCCGCGGAGTCCGCGATGCAGTCGGCGGTGGGGTTGTTGCCCATGCCGAAGGCCAGGGGAGGGGCAGACACGGTGGCGGGCTCCTCGGGAGTGTCGGTCGGGTGGGGCTGCCCGGAACCGGCCGCGTCGGACGCGCCGGCGGGCTGGGCGGGAGACGTCATCAGGCACGCACCTTTCGCAGGGCGGACCGACTGGCGTCCTTGGCCTGGAACGCGCTGCTGAGCAGGGCGCCCCGGGTGCGGTGCAGCGAGCCGCGCAGGCCGCCGCGCCCGGTCAGGTCGGTGAAGAGCTCTTCGTAGCGCCCGGCGACCCGGGCCGGGTCGAAGCGGGCCGAGCTCGAGAGCGCCTCGCGGCCCATCCGCAGGCGCAGCTCGTCGTCGTTGATCAGCTTCAGCAGCCCGGCGGCTATCTTGTCGACCTTGCCGGTGGGTACCAGCAGACCGTCGACCCCGTTGTTGATGATCTCGCCGGGCCCGTGCGGGCAGTCGGTGGAGACGACGGGCAGCCCGCAGCGCATCGCCTCGACGATGGTCATGCCGAAGGATTCGAGGCTGGAGGTCACCGCGCCGATGGAGCCCTTGACCCACTCGGGGTCCAGGGGATTGGCGGGGCCCATGAGGAAGACGTGGTTGTACAGACCGCGCTTGTCGATCTGGGCGCGCAGCTTCGCGCGCTCCGCGCCGGCGCCGTAGATCCGCAGCCGCCAGTCGGGACGCTCGGCGACGACCTTCTCGAAGGCGCGGATCAGCACGTCGTAGCGCTTGGCGGGGGCGAGCCGGCCGGCGGCGACCACCCACTTGGCGCTGCCGTCCGCGGGGGCGAGGGCCGGGGCGGGGATGCTGTTGGGCACCGCCTCGACGCGCACGCCGGGCAGCCGCATCAGCTTGCGGTAGGTCGCGGCGTCCGCCTCGGTGACGGTGGTGACCGCGTCGAGCCGTGGGTAGTGCGTGCGCAAGGTCAGCTTGAGCTGCGGGGTGTGGGTGCTCAGCGTCAGATGCTCCTGGCCGACGCGGACCGGACCGCGCCGGGCCTGCTGCGCGATGTGCACGTTGAGGCCCGGGCGGGTGCCGACCACGACGTCGCAGTCGAGGCTCCCCAGGTGCTCCGCTATCCGCCGGTCGGTGAGCGCGCTGTACTGCTTGTAGCGGCCCTCGGTGGCGGGGAAGACGGAGGCGGGGCGCTCCTGCTCGGGGTCGTCGCCCTCGTAGCCCGGACTGCCCTTGCGCAGATCCACCAGGTGGCGCAGCCGCACCTTCGCGCTGGGGGAGAAGACGGGCTCCTCGCGATGACGGAAGACGGAGACGATCTCCACGTCGTGCTGCTCGGCGAGCGTGCTCGCGAGGTTGTACGTGGTGCGGATCGTGCCACCGATTCCGTACGCGTTGTGAATCAGGAATGAGATGTGCATTCGTCCCCGTATGCAGCCGTTTGCCGCGGACGTTACCAAGCAGCCCGCCTACTGAGAGGTTAGACCGTGGTGAGGGCTTCGAGGTTGGCCCTGATCACCAACTCGTTCTCGAAGTGATGAGGAATCGGTAGCGGATCCGGGGAACTTTTGGTGATCTTCCCCGAAAGCCGTCCCGGGGCCCGGCCCGGGCGTGACCCCTGCCCGGGATCGCCCGTTGTCTCGTTACGTGCCGGGAACCGCCCGGCACGTGACGACCCACGTTCCGAGGAGCCCCCCGTGCCGCGCATGCTCGACGTCAGCGACGACGTACGTGCCGAGATCGGTGACGAAGAAGCCGCCCGACTGCTCGGCGGTGACAGTGCCCCGGGCAGCTACGACTGCACCTCCTGCCGCACCCCCGGCCACACCGAGCGGGAGCGCACCAGCACCGTGCTCTTCGTCGGCGAGGAGACGGCCGTGCTCGCCTTCGCGCACGCCGCCTGCATCCCCTCCCAGGTCGTTCCCGTCTCCGAGGAACAGCTCCAGGGAGCGGTGCGGTCCATCACCGCAGCGAACGAGCAGAGCGCCCCGGCGCCGATCACCCCCGACAGCCCCCTCCAGGCCGAGCTGGGGGTGACCAGCGGGCTGCTCCTGATCGGCGGCGAGCTGCAGCCGGCGCTCGTCGTCGAGCCGCTCGTCCCCATCGCCCGCCCCGGCACGGACGGGCCGGTCGACGTCTTCCTGCCGCTGCTGATCGAGCAGGGCTTCACACCGGTCGCCGCCGTCGACCAGGTCCCGGCGCCCACCCCGGGCTGGTCGGTACTGCTGGCCATGGGCCAGCTGCACGCGGTCCTCCAGCCGGGCACCGGCGGCGGCACGCCCACCGCCTGGTGGCAGGCGCACCAGGCGATGCAGGTCGCCGCCGAGTGGCGGTCGGCCGTCAACAAGACACAGCGGGTGCTGGTCTTCGCGGCCCCGGTCGGCACGATCGGCCAGCAGCCGCGCGAGGACCTGCTGCGCGAGGCGCTCGACCGGGCCGCGGCGCGCGGTCAGCTGGTCGCGGCCGCGATGCCGCTCGCGGGCACATGATCAGCGGAATGCACCCCGCCCGCCACGTACCGGCGGGCCATTCGCGGTCGGGCCCGCATCCGACGGGCCACGGGGTCGTTGGCACTGATGTGTACACATACGATCCCGCATCCAGGACCTCGTACAACCACATCCCCGGCATGCGGCCACCCCGCGACGCCGCCCCGGACGCCCTCGCCGTCTCGGTCACGCCGATCTACGACGCGCTCTACTCCGAGTACCGCAGGTCGTTCCGGGCGCTCCCGGGCGACCGCTCGGGCGAGGAGGACCTGGGGTTCAAGGGCTTCGGCGCCCAGCACCGGGCGTACGGCGGGCAGAACTCCCCGGGCCAGTCCGGGCAGTCGTCGTACTCCGGGCAGTCGGGCTACACCGGTTCCTGGGACTCGTACTACGGGCGGCAGCGCGGCGGGCCGGTGCCCGCCGCGCTGCCGCCCGCTCCACGCGACAACCGGATGCGCGGCTTCTAGCCGGAACCGCGCGCCCCGGTCACTTCGCACGGCCGCTCGCGCGCCCGTCCGGAACCGCTTCGCCCGGGTCCCGGCCGGGTCCGAGGCGAAGCGCGCCCCACTTGCCGTTACTTGTTACGACCGCGCTTCTCACGCACCCGTACCGAACCGTGCCGTCCCGGGGGCAACCCCCGGACCCCCGGCCGGTCCCGGCTCGCGTTACTTGTTACGACCGCGCTTCTCACGCACTCGGACCGAGATGTGGATCGGCGTGCCCTCGAAGCCGAACTCCTCGCGCAGACGGCGCTCGATGAAGCGGCGGTAGCCGGCCTCCAGGAAGCCGGAGGCGAAGAGCACGAACCGCGGCGGGCGGGTGCCCGCCTGGGTGCCGAACAGGATGCGGGGCTGCTTGCCGCCACGGATCGGGTGCGGGTGCGAGGCGACGATCTCACCGAGGAAGGCGTTGAGCCGCCCGGTCGGGATGCGCGTCTCCCACCCGGCCAGGGCGGTCTCGATCGCCGGGACGAGCTTCTCCATGTGGCGACCGGTCGCCGCCGAGACGTTGACCCGCGGGGCCCACGTGATCTGCCCGAGCTCGGTCTCGATCTCGCGCTCGAGGTAGTAGCGGCGCTCCTCGTCCAGCGTGTCCCACTTGTTGAACGCCACGACCATCGCCCGGCCGGCGTCGACGGCCATCGTGATGATCCGCTGGTCCTGGACGCTGATGGACTCGCTCGCGTCGATCAGGATGACCGCGACCTCGGCCTTCTCCACGGCGGCCGCGGTACGCAGCGAGGCGTAGTAGTCGGCGCCCTCCTGGAGGTGGACTCGGCGGCGGATGCCGGCGGTGTCCACGAACTTCCAGGTCACGCCGCCCAGCTCGATCAGCTCGTCGACCGGGTCGCGGGTGGTGCCGGCCAGCTCGTTGACGACGACCCGCTCCTCGCCCGCCACCTTGTTCAGCAGCGAGGACTTGCCGACGTTCGGGCGGCCGATCAGGGCGATCCGGCGCGGACCGCCGACCGTGGCACCGAAGGTCTGGGCCGGGGCCTCGGGCAGCGCCTCGAGGACGGCGTCCAGCATGTCGCCGGTGCCGCGGCCGTGCAGGGCGGAGACCGGGTGCGGCTCGCCGAGGCCCAGCGACCACAGCATCGCGGCGTCGGCCTCGGCGGACGGGCCGTCGACCTTGTTGGCGCAGAGCACGACGGGCTTGCCGGCCCGGCGCAGCAGCTTGACGACGGCCTCGTCGGTGTCGGTCGCGCCGACCGTGGCGTCCACGACGAAGACCACCGCGTCGGCGGCCTCGATGGCGAACTCGGCCTGGGCGGCGACGGAGGCGTCGAGGCCCAGCACGTCCTGCTCCCAGCCGCCGGTGTCGACGACCTTGAAGCGGCGGCCGGCCCATTCGGCCTCGTACGTCACACGGTCACGGGTGACGCCGGGCTTGTCCTGGACGACGGCCTCGCGGCGGCCGATGATGCGGTTCACCAGCGTCGACTTACCGACGTTGGGGCGGCCGACCACGGCGAGGCGGGGCAGCGGCCCGTGCCCGGCGGCGGCGAGTTCGCCCTCGATGTCCTCCGGGTCGAAGCCTTCCTGGGCCGCGAGCTCCATGAACTCCGCGTACTCGGCGTCGCCAAGCTCACCGTGCTCGTCGCCGGAGTGGATCTGGTCGTTCATGAAGTCCGTTCCCTGTTTCTTTCGGAGTACTTCGTCATCGGTCGGGACCGCCTGTGCGGTCCCGCTACTCAAGTCTCGTCGTTGCTGCGGCCGGTCAGCCGCTTGGCGTCCGCCAGGTGTGCGGCGAGCCGCCCCTGGATGCGGGTCGTCGCCGCGTCCAGCGCCGCGCGGGTGCGCCTGCCGCTGCCGTCGCCCGCCTCGAAGGGGTCACCGAAGACCACGTCGACGCGGCTGCGCAGCGGCGGCAGGCCCGGTATCGCCCGGCCGCGCCGCTCGGCGCTGCCCAGCACCGCGACCGGCACGATCGGTGCGCCGGAGCGCACCGCGAAATAGGCGAGCCCGGCGCGCAGCGACGCGAAGTCGCCCTCGCCCCGGGTGCCCTCGGGGAAGATCCCCAGCACGCCGCCGCGCTCCAGCACGCCCAGCGCGTCGGTGATCGCGGCCCGGTCGGCCGTCGTCCGGTCCACCTTCAGCTGGCCGATCCCGCGCAGGAACGGGTCCAGCGGGCCGACGAACGCCTCCCGCTTGATCAGGAAGTGCACCGGCCGGGGCGCGGTGCCCATCACCATCGGACCGTCGATGTTGTGGGAGTGGTTGACGGCCAGCACGACGGGCCCCGCGGCGGGCACCCGCCAGGCACCCAGCACACGCGGCTTCCACAGCCCGTACATGAGCCCGATGCCGATCCGCCGGCCGACGGCGGCACCGGGCTCGGAGCCCGTCACCGAACCCGTCACGCGGCCGCCCGCTTCTCCTCGACCAGGGTGACGACGCACTCGATGACCTGGTCGAGAGTCAGCTCGGTGGTGTCCACCTCGACGGCGTCGGCCGCCTTCGCCAGCGGCGAGGTCTTGCGGCCCGAGTCGGCGGCGTCCCGCTTGATCAGGGCGGCCTGGGTGGCGGCCAGGTCGGTGGCCTCCTTGCCCTTCAGCTCGCCGCTGCGGCGGGCGGCGCGGGCCTCGGCGGAGGCGGTGAGGAAGATCTTGAGGTCGGCGTCCGGCAGCACGGTGGTGCCGACGTCGCGGCCCTCGACCACGATGCCGTGCGGCGCCTCGGCGGCGATCGCGCGCTGCAGCTCGGTCAGCCGGGTCCGCACCTCGGGCACCGCGCTGACGGCGCTGACCGCGGCGGTGACCGCCTGGGTGCGGATGGGCGCGGCCGCGTCGGCCCCGTCGACCGTGATGGTCGGCGCCGAGGGGTCGGTGCCGGAGATGATCTCGGGCTTGCCGGCGGCGTCGGCGACGGCCTCGGCGTCGTTCACGTCGATGCCGTTGTTCAGCATCCACCAGGTGATCGCCCGGTACTGGGCGCCGGTGTCCAGGTAGCGCAGCCCGAGCTTGGCGGCCACGGCCTTGGAGGTGCTGGACTTGCCCGTGCCGGAGGGGCCGTCGATGCCGACAATCACTGCTGCCGGTACGGTCCGGGCGGCGGTTTCCACGGTGTCAGACACCTTCCTCAAGCACAGGGCGGGAAAATTTTTGCGGTACGGGCCCGAGAGAGCCTCCGGTCAAGGTTACTGGCTCCCCGGACCGCCCCGCGCAGCCGATGGTCTCCGGCCCCCGCCGTAGGGCCCCTGCCGACGGGCGGCGGCCCTACTGCCGGATCGACCAGCCCCGCTCCCGCAGCGCCGCCGTGAGGCCCGGAGCCATGGTCGGCTCGACCATCAGCTGGATCAGACCCGCCTGCTGACCGGTGGCGTGCTCGATCCGGACGTCCTCGATGTTGACGCCCTCACGGCCCGCGTCCGCGAAGATCCGGGCCAGCTCGCCCGGCTGGTCGCCGATGAGCACGGTCACCGTCTCGTACGCGGCCGGGGCGGCGCCGTGCTTGCCGGGGACCCGGGAGCGGCCGGCGTTGCCGCGCCGCAGGACGTCCTCGATGCCGGCCGCGCCCTCGTCGCGCTTGTCCTCCTCGGCGGACTGCAGGGCGCGCAGGGCCCGTACCGTCTCGTCGAGGTCACCGGCCACGGCCGCGAGGACGTCGGCGACCGGGCCGGGGTTGGCGGAGAGGATGTCGATCCACATCCGGGGGTCCGAGGCCGCGATCCGGGTCACATCACGGATGCCCTGCCCGCACAGGCGCACGGCCGTCTCGTCCGCGTCCCGCAGCCGGGCCGCGACCATGCTGGAGAGCAGCTGCGGGGTGTGCGAGACGAGCGCGACGGCCCGGTCGTGGGCGTCGGCGTCCATGACGACGGGGACCGCGCGGCACAGTGCGACGAGCTCGAGGGCGAGGTTGAGGACCTCGGTGTCGGTGTCCCGGGTGGGGGTGAGCACCCAGGGGCGGCCCTCGAAGAGGTCGGCGGTGGCCGCCAGCGGGCCGGAGCGCTCCCGGCCGGCCATCGGGTGCGTGCCGAGGTAGCCGGTGAGGTCGCAGCCGAGCGCCTCCAGTTCACGGCGCGGGCCGCCCTTGACGCTGGCGACGTCGAGGTAGCCGCGGGCGAGCCCGCCCCGGATCGCCTCGGCGAGGGTGTTCGCGACGTACGCGGGCGGTACGGCCACGATGACGAGGTCGACGGCCCCCTCGGGCGCCTCGTCCGTACCGGCGCCGAGGGCGGCGGCCGTCCGGGCCTGGGCGGGGTCGTGGTCCATGAGATGCACCTGGACCCCGCGGCCCGCGAGGGCGAGCGCGGCGGAGGTGCCGATCAGTCCGGTGCCGATGACGAGGGCGGTTCTCACTGGGCGATGTCCTTGCGGAGGGCGGCCGCGGTGGTGTGCGTTCGCGTGGTTCGTACGTGGATCATGCGTGTCCGCCCACCCTAGCCAGCCGTGCGGCGGCCCGTTCCCGGCGACCGCCCTCCGGGACGGGCGCGCCCGCGTCGGGTAGAACATGTCCATGATCTTCCACTTGGTTCCCCTGGACGACTGGCTGGCCGTGCCCGACCGCCCCTACTCCCCCGCCTCGCTGGCGACCGACGGCTTCGTGCACTGCTCCCCGGACGAGGAGACGACGCTCGCCGTGGCGTCCGCCTTCTACCGCGAGACCACCGGTCCGCTGATGGTGCTGCTGATCGACGAGCACAAGCTGGACGTCATGGTCCGCTGGGAGGCGGCGGACCCGACGCCGCCGCCCGGGGTGCCGGCGCAGACGCTCTTCCCGCACGTGTACGGCCGGATCAGCCGCGACGCGGTCGAGGGGATGATGGAGGTCCGGCGCGACGAGGAGGGCAAGGCGCTGGGCCTCGAGGTGTGGTCGTAGACCGTCGAAATCACGGTGACACGCAGGGGCGGGCCGGGGAACAATCGCGGCCATGCGCCCCTCCCCCGAAGCCTCGGCCACCGTCGACCCGTCCGTCACGGAAGGGCACGGGCTCGTCGCCCGGCACACGGTCTACGCCTGTGTGACGGGCTCGCGCGCCTTCGGGCTGGCGACGGCGGCCAGCGACACCGACCGGCGTGGGGTGTACGCCGCGCCGGCACCGCTCTTCTGGCGCTTCGACAAGCCGCCGACGCACGTCGACGGGCCGGCCGAGGAGCAGTTCTCCTGGGAGCTGGAGCGGTTCTGCGAGCTGGCGCTGCGCGCCAACCCCAACGTCCTGGAGTGCCTGCACTCGCCGCTCGTCGAGCGCGTCGACGACACCGGCCGCGAGCTGCTGTCGCTGCGGGAGGCGTTCCTCTCCCGCCGGGCCCACCAGTCCTTCACCGGCTACGCCACCGCCCAGCGCCGCAAGATCGATGCCGATCTGCGCACCCACGGCGCGCCCCGCTGGAAGCACGCCATGCATCTGCTTCGCCTCCTGACGAGCGGGCGCGATCTGCTGCGTACGGGCGTGCTGACCCTCGATGTGGGCGAGGAGCGCGAGCGGCTGCTGGCCGTCAGGCGCGGAGAGGTGGGGTGGCCGGAGGTCGCGGCCTGGATGGACCGGCTGCGGGCCGAGACCGATGCCGCGACGGACCGGACCCCGCTGCCGCCCGAGCCGGACCGCGCCCGCGTCGAGGACTTCCTCGTCCGCGTGCGCCGCGCCTCGGCCGGGGTGGTGGGGTGACCACCGCGGGGCCGTCTCGAACGCCGGACGGGCTTGATGTGGCGAGCTCGGCCACATCAAGCCCGTCCGGCGTTTGAGGACGCGCCGCAGGCGGCCAGACGTCCAGCAGAGCCGCCAGGCCTAGAGGTCGACCTCGCGCATGAGCATGCCGACCTCGGTGTTGGTCAGACGGCGCAGCCAGCCGGACTTCTGGTCGCCGAGGGGGATCGGGCCGAAGCTGGTGCGGACCAGCTTCTCGACCGGGAAGCCCGCCTCGGCGAGCATGCGGCGCACGATGTGCTTGCGGCCCTCGTGGAGGGTGACCTCGACCAGGTAGTTCTTGCCGGTCTGCTGGATCACCCGGAAGTTGTCGGCGCGGGCCCAGCCGTCCTCCAGCTGGATGCCGCTCTTGAGCTGCTTGCCGATGTCACGCGGCAGCGGGCCGGTGATGGCGGCGAGGTAGGTCTTCTGGACGCCGTACTTCGGGTGGGTGAGGCGGTGGGCCAGCTCACCGTGGTTGGTGAGCAGGATGATGCCCTCGGTCTCCGTGTCGAGACGGCCGACGTGGAAGAGCCGGGTCTCGCGGTTGGTGACGTAGTCGCCGAGGCACTGGCGGCCGTCGGGGTCCTCCATGGTGGAGACGACGCCGGCCGGCTTGTTGAGCGCGAAGAAGAGGTAGGACTGGGTGGCGACGGTCAGGCCGTCGACCTTGATCTCGTCCTTCTCCGGGTCCACGCGCAGGCCCTGCTCGATCACGATCTCGCCGTTGACCTCGACCCGGGACTGCTCGATGAGCTCCTCGCAGGCGCGCCTGGAGCCCATGCCGGCACGGGCGAGCACCTTCTGCAGACGCTCACCCTCCTGCTCGGCACCGGGGAACGTCTTGGGGGTCTTGACCTGCGGCTTGTTGTGCCGCTCCCGGTTGCGCTCCTCGATCTTGGCGTCGAGCTCGCGCGGGCGGGCCGGGACGGAGTGACCGCGGGCGGGCCCGCTGGTCCGGCCGCCGGCACCGGCGGTGGGGCTCCTGCGGGGGCCGCCCTTGGCGCCGCCGCGGGCCGACGCGCCGCGGCCGCTGCTGGTGGGACCGCTGGTGCGGCCGCTGGTGGCGCCGCCGCGGGTGCGCTCGGCGTCGGGGCCCACGTCGTAGCGGCGCTCCTCCGGGCGGGGACGGCGCGGACGCTCCTGCGGCCGGTCGTCGCGCTGGCCCCCGGAGCGGCCGCCGTCGTAACGACCGCCTTCGGAACGCCCGCCTTCGGAACGCCCGCCGTCGGGGCGACCGCCGCCGTAGCCGCCGCCGGAGCGACCACCCTCGGGGCGCCCGCCGCCGGAACGACCGCCACCGCCGTAGCCGCCGCCGGAGCGACCGCCCTCAGGGCGACCGCCGCCGGAGCGACCGCCCTCGGGGCGCCCGCCACCGGAGCGTCCGCCCCCGGACGCCGGCCGGGGGGACCCGCCTCGTGCGCCCCGGTCGTCCCGGTTGCCGCTTCCGCTGTTCCTGCCGCTGCTTCGCATCAAAGTTCCGTCTTGTCGTCTGCGTCGGTGTCCGGTGCGTCCGGATCGAACGACGGCACACCTTCCTGAGTGTCGCCCTCGATCGCTTCCGCCTCGGGGAGGAAGGGCGCTAGCTCCGGGAGCTCGTCCAGGCCACGCAGGCCCATTCGCTCCAGAAAGTAATTCGTCGTCCTGTACAGGATCGCACCTGTTTCGGGTTCCGTCCCCGTCTCCTCCACCAGACCCCGCTGGAGGAGGGTGCGCATCACGCCGTCGCAGTTCACTCCACGAACGGCGGAGACCCTCGATCGGCTGACCGGTTGACGGTACGCGACCACGGCCAGGGTCTCCAGCGCGGCCTGTGTCAGCCGGGCCTGCTGGCCGTCGAGGACGAAGCACTCGACGGCGTCGGCGTACGCGGGACGGGTGAAGAAGCGCCAGCCGCCGGCCACCATCCGCAGGTCGAAGCCGCGCCCCTGCGCGGTGTACTCCTCGGAGAGCTCGCGCAGCGCCTGCGCGACCTCGCGGCGGGGCCGCTCCAGGATCCTGGCGAGGTGCTCCTCGGTGGCCGGCTCGTCGACGACCATCAGCACCGCCTCCAGGGCGGGCCCCAGGGGCAGGTCCGCGACCGCCGTCGCCCTCCGCGGCCCCGCGGGCGCGTCCTCGTGTCCGTGTGCCTCGTCGCTCATGCCGTCTCCTCCTGCTCCTGCTGCGGGCCTTCCCCGGGGTCCTCGCCCGGCTCGCGGTCGAACTCGTCCGTCACCACCGGCCGGGCGTCCGCCGCGCCCGTCCAGCGGACCGTCAGCGCGCCCAGCGCCTGCTCCTGGTCCAGGACGACCACCCGCTCGCGGTAGAGCTCCAGCAGCGCCAGGAAGCGCGCCACGACCGTCAGGGTGTCCGGGGCGTCCGCGGTGAGCTGTCCGAAGCTCGCCTCGCCCGCGTCCCGCAGCCGGGCCACGACGACGTCGGCCTGCTCGCGGACGCTGACCAGCGGCGCGTGGATGTGGTCGACGTACACCTCGGGCCGCGGCTTGGGCCGCATCGCCTTCGCGGCGAGCTCGGCGAGGCCGTGCGCGCCGATACCGAGGACGACCTCGGGGAGCAGCTCGGCGTGGTGCGGTTCGAGGCCGACGGTGCGGGCGTACCGGCGGGCCTCCGCCGCCAGCCGCCCGCTGAAGATCTCCGCGATGCGTTTGTACGCCCGGTACTGCAACAGCCGGGCGAACAGCAGGTCCCGGGCCTCCAGCAGTGCGAGGTCCGCCTCGTCCTCGACCTGGGCGACGGGCAGCAGCCGGGCGGCCTTGAGGTCCAGGAGCGTCGCCGCGACGACGAGGAACTCGGTGGTCTGGTCCAGGTCCCAGTCCGGGCCCATGGCCCGGATGTGTGCCATGAACTCGTCGGTGACCTTCGACAGGGCGACCTCGGTGACGTCCAGCTTGTGCTTGGCGATCAGCTGGAGGAGCAGGTCGAACGGGCCCTCGAAGTTGGCGAGCCGGACGGTGAACCGGGCGTCGGCGGGGGCTGTGCCGCCCTCGCCCGCGGCATCGGCCGGGGGCTGCGGTGCCCGTGGTGCCGGTGGCGGTTCCTGCGGTGGCCGGGCCGCGCCGTGGCCGAGGGTTCGGCGGGCGGGCGGGTGTGTCGGCATCGATCGGGGTCCATGGTGCTGGGGAGGGGCGGCCCTGACGGACCGGGCACGGGAGCCCGGCACGACGCGTGGGTACGGGGACCCCCGGAGCCGGTACGGGCCGTCCCGTACGGGGCAGGCCAGGCTATCGGGGCACACCCGCTCAGCGCCCGCGCAGCCGCCGTACGAGAATGCTCGCGTCGCCGCGCGACTCCAGGTCGGCGAGGACGACCGCGACGGCCTCCCGCACGATCCGGCCGCGGTCGACGGCGAGTCCGTGCTCGCCGCGCAGCACCAGCCGGGCGTGTTCGAGGTCCATCAGCTCCTCGGCGGAGACATAGACCGTGATCTTCTCGTCGTGCCGCTCACGGCCGCTGGGCCGGCGGCCCGCACCCCGGCCCCGGCGGCGGCCCTGGGCGGAGGCGGCGGGCTCGCTCTGCGCGGCCGCCGGCCGGGCGCCCGTGGGGCGGTCCCGGTCCGCGGCGGCGGAGCGCCGCCCGTCGGGCTGCTCACGGTCCGTACCGGCTCCGCCGCGGCCACCGCGCTCGTGTCCGTCCGGATTGGCCCCGGCGCCCTGCTCGGGCGCGGAGTCGGATTCGGCGGCCTGGCCGGGGACCCGCGGGGGCGCCTCGCCGCTCGCCTGCCGACGGGGGGAGGAGGACTGGAGCCCCATCCCTCCGGTGGTGCGGAACAGTTCGTCGGCGCCGGGCAGACTCACTCGGCGTGACACCGGGCGAGCACCTCCCTGGCGAGCTGACGGTAGGCGGCGGCACCGACGGAGTTCGACGCGTACGTGGTGATGGGCTCGCCCGCGACCGTGGTCTCGGGGAAGCGCACCGTACGGCCGATGACGGTGTGGTAGACGTGATCGTCGAACGCCTCGACGACGCGCGCGAGGACCTCGCGGCTGTGCACGGTCCGCGAGTCGTACATCGTGGCGAGGATGCCGTCCAGCTCCAGCTCGGGGTTGAGCCGCTCCTGGACCTTCTCGATCGTCTCGGTGAGCAGGGCCACACCGCGCAGCGCGAAGAATTCGCACTCCAGGGGGACGATCACCTTGTGAGCCGCCGTCAGGGCGTTGACGGTGAGCAGACCGAGCGAGGGCTGACAGTCGATGACGATGTAGTCGTAGTCGGCCATCAGCGGCTTGAGCGCCCGCTGGAGGGTGGACTCGCGGGCCACCTCGCTGACGAGCTGGACCTCGGCCGCGGACAGGTCGATGTTGCTGGGCAGCAGGTCCATGTTGGGCACGGCCGTCTTCAGCAGCACCTCGTCGGCCTGCATGCCCCGCTCCATGAGCAGGTTGTAGACCGTCAGGTCCAGCTCCATCGGATTGACGCCGAGGCCGACGGAGAGGGCGCCCTGCGGGTCGAAGTCGACGAGCAGCACCCGGCGTCCGTACTCCGCGAGCGCGGCGCCCAGGTTGATGGTCGAGGTGGTCTTGCCGACCCCGCCCTTCTGGTTGCACATCGCGATGATCTTCGCGGGGCCGTGGTCGGTCAGCGGCCCCGGGATCGGGAAGTAGGGCAGCGGCCGTCCGGTGGGGCCGATGCGCTCGCGACGTTGACGGGCGGCGTCGGGCGCGAGCGTGGCAGCGTATTCGGGATCGGGCTCGTACTCCGCGTCGGGGTCGTAAAAGTGCCCCTCGGGCACGTCCTCGTAGTCGGCGAGAGGGGCGGAGTCTCTGCCGCCGCGGTCGCCGGCCATGGCGTTCACGTGATGGCCGTCCATGCTCTGGTGGGCTGTCGTCGTCGTGCTCTGGATGTGGTGGCGGGCTGCGAAGGTGTGGACAGCGACGGAGCCGACAGCTTCGAGCCCCACGGGACTCTGGCCCTGCGCAGACATTCCTGGGTGACCACCCCCGGGAGCAAATGTCGACTCATTCACAAGTCGTCCTACCTCCTTGGTGACCAGGAAACATCTAGATAGGTCAGCGTGGCACCATGCCGACGGTCTGCGACTCTATGGCGTGTCGGCGGTTCGCAGCAACACAATCCGCCGGAGACAGCGCGATGTGTCGGCAATCGAACAGCCTTCTGTCAAGGGTGTACGGCCCATAACCCGGAACTTTCACGGGCGGGTGCGCCGATGCGAAAACAGCCCGGCCGGGCCTTGCTCAGCAAGGCCCGGCCGGGTGCACGCTCTTGGTGTGTCGCGTTGACGACGCACCGGGATTCAGCGGAGAAGTCAGCCGAGGAGCGCGCTCAGTTCGACCTGCGGCAGACCGTGCGCCTCGGCGACGGGGCCGTAAACGACCTGTCCCCCGTGGGTGTTGAGACCCTTGGCGAGAGCGGCGTCCCGGCTCAGCGCCTCCTGCCAGCCGCGGTTCGCCAGCTCCACGATGTAGGGCAGCGTGGCGTTGGTCAGCGCGTAGGTGGAGGTGTGCGGCACCGCGCCCGGCATGTTGGCGACGCAGTAGAAGACGGAGTTGTGGACCTCGAAGGTCGGCTCCGCGTGGGTGGTGGGACGGGAGTCCTCGAAGCAGCCGCCCTGGTCGATCGCAATGTCGACAAGGACACTTCCGGGCTTCATCTTGGCGACGAGCTCGTTGGTGACCAGCTTCGGGGCCTTGGCGCCCGGGATGAGGACGGCACCGATGACGAGGTCGGCCTCGACGACGGCCTTCTCCAGCTCGAAGGCGTTGGAGACGATCGTCTGGATCTTCGTGCCGAAGATCTTGTCGGCCTCGCGGAGCTTGTTGATGTCACGGTCGAGCAGCGTGACGTGGAAGCCCATGCCGATGGCGATCTGGGCCGCGTTCCAGCCGGAGACGCCACCGCCGATGACGACGGCCTTGCCCGCCGAGGTACCCGGGACGCCGCCCGGCAGCACGCCGCGGCCGCCGGCCGAGCGCATCAGGTGGTAGGCGCCGACCTGCGGGGCCAGCCGGCCCGCGACCTCGGACATGGGGGCGAGCAGCGGCAGCGCGCGGGTCGCGGTCTCCACGGTCTCGTACGCGATGGCGGTGGTGCCGGACTCCAGCAGCGCGTCCGTGCACTCGCGGGAGGCGGCGAGGTGCAGGTAGGTGAAGAGCGTCTGCTCCTTGCGGAGGCGGTGGTACTCCTCGGCGATGGGCTCCTTGACCTTCAGCAGCAGGTCGGCGGTCTCCCACACCTCGTCGGCCGTCTCCAGGATGTTCGCCCCGGCGGCGACGTACTCGGCGTCGGTGATGGAGGAGCCGACACCGGCGTTCTTCTCCACGTAGACCTGGTGGCCGTTACGCACCAGCTCATGCACGCCGGCGGGCGTGATGGCCACGCGGAACTCGTTGTTCTTGACCTCGCGGGGGATGCCGACCTTCACGTCGATCACGGTCCTTGAATCAGATAATGACAGGCTAATCCGGATATGCCGGGGCATACCAGAGCAGACCGCGTCGATCGCGGCCCGACCAGTCTAATGAAGGATCTCGCGCTGTCTAGCCTTGTAAAGGGTCAATCTTTTCGCGAACCACTACTGATTTCGTAGGCTGCCCTTCGGGACCTGCTGGCCCTGCCGGTTCTGGGTCCGGTTCTGGGTCCGGTTCTGAGCCGCCTTCGAGGTCGTGGTTCCGGCGAGGCCGGAGATCCCACCACCCCCGGCTATCCGGGTCCCGGCCGCGCCGGACTGCGGATCGCCGGCCCCCTCCGGCTCGGCGGCGCCTACGCCCGCGGGAGCCGCCTCCAGGAGCCGCTCGGCCTCGGTGCGGTGCAGATCGGCGGCCGCCGGGTCGCCGAGGCGCTCCAGGGTGTCCGCCAGCCGCAGCCGGACCGCCGCCTGCAGCCTGGTGTCGCCCGCCTGCCGGGCGCACTCCACCGCCTCCAGGCAGGTGCGCAACGCCTCCTGCGGCCGGCCCGCGTACTCCTGCACCCGGGCGGCCTCGCTCAGTGCCCGCGCGTGGCCGGGCAGGTCCCGCAGCCTGCGGCACGCGGCCGCCGCCGCGCGCCAGCTGCGCAGCGCGTCGCCCCACTCGCCCGCGTAGGTGTACACCGCGCCGAGCCGCCCGTAGAGCCGCGCCTCGTCGGCGAGTTCACCCCGCGTCAGCCGCAGCTCGAGTCCGCGCCGGTACCAGTCGGCGGCACGCTGCCAGTCGCCGAGCTCCTGGTGCGCGGCGGCGATGGACTCCAACGAGCGGCTGGTGGCGTACGGGTCACCCGACTCGCGCGCCGCCCGCAGCGCCTCCCGGTAGCGGTCCAGCGCCTCCGTCGTGCGTCCGGCGCGGGCGTCCAGGTCACCGAGGTTCAGCAGCGCCGCGCCCTTCTCCAGGGGCATCTCGCAGCGCTGGGCGACGTCGAGGACCAGTTGGTGCAGTCCGTACAGCTCCGGCGCCGCCCGCTCGGCCCCCAGATGGGCCGTCAGCGCCCGGGTCAGCGCGGAGACCAACCGCCGGGCGAGGGTGTCGAGCCGACCGTCCTCGACCGCCAGCCGGGCCGCGGCCAGCAGCGACGGCAGCCGCGCCAGCAGCCACTCCTCGGCGGCCTGCCGGGTGGGAAAGCGCAGCGGGCGCGGCAGTTCGGCGATCCTCTTCCGGGTGGCGAGGTCCCCCGTTTCGGTGATGGCCCGGCAGGAGTGCAGCTGGCGTACGGTCCGCTCCAGCATCCGCGCCCGCGCCAACTCCACCTCGGCGGGCCGCTCCCGCTCGTACAGCGCGGCCCGCAGCATCGGCGCGAGGCAGCCGGGCACCCGGTACTGGGGGGCCGGCGGCTCGCAGGACCGGGTGGCGGCCCCGAGCGGCCCACCCGGCACACCCGGTGCCCCGGCGGACACGGCCGGCACCTCGGCGGGTTCGGCGCGCAGGAACCCCTGGACGGTGAATTCCTCCAGCGCGGCCTGGGCGGCGGAGACCGAACAGCCCGCCAGCGCGGAGGTGGTGTGGGCGTCGACGAGCCCGGCGGGGGCCAGGGCGAGCAGCCGCAGGATCCGGGCGGGGGTCTGCGGCAGCGATTCGTAGGCGAGCCGGAAGGCCCGGCCCAGCGGACGGCCGCCGACCCCTTCGTGACCTTCGGCGGGCGCCAGTTCCCGCAGCCGCTTGGCCACGTCGACGACCGACATCTTGGGCCGGGCCGCGAGCCAGCCACCGACGAGGACCAGTGCCGCGGGCTGACCGCCGCACTCCTCCACGACGCAGGCCGCGGCCACCGGGTCGCAGGTGATCCGGGTGGGGCCCGCGTACCACTCCAGGAGATCGACGGCGGCGGCCACGTCGAGGCCGCCGAGGGTGCAGGGCCGCACATCGGGGACGCCCGTCAGCGGCCCCCGGGAGACGGCGACGACCAAGCACGCCGATTCGTCCGGCAGCAGCGGGTCCACCTGCTCGGCGCCCGCCGCGTCGTCGTAGAGCAGCACCACCCGGCGGCCGTCCAGCGCGCCGCGCAGCGCCTCGGTCAGCTCGTCCTCCCCGGCCCCGGCCGGTACGGGCGCGCCGAGCGCGGTGAGCAGGGCGCGGGCGGTCCGTTCGGTGGGGACGGGTTCCCCGTCGACCCCCGTGAGGCGGGCGCGCACTACCCCGTCCGGGTACTCCTCGGCCAGCCGTCTCACCAGCTCCTCGGCCAGCGCGGTGCGTCCGGAGCCGGGCCGTCCGGCGATGAGCAGCACCCGGCTGCGCGGGGTCTTGCGGCCGGAGAGCGTGTCGAGCCCGGCGCGGACGATGTCGGCGCGCAGCGCCTTGAGCTCGCGGCCCCGGCCGACGAACCGGTCCGACGCGGCGCGGACCTGACGGGTTCTCACCCCGGTACCCATGGCGGACAGCCGCCGCTCGGGCGGAGCCGCCGCCAGTCCTCCGGTCTCCACCGCCTGCTCCGCCACGGGGCCCACTCCCGTCCACCTGCACGCACGAGCCCGTCGCGGCCGCGGCGGGAACGCTTCGAGCCTAGTTCACCGTCCGCCACACCTCGGGGGAAGCCCGATCCGCCTCACCGAAGATCACCTATTCGGTTGGCCGTATCGTCCGACGGGGTCGCGCCTTGCACCACCGCTGCGCGGCGGTGTCCTCAAGCGCCGGACGGGCTTGAGGACGCGCCCGCAGGACGCCCGCCGCCGCAGACGGCAAAGATCAGGCTACGGGGACCGCTCACACCTCGAACGGCCGGGCAGGCCACGGCGCCTGTGCCGGGCGGAGGTCGTCGAGGGCACCCGCGGCCCGCGCCGCGGCGAGCGAGAGGACGCCCACGACCAGGCAGTTGTTGTGGAGGTCACCCGCGAGGACGCCACGCACCAGCTCGTCCAGCGGCACGCGCGCCAGCTCCATGTCGGCCTCCTCCTCGGAGACCTCGAACCGCTCGCCCTCCACGTCGGACAGATCGCGGGCCAGGAAGACCCGTACGGCCTCGTCGCAGCCGCCCGGCGTGGTGTAGACGTCGGTGAGGACCCGCCAGTCCTCCGCCTTGACGTGCGCCTCCTCGTACAGCTCGCGCTGGGCCGCGCGCAGCGGGTTCTCGCCGGGGATGTCGAGCAGACCGGCCGGGATCTCCCACAGCCGCTGGCGCACCGGGTGGCGGTACTGCTTGAGGACCAGCACCCGGTCCTGCTCGTCGAGGGCGAGGACGGCGACCGAGCCGGGGTGCACCTGGTAGTCGCGCGTGACGGTCGAGCCGTCCGGCATCACCACCGCGTCCGTGACCACGCTGGTCTTGTTGCCGACGAACGGCGTCTTCGTCTCGGTGACCCGCCACTCCTCGGCGTTGTCCTTGATGCCCATGTGCGTCCTTCCGAAAAACAGAGACCGGGGTGAGGGTCTCCTGGAAGACCCTCACCCCGGTAACCGTATAGGCCGACTGCCGGTCGGCCCGCGATCAGCCCTGCTGAGCGGACTGCTGGCGGGCGACGGCCGCCTTGACCAGACCCGCGAAGAGCGGGTGCGGACGGGTCGGGCGGGAGCGCAGCTCCGGGTGCGCCTGGGTGGCGACCAGGTAGGGGTGCGTCTCGCGCGGGTACTCGACGTACTCGACGAGCTTGTTGTCCGGGGAGGTGCCCGAGAAGACCAGACCGGCCTTCTTCTCCAGCTCGGCGCGGTAGGAGTTGTTCACCTCGTAGCGGTGACGGTGGCGCTCCTCGACGTAGGGCTCGTTGTCGTAGACCTCACGGACGATGGAGCCCTCGGCGAGCTTCGCCGGGTACATGCCCAGGCGCATGGTGCCACCCATGTCGCCCTCACCGGCGACGATGTCCATCTGCTCGGCCATGGTGGAGATGACCGGGTTGGCGGTGGCCGGGTCGAACTCGGTGGAGTTCGCGCCCTCGATGCCGGCGAGGTTGCGCGCGGCCTCGATGACGACGCACTGCAGACCCAGGCACAGGCCCAGCAGCGGGACCTTGTTCTCACGGGCGTAGGTGATCGCGCCGACCTTGCCGTTCACACCACGGTCGCCGAAGCCGCCCGGGATGCAGATCGCGTCGACGTCGGCGAGCTGCTTCTTGGCGCCCGCGGGCGTCTTGCAGTCGTCCGAGGCGACCCACTTGACCTTGACCTTGGCGCGGTTGGCGAAGCCGCCGGCGCGGATGGCCTCGGTGACCGAGAGGTAGGCGTCGGGCAGGTCGATGTACTTGCCGACGAGCGCGACGGTGACCTCGTGGTCGGGGTTGTGGACGCGGTCCAGCAGGTCCTCCCACTGGGTCCAGTTCACGTCGCGGAACGGCAGGTCGAGCTTGCGCACGACGTAGGCGTCCAGGCCCTCGGTGTGCAGCACCTTGGGGATGTCGTAGATCGAGGGGGCGTCGATCGCGGCCACCACGGCGTCCTCGTCGACGTCGCACATCAGCGAGATCTTGCGCTTGATCGCGGTCGGCACCTCGCGGTCGGCGCGCAGCACGATCGCGTCGGGCTGGATGCCGATGTTGCGCAGGGCGGCGACCGAGTGCTGGGTCGGCTTGGTCTTGAGCTCGCCCGAGGGGCCGATGTACGGCAGGAGCGAGATGTGCACGACGAAGACGTTGTCGCGGCCGACCTCGTGGCGGACCTGACGGACCGTCTCCAGGAACGGCAGCGATTCGATGTCGCCGACGGTGCCGCCGACCTCGGTGATCACGACGTCGACGTCGTCGGTCGCCATGCGCCGGATGCGGTGCTTGATCTCGTTGGTGATGTGCGGGATGACCTGCACGGTGTCGCCCAGGTACTCGCCGCGCCGCTCCTTGGCGATCACGGTGGAGTAGACCTGGCCGGTGGTGACGTTGGCGGAGCCGTCGAGGTCGACGTCGAGGAAGCGCTCGTAGTGGCCGATGTCGAGGTCGGTCTCGGCGCCGTCGTTGGTGACGAACACCTCACCGTGCTGGAACGGGTTCATCGTGCCGGGGTCGACGTTCAGGTACGGGTCGAGCTTCTGCATCGTGACCCGCAGACCCCGCGCCTTGAGCAGCGCACCCAGGCTGGAGGCGGTCAGCCCCTTGCCGAGCGAGGAAGCGACACCCCCGGTGACGAAGAGGTGCTTGGTCGTCGTGGGCTTTGCGGCAATGGCCAAAGGGGGGCTCCCGTGGTCGCGAGGTGAGGTGCGTATCGGCGATCACCCGGATTTCTTCGGGGGTGCCGTCGCTGCGGTTGGGGGGTCTTGCGCCCACCGGTCCACGGGGTACCAGGGTATCAGCGCCCGGGGCCGGACGCGTCCGGCGAGGCCGTGGCGGCTCCTCGACGGGCCCCTCGAGGGCTTCGGGGTGCCTCCTTCGTGTCCCTTCGGCGCCCCTTCCCCGCCCCCTCGGCGACCCCTCGCGGACACCTCCGCCGGCCCGTCCGGTCCGGCCTCCCGGGCCACCCATTCGGCACAGTTTCCTCCACCAACTGTCGCGCGTCACACCAACTGGGCGTCGTATCCTGCACGGACACATGCAGCGAGCCGGCCGGCACGGCACCATCCCTGCCCCTCCCCGGAACAAGAGCTCGTCAAAGATCGCTTGACCGCAAGAGGACCCTTCGGGGTCACGTGGCCGTTCGACTGGAGATGACGTGGCCGGGCGTATCGAGGATTACGCACTCATCGGCGATATGCAGACCGCCGCCCTTGTCTGCCGGGACGGCACGGCCGACTGGCTGTGCCTCCCCCGCTTTGATTCCCACGCGACGTTCGCCGGGCTGCTGGGCACCGAGGAGCACGGCTTCTGGCGCATCGGTCCCGCACACCCCTCGGGGGCGGCGCCACCGTACGCGGACCGGCGGCGGTACCGGGGGGACTCCCTCGTGCTCGAATCCGAATGGGACACCCCGCGCGGCACCGTGCGGGTGATCGACTTCATGCCGCCGCGTGACGGCGCGCCCCAGCTGATCCGGATCGTGGAAGGCGTCAGCGGCCGGGTGCCGATGCGCTCCTCGCTGCGGATGCGGTTCTCCTACGGGCGGGTCGTGCCGTGGGTGCACAAGGTCGGCGACCGCACGGTGGCCGTCGCGGGCCCCGACTCGGTGTGGCTGGACACCTCGGCCGAGACCTTCGGCAAGGACCTCACCACCTACTCCGACTTCACCGTCTCCCCCGGCGAGCGGGTCGCCTTCACCATCAGCTGGCAGCCCTCGCACCGCGAGCCGCCGGCGCTGCCCGACCCGGAGGGGTCGCTGGAGTCGACGGAGGAGTTCTGGCGGGAGTGGGTCGAGCACTGTACGTACCACGGCCCCTACCGGGACGCCGTCGTCCGCTCGCTGATCACCCTCAAGGCGCTCACCTACGCCCCGACGGGCGGCATCGTCGCCGCGCCCACCACCTCGCTGCCCGAGGACATCGGCGGCTCCCGGAACTGGGACTACCGCTTCACCTGGCTGCGGGACGCCGCGATCACCCTCTCCTCGCTGCTGCGCACCGGCTACCGCGAAGAGGCGCGGGCCTGGCGCGAGTGGCTGCTCCGCGCGGTCGCCGGCGACCCGGAGAACCTCCAGATCATGTACGGCATCGCGGGAGAGCGCGAGCTGGGCGAGGCGGAGCTGCCGTGGCTGCCGGGCTATGAGAACTCCGGCCCGGTCCGGATCGGCAACGGCGCGGCGGGCCAGCTCCAGCTGGACGTCTACGGCGAGGTCACCGAGGCGCTGCACCTCGCGCACATGACCGGGCTCGCCCGCAACGACTACGCCTCGCTCCTCCAGCTGCGCCTCATCGGTTATCTCGAGGACCACTGGAACGAGCCGGACGAGGGCATCTGGGAGGTGCGCGGCCCGAGGCGCCACTTCGTGCACTCCAAGGTGATGGCCTGGGTGGCGGTGGACCGCACCATCAAGCTCCTGGAGTCCGGGGACGTGGACGGCCCGCTGGAGCGCTGGCGCGAGCTGCGCGACGACATCCACCGGGACGTCTGCGAGAAGGGTTACGACAAGGAGCGCAACACCTTCACGCAGTCGTACGGCTCCAAGGAGCTGGACGCCTCGCTGCTGCTGATCCCGCAGATGGGCTTCCTGCCGCCCGACGACAAGCGCGTCATCGGCACCATCGAGGCCATCCAGCGCGAGCTGTCGACGCCGGACGGCTTCGTCCTGCGCTACCCGACCGCCGGCGAGGACGCGGGCGTGGACGGGCTGGAGGGTGACGAAGGGGCCTTCCTGGCCTGCTCGTTCTGGCTGGCGGACGACCTCGCGATGATCGGCCGGGTGGACGAGGCCCGGCAGCTCTTCGAGCGGCTGCTGGCGCTCCGCAACGACCTGGGCCTGCTCGCGGAGGAATGGGATCCGCGCCTGCAGCGGCAGGTGGGCAACTTCCCGCAGGCGTTCAGCCACGTGCCGCTGATCGACACGGCGCTGCGGCTGACGGCGTCGAGCGCGTTCGGGGGCTGACCGGGCGGAACGCGTACGGTCGCGGCGGCGCTCCGGCCGCCGTGGCCGAGGCGGCCCGGGACGGGTGACGCGGCGGCCTTCCGGCCTGGCCGTCGGCGTTCCCTGCGAGGATCGGGGCATGGAACCGCGAGGCCCGCAAGGGACGATCACCGTGGCGCGGGCTCTCGAACTGCCCGCGCTGCGCCGGGGGCTGCCCGAGGTCGTGGCCGCCGCCGACCGGCTGGACCGGCCGGTGCGCTGGGTGCACGCCGGAGAGTCGCCGAACATCGCCACCCTGCTCAAGGGCGGCGAGCTGCTGCTGACCACCGGCCTGGGAGTGGGCACCCGCCCCGCCGAGCAGCGCGCCTTCGTCCGCGGACTGGTGGAGCGGGACATCGCGGCCCTGGTGGTGGAGCTGGGCGCGCGCTTCGCGACGCTGCCCACCGCGGTGGTGGACACGGCGCGCTCCTACGGTCTGCCGCTCGTCCAGCTGCACCGGGAGGTGCCGTTCGTGGCGGTCACCGAGGAGATCCACACCGAGCTGGTCAATGAGCACTACGCCCTGCTGCGCCGCGCCGAGGAGGTGCACCGCCAGTGCACGCGGGTGCTGCTGGACGGGGGCGGGGTGCCCGAGATCCTCAGACTGTTCGCGGGCTTCGCGGGCAACCCGGTCTTCCTGGAGACGCCGGACGGCCGGCTGCTGTACGCGACCGGGCCCACGCCTCAGCCGGGCGCCGCCGATCCGCTCCAGGTCTGGGAGGGCCTGCGGGCCCGGGCCGCCCCGGGCGGGGGCCTCGCGGGCAGCGTGCTCGCCGACATCCCGGGCAGCGGCCCGGGCCCCGACGCGGTACGGGCACGGCTGGCCGTCCTGCCGGTGAACGCGCCGCTCGCACCGGTGCACCGCATCGCCGCGGACCGCACGGCGGGGCTGCTGGCGGTCGTCCTGCTCCAGGAGCGCCAGGAGGAGGAGCTGGCGGCGCGGGGGCGCGGCGACTTCCTGACGGACCTCGCCGAGGAGCGGCTCGACCCGGCGGACGCGCCCGCCCAGGCCCGGGTCCTGGGCTTCAGGCCGGGCCCGGGGCCGCTGCTGCCGGTGGTCCTGCGGCCGGAGGCCCGGCATGCGGGACCGGCACCGGCGGACAGCTGGGCGGCTCTGGCCCATGCGGTGCGGGAGGAGCTGACGGCGGTGGGCGCGCCGGTGCTGCTGGGCGTGCGCCTGCCGGAGGGCCGGATGCCGCTGCTGGTCGGGCTGCGCGAGGAGGCCGACCGGCCGGCGGTCGCCGAGCGGGTGGCGGCGGCGCTACGGGCCGGGGTGGAGCGGGCGTGGCCGGAACGGGCGGGTTCCCGGCCGCCGGTCGTGGTGGTCGGCGCGGCGGTCGGCTGGGCGACGGCGGGTGCGGCCCTGCGGCACGCGGCGGACGCGGCGACGGCGGCGCAGGGGCTGCCGGACCGGCCCTGGCACGACGTGCGGCGGCTGGACGTCGACCTGCTGCTGTGGCGGCTGCGCTCCCACGGCGATCTGGCGGCGTTCGTCGAGCGGGTCATCGGCCCGCTCCTCGCCCACGACCGCGCCGCCCGCCCGCCGCTCCTGCCGACTCTGGAGACCTATCTCGCCCACGCGGGCCGCAAGGCGGAGACCGCCCGCGAGCTGCACCTCAACCGCCAGACCCTCTACGACCGCCTGGCCCGCATCGCCCGTCTGCTGGGCACGGACCTGGAGGACCCACAGACGGCCCTGGCCCTGAGCCTGGCCCTCCAGGCCCGGCGGCATGTGGCATGAACACAGCGGCCCCACCGGCCGGGCCCCGGCTCGGCGCCGGACCACCGGTCTGCCGTGCCGGCCGGGCGGCCGCCGCCTGGGGCAGTCACCTGACCAGGCCTCGTCCCCCGGCACCGCCCCGGCCCTGCACGCCTCGCGGCAAGTGACGTGAACACGGTGGCTCCACCGGCCGGGCACACCGGCCCCGCGCGGGCGGGCGCGCGTCGGCCCGGGTGGCGCCACGGCGCCCGGCCGGCCGGGCCCATCCGGCAGTGCCGGGGCCGCCGGGATCCGGCGTCGGGCGCGCGCCCGACGACGTACCGCGCCGCCGTGCCTGGCCGGCCGCACGGAGTCGGACTCCGGGCTGCTGCTGGGGTCCGGCCGCCGACCCTGCGAGGGCCTCACCACCTGGCTGACCGTGCCGATCCGCACTACCGGCCGCCGGGATCCGGCGGCCTGCCGGCCGACAGGGCCGCACCACCCCACCTGCCCGGCCGCACGGCGCCAGGCCGCTGCCACAAGCCAGGCCCGCTCAGGACCGGGCCGTCGCCGGACCGGTCGGGCCGGGCCGGGCCCGACGGCTCGTACCGCGACGGTGCACCGTCCCGGCGGGCAGACCCCGGCCGGGCAGAGGCCGGACGGCACCGTGTCCGACGCCGTCAGGCACCCCGCTGGCTCAGCTCGTCGTAGATGCTCAGGACGTGGGCGACCGTGTCGTCCTCGGAGGGCCAGCTCGCCGCCTGGGCACGGCCCGCGGTGACGAGTTCGGCGCGGCGGGCGGGGTCGTCGAGGAGACGGGTGACGGCGGCGGACAGGGCGTCCGGGTCACCGTAGGGGACGAGTTCGGCGGCGTCGCCGACCAGGTCGGGGACGCCGCCGACCGACGTCGCGACCAGCGGGACGCCCGCGTGCAGCGCCTCCTGGGCAAGGAGCGAGCGGGCCTCCCAACGGCTCGGCAGGATCGCCACATCGGCCGCCGCCAGCAGTTCGGGCACGTCGTCGCGACGGCCGACCAGCCGGATCGGCAGGGCCTCGGTCTCGATCCGGTGCTGCAGCCACGGCCGCTCGGGGCCCTCGCCCGCCACGATCAGCAGGGGTTCGGGATCCAGCTCGCGCCAGGCCCGGGCGGCGTCGAGGAGCGGGCCGTACCCCCGGCCCGGCTCCAGACGGCCGACGGCGACCAGCAAGGGCCGGGCCACCGCGCCGAGTTCGGCGCGAGCCTTGTGCCGCAGGGAGTCGTCATCCGGTGGTCCGGGGCGCGGCGCGGGCACCGCCACCGGCGCCAGCCGGGCGTCGCGCGCGCCGCGCCGCCGGGCCCGGTCCACGAGGTCCGACGAGGCGCCGAGCAGTACGGCCGCGGCCCGTGCCGCGCGCCGCTCCATCAGCCGCACGACCTGGGCCCGCGCGCCCTGCGCGCGCACCTTCGTGTGCCAGGTGACGACCAGCGGGGTGTGCCGGCCGCGCAGCGCCAGCGCCGCCAGCACCCCCGAGCGCAGTCCGTGCGCGTGCACGACGTCGGCGCTGAGGCTGGCGGCCCGGATCCCGGCGACCGCCGACGCGTCCGCGCACGTCGGCAGCGGGGCGAACGAGGCTCCCGAGCCCGCGAAGGCGTACCCCTCCCCCGTCCCGCGCGGCGCGCACACCGTCACCCGCAGTCCGCGCGCCACGAGTCCGGCCGCGAGCGACCGTACGTGCGCGCCACTGCCCGCGCTCCCGCTGCCCAGGACCTGTACGGCGTGCAGGGACGGCCGCGTGTGCGACGGGCCGGGTGTACTGCTCACGCGGGCGGAGCTCCTGATTCGACGTCGGCGGAGTCGGGCAGAGTCGGGCAGAGTCGTACGACACGGTGCTGAGCCCAGGATGCCAGCCCCCACCGACATCCCTGCACCAGCATTGCGTGATTTGTCGGCCTTACCTCGCCCACGCATCCACGGATTCACTCACATGAGTGACCAGGGTGTCCGTAACCAAGACCAGGCCGCGCCATCGCCGACGAGCGGCCGCCCCCGGCCCGGTCAGAGCCCGGCCGGGCGTCGCCCCGCGCCCGGTCGGTGCCCGTCGGGGGACCGCTCAGTGCCCCGTTTCGCGGGCCGCGGCCAGGAGTTCCTCGGCGTGGGCGCGGGCCAGCTGGGAGTCCTCCTGGCCCGCCAGCATGCGGGAGAGTTCGCGCACCCGGTCCTCGCCCTCCATGGCCTGGACGCCGCTTCGGGTCACCGAGCCCTCGTGGGTCTTCTCCACCACCAAATGGCGGTCGGCGAAGGCCGCGACCTGGGGGAGGTGGGTGACCACCACGACCTGCGCGGTCCGGGCGAGCCGGGCCAGCCGGCGGCCGACCTCGACGGCGGCCTTGCCGCCGACACCGGCGTCGACCTCGTCGAAGAGGTACGTCGGCACGGGGTCGGAGCCCGCGAAGACCACCTCGACGGCGAGCATGACGCGGGACAGCTCACCACCGGACGCGCCCTTGGCGATGGGGCGCGGCTGGGCGCCGGGGTGCGGGGCGAGCAGCAGCTCGACGTCGTCGGCGCCGTGCGGACCGTACGCGACGGCCCGGCCGGCGACCTCGATGCCGGACTCCGGCACGTCCACCTCGGTCTGCCGGACGGAGAAGGTGACGCGCGCGTGCGGCATGGCGAGCGAGGCGAGTTCGGCGGTGACCGCGTCGGCGAATCGCTTCGCCGCCTCCGTACGGGCGTCGGTCAGTGCCTGCGCCAGCTCGCCCAGCTCGGCGCGGAGCGCGTCCCGCTCGGCGGTGAGTTCGCCGATGCGGTCGTCGTCGCCCTCCAGCTCGCCGAGCCGGGCCGCGCTCTCCTCGGCCCAGGCCAGCACGGCGGCGATGTCCGGCCCGTACTTGCGGGTCAGGTGGGTCAGGGCGGCGCGCCGCTCCTCCACCGCCGCGAGCCGGCGGGGGTCGGCGTCGAGGTCGGAGGCGTAACCGGCCAGCTCCCCGGCCACGTCCGCGAGCAGGATGCCGAGCTCGCCGAGCCGCTCGGCGAGCGAGGCGAGGGCGGGGTCGTGGGAGCGCACGGACTCCAGGGTGCGGTGCGCGCCCGCGACGAGGCTGGTGGCGTCGAACGCCTCCGGGTCCTCGGGGTTCCCGGCGAGGGCGGCGTGCGCGGCGGTGGCCGCGGAGGAGAGGGCCTCGGCGTGGCCGAGCCGCTCGGCCTCGGCGGCGAGTTCGGCGTCCTCCCCCGGCAGGGGTTCGGTGGCGGCGATCTCGTCCAGGCCGAAGCGCAGCAGATCGGCCTCCTGGGCACGCTCACGGGCGCGCGTGGTCAGCTCCTCCAGCTCGGCGACGACGGCCCGCAGCCTGCGGTAGGCGCCGCCGTACTTGGCGAGCGGCACGGACACCGCGTCGCCCGCGTACCGGTCGAGGGCCTGCCGCTGCCGGGCCGGGCGCAGCAGCCCCTGCTGGTCGGTCTGGCCGTGCACGGCGACGAGGTCGTCCGCCAGCTCGGCCAGCAGCCCCACGGGCACGCTCCGGCCGCCGAGGTGGGCGCGCGAGCGCCCCTCGGCGGAGAGGGTGCGGCTGATGAGCAGCGTGCCGTCGTCGAGTTCGGCGCCGGCCTCCTCGGCCCGTACGGCCGCGGGCGACCGGTGGTCGACGGTGATCCTCCCCTCGACCACGGCGGCCTTGGCGCCCACCCGCACCAGGGCGGGGTCGGCGCGCCCGCCGAGCAGCAGACCGAGGCTGGTGACGACCATGGTCTTGCCCGCGCCGGTCTCGCCGGTCACCGCGGTGAAACCGGGTGACAGCTCGACCACCGCGTCATCAATGACGCCCAAGGACCGGATCCGCATCTCCTCCAACACGGATACGACCATACGAGGTTCTGAGGGCGCCTCGCGACGGCCACCCCCACCGACCGTCCTGGGGACAGCCCCACCACCGGTCCGGGTGATCACTCCATGGCCCCCGAACCCCTTACGGACAAGGCTTGTCGTCGGCAGTTCCCGCCGGTCCGACAGCACACACGATGAGGTCCGCATGACCGTTCGATCTTGCACTCCCCGCGTCACCACGCTCCTGCTCGCCGCCGCGGTCGCCCTGACCACCGCCGTCGGCACCGGGGACGCGGTCGCGCACAGCCCCCGCCCGGCGGGGCTGGAGGGCACGTGGCGGATGGACGGCTACGGCACGGTCGTCTCCGTCGAGAACGGCGGGCGGCTGCTGCGGACGTACGAGACCACGGCCGTCAGCTGCGTTCCCGGTGAGCTGACCGCCACCCGGCCGACCGCCACGGGCCCCTTCCGGCAGGACGGCGACGTGGTCACGGTGAACGCGACGGGCCCGGACCGGGCGGAGCTCGCCTTCGCCGACAACGTGGGCCACCGCACGCTGCGCCGCACGGCCGCGCTGCCCGCGAACTGCCACGGCGGGACCGCCCCCGCCCCGGGCACCGAGGCGGACCCGCGGGACGTCTTCGACGCCTACTGGCAGACCTACGCCGAGAACTATCCCTTCTTCGCCGCCCGGAACGTCGACTGGAACGCCGTACGGGACCGCTTCCGGCCGCGGATCACCCGCACGACCGGCCCGGCCGAGCTGTTCTCGATCCTGTCGGAGATGATCCGGCCGCTGCACGACGGGCACACCGGACTGGTCGACCTCACGAGGCCCAAGGAGTACTTCTCCGGTATCCGCGAGGACACCGTCCTGCCCGACGAGGCCGCGCGGAAGCGCATCGACAAGGCGGTCCTCGCCGGCGCCGTCGGGGATCTCCGGCTCTCCCGGGCGAACGGGATGATCACCTACTCCGAGGGCAGCGACCGGATCGGCTTCCTGCGCATCACCGGTTTCCAGGGCTACGGGCAGGGCAACGGCTACGAGGACGACAAGGCCGTGCTGGGCAAGGCCCTCGACGACGTCTTCACCGCCGCCCGGACGAGCGGGCCGAAGGCCCTGCGCGGCCTGATCCTCGATCTGCGGCTCAACGGCGGCGGCTCCGACCGCCTCGCCCTGGACGTGGCCGAGCGGCTGACCGACCGGTCCTACCCGGCCTACCTCAAGCACGCGCGGAACGACGCCCGCGACCCCCGCAAGTTCACCCCCGCCGAGCCGGTCCGGGTCCGCCCGCACCAGGGGCCGGTCTACACCGGGCCCCTGGCCGTCCTCACCGGGCGGCTGACGATGAGCGCGGGCGAGACGCTCACCCAGGCGCTGCTGGGCCGTGGGCCGAAGCCCACGCTGATCGGTGAGAACACCCAGGGGCTGTTCTCCGACAAGCTGGAGCGCACCCTGCCCAACGGCTGGAAGTTCTGGCTCCCGAACGAGGAGTTCCTGAGCGCGGAGGACGGCCGAACGACCTACGACGGCGCGGGCATCCCGCCGCGGATCCGCACGGACGTCTTCACGGAGAAGGAACTGGCGGAAGGCCGCGACTCGGCTCTCGCCGAGGCACGCAGGCGACTGCTCTGACGGGCGGACCCGTCCGGCGGCTGACCCGCCGTTTCGTCCTCGAACGCCGGACGGGCTGGATTGGCTGAGCTCAGCCAGTCCAGCCCGTCCGGCGTTCGAGGACGCGCCCGCAGGGCGCCCGCCGCCGCAGGCGGCAAGACGCCCGCAGGCGGCACACACGGCCAGCCGTCGGCACGACCACCCGTAGCCGAAGATCCGCCACACGGCTAGTGCGGCGCGCCCCGCCACCCGGCGACGGGCAGGGCGAACTTCGCGACCAACCGGTCCGTGAACGAGGCGTGGTGCAGGCGCGCCAGACGCACCGGCACCGCGCCCCGCCGTACCTCCACGCGCGCACCCGCCGGAAGTTCGACGGTCCGTCTGCCGTCGCACCACAGCACGCCGTTGGGCGTCTGCGGCTGCACCTCCACCGCGAGCACCGAGTCCGGCGCGGTGACCAGGGGCTTGGCGAAGAGCGCGTGCGCGCTGATGGGGACCATCAGCAGCGCCTCGACCTCCGGCCAGACCACCGGGCCGCCGGCCGAGAAGGCGTAGGCGGTGGAGCCGGTCGGGGTGGCGCAGACGACGCCGTCGCCACCGAACCGCGAGACCGGCCGGCCGTCGACCTCGGTGACGACCTCCAGCAGCCGCTCGCGCGCGGCCTTCTCGACCGACGCCTCGTTCAGCGCCCAGTCGGTGTGCACGACGTGTCCGTCGTTGCGCACGAGGACGTCGAGGGTCATCCGCTCCTCGACCTCGTAGGCCCGTGTCACGACCCGGTCGACGACCTTGTCGAGGTCGTCCCGCTCGGCCTCGGCGAGGAAGCCGACCCGGCCGAGGTTCACGCCCAGCATCGGCACCCCGGAGCGCCGTGCGAACTCGGCGCCGCGCAGCAGCGTGCCGTCCCCGCCGAGCACCACCAGGAGCTCGCACCCCTCCAGGACGTCCGGCTTGTCCGGGCCGGCCTCCACCAGCTCGGCCGAGGGCGGCAGCGGCAGGTCGGCGGCCTCCTCGGCCAGTACCCGCACGCCGATTCCGCAGCGCAGCAGCCCTTGGACGACCAGCTCGGCGCTGCGGATGGCCGCCGGGCGGCCGGTGTGGGCGAGGAGGAAGACCCTGCGTCCGCCGGTCTCCTCCCCCGCCGGGATCTGCTCCTGCGATGCTGCTGATGCTGCTTCTGAAGTGGTCAACGGGGCCCCTCCGCCACTGCACGGTCAACGTCCGCCGGGTCCAGTTCGGGCGCTCCGGCGCGCAGCCACAGAAAGTACTCGACGTTGCCCGAGGGTCCGGGCAGCGGGCTCGCCGTCACGCCCAGCACGCCGAGCCCGAGCCCCGCCGCCCGGGCGGCGACCGCGCGGACCGCCTCGGCCCGCAGCTGGGTGCTGCGCACCACGCCTCCGGTGCCGAGCCGCTCCTTGCCCACCTCGAACTGCGGCTTCACCATCAGCACCAGGTCGGCGTCGGGCGCGGCGCAGCGCACGAGGGCGGGCAGCACCAGGCCGAGCGGGATGAAGGACAGGTCGCCGACGATCAGGTCGACGGGCTGGTCGTCGATCTGCTCCAGCGTCAACTCGCGGACGTTCGTGCGGTCCTTCACGGTGACCCGCTCGTCGCTCTGGAGCGACCAGGCGAGCTGTCCGTAGCCCACGTCCACGGCGACGACGTGGGCCGCGCCCGCGCGCAGGAGGACGTCCGTGAAGCCGCCCGTGGAGGCGCCGGCGTCGAGCGCGCGGCGGCCCTCGACCTTCAGCCCGAGCGGGACGAACGCGGCGAAGGCGCCCGCGAGCTTGTGGCCGCCGCGGGAGACGTAGTCGGGGTCGTTCTCGTCCTGGGTGACGACGACGGCGGCGCTGATCTCCACCTGGGTGGCCGCCTTGGTCGCGGTCGTGCCGCCGACGGTCACCCGGCCCGCCGCGATCAGCTGGCTCGCGTGCTCGCGGGAGCGGGCGAGTTTCCGGCGCACCAGCTCGGCGTCGAGTCGGCTGCGGCGCGGGCGGGTCACTGCCACGAGTGGTTCAGCTCCTGTTGTCGTACGAAGCGGGGGACCCGACGGGCACGGACGGTGCGGACGGGCCGGGGCGCCGGTCGAGCGCGGTGAGCGCGTCGCGCAGGCCCCGGTGTACATCCTCGTACACCTCCAGGTGGCCGCTCGCCGCGAGGTGGTCGGCGTCGGCCAGCCTGGCCAGCTGGGCGTCCACGGCGGCGTCGCCGGTGGGGGTGCGGTCGACGCCCAGCGGCAGCGGCAGCGGCCGGGCGGCACCGGCGTCCGGGGCGGGGTGCTCCGGCTCGGGCACCGGCAGCTCCCGCGCGCCGGTCATCGGATCGGTCATGGCTCCGACGCTACCTCCAAACGGTGCCTGAGCGGCGTACGCGGTCCGCTGGGGTACCGTCCATACCGATGGCGACCATCGAGGAGTGCCGCGGCGCACTCGACCGGCTGGCGGAGAACCTCGCGGGGGCGAGCGGTGACCTCCGCAGCGCCGCCACGCCCGACCGCTCGCTCAGCTGCCACATCACCGACCTCGACGTCACCTTCGTGGGTCATCTCGCGGGCGGCCACATCCAGGACGTGCAGACCCTTCCGGGCACCCCCGAGCGGCGGGCGGAGATCGCCCTGACGATGTCCGGCGACGATCTGGTGGCGCTGGTCGACGGCAGGCTGAAGTTCGCGAAGGCCTGGGCCAGCGGCCGGGTCAGGGTGCAGGCGAGCCTGCGGGACGTACTGCGCCTGCGGTCGCTGCTGTAGCGGTCCGCGACCGCCGGGCGGCCGGTACGACCAGGGGCGTCCCGGTCTCCGGGTCCTCGATGACCTGGCAGCGCAGCCCGAACACCCGCTCCACCAGCTCGGCCGTCACCACGTCCGTCGGCGCCCCCTCGGCGACGACCCGCCCGTCGCGCATCGCGATCAGATGCGTGGCGTAGCGCGCGGCGTGGTTGAGGTCGTGCAGCACGGCGACCAGGGTGCGGCCCTGCTCCTCGTGCAGTTCGGCGCAGAGGTCGAGGACCTCGATCTGGTGCTGGATGTCGAGGTAGGTGGTCGGCTCGTCGAGGAGCAGCAGCGGGGTCTGCTGGGCGAGGGCCATCGCGATCCAGACCCGCTGGCGCTGCCCGCCGGAGAGTTCGTCGACGTACCGCTCGGCGAGCGCGTCGACGCCGGTCGCGGCCATGGACTCGACGACGATCCGCTCGTCCTCCCGCGACCACTGCCGCAGCAGTCCCTGGTGCGGATGGCGGCCGCGGGCGACGAGGTCGCCGACGGTGATCCCGTCGGGGGCGACCGAGGACTGCGGCAGCAGCCCGAGCGTGCGGGCCACCTGCTTGGCGGGGTAGGAGTCGATGGCCGAGCCGTCCAGGAGGACGGATCCGGCGGTCGGCTTGAGCATCCGCGACAGGGCGCGCAGCAGCGTGGACTTGCCGCAGGCGTTGGGGCCGACGATGACCGTGAAGGAGTTGTCGGGCACCGCGACCGAGAGGTCCTCGGCGATGACGCGCCGGTCGTAGGCGAGGGTGACGGATTCGGCCGCCAGTCGGCTCATGGGGTCTCTCCTGGAATCCTGGGCGCTGTGCGGCTGGTCGGCAGCAGGCCGGCGGTGGGGGTGCGGCCCGCTCATATCCGGCCCGCCTTGCGCTCGGTGACCAGCAGCCACAGCAGATAGCAGCCGCCGAGCATGCCGGTCACGGCCCCGACGGGCAGTTGGTCCGCCCCGAAGACCCGCTGGGACGCCCAGTCGGCGCCGACCAGCAGGGCCGCGCCCATGCAGGTGGCGGCGGCCAGGTTGGGGCCGGGGGCGCGGGTGAGCCGCCGGGCGAGCTGCGGCGCGGCCAGCGCGACGAAGGCGACGGGCCCGGCGGCGGCGGTCGCGACGGCGGTCAGCAGGACGGCGGCCACCACCAGCACGAGCCGGCACCGCTCGGCCCGTACGCCGAGCGCGTACGCGGCGTCGTCGCCCATCTCCAGCATCCGAAGGGACCGTCCCTGGCCGAAAACCACGGGGAAGACCACGCCGCACACGATGAGCAGCGGCCATACCTGGGCCCAGTCGCGGCCGTTGAGCGAGCCGACCATCCACACCATCGACCGGGCGGCGTCGACGATGTCGGCCTTGGTCATGAGGTAGTCCCGGGCTGCGGTGAGCACGGCGGTCGCACCGATGCCGACGAGGACGAGGCGGTAGCCGTGGATGCCCTTCTGCCACGAGAGCAGATAGACGGCGAGACCGGTGATCACACCGCCGACGACGGCGCCGCCCGCCACGGCGAACGTGTCGCCGTGGAAGAGGACGATGACGGTGAGGGCCCCGGCCGCCGAGCCCTGGCCGAAACCGATCACGTCGGGGCTGCCCAGCGGGTTGCGGGAGACGGACTGGAAGACCGCGCCGGCGAGCCCGAGGGCCGCCCCGACGAGCAGCCCGACCAGGACGCGCGGAAGCCGCAGGTCATGGACGATGAACTCCTGGGCGGGGGTGCCGCCGCCGGTCAGGGTCGCAAGGACCTCGGCGGGTGTCATGGGGAAGTCGCCGGTGCCGATGAGGACGACCGAGGCGGTGAGCGCGAGGGCCAGGAGCAGCAGCACGACGAGCGCCGAGCGGGGGGCCACGCGCAGGGACAGCCCGCCGCGGGTGCGGATCGTTTTCGCGGTCACAGCTGGGCCATCCTCCGGCGACGTACGAGATGGATGAAGACGGGCCCGCCGATGAGCGCGGTGACGATGCCGGCCTGGAGTTCGCCGGGCCGGGCGACGACCCGGCCGATCACGTCCGCGCCGAGCAGCAGCACGGGCGACAGGACGGCCGCGTACGGCATGACCCAGCGCAGGTCCGGGCCGGTGAGGCTGCGGACGATGTGCGGGACCATCAGACCGATGAAGACGATGGGGCCGCAGGCTGCGGTCGCCGCGCCGCACAGCAGCGTGACGGCGGCCATCGCGAGGACGCGGGTCCGGGTCAGCCGGGCGCCGAGCGCCCGCGCGGTGTCGTCGCCGAGCGCCACCGCGTTCAGGGGGCGGGCGAGCGCCAGGGCGATCAGCACACCGGCCGCGATGAACGGCGCGATCTGCCGTACGACGTGCAGGTCGGCGACGGCGAGCGAACCGGCCGTCCAGAAGCGCATCTTGTCGAGCGCGGCGGAGTCGAGGAGCTGGACGGCGTTGACGAACCCGTAGAGCGCGTACGTCACCGCGGTGCCCGCGAGCGCGAGCCGTACGGGGGTCGCGCCCCGGCTGCCGCCGAGCGCGTAGACCACCACCGCGACGACGGCCGCGCCGAGGAAGGCGAACCATACGTATCCGCGGACCGACGTGACGCCGAAGAAGGTGACGGCGGAGACGACCGCGGCCGAGGCTCCGGCGTTGACGCCGAGCAGTCCGGGGTCGGCGAGCGGGTTGCGGGTGAGTGCCTGCATCACCACGCCGGCGAGTCCGAGCCCGGCGCCGACGAGCAGTCCGAGCAGGGTGCGGGGCACGCGCACGTCCCGCACGACCACATCGGTGTCGCTGCCCGTGGCGTGGAAGAGCCCGTGCCAGACCTGGTCCAGGGGGATCGGCTTGGCGCCGACGGCGATGCTCGCGACGACGACCAGCGCCAGCAGCGCGACCGCGGCGAGCAGCCCCACGGCACGTGCCGTGTTCCGACTGCGGGGCCCCGCCGATTTCGGCGGTTCCGCTGAGGTTTGGGGGGGACTCTCGACCAACACCCGGTTAGGTTAGCCTACCCTGACGCCACCCCATCGAACGAGGTTCGTTCGAACGCACTCCCGAGAGAAGTACGTCCATGAGCACCCCTCGCACCTCCTCCCCGTCCCGCCGCGGCATCCTCGCCGCCGGTGGCGCCCTCGGCATCGGCGCCTTCCTCACCGCCTGCGGGGGTGGCGGCTCGAAGGACTCGGACGACTCAGCCTCGGGTTCGGGCTCCGGCCCCTGGACCTTCAAGGACGACCGGGGCACCACGGTCAAGGCCGACAAGACCCCGAAGAAGGTCGTCGCCTTCACCGGCACCGCCGCCGCCCTCCACGACTTCGGCTTCGAGTGCGCGGGCGTCTTCGGCCCGACGAAGCTCAAGGACGGCAAGCCCGACCCGCAGGCCGGCGACCTCGACGTCGACAAGGTGACGGTCCTCGGCAACGCCTGGGGCGAGTTCAACGTCGAGAAGTACGCGGCCATGAGCCCCGAACTGCTCGTCACCAACATGCTCCAGGCGCAGGACCTCTGGTACGTGCCGGACGACAGCAAGAAGAAGATCCTCGGCCTCGCCCCCAGCGTCGGCCTCAACGTCACGAAGGTCTCGCTGACCCAGGTCATCGGGCGCTACGCCGAGCTCGCCGGGTCGCTCGGCGCCGACCTCAAGGCCAAGAAGGTCACGGACGCGAAGGCACGCTTCGAGAAGGCGTCCGAGACCCTGCGCAAGGCCGCCAAGGCCAAGAAGGGCCTCAAGGTCCTCTGCGCGTCCGGCTCCGCCGACCTGCTCTACGTCTCCGAGCCGAGCGTCTACGCCGACCTCACCTACTTCAAGCAGCTCGGCGTCGACTTCATCGTCCCCGACAAGGTCACCGGCGGCTTCTTCGAGAGCCTCAGCTGGGAGAACGCCGGCAAGTACGCCGCCGATCTGATCCTGCTCGACAACCGCACCTCCGCCCTGCAGCCCAAGGACCTCGAGTCCAAGCCCACCTGGGCGGGGCTCCCCGCCGTCAAGGCCGGCCAGATCACCCCCTGGCTCAGCGAGCCGCGCTACTCCTACGCCGGCTGTGCCCCCCTCCTCGAGGGCCTCGCCGCCGCGATCGAGAAGGCCAAGAAGGTCAGCTGAGGCCGCCCGGCGTCCACCGCCCGCCACGCCTCCTGACGACGCCCGAAAGGACACCCGCCGCATGACCGACGCCCCGCCCTACCGCTTCCTCGACGCGCACGTCGTACGGACCGAGCGGATCAGCCCCGCCATGGTCCGCATCACCTTCGGCGGCGACGAACTCCGCGACGTGGTCGTCGACGGCCGCGACCAGCGCTTCAAGCTGTTCCTGCCCCAGCCGGGGCAGGAGGCGCCGGCCCTGCCCGCCCGCGACGAGAGCTGGTTCGGCGAGTGGCGGGCCCAGGACCCGTCCGAACGGGCCGTCATGCGCACCTACACCGTCCGGGAGATGCGCTACGGGCCGGACGAGATGGACGTCGACTTCGTGCTGCACGGTGTCGGGGAGGACGCGTCGGGCGGCCACGCGGGCCCGGCCTCGACCTGGGCCCACGCCGCCCGCCCCGGCGACCGCGCCGTTCTGCTCGCCCCGGTCGCCACGGAGAACGGCGGCGCGGACTTCCAGCCGCCGGCCGACGCCGACTGGGTCCTCGTCACCGCCGACGAGACCGCCCTGCCCGCCACGGCCGGCATCCTCGCCTGGCTCCCGGCGGGCACCAGGGCCAAGGTCTGGATCGAGGTCCCGCACGCCGACGACGTCCAGGACCTCCCCACCGCCGCCGACGCCGACATCACCTGGCTGGTCCGCGGCGCCGACCGGGAGCCCGTGCTCGACGCCCTCCGCGCCGCGGAACTGCCCGCCGGCACCCCGTACGCCTGGATAGCCGGCGAGTCCGGCACCGTCCGCGCCCTCCGCCGCCACCTCGTCGGCGAACGCGGCTTCGACCGCCGCGCGGTGACCTTCACGGGCTACTGGCGCCGCGGCGCCTCGGAAGAGGACCTGCTCGCCGAACTGGCGTGACAGCCGTCGGCACAGCGGGCCCGCGTTCGCCGGACGGGCTGCTGTGCGGTGTCCTCAAGCGCCGGACGGGCTGCAATAAGCCCGTCCGGCGCTTGAGGACGCGCCCGCAGGGCGCCCGCCGCCGCAGGCGGCACACACGGCCGGCCGTCGGCAGGACAACCCGCTACCAGCCGAGCCGCGCCAGCACCTCCGCCGCGTCCAGCCCGCAGGAGCCCTCCCCCGCCGCCGTCCACGCCGCCGCGCTCAGCGCGCGCAGGGCGTCGACACGGTCGCCGTCCCCGTCCAGCACCAGCGCCTCGCCGTCGGCGGCAGCCGTCCAGCCACCGCACCGGAAGCCGTCACCGGCGGCCTCCACCGACGGCTGCGGCTCCAGCAGCCCCCGCAGATCCTCGGCCACGTACGTCGGCCGGTGCTCGGGCGCCGCCGCGAGCAGCTGCGCCGCCGTCGTCACACCGGTGAGGACCAGCAGCGAGTCCACGCCGCCCACGTGCGCGCCCTCGATGTCCGTGTCGAGCCGGTCCCCGACCACCAGCGGCCGCTCCGCGCCCGTGCGCAGCACCGTCTCCCGGTGCATCGGCGGCAGCGGCTTGCCCGCCACCTGCGGCTCCGCGCCCGTGGCTATCCGGACGACCTGCACCGCCGCGCCGTTGCCCGGCGCGATGCCCCGCGCACTCGGAATCGTCAGATCCGTGTTCGAGGCGAACCACGGCAGCCCGCGCGCCACCGCGTACGACGCCTCCGCCAGCCGCGACCACGGCATGTCGGGACCGCCGTAGCCCTGCGCCACGGCGGCCGGATCGTCGTCCGCCGAGTCCACCGGCACCAGCCCGCGCTCGCGCAGCGCGACCCGCAGCCCCTCCGCGCCGATCACCAACACCCGTGATCCGGAGGGAAGCTGATCGGCGATCAGCCGCGCCACCGCCTGCGCGGAGGTGATCACGTCGGTCGGCTCGGCCGGCACCCCCAGCTCGGTCAGGTGCCCGGCCACCGTCTCCGGGGTACGGGCGGCGTTGTTCGTCACGTAGGCGAGATGCATGCCCCCGTCCCGGGCCGTGCCCAGCGATGCGACGGCGTGCGCGATGGCCTCGCCGCCCGCGTACACCACGCCGTCGAGATCCAGCAGCGCCGTGTCATAGGCCTCGCTGAGCCGCTTCGCGCTGCCGTCGGGGCCGGTCCGGACGGTCTGGTTCATCGTGTGATCTCTCCTTGTGCTGTACGTCTCTTCCCAGATCATTGCTCATCCGCCCATGAGACATAACATTTCCCAATGAGCACTCCAGGTCACGCAGGGCAGGGTCTTCAACTCGCCCCCTTCCGAGGGCTGCGCTACGTCCCCGAGCGAGTGGGCAGTCTCGCCGCTGTCACCTCGCCCCCTTATGACGTCGTCGTGCGGCCGGACGGGCTGCGCCACCTGGAGACCGCCGACCCGCACAACATCGTGCGGCTGATCCTCCCGCAGGCCGCCACCGCCGCCGACCGGCACCGGAAGGCCGCGGAGACGCTGCGGCAATGGCAGGAGGAGCGCATCCTCGCCGCCGACCCCGAGCCCGCGCTGTACGTCTACGAGCAGCGCGGTGACGGCATACTGCAGCGCGGTCTGATCGGCGCCCTCCGTCTCAGCCCCCGTGAGGAAGGCGCCGTCCTCCCCCACGAGGACGTCATGCCGCACATCGTCGAGGACCGCGCCGCCCTGATGCGCGACACCGGGGCCAATCTCGAACCCCTGCTCTTCTCCTACCGGGGCGGCGAGAACGCCACGACGGGCGCGGCGGAGGTCATCGAGCGCGTCATCCGCTGCGAGCCGCTGCTGTCGACGACCACGGAGGACGGCTACGCCCACCGCCTGTGGTCCATCACCGACGCGGACGACCTGGCCCGGATCGACGAGGACCTCTCCCACCAGCAGGCCCTGATCGCCGACGGCCACCACCGCTGGGCCACCTACCTGCGGCTGCGCGCCGAGCAGCCCGCCTCCGGCCCCTGGGACTTCGGTCTGGTCCTGCTGGTGGACACCTCCCGCTACCCGCTGCGGGTACGGGCCATCCACCGTCTCCTGCACCGTCTCCCGGTCGCCGAGGCCCTGGCCGCCGTGGAGGGCGTCTTCCGGGTACGGACCATCGAGGGCCCCTTGTCGAACGCGCTCGACGCCCTGGCCGAGGCCGTCGGCGAGGGGGGCAACGCCTTCGTGCTCGCCGGTGACGGCCGCTTCCACCTCCTCGACCGCCCGGACCCGGGCCTCCTGGCCCGTACGGTCCCCGCCGACCGCCCGGAGGCGTGGCGCACGCTCGACGCGACGGTCCTGCACTCCGTGCTCCTGGAGCACGTCTGGCACGTGGCGGACGACCCGGAGCACATCGGCTACATCCACGAGACGGCGGCGGCCGTCACCCAGGCCGAGCGCCACGGCGGCACGGCCGTGCTGATGCACCCGGTCCACGAGGACGTCGTACGGGAGCTCGCCGCGCAGGGCGTGACCATGCCCCGCAAGTCGACGTCCTTCGGCCCCAAGCCGGCCACCGGCCTGGTCCTGCGCAGCCTCGCGCTGAACTGAGCAGCTGAACCGGGCACGCGTCCGGACATGCGTGGAGGGCGGTACCCCGGGTCTCCGGGGTACCGCCCTCCACGTTCAGCGATCAGCTCTTGTCGTCGGAGCCCTTGTCGTCGGAGCCCTGGACGTCCTCGACAGCCTCGACAGCCTCGACGCCCTCGACAGCCGCGTCCTCGGAGTCAGCCGACTCCTCGTCCGCCGTCCCGGCCTCGTCCGCGACGACCTCGACGGTGGCGGCGGTCTCGGTGGCCTCGGCGGTGTCCTCGTCGCCCATGGCGTCCGTGAACTCCACGCCGTCGAGCTCCGCGAGCCGGTCGGACGCGTCCGTCATCCCGCCCTGGTCGGCCTCGAGGGCCTTGGCGAACCACTCGCGCGCCTCGCCCTCGCGATCCACCGCGAGCAGCGCGTCGGCGTAGGCGTAACGCAGTCGGGCGGTCCACGGCTGGATCGAGTTCGACGCCAGCTCGGGGCCCTGCAGCGTCACGACGGCCGCGTCGGCCTGGCCCATGTCCTTGCGGGCACCGGCGGCGACCAGGCGCATCTCGACCTGGCCGGCCTTGTCCAGCTTCGCCACCTCGGGCTCGCCGGCCATGGCCAGCGCGCGCTCCGGACGGCCCATGCCGCGCTCGCAGTCCGCCATGACGGGCCACAGCTCGACGGAGCCCGTCATACGGCGGGCGGCACGGAACTCGGCGAGCGCCTCGGTGTACTTGCCGGTCGCGTACGCGGCGAAGCCGGCGGCCTCGCGCACGGCGGCGACGCGCGAGGCGAGCCGCAGCGCGATCCGGGAGTACGCGTACGCCTGCTCCGGGTCCTCGTCCAGCAGGTTCGCCACCATGACGAGGTTGCGCGCGACCTCCTCGGCAAGGCCCTTGGGCAGGCTCATGAGCTCCTGCCGGACGTCCTTGTCGATCTCGTCGCCGGTCACGTCGTCGGGGATGGGCAGGCGCTTCACCGGCTCGCGGTCGTCGCGCCGGTCGTCACGTCGGTCGTCACGACGCCCGTACCCACCGGAACGGTCGTCGCGCCCCCGGTAGCCGCCGCCACCCTGCCGGTCGTCGCGGTACGACGGACGCGAGCCGCGGTCATCGCGACCGCCGCGGTAACCACCGCGGTCGTCATCACGGCGCGGACCACGGTCGTCGCGGCCGCCGCGGAAGCCGCCGCGGTCGTCGTCACGACGGGGACCGCCGTAGCCACCGCCGGAGGGACGGCCGCCACGGTCGTCCTCGCGGCGCGGGGCACGCTCGTCACGGCGGAACGTCGGACGGTCGCCGCCACGGTCGTCACGGCGGTCGTCACGACGGAAGCCGCCGCGGTCGTCCTCGCGGCGCGGGGCACGCTCGTCGCGACGGAACGTCGGACGGTCGTCATCACGACGGGGACCACGGTCATCGCGACGGAAGCCGCCACGGTCGTCGTCACGACGCGGGCCGCCGTAGCCACCGCCGGAGGGACGGCCACCGCGGTCGTCCTCGCGGCGGGGGCCGCCGTAGCCGCCACCGGTGGGGCGGCCACCGCGGTCGTCACGGCGGTCGAAACCACCGGGACGGCCACCACGGTCGTCATCACGACGGGGACCACGGTCATCACGACGGTCGTCACGACGGAAGCCGGGGCGGTCGCCGCCACGGTCGTCGCGGCCGCCGCGGAAGCCGCCGCGGTCGTCGTCACGACGGGGACCGCCGTAGCCACCGCCGGAGGGACGGCCGCCACGGTCGTCGTCGCGGCGCGGGCCGCGGTCGTCGCGACGGTCGTCACGTCGGAACGCCGGACGGTCGCCGCCACGGTCGTCGCGGCGGGGGCCGCCGTAGCCGCCACCGGTGGGGCGGCCACCGCGGTCGTCACGGCGGTCGAAACCACCGGGACGGCCACCACGGTCGTCATCACGACGGGGACCACGGTCGTCACGACGGTCATCGCGACGGAAGCCGCCACGGTCGTCGTCACGACGCGGGCCGCCGTAACCGCCCCCGGAGGGACGACCACCACGGTCGTCACGGCGGGGGCCGCCGTAGCCACCACCGGTGGGGCGACCACCGCGGTCGTCGTCACGGCGCTGGCCGTAGCCACCGCCGGACGGCCGTCCACCACGGTCGTCTTCCCGGCGCGGGCCACGGGGACGGTCGTCACCACGGTCGTCACGACGGAAGGCAGGACGGTCATCGCGGCGGTCGTCGCGGCGGAAACCGCCGCGCGTGTCGTCGCGTCGAGGCCCGCGAGGGGCACCACGCCTCGGCTCGCTGCCCGATCGATCGTCGGGAGAGTTGGTGGACATCGACGTGACTCCTGTCTTCGGGTACCGCAGTCATTCTCGCGCACCCGGCTGGCAGGCGCGCTTCGGCAAAAAACAAAAAGGACCCTTGGTCCCAGCGTGAACGCTGGGACCAAGGGTCCTTGAAATATTGTTCGGCGGCGTCCTACTCTCCCACACGGTCCCCCATGCAGTACCATCGGCGCTGAAAGGCTTAGCTTCCGGGTTCGGAATGTAACCGGGCGTTTCCCTAACGCAATGACCACCGAAACACCTTCGGGTGTTCCAAGCGAACAAGCACACTCTTTAATTAAGGTGATACTGGTTCAACCGGTGCGACTGTTCGCAACCCGGGAACCACACAGTGGACGCGAGCAACTGAGGACAAGCCCTCGGCCTATTAGTACCAGTCAGCTCCAACCGTTACCGGTCTTCCACACCTGGCCTATCAACCCAGTCGTCTACTGGGAGCCTTAACCCCTCAAAGGGGGTGGGAATACTCATCTCGAAGCAGGCTTCCCGCTTAGATGCTTTCAGCGGTTATCCCTCCCGAACGTAGCCAACCAGCCATGCCCTTGGCAGGACAACTGGCACACCAGAGGTTCGTCCGTCCCGGTCCTCTCGTACTAGGGACAGCCCTTCTCAATATTCCTACGCGCACAGCGGATAGGGACCGAACTGTCTCACGACGTTCTAAACCCAGCTCGCGTACCGCTTTAATGGGCGAACAGCCCAACCCTTGGGACCGACTCCAGCCCCAGGATGCGACGAGCCGACATCGAGGTGCCAAACCATCCCGTCGATATGGACTCTTGGGGAAGATCAGCCTGTTATCCCCGGGGTACCTTTTATCCGTTGAGCGACGGCGCTTCCACAAGCCACCGCCGGATCACTAGTCCCGACTTTCGTCCCTGCTCGACCCGTCGGTCTCACAGTCAAGCTCCCTTGTGCACTTACACTCAACACCTGATTGCCAACCAGGCTGAGGGAACCTTTGGGCGCCTCCGTTACTCTTTAGGAGGCAACCGCCCCAGTTAAACTACCCACCAGACACTGTCCCTGATCCGGATCACGGACCCAGGTTAGACATCCAGCACGACCAGAGTGGTATTTCAACGACGACTCCACACACACTGGCGTGCATGCTTCACAGTCTCCCACCTATCCTACACAAGCCGAACCGAACACCAATATCAAGCTATAGTAAAGGTCCCGGGGTCTTTCCGTCCTGCTGCGCGAAACGAGCATCTTTACTCGTAGTGCAATTTCACCGGGCCTATGGTTGAGACAGTCGAGAAGTCGTTACGCCATTCGTGCAGGTCGGAACTTACCCGACAAGGAATTTCGCTACCTTAGGATGGTTATAGTTACCACCGCCGTTTACTGGCGCTTAAGTTCTCAGCTTCGCC
>NZ_JACHJG010000005.1:0-73629 GCF_014203545.1 Streptomyces netropsis
GCGATCGGTCGACTCGCCGCACACAGCATGCTCACTGTCGACGCCGAAACCGGCGACCTCAGCGTGCACCGACTCGTCCAAGCTCTTGCCCGGACCGCTGACCCTAACGACCCACACCGCGAGCCCCAGGACATCAAGCAGGCCCGGTCTCACGCCATCGCGATGCTTGACGACGCTTTCCCTGCCGACACGCAGAACCCGGCCTCTTGGCCCACCGCCCGCGTTCTGCTGCCGCACCTGGAAGCCCTCACCAGCCACACGCAGTCGCCCCCTGACGTCGACACAGCTTCCCTCCTCGAACGGATGGGGCTGTTCCTCCACGGTCAAGGCGCGGTGGACCGTGCGATTTCCCTGTTCCACCGCGCACTCACAAGTCGTATCCGGGTGTTGGGTGAAGACCACCCCGACACGCTCACCTCCCGCAACAACCTCGCCTACGCCTACGAGTCGGCTGGGGATCTCGGGCGGGCGATGCCTCTGTACGAGCGCACCCTCACCGACCGGGTCCGGGTTCTGGGCGAAGACCACCCCGACACCCTGTCCTCGCGCAATAACCTCGCCGGCGCCTACGAGTCGGTCGGGGATCTCGGGCGGGCGATGCCTCTGTACGAGCGCACCCTCACCGACCGGGTCCGGGTTCTGGGCGAAGACCACCCCGACACCCTCACCTCGCGCAATAACCTCGCCAGCGCCTACCACTCAGCCGGGGACCTCGGGCGGGCGATACCCCTGTACGAGCGCACCCTCAACGATTGCGTCCGGGTGCTGGGCGAAGACCACCCCAACACCCTCACCTACCGCAATAACCTCGCCGGCGCCTACCACTCGGCCGGGGACCTCGGGCGGGCGATACCCCTGTACGAGCGCATCCTCAACGATTGCGTCCGGGTGCTGGGCGAAGACCACCCCAACACCCTCATCTACCGCAATAACCTCGCCGGCGCCTACGAGTCGGTCGGGGATCTCGGGCGGGCGATCCCCTTGCACGAGCGCACCCTCACCGACCGGGTCCGGGTTCTGGGCGACGACCACCCCGACACCCTCACCTCGCGCAACAACCTCGCCAGCGCCTACCACTCAGCCGGGGACCTTGGGCGGGCGATGCCTCTGCACGAGCGCACCCTCACCGACCGGGTCCGGGTGCTGGGCGAAGACCACCCCAACACCCTCACCTCGCGCAACAACCTCGCCGGCTCCTACGAGTCGGCTGGGGATCTTGGGCGGGCGATCCCTATGTACGAACGCACCCTCGCCGACCGCGTCCGGGTGCTGGGCGAAGACCACCCCGACACCCTCGGCTCCCGCAACAACCTCGCCGGCGCCTACGAGTCGGCTGGGGACCTCGGGCGGGCAATCCCCTTGTACGAGCGCACCCTCAACGATTGCATCCGGGTGCTGGGCGAAGACCATCCCCGGACCCAAGTCGTGCGCAGCAACCTCGACGCGGCAAGGAATGGTTGACGTGGCCCCAAGGCTGTCTCAGCACAGAAGCCAGGCTGTAGACCTAAGCCACGGAAAGTCAACCGAGACGGTGGCGCGGCCGGACGACCAGGCGCGCGTGTGTCTCCAGCAACCACCCACTCAGCCCGGCCACGCCATCTGGCTTGTGAACGTCACGATGCCCGGCACTCCTCGGCCGACGCGATCAAGTCGTGCCTCAAGTCCCGGTTGCCTGGTCTGGAGGAGGGGCGGGCGCCTGCCTCGTTCATGGCTGGCTGGCTGTGGTGTGGGCGGTGGGCGTCCGGCGGGACCGGCCGTCAGGCCGCAGCCCGCCGGGGCGGCCTGACCGCCCGGCGCGCCGCAGGCGCGCCCTTGAGTAAGTGAAGAAGGTTTCGACCGATCCCGGCTTTCAGGCGCGGGCGCGGCGTGCGGCGGGGGGCTTCTCGGCGGTGATGCGGTAGGCGAGCTGGGCGCGCTCGGCGCTGATGCGCAGGTCTTCGAGAATCAGGGGCTGGTCGTTGGTGCCGTGGGTGGTGCGGGTGGTGTGGAGGACGGGGGTGGCGTCGGGGATCTGCAAGGCGTCGCGTTCGTCGGGCAGGGGCATGCGGGCTTGTACCGTCTCGGTCCACCACAGCTTGTGCCCGGCCTTGGTGAGCAGTTCGTAGATCGCTGCGGGTTCGGTGTCCGGGGCCTGGGCCAGCTCGGTGTCCTCGGCGGTGGCGAACGGGATCAGCGTGCGGTGCAGCGCCCTGGTGCCCGTCGCCGGGTCCGTCAGTAGACGATCGCAGCCGAAGAGCGCTTCCCCCTCCCCCAGTCCCAACGGCGGCCCCGTGATCGCGGTCGTCTCGGTGCGGTAGATCTTCGGTTCGTCGGGCTGCTCCCAGGTGATGCCATCGTGGGTGACGAACGGGCCTGCTGATCCGCTGCGGCTGATCCGGCGTTCGACGGTGACTGGCGGCAGGCCGGAGGTGCGGACGAAGCTGCCCTTGCCGTGCTGGACGTTCACCAGCCCCTCGGCGCGGAGTGCGGCGACCGCGTTGCGCACGGTCGGGCGGGACACCTTGTAGCGCTCGATGAGCTGCGCCTCCGAGGGCAATGGCGCTCCGGGGGCGAACTCACCCGAGAGGATCGCGTCGCGAATAGCGGCCGCGACCTGCTGATACAGCGCTCCGGGGCGCTTGATCTCCGTCATCTCTGAGTCCTTCACTTCGGCGGTGGTCGGGCGGTCGACGTCACTCGTCGCTCATAACTCGTCAGCATAAGCACTTGCGCACTGGGCCGATAGAGCCTCATAGTCTCAACTCGTAAGGACGAGTGACGTCAGCCGGTAGTTGGCGTCTGAGGCCAAAGGAGGCCCACACCCCGTGCAGTCCATCCCTGTGGACACAACCCGGCTCGGCGTACTGCGGTGCGCTGTCGCGCCGGAACCGAAGATGTCCGGCTTCGAGACCAAGGAGGTGAAGAAGGACCGGGACGGCAACACGATCTACACCGTTGCCGTCATGGTCCGGCAGGACGGCCGGCGGGTCTCGGTGATCGAGATCTCCGTGACCGGTGAACCGAAGGGCGTCGTGGAAGGCGCTGAGGTGCGGGTGACGGGCCTGGAGGCGTTCTCCTGGGCCATGGGCGACCGGCACGGGATCAGCTTCCGCGCCGCCGCCATCACCCCCGCACCGGCTGCTGCTCCGGCGGGCAAGACAGGCGGTGCCTGATGGCCCCGACCACGTTTGCCTTCCTCCTCGCGGCCCTGGCCTGGGTCCTCGTGGCTGGCGCCCGGCTGAAGGATCAGAGCCCGGTGTGGTTCTGGTACCTGACCGGCTACCCGGTCGTGGCTGTCCGGGTGCTGGCCACGTGGCGGAAGGTCGCGCATCTGAACGACCTGTCGGTCTCGCGCCGCCCGGCACGCGGCCTCGTCGGCGACCTGGTCGTCAAGGGCCAAGCGCTGCGGCCCGTCGCACCGCGGATCTCCTTCCCCCGGGCGACCCGCACGGGGTTAACCCTGGTCGTGCGCCTGCACCCCGGCCAGACTCCCGCACCTTTCATCCAAGCGGCCGACGCCCTCTCCCACGCCTGGAAGGTCCATGCCGTGCGGGTCACCTCTCCGCAACGCGGCCTCGTGCGCCTGACCGCCACCATCACGGACCCGCTAGAGCGCCCGGGGATCGCGGTCGCGCCCATGGTGCTGCTGTCGGCCGTGGTCGGGATTCTGGAGAGTGGCGGGGCGTGGGTGATGAACCTGCGCCAGGTGCCGCACTGGCTGATCGTCGGCGCCACCCGGTCCGGGAAGTCCGCACTCCTCGCCCGCCTGGTGAAGGAACTCGCCCGGCAACCGGTGGCACTGGTCGGCATCGACTGCAAGGGCGGCATGGAACTCGGGCTGTTCGCCCGGCGCTTCTCCGCCCTGGCCACCACCCGCCCTGAAGCCGTCGCAACCCTCGGCGCCCTGGTCGCCGACATGCAAGAGCGCATGCGCACCTGCCGCGATGCCGGGGCACGGTCGATCTGGGAACTGCCGGAGAAGCTCCGCCCGGTCCCGGCCGTGGTGATCGTCGACGAACTGGCCGAGCTCTACCTCACAGACGGCACCCGGACGGCAAAGGCGGAGGCCGAGCAGTGCTCCACCTACCTCCTGCGCCTCGCGCAGCTCGGCGGGGCCCTGGGCCTGCACCTGGTCATCGCCGGGCAACGCGTCGGCTCTGATCTCGGCCCCGGCGTGACCGCCCTGCGGGCGCAGCTCGGCGGCCGGGTCTGCCATCGGGTGCACGACTCGGGCACGGCGGAAATGGCACTCGGTGACCTCAACAAGGACGCGGTGGCGGTGGCTCTGTCCATCACGGAGGCAGAGAAGGGCGTCGCCGTCTGCACCGGGCCCGACGGTGGATGGGTGCGGGCCCGCTCGCACCTGACCTTCACCACGGAAGCCCGGGACGCCGCCGCCCGGCACGCGCACCTGACCCCCGAACTCCCCGGCGTCACCCGCGCCCTGGAGACCCTCACCAAGGAGGCCGGCGCATGACGGAGAACGCGGCATTCCCCCTCGTGCTGGTCTTCGGGATCATCACCGTCCTCCTGGTCCGCTCCCGCGATGTGCGCTGGTGGCAAGCGGTGCTGATCGGCCTGTTCGGCGTCTACATCGGCCAGACCCCCGTGATCTTCACCATCCACGGCCTCGTGGCCTGGTTCCTCTCCCTCTTCCCCAACAGCTAGGCAACGGAGGCCACGCCATGCCCATGCGCCGTGTGCGCTGCCCGATCTGCAAGGGCGAACGACGCACCAGGAAGACCCGATCCGGCCGCTGGCACCGCTGCCGCTGCTGCCGCGGAACCGGCACCATCCGCTAACCCAACCCAGACCAACCCGCGAGGGAGCGATCGCTATGGACGACGACACCGGCCCACCACCCACCAACCGTGCCGCTTCGGCGGCCCACCCCGGGAGGTCCCCACCATCCCCACGATCAACCCGGCTGACAGGCGCGCCCTTGACCGCGCGGCGCGCCTGCGTCAGCTCTCCGAAGTCGACCAGGACGTCATCCGCCTCGCCCAGGACCCGCAGTTCCCCCGCTTCCTGGAACAGATCACCGCCACCGGCGGCTGCGCCCACCCCGTCCACCTCTCCGGCTCCGCCACGACACGCGACGTCGCCACGGGTGAGGTGCTGCACCACTACGACACCCGCACCGAACCGGGCGAGCGGCTCTCGGTCCGCTGCCGCAACCGCCGCGCGTCGGTCTGCGCCCCGTGCTCCCGCCTCCACGCCGGAGACACCTTCCACCTCGTCCGCACCGGACTCACCGGCGGCAAGAACATCCCAGCCCAGATCCGCGAGCACCCGAGGCTCTTCGTCACTCTCACCGCTCCGTCCTTCGGCTCGGTCCACCGTGCCACCACCGGCGGGCAACGCTGCCACCCCCGACGCAATGCCGGGACCTGCGAGCACAACCGTCCGGTGAGCTGCGGAACCGCTCATGACCCCGCCGCATCAGTTGTCGGCCAGCCGCTCTGTCCGGGGTGCTACGACTACCCGGCGCACGCCCTGTGGCACGCCCACGCCGGACAACTGTGGGACCGCTTCACCCGCGCCACCCGCCGCACCCTCGCTACGGCCGTCGGCCTGCCGCAGGCCCGGTTCCGCGACCACGCCCGGCTCTCCTTCGCGAAGGTCGCGGAGTACCAGAAGCGCGCCGCCGTCCACGTCCACGCCGTCGTACGCCTCGACGGCCCCAACGGACCCCACACCCCGCCCCCGGCCTGGGCAACCCCCGTGCTGCTGACCCGCGCGGTTCGCACGGCGGCACGGTCGGTATTCGTGCGGAGCCCGTACAGCCCGGCCGTCGGGGAGCTCGAACTCCGTTGGGGCAACCAGCTCGACGCCCGCCCGCTGCGGGCCTTCGGCGACACCGAGGGCCTGGCCGACGACGCCGTTGCCGCCTACATCGCGAAGTACGTAACCAAAGGCGCCAGCGACACAGCGGCCGGCACCGACTACAGGGTCATGACCTGGGGCGACATAGACGCGGCGGCCGTGTCCCCACACATCCGGGCCCTCATGCGTGCCTGCTGGCGACTCAGCGGCCTACCCGAGTACGAACCCCTTCGGCTACGAGCCTGGGCCCACACCCTCGGGTACCGAGGCCACATCCTTACCAAATCCCGCGCCTACTCGACGACATACACAGCGCTGCGCACCGAACGAGCCGACCACGAACGCGCCGGACTCCCAGTCCCCGACACCTCCAAGGTGATCACCGACGCGCACTGGCGCTACCTCGGCTCCGGCCACACGCCGGGCGCCTCCCTCATTGCCGCCGGGATTGCCGAAGACCTCGCCATGAACCGTGCGGTCGCCCGTGACGAACTCCGGGAGCGGGGTGGCTGCCTATGACGGACCCCAGCGCTCAGTCGCCCCCGGAATGGATCTCCGAAATCCTTGACCGGTGGGTTCCTCCAGACGACTACGACATTCGCCTGAATGCCGTAGTCGACGGGTACCTAGCCCATCAAGCGCGGGCGATCACGCCTCCGGATCGTCTGAGTCCGCCCCAACCGGCGTGATCGAAATCGAGTCGAGTTCCGGGGGCCTCCTGCGGCCCTTTCCCACGCTGTAGACCGCAACTTGCTTGATGACTGTTGCGGCGATTGCGCGGCGGCGTTCGAGGTTCTGCTCGCTCTGATCCAACCAGACCGTGAGAGCGTCAGTCTCGGTACGCGATGCCCTGACAACGGATGCAGCCTCACGTGAGCGGAGTGATTGGAGGTTGTTGCGGAGATGCTGCAACGAGTCGAAGTAGTCCTCATCGTCCAGTTGGCCTTCCTTCCAGCGGCTTCGAAGCCCTCGAATGCGCTCTTCGGTGACCTTGATCTGTCCCGAGAGATCCTCGGAGGCTGCTTCCCGAGGCTTCGGGCTGCGCTGCCTCAGAGCTGCTTCTACGACCTCGTCCAATCGCTCTTCGATCCAGGCGAAAGATCGGTTGACCTTGCCACACCCAAACTCACCGTTGACGCCGACCTGTCCGGAGTGGCAGAACGTTCGGCGGAAGGTGCGGCCCTGGATCGTTGCCCACTGAACTCGCATGGTTGATCCGCAATTTCCGCACTTCAGGAAGCCTGAGTAGAGGTGCTTCCTCTTGCCTGCCCCCTGAGCGGCAGGCTTGGAGCGGCCATCCAAGATCGCCTGTACGTTCTCCCATTCCTCCCGCGTGAGGGGGTGGGGGTAAATGCTGTCCCCGATGTCCTGCCCCTTGTGGGTGACGATCCCGCCCACGCGCTCGGACCGGTACACCCGCTTGACCTTCTGGATGGTCCAGACGGTCTGAGTTCCGACAGATTTTGCTCCATGCTCGTTCCAGGCTCGCGCCACGTCGCCTGGAGTGGCGCGCAGCTCAGGATCCATGAGCATGCGGTAGCCGTCCCGGATTAGCTCCACTTCTTCCGGAACCACGCGCTGGAAGGTCGAACCCGGCTCAAAGCCGAAGACTCGGGGTCCTCCTGCGTGCGGCTTGCCTTGCTCTCGACGTTGAAGAAGCGAGTTGTTCACCCGCTCCGCCATTCGTTCGGTCTCCTGCTGGGCTACTGCACCCTTGATCGTGAGGATCATGCGGCCGTTCGCGGTCGACGTGTCCTCTCCCTCGGTGGTGGCGAACGCGAACCCGTGTTCCTTCTGCTCCTCAAGGAAGTTTGTCAGCTCGGTGATGCGGCGTGTGAGCCTGTCGATCGAGTAGACAACGATTCCGTCGATCACGCCGTCTCGGGCGTCGCGCAGCATCTCCGCGTACACGGCCCGCTTCTTGCGGCTCGTGGTCGATGCTGATGTGTCGTTCTCCGGATAGACCTTGTGGATGCCCCACCCCATCCGGTCGCACAGCTCGCGACACGCCTTCTCCTGGCGCTGGATGCCAAGCTCCTTGCCCTTGCGGTCCTTGCTGATGCGAACGTAGATTCCGACGCGCCTAGGCTTCAACTAGCCCACCCCTCGCGGTAGTTCGGCTGCACGCAAGTAACGTACATACTCAGTGTGCAGCGACGAACGTCGCCGGTCAGTCGGTGGTTCCGATCCTCGTCGCCTCCCGGGAGAAGATCCTCGACCGCGCGGCGTACGACTCGGCCGACGGGTCCAAGCTCGACGACGCCCCGGGCGCGGAGCCGCAGCCGGCCGCGGCGTGATCCGTACGGCTTGATCCGCACCCTCGACGACATCCCTCCTCCCCGTAAAATTACCAGCCGGTAACGTGACGGGGGCGGAGGGATGTTTGTCGTGAAAACAGCACAGACTGCACAGACCGACGCTGCTCAGGTCAGGGCCGGCGTCAGGGCCGGCGTCAAGGTCAGGACCAAGGCCAAGCGGATGCCGCGCGAGGTGCGCGAACGCCAGATGCTCGACGCGGCGGTGGAGATCTTCGCGCGACGCGGCTATGCCGCGGCGTCCATGGACGAGATCGCCGAACTCGCGGGGGCGTCGAAGCCGCTGGTCTACCTCTATCTGAACTCGAAGGAAGACCTCTTCAGCGCCTGCATACGGCGCGAGTCCGAAGCGCTGGTGACCGCGGTGCGGTCCGCCGTCGACCCGGAGGCGTCCCCCGACGGCCGGCTGTGGAGCGGGCTGCTCGGCTTCTTCGCGCACACCGCGGCCCACCCCGACGCCTGGGCGGTGCTGCACTGCCAGGCCCGGACGCACGGCGAGCCGTTCACCTCGGCCGTGTGCGCGATGCGGCAGGAGATCATCGACGTGGTCACCCAGCTGATCACCGCGACGGCCCGCGAGGCCTGCGCCGCCGAGCCCGCCGAGCCCGCCGAGCGGGAGATCTCCGGCCTCGCGCACGCCCTCGTGGGGGCCGCCGAGTCGCTCGCCGCGTGGGCCAACACCCGCGGCGACGCCGCCCCCTCGGAGAAGGAGACGGCGGCGACGCTGATGAACCTCGTATGGGCGGGCCTGGGGAACCTCATGAACGGGCGGTGCTGGTCGGCGACCCGCCCCTGACCCCCGACGGGTGGGTCCGGGCCCCCGGCTCAGCCCTCCGTGCCCCTGCGGCGACGGGCGACGAGGACGCCGGCACCGCCGAGCGCCGCCGCCGCGGCGAGCGCGCCACCGATGAGGGCGGGGTCGGTGTCCGAGGTCGGCGCCGGCGCCTCACCCGCGGCCACCCCGCCCTTGGGCGTCTTCTTGCCATTGACGGCCGCGGCCTTGTCACCCGTGGACAGCTCGCGCGCCGCCTCGCCGTTCCTGCTCTCGACCGTCGTCTGGGTGATCTTCCCGGTCTTCTGGTCGAGGGTGACCTTCAGGCCCCCGTCCAGGGTCGTGGAAGGGGCGGCGGCGGTCAGCGTGCCGAAGACGAACCCGTCCGGGCCGGTGACGACGGCCTTGTACGAACCGTCGGCGAGCTCGGTGACGACGGCGTACTTGCCGTCGTCGAGCTTCACCGTGCGGGAGGACTCCTTCGCCTTGCCGTCCTTCTTGTCGTGCTGCTTCTTGTCGTCGCCCTGGGTCCTCGCGGTGACGTTCCGGCCGTCGAAGTGGACGTGGATGCCGTCGGTGTAGCTCTCGCCCTTGGCGAGCGTCGCGAAGACCTTGCCCGTGCCGGTCTCCTTGAGGTACGCCTTCCCGTCCTTGATCTCGGCCTCCATCCCGCCGCCGATGTCGACGGTCCGGCCCGTCGACGGCGACGTGCCCGCCGCGGAGGGCGCGGCGCCGCCACTGCCGTCGGAGGCGAAGGCGGCGGTGGGGACCGCGACGGCGCCGGTGAGGACGGTGGCGGCTATGGCGGTGCGGAGTGCGGTGCGGGTGGTGCGAGTGGTGTTCATAGGGATCTGAATCTCTCTCACAGTGGCTGCGCCGCCCCTTCGGCGACCCGATGCACATCACGCTATTTCGGGCGCAATGGTGTACGTATCGGCAAAACGGGCAGAGTGCGACCGGCCGTAAGGACTAGGAGGAGGGGCACGGACCCCGACCTCGGAGCTAGCAGTTGCCCCCGGCAGGCCTGCCCGCGAACCGGTCCGCCAGCCAGTCGGCCGCCGGGACCGACTCGGTGATCACACCCAGGACGTGCTCGCCGAGCGGCAGCGACTTCCACCGCACGTTCGCGCCCTTGGCACACCAGTCCGCGCGCAGCTTCCTGCCGACCTCGTAGGGGATCAGCTCGTCGATGACGCCGTGGTAGAGGTACACGGGCCGGTCGGGGGCGTGGGTGCCGAGGTCGGAGGAGCGCAGGACGCGCTGCCAGTCCGGCTCGTAGAGGGGGTTCTTGACCGTGACGTCGGAGATCTTCCGGAAGATGCCCGCCACCGCGTCGATCGCCACGCAGTGCTTCTTCATGAAGTCCACGTAGCCGCGGCCCTTGTCGTTCAGGTAGCCGTCCAGGTTCAGCTCCGGGAAGGCCGCGTTCTGGCCGGTGGCGGCCATCAGGACGAGACCGGCGCCGATCCCGCCGTTGTTGTGGTCGGCGGTCTTGAGGAGATCGGCCGGCACACCACCGGTGGCCGTGCCCCTGGGTCCAGCTCGGGCGCGTAGGTGTCGTGCAGCTCGGCGGCCCAGCTCGAGGCCTGCCCGCCCTGCGAGTAGCCCATGATCCCGACGGGGGAGTCCTTGCCCAGCCCCGCCTCCGGCAGCCGCTGCGCGGCGCGTGCCGCGTCCAGCACGGCATGGCCCTCGGCGCGGCCGACCGCGTACGTGTGCTCGCCGGGCGTGCCGAGGCCCTCGTAGTCGGTGACGGCGACGGCCCAGCCGCGCAGGGTCAGTTGCTGGATGAGATTGGCCTCCAGGGTGGTCCCGTACGGGAAGCCGGCCGAAGGGGCGCACGCGTCGCCGAGGCCGACGGTCCCGACGGCGTACGTGATCAGCGGGCGCGGCCCCTTCCGGCCGTCGCGGGGGACGATCACGGTGCCCGAGACGACGTTCGGGGTGCCCTTGGCGCTGGTGGAGCGGTACGTGATGTGCCAGGCCCGGGTGTTCGTGGGCTGGCCCGGCAAGGGGTGGAAGGACGTGGGCGCGGAGCTGACGACGTCGCCGGGGGCCCCGGCGTCCCTGGCCGGCGGCCCGGCCGAGGCGGGGCCCGCCAGGCCGAACGCGGCCGCCAGCGCGGCGAGGGCGGTGAGGGCTGTGGTGCGCAGGTGCATGCGGCTCTCCCAACTGTCCAGTGGTGCTGAATCAGTTGGGGCGACCGTAGTGACCGGCGGGTAATCCGGGCGCTGACCGGGACGCTCAGCTTTGCTGACCGCGCTGAAGGGGACCCTTCCCCTCGCCGGCCGCCGTGCCCAGCAGCCGGTACGTGCCCGGTGTGGTCCCCGTCCAGCGCCGGAACGCCCGGTGGAAGGCGGTGTCCTCGGAGAATCCGAGCCGGGCCGCGAGCTCGGCGATCGGCTCCCGGCCCGCCGCGAGCCCGCTGATCGCCGCGTCCCGCAGCACCCCGTCCCGCAGCAGCCGGTAGGAGGTGCCCTCCTCCTGGAGCCGCCGCCGGAGCGTCGCCGGGCTCATCGCGAGCCGCGCCGCGACCTGGGCCACCTCCGGCAGCCGGGCCGGGCGCCGCCCCTCGCGCAGCGCGGTGACGAACGCCCGCCGCACCTGCTCGGCGACCGTCGTCCCGTACTCGCGGCGGCTGAGCAGATCGGCGGGCGCCCGCCGCAGCAGCTCCGCGAGGCCCGCCTCGTCGCGGACGACGGGCGCGGCCAGCCAGTGCGCGTCGAACCCGGCCCCCGTGCGCCGCGCGCCGAACCGCACGGGGCAGCCGAAGAGCAGCCCGTACTCGCCCGCGTACGGCGGGGCGGGGAAGGCGAACTCGGCCCAGCGCAGGGCGATCCGGCGGCCGATCAGCCAGCTCGCCAGCCGGTGCCAGACGATGACCAGGCACTCCGCGAGGAAGCGGCCCTCGGCGTAGCCGCGCAGGTCGTTGCGGACGGTGAACACCGCCTCGGCGCCGCGGCGTTCGACCGCCAGATCGGGGCCGCCGGGGAAGAGCCCGTAGAAGCGGACGCCCCGCTCCAGTGCCGCGCCGAGGTCGCGGCAGCCCAGGCACGCGGAGCACATCATGGCGAACGTACCGTTTCTGCTGGGAGTGGGCCCGAGCCCCAGGAACTCGTCCCGCGTCGCCCGGTGCAGCGCCTTCACCAGCGAGGTGAACTGCTCGGGCGTCACCCGCGCCCGGTCGTCCGCGAGCAGCAGCGGCGGGATCCGCGCGGTCTGCAGCAGCGGCACGGTGTCGATGCCGAGCCGCCGGGCGCCGCCGAGCGCGGCCCGTACGTGGTGCACGGTGATCGTCCGCCTGCCCATGCCCTGCACGGTAGCCCCGATGAGCGCCGGGGTCAGCGGCGCTGACGCTTCCGGTCATCCCCGGCCCGGGGCCGGGCTTCGTAGCGTCGGGCGTACGGATCCGAGGGAGGCGTCATGCACGACGGTCGGCAAGGCCCGGGCACGCTCGCGGAGTTCGTGGAGGAGGCGGCGCGGCGGTACGGGGCACTGCCCGCCCTGCGCTTCACGTCCCCGGGCGGCGGGTGGACGGAGGTCGGCTACGACCGGCTGCGCGAGACCGTACGGTCCGTCGGGCGCGGCCTCGTCGCCCTCGGCGTGCGGCCGGACGACCGGGTGGCGATCTGGGCCGAGACCCGCCCGGAGTGGACGTACGCCCATTTCGCGACCCTGGCCGCCGGCGGGGTCGTCGTCCCCGTCTATCCGACGGCGGGTGAGGACGAACTCGTCTGGGTGCTCGGCGACTCGGGGGCGACGGTGGTGATCTGCGAGGACGCGAGCCAGGCGGCCCGTGTCGAGGCCCTGCGGGCGAAGCTGCCGGGGCTACGGCACGTGGTGCGGATGGACGGAGGAGCCGGAGGTGCCGGGGACGGCGGGCGGGCCGACGGATCCGATTCCGTGGCCGGAGCCGGAGCCGGAGCCGGAGCCGGGCCGGGGGCAGGCGGCGGGGCCGGCTCCCGGGCCCGCCGTCGTGAGCCGGGTGCGGACCCCGTCGACGCGGCAGGCCTCGGCACTCCGTTGCTTCTGTGGACGCTGCCCCGGGCACCCTTGGCGGATCTCCTCGCGCGGAGCGCCGCCCGCACCGGCGACGACCTCTGCGCCATCGTCTACACCTCCGGCACCACCGGCCTCCCCAAGGGCTGTCGGCTCACACACGGCAACTTCACGGCCGTCCAGGACGCCACCGCCGAGCTCATCGAGGGCGGCCCCGGCGACACCACCTACCTCTACCTCCCCCTCGCCCACCTGCTCGCCCAGCTCATCCAGCTCAGGTCCCTGAGCCAGGGCGGCACGCTCTGCTACTTCGGCGGCCGGATCGACAACGTCGTCGCCGAGCTCGCCGAGGTCCGGCCCACGCACCTGCCGTCCGTGCCCCGGCTCTTCGAGAAGGTGCACGCCACCGTCGTCTCGCTCGCGGAGTCGGGGGGCCGAGACGGCCGGGACCGCTTCGAAGCGGCCGTACGGACCGGGGTCGAGGTCGCCGAGCTGCGCGCCCGGGGCGAGGAGCCCACCGGCCCGCTCCACGCGGCCTGGCAGGCGGCCGACGAGAGCCTGTTCTCCCTCGTCCGGGCGGCGTTCGGCGGGCGGCTGCGCTGGGCGCTCACCGGCGGCGCCCCCATCGCACCGCAGACCATGGACTTCCTGCGGGCCTGCGGCATCCGGGTCTTCGAGGGCTACGGCATGACCGAATCGGCCGGGGTGATCTCCCTCAACCACCCGGGCGCGGTCCGCTACGGGACGGTCGGCCGGCCGGTGCGCGGCTGCGAGGTGCGGATCGCGGAGGACGGCGAGGTGCTCGCCCGGGGGCCCGGGGTCTTCCCGGGCTATCACGCCGACCCGGCCGCGACCGCCGAGGCGCTGGATCCGGACGGCTGGCTGCGCACCGGTGATCTCGGCAGCCTCGACGCGGAAGGCTTCCTCCGCATCACCGGCCGCAAGAAGGACCTGATCATCACCTCGGGAGGCAAGAACCTCACCCCGACGCTCGTGGAGGCCGCCATCCAGCAGTCCCGCTGGGTCTCGCGCGCGGTGATGATCGGCGACGCCCGTCCGTACCCCGTCGCGCTGATCACCCTCGACGCGGAGGAGGTCGCGGTCTGGGCCCGGGGCGAGGGGCTGGACCCGGGCCGTGGGTACGCCGGGCACCCGGTCGTGCGGGCCCGCTGCCAGGAGGCCGTCGACGCCGCGAACGCCCAGGTCGCCCGGCCCGCCCGGATCCGGGCGTTCGCGATTCTGGACGAGGACTTCACGGTCCGCGGCGGGGCGCTGACCCCCACCTTGAAACTGCGGCGCTCCGCGATCGCGAACCGTTACGCGGCAGAAATCGATGCGTTGTACGAGCGATAGCGGAAAAGGATGATCCGGTTAGCGTCGAAAGGCGTACGGGCTCTGTGCGTCATGAGTTCATCAAGGTTCTGCAGAGCCCCGAGATCCGGGTGAGCCGAGAGTCATGGGAAAAGGCAGGAGCCCTGCCCCACCGCCGAAGCGGGGGAGCAGGGCTCCTTGGGTACAGCACGTCGACCGCGATCGGTCGAGCCGTCGCACCGGAGGGATCCGAGGATCAGACCGGGGTGACGTTCTCCGCCTGCGGGCCCTTCGGGCCCTGCGTGACGTCGAAGTTGACCTGCTGGTTCTCCTCGAGGGAGCGGAAGCCAGAGGCGTTGATCGCGGAGTAGTGGACGAAGACGTCGGGGCCCCCGCCGTCCTGGGCAATGAAGCCAAAGCCCTTTTCAGCGTTGAACCACTTCACGGTTCCGGTAGCCATAAAGCCCTCCTTGGGCCCAAAGGGTTGCCCTGCTCCAGAACCTGCGAGAAGTCTGAAAACTACAAAAGCCTGCGGGGTCACATGCTCCGCAGGCTCTGTACTGCAAGGGAAACCAAACTGCAACTTGCGGCGAGCGTAGCACGCTGGGTTCGCACTGGGAAAGAGTCGAAGATCACGCTGTTCGCAGGTTTTCGGAGTCTCCCGCGCGGAAAAGATCGACGATCGGGCCCGGCGCGGCGCGACCCCCGCCCCCGTCCTTCCGACGGTCCGGGGCTAGCCTCCGGATGTGGACATTTCAGCCTCGGACCCAGCGATCCCCGCCACCCGCACCGGCCTGCCGGAGCGGCTGCGCAGCCGCCCCCGCGTCGGACACATCCAGTTCCTCAACTGTCTGCCGCTCTACTGGGGCCTCGCGCGCACCGGCACGCTGCTCGACCTGGACCTGACCAAGGACACCCCGGAGAAGCTCAGCGAGCAGCTCGTCCGGGGCGAGCTGGACATCGCCCCGGTCACCCTCGTCGAGTTCCTGAAGAACGCCGACGACCTCGTCGCGCTGCCGGACATCGCGGTCGGCTGCGACGGCCCGGTCATGTCCTGCGTGATCGTCTCCCAGCTCCCGCTGGACAAGCTGGACGGGGCCCGGGTCGCCCTCGGCTCCACCTCGCGGACGTCCGTACGCCTGGCGCAGCTGCTGCTCGCCGACCGGTACGGGGTGCGGCCGGAGTACTACACCTGCCCGCCCGACCTCGGCCTGATGATGCGGGAGGCGGACGCCGCCGTGCTGATCGGGGACGCCGCGCTGCGGGCCTCGCTGCACGACGCCCCGCAGCTCGGCCTGGAGGTCCACGACCTCGGGCAGATGTGGAAGGAGTGGACGGGGCTGCCGTTCGTCTTCGCCGTCTGGGCCGCCCGCCGCGACTACCTGGCCCGCGAGCCGCGCATCGTCTCCAAGGTGCACGAGGCGTTCCTCGCCTCCCGGGACCTGTCCCTGGAGGAGGTCGGGAAGGTCGCCGAGCAGGCGGCGCGCTGGGAGTCCTTCGACGCGGAACTGCTGGAGCGCTACTTCACGACCCTGGACTTCCGCTTCGGGCCGGACCAGCTCGCCGGGGTGGCCGAGTTCGCCCGGCGCACGGGCCCGACGACCGGCTTCCCGGCCGACGTGCGGGTGAAACTGCTGGAGTCCTGACCCCCGGGCGGGGATCAGGACTCCAGGTGGTGCGTGCAGCGGGGACGGACGGGCGGGCCCGGGATCAGGTCACCGGGCCGCCGGGGCCCCGGGTCAGGAGGCCGGCGTCGGGCCTTCCATGTTCTTGCTGATGTACTGGATCAGGCCCTCGCCCATGCTCGGCACGTAGGTGTGCGCGTTGTGCGAACCGCCCGGGATCTCCCGGAGCATGGTGTGGACCGGGCCCTTGCCGTACGTCGCCATGAACTTCTTGACGTTCTGCATGACGATCGGGGGCTCCTTGGTGCCGACCTGGAAGGCCAGGTAGACGTCCGGGCCCTTCCTGTTGATCAGCTCCTGGGCCAGCTTCTCCGGGTTGTTCTCCTGCTTCTCCTTCTCGTGACCGGCCCACAGCGGGGAGTCCGGCACGATGTCCGGGCCGGACGCGATCACGGCCTTGAAGCGGTCCGGGTACTTCATGACGGCCTTCAGGCCCGCGAAGCCACCGGAGGAGGAGCCCATGAACGCCCAGCCGTCACGCGACTTCAGGGTCCGGAAGTTCTGCTTGACCAGGTCCGGGACGTCCTCGGTCAGCCAGGTGCCCATCTTCGCCTGGCCGGGGATGTCACTGCCGTCGTAGTAGTACTTCTCGTCCGGGTTCAGGACCGGCATGGCCAGGATGAAGGGCAGGCTCTTGCCCTCCTTCGACCACTTGGCGATGGACGACTGGAGCTTGAGGTCCGTGCCCATCCAGTAGTTGTTCGGGTAGCCGGGGCCGCCGGGCAGGGCGACCATGACCGGGAAGCCGCTCTTCTTGTACTGCGGGTCGTTGTACTGCGGCGGGGCCCAGACCCACACCTTGCCCTTGAAGCCGGACTTCTTGCCGTCCAGCGTCACGACGCCGATCTTGGTGCCGTCGCCCAGGGAGTTGGCTATTCGGAAGTCCGCCTTGGGTCCGGTCGGCATGAGGACCTTGGAGTCCGCGGGCTGCGCACCGTTCTGGCCACCGGCCTGGCCGCCCGTGCCACCGGCGGCGGGCTCGTCGTTGCCGAAGCTGACGGGCTTGCCCTTGTCGGTGAACGGGGGGATCTCGAAGTAGGTCATGACGGGCCAGGCGATCAGCCCGAGCACGGCTATCGACGCCACAACGATGACCCATCGTTTGGCGCGAGAGGCCCGGTGGTGGCCCTGGGACCGGTAGGCCCCCTCGTGTGAGTGCGGCATCGCGTCGCTCCGGATGATCCTGCTGCCCCGAAGGACATGACGGTTTGTTCCGACCTTGCAGATGGGCAAACCAGGCTGCGGGGTTCCTGCCGGGCGTCGTGAATTGAGTCATAGGCTGATTTCCGGGGCCGTACCGGCCCCCACCAGGGGGAGGCGGGGAGCCCGATGCAACCACTACTGTCCGAGGATCCGCAGGTCATCGGCGCGTACCGGCTGCTGGGGCGGCTCGGGGCGGGTGGCATGGGCCGGGTGTACCTGGGCCGCAGCGCGGGCGGCCGCACGGTGGCGGTGAAGGTCGTCCACCCGCACTTCGCCCTCGACGACCAGTTCCGGACCCGCTTCCGGCGGGAGGTGGAGGCCGCCCGGCGGGTCGGCGGCGCCTGGACGGCCCCGGTCCTGGACGCCGATCCCGAGGCCGCCGTGCCGTGGGTGGCCACGGGCTATGTGGCGGGCCCCTCGCTCTCCCAGGCCGTGACGGAGACGGGCCCGCTGCCGGAGCGGACCGTGCGGGTGCTGGGCGCGGGTCTCGCGGAGGCCCTGGCGGCGGTGCACGCCCTGGGCCTGGTGCACCGGGACGTCAAACCCTCGAACGTGCTGCTGGCCCTCGACGGCCCCCGGCTGATCGACTTCGGAATCGCCCGCGCGACGGACGGCACCGCCTCGCTGACCGCCACGGGCGTCTCCATCGGCTCGCCCGGCTACATGTCGCCCGAGCAGATCCTGGGCGGGGAGGTGACGGGGGCGGCCGACGTCTTCTCCCTCGGCGCGGTCCTCGCCTACGCGGCCACGGGCGAGCCGCCGTTCTCCGGTGACAACTCCGCCTCCCTCCTCTACAAGGTCGTCCACGAGCCCGCGGAGCTCGGCGCGGGCCTCACCCGCGATCTGCGCGCCCTGGTCTCCGACTGCCTGGCCAAGTCACCCGCCGCCCGCCCCACCCCCGGCGACATCGTCCGCCGGCTCGCCTCGGCGGGCGGTGCGCTGCCCCTCGTGCGGCCCGGCTGGCTGCCCGCGCCGCTCGTCGAGCAGGTGAGCCTGCGGGCGGTGGAACTCCTGGACCTGGAGCCGGCCGCGGAGGGCGCCGCGGCGAGCGGCGGCTTCGGGCCGCCCGATCCGTCGTACGGGAGGGGCCTGGCGGACGCCCGCCCGCAGGCACACGCGCTGACGCAGCCGTCGTACCCGCCACAGCCGTCGTACCCGCTGCCGCCGCAGCGGCGGCCCGAGGCCGCGGACGGGACGACGGCCGGGCAGGCGGCCGGGAACGTCATCGGCCAGGGCGGGAAGAAGGTCGCGCTGTCCGTCGGCGCGAGCGGCCGCGACCGGGGCCCGGGCAGATCACGGCGGGTGAGCTGCACGCTCGTGCTGTCGGTGGCCGGGGCGCTGGCCGCGGCGACGACGGCGGCGTTCGTCTTCGACCTGCTGCCGGGATCCGGCAAGGACGCCCACAAGGAAGCAGGGGAGAAGCCGTCCGCGACGGTCTCCGCGTCGCCGGGGGCGGCCGACGTGCCGCAGGCCTTCCGCGGCACCTGGACCGGCAACGTCCTGCAGTCCGACGGCACCCCCAACGGCACGATGACCAGCACCATCACGGGCGGCGCCAAGGGCGCGTACGTGGTCCGCACGACGTACTCGGTGCTGGACGTCGTGGAGTGCCGCAGCAAGGCCAAGCTGATCTCCGCCACCGACCGGAAGCTCACGCTGAAGGAGGTCACCGACGGGGAACGGAGCCCGCTCTGCACGGGCTCGACGTCCACGGTCACCTACACCCTCGCAGCGGACGGCAAGCTGGCGTTCACCTCCGACGACCCCAAGGGCGGCAAACCCACGTCCTCGCTCACCAAGCGCACCGGCTGACCGGCCCGCCACCCTGACCAACCGCCCTGACCCACCGCTCTGTCAAGGCCCTGGCGTAGGGTGAATCGTCGTACACAACCCCTCCGAAGGGACGCCCGGTGACCGAGACCGCCGACCTCACGTCCGTCAATCTCGCAGCCGTCCTCGACCGGGCCGCCGCCGGTGGCCGGATCACCCCGGAGGAGGCGCTCGACCTGTACCGGTACGCGCCGCTGCACGCGCTGGGCTCGGCGGCCGACGCCGTGCGCCGCAAGCGCTACGCGGGTACCGAGCACATCGCGACGTACATCATCGAGCGCAACATCAACTACACGAACGCATGCGTCACCGCGTGCAAGTTCTGTGCCTTCTACGCCGCGCCGAAGAGCGACAAGGTGTGGACCCGCGACCTCGAGGACATCCTGCGCCGCTGCGAGGAGACCGTCGCCCTGGGCGGCACGCAGATCATGTTCCAGGGCGGTCACCACCCGGACTACGGCGTCGAGTACTACGAGAAGCACTTCTCGGCGATCAAGCAGGCGTACCCGCAGCTCGTCATCCACTCCCTCGGTGCCTCCGAGATCGAGCACATGTCCCGGATCTCGGGCGTCACCGCCGAGGAGGCCATCCGCCGCATCCACGCCGCTGGCCTCGACTCCTTCGCGGGCGCCGGCGCCGAGCTGCTCCCGGAGCGGCCGCGCAAGGCGATCGCGCCGCTCAAGGAGTCCGGCGAGCGCTGGCTGGAGATCATGGAGCTGGCCCACAACCTGGGTGTCGAGTCGACCTCCACCATGCTGATGGGCACCGGCGAGACCAACGCCGAGCGGATCGAGCACCTGCGGATGATCCGCGACGTGCAGGACCGCACGGGCGGGTTCCGCGCCTTCATCCCGTACACGTACCAGCCCGAGAACAACCACCTGAAGGGCCAGACGCAGGCGACGCTCTTCGAGTACCTGCGGATGATCGCCATCGCGCGGCTCTTCCTCGACAACGTCGCCCACATCCAGGGCTCGTGGCTGACCACCGGCAAGGAGGTCGGCCAGCTCTCCCTGCACTACGGCGCGGACGACCTCGGCTCGATCATGCTGGAGGAGAACGTGGTCTCCTCGGCCGGTGCGAAGCACCGCTCCAACCGCATGGAGATCATCGACCTCATCCGCAAGGCGGGCCGCGTCCCCGCGCAGCGCGCCACGACGTACGAGCACCTGCTCGTGCACGACGACCCGGCGAACGACCCGGTGGACGACAAGGTCGTCTCGCACCTGTCCTCGACGGCGATCGAGGGCGGTACGGCGCACCCCGAGCTGAAGATCGTCCAGGCGAGCTGACGGGTTGCTCACGCTTCACACGGCCGGTCTGCTGCTGACCGCAGCCCCCGGCGCGGCTCCGGTGCCCGGCGGGGCCGTGGCCGTGGACGGCGACACGATCGTCGCGATCGGCGCGTACGAGGAGGTGGCCGCCGCCCACCCGGGCGCGCGCGTCCGCCGCTGGCCGGGCGTGCTGACGCCCGGCCTGCGCCAGTGGCACACGCAGTGGCTGCTCGGCCAGGCCTATCACCCGGACCCGCGCGAGTACGACGAGCTGGGCGACCGGATGCTGACCGGCGAGCGGCTGGCGGCGCTCGAGATGACCGAGTCCCGCCGGTCGGGCAGCGTCCGGCGGGGGCTGCAGCGCATGCTGGGGCACGGCACGACGGCGGTGGCCGTGACGGGGGGCTTCCGTGACCCGGTGGTGTCGACGGCGGTCGCCCGTTCCGGGCTGAGGGTCGTACCGGCTCTGCTCGCGCCGGGCATCCTGATCGACGCGCCGGACCTCGATCCCCTCCGGGAAGGCCGGGACCTGCGCGGCTCGGTCGAGGAGCCCCTCGCCGTCGGAGCGCGCGCCGACCTTGCCGTCTTCGACGTGCCGGACGAGGCGGCGCTGCTGGAGGCGGGCGCGGGTACGTGCGTGGCGACGGTGCTGGCGGGGCGGCTGGTGTACCGGCGGCGCTGAGGGCGGCGCGGGGCCCACGGGAAGGCGCGGTCGGCATCGCGAGCGGCCGCCCGTCCCGGCCGGCTTTCGTCCCGCGCCTGCCCGGCCCCCTGTGCGGGCCGCACGGCCCGGGGGTGAACAATGGGGGGCGTGACCCGAGCATCCCTGGACAAGCAGCCGCACGAAGTCGCCGCGATGTTCGACGACGTGGCGGCGAAGTACGACCTGACCAACGACGTGCTGTCGCTCGGCCAGGCCCGCCTGTGGCGCAAGGCGGTGGCCCGCGCGGTGGCCGCGCGCCCGGGGGAGAAGGTGCTGGACCTGGCGGCCGGCACGGGCACCTCCTCGATGCCCTTCACCGCCGACGGCGCCTACGTCGTGCCGTGCGACTTCTCCGTCGGCATGCTGCGCGAGGGCAAGAAGCGCCACCCGTGGCTGCCGCTCACCGCCGGTGACGCGACCCGACTCCCCTTCGCGGACGACGTGTTCGACGCCGTCACGATCTCCTTCGGCCTGCGCAACGTGCAGGAGACCGACACCGCGCTGCGCGAGCTGCTGCGGGTGACCAAGCCCGGCGGGCGCGTGGTGATCTGCGAGTTCAGCCACCCCACGTGGGCGCCGTTCCGCACGGTCTACACCGAGTACCTGATGCGGGCCCTGCCGCCGGTCGCGACGGCCGTCAGCAGCAACCCCGACGCGTACGTCTACCTCGCCGAGTCGATCCGCGCCTGGCCCGACCAGGCCGCGCTCGCGGCACGGCTGCAGCAGGCCGGCTGGTCGAAGGTCGCCTGGCGCAATCTGACGGGCGGCGTCGTGGCGCTGCACCGGGGGATCAAGCACGCCGCGTAACCCTTGGGTACGGCATATCCCGCAATTCGGGCGCATATTGACGGTTTGTCATGGGCAAGGCGCGTGATCTGTACGATCATCCGCACCCCCCATCCGAACCGCCTGCCCGAAAACGGGAGCACCATTGCCGTCGTTCTGTCCTGCCTGTGGTTCCGCGTTCGTCCCGGACGCGCGTTTCTGCATGAAGTGCGGCCGGGAACGTCCGCAGGAGGCGGGTGTGGCTGCCCCGGCGACTCCGGCCGCCGCCCCGGCGACCTCGGCCGTTCCGGCCGCGCCGCCCACCCCGCCGCCCGCAGCACCGCCCCTGCCACCGCCGCCCTCGTCACCCGCGCCCCCCGCCTACGCGCCGCAGGGCGGCTACGCGCAGCCCACCCCCGGCGCGCTGTTCCTGCGCCGGACGTTCGGCGGCGACTGGCTGGGCTCGGCCAAGGCCGTCCTGTGGCCGACCGCCCTCCTGCTCGTCCTCGCCCTGGCGGTCTCCCTCCCCTCCTCGGACGACTACGAGGAAGCGGACTTCACTCATTGGAGTGACCGTTTCCAGGTCGTCATCGCGGTGCTGATGCAGGGCCTCGGCGGCACCTTCGAGGTGGAGACCAGCCGCGGCGGCAGCCTCATCACCATGTTCGTGCAGGGCAGCGGCTCGCTGTCCGTATGGCTGCTGACGTTCACGCTCGCGTGGGCCGGCGCCGTGGCCCTCGGCGCGCGTCTGCTGCGCCGTTCACTGCCGCAGGGCCCGAGCGGCGGCGCGGAGGCCGCGCTGCGGATCGGGCTGCTGTCCGGCGCGGTCGTGCTGGCGCTCGGCCTGTACGGGCAGCCGGACATGAAGCTCTTCACCGTCGACACCACCCCGGTGCTCGCCGCGCTGTTCACGTTCGCGCTGTCGGGTGCGGTGAGCGCGAGCGTGCTGTGCCGCGAGGAGCTCGTCGCGCGGTGCGGCGCGGGCGCGTTGATGGCCGTACGGGCGTGGGGCACGGCCCTGCGCGCCCTGGGCCTGACGGTCGCGCTGTGCGCCGTCGTCGTGTTCGTGGTCGTCGCGTCGCACGAGAGCGAGGTGTCCGGCTGGGGCGTGGTGGCCTCGCTGCTGGTCCTCGTCAACCTGGCGCTCATGGCGCTCGGTCTGTCGTGGGGCGCGAGCGTGGAGGTGACGGCCGGCAAGGGGCGCGGCGGCGAGGAGGGCGGCACCTTCGGGCTCTCCGAAATCGGTGACACCTACGGCGGCTGGGCACAGACCGGCGCACTGGCGATGGGCGTCGTGTGCGCGGTGATCCTGGCCCTCCTGCTGGCGCGGCGCTCGGCCGACCGGCGCGAACAGGCGCTTTCCGGCGCCTTCTTCCTGGGGGCGTTCTGGCTGCTGTCCCTCGTCTCCGGCGCGGAGATGGAGATGTCGGCGGGCACGAGCTTCGGCTACGGCTCCCAGTCCGGCCAGGGGCGGCTGGGGCCGAACGTCGGTGAGTCACTGCTGTTCGGCCTGCTGTGGACGGCGGGAGCGGTGCTCCTGGCCGCGTTCCTGACGCGCACGGGCCGCACGACACCGGGCGTCCCGCCGGGCTTCCCGGCACCGCCGCTGCCGTGGTCGGCGCCCGCGATGCCGCCGGCGGCTCCCGAGGCACCGCAGAAGCCGCCGGTCGCACCTGCCGCACCGGCCGCGTCCGTTGCGCCTGCCGGCCCTGCCGCGTCGGCCGCACCGGCTGCGTCTGCCTCACAGGCCGCGTCCGTTGTGCCTGTCGCACCTGTCGCATCTGTCGCCCCGGCCCCGGCCGCCGCCCCGGCTGCCCCCGAGGTGTCGACCTCTGTCGCGGTGATCGCCCCGGTGGCCCCGGCAGCCCCTGCCGCAACTCCCGTGCGCCGCACCGGCCGTAGTCGGGTCTTCATGTGGGTGGCGATCGGTCTCGCCGCCTTCGTGGTGGGCGGCGCCGCCGCGGGCGGTGTGCTGCTGATGAACAAGAAGGACGAGGGGAAGAGCGGCAGCGGAAACGGGACCACCCAGGCGAACAAGCCCGCCGCGAGCCCCGCGGAGGGCGCGAAGGCGAGCGGCGGCCCGTCCACGGCCCAGCCCTCCACGGCCCAGCCCTCCATGTCCCCGTCCTCCCCGGCCCCCTTCCACGACGCGCCCGTCCCGGAGAAGGACCTGCCCAGCGGCTACTCGACGACGATCGCCCCGGAGGGCTTCTCGATCGTGCTGCCCGACGGCTGGCGCCGCATGGACAAGGGCAGCGGCCAGATCGACTTCCTGGGCTCCACGGGCTTCCGGCACCTGCGCGTCGGCATCGCCAAGGACCTCGGGAAGTCCGCGCACGACCACTTCCTGGAGCTGGAGAAGGTGGTCTCCCGGCAGGACGGCTACCAGCGGGTCCAGCTGACGCCGAACACCTTCCAGGGCAAGCAGGGCGCCCTGTGGGAGTGGACGTACAAGGAGAAGGGCTCCGGCCGTCTCGTGCGCGCCATCGACCAGGCGTACATCGACGAATCCGGCACCGAGTACGCCATCCAGTACGAGGACTACGACGAGAACTGGACCACTACGCGGACCATCTTCGACAACGCCGTGCGGTACTGGCGGGTCGTCCCGCTCGACTTCGACTAGCGGTCCGCCCGGGAGGGTACGGGGTGGCCACTGGCCGCCCCTGCCCGTCCGGCTCATAGACTCGGCGGTGACCAGCCCCTCGCCGAACGGGAGAGCCGACCGTGACCCACACCGCTTCCGCCGAGCCAGTCACCTCCGAGGGCAGCTCAGAGCGCAGCGCCGATGTGATCGTGGTCGGGGCCGGTCCCGCCGGCTCGACCACCGCGTACTACCTGGCCAAGGCCGGGCTCGACGTCCTGCTGCTGGAGAAGACGGCGTTCCCGCGCGAGAAGGTGTGCGGTGACGGTCTGACCCCGCGCGCCACCAAGCAGCTCGTCTCCATGGGGATCGACATCTCCGAGGAGGCGGGCTGGCTGCGCAACAAGGGTCTGCGCATCATCGGCGGCGGCGTCCGTCTCCAGCTCGACTGGCCGGACCTCGCCTCCTACCCCGACTACGGCCTGGTCCGTAAGCGCGACGACTTCGACGAGCAGCTCGCCCGCCAGGCCCAGAAGGCCGGCGCCCGGCTGTACGAGCGCTGCAACGTGGGCGCGCCCGTCATCGACGACCGCACGGGCCGCATCACCGGCGTGCACGCCAAGCTCGGCGAGGAGAAGACCCCGGTCACCTTCCACGCCCCCCTGGTGGTCGCCGCCGACGGCAACTCCACCCGGCTCTCCCTCGCGATGGGCCTGCACCGCCGCGAGGACCGCCCGATGGGCGTGGCCGTCCGTACGTACTTCACCTCCCCGCGCCACGACGACGACTACCTGGAGTCGTGGCTGGAGCTGTGGGACCGGCGTGGTGCCACCGACCGGCTGCTGCCCGGCTACGGCTGGATCTTCGGCATGGGCGACGGCACGTCCAACGTCGGTCTCGGCGTCCTGAACACCTCCAACTCCTTCAAGGAGCTGGACTGGCGCGAGATCCTCAAGGCCTGGTGCGCCTCGATGCCGGAGGACTGGGGCTACACCCCGGAGAACATGACGATGCCGATCCGCGGCGCCGCGCTCCCGATGGCCTTCAACCGCCAACCGCACTACACGCGCGGCCTGTTGCTCGTCGGTGACGCGGGCGGCCTGGTCAACCCGTTCAACGGCGAGGGCATCGCCTACGCCATGGAGTCCGGCCAGCTCGCCGCGGACGTCATCGTGCAGGCCCACGCCCGCTCCTCGTACGCCCAGCGCGAGCTGGCCCTCCAGCGCTACCCGAAGGTCCTCAAGGACACCTACGGCGGCTACTACACGCTGGGCCGCGCGTTCGTGAAGCTCATCGGCAACCCGAAGGTCATGCAGATCGCGACGCAGCGCGGCCTGACGCACCCGCTGCTGATGAAGTTCACGCTCAAGATGCTGGCGAACCTGACGGACCCGACGGGCGGCGACGCGATGGACCGCATCATCAACGGGCTGAGCAAGGTGGCACCGCGTTCCTGACGGCGTCCGGCGCGCGTCGCACGGCGCGCGCCTACGCCGGCCCGTCGGCGAAACGTCGTACGTAACGCCGCTGCCAGGGGGTTTCGACGGCACGCGGGTCGTAATGCGCGCGCACGAAAGCCACCGCCCGCCCGGCCGGTACCCCGTCGAGCACGGCGATGCAGGCCAGCGCCGTCCCGGTCCGCCCCCGGCCGCCACCGCAGGCCACCTCGACCCGATCGCCACCGGACCGCTCCCAGGCTTCGCCCAGCAGCTCCCGGGCATCCGCGTCCCGGGCGGGCAGCCGGAAGTCCGGCCAGCGCAACCACCGGGCCTCCCAGGGGACTTCGGGCGGCTGCTTGCCGAGCAGATACACGGCGAAGGTGGGCGTGACCCCGGCCGGAAGGGCCCGCCGCAGCCCCCGCCCGCGCACGAGCCGCCCGGACGGCAGCGTCAGGACACCGGCGGCACTCGGATCCCAGGTGTCGGTCACGCCCGCCACGATAATCCGCCCCGGGAGCGTCCGGGGCCGGTTCACGACCGGGGGCCCGGCCGGCCGCCCCGCCACGACGCGTACAGGCCGGACAGCGCGATGGCGACCGTCGCCAGGGACTCCGGCGCCACGCCCAGGCAGACGAGGACGATGCCGGTGGCGAGTACGGCGACGAAGACGATGAGGTCGTGAATCCTTTGCCTGCTGTTGCGCATTGAGGTTCTCCCCCACTTCCCGTGGTGTACCACCCAGAGTCGAGGGGGAAGGGTGTGCTGCGGCAGGTGCAGCGGTGCTGCCGGACGGTCGGCAGCACCCGGACGGCGTTCGGGGGGTTCCGTGGGGGAGCTACGGCAATTCGACGAGGGGCTCCCGGGTGAGCTGCGGGCGCTGGCGGAGGCACTGCGGAGGCTCTTCGCGGGGTTGAGGATCTCCGAGAGGCGCTATGCCGCCCGCAGGAGCTACGACTCCTCGACGATCTCCCGCTACCTCAGCGGCCGACGGCTGCCACCGTGGGAGTTCATCCTCAACCTGCTGCACGACGTCGCGGAGGAACGGGGCACGGTTCCCACCGCCGAGACGACGGAGATGCTGCGCTCCTTGCACATCGCCGCGCTCGAGGCGGGGAAGAGCCCCACCCACAAGGTCCAGCTGCTGGAACAGCAGCTGGCACTGGCCGACCAGCAGGCGCGCCGGGTGGCCTCGCGGGAGCGGTGGCTGGAGGACACACTGCGGGACAAGGAACATCGCATCCGGGACCTTCAGATGCAGTTCCGCGAGCTCCAGGCCTCGATCTCCCTGGACCCCGGGCCGTCCGCCCGCGGCATGGACCGGGACGCCGAACGGGCGCGGCTGTGCGCGGAGATCCGGCAGCTGAAGGAGGAGCTGGAACAGGCCCGGGCCTTGCACCGGCAGGCGGAAGAACGCTGTGACCAGCTCGAACGACAGCTTGCCGAAGCCGAAGGCGGTCCGCGCGAGGACGGCCCGGGGGAGTTGACGGCCGTCGGCCCTGAAGCCGTCGACGAGAGCACGATCCGCACCGTCATCCACGGTGACGTCTTCTACAACATCAACTCGCAGTGGGCTATCGACGAGCACTTTGTCGAGTCCATGACCGTCAAGTTGCTGAGCGATGGGCGGATCAGGGGCAACGGTCTGCTCGTCGACCGCACGACCGTAGTCACCACGTGGTCGGCGCTCGGGGCCCTGCCCGATGGGGTGCCCGTGCTGGTGATTGCCAGTGGTGAGGCCGTGAACGCAGAAGTGGCTGAGTGGCTGCCGTCGGACCCCGAGGACCGGGGAGGGCGGGAGGTGTTCCCGAACCTGGCGGTCTTGAGACTGGCCTCTCCTATTGCCTCCTCCGTGCCGACGGTCAATTTCGACGGGCAGCCACCGCCGGGCAGCCAATTGCTCGTCAGCGGGTACGTCCGTAGCGGTCCTGGAGCAGGGGAGCGCTATTCCTGCCTGCTGGAGGTCAAGGGCCGGACCGGTAGCTGGATACGGGTCGAGGGCGAGCTCGTCAACGGCCTCGGGGGTGCTCCGGCATTCCACGTGGGGACGGGTGCGCTGGTGGGCCTGGTCGGTGTCCGTTCACGAGACGGCTCGAAGGGCCTGCTCGTCCCCGCCGAAGCCCTCCGCGACCTGACCACCCTGTCCTGGCCGGACTAGGAGCGGCGGAATTCGCATGCGCCCCCGACCACCCCCCGGCTATCGTCGTTCCCATGTCTACGCCCCGCATTTCCTAGCTCAAGGACCCGATCCCACGCCACCCGTGTGTCCTTGAGCTGTTTCGGAGCGTAACTCCATGATCACCGTTCGCGGTGTCGACGTCCGCGTCGGCGCCCGCCTTCTGCTGTCCGACGTCTCCTTCCACGTCGCCCCCGGCGACCGCATCGGCCTGGTCGGCCGTAACGGCGCGGGCAAGACCACCTTGATGAAGACCCTGGCCGGGGTGGACCGGCCCGCCGCCGGGGGCGTCACCGTCACCGGCTCCCTCGGCTATCTGCCGCAGGACTCCCGCGCGGCCGAGCCCGCGACCACCGTCACCGACCGGATCCTGTCCGCCCGCGGGCTGGACCGCGCGGTCCGCGCGCTGCGCGACGCCGAGGCCGCGATGGCCCGGGCCGCGGGCGCGGCGGCCGCGCAGGAGCGGGCGATGGGCGCGTACGTCCGCGCCGAGGCGGACTTCCAGGCCCGGGGCGGGTACGCCGCCGAGGCCGAGGCCGCGCGGGTCGCCGCCGGTGTCGGGCTGCCGACCCGGGCCATGGGGCAGCCGCTCGGGGCGCTGTCCGGCGGCCAGCGGCGCAGGGTCGAGCTGGCCCGCATCCTCTTCGCCGACCACGGGACGCTGCTGCTGGACGAGCCGACGAACCATCTCGACGCCGACTCGGTCGGCTGGCTGCGGACGTTCCTCGCCGGGCACCGGGGCGGACTCGTCGTCATCAGCCATGACACCCGGCTGCTGGCCGACACCGTCAACCGGGTCTTCGACCTCGATCCCGCCCGGGCCACCATCGACGTGCACAACACCGGCTGGCACACCTACCTCGCCCAGCGGGAGGCCGACCGGCGGCGCCGCACCCGGGAGAGGGCCAACGCCGAGCGGAAGGCGGCCGCGCTGCGCACCCAGGCCGACAAGATGCGGTCGCACGTCGCGACCGCCACCGCCGCGAAGAACATGGCCCGCCGCGCCGACCGGATGCTCGCCGAGCTGGAACCGGCCCGCCGCACGGAGAAGGTCGCCCGCATCCGGCTGCCCGAGCCCGCCCCCTGCGGGCGGATGCCGCTCGGGGCCGTCGCCCTGGCCAAGGCCTACGGCGAGCACCCCGTGCTGTCCGGAGTGGACCTGGCCGTCGACCGGGGCAGCCGTCTGGTCGTCCTCGGGCTCAACGGCGCCGGCAAGACCACCCTGCTGCGGATACTCGCCGGGCGGGAACGGCCCGACGCGGGCCGTGTGGTGCGCGGGCACGGGCTGCGGCTGGGCTACTTCGCCCAGGAGCACGACACGCTCGACGCCGCGCGCACCGTACGGGAGAACCTGGCCGCCGCCGCGCCGCACCTGACCGACGGTGAGGCGCGGCACGTACTGGGGGCGTTCCTGTTCGGCGGCGACGACGCCGACAAACCCGCCCGGGTGCTCTCCGGCGGAGAGAAGACCCGGCTGGCGCTGGCCGGGCTCGTCCACTCCGGCGCGAACGTGCTGCTGCTGGACGAGCCGACGAACAACCTCGACCCGGCCTCGCGCGGCGAGGTCCTCGCGGCCGTCGGCTCGTACCCGGGCGCCCTCGTGATGGTCACCCACGACGAGGGCGCCATCGAGGCGCTGCGCCCGGACCGGGTCCTGGTGCTGCCGGACGGCACCGAGGACCTGTGGAGCACGGACTATCTGGATCTCGTGTCGCTCGCCTGACGGTGCCGGCGCGGTCAGACCGGCTTGCGGGCCTCGATCAGGAAACGGGTCGAGTGCGCGACGAACGGGCCCTCGGCCCGGATCTTCCCGTCGAGCTCCCGCAGCCGGTCGCGGTACCGGTCGACGGTGAAGCCGGGGACCATCCAGATCACCTTCCGCAGGAAGTAGATCACCGCCCCGATGTCGAAGAACTCGGTCCGCAGGGACTCGAACCGCAGGTCGAGGATCCCCAGGCCGGCCGCCTCCGCCTCCCGCCGCTCGTCGTCGGGGTGGCGCTTGCGCCGGATCTCCTCGGGCTGCGGGCCGAGGAAGTACTCGACCAGCTCGAAGACGCTGGCCGGGCCGACGTGCTGGGCGAGGTAGGTGCCGCCGGGCCGGAGCACCCGGGCGATCTCCGTCCACCAGACCGTCGCCGGGTGACGGCTGGTCACCAGGTCGAAGGCCGCGTCGGCGAACGGCAGGGGCGGTTCGTCGGCGTCCGCGACGACGACCGCCCCGAGCGGGTGCAGCAGCTCGGTCGCCTTCGCGACGTTCGGCGGCCAGGACTCCGTGGCCACCATCAGAGCGGGCAGCTTCGGCGCCCCGGCGAGGACCTCACCGCCGCCCGTCTGGATGTCGAGGGCGGCGGACGCGCGGGCCAGGTGCTCGCCCATCGTGCGCTGGTAGCCCCAGGAGGGGCGCTGCTCGGTGGCCCGGCCGTCCAGCCAGGAGAAGTCCCAGCCGTCGACGGGGACGGTCTCGGCCTCGGCCACCAGTTCCTCAAAGGTTCGTGACATATCAGGATTGTTGCGGCAAATCACCCGGCAGCCAAGTGGATTGTCCCTCGCCCGGGCGCCCGCCGCACATGCCGAAGGCCGCCGTCCCGAGCGGAGGGGAACGGCGGCCTTCGGAAGGATGCTGGGGGTACCCGCGTCACATGACGCGAACGGCACCCGTCGGCGGGGAGTAGCTCAGCGAGCGCTCGACGACACCCGTGCTCGGGTTCTGCGCGCCGATGAACTGGCCGTCGCCGATGTAGACGCCCACGTGGTACGCGCTGCCGGCGGCGCCCCAGTAGACGATGTCGCCGACCTGCAGGTTGTCGAGGGACACCGCGGTGCCCGCCGTCGACTGGTCCTGCGAGATGCGGGGGAGGTCGATGCCGATCTGGCTGTAGGCCGACATGACCAGGCCCGAGCAGTCGAACGAGGAGGGGCCGGTGCTGCCCATCACGTACGCCTTGCCGACCTGCGCCTTGAGGTAGGAGACCAGCGTCGCGGCCGAGCCCGTGGCGGAGGAGCCGGCGGTGGAGCCGGAGCCCGCGGCCTCGGTGCCGCCTGCGGAGTCGGCGGAAGCGGACTTGGTGCCCAGCTCCGAACGGTCGGAGGTGCGGGAGGCGCGGGCCTGCGCGGCCTCCTTCTCCTTGGCCTCGGCGACCTTCTTCTCGGCCTCGGCCTTGCGGTCGGCCTCGTCCTTGACCTTCTTGGCCTCGGCGCGGGCCTCGCCCTCGGCCTTGTCCTGCTGCGCCTGGACCTCGTAGTCGAAGGCGGCCTGGTGCGTGGAGGCGGCGCTCTGCGTGATGGAGGCGGCGAGGGCGGCGTTGATCGCCGGCATCTCCATCGTCGACTCGACGGGCTTCTCGGCGGCGTTGGCCGCCGCCGCCCCGGTCACCGCGAGGGTGCCGAGGACACCGCCTGCAACGCCGGTGCGGACCACCCAGGACTGCGTCGCACGGCGGGGCTTCCGGTGGCTGGTTATCTGCGCGTTCGGGGACATGGAACAACGGCTATCAGTCCCCGTAGGTTGAGATCAACAAAAGTGGCGTGCGCCACAATCGCCGTGCTCGCGCCTGGAATTCGGACTTTTCGCCCCGGGGGTCGCCGCGGCCGTGACCTGGCCGTGACCCGCGATCATGTGCCTCAGCATGGCATTTGGCCATCCGTGCCGCCCATTGGACGGCCTATCACTTTTAGGGCACGCCCGTCGAGGCTTCCCCTTGAATCCGCTGGGGAAACCTGTTGTCACGTGGCGGACGTCACGCCCCTCCCGCCCCATGCGCCCTTCGCGAAGCGGGGTGCGAACCGGAGCGCAAACCGCGATCAAGGACGGCGGGTGACGGCGGTCGCCCCACCGGGTGGCAATCCCTTATCAGTTGACGGCTACCATTGCCAATTTGCCTGCACCGGCCATGGCTTGATAATGGCTCATCCCATCCCACCAGCGCTGACGCCCCTGAATGTCACCTCTCGTGATCACTCGGCCGCTTCGCGTATGAAGATCACTGCTCATCCGACTTAATGATCGTTCGTCAGGTGGCGGAGATCACAAACGCGGGCGCGTACCCCGTGTCGCAGATCACAGACCAGCGGGCATAGGATGCAGGCGACCCGGGCTTGTGAACTGCCTCACATGGGGGTGATCTTCGTGGCGAAGCCGCGGTCCCCGGACATGAGCGCGGTGCGCCCGCCGGGTCCGGTCAGCCAGCAGTCAGCGTCGACTGGAAGGAGCGAGGAGCGGTGAACGCCTACGCGCCCATCCTCGTACTGGGAGCCCTCGGGGCAGGCTTCGCGATCTTCTCCGTGGTCATGGCCTCGCTCATCGGGCCCAAGAGGTACAACCGCGCCAAGCTCGAGGCCTATGAATGCGGCGTCCAACCGACCCCGCAGCCGGCCGGTGGCGGGCGCTTCCCGATCAAGTACTACCTGACGGCGATGCTCTTCATCGTCTTCGACATCGAGATCGTCTTCCTCTATCCCTGGGCCGTCACCTTCGACGCCCTGGGGTTGTTCGGGCTCGTGGAGATGCTGCTCTTCGTGCTCACCGTCTTCGTCGCCTACGCCTACGTCTGGCGGCGCGGCGGCCTGGAATGGGACTAGGGGGCACCAACCGTGGGACTCGAAGAGAAGCTGCCCAGCGGCTTCGCGCTGACCACCGTCGAGCAGGCCGCCGGCTGGTTCCGCAAGTCGTCCGTCTTCCCGGCCACGTTCGGCCTGGCCTGCTGCGCCATCGAGGTGATGTCGACCGGTGCCGGGCGCTACGACCTCGCCCGCTTCGGCATGGAGATCTTCCGCGGCTCGCCCCGGCAGGCCGATCTGATGATCGTGGCCGGGCGGGTCAGCCAGAAGATGGCGCCGGTGCTGCGCCAGATCTACGACCAGATGCCGAACCCCAAGTGGGTGATCTCCATGGGGGTCTGCGCCTCCAGCGGCGGCATGTTCAACAACTACGCCATCGTGCAGGGCGTCGACCACATCGTGCCGGTCGACATCTATCTGCCCGGCTGCCCGCCCCGCCCCGAGATGCTCATGGACGCGATCTTGAAGCTCCACAAGAAGATCCAGGGCGAGAAGCTCGGCGTGCACCGCGAGGAAGCGGAGCGCGATGCGGAGCAAGCGGCGCTCAAGGCCCTGCCGTTGATCGAGATGAAGGGTCTGCTGCGGTGAGCGAGCAGGAACGGACACCGGACGAGCGGCTCCCCTCCCAGCGCGGCGGGCAGGGCGAGGCCATCCGGGTCCAGCGCGGCATGTTCGGCGTCGGGAACGGCGGCGACACCAGCGGCTACGGCGGCCTCGTGCGGACCGTACGGCTGCCGGGAGCGTCGAGCCGCCCCTACGGCGGCTGGTTCGACGAGGTGGCCGACGAGCTGGAGGGCGCTCTCGAGGAGCAGGGACTCGTCCCGGAGAACGCGATCGAGAAGACCGTCGTCGACCGCGGCGAGATCACCTTCCACATCGCCCGCGAACACCTGCCGCGCGTCGCCCGCACCCTGCGCGACGACCCGGCGCTCCGCTTCGAGCTGTGCACCGGCGTGAGCGGGGTGCACTTCGAGGGCGACAAGGGGCGCGAGCTGCACGCGGTCTACCACCTGCGCTCGATCACCCACAACCGGCTGATCAGGCTGGAGGTCAGCGCCCCCGACAGCGATCCGCACGTGCCGTCGATCGTCGACGTCTACCCGACCAACGACTGGCACGAGCGCGAGACCTACGACTTCTTCGGCCTGATCTTCGACGGCCACCCGGCGCTCACGCGGATCTTCATGCCGGCCGACTGGCAGGGCCACCCGCAGCGCAAGGACTACCCCCTCGGCGGCATCCCCGTCGAGTACAAGGGCGCCCAGATCCCGGCTCCGGACCAGCGGAGGTCGTACACCTGATGAGCACTCCCCGAGCCAGTGCCCGCGACACCACCGAGGGCACCGTCTACACCGTCACCGGCGGCGACTGGGACGAGATCGCGGAGGCGGCCAAGCGGGCCGACGACGAGCGGATCATCGTCAACATGGGCCCGCAGCACCCCTCCACCCACGGGGTGCTCCGGCTCATCCTGGAGATCGACGGCGAGACGGTCACCGAGGCCCGCTGCGGCATCGGCTACCTCCACACCGGCATCGAGAAGAACCTCGAATTCCGCAACTGGACGCAGGGCACCACCTTCGTCACGCGCATGGACTACCTCACCTCGTTCTACAACGAGACGGCGTACTGCATGGGCGTGGAGCGGCTGCTCGGCATCGAGGACCAGGTCCCGGACCGGGCCACGATCGTCCGCGTGATGCTGATGGAGCTGAACCGCATCTCCTCGCACCTGGTGTGCATCGCCACCGGCGGCATGGAGCTCGGTGCCACCACGATCATGATCTACGGCATCCGGGACCGCGAGATGATCCTGGACCTCTACGAGCTGATCACCGGGCTGCGCTTGAACCACGCGTACATCCGGCCCGGCGGGCTCGCCCAGGACCTGCCTCCGGGCGCGGTGGACGCGGTGCGCGAATTCGTGAAGAAGATGCGCAAGAACCTCCCCGAGTACGACAAGCTCGCCACCGGCAACCCGATCTTCAAGGGCCGGTTGCAGGACGTCGGCTATCTGGACCTCGCCGGCTGCATGGCCCTCGGCGCGACCGGCCCGATCCTGCGCGCCGCCGGCCTCCCGCACGACCTGCGCAAGTCGCAGCCCTACTGCGGCTACGAGACGTACGACTTCGACGTCCCGACCGCCGACACCTGCGACTCCTACGGACGCTTCCTCATCCGGCTGGAGGAGATGCGCCAGTCGCTGCGGATCGTCGAACAGTGCCTGGACCGGCTGGAGCCGGGCCCGGTCATGGTGGCCGACAAGAAGATCGCCTGGCCCGCCCAACTGGCCCTCGGCCCGGACGGCCTCGGCAACTCCCTCGACCACATCAAGAAGATCATGGGCACCTCGATGGAGGCCCTGATCCACCACTTCAAGCTGGTGACGGAAGGGTTCCGGGTACCGCCCGGGCAGGTGTACGTGGCGGTGGAATCCCCCAAGGGCGAGCTGGGCGTGCACGTGGTCAGCGACGGCGGCACCCGCCCCTACCGCGTCCACTTCCGCGATCCCTCCTTCACCAACCTCCAGTCCATGGCGGCGATGTGCGAGGGCGGCCAGGTGGCCGACGTCATCGTCGCCGTCGCGTCCATCGACCCCGTGATGGGAGGCGTCGACCGGTGAGTGCCACATCGAGCAGTCAAGGGGTGCAGCTGGGGATGCCGCAGCTCCCCGCCCCCGACTATCCCGCCGAGGTACGCGCCCGGCTCGACGCGGACGCGAAGGAGGTGATCGCCCGCTACCCCGACAGCCGCAGCGCGCTGCTGCCGCTGCTGCACCTCGTGCAGGCCGAGGAGGGGCACGTCACCCGCACCGGCATCCGCTTCTGCGCCGAGCAACTCGGCCTGACCACCGCCGAGGTCACCGCGGTCTCGACCTTCTACACCATGTACCGCCGGCGGCCCGGCGGCGATTACCAGGTCGGGGTCTGCACCAACACCCTGTGCGCGGTGCTCGGCGGCGACGCCATCTTCGACGCCCTGAAACAGCACCTGGGCGTCGGAAACGAGGAGACCACCCCCGACGGCAAGGTCACCCTCGAACACATCGAGTGCAACGCGGCCTGCGACTTCGCGCCCGTCGTGATGGTCAACTGGGAGTTCTTCGACAACCAGACCGTCGAGAGCGCCAAGCGGCTCGTCGACGACCTGCGCGCGGGCCGCACGGCCCTGCCGACGCGCGGCGCGCCCCTGTGCACGTACCAGGAGACGGCCCGCATCCTGGCCGGCTTCCCCGACGAGCGGCCGGGCGCCGTCGAGGCGACCGGCGGTGCCGGGCACGCCTCACTGGCGGGGCTCCGGCTGGCCCGGGGCGAGAGCGGCCCGGCCCGGGTCGGCCCCCCGCGCGGCGTACCGCAGCAGGACACCCCGCCGCACCACGACGAACAGCCGCCCAAGCGGCACCCCAGCTCGCACGACGCACCCCAGAAGACGTCCGACTCCGACCCGGACTTCCCGGCCGGGCCGATCGCCGAGGAGGGGGAGGGATGACCGTGGCGGCCGCCGTCAACGAAACGAGTCCCGAGAAGCTGCTCTCACCCGTGCTGAGCGCCTTCTGGGACCAGCCGGAGTCCTGGACGCTGGAGACCTACCGGCGCCACGACGGCTACCAGGGCCTGCGCAAGGCACTCGCGATGTCCCCCGACGAAGTGATCGCCTACGTCAAGGACTCGGGGCTGCGGGGCAGGGGCGGTGCGGGCTTCCCGACCGGGATGAAGTGGCAGTTCATCCCGCAGGGCGACGGCAAACCGCACTACCTCGTCGTCAACGCGGACGAGTCCGAGCCGGGCACCTGCAAGGACATCCCGCTGCTCTTCGCCAATCCGCACTCCCTCATCGAGGGCATGCTGATCGCCTGTTACGCGATCCGCTCGGAACACGCCTTCATCTATCTGCGCGGCGAGACCGTCCCCGTGCTGCGCCGGCTGCACGAGGCCGTGCGCGAGGCCCGCGCGGCGGGCTACCTCGGCCGGAACGTCCTGGGCAGCGGACTCGACGTCGACATCACCGTCCACGCGGGTGCGGGTGCGTACATCTGCGGCGAGGAAACGGCACTCCTCGACTCGCTCGAAGGCCGCCGCGGCCAGCCCCGGCTCCGGCCCCCCTTCCCCGCGGTCGCCGGGCTCTACGCCTGCCCCACCGTGGTGAACAACGTCGAGTCCATCGCCTCGGTTCCCGCGATCCTCAATCGCGGTAAGGAATGGTTCCGTTCGATGGGCAGCGAGAAGTCCCCCGGCTTCACGCTGTACTCCCTCAGCGGCCATGTCGCGGGCCCCGGCCAGTACGAGGCACCGCTGGGGATCACGCTGCGCCAGCTGCTGGAGATGAGCGGCGGCATGCGCCCCGGCCACCGGCTCAAGTTCTGGACCCCGGGCGGCTCGTCCACCCCGATGTTCACCGACGAACACCTCGACGTGCCGCTCGACTACGAGGCGGTGGGTGCCGCCGGGTCGATGCTCGGCACCAAGGCCCTGCAGTGCTTCGACGAGACGACCTGCGTCGTACGGGCCGTCACCCGCTGGACCGAGTTCTACGCCCACGAGTCGTGCGGCAAGTGCACGCCCTGCCGCGAAGGCACGTACTGGCTGGTGCAGTTGCTCCGCGACATCGAGGCCGGCAAGGGGCGCATGGCCGACCTCGACAAGATCAACGACATCGCCGACAACATCAACGGCAAGTCCTTCTGCGCGCTCGGCGACGGTGCCGCGAGCCCGATCTTCTCCTCGCTGAAGTACTTCCGCGAGGAGTACGAACGGCACATCACCGGCAAGGGCTGCCCCTTCGACCCGGCCGCGTCGACGGTGTGGGCCGACGACACCAGGACGTCGCACCCGGAGGTGCACGCATGACCGTCACCACATCCGCCCCCTCCGGAGGAGAGGCGGCGCCGCCACCGGACGATCTCGTCTCCGTCACCATCGACGGCATCGCCCTCTCCGTGCCCAAGGGCACGCTCGTCATCCGGGCCGCCGAACTGCTCGGCATCGAGATCCCCCGCTTCTGCGACCACCCGCTGCTGGACCCCGTCGGCGCCTGCCGCCAGTGCATCGTCGAGGTCGAGGGCCAGCGCAAGCCGATGGCGTCCTGCACGATCACCTGCACGGACGGCATGGTGGTCAGGACCCAGCTCACCTCGCCCGTCGCCGAGAAGGCCCAGCGCGGGGTGATGGAGCTGCTGCTCATCAACCACCCGCTCGACTGCCCGGTCTGCGACAAGGGCGGCGAGTGCCCCCTGCAGAACCAGGCGATGTCCGCCGGGCAGTCCGACTCCCGCTTCGAGGGTCACAAGCGCACCTTCGAGAAGCCGGTGCCGATCTCCCCCCAGGTGCTGCTGGACCGCGAGCGGTGCGTGCTGTGCGCGCGCTGCACCCGCTTCTCCCAGCAGATCGCGGGCGACCCGATGATCGAGCTCCTGGAGCGCGGCGCGCTCCAGCAGGTCGGCACGGGCGAGGGCGACCCCTTCGAGTCGTACTTCTCGGGCAACACCATCCAGATCTGCCCGGTGGGGGCGCTCACCTCGGCGGCGTACCGGTTCCGCGCCCGGCCCTTCGACCTGGTCTCCTCGCCGACGGTCTGCGAGCACTGCGCGGGCGGCTGCGCGACGCGCACGGACCACCGGCGCGGCAAGGTCATGCGCCGCCTCGCCGCCGACGACCCCGAGGTCAACGAGGAATGGGTGTGCGACAAGGGCCGCTTCGCGTTCCGTTACGCGCAGCGGCCGGACCGGCTGGGCAGCCCGCTCGTCCGGAACGCCGACGGCGTGCTGGAGCCGGCGAGCTGGCCCGAGGCGCTCGACGCCGCGGCCCGCGGGCTGTCCGCCGCGCGCGGCCGGGCCGGGGTGCTGACGGGCGGACGGCTGACGGTCGAGGACGCCTATGCCTACGCCAAGTTCGCCCGCGTCGCCCTCGACACCCATGACGTCGACTTCCGCGCGCGCGTGCACAGCGCGGAAGAGGCCGACTTCCTCGCGGCCCGGGTCGCGGGCCGCGGCCGGGACGTCGACGGCGGCGGGCTGACCTACGCCGCGCTGGAGAAGGCCCCGGCGGTGCTGCTCGTCGGATTCGAGGCGGAGGAGGAGGCGCCCGGGGTGTTCCTGCGGCTGCGCAAGGCGCACCGCAAGCACGGGCAGCGCGTCTTCGCGCTTGCCACGCACGCCACCCGGGGGCTCGAGAAGGCCGGCGGCACGCTGCTGCCGGCCGCCCCCGGCACCGAGACCGAGTGGCTGCGGGCGCTGGCGGACACCGGCGGCCTCTCCGGCGGCCTCGACACGGACGGCCGGGCCGCGGCCGACGCGCTGCGCGCCCCCGGCTCGGTGATCGTCGTGGGGGAGCGGACGGCGGCCGTGCCGGGCGCCCTGACCGCCGCCGTGGCGGCCGCCACGGCCACCGGGGCGACGCTGGCGTGGATCCCGCGCCGGGCGGGCGAGCGGGGCGCGCTCGAGGCGGGCGCCCTGCCGGGCCTGCTGCCGGGCGGCCGTCCTGCCACCGACCCGCGCGCGCGGGAGGAGACCGCCGTCGCGTGGGGCACGGGTGAACTGCCCCGCAGCCCCGGGCGGGACACCGGCCAGATCATCGAGGCGGCCGCCACGGGCGAACTGGGTGCCCTGGTGGTGGCCGGGGTGGAGGTCGCGGACCTGCCCGACCCGGCACGCGCGCGTGCCGCGCTGGACGCCATCGGCTTCCTCGTCAGCCTGGAGCAGCGGCCGAGCGAGGTGACGGACCGGGCGGACGTGGTGCTGCCGGTGGCCGCGGTGGTGGAGAAGTCCGGCACGTTCCTCAACTGGGAGGGCCGGGCCCGCCCGTTCGAGGTCGCGATCAAACCGGACCAGGTGACACGGCGCCATCTCATGCCGGACGTCCGGGTGCTGCACATGCTGGCGGACGCCATGGGCGCCGCCCTCGCGCTGCCGGACGTCCCGGCCGCACGGGCGGAAATGGCCCGGCTCGGCACCTGGACCGGCGCCCACGCGGCGGACCCGGCCGAGCCCGCCCGCCCGCTGCCCGTCCCCGAGCCCGGCGAGGCGGTCCTCGCGGGCCACCGGCTGCTGCTCGACGAGGGGCGGCTGCAGGACGGTGACGAAGCCCTGGCCGGTACCCGGCACGCGGCCCTCGCCCGGCTCTCCGCCGCCACGGCGGCGGAGGTGGGCGTGCGCGACGGCGAACCGCTGGCGGTGACCGGCCCGGCCGGGACGGTGCGGCTGCCGCTCGCCGTCACGGTCATGCCGGACCGGGTGGTGTGGCTGCCGCTGAACTCCGTCGGCGGCTCGGTCACCGACGCCGTGGGCGCGAGCCCGGGCACGCTCGTACGGATCGGCCCGGACGCCTCCGGAGCGGATACGACCGGCACCGGTGCCCGGGAGGTCCGGCTGTGATGACGAACCTCGCCCCGCTCCACGAACTGGCCGCCGAGGACCTGTCGATGTTCGGCCGGGACCCCTGGTGGCTGATCGCCCTCAAGGCGGTCTTCTGCTTCGCGTTCGTCATGGTGACCGTGCTGCTCTCGATCGTCTTCGAGCGCAAGATCGTCGCGTGGATGCAGTTGCGCATCGGCCCCAACCGGCACGGGCCGTGGGGCATGCTGCAGTCCCTCGCGGACGGCATCAAGCTGATGCTCAAAGAGGACGTGATCGTCAAGCGCGCCGACAAGGCGGTCTATCTCCTCGCCCCGGTCGTCGCCGCCGTCCCCGCCTTCATGGCGATCGCGGTGATCCCCTTCGGCCCGGCCGGCAACGAGGTCTCCATCTTCGGCCAGCGCACGACGATGCAGCTCACCGATCTGCCGATCGCGGTGCTCTACATCCTCGCCACCGCCTCCATCGGCATCTACGGCATCGTCCTCGCGGGCTGGTCCTCCGGCTCGACGTATCCGTTGCTCGGCGGTCTGCGCTCGTGCGCGCAGATGATCTCCTACGAGATCGCGATGGGCGTCTCGTTCGCCGCCGTCTTCCTCTACTCCGGGTCCATGTCGACGTCGACGATCGTCGACGCGCAGGAGGACCGCTGGTACGTGCTGCTGCTGCCGGTCTCCTTCCTGATCTACATCGTGTCGATGGTCGGCGAGACCAACCGGGCGCCGTTCGACCTGCCCGAGTCCGAGGGCGACCTGGTCGGCGGCTTCAACACCGAGTACTCCTCGATCAAGTTCGCGATGTTCATGCTGGCCGAGTACGTCAACATGGTCACGGTCTCGGCGGTCGCGGTGACGCTCTTCCTGGGCGGCTGGCGGGCCCCGTACCCGATCTCGGCGTTCTGGGAGGGCGCGAACCACGGCTGGTGGCCGATGCTCTGGTTCGTCATCAAGCTCCAGCTGCTGCTGTTCTTCTTCATCTGGCTGCGCGGCACGCTGCCGCGGCTGCGCTACGACCAGTTCATGAAGCTGGGGTGGAAGGTCCTCATCCCCGTCTCGATGGTGTGGCTGATGCTCGTCGCCACCGTGCGGGCGCTGCGGAACGAGCGGTACGACTTCCAGGAGATCGTGCTCTACGTCGGCGGCGCGGTCGTCGCGATCCTGCTGGTCTCCTTCGTGTTCGACATCTTCCGTGACCGTGGCGGGCAGCGGGACGGGGCCGACGGCGTGCCCGCCGAGCCGGGACCCGGCTTCGACCCGATGGCGGGCGGCTTCCCCGTGCCGCCGCTGCCCGGGCAGACCCTGCCGCCGGTGCCCCGCCGACGGTCGCGCCAGGACCGCGAGCTGATTGTCAGTGGTGGCGTCGATACTCTCAGTGACGATGTCCGTGACGGAAAGGAGGCCGGTGGTGCCTGCTGAGCCCTCCCGGGGGGACACCCCCCGGACCCCCTTCCAGAACCCCGTGGCCGGCTTCGGCGTGACCTTCAAGGCCATGTTCAAGAAGCGGCTGACCGAGCAGTACCCGGAGGAGAAAAAGCTCACCGCGCCCCGCTTCCACGGCCGTCACCAGCTCAACCGCCACCCCGACGGCCTGGAGAAGTGCATCGGCTGCGAGCTGTGCGCGTGGGCCTGCCCGGCGGACGCGATCTATGTGGAGGGCGCGGACAACACCGACGAGGAGCGCTACTCCCCGGGCGAGCGCTACGGCCGCGTCTACCAGATCAACTACCTGCGCTGCATCCTCTGCGGGCTGTGCGTCGAAGCGTGCCCCACCCGGGCGCTGACGATGACCAACGAGTACGAACTGGCCAACACCAGCCGGGCCTCGCTCATCTACACCAAGGAAGAGCTGCTGGCGGGCCTCGACGACCGCATGGTCGACAGCCCGCACGCGATCTTCCCCGGGATGACCGAGCAGGACTACTACCGCGGCCTGGTGACCGGAGCGGCGCCCGGGACCGTCCAGCAGGTCGCCGTCTCCAAGGGCGAGAAGCCGCAGGAGGGTTCCTCCGACTTCGGTCCCGAGGAGCCCGCGGCGCGGAAGGCGGCCGGGAAATGAGTGCCTTCGCCGCTGCTTCCGCCACCTCGACGGGCGAGGCGGTCCAGTTCTGGGTGCTGGGCACCGTCGCCGTGCTCGGCGCGCTCGCCACCGTGCTGATGAAGAAGTCCGTGCACAGCGCCCTGTCGCTGGCCGCGACCATGATCATCCTGGCGGTCTTCTACCTCGCCAACGGCGCGTATTTCCTCGGCGTCGTCCAGGTCGTCGTCTACACCGGCGCGATCATGATGCTCTTCCTCTTCGTCGTCATGCTGGTCGGCGTCACCGCCGCCGACTCCCTCAAGGAGACGATCAGGGGCCAGCGCTGGCTCGCCGCCGGATGCGGGCTGGGCTTCGGCATCCTGCTCGTCGCCGGCATCGGCAACGCCTCGCTCCGCCACTTCAACGGACTCGGCCAGGCCAACTCCGGCGGCAACGTACAGGGCCTCGCGGCCCTCATCTTCACCAAGTACGTCTTCGCCTTCGAGATCACCGGTGCCCTGCTGATCACCGCCGCCGTCGGCGCGATGGTGCTCACCCACCGCGAGCGCGCCGAGCGCGCCGCGACCCAGCGCGAGCGGTCCGAGGCGCGCGTCCGGGAGGGCAAGCAGCTGCCGCCGCTGCCCGCACCCGGCGTCTACGCCCGGCACAACGCCGTCGACATCCCCGGCCTGCTGCCCGACGGCACGCCCTCGGAGCTCACCGTCAGCCCGACGCTGCGCGCCCGGGGCCAGATCCGCGACGTCTCCGGCGAGGCGCTCGCCGAGCTGGCGGCCCTGGAGCAGCGCTCCGGGGACTGGCTGGAGCAGGGCCACGGCGACACGAAGGGGGCCGCGAAGTGAACCCGGTCAACTACCTCTATCTGGCGGCCCTGTTGTTCACCATCGGAGCGGCCGGCGTGCTCATCCGGCGGAACGCGATCGTCGTCTTCATGTGCGTCGAGCTGATGCTGAACGCCTGCAACCTGGCGTTCGTCACCTTCTCCCGGATGCACGGCAATCTCGACGGCCAGATCATCGCCTTCTTCACGATGGTCGTGGCCGCCGCCGAAGTCGTCGTCGGCCTGGCGATCATCATGACGATCTTCCGCTCCCGCCACTCGGCCTCGGTCGACGACGCCAGCCTGCTGAAGCTGTAAGGGGACGCTGACGTGGAGAACCTCATCGGATTGCTCGTCGTGGCACCGCTGCTGGGCGCGGCCCTGCTGCTCTGCGGCGGGCGGCGGCTGGACAAGAGCGGCCATTGGATCGGCACCCTGCTCGCGGCCGCGTCGTTCGTGATCGGCGTGGTGCTCTTCGCCGACATGCTGGGCCGCGACGGCGAGCAGCGCGCCCTGCACACCACGGTGTTCAGCTGGGTGCCGGTCGGCGGCTTCCAGGCGGACGTCGGCTTCCAGCTCGACCAGCTGTCGATGACCTTCGTCCTGCTGATCACGGGCGTGGGCACGCTGATCCACCTCTACTCGGTCGGCTACATGGAGCACGACGAGAAGAAGCGGCGCTTCTTCGGCTATCTGAACCTCTTCCTCGCCGCGATGCTGCTGCTCGTCGTCGCCGACAACTACCTTCTGCTGTACGTGGGCTGGGAGGGGGTCGGCCTCGCCTCGTACCTGCTGATCGGCTTCTGGCAGCACAAGCCGAGCGCGGCCACCGCCGCGAAGAAGGCGTTCATCGTCAACCGCGTCGGTGACGTCGGCCTCTCGATCGCGATCATGCTGATGTTCACCACCTTCGGCACCTTCGCCTTCGGGCCCGTCCTGGAGAGCGCCGGCGACGCGGGGGAGGGCAAGCTGACGGCCGTCGCCCTCCTGCTGCTGCTCGCCGCCTGCGGCAAGTCCGCCCAGGTGCCGCTGCAGTCCTGGCTCGGTGACGCGATGGAGGGCCCGACCCCGGTCTCGGCCCTCATCCACGCGGCGACGATGGTGACCGCCGGCGTGTATCTGATCACCCGCTCCGGATCGATCTTCAACGGCGCTCCCGACGCCCAGTTGGCGGTCGTCACGGTCGGCGCGGTCACGCTCCTCTTCGGTGCGATCGTCGGTTGCGCGAAGGACGACATCAAGAAGGCCCTGGCGGGCTCGACCATGTCCCAGATCGGGTACATGATCCTCGCTGCCGGGCTCGGCCCGATCGGCTACGTCTTCGCGATCATGCACCTGGTGACCCACGGCTTCTTCAAGGCGGGCCTCTTCCTCGGGGCCGGCTCGGTCATGCACGGCATGAACGACGAGGTCGACATGCGGCGCTACGGCGGCCTGCGGAAGTACATGCCGGTCACGTTCGTCACCTTCGGCCTCGGCTATCTCGCCATCATCGGCTTCCCCGGCCTGTCCGGCTTCTTCTCCAAGGACAAGATCATCGAAGCCGCCTTCGCCAAGGGCGGCACGGAGGGCTGGATCCTGGGCGGGGCGGCGCTGCTCGGCGCGGCCATCACGGCGTACTACATGACCCGCGTGATGATCATGACCTTCTTCGGTGAGAAGCGGTGGCAGCCCGACGCCGAGGGCAACGCCCCGCACCCGCACGAGTCGCCGAGGACGATGACGATCCCGATGGTCGTCCTGGCCTTCGGATCCGTCTTCGCCGGTGGGCTGTTCAGCGTCAACGACGCCTTCCTGAAGTGGCTGGAGCCCGTCACCGGGCACTCGCACGGCAATTCGCCGGTCAGCGCCCTGACGGTGACGGCCGCGACCGTGGTGGTCCTCGTCGTCGGTGTCGCGCTCGCCTGGTTCCAGTACGGGCGCAGGCCCGTTCCGGCCACCGCGCCGCGCGGCAGCCTGCTGACCCGGGCGGCCCGCCGCGATCTGCTCCAGGACGACTTCAACCACGTGGTGCTGGTCCGCGGCGGCGAGCACCTCACCCGCAGCCTGGTCTACGTCGACCACAGCCTGGTCGACGGCGTCGTCAACGGCACCGCCGCCTCCGTCGGCGGGCTCTCGGGCCGGATCGCCAAGCTGCAGAACGGTTACGCGCGCAGTTACGCGGTCTCGATGTTCGGCGGTGCGGCGGTGCTCATCGTCGCCACCCTGCTGATGAGGGCGGTCTGATCCATGTCTTTTCCCCTGCTGACGGCCACGGCCGTGGTCCCCGCGCTCGGCGCGGTCCTCACCGCCGCCGTCCCGGCCGCGCGGCGCTCGGCCGCCAAGTGGCTCGCGCTGGTCTTCTCGCTCGCCACCCTGGCGCTCGCCGCCGTCCAGCTCGTGCGGTTCGACCCGGGCGCCGAGGGACCGTTCCAGCTCACCGAATCCCACGCCTGGATCAAGGACTTCGGGGTCCGCTACGAACTGGGCGTGGACGGCATCGCGGTCGTGCTGATCGCCCTGACCGCCCTGCTGATCCCCTTCGTGATCCTGGCCGGCTGGCACGACGCCGACCCCCTCGGGACAACATCGTCGCGCTGGCGGCCCACCCAGGGCTTCTTCGCCCTGATCCTCATGGTCGAGGCGATGGTGGTGATCTCCTTCGAGGCCACCGACGTCTTCCTCTTCTACATCTTCTTCGAAGCCATGCTGATCCCGATGTACTTCCTCATCGGCGGCTTCGGGGACCGGGCCGGCGAGCGCGGCGAGGAGGAGACGGCGGCCCAGCGGTCGTACGCGGCCGTGAAGTTCCTGCTCTACAACCTGGCCGGCGGGCTGATCATGCTGGCCGCCGTCATCGGGCTGTACGTGGTCACCGCCGACCAGCTCGGCACCGGCACCTTCTCCCTCCAGGAGATTGTCCAGGCCCGGGCGGACGGCCAGCTGGACATCGCCACCAGCACCGAACGGGCCCTGTTCCTCGGCTTCTTCTTCGCCTTCGCGGTGAAGGCGCCGCTGTGGCCGCTGCACACCTGGCTGCCCAACGCCATGGGCGAGGCCACCGCCCCCGTCGCCGTGCTGATCACCGCCGTGGTGGACAAGGTCGGCACCTTCGCGATGCTGCGCTTCTGCCTCCAGCTCTTCCCGGAGGCGTCGAAGTGGGCGACGCCCGTGATCCTGGTGCTCGCGCTCGTCAGCATCCTCTACGGCGCGCTCCTCGCGGTCGGCCAGCGGGACATCAAGCGGCTGGTCGCCTACGCCTCGATCTCGCACTTCGGCTTCATCATCCTCGGCATCTTCGCGATGACCACGCAGGGCCAGGGCGGCGCGACGCTCTACATGGTCAACCACGGGATCTCCACGGCCGCGCTGATGCTCGTCGCGGGCTTCCTGATCTCGCGGCGCGGCTCCCGGCTCATCGCCGACTACGGCGGCGTCCAGAAGGTCGCCCCCGTCCTCGCGGGGACGTTCCTCGTCGGCGGGCTGGCCACGCTGTCGCTGCCGGGGCTCGCGCCCTTCGTCTCCGAATTCCTGGTCCTGACCGGCACGTTCAGCCGCTATCCGGTCATCGGGGCCATCGCGACGTTCGGCATCGTGCTCGCCGCGCTGTACGTCCTGGTGCTGTACCAGCGCACCATGACCGGCCCGGTGAAGGAGTCCGTCCGGGGCATGCCGGACCTGCGGGTGCGTGAGCTGGTCGTCGTCGCTCCCCTGATCGCCCTGCTGATCTTCCTCGGCGTCTATCCGAAGCCGGTGACCGAGATCGTCGACCCGGCCGTCGAGCACACGATGACCCAGGTGGACAAGGTCGACCCCAAGCCCGATGTGCCCCTGACCGACGTGGAGGCCGCGAAGTGAGCCACGCAGCATCCGTCCACAGCCTGTGGACACTGGCGGCCGATCCCCCGAGGGAGATTCCCGCGCCGCACATCGAGTACGCCCAGCTGGCGCCGACGCTGATCGTGCTCGGCGGCGCGGTCCTGGGCATTCTCGTCGAGGCGTTCCTGCCGCGCCGCGCCCGGTACCACGCGCAGCTCCTGCTGTCCGTCGTCGGCCTCGCCGCCGCCTTCGCCGCCGTCGTCGCCCTGGCGGCGGGCGGCCACGCGGGCGAGAAGGCGCGCATCGCGGCCATGGGGGCCGTCGCTGTCGACGGGCCGGCGCTGTTCCTCCAGGGCACCATTCTCCTCGTCTCGCTGATCGCCGTCTTCACCTTCGCCGAGCGCCGGCTCGACCCCGCGGCGCACGGCAACCGGGTCGACTCCTTCGCCGCGCAGGGCTCCGCCGTCCCGGGCGGCGAGGCCGAACAGGCCGCGGTGAAGGCGGGGTTCACCACCACCGAGGTCTTCCCCCTCGCGCTCTTCGCGGTCGGCGGCATGCTGGTCTTCCCCGCCGCGAACGACCTGCTGACGCTCTTCGTCGCGCTGGAGGTCTTCTCCCTCCCGCTGTACGTGCTGTGCGCGCTGGCCCGCCGCCAGCGACTGCTCTCGCAGGAGTCGGCGGTCAAGTACTTCCTCCTCGGCGCCTTCTCCTCCGCCTTCCTGCTCTTCGGAGTGGCGCTCCTGTACGGCTACGCGGGCACCGTCACGTACTCCGGCATCGCCGAGGTGGTGAGCGGCACCACCCGCACGGTCGACCCCGCCCTGGCCTCGACCATGGGCAACGACGCGCTGCTGCTGATCGGCGGCGCGCTGGTGCTGATGGGCCTGCTGTTCAAGGTCGGCGCGGTGCCGTTCCACATGTGGACCCCCGACGTCTACCAAGGCGCCCCGACGCCCGTCACCGGCTTCATGGCGGCCGCGACGAAGATCGCCGGCTTCGGCGCCCTGCTCCGGCTGCTGTACGTGGTCCTGCCGGGGATGCGCTGGGACTGGCGGCCGGTCATGTGGGGCGTTGCGATCGTCACGATGCTGCTCGGCGCGATCGTGGCCGTGACGCAGACGGACGTGAAGCGGCTGCTGGCCTACTCCTCCATCGCCCACGCGGGGTTCATCCTCGCCGGTGTCATCGCGGCCAGCCCGGACGGCGTCTCCTCGGTGCTGTTCTACCTCGCCGCGTACTCCTTCGTGACGCTCGGCGCCTTCTCGGTCGTGACGCTGGTGCGCGACGCGGGCGGCGAGGCCACGCACCTGTCGAAGTGGGCCGGTCTCGGGCGGCGTTCGCCGCTGGTCGCGGCCGTGTTCGCGGTCTTCCTGCTGGCCTTCGCGGGCATTCCGCTCACGAGCGGCTTCGCCGGCAAGTTCGCCGTCTTCAAGGCGGCGGCGCAAGGTGGTGCGGGGACGCTGGTCATCGTGGGTGTGCTGTCCTCGGCGATCGCCGCGTTCTTCTACATCCGGGTGATCGTGCTGATGTTCTTCAGCGAGCCGAAGGCCGACGGCCCGACCGTGGCCGTCCCCAGCGCGCTCACCTCCACGGCCATCGCCGTGGGGGTCGCCGTCACCGTCGTCCTCGGGGTGGCCCCGCAGTACTTCCTGGATCTGGCGGGCCAGGCGGGCACGTTCGTGCGCTAGCCGCCACGGACGCGGTACGGACGTCACGCCGCTGCCCGGCACCCACGGGGGTGCCGGGCAGCGGCGTTTTCGTGTGCCGGGGCGGTCGGCCCGCCCCTGCCGTCAGCCCACCGGGGGCCCGTCAGCCCGCCGGGGCCGTCGGGACGTCGATCTTCGGCATCTTCGGCATGTCGACCTTGATGGGGTCCTTGGTGAAGTCCTCGGTCGGGCCGTTGTCCCAGCTGACCGTGAGCTTCTTGCCGTCGGCCGACAGGGTGGCGGTGCCCTTGGCACGGGTGTTGTCGCTCGCGTTGCACTTCAGGTCGAGCTTCGCCGTGGCACCGGACGTCGTCGCCGGGCCGCTGCACACCGCACCCGCGGAGGCGGAGATGGCCGTGGTGTCCATGATGGTCACCCGGACGATGTCGTTGCCCTTCTGGCGGTTCCACATGCCGTTCAGCTTGGCGGGGTCCCCGGCGCCGGGCTCGGCGGAACCGCCGCCCGCGCCCGGCTTGCCGGATGCCGGGGCCGTGGCCCCGGTCTCCTTGTCCTTCTCCTTGCCGCCGTCGCTCTCGCTGCTGCAACCGGTCATCAGCACAGCGGCGATGAGCGCCGCCCCCGTGATCTGCGCTGCCTTGCGCACGTACTACTCCTCAGCCGTCGAACAGGACATGCCAAGTTAGCAGCCGTGTTCCGGCGGGTCCGGGGGCGTTCAGTCGCCCCCGCCGCCGCCTCCGCCGTCGCCTCCACCCCCGCCGTCGCCCCCGCTGTCACCGCCACCGTCGCCGCCGCCGAAGCCCCCGGAACCGCTGGACTTGTCGGCCTGTATGTTGCGGCGCACCGCCTTGGCCGTCCACGAATGGTCCAGGATGTCCCGCATGGCCGAGCGTTGGTGCCGTGCGCCCCAGCCGGGGTAGAGGACACCGCCGACGCCTATGGCGAACACCAGGGCGGTGAGCGCCCGGGAGCGCGGGTCGGGCCAGCCGGCCGTCCGCGCCGCCTCGAAGCGCCGCCGGGTCTCGGCCGTCAGGTCGACCGGCCCGACGGGATACCTCGTGTACGGGAAGATGCCGAGGGCCCGCCGCCGCTCCGCGCGCAGGGCCCGCCGCTCCACCAGCCCCGTGAGCCAGGGCTCCTCCACGTGCCGGGCAGCGCTCCGCACCCAGCGGTGTGTCTTCGGCGCCTTGGAGCCGGGCGCGCCCAGGCTCCGGAGGGCCCCGGCCAGCCGCCGGTCCTCCGGCGGCACCCGCTGGAGCACGACCGGGCGGCCGCGCTCCTCCATGACGTGCCCGCTCAGCTGCAGTTCGGCCAGTACGGCCCCGGCCAGGCCGTACTCCAGGTAGCGGGCGCTGCAGAGCCTGTTGCCCTTTTCCGGGTGGCGGGCGAGAAGCAGCAGCTCTTCCGGCAGCGTGAGGGGCGGCGTGCCGTGGTTCATGGCGTGGTCGTACCGCGCGCGGGGACGATACGGCCGGTGACCTCGCCGAGCCCGATCCGGGCGCCGTCCGGACCCGGCGCCCAGGCGGTCAGGGTGACCTCGTCGCCGTCCGCCAGGTACGGGCCCTTGCCCTCGGTGAGTTCGAGGAGGCAGCCGCGCTGGTCGGGCTCGGGGCCGCTGACCGTGCCGGAGGCGAAGAAGTCGCCCGTGCGCAACGAGGCGCCGTTGACGGTCATATGGGCCAGCTGCTGGGCCGCCGTCCAGTACATGGCGGCGAACGGCGGCCGGGCGACGGTCTCGCCGTTGATGCGCACCTCGATGCGCAGGTCGATGCCGCCCGGCTCGCTGTCGGCGTCGTCGAGGTAGGGCAGCAGCGGGTGGGTGCGCTCCGGCGGCGCGGTGCGGGCGTCGTCGAAGGCGTCGAGCGGGGTGATCCACGCGGAGACGGAGGTCGCGAATGACTTGCCGAGGAACGGGCCGAGCGGCACGTACTCCCAGGCCTGGATGTCGCGCGCCGACCAGTCGTTGACGAGGCAGACGCCGAAGACGTGCTCGCGGAAGTCGTCGAGGCCGACCGGGGTGTTCTCCGGTGCCGGGGTGCCGACGACGAAGCCCACCTCGGCCTCGATGTCGAGCCGCACGGACGGTCCGAAGACGGGGGTGGCGTCGGCGGGGGTCTTGCGCTGGCCCTGGGGGCGCACGACGTCGGTGCCGGAGACCACGATCGTCCCGGCGCGGCCGTGGTAGCCGATGGGCAGGTGCTTCCAGTTGGGCGTGAGCGCCTCGCCGTCGGGCCGGAAGATCCGGCCGACGTTGGTGGCGTGGTGCTCGCTCGCGTAGAAGTCGACGTAGTCGGCGACCTCGAAGGGCAGCCGCAGCGTCACCTCGGCGAGCGGGTGGAAGTGCGGCCCGGTGAGCCAGCCGCGGACCTCGGCGCGCACGGCCTGCCACACGGGGCGCCCGGCGGCCAGCAAGGGGTTGAGCGTCGGCTGGTCCAGCAGCGCGGCGTGCGCGGAGCCGTGGGCGGCCGCCGCGGCCGCCGCGTCGAGCACGAAGTCGCCGTAACGGACACCGACCCGGGGGTGGTCCGGGGCGTCGGGCGTCGTGAACACGCCGTAGGGGAGGGTGGCCGCGCCGAAGGGGTCGCCTTCGGACAGTTCGCGGGGGCGGTGCTCGGGCATGGGACGCTGCCTCGCTTTCTCCGGGACGCTCCTGGAGGCCGGTGGGAACTGGGCACCACATTACGTGCTGGCCGCCGCGCGGGGCCTGCCCGGCGGTTCTTCGGCTGCGGGCCGTCTTTGCCGCCTGCGGCGGCGGGCGCCCTGCGGGCGCGTCCTCAATCGCCGGACGGGCTGAAATCAGCCTGTCCGGCGATTGAGGACACAGCGCAGCAGCCCGTCCGGCGATTGAGGACACCGCCGCGCAGCGGTGGTGCGGACGATACGCCCCCCTGCCGCGTATCTGTTCGGGCACCACTACCCACAAGGGTCGAACGGCTGCGCAAGCGCTGCTCGCGCGCCGCCCGAACGCCCGCCAAAGAGCTGGCAATGTCCCGGATTTCCTTGCTGGAGGCGGCAGTTCCGAAGTAGCGTCCTGTGTCGAGTCACACACAGTGGGGGGCCGCTGCGGGTGAGTGGCCGAGGGGGGTGCTGGTGGCGAGCAGGAGCACGCCCATCGCGGCGGACCGGTCGGTGCCCGGGCTGATTGTGAAGATCGGCGGCTATCCCCTGCACCACGGTGGCGTCGGCGCGATCCGCAGCCTCGGCCGGCTCGGGATCCCGATGTACGCCATCACCGAGGACCGCTGGACCCCCGCCGCGCTCTCCCGCTATCTGGACCGGGCCTTCGTCTGGCCCACCACCGGCACCGAGCGCTCCGAGGAGCTGGTCGACGGGCTCCTGACGATCGGGCGGTCCATCGGACGCCCCACGGTCCTCGTGCCGACCGACGAGGAGGCGGCGGTGCTCATCGCCGAGCACGCCGAGGCGCTGTCCGGGCCGTTCCTCTTCCCGCCGGTGGACCGGGGGTTACCCCGCAGACTGGCCAGCAAACAGGGGCTGTACGAGCTGTGCGTGGAGCACGGGGTGCCCGCTCCGGCGTCGCTCTTCCCCGCCTCCTACGAGGAGATCGAGAAGTACGCGGCGACCGCCCGCTTCCCCCTGGTGGCCAAGAACCGGGAGGCGTTCGAGCGGCGCCGGCAGCCCGCCGTGCACGGCACGACGCGGATAGGCGGCCCCCGCGAGCTGCTGGAGCTGGCGCGCGGCTGGGGGCAGGTGCCCGGGGTGATCCTCCAGGAGTACCTGCCGCGCGAGGACGCCGAGGACTGGATCGTGCACGCGTACTTCGACGCGGAGAGCGCGCCGCTCGCGATGTTCACCGGGGTCAAGGTGCGCTCCTGGCCGCCGCACGCGGGCATGACGGCCAACGCCTACGTCGTCGACAATCCCGAACTCGCCTCGATGGCGGCCCAGTTCATCAAGCAGATCGGCTTCAGCGGCATCATCGACCTGGACTGGCGCTACGACCGCCGCGACGGCCGCTACAAACTCCTGGACTTCAACCCCCGCATGGGCGCGCAGTTCCGCCTCTTCGAGAGCGCGGCGGGCATCGACGTCGTCCGCGCCCAGCACCTGGACCTCACCGGCCGTGAGGTCCCCGAGGGGGAGCAGCGCGCGGGCCGTCGCTTCGTCGTGGAGAACATCGACCTGCCCGCGCTCGCCGCCTACCGCCGCAGCGGCTACACCACCCCCCACGCACCGGCCCGGGCGAGCGGCACCGAGCTGGCCTGGGCCGCGGCGGACGACATGAAGCCGTTCTTCACCATGCTCGCCCGGTTCGTGCGACCGGGCGTGCGGCATCTGTGGCAGCTGTGGCGATCCCGTCGCCGTGCCGCTGCCGTCGTCGAGTAACGCCCTGGGAGGGGACTCGTGACACTTCCGGTAGCAGTCATCGGGGCCGGTCCGTACGGTCTGTCGACCGCCGCCCACCTGCGGGCACGCGGCATTCCCGTGCGCGTCCTCGGCTCACCGATGGTGAGCTGGCGCGCGCACATGCCCGCGGGGATGCTGCTGAAATCCACCCCCGACGCCTCCAACATCGACGCCCCGCAGCCCGGGCACACCCTCCTCGACTTCTGCCGCGAGACGGGGGAGCGGCGCTACGAATCGGACTGGGACACCATCCCGGTCGAGACCTTCGCCCGCTACGGGCTGTGGTTCCAGGAACGGCTGGCGCCGGAGCTGGAGCAGGTGCGGGTGGTCTCGGTCGACCGGCGCGGCGCCCGGCCGGGCTTCGAGCTGAAGCTCGACTCCGGGGAGCAGTTCACCGCCCGGGCCGTGGTGGTCGCCACCGGACTGAGCGGCTTCGCCCATCTGCCTCCCCAACTGGCCGCCGCCGTCCCCGACGGCCCCTCCCCGAGCGGCCCGATCTCGCACAGCTCGCAACACCGCGACTTCGCCCGCTTCGCCGGCCAGGACGTCGTCGTCGTGGGCGCCGGGCAGTCGGCGCTGGAGAGCGCGGTGCTGCTCGCCGACGCCGGGGCCGCCTCCGTGCGCGTCCTCGCCCGCACCCGGGGCGCGGTGCGCTTCGGAGCCGCACCGGACGGTCAGCCCCCGCTGCGCCCCTCGTCCCCCTTCGGGCGGGCCTGGTCGCTGTACGCGTTCTCCTACTACGGGGACGCTTTCCGCCATCTTCCGGCCCCGGCCCGCCGGTTCCTGGTGGGGCGGGTGCTGGGGCCGCTCGGCGCCTGGTGGCTGCGCGAGCGCTTCGTCGGCCGGGTGCACGTCAGCGAGGGCAAGCGGATCGCGCGGGCCCGGGTGGAGTCCGGGCGGCCGGTGCTGGCCCTCGCCGGCGAGGGCGGCGCGGCCGGTGAGCTGGCCGCCGATCACGTCCTGGCCGCGACGGGCTACCGGGTGGACCTCGCCGCCCTGGATTTCCTGGGCCACGGCCTGCGCGCCAAGCTCGCGGTCGGCGCGGGCGGCCCGCGGCTGGGCCCCGGCTACCACTCGTCCGTGCCCGGTCTGTTCTTCACCGGGCTGCCGGCCGCCGCCAGCTACGGCCCGGTGATGCGGTTCGTCTGCGGCACGGAATACGCCTCGCCCCGGCTGGCCAGGGCGGTGGCGGCGCTCTAGGCCTGTGCGGCCGGTCTTCGCGGGTCTGCTGTGCTGTGTCCTCAAGCGCCGGACGGGCTGACTGCAGCCCGTCCGGCGCTTGAGGACGCGCCCGCAGGGCGCCCGCCGCCGCAGGTGGCAAGACGGCCCGCAGATGGCAGGACAAACCGCGGGCGCGGGGCCCGGACACAAAGGAATCGGTACTGGCCGGTCTGCCACGGGTGGCGGAGCCGGTCAGTACGTCTGTGCGGCGACAGCCGGGTGATCAAGGACATGGCGGGGCAGACGTCGAGCTGTGTGGCGGCGGAGGCCGATGCGTGTTCCAAGGCGACGGGGGAGCCCCCGGGAGAGTGCCACCCGGGCAGGCGCCCACGGTGATCCACAGTCGACCGGATACGCTGACTTTTGGTGGAGACAGCGACACATCGACAATCCCCGTGTTCGCAGGCAGACAGGAGTACCCCTCGTGACCGTCGTCGGGCCTTTCGGGCTGAGCGTGCGGGACCAGGCTCTTGAAGCCGATGTCCAGGCCGGGTTGGCCGCCGTCGAGGAGGGCCTCCTGGAGGCCACCAAGAGCGGCGTGCCCTTCATCACCGAGGCCGCCCAGCACCTCGTCCGGGCCGGAGGCAAGCGGTTCCGGCCGCTGCTGGTGATGCTCGCCGCCCAGTTCGGCGACCCGTACGCCCCGGGCATCGTGCCGTCGGCCGTCGTCGTCGAGCTGACGCACCTGGCCACGCTCTACCACGACGACGTCATGGACGAGGCCGACGTGCGCCGCGGCGTGGACAGCGCCAACGCCCGCTGGGGCAACTCCGTGGCCGTCCTGACCGGCGACTTCCTCTTCTCCCGGGCCTCGCACATCCTGGCCGACCTCGGCCCGGAGGCCGTGCGGATCCAGGCCGAGGCGTTCGAACGCCTGGTCACCGGCCAGATCCTGGAGACCGCGGGCCCGCGCGACGGTCGCAACCCCATCGAGCACTACCTCGACGTCATCGCCGGCAAGACCGGCTCGCTGATCGCCGTCGCCGGACGGTACGGCGCGATGATGTCCGGCGCCGACGAGCGCACCGTCGAGATCCTCACCCACTACGGCGAGCGGCTCGGCACGGCCTTCCAGCTCGCCGACGACGTCCTCGACATCGCCAGCGACTCCCACGAGTCGGGCAAGACCCCCGGCACCGACCTGCGCGAGGGCATCCCCACCCTGCCCGTGCTCCACCTGCGCGCGCAGGCCGCCGCCTCCGGCTCGGCCGAGGACCGCCGGCTGTGCGAACTCCTCGACGGCGACCTCACCGACGACGCCCGGCACGCCGAGGTGCTGCGCCTGCTGCGCGCCCACCCGGCCCTGGAGCAGGCGCGCCGCGACACCATCCGCTACGCCCAGGAGGCGCGCGCGATCCTCGCGCCGCTGCCCGCATGCGACGCGAAGTCCGCGCTCGAGGACCTCTGCGACGCGGTCGTGCACCGGGCGGGCTAGCCCGTCACGCCGGGGCCCGCGCGCCCCGGCCCGCCCCTGGAGGGACCGCTCGGTCTCGGCCGATTCCCCTGTGGTGGTACGGCCCTTAAGGGGTGTCATCCCCGAGAACTACGGGGAAGTGATCCCGTCGGCTGACGACGTCGCGTGGCCGGTTTGGTGGAATTGACAGTGTCGTTCCCCGGGGGAAACCCCGGACTCCCGCGCCACCACCGAGCGGTCGGGCCACAATGAGCCTAGGGGTGGGCGAGTGCACGACGCGTATGACCGCCGCCGACGACGGAGGTAGAGCAGATGGCACGGATCCAACCGACCCAGGGCGCCGACGACACCGGGACGCCCGGCACGGGCCGCCGCAAGGCCGCCCGATACGCGGTGCCGGTCGCGGTGGCCGGGGTCGCGGCAGCGACGATCGGGTTCGTCGTACCGGCGCTGGCGAGCACCGGAGACCCGGACCTGCCGAAGATCAGTGCGCAGGACCTGATAGCCAAGATGGCGAAGTCGGATGTGCAGCAGGCCTCCGGCACCGTCAAGATCTCCACCGACTTCGGTCTGCCGTCGCTGCCCTCGGGCCTCTCGCTCGGTGACGCCGGCAAGGGCTCGGGCGGCGGGAAGGGCGGGGACGCCGCAGACCCGCAGGCCAAGCTGACCGAGCTCCTCTCCGGTTCGCACACCCTGCGGATAGCCGCCGACGGCCCCGACAAGCAGCGGTTCTCCATCGTCGAGCGCGCCGCCGAGTACACCGTGATCCACAACGGCGACGACCTCTGGGCGTACGACAGCGCGAGCGACTCCGCCCACCACTCCAAGGCCCCGAAGCAGCGCGACGGCGACGGCCACGAGGTGCCGAAGGACCTGGCCGGCCTCTCGCCGCAGGAGCTGGCCAAGCGGGCCCTGGCCACCGTGGACGACACCACCTCGGTGACCGTCGACGGCACCGCCAAGGTGGCCGGCCGGGACGCCTACCAGCTGGTGATCAAGCCGAAGGGCGGCGACTCCACGGTCGGCGCGGTCCGGATCGCGGTCGACGCGAAGAACGGCGTGCCGCTGAAGTTCACCCTCGCTCCGAAGAGCGGCAAGGCCATCGTCGACGCGGGCTTCACCAAGGTCGACTTCGGCAAGCCCGCCGCGAAGAACTTCTCGTTCACCCCGCCGAAGGGCACCAAGGTCACCGAGGACGCCGGGAAGCCGGGCAAGGGTGACGACGCGAAGCTCAAGGGCAAGCTGCCCGGCGCCGGTGAACTGCCGGGCCTGGCCGGTCTGCCCGGTCTGGACGGCGGCTCCGACGCGTCCGGCATGAAGGTCATCGGCAAGGGCTGGTCCTCGATCGCCGAGATCAAGGGCCCCAAGGGTGCGGTCGACAAGCTGAGCGAGGACGCCAAGGGCAAGGGCAAGGCCGGCGGCGACGCGGCGGCCCTGCTGGACAGCTTCGGCAAGAAGGTCTCGGGCGACTTCGGTTCCGGCCGGGTGTTCAGCACCCGCATCGTCAACGTCCTGATGACGGACGACGGCAGGGTCTACGCGGGCGCGGTCACCAAGGACGCGCTGGTCAAGGCCGCCGACAGCGCGAAGTAGGCAGGCTGCCCCTCCTGCTTGGCCCGCTCGGCCCCGCTGCCCGGCGGCACCACGGTGCCGCCGGGCAGCGGGTTCGGCAGCGGTTTGCCGTAGGGCGCGGGAACGACGAAAGGGGAACCGGTGGAGGAGGAGCGGATCGCCTCCGGCGGCGGTCGGATGAAAGCGCCGGGAGCACCTTCCGCGCGGCAGACCGCCGTCCGGGGCAGCGCCCCTGAGCCGCCGACGGCCGTCGGGCCGGGCGAGCCCGCCGCGCCTGCGGCCCGCACCGCGTCAGGCGCTCCCGCGCCCGCCGGTGCCGCCGTGCACGCCGAGCCGGAACCGTCCGCCGAACCCGCCGCCACGGCCCCCGCCGTCGCCGCCGTGATCGAGACGCGGGGGCTCACCAAGCGGTACCGCGGCGGCCAGCTCGCCGTCGACGGCTTGGACCTCACCGTCCCGCGCGGCAGCGTCTTCGGCTTCCTCGGGCCCAACGGGTCCGGCAAGACCACCACCATCCGCATGCTCATGGGCCTGATCGAACCGAGCTCCGGCACGGCCCACGTCCTCGGCGAGCCCATGCCGCGCGCTGGGCGGCGGGTGCTGCCCCGGGTGGGGGCGCTCATCGAGGGCCCCGCCCTCTACGGCTTCCTCAGCGGCCGCGACAACCTCGTGCGCTACGACGCCGCCGACCCCACCGCCGACCCCCGCACCCGTGCGGCCCGGGTCGCCGCCGCGCTGGACCGGGTGGGCCTCGCCGCCGCCGCGGGCAAGAAGGCCCGCGCGTACTCCCTCGGCATGAAGCAGCGCCTCGGCCTCGCCGCGGCCCTCCTCCAGCCCCGCGAGCTGCTCGTGCTGGACGAGCCGACCAACGGCCTCGACCCGCAGGGCATGCGCGAGATCCGTACCCTCGTGCGCGAACTCGCCGCCGACGGCACCACCGTCTTCCTCTCCTCCCACCTCCTCGACGAGATCGAGCAGGTCTGCACGCACGCGGCGGTCATGGCCCAGGGGCGGCTGCTCACCCAGGGCACGGTCGGCGAGCTGGCGTCCTCCGCCCGCGGCCGGCTGGCCGTCACCACCCCCGACCCCACGGACGCCGCCCGCGTCCTCAAGGAGCACGGCGTGACCGATCTCGTGGTCCTGGAAACGGGCGTCACGGGCGAGCTGCCCCACACCGCCCTGTCCGGCCCCGCCGACCCCGCCGGCCCCCTCGACCTCGCCGACCTCAACGCGGCCCTGGTCCGGGCGGACGTGCGGGTGCGGTCCTTCGGCATCGAACGGGCCTCGCTGGAGGACGCCTTCGTCGCGCTCACCGGGGAGGGCTTCGATGTCGCGGGCTGAGGTGGCGGACGGCCGGGGCGCACGGACAGCGCCGAGCGCCCTGTGGCAGCTGTCCCTCTTCCGCAGTGAGGTCACCACCGTGCTGCGCCGGTGGCGGACGCTCGCGCTGCTCGGCGTGCTCGCGGCGGTCCCCGTGCTGGTCGGCATCGCCGTGAAGATGGAGACGGGCGACGGCGGCCCGTCCGGCGGCGACGGTCACGGCCCGGCGTTCATCAGCCAGATCAGCAACAACGGCCTCTTCCTGGTCTTCGCGTCCCTCGCCGCGACGCTGCCGTTCTTCCTGCCGATGGCCGTCGGGGTCGTCGCGGGCGACGCCGTGGCGGGCGAGGCGGGCTCCGGCACGCTGCGCTATCTCCTCGTCGCCCCCGCCGGGCGGACCCGGCTGCTGCTCGCCAAATACGCCTCGACGCTGGTCTTCTGCCTCACCGCCACCCTGGTCGTGGCCGTCTCGGCGCTGACCGTGGGTTTGCTGCTCTTCCCCGTCGGGGACGTCACGCTGATCAGCGGGACGCAGATCTCCTTCGGCGAGGGGCTGCTGCGCGCGGTGGCGATCGCGGGCGTGGTCGCCGCGTCCCTGGTCGGCGTGGCGGCGGTGGGGCTGTTCGTCTCGACGCTCACCAACAGCGGTATCGCGGCGATGGCCACCACCGTGGGCCTGCTGATCACGGCGCAGATCCTGGACCAGTTCCCGCAGCTGCACGCCGTTCAGCCGTATCTCTTCCCGCACTACTGGCTGAGCTTCGCGGACCTGCTGCGCGAGCCGGTCTACTGGGAGCCGCTGCAGCGCAACCTCGGCCTTCAGGCGCTCTACGCGGCGGTCTTCGGCTCGGCCGCGTGGGCCCGCTTCACCACGAAGGACATCACCGTCTGAGCGGGCTGCGAGGCCGGAGGGATCTGCGGGGTGCGAACGGTGTGACCGGCCCCCGTCCCGCACGGCGGGGGCCGGTCACGTCACCGTGGCCTCAGCGAGGTGGCAGCGCTCAGAACGTGAGCTTCCAGCTGTCGACGTAGCCGGTGTCCTGCGCGGCCGTGTCCTGGACGCGGAGCTTCCAGGTGCCGTTCGCCGTCTCGGCCGAGGCGTCGACGGTGTAGGTGGCGACGATGTTGTCGGCCGAGTCGTTGCCGCTGGCGCTCTTCAGCCGGTACGCCCGCCCGCTCGGTCCGACCAGGTCGACGGACACGTCACCGCGCCAGGTGTGCTTGATGTCGACCCCGACCTGGAGCGCCGAGGGCGCGTTCCCCGTGATCCCGGTGACGGCGATCGGGGAGTCGACCGGGGAGCCCGCGTCGGGGATCGCGACGTCGGCGGTGTTCTCGAAGGTGCGTCCGGGCGGGTTGGTGGCGCCCGCGCTCAGCGTCCAGACGGCGTGGGCGATGGCGTCGCTGTTGTTGTCGAGCGCCGTCTCGTTGATGTTCGCCGTGGTGTCGCAGGACGAGTGGTAGCAGCGGTCGAAGGCCTGGCCCGCCGTGCCGCCCCACTTGGTGGCCTGGGCCGCGGTCTTGCGGCTGCTGGCACCGGTGAACAGACCGCCGACCCGCACGCCGGCGTTCTTGAAGGAGGCGTGGTCGGAACGGCCGTCGCCCTCGGTCTCGATCTCGGTCGAGATGTTCTTCGCCGCGAAGAAGTCCTTGAAGACCTTCTCCAGCTGGGTGTCGTCGTCGTAGACGAAGTAGCCCGGGTTCGGCGAACCGATCATGTCGAAGTTCAGATACGCGTCGATCTTCGCGCGCTCGGTGCCGGGAAGGCTGTTGACGTAGGACTTCGACCCGACCAGGCCCAGCTCCTCGGCCCCCCACCAGGCGAACCGCAGGTGCTTGTCGGGCTTGTAGCCCTCGCGGGCGACGGTGAGCGCGGTCTCCAGGATGGCGGCCGAGCCGGAGCCGTTGTCGTTGATGCCGGGGCCGGCGCTCACCGAGTCGAGGTGCGATCCGGCGAAGATCACGTGGTTGGCGTCGCCGCCGGGCCAGTCGGCCACGAGGTTGTAGCCGGTCGCGCCGCTCGAGGTGAACTGCTGGATGCTGGTGGTGTACCCGGCGGCGTCCAGCTTGGCCTTCACGTAGTCGATCGAGGCCTTGTAACCGGCGCGGCCGTGCGCGCGGTTGCCGCCGTTGGCGGTGGCTATCGACTGCAGCTGGTTGAGGTGGCCCTTGACGTTGGCGACGGATATGTCGGGCGCGGCGGCGGCGACGGTGGGAGTCGCGTTCGCCGGGCCCGAGAAGGTGCCGAGCAGGGTGGCCGTGAGGGCCGCGCCGGTGGCCAGCAGCGCGGTGACACGGGTTCTTCGGGGCAGGGTGGGTCCGTTGAGTCCAAGCATGGGGGGCTCCCAACTCCATTTGACGTGGCCATGATGTTGAGGGCCCCCTGATGGTGCGTCAAGGGCGGATTTCGGACACCGAGCACCGCTTTCCGGATATCGGGCAGGGGGAAACCATGCTGATCTGTGGTTTCAGGGAATGCTGCGACCTTTGTTATTTCTGTGTTTCGTGGGGCGCAGCGCCTAGTTCACGGCTTTTGTCGGCGCTTCCGCGACGCCCGCCGACTCGACGGCGGTCACACCTTCCACAGCAGCCTCCGCCGCCTTGAGCCGCGCGTTCCGCAGCTCCGTCCGCGAGATCCGTGCGGCCCGCAACGCGTCCCAGGTGAGCACCGCAAGCGCCAGCCAGACGAGCGCGAAGCCCGCCCAGCGCTCGGCCGGCATCGCCTCGTGGAAGACCAGCAGTCCGAGGGCGAACTGGAAGATCGGCGCCAGGTACTGGAGCATCCCGATCACCGACAGCGGCAGCCGGACCGCCGCCGCGCCGAAGGAGATCAGCGGCAGCGCGGTGATGGCACCGGTGCCCAGCAGGAGCAGGGTGTGGCCGCCGCCCTCCGAGGTGAAGGTGGACTCGCCGCGCGAGCCGAGGAAGACCAGCACGGCGAGCGCGGGCAGGAACTGCACGGCCGTCTCGGCGGCCATCGACTCCAGGCCGCCCAGCCCGACCTTCTTCTTGACCAGGCTGTACGTGCTGAAGGTGGCCGCGATCGCGAGCGCGATCCACGGCGGCTTGCCGTACCCGACGGCCAGTACGACCACGGCGGCCACGCTGACGCCCACGGCCACCCACTGCGCGGGCCGCAGCCGCTCGCGCAGCACGAGGACGCCGAAGGCGATGGTCGCCAGGGGGTTGATGAAGTACCCGAGGGAGGTCTCGACGACGTGCCCGGAGTTCACGGCCCAGATGTAGACCCCCCAGTTCAGGGAGATGACGGTCGCGCCGACCGCGATCATCCCCAGGCGCTTGGGCTGCCGCAGCAGCGGGCGTATCCAGTCCCAGCGCCGGGTCACAGCCAGCACGACGGTGACGGCGGCCAGCGACCACACCATGCGGTGGGCGAGGATCTCGACCGCGCCCGTCGGTTCCAACAGCGGCCAGTAGAGGGGGAAGAGCCCCCAGATCCCGTAGGCGAGGACGCCGCACAACAACCCGGTGCGGGTCTCGGTCTTCGACTCGTGCGACTCCACGGGGCTCCTTCCGGAGGTTTCGATGAATGAACCTTCGGAAGGTAGCGCCGCCCGGGCCCGGCTGTCATGCGCGTATCGGATGATGGTCCTGACAGGTGTCCTCAAGTGCCGGACGGGCTGCACTTGCAGCCCGTCCGGCGCTTGAGGACGCGCCCGCAGGGCGCCTGCCGCCGCAGGCGGCACCTACGCCCGCGCGGAGCGCAAGCGCTCGACGGCCCGGGCGACATCGAAGGGCAGGATCGTCACGGCGACGTCGGGCAGGTGCTCCAGGGCCTTGGCCAACTCGTCGCCGATGCCCCGGTGCAGCAGCCGCCCGAGCGGCGGCGGGTAGGCGCGGCGCGGGATCAGCAGGGTCAGGGCGGTGGTGCCGTCGGCGGTCGTCCGGGCCGCGAGGGCGACGATCGTGTGCCGCAGCCGTCGGTCGGGGCAGTCGACCAGCTCCAGCGGCACGGTCGTGCCGGGCGACCGCTCCCACCGCTCGACCAGCCGGCGCGCACGGGCCTCGTCGACCACGACGTGCAGGGCCCGCACCTCGTCCGGCCGCAGCTCGTGCGCGTAGGCCAGTGCCTTGAGGGTGGCCAGATCGAAGCCGTCGACCAGGACGTACACCAGGTGCCGCCGCCAGCGCGGGCGGTCCGTGGCGAGCGGGGGCACGTTCTCCAGGGCCTTCGCCTCGGCCCGGTACTGACGGTTGATGCGGATCAGCGCCCACACCCCGAGGGGGAAGACCGCGACGACGAGCCACGCGCCCTCGGTGAACTTGGTGACCGCGAAGACCACCACGACCAGCGCGGAGACCACGGCGGCACCGATGTTGACGGCCAGCTTCCAGTGGCGGTGCGGCTCGCGGGGCCGCCGCCAGTAGTGGACCGTCAGCCCGGCGGCGGCCATGGTGAAGCCGGTGAAGACACCGATGGCGTAGAGGGCGACGAGCTTGTCGACGTTGGCGCGCGTCACCAGCAGCAGCGCGAGGGAGACGACGGCGAGGCAGACGATGCCGTTGGAGAAGGCGAGCCGGTGCCCGCGCCGGGTCAGCTGGCGCGGCAGGAAGCTGTCCTCGGCGACGAAGCTGGCGAGGAACGGGAAGCCGGTGAAGGGCGTGTTGGCCCCCGTATAGAGGATGAGCGCCGTCGCGAGCTGAACGAAGACGAGACCGGCCGTGCCCAGCGGGCTGTCGCCGAAGACGAGCCGGGCCTCCTGCGCGATCACGGTCGGGTTGCCGTCGGTGTAGGGGATCGCGTGGGTGTAGTGGGCGAGGGTGGAGACCCCGAGGACCATGCCGCCCAGGAGACAGCTCATGACGGTGAGGGTGCGCCGGGCGTTGGGGCCCTGGGGGCGGCGGAAGGCGGAGACGCCGTTGGAGATCGCCTCCAGGCCGGTCAGCGAGGAACCGCCGTTGGCGAAGGCCCGCAGCACCATGAACAGCGAGGCGCCGTACAGCCAGCCGTCGCCCGCCTCGCCGAGCGGCACGGCCCCGGCCGCGTGCACGTCCGCGTGCGGAAGGCCCCCGGTCAGGGCCCGCACGAGCCCGAAGGCCAGCATCAGCGCCACGGCGAGGACGAAGAGGTACGCGGGCGCGGCGAAGGCCCGCCCGGCCTCGCGGATGCCGCGCAGGTTCCCGTACGCCAGCAGCAGCACCATGGCCGCGGAGAGGGGGACCTTCATGTGGTCGATGCCCGTGTAGCCCTCCCCGACGAGATGGGCGAGGGAGATCAGGGCGTCGGTCCCGGCGGCGGTCTGGACGGCGACGGTGACGATGTAGTCGACGAGCAGGGCGACCGCCGCGATCTGCGCGACGCGTGGCCCGAAGTTCTCCCGGGCGACGACGTAACTGCCGCCCGCGCGGGTGTAGACCATGACGACGTCGCGGTAGGAGAGCGTGAGCATCAGCAGGACCAGCAGGATCGCCCCGGTCACCGGCAGCAGCAGGGTGAACGCGGCGACCCCCACGACCGGCACCAGGATGCGCAGCATCTCCTCGCTGCCGTACGCGGTCGAGGACATGCAGTCGGAGGCGAGGACGCCGAGCGCCATCGGGTTCGACAGCTTCTCGTGCGCGAGCCGCCCGGTGACCAGCGGCGGACCGAGCAGGCGGCGCTTGAGCCGGTAGCCGAGCGGGTCACGGGGAGCGGGGGCGGCTTCGGTGTCGGCCATGGCCCCATGAGAGCGGGTGCCCGGCCGGGGCGCCGTCAGACGCCCCGGCCGGGCACCCGTCTGTGCCCGTACGTACCAGTACGAAGAGCTAGCCGACGACCGTCCAGGTGTCGTTGCCGGCGAGCAGCGCGGACAGGTCGCCCTTGCCCTTCTGCTCGATGGCGGCTTCGAGCTGGTCCGACATCTGGGTGTCGTAGACCGGCCGGTCGACGCTGCGCAGCACACCGATGGGGGTGTGGTGGAGGGTGTCGGGGTCGGCGAGGCGGGAGAGGGCGAACGCGGTGGTCGGGGACGTGGCGTGCGCGTCGTGGACGAGCACGTCGGCCTCGTTCTCCGCCGTCACGGCGACGACCTTGAGATCGCCGGTGGCCCGGTCGCGGACGACGCCCTTGTTCCCGTCGGCGCCGAAGCGGATGGGCTCGCCGTGCTCCAGGCGGATGACGGCCTCTTGTGCCTGCTGCTTGTCCTTGAGGGGTTCGAAGGCGCCGTCGTTGAAGATGTTGCAGTTCTGGTAGATCTCCACCAGCGCGGTGCCGGGGTGGGCGGCTGCCTGGCGGAGCACCTCCGTGAGGTGCTTGCGGTCGGAGTCCACGGTGCGGGCGACGAACGAGGCCTCGGCGCCGATGGCGAGGGAGACGGGGTTGAAGGGGGCGTCCAGTGATCCCATCGGCGTGGACTTGGTGACCTTGCCGATTTCGGACGTGGGGGAGTACTGGCCCTTGGTGAGCCCGTAGATCCGGTTGTTGAAGAGCAGGATCTTGAGGTTGACGTTGCGGCGCAGCGCGTGGATGAGGTGGTTGCCGCCGATGGAGAGGGCGTCGCCGTCACCGGTGACGACCCAGACGGAGAGATCGCGTCGCGAGGTGGCGAGGCCGGTGGCGATGGCGGGTGCGCGTCCGTGGATGGAGTGCATCCCGTAGGTGTTCATGTAGTAGGGGAAGCGGGAGGAGCAGCCGATGCCGGAGACGAAGACGATGTTTTCCTTCGCGAGGCCGAGTTCGGGCATGAAGCCCTGTACGGCGGCGAGGATGGCGTAGTCACCGCAGCCGGGGCACCAGCGCACTTCCTGATCGGACTTGAAGTCCTTCATGGACTGCTTGGCGTCGGCCTTCGGCACCAGGGAGAGCGCCTCGATCGAGGAAAAGCCCTCCGAGATCGTCTCAGTCATTGATGGCCTCCTTGAACACATCGGCGAGCTGCTCGGCCTTGAACGGCATTCCGCTCACCTGGGTGTAGGAGCGGATGTCGGTCAGGAACTTCGCTCGCAGCAGGGTCGCGAGCTGACCGAGGTTCATCTCCGGTACGACCACCTTGTCGTAACGCCTCAGCGTCTCCCCGAGATTCCCGGGGAAGGGGTTGAGGTGACGCAGGTGGGCCTGGGCGATCCGGTGGCCCTCGGCGCGGGTGCGCCGCACGGCCGCGGTGATGGGTCCGTAGGTCGAACCCCAGCCGAGGACGAGGGTGTCGGCCTCGCCGCTCGGGTCGTCCACCTCCAGGTCGGGGACGGTGATGCCGTCGATCTTGGCCTGGCGGGTGCGGACCATGAAGTCGTGGTTGGCGGGGTCGTAGGAGATGTTGCCCGTGCCGTCCTGCTTCTCGATGCCGCCGATGCGGTGCTCGAGACCAGGGGTGCCGGGCACCGCCCATGGCCGGGCCAGGGTCTCGGGGTCGCGCTTGTACGGCCAGAAGACCTCGGTCCCGTCGGCCAGCTCGTGGTTCGGGCCGGAGGCGAACCGCACCCGCAGATCGGGGAGTTCGTCGACCTCCGGGACGCGCCAGGGCTCGGAGCCGTTGGCCAGATAGCCGTCCGACAGCAGGAACACCGGCGTCCGGTACGTCAGCGCGATGCGCGCCGCGTCGATCGCCGCGTCGAAGCAGTCCGCCGAGGTCCGGGGCGCGACGATCGGCACCGGGGCCTCGCCGTTGCGCCCGTACATCGCCTGGAGCAGATCGGCCTGCTCGGTCTTGGTGGGCAGGCCCGTCGACGGCCCGCCGCGCTGGATGTCCACGATCAGCAGCGGCAGTTCGAGGCTGACGGCCAGTCCGATGGTCTCGGACTTGAGCGCGACGCCCGGGCCGGAGGTGGTGGTGACGGCGAGGGCGCCGCCGAAGGCGGCTCCGAGAGCGGCGCCGATGCCGGCGATCTCGTCCTCCGCCTGGAAGGTGCGGACGCCGAAGTTCTTGTGCTTCGACAGCTCGTGCAGGATGTCCGAGGCCGGAGTGATCGGGTACGAGCCCAGGTACAGCGACAGGTCGGCCTGGCGGGCCGCGGCGATGAGCCCGTAGGTCAGCGCCAGGTTCCCGGAGATGTTGCGGTACGTCCCGGCGGGGAAGGCGGAGGCCGCGGGGGCGACCTCGTAGGAGACGGCGAAGTCCTCGGTCGTCTCGCCGAAGTTCCACCCCGCCCGGAAGGCCGCGACGTTTGCCTCCGCGATCTGCGGCTTCTTCGCGAACTTCGCCCGGAGGAACTTCTCGGTGTTCTCCGTCGGCCGGTGGTACATCCACGACAGCAGACCGAGCGCGAACATGTTCTTGCTGCGCTCCGCCTCCTTCCGCGACAGCCCGAAGTCCTTGAGCGCCTCGATCGTCAGCGTCGTCAGGGGGACGGGGTGGACGTTGTAGGCGTCCAGGGAGCCGTCCTCCAGCGGGCTCGTGGCGAAACCGACCTTCGCCATCGGGCGCTTGGTGAACTCGTCCGTATTGACGATGATCTCCGCGCCGCGCGGCACGTCCGCCAGATTCGCCTTCAACGCCGCCGGGTTCATCGCCACCAGAACGTCCGGTGCGTCACCGGGGGTCAGGATGTCGTGATCGGCGAAATGCAGCTGGAACGACGAAACCCCCGGCAGGGTGCCTGCGGGGGCTCGGATCTCGGCGGGGAAGTTCGGCAGCGTCGACAGGTCATTGCCGAACGACGCGGTCTCGGAAGTAAACCGATCACCCGTGAGCTGCATACCGTCACCGGAGTCACCCGCGAAACGGATGATCACCCGGTCCAGTCGGCGCACCTCTTTGGTGCCGCCTGGCCCCCCGGCGGGGCTGCGCTGTTCGGCGAGGTGTGACGGCTCGCCTCGCTGCTCGGCTGGATCGGCCTGCTCGGCCGGGCTACTGACCTGGCTGGTCACTGCTTCGGACCTCCCTCATGGCGGCGGTCCGCACATGGTGGTGCCGACCGGCGTTCCCACGGCCATCGTACGTGGGGAAGGGTTTCCTCCTACGGAGGTACCACAGGATGAACCCACGGATGTGGCCCCCTTATGCCCTTGTATGTCATGGTCATCGGCCCCCACGCCCTCTCATTTACGAGGGGTACTGCTAGGACTTCGGTTCTGGGGCCACGTATCCGAAACGGCCCGCGCCGCGCCCCCGACCGGAGTGGGTCAGGGGTGCGACCGGGCCGCGCCGGGCGGATGACAGCACGTCAGAACGCCGAGGCGGGTCGGAGCGAGGGAATCCGGATGAAATGCGGACGGAGCGGCGCGCGCCGGTCAGGACCGCAGATAGGTCAGGACCGCGAGAACCCGACGGTGATCCCCGTCACTCGGCGACAGCCCCAGCTTCGCGAAGATGTTGCTGACGTGCTTCTCGACCGCCCCGTCGCTCACCACCAGCTGCTTGGCGACCGCGGAATTCGTCCTTCCCTCGGCCATCAGACCGAGGACCTCCCGCTCCCGGGGGGTCAGCCCGGCCAGCACGTCCTGCTTGCGGCTGCGGCCCAGCAGCTGGGCGACGACCTCGGGGTCCAGCGCGGTGCCGCCCCGGGCGACCCGCACCACCGCGTCCACGAACTCGCGCACCTCGGCGACGCGGTCCTTGAGCAGATAGCCCACGCCCCGGCTGCTGCCGGCCAGCAGCTCCGTCGCGTACTGCTCCTCCACGTACTGCGAGAGCACCAGCACACCCAGGCCCGGGTGGTCCCGGCGCAGCCGCACCGCAGCCCGGACGCCCTCGTCGGTGTGGGTGGGCGGCATCCGGACGTCCGCGACGACCACGTCCGGCAGGGCGTCCTCGGCGGCGAGGTCCCCGATGGTCTTGATCAGCGCCTCGGCGTCGCCGACCCCGGCCACGACGTCGTGCCCCCGGTCGGTCAGCAGCCGGGTCAGCCCCTCCCGGAGCAGCACCGAATCCTCGGCGATGACCACCCGCACCCTGTCCTCCACGATTCACGGCCCCCCTGGCCCGGCGCGCACGCCGGGCGGTTCACGCTGTAGGCAATTGACACCGCCCAGCATGTCAGCATCCGGCCCCCGGGCGGGGCGCGCGATGCCGTCGGCGTCAGGACCCGCTCACCGCACCGGATCCCCCCCGCCCCCGGCCTCGCCCGCCTTCCGCCCAGCACGTCGCCCCGCCGGATGACCGGCGGGGCGAGTGATCAGGGGGCGAGGGAAGTCTCCCGGGGGCGACCGGGGTCAGCCGCGCCAGGGCAGCTCCGCCGTGATCGTCGTCGGACCGCCCACGGGGGAGTTCACCACCAGCAGTCCGTCCACCGCGTCCAGCCGCTCGGCCAGCCCCGCGAGGCCGCTGCCGCCGGCCGTCGACGCACCGCCGCGGCCGTCGTCGGAGACCTGGAGCATCAGCCGGTTCGCCGACCGCCACACGTCGACGCGGGCCGTGCGGGCCGCGCTGTGCTTGCTGATGTTCTGCAGCAGCTCGGAGACGATGAAGTAGGCCGTGCCCTCGATCGCGGCGGCCGGCCGGACCGACAGGTCCACCTCGGCCCGCACGGGCACGGTGCACCGCGCGGCCAGCGCCGACAGCGCCGGGCCGAGCCCGCGGTCGGTGAGGATCGCCGGGTGGATGCCGCGGGCGAGGTCCCGCAGCTCCTGGAGGGCGAGCTTCACCTCGCCGTGCGCCTCGTCCACCATCCGGGCGGCGGCCTCCGGGTCCTCCTCCAGCTTCTCCTTCGCGAGGCCCAGGTCCATGGCGAGGGCGACGAGGCGGGCCTGGGCGCCGTCGTGCAGATCGCGCTCGATGCGGCGCAGGTCGGCGGCGGCGGTGTCGACGACGACCCCGCGGTCCTCCTCCAGCTCCCACACCCGGGTCGCCAGCCGGGACGGCCCGAGCAGCCCCGTCACCAGCAGCCGGTCCACCTGCGTCAGCCCGCGGATGATCCACGGGTTGACCAGCACCAGGAGCAGCCCGGCGGCGCAGGTGACACCGATCTCGAAGGGGTTGTCGAGGTAGACGGCCGTGCCGTCGGAGTCGCCGTACAGCTGCATCCCCGGCTGGTTCCCGTACTCCGGGTAGACCCACGCGTACGCCGGGTACAGCAGCGTCACCCAGCCGACCAGCGTCATCGTCAGCGACACACAGAACGCGCCGACCGCCCACGGGAAGTGCAGCACCCCGTACAGCAGGTGCCGCCAGGACGCCCCGCTCTTGAGCACCGCCCCCATCCAGGCCATCGGCCCGCTGTGGCCCTTCCTGGGCCGGATCGGCTCCGGGTCGGCGATCTCCAGCCCCAGCAGCCCCCGGGCCCGGACCCGCTCGACCGCGCCCAGCGCCCGCGCCCCGACGAGCGCGCCGGCCAGCACCGGCACCCCGATGAAGGTGATCAGCAGACCGGCACCGAGCGCGGTCATGGTGATCGCGTACGAGAAGAAGAGGACGGCCATCGGGAGGCTGAGCATCAGATAGAGGAACTCGCGCCACGTGCGGCCCGCCAACGGCGCGCGCAGCACGGCGGGCACGCGGTGGGGCCGGGGGGCCGACTGCCGTCCGTAATCGATGGCCATCTCTTTTCCGATCTCCGAGTCTCCGGGGCTTCGCCTGATGACTCAAGACTGCTGGAACGGGGTCCTGTGGACCATGCGGTGAGTGGGTGTCTTGGAGGTAGGGCCAGCCCTACCTCTTGCCTCCGGCGGGCGGGCGGGGCCGACGGTGGGCCGCCGCCTGCGGCGGTAGCGCCCTGCGGGCGCGTCCTCAATCGCCGGACGGGCTGGTTTCGGCTGGGCTCAGCCAATGCAGCCCGTCCGGCGATTGAGGACACCGCCGCGCAGCGGTGGTGCACCCCGTCGGACGGGGTGCACCACCGCAAAGCGCACGTGCCTGCCCGGGACGGTCACCCCGCCGAGCGGTCGCGCCACGGCAGTTCCGCCGTGACGACCGTCGGGCCGCCGACCGGGGAGTCCACGACGAACAGCCCGTCCACCGACCCCAGGCGCTCGGCCAGCCCCGCCAGCCCGCTCCCGGTCGCCGTCGAGGCGCCGCCGCGACCGTCGTCGCGCACCTGGATCAGCAGCCGGTCCTTCGTCCGCCACAGCTCGACGCCGGCCGTGCGGGCCCCGCTGTGCTTGCTGATGTTCTGCAGCAGCTCGGAGACGGTGAAGTACGCGATGCCCTCGATCGCCGGCGCCGGGCGGGCGTCCAGCTCCACGGACACGCTCACCGGCACGGTGCAGCGCGCCGCCACCGACGACAGCGCCGCGTCCAGCCCCCGGTCCGTCAGCACCGCCGGGTGGATGCCGCGGGCGAGGTCCCGCAGCTCCTGGAGGGCGAGCTTCACCTCGCCGTGCGCCTCGTCCACCATCTGCGCGGCCGCCGCCGGATCCTCCAGCACCTTCTCCTTCGCCAGCCCGAGCCCCATGGCGAGGGCGACGAGGCGGGCCTGGGCGCCGTCGTGCAGATCGCGCTCGATGCGGCGCAGGTCGGCGGCCGCGGTGTCGACGACGACCCCCCGGTCCTCCTCCAGCTCGGCGACCCGCCGCTCCAGCTCGTCGGACGGGCTCAGCAGCCCGCGCACCATCGCCCGGTCGACGTTGGTCATGGCACGCGCCAGATGGCCGAGAACCGGCCACAGCACGAAGAGCGAGCAGAGCGTGACCGCGAACGTGAGAACGCCCCATGGCAGTCTGATGAACGAATACAGCGTGCTCCGCCACGCCACCGAGTCCTTCAGCGTCATCCACAGCCAGGGGAAGAAACCGGCGTTCCCACGGCCCCGCCGCGGCAGCGGACTCGGCTCCTCGATCCGCACGCCCAGCAGCCTGCGCGCCCGCGCCCGCTCGAAACGGCCCACGTACCGGGCACCCATCAGCCCGAGCGCCAGCAGCGGCAGCCCGATCACGGTGATCGACAGGCCGACGCCCACATACAGCCACACCGAGACGTAGACGAAGCCCGCGATGCCTTCCGGCAGGTTCAGCAGGAGATGCGCGATCTCCCGCCACGTCTGCCCGCCGAAGGCCAGGCGGGCGGGGGGAAGCCGCTCGCCCGCTTCGCCGCCGAAGTCGTCGTGGGGGGCGTGGGCGGCGAAACCGGGCCGACGAGAGGCGTCCGGGGCGGCCTCGGGGGCCGTACTGCTGGCGTTCATAGGGCAAAGACTGCCGGGCGGCCGGGCGCGACGCCATGGGGGCCGTGGGTGCGAAGGTGTAGGGATAACCCCACCACCGGCCGGTAGCGCTGCTCACTCCAGGCGCAGCAGGGCCTAGACTCCCGTGCGTACAGATCGTCGAACGCGGGTGACCGGGATAAACCGGAAGAACAACCGCACAGGGAGCGAGGGGCGGACGTGCCGGAGGCGACCGTGCGCACCGCGAGTGCCGACGTCCGGCTCGCGGCCGACTACTTCGATGGCTATGCGACGGTCGGCCTGCTGGCCGTCGTCGGGGTGCTGTTCATCGCCGTGGCCTTCGTGGCCGGGCGGCTGCTGCGGCCCGTGGTGCCGACCCCCGAGAAGCTGCTGACCTATGAATGCGGCGTGGACCCCGTGGGCGAGGGCTGGGCGCACACCCAGGTGCGCTACTACGTCTACGCCTTCCTCTACGTCATCTTCGCGGTGGACTCGATCTTCCTGTTCCCCTGGGCGACGGTCTTCGCCGCGCCGGGCTTCGGTGGCGCGACGCTCGTCGAGATGTTCATCTTCCTCGGCTTCCTCGCCGTGGGCTTGTTGTACGCATGGAAGAAGGGCGTCCTCGAATGGACGTGACACCCCCGGTTGACCTTCCCGAGCCGCGCCGGCTCGGGGTGCTGTCCCGCCTCGCGCCCGAACCCATGAAGGTGGTCCTGAACTGGGGCCGCCGCTACAGCCTGTGGGTCTTCAACTTCGGCCTCGCCTGTTGCGCGATCGAGTTCATCGCCGCGTCGATGGCCCGGCACGACTTCATCCGCCTCGGCGTCATCCCCTTCGCCCCGGGCCCCCGCCAGGCGGACCTCATGATCGTCTCGGGCACGGTGACGGACAAGATGGCCCCGGCCGTGAAGCGGCTGTACGAGCAGATGCCCGAGCCGAAGTACGTGATCTCCTTCGGCGCCTGCTCCAACTGCGGCGGCCCCTACTGGGACTCGTACTCCGTCACGAAGGGCGTCGACCAGATCATCCCGGTCGACGTCTACGTACCGGGCTGCCCGCCCCGGCCGGAGGCGCTGCTCCAGGGCATCCTCAAGCTTCAGGAGAAGATCGCGAAGGAGTCGCTGGGCGACCGGTACGGCTCCGCCGCCGACGCGGGTGTGTCCGCCGCGGCGCTGCGCAGCGATCTGGTGACGCCACCGCCGACGCCGGGCACGGGCGCCTCCGGCGGCTCGGAGGACACGGACCGATGACGACCGATCCGACGAACCCCGCGGAGAACCCGGGCGGGACTTCCGGCGCCGCCGAGCCGCCGACGTCCGGGGCGGCTCCCGAGCCGTCCGGTGCGGGCGAGCCGACCCCCGGCAAGGGTGCCGAGTCCGCCGCGAAGGCGGGCGGGGCTGCCGAGGGGACCGCTCGTACCGCCCGCCCGGCCGGGGCGACCGCTCCGGAGCCCACCGAGGACGACGCCGAATCCGCCGCACCGCCGGAGGCCCCCGCCCCCGAGCCCGTCGTCGGGTGGCTGCCCGGCGGCGCCACCGAGCTGTTCGGCGAAGGGGCGAGCGCCGAGGAGTCCTACGGGCTGCTCACCGTGGACGTACCCGCCGCCGCGTGGATCACCGCGCTGGAAACCGCGCGGGACACCCTCGGCTGCACCTACTTCGACTGGCTGAGCGCGGTCGACGAGCCCGGCACGGGCTTCCGCGTCTGCGCGCACGTCGTCGCACTGCCCACGGGCCCCGGCGCGGCCGGCGCCGTACGACGGCTCGTCGTACGGACCACCGTGCCGCACGACGCCCCCGCGCTGCCCAGCGCGATCGGCGTCTACGCCGGAGCGGCGTGGCACGAACGCGAGACGTTCGAAATGTTCGGCGTCGACTTCACCGGTCACCCGCACCTGGTGCCGCTGCTCCTGCCCGAGGGCTTCGAGGGGCACCCGCTGCGCAAGGACTTCGTGCTCGCCGCACGGGTCGCGAAGGCGTGGCCCGGGGCCAAGGAACCGGGCGAGGCCGAGGGCGGTGGCCCCAAGCGCCGCCAGATGCTCCCGCCGGGCGTTCCCGACCCCAACGAGTGGGGGCCCCTCAAGGGCCAGCTCCCGCCCGCCCCCGCCCGCCCGGCCCGCGGCCCCCGCGCCGCGGGCGCCGCAGCCGCCGACCGCCCGGCCCGCCGCACGCGCAGCGTGGCCGCCGGCTCGGCGAGCCAGACGGAACCGACGGCCGGGACCCCGGCGGCGGCTCCCGAGCGTCCTGCTCGTCGTAGCCGCAGCGTGAGCGAGGGCTCTGCGAGCCAGGCTGCTGCCTCTGCTCCCTCCGCGCCCTCCGTCGAGGCGGGTGCGGACGCCCCGGCGCGGCCCGCTCGTCGCAGTCGCAGTGTCAGCGAGGGCTCGGCGAGCCAGGCCGCGCCGCCTGCCGAGGCGGAGACCGCCGCCGAGAAGACCGCCGCCGAGCGCTCGCGCCCGGCACCGCGCTCGGCCGACGCCCCGTGGCACCACGCGCGCCCCGCGTTCGACGAGGCGACGGGGGAGCCCGGCCCCGAGGCCGGGACCGCCAAGGCCACCACCCCGCCGGTACCCGCCGAGGGCCCCAGGCCCGAGGCGGCCGGGCCTGCGGCCGGGCCTGCGGCCGGGCCTGCGGCCGGGCCTGCGGCCGGGCCTGCGGCCGGGCCTGCGGCCGGGCCTGCGGCCGGGCCT
>NZ_JACHJG010000005.1:73725-525414 GCF_014203545.1 Streptomyces netropsis
GAGGCGGCCGGGCCTGCGGCCGGGCCTGCGGCCGGGCCTGCGGCCGGGCCTGCGGCCGGGCCTGCGGCCGGGCCTGCGGCCGGGCCTGCGGCCGGGCCTGCGGCCGGGCCTGCGGCCGGGCCCGCACCGGCAGCCCCGGCACCGGCAGCCGCCGAGCCCACCGCTCCCAAGCCCAGCGCTCCCGAGCCCGGCGCAGCCGAACCGGCTCCCGAGCCCGAGCCCGGCGCAGCCGAACCGGCTCCCGAGCCCAAGCCTCGCGCGGCCGAACCGCCCAAGGGCGACCGCGACCGCGACCGCGGCACCCAAGACGACGACCCGGCAGGAGGCGACACCGCATGAGCGACATCCTCGACGTGGCCGTCCGCCTGGCCGCCGTGTTCGTCGCCTTCCTCGTACTGCCGCTCGTCCTCGGGCAGACCGAGCACAAGGTGATGGCCCACATGCAGGGCCGGCTCGGGCCGATGTACGCCGGTGGGTTCCACGGGTGGGCCCAGCTCATGGCGGACGCCGTGAAGTTCGCGCAGAAGGAAGACATCGTGCCCGCGGGCGCGGACCGGCGGATCTTCCAGCTCGCGCCGGCCGTCGCCCTGCTGCCCTACCTCCTCGTGCTGGTCGTGATCCCGATCGGGCCGGGCAACGCCGTCGGCGAGTTCATCGACGCCGGGATCTTCTTCGTCCTCGCCGTCCTGGGCATCGGCGTGCTCGGCTCGCTGATGGCCGGCTGGGCGTCGGCCAACAAGTTCTCCCTGCTCGGAGGTCTGCGGACCGCCGCGCAGCTGATGGCGTACGAGCTGCCGATGCTGCTCGCCGCCGCTTCCGTCGCGATGGCGGCCGGGACCCTGTCGCTGCCCGGCATCCTGGAGGCCTTCCACTGGTGGTGGGTGCCCTGGCAGATCGTCGGCGGCCTCGTCTTCTTCACCGCCGGGCTCGCCGAACTCCAGCGGCCCCCCTTCGACATGCCGGTCGCCGACTCCGAGATCATCTTCGGTGCCTACACCGAGTACACCGGTCTGCGGTTCGCGCTCTTCCTGCTGGCCGAGTTCGCGGGCATCGTCGTGCTCTGCGCGCTGACGACCGTCCTCTTCCTCGGCGGCTGGCACGGCCCCTTCGGGGCCGACGGCCTCGGCCCCGTGTGGACCCTGCTCAAGACGGCGCTGCTCGCCTTCGTCGTCATCTGGCTACGGGTCAGCTACCCCCGGCTCCGCGAGGACCAGCTGCAGAAGCTGGCCTGGACCGTACTCATTCCGCTCGCTCTCGCGCAGATCGCGCTGACCGGCGTCGTCAAGGTGGTGATCCAGTAATGGCGATCCCCGGTTCCGGCCTTGCCAAGGGCCTCGCCGTCACGCTCCGCACGATGACGCGGCGCTCGATCACCGACCAGTATCCGGACGTACAGCCCGAGCTGCCGCCCCGCACCCGCGGAGTGATCGGCCTGTTCGAGGAGAACTGCACGGTCTGCATGCTGTGCGCCCGTGAGTGCCCCGACTGGTGCATCTACATCGACTCCCACAAGGAGACCGTGCCCCCGGCCGCGCCGGGCGGGCGGGAGCGCAGCCGCAACGTGCTCGACCGCTTCGCGATCGACTTCTCGCTCTGCATGTACTGCGGCATCTGCATCGAGGTGTGCCCCTTCGACGCGCTGTTCTGGTCGCCGGAGTTCGAGTACGCCGAGACCGACATCCACGAACTCACCCATGAGCGCGACAAGCTCCGCGAATGGATGTGGACCGTGCCGGAGCCGCCCGCGCTCGACCCGGCGGCCGAGGAGCCGAAGGAACTCGCGGCGGCCCGGAAGACGGCCGAGAAGCTGGCCGCGCAACAGGCCGCCGAGGCGGAGAAGAAGCAGGAGGACGAGGCATGACCGGCACCGCCGACGTCACCGCGCTCGCCGCGAACGCCCACGGCTTCCTCTCCCCGGCCGGCGTCGAGATCCTCTTCCTGCTCGTCGGCATCGTGACCCTCGGCGCCGCCGTCGTCACCGTCACCACCAAGCAGCTGGTGCACGCCGCCCTCTGGCTGGTGGCGGCGCTCGGCGGGCTCGCCGTGGAGTACCTGCTGCTCACGGCGGAGTTCATCGCCTGGGTACAGGTGCTGATCTACGTCGGGTCCGTCGTCGTCCTCCTCCTCTTCGGGCTGATGCTCACCAAGGCCCCCATCGGCCGCTCCCCGGACGCGGACTCCGGCAACCGCTGGGCCGCCCTCGCGGTCGCGGTCGCCGCGGCCGCCGCGCTCGTCTGGGTGGTCGTGGATGCCTTCCGCGCCACCTGGATCGACCTCGACGGCGCCGTACAGGGCTCCACCAAGGTCTCCGGAGAGAGCCTCTTCCGGTACTGGGTGCTGCCCTTCGAGGCGCTGTCCGTCCTGCTGCTCGCCGCCCTCGTCGGCGCGATCGTGCTCTCCCGCCGCGACATCGACGGCGGTACGAAGAAGCAGCCGGGCACGACCGGCAAGGCCGGCAAGGCCGACAAGGGGGGCAAGCACTGATGCATCTCGTCTACCCCGCCGTCCTCGCCGCCCTCCTCTTCAGCGTCGGCCTGTACGGCGTGCTCGCCCGGCGCAACGCGATCCTCGTCCTGATGTCCGTCGAGCTGATGCTCAACGCCGTCAACCTCAACCTCGTCGCCTTCGACGTGTGGCTGCGCGACACGCTCCACGCCGGGCAGGCGCTCACCCTCTTCACCATCGCCATCGCCGCCGCCGAGATCGGCATCGGACTCGCGATCGTGCTGCTCGTGTACCGCAACCGCGGCACCGCCGACGTCGACCGGCTCCGCGACCTCAACGAGGGCGAGGACGCCGAGCGCTACGCGGCCGACACGGACATTCCCGTGGACCCGGCCCGCGCCGACGGCGACCGGCCGAACGGCCCCGACAAGAAGGCAGAGGCCGTCGCGTGACGACCACGACCACCGCCGTCCTCGTCCCGCTGCTGCCCTTCCTCGGTGCCGTCGCCGGCATCCTGCTCGGCCGCCGCGCCCCCGGCTTCGTACGACCGCTGGCCATCCTGCCGACCCTCGCCGCGGCCGTGCTCGCCGTCGTCGTCGCCTGGCAGCAGGGCGGCGGCGAGGACATCGACGCCGCCACCCGGCTCACCCCGACCGGGTCGGTGCCGATCGACCTCGCCCTGCACCTCGACGGCTTCGCCGTGCTCGTCGCGGTCCTCGTCGGCGTCGTCGCCTCCTGCGTGCAGCTCTACTCGACCGCCTACCTGCGAGACGACCCCCGCTACCCCTCCTACGCGGCCCTCGTCTCCCTCTTCACCTCCGCGATGCTGCTCGTCGTCTACTCCGGCGACCTGATGGTGCTGCTGGTCGGCTGGGAGATCATGGGCGTCTGCTCGTACTTCCTCGTCGGCCACTACTGGGAGACCGAGGCCGCCCGCGCCGCCTCCCTCAAGGCCTTCCTGGTCACCAAGCTCGGCGACGTCCCCTTCCTGATCGGCATCCTCGCGCTGGCCGCCGACGCCGGAACGTTCCGCATCAACGGCATCCTGACCGCCGCCGTCTCCGGCGACGGGCTCGACCACCCCACCCTCATCGCGCTGCTGCTCCTCGCCGGAGTCGCGGGCAAGTCCGCGCAGTTCCCGCTGCACACCTGGCTGCCCGACGCGATGGCCGGCCCCACGCCCGTCTCCGCGCTGATCCACGCCGCGACGATGGTCGCCGCCGGTGTCTACTTCATCGCCCGGCTGCTGCCCGTCTTCGCCGCCTCCACCGCGGCGCTGGTCGTGCTCGCCGCGATGGCCGCGATCACCATGGTCGGCTCGGCGCTCGCCGCCCTCGCCCAGGACGACATCAAACGCGTCCTCGCCTACTCGACCGTCGGCCAGCTCGGCTACATGACCGGTGCCCTCGCCGTCGGCGACCGCGGTGCCGCCGTCTTCCACCTGATCACCCACGGTGCGTTCAAGGCGCTCCTCTTCCTCGGGGCAGGCGTGATCATTCACGCCGCCGGCACCAACTCGCTGGCCGCGATGGCACGCATGGGCCACCTCACCAAGCGCATCCCCGACGCCTACTGGACGATGACCGTCGCCCTCCTCGCCCTCGCCGCGGTCCCCCCGTTCAGCGGCTTCTTCTCCAAGGAAGCCGTCCTCGGCGCGGCGGAGCACGCCGCCACCGGAGACGCGAGCGGCATCCCCGGCGCGGTGGGCTGGATGGTCCTGGTCGCCGGACTGCTCACCGCCCTCCTCACCGCGGGCTACGCCACCCGGCTGTGGCTGCTGGCCTTCCACGGCCGCGGCACGGAGGCCGCCGACCACGGCAAGCAGCCCGCCGTCATGAACGCCACCCTCTGGGTCCTGTTCGTCCCCGCCCTCGGGCTCGGCCTCGCCGCCTGGAAGCTCCCCGACTGGTTCGACGGGCACTCCCTCACCCCGACCCTCACCACCTCCGCCCTCGGCACCGGCTGCGCCCTCGTCGGCGGGCTCGCCGTCTACGCGGCCTGGCGGCGGACCGCCGCGCTCGCCGCCGGCACGCCCATGGGCGCCGTCGCCGCCGACCCGGACGCCGCCCCCGCGGTCTCCGAGGAGGAGGCCGTCGCCAGCCACACGGCCGCCTACGGAAACATCGCCTCCGCCCAGGACCCGGCCGACCCCGGCCGGCTCCTCCTCGGCCCCCTGCACCGCCACGCCGCCGTCGGCTTCCACCTCGACGCCGTGTACAGCGCCCTGTTCGTCCGGCCCGTGCGCGCCGGCGCCCGCCTCGCGCACTTCCTCGACCGCGAGGTCGTCGACACGTACGTCCGCGGCGCGGGCGCGGCCCCCGGCCTGCTGGGCCGGGCCGTCCGCCGGGCCCAGACCGGCAACGTGCAGACCTACCTCGGCGCCCTGCTCGCCGGCTCCGTCGTCCTGGCCGTCGCCGCCGTTCTCGTAGCCACCGGAGCCTGACCGTGAGTCATACCGTCATGCAGATCCTCCTCGCTGCGATCGTCGTCGTCCCCCTCCTCGGAGCCGTCGCCGCCCTGCTCCCGGCCCCTCCCGGCCTCAAGGGCAAGAGCCCCGACCAGGCCGTGCTCCGGCACGGCGTCACCGTCACGGGCGCCGTGCTCGCGCTGTCCGTCGCCCTGGCCGCCGGCTTCGACCACGACGACCCCGCCAGGATGCAGGCGACCACCGACATCAGCTGGATCCCGGCCCTCGGCATCCGGATCCACCTCGGCGTGGACGGCGTCTCGCTCCCCCTCCTCGTGCTGACCGCGCTGCTGACCTTCCTCAGCGCGCTCTACAGCTACTTCAAAATGCCCGACGGCCCGTCACCGAAGGCATTCGTCGCACTGATCCTCGTCCTCGAGTCCGGCACCCTCGCGTCCTTCGCCGTCCTCGACCTGATGCTGTTCTTCCTCGCCTTCGAGATGGTGCTCATCCCGATGTACTTCCTCATCGCCCGCTGGGGCGGTGACGGCCGCGAGCGCGCGGCCTGGCGGTTCATCCTCTACACCCTGCTCGGCTCCGTCGTGATGCTGCTCGGCCTCCTCCTCATCGGCATCAAGGGCGGCACGTTCGACATGGTGGCACTCGCCACTGACAACGGCTCCGGGCTCAGCCACACCACCCAGCTCGTCGCGGTGCTCGCCATCGGCGTCGGCCTCGCCGTCAAGGCCCCCATGTGGCCCCTGCACAGCTGGCTCCCCGACGCCCACACCGCCGCCCCGACCGTCGGCTCGGTGCTCCTCGCGGGCGTCCTGCTGAAGATGGGCACGTACGGCTTCGTCCGCATCCTGCTGCCCATCACCCCCGACGGCGTGCACACCTTCGCGCCCTACCTCGCCGCCTTCGCGGTCGTCGGCATCATCTACGGCTCCCTGGTCTGCCTCGCCCTCGCCCGCAGCGGCGCGGGCGGCGACCTCAAGCGCCTGATCGCCTACTCCTCCGTGGGCCACATGGGCTTCGTGCTCCTCGGCATCGCCACCCTCACCCCCACCGGGGTGAACGGCGCGCTGTTCGCCAACATCGCCCACGGCCTCATCACCGGCCTGCTGTTCTTCCTCGTCGGCGCCGTCAAGGACCGCTACGGCACCAGCGACCTCGACCGGCTCTCCGGCGCGAGCGGCGCCGCGCTCTACGGCAAGGCACCCCGCCTCGGCGGGCTCCTCGCCTTCGGCGCCGTCGCCTCGCTCGGCCTGCCCGGCCTCGCCGGGTTCTGGGGCGAGATGCTCGCGATGTTCGGCTCCTTCGAGCCCGCCGAGGGGCTCAGCCGCCCCGCCTACCTCACCTTCATGGTCATCGCCGGCTTCGGCACCCTGCTGACCGCCGCGTACATGCTGGTCGTCGTGCGCCGGGTCTGCATGGGAGGCGACGGCGAAGGCGGCGCCCACGCGCCCGCACCGACGTCGCTCGCCGACGTCCAGACGTACGAGTTCGCCGCCTGGACCCCGCTCGTCGCCCTCACCGTCCTCGCCGGACTCTGGCCCGCGGCCCTCCTCGGCCTCACCGACCCGGCCGTTCAGCAGCTCCTCCGAGGAGGCAACTGATGGGCTCCCTGGTCCAGTCCGTCGACTGGCTCGCCATCGCCCCGCCCACCGTCACCGCAGTGGTGGCGCTCGTCATCCTGGTCGCCGACCTCTTCCTCCCCGAGGAGCGCAAGCCCCTCCTCGGCGGGATCGCGATCGGCGGACTGCTGCTGGCCGGGCTGTCCCTGCTGCCCCTGCACGACGGTGACCGCTCCACGTTCTGCCTGAGCACCGGCACGCGCGCGTGCAGCTACACGGCGGACCACTTCACCCTCGTCATCCAGTTCCTGGTCCTCGGCGGCGCCCTGCTGACGGCGCTTCTGTCCGTCAGCACGCTCACCGACTTCAAACTTCCCTCCGGCGAGTACTGGTTCCTGCTGCTGTCCTCCGCCGCCGGTGCCGCCCTGCTGCCCGCCTCCCGGGACCTCGCGACCCTCGTCGTGGCCCTCGAAGTCGCCTCGCTGCCCGCCTTCGCCCTCGTCGGCCTGCGGCGCGACGACCGCCGCTCCTCGGAAGCGGCGCTCAAGTTCTTCCTCTCCTCGGTCACCGCGACCGCCGTCATGCTGCTCGGCGTCAGCTTCGTCTACGCGGCCACCGGCACCCTGCACCTCACCCAGGTGGCCGAGACCCTCACCGACGTCGACCCGCGGCTGGAGACCCTCGCCCAGGCGGGCGTGGCCCTCACCCTCGTCGGCTTCGCCTTCAAGACCGCGGCCGTGCCCTTCCACTTCTGGGTACCCGACACCTACGTGGGCGCCCCGCTGCCCATCGCCGCCTACCTGTCGGTCATCGGCAAGGCCGTCGGCTTCACCGGTCTCATCCTCGTGACCGTCGTCGCCTTCCCCTCGTACTCCGACATCTGGGGCCCGGCCCTCGCCGTCCTCGCCGCCCTCACCATGACCGTGGGCAACGCCGCCGCGCTGCGCCAGCGCGCGGACCGCGCGAACAGCGCCGTACGCCTGCTGGCCTGGTCCTCCGTCGGCCAGGCGGGCTACCTCCTGGTGCCGATCGCCGCCGCCGCGTACACCGACGACCCCGCCCACGCCATCGGCTCCACCGTCGCGTACGCCCTGATGTACGCCGTCGTGAACCTCGGCGCCTTCGCCGTGGCCGCGCTCGTCGCCCGGACCAGTCCCGCCAACCGCATCGCCGACTACCGGGGCCTCTACGCCCGCCGCCCGCTCGCCGCCCTGGCCATGGGCTTCTTCCTGCTCTGCCTGGCCGGACTGCCGCCGGGCATCATCGGCCTGTTCGCCAAGGTCACCGTCTTCTCGGCGGCGGTCGACGCGGGCCTGGGCTGGCTGGCGGTCGTCATGGCGATCAACGTCGTGATCGCCCTCTACTACTACCTCCAGTGGACGGCGGTCCTCTTCCGCGCGCCGGACGAGGCGGAGGCTGCCGAGGGGCACCAGCGCCTGCGCGTCCCGACCCCCCTGGCGACGGCGATCGCCCTCGCCGCCGTCCTCGGCATCGCCCTCTCCGGCGCCCCGCAGCTCGTCCTGCGCTTCGCCTCCGGCGCACTGCTGTGACGCGGCTCCGAACCCGCCCGTAAGGCGTCCGCACGCTCACCCGGACGGCCTACGGGCGGTCGGCGCGCGACCCGGTGCACGGCCGGTGCGCGTGCGGTGCGCGGCCGGTGTGCGACCCGGTGCGCGGCCGGTGTGCACAAGGGAACTAGCCACCTTCATCTGGCGTTGACCAGTTCGGAAGGTTCCACTGGAACGTGGAAGCGCACGGTGGAAGCACCGAGCAAAGGGTTCCCCTGCCGGACCACTTGGAGGGCGTACCGTGCACCGCCGGCACAACGGGTTGAAGACCGCCGTACTCCTCGGCGGGCTGTCCGCACTCATCATCGTCATCGGCAGCCTCTTCGGACGTACGGGCCTGATCGTCGCCGTCCTCGTGGCGCTCGGCACCAACGCCTACGCCTACTGGAACAGCGACAAGCTCGCCCTGCGCGCGATGCGCGCCCGGCCGGTCAGCGAGTTCGAGGCCCCGCAGCTGTACCGCATGGTCCGCGAGCTCTCCAACGCCGCCCGCCAGCCGATGCCCCGCCTCTACATCTCCCCGACCGAGGCCCCCAACGCCTTCGCCACCGGCCGCAACCCGCGCAACGCCGCCGTCTGCTGCACCGACGGCATCCTGCGTCTCCTCGACGAGCGCGAGCTGCGCGGCGTCATCGGCCACGAACTCAGCCACGTCTACAACCGCGACATCCTCATCTCCTCGGTGGCGGGCGCGCTCGCCTCGGTGGTGATGTTCCTGGTCAACTTCGCCTGGCTGATCCCCTTCGGCCGCTCGGACGACGACGAGGGCCCCGGTCTCATCGGCATGGTCATGATCATGCTGCTGGGCCCGATCGCCGCGTCCGTCATCCAGCTCGCCGTCAGCCGCTCCCGCGAGTACGAGGCCGACGCCTCCGGCGCCCGCCTCACCGGCGACCCCCTCGCCCTCGCCGACGCCCTCCGCAAACTCGACGCCGGCACGAAGCGGCTGCCCCTGCCGCCCGAGCCCCGCCTGGAGACCGCGAGCCACATGATGATCGCGAACCCCTTCCGCGCGGGCGGGGGCATGTCCAAGCTGTTCTCCACCCACCCGCCGATGGCGGAGCGCATCAGCCGCCTGGAGCGGATGGCGGGCCACCGGGGGTAGCCGACGTCGATTACCGGAGAGGTAATCGACGCCGCACGGCCCCTGTCGCAGGATCGTCGAAGTCCCCAGGACTCAGGTCTTCGGACTTCGGATTTCGGACCTTCGACGAGAGGCGACCGCCATGACAGGCACCGGCGACACCACCCGCGCGACCGCGCAGGAGTTCCTGACCCGCACCGCGGCCGGCAGCCCCGACCACATCGCCGCCCTGTTCGCCGAGAAGGTCGACTGGCTCGTCGCCGACAACCCGACCGCCCCCTGGATCCGCCCGCGCTCGACGCGCGAGGACGTGGCCGACCACTTCCGCGACCTGGCCGCCTGCGTGACCCCGGCGCCGACCGGCCACACCATCGACCCACTCGTCGTGGACGGCACGGAAGCGATCCTGACGGGCTGCCTGGCCGGAACGGTACGAGCCACCGGCAAGTCCTTCCGCTCGCCCTTCGCGGCCCGACTGACGGTCGAGAACGGCCTCATCACCCGCTACCACGTCTACGAGGACAGCCTGGCGGTCGCGATGGCGTGCACGCCTCACGCCGGCTGCGCGTGACGCGCAGCGCGCCCATGGCCCCGGTGCGCCCCCGCGTAGCGGGTGGGAATCCCTCGTAGCCGACGCGTAAGGCCCCCGCCTGCGGGCAGTGGCAACCAGAGGCCAGCGCGCAAGCGTCTCAGTGGCCAAGGAGCCAGTTGCGTGGAAGGCTATTAATTATGAAGTTTGTCCTGAATGTCATCTGGCTGGTTCTCTGTGGCCTCTGGATGGCACTCGCCTATGTCGTCGCGGGCCTGATCTGCTGCGTCTTGATCATCACCATTCCTTGGGGCATTGCGTCCTTCCGTATCGCTGCCTTCGCCCTGTGGCCCTTCGGTCGTACGACGGTGGAGCGGCATGACGCCGGCGCGGGGTCGTTGATCGGCAACGTCATCTGGTTCGTCTTCGCCGGATGGTGGCTGGCGCTCGGTCACATCGTCACGGGCATCGCCCTGTGCGTCACGATCATCGGCATCCCGCTGGGCATCGCCAACTTCAAGCTGATCCCCATCTCGTTGATGCCGCTCGGCCGCGAAATCGTCTCCACGGACCGGCCGTTCGCGACGCGCTGACGAAGTAGCCAAGTCCGGGGCGCGGGGCAGAGCGGTTTGTCGTGCCGACCGCGGGCCGTCTTGCCGCCTGCGGCAGCGGGGGCCCTGCGGGCGCGTCCTCAATCGCCGGACGGGCTTGATCGGGCTGGGCCCAGCCGACCAGCCTGTCCGGCGTGTGAGGCCCCCGCCGCGCAGCGGAGGTGCACCCGACACGGCGAATCCGCCGGACAGTCCCTAGTTGACCGAGCCGCCCGCCAGGCCCCGCATGGTCGCCTCCGCCTTCGGCGTCAGCACCAGCGGGCCCTCGCCCGTCGTCCACACCGCCTGGACGGTCAGGCGGCGGAAGCGCCACCCCTGGCCCGTCCGCACCACCTCGCCCGTGAACGTGCCGCCCACGTCGAAGTGGCCACCCGGCTCCGCGCCCCGTGCCTGCTGGGTGCTCGCCAGGTGGACGTGGGTCATGAGCGCGTTCCAGCGCACCGTGGCCCGGTCGCCGTCGAGAGCGATCATGTAGTTCGTGCCGACGTGCTGGGTCCGTTCGAACTTCGCGAACGTCGCCTGCTCGGACTCGGCCAGGCCCGCTATCCCCTCGTGGTCACCGATCGGGGTCGTGACCCGGGCGTCCTCGGTGAAAAGGCCGCGCGCCCAGGCGTCGTCGAAGCGACCGCCACCGGCGGGCACCGTGTCGAGGCTCAGCAGGTAGTGGTCGATGAGACCGGTGATGTCGGCGCGGTCGGCAAGGACCTCGACCCGCGCTTCGAGGGCGGCGAACTCTGCGGCGGTGACGGTCATGGCTGAGCGCTCCCGGGGGATCTGGGCGGCGGCCGTCGGACGGATCGACCGTTCACCGAGAACACTAAAAGCTCAACATTGCTTGAGGTCAAGGCCGTCGGCGCCGTCGGACGTCATGAGGCGCTCCGAAAAAGGGCACGGATCTCGGTGGCGAGGTTTCGCATGTCCTCGCCCGCCGCGTGCACCGTGGTGGTCTCGAAACACCACTCCTCGGCGGGTGGCCGGGCGTGCAGCCCCCACGTCAGACGGACGTACCCTCCCGTGCCGTGCGTGGCCGAGAGCGTCAGATCGTGCTCGAGGGAGCGCCACGTACGCGCCCCCTCCCACCCCCGGAAGTCCTCGGCCAGTTCGTCGAGGAAGGCGTCGAGGCCGTCACCCCGCAACGTGCGGACGGACACGTCGATGCTCACCCGCTCACCTCGCGCTTGCGCGAGGAAGTCGAGCACCGGATCGTCCTTGAACTCCGGGAAGGGGCGCGTGGGTTCACGGAAGCGCAGCCGGGTCGAACTCGGGCTGACGGTCCCTGCGTTCACGACGACGCCGCTCGGCTCTTGGTCGATCATCCGTGCAGGTTAAAACGCAGGCGCTGCCGTGCGCGAAGAAAAAAGGGGGGCGAGGCGGCCGGATTCGAACCGGCGTCCTCCTCCATGACGTGCAGGCGCACTACCTCTGTGCTACGACCCCGCCTTGCGGTGATCATAACCAGCCTGCCCGGGCGTGGAGCCGCTGACTGTTCCAGAGGCGACGCGCCCCGCCGCTGCGGGCATGCCGTGCGCCCGCATCGCCGCGTCACCTACCCGCGCAACGCGCCGCTGCCGGAACGTCGTTGTGATGCTTCTCGCGCACAGGGAACGCGTTGGGTCGCGTCGCGCGGGGGAGGGCACCGCCAGGGCGGTCGTCGAGGTGGACCCGACGGCGCCCCTCGCTGTGCCCTCCCCGACGACAGCGTCCTCGCGGGCCGGAGCCCGCGCCGGGTGGCCTGAACCAGCGGCGTATTACCGGTAGTTCACGAACTGGATCGCGAAGTCCAGGTCCTTGCCCTTGAGGAGCGCCTGGACGGCCTGGAGGTCGTCACGGCTCTTGGAGCTGACGCGCAGCTCGTCGCCCTGGACCTGCGCCTTGACGCCCTTCGGGCCCTCGTCGCGGATGATCTTGGCGACCTTCTTCGCGTTCTCCTGCGAGATCCCCTCCTCGATCGAGGCGAAGATCTTGTACTCCTTGCCGGAGGCCTGCGGCTCGCCCGCGTCCAGCGACTTCAGCGAGATACCGCGCTTGACCAGCTTGGTCTCGAAGATGTCGAGAACCGCCTTGACCCGCTCCTCGGCGTTGGCGCGCATCTCGATCTTCTCGCCGGACCAGGCGATCGAAGCGCCGACGCCCTTGAAGTCGTAGCGCTGCGAGATCTCCTTGGCGGCCTGGTTGAGGGCGTTGTCGACCTCCTGCCGCTCGACCTTCGAGACGATGTCGAAACTGGAGTCGGCCATATTGAGTTGGCTCCTCGTACGTAGATCCATCAGGGGTACGGCCCCGGAGGGCCGCTGCCAGCCTAGCCACCCGGGGCCCGATCGAGGGGCCGCGAATCGAGTGGCGGACCACCCCTGGTCATCGGGTATGGTTTACGTCGTTGCCACGGACAACCGCCGCGAGGCGGGAATCCAGGCAGCAACCCTTGGCGGTGTGCCCGAGTGGCCAAAGGGAGCAGACTGTAAATCTGCCGGCTCAGCCTACCCAGGTTCGAACCCTGGCGCCGCCACGGAACGAGACCCCCGACCTTCTGGTCGGGGGTCTCTTTCGTTTCCGACGGGAGTGAATCGGCGGCAGCCGACCGATTACCCCGCCGCGACCGCCTTGACCGCCTGCTCCACCGGGGTGTCGCCGCCGATCAGCTCCAGCGTGCGGCCCGCCGTGCCCGGCTCGGTGAGGATCGCGGCCAGGACTGCCGCCACGTCGTCACGGGTCACCGCGCCCCGGCCCGTCGACTCCGCCAGGGCCACCTGGCCCGTGCCGGGGTCGTCGGTGAGCCGGCCCGGGCGCAGGACGGTCCAGTCCAGCCCGGCCCGGGAACGCACGTCCTCGTCCGCCGCGCCCTTCGCACGCAGATAGGCCGCGAAGACCGGGTCGGTGTCCTCGGGCGGCTCGCGGTCGGCGCCCATGGACGAGACGATCACGTAGCGGCGGACCCCGGCGGCCTCCGCCGCGTCGGCGAAGAGGGCGGCCGCGGCCCGGTCCACGGTGTCCTTGCGCTCGATTCCGCTGCCCGGCCCCGCCCCGGCCGCGAAGACGGCGGCGTCCGCGCCCTCCAGATGCCGGACGAGTTCCTGGGCCGTCGCCGACTCCAGATCGCACACGACCGGCTCGGCACCCGCCGCGAGGAGATCACCCGCCTGCTCCGGCTTGCGGATCACGCCCGCTACCTCGTCACCGCGCCGGGCGAGCAAACGCTCCAGCCGTAGCGCGATCTGACCATGTCCACCAGCGATGACAATGCGCATGCCTCCGACCGTACGCCGTACGCACCGGGCCGCCATCGGACGCACGGGCAAGATCGGCCACTTCGGCCCGGTCGGCGGCCCGGCAGGCCGGTCAGCCCGGCTCGCCGCCGCCCCGCGACGACTGCCGGGGCAGGTCCAGGGCCACCATGGCCCGGGAGTCCCGGAACTCCCGCACCGCGCTCGTACGGGCCACCACGCGCCCCTCGTGGACCACCAGGCGGCTGTACGCGAGCGAGAGCATCCCCGCGATCCCGCCGCCCCGCACGGCCAGCAGCTCCGCGGGGAAGCCCGCCTCCACCCGCACCTCCGGCAGCCCCATCGCCGCCCGCGCCCGGTCGCTGACGGCCGCGTACGCCTCCTCGGGGCGCAGCTCGCCGCGCGAGGCCAGCAGGAACGCGGCCTCGATGGGGTCACCCCGCCCCACCGGGTTGGCCGCGTCCCGCAGGGCACCGCTGCCCGCCGCGACCTCGACGCCCGCCGCCCGCAGCAACCGCACCGGCGCGCAGGTCGAGACCCGCCCCCGCTGCGGCCCCGACGCGCAGCAGTCGCCCTGGGGCAGGCAGACCACGGTCACGCCCGCCGCCGCGAGCTGTTCGGCCGCCCGCATCGCCGGCTCGCGGGGGAGCCGGGCCAGGCCGCCGCAGGGGCCGAGGGTGACGCCGGGCCGCAGGCCCCCGGCCATGGCGGCCAGCCGGGCGAGCCGGGCCGGATCGTCACCGTCCGTGTGCAGATCGACGGCGCAACCGTGCTCGGCGGCGAGGTCCAGGACGGCCTCGGCGTAGCCCGTCGGATCGGGGTCGAGGTCGGGGCAGCCGCCCACGACGGACGCGCCCATCTTCACGGCGTCCCGCAGCATGGCCAGCCCGTCGGCCCCGGCGGCGCCGGTCAGCAGCCGGGGTACGGCGACGGCGGTCAGGTCGGTGAGGCCGCGCAGCGCCCGGCGCGCCTGGAGCACGGCCTCCAGCGACCGCAGCCCCTGGACGTCGCCGATCCGGACGTGGGAGCGCAGCGCGGTCGCGCCGTGGCCGAGTTGCAGCAGCGCGGCCTCCGTGGCGCGCCGCTGGACGTCCTCGACGGCGTAGGGGACGGGGCCGCCGATGTCGGCCGTCAGCGCGGTGTCGCAGTGCGCGTGGGGCTCGGCGGGAGCGGGCAGCAGCAGATAGCCGCCGAGGTCGACGCGGGGCCCGGGCACGAGGCTGCCGGCCGTCCCGACGGCCTCGATGCGGCCGTTGCTGAGCCGTACGTCCACGGTGCGGCCGTCGGCGAGCCGGGCGCCGCAGAGCACCAAGGCGCCCCCGCCGTGCGGGGGCGGGCCGACGGCGTCGCCGTCGGGCTTCCTCGGCGGCTGCGGCTGGCTGTCGGGCATGGCGCTCCTCCGGGCCGGTGGCGAACATGATCACGCAGCTGGACCGAGCCTAGGGCGCAGGTGGGGCGGCTTCGAGGAGGCGGCAAATAGTCGTACCGGTGTGGCCCGTGAGGCCCTCGGGGAGGGCCTCGGTGAGAGCCGCGAGAAGCCCCTGCGTACGGCGGTCCGATACGGATTTCACCTTCGGCCGCAGACCGTGTAATGTCTTCCTCGCTCGCCCCAATAGCTCAGTCGGCAGAGCGTCTCCATGGTAAGGAGAAGGTCTACGGTTCGATTCCGTATTGGGGCTCTGGTGTGTGAGGTTCCTCGCCTGTGAGGGCGAGGATCTCTCTCGCATCAAAGCGGTGTAGCTCAGTCGGTAGAGCAAGCGGCTCATAATCGCTGTGTCACCGGTTCAAGTCCGGTCACCGCTACACACAGTAGCCGATTGTGGGGTCGGTCCTCCGATCGGCTACTCTTTTATGCGTTCATCCGTCCATTCCGTCAAGGAGCACTCACGTGGCTGCCACCGACGTCCGCCCGAAGATCACGCTGGCCTGCGTGGAGTGCAAGGAGCGGAACTACATCACCAAGAAGAACCGGCGTAACGACCCGGACCGACTGGAGATGAAGAAGCACTGCCCGCGTTGCAAGGCGCACACTGCGCACCGCGAAACGCGATAACACTCAGGCTCGTTCGTGAGGCCGTCCCCATTTCTTGGGGGCGGCCTCACGGCGTATCCCCACCCAGTCCACTCTGGAGGTGCCGAGCCGATGGCGCTCGACCAGTCCTTCGTCGGACGGACCTATCCGGCCACCGACCCGTATGAGGTCGGCCGGGAGAAGATCCGCGAATTCGCCGAGGCCGTCGGCGATGCCAATCCGGCGTACCTCGACCCCGAGGCCGCCAAGGCGCTCGGTCATTCGGACGTGATCGCCCCGCCGACTTTCGTGTTCGCGATCACATTCAAGGCGGCCGGCCAGGTCATCCAGGACCCGCAGCTGGGCCTGGACTACGACCGCGTGGTGCACGGCGACCAGAAGTTCGCCTACACCCGCCCGGTCCGCGCCGGTGACCGTCTGTCGGTCGTCTCCACGATCGAGTCGATCAAGTCCCTGGCGGGCAACGACGTGCTGTCGGTGCGTGGCGAGGTCCACGACGAGACCGGCGAGCACGTGGTGACCGCGCACACGATGCTGGTGGCCCGCGCCGCCGAGGAGGCGTGATGACCGCCCGGATTTCGTACGACGAGGTAGCGGTCGGCACCGAGCTGCCCGCGCAGTCCTTCCCCGTGACGCGCGCCATGCTCGTGCAGTACGCGGGCGCCTCCGGCGACTTCAACCCGATCCACTGGAACGAGAAGTTCGCCAAGGAGGTCGGGCTGCCGGACGTCATCGCGCACGGCATGTTCACCATGGCCGAGGCGATCCGTGTGGTGACCGACTGGGCCGGTGACCCGGCCTCCGTGGTCGAGTACGGCGTGCGCTTCACCAAGCCGGTCGTCGTGCCGAACGACGACAAGGGCGCGGTCATCGAGGTCAGCGCCAAGGTCGCGGCCAAGGACGACGAGGCCCGCACGGTCCGCGTCGACCTCGTGGCCAAGAGCGACGGCCAGAAGGTGCTGGGCATGTCCCGCGCCACGGTCCGCCTCGCCTGAACGCAGCACGTAAGGGGCACCTGCCGTAGCGGGTGCCCCTTACGCATGGCAGGACATCGTCTCCGGTGTCCCGGCAGGAAGCATGCCGGCGTGACGACTGCGGAGGGTGACGGGGTCGCAGGGGGCGTCCCGGAATGCTGCCGGATATTTGTGGGCGGCAGTGCCGGGCACCGATGCGCTCGGGGCTCCCCGCCCGTAAATATCCGATTCCGGGACGCCCCCGGAGGCCCCGGCGCCCGGCCCCGGCCCACCGGCCCGCACCGCGGCCCCGGCCAAGACCCGCACCCCGCCGAGCCCAGCGCAGCGCCCCCGTACTCTTGTGCACGTGCAGGAACTCCACGACGCCCCCCTCGCCCCCCTGACCACCTTCCGCCTCGGCGGCCCCGCGACCCGTCTCGTCACGGCCACCACCGACGACGAGGTCATCGCGGTCGTCCGCGAGGCCGACGCGAGCGGCACCCCGCTGCTGATCATCGGCGGCGGCAGCAACCTGGTCATCTCCGACAAGGGCTTCGAGGGCACCGCCCTGCGCATCGCCACCACCGGCTTCCGCCTCGACGGCACCCGCCTCGAGCTGGCCGCCGGTGAGAACTGGTCCGACGCCGTGGCCCGCACCGTCGAGGCCGGTCTGGCCGGCATCGAGTGCATGGCCGGTGTGCCGGGCTCCGCCGGTGCCACCCCGATCCAGAACGTCGGGGCGTACGGGCAGGAGGTCTCCGCGACCATCACCGAGGTCGTCGCCTACGACCGCCGTGCCGACGAGGTCGTCACCATCCCCAACGCCGACTGCGGCTTCTCCTACCGCCACAGCCGCTTCAAGCAGGACCCCACGCGCCACGTCGTGCTGCGCGTCCGCTTCGAGCTGGAGGACGCGGGCGGGCTGTCCGCGCCCCTCAAGTACCCCGAGACGGCCCGCACCCTCGGCGTCGAGGCCGGCGAGCGCGTACCCGCCGCCACGGCCCGCGAGACGGTGCTGAAGCTGCGCGCGGGCAAGGGCATGGTCCTCGACGCCGAGGACCACGACACCTGGTCCGCAGGATCCTTCTTCACCAACCCGATACTCACCGAGGCCGAGCACACGGCCTTCCTGGCCCGCGCCGCGGAGCGGCTGGGGCCGGACGTCACGCCGCCCTCGTACCCGGCGGGCGACGGGTACACGAAGACGTCGGCGGCGTGGCTCATCGACAAGGCGGGCTTCACGAAGGGGTACGGGGCCGGGCGGGCCCGGATCTCCACGAAGCACACGCTCGCGCTGACGAACCGTGGCGGGGCCACGACCGAGGACCTGCTCGCGCTCGCGCGGGAGGTCCGGGACGGGGTGTTCGCGGCGTTCGGGGTGACGCTGGTGAACGAGCCGGTGACGGTGGGCGTCAGCCTTTAGCCCTGCCGGCTGCGCGCGGGAAGAACCGACCCGATCGCGGGCGGGGCTCAAAGACCGGCCTCAAACGCCGGCCGGGCAGGATTGTGCCGCCCAGGCACCACCGCTAAGGCGTCAGCCAATGGTCGATGTCCGCGAGCAGCTTCTCGCGGACATCCGGCGGCGCCGCCGACCCCCGTACCGACTGCCTCGCCAGCTCCGCGAGCTCCGCGTCCGTGAAGCCGTGGTGCTCGCGGGCCAGCTCGTACTGGGCGGCCAGGCGCGAGCCGAAGAGCAGCGGGTCGTCCGCGCCCAGCGCTATCGGCACGCCCGCCTCGTACAGGGTCCGCAGCGGCACGTCCGCCGGCTTCTCGTAGACGCCCAGGGCCACGTTCGACGACGGGCAGACCTCGCACGTCACACCGCGCTCGGCGAGCTTGCGCAGCAGACGCGGGTCCTCGGCGGCGCGGACGCCGTGGCCCACGCGGCCCGCGTGCAGGTCGTCCAGGCAGTCGCGCACGCTGCTCGGGCCCGACAGTTCGCCGCCGTGCGGGGCGGCCAGCAGGCCTCCCTCGCGGGCGATCTCGAAGGCCCGGTCGAAGTCGCGGGCGAGGCCGCGCCGCTCGTCGTTGGAGAGACCGAAGCCGACCACGCCCCGGTCGGCGTAGCGCACCGCGAGGCGGGCGAGGGTGCGGGCGTCCAGCGGGTGCTTCATGCGGTTCGCGGCGACGAGCACCCGCATGCCCAGACCGGTCTCCCGCGAAGCGCTCTCCACCGCGTCCAGGATGATCTCCAGCGCGGGGATCAGCCCGCCCAGCCGCGGCGCGTACGACGTGGGGTCGACCTGGATCTCCAACCAGCCCGAACCGTCACGCACGTCCTCCTCGGCGGCCTCGCGCACCAGGCGCCGGATGTCGTCGGGGGAGCGCAGACAGGACCGGGCGATGTCGTAGAGCCGCTGGAAGCGGAACCAGCCGCGCTCGTCCGTGGCACGCAGCCGGGGCGGCTCGCCACCGCTCAGCGCCTCGGGCAGGTGCACGCCGTACTTGTCCGCCAGCTCGATCAAGGTCGAGGGGCGCATCGAGCCCGTGAAGTGCAGATGCAGATGGGCCTTCGGCAGCAAACGGACGTCACGGACGGATTCGCTGGGGTACGGGGGCTGCTCCCCGGAAGACTGCCGCATCCCAGGATCTTGCCGTATACGTGTGACAAGCGGTAGGGGAATTACCTGAACGAGGGTCGGGGCGAAAGTAAAGCCGAAGGTGGGCCGAAGGTCGGGCGGAAACCAGAACGCGGGCCCCCGGCCGCAGCCGGAGACCCGCGTTCCACGCCCGCACAGCCGTGGGGCGTCGAGCGTTACGCCTTCGCCTCGGCGAGCAGCTTCTGGATCCGCGAGACGCCCTCGACCAGGTCCTCGTCGCCCAGGGCGTACGAAAGACGCAGGTAGCCCGGCGTCCCGAAGGCCTCACCGGGGACGACCGCGACCTCGGCCTCGTCGAGGATCAGCGCGGCCAGCTCCACGGACGTGGCGGGCCGCTTGCCGCGGATCTCCTTGCCGAGCAGCGCCTTCACCGACGGGTAGGCGTAGAACGCGCCCTCCGGCTCGGGGCACAGCACGCCCTCGATCTCGTTGAGCATCCGGACGACCGTGCGGCGGCGGCGGTCGAAGGCGACCTTCATCTCCTCGACGGCCGTCAGGTCGCCCGAGACGGCGGCCAGGGCGGCCATCTGCGCCACGTTGGAGACGTTGGACGTGGCGTGCGACTGGAGGTTCGTGGCGGCCTTCACGACGTCCTTCGGGCCGATGATCCACCCCACGCGCCAGCCGGTCATCGCGTACGTCTTCGCGACACCGTTGACCACGATGCACTTGTCGCGCAGCTCCGGCACCACGACGGGCAGCGAGGAGAACTCGGCGTCGCCGTAGACCAGGTGCTCGTAGATCTCGTCGGTCAGCACCCACAGGCCGTGCTCGGCGGCCCAGCGGCCGATCTCCTCGACCTGCGCCCGGGTGTACACCGCACCGGTCGGGTTCGACGGGGAGACGAAGAGCAGCACCTTCGTGTTCGGTGTGCGGGCGGCCTCGAGCTGCTCGACCGAGACGCGGTAACCGGTCGTCTCGTCCGCGACGACGTCCACCGGGACACCGCCCGCGAGGCGGATCGACTCGGGGTAGGTGGTCCAGTACGGGGCGGGGACGATGACCTCGTCGCCCGGGTCGAGGATCGCGGCGAAGGCCTCGTAGATGGCCTGCTTGCCGCCGTTGGTGACGAGCACCTGGGAGGCGTCGATCTCGTAGCCCGAGTCGCGCAGCGTCTTCGCGGCGATCGCGGCCTTGAGCTCGGGGAGCCCGCCGGCCGGGGTGTAGCGGTGGAACTTCGGGTTGCGGCAGGCCTCCACGGCGGCCTCGACGATGTAGTCGGGCGTGGGGAAGTCCGGCTCGCCCGCGCCGAAGCCGATCACCGGACGCCCGGCGGCCTTGAGGGCCTTCGCCTTGGCGTCCACGGCGAGGGTCGCGGACTCGGAGATCGACCCGATGCGGGCCGACACCCGACGGTCGGTGGGGGACTGTGCGGGAGGAGTGGCAGCGGTCATGAGGGCATCGTCCCAGACCCGGAACGTACCGGGCACACGGGTTTCACGGACGGCCGCGGCGACGGGCGGGACCGGGCCGGGCACGGCGGCGGAACGGCCAGGACGCACTGCCGGACCGGAGCACCACCCCTCCTCCCGGGGCCTCTTCCGGACCGTCACCTCTCCTTCTCGCCTCCTTCTCGCCTCCTTCTCAGGGCCCTCTCACCTCCCTCCCACGGCTCCATCCAGGCGCCTCGCACCCCGGCTGTTCGACGCTGGGCTCCGGAGCACGTACACTCATGCGTCGTTGGCCCCTCACAGGCGACTCCACTCCGCACACACCGTGCATCCGAGTGGATGCGGTACGTTGGGGGAACCACAAAGGGTCGTAGCTCAATTGGTAGAGCACTGGTCTCCAAAACCAGCGGTTGGGGGTTCAAGTCCCTTCGGCCCTGCTACACGCATCGTCACCAGGGTGCGTGCATGCGTACGTACTGAAATGCACCGCCGTGCGGCTCAACCGGGCGCGGCACGGCCACGACCCGGATTCAGGTGAGGACGTAGTGACGGAAGCCCTTGGCTCCACCGCGACGCCTGAGAGCGGTCGTCCCGAGGACGAGGTGGCCGCCAAGAAGGGCCGCCGTGGTGGAAAGCGCGGGAAGAAGGGCCCCATCGGGCGCCTCGCACTCTTTTACCGCCAGGTTGTCGCGGAACTCCGCAAGGTCGTCTGGCCCACCAGGAGCCAGCTCTCGACGTACACCACTGTGGTGATCGTCTTTGTCCTCATCGTCATTGGTCTGGTGACCGTGATTGACTATGGGTTCGAGAACGCCGTCAAGTACGTCTTCGGCTGAACCCGCGCGTAGGGCGGCTGCTCTCAGGAGAGCCGCCCCTTCGCACGTTCCACCCCTTGAAGCCAGGAAGAAGCAGCCACGTGTCTGACCCGAACCTGAACGACGCCGTCGAGCCCGTCGAGGCGGCAGCGGCCGACGTGGACGCGCCGGCTGCCTCGGACGAGGTCGGCGACGACACCGAGCTTCAGATCGTCGAGAACGCCGACGGCGTCGACGAGCTCGACGCCGAGGACGACGCCGCCGGCGAGCCGGCCGAGCAGGCCGCCCTCCACGTCGAGGACGAGGACGCCGAGCTCTCCGACGAGGACGAGGCCGACGCCGAAGCCGCCGAGGACGAGTCCGAGGAAGAGATCGAGGAGCCCGCCGAGGAGCAGGCTCCCGTCGACCCGGTCGCCGCCCTCCGCGACGAGCTGCGCGGTCTGCCCGGCGAGTGGTACGTCATCCACACCTACGCGGGTTACGAGAACCGCGTGAAGACCAACCTCGAGCAGCGCGCCGTCTCGCTCAACGTCGAGGACTACATCTTCCAGGCCGAGGTGCCGCAGGAAGAGGTCGTCCAGATCAAGAACGGCGACCGCCGCACCGTCCGCCAGAACAAGCTCCCCGGCTACGTGCTGGTGCGCATGGACCTGACGAACGAGTCCTGGGGCGTCGTCCGCAACACCCCCGGCGTCACCGGCTTCGTGGGCAACGCCTACGACCCGTACCCGCTGACCCTGGACGAGATCGTCAAGATGCTCGCCCCGGAGGCCGAGGAGAAGGCCGCCCGCGAGGCCGCCGAGGCCGAGGGCAAGCCCGCTCCGTCCCGCAAGGTCGAGGTCCAGGTGCTGGACTTCGAGGTGGGCGACTCGGTCACCGTCACCGACGGCCCGTTCGCGACGCTGCAGGCGACGATCAACGAGATCAACGCCGACTCGAAGAAGGTCAAGGGCCTCGTCGAGATCTTCGGTCGCGAGACCCCGGTCGAGCTCAGCTTCGACCAGATCCAGAAGAACTAGTTTCTTCCGGTACACACGCCTCCGAACAGGTCAGATTGGCTGCTTGCAGCCGGTCTGACCTGCTCGGTTTTTGGCCGCAGCATGTTACCCGTTATCGTGGTGCGGTATGCCTGCGCGCTCTGTGCGCCGGCAAAAAAACTCTCACTAGGACCCGGAGAGAGCAATGCCTCCCAAGAAGAAGAAGATCACGGGGCTTATCAAGCTCCAGATCAGCGCCGGTGCCGCGAACCCGGCCCCGCCGGTCGGCCCCGCGCTCGGCCAGCACGGCGTCAACATCATGGAGTTCTGCAAGGCCTACAACGCCGCGACCGAGTCGCAGCGTGGCATGGTCGTGCCGGTGGAGATCACGGTCTACGAAGACCGCTCCTTCACCTTCGTGACGAAGACCCCGCCGGCCGCGAAGCTGATCCTCAAGGCCGCGGGCGTGGAGAAGGGCTCTGGCGAGCCGCACGTCAAGAAGGTCGCCAAGATCACCCGCGACCAGGTTCGTGACATCGCCACCACGAAGATGCCCGACCTGAACGCCAACGACCTGGACGCCGCCGAGAAGATCATCGCCGGCACCGCCCGTTCCATGGGCATCACGGTCGAGGGCTGATCAGCCTCCACCCCCCTGGCAGTACCCGTGGAAGGACCAGCGCTGGTCCGCACCACGACTCCATAACCACTGAGGAGAAGCAGTGAAGCGCAGCAAGACTCTCCGCGCTGCGGACGCCAAGGTCGAGGCGGAGCGCCTGTACGCCCCCCTCGAGGCCGTCCGTCTCGCGAAGGACACCTCCGCCACCAAGTTCGACGGCACCGTCGAGGTCGCCATGCGTCTGGGCGTTGACCCGCGCAAGGCCGACCAGATGGTCCGTGGCACCGTGAACCTTCCGCACGGCACCGGTAAGACCGCCCGGGTCCTGGTCTTCGCGACCGGTGACCGTGCTGCGGCCGCGGAAGCCGCCGGCGCCGACATCGTCGGCTCCGACGAACTGATCGACGAGGTTGCGAAGGGCCGTCTGGACTTCGACGCCGTCGTCGCCACCCCGGACCTCATGGGCAAGGTCGGCCGCCTCGGCCGCGTGCTCGGTCCGCGTGGTCTGATGCCGAACCCGAAGACCGGCACGGTCACCCCGGACGTGGCGAAGGCTGTCACGGACATCAAGGGCGGCAAGATCGAGTTCCGCGTCGACAAGCACTCGAACCTGCACTTCATCATCGGCAAGGTCTCCTTCGACGAGACGAAGCTGGTCGAGAACTACGCCGCGGCGCTGGACGAGATCCTGCGTCTGAAGCCGTCCGCCGCCAAGGGCCGCTACATCAAGAAGGCGACCCTCACCACGACGATGGGCCCCGGCATCCCGCTGGACTCCAACCGCACCCGCAACCTCCTCGCGGAGGACGAGACCGTCTGATAGACGCGTTCTCGTAGCGACAGCGATCGTTACCGGGCCGGGCCCCGCACCCTTTCGAGGGTGCGGGGCCCGGCCTTTGCGTACGCATGGCCCCTGCGAGGGCCCTGAGCGGCCCTCCAGGCGCCCCGCGGCGACGCGTCGCCTGGAAGGAAGGGCGGCTCACGGGAGGGCCTCACACCCCCGCTGAGCAGCCCTCAAACCACCTCGCAGGAGGCGATTTGCTTCGGGGCGCCCCCTTCACGTACCTTGAGCCAGAAGCCAAAGACCGCTGGTCGTTGCTGTGCCTTCGCAAGAAGGTGTGGTGGCCGAAGGATCCGCTAGCTGCGGGCGACCTGCGCAGGTGATTTGAGGATGAACTCCCGTGAGGACTTCTGGTCCGGACGGTCGAGTACACGCCCCGAGCGCCTGCGCCGGGGCGTTTCGTTTTGCCCAGGTCCCTTCGCGTGTCTATGCGGTCCGAATCACCCGGAAGGAGGCCGAGGCTCATGGCGAGGCCCGACAAGTCTGCTGCGGTTGCCGAGCTGACGGACAAGTTCCGCAGCTCGAACGCCGCCGTGCTGACCGAGTACCGCGGTCTCACCGTGGCGCAGCTCAAGACGCTGCGTCGTTCGCTCGGTGAGAACGCCCAGTACGCCGTGGTGAAGAACACGCTGACCAAGATCGCGGCTGGCAACGCCGGGATCCAGCTGGAGGACGAGCTTTTCGCTGGTCCGACTGCTGTCGCCTTCGTCACCGGTGACCCGGTGGAGTCGGCGAAGGGTCTTCGTGACTTCGCCAAGGAGAACCCGAACCTGATCATCAAGGGCGGTGTCCTTGATGGCAAGGCGCTGTCCGCCGATGAGATCAAGAAGCTTGCGGACCTCGAGTCCCGCGAGGTTCTGCTCGCCAAGCTGGCGGGTGCCATGAAGGGCAAGCAGTCCCAGGCTGCCGCGCTCTTCCAGGCCCTGCCGTCGAAGTTCGTCCGCACTGCGGAGGCGCTTCGCGCGAAGGTCGAGCAGGGCGGTGCCGGTACGCCGGCTCCCGTCGAGGCCGAGGCTGCCGAGTAATTCGGGCTCACGCCTGAACGACTCGCGTCCGTCACGGTCGCAGCGGGCCCGTAGTACGCCCGCCGAAATGTACATCCGGCACCAGCCGAATTAGTGGAAGGATCGCCCATCATGGCGAAGCTCACCCAGGACGAGCTGCTCGCGCAGTTCGAGGACATGACCCTCATCGACCTCGCCGCCTTCGTGAAGGCGTTCGAGGACAAGTTCGAGGTCACCGCCGCTGCCCCGGTCGCCGTTGCCGCCGCCGGTGGTGCCGCTGCCGCCGCCGAGGCCGTCGAGGAGCAGGACGAGTTCGACGTCATCCTCACCGCCGCCGGTGACAAGAAGATCCAGGTCATCAAGGTCGTGCGTGAGCTGACCTCCCTGGGTCTGAAGGAGGCCAAGGACCTCGTCGACGGCACCCCGAAGCCGGTCCTCGAGAAGGTCGCCAAGGACGCCGCGGAGAAGGCCGCCGAGGCCCTCAAGGGCGCCGGCGCCTCCGTCGAGGTCAAGTGACCTTCGGAGTCTGCTGACTCTCCTGTGCCGTCGGACACGTTCCGGTAGCGCGAACTCAAGGGCGATCACCCATGCGGGTGGTCGCCCTTGGGCGTTCCCGCGGCAGGTGCCTTGCCCTGTGCCCGGGGACGAGTATGGTGATCTTCGTTGTTCCCGTCGTGCGGTCCTCGGTGGCCGCTCAGAGGGGGCGTGGGGGCTGCTGAGGGGCTCCCACGGGGCCGCCTGGGGGCCGAGGGGCCTTGACGAACGGCACGACGCGCGCAATTCTCAGGACGCGCGTCACATCGATCCAAAGGCCGAGGCATGGATCGAAGACGAAGAGGGAAGCCTTGCGTCAGGCGATGTGCCAGACGCGAGGAACAACAGGATCCCGGAGGGAGAGATTGGTATCGCACCGGTCTCCGGAAATCCGCTCTGGACATCAGTGGGCCAAGTGGCTACACTGACCCTTTGCGCTGCCTGTTAGCTGCTCCCTGCCCGTCACCAGGGGCATGCCCGCTGTCGAGCACTGCTGATGGAAACCCACTGAGCTGGGATTTCTCTCGTATGCACGGAGCGGGACCGGTACGCGCGTAGTGAGTCCGAGCCCTCGGAAGGACCCCCTCTTGGCCGCCTCGCGCAACGCCTCGACTGCCAATACGAACAACGGCGCCAGCACCGCCCCGCTGCGCATCTCTTTTGCGAAGATCAAGGAGCCCCTCGAGGTTCCGAACCTCCTTGCGCTGCAGACCGAGAGCTTCGACTGGCTGCTCGGCAATGCCGCCTGGAAGGCTCGCGTCGAGGCTGCGCTGGACAGTGGTCAAGACGTCCCCACCAAGTCCGGTCTGGAGGAGATCTTCGAAGAGATCTCCCCGATCGAGGACTTCTCCGGGTCGATGTCGCTGACCTTCCGCGACCACCGTTTCGAGCCGCCGAAGAACTCCATCGACGAGTGCAAGGACCGCGACTTCACGTACGCGGCCCCGCTCTTCGTCACGGCTGAGTTCACCAACAACGAGACCGGTGAGATCAAGTCTCAGACGGTCTTCATGGGCGACTTCCCGCTCATGACCAACAAGGGCACCTTCTGCATCAACGGCACCGAGCGTGTCGTCGTCTCGCAGCTGGTCCGCTCGCCGGGTGTCTACTTCGACTCCTCCATCGACAAGACGTCCGACAAGGACATCTTCTCCGCCCGGGTGATCCCCTCCCGCGGTGCGTGGCTGGAGCTCGAGGTCGACAAGCGCGACCTGGTCGGTGTCCGCATCGACCGCAAGCGCAAGCAGTCCGTGACCGTTCTCCTGAAGGCTCTCGGTTGGACGACCGAGCAGATCCTCGAGGAGTTCGGCGAGTACGAGTCGATGCGCGCCACCCTGGAGAAGGACCACACCCAGGGCCAGGACGACGCGCTGCTCGACATCTACCGCAAGCTGCGTCCGGGCGAGCCGCCGACCCGTGAGGCCGCGCAGACGCTGCTCGAGAACCTCTACTTCAACCCCAAGCGCTACGACCTCGCGAAGGTCGGCCGCTACAAGGCCAACAAGAAGCTCGGTGCGGACCAGCCGCTCGATGCCGGTGTGCTGACCGTCGACGACATCATCGCGACGATCAAGTACCTGGTGAAGCTGCACGCCGGCGAGACGGAGACCGTGGGCCAGAACGGCACCACGATCGTCGTCGAGACCGACGACATCGACCACTTCGGCAACCGTCGTCTGCGCAACGTCGGCGAGCTCATCCAGAACCAGGTCCGCACGGGTCTGGCTCGTATGGAGCGCGTCGTCCGCGAGCGGATGACCACGCAGGACGTCGAGGCGATCACGCCGCAGACCCTGATCAACATCCGGCCGGTCGTCGCCTCCATCAAGGAGTTCTTCGGCACCAGCCAGCTGTCCCAGTTCATGGACCAGACGAACCCGCTGTCGGGCCTGACCCACAAGCGTCGTCTGTCCGCGCTGGGCCCCGGTGGTCTGTCCCGTGAGCGGGCCGGCTTCGAGGTCCGAGACGTTCACCCGTCGCACTACGGCCGCATGTGCCCGATCGAGACGCCCGAAGGCCCGAACATCGGTCTGATCGGCTCGCTCGCCTCGTACGGCCGCGTCAACGCGTTCGGTTTCGTCGAGACCCCGTACCGCAAGGTCGTCGACGGTGTCGTCACCGACCAGGTGGACTTCCTCACCGCCGACGAGGAGGACCGCTTCGTCATCGCGCAGGCGAACGCCCCGCTGACGGACGAGAACACCTACGCCGAGGACCGCGTCCTGGTCCGCCGCCGTGGCGGCGAAATCGACTACGTGCCCGGCACGGACATCGACTACATGGACGTCTCCCCGCGCCAGATGGTGTCGGTCGCGACCGCCATGATCCCGTTCCTCGAGCACGACGACGCCAACCGCGCGCTCATGGGATCGAACATGATGCGCCAGGCCGTTCCGCTGATCAAGGCGGAGGCCCCGCTGGTCGGCACCGGCATGGAGTACCGCTGTGCGGTCGACGCCGGTGACGTCATCAAGGCCGAGAAGGACGGTGTGGTCCAGGAGGTCTCCGCGGACTACGTCACCGTCGCCAACGACGACGGCACGTACAACACGTACCGGGTCGCGAAGTTCTCCCGCTCGAACCAGGGCACGTCCTTCAACCAGAAGGTCGTCGTGGACGAGGGCGCCCGCGTGATCACCGGCCAGGTGCTCGCCGACGGCCCGTCCACGGACGAGGGCGAGATGGCGCTCGGCAAGAACCTCCTCGTGGCGTTCATGCCGTGGGAAGGCCACAACTACGAGGACGCGATCATCCTGTCGCAGCGCCTCGTACAGGACGACGTCCTCTCCTCGATCCACATCGAGGAGCACGAGGTCGACGCCCGTGACACCAAGCTGGGCCCCGAGGAGATCACCCGGGACATCCCGAACGTCTCCGAGGAGGTCCTCGCCGACCTCGACGAGCGCGGCATCATCCGCATCGGTGCCGAGGTCGTCGCCGGCGACATCCTGGTCGGCAAGGTCACGCCCAAGGGTGAGACCGAGCTGACCCCGGAGGAGCGCCTGCTCCGTGCGATCTTCGGTGAGAAGGCCCGTGAGGTCCGTGACACCTCGCTGAAGGTCCCGCACGGCGAGATCGGCAAGGTCATCGGCGTCCGCGTCTTCGACCGCGAAGAGGGCGACGAGCTGCCCCCGGGCGTGAACCAGCTGGTCCGCGTCTACGTGGCGCAGAAGCGCAAGATCACCGATGGTGACAAGCTCGCCGGCCGTCACGGCAACAAGGGCGTCATCTCGAAGATCCTGCCCGTCGAGGACATGCCGTTCCTCGAGGACGGCACCCCGGTCGACATCATCCTCAACCCGCTCGGTGTCCCGTCCCGAATGAACCCGGGACAGGTCCTCGAGATCCACCTCGGCTGGCTCGCCAGCCGTGGCTGGAAGGTCGAGGGCGACGAGGACTGGATGAAGCGTCTGCAGGCGATCGGCGCCGACGACGTCGCCGCCGGCACCAACGTCGCGACCCCGGTCTTCGACGGCGCCCGCGAGGACGAGATCGCCGGTCTCTTCGAGTCCACGATCCCCAACCGTGACGGTGACCGTCTGGTCCTGCCCTCGGGCAAGGCCCGGATGTTCGACGGCCGCTCCGGCGAGCCGTTCCCGGACCCGATCTCGGTCGGCTACATGTACATCCTCAAGCTGCACCACCTGGTCGACGACAAGCTGCACGCCCGCTCGACCGGTCCGTACTCCATGATCACCCAGCAGCCGCTGGGTGGTAAGGCTCAGTTCGGTGGCCAGCGCTTCGGCGAGATGGAGGTGTGGGCGCTGGAGGCATACGGCGCCGCGTACGCCCTCCAGGAGCTGCTGACCATCAAGTCCGACGACGTCACCGGCCGCGTGAAGGTCTACGAGGCCATCGTCAAGGGCGAGAACATCCCCGAGCCCGGCATTCCCGAGTCCTTCAAGGTGCTCATCAAGGAAATGCAGTCCCTGTGCCTCAACGTGGAGGTGCTGTCCTCGGACGGCATGTCCATCGAGATGCGCGACACGGACGAGGACGTCTTCCGCGCTGCGGAAGAGCTCGGTATCGACCTGTCCCGGCGCGAGCCGAGCAGCGTCGAAGAGGTCTGACGGGTCTGGCCGGGGCTCTCTCGCAGAGCCCCGGCCGTCCCCGGACCCCCAGACCATGATGTAGAGCCCATTAACTCGCTGGCGCGAGGGGGCACAACCCTGAAAGAGGGATTGACGAACAGTGCTCGACGTCAACTTCTTCGACGAGCTGCGGATCGGCCTGGCGACCGCGGACGACATCCGAACCTGGTCCCACGGCGAGGTCAAGAAGCCTGAGACCATCAATTACCGCACCCTGAAGCCCGAAAAGGACGGACTCTTCTGCGAGAAGATCTTCGGTCCGACCCGGGACTGGGAGTGCTACTGCGGCAAGTACAAGCGTGTCCGCTTCAAGGGCATCATCTGTGAGCGCTGCGGCGTCGAGGTCACTCGCGCCAAGGTGCGTCGTGAGCGGATGGGCCACATCGAGCTTGCCGCTCCCGTCACCCACATCTGGTACTTCAAGGGCGTTCCGTCGCGGCTGGGCTACCTGCTCGACCTCGCCCCGAAGGACCTCGAGAAGGTCATCTACTTCGCCGCCTACATGATCACGTGGGTGGACGAGGAGCGCCGCACGCGCGACCTGCCCTCGCTGGAGGCGCACGTCTCCGTCGAGCGTCAGCAGATCGAGCAGCGTCGTGACGCCGACCTCGAGGCCCGCGCCAAGAAGCTCGAGTCCGACCTGGCCGAGCTCGAGGCCGAGGGTGCCAAGGCCGACGTGCGCCGCAAGGTGCGCGAGGGCGCCGAGCGTGAGATGAAGCAGCTGCGCGACCGCGCGCAGCGCGAGATCGACCGCCTCGACGAGGTGTGGAGCCGCTTCAAGAACCTCAAGGTCCAGGACCTCGAGGGCGACGAGCTGCTCTACCGCGAGCTGCGCGACCGCTTCGGCACCTACTTCATGGGTGCGATGGGCGCCGCCGCGCTGCAGAAGCGCCTGGAGTCCTTCGACCTCGACGAGGAGGCCGAGCGCCTCCGCGAGATCATCCGGACCGGCAAGGGCCAGAAGAAGACCCGTGCGCTCAAGCGCCTCAAGGTCGTCTCCGCCTTCCTGCAGACCCGCAACAGCCCCACCGGCATGGTGCTCGACTGCATCCCCGTGATCCCGCCGGACCTGCGTCCGATGGTGCAGCTGGACGGTGGCCGCTTCGCGACCTCCGACCTGAACGACCTGTACCGCCGTGTGATCAACCGCAACAACCGCCTCAAGCGTCTCCTTGACCTCGGTGCCCCCGAGATCATCGTGAACAACGAGAAGCGGATGCTGCAGGAGGCCGTCGACGCGCTGTTCGACAACGGCCGCCGTGGCCGTCCGGTCACCGGTCCGGGTAACCGCCCGCTGAAGTCCCTGAGCGACATGCTCAAGGGCAAGCAGGGTCGTTTCCGTCAGAACCTGCTCGGTAAGCGTGTGGACTACTCCGCGCGTTCCGTCATCGTCGTCGGTCCGCAGCTGAAGCTGCACCAGTGTGGTCTGCCCAAGGCCATGGCGCTGGAGCTCTTCAAGCCGTTCGTGATGAAGCGCCTGGTCGACCTGAACCACGCGCAGAACATCAAGTCGGCGAAGCGCATGGTCGAGCGCGGCCGCACGGTCGTGTACGACGTGCTCGAAGAGGTCATCGCCGAGCACCCGGTGCTGCTGAACCGTGCGCCCACGCTGCACCGCCTCGGCATCCAGGCCTTCGAGCCGCAGCTGGTCGAAGGCAAGGCCATCCAGATCCACCCGCTCGTCTGCACCGCGTTCAACGCGGACTTCGACGGTGACCAGATGGCCGTGCACCTGCCGCTCTCCGCGGAGGCGCAGGCCGAGGCCCGCATCCTGATGCTGTCCTCGAACAACATCCTCAAGCCGGCCGACGGCCGTCCGGTCACCATGCCGACCCAGGACATGGTGCTGGGTCTGTTCTTCCTCACCACCGACGAGGAAGAGCGCAAGGTCATCGGCGAGGGCCGGTCCTTCGGCTCGGTCGCCGAGGCGATCATGGCGTTCGACGCCCGGGAGCTCTCGCTCCAGGCGAAGGTCGACATCCGCTTCCCGATCGGCACCGTCCCGCCGCGTGGCTGGACCCCGCCGGTTGAAGAGGAGGGGGACGACCACGTCGCGGCAGGGGCGTGGCAGCAGGGTGACACCTTCCGCCTGCGCACCACCCTGGGCCGCGCGCTCTTCAACGAGCTGCTGCCCGAGGACTACCCGTTCGTCGACTACTCGGTGGGCAAGAAGCAGCTCTCCGAGATCGTCAACGACCTGGCCGAGCGCTACCCCAAGGTCATCGTGGCGGCGACGCTCGACAACCTGAAGGCTGCGGGCTTCCACTGGGCGACCCGTTCCGGCGTCACCGTCGCCGTCACGGACATCGTCGTCCCGGAGGCCAAGAAGGCCATCGTCAAGGGCTACGAGGCCCAGGACGAGAAGGTCCAGAAGCAGTACGAGCGCGGTCTGATCACCAAGGACGAGCGCACGCAGGAGCTCATCGCGATCTGGACCAAGGCGACCAACGAGGTTGCCGAGGCGATGAACGCGAACTTCCCCAAGACGAACCCCATCTTCATGATGGTTGACTCGGGTGCCCGAGGAAACATGATGCAGATGCGACAGATCGCCGGTATGCGTGGTCTGGTGTCGAACGCGAAGAACGAGACCATCCCGCGACCCATTAAGGCGTCGTTCCGTGAGGGTCTGTCCGTGTTGGAGTACTTCATCTCCACCCACGGTGCCCGTAAGGGTCTCGCTGACACCGCGCTCCGTACCGCCGACTCGGGTTACCTGACCCGTCGTCTGGTGGACGTCTCGCAGGACGTGATCATCCGCGAGGAGGACTGCGGCACCGAGCGCGGCCTCAAGCTGGCGATCGCGACCAAGGGCGCCGACGGTGTCCTGCGCAAGACGGACGACGTCGAGACCAGCGTGTACGCCCGTATGCTCGCCGAGGACGTCGTCGTCGACGGCAAGGTCATCGCGCCTGCCAACGTCGACCTCGGTGACGTGCTCATCGAGCAGCTCGTCGCGCACGGTGTCGAGATGGTCAAGACCCGCTCGGTCCTGACCTGTGAGTCCGCGGTCGGCACCTGTGCCTTCTGCTACGGCCGCTCGCTGGCGACCGGCAAGCTCGTCGACATCGGTGAGGCCGTCGGTATCATCGCGGCCCAGTCGATCGGTGAGCCCGGTACCCAGCTGACGATGCGTACCTTCCACACCGGTGGTGTGGCCGGTGACGACATCACCCAGGGTCTGCCCCGTGTCGTCGAGCTCTTCGAAGCCCGTACGCCCAAGGGTGTCGCCCCGATCTCGGAGGCGGCCGGCCGCATCCGTATCGAGGAGACCGAGAAGACCAAGAAGATCGTCGTCACTCCGGACGACGGCAGCGACGAGACGGCGTTCCCGATCTCGAAGCGTGCCCGTCTGCTGGTCAGCGAGGGCGAGCACGTCGAGGTGGGCCAGAAGCTCACCGTGGGTGCCACCAACCCGCACGACGTCCTGCGCATCCTCGGTCAGCGCGCGGTCCAGGTCCACCTGGTCGGCGAAGTCCAGAAGGTCTACAACTCGCAGGGCGTGTCGATCCACGACAAGCACATCGAGATCATCATCCGGCAGATGCTGCGCCGCGTGACGATCATCGAGTCCGGCGACGCGGAGCTGCTGCCGGGCGAGCTCGTGGAGCGCACGCGCTTCGAGGGCGAGAACCGTCGTGTGGTCACCGAGGGCGGTCACCCCGCCTCCGGCCGTCCGCAGCTGATGGGTATCACCAAGGCCTCGCTCGCCACCGAGTCCTGGCTGTCGGCGGCGTCCTTCCAGGAGACGACCCGGGTTCTGACCGACGCGGCGATCAACGCCAAGTCGGACTCCCTGATCGGCCTCAAGGAGAACGTCATCATCGGTAAGCTCATCCCGGCCGGTACGGGTCTGTCCCGCTACCGCAACATCCGGGTGGAGCCGACCGAGGAAGCCAAGGCCGCGATGTACTCGGCCGTCGGCTACGACGACATCGACTACTCGCCCTTCGGGACGGGTTCGGGTCAGGCCGTGCCGCTGGAGGACTACGACTACGGTCCGTACAACCAGTAAGTCGGTACCAGTTAGTCGGTACCAGTAAGTCGGTACACACGCTCAGGGCGGTCACCTCGGAAGAGGTGACCGCCCTGCGGCGTTTTCGTCACCCTCAGCGTGTGGTGATGCCCCACGCTGAGAGCACCAGCCCGGCGAGGGCTGTGAGCGCGGCGATGCTGGCCAGCGGCCAGCGGGCCCGCTCCAGGGCGTAGAGCCGGGACTCGTGGTCGGCGAGCTGTCTGTCGGTCTGGTCACTGCGCTGGACGAGCAGCGCGAGGGCGCCGTCGACCCGGGCGAACCCGGCCTCCATCGTGCCGCGGAGCCGTTCCAGCTCCAGGGCGACGGTGGCGGTGGTGCCGGATGCTTCCGTGCCGGTGTCGTTCATGCGCGGCCCCGGTCGTCCTCGGCGGCGAGGGCGCGCAGGGCGGCGTCACCGTTCGGGGGCGTGCCCTCGGTGCGGAGCCAGGCGGGGAGCAGGGCCTGTACGGCCGGCAGCGCCATGACGCGGGCGAGGCCGCCCGCGGCGGCCAGCGCCCCGGCGACCCAGGGGAGGGTCGCGGGGACGCCGGAAGCGTCGACGATCGCGGGCAGGACGACCGCGAGGCCGACGGCGGTCTGGAGAACGGTGCGGAGGGTCCGCTTGGTGGCGTCGGACAAGGGACGGCCTTTCCGGGTTTTCAGGTGTTCCGGGTTTCCGGGTGGTGGCTGGGTGATCAGGAAGAGCGCGGGACCTTGAGCGCGTCCCAGGAGTTCCGGCCCGGCCAGCCGTCGGCGTCGGAGCCGCTGAAGCCGAGCTTGCGCTGCCACTTCGCGTAGGAGTTCCGGTCGGCGTCGGTCCACCGGGAGCCGGGGCCCTCGCCGTACGCGGAGCAGCCCTCGGCGACGAGACGGCGGCCCATGGCGGTGACGACGGGGGAGTCGGGCTCGCCCTTGAAGAAGTCGGCGCCGGGGAAGGGCTCGTAGTCGTTGCCCGCCGCGGGGACCTTCAGCTTCTGGCCGGGGTGCAGGACATCCGGGTCCTTCAGGCCGTTGAGGGTCACCAGGCGGGGGACGTCCGTGGCATGGGACTCGGCGATGCCGGTCAGGGTGTCGCCGGGCTGGACGGTGTACGGCTGGGTGCCGGAGCCGTCCCCTTTGGTCGGCGTGGTCGGCTTCGCCGGGGCGGAGCCGAGGCGGCCCGCGATCTTTCCGCGCATGCCGTCCATGGAGAAGCCGACCGGGTCGATCTTGGTGTCGGTCCACTCCTTGTGCCCGATGACGGACCCGGAGCCCCAGTCGTGCGCGCGGCAGAGGGCGGCGGAAACCCGCTCGATGGCCTCCAACTGGGCGGCGGGCCAGGGGTCGTCGCCGTCACCGAGGTTGATGCACTCGAAGCCGTAGAAGCGCGCGTTGCCGTCGACGTCCATCGACGTCGGTCGGGGCAGGGCGGACTCGGCGACGACGGCGCCGAGGACATCGCTGTCGCCGCTGCCGGCGTGGTTGGTACGGCCGTTGCCGACGAGGTGGACGGTGCCGGCCTTGTCGATGACGCCGTGGCAGAGCGGGCCGGGCAGCTCGTCGTAGCCCTCGTAGCAGAGGTCGACGCTGCCCTGGGTGCCGCTGGTGACGGTGTGATGGATGATCACGCCGTTGACCGGGCCCCAGGCGCCCTTGTGGTTGCGGTTGTGCTCACGCCAGCCGCCGACCTCGACGACGTTCACCCCCTCGGCGCGGAGGGCGGCGACGAACTGGTCGGCGGTGAGGGGAGTAGCCATGTGGATTCACTCCGGTGTGGGTAGGGGGGAACGCTGCTGAGTGGTGTCCTCAAGCGCCGGACGGGCTGAAAACCAGGTCCAGGTGAGGACGCGCCCGCAGGCGGAACTCCGCCGGACGAGCCCAGGGCCTGTCCGGCGGTCGCTGCGGGGCTGTGTCGTACGCACCACCGCTGCGCGGCGGTGTCCTCAAGCGCCGGACGGGCTGTCATCGGCTGGGCTCAGCCGAGGTCAAGCCCGTCCGGCGCTTGAGGACGCGCCCGAAGGGCGCTCGCCGCCGCAGGCGGCAAAGACGGCTCGCGGCCTAGGCGACCGCGGCCCAGATGGCGTTGGCGTCGTCGATGACGGACGACGGGGTGAAGGAAGCGGGCAGCGAGGTCTGGCCGGTTGCGGGGAGGCGGCCGTGGCGTATGAACTCTCCCGGCATGCGGGCGGCGCAGGACGGGCGGAGGCCGAAGTTGGCGCCCACGGCGAAGCCCGGGCCGTCGGTCCTGGTGGCCGGACCGTTGAAGACGAAGGCGACCCAGTACTTTCCGGGCTGCGCGACGTACGAGGAGGTGAGAGGGAAGGCGACCGTGGCGCCCTCGTGCACCGCCGGGAAGATGTCCTTCAGTGACGGGGTCACGGCCACCCGGGCGCCGGCGGCGTTGTACAGGCCCGCGTAGGACGCGGTGCTGAGGGTGTTCCCCACGTAGCCGTGGCAGAAGAACGCCAGCTTGCCGATCTCCGTGGGGGTGTGGAAGACGACACCCATCAGATACACGTTGCCGGTCTGGCAGTACTGCGGTGCCTGGGTCTTCTCGGTGGATGTCGACATCGACGCCGTGGCCGGGTCGAACGTCCACGCCTTGAACCCGAGATCGCCCGGCCCCCAGGTGCCGGGGCTGGAGACCTGGTCCACGTAGTCCTTGCGGACCAGGTGCCCGCCGTTGGTCGGCGCGCCCAGCGACATGGGCGGTGACATGAAGGTCTTCGTCCCCTCGACCGTCTGCGCACCACTCAGTAGCACCGCCGTGTCCACCGGAACGGCGTTGACCTCATTGGCCGTCAGCACGACCTTGCCCGTCGCGCCGTTGACGGACTGGACGGGGAAGTCCGTGGGCTTCGCGTACCGCAGGTCACCCGCGGCCTGGTCGAGGGCGCCCAAGTCTGCGGCGGTCAGGACCACCGCGCCCTTCTTGCCGTTGACGGACGACACGGGGGCCACCGCACCCGGCGGCAGCTGCGCGGCCGGCACCTTGCCGGTCGCGTCCAGGCCCGCCACACCGCTCGCCACACCGACCGACGCGGCCGGGACCGCCTTCACGTCGGCGGCCGCGAGGGTGATGTCCGCGGTGCTCTTGCCGTTGACGGACCGGACGAGCCCCGGCGCGCCCGCCGGTCCCGCCGGGCCCGGGGCACCGGCCGGGCCGGGCGGGCCCGGGACGGCGACGTACTCGGGGGCCTCGGGGTTGACCGGGGCGATGTCGGCGAGGTCGACGGTCGTCTGGGAGGCCGGCAGCACGATGTTGTACGTGCGGTTCACCGGCAGCCCGGACAGCTGCTCGATGACGGTGTACTGCCACTTCGCCGGGTTCATGCCCGGGGCGTCCGTGGCGGGCAGGACGGCCTTGATCCGGCCGTCCGCGTCGAGCTGGGCGACGATCGGGCCGCCGAGGATGACGTCGCTGCCGGTGTGCGTCAGCAGGGTCGGCGCCTGGAAGGTGACGTTGCCGGTGAGGGCGAGACCGTCCGGGGTGAGGTAGCGGGCGGTGACGGTCACCGTGGGGATGATGGTGGGCAACACGTGGATGGCTCCTGGGGTGTCGAGGAGGAGGTCAGGACTGGACGCCGTACAGCGCGCGCGGGCTGCACGAGACGGCGCTGCCCGCGGCGGTCGCACGGGCCTGGACCTTGAAGGTCACGCGGCTGTCGAACGCGGCCCCGATGGGCGCGGTGAACTCCAGCGGCCCCGGGGCGGCCGGTCCGACCTGGACGTCGTTGGCCAGCAGCCGGACCTCGCCGCCCGCCGTGGCGGCGATCAGGCAGTAGAGGTTCGGGTGCTGGGCGATGGCTTCGCCGCTGTAGAGCGTCGTCCACTCCGTGGAGTCGGTGGACTCCCAGCGGCCGGTGTTCTCCGGCGTCGGCATCGGATACGGGATGTACGGCCGGGCGAGACCCTCCCCCGTGGTGTCGTCCGCGAAGAGGGCGTTGCCCTTGCGGTCGAAGACCTTCACCGACTGGCTCGGCTGGAGGTCGGGGGCCTCGGCGTGCACGGTCAGCGCCTTCGAACCGTCGTCGCGGCGGACGAAGAAGCCCTGCTGCTCCCCGTCGGGCCGGGCGGGGGAGACCTGGCCGATGTAGAGGAGCTCCGCGCCCTTCTGCTCGTCGCGGTTGCGGACGGCCAGCTGGCCGCCGTCGCTGATGACGACGTTGCCGCCGCTGACCCGGTCCATGGCGGGGCGGGTGTTCGCGCTGCCCATGAGCGCCCGTACCTGCCGCTCCAGGGAGCGGATGCGGTCGAGGAGATCGGTGGGGATCGCGGCCATCTATGCCTCTTCCAGATAGAGCTTCGCGGTCTCGCTCCTGCCGCGCGCGGGCGGGGTGACGGTCAGGCCCACGACGCGGTAGCGCAGGTCCGGACCGTTCACGTGCCACCCGTCGCGGATGCGCAGCCGGACGGACGAGCCGATGAGCGCGGGGGTGATCCGCCCGTCCACGCGGATGGTCACCTCGGGGATGATCTGCGGCCGGCGGGCCCGGGCCAGTTCGGCCCGCGCCGCGCTGTTCAGGTCCGCCTGCTCCGAGACACCGCTGTGGTCCGAGGAGTTCTCCAGGCGCGGCCAGCCCGCGTCGAGGTCCTCGGTCGCGACGGCGGGTACGGACATCTCCGGGAGCGAGTCGGAGGCCTGGTTGCGATTGGAGGTCTCGCCCCGGGCGATCCAGACGTTGGCCTGCACGGTCGAGTCGGCCGGCAGGCTGTACGTGAGCACCTGGCCGGGCCGGTCGAGCACGATGTCCGCGTCACCGGTCGTGATCTTCGGATGGCCGAGCTGGAGCTTCTTGACCCGCGCGCCCGTCTCGGGGTCGCGGAAGCACTGGACGCGCCACTCGAAGCCGTCCTGCATCGCGGCCAGTTGGTCGATCAGCTCCCGCACCCGGGCCAGGTCCGTATAGGCGTAACGGCGGTTCCACACCACGCCGGAGAAGTCGTCCCCGTAGGTGATGCCGATGTCACCGCCCGGCTGTGACTGGACGTGTCGGACGAGGGCACGGGCGATCTCGAACTGGTCGACGGTCGAGAAGTTCCGGTCCCGGCCCAGGATGCGGTGGTCCAGGTAGGAGTCGAAGGTGCCCGCCTGGATCTGCACGCTCAGCCGGCCCCGCTCGTCCCCCGCCGGGGTGCACGTCCACAGGATGCCGCCCCACCAGATGTCGGAGCCGCGCTCCAGCCAGACCGCGGTGCGGCCGGGCTGGAGCGCGGTGCGGGCCCGCTGCGCGAGGGCCGTATCGGGGAGCGGGACCGTGGCGCGCAGCTGCCCCGGCTTGCCGATGAAGTCGTCGAACTCGACTTCGGTGAGGGGCAGGGAGTCGATGACCCGGTCGGTGCGGAGGTCGCAGAAGAGGGCGCGGTACGTCACGTCCGCCGTCGGCGTCATCCGCGTCATACGGCGGCCTCGTAGGTGCCGTACACCTCGTACCAGTTCTTGGCGACGGGCGGCATCGGGTCGTCGCCGTCGACCCAGAAGCCGGTGGGCTTGCCGGAGGCCTGGACGGCGGACCAGCTGCGGGCGACGCCCCTCTCCTCGTACGAGGCGCTGATCTCGGCGCCACCGTGGAAGTAGCCGTTGGACTCGCCGCCGATGCGGGCCCGGAAGTTGACGGTGTGGGCCGGCTTGCTGACCGGACGGACCGGAAGGCTGAGGTACCAGTTGCCGTTGCTGCCGGAGCCGCCCCACGTGGTGGTGGAGCCGATGGTGAGCAGGGCGCGGAAGTGGACGATGGGGCCGTCCTGGATGTAGCGGCCTTCCACGGTGCCGTTGCCGAGGTTCACCGGCGGGCCCTGGGTCGCCCTCCAGGTCGGCGTGTAGTCCTGCCAGGACGGACGCTGCGGGTAGGGCATCCACTTCTGCCCGTCCCAGCGCTCCAGCCCCGCACCGGTGTCGCGGTACTGACCGGGGTAGGCGCCGTCGAAGCCCAGGCCCCAGCCGAGCGGGATGATGCCGCCGACCGCGACGGTCGCCCGGCGGCGGTCCTTCACGGCGGTCGCCCAGTTGATGCCGCCGGTCCCCGACGAGGCGCCCTTCGGGACCGTGACCTCGGCCAGCGCCAGCGAGCCGAGCGGCGTTTTGGGCGCGACGGGGTTGGCCGCCGGTACGCCCTGGACGACCTCGACGACCGCGGCCGTCTGGTTCGAGGAGTCCTGCTGGGCGTCGTACACGCGCAGCACGACGAGGTCGACGCGGGGATAGCCCGGGTCGCCGTCCCCGAAGGTGACGCTCGTGTGCTCGGCGCTGACGACGGGGTAGGAGCCGGCGACCTCGGTGCTCTGCACGATCGCGCGGCCCGGAGCCACCTTGGCGCTCATGCCCGCGGTGTCACCGAAGACACGCAGGCCGGAGATGGTCTCGGTGCCGCCGGCCGAACCGGGGATCACCCCGTCGCGCGAGGTCAGGACGCCGTTGGGGGTCATGGTGCCGAGCGGGGCGAGCCGGGTGTCGACTCGGGTCTGGCCGCCGTCGGCGTCGGTGGAGTTGAGCAGCCAAGCACTGCGGATGTTCATACCGTTCTCCAGGTGGTGTGCGGGGTGGTGGGAAGGCGGCGGGCTCTTACCAGTGCGCGTTGCGCCAGGTGACGGCCACCGAGGCGCCGGGATCGACCGCCCCGGGCTCGGCGCGGAACGCCAACGCGGTGGAACCGGGATCCAGTTGGAAGAGCTGCTCGGGCGTCGACCAGGCGGTGGCGGTGTGGATGCGGGAGGCGGAATCGTTGAGTGTGACCGTGCCCGCGTTGGTGTCGATCGTCAGCACGTCGGAGGCGGCCAGCCTGATGTCGTACTCGATGCGCAGGCCGTCACTGAGGCGGGTCAGGGACGGGCGGCGCACCGGGCCGCGGAACTCGATCACGGGGTTCGCCGGGGCGTCGCCGCCGTTGACCGCGGTGACGATGCCGGTGGAGGTGATGTCACCCCAGTTCAGCGGCCACTTCAGGCCCTGCTCCCGGTCCCAGCTCAGACCGCGTTCGGGGGTGGGCAGCCCGGTCCGTTCGGTCCGCTCGTCGACGGCGAAGCGGCGTGGATCGGCGCAGACCCACTGCACGGTGGCCTTCGCCGCGCCGTGCGTCACGAACATCCGGTCCTGGGGGATGGAACGCTGGTTGACCCGGGCCCGGCAGGCGAGGGTCTCGCCGTGCAGCCGCACGGCCAGCCACTGCTCGCCACTGTGCACGGCGGTGGCGGCCCGGAACTGCGCGGCCACGGCCGCCGCCCGGGACGGCTGGTCGGGCAGCAGCCAGATGGGCGCGGTGACGGTACGGGCCTGCGACCACTGGGAGCCCGGCCAGGCGCCGTGCTGGTCGGGGCGCAGCACGTCGCCGCTGTCGAGGCCGGGCAGGTCGGCCCAGCCGGTGAGCCCGCTGTCGGCGATCTCGTAGTCGGTGCCGGGGCCGAAAAGCAGTCCGGCCCACTGGATCTGCCCATCACGGGTGATCAGTGAGCCGGGGGGTGCGGTGGCGGTGTTCATTTGTGTCAGGGGCATGGGTTGGGTGGCCCTCACCTTCTCGTTTACGTCGTGTGCTGCGTCGTGTGCGCCAGGAACAGCAGGTCCTCGGCGATGCCGTGGGAGCCGCGGTTCTCGGGCTCGTAGTAGTTCTCGATGCGCCGGGGCGCCGGGCGGGCACCGGGTACCGAGCGGGCGGCCTCGGCGGTGCGCGCGAGCAGCCGGTCGAGCGCCGACAGCGGAAGCACGGCCTCGGCCTCGCCGGCCTCGGCGAGGATCACGGGCACACCACCGTCGCGCGGGGAGACCACGCCGCCCTGGGCGAGCATCGGGATCTTCGACAGGTGCACCCCGAACTTCTTGCCGAAGAGGCTGAAGCTGAGGCTGTTGAGGCCGTCGATCACCCAGTTGGCGAACGCGATGAGCCCGTTGAGGGGCCCCTTGATGACGCCGACGACCATCTGGAATCCGGTCCGGAGGAAGTCACCCATGCCGTGGAGGGCCTTCTCCATCGCGGAGTTGACCTTGTGGAACCCGTCGGGGACGGACTTGGTGACCCACGTGACGACGGGCTTGATGACACTGCTGATGCCGTCCCAGACACCCTTGGTCACCGCGACATAGCCGGTGACGACCGGGACGATGACGGTCAGCGCCGTGTCGATCAGATCGCCGACGGAGCTGAAGACCGTCTCCATGAGCTGCTGCCCCAGCTCCGATTCCATCGCGAACTCGATGATCTGGACGGCGAACGGGGCGAGGAGCGTGGCCACGAGGACGAAGGGGTTGGTCTTCATGACGAGGTTGACGGCCGTCATGACCTTGGAGGCGATGTTCAGATTGCCGCCGAGGACCCCCGTGATGCGCCCGATGACGCCCGCGCCCTTGCCTTGAAGGGCGATGGACTTCGTGGCGCCGTCGGACTGCCGCTTGATGTTCTTCAGCAGACGGGTGGACTGCTGGGCGCCGGTCTTCGACTTGAGGATGCCGGTGTTGGCGGTGCCGGCCTGCCTGCCGAGCGCGGTGGCGGCTCGCCCGGCGGCGGTGGTCCCGGTGCCGAACTGCTTGACGTCCTTGCCGGCCTGACCGGTGGAGGACTTGATGCGATCGGCGGCGCGGGAGGCGTTGCGGATGCCGGTCTGGCTGGTACGGATCGCGCGGGTGGCCTGGCTGAGCGCGGAGCCGAAGTTACGGAAGGCTCCGGCGGAGTTGGCGAGTGGGTTGCGCGGGGCTCGGGCGATTGCCATCGCTGCCGCCATGGTGGGTATTCCTCCCCTCGGGAGCGGGGGATGTCGGATGTTTCATCCGCGGGCCTTGGCGAGGAACATCAACGCCATGGCGGTGTCCTTGGGATCGCTGGACGACGTGGCGTAGTAGTTCTCGATATGGAAGCCGTTGCCGGTCCCCTGGTCGCCGAGCGCTCCGGCGGAGGCGAGGCGGGACTGCACGGCGGTACGGGTCAGCAGCCGGTCGAGTTTCGACAGCGGCATGACGGCCTCGGACTCACCGGCCTCGGCGACGATCGCGGGCACACCGCCGCTGCGCGGTGCGACGATGCCGCCCTCGGCGAGCATCGGGATCCTGGGAATGCTGACGCCGAAGGTTTTGCCGCCGACGAGGGGCACCCAGCCGGGGATGGAGACCTTGATGCCGTTCAGCGCGCCGATGGCGCCGTTGATCAGGCTGATCACACCGTTGAGCGGGGCCTTCACCGCCGACATGATCCCGTCGAAGACGCCACCCGCGAAGCGGGACAGACCGCCCCAGGCGCTGGAGAGCGCGTCCTTCACGGTGTTGAACGCACCGGGGACGGCGGAGCCGATCCAGAGGGCGATGGGCAGGATCGCGGCCTTGATGCCGTTCCACACACTGGAGATGATCTTGCCGGTGGCCTTCATGATGGGCCCGATGGCCTTCATGACGGACGAGACGACCTTGCCGATGACGTCGAACGCCACCCTCATGATCTTCTGCATCGCCTTCGACTTGGACGCCATGGTGACGACCTTCTCGATGAGCGGTGCGAAGAGTTCGAGCAACATCCCGATGACGTTGCCCTTCATGGACTTGTTGAGCCCCTTGAACCCACCGTCGGCCTTCTTGAGCCCGCCCTGGAACTTGCCCATGGACTGGCCGCCCTTGCCGGCCTCCTTGCCGACCTTGGCGACCGACTTCGCCGCCTGGTCGGCGGCGGTCTTCATGCCCTTGAGCTCGCGGGTGGACTGCTTGGCGGAGTTCTTGATTTTGCCGACGTTGGTGTTGGCGGTGCCGGCCTGCTTGCCTAGGGTGCCGGCGGAGCGGCCGGCGCCTTCCAGGCCGGTTTTGAAGCCTCGGAGTGAGCCGTTGGCTCTGCCGAGGGATTGGACTAGAGACATGAAAATCCTCTAGGGGTCAGTGGCCGATGGTTGTCATGAGGCGCCTTGACGCTTCCTCGACCTCGCGCAATTGTGCCGCCTGCCGCCTTAGATCGGCTGCGCGCGCAGTGTTTGCTCTGCTCGGTGGGATAGATCCCCCCAACCGGCGGCTGTCCGTGCGGTTTGCTCGACTCTCCAGCGATGCCCGCTTGGCGGATGAATTGTGTGCACGATCCTGCAGGAGCGTCTTGATGGCCTCACTGTGGGTGGTCAGCTTTGCTTTGATTGCGGTGACTTCATCAACGGAGACGCTTGGTTTCTTCGGCTCAGGTGGGTCAATCTTGTTCTTGAGGTTTTTGACGTGGTCGCCGAGGGCCCCCTGGAGGGAATATTTCTCAAACAGGGGAACACCGGCTATGGTGAGACCCTTTTCGTCATATTTGATCAACGAAGGGTCGAACTTGACCACCTGGGCGCCGGCGGTTACGGCTTGGACTCCGCCGGGCTTTACGAGCTGATATTTCGCGAAGAGGGTATTGAAGGTGTCTGTGGCTATCCTCTCCGTACTCTCCGTCAGCCTTCCCCAATCGAAGAAGGCTTCCCGTGGAGGGATGTATTGCCCTTCGGCCGGGAGTGGCAAATCAGGAGTTGGCGAGGTCATCGTTCGTTACGCCCTTCCCTGTCCGTGTCGCGACGTCGCTGAGGGTTTGAGAGCCGCTTGGTAGAGTCGAGTTGATCACCCGGATGGGGTGATACGGGGCAAAATGAGAGGCTTGGTGGATCTTGATAGGGATTGCCGTCATATTCGCTGTCGTCACTGCTCTGTTCGTGAGGTTGTTCGTGAGGGAGAGATCTCTCGTGCGGAACGGGGTAGAGATCGACGCGGTGTGCGAATCCAATAGGTGGAGAGACGGGGTCGTCGCCAGTGTGTGCAGCTTTGCTCTGGAGGATGGCGAGCGGATAGAGGTGGCGAGCTCGTATCGTAAAAGCCCGCTTCATGAACCTGGGCAGCCGGTGAGGGTGCGGTATCAGTCAGGGAGCCCTCGCAAGGCAACGTTGGTGAGCGACGAAGGCCGTCAAGGGGTTCTGATTCTTGTTTGTGCCGTTATTTTTGGTGCCCTGGCTCTAATGTTCGCAATCGCGGCGGTCGTTCGGTAAGGCTGGTCAGCTGAAGAAGTTTCTGAGCTGATCGGGCGTCGGTGCCGTGTCCGGAGAACTTGGGATGCTGTCTGCTGGTGCAGGTTCTGGTTCGAAATCAGGGAATCCTGGCCTTGGTACTGCTTCCGGGTAGTCCGGTGGTTCGGAGTCTTCGCCGCTGTTCAGCGTGGTCGTCATCCAGTTGGCGACAGCCAAATGGTCCACCGCAGCCGCGAGCAAATGCGTAGACGAGTCCCATTCCACGGCTTCCCCGTGCAGATCACGATTCACGGCGCTGTCACGTGGCATGTGCTTGACCAGCACCGAGAGCCGTCGCGTCGAGAGCGACCCCCGGTGCCAGTCCAGCAGGTCCACGCCGTAATGCCGCAGCAGATCGGCTTCGAGAGCCTCGGCGTGTTCTTCTACGAACGCGTCGAGGCTCAGTCTTCCCCCAGGCCGAGCCCGGTCTCCTTGCCGTACGCCTCCAGGATCGCGGCGATGTCCTGCATCGTGACGTCGTGCTCCAGGAAGAGCTTGAACTGCTTCTCGCCCAGCAGTAGCCCCAGCAGTCCGTCGACGTCGTTGTCGTCGAGGTCGCGCAGAGCACGCGCCGTGCGGTGGCCGATCTCGGTGGGGAGTTCGAAGGTGTCGCCGTCGAGCTGGAACGACCACGACTTGCCGTGGGCCTCCATGCGCTGGGCGCGGGCCGCGTTGACGTCGAATCCGGACATGGTGCTGCTCCTTGGAAGAGAAGAAGGATTGAAAGACGGGTGCCGCCCCGTGCTGGATGGAGCACGGGGCGGCGACCTGTTGAGATGGCTCGTTGGAAGGGGCCGACTTCGGCCTTACACCGCCGAGTACGCCGAGTCCTTCATCAGCCAAGTCGCCAGCGGCGCGCCGTAGCTGCTGGCCATCGCCGTGAAGGTGACACCCAGCTTCACCGCGCCCTTGCGGTTGAGGTCCATGTCATCGCTGACCGTGACCAGGCCGCGCGGGACGACGAAGCGGTAACGGACGTCGGTGCCGTCGGTGAACTCAAGGCCGAGCGCGCGCTCGTCCTCGCCCTGGTCGCTCTGGATCTCGTACTTGTAGATCTTCGAGTTCGGGGCGGTCTCGGCGACCTTGCCGCCACCGAAGAAGAACGGCAGCGTGTCCTCGTTGAGCTGGAGCATGCCGAACTTCAGGGTCAGCTCGCGCTCGGTGTAGATCGTGCGGGCCGGGGTCAGCGACTGCCACGTGTCGATGTTGGCGGTCTTGCCCTTGCGGCCGAACTTCACACCGTCGGTGCTGGTGTAGCCGAGGTCGTGCCAGGCGTCGCTCCACGCGGTGTCGGTGTCGGCCGGAGCAGACGTGCCGACCTTGGCGACGAGGATGCGGCCGGTGCCGGCAACGCGGATCTCGCTCGGGTTCATACCGGGCATGGGGTTCTCCTTGATGAGAGTGATGTGTGAGGTGGTGCGGGGTACGGCAAAGGCCCCGCCGGTAGCGGCGAGGCCTGGGGAAGAGCGTGCGGGGTCCGTCCTGGACTTACGCCGGGCGGAGCGAGAACCGCACCGTGGTGAGGTAGCGATTGCCGGCGGGCCGGTTGTAGTCCGGCAGCCAGCGCACGGCCTCCGTCTCGACGACGTCGGTGACGACCGCGGTCCCGTAGACGGTGCCGCGGAGCTGGAGGAGCGCGGCGCGGACGGACAGCGACACGGTGTGTGCCGCCGTCTTGTCCGGTCCGTAGACCTCCAACTCGACGAGGGGCTGGTCGAGATGGAGATCGTCGACCCAGGCGCCGCCGGTCCGGGAGACCAGCACCACCTTCTGCGTACCGTCGAAGCCGTTGGGCGGACGGTTGTCGACAACCACCCCGGCCAGTTCCGGCCGGTACTTCAGGTTCTCGACGATGAGGCGTTCCACATCGGGGAACGAGAGCAGGGCCTCATTCACATGCGGTCTCCTTTCGTGCGGGCGGCGGGTGCGTTGGGCGGCCGGCGCGTGCGGCGCGGCGCGGTGGCGAGCGGCTGCCGTAGGGAGAGCGGGCTGCCGTATGCGGCCCGTACGTACCGGCCGCACAACGCGAAGCGGCGGTGCCGCCGCCCTGTTGTGGGCGCAGCTCCGCCGCTGCACTTATTGTGAACGAGATCGCGCGGGCGCGCAACTAGAAGTTTCGAGCTCGCAATCATGGATGCCGTGGGGCACGGCTACGGCTCGCTGGTCATCGCTTCCAGCGCCCGGCGCGTGTTCGGGCCGTAGACGCCCGAAGGGTCACCCTCGACGTCGTTGTCCCGCTGGAAGTCCGCCACGGCGTGGCTGTCCTCGCCGCTGTAGTGGCCGTCCTCCCGGACGACATCCGGAGCCAGGAGCCAGCCGCCCTCCTCGTTCAGTCGCTGTTGCATCTCCAGGACTTCCGAGCCCCGCATGCCCTGCTTCAGCGTGGCCGCCGTGTTGTCCGACGGCGGGCCAGTACGGGCCGTGGCACCCGGCGGTGTCGAGACGCCGCTTGAGGCCTCGGCGTGAATGGGCGTCCCCGCCGAGGCCGGGTGGGCTCCCGAGGCCGAGGGTGACGCGCTCGTCTTCGCGTCGGCGCTTTTGCCTGGCGACGGCGACGCGGACGCCGATGCCTTCGCGGTTGCCCGGGAAGCCGAGCCCGACGGCGTCGGGCCCTCGGTGGCGTCCCCGGTGGAGGCGGTCGCCGTGGGGCCGCCCGCGAGGTCGTTCGGCCGTGCCTGATCACGTTCGTCATCGCCGCCGAGCAGGCCGGCGGCGAGCAGACCGCCGCAGACGGCGACCACCGCCACCGCCGTCCCGACCGCGGCGGCCAGGGGGCGCTTCCGGCTCCGTCGGCGTCCGCGCGGGCTGTCGACGCGCTGCGGCCCGTTCTCGCCGGGGGCGGGGTGGGCGAACAGGCCCAGGTCCTCCGGGGTGGCGCCGGCCCCGCGATCCGTTGCGACGCTCACGGCCGTGGCCATGGGTGCCGTGCGAGGACCGTCCTCGTACGGCCCGGCCTCCGTCTGGGCGACGTACGGCCGGATCCGCAACGGATCAAAGCCCCCGGTCACGGCGTCCGCACCCGCGCGCAGCGCGCACCCGCAGCCGGGGTCGCTGTCCGCGTCCCGCTCCGTACCGCAGTCAGGGCAGCGCTGTGCCGTCACCGTCATCCCTCCGTCGAATGGCAGCGATTATGCAGACCGGATTCCGATCTGCACAGGCCTGACCTGCGATAAAGCGGTTTCAATGCCTTCTCCGGCGGGCCGTAACCCTGCAAACCCCCCAAGACCGGGCGGTCGGCGGTGCGCCCCAGATCTCGCGTGGCCCAGCCGTCAGGATCAGACTGGAGGGGAGTGGAGTCTTCCTGGGCCCCAGCCGGGCCGGGTAGGAGGAGTCATGACGTCCACGACGCGGAAGGACGCCCCCATCGCGTTCGAAGGCAACGGTGCAGAGCTGCGCCGGGAGGAGCTCGGCGGCGATATGGGTGGCGCGTTCGTCTACTTCCCCAAGGGCACGGACATGGCGCCGGCTCTGAAGGGGCTGCCGGACGACCTGTGTCAGTGCCCCCACTGGGGCTACATGCTCAAAGGCCGGTTGAAGCTGAAGACCAAGCAGGGGGACGAGATCTACGAAGCGGGGCAGGCGTTCTACTGGGCACCCGGCCACGCACCCGAGGCGCTTGAGGACTGCGAGTACGTGGACTTCTCACCCCTGCAGAAGTTCAACGAGGTGATCGCCCACGTGAAGTCGCAGATGAGCTGAGTCCAGAGCTCGGCGGTCTCGCCGCCGGGGCGGCGAGACCTGAGTGGGGGCGGCGCTCTGGTGCACAGGGGCAGCTGGCCGGGCGCCGTCAGCGGCCGACGACCAAGTGTTCGTCCTTGAGGAGCTGTAGAGCCTTCTGCACCGTTGCGTTGGAGGCGTCGAGGCTGGCTTTGAGCTGCGCGGTGGGAAAACGCGGCTGGTGGCAGCAGTACTCAGATGTTCTGTCGACTGCGGCCGCCGAGTACGTCAGCTTGGAAGCGGCAGCCTCACACATCAAGGACTTCCAGCCGATCCTCGTTCCTGGCCTGCTCCAGACGGAGGACTACGTCCAGGCGCTCATGGACGGGGGCCGCCCTGACGACACTCCGGAGCAGATCTCCATGCGGGTCCGGCTCCGGATGGAGAGGCAGAGCATTCTGTCCGGCGAAGCGCCACCCCTGTTGTGGGCAGTCGTCGGGGAGGCGGCACTGCGTAACCAAGTAGGTGGGCCGGCAACCATGCGCCACCAGATCAAGGCTCTGCTGGAGGTATCCGACAAGCCCAATGTGACGCTGCAGATTCTGTCGTTCACCGCTGGGGCACATCCTGGGGTGGACGGAGCTTTCACAGTCCTGTCGATGCCTGAGCAGGATGAGCAGGAGGTGATCCTCGTCGAGGCCATGACCAGCTCGCTCTACTTGGAGACCGAGCAACAGGTGAGCCGGTACAAGTTCGCCTTCAATCACATCAGGGCTGCTGCCGCCAGCCCTTCGCAGTCGAGGGATCTGTTGCGCCGCGCCCTCTACGACTACAGAGACTTAGGAGACTGACCAGCCGTGATACCTGCCGTTGATCTGAGGTGTGCCCTTTGGTTCAAGAGCACTTACAGCGGGACCGACTCCAACTGCGTCGAGGTTGCTCACGCCCCGGGCGTGATCGGTGTCCGGGACTCGAAGAACCCGTGTGGGCCCGTCCTTGTCTTCGGACCGGTGGCGTGGAAGGCATTCCTGGCGGGAGGAGAAGTGGCGAAGAACGGCGTGCACCAAAGCCGGTGAACCCCGGCTCGGAGAGGGTGCACGTTGGCTGGGACGTAGAGCTCGTTCCGGCCCCGCAGGGCAGGCAATCAGGTGGTCAACCGCAGCACCGCGTCACGAATATCCGCGATCTCCGTCTCCACGTCGCGGTACCAGTCGGTGACCTTGCGGTCGGGATCCACCTCGACGCTGCCTGCGTCCAGGGCCCGCAGGCGGTCGCCGATCGCGTTGAGCCGGGCCTCGAGGGCGAATCGGCCCTGGACCGTGCCCGCTTGTGAGAGTTCGGCGTGCGCCGCCGCGAAGGAAGTGTGGGCGCGCTCGCGGATCGGGGCCACCTTTACGCGCAGCTCCAGGAGCTTGTTCCGCAGACCGAGGAGGGACTCGGTGGCGCCCTCCAGGTCCGGCACCGTGGAGGCACAGCTCTGGCTGTACTCCGTGAAGAACTCGGCGGCAGACTTGATCGCCTCGAAGTCGGCGTCTGCCAAGTCGCACCACGTGGCGCGCATGTCCTCGTACGTGGCGATCATCGAGTCCACGCTGTCCCACGTGGCCTGGCTCTGTGCCAGCTGGGTGCGCACCGTGTTCACCGGCAGCCCGTCGCCGAAGCCGAGCGTCGCCGAGACCTGGTGGTGGGCGTCTTCGAGCCGGACGCGCGCATCCCGCAGCAGTCCGTGGGCGTCTTCCGCCACCTGCATCACATACGCCAGCGTCTCCCCGGCTTCCGTCAGCAGCCGGGCTTCGGCGTTACGTCGCCGTCCCCACATATCGTCTCCCCACCCCTCTGCGTGCCCCCTGCACGTAGTGAGGCGATCTTACGTTCGAGCGGGGTCGTGCGGGCGATGTCGCGGACTGTCCCCCTGAGGAGACGGAGTGTCAGACCACCGGGTTAGATTAATGGGCGATCGCGCACACTCCCGGGTATCTCACGACAGATGCACAGGAGGCGTCACGGAGGGGCATATGAGTCGGCCAATAGCACCTGGGGGTGGCATGAGCGAGTCGGTCGTGGGGTGCGGAGGAATCACGCGGTGAGTGTCCACAGCGAGCGGCTCGCGGAGGTCGTGGCCGCCACCGTGGAGGTGGCCGCCGAGTCCGGGTCCGCCGGAGCCTTCACCGGCGAGGTCGCCCAGGCACTGGCCGCCGTCGTCGGCAAGGTGGCGGACAGGGCCGTCGACGCCGCGGAGCTCAGTGGGTTCGTCAGTGGGTGGCAGGAGGCCATCGAGGCGGTGGGGGAGGACGCCTCGGAGGGTGCTCAGGTGGTGCGGATGTCCTCGTGGGGCACCATGAGCGGGGGCGGCTCCTCCAGTGGGAACTCCGGGGGGAGTTCCGGCGGGAGCTCCAGCGGGAACGATTCTTCACCGCCCCGGGTCCGTTAGGGGCCGGCCCGGAGTACGTAAGGAGCGCCCCGCAGCCTTCCGGCTGCGGGGCGCTCCTTTTATATAGGCGCCCTGCGTATATAGGGGACAGGGATCACGCCCGCGCGCGGCGCTCGTGCGCCCTGCGCGTCGCGCGCTCCGCCGCGAAGACGTCCTCCAGGCGGAAGAGGTGCGACCGGCCGCGGCGGCCCGCCGGGGTCAGGTGTTTGAGCTGGACCCACTTGCGGATGGTGTCCGGGACCACCGCCGCCTCTTCCGCCGCCATCGCCGTCGTCACCAGGGCGGACGCCGGTACGTACCTGGGCGCTGTCGTCATCGGGAACCACCCTCCGTGCTCGTGCCCTCATCCTGGGCGGCTGTCAGCTCCGTCAGGTCACCGTCCGTCGCCTCCGCGAGCTGACGCCACTCCGCGCGGACCCAGGAGTGCCGGTGGCGGTCGTCCGTGCGGCAGGTGCAGGCCGGGTCGGCGCAGCGGCAGCCGGGGTTGACGCACAGGACCGTCTCGCGGTGGGGGAAGACGCGCAGGGAGACGGAGTCGCAGTGCAGGCAGCGGCCGCTGACGCGGACCGGGGTCTCGGCGTCACCCAGGGCCAGGGAGCAGCGGCGGGCCATGCGGCGGGCCTCGCCCCGTACGTGTTCGGCGAGGACCGGCTGGGCCGAGACGCGGTCCAGCAGGCCCAGCAGCCGGGCCAGCCGCTGCTCCACCGTGCCGCGCTGCGGGCGCGGGACCCGCAGCTTCTCGCACACCGCCTCCTCCAGCTCCACCACTCCGTCGGTGATGTCGCGGATGGTGTCCGAGACGAACAGACGGATGGGGGCACCGGGGGCCGTCGGCCTCCCGCCCCGGCCGCCACCACCGGTGAGGGAGGGACGGGCGCTGCGGCTGGGGGCGAGCTCCTGGCTCAGCTCGGGGAACTGGCGGAGCAGGATGCCCAGCCATACCCCCGCCGGGTCGGGACGGTCGGGCCGGTCGGGCTGATCGGGCAGGGCGGCGGCGCGGGCGGAGTGGTCTGGGCTGTCGGGCATGGCTGCTCCCTGAGTAATTCCTACGGACGGTCGATGGCGCGGTCCTACTCCGGATCGGCGAAGGCCCGCTCCGGGTCCAGATCCGCCGGGATCCTCACCTCCCTGCCGTTGCGCCACAGGCGCCCGCCGCTCACCCCGTCGAACCAGCTCTCCGCCGGGGCGACGGTCTCCAGGCAGTGGCTGCGTACGGGGCAGACGGCGCAGGCGCGCAGGGCGGGGAGGGCGGGTTTGGCGCGGCGGGCGAAGACCGCCTCGTCCGGGAGGCCGGCGCAGGCGGCGTGGGTGCGCCAGTCGGCCGGACGGGCGGGGGCGGGGTAGGCGTCCCCGTGGAAGGTGGTGTGGACGAGCGCGGATGCGGGCATGGCAGGTGGTCCCTCTCAGGGCATGGGAGGGGTTGCGGAGGCCCCCGTGACCCTTGTTGCGGTTGCGCAATCAACAGTACCGAGCTTGCGTGCGAGAGCGCAACAAAAGGTCGAAGCGTGCTGCCTGCCACGGCCCTGGAGGGGTATTTACTAGTCAAGTGGCGCGAATTAAGGGCTGCGGGGTAGCGGGTTGCGCGCTCGCACCGCATTCTGGTTATTGCGCGCGCGATCGGACGGTAGGGTCTGTTGTTGCGGAGGGAGAGCGTGTTATGGGCGAAAAAGGCTCGGATATGGAGCGTTTCGCGAGCTGGGTCGAGGGTCTGATGCGTGAGCGCGGATACGACATCGACAGCCCGCGGGGCGGCGGCAGGTCCCGGCTGGCGGAGGACGCCGGCGTGCATCGCGCCGCGGTGACGCGGCTGCTGCAGCGGCAGAGCCTGCCGGACCTGGAGACGATGCGCGCCCTGGCGCGCGTGCTCGGCGTGGGGCTGCGCGACATGCTGATCGAGTCCGGCAGGGTGACGGCGGACGACCTGCCGCTGCCCGGCGCCGGCCGGAGCGGCGCGGCGGCCTCGGGCCCCGGCGCCGGCCGGGTGACGCCCGCCGAGGCGGCCGACCTGCTCGGCATCCCCGACAGCCACCGGCGACAGTTCGTCGAGATGACCGAAATGATCATCGCGGTGGGCGGGGTGCGCCCGGCCGACGCGCACAGTGGCGTCCAGCGGGGCGTCTCGGCCAGTCGCTGAGCGTCGCTCCCGGTTCCGGTCAAACGGGCGAGCCGGGTCGGCCGCGCCGCCGCGTCGGCCAGGTCGGTCGGGTCCGTCGGATCGGCTGCGCCAGCCAGGTCGGTCGGATCGGCCACGGCAGCCACGTCGGCCAGGTCGGTCGGATCGGCCACGGCGGCCACGGCAGCCAAGGGCAGTCACGTCGGCCACGGCAGCCGCAGCAGCCGCGGCAGTCACGTCGGCGAGGCCAGTCGGGTCAGCCCGGACCGGCCAGGTCAGCCGTTGGGCGTAGTCGTTTGTCACGATTGACTGATTCAGGGTGATTCGCCCCGCCGTGTGGCGCCGCCTCGCGTGACCATCCCCGTGTGTCACCCGTGGGCGCCGCCGACCGCCCGGCGCGCGCCGCTGTGAGCCGTGTCGCGTGCCCGCCCGGCCCACGCGGTCCCCGGGCCGCCGTCCGGGCGGCGCGCGGCTCCGGACCGGGTCCGGAGCGTCCGGTTCCGATCGGCCGGGACCCTTGGGGCGCCTGGGCGGCAGCGGTACGGTGGGGTGCGGCGGGCCGGAGCCGCGCGGGCTCCCTGATCGGCGACATACGCTGCACATCAGGGTGTCCTCCGCGTGTGCATTTGTTTTGACCGCAGCCCATGCGGTAGGTACGCTCTGACCTTGTGCCTGGGGTGTCCCTGGGCTCTCGTGCGTGCCTTTTGACCGTACGAGGGGCCCAGACCGTAGCGGTCAGAGACGCCGAAATCTGCACCATTCCGCCGGTCGGCGGGGGTCTGCAGCCTTCGACACACCCGACCGCGTGGGTCGGCGAAACCCCAGGTTAGTTTTATCGTGATCGGCACACAGAAACCGGAGAAACGGTGCCTACGATCCAGCAGCTGGTCCGAAAGGGCCGGCAGGACAAGGTCGAGAAGAACAAGACGCCCGCACTCGAGGGTTCGCCCCAGCGTCGTGGCGTCTGCACGCGCGTTTTCACGACCACCCCGAAGAAGCCGAACTCGGCGCTCCGTAAGGTCGCGCGTGTGCGTCTGACCAGCGGCATCGAGGTCACCGCTTACATTCCGGGTGAGGGCCACAACCTCCAGGAGCACTCCATCGTGCTCGTGCGTGGCGGTCGTGTGAAGGACCTGCCGGGCGTTCGCTACAAGATCATCCGTGGCTCGCTCGACACCCAGGGCGTCAAGAACCGCAAGCAGGCTCGCAGCCGCTACGGCGCCAAGAAGGAGAAGTAAGAATGCCTCGTAAGGGCCCCGCCCCGAAGCGCCCGGTCATCATCGACCCGGTCTACAGCTCTCCTCTTGTCACCTCGCTGATCAACAAGATCCTGTTGAACGGCAAGCGTTCCACCGCCGAGCGCATTGTGTACGGCGCCATGGAAGGCCTGCGCGAGAAGACCGGCAACGACCCGGTCATCACCCTCAAGCGCGCGCTTGAGAACGTGAAGCCGGCCCTCGAGGTCAAGTCCCGCCGTGTCGGTGGCGCCACCTACCAGGTGCCGGTCGAGGTCCGTCCGGGCCGCGCCTCCACCCTGGCGCTGCGCTGGCTCGTCGGTTACTCCCGCGCCCGTCGCGAGAAGACCATGACCGAGCGCCTCATGAACGAGCTCCTGGACGCCTCCAACGGTCTCGGCGCTTCGGTCAAGAAGCGTGAGGACACGCACAAGATGGCCGAGTCCAACAAGGCCTTCGCGCACTACCGCTGGTAGTCGCTACCCACATCGAGACCGAGAGAAGACTGAGCCATATGGCCACCACTTCGCTTGACCTGGCCAAGGTCCGCAACATCGGGATCATGGCCCACATCGACGCGGGCAAGACGACCACCACCGAGCGGATCCTGTTCTACACCGGTGTTTCGTACAAGATCGGTGAAGTCCACGACGGCGCTGCCACGATGGACTGGATGGAGCAGGAGCAGGAGCGCGGCATCACGATCACGTCTGCCGCGACGACCTGCCACTGGCCGCTGAACGACGTCGATCACACGATCAACATCATCGACACGCCGGGCCACGTCGACTTCACCGTCGAGGTGGAGCGTTCGCTGCGCGTCCTCGACGGTGCCGTGACGGTGTTCGACGGCGTCGCCGGTGTTGAGCCGCAGTCCGAGACCGTTTGGCGTCAGGCGGACCGCTACGGCGTGCCGCGTATCTGCTTCGTCAACAAGCTCGACCGCACCGGCGCCGAGTTCCACCGCTGCGTCGACATGATCGTCGACCGCCTCGGTGCGGTGCCGCTGGTCATGCAGCTGCCGATCGGTGCCGAAGCCGACTTCAAGGGCGTGGTCGACCTCGTCCAGATGAAGGCTCTGGTCTGGTCCGCCGAGGCCGCCAAGGGCGAGATGTACGACGTCGTCGACATCCCGGCCACGCACACCGAGGCCGCCGAGGAATGGCGCGGCAAGCTCCTCGAGGGTGTCGCCGAGCACGACGACGCCATGATGGAGCTCTTCCTCGAGGGCCAGGAGCCCACCGAGGAGCAGCTGATGGCGGCCATCCGCCGCATCACGCTGGCCTCGCGTGGCAGCGCCGACTCCGTCACCGTCACCCCGGTGTTCTGTGGCACCGCGTTCAAGAACAAGGGCGTCCAGCCCCTGCTCGACGCGGTCGTGCGCTACCTGCCGTCGCCGCTCGACATCGAGGCTGTTGAGGGTCACGCCGTCAACAACCCCGACGAGGTCGTGAAGCGCAAGCCTTCCGACGACGAGCCGTTCGCCGGTCTTGCCTTCAAGATCATGAGCGACCCGCACCTCGGCAAGCTCACCTTCGTCCGGGTTTACTCGGGCCGCATGGAGACCGGCACCCAGGTGCAGAACTCCGTGAAGGGCAAGAAGGAGCGCATCGGCAAGATCTACCGCATGCACGCGAACAAGCGTGAGGAGATCGAGTCGGTGGGTGCCGGTGACATCGTCGCCGTCATGGGTCTGAAGCAGACCACCACCGGTGAGACCCTCTGTGACGCGGGCAAGCCGGTCATCCTCGAGTCCATGGACTTCCCGGCCCCGGTGATCCAGGTCGCCATCGAGCCGAAGTCCAAGGGCGACCAGGAGAAGCTGGGTGTCGCCATCCAGCGTCTCGCCGAGGAGGACCCGTCCTTCCAGGTCCACACGGACGAGGAGACGGGCCAGACCATCATCGCGGGTATGGGCGAGCTGCACCTCGACGTGCTGGTCGACCGTATGCGCCGTGAGTTCCGCGTCGAGGCGAACGTCGGCAAGCCGCAGGTCGCGTACCGCGAGACGATCCGCAAGGCCGTCGAGCGTATCGACTACACGCACAAGAAGCAGACTGGTGGTTCCGGCCAGTTCGCGAAGGTGCAGATGGCCATCGAGCCCCTCGAGGGCGACGGCTACGAGTTCGAGAACAAGGTCACCGGTGGCCGTATCCCGCGGGAGTACATCCCGTCCGTGGACGCGGGTTGCCAGGAGGCCATGGAGTTCGGCGTGCTGGCCGGCTACCCGCTGACCGGTGTCAAGGTGACGCTGCTCGACGGCGCCTACCACGACGTCGACTCGTCCGAACTCGCCTTCAAGATCGCCGGTTCCATGGCGTTCAAGGAGGGTGCTCGCAAGGCGTCCCCGGCTCTTCTCGAGCCGATGATGTCGGTCGAGGTCACCACCCCCGAGGACTACATGGGTGACGTCATCGGTGACATCAACTCCCGCCGTGGCCAGATCCAGGCCATGGAGGACCGTCACGGCGCCAAGCTCGTCAAGGGCCTGGTTCCGCTGTCGGAGATGTTCGGCTACGTCGGAGACCTCCGCAGCAAGACCTCGGGTCGCGCAAGCTACTCGATGCAGTTCGACTCCTACGCCGAGGTTCCGCGGAACGTCGCCGAGGAGATCATCGCGAAGGCCAAGGGCGAGTAACTCCGCGTCTTCGCACGCGAAGCTCACGCTTTAGGCTTTACACCGACTGTCGGGGCATACCGCAGCAATCCGCAGGAATGCAGCGGATGCCCCGGCGGACGGCACCCCAGCAAAGATCACCTGGCGCCGTTGAAGTAAGGCGTACAGAACCACTCCGTAGGAGGAACAGTGGCGAAGGCGAAGTTCGAGCGGACTAAGCCGCACGTCAACATCGGCACCATCGGTCACGTCGACCACGGTAAGACCACTCTTACCGCGGCGATCACCAAGGTGCTGCACGACGCGTACCCGGACCTGAACCCCTTCACGCCGTTCGACGAGATCGACAAGGCGCCGGAAGAGCGTCAGCGCGGTATCACGATCTCGATCGCTCACGTTGAGTACCAGACCGAGTCGCGTCACTACGCCCACGTCGACTGCCCGGGTCACGCGGACTACATCAAGAACATGATCACCGGTGCCGCCCAGATGGACGGCGCGATCCTCGTGGTCGCCGCGACCGACGGTCCGATGCCGCAGACCAAGGAGCACGTGCTCCTGGCCCGCCAGTCCGGCGTTCCGTACATCGTTGTCGCCCTGAACAAGGCCGACATGGTGGACGACGAGGAGATCATGGAGCTCGTCGAGCTCGAGGTCCGTGAGCTCCTCTCCGAGTACGAGTTCGACGGCGACAACTGCCCCGTCGTCCAGGTCTCGGCTCTCAAGGCGCTCGAGGGCGACAAGGAGTGGGGCGAGAAGCTCCTCGGCCTCATGAAGGCCGTGGACGAGAACATCCCGCAGCCCGAGCGTGACGTCGACAAGCCGTTCCTCATGCCGATCGAGGACGTCTTCACGATCACCGGTCGTGGCACCGTCGTCACCGGTCGTATCGAGCGTGGTGTCCTCAAGGTCAACGAGACCGTCGACATCATCGGCATCAAGACCGAGAAGACCACCACCACGGTCACCGGTATCGAGATGTTCCGCAAGCTGCTCGACGAGGGCCAGGCCGGTGAGAACGTCGGTCTGCTCCTCCGTGGCATCAAGCGCGAGGACGTCGAGCGCGGCCAGTGCATCATCAAGCCCGGTACGGTCACGCCGCACACCGAGTTCGAGGCCACGGCGTACATCCTGTCGAAGGACGAGGGTGGCCGTCACACCCCGTTCTTCAACAACTACCGTCCGCAGTTCTACTTCCGTACGACTGACGTGACCGGTGTTGTGACCCTCAAGGAGGGCACGGAGATGGTCATGCCCGGCGACAACGCCGAGATGACCGTCAACCTGATCCAGCCTGTCGCGATGGAGGAGGGCCTGCGCTTCACCATCCGTGAGGGTGGCCGCACCGTCGGCGCCGGCCAGGTCGTCAAGATCAACAAGTAATCACGCGGCCTCCGGGCCGAGTGTTACCGAAGGATCTGGGCGGGCCCCGCACATCATTCGATGTGCGGGGCCCGCCTTTTTTCGTGCCCGGGCTCCGTGTCCCGGCCGGGTGCTTCGTTCTGGCAAGGTGGCGCCGACGTACGCCGGGGAGCCGCGGCGGGATTGGACTGACGCCTTGACCATCCGGAACGAGGACGACGAGCTGTGGATCCGGCGTTTCCGTCCCTCGCCGGACAGTGCGGTCTCCCTGGTGTGCCTCCCGCACGCCGGAGGGTCGGCGAGCACGTACGCCGGCTTCTCCGAGGCGCTCTCCCCGGCGGTCGAGGTGCTGGCCGTGCAGTACCCCGGCCGGCAGGACCGCCGCTGGGAGGCGCCGGGCCGCACCGTCGCCGAGCTGGCGGACGCGGTGACGGACGCGCTCGCGCCCCGGCCCGGCCGTCCGGTGGCGCTGTTCGGGCACAGCATGGGGGGTGCGATCGCGTTCGAGGTGGCGCGCCGCCTGGAGGAGCGCGGCCGGGCCCCCGTCGCCCTCTTCGTCTCGGGCCGACGGGCCCCCTCCCGGCACCGCGAGCGCCTCGGCGCCGAGGCGCCCACCGACGAGGAGGTCGTGGCGGAGCTGCGGCGGCTCGGCGGCACGGACGCGGCCGTCCTGGCGGACGCCGCGCTGCTGCGGATCCTCCTGCCGGTGGTCCGGGCCGACTACCGGGTGGCGGGCTCCTACCGGGGCGAGCCCGGGGCGGCCGTCGGCTGCCCGCTGACCGCGCTGGTCGGCGACCGCGACCCGGAAACCACCATCGAGGAGGCCGGGGCCTGGGAAGCGCACACCACCGGGGGGTTCGAGCTGCGGATCCACCCGGGTGGGCACTTCTTCCTCGAGCCGAACCGGTCCGAGGTCATCGACGTGATCTCGGACGTGCTGCTGCCGAACGGCGCCGCCCGGCCCGCCCCCACGGCGGGGTGAGGCCGGGGGCTCTCGGCCCGTCCGTCGCCGACCGTTTCCGTCCAACGAGCGACGTGCCTTCGCGGCCCTGCCCCCCGAACGAGCGTGATGGCCCCTTCCTCCGGGGCCGGACGCGGAAGGAAGCCGTGGTCAACGCCTGCGGCGGGGCGCGGTGTGCGCGGGCCGGGGCTGCGGAACACCCCCGGCTGAGCGCCCACGGGAACCGGGATCAGGGGTTTTCCGGGGTGCTTTCTCTGGTCGAATGCCATCGGGGGAGGGCCGGCGTGCCGCGCGCCCCGCCATGGACGCGGTGACAGGTCATCAAGGGGGAAATCGTGGGTTCCAGGAACGTGCGCCCCGCGCTGCCGCGACCGGCGGCGGGCGGGTTGTCCGGGAGGCGGCTGTTCGGCGGACCCGGGGGTCCGCGCGGGGAGTTCCTCGGTGAGGGCACCCGGCGTCCGGTCACGGAAGTGCGCGACGCCGGGGACGATCGGCTGCCGCCCGTCCTGCCCGACACGGCCAGCACCGCGCCCGCCCCGCGCCGGCCCGAAGCCGCCGGCGCACCGGAGGACGAGGCGGCCCCGTTACGCACGGCCGAGTTCACGTACACCTGCACCTGGCAGCCCGCCCCTCTGACGGCCACCGCCCACGACACCCCCGCGGGCCCGGTGCTGATCCTGTACACCCCCGCCGGGCGGCCCCTGGCCGACGCGATCGCCGCGCGGCACGACACCGACGACATCGTCCACGTCGAACTGGGCACGGTCACCCGGCAGTCGGCCCCCGGCCGCTGGGAGCTCGACGCCGCGGCCCCCGAGGCTCCGGCCGCCCTGCGCGACACGCTCCCGAGGCCCCGCACCGTCTACTTCCTCGGCGGGCTGCGCGACGCCGCGAAGGACTCCACGGCGGAGCTGGACCGGGCCGAGGAGAGCGGCGTACGGGCACTGTTCCGCTGTGCCAGGCACCTCGTGATCCCGTCGGCCGCCACGCGGGAGACCGGCTGGAAGGTCGTCACGAACGACGCCTGGCCGGTCGCGGGCGGCCGGGTCGCGAACCCGTACGCGGCGGCCCTGGCCGGCATGGCCCGGGTGCTGGAGAACGAGCACCGGCGCTGGAGCGTCCCCGTCGTCGACCTCGGCCTCGACGGCCGCCTCCCCGGACCCGGCGACCCCCGCCGGCACGAACTCGCCGCCCTCGTCACCGCCGAACCGGCCGAACGCGGCGTCCGCGTCGCCCACCGCGACGGCGTGCGCCACCGGCAGGCGCTGCGCCCGGTCACCCTCCCGGCCGCCGACGCCGCCGCGATCCGCACCGGCGGCACGTACGCCGTCGTCGGCGGCGCGGGCGGCATCGGTCTGGAGACGGCCCGCTTCCTGGCCCGCGACCACGGCGCACGGGTGGCCCTGATCGGCCGCTCCCCGCTGGACGAGGACCGCCGACGCCGGATCGCCGACGCCGACCCCGACGGCTCGCGGCTGCTGTACGTACGGGCCGACGCCTCCGACGAGGACGGCCTGCGGGCCGGGCTCGCCCTGGTCCACGAGCGGTTCGGGCCCGTGCACGGTGTGTTCCACTCGGCGCTGGACCACACCGCCGCCGCCCTGGTCCGCAACCTCGACGAGAGCGCCCTGCGCGCCGGTCTCGCCGCCAAGACCGGGGTCAGTGTCGCGCTGGCCTCGGTCTTCGCCGCCGAACCGCTGGACTTCCTGCTGTTCTTCTCCTCCGCGCAGTCCTTCCTCGGCGACCCCGGCCTCGCCGGCTACGCCGCCGCGTCGACGTTCCAGGACGCCTATGCGCACGCCCTGGACCAGCGGATGCCGTTCCCCGTGCGCAGCATCGACTGGGGTTACTGGGGCACGGTCGGCGCCGTCGCGGGCGAGGTCCACCGCGCGCGGCTGACCCGGCAGGGCTTCCGCTCCATATCGCCGCGCGAAGGCTGGGACACCGTCCTGCGCGCCCTGGCCGGACCGGAGGCACAGGTGCTCGCCCTGCCCGCCGAGGAGATCCTCCTGGAGCGGCTGGGCCTGGGCGGCGAGCTGCGCACCCATGAAGCGCGGCCGGTGGCGCCCGCGCCCGTGACGGCCACCGCCCGACCGTGGTGACGGCCCGTGCACCGCGCCCGTGCGGGAGCGGTGACAGTGCCGTCGCCGTGGTCGGCACGGCGGGCATGCGTGGCGGGCGGGGCGCGGAGATGCCCCGCCGGGCCGGGGTGAGCGCGTTCGGGCTGGGTGGCATGGACGCGCACGCGGTGGTGGAGGAGTACGTCGAGGACCCCCGCCGCGCGGCGGACGTCGGGCCCGGGGTGTTCGTCCTCTCCGCGAAGAGCGAGGAGCGCCCCCACGCCGCGCCGTGCAGCGCCCCGGCGCCGACGCGCCCCTTCGCGAGGGAGCGGTACCGGGTACGGGTGGGGGAGCGGTTCGACGGCGGGCAGGGCGCGTCTTGAGTGATCCCACGGATGTCGGGCGGCGGGTCCCGCAGGGGGCGCCCGGACTCATCGAGGCGCGGCTGGCGGGCGTCCTGCGGGAGCTGCTCGGTGTGGGCGCCGCGGCGGTGACCACGACCGAGACGTTCGCCGAACTGGGACTGGACTACCCGACCTTGGCGATGTTCGCGCGGCGGACGGCGGCGGAGCTGGGAGCCGAGCGGTCCCCCTCCTTCCTCGCCCCCTTCCTCGACGGCGCCTCGACGCTGGCCTCGCTGGCCGCCCGGCTGTCCGGGCCGGCGGCGCCGCCCGCGCCGGACCACGCCCTGGTCGGGGCGGCCGTCGAACGGCCCGAAGGGCACGTCTTCACGGCGCGGCTGGCCTTGGCGGACCACCCTTGGCTCGCCGATCACGTGATCGCCGGTTCGGTGCTCCTGCCCGGTACCGCCTTCGTGGACCTCACCTCGCACATCGCCCACCGCATGGGCGTGCCCGTGGTCGAGGAGCTGACCCTGTCCGTCCCCCTCGCCCTGCCCGGGCCGGATCCGGCCGCCGCCCTGCGCGTCTCGGTGGACACCGCCGACGCCACGGGCCGACGGGCCTTCGCCGTCCACTCGCGGCCGGAGGACGCCCCGGGCGGCACGCCGTGGACGCGGCACGCCACCGGTGTGTTCGCCGCCGGGCGGGCAGCGGCCGCACGGCCTCCCACCGGCCACGCGGCGTGGCCGCCCGTCGGCGCCCGGGCCGTGCCGGTCGCGGGGACGTACGAGCGGTCGGCCCGGGCGGGGCTCGGCTACGGCCCGTCGTTCCAGGGCCTGCGGGCCGTGTGGCGGCAGGGCCGGGACGTGTACGCCGAGGTCGCGTTGCCCGGTGCCGTGCCGTCCGGGGGCTTCGGGGTGCACCCGGCCCTGTTGGACGCCGTGCTGCACGCGATCGCCTTCGGGGACTTCCTCGCGACGCCCGGCACGCCGTACCTCCCGTTCGCGTGGAGCGGGGTCCGGCTGCACGCGGCTCCCGGCGTGTCCGGGCTGCGGGTACGGATCTCCCCGGCGGGGACCGACATCGTGTCCCTGGAGGCAACGGATGCCACGGGCGTTCCCGTGGTCACCGTCGAGTCCCTGGCCCTGCGGCCGCTGCCGGCGAGTACGGGCGGCGGCTCGCTGTTCCAGGTCGACTGGGTGGAACTGCCCGCCACCGCCGCCGGTACGGCCGGGCGGCGTTGCGCGGTCCTCGGCGACGTTCCGGCGGTGTCCGCCGCGCTGTCGGCGGCGGGCGGGACGGTCGTGTCCGCCGCCGACCCGGCCGCGCTCGCGGCCTCGGGGACGGTCCCGGAGCTGGTGTTCGTCCCGTGCGCCGCGACGGCGACACCCGGCGGGGAGGCGGCCCGCGCGGCGGTGCGGTGGGCGCTGGCGCTCGCCCGGGCATGGTCGGGCGACGACCGCTTCGCGCGGTCCCGGCTGGTGTTCCTGACCCGGGGCGCGATGGCCGTCGCCACCGGGGACCGGGTGGACGACCCGGGACACGCGGCGGTCTGGGGCCTGCTGCGCTCGGCCCAATCGGAGCACCCGGACCGCTTCGTCCTCGTGGACGTGGAGGACACCACCCCGGACACCGCCCGCGCCCTGCTCTCCGCCCTCACGTCGGACGAACCCCAACTGGCCGTACGCGCGGGTGTCGTACACGTACCGCGCCTGGCCCGCGTGGCCCCGGGGCCGGGGGCGGATGCCTCCGCCGTTACGCCCGGCGCGGTCGCGGACGGCGTCCGGTCGGCCGGGCCGGGAGCGGACGTCACCGGGCCCGGCCCGGAGGGCGCGGGGACGGCCGCACGTGGCGCCCGCGCGCCGGGTGGGCCCGGCGCCGCCCCACCGACTGCGGGCGGTTCCGCCGGGCCGCCGCGCCCGGGCGCAGCGGACGCGACGGCCGCCGGGGCGAGTGGCTCCGAGCTGCCGGACGAGCCGATCGGGACCGCCCTCGCGTCCGGCGGGGCGGCTCCGGACACCGGCTGGGCCGGTCCCGGCACCGTCCTGGTCACCGGCGCGTCCGGCGCGCTCGGCGGGCTCGTCGCCCGGCATCTGGTGGCCGTACACGGCGTGCGGGGACTGCTGTTGCTCAGCCGCCGTGGAGCGCGGGCGCCCGGGGCCGAGGCGCTCGAAGCCGAGCTGGCCGGGCTCGGCGCGCACGTCACCACCGTGGCGTGCGACGCCGCCGACCGGGAGGCGCTGGCCGGTGCGCTCGCCCGGGTCCCGGCGGAGCGCCCGCTGACCGCCGTCGTGCACGCCGCCGGTGTGCTCGACGACGGTGTGCTGGGCGAGCTGACCCCCGCCCGCCTGGACGCCGTGCTGCGGCCGAAGGCGGACGCGGCGTGGAACCTGCACGAGCTGACCCGCCACCTGGACCTGTCCGCCTTCGTGCTGTTCTCCTCCGTCGCGGGCGTCATCGGCGGCCCGGGGCAGGCCAACTACGCCGCCGCCAACACCTTCCTGGACGCGCTGGCCCACCACCGCCGCGCCCGGGGCCTGGCCGGTCTCTCGCTCTCCTGGGGCCTGTGGGAGGGCGCCGACGACACGGCGGGCGGCATGGGCGGCACGCTCGACGGAGCCGGCCGCCGTCGCATGGACCGTACGGGCGTCACCGCGCTGTCCGCCCGTGAGGGCCTGCGGCTGCTCGACGCGGCGGCCGCGTCCGGCCGGGCGCACCTCGTGGCGATCGCCCTCGACCCGTCGGCGGCGGGTACGGGCGCGGGGCCCGTGCCGCCGCCACTGCGCGGCCCGGTCCGGAAGCCCGCCCCCGCCCGCCTCCTGTCCCTGCCCGGGCCCGGGCAGGGACAGGAGGCGCTGGCGCAGTGCGTGCGCGCCCAGATCGCGGCCGTGCTCGGCCACGCGGACGCCGGTGCGATCGAGTCGGACCGGCCGTTCGCCGAGCTGGGCTTCGACTCGCTCACCTCGGTGGAGTTCCGCAACCGGCTGGAACGCGCCCTGGGCGGCCCGCGCCTCCCCGCCACGCTGACCTTCGACCACCCCACCCCCGACGCGCTGGTGGAGTATCTGCGCGGCGAGCTCGGAAGCGGGGGAAGGGCCGCCGGGCCCGCCGGGGAGAACGACGAGCGCGGCCGGGAGCCCATCGCCATCGTCGGCATGGGCTGCCGCTACCCCGGAGGCGTCGGCACGCCCGAGGACCTCTGGCGGCTCGTCGCCACCGGCGCCGACGGCGTCACCGCCTTCCCCGAGGACCGGGGCTGGGACATCGAGGCGCTGTACGCACCGGACCCCGGGAACGAGGGCAGCACCCCCGCCCGGGAGGGCGGGTTCCTGCACGACGCTGCCGGGTTCGACGCCGGGTTCTTCGCCATGTCGCCGCGCGAGGCCCGCGCCACCGACCCGCAGCAGCGGCTCTTCCTGGAGACCGCCTGGGAGGCCGTCGAACGCGCGGGCATCGACCCGCACACCCTGCGCGGCAGCCGCACCGGCGTCTTCGCGGGCGTGATGTACCACGACTACGCCGGGGCCGGCGCGGCCGGCAGCGTCGTCTCCGGGCGGGTCTCGTACGCCCTGGGCCTGGAGGGCCCGGCCGTCACCGTGGACACGGCGTGCTCGTCGTCGCTGGTGGCGCTGCACCTGGCCGTGCACGCGCTGCGCCGCGGCGAGTGCGCGCTGGCGCTGGCCGGCGGGGTCACGGTCATGGCGACGCCGGAGACGTTCGTGGAGTTCGGCAGGCAGCGGGGGCTGGCGGCGGACGGGCGCTGCAAGTCCTTCGCGGCCGCGGCCGACGGCACGGGCTGGGCCGAGGGCGTCGGCGTGCTCCTCGTCGAGCGGCTCTCCGACGCACGCCGCAACGGCCACCGGGTCCTCGCGGTCGTCCGCGGCAGCGCCGTCAACCAGGACGGCGCCAGCAACGGGCTGACCGCGCCCAGCGGCCCGTCCCAGCAGCGCGTCATCCGCGACGCGCTGGCCGACGCGGGCCTGTCCGCCGACCGGGTCGACGCCGTCGAGGCGCACGGCACCGGCACCCGGCTCGGCGACCCGATCGAGGCACAGGCGCTGCTGGCGGCCTACGGACAAGGCCGGGCACCGGGGCGGCCGTTGTGGCTGGGGTCGGTCAAGTCGAACCTCGGCCACAGCCAGGCGGCCGCCGGTGTCGCGGGCGTCATCAAGACGGTCATGGCCCTGCGCAACGGGCTGCTGCCGCGCACCCTGCACGTCGACGAACCCACCCCGCACGTCGACTGGTCGGCGGGCGACGTGCGGCTGCTGACCGAGCCCGTGCCGTGGCCGGGCACGGCCGGTGAGGTGCGGCGGGCCGCCGTCTCGGCGTTCGGGCTGAGCGGCACGAACGCCCACGTGATCATCGAGGAGGCGGCGGAGGAGCCGGAAGGGGAACCGCCGTCGGACACCCCGCGCGGACCCCTGCCCTGGGTCCTCTCCGCCCGCACCCACGAGGCCCTCCGCGACCAGGCCGCCCGGCTGCGCACCTGGGCCTTGGACCGCCCCGCGCTGCGCCCGCTCGACGTGGCGTACGCGCTGGCGACGACCCGTTCCGTCTTCGCGTGCCGGGCGGTGGTGCTGGGGACCGGCCGCCGGGAACTGCTGGCCGGGCTGGCGGAGCTCGGGGGAGGGGCGGACACGGCGGCCGTCGTCGGTACGGCCGTGCCGGACACCCCCCTGACCGCGCTCGCGCGGGCGCACGCCCGTGGGGGACCGGCCCCGGACTGGGCCGCCGCCTTCGCCGGCACGGGCGCGCGGGCCGTGGAACTGCCCACGTACGCCTTCCAGCGCGAGCGGTACTGGGCGACGCGCCCGGCCCCCGGCACCGACGCCGCCCACCTCGGGCTGCGCGCCGCCGCCCACCCCCTGCTGGGCGCGGCCGTCACGCTCGCCGACACCGCCGGGCTGCTGCTGACCGGCCGCCTCTCGCTCCGCACCCACCCCTGGCTCGCCGACCACACCGTGGACGGCACGGTGCTGCTGCCCGGCACCGCCTTCGTCGAACTGGCCCTCCGGGCCGGGGGCGAGGCGGGCTGCGACGTCCTGGAGGAACTCACGCTCCGGGCGCCGCTGATCCTCCCCACCGGCGGGGTGCGGCTCCAGGTGACGGTCGGCGAACCCGACGAGGGCGGCCGCCGCCCGCTGGCCGTGCACTCCCAGGCGGACGAAGCGGGCGCGGACGCCTGGGTCCGGCACGCCACCGGCGTGCTGGCCACCGGCGCCCCGACGGCCCCGCCCGCGGCGGGGGAGTGGCCGCCGGAAGGCGCCGAGGAACTGCGGCCGGAGGACGTCTACGCCGCCATGTCCGCGGCCGGACTGGAGTACGGGCCGGCGTTCCGCGGCGTACGGGCCGTGTGGCGGCACGGCGCCGACCTGCTCGCGGAGGTCGCCCTGCCGCCCGGCACGGAACCGGACGCCACCGCGTACCGCCTGCACCCGGCCCTGCTCGACGCCGCGCTGCACCCGTTGGCCCTGGGCCTGTCCGGAACGGGCGGCGAACCCGGGGGAAGGCCCCGGCTGCCCTTCGCCTGGCGCGGTGTCGCCCTGCACGCCTCGGGCGCGGGCGCCCTGCGCGTCCGGCTGACGGCCGGGGCGGGCGGGGTGCGCCTGCACCTCCACGACGCGGCCGGCGGCCCGGTGGCGACGGTGGACTCCCTCGTCGTACGCCACCTGCCGGAAGGAACCCTCGGCGCCGCCGGGGCGCGGGAGACTCCACTCCTCCGTGTCGAGTGGACGCCCCTCCCGGTCCCCCTTCCGGCGGAACCGGTGGCGCGGAGCGTGCCGTGGACGGTCCTCGGCCCGGACGGCCCGGCGCTGGCCGAGGCGTTGGAAGCGAACGGCTCACGGGTACGGGTCCACGGCGACCTCGCCTCACTGGCCGCCGCGCCGCCGCCCGGCCTGGTGCTCGTCCCCTTCTTCCCGCGCCCCGCCGAGGCCCTCGCGGCCACCGCCCGCACGGCGGCGCACCGGGCCCTGTCCCTGGCCCAGGGCTGGCTGGCCGAGGACCGCTTCGCGCGGTCGCGGCTCGTACTGGTCACCCGGGGCGCGGCGGGCGCCGGCCCGACCGGCCCGGCGCACGCGGCCCTCTGGGGGCTGATCCGCTCCGCCCAGTCCGAACACCCGGGCCGCTTCGTCCTCCTGGACCTCCCGGAGCCGGATGCCCCTTCGGGCATCCCCTTGGCTGGCCTCCCGGCGGCCCTGGCGTCGGGCGAACCCCAACTGGCCCTGACGGCCGACGGGTCGCTGTGGGTGCCGCGCCTGGTACGGGTGAACACCGCGGCCTCCGGCACGGCCGCTGGGCGCGCGGCGCGATCGGGTGATGTCGCCGCGCAAGGCGTGGTCGTGGGGCCCGACGGGGTCGCCGCCGCGCGACCGGAACGGCCGGGCGGCGGTGCCGTGCCGTCGGACGGGTCCGATGTGGCCGCTGGGCGCGCGGCCTGGCCGGGCGGCGCCCACGCCCAACGCCCGGGTGCGACGCCTACCCGGCGTGCGAAGTCCGGTGGGCTTCCCGCGCCGTCCGGTCCGGCCGTCGGACGCGCGGCCCGGTCGGGTGATGTCGACGCCCAAGGCGCGGGCGTCGCGCAGCCCCCGGGTGCGCGGGCCGGGCGAGCCGTCTGGGATCCCACCGGCACGGTGTTGATCACCGGTGCCACCGGCACTCTCGGCGGGCTCGTCGCCCGGCACCTCGTCCGCGAGCACGGCGTCCGGCACCTTCTCCTGGCCGGGCGGCGGGGGCCGAGCGCGCCCGGCGTGGCGGAGCTGGCGGACGAGCTGACCCGGCTCGGCGCGGACGTGTCGGTCGTCGCCTGCGACGTCGCCGACCGGGCCGCCCTGCGGGAGCTCCTCGTGGGGGTGCCCGAGGCGCGTCCGCTGACCGGGATCGTGCACGCCGCCGGTGTCCTCGACGACGGCGTGTTCGTCTTGCTCACCCCCGAGCGGCTCGACCGCGTGCTGCGGCCGAAGGTCGACGCCGCCGTGCACCTGCACGAGCTGACGCGTGAACTCGGTATCGAGCTGTCCGCGTTCGTGCTGTTCTCCTCCGTGTCCGGCGTGCTGGGCGGGCCCGCCCAGGCCGGCTACGCCGCCGCGAACGCCTTCCTCGACGCCTTGGCCCGCCACCGCCACGCGCACGGACTCGCCGCCACCGCCCTCGCCTGGGGGCTGTGGGAGGAGATCAGCGAGATGACCGGCGGCCCGGCCGGGGCCGCCCGCGACCGGATGGCCCGTACCGGGTTCCTGCCGCTGGCCACCGAGGACGGGCTCGCGCTGTTCGACGCCGCGCAGGCGACCGGCGACGCCGCGCTCGTGCCCGTGCGGCTGGACCTCCGCGCCCTCGCCGCGCACGACGTGCCGCCCCTGCTGCGCGGGCTGGTGAAGCCGTCCGCGCGGCGGGCCGCACAGCACGACGGGCCCGCATGGGCGGACCGGCTGGCCGCACTGCCTGGCGCCGAGCGCGAACGGGCGGTCCTGGACCTCGTCCGCGACCGCACGGCCACGGCCCTCGGCTTCGCGTCGCTGCACGCCGTCGAGGCCGTACGCACCTTCCAGGAACTGGGCGTCGGCTCGCTCACCTCGGTCGAACTGCGCAACCGCCTCGCCACCGACACCGGCCTGCGGCTGCCCGCGACGCTGGTCTTCGACCACCCCACACCCCAGGAACTGAGCCGGTACCTGCTCTCCCAGCTCCCCGAACCGGCCCCGGCCCTAACCTCGGCCCCTCCCGCGCCGGTGGCCGGGCAGGACACGGAAGACCCCGTCGCGATCGTGGCCGTGGCGACGGCAGGCACGCTCGCCTTCGACCCGGAGTTCTTCGAGGAGCCGTCCGCCGGACGGCTCGCGGAGACCGCCTGGGAGGCGTTCGAGTCCGCCGGAATCCTCCCGGCGGACTGGTCCGGCGCGGGCGGCCATGTGGGCGTCTTCGTCGGCCGCACCCACCGCGCCCCCGGCACCGACGCGGGCCGGATCTCCGCCACGTACGGCTTCCACGGCCCGGCGGTCACCCTCGACACGACGGACACGCCCGCCCTGACGGTGCCGCACCTGGCGGTCCAGTCCCTGCGCCGCCACGAGAGCGGGCTCGCTCTGGCGGCCGAGGTGACCGACGCGGGCTGCGCGGTGCTCGTCCTGCAACGCCTCTCCGACGCCCGCCGCCACGGCCACCCCGTACTGGCCCTCGTGACGGACAGCGCGGCCGGCCGGGGCGCGGCAGGAGAAGGGGACCGGCCCGGTGACCCGGGCCTGGCCGGGCTCATCGCGTCGGTGCGGTCCTTGCGGGAGGGCGCGCCGACGCACCCGCCCGCGCCGCGCGTCTCCGCCCTCGGCGCGGACGGGACGCACGCCCGCGTGGTCCTCGGCGAGGCCCCAGCCGGTACCGCGCCCGCCGCGCCCGCCCCCGGCGGTCGGCCCGGGATGCCGTCGACGGTGTGCGTGGTGTCGGCCGCGTCCACCGACGCGCTACGGGCCCAGGCCCACAGGCTCCGGGCGCACCTGAGGCAACACCCCGGCCTCGCCCCGGCGGCGGTCGCCCACGCCCTGGCCACGACCCGTACGGCCTTCGCCCACCGCGCGGCCCTCGTCGTGGACGGCCGCGAGGAACTCCTCGACGCGCTCACGGCCTTGGCCGACGGCGAGGACAGCGCCGCCCTCATGCGCGGGGAGGCGACCGGTCCCACCCCGCCGACCCTGCGTTTCGCCGCGCACGACGGCCGCAGGCCCGTGTTCGGGCGGGGCCTCTACCGCGCGTTCGGCCCGTACGCCGAGGCGTTCGACGAGACGGTCGAGCTGCTGGACGCCTCCCTGGGACGCCCGATGCGGGACGTCGTCTGGTACGAGCCGGTGCTGCTGGAAAAGCCCGAGTACGGCCACCCGGCGCTCTTCGCCGTCCAGGTCGCGACGTTCCGGCTGCTGGACCACCTGGGCCTGCGGCCGGACCGGCTCACCGGAACCGCGGTCGGCGCCGTGGCCGCCGCCCATGCCGCGGGCGTGCTCGACCTGCCCGACGCGGCCGCGCTGGCCGTGGCACACGGGCGGCTGGTGGCCGGGGCACCGCCGGAGGAGTTCGAGCGGGTGACCGGGCGTCTGACCTACCGGGCGCAAACGATCCCTCTGGTGTCCGGCACGGGCCGGGCCGTACCCGACGAGGGGCCGGCCTCGCCCGCGTACTGGCTCCGCCGGGCCGAGGCGGGCCCCCCACCCGCGGCCGACGTGCTGGAACTCGGTCCGTACGGCCCGTACTTCGGCCCGAACGGACCCGTGGACGGTGCGTCCCAGACGCGCGCGCTGGCCGAGACCCTCGGCCGGGCGTACGTGCGGGGGCTGCCGCTGAACTGGGACGCGCTGTACGGGGGCGGCGGCCGAGCGGTGAGCCCCGGTCGGTACCTCGGCCTGCCGACGTACGCCTTCCAGCGGGTCGAAGCCCCTGCGGACACCGTCGAACGCGGTGATCCCGACGCCCTGGCCGGCCTCCTCGACCTGCGTGGCGACGAGCCCCTGGACGTCGTCCTGTCGGCAGTGTCCACGTGGCGGCGACGCCGGCTGAGGCAGCGGAACGCCTGGCGAGCGCTGCCCGACCCGGGGACCGCCGCCCTGTCCGGGACCTGGCTCGTCGCCCTGCCGACAGGCACCTCCGGCGACGACCTCACCGAACCGCTCCTGGGCGCCCTGCTGCGGCACGGCGCGAACGTCCTGCCCTTCCCGGTGCACCAGGCGTCCGCCGACCGCGCCGACCTCGCCGACCGTCTGCGCCGGCTCCTGGCCGAACGCGGCCCGCTGGCCGGTGCGCTGTCCTGTCCCACCGCTGCCGACGGCCCCGTCGACGGCACGCGCGCCCTGCTCCACGCGCTCGGCGACACCGCCCCCGAAGCGCCCGTCCGGTGCCTGACGCGCGGCGCGCTGCCCACGGACCCGTCCGCCCCCGCACCGTCCGCCGCCTGGGACCTCGTGCGCGCGGTCACGCGCGAACACCCCGGGCGCGGCACAGGGGTGATCGACCTTCCGCCGATCGTCGACGAACGCGCCCGCGCCCGCCTGTGCGCGGCCCTCGCGGCGGGGCACCAGGAGCGTGAGCTCGCGGTGCGCGACGCGGCGGTGTTCGGCCGCCACGGCTGACGGCGCAGCGGTCAGCGCGCCGAAGGCCCCACGGCCGGCGCCGCCCCCTCCAGCATCGCGCGGGCCACCTCGTCCGCGTGGCGGTCCTGCCAGGCGCCGAGCCCCGTCGTGCGGAGCCACTGGTTGCAGGCGCCCAGCGCGGGGCCGCAGGGGATCTGGAAGTCGACCTCGCGGCCCGCCTCGCCCGCGACCGCCAGACGCAGGGCACCGTCGCAGTACCAGCGGAAGACGAGGGCCATCCGCCGCTTCGCGTCCGGCTCCGGGGCGCCCGGGGCGGCGGCGCGCAGCCGCGCGTACACCGCGTCGAACGTGTCCCGGAAGTACCGTTCCTCGACGTCGCGCCGGACCGCCGGGGCGACGGCCTCCCAGGACGGGTGGAGGCGCCACAGGTCGTACAGCCTGTCGGCGCGGGCGGGGAAGAGGACGCCCTTCTTCACCACCCGGGCGCGCCCGCCGAGTTCGAACAGGTCGCCGTGGGGCGCGTACGTGGTGTCGTGCACGTCCAGGCCCTGGAGCAGGTCCTTCGCGCGGGCGCTGATGCCGCTCTCGACGGTGCAGAGGTTGACCGAGCCGGTCAGGACGAAGTCGGCGCCGAGGACGAAGGCCGCGGCCGCCGCCTCCGGGGTGCCGATGCCGCCGCCCCCGCCGACGCGGACCCGCCCCGCCGCGGGGAACGCGCGGGCGAACCGATCGCGCAGCCGGATGACGGACGGCAGCAGGGCGGGCAGGACGCCCATGTCGGTGTAGCCGCCGGCGTCGCCCGTCGCGCAGAGGTCGTCGGCCATCGGCAGCAGCGGGGCCGCCGCGGCCTCCCCCGCCGTGATGGCGCCTTCGGTGCGGAGCCGGGTCACGAGCCGCGCCGGTGCCGGCCCCAGGAAGAGCCGGGCGCCGTCCGGGCGGGTCACCTTGGCCAGCAGCTTCCGTGGGGCGTGCGCGCGGCCGTCGGCCAGGACCCGCGCGCCGCGCAGCCGGTACCGCACCAGGGCGGGGGTGATCCGGACGTAGGCCGACGCCTCCAGGAAGCGGACCCCGGCGTGCAGGGCCGCGTCCACCACGTCGTCCTCCGCCGTGGGGTCGAAGGGGCGGTGGGTGAGGTTGACGCCGAAGGGCGCGGCGGGGCCGAGGCGGTCTCCGAGGGTGCGCAGCGCCGCGGCGATCTGGGTGCGGGTCAGGCCGCCGGTGCCGAGGAAGGAGAGGATCCCGGCGCGGGCGAGCCGGACGACGAGGCCGGGCGGGCCGATGCCCCCGTGCATGCCGCCCGCCGCGTACGCGTACCGCACGCCGTACTCCTCGCGGAAGGCGGTGGAGCCGAGCGTCCCGGCGGTGCGGCGGGCCGGTCCGGCCGGGACGACGGGATCCGCGGCCGGGCCCAGCGGTGTCGCCTCCTTCCCCGCCCGCGCCGCGGTGTGCTCCAGGCATTCCCGGACCGACTCGGTCGGCACGGGGCCCACCACGGCGTCGGGCACCACGCCCCAGGACGCGCGCGCACCCACGGCCACCGGATCGAGCGACATGGTCACCTCTGGACACCTCTCGTCCGTGTGCCCAGGAGGCTGGGCCCGCCCGCGCCACGCCGGGCAGCGGGAACACGGACGAGAACCTCCGCCGGCCCCTCGAGGTCACCCTCGGCCCAGGGGGCGGCGGCCACGGGAGGCGTCGGTCAGCCGCCGGCGGCGGGGCCCGCGCGCCAGACCCACGGGGTGGCGTCCGGGCCGAGGGCCACCGCGCACAGCTGCTGTCCCGCGTCCGTGAGCAGCGAGGGCGTGCCCACGGGGAGGAGCCCGCCCGTCGCGCGCCGCGGCTCGGAGCCGGGGTCCGCCGCGTCCTGGAGCTGTATCTCGCCGCTCACGGCCCGGCCCAGCACCATGACGGTGTCCTTGCCGCGGGCGGCCACGGACCGCGCGACGATCGGCCCGTAGCCCGCGAAGTTCTCCAGACCGGTGCCGCTGACCTGCTCGGCGGCGACCTGCTGGCCGCCTCCGCCGCTGGGCACGAAGCGGTAGACGACCGGTTCCCGGGCCGCCGGGGTGCGGTAGACGACGTTCAGCCCGCCGTCGGGGCCGACGGCCGCCGCGGGCTGGTCGCCGGGCTGCGGCAGGCCCGTGAGCGGCTGGTGGCGGACCGGCCCGGAGGGGGTGTCCTGGGCCCAGTGGTGCACGGTGTCGCGGCCCGCGCCGAAGACGTGCACACGCTTGTCCCGGTCCAGCACGACGGTCAGGCCGTCCTGGATCTCCTGGCCGTGCAGGCTCTGCCACTTCCCCCACCGGCCGTCGGCCTCGCGGACCCGGCTGGAGACGCCCTTGCCGGCGTTGCGGACGAAGAGGTGGACCCGCCCGTCGGGGGTGGCGACCGCGGCCGGCATGCCGACGCGGCGGCCCCGGTCGGGCTTGCGCTCGGGGTTGCCGAGGCCCGTCCAGGCCTTGAAGGCACCGCCGGGCTCGCGCTGCTCCAGGACCGCGATCTCGCGGGTGTTGGCCCGGCTGTCGAGGGCGGAGAACCGCAGGGCGAACAGCAGCCGGCGCCCGGCGGCGTCCTTGACCGAGGCGAGGGCGGGGGCGAGGGGGCCGCCGCCGAGGTTCTGCGGCGCGCCCCAGCGGCCGCTGCCGGGGGAGGACTCCACCCAGCGCACGGCCTGGGCGCCCAGCACGCCGTACGCCTCCAGGCGCCCGGCCTTGTCGGTGTCGGCCACGGGCATCGCACCGGGGTAGCGGTAGTGGGTGGAGCGGATCCAGCCCTTGCGGTTCTTCAGCGGGCGGTCGCCGCCCTGGCCGTAGTCACCGCAGCCGGCGGCGTTGGAGCAGTCCCAGGACGGGTCCCCGCCGTACGCCTGGACCAGGCGGTGCTTGGTGTCCACGACGTCCTGCGGCAGATTGTGCGGCCAGCGCTGGTTGTAGTAGCCGCGGAAGGCAGTGGTGGTGAAGCGGGGGGCCCGGCCGTCGCGCTTGGTGGCGTCGGCCGCCCACTGGGACATGGCCTTCCAGGAGAACAGCGCGGTCGGGGTGTGGTCGCGGTGGTCCGAGCACGCCCCGTAGTCGTTGTCCTTGGGGTGGGTGGCGTCGTGGACCTGGTAGTCGGGGTCCGGGTCCAGGGTGTGGATCACCGTCGGCCGGAACCGGTCCATGATCGCGGCCAGCGCGTCCACCAGCGTGTTGTGCCGGTAGGTGCTGGTGGTGGTGCAGGGCGAGCCGGTGGAGACCAGGCTCTGCATGGCGGCGCGGGGGTCCTCCCACAGATGCGGGATGCGCACGTTGTTCGCGGACTGCATGGCGATGTTCAGGAAGATCAGCCGGACGGTGTGCTTCCCGTCGCCCAGCTCGTTGGTCTCGGCCTTCACGCCCCCGGGGAGGTCCATGACGGACTTCTTCCAGGCCGAGAACTTGTCCATGCCGATCATCTCGGCGTACGCCTGGCGCAACCCCTGGTGCCGGGCGGAGGCGTACGCGGCCTTGTCCGGCTTGGTCTTCGGCATCCCCTCGATCCAGTTCCGCCCGACCGCCTCGCCGGCCGTCACGTAGACCGAGACGACGGGCACACCGGCTCTCGCGATGTTCTCGGCGTCGGGGTTCATGAAGTACAGGTCGTCGTCGGGGTGCGCCATGATCTGCAGGAGCAGGGCATGCTTGCGGTCGTCGAACAACTGTGTTGCCCTGGGGTCGACGGCCCGGGTGGGCCTCGGGGCGGGCTGCCTGTTCTTCCCGGAGTCGCCACCGCTGCAGCCCACCGCCGTGACCAGTGTGGTGGCCGCCACGCCGGTGAGCGCGGCCCTGCGGGAGATGGCCCAGCGCGGTGAGATGTTCAACTCCGTGACTCCGTCCCGTCGTGCAGCGCCTGGTCCCCGGCTGCCCCAGCGTGTTAGGGGACGGCGAGGGGATCGCGTCGGTTGCCCAAGACCCGACAATGCCTGTTAACGGATTGGGCAAGATTCGGGTCGCGCGGCCGGTGCCGGGAGATGCGGACGAGCCGGACGAGCCCGGACGAGGCGGCCGGGGCAGTAGCAAACTCAAGGCCCATAGTGTCCTGTATGTCGGCGGGGTGGTTTGACAACTGCGCCGGTCGGGGTACCTTCTTCGGCTGCGATTGGCGCACCTTCCAGCACGTATGGCACACTGTTCAGGTTGCTCGGTTGAGTGCCAATGCTGCGCGCCTCCCGCCGGGAGGACTGGAAGCGAGTCCCGCAGTACTCGTCACCCCTTTACGGGGTGGAAGTACGGGAATCTTCCGGGAAGTGTCAGCGTGGCCCCGGCCAGGCGCTCGGTGGGTGCCCTTCCCCCACAGCCCCCTTCATCAGGGAATTTCCTTCGGGAGATTTTACTGGAAGGGGCGCGACACGCCCGACCGCGTGGGTCGGAGGAGGGCGGCGCTTCAGCAGAGGCGCAGCACACCGAGTCCCAGAGCGTTACGAGAGACAGGACTACGAAGTAGCCATGGCGGGACAGAAGATCCGCATCCGGCTCAAGGCCTACGACCACGAGGTCATCGACTCTTCGGCGAAGAAGATCGTCGAGACGGTGACTCGCACTGGTGCGTCGGTCGCGGGCCCGGTGCCGCTGCCCACTGAGAAGAACGTGTACTGCGTCATCAAGTCGCCGCACAAGTACAAGGACTCGCGCGAGCACTTCGAGATGCGCACGCACAAGCGCCTCATCGACATCCTCGACCCCACGCCGAAGACGGTTGACTCGCTCATGCGCCTCGACCTGCCGGCGGGCGTCGACATCGAGATCAAGCTCTGAGGTGACGCGCGAGATGGCTAAGAACATTAAGGGCGTCCTGGGCGAGAAGCTCGGCATGACCCAGGTCTGGGACGAGAACAACCGGGTTGTCCCGGTGACCGTCGTCAAGGCCGGGCCCTGCGTCGTCACCCAGGTCCGCACCAACGACAGCGACGGCTACGAGTCGGTCCAGATCGCCTTCGGCGAGATCGACCCGCGCAAGGTGAACAAGCCCCTCAAGGGTCACTTCGCCAAGGCCGACGTCACCCCGCGCCGCCACCTGGTGGAGCTGCGTACCGCTGACGCCAGCGAGTACACGCTCGGCCAGGAGATCACCGCTGCCGTGTTCGAGTCGGGCGTCAAGGTTGACGTCACCGGCAAGAGCAAGGGCAAGGGCTTCGCCGGTGTCATGAAGCGTCACAACTTCAAGGGCCTCGGCGCCGGTCACGGCACCCAGCGCAAGCACCGCTCCCCCGGTTCCATCGGTGGCTGCGCCACCCCGGGCCGTGTGTTCAAGGGTCTGCGCATGGCAGGCCGTATGGGCAACGAGCGGGTCACCACCCAGAACCTGACCGTCCACGCCGTTGACGCGGAGAAGGGCCTGCTCCTCATCAAGGGCGCGGTTCCTGGTCCGAACGGCGGCCTCGTCCTGGTCCGTACCGCGGCCAAGGGGGCCTGAGGTAACGATGAGCACCATTGACATCCTTTCGCCGGCAGGCGACAAGGCCGGGACCGTCGAGCTCCCCACGGAGATCTTCGACGCGAAGGTCAGCGTTCCGCTGATCCACCAGGTCGTCGTCGCCCAGCTGGCCGCTGCCCGTCAGGGCACGCACAAGACGAAGACTCGTGGCGAGGTCCGCGGCGGTGGCAAGAAGCCTTACCGCCAGAAGGGCACCGGCCGCGCGCGCCAGGGCTCGACCCGCGCCCCGCAGTTCGCCGGTGGTGGCGTCGTGCACGGTCCCGTGCCGCGTGACTACTCGCAGCGGACCCCGAAGAAGATGAAGGCCGCCGCCCTGCGCGGTGCCCTCACCGACCGGGCCCGCAACAGCCGCATCCACGTCGTCACCGGCGTGGTCGAGGGCGAGGTCTCCACCAAGGCCGCCAAGACGCTGTTCGGCAAGATCTCGGAGCGCAAGAACCTGCTCCTGGTCGTCGACCGCGCCGACGAGGCCGCGTGGCTGTCCGCCCGCAACCTGCCCCAGGTGCACATCCTGGAGCCGGGCCAGCTGAACACGTACGACGTGCTCGTCTCCGACGACGTGGTCTTCACGCAGGCTGCCTTCGAGCGCTTCGTGGCGGGCCCCGCCGCGGCCGCCAAGGCCACCGCTTCCGAGGCTGAGCTCGAAGGGAGCGACGCCTGATGAGCGAGCAGACTGCAGCGGTCATCACCAGCAAGACCTACACGGACCCCCGTGACATCCTGGTCAAGCCGGTGGTCTCCGAGAAGAGCTACGCGCTGCTGGACGAGAACAAGTACACGTTCATCGTCGACCCGCGCGCCAACAAGACCCAGATCAAGCAGGCCGTCGAGGCGGTCTTCTCGGTCAAGGTCACCGGGGTCAACACGATCAACCGCCAGGGCAAGCGCAAGCGCACCCGCACCGGTTTCGGCAAGCGCGCCAACACCAAGCGCGCCATCGTGACCCTTGCCGAGGGCGACCGTATCGACATCTTCGGCGGCCCGGTCTCCTAACGGAGTCCGAGTCGTCCGGAATCGGACGAGGACTGAGAAATGGGTATCCGCAAGTACAAGCCGACGACCCCGGGCCGTCGTGGCTCCAGCGTCGCCGACTTTGTCGAGATCACGCGGTCCACGCCGGAGAAGTCGCTGGTCCGCCCCCTGCACAGCAAGGGCGGCCGTAACAACGCCGGTCGTGTGACCGTTCGCCACCAGGGCGGTGGCCACAAGCGCGCCTACCGAGTGATCGACTTCCGTCGTCACGACAAGGACGGCGTGCCGGCCAAGGTCGCGCACATCGAGTACGACCCCAACCGCACCGCGCGCATCGCGCTCCTGCACTACGCAGACGGCGAGAAGCGCTACATCATCGCCCCGGCCAAGCTGAGCCAGGGTGACCGGATTGAGAACGGCCCTGGCGCCGACATCAAGCCGGGCAACAACCTCCCGCTGCGCAACATCCCGGTCGGTACCACGATCCACGCGATCGAGCTCCGTCCCGGTGGTGGCGCCAAGTTCGCCCGCTCCGCCGGTTCGTCCGTGCAGCTGCTGGCGAAGGAGGGCGCTTACGCCCACCTGCGCATGCCGTCCGGCGAGGTCCGCCTGGTCGACGTCCGCTGCCGCGCCACGGTTGGCGAGGTCGGCAACGCCGAGCAGTCGAACATCAACTGGGGCAAGGCCGGCCGTATGCGCTGGAAGGGCGTTCGCCCGACCGTCCGCGGTGTCGCGATGAACCCGGTTGACCACCCGCACGGTGGTGGTGAAGGCAAGACTTCCGGTGGTCGCCACCCGGTCTCGCCGTGGGGTCAGAAGGAGGGTCGTACTCGTTCGCCGAAGAAGGCGTCCAACAAGTACATCGTCCGCCGCCGCAAGACGAACAAGAAGCGCTAGGAGCGGGTTTAGATGCCGCGTAGTCTCAAGAAGGGGCCCTTCGTCGACGACCACCTCATCAAGAAGGTGGACGCTCAGAACGAAGCAGGTACCCACAACGTCATCAAGACCTGGTCCCGTCGCTCCATGATCGTGCCGGCCATGCTCGGCCACACGCTCGCGGTGCACAACGGCAAGACGCATGTCCCGGTGTTCGTCACCGAGTCCATGGTCGGCCACAAGCTCGGCGAGTTTGCGCCGACCCGCACCTTCCGCGGCCACGTCAAGGACGACCGCAAGTCGAAGCGCCGCTAAGGCGGGGTGCGAAGACTATGAACGACACCGAAGGGACAACCATGGAAGCCAGGGCCCAGGCGCGGTACATCCGCGTCACGCCCATGAAGGCCCGCCGAGTGGTGGACCTTATCCGTGGCATGGATGCCACGGAGGCTCAGGCGGTCCTGCGTTTCGCCCCGCAGGCCGCCAGCGTGCCGGTCGGCAAGGTGCTTGACAGCGCCATTGCCAACGCCGCGCACAACTACGACCACACGGACGCCTCCTCGCTGGTCATCAGCGAGGCGTACGTCGACGAGGGCCCGACCCTGAAGCGGTTCCGTCCGCGTGCCCAGGGCCGTGCCTACCGGATCCGCAAGCGGACCAGCCACATCACCGTGGTCGTCAGCAGCAAGGAAGGAACCCGGTAATGGGCCAGAAGGTAAACCCGCACGGGTTCCGGCTCGGCATCACCACCGACTTCAAGTCGCGCTGGTACGCCGACAAGCTGTACAAGGACTACGTCAAGGAAGACGTTGCCATTCGTCGCATGATGACGAAGGGCATGGAGCGCGCCGGTATCTCGAAGGTTGAGATCGAGCGCACCCGCGACCGCGTCCGCGTCGACATCCACACCGCTCGTCCGGGCATCGTCATCGGCCGCCGTGGCGCCGAGGCCGACCGCATCCGCGGCGAGCTGGAGAAGCTGACCGGCAAGCAGGTCCAGCTGAACATCCTCGAGGTCAAGAACCCCGAGGTTGACGCTCAGCTGGTGGCCCAGGCCGTCGCCGAGCAGCTCTCCTCCCGCGTCTCCTTCCGTCGCGCCATGCGTAAGAGCATGCAGTCGACCATGAAGGCCGGCGCCAAGGGCATCAAGATCCAGTGCGGTGGCCGTCTCGGCGGCGCCGAGATGTCCCGCTCGGAGTTCTACCGCGAGGGCCGTGTGCCCCTGCACACGCTCCGCGCGAACGTGGACTACGGCTTCTTCGAGGCCAAGACGACCTTCGGTCGCATTGGTGTGAAGGTCTGGATCTACAAGGGCGACGTCAAGAACATCGCCGAGGTCCGCGCCGAGAACGCTGCCGCCCGTGCGGGTAACCGCCCGTCGCGCGGTGGCGCCCAGGACCGTCCGGCCCGTGGTGGCCGTGGCGGCGAGCGTGGCGGCCGCGGCCGCAAGCCGCAGCAGAGCGCTGCCGCCGAGGCCCCCAAGGCTGACGCGACCGCCGCTGCTCCGGCAGAGACCACCGGAACGGAGGCCTGACCGACATGCTGATCCCTCGCAGGGTCAAGCACCGCAAGCAGCACCACCCGAAGCGGTCGGGTATGGCCAAGGGCGGCACGGAGCTGGCGTTCGGCGAGTACGGCATCCAGGCCGTTACTCCGGCGTACGTCACGAACCGGCAGATCGAAGCCGCTCGTATCGCCATGACCCGCCACATCAAGCGTGGCGGCAAGGTCTGGATCAACATCTACCCGGACCGGCCGCTCACCAAGAAGCCTGCCGAGACCCGCATGGGTTCCGGTAAGGGTTCGCCGGAGTGGTGGATCGCGAACGTCAAGCCCGGTCGGGTGATGTTCGAACTGTCCTACCCGAACGAGAAGACTGCTCGTGAGGCGCTCACCCGCGCTGCTCACAAGCTTCCGATGAAGTGCCGGATTGTTCGGCGCGAGGCAGGTGAGTCGTGATGGCCGCTGGTATCAAGGCGACCGAGCTGCGTGAGCTGAACGACGAGGACCTCGTCGCGAAGCTCCGTGAGGCCAAGGAAGAACTGTTCAACCTCCGCTTCCAGGCGGCGACCGGACAGCTCGAGAACCACGGTCGGCTCAAGTCCGTCCGTAAGGACATCGCCCGGATCTACACCCTGATGCGTGAGCGCGAGCTCGGCATCGAGACGGTGGAGAGCGCCTGATGAGCGAGAAGAATGTGACTGAGACGAACGAGCGCGGCTTCCGCAAGACCCGTGAGGGTCTCGTCGTCAGCGACAAGATGGACAAGACCGTCGTCGTCGCCGTCGAGGACCGCGTCAAGCACGCGCTGTACGGCAAGGTCATCCGCCGTACGAACAAGCTCAAGGCGCACGACGAGCAGAACGCTGCCGGCGTCGGCGACCGCGTCCTCATCATGGAGACGCGTCCGCTGTCGGCGAGCAAGCGCTGGCGCATCGTCGAGATCCTCGAGAAGGCCAAGTAGGCAATTCCCGCAAGGGAATTCCAAAGAAACCGTCTGAGGGGTTTCCCTCGGATAAGTTCCGCCAGGCTCGGCGCGGGGCTTCAGGCAACTGAAGCCCCCGCCGGGAACCGGCAGACGATCAGGAGATAGACGTGATCCAGCAGGAGTCGCGACTTCGCGTCGCCGACAACACTGGTGCCAAGGAGATCCTTTGCATCCGTGTTCTCGGTGGCTCGGGTCGCCGCTACGCGGGCATCGGTGACGTCATCGTCGCCACCGTCAAGGATGCGATCCCCGGTGGCAACGTGAAGAAGGGTGACGTCGTCAAGGCCGTCATCGTTCGCACCGTCAAGGAGCGCCGCCGTCCCGACGGCTCGTACATCCGTTTCGACGAGAACGCCGCTGTCGTTCTCAAGAACGACGGTGACCCCCGCGGCACCCGTATCTTCGGCCCGGTGGGCCGAGAGCTGCGCGAGAAGAAGTTCATGAAGATCGTCTCGCTCGCGCCGGAGGTGCTGTAACCGATGAAGATCAAGAAGGGCGACCTGGTTCAGGTCATCACCGGTAAGGACAAGGGCAAGCAGGGCAAGGTCATCGTGGCCATGCCCCGCGAGAACCGCGTCCTCGTCGAGGGTGTCAACCGGGTCAAGAAGCACACCAAGGCCGGCCAGACCGCTCGTGGTTCGCAGACCGGCGGCATCGTGACGACCGAGGCCCCCATCCACGTGAGCAACGTTCAGCTCGTCGTGGAGAAGGACGGCAAGAAGGTCGTCACTCGTGTCGGTTACCGCTTCGACGACGAGGGCAACAAGATCCGCGTTGCCAAGCGCACCGGTGAGGACATCTGATGACTGCCACCACCAACGCACCGCGTCTCAAGCAGCGCTACCGTGACGAGATCTCCGCGAAGCTCCGTGAGGAGTTCTCGTACGAGAACGTCATGCAGGTCCCCGGCCTGACCAAGATCGTGGTCAACATGGGTGTGGGCGACGCCGCCCGCGACTCCAAGCTGATCGACGGCGCGATTCGCGACCTCACCACGATCACGGGCCAGAAGCCGGCCGTGACCAAGGCCCGCAAGTCGATCGCGCAGTTCAAGCTGCGTGAGGGGCAGCCGATCGGCTGCCACGTCACCCTCCGCGGTGACCGCATGTGGGAGTTCCTGGACCGTACGCTGTCGCTCGCGCTGCCGCGCATCCGCGACTTCCGTGGTCTGTCCCCGAAGCAGTTCGACGGTCGGGGCAACTACACCTTCGGTCTCACGGAGCAGGTCATGTTCCACGAGATCGACCAGGACAAGATCGACCGCGTCCGGGGTATGGACATCACCGTGGTGACCACGGCGACCAACGACGACGAGGGCCGTGCCCTCCTTCGTCACCTCGGCTTCCCCTTCAAGGAGGCGTAAGCGAGATGGCGAAGAAGTCTCTTATTGCCAAGGCTGCTCGCAAGCCGAAGTTCGGTGTGCGCGCGTACACCCGCTGCCAGCGCTGCGGCCGCCCGCACTCCGTTTACCGCAAGTTCGGCCTCTGCCGCGTGTGCCTTCGTGAGATGGCTCACCGTGGCGAGCTGCCGGGCGTGACCAAGAGCTCCTGGTAACAACCCACCCGTCGCCCAACCACCGCCCCTCAAGGGCGTTCTGGCGAACGGCGGCACCAAAGGTGGGTTGTCCAGGGCTCTCGGTAAGCATCCTGGATGGCGGTCGCCCGACCTGATCTTGTCGCGATGCGTTCTCGCTCGCGTACAGTAGAAGGGTTGGGCGCCCGCCGCCCATGACCGTCTTACTACGCCGTAGGTCCCCGCGCCGCACCCGTCCCGACTCTGCTCGGGGAGAGGGATGGCGCAGATAGGAAACCACGGCGAGAGAGGCCGAAGGCCAAACATGACCATGACCGATCCGATCGCAGACATGCTGACGCGTCTGCGAAACGCTAACTCGGCATACCACGACTCCGTGTCGATGCCGCACAGCAAGATCAAGTCGCACATCGCGGAGATCCTCCAGCAGGAGGGCTACATCACCGGCTGGAAGGTCGAGGACGCCGAGGTCGGCAAGTCCCTGACCCTCGAGCTGAAGTTCGGCCCGAACCGCGAGCGCTCGATCGCCGGCATCAAGCGTATTTCGAAGCCGGGCCTGCGGGTCTACGCAAAGTCCACCAACCTGCCGAAGGTCCTCGGCGGCCTGGGCGTGGCGATCATCTCCACGTCCCACGGTCTCCTGACCGGCCAGCAGGCCAGCAAGAAGGGCGTGGGTGGGGAAGTCCTCGCCTACGTCTGGTAATCGGGAACGGAGGAATAGCCAATGTCGCGTATTGGACGGCTGCCCATCCAGGTTCCCGCTGGTGTGGACGTCACCATCGATGGCCGTACGGTGCATGTGAAGGGCCCCAAGGGTTCCCTCACGCACGCCGTGTCCGCGCCCATCGAGATCGCTAAGGCCGAGGACGGCACCCTTGTCGTCTCTCGTCCGAACGACGAGCGTCAGAACAAGGCCCTGCACGGCCTGTCCCGCACGCTGGTGGCGAACATGATCACCGGCGTGACCCAGGGCTACAGCAAGGCTCTTGAGATCAGCGGTGTCGGTTACCGCGTCCAGGCGAAGGGCTCCAACCTGGAGTTCGCCCTGGGCTACAGCCACCCGATCCTGATCGAGGCCCCCGAGGGCATCACCTTCAAGGTGGAGTCCCCGACCAAGCTCAGCGTCGAGGGCATCGACAAGCAGAAGGTCGGCGAGGTCGCCGCCAACATCCGCAAGCTTCGCAAGCCTGACCCTTACAAGGCCAAGGGCGTGAAGTATGCGGGTGAGGTCATCCGCCGCAAGGTCGGAAAGGCTGGTAAGTAAGCCATGGCATACGGTGTGAAGATCGCTAAGGGCGACGCCTACAAGCGTGCCGCCATTAAGCGTCGCCACATCCGCGTTCGTAAGCGGATTTCCGGCACGCCCGAGCGTCCCCGCCTCGTGGTGACGCGCTCGAACCGCCACATGGTGGCCCAGGTCATCGACGACATCGCGGGCCACACGCTCGCGTCGGCGTCGACCCTGGACACGTCCATCCGTGGCGGCGAGGGTGACAAGAGCGCCCTGGCCAAGCAGGTCGGCGCGCTTGTCGCCGAGCGTGCGAAGGCCGCCGGCGTCGAGGCCGTCGTGTTCGACCGCGGTGGCAACCAGTACGCCGGGCGCATTGCCGCTCTGGCGGACGCCGCCCGCGAAGCCGGGCTGAAGTTCTAAGCCCCGGTTCCGGAGCTAGCGGACGTAACAGAGAGAGGTAAATCCAATGGCTGGACCCCAGCGCCGCGGAAGCGGTGCCGGTGGCGGCGAGCGGCGGGACCGGAAGGGTCGCGACGGTGGCGCTGCCGCCGAGAAGACCGCGTACGTTGAGCGCGTTGTCGCGATCAACCGCGTCGCCAAGGTTGTCAAGGGTGGTCGCCGCTTCAGCTTCACCGCGCTGGTCGTGGTGGGCGACGGTGACGGCACCGTAGGTGTCGGATACGGCAAGGCCAAGGAAGTTCCCGCGGCCATCGCCAAGGGCGTGGAAGAGGCCAAGAAGAACTTCTTCAAGGTCCCGCGTATCCAGGGCACCATCCCGCACCCCATCCAGGGCGAGAAGGCTGCGGGCGTCGTCCTGCTCAAGCCTGCTTCCCCCGGTACCGGTGTTATCGCCGGTGGCCCGGTGCGTGCGGTGCTCGAGTGCGCCGGCGTCCACGACATCCTGTCGAAGTCGCTCGGTTCTTCGAACCCGATCAACATCGTGCACGCCACGGTGACCGCGCTTCAGGGCCTTCAGCGCCCCGAGGAGATCGCGGCCCGTCGTGGCCTGCCGCTGGAAGACGTCGCCCCCGCCGCACTGCTGCGGGCGCGTGCCGGGGCGGGTGCGTAATGGCTCGCCTCAAGGTCACGCAGGTTAAGTCCTACATCGGTAGCAAGCAGAACCACCGCGACACCCTGCGTTCGCTCGGGCTCAAGCGCCTGAACGACGTGGTTGTCAAGGAGGACCGTCCCGAGATCCGCGGCATGGTGCAGACCGTCCGCCACCTCGTGACGGTTGAGGAGGTCGACTGACATGGCGGAGCAGAACCCGCTGAAGGTCCACAACCTCCGGCCCGCCCCGGGCGCCAAGACCGCCAAGACCCGCGTGGGTCGTGGCGAGGCGTCCAAGGGTAAGACCGCAGGTCGTGGTACCAAGGGCACCAAGGCCCGTTACCAGGTTCCGCAGCGCTTCGAGGGCGGGCAGATGCCCCTCCACATGCGTCTGCCGAAGCTCAAGGGCTTCAAGAACCCGTTCCGCGTCGAGTTCCAGGTCGTGAACCTGGACAAGCTGGCCGCGCTCTACCCGCAGGGTGGCGAGGTCACGGTGGCCGATCTGGTCGCCAAGGGCGCGGTTCGTAAGAACCAGCTCGTGAAGGTGCTCGGCACCGGCGAGATCTCCGTGGCGCTGCAGGTGACGGTTGACGCCGTCTCCGGCTCCGCCCAGGAGAAGATTGTCGCCGCTGGCGGCACCGTCACCGAGCTCGTCTGAGCTCGTTGATCTGACAACCGGGGATGTCCCAAAAGGGGCATCCCCGGTTGGTCGTTCCAAGGGGGGCACGGTCGCCGGTAAGGTGGCGTGCACTGTTACAGTCCGCGCGGCCACGAGTCCGTGCGGATTTTGACTGATATGTATTCGTCGATCCTCAAGACCGTCACCTCTCGCGCGTCTGCGTGAGGGGCGCAGGAGGCACCGTGCTCACCGCGTTCGCCCGGGCGTTCAAGACGCCCGACCTGCGCAAGAAGCTGCTGTTCACGCTGGGCATCATGGTGCTCTTCCGGCTCGGGGCGCACGTACCCGTTCCCGGCGTCGACTACCAGAACGTTCAGACGTGCATGGACCAGGCCAAGAGCGGTCAGGGCCTCTTCGGCCTCGTGAACATGTTCAGCGGTGGCGCGCTGCTGCAAATCACGATCTTCGCGCTCGGGATCATGCCGTACATCACGGCGAGCATCATCCTGCAGTTGCTCACCGTCGTCATCCCGCGTCTGGAAGCCCTCAAGAAGGAGGGCCAGACCGGCCAGGCCAAGATCACGCAGTACACGCGTTATCTGACCGTCGCCCTCGCGATCCTGCAGGGCACCGGCCTGGTGGCGACCGCCAGCAACGGCGCGCTCTTCGGCAACTGCACCGTCGGCAACCAGATCGTCCCGGACAAGTCGATCTTCGCCACGGCGGTCATGGTCATCACGATGACCGCGGGCACCGCGCTGATCATGTGGCTCGGTGAGCTCATCACCGACCGCGGCATCGGCAACGGCATGTCGATCCTGATGTTCACGTCCATCGCCGCCGGCTTCCCGGGCGCCCTCTGGGCGATCAAGATGCAGGGCAACCTGATGGGCGGCTGGTTGGAGTTCGGCCTGGTCATCCTGTGTGGTCTGGCGATGGTCGGCCTCGTCGTCTTCGTCGAGCAGGCCCAGCGCAGGATCCCCGTTCAGTACGCCAAGCGCATGATCGGCCGTCGTTCCTACGGCGGCACGTCCACCTACATTCCGCTCAAGGTCAACCAGGCGGGCGTGATTCCGGTCATCTTCGCCTCGTCGCTGCTCTACATCCCGGCCCTGCTGGTGCAGTTCACCAACTCCAAGGCGGGCTGGGCGAACTGGGTCCAGGCCAACCTGGTCAAGGGTGACCACCCGATCTACATGGCCACGTACTTCCTGCTGATCGTCTTCTTCGCGTTCTTCTATGTCGCCATCTCCTTCAACCCCGAAGAAGTTGCCGACAATATGAAGAAGTATGGTGGCTTCATCCCGGGTATCCGGGCAGGACGTCCCACCGCGGAGTACCTGAGCTACGTGCTGAATCGCATCACGTGGCCCGGCTCTCTCTACCTGGGCCTGATCGCCCTCGTGCCGACCGTGGCTCTGGTCACACTTAACGCGGACCAGAACTTCCCGTTCGGTGGAACCAGCATCCTGATCATCGTCGGTGTTGGCCTGGAGACTGTGAAGCAGATCGAGAGCCAGCTTCAGCAGCGCAATTACGAAGGGTTCCTCCGCTGATGCGAATCGTCCTCGTCGGGCCGCCCGGCGCCGGCAAGGGTACGCAGGCCGCGTACCTTGCCAAGAACCTCGCGATCCCGCACATCTCGACGGGCGACCTCTTCCGGGCCAACATCAGCCAGGGCACACCGCTCGGGCAGAAGGCCCAGGAGTACATGCGCGCCGGCCAGCTCGTGCCGGACGAGGTCACCATCGGCATGGCCAAGGACCGCATGCAGCAGCCCGACGCCGCCCACGGCTTCCTGCTGGACGGCTTCCCGCGCAACCTGGCCCAGGCCGAGGCGCTGGACGGGATCCTGAAGGCCGACGATCTGAAGCTCGACGCCGTCCTGGACCTGGAGGTCCCGGAGGACGAGGTCGTCAAGCGGATCGCCGGTCGCCGGATGTGCCGCAAGGACAGCAGCCACATCTTCCACGCGATCTACAACCCGCCGAAGACCGAGGGTGTCTGCGACACCTGCGGTGGCGAGCTGTACCAGCGCGAGGACGACAGCGAAGAGACCGTTCGCAAGCGCCTCGAGGTCTACCACAGCGAGACCGAGCCGATCATCGACTACTACAAGGCCCAGGGCCTCGTGGTGACGATCTCGGCGCTCGGCAAGGTCGTCGAGGTCACCCAGCGGGCCATGGCCGCGCTGGGCCGCGACTGACCTCGCCGGTCACACCAGCAGTCTCCTACGGCCGCGATGCCCCTACGGGCATCGCGGCCGTATTGTGTATGGGGCGGTCACGCCCCGCGCAGGACCGAGGACGCTCCGGGCCGCCGGACCTCCTCCAGAGCGCTCGCCCCCCTAGGGGCAGGGCCTCCGACGGTCCCGCGGGCCCACCGTCACCGGTGCGTGGCGGCAGCCGCGCGAGGTTCCATCCGTCGTTCAGAAAGGCGCCAGCCGTCATGGTCGAGATCAAGACCCCGGACCAGATCGCGAAGATGCGCGAGGCGGGGCTGGTCGTCGCCGCCATCCACGCCGCCACCCGGGAGGCGGCCGTACCCGGCGCCACGACCAAGGACCTGGACGAGGTGGCCCGCAAGGTGATCGCCGAGCACGGTGCGAAGTCGAACTTCCTGGGCTACGGCGGTTTCCCCGCCACGATCTGCACCTCGGTGAACGAGGTCGTCGTCCACGGCATCCCGGATTCCAAGACCGTCCTCAAGGACGGCGACATCATCTCCATCGACGCCGGCGCCATCATCGACGGCTGGCACGGTGACGCCGCCTTCACGGCCTTCGTGGGCACCGGACACGCCCCGGAGCTGCTGGAGCTCTCCCGGGTGACCGAGGAGTCCATGTGGGCCGGTATCGCCGCCGTGAAGAACGGCAACCGCCTGGTGGACATCTCCCGGGCCATCGAGGGCTACATCCGCCGCCAGCCCCGCCCGGCCTCGGGGAAGTACGGGATCATCGAGGACTACGGCGGGCACGGCATCGGCAGCGAGATGCACATGGACCCGCACCTGCTGAACTACGTCTCCCGCAAGCGCGGCAAGGGCCCGAAGCTGGTCCCCGGCTTCTGCATCGCCATCGAGCCCATGGTCAGCCTCGGCACGCCCCGTACGCACGTCCTCGAGGACGACTGGACGGTCCTGACGGACGACGGCACCTGGTCCTCGCACTGGGAGCACTCCGTCGCGCTCACCGAGGAGGGCCCGCTGGTTCTCACGGCGGTCGACGGCGGCAAGGCGAAGCTCGCGGAGTACGGCATCGAGGCGGCGCCCGACCCGCTGGCCTGAGCGAGCCGTTCCGCCGGCTTAAGGATCTTTGCGGCGGGGCAGTGGACCTGGATTAGTCTTTCCGGTTGCCCTGACGTAGACTGATGCGTCGGCTCTCGTGTATCCCCATGCCTGCGTCCGTATAGGTATGGGCTCAGGAGAGTCGATCAAGGTAGCCGATTCGAAAGGCGAAGCGTGGCCAAGAAGCAAGGTGCCATCGAGATCGAGGGCACCGTGATCGAGTCTCTGCCGAACGCGATGTTCAAGGTAGAGCTCCAGAACGGTCACAAGGTCCTCGCGCACATCAGCGGCAAGATGCGGATGCACTACATCCGCATCCTCCCGGATGACCGGGTCGTCGTGGAGCTGTCTCCCTACGACCTGACGCGTGGCCGGATCGTCTACCGCTACAAGTAGATCTTGTCGACGCCCCCCTTCGGTGGGGTGACGGCACTGACCCGGAGAACCTCACATCCCATGAAGGTCAAGCCGAGCGTCAAGAAGATCTGCGACAAGTGCAAGGTGATCCGCCGTCACGGCCGGGTCATGGTCATCTGCGACAACCTGCGCCACAAGCAGCGCCAGGGCTGACGCAGAACCTGCACTCCGCAGTTACTTCGCGCGACGCATAGCGAATTTGTACATACGCAGACACCCGACCCCCGCGTGATCACGCGAGGGGACGACACCCCCGGCGGAGGCCGGGGACCCGGCTCGTAACTCTTACGGGAACGGTGCTGCGGAAGACCTCCGACACACAGGAGCCAATCAATGGCACGCCTTTCCGGCGTTGACCTCCCGCGCGAAAAGCGCGTCGAGGTCGCCCTCACCTACGTCTTCGGCATCGGGCGCACCCAGTCGCAGAAGGCTCTGGCAGCGACCGGCGTCAACCCCAACACCCGCGTTCGTGACCTGGCCGAAGAGGACCTGGTCAAGCTCCGCGAGTACGTGGACGCCAACCTCAAGACCGAGGGTGACCTCCGTCGCGAGATCCAGGCCGACATCCGCCGCAAGGTCGAGATCGGCTGCTACCAGGGTCTGCGCCACCGCCGTGGCCTGCCCGTCCACGGTCAGCGCACCAGCACGAACGCTCGTACCCGCAAGGGCCCGCGTCGCGCGATCGCCGGCAAGAAGAAGCCGGGCAAGAAGTAGTCCTCAGCGGACGCTCATCAGCGGTCTTCGCTGTAGGACCGATCACCTCCACTCCACAGGAGTAAAGACATGCCTCCTAAGGGCCGTCAGGGTGCAGCCAAGAAGGTGCGCCGCAAGGAAAAGAAGAACGTCGCTCACGGGCACGCCCACATCAAGAGCACGTTCAACAACACGATCGTCTCGATCACGGACCCCACGGGCAACGTGATCTCCTGGGCCTCCGCCGGCCACGTCGGCTTCAAGGGCTCGCGCAAGTCCACTCCGTTCGCCGCGCAGATGGCCGCCGAGTCGGCTGCCCGTCGCGCGCAGGAGCACGGCATGCGCAAGGTCGACGTCTTCGTCAAGGGTCCGGGTTCCGGTCGTGAGACCGCCATCCGTTCGCTGCAGGCGACCGGCCTCGAGGTTGGCTCCATCCAGGACGTCACCCCGACCCCGCACAACGGCTGCCGTCCGCCCAAGCGCCGCCGCGTCTGATCCGACGGGCCGAGAGGCCCGCTGATCATCTTCGCGCCGCTTGAAACGGCACACGGGCGGTACGGCTCCTTCGGGCCGTGCCGCCCGTACCCTTGACCTAGGCATCAAATAGTGGGTGCCTAAGACTGGAAGGCAACATCTCATGCTGATCGCTCAGCGCCCCTCGCTGACCGAAGAGGTCGTCGACGAGTTCCGCTCCCGGTTCGTGATCGAGCCGCTGGAGCCGGGCTTCGGCTACACCCTCGGCAACTCCCTGCGTCGTACGCTCCTCTCCTCGATCCCGGGTGCGGCTGTCACGTCCATCCGCATCGACGGTGTCCTGCACGAGTTCACCACCGTGCCGGGCGTCAAGGAGGACGTCACCGACCTCATCCTCAACATCAAGCAGCTGGTCGTCTCCTCGGAGCACGACGAGCCGGTCGTGATGTACCTGCGCAAGCAGGGCCCCGGCCTGGTCACCGCTGCTGACATCGCCCCCCCGGCCGGCGTCGAGGTGCACAACCCCGACCTGGTCCTGGCGACCCTGAACGCCAAGGGCAAGCTGGAGATGGAGCTGACCGTCGAGCGCGGTCGCGGCTACGTCTCCGCCGTCCAGAACAAGCAGGTGGGCCAGGAGATCGGCCGTATCCCGGTCGACTCCATCTACTCGCCGGTTCTCAAGGTCACCTACAAGGTCGAGGCGACCCGTGTCGAGCAGCGCACCGACTTCGACAAGCTGATCGTCGACGTCGAGACCAAGCAGGCCATGCGCCCGCGCGACGCCATGGCGTCCGCCGGTAAGACCCTGGTCGAGCTGTTCGGTCTGGCCCGCGAGCTCAACATCGACGCCGAGGGCATCGACATGGGCCCGTCCCCCACGGACGCCGCCCTTGCCGCCGACCTGGCGCTGCCGATCGAGGAGCTCGAGCTCACGGTCCGCTCGTACAACTGCCTCAAGCGCGAGGGCATCCACTCCGTGGGTGAGCTCGTCGCCCGCTCCGAGGCCGACCTGCTCGACATCCGCAACTTCGGTGCGAAGTCGATCGACGAGGTCAAGGCGAAGCTGGCCGGCATGGGCCTGGCCCTCAAGGACAGCCCGCCCGGATTCGACCCGACCGCTGCCGCGGACGCCTTTGGCGCCGACGACGACGCGGATGCGGGTTTCGTGGAGACCGAGCAGTACTGATCCTGATCCGTCCGGCGGCTGAGGACTTGTCCTCAATCGCCGGACGGGCTTGATCCACACACTTTCCGGTGGGCAACCGCCCGCTGGGACCTGACATCGGTACCTGATACGGCCGGTGCAGAGAACAAGGAGAAACACCATGCCGCGTCCCGCAAAGGGTGCCCGTCTGGGCGGCAGCGCCGCGCACGAGAAGCTGCTCCTGGCGAACCTCGCCAAGTCGCTCTTCGAGCACGGCCGCATCACCACCACCGAGGCCAAGGCCCGTCGCCTTCGTCCGGTCGCCGAGCGTCTGATCACCAAGGCGAAGAAGGGCGACATCCACAACCGTCGCCAGGTGCTGCAGACGATCACGGACAAGAGCATCGTCCACGTGCTCTTCACCGAGATCGCCCCGCGCTTCGCCGAGCGTCCGGGTGGTTACACCCGTATCACGAAGATCGGCAACCGTCGTGGCGACAACGCCCCGATGGCCGTGATCGAGCTCGTCGAGGGCGAGATCGCCAAGAAGGCGACCGTCGCCGAGGCCGAGGCCGCCACCAAGCGTGCGGTCAAGGAGTCCGAGGCTGCTGCCGAGGCTCCGGCCGAGGAGTCCAAGGACGCCTGACGCATTTGATGCGTGTGTACGGACGGGTCCGCTCCCTCTTGCCAGGGGGCGGGCCCGTCCCGCATTTCTGAGAGGAACTCTGGTGAGTGACGAGGCGGAGCCCGGTTTCGTCCGGGTGCGGCTGGACCTGTCGTACGACGGCAAGGACTTCTCCGGCTGGGCCAAGCAGCGCGCGGGACAGCGCACGGTGCAGGGCGAGATCGAGGACGCGCTCCGGACGGTGACCCGGTCGGACCGGACCTACGAGCTGACGGTCGCCGGCCGCACGGACTCGGGCGTGCACGCGCGCGGCCAGGTCGCGCACGTCGATCTGCCGGTCGAGGTGTGGGCCGAGCACGAGGAGAAGCTGCTGCGCCGGCTCGCCGGCCGACTGTCGCACGATGTGCGGGTGTGGAAGGTCGCAGAGGCGCCGGCCGGTTTCAACGCGCGGTTCTCGGCGATCTGGCGGCGGTACGCCTACCGGGTGGTCGACCACATCGGTGGTGTCGATCCGCTGTTGCGCGGTCATGTCCTGTGGCACGACTGGCCGTTGGACGTCGAGGCGATGAACGCCGCGTCGCAGGCGCTGCTCGGGGAGCACGACTTCGCCGCGTACTGCAAGAAGCGCGAGGGTGCGACGACCATCCGCACGCTCCAGCAGCTGAGTTGGGAGCGCGACGCGTCCGGTGTCGTCACCGCGACCGTACGGGCGGACGCCTTCTGCCACAACATGGTGCGTTCGCTGGTGGGCGCGCTGCTGTTCGTCGGCGACGGGCACCGGCCGGTGGAGTGGCCCGGCAAGGTGCTTGCCGCGCGGGTGCGGGATTCCGCGGTGCATGTGGTGCGGCCGCACGGGCTGACGCTGGAGGAGGTCGGATATCCGGCCGACTCCGAGCTTGCCGCGCGTAACCGGGAAGCGCGCAATAAGCGGACGCTGCCTGGTGCGGGGTGCTGTTAGGGATTCGGGGCTCCGCCCCGGACCCCGGTCCTCAATCGCCGGACGGGCTGGTCTGTTGCCCGTCCGGCCGATTCTTTCTCAATTCCCGTCCGGCGCCGGGCAGGTGACCGCCAGGTCGCTGTTGACCGTGAAGTACGGGCGGACGCCGTCCACGGTCGGGTAGAGGTCCGTCTTGTTCCGGTCGACGATGTCGCCGACGAGCCGGGCGATCTTGATGGGTTCGCCGTCCGGCGTCAGCCGCAGGGCCAGGTCCCAGACGGTGTTCTCGCCGACCGCGCGGGCGGCGCGCAGCCGCTCGTAGGGCAGGGCGACGGTGAAGGCCGACTTGTTCACGACGATCACCTCGGCCGTCACCGGCTCGGCGCCCTCGATGCGCGGGGTGCCGACGACGACCGGGTTGCTCTCCGAGGTGAACTCGGTGCCGTGCAGGGTGCCTTCGACCATCAGCGCGGCGCCGCTCTGGCGCACCGTGCGGGCCTCCGCGTGCCGGGTGCGGTGCCAGGCGCGCAGGGCGAGGTAACCGTCGACGGTCGGGTAGGGGACCCACCAGGTGAACGGGGTGCCGGGCAGCGGCTCCAGCTCCACCAGGCCGCGTCCTTCGGCGAGATGGGAGACGACCCGGCGTCGGGCGCCGTCCTCGCCCCGGACGACGTGCAGGTCCCAGCGGCCTTCCCCGAGGCGCAGTTCGCGGTGGTCGAGGACGGCCGTCCAGGGGCCGGTTGCGGTGGTCGGCTGCCGGAGGGGGACGCTGACGGGCTTGCCCTCCTTGCGGCGGGTGACCGTCAGGGAGAGGTTGTCGCCGGACAGGCCCTTGCGGTCGACCGAGACGTGGATGTTGCCGTCGGCGTCGACGCGGCAGGAGGCGGTGCAGCGCAGCGGCTTGCGGACGATGTCCTTGAGGGCCGTCTTCACCGTGGGCTTGGCGGGCTTGGCCACCGTGCGGCGCAGCGGGCGGATGATCTTCCCGGCGGTGCGGCGCAGCATCTTGGCCAGCGGTACGGGTGCGGACTCGGCCTCGTCGGCGGAGGTGTGGGCCGTGGTGGCGGCGGCGGTGTCGCCGCCCAGGCTCGCGATCAGTTCCTCGTACTGCCGGGCGATGGAGTCCGGGTGGTACCGCTCGGCGGAGACGCGGGCGGCGCGGCCCATGGCGCGGCGCAGTTCGTCGTCCTCGATGAGCTTGAGCAGGCCCTTGGCGATGCCGTCGCTGTCGCCGACGGGGACGAGGAGGCCGTCGGTGCCGTCGTTGATGATCTCGCCGGGGCCGTGCGGGCAGTCGGTGGCGACGACGGGGACGCCGCAGTTCATCGCCTCGACGATCGTCATGCCGAAGGACTCCTCGCGGGAGGTCACGGCGGCGATGGAGCCCTTGGCCCACTCGGTCTCGATGGGGGAGTGGGCGCCCATGAGGGTGATGTGCTCGTTCAGGCCGAGCGTGTCGATCTGCTCGCGCAGCTTGGCCTGCTGGGGGCCGCGGCCGTAGATGCGCAGGCTCCAGTCGGGGTGGGCGGCGGCGACGGTGGCCCAGGCCTTGACCAGCAGGTCGTAGCGCTTGACGGGGATGAGGCGGCCCGCGGCGACGACGAGCTTGGCGTTGCCGTCGGAGGGCTCGACCTCGGACGCCGGGACGCCGTTCGGCAGGGCGATCAGCTTGGTCCTGATGCCCGGGAACTGCTCGCGGTGGGTGGTCGCGTCTGCCTCGGAGACGGCGGTGTGCGCGTCGAGGTGCGGGATGGCGCGGTCCTGGGCGGCGCGGATGTTGGGCTCGTGGGTGCCGTAGATCCGGTGCTCCTGGCCGATCCGCAGATAGCGGTCCTGCCCGAACTCGGCGAGGTACATGACCAGGCCGGGCCGGGTGGCGATCACGACGTCGGCGTCGGTGCGGGCGAGGTGCTCGGCGACGCGCTTGTCGGTGAGGGCGCTGAAGTGGGCGCCCTTGGCCTCGACGGGCGGGACGTGCGCGCTGTCCTGCTGGAGCAGCGGGTTGTCCCGGTCGGCGCCGGTCTCGGGCCGGGTGTCGACGAGGTGGACCAGCTTGACCTTGCGGTCCAGGGGGAGCTTGGGCGTGCCGCCGGTTCTGTGGATCGACACGATCTCCACGTCGTGCCGGGCGGCGAGCGCACCGGCCACGTTGAACGTGGAGCGGATGGTGCCGCCGATGCCGTAGGCGTTCTGCAAAAGGAAAGAGATCTTCATGGCGGTGTGTGCGCGACGCGTCGAGGCGTCGCGTCCGTCCTTCCCCCTGGCCTGGGTGTCCGAGTCGTCCCCTCTTGACCGGATCGCTTGGTAGCTGCGGTCCGATCCGCCGGTTAAGACCGTTGGGAGGGGTATCGGTTGCCTGCGCAGCCTACATTGTGGCGTCCGTCACATCTCGCACGTCAAGGGTGAGGTCGTTTTCGGGGTCGAAGACCGGTCGGACGGCGACCGGGCCGCGCTCGGGGTGGACCAGGGTGCGGGCCGGGTGGACGTCGGTGCGCTTGCGGTCCACGCTGTCGCCGGCGAGCCGTCCGAGGGGCACGAGCGGGGCGCCCAGGACGGGCCGCAGCCGCAGCTGCCACACGTCGCGGGCCGTACCGCGCCTGGTGAGGAGCTGCTCGTAGGGCAGGGTGCAGCGCAACCGGTGGCCGTCCTGGACGGTGACCGGGAGTTCGACGTCGTACGCGCTGTCCTCCGGCGACACGGCGACCAGGGTCGCGGCGTCCATGTCGAGGAGGGTCGCGGCGTCGCCGTGCAGGGTGGCGGTGACGGTGAGGGAGTCCTCGCCGACGTGGATGCGCTCCAACTCGGCGTGGGACGTGCGCAGCCAGGTGCGCAGGGTCAGGGAGCCCGCGGCGGTGGTGTAGGGGACCCAGGCGGAGACCTGTCCGCCGTCGGTGTTCAGCGGCAGGGGCAGCAGCCGGGCCTGTTCGACGAGGGCGGCGGCGACGCGGGCGCGCTTGCCGTCGTCGGCCCGCTCGACGTGGAAGTCCCAGCGGCCCTCGGCGAGTCGGGTGCCGGCCCGGTCGAGGACGGCCGTCAGCGGGCCCTTGCCGTAGCCGGGGTGGGCGAGGGGGAGCACGATGCGCTCCCCGGCCCCGGTGCCGTCGGTGCCGCGCAGCCGGCCGACGAGGGTCAGCCACTCGCCGGTGACCCCGGCGCGGGGCAGCCGCACGGCGAGGCCGCCGTCGGCGGTGGCGCGTGCGGACGCCTTGGGCCGCAGTGCCTTGAGCGGCGCGGGCGTGGGCGCGGTGGCCGGGGCGGGGTCCACGGGCGCGGGCTTGCGGCGCAGCGGGCGGACGAGCCGGGCGGCGGTGCGGCGCAGGCTGCTCGCCGGGCCGGCCGTCTTGGCCGCCGGGGCCGCGGGCTCGGGCGCCGGGGGCAGCAGCTCGGGGCGGAGCGTACGGACGATCTCCTCGAACCGCTCGGCGATGCGGGCGGGCGCGTACCGCTGGGCGGACTCGCGGGCGGCGCGGCCCATGGCGCGGCGCAGTTCGTCGTCCTCGATGAGCTTGAGCAGGCCCTTGGCGACGCCGTCGGCGTCGCCGACGGGGACGAGGAGGCCGTCGGTGCCGTCGTCGATGATCTCGCCGGGCCCGTGCGGGCAGTCGGTGGCGACCACCGGGACGCCGCAGTGCATGGCCTCGACGATCGTCATGCCGAACGATTCGTAGTCCGAGGTGACGGCGGCGATGGAGCCCTTGGCCCACTCGGTCTCGATGGGGGAGTGGGGGCCCATGAGCTGGATGTGCTCGTTGAGGCCGAGCTCGTCGATCTGCGCACGGAGGGCGGCGCGCTCGGGGCCGCGGCCGTAGATGCGCAGGGACCAGTCGGGGCGCTCGGCGGCCACCTTGGCAAAGGCCTCGACGAGCAGGCTGTAGCGCTTGACGGGGATGAGCCGACCGGCGGCGACGACCAGCTTGGAGTCACTGCCGGAGGGCTCGACCGCGCCGGCGGGCACGCCGTTGGGCAGCGCCACGATGTGCGTGCGGGCGTCCGGGAAGTGCTCCCGGTGGGTGGCGGCATCGGCCTCGGAGACGGTGGTGTGCGCGTCGAGGAGGGGGATGGCGCGGTCCTGGGCGGCGCGGATGCTCGGCGCGTGGGAGCCGTGGATGAGGTGCTCCTGGCCGATGCGCAGGAAGTCGCGGTCGGTGGCGCACTCGGTGAGGTAGACCAGCAGTCCGGGCCGGGTGGCGATCACGACGTCGGCGTCGGTGGCCTCCAGGTACTGGGAGACGCGCAGGTCGGCGAGGCGGGTGAACGCCTTGACCGAGCCCTCGGGGTGCGGCAGCAACGCGCTCGGCTCCTGCTGGAGCTCGTTGTCGCTCTCGCAGCCCGCCGCGTCCTTGCGGATGTCGATCAGCGAGGTCAGCTTGACCTTGCCGCTGACGGGCAGCTGGGGCGTGTCGGCGCCGCGGTAGACCGAGACGATCTCGACGTCGTGGCGGGCGGCGAGAGCCCCCGCGAGGTTGGCGGTCGCGCGGATGGTGCCGCCGATGCCGTAGGCGTTGTGAATCAGAAACGCGATCTTCATGAGCGTACGGAAGCGCGCCGCCCTCCGGGGCGCCGCGCGGGCCCCTCTCCCTGCCGATCCCTGCGGAACTGGTCTACCGCTCGGTACGGTGCGCGATGTGTACGCCCGTTAGTGCGAGTGACCGAACTGTAGATGTATAGGTAAAGGACCTGCAAGCGCCAATACGGGACATAAGGCGCTTTTCGTCGCGAACGCAAGGGGTTGGGGATCGTGATGCGGACTGTGGTGCGTCTGGTGGGGGTCGTCGTGGCGGTGGCCGCGCTGGGGATGACGACCGCGTGCGGCGGCTCGGACGACGGCGGAGGTGACGACGGCAAGCCCGCGAAGGTCCTGGGCGACGACCGCGCCACCACCAAGGGCCCCGGCTCCGGGGCCAAGGCGCTCGGCAAGGCGCGGGTGGCCTCGGCCGTCCTGGAATCGGCGGACGCCAAGGGGTACGCCGTCACCAGGATGTCGAAGGAGGAGTTCACCAGCGCGAAGGCCCCCAAGGCCAAGCAGTCGAAGTGCCAGCCGCTCGCGGCGCTCCTCGGCTCCTCCCCGGACCCGGCGCCCGCCGCCTGGGCCGTCAGCACCTTCGGCGTGCAGGACTCCAAGGCCGGGGCCATGGGCGGTATGGGCATGCTGGAAGTGTCCTCGTACGAGGGGGACGGCGCCGAGAGAACGCTGCAGAACCTCGGCAAAGCCGTCCGGGACTGCGCGGGCGGCTTCGAGATGACCACGGGCGCGGGCACCCAGCAGACGTACAGCGCGGTCGAGTCCCTCGACGCGCCGAAACTGGGCGACGAGGCGGTCGCCTACCGCGCGGTGGACAAGGCCTCCGGCGCGCCGAGCCTCTACACGGTGGTGCGCAGCGGGGCCAACGTTTCGATGATCTTCGCCGCGAACATGATGGACCCGGCCAAGGCCACGATGGACCCGAATCTGGTGAAGACGCAGGTCGCCAAGGTGGAGAAGGCCGCCAAGGCAACGGGCTGAACCACCGGGCGCGCTCCCCGCGGGGCACCGCTTCCCGTCGCCCGCCCGCCCGTCTCCCCGTTCTCTCCCGCTCGTCCCCGCTCCTGACGCGTGAGACCGCCTCGCGCCGGGTAATCGTGCACCGGGCGTGGCGTCGTCGCGAGCCCGGCGGGCGCTGGGAGGCTGGGAGATGTGAAAGCGAAGGTGGCGGCCTCCGTGGCCGCGGTGGCGGTCCTGTCGGCACTGGCCCTGACGGCCGGGTGCACCGATGGCGCGGCCGACCGCGCCGACGGCACCGAGGCCAAGGACCGGCGGGACGCCGGGCGGGTGCTCAGCACCGACCAGCTCAGACACGCCGAGCTGGGACCGAGGGAGGTCCCGGGCTTCCAGATCGAGCGCGCGTCCATAGGGACGGCGGGGCACGGCAAGCCCCGGACGGACAGCGCGCCCTGCCGGCCGCTGGTGGCCCTCCTCGGCTCCAGACCCCAGCCCGCGCCCGCCGCCTCGGTGGTCAACACCTTCGCCAAGGCGGGCGACGGCCACCACTTCGACGGCCTGCTGGGCACGATCCGCGTCTCGGCCTACGACCGGGACGGCGCCGCCGCCACGCTCAAGCAGCTGCGCCTGGCCGCCGCGGCCTGCGCGGACGGCTTCGGGATGACGACCGGGGAGGGCGAGCCGCAGACCTTCAAGGCGGTCCAGACCCTTCAGCCGCCGTCACTGGGCGACGAGGCGGTCGCCTACCGCCTGGCGAACGCGGCGGAGAAGGCGCCCAGCCTCGTGACCGTCGTGCGGACCGGCAGCAATCTCTCCCTGTTCTTCGCGACGAGCCTGTCCGACCCGGAGGGCGTGGAGATCCCCCGGGAACTGGTGGAGGCGCAGGTCGGGAAGATCGAGAAGCTGGCGAACGCGGAGCGGGTGCCCACCGCGCCACCCTCGCCCTCCACCCTCGTGGCACCGGAGGGCGGCGAGGCGGGGGACAGCGTCGAATAGGCCGGACAGCGGGCGCGGGCGCCCTGGGGGCGTCAGGCGCTCTTGTTCGACTCGCCCGACCCGCTGGCCTTGCCCGTCCTGGACGCCTTGGGGGACGGCGACTTCACCGAAGCCGAGGCCTGGGCGTTGGCGCGGGCCATGATGCGCCGGAAGGTGTAGCCCGACACGTCCCGCCCGGCGGTGCGCGCCTTGGTGTCGTCCGAGTCGACGGCCTTGCCGCTGGTGTACCCGGCGACCGTGAAGTAGGCGTAGCGGCCCTCGGCGTTGGCCGTCAGCCGGCAGGCGGTGCCCTTGCAGAAGCTCGGGCCGTCGTCGTCGGGCAGTGCGGCGATGTTGCCGGTGGACTGCGACTTCGCCTTGTCGGCCGCTTCCTTGGTGTCGAAGACGGCGACGCCGACGGTGACCGCGACCCCGTCCCGGACGTAGGTGGCGCGCAGTACCTTGCGGCAGCCGTTGTCGCTGAGCACGGAGCCCAGCCCGCCCTGGGCGGCGGAGGCGCAGTCGCTGGTGGTGTCGGTGGCCACCTTCTTGTACGTGCGCTTGTTGAGCGAAGGCTTGGAGTGCGGGAAGAGCGACTTCGTGGTGAGCGGCGCCTTGTCCTTCTCGGCGCTGCCGATGAACTCCCGCGGATTGGGCGGGGGCGGCGGCGCGACGGAGGAGAACGACGGCTCCGGCGAGGCGCCCGCGCTGGGGAGCTTCTCGGCGGCCGGCAGTTTCTTGTCCGCCCCCTTGCCGGAGCTCGCCACGGCGGTCGCCACGATCCCGGCCACCGCGCCGGCGGCCAGCACACCACCGCCGACCAGCAGCCACTTGCGGCGCCGTCCGCGGGCCTCCGTGGTGGCGGCGAGCGCCGCCCAGTCCGGCGTCGCCGCGTCCCCGAGCGGGGGCGGTCCTCCGTACGGGTTCGGTATCTGGCCGCCCGGCGGTACGGGTCCGCCCGGTGGTCCCTGCGGATCCGGTGTGAAGTTCGGCGGCGGCGGACCCCATCCAGGAGTCGGCGGCTGAGATCCCCCGGGGGCCCCTTGCGGCCCTCCCTGCCCAAAGCTCATGGCGTGCATCGTAAACCGGTTGGTCGCCGCCCCGGGAGCGGCGAGAATTCGGGCATGGGACATGTGGAAGCGGGACATCTGGAGTACTACCTTCCGGACGGCAGGGTGCTGCTCGGAGATGTGTCGTTCCGGGTCGGTGAAGGCGCGGCCGTCGCCCTCGTCGGGGCGAACGGCGCGGGCAAGACCACACTGCTGCGGCTGATCGCGGGCGAGCTGCAGCCGCACGGCGGATCGGTGTCGGTCACCGGCGGGCTGGGCGTGATGCCGCAGTTCGTGGGGTCCGTGCGGGACGAGCGCACCATCCGTGACCTGCTGGTGTCCGTGGCCGGGCCGAGCATCCGGCAGGCCGCGGCGGCCGTCGACGAGGCCGAGCACGCGATCATGACGCGCGACGACGAGGCCGCGCAGATGGCCTACGCCCAGGCCCTCTCCGACTGGGCCGAGGTGCGCGGCTACGAGGCCGAGACCACCTGGGACATGTGCACCATGGCCGCCCTCGGTGTCCCGTACGAACAGGCACAGTGGCGCCAGGTGCGCACCCTCTCCGGCGGCGAGCAGAAGCGGCTGGTGCTGGAGTCGCTGCTGCGTGGCAGCGACGAGGTACTGCTGCTGGACGAGCCGGACAACTATCTGGACGTGCCCGGCAAGCGGTGGCTGGAGGAGAAGCTGCGCGAGACGAAGAAGACCGTGCTCTTCGTCAGCCACGACCGGGAGCTCCTGGCCCGCTCCGCCGAGAAGATCATCAGCGTGGAGCCGGGCCCCGCCGGCTCGGACGTATGGGTGCACGGCGGCGGATTCGGCACGTATCACGAGGCCCGCAAGGAGCGCTTCGCGCGCTTCGAGGAGCTGCGCCGACGCTGGGACGAGAAGCACGCGCAGCTGAAGAAGCTGGTGCTCAGCCTCCGCCAGGCCGCCTCCATCAGCCATGAGCTCGCCTCCCGCTACGCCGCCGCGCAGACCCGGCTGCGGAAGTTCGAGGAGGCGGGACCCCCGCCGGAGCCGCCGCGCGAGCAGGACATCCGGATGCGGCTGCGCGGCGGCCGCACCGGCGTGCGCGCGGTGACCTGCGAGCAGCTGGAGCTGACCGGCCTCATGAAGCCGTTCGACCTGGAGATCTTCTACGGCGAGCGGGTCGCGGTCCTCGGCTCGAACGGCTCCGGCAAGTCCCACTTCCTGCGGCTGCTGGCCGGGGAGCACGTGCAGCACACCGGCACCTGGAAGCTGGGCGCCCGCGTCGTGGCCGGCCACTTCGCCCAGACCCACGCCCACCCCGAGCTGCTCGGCCGCACACTGGTCGACATCCTGTGGACGGAGAACGCCAAGGACCGCGGCGCCGCGATGTCCGTGCTGCGCCGGTACGAGCTGGAGAAGCAGGGCGACCAGCTCTTCGAGCGGCTCTCCGGCGGTCAGCAGGCCCGCTTCCAGATCCTGCTGCTGGAGCTGTCCGGCACCACGGCCCTGCTGCTCGACGAGCCGACCGACAACCTCGACCTGGAGAGCGCGGAGGCCCTCCAGGAGGGCCTGGAGTCGTACGAGGGCACCGTGCTGTCGGTCACGCACGACCGCTGGTTCGCGCGCTCCTTCGACCGCTTCCTGGTCTTCGGCGCGGACGGGGTCGTCCGGGAGGTCTCCGAGCCGGTCTGGGACGAGGGACGCGTGGCGCGCAAGCGTTAGCCGTGCCCGGCCGTGGCGTGTGCACCTCCGCTGCGCGGCGGTGTCCTCAAGCGCCGGACGGGCTGCTGTGCTGTGTCCTCAAGCGCCGGACGGGCTGATTTGTAGCCCGTCCGGCGCTTGAGGACGCGCCCGCAGGGCGCTCGCCGCCGCAGGCGGCACAAAGATCCGCCGGACAGGCGCTAGCGTGCAAACACCGCGCGGCGCAAGCCACCGGGGGCATGTTTTGACCCGGATGGGGGCCGGACGGTAGTCTGCCAGTTCGTTATGCGTATTGGCTTGGTCGTTCTCACGCGAGGGGCCCTTACGCTTGTCCACCGGGCCGATGACCAGCGGCAGGTACTCGGGTTGCGTCCCCGGGTGCGGCCAAGGCTGTCGTGATCGTCCGGGTGGCCTTGTCAGGACCCACTCACACACGAAGCGAAGGCTACGACCGTGCGTACGTTCAGCCCCAAGCCCGGCGATGTCCAGCGCCAGTGGCACATCATTGACGCGCAGGACGTTGTCCTGGGTCGTCTGGCCACTCAGGCCGCCAACCTCCTCCGCGGCAAGCACAAGCCTGTGTACGCGCCGCACATGGACATGGGTGACTTCGTCATCATCATCAACGCCGACAAGGTTCACCTGTCCGGCAACAAGAAGACCCAGAAGATGGCCTACCGCCACTCTGGCTTCCCGGGCGGTCTGCGTTCGGTTCGTTACGACGAGCTGCTCGACAAGAACCCCGAGAAGGCCGTCGAGAAGGCCATCAAGGGCATGGTTCCCAAGAACTCCCTGGGCCGTCAGATGCTCTCGAAGCTGAAGGTGTACTCGGGCAGCGAGCACCCGCACGCCGCGCAGCAGCCGGTTCCGTTCGAGATCACCCAGGTCAAGCAGGGCTAGTCCCGGCCACCGCCGAACCAGACAGAAAGCATCTGAGGAGAATCGTGGCTGAGACCACCGCCGAGACGCCCATCGAGGACATCACCGAGGAGTTCGCGGGCGACGCGACCTTCGAGTCCGAGGAGACCGAGTACACCAGCGAGTCCCTCGCGTCCCGCTTCGGCGACCCGCAGCCGGCCGCCGGCCTGGGCCGTCGCAAGAACGCCATCGCCCGCGTCCGGATCGTTCCGGGCACCGGCAAGTGGAAGATCAACGGTCGCACCCTTGAGGACTACTTCCCCAACAAGGTGCACCAGCAGGAAGTCAACGAGCCCTTCAAGGTGCTCGAGCTCGACGACCGCTACGACGTCATCGCCCGCATCTCGGGTGGCGGCGTGTCCGGTCAGGCCGGCGCCCTGCGCCTCGGCGTGGCCCGTGCGCTGAACGAGGCGGACGTGGACAACAACCGCGGCCCGCTGAAGAAGGCCGGCTTCCTCTCGCGCGACGACCGTGCGGTCGAGCGCAAGAAGGCCGGTCTCAAGAAGGCCCGCAAGGCTCCGCAGTACAGCAAGCGCTAAACAAGCGGCTTCGCTGCTTCTGCTCGAACGCCCCGGCGGCACGATCCGTGCCGCCGGGGCGTTCGGCTATCAGCGGCCCGGGGCGTATACCTGGATGCAATGCCCCGGTCCCGGACCCGACACCTCATCTGCGGGGGCGACACCCCCTCCCCCCACCCGCGTTTTTACGGAGGACACCAGTGGGACGACTCTTCGGTACGGACGGTGTGCGCGGTGTCGCCAACGCCGACCTGACGGCGGAGCTGGCGCTCGGCCTGTCGGTCGCCGCGGCGCATGTGCTCGCCGAGGCGGGCACGTTCGAGGGCCATCGGCCGGTGGCCGTGGTCGGTCGTGATCCGCGCGCGTCCGGGGAGTTCCTGGAAGCCGCCGTGGTGGCCGGGCTCGCCAGCGCCGGCGTCGACGTCCTGCGGGTGGGCGTGCTGCCCACGCCGGCCGTCGCCTATCTGACCGGCGCGCTCGGCGCCGACCTCGGCGTGATGCTCTCCGCCAGCCACAACGCCATGCCCGACAACGGCATCAAGTTCTTCGCCCGCGGCGGCCACAAGCTCGCCGACGAGCTGGAGGACCGCATCGAGCGGACCTACCGCGCGCACGCCTCCGGCGAGCCCTGGGACCGCCCCACCGGTGCCGGCGTCGGCCGCGTCCGCGAATACGACCAGGGCTTCGACAACTACGTCGCGCACCTGATCGGCGTGCTGCCCAACCGCCTGGACGGCCTCAAGGTCGTCATCGACGGCGCCCACGGCGCCGCCTCCCGCGTCTCCCCCGAGGCCTTCGCGCGCGCCGGCGCCGAGGTGATCACCATCGGTACCGACCCCGACGGTCTCAACATCAACCACGAGTGCGGCTCCACGCACCTGGAGAAGCTGCGCGCCGCCGTCGTCGAGCACGGCGCCGACCTGGGCGTGGCCCACGACGGTGACGCCGACCGCTGCCTCGCGGTCGACGCGGCCGGCGCGGAGGTCGACGGCGACCAGATCCTCGCCGTGCTCGCCCTCGCCATGCGCGAGGCAGGCACGCTGCGGAAGAACACCGTGGTCGCCACCGTCATGTCCAACCTGGGCTTCAAGCTGGCCATGGAGCGCGAGGGCGTCGACCTCGTCCAGACCTCGGTCGGTGACCGGTACGTCCTGGAGGAGATGAAGGCGAACGGCTTCGCCCTGGGCGGCGAGCAGTCCGGCCACGTCATCGTCCTCGACCACGCCACCACCGGCGACGGCACCCTGACCGGCCTGATGCTGGCCGCCCGGGTCGCCGCCACGGGCCGCTCGCTGGCGGAGCTGGTCGGGGTCATGGAGCGACTGCCGCAGATCCTGATCAACGTCCGCGACGTCGACAAGGCCCGGGTGGGCTCCTCGCCCGAGCTGGCCGCCGCCGTCAACGACGCCGAGCGCGAGCTGGGCGCGACGGGCCGGGTGCTGCTGCGCTCGTCCGGCACGGAGCCGCTGGTGCGGGTCATGGTCGAGGCCGCGGACATCGAGCAGGCGCGGAAGGTGGCCCAGAGCCTGGCCGACGTGGTCAAGTCGGCTTTGGGCTAGCCGGGGCTACGGACGGGCTGACTGGCTCTGTCCTCGAGCGCCGGACGGGCTTCTCCAGCCCGTCCGGCGTTTTCATGCCGCAGATTTGCGGTGCTGGGCCCAGAACACCCTCTGAGCGGCCAGCGTCAGCGTCCCGGCCACGATGATCCCCAGCAGGTTCAGCGCCAGCTGCACCGCCGAGCCGCGGGTCTCCGACCAGTTGCCGTAGGACAGGGCGACGGCGGCGTTGGCCGCCGCGGGCACGGTCGTCACCGAGATCGCCACGCCGATCAGCGCGCCAGACTTCGCCGAGGTCAGCGACAGGATCCCGGCGATGCCGGCCAGGAACGCCACCACGAACGAGAAGGCGTCCGGCTGCCAGATGAACGAGGTCTGCGGGCGGTCCGCGAGGAACTTCGCCTCGTGGAAGAGCCCCACCGTGTCCATCAGCACGCTGAAGCCGCAAGTCAGCGCCATCGCCACGGGGAAGCCCACCAGCAGCGCCGTCATCGAGCGCCAGGCGAGGCGGGGCGCCCGCCGGACGATCGCCGTGCACAGCCCGGCCAGTGGGCCGAACTCCGGCCCGACCACCATCGCGCCCACGATCAGGATCGCGCTGTCCATGATCACGCCACAGGCGGCGAGCATCGTCGCGACGGTCAGGAACGCCAGGAAGGTGACGCTGAGCGTCGACTCCTCGTGCGTCTCCTCGACCAGCGACTCCCAGACCACCGCGTCCGCGCCGTCGCCCGGCGCCGCCTCCTCGGCCTCCTCAGCGCGCCGGGAGAGCATCAGGCCCACGTCGTCGACGGAGATCGAGCCGACGTCCGGCAGCCCGGTCGCGCGCAGCCGCTCCAGCAGCCCGTCGGCCGCCTCGCGGGCCACGTCGCACAGCACGATGTCGCCCTGGGGATGACGGGCCGCCCTGGCGAGTACGGCCACGTGGGTGACGCCGATGGTCCGCTCCAGCAGCTCGACGATCTCGTCGGTGCGGTCGGGCGGGGTGATCATCCGCAGATGCAGCATGGAGGGTCCTCGGTGCTCGGGCGTTCTGGGATCCGCTCCGGCAGGGAGGGAACGAGTCGGGCGGGCTCGGCCTAGAGCTTCCGCAAGGAGAGCCGCTGCACCTTGTGGTCGGGCCCCTTGCGCAGGATCAGGTTCGACCGCCCCCGGGTGGGTGCCACATTCTCCAGCAGATTCGGCTTGTTGATGGTGCGCCAGTTCCGCCGGGCGTAGTCCAGGGCCTCCTCCTCGGAGACCTGGGTGTACTTGCGGAAGTACGAGTCGGGGTCCTGGAAGGCCGTCGCGCGCAGCTTCCTGAAGCGCTCGTAGTACCAGCGCTCGATGTCGTCGGCCCGCGCGTCGACGTACACGCTGAAGTCGAAGAAGTCGGCCAGCCCGACACGGGTGCGGCCGTCGCTGCCGGGCAGGGCGGGCTGGAGGACGTTGAGCCCCTCGATGATCAGGATGTCCGGGCGGTGCACGGTCAGCCGCTCGTCGGGGACGATGTCGTAGATCAGGTGGGAGTAGACCGGGGCGGTCACCTCCGCCTTGCCGGCCTTCACGTCCGCGACGAAGCGGGTCAGGGCGCGCCGGTCGTAGGACTCGGGGAAGCCCTTGCGCGACATCAGGCCGCGCCGCTGCAGCTCGGCGTTGGGCAGCAGGAAGCCGTCCGTGGTGACAAGCTCGACGCGCGGGTGCTCGGGCCAGCGGGCCAGCAGCGCCTGGAGCAGTCGGGCGGTGGTCGACTTGCCGACCGCGACGCTGCCCGCGACGCCTATGACGAAGGGCGTGCCGGGCTGTGAGCCGTGGCCGCCGCCCACGTCGCCCAGGAAGGTGTTCAGGGCGCCGCGCAGCTCGCTGGTCGCGCCGACGTAGAGGTTGAGCAGCCGGGAGAGCGGGAGGTAGACGTCCCGGACCTCGTCCAGGTCGATGACGTCGCCGAGCCCGCGCAGCCGCTCGACCTCCTCGGCGGTCAGCGGCAGCGGGGTGTTCTCGCGCAGGGCGCTCCACTCCGCACGGGTCAGATCCACGTACGGGGAGGAGTCGGCGCGGCGTCGTTGCTGCGGCTGCTCTGTGGTGGTCGGCACGGGCCCCATTCTGCGCGGGTGGCGGGCGGGGCTCACTTCGGGGGCTCCTTGGGGCGCGTACTGGCGGTTACATCGGGGGCATACGCCGGGTGTGGGATTCGGGTGTTCTTTGTGGGGTTTATGGGGTGTGAGAGAGGGATTGCGGGACACGAGCGGGTGACGTTCGGCCTTGTTCCCTGTACCTACCGGCGGGTCGGAGCTACGTTCCAGCCACTCCGGACACCCCCACTGCCACCGGAGCCCCCCACAGCATCAGAGGGACACCGTGTTCGCTCTCAGACCCCTGCGCCGCCGCCACGGCCGCCGCGACTGTTCCGACCGGACCGCCTTCGCCGACCGGGTGACCTCCGCCGACCAGGTGGCTTTCGCCGACCAGGTGAAAAGCGAGCTGACCGACGAGCTGCCGGACGAGGACCTCGGCCAGGACCTGGAGGACTGCCTGGCCGTCTACGAGCTGGGCAGCAAGCCGCGCTGCGAGGAGGTCGAGTACCTCGAACTCGTCCAGGAAGCCATCGACCGGATCGACCGCGGCCGCTGAGCCCTGGGCCTTACGCTGCACTCCATGTGCGGAATCGTTGGCTATGTGGGAGGGCAGTGCGCCCTCGACGTCGTATTGGCGGGCCTGAAGCGCCTGGAGTACCGCGGCTATGACTCGGCCGGGGCCGCGGTGCTGGCCGACGGCGGTCTCGCCGCCGCGAAGAAGGCGGGCAAGCTCGCCAATCTGGAGAAGGAGCTCGCCGAGCGGCCGCTGCCGTCCGGCCCGACCGGCATCGGCCACACCCGGTGGGCCACCCACGGCGGCCCCACCGACGCCAACGCCCACCCGCACCTGGACAACGCCGGGCGCGTCGCGGTGGTCCACAACGGCATCATCGAGAACTTCGCCGGGCTCCGCGCCGAGCTGGCCGAGCGCGGCCACACCCTGGGCTCCGAGACCGACACCGAGGTCGTCGCCCACCTGCTCGCCGAGGCCTTCTCCTCCTGCGGCGACCTCGCCGAGTCCATGCGGCAGGTGTGCCGCCGCCTGGAGGGCGCCTTCACGCTCGTCGCGGTGCACGCGGACGACCCGGACGTGGTCGTCGGCGCCCGCCGCAACTCCCCCCTCGTCGTCGGCGTCGGCGACGGCGAGCACTTCCTCGCCTCCGACGTCGCCGCCTTCATCGCCCACACCCGCGAGGCCATCGAGCTCGGCCAGGACCAGGTCGTGGAGCTGCGCCGGGACGGCGTGACCGTCACGGACTTCGACGGCGCCCCCGCGGACGTCCGGGCGTACCACGTGGACTGGGACGCCTCCGCGGCCGAGAAGGGCGGCTACGACTACTTCATGCTCAAGGAGATCGCCGAGCAGCCGAAGGCGGTCGCGGACACGCTGCTGGGCCGGATCGACGCGTCCGGCGCGCTGCTGCTGGACGAGGTCCGCATCCCCGCGTCCGTGCTGCGCGAGGTCGACAAGGTCGTCATCGTGGCGTGCGGCACGGCGTACCACGCCGGGATGATCGCCAAGTACGCCATCGAGCACTGGACGCGCGTCCCCTGCGAGACGGAGCTGGCGAGCGAGTTCCGCTACCGCGACCCGATCCTCGACCAGCGCACGCTGGTGATCGCCATCAGCCAGTCCGGCGAGACGATGGACACCCTGATGGCCCTGCGGCACGCGCGGGAACAGGGCGCGAAGGTCCTGGCGATCTGCAACACGAACGGCTCGACGATCCCCCGTGAGTCCGACGCCGTGCTCTACACCCACGCGGGCCCGGAAGTCGCCGTCGCGTCCACGAAGGCGTTCCTGACCCAGCTGGTCGCCTGCTACCTCGTCGCCCTCTACCTGGGCCAGGTGCGCGGCACCAAGTGGGGCGACGAGATCGTCTCCGTCGTCCACGAGCTGTCGGCCATCGCCACCCAGGTGGAGGAGGTCCTGGAGACCATGGAGCCGGTCCGTGAGCTGGCCCGCTCCCTGGCCGGCAAGAACACGGTCCTCTTCCTCGGCCGGCACGTCGGCTACCCGGTCGCCCTGGAAGGCGCCCTGAAGCTCAAGGAGCTCGCCTACATGCACGCCGAGGGCTTCGCGGCGGGCGAGCTGAAACACGGCCCCATCGCCCTGATCGAGGACGACCTGCCGGTCGTCGTGGTCGTCCCCTCCCCCCGCGGCCGGTCGGTCCTCCACGACAAGATCGTCTCGAACATCCAGGAGATCAGGGCCCGGGGCGCCCGGACGATCGTCATCGCCGAGCGGGGCGACGAGGCGGTGCGCCCGTACGCCGACCACCTCATCGAGATCCCGGCGACCCCGGTGCTCCTCCAGCCCCTGGTCGCCACCGTCCCGCTCCAGGTCTTCGCCTGCGAACTGGCCACGGCCCGCGGCAACGAGGTCGACCAGCCGCGCAACCTGGCGAAGTCGGTGACGGTCGAATGATCATCGGCGTCGGCATCGACGTAGCCGAGATCGACCGCTTCGACGCGGCCCTCCAGCGAACACCGAGCCTCGCCGAGCGCCTGTTCGTCGAGGCCGAGCTGTACCTGCCGAGCGGGGAACGCCGAGGCATCGCCTCCCTGGCGGCCCGCTTCGCCGCGAAGGAAGCCCTCGCCAAGGCCCTCGGCGCCCCGGCGGGCCTGCTCTGGACGGACGCGGAGGTCACCACGGAGGACAGCGGCCGCCCGAGCCTGACGGTCACGGGCACGGTGGCCGCGTGCGCGCAGGCGCTGGGGGTGCGCTCCTGGCACATCTCGCTGAGCCACGACGCGGGGGTGGCCTCGGCGGTGGTGATCGCGGAGGGGTAGGGGTGCTCCCGGGCGCGGCCCGTGGGGCGGGCCGCACGCTGGCGGCCGCCCGCTACGACGCCGGGCGGGCGCGGAGCGCCCCGGCGTTGACTCTCCAGCGACGGGAGACACCAAGGTGGCGGACATGGACGACGACACCCTCCATTCCATCGGTGACCTGGCCCGGCTGACCGGTCTTTCGGTCAAGACCATCCGGTTCTGGTCCGATGCGGGAGTGGTGCCGCCGACCGACCGTACGCCCGCGGGCTACCGCCTCTACGGGCAGGACGCCCTGGCCCGACTCGGCCTCGTCCGTACGCTGCGCGAACTCGGTGTCGGCCTCGCCGCCATCCAGCGGGTGCTGGAGCGCGAGATCACCGTCGCCGAGGTCGCGGCCGTGCACGCCGAGGCGCTCGACGTGCAGATCCGCACGTTGCGGCTGCGCCAGGCCGTTCTGCGAGCGGTAGCCGGACGCGGGTCCACACCCGAGGAGATGGAACTCATGCACAAGCTCGCGAATCTCTCCGATCAGGAACGCCGCCGTCTGATCCACGACTTCATCGACCACGCCTTCGACGGCCTCGACGTCGACGCCGAATTCCTGGCCACGATGCGCAGCGCGATGCCCGAGCTGCCGGAGGACCCGGCGCCCGAGCAGATCGACGCCTGGGTGGAGCTGGCGGAGCTCGTCCAGGACGCCGACTTCCGTGCCGGAATGCGCAAGGCCGCCGTCGACCAGCTCCGGTCCCGTACGGAGGTCGGGGCGCCCGCTCCGGAGGACACCCGCCGGCTGGCGGACCTGATCAGGGAGCGGACCGCCCGGGCTCAGGAGTCCGGCGTCGAGCCGACCTCCGAGGAGGCGCGCCCAGTGGTCGACGAGCTGGTGGCCCGGAGCGCGGAGCTGTCGGGCCGTGAGGACGGCCCGGAGTTCCGGACCTGGCTGCTGGAACGGATGGAGATCGGCAACGACTCGCGGTTCGAGCGGTACTGGCGGCTCATCGCCGTGATCAACGGCTGGCCGGCGCCGAGCATGGGTCCGGCGATGGATTGGCTGATCGCGGCGCTTCGCGCCGGCCGCTGACGGCTGTGGGGTGAGGTTGGCGAACGGCCCCCGCGGAAGCGGGGCCGTTCGTCGTTCCCCCCCCCAGCGGTTGCGCACGCGTCAGGGGCTCGTGTGGGTCGGGGCGCTCTCTCGGGTCTCGTAGTGGAAGGGTGGCGCGCTCCAGCTGATGCCGCTCCCCGACCAGATCCGCGCCCCGCGCCCGGCTGGTGGCCACCGCAGTGGTTCCGGGGGTCTTTGCCCCGAGCTCTGTCAGCCGATCGGGGTCTGGAGGCGAAGCCCCTGGGCCGGGCAGCTGCGCCGCTACCGGTACATCAGCCGCCGCAGCACCGCTTCCACCGGGCCCCGCCGCCCCCGGCGCTCGAGCGCGTACGCCCCGGCCACCGTCACCAGCCACACCCCCACCGCGAACAGGGCCATCGTCGCGCTGGTCAGATGGGCGCCGATGCCCAGGCCCCAGGCAGCGAGCAGCGGGGCGAAGAGCAGTGAGTGGGCGAGATAGCTGGACAGCGACCGCTTGCCCACGGCGGATATGGCCGAAATGGCCACTGTGGCCTTCGCGTTCCCTCGCGCAGGCCGCCCGCTCCACCAATGCGCGAACAACGCCACTACCGCGACATAGCCGAGCCCGGCCCCGTACCCGGTGACCTCCCGGAGCACCGTCAGCGCCCCGGCCTCGCTCTGTGCGTCGTCCGGCACATCGAGCGCCCCGATGTGGGCGAGCGCCGCGGGCAGCGCGCCGAGCCAGCCGACCGCGATGCCGATGACCGCCGTGCGGCGCAGTAGCGGCAGGTGGTGCCCCGGCTCCTCCAGGATGCGGCGGCGCGCGGCCCAGAAACCGAGCAGAAAGATGACGTAGCCTCCGCCGACCAGAGACAAGGGGGCCGCGGCGAAGGTGATGAAAAGGCCGGTCGCCAGCCGGGTCCCGGCCGCCGCGAACCAACCCCCCTCGTCCGCTCCGTATGCCTCGGCCCCCGGGTCCGCACCCGCGTCCCCCAGGGTCCCCAACTCCCCATGGAGCACGGCGGATATGACCGGTTGTGCGGAAACGAGCACCAGTTGCGCGGCACCGATCGCGATCCACCACTTCAGGGCGCGCTCGCTCCGTCGCAGGAAGAGCCAGCCGAGGGCGAGGCTCAGCAGTCCGTAATAGCCGACGATGTCGCCCGCCATGAGGAGGGTGGAGTGGGCGAGCCCGATGACGATCAGGAGGAGGCTGCGCCTGCGCAGGATGCCGGCCGCTCCGCGTTCGCCGGTCCCGGCGGCGGTTTGGCGCAGGAAGAGCTGCATCATGCCGTAGCCGAAGAGGAAGGCGAAGAGCGGATAGACCCGCAGGTCGAGGGCCGTGATCATGGTGAACTGGACCGCGTGGTCCAGCCACCCCCCGGTCACCGGCTGCCACCCCGAGGGCCCGTACTCGGACCTCCACAAGTGGAACGCGGTGTTGGACAGCACGATGAACAGCAGCATGATCCCGCGCGCCAGGTCGGGCGCGAGGGCCCGCTCGGCAGGGCGTACACCTGCGCGGTGCGGTGCTGGGGTCGGGGGCATGTGGGCCCCGTCTTTGATGTCGACCGTCATACGCCGACGCTAGGGAGACGGCCGACGGTAGGGCGTCCGCCTTTGGTCTAGGAGCGCATGACCTTGGTCTAGAAGTGCGCGGCCTTCCGTCCTGGTTCGAGCTGCGGGCGGTCGTCGCGCTGAGCGCGTGAGCGTCCTGGCCCGCAATCTCCTGACCGCACAAGCCACCTGCCGTATCGTCAGATCGGCGCATGGGCGGGCGGAGGGGGAAGGCTGTGCACCCGGCGGAGGAACGTATCGCGGCGGTCTCGGGCCGAAGCCAGGGGAGCGGCTATCTGCTGACGCCCCGGCTGGTGCTGACCGCAGCACACGTGGTGGGTGATGCGCCCGCACCCCAGGTCGTCGTGCCCGGAGGCGTCGGGCCCGTGCGGTGCAAAGTGGTGTGGGCGCGGGACGAGAAGCGAAGGTGCGACGCCGCCCTGTTGCTCGCCGAGCGGGACCTCGTGGCCGAGGACGTGGCGGGCGGCTTCGATCCGTTGCTGTGGGGGCGGGCCCGGGACCTCAGGGCTCTGCCGGGTGCGCAGGCCGTCGGGTTTCCGCAGGTGCAACGGGACGCGGACGGTGAGCTCGACACCGAGCAGGTCGTGGGGTCGCTCAAGCCGGGCAGCAATCTCCTCAGCGGTCGCCATGTGCTCGACAGTGATCACGGGGCCCCGGAGGCGCTCGCCGACGGGGGCTCGCCGTGGGCGGGGATGTCCGGGGCCGCCGTCTTCGTGGACGGGCTGCTCGCCGGGGTGGTGTGCGCGGACCCGAAGGGCTGGAACCACGGACGTCTGATGGTGACGTCCTCGGCGACGCTCTGGTCGCACTTCGACTTCCTCAGCGAGTGCCTTCGCGCGGGGCACAAGCCGGAGACGCGCCCCCTCACCTCCTCCCGCCAGCTCGAGATCGAGGCATTCGAGCGGAGGCTCCGCGACTACATCGTCGGCAAGGTCGGCGAACTGACCATCGTGGGTCTCACGCTCTCCGACGGCGAGGGCGAGACGTGGCCGCTCGACGCCGCCTACCTCAGCCTCGAACTGACCGGCGTGCCGCGCTCCACGCGTGCCGGGGGCTTCGGCGTTTCGGACGGGGACGCCGCCGTACGGCCGTCGCCGAGGCGGGCCGAAGACGCGCTGGCCGGGCAGAAGCGGGTGCTGCTGCGGGGTGCCGCCGGCTCGGGCAAGACCACGCTGCTCCAGTGGCTCGCGACGATCAGCGCACGCGGCGACCTGCCCCCGGGGCTGAGCCACCTGAGCGACTGCGTGCCGCTCACCCTGCCCCTGCGATCGCTGATCCGGAACGGCGAGCTGCCGCAGCCGGAGGAGTTCCTGGCCGCCGCCGCCCGTCCGCTGGCCGGGCTTCCCGCCGCCGCGGGGTGGGTGACCCGCAGGCTGACCGAGGGCAGTGTGCTGTTGCTGATCGACGGCGTGGACGAGGTGCCCGAAGCCGACCGCCGACGCACACTGGCCTGGGTCAAGGACCTGCTGGCCGCCTACCCCGACGCGCGGTACGTCATCACGACCAGACCGTCCGCGGTGCGCGAGGGCTGGCTGTCGGACGCGGGCTTCACCGAGCTGGAGCTGCTCCCGATGAGCCGGGGCGACGTCGCGGCCTTCATCGACCGGTGGCACACGGCCGCCGGAGCACGGCAGAACGCACAGTTGCGGGCCTTCCGGGACGCGCTCACCACGGCGGTCGTCGCCAAACCCGACCTGGGGCGCCTGGCCACCAACCCGCTGATGTGCGCGCTGATCTGTGCCCTCAACCGTTCCCGCCGGGGGTACCTGCCGCACGGCCGGATGGAGCTGTACCGCGCCGCGCTGGAACTGCTGCTCGTACGGCGGGACCGCGAGCGCGAGATCGTCGCCGGCCGGGACGGGATGGAGCTCGAACACACCCATCAGGTGGCGCTGTTGCAGAAGATCGCCTACTGGCTGATCCGCAACGGCCGGTCCGAGATCGCATGGCACAAGGCCGTCGAGATCCTCGAACGGGCGCTCCCCGCCATGCCCTCCGTCGCCGCGCGCGGCGACGCCGAGGAGATCCTGCGCCATCTCGTCCTGCGCAGCGGCCTGTTGCGGCGGCCCACCAGCGAGACCCTGGACTTCATCCACCGCACGTTCCAGGACTACCTGGGGGCCCAGGCCGCCGTGGACGACTGGGACTTCGACGTCCTCGTCAACCACGCCCACGACGACCAGTGGGAGGACGTGCTGCGCATGGCCGTCGGCCACGCCCCGCCACGCGCGCGTGCCGAGCTGCTCGACATGCTCCTGAAGCGCGGCGACGGGGAGGAGCACAACCGGTACCGGCTGCACCTGCTGGCCGCGGCCTGCCTGGAACACGCCACCGAGGTGGAGTACGACGTACGGGCACGGGTCGAGAAGGCGGCCGCGGAGCTCGTACCTCCGCGCGACCAGGAGTCGGCCAAGGTGCTGGCGACGGCGGGCCGGGTCGTGCTGGACCTGCTGCCGGGGCCCGAGGGGCTGGGCAACGAGGTGGCCCACGCCGTCGTCGTGGCGGCGACCCTGGTGGCGGACGACCGGGCCATCCCCCTGCTGTCCCGGTACGCCACCCATCCCTCCCTGGAGGTCCGTTCCCAGCTCGCCTGGGCGTGGGACCGCTTCGACACCGAGCAGTACGCGGAAGCGGTGATCGGCAAGCTCTCGTACGAGCCCAGGGGAACGGCCTCGCTCGCGTTCGTCGCGAAGACCCGGGAGCACCTGGCCGTGCTCAAGAGACTCGGCGGGCGGCCCGACGTGCAGTGGCGGGGCCCCGCCGCCCCCGAAGACCTGGCGGAGCTGGCCACACCGGCACTCAAGGACCTCTCGCTCCGCGGCTGCCAGGAGATCATCGACCTGCGAGCCCTGCGGGACTGCCCGCCGCTGCGCTCGCTGCGGATCACCGAGTCCGAGGGCGTTGCCCACCTGGGGGCGCTGAACGGCGAAGCGCTCCGGATCCTCCAGCTCTCCCTGTTCGGGTTTCCCCGGGATCTGGAGGCGGTGGCCGGTCTGGAGCGGCTGGAGTCGCTGGACTTCGAATGCACCGATCCGGGTGTCCCCGACGGGCCGGACGGTGAGCTGCCGCTGCCGCCCCGGCTCACGTCCCTGGCCCTGGGACGTGACGCGGCCGGCCTGCGGCTGGTGGGGTTGAGCCGGCACCCCCGGCTCGAAATGGTGGCCCTGAACAACCCCGAACTTCCCCTGTCGGCTTTTCCTCTGGCCACGCTGCCCCGGCTCAGCGCGTTGGGCATCCGGAGGATGGACCTGACCACGCTGCGGCACGGGGAGCCGCTGCCCGGCGTGTCCGACGTCGTCCTGTCCGGCGTCATCGGTCTGGCCGGGCTGGCTCATCTGCCGGAGATCTTCCCGGGCGCCCGGACACTGACCATCAGCAGTCACCCGCGTGCTACCAAGGAAAACCTCGACCTGGCCCACTTGGAGGGCTTGAGCCTGGAGAGCCTGTACCTCCACCACGCCGGCCCGGTCCACAACGTGGATCTGCTGCCGAGCGGCTGCGATCTCTACCGCACGTCACCTGAACTCTCACTCTGACACCCGCCGCCACACCCCCGGCAACGCCCCCGCCACCCCCATCGCCGTCAGCGGCGCCGAGCCCAGCGACCGGGCCGCCAGGCCGTGCAGATACGCCCCCACCGACGCCGCGTCCCGCCCCGGCAGGCCCGCCGCCAGCAGGGAGCCCGTCAGCCCCGACAGGACGTCCCCGCTGCCCGCCGTCGCCAGCCACGGTGTCCCCGTCGGATTCACCCGCACCGCCTCGCCCGAGGCGCAGGCCACCACCGTCGTCGAGCCCTTGAGCAGCGCCGTCACGCCGAAGCGCTCCGCCAGGGCCCGTGCCGATTCCAGGCGGGCCGACTCGACGTCCTCGCGGGAGCGGCCGAGGAGTGCCGCCGCCTCGCCGGCGTGCGGGGTGAGGACGGTCGCGGCGGACCGGGCGCGCAGGGCGTCGACGGAGACCAGGTGCAGGCCGTCCGCGTCGACGAGGACCGGGACGTCCGAGGCCAGGACGTCGTCGACGGCCCGGCGGGCGCGGGCGTCGTCGCCGAGGCCCGGGCCGACCACCCACGCCTGGACCCGGCCCGCCTTCGACGGGGGGCCCGCCGAGACCAGGGTCTCGGGGAAGTGGGCGATGACCGCGTCGGCCGCGGGGCCGACGTAGCGGACCGCGCCCGCGCCGCCGTGGAGGGCGCCCGCGACGGAGAGGACCGCCGCGCCCGGGTAGCGGTCCGAGCCGGCCACCACGCCCACCACGCCCCGGCGGTATTTGTCGCTCTCGGCGGACGGGCTGGGCAGCAGCCCGGCGACGTCCGCGTGCTGGAGCGCCTCCACGTCGGGCCCGTCCGGCAGGCGGAGACCGATGTCGACCAGGCGCAGGGCGCCCGCGTGCTCCCGGGCCGGATCGATGAGCAGACCCGGCTTGTACGTGCCGAAGGTGACGGTCGCGTCCGCCCGGACCGCCGTGCCGCGCACCTCGCCGGTGTCCGCGTCGACGCCGCTGGGCAGGTCGACGGCGACCACCAGGGCCCCTGCCGCCGCCGCGACCAGGGATTCCGCCGCCGGGCGCAGCCCGCCCCTGCCGCCGATGCCGACGATGCCGTCGACGACGAGGTCCGCGCGCCGGACCACGTGGTCGCCCTCCTCGGCGGAGGCGACCCGGCCGCCCGCCGCCCGCAGCGCCGCCAGGCCGCCCGCGTGCGCGCGGTCCGGGGCGAGCAGCACCGCGCTCACCCCGGCGCCGCGCCGGGCCAGGCGGGCGCCCGCGTACAGGGCGTCGCCGCCGTTGTCCCCGCTGCCGACCAGCAGGGCCACCCGTGCCCCGTACACCTTCCCCAGCAGGTCGGCGCAGGCGGCGGCGAGCCCGGCCGCCGCACGTTGCATCAGGGCGCCCTCGGGCAGCTCGGCCATGAGCGCGCGCTCGGCGGCCCGTACGGTCTCGACGCTGTAGCCAGTCCTCATGCCTTCAGTGTGGCCGCCGACGCTTCCGCCCGCCCGGAACATGACACCCGCGACGCCGCCCCGCGGGGGCCTGAGACACTGACGGGGATGAGTGAGACACCGATGCCGATGCGCGCCCGTGCCGTGATCGACCTGGCCGCCCTGCGAGCCAACGTGACGACGCTGCGGGCGCGTGCGCCCCGGGCGCAGCTGATGGCCGTGGTCAAGGCGGACGCCTACGGCCACGGCGCGGTCCGCTGCGCGCGCGCGGCGCGGCAGGCCGGAGCCGAGTGGCTCGGAACGGCCACGCCGCAGGAGGCGCTGGCGCTGCGGGACGCGGGGGACACCGGACGGCTGCTGTGCTGGCTGTGGACGCCGGGCGGGCCGTGGCGGGAGGCCGTCGAGGCCGACATCGACGTCTCGGTCAGCGGCCTGTGGGCGCTGGAGGAGGTGTCGGCAGCGGTGCGCGCGAGCGGTCTGCGGGCCCGTGTGCAGCTGAAGATCGACACCGGGCTCGGCCGCAACGGCTGCTCGCCCGAGGACTGGCCGGAACTGGTGCTCGCGGCCCGCGAGGCCGAGGCCGAGGGCCTGGTCCGGGTCACCGGCATCTGGTCGCACTTCGCCTGCGCGGACGAGCCCGGTCACCCCTCCATCCAGGCGCAACTGCGGGTCTTCAAGGACGCCCTCGGCTACGCCGAGCGCCAGGGGATCACCCCCGAGGTGCGGCACATCGCCAATTCCCCGGCGCTGCTCACGCTCCCCGAGACCCACTTCGACCTCGTGCGGACCGGTGTCGCGGTCTACGGCGTCTCCCCGAGCCCCGAGATCGGCACGCCGGAGGACTTCGGCCTCAAGCCCGTGATGACGCTGTCCGCGTCCCTCGCCTCGGTCAAGCGGGTGCCGGGCGGTCACGGTGTCTCGTACGGGCATCACTACACGACCCCCGGCGCCACTACTCTCGCCCTCGTCCCCGTCGGCTACGCCGACGGCATTCCGCGGGCCGCCTCCGGCACCGGGCCGGTGCTGGTGGGGGGCAAGTGGCGGACGGTCGCGGGCCGGGTGGCCATGGACCAGTTCGTCGTGGACCTGGGCGGCGACAGCGCCCGGGTGGGTGACGAGGCGGTGCTGTTCGGCCCGGGCGACCGGGGCGAGCCGACCGCCGAGGACTGGGCGCGTGCCACGGGCACGATCGCCTACGAGGTCGTCACGCGCATCTCCAACCGGGTGCCCCGCGTCTATGTCGGTGAGAACGTGAACGAGAACGAGATCGCCGAGGACGTGGACCAGAGCTAGGACACGGGGGACCGGAAATGAGCGAAGGGGAAACCACGGGCGTGGACGCCGCCGGCTGGCGGCGGGGCGCCGGGGTCGCGGGCGCCGCGATCGGGATCGTCGCCGCCGGGGCCGCGGTCGGTGTGGCGGTGGAGCGGCTGACGGTGGGCCGCGGCATGCGCCGCAAGGCGCGGCTCGCCCTGGACGCCTCGGCCCCGTACGGGACGCTGCGCGGCACCGCGGGCACGGCCGTCGCCGAGGACGGCACCGAGCTGCACTACGAGGTCGACGAGGTCGACGACACGGCCGTGGCGGAGGCCCCGGCACCCCGCCGACGGTTCTTCGGGGGCGCCGGGCGCCCGCAGGCCGAGCCGGTCACCGTCGTATTCAGCCACGGCTACTGCCTCGGGCAGGACTCCTGGCACTTCCAGCGGGCCGCGCTGCGCGGCGCCGTGCGGACCGTCTTCTGGGACCAGCGCAGTCACGGCCGCTCCGGGCGCGGTGTCGCCCAGCGGGACGGGGAAGCGCCCGTCAGCATCGACCTGCTGGGCCGTGACCTCAAGGCGGTCATCGACGCCGCCGCCCCCGAGGGACCCCTGGTGCTGGTGGGGCACTCGATGGGCGGCATGACGATGATGGCGCTGGCCGCGCAGTACCCCGAGCTGGTCGCCGAGCGCGTCGTGGGCGCGGCCTTCATCGGCACGTCCTCGGGGCGGCTCGCCGAGCTCACCTACGGCCTCCCCGTCGTCGGCGGGCTGAACGTGGCGCGCCGCGTCCTGCCGGGCGTCTTCAAGCTGATGACCGCGCAGGCCGAGCTGGTCGAGCGGGGGCGGCGGGCCACCGCCGACCTGTTCGCGGGGCTCATCAAGCGCTATTCGTTCGGCTCGCGCGACGTGGACCCGGCGGTGGCGCGGTTCGCCGAGCGGCTGATCGAGGCGACGCCGGTCGAGATCGTCGCCGAGTTCTACCCGGCCTTCGCCGAGCACGACAAGGTGGAGGCGCTGTGCGCCTTCGACCACCTGCCGGTGCTCGTCCTCGCCGGGACGAGGGACCTGATGACGCCGAGCGAGCACAGCGAGGCCATCGCGGCGGCCCTGCCGGACGCGGAGCTGGTGCTCGTACCGGACGCCGGGCACCTGGTGATGCTGGAACACCCCGGGACGGTCGACGAGCACCTGGCCGGAATGCTGGCCGCGGCCGGGGCGGGCGAGGCGGCCCGGGGGATCGAGCAGCGGCGGGCGGCCGGGGCGCGCCGGCACGGCTGAGGGGAAGGCGGGCGCGGGCGCTCGTGCCCGCCGTCGGCACGGCCGGTCCCCGCAGGGGCCCGAGCCCGTACCATCGGCGGGTATGAGCGCCCCGCACGACACGGCCCGCCACGACACGGCCGCCGACGCCACTCCCGCCACCACCACCCGGATCACCGTCAAGTCCGCCGAGGACATGCGAGGACTCGGCCGCAGACTGGCCGGGTTCCTGCGCCCCGGTGACCTGGTGCTGCTCACGGGCGAGCTGGGCGCGGGCAAGACGACGCTGACCCGCGGGCTGGGGGAGGGCCTCGGCGTGCGCGGTGCCGTCACGTCCCCCACCTTCGTGATCGCCCGCGTGCACCCGCCGCTCGGCGGCGGCCCGGCCCTGGTCCACGTCGACGCGTACCGGCTGCACGGCGGGCTGGACGAGATGGAGGACCTGGACCTCGACGTCTCGCTGCCCGAGTCGGTGATCGTCGTGGAGTGGGGCGACGGCAAGGTCGAGGAGCTGTCCGACGACCGGCTGCACGTGGTCATCGAGCGGGCCGTGGGGGCCGACGCCCCGGGCCTCGACGCCCTCGACGGCGCCGAGGAGGTCGACGACGAGCGCGGGGTGACGGTGACCGGAGTCGGCGCGCGCTGGGCGGGCGTGGACCTGACGCCGCTGGGGTAGAAGAAGGGCTGTCTGTACGTTCCGACAAGCCGTCGGCAAGATGTTGCGTCTGCGGTGTCGGGCATGGTCACATGGAGACAGAGACTCGGTTAGGTGTACCTAACTACCTGACCTTGCCCAGCTGCCCCAGGAGGCATACATGTCGGCCCAAGAGCCTGCTGCCGCCGTGGCGAAACGCTCCGAGGAGCGGCCCCCGTCGATGCGTGACCTCCTGGCCTCGTGTGCCGCGGCCGACGCGGTCTCCACCCCGCCGAAGGCACCGGGCGTCGATGCCGACAGCGAGGACGAGGCGGAGCGCGACGCGGCCTAGGGCCTGTCCGGCGGACGGTTGCCTGGCTGCCGCCTGCGGCGGTAGCGCCCTTCGGGGCGCGTCCTCAAACGCCGGACGGGCTTGATGTGCACGCCGGACGCCGATGTACCCGTATGAGTGAGCCGGGTCCGGGGCAACGCACCTACTGAACGACGACGACCTTCGTGCCGCCGGCCGCGAACGCCCACATCGCGTCGCCGTCCGCCCGCGTCTCGCGGATGCCGCCCGTCTTCTTCGCGTTCGCCGCCGGAGCCGGCATCGAGCCGTCGACGGCCGCGCTGAAGCCGAAGACGATCCCGGGCAGGCTGTGGAAGCGCACCACGTGCTCGACCGGTGTCCCGTCCGAGCCGACGACCTGGGGGCTGCGCGAGGTCACCGCGTACGTCCCCGGCTTCAGGTCGGCCGTGCTGGGCGTGACCTCGAAGGTCCGGGTGGCCTTGCCGTCGGCGCCGACCAGCCACACCCGCTTCTGCCCGAGCGCGTAGACGACCCGCTGCCCGGTGCCCGAACCGGCCGGGACCGGGGCCGCCGCCTTCTCCTGGCCCGTCTTGCCCTTGCCGGACGCGTCCTTGCCGCCCTTGGCCTTCTCCCCGGTCTTGCCGGGGGAGTCGGAGGCGGTGGCCCGGGCGGGGCGGTCGGGTGCGGCCTGTGCCTGGAAGGCGAGGAAGCCGACCGCGGCCAGTGCCGCCACCGTGAGTCCGGCGACCACGGCCCCCGCGCTGCTGCGTGCCACGCTGCGCACCCTTTCGTCCTACGTACGACTTTGCGGCTGACCGTAGCACCGCACACGCCCCCGCCGTGCCCTCGGCGGAGGCGGGCGCGCGCACCGGGCGCCCCCCTGCGCGCCGTAGGCTGTCCATGTGCTGCTGCTCGCTCTTGATACCGCCACCCCCGCCGTGACCGTCGCCCTCCACGACGGGGACACCGTCGTCGCCGAGTCGAGCCAGGTGGACGCGCGCCGCCACGGCGAGCTCCTGCTGCCCGCCGTCGACCGGGTGCTCGGCGAGGCGGGCCGCAAGCTGGACGCCGTGACCGGGATCGTCGTGGGCGTGGGCCCCGGTCCGTACACCGGCCTCCGGGTCGGCATCGTCACCGCCGCGACCTTCGCCGCCGCGCTGTCCGTCCCCGTGCACAGCCTGTGCTCGCTCGACGGGATCGCCTACGCCGCGGGCCAGGCGGGCCTGGAAGGCGAGTTCGTCGTGGCGACGGACGCGCGCCGCAAGGAGGTCTACTGGGCCCGCTACGCGGACGCGCGCACGCGCGTGACCGAGCCCGCCGTGGACCGCCCCGCCGACCTCACCGAGCCGCTCGCGGGCCTCACGGCCGTCGGCGCGGGCGCCGTGCTGTACCCCGACGCCTTCTCGGACGTACGGGCCGACCTGCCCCAGCACCAGTCGGCGGGCGCGCTGGCCTCCCTCGCGGCGGAGAAGCTGCGGACGGGCGGCGAGTTCCTGCCGGACCAGCCCCTGTACCTGCGCCGCCCGGACGCGCAGGTGCCGGCCAACTACAAGGTGGTCACCCCCAAGTGAGCCAGGCCGTGCGGATCCGTGAGATGCGCTGGTGGGACATCGCACCGGTGCTGGAGCTGGAGCGCGCGCTCTTCCCCGACGACGCCTGGTCCAAGGGGCTCTTCTGGTCCGAGCTGGCCCACGCGCGCGGGGCGAACGCCAACCGCCGCTACGTCGTCGCGGAACTGCCCGGCGGCGCGGACGGCACCGACGACGCCCCGGGCGCCGGTGACGCCGGCGTGGCCGGGCGCCACGCGAGCGCGGCCGGCGGGCCGGGCACGGGCGCCGGCATCACGCCCACGGGCGGCCGCATCGTCGGCTACGCGGGCCTCGCGGCCATCGACGGCACCGGCGACGTCCAGACCATCGCCGTGGCCTACGACCACTGGAGCACGGGCCTGGGCGCCCGCCTCCTCACCGAGCTGCTCACCACCGCGACCGACTTCGAGTGCCGCGAGGTGCTCCTGGAAGTGCGCGTCGACAACACCCGCGCCCAGCGGCTCTACGAGCGCTTCGGCTTCGAGCCGGTCGGGGTGCGGCGCGGCTACTACCAGCCGGGCAACATCGACGCGCTGGTCATGCGCCTCGCGACCGAAGCACCGTCCGACCCTTCTGCCTCCGACAGCGGCTCCGCCGCGAAGAACACCGAGCAAGGAATGACCCATGGCTGACGAACCTCTCGTACTCGGCATCGAGACCTCGTGCGACGAGACGGGCGTCGGCATCGTCCGCGGGCACACCCTGCTCGCCGACGCGGTCGCCTCCAGCGTCGACGAGCACGCCCGCTTCGGCGGCGTCGTCCCCGAGGTCGCCAGCCGCGCCCACCTCGAAGCCATGGTCCCGACCATCCAGCGCGCCCTGAAGGAAGCGGGCGTGAGCGCGCGGGACCTCGACGGCATCGCGGTCACCGCCGGCCCCGGCCTCGCGGGTGCCCTGCTCGTCGGCGTCTCGGCGGCCAAGGCGTACGCGTACGCGCTCGGCAAGCCCCTCTACGGCGTCAACCACCTCGCGTCGCACATCTGCGTCGACCAGCTCGAACACGGCGCCCTGCCCGAGCCGACGATGGCGCTGCTGGTCAGCGGCGGCCACTCGTCCCTGCTGCTGGCGCCCGACATCACCTCCGACGTCCGCCCGCTCGGCTCGACCATCGACGACGCGGCGGGCGAGGCCTTCGACAAGGTCGCCCGCGTCCTGAACCTCGGCTTCCCCGGCGGCCCGGTCATCGACCGCTACGCCCGGGAGGGGAACCCCGCGGCGATCAAGTTCCCGCGCGGTCTGACGGGCCCGCGCGACCCGATCTACGACTTCTCCTTCTCCGGTCTGAAGACCGCCGTCGCCCGCTGGATAGAGGCCAAGCGCGCGGCGGGCGAGGACGTGCCGGTCGCGGACGTGGCGGCGTCCTTCCAGGAGGCCGTCGTCGACGTCCTCACCCGCAAGGCCGTCCGCGCCTGCAAGGACAACGGCGTCGACCACCTCATGATCGGCGGCGGCGTCGCGGCCAACACCCGGCTGCGCGCCATGGCCCAGCGCCGCTGCGAGGACGCGGGCATCGTGCTGCGCGTCCCCAACCCCAAGCTCTGCACGGACAACGGCGCGATGGTCGCGGCGCTGGGCGCGGAGATGGTGGCGCGGGGACGCTCGGCGTCGTCGTGGGACCTCTCGGCCGACTCGTCGCTCCCGGTGACGGAGACGCACGTGCCGGGCACGCACGACGAGGACCACGACCACGGTCACTCACACGGTCACGGCCACGCGCACGACCACGACCACTTCCACGAGCTGAGCAAGGACAACCTCTACTCGTGACCCTCAGCCGGCCGGGTGCCCCAGCAGCATCGTCGGGGCACCCGCCACCCGGGTGAGCAGAATCGTGCAGGAGTTCGGGCCTTCGAGCTTGAGCTTCTTGCGCAGCTCCTCCGGCTCGACCGCCGATCCGCGCTTCTTCACCGTCACGACGCCCACCTTGCGCTCGCGCAGCAGGGCCTTGAGCTTCTTCAGGTTGAAGGGCAGCACGTCCGTGATCTCGTACGCCGCCGCGTACGGCGTTCCGACCAGCCGGTCCGAGGTGACGTACGCGATCGTCGGGTCGATCAGCCGTCCGTCCACCCGCTGCGCCACGTCCGCGACGAGGTGCGCGCGGATGACCGCGCCGTCGGGCTCGTACAGATAGCGGCCCACCGGGCCCGGCTCGGGGTCGGGCAGGCCCGCGCCCACCAGCGCGTGCGGGCCGGGCAGCAGCGTCGCGCGGCGGGTGCCCGGGGCCGTGCCGAACCACAGCACGGCCTCCTTCACATCACCGCCGTCCGAGATCCACTCGGCCTCCGCGTCGTCGGGGATCGCCTCGTGCGGCACCCCGGGTGCGATCTTGAGCGCCGCGTGCGGGGCGGTACGGGCGGCCCCGATCGCCCAGGACAGCGGCGGCGAATACGCCTCGGGGTCGAAGATCCGGCCCCGCCCGCCGCGCCGCGCCGGGTCGACGAACACCGCGTCGTAGCCGGCGGTGTCGACCTCGGCGACATCCGCGCAACGCACCTCGATGAGCTCGGACAGCCCCAGGGCGGCCGCGTTGGCCCGGGCGACGTCGCAGGTCAGCGGGTCGCGGTCGACGGCCAGCACGAAGACCCCGGCCCGCGCGAGCGCGATGGCGTCGCCGCCGATGCCGCAGCACAGGTCGGCGAGACGACGGACTCCGAGCGCGGCGAAGCGCCCGGCACGGTACTCGGCCACCGACTTCCGGGTGGACTGCTCGACGCCGTTGGGCGTGAAGAACATGCGGTACGCGTCCTCGGCCCCGAACTTCGCCACCGCGCGCTGCCGCAACCGCGCCTGGCCGAGCGCGGCCGACACCAGCTCGGCGGGGTACTCGCGGCGCAGCCGGGTCGCGGTGGCGAGCTCCTGGGCGGGGTCGTAGTCACGCAGGGCGTCGAGGAGCCGCCGCCCTTCGTCGGTGAGGAGCGCGGCGAAGGCGTCGGCGGGCGAGCCGGTGGATGAGTTCGGTGCGGGCACGTGTCTCATTCTCGCCGACGCCCGGCGCCCCGGCCGTCGGTGCCCGCCCCGCGGGGAACGCACCACTTGCGGGCCCCGGCCGCACCCCGTGGACTGGCCCGTATGACCGCGAACGGCTCCGCGCGCCGCGTCCTGTACCTGATCGCCTGCGCCGCCCCGCCCACCCGCCGCATCGCCGACGGCATCCGCGCCGCCCAGACGGCCGGCTGGGACGTCTGCCTGATCCTCACGCCCTACGCGCACCGCTGGCTGGCCGACGAGGCGGACGGCCTGCGGGAGCTGACCGGGCATCGGGTCCGGCACGAGTACAAGCTCCCCGACGAGCCCGACGTGCTGCCCGCCGCCGACGCCGTCCTCGTCGCGCCCGCCACCTTCAACACGCTGAACAAATGGGCGGCCGGCATCGCCGACACCCTCGCGCTCGGGCCCGTCACCGAGGCGATCGGGCTGCGCCTGCCCATGGTCGCGCTGCCGCACCTCGGCGCCGCCCAGGCCGCGCATCCCGCGCTCGGGCGCAGCGTCGCGTTCCTGCGCGAGGCGGGCGTGACCGTCCTCCTCGGCGGCGACGGCTACCACCCGGAGCGGGGCGACGAAGTCGACGCGTTCCCCTGGGCGACCGCCGTCGCGGCACTGCCGCCACCGGGGCGCTAGCGCTTGTCCGGTGGATGTTCGGGGGCCCCGACGCCCGGCGCCGGGGGCGCCTCCCGGCGGTAGCCGGGCAGTTCGCCGCGTGCCGCGCGCATGCGCCCGGTACGAGGGCGATCCTCCGCCGTGCGATCCACGTACCGGAGCCGCTCGCTGATCCACGAAGATCCGTCGGACAGGTCCTGGCCCCAAGTGCCCTCCTGAGGCAGGGGCGTCGAACACATGAACAACAATCGTGCCGGTGAGCACGACTGTTTCCGGCCTCCGGGCCGCCCTCGCCACCGCCCTTCCCGTCTGCGCCGCGACGCTTCTGCTGACCGGCCTGCTCTCGGGTTGCTCGTCCGGATCCGGCGCCGGGAAGGGGGAGCGGGCCGCCGCGTCCGAGAAGGCCGCCGCCCGGCCGCCCGCCCCCGCCCCCGAGGCCGCTTCCGACGCGTACCGCCGCTGGGGCCTCGACAAGCCCCTCGCCGCGCCCCCGGCCCCGCCCGCCCGCAAGCTGACGGAGAGCGTGCAGGCGGGCGGCGCGCCCTTGCTCGTCCGACGGGTGCCGACCCGGGACAAGGTCGTCTTCGTGACCATCGACGACGGGGCCGAGAAGGACCCGGAGTTCGTGAAGATGGCCGAGGACCTCAAGCTGCCGCTCACGATGTTCCTCACCGACGACATCGCCCGCGCCGGCCGCGGCTACCCCTACTTCGACCGGCTCCACGCCCTCGGCAACGGCGTCCACAACCACACCCTCGGCCACCCCAACCTGCGCACCCTTGACCCCGACGCCCAGCGCCGCCAGATATGCGGCCAGCAGGACGCCCTGGCCAAGCGGTACGGCGCCCGCCCGACGCTCTTCCGCCCGCCCTACGGCAACTACAACGACGCCACCCTCGCCGCCGCGGGCGGCTGCGGGGTGAAGGCGGTCGTCCTGTGGGAGGCCACGATGCAGATCAACGACATGCGCTACGCGCAGGGCGGCAAGCTGCGGCCCGGCGACATCGTCCTCGCGCACTTCCGCGGGCCGAAGGAACTGAAGGGCACGTCGATGACCCGGATGACGGCGAACATGCTGCGCAGCATCCAGAAGCAGGGCTACACCGTGGCCCGCCTGGAGGACTACGTCTGAGGAGCCCGAGAAGGATTACCCCCGGCGACGTGCGGGAAGATCCACCCCTGCGGCCGCCCGGTGCGCCTGTGCGAGTCCTGTACAAGTCCTGTACGAGTCCTGTCCGAGGGGGTCACCCCGGGGGTGGAAAGGGACGCGCACCGCACGCCGAATTGGCACTCCGCTTGACCGAGTGCTAACCGCGTCATAGTCTCGGCTCCGTTGGCACTCTCCACCGGGGAGTGCCAGACACGGCGACGGGCAGCTCCGGCACCCGCGACGACGGATCCGACCTGGTCGCCACCTCAGACAGTTAACCCCGTGAGATCTCCGAAGGGGGAGGTCGGATCGTGACGACCGCCAGCTCCAAGGTTGCCATCAAGCCGCTCGAGGACCGCATTGTGGTCCAGCCGCTCGACGCCGAGCAGACCACGGCCTCTGGCCTGGTCATCCCGGACACCGCGAAGGAGAAGCCCCAGGAGGGCGTCGTCCTGGCCGTGGGCCCGGGCCGCTTCGAGGACGGCAACCGTCTTCCGCTCGACGTTACCGTCGGCGACGTCGTGCTCTACAGCAAGTACGGCGGCACCGAGGTGAAGTACAACGGCGAGGAGTACCTCGTCCTCTCGGCTCGCGACGTTCTCGCGATCGTCGAGAAGTAGCCGGGGTCCGGGGGCAGGTCCCCCGGAAAGTACGGAACCCCAGTTTGCATTGATCTACGCCCCGGCCACCCGAGTCTGAACAACCGGGCGACCGGGGCGTAGTTCGTTCGAGAGGACACAACAGCTCCCATGGCGAAGATTCTGAAGTTCGACGAGGACGCCCGTCGCGCCCTCGAGCGCGGCGTCAACAAGCTTGCCGACACCGTGAAGGTGACGATCGGTCCCAAGGGCCGCAACGTCGTCATCGACAAGAAGTTCGGTGCCCCCACCATCACCAACGACGGCGTCACCATCGCGCGCGAGGTCGAGCTCGACGACCCGTACGAGAACCTGGGCGCCCAGCTCGTGAAGGAGGTGGCGACCAAGACCAACGACATCGCGGGTGACGGCACCACCACCGCCACCGTGCTGGCCCAGGCGCTGGTCCGCGAGGGTCTGCGCAACGTCGCCGCCGGCGCCTCCCCGGCCTCGCTGAAGAAGGGCATCGACGCCGCGGTCAAGGCCGTGTCCGATGAGCTTCTCGCGACCGCCCGTCCCATCGAGGACAAGACCGACATCGCCGCCGTGGCCGCGCTCTCCGCGCAGGACAAGCAGGTCGGCGAGCTCATCGCCGAGGCGATGGACAAGGTCGGCAAGGACGGTGTCATCACCGTCGAGGAGTCCAACACCTTCGGCCTGGAGCTGGACTTCACCGAGGGCATGGCCTTCGACAAGGGCTACCTCTCGCCCTACATGGTCACCGACCAGGAGCGTATGGAGGCCGTCCTCGACGACCCGTACATCCTGATCCACCAGGGCAAGATCTCCTCGATCCAGGACCTGCTCCCGCTGCTCGAGAAGATCATTCAGGGTGGCGCCTCCAAGCCGCTCCTGATCATCGCCGAGGACGTCGAGGGCGAGGCGCTCTCCACCCTCGTCGTCAACAAGATCCGCGGCACGTTCAACGCCGTGGCCGTCAAGGCCCCCGGCTTCGGCGACCGCCGCAAGGCGATGCTCGGCGACATGGCCACCCTCACCGGTGCCACCGTCATCGCCGAGGAGGTCGGCCTCAAGCTCGACCAGGCCGGTCTGGACGTGCTGGGCACCGCCCGCCGCGTGACCATCTCCAAGGACGACACCACCATCGTCGACGGTGGTGGCAACCACGAGGACGTCGTCGGTCGCGTCAACCAGATCAAGGCCGAGATCGAGTCCACGGACTCGGACTGGGACCGCGAGAAGCTCCAGGAGCGCCTCGCCAAGCTCGCCGGTGGCGTCTGCGTCATCCGCGTGGGTGCGGCCACCGAGGTCGAGCTCAAGGAGAAGAAGCACCGTCTGGAGGACGCCATCTCCGCGACCCGCGCCGCGGTCGAGGAGGGCATCGTCTCCGGTGGTGGCTCCGCGCTCGTCCACGCCGTCAAGGTCCTCGAGGGCAACCTCGGCAAGACCGGCGACGAGGCCACCGGTGTCGCCGTGGTCCGCCGCGCCGCCGTCGAGCCGCTGCGCTGGATCGCCGAGAACGCCGGCCTCGAGGGCTACGTCATCACCGCGAAGGTGGCGGAGCTCGAGAAGGGCCAGGGCTTCAACGCCTCCACCGGCGAGTACGGCGACCTGGTGAAGGCCGGCGTCATCGACCCGGTCAAGGTCACCCGCTCCGCCCTGGAGAACGCCGCGTCCATCGCGTCGCTGCTGCTCACGACCGAGACCCTGGTCGTCGAGAAGCCGGCCGACGAGGAGCCCGAGGCCGGCCACGGCCACGGTCACTCCCACTAGTCGCCCAGCGACGGACTTTCGGTTGCGGCTGGGCTCGGCCACATCGAGCCTGTCCGGCGATTGAGGACACCGCCGCGCAGCGGTGGTGCGGGCGATACGGCCCGCGTCCCATGTGAACGGCCGAGGCCGGCACCCCTTCGGGGGGTGCCGGCCTCGGCCGTTTCCGTGGGCATCCGGCGGAAGGCCTACCGGCGGCCCGTCCCCGACGACGCCCGCCCCAGCGCCCCGCGCGGCGCCAGCTTCGCCAGACCGCTGAACGCCTTGTACCGGGGATCGGGCACGGAGACGGTCTTGCCGCGCGCCAGGTCCTTCAGCGCCGACGTCACGAGCTTGTCCGCGTCCAGCCACAGCCAGCTCGGGATGTTCTCCGCGGGCATGCCCGCCCGCTCGTGGAACTCCGTCCGGACGAAGCCGGGGCACAGCGCCATCAGCCGCAGCCCGCTGCCCTCCAGGTCCTTCGCCGCGCCCTGGGTGAACTGCACGACCCACGCCTTGCTCGCCCCGTACGTGCCGCGCGGCACGAACGCGGCCACCGACGCGACGTTGACCACGCCGCCGCGCCTGCGCTCCCGCATGCCGGGGACGGCCGCCGACGTCAGCCGCAGCACCGCCTCGCAGTGCACCTTGAGCATCCTCAGCTCGTCGGCCATCGTGACCTCGAGGAAGACGCCCTTGTTCCCGAACCCGGCGTTGTTGACCAGCAGATCCACCGGCTGCGTACGGTCCGAGAGCCGGGCCTCGACCGCCCCGATGCCCTCGTCCTCCGCCAGGTCCGCGCGGAGCACCTCCGCTTCCACGCCGTGCCGGTCGTGGAGTTCGGTCGCCTGTTCGTTGAGCCGCTTCTCGTCGCGCGCCACGAGCACCAGATTGTGCCCGTCGGCCGCCAGCCGCCGAGCGAAGGCCGCGCCGATGCCGGCCGTCGCTCCCGTGATCAGTGCAGTCGTCATACGGGAACGTTAGTGCTCGCCGCCGTCCCGCGGGGGCCCTGCGGCGCCCCGACTGACCCTTCCGGCTGATTCCGCTGCCGCGCCAGATGCTTGTGGACGGCCTCCACGGACTCCGGGTGCAGGGCGTCACCGGCCGCCAACACCCGGGGCAACAGGGCCCGTTCGGTGGTGAGCGCGCGGAAGAGGAAGGAGATGCTCACCTCGTGGTCGGGTCGGTGCACGATCGTCACCGGATCACCCGCACGGACCTCGCCGGACTCCACCACCCGCAGATACGCGCCGGGCGCGGCCTCCTGGGTGAACCGCTTCATCCAGCCCGCCTCTCCCAGCCAGTCCGCGAAGGTCCGGCAGGGGATGCGCGGCGCGGAGACCTCCAGCACCAGATCCGCGCCGATCCGCCAACGCTCGCCGATGAGCGCGCCATTGACGTCGATTCCGCAGGTGGTGAGGTTCTCGCCGAAGGAGCCGTGGGGCAGCGCGCGGCCCAACTCCCGCTCCCAGCCGTCCAGGTCCTCGCGGGCGAACGCGTACACCGCCTGGTGGTCCCCGCCGTGATGGCGCCGATTGACCACCTCGTCCCCGGCGAGGCCGCTCCCCGCGATGCCCTTCGGCCCGGGCGGGGCCACGGCGACCGGGCCGCGGGCGGGGCGCTTGTCGATGCCGGTGTCCAGGCCGGCCGCGAAACCGGGGGCGTCGCCGGGGGCCGCCGCGGTCCGCGCACGGCCCACGTTCACAGAGATCACGTACATGGGAGCCAAGGTTAGGCGCGCGCTCCTCAAAGGGGCGAACGTATATTTTCGGCCGTCCCCCAAGAAGGCCTTATGCTCGAAGCATGATCGAGGCTCGTCATCTGAGGGTGCTGCGCGCGGTGGCCGCCACCGGTTCGTTCTCGGCCGCGGCGCGCGAGCTGGGCTGCACCCAGCCCGCCGTCAGCCAGCAGATGAAGGCCCTGGAGCAGTCCACGGGCACCCCGCTGCTGATCCGCACGGGCCGCGAGATGCGCCTGACCCAGGCGGGCGAGGCCCTCGTCCGGCACGCCTCCGGGATCCTGGCCGGGCTGACCGCGGCCGAGGAGGAGATCGCGGCGATCGCCGGGCTGCGCGCCGGGCGGGTGCGGCTGGTCTCCTTCCCCAGCGGCAGCTCGACGCTGGTGCCGGGCGCGCTCGCGGCGATGCGGGCCGCCCACCCGGGCACCCGGGTCTCCCTCGTCGAGGCCGAGCCGCCGCGCTCGGTGGAGATGCTGCGCGACGGCGACTGCGAGATCGCGCTGGCCTTCCGCTACCCCGAGGTGCGCGGCGCCGACCCCGCGGCGAGCGCGGAGTGGGACGACCTGGTCGTGCGGCCGCTGCTGACCGACCGGCTCATCGGTGTGGTCCCGGAGGGGCACCGGCTCGCCGGGGCCGACCGGGTCGGGATCGAGGAGCTGGCCGAGGAGCCGTGGATCGCGGGCTGCCCGCGGTGCCGGCGGCACCTGGTCGAGGTGTGCGAGAGCGCGGGCTTCACGCCGCGGATCGACTTCGCGACCGATGACTATCCGGCGGTGTTCGGGCTGGTCGGGGCCGGGCTCGGGGTCGCGGTGATGCCGGAGCTGGCCCTGGAGTCGGTACGCCCCAAGGGCGCCCGGATCGTACCGGTGGAGCCCGTCGTGCAGCGCGAGATCGTCGCCCTCACCCTGCCGGACCTGGCCCGGGTTCCGGCCGTCGGGGCGATGCTCGAACAGCTGGCGGCCGCCGCCCGTCGCTGAGCGGACCTGGTGAGACGTTTCTTCAGCGGTGACGCCGAGCGGTGGAACGTTTCTTCACGCGGCCGTCCCTGCGGTCTCACGCACTGAGGGCGCCGGTCACGGCGATGCTCCGGTGTCGCGCGCGCCCCATCAGCTCCTCGCGCTCGTCCTCGGTGAGGCCGCCCCACACGCCGTAGGGCTCACGCACGGCCAGCGCGTGCGCCGCGCACTCCGCGCGCACGGGGCAGCGCATGCACACCTCTTTCGCCGAGGCCTCACGGGCGCTGCGGGCGGCACCGCGTTCGCCCTCGGGATGGAAGAAGAGCGAACTGTCGACCCCTCGGCACGCCGCCAGGAGCTGCCAGTCCCACAGGTCGGCGTTGGGACCGGGAAGACGGGAGAAATCTGCCATTGCTTATCCCCTCGAAGCGATCTGTGACGCGATGTGAGCGATGTGTGAGTGGTTCCTGAGTGGTGTGCGGGTTGATCCTCTGAGTAGTTCCCAGTCATCTGCTGTGTAAGCAGATGTAAATATGACTCATTGCGAATCTAGCCATAGACACCAGCAAATGGGAAGAAAAACGGCGCCGGATGGGCAAATGGGGCATAGCTTGGGTGGTGAGCAGGGCGCCCCCAATGCGCCCTGCTCCGTGTCCGCGCCCTCACGTAGAGTGCCGAACGTGGCCGACCGAGCCCGTAACTCTTTCGGGTGACCGTCGTTGAGAGTGCGGAGGCGGTTGACGGATGAAGCAGTCGGGCAGGTGTCCGACCCAGCGGGAAATCGTTGATCGCACAGGTGACGATCAGTACCAGCCTGGAGGCTCAAGGTGACGCGCATCAGCTGCGGAGGGCGGCCATGACATCCGTCCTCGTCTGCGACGACTCCCCGCTTGCCCGAGAAGCGCTCCGTCGTGCGGTGGCGACCGTGCCCGGCGTCGAGCGTGTGACGACGGCGGCCAACGGCGAGGAAGTCCTCCGCCGCTGGGGCGCCGATCGTTCGGACCTCATTCTGATGGACGTTCGGATGCCGGGGCTCGGCGGTGTGGAGACCGTGCGCCGGCTGCTCTCCGCCGACCCCGGGGCCCGGATCATCATGCTCACGGTGGCCGAGGACCTCGACGGGGTCGCGCTCGCGGTCGCCGCCGGGGCGCGCGGCTATCTGCACAAGGACGCCTCGCGCGCCGAGCTGCGGGCGACCGTGACCCAGGCGCTCGCCGACCCGACCTGGCGCCTCGCCCCCCGGCGGCTGCGCTCGGCGGAGATGGGCGCGGCGCCCACGCTCACCGCGCGGGAGATCCAAGTGCTCGAAGGCATGAGCCACGGTCGGTCCAACGCGGAGATCGGCCGTGAGCTGTTCCTCTCCGAGGACACGGTGAAGACCCACGCGCGGCGTCTGTTCAAGAAATTGGGCGCCTCGGACCGGGCGCACGCGGTGGCGCTCGGATTCCGCTGGGGCCTGGTCCGCTAGGGCGCGGTGTGGCGCGCAGTGTCGTGAGGCCGCGGTGCGCGCCACCCGGGTGGTGCCTGCCGCGGCCTCACCGCGTCGGCGTCCGACGCCGAAACTCCGAGGAATGCCGCATCCTTGGAGTGTGACTCCTCCCCGGCAGGAGCCGAGGCTTCTCACTCGGCCCCAAAAGATCTCATGACGGACAAGCCCTGCCCGGCGCCGTACGGCACGGGCACAAGCTATCGGTGGAGTCGTGAGTGCAGGGGCGGGCATACCCGAAAGGGGGAGGCGCTAGACGTGAGTGCGAGGACACCGACGCGTAACGGTTCGATGCACAACCACGAGGGCGATGCCACGGAAGGTTCCACACCGAGGCACCATGGACCGATGCGCGACGACGACAAGGCGGGGTCTCCCATGCCCACAGCCCCAGGGGAGATCGGCGCCCTCGTCGCGCGCGCCGTCGAGGGTGACCGGCGGGCCACCCACGATCTGCTGGCCCTGGTGCACCCGCTCGCCCTGCGCTACTGCCGCACACGGCTGTCGCGGCTGCCGGGCGACGCGAGGCATTTCGTGGACGACCTGGCCCAGGAGGTCTGCCTGGCGGTGCTGTGCGCCCTGCCGCGCTACCGCGACACCGGGCGGCCCTTCGAGGCCTTCGTCGTGGCCATCGCCGCGCACAAGGTCGCCGATCTGCAGCGGGCCGCGATGCGGCACGGCAGTACCGCCGTGCCGTCCGACGAGATGCCGGAGCAGCCCGACGACTCGCTCGGTCCCGAGGAGCGGGCGCTGCTCAGCAGCGACGCCGAGTGGGCGAAGAAGCTGCTCGCCAACCTCCCGGAGAACCAGCGCGAGCTCGTCCTGCTGCGGGTCGCCATCGGGATGACGGCGGAGGAGACCGGGCAGATGCTCGGCATGTCGCCGGGTGCGGTGCGGGTCGCGCAGCACCGGGCGCTCAGTCGGCTCCGGGCGCTCGCCGAGCAGTGAGCGACTCCGGGGCCTCGGCGGGAAAGCCCGTGAACACCGTCGATTTGTATGAACGCACAAGTGATGCGGGACTCAGCCGTCGTGGAATGGGACACCTGTGACGGCCGTTAGCATGGGAGTCCGCGCTGGGGCAAGACCATTTGGGAAGGTGTCATGACTGACAACGTCGACGGAATGCCCGGAAAATTCGCGATGCTCGGTCTGACATACGACGACGTCCTGCTGCTGCCGGGCGCCTCGGAGGTACTGCCGAACGGGGTCGACACCTCGTCCCGCGTCTCGCGCAACGTCCGGGTCAACATCCCGCTGCTGTCCGCCGCGATGGACAAGGTCACCGAGGCGCGGATGGCGATCGCCATGGCCCGCCAGGGTGGCGCGGGCGTGCTGCACCGCAACCTCTCCATCGAGGACCAGGCCAACCAGGTCGACCTGGTCAAGCGCTCCGAGTCGGGCATGGTCACCGACCCGATCACGGTCCGCCCGGACGCCACGCTCGCCGAGGCCGACGCCCTGTGCGCGAAGTTCCGGATCAGCGGCGTGCCGGTCACCGACCCGGCGGGCAAGCTGCTCGGCATCGTCACCAACCGTGACATGGCCTTCGAGCTGGACCGCCGCCGTCAGGTGCGCGAGGTCATGACCCCGATGCCGCTGGTGACGGGCAAGGTCGGGATCTCCGGCGAGGACGCGATCGAGCTGCTCCGCCGCCACAAGATCGAGAAGCTGCCGCTCGTCGACGAGAGCGGCGTGCTCAAGGGCCTCATCACGGTCAAGGACTTCGTCAAGGCCGAGAAGTACCCGAACGCGGCGAAGGACTCCGAGGGCCGCCTGGTCGTCGGTGCCGCCGTGGGCGTGGGCGAGGAGGCGTACGAGCGCGCCCAGGCGCTCGTCGCGGCCGGTGCCGACTTCCTGGTCATCGACAGCGCCCACGGCCACAGCCGGGGCATCCTCGACATGATCGCCAAGGTCAAGTCCAACATCAACGTCGACGTCGTCGGCGGCAACGTCGCCACGCGCGACGGAGCCCAGGCGCTCATCGACGCGGGCGTCGACGGCGTCAAGGTCGGTGTCGGACCGGGCTCGATCTGCACGACCCGCGTCGTCGCCGGCATCGGCGTCCCGCAGGTCACCGCGATCTACGAGGCCGCGCAGGCGTGCCACGCGGCCGGTGTGCCGCTGATCGGCGACGGCGGTCTGCAGTACTCCGGCGACATCGCCAAGGCGATCGCGGCCGGTGCCGACACGGTGATGCTCGGTTCGCTGCTCGCGGGCTGCGAGGAGTCGCCGGGCGAGATGGTCTTCATCAACGGCAAGCAGTTCAAGTCCTACCGGGGCATGGGTTCGCTGGGCGCGATGCAGTCGCGCGGCCAGGCCCGCTCGTACTCCAAGGACCGCTACTTCCAGGACAACGTCCTCTCCGAGGACAAGCTCGTGCCCGAGGGCATCGAGGGCCAGGTGCCCTACCGCGGTCCCCTCTCCTCGGTCGCGCACCAGCTCATCGGTGGTCTGCGGGCCTCCATGGGCTACGTCGGCTCGGCCGATGTGCAGGAGCTGAAGGACAAGGGCCGCTTCGTGCGCATCACGTCGGCCGGGCTCAAGGAGAGCCACCCGCACGACATCCAGATGACGACCGAGGCACCGAACTACTCCCGTCGGTAGTAGTACGCGCTTCACACGGAGCCCGCGACCGAAAGGCCGCGGGCTTCGCCGCGTCGGGGATACTGGTATGCGCAGACGGAGCGCCAAGGAAAGTTGAAAGGCCACACACGTGACTGAGATCGAGATCGGGCGCGGCAAGCGCGGCCGCCGGGCGTACGCATTCGACGACATCGCCGTCGTCCCGAGCCGCCGTACGCGCGACCCGAAGGAGGTCTCGATCGCCTGGCAGATCGACGCCTACCGCTTCGAGCTGCCGTTCCTGGCCGCTCCCATGGACTCGGTCGTCTCGCCCGAGACCGCCATCCGCATCGGTGAGCTGGGCGGCCTGGGCGTGCTGAACCTCGAGGGTCTGTGGACCCGGTACGAGGACCCGGAGCCGCTGCTCGCGGAGATCGCCGAGCTGGACGAGACCGCCGCGACCAAGCGCCTGCAGGAGATCTACGCCGCTCCCATCAAGGAGGAGCTGATCGGGCAGCGCATCAAGGAGGTCCGCGACTCCGGTGTCGTGACCGCCGCCGCGCTCTCCCCGCAGCGCACCGCGCAGTTCTCCAAGGCCGTCGTCGACGCGGGCGTGGACATCTTCGTGATCCGCGGGACGACCGTCTCCGCCGAGCACGTCTCCGGTGCCGCCGAGCCGCTGAACCTCAAGCAGTTCATCTACGAGCTCGACGTCCCGGTCATCGTCGGCGGCTGCGCGACCTACACCGCCGCGCTGCACCTGATGCGCACGGGCGCGGCGGGTGTCCTCGTCGGCTTCGGCGGTGGCGCGGCGCACACCACGCGCAACGTGCTGGGCATCCAGGTCCCGATGGCGACCGCGGTCGCCGATGTGGCCGCCGCCCGCCGTGACTACATGGACGAGTCCGGCGGCCGTTACGTCCACGTCATCGCGGACGGCGGCGTGGGCTGGTCCGGCGACCTGCCGAAGGCCATCGCCTGTGGCGCGGACGCCGTGATGATGGGCTCCCCGCTCGCGCGCGCCACGGACGCGCCGGGCCGCGGCTACCACTGGGGCATGGAGGCCGTCCACGAGGACGTGCCGCGCGGCAAGCGCATGAACCTGGGCACCGTCGGCACGACCGAGGAGATCCTCTCCGGTCCGTCGCACACCCCGGACGGCTCGATGAACATGTTCGGCGCGCTGCGCCGCGCGATGGCCACCACGGGCTACAGCGAGCTGAAGGAGTTCCAGCGGGTCGAGGTGACGGTCGCGCCGTCGCAGCACGACAACCGCTGATCCAGCGCCTTCGAGGGCCCGGACCGCTTCGGCGGTCCGGGCCCTTCGGCGTCATGCGGGGTCTGCCGGGCGCTCGGGGGGTGGGTGTCAGCCGCCGAGCTTGCGGGCGGTGCTGAAGGCGCCGGCGCCGCCGAGGGCGTAGAAGAGGGCGTCCATGCCGCCCAGGTCTTCCTTCCATGCCTTGCTGACGACCTCGAAGTGGTCGAAGAGCACCTCGGTCACGGGCACGTTCAGGAAGTCGGAGAGCGCCAGGGCGTAGCCGAATATCTGGCCGAGGTAGACGCCGAGCAGTCCGAGGACCACGCCGACGGCCGGCAGGACGGCGTTGCGTCCGCCGATCTTGCCGAGGGCCGCTCCGACGAGGGCGCCCACACCGATGGCGAGGTAGCCGATCTGGGCGCCGTCGGTGGCCTTGAGGATGTAGCCGTAGACGCCGGCGCCGACGAGCATGGCCACCACGCCGAGGAGCACCGCGAGGCCCACGTTGCCCGGGCGGAACGGTGCGGGCGGCGGCGGGAAGCCGCCGGGGCCGCCGTACTGCGGGGCGGCGTGCGGGAGCATGCCGTACGGCTGCTGCGGCTGCTGCGGGCCGTAGCCGGGCGGCGGGGGCTGCTGGCCGTAGGGGCCGGGCTGCTGTGGCGGGGGCTGTTGGCCGTAGGGGTTCGGCTGCTGCGGCGGCTGCTGCCAGGGCTGATTCATGGTGGTGTCCCCGTGGGTGAAGAAAAGGAGCGCGAGAAAAGTTGCAGAGTGTGAAGTGTGGGCCACAAGCTAGCAGCCGGGCCTGACAGCGCGACAAGAAATCCCGGTGGTCCCCGAGATGACCCGGGCTGAGGTGCTGTCACCGACAGCGAGCGGGCCGCTGTGAACTCCGCATAAACGTTCGACCATAGGGAATAATGGCAACTTATGGCACAAAGCAAGTCGTTCAGCGGCAGGGACATGGGCATCGACCTCGGCACGGCGAACACGCTCGTGTACGTGCGGGGGAAAGGAGTGGTGCTCAACGAGCCATCGGTGGTCGCGGTCAACGCCGCTGACGGCGGAGTGCTCTCGGTCGGATCCGAGGCCAAGGAGACCATCGGCCGCACCCCTTCGAACATCGTGGCCATCCGTCCGCTGCGCGACGGCGTCATAGCCGACTTCGAGATAGCCGAGCGGATGCTGCGGCACTTCATCAAGAAGGTCGCGGGCAACCGCCGCTTCTCCCGCCCGCGCGTCGTGGTGTGCGTGCCGTCGGGCATCACCGGTGTCGAGCGCCGCGCGGTCATCGAGGCCGCGACGCAGGCCGGGGCCCGTCAGGTGCACCTGATCGAGGAGCCGATGGCCGCGGCGATCGGCGCGGGCCTGCCGGTCAGCGAGCCGACCGGCTGCATGGTCGTCGACGTCGGCGGCGGCACCACCGAGGTCGCCGTGATCTCGCTGGGCGGCATCGTCACGGCGCGCTCGGTGCGGACCGCGGGCGACGCCATGGACACGGCCATCACCTCGTACGTGAAGAAGCACTACGCCCTCGCGATCGGTGAACGGACCGCGGAGGAGATCAAGATGAGCATCGGCTCGGCTTCTCCCACGGCCTCCTGGACCGCGGCGGGGCTCAGCGCGCTCGCCAAGCAGCTGGAGAAGAACGACGGCCTGGAGGACGTCGGCGGCGACCCGGAGGAGACCCAGGGCCTGCTGCCCCCGGACCGCTTCACCATTCGCGGCCGCGACCAGGTCAGTGGTCTGCCCAAGACGCTGGAGCTGACGGCCGACGAGGTCCGGCACGCGCTGACGGAGCCGGTGGACGCGATCGTCATGGCCGTGCGGCAGACCCTGGACGAGACCCCGCCGGAGCTGGCGGGCGACATCATGGACCGCGGCATCGTGCTGACCGGCGGCGGTGCGCTGCTGCGCGGCCTGGACGTGCGGCTGAGCAAGGAACTCGACATCCCGGTGCTGGTCGCCGACGAGCCGCTGGACTGCGTGGCCGTCGGCACCGGCCGCTGCGTCGAGAATTTCGCCTCCCTCAGGACGGTCCTGGACGCGCAGCCGGGCCGGCTGCTCGGGACGGGCCGGCTGTAGGAGCGGGCGGGCTTTTAAGGACGGCCGGCTTCAGGGACGGATCTCAGGCCGGTCCGGTGTTCCCCCGGTGTCCCGGGGAGACGCCGGGCCGGCCTTTCGCGGCTGTGCCTCCGCGGTCTTCGTGGGGCCTCTTACAGCCGGTGGGCCGCTCCCGCAGGGCTCGCGCCGCGGGTGTCCAGCAGCAGCTGGGCCTTGACCGCCAGCCCTTGCAGGTCGTAGGTGCGGTGGGGCTGGAGAAGGACCGTCAGATCGGCGATGGCGGCGGCTTCGTAGAGACTGTCGGCGCGCGGCACGGGACGGCCGAGGACCCGCCACTGCGGGACGTAGGGGTCGTGGTAGCTGATCTGGGCGCCCAGCTCCATCAGCCGGGAGGCGATCTCACGGGCGGGTGAACCCTCCTGGTCGCCGGTGTCGGCCTTGTAGCCGACGCCGAGCAGGAGCACGCGCGCGCCGCGCGCCGACTTGCCGTGCTCGTTGAGGAGCGTGGCGCAGCGCCGGATGACGTAGCGCGGCATCCGGCCGTTGACCTCCTGTGCGAGCTCCACCATCCGCAAGGGGTGACCGAGACTGCGGCCCTTGTAGGAGAGGTAGTTCGGGTCGATGGGCACGCCGTGGCCGCCCACCCCGGGCCCCGGGCGGAACGCCTGGAAGCCGAACGGCTTGGTCTCGGCGCAGCGCACGACGTCCCACAGGTCGACGCCGATGTCGTGGCAGAAGACCGCCATCTCGTTCGCGAGCGCGATGTTGACGTGCCGGTAGTTCGTCTCCAGGACCTTGACCGCCTCCGCCTCGCGCGGGCCGCGGGCCCGGACGACCTTCTCGCAGATCCGCCCGTAGAAGGCGGCGGCAGCCTCGGTGCAGGCGGGGGTGAGGCCGCCGATGACCTTGGGGGTGTTGGTGTAGCCGTGGCGCCGGTTTCCGGGGTCGAAGCGGCTGGGCGAGTAGGCGAGATGGAAGTCCCGGCCCGCGCGCAGCCCGGAGCCGGATTCGAGCAGCGGACGGAGGTAGTCCTCCGTGGTTCCCGGGTAGGCGGTGGACTCCAGGAGAACAGTGGTGTGCGGGCGCAGCCGCGCGGCGAGCGCGCGGGCCGCGTCGCCGATGGCGCCGAGGTCCAGCGCCCGGTCCTCGCCGAGCCGGGTGGGGGCGCAGATCACCGCCGTACGGACCCGGCCCAGCTCGGAGTCCTCGGTCGTGGCGCGGAAGCCGGCCGAGAGCATGCGGCGGACGCCCGCGGCGGTGAGCGAGCCGTCGGCGCCTTCGGTGGGCAGCCGCCCGGCGCGGAGTTCGGCGACGGTGTGCGGGTCGGGGTCGTAGCCGACGGTGGAGATGCCGGCGGCCGTGGCGGCCTGGGCGAGCGGGAGGCCGAGGTGGCCGAGTCCGAGGACGGCGAGATCTGCGGGCATGGCGGGCGGTCCTTCCCGGAGGGGTCCTGCTGGCCGGTCCTTCCCGGAGGGCGTCGGTCGGAGGGCGCCTCCGGAGGTTCCGGAGGGCCCTTCCGAGGGGTGAGCCCGGAGGGGAGGCAGATGGCCCCGCGGGCGGACGGGACCGATCCCCGGACGAGTTACATCAGGTTAAGCGGATATATGACTGTTATCCGGGATTACCGCGGCGCGACTCGCTTCCGACACGGCCAAAGGAGCCGATCTGGTGCAGCATCGGAGGGGAACGGGTGCCCGGCAGTCCTGGTGCCCCCGGTGGCGGCGGTCACCGGGGGCGGCAGCGAGAGCGGTCAATCGGGAGGCAGCAGTGAGGACAGCGACACTCGGGCCGGCCGAGCGCGGCGAGGCGCTCGCCCGGATGGCGGAGCGGGAACTGGACATCCTGGTGGTCGGCGCCGGCGTCGTCGGCGCGGGCACCGCGCTCGACGCGGCCACCCGGGGGCTCACGACCGGGCTCGTCGAGGCGCGCGACTGGGCGGCGGGGACCTCCAGCCGGTCCAGCAAACTGATCCACGGCGGGCTGCGCTATCTGGAGATGCTCGACTTCGCACTCGTGCGCGAAGCGCTCAAGGAGCGCGGGCTGCTGCTGGAGCGGCTGGCGCCGCACCTGGTGAAGCCGGTGCCCTTCCTTTACCCCTTGCAGCACCGGGGCTGGGAGCGCTTCTACGCCGGCTCGGGCGTGGCGCTCTACGACGCGATGTCGGTCTCCTCCGGCCACGGGCGGGGGCTGCCCACCCACCGGCACCTCACGCGCAAGCGCGCGCTACAGGTCGCACCCGCTCTGAAGAAGGACGCGCTGGTCGGTGCCCTGCAGTACTACGACGCCCAGATGGACGACGCGCGCTACGTCACCACCCTCGTGCGCACCGCCGCCGCCTACGGCGCGGACGTCGCCAACCGGGCGCGCGTGGTCGGCTTCCTGCGCGAGGGGGAGCGGGTGGTCGGGGCCCGGGTGAAGGATCTGGAGCAGGGCGGTGAGTTCGAGGTCCGCGCCCGGCAGATCGTGAACGCCACGGGGGTGTGGACGGACGACACCCAGCAGCTCATCGCGGAGCGCGGGCAGTTCCATGTACGGGCGTCCAAGGGCATCCACCTCGTCGTGCCCAAGGACCGCATCCACTCCACCACCGGGCTGATCCTGCGCACCGAGAAGAGCGTGCTGTTCGTGATCCCGTGGGGCAGGCACTGGATCATCGGCACCACCGACACCGACTGGGACCTGGACAAGGCGCATCCGGCCGCCTCCAGCGCCGACATCGACTATCTGCTGGAGCACGTCAACGAGGTGCTCGCCGTGCCGCTGACCCGCGATGACGTCCAGGGTGTGTACGCCGGGCTGCGCCCGCTGCTGGCCGGGGAGTCGGACGCGACCAGCAAGCTCTCGCGCGAGCACACCGTCGCCCACCCGGTACCGGGGCTGGTGGTCGTGGCGGGCGGGAAGTACACCACCTACCGGGTGATGGCGAAGGACGCCGTGGACGAGGCGGTGCACGGACTGGCCCAGCGGGTCGCGGAGTGCGTCACCGAGGACGTGCCGCTGGTGGGCGCCGAGGGCTACCGGGCCCTGTGGAACGGCAGGGCGCAGATGGCACAGCGCACGGGCCTCCATGTGGCGCGCGTCGAGCACCTCTTGAACCGCTACGGCTCGATGGTCGACGAAGTGCTGGACCTCGTCACCGCCGATCCGAAGCTGGGCGAGCCGCTCGGCGGCGCCGAGGACTACCTCCGGGCGGAGGTCGTCTACGCCACCTCCCACGAGGGGGCCCGCCATCTCGACGACGTGCTCACGCGCAGGACACGGATCTCCATCGAGACCTTCGACCGGGGCACGCGCAGTGCGCGGGAGGCCGCCGAGCTGATGGCGGGGGTGCTGGGCTGGGACCGGTCGCAGATCGAGAAGGAGGTCGAGCACTACGAGAAGCGCGTGGAGGCGGAGCGCGAGTCGCAACGGCAGCCCGACGACCAGACGGCGGACGCGGCGCGGCTGGGCGCCCCCGAGGTGCAGCCGCTGTAGGGCCGTGCGGGGCCGGATGGCGGCCCGTATCCGGCCGGTTCGCCGGATGGGTCCGTCAGATGGGTTCGGCGTGCCGGTTCGTCAGGGTTTCGGGCAGAACTCGGCGCTCAGGAGAGCCCTTTCGGCCGCCTCGTCGACGGGGGCGTCGCCGTTGACGCGGTAGCTGATGAGGTGCCGCCCGTCCGCGGTGCCGAGTGTCTGGACGTACGAGCCGCTGATCTCGCCGTTGTGGCCCCACAGGGTGCGGTGGCAGGACAGCCGCACGGGGAACAGCCCCATGCCGTAGCGGCCGTACGTGGCCGTCGTGTCCCGCATCTGTCGCAGCGCCGGTGCGGGCAGGAGCGTGCCGCGCAGCAGTGCGCCGAAGAGACGGTTGAGGTCGGGGAGGGTGGAGACCAGCTCGCCTGCCGCGCCCGCCGAGGACGGGTTGAGGTCGGTGGCGTCGGAGGTGTGGCCCCCGCCCGTCGTCGTGTAGGCCCGGCCGTGCGGGGAGGGCAGCCCCGGGCGGGTGCCGGGGAAGCTGGTGCCGGTGAGATGCAAGGGGGCGATGATGCGCCGGTGGGCCTCAGTTGCGTAGGAGTGGCCGGTGACCTGACGGATGACCATACCGAGGAGGAGGTAGTCGGTGTTGGAGTAGCGGTACCGCTCACCGGGGGCCGCGTACGGCGGGTGCGCGAGGGCGGTCCGTACCAGTGCGTCGGGTTTGTGGGTCTCGAAACGGTGCGCGGCGAAGCCGGGGCCGAAGAACCGGCGGAAGAAGGCACGGTCGTCGGTGTAGGAGAACAGCCCGCTGGTGTGGGTGAGGAGTTGGCGGACCGTGATCAGGCAGCTCGGGTCGCGGCTGCCGCTGTCGCTGTCGCTCTCGCCGGGGCAGGGCAGCAGGGTGGCGGTCGGGGCGGGCAGGTGGGCGGCGACCGGGTCGTCGAGGTCCAGCTTGCGCTCGGCGGCGAGCTGAAGGGTGACGGTGGCGATGACGGTCTTGGTGATGCTGCCGACGCGAAAGCGGTCCGTGGGGCGGATGGGGCGCCTGGTTCGTACATCCGCGACGCCCGCCGTGCGGAATCGCACCCCATGAGCATCTTGTGACAGCTCTGCCGCACCGGGAACCGTCCGTGGGGAAACGAGGTCTTGGACAGGGGACCGGGCGGCGGTGCCACCGCCTGCCGACCCCGCGGACACCGTTACGGCGCAGGTCAGCGCGGTCATGGCGGAGGCGAGGCGCACGAGGGCGGTGTGCGTCGACATGTGCTCATCATCCATGGGCACTCGGACCCTGGCCTTCCGCCGGTCTGCGGATGAGAGACAATGGTCGCTCTGCCAGGGTCGGTTGGTCGCAGAGCTGATTGCCAGAGGGGACGCATGTCGGAGGCGGAGCAGACGCAGGGCACGGCAGGGCGCCTCCTGGCCGGGCGGTACCGCCTCGGGGGCATCCTCGGCCGTGGTGGCATGGGCACGGTCTGGCGGGCGACCGACGAGACGCTCGGCCGCACCGTCGCGGTCAAGGAGTTGCGCTTCCCGGCCAACATCGACGAGGACGAGAAGCGCCGCCTGATCACGCGCACGCTGCGTGAGGCGAAGGCCATCGCCCGGATCCGTAGCGCCGGTGCGGTCACCGTCTACGACGTGGTGCACGAGGACGACCGCCCGTGGATCGTCATGGAGCTCATCGAGGGCCGCTCGCTCGCCGATGTCATCCGCGAGGACGGACCGCTCAAGTGGCGACGGGCCGCGGAGGTCGGACTGGCCGTCCTCGACGTGCTGAGCGCGGCGCACCGCCAGGGCATCCTGCACCGCGACGTGAAGCCGTCCAACGTCCTCATCGCGGACGACAACCGTGTCGTCCTCACCGACTTCGGCATCGCCCAGGTCGAGGGCGACCCGTCGGTCACCTCGACGGGCATGCTGGTCGGCGCCCCTTCCTACATATCCCCGGAGCGGGCGCGCGGTCAGAAGCCCGGCCCGCCGGCGGACCTGTGGTCGCTGGGCGGCCTGCTGTACGCGGCGGTCGAGGGCGTCCCCCCGTACGACAAGGGTTCGGCCATAGCGACCCTCACCGCCGTGATGACCGAGCCGCTGGGCCCCCCGCGGAACGCGGGCCCGCTCGAAGGCGTCATGTACGGGCTGCTCGCCAAGGACCCCGCCAAGCGGCTGGACGAGGCGGGCGCCCGGGCCCTGTTGGCCGACGCGGTCAACGCCCCCGACGAGCGGCTGCCGAAGCCCCCGGAGGCCTCCCCGGCCCTGGACGCCACACAGGCGATCGCTCTGCCGTCCCCCGCCGAGATGCGCTCCGGCACCCGGCCGTCCTCCGGGGCGGGCGCGGGAGCGGCGGCGGGCGCGGCATCCGCGTCGGCGTCACGGAAGGGCGACACCCGTGCCTCCGCCAAGCCGTCCGACGGTTCGCGCGCGACGGACGGGGTGGGCGACCGGATGCGGGGCGCGTTCAAGTCCGTCCGGGGCGCTGCCCCGGACACCGGCGCGAAGCCGGCACGACCCGCGAATCCCGCTCCCTCCATACCGTCCGCCCAGCGGCAGACGGGTCTCGGCCGGCCCGGAAGCGGCAACGGCGCCCACCCCGCCCGCCCCGGGCGGGCGTCCATCACCGACGTCGTGTCGCGTCGCACGCTGCTGGCCGTGGCGGTCATCGTCGCGCTGGCCATCATCGGCACCGTGCTCGCCATCACGCTGAACGGTGACGACGACAAGGGCACCAAGGGCGGCACCAAGAGCGGTACGTCCAAATCCGTCGGGGACAAGGGGACTTCCTCCCTCACCGAACAGGGCGCCAAGGGTGCGGACGCCGCGTCACCCGCGCCTGGCAAGGACAAGGGCAAGGACGACGACGCGTCGAAGGACGAGTCGGACAAGTCGTCGGACAGTGATGACGTGCCCGGTGGATACACGGCGGTGAAGAACGCCGAGTACCACTTCAGCATCGCCATGCCCAAGGGGTGGCGGAAGACGGGCACCGCCGGGGCCCACTCCGGGGCCATCTACAGCCAGTCGGGCGGCTTCCCGCGTCTCCAGGTCGACTTCGGGTCCGAGCCCGGCTCGGACGCCGCCGCGGCGTGGCGCGATTCCGACTCCGCCGCCAAGAGCGGGGGCATGCCCAACTACCACGGTCTGGGCGTCGAAGAGGTCGACGACTGGGACGGTCACGACTACCCGACCATCGCGGACTGGACCTTCGAGCGCGACCAGAAGGACAAGCGCGTCCAGGTCGTCAACCGGGGCTTCAAAGTGGACGACAAGCGCGGCTACGCCATCATGGTGACGTGCGAGAAGGGCAAGTGGTCCGAGCCGGAGTGTCAGAAGCTGCGGGAGACGGCGTTCAAGACGTTCCAGCCCGCGTGACGGGCCGGAGCCCGGCCACGTACTGAGCCGTACGCGCCCGAAGGGACGGGTTCGGCACGTATCGTGAGTCCCCGTGAACCATACGCAGCCGCAATAAGCAGCTAAATGACCGACTTTGATGGTCATTCGAGCGATGGTGTGGATCGCGCGCTTGGGGAGGCGTCGTGGACGAGTATGCGGGTCGGGTGCTCGCCGACCGCTATCGACTGCCGCTTCCGCCGTCCGACGCGTTCGAACTGGTGGAGACGCGGGCCTTCGACACGTACAGCGGTCAGGAGGTCCTCATCCGGCAGATCCCCCTGCCGGAGATCGTCGACGCGGAAGTCGTGGGCGACGAGGGCCCGTACGAGGGTGGGCGCGCGGTCGGGTACGGGGCCGGAGACGGTCACGGCCCCGAGGACGGACCCGCGTCTGAAGGCGGACGCAGACGCGAAGGCGGGCACAGGCCTGGAGCCGGGCACGGTGAGGGACTCGGTTCGGGCGGGCTGACGGGCCAGGGGCCCGGTGATCCGGCGGTGCGCCGTGCTCTGGTCGCCGCCACCGCTGCCGCGCAGCTCCCCGACCACCCCCGGCTCGACCAGGTCTTCCACGTCTTCGTCGAGGCGGGAAGCCTATGGATCATCAGCGAGCTCGTATCGGCCCGCCCTCTCGCCGCCCTGCTCGCCGAGCGCACGCTCTCACCGCACCGGGCCGCCGAAGTGGCCGCCGACGTCCTCACCGCGCTCCGCGCCCTGCACGCCCTGGGATGGACCCACCGCAACATCACGACCCGTACCGTCCTCATCTGTGACGACGGCCGTGCCGTGCTCACCGGCCTCGCCGCGGGAGCGGCGGAGGAGGCCCTCTGCGGCCACGACCCCGTCCCGGTCGGCCCGGGCGGTGCCGAGAAGGGGACCGACGGCGGCTCCACGGGGCAGGCCGCCCCGCGACCGGGCGCCGCGACGGGCGGACGCGGGGCGATCGCGACGCCCCCCGCCGGGGACGCCCCGGCGGGCTTCTCGTACCCGCGGCTTCCTGACCAGCGACCCCCGTGGCAGGGGCCGGCGGGCGGTGGCGCGGCGCGTGCGACCGGGGAGGCGGGCACGGCCGGCATCCCGGCGCAGGCGGGACCGGTGTACCGCGACCAGGGCGCGATCGGCGGGTACGCGCCGTCCGGCGGCGAGGCGCCGGGCACCGACCGGGCGGGCGGCCACGAGCGGGACGGAGCTCCGGACGACCGGGCGCCCCGGGCCGGGGCGATCGCCGCGTACCGCGCGGGTGCCCGGGCCGCTGCCGCGCGCGCGGCAGCGGAGAGCACCCCCCGTCCGTCGACCGGCTCGTCCACATGGGGCGATGGCAGCCCCGTCGGCGGAGCCGCCGAGTCCACCGACTCCCCGTGGGGCTCCGACGCTCTCGTCGGACGCCACAGCCCCAGCGGCTCGCCCGGCTCGGGTGGCCTGGGCGGTCCAGGCGCGCCGGTTCCCCCGCAGAACGGGGCGGGCCGCCGGGACGGCACGGATTCCGCCGCGGCCGGCTGGGCGTACCCCGCCGGGCCGGGCGGCGCGCTCGCCGCCGAACGGGCGCGGCAGGCACGCATGGTGGTGGTGGGTGCCGTCACCGAACGATGGGCACCGGAGCAGGCCCATCCGGTGCAGGACAGCTGGCAGCTCGCACCCCCCGTGGGCCCCGCCGCCGATCTGTGGGCGCTTGGCGTGCTGCTCTTCCGCGCGGTTCAGGGCCACGCCCCGTACCCGGAGGAGAGCGCGGCCGAGCTCGTGCAGCTCGTCTGCGCGGAACCGCCCGCCTACGCCGAGGAGTGCGGAGCGCTCCGCCCCGTGGTCGAGTCGCTCATGCGCAAGGATCCGACCGAACGTCCCGAATGCGAGGAACTGCGCGGCTGGCTGCGGTCGCTGATCCGCTCGGCGCCGGAGCCGGACCTCGGCAGCCGGACGGTCACCGTGCCGTCGATCGGCGCGAGCCTCCCCACCGACCCGCGTCGGCTGCCGCTCATCCGGCGGCGCGGCGAGCTCGTGCGCCGCCGTCGCGGCCGCGCCTCCGGCGCCCTCGATCCGGCGACGCCCGTGCACGGGCGGCACAAGAAGACGGCCGGGGAGCCGCTGGGGGAGGAGCCCGGGGAGTGGGACGAGGCGGCGGTCGGCGGTGCGCCGGCTCGCGACCGTGGCGACGACCTGGCCGCATCGCAGGACACGGCGCCCTCCACGGGTCGGACCCGGGAGCGGCGAAGGGGCGGGCAGCGCTCACCCCGACACCTCGGGCGGCTGTTGCTCGGCCTGATCCTGCTCCTCCTGGTCGGAGCGGTGCTGTACGCGCTGCTGTTCATGCCGCGCGCCGACGAGAGCACGGACCGGGGGCAGACGGACCGTACGGGCACGGCGGGACTGCGGAGCGCCGTCCCCGACCACCCCGGGACGAACGGCAGGACCGGCACGCAGGAGGCGCGCACCGCCGAACCCCATGGCGTCGCCAAGGGATACACCCTGCGCCAGGACCCCAAGGGCTTCTCCGTGGCCGTCGCCGAGGACTGGCAGCGCCGTGGTGAGAACGACCGGGACCAGGTCTCCTACGTCGGCGGGGACTACGAGCTGATCGTCGTGCCCGGCCGGGACAAGGTGTCGGAGTTCGGCGGCGACCCGTTGGCCTACCAGCAGGGCAAGGAGCCCGAGCTGGAGCCCTACCGCTCCTCGTCCTGGTCGGGCGCCTCCGGGCTGCGCCGCAACGACGTCGGCGGCAGGGCGAGGGCGGAGGGCACGTTCAACTGGAACGACAGCAGCGGCCGCCAGGTCTATGTGCGCAACGCCGCGCTGATCCTGGCGGGCCGCTATCACGTGGTGCAGGTGATCGGCCCGATGGACGGGCAACGCTCGGTGGACGGCTTCTTCGACCAGGCCACGTCCACCTACCGGTTCACGGGCTGAGCGCCGGCCTGCCGATCCCCTCGAGCGGCCCGTCAGTCGGAGAAGCGTTCGCGCAGCTTGTACTTGAGGACCTTGCGGAGCGTGTCGTTGCGCGGCAGCTCGTCGACGAGCTCCAGCTGCTCGGGCAGCTTGTGCACGGCCAGTCCCGCGCTCCGCAGGTGAGCCGTGATGTCGTCGAGCCCCAGCGGTTCGGCGCCGGGGGGCTGCTGGACCACGGCGCAGACGCGCTCGCCGCGCGCCGCGTCGGGCAGGCCGATGACGGCGACGTCCTCGACGGCGGGGTGTTCGTGGAGCAGCCGCTCGACCTCCTGGGCGGAGATGTTCTCGCCCTTGCGGATGATGATGTCCTTGGTGCGGCCGGTGAGCACGAGGTGGCCCTCGATGGTGAGCCGGCCGAGGTCCCCGGTGATGAGGAAGCCGTCCGGGTCGAAGGCCTCGGCGGTGTGGGCGGGGTCGAGGTACCCCTGGCAGACGGCCTCGCCGCGCAGCCGTATCTCCCCTTCCGCGCCCGGTGGGAGCGGCTTGCCGCCCGGGTCGACGACGCGGATCCGCATGTCGGCCGGAGGCCGTCCCTCTGTGGTGGCCAGCTGCTCCGGCGTGTCGTCCGGCGACCCCATGGTGATCATCGGGGCTTCGGTCATGCCGTATCCGTGGGTGAGCGCGCACCCGAGCTCGTCGACGACCTCGTGATAGAGCCCGGGCGGCTTCGGCGCACCACCGCCCGCCATGAGGCGGAGGGTGGGAATGAGCCTGCGGGTCGGGTCCTTGCGCTGTTCGGCGAGGAAGAGGGAGTAGAAGGCAGTGGACCCCCCGGCGACGGTGACGCCGTTGCGGCGGTAGGCGTCGAGCGAGCCGGGCAGGGCGAAGTGCTCCAGCAGGATGCTCGGGAAGCCCCGGAGCAGCAGCATCACGGTGTAGTCGGGGCCGGCCACGTGCGCGTAGGGGAATGCCATGGAGCCGATGTCGTCCGCGGTCAGCCGCAGCGCGTCGGCGAGGCAGGCGCCGGCGGCGATGAGGGAGCGGTCCGTGTGCAGCACGCCCTTGGGCTCGGAGGTCGTGCCGGAGGTCCAGTAGACCCAGCGGACGGTGGTGCCCTCGGTGGGAGGGGGCGGGAGCGTCGAGGGGTCCGCTTCCGGGAGGCCGTCGTACGCCGTGAAGACGAGGGGCGGCGACGGGAGCGTGAGGGCGAGGCGGTAAGCCATCGCGGAGTGGTCGAATCCCCGCCAGACGCCCGGCACCGCGAAGAACTCCGCCCGGGTCGCCCGTAGCGCGTGGCCGACCTCGCGGTCGCGGTAGAAGGGGATGAGCGGTGTCTGCACGGCCCCGAGCCGGGCCAGCGCGAAGGCCAGGACCACGGTCTCGATACGGGTGGGCAACTGCCAGGCGACCCGGCTGCCCGGCCGTACGCCCAGCCCGTACAACCAGGCGGCGACGCGCTCCGCACGGCCACGCAGCTCCCCGAAGGTCAGCCGCCGGTCCTGAGCCGTGCCCTCGGCCACTGGTTCGTCGGCCTGGACGAGGGCGGGGACATCCGGGGTGAGCGCGGCTCGGCGGTCGAGGAGCTCCCACAAGGTGCGGGAGGCGACCAGGTCGGGGGCGGTGCCGGTCATGGGGGGCCTCCCAGAGTGCTGACGGATAGTCAGGCGTGGCGGGAAGCGTAGGCGCGACCCGGCTTGTCGGTCCAGGGGGCGCGGACTAACCTCGAATCTGATGGAGCGTCAGGAATGCTGGGACCGCGTCGTCCGGTAAGCGAGAGGGAGCCCCTCATGGATCTGCCGCGCATCGTCAGCGTGGACGACCACGTGATCGAACCCGCCCATCTCTTCGAGACGTGGCTGCCCGCCAAATACCGCTCCCGCGGTCCCCGCGCCCTGACGGCCGGCATCGGTGAACTGGCCTACGTGGCCGGCAAGTACGTCATCACCATGGATCCCGAGGGGCCGCCCACCGACTGGTGGGCCTACGAGGACCTCCGGTTCCCGTACAAGCGCAACATCGCCGCCGTCGGCTTCGACCGCGACGAGATGACCCTGGAGGGCATCACCCGTGAGGAGATGCGCCCCGGGTGCTGGGACCCGGCGGAACGCCTGAAGGACATGGACCTCAATCACGTTGAGGCGTCCCTGTGCTTCCCCACCTTCCCGCGCTTCTGCGGGCAGACCTTCGCGGAGGCGCACGACAAGGAGGTCGCGCTCGCGTGCGTACGGGCCTACAACGACTGGATGGTCGAGGAGTGGTGCGGCGACAGCCGAGGCCGGCTGATCCCGCTGTGCCTCATCCCCCTCTGGGACGTCGGCCTCGCCGTCGCCGAGATCCGGCGGAACGCCGCCCGCGGCGTACGGGCTGTGACCTTCAGCGAGATCCCCACCCACCTCGGACTGCCCAGCATCCACTCCGGTTACTGGGATCCCTTCTTCGCCGTCTGCCAGGAAACCGGCACCGTCGTCAACATGCACATCGGTTCGTCCTCGCAGATGCCCGCCGCCTCCCCGGACGCGCCGCCCGCCGTGCAGGCGTCCCTGTCGTTCAACAACGCCATGGCGTCGATGATGGACTTCCTCTTCAGTGGCGTCCTCGTGAAATTCCCGAGCCTCAAACTCGCCTACAGCGAGGGCCAAATGGGCTGGATCCCCTACGCCCTGGAGCGCGCCGACGACGTATGGCAGGAGCACCGGGCCTGGGGTGGTGTGCGCGATCTGATCCCCGAACCGCCCTCCACCTACTACTACCGGCAGATCTTCTGCTGCTTCTTCCGCGACAAACACGGGGTCGCCTCACTCGATGTGGTGGGCCGTGACAACGCGACCTTCGAGACCGACTACCCCCACGTCGACTCGACCTTCCCGCACACCAAGGAAGTCGCGCTCGACCATATGAAGGGCCTGGACGACGAAACCGTTCACAAGGTGATGCGGGGAAACGCGATCCGGATGCTCGGCCTGGACCTGGACACGAGGGACCTGGACACGAGGGATCCGGGTGCGGGGGGCCTGGGGGCGGAGGGTCTGGGCGCCGGGGGTCTGGACGCCCATGATCCGGGTGCGCGTGGGCGTCCGGCTGCCCCGGCGCCCGGCCTCGATCGACCGGGCGCGTGAGAGCCCATGGACCTCACCTTCACCAAGGAAGAGGAGGAGTTCCGGCGAAGGCTGCGCACGTGGCTGCGCGAGACGCTGCCGAAGCTGCCCGCGAAGCCGCCGCCCGCCCACTGGCCGGCGCGGCGCGCCTATGACTGCGCCTGGCAACGCGCGCTGTACGACGCCGGATACGCCGGACTGCACTGGCCCACCGACGCCGGGGGACAAGGCGCCACCCCCACCCAACACCTGATCTTCCTGGAGGAGACGGAGCTGGCGGGCGCGCCCTATGTCGGCGCCAACTTCGTGGGTCTCCTGCACGCCGGACCCACCATCGCCGTAGAGGGAACGGACGAGCAGCGGGCGCGCTGGCTGCCGCCGATCCTGCGCGGCGAGGAAGTGTGGTGCCAGGGCTTCTCCGAGCCGGACGCGGGCTCCGACCTGGCCTCACTGCGCACCCGAGCGGTCCGGGACGGTGACGCGTACATCGTCACCGGCAGCAAGATCTGGACCTCGCACGCCGAGGTCGCCGACTGGTGCGAACTGCTCGTCCGCACGGATGCCTCGGCCCCCAGACACCGGGGGATCTCCTGGCTCGCCATGCCCATGGACGCCCCCGGGGTGACCGTCCGCCCGCTGCGCACCCTCGCGGGCTCCACCGAGTTCGCCGAGTTGTTCCTCGACGACGTACGGATACCGCTCTCGTACCGCGTCGGTGCCGAGAACGACGGCTGGCGCGTCACCATGGTCACCCTCTCCTACGAGCGCGGCACGGCCTTCGTCGGCGAGGTGGTCGCCTGCCGCCGCACACTGGCCCGGCTGGCCCGGGCGGCGAAGGAGAACGGCCGCTGGGACGACGTGGTCCTGCGCCGTCGCCTGGGACGTCTGAACGCCGAATTCGGTGCGCTGTGGCGACTCACGCAGTGGAATGTGAGCGCGGCCGAGCGGGCGGCGCCCGGGGGTGGGAGCGCGGTGCCGGGCGTCGGCGGCTCCGTCTTCAAGCTCCGTTACTCCGAGGCGCGACAGGAGCTGTACGACGCGGCCGCCGAGGTCATCGGCCCGGAAGCGCTGGACGCCGGGCACCCGTGGACGGCGGACCGCCTCTCCGCCCTCTCCTACACGATCGCCGCCGGCACGTCCCAGATCCAGCAGAACATCATCGCCGAGCGCATCCTCGGCCTGCCCAGAGGTCGTTGACCATGGACTTCCAGCTCAGTGACGATCAACGGGCCCTGCGGACGGGGACACGGCAACTCCTCGCGGCACTGTTCCCCCGCGAGCGACTTCGGGCGATGGTGGACGCGGGTGGCCCGCCTGGTCCGGCTGGTCCGGGCAGTCCGGGGAGTCCGGGCGGTGCGACGGGGGACGGCGCCTCGGTCCGGGAGCTGTGGCGGGAACTGGGCGACGCCGGTTTCTTCTCCCTGAGGCTGCCCGAGGAGCGGGGCGGGACCGGGCTCGGACTGCCGGAGGCCGTGCTCGTCTTCGAAGAGGCGGGGCGGGTCCTGCTGCCCGGCCCGCTGGTCGCCACTCACCTCGCGGCGGGCCTGGTGGAGGGAGCGGCCGAAGGCAGGGTGCTGGTGACGGCACTGGACCGGCCGGGTCCGGTCGAGCACCTCGCCTCGGCGGACGCCGTCCTCCTGCTGGACCGCGCCACCGTCCGGATCCTGCGAGCGGGAGCGGGAGCGGGAGCGGGAGCGGGAGCGGGAGCGGGCACCGGCACGGAGACAGAGGCGGGCACGGCGACAGGCCCGCGCATGCTGGGGGCGCGGCCCGTGCAGACGGTCGACCCGACGACACCGCTGCACCTCGTCAGCCAACTTCCGGACGGCGCAGGAGCGATCCCCGCTGATCCTCCCGACGCCGCCCGACTGCGCCGGGAAGCCGCTTTGTTGACTGCGGCCCTGCAACTGGGCAGCGCCCTGCGCACGGTGGAGATGACGGTCGCGCACGTCAAGGCCCGATCGCAGTTCGGCCGCCCGATCGGCACCTTCCAAGCGGTGCAGCATCTCTGCGCCCAAATGTTCGTCCGCGCCGAAATCGCCCGTTGCAGCGTCTATGCCGCATCACTGACAGTTACATTCGGTGATATTTCCAGGGCGAAATTGCTCGCCGACGCGGCTGCTGTCCGTAATGCCCGTGACTGCCTGCAACTGCATGGCGGGTTCGGATTTACCTGGGACGCGGACGTCCATCCGCACCTCAAGCGAGCCTGGGTGAGAGCGGCCCAGTGGCAGTCGGCGGCCGAGGCCGAGGAAGCCCTCGCAGAGGAACTCCTGACCGAATTCCCCGCAGGACTGTCGACCGGTCAAGGGGAGGCGGCCGCGAACGTCGAAATTAGCTCTGAGTGAGAACTGTGACAGAAATGCCCGTTATGTCACTAATAAGTGATCACGCAGCGTCGATATCGGGTTGTGTCCTGCGCGTGACTCGTCACAGGGAGGAGTTCGCCCCGACCTCGGGTACGCTCCCTTGGATGCGAGTGGTTCAGAAGCGCAATTATCCCGGTGCCGCCGATATGGCGGCGCCGAACGCGGGATTGTCTGCCGCTCGCGTCGGCTCGGGGGCCGCGATTCCCCGATGTTCGAGTCCCCGCAGCGCGCGTCGCACAGTATGCAGTACGCATACTCCTTTGCGCCGGAATATGCCTGAAGCGCTTGTTGGGGTGACTCTACGTCAACCATGCTGTCTCGGAAGGAGATCACGTTCCGTGACCTCTCGGAGACGCGAGGCGTTGTGTCCGCCGGTTCGGATGGTGTGAGCGGTGCAGGTGCTTCAGATGCAGATGGAGGTTCGGGCCGACCCCGCGGAGGTGGGGCGGGCCCGCAGGTGGGCGCGGTCGCGCCTTGCCGGTACCGGGATAGGGGTGGACGAGCCCCTGGCCGAAACGCTGATCCTGCTCATCTCGGAGCTGGTCACCAACGCCGTGGTGCACACGGGCTGTCCAGCCGTCCTGCGCATGCTCTTCCCGGGTGAGGGCGGCTCCGCCGGGGCCGCGGCCGGGGTGTGTCCGGGCACGGTTCGTGTCGAGGTCGCCGACATCAGCGCACGTCCGCCGCGTCGCCGCTGCGCGGAGGGTGACGACACCGGTGGGCGCGGGCTGGAGTTGGTGGACGGCCTGGCCGACCGCTGGGGTTGGCAGCCGGAGGGTGCGGGTAAGCGCATCTGGTGCGAGGTCGACCGCGGAGAGCCGCTCTGGGTCGGCGCTTTTGAGCCGCCGCGCGCCGTCACAAATCGGGCGTAGTCGACAAAGTCCAGACCAGGTGTTGACGTGAAGTGTTCGCGTGATCACTCTTGGACGCAGCGATTCGTTGCGAGGGGACGTCGAGAGGTCCGTGTTGCCGGGGCCGGCTTGGCGAGTACGGGTCGCGGCCCGGCGCGACATCAGGGCATAGGCGCCGGAGCTGGGTGGCGGCGTGTGGTGCCGTGCTCGGGGTGCGCATCAGCGCGCCGCCGCCCGCCCGCCCCTCATGGCGTCCTTGCGGTGGCTTGCCTCGCCGGTGGGAGGGGCGACGGCCCGAGAGCTGCCGCCGGGGCGGCCGGAGGTCAGAGGATCGCCACGGGTGCCACCGGCGCTCCCGTCCCGCCCGTGAAGGGTTCGGGTGTCGCCGACAGCAGGAACGCATAGCGTTTCTCCTCCGCGCACGCCTCCGACAGTTCCTCCAGATTCCAGTTCTGGCCTTGCAGCATGCCCATCTCGACCAGGTCGAGTGCGTGTACGGGCAGCCAAAGATTCTCGAACTCCGGTGGGAATGCCTCGAACGTCAGGGTGTCATTGGCGACGGCGGCGACATCGCGGGCGTGGAACCATTCCGGCGTGCGAATCGACAGTCCGGGCGAAGGGAAGGCGTACGCCTCCCTATCGCCTGCCAGGTATTGCTGAATCTGCCCTGTTCGCACCAGGACGATGTCGCCCGCCCGCACTGTGACGCCGGCCAGTTCTTCTGCCGCGTCGAGGTCCTCGGGGGTCACGATGTGCCCGCTGTCGAGCCGCTCGGCACCTCTGGCTCGCGCGACATCGAGCAGAACGCCCCGTGAGACGACGGGCCCCGCCTTCTCCATGCCGCTGAAGGCGGCACGGCCGTGCGTGGTGATCGAATCCGCCGGGCGCCCGTTGTAGATCTTTCCGCTGTGGGAGACGTGGGGGAGCGCGTCCCAGTGTGTGCCCGCCTGTAGGCCCATGGTCACGGTGTCGTCGCTGGTGGCGACGGTGTCGGGTCCGAACATCTCCCAATTGACGGCGACCATCGTGTGGAGCGGGTTGACCCTGCCGGGAATCATCCCGGTCTGCACCCCGTCCTGCCGGAGCGGCAGGGCCAGCGGGATACGGCGCCCCGTCGTCACGGTCGCGGCGGCGGCGCGCACCACGGCGCCGGTGATGAGGTTGAGGGTGCCGATCTCATCGGCCGCCCCCCAACGCCCCCAGTTGTTGACGCGCTTGGCGATCTCGTGGAACTCGGACGGCAGTGGCATGGGAGCCCTTCCCGGGATCGGACCTCGTGTCGCCGCGCCAGGACTTCGTGCGGCTACTTCGGTGGCGGGTCTTGTGCTCGTGCCCGCTCTGCCCAAAAATCTAACGGGCCGTCAGAAACTCCGGGAAGGGGCAGGCCGTGGGGAACTTCTTGGCGGGCAAGGTGGTCGCCGTCACCGGAGCCGGTCGCGGCATCGGCAGGGCGGTCGCCCTGGCCTGTGCCGCCGAAGGGGCGAAGGTCGTCGTCAACGACTACGGCGTCTCCGTCGACGGCGGTGAGCCGACCAGCGCCGTCGCGGCCGCCGTGGCCGAGGAGATCCAGAAGGTGGGCGGCGAGGCGACCGCCCTCGCGGACGACGTGTCGACCATGGCGGGAGGGCAGCGGATCGTCGACACGGCGCTGGCGCGGTACGGGCGCCTCGACGGCGTCGTCTGCGTGGCGGGGATCCTCCGCGAGCGGATGCTCTTCAACATGACCGAGGAGGAGTGGGACCCGGTCATCGCCACACACCTGAAGGGGACCTTCACCGTCTTCCGCGCCGCCTCCGCGCTGATGCGCAGGCAGGGCAGCGGCACGCTCATCGGATTCACCAGTGGCAACCACCAGGGCAGCGTGTCCCAGGCCAACTACTCCGCGGCCAAGGGCGGCGTCATCTCGCTCGTCCGCAGCGCCGCACTGGGCCTGAACAAATACGGGGTCACGGCCAACTGCGTGGCTCCCGTGGCCCGCACACGGATGTCCGCGAACGTCCCGATGGAGCTCAAGGAGATCGGCGAGCCCGAGGACGTGGCACCGCTGGTCGTGTATCTGCTCAGCGAGCGGGCCCGGGAGGAGGGGATCACCGGCCAGGTCTACACGGTGGCCGGCCCCAAGATCGCGGTCTGGGCGCAACCACGCGAACTGCGCGCGGCCCACGCGGAGGGTGCCTGGACCCCTCAGCGGATCGCCGACGTCCTGCCGGGAACGGTCGGCACGGACCCGATGCCCATGCTGGCCCGACTGGAGTCCATGGCGAAGGCGGCCGCGGCCAAGGCCCGCCCGAACGCGTGATCTCCCAGGAATTTCGGATCAAGGTCTCGGCGAGGGGAGAGGGCAGGCGTGGACTTCGCATTCGGTCCCAAGGACGAGTCGTTCCGGGAGTCCGCCCGGGCTTGGCTCGCCGCACACCTCGCCGGGGAACCGGCCCGTGTCTCCGGCCGGGCCTGGGAACGCGAGCTGGGCGCGGACGGCTGGATCGGCCTCGGCTGGGACCGTAACCGCGGTTGTTTCGGCAACCGGGCCGCGACTCCGACCGAACAGGTCGTGTGGGCGGAGGAGTACGCCCGCGCCCAGGCACCCGCCCGCGTCGGCCACATCGGCGAGAACCTCCTGGCCCCCACGCTCCTCGCCCACGGCGACGACGCCCAGCGCTCCCGGTTCCTCCCCGCCATCGCCCGCGGCGAGGAACTCTGGTGTCAGGGCTACAGCGAGCCCGGTGCGGGATCGGACCTCGCCTCGGTACGCACCGCCGCCGTGCGGGACGACGGCAGCGGAACCTATCGGATCACCGGGCAGAAGATCTGGACCTCCCTCGCCCACGAGGCGGACTGGTGCTTCGTCCTGGCCCGCACCACTGAAGGGACGCAGCGCCACCACGGGCTCTCCTTCCTGCTGGTGCCGATGGACCAGCCCGGCCGCATCGAAGTCCGGCCGATCCGGCAGATGTCGGGGGCGGCCGACTTCAACGAAGTGTTCTTCGAGGGCGCGGTGGCCCGAGCCGACCACCTCGTCGGCGGCGAGGGGAACGGCTGGCGGGTCGCCATGGGCCTCCTCGCGAGGGAGCGCGGCGTCTCCACACTCGTCCAGCAGATCGGCTTCGCCGCCGAGCTGACGCGCGTGGTCCACCTCGCACTGCGAACCGGTGCCGCGGAGGAGCCGGTCGAGCGCGGTCGGCTCGTGGGCCAGTGGGCCGCGTTGCAGACCATGAGGTGGAACGCCCTGCGGACGCTGGGCGCGGTGTCGGACCCAGGGGCGCCCAGCGTCGCCAAACTGTTGTGGGGAGGCTGGCACCGGTCCCTCGGTGATCTGGCGATGCGGGTACGAGGCGCGGACGCCGCGGTCGCCCCGGAGGACTGGCGGACCGACCGCCCCTATGAACTGGACGCCGTCCAGCGCCAGTTCCTCTTCTCGCGTGCCGACACCATCTACGGCGGGTCGGACGAGATCCAGCGCACCATCATCGCCGAGCGCGTCCTCGGCCTGCCGAAGGAGTTCCGTCCATGACGGCATACGGGCACTGGATCAACGGCGCTTGGCGTACGCCGGAAAAGGGGCACTATCCAGTTGTCAATCCGGCGACCGAACAGGTCGTCGGGGAGGCCCCGGAGGCGACTCCCGCCGAAGTCGCCCATGCCGTGACCGCCGCGCGGGCCGCCCAAGACGGCTGGTCCCGTACGGATCCGCGCGAGCGCGCGGCCGTGCTGGACCGGATGGCGGATCTCCTCATCGAACGCGGAGGGGAGCTGGCGGCTCTCCTCCAGGCAGAGACGGGCGCGACGCGTCGCATCGCCTCGACGCTGCAAGTGACCCCGGCCGTCGACCGCTTCCGCCGCTACGCGCGGGGCGCGGTGGAACCGGATGTCGTCCCCCTCGGGCCGCGGGCCGTCAAAGCCAGCTCCCTCGCCCCCGGCGGCCTGATCGGCGCCGCCGCGGTCCGTCGCCCGGTGGGCGTCGTCGGCTGCATCACCTCCTACAACTTCCCGGTCGTCAATCTCGCGGGCAAGGCCGCCCCGGCCTTGGCCATGGGTAATACGGTCGTCTCCAAGCCGGCCCCGCAGGACCCGCTCAGCTGTCTCGAGCTGGGCCCGCTCTTCCAGGAGGCGGGGCTTCCGGACGGTGTGTTCAACGTCGTCACCGGCTCGGGTCCTGCTGCAGGGGAAGCGCTGGTGTCCCACCCCGAGGTCGACATGGTGAGCTTCACCGGCTCCACCGAGGTGGGAAAGAAGATCGCCGAGTCCGCGGGGAGGTCGATGAAGCGCACCCTGATGGAGCTGGGAGGCAAGGGTGCTGCCATCGTCCTGGCTGACGCCGACGAGAAAGCGGTCACGTCGGCGATCGGGGCGGTCGGTTCGGTCTGGTCCTTCCACAGCGGGCAGGTCTGCACGGCGCCGACCCGTGTGCTCGTCCATCGATCGATGTACGAGAAGGTCGTCACCGGCCTCACACACTACGCCCGGTCGCTGACGGTCGGTAACCCTGTGGATAACTCCACGGTCGTCGGCCCGTTGATCTCCGCCGCGCAGCGTGACCGTGTCGAGGCGCACATCGCCGGAGCCCGTGACCAGGGCGCCCGCATCGTCACCGGCGGCTCCCGGCCCGACCTCGAACCCGGCTTCTACGTCGTGCCCACCCTCATCGCCGACGTCACGCCCGACATGACCGTCGCCCGGGAGGAGCTCTTCGGCCCGGTCGTCGCCGTCATTCCGTTCGACGACGAGGACGAGGCGGTCCGCATCGCCAACGGCACCTCCTACGGCCTCTACGACTACGTCTTCAGCGCCGATACCGGCCGGGCCTGGGCCCTCGCCGGCCGACTGCGCAGCGGAAACATCGGCATCAACACGGCCCAGCGCCACCCCGAGACCCCCTTCGGCGGCTTCAAGGACAGCGGTATCGGCCGCGACGGTGGTTCCTTCGGGCTGCACGCGTACAGCGAACTCCAGTCCGTCGTCTGGTCCTCCTGACGGGACGACGCCCGGGAGGACCCCGCAGCCGCCTCAGCCCGTACCGCTTCCGAGAGGACAACAGTCATGCGAGGCGTCATCTTCGACGGCAAGCTGCCCCGCGTCGTCGACGACCTGGAGGTCCGCGCACCGGGCCCCGGCGAGGTCCTGGTCGCCGTCACCGCCGCCGGGCTCTGCCACAGCGACCTGTCGGTCATCGACGGGACCATTCCCTTCCCGGTCCCGGTCGTCCTCGGGCACGAAGGGGCGGGCGTGGTCGAGTCGGTCGGGGCGGGCGTCGTACACGTCGCGCCCGGTGACCACGTCGCGTTGTCCACGCTGGCCAACTGCGGCGTCTGTGCCGACTGCGACCGGGGACGGCCGACCATGTGCCGCACGTCCATCGGCATGCCCGGCAGGCCGTTCTCGCAGGGCGGCGGGAGAGTCTTCCAGTTCGCCTCCAACTCGGCCTTCGCGGAGTACACGGTCGTCAAAGCGGTCCAAGCGGTCAGGATTCCCCTCGACGTGCCCCTGACCTCCGCGGCCCTCATCGGCTGCGGCGTGCTGACCGGAGTCGGCGCCGTCCTCAACCGCGCGAAGGTGGCCCAAGGCGACTCGGTGCTCGTCATCGGCACGGGTGGCATCGGGCTCAACGTCCTGCAAGGGGCCCGGCTCGCCGGGGCGTCGACCGTCGTCGCCGTCGACGCGAACCCGGCCAAGGAATCGGTGGCCCGGCAGTTCGGCGCCACCCACTTCATCGACGCTGCCACCGCGCCCGACACCTCCGAGGCGGTCCGGGACATCCTCCCGAGAGGTGCCGACCACGCCTTCGAGTGCGTCGGCGACACCGGACTCGTCCGGCAGGCGATCGACCTGCTCGACCGGGGCGGCCAGGCGATCCTGCTCGGCGTGCCGCCCGCCGGCGCCGAAGCGGCCTTCCTCGTCTCGTCCCTGTATCTCGACAAGACGATTCTCGGCTGCCGCTACGGCTCGTCACGGCCTCAGCGCGACATCCCCCTCTACGCCCGCCTGTACCGCGAAGGCCGGCTGCTGCTGGACGAACTGGTCACCAAGACCTATCCGGTCGAGGATTTCGCCGACGCGGCGGACGACGCGCGACACGGCCGGATCGCGCGGGGTGTCCTGACCTTCACCTGCTGACCAGGCGGCTGTCCCCTCACCCCGGTGCCGGCCTCCGTCAGGTGCCGTCAGCGACGTGCGGGTGCCGCCCGGAACGTGCGCCGGTAGACGGTCGGCGAGACACCGAGCGCCGCCTGCAGATGCTGTCGCATGGATGAGGCCGTTCCGAAGCCCGCGTCCCGCGCCACCTGATCCACGGAGAGGTCACTGTCCTCCAGCAGGTGCCGTGCGCGTTCCACCCGCTGCTGCGTCAGCCACTGCCCGGGGCTGATGCCGACCTCCTCACGGAAACGTCGCGTGAAGGTCCGCACGCTCATCGCCTCCTGCGCGGCCATGTCGCGCAGCAGGATCGGCTGGTGCAGCCGGGCCAACGCCCACGCTCGGGCCCCCGTGGTCGTGGCGAACTGGGGCTCGGGCACGGGCCGCTGGATGTACTGGGCCTGGCCGCCGTCGCGGTGCGGCGGCACGACGCTGCGCCGGGCGACCTCGTTCGCCACGGCGGTGCCGTGGTCGCGGCGCACCATGTGCAGGCACAGGTCGATGCCGGAGGCGACGCCCGCCGACGTCAGCACGTCGCCGTCGTCGATGAACAGGACGTCGGCGTCCACGCGGACCGCCGGGAACAGCCGCTGGAAGTGTTCGGTGCTGCTCCAGTGCGTGGTGGCCGGCCGGCCGTCGAGCAGTCCGGCGGCGGCGAGGACGTACGAGCCCGTGCAGATGGACACCATGCGGGTGCCGGGTCGGATGCCGGCGAGGGCGGCGGCCAGGTCGTCGGTCAGCCGCCCCTCGGTATAGGCGGGGCCGAGCCGGTAGGAGGCGGGTATGACGACGGTGTCGGCCTCGGCGAGGGCCTCGGGACCCCGCTCGACGGTGATCGAGAAATCCGCGTCGGTGCGTACCGGTCCGGGAGCGAGCGCGGCGGTCACGATCTCGTAGAGCGGCTCATCGGTGGCGGAGCGGGCCCTGCCGAAGATGCGGTAAGGAATGCTGAGTTCAAAAGGGATCACACCGTCCAGAGCCAGCACGACGACCCGGTGCGGCCGGCCACCGGCAGGCGCCTCGGTGTTCTCGGCCCTCTGGGAACTCGCGTCGGACACGCGCTGGCCGAAGGGGACACCGGAACGGTCGGCGGTATCCGTTTCCCTGGTCTGCGACATGCTCCTACGCCCTTCGTGCGGTTCCCGATCGGCTCTGCCCCTGACTGACAAGGCTCCCGCGGACCGGCGCATTCCCGGCGCCCCGCCGGATGCCGCCGGCGGAGGTTTACCGGCCCTCGCGCTCCTGACGGCCGGAGGCCGCGCCTCCTCGGCAGAAACGATGGCCCGATCCTTGCGGTAGCTGTCACTTGGGCCACTCGATCCGATGAGGCGGTGCGCTTGATCCTGATGACGTGACCCAGACAACCGAACTCCCCGCGTCGTCAGGCGGCGGATCCACGCACCCCGGCCGCCGGCCGCGCGTCCACCGGGCCTGGTTCGTCGCGGCCGTGTCCTTCGTGACGATCATCGGTGCGGCCGGGTTCGCCTCCCTCCCCGGTCTGCTGATCGAGCCGTTGCACACGGAGTTCGGTTGGTCGCGGGGGACGATCGGCTTCGCGGTCTCCGTCAATCTGGCGCTCTACGGACTCACCGCCCCCTTCGCCGCCGCCCTCATGGACCGTTTCGGCATGCGCAAGGTCGTCGCCTGCGCGCTGACCACGATCGCGACCGGTGCCGGCCTGACCGTCTTCATGACGACGAGCTGGCAGCTCGTCCTGTGCTGGGGTGTGCTCGTCGGTCTGGGCAGCGGCTCGATGGCGTTGGCCTTCGCGGCGACCGTCGCCCATCGGTGGTTCGTGGCCCGCCGCGGTCTGGTCACCGGCATCCTCACGGCAGCCGGCGCGTCAGGACAGCTGGTCTTCCTGCCGCTGCTCTCCTGGATCGTCGAGCGGCACGGCTGGCGGCCCGCCGCCGTGATCGTGGCCGCCGTCGCCCTCGCCGTCGTCCCCTTCGTCCTGTTGCTGATGCGCGACCATCCGGCGGACGCGGGCCTCGCGCCGTACGGCTCGACGACGTACGTGCCGAAGCCGCTCCCCGTGGCCGGGGCTGCCCGCCGTGCGGTGACCGCCTTGCTCAAAGCGGCTCGAACCGGACCGTTCTGGCTGCTCGCGGGCACCTTCGCCATCTGTGGCGCCTCGACGAACGGGCTGGTCAAGACGCATTTCGTGCCCGCCGCCCACGACCACGGCATGCCGACCACGGCCGCTGCCGGCCTGCTCGCGGTGATCGGCGTCTTCGACGTCGTCGGCACCATCGCCTCCGGCTGGTTCACGGACCGCTTCGAGGCGCGCCGACTGCTCGCCGTCTACTACGGGCTGCGCGGCATCTCCCTGATGTTCCTGCCGATGCTGCTGGCGCCGTCCGTCCACCCACCGATGATCTTCTTCATCGTCTTCTACGGGCTCGACTGGGTCGCCACCGTCCCGCCCACCATCGCCCTGTGCCGCGAGTACTACGGTGACGACAGCGCGATCGTCTTCGGCTGGGTGCTCGCCTCCCACCAGGTGGGTGCGGCTCTGATCGCCTTCCTCGGCGGCGTGGCCCGTGACGTCTTCGGCTCGTACGACCTCGTCTGGTACGCCTCCGGCGCGCTGTGTGCGGTGGCGGCGCTGATGGCCTTGATCATCCGCCGTCGGTCGGCCGTGGTGGTGTCGCCCGGCTGACGGTCGTCGCGCAGGCGTGCTGTGTGATCCCCGTTGCGATCGTCACCGGAAGCTTTGCTTCAGGGGCTTCGCCCTGTGAGGTGGGCTCTGGTCCGACGCAACCCTTCAGCCTCTGAAGGAATCTTTCTGGGAGAGAGGGGCGTAAATGACACAGCAGGCAGAACCGGACGCGATATCGGACGGGACGACGGCGGACGGTGCGCCCGAGGAGTCCCCCGGGGCATCGCGACAGGCGGCGCACGAAGACGGCTTCGGCGCGGCGTTCTGCGCGTCGATGGCCACCCTCTGTGTGGAGGCCGCCCTCGCCGGGACGATCGCCGTCCTCACGCTCCTCTCCCGGGAGCACGACGGGCTGCCCGGCAACACCCTCGTGATCGTCGCAGCGGTGCTGGTGGCCGCGCTCCTGACCGTATTGATCAGTGGTTTCGTCACGGCGGCCGCGGTGATGCCCGCGCTGGCGCTCGCACGCCGGGCCGCGCGGCGCGCGGGAAGACCCGAGGGCCCGCTGTGGGTCCTCGGGGCCGTGACGGCCGTCTCGGCGGTGGTGGTGGCGGTGTTCGGCGGCGTGGTGGCCCTCGGGAGCCTCTCGCTCGCCCCGCTCCTGACGTACCTCCTGTGGTGGGCCGCCCTCACTGTCGGCCTGCTGCCCGGTGCCCTGATCGCCCGGGTCGCCGCCCGGCGGGTCCGCGGGGGCAGCTCCGCGCGTACGGCCCGGCGGGTCGCGCGGGACGGCGGGCTCGCCTGGCTCGTCGTCGCGGCCCTCGGCGCGGGAGCGTACGGGACCGGCCTGGTGAGCGTGTACGAGCCGCCCCGGCTCGAGAAGTCGGACCTCGCCGGCATGTGGAGCGACGGCCGCGGCGGCAAGGTCGAGCTCGCCCCCGGCGGGGTCGCGACCGCCCACGGGCTCGACAACTTCGTCTGGGACGGCATGGGCAAGGACAGGGCGACGGACTGCGACGGCTCGGGGACCTGGACGGTGGTGAAGGACGGCGGGACGGTCCAGGGCATCTCCCTGCGTATCGCCCCGTGCGAACTCTCCCGTGACTGGAGCGTCAGCGGCACCGAGAAGGAGCCGCGGATCTTCCACGAGATCGGCAAGCCGGGTTCCGGCAAACGGTATGTGCTCAGGAAGGTCGTCAAACACGACAAGGGTGAGAAGTAGCCGGAGCGTGCAGCGGGCCGGGAGGTGCGGGGAGGGCGGATGCGCCCCCAGCGACGGCCGGCCGGCGGCAGTGGTTCCGGAACCTCGGGTTCAGGGGCTGAACGTGCCGAACGTGCCCCGATGGAACAGCAGCGGCCCCGCGGCCGCCGCCCCCTCGTCCGTCCCGAGTGCCTCGACGCGTCCGACGACGATGAGGTGGTCCCCGCCCGTGTGCACGGCGTGGATCACGCAGTCGACCCAAGCGGGTACGTCCGTGAGCCAAGGCGACCCGGTCACGGGCGACGGTTCGTGAGGCACACCCGCGAATTTGTCGGCCGCGCGCGAGCCGCTGATCGCGAAGGACCGGCAGAGCCCTCCCTGCCCGGCCCCGAGGACGTTGACGCAGAAGACCCCCGCCCTGGCGATGCGCGGCCAGGTCGTGGACGTCCGGGCGACCATGAACACCACCAGCGGCGGGTCGAGGGACAGTGACGAGAAGGACTGGCAGGCGAAGCCGGCCGGCGGTTCCCCGTCCGCACCCGGCGCGGTGACGACCGTGACGCCGCTGGCGAAATGGCCGAGGACGCGCCGGAACTCGTCCGGTGTCGGCGGAAGACGTTCGTCAGCCCGTACGGCCCGCAGCTCCGGCCGGGGCAGGGGATCGACAGGCCGCCCGGCGGAGGTCGGTGACCCCGTCGATCGCAGATAGCGCACGGCCGCGGCGGCCATCCCCGCGTGTCCCATCATGGACCCATTGAATCTGATGGTCTATCAGATAGGAAGCGTCCTGACGGGCCGAGCGTGCCTGTGGCCTCCCCCCCCTACCGCCCCCGGTACGCGGGGCTGCGGCGCTCCGCGAAACTCGCCACGCCCTCGATCGCGTCCGCCGTCGTCATATTGATCTCCTGAGCGGCGGCCTCGGCCGCGAACGCGGCCGCACGGTCACCGTCGAGGGAGGCGTTGACCAGCTGCTTCGTCAGCGCGAGCGTCCGCGTCGGACCGGCCGCCAGCCGCTCGGCCCAGGACCTGGCCGCCGCGGCGAGCTCCGTCTCCGGCACCACCCGGTTGACCAGCCCCAGACGCTCCGCGTCGAGGGCGGTGAGGGCGTCGCCGAAGAACAGCAGCTCCTTGGCCCGCTGCGGTCCGACCAGGCGCGGCAACAGATACGCCCCGCCGCCGTCGGGCACCAGGCCACGCCGTACGAACACCTCGATGAACCGCGCGGACTCGGCCGCCAGCACCAGATCGCAGGCCAGCGCGAGATGCGCGCCGAGTCCCGCGGCAGTGCCGTTCACGGCGGCGACCACGGGCTTCTCGCAGTCCAGCACCGCGCTGATCAGCCGCTGCGCCCCGCGCCGGATGGTGCGGGCCACGTCGCCCGGCACGCGCTCGGCGGGGGTGGCCACGGAGGTGGCACGCAGATCGGCGCCCGCGCAGAAGCCCTTGCCTGTGGCGGTGATGACCACGGCTCGGACGCCGGGGTCGGCGGAGTCCTGATCGAGCAGTGAAATGAGACGTTCGCGCTGGTCAGGGGAGATGGCGTTGAGTACGCCGGGCCGATTGAGGGTGATCGAGGCGACGCCGTTGTCAGTGGTGTGCAGTACCAATGAGTCAACGGATTCAGCGGGTTCGGTGCCCCCGGCGGATTCGGTGGACCCGGCAACGGGTTTTCCGGACCCGGGCCGTGTGGTCGGGGTGACGGGCCCGGTGACGCCGGAGGGCTCAACAGGTGTCTCACGGGGGGAGACGGTCATGGGGGAACTCCTTGTCCTGCGGGCGGTCGGGCGCGGTTCGGCGGCGGAGGCCGAGCGCTCAGCGGCAGAAGGCGAGCGCGTCGAGGGCCACCGCGCCCTGGCCCCGCTCCAGCACCAGCAGTGGATTGATCTCCAGCTCGGCGAGGGTGTCGCCCAGCTCCAGCGCCATGCGCTGCACGCGCAGGACGGTCTCGACGAGTGCGTCGACATCGGCCGGGGGAGCCCCTCGGACGCCGCTGAGCAGGGCGTGGCCCCGCAGTTCGCCGAGCATCGCGCGCGCGTCGCCCTCGCCGAAGGGCGGGACGCGTACGGCCGTGTCGTGCAGGGCCTCCACGAGCACCCCGCCCAGGCCGGCCGTCACGGTGGGGCCGAAACTGCTGTCGGGCGTGATGCCGAGGATCATCTCGACACCGCGCCCGACGAGTTGGCAGACCAGGATGCCGTCCAAGGGCAGCCCTTCGTAGCGGGCGATGTCGGTCAGCTCGCGATAGGCATCGCGCACCTGGCTGGCGGACGTCAGGCCGATCTTGACGAGGCCGAGTTCGGTCTTGTGGGTGAGCTGCGGACCCGAGGCCTTCATCACGACGGGGTAGCCGACCTGGGCGGCCGCGCGTACGGCCGCCGCTGCGCTGGTCACCAGCTGTTCGCGGGGGACGCGTATGCCGTATGCCCGCAGCAGCTGTTTCGCCGCGTGCTCGCTGAGCTGCTCGCCCGGGCGCATGAGCGCCTGTGCCTTGCGTGCCGAGGGGGACAGCGTGCGCGGAGCGTCGTCGAACGGGGAGCGGTAGTCGGCGGCGAAGCGGTGGTGGTCGAGATAGGCGCGGACGGCGGTGACGCAGTTGGAGAAGGTGCGGAAGGTGGCGACGCGGGAGGACCCGAGCAGGGTGGTGCGGTAGGCGTCCTCGGTGCCCACGGGCGAGCCCCACACCACGCACACCGGTTTGTCCGTCTCCTCCGCCGCGGCCACCAGGTCCCGTGCGAGCCGGTCGCTCATGGGCGGGAAGGGGCCGGTGATCGGACAGACGAGGACGCCGACGGACGGGTCGGCGAGGATGGCGTCGATGATCCGACGGCCGCGCCAGTCCCCGACGGGATGGCCGCCGTTGTCGATGGGGTTCGCGACGCTCAGGTACTCCGGTATCCACTCGTGGAGCTCGCGCTGCTTCCCGGCGGAGAGGGTGGGGAGCTCCAGGCCGGCCGCCGTGGCCAGGTCGGCGAAATGGGCCCCCGTGCCGCCGGAGATCGAATAGACGGCGACACCGGTGGACCGGGGCGGACGGGCGCGGGCGAGCAGGGCCGACGTGTCCTGGAGTTCGTCGAGTCCGTCGACGCGGATCACGCCGAACTGCCGCATGGCCGCGTCCACCACCTCGTCCGCGCCGGTCAGCTTGCCGGTGTGGGAGGCGGCCGTGCGGGCACCGGTCTCGGTGCGGCCGACCTTGACGGCGACGACGGGCACCCGGTGGCGGGCCGCGCGGTCGGCGGCGAGGAGGAAGGCGCGGCCGTCCTTGATCCCTTCCACATACGCGGCGATGGCCCCGACCTCGGGCCGGGTGGCGAAGTAGGAGATGAAGTCGGCGCACTCCAGATCCGCTTCGTTGCCCGTCGGGGCCCAGTGCGAGAGTCGGATTCCGAGCTCCTGGAGGGCGAAGACGGGGCGGCCCTGGTGGCCTGACTGGGTGATCAGCGCGATGGCCGGGCCGTCGAGGTCGGTGCGGAAGCGCTCGAAGGCGTTGAGGTTGGTGTTCGGTCCGAGCAGCCGGATCCCGGACGCCCGGACGGCGGCGGTGAGCCGGGCCTGGGCGGCGGCGCCCTCGGGCCCGGTCTCGGCGAAGCCGGAGGCGAAGGCCACGGCGAAGGTGACCTCGGCAGCGGAGAGTTCCCCGATGAGGGGCGTGGGGTCGCCGACGAGCAGGACGGCGAGGTCGATCTGCTCGGGCACCGCACCGATGGACGGATGGCAGGTGAGGCCGAAGACGCTCTTGCGCGTGGGATGCACGGGGTGGACGCGGGCGCCGACGCGCTCGGACCAGGCGATGAGCTGTCGGGTGATCCCGGTGTTCGGGCGGCCCTCGGCGTCCGAGGCGCCGATGACGGCCACGGTCTCGGGGCGGAAGAACCGGTCCAGGTCGGGTACGGCCGACTGCAGTGGCCGGCCGCTGACGTCCACGTCCTGGGCGGCGTCGGCCAGGCCGTGGACGGCGGGGCGGGGACGCTCACCGCAGGCCACCACGCGGGCGGTGCGGGAGGTGGTGGTGAGGGTGCCGTGAGTCGATCCAAGCATCGTTCTCGCCCACTCCTGTCCATGACCGATAGGCTGACGTATAGTCAGGCTACTCATCTGATGGACCGTCAGGAATGGTGTTGCCGCGGCAATAAGGGAGGGTGCCCCTTTGAGCGCGACGCCTCGCCCCTCCGGTGCGACGCCACGTTTCGACGTGCCCGAGATCGACGACTTCACCCGCCCCTACTGGGAAGCGGCCGCCGAAGGGCGGCTGCTGATACGCCGCTGCCGCACCGTGGGGTGCGCCCGCCCGCACCACTACCCGCGTGAGTTCTGCCCGTACTGCTGGGGCGAGGACGTCGAGTGGGAGGAGGCGAGTGGCCGCGCCACGCTGTACACCTGGTCCGTCGTCCATCGGAACGACCTGCCGCCCTTCGGCGAACGACTTCCCTATGTCGCCGCCGTGGTGGACCTCGCCGAAGGGCCGCGCATGATGACGGAGGTCGTCGACTGCCCGGAGGCCGGGCTGGGCATCGGCATGCGCCTGCGGGTCCGCTTCCGTGCGTGCGGTGACCCCGCTGTGTCGGTGCCGGTGTTCGGCCCGTACTGACGTGGTCTCTCAGGGCCAGAGGAGTTCCCTGGCCCAGGAGCCGTCCTCGGTGCGGCGGTATGCGAGGCGGACGTGCCGGCGTTGCTCGTCTCCTTGGAAGAACTCCACCTCCTCGGCTTCGAGCACGTACAGCGTCCAACTGTCGGCAGGTGCGTCGGGCTCCCGGCGGGCCCGCTCCCACGCCGCGTCCGAGGCCCGTGCCAGGTCCGAGAGGGAGGCCAGGGCCTCGCTCTGGTGTCCCACCAGAGCGGCGGCCAGGGCGCCCGTCGACCGCTTGGCCAGATCGGCCCGGCTCTCCGCCGCGCTCGCCGCCGTCACGGTGCCCCGCACACGGACCTGCCGGCCGACCGCCGCCCAGTAGAAGCCCAGCGCCGCCTGGGGCCGTACCGCGAGGTCCTGCCCCTTGTGGCTGGTCCGGTGGGTGGCGAAGTGCCAGCCCCGCTCGTCCGCGTCGTGCAGCATCAGGGTCCGTACGGACGGCCGCCCGTCCGCGTCCGCCGTGGCGAGGGACATGGTGTGCGGCTCGGGGGCGCCCGCCTCGGCCGCCGCACGCAGCCACTGCTGGAAGAGGGGCAGGGGATCGGCGGGTGCGGAGCCGGGGTCGAACCGGGGGAGTTCGGTGTCCCATACGCGCAGGGAGCGGAGGAGCTCCCGGAAGGACTCCTGCCGGTTGTCGTGCCGGTTGTCGTCCGAATGACTGCTCATGAGCCCCATCTAACTCCCCGCGCCCCGCATCTCTCGTCGCCCGTGCGGCGGACACGCGTCTCGGCGGGCGGCCCCGGGACTCGGCGGGCGGACCCGGGACTCGTCAGTCCCGGCCCAGCACCACGGTGCCCGACGAGCAGAACCAGCCGCCCGTCCCCGAGGCGACGGCGAGCCGGGGGAGCCGCCCGCCGTCCTTGCGCACCTGGCGGCCTGCCTCCACCTCGCCGCGCAGCTGCCGTACGGCCTCGACCAGCAGGAACAGACCGCGCATGCCGGGGTGACAGGCGGAAAGGCCGCCACCGTCCGTATTGACCGGCAGCTCGCCGCCGATCAGCAGCCGCCCGCCCTCCACGAAGGCGCCGCCCTCGCCCTTCGCGCAGAAACCGAGGTCCTCCAGCGTCACGAGCGTCATGTAGGTGAAGGCGTCGTACAGCTCCGCCACCTCGATGTCCTGGGGGGTGACTCCCGCCCGCTCGAACGCCCGCCGTCCCGAGACGGCCGCCGGGGACACCGTGAAGTCGGCCCACTCGGACATCGTCGTATGGGAGACCGCCGTACCGGCGCCCAGTACCCACGCCGGAGGCTTCGCCGTGTCCGCCACGTACTCCTGTGCCGCCAGCAACACCGCGCAGCCGCCGTCCGACCGTATGCAGCAGTGGAGTTTGGTGAAGGGGTCGGCGATCAACGGTCCGCCGAGGACGTCGTCGACCGTGATCGGATCGCGGTACATGGCCTGGGGGTTGTGGGCGGCATTGGCGCGGGTTTGAACGGCGACGTCGGCAAACTGCTCGAGCGTGGTGCCGTACTGGTGCATGTGGCGGCGGGCCGCCATCGCGTACTTGGCGACGAGCGTGTGCCCGTACGGCATCTCGAACTGCGCGGGCCCCCGTGTGCCGAAGGAGAGGTTCGCTCTGCGGCGGCCCGCCTTGAGGTCGGCGCGGGCGGTGGAGCCGTAGACCAGGAGCACCGCGTTCGCGTGGCCCGCCGCGATCGCGTCGGCCGCGTGGGCGGCCATGACCTCCCAGGTCGAGCCCCCGACGCCGGTCGAGTCCACCCAGGTGGGCCGCAGCCCCAGGTACTCGCCGACCTCCAGGGGGGCGAGCGTGCCGAGCCCGGCCGAGGCGAGGCCGTCGACGACCTCCTTGTCGAGACCCGAGTCGGCCAGGGCGCGGCGGGCGGCCTGGGCGTGCAGGGCGTAGGGCGTGGCCGTGTCGACGCGGCCACAGTCCGAGAGGGCGACGCCGACGACGGCGACCTTGCGGGGTCCGGGACTCATGAATCTGACGGTACATCAGAAAAGGGCTGTGAAAGTGCGGTTGGCCTCTCTACCATGACGCCCCGTCAGTCAGGGGAGGAGCTCGCCGATGGACGCCTCGCTGAGCGAGGAGCAGCACCAGATCAGGCGCACTCTGCGTGAACTGCTGCTCAAACACTGTGGCCCGGACGACGTCAAGGCCGCGGTCCGCACCGAGATCGGCTACGACCGGAGTCTGTGGCGTCGCCTCGCGGAGCAGCTGGGGCTGCCCGGGTTGGCGGTGGAGCGGCGGTACGGGGGAGTGGGGTGCGGCCCTACCGATCTGGCGCTGGCGAGTGAGGAGACCGGCCGGGCGCTGCTGCCCTCGCCACTGCTGGCCACAGCGGGCCTGGCGGCGCCCCTGGTTGCAGCCCTGGGCACGCCCCGGCAGCGTGCGGAGCTGCTGCCGCGGCTCGCGGCCGGGGAGCTGACGGCGGCACTCGCGGTCCCGGGCTGCACCCTGCCGGCGGCCCTCGGGCTCACCGGGCCGAACGACGGCGCATGGTCCGGTGGCGGCCGGGCGGGCGGGGTGCAGGGGCGGCCGGTGGAGGGCGGCCGGAGCTGGCGGCTGTACGGCGAGGCCCGCCAGGTCCTCGACGGTCACTGTGCCGGCCTGCTGCTCGTCGCGGCACACGCCGGCGGGTACGCGCGCAGCCGCACCCTGCTGTTCGCCGTGCGGCCGCAGGAAGCGCGTGGCGTGGTCCGTACGCGGCAGACCGCCTTGGACGAGACCCGGCCGCAGGCCCGGATCGAGCTGCGGGACACGGAGGCCGAGCTGCTGGGCGCGGACCCGGACTCCGCCCCCGCCCTCGCCGACGACGTGTGCGGCGCCCTGACCGCCGTGGGTGAGCGCGTGGCGGCCGTGGTGGCGGCCGAAGCGGTGGGGGCGGCGGAAAGGGCGCTGGAACGGACGGTGGAGTACGCGCGCGTGCGGGAACAGTTCGGCAGGCCGATCGGGTCGTTCCAGGCGGTCAAGCACCGGCTGGCGGACCTTTACGTGGCGGTGCAGGCGGCACGCTCGGCCGCGTACTACGCCGCATGGGCCGTGGGCCGCGACCCGGATGCCGAGGCCGCCCCCGGGCGGGGCGAGGGACTGCGGCCCCAGGTTTCGGCCGCGGCCGTCCCGCCACCGGGGCACGAGAGCGCGCGGGTCGCCGCCGGGCTCGCGCTGGCCCAAGCGCTGGAAACGGCACGGATCGTGGCGGGAGAAGCCGTCCAACTGCATGGAGGTATCGGCGTGACCTGGGAACACGATGTGCAGCTGCACTTCAAGCGGGCCGCATCGGACGAGCTGCTCTTCGGCCCCGTGCACCGGCTGCGGGAGCGCGCGGCGGAGGCGGCGGGGCTGTTTGGCGCGGGTACGGGCCGGGAAGCGGTGGCCCTGTGACGGCCGCAGTGGAACGCTTCGTGCAGAAGATGTCCTCGACCCGCGCGTTCGCCCGGGTCGCACCGCACTTCGTGCCGGCGCTCGATCGGACCCTGCACCGGCTGACCGGCGGGAAAATACTGCTCAGCGCCCGGATGCTGCCGAGCCTCCTGCTGACGGCCAGGGGTGCGAAAAGCGGGCTGGCCCGGCGGACGCCGCTCGCCTGCATGCCCGAGGGAGACGGTCCCCGCGGCTGGATCCTGGTCGGCAGCAACTTCGGCCGTCCCGGGCATCCCGACTGGACGGCGAACCTTCTGGCGCACCCGGACGCGGAGATCAGCTGGAGGGGGCGGGACATCGCCGTACGGGCGCGGCTGTTGCGCGGGGCGGAGCGGGAGGCCGCGTGGGCGGCGGTGGTGAAGTTCTGGCCTCCGTACGCGCGCTATCAGGCGCGTGTGGAGCGGGAGATCCGGCTCTTCCGGCTGGAATGGAGGTAGCCGCGCGACATCGTGAGCGGTGCGCGGGAGACGACGTCCCCTGTCGGATTGCGCCGCGGCGGGCCGCCTGGGGCCGAGCCCGGGTGGCCCGCCGCTGCGATGACAGGACGTGCGAGGCGCGCTACGGCGCTACTTGGTCGGCTTCTTGCCCGTGATGCCGAGGTGGACGAGCAGGGCGAGGTTCGGCTTGAGTTCGGCCTGCTTCACACCCCAACTCTGGAAGCCCTTCTGGTGCGAGGCCACCGCGGCGAGCATCGCGACGAGCGAACCGGCGACGGCCGCCGGGCTGACGTCCTTGTCCACCTTGCCCTTGGACTGGAGTTCCTTGACCGAGTCCGTCAGGGAGTTGGTGACGGCGTTGAGGATCTTCATGCGGATCTTGTAGAACCGCTTGTCGCCTTCGGCCGCTCCCAGATCGACGACGCGCAGGATGGCGTCGTGCTTGCGCCAGAAGCCGAGGAAGCCGTCGACGAGTTCTTCGGCGGCCTGCCAGCCCGACTTGCCGACCCAGGAACGCCCGGCGACGAGTTCGGTGAGGGTCGCGCCTTCCTTCGCCATCTCCTCGGCGATCTCGAGGACGGCGCCCTCGACGTCGGGGAAGTACTGGTAGAAGGTCGCGGGAGAAGTCCCTGCCTTGCGGGCGACGTCGATGACCTTGACGTCGCGATAGGGCGAGGAGCTGAGCATTTCGCTGAGGCAGTCGAGCAGCTTCTGCCGCGTCGCCTGTCCGCGTCGTCCGGCCACCCGGCCGTCGACGGTGCGTACTTGTCCTGTCATGCCGTCAGCTTACCGAGGGGTGATCGGAGCGCGATTCGGCCGCATGCAAATGGGGGCGGGGGTGTGAGACCGGGTGTACCCCCTGATCAGGGGGGTTGCGGGGGCCGCGAGGGAGGTCGGAGCGGATTGGCCCGTACCGGTGAATCCTCTTATCAACAGGCTGTGGACAACGCCGTCGAGCGGCACTGCCCCGCCGTTATCCACAGGCCGCGCGGGATCCATGATCCCCCTATAGCGTGGCAGTCGTAACACCTCGGGAACGGGCATGGAAGGAGCCGACCCATGAGCACGGACTCGGATGAATTCTCGGAAGGCATGCCGTGCTGGGCGGACGTCACACTGCCGGACCTCGAAGCGGGCAAGCGCTTCTACGGTGAGCTCCTCGGCTGGACCTTCGACGTCGGCACCGCCCGATTCGGGTACTACACGCAGGCCTCCCGCGACGGCAGGAAGGCCGCGGCCCTGGTGCCCAAGACCGACGGCCGGATGCCGACGGCCTGGGGCGTCTACTTCGCCTCGTCCGACGCGGTGGCCACGGCCGGCCGGATCGAGGCCGCGGGCGGCCGGATCATCGTCGGGCCCATGGGCATCGCCGACTTCGGCCGGATGGTGGTGGCAGCGGACCCCGACGGCGCGGTCTTCGGTGTCTGGCAGGCGGGCAGCCACCGAGGCTTCGAGCTGCGCGGCGAACCCGGTTCCTACGGCTGGACCGAGGTGTACACCCGCGACCCGAAGGCGGTCGACGCCTTCTACGAAGCGGTCTTCGGCTTCGAATCGACGGATGTGAGCGAAGAGGCGGGCATGGAGTTCGCCATATGGACACCCGCCGGGAAACCGGCCACGCCGGAGCATGCTGTGGGGGGCCGGGCCGTCCTCGACGACAGCTTCCCGGCGGAGATGCCCGCGCACTTCCTGACGTACTTCGTGGTCGACGGTTGCGACGCGGCGGCGCACGCGGCGGTCGGCCTGGGCGGGCGGATACTGCGCGAGCCGCAGGACACGCCCTACGGACGCTTCGCCGTGCTGGCCGACGACCAAGGCGCGAGCTTCGCCGTCATCGACCTCGCGCGGGTGCGGCAGGGTTAGCGGAGCGGGGCCCACGGGCCGGTGCGAAGAGCGGGAACGGGAGCGGCCGAGACGACGGGGAGGGGTGCGGGACGGGCCGTTCCGCATGTGGTGGAGACACGACGAAGCGTGCCCCGGGTTCGCAACCGTGGCCTTCGCCAGGAAGAATCAGGTTGCGTACCCCGGGATAATTCGCGGTGATGCGCTGCACGGGGCTGGAACCCTTCAAGCCCCCACGGGGAGGTGGCAGGCCAGTGGTGGAGCAGCTTACGCAGCACGACCCGAGACGGATCGGCCCGTTCGAGGTGCTCGGCCGACTCGGTGCCGGCGGCATGGGGCTGGTCTATCTCGCCCGCTCGGCGTCCGGCCGACGGGTCGCGATCAAGACGGTGCGCACGGAGCTCGCGGAGGACCAGCTCTTCCGGGTGCGTTTCACCCGTGAGGTGGAGGCGGCCCGCGCGGTCAGTGGCTTCTACACCGCCGCCGTCGTCGACGCCGACCCACGGGCGGCCGTGCCATGGCTGGCCACCGCGTATGTGCCCGCGCCCTCGCTCGAGGAAATAATCAATGAGTGCGGGCCGCTCCCGGCCCAGGCGGTGCGGTGGCTGGCGGCCGGTATCGCGGAGGCGCTCCAGTCCATCCACGGCGCGGGGCTCGTGCACCGCGACCTCAAGCCGTCGAACGTGCTGGTCGTGGAGGACGGGCCGCGGGTCATCGACTTCGGCATCGCCTCCGGGGTGTCCAACACCCGGCTGACGATGACCAACGTGGCGGTCGGCACCCCCGCGTACATGTCACCCGAGCAGGCACGGGACTCCCGGAGCGTGACGGGCGCCAGCGACATCTTCTCGCTGGGCTCGACGCTGGTCTTCGCGGCGACCGGGCACGCGCCCTTCCACGGCGCGAACCCGGTGGAGACCGTCTTCATGCTGCTCCGCGAGGGCCCCGACCTCGGCGGCCTGCCGGACGAGCTGCGGCCGCTCATCGACTCGTGCATGCAGATGACGGCCGAGCACCGGCCGAGCCCCGCGGACCTCCAGTCACAGCTGGCCCCGCACCTCTTCGCCTCCGGCGGGGGCGACGACAGCGGCACCGCGTCCGCATGGCTGCCGGACAACGCCGTCTCCCTGATCGAGCAGCGCCGGGCCGGGCACCGGCCCGCGGCGGCGGGCGCGGGGGCCAGGGGCGGTGCCAGGAGCCGTCCCAGTGCCCCGCCGCGGCCTCCGCAGCCGCCGACCCCGGCGCCCGGGCCCGCCGCGTCGTACGACCCGCAGGGCGGGCACGCGAGGAGCGGCCCGGGCTGGGGCGAGGGACACGCGGCGGGCGCCGGTGCCGTCGGTGCCGGCTCCGGCCGGTCCGGCATGGTCGGCGCGCGTGACCCGCGCGGTGGCCTGGGCGGTCCGCACGTGGCCGCCGCCACCGGACCGGTCGGCGCGCAGGGCCGGCATGCCGCCGCGCCCGTCGTGTCCGCCCCCGACGGCGCCGTACGGCTCCCGGGCTCGCAGGTGCCGATCGGCCCCGGCCCCCGGGTCGCGGGCGCGGGCGAGTCGCACGCCCGGACGGGCACCGGGCCCGCGACGGGCTGGGTGCGTCCCCCGGCCGGGGCCCCCGCCGCCGTGCCCGTGCAGAACCCGGCGCCCACGCCGGACACCGGTGCCAACACCCAGGGCGAGCCGGGGCGTTGGCGCCCCTGGCGGTTCCGGATGTCCAACGACGTCTGGGGCACCCCGACGGTCGCCGGCGACCTGCTGTACGTCACGTCCTTCGAGGTGCACGCCCTCGATGTGGCCAGCGGTCGGCGGCAGTTCAAGACCCGGGACGTCGCCTGGGCGATGGCCGTCGCGGACGGCCGCATCCACGCCTCGGACGGGCCGACGCTGTACGCGCTGGACGCCACCGACGGCGCCGAGCACTGGCGGCTGGCGACGGACGGCTGGGTCTACTCCCTCAAGGCCGACCGCGGGACGATCGTCACCGGTACGCGCGGCGGTGGCGTGCAGGCGTGGGAAGCCGCCAACGGCGAATTGCTGTGGGAGGCGGGCGGTCTCCAGACCGACTTCGAGACGCCCGACTGCGGGCCGTTCGTGCAGGACGGCACGGTGTACGTGTGGGCCGACGCCCGCCTGAAGGCGCTCGAGGCCCGTACGGGCGCGGAGCGCTGGTCGTACCCGATCGGCGACGCCGCCTCGTGCGGTGGCGTGCCGGTGCGCTTGCTGGCGGCTCCGGACGGGGTCGTGTACGTCGCGGCCGGTACGCGCGTGCTCGCGATCGACGTGGCCCGCGGTGACGTGCGCTGGCGGTTCGAGGCGCCGGCGGTCTTCCTCAGCCCGCCCGCCTTCGCGCCCGGGCCCGCGGTGACGGGCGGCGGTGTCTACATCGCCGACTATCTGGGCACCGTGTACGCCTTGGACGCGGCGACCGGCCGGGACCGCTGGCGCATCGCGACGGAGGCCCGCCAGTCGACGGAGCCGGTGCTCGTGGCGGCCGGCTCCGTGCACCTGGGCAGCGGCGGGGCGCTCTACACCCTGGACGCCGTCACCGGCACGCCCAAGTGGCGCTTCGCCGCCGGCGGCGACGTCGTGGGTGCCCCGGTCGTCGCCGACGGCCGGGTCCACTTCGGTTCCGCCGACCACTGTCTGTACACGGTCGACGCGGCGGGCGGGCAGCTCCGCTGGAAGCTGGCGACGGGCGGCGAGATCACGGGCTCACCGGTGGCGACGGGCGGCGTGGTCTACGCGTGCAGCAAGGACCGCTGTGTCTACGCCCTGGACGCGGCCAAGGGCACGGGTCTGTCCCGCCGCTGAGCCGCTGACCTCGTCGGCCGGGGCAGGGCCACGGGCAGGCCACGGGCGGGGGCGATCCGGCCTGTGGCCCGCCGCGCCCGCCGTCGGCCCGCCGCGCGCCCGCCGCCAGGTCGTCATCGGGTGTCGGGAGGCGGTGAGGGCCATGGAGGCGGGGTGGTCGGCGGGGGGTAGGGGAGAGGCTGGGTGTCGTAGGGCTCCTGCGGGTCGTCGTAGGGGCCCGGCGCGCTGTACGGGCCGTACGGGTCGTACGCGCCGGGCGGCGGCTCGGGAGTCGGGGCGGGCGCGAAGGCGTGGGAGTGCCGGGGACGGCGGCGGGGCATGACGACGGCGGCCAGGAGCAGCACGGCACCGCCGGCGGCGGCCGCGGCCACGCCGGTGTTCAGCCCTTCGCCCCGCGCCCCGACCGTGAGGGAGCCCGCCGCCTGGCCCTGCCGGACGGCCCACAGCACCGTGAGGCCGAGGACCACCAGGCCCGTCAGGCCGACGAGCAGCCGTGACCGCAGCACCAGCCCCATCAGCGTCACGATTGCCGTGATCAGCATCGGTGCGAAGAGCGAGCCGGCCAACCGGGCGTGGTCCCCGGTGACACCGTCGGCGCGGAAGAGGTCCACGACGAGGTAGTCCTTGCCCCGCCGGTCGCCGTACCAGGGGCGGAAGGGGCTCCAGACAATGGCCACCACGCCGGCGAGCGCCACCAGGGAACCGATCGCGTTGCGCAACGTCGCCATGACACGACGCTACGTCCGCGCCCCGGCGCCCGCCATCCGCGGCCGCCCGTGACCGTCCGCCGCTCAGCGCAGGCGGTACTCCCGGTCACGGGCGGCGAAGAGCCCCGCCTGGCGGTCCGGCGGCAGATTGCCCAGGGAGATCAAATGCGGTGCCAGGGCGAGCGCCCGTTCGCGTGCAGCCTCCTTCGCCGCCCACAAGGCCCGCACGGTGCCCTGCACCGCCTCGGTCGGGTAGGAGGCGATGACGGCGGCGGCGCGCAGGGCCGCGGCGACGGCCTCGCCCGGCGGGGTCAGTTCGGAGACCAGACCGATCTCGTACGCGCGGCGCGCGGAGAGCCGCTCCGCGGTGCCCATCAGCGCCAGCCGGGCCGCTTCGCCGAAGGGCATGCGCTGGGCCATGTAGAGCGATTCGTAGGCGCTGACCATGCCGTACGAGGTGTGCGGGTCGAAGAACGTGGCGTTCTCCGACGCCACGACGAACTCGGCCTCGCCGAGCAGATAGAACGCCCCGCCGCAGGCCATGCCCCCGACCGCGGCGACGACCGGCTTCCACAGGTCGGCGGCCTTGGGACCGACGGTCAGGAGCGGGTCGTCCAGGCAGTACGGGGAGGCGGGCTGCGGGACGTCGACCGCGCGGTCGAGGCCCGTGCAGAACGCGCGCTCTCCGGCCCCGGTGAGCACGACCGCCCGCACGGTGTCGTCGCGGCGGAGGTCGCGCCACAGGGCGTGGAGCCGGTCGGCCGTCGCGAGGTCGATCGCGTTGTGCCGCTCGGGCCGGTCGAGGGTCACGAGGGTGACGCCGTCCCCGGCGGCCTCCGTGCGCACCGTCATGGGCGCTCCAGCAGCCAGCGGGGCACGGTGACGCCCTCCGCCAGCTCGGTGAAGGCGACGACGACGGGGGCGCCGATGCGCAGCCGGGCCGGGTCGACGGAGTCGAGCGCCGCATCGGGGGCGGCCACCAGATTGCCCACGAGGCGGATGCGCGGGTCGTCGGCCAGCTCGACGACGATGACGTTGTACGGGGCCTGGTCGGCGTAGGCGGGCAGCAGGGGCGGGTGGGGCCGGACGAACGACCAGATGCGGCCACGGCCGCTCGTCGCACGCCACTCGCTGTCGAAGGACTGGCAGCGCGGGCAGCAGGGGCGGGGCGGGAAACGCGGTTCGTGGCACCCGGCGCAGAACTGGACGCCCAGCTCACCGCGGGCGGCGAACTCCCAGAAGGGCGCGCCGTCCTCGTCCGGCACGGGCAGCAGCGGCCCGTTGTCGGTGGTGCCCCTCATGATGGAGGACATGAGCACTCAACTCCTCAGCAGAAGTGCCGAAGTGGGGACGCCCTCGCCCGCCGTGACCAGGCACGTCGTGGCGTCGGGGACCTGCGCGGTGGAGCTGCCGCGGAGTTGTCGGACGCCCTCGTTGATGAGGTTGAAGCCGTGGACGTAGGCCTCGCTGAGTCCGCCGCCCGCCGTGTTGATCGGGAGTCGGCCGCCGATCTCGAGCGCACCGCCCTCACTGAAGGCCGCGCCCTCTCCGCGTCCGCAGAAGCCGTAGCCCTCCAGGGAGAGCGGTATGAGCGGGGTGAAGGCGTCGTAGATCTGCGCGACGTCCACGCCTTGCGGGCCGAAGTCGGCGTTCTTCCACAGGTGCCGGGCGGCGGTCCAGGAGGGGCCGGTCAGCGGGTCGTCCGTCCAGTAGTTGACCATGCCGTGGTGCTGGGCGGGCAGGCCCTGGGCCACGGCATGGACGTACACGGGGCGACGGCGGCAGTCGCTGGCGCGTCGCGCGGAGACGACCACGCAGGCCAGGGCGCCGTCCGTCTCCAGACAGTTGTCGAAAAGGCACAGCGGCTCGCTGATCCAGCGCGAGTCCATGTACATCTCGCGGGTCAGCGGTCGCTCGTACATCATCGCCGCGGGGTTCTGGTTGGCGCGGTTGCGGCAGGCCAGTGCGACGTTGAAGAGATGGTCGCGGGTGGCGCCGTACTCGTGCATATAGCGGCGGGCGAGCATCGCGATCTCGTCGGCGGGTCTCAGCAGCCCGTACGGCCGGGTCCACTGGCCCGGGGTGGGGAGCTGGGTCCGGGTGTTCCGCCACGGTCTGGGGCCGGAGCCGCGCTTGCGGGAGCGCCAGGCGACGCCGACGGTCGCCTGTCCGGTGGCGACGGCCAGGGCCAGATGCGCGATGGTCGCGCAGGAGCCGCCGCCTCCGTAGCCGACCTGGGAGAAGAAGGTGACGTCGCCCGCCCCGATGGCCTTGGCGATCTCGACCTCGTCGGTCTCCTCCATCGTGTAGGAGGCGAAGGCGTCGACCTCGGAGGGCGGGATGCCCGCGTCGTCGAGCGCGGCGAGGATCGCCCGGCAGGCCAAGGTCTTTTCCGAAGCGGGGAGTTGCCGGGCGAAGGGGGTCTGTCCTATGCCGACGATCGCAGTAGCGTCCTTGAGCGTTGCCGCCATCGCCACCTCCGTGCTGTCGGTGTGCACACTGCTGACAGCGCGGAAGGCTATCGCTAATCTGACGACGAGTCAGCTATGGGGCCGGGTGCCCGGCCGGTCGGGTCGCTGCCCGCCCGAGGGGCCGCCCCGGCCGGGTGCGGGGGAGGGTGTGCGATGCGCGGCGACCTGGAATTCACCTCCATACCCCTGCTGGTCCGTACCGCCGCCCAGCGGTACGCCGACCGGGAGGCCGTGGTCGAGGGCAGGACCCGGCTCAGCTACCGGCAGCTCGGAGAGCGCGTCGAGCGGGCCGCCGCCGCGTGCCTCGCCGCCGGGGTCGAGCGGGGCGACCGCGTCGCGATCTGGGCCCCCAACACCCTGGACTGGATCGTCTCCGCCCTCGGTGCCGTCACGGCCGGTGCGGTCCTCGTCCCCGTCAACACGCGCTTCAAGGGCGCCGAGGCGGCTCAGGTGCTGGCGCGCACGCGCGCCCGGCTGCTGTTCGTCACCGGCACCTTCCTCGGCACCTCGTACGTCGCCGCACTGCGCGCCGCCACCGGTGGCGCGGCGGAGGGCGGAAAGGGCGGCCCGCTGTCCGGTCTCCCTCATCTGCGCGATGTCGTCGTCCTGGCCGAGGACGCGCCGGCCGATTTCCGTACGTGGAAGGAGTTTCTCGCCGCCGGCGGGGCGATACCCGGTTCGGTCGTACGCGCCCGGGCCGACGCCATCGGGCCGGGGGAACCCTCCGACATCATCTTCACCTCCGGCACCACGGGCGAGCCCAAGGGCGCGGTCGTCACCCATGCGCAGACGCTGCGGACCTTCGGCGTCTGGAGCGAGCTGGCCGGGCTGGCGGAAGGGGACCGCTATCTGATCGTCAACCCCTTCTTCCACACCTTCGGCTACAAGGCGGGCATCATCGCCGGCCTCATGCGCGGCGTGACGATGGTCCCGCAGCCGGTCTTCACGGCGGACACGGTGCTGGCCAACATCGCGGCCGAGCGCATCTCCGTGCTGCCCGGTCCGCCCACACTGCACCAGTCACTGCTCGACCATCCGGCCCGGTCGGCGCACGACCTGTCGTCCCTGCGGCTGGTGGTGACGGGAGCGGCCGTCGTGCCCCGCCGCCTGGTCGACCGGTTGCGTGCCGAGTTGAGGATCGCGACCGTGCTGACGGCCTACGGCATGAGCGAGGCGACCGGCGTGGTGACGATGTGCCGACGTGGCGACCCGGCCGAGGTCGTCGCCCGGACGTCGGGCCGGGCCATCCCGGACACCGAGGTCAAGGTGGTGGGGCCCGACGGTGCGGGCCTCCCGCCCGGCGAGCCCGGCGAGATCCTCGTGCGGGGATACCAGGTCATGCGCGGTTACTTCGAGGACCCGGAGGCCACCGCCCGGGCCGTCGACCCCGGAGGCTGGCTGCACACCGGCGACATCGGCGTCCTGGACGACGGGGGCAATCTCCGGGTCACCGACCGGCTCAAGGACATGTTCATCGTCGGCGGCTTCAACGTGTATCCCGCGGAGGTCGAGCAGTCGTTGGCCCGGCATCCGCAGATCGCGGAAGTCGCCGTCGTGGGAGTCCCCGACGCGCGCCTCGGCGAGGTGGGCAAGGCGTTCGCGGTGCGACGGGAGCGGGCGGCGGATGCCGCGGCCGGGGAGGGCCTCACGGCCGGTGCGCTGATCGCCTGGGCCCGTCGGCAGATGGCCAACTACAAGGTTCCGCGCGAGGTCGAATTCGTCGCCGAGCTACCGCGGAACGCCTCCGGGAAGGTCCTCAAGAGGCAGTTGCGGGAGCGTGGCCAGGCCGCGGGTCCGGCGCACGCGCCGGACGCCCCGGGCACGGGTGCGTAGGGAACGTGTGGCCTGATTTCGCTGCCCGCCGACGGGTGTCCGCCGATCGGTGTCCGCCGACGGGGCCCGCCGAAGGCGGCCATCAGGGTGCCCGTCGACGGGAGGGAGCCTGGCCGGGGCGCCTGTGGCGGCACTCGCCCCGGTGTCGGGCGGGGAGGGCGCGGTCGGGTGGACGTACCCCGTCCGGTCCCTGTGCCGACCGTGCGGAGCCGCGATGTTCACGACCGGCCGCGCCTCCCGCGGAGCGCAACCCTTCGCCGATGCCGGGCGCTTCACGCGCCCGCCGGACCGGGCTCGATCGGGCCGGGCCGGGCAGGCCGGAACCGGGCCGGGCGGGGCCGTGCCGGATCGGCGTGGGCGCGCGTCAGCCCAGTCGGACGTCGGTGGTGTGGTCGTCGGCGCCACCGGTGGTGTGGTCGTCCTGCGGACCGTTGCCCGCCGGCGACTGCAGGGCCAGCACACCGCGTTCCTGGGAGGTGGTGTGGTCGTCGGCCGCGGCCGGCAGGGCGGCGACGGCCACGCCGACCGCCGCGAGGGCGAATATGGCGAGGGCCTTCTTGGTGCGGGTCATGGTGCGCGTCATGGTGACTCCTCTGCTGGGGGTGGCTGTGCACTTCTCAGTGAACGTATCGGCGGGGAAGCGGGCATACGCGGTTTTGGGCCGGAAAGCAGCGGGTCCGGGCGCGTTGGGCCGTGCGCCGCAGCGGGGGACCCACGAGATCGTGGCTTTGCGGCGTACGGGCGTGGGCGGTGCGATGGGCACCGGCTCACTTCGCCCGTACGCCGTGGGCGACAACGCCGCAGGGGCCCGCGTCGACGGCTCCCCCTCCGTGCCGTCGACGCCGGCCCCTGTCGGTCCCCCGTTGCGAGTCCCCCCGGTGGACCTCGATCCCCCGTGTTCCCCCGTGCTCCACCGGGAGGGACTGCTGATCGGTCGGGAGTTCCGCATGCCCCCCCGGGTCGGGACCCACGACCGATCAGTCGCGCTCGATCAGAAAGGCTTCTCGGTCGTGGCGTGGTCGTCCTGCACCACGAACGGCGGCTTACCCGTCGCGTGGTCGTCCATCGGCGCGGCGAGCGTGCCGCCGGTGGCGTGGTCGTCCTGCGGTGTGGCTATGACGGGCTTGAGCGTCTTCTTCTTGTCGTCGCTCATGGCGATCAACTCCCGTTGGTCAGTGCGAGTCGTGTGGTGTGATGGGGATTGCGTAACCCGCCCGGCGACTCCCCCGAGGACCGCCGGACGGGCATGTTAGGGCTGTTCACCCTAGAGGTGAGGCCTCACCTACGACCCGCCTGCCCCCCGACGCGACGGATCGACATGGATAAGACTGACGGGCCGCGATAAACGATCGATGAACGGCCACGTGACAGGGTTTTGGCGGGGGTTGTGCGGCTGGGGAAGGCCTCGGAACCGGCTGCGGCACGGGCGGAAACGGCACCGCCAAGCCCCCGAAAACCAGGCGTCGTGCCCCCGATACGCCCCCGAAACGCGCCCTGTCCGCCGCGAAACCCTCACATGCGGCCGGGGCGGCTCCGCGGGCGGACGTCCTACCCGGCGGCTCCCCCGGCGCACCCGGGGCGCCTCGCGCCGTCGGCCGTGCGCACGCACCGGACGCCGCTTGCCGACCCACCGAGATCCGCCGGACAGCCCCTAGGCGGCCGCCGCCGGGGCCAATAACCCCCGTACGTCCGCCGCTTCCGACGAACCGAGCTGCTCGAAGATGGCCAGTGCCTCCGCCCAGCAGGCGTGGGCGCGGCCCGGCTGGCCCAGGGAGTCGAGGCAGCGGCCGAGGACGGTCAGGACGTTGCCGCGCCGCCACTCCCCGCCGATGCCGCGCAGCTGCGCCAGGGCCTGCTCCGCGTGGGCCGCCGCCTGGGCGGGCTTGCGGACGGCGAAGTACAGCTCGGCCATCCGGAAGAGCGTCATGCCCTCCCACAGCCGCTGCCGGTTGTCCCGGAAGACCGGCAGTGCCTCGGTGAGCTGCGCGAGGGCCTCGTCGTACCGCCCGGCGCGGGTCAGGGCCACGCCGTAGGCGTAGAGGCCGTTGGCGTGCCGCCAGGAGACGTTGATCTCGCGGTAGATGGCGAGCGCCTGCTCGGCGAGGCTGACCGCGGACTGGATGCGGCCCATGTCCAGGTGCGTCCGGGAGAGGTTGCTGAGCGCGCTGGCCTCGCCGGGGCGGTTGCCGTCGGCGCGGAACGCGTCGAGGGCCTGGCCGATGTAGGCCTCGGCGTCCTGGTGGCGGTGCTGGTAGATGGCGATGATGCCGCGGTTGTTCGAGGCGTAGCAGCTGGGAATGGGGTCGCCGCAGGCGCGGCCGAGCAGTACGGCGTGCCGGGCCTGTTCGTCGGCCTGGTCGAACCGGCCCGCCAGGCTGTGCACATGGGTGAGCACGGTCCGCGCGCGCCCTTCCGCCCGCCCGTCGCCCGCGGCCTGGGTGGCGGCCAGCAGGTCCGTCGCGGCCTGCTCGTACTGACGGGAGTCGGCGCCCGACTCGGCGAGGTCCTTCGCCGCGAGGAGCAGGTCGACGGCGCGGCGCAGGGTGAGGCCGGCGGTGTTCGCGTGCTGCCGTACGCAGGCGAGCAGGCAGCCGGCCTCGGCGAAGAGCCAGTCGCTCGCCGCTCCCCGGTCCGTGAACGTCAGGCCCGGGTGCGTGGTGGGCGTGAGGTGGGCGAGGAGCTGGTCGCCGGGGCGCTCGAGGACGTACACGCCGGCCGCCGTGGCCAGGTAGAAGTCCAGCAGGCGGGACATCGCGGCGTCCCGTTCGGCGGGCGGCTGCTCGTCGCGCTCGGCGCATGCACGCGCGTAGAGGCGCAGGAGGTCGTGGTAGCGGTAGCGGCCCGGAGCCGCGGATTCGAGGAGCGAGGTGTCGACCAGCGATTCCAGCAGTTCCTCGGTGGCGTCGGGGTCGAGGTCGAGTACGGCGGCCGCGGCGGCGAGGGAGATGTCGGGGCCGTCGGCGAGGCCGAGGAGGCGGAAGGCGCGGGCCTGGGCGGGCTCCAGCTGGCCGTAGCCGAGCTCGAAGGTGGCCTTGACCGCGAGGTCGCCGGCCCGGAGCTCGTCCAGCCGGCGGCGCTCGTCGCCGAGCTTGCGGGCCAGGACGGAGACGGTCCAGGTGCGGCGGGCGGCCAGCCGGGAGGCGGCGATGCGGATGGCGAGCGGCAGGAAGCCGCAGGCGGCGACGACGTCCATGGCGGCGTCGCGCTCGGCGCCCACGCGCTCCGTGCCGACGATGCGGGTGAAGAGGACGAGTGCTTCCTCGGGGCTCATCACGTCGAGGTCGACGAGGTGGGCGCCGGCGAGGTCGACCATGCGGCTGCGGCTGGTGACCAGCGCCGCGCAGCCTTCGGTGCCGGGCAGCAGCGGGCGGACCTGGGCGGCGTCGCGGGCGTTGTCCAGCAGGGCCAGCACCCGGCGTCCGTCGAGGGTGGAGCGGAAGAGCGCGGAGCGCTCCTCGACGCCGTCCGGAATAGCGGAGTCGGGGATTCCGAGGGCCCGCAGGAAGGAGCCCAGCACGGCCTCCGGCTCGGCGACCACGGGCCCGGTGCCCTGGAGGTCCACGTACAGCTGCCCGTCCGGGAAGTGGTGGCGGGCGGCGTGGGCGACGTGCACCGCCAGCGTCGTCTTGCCGACGCCGCCGATGCCCGCGACCGCGGAGACCGCCATGACCCGGCCCTCGGCGGTGGCGAGCTGGTCGCTCAGCTCGTGGACGAACGCGGTGCGGCCGGTGAAGTCGGAGACGGTCGCCGGGAGCTGGGCGGGGCGGACGAAGGTGGGCCCGGCGGTGGGGCGGTCCTCCGCGGTGAAGTGGATGTTGAGGTCGGTGTCGGCCTGGAGGATGCGCTGCTGGAGTTCGGAGAGCTCGGCGCAGGGGTCGACGCCCAGCTCGTCGGCGAGCAGCCGACGGGTGTCGGCGTAGACCGCGAGGGCCTCGGCCTGGCGGCCGCTGCGGTAGAGGGCGAGCATCAGTAGCTCGCGCAGCCGCTCGCGCAGCGGGTGCGCGGCGGTCAGGGCGGTCAGCTCGGAGACGGCCTCGGCGTGGCAGCCGACCTCGAGGTCCAGGTCGAGGCGGGTCTCCAGCAGGGTGAGGCGCCACTCCTCCAGCCGGGTGCGCTGGGTGTCGGCGTACGGGCCGGACAGGCCCGCGAGCGGCTCGCCGTCCCAGACGTCGAGCGCGTCGTTGATGAGCCGGCGGGCGCCGCAGCGGTCGCCGGCGGCGCGGGCCTTCTCGGCTTCGGCGGCGAGCTGCTCGGCGGTGTCGATGTCGAGGCCGCCGGCGCCCACGCGTATCGCGTAGCCGCCGGACTCGCTGACCAGGGCGTCGGCGTCGGGTCCGAAGGCCTTGCGCAGCCGGGAGGCGTACGTCCGCAGGGCGGCGAGGGCGGCGTGCGGGGGTTCCTCGCCCCAGAGGGCGTCGACCAGTTCGGGCGCGGTGGCGGTGCGGCCGCCGCGCAGCAGCAGCGCCGCGAGGAGCGCCCGCTGCTGGGGTGAGCCGCTGTGCAGCAGTTCGTCGCCGCGCCAGGCGCGGACGGGCCCGAGCACGGTGAAGCGCAGCTGCTGCCCGTGCCCTGTGTCGCCGGCCATCGTGACCCCCTGTGTCCTGCTCGGTCGCACCGGCCAGTCTGCCTTGTTCGGGGCCTCTACGTCAGCAGGGGTCCGGCCTCTCCACAAGGCCTGCCAAGGACCACCTCACCACATAGCTGACGGGTCGTCAGTTCAGCGCTAACGTGTCGGCCATGGAGAGCTTCCCGAAGATAATCTCGGTGGACGACCACACGGTCGAGCCCCCCAACGTCTGGCGGGACCGACTTCCGACGAAATTCCACGACGTCGGACCCCGGATCGTGCGGGCGCCGATGAAGGAGCTGACCTTCGTGGGCGGCAGGTTCGCGCCGAAGATGGGCGCCCCCGGGGACGACGGACCGGTGGCGGACTGGTGGGTCTATGAGGATTTGCACCGTCCTCTCACACGGCTTGATACCGCCGTCGGATACTCCAGGGATGACATCAAGCTCGAAGGAATCACCTACGAGCAGATGCGGCCGGGCTCCTACAGCGTGCCGGAGCGGCTGGCCGACATGGACGTCAACCACGTGCAATCGGCGCTCTGTTTCCCTACCTTTCCGCGCTTTTGCGGGCAAACCTTCACCGAGGCGCGCGACCGCGAACTGGGGCTGCTGGGCGTACGGGCCTACAACGACTGGATGGTCGAGGAGTGGTGCGGCCCCCAGGCGCACGGCCGGCTGATCCCGCTCACGCTCGTACCGCTGTGGGACGCGGAGCTGGCCGCCGAGGAGGTGCGCCGCAACGCCGCGCGCGGGGTGCGGGCCGTCTGTTTCTCCGAGATACCGCCGCACCTGGGGCTGCCGTCCGTCCACACCGACGACTGGGACCCCTTCCTGCGCGCCTGCGACGAGACCGGGACCGTCATCGCCATGCACATCGGATCCTCCTCGCGCATGCCGTCCACCTCCGCCGACGCGCCGCCCGCGGTGGGTTCGACCATCACCTTCGCCAACTGCTGCTTCTCGATGACCGACTGGCTGATGTCGGGGAAGTTCGACCGTTTCCCGCACCTCAGGATCATGTACGCCGAGGGCCAGATCGGCTGGATCCCGTACATCCTCGAGCGCGCGGACGTGGTCTGGGAGGAGAACCGGGGCTGGGGAGGCGTCGCCGAGAAGGTGCTCCGCCCGCCGTCCGAGCTGTTCGCCGAGCACGTGTACGGCTGCTTCTTCGACGACGCCTTCGGTCTGCGCAACCTCGACGCCATCGGGGCCGGGAACGTGCTGTACGAGACCGACTACCCGCACTCCGACTCCACCTGGCCCAGGTCGAAGGAGATCGGCGAGGAGCAGATGGGGCACCTGGCGCCCGAGGTCGTCGAGCGCATCGTGCGGGGCAACGCGATCGACCTGCTGGGGCTCACCCCGGAGGGCCTGTGGGCGGGAGCGGGCCGTGCCTGACACGGCGCTGCCGGGCGGCGGGCCCGGCCGCCGCCACGGACTGCGCGTCCTGCCGCCGGACCGGCTGGCGTACGGCATGCAGCTGCCCGTCCAGTCGCAGAGCACCCTCTACGCCGAGCCCTGGGAGGCCGCCGCCGGGCCCGCCGAGCTGCTGGAGATCGCCCGGGCCGCCGACCGGCTCGGTTTCGCCTACCTCGCGACCTGCGACCACGTGGCCGTCCCCGCACGGCTCGCGGCCACCATGGGCACCGTCTGGTACGACCCCGTGGCCACCCTCGCCTTCCTCGCCGCCGTCACCGAGCGGACCCTGCTGATGAGCCATGTGGCCGTCGCCGGGCTGCGGCACCCGCTGGTCACCGCGAAGCAGTACGCGACGGTGGACCGGCTCTCGGGAGGGCGGCTGGTCCTCGGGGTCGGTGCGGGTCACGTCGAGGAGGAGTTCGCGGCGCTGGGCGCGGACTTCGGGCGGCGCGGGGCGGTCCTGGACGAGACGATCGACGCGCTGAAGGCGGCGCTGGGCCCGGGGGAGTTCCCCGAGTTCCACGGCGAGCGGTTCTCCTTCCGCGGCCTCGGGCAGGCCCCGCGGCCGGTGCGGACGCCCCGGCCGCCGCTGTGGGTGGGCGGCTCCTCTCCCCCCGCCCTGCGCAGGGCGGCGCTCAGGGGCGACGGCTGGCTGTCGCAGGGCGACCGCCGCGAGCAACTGCCCCATCAGGTGGCCCGGCTGCGGCGGCTGCGCGCGGAAGCGGGGAAGGACGGGCCCTTCGCGATCGGAGCCATCACCGAGCCGCTGTACGTGGGCGCGCCCGGCTGGGACACCGGCCCGCGCACGCTGACCGGGGAGCCGGAGGCTCTCGCGGAGTCGCTGCGCGCCTACCGGGCGATCGGCGCCGACCAGATCCAGGTGCGGTTCCGCTGCCGGGACCTGCCCGAACTCCTCGACCAGATGGCGGGCTTCGCGGATGCCGTGGCCCCGCACCTCGACGACTAGGGCGTGTCCGGCGCGCTGGCCCTGCCGGGCCGTGGCGTGGACACCTCCGCTGCGCGGGCGGTGTCCACAAACTCCCCCAGCTACCGCTGGGAGGTGCCCCCCCAGCACAGCAGCCCGTCCGGCGCTTGAGGACGCGCCCGCAGGGCGCCGGCCGCCGCAGGCGGCACGAAACGGCGGGTGAGCCGCCGACCAGGATCGAAAGGGGACGTCCCTCATGGGCAAGCTGGACGGGCGCGTCGTGCTCATCACCGGCGCGGCGCGGGGGCAGGGCGAGTGGGAAGCGCGGCTCTTCGCTGCCGAGGGGGCGCGGGTGGTCCTCGCGGACGTCCTGGACGACGCGGGCACGGCCGTGGCGAAGGACCTCGGGGAGGGCGCCCGCTACGTCCACCTCGACGTGGGTGACGAGGCGGACTGGGTGGCGGCCGTCGCCCTCGCGAAGGAGACCTTCGGCACGCTGGACGGGCTGGTCAACAACGCCGGCATCCTGCGGTACGGGGAGCTGGAGGGCACCTCCCTCACCGAGTACCAGGAGGTCGTCCGGGTCAACCAGATCGGCCCGTTCCTGGGGATGCGGACCGCGGCGCCCGAGCTGGCGGCGGCGGGCGGCGGGACGATCGTCAACACGGCCTCGTACGTGGCCATGGCGGGCATGGCCACCCTCACCGCCTACGCGGCGACCAAGGCCGCCGTCGTCGCGATGACCCGGGTGGCGGCGCTGGAGCTGGCGGGCCGGGGCATCCGGGTCAACGCGCTGTGCCCGGGCGGCATCGACACCCCGATGACGAACCCGGGCGGTGACGGGGCGGCGGGGCTGGAGGAGATGTTCCGCAAGCTGGTGCCGCTGGGGCGGCCGGGGCGGCCGGAGGAGGTGGCGCGGGCGGCGTTGTTCCTGACGTCGGACGACTCCTCGTACCTCACCGGGCAGCCGGTCGTCATTGACGGCGGCTGGCTGGCGGGGGTGCCGCTCCCCTCATGACGAGGGCCCGCCCACAGGTCCGCCGGGACCCCGTCCGACCGTCTTGACGGCCTGTGCCACCGGTGCCAGAGTCTGCGTACCTGACGATGCGTCAGAATCACAGGGACGGTGAACCTCCGTGGAATTCGGGATCTTTGTGCAGGGATATGTGCCGGCGAGCCGTTCGGCGGCCGACCCCGGGGCCGAGCACCACGCGCTGATGGAGGAGACCGAGTACGTCATCCAGGCGGACGCGTCGGGCTTCAAGTACGCCTGGGCCTCCGAGCACCACTTCCTCGACGAGTACTCGCACCTCTCCGCCAACGACGTCTTCCTCGGCTACCTCGCGCACGCGACCGAGCGCATCCACCTCGGCTCGGGGATCTTCAACCCCCTGCCGCAGGTCAACCACCCCGCCAAGGTCGCCGAGAAGGTCGCCATGCTCGACCACCTCTCCGGCGGGCGGTTCGAGTTCGGATCCGGGCGGGGCGCGGGCAGCCACGAGATCCTCGGGTTCCTGCCGGGCATCACCGACATGAACCACACCAAGGAGATCTGGGAAGAGACCATCGCCGAGTTCCCCAAGATGTGGCTCCAGGAGGAGTACGAGGGCTTCCAGGGCACCCACTGGTCCCTGCCCGCCCGCAAGATCCTGCCGAAGCCGTACGGGCCGTCCCACCCGGCGATGTGGTACGCCGCCGGGTCGCCGTCCTCGTACGCCATGGCGGGGCGCAAGGGGTTGGGCGTGCTGGGCTTCAGCGTGCAGAAGGTCTCCGACATGGAGTGGGTCGTCGAGTCGTACAAGACGGCGGTCGGGCAGGCGGAGGCCGTCGGGGCCTTCGTCAACGACAACGTGATGGTGACCTCGACCGCGATCTGCGCGGAGACGCACGCCAAGGCCGTCGAGATCGCGGTGAGCGGCGGGCTGAACTACCTGCAGTCGCTGCTCTTCCGCTACCACGACACCTTCCCCCGGCCCGACGGCATCCCCGAGTGGCCGGAGCTGCTGCCCGAGTACACCGAGGAGATCATCGAGCTGCTCATCGCGGAGGAGCTGATGATCTGCGGTGACCCGGACGAGGTCTTCCGCCAGTGCAAGCGCTGGGAACAGGCGGGCGCGGACCAGCTGTCGTTCGGGCTGCCGATCGGCGTGCCGTACGAGCACACGATGGAGACCATCCGGCTGATCGGGGAGCACGTCATCCCGAAGATCGACACGGACCCCGTGCACCGCACGACGCGCTTCCGCCAGGCCGCCGGGTCCTGAGCGGACGCCCACGCGCACCGGGGCGGCGCCTCCCGGGCCGCCGCCCCGGCCCTTCCCGCCACGCGCGCGTGCCCGGCGCCCACGCACCGGAAACCGTCCCCGGCCCGCTCGGCGTGCCCGGCCCTTCTCGCCCTCTGACCGTCGGCAACGTCCGCCCCGGACCGCAGAGAGGACCCGCCATGCTCGACCACCTGATCCGGCGCGCCACCGTCGTCGACGGCACGGGGGCGCCCCCGTTCGTCGCGGACGTCGGCATCGAGGACGGGCGGATCGCGGTGGTCGGCACGACGGCGGTGCCCGGCGGCCGGGTGAACCGCCGGGCACGGACCGAGGAGGACGCGACCGGGCTCGTCCTCGCACCGGGGTTCGTCGACCCGCACACCCACTACGACGCGCAGCTCTTCTGGGACCCGTACGCCACCCCGTCCATGAGCCACGGCGTCACCACCGTCGTCGGCGGCAACTGCGGCTTCACCCTCGCCCCGCTCCACCCCGGCCGCCCCGCGGACGCCGACTACACCCGGCGGATGATGAGCAAGGTCGAGGGCATGTCGCTGACGGCCCTGGAGGAGGGCGCGCCCTGGACCTGGTCGTCCTTCGGCGAGTACCTCGACGCCCTGGACGGGCGGATCGCCGTCAACGCCGGGTTCATGGTGGGGCACTGCGCGCTGCGCCGCCATGTGATGGGTCCGGCGGCCGTGGGCGGCAGGCCCGACGCACAGCAGTCGAAGCAGCTGCTCACCCTGCTCCACGAGGCGATGGACGCGGGCGCCTGGGGGCTCTCCACGACCCAGTCGACCACCCACACCGACGGGGACGGCCGGCCCGTGGCCTCCCGGCACGCGCTCCCCGAGGAGCTGCTCGCCCTGTCCCGGGCCGTCGGCGAGCACGAGGGCACCCAGATCGAGGCCATCGTCACCGGGTGCCTGGACCGGTTCGCGGACGAGGAGATCGACCTCCTGGTGGGGATGACGGCCGCCGCCGGCCGCCCGTTGAACTGGAACGTCCTCACCATCGACGCCGCCGTCCCCGAGCGCGTGCCGCGCCAGCTCGCCGCGGCCGCGCGGGCCCGCGCGGCGGGCGGCCGGATCGTCGCGCTGACCATGCCGATCCTGACGCCCATGAACATGTCGCTCGGCACCTTCTGCGCCCTGAACCTCATCCCCGGCTGGGGCGAGACCCTGGCCCTGCCCGTGCCGCGGCGCATCGCCAGGCTGCGCGAGGCGTCCGTCCGGGCGGAGCTGCTGCGGTGCGCGCACAGCGAGGAGGCCGGGGTCTTCCGGCGACTGACCGACTTCGGGCGGTACGTGATCGGCGATACGTACGCGAAGGAGAACGAGGGCCTGACCGGCCGGGTCGTGCGCGACATCGCCGCCGAGCGCGGCACGGACCCTTTCTCGTGCCTGGTCGACATCTGCGCCGCCGACGAGCTGCGCACGGTCCTGTGGCCGATGCCGACGGACAACGACCCCGCCAGCTGGGAGCTGCGGCGGCGCACCTGGGAGCACGAGGACGTGCTGCTCGGCGGCTCGGACGCGGGGGCGCACCTGGACCGGATGTGCGGGGCGCCGTACACGACGCGCTTCCTCGGGGACTGTCTGCGCGGCCGGAAGCTGGTGCCCCTCGAGCGGGCCGTGCGGATGCTGACGGACGACCCGGCGCGGCTGTTCGGGCTGCGCGGCCGCGGCCGGATCGCCCGGGGCTGGCACGCGGACCTCGTGCTGTTCGACCCGGACCGGATCGACGCGGGCCCGGCCACGCTCGTCCACGACCTGCCGGGGGACGGCCCCCGGCTGGACGCCCCGGCGCGCGGGGTGGTCAGCGTCCGCGTGAACGGCGTCGAGACGGTGCGGCACGACGTGACGACGGGCGCGGTGCCCGGGGTGGTGCTGCGGTCGGGGCGGGACACGGAGACGGTGGGGACCACTCACTGAGACGGCCGGGGCTCCCGCACCGGGCACGGGAAATTTTCGAACCAGGACAAAAGGTGCGGCGCTACGGTTCCCGTAATCCGGTCACCTCCGGCTTACCCCTTGGTGTTACCTCCCGTAACCCGCTGTTCGCCTTCCTTTGCCAGGTCAACTCCGCCAACCGGCTTATAGGTTCAAGGCGCTCCCCCTGGACGGCGACCCTCCGGATGCGGAAACAGCAGCACTTAACGTCCTGCCCATGGTTCAGGTACATCCACGGCCCCGGGCCGGAGACACGGTAATGAGCGTCGCCGGAAGCGGTGTTGATCAAGCCGGTGACGCGGGAGACGTGCGCACCAAGGGCCTCAGCGGCAATTCCGTCGGGCTGCTCGGCAGCGCCGTCATCGGCATCTCCACCGTCGCGCCCGTCTACTGTCTGACCTCCACCCTCGGCCCGACCGTCGGCCAGGTCGGCGTGCAGATGCCCGCCGTCTTCCTGGCCGGTTTCCTGCCGATGCTGCTCGTCGCCTTCGCCTACCGCGAGCTGAACAAGGCGATACCCGACTGCGGCACCTCGTTCACCTGGACGGTGCGGGCCTTCGGCCCCCGCGTCGGCTGGATGTGCGGCTGGGGCCTGGTCATCGCGACGATCATCGTGCTGTCCAATCTCGCCGGTGTCGCGACGTCCTTCTTCTATCTGCTGCTGGGCGAACTCACCGGCAGCGAACGGCTCGCCGCCCTGGACGACAACCGGCCCGTCCAGGTCCTGACCTGCCTCGTCCTCATCGCCGTCGCGACCGCCATCAGCTATCGCGGCATGACCGCGACCAAGGGCGTGCAGTACGCGCTCGTGGGGCTCCAACTGGCCGTGCTCGCCGTGTTCATCGCGATGGCCGTGTCCAAGGCCCGCTCCGGCGACCTGCCCGGCTCCATCGACTTCTCCTGGTCGTGGATGAACCCCTTCGCCGTGCAGTCCTTCGCGGCCTTCACCGCCGGACTGTCCCTGTCCATCTTCATGTTCTGGGGCTGGGACGCCTGTCTGACGGTCAACGAGGAGACTGAGGGCAGCGCGAAGACCCCCGGCCGGGCCGCGCTCGTCGCCATGGTCGTCCTCGTCGGCTCGTACCTGCTGACCGCCGTCGCCGCCCAGATGTTCTCCGGCGTCGGGGACAAGGGCACCGGCCTCGGCAACCCCGAGACCTCCGACAACGTCTTCGCGGCACTCGCCGACCCCGTCATGGGCACGGCGCTGGGCGTCCTGCTCTTCGTCGCCGTCCTCGCCTCCGCCGCCGCCAGCCTCCAGACCACCTTCATCCCGGTCGCCCGCACGGTCCTGGCGATGAGCACCTACCAGGCGCTGCCGCCCTCCTTCGCGCGCATCCACCCGCGCTTCAAGTCCCCGGGCCTCGCCACCGTCGCGGCGGGCGTGGCCACCGGCGTCTTCTACGCGGTGATGAGCTTCCTCAGCCAGAACGTCCTGATCGACACCGTCTACGCCCTCGGTCTGATGATCTGCTTCTACTACTCGATCACGGCCTTCGCCTGCGCCTGGTTCTTCCGCGCCGAGCTGCGCCGGTCGGCGCGCGACGCGTTCTTCAAGGGCGTCTTCCCGGTGCTGGGCGGGCTGCTGCTGGCGGCCGTCTTCGGCAAGACCCTGTACGACATGTGGGACCCCTCCTACGGCAGCGGCAGCTCGGTCCTCGGCGTCGGCTCGGTCTTCGTCATCGGCGTGGGCCTGCTGCTGGTCGGCGTGGTCATCATGCTGGTGATGCGGCGCCGCAGCCCCGCCTTCTTCCGGGGCGAGGTGCTGACCCGGTCCACCCCGGCCCTGGTCGTGGAGGACTAGGGCCCGGCCGGCGGCTTCGGCTGCGGGCCGTTGTGCCGCCTGCGGCGGGGCGCCCTGCGGGTGCGTCCTCAATCGCCGGACGGGCTGCTGTGCTGTGTCCTCAAGCGCCGGACGGGCTGAAATCAGCCCGTCCGGCGATTGAGGACGAAACGGCGGGTGAGCAGCCCGCCAAGACCAGCCGGGCGGGCTACGGCCCCAGGAAGACCGGATTCGTCAGCGCGGCAAGCGCCCCCGTCCCGCCGTCGGCGGGCGGATGACGGACCTCCGCCCGGACGTACGCGGCGTACGAGGCGGTCGTCCGCCATTCCACCTTCCCGTCGGCGGGCACCGGGGTGGTGAACAGCCGGCCCTGATCGGTGACGAACGAGGCGGAACAGCCCGCCGCCCCGGTGACGTCCAGCCGCACGGTGACGGGCGCGTCCCGGTCCACGCGCAGCCGCTCGCCGATGCCCGCGTGGGCGCCGCGCCCGCCGGAGGCGGAGAAGGACAGGCCGACGGCCGAGGACTCGGCGATCCAGCAGCGGCCGGCCCGGATGCCGGCCAGCAGGGCCGTCCGGGACAGCTCCTCGGCCAGGACGACGGTCTGCGGGTGCCCGACGACCTGCGGCTCGCGGTGGGCGTCGCTGTTGCCGACGGCGGGCAGCCAGGGCCTGCCCCGCCGGACCGCGGCGACCAGGGCGTTGTCCCACTCCGCGAGGGCGATCTCGTCGTCCGGGGTGTACGGGCCGTTCCAGACCTCCACCGCGTCGGCCTCGTTGAACCCGAACTTCCAGTTGCAGCCGACGCAGGTGGCGTGCGGGTGGGCGGGGACGACGAGGCCACCCGCCTGGCGGATCCGGCGGGAGAACCGGCCGAAGGCGTTGTCGCGGGCCCGGTAGCGCCAGTCGACGAACACACCGGGATCGATGCCGAGCGCCACGACGTGGCCGTTGCGGGTCGTCACCTCCTCGCCGGTGAGGACGAGGAAGTCGTCCGCCCACAACCCCTCCCACGCGCCGTGCGACGACGTGGTGTTGTGCTCGGTCGTCGTGATCCAGTCCAGCCCCGCGGCCCGCGCCGCCGCGGCGATCTCGGCGGGGGTGCGCTTGCCGTCGGAGTGCACGCTGTGCAGGTGGTTGTCGCCCCGGTACCAGGCGCGGCCGCGTCCCTTGGCGCGCTGCGGCGGATACACCGGCGCCGGGGTGCGCCCCGGCGGCCCGTACCGCAGGGTGACCGTCACCTCGTACGCCAGGCCCTGCGGCGCCACCGTGTACGGGCCGAGGACGACGTGCCAGGTGCCGGGCCCGACCGGGCCCGGCAGATAGCCGGGGGTGGCCCGCTCGGCGCTGATCGCGAACTCCGTGCGGGCGCCGCCCGACCAGCCCCGGAAGCCCGGCCCGCCCAGCTCCGTGCCGCGCTCGTCGAAGATGCCGATGTCGCAGGCGTTGCCCTGGACACCGGCCGGTACGGCGGGTCTGTCGTACGTGTAGGAGACGGCGATCTCACGGACACCGCGCGGCACTTCCACGGGGAGGTGGACGAAGTCGGGCGCACCGGTCGGCAGCCGGCCGGTGACCTTGCGGGTCTCGGACGCGGGACCGCCGCCGGCCCCCTCGGGCGCGTCGGCGTGGGCGAACGTCACGCCGTCGAGCGTAAGCACGCCGGCCGCGCCCGCGACAGCCGCCATCCTGAGCATTTCGCGTCGGTGCATCCGTGCCCCCTGGGTCGGAAGGGTCGCCCCGTCATCGTTGTACGCCCGGGTGGCGCACAGGGGAACGGGTACGGACGGGTGAGTTGCGGCGCGCGGTCGGCCGTGGGAGGCCGCGGCGGCCGGTCGTTGCGGCCGTGTGTCCGTCGGCTGTCGACCGCTTGTCGCGCGGACCGCCGGGGGGTGGTAGAGCATACGGTTGGGACACGCCACGACGGAGGTGCCACCGCATGCGGATCGCCACCACGATCTTCCTCACCGACGAGACGATCAGCCCGGTCCGGCTCGCCCGGGAGCTGGAGCAGCGCGGCTTCGCCGGTCTCTTCCTGCCCGAGCACACCCACATCCCGGCCAGCCGGGACACCCCGTGGCCCGGGGGCGACCCGTTGCCGCGCGAATACGGCCGGTCCCTGGACCCGTTCGTCGCGCTCGCGCAGGCCGCGGCCGTCACCGAGCGGCTCGCGATCGGCACGGGCATCACGCTGGTGGCCCAGCACGACCCGATCGCGCTCGCCAAGCAGGTCGCCTCGCTCGACTTCCTGAGCGACGGCCGGCTGACCCTCGGCGTCGGCTTCGGGTGGAACGTGGAGGAGGCCGCCGACCACGGCGTGGAGTGGGGATCGCGGCGGCGGCTGGTACGGGACCGGATGGCCCTGATGCGCGCGCTGTGGACCGAGGAACCGACGCCCTACGCGGGCGAGTTCGGCTCCGTCCGGGCGAGCCTCGCGCACCCCAAACCCGTCCGGGCGCCGCGCTCCCGGGAGGGCGCGGAGCCGCTCGTGGGGCCGCGCACCCTGATCGGCGGCGGTGCCGGGCCGGGCCTCTTCGCCCACGTCGCGGAGTACGCGGACGGCTGGCTGCCCATCGGCGGCGGCGGGCTGAGCGAGGCGCTGCCCGCGCTGCGCAGGGCATGGCGGGCGGCCGGGCGGCCCGGGGAACCGGTGGTCGTGCCGTACGCCGTGCACCCCTCGGCCGAGAAGCTCGCGCACCTCGCGGACCAGGGCATCGAAGAGGTCGTGGTGGGGCTGCCCGCGGCCGACGACGCGGTCGTGGTGCGGGCCCTGGACGCGCTGGCCGAATTCCTCTAGGCCGGGCGGGCCCCGAGACCCCTGCCCCGCCCGCGAGTCGGGACGGCGCCCCTGGTCAGGTGCCGTTCCGGGGCGCGGAAACGCATGCCGGAGGCCGCCTCCGTCTGACGTGATCAGTGGCACACGGATCCGCCCCGGTGCGCTCTGGAGTTGTCGGTTCCCGCTCGTATGCTCGGACAATGACTTCCAGCGCGCAGGGATCCGAGCAGGCAGCACCGACCGCGAACGCCATGCGTCGCGCGCTCAGGCGCGCCCGGGACGGGGTCGCGCTGGACGTCACCGAGGCGGCGGTGCTGCTCCAGGCGCGCGGCGAGGACCTGGCGGACCTGTGCGCGTCCGCCGCCCGCGTACGGGACGCGGGGCTCGAGGCCGCCGGCCGCCCCGGCGTCATCACCTACTCGAAGAGCGTCTTCATCCCGCTCACCCGTCTCTGCCGCGACAAGTGCCACTACTGCACCTTCGCCACCGTCCCCGGCAAGCTGCGCCGCGCGGGCCACGGGATGTTCATGTCCCCGGACGAGGTGCTGGACATCGCCCGCCGCGGCGCCGCCATGGGCTGCAAGGAAGCGCTGATCACCCTCGGCGACAAGCCCGAGGACCGCTGGCCCGAGGCGCGCGAGTGGCTGGAGGCCGAGGGGTACGACGACACCATCGCGTACGTCCGGGCGATGGCGATCCGCATCCTGGAGGAGACCGGGCTGCTGCCGCACCTCAACCCCGGCGTCATGTCCTGGACGGACTTCCAGCGGCTCAAGCCCGTGGCGCCCTCCATGGGCATGATGCTGGAGACCACGGCCACCCGCCTGTGGAGCGAGCCCGGCGGCCCCCACCACGGCTCCCCGGACAAGGAGCCGGCCGTCCGGCTGCGCGTCCTGGAGGACGCCGGGCGCAGCTCCGTCCCCTTCACGAGCGGCCTGCTGATCGGCATCGGCGAGACCTACGAGGAGCGCGCCGAGTCGCTGTTCGCGCTGCGCCGGATCTCCCGCGCCTACCACGGCATCCAGGAACTCATCATGCAGAACTTCCGCGCCAAGCCGGACACGGCGATGCGCGGCATGCCGGACGCCGAGCTGGACGAACTGGTCGCCACCGTTGCCGTCGCCCGGCACATCATGGGCCCTTCCGCCTGCCTCCAGGCCCCGCCCAACCTGGTCGCCGGGGAGTACGCGCGACTCATCGGCGCCGGCATCGACGACTGGGGCGGCGTCTCCCCGGTCACCCCGGACCACGTCAACCCCGAGCGCCCCTGGCCGCACATCGACGAGCTCGCCGAGCGCTCCGCCGCCGCCGGCTTCGAGCTGCGCGAACGCCTCGCCGTCTACCCCGAGTTCGTCCAGCGCGGCGAGCCCTGGCTGGACCCCCGGCTGCTGCCGCACGTCCGCGCCCTCGCCGACCCGGCCACGGGCCTGGCCCGCGAGGACGCCGTGGTCGAGGGCCACCCCTGGCAGGAGCCCGAGGACGTGTTCGTCGCCGCGGGGCGCACGGACCTGCACCACACCATCGACACCGAGGGCCGCACCGCGGACCGCCGCGACGACTTCGACGAGGTGTACGGCGACTGGGAGGCGCTGCGCGAGGCCGCCGCCCCCGGCATGGTCCCGTCCCGGCTCGACGGCGACGTCAAGCAGGCGCTGAAGCAGGCCGCCGACGACCCCACCCGGCTGACCGACGCCGAGGCGCTGACCCTCCTGCACGCCGACGGCCCCGCCCTGGACGCCCTCTGCCGCATCGCCGACGACCTGCGGCGCGCGACCGTCGGGGACGACGTCACCTACATCGTCACGCGGAACATCAACTTCACCAACGTCTGCTACACCGGCTGCCGGTTCTGCGCCTTCGCCCAGCGGCGCACCGACGCCGACGCCTACACCCTGTCGCTCTCCCAGGTCGCCGACCGCGCCGAGCAGGCGTGGCAGGTCGGCGCGACCGAGGTCTGCATGCAGGGCGGCATCCACCCCGACCTGCCCGGCACGGCCTACTTCGACATCGCGCGGGCGGTGAAGGAGCGCGTCCCGGGCATGCACGTGCACGCCTTCTCGCCGATGGAGGTCGTCAACGGCGCGACGCGCACCGGCCTGTCCATCCGGGAGTGGCTGGCCGCCGCCAAGGAAGCCGGGCTCGACAGCATCCCGGGCACCGCCGCCGAGATCCTCGACGACGAGGTCCGCTGGGTCCTCACCAAGGGCAAGCTGCCGACCGCGACGTGGATCGAGGTCGTCAAGACCGCACACGAGCTGGGCATCCGGTCCTCCTCCACGATGATGTACGGGCACGTGGACCAGCCCCGCCACTGGCTGGGCCACTTCCGCCAACTCGCCGAGATCCAGCAGGAGACCGGCGGCTTCACGGAGTTCGTGACCCTGCCCTTCATCCACACCAACGCCCCCGTCTACCTCGCCGGCATCGCCCGCCCCGGCCCCACCACCCGGGACAACCGCGCCGTCACGGCCATGGCCCGGGTGCTGCTCCACCCGCACATCACGAACATCCAGACGAGCTGGGTGAAGCTGGGCGCCGAGGGCGCGGCCGAGATGCTGCGCTCGGGCGCCAACGACCTGGGCGGCACGCTGATGGAGGAGACCATCTCCCGCATGGCGGGCTCCTCCTACGGCTCGTACCGCTCGATCCAGGACCTCGTCGCCATCGCGGAGGCCGCGGGCCGCCCGTCCCGGCCGCGTACGACGCTCTACGGCGAGGTGTCCGAGGAGCGGCAGGCCGCCGCGCTCGCCTCGGACGGTCACCTTCCGGACCTGCTGCCGGTGCTGGGGGAGTAGAGAACGGGCCCGGCGCCTGCTTGTTGCCGTTTTGTCGCCGCTCGCTGGCCGGGCGGCGATGGATCGTGCATAGGGTGTCGGCCATGTCTTGGCCACAGAACCCGCAGGATCCCCAGCAGCCCCAGGGCTCGCAGCCCCCGCAGCCCCCGCAGCAGGGCTTCGGCCCGCCGCCCGGGTGGACGCCGACCGCCCAGCAGCCGGCGGTGTCACTGCCTCCGCAGCCGCCGCAGCACCAGCAGACGCCCCCGCAGCCTCCGCAGGCGATGCCCCCGCAGCCGCCTCAGCACCAGCAGGGGATGCCGCCTCAGGCGCCGCAGTATCAGCAGGGGATGCCTCCGCAGCCGCCGCAGCCCTACGGTGCGCAGCCCCCGCCGCCCCCGCAGTACCAGCAGGCGCCCCCGCAGCCCGAGCCGCCGCGTGGTGGCGGGGGCAACAAGACGATGCTCGCCGTCGTCGGCGGCGTCGTGGCGCTCGCCGTCATCGGCGGCGGTGCCTTCTTCCTGCTCCGGGGCGGCGACGAGGAGAAGCCCGAGGCGGGCAAGGGCGGCCCGCAGGCGTCCGGCGCCCCGGCGCAGCCGACGCAGGAGCCCACCCCGGGCAACGGTTCGGCGAGCCCGTCCGGCCCGCCGCCGAAGGTCGCCGGCTGGCAGACGCAGACCAGCGACGAGCACAACTACCGCTACGACGTGCCGGCCAAGGCCGACAAGTGGAACGTCGCCCCGCAGGGCACCGCCATTTCCTACACCGACAACGGCAAGCCCGTCGTCGTGATGCGGGAGATCGCGAGCTACCGCGAGGGCGGCTGCTCCTCCAGCGCCAACCCCGACTCCATGGGTGAGGCGGGCAAGGGACAGCTCGCCTCCATCGGCACCACGGGCGGCGGCAAGGACCTGGACCTCAAGGAGAACGCCCGCAACTGGGCGGGCAACTGGGGCACCATGGCCTACGGCGGCCTGAACAACAAGCCCAAGATCGAGATTCAGGACGAGAAGGCGTGGAAGGCCAACGGCATCGAGGGCTGGACCGCCACGGCCAAGGTGACCGTCAAGAACCGCCCGAGCGACTGCGTCCCGCCCACCGCGATCGTGAAGAGCATCGCCCAGAAGCTACCGGACGGCACCTTCCACGGCTGGGTGATCTACGCCGACCAGGGTGTCCCCGACGCGCTGACCGAGGCCCAGATCGACAAGATCATGAGCACGGTCCGGCCCGCGAAGGACTGAGGGCGTGAGCGGGACGCGCCCGGCGCGGGGGCCGAGCGCGAACCTCCCGGTGTGATCCGACCCGCCGCGCGGGTCAGCGCATCACTTCCCCGGCGTTCACCAGCAGCGACTGCCCGGTGATCGCCCGCGCGCGGTCGGAGGCCAGGAAGACGACGGCCTCCGCCACGTCCGCGTCCGTCGCGAGGTCCGGCAGCGCCACCCGGTCGGTGAGCCGGGCCCGTACGGCCTCCTCGGGCACCCCCTCGCTCAGGGCGGTGCGCCGGACGTGCTCGCGCACCGGCGGCCCCCACATCCAGCCGGGCTGCACGGTGTTGACCCGGATGCGCTGCGGGCCCAGTTCCCGCGCCAGCGAGTACATCGCCGAGACGAGGGCGCCCTTGGACGCGGCGTACGCGGTCTGGCGGACCTGCGTGGGGGCCGCCACCGAGGACTGGGTGCCGATGAGGACGACCGAGCCGCCGCGCTTGCCGAGCGCCGGCAGACAGGCGCGGGTCAGCCGCAGCGCGCCGAGGAGATTGACGTCGAGCACCTCCCGCCACGCGTCGAAGTCCGCGTCCTCCAGGCCGCCGAAGTGCCGGTCCAGGGCCGCGACGTGGACGACCGCGTCGAGGCGCCCGAAGCGGTCGGTGGCGGCGGTGGCCAGCGCGTCGCACCGGGCCTGGTCGGTGATGTCCGTGGCGAGATGGGCGGTGCGTTCCCCCGAGGGGTCGATGGCCGCGGCGGTCCGGGCGAGGTTCTCCCCGGTCCGGGCGCCGAGGACGACCCGGGCCCCGTCGCGGACGCACGCCGCCGCCACCCGCCCGCCGAGACCGGGGCCGACGCCGGACACGAGTACGGTCTTGCCGCGCAGCAGCATGGGACGGCACACCTCCCGTGGCAATGGGCACTGTGCCTGACGTAGCGTCAGGTGCGGTTCAGGGTAGGTCCGCACGCGGCGGTGGCGCCAGACCTCGACCCGGGCCGCCGGGCCCCTCCCCATTTGATGCCACGTCGGCTAGACCTGTGGGCCATGACGACTGACGACACCCGCGGCCGGGGCTACGGCGAGCTGGCCTCCGTCGGGCCCTACGGGGTGCGCCCCGGGCACGCCCTGATCACCCTGGTCGAGCCGGATCAGGGCCAGGAGCGCGCGTACAACCGCTGGTACGAGGACGATCACTTCATCGCCGGCGCCATGGCCATGCCGTGGATCTACGCCGGCCGCCGCTGGGTGGCCACCCGGGAGCTGCGGGAGCTGCGTCATCCGGCGGAGTCCGCCGTCGCCCGGCCGGTCACCACCGGCTGCTATCTGTCGGTCTACTGGATCACCGAGGGGCGCTACGACGAGCACATGCGGTGGACCGTCGGCATCAACAAGCGGCTGAATCGCGACGGCCGGGTCCACCAGGCCCGTCGCCATGTCTTCACGGCCTTCCAGGACCACGAGGCGACGGTCTACCGGGACGGCGCCGAGGGGCCGCGGGACTTCCACGCACTCGACCACCCCTACGCGGGTCTGGTCCTGGAGGTCATCGACGCGAACGGGCCGCGGGAGCGGGGCGAGCTGCTGCGGTGGCTGAGCGCCGAGCGGCTCCCGGAGCGCCTCGCCGGATCTCCGGCCGCGATGGTCACCGTCTTCCGGCCGACACCGCTGCCGGGCGACCGCATGAGCTATGTGCCGCAGGTCGAGGGCGTCGACACCCGGCTGACCCTGCTGTGGTTCCTGGAGCGGGACCCGCGCGCCTGCTGGGAAGAGCACTTCGCCGGGCGCGGGGCGGACGTCGAACGCACCGGCCTCGGCCGGGTCGAACTCGCCGCCCCCTTCATCCCGACCGTCCCCGGCACCGATCGCTACGTGGACGAACTGCGCTGACGACGGCCGTGGACGACGGAAGCCGACCGCGCGGTGCCTGCGTGGGGCGATGGCAAGCCCCCTCGGCCATGACGGCTTTCAGACGAGAGGGCTGTGCGCGGAACTGCGTGTCGATTTCCCAGCGGATGTATCGGATAGGTGTATCGGTCGCGTCCGCCGGCCCGGACCGTGGTCGCCGGCCGGTTCGGACGCCGGATCAGAGCCCGGTCAGAGGTCGTAGGAGCCGTCGTTGACGGTCGTCACGAACGAGGACCAGGCGTGGGGGGTGAAGGTGAGAGTGGGGCCCTGCGGGTCCTTGGAGTCGCGGACCGCGATGGCCTGCGGGAGAGGGGAGGCGACCTCCACGCAGTCGCCGTTGGCGAGCGAGTGGGAGGACTTGCGCCAGCTGGTCTTTCCCTGGTGAATAGCCATGATTACTCCGATGCCTGTGAATGCTGCCTGTCGGTTCAACGCCGGTTTCCCGAAGCGATCTCGACGTTACGCGCCAACATCACCTGATGAATGGCCTGTTCACTCGACCGGATGGCATATTCCAGGCGCCTCTTCCCAGACAGGGGCCTCGGGTGTACGGTGCGCCACCTTCGCGGTAGCGGGCCTCGTCGGGCCCCGCTCGGAGCTGGTTCGGACCTCGTTTGGACCTCGTTCGGGCCCCACCCCCGTTCAATGCGCGGAGCTCAGCTGCCCCACTCCTCGGCCACCTGGCTCATGAACTGCCGCGAGTGCTCCGCGTTGAGAGCCTGCATCCGCAAATGCTCGTACATCACGCTGTACGTCTGCACGTCGTTCGGCTTCTCCAGATAGAGATCGCTGGTGATGCCCTCCAGATAGACCGTGCTGGCGTCCTGCGGATCGTGGAACTCGAGGATGGAGAACTTCCCGTACATCCCCGGGTGCGCGCCCACGTCGTAGGGCAGCACCTGCACGGTGATGTGCGGCTGGAGGCTGAACTCCACCAGGTGTTCCATCTGTTCGCGCATGATCGCGCGGTTGCCGACGATCCGGCGCAGCGCCGACTCGTCGATGACCGCCCACAGCCGCAGCGGGTTGTCCGGGTCGGTGATGCGTTCCTGCCGGCGCATCCGCACCTGCACCCGCCGCTCGACGTCCGCCGACGTGGCCTCCGGCCAGGAGCCCTCGGTCACCGCGCTCGCGTAGTTCGGAGTCTGGAGCAGACCGGGCACGAGGGACGCCTCGTACACGCGCAGCGAGGAGGCGTCGGTCTCCAGACCGATGTACACGCTGTACGGGATGTCGCCGAAGGCGTGCCACCAGCCCTGCTGGCGCGACTCCTTGGCCATCTGCATCAGCGAATCGACGATGCGGTGGTCCTCGACGCCGTACACCCCGCACAGATCACGGACATCGCGCTGGCTGATGCTGCGGCGGCCGTTCTCCAGGCGGCTGATCTTCGACTGCGAGACCAGTAGCCGCTCGGCCACCTCCTCGGCCGTCATGCCCTTGAGTTCGCGTAGCTTGCGCAGTTCCTGCCCCAAGCGGCGCCGTCTTACGGTGGGATTGACACTGGACGCCACGGGACGCACCTCCGGCTCCGTCATGCTGCTGTCTCCTGATCCGCAGCCTGCCACCACTGGCCGGGGCGGCGCTGGAAAATGCCGACACAGAGTCCGCTTGCGGTGACCGGCGCCCGGCAGCCGGCGAGGGACGATCGCGCACAGGAGGTCACCCGCGGCGGGATCGCCGGCCTCGCACGAGGCGCGTCGCGAAGACGCGCACGCGGGGTGGTGGACCGAGCCGCCGTCCGGGACGGGCCGGCCCACCACCCCGCGTGCTGCTGCGGCTCCCGAACCGGGTCATGGGGACTGCGGTGCGGTCGGTGGAGCGGAGGGTGTAGCGAGCGGTACTGCGGTTGATCCATGGGACTGGTGTGCTCGAGGTCGGTGCTGGTCGTACGAGCGGGGCGAACGCCGACGGCAAAGCCGTCTACGAGGCCCCTGCACGGGCCATCACGGCCTCCTGGTGCGCGGGCTGCGCGGGAACCCCGGCGGACTCCACCGAGGGCCGACCGGAGGTCGACCTGCGCCCCGAACCGCCGCCGGCGCGGCCACTGCCGCCCGCACCCGCCGTGGCCGGTGCCCGCCGAGGCTGGGCAGCGACCCCGTTCTGCACGTCCATCACGGCGTGCGCCACGAGCCCGCCCATCGGGTCGTGCCTGATCAGATCCCGGAGCCGGGAGCGCGAAGAGCGGCCCTCGTTGCCCGGGTACAGATGCTTGCCCAGACCGACCGCGTGGGCCAGTGCGGCGAGCGCCGCGGTCCGCGGGTCCGGCGGCACGCCGGTGCGGATCGCGCTGTCCAGCCGGGCCCTGATCTCCCGGCTGATGGCCGTGTCCGTCGCCTGGTAGCGAGTCGTCGGCAGCACCCCGCACATCTGGCCCGCCACGGCATGCACCATGCCGCACCGCTCCAGGTGTGTGAGATACGTCTGGCGCAGCCCCAGCCGGGGCCCGCCGATCCAATGGACGGCGCGTACCGGGCTGCCGCGGCGGCGCAGCAGCTCCAGTGCGGAGTCCAAGGTCGGATCTCCTGTCGGCCGTGGCATCACCACGGCGATACGATCCCCGTCTGGGGCTATCCGTCCAGCCAGAGCCAGCTCCACTAGCTGTGCCCCGGCCAGGCCGAGGTCGAGCGACTGCGGCTGCGCCGTGGTTCCCGTGGCCGGGTCCAAGGCGAGCAGCAGAAGCTCCTCCGGAATTGTTCTGCGGCTCCTGCCCATCCATGCCTCCCCGCGTGGATGAGTGACAGGGTGACCCCTCTCACATTGGTCTGTCGAGAGTGCGTGGTGGCTTCGGGTGGGAACCGGTAGGTATGTCGTCTCGTCTAGCACGTGGATGAAGCCGGGCGAAGCCCTGTGACGGTGCGGTTGCGCTTCTGCGGCACAGGACACTGGTAGACGTTGGGAAAGTTCGGGCAGCGGGGTACTGGGTGCTCCGCCCCGGCGTATGACGTGGGAATTCGAGGAGGCATCGGTGGCGGGCGAGTCCCCCGACAAGTCGGAGCAGCGGAAGTCGTCGGGGGAGACGACTGGCGGCGAACGCGACCCGCGGCTCGGAGTTTTCCGAGAAGCGACGGTCAAGACCCCTTCTTCGGAGTCTTCGGAGCCCTCGAAGCCCTCGAAGGCCTCGGAGTCTTCGGAGTCCTCGGAGTCCCCGAAGTCTTCGGAGTCATCTGAGAAGGCCCGCCCGGCCGAGGCCGGCACGAGCTCGGCTTCCGACTCCGATCCGGTGGCATCTGCGAAGTCGGCGACGGCTTCGGGTTCCGGTGCCGCCCCGGCCAAGGGTCGGGTGGTCAATGCGATTGCAAAGCCCTCGGCTGATTCCGAAGTGACCCCCGCCCCGAAGCCCGAGGCGAAGGCGGCTGCGGAGCCCGCCGCCGGCGACGACCGGCTGAAGGCCGCCGTCGCCGCGTGGGTGGCGAACGCCGAGGACGCCGAGGGTGCCGGCGACACCGCCGGAACCGACGGCGTGCAGACCGGAAAGCCCCGGGAGTCCGCGAAGTCCGGAAAGCCCGAGGAGCCGGCGCGGTCCGCGGTGTCCGCGAAGTCCACCGACGAGCCCGCGGCGAAGCCCGCCGCCAAGGCCGCGCCCACTTCCGACGAAAAGCCTGCTGACAAGCCTGCCGCCGAGCCCGACGAGAAGTCCGGCGAGGAGAAGAAGGCTGCCGACGCTCCCGCCGGGAAGCCCGCCGACCGGCCGACCGCCGCGTTCGGCGTGGCGAAGCCGAAGAACGGCGCCGCGAAGCCCGCCGAGGCCCCGGCGAAGAAGCCGGCCGACCAGGCAGCCGACAAGCCGGCCGACCGGCCGACCGCCGCGTTCGGCGTGGTGAAGCCGAAGAACGGCACGGCCAAGCCTGCCGAGGCCCCGGCGAAGAAGCCCGCCGACCAGGCAGCCGACAAGTCGGGGGGCGACCAGCCGACGGCCCTGCTCAAGGCCCCCGCCGCCCCGGCCGCGGGTAAGGCGGGGTCCAAGGGCACCGCGGACTCGGACTCGGAGCGCACGAGCCAGTTCGTACCGCTGAAGTCCGACGCTGCCGCCGCCCCCGCGAAGCCCGCCATACCGATCAGCGTCACCCCGCCGACCGGTGTGCCGAAGGCGCCCGCCGAGGCCGAGCGCACGAAGCAGACGCCGCTGCCCCCGCAGTCCGCCGCGGGTGCGGAGCCGGCGGGCCCGGCCGCGCCGCTGGACCTGCTCGCGCAGCTGACCAACACCCCGCCGCCGCCGGAGACGCCCGTCCGCACCGCCGTGCGCCGGGTGAAGATCTGGACGCCGCTGGTGGCGCTGCTGCTGATCGTCTTCTGTGTCGTGCAGGCGTTCCGCCCGCTGCCGGACCCGACGCTGAAGCTGACGGCGAGCAAGAGCTACGCCTTCGACGGCGCCAAGCCGTCGCTGCCGTGGCCCACCGAGGGCCAGGGCTACGTCGAGGTGTCCGGGCTCGGCACGATCGGTTCGTTCGGCGAGCAGAAGCCCGTGCCGATCGGCAGTGTGGCCAAGACCATGACCGCGTACATGGTGCTCAAGAACCACCCGCTGAAGCAGGGCGAGAACGGCCCGATGATCGACATCGACGCCAAGGCCGTGTCCGACGCGGGCAAGGAGTCGGAGGGCGAATCGGTACTGAACACCGTGAAGCCCGGTCAGAAGATCTCCCTGCGGGACGCCCTGTCCGCCGTCATGATCCCGTCGGCGAACAACATCGCGCGACTGCTCGCCCGGTGGGACTCCCAGTCCGAGGAGGCGTTCATCAAGAAGATGAACGTCACCGCCAAGGAACTCGGGATGAAGAACACCACCTACACCGACGCGAGTGGCCTCATGGAGACCACGGTCAGCACCGCCGAGGACCAGGTGAAGCTGGGCAAGAAGGCGATGGAGATCCCCGCCCTGGTGGCGATCACCAAGCTGCCCTCGTGGAAGGACCCCTCCGGCACGACCCACCGGAACTACAACACCCTCGTCCCCTTCGACGGCGCGATCGGCATCAAGACCGGCAGCACCACGAAGGCGGGCGGCAACCTGCTCTTCGCCGGCCAGAAGGAGATCGGCGGGACGACGCAGCTGATCGTCGCCGCGGTGCTCGGGCAGCACAAGGCCCCGATCATCGACACGGTCAACGCGGTCAGCAAGAAGGTGCTCATCGCGGCGCAGGGTGAGCTGAGGGACCACAAGGTCGTCAAGAAGGGTGACGTCGTCGGCCGGGTGGACGACGGCCTCGGCGGCACGACGCCGGTCGTCGCGACCAAGGACGTCACGGCCGTCGGCTGGTCCGGCCTCACCGTGAACATCACGCTCAACGACGCCGGCCGCAAGCTCCCGCACTCGGCGAAGGCCGGGACCGAGGTCGGACAGCTGACCGTGGGCAGCGGGCCGGGTCAGGTCCGGGTGCCGGTGACGCTGAAGAAGGACCTGGCGGAGCCGTCGTTCGGGTCGAAGCTGACCCGCCTCGGCTGAGCGGCACAGGTGTGACGCGGCCGGGTCCGGGCACCGGATCCGGCCGTGACGGGTGGCGCGGCTCCTGGCCCGTACGAGTGCGTACGGGCCGGGAGCCGTTTCACCGTCCAGGGCCCGTCGCGACGGCGTGTTAGCGTCGCGAAGGTTTACGTATGGCACGGCCCGGCCGAAGGGAAGACGTCGGGGGAAGACGGGGAGAACCGCAGTGACCACCGTGGGGCCGGCGCGCGCAGACAAGCCGCAGGAACCGGACGACAGGGGCGACGGCGCCCCGTCCCGGATAGAGAAAGCGGAGCGTGACGTCGCTGACGCAGGCCCACCCGCGCCCTGGTGGCGCCGAGCGGGCCGGCTGGCTCTGACGCGCCCCGTGGCGACGACACTGATCGTCGCCGCCGTGCTGCACATGATGTGGTTCTGGCTGTTCGCGAACAGCGGCGGCGACCTCGCGGCGCAGGACGCGTGGGCGGAGTTCGCCCTCCAGCACCCCGACTCGGCGTACAACCTGGCGTGGTACGGCGGTATGCATCCTGTCTCGTACAGCGTCATCTCGCCGTATCTGATGGCGCTGATCGGTGTGCGCTCGACGATGATGGTCGCGGGCACGCTCTCGGCCGGGCTGATCGCGATGCTGCTGGTGCGCAGCCGCTCCGTCCGTCACCCGCTCTGGCCCGCGCTGTACGGCGCCTTCGCGCTGACCTGCAACGCGATCTCTGGACGTGTGACCTTCGGGCTCGGCATGATGTTCGGCCTGGCGGCCGTCGCCGTGATCTTCGCGTGGCCGGTGCGCTGGCGCAGCGAGGGCAAGTACCGCTGGGGCCGGGCCGCGCTCGCGGGCCTGCTGGCGGCGCTGGCGACGGCGTCGAGCCCGGTGGCGGGCCTGTTCGTGGGCATAGTCGCGGCCGCGCTCTTCCTGAGCGCCCGGCGCCCGGCGGCGTACTCGCTGGGGGTGACCCCCGTCGTGGTCGTCGGGCTGTCCGCGTGGCTGTTCCCGTTCTCCGGGCAGCAGCCGATGGGGTTCCCCTCGGCGATCCTGCCGCTGCTCAGCGGCGTCTTCGGGATGGTCTTCCCGCCCAAGCACTGGCGCACGGTCAAGATCGTCTCGACCCTGTACGTGCTGGGGGTGCTGCTGGTCTGGCTGATCCCCTCCCAGATCGGCACCAACATCTCCCGGCTCGGCATGGTCTTCGGCGGTGTGGTGCTGGTCGCCGCGCTGCCGGAGCTGAAGGTGCCGTCCTGGTCCGAGCTGCTGACCGCGGGCCGCAAGTGGTTCGCGGTGGTCCTCGCGGTCGTGACGATCACGGTCTGGCAGTCCGTCAACTCCATCAGCGACATCGTGCACACCACCCCCGCCGCGTCCTGGGCCCGCGAGGTGGCACCGCTGGTGGACAGGCTGCAGCGGGTCGAGGCCGAGCGCGGCCGGGTCGAGGTCGTCCCCGCGCGCAGCCACCGCGAGGCGTCGGCCCTCTCCCCGTACGTGAACCTGGCGCGCGGCTGGAACCGCCAGGCCGACATGAAGCGCAACCCCCTCTTCTACGACGCGCCCAGCAGGCTGAACGCCACCACCTACCGCGCCTGGCTCGACCGCTGGGCGGTGCGCTACGTGGTGCTGCCCACCGACGAGCCGGACCACGCCGCGGTCGACGAGGCCAAGCTGGTCGCCGGGGGACTGCCGTATCTGCGGCAGGTGTGGTCCGACGATCACTGGCGGCTGTACGAGGTGCAGGACCCGAAGCCCATCGCCGATCCCCCGGCGATGGTGGCGCGCACGGACGCGGACGGAATGACGATCACCGTGAACAACGCGGGCCGGGTGCTGATACGCATCCCGTACTCGCCGTGGCTGGCCCTGATCGACGAGCACGGCAAGACCGTCGCGCCGCCGCGGATCGGCCCGAAGGGCGAGCCGCCGGTCAACCTCAACGGCTGTCTGACCAAGCACCCCGAGCGGGCGGGCGAGGACGAGCCGGAGGACAACTGGACGGTCCTCCACGCGCCGCACGGCGGTACGTACCGGATCGCGGCCCCGTACAAGCTGCCGCGCGGCACGGGCTGTCCGGACGACCTGGTGAAGTAGGCCGGCTGAAGCGCGAGCGGGTGAACCGAGGCGAGGTTCACCCGTTCGCCATTTCTGGGTACGCACGTTCGGTAGTCGCGTCGTTGCGTCCAGTGACCTGCCCTTATGTGATCGGGCAGGCCTGGTCGCCGTGCCTCGGACGGCCTATCTGATGTGACGTCAGGGTGCAGGCGGGGCGAAACGCCGTTTCGCTCGGTTTGAGGAGCGTGGAACCCCGACTTCATGTGGCACATCGGTGTGTCACGGCCGCGCTCGCGGAGGAACGAGCATGCGTACAGCACGAGTGTTCACCGGGACCGCCCTGTCCATAGCCGCCGTCGCTCTCGCGGGCGCTCCCGCGTTCGCCGCCGCCGGCACCTTCGAGAAGCTGGAGGTCTCGCCGGGCAGCGTCCAGCCCGGTGCGACGGTCACGGTGAGCACCACCGCCTGTGGCCGCGGCGGCGTGGGTACGGGGGATGCCAGCGCCGTCGGCGGCCCCGCGTCGTTCCAGCTCAAGCCGGGCACGCACAAGGAAGTCGTGGTCGGGCAGTTCAAGGTCCCGATGAGCGCCAAGTCCGGCACCTACGGCATCGGCGTCAACTGCAAGAGCGGCCGGGAGGCCACGGGCGACCTGGGCGTCACCAAGGGCTCGACGCCTCCGTCCGCGCCCGCCTCCGCGCCCGCCTCCGCTCCCGCCGGCCCTGCCAACGCCGCCGGCCCTGCCAACGCCGCCGGCCCTGCCGGCCCCGCCAGCCCTGCCAGCCCCGCCAAGCCGCCGACGGGCGGCATGATGACCGGTGTCGGCGGTGCGAGCGAGAGCGGTTCGGGCACGGCCGAGATCGCGGCCGGCGCGGCCGTCCTGACCGCCGCCGCGCTCGGCGGCTCCTGGTTCCTGCGCCGCCGCCGGAGCGGCGACCGCCTCTGACGCCGGCCGCCTCCGGGCGGCCGAATCCGTCCCCCGGCTCCCCGGACGCGCGCGGCGTCCGGGGGCCGGCCACGGCCACGGCCCCCGCCTTCAGATCACCCTGTTCCGCCGCGGTGGAGGACCCGGATGCCTCAGACGCGACACAAGCGCAAGAAGTACCAGAGGCGCCGGGAGCACCAGCGCCAGGCGGCGCGGCGGCGCGCGGCCGACCGGGTGGTCCTGGCCGGCGAGGCGGGCCAGGTGGTCCCGGTCGGCCACGGGGTGCGGGCGGACCGGGCCGGCCGGCCTGTTCTGGCCGGCCCGGCCGGTCCGGCTGGCCCGTCCCGTCCGTCCGGCCCGGCTGGTTCGGTCGGTCCGACGCGTCTGCGGCGCGTTTCCCGCGGCAGGGCCGTGGTCGCCGTGGTGGCGACGGCCGCGCTGTGCGTCGGGACCTGGCTCATCGTCCGCGGCGCGGAGTCCGGCGGCCCGCCGCCGCAGCCCTCGAAGGCGCAGGCGTTCCCCCGGACCGACGGCGGCCGCGGCGCATCGTCCTTTCCCCCGCTGCCTCCCTCGACCCCCATCCGGGTCCGCGTTCCCGAGATCAGGGTCGACGCCCCCGTGAAGCCGCTGGGCCTGCTGCCGGACGGCAGCCTCGACAGCCCCCCGGACGACAACAGGAACCTCACCGGCTGGTACGCCGCCGGCACCCAGCCCGGCGCGGCAGGTACCGCGATCGTCGCCGGGCACGTCGACACGGCCGCCGGACCGGCCGTCTTCTACGGCCTCGGCGCCCTCAAGAAGGGCAACACGATCGAGGTGCGGCGCGCGGACGGTCGTACGGCCGTCTTCACGACGGACGCGATCGAGGTGTACGACCGCAAGGAGTTCCCGTCGAAGAAGGTGTACGGGGCGTCGTCGCGGGCGGAGTTGCGGCTGATCACCTGTGGTGGCGGCTTCTCCGAGGAGACCGGCTCCTACCTCGGCAACGTCGTCGTCTTCGCCCACCTCACGGGGGTGAAGACCTAGCTGCGGGGGAGGGGGAGCCGGTTCACCAGTCGATCTCGGGCTCGGGTTCGGGCCCGAAGTCGGGCTCGGGGCCGAAATCGGAGTCGTGCCCGAAGGCCGACTCGGGCTTCGGCCCCGACTGCGCGGGCCGCCCGGGCTGACCGGTCCGGCTCGACTGGCCCGACCCCGACCCCGACCCCGACCCCGACCCCGACCCCAGGTCCGCGAGGACGTCGAGGATCGGCTGACCGTACTTGGCGAGCTTGTTCTCGCCGACGCCGCCCACGGTGCCGAGCCTGTCCAGGGAGTCGGGCATCACGGTCGCGATCTCGCGCAGCGTCGCGTCGTGGAAGATCACGTATGCCGGGACGCCCTGCTCCTTCGCGGTGGCCGCGCGCCAGGCGCGCAGCGCCTCGAAGACCGGCACGGCCGCCTCGGGCAGATCGACGGGCGCGGCACGCTTGCCCGAGCCGCTCTTCGACGAGCTCTTCGCCGCCCGGCCCGGCTTCTCCGGCTCGCGGCGCAGCAGTACCTGGCGCTGCTTGCCCAGGACCTCGGCGCTGGCGTCGGTGAGCACGAGCGTGCCGTAGTCGCCCTCGACGGCCAGCAGCCCCTGCGCCAGCAGCTGCCGCACCACGCCCCGCCACTCCGCGACGCTCAGCTCGGTGCCGATGCCGAAGACGGTGAGCCCGTCGTGGTCGTGCTGGATGACCTTGGCGGTCTTCTTGCCGAGCAGGATGTCGATGATCTGCCCCGCGCCGAACTTCTGCCGCCGCTCCCGGGCCAGCCGGAGCACGGCGGAGAGGAACTTCTGGGCGGCGACGGTGCCGTCCCAGGTGGTCGGGGGCGTGAGGCAGGTGTCGCAGTTGCCGCACGCGGTGCTCTGCTGGCCGAAGTAGGCGAGCAGCTGGATCCGGCGGCACTCGACCGTCTCGCACAGCGCGAGCATGGCGTCGAGATGTGCCCCGAGCTTGCGGCGGTGGGCCTCGTCGCCCTCCGAACCGTCGATCATCTTGCGCTGCTGGACGACGTCCTGGAGGCCGTACGCCAGCCAGGCGGTGGAGGGCAGACCGTCACGCCCGGCACGGCCCGTCTCCTGGTAGTAGCCCTCGACGGACTTCGGCAGATCGAGGTGGGCGACGAACCGCACGTCGGGCTTGTCGATGCCCATGCCGAACGCGATCGTGGCGACCACGACCACACCGTCCTCGCGCAGGAAGCGCGACTGGTTGGCGGCACGGGTGCGTGCGTCGAGACCCGCGTGGTACGGCACGGCGTCGATGCCGTTCTGCGCGAGGAAGGCGGCCGTGTCCTCGACACCCTTGCGCGACAGGCAGTAGACGACGCCGGCGTCACCGTCGTGCTCGGTGCGCAGCAGCTCCAGCAACTGCCGCTTCGGGTCGTTCTTCGGCGCGATGCGGTACTGGATGTTGGGCCGGTCGAAGCTGGCGACGAAGTGCCGGGCGCCCTGGAGGCTCAGCCGCCCCGCGATCTCGCCGTGGGTGGCCTCGGTGGCGGTCGCGGTCAGCGCGATCCGCGGCACGTCCGGCCAGCGCTCGTGCAGCGCGGACAGCGCGAGGTAGTCGGGCCGGAAGTCGTGGCCCCACTGCGCCACGCAGTGCGCCTCGTCGATGGCGAAGAGGGAGATCTTGCCCCGGTCCAGCAGCCGCAGGGTGGCGTCCACGCGGAGCCGCTCCGGCGCGAGGTAGAGCAGATCCAGCTCCCCGGCGAGGAACTCGGCCTCGACCATCCGCCGCTCGTCCATGTCCTGCGTGGAGTTCAGGAATCCGGCCCGCACACCGAGCGCGCGCAGCGCGTCGACCTGGTCCTGCATGAGCGCGATCAGCGGCGAGATGACGATGCCGACGCCGGGCCGGACGAGGGCCGGGATCTGGTAGCAGAGCGACTTGCCGCCACCGGTCGGCATCAGGACGAGCGCGTCACCGCCGTCGACGACGTGCTCGATGATCTCCTGCTGATCCCCGCGGAAGGCGTCGTAGCCGAAGACGCGCCGCAGGACGCGCAGGGCGTCGGAGTCGTCCGTGATCTCGGCGGTGACGGTGGTGTCGGCGGGCGCGGTGGGCTCAGCGGGATCGGCCATTCGGGCAGTCTACGAGGATCCACCGACACCGAAGGGCGGTCGATCATGAGGCGATCAGGATCGGCCATTTCGGGGCAGGTCACGGCACGGGGACGCACGGAGGAGTGACGCGAAGCACGGCGACACCGCCCCCGGTGCGGGGCGTCGGGGGCCCGCGAAGGTCCGCCGGACAGGCCTAGGCGACCTCTATTCCGTACTCCTGGACCAGCGCCTCCAGCCCGCCCGTGTATCCCCGCCCCCCGATGACGAAGTCCCAGTCGCCGCTCGCGCGCCTGCGGAAGGAACCGAGGACGAGGGCGGTCTCGCCGGGCCGGCCGTCGGACACCTCCAGCTGTCCCAGCTCGGCGCCCGAGGCGTCCGACAGCCGGATACGGGCGTCGGTGAACCCCGACAGATCCGCCTGCGGATCGGCCTCCGGGTCTATCGCCGCGACGAGGACGAGCCGGTCGGCACCCTGCGGCAGGGCGTCGAAGGTGACCCGCACGGCGGCCTTGTCGGCGGCCGAGGCGGGTACGGCGCGAACGGATCCGTCGGGGGTGCGGGGGTTGTTGTAGAAGACGAAGTGCTCGTCGCTGAGCACGCGCGTGCCGTGGCAGACGAGGGCGCACACGTCCAGGACGACACCACCGGACCAGGACATGCCCAGCACGTTGTAGTCACCGTCGGCGGGCTCGGCCTCGGGTACGGCGGGTGCGGCCGCCCCGGCGCTCGCACCGCTCCCACCGCCCAGCCGCCCGCGCAGCCCGTGCTGCCGCAGCAGCTCCACCAGCTCCTCCCCGGACACCAGCGTCAGGGGCTTGCCGTTGGCGAAGGCGTACGAGCCGGGGCCGAACTTCGAGGTGGTCACGAGGACCCCCTTGTTGGCACCCGCGCCCTGGACCGTCCCGTACAGATCGCGGACGGCGGTCGGCGGCACGGTCTTGCGGTACCGCTTGACCTGCACGATGATCCGCCCGCCGCTGATGGGATCCGGGTCCAGGGCCTCGACGTCGACACCACCGTCATTGGAACGCTGGGTCATCACCGCCCGCATCCCCCGGGCCCGGAACAGCTCGGCCACCAGCCCCTCGAACTCGACCGGATCCATCGCGAACAGATCCGGGTCGTCACCACCGCCGTGGGAGACGACCCCCCGCCCGACCTCGTCGGGCAGCCGCCCCGGCCGGACGGCGGCCAGCTGGTCGGGACGGGCGGACAGCAGCCCGCCGAGCCCTTCGGTGAGGCACTCGACGGCACTCACCTGCTCCAGATGGAGCTGACCGAAAACGGAACGGGGGACGGTGACGGCGGCGAGGAAGATCTGGGCGAGCCGCCCGGTGACGGGGTCGTGCTCGTCGACGAACCCGTTCAGCGCCACGGACTCCAGCGCCCCGAACTCGTCCGCCGCGAACAGATCACGCAGCGCCAGCAGCACGCACTGCGCCAGCACGTCCCGGTACAGCGCCCGCCGCTGGGTGACCGGCCGGGCGACCTCCTTCTCCTGGTCCGCGTTGAGCATGTACCGCACCGACTTCGTCTCCGGCACGATGTCGAACCCCGGCAGCTCCCAGTTCAGCACCAACTGCCGGGCGCCCGGGTCGTACGAGGCCGACAGCTGGTGCGGGAAGTCCTCCGGCCAGGCGGTGGAGGCGTACAGCGCCGCCGAGAAGTACTCGACGACCGCGTCCGGATCCCCCTCGCGCAGCGCGGACGCCATCTCCGCGATACCGGCGTTGTACCGCCGGATCTCCGCGAGCTGCGCGACGGCCCACGCGTCGTACTGCCGCCGGTACGCGGCCAACTGCTGCTGCCGCTGCGCCTCGGCGGCCTGCGCCGCGTGCCAGTCCCGCTCGAACTCGGCCCGCGCGAACCGGTACTGACCCGGATCCGGCATGGGCACGGGCTGTGCGAGGTGCCCGGGGGCGAACGGCTCCACCTGCTCGGCCCGCGCGAGCGCTCCCGTGGTGAACCCCGGCGCCCGGCACCCCACGACGAGCAGCCCGGTCAGCTCCTCGACCCGGGCCTCGATCTCCTCGGTCCGCAGCCGCGCCTCGGCCTCCCGGGCCTGCCGATAGGCGGCCCGCTGCTCCCGATCGAGCCGGGCCGCTTCCCGCTCGTGGGCCCGCTGCTCCCGCTCCTGCCGCCGCTGCTCCTGCACCTCCGCCCGATGCCGAGCCTCCACCTGCCGCTGCTGCTGCCGCTGCGCCTCGGCCCAGACGCCGATCAGTCCATTGGAGCGACGACTCATACGGAAACATGCCCTCCCCTCGGGACGCGGGACGTCCCGGAACCGCGTACTGGCCCCACAACCAGCGGTAATGAGATCCGACTTTAGTCGGTTTGAGGCGGTGCGATCATCAGGTTGGTGAGAGCCTGCGGTTCCCGGAGGCCGGTGAGCGCTCGTGCGGGAGGGCCACGTACTGACAGTGCGGGGCGCGGTCGACGGCTCCCCGCACGGTTGTTCAGAGCGGCCGTGCCTCGTGGGCTGCCGCGATCGCGTCGATGCGCTTGGCCAGGTCGAAGTCCGCGACGGTGAGCCGGTGGCCGGCGTCGTGGGTGGTGATGCCGAAGCGGACGCGGTCCCAGCGGAGGTCGATGTCCGCGTGGTGACCGATCAGCCGCTCGATGTCCGCGACGTGCACGATCAGCGCCACGCCTCCGTGGTACCGGATTCCGAAGGTGCGGGTGATCTCATCACCCGACCGCTGCCAGCCGGGAAGCTTCCGCAGGAGCTCCGTGATCTCCGCGTCCGTCAGTGGGACGATTGCCTCCGCCACGTCATCCCCTCGCTGTCACAGACGCCAAGACCTCGTCGAGGTCGTGGCCTACGGGGGCATCGTGCCACGGGCTCATCCTGTGCCGCAGCGTCGTCAACTCTCTTCGCATCCGCTCCGATCCGGTGTCGACCGCGATCAGTACCGCCTCGCGTGTGATCGCGACGGCGTGGTCCGGCTCCTGCGCGATCGCCGCTGCCGTCGCATGTCGTGCCAGATACACACCGCGATCACGCCGGGCGGTGGCCGGCACCCTGTCGAGCACCTGCCTCCACAGGGAGTCGGCCTCGGCGCCCAGCCCCAGTCGGCCGTAACAGGTCGCCCTCTGCACTTCGAGGTAGCAGGGGGTGCGTCGGCACGCATTGCCCCAAGGCAGGTCGTCGTCGACTCGGGCGAGGAGCCCATCGGCTTGATCGATGAGGCGGTCGACGGCCGCACGGTCATTGATGAGGCTGGCGCCGTGAGCCTGTTGCTGAAGTGCCATCACCTTGACCTTCGGAGCGAGCTGGCCGGATCCGTCGAGGGCTGCCTCGCACAGGTCGACGACTCCGTGCCCGTCGCCGAGGTCGGTGCGCACCTGCGCCTGGTTCACCAGCGAATAGGCGATCAGGTGGCGGTCCCGGGACCGCATCGCGATCTCCTGTGTCGTCCCACGCCAGAACGACGCGCCCCCGAGGTCACCGGCGTCCTGGTAGAGCCAGCCCACCAGTGCCGCGTAAGCGGCGCCCACGCGCAGCAGGCCGCGACGGGTTTCGCCAGTAGCCACACGTACCAGGCGGTCGATCAGCTCGTACTGCGCGGACACGGTGCCGATGAGGTCGTGTGGGCCGAGCAGCATGTCCGCGCGGTAGTGGCCCTCAAGCTGTTGCTGGAAGTAGTCGATGAGAGCGGGGTCGACGTGTCGCGGTGCGATCGGTCCGGCGGTGAGGGCGGCGGCGGTCACCGATACGAACGCGCGTCGATTCACCTCTGCCACCCCTTCCTGGTGGTCTGCGCGGATCCATCCGGCCGGAACGGAGAACCCGAGGTCTTCGGGCCAACGGCCGAACGCGGAGTGGAGCGCAACGGCGTAGTCCTCGCGTGGCCAACCGGGTCGACCGGACTCCCATCTCCGCCAGGTCCGGGCCGACACCTCGAAGTGCGGGTCGCCGAGTGCCGCGCGGCGCCCTGCGGTCACTCCCCGAGCCGCAGTCCCGCCCGACCGCCATCCGCGTTTCAGCCCCCCGCGGTGATCCGCACCGGTATCCACTTCGAGGCGGTCCGCTTGCCCGCCGATCTCGTCCATGACCTCGCTGCGACGGTGGCGGATGAGGCCGTGTCGCGGCAGAGCGTCGAGAGGGCTTTCCATGGGGCGGGCATCCACGGTGCGGTCATCGCCGACCCGGTCCGCCGCTGGTATTACGCACTCGTACCGCCCGGTACCGCCGAGGCGTGGGCCGATCCCGGCTTCGAGTGTCTGGGCCGCGATCACTACCTCGGGGTCCCCGCCACGCACCGCGCCGATCCGCCCGGTACGCACTGGCTGCTGTCGCCTCCGGAGGGTCAAGAAGATCTATGCGATCCGGATGCCGTGCGGAGGCTGACCGGAGCCCGAAACGAAGGCCGAACGCGGTGAGCCGCCGACGGCTCACTACGCGTGCCGGCCTCCGCCCCACGGGCCGTGCAGGTGGAGCACGTGGTGCCGGTGTCCGGCGTGGACCCGGTCCGGGTGGTCGACCTGATCGGCGTGCCGCTCATGGAGGTTGGGGACGGCGTTGCTGAAGGTGAAGTCGACGATGCGCTCGTCGCGGCGGGCGTCCAGGGCGTAGATCGCGAAGACCACGACGGCGGCCATCAGAACGATCACGGCCAAGCTGATGACGAGAGTCATCGTTCTCACATCCCTTGGGCAGGGACCGGTTTCCGGGCGCGTGGGTGCCGGTGGTTCCAGGCTACTCCGACCGCCGGGCGGCGCCTCTTATCGCTCGGTCCGCTCTCCCGGCCAGTCCAGCAGCAGACGTTTCGCCCGCGGCAGGGCGGCGACGACGAGGTCGTACGAGTCCTCGATCAAGTCCCGCACGAAGGGGTCCGGCAGGGAGCTGCTCCCCAACGTGACCGTGTTCCAGTGCCGCTTGTTCAGGTGGTAGCCCGGGACGATCTCCGGGTGCGCGGCCCGTAGCCGCACCGCGAGTTCGGGGTCGCACTTGAGGCTCACGGTCAGCGGGGAGGTGGTGAGGGTCGTCAGGGCGAAGACCTTGCCGGCGACCTTGAAGGTGCAGACCTCGGGGTGGCGCGGGAAGGGGAATTCCTCCGTGGCGCCGTTCAGGTCCAGGCACGTCGCCCTGAGTTCGTCCGGGGTCATGGGGTCAGTATGCCGCCCGAGTGCTCCGGCCCGGCGGGGAGAGATGAGCGCTGGGGCGTTGGCCGCTCGCTCCCCGCCCGGGTCCGTCCCCCGCGAGGGGACGAAAAAGCCCCCCGGACACGGTCCGGGGGGCTTTCGTCAGGCGTTTTGCCTGGTCAGGCTATGTGCCCCCGGGCAGATTCGAACTGCCGACACCCGCTTTAGGAGAGCGGTGCTCTATCCCCTGAGCTACGGAGGCGGGGCCGCCGTCAGTGTAGCGGGTGGTGGGGTGGGAGGGTCAGGGTGCCGGGCATCTTGACGTCGGGGGTCATGCGCGGCGGGGGTGGGCGGTCGTCGTCAGCCTTACCTGCCAGTTGCCCGCCTCGTCCTGGCCCAGGACCTCGATGGTGACGCCCGCCGCCGCGCAGCGCTGGCCCGCCACGTAGGTCGCGTCGCTCAGGCCCGCGTTCACGTTGAGGTCCTCGGTGTAGCAGCCGGGGCTCTTCGGGGTGGCGTCCGAGGTGCGGATCGGGCCGGAGCCGGTGTGGATGTCCGAGGCGATGGTGGTTACGAGGACACCGGGGCGGCAGACCGTGTGGTCCAGGAGGCCGGGGGCGCGGGCTTCGATGGTGAAGGCGCGGGTGGGGGAGAGGGGGACGACGATCAGTTTGGGGCCGCCGTCGGCCGAGGTGGGGGTGAGGGTCAGGGTGCGGATGCCGGGGGAGTCGATGCAGTGGACCTGGTCGGGGGCCAGCCAGCCGAGCTTCCACTTGTGCCAGGCCAGGAAGTCGTTGGACGGGCCCCAGTCCTCGTCCATGAGGTCCCAGTGGCCGACGGGTGTGTCCAGCGGGTTGTCGTTGCGGGCGTAGTAGAGGTCGGGGAGTCCGAAGCTGTGGGCGTTCTCGTGGTTGAGGACGCGGTAGGGGCTGTTGCCGGTCTGGCTGCTCCAGATGAAGGAGACGTTCTTGAAGTGGGCGCCGTCGTCCGCGCGCAGCCCGGTGGGGGTTCCGGCGAAGGTCACCGACCGTACGTCCTCGACGGCGGGCGGGCCGGCGTTCGCCGTGGCCAGGACGTTGATGAGGTCGAACCGCCGGAAGTCGACCTCGTGGTCGACCGCGGCCAGGATCTCGCGGGAGATGGCGTGGTAGCCGTCGTCGCGGTCCGCGTCGAAGGGGGCTCCGCGCTCCAGCCCGTACGACGCGTAGGGGTGTGACATCCGGATCCAGCGCATGACCGGGGTGGGGCGGTAGTCGAGCCGGCCGTAGGAGCTGGCGCGGTAGTAGTCGGTGACGGCCGGGAAGAACTCGGCGTAGCGCTCCTGCGGGGGGACCTCGGCGGGGGCGTCGGGGAAGTCGATGAAGAAGGTGACGGCCCGCACCGTGCCGCTCGACCGCGCGTAGCCGCGGGGCGTGCGGGAGCCCTCGGACACGTCGTCGGTGACCGTGGTGAGCGCGCAGGGGCCGGTGGGGGGCCGCCCCGTCATGTCCACCATGCGGCCGGCGGCGTCGTCCTCGGTGACCGCCAGGGGCGCGTCCGCCTGGGAGGGCACGGGGGAGGTGAGCGCCAGCGCGGTGATCACCATGACCACCATGGCCAGGGCTTTCATGCTGGTCACCTCCGTGGCGCACGCGACCCGAGACCCGGGTGCTCTCTGTGTCCACCCTGTGTCGCTCCGTGTGCGTCCGCCCGCTGGAGTGCGGCAGATGGGGCATGCGGGGACGTCATCCCGCGCGAGACGCAGGTCACATCCGGAGCCGAAATATCCGGGGAGGTTCTCCCCGTTTAACGAAGCGTTCCAGCGAAACGGGGAAGTTCTCCCCGGTTACGTCCATGGATCGACATCCACGGATCGAAAGGAGTGCCCGCCGTGGCAGCACCGCAGCCCCGCCTCCGTGCCGACGCCCTGCGCAACCGGGAGCGGATCATCGCCGCCGCGCGCGAGACGCTCGTCGAGCACGGGGCCGATGTCCACCTCGATGAAATCGCTCGACGGGCCGGGGTCGGTAATGCCACGCTGTACCGGCACTTCGCGGATCGCCATGAGCTGATCCACCATGTCACCCTCTCGGTGATGGCCCGCATCGCGGAACAGGCCGAGACTGCACGAGCTGAGGAGCCCGATGCTTTCCTGGCGTTGAGGCGCTTCGTCCACGCCGCGGCCGACGAGCGCATCGGTGCGCTCTGTCCGTTGCTCGCCGACGGCGTCGACCATGAGCACCCGGACCTGGTCGAGGCCCGTGACCGACTCGAGCGTGACACCGAGGCGTTGATGGCCGCGGCCCGCGCCGCCGGGCAGTTGCGCGACGACATCGCGGCCGGCGATCTGATGGTTGCCCTCACTCAGCTCACCAGGCCGTTGCCCGGCAGTGGCTGTGTGGACTTCGACCAGTTCGTGCACCGGCATCTCCAGCTGTTCCTGGACGGGTTGATGGCACCGGCGCGTTCCCGGCTCCCCGGCTGCGCCGCGACCCTGGAGGACCTGCGCCACAAGTGAAACTGCGCCACAAGTGAGACCGCGCCACAAGTGAGACCGCTTCACAACTGAGGCCGCGTCACACGTGTGACCGCGTCATGAGTGAGGACCCGCGCCCATCAGTAGTTCCGTCCGGCACGGGGGCCGGGCCGTGCATTTCACGGCCGTGCCACCCACGTCCGTCGTTCCCGCGCGCGCCGCGCCGCTTCGATCCCTGACCGCCTTTGACTTCGCTTCACCCCCCTCGTACCGCCCTTCGCACCGTTTAGGCAGGCCGTTCCATGCAAGACTCCGCCACCACCCCTGACCCCAGGCGCTGGAAAGCGCTCATATTCATCGCCCTGGCCCAGCTGATGGTCGTCCTCGACGCGACCATCGTGAACATCGCGCTGCCTTCCGCCCAGGACGACCTCGGCATCTCGGACGGCAACCGTCAGTGGGTCATCACGGCCTACGCCCTCGCCTTCGGCGGACTACTGCTCTTCGGCGGCCGCGTCTCCGACCTGTGGGGCCGCAAGCGCGCGTTCGTCGTCGGCCTGATCGGCTTCGCGGCCGCCTCCGCCCTCGGTGGTGCCGCGGTCAACACCGGGATGCTGCTGGGCGCCCGTGCCTTGCAGGGCGCCTTCGGCGCGCTGCTCGCACCGGCGGCGCTGTCGCTGCTCGCCGTGCTGTTCACCGAAGCGAAGGAGCGCGCCAAGGCGTTCGGCATCTTCGGTGCCATCGCCGGTGCCGGTGGTGGTGTCGGCCTCATCCTGGGCGGTCTGTTCACCGAGTACCTGAACTGGCGCTGGACGTTCTTCGTGAACATCCCCTTCGCCGTCGTCGCCGCGCTCGGCGCGATCGCCGTGATCCACGAGCCCGCCGGCAGCCGCAACCCCTCGAAGCTGGACATCCCCGGCGTCATCCTGGCCACCCTGGGCCTGGTCTCGCTCGTCTACGGCTTCACCCGCGCCGAGTCCGACGGCTGGACGGCCGGCATGACCCTCGGCCTGTTCGTCGCCTCGGCGGTGCTGCTGTTCGCCTTCCTGGTCGTGGAGAAGAAGGTCAAGGCACCGCTGCTGCCGCTGCGCGTGCTGACCGACCGCAACCGCGGTGGTGTCTACATCTCCCTGGGGCTCGCCGCCATCGCGATGTTCGGCCTGTTCCTGTTCCTGACCTACTACCTGCAGGTCGTCCGGGGCTACTCGCCGGTCAAGACGGGTCTCGCGTTCCTGCCGATGATCGTCACGATGATCGCCGGTTCCACGCAGATCGGCGCCCGGCTGATGACCCGCGTCCCGGCGCGCTGGCTGATGGGCCCGGGCTTCCTGACCGCGGCCGTCGGCATGCTGCTGCTCACGCAGATCAGCCTGGACAGCTCGTACACCTTCGTGGTCCTGCCGGGTCTGCTCCTGATGGGGCTCGGCATGGGTACGGCCTTCATGCCGGCCATGAGCCTGGCCACGCACGGTGTCCAGGCCCGTGACGCCGGTGTCGCCTCGGCGATGGTCAACACCTCGCAGCAGGTCGGCGGCGCCATCGGCACCGCGCTGCTCAACACCATCGCCGCCAGCGCCACCACCGCGTACGCCACCTCGCACGCGGCGGGCGCGAGCAACCCGAAGCTGCTCCAGCTCAACTCGATGGTGCACGGCTACTCCACCGCCATCTGGTGGGCCGTGGGCATCCTCGCGGTGTCCTCGTTCATCGCGGTCGTGTTCGTCAACGCCGGTCAGGGCGGTCCGTCGGCCTCCGGCAAGGGCGCGGCCGAAGGTGCCGACGAGGGCATCGAGAAGGCCGTCCCGGTCATGGCCCACTGAGTGACCGGTTGAGTCCCACCGCGCAAGAACCCCTGAGCCCCGCAGGACCTGCGGGCACAGGCAAGGCCCCTCGCCATGACGGCGGGGGGCCTTCGCGTTGCCCGGGGGTGACCCGGCGGTGCGGGGTCGTTAAGTACCTCAGCGGGTCCACGGGAGGTCGCCGCCCTCGGGCTGGAGACCCGCCTGGATGGTCCGGCAGATGTCGCCGAGCTGGGCCACCTGCTCCGGCGCGAGACGGTCGAAGATGGCCGCGCGGACGGCGGCGACATGGCCGGGGGCCGACCTCTTCAGCATCTCGTAGCCCTCGTCCGTCAGAACGGCCAGCTGGCCGCGCTTGTCGGAGGGGCACTCCTCGCGGCGGACCCAGCCGTTCTTCTCCAGGCGGGCGACCGCGTGCGAGAGCCGGGAGCGGGTGATCTTGGCGTCCTGGGCGAGCTCGGTCATCCGGAGCCGGTGGCGGGGCGCCTGGGAGAGGTGCACCAGCAGGCCGTAGTAGACGTGCGGCATTCCGGCGTCGCGCTGGAGCTGGCGGTCGAGATGGTCCTCGAGGAGCGTCGTGGCGTGCAGGTACGCCCGCCAGACGCCTTGCTCCTCGTCGCTCAGCCAGCGGGGCTCGGGCGGGCCTCCCGCAGATTGGTTGGTCATGCCATCCACTGTGTCATCCGTGCTTCCTCCGGAGTCAATGCTTGAACTTTCAACGAGGCAGGTTTATGGTCAAGGGTAGAGCTTGATAGTTCAAGTATGAGCACTCTGGAGGGTCCATGTCGGCCACCGTGACCCCGACCGGCGGGCGGATGCCCGCTCTCTACCTCTCCCACGGCGCGCCGCCCCTCGCCGACGACGAGCTGTGGCCCGGCCAGCTCGCCGCCTGGTCCGCCGGGCTGCCCCGGCCTACCGCCATCCTGATGATCTCCGCTCACTGGGAAGAGGCCCCGCTCGCGCTCGGTGCGACGGAGACCGTGCCGCTCGTCCACGACTTCTGGGGCTTCCCGGAGCACTACTACCGCGTCCGGTACGCAGCCCCCGGCGCCCCGGAGCTCGCCGAGCGGGTGCGCAAGACGCTGCGCGGCGCCGGTACGCCCGTGCAGGACATCCCGGACCGGGGTCTCGACCACGGCGCCTACGTGCCGCTGGTGGAGATGTACCCGGGCGCCGAGATCCCCGTGCTCCAGGTGTCCATGCCCACGCTCGACCCGCGGCGGCTGATGGAGATCGGGCGCAAGCTGGCGCCGCTGCGGGACGAGGGGGTGCTGATCGTCGGCAGCGGGTTCTTCACCCACAACCTGGCGGCGCTGCGGCACGCGGGGTCCGGGCCGCCCGCCTGGTCGGCGGAGTTCGACGCGTGGGGGCGCGAGGTCCTGGACGGGCGGGACGTCGACGCGCTGCTGGACTTCGAGAACAAGTCCCCGGCGGGGCGCCTCGCGCACCCGCGCACCGAGCACTTCGCCCCGCTCTTCGTCACGTTGGGCGCCGCCGAGGACGAACTCGACCGGCAGCGCAGCGTCATCGACGGATTCTGGATGGGACTCGCGAAGCGCTCGGTGCAGTTCGGCTAGGGTCCGCGCGGCGGAAGCGCGCCACGGGCCCGCGAGGATCCGCCGGGCGCGCCACCGGCCTCGGTCGCTGATGCGACCGGGGCCGGTGAACTTCCTTGCGGTGGGCCGGGGGAGGGGCCGTCGCGCGCTCAGTGCTCGTGCATGTAGAAGACGTAGTACGACGCCACGGCCATCGCCCCGCCCAGGAAGAACCCGAACAGCGAGGCGCGCAGCACCGAGACCTGGGTGAGGCTGTAGAGGAAGCCGAGGCTGATGCCGAACAGTGCGCCGAACGCCGCGGCCCTGACCTCGGCGATCATCCTGGCCCGCTCCTTGATCAGGACGTATCCGGCGCCCATGGCGACCAGCCCCGCGACGAGGCCGGTCATCCAGGCGCCGAGCGTGGAGGCGCCGTTGTCGTCGGCGAGGAAGACGGTGTACAGGCCGAGGACGACGCCGCCGGTGACGGGCACCGCCCAGGCGGACCGGGACGTGCTGTGCGAAATCCGGGTGACCGGGCCCGGGCCTTCGTGACGGTGGTGGCCGGGCAGAGCCGGGTGCGTCGACATGGCGGGCTCCTCTCTCTCGCCCCACCCTTCCCACCAGGGCACACCCGCGTCCGGGCGGCGGCAACTCGATCACAGGTGGCCGATGGTGGCCCGGCATCGGGCTGTCGCGCGTGAGAATCCGACCTTCCGGGACTTCTGGGGCAACCGGAAGGCGGTGCGGGCCGTCTTGTGGGGTAGGAGAGCAGCCGGTGGCGGCGCTCTTCCGTAGTGAACGTCAGTGCCGTCGAAGGTGACGGCCGTCTCACGGGCCCGGTGGTGGTGCGGGTCCGCAGGGGCGGTGAGGCCGACCTCGGAACCGGGTCTGACCTGCACTTCCGTTGGCTTCCGCAGCACCTGTCCGCCCGCTGCGGCCGGACAGGGTACTGCATGATCAGAAAAATGAAGAAGACTCGCGGGAATTCTGTCCGGATTCCAGTCGTTCTTTCCATCGGATGGGGCACCCGAGAAGAGGCTGTACCTCTCGGGTCTCCCGGGATCTCCCCGGATTTCCGGGGCGCTCCGCGGGGGTCCCACCGTCCCGCGACCGACTCATCGCAAGGGAGCACGCATGGCAACCCGTGCCGTCGCCCGCCGTCAGACCGCCGACAAGGGGCCTGACAGGGCAAGCAGTGTTCGCGCCGTAGGCGGGGAGATCGCCGACCGCGACCTGGTCGGCATGTACCTCGACGAGATCGCGCGTACACCCCTGCTCGACGCCGCGAAGGAAGTGGAGCTGTCCCAGACCATCGAGGCGGGCGTCTACGCCCAGCAGCTCCTCGACGGCCTCGTGGAGAGCCCCGACGGCGATTCCGCGGCCGCGTCCGCGTCCCGCGAGGAGCTCGAGGCGATAGCCGCCGAGGGTGCCCGCGCCAAGGACGTCTTCATCAAGTCGAACCTGCGCCTCGTCGTGGCCGTCGCCCGTCGCTACCCGCGCAGCGGACTTCCGCTCCTCGATCTGATCCAGGAGGGCAACGCCGGCCTGGTGCGCGCGGTGGAGAAGTTCGACTACGCCAAGGGATTCAAGTTCTCCACGTATGCCACGTGGTGGATCCGCCAGGCCATCACCCGGTCCATCGCCGACCAGTCCCGGACGATCCGGCTGCCCGTGCACCTGGTCGAGGAGCTGGGCCGCATCCGCCGGGTGCAGCGCGAGTTCAACCGGGAGAACGGCCGGGACCCCGAGCACGCGGAGATCGCCGCCGAGCTGGGCTCCACGCCCGAGCGCGTCGGCGACGTGCTGGACTGGGCCCGCGACCCCGTCAGCCTCAACATGCACGTCGACGACGAGGGCGAGACCCAGTTCGGCGACCTGCTGGAGGACACCTCCGCCGTGTCCCCGGAGCAGTCCGTGCTCACGCTGCTGCGCAGCGAGGAGCTGGAGGATCTCATCAGCCGTCTCGACCACCGCACCGCGTCGATCATCAAGGCGCGCTACGGCATCGAGGACGGGCGGGAGCGCACGCTGACCGAGGTCGGCAAGCAGCACGGCCTCACCCGTGAGCGGATCCGGCAGATCGAGAAGCACGCGCTGCTGGAGCTGAAGAAGATGGCTCACGACACCGGTTTCGACGCGGCGGCCTAAAAGGGCATATCCTAGGCATAACCCCATAGACCGGGCCCCGGCGCTACCCCCCCTGCGTCGGGGCCCTTCCCTTTCCCGGCCCTCTCTTCCGACGGCCTTTTCCGGGCCCCTCAGGCCATTTTTCGGGCCCCTCGGGCCCATGGCGCCCGTACGGCGGTGTGCGCGGCCGTGTCCGCCGCCCTACGGTCTGCGGGCATGACGTCGGGTTCGCGAAGGGCGGGACACCCCGCCCGGCCGTACGGGTCAGGGCCCTGTCGCACCCGCCGCGCGGGTGATGCGGGCGCCGAGTTCACGCAGATGGTCCACCAGCTCGGGCGGCTCGTGCGCCTCGAACTCGCAGTCGATCAGTGCGAGCCGGAAGGCCACCCACTCCAGCGTGTCCGTGACCGTGGCGTCCAGCCGGCAGGTGTTCTCGTCGATCGGCACCGGGGTGCCGAGGGAGGACTGCAGCCGGGCGGCGACGAACGCGGCCGGCGCGTGCAGCGTCGCCACCACCCGGTAGGTCGGCTGGAGGCGGGACAGGGACCGGCTCATGAACTCGGCGGCGTTCGCCGCCGGCAGCTCGCGCGGAGTGAAACGCGCCCCGGTGGCGAGCGGTTCGCTGACCCGGTCGACGCGGAAGGTCCGCCAGTCGTCGCGGTCGATGTCGTACGCCACGAGGTACCAGCGGCGCCCCGTGCTGACCAGCTGGTGCGGCTCCACCAGCCGCCGGGTCCCGGTCCCGTCGCCCTTGCGGTAGGCGAAGCGCAGCCGCTCGTGCCCGGTGGCGGCCGAGGCCATCACGGTCAGCGTGCGCGGGTCGACGCTCGCGCCGTCGCCGCCCACGAGCGGCACGGTCGCGGCCTGGAGGGCGGACACGCGGTGGCGCAGCCGGGACGGCAGTACCTGCTCCAGCTTGGCGAGGGCCCGTACGGACGCCTCCTCGATGCCGTCCACGGCGTGCCCGGCACCGGCCCGCAGGCCCACGGCGATGGCGACGGCCTCCTCGTCGTCCAGGACGAGGGGCGGCATGGCGGCGCCCGCGGCCAGCCGGTACCCGCCCTCCGCGCCCATCGACGCCTGCACGGGATAGCCGAGGTCCCGGAGCCGCTCGATGTCCCGGCGGATCGTCCGCGAGCTGACCCCGAGCCGCTCGGCGAGCTCGCTGCCCGGCCACTCACGGGGCGTCTGGAGCAGCGAGAGGAGATTCAGCAACCGTGCCGGTGTGTCGCTCATGACACTCAGCTTGGCAGGCATATGGGACACAAGGTGTCCTACATGGAAGTTAGCGTCGTCGACGTCCCCGGAAGAGAAGTGCCAGGAAAGGCCGTACAGCAATGACCACCGATTCGCCGCCCGTCGACCGCCGCCGCTGGCTGGCGCTCGCGGTGGTGATGACCGCGTCCTTCATGGACCTGGTCGACGTCACCATCGTCAACATCGCGATGCCCAGCATCAAGCGCGACATCGACGCCTCCTTCAGCGCCTTGCAGTGGCTCAGCGAGGGGTACGCGCTCGCGTTCGCCATAGGCCTGATCACGGGCGGCCGGCTCGGCGACATCTACGGCCGCAAGAAGGTCTTCCTGCTGGGCATGGGCGGGTTCACCCTCGCCTCGATGCTCTGCGGCGTCGCGGCCGACCCGCAGCTCCTGGTGGCCTCGCGGGTGCTCCAGGGCGCGATGGGCGCGCTGATGGTGCCTCAGGTGCTGTCCATCGTGCACGTGACCTTCCCCGCCCACGAGCGTGGCAAGGTCTTCGGGATGTTCGGCGCCGTCATGGGTCTCGGCGCGGTCTCCGGCCCGCTGCTGGGCGCGCTGCTGACCCAGTGGAACCTCTTCGGCCTGGAGTGGCGGCCGATCTTCCTGATCAACGTTCCCGTCGGCATCGCCGGACTGCTCCTGGGCCGGCACTTCATCACGGAGTCCAAGGCCCCCAAGGCGCTGCGCCTGGACATCGTCGGCGTGGCCCTGGCCAGCGTCGCGCTGCTGATGCTGCTCTACCCCCTCACCCAGGGCCGGGAGCACGACTGGCCGCTGTGGGGTTTCGTCTCCATGGCCGGGTCGGTGCCGATGCTCGCGGCGTTCATCGCGTACGAGCGGTACAAGACGCGCAAGGACGGCTCGCCGCTCGTCGAGCTGTCGCTGTTCAAGGTCAAGAGCTTCGCGGCGGGCATCGGCGTGCAGCTGACCTTCGGCGTCGCGTCCGGCATCTTCTTCCTGGTCTGGACGCTGTACATGCAGCTCGGGCTGGGCTGGTCGGCGCTGCGCTCGGGCCTGACGGGCATTCCGTTCTCGCTGGCGATCTCGGTGGCGGCGGGCATGTCCGTGCAGAAGCTGGTGCCGAAGTACGGGCGCAAGGTGCTCCAGGCGGGTGCGCTGGTGATGGCGGCGGGCGTGCTGACCTACATCTGGGAGGCCGACCGCTACGGCGCGGACATCGAGTCCTGGCAGATGGCGCTGCCGCTGGCCGTGATGGGCCTGGGCATGGGCCTGATCGTCGCCCCGATCACGGACGCCGTGCTGTCCGAGGTGCCCCGCGACCACGCGGGCTCGGCCTCCGGCCTGATCAATACGACCCAGCAGCTCGGCAACGCCATCGGTCTGGGCCTGGTCTCCGTGGCCTTCTTCGGCGTCGTGGACGACGCCGACCCGCGCCGCGAGACGCCGTCGGACATCTTCGGTGGAGCGTTCACGCACGCCATGTGGTGGGTCGCGGGTGCTCTGCTCGCGGTCTTCGCGCTGATGTTCCTGCTGCCGAAGCGGTCGAAGCACCACGAGACGGCCGAGGGTGATGGGGAGGAGACGGTCGCTCCCGACGTCGCCGCCGCCGAGGCCGTGGCGGTCGTCCCGGCCCAGGAGGGCGAGAAGGAGCTGCTGAAGCGGTAACGCCTTCGCGCGCACTCCGGGACCCCGGGGGGAGCAGGGGACAGGGCCCGGTCGGTGATCCGACCGGGCCCGTTTCCGTCTGTTCGATGCCCGAGTCTGTTTACTTTCCGGAACCGTGGCCGTAATCTGGCGGCGAAACCACAGGGTCGGGCATGGAACGGATGTAAAACCACATGTACGCACCGGAGCGCCAGCAGGAGATCCTCCGCCTCGCCCGCGAGAGCGGCCGGGTGGACGTGCTGTCCCTCGCCGAGGAGTTCCAGGTCACCTCCGAGACCGTCCGGCGCGACCTCAAGGCCCTGGACCGGGCCGGGCTGCTGCGCCGGGTGCACGGCGGTGCGATCCCCGTCGGACGGCTCGACTTCGAGCCCGACCTCGCCGAGCGCGAGAGCACGGCGGCGGACGAGAAGGACGCCATCGCACGGGCCGCGCTCGCCGAACTGCCCGCCGGCGGCAGCGTGATCATCGACGCCGGTACGACGGCCGCGCGGTTCGCGGGCCTCCTCCCGCTGGACCGCGAACTCACCGTCGTCACCCACGCCCTGCCCGTCGCCGCCCGCCTCGCGGACCACCCCGGCATCTCCCTCCACCTCGTCGGCGGACGGGTGCGGCACCGCACCCGCGCGGCCGTCGACGCCTGGGCGCTGCGCGCGTACGCCGAGATCAACGCCGACGTCGTCTTCCTCGCGACCAACGGCTTCTCCGTGGGCGACGGCCTCACCACCCCGGACCTGGCCGAAGCCGCCGTCAAGCGGGCGACCGTCGCCGCCGCGCGGCGGGTGGTGCTCCTCGCCGACTCCGGCAAGTTCGGCCGACGGCACTTCGCGCGCTTCGGGGACCTCGCCGACGTGGACGTGCTGATCACCGACACCGGCCTCGCCCCCGAGGACGCCCTCGCCATCGAGCGCGCCGGCACCCGGACGGTACGCGCGTGATCCTCACCGTCACCCCCAACCCGAGCCTGGACCGTACGTACGAGGTCCCCCGGCTGGAGCGCGGCGCGGTGCTGCGCGCCGCCGCCGACCGGGTCGACCCCGGCGGCAAGGGCGTCAACGTCTCGCGCGCGGTGGCCGCCGCCGGGCACCGCACGGTGGCGGTGCTGCCGCTCGGCGGCCCGGAGGGCGCGCTGCTGGCGCGGCTGCTCGGCGACCTCGGCATCGACGTGGCGGGCGTGCCCGTGCGGGGCTCGACCCGGGTCAACATCGCGGTCGCCGAACCGGACGGCACCCTCACGAAGGTCAACGCGGCCGGCCCCGAACTGGGCCGCGCCGAGGCGGAGTCGCTGCTGACGACCGTGCGGGACCGGTCGGCGGGCGCCGACTGGATCGCCTGCTGCGGCAGCCTCCCGCGCGGGCTCCCGCCCGAGTGGTACGGGCAGTTGGTGGCCCGCGCCCACGACGCCGGCGCCCGCATCGCCCTGGACACCTCCGGGCCGGCCCTGACCGCCGCGCTGCGGATGCGCCCGGACGTCGTCAAGCCCAACGCGGAGGAACTGTCGCTGGCCGTCGGCCGCCCGCTCGCCACGGTCGGCGACGCGGCCGAGGCGGCGGCGGAACTGCGCGGCCTGGGCGCGCGGGCGGTCCTGGCCAGCCTCGGCGCCGACGGCCAACTACTGGTCGACGACTCCGGTACGTACTTCGGCACCGCCCGCGTCCCGTCCGTGCGCAGCAACGTCGGCGCGGGCGACGCGTCACTGGCCGGCTTCCTCGCCGCGGGCGGCACGGGCCCCGAGGCCCTCGCCGCCGCCCTCGCCCACGGCGCGGCGGCGGTCCAGCTCCCGGGCAGCGCCATGCCGACACCGACGGACCTCGACCCGTCGTCGGTGACGGTGACCTCCGAGGTTCCCTCCGTCCGTGCCCTGACGGAGCCGGTGCGGTGACCGGGGCAGGGGGCGGGCACCGGACTCTCCGCAGCCGCCGATTACGGCACGCCCTGACGCCGGGGAACCACCCGGCACCGATGCGGGAGTCCGCACCCGCCGTCCCCTGACGTCCCTCCCCCCCACCGCCCGCAGGGCGCTACCGCGAGCAAAGGAGCCCGCGATGAGTGAGCTGATCACGGCTGACCTGGTCGATCTCGACCTGTCCGCCGAGACCAAGGAAGCCGCGGCGAGATCGCTCGCCGAACGCATGCGGGACCTGGGACGCGTCACCGACCTCGACGGCTTCCTCGCCGACGTCGCCGCGCGCGAGGCCCAGATGCCCACCGGTCTCGACGGGGGCATCGGCATACCCCACTGCCGCAGCGAACACGTCACCGAACCGACCCTCGCCTTCGGCCGCTCCGCCGCGGGCATCGACTTCGGCGCCCCGGACGGCCCGGCGGACCTGATCTTCCTCATCGCGGCCCCGACGGGCGGCGACGCCGACCACCTGTCGATCCTGTCCGCGCTGGCCCGCCACTTGATGGACCCGGAGTTCACGTCCGCGCTGCGCGCGGCGGGGGAGCCCGGCGTGGCGGCGGCCTTGATCCGTGGCGACGAGCCGGAGCCGTCGGTGGACGGCGACGCGGCACCGGGGGCCGACGACGTGCCCGCGCCTGCGGCGGCCGAGGTTGCCGCGACGCCGTCCGACGGCGGTGACACGGCCGGTACGGGCGAGCGCCCTGCCACCGGCCCCGGGCCGGCCGCGTCGCCGACTGCCGACGCCCACCCCTTCCGTATCGTCGCCGTCACCTCCTGTCCCACCGGTATCGCGCACACCTATATGGCCGCCGAGGCCCTGGAGTCAGCCGGGCGGGCCGCCGGGGTGGAGGTGGTGGTCGAGACGCAGGGATCCGCCGGGTTCGTGAAGCTGGACCCGGCGGTCGTCGCCGCGGCGGACGGAGTGATCTTCGCGCACGACGTCGAGGTGCGGGACAAGGACCGCTTCGCGGGGCTGCCGACCGTGGACGTCGGGGTCAAGGCCGGGATCAACCGGCCCGGCGAGCTGATCGCCGAGGTGCGGGAGAAGGCCGCGCGCGGCGAACGCGTCGCTCCCGCCGCCCCCATGGACGCGGGAGCCGACGCGGGGGACGGCTTCGCGACCCGGCTGCGCAAGTGGCTGATGACCGGGGTCAGTTACGTGGTCCCCTTCGTCGCGGCGGGCGGGCTGCTGATCGCGCTCGCCTTCGCCATCGGCGGGTACGGGATCGACAAGGCGCCTTCCGTGGCCGACCACTTCGCGTGGACCGAGTCCGCGAGCTGGGCCGCGCTGCTGTTCCAGATCGGCGGCGTCGCGTTCGCGTTCCTCGTGCCGGTCCTGGCCGGGTTCATCGCGTACGGCATGGCCGACCGCCCCGGTCTCGTCCCCGGGTTCGTCGGCGGCTCCATCGCGCTGACGGTCGACGCGGGCTTCCTCGGCGGCCTGACCGCGGGTCTCCTCGCGGGCGCGGTCGTCATGGCCGTGCAGCGGATCGACGTACCGGCCGCGCTGCGCGGCATCATGCCGGTCGTGGTGATTCCGCTGCTGTCCTCGGCGGTCGTCGGCTTTCTGATGTTCCTGGTGGTCGGCAAGCCCGTCGCCGCGTTGCAGAAGGCACTGACCGACTGGCTGGGCGGACTGTCCGGGACCAACGCCGTCATCCTGGGCGCCCTCCTCGGCCTGCTCATGGCCGCCGACCTCGGCGGTCCGCTCAACAAGGTCGCGTACGCCTTCGCCGTCGGCGGCCTCGCCGACCCCAACGAGGGCAGCCTGAAGGTGATGGCCGCGGTCATGGCGGCCGGAATGGTCCCGCCGCTGGCGATGGCACTGGCCACGACCGTGCGCGGACGGCTCTTCACCGCCTCCGAGCGGGAGAACGGCAAGGCGGCCTGGGTGCTCGGGGCGTCCTTCATCACCGAGGGCGCGATCCCGTTCGCGGCGGCGGACCCGCTGCGGGTGATCCCCTCGGCGATGGCGGGCGGCGCGGTCACCGGCGCCCTGTCCATGGCCTTCGGCTGCACACTGCGCGCCCCGCACGGTGGTGTCTTCGTGGTGCCGCTGATCGGCTCGCCGTTCCTCTGTCTGCTCGCCGTCGTGGCGGGCACGGCGGTCAGTGCCGCCGTGGTGCTCCTGCTCAAGGGCCTCCGCAGGCCCGCCCCGCCGCAGGCCGCCCTCCCGGCCGAGGACGGGGCGCCGGTCGCCGCGGCTGTCTGACCCCGGCGCGAGGCCCCGTCCGGGCCCGCTCAGTCGCCGTACAACTCGCGGTAGGAGGGGAAGACGCCGCCCGGGCCGTCCACCCCCTCCGCCGCGAGCACGGCCTTCGCCACGGACCGGGTGAGGACGTCCGCGCCCGCGGCCAGGATCTCGTTGAGAACGCCGAGTTCGAGAACGCCGCGTTCGAGATCACCGAGCTCCCCCGCGGTGCTCCCGGCGATCATCGGCCGCTCGCCCGTGGCCAGGGCGAAGACCGTGTCACCGTCGGTCAGCAGATGCACGGGCCGCACGGCGCGGGCCAGGCCGTCGTGGGACGTGCCCGCCAGCTTCTGCGCCTGGGCGCGGGTCAGGACGGCGTCCGTGGCGACGACGGCGATCGTGGTGTTGAGCGGCGGCCGCGCGGACGCGGCCGAGCGCTTCGCCGACTCCTGCCGTGCGGCGTCCAGGGCCTGCTGGGCGGCGACGTGGCGGTCCGCCGAGGGGTACTCGACCCGGCCCTCGAAGAGCCGCCCGTACAGCGCTCCCGTCAGTGGATCGGCCGCCGACCCCACCGCGTTGACCGCCGCGACGGCCGCCACCGTCACCCCCGAGGGCAGCACCACGCTCGCCGTGCCGATGCCGCCCTTGAGGCCGCCGACCACCGCACCCGTGCCCGCGCCGACGTTGCCCTGCGCGACGGGCGCCCCCGGCTTCGTACGGGAAGCCGCCTCGGCGGCCTCCCGGCCGAGCGCCGCGTCGGGGCGGGCCCGCCAGTCACCGCCGCGGCCCAGGTCGAACAGGGCCGCCGCGGGCACGACGGGCACCACCTGGGCGGGGTCCGGGCCGACGCGGAAACCACGACCCGCGTCCTCCAACCAGCCCACCACCCCGGACGCGGCGTCCAGCCCGAAGGCGCTGCCGCCGGTGAGCACGACCGCCTCGACGCGCTGGACGAGATTGCGCGGGTCGAGCGCGTCCGTCTCCCGCGTCCCGGGCCCACCACCCCGTACGTCCACGGCCGCGACCGCGCCGCCTTCCTCGGTGAGCACCACAGTGGTCCCGGTCAGCGCCCCGCCCTCGGTGCGCTGCGCGTGGCCCACCCGCAGTCCGGCCACATCGGTCAGGGCGTCCAAGGGGCCGGGGCGTGGGCCGGAGGTGGGGGAAGCGAAGAAAAGGGCATCGGTGCTGTCGGCGGTCTGCGCGGTCCGGTCGTCAGTCATGGGGCATGCGTATCACGTGAGCTGAATGCCCGTCAGGCCCTCACCCCGCCTCCTGTGCGCGTCCGTTCGCCTCCGCCCTCCGTGCCGCCAGCGTGACCCCCACCGCGACCGTCAGGGTCGCCACCAGCCCGGTGAACAGCACCGCCGTCCGGCCCGCGTACGTACAGGCCAGCACGAGCACGGCCGAGACGGGCAGGACCAACTGCTGGGCCATGCCCCGCTTGTGGTGCCGGGAGTGGATCATCCACACCGAGAACATGAACAGCGCCGTGGGCAGCGTGACGGCGCCGGCCGCCGCAAACGCCGAGATGTGCGCCTTGCCGATGGTCTCCTCGATCGCCACCTCGATGCCCGCCCCGATCGCCGCCGCCGAACCGAAGACCAGATAGTGCCCGTACCCCCAGGCGAACGCCTGTCGGTTGGAGGCCAGATGGAGATGGATGGGCACGGCGAAATAGATCCAGTAGGCGGCGAAGATGATCAGCAGGCCGCCGCCCGCGATCGGCAGCAGGGTGTCCAGCGCCTCGTCGTCGTCCAGGGCCGACTGGACGGCCACCGTGGCCGCGAGGACGGTCTCGCCCAGCACGATGATGGTGAACAGGCCGTACCGCTCCGCGATGTGGTGTGGATGCCAGCCCGTCTGATGCCGGCGCTCGGCGATCGCGGGCACCGACATCTCGACGATCGCCATCCCCAGGAAGAGCCACGACTTGGCGTCGTCGGGCAGGAGCAACAGGCCCAGCCAGCCGACCTGGCACAGGCTCACCCCCGCCGCGTACATCAGCGCCGTGCGCCGCTCCTCGCCCCGCGTCGAGTACGCCGCCCGCAGCCACTGGGTGACCAGCGCCAGCCGCATCACCAGGTAGCCGAACCAGACCACCGTGAAGTCGCTGTCGTTGAAGGCCCGGGGGATGCCCGCCGCCAGGATCAGCACCCCGGCCATCTGGACCAGCGTCACCACGCGGTACGGAACGTCGTCCGTGTCGTACGCGGAGGAGAACCAGGTGAAATTTACCCAAGCCCACCAAATCGCAAAAAACATCATCAGGTAGCCCGGAATGCCGGTCCCCGGGTGCCCCTCGGCGAGCGCGTGCACCAGCTGTCGGCCCGCCTGCGCCACCGCGGCCACGAAGCACAGGTCGAAGAACAGCTCCAGCGGGGTCGCGGCGCGGTGCTCCTCCTCGCGACCGCGCGCGGCCATCGGGCGCAGCAGCGAGGTGTGCCGCACGTGCGGGTGGCCGCTCATCGGCGACGGTCGCCGCGCGCCGGTCCGCCGCCCCCGCGCGCGGCGGGTCCGGCGGCTCGCGGAACGGGTGTGGGCGACGTCACATGACTCATGCGGCGATTGTCACCGCTGTCGACGTCCGCCGCGCGCGGAAGGCGCCCCGGCCCCGCACGGGCGACCGCGGGGCCGTCGCTCGCGCGGGCGACCGTACCCTGGAGGCATGAGCACCGCCCCCGAGCCCACTCCCAAGCCGCGCAACCCCGCCGCCCTGATCTTCGACGACCCGCTGTCGCAGCAGTCCTCGGACGACACCGACCGCGGCTGGGGCGACCGGCCGAGCGGCGGCGACAGCGCGGGCGACCTGGCCCGGTTCCTGGCCGAGAAGCCGCCCCACCACATCTGACGCCCGGCCGCCCGGGGGACGGCCCCGCCGCTACCGCTGGACCGGGACGGTCTCCGAGGCCGGGCCGCGGCGCTGCTCGACGAGCGCGTCCCGGATCTGCTCGAGCAGCTCGATCTCCGTCACCTGCGCCGGGGTGGCCTCCGCCGGAGCCTTGGCGGCCTGGCGGTCCTGCCAGCGCTTCATCGGCAGCAGCATCAGGAAGTAGACGACCGCGGCGGTGATCAGGAAGGTCAGCGCGGCGCTGAGCACCGAGCCCCACTGGATGTAGACGCCGCTGGTCACCTCGCCCGCCTTGTTCATGGCGCAGGGGCCCTTGAGGCACGAGGCGTAGCTGGTCAGGTCCTTGGTGCCGAAGGCGCCGACGATCGGGTTGATGACACCCTTGACCACCGAGTTCACGATGTTGGTGAACGCCGCGCCGATGACAACGGCGACCGCGAGGTCTATCACGTTGCCCCGCATCAGGAATGCCTTGAATCCTCCAAGGACCCCTGTCTTCTTCTCGCTCACCGAAAAGCCTCTCTCTGTACGCACCTGTGGCGGAATGGTTGGTTCCATAACCTACGAGAGAGTCTGGCAGTCCTGTCCAATCGGCAGGCTCGATCAGGCGAACCGGAGCTGCGTCAGCGCGGGGGCGCACAGGATCACCGCCCCGGCGGCCGCCACGATCCCGACCCCCAGCAGCCGCCTTCTGCGCCGCCCGGCCCGGCCCGGCCGATACCGCCCCCGGCCCACCCGGACCGGTGCGAAGTGCGGCACCCCGCGCGTCGGCGGCGGTGTGTAGGCGTACGCCCCCGAAGCCGATGGCGGTGCGAAGGCCGAAGGCGGCGGAGAGAAGGGGAGCGACGAGGGTAAGGAGGGCGACGAAGGAGAGGGGAGCGGACCAAAAGGGGACACGAGCGACCACCGCCTGCGGTGAGGAGCGCCAACCGGACGCTCCCCACGATCCAGGCAACCGCCCGATCCCGCTGGGCCCTGTGGACTACCGCCCGGTTGTGGACAACCTCGTCACCCCCGCGAGCCAGGCCCCGGCCCCGCGAACCGCCCGGCACGCGCCCGCAACCGCCCCGCAACCGCCCCGCAACCACCTCGCACACGCCCCGCACGCACCTACGGCAGCGTGATCCCCAGGTCCCAGCCCTCGTGCACCCGGGTGCACAGGCAGGTCCGCCCGTCCGTCTCCGGCAGGGCGCAGACCGCCGCGAAGATCACCTCGCGCAGCCGCCCCACGTTCTCGGCGAAGACCCGCATCACCTCGGCGTGCGACACGCCGTCACCCGTCTCGGCCCCGGCGTCCAGGTCCGTGACCAGTGCCATCGAGGTGTAGCAGAGCTCCAGCTCGCGGGCGAGCACCGCTTCCGGATGCCCGGTCATGCCGACCACCGACCAGCCCTGGGCGGCGTGCCAGCGGGACTCGGCCCGGGTCGAGAAGCGCGGCCCCTCGACGACGACCATCGTCCCGCCGTCGACGACCGGGTCCCAGCCGTGCCCGCGTGCCACCGCGACCGCCACCGCGCGCCCCGTGGGGCAGTACGGGTCCGCGAAGGTCGTGTGCACCACGTTGGGGGCCGACCCGTCGGGCAGCGGCTCACCGTCGAAGAAGGTCTGCTGACGCGTCTTCGTGCGGTCCACCAGTTGATCGGGCACGAGCAGGGTCCCCGGCCCGTATTCCGGCCGCAGCCCGCCCACCGCGCAGGGGGCCAGCACCTGCCGTACGCCGAGGGAGCGCAGGGCCCACAGATTGGCCCGGTAGTTGATGCGGTTCGGCGGCAGACGGTGGTCACGGCCGTGCCGGGGCAGGAAGGCGACCCTCCGCCCGGCCAGCTCGCCGACGAAGAGCGAGTCGCTCGGATCCCCGTAGGGCGTCTCCACTGTGACCTCGGTCACGTCGTCGAGGAAGGAGTAGAACCCCGACCCGCCGATCACGCCTATGTCCGCCCGCATCGCGCTCGTGTCGATCATGAGGTCACCCTAGCGGCGCACCCGCGTCGGCCCCAGGGGGCGACGCCGTGTGCCGCCCCCGTACGCGACGCAGCCCGCCACCTCGGTGCGAGGCGACGGGCTGCGTCGTGCGCGGGGACCGCGCGAAGTGATGCGGGAGGCGCGTCAGGCGGCCGAAGAGCTGCTGCTCGACGAGGCCGGAGCCGACGCGGTGCTCGTGGAGGTGCTGCCCGCGCTCGACCCGGAGGCCGAGGACGAGCCCGTCGACGAGGACGAGTCCGAGCCGCTCTTGGCGGTCGTGGACTTCGCCGGGCTGCTGCTGGACGACGCGCCACGGCTGTCGTTCCGGTAGAAGCCGGAGCCCTTGAAGACGATGCCGACGGCGGAGAACACCTTCTTCAGGCGTCCGTCGCAGCTCGGGCACACGGTCAGGGCGTCGTCGGTGAATTTCTGCACCGCCTCGAGGCCCTCGCCGCACTCGGTGCACTGGTACTGGTACGTCGGCACTTGCTCCTCCTGGCACTCTCACTCGATGAGTGCTAACGACGATCCATAGTGCAGTATTCCGGCGCGTCAGTCCACCGAAACAGGCTCGCGGTGACCCACCCCACGTGCGGCGATCCGCGACTCGCTCTTCGGGGAGAGCGCCTTGCGCAGCGTCAGCAGGACCGCCAGGGCCAGTGCCGTACCGGCCAGCGGCACCAGGAAACCGGTGCTCGCGGAGTGTCCGTCGATCAGCTTGCCGCCGATGCTGGCACCGGCCGCCTGGCCGAGGCCCACCGCGCCGGTCAGCCAGGTGAACGCCTCCGTACGGGCGGTCGGGGGCACCAGCGACTCCACCAGCGTGTAGCCGGTGATCAGCGCCGGGGCGATGCACAGGCCGACGAGGAGGCCGACCCCGCCCAGCACCGGCAGCGCGTGCGCGGCCCACAGCGGGGTGGTGGCCAGGACCAGCAGCGGGTAGGCGATCAGCAGCCGGCGCTGGGGGGTGACCTTCCAGGCAATGGCACCGCAGACGAGGCCCGCGATCATGTTTCCGGCCGCGAACGTGCCGTACAGCAGACCGTTCAGGCCGGGGTCGCCGATCTCCTTGGTGAAGGCCGTCATCGACACCTGCATGCCGCCGAAGACGGAGCCGATGCCGAGGAAGGAGATCGCGAGGACGCGGACGCCCGGGACGGACAGCGCCGACGCGCTCTTCACCGCGGGGCCGGCGGCGGAGCGGCTCGGCTCCGGCTGCGTGCGCCGCTGGGCGGCGAACAGCAGACCGCCGACGAGGGTGAGGACCGCCTCGGTGACCAGACCGGCCGCCGGGTGGACGCCCGTGCACAGTGCGGTGGCCAGCACCGGGCCGATCACGAACGTGAACTCGTCGGTGACCGACTCGAAGGCCGCCGCCGTGGACATCAGCGGCGAGCCCTCGAGCTTCGCGGCCCAGCGGGCCCGCACCATGGGGCCGATCTGCGGGGTCGAGGCACCGGCGGGCACCGCCGCGGCGAACAGCGCCCACAGCGGTGCGTCCGCCAGCGCCAGCGTGATCAGCAGCGAGATCGCCGCGGCGTGCACGACGACGCCGGGCACCAGCACCCTGCCCTGCCCGAAGCGGTCCGCGAGCTTGCCGCTCTGCGGCGCGAAGAGCGCCATGGAGACGCCCGCGGTGGCCGAGACGGCGCCCGCGATGCCGTAGGAGTCCGTGGTGTGCTCGACCAGCAGCAGGATGCCGATGGTCAGCATCGCGAACGGCTGCCGGGCCAGGAAGCCGGGCAGCAGGAACGTCCAGGCACCGGGGGTGCGCAACAGCTGGCCGTATCCGGGGCGTGCCTCGGTGCGGTCGTTGACCGTGGATGCCACGGCCGGGCCTTTCTGCCGCCTGGTAGCGCACTCCAGACGGGATCGCCGCACGGAGCGCGCCGAGAGCTGTCCTCTCGCGCAGGACCGTGGTAGATGCCGTGCCGGCCGCCTTGTGACGCGCGACCGCGGCCGCCGTGCGGTCGCGCCAGCCCTGCATCAGGCAGAGTTGGTTCGGTTTGGGAGTGGTGGTGCAGAAGCAGTGCGAAAGCGGTGGTTCAGCGCCGGAAAACAGGGCGCGAACCAGCCGCTCACTCAGGCGTCCGCGCAGGTAATCCCGTAGGCAACACTGAGCAGACCGAGTCAATTGAATGCACTACTTCCCCTTTATCGTACCTGTAGCACCCAGCCATCCCGCAAGCTTTCCGCCCTCGGAGACCGCCCGCAGCCGCTTCTCGGCGGCGTCGCGCACCGGGTCGGTGGCCACCACCAGCAGCTCGTCGCCGTGCCGCAGCACGGTCGTGGGCGCCGGGACGAAGCTGGAGCCGTCCCGGACGACCAGCGTGACGGCGGCCCCGGGGGGCAGCCGCAGCTCCCCGACCTCCACGCCGTGCATCTTCGAGCCGTCGGGGATCGCCACGGACAGCAGATGGCCGCGCAGCCGCTCGAGCGGGGCGGACTCGATGCCCAGGTCCTCCGGCTCGGTCTCGCGGAGCTTCAGATGCCGGGCGAGCCAGGGCAGCGTCGGGCCCTGGACCAGGGTGTAGACGATCACCAGCACGAAGACGATGTTGAAGATCCGGCGACTGTCGGGGACCGCGGCCACCATCGGGATGGTGGCCAGCACGATGGGCACGGCCCCGCGCAGCCCGGCCCAGGACAGCAGGGTCTTCTCCTGCCAGCTCATCCGGAAGGGCGCGGTACTGAGGAAGACCGACACAGGCCGCGCCACCATCGTCAGCACCAGTCCGACGACGAGCGCGGGCATGATGTCGTCGCCCAGCTCGTGCGGGGTGACCAGCAGGCCGAGCAGGACGAACATGCCGATCTGCGCTATCCAGCCGAGCCCCTCGGCGAAGCCGCGGGTGGCGGGCCAGTGCGGCAGCTTGGCGTTGCCGAGGACCAGGGCCGCGAGATAGACGGCGAGGAAGCCGGAGCCGTGCGCGAGCGCGCCGCCCGCGTAGGCGACGGTCGCGATGGCCATCACGGCGATCGGGTAGAGGCCGGAAGCGGGCAGGGCCACGTGCCGCAGCCCGTACGAGCCGAGCAGGCCCACCGCGATGCCGACGGCCGCGCCGATCGCGAGCTCCAGGGCGATCTCGCCGATGAGCAGATACCAGTGCTCGACCGGGCCGGCGGCCGAGAAGGCGACGACGAGGATGACGACCGGGGCGTCGTTGAAGCCGGACTCGGCCTCCAGGACACCCGTCAGCCGCGAGGGGAGGGGAACGTTTCGCAAGACGGAAAAGACCGCCGCGGCATCCGTGGAGGAGACCACCGCGCCGATGATCAGGGCCTGCCGCCACTCGACGCCGGCCAGATAATGCGCGGCCGCCGCGGTGACGCCCACGCTCAGCGCGACGCCCACGGTGGAGAGCGCCGCCGCGGCGGGCAGCGCCGGTTTGATCTCGTGCCACTTCGTGCCGAGACCACCCTCGGCGAGGATCACCACAAGTGCGGCATAACCGATGATCTGGGTCAGGCCGACATCGTTGAAGGAGACGCCGATGCCGTCCTGGCCTATCGCGACGCCTATGCCGAGGTAGATGAGCAGGCTGGGGAGCCCGCTGCGGGAGGAGATCCGGACCGCCGCCACCGCGATGAGCAGGACGAGCGAGCAGATCAGCAGGAGTTCGTTGAGGTGGTGGACAGTCAGGGGCCAGGTCCCTTCACGAGGTCTTTCATGCACTATCGACCGGAACGTTCTACCGTCCGATCAGAACTTCATTTCCTAATCTAATCTTTTACGGGTTCTTGACGCGAGCTCGTGACGGCGGTGACCGTGCCATGACCCTTCGGCGGCGGTGCGACGACCGGCCCGCGGCCGTTTCAGGGGGCTGGTGGTGACACCGCGTCCGGTCGCCCGGTGCCCTGCGCCTATGGTTGCTCCAGCACCCCAGGACCACCCTGCCCCTCTAAGGACAGCGATGCCCGCCAACAAGACCGGCCCTTCCGGCAAGAAGAAGTCCGGTAAGAAGAAAGGCCGACGCGCCCGGCTGCTCGTGATCACTCTCGTGCTGCTGATCGTGGCGGGCGTCGGCTTCGGCGCGTACTGGAGCGTCAGTACCGTCCGTGCCTCCTTCCCGACGACGAACGGCACCCTGCAGCTCAAGGGCCTGTCCGCGGACGTGAAGGTCCAGCGCGACGGAAACGGTATCCCGCAGGTCTACGCGGACAACGCCGAGGACCTCTTCCGCGCCCAGGGCTTCGTGCAGGCGCAGGACCGGTTCTGGGAGATGGACGTCCGTCGGCACCTGACCGCGGGCCGTCTCTCCGAGATGTTCGGCTCCGGGCAGGTGGAGACCGACGCCTTCCTGCGGACCATGGGCTGGCGGAAGGTCGCGCAGGAGGAGTACGACACCAAGCTCTCGGCGAGCGCCAAGAAATACCTCCAGGCGTACTCCGACGGTGTCAACGCCTACCTCAAGGACCGCAAGGGCAAGTCGCTGTCCGTCGAGTACGCGGCCCTGGAGTTCGAGAACGACTACAAGCCCGAGAAGTGGACCCCGGTCGACTCGGTGGCTTGGCTCAAGGCCATGGCCTGGGACCTCCGCGGCAACATGGAGGACGAGATCGATCGCTCGCTCGCCGCGACGCGGCTGAGCCCCAAGCAGGTCGAACAGCTGTACCCGGGCTACCCGTACAACCGGAACAAGCCGATCGTCGAGGGCGGCGCCGTCGACCCCGCCACCAAGCAGTTCGACCCCAAGGGCACTCCGGCCGCCCCGCAGAGCGGTGCGGGCCAGACGCCCGTCGGCTCGGGTGCCGCCGCCGGCGGTCTGCGCACCGGGCTGACCTCGCTGTCCAACACCCTCGACAAGATCCCGGCGCTGCTCGGTCCGAGCGGCAACGGCATCGGCTCGAACTCGTGGGTCGTCTCCGGCCAGTACACGACCACCGGCAAGCCGCTGCTCGCCAACGACCCGCACCTCGCGCCGCAGATGCCCTCGCTCTGGTACCAAATGGGCCTGCACTGCAACAAGGTCGGACCCTCGTGCCCGTTCGACGTGGCCGGCTACACCTTCTCCGGTCTGCCGGGCGTCGTCATCGGCCACAACCAGGACATCGCCTGGGGCATGACCAACCTCGGCGCGGACGTCTCCGATCTGTACCTGGAGAAGGTCACCGCCGACAGCTACCTCTACGACGGCAAGCAGGTCCCCTTCACCAAGCGCACGGAGACCATCAAGGTCGCGGGCGGCAAGTCCCGGGACTTCACCGTCCGCTCCACCAACAACGGCCCGATCGTCTCCGACCGCAACGACGAGCTGGCCAAGGTCGGCCAGAGCGCCCCGGTCAAGGACCCCGCGCCCGACCGCGCCGACGGCTACGCGATCGCGCTGCGCTGGACGGCCCTCGACGCCGGCAAGACCATGGACGCCGTCTTCGGGATCAACGCGGCCACGGACTGGAAGTCCTTCCGCAAGGCCGCCGCCGACTTCGAGGTCCCCTCGCAGAACCTGATCTACGCCGACACCAAGGGCAACATCGGCTACCAGGCCCCGGGCCGGATCCCGGTCCGCGGCAAGGCCCCCGCCAAGGGTGACGGCACCGGCCCGAACGCGGGCGGCACCGCCGGTACGGACGGCAGCACCGGTACGAACGGCACCGCCGGTACGAACGCCGACGGCAAGGCCGACGCCAAGGCCGTCGTGCCCGACGGCCGCTACCCCGCACCCGGCTGGGACCCCGCCTACCGGTGGACCGGCTGGATCCCGCAGGGCGAGCTGCCCTGGGACTTCAACCCCAAGCGCGGCTACATCGTCACCGCCAACCAGGCGGTCGTCGACAAGAAGTACCCCTACCCGCTCACCGGCGACTGGGGCTACGGCGCCCGCAGCCAGCGGATCAACGACCTCATCCAGTCGAAGATCAAGGACGGCGGGAAGATCTCGACGGATGACATGCAGAAGATGCAGATGGACAACACCAGCGAGATCGCCAAGCTGCTGACGCCCTACCTGCTCAAGATCGACGTCAAGGGCTCCAACGAACGCGAGACGAAGTACGTCCGCGAGGCGCAGAAGCTCCTGAAGGACTGGGACTACACCCAGGAGGCCGACTCCGCCGCCGCCGCGTACTTCAACGCGGTGTGGCGCAACACCCTCAAGCTCGCCTTCGGCAACAAGCTCCCCAAGGAGCTGCGGGTCAAGGGCCAGTGCCTGCGGGTGCGCCCGGCCAACGACTCCGGGCCGCAGGAGGACCTCGACGGCAACTCCCGGCTCGTCCAGGAGTGCGGCGAGCGCGACCCGGACAGTGCGCAGCCCGACGGCGGCGACCGCTGGTTCGAGGTCGTCCGCAGCATCCTGGACAAGCCGAACGACGACTGGTGGAAGACCAGCGGCACCCGCGCCAACCGTGGCGCCGGCAACCGGGACGAGCTGCTCCAGCGCGCCATGAAGGACGCCCGCTGGGAGCTGACCTCCAAGCTCGGCAAGGACGTCAATTCCTGGAGCTGGGGCCGGCTGCACCAGCTGACCCTCAAGCACCAGACCCTCGGCAAGGAGGGCCCCGGCATCGTCCGCTGGATGCTCAACCGAGGCCCCTGGAACCTGGCCGGCGGCGAGGCGGCGGTCAACGCGGCCGGCTGGAACGCGGCGGGCGGCTACGACGTGATCTGGGTCCCGTCGATGCGGATGGTCGTCAACCTCGGGGACCTCGACAAGTCCCGCTGGATCAACCTCACCGGCGCCTCCGGGCACGCGTACAACGCCCACTACTACGACCAGACCGACAAGTGGGCCAAGGGCGAGCTGCTCCCCTGGGCGTACAGCGCCGAGGCCGTGAAGCAGGCAACGGACGACACGCTGACGCTCAAGCCGTAGCGGCGTCCGCCGCCCTTGCAAACGCCGGACGGGCTTGATGTGGCTGACCTCAGCCACATCAAGCCCGTCCGGCGTTTGAGGACGCGCCCGCAGGGCGCCCGCCGCCGCAGGCGGCAAGACGACCCGCCGTCGGCAGGACAAACCGCATCAGCCGAACCGCCGCACCCCGCCAGGGGTGACCACCGCGTGCACGGGGTGGTCGTGCGGTTCCTCCGGGACCCGCGCGACCACCTCGTCGTCGTAGAGGAGCACCACCCGCGCGGGCGTGGCGCCCGCGCGCTCCAGCCGGGCCAGCACCCGGTCGTACGAACCGCCGCCGCGGCCGAGCCGCATCCCGCGGCCGTCCACGGCCAGGCCCGGCAGCAGCACGGTGTCCGCCCCGGTCACGGCGTCCGGGCCGAGTCGCTCGCCACCGGGCTCCAGCAGCCCCCGCGACGCCCGTACGAGAAGATCGGCACCCCGGTAGAGACCCCAGTCCAGGTCGTTGTCCGGAAGCAGCACCGGCAGCAGTACGCGCACGCCCCGGGCGCGCAGCGCCTCGAGCAACGCGCGCGTGCCGGGCTCGCGCCCCACCGAGACATAAGCCGCCACCGTCCGCGCCCGCGCGAGCTCCGGCAGCTCCAGCGCCCGGCGCCCGAGCGCCTCCTCGGCCACCTTTACGTCATCCGAGGTCAACCCCGCTCTCACCGCCAGGAGGGCCTGTCGCAACTCACCCTTATTACCGTCGTACTTGATCACTGTTTCCGTGCACTCCTCGACTCAGGTCCACTCGGTGGAGCCTCTCGGTGGAGCCTCATCTTCCTGTCAATCCCAGCGGCTAGGGTTCCGTTTATGACTCAATCGCGTCCTCGGATCAGCAAGGCTGTCATCCCTGCCGCCGGACTCGGGACCCGCTTTCTCCCGGCGACCAAAGCCACCCCCAAGGAGATGCTGCCGGTCGTCGACAAGCCGGCGATCCAGTACGTGGTCGAAGAAGCGGTGCACGCCGGGCTGTCGGACGTCCTCATGATCACCGGGCGGAACAAGCGCCCCCTGGAGGACCACTTCGACCGGAACTACGAGCTGGAGGAGGCCCTGCGCCGCAAGGGCGACGAGTCCCGGCTCGCCCGCGTCCAGGAGTCCAGCGACCTGGCCACCATGCACTACGTCCGCCAGGGCGACCCGCGCGGCCTCGGCCACGCGGTCCTGTGCGCCGCGCCGCACGTGGGCGACGAGCCCTTCGCCGTCCTGCTCGGCGACGACCTCATCGACGCCCGCGACCCGCTCCTCTCGCGCATGGTCGACATCCAGCGCAAGCACGGCGGCAGCGTCATCGCCCTCATGGAGGTCGACCACTCCCAGATCCACCTCTACGGCTGCGCGGACGTCAAGCCCACCGACACCGAGGATGTCGTCGAGGTCACCGGGCTGATCGAGAAGCCCGACCCCGCCGACGCCCCCAGCAACTACGCCGTCATCGGCCGCTACGTCCTCGACCCCGCCGTCTTCGACGTACTGCGTGAGACGCAGCCCGGGCGCGGTGGCGAGATCCAGCTCACCGACGCCCTCCAGGCCCTCGCCGCCGCGCCCGGTCTCGGCGGTCCGGTGCACGGCGTGGTCTTCAAGGGCCGCCGTTATGACACCGGGGACCGTGGTGATTATCTGCGTGCCATTGTCAGACTGGCGTGCGAACGTGAAGATCTGGGACCGGACTTCCGAGCCTGGCTTCGAAGGTATGTCACCGAGGAGATGTAGCCCTTGAGCAGCACCGCCGACAAGGCCGCCGCACCGGACCGCTTCTGGTCGGTGGACGAGCACCTCGACGACATCCTCGGGAAGATCCGCCCGCTGGAGCCGATCGAGCTGCAGCTCCTGGACGCCCAGGGTTGTGTGCTCGTCGAGGACGTCACCGTCCCCGCCGACCTGCCGGGCTTCGACAACAGCTCGATGGACGGCTACGCGGTCCGCACGACGGACGTCGAAGGTGCGAGCGAGGAGTTCCCGGCGGTACTCACCGTCATCGGCGACGTCGCCGCGGGCAGCGGCGAGCTGCCCACCGTCGGCCACGGCGAGGCCGCCCGCATCATGACCGGTGCGCCGCTGCCGCCCGGCGCCGAGGCCGTCGTGCCCGTCGAGTGGACCGACGGGGGCACGGGCGGCGGCCCCGCCGCCGGCATGGCCGCCCGCAGCGCCGCCCCGGACGGCGCCTCGGGCGAGGTCCGGATCCACCGCCCCGCCGTCGCCCGCGCCCATGTCCGCGCGGCCGGCAGCGACGTCGCCGCGGGCGCCCTCGCCCTGCGGACCGGCACCGTCCTCGGCCCGCCCCAGATCGGCCTGCTCGCGGCGATCGGCCGCGCCACGGTCCGGGTCCGCCCCCGCCCGCGCGTCGTGATCATGTCGACCGGCAGCGAGCTGGTCGCCCCCGGCGAGAGCCTCGGCCCCGGCCTCATCCACGACTCCAACAGCTACGTGCTCACCGCCTGCGCCCGGGACGCCGGGGCCATCGCCTACCGCGTCGGCGCGGTCGCCGACGACGCCGACACGCTGCGCTCCACCCTGGAGGACCAGCTCGTGCGCGCCGACGCCGTCGTCACCAGCGGCGGTGTCAGCGTCGGCGCGTACGACGTGGTCAAGGAGACCCTCTCGGAGCTCGCGGGCGAGGAGGGCAGCGTCGACTTCCGCAAGCTGGCCATGCAGCCCGGCAAGCCCCAGGGCTTCGGCCGCGTCGGCCCCGACCGCACCCCGCTGCTCGCCCTGCCCGGCAACCCGGTCAGCGCGTACGTCTCCTTCGAACTCTTCGTCCGCCCCGCCATCCGCGCCCTGATGGGACTCGAGCCGCACGACCGCGAGACGGTCCGCGCGGTGTGCGCCGAGGCCGTGGCCTCCTCGCCCGAGGGGCGCCGCCAGTTCCTGCGGGCCCGCTACGCGGACGGCAAGGTCACCACCGTCGGCGGCCCGGGGTCGCACCTCGTCAAGGCCCTCGCGGAGGCGAACGCCCTGATCGTCGTTCCCGAGGAGACCACGGCGGTCGAGGTGGGGGCCGAGGTGGACGTCATACTCCTCGGCTGACCCGGCCGAGGTCAGCCCCCGCGTGGCCCCTGACGTGGTCCTTCCCGACCGGCCGCCCGTCCCGCCCGGTACGGTGTCTGCCCACAAGGACCGGACCGGGAGAACGATGAGCAGCGCCCAGGACCCTTTGCCCCCCGCCATCCCCCAGAGCCTCACCCATCTCGACGACGCGGGGGCGGCCCGCATGGTCGACGTCTCGGAGAAGGCCGTCACCACCCGCACCGCCCGGGCGAGCGGCCGGGTGCGCGTCTCCCCGCGCGTCGTGGAACTCCTGCGCGGCGAGGGCGTCCCCAAGGGCGACGCCCTCGCCACCGCCCGCATCGCGGGCATCATGGGCGCCAAGCGCACCCCCGATCTGATCCCGCTCTGCCACCCGCTCGCGGTCTCCGGGGTGAAGGTCGACCTGTCGGTCGCCGACGACGCGGTCGAGATCCTCGCCACCGTGAAGACCACCGACCGCACGGGCGTGGAGATGGAGGCCCTGACCGCCGTCACCGTCGCCGCCCTGACCGTCGTCGACATGATCAAGGCCGTCGACAAGGACGCCGTCATCACGGACGTCCGGGTCGAGGAGAAGACCGGCGGGAAGTCCGGCACCTACCTGCGGGCCCCGGCGGCGGGGGAGACGGCATGAGCGGCACCTCCGGTACGCGCCGCGCGCTCGTCGTCACCGCCTCCAACCGCGCCGCCGCCGGGGTGTACGAGGACAAGGGCGGCCCGATCCTCGCCGAGGGCCTGGCCCGGATGGGCTTCACCGTCGACGGCCCCCGCGTGGTGCCCGACGGCGACCCCGTCGAGGCCGCCCTGCGGGACGCGGTGGCCGGCGCGTACGACGTCGTCCTGACCACCGGCGGCACGGGCATCTCGCCCACCGACCGCACCCCGGAGGCCACCCGCCGCGTCCTCGACTACGAGATCCCCGGCATCCCCGAGGCCATCCGGGCCGAGGGCCGTAAGAAGATCCCCACGGCCGCCCTCTCCCGGGGGCTCGCCGGGGTGGCGGACCGCACCCTGATCGTGAACCTGCCCGGTTCGACGGGCGGGGTCCGCGACGGGCTCGCCGTACTGGAGCGGCTGCTGGTCCACGCCGTCGACCAGATCCACGGCGGGGACCACCCGAGACCGGCCGGGAGCCCCAGCTGAGCGCCGGGTGGCCCGCCCGGCTGGCGGACGGCGACGTCGTCCTGCGCCCCATAAAGCTGCGTGACCAGCGGGACTGGCGGGAGGTCAACGGACGCAACCGCGACTGGCTGCGCCCCTGGGAGGCGACCGTCCCGCCGCCACCGCCCGGCGGGACGGTCGCCCGGCGTCCCACCTACCGGCAGATGGTCCGCCATCTGCGGGCGGAGGCCCAGGCGGGGCGCATGCTGCCGTTCGTCATCGAGTACCGGGGGCAGTTGGCCGGGCAGCTGACCGTCGCCGGCATCACCTGGGGCTCGATGTGCTCGGCCCACGTCGGCTACTGGGTGGACCGGGCCGTCGCGGGCCGGGGCGTCATGCCGACGGCCGTCGCCCTGGCCGTCGACCACTGCTTCCGCGCGGTCGGGCTGCACCGGGTCGAGGTGTGCATCCGGCCGGAGAACCTGCCCAGCCGCCGGGTCGTGGAGAAACTCGGATTCCGCGAGGAGGGACTGCGCCCGCGCTATCTGCACATCGACGGCGCCTGGCGCGACCACCTCGTCTACGTCCTGACCGCAGAGGAGACGGGGGAGGGGCTGCTGGCCCGCTGGCACCGCGTCCGGCCGGCCGAGCCCGGCGACCCGCGCGGTCCGGGCAGCCGACAGCTCCCGAGTAATTGAATAAACGTTCGAATTTGACTGTCAATTGACGGTATTCGACGCTCTTCGCGCTCAACAATCACAAAAAAAGTTCGAGATATCAGCCGGATCGTGCGACACACCGGGCCAATTGGCGGAATCCCATGTGCGGTCCCCTCTACGGTGTGAAGTGTGAGCAGCAGCGGCCTCATCTACGCAGTCATCGTCGGGGCCTGGGCCGCCTACTTGGTGCCGATGTGGCTCCGTAGGCAGGACGAGCTCAATGAAGCCCGTCCGACGGAACGCTTCAGCACGGCCATCCGGCTGCTGTCCGGACGGGCGGGCATGGAGCGCCGTTACGCCAAGGACCTGGAAGTGCGCGCGACCGACGACGCGCCGGCCTCCGCCGACCCGGCGGAGCCGGAGTTTCGCGCGCCCGCGCCGGACGCGGCGACCGAAATGGTCGACGTCCGGTCCTTCGGCGCGCCCTCGCCCACCCCGATGCCCTCGGCTGCCGAGCGCGCCCGGCGTTCGAAGGTCCTCGCGCGGCGGCGGCGCACCACCGTGCTGCTCTTCCTCGCCTTCACCCTCGGCGCGATCGTCGCGGGCGTCGGCGGTCTGGCCTTCCTGTGGGCGCCGGCCGTGCCGGCGGCGCTGCTGAGCGCGTACATCGTCTATCTGCGGGTCCAGGAGAAGCGCCGCTTCGCCTTCACCATGGACCAGCGCCGCGCCGAACTCGCCGCGCAGCGGCTCCGTGAGGGCCGACCCCACCCTCGTCCGGCGGCGCCGGACCCCGCGACCGCCGCCGCCCCCGTTGACCCCGAGGCCGCCGCGGCGCCCGCGCCGGCGGCGCAGCCCGAGCCCTCGGCGCACAGCGCGGGCCGTCGCGCGCTCGTCGAGCAGACCGACCACGCCGAGTGGGTCGACCAGCAGCGTGACCGCGACCGCGGCACGGGCGAGGGCTGGGAGCCCGTGCCCGTACCGCTGCCGACGTACGTCACCGCGCCGGTCGCCCCGCGCGCGGCCGGCTCGGCCGATCTCGGCGCCCCGGACACCTGGAGCTCCGCCCGCTCCAGTACCGCGGAGCCGGCCGCCGGTCGCAAGCCCGCCGAGGAGCGCCGCGGCGGCCGCTCCCGCCGCCGCCCCCGCGAGCGCGGGCGCACCCCGCTCTTCGACCAGTACGCCGACGACGACCGCCCGCGCGCGGCCAACGAGTGACGGCGGTCACCTCCCGCCACCTCCGCTGACCAGCGGGGGAGCGGCCGGTGAGCGGATTTCCGAGCACCCGGATGGAGGTGCTAGAGTTTCACTCGTTGCAAGGGCCTGTGGCGCAGTCCGGTAGCGCACCTCGTTCGCATCGAGGGGGTCAGGGGTTCGAATCCCCTCAGGTCCACAGCACAGACGGAATCCCGTCCGATCATCACGATCGGGCGGGATTCCGTCGTTGTGGGGGTTGTTGGGGGACGGTCGCCGGGGTGCGGCCTCACGCTCCTTGGGCGAGGAGCGGTTCGTCGGAGAGGTAGGGCGGGGCGGGCTCGTACTGGATGTAGCGGCGGACCGCGCGGGCGTGCTCGCGGCCGTGGATCCGGCCGATCAGCCACAGCGCCATGTCGATCCCGGCCGAGACGCCCTGACTGGTGATCAGGTTTCCGTCCACGACGTAGCGCGCGTCGCGGACGACGGTGACGTCGCCGCGGGATTCCAGGGTGTCCTCGAAGGCGTAGTGGGTGGCGACCCGTCGGCCGCGGGCCGGGCCGGCCTCGTGGAGGAGGAGGGCGCCCGTGCACACGCCGGTGACCCAGGAGGCATCGCCGGACGTCCGTGTGATCCATTCGATCAGTGCGGGGTTGTGCACCTGGTGGCGGGTGCCGTTGCCGCCGGAGACCAGGAGCACGTCCAGCGGCGGATGGTCGCCGAAGGTGTGGTCGGGGAGCACCCGCATGCCCTTGTTGCAGCGGACGGGGCCGGGTCGCTCGGCTATCAGGACCACGGTGTCGGCGCGGTCGCGCAGCATCGAGGAGGCCGTGAACACCTCCCACGGCCCGGTGAAGTCCAGCTCCTCGGCGCCTTCGAAGATCAATAGGCCGTAGGTGGTCATGCGTGCTCCTTCGACGACCGGAACCGGTCGCGGTAGTCGGACGGCGGGACGCCGAGATGGCGGTGGAACGCGCGTCGCAGGGTCTCGGCGCTGCCGAGGCCGCAGCGGCGGGCGATGGTCGCGACGGGGGCGTCGCCCTCGGCCAGCGCGCGCCGGGCGGCCTCGATGCGGACCCGCTCGACGTACTCGGCGGGCGGGACGCCGAGCTCGGCGGTGAACCTCCGCTGGAGATGGCGGGGGCTGAGTCCGGCGCGGGCGGCCAGATCACCGATGGAGTGCGGGCCGCCGGGGTCGGCGTGGACCGCCGACACCACGGCCCGGATGGGGTCGGTGGACGGCTGGGCCGACCACAGGGGCACGCTGAACTGCGCCTGGCTGCCCGGTCGGCGCAGGAACAGCACCAGCTCCTGGGCGATCGCGTGGGCGACCTCCCGCCCGTGGTCGTCCTCCACCAGGGCGAGCGCCAGATCCATCCCGGCGGTCACCCCCGCCGAGGTCCACACCCGGCCGTCGCGGATGAAGATCGGATGGGTGTCGACGGCCAGCTCCGGGTACTCCCGCCGGAGTTGGCCGTCGCGGCTCCAGTGGCTGGTGACCCGGTGCTCGGCGACCAGCCCGGCGGCGGCGAGCAGGAACACGCCACTGCACACCGAGGCCACCCGACGGGCCGTGGCGCCGGCGGCGGCGATCCACGCCACCAGCGCCGGGTCCCCGCGGGCCTCGTCGACCCCGCTGCCACCGGCCACCACCAGGGTGTCGATCCCGAGCGGGTCCAGATCGGCGATGCCGTGGTCGGCGTGCACCCGGAGCCCGCTGTTCGACCGCACCAGCCCCGCGGCCGGTCCCACGGTCTCGCAGGAGTAGCCGGGGCGGAGCCGGGCGGCCTGTTGGAACACCTCGAACGGCCCGGTGAGATCGAGGAGCTGAAACCCCTCGAAAGCGACGAAAACGATGCGTTGCTGATCCACGGTTTCAGCCTGCGGCTGCCGTGAGGTGGCGTCAACGACAGTGACCCCACGGTTTGCGCCATGGCCTTGCCGGCTGCGGGCGCCCTGCGGGCGCGTCCTGAAAAACGCCGGACGGGCTTGATGGGGCTGAGGACACCGCCGCGCGGCGGGGACCGTGGCTACAGCTTGTTCGCCACCGTGCGCGCGATGCGGACGATGTCACCCGTGGGCTTCGCGGAGTAGCCGGGGTGACGGCGGGTCCAGCGGTCCTCCAGCGCGAACCAGTCGATGGCCTTCGGCTTCCGGCCCGCCGCCAGTGCCGCCTCCAGTTCGTCGAAGTACGTCTTCCAGCGCAGCCGGTAGAGCCCGCCGACCAGCCCGGACCACTCGCGGTTGGCGTAGTCGTGCAGCTTGCCGCGGGTCGCCGCATCGCGCGGGCCCCAGGTCGTCAGCAGGGACACGGCGTCGTATTCGAGGCGGTCGCGCTCGGCGGCGGAGGAGCCCCAGGCGCGGGCGTCGGCGATCCAGCGGCCCAGCAGATGGCGCTCGTCGGTGGCGACGGCCTGCTCCAGAAGGGTCATCCAGTCCAGCCATTGGCGGGTGAGGTCGCGGAAGAGGGGCTTGTCGCGGGCGTCGTAGGCGGCTTTGACGCGCGGAAGCAGCAGCCGGCCGCGGTTGGAGACGGTCTGCCGGGTGACGTCGAGCAGGTCGTAGCGGTAGGCCGTGCTCCGGCGCAGCGTGGGGGCCACGGCGAGGAGTTGGGGCAGCGCCTTCTCGAACTCCGCGGCGTCGTAGCGCAGCTGCTTGGGCGACCAGCTGGCCGCGCGGTTGGCGGCCAGGTCCGGGCGGGCGCCGAAGAGGCCGTCGGCCGGTTCGCTCCAGCCGTCGGCGCGGGTGGTGCCGTAGGCGGTGCGGCGCAGCACGTCCCAGGCGCCGACGGCCTGGGGGTCGGCGGCGCCGTAGCGGTAGTGCGGCCACTGGCGGAACCAGTCCGTCAGATCGACCCGGCCCTGCGTCCAGGGCAGGTCGCTGAAGAGGGCGAGGGCGGCGGGGTTGTTGTCGGCGGCCTCGGGCATCAGCGCGATGCCCGTCAGGGCGCTGCCGTCCTTCGTGCGCCACCGCTCGTAGAGGTCGGCCCAGTCGCGGGTGTTGGCGCCCAGCGCGGTGTGGCCGCCGAAGTTCCAGATCGAGCCGAAGGCGTACGGGGTGCCGGACCAGTCCGCTTCCCGGTCGGTGACGTTGGGGTAGTGGTCGGAGATCCCGTCGAGGATGAGCATCCGGGATCTGTCGACGGCCTGGATGATCTCGCGCCGGGGGTTGTCCTGCCAGCCGAGGATGACCCACGTCGCGTCCGGGTGCGCGGCCCGCAGGGCCTTCTCCACGGCCCGGGCGGCGTCGCCGACGGGGACGTTCCCGGGTTTGCCGCCCTCGTGCAGCAGATCCATCTTGTACATCGACGTCGCGCCGTACAGCTCCTGCTGCACCTTGTAGAAGGTCCGCGCGACCCGGCCGAAGGCGGCCGTGCGGGGGTCGAGCCAGTCGGGGCGGGGGAAGCCGCCCCAGTCGCCCTGGGGGACGACCCGCGCGCCGGGCTCGCGGCTCGTGAAGCCGGGCGGCACGGTGCCGAAGTAGCCGGGGAGGACGGGGGTCATGCCCAGCTCGCGCAGCCGCCGCACGATCTTCTGCGCGAGCGCGGTGCGCTGGTCCAGGAGGCCGCGGGAGACCGGGCCGCCGAAGTCCGACATGTTCTGCAGCAGCCACCACGGCTGGTGCGCCGGCCCGGGAACCCACCGGCGGACCTCGGCGTCGCTGTAACCATGTTCGATAAATGTGCGGTGGTAGACGGCGTCGGCGCCGGCGTAGACCAGCACCTCGTTGAAGCCGTGCAGCGCCAGGACGTCGAGTTCGCGTTCCCAGTACGCCCAGCCCTGGTACGGGCCGGTGTAGCCGTCGTTGGTGTCGTTGAGGACGAACCGGTGCTTGACGTTCGAAGCCCGGACGACGGGGGTACGCACGCCGGGGAGGCGGTCGGGGAGGTCGGTCTGCGCGCCGGTCCAGGAGAAATGGGCGTGCGCCACATGTCTGAGGTACCAGTGGAAGCCGGTCAGCCGGACGGCCGGAGTGCTGCCCTCCACGAGGATCGCGCCTTCCTGCCCCGAGACCCGGAAGGCGTCCACGCCGTTCTTGGGCGGGACGGTGCGGAAGGTGACCTGGCCGTGGTGGCGGGGCAGCAGCCGGGCCAGCGCCGCCGCGGCCGCGTCGCTCGCGGCGGCCGGGGGTGCGGCCTGGGCCGCCGACCGGTCGGACGTTGTGCTCGCAGCCGCGGATCCCATGGCTCCGGATGCGGCCGAGGCGGCGGGTGCGCCCGCCGCGGTGAGGGCGGCGGTTCCCGCGAGGGCGCCGAGGATCGAACGTCGGGCGATGTGCATGAGTGACCTCCACCATGGCACTGCGGCGACTGGACTGGACCACTTGAGCGCGAAGATCCTATGAGCAAACGAACGAACGGGGCCAAGGGCACGGGCGGCAATCCAGCCACGCCGGTTACATTTGGCACGAATGGCCCCACGGGACGTGACCAACCTGCGGGGCGTGATCGACGCACCGCAGTTCAGACAGCTCGCATCAGCCCGCTCCGTCCCATCGGCATGAGGAACCCCGTGCGACCACTCACCGCGACCGTCGGCGTCCTGGCACTCGCCGGCGGGCTGCTGGGCGCGTCGCTGTGCGGGTGCGCCGACCCCGGAGGGCTGAAGGTGTCCGGTCCCGCGCAGAGCCCTTCGGTCACCAGCGGCCCGGTCTTCGTGGCCCAGGCCGGGCCGAAGCCGCGGCTGCGACGGCCGGAGTCCTTCGACATCGGCAAGGACGTCACGCTCACCGGACTGCGCTGGCGGACCTGGGGCGGGCCGGCGGCCGAGGCGACCGGCGAGGTGGCGGGCGCCCGGTGCGCACCCGCCTGCCGCGACAAGCCGGTCAAGGCCGAGATCACGTTCACCGGGCTCGTCCGGCACGACCGCGTCGGCTACTACAGCCGGGCCACGGTCAGCGCCCGGGGACTACCGCCCGAGCAGCGTGAGGAGCTGCGCGACCTGCGGCTCCTCGTCCCCCAGGGCTGACCGAGGACGGACCCGGAGCCGATCCCCGACCGCCCCCGAGCTGATCCCCGAGCCGATTCCAGAGCTGATTCCCGAGCCGACCCCGAGCTGATCCCAGAACCGAACGCCGAGCCGACCCGCCGAGGAGCCCGATCCCATGGGACTGCGTACGAAGATCGGCGTGGTGATCACCGCCACCGCTGCCCTGGTCGCCGTCATCATGGGTCTCGTCGTGCACCACCGCACCGCCGTGAACCAGCTGGAGACCGCCCGCGAGACCCTCGACGCCCGGCTCGGCACGGCCGTCGAGGACCACGCCGCCGGCGTCGACCGGCACCGCACCCCCGACCGGCGCCGCGCGCTCCTGAACCCCGAGCGCATGCCCGAGCCGCTGCGCGAGGCCGCCGAACGCGGCAGACGCGCCACCTACCTGGACCGCAGCGGCGGCCGCCCGGTCCTGTGGGCGGCCAGCCGTGTCGGCGACGACATCATCGCCCTCAGACACCCCTACGAGCGCCAGACCCGCAACCTCCGGGACCTCGACGAGGTCCTCTGGCTGGCGGGCGGCCTCGGCACCGCCTTCGCGGGCGTCGTCGGGGTGACGCTGGCGACCGTGGCCGGGCGCCGCCTCAACGCCTCCGCCCGCATCGCCGAGCGGATAGCCCGGGGCGACCACAGCGCCCGGCTCCGCCCGCGCGGCGGCAAGGACGAGATCGCCCGGCTGACCATCGCCGTCAACACCATGGCCGACGCCCTCTCCGCCCGCCTCCAGGCCGAGCGCGAGGTCACCGCCAACATCGCACACGAGCTGCGCACCCCCGTCGCGGGCCTGATCGCCGCCGCCGGGCTGCTGCCGCCGGGCCGGCCGACGGAGATGGTGCGAGAACGCGCCCAGCGGGTACGCGGCCTGATGGAGGACGTCCTGGAGGTGGCCCGCCTGGACGGCTCCGCCGAGCGCGCCGACACGGACGTACGGGAGCTGGGCGAGCTGACGCGGCGGGCGGTCGGCACGGTCGTCACGGACGGCCGGGAAGCGGCGGAGGTGCACATCGAGCGCGACTGCGTGGTCGAGACCGACGCCCGGCGCGTCGAGCGCATCCTGGCCAACCTCGTCACCAACGCCTTCCGGCACGGCAGCGCGCCGGTCGTCGTGGAGGTCGACGCCGGTGTCGTCCGGGTGCGGGACAAGGGCCCGGGGTTCCCGCCGGACCTGCTCGCGCGGGGGCCGCAGCGGTTCCGTACGGGCTCGGGTTCGGGGCTCGGCCTGGGGCTGACGATCGCGGCGGGACAGGCACGGGTGCTGGGGGCGCGGCTGGCGTTCGCGAACCCGGAGGGCGGGGGAGCGGAGGCGACGCTGGACCTGCGGGCGTCGGTGGCCGGGCAGGGCGACAGCTGACGTGCGCGTCCGGGCGGCAGCCCCAAGAGTGGAAGCGTTCGGAAGAAGACCGGAAGAAGAGAAGCCTTCGGAAGAGGGGAGCGACAGATGGACGAGAACGTCCTGTTCATGAACGTCGACGGGCCCGAAGCGGGCCACCGGGCGCTCGACGCGCTGCGCAAGGCGCACGCCGACGACGACATCAGGCTGCGCGAGGGGGCGGTGATCGCCCGGGACGGGGACGGCACCCTCGACTTCCCCGACGCCGTCGACAACACCGGCACCGCGCGCGCCTTCGCCGTGGGCGGCCTGATCGGCGGGCTCCTCGGCATCCTCGGCGGCCCGCTCGGCATCATGATCGGATTCGGCGCGGGAGGTCTGATCGGGGGCGTGCGCGACGCGCGCGAGGCCACCGCCGACAACGCCGCGCTGGAGATGCTCGCCGCCGAGGTGCCGCCGGGCAGCACGGTCCTGGTCGCCGAGCTCGACGAGAACGGCCCGGACATCGTCGACGACATCCTCGCGCCGTACGGCGCGGCCTCCACGCGCTACCCGGCGGACCGGGTGCGCGAGGAGGTCGAACGGGCGATGGCCGAGGGGCGCTCGTAGGACGCCGTCAGCCGTTCGGCAGGACGAGCGGCTTGGCGAAGCAGCGGCTGCTGTCGTAGCCGCGGTACAGCCCGAACTTCGGCACCTCCGGGGCGTAGCCGCTCGACAGGTACAGGGCGATCGCCTCGGGCTGCCGGTCGCCGGTCTCCAGCACCATGCGACTGCGCCCCGCCGCCCGCGCGCTGTCCTCCAGCGCCACCAGGATCCGCCGCGCCAGCCCGAGCCCGCGCGCCTCGGGGACCACGTACATCCGCTTCAGCTCGGCGTCCCCGTCCGCGTACCCCTCCTCGTTGCGCTCCTGCGCCCGCCAGCCGCCGGTGGCGACGGGGGTGCCGTCGGCGTCGTACGCGATGAGATACAGGCCACGCGGCGGGGCGAACTGCGACGGGTCCAACGGCGTGAGATCACCGTCGCCGTATCGCTCCGCGTACTCCAATTGCACCTGGTCATTGAGCTTCACGGCATCGGGATGGTCGTACGCGGCGGTCACGATCTGCATCCGGAAATCGTAAGGTCGTACGGGCGGAGTGCGGCAGGGGTGTCTCAGAGGTCGGTATCGTGCCGGAATGCTCACCGTGACCACCGTGAACGTCAATGGCCTCCGCGCCGCCGCCAAGAAGGGCTTCGTCGACTGGCTGGCGCAGACCGAAGCCGACGTCGTCTGCCTCCAGGAAGTGCGCGCCGAGCCGCACCAGCTCCCCGACGAGGTGCGCGAGCCCGCCGGCTGGCACACCGTGCACGCCCCGGCGGCGGCCAAGGGCCGCGCGGGCGTCTCCGTCTACTCCCGGCGCGAGCCGGAGCGGGTGCGGGTCGGCTTCGGCTCGGCGGAGTTCGACGGCAGCGGCCGGTACGTGGAGATCGACCTGCCCGGCGTCACGGTCGCGAGCCTCTACCTCCCTTCGGGCGAGGTCGGCACGGACCGGCAGGACGAGAAGGAACGCTTCATGGCGGAGTTCCTGCCGTACCTGGTGGGCCTGAAGGCCCGCGCCGCGGCGGACGGGCGCGAGGTGCTGGTCTGCGGTGACTGGAACATCGCCCACACCGAGGCCGACCTCAAGAACTGGAAGGCCAACCGCAAGAGCGCGGGCTTCCTCCCCGAGGAGCGGGAGTGGCTGACGAAGGTCTTCGAGGAGTACACGGACGTGGTCCGCGCCCTCCACCCGGGTGTGGAGGGCCCGTACTCCTGGTGGTCCTACCGGGGCCGCGCCTTCGACAACGACTCCGGGTGGCGCATCGACTACCTCGTCGCGACGCCGGGCCTGGCGGAGCGGGCGCTCAAGGCGGTCGTGGAGCGGGCGGCGACGCACGACCTGCGGTGGAGCGACCACGCACCGGTGACGGCGGTCTTCGACCGCTGAGTCCCGGCTGCCCCGCCCGCGCGCCTCTCGGGGGAGGAACGCGGGCGGAGCCACGGCCGTCCGGCTCAGGCGAGGCCCACTCCGGCCTGGGCCTTGATGGTGTCCACGGCCTCACTGGTGAGCAACCGAAGCGGCACGACCGTCCAACGGTCGCCCTTGCGCATGATCACGGCGTTGCCGTCCTTGGTGCGCCCGATGTGCACGAAGCCGTGATCACGCCGCAGGTCCCTCGCCAGGTGCTCGCCGTGGATCATGCGCTACTTCCCTTCGCGCTCCTCGTCATCGGCCATGCTGCTGTAGACGTTACCGTTCTGGGAGACCTGCGTATCGGGGTCGGTGACCTGGTCCCTGTTGTCGTTCGGGTCCCACTCGTCGTCGCTCTTCTTGCCCATTTTCACGCTCTCCTTCCGGACCGGCACTGTGCCGACACAGGGACCGCCCCCGTGTCCTGGTGCGGGTGGTGCGCCGCCCGGCCTTCCAAGCCCGGCGGACGACCGGGCGGGGGTCTACCGCCCCCTGCACCTTGCAGATGACGCATTCGCCCCAAGCCTTCAGCGCGCTCATCGACCGTCCTTCGTCGGGCCGTGGCACTGCGCCAGGTGGCGGCGCGTCAAGACAGTCACGTCCGTCTCCCGGCTCCTGTTCCGGTCGTCCCGTGCCTTGGCCATTTCGGCGGTCAGCCGGAAGCACTCGTCACAGGCGGTTTGACGGGTCTCGGTGGTCCGATCCATGCCGACGACCCTAGAAACGCAGCCTGGGCAGCCTCAATAAACATGCGCGGACTTGCAATGGGTCATCCGAGAGCGTCGATGGCCGCGGTGATCAGCGACCGTGCCGGAGCGCCGTACAGGGCGATGGCAGAGAGTTCGTTGAACGACGCCGCGTAGTCGCGGATCTCTCGTGGCTGGGTGATGGTCAGGTGTGCCGAGACCAACTCGACGTTCACTTGGGCGTCGTCATACATGGTGAACGACTCGACAGGCCACCCTGAGCCGCGCGGAGCACCCATGGGAATGACTCCCACGCTCACGGAGGGCAAAGAAGCCACGGAGATCAGATGCCCTAGCTGCCCAGCCATGACGCCTGCACCCCCGATCATGGTGTGCAACACCCATTCCTCCACGAGGACAGCGAAGCGGTGGTCGCCCGACCGCAGAATGTGCTGCCGCTCCATGCGGACAGCTACCGCCTCCGCGACATCATCCGGGGTTTGCCGAAGGCTCACGATCGTGTTCAGTACAGCCGTGGTGTACGCGGCGGTTTGTAATAGGCCAGGAATCACCCATGACTGATACATGCGGAAGCGGTGGGTTCGCTCGAAGAGCGGCAATGCGGCTTCTTGGACGGCTTTCAGCCCAGCTCGCTCCGTGCGCCGCCATTCCACGTACATGCCATCGATATTGCGAGCGGTCGCGATCAAGTCGGCGGCCTGCTCCTGCACGCCACAGTGCATTGCCCAGGACCTGATGTCCGCATCCGAAGGAAGGGTGCGGCCATGCTCGACTCGGGAGCATTTCGACTCGTGCCACCCCGCGAGCGCAGCCAGCGCCCGCGCAGTCAAACCGGAATCTTTTCGGATCTCGCGCAGACGCTGGCCGAGTGCATGCCGGGCTTGCTGAACGCTGGACGACGAGGGCATGTGTCGATCAGGCCGGCCGGTACTTCTCGTGCGGCGTCGCCCGTTCCCATACAGCTTCGAACGCTGATGTGCACAGCTTGACCAGTGCGGGTTCAGTGGCGACTTCCTCACCGGTGAACTGCCCGTCGCCGCCGAAGTGATGAACCATCACCAGGGTGTCGTCCAGCAGCCAGAAGTCATTGCCGGGCAACGCCAGGTCGGTAGTGCGATGGCGAGGAAGCCAACGAACCTGTTCGCCTGCCGCGACGTTGGAGAACGTGACGTCGTACTCGAACTGCACGTAGTCGGATACTGGTTCGCTGATGACACGTGCCCGGCGCACGTCCACCCCACGGGCCGTTGTCTGCTGGATGAGGCTCAGCCAAGGGCGCCACCACGAATTCCGGTCAGCTGGATCGTCCCGGTGCCCCTTCTGCCACGCTACGAACATCGGATCGTCGCGCATGTAACCGTCGCGCGTCTCCAGGTGGACAGCAGAGCGCTCGCACCGGCGCAGGAGATCCTCAAGCGTCGGAGCTGCCACCGTTCACCTCCGGGAAGAACCGCATCATCCGCCGCGGAAACTCGATCACAGTCTCGTGGTCGGGGATGTCCATCTGGGTCAAACGCTCCACGTCAAGGACCCGCCATCCCTGAAGCACGTAGTTGTCTGTCTGGTCGTCGTAGTACACAGTGGGCGACTTACCGTCGGGGCTTTCGGGGTCCTTGCCCAGCCTGTGGAGAGTCATGCTGTGCCTCCAATGCCTGGAGTGGGATTCGATATGATCGAGCTTGCGCCGGATTGGCTGGGGCGCGCCACTGACTTGCACAAACTTCTAAGCATGGTCCGTATGGAAGGCTGCAGGTCTTCGCGTCAGCACGGCCGTGATCACGCCAGCGGTCGACACGGCGTGGGTGTGCCCCTGGACCACAGTTCCTCCGTGTGTTCCGCGAAGCGGGAGAACATTCCGGTGCGCCCTTGGTTGTGCAGGTGCAGCAGCGGGGAGTCGTGCCCGACCAGCCGGGCGAGGTGCGGCGTGACCAGGGCCTGGTCATCGAAGCGGAACACCGACAGGGACACGTGATTGATCGCGTCCGACGGTGCCGAGAAGCGTGTTTCCAGTCCCTCGACCGGCCCGAGCTTCCCCAGGTGTTCCAGGGTGATCCTGATGCGCGTCGAGACCGTGAGGGCGACGTCCTCGATCTGCTCGCGCTGACGGGCGACCTCCCCCTCCGGGTCGCCCAGGAGGAAGCGGATCCGGCAGCCCTGTTCCGCCTTGCGGCGCAGGGTACCGACGAAGTCGGGCTGGTCCAGCCAGAGGAAGTAATTCGTGAACCCCGCGAAGAACAGTTCCTCGGCCGCGTTCTCGATCAGCTCGCCCCAGACCGTCGACGGGCAGGCGGACCGGTACGGGTAGCTGTGGACGATCTCCCTGTCCGTTCCGGTCTTGATGCGGTCCTTGACGGCCTTGGGCCACAACATCTCTTCGTCAACTCCCAACGCGACGCAGGCATCCTGGCGGTTTCTGGGATGGGGGATCAGCTCGGGATCGCTGATCCAGCGCTCGACCGTCTTGCCCGACACCCCCACCCGTACGGCTAGTTGCCGAGGAGAGAGGCCGACATCGGCCATAGCCGATCGTAGGGCAGTGTTCAAGGGCTCCCCTCCGGACGTTTGGGACGTTTTCACGCTAGCGCCGTCACGGCCCAACTGTCCGTGGAATGGCGCTGATACGCCCCTGAGGGGCATCGATAGTGGGACGCCACGGACCGAGCTCCTGCCTTGAGCAGGGCCGACCGGCCCGGAGACCGCTGACAAGGAGCGTCGATATGCGAGACCTCATGGCCCGCTGGTTCGGATGGGTGAGAGCGCTGTCCGGGGCCGGTGAACCTCCTGGCCCCGCTCCCGCAGCCCCGCAGCCGGAGCCGAGCTCCCCGTACCACCTGTGGGTGACCCCGCACGGTATCGACGTCCGGCCGCGCCGGAGCTACGAGGGGCAGGTGGCTCCGCCCGGGAAAACCTACGAGCCCGAGCCCGGTGACCTCGTGCACGACACTGTCAGGGACTGCGCAGGCATCGTCATGGGCCACGAAGGGCCCCGGTTCCAGCTCCGCCCGCTCGGCGGCGGCGTCGAGTGGGAGGTGGCTCCCGTGGACATCCGGCCTCTGAGTCAGGTGGAGAGGCTCAGCGCGCGCGTGGCCGAGGCCAACAACCGCAGCACGTGGGGGGCGGTGCACCGGGTGTGACCGAAGGGATGGTGCGCCAGTGGGCGGCCTCCGGGGCCCGGCGTCATCCGTGTGCGGAGTGCCGGGACATCAAGCGCACATGGGTCCGCGCCCTGGACGCCGGTGATCGTCCGCAGGCCGAAGCGGTGATCGTGGCCATGGGCCTGCATCAGCGCGTCGCGCACGCGTGAGCGTCGTGCGGGCGGGGTCGGCTCAGCCCTGACGCCCGCCCGTCCCGGGCGTCAGGGCTTGGTCACCGGTGCCTGTAGTTCGGTCACCCAGGCGTCGCGGTCGTCCGGGCACTCCAGGTTGATCTCCCGCGCGTATCCGGCCGACCGGTAACCGTTTTCGTCGATCCAGACGGCCAGGGCCTGGGCCGTGGGCAGCATGGTGTCGATCGAGCCGCGGTGCACGATGGTCGCCGCCTGGTCGACGGGCGGCAGGTCGAGCACCCGGAAGGCGCCGTCCTGGAGCGGGGCCGCGACCTGGACGCCGGCGTGGACGCTGATCCTGCCTCCGCCCTCCGGGGAGTCCTCGTAGTAGGCGACACCGGGCCCCGTGGGCGTGACGCCGGCCGCGTCCAGGCGCCGGAACAGCTCGTCGTAGAGCGGCCCGATGACCGGGCTGATGGCCTCGGGCTCGAAGCTCGCGGCGGTCGCGGTCAGCTCCGCCACCCGGATCGCCGGGATGCCCTTGATGACGACGTCGTTCGTGGGCATGTGCCCCTCGCTCTCGATCGACCGGAGCCTCGCCTCGACCTGGACCAGCCGCGCCGCCGCGGCGGCCATGGCGTCCTCCAGCTCGGCCCGTCGTAGTCGCAGCATGGCGCGCAGTTCCTCGGTGGTGACCCTCTCGTCCAGGATCTGCCGGACCTGCTGGAGGGTCAGGCCGAGGTCCTTCAGCGCGATGACGCGGTTCAGGCGGGCCAGCTGGGCAGCCGAGTAGTACCGGTAGCCGGTGGCGGGGTCGACGTGGGCCGGGGGCAGAAGTCCCGTGGCGTCGTAGTGACGCAGCATGCGGACCGATACGCGGCCGTGCCGGGCGAAGTCTCCGATGGTGAACATGATGTCTCCGAGTTCAGCCCCTGACACGGTGTGAGGGTCAATAAACCAGAGCGGCGTGGGAGGCGGCTCCCGGGAGGGCTCAGTCCGGCGGCGGCGGTGGGGCCGGGGCCGGCCAGGTCTCCAGTTCCGCCCGGACGCGGCGGTCCATCGCCATCGAGATCTCCGCGTCGACCACCGTCTTCACGATCGGGCGCAGCTGGTCCAGGGCCTCCGTGACGCGGGCGATCTCGGCGGGTGGGAGGGGGGCGCCCGAGGCCGCGTGGGCGAGGACGTCCGCCAGGACGTGGCGGCGGACCAGGGTGGTGAACGTGTCGGCCAGGGCGTCCGCGTGGGTGCGGACCTCTCGGCCCGCCGCGATGACGGCGGACAGCGGAACGCCGTTGCGGACGAGGGCCGTTGACGCGTCCAGGAGGCGACGGCTGGTGTGGACGAGGTCGTCGCCGTCCACGGCCAGGTAGCCGAGGTCCAGGGCGGCCGTCAGGTTCTCCTCGGTGTCCTCGCCCGGGAAGTGGCCGGCCAGGGCGTCGGAGGTGAGGCGGACCGGGGATTCCCGGGACCAGGGGGCGGCTATCGCGCCGCTGAGGCCGAGGAGGTCACCGACGTCGCGGCCGCATTCGAAGGCGCTGAGGAGTTCGGCGATGCCGCCGAGGGTGTGCCCCCGGTCCAGGAGGGCCGCGATGGTGCGCAGCCGGGCCAGGTGGTGGCCGTTGTACCAGGCGATGCGGCCCTCCCGGCGCGGCGGCGGGACGAGCTTGCGCTCCCGGTAGAAGCGGAGCGTGCGGACGGTGATGCCGGCCGCCTCGGCCAGCTCCGCCACGCGGAATTCGCGCTCCTCGCCGGGGGTGCCCGCACCACCGCTCTCGTCGTTCGCCACCCTCGCAGCCTAGGCCCTGGGCATCCGGCCGCCGAGAGGTGCGACCGGCGGTAACTTCCTTGCCCCTGCCCCCTATCGCTCCTCGAACGTCTGCCCTACGCTCCCCACCATGCCAGTGACTGCTGGCACGGTCGAGTCGATCCGGAGGCGGCGGCATGGTCGGCGGTAAGGGCGAGCACGTACGGGTGGCGGTGATCGGGGCCGGCTTCGGCGGGCTGGGGGCGGCCGTGCGGCTGCGCCGCGAGGGCGTCACCGACTTCGTGGTCCTGGAGCGGGCCGACGGCGTCGGCGGGACCTGGCGGGACAACACCTACCCGGGCTGCGCCTGCGATGTGCCCTCCCACCTCTACTCCTTCTCCTTCGCCCCCAACCCCGACTGGCCGCGCGCCTTCTCCGGCCAGTCCCACATACGCGCCTATCTGGAGCGGGTCGCCGACACCTTCGGCCTCCGGCCCCATCTGCGGTTCGGCGCCGAGGTGCGGTCCATGCGCTGGGACGCCGACGAGCTGCGCTGGGAGATCGACACCGCCGCAGGTCCCCTCACCGCCGACGTCGTCGTCTCCGCGACCGGCCCGTTGTCCGACCCGAAGATCCCGGACGTCCCCGGCCTCGGCACCTTCCCCGGCAAGGTCTTCCACTCCTCGCGCTGGGACCACGGCTACGACCTGCGCGGCAAGCGCGTCGCGATGATCGGCACCGGCGCCTCCGCCGCCCAGATCGTCCCGGCCGTCCAGCCCGACGTGGAGCGCCTCACCCTCTTCCAGCGCACACCCCCGTGGGTCCTGCCGCGCTTCGACCGCCGGATCACCGCCGCCGAGCGCTGGCTGCACACCCACGTCCCCGCCACCCGGGCGGCCCGGCGCGGACTGCTCTGGGGGGTGCGGGAGTTGCAGGTCGGCCTCTTCACCAAGCGACCGAACCAACTCGGCCTCGTCGAGAGCCTCGCCAAGGCCCATCTGCGCCGAGCGGTCAAGGACCCGGCGCTGCGGGCCCGGCTCACCCCCGACTACCGCATCGGCTGCAAGCGCGTCCTGCTCTCCAACGACTACTACCCGGCCCTCGCCCGGCCCAATGTGGACGTCGTGGCGTCCGGACTCGCCGAGGTGCGCGGCTCCACGCTCGTCGCCGCCGACGGCACGGAGACCGAGGCCGACGCCATCGTCTTCGGCACCGGCTTCCACGTCACCGACATGCCGATCGCCGATCGGGTGACCGGCGCGGACGGCATCACGCTCGCCGAGTCGTGGAAGGACGGCATGAAGGCCCTGCGCGGCACCAGCGCCGCCGGGTTCCCGAATTTCCTCACCCTCATCGGGCCCAACACCGGCCTCGGGAACAGCTCGCTGATCCTCATCGTCGAGGCGCAGTTGAACTACCTGGCCGACTACCTGCGGCAGCTCGACACCCTCGGTGGAAGAGCCGCGCTCGACGCCCGCCCCTCGGCCGTCAACGCCTGGGCCCGGATGATCCGGACCCGCATGGAACGCACGGTCTGGAACTCCGGCGGCTGCGACAGCTGGTACCTGGACGAGCACGGCCACAACACCACCCTCTGGCCCGGCACCACCGCGGAGTTCCGCAAGGTCACCCGCCGGGTGGACCTCGCCGAGTACCGGCTCCTGCGGATGCCGCGCCGGGCGCCCGGCGCTCCCGTCGCGGCCGGGGCCGGCCGATGAGCCGCCGGGGCGGTCTCGAGGGGCAGGTCGTCGTCGTCACCGGCGCGGCCCGCGGCGTCGGCGAGCTGCTCACCCGCAAGCTCTCCGCGCGCGGCGCGAAGCTGGCCCTCGTGGGCCTGGAACCGGACGAACTCCGGCGCGTCGCGGAATCGTTGTACGAGGACGCGGCGCACTGGCACGCCGACGTCACCGACCACGAGGCGATGGTCCGCGTCGCCCGCGAGGTCAAGTCCCGCTTCGGCAAGGTCGACATCGTCGTCGCCAACGCCGGTGTCGCCGCCGGCGGCCCCTTCGCCGACGCCGACTTCGAGGACTGGCGCCGGGTCGTCGAGGTCAATCTGATCGGCAGCGCCGTCACCGGCCGCGCCTTCCTGCCTGTACTGGCCGAGAGCCGGGGCTATCTGCTCCAGATCGCCTCGCTCGCCGCCCTCGCCCCGGCACCGATGATGAGCGCCTACTGCGCCTCGAAGTCGGGCGTCGAGGCGTACGCGCACTGCCTGCGCGCCGAGGTCGGCCACAAGGGCGTACGGGTCGGGGTCGGCTATCTGAGCTGGACCGACACCGACATGGTGCGCGGCGCCGACCAGCACGAGGTGATGCGGGAGCTGCGGCAGCGGCTGCCCTGGCCCGCGAACCGCACCTACCCGCTGGGCCCGGCCGTCGACCGGCTCGTCGCGGGCATCGAGCGGCGCTCGGCGCACGTGTACGCGCAAGGGTGGCTGCGCGGCATGCAGGCCGTACGCGGTTACCTGCCCGGCATCCTCGCGATCGGCGGACAGCGCGAGATGCGGCGCTTCGAGCCGCGGCTGACCGGGATGCGCGGCGGGCTGGTGGGAGCCGGGGGCGCCGCCGACGAGAAGGCCCGCGCAGGGCAGTCAACAGGGCGATAACCCCGGGGTATAGCGCAGCGTAGTCGTACGATATGCGTGCCGTGATGGCCCGTGCCACGCTGATTCGGGGCCGCTCGACGGCTCCGAACACTCACCCTCACTAGGAGTGAACCAGCATGGGCATCAAGGACGAGATGCAGGAGAAGGCCCAGAAGGCCAAGCAGAAGCTGCAGGCCAAGCAGGACGAGTCCTCCCAGCGCGGCCAGAGCGAGCAGGAGCGCCTGCGCCAGCGCGCGGACGAGCAGCGCCAGCAGGGCCAGCGGTCCTTCGACGACATCCAGGACGAGATGGACGACCGCCGGTAGGCAGCCACCGGTACCGGTAAGGGGCGCATCCCACGGGGGTGCGCCCCTTACCCATGCCCTTTTCGGTGCGCGGCTTGAATCGGCGAGGCGATCAGCGCGGCGGCAGCTTCGGCCGACGCAGGTTCGGGACCGCCGAGTAGTCCGCCGGCGGCTTCGAACAGCCGTGGCGCTCCAGCAGATCCAGCGCCACCCGCACCGCGTCGTCCAGCTGCTTGTGCCGGCCCTCCGCCCAGTCGAGCGGGGTGCGGTCGACCTCGATGTCGGGTTCGACCCCGCGGTTCTCCACGTCCCAGCCGTACGCGTCGAACCACGCCGCGTTCATCGGCACGGTGATCGCGCTGCCGTCACCGAGCCGGTGCCGGCCGGTCATCCCGACCACCCCGCCCCAGGTGCGCAGGCCCACCACCGGTCCGATGCCCTGGAGCTTGAACGCGGCGGTGATCATGTCGCCGTCGGAGGACGTCATCTCGTCGGCGATCGCCACGACCGGGCCGCGCGGGGCGTTGCTCGCGTACGACACCGGCTGGGCGCCGCGCGTCAGGTCCCAGCCGATGATCGTGCGGGTCAGCTTCTCCACGACCAGCTCGCTGATGTTGCCGCCCGCGTTGCCCCGGACGTCCACGATCAGTGCCTGGCGCGACATCTCCATCCGCAGGTCCCTGTTGAACTGCGCCCACCCGGAGCCGCCCATGTCGGGGATGTGCAGATACCCGCACTTGCCGCCGCTCAACTCCCGGACGACCGCGCGGCGCTTGGTCACCCAGTCCTGGTAGCGCAGCGGGCGTTCGTCGATCAGCGGCACGACGGCCACCCGGCGGGCGGGCGGGGGCGTGGCGTCGTCCGCCCCCTCCTCCGGTGGCGCGGGGCGGAATGTCAGCTCCACCGTGGTGCCGCCCGCCGCCGCCAGCAGCGGGTACGGGCCGGTGACCGGGTCGACCGGCCGCCCGTCGACGTGGGTGAGCGCCGCACCCTCGCGGATGCCCGAACCGGCCAGCGGCGAACGGGCCTTGGAGTCCGAGGAGTCGCCGGGCAGGATGCGCCGCACGGTCCAGGAGCCGTCCTTCTGGTGCGTGAGGTTGGCACCCAGGAGGCCGATCGCGCGCTGGTAGTGCGGCGGGCCCTCGTTGCGTCGGGCCGCCGCGACGTAGGCGTGCGAGGTGCCCAGCTCGCCGAGGACCTCGCGCAGCAGGTCCGCGAATTCGTCGGGGGAGGCGACCCGCTCGACCAGCGGCCGGTACTGGTCCAGCACCCCGTCCCAGTCGATCCCGCACATGTCCGGTTCCCAGAAGTAGGCGCGGACGATCCGGCCCGCCTCCTCGTACGCCTGCCGCCACTCGGCCGCCGGGTCGACGTCGTGCAGGATGCGCCGCATGTCGATGTAGACGGTCGAGTCGGAGTCGCCGACGTCCGTGGCGGGGACGGCCCGCAGCTCGCCCTCGTCGTTGACCACCAGCCGGGTGCCGTCGCCGCTGACCGAGAACCAGTCGACGGAGCTGGTGAGTTCGGTGCGCTTGGCCTTGCCCAGGTCGAAGTGTTCCAGCGTCGGGCGGCCCGAGGTGTCGGCCGGGTTGGCGAACGTCTCGCCGAGCGCGCCGGAGATCGGCCAGCGCAGCCACACCAGACCGCCGCCGCTGACCGGGCACAGCGCCGAGTACTTGGAGGCGGCCACCGGGAACTGCGTCACCCGGCTCTCCAGCCCCTCCACCTCCACGATCACCGAGCCGTCACCGCCGCCGTCGTCCGCGTCGAGGCCGCCCGCCGCGGGCCTGCCCTCCGCCGACAGCGCGAACGGCGAGGGCGTCGCCGACGACAGCGGCACGAGATAGGGGCGGCAGCCCAGCGGGAACGACAGATCGCCGGTGTGCACGTCGTAGACCGGGTCGAAGCCGCGCCAGGAGAGGAAGGCGAGATAGCGGCCGTCGCGGGTGAACACCGGCTGCTCGTCCTCGAACCGGCCGTTGGTGACGTCCACGACCATCCGGTCCGACAGCCGGGCGATCTTGATCTGTCGCAGGGAACGGCCGATGCCGGGGTGCGACCACGTCAGCCACGCCGAGTCGGGGGAGAAGGCGAGGTCGCGCACCGGCCCGTTGACGGACCGGATCAGCTCGGACACCTCGCCGTCCCCCTCGGGCGAGGTGTCCACGAGCAGCAGCCGCCCGTCGTGCGCGGCGACCGCCAGCAGCTCGCCGTCCGGCGAACCGAGCGTCTCGTGCACCCGCCCGATCAGGCCCGCCGCCAGCCGGCGCGGCTCGGCCGGCCCGGTCGCGCGCGGCAGCTGCGCGATCTCGATCGCGTCCTCGCCCTCCGCGTCCGTCACATAGGCGACCTGCCCGGTCGACCCCAGCATCTCCGGCAGCCTGACCCGTACGCCCGCGGTGTCGGCGATCGTGCGGGCCGGGCCGTCGCGGTGGGTGAGCCAGTACAGGCTGCCGCGCACGTTGACCGCGCTCGCCCGGCCCGTCGCGTCCACGGCCAGCGCGTCCACGTGCGACGCGGCCTGCACCTGGTACGTACGCCGCCCGGCCCGCGGCCCGCCGAGCCGGACCTCCAGCTTCCGCGGGGTGGCCGCCGGGCCCAGGTCGTCCACCAGCCACAGGTCACCCGCGCACTGGTAGACGACCCGTGAGCCGTCGGTGGAGGCGTGCCGGGCGTAGAAGTCCGCGTGGTCGGTGTGCCGGCGCAGATCGGAGCCGTCGGGCAGGCAGGAGTACAGATTGCCGACGCCCTCGTGGTCGGAGAGGAACGCGATCCGGCCGCCGACGAACATCGCCGCATCCAGATGCCCGCCCAGATCCGGCACCAGCCGCTGCCCGTGCAGCCACAACCGGCCCGTCGCCCCGCCCCGGTAGCGCTTCCATGAGGCCGGCTCGTGCGGCGGCTTCCCCGTGAGCAGCAGGGTGCGGTGCTCCCCGTCGAGCTCGCCCACCGCGATGTCGGACAGCGGGCCCCACGGCAGCCGCAGGCCCGGGCTGCCGTCGGTGGGCAGCCGGTAGGCCCAGGAGAAGTACGAGAACGGCTGGCCGTGCGAGGAGACGGCGAGGACGTCATGGCCCCCGTCGCGGTCGGAGGGCGCCCAGCCGCAGACCCGGGTGTCACTGCTGCCCCAATAGGTGAGCCGGCGGGCCGGGCCGCCGTCCACCGGCGCGAGATGGATCTCGGGGTCGAGGCTGCGCCAGCTCGTGAACGCGATGTGCTGCCCGTCGGGCGAGAAGCGCGGATGCCCCGCCCGCGTCCGGTCGACGGTCAGCCGCCAGGCCCGCCCGGTGTCGCCGCCCGCCCCCTCGGGCGACAGCGGAGCCACCCAGAGATCGTCCTCGGCGATGAAACAGAGCAGATCGCCGTGGAGGTGGGGGAACCGCAGATACGCATCGCTCACCCGACCATCGTTTCGGGCCCCGCACCCCGCGGCAACTCGGTTCGTGACGCAGAACACCATCGAAACGAACCCGTTTCGCTCGCCCGCGGCGTACGCTCATGGTGTACGAAACCGTTTCGTTTAATGTGACCCGAAGGGAGGCGCGGCATGCCGACGGAATCACCCAAGCCACCGGCGCGGCGCACCCGGCTGACGTCCGAGCGAGCGGGAGAGCTCTACGACGCCGTGCTCGATCTGTTGCGCGAGGTCGGCTACGACGCCCTGACCATGGACGCCGTCGCGGCCCGTGCGCGCTCCAGCAAGGCCACCCTCTACCGCCAGTGGAAGGGCAAGCCGGAGCTGGTCGCGAGCGCTCTGCGGCACGGCAAACCCGTGCATCTGGGGGAGATCGACACCGGCAGTGTGCGCGGTGACCTCCAGGCGATGGTGTGCAGTGCCGACAAGGCTCAGATGGAGAAGGACACGGCCCTCATGCGGGGGCTCGGCCACGCCGCCCACACCAACCCGGAGCTGCTCCGGGCGCTGCGTGAACTGCTGGTCGAGCCCGAGATCGCCGCACTGAACGCAATGCTGCAACGCGGGATCGACCGGGGTGAGGTCGCCCCGGACGTCCCCGCGCTGCGCTATGTCCCGCACATGCTGTTCGGGGCCTTCATCACCCAGCCGCTGCTCGAGGACCGGCCGGTGGACGCGGAGTTCCTCGCCGCGTACGTAGACGCCGTGATCGTCCCCGCACTCGGTCTCTAGTACCCACACCCCCACCGACCCACCTGACGCGCCGCTCTCGTCGTCGGGCTGGTACCCCACGCCCTGTTCCGTATCTCGACCCGACGGGAGCACAACTCCTCGTGGCCACGTTCCTTTACAAACTGGGCCGTCTCGCCTTCCGGCGACGCCGGCTCGTCGCCCTCATATGGGTGGCGCTGCTGGCGATCGCCGGTGTCGGCGCCGCCACCGCACCCAGCCCCGGCAGCACCAGCTTCTCCATCCCGGGCACCGAGGCGCAGCGCGCCTTCGACCTGCTGGAGAAGCGCTTCCCGGGCCAGAGCGCGGACGGCGCCGCCGCCCGCGTCGTCTTCAAGGCCCCCGACGGCCAGAAGATCACCGACCCGAAGAACAAGGCCACGGTCGAGAAGGCCGTCGGCGAGCTGACGGGCCCGCAGGTGGCCTCGACCGTCAACCCCTTCCAGGCACAGGCCGTCAGCAAGGACGCCACCACCGCCTATGTGTCGGTCACCTACAAGGTCGACGCCAACAGCCTCACCGACGACTCGCTCGACACCCTCAAGGGCGCCGCGACGCACGGGCGGGACGCCGGGCTGACCGTGGAGACCGGCGGTAGCGCCCTCCAGGCGATACCCGAGGCCGGCGGGGCCTCCGAGATCATCGGCATCGCCGTCTCGGCGGTCGTGCTGGTCATCACCTTCGGCTCGCTGATCGCCGCCGGAATGCCGCTGCTCACCGCGATCATCGGCGTCGGCATCGGCGTGTCCTCGATCGCCGCCCTGGCCTCCGCGCTGGACCTGGGCTCCACCACCTCGACGCTCGCCACGATGATCGGCCTCGCGGTCGGCATCGACTACGCGCTGTTCATCGTCTCCCGCTACCGCGCCGAGCTGGCCGAGGGCCGCGAGCGTGAGGAAGCCGCGGGACGCGCGGTCGGCACCGCCGGCTCGGCGGTCGTCTTCGCCGGTCTCACGGTCGTCATCGCCCTGGCCGGACTCGCCGTCGTCAACATCCCGATGCTGACGAAGATGGGCATGGCCGCCGCCGGTACGGTCGCCATCGCCGTCCTCATCGCGCTCACCCTCATCCCCGCGCTGCTGGGCTTCGCGGGCCGCAAGGTGCTCGCCCGCAAGGACCGCAAGGCCGAGCCGGGTGCGGCGAAGGACGAGGACAAGCCCAACATGGGCACCCGCTGGGCCCGCTTCGTGCTGCGCAAGCCGGCCCTGGTGCTGGTGGCCGGTGTGCTCGGGCTCGGGGCCGTCGCCGTCCCCGCCGCCTCGCTGGAACTGGGCCTGCCCGACGACGGGGCGCAGTCGACCTCCACCACCCAGCGCAAGGCGTACGACCTGCTCTCCGAGGGCTTCGGCGCCGGTATCAACGGCCCGCTGATGGTCGTCGTCGACGGGGCCGGCAGCGACGACCCCAAGGCCGCCGCGCAGGCCGTCGCCAAGACCGTGGCGGGCCTGGACAACGTCGCCGCCGTCGCCCCGGTCACCCCGGCGAGCTTCGACAAGGCCGGTGACACGGCCATCGTGATGGTCATCCCGAAGTCGAAGCCGAGCAGCTCGCAGACCGAGGAACTGGTCCACGCGATCCGCGACAAGGGCGCGGCCACCGCCGCGGACGCCGACGCACGGGTGCTGGTCACCGGTCAGACGGCGATGAACATCGACGTCTCGCAGAAGCTGAACGACGCACTGCTGCCCTACCTCGGGCTCGTCGTCGGCCTCGCCTTCCTGCTGCTGATGGTCGTCTTCCGGTCGGTGCTCGTGCCGCTCAAGGCCGCGCTCGGCTTCCTGCTGTCCGTGGTCGCCGCGCTCGGCGCGGTCGTCGCGGTCTTCCAGTGGGGCTGGCTCGGCGGTCTGTTCGGCGTCGAGGAGACCGGGCCGATCATGAGCATGATGCCGATCTTCATGGTGGGTGTCGTGTTCGGGCTCGCGATGGACTACGAGGTCTTCCTCGTCACCCGGATGCGCGAGGCGTTCGTGCACGGGGAGCGGCCCGGCCAGGCGATCGTGACCGGCTTCCGGCACGGCGCCCGGGTCGTCAGCGCCGCCGCCGTGATCATGATCAGCGTCTTCGCGGGCTTCATCGGCTCCTCGGAGTCGATGGTCAAGATGATCGGCTTCGGCCTGGCCGTCGCGGTCTTCTTCGACGCGTTCATCGTCCGCATGGCCATCGTGCCCGCCGTCCTCGCCCTGCTCGGCAAGTCCGCCTGGTGGCTGCCCGGCTGGCTCGGCAGGATCCTGCCGAACGTGGACGTCGAGGGCGAGGGCCTGCAGAAGCAGCTCGGCGCCGACGCGGACGTGCTGACCGACCGTGACTCCGACCCCGACCCGAAGCGGGAGCCCGTCAGCGTCTGACCCGAACGTCCGGGGCCGTCCGACCCACCGGGTCGGGCGGCCCCGGCGACCGCGCCGACCCCGTGGGGACGGGGGCCGTGCGCGGGCCGCCCGGCGGCGGCCTCCGGATGACCGAGGAGGCCGCCGCCGGGCCTTTTCGTACCCCGGCCCGAGCGCCGCCGCCGTTCATCGTTCCGGTTCGCCCCATCGGGTCCACTCGCCGGGGTCGGCATGTGGCGTACGCCACGAAAGGGAACCGTTGGTCCTTCTACGGGCGTTTTCCCCAGTCCACACCTGTGGGCGCGATCGGGGGGCGCGTACGACGGAAAGGGCTCCCCGCGTTGAACCTGCTCGATCTGCTTCTGTTGCTGGTCGTCGTCGGTTATGCCGTCTCCGGCTACCGGCGGGGCCTCGTCGCGAGCGCCGTGCTGCTCGCCGGGTTCCTCGGCGGGGCGGTGCTCGGCGTCTGGGCGCTGCCGTACGCCCTGGAGCCCTTCGATGCCGGGACGACGGCCGCGGCCGTCGTCGCCGTCCTGGTGGTCCTGCTCCCCGCGGCGGTCGGGCACGCGCTGGCCGGGCGGCTCGCCTGGCGGCTGCGCCGCCGGCTGACCTGGGCGCCCGTGCGCGGCGTCGACGGCATCGGCGGAGCGGCCGTCAACTCCCTGGCGGTACTGCTGGTCGGCTGGGTGGCCGCGAGCGTCCTCGTCTCGGCGAACTCCGCGCTGCTGACCAAGGAGATAAAGGATTCCACCCTGCTCGGCGCGGTACAGAAGTCGATGCCCGAGCAGGCGCCCACGTGGTTCAGCCGCACCACGGACGCGCTGGCCGGCGCGGGTTTCCCGCAGGTCTTCAACCCCTTCGAGAACGAGCCAGCGACCAGCGTCGCCAAGCCGTCCGGTGACGCGGTCACCGCCTCGGCGACCCGCGCGGCGCGCGACAGCGTCGTCAAGGTCGAGGGCGTCGCCGACGTCGGCGACGGGCGGCGCGGCCAGGAGGGCAGCGGCTTCGTCTACGCCGCGCACCACGTGATGACCAACGCGCACGTCGTGGCCGGGGTGAGCGACCCGACCGTACGGGTGGGCGGCGTGGGGCGGGCGTACCGGGCGAAGGTCGTCCACTTCGACCCGAGGACCGATGTGGCCGTCCTCGACGTCCCCGGCCTGGACGCGCCCGCGCTGGCCTTCGACAAGGGCGCCGGGCGCGGTGACGCGGCGGTCGTCGCGGGCTTCCCCGAGAACGGCGGCCTCGACCTGCGGGCGGCCACCGTCGCCAACGAGGTCCGCGCCAAGGGCCAGGACATCTACGGCGACGGCGTCACCACCCGCACGGTCTACTCCGTCCGCTCCACGGTCCGCCCCGGCAACTCCGGCGGCCCGCTGCTGACCCCCACCGGCAAGGTCTACGGCGTCGTCTTCGCCCGCTCCACGTCGAACTCCGAGACGGGCTACGTCCTGACCGCCGACCAGGTCGCCACCGCCGCCACCCGCGCGGCCACGGCCACCGCCCCCGTCTCCACGGGGAGCCGCGCGGCGCTTTAGTGGCTTCGGCTGCCACCCGGTCGGCGCCTGCGGCGGCGAGCGCCCTGCGGGCGTGTCCTCAATCGCCGGACGAGCTGAAAGCCCGTCCGGCGATTGAGGACACCGCCGCGCAGCGGTGGTGCGCCCCCTGCCGGAGTCCCGCCTCGCTACACCGCCAGGTGTTCCCGTTCCTCCTCGTCCTCCTCCAGCAGCCGTTCCGCCATGTTGTTCAGCGCGCGGTCCAGGCGGGCGCGGTCCTCGGGGTCGGTGACGTCCCAGTCCTCCAGGCGGGTGTCGAGCCAGTGGCGCCAGGCCGCGCTCAGGCGTTCGATCTCCGCCTCGCCCGCCGGGGTCAGGGACAGCCGGTCGCCGTCCAGACGGGCGTAACCCGCCTCGGCCGTGCGGGTGAAGGCCGGTTCGAGGACCTCCGGGGGCATCCGGTGGGCGGCGGCCACCGCGCTGAGGGACGCCCCGCCCAGGATGCGGTGGCGCCAGTGGATCTGGCCCAGCGTCCACGCGTCGGCGGGGCCGAGCGGACTGCCGGACTCCGCGAGGATCTCCCGGCTGACCGGGCGGCCCTTGGCGTGGCTCATGACGCTCGCCACCGCGCGTTCCAACTGCTGGTCCGCCTCGGCCGAGGACGGCGCCGCGAAGGCCTCGCCCATGTCGGACGCCCCGGCCCGGGCACTGTCGCGCAGCGGCACCTCCTTGAGGAACCACGCCACCAGGAAACCGACCAGTGCGACCGGCACGACCCACAGGAAGACGTAGTTGATCGTCTCCGCGTAGGCGTCGATGACGGGCCGTGCCTGTTCCGGGGAGAGCCGGGCGAGGTCCTGCGGGCTCTGCACCGCCGACGGCGGGATTCCCGGGGTGCGGATGAGCGCGTCCTCCAGATTGGGCCGGAGCTGCTTGGTGTAGAGCGTGCCGAAGATGGCCGTGCCGAAGGCGCTGCCGAGCGTGCGGAAGAACGTCACGCCCGAGGTCGCCGTGCCCAGTTCGTGGTACGGCACCGTGTTCTGCACGGCGATCGTCAGCACCTGCATGGCCAGCCCGATGCCGGCGCCGAGCACGAACATGTAGAGCGACTCGAGCCACGAGCCCGTCGTCGCGCCCATCGTCGACATCAGATACAGGCCGAGGGCCATCACGGCCATGCCGACGATGGGGAACACGCGATAGCGGCCGGTGCGGCTGATGACGATGCCGGAGAGCAGGGAGGCGCCCAGCAGCCCCGCGACCATCGGCAGGGCCCGTACGCCCGACATGGTGGCCGACACCCCGTCCACGTACTGGAGATAGGTCGGCAGATACGTGAGCGCCCCGAGCATCGCGAAGCCCACGATGAAGCTGAGCACCGAGCAGATGGTGAAGACGGGGTTGCGGAAGAGATGCATGGGGAGCGTCGGTTCCTTCGCCCGACGCTCCACCAGGACGAACGCGACCAGCAGCGCGATCGCGCCCAGGAAGAGACCGATGATGACGGGCGAGCCCCACGCGTACTCGTTGCCGCCCCACTCCAGGCCGAGGACCAGGCCGGAGGCGCCGAGCGCCACCAGGGCGATGCCCGCGTAGTCGATGACCGGCCGTACCGCCGAGCGGACGACGGGGATCGTCCGGGCCGCCATGATCACCATGACGATCGCCACCGGCACGTTGACGTAGAAGCACCAGCGCCAGGTGGCCTGGTCGGTGAAGATCCCGCCGAGGGTCGGGCCGACGACCGTGGTCACGCCGAAGACGGCGCCGAGGGCACCCTGGTACTTGCCGCGCTCGCGCAGCGGGATGACGTCCGCGATCAGTGCCATGGCGGTGACCATCAGCCCGCCGCCGCCGACGCCCTGGACGGCGCGGGCGGCGATCAGCATGGGCATGGAGTCGGCGGCGCCCGCGAAGACCGAACCGCCCGTGAAGACCACCGCACTCAGCTGGAAGACGATCTTCCGTCCGAAGAGGTCGCCGAACTTGCCGACCAGCACCGTCGAGACCGTCTCGGCCAGCAGGTAGGCGGTCACCACCCACGCCATGTGCCCGCCGCCGCCCAGATCCGCCACGATCGTCGGCAGCGCGGTGGAGACGATGGTCTGGTCGAGGGCGGCGAGCAGCATGCCGAGCACGATCGTGACGAAGACGAGATTCGTCCGGCGGCGGCCGAGCGCGGGCGGGGCCGCGGGTACCTCCGCCGCTGGTGCGGTGGCCGTGGTCATGTGACGTACCTCCCGACCTCAGCATTTGGGGAGATGTCCGCTCTCGCCACCTTTGCTGCTGCGGGGGAGGGCCCGGACGGGCGAGGGGCGTGCAGAAGCGGTGCGCACGCTCTTGCGAGGTATTCGCAGAGGGCCCCTATCATCGGACGACTTCAGCGTGGCTCACGGCTGAACGAACCGGGCCCGGACCGGGCCGCCCGGTCCGATGCCCGATGTCCCGACGGCCCCGACGACCCGACCGCACGATCCAGCAGAGCGGAGCCCCGCATGCACGTACCCGACGGATTCATCGACGCCCCCGTGTCCCTGGCGACCGGCGCCGTCGCCGCCGCGGCCGTCGCGGTCAGCCTGCGCGGCGCCCGGCGCGAACTCGGCGGCACCGCCCCCGCCGACGGCCTCGGCGGAGAGCGCACCGCGCCGCTCGCCGGACTGGTCGCGGCCTTCGTCTTCGCCGTCCAGATGCTGAACTTCCCCGTCGCGGCGGGCACCAGCGGCCATCTGCTGGGCGGCGCGCTCGCCGCGATCCTCGTCGGCCCGTTCACGGGAGTGCTCTGCATATCCGTGGTGCTGCTGATGCAGGCCGTGCTCTTCGCGGACGGCGGCCTCACCGCCCTCGGCGTCAACATCACCGACATGGCGGTGGTCACGACGCTCGTCGCGTACGGACTGTTCCGGCTGCTGCTGGGGGTGCTGCCCCGCCGGCGCTCCTCCGTCACCGCCGCCTCCTTCGTGGCCGCGCTCGTGTCCGTACCGGCCGCTGCCTGCGCGTTCACCCTGCTCTACGCCCTCGGCGGCACCACCGACGTGCCGATCGGCAAGGTCTTCGCCGCGATGACCGGCGTGCACGTCCTGATCGGCATCGGCGAAGCGGCGATCACCGCGCTGACCGTCGGCGCCGTCCTCGCCGTACGGCCCGACCTCGTGTACGGCGCCCGGGGGCTCACCGCGCCGCTCCAACTGCGCACCTCGCCCCTGCGACCCGGGACCGACGCCGCCCCGGCGCCCGATGCCGCCCCGGCGCCCGGCACCCCCGAGCCCGCCCGCTCCACGCGCCGCTTCGCGCTCGCCGGCCTGCTCACCGCCCTCGCGCTCGCCGGCGTCGGCAGCTACTACGCCTCGGCCAGCCCCGACGGCCTGGAGAAGGTCGCCCACGACAAGGGCATCGACAGCAAGACCGAGGAGCACGCCGCCAAGGACTCCCCGCTCGCCGATTACCAGGTCGCGGACATCACCGACGGCCGGATCTCCGGCGGCCTCGCCGGCGTCATCGGCGTCGGCGCGACCCTCCTCGTCGGCACCGGCGTCACCTGGGTGGTGGTCCGCCGCCGCCGCGACCGGGCCGCGGCGGCCGCGGCCGAGACCGCCTGACATGGGCGCCGGTCACAGCCACCAGCTCTACGTGCGCGGGCACTCGCCCGTGCACCGGCTGCCCCCGCACTGCAAGATCACGGCCGTTCTCTGCTTCGTCCTGGTCGTCGTCGCGACCCCCCGCGAGGCACTGTGGGCCTTCGGCGCGTACGCGGCACTGCTCGCCGCCGTCGCCGCGACGGCCCGGGTGCGCCCGGGTTTCCTGCTCCGGCGGCTGCTGATCGAGGTGCCGTTCGTGGCCTTCGCCGTGCTCATGCCCTTCGTGGCCGAGGGGGAACAGGTGCGGGTGCTGGGCCTCTCGCTCAGCGAGTCCGGCCTGTGGGGCGCCTGGAACATCCTCGCCAAGGGCACCCTCGGCGTCGCCGCCTCCGTGCTGCTCGCCGCCACGACCGAGCTGCGCGACCTGCTGCTCGGCCTCCAGCGGCTGCGGCTGCCCCCGCTGCTCGTCCAGATCGCGTCCTTCATGATCCGCTACGGGGACGTCATCACCGACGAGATGCGGCGCATGCGCGTCGCCCGCGAATCCCGCGGCTTCACCGCGCGCGGCGTCCGCCACTGGGGGGTGCTGGCCAAGACCGCGGGGGCGCTGTTCATCCGCTCCTACGAGCGGGGGGAGCGCGTCCACCTGGCGATGCTCAGCCGCGGCTACACCGGCACCATGCCCGTGATCGACGACGTGCGGGCGACGCGTGCCCAGTGGACGTACGCCGCCGCGCTGCCGCTGGCCGCGCTCGCGGTCTGCCTGACCGGACGGACCCTGACATGACCCCTCCTTCCCTCGAGGTCTCCGGCCTCGCCTTCGCCTACCCCGACGGGCACCAGGCCCTCTTCGGCGTCGACCTGACCGTCGGACGAGGAGAGCGCGTCGCCCTCCTCGGACCCAACGGCGCCGGCAAGACCACCCTCGTCCTGCACCTCAACGGCATCCTCGGCGGCGGCGTGGGCAGCGTCCGCGTGGCGGGACTGCCGGTGGACCGCAAGCACCTCGCCGAGATCCGCCGCCGGGTGGGCATCGTCTTCCAGGACCCCGACGACCAGCTCTTCATGCCGACCGTGCGCGAGGACGTCGCCTTCGGTCCGGCGGCGGCCGGGCTGCGCGGCGCGGAGCTGCGCGCGCGTGTGGCCGAGGCCCTGTCCCGGGTCGGCATGGAGGCCTTCGCCGACCGGCCCCCGCACCACCTCTCCTTCGGGCAGCGGCGGCGGGTGGCGGTGGCGACCGTCCTCGCCATGGAGCCCGAGATCCTCGTCCTGGACGAGCCCTCCTCCAACCTCGACCCGGCCTCCCGCCGGGAACTCGCCGACATCCTGCGCTCCCTGGACGTCACCGTCCTGATGGTCACCCACGACCTGCCGTACGCCCTGGAGCTGTGCCCCCGCGCGGTGGTGCTCAGCGACGGCGTCATCACGGCGGACGGCACCACCCAGGAGCTGCTCTGCGACGAGGAGCTGATGCGCGCCCACCGGCTGGAGCTGCCGTTCGGCTTCGACCCCCGGTCGGTGGTGGTCCCGGGCCGGTAGAGCTTCAGTGCCGTGTCCTCCATCGCCGGACGGGCCGATCAGCCCGTCCGGCGATGGAGGACGAAACGGCGGGTGAGCCGCTGACCGGGATCAGCCGGACATGACGTTTCAGGGCCCCCGGCCCAAGCGCATGGACGACCGCGTTGCACCATGGTGGAGGGATTTGTAGCGATCGGCACAGTGGGAGCAGGCAACAGTGGACGTCCAGGGCACGGTGGCGGACGGTTTTGAACCGGTCCGGGACGCCTTCGCGGGCAATTTCGCGCGGCGGGGCGAGCGTGGCGCCGCCGTGGTCGTCTACCGCGCCGGGCGCAAGGTCGTCGACCTGTGGGGCGGTGCCAAGAACGCCGACGGACCTTCCGACGGGGCCTGCGGTGACGCGGCGGCCGAGCCCTGGACCCCGGACACCGCGCAGGTCGTACGCTCCGCCACCAAGGGCGTCGCCGCCGCCGTGCCGCTGCTGCTGCACCAGCGCGGGCTGGTCGACCTGGACGCGCCCGTCGGCACGTACTGGCCCGAGTTCAAGGCGGCCGGCAAGGAGCGGCTGCTCGTCCGCCATCTGCTCTCGCACCGCGCCGGGCTGCCCGTCCTGGACACCCCGCTCACCCCCGCCGAGGCCATCGACGGCGTCAGCGGCCCCCGCGCCCTCGCCGCGCAGGCGCCCGCCTGGGAGCCCGGCACCGCCCACGGCTACCACGCGCAGACCTACAGCTGGCTGCTCGGCGAGCTGGTCCGGCGGGTGACCGGACGGTCCATCGGCCGCTGGGTCGCCGAGGAGATAGCCGGGCCGCTCGGCCTGGACCTGTGGATCGGCCTGCCGGACGCCGAGCGGGCCCGGGTCGGCCGGATCGCCGACATCGCGCCCCCCGCCGAGCCCGCCACCCCCGGCCTTCGGATGCGCCCCAAGCGGTCCGTCTCCGACGCCTACAGCGACCCCGGCTCCCTGACCCGCCGCGCGTTCGGCGCGATCGACCCGCAGGCCGACGAGAACGACCCCGCCTACCGCGCCGCCGAACTCCCCGCCTCCGCGGGCATCGCCACGGCCGACGCCCTCGCGCGCTTCTACGCGTCGCTGATCGGCGATGTCGACGGAGCACGGCGGCTCTTCGCGCCCGCGACCCTCACCCTGGCCCGCACGGAGGAGTCCGCCGGGCCCGACAAGGTGCTCGTGGTGGGCACCCGCTTCGGCCTCGGCTACATGCTGCACGGCCCGGCCTGCCCGCTGCTGGCCCCCGGCTCCTTCGGCCACCCCGGCCGCGGCGGCTCCCTCGCCTTCGCCGACCCCGAGTCGGGCACCGCCTTCGGCTACGTCACCAACGGCATGCAGAAGAACGTCACCGCCGACCCGCGCGCCCAGGCGCTCGTCCGGGCGGTCGGCAAGGCACTCGCGGGCTGAGGGGCAGGCGGCCCCGCCGTTCCGGGGTGCTTGCCGCCGCCCCGGCTGGGTATCGCTTGCCGCATGGCACTACGGTTCGACGGCTACGCGGTACTGATCACGGGCGCCGGACGCGGCATCGGCGAGGCCACCGCCCGCCGCTTCGCGGACGAGGGCGCCCGGGTGCTCCTCACCGACCTCGACGGCGCGCGGGCCGAGCGGGCGGCCAAGGGGCTGCGGGCGGCCGGCCTCGCCGCCGACTGGCTCGCCTGCGACGTCGGCGACCGCACGGCCGTCGAGGCGGCCGTGGCCCACGCGGCGGAGCGTTTCGGACGGCTCGACGTCCTGGTCAACAACGCCCTGTCCTGCCACCCCGACGCGCCCCTCGTCGAGGACCAGCCGGACGACACCTGGTTCAAGGACCTCGACATCACCCTCACCGGCGCCTTCCGGTGCGTACGGGCCGCCATGCCGCACCTCGCCGCGGCCGGCGGGCGCGGATCGGTCGTCAACATCGGCTCGGTCAACGGCGAACAGGACTTCGGCAACCACGCCTACAGCGCCGCCAAGGCCGGTCTGGCGAGTCTGACCCGCACCCTGGCCGGGCACTGCGCCGCCCGCGGCGTGCGCGTCAACCTCGTCGCGCCCGGCACGGTCCACACCCCCAACTGGGAGGGCCGGGAGGAGGCGTTGGAGCGGGCCGCCGGGCACTACCCGCTGGGCCGGGTCGGCCGGCCCGAGGACATCGCGGCCGCCGTCGCGTTCCTGGCGTCGCGCGACGCGTCGTGGATCACGGGGGTGACGCTGCCCGTCGACGGCGGGATCCTGATCGGGAACCAGGAGCTGCGCGGGGCGCTGCGCGGCGAGTGACGGCGGCTCACCTTCGCCTCCGCCCCCGCCTTCACCCTCAGCCGAGCAGCATCAGCCCGATCCCCACCACCATCAGCCCCGCGGCGGCGATGCGCGGCGTACCGAACCGCTCCTTGAAGAACACCGCCCCGATGGCCGCGCCCACGATGATCGACGACTCCCGCAGTGCCGCGACCGGGGCGAGCGCCGCCCGGGTCTGGGCCCACACCACGAGCCCGTACGCGAAGAAGGACAGCACCCCGCCGATCAGGCCGCGCACGGCCTCGGGGCGCACTTCGGCGAGGAGGCGGCCGCGCCGGGTGGCCAGCGCGTAGAGGGGGATCGGCAGCCCTTCGACGACCATCAGCCAGGCGATGAAGCCCAGGGACGTGCCGGAGGCGCGGGCGCCCAGGCCGTCGATGACCGTGTACGAGGCGATGGCCAGGCCCGTCGCGACCGCCGCGGTGATCGCGGCCCAGTGCGGCGGGGCGCCGCTGCCCCGGATGCCCCACAGCGCGAGGCCGACCAGCCCGGCCGAGGCCACCGCGACCCCGGCCAGCTGCGGGGCGCCGGGGAGTTCCGCGGCGAAGACCGCCGCGAGGACGGTGACCACCAGCGGGGCGGTGCCGCGCGCGATCGGGTACATCTGGCCGAAGTCGCCGAGCGTGAACGACCGCATGAGCAGGGCCTGGTAGACGACGTGCACCACGACGGAGGCGATCAGATACGGCCAGGCCCCGGCGGCGGGCGTCTCCACGAACGGCAGCATCGCCAGCCCGCAGAGCGAACCGCCGCTGCCCACGAGCGTGAAGGCGACCAGCTTGTCCTTCGTGCCGGCCGCCAGGGCGTTCCAACCGGCGTGCGTGACCGCGGCGGTGAGGACCGCCGCGGCTATCAGGGGGGTCATGCGCCGCTCTCACGGGAGAGGCGCGGGGGACGGGTGGGGGCTGCGGTGCGCATGCCTGGACGCTAGCGTCCGGTGCACCACCGCTGCGCGGCGGTGTCCTCAATCTCCCCCCAGCTACCGCTGGGAGGTGCCCCCAGCGGGCTGCTTGTGGCTGAGCCGAGCCGCCGGCCGGACCGCTGTGTGAGGGCACAGCACAGCAGCCCGTCCGGCGATTGAGGACGCGCCCGCAGGGCGCTCGCCGCCGCAGGCGGCACCGACGCGCCCGCAGCCGAAGTCCCGTCGGACACGCCCTGGCCCGGTGAGCCCGGGGCGCCCCCGCCCCCACCGCGGCCTTGTCACCCCGCCCGGAGGACCGCCGCCACGATCGGGCCGGCCGAGTCGCCGCCGTGCCCGCCCTGGGGCACGACGGCCGCGGCCGCCACGTCGCCCCGGTAGGCGGTGAACCACCCGTTGGGCTGGGGCTGGTTGTCGACCTCGGCCGAGCCGGTCTTGGCGCCGACGTCACCGCCGAGGCCGGCCATGGCCCGCGCGCCCGTGCCCGAGAGCGCGGTGAGCCGCATCATCGAGCGCAGGTCCCGCGCGACGGGGGCCGGCAGGGGCCGGGCCGCCCGGGCGAGTTCCCGGTCGTCCACCGACGGGGCCACGAGATAAGGCTGGTGGAACGATCCGGTCCGCACGGTCGCGGCGACGGAGGCCATGTTCAGCGGGCTCATCTGCACCCGCCCCTGCCCGATCATCGCCGCCGCCTTGCCCGCCCCGGCGTCGGCGGGCACGCTGCCGTCGAAGCTCCCGATGCCGGTCTTCCACTCCAGGCCGAGCCCGAAGACGTCCCTGGCCTCGGCGGCGAGCGCGCCGTCGGGGATGTCGTCGGCGAGCGAGATGAAGGCGGTGTTGCAGGAGGCCGCGAAGTCCTGCGCGAAGGTCGCCTTCGGGTTCTCGCTCTCCTCCACGTTGTGGAAGCGCATGCCGTACGTGGCGTACTTGGGGCACGGCAGCGGCTTGCCCGGCGCGGCCTTGCCCTGCTCCAGCAGCACCGCCGCCGTGACGACCTTCATCGTGGAGCCGGGCGCGGTCTGCCCCTGGAGCGCCGGATTGAACTCGGTCTTCTTGGAGTTGGCCACGGCCAGGATCTCGCCCGTGCTCGGCTTGACCGCGACCACCGACGCGTCGGCACGCTTGGCCACGGCTGCCTCGGCGGCCCGCTGCGCGTCCGCGTCCAGCGTCGTGTGCAACGTCCCCGGCTTTCCCTTGGAGACCACGTGCAGGGTCCGGGCGCCGGCGCCGCCGTCCGGTCCCTCGGCCCGCACCTCCACCGCCGGCTCGCCGCCCGCCTTCTCCCCGAAGCGCTTGCGCAACTGCGGCAGTACGGGCGCGAGCGAGGGGTGGTCCTTGGCGTCCAGCACCGCGCCGTCCCGGTCGAGGGCGGTGACCTCCGGGGCCCGGACGGCATCCGTCCGGAGCGTCCCGCCGGCCCTGAGCTCCGGGTGGACCACCGTGGGCTGCCAGTCGACCAGGGCCTTCCCGCTGGTCCTGCCCCGGACGACGTCGAGCGAGGACGCGTACTTCCACGTCGAGTGCTGCTTGCCGTACGTGATCTCGGCGCTGACCGTGAACGGCACCTTCGCGCCCGTCGCCGCGCCCGGCTCCAGCGTCACCTTCTCGACGTGGGCGCTATCGCGGTATCCGGTCAACGCGGCCGACGCGGCGGACGCGTTGTCGGTGAGGGTGGCGGCGTGCTCGGTGTCGCCCGCCGCCCACGCCGCGAGGAAGTCGTGGGCGGCCTTGTCGACCTCGTCCCCGGTCGGCGGTCCGGTGCGCACGGGTGCCGCCTCGTTCGTCCCCGCCCCGTCCGCGACCGCGTCCACCAGGTTGTACGCACCCAGCCCCGCCGCCCCCACCATCGCGACGGCCACCCCGCCCACCGCGATCTTCGCGCCCTTGCGCATGTCCATCCCCCTCCAGGCCCCCGCCCAGTTCCCGGCGTTTTAATCAGTTGATCAAAACGTCTGTATCGGAACTCTACGGGACGGGAGTGACGCATGGAGTGACATGGCCGGAAGCGGCTGGTGGGGCGCCGACGGCGGCCATCAGATCCAGGTGTCGAACCACATCCGGTTGCGCCACGCGTCCAACGGGATCGCCTGGCCCGTGTAGATGGGGAAGAAGTAGACGAAGTTCCAGGCGATCAGCAGGACCAGTGTCCCCGCGCCGACCGCGCCCGCGATCCGCCGCCGCTCCGAGGAGCCCGGCGGCCCCAGCAGCGCCCCGATCATCATCGCCACCGCCAGACACAGGAACGGCACGAACACCACCGCGTAGAACACGAAGATGGTCCGCTCCTGCCACATGAACCACGGCAGATAGCCCGCGGCGACCGCGCACAGCACCGCGCCCGCCCGCCAATCACGCCTGAAGGCCCACCGGTAGAGCAGATACACCAGCGCGAAGCACGCCGCCCACCACAGCAGCGGGGTGCCCAGCGCGAGCACCTCCCGCGCGCACTTGTCCGCCGCGTCGGCCGGGCAGCCGTCCTGGCCCGCCGTCGGGGACTCGTAGAAGTACGACACCGGACGGGACTGGACCAGCCAGCTCCACGGATTGGACTGATACGTGTGCGGCGAGGAGAGGTTCGTGTTGAAGTCCCACACGTCGTTCTCGTACTTCCACAGGCTGCGCAGCGGGTTGAGGATTCCCGCGAGGAAGCCGTCCGGGCTGTGGCCGCCCTCGGTCTCCGCCCAGTGCCGGAGGTAGCCGCTGTGCTGCCAGCCGCCCTCCTTGGTGTACGTCCCGCTGTTGGCGAACCAGCCGGTCCAGGACGCGAGATAGACGCCGAAGGCCACCGGCACGGTCGACAGGAACGCCCACGGCACATCGCGCCGCAGCGTGGCGAGGTACGGCCGCCGGGCACCGGCCAGCCGGCGCGCGCCGAGGTCCCACAGGACGACCAGCAGACCGAACGCCGCCAGATACACCGCGCCGTTCCACTTCGTGGCGCACGCCAGGCCCAGGAAGACCCCGGCCGCGAGCCGCCACGGCCGCACGCCCAGACGGAGCCCTTCGCCGACCTCGGCGTCCGGCCGCGCGACGCCCCCCTCGTCGACCGGCAGCGCCGCCGCCAGCCGGGCCCGGGCCTTGTCCCGGTCCACCAGCACACAGCCGAACGCCGCCAGCACGAAGAACATCAGCACCGAGTCGAGCAGGGCCGTGCGGCTCATCACGAAGTGCAGACCGTCCACGGCGAGCAGGGCCCCCGCGAGACAGCCGAGGAAGGTGGAGCGGAACAGCCGCCGTCCGATGCGGCACAGCATCAGCACCGACAAGGTGCCGAGCAGCGCGACCATGAACCGCCAGCCGTAGGGGTTCAGGCCGTGCAGCCACTCGCCGATCCCGATGACCCACTTGCCGACCGGCGGGTGCACCACGAAGGTGGGGACGTCGGCGATGTCGGTGTTGCCCTTGAGGATCGCCTCATTGGCGCCGTTGTCGGGCCACTTGGCCTCGTAGCCGTGCTTCCACAGCGCCCAGGCGTCCTTGGCGTAGTACGTCTCGTCGAATATGACGTCCCTCGGGCTGCCCAGGTGCCAGAACCGCAGCAGCCCCGCGAACAGGGCGACCAGCAGCGGCCCGATCCAGCCCATGCCGCGCGCCAGCAGCAGCGCCGCCCCCGGGCGTACCCCGAGCGCCCCCCACAGCCGGATACCGGGCTCGGGGTACGGCGGCACCAGCCGCTCCCGCACGTCCGGCTCGGGGCGTCCCGCATACCCGAACCGCCGCAGCCTGCGCTGCCACGGGGGCGGCTGCCCGTCTGCCCTCTGGCCCTGCCGGCCTCGCGTCGCGGTGTCACTGGTCACCGCGCCATCGTAGGGAACCCGCCTGTGCGAGTCCCGATGACCGCGCGGCACCCCCTGCGGGTGAGCCTTTCGAGGAGAGGCGCCCGAGCGTGTCGGGGGCGGACCCGGGTGCCGGCGAGCGCCCGGGCAGGCCGCCGCCCGGCCCGTGGGGGCGAGCGCTCCGCGACCGTGCATACGACGTGTCGCCGCTCGGCGCATCCCGCCCGGTACGGGAGCCGGGCCCGTGCGATCGCCCGCAGCGGCGCGAACATCCCCCGGCGGCCCGGGTCAGCCGCCGTCGGCACCCCGCATGTTCCGCGCCATCGCCTCCTCCACCACCCGCAGTTCCGCCGTCGGGCTGAACTGCACGAGTTCACTGCCGGCCGTGGCCAAGGGGACGTGGCCGCGCGGCAGATAGAACGCGTCGCCCTCCTCGAACGTCTCCTCGTGGTCGGCGAAGCGATAGGTCAGGCTGCCCTTGAGGACGTAGCCCCAGTGCGGGCAGCTGCAGCTGTCCTCCGGCAGGCCCTTCATCAGCGGGGTGCCGTCGACGTCCTCGTTGAAGGTCACGAAATTGACCGTGTAGCCGTCGACGTCCTCGTGCCGGTCCACCACGACGCCGTGGTCCTCGACCTGGGCGGCGCTCTCCTTCGACACCTTCGGCATGGCTCCGACCTCCTCCTCGGGGTCCTCGGGGGCCCCGGAAGGGGTACGCGAAGGACCTCTTCCAGCGTGCCCCCTCTCCCGGGCCGCGGCCACGTCACCGCCGCGCCCTGCGAGGATGGGAGCGTGACTGGAACGCTCGTACTCGCAGGTACCCCCATCGGTGACGTCGCCGACGCGCCCCCACGGCTGGCCACGGAGCTGCTCGCCGCCGAGGTGATCGCCGCCGAGGACACCCGGCGGCTGCGCCGGCTCACGCAGGCCATGGGGGTGCACACCACCGGCCGCGTCGTGTCGTACTTCGAGGGCAACGAGTCCGCCCGTACGCCCGAGCTGGTCGAGGCGCTGCTGGGCGGGGCGCGGGTGCTGCTGGTGACCGACGCCGGGATGCCGTCCGTCTCCGACCCCGGTTACCGGCTGGTCGCCGCCGCCGTCGAGCACGACATCAAGGTGACGGCCGTGCCGGGGCCGTCCGCCGTCCTCACCGCGCTGGCGGTGTCCGGGCTGCCGGTGGACCGCTTCTGTTTCGAGGGGTTCCTGCCGCGCAAGGCCGGTGAGCGGCTCGGGCGGCTGCGGGACGTCGCGGACGAGCGCCGCACGCTCGTGTACTTCGAGGCCCCGCACCGGCTGGACGACACGCTGGCCGCCATGGCCGAGGTCCTCGGCGAGGAGCGCCGGGCGGCCGTCTGCCGGGAGCTGACCAAGACGTACGAGGAGGTCAAGCGCGGCCCTCTGAAGGAGCTGGCCGAGTGGGCCGCCGAGGGCGTCCGCGGTGAGATCACCATCGTCGTCGAGGGAGCGCCCGAGCCCGGTCCGCAGGACCTCGACCCCGCCGAGCTGGTCCGCCGGGTGCGGGTCAGGGAGGAAGCGGGGGAGCGCCGCAAGGAGGCCATCTCGGCCGTGGCGGCCGAAGCGGGGCTACCCAAGCGCGAGGTCTTCGATGCCGTCGTAGCGGCGAAAAACGCGGCAAAGTAGGGCGCTTCGGAAGGTAATAGGGTTATCGTGAAAGGCAAAGCTTAGGCATGGCAGCCTGGCGCTTCGGATATGAAGCCGCCAAGTTTGGCCCAATTCGAGGCCCGGGCTGCTGCGTCATCGCCGTGATGGGCGTTCCCTGGATAGCGGGACGTCCGGTCCCGGAGAGACTTGTCCAGCGGACAAGAGGAGCTGCCATGAGCGAGACCGCGGGTACCTCGAGCGGTGTTCAGCCGATAGCCCAACCCCGCACGCTGACCGAACCGCGCACACCCCGACCGGGGCCGGCGGGCGATGTCGGGCACGAGTCCTACGCCTTCGCGTGCATGCGCTGCGCATACGGCTGGGAGCAGTCGTACGAGATCGAGCACCACACCGACGCCGAGGGCCGGGCGTTCGTCACCTACTACGCGGACGGCGAGCGCGTCCCCTCCCCGCTGACCCGCCCGACCTGCGTGAACTGCGGCGGCCACGTCGTGCGGATCATGCGGTCCGGCCAGGTGACCCAGGTCGCCGACGCTCTGCACATGCCCACCGGCTCGGTGGTGGCCACCACCGGTCCCCTCCCCACGCGCGACACCCGCGACACCGGCGCCGAGCCGCGCCACGACGACGCGGACCGGTCCAGGGGCCACTGGCACCTCTCGGACCTGCTGAAGCCCTTCCACCGGAAGTGAGCCCCGCCCCGGGCGATCTCTAGAATCGCGTCATGGCGGCAACAGCATCGAACAGCGGCACGACCGGCGGCGAGCGGAAGAAGAACGACGACAAGGACGTTCCCCCGCCCCTCCCGGCGCCCCTGAACGTACCGGTCGCCGACTCGCACACCCACCTGGACATGCAGAAGGGCTCCGTTGACGATGCGCTGGCCAAGGCCGCGTCCGTCGGCGTGACCACGGTGATCCAGGTGGGGTGCGACCTGGCCGGATCCCGCTGGGCGGCCGAGACCGCCGCCGCGCACGACGCCGTCTGGGCCACCGTGGCCCTCCACCCCAACGAAGCCCCCCGCATCGTCCTCGGCGACCCCGACGGCTGGTCGCGGCAGGGCGCCCGCGAGCCCGGCGGCGACGCCGCCCTGGACGCGGCCCTCGCCGAGATCGACGCGCTGGCCGCACTGCCGCACGTACGCGGCGTCGGCGAGACCGGCCTCGACTACTTCCGCACCGGCCCCGAAGGCATGGCCGCCCAGGAGCGGTCCTTCCGGCGTCACATCGACATCGCCAAGCGGCACGGAAAGGCCCTGGTCATCCACGACCGCGAGGCGCACGACGACGTGCTGCGGGTCCTGGAGGAGGAGGGCGCGCCCGAGACGGTCGTCTTCCACTGCTACTCCGGCGACGCCGAGATGGCCAAGATCTGCGCCGCCGCGGGCTACTACATGTCCTTCGCGGGCAACATCACCTTCAAGAACGCCCAGCCGCTGCGCGACGCCCTCGCCGTCGCCCCGCTCGACCTGGTCCTCGTCGAGACGGACGCACCGTTCCTGACCCCGATGCCGTATCGCGGACGGCCCAACGCGCCCTACCTCATTCCGGTCACCTTGCGGGCGATGGCCGAAATCAAGGGGGTCCACGAGGACGCTCTGGCCACGGCGGTCGCCGCGAATACCGCACGCGCCTTCGGCTATTAACTCTCACGGCGCGACACAGTGTGACTATACGACTTTGGAGAGTGAGCATCACTCCGCTACAGTCCCGGCCCGATAGCTCGGACCCAGTGGAGTGTCGTGAGTCATGCACAGGGCAGCCCCCGCGCTGCACACCGCGGGGCGGCCGAAACGCCGACGTACGAGCGGTACGCGCCCTACGAGCCGCAGACGCCGTACGAGCCGCAGGTCCCGTACGCGCCGCAGGTCCCCTACGAGCCGTACGGGACCTACTGCCCCGAGCCCCGCGAGCCCGAGTCCTACGGCTCCGGGGCCTACGGGTCCGAGTCCTACGGAGCCGAGTCCTACGGGTCCGGCGCCCCCTACAGCGCGTACGAGTCCTACGAGCCGTATCTGCCCCGGCAGTCCGCCTCCCCGGACGCCTACGCGAGCACGGCCACCCCTGACGCCCTCTACGCCCCGGCCGCGCCCCACGACCCGGCGCCGCCCACCGCGCCCTACGAGACCCCGGGCGCCTTCGGGCCGCCGCTCCCGCCCGAGGACCTCGCGCCCCGCCCCGCCCCCGGGCGGCGCAAGAGATCCGGTGACCGGCCCGACCGGCTGCGCCGCCTCGTCCCGCAGGCCCTCGTCGTGGCCTTCCTCGCCGGCGGCACGTCCTCCTTCATCGCCAGCGACAAGACCGTCCGGCTCAGCGTCGACGGCGCCCCCCGCACCCTGCACACCTTCGCCGACGACGTCGAGGAACTCCTCGCCGACGAGCACATGACCGTCGGCGAGCACGACATCGTCGCCCCCGGCCCGCACCACGACCTCGCCGCGGGCGACGAGATCGTCGTCCGCTACGGCCGGCTCCTCGCCCTCACCCTCGACGGCGAGCACCGCCAGGTGTGGACCACCGCCCGGACCGTCGACGGCGCCCTGCGCCAGCTCGGCGTGCGCGCCGAGGGCGCCTATCTGTCGGCCTCCCGCTCCGCCGCCATCTCCCGCCAGGGCCTGGACCTCGACGTGCGCACCGAGCGGACCGTCACCTTCATGGCCGACGGACGCGAGCGCACCATCCGCACCAACGCGGCCACCGTCCACGAGGCCATCGAACAGGCGGGCATCACCCTGCGCGGCCAGGACACCACCTCCGTCGACCCCGACAGCTTCCCCCGCGAGGGCCAGACGATCTCCGTCATGCGCATCACCGGCAGCCAGGAGGTCCGCGACTTCCCCATCGACTTCACCACCGAACGCCGCGAGGACCCCACCCTCCAAAAGGGCACCGAGGTCGTCGCGCAGCGCGGGGAGAAGGGCGTCGAACGCGTCACCTACGCACTGCGGACCGTCAACGGCGTCCGGCAGAAGCCGAAGCGGATCAGCTCGGAGATCGTCCGGCAGCCCCGCACCGAGATCGTGAAGGTCGGCACCAAGGCGGTACCCGCCTCCGTGCAGGGCGGGGACGGCCTGAACTGGTCCGGACTCGCGCAGTGCGAGGCCGGCGGGCGGCCGAACGCGGTCGACCCCTCGGGCACCTACGGGGGCCTCTACCAGTTCGACGTCCGTACCTGGCAGGGGCTCGGCGGCAGCGGCCGACCGCAGGACGCACCCGCCTCCGAGCAGACCTACCGGGCCAAGAAGCTGTACGTGAGCCGGGGCGCGAGCCCGTGGCCACATTGCGGCCGTAAACTTCACGGGTGAGTTCCAGCCCCAGCACAGACGAGTCCGGCGCCCTGCTCGGCCCCGCCGACATCCGCGAGCTGGCCGCAGCCTTGGGGGTACGCCCCACCAAGCAGCGCGGCCAGAACTTCGTGATCGACGCCAACACGGTCCGGCGCATCGTACGGACCGCCGAGGTGCGGCCCGACGACGTCGTCGTCGAGGTCGGACCCGGGCTCGGGTCACTGACCCTGGCCCTGCTGGAGGCCGCGGACCGGGTCACGGCCGTGGAGATCGACGACGTGCTCGCCGCCGCCCTCCCCGCCACCATCGCCGCGCGCATGCCCGCCCGCGCCGACCGCTTCGAGCTCGTGCACAGCGACGCCATGCGCGTCACCGAGCTCCCGGGCCCCCCGCCCACCGCGCTCGTCGCCAACCTGCCGTACAACGTCGCCGTGCCGGTCCTGCTGCACATGCTGGAGCGGTTCCCCACCATCGAGCGCACCCTGGTGATGGTCCAGTCCGAGGTCGCCGACCGGCTCGCCGCCCGGCCCGGCAACAAGGTCTACGGCGTGCCCTCGGTCAAGGCCAACTGGTACGCCGAGGTCAAGCGCGCCGGCGCCATCGGCCGCAACGTCTTCTGGCCCGCCCCGAACGTCGACTCCGGCCTGGTCTCCCTCGTCCGCCGGTCGAAGCCGATCGAGACGACGGCCACCCGCGAAGAGGTCTTCGCCGTCGTCGACGCGGCCTTCGCCCAGCGCCGCAAGACGCTGCGCGCCGCCCTCGCCGGCTGGGCGGGCTCCGCGCCCGCCGCCGAAGCCGCGCTGGTCGCCGCCGGAATCTCCCCGCAGGCGCGCGGCGAGGCGCTGACGGTGGAGGAGTTCGTGGCCATCGCGGAGAACAAGCAGTAGCGACGCCGCACCACCAGGCAGCACCCCCGTACGAGCCGAGGAGCCCGCACCCCGTGACCGCGTCCGTCACCGTCCGCGTACCCGCCAAGGTCAACGTCCAGCTCGCGGTCGGCGGGCTGCGCCCCGACGGCTTCCACGACCTGGCCAACGTCTTCCTGGCCGTCGGCCTGTACGACGAGGTCACGGTGGCCCCCGCCGACGAACTGCGCGTCACCTGCACCGGCCCGGACGCCGGTCAGGTGCCGCTCGACCGCACCAACCTCGCCGCCCGCGCCGCCCTCGCCCTGGCCGAGCGGCACGGACGCGACGGGCGCGGCGGAGGTGTCCACATCCACATCGACAAGGACATCCCGGTGGCCGGCGGCATGGCCGGCGGCAGCGCGGACGGCGCGGGCGCGCTGCTCGCGTGCGACGCCCTGTGGGGCACCGGCGCCTCCCGCGAGGAACTGCTGGAGATCTGCGCGGAGCTGGGCAGCGACGTGCCCTTCAGCCTCGTCGGCGGGGCCGCGCTCGGCCGCGGCCGGGGCGAGCTGCTCACCCCGCTCGAGGTCGGCGGCACCTTCCACTGGGTCTTCGCCGTCGCGGACGGCGGACTGTCCACCCCGGCCGTCTACGCCGAGTGCGACCGGCTGCGCGAGACCTCCGGCACGGGAGCGGGCGTGGCGGACGTCCCCGACCCGGAGGCGTCGGCGGCCCTGCTGGACGCGCTGCGCACCGGTGACGCGGCCGCTCTGGCCGCCGCCGTGTCGAACGACCTCCAGGCCGCCGCCGTCTCGCTGCGGCCGTCGCTGGCCGCGACGCTGGCCGCCGGCACCGAGGCGGGCGCCCTGGCCGCGATGGTCTCCGGGTCCGGCCCCACGACGGCCTTCCTGGTGACCGACGAGGCGGAGGCGGCGAAGGTGGCGGACGCGCTGAGGGCCTCCGGCACCTGCCGGTCGGTCCGCGTGACCTCGGGCCCGGCGGCGGGCGCGACGGTCCTGCGGGGCTCAAATTGAGCCCGTCCGGCGTTTGAGGACCGGGGGCCGGGGCGGAGCCCCGGTACTCAGCCCGACATGAGTACCTGAGCCGTGGCGCGGCAGCGCCTGCGTGCGCAACGGTTCGCACATGCCCTCGAACACCCGCGTGCGCGACCTCGCCGCCGCGACACCCACCGCGCGCGACCGCTACATCGACCTGCTCCGCGTCGCCTCCCTCGGCACCGTCCTCCTCGGCCACTGGCTGATGGCGGCGGTGACCGTCGACGCCGACGGCCGCGCGAAGGTCGGCAACCTGCTCGCGGTGGAGCCGGGGCTGCAACTCCTGACCTGGGTGCTCCAGATCATGCCGGTGTTCTTCTTCGTCGGCGGCTTCTCCCACGCCCTCTCCTACCGGTCCCTCGCCCGCAGGACCGACGGCCCGGCCTACGCCGCCTTCCTGCGGGCCCGGCTGCAGCGCCTGCTCCGGCCCACCATGGTCTTCATAGCGGTGTGGGGCACGGGCGCCCTCGCCGTGCAACTCCTCGGCGGCGACGGGCCGCTCACCGACGTCGCGGCCCGGCTCGTCGCCCAACCGCTGTGGTTCATCGGCATCTACCTGGCCATGGTCGCGTTCACCCCGCCGCTGCTGCGGCTCCACGAGCGGTACGGCTGGGGCGCGTTCGCCGCCCTCGTCGCCGCGGCGGCCGGTGTCGACGCGCTGCGCTTCGCCGTCGGCGTCCCGTTCGTGGAATTCCTGAACTTCGCCTTCGTCTGGCTCGCCGTCCACCAGCTCGGCTTCCTGCGGGCCGACGGGCGCCTGGGCGCCCCCGCCGTCCCGGCCGCACTGGTCATCGCCGGCCTCGCCTCGGCCGCCGCGCTGGTCGCGTTCGGCCCGTATCCGCTGTCCATGGTCGGCATGCCCGGCGAGAAGATCAGCAACATGTCGCCGCCCACCGCCGCCCTGCTCTGCCACGGCCTGTGGCTGGTCGGTGCGGTCGAACTGCTGCGCGGGCCCGGTGCGCGGCTCGTGGCCCGGCCCCGCGTGTGGCGCGGCGTGATCGCCGCGAACGGTGTCGCGATGACCGCGTTCCTGTGGCACCTCACCGCGATGCTCGGGGTGTACGGGGCGCTGCTCGCCCTCGATGTGCCGCTGCCCGCCCCGGCGAGCGCCGCCTGGTGGGCGCAGGTCCCGCTCCGGATCGCGGCCGCCGCCGTCGTCACCGCGGTGCTGGTGGCCGTCTTCCGGAAGGTGGAACAGCCCGCCGCGGCCAGGCCCGCCGGCAGCGCCCGCCGGGTCTCCGGGCCCGTCGCCGCCCTCGGCGTCACCCTCGCCCTCTTCGGTGTCCTCGGCCTGTCCATGGTCGGCTTCGGCGGTCTCCTGGAAGGCCACACGGCCATGCTCGTCGCCGTGCGCGTCACCGCCCCCGCCGCCGTCGTCATGGCCGCCGTCGGCTGGCTCCTGGTGGAGGCGGCGGCGCCCCGCCGTCCGCGACCGGGCGGTGGCGCGACGGCCGGTCCCGTGCCGGTGGCCACATCCGGCGAGGGCTGAGTCCCCGCCGCCGGGCCGCCCCGGCGGCGTCCGTCCGCCCGCGGCCGGTGGCGCCGCCGGACGCCGGGACGAGGACGACGGCCGCACCCGGACCGCTGGCCCCCGTGGGAGACGCGTGGTAGGGCTGCCCCCACCCCCAGGACACCCGCTCGTCCCATGGGACTGTGCACGCCTCATCCCTAGCGTGAAGTCAGGCAATCAGCGTGACCAAAGGGGTGGGCGTGAACAGCAGGACGACCGGCGGCGCAACAGCCGGAGCCACCCCGTGATCACCAAGCTCGCGCTGCGTTCGCTGCGCCACCGCATGGGCGGCTTCACCGCCACGTTCCTCGCGCTCTTCCTCGGTGCCACGATCGTGATGGCCTGCGGCGGCCTCATGGAGACCGGCATCCGCGACAACGCCCCGCCGCAGCGCCTGGCCGGCGCCGACCTCGTCGTCACCGGGGACCGCACTTACGAGCGCCCCGGGAGCAAGAAGAAGCAGCTCGCCCTCCCCGAACAGGCCGGGCTCCCCGCCGCGCTGACCGACAAGGTCCGCGCGGTGCCCGGGGTCCGCACGGCCGTCGGGGAACGGACCTTCGACGCCGCCGTACTCGGCGCCGGCCGCGGCGCCGACCAGGCGGTCGGCCACGGCTGGGACTCCGCCGCCCTCACCCCGTACGCCCTCGACACCGGCGCCCCGCCCCGGCGGACCGGCGAGGTCGTCCTCGACGCGGGGCTCGCCCGGCGCGCGGGCGCGAACGTCGGCGACACCGTACGGATCGCCGCGCACGGCGGCTCGGCCGCGTACCGCGTGAGCGGCATCGCCCGCCCCGCCGCCGGACGCGACGTCCCGCAGCCCACCCTGTTCCTCTCCGCACCCGACGCCCAGCGGCACTCGCCCCGCGCGGACACCGTCGCCGACATCGCCGTCACCACCGAGCCCGGCGCGCACCCCGCCGCCGTCCGCAAGGGCATCGCCACCGCACTCGACGGGCAGCCCGTCTCCCTGCTGACCGGAGACGACCGCGGCAGCGTCGAACACCCCGAGGTGATCACGGGCGGCGAGGACCTCGTCGCGCTCTCCGGAGTCTTCGGCGGCCTGGCCATCAGCATCGCGGTGTTCGTCGTCGCGGGCACCGTCGGCCTCTCCGCCCGGCAGCGACGACGCGAACTCGCCCTGCTGCGCGCCGTCGGCACCACCACCGGACAGCTGCGCCGGATGCTGCTCGGCGAGACCCTGATGGTCGCCGCCCTCGCCGCGGTGGCCGCCTGGCCCGCCGGGCCGGTCCTCGGCCGGTGGCTGTTCGAACAGCTCGCGGGCGGCGGCATGGTCGCCGACACCACCGAGTTCCACCAGGGCTGGATCCCGGCCATGCCCGCCTACGGCGGCCTGCTCCTCACCTCCGTCGTCGGCGGCCTCCTCGGCACCCGGCCCGCCGTACGCGCCCGGCCCGTCGAAGCCCTCGGCGAAGCCGCCGTCCAGGAACGCTGGTGCCACCCCGTCCGCCTCGCCCTCGGGCTGCTGTTCCTCGCCGGAGCGACGGCGCTGGCCCTCGTCGGCGCCCTCGTCCTGCGCGGCCCCTCGGCCGCGGGCACGGCGGGCCCCACCGTGATGTGCTGCGCCACCGGCTTCGCCCTGCTGGGACCCTGGTTCACCAAGGTCGTGACCGTCCCGCTGCACTGGCCCGTCCGCCTGCTGGCCGGTCCGGCCGGCCGACTGGCCGCCCTCAACTGCCGTGCCGCCACGGTCAGGACGGCCGCCGTCGCCACCCCCGTCATGCTCGCGACCGCCATCACCACCGGCATGCTCTACCTCCAGACCAGCGCGGCCGACGCCACCGAGCAGGCGTTCACCGAGAACCTGCGCGCCGACGCCGTGCTCACCTCCGTCACCGGGGGAGTGGACCCCACGCTCCTGGACACCGTGCGCCGACTGCCCGGCGTCGACGGCGCGAGCGCGTCCGTCACCAGCGCCGCCTGGACCGAGCGCCCGCACTACGACGGCGAGGCCAAGCGCGGACTGCGCATCGAGGGCGTCAGCGCGGACGGCGCCGCGCGCACCCTCGCCGTCAGGACCACCGCCGGCAGCCTGGCCGACCTCAAGGGCAACACCGTCGCCCTCCCCGAACACGTCGCCCGCCGGACACACCGCGGCCTGGGCGACACCCTGCGACTGCGCCTCGGCGACGGCACCCCCGCCGACGTCCGGGTGGTGGCCCTGTTCCAAGGGCGCGAAGGCTTCGAATCCGCCCTGACGGACGTCGCCACCCTCGCCCCGCACACCACCCGGGGCCTGCCGGACCGGATCCTGGTGCGCGCCGCCGCCGGCACCGACCGGCAGCACCTCGTGAGCGAGCTCACCACGCTCACCCGGCGGCACCCCGAACTGAAGGTCACCGACCGGGACGCCCTGACCGCACAGCACGCCGAGAACACCCGCACCCAGACCTGGGCCAACTACCTCATCATCGGGATGCTCGTCGCCTACACCGCACTCGCGGTCGTCAACACCACGGCCGTCGCCGTCGGCAACCGCCGCAAGGACTTCGCCCTCCAGCGCCTCACCGGAGCCACCCGCGGCCAGGTGCTGCGCATGATGACGGTGGAAGCCACCTTCGTCACCGTCGTCGGCCTGCTGCTCGGGACCGTCGCGGCGGCCACGACGCTCGTCCCGTTCGCCCTGGCCGTGACGGACGGCTGGCTGCCCACCGGGCCGCCGTCGGTCTACCTCACGACGGCCGGCACGGCCTGGGCCCTGACCCTGGCCGCCACCCTGATCCCCACGTGGGCGGCCCTGCGGGCCCGCCCGGTGGAGGCCGCCGGAGTCTGAGTCCGGGGCCGCGGCCGGGCGTGGGATCCTGGAGACAGTCCCCTGGAGCAAGGAGTGGAATGGCAGCCAACCTGGTCAATCTGGAGGCCGTCGACAAGGTGTACGGCACCCGTGCGCTGCTCGACGGCATCTCCCTCGGCGTCAGCGAGGGCGACCGGATCGGCGTGGTCGGCCGCAACGGCGACGGCAAGACCACGCTCATCCGCATCCTCGCCAAGCTGGAGACGGCGGACAAGGGGCGCGTCACCCATGCCGGCGGCCTGCGCCTCGGCGTGCTGACCCAGCACGACTCCCTCGACCCCGCCGCCACCGTGCGGCACGAGGTCATCGGCGACCTCGCCGACCACGAGTGGGCGGGCAGCGCCAAGATCCGCGACGTGCTGACCGGCCTGTTCGGCGGCCTCGACCTGCCGGGCTTCCCGCAGGGGCTCGACACGGTCATCGGCCCGCTCTCCGGCGGCGAGCGCCGCCGCATCGCGCTGGCCAAGCTGCTCATCGCCGAGCAGGACATGATCGTCCTCGACGAGCCCACCAACCACCTCGACGTCGAGGGCATCTCCTGGCTCGCCGCCCATCTGCGGGCCCGCCGCTCCGCGCTCGTCGTGGTCACCCACGACCGCTGGTTCCTCGACCAGGTCGCCACCCGCATGTGGGACGTCCAGCGCGGCGAGGTCCACGAGTACGAGGGCGGCTACAGCGACTACGTCTTCGCCCGGGCCGAGCGGGAGCGGATCGCCGCGACCGAGGAGGCCAAGCGACAGAACCTGATGCGCAAGGAGCTGGCCTGGCTGCGCCGCGGCGCCCCCGCCCGCACCAGCAAGCCGCGCTTCCGCATCGAGGCCGCCAACGAGCTGATCGCCGACGTGCCGCCGCCCCGCGACACCGCGGAGCTGATGAAGTTCGCGAACTCCCGGCTCGGCAAGACCGTCTTCGACCTGGAGAACGTGACCGTCCAGGCCGGACCCAAGGTCCTCATCCAGCACCTCACCTGGCAGCTGGGCCCCGGCGACCGCATCGGCCTCGTCGGCGTCAACGGCGCGGGCAAGACCTCCCTGCTGCGCACGCTCGCCGAAGCCGCCCGTACCAGTGGTGAGAAGCAGCCCGCGGCCGGCAAGGTCGCGGTCGGCAAGACCGTCAAGCTGGCCTACCTCTCCCAGGAGGTCGCCGAACTCGACCCCACCAAGCGGGTGCTGGAGGCCGTCCAGCAGGTCCGCGACCGCGTCGACCTCGGCAAGGGCCGGGAGATGACGGCCGGGCAGCTGTGCGAGAAGTTCGGCTTCACCAAGGAGAAGCAGTGGACGCCCGTCGGCGACCTCTCCGGCGGTGAGCGCCGACGGCTGCAGATCCTGCGGCTGCTGATGGACGAGCCCAACGTCCTCTTCCTCGACGAGCCGACCAACGACCTCGACATCGAGACGCTGACGCAGCTCGAGGACCTCCTCGACGGATGGCCCGGATCGATGGTCGTCATCAGCCACGACCGGTACTTCATCGAGCGGACCACCGACAAGGTCTTCGCCCTGCTCGGCGATGCCGCCCTGCGGATGCTGCCGCGCGGCCTGGACGAATACCTGGAGCGCCGTCAGCAGGTCATCGACGCCGCCGTGCCCGCCGTCGCCGTCGCCGCGACCGAAGCGGCCGCCGTCAAGCAGAAGTCGGCCGGGGACGCCCGCGCGGCGAAGAAGGAACTCCAGAAGATCGAGCGCCGCCTCGACCGCATCAGCGAGCAGGAGGGCAAGCTCCACGCCCAGATCGCCGAGCAGGCCACCGACTTCGAGCGCGTCGCGAAGCTGGACGCCGAGCTGCGCGAACTCGCCGGTGAGCGCGACGAGCTGGAGATGCGTTGGCTGGAACTGGCCGATGATGTGTAACGGGCGGGGCGCACGAGACGGCGCAACAACCGCGCCGTAAGGCGGCAACAGTCTCGTCACGGGCCGGTCTCAGCTGGTGGATACCGCTGGAATCGGCCCGTGTGCCGTCCGTGCCGGGTGATACAAAGAACACCCGCTCGCCTGCCGTTGACCTGTGGGATTTCTACTCGATTCGCTCCTTCCCGGTGATTTTCGGACACCGGGATCGCGGGGGAGACCGGTCGGGTCATGCGCCCACGTAAAGAGGAAAGCTGATGTCACAGCCGCCGCAGCCGCCCAACCAGCCGCCACAGGGCCCGCCGCCCGGCTTCGGGGGCGCCCCCGGCGGCTTCCCCCCTCAGCCGCCCCAGGGTCAGCCGTCGCAGGGTCAGCCCGCGTACGGCTACCCCCAGTCGCCGCCGCCCCCGCCGGGCGCGCCGCAGCCGCCGCCCGCACCCCCGGCCGCCCCCCAGGGCCCGCCGCCCCCGCCCCCGGGCGCACCGCAGACACCGCCGCCCCCGCCGGGCGGCTACGGCTACCCCGGCCCCGCGGGACCGGGCGCGCAGGGCCCGCAGGACTTCCCCACCCAGGCGTTCGGCGCCGCGCAGCCGCCGCAGTTCGGCGCGCCGTCGCAGCCGTACGCCACGCAGCCGCAGTTCGGCGCCTACCCGCCGCCGGCCCAGTACCCCGGCACCCCGGGCGGCGGCCCCACCGGCGGCGGCTCCAAGAAGCGCATGGCGATCATCGTCGCCGCCGTGGTGGCGCTGATCCTCGTCGCCGGTGGCGGCGTCTGGTTCCTCACCAAGGGTGACGGCAAGGACGACGAGGCCAAGAGCGAGACCGGCAAGAGCCAGGGCGGGACCGGCGAGCAGGGCGGTGGCACGGGCGGCGGCGGCAAGGCCCCGCAGACCATCGACGGCAAGCTGCTCTTCAGCGTCGACCAGCCCAAGGTCGACGACCTCGTCACCGTCAAGGGCATGTGGGTCACCGACAAGGTCTTCGCCAAGGCCGACGTCTACAAGATCGTCGGCTACGGCCTGTCCGGCGGCCAGAAGTGGGAGATCCCGCTCGACGGCGAGCTCTGCTGGTCCTCCCAGCACGTCACCGCCGACGGCAAGACCGCGGTCCTCGTCAAGGACGCCAAGCCCAGCGCCGAGAAGAAGTACGGCGGCCAGTGCACCCAGGTCGTCGCCCTCGACCTGAACAACGGCAAGAAGCTCTGGCAGGAGTCCGCCAAGGTCGCCGACCAGGACATCCGCTTCGAAGAGGTCACCGTCGGCGGCGGCACCGTCGCCGCGGGCGGCACCAGCGGCGGCGCCGCCTGGTCGCTCGACGGCGGCAAGTCCCTGTGGAAGCCCAAGGCGGGCGAGGACTGCAAGGACGACGGCTACGGCGGCGGTGGCGACAAGCTCGTCGCGGTGCGCCGCTGCGGCGACTACAAGCGCCCGCAGATGAAGATCCAGACCCTCAACCCGAAGTCGGGCGCCATCACGTCCGAGTACAAGGTCCCCGAGGGCATCTCCTACGTCCACGTGGTGTCCACCTCCCCGCTGGTCATCGGCCTCGACGCGGGCGGTTCCACGGGCAGCGGCGCCTCGGACCTCATGGCGATCGACGACAGCGCCAAGGACGGCAAGATGCGGTCCAAGATCTCCACGGGCAACGGCAAGTTCCAGATCAAGTGCCCCTCGACCGACGTCGAGGGCTGCACCAAGGTCGCCGTCGGCAAGGACGCCGTCTACATGCCGTCCGAGGAGCACCAGAGCGGCAACACCCAGAACCCGGGCCGGCTGAACGACATCGTCGCCTTCGACCTGGCCACCGGCCAGTCCAAGGGCAAGACCGAGGGCATCCCGAACTCCGAGCTGCTGCCGCTGTCGGTGGACAAGGACGGCTACGTCATCGGCTACCAGTCGCCCACCTACCGGGACGGCGGCGCGGTCGTCCGCATCGACCCGAAGACGTTCAAGAAGGACGTCCTGCTGAAGAATGCGGCCTCCTCGGCCGTGGCCGAGCGCTCGCTCTCGCCCTCCTACCAGCAGGCGCTCTACGCCCAGGGGCGGCTCTACCTGGGTGACGGGTTCGCCGACAAGCCGAGCAAGTACAGCACCGACAAGGAGTACTTGACGCTCGTCTTCGGCGGCAGCTGACCCCACCGGGCGAGCCGAAATTGATCATTTCGGCGAACGCTCACGCCCCATCCCTGCCCATCGCGTGTACATGCCTGAACGATCCGTTTCAGTCGCGAAGTACACGTGATTGGCAGGGATTTCGGCATTCCGGGGGACTTCTCACGGGTAAGGGGCGCGCGACGTCGAACAAGCGTGTAGCTTCCGGGGGCAAGAGGGAGCCCAGGAGACGTACGCGGGCGACAGGGGGGACGCGCATGGGCGTGCGGCTCATGGTGGTCGACGACCACCGTCTGCTGGCTGAGGCGCTCGCCTCGGCACTGAAGTTGCGCGGGCACCGGGTGCTCGCCGCGGCCGCGCCGAGCGCGGGCGCGGCCGACCTGGTGGTCAGCCGCGCCCCCGAGGTGTGTCTGCTGGGCACCGCCACCCCCGCCGAACCGGGTGCCTTCGACCCGGTCGTGCGGATCAAGCGGGACCGCCCCCAGGTCGCCGTCGTCGTCCTCGGCCCCGTGCCGAGCCCGCTCGGCATCGCCGCCGCCTTCGCCGCCGGAGCCTCCGGCTACGTCCGGCACAACGAACGCATCGAAGGCGTCGAACGCGCCATGATCAAGGCCCGCGCCGGGGAGGCCGCGGTCGACCCGCAGCTGCTCCAGGGCGCGTTCGCCGAACTGCTCAACCCGGCCGCCCAGCCCGACGACGAGGGCGCCCGACTGCTCCAGCTGCTGACCCCGCGCGAGGTCGAGGTCCTGGTGCGGGTCGCCGAGGGCGAGGACACCCGGCTGATCGCGGCGGGCATGGGGATAGCGCCCAGCACCGCCCGTACGCACGTGCAGCGCGTCCTGATGAAGCTGGGCGTCGGCTCCCGGCTGGAGGCGGCGGCCCTCGCGGCCCGCACGGGCCTGCTGGACCGCGCCGCGGGCAGCTCGGCGCTCGGCGTTCCTCGGGCGCGGACGCCCGACGTCGGCCGTTAGCCCGGCCGGCGGTTCGTCGGCTGCGGCTGTCTGCCGCTTGCGGGCCTCTGTGCCGCCTGCGGCGGCGGGCGCCCTGCGGGCGCGTCCTCAAACGCCGGACGGGCTGGTGCGGGCTGAGCTCAGCCCACACCAGCCCGCTGGGGGCACCTCCCAGCGGTAGCTGGGGGAGTTTGAGGACACCGCCGCGCAGCGGTGGTGCGCCCGACCGGGAGGAGGGCTCCTCATTGACCCTCGGCGTTCGGTCGTGATTCGTTGTGTTCAGTCCTGTTGGTTTGGTGGCCCCCAGGGAGCTGTTCGTGAAGAAGACGGCGACCCGGCTCGCGGACGGCCGTGAGCTCCTCTACTACGACTCCCGCGACGACGCCGTGCGCGACGCCGTCGACCTCCGGCCGCTCGACCCGGCCGACCACCGCACCACCGACATCCGCCGCGACCCGCTGCTCGGCGACAGCGTCGCCATCGCCTCCCACCGCCAGACCCGTACGTACCACCCGCCCCCCGACCAGTGCCCCCTGTGCCCCTCCCGCGACGGACGGCTCACCGAGATCCCCGCCGCCGACTACGACGTCGCCGTCTTCGAGAACCGCTTCCCCGCGCTCACCGGCGACGCCGGCCGCTGCGAGGTCGTCTGCTTCACCGACGACCACGACGCCTCCTTCGCCGACCTCGGCGAGGAACGCGCCGCCCTCGTCCTCGACGCCTGGACCGACCGCAGTGCCGAACTCGCCACCCACCCCGGCGTCGAGCAGGTCTTCTGCTTCGAGAACCGCGGCCGGGAGATCGGCGTCACCCTCGGCCACCCGCACGGCCAGATCTACGCCTATCCCTTCGTCACCCCGCGCACCGACCGCATGCTCGCCACGGCCGCCGCCCACCGGGAGACCACCGGGCGCAACGTCTTCGACGACACCCTGGCCGCCGAGCGGGCCGACGGGCGGCGGATCGTCCTCGACGGGCCGCACTGGACGGCCTTCGTGCCCTACGCCGCCCACTGGCCGTACGAGGTCCACCTCTACCCCCGGCGCCGGGTGCCCGGCCTGCCCGACCTCGACGACGCGGCACGCGCCACGTTCCCGGCGGTCTACCTGGAACTCCTGCGGCGCTTCGACCGGATCTTCGACGGACGGGACGGCGCGGAGCGTGCCACCCACGACGTGCCGCCCACCCCGTACATCTCCGCCTGGCACCAGGCCCCCGTCCACCACACCCACAGGAGTGAATTCGGACTTCACCTCGAGCTTTTCACCAACCGCCGCACTCCCGGCAAGCTCAAGTTCCTCGCCGGTTCCGAATCCGGCATGAACGTGTTCATCAACGATGTGCCGCCCGAGTCCGCGGCCGAGCGACTGCGAGAGGTAGCGAGCGAATGAGCGAGTATCTGGTCACGGGCGGCGCCGGCTACGTCGGGAGCGTCGTCGCGGCCCATCTGCTGGCCGCCGGACACGCCGTGACCGTCCTCGACGACCTCTCCACCGGCCACCGCGACGGCGTCCCCGACGGGGCGCGCTTCATCGAGGGCCGTGTCCAGGACGCCGCCCGCTGGCTCGACGGCTCCTACGACGCCGTCCTGCACTTCGCCGCCTTCTCCCAGGTCGGCGAGTCCGTCGCCCGCCCCGACGCCTACTGGCGCAACAACGTCGGCGGCACCACCGAGCTGCTCGCCGCCATGCGCGACGCCGGCGTCCGCACCCTCGTCTTCTCCTCCACCGCCGCCACCTACGGCGAGCCCGCCACCGTCCCCGTCACCGAGGACGCCCCCACCGCCCCCACCAACCCCTACGGCGCCACCAAACTCGCCGTCGACCACATGATCAGCGGCGAGTGCGCCGCCCACGGCCTGGCCGCCGTCTCCCTGCGGTACTTCAACGTCGCCGGGGCCCACGGGAGCCACGGCGAGCGGCACACCCCCGAGTCGCACCTCATCCCGCTCGTCCTCCAGGTCGCCCGGGGCGAGCGCGCGGCGATCTCCGTCTACGGCGACGACTACCCCACCCCCGACGGCACCTGCGTCCGCGACTACATCCACGTCGCCGACCTCGCCGAGGCCCATCTGCTCGCCCTGGACGCCGCCCGCCCCGGCGAGCACCTCATCTGCAACCTCGGCAACGGCAACGGCTTCTCCGTCCACGAGGTCATCGACACCGTCCGCAAGGTCACCGGCCACCCCGTCCCGCACGTCGTGGCCCCCCGCCGTGGAGGCGACCCGGCCGTGCTCGTCGCCTCCGCCGAGCGCGCCCGCGACCACCTCGGCTGGCGACCCACCCGCACCGACCTGGCCCACATCGTCGCGGACGCCTGGGAGTTCGCCCGGCGCGCGGACGACGCATGAGCGCCGAGCGGGCCGCCACGGCCTTCCACGAGGTGTACGGCACGCCGCCCGCCGGGGTGTGGGCCGCGCCCGGCCGGGTCAACCTCATCGGCGAGTACACCGACTTCAACGACGGGATGGTCATGCCCCTCGCCCTGCCCCGCCGCACCTGGGCCGCCGCCTTGCCCCGCACGGACGGCCGGCTGCGGCTGCACTCCGCCGCCGCACCGGGCGGCGTCGTCGAACTGCGGACGGCGGACCTCGCCCCGGGCGCGGTGCACGGATGGGCGGCGTACCCGGCGGGAGTCGCCTGGGCGCTGCGCGAGGCGGGGCACGCCGCCGGGGGAGCGGACCTGCACATGGAATCCGACGTGCCCGTCGGTTCGGGACTGTCCTCCTCCGCCGCCCTGGAGGTCGCAACAGCCTTCGCCCTGACGGAACTTCACAACCTGGAGCTGCCGCCCGACCACCTGGCCCGCCTGGCGCAGCACGCCGAGAACGCCTTCGTCGGCGTCCCCTGCGGAATCATGGACCAGACCGCGGCGGCCTGCTGCGCCGAGGGCCACGCCCTGCACCTCGACACCCGCGACCTCTCCCGCCGCCACCTGCCCTTCGCCCCCGACCTCGAGGGGCTGCGGCTGCTCGTCGTGGACACCCGGGTCCGGCACGACCTGGGCGACGGGGCGTACGCGCGGCGGCGCGCGGGCTGTGAGGAGGGCGCGCGGGCACTGGGCGTGCCCGCGCTGCGCGATGTCGCGTACGGGCAACTCGCCGACGCCCTGGACGCGTTGGCGGGCGACCCGGTCGTGCGGGCCCTCGTGCGGCACGTGGTCACGGAGAATGACCGTGTGGCCCGCGTCGCGGGTCTGCTCGCGGCGGGCGACCTCCGCGCGATCGGCCCGGTCCTCACCGCCGGCCACGCCTCGCTGCGCGACGACGTCGCCGTCTCCTGCGCGGAGCTGGACCTGGCCGTCGCTGTCGCGAACGGCGCGGGCGCCCTCGGGGCGCGGATGACCGGCGGCGGTTTCGGCGGTTCGGCGGTCGTCCTGGTCGAGACGGCGGGCGTCGATACGGTCGCCGAGGCCGTCACCGGCGCCTTCGCGTCGGCCGGGCACCGCCCGCCGCACGTCTTCCCGGTGCGCCCGGCGGCGGGCGCCCGCAGGGAACTGTGAGGCGCCAGCCCTTCGGCCGCCCTCAACCCTCCTGCGGTCGCAGGGACTTGACCAGCAGATAGTTGGTGATGCCCGGTGGGTAGTCCTCGGTCACGCAGACCGTGCGGTAGCCCGCCTTCCCGTAGAAGCCCGGGGCCTGGAAGTCCCAGGTCTCCACGCGACTGCCGATGCAACCGCGCTCGTTCCCGGCCAACTCCTCGGCGCGGGCCAGGAGTCGGCTGCCCAGACCCGCTCCCCGGTGGTGCTCATCGACCCAGAGCAGGTCGACATGGAGCCAGCCCCACTGGGTGTGGCCGACCAGGCCCCCGGCCAGCGTGCCGTCGGCGCCCGTCGCGTACACCTGGAGAGGGTCCTCCTCGTCCAGCGTGCCGCGCATCCCCCTTAGCCTCGCGGAGAGTTGGGAGTTGGACTGCCGCAGACGCGCATGGACCACATCGCGTCGTTCCTCGTCGTTCACCGCCTCAATACTGAACATAAAGCTCACGATAAACAGCTGGGTCAAGCAGTTTTGTCAATCGGCTTCCGATGTCGTACCCCCGCCGTACGCTGATGCACAGCGTTCGGTGGGGGCCGACGCTGATCAGGGGGCGAGACAGGCAGGTACGACGCCCGGGGTGGGGTAGATGTCAGGGGCACGGCGGCGGCCGTGCGCGTGTGGCGACCCCGTTCCGGGCGCCGTGCCCGCACTGCCCGCCTCCCGGGATATGGGGGTGGCTGTGGCACGTATTCGGGTTCTGGTGGTCGACGACCACCGCATCTTCGCCGAGTCGCTCGCCGCCGCCCTCGCGGCCGAGCAGGACGTGGACGTCTCGGCGGCCGGCAGCGGGCCGGCGGCACTGCGCGCCCTGGAGCGCGCGGCGGGCGAGGGGCGGCGCTTCGACGTGCTGCTGATCGACGCCGACCTGGGCGCGGCGGCGACGGACGTCGCGCAGGTACCGGGACAGCTCCGGGGGCCGGGGCAGGAGGGCGGCGGGCCGGGTGAGGGCGTGGTGGACGGCATTTCCCTGGTGGCCGGGGTCCGGTCAGGGCAGCCGGCGGTACGGACGGTGGTGCTCGCCGAGCGCGACGACCCCCGGCGGGCCGCCGCCGCACTGCAAGCCGGGGCCAGCGGCTGGGTCGCCAAGGACTGCTCGTTGTCGCGGCTGCTGTCCGTCATACGGGGGGTGCTGCGGGATGAGACCCATCTGCCGCCCGCCCTGCTGACCGGCGTGCTGCGGGAGCTGACCGCCGCGCGCAAACACCGTACGGAGAGCGAGCGGCTGGTGGAGTCGCTGACCCCGCGCGAGCGCGAGGTGCTGCGCTGCATGGTGGCCGGGCTGGGCCGCAAGGCGGTCGCCGAGCGGCTCTATCTCTCCCCGCACACGGTCCGCACCCACATGCAGAACGTGCTGGGCAAGCTCGGGGTGCACTCCACGCTGGCCGCGGTGGCGCTGGCCCGGCGGGCCGGGGTGGGCCCGGTGGACCTAGCCGGGGATGTTGTCGAACGGGGCGGTCAACTGGCGTAGCAGACCGGCCAGTTCCAGACGCTGGGCGTGGGACAGCTCGGCGAGGATCGCCCGTTCCTGGGCGAGCAGGCCGGCGAGCGCCTGGTCGGCGCGGTCCCGGCCCTCGGCGGTCAGCCGCACCAGCACGCCGCGCCGGTCGCTGGGGTCCGGGAGCCGCTCGACGAGGCTCTTCTTCGCGAGTCGGTCGATGCGGTTGGTCATGGTGCCCGAGGTGACCAGGGTCTGGGTCAGTAGCTGGCCGGGCGAGAGCTGATACGGCGGCCCGGCGCGGCGCAGCGAGGTGAGGACGTCGAACTCCCAGGGCTCGAGCTGGTGCTCGGCGAAGGCGATCCGCCGGGCCCGGTCGAGGTGGCGGGCCAGCCTGCTGACACGACTGAGCACCTCGAGCGGTTCCACGTCGAGGTCCGGGCGCTCCCGGCGCCATGCTGCGACCAGCCGATCGACCTCGTCCTCCATGACGATCAGTGTAGAGGGTCTGTCGACATGAAGTCTCTTGACGTCAAGATATAACGGGGGGAATGCTGGACAACAGGTCGCCGGCAGCGCCACCACGCCCCGGTCGCCCCGGCATGTCCACCCCGCAGGGAGGCCCCTCATGCACAGCGCACCCACCTGGGACCCGCAGCAGTACCTCCGCCACGCCGACCACCGGACCCGCCCCTTCCAGGACCTGCTCGCCCGGGTCCCCGAGCTGCCGGCCCGCTCCCCGCGGATCGCCGACCTCGGCTGCGGCCCCGGCAACGTCACCACGATCCTCGCCGAGCGCTGGCCGACCGCCCACATCACCGGCTTCGACAACTCCGCCGCGATGCTCGCCGACGCCCACGCCTACGCGGGCCGCACCCTGCGCGGCGGCCTGCTCGACTTCCGCCACGCCGACCTCGACCACTGGGTGCCCGACGAGCGCTACGACCTGATCATCTCCAACGCGGCCTTCCAGTGGGTACCCGGCCACGCCGCGTCCTTTCGCACCTGGACCGATGCGCTGACCCCCGGCGGCACCTTCGCCTTCCAGGTCCCCGGCAACGCGGACGCCCCCAGCCACGCCATCCTGCGCGAGCTGTGCTCCAGCAAGCGCTGGAGCACCCGCCTGGGAGAGGCCGGCCGCCGCCGCGTCGCCGTCCTCGACCCCGCCGACTACCTGGAGCGACTGGCCGGCCCCGGCCGCGAGGTGGATGCCTGGGAGACCACGTATCTGCACCTGCTCACCGGCGAGGACCCCGTCCTCGACTGGGTCAAGGGCACGGGCCTGCGCCCGGTCCTGACCGCCCTGGACGGCGACCCGGCGGCCACGGAGGAATTCCTCGCCGCGTACCGCACCCGCCTCCGCGAGGCCTACCCGCCGGGCCCGCACGGCACGGTCTTCCCCTTCCGGCGGATCTTCGTCGTCGCCCGCCACCTGGGCTGACCCACAGCCGCCAGGCGGCCCGGCCCGGCCCCCGGGGCCCGGCCCGGCGTCGTCAGGACCGCCGATGCCCGATCAGCCGGGGCTTCGGCTCCAGACCGTCCAGCCCGTGCCAGGCCAGATTCACCAGATGAGCCGCCACCTCGGCCTTCTTCGGCTTACGGACGTCCAGCCACCACTGACCCGTCAGCGCCACCATGCCGACCAGCGCCTGCGCGTACAACGGGGCCAGCTTCGGATCGAAGCCGCGGGCCTTGAACTCCAGCCCCAGAATGTCCTCGACCTGGGTAGCGATATCGCTGATCAACGACGCGAACGTGCCCGTCGACTGCGCCACCGGCGAATCCCGCACCAGGATGCGGAAGCCGTCCGTATACGTCTCGATGTAATCCAGCAGGGCGAACGCCGCCTGCTCCAGCAGCTCCCGCGGATGCCCCGCCGTCAGCGCCCCCGTCACCAGATCCAACAGCTGCCGCATCTCCCGGTCCACGACCACCGCGTACAGCCCCTCCTTGCCGCCGAAGTGCTCGTACACCACCGGTTTGGAGACCCCGGCCTTCGCCGCGATCTCCTCCACCGACGTGCCCTCGAACCCCTTCTCGGCGAAGAGTGTGCGACCGATGTCCAGCAGCTGCTCACGGCGCTCCGCGCCGGTCATCCGCACCCGGCGGGAGCGACGGCTCCCCGAAGCCGGGGTCCGGTCCTTGTTACTGGTGGTGTTGCTATCGATCGCCACGCTGTCAATCATGCCGCGTGCGCGGCATCTTCCTTCCGTCGGGATTCGATGCGGCCGGCATCGGGCCACCGCACGTCATACGCCCAGCCCGCCTTCTCGAACCAGCGGATGATCCGGGCACTGGAATCCAGCTGCCCCTTCAGCACACCGTGCCGCGCCGACGTCGGGTCGGCGTGGTGGAGGTTGTGCCAGGACTCCCCGCAGGACAGCACCGCCAGCCACCACACATTGCCCGACCGGTCACGCGACTTGAACGGACGCTTGCCCACGGCATGACAGATCGAGTTGATCGACCAGGTCACATGGTGCAACAACGCCACCCGTACCAGCGAACCCCAGAAGAACGCCGTCACCGCGCCCTGCCACGACCACGTCACCAGACCGCCCACCACCGGCGGGATCATCAGCGACACCACCGTCCACAGCGCGAACTGCCGCGACACCTGCCGCAGCGCCGGATCCTTGATCAGATCCGGGGCGTACTTCTGCTGCGACGTCTGCTCCTCATCGAACATCCAGGCGATGTGCGCCCACCACAGGCCCTTCATCAGCGCCGGCACGCTCTCACCGAACCGCCACGGCGAATGCGGATCGCCCTCCGCGTCCGAGAAACGGTGGTGCTTGCGATGATCCGCGACCCAGCGCACCAGCGGTCCCTCGACCGCCAGCGACCCCATGATCGCCAACGCGATCCGCAGCGGCCGCTTGGCCTTGAACGAACCATGCGTGAAATAGCGGTGGAAGCCGATCGTGATGCCATGGCAACCGATGTAGTACATCGCCACCATCAGCCCCAGATCCAGCCAGCTCACCCCCCAGCCCCAGGCCAGCGGGACCGCGGCGAGCAATGCGACAAAAGGGACGGTGATGAACAGCAGCAACGCGATCTGCTCGACCGAACGCTTACTGTCGCCACCCAGCGTGGCGGAGGGGAGCGAAGTTTCCTGGGCCATCGGCGCATCTTCCATCACGTCGGGGCTTGCAGTCATTGGGTTCCCTCGTGGGGCTCGGGGCAAGGCTACGGTTCCGTAACCTACGGCTACGTAAGTATGGCAGGACCGGCGGCCCGACCACGAGGGCTGTGGACAACCGCGCGTCGAGCGGAGACCTATGCTGGGGATCGCCGGACAGCGCGGTCCGCAACCCCTCCAGACGTGCTCAGAAATCTGCAAGGAGCCGCACCTGTGAGCAGTGCCGACCACACCCCCCTCGCCCCCGCCGACAACCGGGAGAGCGACGGCGAAGCACAGCGCAGCGCCGCCCTGCGCGCCGACATCCGCCGCCTCGGCGACCTCCTCGGCGAGACCCTCGTCCGCCAGGAGGGCGAAGAACTCCTCGACCTCGTCGAACGCGTCCGCGCGCTCACCCGCAGCGACGGCGACGCGGCGGCCCAGCTCCTCGGCGAGACCGACCTGAACACCGCCGCCAAGCTCGTCCGGGCCTTCTCCACCTACTTCCACCTGGCCAACGTCACCGAACAGGTACACCGCGGCCGCGAGCTGCGCGCCAAGCGCGACGCCGAGGGATCCATCCTCGCCCGCACCGCCGACCAGCTCAAGGACGCCGACGCCGACCACCTCCGCCAGACGGTCGAGCACCTCGGCGTACGCCCCGTCTTCACCGCACACCCCACCGAAGCCGCCCGGCGCAGCGTCCTCAACAAGCTCCGCCGCATCGCCGAACTCCTCGACACCCTCACCACCGGTGCCGGCGCCGGCGACCAGCGCCGCACCGATCTCCGCCTCGCCGAGAACATCGACCTGCTCTGGCAGACCGACGAGCTGCGCGTCGTCCGCCCCGAGCCCACCGACGAGGCCCGCAACGCCATCTACTACCTCGACGAACTCCACGCCCGAGCCGTCGGCGACGTCCTCGAAGACCTCGCCGCCGAACTCGACCGCGTCGGCGTCGCCCTGCCCGCCACCACCCGCCCGCTGACCTTCGGCACCTGGATCGGCGGCGACCGCGACGGCAACCCCAACGTCACCCCCCAGGTCACCTGGGACGTGCTGATCCTCCAGCACGAACACGGCATCACCGACGCCCTCGAACTCGTCGACGTCCTCCGCGGCGCCCTCTCCAACTCCATCCGCAACAGCGGCGCCACCGAAGAACTGCTCGCCTCGCTCCAGCGCGACCTCGAACTCCTCCCCGAGATCAGCCCCCGCTACAAGCGACTCAACGCAGAAGAGCCCTACCGCCTCAAGGCCACCTGCATCCGCCAGAAGCTCGTCAACACCCGCGAGCGCCTGGCCCGCGACACCCCCCACCAGGACGGCCGCGACTACCTCGGCACCGCCGAACTCCTCGCCGACCTCCAGCTCATCCAGGACTCCCTCCGAGCCCACCGCGGCCGCCTCATCGCCGACGGCCGCCTCGAGCGCGCCATCCGCACCCTCGCCGCCTTCGGCCTCCACCTCGCCACCATGGACGTCCGCGAACACGCCGACGCCCACCACCACGCCCTCGGTCAGCTCTTCGACCGACTCGGCGAGGAATCCTGGCGCTACGCCGACATGCCCCGCGACTACCGCCGCAAGCTCCTCGCCAAGGAACTGCGCTCCCGCCGCCCCCTGGCCCCCAAGCCCGCCCCCCTCGACGCCGACGGCGCCAAGACCCTCGGCGTCTTCCACACCATCCGCGAAGCCCTCGCCCGCTTCGGCCCCGAAGTCGTCGAGTCCTACATCATCTCCATGTGCCAGGGCGCCGACGACGTCTTCGCCGCCGCCGTCCTCGCCCGCGAGGCCGGACTCATCGACCTCCACGCCGGCTGGGCCAAGATCGGCATCGTGCCCCTCCTGGAGACCACCGACGAGCTCAAGGAAGCCGACCGCCTCCTCGACGAAATGCTCGCCGACCCCTCCTACCGACGCCTCGTCGCCCTCCGCGGCGACGTCCAGGAGGTCATGCTCGGCTACTCCGACTCCTCCAAGTTCGGCGGCATCACCACCAGCCAGTGGGAAATCCACCGCGCCCAGCGCCGCCTCCGCGACGTCGCCCACCGCTACGGCGTACGACTGCGCCTCTTCCACGGCCGCGGCGGCACCGTCGGCCGCGGCGGCGGCCCCACCCACGACGCGATCCTCGCCCAGCCCTGGGGCACCCTCGACGGCGAGATCAAGGTCACCGAACAGGGCGAGGTCATCTCCGACAAGTACCTCATCCCCGCCCTCGCCCGCGAGAACCTGGAACTGACGGTCGCCGCCACCCTCCAGGCCTCCGCCCTCCACACCGCCCCCCGGCAGTCCGACGAGGCCCTCGCCCGCTGGGACGCCGCCATGGACACCGTCTCCGATGCCGCCCACAGCGCCTACCGCAAGCTCGTCGAGGACCCCGACCTCCCCGCCTACTTCTTCGCCTCCACCCCCGTCGACCAGCTCGCCGAACTCCACCTCGGCTCCCGCCCCTCCCGCCGCCCCGACACCGGCGCCGGACTCGACGGACTGCGCGCCATCCCCTGGGTCTTCGGCTGGACCCAGTCCCGCCAGATCGTCCCCGGCTGGTTCGGCGTCGGCTCAGGCCTCAAGGCCGCCCGCGAAGCGGGACTCGACACCGTCCTGGACGAAATGCACGAGCACTGGCACTTCTTCCAGAACTTCCTCTCCAACGTCGAGATGACCCTCGCCAAGACCGACCTGCGCATCGCCCAGCACTACGTCGACACCCTCGTCCCCGACGACCTCAAGCACGTCTTCGACACGATCCGCGCGGAGCACGAGCTGACCGTGCAGGAAGTTCTGCGCATCACGGGGGAGCGGGAACTCCTCGACGCCAGCCCGGTGCTGAGGCAGACGTTCCACATCCGGGACGCGTATCTGGACCCGATCTCGTATCTCCAGGTGACGCTGCTGCACCGCCAGCGGCTCGCTGCGGAGCGGGGTGAGCCGGCTGATCCCACGCTGTCGCGGGCGCTGCTTCTCACCGTGAACGGTGTGGCGGCTGGGCTGCGCAACACCGGCTGACGCCGCGGGGCGTGGTGCCGGCTGCGCCGGCGAGCGCCCTGCGGGCGCGTCCTCAAACGCCGGACAGGCTGGAAACCCAGCCTGTCCGGCGTTTGAGGACAGGTAATACCGCTACGAGTTGTACGTGCCCTGCGCACGCTCCAGGCCGTCCACGATCAGCGTCTCCACCGCGTCCGCCGCCCGGTCCACCTCGAAGTCCAGCTCCTTGCGCTCGGTGGACGAGAAGTCCTTGAGCACGAAGTCGGCGACCTGCATACGGCCCGGCGGCCGCCCGATCCCGAACCGCACCCGGCAGTAGTCCGGCCCCAGCGCCTTGGTGATCGACTTCAGACCGTTGTGGCCGTTGTCGCCACCGCCCAGCTTCAGCCGCAGCTGCCCGTAATCGATGTCCAGCTCGTCATGGACGGCGACGATCCGCTCCACCGGCACCTTGTAGAAGTCCCGCAGCGCGGCCGTCGGCCCACCCGACAGATTCATGAACGACATCGGCTTGGCGATGACCACCCGCCGGCTGGACGGACCCGGCGCACCGAGCCGGCCCTCGACGACCTGCGCCCGCGACTTGTGCGCCTTGAACTTCGCCCGCATGCGCTCCGCGAGCAGGTCCGCGACCATGAAGCCCACGTTGTGCCGGTTCGCCGCGTACTCGGGACCGGGGTTGCCCAGGCCCACGATGAGCCAGGGACTCGTGTCGTCCGTCATCTGCATACCTCCTTATAGCCAACCGCCGCCCCGCTCCGTGCGGAGCGGGGCGGCGGCGGCAAAGAAAAACCTCAGCAGGCGAGGATCAGGCCTCGGTGCCCTCGGCCTCGGCCGGGGCCTCGGTCTGAGCGGCCAGGACCTGCAGGACGACGGCGTCGGCGTCGACGGCGAGGGTGGTGCCGGCCGGCAGGACGATGTCCTTGGCGAGGACGGAGGCACCGGCCTCGAGGCCCGCGATGTTGGCGGTGACGGACTCGGGGAGGTGGGTGGCCTCGGCCTCGACCGGCAGCGCGTTCAGCACGTGCTCGAGCAGGTTGCCGCCCGGGGCCAGCTCGCCCTCGGTGTGGACCGGAACCTCGACGGTGACCTTCTCGCCCTTGGAGACGACCAGCAGGTCGACGTGGACCAGGAAGCCCTTGAGCGCGTCACGCTGGACGTCCTTGGGGATGACCAGCTCGGTGCGGCCCTCGATGTCCAGGGAGAGCAGAACGTTCGGGGTCTTCAGCGCCATCATGAGCTCGTGGCCCGGCAGGGTCACGTGGACCGGCTCGCCACCGTGGCCGTAGACGACGGCGGGAACCTGGGCGGCGGCACGGGCACGGCGGGCGAAGCCCTTGCCGAACTCGCGGCGGACCTGTGCGGGGATCTTGACCTCGGACACGGGGCACTCCTCGTAAGCGATGGGATCTGCGGCCGTTACCCGGCCCACGACAGACCTGCTACGAAGAGCGCGTCGATAACGGACCGCCGCACACTGCGAACAGCAGTGCGGCCTCCCTCGCCGAGCAACTCGATGAGTCTACCCGGCGGGAAGGCCGCACTGAAATCGATCTATGGAGCGGGTTACGCCTGCTCGTCGAAGAGGCTCGTGACCGAACCGTCCTCGAAGACCTCGCGCACCGCGCGGGCGATCGTCGGCGCCATCGACAGCACCGTGATCTTGTCGAGCTCCAGGTCGCCCGGGTCGGGCAGCGTGTTCGTGAAGACGAACTCGCTCACCTTGGAGTTCTTCAGACGGTCCGCGGCGGGACCGGACAGGATGCCGTGCGTGGCCGTCACGATGACGTCCTCCGCACCATTGGCGAACAGCGCGTCCGCCGCGGCGCAGATCGTGCCACCGGTGTCGATCATGTCGTCGACCAGGATGCAGATGCGGCCCTTCACGTCACCGACGACCTCGTGGACGGTGACCTGGTTGGCGACGTCCTTGTCACGACGCTTGTGCACGATCGCCAGCGGCGCGTCCAGACGGTCGCACCAGCGGTCGGCGACCCGCACCCGGCCGGCGTCCGGCGAGACGACCGTGAGCTTGGAACGGTCGACCTTCGCACCCACGTAGTCGGCGAGCACCGGCAGCGCGGAGAGGTGGTCCACCGGACCGTCGAAGAAGCCCTGGATCTGGTCGGTGTGCAGATCGACCGTGAGGATGCGGTCGGCACCCGCGGTCTTCAGCAGGTCCGCGATCAGACGGGCCGAGATCGGCTCGCGACCACGGTGCTTCTTGTCCTGACGGGCATAGCCGTAGGACGGGATGATCACGGTGATGCTCCGGGCGGAGGCCCGCTTCAGAGCGTCGATCATGATGAGCTGTTCCATGATCCACTTGTTGATGGGAGCCGTGTGGCTCTGCATCAGGAAGCAGTCGGCGCCGCGCGCCGACTCCTGGAAGCGGACGTAGATCTCACCGTTGGCGAAGTCGAATGCCTTGGTCGGGACCAGGTCGACACCCAGCTGGTGCGCGACCTCCTCGGCAAGCTCGGGGTGGGCGCGGCCGGAGAAGAGCATCAGCTTCTTCTCGCCGGTCGTCTTGATCCCGCTCACAGCACAGTCTCCTTGGATGTCCATTTGTGTGCGCTTATCACGGTACGCCCCGCACGGCGTGCCCGTGTCACGGTCACTGCTCGCCGTCGGGCTCCTGGCGAGCAGTGGAAGCGGCCTGTGCGGCCGCGCTTCCGGGACGCTTACGGGCGACCCAACCCTCGATATTCCGCTGCTGACCACGGGCGACAGCCAGCGAACCCGGGGGCACATCCTTGGTGATGACGGAGCCGGCGGCGGTGTACGCGCCGTCCCCGACCGTGACAGGAGCCACAAACATGTTGTCCGACCCGGTCCGGCAGTGCGAACCGATCGTCGTGTGGTGCTTGTTCACACCGTCGTAGTTCACGAAGACGCTCGCCGCGCCGATGTTCGTGTACTCACCGATGGTCGCATCACCGACGTACGACAGGTGCGGCACCTTGGTGCCCTCGCCGATGTCGGCGTTCTTCATCTCGACGTACGCCCCGGCCTTCGACTTGCGGCCGAGCTTCGTACCCGGCCGCAGGTACGCGTACGGACCGACGGTCGCTCCCTCGCCGATCAGCGCGCTGTCGGCGACGGTGTTGTCCACCACGGCGCCCGCACCGACGGACGTGTCCTTCAGGCGGCTGTTCGGACCGACCTCGGCGCCCGTGGCGACGTGCGTCGCCCCGAGCAGCTGCGTACCGGGCTGGACGAGCGCGTCCGGCTCGAAGGTGACCGTGACGTCCACCCAGGTCGTGGCGGGGTCGACGACCGTCACACCACTCATCATCGCGTCGTGCAGCAGCCGCTCGTTGAGCAGTTTGCGGGCCTCGGCGAGCTGGACGCGGTTGTTGATGCCCAGGATCTCCCGGTGATCACCCGCGACGGCCGCACCCACCCGGTGACCGGCCTCGCGCAGGATGCCGAGCACATCGGTGAGGTACTCCTCACCCTGGCTGTTGTCCGTACGGACCTTGCCGAGCGCGTCGGTCAGGAGCTGGGCGTCGAACGCGAACACCCCGGAGTTGATCTCACGGATGGCGCGCTGCGCGTCGGTGGCGTCCTTGTGCTCGACGATCGCGGTCACGGCGCCGCTGCCGGCGTCGCGCACGATGCGGCCGTAGCCGGTGGAGTCGGGCACCTCGGCGGTCAGCACGGTGACGGCGTTGCCGTCGGCGGCGTGGGTGTCGCTCAGGGCCTTGAGCGTGGCGCCGGTCAGCAGGGGGGTGTCGCCGCAGACCACGACGACGGTGCCGTCGAGGACGACCCCGCTGTCGCTCAGCGACTCCAGGCCCATCCGCACGGCGTGGCCGGTGCCGTTCTGCTCGTACTGGACGGCGGTGCGCGTGGCCGGGTCGATCTCCGCCAGATGCGCGCTCACCTGCTCGCGGGCGTGCCCGACGATCACCACGAGGTGCTCGGGGTCCAGCTCGCGGGAGGCGGCGACGACGTGTCCGACGAGGGAGCGGCCGCAGATGGCGTGCAGGACCTTGGGGGTCGCCGACTTCATGCGGGTGCCCTCACCCGCTGCGAGGACGACGACGGCTGCCGGGCGGTTGGCGCTCACGGGTGTGCCCTTCGGCTTCGAGTGGTGGACACCCGAAGGATACCGGTGCGTATGGAAGCCGAAACGCGGGCGGGTCCTGACCTGGAGGTCAGGACCCGATGTATTCGAACTTTGAGCTCCCGGGGAAGGAATCGAACCCTCATTCAATGGACCAAAACCATTTGTCCTGCCATTAGACGACCCGGGATGGTTCGCCCGTTACGCCCGATTTTCTTGGTCGGGCTTTCGTGCAGCCACCACTATGCCGTACCACCAGCCTTCGATGCGACGGTATAGGTCGGCGCTTCCGAGGACGCGGACCACCAGGCAACCCCGATAGCTCTCCCCGACGTTCTTGCGGACGGTCTTCGGGTTGTGTTTCTTGAGGCTCGTCTTGCCGAAGGTGCCGCCGCCCACGTGCGCGGCCCAGAAGTGCTCCGCTCCGGTTACGTCGGCGGACTCGTGGATCATGACATGGAAGCGCAGGCGGTCCTCGTCGACGCCCAGTACGCGCAGCCAGGCCAGGTAGAGGCTGATCATGTCCGGGTCGCTGTTCACGAACGTGGCGCGCTCGCTCGGCCGGTGGGTCTTGCTCTTCGTTCCCTCGGCCCAGTAGAGCCCGACCCCGATCAGCAGGAGTTCGCGGTCGCTGAGCCGGCCTATCTCCTGAGTGGCGATGTCCTTGGTCTGCTGGCGCTCCAGATCCCGCGCCTTACGGATCGGCTCCCAGCGGGCCTCGGCCATCATGCGGCAGTGCTCCGCCACCTTCCGTTCCGGCTTCGGCAGATCCCGCACCCACAGCGACACCGAACTCTTCGACACGCCGAGCTCCGCGACGATCTCGTCGTACGTCTTCCCCGCCCGCCGCAGCTCCCGTGCGCGGGCCTTCATGTCTGTTTTGGCTTGGACCATGCCCCGCAGCCTCGTCGTACGTGCGTGCACATGTGCCGAAAATCTGGCCGATTCAACAGTTCGAGGGAAAAGCTCGCTATTCGTCCTTGTTCGCACACCCTCCGTGCCGCTGTGCGCACCGGAAAACCGGTGGCCGCCGCCCTTAGTCTGGGAGGTATGACCACAACGGGGGCAATCGCGGAGGCGGGCGCGCGGGGCGCGCCCTCGGGGCCTTGGTGGTGGGCCCGGCGGCGGAGTATGGCGCTGGATGTCGCGCTGGCTCTGGTGTCGGTGCTGGAGTGTGTGCTGGAGGGGGTCCAGTTCGCCGACGAGCACGGGCTGCCGGGGGCGCTCGGGGCGGTGGTCGGGGTGCCGGCCGGTGCTTCGTTGCTGCTGCGGCGGCGGTGGCCGGTCGCCGTGGTGCTGGTGTCGATCGCGATCACGCCGGCGGAGATGGGTTTCCTGCTCAGCATCGTCGGTCTGTACACGCTGGCCGCGTCGGAGGTGCCGCGTCGGATCACCGCGGTGCTGGCGGGGGCGTCGCTGGCGGGGACGCTGATCGTGACGTTCGTGCGGTTCGAGCAGGACATGGCGCAGGACGGCTATCAGCCGGGCCTGTGGGTGGTCGTGGCGTTCACGGTGGCGATGGCGCTGGGGCTGACGGCTCCGCCCGTGCTGCTGGGGTTGTACGTGGGTGCGCGGCGCCGGTTGGTCGACAGTCTGCGGGAGCGGGCGGACGGGCTGGAGCGGGAGCTGTCGCTGCTGGCGGACCGGGCGGAGGAGCGGGCGGTGTGGGCCCGTAACGAGGAGCGCACCCGGATCGCCCGGGAGATGCACGACGTGGTGGCGCACCGGGTGTCGTTGATGGTGGTGCACGCGGCGGCGTTGCAGGCCGTGGCGTTGAAGGATCCGGAGAAGGCGTCGAAGAACGCGGGTCTGGTCGGTGACATGGGCCGGCAGGCGCTGACGGAGTTGCGCGAGATGCTCGGTGTGCTGCGGACGTCGTCGGACGGGGTGGTGGCGGAGAAGCCGGCGGCGGCGCAGACGCAGCGGTTGGCGGCGGTGGCGGCGGTGGCGTCGGCGCGGGTGTCGGCGGGTGCCGCGGGTGGTCATGACGACGACGGGGGTCCGGTCGGTGACGGTCCGTGTCTGGACGGTCTGGCGGATCTGGTGGGGCAGTCGCGGGCGGCGGGGATGGCCGTGGAGCTGTCGGTGGAGGGTGAGGAGCGGGCGTACGGGCGGCGGGTGGAGCGTACGGCGTACCGCGTGGTGCAGGAGGCGCTGACGAACGTCCACAAGCATGCTCCGGGTGCGAAGGCGCAGGTGCGGCTGGCGCATCGGGAGGGTGAGGTGGCGTTGCAGGTGGAGAACGGCCCGTCGGACGGTGGTGCGGATGCGGGGCTGCCGAGCGGGGGCAATGGTCTGGTGGGGATGCGGGAGCGGGTGTCCGCGCTCGGTGGGGTGTTCGTGTCGGGGCCGACGGAGGCGGGTGGTTTCCGGGTGTCCGCGGTGATTCCGGATCGGGTGCGGGCGGCCTGACGGGCGCTCTGGACAGAGCGCCGGTGTCAGCGGCGTCCGGCGGAGAGCCGGGCGGGGCGGGTGCCGGTGACCAGGGTGCCGATGGCGTGGTCGATGTCTGGGCCGAGGTACCAGTCGCCGGTGTGGTCGAGGCTGTAGACGCGGCCGTGGGTGTCGATGGTGAGCAGGGCCTGGTTGTCGGCTTCCTGGCCGAGGGGGCAGACCTCGGTGCCGAGTGCGCGGCCGAGGTCGGCGACGGTGCGGGCGAGGTGGAGTCCGTGCAGGGGGTCGATGTGGAAGGGCGTGGGGGCGATGTGGCGGCCCGCGCCGGGGGCGGCGATGCGCAGTCCGCCGAATTCCGCCCAGGCTTCGACGGCGGCGGGGAAGACCGTGTGCCGGTGGCCGGCGGGGGAGACGTGGGCGCGTAGGGCGTCGGCCCAGTTCTCGGCGGCTTTGATGTCCCAGCGGCCGGGCTGCCAGCCGGCTTCGCGCAGGGCCGCGTCGACGGCTACGGGGAAGCGGGTGGCGGCGGTGCGGTCGAAGGCGCGCATGTGTGTCAGCTCTTGCCGTTGGTGGGGGCGGCGGGGTCGACGGACCGTACGCCGAAGTGGGAGAGGAGGGCGGTACAGGACCGGCAGGGGGCTGCGTAGCTGCCGTGTCGGGGGTCGCCGTCCTCGCGGATGTGGCGTGCGGTGAGTTTGGACTGTTTGAGTGCGCGTCGGGCTTCGCCGTGGGTGAGGGGTTTGCGGGAGGCGCGTTTGCTGCGGCCGGCTTCGAAGGCGCTGAGGTAGCGGGTGAGGAGTACGGCTTCGGGGCAGCGGCCGGTGAAGCGTTCGCGTCGTTCGCTGGTGAGGGTGTCGAGGAAGTCCTGGACGAGTGGGTGCAGGGCGGGTGGTTGGTCGGATCTGCCCGCGGTGCAGGTGAGGGTCTCGCCGCGGACGGAGAGCGCGGCGGCCACGGCGGGGAGTATGCCGTCGCGGCGGTGGAGCAGTGCGGGCGCGCGGTCGGCGTCGTCGGTGGCGCTCCAGGTGAGCCGGGGGTCGCCCGGTGTGCCGCCGTCGGTGTGGCGGTCCTGCGTCGTGTGCATGGTGGTTCTTCCCTCCCGTGCAATCCCCCTGTTGCGGGGATCAGACTGCCAAATGGGATGCGGGGTGTGGAAGTCAGGGCGGTGTTGTGCGCGCGTCGTGTGACGGATGTGCCTGATGAGGTCAGGGGTGGTGAGGCTGTGCGGGCCCTTGGCGCGCTGGGGGCGGGCGGGGTGGAACCGGAGGCTCCGCGTGGGCGGGGGCGGGGGCGGCTCTTGCGCCACCGCATAGGCTGTCCGCCACGAGGTGTCCTCGGCCATGGGGACACCGACCGGCCGAGCCGCCCCGTGGTCCGGCCGGGGATCTGGTGGCCCGCGGCGTCCGCCGCATCTGTCCGGGCCTCCAGGAGACACAGTCAGCAGGGGGCATCCGCCATGACGACAGGTCGGCTCGGGCAGCAAGCCGCGCCACCGAACACGGCCTACGCAGGGCAGGTCGTGCACTTTCCGGACCCGGTCCGGGCCAGCCGCTACCCCAAGGGTGTGCGGATGGACGAGGACGGTTTCCCGGACTTCTCGCCGTACGCGCGTGCCGCCGCGGAGATCGCGGAGCCGCCGGAGGGTTTCGGCGTGGACGAGCTGCGGCTGACCGACTACGTGTCGGCGAACGCCGCCCTGCACGCGGACGGTCACGAGCTGTGGGCGAGTCTGCCGCCGGTGGCGACACCGCACGGCTGGACGTGGCACCACTCGGTCCGCAGCCGCCGTCTGGAGCTGGTCCCGGTGGAGGTCAAGGCGCTGTTGCGGCACCACGGCGGGCTGGCGACGGCCCCGGTGGACCAGGACAAGCGCGGTACGCGGCCGTTGGCGGAGACCCGGCCGGTGCACTTCGCGCTGCCGCAGCGGGACCTGGCGGTCTCGGAGGAGCAGGTGCGGGGGGTCGAGGAGGACCTCGGCTACCGGCTGCCGGGCGCCTACCGGGCGTTCCTGAAGGCGGCCGGCGGCTGCGCCCCGGTGGGTGCCGCGCTGGACGCGGATCTGGGGCTGCTGCTGGACCAGCCGTTCTTCACGGTGCGGGACGAGGCGGCGGTCAACGACCTCGTGTACGTCAACAAGTGTCTGCGCGACCACTTCACCAAGGACTATCTGGGTGTCGGGTTCGTGCAGGGCGGTGTGATCGCGGTCAAGGTGAAGGGCGAGGCCATCGGCTCGGTGTGGTTCTGCCCGTACGACGACGCCCGTGACCAGGACGGTTTGACGGTGCAGGAGCGGGTGGAGCGGCTGCTGTTGCCCTGCGGTGAGGATTTCGACGCGTTTCTCTCCCGGCTGGCGGGTGGCCCGCCGGAGCTGGAGACCGTGGCGAATCTGATGGTGGACGGCGGCTTCGCTTACGCCGTCCCGGTGGAGGGGTGAGCGCGATGGTGACGTTCGCGCAGGCGCAGGAGCGCGCGGAGCGCTGGGTCAACGGCGACGTACCGGCGTATCTGCACCGTGAGGTGCGGGTGCGGGAGTTCGATCTGGGCTTCGTGGCCTGGGCCGAGGACCGTGCGGACCGTCCGACGACGGACGGCGGACGGGCGCGCCTGGTGATCGCCCGTGACAGCGGGGAGACCACGCTGTGGCCGGGGCTGCCGGTGGGTGAGGTGATCCGTCGGTACGAAGAGGAGTACGGGGCCGTGGACGAGTCGGTACCGGTGGCGGACACTCCGCCGAAGCGGTTGGACCTTGAGGCGACGTCGTTCCTGCTGAGTCCGCCGCAGTGGTTGCAGGACGCGGCGGACGCGATCGGGATCCCGGACCGGAGGTCGGGGTCCTCTTCGGCTGCTTCCTCCTCGGACGCGGACGCCCCGGCGCCTTCTCCGGCTGCTCCGTCCGTGCCCGCCGCTCGTGCGGACGCGGGCCGGCTGCCCGCTGAGGCCCCCGTTGAGGCCCCTGCTGCGGCCGCTCCGGCTCCGAGCGCCCCCGCTCCTTCGGCCCCTGCTCCGGAGGCAGCTGTTCCGCCGGGGGCGACCCCGTGGGCCGGTGCCGACACGAACACGGGGGCGGACGACAGCGACCGTTCGGTCGGTCTGCCCGCCACGGTCTTCGCGCCCGCGCTGGAGGACACCGGCGCGCCGGACGCCGCGTCACCCGCCGTGCCGGCGGACGCCAAGACGGCGCTGATGGCCACGGGCAGTGCGCTGCCCCGTACGGCGATCGCCCCCGCGATCGAGGACCCCGCCGCGCCGGTTCCCGGCGCGCCCGCGCCCGTTGCCGCTCCCGAGCCGCCGGCCGCCCAGTCGACCGCACCGCCGAGTGCGCCCCCGGCCGCCGCGCCGGCCGCTCCTCCGGCCGCGCCGCCGGGTGGGTACGCACGCACGCAGCTTGTTTCCCAGCTCGACGACAGCCTCGCCCCGGGCACCCCGGGCACCCCGGGCACCCCGGACGTGCCGGGCGGTGCGCAGGTGCCCGGTGCGGCCGGTGCCCCTGGTGCCCCCGGTGCGCCGCAGGTGCCGAGTGCCCCCAACCCGCCGCAGGCTCCCGGTGTCCCCGGTGTCCCCGGTGGCGGTGCGCACGCGGCGGCCACGATGCTCGCGGGCCCCGGTACGCCGGGCCAGCCCGGTGCGCCGGTGCCGCCCGGGCCCCCCGGTGCCCCGGGCCAGCCGCCCGCGTTCCCGGGCGCTCCCGGTCAGCCCCCGGCCGCCGCGTACCCGGGTCAGCCCGGTGCGCAGCCTCCGGCGGCGCCCGCGCCCGGTCAGCCGCAGGGTGTGCACGCGGCGGCGACGATGCTCGCCGGTCCCGGCACGCCGGGCATGCCGGGTGCTCCCGGTGCGGCCCCGGTGCCTCCGGGCCCGCCCGGTGCTCCCGGGCAGGGGCACGTGCCCGGCCGTCCGCAGGCGCCCGGTGCCCCCGGCCAGCCCGGTGCGCAGCCTCCGGCCGCGCCCGCGCCCGGCCAGCCGCAGGGTGTCCACGCGGCGGCGACGATGCTCGCCGGTCCCGGCACCCCGGGCATGCCGGGTGCTCCGGGTCAGCCTCCCGGTGCGCCGATGCCCCCGGCGGCTCCCGTGGGTGCCGCGGCTCCGGCCGCCCCGGGCGGGTACGGGTATCCGCAGGCCGCTCCCACGGGGGTGCCGACCGTCGGCCCCGGCTACATGGCCGTGCTGCGCTATCGGGCGCAGGACGGTTCCGAGCAGCAGATCATCCGGCGCAGCGCGCCGGGTACGCCGCATCCCGAGTGGCAGATCCTGCACGAGCTGCGGGCGATGAACGTGCCGCCGCAGCAGGTGCTGGAGCTGCACACGGAGCTGGAGTCGTGTGATCTGCCCGGTGGTTACTGCGCCCGGATGGTGCGGGAGACGTGGCCGCAGGTGCGGATCAGCCATACGGCCGCGTACGGGCGGGATCATCTGACCCGTCAGCAGGGTGTGCGGCACCTGGTGGAGCATCAGGGCGAGCTGCACCAGGTCGCGGACGGGCCGGCGCGTCCGGCGCCGAACCGGGTGCCGTTGCCGCACCCGGGCCAGGTGCAGCAGGCGCCGCCGGTCGCTCCGGACGGCATCGCGCGGGAGCTGGTGGAGGCGTTCGGCCCGCAGGGGATCTTCCGTTTCGACCAGCGGGCGGTCTCGCGCCAGGGCGTGCCGGACATCGTGGCGCAGACGTTGGTGTGGGCGGGTCTGCCGATGGACTTCGGCCCGTTCTTCTGGGGTCAGGCGCAGCCCGGTCGTCCGGTGCCGACGCTGGCGGAGCTGGCGGCGGAGCGCGGGGTGCGGCCGTCGCCGGACGCCGGTTCGTATCTCGTCATGGGCAGTGATTTCGGCCGTCAGCTGTGTGTGCAGTACGGGACGGCGCACATCGTGGCGGTGCCGGTGGAGGCGGGTCCGGACGGCGGTTCGGTGGCGCCGCAGTTCGTCAACACGAGCCTGCCTCAGTTCGTACGCTGTTTGGCGCTGCTCGGGAAGATGTGGCGCTGGCGCTACGGGCTGACGCCGGAGCAGGCCGGGCGCTGGACCGTGGATTTCCAGGCTCAGCTGATGGCGTTGGACCCCGCGGCGCTGTCGTCGCCGGAGAACTGGTGGGCCGTACTGCTGGAGCAGATGTGGGACGGTCTCTTCTAGCGACCGGCCGGCGTAGGTGAGGGCACAGGGCGCTCGACCCGGGTGAGGGGTCGGGCGCCCTGCGTCGTGGGTCGGCGCATCCTTGAGAGATGAATAGGGCGGAGTGTCGCGTTTTGGGCGCTTCGGTGGTCCAGGAAATGATGTGCGCCGGATCGCGTCGCATACCGGATATCCGGATATAAGGGGCTTCAAGGATGAGTGCATCGGTGTCTCCCGACGGTTTCACTGTCGTGCGGGGCCGCGGCTACCGGCCTGAGCAGGTCGAGCGCGCGTCGGCGGAGTTCGCACGCCAGCGGGACGGTGCGTGGGAGCGGGTGGCGCGACTGACCGTGCTCGCACGGGAGATGGAGAGCGAGGTGGAGCGCCTCGCCCAGGTGGTGGCGCATCTTCCGCCGCAGACGTACGAGTCGCTCGGTTCGCGCGCCCGGGGGCTGCTGGTCACCGCGGAGGCCGAGGCGGCGGGGCTGCGTGAGCGTGCCGACGCGGCGGCGGCCGAACTGCGGGAGTCCGCCGAGGCCCATGCCCGCGTGGTCCGGGACGAGGCGCAGGCGCACGCCGTGGCGGTGAAGGCGGAGTCGGAGGGCTGGGCGCGGCAGGTGGTGCTGGCCGCGCAGTCCGCGGCGGACGAGCTGCGGGCGGAGGTGCGCCGGGAGGTCAAGGCGCGGCGGGGGGAGTCGCTGGCGGCGCTGCGGGAGATGCGGCAGCACACGGCGGGTCTGCTGGCGGAGCAGGAGAAGGACCAGGCCGAGCGGTGGGACGCGGCGGGCCGCGAGATCGCCGAGCGGGAGGCGGCGATGGACGTGCGGGTGGCCGCCCTGGAGGAGTACGCGCGCTCGACGCTGGGGGAGGCGCAGCGCCGGTTCGCGGAGGCGGAGGAGGCGGCGCGGCACGGTCAGGAGGACGCGGAGGCACAGGCGGGGGCGTTGCTCGCGCAGGCGCGGGTGCGCGAGGAGCGCATCAACCGGGAGACCGAGCGGCTGCTGCGGGAGCACGAGGAGCGCCGTGAGGAGCTCCGCTCGCACATGGCGCATGTGCGGCACAGTCTGGCGGCGTTGACGGGCAAGCCGGTCGCCGAGGACGCGGGCGCGGGCGATCTGTAGGAGCTGACGGCCCCACAGGGGCCGGGCCGCGGTCCCGCCCGGTCCCCGCGAGGCGGGGGCGGGCGGGACGGGGCGCGGTCTCAGGCCTTCGGGGTGCCGCTCGGGGTGGCGGGCGGCGTGGTGGACGGCTGCTGCGTGGACTCCGCCGCCAGCACGTTCAGGTGCACGATGAGGACCTGGCCGTCGGTGCTGACGATGCGGAGGGTGAAGCCACCGGACTTGTTGTCGGCGAAGAGCTCCGGCAGTTCGAGCTGGCCGTCCTTGCCGGTCTTGCCGAGGTCGACCTCGCGGACCGGCTTACCGTTCTCGTCCTTGAAGTACGGGCCGGACTTGACGGTGCTCTCGCCGTCGGCGGCGGCCACGGTGGCCGTCATGCCGATGCCGGGCATGGCCTTGCCCCCGTTGGAGGCCTGGATCACGACCTTGTCGGCGAAGGCGCTGTTCGGCTTGGCCTCCAAGCGCTTGTTGCCGACGCGGACGATCTTGTCGGCGTGCACCGGGGCGGCCTTGACCGTCGCATTGATGTCGACGGGCGCGAGGTCCTTGCCCTCGACGGTGATGCGCAGGGTGAACTGGCCGGCCTGGTCGCCCGCGAGGACACGGGGTGCGGCGGCCTTGCCGTCCTTGGCCGTCGGGACGGTGACCTTGGTGGTGTTGCCCAGGAAGCGGGCCCCGGTCCTGCCGATGATCTCGAAGCGGACCCGGGTGCCGGCGACCGGCTTGCCGGCCTTGTCGAGGGCCCGGACGCTCGCGGGTTCGGCGAAGGTCTCACCCGCCGTGGTCTCCCACTCCGCCGCGCCGATCCGCTCCAGGCGGGCGACGGGCGCGGGGGTCGGCTTGGTGGGATCGGGCTTCGGCTCGGGCTTCGGGGTCGGCTTCTGCGGGTCAGGCTTCTGCGGATCCGGCTTCGGGGTCGGCTTCTGCGGCGTGGGCGTCTGCTTGCCGGGGCTGGGCTTGTTGCCCGACGGCGTGGACGAGCCGGTCCCGGGCGTGGTGCCGGGGGAGGGGGTGGTGGGGGTCGTGCCGGAGGTGTCGCCCGACGGGTTGTGCGGGGTCGTCGGGGTGTTGTCGGGGACCGTGCCGACATTGCCGCTCTGGTACGTGCGCATCCAGGCCAGGACCGCGTTGACGTACTCGCGGGACTGGTTGTAGCTCAGCACGGCCTTGTCGAGGTCCGCGCTGCTGTTCAGGTCCCGGTTGTTCGCGCAGAGGTAGTGGGCGGTGCCCAGCGCGGCGTCGAAGATGTTGTTGGGGTCCTTGATGCCGTCGCCGTTGCCGTCGGCGCCCGACATCTCCCAGGTGGAGGGGATGAACTGGGTCGGGCCGACGGCCCGGTCGTACTCGGTGTCGCCGTCCCAGCGGCCCTTGTCGGTGTCCCGGATCTCCGCGAACTGACCACCGGTCAGCCGCGGTCCGCGGATCGGCTTCTCCGTCGAGCCGTCGCTGCGCAGCCCGTAACCGCCGGCGTGCACCGACTCCACACGGCCGATGCCCGCGATCAGCTCCCACGGGATGTGGCAGCCCGGCAGCTGGGTCGCGGCGAGGCGCGCGGCGTTCTGATAGGCGGCCAGGGCGGTCTTGGGGATGCCTGTGTTGCCGTCCGGGGAGTCGCCGCCGGTGCCGCCGCCGGGCTTGCCGGCGTTGCCCGGCTTCTTCGGGGCGAGGTCGGGCAGGGCGAGGTTGGGGACGCCATGCGGCTTGCCCTGGGGGTCGGAAGGTCTGGGTGAGGAATCGTCGGCACCGGCGGTGTTGTGCGGCGGACTGACGCCGACAGCCGCCGTGAGGCTGGCGACGAGCAGAGCAGTGCACAGTCCCTGCCGGGAGACGCTGGCAGCGCGAGTACGAAGTATCTTCACGGAGGCTGCTTCCTTGGGAGACCGACTGGCCGGTGCGAGGAGGGTCGCACGTGCCCCCCACGGCCATAGACCCGAACACTAATTCCCTCTGGCCCCAATTGTCTTGTCCCGGGACTGGCTTCACGTATTCTTCGCTCTTCGTTCCCCCTCAGGGGCCCGTTTCCCCCCTGTTACCCCCTGTCTTCGACTGTTCGTCCGCCCCGCGACCCCGAGGCGGAGGCGGCTCGACGGGGCCCGTCCCCTAGGGGTGGATCCGTACATCCCCCCAGCCCCGGCTCGTACCGCAGCAGGATGCTCCGAGCGAGGGCGATATCTAGCCTTTTTATGGGTGGCCGGAGGGACGCCGGTAGGGCTGGCACCACCCCGAAGACAGGGACGGGCCCCATCGTGGCCGCGTCCGGATTCCCGCAGGCTTGAGGCGTGTCACCCCGTTGCGGCGGGATGCACCCAGACGCAACGAATTGCATAGAAACAGGAGACTTACCGTGAAAACGGCTGTATCGATTCCCACGACCGGGGGCAGTGGAGGACATGCGGCCGTCGCGGCGAGGGCCCGTCAGGTCCTCAAGGCGTACGGCGCGGGGGAGACCCGGGTCGTCGCGCTCGACCACGTGGACGTGGACATCGCCCGTGGGCAGTTCACGGCCATCATGGGCCCCTCCGGCTCCGGCAAGTCGACGCTGATGCACTGCCTGGCCGGCCTCGACACCGTCACCTCCGGGCAGATATTCATCGACGAGACCGAGATCACCGGGCTCAAGGACAAGAAGCTCACCCAACTGCGCCGGGATCGGATCGGCTTCATCTTCCAGGCGTTCAACCTGCTGCCGACGCTGAACGCCCTGGAGAACATCACGCTCCCCATGGACATCGCCGGCCGCAAGCCGGACCGGGCGTGGCTGGACCGCGTCGTGGAGACCGTGGGCCTCGCGGGCCGCCTCAAGCACCGGCCCAACCAGCTCTCCGGCGGCCAGCAGCAGCGCGTCGCCGTGGCCCGCGCGCTCGCCGCCCGGCCCGAGATCATCTTCGGTGACGAGCCCACCGGAAACCTGGACTCGCGGGCCGGCGCCGAGGTGCTGGGCTTCCTGCGCCGCTCGGTCGACGAGCTGGGCCAGACCATCGTCATGGTCACCCACGACCCCGTGGCCGCCTCGTACGCGGACCGGGCACTGTTCCTGGCGGACGGGCGGATCGTGGACGAGATGTACCAGCCGACCGCCGACCTGGTCCTCGAGCGGATGAAGCACTTCGACGCGCGCGGGCGGGTGTCGTGACCGTCCTCAAGACCTCGCTGCGCAACTTCGTCGCCCACAAGGGGCGCATGGCGCTGTCCGCCGTCGCGGTGCTGCTGTCGGTGGCGTTCGTCTGCGGCACGCTCGTCTTCACCGACACCATGAGCGCCACGTTCGACAAGCTCTTCGCCTCCACCGCCTCCGACGTCAGCGTCGCCGCGCCGAAGAACGACAACGCCCAGCAGACCGGCAGGCCGCAGACCGTCCCCGCGTCGCTCCAGGCGAAGCTCGCCAAGGCCGACGGGGTCGCGAAGGTCGAACCGCACGCCACCAACCAGCAGATCACCGCCGCCGACGCGAAGAACAAGAACATCGGCCCCACGTCCGGCGCCCCCACCGTGGGCACCAACTGGGACGACAGCCAGAAGAAGTCCGTCGACATCACCAGCGGCCACGAGCCGCGCGGCCCCACCGAGGTCGTCCTCGACTCCGACACCGCCGACAAGCACGGTCTGAAGCCGGGCGACACCCTGCGCGTGATGGCCGCCCCGGGCGACTTCAAGGTCACGATCATCGGTCTCGCCACGTACAAGACCACCAACCCGGGCGCGGCGATCCTCTACTTCGACACCGCGACCGCCCAGAGCAAGCTCCTCGGCACCACGACCGGCTACAGCGGCTACGGCCTGACGGCGGCCGCCGGGGTCAGCGACGAGCAGCTCAAGAAGAACGTCACCGCCGCCATCGGCACCGGCTACACCGTGCACACCGCCGCCGAGACGAAGGCGGAGAACAAGAAGGACGTCGGCTCCTTCCTCGACGTCATGAAGTACGCGCTGCTCGGCTTCGCCGGCATCGCCGTGCTCGTCGGCATCTTCCTCATCGTCAACACCTTCTCCATGCTGGTCGCCCAGCGCACCCGTGAGATCGGCCTGATGCGGGCCATCGGCTCCAGCCGCAAGCAGGTCAACCGGTCGGTGCTGGCCGAGGCGCTGCTCCTCGGCGTCGTCGGCTCGCTCCTCGGCATCGGCGGCGGTGTCGCCCTGGCCGTCGGGCTGATGGAACTCATGGGCTCCATGGGCATGAAGCTCGACACCTCCGAGCTGACCATCAAGCCCACCACGCCGCTGATCGGCCTCGCGATCGGTGTCGTCGTCACCGTCCTCGCCGCCTACCTCCCCGCCCGCCGGGCCGGGAAGATCTCGCCCATGGCCGCCCTGCGCGACGCGGGAACCCCCGCCGACGGCAAGGCCGGCAAGGTGCGGGCCGCCATCGGCCTGCTGCTCACCGGCGCGGGCGCGGCCGCCCTCGTCGCGGGCGGCACGGCGGACCAGGCGTCGGCGGGCTCGGCGTTCCTGGGCCTGGGCGTGCTGCTGACCCTCGTCGGCTTCGTCGTCGTCGGTCCGCTGCTGGCCTCCGTCGTCGTCCGCGGCCTCAGCGTGGTCGTGCTGCGCCTCTTCGGCCCCGTCGGCCGCCTCGCCGAGCGCAACGCGCTGCGCAACCCGCGGCGTACGGGCGGCACGGCCTCCGCCCTGATGATCGGCCTCGCGCTCGTCGCCGCCCTCTCGGTGGTCGGCTCCTCCATGGTCGCCTCGGCCACGGACCAGCTCGACAAGTCGGTCGGCGCGGACTTCATCATCGGCGGCGACACCGGACCGCTCAGCCCCGCCATGGTCAAGGCCGTCAGGTCCGCGGACCACGTGGCGCACTTCACCGAGTACACCGGCGTCAACGCCAAGATCACCACCCCGGACGGCACGACCGCCACGGAACGGCTGACCGCGGCCACCCCGACCTACGCCCAGGACCTGCGGATCGAAACGGTCCGGGGCAAGCTGTCGGACGCCTACGCCAAGGACGCCATGTCGGTGCCCGAGGGCTGGGCGAAGGACCACGGCGTCAAGCTGGGCGACCGGCTGACCGTCGCCATGGTCGACGGCCGGACGGCGAAGCTCAAGATCAACGCGATCACCACGGACGACACCACGTTCGACAAGGGCGCGATGTACACGGACATCGCCACCGCGAAGCGGTACCTCCCGGCGGACAAGGTCCCGGCGATCTCGATGATGTTCGCCAAGGCCGAGGACGGCCAGGCGAAGGAGGCGGCCGCGGCCCTGAAGGCGGCGGTGGAGGACTACCCGCAGATCGAGGTCCGTGACCAGGCCGACTACAAGGAGCTCATCAAGGGCCAGGTCGACCAGCTGCTCAACATGATCTACGGCCTGCTGGCCCTGGCCATCATCGTCGCGGTCCTGGGCGTCGTGAACACCCTCGCCCTGTCGGTCGTCGAGCGGACCCGCGAGATCGGCCTGATGCGCGCCATCGGTCTCTCCCGCCGCCAGCTGCGCCGCATGATCCGTCTGGAGTCGGTGGTCATCGCCCTCTTCGGCGCCCTCCTGGGCCTCGGCCTCGGCATGGCGTGGGGCATGACGGCCCAGAAGCTGCTGGCCCTGCAGGGCCTGGGAATCCTGGAGATCCCCTGGCCGACGATCACCGCGGTCTTCCTCGGCTCGGCACTGGTGGGCCTGCTCGCCGCCCTGGTCCCGGCGTTCCGGGCGGGCCGGATGAACGTCCTGAACGCCATCGCGACGGACTGACCACCGGCGGGGGAACGACCCGGCCCGGACGCGCCACGGGGGTGCGCGTCCGGGCCGGGTCCTTTGCGTGCGTGCGTGCGGTCGGTCCGTCGGAGGTCCGTGTCCGCCGTCCGGCCCATCCGGCACGATCGGTTGCCGTACGGTGATCGGGGCACCCTTGGGAGGACGTATGACCACGCAGCCCGTTCACGACGGTGGGGCGCTGATCCCCAGACCCGAGAAGACGTTCCCCGCGCTGCGGGCGGCCCTCGCGCAGGTCGCGCCGTCGCGGCTGGCGGAGATGACGACCGAGCGCGACACGGTCTTCACGATGGCCACCCAGTCCAACAGCTTCGGGCCGATCGCCATGTTCCAGCTCAAGTGGGCCACGGTGATCGAGATCGAGCGTTTCCCCGATGTCGCCCGGCGGCTGCGCGCGGCCGAGTACGCCGCCCAGACGCTGGACCACGAGGACCCGGCATGGCGGGCCGCCATGGACGACATCCGGCAGATCATGGACGGTGCCCGGGCGCAGGTCGCCGGTGGGTGACTGGCACTGGGAGTACGACCCGGACCCGCGGCACGTCATCGGTGAGACGCCGAACCTCGCCTTCGTCGCGTTGGTGGAGGAGCGCGCGGACGAACTGGTACGGGCTGCGGCAGCGCTCTACCTGGACGGTGCCGCTCATCAGGGGGCCTCTCCCGGTCTGCGTGAGGAGGTCCTCCCGAACGGGATGTTCCAGTACCTGACGATCGTGCGGCAGCGGTGCCTGTACATCGTTCAGGTCACGCCGTGGCCGCTCTGAGACGAGGCTGACCGGGGGCGATCGGGCCTGCGGCGGGGACGTCCTGGGGCGTTCGTGGTCCGACCGCGGTTGTCGGCCCGCCGTCGTAGGCTGGGGGCACCCCGGCCCGTATCCCACGTGTCGGGTGGTTCGCGTTGTCCCCCGACCTCGTCACCTTGCCATCCTCTGTTCGAACCGGGACGGAAGCCCCTCATGAGCCTGCACGGTCTGCTCGACGCCGTCGTCAATGATCCGGCGCTCGCCGAAGCGGTGAAGGCCGCGGCCGACGGGAACCGGCCGCACGTCGACCTCGTCGGCCCGCCCGCCGCGCGCCCCTTCGCCATCGCCGCGCTCGCGCGGTCCGCCGGGCGGCCCGTGCTGGCCGTCACCGCCACCGGGCGGGAGGCCGAGGACCTGGCGGCGGCGCTGCGGTCGCTGCTGCCGCCCGACGGCGTCGTGGACTTCCCGTCCTGGGAGACGCTGCCGCACGAGCGGCTGTCGCCGCGCTCGGACACCGTCGGCCGGCGGCTCGCCGTGCTGCGCCGGCTCGCGCACCCGAGCAAGGACGACCCGGCCGCGGGGCCCGTCAGCGTCGTCGTCGCGCCCGTGCGGTCCGTGCTGCAGCCGCAGGTCAAGGGGCTCGGTGACCTGGAGCCCGTCGCCCTGCGCAGCGGGCAGAGCGCGGACCTCGGCGAGATCACCGAGGCGTTGGCGGCCGCCGCGTACGCCCGGGTCGAACTGGTGGAGAAGCGGGGCGAGTTCGCCGTCCGCGGCGGGATCCTGGATGTGTTCCCGCCCACCGAGGAGCACCCGCTGCGCGTGGAGTTCTGGGGCGACGACGTCGAGGAGATCCGTTACTTCAAGGTCGCCGACCAGCGGTCCCTGGAGGCCGCCGAGCACGGCCTGTGGGCGCCGCCCTGCCGGGAGCTGCTGCTGACCGACGCCGTGCGGGCGCGGGCCGCGGAGCTCGCGGAGGAGCACCCCGAGCTCGGCGAGCTGCTCGGCAAGATCGCCGAGGGCATCGCGGTGGAGGGCATGGAGTCCCTCGCCCCGGCCCTGGTGGACGACATGGAGCTGCTGCTCGACGTCCTCCCGGCCGGGTCCATGGCGGTCGTCTGCGACCCCGAGCGGGTGCGGACCCGCGCCGCGGACCTCGTCGCGACGAGCCAGGAGTTCCTGCAGGCGTCCTGGGCGGCCACGGCGGGCGGCGGCGAGGCGCCCATCGACGTCGACGCGGCGTCCCTGTGGGGCATCGCGGACGTCCGGGACCGGGCCCGTGAGCTGGGCATGATGTGGTGGTCCGTCAGCCCCTTCGCGGCCGACGAAGATACGGACGCGGACACCCTCAAGCTCGGCATGCACGCCCCCGAGGTCTATCGCGGCGACACCGCCCGCGCCCTGGCCGACACCAAGGGCTGGGTCGCCGACGGCTGGCGCACCGTCTTCCTCACCGAGGGCCACGGCCCCGCGGCCCGTACGGTCGAGGTGCTCGGCGGCGAGGGCATCCCCGCCCGCCTCGACGCCGACCTGGCCGAGCTGTCCCCGTCCGTCGTCCACGTCTCCTGCGCGAGCCTCGACAGCGGCTTCGTCGACCCCGGGCTGAAGATCGCGGTGCTGACCGAGACGGATCTGACCGGTCAGAAGTCGGCGAGCAAGGAACTGGGCCGGATGCCGGTCCGCCGCCGCAAGACGATCGACCCGCTGACGCTCCAGGCCGGTGACTACATCGTCCACGAGCAGCACGGCGTCGGCCGCTACATCGAGATGGTGCAGCGCACCGTGCAGGGCGCGACCCGCGAGTACCTGCTCGTGGAGTACGCGCCGGCCAAGCGCGGCCAGCCCGGCGACCGGCTCTACATCCCGACCGACCAGCTGGAGCAGGTCACCAAGTACGTCGGCGGCGAGGCCCCGACGCTGCACCGGCTCGGCGGCGCGGACTGGACGAAGACCAAGGCGCGCGCGAAGAAGGCCGTCAAGGAGATCGCCGCCGACCTGATCAAGCTGTACTCGGCGCGGATGGCCGCCCCCGGGCACTCCTTCGGCGCGGACACCCCCTGGCAGCGGGAGCTGGAGGACGCCTTCCCCTACGCCGAGACCCCCGACCAGCTCACCACCATCGCCGAGGTCAAGGAGGACATGGAGAAGTCCGTCCCCATGGACCGCCTGGTCTGCGGCGACGTCGGCTACGGCAAGACGGAGATCGCGGTCCGGGCCGCGTTCAAGGCCGTGCAGGACGGCAAGCAGGTCGCCGTGCTGGTGCCGACCACGCTGCTGGTGCAGCAGCACTTCGGCACGTTCTCCGAGCGGTACGCGCAGTTCCCGGTGGTCACCAAGGCGCTGTCCCGCTTCCAGAGCGACACCGAGGCGAAGGCCGTCCTGGAGGGGCTGCGGGACGGCTCGGTCGACATCGTGATCGGCACGCACCGGCTGTTCTCCTCCGAGACCAAGTTCAAGGACCTGGGCCTGGTCATCGTGGACGAGGAGCAGCGCTTCGGCGTGGAGCACAAGGAGCAGCTGAAGAAGCTCCGTGCCAACGTCGACGTGCTGACGATGTCCGCCACCCCCATCCCCCGCACGCTGGAGATGGCGGTCACCGGCATCCGCGAGATGTCGACGATCACCACGCCGCCGGAGGAGCGCCACCCGGTGCTGACCTTCGTCGGCCCGTACGACCAGAAGCAGATCGGCGCGGCCATCCGGCGGGAACTGCTGCGCGAGGGCCAGGTCTTCTACATCCACAACCGGGTGGAGTCCATCGACCGGGCGGCCGCGCGGCTGCGCGAGATCGTCCCGGAGGCGCGGATCCAGACGGCGCACGGGCAGATGGGGGAGGGCGCCCTGGAACAGGTCGTGGTCGACTTCTGGGAGAAGAAGTTCGACGTGCTGGTCTCCACGACGATCGTGGAGTCGGGCATCGACATCTCCAACGCCAACACCCTGATCGTCGAGCGCGGCGACAACTTCGGTCTGTCGCAGCTGCACCAGCTGCGCGGCCGGGTCGGCCGCAGCCGCGAGCGGGGTTACGCCTACTTCCTCTACCCGCCGGAGAAGCCGCTCACCGAGACCGCGCACGAGCGGCTCGCCACCATCGCCCAGCACACGGAGATGGGCGCGGGCATGTACGTGGCGATGAAGGACCTGGAGATCCGCGGCGCGGGCAATCTGCTCGGCGGCGAGCAGTCCGGGCACATCGCGGGCGTCGGCTTCGACCTCTACATCCGCATGGTCGGCGAGGCCGTGGCGGACTACCGGGCCTCGGTGGAGGGCGGGGTGGAGGAGGAGCCGCCGCTGGAGGTGAAGATCGAGCTGCCGGTCGACGCGCACGTCCCGCACGACTACGCGCCGGGGGAGCGGCTGCGCCTCCAGGCGTACCGGTCCATCGCCTCGGCCAACAGCGAGGCGGACATCAAGGCCGTCCGCGAGGAGCTCACCGACCGCTACGGCAAGCTGCCGGAGCCGGTGGAGAATCTGCTGCTCGTCGCCGGTCTGCGGATGCTGGCCCGCGCGTGCGGGGTCGCGGACATCACGCTCCAGGGTCCCAATGTGCGCTTCGGCCCGGTCGAGCTGCGCGAGTCGCAGGAGCTGCGGCTGAAGCGCCTCTATCCGCGTACGGTCATGAAGCCCGCCACGAACCAGATCCTGGTGCCGCGTCCGGCGACGCGGCCCATCGGCGGCAAGCCGCTGGTCGGCCGGGAACTGCTGGCGTGGACGGGCGAGTTCCTGACGACGATTCTGGGTTCGTAGCGAAGGCTCGTAGCGAGAGTTCGTAGCGGAGGTTCGTAGCGAGGGTTCGTAGCGGAGGTTCGTAGCGAGGGTTCGTCAGCAGCCTTCCAGCGCCCGCGGTCGTGCGATCCCCTGGCAGGGGGGCGCAGCCGCGGGCGCTGTGGCATGGGTGGATGTGCGCCTTCGCGCCGTTTGTGACCGTCTGAACCGGGACAAATTCCCTACGGCCCGGTGGGCGCCCGCCGGGTGGCCACGGGATCAGGTTCATGCCGCCTCACAGACGGGACGTCTCCCTTGCCCCGGTCCATGCTGCACGCGTCCACCGCCGTTCGCACCGCCGCCTCCGCCGTCCTCGCCTGCGCGGTGCTGTTCGCCGCCGCCGGCTGTTCCTCCGAGAGTGAGAAGAAGGGTGATGCCAAGGGTGGTGAGGGCTCGGCCCTGAAGACCGCGTCCGCCCTGACGGTCAAGGGGCGGGAGTCCATGTCGGGTTACACCCGGACGAAGTTCGGCCAGGCCTGGGCGGACACCGACGGGAACAAGTGCGGCACCCGGGACGACATCCTCAAACGCGACCTGTCCGAGGTGAAGTTCGGCGACGGCCGCTGCACGGTCACCTCCGGCACGCTCGCCAAGGACCCGTACACGGGGAAGTCGGTCCGCTTCGAGCGGGGGAAGAGCAAGATAGACATCGATCATGTCGTCGCCCTGTCCGACGCGTGGCAGAAGGGCGCCCGCGCGTGGGACCCCGCCAAGCGCGTCGCCCTCGCCAACGACCCGCTCAACCTGATAGCCGCCGACGCCTCCGCCAACCGCAGCAAGGGCGACGGCGACACGGCGAAGTGGCTGCCGGACAACGAGGCCTACCGCTGTGAGTACGTCGCCCGTCAGGTGGCGGTGAAGAAGAAGTACGGCCTGTGGGTGACCGACGTGGAGAAGGCGGCCATGGTGAAGGTCCTCTCCACCTGTCCCTCCCGCAAGCCGCCCACCGGGGGCAACCCCACCGCGGCGCCGACCCGGTTCACGACCAAGTAGACGCAGGTCCTGCCGGCCGGTCACGCCGGCCGACAGGACCTCGTCACGGTCAGGAGCGTGTGGTCGCCGAGGACGGTTTGGGTGTGCCCGGTGCGCTCCCCAGGGGGACGTACCAGGTCTTCCCGGTCCGTTCGAGGGTCAGCCGGTGCCGGTAGGTGCGGCCCTTGCTGTCGGTGCCCCAAATGGCGACGTCCGCGAAGTCGGGGCCGAATTCGTGGTTCACCGCCACGTCCTCGACCTGTATGCCCCGGCCGCCCTCGCGGTTGACGAGGTCGCGGGCCCCCTGCTGCGCGCCCTGGTCGCCGGGGCGCCCCAGCTTCGCCAGGGCGTCCGGGTCACGGGCGTTGAGGGCCTCGACGTAGGCCGAGGCGGTCTCCTTCTCCGTTCTCGCCTCGTCCTGGTTCTCGCTGTCGCAGCCGGTCAGTGCGAGCAGTGCCGCTGTGGCCAACCCTGCCGCGCCGAGCGCGGCCGTGCGACGTGCTGTCATCTGTGCCCCCAGGGCCAGGCGGGTCGGACGGCCCGATACCGGGTCGGTATCAGGTGCGGTGTGCGTAGTACCAGGCGTCGGGACGCTTGGCCAAGAGGTTGCTCAGCTTCCGGTTGTGTGTGTTGCCCGTGTGGTAGGTGAGGTACCGCTCGGTGCGCGTCAGCGCGGTGACGATCATGGAGTGGTCGATGTTGTTGTTGGGGCGCGGGCCCCAGTCGGCCTGGAGCACGTCCGCGGTGCCGAGGGCCCAGATGTTGCGCAGCGGCTTGGTGCGCTTGGAGTGCACCTGGGCGAAGAAGTACCAGTTCTCGGCGCCGGCCCAGGTGTAGCTGGTCCACGGCTGAGGGCCGTAGAACCACTTCTTGTTGTTCCTGCGGTCGAGAAGGGACCCGCCCACGGGCTTCCAGCCGCCCGCGTACATCGCCTGGGAGATGAAGTTGGTGCAGTCGTTGCCGTAGGTGCGGTAGTCGTCGTTCGGGTGCTTCCAGTACTTGTTGGCGTAGGCGACCATCTTGCGGTAGTTGTACGACGCCGCGGCCTTCGGGGACTGCTCCGCGGGGCGGGCGAGCGAGGCCCGCACGGCGGGTGTGTCCTTGTCCTGGGAGTCGGGCTCCGTGCGGCCCTCTTCCGGCGCCGCCGCATAGGTGGTGACGTCGCCGGTGCCCAGGTCCGGCTTGTCGGAGGCGAGCTGCCAGCCGCCCGCCGCGGTCCGGGTGAAGGTGAGCGTGTGGGCGAGGGAGTACTCCTCCGCCTCCGGGGCGCCCTTCGGGACGTCCGGGTAGAGGAGCCTGGTGTCCTCGGTGAGCTCGAGCGTGGCGGTGTCGCCGCTCCGCGTCGCCGCGCCCGGGGTGGCCTTCACCTCGGCGCGGGTGTAGCCGCCGCTGGCCTTCTCGTAGGCGCGGCCCTGCTTGGCCAGGGTCGTGAACTCCTGGGCCAGCCGGGCCCGCAGCGAGGCCTCGGCGGCCTGCGGGACGACGGGCGCCTTCCGGTTCCGCCCGGTGGCGGTCACGGTGTCCGCGCGCTGGTTCAGATAGCCGTCGGCTATCCGGACGAGCTCGGAGGTGTCGGTGGCCGAAAGCGGTGTGTCGGCGGCAGCGGCGGAATCCGGCCGTTCGGCGGCCAGGGCCGCGGGCGCCGCACCGAGCGCCAACGCGGTGGTGACGGTGACCGCACAGGCGGCATGGGTCAGTTTCCTCGGCATGTGCTCCCCCATAAGCAGTAGCTGATTGACCGAAACCACAGTCACTCGGGGGAACGCGAGTGGCGAGGGTGGTGGTTGCCGTGTGGCTGGAACACCCCGGCGAAATGGCCGGGTCCGCCCTCTCGCCCGCGGCGGGCTCAGGTGCCGAGGGGCGCTTCGGCTGGGGGGACCGTCTTTGCCGCCTGCGGCGGCGGGGCGCCCTTCGGGCTCGCCCCCAGGCCCGCTGGGAGCCTCCCAGCGGTAGCCGGGGGAGGGATGGAGAGCACCGCGCAGCGGGAGGGCGGGCGACGCCGTCTAGGGGATCCGCTTCAGCACGACGTAGCCGCCCTCGCCGCCGAGGACGCCGAACCGCGAGCCGGGATGCCGCCGCTGGGCCTCGGCGGCCAGCTCCTGGGGCGGCTTGCCGTCGGTGACGTGCTGGGCGACGTAGTCGGGGACGACGCCCCGGGTGTCCCCGATCCACAGCACCCGGCAGCGGGAGACGAGCCGGCTTATCGGGCCGACGTCGGATTCGACGACGGCGCCGTCGGGGATGCGGGCCAGCAGGCGTTCGGTCGCCTTGACGCCCTCGGATATCCGGTACGTGTCGGGCTCGGTCAGCCCGTACAGCGGCAGCGAGGCGCTCAGCGCGAGCGCCGCCGCGAGCACGGCGGCGGGCAGCTGGTGCGCGTAGCGGCGCAGCCACCGGCGTCGGCTGCGCCGTGCCGTGGCCAGCGCGTCGACGAGGGCGAGGAAGACGACGGGCATCAGCACGGCGCTGTAGTGCCAGTCGGTGCCCCAGTAGTGCTCCTCGTGGGAGAGGAACCGCCAGCCCAGCGTCGGCAGTGCGACGATCAGCAGCGGCGAGCGCAGCGCCAGCAGCCCGGTGGTGGGCAGCAGCACCCACAGCAGGGTGCGGACCGCGGTGTCGAGGGGGATGGTGGCGGTGGGGCCGGTGCCGTTGACCTTGTTCCAGTAGTCGTACGAGCCGCCGGTGTTGAAGCCGGGGATGATCAGGCCGACGGTGACGGCGAGGGCGGCCAGCCCGAACGCGACCAGCCCGACGGCGAGCGCCGTCGCGCGCGGGTCGCGCTTCGTGCCGCGCAGCCGCACGAGGATCAGCACCCCGATGGCCGCGGCCGTGACGCCCAGGTCCTCCTTGACGAGGACGAGCGGCAGCGCCCACCACACCGCGGCCCGCCACCGCCGGCGCACCACGGCCTCCAGGGAGAAGGCGAGCAGCGGCATGGCGAAGGCGATCTCGTGGAAGTCGAAGTCGACCGCCCGCTGCACCCCCCACGACAGTCCGTACGCGACGCCGACGGCCAGTCCGCGGGCCCGGCCCAGCAGCCCGGCCGCGAGCCGGGTGACGGGCACGGCGGACAGCGCGAACAGCGCGGCCTGCGCGACGAGCAGCGTGACGGGGCTGGGGAAGACCCGGTAGAAGGGCGCGATCAGCGCGGTGACCGGACTGAAGTGGTCGCCGAGGATATGGGTGCCGGGCCCCTTGAGGTCCGCGACGGGCGCCTGGAGGTGGGCGTAGGCGCGTATCGCCTGCTCGAAGATGCCCAGGTCCCAGGACATGGTCAGCATCCGCCGGTGCCGGCACACCGACACCGCGGTGAACAGGACGAAGAGGACGGCGCCCACCCAGTACGGGTCGGCCCGCGGCCCGCGCAGTGCGGCGGCGCGCGGCTTGGTCCCGGACGCGGACCGGGCCGGGCTCCGGCCCGGTGCCGAGACGGCGGCTGCGGCCGAATCCATGGGCGGTCCTGTCCTCTCTATTGCGCTGTGTCCGACGAGCCGCCGGGGCCACGGGGCGCCGGGGCGAATGTCGAAAAGATACGCGAAAGCGACCGGGGCCGGTCAGAAGCCGATTCCCGGCCGGGAGCCGTGCCGTCCTTCTCCGGCCTCCTCAGCAGAGACGGCTCCCAGAGGGCGGTGGTTCACTCGGCCGGGCTTTCGCGACGCACCTCACGCCCCCACCGCATCGGGTGCCACTGGCGAATCGTTGGCCGAATCAGTGGCCTACGTCACGTGGACTCCCTAACATCGATCAACGCAAGGCCGACTGCCCGCCCGTCATCGTCCACGACCCAGCCGGGAGGCTCCATGCACCGCCGTAGGACCGCGCTCGTTGTCTCCGCCGCCGTGCTCCTCCTCTCCGCGCCCCTGCTCACCGCGTGCGGATCCGCGGCGCATCCCGGCGCCGCGGCCGTCGTGGGCGACGACCGGATCACGGTCTCGCAGCTCCAGCACGAGGTGAACGACGTACGGGACGCGCAGCAGTCCTCCCCGCAGGGCCGGCAGCTGCAGGCCAACAGCGCCCGGCTGAACCAGGACACCCTGATCCGCCTCGTCCAGTACCGGATCGTGGCGCGGGCCGCCGAGGACAACGGCGTGGAGGTCACCCGCCGCGAGGCGCAGCGCCGCCGCGCCGACGTCGAGCGGTCCAACGGGGGAGCGGAGGCGGTGCGGAGCAGGTTCCTCGCCCTCGGCATCGCACCCGACCGGATCGACGAGGCGCTGACCATGGACCTCACCCGGGCCAAGCTGGACGGCAAGCTCGGCACCGCCCGGACCAACGACGTCCTGCGGCGCACCTCCGACGCCCTGCACGTGGACGTGAACCCGCGCTACGGCACCTGGGACCCCAAGCGCGGCATCGCCCAGCCCACGCAGGAGCCGTGGCTGCGGGCCGCCGCTCCCGCCCCGGGCGAACCGCAGCGCCCGGCGTGAGCCGCCGCCGGTGCCGTCACCTACGCTCGGCGGTGTGAACGACTCCGCACCTGGCCGCATCGTCCTGCTCACCACCAGCCACCGGGTCGCCCCCGGTCTGCTGTCCTGGCCCGCCTGGCAGGTGCTGCGCGCCGCCGACCGGGTGCTGTGCGCCGACCCCGCCCACCCGCAGCTGCCGTATCTGCGGGAGGCGGGCGTCGAGGTCGAGGAGGGCGGCGCCACCGCCCGTGAGCTGGTCGACTACTGCGTGGGCGACGACCGCACGGCCGTGGTGCTCACCTCGGCCGTCGGCGAGTCCGCCCTCACCGACGGCCTGGCCCGTCTCGCGGGCTCCGGCCGCGAGACGATGCCCGCCCTGGAACTGCTCCCCGGCTCCTACGACCTGCCCGGCGCGCGCCTGATCGACCTCGTCCAGGTCATGGATCGGATCCGGCGGGCCTGCCCGTGGAGCGGCATCCGCACCCACGAGGACCTGGCGAAGTACGGCCTGGAGGAGACGTACGAGCTTCTGGAGGCCATCGAGACCGGTGACCGGGAGTCGCTGCGCGAGGAGCTGGGCGACGTGCTGCTCCAGGTCGTCTTCCACGCCCGGATCGCCCAGGACGACCCGGACGAGCCGTTCTCGGTCGACGACGTGGCGGGGGTGATCGTCGACAAGCTCATCCACCGCCACCCGCACGTCTTCGGCGAGGAGACCGCCGAGACGCCCGAGGACGTCAAGGCGCACTGGCTGCGGACGAAGGCGGTCGAGAAGGGCCGCGAGTCGGTCACCGAGGGGGTTCCGCTCGGTCAGCCGGCCCTGGCCCTGGCCGCGAAGCTGGCCTCCCGGGCCCGGGCCGAGGGCCTGGAGGTGACCCCGCCGACCGGGGGCGGCGTCGGCTACGAGCTGCTCGCCCTGGCCGTACGGGCCGAGGCGGACGGCGTCGAGCCGGAGACCGCCCTGCGGGCCGCGGCCCGCGCCTACCGCGACGCGATCCGCGCGGCCGAGGGCGGGCCAGCCGGAAGCTGACCCGGCGGGGCCGTGGCGGCCGGGCACCCGTTCGGCCCAGGTTCGGGGCTGTCCGCGCGCAGCCGGGGTAACCGGACCGCATGCTGGAGAACATGGACCTCGCCAACCGCGACCACCTCGTCGGTATCGCGCCCGCGGTCGTCGGCGTGATCGTCACCATCCTCCTGGTGATCGCCGTCTTCTGGGGGCGCCGGAAGCGTGACGCGGAACCGCCGCCCCCGGCCGCGCCGCAGCGGCGCATGGGCGCGTGGAGCACGCCGGGCGAGCGGGAAGGCCCGAAGTCGCCCGACCACGGCCCGGGCCACGACGACGACGAGGACACGGTCGGCTATGTCACCGAGCACCACGAACAGGACGAAGTGCCCGTACAGGACCAGGAACACCGGCTGCTGCCGCACGAGCTGAACCCCGCCACCCACGAGGAAGAGCTGTCGGAGGAGCGCAAGAAGTGGCACGAGGGCGGCAGCGGCGGCTTCGGCAGCGGCGGCGGCGGTCACACGTAGGCCTGTCCGGCGGATCTCCGCCTGCGGGCTGTCGTGCCGACTGCGGACCGTCTTGCCGCCTGCGGGCTGTCGTGCCGACTGCGGGCCGTCTTTGCCGCCTGCGGCGGCGGGCGCCCTGCGGGCGCGTCCTCAATCGCCGGACGGGCTGAAATCAGCCCGTCCGGCGCTTGAGGACACGGCACAGTAGCCCGTCCGGCGATTGAGGACACGGCACAGTAGCCCGTCCGGCGATTGAGGACACGGCACAGCAGCCCGTCCGGCGATTGAGGACACCGCCGCGCAGCGGAGGCACACGCCACGGCCCGCAGGGCCCAGAGGTAGCGTCGGGGGGTGCACGACGACAAGGACACACCCCCCGCGCCGCCCCTGTTCACCTGGGAATTCGCCGCCGATCCGTACCCCGCGTACGCCTGGTTGCGCGAACACGCGCCCGTGCACCGCACCGCCCTGCCCAGTGGCGTCGAGGCCTGGCTCGTCACCCGCTACGCCGACGCCCGCCAGGCCCTCGCCGACCAGCGGCTGTCGAAGAACCCCGCGCACCACTCCGAGTCCGCGCACGGCAAGGGCAAGGTCGGCATTCCGGGCGAGCGCAGCGCGAACCTGATGACGCACCTGCTCAACATCGACCCGCCGGACCACACCCGGCTGCGCCGGCTGGTGTCGAAGGCCTTCACCCCGCGCCGCGTCGCCGAGTTCGCCCCGCGCGTGCAGGAGCTGACCGACCAGCTCATCGACGCCTTCATCGACAAGGGGGAGGCGGACCTGATCCACGAGTTCGCCTTCCCGCTGCCCATCTACGCGATCTGCGACCTGCTCGGCGTGCCCCGCGAGGACCAGGACGACTTCCGCGACTGGGCGGGCATGATGATCCGCCACGGCGGCGGGCCGCGCGGCGGGGTCGCGCGGTCGGTGAAGAAGATGCGCGGCTATCTCGCCGAGCTGATCCACCGTAAGCGGGAGGAACTGGGAGAAGGAGGGGACGACGACCTCATCTCCGGACTCATCCGCGCCAGCGACCACGGCGAGCACCTCACGGAGAACGAGGCCGCCGCCATGGCCTTCATCCTGCTGTTCGCCGGTTTCGAGACCACCGTGAACCTGATCGGCAACGGCGTCTACGCCCTGCTGCGCAACCCCGGCGAGCGCGAGCGCCTGCAACGCGCCCTGGCCGAGGGCGACGAGAGCCTGCTCGCCACCGGCGTGGAGGAACTGCTGCGCTACGACGGGCCGGTGGAGCTCGCGACCTGGCGGTTCGCGACCGAGCCGATCACCCTGGGCGGGCAGCGCATCGCCGCCGGCGACCCCGTGCTCGTCGTGCTGGCAGCCGCCGACCGCGACCCCGAGCGGTTCGCCGAGCCGGACACCCTCGACCTGTCCCGGCGTGACAATCAGCACCTCGGCTACGGCCACGGCATCCACTACTGCCTGGGCGCGCCGCTCGCCCGGCTGGAGGGCCAGGCCGCGCTCGCGACGCTGTTGCGCCGCCTGCCGGACCTGCGGCTTGCCGCCGATCCGGAGGAGTTGAGGTGGCGCGGCGGGCTGATTATGCGTGGTCTACGCACGCTTCCGGTGGAATTCGCTCCGCGTATCAGATGACCATACGTCAACTCGCGTGACCTTCGCGTGACCTCCGCTACACCGGCTTGTGACTCCTGTGGTCCGTCGCTATGTTCGACCACCATCAACTGAGCCGCCAACGAGAGGCCCACGCATGCGCTCCGGCAACGGTAGACACCGCAGACCCCGTCAGGTACCGGCGATCGTGGTCGCGGCGGGGGTGACGGGCGCGTCCATCGCCATGCCGCTGCTCGCCGCCACCGGCGCGAACGCCGCCGAGGCCCAGACGTGGGACAAGGTCGCCAAGTGCGAGAGCGGAGGCGTCTGGAGCTCCAACTCCGGCAACGGCTTCTTCGGCGGACTGCAGATGACGCCGGAGATGTGGCAGCAGAACGGCGGCACGGACTACGCGCCGCGCCCCGACCTCGCCAGCCGCTCGCAGCAGATCGCCGTGGCCGAGCGGATCCTCGCGAACCGCGGCCCGGACGCCTGGCCGAGCTGCGCGGTGTCCTCGGGACTCGCGAAGGGCGGCAAGGCGCCGGAGGTCAACCCCGGCAATACGCACACCCCCGAGCCGGAGGCGCCCGCCAAGCCCGCGCCGACGCGCAACACCCCCTCCACCCCGTCGACCCCTTCCCCCGACTCCTCCGAGAAGCCCTCTCCCTCCGAGAAGCCCTCCTCCGAGAAGCCGTCCTCCCCCTCTTCCACGCCCTCGTCCCCCGACTCGTCCGCTTCGCCCTCCACGCCCACGGGGACCGGCGAGCCGACCGGCAAGCCCACCGAACCGGTGCCCGGGGAGTCCACGCAGCCCACGGACGGTTCCACGGAGGGCGGCAAGCACCGCAAGCCCTCCACGGACGACCCCACCGAAATCCCCTCGACCACGCCCGGCGCACCCTCGGGCACCCCCGGCGCGGACACGGGCTCCTCCGGCACGCCGGCGCCCGGCGCCACGGACGGCACGGGCACGGACAAGGACCACGCCGGTACGCCGCGTTCGGACGACGGGCGTGCCTCGCGGGACGGCGGCGCGCGGACGGAACAGCCGGGCGCCGGCGACTACACGGTGCGCCCCGGTGACAATCTGTCAGCCATCGCGGAGGAGCACTCCGTCGAGGGCGGCTGGTCCTCCCTCTACCAGGACAACAAGAAGGTTGTCGGCGCCGATCCGGACCTGATCCAGCCTGGTCAGAAGCTTGAGGTCAAGAAGAAAGCCGGGAAATAGAGCAGACTTCTGAGGGAATGTCCGTTCCGGTCGAAAGTGAGACATGGGTCTCGTTGACTTTTGGTCGGAAGGCGCCCGTCCGGAGTTTGTTCATGGTCTCCCACCTGCGGAAACGAGGTGTTCCCGTGGGTAACCAGAGGCAACTGTGGCTGGAATCAGGGGTTTGAACCCGTACGCCAGCTGTGTCTAACGTCGTCACCGCTCGCCACCGCGAGCACCACGGCCGCCACGCCGAATCCTGCCGGCGGCCGGAGGGGTCGTCGCGAAAGCGCCGTAGGCAGGAGCGGGGGAACCAAGGTAGGCGCCGGAACGGTCCAGCCGATCATCCGATCGACAGGGGCGGGACGGCTTGGGGTGAAGCCGAGTGTGCACCGCACACCAGGCCGGGCAACTCACAGCCCGAACCCGACAGCTCACCTCGTAGGCGTCGGTGAGGAAACCGACTTATGTCCAAGGGCAAGCACCGCCGTCCGTCCAAGGCCGTTCGTATGGTCACGCTCGCCGGCGTCGCCGGTGTCGCCGTGGCCGCCCCGCTGATGGCCGCGACCTCCGCCAATGCCGCCTCCGTCGACACCTGGGACGCCGTCGCGCAGTGCGAGTCCGGTGGCAACTGGTCCATCAACACCGGCAACGGCTACTACGGCGGCCTGCAGTTCTCGCAGTCCTCCTGGAACGCCGCCGGCGGCCAGGCCTACGCCGACCGCGCCGACCACGCCACCAAGAGCCAGCAGATCGCCGTCGCCGAGAAGCTGCTCGCCATGCAGGGCCCGGGTGCCTGGGGCTGCGCCGGTGCGGGCGGTCTGACCGCCGGTGGCGCCAAGGCCGACGTCGACACCTCCGGCTCCTCCTCGCGCGGCACCTCCACCAAGTCGCACGCGGACCGCAGCGAGCGCCAGGCCCCGAAGCAGACCGCCCCGAAGGCCGCCCCGCAGCTGCAGTCCGACGACGAGGACGACGCTCCGGCCCCGGCCCCGAAGCAGACCGCGCCGAAGGCCACCCCGAAGTCCTTCAAGAAGGGCGACGGCGAGTACGAGGTCAAGGCCGGCGACACCCTCGCCAAGATCGCCGAGGCCAAGAAGGTCAAGGGCGGCTGGCAGAAGCTGTACGACCTCAACAAGGACATCGTCGAGGACGCCGACCTCATCTTCGTGGGTCAGCAGCTGCACCTCAGCTGATCCGGCGGGCCGGCCACCGTGCCGCGCCCCCCTGTGCTCACAGCGGACCGCCCCGCTCCGACGCGCCTTCCCCCCGGGGCGCGTCGGGGCGGGGCTCCGCCGTTTCCGGGGCTCCGTCGTTTCCGGACCACCCGGCCGCCCGGGCCCCCGCGTCCGCATTCTCCGCTCGGCGAACACATCGGCTATTCGTCCGATGATCTCGGCATTTGTGCGGTTTTTCGGCTCGCCAAGTGGTCCACCGGCGGGGGGAACCCCCGGAGCCCGTTAGGCTCGGGGGCAGAACTCCAGACACACACGAAGGAGACGCACGTGCCGTCTATCGACGTCGTCGTAGCTCGCGAGATCCTCGACTCGCGAGGCAACCCCACGGTCGAGGTCGAGGTCGGCCTCGACGACGGCTCCACGGGCCGTGCCGCCGTGCCGTCCGGCGCCTCCACCGGCGCGTTCGAGGCCATCGAGCTCCGCGACGGTGACAAGAACCGCTACCTCGGCAAGGGCGTCGAGAAGGCCGTTCTCGCGGTCATCGAGCAGATCGGCCCGGAGCTCGTCGGTTACGACGCCACCGAGCAGCGCCTGATCGACCAGGCCATGTTCGACCTGGACGCCACCGACAACAAGGCCTCGCTCGGCGCCAACGCCATCCTCGGCGTCTCCCTCGCCGTCGCGCACGCCGCCTCCGAGGCGTCCGACCTGCCGCTCTTCCGCTACCTCGGCGGCCCGAACGCGCACCTGCTGCCCGTTCCGATGATGAACATCCTCAACGGTGGGTCGCACGCCGACTCCAACGTGGACATCCAGGAGTTCATGATCGCGCCGATCGGCGCGGAGTCCTTCTCCGAGGCGCTGCGCTGGGGCACCGAGGTCTACCACACCCTCAAGGCCGTCCTGAAGCGCAAGGGCCTGTCCACCGGCCTCGGCGACGAGGGCGGCTTCGCCCCGAACCTCGGCTCCAACCGCGAGGCCCTCGACCTCATCCTCGAGGCCATCAAGGAGGCCGGTTACACCCCCGGCCAGGACGTCGCGCTCGCGCTCGACGTCGCCGCGTCCGAGTTCTTCAAGGACGGCTCGTACGAGTTCGAGGGCAAGTCCCGCTCGGCCGCCGAGATGACGGACTACTACGCGGAGCTCGTCGCCGCGTACCCGCTGGTCTCCATCGAGGACCCGCTGTTCGAGGACGACTGGGACGGCTGGAAGACCCTCACCGAGCGTCTCGGCGACAAGGTGCAGATCGTCGGTGACGACCTGTTCGTCACCAACCCCGAGCGCCTCGGCCGCGGCATCGAGGAGGGCGCCGCCAACGCCCTCCTGGTCAAGGTCAACCAGATCGGTTCGCTGACCGAGACCCTCGACGCCGTCGAGCTGGCCCAGCGCAACGGCTTCAAGTGCATGATGTCCCACCGCTCCGGCGAGACCGAGGACGTCACCATCGCCGACCTGGCCGTCGCCACCAACTGCGGCCAGATCAAGACCGGTGCCCCGGCCCGCTCCGAGCGCGTCGCCAAGTACAACCAGCTGCTGCGCATCGAGGAGATCCTCGACGACGCCGCGGTCTACGCCGGCCGCAGCGCCTTCCCGCGCTTCAAGGGCTGACACCCACCGGCTCAAGGGCTCTGAACGGGCGCTGAACGCTCCCGGCCGAAAACCCTCCCGGGACAGACGGCAGCCTCACTACGTCCTCGGCCACGGTCCCGTACCGTGGCCGAGGACGTACGTTCGTTCAGAGACCACGGGGAGGCGACGTGGCGGCGGAACGGTTGCCCACCGCGACCAGGCTCAAGGCGCTCGGCACGGTGCTCGTACAGGGCCCGTCGGCCCGGGGCGGCCGGGTCTACCGCGCGCGGCCACCCCGCCGCAGCCGGCTCACCGGCCGCGCCGCGCTCCTCGTGCTCGTCGTCTGCTCCCTGCTCGTCGCGCTGGCCTACCCCATGCGCCAGTGGGTCACCCAGCGCTCGGACATCGCCGACCAGCGGCGCCAGTCCGAGCGCGCCCGTGAACAGGTCAAACGGCTGCAGGAGCAGAAGGCGCGGCTGGAGGACCCGGCGTACGTCGAGCAGCAGGCGCGCGAGCACCTGCACTACGTACGCCCCGGCGAGACCGGCTACAGCGTGGTGGACGGCAGCGGGCCCGCCAAGCGCCGCACGGACCAGGGCGCGGCCAGCCGCCCCTGGTACAGCAACCTCTGGGACGGCGTGGACGCCACGGACTCGCCGTAGAGCCCCACTTCCCGTCCCGCCCCCGACCATTCGAGAACACCGAGTACGAGCGAGCACATGGACACCCCTCCTCCGAAGACCGAGCCCACCGAGCCGACCGACGCGGACATCGCGGCGTTCAAGGAGCAGCTGGGCCGCCCGCCGCGCGGTCTGCGCGCCATCGCCCACCGCTGCCCCTGCGGCAACCCCGACGTCGTCGAGACGCAGCCGCGTCTGGAGGACGGCACGCCGTTCCCGACGCTGTACTACCTGACCTGCCCGCGCGCCGCCTCCGCGATCGGCACGCTGGAGGCGGACGGCGTCATGAAGGACATGACCGCCCGGCTGCAGAGCGACCCGGAGCTGGCCGACGCCTACCGCGCCGCGCACGAGGACTACATCACCCGCCGCGACGCCATCGAGGTGCTGGAGGGCTTCCCGAGCGCCGGCGGCATGCCGGACCGGGTCAAGTGCCTGCACGTGCTCGTCGGCCACTCCCTCGCCGCGGGTCCCGGTGTGAACCCGCTGGGCGACGAGGCCATCGCGATGCTCCCCGAGTGGTGGGCCAAGGGCCCCTGCGTGAGCCCGTGCGACACCGACGGGACGTGCGACGCCGACGCGAAGGCGTGAGCCCCGCCCGGCAGCAGACCCCCGGGCGCTCCGCCCGGGGTGCGAAACCAACCCTTCAGGAGTGCGCATGACTCGCGTCGCGGCCATCGACTGCGGCACCAACTCCATCCGGCTCCTCGTCGCGGACGCCGACCCGGTGACCGGCGAACTCAAGGAGCTCGACCGGCGGATGACGATCGTCCGGCTCGGCCAGGGCGTGGACCGCACGGGCCGGCTCGCGCCGGAGGCGCTGGAGCGCACCTTCGCCGCCTGCCGGGAGTACGCCGAGGTCATCAAGGAGCACGGCGCGAGCCGGCTGCGCTTCGTCGCGACGTCCGCCTCCCGGGACGCGGAGAACCGCGAGGACTTCGTGCGCGGCGTGGTCGACATCCTGGGCGTCGAGCCCGAGGTGATCAGCGGTGACCAGGAGGCGGAGTTCTCCTTCACCGGCGCCACCAAGGAACTGACGGGTCGCGACGACCTGGCGAAGCCGTACCTGGTGGTGGACATCGGCGGCGGCTCGACGGAGTTCGTCGTCGGCGAGGAGCACGTGGGCGCGGCGCGCAGCGTGGACGTGGGCTGCGTCCGGATGACCGAGCGTCATCTGGTCCGCGACGGCGTCGTCACCGACCCGCCGACCTTCGGTCAGCTGTCGGCGATAAAGGCCGACATCGAGGCCGCGCTGGACCTGGCGGAGCAGAGCGTCCCCCTCACCGAGGCTCGCACCCTCGTCGGCCTGGCCGGCTCGGTCACCACGGTCGCGGCGATCGCGCTGGGCCTGTCGGAGTACGACTCGTCCGCGATCCACCACGCGCGGATCTCCCTGGAGCAGGTCCAGGAGATCACCGGCATGCTGCTGTCCTCGACGCACGAGCAGCGCGCGGCGATCCCCGCGATGCACCCGGGCCGGGTGGACGTGATCGGCGCCGGGGCGCTCGTCCTCCAGACGGTGATGGAGCGGATCGGTGCGCGGGAGGTCGTGGTGAGCGAACACGACATCCTGGACGGCATTGCTTGGTCCGTGGCGAACGGCGACGCCTGACCGTTCGGATCCGCGGTACGGGCCGCTCGGAGTCGTGGGACTCCGGGCGGCCTGGTTCGTTCAGGCGTTGCGCCGGCCGTCGCGCTCCGCGAACAGGTCCGCCGCCGGTTCGGCCATCGTCACGGTCGGAACGCCTTCGGCGAGGACCGCCTCGACTGCGAAGCACTCCGTGACTACTGCGGGCGGCTGTTCTCGCGTACGCAGTCGAGGCACACCCACCCCTTACGGGCCACCAGCTTCGTCCGCTCCTTGGGGTGCTCACCGCACCATTCGGAGGGCCCGGACCTGTCGGGCAGATCGCGCTTGATCAGCAGCCCGATCATGAACCTGTTGGTCGGCGGCTCGTCCGGGAACGGCGTGTCGTCAGTCATCGCCTTTGTCGTCCTCCTCCGGCTCCGACACCGTCGTCTGTCGTCGCCATGCGAGTGGGTTCCTCTAAAGCTTGGCCGACCACGATCCGCGAGCCAGGTACGTTGAGCCATTCGGCTTGACGAAGACACGAGCTCCGCGCACCGGTAGTTCGCCATTGGCGAGCCAGTGGTCACGAACCGCATCGAGGGCGTCCCAGAGGCGGCGCGGCCCGCCTTGGTGGACGGTGGGCGAGTCCGTGCCGTGGGCGGTCGCGCGTGCCCAAGAGCCATCCGCGTGAGCCATGAGAGCCGTGCGGAACCCGTCCACTTCTTCGAATTCGTGCTCGATCCCCGGCGTGGTGACGTCGAGCATCGAAGCGAGGTCCCACGCTTCCGTCACCTGGACGACGGGATACCTGCCGGTCGTGATGTCCTCGCCGTCATGGTCGCGAGCAGTGGCGAGCAACTCGGCGAGGCCCGGCGGGTAATCGGCCCCGCTGCGGGCGTGCATGAAGCCGGCCCGGTCCCATTCGACGCGCCCGGACGCGCTCCCGTCCTCATTCTTGTCGGCGGTGATGAGAAGGGAGGTACCGGCGATCGTGGTCACCAGCCGGCCGCCGGGGTTCAGCGCTACGAGCCAGCTCGCGGGGATCGGCCGGACGGCGACAGTGGCGACGATGCGGTCGAAGCTGCCGGGAAGCTCGCCGGTGGCGTCGACGGTTTCGAGGGTGGGGTGCAGGCCCAGTTCGCCGAGGCGTTCCCTTGCGGCCTCGACGAGGTACGGGTCGACATCCATGCTGGTGACCTGTTTGTCGCCGAGGCGGTGGCACGCGAGACAGTCGCCGTAGCCCGGTCCCGTGCCGATGTGCCCGAGCGTGTCCTTGTCGCCGATTCGGGCGTGTTGAAGCATCTGGATGTTGAGGCTGGGCAAGGTCGAGGAGGAGGTCGGCCGTCCGGTCGGCCGTTCGTCGCCGGTCGCGTGGTCGGCGTGCAAGAGGCCGACACTCGTGACGAGTGTCTGGTCGCTGTACGCGACGTCGAGCCATCGCTCTTCGTCCGCCATCCCGTCCTGCACCGACCAGCCATCGGGGCTGCGCTCCCACCACCGTTGGACGAGTGCGTGTCGTGGGGTTCGGGCTACGGGGGCGCGCCATCGCGACGCGCGGTGGGTGACGCGCTCGGCAAGCGCCACGGCGTGAGGCTCCCACTCCATTGCGTTGCTCCTAATCTTCGTCGTCTTCTTCGTCGTCCGGGAATGATGGGGCGCAGGCCGGTGTGCTGGCGGGATCGCAGTCGTTGCTGTCGTCAGGTGTGCAGGCGTTGCGTGTGACGGGGATGCTCGCGGTGATCTGTGCCCACTTGTCGCCGGTGAGAACAGTGCTGAGTCCGTCCGTCTTCACGTTCCCGGCGAGCAAGTGCCGGGACAGAATGCATCCGTACACGTCTCCGTCAGGGGAGATCGCGGCCCGGTGGTGAAAGCAGCGCCCGCACAGCTCGTCGAGGCCTGGAGTGGGGACGTCAGGGTCGGCGGCGCGCCCGACCTTCCGCACGCGGTCGATCTTTGTGTGCTTCACACCAAGGGCGTGCAGTTCGGTCTTGGCCTCCCGGACGCGCTGGCTGGTGAGGACTTCGACAAGGCCGACGCGGAGAGGGATGCTGCGACGCACGGCTTCGATGATGTTTGACCGGGTGCGGACGTGGCTGCCCTTGGTCCGGGTGATCTGATCATGCTGGACCGGATCGTCGCTGTAGTAGCTGGTTGCCAGACGGACGCCTTTGCGCTCGAACAGGCGCCAGAGGGCGGGGCGGATGATGGCGAGATTTGAGTAGATCTCGACGCCGAGTTTACGGTCGAGGGCGTAGGTCACGAGGGCGGGTAGATGGGGCGACAGTGTGGGTTCGCCACCGATGAACTGCACCGCCGGGATCGCCAGTTCTGCGATGTCGTCGATGACCCTCTGCCAATCACTGAGGCCCATCGTTCCGTGGCTGACCTTCGGGCCCGACAGCGTGCAGCAGTGGCTGCACCCGTGATTGCAGAGCCCCGTGAGTTCGCACTCGACCGAATCGAGAACGACCCCAGTGGTTTGCTGTGCCTGCATTACAGAGGACATGGCTGTACCTCCTGCGGCTGTGGCGGGCCCGGGTGGCCCGCCGGGTTGTGGTGGGGCCCTTCCAAGACGGGCCCGCGTGCCGTGCGGTGGTTCAGCTGCCGGGCACTACGCGCATGTGCCTCGGCCGAGTGTTTGGCCTGTCCTGGCTGGGCATATCGCGCCGCACTCGCCCGCGTCAACGAGGCCCGGTGAGGACAGGGGCGTCGGGAGGTAGTCCGGCGGCATCCACACCGCGCGGTACTCGGTGAAACGGCGGACGGGGCAGTGGGGGCACTGTTCTACACCGTCGTCACTACGTACCCACCCGACAGGGTGTCGGCACTGCCCGGCGGTGCGGCTGAACACAGACCTTGAGGTGGGTATCCGGGCCGTCGCAGGAGGTACACCCGCGTGGTCCCATACGGAGCGCATGGTCAGCACCGTTCCGGACGGGCCGGTCAGTGCCACGTGAGCTCCGCCCAAACGGTCTTTCCGAGCGGCCGGTCATCGACTCCCCAGATTTCGGCGAGATGTTCCACGATGAACATGCCGCGCCCTCGCTGCCGTTCTTCTGACTCCGGTTTGAAGCGCGGCCGACGACGGGTGGGGTCGTGCACCTCGACGCGCACGCGGTTCGCCGAGGCCGAGATGGTCAGGGCGACTCTGTCCCCGGGCTCGGTGCCGTATCGGAAGGAGTTGGTCACCAACTCGGAGACGACCAGTTGCACATCGGCTACGTGGGCCGGGGCGATACCGGGTGCGTCGCGTTCAATGATCTCGAGGGCGTAGCCACGGGCCGCGCCAACCGATTCAGGGGCGCTCGGGAACGTGGTGTGCGAAGGCGGACCCACCGACGGACGGCGGGGGGACTGGGCCAACGGGCTCGGATACATGAACACCGTGCAAATCCCCTTACGGGCAGTGTCGACCAGCGCCGATCCATGTCACGGCAGTGATCGCACGATGACGTTTCGTAGTTTCAGGGTGCTCTCACTACTGCATCACCGCAAGCGTTTCTCACGTAAGAGTGAGAATTTGCAGGGACCTCTAAGGGTGACGGCGAACAAATGATCAGCACAGATGACATGGCCAGAGGGCAGGCGGCAGACTGGCAGCCAGAACGCAATGACGGAGGGTCACGTGAGCACACCAACAGTGCGTCGTCGCAGGCTGGGGGCGAAGTTGCGCGCGCTCCGCGACGTCTTGGGGCTCACCCTCGAAGAGGTTGCGGAGAAGTCCGCAGGCAAGATCACGGTAGCCAAGCTGTCCCGCTTGGAGACGGCTCGCACCGCGGCAAAGCCCGACGATGTCGAGATGCTCCTCAGTCTGTACGGCGTTGACGACCCGGAGCTTCAAGCGGCGCTGCTGGCCCTCGCGAGCGAAGGTGCGCGGCGCGGTTGGTGGCACTCGTACCGTGGGGTCCTGTCGCCGGTCTACGAGGATCTGATCTCTCTCGAAGCCGATGCGGCGTCGGCGCGGTCGTGGCAGATGGGCGCCATTCCGGGCCTGCTCCAGACCGCCGAGTACGCTCGCGAGATCATCACCACCACAGCCATGTCGGCTGCGGTTGAAGAACGGGTAGACGCGTTGGTCGAGGTTCGGCTTGCGCGCCAGGCGGTGCTCACGTCACGGGAGCGGCCTCTCGATCTGTGCGTGATCATCGCCGAGAACGCGCTTCACACGCGGTGCCTGGGCGAGGGAGTAATGCACGACCAGCTCACGCGCTTGCACACGCTGAGTCGGCGACCCAACATCACTATTCAAGTGATGCCGCCGGACGCCCCGCCCCACGTCGGGCAGATGGGGTCGTTCTCGATCCTTGGGTTCAACGGTCACGCCGACCTCGACGTCGTCCACGTGGAAAGCCTGACCTCGGCGCTCTACGTCGAGGACGGCGAACAGGTCGGCGTCTACCAGGACGCGTTCGATCGGTTGCGCGCCGCTGCGCTTCCGGCTGAAGCGTCCGCTGACCGCATCGCAGAGATAAGGAAGCTGGCATGAGCCACATAGACGATGCCTCGACTCTCCCCGTGAGCTGGTGGAAATCGACGGCATCCGGCGCGGTGTCCGACTGCGTCGAGTTCGGCATCGTCGACGAGCGGGTCGTCGCGGTCCGGGACAGCAAGAACCCGACGGGGCCGGCCCTGCTGCTGAGCTTCGGGCAGGTGCACGGCCTTGTCGCGGCGGTTCGCGACGGCAGATTCGAGTAAGGGCGCGATTGCTCCTGAACGGCACGAGTGGCCCACCCCCGCGGGATTCGGGGGCGGCCACTCGCTGTGCGGAGGAGGCGCTACCGATCGGTGGCCCGATACGGCAGCAGGGCCCGGACCGCGCGTCGCGGTCCGGGCCCTGCCCCGTGCGGTGCCGCCCTGCGGCGGCGGTGCGTCAGCTCTGTGCGGTGTCGTCGCCGGTGTCGTCGCCCGCCTGCCCGGCGCTCTCGGCTGCGGCTGCCTTCTCGCGCATCTTGCGCACCAGCTCCGCCTTCTGGTCGGCCGCACCCCGGCGGTCGAGGTTGCGGTGCGGACCGTTGTTCTGCCGTTCGGCGCGGGACTGCCTCTTGCGCTGGCCGCCGCCCTGGCCCACGGGGTTGTTGATGTTCTTGCTCACGGTCACGGGTTCTCCCGGTAATGATGGTGAAGTGATCTACGGATTCATCGGTGGGGGACGGGCGGCGACGTCGAAGGACGTCAGCAGGGGCCCATCACGCTCTCACTCGTAAATCGGCGCCTGGAAGAACATGACAAAGACGTTACCCGGTTCCGTCGGCCCCGCGCACCAGCCTTTTCGCCTCCCAGGGCGTTGTCGTGGCCGTGGGTGAGGTCGCCCCCGGCAAGGGGGGCCAGGGGGCGGTTCACGTGGGCTGTACGTCCGGATCCTGTGCGTGCGCGGAGACTGCCGGCTTTTGTTCACCCCCCGGCGCGGGGTCAGGGGCGCCCCGGTGGGTGCCTGGAGCGCCGAGCGGGGGGCTCCGAAGGCCCTCCGCGAAAAAGGTTCGTGAAATCCTTCACATGAAAAAGTGGCTCGACGGGCACCCACAGGGGCCTTCCGGCCCCCTTTCGGGGCCCGACAGGCCCTGGCGGCCGCAAACAGTCCGGTTTCATGCGGGTTAAAGGAACGTTTATGCACGCGGTCCCGTGCCACTGGTCCAGCCGCCGCGAAGGACGCAAGGCCAGTTCAGCAGGGGTGAACAACGGACGCGACCGAAGAGTGGTTCCCTTACGGGAGTATGGCGTGGGTCACGAGGGCGGCGGAGTGTAGCAGATGGACCCTCAGACCTTGTGAAGGGGCTCACGAGCACCCCTCCCGAGAGTGCTGGATACTCGAAACATGAGCACCACGGAGCGTCCACGGATCCTCGTAGTAGGCGGTGGGTACGTCGGCCTGTACGCGGCGCGCCGCATCCTTAAGAAGATGCGGTACGCGGAGGCGACCGTCACGGTCGTCGACCCGCGCTCGTACATGACCTACCAGCCCTTCCTGCCCGAAGCAGCTGCCGGCAGCATCTCCCCCCGCCACGTCGTGGTGCCGCTGCGACGCGTGCTCCCCAAGGCGGAGGTCCTCACCGGCCGCGTCACCACGATCGACCATGACCGGAAGGTCGCCACCGTCGCGCCGCTCGTCGGCGAGGCGTACGAGCTGCCCTTCGATTACCTGGTCATCGCGCTCGGCGCCGTCTCCCGTACCTTCCCGATCCCCGGCCTCGCCGAGAACGGCATCGGCATGAAGGGCATCGAGGAGGCCATCGGCCTGCGCAACCACGTCCTCGAGCAGCTCGACAAGGCTGACTCCACGACCGACGAGGAGATCCGCCGCAAGGCGCTGACCTTCGTCTTCATCGGCGGTGGCTTCGCGGGCGCGGAGACCATCGGTGAGGTCGAGGACATGGCGCGCGACGCCGCCAAGTACTACCCGACCGTCAAGCGCGAGGACATGCGTTTCGTCCTCGTCGACGCCGCCGACAAGATCCTTCCCGAGGTCGGCCCGAAGCTCGGCGAGTACGGCAAGAAGCACCTGGCGAGCCGCGGCATCGAGATCCACCTCTCGACGTCCATGGACTCCTGCATCGACGGCCACGTCGTGCTGAAGAACGGCCTCGAGGTCGACTCCAACACGATCGTGTGGACCGCGGGCGTCAAGCCCAACCCGGCGCTGGCCCGCTTCGGCCTGCCGCTCGGTCCGCGCGGCCACGTCGACACCTCCGAGACCCTCCAGGTCCAGGGCACCGACTACGTCTGGGCCGCGGGCGACAACGCCCAGGTTCCGGACATGGTCGGCCGCAACGCCGGCAACCCGAACGCCTGGTGCCCGCCGAACGCCCAGCACGCGCTGCGTCAGGCGAAGGTCCTCGGCGACAACGTGATCTCCGGCATGCGCGGCTTCCCGCAGAAGACGTACTCGCACGCCAACAAGGGCGCCGTCGCGGGCCTCGGCCTGCACAAGGGCGTCGCGATGATCGTCATGGGCAAGATGAAGATCAAGCTCAAGGGCCGTCTCGCCTGGTACATGCACCGTGGCTACCACGGCATGGCGATGCCGACCTTCAACCGGAAGATCCGCGTCCTGGCCGACTGGACGCTGGGCATGTTCCTCAAGCGCGAGGTCGTCTCGCTCGGTGCCATGGAGAACCCCCGCGAGGAGTTCTACGAGGCGGCCAAGCCGGCCCCGCAGGCCAAGAAGGCCGACGCGGAGAAGGCCAAGGCCTCCTAGCGTCAAGCCGCAGCACGTAGTCCGAAGGGCGTCCATCTTCCGTGGGGTGGGCGCCCTTCGGCATGTTTAGCGGCAGGGGAGTTGACCAAGTCTCAGGGGACGGGAGTACAGCGCGACCCGTAGGTGTTTAGGTGTCAGATGAATCTTTTCCTGGCGCTTCATCACGGAGGTGTGCGACATGGCCGACGCCGCTGGACGGCTCACCGCGCTCGCGGAGCAGGTACTGGGAGCCCCGCTCCCGGTGCGGCTCCGCGCCTGGGACCGCAGCGAGTCCGGCCCTCCGGGGACCCCGGTCCTGGTCATCCGCCGTCGTCGGGCCCTGCGCAGGCTGCTGTGGAAGCCGGGCGAGCTGGGCCTGGCCCGCGCCTGGGTCGCCGGTGACCTCGACGTCGACGGCGATCTCTACGAAGCCCTCGACCTGCTCTCCGGCTCCCTCTGGGAGCGCGGCGAGGACACCACCCGCACCTCGGGCCTCACCGCCCTGCTGAGCGCCCTGCGCGACCCGGGAACGCGCGCCGCGGGCATCGAGCTGATCAAGATCGCCGGGCCCGGGCTGCCGCCGACGCCGCCGCCCGAGGAGGCGGCCCGCACCCGCGGCGGCCGGCTGCACACCCCGCGCCGCGACAAGGCGGCCATCAGCCACCACTACGACGTGGGCAACACCTTCTACGAGCGGGTCCTCGGCCCCTCGATGGTCTACTCCTGCGCCTATTGGGAGAGCCCCGGCTCCACCCTCGAAGAGGCCCAGCGGGCCAAGCTCGACCTCGTCTGCCGCAAGCTGGCCCTCGAACCCGGACAGCGCCTCCTGGACGTCGGCTGCGGCTGGGGCTCGATGGTGCTGCACGCCGCCCGCGAGTACGGGGTGAGCGCGGTGGGCATCACGCTCTCCGAGGAGCAGGCCGCGTACGCCCGCAAGCGGATCGCCGAGGCCGGGCTGGCGGACCGCGTCGAGGTACGGGTCCAGGACTACCGCGAGACCTTCGACGGTCCCTTCGACGCCATTTCCTCCATCGGCATGGCCGAGCACGTCGGCTCCGCGCGCTACGCCGAGTACGCCGCCGAGTTGTACGGGCTGCTGAAGCCCGGCGGCCGGCTGCTCAACCACCAGATCGCCCGCCGGCCGCTGACGGACGAGGGGGCCTACGAGGTCGACGAGTTCATCGACCGCTACGTCTTCCCCGACGGTGAGCTGGCGCCCGTCGGCCGGACCGTCGGACAACTGGAGCGGGCCGGGTTCGAGGTCCGCGACGTGGAGGCGCTGCGCGAGCACTACGCCCTGACGCTGCGCCGCTGGGTGGCCAATCTGGAGACCCACTGGGACGAGGCCGTCCGGCTCGGTTCGCCCGGTCGCGCCCGTGTCTGGCGTCTCTACATGGCCGCGTCCGCGCTGTCCTTCGAGCGCAACCGGATAGGGGTCAACCAGGTGCTGGCGGTCCGTACGCCCGAATCCGGCGCGTCGGGGCTGCCGCTGCGGACCCGGGAGTGGCGGGGCTGAACCCGGACGAAGAAGGTCCGCTCCGTACGGAGAAGGCCCGGCCCGTACGGAGGAGGCCGGCGTACGAAGAAGGCCCGGTCCGCGCGACGGGAGGTCGCGCGGGCCGGGCCTTGTCCACGGGCGTCGCGGTCGGATTCGGGCCGACCGCGACGCCCGCGTCCGCTACTCGGCCTTGATGGCCGAGAGCATGTTCAGCCGGGCCGCCCGGCGGGCGGGCCACAGCGCGGCCAGCACGCCCACGGCGGCGGCCAGCAGCAGGAAGATCCCCATGCGGCCCCACGGGAGCACCAGCTCGTAGGTGGCCATGGCGTTGCGGATCAGCTCGCCGGCCGCCCAGCCGAGGAAGACACCGAGGCCGATGCCGAGCACACCGCCGAAGAGCGAGATGACCAGCGACTCCAGCCGCACCATCCGCTTGATGCCCTTGCGGTCCAGGCCGATGGCGCGCAGCATGCCGATCTCCTGCGACCGCTCGAAGACGGACATCGCGAGGGTGTTGACGACGCCGAGCACCGCGACGATCACGGCCATCGCGAGCAGCCCGTAGAGCATGTTCAGCATCAGGTTGATCGCGCCGGCGATGGACTCGGAGATGTCCTTCTTGTCCTGGACCAGGATGGCCGGGTTGTCGCCGAGGGCCTTGTGCAGCGACTCCTTGGACGCCTCGCTCACGCCGGCCTTGGTCTTGACCATGACCTGCTGGTCGGTGATCTCGCTCTGGTGCGGGGCGAGGGTCCTGGTGTCGACCATGATGCCGCGCATCAGGTCGTTGCCCACGTAGACACCCGAGACCGTGAGCTTGCCCCGCTTGCCGTCCTCAAAGGTGGTGTCGAGGGTCGAGCCGAGCTTCCAGCCGTAGCTGCGGGCGGTCTTGTCGTCGACGACGACCTTGTTGCCGGAGAGGCCGGCGAACGAGCCCTTGGTGAAGTCGAGCTTGGTGAGGTCGGTGATGGTCTTGCTGTTCACCCCGACCAGCTGCTGGAAGTCGCCGTCGATCCGGGACGGGGACTGGCGCAGCGGGCTGGAGGCGGTGACCCCGTCCAGCGCGGACAGCTTCTTCTCGACGTCCGGGGAGAGCGGGGTCCGGCTCGCCATGGAGACGATGTAGTCGGCCTTGATGGCCTCCGTGGCCATCTTGTCGATGGCCTTGGACACGCTGCCCGCGATGACCGTGAGGCCGGTGATCAGGGTGAGGCCGATCATCAGGGCCGAGGCGGTCGCGGCGGTGCGGCGCGGGTTGCGGACCGCGTTCTGCCGGGCGAGCTTGCCGGAGATCCCGAAGACGCGCAGCACGGGGGCCGCGGCGGCGATCAGCGGGCGGGACAGCAGCGGGGTGAGCACGAAGACGCCGACGAGCAGCAGCGCCGCGCCCATGCCGAGGATCGACTGGGTCTTCGAGACGAGGACGAGCGCGACACCCGCGGCGGCGAGGACGGCGCCGATGGAGTTGCGGACCACCAGCGACCGGGTGGTGGCCACGGCGTGCACGCTGTTCATCGCGGCGACCGGGGGGATCTTCGCGGCACGGCGGCCGGGCAGCCAGGCGGCGAGCATCGTCACGACGATGCCGACGACCAGCGAGCTGATGATCGCGGAGGGCGGGATCACGAGCGGGCCGTCGGGGACGGTGGCGCCGGTGCCGTTCATCAGGGCGCGCAGACCGGAGCCGATGCCGATGCCGGCCACGAGGCCCGCGACGGCCGCGACCGCGCCGACGACGAACGCCTCGATGAGCACGGAGCGGGTGACCTGACGGCGGCTCGCGCCGACCGCGCGCATCAGCGCCAGCTCCTTGGTGCGCTGGGAGACCAGCATGGTGAAGGTGTTGGCGATGATGAAGATGCCCACGAAGAGCGAGATGCCCGCGAAGATCAGCAGGCCGTCCTTCATGCCGTTCATGCCGGTGGCGATGATCTTCGCCTGGTCGTCGGCGAGCTTCTTGCCGGTGGTGGCCTCGGCGTCGCGCGGCAGGATCTTGTCCAGCTCGGTCTTGAGCGCGGTCTGGGACGTGCCGGGCGCGGCCTTCACGTCGATCTCGCTGAACCGGCCGGGCTTGGCGTAGAGCTTCTGCGCGGTCGGGGTGTCGAAGAGGGCGAGGCTGCCACCGGCGGCGACGTTGCCGTCGTCGGTGGTGAAGATGCCGGTGACCTTCTGCGGCAGCACCGGGCCGTTCACGGAGACCCGGACGGTGTCACCGACCTTGTAGCCCGCGCGGTCGGCGGTGGTGGCGTCGAGGGCGATCTCGCCCTTCGCCTGCGGCGCGCGGCCGCTCTTCATCGGGTAGCGGGGGTCCTTGCCGCCGGTGCCCGGGTAGTAGTTGGCGCCGGAGGAGGCGAAGCCCTCACCGAGGAGCTTGCCCTTCTTGTCCGATATCGCGGCGAAGCCGTTCACGGAGCCGGTGACCGAGGCGGCGCCCGGCACCTTCGCGGCCCGGTCGAGCAGGCCCTGGCCGAGGTCGGGCGCGGCACCGGGCTTGCCCTTGTCGCCGTCCTCCCGGTGGGGCTGGATGGCGACGTCGACGCCGGTGAAGCCCTTCTGGGAGCTCTTCTGGTACGCGTCCGAGATGGTCGAGGTGAAGACCAGGGTGCCGGAGACGAAGGCCACGCCGAGCATGACGGCGAGGACGGTCATCAGCAGCCGGGCCTTGTGCGCGAGCACATTGCGCAAGGCGGTACGGAACATGGTCAGTCCTGAGTGGGGTTCCCTCGTCCCTGTGACGGGTGAGGGGCGAGGGGGGACGAGAGGGAGGGGGCCCTGTGGGCGTCGGTTCGGGGGCTGCCCCCGGTCCTCAGCTCGTGCGGCCCTTGGCGTCGAAGCGCTTCATGCGGTCGAGGACCGCGTCGGCGGTGGGCTCGCGCAGTTCGTCGACGATGCGGCCGTCGGCGAGGAAGACGACGCGGTCGGCGTAGGAGGCGGCGACGGGGTCGTGGGTGACCATGACCACGGTCTGGCCCAGCTCGCGCACCGAGTTGCGCAGGAAGCCCAGCACCTCGGCGCCGGAGCGGGAGTCGAGGTTTCCGGTCGGCTCGTCGGCGAACATGATCTCGGGGCGGCCGGCCAGGGCGCGGGCCACGGCGACGCGCTGCTGCTGGCCGCCGGAGAGCTGGTTGGGCCGGTGCTTGAGCCGCCCGGAGAGCCCGACGGTGTCGACGACCATGTCCAGCCACTGCTTGTCGGGCTTGCGGCCCGCGATGTCCATGGGAAGCGTGATGTTCTCCAGGGCGTTCAGCGTGGGCAGCAGGTTGAACGCCTGGAAGATGAAGCCGATCTTGTCGCGCCGAAGGCGGGTGAGCTTCTTGTCGTTCAGCGAGGTGAGCTCGGTGTCGCCGATCCGCGCGGAGCCGCCGGAGACGGAGTCGAGGCCCGCCATGCAGTGCATGAGCGTCGACTTGCCGGAGCCGGACGGGCCCATGATCGCGGTGAACTCGGCCTGACGGAACTCCACGGACACGGCGTCCAGGGCGACCACCTGGGTCTCGCCCTGTCCGTAGACCTTGGTGAGGTCCGTGGCGCGGGCCGCCACCGCGGTGGTGCGGACGGCGGTCTGGACGCCGAAGGGGGTGGTGGTCACGGTGGAGCACTCCTGTCGGGACGAGGGCGGGGACGTATCTCCATCGTCCTGTGCGGATATGCCGCCGGGGTCAGACCCAGCTCCCGTTCCCGGGACAGACTCAAGGGGTAGCCGCCGAGCGGTTCGTCATCCTTTGGTAGGAGGGCGCCCCTGAGTGCCGGAGACGAGATTGCGACAATTGCGGGCGGCGCCGGGGGCGGGGGGATGGACAGGGGAGATCGGGGGAGATCGGCCTCTGGCATGTGCCAATGGCGTCATCCCTGCACTGATAGGCCCTCAGTTGCCAATAAAATAAGACAACCTCGGGTCATCGTTCCGCTGTTTGGGGGGCGCTCCCCGGATAGGCTCGTCCTGCTCTCTTCTGGTGAGGCGCGCGCGCCTCCCAGCCCGTTACGGCCCGAGAGCTCTGCCCGGATGGTGGAATGCAGACACGGCGAGCTTAAACCTCGCTGGCCTTACGGCCGTGCCGGTTCGAGTCCGGTTCCGGGCACCAACGCGCACCGTGCTGTATCCGCACACGGGCGCGGTCTCCGCCGGAAGCGGAATGTACCCCACCGTTTCTCGGTGTGCGACGCGTCACGTGGAACCGACCGGCTTCGGTTTGCGTTGTGAGGGAAGACGCGCAAAGAAAAGATCGTCCCCAAGCAGGAGGGCCATTTCTTTGCCTACCTATTACCCTTGTCGCAAGGCCGCGCAGGGTGGCCATGGAGGAGTGAAATGAGGAGCAGCAACCCGGTCTTCTCGCGACGGGGGTTCAGCCGCGACAACGGCGGCTACGCGGGCTTCAACGCGGGGCCGCAGGCCGGGGCCGCGACCCAGGGCAACCCCTACGCGACCAACCCGTACGCCGAGCCCACCAACCCCTACGCGGCGAACCCGTACGCGACCGGCGGGCCCGATCTGCAGCACGGTGCCCCGCAGGCTCCGGCGCAGCCCGGCCGGATGACCATGGACGACGTCGTCTCGCGCACCGGCATGACGCTGGGCGCCGTCGTCGTCGCCGCCGGTCTGGCCTGGGCGCTCGAGCTGCCCGTGGCGCTCGGATTCGGTGCCGGTCTCGTCGCGATGGTGCTCGGCTTCATCCAGGCGTTCAAGGCCAAGCCCGTCCCCGCGCTGATCCTCGGCTACGCCGTCTTCGAGGGCCTGTTCCTCGGCGTGATCAGCCAGGTCTACAACAACGTCGCGCAGGGCGCCCCGATGCAGGCGGTGCTCGGTACGACCGCCGTCTTCGTGGGTGTCCTGATCGCCTACAAGACCCGCCTCATCCGGGTCGACCGCAGGTTCGTCCGCTTCGTGATGGCGGCCGCGATCGGCTTCGTGCTGCTGATGGCCGTCAACATGCTGTTCGCCGTCTTCGGCGGTGGCGACGGCCTCGGCTTCCGCACCGGCGGTCTGGGCATCGTCGTCGGCATCGTCGGCGTGCTGCTCGGCGCGGCGTTCCTCGCGCTGGACTTCAAGCAGATCGAGGACGGCGTCCGCTACGGCGCGCCCCGCGAGGAGTCCTGGCTGGCGGCCTTCGGCCTGACGCTCTCCCTCGTGTGGATCTACACCGAGATGCTCCGCCTGATCTCGCTGCTGAGCAGCGACTGACGGCAACAGCAGTAGTAGTGGGAACCGGTCGCCATGGCGACCGGAAGGGCCCGGGAAGGCATCGCCTTCCCGGGCCCTTCGTCGTCTGTCGGGGGTCGTTTCGCCGGGTGTGCGGCTATCCCAGCTTCCGCGCCGCCCGCCGGAGGTCGTACTCGTGGACGATCGCTTTGGCGTGGCCGTATGCGAGGTCGTGCTCTCCCCGCAGCCAGCTGACCTTCTCCTCGAAGCGGAAGAGAGAGGGGCCTTCATCGACCGTGCGCAGCCAGTCGGCGATCTCGCGACCGGTGCATTGGGGGATTCGGGAGAGCAGATTCCGGTGGGTTTCGTCGGAGAAGACGTGGGTCATCGGCGCCTCCGGACGCGTCGAATGATGGTCCTTCATGTCACCGTGCCTGAGTGTTCAGGCGTTGGCAACAGTCGGTGGGCGGCGCATAGGCTCGCGGCGTGGATGATGTGACGCCTCTTCTGGCCGCTGTGGACGCCTTCGCCGACCGGCTGCGTGCCCTGCCGCAGTCCCGACTGAGCAGGGGGGCGGCGGCGGAAGCGCTGGCCCTGGCCCGAGACCTGGCCGCCTGGACGCAGCGGATCGAGGAGCCGGGGACGGCCGCGCCCAGGGAGATGCCGGAGGCCGGCATGTTCGCGGTCGCCGACCAAGTGGCCGTGGCCGGCCACGATTTGGCCGAAGCGCTGGCCCTCGGCGGTGGGGATCCGGCCGCGACGGGTCCGGGGGTGGCCGAGGCCGTGGCCCTCGTCGAGGCCGCGGCGAAGCGCTGCGGCCTGTAAACGCCTTACGGAGGGCGGCGGAAGGCCCGCCGGGCCCCCGGGGCGTGCGGGAGTGCGTACGGGCCCTGCCGGGCCCGTGAGGGGCCTACAGGGAGGCGATGACGCGGTCGGCGAGGACGTAGACGTTCCCCGACGCGCAGCCGAACGTCAGGGCGTACGCGCCGGAGACCCCGGAGCCGCCCAGCAGGACGGGGGCGTCGCCGGTGCGCAGTGCGTCCGCGAGCTGCTCGGCGGTCTCGCGGTGGCCGGGGGTCATGCAGATCGTGGTGCCGTCGGCGAAGACGTACACGTCGAGGGTGCCGAGCGGTCCGGGGCGCACGTCGGCGAGCGGCATCCGCGTCTCCGCCAGCTCGGCGAGCCGCTCGACGGTGCGCTCGTGATCGTCGACCTGGGGGAACGGCGAGAAGTCCGGGTGCGAGGGGTGGCGCCGGCGCGCGGCGGCCAGCTCGGGCGATTCGGCGGCCTCCGCGTCGGCGACGGCCTCGGCCGCCTCGGTCAGCGGGTCGGTGCCCGGCAGCGGCTCCAGACCGGCGAGGTCCGCCTGGCGGGGCACGAAGAGCCCGCCGTAGGGGCCCTCGGGCGTCAGCAGGTCGTCACCGAGGCCGGCCAGGCCGCCCAGCAGGGACGGGGCGTCGGCGGCGTCCCGGGCCTCCTGTGCCGCCCAGAAGGCGCGAGCCTCGGCCAGCTCCCGCTCGCGCTCCTCGGCGAGCGCGTCGGCAACGGCCGCGCGTATCTCGGAGAGCTCCGCGACGGGGGCGGTCCGGGCGGCGGGCACCGGCGCGTGGACCGGGCGGTCCGCGGTGGCGGCCGCCAGCTCGACGCGCAGGGCGGTGATCTGCCGGCGCAGACCGCGCGTGGTGTGGAGGGCGGCGGCGCCCGCCGCCGTCGCGGTGGCAGCGGCAAGCAGCAGGGCAAGGGACATGGCGCTCACTGACGTACTCCCGGTTGCAATAGATCCCCCGAATTCCTACCTCAGCTTCGCGCGCGATGCCCCCGGAGCGTAGTGCAAAACGTCATGAAACGGGCGGGACCAAGGGCCTGGACGTTGTTCCTTCAACGACTCTGACCTGGGGAAACGAATCTCCCCCGGGACATTGGTCACATCCTGGGGGAGATTCGGTCACGTTCCCGCACGGCCACGCCGGAGGCCGATATGGGGTCAGATGTGCGTCGAGCGGGAGACCTTGCAGGTCAGCTCAGACTCAGCTCAGCCGCTCGATCACCATGGCCATGCCCTGGCCGCCACCGACACACATCGTTTCCAGGCCGAACTGCTTGTCGTGGAACTGGAGCGAGTTGATGAGCGTGCCGGTGATGCGCGCGCCGGTCATACCGAAGGGGTGACCCACGGCGATGGCGCCGCCGTTGACGTTCAGACGGTCCAGGTCGATGCCGAGGTCCCGGTACGAGGGGATGACCTGCGCCGCGAACGCCTCGTTGATCTCGACCAGGTCGATGTCGCCGATGCCCAGCCCGGCCCGCTTCAGGGCCTGCTTGCTGGCCTCCACCGGCCCGTAGCCCATGATCTCGGGGGACAGGCCCGAGACGCCGGTCGAGACGATCCGGGCGAGCGGGGTCAGGCCCAGCTCGCGCGCCTTGGTGTCGGACATGATCACCAGGGCGGCGGCACCGTCGTTGAGCGGGCAGCAGTTGGCCGCCGTGATCAGACCGTCGGGGCGGAAGGCGGGCTTCAGGCCCGAGACGCCCTCCAGGGTCACACCCGCGCGCGGACCGTCGTCCTTGGTGACGACCGTGCCGTCCGGGGTGGTGACCGGGGTGATCTCGCGCTCCCAGAAGCCGTTCTTGATGGCTTCCTCGGCGAGGTTCTGCGACCGTACGCCGAACTCGTCCATGTCCTGGCGGGTGACGCCCTTGAGGCGGGCCAGGTTCTCGGCCGTCTGTCCCATCGCGATGTACGCGTCCGGCACGAGGCCGTCCTCGCGCGGGTCGTGCCAGTCCGTGCCCTCCTGCGCGGCGCGCTCGGCGGTGCGGGCCTCGGCGTCCGCGAAGAGCGGGTTGTGGGTGCCGGGCAGGCCGTCGGAGGAGCCGTTGACGGACCGGGAGACCATCTCGACGCCCGCCGAGATGAAGACGTCACCCTCGCCCGCCTTGATGGCGTGCAGCGCCATCCGCGAGGTCTGGAGCGACGAGGAACAGTAACGGGTGATCGTGCAGCCCGGCAGGTGGTCCATGCCCATCTGCACGGCCACGATGCGGCCCAGGTTGTGGCCCTGCTCACCGCCGGGCAGACCGCAGCCGAGCATCAGGTCGTCGATGTCGCGCGGGTCGAGCTCGGGGATCTTGGCGAGCGCCGCCTGGATGATCGTGGCGGTCAGATCGTCGGGGCGCAGGTCCTTCAGCGAGCCCTTGAAGGCGCGGCCGATGGGGGAGCGGGCGGTTGAGACGATCACGGCTTCGGGCATCACGGCTCCAAGGGGCGAGTGAAGGTGCGGCGCGCAGCGCCTCGTTGAGGGGTGGTGGCCGGGTGGCGGGCGGGATGGACTCAACTGGAAGTTACCCGCACGTAGGGCCATGGTCACCGACTCCGTGCTGTGATGCGGGCCTCTTTTCTAAGCGGCTGCTCAGGCGGGGTGCGGGTGCGGCGGGGCCGGCCGCCCGGCACCACCGCACCCGCCCGCCGCTCAGGCCTCGCGCCGCGCCCGGGACCAGACGTGGTGGGGCGTGGCCTCCGTGTGCGCCGGCAGGCGCCGCCGCCTGCGGTGCTTGAGCAGAGCCCACCGGCCGCGGGCCGCCGTGACCTCCGTACCGCCCTCGGCCGCCGCCTCGGCGGCCGCCCGGGCCACGGGCAGGATGCCCTCGCGGCGGGTCGCGTCCGGCCGCTCCTCGTCCTCCGGCCAGAAGCCCAGCGCCGCGCACAGGGTCGGCAGCACCGCCATGGCCGCCGTCGCGTACCCCTCGGCCGAGGGGTGGTAGTTGTCCGGGCCGAACAGCTCCCGCGGGTTCTGCTCGAACTCCGGACCCAGCAGGGCGCCCAGCGAGACCGTGCGGCCGCCCGCCTCCAGCACCCCTATGGTCTGCGCCGCCGCCAGCTGGCGGCTCAGCTTCCGGGCCAGCCAGCGCAGCGGCTGGTACACCGGCTCGATCGTGCCCAGGTCGGGGCAGGTGCCCACGACCACCTCGCAGCCCGCCTCCCGCAGTCTGCGCACCGCGTCGGAGAGCAGCCGCACGGACCGGGCGAAGGGCATCCGGTGGGTGACGTCGTTCGCCCCGATCATGATCACGCAGACGTCGGGGATCCGGGCCGGATCGGACAGCAGCACGGTGACCTGCCGCTCCAGGTCGTGCGACTGCGCACCCGACAGCGCCGCGTTGCGCAGCTCCACGGGCCGCTCCGCGACCGCCGCGAGCCCCGAGGCCAGGAGGGCCCCCGGCGTCTGCCGGGGGCGGTGCACGCCCTGCCCGGCGGCCGTGGAGTCGCCGAGCACGCCCAGCAGCAGCGGCTCGTGCCCCAGCCGGTGGACGAAGGAGGAGCCGTAGCGGCCGTCCGCGCGCGGCGGGGCGTCGTTGTGCCCGCCGACCACCCGCCGGGCCAGCGCGACCTCCGTGAGCAGCACGCCCAGCGCCGCCCCGCCCAGCAGTCCGACCCCGCCGCCGCCGTACGCGGCGGCGGCCGCGATCCGCCGTGCGACCCTCGCCCTCGACATGGACATAGGCCCGGGCCTCCTCCCGATCCACCGCCGTGCACCCTTGCCCGACCGTGCTAACAGCTTGTTGCCCCGAGCGCCCGCCCGCGCAACGCGCCGCTAGTGCACTCGGCGGCGCAATAGGCTGGATGTATGGGTACGCGACGACCGCTAGTACCCCCGACCGCGGAGATCACCGTGCAGTATCACGATTCGATGATTGAGCTCGTTGGCAACACCCCGCTCGTGAAGCTCAACAGCGTGACCGAAGGCCTTCAAGCCACCGTGCTTGCCAAGATCGAGTACTTCAACCCCGGCGGCTCGGTGAAGGACCGTATCGCCGTGCGGATGATCGAGGCCGCCGAGAAGTCCGGGGAGCTGAAGCCCGGCGGCACGATCGTCGAGCCGACGTCCGGCAACACGGGCGTGGGCCTTGCGATCGTGGCTCAGCAGAAGGGCTACAAGTGCATCTTCGTCTGCCCGGACAAGGTCTCCACTGACAAGATCAATGTGCTGCGGGCGTACGGCGCGGAGGTCGTGGTCTGCCCGACCGCGGTGGACCCCGAGCACCCGGATTCCTACTACAACGTTTCCGACCGACTCGTTGCGGAGACCCCCAACGCCTGGAAGCCGGACCAGTACAGCAACCCGAACAACCCCCTCTCCCACTACGAGTCCACCGGCCCCGAGCTGTGGGAGCAGACGGCGGGGAAGATCACCCATTTCGTCGCGGGCGTCGGCACCGGCGGCACGATCAGCGGCACCGGCCGCTACCTCAAGGAGATCAGCGGCGGCCGGGTCAAGGTCATCGGCTCGGACCCGGAGGGCTCGGTCTACAGCGGCGGCTCCGGCCGTCCGTACCTGATCGAGGGCGTCGGTGAGGACTTCTGGCCGACCGCCTACGACGGCACGGTGACCGACGAGATCATCGCGGTCTCCGACAAGGACGCCTTCCAGATGACCCGCCGCCTCGCCAAGGAGGAGGGCCTGCTCGTCGGCGGCTCCTGCGGCATGGCGGTCGTCAGCGCCCTGCGCGCCGCCGAGGGTCTCGGCCCGGACGACGTGGTCGTCGTCCTGCTGCCCGACAGCGGCCGCGGCTACCTCAGCAAGATCTTCAACGACGAGTGGATGGCGGACTACGGCTTCCTGGAGGAGGCCGGCGACGCCGCGCGCGTCGCCGACGTGCTGCGCCGCAAGGAGGGCGACATGCCCTCGCTGGTGCACATGCACCCCGAGGAGACCGTCGGTGAGGCCATCGAGGTGCTCCGCGAGTACGGCGTCTCGCAGATGCCCATCGTGAAGCCGGGTGCGGGGCACCCCGATGTGATGGCCGCCGAGGTGATCGGCTCGGTCGTGGAGCGCGAGCTGCTGGACGCCCTGTTCGCCCAGCGTGCCTCCCTCTCCGACCCGCTGGAGAAGCACATGTGCCCGCCGCTGCCGCAGGTCGGCTCCGGCGAGCCGGTCGCGGACCTGATGGCCGTGCTCGGCCAGGCCGACGCGGCGGTCGTCCTCGTCGAGGGCAAGCCGACCGGTGTGGTGAGCCGTCAGGACCTGCTGGCCTTCCTGGCGGAGGGCGCGGGCGGCGCCAAGTAGCGCCGGTGGCCTGCGGGCCAACGGACGGGCCGTCAAAGGCACGTACAAGTCACGTGCTCGCAGCACGGACTTAACAACGGTCCGGCATATTGAGGGGTGTCGGCACGGGCTTTCCGCCCGGGCCGGCACCTCACAAACGGCGGCAGGAATTCCGGAGCGGCTCCCGGACTCCAAGGTCGCCCGGACGCGGACGCCGGTTCGGACCGCGTCCTCAGGGGGACCGCCGTCGTCCCGACCCTGGCCTCGGCCGGTGGTGCGGCGGTCCCCCCTTTTTTTGGACTCGTTCGCCTCCGGGGCTCTGATCCCCTGTCGACACTCCTCGACACTGCGCTTTGTCGCTCGTTCCTCGCTCCGACGCTTGGTCTCGTCGCTTTCGACAGGGGCGCCCCTTCGGCTCACTCGCAGCGGAAGCGGGGGTACCCGGAGCGATTTCGCCCCCTAATCCCAGTGGGGTTCTTCCTTCTTCCGGCCGTGCAGCCAGGGGAAACCTCCCGCCGACTGCGCCAGGTTGACGCCGACTATGCCCGCCCAGCTCACCAGCAGGCCGGACAGGCCCGCGTTGACCACGGCTATGGCGGACAGCGGGATCGCCAGGACCAGGGAGACCGCGGCGAAGCCGAAGCGCTCGCCGAAGCTGCCCGTGTCGGGGTCGCCCGCGCGGGGACGGCCGCCGCGGGCGATCGTCATCTGTTGTTCGGCGAGGTGTCGTCGCACCCGCTTGTCGACCGTGCCGTCGAGCGTCTGCTCGACTTTCCGCTCGATCTTCTCCAAGAAAGAGTCGATGAGTTCCGACTCGTACTCCGACCCCAGCTCCTTACGGGTCTGGAGGGTCGCGTCGAGTTCCTTTTTCAGCTCGGGGTCGCGGGCCATCATGCCCGCAACGGTACGGTCACTGGGGCCCCGTGGTCAGTGGGGCCAGCACCCGTATCCGCAGTAGGGGAAGTCCCCGCGACGCGAGGGCCCCCGTGGAAGGAGCAGTCCGTGCCCGTACCTCTGCTGTCGTCCCTCGCCGGACCCGGGGCCGTCGACCGGGCGGACGCCCTCACCGTCGCCGGGCAGTCCCTCTCGCGGGAGGAACTCCTGGGTGCCGCGGGCGCGGTGGCGTCCCGGATCGCGGGCGCGGCCTCCGTGGCCGTGCGGGCCGACGCGACCGCGGCGACGGTCGTGGCCGTCGTGGGCGGCCTGCTCGCCGGCGTGCCCGTGGTGCCGCTGCCGCCCGACGCCGGGCCCGCCGAGCGGGAGCACATCCTGCGGGACTCCGGCGCCGAACTCGTCCTGGGCGGCGGCGAGGACGCCGACGTGCCGGTGGACCCGCGAGAGCGCGCCGACTTCTCCGCCGTGGCGGAGGACCCGAAGACGACCGCGCTGATCCTCTACACCTCCGGGACGACGGGGGCGCCCAAGGGGGCGCTGATCCCGCGCGGCGCGGTGGCGGCGGGCCTGGACGGGCTCGCGGAGGCCTGGCAGTGGACGGCGGAGGACACGCTCGTGCACGGACTGCCGCTCTTCCACGTGCACGGCCTCGTGCTGGGCGTCCTCGGCGCGCTGCGCACCGGGTGCCGCCTGGTGCACACGGGCAGGCCGACCCCGCAGGCGTACGCGGCGGCCGGCGGCAGCCTGTACTTCGGGGTGCCGACCGTGTGGTCCCGCGTCGTCCGCGAACCGGACGCCGCGCGGGAGCTGAGCGGGGCACGGCTGCTGGTGTCGGGCAGCGCGGCGCTGCCCGCGCCCGTCTTCCGGGACCTGGAACGGCTCACCGGGCAGCGGCCCGTCGAGCGGTACGGCATGACCGAGACCCTGATCACCGTCTCCGCGCGGGCCGACGGGGAGCGCCTGCCGGGCTCGGTCGGGCTGCCGCTGGCCGGGGTGCGGACGCGCGTGGTGGCGGAGAGCGGCGCGGAGATCGGCGAGCTGGAGGTGTCCGGGCCGACGCTGTTCACCGGATACCTGGGCCGCCCGGAGGCGACGGCGGCCTCGTACACGGACGACGGCTGGTTCCGCACCGGCGACATCGCCGCCATCGACCCGGACGGCTCGCACCGCATCGTGGGCCGGGCCTCCACCGACCTGATCAAGTCGGGCGGTTACCGCGTCGGGGCGGGCGAGGTGGAGAACGCGCTGCTCGACCACCCGGCGGTGCGCGAGGCGGCCGTCGTCGGGGCCCCGCACGAGGACCTGGGCCAGGAGATCGTCGCCTATGTCGTGGCCGACGGGGTGAGCGAGAAGGCGCTGATCGACTTCGTGGCCGGGCATCTGTCCGTCCACAAGCGGCCGCGTCGCATCCGCTTCCTGGAGGCGCTGCCGCGCAACGCGATGGGCAAGCCCCAGAAGAAGCTGCTGCCGCCGCTGTAGGGGCTGTCCGGCGGGTCTTCGGCTGCGGGCCGTCGTTGCCGCCTGCGGCGGCGGGCGCCCTGCGGGCGCGTCCTCAATCTCCCCCAGCTACCGCTGGGAGGTGCCCCAGACGGGCTGGTTTCGAATGGGCTCAGCCCATTCCAGCCTGTCCGGCGCTTGAGGACACCACCGCGCAGCGGCGGTGCGCCCCCATGATCCGCCGGACAGGTGTAGGGCGCCGCAGTGGACGGCGACAGGGCGCTGCATATATTCATGCAGAGTCAGGGCCATCTGAATGGAGGTCCGAGGTCGAGTGAACCGTCGAACACCATGGAGGGCCCGATGACGGAGACCGGGGGCGAGCCGGAAGCCACCGCACGCCTGCAGAAGCTCTTCGAGGGGCACCGGCTGACGCCGACCCAGCGCCGCATCGCCCACTGCATGGTGCGGCGGGCGGCCGACGCGCCCTTCCTCTCCAGCGTCGAGCTGGCCGAGCTGGCGGGCGTCAGCCAGCCGTCGGTGACCCGCTTCGCGGTCGCCCTCGGCTTCGACGGCTACCCCGCCCTGCGTCGCCATCTGCGCGATGTCGTGCCCGCAGCCGAGGCGCCCGGCGAGGGCTCGTACAACGAGTACCAGCAGGCCGTCCACGCGGAGATCGACAACCTCCGCCACCTCGCCTCGCTGCTCGCCGACCCGGCCCCCGTGGCCCGGGCCGGGCGGCTGCTCGCCGCCTCCCGGCCGCTGCCCGTGCTCGGTCTGCGCGCGGCGGCCGCCCAGGCGGGCGGCTTCGTCTACTTCGCCCGCAAGGTCCACCCCGACGTCCGGCTCCTCGACGAGGGCGGCACCCTGCTCGCCGACCGCATCGACGCGGCCGTGCGGGCGGGGGCGAGCGCCCTGCTGTGCTTCGCGCTGCCCCGCCACCCGCGCGAGGTGGTCGAGGCGCTGGAGTACGCGCGGGGCGCGGGGCTGACCGTCGTCACCGTCGCCGACTCCACCTTCGCCCCCGTCGCGGGCCACACCGACCATCTGCTCCCCGCCGCCGTCGGCACGGGCCTCGCCTTCGACACGGCGTGCGCTCCGATGCTGCTGGGGCGGGTGCTGCTGGAGGCGATGTGCGACGCACTGCCGGACGCGCAGGCGCGGCTGGAGGAGTTCGACGCGAAGGCCGCTGCGCGGGGGCTGTTCGTGGAGTGACCTTGTCCCTGCGGGCCGTGGCGGGTACACCTCCGCTGCGCGGCGGTGTCCTCAAGCGCCGGACGGGCTGCCTGATTTCAGCCCGTCCGGCGCTTGAGGACAGAGCACAGCAGCCCGTCCGGCGCTTGAGGGCAAGGCGCAGCAGCCTGTCCGGCGCTTGAGGACAGAGCACAGCAGCCCGTCCGGCGGTTGAGGACGCGCCCGCAGGGCGCTCGCCACCGCAGGCGGCAAGACGGCCCGCGGGTCGACAGGACAAGCCGCCCTACCGGGCGAAACGCATCTCCGGGAAGCGGTCCGACGGGCCGTCGAGGAGATGGTCGTCGCGGCCCTTGAGGAACCGGTCGAAGAACGCGGCGACGTACGCCCGGGTCGCCGCCACCGCGCGCTCCGGCCGTACCGTCCCGAGCTGGTCGCGGACGGTCTCCGGGGGCACCGCGCCCTGAGCGGCGAGGGACGGCAGCAGCGAGGAGGCGTCGGTGAGGGAGCCGTGGCGCGAGCCGCGCAGCGTCACGTCGCCGCGCCAGCCGGTCGAGTTCTTCCACAGGGCCGCCCACGACGGCTGCCGACTGTGGTCGCCGGAGTCCGGGCTCTCCGTGCCCATCAGCAGGAACGGCCGGTCCAGGCCGTCGCGGGCCACCGTGCCCAGCTCGCTTCCGGAGCCGCCCGGCCCGGGGAACTCCAGTGTCCCGTCCATGTCGATCCCCGCCCGGATCCGGCGGTCGTCGTGCATGGTCTGGACGGCGGTGAAGCCGCCCGCGGAGTGCCCGGCCATGCCGACGCGCCGCAGGTCCATGGCGTTCGAGAGGCCCGGCGGGAGGGACGCGCGCCGCTTGGCGTTCCCGAGGGTGTCGAGGACGAAGCGGGTGTCGTCGACCCGGGCCTTCATCGCCTTGCGCAGCACGGCGCCGATGTCGGTACCGGGCTTCCGGGCCAGCTCGGGGAGGACCGACGTCGCCAGCCGCCCGCCGGGCAGGGCCACTTCCGACGAGTCGTAGGTGTGGTCGACGGTCACGACCACGTAGCCGCGCGAGGCCAGGTCCTCCACGAGGCCGGTGTTCCAGGTGCGGGGGTCGCCCAGGCCCGCCGAGTACAGCACGACCGGGTGCTTGCCCGAGCCCCGGGCGACGGGCGCGTCCACCGTCGCGTGCGTGCGCGCGGCGGCCCAGTCGGCCTTCCCGGCCGGCACGCCGTAGTTGAGCGGGCCCGCCCCCGTGGCGGAGCCGAAGTGGGCCGCCGCGCGCTCGTCCATGTGCCGTGCCGTCCGGCCCCCGTGCCCCCGTTCGGCCGGGTACCAGAAGCTCACCATCACCTCGCGGTGCCCCGACCCGGGCCGCCACGGGTCCCGCCGCCCGTCGTCGACCAGGTGCCGGGCGGTGGTGCCCACGGCGTACGGGCCGGTGGGCGCCGGCAGGTCTCCGTGCGGGCGGCCCGCTCCGGCCGCCTCGCGCGCGTCCGCCTCGGGGGCGGTCGTGCCCAGCAGGCACGTCACGGCCAGCGCCCCCGCCGCGATGACCGCCCGCCGCTTCAGACCACGCTCGTACGCAGGCATCCCGGTTCCTTCCGATCGGCTGATGAGCCGACTTTAGGGAGCGAACGGGTGCCCGGGCGTCATACGTCGGAGCCAAGTCACGGGGGATACCCGGGTATGACCCCGGTGAGCGTGGGTTCTCAGCCGGTCCTCAGATTGGTCGGTTAGCGTGCCGCGCGGACAGGCGAACAGAGAGCAAAAGGAGGTCTGCCGTGGGGCGCGGTGCGTATGCGCTGGCGCGGGTGGCGGTGGTCGTACGGGCACCCGCCGGCCCGCTGTGGTGGCTGGGCGTGCTGAGCGCCGGCGTCGGGGTACTGGTGCCGGGGCTCACCGGACGCCGGATCGGCGTGCTCGCCGGGGCGGCGCTGTTCATCGTCGCGGCGTGCGTGGCGTTCGCGGCGCGGCGGAGGCGGTACGCGGAGCTCGCGCTCGGCGCGTCGCGGGCGGGCCGGTCCGTCATCCTCCAGGACCGCGCCGTGACGATACGGAACTGGCGGCGCAACCGGCGCTGGTGGCTCGCGGCGGCCTTCCTCGCCGCCGTGGCCGTCTCCTTCGTGGTCCCGGCCGCGGCGGGGATGGCGATGGCCGGACTGGGCGTCGGTCTGTGGGCGAAGGCCCTGTGGCTGGGCGGCCTGGAGCGCGCCGGCGAGGTGCTCCTGTGGGTCCGTACGGACTCGGCGCGGGGCAGCGCCGCCGGGAAGCCGGTACGTGGCTACTTGACCACCGGGCTGTCGGCGGGGGACGCGGCGCCGGGTGGCTCCAAGCGGGTCCGCGCGGGCGCGCGGGGTTGACCGTGACGGGGCTCCGCCCCGGACCCGGTCCTCAATCACCGGACGGGCCCAAAATGAGCGGAGCCCCGGTTTACGGGTTCAGCGCAGAGCCGTGAGAGCCGCGGCGTACGCCTCACCGCTCTCGGCCACGAGCTCGTCCAGCGTCTGCGGCGCACGCACCGGGGCGAACCGTACGGCCTCGCCGTCTTCCGCGAGCGCGTAGCCGTAAACCCCCGGGCGGGGGAGCGAGTTGTACGCGAAGTGGTTCGAGAAGTAGTACGCGCCCGTGTCGAGCAGCGCGACATGGTCCCCGGCCTCCAGGAGGGGCAGCGGTCGGTTCACGGCGACCAGGTCGCCCGCGAAGCAGCACGGTCCGGCGACGTCCTGCGGCACCGGCTCGGTCGTCTTCGGCCGTCCCAGCGCGTCGAACACCGCCACCCGCAGCGGCCAGGACTCCGGCGCGAACACCGTGCGCGTGGCGACCTGGGCACCCGCGTGCGTCACCGCGATCCGGCGGCCCCCGGCGGACTTGGTGTACTCCACCCGGGCCAGCACCGTGCCGCTCTTGGCCAGCAGCGACCGGCCGAACTCGGTGACCAGCCCGTACCGCCCGTCGAACAGCCCCGGGACGGTCGCGGCCAGGAGCCGCGCGTAGTCCCGGAAGGCGGGCGTGACCTCGTCGGACGTGAAGTTGACGGGCAGGCCGCCGCCGATGTCCAGGGTGTCGATCTGCTGCCGCCCGACGACCCCGTTGATCTCCTCGGCCAGCTCGTAGGCGATCCGCACCCCCTCGGCCATCAGCTCCAGGGGGCAGCCCTGCGACCCCACGTGGGCGTGCATCCGGGTCAGCCACGGCCGCTCCGCGTAGGCGCCGATCAGCCAGTCGCGGGCCCCCGCGTCACGCAGCGCCACCCCGAACTTCGAGGTCTCCGTGGCCGTGCTCAGCGCGTCGATGCTGCCGCAGCCGACCTGGGGGTTGACCCGTACACCCAGGGGCGAGTCGGTCGGCGCGGACCGCACCAGCGCGTCCAGCCGGGCCAGCTCCTCGCGGCTGTCGGCGTTGACGGCGATGCCGAGCGCCAGCGCCTCGCGCAGCTCCGCGCCCGTCTTCGCGGGCGAGTCCAGCACGGTGTGCCCCGGCGGCACGCCGGCCGCGCGGGCCAGCGCCAGCTCCCCGGGGCTCGCGACCTCGCAGCCCAGCCCCTCGTCGGCGAGGAGGCGCAGCACGGGCACCAGGGCCGCGGCCTTCACGGCGAAGGCGTGCAGCACCTCCACGTGCCCGCCGACCTCCGCGAAAGCGCCCCGCAACGCGGCGGCGGCCTCACGGATGCCCCGTACGTCCAGCAACCCGGCCACGGGGTGCGCCGCCCCCACGACCCCCTGCCCCACAGCGGCCAGCACGGCGGCCGCCCGCCTGTCGTCTGCGCTCTGCCCGGTCATGCCTCCACTCCACCACCTGCGGCCGTGGGCGGGGAGGGTTTGCGGCCGGTCCCGGCGTGGCGTGCGGCGGGACGGCCGGCCGATGGCCGAGCCCGGCCGGATCATGCCCGCCGGGGGCACCTCCCGGCGTCGTCCGGGGGAGTTCCGGGACGGCCTCGGGCGCGGTTCCGGTCCCGAAACCGTCGACCGCCCGCCGTAAGGCGCCCCGCACCTGTTGACTAGCGCTATTCAGCGCCCCAAGATGTGCAGTGTTCTATTCAGAGCCAGGGAGGCAGGGCCCATGTCAGGACCGCGACCCGTGCGAGCGCCGCGAGGAACCGAGCTCACCGCCCGGGGGTGGCAGCAGGAAGCCGCACTGCGGATGCTGCAGAACAACCTCGACCCCGAGGTCGCCGAGCACCCGGACAAGCTCGTCGTCTACGGCGGCACCGGCAAGGCCGCCCGCGACTGGCGCTCCTTCGACGCCATGGTCCGCACCCTGACCACGCTCAAGCAGGACGAGACGATGCTCGTCCAGTCCGGCCGCCCGGTCGGCGTGATGCAGACCCACGAATGGGCGCCGCGCGTCCTCATCGCCAACTCCAACCTGGTCGGCGACTGGGCCAACTGGGAGGAGTTCCGGCGGCTGGAGGCCCTCGGCCTCACCATGTACGGGCAGATGACCGCCGGTTCGTGGATCTACATCGGCACCCAGGGCATCCTCCAGGGCACCTACGAGACCTTCGCCGCCGTCGCCGCCAAGCTGCATTCAAAGGGCAAAGGAGGGGTCAACGGCACCCTCGCCGGGACGATCACCCTCACCGCCGGCCTCGGCGGCATGGGCGGCGCCCAGCCGCTCGCCGTCACCATGAACGACGGCGTCGCCATCTGCATCGACTGCGACCCGCGCGCCATCGACCGCCGCATCGAGCACCGCTACCTGGACGTGAAGGCCGACTCGCTCGACCACGCCCTCCAGCTGGCCACCGAGGCCCGCGACGCCCGCCGTCCGCTGTCCATCGGCGTCCTCGGCAACGCCGCCGAGCTGCTTCCGCAGCTCCTCGCGATGAACGCCCCCATCGACATCGTCACCGACCAGACGAGCGCCCACGACCCGCTCGCCTACCTCCCCGTCGGCATCGACTTCGACGAGATGGCCTCCTACGCGGCCGAGAAGCCCGCCGACTTCACCCAGCGGGCCCGCGAGTCGATGGCCCGGCACGTCGAGGCCATGGTCGGCTTCATGGACGCGGGCGCCGAGGTCTTCGACTACGGCAACTCCATCCGCGGCGAGGCCCAGCTCGCGGGCTACACCCGCGCCTTCGACTTCCCCGGCTTCGTGCCCGCCTACATCCGCCCCCTCTTCTGCGAGGGCAAGGGCCCCTTCCGCTGGGCGGCGCTCTCCGGCGACCCGGCCGACATCCACAAGACCGACAAGGCGATGCTCGAACTCTTCCCCGAGAACGAGTCCCTCGCCCGCTGGATCAAGATGGCCGGGGAGCGGGTTCACTTCCAGGGCCTGCCCGCCCGCATCTGCTGGCTCGGCTACGGCGAGCGCGACAAGGCCGGTGAGCGCTTCAACGAGATGGTCGCCGACGGCACGCTCGCCGCGCCGCTGGCCATCGGCCGCGACCACCTCGACTGCGGCTCGGTCGCCTCCCCGTACCGCGAGACCGAGGCCATGCTCGACGGCTCCGACGCGATCGCCGACTGGCCGCTGCTCAACGCCATGGTCAACGTCGCCTCCGGCGCGTCCTGGGTCTCCCTCCACCACGGTGGCGGCGTCGGCATGGGCCGCTCCATCCACGCGGGCCAGGTCACGGTCGCCGACGGCACGGCCCTCGCGGGCGAGAAGATCCGCCGCGTGCTGACGAACGACCCGGGCATGGGCGTGATCCGGCACGTGGACGCGGGTTACGACATCGCGGAGTCGGTGGCGGCCGAGCGGGACGTCCGCATTCCGATGCGCGAGGACGACGCGTCGTGACCGATGCCGAACAGCCCGTCCGGCGTGCGGACACCGGGCCCTCGTTCCACGAGATGTGGCGCGACCTCCTGCCCGTCGGCCGCGACCAGGGCAGCGGCGGCTACCGCCGCTACGCCTGGACGGGCGCCGACGCCGACTGCCGCGACTGGTTCCGCGCGCAGGCCGAGACCCGCGGCCTGACCTACGAGCAGGACCGCAACGGCAACCAGTGGGCATGGCTCGGCGACCCCGCCGCCGGGGACGCCGTCGTCACCGGCTCCCACCTGGACTCCGTCCCGGACGGCGGGGCCTTCGACGGCCCCCTCGGCGTCGTGTCGTCCTTCGCGGCCCTCGACGAGCTGCGCGCCCGCGGCACCCGGCCCACCCGCCCGCTCGCCATCGTGAACTTCGGCGACGAGGAGGGCGCCCGCTTCGGGCTCGCCTGCGTCGGCTCGCGGCTCACCGCGGGCCAGCTCACCCTCGACAAGGCCCACGCGCTGCGCGACGCCGACGGCGTCTCGCTCCCGCAGGCCATGGAGCGCGCCGGCTACGACCCGGAGGCCATCGGGGCGGACCCCGAGCGGCTCGCCCGGATCGGCGCGTTCGTCGAACTGCACGTCGAGCAGGGCCGCGCCCTCGCCCACACGGACCACGCCGTCGGCGTCGCGTCCGCCATCTGGCCGCACGGCCGCTGGCGGTTCGACTTCCACGGCGAGGCCAACCACGCCGGCACCACCCGCATCGAGGACCGCCGCGACCCGATGCTCACCTACGCCAACACGGTGCTGGCCGCCCGCAAGAAGGCCCGCACCGCCGGTGCCCTCGCCACCTTCGGCAAGGTCAGCGTCGAGCCGAACGGCGTGAACGCCATCGCCTCCCTGGTCCGCGGCTGGCTGGACTCCCGCGCCGCCGACGAGGAGACCCTCGCCGCCGTCGTCGAGGAGATCGAACGCGCGGCGGCCGAGCGCGGTGCCCGCGACGGCGTCGACGTCCGCGTCACCCGGGAATCGTTCACTCCGGTGGTGGAATTCGCGCACGACCTCCGCGACGAGCTGGCGAAGCTGCTGGGCGATGTGCCCGTGTTGCCGACGGGAGCGGGACACGACGCGGGTATTTTGTCCGGCGTCATCCCCACCGCCATGCTGTTCGTGCGGAACCCGACCGGTGTCTCCCACTCACCCGCCGAAACGGCGGCCGAGGACGACTGCCTGGCCGGGGTGACCGCTCTCGCCGACGTACTGGAGGGTCTCGCGTGCAGGTGACTTACTGGGCGGAGCACGCGTGGCTCGAGGACCGCGTCGAGCACGGCGTGGCCATCGAGACGACGGACGGGCGGATCACGGCCGTCCGCACCGAGGTCCCGCTGCCCCCGCCCGGCGCCACGACCCTGCGCGGGCTGACCCTCCCCGGGCTCGCGAACGCCCACAGCCACGCCTTCCACCGCGCCCTGCGCGGCGTCGTGCAGGCCGCACCCGGCCTCGCGCTCCCGGGCCTGGGCGACGACCGCTCTCCCGCCGGCACGGACCGGGCGCCGGACTCCTTCTGGACCTGGCGCGAGGTCATGTACGGCGTCGCCGACCGGCTCACCCCCGAGAGCTACTTCGCGCTCGCGCGGGCGACCTACGCCGAGATGGCCCTCGCCGGCATCACCTCCGTCGGCGAATTCCACTACCTCCACCACGCCCCCGGCGGCGGCCGGTACGACAACCCCAACGCCATGGGCGAGGCCCTGATCGCGGCCGCCGCCGAGGCCGGTATCCGCATCACCCTCCTCGACACCTGCTACCTCTCCGCCGGATTCGGCGCGCAGCCCAACCGGCACCAGCTCCGCTTCAGCGACGGCACCGCCGAGCGGTGGGCGGAGCGCGCCGACGGGCTCAAGGCCGACGCCAACACCCGGATCGGCGCGGCCATCCACTCCGTCCGGGCCGTGCCCGTCGACCAGCTGTCCACGGTCGCCGCCTGGGCGCAGGACCGCACCGCCCCGCTGCACGTCCACCTCTCCGAGCAGACCGCCGAGAACGACGCCTGCGTGGAGGCCCACGGCTTCACCCCCACCACGCTGCTGGCCGACCACGGCGTCCTGGGACCGCACACCACGGCCGTCCACGCCACCCACCTCACCCACGGCGACATGCGGCTCCTGGGCCGCTCGGCCACCGGTGTGTGCATGTGCCCCACCACCGAGCGGGACCTGGCCGACGGCATCGGCCCGGCCCTGCAACTCCAGCGCGGCGGCTCCCCGCTCTCCCTCGGCAGCGACAGCCACGCCGTCATCGACATCCTCGAAGAGGCGCGCGCCATGGAGATGGACGAGCGGCTGCACAGCCGTGCCCGCGGCCACTGGTCGGCGGCCGAGCTGCTGCGCGCCGCCACCGCCGACGGCCACGCGGCCCTCGGCTGGGACGAGGCGGGCCGCATCGAGGCCGGCGCGCTCGCCGACCTCACCACGATCGCGCTGGACACCGTCCGTACGGCAGGACCGCCGCCCCGGCTCGCCGCCGAGGCGGCCGTATTCGCGGCGACCAGCGCCGACGTCCGGCACACGGTGGTCGGCGGCCGTCACGTCGTGCGCGACGGAGTGCACCAGTCGGTGCCCGACGTCCCGTCAGCCCTGGCCGAAAGCATCGCCGCGCTGCGCGGCTGACGAAGGAGAACCTCCCCGAGATGAGCCCCGAGACGATCCCCGGCGCCACGCCCGACCCCGCGGACGGGAAGAAGAGGGCCGACACGACGGCCATCACCAACATCGCCACTCTCGTCACCAACGACCCCTCCCTCGGCTCGGGCCCCCTCGGTCTGATCCAGGACGCGGCGATCGTCATCGACGGCGACCGCATCGGCTGGGTCGGTCCGTCCAGCAAAGCACCCACCACTGACAACCGGGTCGACGCGGGCGGCCGCGCGGTCATCCCGGGGTTCGTCGACTCCCACTCCCACCTGGTCTTCGCCGGCGACCGCACCGCCGAGTTCAACGCCAGGATGTCCGGGCAGAGCTACTCGGCCGGCGGCATCCGCACCACCGTCGCCGCCACCCGCGCCGCCTCGAACAACGAGCTGAACGCCAACGTCGCCCGCTACGTCCGGGAAGCGCGGCGGCAGGGCACCACCACCATCGAGATCAAGTCCGGCTACGGCCTCACCACCGAGGACGAGGCCCGCGCCCTGACCATCGCCTCCGTCCACACCGACGAGGTGACCTACCTCGGCGCCCACGTCGTCGCCCCCGAGTTCGCCGACCACCCCGAGGCGTACGTCGACCTGGTCACCGGCCCGATGCTCGACGCCTGCGCCCCGCACGCCCGCTGGATCGACGTCTTCTGCGAGCACGGTGCCTTCGACGGCGACCAGGCCCGCACGATCCTCACCGCCGGCAAGCGTGCGGGCCTGCTGCCGCGCGTCCACGCCAACCAGCTCACCCACGGCCCCGGCGTCCAGCTCGCCGTCGAGCTCGACGCCGCCTCCGCCGACCACTGCACCCACCTCACCGACGCCGACGTCGACGCCCTCGCCAACGGCTCCACGGTCGCCACCCTGCTCCCCGGCGCCGAGTTCTCCACCCGGGCCCAGTGGCCCGACGCCCGCCGCCTCCTCGACGCGGGTGCCGTCGTCGCCCTCTCCACGGACTGCAACCCCGGCTCGTCCTTCACCAGCTCGATGCCGTTCTGCATCGCCCTGGCCGTACGGGACATGGGGATGACCCCGGACGAGGCCCTCTGGTCCGCCACCGCCGGCGGCGCGGCGGCCCTGCGCCGCACCGACGTCGGCCGCCTCTCCCCGGGCGCCCGCGCGAACCTCGCCCTCCTCGACGCCCCCAGCCACGTCCACCTCGCCTACCGCCCCGGGGTCCCCCTGGTCTCGGCGGTCTGGCAGGACGGCGAACTCGCCTGACGGCTCCGCGTTAGCCGACCCGCTCCAGCGCCAGCAGCGGAATGTCCCGACCGGACGCCAGCGCCCGCTGCCGGAAGTCCGCGAACGCGGGATCGGCGGCGATCTGCCGCTCCCACACCGCCTCGCGCGCGGAGTCCTCGACGAGGCGGGCCCGCACGGGATAGCGCTCCCCGCCCACCTCGACGACCGCCTCGGGCGCGGCCGTCAGATTGTGGAACCAGCCCGGCGCGGCGGGCGCACCGCCGTTCGACGCGAAGACGATCAGCCGCTCGCCGTCCGGGAGATGAACGAGCGGCGTCGTGCGGGGCAGCCCGCTGCGGGCGCCGCGCGTGGTGAGCAGCAACAGCCGCGTACCGGCGAACTGCCCGCCGACCCGGCCCGCGTTGGCCCGGAACTCCTCGATGACGCGGAGGTTGAAGGGGTTGCTGTTGTTGGGCGGCGCGGCCGGGGAAGTCGGGGAATGAGTGGCGCCGGTGGCTGTGTTCGTCATGGACGCAACGCTAAATTCTCACACCCGTGTGAGATTCAAGCCCTTGTGAGGCAGGCCACATGAAGATCGGGGAGCTGGCGCGCGAGACCGGCGTGAGCGTGCGCCTCCTGCGCTACTACGAGGAAGTGGGCCTGCTCACCCCCCACCGCCCCGGCGGCGGCCACCGCCGCTACGCCCCGGACGCCCCCGAGGCGGTCCACCGCATCCGCGTCCTCCTGGCGGCCGGTCTCCCGACCCGTGTCATCCGCGAGATCCTGCCCTGCGTCCAGGGCACGGGCACCGACTTCGACCCCTGCGTGACGACCCACCTCCGCGCCCGCCTGACCGAACTCGACACCCACATCACCGACCTCCACGCAGCCCGCTCCTCACTCGCGGCCCTTCTCACCGCCACGGAACGGGCGACGACGCCGGCGTGACACGGCCGGTCCGGTTGCCCGCCGCGTTCGTCTCGCCGGCGTAGAACATCAGCGTGCCGGTGCCCTCGTCCGTGGTGGTCCACAGGTCCGCCGTCCTGTTGCCGTCCGCGATGGCGGCGCCGGCGAGGAGGGGGCGGTTGGCCGGGCCGTAGCCGTGGCCGTAAGCGGCCGTCCAGGGTCATCGCACCCGGAACGCCGCGCGCCGCCCGGATGTCCGGGCGGCGCGCGGCGTGGGGAGAGGATCGAGGCCGGAGGCTAATCCTCCGTCAGCAGCCCCTTGCGGAGGCGCCCCAACGTGCGCCCCAGCAGGCGCGAGACGTGCATCTGGGAGATGCCGAGCTCGTCCCCGATCTCCGATTGCGTCATGTTCGCCACGAAGCGCAGGGAGAGGATCTGCCGGTCGCGCGGGCGCAGTTCGGCGATCAGCGGCTTCAGCGACTCGACGTACTCGATGCCCTCGAGGCCGTGGTCCTCGTAGCCGATGCGGTCCGACAGCGCGCCCTCGGAGTCGTCCTCGTCGGGCTGGGCGTCCAGCGAGCTCGCGGTGTAGGCGTTGCTCGCGGCCATGCCCTCGACGACCTCCTCGCGGGAGAGGCCGAGCCGCTCGGCCAGCTCGCCGACGGTGGGCGCGCGGTCGAGCTGCTGCGCCATCTCGTCCCCGGCCTTGGCCAGGTCGATCCGCAGCTCCTGGAGTCGTCGCGGGACCCGGACCGACCAGCTGGTGTCGCGGAAGAAGCGCTTGATCTCACCGATGATCGTCGGCATCGCGAAGGTCGGGAACTCGACGCCGCGGCTGAGCTCGAAGCGGTCGATGGCCTTGATCAGGCCGATCGTGCCGACCTGAATGATGTCCTCCATCGGCTCGCTGCGGGAGCGGAACCGGGAGGCGGCGAACTTCACCAGGGCCAGGTTCAGCTCGACCAGCGTGTTGCGGACGTAGGAGTACTCGTGTGTGCCCTCTTCGAGCGACTCGAGGCGCGCGAAGAGCGTCTTGGACAGGGCCCGCGCGTCGACCGGTCCCACCTCGTCGTACGGCGGGATCACGGGGAGACCGAGATTTTCGGGCTCGATCTGCTCGGGCGGGGTTGTCGACGAGGCGGTCTCCCGAGAAGATTCGGTGCGCGGTTCGTCGAGCAGGGGTGACATGGGTGTCCTCCATCATTCTCGGCGTATGGCTGCCGATGCCGTGACCTCTTGCTGCGGTGTGCGGCGCCTCCAAAGCCGTCCGTGGTGGATGTACCTATCTAGCCCTACCCGTCTTCACCTCCACATGGCAAGTCCACGTTGTCCGTTTATATCCGAATATGACGGATGTTCGGCTTTCAGCCTGCGTATCGAAGGCGTAGGCTTCTCACAGCGCCACGCAGGTACAGCAACACCACGCAGCACACCGAGAAGGGACGCGCATGGACCGCGGGATGGTCGGCAGTGCGAGCAGGGGCCGGCTGAATGTAGAGGTCCGTCGGCAGGGGTCGAGCGCGATCGTCAGACCGGCGGGTGAGCTCGATCACCATACGGCGGAATTGCTGCGCGAGCCCCTGGAGGCGTGCGCCGAGGAAGCCGGGACCCGAGTGATCGTGGACTGCTCCGAGCTCGCGTTCTGTGACTCCACCGGGCTGAACGTGCTGCTCGGCGCCCGGCTGAAGGCCGAGGCCGTCGGGGGCGCGATCCATCTGGCCGCCATGCAGCCCGTGGTCGCCCGGGTCTTCGAGATCACCGGCGCCGAGGCCGTCTTCGCCGTGCACGACACGGTCGACGCGGCGCTCGTCGGCTGACCCTGCGGCCCGGTTCCGCCGCCCGTCCGGCCCGTCCACCGTCCGGCCCGCTTCCTGTGGCGTTACTCATGCGTTATCCGAGTCACAGGAACCGCGCCCAAGAAGTGGGTGTTCTCACGGATCGGTCGGGCAGGAGTCTGCTGAATCTGTTCAATGTGCCAGGTATCCAACATTTCTCAATCGGTGAATCGGTGAGGTGAAGCGCTGATGAGCACCACCCGGCCGTACCCGCCGCCGGGCGACCGCGGTCCGGAGGCGGACGGCGCTGCCTCGGCCGGCCCGCCGCGGCCGAGCGGGCAGGTCCGCAGGCTCCACCTCGTCGGGGTCAGCGGTGCCGTGCCGCGTTCCCGCGACTTCACGAGGCAGGCGCTGTACGACTGGGGCTGGCTGCCCGCGGCCACCGCCGATCACCGGGCCGCCGCCGAGGACGTCCTGCTCGTCGTCTCCGAGCTGGTCACCAACGCCTGCCTGCACGCGAACGGCCCCGACGAGCTGCGGGTGGCCTTCGCGGGCAAGGTGCTGCGGCTGGAGGTCGTCGACCTCGGCAGCGGTACGCCCACCCCCCGCAATCCGCACCGCGCCGGCCGCCCCGGCGGCCACGGCATGTTCATCGTGGAGCGGCTCTGCCTGGACTGGGGCGTGGTCCGCAACGAGGGCGGCAACGGCAAGACGGTCTGGGCCGAGCTGGCCGCACCCGCGTAACCGGGTCGGCCGTTCCCCGCGACCGGCTGACCTGCTCGTTCCGCTTGCCCCCGGCCCCGCCGGGCGGCCGCGGACACCGCCGACACACGCCGCCGGACATCACGGCGGCGTGTTCTGCGTCTTCCCTCGACAAGGTCCCCGGCGTACTGTCGGCGCCCGATCTGATGTGTCGTCAGTGATTTTCGGGTACGGCACCGGACGAGAGGGGAACGAGGTGTCCCACCCCCAGCGCCACCCCCGACGGAACGTCCGCCGCGCCCCCGCGCGCCGCGCCGCCGCGCTGACCCTGGCCACGGCCCTCGCCGGCGGGACGGCGTTGCTGCTCGCACCGGCCGCGCACGCCGAGACGGTCGACGTCAACTACCAGTGCAAGACGCCGATCGGGGACAAGAGCGCCGTATCGCCCATCGACATCAAGGGTGTGGCGAGCGGCAGCACCTACAAACTCACCATGTCCTTCCAGAAGGGCGTCTCCTCCAGCCCCGTCGAGCTCGGCAAGGGCGCGATGAAGCCAAGTGCGGTGATCAAGCTCGGTGGCGCGGAGAGCGGGACGGTGGCGGTGGCGGGGCCCGCCAACGACGCGCCGATCCCGGCCAACACCCCGATAAAGATCAGTGACTTGTCGGGCACCTACACCCCCAAGAAGAGCGGCAAGGTCACCTTCACGGCGGGCACCCTCACCATCGTCGCGCTGGGCACGACGACCACGTGCACCCCCTCCAACGCCCCCAAGCCGTCGCTGACCCTCGACGTGAAGGGCCCGGGCGGCGCCGACGGTACGGGTGGCGGTACGGGTGGTACGGGCGGGAGTGCGGGCACGGGCGGCTCCCCGAGCTCCACCGGCGGCGGGCAGCTGCCGCGGACCGGGCCCGCGGACTCGGCCGTCGCCCTCGGCACCCTGGGCGGCACCGTGCTCCTCGCCGGAATCGCCGGCACCCTCTGGCTGACCCGGCGTCAGCGCACCGGCACCGCCCGATAGCGCGGCCCCCGAGGCCCGTACGCGTCCGCACAGGGAGCCGCCGATGCCGTCCCGTACCACCTGTACCCGTGCCGCCGTGACCGCCGCCGTCGCCGCGCTGTGCGCGCTGTCCGCGGCGCCCGCCGCCGCGGACACCCGGCCCTGGTCGGCCGCGCCCGCACCGGGCGGCACCCGGGGGCCGGGCGCGGAGGACCGTTCCTCCTTCTTCCTGGAGGGCGGGCCGGGCACGGTGATCGAGGACAGGCTCACGGTGGTCAACCCCGGCGGCCGGGCACGCACGGTCGCCCTGCGCGGCACCGGCCCGTGGATCGCCCTCGCCGCGCGGCGGGTGACGGTCCCGCCGCGCACCCGCGCCGACGTGCCGCTCACCGTCACCGTCCCGGCCGGCACCGCGCCCGGCGACCGTCACGCGGCGGTCGTCGCCACCGGGGACGGCCTGCGCATCCGGGTGCCGATGGCGGTACGCGTGAGCGGCCCCGCGCTTCCCGCGCTCACGGTCGAGCACGTGCGGGTCAGCGGCACGTGCGGAGCCGCGGTCATCCGGTACGCCCTGGTCAACCGTGGCAACACCACCCTCGCCCCGCGCCTGACGATCCGTGCGAAGGGCCACTTCGGCGAGGTGCTGAACCGCGTCGCGCGCGGCGTCCCCGCCGAACTCGCGCCGGGCAGCGCGGTCCGGCTGACGGAGAAGTGGCCGGACGCCCCACGGCTGGACCCGGTCGAGGTCCGGATCACGGCACGGGCCCCGGGCGCCGCCCCGGCCACCGCCTCCGGCTCGTACACCCCGCTGCCCTGGCTCCTGCCGTCCGTGCTGACCGGGCTCGGCCTGGCGGGCGCGGGCGCGGCCGGCCGGCTCCTCGTACGCCGCCGCCGTGGCCGTCCCGGCGTGGGAGCCCCGGCATGAGCCGCCGCCCGGGGAGGCCCGGGGCGCTGGCGGCCTCGCTGCTCGCCGTCGCCGCGCTCGTGCTGCTGCCGGCCGAACGGGCGGCGGCGGACGGGCCCACGGCCGCCGTGGACCGCGCCGAGGCGGGCAAGGGCGGCAGCGTCACCGTGACCGGCACGGGATGGCGGCCGGGGGCCCTCCTCACGCTGCTGATCTGCGGTCAGAACATGGTCGGCGGCACCAACGACTGCGCCAACGCGGACGGCCGGGCCGTCCGCGTCGGCGACGACGGCCGGTTCGGCCGGAAGATGCCCGTCGCCGAGCCGCCGAAGCCGTGCCCGTGCGTCGTGCACGTCGCGACCGTCACGGGCGAGCGGGCGGCCGCGGACGCCGCCTTCCGCGTCGCCGGCCACCCGGTCGAGCCGCTGCCCCGGCAGACCGGCGGGGAACGGCTGAGCGTGCTCGGGGCCCGGCTGGAGGGCTCGAGCGGCCTGCTGACCTGGTTCGGCGCACCCCCGCGCCGCAAGCTCGTCGTCACCGTCGGCAACCTCGGCCCGACCCCCGCCCGGGACCCGGTCTTCCGCGTCGGCACCGCGCACGGCGTGCTCGCCCCGGCCTGGGAGGAACAGCGCTGGCGCGGCACGGTCGCCGCGGGGGCGAAGGCGCGGGTCGCGCTGGACGTGGAGCTGTCGGCCGGGGCGCACGGCGACTACGTCGTCTCGCTGGAGTACGGCGGCAAACTGCTGGTCGAACAACCGTGGGCCGTGCCCCGGCCGTGGGGCGTGACGCTGTTCTGGGCCCTGCTGTGCGTGGTCGTCCCGGCGACGGTCTTCCGGGCGGCGATGGCGGCGGTGGCGGCGGCGGCCCGCCGGCGGGACGGCCCGGCGGCGGGCGGCACGGACCCAGCCCGCCGCCACCGGGCGGTACGGGCCCCTCGGGGCTGGACCCGGGCACCGTCACGGCCGCCGGGCGCGGGCCGTGGCGCTGCCACGGGTGCGGTCCGTGGCCCCGGGGCGGGCCGCAGCCCCGACGCGGGGGCGCTTCCCGAGCCTGGCGCCGGCGCGGATGCGGTCCGTGGCCCCGGCGCGGCCACGGATGCCGGTCCTGGCGTCGGCACCGGCACGGACATCCGCGCGGGTGCGAACCCCGCTTCCAGCACGGGCGCGGCGCCCGGCACCGGCGCGGACATCGGCGCGAGCCCCGACCCGGGCCGCACTGTGAGCACGGACCTCGGCCCCGGCGCGGGCCCCAGGCCCAGCCCCTGCGGGGGCCCGGAGGCCGGCCCCGGCGCGGATGCCGTTCCCGGCCCCGGCGGCCGTTCACGCCCCGGCGCGGCCACGGATGCCGCTCCTGGCGTCGGCACCGGCACGGGCACCCGCGGGGTCGCGAACCCCGCCCCCGGCAGTGGCCCCGCGCCGCGCCCCATCGCCGCCCGCGAGGGCCTCCCGTGGTTCGGCGCTGATACGCAGCCACGGGTTTCCGCACCATCCGAGGACGGACCGACGAAGGGAACGACGTGAGTACGCGACGGAGAGCGCGCGCGGCAGGGCTCGCGCTGATGCTGGGGGGTGCGGGCACGCTGCTGAGCGTGGGGACCGTGCACGCCGCCGAGGTGTCGTACGCGACCGAGTGCATACCGCCCCCGATCTCGCAGCTGCCGCCCGTGAAGGGCACCACGCGGGCGGACATCATCGCGCCGGCGACGGCGAAGGTCGGCGACGAGGTCGAGGTGGTGTGGAAGACGGTCCAGGCCGCCTCCAAGAACCCCGACATCCTCGACCTGGACAAGGACACCGTCAAACCGACCGGGAAGATCACGCTCGGCGGCGCGCAGACCGGCGAGCTGGCCGCGGAGGGCCCGCGGCAGAACCCGCCCATCCCCAAGAACAGCGCCATGATCCTGCCCGACATGAAGGCCAAGGTGAAGCTGACGAAGGCGGGCGAGGTGACGCTCACCCCCGGCGCCTACGCGATCAACGTCAGCAAGCCGCTGCCCACGGACACCAAGTGCTCACCGAAGGAGGCGGTGCGGCCCGCGGCCACGATCAAGGTGTCGGACGGCTCGTCCGGCACCAGCGGCGGTACGACGACGACCGGTGGCAGCACGACCGGCGGAACCACCGGCACAACGGGAACGACCGGGACCACCGGCACCACCGGCACCACCACGACCTCCGGTGGATCCACCGGAGGCAGCACCACCACCGGCGGCAGCACAGGCGGCACCACCACCTCCGGCGGCACCACCGGCGGAGGCGACCCCGGCGACGGGCCCCTCACGGGCAAGGAGCTGAACGTCGAGTACCAGTGCAAGACGCCCATCGGCGACAAGAACGTCACCTCGCCGGTCCAGATCAACGCCCTCCGCAAGGGCGGCAGCTTCGAGCTCACCGTGAAGTTCGGCAAGTCCGTCATGGACAGCCCCGCCGAGATCCCCGCGAAGTCCGTCGTCCCGTCCATGGCGGTCACCGTCGGTGGCGCGGACAAGGGCAAGGTCGAGGTCGTCGGCGAGCCCAACAAGGATCCGATCAAGACCGGGCAGCCCATCGTCGTCCCCGACCTCAAGGGCACGTACAAGCCCGGCGCGAGCGGGAAGGCGACGCTCACCCCCGGCGTCCTGACGGTCAAGGCCCTCGGCACGACCACCGTCTGCACCCCGGCCAAGGACCCGGGCGTGTCCCTCGAGGTGGACACCAAGGAGCAGCCCGGCGGCACTACGGGCACCACAGGCACCACAGGCACCACGGGATCCACGGGGTCCACGGGCACGACCGGGACCTCCGGGACCACCGGGACGACGGGCACCACCGGCACCGGTAGCGGCAGCGGAAGCGGCGGCCTCGCCGCGACCGGTGCGAGCGGCCCCCTGAAGGCGCTCGCCTTCGCCGCCGGGACGCTCGTCCTCGTCGGCGGCGCGGTCCTCGCCTTCGTCCCCGGGCGCCGGCTGCGCCGCTGAGATACGGCAGACGGTGACGGGCGCACGCGAAGGGCCCCGGCGCGGAGATCCGCGCCGGGGCCCTGTCACGACCGTCAGGGGTTACTTCACGTCGCCCATCAGGGCTTCGATCTTCTTGCGGTACATCCACACCGCGAAACCGGCGATGGCCGCGAGCGCCGCCTGCAGCAGGATCATGCCGGTGCCGTTGAGGTCCACGCCCGCGATGGACAGCAGACCCGTGGTGCAGTCACCGGCGGTGACGGCGAGGAACCACACGCCCATCATCTGGCTCGCGTACTTCTGCGGCGCCATCTTGGTGGTCAGCGACAGACCCACCGGGGAGAGGCACAGCTCACCCATGGTCTGGATCATGTAGATCGACAGCAGCCACATCGGGCTGACCTTGGTGCCGTCACCGGCCATCGCCATCGGAACGGCGAAGACGAAGAACGAGGCACCGATGACGACCATGGCCATCGCGAACTTCACCGTGGTGCTCGGCTCGCGGTCGCGGCGGGCGAGCCACATCCACAGCCAGGCGAAGACCGGGGCCAGCGCCATGACCCACAGCGGGTTGACCGACTGGAACCAGGTCGACGGGAACTCGATGCCGAACACGTTGTCCGCGGTCTTCTTCTCGGCGAAGGTCGACATCGTCGAGCCCGCCTGGTCGAAGATCATCCAGAACACGGCGGCGGCGACGAAGAACCAGATGTAGCCGCTGACCTTGGTCTGCTCGGTCGCCGAGAGTTCCTTGTCGCGCTTGATGCGGGCCAGGACGGTGACCGGGATGACCAGACCGGCGAGGGTGATCGGGATCAGCGCCCAGTTGAGGGTGAAGTGGCCGGTGCCACCGACGACGCCGTAGAAGGCGGCCGCGACGGCCAGCCAGACCAGGCCCTTGGTGAGCGTCGACTTCTTCTCGGCCGCCGTCAGCGGCTTCGGGACGACGCTGCTCTTCGGGTCCAGGTGACGGGTGCCCCACAGGAAGAACGCCAGGCCGATCGCCATGCCGACGGCGGCGATGGTGAAGCCCAGGTGCCAGTTGACCTTCTGGCCGACGGTGCCGATGACCAGCGGGGAGAAGAAGGCGCCGAGGTTGATGCCCATGTAGAAGACGGTGAAGCCACCGTCACGGCGCGGGTCCTTCGGGCCGTCGTAGAGGTGGCCGACCATCGTCGAGATGTTGGCCTTCAGCAGACCGGAACCGAGTGCGACGAGCGCCAGACCCGCGAAGAACGAGGGCTTGCCGGGGATCGCCAGCGCCAGGTGGCCGACCATGATGGTGACGGCCGCGATGGTGACGGTCTTGCGCGGACCCCAGACGCGGTCGCCGAACCAGCCGCCGGGCATGGCGAGCAGGTACACCATCGCCACGTAGACGGAGTAGATCGCCACCGCGTTGGCCTCGGGCATCGCCAGACCGCCGCCCTGGCTGTCGGGCTTGGCGTCGGGGCCGCCGGCGATCAGATAGACGACGAGGAGGGCGCGCATTCCGTAGTAGCTGAAGCGCTCCCACATCTCCGTCATGAAGAGGGGGGCCAGGCCGCGGGGGTGGCCGAAGAACGTCTTGCCGGAGCCCGGAGAGGTCTTCTCCTGCTCGGCCGTGTCCTTCGTCAGGCTGGACGCCATGGTCAGTCCTTGTGTGCTCGGGACGCGCGTCGAGCTGCTGCGCGCCCGGGTGGGGGTTGGCCGGCACCGGGCACCGCACTGTCCGCCCCCACGCCCCAGGGGTTCGACGCACCTCTGTTGAGGACATCGGCAGGACAGCCGTGCACCGGGATCCACGCCCCCGCGCACCTTCGCGCGGCGGACCCGGCCGTCAGGTCATTCTCCGTGACGGGACTGGTGGCCCAGTCCCGCGCACAGCAGAGACCTCCGGCGTGTTGGACATGCCGAAGGCCCCCGGTAGTGCTACAGACTTCCCGTCACCATACGTCACACCCCGCCCGCAAAAGGAAGGAGTTGAGACATGGATCACAGGCGGGTGTGGAACTGTTTGCCCACATTCAATGGTCCAGACCGGGCGGCGGTGTTGTTGCCGCAGGTAGCCCCATCCCCCTCCTGACATGCGGTCGAGCGGACTACCATCACCCCATGACCCGAGTACTGCTCGCCGAGGATGACGCTTCGATCTCGGAGCCGCTCGCACGCGCGCTGCGCCGCGAGGGGTACGAGGTGGAGGTGCGAGAAGACGGCCCCACGGCGCTCGATGCCGGCCTCAAGGGAGGGGTGGACCTCCTCGTTCTCGACCTCGGCCTGCCCGGCATGGACGGCCTGGAGGTCTGCCGCCGGCTGCGCACGGAGGGTCACGGCTTCCCGGTGCTCGTGCTCACCGCCCGGGCCGACGAGGTGGACACCGTGGTCGGCCTGGACGCCGGCGCCGACGACTACGTCACCAAACCGTTCCGGCTGGCCGAGCTGCTCGCGCGGGTGCGGGCCCTGCTGCGCCGCGGCACGGTCGAGGCCCCGCAGCAGCCGCCCACCACCCACGGCGTGCGGATCGACGTCGAGTCGCACCGTGCCTGGATGGGTGACGACGAACTCCAGCTCACGGCGAAGGAGTTCGACCTGCTCCGGGTGCTCGTCCGGGACGCGGGCCGGGTCGTCACCCGCGACCAGCTGATGCGCGAGGTCTGGGACACCACTTGGTGGTCGTCCACCAAGACGCTCGACATGCACATCTCCTGGCTTCGCAAGAAGCTCGGGGACGACGCCGCGAACCCGCGTTACATCGCCACCGTCCGAGGCGTCGGCTTCCGCTTCGAAAAGAGCTGACCGGCCTCCGCCGGGCTGCGTTCGTACCACCCCGCCCGGAGGGCACCGTGCGCCGCCGACTGATCAACTCCACCCTCGCCGTCGTGCTCGTCGTGATCGCCGTGTTCGGGATCTCGCTCGTCATCGTCGAGACCCGCACGATCGAGAGCGGCGCGCGGGAGAGCGTGCAGTCCGAGGCCGTCCGGCTGGTGAGCATCCTCGACAGCCGCCTGATCGGCGGCGAGCGCGTGGAGTCGGGGGTGCTGAGCGAGCAGATCACCCCTGACCGGTACGCGCGGGTCGACATCCCCGGCCGGGCCGCCATCGAGATCGGCGAGCGCCCCGAGGGCGACGTCATCGCCTCGACGGAGCGGGGTGAGCAGGGCGAGACCGTACGGGTCGAGGAGTCCCGCTCCGCGATCAGCAGGGAGCTCGGCCGCACCCTGATGGTGATCCTCGCGGTGGCGCTGCTGGCCGTGATCGCGGCCGTCTTCCTCGCCGTGCGCCAGGCGAACCGGCTCACCGCGCCGCTGACCGACCTCGCCGAGACGGCCGAGCGGCTCGGCTCCGGCGACCCCCGCCCGCGCCACCGCCGCTACGGGGTGCCCGAGCTGGACCGGGTCGCGGACGTCCTGGACGCGAGCGCCGAGCGGATCGCCCGGATGCTCACCGCCGAGCGGCGCCTCGCCGCCGACGCCTCGCACCAGCTGCGCACGCCGCTGACCGCGCTGTCGATGCGGCTGGAGGAGATCACGCTGACCGACGACCCCGAGACGGTCAAGGACGAGGCGACGATCGCCCTCACCCAGGTGGAGCGGCTCACCGACGTCGTCCAGCGGCTGCTGACCAATTCCCGTGACCCGCAGTCGGGCTCGGCGGTCACCTTCGACCTCGACGAGGTCATCAAGCAGCAGCTCGAGGAATGGCGGCCCGCCACCCGCAGCGAGGGCCGGGCCCTGGTCCGCTCCGGCAAGCAGGGGCTGCGTGCCGTCGGCACGCCCGGGGCGGTCGCGCAGGTGCTCGCCACCCTCATCGAGAACTCGCTGATGCACGGCGACGGCACGGTCGCCCTGCGCACCCGCGTCACCGGCAACCAGGCGGTCGTGGAGGTCACCGACGAGGGGCCGGGGGTCTCGCCGGACCTCGGGTCCCGCGTCTTCGAGCGGACCGTCAGCGGCCGGAACTCCACGGGTCTGGGGCTGGCGGTCGCCCGTGACCTGGCCGAGGCGGACGGCGGGCGGCTCGAACTCCTCCAGCCGTATCCGCCGGTCTTCGCGCTGTTCCTGAGCCGCGAGGCGGGCGACCACGGGGAGTCCCCGGAGGACTGAGCGGAAGCCTCCGGCGGGCAGGGAGGTTTACCGGCTTGCTTCGCCGGCCCCGGCCCGCTGCGGCCGGTCGTCCAGGAACGATTCAGCAGTCTCCACGGCCTCGCGGGCGGGCAGCGCCCGGAACACCCAGGTGCGGTAGGACCAGAAGCGGAAGACCGTGCCGATGCCGAGGCCGACGACGTTCTTGGCGACGTTGTCCGCCAGCGGCGAGGTGAGCCCGAAGCCGTAGTGCGAGAGCGCCAGGATGCCGTTCTCGATCACGAGACCGACGCCGCTGAACAGAAGGAACAGGGTCAGCTCGCGGCTGCGCCGGTTCTTGTCGCCGCCCCGGTAGGTCCAGTAGCGGTTGCCCACGTAATTGGTGCCGATCGCGACGCCGGTCGCTATGACGCCCGAGCGCACCACCGCGAGGCCGAAGCCGTGCACGCAGATGTTGAAGACGATGAAGTTGACCACGAAGCCGACGGCGCCCACCGCCCCGAACTTCGCGATTTCGCGGGCCAGCCGCTCCAGCCGGGCGCGCACTGCGGACCGTTGACTCATAGTGATCGTCAGGCTCCGATGCTGGGCGAAACTGGGCGTAGGGCAGCCTTCATGCTAACCAGCGGGTCCCGTCCCCAACCGCGGACTCCGGTGAACGGCCGGCGAACGCGCTCCCTTCCGGCCGCCGGCTCGGACGCCCCGGAGTTTTGGATGATCCTCCAGGCGCGGTCGGAACGGTTCGTACGTACGGATACCCTGGGAGCGTGACGTTCCCGGTAGTCGGCATGGTCGGCGGCGGCCAGCTCGCCCGTATGACCCACGAGGCGGGCATCCCCCTCGGCATCAAGTTCAAGCTGCTCAGCGATACCCCGCAGGACTCGGCGGCTCAGGCGGTCGGGGAAGTCGTCATCGGCGACTACCGCGACCTGGACACCCTTCGTGCTTTCGCACAAGGCTGTGACGTGATCACCTTCGATCACGAGCATGTCCCCACCGAGCACCTACGGGCCCTGGAGGCAGACGGCATTCCCGTCCGCCCCGGGCCCGACGCGTTGGTGCACGCCCAGGACAAGGGCGTGATGCGAGCCAAGCTCATGGAGATCGGAGTGCCGTGTCCCCGGCACCGCATCGTGGAGGACCCCGCCGACGTGGCGCGGTTCGCGGAGGAGGGCGACGGTTTCCCCGTCGTGCTCAAGACGGTGCGCGGCGGCTACGACGGCAAGGGGGTGTGGATCGTCCGCAGCGCGGAAGAGGCGAGTGAGCCCTTCCACGCCGGCGTGCCCGTGCTGGCGGAGGAGAAGGTCGCCTTCACCCGCGAGCTGGCCGCCAACGTCGTCCGCTCCCCGCACGGCCAGGCCGTCTCGTACCCGGTCGTCGAGTCCATCCAGGTCGACGGGGTCTGCGACACCGTCATCGCCCCCGCGCCCGGCCTCTCCGCCGAGCTCTCCGCCCACGCGCAGCGGCTCGCCCTCAAGGTGGCCGCGGAGCTGGGCGTGGTCGGACACCTCGCCGTGGAGCTCTTCGAGATCCGCAAGGCCGACGGCTCCTTCGAGGTGCTCGTCAACGAGCTGGCGATGCGCCCGCACAACTCCGGCCACTGGACCCAGGACGGCGCGATCACCTCGCAGTTCGCCAACCACGTACGGGCGGTGCTGGACCTGCCGCTCGGCGACCCGCGCCCGCGCGCCAAGTGGACCGTCATGGCCAATGTGCTCGGCGGCGACTATCCGGACATGTATTCCGCGTACCTCCATTGCATGGCACGCGATCCGGGGTTGAAGATCCACATGTACGGCAAGGACGTCAAGCCCGGTCGCAAGGTCGGACACGTCAACACTTACGGCGACGACCTGGACGACGTGCGCGAGCGCGCCGCCCACGCCGCCGGATACCTGCGAGGAACGATCACGGAATGACTTCTCCTCTCATTGGCATCGTCATGGGCTCGGACTCCGACTGGTCCGTCATGGAGGCCGCGGCCCAGGCCCTGGACGAGTTCGAGGTCCCCTACGAGGTCGACGTGGTCTCCGCGCACCGCATGCCGCGCGAGATGATCGCGTACGGCGAGCAGGCCGCCGACCGTGGTCTCAAGGCGGTCATCGCGGGCGCGGGCGGCGCGGCCCACCTGCCCGGAATGCTGGCGTCCGTCACGCCGCTGCCGGTCATCGGCGTGCCCGTGCCGCTGAAGTACCTCGACGGCATGGACTCCCTGCTGTCCATCGTGCAGATGCCCGCCGGCGTGCCCGTCGCCACCGTCTCCGTCGCGGGCGCCCGCAACGCCGGGCTGCTCGCCGTCCGGATGCTCGCCGCCCACGACACCGAGCTGCTGGCCCGGATGCGGCACTTCCAGGACGAGCTGAACGAGCAGGCCACGGACAAGGGCAAGCGCCTGCGCGCCAAGGCCATGGGCACGGCCCACTTCGGGTTCGGGAAGTGACCGTGACCGCCACCACGGCTGCCGGTCACCTCGCCCGCGCTCACGAGCTGCTCGCCGCCCACCCCGTCGTCGACGGTCACAACGACCTCCCCTGGGCCCTGCGCCAGCAGGTCCGCTACGACCTGGACCGGCGCGACATCGCCACCGACCAGAGCGGCGCCGGCCTCCACACCGACCTGCCCCGGCTGCGGGCCGGCGGGGTCGGGGCCCAGTTCTGGTCCGTGTACGTACGCACCGACATGGCCGGCGACGAGGCGGTCAGTGCGACGCTCGAACAGATCGACGTCGTGCGGCAGCTGGTGAATCGTTACCCCGCCGAGCTGCGGCTCGCGCTCACCGCCGACGACATGGAGGCCGCCCGCGCCGAGGGCCGCATCGCCTCCCTGATGGGCGCCGAGGGCGGCCACAGCATCAACTGCTCCCTCGCCACCCTGCGCGCCCTGCACCGCCTCGGCGTCCGCTACATGACGCTGACCCACAACGACAACGTCCCGTGGGCGGACTCGGCGACCGACGAGCCCGTGGCGAACGGCCTGACCCGCTTCGGCGAGGAGGTCGTCCGCGAGATGAACCGCCTCGGCATGCTGGTCGACCTCTCGCACGTCTCGGCCGACACGATGCGGGACGCGCTGCGGGTCACCGAGGCGCCGGTGATCTTCTCGCACTCCTCCGCGCGCACCGTCTGCGACCACCCGCGCAACATCCCCGACGACGTGCTCGGCTCCCTCGCCGCGAACGGGGGCGTGGCCATGGCGACGTTCGTGCCGAAGTTCGTCCTGCCCGCCGCCGTCGAGTGGACCCGGCAGGCGGACGAGAACATGCGCGCCAACGGCCTGCACCACCTCGACACCACCCCCGCCGGGATGGCGGTGCACCGCGCCTTCGAGGAATCCCACCCCCGTCCGCTCGCCACGGCGGCCACGGTCGCCGACCACCTCGACCACATGCGCGAGGTCGCGGGCATCGACCACATCGGCATCGGCGGCGACTTCGACGGCACGGCGTTCACCCCGGAAGACCTCGCGGACGTGGCCGGCTATCCGAACCTGATCGCGGAACTCCTGCGCCGCGGCTGGTCGGACTCCGACCTCGCGAAGCTGACCTGGCAGAACGCGGTGCGGGTGCTGAGGGCTGCGGAGGACGCTGCGCGTCGGCTCCAGACGGTCCGTGCCCCGTCGATCGCGACGCTGGACCAGCTCGACGGCTGAGGTCCCTGTGTCCTCAATCGCCGGACGGGCTGGAAAATCCAGCCCGTCCGGCGTTTGAGGACAAATCTTTGACCAGCTGGGTGCCGCCGTCCGCGCACCTGCTGCCCAGGCGCGAAGAAGTTCTGGGCGCTTCACCAGAGGACGTCTTCGACGCGATGGGCCCGGGCGATGTTCTCCACCGTGTCAGTCGCGGAAGGCCAGTGCCGCGCCGAGGCTGACCAGGACTACCCCGGAGACCCCGGTGATGCCGCGCTCGACACGGCGGCGGCGCAGCAGGGTCTGGATGCGGCCGAGGACAGTGACGACTACGGCGTACCAGAGCAGGGCGAGTGCCCAGAAGAGGCCGGCCAGGACGATGTGCTGGGTGAGGGCGGGCATGCCCGGCAGGGCGAACTGCGGGAAGAGGGAGAGGTAGAAGGCGGCCACCTTGGGGTTGAGCAGGTTGCTGACCAGGCCTTGGCGGAAGGCCTTGGCGGTGGGGCGGTTCTGGTGGTCGGCGGACGCCAACGTTGGCTGTGCTGCCGGGGTGGGGGCGTCGCTGTGCTGCCTGTGGTGGCGGAAGAAGTCGATCAGGGCGCGTACGCCGAGGTAGGCGAGGTAGACGGCGCCGGCGGCGCGGATGGTTGTGTAGAGCATCTGGGAGCTGGTGAGCAGGGCGGTCAGGCCGGCCACCGCGGCGGCTGCCAGGACGGCGTTGCCGAGCATGATGCCGGCGGCGGTGGCTCCCGCGCCGCGGCGGCCGGCTGTCGCGGCGTTGCGCAGCAGCAATACGAGGTCGGGGCCGGGGACCACGATGATGGCGAGTGATGCGGCTATGAAGCCCATGAGCTGAGTGGTCATAGCACTTCATGATGTCACCGGTAAGGGCGAGTTGCGCCTGCGGGATGTTCAATCCCCGTGGCGCGTATACGTGTTGAGGCATCGCCTGTGGCTGATCTTCGTGGGTTGCGCAGATCACATTCTGTTCTCTCTGTGCTGCGATTGCCCTGGTTTACCCGGAAGGCGTCGGCAGTCGCGTTCGCGGCTGTTCGGAAACCGGATGCATGTCGGCTGATTTCCAGCACGTGATCAAGCCAAAGGGCCGGTGCAACAAAAATTTAATTTTTGACTCTTCGATATTCGATCCGTGTATCTTCAATGCAGTCGCTCGATCCGACTTGGATGACATGCGAACACTTAGCCGCTCGAAGGAGAGTTGACTGACGTGAAGTCTCGCCTCGACCGCTACGAAGAGTTTATCGAGAAGGAATACCGCGCCGGACTGACTAAGCCGGACGAATACTCTCTGGAGGCCATCACTCCAAAGCTCCGGTCCCGTTTCGCCAATGGGGAGTTCAAGCGTATCGTCTTTACCGGCATGGGCTGCTCCGCCATCGTCTCCGACATTGTCCGCGGATATTTCGCGGAAATCGGTTCGCCAATCGAAGTGCACGTCCTCAACGACTACGACTTCCGGTTTCTCGCCCCCTCGTCCGTCCTCGACGACGAGGGGACGCTGTACATCATCAGCTCCTACAGCGGTCATTCCCAGGAGCCCGTCCTCGCCTATCAGGGGCTCAAGTCCAAGCAGGACCGTGTTCTGCTGCTGACTTCCGGCGGCAAGCTCGCCGGGCTCGGCCAGGCAGACGGTGTATCGATCGCCTACTGGCGGCTGCGCGAGCCCGACCGCGAGTACCCGCTGTTCCACGTCTCCCAGTACTTCGCCATCCTGATGGACATGTTCCATAAGCTGGGCCTGCTCGACGACAACCATCACACACGGCTCGCCGAGCTGTCGGCCGAGCTGGAGGCGGACTACGACAACACGCGACGCGAGCTCGTCGAACGGGTCGCTCACGACAGCCAGGACGCGAACGTGATCATGATCGCGTCGCCGAAGTGGCACGAGAGCCTGCTCAAGCTCGCCAAGATGCACTTCAATGAGATGTCCATGGTGCCCGCTGCCCGGAACTACTTCCACGAGTTCTGCCACAGCGAGGTCGCCACCCTCTCGGACCCGGACCGGAAGCACAGCGTGATCTGGTTCGCCGACCCGGACGATGATGACTACACAATCGCCAAGGGTGAGAATCTGGTCCGGCTGCTCACCGAAGAGCGGCCCGAGAACCTCAATGTGCGGATTTCGCGGGTCGATCTCGGCGAGGGTGACTTCCTGCGCAAGTACTTCAACGCCCTGAATATCGTCCAGCACACCGCGCTCGCGCTCGGCCGGTACCACGAGACGAACTCCCGGGATCTGATTTCAGAATCAGCCGGAAACCCCTGGTATCACAGCACCACCATCGAGTCGGAACTGGCTGGCGCATAAACAACGGTGAAAGAATGAGCGGATATGAGTGACGAGAATCCGCTGCACCTGTTCGACCTCACAGGGAAGGTGGCTCTGGTGACCGGAGCCACCCGCGGGCTGGGCCGGGCGATCGCCGCCGGCCTGGCCCGCGCCGGGGCCCATGTGGTGGTCGCGGGCCGCAGCAAGGAAACCGCCGAAAAGGTCGCGGCCGAACTGGCCGCAGACGGGACGCGCACCTCCGCCCTCGAACTGGACGTCACGCGCCCGGAACAGGCCCGGCGCGCGCTCGTCCGGACAGCGGGGCAGCACGGCAGCCTCGACATCCTGGTGAACAACGCCGGTGTCATCGAACGTCACCCCGCCGAGGCGTACCCCGCGGACGCCTGGCACAAAGTGATCGACACCAACGTCAACGGCACCTTCTTCCTCACGCAGGAAGCAGGATCCCTCATGCTCACCCAGGGGCACGGACGCATCGTCAACATCGCCTCCGTGCTCGCCTACAGCGGCGGCCGTAATGTCGTCGCCTATGCAGCAAGCAAGGGCGCACTGGTCCAGGTGACCCGGGCGCTTGCTGCCGAATGGGCCGGGCGGGGCGTGCACGTCAACGCGATCGCGGCCGGGTACTTCGCCACCGACCTGACCCAGGACCTGCGCGACGACACCACCCGCAGCCAGGCCCTGCTGAGCCGGGTGCCCGCCGGACGGTTCGGCCGCCCCGAGGAACTCATCGGCGCGGTGATCTTCTTCGCCTCCCCGGCCGCTGACTACGTACACGGAGCCCTGCTCGAAGTCGACGGCGGCTGGACCGCCGCCTGACCCCGGACCACGAGCCACACAAGCCGCCGGGAGCGAACATGGAGAACGACAAGTGATCGCAAACGCACGCCGACTCGACGGAAAGCAGCAGTCCACCATCCGCGCCATGACCGAACGCTGCGTGGCCGTGGGCGGCATCAACCTGGGGCAGGGCCTCTCCCGTACGCCGCCGCCCGCCTCGCTCCTCGACACCGGCGCCGCCCACTTCAAGACGGCGGACCACTCCTACAGCCTCGCCCAGGGCGACCCGGCCCTACGCAAGGCCATCGCCCGCAAGCTGACCGCGTACAACGGCATCGACATCGACCCCGACGACGGCATCGTCGCCACCATCGGCGCATCCGGCGCGTACAACGCGGTCCTGCTCGCCTACCTGAACCCCGGGGACGGGATCCTGCTCCCCGAGCCGTTCTACGGCTACCACCGCGCCGCAGCCGAACTGTACGGGGTAATGCCGGAGCCGATCGGGCTCACAGCCCCCGAATTCCGCCTGACCAAGCAGGCGCTGGAGGCCTCGGCCTCCGAGCGCACCCGCGCCATCGTGCTGTGCACCCCCAACAACCCCTCCGGCCGACGCCTCACCGCTGACGAAATCACCGCGGTCGCACAGTTCGCGGAGGAGCGCGATCTGCTCGTCATCACCGACGAAATCTACGAGTACATCTACTACACCCCGGGCCGGCACCTGTCCCCAGCCGCCTTCACCCCCCTCACACACCGGACCATCACCATCTCCGGCCTGTCCAAGACCTACAGCATCCCCGGCTGGCGGATCGGATACGCCGCAGGGCCCGGCCACCTGATCCAGCCGGTACGCACAGCCGCCGACATCCTGTCCGTGTGCGCGCCCACACCACTTCAGCAACTGGCCGTCGATGCCCTGGAGCTGCCGGAAGCCTTCTACACCGGAATGCGCGACCAGTACCGCACCCAGCGCGACCGCGTGGCCTCCGCCTTCCGGTCGGCGGGCCTCGAACCCAACCATCCCGAGGGCGCCTACTACCTCCTGATCGACTGCTCGTCCCTTAGAGTCCAAGACGGCTTCGAAGCCGCCGAAGCGATCCTCACCACGGCCGGTGTCGCCACCATCCCCGGCGAAGCCTTCCACCACAACAAGCCGCCCTACACCTACGTCCGGGCCTGTTTCGCGGTATCCCAGGAGGACATCAGCCGTACGGAGAAGCAGTTGGCCACGGCTGACTTCTCAACGCTGATGGGGACGGGCGCCACCATCTGAGCCGCGACAGGGCGGTGCGCAGGCCGTGGACAGAAGACGCCGGCGAAGTCCCCTTGGCCGACACCGCGTAGCCCGGACCGGTCACCATGAACGCGCAGACGGGGGGGGCGGGCGACGGGCACGTGCCGGAAGGGACGCCGACACCGCAGATCTAGGCCGTTTCTTTTGGACCAGCGTGCTGACCAGAGGAAAATGCCTGCAAGGTGGAGTCCGGCCGGGACCGCATCCGGCCTGATGCGGGGTCTTCCGACGGGCCGTGGCACCCGGACCTTGGCCATGACCTGCTCGAAGGCGGGGGCGTCACCGGCCTGTCCGGGCGTGAGGACGAAGCACAGAGGGCGGCAGCGGCCGTCGGCGGCCAGGTGGATCTTGGTCGTCAGTCCGCCGCGGGACCGCCCGAGGGCATGATCGACTGGTTCGCCGGCCGGGTCCCCTTTTTGCGGGCCCCGGCCGCGTGCTGGTGCGCGCGCACGATGGTCGAGTCGACCGCGACCACCCACTCCAGGTCCTCATCCGCGTCGGGCTGGGCGAGCAGAGCGGTGAAGACACGTTCCCAGGTGCCGTTGATCGCCCAGTTCCGTAGCCGCGTGTAAGCGCCCTTCCACGAGCCGTACTTCTCCGGCAGATGGACTCACTGTGACCCGGTCTGGAACTTCCAGGCGATCGCGTCAATCACCTCACGATGATCACGCCACCGACCACCCCTCTTCGGCGCCCGGTCCGGCAGCAACGGCTCGATCCGCGCCCACTGCGCGTCCGTCAACGGCACACCAGACCAACGATCAGATGATCCGAAAGAAACGGCCTAGGCCTGGGGCCGTCCCATGGCCCGGTAGGACCATCCAGCCGACCGCCAAGCGCCGGCGTCAAGCGCATTGCGCCCGTCCAGTATCCGCCGCTCCGTCACGACCGCGGCCAGTGCCGCCGGGTCCAGCTCGCGGAACTCGCCCCACTCCGTGAGGTGCAGCACCACGTGCGCCCCCTGGCACGCCTCGAGCGCGGTCGGCGCGTAGCCGAGGGTCGGGAAGAGGCGGCGGGCGTTGTCCATGCCCTTGGGGTCGTAGACGGTGACCTGGCCGCCCTGGAGGTGGATCTGCCCGGCGACGTTCAGCGCGGGCGAGTCCCGTACGTCGTCGGAGTCCGGCTTGAAGGTCGCGCCCAGCACCGCCACGCGCTGCCCCAGGAAGCTGCCGCCCACCGTCTCGCGGGCCAGCTCGACCATGTGGCCGCGGCGGCGCATGTTGATGGAGTCGACCTCGCGGAGGAAGGTCAGCGCCTGGTCCGCGCCCAGCTCACCGGCGCGGGCCATGAAGGCGCGGATGTCCTTGGGCAGACAACCGCCGCCGAAGCCGATGCCGGCCCGCAGGAACTTCTTCCCGATCCGGTCGTCGTGGCCGATCGCCTCCGCCAGCTTCGCCACGTCGCCGTCGGCGGCCTCGCAGACCTCGGCCATGGCGTTGATGAAGGAGATCTTCGTGGCGAGGAAGGAGTTGGCGGCCGTCTTGACCAGCTCGGCCGTCGGATAGTCGGCGACGACGAACGGCGACCCCTCGCCGATCGGCGTCGCGTACACCTCGCGCAGCAGCTTCTCGCCGCGCTCGCCGGCGACGCCCACCACGATGCGGTCCGGGTGCAGGGTGTCCTGGACGGCGAAGCCCTCGCGCAGGAACTCCGGGTTCCAGGCCAGCTCGACGTCGGTGCCCGCCGGGGCCAGCTCGGTGAGCCGGGCCGCGAGCCGGGCCGCGCTGCCGACCGGGACGGTGGACTTGCCGACGACCAGCGCCGGGCGGTGCAGATGCGGGGCCAGGGCGTCGAAGGCGCTCTCGACGTAACTCATGTCGCACGCGTACTCGCCGTGCTTCTGCGGGGTGTTCACACAGACGAAGTGGACGTCGCCGAACTCGCCGGCCTCTTCCCACGACATCGTGAAGCGCAGCCGGCCGGTCGAGCCCTCGATCCCGGCGACGTGGCGGCGGAGCAGTTCCTCCAGCCCCGGCTCGTACATCGGTACCTTGCCGCGCCCGAGCATCTCGATCTTCTCGGGCACCACATCCAGGCCGAGCACCTCGAACCCGAGCTCGGCCATGGCCGCGGCGTGGGTGGCACCGAGGTAGCCGGTGCCGATCACGGTGATCTTGGGGGCCATGCGTGCTCCATGTGCTGACGGGCTGGACTGCGCCGAGCATAGTCGGGGCCCGGAGCGGGAAGGCCCCGGGGAGATCCCGGTGCCGTCCGGGCGCTGTCGGCAAGCTCACGTATCCCCGTGCGGGGGGCCGCCCCTAGAATCGGGTTACTAAACGGTAGTTAACTCTTTGGGGAGTGAATCCACCTTGGCGGGATCAAAGGACTTCGACCTGTACCGGCCGTCCGAGGAGCACGACGAGCTCCGCAAGGTCGTGCGCTCGCTCGCCGAGGCGAAGATCGCGCCGTTCGCCGCCGAGGTGGATGAGGAGGGCCGCTTCCCGCAGGAGGCGCTCGACGCGCTGGTCGCCTCCGACCTGCACGCGATCCACGTGCCCGAGGAGTTCGGCGGCGCCGGCGCCGACGCGCTCGCCACCGTCATCGTCATCGAAGAGGTCGCGCGGGTGTGCGCGTCCTCCTCCCTGATCCCGGCGGTCAACAAGCTCGGTTCGCTGCCGGTCGTGCTGTCCGGCTCCGAGGAGCTGAAGAAGCGCTACCTGGGCCCGCTCGCCAAGGGCGACGCGATGTTCTCGTACGCCCTCTCCGAGCCCGACGCGGGCTCGGACGCGGCCGGCATGAAGACCAAGGCCGTGCGCGACGGCGACTTCTGGGTCCTCAACGGCGTCAAGCGCTGGATCACCAACGCGGGCGTCAGCGAGTACTACACGGTCATGGCCGTCACCGACCCCGAGAAGCGCTCCAAGGGCATCTCGGCGTTCGTCGTCGAGAAGTCCGACGAGGGCGTCTCCTTCGGTGCCCCGGAGCGCAAGCTCGGCATCAAGGGCTCCCCGACGCGCGAGGTCTACCTCGACAACGTCCGCATCCCCGCCGACCGCATGATCGGCGAGGAGGGGACCGGCTTCGCCACGGCGATGAAGACCCTCGACCACACCCGCATCACCATCGCCGCCCAGGCGCTCGGCATCGCCCAGGGCGCCCTCGACTACGCCAAGGGCTACGTCCAGGAGCGCAAGCAGTTCGGCAAGCCGATCGGCGACTTCCAGGGCGTCCAGTTCATGCTCGCCGACATGGCCATGAAGATCGAGGCCGCCCGTCAGCTGACCTACGCGGCCGCCGCCAAGTCCGAGCGCGGCGACAGCGACCTCACCTTCCAGGGCGCGGCGGCGAAGTGCTTCGCGTCCGACGTGGCCATGGAGGTCACCGTGGACGCCGTCCAGCTCCTCGGCGGCTACGGCTACACCCGTGACTACCCGGTCGAGCGCATGATGCGCGACGCCAAGATCACGCAGATCTACGAGGGCACGAACCAGGTCCAGCGCATCGTCATGGCGCGCAACCTGCCGAAGTAACCCCTCCCGGGCGTTCATCGCGACGGCCCCCCGGCAGCCCGCCGGGGGGCCGTCGCGCGTACGGGTGAACGCCGGTGGCGGTATCGGGCCGGGGCGCCGAAGGTGGGGGCGGTGGGGGTCGTACTGCCCTGGAGGCTCATGACATGCCCGAGGTAACCGCTCCGTACAAGCCCGGCACCCCGTGCTGGATCGACCTCATGGTCCCCGACCAGCAGGCGGCGCTCGACTTCTACCGCGACCTGTTCGGGTGGCAGGGCGAGGTCGGCCCGCCGGAGACCGGCGGGTACGCGGTCTGCACCCTGAACGGGAAGCCCGTGGCCGGCATCATGACCTCGATGTCGCCCGACCCCGACCAGCCGACACCGCCGACGGTGTGGACCACCTACCTCGCCGTCTCCGACGTGGACGCCACCGAGAAGAAGATCGCCGACAACGGCGGCACCGTGGTGATGCCGGGCATGGACGTGCTCACGCTCGGCCGTATGTCGGTCGTCGCCGACCCCACGGGAGCCGTGTTCGGGCTCTGGCACGCCCGGGACTTCCTCGGCGCGCAGGTCGTCAACGAGCCCGGGGCGCTGATCTGGAACGAGCTGAACACCAGCGACCCCCAGGCCGCCGCGGCCTTCTACTCCACCGCGCTGGGCATCGAGGCGGTCCCCATGGAAGGGGCGCCCGACTACTCCGCCCTCCAGGTCGACGGCCGGGCCGTCGGCGGCACCCAGGGGCTGGACAAGCTGCCGCCCGGCACACCCTCGCACTGGCTGTGCTACTTCGCCGTCGAGGACACCGACAGCACCGTCGACGCCCTGACCCGGGGCGGCGGCAATGTGCTCGTACCGCCCTTCGACATGATGGCGGGCCGGATGGCCGTCGTGCAGGACCCGCAGGGCGGCACCTTCGCGGTGATCAACGCGACCGGGCCCGCGTCCTCCTGAGAACGCGGCAGGGCCCGCAGCCGAGGTCGGCTGCGGGCCCTGCCATGTTCGTCGCTCACTTGTCGGAGACGGTGACCTTCTCGTCCTTCTTGAGCTGGTCGAAGAGCTGCTTGGCCTTGGCCGTGTCCCACTTCACCGCGACGCCGTCGGAGCGGGTCGGGAAGTTCGCGCTCGCGATCGGCACGGTCATCTGCTTGCCGTCGCCGCCCGTCGCGCCCTTCATCGCCCAGAACATCGAGGCGAGGTCCCACAGCTCCATGTCCTTGTCGACGATGAGCGTGTCGAGACCGGAGCCGATGACGGGGTAGAGGCGGAACGGGTTGAGGATCGTCGAGGGCGAGGCCGCCTGGTTGGCGAGGGTGTTCAGGAACTTCTGCTGATTGCGCATCCGGCCCAGGTCCTGGTCCGCCTCCTGGTGGCGCTGGCGCACGAAGGCCAGCGACTGGGCGCCGCTCAGCTCCTGGCAGCCCGCCTTGAAGTCCGCACCCGAGTCCCGGTCTTTCAGCGGCTTGTCCAGGCACATCTCCACGCCGCCCAGCGCGTCCACGAGGTTGCGGAAGCCGCCGAAGCCGATCTCCGCGTAGTGGTCGATGCGCAGCCCGGTGTTGAACTCGATGGTCTGCGCCAGCAGCTCCGGGCCGCCGTCCGCGTACGCCTGGTTCAGCTTGTGCGTCGCGGCGGGGAAGTTCTTGCCGGACTCCTTCCCCTTGAAGGCGGGGATGGTGACGTAGGAGTCGCGCGGCAGGCTCAGCACCGTGGTGCCGTTGTCGCCCGTGTGCACGATCATCATCGAGTCGGTGCGCTTGCCGTCCGCCGACCCGGTGTGCAGTTCCTTCTTGTCGCTGTCCGAGAGGCCCTCGCGGCTGTCGGAGCCGACGATCAGGTAATTGGTGCCCTCGCCCGCCGCCGGGCGGTCCTTCACCTGGCCGAGGTCGACCTCGCGGCGCACCTTGGAGTCGGCCCAGAAGTACGTGCCGGCGGAGACGGCCAGCAGTGCCACGACGAAGGCTATGGAGCCGATCTTGAGGCGCTTGCGCCAATCCGGGGCGCCGGTGCGCGGGCCGCGCCCGCCCGGGCCGCCGCCGGTGGGGCCGTGCCGGTGGCCGCCGGGGCCGGCCGGGCCGCCGCGGCCGTAGACCTGTCCCGTGTTGTAGCCGTCGTCGTGGCCGCCGGCCGCGTGGGCCGCGCCGTCGCCGTAGCCGCCCTGGCCCGGCACGCCGCCGTGGCCACCGCCCGGACCCTGTGCACGGTCGTACCCGGGGGCCGGCTCGGCGGGGCGGCGCGGCGGGGGCGGGGCGGTGCGCCGGATCTGCGGCATGGCGCGCGCGCCCTCCGGCTCGGCGTCCGCGGCGCCGTTTCCGTACCGGTCCTGGCGGTCGCCGGTCCGACCATCGGCCCAATTGCTCATGACACGAGTGTGCCCGCTGTGACGACCCACCTCACAGGGGGGAGACGGGTTCGGGGCCGGGCTGTAGCAGAGCTGATGCAAAACCGCCCGTGCCCCCGGGCCCGCATACAGTGGTGGACATGACCAATCAGGACCGCAGCCCGGAAGCGGAAATACCGGGCAAGCCGACGTCCGCTTCCCGCACGACGCTCTCCCACATCATGACCGGCAGCGACACCAATCTGCTGGGTACCGTCCACGGCGGCGTGATCATGAAGCTGGTGGACGACGCCGCGGGCGCGGTCGCCGGGCGGCACTCCGGCGGCCCGGCCGTCACGGCCTCGATGGACGAGATGGCCTTCCTCGAACCGGTCAGGGTCGGCGACCTCGTGCATGTGAAGGCCCAGGTGAACTGGACCGGCCGGTCGTCCATGGAGGTCGGCGTGCGGGTGCTCGCCGAGCGCTGGAACGAGTCGACGCCCGCCACCCAGGTCGGCAGCGCCTACCTGGTCTTCGCCGCCGTCGACGAGGACGGCAAGCCCCGGCGTGTGCCGCCGGTGGTCCCGGAGACGGAGAAGGACAAGCGCCGCTACCAGGAGGCCCAGATCCGGCGCACCCACCGGCTCGCCCGCCGCCGCGCGATCATGGAGCTGCGCGAGAAGCGGATTGCCGAGGGCTTCGGCGACTGATCCCCACGGCGGGGGAGCCTCCTCCCCTGGCGGGGAGCCCCGCTGGTGGGGGCTGGCCCCTTGGCGGGGGCTGCCTGTCCCCTGGCGGGGGCTGCCTCCCCTGGCGGGGAATGGCCCCCTGGCGGGGACTGGCCCCCTTGGCGGGGATTGTCCCCAGGTGCGGGCTGATCCCCTCTGGCGGGAGAGCTTTGGCTGGGGGAGCCCCCTGGTGGGGCCTGCCACAGGCGGGAGAGCCCCCTGGCGGGGGCTGATCCCCGCGGCGGGGTCTGTTCCCGGGCAGGGATTGCCCCCCCGGTGGGACTCCTCGCCCCCTGGCGGGACTCCTCGCCCCCTGGCGGGACTCCCCCCGGCGGGACTGCCCCCTGGCGGGACTCCCCCCGGCGGGACTGCCCCCTGGCGGGACTCCCCCCGGCGGGACTGCCCCCCCGGCGGGACTGCCCCCCCCGGCGGGACTGCCCCCCGGCGGGGACTGATCCCCGCCCGCGAGGGCCGCGGATCTGTGGAGCTCCGCCCGGGCCGCGGCGGGCGGGACGGGCGCTCGCCGGGTCGTCGGGATCACCCGGGTGCGGCCCGTACAGGGGCGGCCCGGCCGCCGTGCGATCGAACGCCCGGGCGTAAGGCCTACGCGCCGTCCGGGCAGACCACCTGGTCCCCCCGGATTGCCGCCGGGGCGGCCCCGGCCTGCTGTGTCGGGTCCTGGGCCCGCACCGGGTGCACGCCCGTGAAGTCCGTGCCCAGCGTCACCTTCATCAGCGGACCCTGCCCCGGCGCCGGGCGCAGCTCCGCGCCCGGCAGCGCCGCCGCGACCGAGCGGACCGAGCGGTCCCAGCGCGGGTCGTAGGAGATCACCGTCCGCTGGACCAGCGGCCCGGGCGCGTCCATGGGCAGCCCGGTGGTGGCGAAGCCCGTCGCGTGCAGCGCGGTGTCGGTCTCGCGGGCCAGACCGGTGCGGCCGCTGCCGTTGAGGACCTGCACCCGGATCTGCCCGGGCGCCACGTCCACCGGCGTCGCGGGCTGGTCCGCCGGCCTGCCCTGCGGCTTCGCGTCCTGCGACCGCCGGGGGGCGTGCACGGTCAGCGGCCGGTCCTCGCGCAGGGCCTGGAACATCTTCCCGGCCGCCGCCTCGTCCCACTTCACCGTCGAGCCGACGCCGGGCACGGGGAAATTCGCGATGCCGATCGGCACCGAGGCGAACTCGGACGAGGCGGGCGTCAGGTTCTTCATCCCCTGGGCCAGCTCGACCAGCTCGGCGCTGCCGAAGCCCCGGTCGGCGCGGACCGAGCCGAGCAGCGTCGTCGAGACCTCGTGGAACTTCACCGGGTTCAGCAGGCCGTCGCCGCCGGCCGCCTTGTGGATCAGCGAGGCGAGGAACCGCTGCTGCCGCTGCATCCGGCCGAGGTCGGAGCCCCCGTCGAGATGCCGGGAGCGCACGTACTGGAGCGCCTGCCCGCCGTTGAGGTCGCTGGACCCCACCGGCAGGTCGAGACCCGTGTAGGCGTCCTTGAGCGGCCGCACCGTGCACACCCGGACCCCGCCCAGTACGTCGACCGTCTTCATGAAGCTGGCGAAGTCGACCTCCAGATAGTGATCGACGTGCACCCGGGTCAGCTGTTCCACCGCCCGTACGGTCAGGCTCGGCCCGCCCTCCGCGTACGCCGCGTTGAGCTTCTGCGGATGGGCGGGGCGGATCCGGCCCTGGGGGTCGGCGCGCTCGGGGATCTCGACGTAGGTGTCGCGGGGGAGGCTGATCACGCTGGCCCGGTCGTGCCGGGCGGAGAGGTGCACCAGCATCACCGTGTCGGTGCAGTGACAGGGCGCGCCGCCCAGCCGGTAGCGGGTCCGCTCCTCTTCCGTGATCTTGTCGCGGCCGTCCGTGCCGACGACGAGGATGTTCTTGCCCTGGCTGATCTGCGGCCGGTCCGACAGCCCCCCGAACGGGTCCACCCGCCCGATGCCGCCCTCGATCCCCGTGACCACCGCGTGTCCGATGCCGCCGGTGCCCAGCACGGCCACGGCGGCGCCGGTGGCGAGGCGCAGTCCCCAGCGCGGGCGGCGGGGGGCGCTGTGGCGGGGCCGGTTCGGGCGTGGTCTGGCCTGGCGGGGGGAGCGGGCCGGTGCGGTCACTTCGAACCTCCGCGACGGACTGGGTAGAACCGGGGAAACGGTAGGCCCATACGATCGTCGGTTCGCGGCCCCACGCCGTCCTGGCGGGGCCTGCCACCCGGGCGGGGCGCTTTCGGGTCCCCCATTGGCGTAACGTGACCGACGATCCGCCGTCCGCCGGGGGCACCCCCCGTACCGCCGAGGAACCATGCCCGATCAGCAGCCGCCCGCCGTTTCCGTCATCATGCCGGTGCTCAATGAGGAGCGGTATCTGCGCACCTCCGTGCGGCACATCCTGGAACAGGACTACGCCGGTGAACTCGAGGTCGTGATCGCCCTCGGTCCGTCCACGGACCGCACCGACGAAATCGCCGCCGACCTGGTGCGGGAGACCGCGAACCACCCCCGCGCCCGGGTCCACACCGTGCCGAACCCCACCGGCCGCACCCCGGCCGCGCTCAACGCCGCGATCAAGGCGTCACGCCACCCGATCGTGGTACGCGTCGACGGTCACGGAATGCTCTCGCCCAACTACATCGCGACCGCCGTGCGGCTGCTGGACGAGACCGGCGCCCAGAACGTCGGCGGCATCATGCACGCCGAGGGCGAGAACGACTGGGAGCGGGCCGTCGCCGCCGCCATGACCTCGAAGATCGGGGTGGGCAACGCGGCCTTCCATACGGGAGGCGCGGCCGGCGAGGCCGAAACCGTGTATCTGGGTGTCTTCCGGCGCGAGGCCCTGGAGCAGCAGGGCGGGTACAACGAGGAGTTCATCCGCGCCCAGGACTGGGAGCTGAACTTCCGGATCCGTGAGGCGGGCGGGCTGATCTGGTTCTCCCCGGAGCTCAAGGTCTCCTACCGGCCGCGGCCCAGCGTGAAGGCGCTCGCCAAGCAGTACAAGGACTACGGGCGTTGGCGGCACGTCGTCGCCCGCTTCCACCAGGGTTCGATCAACATGCGCTATCTGGCGCCGCCGACCGCTGTGGTCGCCATCGCGGCCGGTGTCGTGGTCGGCGCGGCCGTCACCCCCTGGGGCCTGCTGGTCCCGGCCGGGTACCTGGCGGCCATCACCGCCGGTTCGCTGCCCGCGGGCAAGGGCCTGTCGCCGGCCGCGCGCGTCCGGATCCCGGTGGCGCTCGCGACGATGCACATGTCGTGGGGGTTCGGCTTCCTGACCAGCCCGCGCTCGCTGGCGAAGCGGGTCATCGCCAGCCGTCGCCCGGCCGTCCGGGCCGACTAGCCGACCGGCCGACGAGTCGCGTGTGCCTCCGCCCCGGTCCGTACGGACCGGGGCGGACGGTCTTCAGAAACGATTCAGCGGATTGACGTTCATGCACGCCGAGGTGTCGCTGCCGCTCAGCGGGTCGGAACTCTTGGGCGCCTTGTTGTCGCCGTCCTTCTCGCCCTTGTCGTCCTTCTTGCCGTTCTCGCCGCTCTTGCCGTCGCCCGTCGCCCCGGCCGTCGGCTCCTCGGAGGAGTCGCTCTCCTCGGCTTCCCCGGTCTTCGGATACTTCGTGCCCGTACGCCAGTCACCGCCGATGACCAGCGTCACTTGGTCGACCGTGGGGGACATCCGCAGCGCGCTCTCCGGCAGCCCCAGGGCCTTGGCCACGGCCTCGGCGTCCGGTCGCTGGGCGGTCTTCGGATAGGTGATCGTCGTGTCCGCCTGCGCGCGGGGGGCGGAGTCCGACGTCGCCTTGGTGAAGCCCGCCTTCACCAGGAACTCGGCGATGTCCGAGGCCCGACGGGTGGCCGGCGGCTGGACGGCGGTGCCGGTGCCGTTGAACACGGTGAGGGCGATGGCGCCCTTCGGCGCGGCCGGCACGGTCGGCTTCGGGCCCTTGTCGGACTTCTTGTCCTTGCCGTCCAGCGCGATGTCGTTCCGGACGAGCGAGAAGAGCTTGTCGGCGTCGCCCGGCTTGGGTATCACGTGCGCGTCCGGGTCCAGCGGATCCGAGACCCACGGCATGGTGGTCATCGTGATCCGCCCGGACGGCACCCGCTTCATGTCGTTGCCGAGGTCGTAGAGCTTCTTGACCGAGCCGAGGTCCTTGTCGACGGTGAGCGCCTTGGTGGCGGCCTCGGCGAGGTCGGTGAGCTGGCCGGGGTCGGACAGCTTGGTGCCGGACTTGAGCTGGCGGACCATCGCGTTCATATAGATGTGCTGGGCGTGGGTACGGCCTATGTCGCTGCCGTCCTCGAAGCCGTGCCGGGTGCGCAGCCACTGCAGGGCCTGCTCGCCCTTGACCTTGTGCGAGCCCTTCGTCAGCCGCAGACCGGAGTCCTTGTCGTAGACGTTGGCGTCCACGCACACCGGAACGCCGCCGACCGCGTCGGCCATGCTCACCACACCGGCGAAGTCGATCATCATGAAGTGGTCGACGGGGATGCCGGTCAGCTCCTCCCAGGCGGCGACCGTGCAGCCCGGGCCGCCGTTCATCAGGCTGGTGTTGATGATCTGACGGTCGGTCTCCTTGTAGACCGTGCCGTCCTCCGGGTCGGTGCACTTGGGGATCGTCACCCGGGTGTCGCGCGGCACGCTGATCACCGACATGTTGCTGCGGTCGGCCGAGACGTGCACCAGCATCTGGACGTCGGCGAGCGGCTTGCGCCCGGCGTCCTCGCGGGCGCCGCCGAGCGCGACGTTCTCCTTGCTGTTCCGGCTGTCGGAGCCCAGGATCAGGATGTTCAGGGGGCGTTGGCCCGCCGCGTTGGCCGCGCTGCGGTCGAGCTGCTTGTCGCCGAGGTTGAGGTTGCTCTTTTTGAGGTTGCCGTTGAGGTGCTCGTAGTAGAAGTACCCGGCGGTCGCCGCGCCGAGGACGATGACCGCGAGGGTGAGCGCGGTCCAGCGGGCTATTCGCACGGTGCGCTTGCGCTTGGCCGCGCGGTCCTTGGGGTCGGCCTTCTTGGCGTGTGCGCCCTTGCGGGTGGCCTTGCGGCCGGACGTGCCGCTGGCGGCCTCGTTGCCCTCGGCCCCCGTCGTGCCGGCGGTGCCGGCGACGCGGGCACGGGGGATCGCCGCCTTGGCGGGACGTTCGCCTCCGGCGGTCGGACCGGACTCGGCGTCGTCGTCCTTGGAGTCCGTATCGGAGTCGGTGCGCCCTTTGCCCTTGGTGCCCTCGCCTCCGGCGGCCTTGTCGCCGGGGCCGGCTGTTCCGCTGCCACGGGGCTTGCGGCCGGAGGCCTTGGCGGGCGAAGGATTCTCACCCACAGCGGGTCCTTCACCGTCAGTGCCTCCGGCGCCGGTGGCCTCCATGGTCTCGGCAGCCCTGGCGTCGGAGGAACCCCCGGCACCTGCGCCCTCGGCACCTGCGCCCTCGGGGCCGGAGGGCCCTTGGGCGTCGGTGTCCGCGGCGCGGGGCCCCGTGGCGTCGGCCCCGGCGGCCTGGCCGCCGGTCGCGCCGGACTTCCTCGCCCGGCGGGCGGCCCGGCGCCCGGACTTCCCGGCGGCCGAAACCTCGCCGTCGGCTTGCGCGGCGCCGGCCGATTCGCCGGCCGAGGCGTCGGCCGATCCGGCCGACCCCCGCGCGCCGCTGCTCTGCCGCATCGGGCCTCCCCTGAATGAGCGTCCGGCCCGATGGGCAGGCGTGTTGTAGCTGATGTGACTCTAGTTACTGGCCTAGATGCGGCAGCGGGGGGCCAGGTTCATTTGGCGCAGATGTTCTTGTCGTCGGCTTCGATCTTTTGGATCTCTTTGGGTGCTTTCGCGGGGGCAGGCACGGAGATCGGGGTGCCGGCGGCCTTGAAGTCCGCGCCCAGGACGAGCGTCATCCCGGCCGTCGGTGCGGCATCCGACTTGGCCTCCTTGAGGGCCTCGACCGGCAGTCCCATGACCTCCGCGAGCCGACGCGCCTGGTCCGCCTGATTGGGGGCGAACTCCAGGATCGTCTTGTCCTTCTTGCCGCCGGTGGCGTTGCCACCGTTGGTCGTGAGGCGCATGCCCTTGGAGTTCTGCATCCAGGTGACGGCCTCCTGGGCGGCGCCGATCCGGCCACTGCCGTTCTGCACCTTCACCCGCACGGCCGCGGGCTCGGCCTTCGGACCCTTGAGCAGAGCGGCCTGCTTGGCGTCCGCCGCCTCGCTGGCCTTCTTCTCCTTCTCCTTCACCTCGGTGAGGGAGACGTCCTGCTGGACCATGGCGAACAGCGGATCGGCCCTGGGCTTGTCGAGGACGACCGTCCTGTGGTTCTTCCCCTCGGCGGGGTTGTCCTTGACGGGGACGGTCGCGAAGGTGATGTTCTCGAGGTTGACCTTGCTGAGCTCCTTGCCCAGGCTGGTCAGCTTGCTGACGGAACCTATGCCGGTGTCGACGGTCAGCGACTTGGTCGCCGCGTTGCCCAGGTCGTACAGCTTCTTGGGGTTGGAGAGCGTGTCGCCGGACTTCATCTTCCGGATCATCGAACTCAGGAACTGCTGCTGGAGCTTGATGCGGTCCAGGTCGCTCTCGAAGCCGACGCTGTGCCGGGTCCGTACGAACGCGAGGGCGTCCTCGCCCTCGATCTCGTGCCGGCCCTTGCTCAGCTTGAGGTGCGACTTGGGGTCGTTGATGTCCTTGGCCAGGCACACCTCGACACCGCCGACCGCCGACGACAGCTGCTTGACGGCGTTGAAGTCGGCCATCATGAAGTGCGTCACCTTCAGGCCGGTGAGCGACTCGACGGTCCGCCAGGTGCAGCCCGGGTCGCGCTCCTCCTGGCCCAGGCTCTCGTTGAAGCGGACGCCCTTCGAGCCCGGGATGACGGTGGTCTTGCCGTCCTTCTTGGTGGGGCAGTCCGGGATGTCGGTGATCATGTCGCGGGGGATGGAGAGCGCCGTGGCGTTCGTCCGGTCCTCCGAGACGTGGAAGAGCAGCGTGGTGTCGGCGTGGCCGACGCTGCCCTCGTCCCCGTACCCCTGGTTGCCCTTGCCGTCGCGCTTGTCGGTGCCGATGACCAGGATGTTCACCGGGCCGTCGATGACCGCGTCGTTGTTTATCCCGACATCGACCTTGTCGATGTTGTTGTTGAAGTGCTGGTAGACGAGATACGCCGCCACCGAGCCGCCGACGAGGATGAAGGCGAGCGTGCCGCCCGTCCACATCAGGGCTTTCTTCTTCTTGCTCTGTTTCGGCTTCGGCTTGCGCCGCCCCTGCGCCGGCTTGGCCCCGGCGCGACGGGGGTTGCCGCGCTGCCCGGGCACCGTACGGCGGCCGGGCTTGTCCTCCGTACCGACCCGCGACCTCGCGGGCGCCGGTACGGCAGGAGAGTCGGAACCTTCGGAAGCAGAAGATGACGCGGCTCGGGACGTGCCGCTCCCGGGAGTCGCCTCCGACTCCTCGGCATGGTCAAGGCGCAGCTCGTAGCTGCCTGTTTTCGGGTCGAAGACCCACTGGTCGGCGGGGTCGATGTCGCCCGCCCGCCCACGGCCCTGCGCGTCCACGGTCGCTTGAATCCTCCGTCGGTGCCACGCGGCGCCTACCCCCCCCGAGGCGCTCGGTCACGTCGTCTGTGCAGTGCGCGGTCAGCCCGGCCGTGCGCACCGGATCGCTCACACTATCCGCCCAGTTCAGCGTCAAGCGACGCCGGTGACAAATTGCACTCCCCTACAACTGGGCATTCTGCCCAATCCTTTCGTCCGAACGATCATCCGGAGGAAAAGTTGATCGTACCTTTCGGCAAAATCATCCACACATGCCACGTGCTGCGGTGGTTCCCTCGTACGTGGGCGGAGTGGTGGGCTTGAGCGATCCCGTGGGCGCGGCCGAAGGGCCGGGATCCGCCGGTGCGGCCGGCGCCTCCGAAGCCGTCCGCCCCTCGGTCGCCCCGGTTTCCCCCGCGCTCCCGGGAGCCGCGGGAGACGCCGGCTGCTCGTCCCGCCCGGGCTTGTTGTCGGCCGCCCGTACGTGCCTGCCGACCGCCACCCGCCGGTCGTTCCGCAGCTGCTCGAAGAGCTGGTCGGCATCCGGCTGCACCAGCTCGTCACGGGCGCTGTTGTAGACGTACGGGCGGCGCGGCACGGTGAGGAACTGAACCTGTTCGGAGGGGATGTCCCGTACGGTCCGCACCAGGTCGTACAGCTTGCGGAGGGTGTCCAGCCCGGCGTCCGTGGTCAGCGAGGACGTCGCCGCGTCGAGCACCGGGTAGAGCCGGGCGGGGTTGAGCAGCACACCGCTGCTCTGCATCTCCCGGAACAGCGAGCCCAGGAACTCCTGCTGGCGCCCCATCCGTTCGGTGTCGCTGCCGTTGCCCAGGCTGTAGCGGGCCCGTACGTACCCCAGCGCCGCCTCCCCGCGCAGCACCTGGCGGCCCGCGGGCAGCCGCAGCTTCGCCTCGTGGTCGTCCACGGGCTGCTTGAGGCAGACCTCGACGCCGTCGATGGCGTCGACCAGCCGCTTGAAGCCGTTGAAGTCCACGATCACGTGGTGGTCGACGCGGATCCGGGTGATGTTCTCGACCGTACGGATCGTGCAGGCCGCCCCCGCCAGCTCGTACGCCCAGTTGAACTGCGCGAACCGCTCGTTGGTCCGGGAGCCGTCGGGCTGCCGGCAGCTCGGGATCGTCGACATCAGGTCCCGGGGGAGGCTGACGGCGGTCGCGCTGCGCCGGTCGGCGGCCAGGTGCAGCAGGATCGTGGTGTCCGAGCGCTGGGTGCCGCTGTCGGTGCCGTACGCGCCGTTCCCGGCGCCGCGGGTGTCGGAGCCGATGATCAGGATGTTCTGCGCGCCGTGCACCAGTGCGACGGGGCGCTCCTTCTCCCAGCGCGCCAGCTCGTTCGCGGTGTCGGTGTCGGTGGTGATGTTGCTGTCGAGCCGTTGGTAGAGCGCCCAGCCGATCCCGGCCGCCGTGAGCACCAGCACCGTCACCCCCAGCGCCGCCCAGCGCAGCCATCGGCGCCGCCGCCGGGGCTCGGGGGAGGGCGTGGGGGCGCCCCACGCCCCGCCGGTGGGGCCGGCGGGCGTGCCGGGGCTGCCGGGGCTTCCAGGGCGGTCTGTCACGGCTGCGGCCCTCCCTCACGGAGTCGGCGGCCTCGCACCAGCGGGAGCCTTCGCGGAGGACCGGTATGCGGCCCTCCGCGCCTGGTGTGGCGCACGTACGTCGTGCGGCGTACATACGATCATTGCGCGATCCGGGCGCTCCGGCAGCGTCAGGGGGCCGTCACGGTGACGCGCTCGCTCTCCCGGCGCTTGTCCAGGGCCCCGGCGGAGAGCCGGTCGAGGTGGCGGCAGAGCACGACCGACCCACCGGCGGCGAGCGGTGCGTACAGCCCGGCGGACAGCCCGTGCCAGCCGCTGTACGGCAGGCCGGACAGCAGCCGGGAGCCCGTGCCGAGCCCGTGCTGGGAGGCGTCCGTCCGCGCCCGCTCCACGACCTGCGCACCGGTCAGCTCCGCGCCGTCCACGACGAGCGCGGGCGCGCCCGGGTCCACCGGGGCGAAGGGGGCGAAGCGGTCGCCCTGGCTGGGCACCTCGACGGCGTAGTCGGCGAAGCCCTGCGGGGCCTGCGGGAAGCGCCCGCCCAGGGGGCGCAGCGCGAGCGCGACGCGCTCACCGGAACAGGCGCGCGCCTCCTCCAGGGTGTCCGGGCCGCTGACGACCAGGTCCGCGTCGGCCGGGTCGCCGCCGATCTCGGCGACGACGCCGACCGAGGAGCAGGCGAGCAGCCAGACGGCGGTCTGCCAGTGGGCGGGCAGCAGGAGGGCGAGGCGGTCCCCGGGCCCGGCGGCGAGATCACCCTGGAGCAGGTTGGCGGTCTTCGCCACCCAATTGGCGAAGGTGGCCACGGAGAGTTCCACGCGCTCGCCGGTGGCGTCGTCGTAGAAGGTCACGAGCGGGCGGGCCGGATCCGCGGCGAGCGCGGAACGCAGCAGGTCGGCGGGGGTGCGATCGGTGGCGTTCATCGTCGTCAGCGTACGCGGCGAGGGCAGTGACGGTCAGTCGGACGGACGAGTGGCCGGTGCGTCCGGAGGGCCGATACGACCGACTGGCCGTCAACTTTCGAATGGACAGATATCTGGTGATATGCCCAAGGTGGTCACTATGCGTGGAACCTTCGTTACTTCTGCTGTCACCGTCTGTGCTGCCGCCCTCACCCTGCCGCTGCTCACCACCCCTACCGGCGCCGCCACCGCACCCGCCGTGCGGATCGCCCCCGCCGCCGACATGCGCGGGGTGCCGGGCTCGACCCGTTCATTGCCCCTGGTGCCGCTCACCGGCAGCGACCGCGCGCTCGGCGGCCCCTCCGCCGAGCGGGGGCTGCCACCCCAGGAGGTCGAGCCGTTCTCCCTCGTGGGCATCGTCTGGGACAACGCCGCCGCCGAGCTGCGCGGCCAGGCCCAGGTCCGTACCCGTGCGGTGGGTGCCCGCCAGTGGTCCGAGTGGCAGGAGGTGCAGATCCACGACGACGACCGCCCCGACCTCGACTCCGCCGAGGGCAGCAGCGGCCGCCGGCGGGGCGCCACCGCGCCGCTGTGGGTCGGCGCCTCCGACGCCGTCCAGGTCCGCGTCCGCGCCGAGACCGTGACCGACCGGACCCCCGAGGGGCCGGCCTTCCCCGTGGGCCTGCGCCTCGAACTCGTCGATCCGGGCAAGGACCCGGCCCCCGAGCCCGTCCGGCCTCAGGGCCAGGCGCCGGCGGTCCCGGCATCGGCACCGGCAGCCGCCCCGGCACCGGTCCCGGCTGCCGTCCCGGCCCGGGTGGCCGAGGACCCGGCCGTCGCCGTACCCCAGGCCCTCGGCGACGAGGAGGCCGCCACCTCGGCCACCAACACCCTCCTCGCCCCGCTGGGCGCCACCGAGATCCCCGCCCGCGAAAAGGCCGACTCCGGGGCCGACGTCGCCGCCACCGGCCCCGGCGACGCACCGGTCCAGAGCCCTCCCCAGGACCCGGCCACCGACGGTGCCGCGGACGTGGACACCACCGACGGCGACACCGCCGAAGAGGCCGACCAGGGATCGCGCTACGTCGAGGGCGGCGGCTACATCGGACCGCGCCCCCGCATCGTCACCCGCGCGGGCTGGGGCGCCGACGAATCCATCCGCGAGCGGGGCTTCGTCTACACCAAGACCGTGCGGGCCGCGTTCGTGCACCACACCGCCTCCGGCAACAAATACACCTGCTCCCAGTCCGCCTCCGTCATCCGGGGGATCTACCGCTACCACGTCCAGAGCAGCGGCTGGCGGGACATGGGCTACAACTTCCTCGTGGACAAATGCGGCACCATCTACGAAGGCCGATCGGGCGGTGTGGCGAAAGCCGTCATGGGTGCCCATACTCTCGGTTTCAACTCCAACAGCATGGGCATCGCCGTTCTCGGGACATTCGGAAGTTCCACCCCGCCCACCGCCGCGGTCGACGCCGTGGCCAAACTCACCGCTTGGAAGCTGGGACTGTTCGGCCGCAACCCCCTCGGCTCCACATCCCTGGTGTCAGCCGGCGGGAACCTGTTCAAGAAGGGGACCAAGGTCAGGCTCAAGGTCATCTCAGGTCACCGCGACGGCTACGCCACCGAATGCCCCGGCGACCTCCTCTACAAGAAGCTCGGCAAGGCCCGCAGCACCGCGGCCCGCCTCCAGGGACGCTGACCGGGGCGGGCCGGGCCGCAGGGTCTGCATACACTGGCCGCCGATCACGGCCCGGCCCCAGCAGGAAGCAGAGACGACAAGGTGACAGAAGCGATCCTCCTGGTCGGGGGCAAGGGCACCAGGCTGCGCCCGCTCACGGTGCACACGCCCAAGCCCATGGTCCCGGCGGCCGGAGTCCCCTTCCTCACGCACCAACTGGCGCGGGCGCGCGCGGCGGGGATCGAGCACATCGTGCTCGCCACGTCCTATCTGGCCGAGGTCTTCGAGCCGTACTTCGGCGACGGCTCCGCGCTGGGCCTGCACCTGGAGTACGTCACCGAGGAGGAACCGCTCGGCACCGGCGGAGCCATCCGCAACGTCGCCTCCAAGCTGCACTCCGCCCCGGACGACCCCGTCCTGATCTTCAACGGCGACATCCTCACGGGCCTCGACATCGAGGCGCTGGTCGGCACGCACCGCACGACGGGCGCGGACGTCTCCCTGCACCTGACGCGGGTCGAGGACCCCCGGGCCTTCGGCCTCGTGCCCACCGACGCCGACGGCCGGGTCACCGCCTTCCTGGAGAAGCCGCAGACGCCCGAGGAGATCGTCACCGACCAGATCAACGCCGGCGCGTACGTCTTCAACCGGTCGGTCATCGACTCCATCCCGGCCGGCCGGCCGGTCTCCGTCGAGCGCGAGACCTTCCCCGGACTGCTCGCCTCGGGCGCGCACCTCCAGGGCATGGTCGACTCCACGTACTGGCTCGACCTCGGCACCCCGCAGGCCTTCGTCCGCGGCTCCGCCGACCTGGTCCTCGGCCGCGCCCCGTCCCCGGCCGTGCCCGGCCGCTGCGGCGACCGGCTGATCCTCGACAGCGCCGACGTCGCCCCGGACGCCAAGGTCACCGGCGGCTCGGTCATCGGCGCGGGGGCCCGCGTCGAGCCCGGCGCGCGCGTCGACGGCAGCACGGTCCTCGACGGCGCGGTCATCGAGGCGGGCGCGGACGTCCGCGACTCGCTCATCGGCGCAGGGGCGCACGTGGGCGCGCGTACGGTCCTCGCAGGCGCCGTCATCGGCGACGGTGCGCGCATCGGCGCCGACAACGAACTGCGCGACGGGGTCCGCGTCTGGTGCGGCGCGGTCCTGCCGGACGGCGCGGTGCGGTTCTCGTCCGACCAGTAGTTCCCCCAGTAGCCGGCGGGAGCCCTCGCCGCGTGTCCGAGGGTGCGCCTACGCTCGTAGGTGCACCCGAACCCCAGGACACCCCGTGGAATCAGCCGACAGCCTCACCAGAACCACTGTGCGCGGTGGTCGCACGGCCGTGCCCGCGAGCAGACCCCGCCCGGTGACCGTCGGCTCCCGCACCCGCCGCTGGACCCCGCCGGGCCCGCTGCACCTGGGCACCACGCTCGGCCCCCTGCGCCGCGGCCCGGGCGACCCGACGTTCCGGGTCACCCCGGACGGCTCGGTATGGCGCGCGTCCTGCACCCCCGCCGGCCCCGGCACCCTGCGGGTCGCGCGCAGCGGGGAGACGATCGAGGCCGAGGCCTGGGGCCCCGGCGGCGACTGGCTCCTGGACGGCCTCCCGGCCCTCCTCGGCGCCGAGGACGACCCGGCGGGCTTCACCCCCCGCCACCGCGTCGTCCACGAGGCCCACCGCCGCAACCCGGGACTGCGCCTCACCCGTACGGGCCTGGTCCTGGAATCCCTGATCCCCTCGATCCTGGAACAGAAGGTCACCGCCGACGAGGCCTACCGCGCCTGGCGCCTGCTCGTACGGCGGTACGGCCCCCCGGCCCCCGGCCCGGCGGACCGGATGCACACGCCCCCGGACCCCCGCACCTGGGCCCGTATCCCGTCCTGGGACTGGCACAAGGCGGGAGTGGACGGCAAGAGATCGGCCGCGATCGTCCGGGCCGCGAAAGTCTTCCACCGCATGGAGGAGGCGGCGACGATGGACGCGGAACAGGCCGCCCGCCGTCTGTGCGCCGTCGACGGCATCGGCCCCTGGACGGCGGCCGAGACCCTCCAGCGCAGCAACGGCGCGCCCGACGCGGTCACGGTCGGCGACCTCCATCTACCGAAGATCATCGGCTATGCCCTCACGGGCCTCCGCGACACGGACGACGCGACGATGCTCGACCTCCTGACCCCCTACGAGGGCCACCGCCACCGAGCCGCCCGCCTGATCCTCCTGAGCGGCCACACACCACCCAGAAGGGCACCGAGACTGTCGGTGAACGACATCAGGGGCTTGTAGAGCCCACCCAGGCACCCGGAGGGACAGCGGAGGGCGACGGGCCCCCGCAGGCCCCACTCCACCCAGTCACCCGGAGAGGCGGCCGGGGACGGCGGGGAGGGCGACGGGGTCGCAGGGGCGGGGCCCGCACCACGACGGATGCGGTACCGGCTGCCGAACCGTCATGGATGCGGCACCGGAGGCCCCGGCGCCCGCACCACGACGAAAGCGGTACCGGCTACCGAACCGTCACGAACGCGCCAGCGTCCCGCGCAGCCCGCTCCGGCGGCGGAGCCGCAGGCCGCCCGATGGCCACCGCACCCATCGGATCCCAATCGGCCGGCAGCCCGAGAACGTCCCGCACCACATCGCGGCAGAACATCGTCGACGACACCCACGCCGAGCCCAGCCGCTCACCCGCCAGCGCCACCAGGAAGTTCTGCACGCCCGCACCCGCCGCGACGACGAACATCTCCCGCTCGGAGGCGTTGCGCCGAGCGTCGGGGTACGTGTGCGAACCGTCCATGACCAGGCACGGCACGACCAGGTACGGCGCCTTGCGCAGCACGTCGCCGCGCCGCACCCGGCGGGCGATGTTCTCCTCGGTGAAGCCGTCGCCGCGCAGGTCGGCGACCCACGCGTCGCGCATCGCGTCGAGCAGCCGCACCCGCGACTCCGCCGACTCCAGCAGCACGAACCGCCACGGCGTCGTGTGATGCGGCGCGGGCGCCGTGACCGCCGCGGCGACGGCCCGGCGCACGGCGCCGCCGTCCACCGGCTCGTCCGTGAACTCCCGGACCGTACGCCGCAGCGTCACCGCTTCGCGGACGGCCTCGGACGTCCCCAGCCGGAACATGTCGTCGGCCGCGTTGCGCACGAGCACCCGCGCACCCTCGTCGGCCCCACCGGCCCCGGCGCCCCCTTCGGCATCGAACACGACGCCATCAGGCACGACGCCATCAGGCACGGCACCATCGGACACGACGACGTGCGACAGCCCCCGCACCACGGCGACCGGCAGCCCCTCCGCCTTGCCCTTGACCAGGTCACCCGCGGCCGCCAGCTCGTCCGCGGTGGCCACGACGGTCGCGCTCAGCGGGTTGCCGTGCGCGTCCGTGCCGCCGCGCAGGTCATCGAGGACCCGCACGCCGGCCGCCCCGATCGCGACGTCCGTCAACCCGCTGCGCCACGGTCGCCCGAAGGTGTCCGTGACGACGACCCCGACGTTCACGCCGAGCGTGTCCCGCAGGCCGGCCCGGATCCGCCGGGCCGAGGCGTCGGGGTCCTCGGGCAGGAGCAGGACCGTGCCCGCGGGGGTGTTGGAGGCGTCGACGCCGGCCGCGGCCATGACCAGCCCGAGCCGGTTCTCGACGATGCGCAGCGCGCCGCGCCGGGCCACGACCCGCACGGCCTCGGCGTCGATCGCGGCCTCGCGGTCCTCGGCCTGGACCACGCGGCCCTCGGCCTTGCTGACGATCTTCGAGGTGACCATCAGGACGTCGCCGTCGGCCAGGCCCGGCAGCCCCTCGGCGGTCGCCGCCGAGACGATGAGCTTGGCGAGGTCGTCCCCGGTCCGCACCTCGGGGATGCCGGGCAGCGCCCAGACCCGGTACGCGGGCAGGCCGGTCACGCGCGGACCTCCTCGGCCAGGGCGAGGGCCTCGGCGGCCATCCGCGCCGTGGCGTCGACGTCGGTCATCATCAGCGGCACGGCGCGGCAGCGGATGCCCGCGGCCTCCACGTCGGGCACCGCGCCCGCGTCGACCGTGTCGACCAGCCAGCCGTCGATGAGGTCCGGGCCGTAGTGCCGGGCGACCGCGGCGGCCGTGGACTCCACGCCGACGGCCGCGAGGACCTTGTCGGCCATGCCGCGCACGGGCGCGTCGCCGACGATGGGGGACAGACCGACGACGGGCGCCTTCGAGGCCGCGACGGCCTCACGCACGCCGGGCACCGCCAGGATCGTGCCGACGCTGACGACGGGGTTGGACGGCGGGAAGAGCACGACATCGGCGGCGGCGAGGGCCTCCAGGACACCCGGGGCCGGCTTCGCCTCCTCCGCGCCGACGGGGATGATCGCGTGGGCGGGCACGGAGGCCCGCAGCCGCACCCAGTACTCCTGGAAGTGCACGGCCTTGCGCCCGCCCCCGTCGGCGTCGTCGACGAGGACGTGGGTCTCGACGCGGTCGTCGGTCATCGGCAGCAGCCGGACGCCCGGCTGCCACCGGTCGCACAGCGCCTCGGTGACCGCGCTGAGCGGATAGCCCGCGCCGATCATCTGCGTACGGACGATGTGCGTGGCGAAGTCGCGGTCGCCGAGCCCGAACCACTCGGGCCCCACCCCGTAGGCCGCCAACTCCTCCTTCACCGCGAAGGACTCGTCGGACCGGCCCCACCCCTGCTCCTCGTGGATGCCGCCGCCGAGGGTGTACATCACGGTGTCGAGGTCGGGACAGACCTTGAGGCCGAAGAGGTGGATGTCGTCTCCGGTGTTCCCGATGACGGTGATCTCCGCGTCGGGGACTGCTGACTTGAGGCCGCGGAGGAAGCGGGCGCCCCCGATCCCGCCGGCCAGAACCACAATGCGCTGCATGAGCGCAGTCTGTCAGCCGGGGGCGGGTGCGCTGAAGAGTGGTGGGCGCGTGACGGGCCCGTCCGCCGCCCACCCACGGAACTCACTCGTACGAGGGATCATCGAGGGGGCGCCGAGGGGGCGCCGAGGGATCTCCGAGAGGCCAGGGCGGGCTGTCAGCGGGCGACGGCACCCTGGGCGACGGGCGGGACGACGGTCGCGGCGGGCGCCGCGTGGTGCATCGGCATCTCGGTCAGACCGGGGGAGTAGATGTGCAGGCTGACGGCCGGTTCGAGGGAGTCGTTGACGACCTCGTGGGCGTAGCCGGGGGCGAAGACGCGCTGGTCGCCGGTGCGCAGGCGGCGGCGGGCACCGCCGGTGGGCCCGGTCACCTCCGTCAGCTCGCCGCTCAGGACGGTCAGCACACCGGAGGAGGGGCCGTGGTCGTGCTGGCCGCTGCCCTGGCCGGGCACCCAGCTCAGCAGCCACACCTCGTAGCCGGGGCCGGTGCGCAGCCGGTGGTACCAGCGGCTGGCGGCGTCGTAGCGGACGAGGTGGGCCCAGCTGTCGCGGTCGGCCGCGATGCCGCGGGCCAAGCCGGCGAATTCGGCGACGGTGGAGGGGTGGGCGGGCACGGGCGGCATGAGGTGCGGGACGGCGAGCGGGTCGCCGGCGATCTGGACGTCGCTGTTCATGTGCGGGAGTTCCTCGGCAGGGATGCGGGCGGCATGCGGGCGGCGCGGAGACAGGCGAGCACGGAGCGTACGCGCCCGGAGGCACGGCGCCATGCGGGGAAAGATCAGCTGGAGCTCGTGGGCGTCAACAGCTGGAACAGCGACAGCGAGCCTGCACAGCGCAGCGGGACCCGTAGGCACGGGTCAGGCGGAGCGCGGAGGTTGCTGGCATGGCAACAAGGAGACCGGTTCGGACGCGCTCTGTCAACCACGTGTCTGGTTTGAGGTAAATCTTTCACCTCATCCGGTTACTGTGCGCGATGAAAGGTTTGTGGGGATGGGGTCGCGGACAGGTGGCGCTCCGACCGGTTCCGTAAACATCGTTCGGCCGGAGCGGTGCAACGGGATGGGCGCGAGTGTCGTCCTCTTTTGAAAGAGAGAGACGGGATGACTGCGGCAGGCGGGTGGAAGTGTCCAGTCTTGTGACATTTTGGCCACTTTCCGCTTAGCCTTGGTTCCGCAGAGTGAATATGGGGCCCAATAGCAGATCTCGGCTTGACTGGCCTGGATCGGCACACTTGTAATTTCACTCGTGTCGTTCTGCCGCACCCGATGGCGGCAGCACCACGGGGACGCAAATGACAGACGAGGGGCGCACATGACCGAGCTGTTCCAGCAACTGCTGGTCGAGGAGGCGGACGAGGAGCTCGGCTGGCAGGAGCGCGCGTTGTGCGCCCAGACCGATCCTGAGTCCTTCTTCCCCGAAAAGGGCGGATCCACGCGAGAGGCGAAGAAAGTCTGCCTCGCCTGTGAAGTCCGTTCCGAGTGCCTTGAATACGCCCTTGCGAACGACGAACGCTTCGGTATTTGGGGCGGTTTGTCCGAGCGTGAGCGCCGCCGCCTGAAGAAGGCCGCGGTCTGAGGCACCAGAGCCGACGGGGCCCTCGGGCCCGAGAGCTTCAGCCACCCGTCCCGGGCCCCGCCCCCGACGCGTGTTCCGCCGCCGGGACCCGGCGCGCGACCTGACGATATGTCTTATCCAGGGCCCGCTCGACGGGCTGACGGACAGTCCGGCCCGCACATCTCCGTGGCGCTGTCCATGTCCAGGCCATCCCCGACGGTCCGCCCTCTGCGCCCGCCCGCAGGAGGCGGACCGCATGCGTGCGCAGCCATTAGTGTGGGGGCCCGTCCGCGACGTACCGACGCCCCACAGGGGCGCTCACGTCCAGCGCAGTCCAGCACAGCGTCTTCCGGGGGCGACCCCCGGACCCCGGCCGGAGGGCCCGTACCCCGATGTCCGTGCACAGCAATACGGCGGCCCCCTACCCGGCTGCCTCGTTCGACCAGCCCGCCGGCCCCCCGGCGTTCCCCCGCCACGTCGTCACCGCCGTGCTCGTCGCCCACGACGGCGCCCGCTGGCTGCCCGACGCCCTCGCCGGACTGCTCGGCCAGGAACGGCCCGTGCAGAACGCGGTCGCCGCCGACACCGGCAGCGCCGACGACTCCGCCCGGCTGCTCACCGACGCCCTCGGCGCGGACCGCGTCCTGCACCTCGCCCGCCGCGCGGGCTTCGGCACCGCCGTCGACGAGGCGGTCCGCGCGGCCCCCGCACCCACCACCGACGAGCTGCCGTACCTCAAGAGCTCCAGCGGCTGGGACCCCGTCAGCCGCACCTGGCGCGACGACGCCTACGACGCGTACGGCCGGGACGACACGCCGCACCGTGACCGCGACCTCGAACCCGTCCACTGGCTGTGGCTGCTGCACGACGACTGCGCACCCGAACCCGGCGCCCTCCACGAACTGCTGCGCGTCGCCGAGTCCGAACCCCACGCCGCCGTCATCGGCCCCAAGCTGCGCAGCTGGTACGACCGCAGGCAGCTGCTGGAGGTCGGCGTCTCCATCGCCCGCAGCGGCCGCCGCTGGACCGGCCTGGAGCGCCGCGAACAGGACCAGGGACAGCACGACCAGGTACGGCCCGTGCTGTCGGTGTCCACCGCCGGCATGCTCGTCCGCCGCGACGTCTTCGAACAGCTCGGCGGCTTCGACCCGCGGCTGCCCCTCATGCGCGACGACGTCGACCTGTGCTGGCGCGCCCACGCCGCCGGCCACCGGGTCGTCGTCGCGCCCGACGCCGTGCTCCGGCACGCCGAGGCCGCCGCCCGCGAGCGCCGCCCCGTCGACTGCGCCGGCCGCAAGGCCGCGGGCCCGCACCGCGTCGACAAGGCCGGCGCCGTCTACACCCTGCTCGCCAACACCCGCGGCGCGCTGCTGCCCTACGTCATGCTCCGGCTCGTCCTCGGCACCCTGCTGCGCACCCTCGCCTACCTCGTCGGCAAGGTCCCCGGCCAGGCGCTGGACGAGTTCACCGGCCTCGTCGGCACCCTGCTGCGCCCCGGCCGGATCCGCGCGGCCCGCAAACGGCGCGGCACACCGGCCGTCGCCGGGAGCGAGCTGCGGCACCTCTTCCCGCCGCCCGGCGCGACCGTCCGCGCCACCGTGGAGCAGGTCGCGAGCAACTTCGGCGGCGCCTCGGAGGCCGAACTCTCCTCCGCCGGCCGGCACGGCGCCGTCGAGTCCGGGCCCGGCGGTGACGACGCCGACTTCCTGGAGGTCGAACAGTTCGCCCGGCTCAAGCGCGTCGCGCGCAAACCCGGGCCCGTCCTCTTCGCCCTGCTGCTGCTCGTCTCCGTCGTCGCCTGCCGGGGCCTGTTCGGCGGCGGCGCCCTGTCCGGCGGCGCGCTGCTGCCCGCACCCGACACCGTCTCCGCCCTGTGGGCGCGCTACACCGACGACTGGCACCCGGTCGGTGTGGGCACCACCGGCAGCGCGCCCCCCTACCTGGCGATCCTCGCGGGGCTGGCCACGCTCTTCCTCGGCTCCACGTCCTTCACGCTCACCCTGCTGCTCGTCTGCTCGGTGCCGCTCGCCGGACTCACCGCCTACTTCGCCTCCCGCCCGCTCGTCGACTCCCGGCTGCTGCGGGCCTGGGCGAGCGTCGCGTACGCCTTCCTGCCCGCCGCCACCGGCGCTCTGGCCACCGGCAGACTGGGCACCGCCGTCCTCGCGGTCCTGCTGCCCCTGATGGCCCGCGCGGCCGTCACGGCCGGCGGACTGCGCACCCCGGCGGCCCGGCCGCCGTGGCGCGCCACCTGGACGTACGCGCTGCTGCTCGCCGTCACCACCGCCTTCACCCCCGTCGTCTGGCCGCTCGCGCTCGCCCTCGGGCTCGGCGTGCTGGTGCTGCGCTGCGTACGGGGCGGCGGGGCGGCGCTCGCCGCACACGGGCCGCGCTTCCTGGCCGCGCTCGGCACCCCGCTCGTCGTGCTCGCCCCCTGGTCGTTCGGGCTGCTCACCCACCCGAGCCGGTTCCTCGCCGAGGCCGGGCTCGACCTCGGCGGCACGGCGCCCGGCCCCCTGAACCTGCTCACCGCCGACCCCGGCGGCCCCAAGACCCTCGGCCTTCTGCTGCTGACCGGCGTCGTCCTGGCCGCGCTGGCCGCCCTGCTGCGCGAGGACCGGCGGCTCGCGGTCGGCACCGCCTGGGTCACCGCGCTCGCCGCGCTGCTGTGCGCGGGGCTCACGGCCGGGTCCGCGTGGGCGGGCCCCGCCACCCTCGTCCAGGGGCTGGCCCTGATCGCCGCGGCCGTCGTCGGCGCCGAGGGCGCGCGCGAGCGCGTCGCGGCGCTCAGCTTCGGCTGGCGGCAGCCCGTCGCGGCCCTGATCGCCGTCGCCGCCGGCGCCGCCCCGCTGGTCGCCGCCGTCGCCTGGATGGCGGGCGGCGCGGCCGGGCCGCTCCAGCGGCGTGACCCGGTGCAGGTCCCCGCGTTCGTCGCGGAGGAGGCGGGCACGCGCGACCAGGCCCGCACCCTCGTGCTCAGCGGCTACACCGGCCGCGTCACCTACACCCTCGTGCGCGGCTCCGGGGCGCGCCTCGGCGACGCCGAGGCGGCCGCGGCCGCAGGCCGGGACAAGAAGCTCGACGACGTCGTCGCCCACCTCGTCGCGGGCTCCGGCGCCGACCAGACGGGCCGCCTCGGCGAGTACGCGGTCGGCTATGTGCTCGTCGGCGGCGACGCCCCGAAGACGATGAGCCGGGTCCTCGACGCCACCCCCGGCCTCACCCGGCTCAGCCAGGAGGGCCGCAGCGCCCTGTGGCGGGTCGACCGGCGCACCGCCCGCGTGACGATCGTCAGCGGCGCGTCCCAGGGCGGCGGCACCGAGCCGGTGCCCGTCGCCGCCGGGCCGGTCTCGGCGCACACCACGATCCCGGACGGCCCCGAGGGCCGCGTGCTGCGGCTCGCCGACAAGGCGGCCCCCGGCTGGCGGGCCACCCTCGACGGCAAGGCACTCAAGAGCACCACCGTCGACGGCTGGGCCCAGGGCTTCGGCCTGCCCACCACCGGCGGCAGGCTGGCCCTGACCTACGAGCCGCCGACGGCGCGGGCGGCCTGGCTGTGGGCCCAGGGCGCCCTCGCGATCGTCCTCGTCGTGCTCGCCCTGCCCGGCCGGCGGCGCGAGATCGACGACGACCTGCCGGAGGACGGCGGCACGGCGTCGCCCGCGCCGGCTCTGTCCAAGACCCCGGCCCCGTCCGTACCCGCGCAGGCCGGGGCGGGGGAGGGCCGCCGGGCCCGCAGGCTGCGTGCCGCCGCCGAGGCGGAGCGGCCCGCGGACACCCCGGCCCCGGCCGTCGTGGACCACGCGCCCCCGACCGCCGACCCCTACGCGCAGCCGACGGCCGACCCGTACGCGGCCGTGCCGCACCAGCAGTACGGGGACGGGGCGTCCCCCGGCGGTGGCTGGGGGAGCGACGCGGCCCCCGCCCCGGGCTACGGGCAGCAGCCGTACCCGCAGGACCCGTACGCGGGCCCGTACCAGCAGGCGCACTTCCCGCAGGGGCAGCACCCGGACGGCTCGTACCCCCAGCAGTACCCGGCCGACCCCTACGCGGGCGGTGCCTACGACCCGTACGACCCGTACGGCTATGGACAGCAGCAGCCCTACGACACGACGTACGGCGGCGGTACCGAGCCCCACCGTGACGGGAGCGAGCAGCAGTGAAGCGCACCACCCTGTCCCTGTTCGCCGCCGCCGCGGCGCTCGCCGCCGTCACGGGCGTCGCCGCGCTGGGGGGCGCGTCGCCCGCCGCCGAGACGGGCGCCAAGGCTCCCACCCGGCTGCCCGTGCAGCGCTCGACCGCGCTGTGCCCGGCGCCCACCTCGTCCGACGTCGCCGAGACGACGTACACCTCCTTCACCCCGCAGGCCAAGGCCCAGGCGGGCGGGAAGACGTCCGCGGCCCAACTGCTGTCGGCGGCGGGCCCCGCGGCGAAGAGCGACGCCAAGGCCGACGCCAAGGCCGACGCCAAGGCCGATCCCAAGAAGGCCGGCAAGGGCGCCAAGGCCCCCCAGGCGGCGGGCAAGCCCGTCCTGTCGCTCAAGGAGCCCGGCAAGCCGGCCACCGCCACCACGAGCAGTTCCGACGCCCCCGCCCTGGTCGGAACCGCCGACGGGGCGCTCGCCCCGGGCTGGACCACCCAGCAGACCACGGTGATCGCGGCGGGCGCCGGGCGCGGGCTGCACGGTGTGACCTGCGCTGCCCCCGACACGTCGTTCTGGTTCCCCGGCGTCAGTACCGTCAAGGGCCGCCAGGACTACGTCCACGTGACCAACCCGGATCCGACGGCGGCCGTCGTCGACCTGGAGCTCTACGGCAAGGACGGCCGGATCAAGGCGCCCACCGGCGAGGCCGTGAACGTCCCGCCCCGCTCGACCGTGCCGGTGCTGCTGTCGACCTTGACGGACGCGCCCACCGAGGACCTGACGCTCCACGTGGCGGCCCGCAACGGCCGTGTGGGGGCGGGCGTGCAGGCGTCCGACGAGAAGCTCGGCGGCGACTGGCTCGCCCCGTCCGGCGACGCCTCCCCCAGCGTCGTCCTCCCCGGCATCCCGGCCGACGCGACCTCCGTGCGGCTCGTCGCCCACGTGCCCGGTGACGACGACGCCGACCTCAAGGTGCGCCTCGCCGGGCCGACCGGCTCGATCAGCCCGGCGGGCCACGAGACGCTGCACATCAAGAGCGGGATGACCACCGCCGTCGACCTCGGGGACGTCACCAAGGGCCAGGCCGGGTCGCTGCTGCTCACGGCGGAGGGCGACAGCGCCCCGGTCGTCGCCGCCCTGCGGGTCACGCGCGGCAAGGGCGACAAGCAGGAGACGGCCTTCATCCCCGCGACACCGGCCCTCGACGGGCGCGGGACCGTCGCCGACAACCGCCCCAAGGGCAGCACCCTCGCCCTGGTGGCCCCCGGCAAGGAGGCCCAGGTGAAGGTCACGTCCTCGGCGGGCGCGGACGGCGGCAGCCCGGTGAGCAAGACCTACACCGTCAAGGCGGGGACCACGCTGGCCGTGGAGCCGCCGCAGCCGGGCGGAACGAAGGGGCCGTACGCCGTGACCGTCGAGAAGGTCTCAGGCGGCCCGGTGCACGCCTCGCGGACGCTCGCGCTGCCCAAGGACGGGCTGCCCATGTTCACGATCCAGCCGCTGCCCGACGACCGCTCCACGGTGGCGGTCCCGGAGGCGGAGCAGGACCTGTCGATGCTGAACCGCTGACGGGCGGCGGGGTCAGTCCTGGCCGTAGCGCGGGTCCACCGACTCCGGCGCGAGTCCGAGGAGTTCGGCGACCTGCTCGACCACCACTTCGTGGACGAGCAGGGCGCGCTCGTCGCGGCTCTTGGTGCGGATCTCCACGGGGCGGCGGTAGACCACGATCCGGTCCGGGCTGTCGCCGTGCGCCTCGACGTAGCGGCCGAGCGGCACGACGTCGCCGTCGAGGCCGAAGGGGGCAGGGCCGTCCGGGTCGTCCGGACCGCCCGCACCGCCGGTGGCCGGCACCTCGCGGACGATGAAGTCGACGGCGGCCAGCTGCGGCCAGCGCCGCTCGAGCCGTTCGGCGGAGTCGTGCACGAGGTCAATGAAGGCCTCGCCCCGGCTGACGGACAGCGGCACCTGGGGCGGTGCGATCGGTCCGCGCATGCCGCGTCCGTGTCGGTCGCGGCGGCGTGGGCGCGGTTCGGCCTGGCGGGGCGGTACGGGGCTGTCCATCACCTCCGAGAGTATCCGCCACCCGGCCGCGCGCACGCGGTACCCGCGCATCTCATCGCATGTCGCCTGATGAGCGTTCTGGTCATCTATGCGATCAATTACAGCCATCTACGGGACCGGCGAGCGCATGCCGAATGACACTATGTATGCCGGGTGATGACAGATTTCTTTATCCGTGGACCTACGGCCACGGCCTTCCGACACAGGTCGACCAGGAGCTTCGACGGCGGTGCCCACGGGGCGATCCGGGGCGACACGGAGGAGTGAGGCGGGGGTGAGTCGTCGCGGCCCGCTCAAGAGTGCGGTACCGTCCAACCTCGTGAGCCCTGTACGTCGCTGTTCGCGCACCGCGTGCGGCCGCCCGGCCGTCGCGACGCTGACGTACGTCTACGCCGATTCGACCGCCGTTCTCGGACCGCTCGCCACCTATGCCGAACCCCATTGCTACGACCTGTGTGCCGAGCACTCGGAGCGCCTGACCGCGCCCCGCGGCTGGGAGGTCGTCCGTCTCGCCATCGACAGCGGTCCCGCCCGCCCCAGCGGCGATGACCTCGAAGCACTGGCCAACGCCGTGCGCGAGGCGGGCCGTCCGCCGGAGCGCGCACCCGGGCCGATCGCCACGCCCGGCCCCGTCGGCCCGAGCGCCCGTGAGGCCAATCCCATGGAGGTCGCCCGCCGGGGCCACCTCAGGGTGCTGCGCTCGCCCGATTCCTGACGGCTCGTACGCTGCCCGAAATGCCGACCTAGGCACCGCCTTTGCGTGTTCTGTCGGTTTCTGACGCGTTCGGTAGGTCTTCTTCGGCCGTGACGGAATCCTCTTCCCGTCCGGCGTCCGGATTGTTCGGAGCCTCCGGGTAGGTTTGTCTTCCCGTACCGGACTCCAGGAGGGGTTGGCTGTGGCTGATCTGTCGCAGATCGTGAAGGCGTACGACGTGCGCGGTGTGGTCCCCGACCAGTGGGACGAATCCCTGGCCGAGCTGTTCGGTGCGGCCTTCGCCCAGGTGACGGGCGCGAGCGCGATCGTGGTCGGCCACGACATGCGGCCCTCGTCGCCCGGCCTGTCGTCCGCCTTCGCGCGCGGCGCCGCGGCGCGTGGCGTGGACGTCACCGAGATCGGGCTCTGCTCGACCGACCAGCTGTACTTCGCCAGCGGCCAACTGGGCCTGCCCGGCGCGATGTTCACCGCCAGCCACAACCCCGCCCAGTACAACGGCATCAAGCTGTGCCGCGCGGGCGCGGCCCCGGTCGGCCAGGACACCGGCCTCGCCGAGATCCGCACCCTCGTGGAGGGCTGGGCCGACGGCGGCGCGCCCGAGGCCGCGGGCAGCGCCGGGGCCGTCACCCGGCGGGACGTCCTCGCGGACTACGCCACGCACCTGCGCTCCCTGGTGGACCTGAGCAAGAGCCGGCCTCTCAAGGTCGTCGTGGACGCGGGCAACGGCATGGGCGGCCACACCGTCCCGACCGTCTTCGACGGCCTGCCGATCGACCTCGTCCCCATGTACTTCGAGCTGGACGGCACGTTCCCCAACCACGAGGCCAACCCGCTCGACCCGAAGAACCTGGTCGACCTCCAGGCCAAGGTCCGCGAGACGGGCGCCGACATCGGCCTCGCCTTCGACGGCGACGCCGACCGCTGCTTCGCCGTGGACGAGCGCGGCGAGCCCGTCTCCCCGTCCGCGATCACCGCCCTGGTCGCCGCCCGCGAGCTGGCCAAGCACCCCGGCGGCACGGTCATCCACAACCTGATCACCTCCTGGTCCGTGCCGGAGGTCGTCAAGGAGCACGGCGGCAAGCCCGTCCGCACGCGGGTTGGGCACTCCTTCATCAAGGAGGAGATGGCCCGCACCGGCGCGATCTTCGGCGGCGAGCACTCCGCGCACTACTACTTCCGCGACTTCTGGAACGCGGACACCGGCATGCTCGCCGCGCTCCACGTGCTGGCGGCGCTCGGCGGCCAGGACGGCCCGCTCTCGGAGCTGGTGCGGCAGTACGACCGCTACGCCGCCTCCGGCGAGATCAACAGCACCGTCGCCGACCAGGCCGACCGCGCCGCCGCGGTCAAGGCCGCGTACGAGGGCACCGACGGCGCGGAGCTGGACGAGCTGGACGGCCTGACCGTCACGACCGCCGACTGGTGGTTCAACCTCCGCGCCTCCAACACGGAGCCGCTGCTGCGGCTGAACGTCGAGGCACGCGACGCCGCCACGGTTGCGCGCGTGCGCGACGAGGTCCTGGCGATCGTCCGCGCGTAGCGGTTTCCGCTGCGCGGGGCTTTGACGGTTGTCGGTCCCGCCGTTTCCGCTGGCGCGGTGCCGGTTGCCGCTGGCGCGGTGCCGGTGTCCGCTGCGCGGGGCTGTTCAGGTGCGGTGCCGGGCCTCCGCGGGCCCCTTGTCGGGCTGCTTCGCTTTACGCCCGACAAGGGGCCTGCTCCGACCCGCCACCTCCCGTGGGTGGGTGGGAAAAAACCATCTGTGGTCCCGGGCGTCTGTCGGGTGCGGGCCGCCCACTGCTCTTTTCTTCCCCCACCGGCAGGAGGGGGCGGGTCGGAGGGGGCCTTGTGTGGGGCGTAAAGCGAAGCAGCCCCACACAAGGCCCCCGGAGGCCCGGCACCGACCTGTCACAGCCCCGCGCAGCGGATTCGGCTCCGCGCCAGCGGAAACGGCGCCGCACCCGGCAAAGGTCAAAGCCCCCGCACAGCGGCATCGGTCAAAGCCCCCGCGCAGCGGATAGGCTTGCCGCACAGAAACGCACATTCCGAAGGGAACCCCATGCCGCTCGAAGCCGGTCTCCTGGAGATCCTCGCCTGCCCGGCGTGCCACGCCCCCCTCCGCGAGGAATCCGACGCCGAGCCGAACCCCGAGCTGGTGTGCGAGAGCCAGAGCTGTGGGCTGGCCTACCCCGTCCGCGACGGCATTCCCGTCCTGCTCGTGGACGAGGCCCGCCGCCCCGCCTGATCCCCGCACGGCCTGACTCCGTCACCCTGACCCCGTCAGGCACACCGCATGGCTTATCCCACGGCGACCGGAGGCTGATCAACGGTGTTCGACGAGACCCTTCTCGATGACCCCGAAGCTCTGTCCCGCGCCGACACCCACGGTCTGCTCCGCGGTGCCGCCGAGTGCGGCGCCCGGGTCCGTACGGCCGCGCGCAACGCGACCGAGGCCGGCGTCGACGCCCTCAAACCGGACGGGCGGCCGCGCGCCGTCCTGGTCGCCGGTCCCGGCCCCACCGCCGGTTGCACCGCCGACCTGCTCACCGCGCTCGCGGGCGGCGGCTGTCCCGTCGCCCTGATCCGCCCGGCAGGGGTCGCCCCCGCGCCGGGCGCCCTGCGCTGGACGCTGCCCGGCTGGGCCGGGCCGCTCGACCTGCTGATCGTCGCCAGCCCGGACGGCTCGGAGCCGGGCCTCGCCCTTCTCATCGAGCAGGCCTACCGGCGCGGCTGTTCCGTCGCCTGCGTGACGCCCGTGGGCGCCCCGCTCGCCGACGCCACCGTCCAGGCCCGCGGCCTCGCGATCCCGCTGGCCACCACCCCGTACGAGACCGTGGCGGGCGGTGCCCCGGCGGAGGGCGCCCCCGCCCTTCCCGTCGGGCCCGGCACCCTCTGGTCCCTGCTCACCCCGATGCTCGCCCTCCTCGGGCGCATCGGCCTGATCGACGTGCCCTCGACCGCCCTGGAGGCGCTCGCGGACCGCCTCGACCAGACCGCCGAGCGCTGCGGCCCCGCCATCGCCACCTACAGCAACCCCGCGAAAACCCTCGCGGCCGAGCTGTCGGACACCCTCCCGCTCATCTGGACCGAGGGCGAGCTGTCCGCCGCCGTGGGCCGTCACTTCTCGACCGTCCTCGCCGCGCTCGCCGGGCGCCCCGCCCTCGCCGCCGAGCTGCCCGAGGCGCTGACCGCGCACGGCACCCTGCTCGCCGGGGCCTTCGCCGCCGGGGCGGACCCCGAGGACTTCTTCCGCGACCGGGTCGAGGACTCCCAGGAACTGCACGCCCGCGTCGTCCTGCTCCGCGACCGGGAAGAGGAGATCACCTCACCCTCACCCGCCGCCCGCGCGCTGGCCCTGCAACGCGAGACGCCCGTCAGCGAGCTGGAGGCCGCCGAGGGCAGCAGCCCCCTGGAGACCGCCGCGGAACTCCTCGCCATCACGGATTTCGCCTCCGTCTACCTGACGCTCGCCTGCACTCCGTAGCGGCGTTCCCCAGGCCCAGTAGAAGCGATTCAGGCCGTGGGCGCTCGCCTCCCGCCCGCAGCCGGGTCCCAGCCGTACGAACAGTCAGGAACCGCCGCATGGACCGCCTCGACAACACCGCGCGCCCCTACGCCTGGGGCTCCACCACCGCGATCCCCGATCTGCTCGGCACCCCGCCCACCGGCGAGCCCCGGGCCGAGCTGTGGATGGGCGCGCACCCCGGCGCCCCCTCCCGTGTCGACCGCGGCGACGGCCCCCACGCGCTCTCCGACACGATCGCCGCCGACCCCGAGGGCGAGCTGGGCACCGCGGCCGTCCGACGCTTCGGGCCGCGGCTGCCGTTCCTCCTCAAGGTCCTCGCCGCCGCCGCCCCGCTCTCCCTCCAGGTCCACCCCGACCTCGCCCAGGCCCGCGACGGCTTCGCCGCCGAAGAGGAGCGCGGCATCCCCCTCGACGCCCCGGACCGCAACTACAAGGACGCCAACCACAAACCCGAGCTGATCTGCGCGCTCACGCCCTTCAACGGCTTCTGCGGCTTCCGCGACCCCGCCGCCACCGCCGACCTGCTCGCCGCCCTCGACGTCGACTCCCTCAAGCCGTACGTCGACCTCCTGCACGCCCACCCCGAGGCGGACGCCCTGCGCGAGGTCCTCACCGCCGTCCTGACCGCCGACCGCGCCGTCATGGCCGAGACCGTCGCCCAGGCCGCCGACGCCGCCGAACGGCTCGCCGAGGAGGACGGCCCGCACCGGGACGCGTACGCCGCGTACGCCGACGTGGCCCGGCACTTCCCCGGCGACCCGGGCGTCATCGCCGCCATGCTCCTCAACCACGTGTGCCTCCAGCCCGGCGAGGCCCTCTACCTCGGCGCCGGCGTCCCGCACGCCTACCTCGACGGCCTCGGGGTCGAAATCATGGCCAACTCGGACAACGTGCTGCGCTGCGGTCTGACGCCCAAGCACGTCGACGTGCCCGAACTGCTGCGCGTCGTCCGCTTCGAGAGCGGCGATCCCGGTGTCCTGCGCCCGGAAGCCGACGCGGCGGGCGAAGAGGTCTACGAAACGCCGATCGACGAGTTCCGGCTCTCCCGGTACGTCCTCGCTCCCGGTGCCGAGGCGGGGGCCGTCCTGCCGTCCGGCGCCGCGCAGATCCTGCTGTGCACCGCCGGCTCCGCCGTACTGCGGGACGCCGAGGGCGCCGAACTGCGCCTCGACCGGGGCCAGTCCGTCTTCGTACGGGCCGACGAGCGCATCGCCCTGCACGGCGAGGCCACCGTCTTCCGCGCCACAGTGGTGGCCTGACGCGCACTGCCGCCCTACGGCTGCAACAATGACCCGCCGTAAAGGAAAAGCAAAGCAATTCCAGGGGCGGAAGGGACAAAAGGCACACATGAGTGCATCAGGCGGAACCAAGGCCATCGTCGCCGCGCTGGGCGCGAATCTGGCCATCGCCGTGGCGAAGTTCGTCGCGTTCGCGTTCAGCGGCTCGTCGTCGATGCTCGCCGAAGGCGTGCACTCGGTGGCCGACTCGGGCAACCAGGCGCTGCTCCTGCTCGGGGGCAAGAAGGCACAGAAGCAGGCGAACGAGGAACACCCCTTCGGCTACGGCCGCGAGCGGTACATCTACGGATTCCTCGTCTCCATCGTCCTGTTCACCATCGGTGGCGTCTTCGCCCTCTACGAGGGCTACGAGAAGATCCAGCACCCGCACGACCTGGACAACTGGTACTGGCCGGTCGGTGTGCTCGTCTTCGCGATCATCGCCGAGGGCTTCTCGTTCCGCACGGCCATCAAGGAGTCGAACGAGCTGCGCGGCAAGCAGTCGTGGAGCTCCTTCATCCGTACGGCCAAGGCCCCCGAGCTGCCCGTCGTCCTCCTGGAGGACTTCGGCGCCCTCGTCGGCCTCGTGCTCGCGCTCGGCGGCGTGCTGCTGACCATGGGCACCGGCGACGGCGTCTGGGACGGCATCGGAACGCTGTGCATCGGCGCCCTGCTCGTCCTGATCGCGCTGGTCCTGGCCGCCGAGACGAAGTCGCTGCTGCTCGGTGAGGCGGCCGGCGCCGAAGACGTCGCCAAGATCCGCACCGCGGCCGTCGACGGCGAGTCCGTGACCCGGGTCATCCACATGCGCACGCTCCACCTGGGACCGGAGGAGCTGCTGGTCGCCGCCAAGATCGCGGTACCGGCCGAGTCCTCGGCCGCCCAGGTCGCCGCGGCGATCGACGCGGCCGAGGCACGGATCCGCGAGGCCGTCCCGATCGCCCGGGTGATCTACCTGGAGCCGGACATCTACGACGCGGACGCCGCTGCCGCGGGCGCGGACCCCGCCACCACCCCCGGCGGCCCGGCCCTCCACTGAGCCCCGGCCCTCCCCCCCGGGGGAGGCGCTCGACGCATGAACGAAGGCCCCCGCGGCATCCGCGGGGGCCTTCGCGCGCTACGGGACCTACTGGATCTCGCCCAGCACCCGCATGATCGCCTCGGTGTCCGGAGCCGCCAGCAGCCGCTCCCGGAAGCCCGGGTCCATCAGCCTCCGGGACAGCAGCGCGAGGATCCGCAGGTGCACATCGCCCGCGGCCGCCTCCGGCACCGCGATCATGAAGATGAGCCGGGCCCTCGTCCCGTCCGGGGCGCCCCACTCGACGCCCTCGGCGGACCGGGCGAAGCCCACGATCGGAGCCGAGACGGCATCCGTCTTGGCGTGCGGAATGGCGATCTCCTCGCCGAGCCCGGTCGTGCCCAGGGCCTCCCGGGCGAGGGCCGTGGCCACGAGCGCGTCGGTGTTCGTCACCTTGCCGGTGGCGGCGAGCAGTTCGGCCATCTCACGGATCGCCGCTTCCTTCTCGTCCGCCACGAGGCGCTGCCGCACCGTCAGCTCGGTGAGACAGCCGGAGAGCACCTCGCCGACGCCCGGGACCGGCAGCGCCCCGGCCGCCACCGGGGCGGGCGTGGAGGTTGTGGGGGGCGCGCTCGAAGCGGCGCCTCCGACGGGCATGCCGCTTCCCACGGTCGTGCCGCTTCCCACGGACATCAGGGTGACCGTCGTCAGCGCGGTCGCCGCCGCGCCGACGGCGATGGCGATGAAGAACATCGGCACCCCACCGACCGCGCCCAGCACGGCCACGATCGGACCGCCGTGCGGCACGCTGTCCGTGACCGCCGCGAGCCCCGCGATGGCGCCCGCCACCGCGCCGCCCACCATGTTCGCCGGAATCACCCGGGCGGGCCGTGCGGCAGCGAACGGAATGGCACCTTCCGTAATGCCGAAGAACCCCATGAACAGCGCCGCCAGACCGGTCTCCCGCTCCTGTTCGCTGAACAGCTTCCGGTGCATCAGCGTCGCCAGGCCCTGACCGAGCGGCGGCACCGGGATGGCCGCCGCGCACATGCCCATGATCTCCGGGTTCTTGGAGACCAGGCCCGCGCCGAAGAGGAACGCCGTCTTGTTGACCGGCCCGCCCATGTCGAACGCGATCATGAGGCCGAGGATCACCCCGAGCAGCGCCGCGCTCGTCCCCGTCAGACCGGCGAGCCAGTCCGTCAGATGCTCGAAGACCCACGCGATCGGTTTGCCGAGGACGTAGATGAAGAACAGACCGAGCGCCGAGGTCGCCACGACCGGGATGACGATGATCGGCATGATCGGCCGGACGAACCGGGGGACCTCGACCTTCTTGATCCACACGACCAGATAGCCGGCCAGGAAGCCCGTGACGATCGCACCGATGAAGCCCGCGCCCGATTCCGAGCCGTACAGCGCGCCGGTATTGGCGATCCAGCCGCCGATCATGCCGGGGACGAGCGCGGGCCGGTCGCCGATGGCGTACGCGATGTAGCCGGACAGGATCGGGATCATCAGCGTGAAGCCGATGACGCCGATGTCGTTGACGTGCTTCCAGAAGGAGCCCTCCGGGATCACCAGACCGCCGTCGGGCTGCGCGTGCCCGCCCAGCGCGAGCGACACCGCGATCAGCAGCCCGCCGACGACGACGAACGGAATCATGTACGAGACGCCGTTCATCAACGCCTTGTAGCCGACGCCGCGCTGCTTCCCGCCGCCCCCGCCCGGCCCGCCGACCGTCGCCGTGGGCCCCGCTCCGCCGCCCGTCCCGTCGCCTCGGTGGACCGGCGCGCTGCGGACCCGCTCGATCAGCCGCTCCGGGTGGTGAATGCCCTCGGCGACACCGACCGACAGCACCCGCTTGCCGGCGAAGCGGCTCAGATCGACGTCCTTGTCGGCGGCGACGATGATGCCGTCCGCCTGTATGACATCGTTGTCAGACAGTACGTTCTCGGCGCCGATGGACCCCTGGGTCTCCACCTTCATCTCGTGACCGAGCGCCTGTGCGGCCTGCACCAGCTTCTCGGCGGCCATGTATGTATGGGCGATCCCGGTGGGGCAGGCGGTCACGGCGAGGAGCTTGAGCCTCGGCCCGCCCGTCCCCGCGCCGTCGGGGGGATCGGCTGGACTGGTCACATGGATCTCCTCACCACTTGTTGCACGGGAGGGCGCTGTGTCCCCCCGCGTTCACCGCATCCTGCAACACGCGACCGGCCGGGCAAAGCGATACGGCTCTCAAATCCCGCCGCCGACAGGGTCGCTGAGCGGCCGGAACCTGTCGCTCCGCCCGACGGAGGCCGAACGGGGCTGGGGTTCACCGGGCAGCCCGGTGTAGATTCGTGACCAGAGCCAGACGTCGCTGCTGATGGCGGTCGGGCGGCCCGCACGACGGACCGGCCGAGGGAGAGAGGGCCTCCGACGGACTGCGCTGCGGCCAGGGGACGAGTGTGTCCACAATGTCCAGCAGCCTGACCGCGTGCACGGCCGTACCCACCCTCGCTCGCCCCTCAGGAGGAGCAGCCCGTATGACCACCACCTCCACCGGCCAGGACTTCAAGGTCGCGGACCTGTCGCTGGCAGCTTTCGGTCGCAAGGAGATCACCCTCGCCGAGCACGAGATGCCCGGTCTGATGGCGATCCGCAAGGAGTACGCGGAGGCGCAGCCGCTGGCCGGCGCCCGTGTCACCGGTTCGCTGCACATGACCGTGCAGACGGCCGTGCTCATCGAGACGCTGGTGGCGCTGGGCGCCGAGGTGCGCTGGGCGTCCTGCAACATCTTCTCCACCCAGGACCACGCCGCCGCGGCCATCGCCGTCGGCCCGAACGGCACCCCCGAGAACCCGCAGGGTGTCCCGGTCTTCGCCTGGAAGGGCGAGACCCTGGAGGAGTACTGGTGGTGCACGGAGCAGGCGCTGACCTGGCCGAACACCCCCACCGGCGGCCCGAACATGATCCTGGACGACGGCGGTGACGCCACCCTCCTGGTGCACAAGGGTGTCGAGTTCGAGAAGGCCGGTGCCGCTCCGGACCCGTCCACGGCGGACAGCGAGGAGTACGCGCAGATCCTCACCGTCCTGAACCGCACGCTGGGCGAGAACCCCCAGAAGTGGACCCAGCTGGCGTCGGAGATCCGCGGCGTCACCGAGGAGACCACCACCGGTGTCCACCGCCTGTACGAGATGCAGCGCGACGGCAACCTCCTCTTCCCGGCGATCAACGTCAACGACGCCGTGACGAAGTCGAAGTTCGACAACAAGTACGGCTGCCGCCACTCGCTGATCGACGGCATCAACCGCGCCACCGACGTCCTCATCGGCGGCAAGGTCGCGGTCGTCTGCGGCTACGGCGACGTCGGCAAGGGCTGCGCGGAGTCCCTGCGCGGCCAGGGCGCCCGGGTCATCATCACCGAGATCGACCCGATCAACGCCCTGCAGGCGGCGATGGACGGCTTCCAGGTCACCACCCTGGACGACGTCGTCGAGATCGCCGACATCTTCGTCACCACGACGGGCAACAAGGACATCATCATGGCCGCCGACATGGCCAAGATGAAGCACCAGGCCATCGTGGGCAACATCGGTCACTTCGACAACGAGATCGACATGGCCGGCCTGGCCAGGATCCCGGGCATCGTCAAGGACGAGGTCAAGCCGCAGGTCCACACCTGGACCTTCTCCGACGGCAAGGTCCTCATCGTGCTGTCCGAGGGCCGCCTGCTGAACCTGGGCAACGCGACCGGACACCCCTCCTTCGTGATGTCGAACTCGTTCGCGGACCAGACCCTGGCCCAGATCGAGCTCTTCACGAAGCCCGAGTCCTACCCGACCGACGTCTACGTGCTGCCGAAGCACCTGGACGAGAAGGTCGCCCGTCTCCACCTCGACGCCCTCGGCGTCAAGCTCACGACGCTCCGCCCGGAGCAGGCCGCCTACATCGGCGTCCCGGTCGAGGGCCCGTACAAGCCGGACCACTACCGCTACTGATCGCACCCGCGCCAGAAGCCGGTAGCCCCACAGCCGGTACCAGGCCCCCGCCCTCGGCGGGGGCCTGTCCCGTTCCCCGTCAAGGACCCCACCATGCCCCGCGGCCGCTACTCCCTCCACGACCCGCACGATCACACCCCCCTCGGTGAAGAGCACTTCCACTGCGCCACTGGCCCGTCCGGCTGGCGCTACGTCTCCCAGACCACCGCCCCCTCCGGCGACCACTCCGGTTCCGTCGACCTCACCCTCGACGAACTCGGCCGCCCGATCCGCCTCCAGCTCCATGCCGCGAGCTGGCAGGTGCGCGGCGCCGCGCTCGACGGGGTGACCTGGGTCCGCACGGACCCGAGCGGCGAGCACGCGACAGAGGGCAACGTCGCCGCCCACACCTTCACCGGCACCTCCCCGGCCTTCTACGTAGCCGTCTCCCGCCTCCTCCGGCTGTCCCCCGGCGGGGGAGCCACCCGGGTCCGACTCGTCGCCTTCACCGCCCCCGTCCTCGCCCCGCGCACCCTCGACCAGTCGTGGGCGCTGATCAGCAGGACAGCACACGCCACTGACAACGGCCCGCTGGAGGTGGACGAGTACCAGGTCAGCGCCCTGGACACCGGTGAGCAACACACGGTCCACCTGGCCGGCGACGTGGTTCTCTCGGCCCCGGGCATCGAGCTCGAGGAGCTGGAAAGCCCGCCCTCGTCGTTCAGCTGACGGCCCGGTTCGGGCGGAGGCGCCGTCGTCCACACCGATGGGTGTGCCGCCGGATGTGCATCGACCCCCGCTGACCTGCTACTGTCCTCTTCGCCCCAGAAAACCTGTTGACACAGGATGACTGGGGAGGTAGATTCGAGCAGTTGCAACGAACTGGACAGGTTCACTCGCAACCGTTAGTATCTGAATCGCTTCGGACTGTGAATTGAATTCACACCGAGCATCTTCGACTCCTTGTTGGAAGCGGAAAGGCCGATTAGCTCGGCCGGAACGAATCTGATAAAGTCGGAATCGCCGGAAAGCGAAAGCAAGAAGGCGAAACCCCTCCGATGGGGATCGGAAACGAAATTCGAGCCGGGAACGGCACGGAAAAGGATCTGATAGAGTCGGAACACGAAATACCGAAGGGAAGCGCCCGGAGGAAAG
>NZ_JACHJG010000006.1:0-320195 GCF_014203545.1 Streptomyces netropsis
GCGCGGCCGCCCCCCCCCCGCGCCCGCGGGGCCCCCGGCCCGCCCCCCCCCCCCCCCGGCGCGGGCGCCCCCCCCCCCCCCCCCCCGCGCGCCCCCCGCGGGGCGGCCCCCCCCCCCCCCCCCCCCCCCGACGGGCCCCGACGCCCGGGTGGCGCGCACCCCCCGGTGTTCTACTGGAAGACATGCGACTTCTCGACGCGTACGACAGGGCGATGGGGGAATTCGACCGCCGGGTGCACGAGGTGGACAAGGGGCAGTGGCCGGCGGACACACCGTGCACCGAGTGGTCGGTGCGTGACCTGGTCAACCACCTGACCGCCGAACACCTCTGGGCGCCGTGGCTGCTGCGCGGAGCCACCCTGGCCGAGGTCGGGGACCGCTTCGACGGTGACGTGCTCGGGGACCACCCCCGGCGCGCCTGGGACCGGGCCGCCACGGCGTCGCGGGAGGCCTTCCACGAGCCCGGCGCGCTGGACGGCGAGGTGCACACCAGTGGCGGAATCGGCGCCGCGAGCGACTACGCGTGGCAGATGGTCGGCGACCTCACGGTGCACGCCTGGGACCTGGCGCGCGGCATCGGCGGCGACGACCGCCTCGACGAGGAGCTCGCCCGGGCCGTGTACGAGATCGTGGGCCCCCAGGTGAAGAGCTGGCAGGGGGCGGGGATCTTCGACCCGCCCGTGACGGTGCCGGAGGACTCCCCCGTCCAGGACCGCCTCGTCGCCCTCCTGGGCCGGCGGCCGTAAAGCATCGGCGGCCGTAAGGCATCGGCGGCCGTAAGGCATCGGCGGCCGTAAGGCATCGGCGGCCGTGACGCCGGGCGCGCCCGCCCTCCGGTCCGGCGGCCGGTGGACACCCGTCCGCGACGGGCAGACCATGGAGAGAGCCCCTGTCGCGCCCCTCCGGCGCGCGGCGCCGGCCGACGGGCGCGGCCCGTGCGGCGGGAGTGTGACAGGACATGACCATCCAATCGGCGCCGATCGACACCGATCGGCGGGACGCCTTCGTCGGGCGCCTGTTCGACGCGGGGACCGGCACACTCGAGCTGGTCTGCGTATACCTCGGAGACAAGCTCGGCCTGTACCGGGCGCTGGCCGATCACGGCCCGCTGACCACACCCGGGCTCGCGGACGCCGCCGGCATCCACGAACGGTACGCCCGGGAATGGCTGGAGCAGGAGGCCACCGCGGGGATCCTGGACGTCGACGACCCGGCCCGGCCCGACGGAGAGCGGCGCTACACGCTGCCGCCGGAGCACGCCGAGGTGCTGCTCGACGGGGACAGCCTCAACTACCTCGGCTTCCTCGGATGGCTGATCGGCGGGATGATGCAGCCGCGCACCGGTCTGCTGATGGATGCCTTCCGCACCGGCGGCGGCGTGCCGGCCGCCGTGTACGGCAGCGACGTCCGCGAGATGATCGCCGCGGGCAACCGGCCCCAGTTCCTCCATCTGCTGGCCGACGCATGGCTGCCCGCCGTCCCCGAGGTGCACGCCCGGCTGCTCGCCGATCCACCGGCGCGCATCGCCGACATCGCCTGCGGCGCCGGCTGGTCGACCATCGTGATGGCCAAGGCCTACCCCAAGGCCACCGTCGACGGCTACGACCTCGATGCCGCCGCCATCCACGACGCCCACGCCAACGCCAGGGCGGAGGGCGTCTCGGACCGGGTCCACTTCCGGGCGCGCGACGCCGCCGATCCGGACATCGCCGGCTGCTACGACCTGGTCACCGTCTTCGAGGCGATCCATGACATGGCCCGCCTGGTCGACGTGCTCCGCACCATCCGGCGGATCACGGCGGAGGGCGGCGTGGCGCTGATCGCCGACGAGCGGGTGCCGGACACGTTCGAGGCACCGGCTGACGAGATCCAGCGGTTCTTCTACGGGGTGAGCGTGCTGTACTGCCTGCCCACGGGCATGGCCGAGCAGCCGTCCGCCGCCACCGGCACGGTCATGCGGACGCCCATATTCCGCGAGTACGCCCAGCGGGCCGGCTACGACGACATCGAGATCCTCCCGATCGAGCACATGTTCTGGCGGCTGTATCTCCTGCGCCGCTGAGCTCGTGATTCACGGTCCGGGTGGGACATGCGCCTCGAACTCGATCGCGATCAGTTCTGGGCGGTGGGCCGGATGACGATCTCGTTCATGCCGACGGTCGCAGGTTGCTCGATGGCGAACGCGATGGCTCGGGCGATCGCCTCCGGCGGGATCGCGATCCGGTCCCGCATCTCCGTGTTCCGTGCTCGGACCTGCGGATTCGTTGATGCCTCGGCGAAGGGAGTGCCTACTGCGCCGGGCGAGACGGTGGTCACCCGCAGGGAATCACCGGCCTCCTGGCGCAAGCCTTCGCAGATGGCGCGGACCGCGACCTTCGTACCGGCGTACACCGCCACGGTCGGCACGATGCGCAATGCGGCCGTGGAGGCGACGGTGATGAAGTGCCCCGCGCCCTGGGTCCGGAAGACCGCCAACGCCGTGCCGATGGCGCGCGCCCAGGACGCGCCTCGCTCATCGATCAGATCGGGTCGTCCGCCGCCAGTCGTCGGACGCCCGGCAGATGGTCGTCGAGCTCGCCGGGCTCGAACCGGCACATCCCCACGACGTGCCAGAACTCACCGGCTATGTCGCCGTCGTACTTGTAGCCGCCCGAGGGTGCCAGCGCCGCCCAGCCGCCCGGCACGCCGATCAGCGTGGCGCGCGGTGTCGGTTCGCCCTCGGCGGGCACGCTCCACAGCCGTACGGTGCCGTCCTCGCCGCCGCTGGCCAGCAACGAACCGTCGGGGCTGAAGGCGACGGCGAGGATCCGGCCCGTGTGCCCGGTGAGACGGCCGGTCTCGAAGCCGTAGAGGGGGTTCCACAGCCGGACGACCCGGTCGTCGCCGGCCGTGGCCAGCAGCGGGCGGCTCGGGTGGGCCGCGGCGGTCCACACCCTGCCCGAGTGACCGGCCAGCCGGTGCCGGGGCCTGCCGTCCCGCCAGACGATGACCTGCCCGTCCCACGACGCGCTCGCCAGCCAGTCGCCGCCGGGCCCGAAGACCACCGCGTAGACCCGGTCGGTGTGGCCGTCGAGCTCGGCGGTCAGACGGTGCTTCGAGAGGTCCCACAGCCGGACGAACCGGTCGTCGCAGCCCGTGGCCAGCAGGGAGCCGTCCGCCCGGAACGCGATCGACCGCACCCGCCCCCGGTGCTGGGCGAACGTCGCCACGCGGGCGCCGGTGCTGCGGTACCACAGCCGGACGGTGTCGTCGTCGTTCGCGGTGGCGAGTATCTCGCCGTCGGCGCTGAACCCCTCCGCCCACACATGGTCGGTCTCGGCGTCGATCTCGCGCTGGTACCCGCCCGTGGCGGCGTTCCACAGATAGACGTCGCCGTCGCTGCTCGACGTCGCCAGGACGGGCCCCGCCGGGTTGAACACCGCGGAGACCAGACGGTCGTTGTGGCCGACCAGCTCGCGCACGCGCCGGCCGGTCGCGGGGTCCCAGAGCCGGACCAGGCCGTCGTTGCCGCACGCCGCCAGGTGGCTGCCGTCGGCGCTGAAGGCCAGACTGGTGACCTTGCGCCCGTGGCCGCGGAGGATCCGCCGCCCCTGGCCGGTCGAGGTGTCCCACAGCCGCACCACGCCGTCGTTGCCGACCGTCACCAGCAGGGGGCCGGACTCCTGGGCGCCGATCCCGTCGCCGGGGCGGAACCGGCAGGCCCAGACGGATCCTTGGTGGTCCGGGGGCCGCTGGCGCAGCGGCACGACCGACCAGCCCTCGGGCCGCTGGGCGACCCGCCACAGACGGACCGCGCCATCGCTGCCGCCCGCCGCCAGCACCGTGCCCTCGGGGTCGAACACCACTTGGTACACGGCCCCGGCGACCTCCAGCGGTGCCCCGGCGGGGGTGCCTGCCACCGGGTCCCACAGCCGGACCCGCCCCTCGGTGTCGCCGCTGGCCAGCAGGCCACCGCCCGGGTGGAAGTCCAGGGTGTAGACGCGGCCCGTGTGGCCCGTCAGTTCATGGCGCAGCCGCAGGCTCCGGGCGTCCCAGATCCGCACCGTGCCGTGGTCGTCGTCGCCCATGTCGCCGGTGGCCACCAGTGTGCCGTCAGGGCTGAACCGCGCGCGGTAGGCGGCCCCGCGGTGGCCCTCGAGCTCGCCGAGGAGGCGGCCGGAGCGGGTGTCCCACAGCCGGACGGACGCGGCCGCGTCGCCGGTGACCAGCTGATGGCCGTCCGGGCTGAACACCGCGGTGTAGACGGGCGCCCGGTGGCCGGGCAGCCGGTGGGTCACCGTCCCGTCGGCCGCGTCCCAGAGGGTGACGGTGCCTTCGGCGTCACCGGTGGCGAGGCGGTCTCCGGAAGGGTCGAGGGAGACCGGCCACACCCCGTCGGGGTGGACGTCCAGCCGGTGGCGGCACGTTCCGGTGATGGGGTCCCACAGCCGGACGACGCCGTCCGCGCCGCCGGTGGCGAGCACCCGGCCGCGGAACTTCACGGCGTAGACCCGGCCCATGTGCCCTTGCAGTGTGCGCAGGGCGGTGCCGGTGGCGGCGTCGCACACCAGGACGCCGCCGTCCTCGCTGCCGAGGGCGAGGAGTTCGCCGCCGGGGCTGTAGGAGACGGGCTCGGGCAGTCGGCTGGTGCGCATGTCGAAGCCGTACGGGACGCCGACCGCGGCGGGCCGGAACCCCGTGCCGGCGGACAGGCCGGGCGCGATGGCGGCCGTGCTCAGCTCGGGGGTGGCCGGGGCGGCGGGGTCGAACTCGGCGTTGATCAGAGCCGCCTGGTGCCAGCGGCTGCCGTCGAGCCGGGCGCCGCGCAGATCGGTCCCGATCAGCCGGGCGCCGCGGACGTCGGCGCCGCGCAGATCCGTGCCGGTGAGATGGGCGTCGTCGAGCCGGGCGCCGGTGAGGCGGGTGTCGCGCAGGACGGCCCCGGAGAGGTCGGCCCCGACGAGGCTGGCGTCGGTGAGGTCGGCGCGGGTGAGGTCGACGCCGGAGAAGTCGCGGTAGGAGAGGTCCTCGCCGGCGAGGAGGGCGCCGCGCAGATCGGTGTGCGCGGGCACCCGGAGCCTGCTGAGGATCTTGACGGCGTTGGCCCTGGCGGTCTCGTCGTCCTCGCAGGCGCGGTCCCTCGCGTCCGGGGCGGTGCCGTCGGCCAGCGTCCGCTCCGCCCATTGCTGGCAGGCCCGGTGGTCGGCGAGGTCGCAGAGGAACTCGACGGCCAGCTGGCTCAGCGGGCGGCGGGCGAGCAGACCGACCTCGCTCCGGTCGCCGTGGCCGAGCCGGGTCGCGGCCTCGCGGGCGACCAGCCACTCGACCACGGAGCCGTGGATGAACTGGAACAGGCCTTCGTCGGTGCGCACCAGGAGACTGCCGGATCCGACGGCGTGCGCGGCCTGGCTGACCGACAGCCTGCTGTCCGCCAGCCCGCTCAGCACCTCCGCCACATCGGTCAGCTCGTCCAGGCGGAGGGCGCCCTCGCCGCTCTCCCACAGACGCAGGGCGAGGGTCGTCACCGCCCGCCAGAGCTGGCGCAGGCTGAGGCCCGGGAGGCTGCCGGGGCTTCCTTGGCCGCGCCGCTCCTCGAACTGGAGCCAGGACGTGAACACCTCTTCGTACAGCCCGGCGGGGCTGAGGGCGCGGCCCGCGCCCGCGACCGCGCGCAGCCGTTCGTGGTCGAGGTCGGCGACGAAGCTGAGCAGGCGGGGGTTGCGGCAGAGGGAGAACAGGTCGGGGATGCCTTCCAGCAGCCGGACCCGGCGGTCGGCGGCGTGCTCGTCCCCGTAGCGGTTCACGAGATAGGTGCGGATCTGCTGCGGGGAGAATTCCTGCAGGGCGAGGACGCGGCGCTGCGGGAGCAGCCCGACGCGCTCGCCGAGCGCGGTGAGCACCTGGGCCTGGGACCTGAAGTGCTGGGTGCGGCTGCTGACCACGATCTTGGCGCTGTCCACCGCGGCGTCGAGCAGCACCTGGAGGTGGTCGGCGGCCCGGTCGTAGCTGACCTGGTTGACCAGTTCGTCGAACCCGTCGAAGAGCAGGACGATGCGGCCCTGCCGGAGCATGTAGCGGAAGGCGCGCAGGTCGATGGTGTCGACGCCGTGGCTCGCCAGGTGTGCGGCGACGAGCCCGTCGAGGGTGTGGGCCTTGTCGAGGGCGCTCAGCTGGATCAGCAGGGGGACCAGGTGGGGCAGTTCCTCGGGGAGGCGGCGGGCCAGCTCGCGCAGGCCGAAGGTCTTGCCGTGCCCGAAGTCGCCGAGGAGTAACACGAAACGGCCGTGGTCGGCTTCGAGCAGCCGCAGGAGGTCCTCCACGAGCCCGTCGCGCTCCGCGCCGCCGAGGCGTTCGATCTCGCGGTAGCGCTGGGGGAGGTAGAGGCCCGGCTGGTACTGGAGGTCGGTGCTCAGCCGTTCGGTCTGGGCGGCCACATAGCCGCGCAGGTCGAGCAGCCCCTGGAATTCGGTGAAGCTGCGGATGAGGACGCCCCGGCGGCGGGCGCGCTCGCGCAGTTCGCGCGGCGGTGGTGGACCGTCGTGGACGAGTTCGGCGTCGGGCTCGGTGTCGGAGGCGTAGATGTGGTCGATGAAGCGGTCGACGTCCTCCGTTTGGGGGGTGCCGACGTGGACGGCCACCCGCTGCTGGCGGACGAAGCCGGACTCGGTCCAGGTGGCCAGCAGCCCGGGCACGTCGCCGGGGATGCGGCGCAGTTGGACGCCCTCGTGCCGGATGCGGCAGACGTCGGCGACGCGTGCGATGAGGGCGTCGAGCGGGCCCTCGACGGTCCGGGCCTCCGCCCCGGCAACGGCCTCCCGGGCGCCGTCCTCGTCGACCGGTGGGCCGGGGTCGCCGGGGACGGCCCCGGTGTTCGCGGGTGATTCGGTGCCGGGGGCGGGTGGTGGCTGGGGCGGACCGAAGGCACGCCGGGCGCCGCGCCACTCGGACGCGTACTCCCACGGTTCCCGGCCGGGGCGCTCCGGCCAGCGGGTGAGGCCGTCGCGGGTGACGCGGAGGAGTTGGTGCCGGGCGGGGGCGGCGGCACCGAGGACGGGCAGCTCTCCGGAGGCGAGGGGCAGCGCGGCGGCGGTGGGCGAGGCGTCGGCGGCCCGTGGGTCGCCGGCGGGGCCGTGCAGCAGCAGATGCAGCCGGGGGCCGGTGAGCCGGGCGAGCACGTCGCTGTCGCGCAGGGGCGCGGTGCCGGGGCGGCGGCCGCCGACACCGGGGCCGCCTTCGTGGCCCCGGCGGGGGCCGAGGCCGCTCTCGCGGGCCTGGACCGGGGCGGCGCCGTCGAGCGGCCGGAGGGCGCCCGGCGGGTGGCGCAGGGCGCCGAGGCGCAGCCAGCCCTCCTGTTCGTAGGGGCGCAGGGCCTGGGCGAACCAGGCCGCCTGTTCCGGGCCGAGCCAGCCGTACTGGTCGTCGGGCCGGTGGCTGTAGGCCATCGAGGAGTTGATCCCGGCGACGACGGTACGCAGGGCGGGGACGGGGAACAGGGTCCAGGGCTGGTCGCTGTCGAAGACGGCGTCGAGGCCTTGGTAGAGCTCCTGGAACAGCCGTGCGTAGTGGCGCCACTTGGGCCAGTAGGGCGGCCGGGGCTGCATCTCGTCGGCTTCGCAGGTGCTGAAATAGGCGCGGCAGGCGGCCTGGCTGACGTCCTGCCCGCCGGGTACGACCACGAGCCGGTCGGCGGCGAGGCCGAGCCGGGAGCGCAGTCCGGTCAGGAAGGTCAGCGCCTGGTCGCATTCGCGCGGGCTGCCGGAGGCGGTGAGGTCGCCGGTGACGACGAGGAGGTCGGGGGCGGGGGCGCCGGCGTCGGTGAGTTCGACGAGGTCGCCCCAGACGGCGGCCTGGAGTTCGGCGGGGTCCGCGCCGCGGCCGAAGCCGGGACCGGCCAGGTGGAGCACGGAGACGGCTTCCCTGGCGTGGTTCTCCTCGTCGGCCTGCGGGTAGCCGGGCGGGCTCGCGGGGCGCCGGCGGCCCGCCCAGCCGGGACTGCCGAGCTGCCGGTCGGAGAGCGGTCGCGGGATGCTCGCGATGGCGCCGGGGACACCGGCGGCGGTCGGGCCGCCGGGAAAGCCGGGGTGCTCGGCGGGCCGGGCCCGCCCGTCCAGCGCCTGGCCGACGCGGGTGAGCAGCAGGTCGCGTGCGGCGGCGGTGTCGTGGACGGCGACCAGGTCGACATAGGTGATCGTGGCGAGCAGGCCCTCGACCGGGATGTCCTCGACGCGGACGGTGATCAGTCTGCGCTCGGGGGCGTCGGGGTCGGCGCGCAGCGCGGCCTGCCACTCCATCCGGCCGTAGCGGGAGCGCTCGTAGTTGCGGGAGAGGATGGCGATGACGGCGACGGACTCGCTGACGCCGCGGTCCATGAAGTCGACGAAGTTCGTCCCCGGCACGAAGTCCCACGCCTGGATGACGGTGCGGTACCCGGCTTCCTCCAGGGTCCACGCTATCCAGGCCGCCCAGCGCTCGTCGGCCGGCGAGTAACTGATGAAGAAGTCCAACGGCCGCTGCTGTCCCGCGAGTTCCTGGCGTAGGACCATGGACCCCATCTTATGCGTCAGGTCACTCGCGGTCACCGCTTTCGTGCGAAGTGTGTGCGATGCTCTTGTCCGTGCGCGCCATACATCGTCTGCACGCATTGGACTGGGTGGCCGGGGGGGTGCTGGCCTGCGGTCTCCTCTGCCTTGCCACGGGACTGCTGCCGACGGAGCCGGCCGGGGACGCGATGGTCCGCATCGCCCCGCTGCTGGCGTTCCTCGGCACGGTCATCGTGCTCGCCGAACTCACGAGCCGGGCCCAGGTGTTCGACGTCGTGGCGTCCGCGGTGGCGCGCGCCGGGCGCGGGAGCTATCCGGCGCTGTTCGTCCTGTGCGTGGTGTTCGCCTCCCTCACCACGATCACCCTCAATCTGGACACGACGGCGGTGCTGCTGACGCCGGTCATGCTGGCACTGGCCTCACGGGTGGGGATCGCGGCCGTGCCGCTCGCGATGACCACGGTCTGGCTGGCCAATACGGCGAGTCTGCTGCTGCCGGTGTCCAATCTGACGAATCTGCTGGCCGCCGACCGGGTGGCGCTGTCCCCGGCGGGCCTGGCCGCGAGGATGTGGGCGCCCCAACTGGTCTCCGTCGCGGTGACGATGGGCTGTCTGTGGCTGTTCTTCTGGCGGCGCGGCAGACGCGGCTCGGACGGCTACGTGCCACCGGCGGCTCACCGGCCCGCCGACCGGGTGCTCTTCCGGGTCTGCGGGCTGGCCTGTGCGGGTTTCCTGCTGGCCATACTGCTCGCCGACATCCCGCTGTGGATGGCGTCGGCGGCGGCGGCGCTGGTGGCGGCCGCGGCCTTCGTGGTGCGGCAGCGGTCCGCGCTGCGGCCGTCCTTGATCCCGTGGCGGCTGCTGGTCCTGGTGCCGGGGCTGTTCCTGGTGGTGGAGACGGTCAACGTCAACGGCCTGCACGACGCGCTGTCGGCGGCGATGGGGACGGACGGCGGGCTGCTGGGGATGTTCCGGGCGGGGGCGGTCGGCGGCGGGATGTCCAACGTGCTGAACAACCTGCCGGTGTACCTGGCCGCGGAGTCGGCGGTTCCGGTGGACAACCACGACCAGCTGCTGGCCCTGCTCATCGGCACCAACGTGGGCCCGGTGGTGACCCCTTGGGCCTCACTGGCCACACTGCTGTGGTTTGAGCGCTGCCATGCCCAGGGGGTCAAGGTCTCTCTGAAGGTGTTCCTCGGTACCGGTGCGGTGCTGGCGACCGGCGCCGTCCTCGCGTCCGTGGCGGCGCTCGCGGCGACGCGATGAGCCAAGGCGCCCGGGCAGCCGCTCAGCGCGCGCCGTCGGCCGTGCTCCGCCCGACCAGGTCCAGGAGGTACGGGAGGTCACCGGGCCGGCCCGCGACGAAGCTGCGGTCGGTGTCCGGCCCCGTCACACCGGGGTGGAAGGGCCGCCCGTCCAGGGTCCGGATCTCCAGCCCCGCCTCGGCGGCCAGCAGCGCGCCGGCGGGCAGGTCGATGGCCTCCGCGCGGTAGCCGACGAAGCCGTCGATGTCGCCGCGGGCCAGCATGGACCACGTCAGCAGCGGCGCCCAGAGCTGGAGCAACCGCCGGGAGCGGGCCTCCAGCACTTCCTTCAGACCGTGCGCGGCCCGGTCGTCGCGCGCCACGCCGTGCCCCTGGGTCCAGGCGAGCAACGGCCCGGCGGGCGACAGCGGCCTGGCGGGGCAGCGCATCCTCCCGTGCGGCCCGTAGGCGCCGCGGCCGGTCAGGGCGGTCCAGGTCCGGTCGGTGACGGGATCGTGCACCACGCCGACCACGGGCGCGTCGTCGACGCACAGGGCGATGCCGACGACGTAGGCGGGCAGCCCGATGACGACGTTGTTGCTGCCGTCGAGCGGGTCCACCAGCCAGGTGCGGAGCGGGGCCTCTCCGGTGGTGTCGCCGTCCAGCGTGCCCGCCTCCTCGGCGAGGATCCGGTCGTGCGGGAAGCCGTCCCGGATCCGCCCGACGACCAGGCGCTCGGCCAGCAGATCGAGTTCGGTGACCACGTCGCCGTGGTCGCCCTTGGCCCGGATGCCGTAGTCGTCCTGGAAGCGCGAGCGCAGCAGCGCGCCCGCTTCCCGCGCGGCGGCGACGGCCAGTCGCCGCTCGGCCGCGAAGTGCCCCGCGAACTCCCCGTCGGGGGCGTCCGGGTCATGGGCCGCGGCCCGGCCGTCTGCGCTATCGGGGGTGAGGCGCATCGATCCTCCTGAGGACGGTGCGGGCTGTCCGGGCCGTCTGAGCGGCGTCGCATGTCTGTCGTACCATCCGGTGGCCCCGGCCGTGCACCGGCCCGAGGGAGAGGTCGAAGCGCCCGGGTCGTGAACGGCCGAGCAACAGTGTGGCGGCGGAGCTGCCGCTCGGTATGACGGACGTGTGGAACTCACCCGCCGGGAGGGTATAGATCTCCCCTCCGACGACGGTCTGTTCGAGGCCGGGCTCGCAGCTCACCAGGCGCGAAGTCGGCCTGATGTCGTCCACCCCGGCGGGATCACTGCGCACCTCGAAGACCCGGTGGGTGGGTACTTCCGGGCGCTCGCGCACCCGCACCCGCAGATTGCCCACGCTCCCGTACAGCACACAGCTGGTCAACTCCCAGCTGTGCGAGTGGACGGGCGGGGTGGCAGGTGCCGCTTCCGGACCGGCCTCGCGGGGGATGCCGGCGCCGAAGACGTGCAGACAGACGCCGCGGTCGCCGTCGCGCTCCACGGGCAGGCACAGAAATCCGAGCGGGTGGCGGACGGCGTGCAGCTCGCGCCGTCCGGAGGCGATCTCGTCGAGGGCCGAGGTGGCCGCTTCGAACAGCCCCGCCACCGCCTCGCTTCTGTCCACGGCCCGTTCGAACAGCCGGTAGTCCACGGGTTTGCGCACTCGAAGCTCACCTCCGGTACGGATTCTCCGGGTGCAGCGCCTTGTCGATGATGTCGCTGACGTCCCGGTCGGTGAACGCGGCGGGAAGGGGCAGCCCGAGCCCGTCGAAGAGCCGGTACACCTCGTCGACCGTCGGTTCCTCGCCGAGGGGCTCGGTGCGGATCAGGTCGAGGGTGACCGCCTGCTCCCGGCTCTGGTGGAGTTCGGTGACGTAGTAGTCGTAGAGCGGCCGGTTCCGCTCGACCAGCAGATTGACCCGGCGGGGGTCGTCCTGAGTGATGATCAGGCAGGAAGCGGACAGGTCGAAACGCAGGGTGGGCACGACGGAGGACAGATGGACGCCGATCTCCAGGGTGTCCAGCCGCTGCCGGTACCAGCAGGCGGCGAGCACGGTGGCGAAGGACTCCTTGCGGGTCCGGTCGGCGCTCCAGGCGTCGGGCGGTACGACGTCCAGCCGGTGGGCGAAGGTCTGCCGGAAGCGGGCGTACGCCGCGCACGCCTGGTCGTCGGCCGGGTTGACGATGTCGATCTTCATGGCGAGGGAGCGCCGCTGGCGCTGCGCTTCCCGGACACAGACCGGGAGGGTCACGGCGCGCAGATACGTACCGGTGCCACCCTTGAAGATCCAGTGGTCCGTGTTCTGGCGCGCCTGCTCCAGGGCCCGTTCGAGCTCGGCTCCGGACAACGACCGCACCATGGTGAGGTCTTCGAGCGCGTGCCGGGTGCCGGTGGTCGCCTCGCGGATGTCCGCGATCCGCCGTCGCCGCTCGGTCAGTGTCCCGAAGACGAGCGCGGCCAGGACCAACAAGGTCGCGCCCGAGGTGACGTTGTCGTCGACGTTCTGGTCGAAGATGTCCAGCAGGCCGATGATGAGGGCGGCGCCGGTGGCGACGACGCCGTCGAGGTTCTTGATGGTCCAGGAGACGGCCTTCTCGACCCGGCCCCCCGGATCCGTGGTTCTGCGCGCCACTGCCCCACCCTCTCCCCCGGATACCGGTCATGGTAGGAGGGGACGGAGCCCGGCGACCAGGTTTCCGCTTCTCGCGGGTGCGTTCCGCGCCATCGCCTCGCGCCGGCATCCGGCGCGAGGCGATGACACGGTCGCCTCCCCTTCGGTCTCACCTGCACTCCGTCGGCGCACATCCCCGCTCCTGCTGTCTTCACCGGACCGCCGACAGCAGTTTCCCGGTGGGGCCGGTGGCCTCGACGCGCCCCGCCTCGAGGAGGTGGACGGTGTCGGTGTAGGCGGCGACGAGGTGGAGTTCGTGGCTGACGAGGACGAGCGTCAGCCCGCGTTCGGTCCTGAGCCGGGTGAGCAGCTCCATGATGGCGGTGGCGGTGTCCGGATCGAGGGCGGAGGTGACCTCGTCGCACAGGAGGACGTCGGGCTCGGGGGCCAGGGCCCGGGCGATGGAGGCGCGTTGACGCTGTCCGCCGGAGAGCTCGTGGGGGTAGCGCCCGGCGAAGTCGGCGGGCAGGCCGACGTCGTGGAGGAGTTCGGTGACGCGTCCGGGGATGTCCGGCTTCGGCGTGGTCCGATGGAGGCGGAGGGGCCGGGCGAGGGTGGCTCCTATGGTGCGGGTGGGGTTGAGGGCGCCGAGTGGGTTCTGCGGGACCAGTTGGATGCGGCGCTGTCGGTCGCGAGCGCGAGCGCGGGCGGTCGCCGGAAGGGGCCGCCCGTCGAGCGTGAGGGTTCCGGCGGCGGGTCGTTGCAGTCCGGCCAGCACCCGTAGCAGGGTCGTCTTGCCGGAGCCGGAGGGGCCGACGATCCCCGTGGCGGCACCGGGCGCCGCCGCGAAGTCGACCCCGGCCAGGGCACGGTGGGCCCGCCCGCCCTGGGTGAAGCCCACCTCGATCCCGTGGGCGGCCAGGCCCGGGCCCGGGGCGGCGGTCGCGTCGGCGGCGGGGCGCTCCGTGCCGGACCGCCGTGGCGCGGGGACGGGAACGGCGGTACGTGCCGCCGGAGCGCGGGCCGTACCGAGGTCGATCACGTCGTCGGCGCAGCGTTCGACGAGTTCGGGGTCGTGGCAGGCGAGGACGACGGCGAGGTTCCGGGTGGCGGCGAGGCGGCACAGCAGGTCGGCGATCTCGTCGCGCAGGGCGGTGTCGAGCCCCGCCGTGGGCTCGTCGAGGAGGAGGACCTCGGGCTCGCGGGCGAGCGCCCGGGCGAGGGCGACTCTGCGCTGCTGACCGCCGGAGAGGGCGCCCGGGCGGCGGTCGGCCAGCCCGGTGCCGGTGGGCAGACGGCACTCGGCCAGCAGGCCCAGGACCGCCCGGGGGGAGGGGTCGACGGCGGTCTCGGCGACGAGTCGCGCCACGCGCATCCGGGGGTTGAGGGCGGAGCCGGGATCCTGGCCGACGTAGGCCACCTTGTGGCGGCGGAGGTCGCGCAGCCGGTCCGCGGGGAGGGCGAAGACGTCGTGGCCGAGCACGTCGACCGTGCCGGAGGCGATCCGGGCGCCGCCGGGGAGGTCGCCGATGACGGCGCGCAGCAGGGTGGTCTTGCCGGAGCCCGAGGGGCCGGTGAGGGCGCTCACGCGGCCGCGGCGCAGGGTGAGGGTGGTGCGTGCGAGCAGTTCGGGGCCGTCGGGCAGGTGGACGGACAGGTCGGTGACCCGTACCGCGGTCGGGTTGTCGGTCATGGCCGGGCGGGGCTCCTCCGCGGTACGGGGCGTGGGGTCGGCCGGGGTCATCGGGCGGTCACCGCGTGACGTCCCGCGGTGGGCGCGAGGGCGTCGGCGGCGAGGTTGACGCTGACGGCCAGCAGGCCGATGGCGGCGCCGGGCGCGAGGACGACCCAGGGGTTGAGCAGGGCGCCGGCGGCGTTCTCGCGGATCATCAGGGCCCAGTCGGCTTCCGGTGGTTGGGGCCCCAGCTGGAGGAATCCGGCCATGGCGATGACGTAGACGGCGGCCACGAAGCGCAGCCCGAACAGGGCCAGGACGGTGGCGCGCAGATTGGGCAGGATCTCCCGCAGGGCCAGGTGCCACAGCCGTTCCCCGCTCGCGGTGGCCGCCTCGATGAAGCCGCAGGCGGCGACGGGGGCGGCGGCGCTCGCGACGACGCGCACCGCGTAGGGGACGCCCAGGGCGACGGCGGCGACGATCACGGCGAGGCGTCCGCCGCCGGGCCAGGCCAGTGCGAGCAGCATCATGCCCAGCACCGGTGGCAGCAGGATGGCGAGGTCGGCGCCGCGCTCGACGAGCCTGCCGAGGGTGGGCCGCAGGACCGCGAAACAGCCCAGCACGGTGGCGAGGGTGGTGACGAGGAGGGCCACGACCAGGGCGCTGCCGATGAGTTCGCTGCCGCCGTGCAGCATCCGGCTCAGCACGTCGCGGCCGAGCTGGTCGCCGCCGAGGGCCGCCGGGCCGCCGGGTTCGGCGTAGGGGGCGGTGACGGGTTTGTCGAGGGGGTGCGGCGCGAGCAGCGGTCCGGCGAGGGCGAGCAGGGTCAGCAGGAGGCCGGGCGCCACCCGCACGAGGATGCGGGCCCGGGGGCGGCGGGGCCGGGGCGTGGCGAGGGCGTCGGCGCTCATGGGCGGGCTCCCAGGGTGCGGGCGCGGACGAGGTCCGCACCCAGCAGGACGAGGCTGATGACGGCTCCGGTGCAGGCGACGACCCCGGCGATGACGGGGGTGTCGCGGTCGGCGACGGATCCGGCCAGGACGGTGCCGAGTCCGGGGTAGTTGAAGAGGGTCTCCACCACGACCGCGCCGCCCAGCAGCATGCCGGTGGAGGTGGCGGCGCCGGTGGCGACGGCGGGCCAGGCGCCGGGCAGGGCGTGGCGGAGCAGCACGCGGCGGGGGGCCAGTCCGTCGAGGTGGGCGGCGATCACGTGCGGTGCCGCGGCCTGGTCGGCCAGGGCGCCGCGGACGATACGGGCGTTCCAGCCGATCTGCGGGACGGCGAGGGCCAGGACCGGCATGATCAGCATGGTCCAGGAGGCGGGTGAGCCGTCCGCGGTGGTCATGGTGGCGGCGGGAAGCCAGCCGGTCCACAGCGACAGGAGCAGCAACAGGCCCACGGAGACGACGAATTCGGGCAGAGCCAGGGTGACGGTGGAGGCGAAGCCGATGACGCGGTCGACCGGTCCGCCGGGCCGGGCGGCCGCCCAGCAGCCCAGGGCGAGGGCCGAGACGAGGGTCAGGGCGAAGGCGGCGCCGCCGAGGAGGAGGGTGTTGGGCAGGGGGGCGGACAGCAGGTCGGTGACGCGCTCCCCGCCTGCGGAGGTGCCCAGGTCGCCGGTGGGCAGCGCCGTCATCCAGTCACCGAACCGCTCCCACAACGGCCGGTCCAGGCCGAGCAGATGGCGGCGGGCGGCGGTGTCCGCGGCGCTCTCGCCCCGGTCCGCGGCGGCGGAGGCCGCGTCGCCGGGGAGCAGTTCGATCGCGGCGAACACGACGGCGAGCAGGGCGCACAGCAGCGCGGCCCGCTTGGCGAGCACGACACCGGCACGGGCGGCCAGCGACACGGCACGGCGCGGGGCCGAGGCCGCCACCCTGTCGGTGGCGGCCTCGGCCCGTGCTATCTCCGCCTCGCTCAACGCGACAGCCAGACGTTCTCGAGCTGGACCCGGCCGTAGCCGGGCAGCTTGGGCAGGTTGCGCACCTTGGCGGCGGCCAGGTCGATGCCGTCGGCCATGCCCCACAGCAGATAGCCGGACTTCTCGTGCTCGATCTGCTGGAGCTCGCGCAGGGACGTGGCGCGGGCCTTCTTGTCGGCGGTGCCGATGACCTTGCGGTAGGTGTCGTCGAACTGCTTCTCCGACCAGCCGGCCTCGTTCTGCCCGGCGCCGGTCACCATGGTCTTCGAGGCGAAGAAGACCACGGAGTCGTTGGTGCCCCAGTAGTTGGTGTAGAAGTCGCCCTTGAGCCAGGTCTTCTCGTAGAAGGCGCCGGACTCCTGCTTGACGACCTTGATCTTGATGCCGGCCTCGCGGGCCTGGGTGGCGAACAGGGTCGCGGACTCGGCGAGCCCCGCGATGTCCTCGGTGGTGACGAGCTCGTAGGTCTTGGAGAAGTCGAAGTCGGCTTCTTCCAGGAGCTTCTTGACCTTGTCGAGGTCGCGTCGGCGCTGGGGGACGTCCTTGGCGTAGGCGGGGTCGCCGGTGCCGAGGATGTCGTTGGCCACGGTGCCGTAGCCGGAGAGGACCTGCTTGACCATGGCCTCGCGGTCGACGACGAGCTTCATGGCCTCGCGAACCTTGGGGTCGGCGAAGGGGCCCTCGGCGGTCCGCATGACGATGGGCATGGCCATGTCGTTGGGGCGGCGGGTGACCTGGATGTCCTTGCGCGAGGCGGCGGTACGGGCCGCGACGGCGCCCACGTTGGAGGCGACGTCGATCTGGCCGCCCAGCAGCGCGTTGGCCATGGCCTGGGGGCTTTCGAACATGGTCACCTCGATGGCGTCGAGGTGGACCGGTCCGCCGTGCCACTTGTCGTTGCGCAGCAGACGGGCGTTGCCGCCGCGGAACCAGTCGAGCTTGAAGGGACCGGTGCCGGGGGCCTTGGCGATCTCCTTGTCGGAGGTGTCCTTCTTGAGGACGAACGTCGACAGGCGGGTGAGCAGGGGCAGATCGGCGTTGGCGTCGTCGGAGACGAGGACGACGGTGTCCTTGCCGTCGGCGGTGATGTTCTCCGCCTTGATGCCCGGCAGCCGGCCCGCGCCCGCGGGGGTGTTGCGGAGTCTGCGCAGCGACCACACCACGTCGTCGGCGGTGACCGGCGAACCGTCGTGGAAGGTGGCGCCCTTGGCGATCGTGAAGCGCCAGGTCTTGAGGTCGTCGGAGGACTTCCAGCCGGAGGCGAGGCGGCCGACGGTGTTGTCCTTGAGGCCCGGCGCGGTGAGGGTGTCGTAGACCAGGGCGATGATCAGGTAGTCGCTCTCGTTGCCCTGAACTCCGTGCGGGTCGCGGGTGGTTGCGGAGCCGCGGCCGAGCGCGCCGATGCGGAGCGTGCCGCCCTTCCGGGGTGTGCCACCGGCGGAGTCCGCCGATGAGGAGGCCGTGTCGTCCTTGCCGCCCCCGCAGGCGGCGAGCAGCGCGGCCGCACCCACGCCCCCGCCGGCCCACAGCGCCTGGCGCCTTGTCCAATTCACGTGGTCCTCGTTCCACTGCAGTTGTTCTTACTTAGGTTTGGCTACCCTAAAACGAGCCCTGATCGCAACTGTGCGTGAGCAATGAAACGAAAACTGAATCGCCGTCAACTCTCGTTTTTCCCCCGCCAATTACTGAAAATCGGGCGAAGCGGACTACCTCTGGGTAAGGTTTGCCTTACCTAAATTCGATGGTAGCTTCCTCGGCAACCGCTGACGTCGACTGCCGCGTTTCCGCCACAGCCGCACCCCCCTCGCAGGGCGTCGAGCGTGCTCCGCCCTGCCCTACGGCACCTCCTGCGCCGCACCCGGAAACGGAACCTCCGCCCCTACCCCACGAAACGGATGAATTCGCCATGAGCACGGGAGCCGCACCCGTCCGCCTGCTCGATGCCGCCTCGGCCGCCGAACTCCACCGGGCCGCCGCGAAGATCCTCACCGAATTCGGCACCTCCGCCACCTCCCCCGAACTCCTCGCCCGCGTCGCCGGATCGGCCGCGGACCTGAGCGAGCCGATCCGGCACCAACTGCGGCCCGTCGACACCGACGACGGCCTGTTCGTGCTGCGCGGCCTGGCCGTCGACGACACCGGCATCGGCCCGACGCCCGCGGGCTGGGCCACCGCCGGGGACAGCGGAGCCGTCCACGACATCGTGATGCTGCTGCTCGCCACGGTCATGGGCGACCCCATCGCCTGGCAGGGTCAGCAGAACGGACGGTTCGTCCACAACATCGTCCCCGCCCCCGGTCACGAGCAGGAGCAGACCGGCGCCAGCAGCGACGTCCTCCTCAGCCCGCACACCGAGGACGCCTTCCACCCCGGCCGCGCCCATCTGCTGATGCTCGGTTGCATGCGCAACCACGACCACATCGCCACCACCGCCGCGAGCATCCGCAAGGTACGCCTGGACGACGCCGACCTCGACACCCTCGCCCGCCCCGCGCTGCCGATCCTCCCCGACGACGCCTACACCGAGGCGCGCGGCTTCGAGGGACTCCCGCCGGACGTCCCCACCCTGTGGCGCTCCGCGGACGGCCTCACCCTGCGCTTCGACCCCGCCTACACCCCGCTGGAGCGGGCCACGCCCGGGCACCGCGCCGCCTACCGGCGCCTGGAGGCCGAACTCGCCCGCGTCTCGGTCGCGGTGAGCCTGGCCCCCGGCGAGGTCCTCGTCGTCGACAACGACCTCGTCGTGCACGGCAGGGTTCCCTTCAAGGCCCGCTACGACGGCACCGACCGCTGGCTCAAGCGCGCTTCCGTACGGGTCCTCGGCCGCGACACCCGTCCCCCGGCCGAGGCCGCCGAGCACGGCTACGGCCAGGCGGCCGTCGAGGCCCACGCCGCCTGACCCCCCTTCCCGACGACCAGCAGACGAGGAGCGAGACATGACCGACATCACCGCCGCCACCGGCGACCCCTGCATATCCGACACGGCCGGCACACCCGCCGACGACACGACCCTGCGCCTGCTGTCCACCAGCGACCTCGCGGGCATCGACATCAGCCTCACCGACGTCGTCGACACGGTGGAGGGCGCCTACCGCACCCTGGCCGCCGGCCGGTCGGACAATCCGCGCAAGCTCACCGTCAAGCCCTCCGACGGTCACTCCGTCTCGTACGCGATGCTCGGCCGCGACGGCTCCCGCGACGTCGTCGCCATCAAGACCTCGTACAAGCACGGCCTGCACAAGGGGCGCGAGGAGCAGCACTACTACACCTCGCTCACGCTCTACGACGACGTCACCGGCCTGCCCGTGGCGATGATGGACTGCGGCCGCATCGGCTCCCTGCGCACCCCGGCCGTCTCCGCCCTGCTGGCCCGCGAGTGCGCCGCCCCCGGGGCACGCAGCGCCCTGGTGATCGGCACCGGCACGCAAGGGCGGCTGGCCCTGCCGTTCCTGCTCACCACGCTGCCCGGCCTGGACCGGCTGATGCTCTTCGGCACCCACCCCCAAGGAATCGAGGCGGTCCGGACGCAGCTGCGCGCCCACTTCCCCGACCGGGACGTCGAGATCGTCACCGACGCGCGGGCCGCCGCGTCGGACGCCGACGTCATCGTGGCCACGGCGGGCGCCCACACCCCCGCGGCGATCGAGGCCGACGACCTGAAGCCCGGCGCGCTGTCGATCCTCGTCGGCCACGGGCTGGCCCCCTCGACCCTGCTCCGCGCCGACCGCGTCGTGGCCACCAGCGAGGCCCAGATGAAGGTCACGGGCACCGACATGGCGGACGCCGACGGCAACTTCCCCGCCGTGGACACCGAGTTCCCCCCGGTCCTCGCGGGCGCCGCGGCCGGCCGCACCGCACCGGAACAGCGGATCTTCGCCTACAACAGCGGCCTGGTCGTCACCGACATCGCCCTCGGCCACCGCTTCGCGCAGCTCGCCATCGAGCTGGGCCTGGGAACGCGGGTGCCGCTGTGGCGGTGACCGGCATACCCCTCCCCCTCGTGCCCACGCTGCCCGCGCACCCCGACCTCCAGACGGACGCGGTCCTCGACAGCGGTCTGCTGCACGAGCTGGCCCACGCCTTCGGCGGCCCCTTCCACTTCCTGCTCCCGCACCGCTTCGACGACAACCTCGCCGCCTTCCGGACGGCGCTGGACGAGGCCGGGGTGGACGGGCGCGTGTACTACGCGAAGAAGGCCAACAAGGCCGCCGCGTGGATCGAACGCTGCGCGGCCACCGGCACCGGAGTGGACGTCGCGAGCCTCGGCGAACTCCGCGAGGTCCTCGGCCACGGAGTGCGCGGCGAGAACGTCGTGGTGACCGGCCCGGCCAAGAACGAGGAACTGCTGCGGATCGCCGTCCTCCAGGGCGCCCTGACCGCCGTCGACTGCCTCGACGAGTTGGACCGGCTCATCGCGCTGGCGCGCACCGGCGCGGTCCGCCCCGCCCGGCTGCTGTTGCGCCGGCTCCCCCCGGCGCAGCCCCACAGCCGCTTCGGTATGGACGAGGCCGAGCTGGCCCAGGCGCTGGAGAGGTGTGTACGGGCGGGCGACGCCGTCCGGATGGAGGGGTTCAGCTTCCATCTGTCCGGCTACGCCACGCAGCCGCGCGCCGACCTCGCCGGGCAGCTCGTCGACCTCTGCCTCAAGGCCCGCGTCATGGGGCTCCAGGCCGACCGGATCAGCATCGGCGGCGGATTCGCCGTCGACTACGCGGCGGCCGACGACTGGCACGCCTTCCTGGCGGCGCAGCGGCCCGAGCACTACCACGCCCGCAAGGCCTTCTCGGCCCCCGACTTCTACCCGTACCACTCGCCGGTCGCCGGGGCGGACGCCCTGCGGGCCGTCCTGTCCGCCGTCCCCGAGGGCGGCCACGACAGCCTGGCGAGCAGACTCCGCGAGACCGGCACCCTCGTGCTGATGGAGCCCGGGCGGGCACTGCTGGACCGGGCCGGTGCCTCCGTCTTCCGCGTCCAGGGGGTCAAGGACCGCGACGGGTACGGGATCCTCACCGTCGACGGGACGAGCCTCAGCCTCTCCGAACAGTGGTTCAACAGCGAGTACCTCCCGGACCCGGTGCTGGTGACCCCGGACGGGCGGGCACGGCCCGACCCGGCCGGCACCGGGGCCTTCCCCGCGGCCGTGGGGGGTGCGAGCTGTCTGGAGTCGGATCTGCTCACCTGGCGCAAAATCCCCTTCCCCACCCGTCCCTCGGTCGGTGACCTGCTGGTCTACCCCAACACCGCCGGGTACCAGATGGACTCCAACGAGTCGCCGTTCCACGATCTGCCGCTGCCGCCCAAGGTCGTCCTCGACGACACCGGCGGGCGGCCGCGCTGGCGCCTGGACCGCCGCCCCGCCTGCTGACATCCCTCCGCCCCGCCTGCCACAGGAGCTCTCCCCATGAACGAGGCACTGACGCGCCCCGCCGTGGTCTCCCGCATATCCGACCTCATCGGATACACCCCGCTGTTCGAGCTGTGCCGCACCGAGAACGGCAGCCGGCTGCTCCTCAAACTGGAGATGTACAACCCGACCGGCACCGCCAAGATCCGCATGGCCCGTCAGATGGTGCTCGACGCCGAGGCCCGCGGCGAACTGCGCCCCGGCGGCCGCATCATCGAGTCCACCTCCGGCAACACCGGCCTGGGTCTCGCCGTCATCGCCGCCGAGCGCGGCTACACCTTCACCGCCGTCGTCGACAACCACGCCTGCGTGGATAAGCTGCGCGGGATGAAGGCACTGGGCACCGAACTCGTCTATGTCGTCGACGACGGCGCCGAGGAGCTCGCCACCGCCGCCCGCGAGGAGCTCGCGGAGGACATGGCCCGCGGCCAGGACAACACCATCTTCACCGAGCAGCACAACAACCCCAGCAACGGCGTCGGCTACTTCCCCGTGGCCCACGAACTCCACCAGGCCCTCGACGGCGGCATCGACGTCCTCATCGGTGCGGTCGGCACCGGCGGCGCCCTGTGCGGCACCACCCGGGAGCTGCGCAAGCTCGTCCCCGGCGTGCGGACGATCGGTGTGGAGCCCAAGGGTTCCATCGCCTTCGGCGGCCCCGCCCACGACTACTACCAGTCCGGCACCGGCACCCCCGAGGGTGCCGAGATCGGTGCGCTGGTCGACTTCGGCCTGATCGACGAGGGCGTGAAGGTCGGGGACGTCGAGGCGTTCGCGACCGCCCGCGTCGTCGCCCGTACCGGCCTGCTCATCGGCGGCTCCGCCGGCGGCGTCGTGCACGAGGCGCTGACCCGCCTGCCGTCGCTGCCGCCGGGCAGCACCATGGTCGCGCTGGTCAACGACGGCGGCGAGAAGTACATGGACACCGTCTTCAACGACGACTGGATGAACGCCCGGAATCTGATCGACCCCGCCGTGGAGCGCGAGATCGACGAAACGCTGACCAAGCTCCGCAGGAACTGATGCCCTCCATGCAGCCGCTCACCCTCCTCCGCGACAGCCGCGCGCTGGCCACCCTCGCCGTCCCCCTCGTCCTCACCCAACTCGCCCAGGTCGCGCTGACGACCACCGACACGGTGATGATGGGCCTGCTCGGCACCCAGGCCCTGGCGGCCGGCGGGCTGGCCATCGTCGTCTTCAACCAGCTGCGCACCATGGGCGTGGGCCTCGTGACCTCGGTGGGCAACCGGATCGCGGCCGCCGCGGCCCGTGCCGAGCGGGCCGAAGCGAAGGACACCGACGCGGTGGCGGGGGACGAGGAGGTCGTCAGGATCGTCCGCGCGAGCATGGCGGTGGCCACGCTCGCCGGACTGGTCGGGGCCGTCCTCATGGTCCTCATCGGGCAGGCCCTCACGTGGCTCGGCCAGGACGCCGCGGTCGCCGACCGCGCCCAGACGGTGCTGTTGGCGCTGGCCCCCGGGCTGCTGCCGTGTCTGTGGTTCCAGGCGATCCGGCAGTTCACCGTCGGCATGCGCCGCCCGCAGGCGCTGCTGCAGATCACCATCGCCTCGGTCGCCGTCAACGCCGGCCTCAACTGGCTGCTGATCCACGGCACCTGGGGGCTGCCCGAACTGGGCCTGCCCGGCATCGGCGTGGCCACCTCTACCGTCTACCTCCTCTCCTTCCTCGCCCTGTACCTCTCGGCGAAGAGGGACACCGTCCTCGCCCCGCTGCTCAGCCTCAACGTCCTGAAGGCCGACCGCGCGACCGTGCGCGAACTCGTCCGGCTGGGCATACCCATCGCCGCGACCTACGGTTCGGAGGCCGGTTTCTTCTCGGTCACCGCCCTGATGGCCGGTTCCTTCGGCAGTGCCGCCCTCGCCGCCCACACCGCCGTGAACCAGCTCGTCTACATCGTCTTCCAGGTCGCCGTCGGGCTCTCCCACGCCGCGTCCATCAACGTCAGCCGCGAGCTCGCCCTCGGCCGTCCCGACGCCGCCCGGCGCATCAAGAACACCGCCCTCGCCTGTGCCGCCGCCGTCATGGCCGTCGTCGCCGTCGTCTACGCCACGCTGCCCGACCTGGTGCTGCGCCCGTTCCTCGACGCCGACGCCGCGGGCGACGACAAGGCCGTCACGATCGCCACCCAACTGCTCTTCGTCATCGCCTTCCTCCAGTTCTTCGACTGCGCCCAGAACATCGGCGTCGGTCTGCTGCGTGGCCTCGACGACACCAAGAGCGGCTTCCGCATCACCCTCATCGGCTACTGGCTCGTCGGTCTGCCCGCCGCCTGGCTGCTGGGGTACGCGGCGGGACTCGACACCCTCGGCATCTGGCTCGGTCTGCTCGTCGGCCTCGCCACCACGGCGGTCCTGCTGCTGCGCCGCTACGGCATCGGGCTGCGCGCCCGCAGCCTCGCCCAGGAGCCCGTCGCCGCAGGTTAGGCGTGCTCGGCACCGGCCCCGATACCGGCGCGGCCCCGGCCGCCCGGATCGGGGCTTTGCCTGTTTGGTACCGGTTCCGTCCCCGTCCCGACCGCGTCCGACCCGTATTGACGGCTTGACCGGCGCCCATCACCATGGGTTTCCCCCCTGGCGCCGAGGGAGTGCTGATGACGGTCGGCGGGTCCGACTCCTCGCCCGCAGGGGCGAACAGCTCGACGATTCCGTTCCTCCGCCGGCCGAGGGCGACGCGCGTGGACCGCCGCCGGGAAGCCGAAAGAACGGTACGGCGCCCCCTGGAAAGAGCAAAACGGTCCGGCCCTGGCAAGTCCATCATCACACCTACCAGCAGGAGGAGTTGGCGCGATGGGCGATGGGACGATACGGCACATCGGCTCTTCGAGTGATCCGCCGCTTTCGACGTCCGACGACATACCCACCCTGGGCGTCGAGGAGGAGTTCGTCCTCGTCGACAGCCACTCGCGAGCCGCGGTCAGCTGCGCGCCGGTGGTCATCAAGGGCGCCCAGGGCGTCCTCGGCGACCAGATCGGCGCCGAGATCTTCCCGACCATGATCGAGACGCGCACCCACCCCGTCACCACGCTCGACGGCCTGTACAAGGAGTTATACCGGCTGCGTGCGGGCGTCGCGGCGGCCGCCGCCGAGTACGGCTGCCGGGCGGTGGCGTCGGGCACCGTGATCGTTCCCCCCAAGGGCCCGATCGAGGTCACCGACCAGACCCGCTATCTACGGATGGCCACCGAGTACGGTCCGCTGGTCAACGGGGACCAGGGCACCGGCGTCTGCGGGTGCCACATCCACGTCGGGGTCGCCGACCGGGAACAGGCCGTTCAGCTCGCCAACCACCTCCGGCCCTGGCTGCCCGCGCTCCAGGCACTCGCCGCCAACTCGCCGTTCCACGCGGGCCGGGACAGCGGATACGCCAGCTGGCGGACGATGCGCTGGGCCCAGTGGCCGGGCGCCGGGCCCACTCCCCTGCTCCCCGACGCGACGGCGTACGACACGCTCGTGGACTCCCTCGTCACCTCCGGCATGCTGGTGGACCGCAGGATGGTCTATTGGTACGCCCGCCCCTCCGAGCACTACCCCACCGTGGAGATCCGGGTGACCGACGTCAACGCCGACGTGGACACCGTGATCCTGCTGGCCGGCCTGACGCGCGCGCTGGCAGCGGTGCTGCTGGCCGACGTACGGCGCGGCGTCCCGGCACCCGGCGTCCTCGACTCCCTGCTGCGCGCGGCGCACTGGCGGGCGGCCCGGGACGGGCTGACCGGGCGCGGCGTGGACCCGGCGACCGGGGGCCGCCATCCGGCCGCCGAACCCGTCGACCGGCTTCTGCGCCGCGCCGCGCCCGCCCTGGAGGCGGCGGGCGATCTGTCCCTCGTCCGGGACCTGTGGCAGCGCCGACGTGTGCTCGGCGGCGGCGCCGACCGGCAGCGGGAGGCGTTCCGCCGACGCGGCGACCTGCGGGACGTCGTGGACCTGCTCACCGTGACCGCCGACCGGAGCTGACGCCCGGGCGACGCCCGTCCCCCCGGGCGGCGGCCCGTCCGGCCACTTGTTCAGCGGCCCAACAGACCGCCGGTGACACCGGTGACACCACCGAGCAGCCCGTCGACCACACCGCTCAGCGGCGCCTGCCGCTGAGCGGACTCGCCGCCCGCCGGCCGTGCCGCCGGCGCGGCGGGCGCACCGGGCGCGGGCGCCGGCGGCGGGGGCACGGCCCGCTCGGGTGCGGAGGCCGCCCCGGACACCCCGGATGCCACGCCGGATACGGCATCGGTGGCGGCATCGGTGGCGGCATCGGTGGCGACGGCCGGGAGGGAGGACACATCGGGCAGGGAAGGGCCCGCCGGCGCCCCGGCCGCCCGCCCCGGCTCTTCGGCGCGCACCGGCGGTGTCGCGGCCGCCGTCGGCTGTCTCACCGTGTGCCCGACCTTCGGTTCCGCGGAGAAGGTGACGTCGGACGGCCCGGCGGGCTTCGCCTCGGCCGGCTTCCCGCTCCTGTCCCGGTGCGTGGCCGCGGTGGGCTCGGCCGTGCCGTCGACGGGGTCGGGCATCGGCTCGAAACGGGGATCGGACCGCGCTTCGGCGGCGGTGTTGCCGCCCGTCGTCTGGAAGGTGAAGGCCAGCGCCCCCGCCACGCCCATCATGGTGGCCGCTTTGATCGCCGTGGCATGTGCGCGCATCACACGGTTGGGCTGCCTGTGCCTACCCATAGGGCTTCCTCCGGGTCGTACCGCTCGCTGTGAGGCACCAGTAATACTGTGGAGCGAGGCTCCCGCGATGGCTTATACGGACTTGTTACACAGCGGCATACGGACCTGGTACACAGGGCGACTTGGTACGGACGAAGAGGGCCGATACCACCGATACGGCCGACAAGCCGACCCAACTGGCCACACTTTCCTCCTGGTTCACGCCATTCGAACGCAACAGGCCTGCCGTTACGGACGATTCCTTGAGGGCCGACGTCGTTTTCGCGCCAGGACGCGTGGTCCACGGCACGGCTCTCTCATACCTTCGGCCACCCCCGTTCTGGCCGAATGGCGGAGGTGGAGCGGCCCCGGACGCTGGTTGACTCGGCGGGTTCGTACCGGACGACGACGTCCGTTCCCCAGCCCCACGCGATCACGAAACGGAACGGGCCATGCTGCACGTCCTCTATCTGATAGGCATCGCCGCCTTCGCGGCCAGTGGAGTGATGGCCGCGCACCGGGCCGACCTCGACCCGTTCGGGGGTCTGGTCCTGGCTTTCGCGGCCTCGGTCTCCGGCGGCACGCTGCGCGATCTGATCCTCGACCGGCACCCGCTGTACTGGACCCACGACTGGGTTCTGCTGACGGTCATCGGATGCGTGGCCGTGGCCACGATGGTCTTCCTGCGCTACCGCGAGCTGCCGCAGCGCTCGCTCATGGTGGTGGACGCGGTGGGCCTCGCCGTCGTGACCGTGATCGGCGCCCGGGCGGCGATCGACGCGGGTGTCACCCCGTTCGCCGTGCTGATCCTGGCCGTGCTCACCGGGGTGACCGGCGAGGTTGTCCGCGATGTGCTGTGCGGTGAGCTCCCGCCGTTGCTGCTGCGCGAGGAGGTGTACGCGACGGCCGCCCTGGCCGGCGCCGTCTGCTACCAGCTGCTGCACTGGGCCGGGGCGGGCGGTACCACCGCGACGGTGATCTCGGCGGGCACCGTCTTCGCCCTGCGCCTCGGGGCGATCCGCTACGGCCTCCATCTGCCGCGCGCCCGCTCCTCCCGCTGAACGGCCGCGCCGCGCCGGCCACCCTTGACGGAGTCCTGGCGCCGCGCGCCTCGCCGGACCGCCTCACCGGACCGCCTCGGCGTCGCGCCCGCGCCGTCGCCCGGCGGGCCCCGCCGGGCCGCCACCGGCTACGTACGAGTGAACATGACCCGCTCACCAGGCCGGACCCTGCCGCCACGGGTAGGCCTCGGTTGACATGAGTCGGGTGGCGGCCGCTCCGCGCGCCGCCACCCGGCCCGCGACCGGGAAAGGCATGGGACATGGCGGATGACGACCTGGGAAGTCTGCTGGGCGGGCTGCTCGGCGGCGGGCGGAGCAGCGGGACGGGCAATCTGCTGGCCGCCCTCCTGGGTACGCTCGGTGACAGCGGGCAGGGCGGGGGGAACCCGCTCGCCGCGCTGCTGAGCGAACTCCGGGACGGCGGTCTCGAGGGCAAGGCCCGGTCCTGGGTGGGCGCGGGCGCGAACGAAGCGATCACCGGCGCGGAGGTCGCGCAGGCCCTGCCGTACCAGACGTTGGACCGGGTCGCACAGCAGGCGGGCATCGCGCCGGAGGAAGCCGCCGACCAGCTCGCCGCGGCCCTGCCGGAGGCGGTCGACAAGCTCACTCCCGACGGCGAGGTGCCGCAGGGCTCGCTGGAGGACCTGATCAAAGCGCGGCTCTGAGAGCCGGCCACCGAAGGGACGAGCGCCGAAGGAGCCGACGATGACGGTGATGTTCGACCTCGGGCCGGCGGCCCGGCGGCTGGCGGACCTCGTGGCCGCCGTCCCCGACAGCCTGCTGACGGCCCCGACCCCCTGCGAGAGGTACACCCTCGGCGACCTCGTCGACCACGTCGGCGGGCTGGCCCTGGCCTTCACCGCCGCCGCCACCAAGGACACCACCGGATCCGGCGGCCAGGCATCGGCCCAAGGAGCGCCCGGGGACGCCGCCCGGCTGGGCGACGACTGGCGCACCCGTATCCCCGCCCAACTCGCCACGCTCGCCGAGGCCTGGCGCGCACCCGCCGCCTGGGTGGGCACGACCCGTGCCGGGGGCATCGAACTGCCCGGCGACCTGGCCGGGCGGGTCGCCCTCAACGAGGTGGTCGTGCACGGCTGGGACGTCGCCCGCGCCATGGGACTACCGTTCGAGGTCGACGCGGAGGAGCTGGAGGCGTGCATGTCGTTCGTCTCCGCGATGGCCGCACCGGACCAGCAGGCCGCCCGTGGCAGCGCGTTCGGCCCGGTCGTCGACGTCCCCGCCGACGCCCCGCTCCTCGACCGGGTCATCGGGCTCAGCGGACGCGACCCCTCGTGGCGGCGGCCTGAACCGTGACGGGCCCCGGCCGCCACGGAACCCGCCCTTCCGGGAAGGGTGGGTCGGCTGTTTAGCATGGGGCCCATGAGCACTCGCGTCGTCCGTTTCCCCGAGCAGGGTCTGCCCGGCACCGTCGTCTACTACAACGAACCCTCCACGCCCGAGGCCGACGGCGAGGGCGGCCCGGTCGAGGTCGCGCCCCGCGGCGCGGTCGAGGTCCCGGCCGAAGCCCAGCTCGTCTACGCGGCCGACGCCGACGGACACAGCCTGGCCGACCTCGCCCAGCTGCCGCCCGACACCTTCGTCGTGGTGGACCTGGGCGGCGCGACGGACGAGACGCTCCGGTCGGTCGGGAAGCTGCGCGGGGTGCGGACCCTCGTCGTGGCGGGCGACTTCACCGACGAGGGGGTGCGGGCGCTCGGCGGTCTGTCCTCGCTGGGCGACCTGGTCCTGGACTCCCCCCGGTTCACCGGCGCGGGGCTGGCCGCGCTGGCCGGATCCGAGACCCTCGCCTCCTTGGACTCCCTGGTGCTGTGCGGCGGCGGCGCCTTCGAGCCCGCTTCGCTCCGGCAGCTGGCGGGCCGGCACAACCTGGGCACCCTCACCATCGAGAACACCCCGGTCGACGACGCGCTGGCGGACGCCGTGCTCACGCTCGCTCCCCCGCTGACCGACCTGTCCGTGGCCGAACGTCCCGGCCACGACCTGGACCTCGCGGTGCTGGAGCGCCTGCTGGCCACGGGCCTGGCGGTCAACGGCATCTCCGCGCCCCCGCAGAACGCCGCCGTCTTCGCCCGCGCCGCCGCCGACGCCGCGGTCCTGGACGAGGACATGGACGAGGAACTGGAGTCGGTCGCCGAGGAACGCGGCGGGGTGCTCCGCGACATCGTCCGGGAGGCGGACCTGGACGGGCTGCTGGCGGGTCCCGTGCCCGTGCTGATCGATCTGACCGCGCCGTGGTGCGGCCCGTGCGGACTGCTCACGCCCGTCCTCGAGGACATCGTCGACGCGTGCGGGGGCGCCCTGGTCGGCGTCAAGATCGATGTGGACGAGGCGGAGTGGGCGCAGGAACGGTTCGACGCCCTGAGCGTTCCCACCGTCGTCCTGATGCGGGACGGCTCCGAGGTCTTCCGCTTCAGTGGCGCCTGGCCGCCGCGGCGGATCACCGAATGGCTCACCGCCGCGGGGATCAAGATCTCCGCGTAGCACTCCGGGCATGGGCGCCACCGGCGGGGTTCACACCCGGTGGCAGCTCACGATCTCGAGGTGATGCCGGCAGGCGTGCATCTCGGCGAAGCACCGGTTGCTGAACCGGGCCGTATAGCCGTTCGAGAACACACATCGGACCGGCAGCCATACGGTGAAGCAGACGTCCGCGCACTCCTGGCCGCCGTCCGGTGCGGCGGCGGCCGGGGCCGGTCTTTCGTGTGCCGAGGCGCCGCCGCCGACCGAGAGGACGGCGGCGCAGGCCAGCAGGAATGTGGCCAGCGGTGCGACGGTCCTGCGCATGGAGCGCTCCTTCACGGCCGTGGGTTCACGCCGGGCGACATGCGCACCGGGTGGTGGCTCGCCTCACCGTTTACCACCGCCCGTTCCCCCGGGGAAGTCCGGCCGGTGAACACGCGACGGGGATCAGGCCGCCCGGCCGTGCAGCACCAGGGCCCAGGCGAGAGCGCCGAAGGCCGCCGTGGAGGCCACCGCGCGGACGAGGTTCCAGCGGACCCACACGGCCTCGAAGTGCTCGCGGACGGCGGCCGCGTCAGCGATGCGGTCGGGTGGTCCGGCCGCCTCCAGCCGGTTGTTGAGCGGTACGTTGACCGCCGCGGTGACGATCAGGACGACCGCGTAGAGGACGAGGCCGGCGATGGTCCACGGCAGCGCCGCCCGCCCGTCGGCGCGGAAGTGCAGCGCCACGGCCAGAGCGGTGAACACCAGCGCGCCGAGGAAGCAGAAGAGGAACCACCCGTTGAGGATCGCGACGTTGATCCGCTGCATCACCTCGACGAACGCCCTGTCGTCGGACCGGCCCAGCCCCGGCATGACGGCACAGGCGAAGGCGAAGAACAGCCCGGCCACGAGTCCGACGGTGATCGTGGCCGCCATCAGGGCGACGGCTTGAAATGTTCCCATGGTTGAGTCCGTTCCGGTCGGCTGGGCCCGAAGGGGCACGGGCGGTTGTCGGCCAAGGTATGCCCCCCAGGAGCCCGTATCGGGTGTGACCACGGGGGCGGGCCGCACCGCTTTCGCCGTCCGGCGCGTGTGTGCAGCACGGTGCGGCGTGCCCGCCCCCTTTGAGGTACCCCACACGAGGTATGTTTCGGACACTTCGGAGTTTCCGGCCGTCAAAGCGCGGACCATGTTCCTGACCGGTTCCAGCCCTGCGGCCTATCGGCCCCTGCCACGGGTCCGTTAGGCACGCGCAGGAGAGCTGTCCACCATCCCCCGGAGGTACGCGCATGGCCGAAAGCCGGAGCAGCGACACGACGGGCAAGGCATGGTTCCACGACATCTACAACGAGCCCGACCCCCGGGCCTACTTCCGGCGGCTCGGCCCGTTGGAATACGAGATCCCCCACCACGCCCAGGACGTCTTCCGCCGCACCCGTGCCGAGCGCGCCGCGATCGGCACGGACGACGGCGAGGGCCCCGTCACCGTGCTCGACGTGTGCTGCTCCTACGGCATCAACGCCGCGCTCCTCAACCACGACGTCTCACTCGCCGAGCTCTACCACCACTACACCGGTCCGGAGGCGGACTCCCTCACCACCACCGAACTCATCGAGCGCGACAAGGAGTTCTACGCCTCCCGGCGCCGCGCGGACGCGTCACCCGCCATCGGCCTCGACGCCGCGGACAACGCCGTCCGCTACGCCTTGGCCGTCGGCCTGCTCGACGAGGCGTACGCGGAGAACCTGGAGAGCGCCTCCCCCAGCCTCCTGTTGCAGCGGGCCCTCGGGCGCACCGGGCTGATCACGGTCACCGGTGGCGTCGGCTATGTCACCCACCGGACCTTCGAGGCACTGCTGGAGTGGACGCGGCGTCCGGTGTGGGTGAGCGCGTTCGTGCTGCGCACCGTCCCGTACGAGCAGGTCGCCGCCAGCCTGGAGGCCCGCGGCCTGACGACGCGTACGGACGCCTCCCGGACGTATCCGCAGCGGCTGTTCACCACGGTGGCGGAGCAAAGTGCCGCCGTCGAGCGGGTGCTCCTCGCGGGCGACGACCCCGCCGGGCTGGAGGCCGACGGCCGCTATCACACCCGGCTGTACGAGTCGCGGCCCTCCCTGGTCTGACGGCTTCGGGCCGGTCAGGGTCTGCCCGCGTCGGTCCCGGCGCCCGGGGCGCTCGCCCGGGTGATGGCGCTCTCCACGGCGGCGACACGGTCGGCGAGCAGGCCGAGGGCGGCGACCGCGCGGGTGAGGGGGTCGTCGTCGGGGCCGCCGAGGGCCTGCGTGCGGACGTAGGCCGACGCGATCGCGGCCCGGCGGGCGGCTTGTTCGGGGGTCAGCGTGCCGCGCAGTTTCGGCGGCCAGGACGGTGCGCCGCGCGGTGAGCAGGTGGCGCAGGACGGCGAGGACACGGTCCAGCTCGGCCGGGGCGTACGGGTGGACGAGGCGGTCCGCCCGTGCGGCCGGGTCGCCTTCGGCGAGGCGGATCAGCAGCTCCAGGTCGGCCCGGTCGCGCCCGGCGAGCGGGGCGAGGACGGGGTTGGAGGTCAGGGCGTTCTCGATGAAGCTGAGCGCGAAGACCTCCTCCTTGCCGGAGAGCACGTCGCCGAGGTTCCACACGTCGGCGCGGTTGGCGACCATGTCGGGGATGCGGAAGCGCCCGCCGGACTCGGTGTAGGGGTTACCGGCCATGGATACGGCGAAGCGCTTGCCCCGCAGGTCGTAGGTGCTTCCGGCCGTTCCAGACGGTCCGCTGACCTTGACGAAGAGGAGTCCGAGCCGGTCGGCGACGTATTCCATGAGGGTCGTCTTGCCGTAGCCCGGCGGTGAGACGAGCAGCAGCAGACCGTTGTTGTCGGTGCGCTTGGCGTCGCCCGCGGCGCCCAGCTGCTTGGCGAGGTTCCCGCCGATCAGCGGGAGGTAGACCTCGTCGAGGAGGCGGTTGCGGACGAAGGCGCTCATCACCTGGGGCGCGAACTCCTCGATGCGCCGCCGGGCGCGCTCGGCGGCGACGAGCTCGTCGCGCCGCCGGCGGTAGGCGCGGAAGCCCGGGGTCCGCTCGTCGCGGAAGCGGCGGGTGCGGGCGAGGAGTTCGTCGAGGCGGACGGCCAGGCGCCGGCCGGTGACGCGCGTGGGCGGCGGCGGCCACCGTAGCGGCCGCCGTCGGGACACACGGCGGTCGCCGCCGGGGCGGCGCAGGCCCACGGCGGCACCGCGTGTGGGGTCTATGCCTTGTGTCTGCGCTCACGGTCGAGGACGCGGTCCGCCGAGAGCGCGCCGGGGCCGGTGAAGACGAGCAGCAGGAAGGCCCAGCAGAACATCGCCGACGCCTCCCCGCCGTTCTGCAACGGCCACAGGGCGGTGCCCTGGTGCACGTCGAAGTATGCGTACGCCATCGAGCCCGAGCAGATCAGCGCCGCCGTGCGCGTGCCGAGGCCCAGCAGGACCAGGGCGCCGCCGACCAGTTGGATGACGGCGGCGTACCAGCCCGGCCAGGTGCCCGCGTCGATCGTGCCGCCGTCCGCACCGACCGCACCGCCGAGGACGCCGAAGAGCGACGCGGCGCCGTGGCAGAGGAAGAGGAGGCCGACCACGATGCGGAAGAGGGACAGGACATAGGGACGGGCGGCGTCGAGCCGCTCACCGAGCCGGGCGGCCGGAGCCGACGCGGGTGCGCCCGCCGGGGAGGACGCGGTGGCGGTGCGGGACGTGGGCAGTGACGGGGGCATGATCGGGCTCCTCGGTCGAGTGATGTCCGGTAGCCCCGAAGCCGTCCGTCGTGTCCCGGCCGCGAGGCGAGAGCGAGCGTCTGTTGCCAGAGTGCCCATTCTCCTCGCACACGCGTCGTACGGCAGGTGAATTGAGCCGTACTTCCCCGGCATTACCACGCGTCCGGCCGCACCCCTCCCGTGTCAGTGCTCGCGCGCGTACTCCCGCCGGTGGTAGCGGCGGCGTTCGAGGAAGATCTCGGTGAAGACCGAGACCTTGGCCCGCAGGGCCCAGGGGTCGAAGGGCTTGGCGATGTAGTCCACGGCCCCGGCGGCGTAGCCGCGCGAGGAGTGTTCGGCGTCTATGCCCATGGCGGTGACGAAGATGATGGGGATGTCGCGGTTGCGGGCGCGGCGTTTGATCTGTGCGGCCGTCTCGTAGCCGTCCATCTCCGGCATCTGTACGTCCAGCAGGATGACGGCGAAGTCGTCGTGGTCGAGCAGGGCCTTGAGCGCCTCCTGCCCGCAGGACGCGGCCACCAGTTCCTGGTCGAGGGTGGACAGGGCGGCCGTCATGGCGAGCAGGTTGTTGTGCTGGTCGTCGACGATGAGGATCTTCGGGCGGGGGCCCGGATAGGACCCCGAGGGGGTGACCGGTGCGGTCTCGGCGTGGGGCGGGTGGCGGTCCTCCCGCGCCGGGGGCGGTTGCTGGGCCTCCACCATGGCCAACTGCCTCTCCAGCAGCAGGCAGCGCTCCTCCGCCAGCAGCCCGCGCCGGCGTACGTCCTCCAGCTCCTCGGTGAGCCGCTGTACGTCCTGGCGGAGCTTGTCGCGCTCCTGGACCAGCTCCTCGCGGTCGGGGACGTTCATCTCCAGCTCGTCCGCGCGGGTGCGCTCCGCCGCCCACGCCGCTTCCAGCTGGCTCAGTCGCACCTCGAGATCCGCGATCCGGTGCTGCCGGTCGAGCAGGGCGTCGCCCAGTACGTCCTCCTGCACGGTGGACCGCCTCGACTCCCGGTCGGCGTCCGCCAGCTGGTGTTCCAGCAGCTCCATGGCGTGCGCGGGTGATCCGCTGGTGCGGACGGCCGCCCGGTGCAGCTCCCGGACCCGCTCGATCGCGGCCGGGGTGACCGCGGTGCCGCGTGCCTCCGCGAGGTCGGCGAAGAGGTCGAGGACGAATTCCCAGGGCGGGATCCGCGTACCGCTCAGATAGCGGGAGATGGTGCCCGCGTCCCGGAACCGGCGCGCGGCGTACCGGCGGACCGACACCCCGAGTCCGGTGAACAGTTCGCGCAGTGTCTGTGCGAACGTCCGGCACTCGTCGGTCAGCCCGTCGGCCAGCGGCCGCAATTCACCCATGCCCAGCTCCGTCCCCGCGCCACGGCCGCCCGTGTTCTTCCCGCGCGGCCGTCACCGCCGACGCCACCGTCACCGCCGGCCGGTGGTGACCACCCTCCCACGCGACCCCTCCGGAGCGGTTCCGTGTCCGTTCAGGCATCGGAATCAGCCACCAAGCGGTCGAAGAACGACACCGCCGCGCCGAATACGGCACCGCCGAACAGGACGCATCGCGCGGCATCGACCCCGGCCAGCCCCGACAGCACCCCCGCCCCCAGCCCGGTCAGCACCCCGAGCAGCAGCACCAGCGCCGATCTCGGCGTCAACAGCGAACCCTTCACCACGGACCTCCCGTTCCTCGGCCGGGCACCGGCCCGGCTCGGCCCGGGCACGACGACCGGCCGGGACGAGCACAGCGTCGGGCACCGGGCGGGTGTTGCGCGCGGCAACACCGGGAGCGGCAACAGAAAAGGGGGTAGTTCAACAGAATGACCTACTGGTACATTGAAATGAACGACGACGTGCAGGCAAGGAGAGACGTGACACCCGACATCAAGACGTGGCTCGACACCGTCGCCATCGACCCCGAGGTGCGGGAGCTGCGGCCGGACTACCGCGCGCTGGTCATCGTCGCCGAAGGGCTCCGGCCCGGGCCGAGCGACGATTTCAGCGAGGAGCTGCTCGCCGCCGCCGAGGCGACCGCCCGTGCGTACACCGGGGACGGGGCCGCCGGGCCGCACCCGCACGTGGCCGCCTGGCGTGAGGCGTTCCGCGACTTCGGCGCGAAGCCGCAGCGCACCCGCCCCAGCGTGGACGGGCTGCTGCGCCGCGTGCCGGCCGGGCTGCCCCGGGTGGACCGCCTCACGGACATCTACAACGCGATCTCCGTCGCCCACGCCGTGCCGCTGGGCGGTGAGGACCTCGACCACTACCGGGGGTCCGCGTTCCTCACCCGGGCCGACGGCACGGAGCGGTTCGAGACCACCGCGGCGGGCGAGCCCGTCGTGGAGCATCCCGAACCCGGCGAGGTCGTGTGGCGCGACGACGCGGGCGTCACCTGCCGCCGCTGGAACTGGCGCCAGTGCACCCGCACCCGCCTCTCCCATGACACCACCCGCGCCGTCTTCATCCTCGACGCGCTCGCCCCCCTGACGGACGAGGCCCTGGCCGCCGCCGGTGAGGCCCTGGTCTCGGCGCTCGTCGCCGGTGACCCGGGCGTGAGGACCGGCTCCCGCCTGGTGTGAGCCCCTGCCCGGTGTGAGCCGGGGCCACGGCCGGGCAGGCCTTAGGGCCTGAGCCCGGCTTCGGCGGCCCCGAATTCACGGACCGCGTTCTCCACGATCGCCTCGAGCCGCTCGTGGTGCGCACCCCGCCAGTAGACGCGGTCACAGGCGGTGCACTGCGCGAAGACGTCGTAGGTGCGCTGCGTGCCGTGCTCCAGCAGCTCGCTGACGGCTTCCTTGTCGGCGTCCCGCAGCTCGCCGTTGCACGCGGTGCACCGGGTCCACGGCGCCAGTCGCGGCGCGAAGCGGCCGAGCACGTCCCGCAGCTGCTCCTCGGGGCGGTCGCTGTAGACGTACGCCCCGGCCCAGATCTCCCGGCGCCGGAGCAGGCCCCGGTCCCGGGAGAGCAGCACCCTTCGTTCGGCGGCGGACAGCGCGGCCAGCGCCGGGTCGCCGATGTCCTCGGCCTCGTACGCCGCGTCGACCCCCAGCAGCCGCAGCCGCCGGGCCAGGGTTCCGAGGTGCACGTCGAGCAGGAACCGCAGCGGCGCTCCCGGCACGGGCTGCGGGCGCGGGACGGCGTGCACCTCGACGGACTCGCCCGCGCCCGGCACGTGCGCCACCGGCACCTCGCGGCCGTCGACGAGCAGCCGGCCGACCTCGGTGAGCGGGATGCCGAGCGATTCGACGACGTGCCCGAGAGTCGACACCCCGTCGGTGACGACCCTCGCCCGTTCGCCGCGCCGCTCGGCGGCGACGAAGAGCTTCAGTTCCGGGGCGACGCTGATGTGGATCTCGGGTCCGTTCACCTCTTCAGGATGCCATTCACACTGCGCGCGCCGGTGGCCGGGCATCGCCGTCGGGGATCAACGGACCTGGCCCGTGAGGTCGACGCCGAGCAATTCCTCGATCCGGGCCACCGTTTCGGCGGGCTCGGTGGCGCGGACGACGGCCATCCCGAGCTCTTGCGCGGGGGTGAGGTTGCGGGCGGAGTCGTCGACGAACACACAGGCCTCGGCGGGGAGTTCCATCAGGCCGAGCATGATGGTGTAGAGCCCGGGGTCGGGCTTGCGCATCCGGTAGCGGCCGGAGAGCAGCACCGCGTCGTAGGACGTGTCGAGTTCGTACCCGGCGTACGGGTCGTACGGCTCGGAGCCGAGGCTGTTGGACAGGACACCGACCCGCACCCCGACCCGCCGTGCGGCCCGCGCGGCGCCGGTCAGCGTCGGCTCCGGACGCAGGTCGGCGAGGGCCCGGCCGAGCAGATTGGCCGGGTCGACTCCGAGGAGGGCCGCCGTGTGTTCGTTCCACTCCTCCTGGGTGATCGACCCGCGCTCCAGGTCCGCGAAGAGTTCACGTCCCACCGGATCCACCGAGACGGCGTTCGAGAAGGCGTCCGGGGCCAGCCCCTCGCGCAGGCAGAAGGCGCGGGTGCAGGCGGCGACGGAGGTCGTCAGCACCCCGCCGAAGTCGAGGATCAGGCCCTTGCTCGTCGGGGTGGCCCCGTGACCGGACTGCGGAGTGGACATGTGCGGCTCCTCACCCTGGAACAACCATCGTTCACGCTGTGTGCCCGATCGTGGTGGGCCGTCGCCACCGGCGTCAACGACGCATGGGAGCCGCGTGGCCCCACAGCCGTGGAGTGACGGGCGGTGACGCGCGTGGTGTGGATCGGGGACGGACGTCGCGTGTCCGGCCCAGACCGTACGGATAGAGATGTAGGCGACATCGGCGGATACAGGAGGGGGACGTCCGCGTCATGGCCTGGATCAAGACCGGCACGATCCTGAACGACGCCCACACGACACGCCAACAAATCCTCAGCGCTCTCGGCGCCGGGTTCACCGATCTGCGCACCTCCCTCGGCAAGCTGGCGGGGCTGCCGAAGACCATCGCCGCCGACGGGGCTTGGCTGCGTGAGGACCACAGGCAGCTGCACAGGAAGCTCGACCAAGCCCTCGGGGAGATCGAGCAACTCCGCGCCTGCTGTGCGGCCCTGAGTGACCTCGTCGACGCCCGCACCACGCCTCCAGCAGAACCGGCCGAGCGGCAGACCGATCCTCCCGTGGCGCCGCCGAGGGGTGCACAGCCTTTGCCCCCTCCCGTGATCACCCTCGACGAGACGGACGCCGAAGCCCCGGACCCCGTGCGGCTTCGGAAGCTGCTCCGGCGTGCTGCCGGAATCTCCTCCGCCAAGCTCGTCTGCCACCGCGACACCTGGGCCTTCCTCCTCGAACAGACCGCACGCGACCCGCACTTCCGCGCGCCCGGCCCGGTCGACGACGAACACGAGGGGCGGGTGGAGGTCACCCTGTCGGGGCGGAGCCTCATCGCCGTGCTCCTCTCCCTCTTCGGTACCTCCCGGGAAGAGGACACCGCGAAGCTCGGCGACCTGGCCATGGCCACCGAGCTGTACCAGCGGATCGCCGACGCGCTGGAGAACACCGACTCCGCCGACCGCTACGGCCCCCAGGTGGTCATCGTCCTCGACGACCGGGCGGGCCCCGCCCCGGACGAGGGGGACGAGGGACGCGCCGTCTGAACTCCGTGTCGTCGCAGTCACGTTCCCCTACCGCCGGGCACCGCGCACAATGGCCCCATGCCGTACGACGAGAAGAACCCGCTGCGCCAGCTCTCTCTCGACGAACTGCGCCTGCGGACGAGCGCCAAATGGCGCACGTACCCGCCGGACGTGCTGCCGCTGTGGGTGGCCGAGATGGACGTGCCGGTCGCCGAGCCCGTCGTGAGGGCGCTGACGGACGCGATCGCGCTGGGCGATACGGGATACCCGGTGGGCACGGGGTACGCGGAGGCGCTGGACGCGTTCGCGCGGCAGCGGTGGGACTGGGACGGGGTGGTGGCGGAGCGGACGGCGATCGTGCCGGACGTGATGCTGGGCGTCGTCGAGATGCTGAAGCTGGTGACCGGGCCCGGGGACGCGGTGGTGGTGAGTCCTCCGGTCTATCCCCCGTTCTTCCCGTTCGTGGAGCACATGGACCGGCGGGTGCTCGAGGCGCCGCTGGGCGACGGGCACCGGATCGACCCTGCCGCCCTGGAGGCCGCGTTCCGGCAGGCGGTGGCGGGTGGGCGGCGCGCGGCGTATCTGCTGTGCAGTCCGCACAATCCGACCGGCACCGTACACACCGCGGAGGAGCTGGCAGCCCTGGCGGAGCTGGCGAACCACTACGGCGTGCGGGTCGTCGCCGACGAGATCCACGCGCCCCTGGTGATGCCGGGCACCCGATTCGTGCCGTATCTGTCGGTGCCCGGGGCGCGCGGGGCGTTCTCCTTGATGTCGGCGTCGAAGGCGTGGCATCTGGCGGGGCTCAAGGCGGCGCTGGCCGTCGCGGGCCCGGCCGCCACGGACGACCTGGCCCGGCTGCCCTACGAGGTGAGCCACGGCCCCGGCCACCTCGGCATCATCGCCCACACCGCGGCCCTTCGGTACGGCGGCGAGTGGCTCGACACGGTACTGACCGGCCTGGACGAGAACAGGCGGCTGCTCTCCGACCTGCTGGCGCGTCATCTGCCGGACGTGCGGTACGAGCGCCCGGAGGGCACCTATCTGGCGTGGCTGGACTGCCGGGCGCTCGGCCTGGGCGACGACCCGGCCGCCTTCTTCCTGGAACGGGGGCGGGTCGCGCTGATCAGCGGCATCGGCTTCGGCACGGGAGGGGCCGGGCACGTACGGCTGAACCTCGCCACGTCACCGGAGGTGATCACGGAGGCGGTGCGGCGGATGGCGGCCGCGCTCGAGCGGGGCTGAGGCGGGCCGCTGGGCCGTCAGCCGTCGATCGCGGCGGACACGACGGGCCTGAGAGGCTCGAACTCCGGTGGGAGCGTGCCGAGCAGCCAGCGCTCGACGGTTCTTCCGGGGTCGGCCAGCGTCGCGTCGCCACCGGTGATCCGGCCGTTGAACACCTGCCTGACCGCTTCGGAGTCCGTGACCGTGAACCCCCGGTACCCGAGGCCCGGGGCCGGCGGCGGGTTCGCGTCCTCCCGGGCGAGTCCGGCGAGGAGCGCCCGGAACTCGGCCGCCGCGCCGGGGTCCAGCGGCCAGCGCGGATCGGGGCGGCCGCTGAAGATGCCCAGTTCCACGATCACCGGTGCTCGCCGCTCCGATCGGTCGGCGGCCACCGGCTCAGTTGATGACCACGGACTTGCCCGCGTAGAAGTACCCGCAGAAGTCGGTGTAGCCACCTCGGTCGCAGGTCTCGGGGTTGGTGATGAGGGCGCCTCTGTTGTCGTAGTTCCGTGCGGCCGTGGAACCCGGTTTGTGGCCCCAGAAGTCGCCGCGCTGTTCGCGGTACCAGTGGTAGTCCACGCCGGGCCAGATCACGAGGGCCATGAGGCGGCGCGGGTACTCGCTGTCGGGCAGGCAGTCGAAGCGGCGGACCAGACCGTCGGCGAGCGCGGCCCGGGAGACGTCCGCGCAGGCCATGACGTCGGTCTGGGCGCCGTGGGCGCGGCCGGGCTGGGCGAAGGTGTCCGTGCGGTAGTTGCGCGCGTAGTTGTAGCAGTTGTTGTAGGGCTGCACTTCCGGGCGGTTCCAGAAGTCGGGGTTGAACTCGCTCACCTCGTAGAAGCAGCCGGCGTCGATCGGCTCGTCCTCGCTGATGGTGGTGCGCAGGGAGTTCGACGGGAAGAGCGGCGGCCGGAACCACTCCGGCGGGTCCTGGAAGAACCGGTCCATCTGCTCCAGGACGAGGTCGCGCGTCGCGTCGTCGAGGGGGGTCTCCGCGTGCCCGGGCAGCTTGAACGCGCGGTACCGGGGCATGTCCGCGACGATCCGTCGGGCCAGCTCGGCCGAGCGCCCGGGATCGGGGGCACCGATGGTGCCGAGGGTGAACGTGCGCGGCAGGGGTTCCGGCCAGGACTCGTCGTCGCTCATCGAGGAGATGACGACTTCGCGGTAGCCGAGACCGCCGTAGCCCGCTCCGGACAGGCCGACCGCTTCTTCCGCCACGGCCGCGATCTCCTCCAGCAGGGCGCCCGCCGCGTCCTCGTCGGTGACGACCCACGCGGGATTGGGACGGCCGGAGAAGATATCGACATCCACCCGCAACATCATCCGTCTCCTTCACCGTCGGCGTCCCGCTCCGTCCCGACGCTATGGCGGCGCGGCGGATGCGGCCCGTGCTCGGGGGCCGAACGGGCGAGGGGCCCGGTCCGGGGTCCTCCGGACCGGGCCCCTCGCCCGGGTGCGTTCGCTTGGCCTAGCCGCGCGGGGTGAGCTCCGCCATCGGGCCCCAGCCGGTGCCCGGGACCTCGACGTTGATGATGTCCGGCGTCTTGGCGATCACGTCGGGCATCCAGGCCATGGCGGTCTTGAAGTGCTCGGAGTTCACGTGCTCCTCGCCAGCTTGGGCGTCCTTGAACGCCTCGACCAGGACGAACTGGTGGGGGTCGTCCACGCTCTTGGACCACTCGTAGAAGACGTTGCCCGGCTCCCGCCGGGTGGCCTGGGTGAAGTCGTCGACGAGCGTCAGCCACTCGTCGCTGCGCTCGGGGCGGACGGTGAATTTGACGACGATGAAGATCATGGAATGCTCCCGCTGCTTCCGGACGGTGGCTCGGTGGCCGGGCCGGGTGGCCCACGCGTGTGACGCGGGGGCGCCCCGCCGGCGCCGGCGGGGACGTGCCCGGCACGACCCCCACCATCGTGCCGGGCGCGGCACCGGCCCGCGCAGCGGAAGGCCGGGGATTCCGGCCCTGCCGGAAAACGGGCCCCCGGCCCCCGGCCCCCGGCCCGCGGCTCACGCGGGGACGAGCTGCCGTGCCTCGGTGGTGGTGGTCGTGGTCATCGCCCAGTCGCTGATGTGCCGGTGGTCGTCGTGGCGCTCCTGGCGGTAGCGGCCCGCGGAGACGCCGTAGGCGCGCTTGAAGGCCGTGGCGAAGGCGAACTGCGAGGTGTAGCCGACCCGTTGGGCCACCGCTGCCAGGGGTGCGTCGGTCTCGCGCAGGAGGCTGGCCGCGAGCGTCAGCCGCCACCAGGTGAGGTAGGTCAGCGGCGGCCTGCCGACGAGGGAGGTGAACCGGCGGGCGAACGCCGCCCGGGACAGGCCCGCCCGGGCGGCGAGGTCCGCCACCGTCCACGGCTGCGCCGGGTCGTCGTGGACCGTGCGGAGCGCGGCGCCGATGGCCGGGTCCGCCAGGGCCCGGCACCAGCCGGTGCCCGGCAGGGCGGACCGTTCGTCGAACCAGGCGCGCATCAGGTAGATCAGCAGCAGGTCCAGCAGCGCGGGCAGGGTGGCGTCCGTGCCCTGCCCCGGTGACCGGAGTTCGTCGCCGAGCAGGGTGACGGTCGCGCGCAGCGACGGGTGTCGTCCGTGGTGGGCGGGCAGGTGGATGACCTCGGGAAAGTCGGCGAGCAGCGGGTGCGCCCGGGTCTGGTCCAGCCGGTAGGCGCCGCAGAGCAGTACGAGGGGGGCGTGGGACGGGTCGGTCCGCGTGCCGTCGCAGGGCACGTCCACCGCGTCGGCCGTGTCCGCCGGGTCGCAGCCGGTCAGGGCGTGGGGCGTGCCGTGCGGCAGGAACACCACGTCGCCCGCGGCGAGCGGGATCGGCTCGCCGCCACCGTGGGGCAGCATCAGACAGCTCCCCCGCAGCACCACGTGGAATCCGGCGCCCGCGAAGGGCTCGATGTCCGTCCGCCATCGTCCGTGCCGGCCGGAGAGCGCCGAATAGGGCCGTCCGGTGCGCAGGGCGGCGACGGCGTCGCTGAGTACGTCCATGAGGCGAGTATGCGGAAGACCGCGTCGCGCTCCGCTCACCCGGCCCCTGTCGAGACGATGGCGTATAGATCGAGCACGATCACTTATTGGCCGTCTCGTCTTTGCTCTCTAACGTCGAGGGCATGCAGACAATCACTTTGGGCGCGGTGGACATCACCCGCATCGTCGAATGGCACGCACCGGTCGCTCCCACCCCCGCCATCTTTCCCGGCAGCACCCCGCAGATGTGGCGGGAGAACGCGTCGCTGCTGACTCCGGACTTCTGGAAGCCCGAGACCGACGACCTCATAGCCAACGTGCAGACGTGGGTGCTGCGCAGTGAGGGCCGTACGATCCTCGTCGACACGGGCATCGGCAACGACAAGCCCCGGCCGCACATGCCCGCCTGGTCACACCTGCGGACCGACTTCCTCGGGCAGCTGGCCGCCGTCGGGGTCCGTCCCGAGGACGTGGACGTCGTCGTGAACACACATGTGCACTCGGACCACGTGGGCTGGAACACCCGGCTGGTGGACGGCGAGTGGGTGCCCACCTTCCCGAACGCCACCTATGTGATCGCCAAGGCCGACTTCGACTACTGGAATCCGGTCAACAACCACCCCAAGCGGGGTTCTCTCGGCGGTGTCGGTGTGGCGGCGGCCGGCGGGGACATGTTCGAGGACAGCGTCGCGCCGGTGCACCGGGCGGGTCAGACGCTGTTGTGGGAGGACGAGTACCGCATCGACGCCCATCTGAGTCTGCGGCTCGCCCCGGGGCACACCCCGGGTTCGTCGGTACTGCAATTGGCGTCGGGCACGGAGCGCGCCCTCTTCATCGGCGACCTCGTCCACAGCCCGCTCCAGTTCGTGGAACCCGACTGCGACACCTGCCTGAGCGAGGACCAGGAGGAGGCCACCCGGTCGCGCCGCCGGATCCTGGAACAGGCGGCCGACACCGGCTCCTTGGTGTTCCCGGCGCATCTGCCGGGCCACGGTGCGGCCGAAATCCGCCGCGAGGGAAGCAAGTTCGCCCTGGAGCGCTGGGCGGCGTTCGACCGGACCCGCTGACGCCGGTGCCACGGCCCGGACGGGCGCCGCCGGTCCGGCGGGCCCGGCCCCGGACCACCGTCCGGGGCCGGGTCGGCAGACTCCGACGCTCACCCTCGGCACGGCCGGCGGCACCGCGTCGAGACGGAGCTCCACCACGACTCCCTCGTCAGAGCCCGGGCCGAACTGGAGAAGCAGGCGGCCGGCCCACGGGCTGGGCTCCTCCCCGACAGGAGCCCCGTGCCGGGCGCGACCCCGCTCACCCCGCCCCGGCGGGCCGGTGCGGGGCCAGGTCGTCGGCGTCGGGCAGGCCGAGGCCGTGGAAGATGTCGTACGCCTTCCGGAAGCAGACCGTCGCCTCGGCGTGGTGCCCCTGTGCCTCGTGGGCGTGGCCGAGCTGGGCGAGCGCGCGGCCGAGGAAATAGCCGTCGCCGTGCCGCTCGGCGATGTCGCGGGCCGTCTCGGCGTGCTCGGCGGCCTCCGCCGGGCGGCCCGCGAAGTTGTACGCCTGGGCGAGCGCCCCGAGCAGCAGGGACTCGCGGTACAGGGAGCCCGTCTCCCGCCACAGCCGCAGGCTCTCGTGGAGGCAGTCCAAGGACTCCTCGGTGCGGCCGGTCCACAGGCACACCTGCGAGAGGTTGTGCAGCGCGTTCGCCTCCCCGGCCCGGTCGCCCGTCGCGCGGGTGATGGCGACCGCCTCGCGGCCGGTCGCCACCGCCGATTCCGACTCCCCCGTCGCCAGCCGCGCGATGGCGAGGAATCCCAGGGCGTAGGCCTCGCTGCCGCGGCTGTGCACGGCCCGGCTCAGCGCGAGCGCCTCGGTGAGCATGTCGCGCGCGGTGGTGAAGTCCCGGCGGGCGAGCGCGCAGCCGCCGAGCGCGATCAGTACGGGCCCCAGCAGCGCCCGGTCCCCCGCGGCCCGGCACAGTTCGACCACCCGGTCGAACTCCGGTACGGCCGCGTCGAGTTCGAAGCGCTGGCTCATCGCGCCGCCCAGCATGTACCGGGCGCGGGCTTCCGCCCTGGTGTCACCCGCCCGTTCGGCTGCTTCGCACACGGCGCGGGCGGCACGCTCCAGCCCGTACGGCCGGACGCCCATCCGGCCGAGCGGGTCCACGGCCACCAGCAGATCGGCGCACACGGCCAGCGGCACCCGCGTGTCGCGTGCGCCCTGTTCGATCACGCCGAGAAGGGACACCTGCGTGTCCACCAGCCAGCCCGTGGCCTCCTGCTGGGTGGCGAAGGTGAGCCCGGCGGAGCAGGGCGGCGCCGGGTCGCCGGGGAACCCGGGAAACACGTCGTCCGGCATCGTCGTCCGGTGGGCGTTGCGGGCGGTGGCGAGCAGGAAGTGGAGCAGCCGGGTGAGCGCCGCGGTCCGCTCGCCGTCCGGCATCTCGTCGGCGGCGGCCTGGCGGGCGAACAGCCGCAGCAGGTCGTGGTAGCGGTAGCGGCCGGGTGAGAGGGACTCCAGCAGGCTCAGGTCGACCAGTGATTCGCACAGGTCCTCGGCGGCCCGCCGCGGCCGGTCCAGGACCGCCGCCACTTCGGGCAGCGTCAGCTCGGGTGCGTCCGGCAGGGCCAGCAGCCGGAAGGCGCGGCTCTGTTCGTCGTCGAGCAGGCCCGTGCCCAGCCGGAACGTGGTCTCCACCGCCGCGTCCTCGGCCCGTAGCACGCGGAGTCTGCGCCGCTCGTCGGCCAGCAGCGCGGCGGCCTGCGCGAGCGTGCGGTCCGGGCCGGCCACCAGCCGGGCCGCCACGATGCGCAGCGCGAGCGGCAGTCCGCCGCAGGACTCGACGACCTCCGCCGCGGCCCTCGGCTCGGCGTTCACCCGCTCCTCCCCCACGATGCGGGCGAGGAGCGCCAGCGCCTCCCGGGGCACCATCGGACGGACGTCCACGAGGGTGGCGCCGGTGAGCCCGGCGAGCCGCGAACGGCTGGTCAGCAGCACGGCGGTGCCCGGCGAGCCGGGCAGCAGGTCGCGTATCTGGGCCAGGTCGCGGGCGTTGTCCAGCACGACGAGCACCCTGCGGTCGGCGAGCCGGGAGCGGTAGAGGGCGGCCCGCTCGTCGGGCAGCGCAGGGATGTGGCCGGGCTGGACGCCCAGGGCGCGCAGGAACCGGTCGAGTACGTGCATGGGTTCGGCGGGCCGGGGGTCGGTGCCGCGCAGGTCCGCGTAGAGCTGGCCGTCGGGGAACCTGTCCCGCGTCCGGTGGGCGACGTGGACGGCGAGGGTCGTCTTGCCGACGCCGCCCATGCCGCTGATGGCGCTCAGTGCCACGATCCCGCTACTGTCGAGGGCCGCGCACAGCTGGGCGACGCTGTCCTCGCGTCCGGTGAAGTCCTCGGTGTCATAGGGCAGTTGCGCCGGGAGCGGGGAGGGTGCCACGAGCCGCAGCAGGCCGGCGGGGTCGGCGGGGCCCGGTTCGGCGGCGAGGACGCGCCGCTGCAGACGGGCCAGGCCGGGGCCCGGCTCCACCCCGAGCTGGTCGGCCAGGGCGCGGCGGGCGCGGGCGTAGACCTCGAGCGCGTCGGCTTGGCGGCCGGCCCGGTACAGCACGGTCATCAGCAGTTCCTGTATCCGCTCCCGCCAGGGGTGTTCGGCCGCGAGCACGCCGAGCGCGGCGATCGCCGCGGTGTGGCCGCCGAGTTCGGTCTCGACCTCCCAGCGCTCTTCCAGCACGGTCAGCCGTCGCTCGGTGAGGCGGGTGCGCTCGGCGTTCGCGTACGGGCCGGGGACCCCGGCCAGAGGTGCTCCGGCCCACAGGGCGAGCGCCGAGTCGAGCAGTTCGCGCGCCTCTTCCAGGCGCCCGGCGGCGCGAGCCCGCCCGGCGTCCGCGGCGTGCTGTTCGAAGACGGCGAGGTCGAGGGCCCCGGGCCCCGGGCGGAGGGCGTAGCCGCCTTCGGCCGAGACCAGGACGCGGGCCGGGGTGCGGGGGCCGCGTCCGGGTTCGAGGAGGCGCCGCAGCCCGGAGATGTGGGTGCGCAGCGCGCCCAGCGCGCGGGGTGGCGCGTCGTCCCCCCAGACGGCGCCGATGAGTTCCCGTGCGGACGCGGGTCTGCCCGCGCGCAGCACGAGCACGGCGAGCACGGCCTGGGTGCGGGGTGCGTTCAAGGGCAGTGCGTTCTCGCCGTGCCAGGCCCGGAGCGGGCCGAGCACGGCGAAGCGGAGTGCGGGCGGGCCGTTCGGGGCGGGGTCCAGGACGGGGGGCGCGGTCATGGTGTTCTCCGTGGTTCGGGGAAGCCGGGGTTCTGGTGGGGGGAGCGGGGGAGCCTCGGCCGTGGGAGCTGCGATCAGGGCCTGCCCGGTGGATCTTCGCGGGGTCCCGGCGCCCGGCATCGGGGCCGCCTCCCGGCGGTGGCCGGGGGAGCTCGCCGCGTTGTCGAAGGTCGCCCGCGTGCGCCTGGTACGAGGGCGGTCCTCCGCCCTGTGATCGCATGCTCCCCCAGCTACCGCTGGGAGGTACCCCCAATGCCGGTCGCCGGTCCACGGAGGTCCGCCGGTCAGGCCCTAGTCGACGGGCCGCACGGTCGCCTCCTCGCGCGCGCTCCCACGGCCCAGGAGTACCCGCAGGTCGTCGGCCTCCGGGACGCCCAGGCGCAGGAAGATCTCGTATGCGGCGAGCCGGCTCGCCCGCGCCCGGTCGGGGTGGTGCAACAGGTCGAGCGCATGGCCGAGGACGGCGAGCGCCTTGGCGTGACCCCATGCGTCCCGGATCCCCTCCAACGCGGCGACGGCCTGCTCCGCGTGGCGGGCGGCCCGCTCCGGGGCCCCGCCGGCCAGGTCGTTCTCGGCGATCCGGAAGAAGGTGAGCCCTTCCCACAGCCGGTTGCGGTGTGCTCCGAAGAGGGTCAGCGCCTCGGTGAGCCTGGCCGCCGATTCCTCGGTCCGGCCGGTGCCGGCCAGGACGATGCCCAGTTGGTACAGCGCGTGGCCCACCAGGTGGGTGCTGCCGAGGGCGCGGTGCAGGGCCAGGCCCTCCTCGGTCGCCACGAGGGCCGGCTCCTCGTGGCCGAGGGCGAGATACACCCGGCCGAGCGCGCCGAAGACGTTCGCCTCGCCGAACCGGTCACCGTTCGCGCGGAAGACGGCCAGGGCCTCGGACAGCCGCTCGCGGGCCGCCTCGTGACGGCGCATGTGGTGGTCGCACCGGGCCAGCTGCACCAGGCAGTCGGCGGTGATCAGCGGGTCGTCGGCGGCGCGGCTGAGCGCCAGCGCCTCCCGGCAGACGGGGACGAGCTCGGCGAGCCGGTCGGCGTGGTAGTACACGGAGCCGAGGACGAGGTACGCGCGGCCGGCGCTGCGCCGGTCGGCCACCCGCAGCGCGCAGGCGATCACCGCCCGGGCGGCCTGCTCGAACTCCCGCCCGTGTGCCCCGTACTCGAACAGGCCGTCCATCATGAGCAGCAGGTCGGCGGCGGGGGCGACGGCGGGGCACGGGGCCTCGACCGCCTGGCCCACCGCCGCGAACAGGCACGATGCCTCGGCGAAGAGCCAGTCGCGGGCGGCGTCGGCGCTGTCGAAGGTGCGGTCGGCCGCCGGGGAGGCGACCTCGCGGCGACCCGCCCCGGGGCTGGTGAGCAGATGGGAGGCGCGCGCCGTGGCGACGTAGAACTCCACGAGGCGGCGCAGCGCGTCGGCTCGCTCCCGCGGGGGCTCCTCGGCTTCCGCGCGTTCGCGGGCGAAGAGCCTCAGCAGGTCGTGGAAGCGGTAGCGGCCGGGCGCCGGGGACTCCAGCAGGCTGGCGTCCACGAGCGCCTCGCACAGTGGCTCGGCCTCCCGCTCCGCGAGGCCGAGGACCGCCGCGGCGGCGGCCGCCGAGATGTCCGTACCGTCCGGGAGGGACAGGAGCCGGAAGGTCCGCCGGGCCCGCTCGTCGAGCTGGTGGTAGCCGAGCGCGAAGGCGGCCTCGACCGCCAGGTCCGCGACGCGCAGCTCGGCCAGCCGGTGTTTCCGGTCGGCGAGCCGGTCGTTCAGGGTGGCGAGGGTCCACGTGGGGCGGGTGGCGAGCCGGGCGGCCACGATCCGTACGGCCAGCGGCAGGAGGCCGCAGGCGGAGACCAGTTGGGCGGCCGGTTCCGGCTCCGCCTCGGTGCGGTCCGTGCCCACGACCCGCCCCATGAGGGTGATCGCCTCCCCCTGTGTCATGACGTCGAGGTCCATCAGGCGCGCGGACGGCAGGTCGCCCAGCTTGGCGCGGCTCGTGATCAGTACGGCGCACGAGGGAGTGCCGGGCAGGAAGGGTCGGACCTGGTCGGCGTCCCGGGCGTTGTCCAGCAGGATCAGCACCCGGCGGTCGGCCAGCTGGGTGCGGAAGCACGCGGCCCGCTCGGCCAGTCCGTCGGGGACGGCGGCGTCGTCCACGCCGAGCGCCCGGAGGAAGGAGCCGAGGACGGCGGCCGGGTCCGCCGGGCGTTCCCCGGTGCCCTGGAGGTCGGCGTAGAACTGCCCGTGCGGGAAGTCCTCGCGGACCCGGTGGGCGGCGTGCACGGCCAGGGCGCTCTTGCCCACCCCGCCGATGCCGGAGACGGCCACGGTGACGACCGCCTGCGGACGCTCGGGGAGGAGGGCACGGCACAGCTCGGCGACGGTCTCCCCGCGGCCGGTGAAATCGGCCAGGTCGCCGGGGAGTTGTGCGGGGACGGCCCGCTCCCCGGGGGCGGCCGGGCCGGTGTCGGGGGTCGGCTCGCCCGGTGCCGCGGCCAGGATGCGCCGCTGGATCTCGACGAGCTCGCGGCCGGGTTCGAGGCCGAGCTCCTCGGACAGGGCCCTGCGCGTGTCCTCGTACACGGCGAGCGCCTCGGCGCGGCGGCCGCCGCGGTGCAGGGCGAGGAGGCGCAGCGCGCACAGCCGCTCGCGCAGCGGGTGCCGGGCGGTCAGCTCGGCCAGCTCCCGCAGGGCGGGCTCGGGGGTGCCCAGCTCCAGGTCGAGTTCGAGACGGGTCTCGAGCGCCATCAGTCTCCGGTCGGCCAGCCGGTCGCGGCGGGAGCGCACCTGGGCACCGGTCAGGCCGAGCAACGGCTCGTCGGTCCACAGCGCGAGCGCCGACCTCAGCAGGTCACGGGCCTCCGTGAGCCGTCCGCAGGCCCGCGCGCGGGCGGCGGCGGCCACCCGGTCCTCGAACCGGGCCACGTCCAGCGCCTCCCGGGGCACCCGCAGGGCGTAGCCGTCGGACACCGACACCAGGAGCCGCGGGGCCACGCCCGGCCCCCGCCCCGGCTCGAGCAGCTTGCGCAGCCGGGAGACGTACGTGCGCAGCGCCCCGACGGCGCGGGGCGGCGGCTTCTCGCCCCAGATCGCGTCCACGATCTCGGCGGCCGAGGCGGCGTGCCCCTCGCGCAGCAGTAACTCCGCGAGAAGCGTCCGCTGTTGCGGGGAGCCCAGCTCCAAGGCCTCGCCGTCGCGCCAGGCCCGCAGTCGGCCGAGTACGGCGAACGTCAGCCCGCCACCGTCGTTGACCATGCCTGCCCCCCAAGACCGCCGGACGCGGGCCGTTCCCGACCGAGCACCCGATTCCCCGTTCTGTGCTCCTCACGCGATTCCCCCGGCACGCGCTTAGGGCCGAATCGTAACTCCGTGCTGTTCGACTGGCGCTTTACGACCCGTGAACGCGCAGGTCACGAGGGGTTCATAGGGGCGTATTCAGCCAATGTTCGACATCCGGACAGGGGGCGAAATCCGTGAGGCCCGCCCCCCGACGGCCCTTCCCCGGTGCCTTTCGCGAACCCCTCGCGACCCCTTTCACGACCCTTCACGCCCCTCGTGGTCCCTCCGGCAGCGCTCGGCCGCCGCGGTGACGCCGCCGTGACGGGCAGGTGACGAGGCGCTCACTAATCTCGGCCGGGCCCAGTGGCCGAGCAGCAGGCACGGGACCAGGGGCACACGGAGGGTTGCCCATGGCCAAGGCGGAAATCGTCGTCCAGCTTCGTACGCAGTCGCCCGCCGAGCTCACGGGGCCCGTCGGGGCCGCGCGGCCGGCGGACGTGCACGGCTGGCTGGCGCGGCGGTTCGGCGTCACCGCCGAGCCGCTGCACCCGGGCGGCGACCCGGACTCGGCACGGTGGCTCAGGGTCGGCGTCCCCGCCGGCGCGGACGCCGAGGCCGTCGCGGCGGCCCTGCGCGCCCGCCCGGACGTCGAGGCCGCCTATGTGAAACCACCGGCAGACCTTCCGTAACGGGCGAAGGAGAGTGCTGTGGCACAGCGAACAGGTGCGGGAAACGGCGGGGGCGGCACGGCTCCTCCGCCCCGATCGCCCTTCGGGCGCGCCGAGCTGGTGTGCGTGACGCGCGCCGGTGCGGGGGTACGGATCACTCCGACCGGCGCGAGCGCCGACTCGGACGTCTCGGTGAGCGGTCTGCACGCCGTGGCCGCCGACGCGGACGTCGTCATCAGTCCGCTGTTCGGCGCGGACCAGGACAGGCTGCTCGCCCGAGCGGAGCGGGCGACGGACGCACCGCCCCTCGACGACGACGCGCGCGAGATCATCGACAGGATGGCGCGTTTCTACCAGGTGACGGCTCCGGCCGACCGGCTGGAGGAACTCGCCGAGCGACTGCGTTCCTCGGACGCCGTCGAAGCCGCCTACGTCAAACCCGGCGCGCAGCTCGCGGCCCGGGAGAGCACGGCCAAGGCATCGAAGAAATCGGGTACCGACAGCGAAACGGGCCCGCCCCTCAACGACATGGTCCCGGCCTTGGCGGACGCCCCGCCCGTCACCCCGGACTTCACCGCCCGCCAGGGCTATCTCGACGCCGCGCCGGGCGGGATCGACGCCCGCTACGCCTGGACGCGACCGGGCGGCCGGGGCGCGGGGGTCCGGGTCATCGACTGCGAGTGGGGCTGGCGCTTCACCCACGAGGACCTGCTGAACAACCAGGGCGGCATCGTCTCCGGCACCGGCAGCACCGACACCGCCTTCGTCAACCACGGCACGGCCGTCCTCGGCGAGATCGGCGGGGATGTCAACACCCTCGGCGTCACCGGCATTTCGCCCGACGCGGTGACCAGCGCCTCGGCGTTCTCCATCGCGACGGCCACCGCGATCCGCAACGCGGCCGACCGGCTCGGCCCGGGCGACATCATCCTGCTGGAGATCCACCGGCCCGGTCCGAACGCGACCGGCTCCGGCCAACAGGGCTTCATCGCCGTCGAGTGGTGGCCGGACGACTTCCTGGCCATCCGCTACGCCGTCAACAAGGGCATCGTCGTGGTCGAGGCCGCGGGCAACGGCGCGGAGAACCTGGACGCCGCCGTCTACGACACCCCGCAGCCCGGCTTCCCCGCCTGGTGGCGCAACCCCTTCCGGCGCACCGCGCTGGACGCCGGTGCCGTGATCGTCGGCGCCGGGGCGCCGCCACCGGGCACGCACGGCGCCAACCACGGCCCGGACCGGTCACGGCTGGACTTCTCCAACCACGGTGCGTGCGTGGACGCCCAGGGCTGGGGGCGGGAGGTGACCACCACCGGGTACGGCGATCTGCAGGGCGGCACCAACCAGGACCTCTGGTACACCGACCACTTCAGCGGCACCTCCAGTGCCTCGCCGATCGTCGTCGGCGCGCTGGCCTCCACCCAGGGGGTCCTGCGGGCCCACGGCCGGATCCCGCTGTCACCGGCGCGCGCCCGGGAGCTGTTGCGGGCCACCGGCTCGCCGCAGCAGGACGCGCCCGGCCGTCCGGCCACCCAACGCATCGGCAACCGTCCCGATCTGCGGCAGCTCATACCCGCCACGTTGCAGACGGCCACCTGGGTCGGCGTCCAGTTCCGGGGCACGCTGGCGGCCAACCAGACCGGCCGCTGGTTCACCTACAACTGGCCCGCCCACTGGCACGTGGTGTGGACGGTCCAGCCGACCAGCGTCCGCCCGGGCGCCCCACAGGTCCGCTGGCGGGTCCGGGTCGAGCGGGCCAGTGACGCGTACGCGACGTACTGGATCGAGGTGACCAACCTCGTGGGCGCCCCGGTCGACTTCGAGGGCCGGTTCGCGGTCCTCGGATGGTGACGGCCGGACGGTGAACGTCGAACCGGGAACGCCGGACCGGGAGAGTCGGGATCGCGTGAGTCGGGATCGGGAGAGGGAGCAACGATGCGAGTAGGAACGCAGTTCACCGGAACGCTGGGCCCCGGGCAGACCGGACGCTGGTTCACCCACAGCTGGCCCCAGGAATGGCATGTCGTCTGGTACTTCATACCGACGTCGCCCCAGTCCGGGGCCCCGCAGATCGAGTGGGAGACCGCGGTGGAGCGGGCGTCCGCCACGGCGGTGACCTACTGGCTGACGGTGAAGAACATCAGCGGCGCGCAGATCAACTTCGAAGGCCGCTACGCGGTCCTCAACTAGTCCTCAGCCCCGTCTCACCTAGGGAGCCGTCCATGAAGCTGCACATCACGGTCGCGGACGACGGCGGGCCCCCGGGCACCGCGGCGGTCACCACGCCGGCCACCGGCCCGGAGGCCGCCGACGCCGGGGCCGCCCCGGGCGCGACGGCCGGGGAGCCGACCGCGGGCGCCGCGGGCCGGGGCACCGACGCCGGCGCGGCCCCCGGCTGGCTGGCCGACCTCGTCCGGCTCGCCGACGCCGGCCGGATACCCCGCCCGGACGCCCCCGCAGACCCCGGCCAGGACGCGGGCGGCCAGGACGCGGGCGCCGCACCTGTCTCCGGCTGACCCGGAGGCAGGGAGGGAAGAGGGAGAAGGGGTGCGGGGCGGTGGCGGAGCAGGCGGCTGCCCCGCACTCCTCGCGCCCCCGACCGTGCCGCCGGTCCCGGCACCGGTACCGGCGGCCGCCCCGGGCACGGATCCCGCCCGCCCGGCTCGCCGTCACCCGTCGGCCGACCAGCCGCCAGCCGTATGTTTCCCGGTCTCCCGCGTCACCGACTATCCCTTGGCATGTGCGTCAAAACTCGGGCATCCTCGTCGAGGGGACCGGGCCCGACGGGCTCAGACCGGCTTCGTCACGCCGACCGCCCCCCAGTCAGGCAGCGCCAGGACGCGGCCGCCCCGCGGCACGTGCCGCGGGCGCCCGGTGGGGGGAGCCATGACCGATACACGGGGGAATCCCGACGTCCCGCACCAGCTGACCGCCGCGGAGCGGCCCGCGCCCGCGCACCGGCCGGCGCAGCGGACGCCGGGCCGGGTCGCGGTCGCCCTCCTCGGCGGGTTCCGGCTCACCCTCGACGGCAGCGACGTGGAACTGCCGGGCGGTGCGCAGCGGTTGACCGCGGCCCTCGCGCTGAGCGGCCGGATGAGCCGCAGCCGACTGGCCGGAACGCTCTGGCCGGAGACCGAGGAGCACCGCGCCCTGGCCCGGCTGCGGACCGGTATCTGGCGGGTCAACCAGGCGGCCCCGGAGCTGGTGGTCACCGCCGCCGGTGAGATCGCGCTGCACGCGCGCACCGAGGTGGACGTCCGCGACGTCGTCGACCGTTCGCTGCGCGTACTGCACGGCGGCGAGGTGGAACCGGCGGTGTGGTCCTCGGGCGAGGAGGCCGGGGATCTGCTGCCGGGCTGGGAGGACGAATGGCTCGCCGACGCCCGCGAGCGGCTGCGCCAGATGCGCCTGCACGTCATGGAGACCGTGGCCGAGCGGCTGTGCGAGACCGGCTCCTACGGCCTCGCCATCGAGGTCGCGCTGACCGTTCTGCGCGCCGACATGCTGCGTGAGAGCGCGCACCGGGTGCTGGTGCGCGTCCACCTCGCCGAGGGCAACATCGGCGAGGCCTGGCGGGCGTACGAGACGTGTGTGCACGTCCTCGACCGCGAGCTGGGCGTACGCCCCACCCGGGCGACCAGCGATCTGCTCGCGGGCCGCCCACCGGGGGTACGGCGGCGGGGGCTGAGCCATCCGCACTGAGCGCCCCCGGGCGCGCGGCAGTCAGGCGCGGCTGAGGGCCGCGGCGCCGAAGGAGACGTCGAAGCGGTCGCACCAGATGCTCACGCTGGTGTACCGGTCGAGGTCGAGCCCGGCGGGCAGGACGTAGTTCTGGTCGCCCTTGTTGCCCTTGAGCTTGCCGAGGCTGACGTGCGCGCCGTCGTCGAAGACCCGCCACCCGGCCGTGCCCTTCTTCACGGGCGCGTCGGCCACGAGGACCCGCAGATCGGGTCCGTTGCTGGTGTCGAGGTTCTCCAGCCGCAGCACGCGGGTCCCGTCGGCCAGGCGCAGGATCCGCACCGAGCCGCTGGTCGCGTGCTCATGGCTGATCAGCTCACCGGAGGCGAGGGTCCGCGCGGCTGCCCCCGTGGCCGGTGAGTCCGTGACGGCGGGCAGCGCCTCACGCACGGTCTCGTCGACCCACAGCTTCCACGGCTGAAACCACACGACCCCGGCCCCGACCGCCACCAGCCCGGCGACCAGCACCCCGATCACGACCCGCTTGCTCATAAGGCGCCGTATGCGTCCCATGTCCGTCTCCTCACACCCGCTGTGTCTTCACCCATTCAACGGGCCGCGAGGGCGTGGACCTTCCGAATTTTCATGACGAAAGTCTTACGGAGGCATCCCGAGGGGCGGCGGGCCTCGGCAAGGGGCCGGGAGTGCACGCCGGTGCCGCTGCCCCTGTCCGCGTAGGGGGCGGAACAACCGGCGATCCGGCCACAGGTCACTGGTCGCCGACCGGTCGCACCGGCTCCACCTCGGCTGCCGCCCGCCGGTCATAGGTCCCGCGGGCGGCGAGTACCTCGTCCCGGTGTTCCTCTGACCAGTCCTGGATCGCCGTCAGCAGGCCGGTGAGGCTGTGACCGAGCTCGGTGAGTTCGTACACGACCTTCGGCGGGATCGTGGGGTAGACGGTGCGGGTGACCAGGCCGTCGCGCTCCAGGGTGCGCAGTGCCTGCGTGAGCATCTTCTGCGTGACGCCGTCCAGGCGGCGCAGTGCGTTGAAGCGCAGCGGCCCCTGTTGGAGGGCACCGACCGTGAGCAGGGCCCATTTGCTGGTGAGCAGTGCCAGCACCGGGCGGGACGGACAGGTCTGGAAGTAGGCGTGGGCGCCGCCGTATTGCCGCAGGTCATCGCAGGTACCCATAGGGAACCTGGGTATCAGGAGGGTGCCTTCTTCTCAAGTGTCTGTGCCTGGCGCAGGCTTGGTGTGCGCCGCGCGGCGACCGTGAGAGATCAGGGCGATCAGTAAGAGGGGTATGTCATGGGTGTGCGTATGCGCGCCGTCCATCAGCTTGCCTTCGGCGGTCCCGGCGAGATGTGCGTGACGGAGGTGGAGTGTCCGGAGCCGGTGGCCACCGAGGTGCTGGTGCGGGTCGAAGCGGCCGGCGTGAACCCGGTGGACGCGAAGTTCCGCGCAGGCGTGACTCCTTGGGGGGCGCTGCCGTTCATCCCCGGCTGGGACGTGTCGGGGGTGGTCGAGGCGGTCGCGCCCGGCGTCACCCGCTTCGCGCCGGGCGACGAGGTGTACGGGCTGGTGCACTTCCCGTGGCGCGGCGGCGGCTACGCCGAGTACGTCACCGCCCCGCCCCGCCATCTGGCCCACAAGCCCGCCTCCCTCACCCACGCCGAGGCGGCGGCGCTGGCGGCGGGCCACGACGGGCTGCCGGGAGCCTGTGCCTCTTCCTTCGTGCTCGGGTGACGCCCGCAGGCTGGGGCGGGGCGGAGCTTCCGGTCAGTAGCGTCTGGTCTCCTGTGTGGAGGTTCTTGTGCGCCCGGCGTGCGCTGACATCACCCTAACGGGTGGATTTCGCTGGGTGGGTGACGGAGGGGAAACGGTTCTGCCGCAGGTGGGTGTGCGTGTCCGGGGCTGTCGCGTCCTGCGGGGGGTGGTGTGATTATTGGTTTCACCCTGCATCCTCTTGACCGTTTATCACATGCCGAGGAATCTCGGATTACGCACCAGTCGTTAATTCCTGAACGTCTGGTGTGATGGTCACTCAGTAGACCGGCAGCGGCATAAGACCCTGCAAGTCTCCCCTGGACCCCGGGAGCGACAGGGCCCCTCTCGAATCTGCCTGATGCCGGTGCAGAACATCTGTGAATCCCTTTCGCCGGCCGGGCTGTTGTGCCCAGTCGTCCCCCGCATGATTCCTCCAAGGGAGTTCCGTCATGGCATCTCGTCAGACACCGGCACGCCGTATGGCTCTGGCCGGTATCGCAGCGCTCACCGTTCTCGGCGTCGTCGGCGGTACCGCACCGCTCGCTCTCGCAGCCCCCCGCACCGCTCCCCAGGCGGCGGCCACTGTGCAGGCGGCCCGGCTCGCCGACCAGCTCACCGCTCTGCTCGCCGCCACCCCGGCACTGCCCGGCACAGCCGCCGAAACGGTACGCCAGCAGGCCCCGGACCCCCTCGACGAGCTCAAGCTGGCCCTGGACAAGCTGGTCAGGGACGCCACGAAGGTCATCGATGACGTGGAGAAGGCGAATCTGCTCAAGGCGACGCAGGACGCCGCCAAGGCAGTCCAGGACACCGGGAACCTGGTGTCGAAGATCCCCGCGGTGCTGGAGAACCTGCCGGCGGCCCAGGCGCAGAAGACCACCGCCCAGCTGTCCGCCACGTTCAACGCCGTGGCCACGCAGGCGCTCACCCTCGCCCGCGACAAGGCCGACACAGGCCGGCACGGCCCCGCCTCCCCCGCGGCCAGGATGGACGCCGTCGGTGAACTGCGGGCCGCGCTGGACGCACTGCGCGGCAGCACGGGTGATCTGATCGAGGCGGCGGAGGACCATGACGTGCCGGCGGCGACAGCGGCAGCCGACCGGGTCACGGTGGACGCGGGCGTCTTCGTGACCGCGATCGGCCAGGCGCTGCTGAGCCTCGTCTGACCCCCCGCCCCGGAAAGGTAAAGGGTGCCGCCCAGGTGACATGTCACGTCCCTGGGCGGCACCCGCGTGACCACCATCACCCCCGCAGGCCCCTCGGGTGTGGCCGGTCGGCTGGCCCGGCCACCCCCCGTGCGGCCGGGTCAGACGATGGGGCTGAGCAGATTCGGGGCCGAGACGACCACCTCGCCACCGGGGCCGGTCAGATCGATGGTGCCGTTCGAGTCCGCACCGACCAGTCCAAGGAGGTGGATATGGACGGCTGCATTGGCCGGGGCAGCCATCGCCGCGGAACCAACAGTGAGCAAGAGGGTGGCGGCGAGGGTGGCGGCAGCACGCTTGAGAGAGGTCACAGAATCCTCCTGGGCCTGTCACACACGGATGGTGACCGTGTCCTTTCCGCCGCACCGTCTGATAAACGACACGACCCACCTGGGCCAGAGCGCGAAAGCACGAGGCAGCGCCCGCACATGACGAGCGCCGGCACACCCACCCACCGGCGCGCGCCGCTCCTGCCGCGCCCCCTGGACCCCCGATGGAGCCAGGCTCAGGCAGGCAGAGGCACGATGCTCACCGCACGGTAGTCGTAACCGTCTTGCTTGAAGCCGGGGGCTTCCCACGTGAGGTCTACCCGCTGCCCGAGCGAGAGCGTGCGGAAGCCGGTCATCTGGATGTGGGAGTAATGGCCGAAACAGCCGCCGGGAGTCTCGGACGAGTCGAGCACCCCCCACCCCTCCTCGTCGTTCCACCATCGGACAGTCGCAGTCACCATGACCGGAACCTTACGAGTTCTGAGGCTATCGAGCCCTGCCTGTCCAGTATTGATGGCATCGCGTACGGGATCGTCGTGAATTGCCCCGGTGAACGGCGCCAGAGCGAGCGGTCCATGGTCCCAAGCAGCCGGGACCGGCTCGCAGGTGATCCCAACATGCCAATGCTGCGCGAGTACGACGAGCAGACCGTCACGGCGGAAAGCCCGCGATCACCCGCTACTTCGCGGCTGGTGTCCGAGCTGGTGCACCGGGGCCGTGACGGGCCCCGGCGGCGTGCCGGTGAGCACGGCACACCGTCGAGTCCACACTCACAACGCTCCAGTCGATCCGCCCCTCCGCGCCGGCGTCGGCTAGGACAGCCCGAAGAAACCGATCCCACGTGCCGTCCGCCGACCAGCGCCGGTGGCGATCACGCACCGTCTTCCATTTCCCTCATCGCGCGGGCAGGCCTCGCCACGGGATGCCAGAAAGGTGCGGCTCTGCTCTGTCACCACGCGGCGATCTGTCGGTAGGTGGAGTCATCGGCCCCGTCGAGCCAGCGCCAACGCGGCCTTGTCCGGGTGTGTACCGTGCCGCACTCCGCGTTGTGGCGCGGCGTTCTGGAGCATCGACACCAGCGTGTCGGTCGGGCAGCCGGGGATGCCGGCGCGTTCCAAAACCATCTGGGCGAGGGTGCTCTTGCCCACCCTTGGGTGACCGCCGATCAAGTGGATCACGTGCAGACCGTACTCCGCTGCGTAGTTCCGAAGAACGAGGCCGTGATACTCGCCCTCCCAAGGGGCAGCGAGCCCCGATCGGGCACCGGGCCGGGGCCGGGGTCGGCACCGAGTGGAGGGCACCGGCCTGGTGCCCCACGCGGCCCATGGACCATCGGCTTGCACGCCACATCGCCCCGCACGCAGGCCCGTTGGTGGAGCAGGCCCCCGCAGGGATACGGGGGACAGCCGGAGGGATCGCGGACGGGCGCGTCGCTAGCGTCTGGACGCATGACATCGCTACGGCACAGCGAGAGAAGGCGATCCTCAGGAAGGCGAGGGCGTGGCGCGGCGGCGTTCGCCATGGCATCGGTCGCCCTCGCGCTCACCGCCCCCTCGGCCGGCGCGGCGGCCCCACCCGCCTCGTCCCTCGGATGTGACGCCGCGCGCGGCGCGGTCGTCGACTCCCTGGGCACCCTCACACAACGCCACGGCTTGGCGGGTGCGGCCGTCGAAGTGGTCGACGGCCGCTGCGGGAAGTGGGGGGCCGCCCGGGGCGTGGCCGACCTGGGCACCGGTCGCCCGATGAACGCGAAGGACCGGCTGCGGATCGGCAGCGTCAGCAAGACCTTCACCGCCACGGTCGTGGTGCAGCTCGCCGCGGAGGGCCGGATCGGGCTGGACGCCCCTGTCGAGCGCTATCTGCCGGGGCTGATCCGGGGCCATGGCCACGACGGTCGCACGATCACCGTGCGGCAACTGCTCCAGCACACCAGCGGACTGCCCGACCACGTCGAAGCCTTCGTCGACCGGCCCGTGAACGAGTGGCGCCACCGGCATTTCGAGCCCCGCGAACTGATCGCGACCGCGCTCGGGCTGCCGCGCCCGGACAAGAAGTGGCACTACTCCACGACCAACACCGTGATCGCCGGGCTCGTCGTCGAGAAGGTCACCGGGCACGGCATCGAGGCGGAGGTGACCCGCCGGATCATCGAGCCGCTCGCCCTGCGCGACACCTACTGGCCGGGCGACGACACCCGCATCCGGGGACCGCACTCGCGCAGCTACTTCAGGGACGCCGACGCACCGGACGGCACGCGTTCGCCCCGGGTCGACGGCACCGAGTGGAACGTGACCTTCGGCGGGGCGGGCGGCGCGCTGGTCTCCGCCCCCTCCGACGTGGGCCGGTTCTTCGGTGCGCTGCTCGGCGGCAAGCTGCTGCCCGCGCGGTGGCTCGCCGAGATGAAGCGCACCGTCCCCGCCGACCCTGACCGGCTCTGGCCCGGTGCCCGGTACGGGCTGGGCCTGATCGCCTCTCCCCTGGAGTGCGGTGGCTGGTGGTGGGGACACGGCGGGACGGTGCCCGGCGGTCACCGGGCGCTGGGCGCGGTCGGTCCCGGAGGCCGGAGCGTCTCCCTCGCCCTCAACGAGGTGCCCGACACCGACCGGGCGGAAGAGGACTTCCATGCCGTCGTGAACACCGCCTTCTGCGCCGACCGCACCGAGCCCACCGACCGCACAGACCGCACAGACCGCACAGACCACGCCAAGGAGACTCCGTGACCATCATCGGCTCCGTCGCCGCACGCCGTGCCTCGGCCCTGGGTCTCGCCCTCACCGCCTGTCTCACGGCGACCCCTGCGGCCTTCGCCTCCGCCCTCACCACCCCCGCCCCGGCGACGCCCGGGGCCGGTCTCGACCGCTACTACCAGCAGCGTCTCGACTGGGGCAGCTGCGTCCAGGGCCCCGACGACACCACGGGACGCGATCTGGAGAAGGCCGGCGCCCAGTGCGCGGACGTGACCGTGCCCCTCGATTACGCCGATCCCCGGGGGCGTACGATCACCGTCGCGATGTCCCGGCTCAAGGCAACCGACACCCGCCGTCGCGTGGGCTCGCTGCTGATCAACTTCGGCGGCCCCGGCGGGACCGCCCTCGGCGAGCCGCCGACCGTCCGCAAGGCGATGAAGGACGTCGGCGCGCGCTACGACATCATCGGCATGGACCCGCGCTTCGTCGGCCGCAGCACCCCGCTCGACTGCGGCTGGCCCGTGGGCCACTCCGTCTTCTCGGCCGGCGTCGGCCGGGCCGGCTTCGACCGGCAGGTCGCCCTGCACAAGGACCTGGCCGCGAAGTGCCGTGCCACGAACGCGTCCGTGCTGCCGCACGTCAGCACGCGCAACACGGCCCGCGACATGGACGTCGTCCGGGGCGCGCTCGGCGAGCGGAAGATCTCCTACCTGGGCTACTCGTACGGCACCTACCTGGGCACCGTCTACACCCAGATGTTCCCCGGCCGCTACGACCGGGTGGTCCTCGACGGGGCGCTCGACCCGCGCCGTTACAGCCCCCGGCTGATGCGGGGCGTCGAGCGGGAGAACGAGCGGGCGCTGGCCGACTGGGCGGCCTGGGCGGCGAAAAGACACGACACCTACGGCCTCGGCCGTACCCGCGCCCACGTGCTCGCCACCGTCGATCGCGTCGTCGAGGCGTCCGCGCGCGGGCTGACCCTCGGCACCGCCCCCGATGCCTTCCGGGTCGACGACACCCAGGTGCCGACCCTGATCTTCGGCGCGATCTCGGAAGACACGGACGCCGCGCGGGCGGCGGTCGGTGAGCAGGTGTCCGTGATGAACAGGGCCGCGAAGGGTCAACCGACCCGGCTCTCAGCGGAGTTCAAGGAGTATTTGCAAGGGATGGTGACCAGCAAGAATTCACACGCCGGCAGCGTGCAGACGGCCATCCTGTGCGGTGACGTGGCCGCCCCTCGTGACCCCGAGCGCTATTGGCGCGACATCGAGCGCAGCCGTGCCGCCCACCCGCTGTTCGGTCCGCTGACCAACAACATCGGCCCGTGCGCCTTCTGGGACCGCCCGCGCGAGGAGCCCACACAGGTGCGGCACGACGCCCCGGCACTGATCGTGTCCGCCACCGGCGACCCGCGCACCCCCCACACGGGCGCCGTGGCCCTGCACGGCCTGCTGACCGGCTCCAAGCTGATCACCCTGAAGGGCGCCGACCAGCACGGGGTCTACGGCTCCTACGGCAGCACCTGCGTGGACGGGAAGGTCAACGCCTACCTGGCCACGGGCGAACTCCCGGCGAAGGACGTGACCTGCGTCAAGCGGACCGGGTGACCATCACCGGTGGTCACCCCGCGGGCGTCGCCCGACCGGCCCGGAGGGCTCCTGTGGCCGCCCCGGAAAACTCCCGGAAGAATTTCCCGGGAGCTGTCGATCCGGCCCTCTCCCGTTCGACGCAGGGGTGAGAGGCAGGGAAAAGGCCCCCGCCCTCCCGACCGAGGAGTCACCATGCCGCGCTTCATGACACTGATCCGTATCGACGAGCAGAACGCCCCCGCCGAGGGCCCCAGCCCCGAGCTGATGGAACGCATGGGCGTGCTGCTCGAGGAGATCACCAAGGCCGGGGTCATGCTGGACACGGCCGGGCTCACCCCGACCTCCGACGGCACCCGGGTCACCTGGTCCGGCGGCAACCTCAGCTGCACCGACGGGCCCTTCACCGAGACCAAGGAGGTCATCGGCGGCTACTCCATCATCCAGGCCAAGGACAAGGCCGAGGCCCTGGAGTGGACCAAGCGGTTCCTGCAGACCCACGAGGACTACTGGACCATCACCGCCGAGGTCCGCGAGATCGCCGAGGGCTGATCCGGCCGCGGTTGCCCCGCCCCGGGGCGGCTGCTGTGATGGGTGATCGTGACGGCAGCAGGCGCGACCGAAACGGTCGAAGCGGTGTTCAGGATCGAGTCCGCGCGGATCATCGCGGGCGTCGCCCGCATCGTGCGGGACGTGGGCATCGCCGAGGAACTCGCGCAGGACGCCCTGGTCGCCGCGCTGGAGCAATGGCCGGAGTCAGGTGTCCCGGACAGGCCGGGCGCCTGGCTCATGGCCACCGCCAAGCACCGTGCGATCGATCTCGTGCGCCGCAAGGAGACGTACGCCCGCAAGCTGGCGGAGGTCGGGCGGACCCTCGAGGACGTACCGGCACCGGGGCCGGCGGACCCGGACGACATCGACGACGACCTGCTGCGGCTGATCTTCACCGCGTGCCATCCCGTCCTGTCGACACCGGCGCGGATCGCGCTCACGCTGCGGTTGCTGGGCGGGCTGACCACGCAGGAGATCGCCCGCGCGTTCCTGACCTCGGAGCCGACGGTCGCCCAGCGCATCGTCCGGGCCAAGCGGGCGCTCGCCAAGGCCGGGGTGCCCTTCGAGGTCCCGTACGGGCCCGACCGGATAGCCCGCCTGTCGTCGGTTCTCGAGGTCATCTACCTCGTCTTCAACGAGGGCTACTCCGCGACGGCCGGGGACGACCTGGTGCGCCCCGCCCTGTGCGAGGACGCACTCCGCCTGGCCCGCGTGCTGGCAGGCCTGATGCCCAAGGAGCCCGAAGTCCACGGCCTGGCCGCCCTCCTGGAGTTCCAGGCGTCCCGCATCGCGGCCCGCACGGGCCCCGGCGGCGAGCCGGTGCTGCTCGCCGACCAGAACCGGTCCAGATGGAACCGCATGCTCATCCGCCGCGGTATCGAGGCCCTGCAGCACGCGGGCCACGGACCGTACTCCGTCCAGGCCGCGATCGCCGCGTACCACGCTCAGGCGATCCGCTACGAGGACACGGACTGGGCGGCGATCGCCACGCTGTACGGCCAGCTGATGGCGCTGACCCCGTCACCGGTGGTGGAGCTGAACCGGGCGGTCGCCGTCTCGATGGCCCAGGGCCCCGCGGCCGCCCTGGAGCTGGTCGACGCCCTGACCGACGAACCGGCCCTGGACGGCTACCACTTGCTGCCGAGCGTCCGAGGGGATCTGCTGGAACGCCTGGGGAGGAAGCAGGAGGCACGTGCGGAGTTCGAGAGGGCGGCGTCCTGGACCCGCAACGCACGCGAGCGGGAGCTGCTCCTGGAACGGGCGTCACGCTCCGCGCCCACTCCCTGACCGCAGGCACACACCTGGTTGCCCGAAATGCACGCTTCGTACGTGCGTGCGAGCCTGGTAGCAGCTCATCATCCGAGATCCGCTGCAGGAGGCACGATCGTGGGCAAGAAGCAGACGCGTCAGAACCGCGGCGCCCGCACGGGCGGCCACGACCACGGCACCACTGTGGACACCAAGAAGCAGGAGAAGACATCGGCGGCACAGGAGACGGGACGCCCGACCCCGGAACAGGTCGCGCATAAGCAGCCGCGGAAGTTCGGCCACAACTGATCCCCCGCGGCCGGGCCCGGCCGCGACACAGGGGCACCCGCCGGGCGCGGGGGTACTGTGCGCCCGACGAGCCCAAGGTATGCGCGACCTGACGTCTACCCCTGGCCGTTCACCTGCCCGGACGGCGGGGTCACTGAGTGCGGTAGGCGTCGATGACGGTCTGGGTGAGGGTGTTTCCGCCGGTGTCGGTGAGCTCCGCGCGCAAGGAGACGCCGGTGTCCGCGTGCGGGTTGCGGACGGTGACGGCGCCGCGCTCGACCGGGACCCGGGTCCAGGAGGCGCCGCCGTTCACGGACACCGAGACCGCCAGCGAGCGTACGCGCCCGCCCGTGGCGGCGCCCTGCACGGTGACGGGGATGCGGAGTGTCTTGTCCGCCGCCGCAGTGCCGGTCGGGCTGAGTGCGGGCGAGAAGCGCACGGCGCTCACCGGCACCGGGGTCGGACGGGGCGTCGTGCGCGAGGTGAAGGTCCACGAGGTGGTCACGCGGGTGGCGGCACCGGGCGCGCCCTTGCGGTGGACCGTGCTGGTGAGCCGGTACGCCGCGCGCCCCGGCGGCACGGTGAACCCGGCCCGTCCGGGGGCGCCGGACCGCGTCCCGACGAGCACGCCGTTGCGGTGCAGGGTCGTCGAGGCCTTGTCGTACGACGGTGACGACGGCACGTGGCCGTCGCCGTCGGCGAGCAGCGGGACGTCGACGGCGAGCCGGTCGCGGTCGCGCACGACGCCGGGGCGGCCGGTGAGGTCGGGGCCGAAGACGGCGTTGTCGAAGGTGTGCGTGGTCGTGGCCCCGGCGCGCACGGTGATGCCGTCGGCGCTGTAGCGGTTCTCGGCCCCACCGGGCGCGGCGGGGGCCCAGTAGGTGATGTCCCAGGTGCCGCGTTCGGGTGTCATGAGATAGGTGGCTGTGCCGGGGGTCTTCAGTTTCTGCGTGACGCCGACGGTCGGTCCGGCACTCGCCCCCAGGGCGATGGTCGCGGTGCCCGTGGTGCCGGGTCGGGCCGCACCGCGGATCCGCATGGTGGCCAGGTCCTTCGGGGAGGGGTGCCGGGTGAGTCCGGTCAGGGCGCGGGTGCCGGTGAAGGTGTAGCCGAGCGCGTAACCGGTGGTCTTGGTCGTCCAGTGCGCGTCGTACCACTGCTGCACCGAGCCGGGTTCGGCGGCGGGGCCCAAGTGTGCGACGCGCAGGTTCGCAGTGGGGATGACCTGGTTGACGAGGCGGGTGACGCCGCCGTGTGTGACCTTGACGAACATCCCGCCGGCCAGGAAGCCCGCGGCGCGGTCGGGCGGCCGTACGTCGACGGGGCCGGTGGTCCGCGCGTCGACGGTGACGGTGGTGTCGCGGTCGAGGTCGAGGCGCGGCTGGACGACCCAGTCCATACCGTCCGCGCCCTTGCCCGTGGTCAGGAGACTGTCCAGCAGGTACCGGCCCTTGGGCAGTCGCACGGTGGTCGCGCCGGAGGCGCCGCGCGGCTTGACGACCTTGTTCGCACCCGGGCCGGAGATTCCGGTGACGGTGGTGTCGAAGGCCCCCGTCGAACGGCCGGCGCGGTCGAGGTGCTTGATCGTGAGGGCGTACGTCTCCGGCTCCGCGGCGAAGGCCGTGGCGCCCCAGGCGGGCGTCGCGCCGCCGACCAGGGCGACGGCGAGGGTCAGGGTCCGGAGGACGCTCCGGCGGGGTACGGAAGAATTGATCATGACCTGCACTGCACTCCCGAGCGCCCGGGTTCCCGTGAGCTGCGTCACGCGCGGCGGAATGTGGCGGCCGGGCGGCACGTGTGGTGCACGTCACCGGAACCGGCGCCGTGTACGTGGCAGAGCAGAGCGTGGAATCACTCATGAGGAATCGCTTCCGCCGCGGGGACCGCGACGCCTTGGGCGAGTTGTACGACGAGCACGCCCAAGTGCTGTACCGCTATGCCCTGCGGGTGACGGGCGACTGGGCGGAGGCCGAGGACGTCGTCTCGACGACCTTCCTGGAGGCCTGGCGCAGCCGGGAGAAACTGCGCCCCGACGGGGACGGTCTGCGCCCCTGGCTGCTGGGAATCGCCACCAACGTCATGCGCCGCAACGCACGCACCCGCCGGCTCCGCGAGCTCGCGCTCGCGCGCGTCCCGGAACGCGGCGCGATCGCGGACTTCGCCGACGATCTCGTCACGCATCTCGCGGATGCCGAGCAACTGCGCGCCGCACACACCGCACTCGCCCGGCTGCGGCGCCGCGACCGGGAGGTCTTCACCCTCGTGGTGTGGGAGGGCCTGGACTACGCGGCCGCGGCCGAGGCGCTCGGCGTGCCGGTCGGCACCGTCCGGTCCCGCCTGTCCCGCGCCCGTACCCGACTGCGCGAGCTCGCCGACGCCGAAGCCCGCACCCCGCGCTCAGGGACTCCACGGGCCGCAGCCGGGCGGCCCCCCGCGGCGGACGGCGGGGAAGCCTCCGCCACCCCCCACAAGCCAGCACCGGGCCGTATCACCATGGCCCGTTCGTCGACCCAGGAGAACCACGGATGAACACCACCCCGCGGCGCCGTCCGTTCCAGCGCTCCGAGGAGACCGAACGCCTCGACGCCACCGACCTGCTGCCTCCGCCGCCGGTCCCCGGTCTGGGTCCCGACCGTGAACGGCTGCTGAAGGAAGCACTGCTGCGCGAGGCCGCCCTGACCGAAACGCCCGGCGGCCGCACCACCCGGGCTTCTCGCCCGCCTCGCCGCCTGGTCCCCGTCGTGGTCCCGGCGCTCGCCTGCGCCGTGGCGATCGGCGGCGTCGTGGCGGTGAACCTCACGGACACGCCCGGACGTGACACCACGACGGTCCACGGTGGCGGCGCACCCGGCGCACCCGAAGCGACACGGCTCCTCGACCGCATCGCACTCGCCGCCGCCGGCGGGCAGCGGCCGGCGGTCCGCGCCGGCCAGTTCGTGTACGTCGAGAGCAAGGTCGCCCACGCCGCGCGGAGCGCCGCCGGAGGCCCTGCGGCGGCGGCTGCCGTCCACACCCGGCAGGTGTGGTTGTCCGCCGACGGCCGTCGCCCCGGCCTGCTGCGCGAGGCGGGCAGGCCCGATGCTCCGCTCGGCGCCGACGCACCGGTGTACACCCTCGACGGCCCGGGGGCGACACCCCGGCCGAGCACCCTGGGGAAGGGCCCGTCGATCGACAACCCGACCCATGAGTACGTCGCGTCGCTGCCCACCGACCCCGACGCCCTGCTGAAGCTGATCCGGGACGAGACCCGCGGCGGAGGCCGGGACGCGGACCAGCGGGCGTTCACCGCGATCGGCGACCTGCTGGCCGAGACCTGGGCACCACCGCGGGTCGGCGCCGCGCTCTACAAGGCCGCCGCGAAGATCCCCGGAGTCACGGTGGTCCGTGCGGCCGCCGACGCCGCGGGACGCGAAGGCGTGGCCGTCGCCCGTACGGCACACGGGCAGCAGACCCAGTGGGTCTTCGACCGGACCACGTACGCGTTCCTCGGTGAACGCACGGTCCTCACCGAAACCGGCGAAGCCGGCCCGGCCGGGACCGTCGTCGGCACCTCCGCGGTCCTCACCAAGGCCGCGGTCGACCGCGTCGGCGAGACTCCCGCGCGCCGCTGACGACGGCGGGGCCGCTCCCCTCAGCCCGCGCCGTCCGCGTCCTTGGAGAGGGGAACCTGTCCGGTGTTGTCGACGTGCCGCGCGGCGACCCAGGCGGCCTGGTCCCTCAGCAGGTACCAGATGCTGTTGCCGTCGATGTCCTGGGCGTGGACCTTGCTCTTCAGGCCGACCTGGGCGTCCTTATTGAGCGTTCCGAGGATGACGGAATCGGTGCTGGGATACCTGCGCAGATTGACGCCGATGGAGCTGACGACGGTGCCGAAGGGCTGTTGCGGCGTCATTTCTTCCTCCAGGTGAGAGCCGTGCTGCGATCACCTCGCCCGGTGCGCGGACGAGGTGATCGCAGACTAGATCGCCCGGCCGTGGAAGAGCCGGAGGCTGGCGGCGGGGCCCGGACGGCTAGGCCGTTAGCGGCACGCACCCGGGGGGGCAGGTGCCCACCGGGTTCCGGCCGGCCGCCGTGTCCCGCGTGGCCGCCGTCCTGCACGGTGGGGCAGGGACCGCCTGGATCGTGGAGGCCTCCCCGAACAGTTGTACTCCCGGTCCGCTGACGCCAGTCGGCGGCTGCGGCATACTGCCGCGCATGAGAGTGGCGCTGTTAACCGCTGGTTCGCGTGGTGATGTGGCTCCCTACACCGGGCTCGGGCACGCCCTGGAGCGGGCCGGGCACCGGGTCACTCTGGTCACCCACGCCCGCTTCGCGCCCCTCGCCGAGGACGCGGGCATCGGTTTCCACCCGCTGCCGGTGGATCCGCGGGCGGAGCTGGACAGTGCGCGGGGGCGCGCGCTGCGGCGCAGTGCCAACGATGTGGAGCAGCGGGTCCGGGCCTTCGCGCTCGCCCGGCAGAGCGCCGGTCGGATGGCGGACGGACTGCTCGCAGCCGCGCAGGAGGCCGACGTCCTGCTCGTGTCGAGCTCGCTGCAACTGCTCGGGCACACCCTCGCCGAAGGACTCGGGCTGCCCGCCATGGGCGTCTACCTCCAACCCCTCCACGCCACCCGCGAGTTCGCCCCGAGTGTCATGAGCACCCGCTCCTGGGGCCCGGTCGGCAACCGGATCGCCGCACGGGCCGTGAACGTGGCCATTGACGCCGTCTTCTCCGGTACCGCCCGCACCCTGCGGGCCCGCCTCGGCCTGCCGCCCAGCAGCACCCGCGCCGCCCGCCGCACCCGCGAACGGCAGCGCTGGCCCGTCCGGCACGGCTTCAGCCCCCTCGTCGTCCCCCGCCCCCGCGACTGGCGACCGGAGCTGACCGTCGACGGCTACTGGTGGCAGCACGACCCGCCCGGCGCCGGGCTGCCCCCGCACGTCCGGGACTTCCTGGCCGCCGGCCCGCCGCCCGTCTTCGTCGGGCTGGGCAGCATCCCCGTGCCCGACCCGGCACAACTGGGCGTGACCGCGGTACGGGCCCTGCGCGCGGCCGGGCTGCGCGGGGTGATCCAGCGCGGCTGGAGCGGGCTGGAGGCCGACGGCGACGACATGCTCACCGTCGACGAACTCCCGCACGCCGCGCTTTTCCCGCAGACCGCCGCCGTGGTGCACCACGCCGGAGCGGGCACCACGGCGGCGGCCCTGCGCGCGGGGGTGCCCGCCGTGCCGCTCCCCCTCCAGCTCGACACCGGTTTCTGGGCCGGCCGCCTCACCGCCCTGGGTGTCGCGCCCCGAGCCGTACCGCTGCGCCGGATCTCCGCGGACGCCCTGACCGACGCTCTGCTGCGCGTCACCACCGACCCGGCCTACCGGGAACGGGCCCGTGCCCTGGGCACCCGTATCCGCGCGGAGGACGGGACGGCCCCGGTCGTCACGGCCGTGGACCGGTTAGCTGGGGCCTGAACCCACGACTCAGGGCGTTTTCGTGGCGGCCCGTTTCGCGCTTTTGCTCTTGCTGGTGCCCGTGCTGCTCCGACCGGGCTTGGCAGGCACGCTCTTCCGCCTCGGGGCCTTCCCTGTGCCTGCGACCGCCTGCGACGCCGCTGTCCGGCTCGGTGCGGTCGGCCACTTGAACTCGATCTCCAGCTCGATCTGCCCGTCACCGACCTCGACCTCCATCTCGCTGCGAAGGTCGTCGGGGATCCGCAGGCTCAGCGTCCCGGGACCGAGTTCCAGTTCGGCCTCCCCACCTTCCCTCAGTACGGCTGCGAGTGCCGTGAGCTGCTCAGCCGCCTCAAAACGTGACAGCGAGCGCTTCTGCTCGAACTTGAGGTCCTTCATCCATGGCTCCGATCCGACACAAACGGTATGTAACGCCAATCCTGAGGCCATGTATGAGATCGGACATCCGCACGGCCAGGCGAAGAGACGGCGGGCGGGATCCGCCGGTGCGGCCCACGGGCACCGTTAACCCGGATGCCCCTGCCTGGACACCCTCGCCGCCATGACGGTCGACTCGCAGGGGTCCCGTGGCCGGGCGGGCCGCCGGGGTGGCGGTGCCTGGCCGGAGAGCGGTGTGGCTGCCGGAGGCGGCGGGGGTGCCGTCGTGACCCCGCGGCCTCGGCCCGGCGCCGTGGCGCGGGCAGAGCGCGCACCGGTGGCCACCCCCCTCACCGCACGATCGGTGGCGGGACATCGTGACCCCGGGCATGCTGGGTAGGCACGTGCTGGTACGGCCTGATACCCGACGGAGGAGGGGCCAAGATGGCCTTCATGACGACGGTGCTCGCCGCGTCGCTGGCCCTGACGCCGGGCCTGAGCACCCTGAGCACCACCGACAGCACCAGCCCCATCGACGGCACCCAGACCGGCGCGGTGACCGTGGTCGAGACCTTCCGGGCGGCCGCCGGTGCCGGCTACGGAGCCGTGACGTACGACCCCGGGTCCGTGCCGCTCGGCAGCCATGTGACCGTGCGGGAGCGGACGAGCGACCGCGGCACCTGGTTCGAACTCCGGCTGGTGGGGGTCCAGGCCAACCGGACCTTCGGCGCCCACGTCCACCAGCAACCTTGCGGCGACTCTGCGACCTCCGGAGGCGGGCACTACCAGAACGTCAAGGACCCCGTGCTGCCCTCCGTCGACCCCGCCTACGCCAACGCGCTCAACGAAGCGTGGCTGGACCTGACCACGGACGCGCACGGCAACGGCCGCTCGGAGACATCCGTGCGCTGGCGGGTTCGGGCCGGCGAGGCCCGATCCATCGTGGTGCACGAACACGCGACCGACACCAGGCCCGGCCACGCGGGGACCGCCGGCGGCCGACTCGCCTGCGTCAGCGTGCCGTTCGTATAGGTGCGCCGTTTCGATGCGCGACGACTGAGGTCAGAACGCTCAGCGGTCCTCGACCGTGAGGTGGTACGTGGTGGCCACCCAGAAGCCACCAGTGGTGCTCGCGTTGATCTCCAGCACGTACTGCCCCGGGACCAGGGGGGCGAGGCCCGCCCACAGGCCCCAGGCGACCCGGCGGCGACCGGCGGACCGGAACGGGCGGGACGTGAATTCATCGAGCGGCAGCGCGGCGCCGTTGAGATAGGCCGTCGCCTCGGCCACCCCCATCACCATGGGCTTCCTCGAGTGCCACGGGACGGGGCGCTGCGTGTTGAAGACGGGGAAGAAGACCGGCCGGTTCGCCGGTATCGAACAGCGCCGCACCACCCGGCCGCCGTAGGTACCGGCGAGGAACCAGAAGTCGTCGGGCTGCTGCCAGTCGGCGAACTCCCCGGTCTCGTCCCTCACCGGATCGCGGTCGTCCGGCGCCGAGAGGGCCCACTGCCACCAGCGTGCCGCCAGGGCGCGGCCCTCCTTCGCGCCCAGCTTCCAGGATCTGCCGCTCGACACTGCCTCGCCCATGTCCTCCGCCTCTTTCCGAGCAAGCCCCCCACCAGGGCTTTTCACTGAATGAGCGGACCTTACACGGCACTGCGCCGGATCGGCCCGGGCCCCGGGGAGGAGGTGCTTCTCCCCGCAGGACCTACGGCCGCGCCGCCGGCGTCACGGCAGGGTGAGGATCCGGGGCCCGGACTCGGTGATGGCGACCGTGTGCTCGATGTGCGCGGCCCGCGTGCCGTCGGTCGTGCGGAGCGTCCAGCCGTCGGGGGCCGTGCGGTAGTCGTTGCGGCCGCCGGCCATGAGCATCGGCTCGATGGCCAGGACGAGGCCGTGGCGGAGCGGATAACCGCGGCGCGGGCGACCGTGGTTGGGGACGGAGGGGTCCTCGTGCATCCGGCGCCCGATGCCGTGGCCGCCGAAGTCGGAGGGCATGCCGCAGCGGGCCCCGCGGGCGACGGTGCTGATGGCGTGGGAGATGTCACCGATGCGGTTTCCGACGACGGCTGCCTTGATGCCGGCGTCGAGGGCCCGCCGTGTGGCGTCGATCAGAGCCAGGTCGGCGGGGGCGGGGGTACCGACGACGAAGCTGACGGCCGCGTCGCCGGTCCAGCCGTCGAGTTCCGCTCCGCAGTCGATGCTGACGAGGTCTCCGTCGCGCAGGCGGTAGTCGTCGGGGATGCCGTGCACGACGGCGTCGTTGACCGAGGCGCAGATCACCGCGGGGAACGGGGTGGGCGCGAAGGAGGGGTGGTAGCCGAGGAACGGGGAGCGCGCTCCGGCCTCGGCGAGGACGGTGCGGGCGGCCTCGTCCAGCTCCCGCAGGCCCACGCCCACGGCCGCCGCGTCCTGAGCCGCGGCGAGCGCGTGGGCCACGACGCGCCCCGCCTCGCGCATGGCGTCCAGTGCCGCGTCCGTCTTGATCTCCACCATGCTCCGGCTCCCCACCTTCGCTCGGTGGCGCCGGGTATGCCCGGCGCCACCGTCAACCAATTCTTATACCGGTATTAGTATCACGCTTCCCAGGGCGGTATTAGTATCACGGTCATGGTGAGAACCCCTCTGACCCCCTGGGAGCGGCAGCGCGGCGAGCGGCTGGGCGCGCTGCTGCGCCATGCCCGCGGCGAGCGCAGCATGGTCGCGGTGGCGGCGGCCGCCGGACTGTCCGCCGAGACCTTGCGCAAGATCGAGACCGGCCGGGCGCCGACTCCCGCCTTCTTCACCGTGGCGGCCCTGGCGGGCGCCTTGGGCCTGTCCCTGGACCAACTGGCCGATGTCTGCGGGGAAGGCGCGGACGTCGGACACGAGCCGATGTCCGCTTGACGGGCCCCGGCTCCCGGCTCCCCTAAGGCGAAGCTCCCGACTTCCCGATTGCTAGCATCGGCGGACATGGAGCTTCGCCAGCTGGAGTACTTCGTGAGCGTCGTGGAGGAAGCGAGCTTCACGAAGGCCGCCGCCGCCCTGCACGTCGCCCAGCCCGGCGTCAGCGCCCAGATCCGCAAGCTCGAACGGGAGCTCGGCCAGGACCTGTTGGACCGGTCGGGGCGGACCGTGCGGCCCACCGAGGCCGGGGCGGCGGTCCTGCCGTACGCCCGAGCCGCGCTCGGCGCGGTCAGCGGCGCCCGGCAGGCCGTCGAGGAACTCACCGGGCTGGTGCGCGGGCAGGTCACCATCGGTACGGTCACCTCGCTCGGACCGTCCATCGACCTGCCCGGACTGCTGGCCGGTTTCCACCACGACCATCCGGCCGTGGAGATCGGCCTGACCGCGGACACCTCCGACCGGCTGCTGGAAGCGGTGGCGGGCGGCCGGGTCGATCTGGCGGTCGTCGGACTGGCGGGCGAGCCCCCGCCCGGGGTCGGCGTCCAGGTCGTCGTGGACGAGGCGCTCGTCGTGGCCGTGAGCCACGACGACCCGCTGGCGGCCCGGAGCACCATCACGCTCGGCGCCCTCGCCGACCGGCCGATCATGAGCCTGCCCCGGGGCACGGGCCTGCGCACCTCCGTGGAGAACGCCTGCGCGGCGGCGGGCTTCCGGCCGCGCGTCGCCTTCGAGGCCGGTGACCCCAACGTGCTCGCCCAGCTCGCCGCGCGCGGGCTGGGCGTGGCCGTCGTGCCCGAGTCCCTCGCCCGTGCCTACGCGTCCCAGCTGCACACGATCGGTTTCCGCCCCGCGCTGCGCGGTGCTCTCGCGCTGGCCTGGCGGACCGAGGGTCCGGTCGGCCCGGCCGCCCGCGCCTTCGTCCGCCACGCCCGGGCCGAACTGGCGGAGCCCACTGCCGAGCGCTGAGGCGGCTCGGGGGGGGACGGGTCAGCGGCAGTCGGGCCCCTCCCCCGGCTCCCCGTCGGCTTCGACGTCGCCATCGCGGTCCGGAAGGGGCGGCAGCCGCAGATCGCCGGGCACCGGGCCGTCGTCCCAAGAGCGGGCACAGCGGTGGCTGCGGACGTTCAGGTGCAGCCGCCGGGCCTGTTTGCTCAGGCGCCGCCGCTCTCGCCGGGCCTCTTCGCCCTCACCCTCACTGGGTGGCGGACCGCACGAAGCGGATCCAGGACATCGCCCAACTGCCGATCGTCGGCGAGAACCCGCCCTACCCGGTACTGGCCGGGGACCTGGACATCCTCACCCTGATGGCCGGCATCGCCGAACGGGCCGACTGCGGCCTGTGCATGGACATCGGGCACCTCTACATCCTGCGGCAGCAGCGCGGGGAGCCGATCGAGCGCCCCGAGGACGCCGACTTCCCCTGGGAACGGGTGGTGGAGGCGCACATCTCCGGCATCACCTGCCGGGACTTCACCGCCTACCAGCTCGTGCAGGACCAGCACCGATGGCCCGTCGACGACCCGGTGTGGCGCACCACGGAGCTGCTCATGCCGAGGATGACGCAGCTCCAGGCCCTGATCGGGGAGTCGGAGGGGATGGGGATCGACGACCTGGTGGTCAAGCTGGAGCGGATGGACGAGTGCCTGGAGGCGGTGTCGTGGTGACGACCGGAGCCGAGGGCCCGACGCCCGCCCCCCACCCGTATGTGACGCAAGTGACCGAGCTGTGGCGCGGCTTCTACGGGCCCGCGCCCGTGGACGGGCCGCCCGACCCCGGCATGGCCGTGGACCGCTCGCCCCGCAAGGCCATGGTGCTCGAGCGCTGTACGGGCGCCCTGCCGGCCACCACCCGCGTCTACTGCGGCCTGGTCCCGGACGCCATGGACGCCTATCTGGGCAGCGAGCACTGGCACGGGCGGCGGGCGCAGGAGGGATCCCTCTTCCCCGAGGCCGCCTCCACCGTCACCACGTTCGCGGCCTTCCTGGAGGAGGCGTGGCTGCCGACGGCCGATCCCTGGGCGCGGCAGATCGCGCGGTACGAGTGCGACGTGCTGTGGGGTGCGGCGACCGCGCCCACGGCGGCGGCGCTGCGGGCGGGGGTCCGGCTGCCGGAGGGCGCGTGGGTCGCCCGGTGCGTCTTCGACGTGCCCGAGTACGCGGTCCGGCTGCGGGAGGCTTGCGCCTCCTGTCCCTGGCCGGACGCGGTGCGCCACACCCGCCCGCGGGCCCGCCCGTTCGCGACCCTCACCCTGCGCACGCCCGCCGGGCTGCGCCGCACGCATCTGCGGGACGCCGCCTGCGAGGCGCTGCGCCCGCTGTGGGACGAGGAGGCGGGCCCGGTCGACACGGACGGCAAGGCCGTGACGGCCGCCCTGGAACGAGGACTGGTGGTGCCATGCGTACGGTGAGCGAGGCCGCCCCGCCCGGGGCGCGGCCCCTGGTGGGCTTCAGCTGGGACATGACCTCCGAGCACGAGCGGCTGGCGCCGTTCGCCGAGCGGCTGGCGGGCGACGACCGGGCGTTCATGGTGGGGCCCTACGCACGGGATGCCGCCACCGTCGACGAGGCCGTGCGGTTCTGCGAACAGCACGGCCTGGTACCGCTGTTGCACACCCTCGACCTCGATCTGTGCGGCCTCGACCCCGTCGACGACCAGCTGGTGAAGCAGCTCGGGGAGGCGGTGCGCAGGCTGGGCGTCTCCTGGGTCACCACCGATCTGGCGATGTGGGCCAAGGACGGTGAGTCCTTGGTCGAGGCGCTGGTCCCGATGCCGTGGATCGAGGACTCCGTCGACTACGTGGTGCCCCGCGTCGAGCGGATGCAGGAGCTGCTGGGCGTGCGGGTCGCGGTCGAGAACTCCGCCTACGCCTATGTCGTCGGGGACGCCAATCCGTTCACGCTCCAGTCGGAGATCGCCCGGCGGGCCGACGCCTTCATGGTCTACGACGTCGGCCACCATCTGATCGCCTCCGAGGTCAGCGGCATCGCCACCGACGTGCTGATGCCGGACGACTTCGCGTGGGACCGGGTCGTCGAAGGGCATCTGTCGAGAGCGCGTACGAGCGGGCCGTGCGCGGCGTGTGGGCGGCCCTGTACGACACCGAGGACACCACCGCTGTGCCCCCCGAGGTGCGCAACGCGGCGGGCTTCCGGCTGGAGCGGGCCCGGCGGCTGGCGGCCGTCGCCGCCGCGGTGACCGCACGGCTGCCCACCGCCGGCTTCCTCTATCTCGCCGGGGAGGGCACACCCGGCATCGGGCGGTTCGTGGCGAGTGACGCCTGGCGGGCGCGCGAGCGGGAGCCGGGCGAGGACTTCCCGCCGGGCCCGAGCACGGCCCGCGCCTTCGCGGAGTACCTGGAGAAGGGGTGGCCCGAGGGCCGCCCCGGCTGGCAGTGGGAGCTGGCGTCGGCCGACACCGACCTGGCCTACCGGCCGCCGGTGCCCTCGCCCGCGGCCCGCCGCGCCGGGCTGTCGCCCGCCCCCGCCACCCGCCTGCGGGTCAGCCCGTACGACACCGCCGACTACGCCCGTCGCACGGCCCTGAAGAAGCAGCGGATGCCGTGGGACCTGGTCCTCGACACGGTGCGCCCGGTGGAGCGCCGCACCGCGATCCTCGTGCCGGGCACCGGCCCCGGCGCGGGGCGCCCGCTGGTCCTGCACGACGAGGAGGCGGCGGCGCTCGCCTGGCTCACCGAAGCCCCCCGCGCGCACGCGCGCGTGCCGGCCGGGGAACCGGGCGAGGAGCTGCTGCGCCGGCTGGTCGAGGTGGGCGCGCTGGTGCGGGACGGGGGCACCGGGTGACGCGGACCCCGGTGCGGACGGATGACGAGGCGGTGGTGGAACGGGCGATCGAGCTGCTGCGCGCCGCCGACCTCGGCCTGACCGGCCTGGGCGAGAACGGCAGAAGGCTCGCGGCGCTGCTGCGGTCCGTCGCGGGCGGCCCGTCGCCCGCCGAGCCGCCGGGCACCGTGGCCGCCCCGGGAGCCACGGGCATCACGGACGTCACGAACGTCACGGACGTCACGGACGAACTGCCGTGCGTGGTGCGGGAGTGGGCGCGGGCCATGGGCGTCACGGAGGCGGCCTTCCGGGCGGACCGCAGGGCCTTCCTCCGCGGTGACCTGGCCGGGGTCGAGCTCTGCCCGCGCGCGCTGGTGCGGGCTGCCGTGCCCCGGCTGCGGGGCCTGTCCGCCCTGCCCGAGGGCCACCGGCTGTCGCTCGTGTGGACCCGGGACCGGCCCTCGGTCACCTTCCCCGTCCGGATCCCCGACCGGTCCGCGGTGGCACTGCCCGACCGTCCGGCCCCCCTGTGCGCCCAGTACGTCCACCACGAACTGGGGCACGCCATGGAACTGGCCTGGCGGTCCCCCGGCCTGCCACTGGCCGAGCGCTGGCGCCGCCCGCCCGTGCTCGCGGAGTGGGGCGCCCTCGTCGTGGAGACCCTCGGCCTCTCGGCCGCCTGGCTGGCCTCGCTCGGCGTCCCGGCGGACACCGCGGAGCGGGTGGCGGCCCACTGCCGCTACGAGGACCGCTACACCCGGGCGCTGGCCGCTCTGATCCTGCGCTGCGCCGCCCGACCGGAGCGGCTGGAGGAGGAAGTGGCCCGGACCTCGGGCGACTTGATCGATCCGCGGCACGTGCGGGAGGAGACGGAGCGGGCCGGGTATTGGAGCGCCGTCTTCGAGGGGCACGCCCTCGCCGACCGTACGGTGGCCGGGTTCACCGAGCGGTGGGGCGAGCGCTGGTGGGACGAGCCGGGCAGCTGGCGGGAGTTGCGCGAGCAGCTCACGGCCGGGCCCGCCGGGCTGTCGTCGAACGGCCCGGTGCGATGAGCGGGCCCGCCGGGCCGTCCCGGTTCCAGCCGGTCATCGACCGCACCCACTGCCCGTACGCCCGCGCCTCGACCTGGCCGGTCTCCGAGCCCGCCCGTGACGGACTGCCCGTCGAGGACCATCTCGAACGGGCCCTGCCCCGTTTCCGGCAGGCCCTGCGGCAGGTGGCCGCGGGCGAGGCCGACGGCTTCGTCCTGGACCTCCCGGCCCGGCTCGGGGCGGACGTGGCGACGCTGCGGACGTCGTCGCTGACGGCCACTGTTGCCTTCGGCCCGGACCACACCCGTTACGCGTTCGAGGCGGAGGGATTCTTCCTGTTGTTCCAACACGAGTCGGCGTTCTCCCGCAGACACCCAGGGGGCATTCCCATGCAGGTACGGGACCGGATCCGGCACGCCTTCGAGGAGGCGGGCCGGCCGTACCGCTATGACATGGGCGTCGTCCCCGTGCTGCGTCCCGGGGGCGACGAGCGGTGAAGGGCGGCCCGACGACGCCGGACGGCACCGCGCGGCGCGCGACGGTGCGGCTGTACCTGCTGCTGACCGGCCTCGACTTCTTCGGCGACATGTGTCTGACGGTCACGTCGGTGCTGTTGCTCGGCGAGCGCGGTCTGAGCAGCAGCACCATCATCTGGCTCATCGCCTCGGTGTGGCTGCTGGAGGCCCTGCTGGAGGTGCCGACGGGGGTCTTCGCGGACGCCATCGGGCGCCGCGCCTCCGTCGTGGTGGGTTTCGCCGTGCGCGCCGTCGGCTACGGCATGCTGTTCTTCTCCGCCGACCCGGCGGTGGCGGTGGCCGGCACGATCGTCGCGGCCGTGGGCACGCCGTTCGCCTCGGGCAGCCTGGACGCCTGGGCCGTCGACCGGCTCCAGCGGGAGGATCCCTCGGCGAGCCTCGACGCGCTCTTCGCCCGGGGCCGGATGGCCGAGAACGCCGGCATCGTGACGGGCACCGTCGCCGGGGCGGCGGCCGGGCAGTTCCTGGGGCTGGCCGTGCCGCAGTTGCTGGCCGGATCCGCCTGTCTGGCCGGGGCCGCGTGCACCACCGTGCTGCTGCGCAGCCGGACACCGGTGGCGGACGGCGCCGGCGCCGGGGCGGATCCGGCGGGTGTGCGCCGCGAGCTGGCCGCCGCCTCACTGGAGGCCCTGCGGGGCTGCCGCCGGGCACTGGGCACCGACCGCGTCCTGACCGGGCTGCTACTGTGCGCGGCCGCGCTGTGCCTCTTCCGGGGGCTGCCGGGCGTGCAGTGGACCGTCCACTTCGACGTCCTCACCGGCGGCTCCCTGATCGCCCTGGCCGCGGCCCGGTGCACCGGCGACCTGTTGCAGATCCCGCTCCTCGAGGTCGTCGCCCGGAAGGTGCGTCACGACCCGGGCGCGCGGGCCCGGATCATCGTGCTGGCCGCCGTGGCCGCCGGGCTCTTCCTCGGCGGCTCGGCCCTCGCGTCCTCCGGCTGGGTCGGCGTCCCGCTGTACATCGGCTTCGTGATGGCGGGCAGCCTGTGCATGCCCGGCCTCAAGGCCGCTCTCAACGAGCGGGTGCCCGCGCGTTCGCGCGCCACCATGCTGTCCGCGGGCGGGTTGTTCAACTCCCTCGCCACCGGCCTCGGCCTGTATGTGATGGGCGGGCTCGGCATCGGCCTCGCGGACGTCACGGGGGTGTGGACCACCGCGGCCGCCGGTACGACACTGTTCGCAGCGTTGGCCGCCTGGTTCTGTGTCCGGTCCTTGCGTACGCCGCCCGCGAGGGTGGCGGTCGATTCCCATGTGGTGGGCGAAGCCGCCGAGGAGGATGGTGCCCGTGTCCCCTGAGCCGGACCCCGAGCCACCGGCCGAGGAGTCCTCGCCGCCCGCCCCCGGGCCCGGCCCTGAGCGGCGCGGCGAGCTGATACGGCCCGCTCCCGTCGTCTTCGGCGACGATGACGACGCCGACGGTACCGAGCTCGGCGCGGTCTTCCGCACCTACCTGCGCGACTACATCGGCGACTCCATCGGGCGTGCGGGCCCTTCGAACGCCATCTGCCCCTTCGTCCGGGGGGCGTTGCGGGCCGGCGTCATGCACTACGCGGAGCTGCGCGTGGCCGGGCACACGGCGCCGCGCGCGGTGGCCCGGGCGCTCGTCGGCTATCTGGCCTGGTTCGACCGCGCCTCCCAGCGGGAATCGGCCGAGCACCCGGGGCTGGTCGTGGCCTTCCCCGGCCCGCCCGCCCCGCTGCTGCCCGTGGTGGCCGCCGCGCACCGCGCGGTGCTGCCCGCGGTGTACGCGCGGGGGTGCACGGCGGCGCTCTTCCACGAGGACCCCGCCCGGCCCGACGATCCCCGGCACCCCGAGCCCCGCTACTTCACCGCGCCCGCCCCCTTCTACGTACTGCGCAGGATCATCCCCGCCGACCTTCAACTGTCCTTGCGGGTACTGCAGATGTTCCCGGCGTACCACCGGCTGCACGCGGCGGAGGCGCGCCGTACGAGACTGCGGACGAAGGAAGCCGCCGAGCGGTGGAACCAGGCGTGCCGCGAGCACGGACTGACCCCCTGAGCCGACCGCACGGCCTGTTGCCCGCGCTTCCCCCGCCGCACTGCAAACCCCGTCTCCCAGCACTGCGGGGAATCCTCGCCCACCCTCGCGAAGTGATCGTTCCCAGCCGCAACGCAACCCCCGGATCGGGTGAGTCACCACGGCGGAGTGAATCGCACACCACCCGACGGGCCCCCGGACCGACGGCTGCGGGCCGCTTGACACCCGCTCGAAAATCGGCGCGAGAGAACGCTCTTGGGGGGCCGTTACCGCCCCCATCGGGCGTCGTTTTCCGATCACCCGTCCGATCCGGCGTCAACGAGGAGGCGCAGTGCAGTATCGGAAAGCCCGCCGTACGACCCCCGTCGGGGCCCACCCGCCATTCGAACACGAGAGGCCGCCACGACCGGCTGCGAGGCCGTGCCGCGCCGTCGAAGGGCGGCGGGCATGAGCGCCATCGACCACGCGTGCCCGTCGGGTCTCGTGACGGTCCTGCTGCACCGTGACGACGGGCGCATCCTGCTGTTGCGCCGCGCCGCCGGTACGGCCACGGGCGGCCGGCTCGCACCGCCCGGCGGTGGGCTCACGTCCGAGGAGAGCGTGCTCGCCACCGCACTGCGCACCGCCGACGACGCGGTGGGAGTCGTCGTCTCCCCCGGGGACATGGAGTTCTGTCACCTCGTCCACCGGCACGGCCCGGACCACCGGGGGCGTTTCGGGTTCGTCTTCACCGCCCGGCGCTGGTCGGGCGAGCCCCGGATCCAGCAGCCCACGGCCTACTCCACGCTGGTGTGGGCGCAGCCCGTGCCGCCTCCGGCGGCCTGTGACGCGGAAGCCGCGGCGCTGCTGGCCCAGTTCACCTCCGGTGCGCTGCTGTCGGTCCCCGGCTGGGACGACGCGCCCGGTGGTGCGGGATGAGGCCGTGGGGCGCCCGGCGGGCTAGGCGCGGAACGGGCCCGTCACCTCGTAGGTGATGCCGGCCGAGGAACTTCCCGTCGTACCCCGCTGACTGGAGAAGTACAGCCGTCTGCCGTCCGGCGAGAAGGCCGGCCCGGTGATCTCGGAGCCGGGCTGGCCGTCGATCCGCAGGAAGGGGGCGACGACGTCGTCCGGTGTGATGAGACAGATCTCCATGTTGCCGCCGTCCTCGGCGACGAAGAGGTCGCCGGAAGCCGTGCCGGTGACGTTGTCCACTCCGGTGAGCGGTGCGCTGCCGCTCACCAGCGAGTCGTCGTAGGCGAGTTCGAGGGTCCCGGCGGCCGCGTCGTACTGCCAGACGCGGTTGTCGCCCTTGGTGGTGAACCAGCAGGTGCCGTCGGCGTAGTAGCAGCCCTCGCCACCGTTGAAGCGCTTGGCCCCGGCGACCTGGTTGCGGGTGGCCGTGCCGGCGCCGGACGGGTCGGGAACGACACTCCAGGTGACGGGTCCCGAGGTCCCCGAACCCATTCTGAGCACCTCCAGCTTCCCGGCCGAGAGGTCGCCCCAGGTGGTGGGCGTGAAGCGGTAGAAGCAGCCGTCGGTGACGTCCTCGGTCAGATAGACCACCTTGCGGACCGGGTCGGCGGCGGCCGCTTCGTGCTTGAAACGGCCCATCGCCTCCCGGCGCACCGCCGCCTTCACGCCCCACGGGTCGGTCTCGTAGACGTAACCGCGGTCGACCTCCTCGCAGGACAGCCAGGTGTTCCAGGGCGTCTTGCCGCCCGCGCAGTTCTGGCGGGTGCCGGAGAGCACGCGGTACGCCGCGACGACGGTCCCGGCGGCGTCGAAGCGCAGCGCGCTCGCCCCGCCGGAGGGGTTGATCTCCGAGTTGGAGACGTAGATCCAACCGGCGCCGTCGGTGTAACAGGCGCCACCGTCTGGGGCGTTGTGCCAGGTGTACGAGGTACCGGAGACCTTCTGTCCGGACCGGGCGACGATCCGGGAGCTGAAGCCGTTCGGCAGCCGGAGGCCGTTGCCGTCGGCGGCGCCGAGCGGTCCGTACGGCCCGGGGCCCGGCTGGGCCGGGCTCGCGTAGGCGGCGCTCCACAGTGAGCCGCCGAGCGCCGCGGCCGAGGTGCCGACGACGGCCGCGCGCAGGAAAGTGCGACGTTCCACGGTCACTCCAGGGGAGTTGGGGGGTGCCTCGTCACCGACCGGCGGCGAGGCCTGGTCTCCCGGACCATAGAAGCGCAGAGTTGACGGTGCATCAACAAGAGATGAATCCGGGGCGACCCTCTCCTGGGCTTGTTCCTTACACCCGGGGTCCCTGAATGCCCGGCGACGATGTACCCGTTGGACAAGGTGATCGATTTCGCCGGCATACGAGAATCCCCCTGCTCCGGGTCCCGCACACCCGGAGCAGGGGGTGCCGTCCTGATCATGCCCATGCCTTTCGATCGATGGGCGCCCCTCGCAAGGAAGCGACCCGGGTCACTCAGGTCGCTATGAGAAGTTCCGGATATTCATTCATTCGAGCCGGTCGGATCACGGGCGACATCATCGAAAGGCAAGCCGGGAGACGGGGCGGGAAATAGCGCACCCGCGCGCTGTTGACTTCCGGATCGGCCAATGGGGTGAGGACACCCGGGCGTTCTCGGATTCGACTGGTAACGTGCTGCGCGCGGCGGTGCTTCCACGGCCGTCAGCCCGCCCGGACAGTGCCCCACAAGAGCGTCCGGGCGGGCTTTTGAACAGCCTCAAGGGCTACTTGACGCGGCCGTACCAGACACTGTTCGTCCAGATCTTCTCCAGCCGCACGGACTTGCCCGGCTTCGGAGAGTGCCAGATCTGATTCTTCCCGGCGTAGATCCCCACGTGGTAGACGTTGCTACCCGAGTGGAAGAACACCAGGTCGCCGGGCTGACGTGAGCCGGACGAGAGATGCCTGGTCTTGTTGTACTGCGAAGCCGCGGTGCGCGGCAGTGCCTTACCCGCCTTCTTGAAGGCGTACAGCGTCAGGCCCGAGCAGTCGAAACGGTTCGGACCGGTGGCGCCGTACTGGTACGGCGACCCCTTCTTGGAGGCCGCGATCTGCAGCGCCTTCGTTCCCGGAGTCGCCGCCTGTGCGTCGGTTGCCAGAGTCGGGATCAGCATCGACGCGGTGACGGTGGCTGCGGTCAGAACGGATGCAGTTCCGGCCCGGGAAAGAAGTGCGGGTATGCCAGGGAACGCAGACATGCCAAAGCCCTTCGTCATCCGCCTACGAAAGGTGACCTGTCGGGTTCGGGCTGACAAAGTTGCCCGGCCACATACGTGGCTTCACCCCAAGAACCACTGACATCGTGGTTCGTCGTGCTTGGGTCTCCCGCTCCTGCCGATCCTTGATCTGAATCTGCACCCGGACGGCGGCAGGACTCGGCGTCCGCCCGGGTCGCCCGCCTCTGTGACGGGTTCTTGTGTTCGAGCAGAGATCCTGCATCATCAACCGCCCAGAATCAGAGCCCAAACGGCCTTCTGTGAACTTGTTCACTTCGCGTCGACACGGGGAACCGGGGACTGTTTCCGCCCCGCCCGAACCCCTGTCAACACCCCACACACAGGGGAAATCAGCTGCGGTCGAAGTACGAAGGCGGCGAGATATCAAGGGAGTTACCGGCAGTCGCGGCCGGAACTCACCGGACGCCGGAAGAACGGGTCGCGGCACGCCCTCGCCGGTTCCACGGGCCATCTCGCCCGATGACTGAATATCAGCCTCCGCATTCTGTGCGAGCGGGGCGGACTGACGGGCGATGAGCGATCGGACCCCCTCACGTCCGAGAGCCACGACGACCGGATTGCCCCCTCCTCCCCCAAAGCGTGGAGCGGTCCCCACTTGGTGTTAGGGTCGGTCCAGCAAGTGGGGGCCGATCCCCATTTGAGCTCCGGTCATGCTCCCGGACGACGAAGGGAACGCTTGTGTCCACGCCAACCCTTGAGGACCTCACGCCCGCCGGCACGGACTTCGCCAAGGACCCGTATCCGCTCTACGCGAGCCTGCGGGAGCGGGGGCCCGTCCATCGGGTGCGGACCCCCGACGGGCGCGAGTCGTGGCTGATCGTCGGCAACGACGAGGCCCGGGCCGCCCTGACGGACCCGCGACTGCGCAACGACATCCGCTACTCGCCGGACTGGGAGGACGACGGCGGCTACGCGATCGGGCTGAACATGCTCCAGGTCGACGCGCCCCACCACACGCGCCTGCGCAAGTTCGTCGCCAAGGAGTTCACCCCGCGCCGCATCGAGGAGCTGCGTCCCCGCATCACGCGGTGGACCGGCGAACTCCTGGACGCGATGCTGCCGCTCGGCCGCGCCGACCTCGTGGACGCCTTCGCGCTGCCGCTGCCGCTGACCGTCATCTGCGAACTGCTCGGCGTGCCCGTCGCGGACCGCGCCGCGTTCCGCGAGTGGTCCAACGAGGTCGTCCTCCCCAGCAGTCCGGAGGCCGCCGGCGCCGCCGCGCAGGCGATGACCGCGTATTTCGTCTCGCTCATCGAGGCCAAGCGGCAGGCGCCGGGCGACGATCTCCTCAGCGCCCTGACCACCGCCACGGACGACGACGGTGACCGGCTCTCGCCCGACGAACTGCTGGGGATGGCCTTCGTCCTGCTCGTCGCCGGCCACGAGACCACCGTCAACCTCATCTCCAGCGGCGTCCACGAGCTGCTGCGCCACCCCGACCAGCTGGCGGCGCTGCGTGCCGACTGGTCCCTGCTCGACGGCGCGATCGAGGAGATGCTCCGCTACGACTGCCCGGTGGAGCGGTGCGCCTTCCGCTACACCGCCGAGCAGGTGGAGATCGGCGGCACCACCATCCCCGCCAGGGAGCCCGTGATCGTCGTACTCGCCGCGGCGGCCCGCGATCCCCGGCACTTCCCCGAGCCCGACCGCTTCGACATCCGCCGCGAGCCCCGTGGGCACCTCGCCTTCGGCCACGGCATCCACCACTGCATCGGCGCGCCGCTCGCCCGGATGGAGGCGGCCATCGCCCTCAAGGCGCTCCTGGAGCGCTGTCCGGACCTCGCCTTCGACATCGACCCTGCCGACCTCACCTGGCGGCCCAGCATGGCGCTGCGCGGTCTGGTCAGCCTGCCGGTGAGGTTCACGCCGGAGCGGTAGCGCGCGGCTTCGGGGGGGGCGGACATACGACAGTGGCCCGAACCCGTCGGAGACCGACGGCTTCGGGCCACTGTCGTGACCGCGCCGCCGTTGACGTAGGCGCTGGAGAAGCCGTCGTCGCCGATGACGCCGACGGACTGCCGGGCCGGCTCGAAGCCCGGGACGCCGGTGACGTGGATCAGCTCGATCGCGGTCTCTCGTGCCGCCTCCCGGGGCTTCGACGGGGACCCGCGGGGCGCCGGTGGCGGGCGCCCCCTCGGGTCCGGGGCGCCCGGCGGAGCGGGCACAATCGTGGGGTGGCCCGATACAGCGCACGCCGGCAGCCGGCGATCACCGATTCCGCACCCTGTCCCTGCGGGCGCGAAGCGACCTACCGCGACTGCTGCGGCAGCTTCCACCGCGGGGAGACGACCGCTCCCACCCCGGAGCGGCTCATGCGCTCCCGCTACAGCGCCTTCGTCGTCCACGACGCCGCCTATCTGCTGCGCACCTGGCATCCGGCGACCCGGCCGTCCGACCTCGATTTCGACCCGGACCAGCGGTGGACGGGGCTCGAGATCCTCGGCACGACGGGGGGCAGCGCCTTCCACACCGAGGGCACGGTCGAATTCATCGCGCACTACAGCGAGCAGGGGCACGCGGACAGCCAGCACGAGAACAGCCGCTTCCTCCGCGACAACGGACAGTGGGTCTACGTGAGCCCGGTGCCACCGGAGGCGGACCGGTCCCGTACGAGCTGAACACCGGGGCCGGTACTCCTCGTTGCGATCCGGGGTAGAGGCACCGTCGGCAGGGTCAGGTCGACCCGACGAACCCGGCCTGCGGAAACAGTGGTGCACCCGGCTCGGAGATCCTGTCGGCGCGCCCTCCACCCGAACCCGCGTGCGCGCGGCTACAAAAAGATCGGCAACCGCGTCCCCGGCCCTGCGCGCAGCACGGCACGGATCCCCCGAGGTCGCCGAAGGGACCGGGGCCTGCTGACGACCCCGGCGCGCTCCGCAGGGAACGGCAGGTGATCGAACGTGAGGGCCTTTGTTCTCCGGAAGGTCGGCGAGGTCGGCGTCATCGAGAAGCCGATCCCCGAACCCGGCCCCAATGACGCGGTGGTGCGTACCACCTCGGCCATGGTGTGCACGACCGATGTGCACACCATGAAAGGAGCGATTCCGGTCGCCCCGGACGTGACCTTGGGGCATGAGGCGGTCGGGGTCGTCCATGCGCTCGGCTCGGCCGTCGAGGGTCTGGCCGTGGGCCTGCGCGTCGCGGTGGCCGGGGTCACTCCGTGCTTCCAGTGCGACTTCTGCCAGCGCGGATTCTCCTCGCAGTGCCACGGGAGGATGCTGGGCGGCGCCCAGTTCACCAACCAGCGTGACGGGAACCTGGCTCAGTATTTTCTCGTCAACAACGCCCAGGCCAACCTGTCACCGATTCCCGAGGCGCTCTCCGACCACCACGCGTTGTACGCCACCGACATGCTCAACACCGGCTTCCTCGCCGCCGAGCACGCGGAACTCGAACTGGGCGAGACTGTCGCGATCTTCGCGCAGGGTGCGGTGGGGCTGTCGGCGACGATCGGCTGCCGGCTGCGCGGCGCCGGTCTCATCATCGCCGTGGAGTCGGTTCCCGCGCGTCAGGAACTCGCACGCCACTTCGGAGCCGATCTCGTCGTCGACTACACCCAGTGTGATCCGGTGGAGCGGATCCTCGAACTGACGGACGGTCAGGGGGTCGATGCGGCCATCGAGGCACTCGGCACGCCCGGTACCTGGGATGCGACCTTCCGGGTCACGAAGCCGGGAGGACGCATTTCCAACGTCGGGTACCACGGGGAGGTGCCCGAGCCGTTGAAGATCCCCCTGGAGCCGTTCGGGTACGGCATGGCCGACAAGAAGGTCTACGGAGGGCTCAACCGCGGAGGGAGCGAGCGGCTCCGGCGGATCTTCCGGCTGATGGAGAACGGCAAGGTGGATCCCACGCCGATGACCACGCATGAATTCGGCTTCGACGAGATCGAACGCGCGTTTTGGATGATGGAATCGAAAGAGGGGGGAATCATCAAGCCCCTGATTCACTTCGACACGGCCGGCGCGTAGGCGCAGAGCCCGATCCGGCGCGTCCGGTCCAGCCCCGGCCCGGACCCGCCCCGCGAGGGGAACGGCGCCCGAGCCCGGGGGTGCGGGGCGCCGCGCTACGACCGGCGGCGGGGCTTGCCGCGCTTGGCGCCCTTGGCGCCGCCGGAACCGCTCCGCGGGCTCTTGCCCGTGGGCTTGCCCGCCGCCTTGCCGCTCGACTTGCCCGCCGCGGGCTTCCGCCGCGCGCCGCCCGCCTCGGGGCGCTTGCTCTTCGGCTGCGCCGGGGCCGGGGAGCGGCCGCGTGAGCTGTTGACGGTCCGCCCCCGGACGATCCCGATGAAGTCCTCCACCAGGTCGGTGGTGCGGTCCTCGGGCCACGACAGCGCGACACGCGACTCGGGGGTCTCCGTGACCGGCCGGTACGTGAGGTCCTTGCGGTGGTGCAGGCGGGCGAGCGACTGCGGGACGACGAGTACGCCCACTCCCGCCGCCACCAGCTCGATGGCGTCCGCGGTCGTGGCGGGCCGCTCGATCGCGGGCCGCCCCGGCGGACGCTCCCAGCCGAGGGTGTCGTCGAGGGGGTGCAGCACGATCTCGTCGGCCAGATCCTCGGCGGACACCTCGTCCACCGCCGCCACGACGTGGTCCTTCGGGACCACGACCACCGTGGTCTCGGTGTAGAGGGGGATCGCGCTGAGGTCCGTCCGGTCGACCGGCAACCGCACGAAACCCGCGTCGGCGCCGCCGCTCCGCAGCACGTCGAACGCTTCGGTGGGGGACACCGCGATGAGGGTCAGTGGGACGTCGGGCAGCCGCTCGTTCCAGATCCGCACCCACTTCGTGGGCGTCACTCCCGGGACATACGCGAGCCGGAACGAAGGGGGAATTTCCGAGCCTGTCACTCCGCCAGGTTACCGGTCGTGGTCAGAGGTAGCGCACATGCTCGATACCCTTGACACCATGACGTCGCACAAGACCACCCAGACCATGAAGCCCGCGACCGCGGCGAAGAAGCTGGGTGTGTACCTCGAGGCCACCCCCACCGAGTTCCAGGAGGGTGTCGTCTCGCGCACTGAACTGAACGCACTGCAGGAGAATCCGCCCGAGTGGCTGCTGGAGCTGCGACGCAACGGCCCGCACCCCCGCCCGGTGGTCGCGGCGAAGCTGGGCGTCTCCATCGCGGGTCTCGCGCGTGGCGGGGTCACGGACGCCCTCACCACGGAGCAGATCGAGGCGCTGAAGAACGACCAGCCCGAGTGGCTGCAGCGGGAGCGCGCCACGCAGGCCGAGGTCCGCAAGGAAGCCGTGCGCATCAAGGAGAAGAACGCGGAGCGCGTCGACCAGCCCCGCCGGCCGCGCTCCTGATCCCTGCCCCCGCCGGTGTCGAGCGCACCGGCCGGGGCGGCCGGAGCCACCACGTTCGCGCTCCGGCCATGCGGGACAGCCCCGTCGAGCCGGTCCCCCGCACCGGGCCGCGCCGGGTCGGTGGCATGCGGCGGGCAGCGGACCGCGCCATGGTGGCGGACCTGCCTGCGCCGACTTCGCCGAGGAGAGCTCGGCCCGCGCGGCGCGCTCTCGCGCCTGGGTGAGCTGCGGCTCCGCGCCGGCCCTGGAACTCGCGCCGGAACCCGCGGCGCCCCGCGAACCCGCTGGTCAGAAGCCCTCACACGTGGCGGTGGCCGCCACCCCGGACGCCGTGGCAGTGGTCGGCTTGCCCTCGTCGACGGTGACGCTGCACGTCACCGAGCCGCCCCGGGGACCGGTGGTGACCGCGAGCAGACCACCCTTGACGAAGCCCTTGGTGTCGACCTGCTTGCGCCACGGCAGGGACGGCACATTCTGCAGGCTCTCGGAACGGTTCCCGCTGCTCCAGGTGGTGTAGACGATCTTCACGTCCTTGGCGTCGCCGGTCACCTCGTACTTCACCGTGACGGTCTTGTCGGACTCGTTCGAGACGACGGCGAACAGGACGGCGCACCCGCCGACGATCAACAGCAGCAGGACCAGCAGGACCCACGGCCACTTCCGGCGGCGGCGGTGCGCGGGCGGGGCGTGGTGCGGATGCCCGGCCGCCGACGGCCCACCCCAGCCGGGGGCGCCTTGCGGGCCTGACGCGGATGTGTCCGGCATGAGTGCGCGCCCTTCCTACGGTCGGCACCGACCCTGGCCGACGTACCGGATGAATTCCACGCAAGTGACGCATTCATGCTAGGCCGTAGGGCTCATCGGGGCCCGGCCACTCGATCTTGTACCTACTAGTATGTACATTGATCTTGTGAGCACTTCGGAACGCCTGATCGAAAGCACCCGTGAACTCCTGTGGGAACGCGGCTACGTCGGCACCAGCCCCAAGGCCATCCAGCAGCACGCGGGCGCCGGGCAGGGCAGCATGTACCACCACTTCAGCGGCAAGCCGGATCTGGCGCTCGCCGCGATCCGCCGCACCGCCGCCGAGCTGCGGGAGCAGGCCGAGCGGCAGTTCACCACGCCCGGCACGGCCGTCGAGCGGATCTCCGCCTATCTGCTGCGCGAGCGGGACGTCCTCAGGGGCTGCCCGATCGGACGTCTCACCCAGGACCCGGAGGTCCTCGCCGACCCCGCGTTGCGCGGGCCCGTCGACGAGACCTTCGACTGGCTGCACGGCCGCCTCACCGAGGTACTGGCGGAGGGCCGCGAGCGCGGTGAGCTGGCCGCCGGCCTCGACCCCGCCGACACGGCCTCGGCCGTCATGGCGGTGCTTCAGGGCGGTTACGTCCTCGCCCGCGCGGCCGGGTCCACGGAGCCGTACGACCGGGCCGTCAAGGGCGCGCTGGGTCTGCTGGCCGCGCACGCCGCCACCGGGGCCCCTGCGGCCGCCCTCCCCCGACCGACACGTGAACGAGAGACGAGCTGAGGAACACCTCATGTACGCCATGCAGTATGAGATCACCCTGCCCGCCGACTACGACATGGGGATCATCCGCGAGCGGGTGGCGACCCGCGGCCACGCCCTCGACGACCGGCCCGGCCTCGGGCTCAAGGCCTATGTGATCCGCGAGCGCGGCGTGGACGGCTCACCCGTCAATCAGTACGCCCCCTTCTATCTGTGGGACGACATCGGCGCGATGAGCCACTTCCTCGTCGGCCGTGGGGGCTTCCAGGGCATCATCGCCGACTTCGGGCGCCCCGCTGTCCGCCAGTGGGCGGGCATCGCCTGCGAAGCGGGGCCCGCCCGCGCGAACACGCCCCGGGCCGCCTCCCGCAGCGTCACACCGCTGCCCGCCGGAGCCGACCCGGCCACCCTGGTCGAGGAGGCCCTCGAGGAACTGCGCGCGCTGGCCCGCCGTGCGGACGTCCACACCACGGCGCTCGCCTTCGACCCCCGCCACTGGGAACTGATGCGCTTCACCCTCTGGGCGGACACCGTCCCCGAGACCCCCGGAACCTCCACCGCCGACACCGAGCGCTACGAGGTCCTGCACCTGTCGTCGCCGCACCTGACGGCGATCCCGACGGGCCGGCACTGGTAGCGGGGCGGGCGGCGTCGGTCAGCGCCCCACTACGGTGCCCAGCACCCGTTCCACGGGGAAGTAGCCCGCATGGCGCGAGTCGTAACTGTTCTTCGGATTGTCGCCGAGGAGGACGAGTCGACCAGGCGGCACGACCGGGCCCGCCGTACGGTCCAGAGCCGGCATGCGGTCCAGCGGGGCCGGGTCGCCGGGGGCCGCCGCCACGCGTTTGATGATCCACTGCCGGGCCGCCACCGCGCGGGAAGAGGCCGCGCGGTCCACCGGCGGCAGGGGCCAGCTCACGCCCCGCCCGGGGCGCTCCAGCACCACCACCCGCCCCACCGCGATCCGGCCGCCGCGGTGTACGAGGACCCGGGCACCGTCCTCGTACACCGGTTCCATGCTGCTGCCGCGCACGGTGACCCGGACCACCGCGTACCGCAGCAGCACGGCGACGTCCGCCAGGCCGAGCGCGGTGGCGGACACCACCCAGTACCCACGGCGCATCACCGGCGGCCCGCTTCCTCGACGCCGGGCCGGACGTCCTCCGCCCGGTAGCCGGACGCCTGAAGGGCGAACAGCCGCGCGTACTCTCCGTCCGCCGCCATGAGGTCCGCGTGGCCGCCGCGTTCGACGACCCGTCCCGCCGCCAGCACCACGATCACGTCGGCCTCCCGGACCGAGCCGAGCCGGTGGGAGATCAGCAGACTGGTCCGGCCGCGCCGGTGTGTCCGCAGCGCCTCCTGGATCTCCGCCTCCGCCTGCGCGTCGAGCCCGGAGGCCGGCTCGTCGAGGACCATCAGGTCCCGCGCGTCCCGCAGGAACGCGCGGGCCAGCGCGAGCCGCTGCCACTGGCCGCCGGAGAGCACGACACCGGTGGCCGCCTCGCCGTCCTCCGACGTCATGGGGAAGCGGCGGGACAGGAGCGTGTCGTACCGCCGGGGCAGGGTGGACAGCTTGCGGTGGATGCCCGCCCGCTCCGCGGCCCCCCGGATCCGTTCCGCGTCGTCGAAGGCGTCCAGATCGCCCAGTCCGATGTTCTCCGCCGCCGTCATGTCGTACGCCATGTAGTCCTGGAACGCCGCCCCTATCCGGGTGCGCAACCGGGCCGGGTCGACGTTCCGCAGGTCGACGCCGTCCCAGAGGATCGCGCCGTGCGTCGGGTCGTAGAACCGGCAGAGCAGTTTCACCAGGGTGGACTTTCCCGAACCGTTCAGCCCCACGAGCGCCAGCGCCTCCCCGTGCCGCAGACGGAAGCTGACCCCGCGCAGTACCCACGGGTGCTCGTCGGAGTACCGGAACCACACGTCCCGGAACTCGACGCCCTCCCGCAGCGCGGGCAGCGGGGCCGGAGCGGCGGCCACCGGAAGGTCCGGCTCGCAGCGGACGATGTCCAGATAGTGCTCGAACAACATCACCGCCTCGTGGGAGCCTGCGACGTGCCCCGCGACGGCGGTGAGCGAGCCCTGCACTCCTGCCACCGCCGCGATGAAGATCGCGATGTCGCCCACCGAGAGGTGACCGGACCGCGCCGCCAGGACGGCCCACACCACCCCGCCACCGGAGACCAGCGCGGCGAGCAGCGCCAGCCCCGACTGGACGAGCGCGTCCCGCCGGTCCAGCAGCGCCTTGGCCGCATCGGCCGTGCGCCGGTCGGTGAGCATCCGGCCCTGGAGGAAGGCGCCGATGCCGAACAGCCGTACCTCTTTGGCGGCTTCGACGGTCGACAGCAACTGGCCGTAGAAGATCTCGCGCCGTTCCGTGGGCCCGAGGTCCCAGTGCAGGCGGACCCGCTGCCGGGACAGGACCAGTTCGGCGACGAGTGCCGGCACCCCGGCCGCCAGCACCAGCGCGGTCATGGCGGGGCTGAGGACGAAGAGGGAGCCCAGGAAGCCGGTGACCATGATCGCGGCCTGGGACAGTCCCAGTATCCCGTTGGCCACCTGGCCGGGTCCGACGGCGCTCGCCTGCTGCGCCAAGCGCAGCCGGTCGAGGAAGGCGGGGCTCTCGAACCGTTCCAGGCCCACGAACCCGTTGACGGCCGTGAACAGCCGGCCCTGCGTCAGCAGGCCGATCGCACGTTCCAGTTGCGACTGGAGGTACTGGTTCGTGTGCGTGGTCACCGCGGTCACCACCCCGACGCCCGCGAGTCCCGCCGCCAGGCCGACGAGCGCGGCCGTCGAGGTACCGCCCTCCGTCAGGCCGTCCAGGGCGAGCTTGGTCAGCCAGGCGGCCGCCACGGGGAGCGCACCGGTCGCGAGCGTCAGCAGCACATGACCGGTGAAGACCGCCGGGGCCGCCCGGGCCGCCAGGGCGATCGCCGCCGCGGCGTGCCGTGGGAAGCGCGAGAGGGCCGCCCGGCGGGTCGTCCTCCGTTCCCGGCCGGTGGGCGTTTCCGCCCGCCCCGGGCCGGGAGCGGAGGACGGGGCCCCGGTCACGCGGTCAGGCTGGTCGGGCTGCCGAGCGCCACGTCGTCGTCCACGACGACGAGTCGGCCGTCGGCTTCGCGTTCGGCCCGCAGGACGCTCGGGAAGGCCCGGATCCCCAATGCGGTGCCCATCGCGCCGTCGGGGTCCTCGACCACGACATGTGCGACCCGGCTCAGCTCGGCCACGAACCCGGCCGCCGCGTCGGCGTCGCCGACGACGGTCGCGATCACCGAGGAGCGGCCGCCGGGCTCGTGCCGCGCGTATGCGACGAAGCGGGGAAGTTTGTCCTGGCAAGGCTCACAGGTCGGAGAGAAGAACCCGAAGAGGACGGGCCCGGACAGCAGGTCGCGCATCAAGGGCTCCCCGAGGGTGGTCGACGTGTGGAACTCCCCGACCTCCTGGCCCACTTCGAGGCGGACCGGATCTCCCTGCACGGATCCGAGCATCTCCGTGTGCTCCCGCAGCCGTTTGACGACGCCGAGGGTGAGGACCAGGTTCAGCGTGCAGAGCGCTCCGACGAGGGTCACGACGGCGATCAGGACGGGCATGAGGGCTCCTTGGCTGCTTGGTGTCGAACGGGGGCTTCTTGGTGTCGTACGGGTCGACCGCGCCGACCGGTCAGACCGACCGGTGGTCGGGGTCAGTCGCACCGGCACGCGCGGAGGCGGGCAGCGGACGGAAGAGGGCGAGCAGGTGGTCGAGCCGGGTGACGACGGCCCCGGCGAACAGCCCGGCGATCCCGGCCACCACCAGACCGCCCGGCCGGCCATCGGCGGCCACGGGTACGGCGAGCACCCCGGCGACGGCGACGGCGAAGAGCAGGACGTTGCGCACGATGTGCGGGGTGTCGAGCGGCGTCGTCGAAGGGCCGAAACAGCGGCAGGGAGCTGTGGCTCCCCGGCGTACGGCCGCCGCGATGCCGGCGGTGAAGGCCGCCAGCAGGGCGGAGGCGACGAGGAACCCGGCCGTCGCGGCACCCCGCACCGGTACGGCCGTCAGGACGCACACAGCCGCCTCACCGGCGACCACCGTCCGGGCCACCGGGCGGACGAGGACGGGCGGCACCACGCCCAGGGACCGGACGGACGCGACGAAGGCGGTGAACGCGGAGCGCCCGGCGACCTTGCCGGCGACGGACACCAGGAACACCAGCCCCAGCAATCCGCGGGCTCCCACGACCAGGTACTCCATCGAACTGCCTCCGGGCGAGTAGGGGGCGGGACGGAGCCGTGCGGCGGGCGACCACCCACCGCACGGCGGAGCGGCGGCACGAACGGCCGTCAGATGCAGTAGCCGGAGCCCTTGCGGCAGTTCGCGCAGCGGGCGAAGACCCAGGTGCCGCCGCCGCAGGGCTGCTTCCGGTACCACAGGTGGTCGGTTCCCGCACAGCCGGATGAGGACCCGCCCTGCACGCACTCGTAACACCAGCAGGCGGCTTCGGCGGCGGAGGCTTCCATCCGCGGCACCAGCAGGTCCAGCATCCTGCTGCCCAGTCCCTCAAGCCTTGTGCGCATCTCTCACTCCTTCGCGATCGACGGAAAGGCCGTCCCCGCCGTGGCCGTGCGCGGGTGCCCGTACGCGCTCCGCGGCGCGGCCGCGTCCGGGCGGACGGCGGGGCACGGACTCACAGCCGCTCGCCGGGAACGGTGCCCCTGGCAACGAGCGTGCCGGGCGGCTGCACGGCTGTCGTTGTCCCTGGGTGCGGGGTGGTTGTCGATCCGTGCGGCGCCGCCCGCCGACGGAAGTCGCGCGGCGGAGCCCCGTACACGGACCGGAACACCCGGCTGAAGTGCGCCTGGTCCGGGAACCCCCAGCGTGCGGCGATGGAGTGGATCGGCTGCCCCGCCAGCAGCGGATCGGCAAGATCACATCGGCACCGCTCAAGCCGTTCCTGCCGGATCCAGGCAGCCACGGTCTGGCCGTCCTCCTCGAAGAGGGTGTAGAGGGAGCGGCGGGACAACTGGTGTGCCGCGGCGATGCCCTCCGGGGTGAGCGGATCGGCGAGGTGCTGGCGGATGAACTGCCGGATCTGCGTCCGCAGCGCTCGTCTGCGGTCGTGGGGGTCCAGGCCCTCCGCAAGGTCGACCGCCCCGCGGAGCACCGACGCGACCAGGCTCGTGGTGACGTCGGTGAGGAAGGGGCCGTCGGCCCGCGTGAACTCGTGCGCACGGCCGGTGATGTCCGCCAGCCACCGCGACAGCGCGCCGCCCATACCCGGCCCGAGGGGAACGGGAACGGTGTGGAGGCGTTGCGCGGTGCGCGGTGGCAACTGCAGCACGGCGCGCGAGAACTGGACGATCACGAAGGAGTGGACCCCGCCCGGGTCGTCGAACCGTCCGCTGTAGGGGCTGGAACTGTCCACCAGCATCAATTGCCCGGCTCCGACCCGGGTGTGGCGCCGCCCGACGCTGAAAGTGGCCTGGCCTCTCCTCATGTGCAGGACGTGGAAGGCCTGCGGATCGCACCGGCGGATGAGCCGCACGGTGCGGGCGAAGCCGGCCCGCGGACACGCAAGTGCCGCGACCCACACGTCACCGAGGTGCAGGGCCCGCAGGCCCGCGCGGAGCCGCGTCGTGCCGTCGGTCTGCGGGGCCGACACGTGCCACAGCCCGGTGATCTCGTCCAGCACCGCTGGATGCGGCCGGAGCCGTTCGTCGTGAGTACCGGGCTCGTGACGGGTTTCGAGGGAGGGCGTGGCCACCCGCTCGGCATCACCTGGCACCGGTACGGCGGGTGGAGGTCTTTCGGGCACACGCATGCTTCCCTCCTGGGCAGGGGGCAGGGGTGGTTGTGTCGCGCACGCCCCAAGAAGGGGACCGGCGTCTCCAGGTTGGCGGGAAGGAACGCCCCTGGACACGAAGAGGCCTGTCCGGGACGCGTCCCGGACAGGCCTCACCCCGCGTTCCGCCACTTTCTGTCCTGGTATGCGGCCAAGGGCTGATGGAAGGCCGGCACGGTCGGGGCCGGACGCGACCGCTCCCGCGTCGGTCCGTTCGGCGGGGGCGGGGAACGGCAGCTCGGCGGAAGCCGACCGAAGTCCCCCTTCCGTCGGCCGTCCCGGGGACGGCGGCGCCTCGCCCGAGCGGCGTTCCACCAGGCGGGGTTACCGGGCGGTCAGCGGGTGCGCGGTGGGGGGCAGCCCTTACCCTGGCGCCATGACCGGGGGCGCGAGTGGGCAGAGCGGGCAGATCATCGACGGGCGCTTCGAGTTGTTGGAGCGGCTCGGCAGCGGGGGGATGGGGACGGTGTGGCGGGCGCGTGATCTCGCGCTGCACCGCGAGGTCGCGCTCAAGGAGGTGCGGTCGCCGGACCCGGGGTCGGCGGCCGCCGGCCCGGAGGCCACGCGCGTCCTGCGGGAACGGGTGCTGCGGGAGGCGCGGGCACTCGCCCGGCTCTCCCACCCCCATGTGGTGACGATCCATCACATCGTGGCCCAGGACCCGCACCCCTGGCTGGTCATGGAGCTGCTCCCGGGCGACAGTCTGCAGGACCGGCTCGCGCACGGCCCGCTGCCGCCCCAGGAGGCGGCCCGCGTCGGCCGGGACGTGCTCTCCGCGCTGCGCGCCGCGCACGGCGCCGGCATCCACCACCGCGACGTGAAACCGGCGAACGTCCTGCTGCGCGCGGACGGCCGGGCCGTCCTCACCGACTTCGGCATCGCCGCCCTCCAGGGCTCCACCGCCCTCACGGCGGTCGGCGATCTCATCGGCTCGCCCGAGTACATCGCCCCCGAGCGCGTCCGTGGTGCCGAGGAGACCCCGGCCTCCGACTTCTGGTCGCTGGGCATGTTGTTGTACGTGGCCGTGGAGGGCATCAGTCCGCTGCGCCGGGCCACCACGCTCGCCACGCTGGCCGCCGTTCTCGACGACCCGGTGCCACCGCCCGTCCGGTCCGGGCCGCTGGCGCCGGTACTGACGGCCCTGCTGGTACGGGACCCGGCCGCGCGGCCCGACGGCGCGCGGCTGGACGAGCTGCTGGCGCGGGCGGAAGCGGCACCCGCCCATCCGCCGACCCGGTGGGACGGCGCCCGGCCGCCGGCCACGCCTCCGCACTCCCTGCCGACGGTCACGAACGGTTCGTCCGACCCCACCGGCCCCACCGGGCCCATGGCTCCTGGCGCGCCCCGCTCCCGGCGCGGACCACTGGCCGTGGTGGCCGCCGCCGTCGCCGCGGCGCTCCTCGCGGGTGGCGTCTATCTCGCCGTCGAACCCGGCGGCGGCGAGGGCGACCGGGCCGCCGCCGGGCAGGCCACCAGGACCTCCCCCGCCACGGCGGGGGACGGCGAGCCCGGCACCGCGGGCCGGAGCCCCACCCCGCGCGCCTCCGCTGCGGGGAGCCCCGCCCCGCAGCGCCCCTCGCCCTCCCCCACCCCGTCGCGCGCCTCCGAGCCGCCCCCGGCCGGGCCCGCGGGCACCTGGATCGCCCAGCTCCACTCCGAGCCCGTCTCCACCGGCACCGCCACCCGGGACCGGCGGCTGGCGACCGTCCGCGAGAGCATCCCGGAGGCGGTCATGCTGCGCAGCGACGACTACGCCTCGCTCAACCCCGGCTACTGGGTCTTCTACGCCCCCGGACCGTTCGCCGACGGGTCCGCCGCCGTCAACTGGTGTGCGGAGCACGGCCGTACCACCAGGAACGCGTGCGTGGGCCGGTACGTGAGCCACAGCGCGGGCGACCGGGACGCCCTGTGTCTTCCCGCCACGGGCACTACGACGGGCAACAGCACCGGCCGCTGCACCCGCCCATAAGGTGCATACTGCGCTTTTCGCTCCGTCGCTTCGGCGGCGGAGAGATGCGGTCCGGCGGCAAACCACAAGAAGGCTTCCCCCTTCCTTTCCTCTCGCCGCCCGGGATACCTCTGGGTGGGGGCGGCCGGTCCGGTGGCCGCCCCCACCACCCGGAGAACCCTGGAAAGGAACCTCACCATGGGCAACGCACCGTCGGGGACACCCGAGGGCGACGAGGGCTGGTACGTGGACGACCGCTGTACGAACTGCGACGTCGCCCGGCAGCTCGCCCCGACGCTGATCGGCGAGGTCGACGGCCGCTCGGAGATCCTCCGCCAGCCGCGCGACGCGGCGGAGGACGGTCTGCTGCACGCGGCCGCGTACGCCTGCCCCACCCGCTCGATCCGGCACCCCGCCCGCAGGCTGGACCCGGCGCTGGACCCCTTCCCGCTGGCGCTCGACGAGGGTGTCCTGCTGTGCGGGCACAACTCCACCCACACGGCCGGGGCCAACTCCTATCTCCTGCGCCGCCCTTCGGGGTCCTCGATGATGGTCGACACGCCCCGCTGGAGCGAGCCGCTGGCCGCGCGGTACGAGGCGCTGGGCCCGGTCACCGACGTCCTGCTCACGCACCGGGACCACGTCGCGCACGGGCGCCGCTACGCCGACCGCTTCGGAGCCCGGCTGTGGATCCACGAAGGCGACCTCGACGCCGCGCCGGACGCCGACCGCGTGTTGCGCGGCACCGACCCGGTCGAGATCGCCGGGGGCGTCGTCGCGTATCCGCTGCCCGGGCACACCGAGGGCAGCGTGCTCTACGTCGCGGACGAGCGGTACTGCTTCAGCGGCGACAGTCTCTACTGGTCACGGACGACGGCGGACATCGAGGTGGCGGAGAGCGTCGTCTGGTACTCCATCGAGGAGTTGGCCGCCTCGCTGGCGCGCACCGCCGCCCGGCTGCGCTTCGAGTGGCTGCTGCCGGGTCACGGGGACCGCAAGCGGCTCCCGGCCGCGGAGATGTCCCGGCGGCTCGAACGGCTGACGGTCCGCACCCGGGACTTGCGTCCCCGGCCCGTCGACTTCTCCGCCCTCCGATGGTGAACGGCCGGGCCACCGCGGCTCACCGGCCCGTGTCCAGCGCGAGCCGCACGGCGTCACGGGCGGCGGCTCGGCGAAGTCAGCCGCGTGAACCCGTGCGTCGAGGGCACCGCGCACGAGGCGCTCGGCCTCGACGTGGCGGTCGTGGAGGGGAAGCAGCCCCGCGAGCGAAACGCCGATCGTCCGGCGGAGCTGGTACGAGGCACCCATGAGCCGGGCGGCCTGCTCGTGGTCGCCGATGGCCGAGGTCCTGTCGTGCACCACCGACAGGGACGGCTGGACCGGCAGGGCGAACTGCACCGACAACACCGGCTCGTGGTGGTCTGCGGGTGGTGGCCGGATCAGGTCGGCGCGTGGCGGACGCTGGACCCCGGCGGTTCCGGTAGCTCCTCCGCCACCCGCGGTGGCGGCACGGGGGTCGGCAACGTCGACTGGCAAGAGGGCTGGGCGGTCGCGCGGCGGCCGACGGCCGGACAGCGGCGGCCCGTTCGGGCCGCCGCTGTCATTTGCCTCCGCTCGCGCTCGCCTCCGCCGCCTTGCGGCCCGGTGGCGCGGGATCGCGCTCCCGGCGGCGGGCCAGCAGCTTCGGGCCGGCCAGCACCACGGCGTTGCCGATCAGCACCAGGACGACGCCCAGCCCGTCCCGCGCCGACCAGGTGAAGTCCTCGAAGACGGTGGACAGCAGCAGCGAGACGATCGGGAAGAGCACCGTCGCGTACGCGGCCCGCTCGCCGCCGATGCGGCCGAGCAGCGTCAGATAGGTGCCGAAGCCGATCACCGAGCCGATCAGGGCCAGGTAGAGCAGCGAGCCGGTGTACTTCCACGTCGGCTCGTAGAGCGTGCCGTGGCCGAGCACGGCGGCGAACGGGGCGATGAGCACGGCACCGTAGGCCATCGACCAGCCGGTGCTCTGCACGACCGGAACGCCTTGCGCCTGCACCTTGCCGGAGACGACGTTGCCGAGGCAGAACACCAGGGTTCCGGCGATCGACAGCACCGTGCCCAGCCCGTTGCCGGAGTCCGGATCGAAGTCCGCGAGCGCCGGCCAGAAGACCGTGCCGATGCCCAGCAGGCCGATGCCACCGCCGATGAGCACGACCGGGGACACCCGGCGGTGGAAGAACAGCCGCGCGAAGACGATGTTCATCAGCAGGGACATGGCGAAGACGATGGAGACCAGCCCCGTCGCCAGGTGCTGCTCCGCGAAGTAGAAGCACGCGAAGTTGCCCGAGAACATCAGCCCGCCCATGAGCGCGAACCGGGCGTGCATGCGCAGGGGGTACTTCAGCGGCAGCCCGCGGGCGCGGGCGTAGGCCAGCATGAGGACGGCGGCGAGCGCGAAGCGGTAGAAGATGGACAGGGTGGGGTGGACCTCGCCGAGCTGGCCCTTGATGGCCAGCCACGTCGAGCCCCAGATCACCACGGTCACCGCGTAGAGCACGCCGTTCACTGCGCCAGGCCCTTCTCCACCAGGACGGCGAGCCGGGAGACGCCCTCGCGGATCTGCTCCGGGGAGAGGTAACTGCACGACAGGCGCAGCCGGTTGTCACCGGAGTCGTCGGTGTGGAAGTAGCGCATCGGGGCCCACAGGACGCCGTGCTCGCGGGCGGAGAGTTCCAGCAGGGCGTCGTCGGCGGGGAACGGCAGGGTGAGGGTGAGGAAGAAGCCGCCCTCGGGAGCGTTCCAGTGGATGCCGGTGCGCTCGCGCAGCGCGGCGGGGAAGTGTGCTTCCAGAGACTCCAGCAGCACGTCCAGGTTGTCGCGGTAGAACGCGATGGCCGGTGCGTTGGCCTCGCGCAGGCGGCAGTCGTGGGTGACGAGCATGCCGCCGATGAGCGCCTGGCTGAGCGTCGGGGTGTTGACCGTGACCATGCTCTTGATCTTGGACAGTTCGTCCGCGAGGAGCGTGTGCCGGCCGTCGGGCGCGACCACCGTCTGATCGGCGATCACATAGCCGACGCGGGCGCCGGGGAAGCAGGTCTTGGCGAACGAGCCGAGGTGGACGACCCGGCGCCGGGTGTCCAGCGCCTTCAGGGTGGGCCGGACGGCGTCGGTGCGGGTGAAGAACCCGTACGGGTTGTCCTCCAGGATCAGCAGGTCTTCCGCGTCCGCGAGGGCGAGCAGCTCGTGGCGGCGCTCCACCGGCATGCAGGTGCCGGAGGGGTTGGAGAAGTCCGGCACGGTGTAGAGGGCCCGGGGGCGCTTTCCCGCCGCCCGCAGCGAGTGGATCACGCGTCGCAGCGCGTCGAGGTCGACGCCGCCCTCGTCCTCGGTGACGGGGGCGGTCTCGACGCCGAGCACGCGCGCGGCGCCCATGATGCCGACGTAGTTGGGGTCGGTGACGAGCAGGACGTCGTCGGGCCCGGCGAACAGGGCCCGCAGGGTGATGAGCATGCCCTCCTGGCAGCCCACCGTGACGACGATGCTCGCCGGGTCGGCGTCGATGCCCTCGTCGTTGTGGAGCGTCCGCGCGATCAGCCCGTGGATCTGGCCGTTGGTGCGCCCGTACTGGAAGAGGGTGGTGCGCACCTGGTCGGGGCCCTGGCCGAGGTCCTCGGCCAGGTACCGGGTCCAGGCCTGGAGGTACTCACCGATCCGATCGACCTCGAAGAGGCCCTCGTAGGGGCGGCCCGGGCCGAAGGAGATGGCGTCCGGGTAGCGGAGGGTGATCTCGTTGAGGAAGTTCATCACCTCCATGAGCGGGTCGGCCAGCGAGCCGTGCAGCTCGCCGAGCGGCAGGACGGCCCCGGCGCCGTCGGTCGTGGCAGCCGTCACCGCTTGTCCTCCCACAGCACCGGGCAGAACTCGGGGTCGGTGTAGTCGGGGTTGCCGTCGGCGTCCTGGCGCACCAGCACGTCGTTGTTGTAGACCACGTTGCCGCCGGTGGACAGCGGGTACGGGCGCCACTGGTTCGCGCCGTCCTGGAGGTGCAGGCTGATGGCGCGGCGGGGGCGGTCGCTCGTGTTCAGCCCGCTGCCGTGGTACGTGCGGCAGTGGTGGAAGCTCATGTGCCCCTTGGGGATGATCATGGGGATCTTGCGGATCTCGACGCCGTTGAAGTCGGCGTTCTCCTTGAGCATGTCCTCCAGTTCGGAGCGGTCCCGCTCGGCGAAGTGGCGGGTCACGGAGTCGCCGGCGGGGATCTCGCGCCAGGTGTGGCTGCCGTCCACCATGGTGATGGTGCCCAGTTCCTCGTCACAGTCGTGGAACGGGATGAAGGCGGTCAGCATCTCGTCCGAGCTGCAGGTCTGCCAGTAGTGGCGGTCGAAGTGCCACGGGACGATGTTGCGGGCGTCCTCGGGGCGCGGGGGCTTGTAGATGAGGGTGGTGTTCCACAGCCGGATCTGCTCGGTGCGGGCGATGAGCGCGGCGGTGGCGGCGATGACCGGCTTCGACAGGATCCGCCGGATCGTGTCGTCCTCGTAGAAGATGTAGTCGTTGTGGCGGTGCACGTCGCCCTGCTCGGGCTCCCAGTACGCGAGGCGCGGCGGGCGGACGGGCAGGGTACGGTCGCGGTGCCCCGCGTAGAACCGCTCGCTGGCCTCGTGGAGTTCGTCGACCTCGGCGTCGGTGAGCAGCTGCTTCGTCAGGAACCAGCCGTGCTCCTGGTAGAACTCCACGTCCTCGGCGGTGGGCAGGAGTTCGCGGTCGGCCGGGCCGAGGTCGAAGGCAGCGGCGGCGGCCGAGGTCAGCTCTTCGGCGGTGCTCATCGGTGGGTGCTCTCCTTGCTGGGGGTGCGGTGAGGGGCTGTGGAAAGGGGGGCGGCGGGGCTGGTGGCGGGGGTGTCGCAGGACCGGAGGAGACCGGCGTCGACGGACGCGAGGTCGGGGCGGCCCGACAGGGCCATGGCGTCCTCCAGTTCGGCGCGCAGGATCGACAGCACGTCCCGGGCACCGGCGGAGCCCGCGACGGCCAGGCCCCACAGCACGGGGCGGCCGACCAGGACGGCGCGGGCGCCGAGGGCGAGGGCGGTGAGGACGTCCGTGCCGCGGCGGATGCCGCCGTCGACGTAGACCTCACAGCGGCCGGCGGCCGCGGCGACGACCTCGGGGAGGGCCTCCAGGGCCGGGACGGCGCCGTCGAGCTGACGGCCGCCGTGATTGGACACCACGATGCCTTCGACTCCCAGCTCGGCGGCGCGGGCCGCGTCCTCGCCGGTCAGTACGCCCTTGAGGACGAGCGGCAGCGTGGTGAGCGAGCGCAGCCAGGCCAGGTCGTCCCAGCTGAACGCCGCGTCGTGGTGCCGGGCGGCGTGCGCGCCGATCACGGAGGCCCCGTTCGACGCCTGCTGGAGTCCGCTCGCGTGGTGGTCGTCGAAGTTCGCCGGAACCATGCCGGGCGGCAGGCTGAAGGCGTTGCGCAGGTCCCGCGCGCGCCGCGGGACCCGCGGGGTGTCCACCGTGACGACCAGCGCGCGGTAGCCGGCCGCCTCGGCACGCCGTACGAGCGCTTCCGTCGTGGGGCGGTCCCGGAAGACGTAGAGCTGCATCCACAGCGGGGCGCCCGCGGCGGCTTCCGCGATCTCTTCCAGCGGGGTTCCGGAGAACGTGCTGACGACCGTCAGCGCCCCGGCCGCGGCCGCCGCGCGGACGGTGCCGGGCTCGGCCTCCGGGCTGACGAGCCCGTGGTAGGCCATGGGCGCGATGGCGACGGGAAGTTCGACGGGGCTGCCGAGCAGGGTGGTGCGCAGATCGCAGTGGGAGACGTCGACGAGGACCCGGGGCCGCAGCCGGTAGCGGCGGTAGGCGGCCTCGGATTCCCGCAGGGTGGTCTCGGCGCCGCTGCCGCCCTCGATGTAGCCCCAGGCCGCGGGGTCGACGAGGGTGCGGGCGGCGGTGTGGTAGTCGTCCAGGGTGACCGGTGCCGGCGGGGCGGTCGCCGTCCCCGGGTCGGACTCGGGCTCGGTGGGCATGCTCACCGGGCCGCGGTCATGGCCGGGGCCGGGCTTTCGGCCTCGTCGGGGCCCGCGGCGCGGGTGCGCTCCCGCTCCACGGCCTCGTAGAGGGCCTTGATGTTGCCGCTGCCGAACGTCCGGGCCTCGACGCGCTGGATGAGCTCGAAGAAGACGGTGCGCCGGGGGTAGGGGGACCGGGTGAATATCTGTATGAGGTGTCCCCACTCGTCCTGGTCCACCAGCAGGCTCAGTTCGCGGAGCACCTCGGTGTCCACGCCGACGTCGATGCCCCGCCCGGCCAGGCCGTTGTAGTACTCGGCCGGGGTGGAGAGGAACTCCACGCCACGCTCGGAGAGGCTACGCACGGCGTCGGTGATGACGTCGGTGCCGAACGCGATGTGCTGGACGCCGGGGCCGCCGAAGTTGTCGAGGAAGTCGTGGAGTTGGCCGCGCTTCCCCTCCGCCCGGGGCTCGACCATGGTGAAGGTGATGCCACGGGTCTCGTCCTGGACCACCTTGGAGTCCATGACCTGACCGCCGACCTTGATCGACTCGTTGTAGGTGTGGCGCAGCCCCAGGGCCTGCTCGTAGAAGGAGACCCAGGTGTCGAGCGAGCCGGGCGTCAGGCACAGGGCGAGGTGGTCGACGCTGCGGAGCAGCGGGGCGGCCGGTTCGCCGGACGTCTCCACGGGGAGGGGGCGGTAGCGGCCGGGCAGGAAGGCGCCGTCCGGGGTGTCGCGCTGGACCAGGGAGTGGTGCAGGCCCTCGTGCGTCCCGATGACGGCGACGACGACCCGTCCGGCCCCGTCCTCCTCGAAGACCCGCGGTTCCTGGACGGCCTCGGCTCCGGCGGCGACCGCGCGGGCGAAGTCGGCGGCGACGTCGGTGGAGGAGAAGGCGACGTCGCGCACGCCGTCGCCGTGCCGGGCGACGAACTCGGCGCCGGGCTGTCCCGGGTCCCCGGCGGACGTCACGACGAGGCGGACGCCGCCGTGTGCGAGGACGAGGGAGTGTCCGTCGGTGAACCCGGTCCCGGGCCCCGCCTCCGCTTCGATGTGGAATCCGTAGGCCTCGCAGAAGTAGCGGGCCGCCTCGGCGGCGTCGGCTACCTGCAGTCCGACGTGGTCGACAGCGTGCACTGTCATGACTTTCACCTCTGTCGTGCGATGGGGGGTCGGGCACGGCGCCGCACGGGTGAGGGACGCGGCGTTGCGCCCCGCACAGCCTGCCGCCGGCGCGGGCCGTCGGCCGAGGAGCCTCGACGAGAACGCGGCCCGCTGTCACGAACGGCATTACGGGATGGGAGTCGCCAATGCCGAACAAAGATCATCCTTGTCATTGCCCCGACAACGAGGCAAGGGTGATTTCCGGCCAGGTCTGCTCGGGCCTGACACGGGCCCGACACCCGGGGACCCAGCGGCGACGAGTGCCGGATCCCCCGGACCACCTCTTTCGGATCTGTCCCCGGTACGTGAACATGGCTTCGATCGTGGGACGTTGAAGCTGACGGCGGCACGGAATCCGGGAGGCCGACTCGATGGTTGGGCAGCGGCGGACAGACGAAGGTTTATGCATCGGGGCGGTCGTCCCACGCTCGGGGCGGCTGGCTCGTTTAGGGGATCCCCTCGATTTCGTCCTGGGCCGCCTGGCACCCCGGTTGACGGCGGTTGACGGCGGTTCCCGGCGCTATCCGCTCCGGCTCGCGGCCCGCGACAGCCGCTCGCACCCCGAGGGTGCCCGGCAGGCGGTCGCGGAGCTGGTCGGCGAGGAGGGGGCGCAGGTGGTGGTGACCATGGCCGGCACGCGCGTGCTTCCCGCCGTGGCCGACGCCTGCGCGGAGCTGGGTGTCCCCTGTGTGTCCACCACGTTCCCGTGGCAGGCCTATGTGTTCGGCAGGGGCGGTGACACGGAACGCCCCTTCCCGTGGACGTACCACTTCGCGTGGGGGCTGGACGACATCGCCGTGGTCTTCGCCGAGATGTGGGAGCGCGTCGGCGACCGGCGGACGGTGGGCTGTCTGTGGAACGACGACGTCCAGGGCGAGTTCCTCCGGCATCCCGTGCACGGCTTCGCCCCCGTGGCGGCCGCCCGCGGCCACCGGCTGATCGACCCGGGCGGCTACCGGGAGCCGGCCGTCACGTTCGCCGACCACATCCGCCGGTTCGTCGACGCCGGGGCGGAGATCGTCACCAGCGCGGCCACCGTCGAGGACCTGACGCTGTTCCACCGGCAGGCCGGGCAGGCGGGGCTGCGGCCGCGGCTGGTCACCTGTTCCCGCTGGCTCGCCTACCCGCGCGACCGGGCCCAGGCGGACGCGCTGGCGGGCACCGACATCGCCACCCTGGTCTACTGGACACCGCGCCACCCGTTCTCCTCCTCCCTTGACGGAACGGGCGCCGCGGAGCTGGCGGACGCCTACCAGCGCGAGACCGGCAGGCCGTGGCTGCAACCCCTCGGGCTCGCCCACGCCTTGGTGGAGGTCGCCGCGCACGCCCTGGCCACCGCGGACGACCCCACCGACCGGCAGGCCGTCGCCGCGGCCGTCGGCCGCACCAGGCTGCCCACCGTCGCCGGACTGATCGACTTCACTGCCGGGCCCACCCCGAACATCGCGCTGCTGCCGCTGATCGGCGGGCAGTGGCAGCCCGGCCGCGATCACCCGCACGAACTCGCACTGGTCACCAACACCCGCTTCCCCTCGATCGCCGTCGACGCCGAGCTCACCGTGGCGCCCTGCGGCTGAGCCGAGCTCGGTCCAGCCACACCCCAGCCCGTCCGGCGCTTGAGGACGCGCCCACAGGGCGCTCGCCGCCGCAGGCAGCGCGGACGGCCTGCGGCCGCTGCGACGCGTGGCGCCGCACCGCCGCTGCGCGACGGTGTCCTCAATCGCCGGACGGAATGGTTCCGGCTGAGCCCGGCGGCACGGACGAGGCCGCAGCCGCAGACCCGCCGGACGGCGACTCGTCGGGGAACACCCGCGTCACGATGTCGCCGTCCTCGGTGAGATAGCCGTACAGCATGCCCTCACTGCTGTGCGGCGCGGCGAACGTGCCCTCCCGGTCCAGGGCGATCACCCCGCCCGTGCCGCCGAGTTCGGGCAGCCGCCCGACCACGACCTCGTACGCCGCCGAGGCCACGTCCCGGCCGCCGAACTCGATCAGATGGGAGATGGTGGCGGTGGCGGCGCCGCGGATGAAGACCTCGCCGTGTCCGGTGGCGCTCGCCGCGACCGTGCCGTTCTTCGCGTAGGTGCCGGCGCCCACGACGGGCGAGTCACCGACCCGGCCCACCATCTTGTCGGTCATGCCGCCGGTCGAGGTCGCCGCCGCGAGGTCCCGGCCGCGGTCGACGGCGACCGCCCCCACGGTCCCGGTGATCTCCTCCTCGGCGGCGCCACCGCTCTTGCCTTCCTTCGTCGTCTTCGGCTTCGCGGGGTGTTTGGCCTTCGCCAGTTCGTCCCACCGCCGCTGCGTCCAGTAGTAGTCCTGGGTCACGGTCGGCAGGCCGTTGCGGGCCGCGAAGTCGTCGGCGCCCTCCCCCGCCAGCATCACGTGCTTGGTCTTCTCCATGACGAGCCGGGCGGCCGAGACGGGGTTGCGCACGCTGCGCACCCCGGCGACCGCACCGGCCGCCAGGTCCGAACCGCGCATGATCGACGCGTCCAGCTCGTGGCCCGCGTCCTCGGTGAACACCGCGCCCCGGCCCGCGTTGAACAGCTCGTTGTCCTCCAGGGAGCGCACCGCCGCTTCGACGGCGGCCACGCTGTCGCCACCGTTGCGCAGCACCCGGCGGCCGGCCTTCAGGGCGTCCGCCAGCCCGTCACGATAGGCCTTCTCCTTGCGGGGGTCGGTGGTCTCCCTGTGCAGCGCGGTGCCCGCGCCGCCGTGCACCGCCAGCACGACGTCACGGGCGACGGGCCTCGCCGCCTCCCCCGCCTTCGCGGAGGCCGCCGCACCCGCCCGGGGAGCCGCCCCGGAGCCGGCCCGGGAGAACGCGGGCAGTGCGGCGGCCACGGCCACCAGCACGGTGAGTACGGGAACGATCCACAGTCTCGGCCGCACACGCATGGGCTCTCCTCGAATTCCGCGGCGGCACGGCGGCATCGCCGCCGGGGCCGCCTCTCTGCCGGGAACGGGCCGGACTCACCGTGCCCAGGCGGGTGCCGGGGCGGAACGACCGGCGCGCGAGTTGGCCGGGAACGACGCACGATCGGCCGGTCACCCGGTGTTGCGCGGCCCCTCGCACGGCCCGGCGCGGCACGGGCGGTACGGCACGCGCCACGGCGGGTAGGCCGTGGGCCATGCGGATACCTCGACCCTCCGGGGCACCCCCCGGTGCCCCTCCCCCGGTCCCGGCCGACGGGGGCGGCTCACCGCTCAAGCGGGTCATCGGCCCGAAGCTCCTGCTGCTCTTCGTCGTCGGCGACATCCTCGGCACCGGGATCTACGCGACCACCGGCAAGGTGGCGGGGAAGATCGGCGGCGCGCTGTGGCTGCCCTTCGTCATCGGCTTCCTCGTGGCGATCCTGAGCGCCGCGTCGTACGCGGAACTCGTCGGCAAGTACCCCAGGGCCGCCGGAGCGGCTCTCTACACCCACAAGGCGTTCAAGGTCCCCTTCCTGACGTTCATCATCGCCTTCATGGTGATGTGTTCGGGCCTGGCGTCGGCGAGCGCCGCGGCCCGCGCGTTCGGCGGTGACTACATGGCGGAGTTCGTGGACCTGCCGCCGACCCTGGTCGCGGTCGTCTTCGTGCTCGCGCTGGCGGTGCTCAATCTGCGCGGCGTCTCGGAGTCGGTGCGGACCAACGTCGTACTGACCCTCGTCGAGCTGTCCGGACTGCTGCTCGTCATCGGCATCGGCGTGTTCGCCGTGCTCGCGGGCGACGGGCAGCCGTCGCGCCTCGGCGAGTTCGACACCGGCGGTTCCGGATACGCGGCGCTCACCGGTGTGCTCGGGGCGACGGCGCTCGGGTTCTTCGCGTTCCTCGGTTTCGAGGACTCCGTCAACATGGCCGAGGAGACCCGGGATCCGGCCCGCACCTTTCCCCGCGCGATCTTCCTGGGCGTGGCCGTCACCGGCACGGTGTACGTCCTGGTCGCGCTCGTCTCCTCGCTGCTCGTCGACCACCGCACGCTCCAGGGCTCCTCCGGTCCGCTCCTGGAGGTCGTGCGGGTGGGCTGGGCCGGTTTCCCGCCGAGGCTGTTCGCGCTGATCGCGCTCTTCGCCGTCACCAACTCGGCGCTGATCAACCTGATGATGGCGTCCCGGCTCTGTTACGGGATGGCGAACGAGCGCATCCTGCCGCGCGCCATGGCCCGGGTGCTGCCGCGCCGCCGCACGCCGGTCGTCGGCATCGTCTTCACGACCGTACTCACCGTCGCCCTGGCGTCGACGGGTGAGATCGCCGGGCTCGGCGACACGGCGGCGTTCCTGCTGCTGTGCGTCTTCGCGCTGGTCAACGTGGCGGTGCTGGTGCTGCGCAAGGACCGGGTGACGCACCATCACTTTCGCGCGCCCACCGCGCTGCCGGTGCTGGGGGCGGTCACCGCCCTCACCCTGGCGAGCCCGCTGGCCGACCGCCCGGCGGACGTCTATGTGCGGGCGGGGGTGCTGCTCGTGATCGGTGTCGCGCTGTGGGCGCTGAACAGGATCGCGCTCGGCGGCGCACGGCGGTCCGGCCGGGCATGAGGGAGGCGTACCGCGAGGGCGGCGGACGTTCCGGCAAGGAGTTTCGGCTTGTCGTGAAATGGGGAGGCGCGCACCGCCGTTCGGGGTGACACTGTGTCCGTGCTGATCATGGACGCCGTCCTGGAGACCTACGACTCCGCCGACTTCACCCTGTGGCCCGTGGCCGATCCGTCGGCCGGCCCGGCTCTCGCGCTCTCCGGGCGGCTGTCACCCCTGGAGGTCGGTACCGCGATCGCGGTGTGGACCGGGTTCAACGGCGCGGCCCTCGCCGACGAGGACGCCCGCGCGCCCGACGCGCCCGAGCTGATACGCCGTACGCTCGCGGCCGACTGCACCCTCCTGCCGGGCGGCCTGCGGGTGCGGGACACCGCCAGCGGGGTGTCGGTCTCCTCCGGCTGCTGTTGCGGCCTGGAGAACTGGCGGGAGTGGCTCGACCTCCTGCACGGCGAGGAGCTGTGGCTGGGGCACGACCCGTCGCCGCGCGTGGAGCACGCGGGCCCGGTCGTGCAGTTGTGGCCCGACGGCCGCGACGCCCCGGCCCCGCCCGCCGGGCAGCCCGTCGAGGTCACCAAGGACGGGCTGACCGCGCTGCTGCGGTCCGTGCAGGACGATCTGACCGGCTTCCTGACCGTCGTGGAGCGGTGGGGCGAGCGGTACGCCCCGTCCCTCGGCGCCGAGTTGGCGGCCAAGCTCGACGAGGACCTGTCCATCAGCGAGCCCCTGCGCCCGCCTCCCGGTGCCGACGGACCGGGCTGACCGGCCCCGTCCGCGCGGGGGCCGCCCGTAACACGCCGCAGGCGGGAACGGCCAGAGCCGTTCCCGCCTCCTTCTTCCTTCTGGATCAGAGAGCCGCTTTCCGGATCAGAGCCACTTTCCGGGCCAGAGAGTCGCCTTCCGTGTCAGAGGGCTGCTTTCCGGGTCAGAACGGCAGCGACATGCCGCACTCGGGCTTGCCCTTGTCGTTCGGGTCGAGGGCCGAGAGGACCAGTTGGGCGGCGGCGGGGTGGAGGGTCATGCCCGCGTGGCCGACCCAGCTGCTCGGGCAGTGGTCCTGGACGGTGTGGTTGGTGACCGTCGCACCCGCGCCGGCGGTGAGGTACTGGTTGGTGTGCGGGGTGACCACCCGGTCGTTGGTCGTGACGATCGTCGTGTACGTGACGCCGTGCACGGTGTCACCGCCCTCGTCCAGCTTGCGCGTGACGTCCGAGCCACGGGTCTGGTCGATGGCCGCCTGGCCGGCGAACTTGCCGACGATCCCCATGAGCTTCAGCGACTCACCGAGGTTGAGGAGGCTGCTCAGGTCGGTGCCGTGGTTGCTCGGGGCGACACCGACGAGGTGGTTGACCTTCTGCGCGCCGCCCTCGAACTTCAGGTACCAGCGCGGCAGCAGGCCGCCGCCCTGCGAGTGGCCGACCATGTCCACCTTGTCGGCGCCGGTCCTGGCGAGCACCTTGTCGACGAAAGCGGCGATTTCCTTGGCCGACTCCGGGACCGGTCCGCTCGCCTTGATCACGGACCCCGCGGGGGCACCGAAGTTGACGGTGTAGACGCAGTAGCCGGCCTTCTTGAGCCTGGGCGACAGCGACGCCCAGGTGTTGAGCGCGTTCGCCCAGGTGCCGTGGACCAGGACGACGGGGCGGGGGTGCTCGGCCGAGGGCTTGCAGTCCCAGTCGTTGGCCCCCTCCGGGGCGGCGTCGGGGGTGAGAAGGGATTTGGCCACGGCGGCGAGGGTCTGCGGGTCCAGGCCGATCGCACCGGTGGGTCTGGGCGCCGCGGCGGCGGGGGCGGCGGTGAGCCCGGCCACGGCGCAGGCCGCGGTGGCGGCCAGAAGGAAGGAACGCAAAGGACGTATCAAAGACATGTGAACCCCGTTGACTTCATCAAGAACGGATGATCTTCAACGCCCTAGACAGCGGTTCCCCCACCGGGGTTGCCCCACCTCGCATGTCCACTAAATCGGAATACCTCCCTCCGCCCCGGATCCGTTCCGGAGGGGGGTGCGAGGCGGACCGGAAGGCCGGCCGGCGCGGTCGGGATGGGGAGCTATGGCCTGATTTTCCGGCCATTCTCGATCATGGTTGATTGACTCAAGAGTGACGTTTATCCCACTCGTTGACCGATCGGAAAGCGGAATGGAGGTCACCGGGTACCGGCGCGAAGCCGTAAATCTTCTTAGGCTAGCCTTACCTTATGACTCTGTCGCACGTGGGCCCCCCGACATCGGGCCCCCCGGAGGCCCCCGCGGAACCGCGGTCCGAGGAGACCGCGGACGCCCCGGGCGCCCCGGAGATACACCGCCCCGTCAGTAAGAAGGCGCTGCCCGGCCGTCCGCACGGGCGGCGGACCCTCCTGCTCGTGTCCGCCTCCCTCGTCCTGGCCGTCCTCGTGGTCGCCGCCCTCTCGCTGTCCATCGGCGCCGGCGAGGTCGGTCCCGGTGACGTCCTGGACTATCTCCTGGGGCGCGACGGCGCGCGCGACAGCTCCCGTCTCTCCCTCGTCGTGGGGGATCTGCGCATCCCCCGCACCCTCACGGCCCTGCTCGTCGGCGCGGCGCTCGGCACCGCCGGCTGCCTCCTGCAGGCCGTCACCCGCAACCCGCTCGCCGAGACCGGGCTGCTCGGAGTGAACGCGGGGGCCTCGCTCGGTGTCGTCTTCGGCATCACCTTCCTGGGCGCGCAGAGCAGCTACAGCTATCTGCTGTGGGCCTTCGGCGGCGCCGTCCTCGCCAGCGCGCTCGTCCTGCTCATCGCCGGCAGCCGGGGCGGCGGGTCACCGATGCGGCTGGTCCTCGCCGGCTCCGCCCTGGGCGCCACGTTCGGCGGCGTCACCAGTGTGCTGATCGTCAACTCCGCCGAGACCTACGACCGCTTCCGCTTCTGGGTGCTGGGCTCGCTCGCCGGAGTCGAGGGCTTCGGCGAACTCGGCCGTCTCGTCCCCGTACTCGCCGTCGGCTTCGTCGTGGCGCTGCTCGTCGCCCGCCCCCTGTCCGCCCTGGCGCTCGGCGACGACCTCGCCCGGGGCCTCGGCCACCGTCCGTCCGTCATCCGCGTCGTCGTCGCCCTGGCGGTCACCCTCCTCACCGCCTCGTCGGTGGCGCTCGTCGGCCCCATCTCCTTCCTGGGCCTGCTCGCCGGGTTCCTCGCACGGGCCGTCACCGGCCCCCGGCTCACGGCGCAGATCCTGCTCGCCGGGCTCATCGGCGCCGGCGTCCTGACCGGCGCCGACGTGCTGGCCCGCGTCGTCTCCCGGCCCTTCGAGGCGCCGGTCGCCGTGATCATCGCCCTGTTCGGCGCCCCCGTCCTCATCGCCATCGTCCGCTCCAAGCGGCTCGGCGCGATGGGCATGACGGACCCGGCCACCGCCGAGGGCGGGCAGCGCGCCGGACGCCCCTCCGTCGTACGGCGGCTGATCGAGCGGCTGCCGAAGCGGCACCGTTCGGAGACCCTGGTCGTGCGCCGCGGGTCCTGGTCCGTGCTGGTGCCGCGCCGGGCGACGCTCGCCGCGCTGTTCCTGGCGGCCCTGCTGGTGGCGGCCGTGGTGCTCTCCGCGTACGCCGGGCAGAGCGAGATGGGCATCAGCCGCACGTTCAACGCGGTCTTCGGCTCGGGCGACCGCTTCGACGTGCTGCTGGTGCAGAAGTTCCGACTCGGCCGGATCATCGCCGGGCTCGCCGCCGGAGCCGCCCTCGGACTCGCCGGCCTGCTGACCCAGACCCTCGCCCGGAACCGGCTCGCCACCCCCGAGCTGCTCGGCGTCAACGACGGCGCCACGGCGGCCGTGCTGCTGTCCGTGACCCTCAGCGCCACCGGCACGTTCGGTGCCTGGTGGGCGGGGCCGCTCGGCGCGCTCGCCGCGGTGCTCGTCGTCACCACCGTCTCCGGCGGCCTCGGCCAGCGCGGCTACCGCGTCCTCGTCGTGGGCCTGGCCATGTCGGCGCTCGCCTCGGCCGTCACCCAGGTCGTGCTCTCCCGCCGCTCGCTGAACTCGGCCAGCTCGCTGTACGTCTGGACCTCCGGCAGCCTCAACGGCCGCGGCTACTCCGTCGCCGTCCCCGTGCTCATCGGCCTGGCCGTACTGGTGCCGCTCGCCCTCGTCGTCGCCCGCCAGCTGAACGTGCTGCGCTTCGACGACTCCACCGCCTCGTCCCTCGGCGCGAACCCGGCCCGGGTGCGGCTGATCTGTCTGCTCCTCGCGGTGGGCCTGGCCGGCCTGGCCGTCGGCATCTGCGGGCCGGTCGGTTTCGTGGCCCTCGCCTCCCCGGTCATCGCCGGACGGCTCGCCGGACCCCTGCGGGTGCCCGTGCTGGGGTCGATGCTGACGGGTGCCGTGCTGATCGTCCTCGCCGACACCGTCGGCCGGATCATCTTCGACGGCACGGAGGTGCCGGTCGGCATCGTGACGACCGTTCTCGGCGGACCGTTCCTCCTCTGGGTGCTGCTGGGACGGTCGGCGGCCGCGCGGGTGTAGCGCCTCCGGCGGCTTCTCCCCCACCCCCGCCCCTTCCCGAACCGGGGCTCCGCCCCGAGCCCCGGTCCTCAAACGCCGGACGGGCTGATCGATCGCGCCCGGGACGCAGCCCCACCTGCCATCGCAAAGGAAGCCAATGGAAACGCAGAGTCCGATACTGCGGGAGCTCGCCACGGCCGTCCAGGCCGGCAAGCCCGACGCCGTCGAGACCTTCTGGGCCCGGGCGGCGGCCACCGGCACGCCGCTCGTCGAGGCCGACCCCACCGACCCGGCGTACCGGCTCGTCACGTTCGTCTGGCGGGACGACGCCCGGGAGCCGGCCTCCGACGTCCTGGCGCTGCTGCACACCGTCACCGACAAGGACCGGCACGCGCACGACCTCACGCCGCATCTGATGGAGAAGGTGCCCGGCACGGACGTGTGGGCGATCAGCCACCGGCTGCGCGCCGACCACCGGGCCTCGTACCAGTTCTCCGTGGCGCGCGGGCCCCGCGAGGAGGCCCTGCGCACGGACCGCCGGTCGTGGCTGCGGGTCCTGGACACGGCCGTGCCCGATCCGTTGAACGCCGCGCCGCCGCTGCCCGCCCGCGACGGGCGCCACCCGTCGTCCGTCATGGCGCTGCCGGACGCCCCGGCCCAGCCCTGGGCCCACCCCCGGGCCGAGGTGGCGCGCGGCGAGCGCGTCGAGGCCGAGGTGGACGGCCGACGGGTCGGCGTCCATCTGCCGGCCGGTCACCGTGGCGCCGACGGACCGTACGCCGTGGCGGTGCTGCTGGACGGTGAGATGTGGGGGCCGGTGCTGGACTTCGGCGACGCCCTGGACAATCTCCTCGCGGAGGGGCGGATCCCGCCGACGGTCACCCTGCTGGTGGACACCATGGGTCGGGACCGGCGGATGGCCGACCTCAGCTGCAGCGAGGAGTTCGTGGACTGGCTCGCCGAGGTGCTGCTGCCGTGGGCCGCACGGGAGTACGGGGCGACGCGGGACCCGGCGCGTACGGTCGTGGCGGGCCAGAGCGCGGGCGGCCTGACGGCGGCGTTCGCCGCGTTCCGCAGGCCGGAGCGGTTCGGGAACGCGCTGTCCCAGTCGGGTTCCTTCTGGTGGCCGGACGGGACCGAGTTCGACAGCGGCAGCGAGTGGCTGACCCGCCAGTTCGCGGTGGCCGAACGCACAGCGGTCCGCTTCCGTCTGGAGGTAGGTCTCCAGGAATGGATGCTCCTCCCCCAGAACCGTCATCTGCGCGACGTGCTCCAGGCGCGCGGCTACGAGGTGTCGTACGAGGAGTTCAACGGCGGCCACGACTACGCCTGCTGGCGCGGCGGCCTCGCCGCCGGACTCGCCGAACTGCTGGCGGACCGGGGCTGACGGACGGCGCCCCTTCGGACAAACAACATGTGAAACGGCCCGGGACCGACGGCTGTCGGTCCCGGGCCGGGGTGTGTCTCGGGCCCGTCAGGCCGCGGCGGGCGCCCCTTCCTCCGACCGCGCCGGCGGCTCGTCGTCGAAGGGCGGCGGCGCGGGGGCGTCCTTGGGCAGGCGCAGCGCGAACAGCGTGCCGAGGGCGACCAGTCCCGCGGTCGTGAGGATCGCCGCCCGGTACGGTCCCGGGGCGGCGTCGTGCGTGCCCGAGCCGCCGGACGCGCCGATCACCGCGGCGGTGGCCGCGATGCCCAGTGCCCCGCCCAGGGTGCGCACGATGGTGAACAGCCCCATGGCCTGGCCCATGACCGGGGGCGCGATGTCCGCGAACCCGGCGATCTGGACGGTGAGTACGGCCGTGCCCAGCACGAGGCCGACGCAGAACATCAGCGCCCGCACCGCCCAGGCGTTCTCCGCCACGCCCGGCACCGCCAGAGCCGCGAAGACCGCCGTGGCGAGGACCAGCGCGGGGGCGGCGAGCAGCCGGGGGCCGAGCTTCGGCAGCAGTCGGTCGACCGCCTGGGAGGCCAGCATCAGGCCCAGCGCCTCGGGGAAGACGCTGAGTCCCGCGTCCAGGGCGGAGGCCCCGAGGGCCGCCTGGTAGAGCAGCGGGAAGGCGAAGAGGACGCCCATCAGACCCGCCGAGGTGACCAGGGCGAGGACGGTGGCGGACCCGAAGACCTTGTCGCCGAGGAGCCCCAGGTCCAGCAGCGGTGTCGCGGCCCTGAGCAGGTGCGCGCACGCCGCGACGAGAAGGGCGAGGCCGAGCAGCGCGCTCACCGCGATGGCCGGTGAGGTCCAGCCGTGCGAGGGGCCGAAGCCCAGGGCGTAGGTGAGCAGTCCGAGCGCGGGGGTGGCCAGCAGGAAGCCCCGGCGGTCGAAGCCGCCCTCGGTGCCCTCCACGTGCTCGCGCACGCCGAGGACGCCGAGCAGCACGGCGGCCGCGCCGATCGGCACGTTCACGAAGAACAGCCAGTGCCAGGAGAGGTGCTCGGTGAGGAAGCCGCCGAGCGGGGGCCCGAGCGCGGGCATCAGGGCCGTCGGCACGATCAGCACCTTCGACAGCTTCATCCGCTCGTGCGGCGGGAAGGCGCGGAAGAGCAGCGTCATGCCGACCGGGGTGAGCAGTCCGCCCGCGAGCCCCTGGACGACGCGGGCGAGCACCAGGGTCTGCAGGTTCTGGGCGAGCCCGCAGGCCGCGGAGGCCGCGGTGAAGACGGCGAGCGCGCCGAGGAACACCCGCTTGGTGCCGTAGCGGTCGCCGAGCCAGCCCGCGACGGGCAGGGCCACGGCGAGGGCCACCAGGAAGGCGATCTCGACGGTGTTGGCCGCCGACACCGGCTCGCCGAAGTCCCGGGCGATGGTCAGCAGCGCCGGGTTGACGATGGTGGAGTCGAGACCGTTCATGCACATCGCCGCCGTGTACACGATCACGACGGCGATGCGCGGGGAGAGCCGGCTCACCGGGCCGCCGGGGCCAGGTCGGTCCAGTGCTCGGTGATCCAGTCGAGGGCGTCCTGCCGGGCGCACGGCCCGTGGGCGGTGGTCCAGCCCTCCGGCACGGCGGCGAAGCCCGGCCAGAGGCTGTGCTGCCCCTCGGCGTTGACGAGGACGAAGAAGTCTCCGTCGCCGTCGAAGGGGTTGGCGGGTGCGTCGCTCATGGGGTCAGTTCTCCAGGTTCTGCAGTCGGTCGGCGATGACGCTCGCGATGTGCGCGATCGGTTCGGGCAGGGTCATGTCCTTGTGCGAGCAGGCGACGTCGGTGTTGTCGATGCGCCCGGTCACATAGGGGGTCCAGGTGTCGGGGGTGAGCTCGTCGTCGATGGTGTCGACGGTGGCGCGGAAGAAGAGCACGTCGCCGTGGAAGACGCGGTGGTCGAAGCCGCGGACCAGGTGGTTGGTGTTGAGGTAGGTGGTGTTGAGGGCCTCGATGGTGGTGTCGTCGAGGCTGGCCAGCGGGGAGCCCTCGCGGCGCAGCACGTCGGTGACGTGGGCCAGTTCGAAGGGCTTGCCCTCCAGGCTGTCGGGTCCGTAGCCGCCCATGGCGAGCAGGGCTTCGAGGGCCTCGGCCTGGTCGGGTACGGGCAGCGTGCGGAAGCCCTCGGCCGGGTAGGCGTCGAGGATCGCGAGCAGCTCGACCTCGTGGCCGAGGTCCTGGAGCCGGGTGGCCATGCCCTGGGCGATGATGCCGCCGGTGGACCAGCCCATGAGCCGGTACGGGCCGTGCGGCTGTACCTCGCGGAGCCGGTCGACGTAGTGGGCGGTGAGCTCCTCCATCGTCCGCGGCAGCGGGTCGGCGGCGGTGGCCGGGCCGACGCCCTGGGCCTGCATGCCGTAGATCGGGACGTCGGCGGGGAGGTGGCGGATCAGACCGGCGTAGCACCAGCTGAGGCCGCCGGCCGGGTGCACGCAGTACAGCGGCGCCTTGTCCCCGTCCTTCGCCGGGCGCAGCGGCAGCAGGACGTCCAGGGCGTCGGTGCCCTCCGCCGCGTCCAGCGCGGTGTCGAGGGCGGCGACGGTGGGGGCCTGGAAGATCGTGCCGATGCCCACCTCGGCGCCGAGCGCGTCCTTGATCCGGCCGGCGAGGCGCACGGCGAGGAGGGAGTGGCCGCCGAGGTCGAAGAAGTTGTCGTCCACGCCGACCCGGGGCAGACCCAGGACGTCGGCGAAGATCGCGCAGAGCTGCTCCTCGCGGGGCCCGCGCGGGGCGCGGCCCTCGGTGACGGCGGCGGCGAGGTCGGGGGCGGGCAGGGCCTTGCGGTCGAGCTTGCCGTTGGCGGTCAGCGGCAGCCGGTCCAGGAGGACGACGGCCGAGGGCACCATGTGGACGGGCAGTTCGGTGCCGGCGTGCTCGCGCAGCAGGGCCGGGGTGGTCTCGCGGGCGGGGACGGCGTAGGCGACCAGGCGCTTGTCGCCGGGGGTGTCCTCGCGGACGACGACAGCCGCGTCGGCGACGTCGGGGTGGTCGGCGAGGACGGCCTCGATCTCGCCGAGCTCGATGCGGAAGCCGCGGATCTTCACCTGGTGGTCGGCGCGGCCGAAGTACTCCAGGGTGCCGTCGGGGCGGCGGCGGGCGAGGTCGCCGGAGCGGTACATCCGGCTGCCGCGCTCGCCGAAGAGGTGGGCGAAGGGATCGGCGACGAATCGTTCCGCCGTCAGCGCGTGGCGGCCCAGGTAGCCGCGGGCCAGGCCCTCGCCGGCGACGTACATCTCGCCGGTGACGCCGGGCGGCACGGGCTGGAGGTACGCGTCGAGGACGTAGACGCGCAGGTCGGGGATGTTGACGCCGATGGTGCTGGAGGAGCCGGCGGCGGCGCTCTCCCGGTCGAGCGCGATGTAGGAGACGTGGACGGTGGTCTCGGTGATGCCGTACATGTTGACGAGCGTGGGCGCGTCCTCGGCGTGGCGGTCGTACCAGTCGTCCAAGCGGCCGAGTTCGAGGGCCTCGCCGCCGAAGACGACGTAGCGCAGGGCCAGTTCCCGCCCCGGATGCTCCTTGTCCGCGGCCATCAGCTGGTAGAAGGCGGACGGCGTCTGGTTGAGGACGGTCACGCCCTCGTCGGCGAGCAGCCCCAGGAAGGCCGCCGGGTCACGGCTGACGAGGTGCGGCACGACGACGAGCCGGCCGCCGTGCAGCAGCGCGCCCCACAGCTCCCAGACGGAGAAGTCGAAGGCGTAGGAGTGGAAGAGGGTCCAGACGTCGCTCTCGTCGAAGCCGAACCAGTGGTCGGTGGCGGAGAACAGCCGGGCCACGTTGTGGTGGGTGACGGGGACGCCCTTGGGGCGGCCGGTGGAGCCGGAGGTGTAGATGACGTAGGCGACGTCGGTGGGCCGCTGGGCCCGGGTGCGGTCGGCGTCGGTGAGGTCCGCGCCGTCGTACGCGTCGGCCTCGGTGCCGTCGACGAGGACGACCGGCAGGTCGTGCGCGGGGATGCGCGCGGTGGTCGCGGTGTCGGTGACGACGGCGGCCGGGGCCGCGTCCTGGAGCATGTACGCGAGCCGGTCGGCCGGGTAGTCCGGGTCCATGGGCAGGTAGGCGGCACCGCACTTGGCGACGGCCAGCAGGCCGGTGACGAGCTCGAGCGAGCGGGGCAGGGCGAGGGCGACGATGGCGCCCGGGCCGATGCCGCGTCCGGCGAGCAGCCGGGCCAACCGGTTGGCGCGGACGGACAGCTGAGCGTAGGTGAGGGAGGCGTCTTCGCAGGTCACGGCCGTGCGGTCGGGGTACCGGCGGGCGGCGTCCTCGTACAGCTCGACGAGGGTCTGCTTGGAGGTCGTGGGGGTGGTGGTGCCGGTGTTCCACTCGACCAGGGAGCGGTGCAGCTCCTGGTCATCGAGGAGGGCGAGCCGGCCGACGGGGGTGTCGGGGTCGGCGGCGGCCGCGGTGAGCAGGCGGGTCAGATGGGCGGACAGGCGTGCGGCCGTCCCGGTGTCGAAGAGGTCCGTGCGGAACTCCAGGAAGCCGGATATGCCGCCGCCGGGCTGCTCGCCCGCGTTGAGGGTGAGGTCGAACTTGGCGGTGCCGGAGGGGACGGCGGTCATCTCGGCGGTGAGGCCGGGGCCCATCGCGAACGCGGCGTCGGGCAACGACTGCCAGGCGAGCATGACCTGGAAGAGGGGGTGCCGGGCGAGGGAGCGGGGCGGGTTCAGCTCTTCGACGAGCCGGTCGAAGGGCAGGTCGCCGTGCTCGTAGGCGCCGAGCGTCGTGGTGCGGACCCGCTCGAGCAGCGTCCGGAACGTCGGGGCGCCGGAGGTGTCGGTGCGCAGGACGAGGGTGTTGACGAAGAAGCCCACGAGGTCGGCGGTGGCGGTGTCGTCGCGACCGGCGACGGGGGTGCCGAGGGGGATGTCCGTGCCGCAGCCGTAGCGGGTGAGCAGGGCGGAGAAGGCCGCCTGGACGACCATGAAGACGCTGGTGCCGGTGGTGCGGGCGAGCGCTTCGACGGCGGCGTGCGCGGCCGGTTCGAGATGGAAGGGCACGGTGTCGCCGTCATGGGTGGCGACGGTGGGACGGGGCCGGTCGGTGGGGAGTTCGAGCTGGTCGGGGAGGCCGGCGAGGGCCTGCTTCCAGTGGTCCAGCTGCCGGGTGGCGAGCGGCGTGGGGTCGTCGGCGGGGCCGAGGAGGCGCTGCTGCCAGGCGGTGTGGTCGGTGTACTGGACGGGCAGGGGCGGCAGTTCGGGCGCGTGGCCCGCGGCGCGTGCGGCGTAGGCGGCGGCGAGGTCGCGGGCGAGGGGGGTGGTGGAGGCGCCGTCGCCGGCGATGTGGTGCAGGAGGAGGAGCAGGGTGTGGCGGTCCGCGTCGGTGCTGTGCTCGCCCGGGGGGCGCCCCCCGGAACCATCGGTGCTGTGCCCACCCGGGGGACGACCCCCGGAACCCCCGGTGCTGTGCCCACCCGGGGGACGACCCCCGGAACCCCCGGTGAACAGCGTGACCCGCAGCGGGGGTTCGGTGGCGAGGTCGAAGCAGTGCCGCACGGCCTCGGTGATGTCGCCCGTCGAGGGGGCGACGTGCAGCTCGGGGCAGGCCTGTTCGGCCGTCAGGATCCGCTGGTAGGGCTCGTTGTCAGTGGCCGGGTATACCGTCCGGAGTGTCTCGTGACGCTCCGTGAGGTCGCGGAGGGCGAGGCGCAGCGCGTCCTGGTCGAGGGGGCCGGTGAGGGCGAGGAGGAGCGGGATGTTGTACGTGGGGCTGGGGCCTTCGAGGCGGTGCATGAACCACAGCCGCTTCTGGGCCGGGGAGAGCGGCATGCCTTCCGTGCGGGGTACGGGCACGAGGGCGGGGCGGTCCGTGGCATGGGTGGCCTCGGCGGTGAGAGCGCCGGAAGTGGTGGCCAGAAGAGCGGCGAGGGCGGCTGGGGTGGGGTGGCGGAAGACGTCGGCGAGGCCGATGGTGTCGTCGAGGGTGTCGCGGATGCGGGCGGCGATGCGGCCGGCGAGCAGTGAGTGGCCGCCCAGTTCGAAGAAGTCGGCGTCAGCGGACGGCGGTTCCTCCAGAGCGAGGACGTCCTGGAAGAGGGCGCACAGGGCGGCTTCGCGCGGGGTGCCCGGGGCGCGGTGCGCGGTGCCGGCGGTGGGCTCGGGGTCGGGCAGGGCCCGGTGGTCGAGCTTGTCGTTGGCGGTGCGGGGCAGGGCGTCGAGGAGGACGATCGCGGCGGGCACCATATGGCCGGGCAGCCGGGCGGCGAGGTGGGTGCGCAGGGCCTCGGGGTCGAGGGGGGCGCCCTCGGCGGACCCCATGGGCAGGGCGGGCACGGCGTAGCCGAGGAGCCGCTTGCCGTGCGCGGTGTCGCGGGCGATCACGGCGGCCTGCGCGACGTCGGGGTGGTCGGCCAGCGCCGCCTGGATCTCGCCGAGTTCGATGCGGAAGCCGCGAATCTTCACCTGGTCGTCGGCACGGCCGAGGAACTCCAGGGTGCCGTCGGGGCGGCGGCGGACCAGGTCGCCGGTGCGGTACATCCGGGCACCGGGCTCGCCGTGCAGGGCGCCGAAGGGGTCGGCGGTGAAGCGTTCGGCGGTGAGGTCGGGGCGGCCGAGGTAGCCGCGGGCCAGGCAGGCGCCGGCGATGTAGAGCTCTCCGGTGACGCCGGGGGCGGTGGGCCGCAGGGAGTTGTCGAGGACGTAGGCGCGGGAACCGCGCACGGGGCTGCCGTGGGCCGAGCCGTTCTCGCCCGGCACCCAGTAGTAGGCGTCGACGGTGGTCTCGGTGGGGCCGTAGAGGTTGAGGGGGGTGAGGCCCTCGGTGGTGGCCAGCCGGTGCCACAGGGGTTCGGGCACGGTCTCGCCGCCGACGACGACCATGGCCGGGTGGTGCCGACCCTCGTCCAGGAGGCCCTCGGCGAGGAGCGCTTCGGCGTAGGAGGGGGTGACGTCGAGGTAGTCGAGTCGGTGCTCCGCGATGTACGCGGTGAGTGCGGCCGGGTCACGGTAGGCGACGTCGTCCAGGAGGTGCAGCTCGTGGCCGTGGACCATCCAGATGACCGGGTCCCACGAGGCGTCGAAGGCGAACGACGCGCTGTGCCCGATCCGCAGCCGGTCGCGGCCCGTGCGCTCCACGGCGGGGGCGATGTGGTCGGCGCCGTGTCCGGCGTGCAGGTTGGCGAGGGAGGCGTGGGTGACGACGACACCCTTGGGGCGGCCGGTGGAGCCGGAGGTGTGGATGATGTACGCGTCCTGGCCGAGGTCCGGTGCGGCGAGGGCCGTGTCCGGCCGCGCGGCGATCCGGGCCCGGGTCGCCGGGTCGTCGAGGAGCAGGGCGGGCACACCGTGCGGGGGCAGGCCGGCCACGGCGTCGGCGGTGCCGACGACGCGGCGCGGCCGGGTGTCCTCCAGGACCGCGGTCATGCGCTGCTCGGGGTGGCCGAGGTCGAGCGGCTGGCAGACGCCGCCCGCCTTGAGCACGGCGAACATCGCGACGACGGTGTCGACGCTGCGGGGCAGGGCGAGGGCGACGGGGGTCCCCGCCGTGATGCCCGCGGCGGCCAGTTCGTGGGCGAGCCGGTTGGCGGCGGAGTCCAGTTCGGCGAAGGTGAGGGCGGCTCCGCCGCTGCGGACGGCGACGGCGCCCGGGGTGCGGGCCGCCTGCTCGGCGAACAGCTCGGGCAGCGTCCGGCGGACGCTCTCCTCGGTGCGGCCCGCCGTGGCGCGGTGGATCTCCGCCTCGTCCAGGAGGTCGATGCCGCCGACGGGGCGCTGGGGGTCGTCGAGGAGCAGCGCGGTCAGCGCGTCGAGGTAGCGGCGCAGACCGTGCTCGTGTCCGGCGAGCGACGGGCCGTCGTAGCGCGCGGCGTTGCCGTCGAGACCGAAGCCCACGGAGCCGTCCGGCGCCGGGGTGATGGCGAGGGCCAGGTCGTCGACGGGACCGGCCGCGAGGTTGCGCACCTTGCCGGGCAGACCGCCGAACTCCAGGTCGCCCTCGAACGCCTTGATGTTGACCATCGGTCCGAACAGCGTCTGCTCCGCGCCGCTCAGCCCGAGGTCGCGGCGCAGGTCCTCCTGCCGGTAGCGCTGGTGGCGGCGGACGGCCCGCACCTCGAGGACGACGCGGCGCAGCAGTTCGGCGCCGGTGTCGTACGGGCTGACCGCGATGCGCAGCGGCATGACGTTGACGGCCATGGCGGGGGTGCGCAGGGCGACGGAGCTGCGGCGGTTCATCAGCGGCAGGCCGAGCACGACGTCCTGGGTGCCCGTCGTCCGGTGCAGATATCCGGCGGTGGCGGCGATGAGGAGTTCCGCCCAGGTGGCCTTGGCCGCGCGGGCGGCCTCCTCCAGGCGGGTCATGGTGCCGGCCGGGAGTTCGGCGGCATGACGCAGCACGGCACCGGCCGGGCCGGAGGAGCCGGAGGGTGTCGTCGGGTCGCCGGCCAGGGAGACGGGCTCGGGCCGGTCGGCGAACCGCGCACGCCAGAAGTCCCGGTCGGCGGTGTGGCGTTCGCCGGCCATGTACTCGGCCTCGTCCTCGACGAGTTCCCGGATCGTGCCGAAGGGGTTCTCGGAGGGCTCCTCACCGGCGGCGAGCGCGGTGTACAGCTCGGCGACGCGGCGGCCGATGAGGGTCAGGGCGTAGGCGTCGACGGCGAAGTGGTGGACGCGCTGGTACCAGTGGTAGCGGTCGTCGGCGACACGGATGAGGGCCTGGGTGACCAGCGGCCCCTCGGTCAGGTCGACGGGGCGTGCGAGGTCCGCGCGCATCCAGGCGTCCGCTTCCTCCGACGGGGCGTCAGCCGCGCGCAGGTCGAGCCGGTGCAGCGTCCATTCCCGGTCGGCCTCGACGCGCTGGGTGGGGTCGGTGTCGTCCCCGGCCGCCGCGCCGCCGTCGTGCTCCGCTGCCACGATCAGGGAGAGCGTCTGCGCCTCGTCGACCGTCCGCCGCAGGGCGCGCTCGAACAGCTCCTCGTCCAGGTGTCCGTCGATCTCCACGCAGTCACCGGTGTTGTAGACCGGGTTGCCGGGGTCGAGCACCTGGGCGTACAGGATTCCGGACTGCGCGGCGAGCAGCGGCAGTTCGGCAGGAGCAGTCTCGACCTGAGGGTGACGCATGGCGTGGGGACTCCCGATATCTGGCTTCGTTCCGGGCACGCCGTGTATACCCCGGCGTGTCAGCTTAGGTAAGCCTAAGCTATTTTTTGATCCCTTGTGAGTGTGACCCCCCGCTCACGCGGAAGGGACCAACAGCCGGCGCGTCAGCCGGACGGACAGGAGCTGGACATGACCGCGGCCGAAGGCCTCAAGACCGCCGTACAGGAACGCGTCCTCGCGCACCGCGAGAGCCTGCTGGCGCTCAGCCGCCGCATCCACGCGCACCCCGAGACGGCTTTCGCCGAGCACCGCGCCGCCGCTTGGTGCGCCGAACTCCTGCGGGAGCACGACTTCGACGTGACGGCCCCGGCGTACGGCCTCGACACCGCCTTCTCCGCGACCTTCGGCTCCGGCCCCGTCACCGTGGCCATCGCCTGCGAGTACGACGCCCTGCCCGGCCTCGGGCACGCCTGCGGTCACAACCTGATCGCCGCGGCGGGCCTCGGCGCGGCCCTCGGCCTCGCCCCCTTCGCCGACGAACTCGGGCTGACCGTACGGGTCCTGGGCACCCCCGCCGAGGAGCGCGGGGCGGGCAAGGCACTGCTGCTGGAGGCAGGCGCGTTCGACGGAGTGGACGCCGCGATGATGGTGCACCCCTGCCCGTTCGACGTGGCCGAGTTCCGCTCGTTCGCGCTCGGCACCCTCTCCGTCGCGTACACCGGGAAGGCCGCGCACCCCAGCCTCAACCCGCACGAGGGCCGCAACGCGGCCGACGCCCTCACCGTCGCCCAGGTCGCCCTCGGGCTGCTGCGCCAGCAACTGCCGCCGCACTGGAAGGTGCACGGCGTGACGACGTCCGCGGGCACCGCGCCGAACGCGATCCCCGACCGGGCGACCGCCGAGTACGAGATCCGCGCCTCGGCCGCCGAGGACCTGCGGGAGCTGCGCGAGCGGGTCGAGGCGTGCTTCCGGGCCGGTGCGCTCGCCACCGGGTGCGAGGTGGAGCTGACCCGCCCCGAGCCCGACTACCTGGACTTCCGCACCGACGCGGAGCTGATCGCGCTGTGGCGGGTCAACGCCCGTGCGCTGGGCCGCCCCGAGCCGCAGCAGCGCGAGGCGTTCGCCTGCACGGACATGGGCAACGTCTCGCACGCCGTGCCTTCGATCCACCCCGTGCTCGACATCACCGGCGGCTCCTGCGGGCCGCACGAGGCGGAGTTCGTGGCAGCGGCGGTGTCGCCGATGGGCGAGCGGGCGCTGCTCGACGGGGCGATCGGCATGGCCTGGACCGCGGCGGACTTCGCGGCGGCTCGCCGGGGGTAGGAGCGGGCTCCTGGAACCGCATGGTCCTCGATCGCCGGACGGGCTTGTCAGCCCGTCCGGCGATTGAGGACACAGCACAGCAGCCCGTCCGGCGATTGAGGACACAGCACAGCAGCCCGTCCGGCGATTGAGGACCGAAGCCCCCGAGCGGGTTACTTCTTCAGCGCCTTCACGATGTCGTCGATGACGACCTGGCTGGCCAGCGGGCCACCGCGGGTGGACCAGACCGAGCCGTTCACCGTCACGGCGTGGTCCTTCTTCACCGCGTTCAGGTCCTTGTACGCGGGCTTGCTCTGCACGTCCTTCAGCGCCTTCTCACCGTCGGAGGTGAGGGTGGACAGGAAGAGCCAGTCGCCGTCGATCTCGTTGATCTTCTCCAGGCTCAACGCCGGGGTGTGGGCGTTGCCGTCCTTGTCCTGGGCCTTGGGGCGCTTGAGCCCCATGTCCAGGGCGACACCGCTCGCGAACTGCTTCTTCTCCATCCAGCTCGGGCCGTCCGGGTTCCAGCGGACGATGCTGACCTCGGCGCCCTTGTTGTCGCCCAGCTCGCCGCCGGCCTTCTTGGCCTTGGCCTCGTAGTCGGCGATGACCTTGTTGGCCTTGTCCATGCTGTTGAGCGCGTTGCCGATACCCCGGAAGGACAGCTTCCAGTCATCGGTGGGGGCCATGGTGACCAGCGTGGCCGGGGTGATCTCGCGGAGCTGCTTGAGGACCTGCTCGTCCTGCATGTCACCGGCCAGGATGAGGTCGGGCTTGGCCGCGATGACCTTGTCCATCACCGGCTGGAGCAGGTTGCCGACGACCTTGATGTCCTTGACCTTGTCCTCGAGGTAGGCCGGCGGCTTGCTCAGGCCCTGCCCGTTGGTGATGCCGACCGGCTTGAGGCCGAGTGCGAGCACCGCGTCGAGGTCCTCCTGGGTGAGCGTCACGATCCGCTTCGGCTGGGCCGGGACCTTGACGAGCTTGCCCGTCGCGTCCTTGATCTCACGCGTCTGACCGCCCCCGGCGCCCTGCGACGTCGACTCCGAACCCTTGTCGTCCGAGCCCTTGTCGGAGCCGCAGCCGGTCACCAGCAACGCGGCCGCCCCCACGGCGGCGAGAACCTGAGCCGCGCGGCGCGAGGCGGGCAGAAGAGGGCGGTGGGTCGAGGTCATCGAGAGCTCCGGGCGTGAAAAGGGAAAGGAACAAGAAAGAAAAGGGGACAGCGTTCCGCGTGGGAGATCACCCCCACGTGGGACCCATGAGTCATTAGGTTAGCCTTACCTTAAGGCCCTTCCGCCGGGAGGGTCCACATTGCGGCGAACGTCTTCGAAAGGCCTGCCACCTGTGGAGCTCCGCGTCGAACAGCTCACCGCCGGCTACCCCGGCCACCGTGCCGTGGCGGGCGTCGACCTGACCATCCCCTCGGGTCAGGTCGCCGCGATCGTCGGCCCCAACGGCTGCGGCAAGTCGACCCTGCTGCGCTGCGTCGCCCGGTTGCACCAGCCCGAGTCGGGCCACGTCCACGCGGGCGACGCCGACATCTGGAAGCTGAAGCAGCGCCAGGCGGCCCACCGCATCGCCCTGCTCCCCCAGTCCCCGCTGGCCCCCGAGGCGGTGACGGTGGCCGGGCTCGTGCGCTACGGACGCCATCCGCACCAGGGCCTCTTCCGCCAGTGGTCCCGCGACGACGAGCGGGCCGTGCACGAGGCCCTGCTCGCCACCGGGGTCTCCGCCCTCGCGGACCGCCGCCTCGACCAGCTCTCCGGCGGCCAACGCCAGCGCTGCTGGCTGGCCATGGTGCTGGCGCAGGAGACGCCGATCGTGCTGCTCGACGAGCCGACCAGCGCGCTCGACATCGGCCACGCGGTGGAGGTGCTCGACCTCGTGAAGCAGGTGGCTGCCGCGGGCCGGACCGTCGTCATGGTCCTCCACGACCTGGCGAGCGCCGCGCGCTACGCGGACACCGTCGTCGCGATGAAGGACGGCACCGTCGTCGCACAGGGCCCGCCCCGCGAGGTCGTGGACGCGGCCCTGGTCCGCGAGTTGTACGGCATCGAGGCCGACATCCTGCAGGCACCGGGCGACGGCTCCCCCGTGGTGGTGCCCGCCACCCGCACGCCGGCCGACGCCGGCGCGCGGGAGTCCGCCACGGCCTGACCCACCGGGCCCGGCCCGGCCGCACCCTGACGCGGGAGCACCCGGCCCGGCCGGTGAACCGGCTCAGGGAGAAGGCTCGGGCCTGCCGCGGTCCCGCACGGGGTCCGACCCCTGACGCAGGGACAGCAGCCGGGCGAGCACCCCCGGTCGGCGCGGGGCACCGGGCGGAGCGTTCGGCGCCGGTCCGGACCGCGTGGCCACCTCCGCGGCCGGCTCGGCCGGTTCTCCGTCGGCACGGCGGCCCGCGCCGGTCCGGTGGTCGCCCTTCTCGTTCTCCTGGATGTCCCGCGCGTCCGGGACGTCGCGGAACTCCTCGACGACGATGGGGTCGGGCTCGGGTTCGGGGCGGTGAGTGCGGTAGGCCTGGGCACGCAGATACGCGTCCATGGCGCGCGCGGGGTCGAGGGGCATGACGTCTCTCCTGCTGTCGCACCTACGGGTGAGCTGAAGCGAACGCACGGCGCCACGGCCCCTGACAGGGAAGTGCCGGGGAGGCGACGGGCGCGGTTCCGCTCAGCAGCGCAGGACGGCGTGCCGCGCGCGGGCGGCATCGACCTCGACGGCGTCGGAGCGGAGCACGGCCCGCTCACTCGGCGACCGCCCGGCGTCCACTCCCCCGTACACGGCGGGCGGCAGCACACCGCCGAGCCTTCCGGGCGGACGGCCCGACCGCCGACCGGAGCGCGAGCTGCGCTGCTCGGAGGCACAGGCGGCGTACTCCTCGGAGGCGCCTGCCGACAGGGAGCCGGAGGTCTCCTCCCGGCCGACGCTGGACGCGAGCCCGTCCGCGGCCGATCCGGAGAGCGTCAACAGCATGGCGATCAGCGCGACGACCAGGGCCCGCGACGCGGACCTCAGGACAGCGCGACCCCATGCACTCATAGCACCAAGCGTAGTTGCCTGATTACCCTGCGTGCACTCAGTCGAACGAGTGAAGATTTCGATGATGGGTACGGTCTGTCACCGTCCGGCCATCGACTCCCGGCGACGACCGGCGAGTTACCCCTCGCGGGAAGCGACGGCATGCGGACCGAGGCGTCCGACCGCCTTCCGCCAGGCCCCGGTCACGGCCGCGCGGGCGTGGGCCGTGGCGGCGGGCACGTCACCGGCGAGGTGAACGGGCGTGCCGACGTGGACGTGCAGGGCGGGCCTGCGCAACGGCGCCGTCAGCAGTCCGGTGATCTGCTTGGCGCGCGAACCGGAGGTGACCCGGCGGGCCCCGGCCTGTCCCACCGGGACCACGGGGGCCGAGGTCGCCAGCGCGAGGCGGGCGAGCCCGGTACGGAACGGACCGGGCTCGGCCTCGCCGGAGTCCGGGCGGCGGGGCAGCCGCCCCTCGGGATAGATGACCACGACACGCCCGTCGGCCAGCGCCTCGGCGGCGGCGTCGAGCGCTCCGGCGGCCGTGTCGGTGCCCCGTCGGACGGGCACATGGCCCTCGCGGGCGAGCACGTGCCCGAGGACGGGGATCCGCCACAGGCCGGCGGCCGCCAGGAACACGGGCTCGGCTCCGAGCCGGCGGACCGCCGCGAGGACCAGCCCGGGATCGACCAGCGACGTGTGGTTGGGGGCGATGATGCTGCCCGGCGCGATCTCCGTCACCACGTCGGTGGTGACGTCGAAGCGGCCGAGAGCCGGTACGACCGCATGCGCGAGGGTGCTGAGCACGTGCCACTCCTTGACGATCCGTGATGCCATGCTGCCCCGGCGGATCACCCGGACGCCTGAGTACGGGTACTCAAGCGGCCCGGGACGGCGGGAGCCAAATGATCCCGTTCAGTCGCTGGAGCTGCTCCCGCAGCTACTGCCACAACTGCTGCCACAGCTGCTCGAACCGCTGTCGCCGCCACCGCTGTCGCCTCCCGAGCCCGAGCCCGAGCCGCCGTCGCCGGAGAAGAAGTCGCTCCACGACGCGTCGCCGCCGGCTCCGGAACCGCACTCCGTCAGCAGCTCCCGCAGCGGGGCGTCCGGCAGGCAGCCCACGCCGTCCAGCGCCACCCCCAGCATCAGCACCGTCGACGAGGCGGCCGCGTAGCTCCCTCCGGAACCACCGCGCCGGACTCCGCGCGCGAAATCGGCACCCGCCCGCGTCCGGTCACCGGCCCCGGGCAGCACGTGGTGACGCACCAGCCCGCACAGCAGCGCGGCCACCGCCGCCAGCGCGTCGCAGAGCAGGATGTGCGGTCCCCAGGCCGGGTCGTGGGCGAAGCGCACGAACCCCACCACGGTCACGACCGCCATGAAGCCGAAGCAGAGGTAGGTGAGAATCCTCAGCACGCGGTCGCAGACGCGGAACAGCCGCCGCCACGTGAGGCCGTAATCCAGGCCCCGGTCCCTCAGGGAACGCCCGATGTCGAGGATTTCGGGGGTGCGCCCGCACAGCCGGCGCAACGGCCGCACCTCGGGTGCGGACGCACCTCGCGCCCTCGCCTCCCCGTGCGTGCGCACGATGGCTTCCTCGACGGCCGTCCGCGGGCCGCGCCCCCAGGTCAGATGCACACGGCCGCCGGGGGAGAGCCGGGTGGACATCCGGAGCAGTCCGTCGCGTTCCATGGCGACCAGAGCGGTGTCGACCACCCGCAGGGGACCACCACTCAGCCACGCGACCTCCAGCACCTCGCGGGTGGCGCCGCCCCCGGCCCCGTCCGCACCGCCCGGCGCGGGGTCGGCCGGTTCCCGGCTCTCCCGACGCCGTTGGACGGCTTCCAGACGAGCCGCCCCACCGAGGGCCGCGCAGAGCACGACGACGAGGTAGGCATACGCCAGGAAGAACAGCGGCACATCCATGTCCGACCGACCCCCCGAACAACGACAAGATCAACTATTGGGACACGCTAGCCGGTGGACCGAGTCGTTCGCGCCATCCCTTGCCCCCTCCCGTCCCATCACAGGCGGCTCCGCCGACGCGCGCCGTGTTACCGCCCGTCCGCCGCCCGCCCGAGTAAGATCGACAAGCTGGCCAAATCCGGATCGTCCACCCATATGCCGCTCAACGCACGGGGCGTCGAAGGAGTCCGGACCTCTGTGCACGTCCGCTGCGAACGAGAGGCAGGGCAGATGACCGTACGGAGAACACATAGAGCTCTGGTGGGAGTCGTGACGGCCGCCGCGATGGCCGTGGCGGCCTTCGCGACCCCCACCGCGGCCGACGACGGCCGACGGGACTCGCACGCCGCCACCCGGGAAGCCCTGCGCGCCCAGGTGAGGGCCGGGGTGCCCGGAGCGATGGGGCAGGCCCGGGACGCGGGCGGCGCATGGAACGGCTCGGCCGGGGTCGCGGACCTCCGCACCCAACGGCCTCGCCTGCCGCAGGACCGCTTCCGGATCGGCAGCCTCACCAAGGCGTTCGTCTCGGTCGTCCTCCTCCAGCAGGAGGCCGAGGGGAAGCTCGACCTCGACGACACGGTCGAGCGCTGGCTGCCCGGCGTCGTCCGCGGTCACGGTCACGACGGCCGCCGGGTCACGGTCCGTCAGCTCCTGAACCACTCGTCCGGGATCTTCAACTACACCGAGGACCCGAGGTTCGAGGACCGGCTCACCAAGGGCTTCCTCAAGCACCGCTTCGACACCTTCACGCCCCGGCAGCTCACGGACATCGCGATGAGCCACCGCCCGCACTTCAAGCCGGGCAAGGGCTGGCACTACTCCAACACCAACTACGTCCTGGCCGGGATGATCGTCGAGAAGGCGGCCGGACACCGGTACGGCCACGAGATCAGGCAGCGCGTCATCCAGCCCCTCGGGCTGCGGGGCACCAGCCTTCCCGGCACGTCGTCGGGGCTGCCCGACCCGCACGGCCGGGCCTACGGCAAGCTCACCCTCACCCCGAAACCGACCGACAAGATCCACGACGTCACCGCACTCAACCCGTCCTGGGCCTGGGCGGCGGGCGAGATGATCTCCACGTCCGGTGACCTCAACCGCTTCTACCACGCGCTGCTGCGCGGCGAACTGCTCCCGAAGGCCCAGCAGCGGGAACTCCTCACGACCGTGCCGATGGGGGCCGAGGCCCCCGGCGGGCGGTACGGACTCGGGATCATGCCGACCACGCTGTCGTGCGGCGCGAACGTCTGGTTCCACACCGGCGGCATCCACGGCTCGTCCTCCCTGGCCTCGGCGACGCGGGACGGCCGCCATACCGCCGCGTTCAATCTGAACGGCGACTGGGCGGGTGACGTCGCCGGGCTGCTCGAAGCCGAATACTGCGGTACGAAGCCGCCCGCGACAGCCAAGTCCCGGACCCTGAGGGCCATGACCGGCCTGCGCTGAGCGGCCGTTCCCCATACCCGCCGTACGGGCGCGCTCCCCGGGCCCGTACGGCGGGACACACCCGGGCGGCGGGCGCCCCGACCGGGCGGTGATCCGCACAACTCCCCCACGCGTCCCACCTGGTGGTGTGTAATACGGCCATGGAGAGGCCGGATCGGGAGCGGGCGGAGTCGGCGGCGCGGCAGGAAGCGGCGCGGCTCACGGCGATGGACGTCCACGGCGTCGCTCTCACCTGGGTGGACGTCGCGGGCCTCACCCGGGTCAAGGCCGTTCCCACCGCCCGGCTCCCGCACGCCGTACGGCGCGGTGTGGGCATGTCCCCCTGCTTCGACGTCTATCTCACGGACGACTCCAGCGTCACCAGCCCCCACATCGGCGGGCCGGACGGCGATCTGCGGCTCTTCCCCGACCTGGACCGGCTGACCGTGCTGGCCGCGCAGCCCGGCTGGGCCTGGGCGCCCGTCGACCGGTACGAACAGAGCGGCGAACCCTACGGCGCGTGCCAGCGGCAGTTCGCCCGACGGATGACCGAGCGCGCCGCGGCGCGCGGCCTGCGGCTGCGGATGGGCTTCGAGACGGAATGGGTCGTCACCCGGGGCGATCTCACCGAGACGGAGATCCGGTATCCGTGCGCGGGCCCGGCGTACGGGATGACACGGCTGGTCGAGCTGTCGGACTATCTGCGCGACGTCCTCGAAGCGCTCGCCGCGCAGGACGTCGAGGTCCTCCAGATCCACCCGGAGTACTCGCCCGGGCAGTTCGAGGTGTCGGTGGCCCCGGCGGACCCGGTCGGCGCCGCCGACCTCGCGGTGCTGGTCCGCGAGACGATCCGCGCGGTGTCGGCGCGGCACGGGCTGACCGCCTCGTTCGCACCGGTCGTGGAGGCGGGAAGCGTCGGGAACGGCGCGCATCTGCATCTCAGCCTCTGGGACGAGGACGGGAATCTGTGCCGGGGCGGCGACGGCCCGTACGGCATGACGGAGGTCTGCGAGGCCTTTCTCGCCGGGGTGCTCCGGGAGCTGCCCGCCCTGCTCGCCCTGGGCGCCCCCACCCCGGCGGGCTATCTGCGGCTCGCACCCTCGCAGTGGGCCGGGGCCTTCCAGTGCTGGGGCCTGGAGAACCGGGAGGCGGCGCTGCGCTTCATCACCGGGGCGCCCGACGACACCGGGGGCGCCAACGCCGAGGTCAAGTGCTTCGACGCGGCGGCCAACCCGTATCTGGTGGTCGGTGCGGTCACCGCCGCCGGGCTCGCCGGGATCGAGGCGGGGCTGACGCTGCCGCCGCCGGTCGCGGGCGACCCCGTCGCCGACGGCCGGGAGACCCGGCTGCCGGCCTCGCTGCCGGAGGCGCTGGAGCACTTCACCCGCTCGGCGCTGCTGCGCACCGCGCTCGGTGATCCGCTGTTCGAGGCCGTCGTCGCGGTCCGCCGGGGGGAAGCCGCGCGGTTCGACGGCGCCACGCCGCAGGACATCGCGGACGCCACCCGCAGGCGGTTCTGAGTGCCCCCCTCGGTGGCGTCGCCGCTGGTGGACCACCACTGCCACGGCGTGGCCCGCGCCGATCTCGGCCCGGAGGACTTCGCGTCCTTCCTCACCGAGTCCGACGCGCCCGCCGCGCCCGGCACCACGTTCTTCGACACCCAGCTCGGCTTCGCGGTGCGCCGCTGGTGCCCGCCGCTCCTGGACCTCCCGGCGCACTGCCCGCCGGCCCGCTACCTCGCCCGCCGACGCGAACTCGGCGCGCGGGAGGTCAACGGACGGCTGCTGCGGGCCGCCGGGATCACCGACTACCTGGTGGACACCGGACTCCCCGGCGACCTGACGACCCCTCAGGAGCTGGCGGCCGCCGGAGCCGCGACCGCCCACGAGATCGTGCGTCTGGAGGCCCTCGCCGAGCGGGTCGCCGACGGCGTCGACCCGCCCGATGCCGCCGAAGGCTTTCTCCACGGCCTCGCCACGGCCGTGCAGGACGCCGCCCGGACCGCCGTGGGCTTCAAATCCGTGGTCGCCTACCGGTACGGACTCGATTTCGACCCCGCCCCGCCGGACCCGGCCGAGGTCCGGGCGGCAGCCGCCCGTTGGCTCGACCGGCGGACGCCGGGCGGGCGGCTGGCCGACCCGGTGCTGCTGCGCCACCTGCTGTGGTCCGCCGCGCGGACGGCGTTGCCGCTCCAACTGCACACCGGCTTCGGCGACCCCGATCTGCGCCTGGACCGCTGCGACCCGCTCCTGCTCACCGACTTCGTACGAGCCGTGCGCCCCACGGGTTGTTCGCTGGTCCTGCTGCACGGCTATCCGTACCACCGGGGTGCCGGCTACCTCGCCCACGCCTTCCCCCACGTCTACACCGACGTCGGCCTGTCGCTGACCCACACCGGGGCCCGGGCCGAGGCCGTCCTCGGGGAGATGCTGGAACTGGCCCCGTTCGGCAAGATCATGTTTTCCAGTGACGCCTACGGGCTGCCGGAGCTCTACGTCGTGGGCGCCCAGCTCTTCCGCCGGGCCCTGGCCCGGCTGCTGACCGGCTGGGTGGACGACGGATCCTGGTCACCGGACGACGCGCGGCGGATCGCGGGGCTGATCGGGGCGGGCAACGCCCGGCGGGTCTACCGGCTCGGGGCGGGCGGGGCGGACGGCTGAGGCGGGCTTCCCGGCCCCAGGGCAGATACTGACGCCCGGTCACCACGGACGCCGGACGGCCGACCCGGCCGGGCGGGAGGGCCGGTGGGCCCTCGCTCTCCCACGCCGCCGCCGTATCCGGGCCGGGTGCCTCCTCGTTGGGTCGGTGAGGCAGTTCGTCAGACGCCGGCCGTGTCCCGGCGGGCGGGAGGGCCGGGTAATGCGGATCCAAATCATCACGGCGGGCACCATGGGTTCGGTGGCCCCGTACACCGGTCTCGGCCACCGTCTCGTGGCCGAGGGCCACGAGGTGGAGATCGTCACCCACGCGAAGTTCGAGGAACTGGTGACCTGCTGCGGCCTGCGCATGCGGCCGCTGCCCGCCGACCCGTTCGAGGAACTGATCGGCGCGCACACCCGCTTCCGGCACGGGGGCCGTTCGCTGCGGGCCGTCCAGCGGCTCGCGCACGCCACCGAGCGGGCGGCGGCGGGGCTCGTGGACGGGATCATCACCGCGGTGGACCCCTCGGCGGACCTGGTCATGCTGTCGACGATCGCCGCGCCGGTGGGCAGGGTCGTCGCCCGCTACCACGACATCCCGAGCATGGGGGTCTTCCTCCAGCCCGACACCCCCACGGCGGCGTTCTCGCCGTGCGCGATGTCGTGGCGGGAGCCGGGGTACGCCAACCGGCTCCGGGGCCGGGCGGTGAACGTCGCGATGGACGCCCTGTACGCCGCGGCCTGCCGGCGGCTGCACGCCCGGCTGGGGCTGCCGTACCGCAGCGGTCACCGGCTGCGCAGGGCGCGGGAGGCGAGCCGCTGGCCCATCTGGCACGGGTACAGCCCCTCGGTCGTCCCGCGCCCCTCCGACTGGCGGCCCGAGCTGCGCGTCGCCGGGTACTGGTGGCCGCACGAGTGCCCGCTGTGGACACCGCCGGCGCTGGTCACGGACTTCCTGGCCGCCGGGCCGCCACCGGTGCTCGTCAGCCTCGGCAGCATGATGCCCGACGCCCCCGAGCGGCTCAGCGCCATCACCGCGCGAGCGCTGCGACACGCGGGGCTCCGGGGCATCGTCCAGTCCGGGTGGGCCGGTTTGTCCGTGGTGAACGACGACGTCATCACGGTCGGCTCGGTACCGCACGGCTGGTTGATGCCGCGCATGGCCGGCGTGGTGCACCACGCCGGAGCGGGCACCACGGGAGCGGGTCTGCGCGCGGGAGTGCCCGCCGTGCCGATGCCGGTGCTGACCGACCAGCCCTGGTGGGCCGCCCGACTGGTGCAACTGGGCGTGAGCCCGAGGGTGTTGCCGCACCGGGAGCTGACCGCGAGCCGACTGGCGGACGCGATGCGGCGGGCGACCGGGGAGCCGCGCTTCACCGAGCGGGCCACGGCGTTCGCCAAGCGGCTGGCGCAGGAGGACGGCGCGGGGGCCGTCGCCCGGGCGGCCGCCGAACTGGCCTCCTGACCGGCCCCGGCCCACTCCCCCACCGGTCCGCCGGCCACGCACCCACGACGCCGACGCCCAGTCAGAACCAGGATCCCTCGTGACGGAACGCACCCAGGACACCTCCCCGGACGCCCTTGCCGACCACACCACCGACCTGCCACGGCCACGCCGCGACCCGAGCGGCCCCCAGCCCGTGCCGTATGCGGCAGGCATCGCCATGCCGCCGCTGGACGCCTGGTTCCACGGACAGCAGAGCAGCGAACACCTCTGCATGACCGCCGGGCTGCTCGCCTGGTTCGAAGGCCCCCCACCACCGCTGTCGGAGCTGCGGGAGCGGGTCCGCCGACGCTGGGGGGCGTTCCCCCGGCTGCGGCTCATGCCACCCGCGGCTTCCTCGGCGTCGGCGTGGCCGCGGTGGACGCCCGGCCCGGAGGTCGACACCGCGGCGCACGTCACCGCCGGGCCGGAAGGCAGACACACGACGCTGGAGGCGGACACGGCGCTGCTGCTGGCCCGCCCGCTCGCGCCCGTACGGCCGCCGTGGCACCTGCATCTGCTGCCTTCGCCGGGCGGCTTCGCGCTCCTGATCCGCGTGCACCACGCCCTGCTCGACGGGAAGTCACTGGTGACGCTGTTGCGGACGCTGCTCGACGTGACGGCGGCGCCACCGCCACGGGCCGCGGCGCGGCGGCCGCTCGCGCCGTCCGCCGAGCCGACGCGCCGCGCACTGACCCGGGCGCTCACCGACGTGCTGCCCAAGGCCCGCCCGCTGCCGTTCCACGGGCCCGTGGACGCCCGGCGGGTGCTGTCCTTCGAGCGGGTGCCGAAGGCGACCCTGAGCGCCGCCCGCGACACCCTGCCCTCGGGGCGGGCCTCCACCAACGCCGTCTTCCTCGCCGCGACCGCCGCCGCCCTGCGGACCGCCGGCCTGGCCGGGCGCTGGCCGCAGCTCCCGGGGATCTGCGCGATGGTCCCCGTCGACGTGCGCGCCGCCGAGGACGCCGACGTCCTCGGCAACCACTACGCCACGATCAGGGTCCCGCTCCCCACCCACCGGCGTCCCGCGCGGCGGCTCGCGGCCGTGGACAGCTTCACCCGGCGCGCCGCGCTGCAGGGCCGGGCGCAGGCCCAGGCTCTTTTGGTGTCCCGGACCCGGCGCCGGCACGGCCGCCTGACCGACGCCCTCGGCCGTTATGTGGCCTCCCCCGTCTATTCCTCCCTGTTGTGCAGCAGCCTGGCGACCCACGCCGGTCCGCTCGCTCTGGGCGCCGCGCCGCTGGTGGCCGTGTCGGGTCTGCCCACGCTCAGCACCGGCCACCCCGTGGCGGTGACCATGTCCCTGCACGGCGCGAACGCGGTGGTGGCGGTCGTGACCGATCACCATCACCGGAATCTGGCCCCGCGGCTGTCCGGCCTCATTCACGACGAGATCCACGCGTTGCGGCTGTGAGGCGTCGGGCTCCCGGGGCGTACGGGACGACGTTGGGTGACCGCTGACGACCTGTCGGGCGGGCGGCCAGTAACGCACGGGCATGACCTGTCGTTGCCCCTGGTGAAACCCCCCACGAGATTCCCGGTCGTACGCATTGCCACGAGCTGCCGTGAGCAGCCGCCCGGACGCGACACCCGACCGTGAAACGGAGACCATCGTGACGACGCTCGCCCCCCTCCACGAAGAGGTCATCAGGCTCAGCTGCGACGGCTACGCGTACAACGGACGTGTTGTGCACCAGCCCAACGCGCGGATGGCACCCGTTGTCCTCGTCGGCGGGGCATTCCAGTACCAGGACACCTGGGGACGGCTGGAACGCTCCCTTCGGAGAAGCGCCAGTGTGATCACGGTCGACCTGCCGGGCTCGGGTACCGCCGACCCGTTGCCCGCCCGGTACGGCTTCGACTTCCTTACGCGCGCCCTCGACGAGTTCCTCTCCGTGGCCGCACCGAGCCCGGTCAACATCCTGGGCGCCTCATACGGCAGCGCCATCGCCTACCAGTGGGTGCAGCAGCACCCCGAGCGGACCGAGCGACTGGCGCTCATGGGCACGATGGCACAGTTGACCGACCACGTCCGCGCGCGCATGGAGCGGGTGCTGCGGCTCGGGGAACAAGGCCGCCGCACGGAGATCGAGGGCGCGGTCCTCGATTCCATGATGTGTTCCTCCCCGGGCGTCGCGGTCGCACGCCGTCCGGCGGTCGTCCGGTGCCTTTCCCGCGCGCTGGGCGACCTGACCGCGAACGACTTCGCGAAGTTCCTCGAGAACAGCCGCCGCCTGCTCGACCACCCGGACCCCGGCGGCCCGACGATCCGGGTCCCGGTTCTTGTGGCGACCGGAGAGCACGATCCGCTCACCACGCCGGCGCTGAGTCGCGACGCGGCGTACCGATGCGCCGACGCCCGCTTCACCACGTTCAAGGACGCGGACCATCTGGTGCATCTGGAACGCCCGGCGGAGCTGGCGGACCTGCTGACCCGGTTCTTCTCCGGCGAGTCCCTCGGCGGCCTGGACTACTGCCATCCCGTGGAGTACATCGACCGCCGGAGCCCCGTCCCGGCGCCCCGGGCGGGCGGGGAGCTTCAGTCCTCGTGTGCCCCCGAGGGCAGCTGACGCAGCTTCATCGGGGTGCGTGTGTGGTACGCGTAGTCCAGCATCTTCCAGGCGTCGGGGTAGCGGTTGGCGTCGTTGAGCAGGACACCCACCACGGTCCGCTTGCCGCGCTTCGCGGCGAAGACGAGACACGGACCGGCAGCGCTGCCGGTCCCGGTCTTGATGCCGATCACGCCGGGGTACGCGCCGAGCAGCTGGTTGGTGTTGTACCAGGTGTAGGTCCGGTTGACGTTGGTCGCCTTCTGCCGGGTGCTGGCCGACCGGGTGACCGCGTCGAAGGTGGCGTTGCGCAGGGCGTGCCGGGCGAGCTCGGCCAGGTCGCGCGGGGTGGTGTGGTTGCGGCCGTGGGCGGAGATGCCGTCGAACGAGTCGTAGTGGGTGCCGCGCAGCCCGAGCCGGGCCGCCTTGGTGTTCATCTTGTCGATGAACGACGCGGTGCGCGCCTTCTCGCTGCCGCCGCTGCCGACCGTGTCCGCGAGTGCGTACGCGGCGTCGCACCCGGACGGCAGCATCAGTCCGTACAGCAGCTGGCGTACGGTCAGCTTGTCACCGACGCGCAGGTCAGCGGTGCTGGCGCCCATGCGTGCGACGTAGTCGCGGTAGGACTGCTTGATGGCGACGGGCTTGTTGAGGTCGACGCCCGGCGTCTCCAGGACCACGACCGCGGTCATGACCTTGGTCGTGCTGGCCATCTGCCGCTTGATGTCCGCCGCCTTGCCCTCCCAGAGCCTGCCGCCGCTGCCGTCGAGCAGATAGGCGCCCTTCGCGCCGATCCCCTTCGGGCCGCCCGCCGCCTCGGCGGTGGCCGTCGGGAGGGCGACGGCGAAGGCCGCCGTCGTCGCGGTCAGCGCCACCGTCCACCGACGGGCCGGGCTTCCCCCACATCGCTGCATTGACGCTCCAATTCCTCGCGGTCGATCCCGGTTCGGGTTGCGGGCCGCATGCTCGCACCCGGCGCCGGGCGCGGCGAAATCGAAGATCACTAATGGGTGACCGGGCCGGGACGGCATCGAGCGGCACCCGTGCGCGTGCCATGCTGCTGTCGCGCATGGCCGGAGACCGCCAAGGAAAACGCCGCGGGGGCACCCCGCACCGATGTCGGCGCGAAGTGCCCCCGACGGGAGCCGGGCGAAGGATCAGGCGTTGCAGATCCCGCGCGCGTAGTCGACCGTGGCGGTCTCCTGCGAGTACTTCCACTGCGGGTCGAGCAGCTTCGCGTCGAGCTGCTTGGCCGCCTCCGGGCTCTCCACGATGTAGCCGAAGTCCTGCAGCCACGACGGGTACAGGTTCTTGGAGCCGATGTAGAACGTGGAGCTGTCGACGGAGACCAGCTTGTGGTGCTGCGCGTACGGGTGCCCGTCGGCCCACTTGCCGTTCGGGGAGCTGCGGAAGGTCGCGAGCTGGAGGTTGGAGCACATCGCCGTCTTGGCGGCCTGCTGGCCGCCGGTGATGTTCGCGAGGCGGTTGCGGAGCGTGTCGCTGATCTCGGACAGCGACTTGATCTGCGAGTAGCCGCCGCTGCCCACCGCGCCGCGGTTGGCCGGGTCGCTGACGACGATGCGGACCTTCACGCCCGCGGCCATCTTGGCGGCGAGGGCGTCGTAGAGCCGGATGTCGTACCGGGGAAGCGGCGGGCAGGTGGCGTTGAGGTCCTGCTGGGAGATCTCGATGTGGCCCTTCGCGCTGGCGACCAGCGCCCGCAGCGCGCTCTCCTCGGGGTTGACCGTGTCGTAGTCACGGTCGGCGTTGGTGTTGTCGTGCAGCCCCACCACGCACTTGGTGTCGGACGCGGTCGGCAGGTCGGGGCGGAAGGTCGACTTCGGGTCGACGTCCTTGATGCCGACGCCGAGCCCGCCGACGGCGATCACCGGCACGTTGCCGGTGGCCGGGGACGTCTTGGGGTTGGTGTCCTTGTGCATGGTCGGCATGCAGCCGGCGTTGCCCGACGCGGCGAACCAGACGCTGGCGATGTTGCTCTTGTTCTGGCACGTCCAGGTCCAGAGCGTGTCCAGGTAGCGGCCCGCGGAGCCGGCGGCGGGGCCGGTCAGGGCGAGGTCGACGTCCGACACCGGGTGCGTGGTGTCGAGGTAGTCGTCCTTCCAGCTGTTGATGCCGCCGGTGAGGGCCGACTGGCCGTCGACCACGAGGATCTTGGAGTGGTTCCAGGAGAACGCGGTCTTCGACGTGGTCATCGACGCGACGTTCAGCGTGATGTTCTCGGCGGCCTTGCCGAGCTTGGCCGTCAGCTCGTCGCGGTACTTCGACGGGATGACGTTCATGTGGTAGACCGGCGCGGCCCCGACGAGGATCCGGACCTTCAGCTTGTTGCCCTTGGCGGCCGACTCCTTGAGCCCGGCGACGATCGCGTCCTGGAAAGCGCCGTTCGGGAAGGGCGCGAGGGTGGATATGTCGACCGTGCGCGTCGCGTTCCCGATGTTCTCGGTCATCTTCGCGAGCAGCCGCTTCGTACCGACACGGTCGGCGCACTTGTCGTCGCCCCAGCAGCCGGGGGTCTGGAGCAGCCAGTCGGAGGGGTCGGCGGCCGAGCCGTCCAGCTTGTTGCCACTGGTGCGCTCCCACACGTCGCCTTCGAGGCCGGGCGAGACCTGACGCAGCGTCTGCTCGACGGCGTCGAGGTGCGGGGTGGCCGAGTCGGCGGCGAAGGCCGGGGTGGCGGGCAGTACGGCGAGGGCTACCGCAGAGACCGTGACGGAGCCCGCGATACGACGGACACGGCTGAGTCTGACCACTGTTGCTTCCTTAACAAAGTGCGAAGTAAAGAGTTGAACGACATAACACATTTGGACCATGTATGGCCCATGTACATCCCATGACAAGGTGTACAGATGATCAACTCTTGGAAGTTACCAGGTGAATGACCCGTCCGGCGCCCGGGTCCGTCCCCGGACCGATGGGTTCCGGACAGCGTGGACGTCGTGGGAGGAGCCGAGTTCCTGACTGACCGCCAGGTGGCCGCGAGCCCCGGCGGCGGGTGGTCAGATGACCATCTGGGCCTGCGGCCAGCGACCCACCCGGTACGGCGCCCACCAGAGGTGTTCCCCGAACCGCACCGCGAGGTCCTCCCGCAGGAAGTCCTCCACCGCGTCGGCCGGCAGGTCCTCGGCTCGGGCGCCGTCCGCCAACGCCGCGATGGCCTCCTGGTAGTGGGGCTCGTCGATGGTGAAGCGCCGCAGCTCGCGGTAGCGCCGGTCCCGTACCTGGAGGAAGCCCGGCCCTCGCCGGTACACGCACTTGCAGATGTAGTAGCCGCGGCGCCACTCGCTCAGCACGCCCTGGGGGTCCTCGACGCCGAGGACGGCGGTGGGCGGGTGCAGATGACCGAGCCGGCGCCAGTCGTGCGGGTCCGGCCCCGGCCGCACGGTCCAGTCGACGGCGAGGGCGAGGCTGGTGAGGTCGCCGATGAGGCTCAGCGTCCGGACCGTCCGGGCGGCTCTCGCGTCGTCCATCGGGCCGGTCAGATCGACGGGGTCCGCCAGGACCACCCGCCGGGCACCGGCGTCGAAGAGGCGGCGCGCGTGCCCCGCGCCCGGCCCGTCGAGGTGCCGGGCACCGATCCGCATGCCGGGCACGGCACAGGCGGCCCGGTCGTAGTCGCGCCACAGCGTCACCGTCAGAGCGTCCGGCGTCGTGGACGCGGCGGCTGCCGTCATGGAGATCCCCTTCGTGAGTGCCGAGTCGCATGCCGGACCGGTGCCGGCATGCGTGCTGGATGGGTGCCGGGCCGGCCGGGGCGGCCCCGGCGGCCGCGGATCAGACTCCCGTGCTCTGCAGCGCCGGTTCCGTCTCCGCCGCGTCTTCGGCCTCGGTCCGCCGCATGTGGTCCAGCCGCAGCAGCTCCTCGTTCACCGCGGGCGGCGCCACGTGCACGTACTGGCCGCCGTCGGCGAAGACCAGGCCGAGCTCCCGCCACCGGCTCAGGGTCGTCTCGATCGTGCCGGCGTCCGAGCCGGGGTGCTCCTCGCGCAGCTTGCGCGCCGCCGCGACGAGGGTGTGCGGCTGGTCGAGCAGCCGGAAGAGCGCCACGTCCACCGGGTCGGTCAACTCCAGCGTCCGCCAGTCGAAGCCGCGGCGGCGGCTCACCAGCACGATCCGGTCGCCCAGGTCGCAGTGCGTCAGCCGACTGGTGGCGAAGGCCCCCTTCCACGCCGTCAGGGCGTCGTTGAGCCTGCGCACCACGTCGTCTCCGACGCCGCGCGGCGGCACGTCGAAGACGTACGCCAGGTCGAACATCTCCGCTTCCGGCAGGTCGTAGGTGATGCGGTACGGCTCGGCCGGCCGCAGGTCGCTGAAGCCCATGCCGGGGTTGTTGAAGTACGGGCTGAACCGCTCGATGGCGATGCGCGCGGACTGGTCGACGGGCGGGTTGAGGTGTTCGAGGGCGGGCAGCTGGCAGGTGATCCCGTCGTAGTCCGCGGCTTCCTCGCCGGGGAATCCGTGCAGGTAGTTCCAGGCCACGGAGAGGCCGGCGGCCGCGCCGTCGCGGAGCATGCGGACGTTCTGGCAGCCGGTGACGCCCTTGTCCATGAGGCCGAGGACCTTGCTGCTGAGGCTCTCGATGCCCGGCTGCACGTAGATGAGGCCGGCGTCGGCGAGGGTCTGCAACTGGCCGCTGCGCATATTGGCCTTGATCTCGTAGTGCAGCCGCAGGTCGTAGCCGCTGTCGATGATGCGGGGCAGCAGCGACTTCACGTATCCCATGTCGAGGATGTTGTCGACGACGTACATGTCGAGCACCCGGTGCCTGGCCGCGAGCCCGACGATCTCCTCGAAGAACACCGTGGGGCTCTTGCTGCGGAACTGCATGAAGGAGCCGTTGAGCCCGCAGAAGGTGCAGTGGTGCTTCTCCCCCCACCAGCAGCCCCGCGCGCCTTCCACGACCAGTTTGGGCTCGACCCACGCATGGGCGGCGGAGGCGGCCAGCCGCTCGAAGTAGCCCGTGTAGTCGGGCGGCAGGATGGCCGCGGGCGGCAGGGGCCTGGTGCTCATCGGGTTGGCGTGCGAGCCGCCGCCCGCATCGCGCCGGCACAGCCCGGTGACGGCGTCGAGGTCCGAGCCGTCGCGCAGTGCGGCGACCAGCGCGGGGAAGGACTCCTCGCCCTCGCCGCGAACGACGTAGTCGACGAAGGGGAAGTTGCGGTGGACGGCCTCGCCCTGCTTGCCGTCGCAGTTGGCGCCGCCCATGACGGTCTTGATGGCGGGATTGAGCCGCTTGACGTATTTCGCGGCGGCCAGCGCGGCGGTGTTCTGCTGGAACGTCGAGGTGAAGCCGACGACGTCGGGTTCCGCCGCCACGATGCGCTCGGCGATGTTCCGTATGAACGCGGTCGCGCTCGCGTGGAGCTCCACCGTGGTCTCCAGGCGCCGGGCACCGATCTTCCCGCCCATCGCGTCCGCGAACTCCGCCACCCGCCAGGTGTCGTCGTCGTAGAGCGCGGAGGAGAACACCCAGTCGCCGCAGCCGAGGAAGTAGGAGGCCAGCGAATAGTATTCGTAGTCGGCGAGCGAGAAATCGTCGCGCTGTTCGGTGATCCAGTCGACATAGTCGATATTCGCGTGCAGCACGTCGGCGTGCGCACCCGGCACTCCTTCGTCGATGCTGCGTTTCAGGATTCCCAGAGCCAGCGAGGGCAGATCGATGGGGGCCCAGGGCATGTTGACCAGGGTTACGCGCACAATTGGCCTCTCTTATCGGATCTCGTCCGAACTCCCGGCCCGCCGGACCTTCTTCACCCGTGCGGCGGGAATCCCGAATTCGGAGCCGTCAGCGCGAAGGGCCGGGCCGCCGCGGCGGCCCGGCCCCCGGGTGCGGCTACTCCTCGGGCTCCTCGGCGGAACGGAAGGGCACGGTGATGCTGATGCCCACGCTGGGCTTACGGCTCTCCTCGTCGCCCTCGAGCGGGTCGTTGTTGATGACGTCCTTCTGCATGGCGTTCACCTCCTCGGTGCGGTGGCAGGTGCCGATGGGGTCGACCGGACGCCGTGCGGCGTCCGGACGTCTGTGGGCGGAGGGGCCGGGCGCGTCAGCCTCCGCAGGAGGAAGCGCACCGACCGCTCCGTGACGGCGGCGTGCTCGGCGCCGTCGTAGCCGTCGTGGCCGGAGTCCAGCCAGCCGACGTCGTGCGGCACCCCGGCCGCCTCCAGCGCCGCAAGGAACACCTCGACCTGTTGCGGCGGGCACTTGGTGTCGTGCCGGGCGGCCACCAGCAGGAGCGGAGCGCGGATGGCCGTGGCGTGCGTGAGCGGCGAGGCGTGCGCGTAGCGCTCCGGCACCTGCTCGGGCGTGCCCCCGAACAGTGCCCGGTCCAGCGCCTGGAGGGCCGGGGTGGAGTGGTGGTGGGCGGTGGCGCAGTCCGCGAGCGGCTTCACCGCCACCGCGGCCGCCCACAGTCCGGGGTGCGTGCCCGCGGCCAGCAGGGTCAGATAGCCGCCCCAGGAGGTGCCGCACAGCCCGACCGCGTCCGGGCGGGCGACACCGCGGCGTACGAGGTCGGCCCGTACCCGCACCAGGTCGGCCACCTGGGTGTGCCCGACGCCCTCGCCCCACGCGGAGCGCCAGCGGGCCCCGTACCCCGTGGAGCCGCGGTAGTTGACCCGGGCCACGGCCAGCCCCGAACCCACCAGGGACTGCACCATGGGGTCGTAGACGTCGCGGTCGTGGTCGGCGGGTCCGCCGTGGACGAGCAGGACCAGCGGCTGGGCACCACGGCTGCCGGTGGGGCGGGAGAGGAAGGTGTGGACCGGGCCGTCGGGGCCGCCGTCCGTCCACAGTTCCTCGCTGGTACCGAAGCTGGGCAGCCGGGTGGCGTCGCCACCGGGCAGCGGTGCCCCGGACAGGGTCATGGGCCGGGCGGGGGTCACCGCGTCCGTGAAGACGAAGTGGACGTCGCCGTCGGGGGCGGGCGCGGCGTCGAGGAGGCTGCCGAGCGGGGTGGCCAGCGGGGTGACGGTCCGCCGGCCGAGGTCGGCGACGCCGACGAGCGTCCGGCCGTGCCGTTCCTGCCGGATCAGGACCCGTTCGCCGTCGGGGAACCAGCGGGCGGTGAACTCGGTGTCGCGCGCCGACCAGGGGTGCGGGCGCATGCCCTTGGCCGCCGTCCAGGTGGCGAGGCGGTATCGGCTCTCGTACTGCTGGATCAGCAGCAGGCGCGGCACACCGCCGCCAGGGGCGAACCCCCGCGCCCACAGTGGACTCTCCCCGCCCGCCAGGGTGGCCACGGAAGCGCCGTCGGCCGAGACGACGGTGACGGCCTCGGGCGCGCGGGCCGACCGGGTCAGCGCGAGCAGGCCGCCGCCCGGGGCCACGTCGCACAGCCGGACGGCTCCCTCGTGGCCCGGCAGGGTCCGCGGACGGTCGCCGCGTCGGCCGAGGTGGACGGTCATGCCGTCGGGCCGTCGCAGGCCCAGCGCGACCGTGCCGTCCTCGGCGAAGGCCAGCCCGGCGAAGTGCCCGGCTCGCACGCCCTCGAACGCGGGAGTGCGCGGGCCGCCGTCGAAGCCCTGGGTGTACCAGAGCCCGGTCCCGTCCCGTTCCTCCGCGAACCACCAGACGACGCAGTCGGCGTCCACGGCGCAGAGCAGGGTGCCGTGGGGGCTCTCCGTCACCTGCCGGGAACGTCCGGTGGCCCGGTCCCAGGCGAACACCTCGCAGCGGCCGCCGGCGTCGCCGACGTACACCATCCGGTCGGGCCGGGCGGGGCACACCTCCGGCAGGACCGGCCGGTAGACGCCCCACGTGCGCGTGGCGGTCATCCGATCACGCCCTCGGGCCGCCGCGCCGTGGCACCGGCGTCGTGCACGAGGCCGCGCCGCGCGGTGCAGTAACCGGCAAGCCCCACGAGCGCGCCGGCGCTGCCGAAGGCGACCGCCCGGCCGCCCGTCCCGGCCACGAGGGCGCCCGCTGCGGCCGGGGCGAGTGCGGCCACGGTCTCGCCCGCCGTGCCCAGGACGGTGCCCACCCGGCCCTGGAGCCGATCGGGCGTCAGGAGCACCACGCGCGCGTGGAGCACGATGCCCACGGCGGGGGCGGCGAGGCTCACCGTGCCGAGGAGCAGCCCGTACGCCCAGGTGTGCGTCACGAACCCGAGCCCGGCCGCGGCCGGGACCATGAGCCAGGAGGCGGCAACGACGACACGGACCGGTCCCAGCCGTCGGATCACCCAGGGGGCGATCAGCGCGCCGACCAGCCCGCACAGGCCGCTGACGGTGAGGATCAGCCCGATGGCGGCGGCCCCGGCGCCGCGGGCGTGGGAGGCGAGCACGGCGTGGAAGTACAGCACGCCGAGCACGGCGTTGAGCCCCGCGGTCCACAGCGTCACGAACCGCAGGAACGGCTGGTGGCGGACGAACCGCAGCCCTTCGGCCAGTTCCCGGGTGAAGCGGTCGCGGCGCGCGGGGCGCGAGGGGGTGAGGTCGGCCCGGATCGCGCGGGTGAGGACGGCGACGCAGAGGAAGGAGAGCGCGTCGGCCAGTACGGGCACCCAGCGGGCGAGTTGGAACAGGGCACCGCCCAGGGACGGGCCGACGATCTGTACGGCCTGGTCACGGGATTGGAGGCGGCTGATGGCGGTCGCGTACCGCTCGGGTGGCACGAGGGCCCGGACCGTGCCCTGCGCCGCCGCCGCGTAGAGGGAGCAGGCGACGCGTTCGACGAGTGCGGCGAGCAGCACATGGGCGGGGGTGACCCTGTCCCAGGCCACCGCGGCGAAGACCGAGCCCATGGCTCCGGCGGCCACCAGGGCGGACCGGACCATCAAGGTGCGGCGGCACCCGCGGTCCGCCAGCACCCCGGCGAACGGCGAGACGACGAGCCCGCCGACGAGGGACACCGATGCCACGAGCCCGACGAGACCCGGTGAGCTGCCCGACGCCAGGAGAATCAGCGGGAGGAAGAGCGCCGACGCGTAGGTGCCGAGTCCGTCGACGGCGCCGGCCGTCCAGAAATACAGAAAGTCCCTTGGTGCCGCTCCGTTTCGGGCACCGGTCGTGCGTAATTCCCCCTCCTTGCCACTCATCTCTCCACAGCCTCGGATTTCCCGGACGGGGAATTCCTGTACGCACACTTCGGGAGCAGACACACGGCCATGGCCGACCTTCTTCCTTCGCCGCGAGGGGGTGCAGAAGGGAGGACGCGCAAGCAATTCGGTGAGCGGTTGGGAGCGTAACCGAGGGGTTCACGGTGCGCAACGCTTCCACCAATGATTCCGGGCGGTAGGGCGGTTCGGCGGCAAGGTCCGCCGATGGAATGGAAACGGCCGGTTCCATATCCGGTGCGATGCACACGGCGAGTACAGCTCTGGGGGCAGCGGGACGGCGCCGATAATGGCCGGTTGCGGCCGTCCGGCGCGCGCGGTGGCCGATGCCGGGAAACGGCGCCGGCAAGGGGGCACGCGGGACCGGGGGCTGTGAACCGGCGCCTCACAGCCCCCCACGGGCACCCTGGTATCCGCAAGAACTCCGCCCGTATCTACCCGTATCTAGAGGTCCACCAGCGCACCGCAGGAGACGTTCACGGTGGCGGAGGCCATCGCACGGGCGCGGTCCGATGCCACGAGGGTCGCGGCGGCGGCGATGTCGGCCGGCGTCGCCGTGAGACTCAAGGGCTGCGTCTCCTCGACGCCCGCGTCCCCCCTCCCCGCTTCCCCGGCCCCCGTCTCCCCGATCGACGCGATCGCGTCCCCGTCACCCGTCTTGAGCGTGACGACGCGGATGCCGTACCGGTCCAGTTGGGTGGCCCACTGCCGGCGCAGCCCCTCGAGGGCGTCCAGGGCGACGTCGAACCCGCCCGGCCCGGCGGCAGACGTGGGGCTCGGGCCTCCCAACGCCAGGATGACCCCGGACCCGCGCACGGCCATGTGCCGCGCGGCCGCGCCGGTCGTGAGGAAGTGGCTCCACGTCGCGGCCGTGGGGACCGGCCGCGCGAACTCCGCCGCGGAGAGTCCTGCCGACGGCTTCGGGAGCTTGCGGGCAGCGCCGTACCCGATGAGGTTGAACGAGATGTCGACCCGCCCGGCCCGCCCGGCCACCCCGTCGACGAAGGCGTTGACGTCCTTCTCGTCGCGGGCGTCGAGGCGCGTCGTCACGGCCGTGCCGCCCGCGGAGCGGATCTCGTCGGCGACGTCGTCGAGCGTGGCGCGCGTACGCCCGGCCAGGAAGACCTCGGCTCCCTCGCGGGCGAAGGTACGGGCCACAGCGCGGCCGATGCGACCGCCCGCCCCGTAGATCACGGCGACCTTGTTCTCCAGCAGCATGTCAATCCGTCCTTCCGCGTCGCGAAGCGCTCCGACGGACGCCGTCGGGAGTGCGGGCAGGGTGAAGAGAAGACTTTCGGCGGTGGCCCCATGCTCCCAGGCCGACGCCCGCACCCGGCTCCGGGACTCGTATGAAGAGTTGAGGCCGTGGGCACCGGGGAAGGCGCCTGCCTTCCCACCTCCGGTGACTACGTCGCGTGGAGGCGTGGCCCCGATCGTTTCCGGCCAAGGGCATCATCGAAGGAGCAGACGGCACAGCCGGGGTGGCGACGGGAACGGGCCCCGGGGAGACACCGCCCCCGTGCCTGTCCCGTACAACTTCCGGATGACCTCGGCCTGGCGAGCCGGTCTGCAGATGTACGGAAGGCCGCCTCACGGGTGGATTCCAGGCGCCTGGGCGAGGGCCTAGTTTCTTGATCATCGGCGGTGCGACCCCATGCCCGCCGATCGGTCGTGAAGTGAGGCATGCATGTACGGCAAGGCATTCGCCCCGGAGTACCGGGGTGCTCTCGGCGCGCTCTCGGTGAACTCCTCCCTCGAGGACGTCCTCGAGCAGGCGCTCGAACAACGGCGGCGGGCCGAACTCTCGGGCAGTGCGCTGGAGTCGGCGCACGCGGGGCTCGCCGTCGCCGAGGCGAGCCGGCGTCTGGGCCGGGTCGAGGAGGCCGATCAGGCGTGGAAGGCGAGCTACCGGGCCGCGCGGCAGGCCGAGGACGAGGGAGCGATGGCATGGGCGGTGTGGAGCGGCGGCACCCTGGCCCGGCAGCGGGGCGACCTCGCCCTGGCCCGGCGTTGGCTGGCCACGGCCGCCGAACTCGCCGAGCGCGGCGGGGACATCGTCGCCCGCGGCTACTCGCTCGCCGGACTGGCCGAGACCGGACGGATCCAGGGGGATTACGAGGCGGTCGGCGAGCTGCACGAGAAGCTGCTCGCCGAGGCCAGACGGCGCGGCGAGGCCCGGCACACGGTGTGGGCGCTGGAGGGCATCGCCCAGATGCACCGCAACACCGGCTCGTACGACAGCGCCCTCGCCCTCTTCGAGGAGGCGGCGGAGATAGCCGGGAAGGCGGACGACGCCCGCGGCCGCGCCTGGGCCTTGCGCGGCATAGCCGACGTGCTGTCCGTGCGGGGCGACACCGAGCGGGCGCTGGAGCTGCTCTCCGAGGCGGAGGTCACCTGCCAGGAGATGCGGCTGGCCAGCGCGTTGGCGTACAACCACAAGATGCGGGGCAACGTCCTCTTCCGCGCCGCCCGTTACGAGGAGGCCCGCGCGTGCTACAGCGGAGCTCTGGAGGAGTTCCGGGCCATGGGCGAGCCCCGGGGCGAGGCGCTCTCCCGGCTCGGCCTGGTCAAGTCCCGCGCCCAGCTGGGACGGGACCTCGCGGAGACCGCCGCCGACCTCGACGGGCTGCACGTCACCCTCGGCCGGATCGGGCTGCTGCACGCCCGGGACATGGTCGACAAGGCGCGGGCCGAACTGGGAATCGTGGCGGCCGGGACGGTGCCGACCGGCTGACCCCGGCCGCCACGCCCGTCCCGCTCCCCGAACGAAGAGAGAAACCCATGACGTCTCGTACCGGCTCTCGTACCGGCCTCCAGGCACCCCCTCCGCCCGTCCTGGACCGCTGCCGGGCACTGGTCGAACCGGCGCTGAGAACGGCCGTCCGGACGCTGCACCCCTGGCCGCGACGGATGGCCTCGTTCTCCCTCGGCTGGTGCGACGCCGACGGTCTGCCCGTCGGCCCGGGGAACAGCGGCGGCAAGGGCGTCCGCCAGGCCCTGGCCGTCCTCGGCGCCGAGGCCGTGGACGCACCCGGCGATGCCGCCGTCGCCGGTGCGGTCGCCGTCGAGCTGGTGCACACGTTCTCACTGGTGCACGACGACATCATGGACGGCGACGAGCGGCGCCGGCACCAGGAGAGCACGTGGAAGGCGTTCGGCACGGGACCGGCGGTCCTGGCCGGCGACTCCCTGTTCGCCCTCGCGGTCGAGACCCTCGCCGGGGCCGGGGGCGAGAGCGGGGCCGAGGCCGTACGCCATCTGTCCGGCGCCCTGCGGGAGCTGGTCCACGGCCAGGCCGACGACCTCCTCTTCGAGAACCGCCCGTGGACGGGTCCGCAAGCGGTGGACATACCCGCCTACAGGGCCATGGCCCTGCGCAAGACGGGGTCGCTGCTCGGCTGCGCGATGGCGGTGGGACCCGTGCTGGCCGGCGCTTCGCCGCTGCTGTCGGGGGCGCTCACGGAGGCGGGCCGGCAGCTGGGCGCCGCCTTCCAGGCCGTCGACGACCTGCTGGGGATCTGGGGCGACCCGGAGTCCACCGGCAAGCCCGTCCACAACGATCTGCGCCGCAGGAAGAAGACCCTGCCCGTCCTCGCGGCCCTCGCATCGGACACGACGGCGGGCCGCCGACTGGCACTACTGCTCGACTCCGACGCACCCTTGGACACCGCGGACGCGTACTGCGCGGCCGAGCTCGTCGAGGAGGCCGGGGGCCGGGCCTTCACGATGGCGGAGGCCCGACGCCATGTGGCGGCCGCGCACGATTGCCTCGACAGCGTGCCGCTCGTGCCGCGTGCGGTGGGTGAACTCCGTTCACTCTCGGAGTTTCTGATTGACCGTCAGCTATGAGGCCGGCTGCGCGCCCCGGGGGGCGACCCCTGTTCTCCTACTCGGCCGGCACCGTGTAGAAGGGCGCTTCGAGGTACGTGGACCGTGCGGGGTCGTCCGCCCTCACCTGGAAGGGTGCCAGCGGGCAGACGAGCCAGGAGCCCAGCTCACGCTCCTGCCCGGCGAGCCACCGAGCCTGGTGGAGCAGCCCTCCGCCCAGACCCACCAGGGCGAGGCCGACCGGTATGCCGGTCGTGTAGGCGATGAGCAACCCGATGCCGAGACCGAGGACCAAAGGCGCGGTCGCGGCTCGGGACACGGCTTCGAAGGTCCCTTCGCGTGCTGTCACCGGTGACCCGGGAGGTACCGGTGACGCCTGGTCCAGTCGCGTCCGGTACCACGCGCGGCGAGGCCCGGCGGACCAAGCGAAAGGCAAGCCGAATATCACCACCGCCAGCGAGGCGGTCACGGGAACGCCGAACCCTCCCGTGTTGCCGAACGCGACGGGCAACGACCCGACCGCGCCGACCAGAGCGTTGAGTGAGCCGATCGATCGAGTGGCGGTGACCAGTCCGACCAGGGGAGGCCTGGTGCCCATACGTTCCTTCCCGTCAGGGTTCGAATTCGATCAGAGTAACCAGCGTTGATCACACGCTGATCATCTGCCCCATCCGCACCTGGCCGGGGAACCCCCGGGGAAAGGCTGTCCGCTGAGCCGGTTACATCAGGGAGGCACTCTCCAGCACCGAGTCGACTTCCCGCCGCTCGGCCGGCCCGGCGGGCTGGGTGACGCCGAGGAGAAAAGCCGCGCGGCTGTCATCCACCGAGACGAGGGTCATGCGGAGATGGGCTGTGTGACCCTGACGGTCGTTCACCTTCAGCGCCACGGTGTGCGCGGGGCGGTCGCTCACCGTCGTCGCCCGGGACTCCTCGATCGTCGACCGTCCGTCCGGGTAGAAGAACTCCGCGTTCGACCGGGCCGCGCGCTCTGTCTGCTGCCGCAGGGAGGACTGCGGTATGCCGCCCGCCCGACCGGCGAGGACGGTGCGGCCCCCTCCCTCACCGTCGGCCCCGGTGGCCTTACCCTTCATGGCCACCGATGAGGTGAAGGCATTGATCAGGCCCCCCTTGTCGTTGCGCTCCCAGCCCTCCGGGATCGCGTAGGAAATGCCTGCCGCACCGTCCTTCACCCGCGGCCGACCGGCCAGCGGACCACCGTCGTCGTTCGTCATGTACCACGCCACGGCGATCCCGGACACCAGCGCGAGAACCAGCACCGCGACGACACCGACCACCGCCGCCCGGCGCTTTCGCGCCGGTGCGGCAGGGGCGGGCGGCAGGTGGACGGGGCTGGGCGGATACGGCGGCGGGCCGGCGGGCGGTGACGTGATCATGGCCCCAGCATGCGGGCGCCTGCCCGGCTGCGGCTTGAGCGTTTGTACTCACTCCGCTACTCAGTTTCACCCGTCCTCGGCACCTGCCGAAGGAGCGGCTGTTACCGGCCGCCCATCTGGCCGGCGCTCGGCTGCCGAGTCGTGCGTGAGCTCACCGTGTCTCCCTGTGCATGGGCGGTTCCGAAGGCGCCATCGGTTCCGGGCCGAAGAGGACGGCCTTGACGATGGACGGCTTGAAGAGGCACGTGACCGGCTCGGTCAGGGACAGCACGCCCCGGAACGCGGCGCCGATCTCCGGGTTGCCGCAGGCACGGTCCTGGACGCGGTTCAGGTACCAGTCGGCGGGGCGGTCTGCCGCGCGGGGGCGCAGGGCGTTGCCCGTGGCGCCCGGCATGTTCTTGTCCGCCCCGGCGGAGATGTCCCACGCCTGCTGCGCCGCGGCGAACAGGGCCTTCTGCACGGCACCGGTGGTCGGCGTGCGACGGGGGTCGTCGAGGGCGTCACGCAGGGCGACGGCGCTGAACGCCGAAACGGACAGGCCCTGGCCGTAGACGGGGTTGAAGGCGCACAGGGCCTCCCCCGTGGCCAGGAAGCCCGCAGGGCGGCGGCCCGGGCGGTCGTAGCGGCGACGGAGGTTGGCGGTCTTACGGAAGCCGTGGATGGCGGAGTCCGGTTCGGCCTCCAGCAGCCAGTCGTGGAGGACGGGGTGGGGGAGCTGGGCGGAGAAGGCGAGGAACCCCGCCTCGTCGGTGGGCGGTTCGCAGCCGCGCAGGCCGGAGAGGATGACGGACCAGCGGCCGCCCTCCATGGGCAGCAGGATGCCGCCGCGCGGCTGGGTGGGATTCGGGACGACGTAGATGCCCCGGAAGTTCGCGTTCGCCTCGTCGTGGCGTGCGCGGTAGAACCGCGTGGAGTAGGCGAGTCCGGTCTCTAGCAGCTCCTCGTGGGGCGGTTCGGCACCGATCGCGGCCAGCCACGCGGGGGCGTGGGACGAGCGGCCCGTGGCGTCCAGCACGAGGTCGGCCTCCAGAGTGCGAACATCCTGTCGCAGGGCGGCGGCCCCGCGTTCGCGCAGCCGGACCCCCCGTACCCGGGTGGCGTCGCCGAGCAGCCCCGTCACCTCCGTGCCCTGGAGGGTCTTGATCCGGGGGTTGCTCAGGACGCGACGGCGTACGACCCAGTCGGTCAACGGCCGGGAGCCGGTGAGGATGTGCGTGGTGGCAGGGGTACGGCGGAACCATCGGCCGCCCTGCCACTGCACGATGTCACTGGGCATGCCGACACGGGGCGATCCCTCTTCGCGCATCGCGTCCAGGATTCCGGGCAGCAACGCCTCCAGGGCCCGCTGGCCGCTCTCCAGCAGTACATGGGTGTGCCGGTCCTGCGGCAGGCCCGAACGGTGTTCGGGGCCGTCGGGGAACCGGTCGCGCTCGACGATGGTCACGGTGTCGGCGTGGGAGGCGAGTACATGAGCCGCGAGAAGCCCGGCCATGCTCCCCCCGATGACGACGGCATGGCGTGCCGAAGGTGAGGTGCGCTCCGGGGCGTCACTCGTCAAGGGCGTGCTCTGCGCTTCCACTGGGCTCCTCGTGTCCACTCTCGGTACGGCTGTCAGATGATTCCGCACTTCGAAGTGCAAGGCGAGCGAGGGGGCGTGGTCCCCTTCCCCCTGACCGGAATCGGCAAGGCAGTGAGCCGGTTCGGGGACGCTGCCCGGAGTCGTGGGAGGTCGCCGAACACCCGTATCCGGGGGCCTCCGGGTGGCATCACTGCTCCGTGGCTACCCTCGTATGTCCATCGATCCTGACTACAGGGGAGCAGACTGTGCGGAGCGCCACGGTGACGGCTGACGACGATCGGATCCGGTGGGTCGAGCTACCGGGACGGGAACCGGCCCGCGTCTACGTGCACGGTCTGGGTGCGACGTCGGCGCCCTACTTCGCCGAGGTCGCGACGCATCCTCTTCTGGCCGGCCACCGTTCGTTGTTGATCGACCTCCTCGGGCACGGCATCAGCGACCGGCCGAGGGGCTTCGACTACAGCCTTGAGTCGCATGCCGATGCCCTCGCCGCGGCTCTGACGTCCGCGGGTGTCGGCGGCGCGGAGCTGATCGCGCACAGCATGGGCGGTTCGGTAGCCATCGTCCTGGCCGACCGCCACCCCCATCTGGTCTCCCGGCTGGTCCTGGTCGACGCCAATCTCGACCCGATGCCGCGCACACCCGGCTCCGGTGGCAGCAGTGGCATCGCCGCGTACTCGGAGCAGGAGTTCCTGACGGACGGGTGGCAGGAGGTCCGCGACAGGGTCGGTGCGCACTGGTGGTCCACCATGCGCCTGACCGGGCGGGAAGCCCTGCACCGCAGCGCCACGCAGCTCGTACGCGGGACCGTTCCCACCATGCGCGAACTCCTCCTGGGCCTGGAGATACCCCGCACGTACCTGCTGCCCGAGGCCGACGGACCGCTCCCGGGCGCCGACGCGCTCACCGCGGCCGGGGTATCCGTGGTCCCCGTCCCGGACTGCGGACACAACATCATGCTGGACAATCCACAAGCCTTCGCGCACGCCACGGCGACGGCGCTCGCGGACCACGGCCGACCGTGACCTCGGCCGGGAACAGAAGGAGTCGACGCCCCCTGGGCCGGCCCGGCCTCAACGGCCCGTACGCCACCTGGCGCTGTGGCAACCGGGAGGCAACGCGATGAACGCCGCGACCGCCGCCGGGCTCCTTCACCTCATCGCCGCCGAGCCGACCCTGCTCGCCGCCGCCTCCGCCGATACGAGCGAATCCGACCTCGACCACCGCGCACGCAACGAGGACCACCCCTGCCTCGGCTGCGGAAGTCCGGCCCGTTGCGCCGTCATCGTCAACTCGACGACGGCAGGACCGCGTTGGCTCGACCTCTGCTCCGCGTGCTGGCACACCGTCCGCCGAGCCAACCACTTCGCGGGCCAGGAATAGGGGGCCTGGAGCCTGGGGACGTCCCCCCGCGCCGATGTCTACCCTTCGGCGTCGAATGCGTACACGCGAACCGGGTCGAGGTGCAATTCGTGCGGGCCCATGCAGTCGGCGGCCAGGGTGGCGACGAGTGTCCCGCACGTGCACGCCATGTTGCGGCCCCCGGTGCCCAACGGTCCGCAACAGCCCCAGTGGGAGCCCCCGGCTGCGGTCACGTGCAGGGTGCGCACATCGTCCGGGTGCACGATCGCGGAGCCGGCGGGGCCTGCGGCGACCAGCCCCTCCATGCCGGGCGGCATCAGCAGGTCACGGTCGCCGGCTCCACGCTTGCCCTCATTCCCCGCAGGATTCCGAGCAGGCTCGAACGGGGCGCCCCAGGGCTCCGGGTCGATCGCATAGTGGCCCCGCGGCACCGTCGAGGGAGCAAGCGCCGTCTTCCGGTCCCGGGCCCGGTCGTGCACCGACACGTCAGGGACAGCAGGCAGAGCCTGCAGATCAGGCGTGAGCCCGACTGCGCACTTGGCGCAATGGAAAACCGTCATACCGCTGTTGTATCCGCCGCAGACAGCCCGGCGCACGCCCCGCCGGTTGGAAAGGTGCCACAGCGCTGATTGCCTTCCGGACCGGTATGCCGCTCAGCTCCCCCCCCGGGGGGAACGCTGCGCAGGGGTTACCAGGCCACGGGGAGGCTCCGCTCATATCAACTGAGTACCGAGTCGGCCATGTGCGGGCGTCGATCGGTCAAGCCGTGACGCCTGCGGGAATGGTTCGGCATATCAACGAACAGTTCAGGCCAACTGCTCTGCCTTCGTACCGGAGCGGTGGAGCGTTCTCCCCATCGCGTAGCTCTGGGTAGGGGGACGGGCATGGGCGGAATTCCCGCGCTGGACGGGGTCAAGGACCTGGTGAGTGTGTTGGACGCGCTGGCGGGGCAGCGCGTGGGCAAGCAGACGGTGCCCGCGGTCGTCTTCGAGGACGATGGCGGCCTGGGTGCCGGTTTCGTCACCGGCTTCCAGGAGCGGCTGCGGGACGGGGGCGGGGCGGGCATCGTTCCCCATGCCTTGGCCGACGATGCCCTGCTGGCCCAGGCCCGCGGCGCCCGGGAGCCGGACGTGGTCCTGCTCGACGGCATCACCGCGCAGCTGGAGCAGACGATGCCGGGGAAGGCGGGACGGCTGGCGCTGACCACGTACTGGACGTGCCGCAGGGTGCTGGACGTCAACGTCGGGGCGGGAGCTCCGCCCGCCCAGCGCGACGCGCTGGCTGAATCGCTGTGCGCGTCCTGGCAGCGCGCCACTCCCGGGCTGAGGGGGTTGCGGTCGTTCATCGAGACCGGTGGTGCGGGCCAGGTGAGCGCGCGTCTGGGGGCCGTGGCCACGGTCCTGGTCGCGTGGCCCCTGGAATGGGGCTATCGCGTGTGGCTCAATCGCACCCGGCGATTGCGGTGGTATTCGGGCAAGGTCTGCAACGCCGGGCAGGCAGCCACCACGTTCCTGGCTGCCGCGACCCATCTGAGTCTCGAAGGGGATCTGCGGCACAACTCCGCCTTGCGGCAGTCGCTGTTGCTGGAGGCACTGGCCGTGGATCTGGCGCGGGCCGCCCGCCGGGGGGTGTTCTCGCCCCGCAGACGGCGCCGGGTCTGGCCCTTCGTCGTGCTGCTGCCCCGTATCGACGGCCCGGGCGTCGCCCTGCACCGGCTGCTGGACGGCCTGGTCAAGATCCGTCGCCGCGGCCTGCCGCTGGTGTTGATGGCCGCCCGCACTCCTGTCGCGCCGTCCGATGACCGTACGGAGCAACGGGCCGTTCGTACCCCGGGTCAGGCGGCGGCCGCCCTACGGCCCCTGCTGGAGAGGAAACCGCAGCCGGCCACGGCGGACGACGACGGTCGGGTGACCGTCGCGCTGGCAGGCCCGGAGCGGTCGTCGGTGAGTGACTGGCTGGCCACGAACGTCACGGTGCGGCCCCGCCCGGTGCGCTGGCCTTCGACCTACCTGGGCACCGTCCTGGCCCTCGTCATGGTGGCGGCGGCCCTCCCGGCGGCGGGATGGGCACAGCAACTGCTGGATCCCTGCCACGACATGTGGCAGGCCGCAGGTGCCAGGGTCGGTGTCGACACCGCTGCGACGGGCTGTTACTTCACCGATGGCAGCAGCCAGAAGCTGCTGCGCTCCCTCCAGAACCGCATCCGTGCCCAGAACGACGCCGCCGTGCAAGGCGGCTCGTACCGCACCGTGGTCTTCCTCGCCCCGTTGACCGCCGACCCTCATGGCGCGGGCGAACAGCTCACCCCCGCCGGCGTGCTCCAGCTCGAGGGCGCAGCCCGTGCCCAACAAGTCTTCAACCAGCAAGTGGGTGTCAACGCCGACCGCCCCCGCCTACGGCTCATCGTCGCCAACGTCGGCTACGCCTACTCCCACGCGCCGGCGGTGGTGGACCGGCTCAACGCACTGGCCGGCGAGGATCCGAGTATCTCGGCGGTCATCGGCATCTCGCAGAGCCGGCAGGCGTCCGTCGACGCGATCAATCGTCTCTCCGTCGACCTTCCGGTCATCGGCGCCGCGGTCACCGGCGACTTCATGGCCACCGAAACCACCACCTACTTCCAGACCCAGCCCACCAACCGCCACCTCGCCCGAGCCCTGGCCCGCCGCGTCACCGAACTCGGCCGCAAGAAGGCGATGATCGTCTACGACGACAAGGACCGCTACAGCGTCAACCTCCAGCAAGACCTCCGAGCCGAGCTCACCGACCGCGACATCGCTGTGGAGGAACCGTCGTTCGCGGTCATGCGCGAGGCGGCCCGGAGTCAGCGCGGCGGCATGAGCACCCTGCCCGACCTCGCCAAGGAGATCTGCGCCCTCAGCCGGAGCGGGGGAATCACGTTGTACGCCGCCCGCGGGAGCCAGCTGCCCAAGATCCTCAACGAAGTCCAGGCCCAGTGCGGTGCCGCCCGCCGACCGGCCTTCCCCTTGCTGGCGTCCGACACCGGCACCCTCGTCGAGTACCCCGAGATCCCCGAATTCGCCCACCTCGGCCGTTACACGGCCGTCGACCTTTCCTACATCGCCTTCTCCCGCGACCGGCACAGCGACCACGCCGTGGGCAGCGATGCCTTCCGCGCGGCAGCAGCGGCGATCTACCGGGTATGGACGGGGACGAACACGCCCCGCGCCTCCAACGTCCTGCAACAACTGCGCTCGGGAATCGACGTCCAGGACACCGTCGCCGTCGAACGCCCCTTCCACCTGCCCGCCGACGACCAGGCCCTCGCCCGGCGCCCCCTGTTCCTGTGCACCGTCCCCCACACCCCCGACACCCCACCCGACTGCCGAGCGGCGGACGGAAGGCCATGACCCGCACGGCTCCCGGGCAGTGCGCGAGGCGGGTGCTACCCGGCCCGGCGGCGCTGTCCTGCGGAGAAGGTGGTGGCAGCGGTCAGCAGGGTGAGACCCGCGGTGACACCGACGGTGATCTTCGTGGTGTTCCGCTGGTCAGCGCTGTCGGGCAGCCGCGGGTCGAGCAGGCCGAGCGGGTCCTTGCGGATCTCGACGCGGTCGCCCACCTTGGCCTGGCCGAAGCAGTTCTCCTGCTCGGACACCTCGTGCTTCCTGTGGTCGCCGCCGGCCTCCTCGACGGTACAGAACATGTCCGCACCCCGCCGGTTGTGCCGGTCGGTCACCTCGGTCACCACGGCGGCGACCGGATCCCCCACGGTCTTCATATAGACCTCGTAGATCGCGGGCCCCGCGAAGAGCGTCAGCGCGAAGCCACCGGCCTAGGCCAGCGTCGCGGCGCCCGCGCGGTGCCAGACACCACCGATCAGACAGGCGGCGACCGCGACGGCCGTCAGCATGACGACCGCGCCGAGCCACAGCACCCACTGGCCGATGCCGGCACCCAGGATCATCAGGCCGGGAAGGAGTACGGCCCACATCAGAGAGCTGAAGACCTTACGGGCCCCCGATGCCGGCGGCCTCGGGTGGTACGCCGGAGCCCCGGGGGCGGCGCCGGGCGCCACGGTCGTCTCGGTCCCGCTCATGTCCCCCACCCGTGCTGACGTCACCTTCGCCGGCTGCCGACACAGTAGCCGCCGGTGGCCCCATGAACACGCCCTCCTCTATGGAGACGCCTTGAGGGCGGCGGCCAGGTCCGCCCGGCCGCGGATCCCGAGTTTGCGGTAGCCGTGGGTCAGATGGGTCTCCACGGTGCGTACCGCCACGTGCAGCAGTGCCGCGATCTCACTGTTGCTGTGGCCGGCCACGACCAGCAGCGCCACACGGCGCTCGCTGGGGGTGAGCGCCACGGAACCGGTGTGCCGGGTCCGCCGCGGCCGGGCTCCGCAGCCGCGCAGGGCCTCCTGCGCGGCCAGCCGCAGACGGACCGCTTCCGTGCGTTCGGCACGCTGGGCGGCCTCCCGCAGCACCTCGCGGGCTTGCAGCCGCTGTCCGCAACGGTGGAACGCCGTTCCGAGCGAGAGGAGCGCGGGGATCAGTTCGGGGAGGGGCTCGGCTGTGTTCCGTAACAACGTCACCGCCTGCTGGGCCAGCTCCAGGCCGTGCCGCCCGCCGAGTGACGCGGCCAGGGCGCGCAGCGCGCGTCCCACGGTGCGGGGCGTCGCCCAGATGCGGGCCAGTCTCCGTTCCTCCGTGGCGAGGGGGACGGCGTGTTCCGGGGACCCCAGCGCCAGGTAGCAGTCGGCGGCGGCGGAGCGCCACGGTGTGACGACCGGGCTCACCACCTGCCGGGCCGACTGGCGGCTGCCGCACTCCAGGAAGTCGGCCAGGGCGCTGCCGGGGTCGCCGGACGCGAGGCGCAGCATGCCCCGGGCGTAGAGGAACTCGCTCCATTCCCAGGAGCCGTTCGTCCCGCGCGCGGTGACGGCGTCGGCGAGGCGGGCGGCTTCGGTCAGTCGGCCGGTCTCGGTCAGGGCGACGAGTGCCTGTGCGTTGAGGTGGGCGTTGTCCGAGAGGGTCCCGGCCTGCCATCCGGTGCGGGTGCCCCACAGTGACGTGTCGGCGAGCAGTGCGCGGTACCGGCCGCGCATCACCAGGCTCTCCGCGTGCACGCTGAGCAGGCTCTGCCGGCCGGGGTGCAGCTTCGGCAGCCGGTGGGCGGCCAGTCCGCGGGCCACCCACCGGTCGGCCTCCGGCAACTCGTCCGCCCATTGCGCCAGCGTCGCGGTCGAGGCCAGGAGATACGGTTCGAGCAGTGGGTCCAGCGGCACGGTCATCAGCGCCCTGGCCCGTTCCATGACGTCGGCCGCCGACAGGTGTCCGGCGGTGGCTCCGTACTCGGTCAGCAGGGCCTGGGCGGTCGGGGCGAGCCTTTCCGGTGCCTGGGCCCCGATGCGTCGAAGCTCCGCCACCACGCGCAGCCAGCTGTCTCCGTCGTGCGAGGCGACCAGCGCGGTCGCCGCCTGGACCGCATGTGCGAGGTCCGTGGAGCCGGTGAACTCGTCGGACAGATCACCGAGCACGTCGAGGGCCGTATGGACCTCGCCCCGGGCCACCAGGGCCGCACCGAGCGAGGCAGCGGCGCGGACCTTCCCGGCGACGTTCCGCTGCAGGCGCAGCGCCTCCGCGAGGTGGCGTACTCCGCAAGGGCGCTCGTCCTGGGCTTCCAGACAGCCGAGTTCGGTGAGTGCCTCACCCCGGCGGCGGACGGACAGCGGTTCTTCGAGTACCCGTCGCAGGCAGGCGATCGCCTCGCCGGTCCGGCCGGCGCGGACCGCCCGCGCGGCGGCGGCCAGCAGCGCGTCGACGGCCCAGGGCTCTCCCACCGCGGGAACGGACAGCAGATAGCGCACCACCGCGTCGTCCCGGTCGCCCCGGCTGTGCAGGAGTTCGGCGGTGCGGCGGTGGACGTCCATCCGCTGGTGCCGGTCCACGGTGTTCCGCACGGCCTCGCGCAGCAAGGGGTGGGCGAAGGCCGGGCGTCCGTCCGGCGGGGTCGGCCGCAGCAGGCCCTGCCTGGTGAGTTCGCCGATCCAGCCGTCGATCCGGGACGGGTCGGATCCAGCGACCTGGGGCAGAAAGGTGAGGACGTCCTCCTCGTCCTGGAGCTCGGCGAGGACGCGGGCGGCGGTCCGTGTCTCGGCGCCCGCGCTGTGCAGCCAGCGGGTCACCGCCGCGCCGAAGGATCCGTGGTGGAGACGGTCGCGACTTTCGGGGAGACGGAGCGGGAGCGGCCCGTCGGTGGCTAACTCGTACAGGTCCGCGAGCAGGGCGTGCAACAGCATCGGGTTGCCACCGGAGGCATGGACGCACTCGTCGGTGAGGGGCCGCGGTACGTCCTTGCCCAGCACGTCGCGGACCACGCCCGCGGCGGCCGCCGGCCCGAGGGGGCCCAGCGTGCATTGCCCGGCCGCCGGTCTGCCGCAGCGGTCGGTGAACGCGGGCCCCGGCAGGACGAGGTCGTACTGCCATCGTTCCGTCACCGCCAGCAGGACCGGTAGCCGGTCCAGCCGCCTGGCCACCTGGGCGAGCCAGCGCCGCGACGGCGCGTCGGCCAGGTGGACGTCGTCCACGGCGAGGAGCACCGGCGCCTGCGCGGTGTGCGACCGGAGGGCGCTCCACAGCCGGGACGGCAGCCCCGCCCCGTACAACGACCCGTCCCAGCCCGCGCCGTCCGTCAGCCACGGCACGGCCGACTTTCCGTGGAGGAGGGTGTCGAACATCTGCAGGACCACGCCGAAGGCGGCGTCCGCCTCCTGGTCGGAACACCTGGCGTGAAGCACCGTCGTCCCCGTCCGTGCCGCGTCCCGGGCGACGGCCTCCAGCACGGCGGTGCGGCCGGAGCCCGTGGCACCCCGGATCACCAGCAGTCCGCCGGCGCCCGCCCGGGCCCGGCCCAGCAGCGTCCGGGCCCGGGCCAGTGGTTCCGTACGTTCCCACAGCGCACCGGGGTGATCGCGGGTGTGGCCCTGGAGTGATGGGGCGGTCATGAGGGAGCTCCTGGACGGTCATGGTGTGGCGCGCAGGTGGCGGATGACTATGTATCACCAACTGTGTCGGTCCGCAGAGCGTTCCCGGCGGGCGGCCGGGCAGCCGCCGCTTGGTGCGGCGACGCGGAACGCGGTGTCGACCGGCGTGGTCTCGTGGTCGTCCCAGGCGTGATCTCGTGGTCGTCCACGATGGTGGGTGGCCGGGCGCCGCAGGAAGGATGAGCGGTGTCGCGGGACGCTCTTCGTCGGCTCGGCCTGGCGTCGTAGGAGCGGCCTTCCCCCGCGGTTGCGTCACAGCCGTACGCCCCCACCCCGGCATGGCCTACTCATGCACTGCTTCGTGTCCATGCCCGTGCGGGGGCAACGGCGTCGGCCGGCCCGAGAACACCTTCCCTCACTTCAAGGAGCGTTGTGCAGACCATCAGTTCAACCGCGGGGTGGACCGCGGCTGCCAGGGAACTGGAGACCGTGCGGGCGGACCGCATCCTGGAGGATCCCCTGACGCTGTGCACCGACGCGGAACGCCGGCAGTGGCAGGACGTCGTGGTGTCCGTGCTCGGGTATTCGCCGCCGGTCGTATCGGTCCGGGCCCGCCTGGGGGACGAGGCGGTCCGGATGGCCGCCGAGGACGGTATCCGGCAGGTGGTCTCGCTGGCCGCGGGCCTGGAGTCCCGGGTCTTCAGGCTGGAACTGCCCACGGACCTGCTCTATATGGAGGTCGACCTCCCGGCTCTCCTGGAGGCCAGGCGCCGACGCCTGGACGGGGCCGGGCTCTCCCTGCGTCCGGGCTGCCGCCGGGTCGAGGTCGCCGCCGATCTGAGCGGGGACTGGGAACAGCGGCTCGTGGACGCCGGCTTCGACCCCCGGGCCCGGACGCTGTGGGTCGTCGAAGGGCTGCTCCCCTACCTGGACGCCGAAGCCTGCCGCACCCTGCTGCGCACCGTACGGGGTCTGTCGGCCCCCGGCAGCCGGCTGTGGTGCGATCACATCCACCCGGATGTCTTCACCGCGGCGCACTACGCGCCGGTCCTCACGAGCCTGGACGAGCTCGGGGTGCTGTGGGCCAGCGGTTGGACGGACCCCGTGGCCCAGCTCGAGGCGGCGGGCTGGGCGGCCCGTACCTGGACGGTCAAGGACCTGGCGCACCCTCAGCCGGGCAATCCGCCCGCGGCGTGGATGCCACCGGTGCCCGCCAGAGCCGACACCTCCGACTCCGGATACCACTGGCTGATCTGGGCGCACACCGCCTGACGGTGCCCTCGGTCCTCGTACGGGAGACAGCATGACCCTGCCTGCCAGCAGCACGGCGACCCTCGACACGGCGGTCGCCGCCGAGCACCGCGAGATGCTGCGCGCACTGACCGGCACGCCCAAACGCCTTGCCACCAAATGGCTCTACGACGCCCGGGGCAGTGCCCTCTACACGGCCATCGCCCAGCAGCCCGAGTACTACCTCGACGAAGCCGAGTGGGAGATCGTCGCCCGGCGCGGCGCGGACATCGCGGCCCGCACGCGCGCCCGCACCCTGGTGGACCTCGGGGCGGGCTCCGGCCGCAAGACCCGGCTGCTGCTCGACGCCCTCCGCGCGGAGGGCTGCCTGAAGCAGTACGTGCCCGTCGACGTCAGCGACTCCGCATTGCGCGATGCCGAACGAGCCCTGCGCGCGGACCATCCGCAGCTGGACATCCAGCCGCGCGTCGCCGACTTCACGGCACCGCTGGGTCTCGACTCGGCGGACGCCCCCGTCCTGCTCACCCTCTTCGGCGCCACCTACGGGAACTTCCGGCCCGACGAGGGGCGAAGTCTCCTGACGACGCTGAGAACCCAGCTGCGGCCCGGCGACGGTCTGCTCCTGGGCACCGACCTGGTCAAGGACGAGGCCGTCCTGACCGCCGCCTACGACGACCGTGCGGGGGTGACCGCCGCCTTCGCCAAGAACGGCCTGACGGTCCTCAACCGGAAGCTCGGCGCGAACTTCCGCCTCGGCGACTTCGACCACGACGTCACCTGGAACCCACGCCGGCGGCGTATCGAGAACGCGCTGCGGGCCCGCCGTTCCCACACCGTCACCCTCGCCGCGCTGGACCGCGTTGTGTCCTTCACGGCCGGAGAACGGCTGCATGTGGGGATATCGGCCAAGTTCTGCCGGGAAGGGGTCGCCTCCGAGCTGGCGGCGGCGGGCCTACGGCTGGACCACTGGTGGACCGACAGCGCGCACCGCTACGCCGTGTCACTGGCCTCGGTCGCCGATGGCGGCGCCCCTCGTCGGTGACGGGAGGGCCACGACGCGGCGCCCATCCCCTACGGGGAGCCGCAGTGGCACGGGCCCCACCAGCACCGACGGTCCGGAACCACCCTGATGCGCCCGAAGTGGCCCCACGTATCCTCGGCCGTAGAGGCCGCGTACGAATGGGACAGGGGGTGGGCCTGCATGGAGTTCCGCGTGCTGGGAGCGGTCTCCGCGCTGACGGACGGCGGGGAACAGATCCCGCTCGGTCCCGCCATGCGCCGCAGTCTGCTGGCCATGTTGCTGCTGCGGCCCAATACGGCCGTCGGCGTCGACCGGCTGACCGAGGCGCTGTGGGGCGAGGAACCGCCCCGGCACTCGCGAACCGTGTTGCAGGGCCACGTCTCCCGGTTGCGCGCCCTGCTCGCCGAACACGGGGCTCCGGCGTACGGCGTCGAGCTCGTCACACAGGGCCGGGCATACCTCCTGCGGCTGCCCGAGTCGCTGGTGGACGCCCACCGATTCGAGGAGTTGCTCCAGCTCGCCCGGGGGCAGCGCGATCCGGGCGACGCCGTGTCGATGCTCCGGGAGGCGCTCTCGCTGTGGCAGGGTCCCGCGCTCGCCGGGACCGTGTACAGCACGCTGTTGGAGACCGCCGCGCACATGCTCCAGGAGCTGCGGCTGGCCGCCGTGGAGGAGCTGGCGGACGCCCATGGGCGGCTCGGCGAGCACGGCACGGCGGCGGCCGTCCTGCACACCGAGGCCATCGCGAACCCGTTGCGGGAATCGCTGATCGCGGTGCTGATGCTGGCCCTGGGCAGGGCGGGCCGGCGCTCGGAGGCGCTGGACTGGTTCCACCGCACCCGACGACTGCTCGCCGATCAGCTCGGCATCGATCCCGGCGCGGCGCTCACCGACGCGTACACCGCTCTGTTGAGGGCCGACACCCCGCAGGCCGCCGCCGCACCGGCGCCGGCTCCGACATCGTCGGCCCTCGTCCCCTCCTCCGAGCCGCAGGAGACGCGGCGGGCTCAGGAGGCACGGGAGCCGCGGGAGATCTCCGCACCGGCCGTCGCACCGCACCACATCGCCGCCGTGCCGCAGCTGCTGCCGCGACGCCCAGGGGGCTTCACGGGCCGCAAGGACGAACTGGCGGCTCTCGACCGCGCCACGGCCTCCGGCTCCGGCCCCATCGCCGTGATCACGGGCAGCGCCGGGGTCGGTAAGACCTCCCTCGCCGTGCACTGGGCGCACCACCGCCGCGCGGACTTCCCCGACGGCCGGCTCTTCGTCGACCTCCACGGCTACAGCGCCATCCCGGCCCGCGACTCCACCTCCGTGCTCCGCGAGTTCCTGCTCGCGCTCGGCGTCCCGGCCGAGCGGATGCCCGGTTCGCCCGACGCCATGGGTGCCCACTACCGCGATCTGACCTCCGGACGCAGACTGCTGATCGTCTTGGACAACGCCCGCGGCTCCGAGCAGATCCGCCCTCTGCTGCCCGGCGGGGAGGACTGCGTCACGCTCGTCACCAGTCGTGACCGGCTCGGTGGGCTGGTGGCCTCGGACGCCGCCCGCCCCGTCCCGCTCGCCGAGCTCCCGCCGGCCCACTCCACCGCGCTGCTCTCCGCCGTCCTGGGCCCGGACCTGGTCGCGGCCGAACCCGAGGCCGCCGCACGGCTCGCCGAGCTGTGCGACGGTCTGCCCCTCGCCCTGCGCGTCGCCGCTGCCCGTCTCGTCACCCGCCCGCACGGCGGGCTGGCCGCCTTCGCCGGCGAACTCGCCGACGAGCACAGCAGGTTGGACCTGTTGAACGTCGAGGACACCGGTGTCGCCGCCGCTCTCGGCCTCACCGTCCACCACCTCCCCGAACCGGCGCGGGACATGTTCCACCGGCTCGGGCCGCACACCGGTGCCACACTCGACACCGGCACGGCCGCCGCACTGGCCGACTGCCCGCCCGGCCGGGCGACCGTCGCGCTGGACCAGCTGGCCGCCGCCCACTTGGTCGTCGAGACGGGACCACGCTCCTACGTCCTGCACGACCTCGTACGGCTCTACGCCCGCACGCTGGCCCCCGGGCACGACCCCGACGCGCTGCTCCGGCTGCTCGACCACCGGCTGCACACGCTGCTCGCGGCGTGCGCCGCCGCGGAGCCCGGCAGCGAGCCGTGCTGCACCCTTCCTCCCGGGGCGAGGCACTCCGTCGCGGTCCGGACGTTCACGGGCCGCCAGGACGCCCTCGTCTGGTATTCCGCCGAACGGGACACGTTGCGCGGCGCGGTCGAGGCCGCCGCGGCGGCGGGCATGCACGACCGTGCCTGGCGTCTGGTCCTCCTTCAATGGCCTCTGATCCTGTGGCAGGTCCGCGACGGCTGGGTGCCGCTGCTCGAACAGGGCCTGGCCTCCGCGGAACTCGACGACGACCCCGGCGCCCAGTCCCGGGCCCGGGCCCTGCTGGGCTGGGTGCTGTCCGAGGAGGGCAGGCCCGAGGAAGCCCTGGTACAGCTGGAGCACGCCCCCGCCCTCGCCGCCCGGGTAGGGGACACGGCCGGGGAAGCCACCGCCCTGATCAACCTGGCCGTCGAGCTCATGCGGCACGGCGGGCGGGAGCGGCCCCGGGATCTGTTGGCCCAGGCCCTGTCCCTGGCCGAAAGAGCCGGTCTCACCGAGACAGTCACCCTCGCCCATCTGCACCTCACCCACCACTTCCTCGCCGTCGGCGCTCCCCATGAGGCCGCCGACCACGCCATGCGCGGCCTGGCCCTCGCCGCGCCCCCGCTCGCGGCTCCCCGGCGCGTGGTACTGCGCACCCTGTACGGCAAGGCGCTCGCCGCCACGGGCCGCACGGGTGAAGCCGTACGCCAGCTCGACGACGCCATTCGGGAGGCACACGCCGCCGATTACGCGGAGGGCGAGACCGAAGCGCGCCTCGTTCTGTCGGTACTGGCGAATCGGTAGCGCGTGCCGGTGGCGGAGGGAGGGCGCCCGCACGTCTCCGCTGCCGACGGGGGCGCAGGGGCGGGGCTGACGGCTAGAAGTCGTCCGCGCCGTTGCGCAGCTCCGGCGTCCAGTAGCCGGTGGCCCACTTCGCCGGGTCGACGGCGATGCCCCCGCCCGGAGCCTTCACGGCGGCCATGCCGCCGCCGCCCTGGAGCGTGACGGAGAAGGCCGTCACGGGCTCGGTGTTCTCGGTGCGCCCGCCGTCCGACAGCTTGACCAGGGCGTATGCGGGGGCGCCCGCGGTGAGGACGACGGGCGTGGCGGGCTTGCTCTTGGCCACCGGCGGCACGTTCTCCCGGTGGCTCTCGAGGAACTCGATCTCCGGGAAGCCGGTCAGCTTGCAGCTGTGGCCGGAGGTGTTCTTCGCCGTCAGGACGATGTGGGTGTAGGGCGGTCCGCCCTGGTGGGCGGCGCTGATGGCGACGTTCTTGGTGGTACAGACGGGCGTGTTCGCGGCCGCCGGCCCGGTGGTGGCCTTCGCGGCACCGGCGCCCCGTGCGGTGCCGGTGTGCTTCCCGTTGGCGGCACCCTTCGCGGTGTCGGTGTTCTGCTCGGCCTGCGCCGACGAGGGGGCCGATGCGGCGCTGCCGGCCGCCGGGCCGGAGGACTTCACACCGGAGCTGTCCTCACCGCAGGCGGTGAGCGACAGGGCGAGCACGGCGGTGGTGACGGCGGCGAGGCCAGTGGTGCGGGTGCGGAGCTTACGCATGGGAATTCCCTCGTGGTGATGGTGCGGCCAACGTCCGGTCCTGGGGCAAGCCGTGCCCGGCCTGCGAACAGTCATGAGTCTCGGGCCCACCACTCACGTTCTGCTGCTTCGGCACTAACCTCCCGCTAACGTCGGGCCCCTCGAGCGCGTTCGGGCGGCACGTTCCGGGGCCGTGCGGCAGCGTTCGCCACCCTATTTCCCGGAATCGGCAACAAGAGTTGCCGCTGCCATCGGGCGGATGCACGCTGCCCCGCATGAGTCCACACAGCGATGCCCGACCCGGGCACGGACGCCACCGCTCCGACGGCCGGCCACCTTGCCCTCTTTCCTCTGACGACCGGGCTTCGGGAGCCACCGGCGAACGGAGTTCGTGTTGAAGGCCGTCAGTGCGGGACAGGCTGAGGCGGCAACGGCAAGCACGCAACGGTCACCTTCGGTCCGGTGGGCGCTCGCCGGTCTTTCGCTGTCCATGTTGCTGTCCTCGCTCGGCACCAGCATCGCCAATGTCGGCCTGCCGACGTTGGCGCAGGCGTTCAATGCCTCGTTCCAGGAAGTCCAGTGGATCGTTCTCGCCTATCTCCTCGCCATCACCACCCTGATCGTCAGCGTCGGACGGCTCGGGGACGTGATCGGCCGCCGACGGCTGCTCCTGGCCGGCATCTTCCTGTTCACGGCGGCCTCGGTCCTGTGCGGTGCCGCGCCCACGCTCTGGCTGCTGATCGCCGCCCGGGCGGCGCAGGGCCTCGGAGCGGCCGTCATGATGGCCCTCACCATGGCGTTCGTCGGCGAGACGGTTCCGAAGGCGAAGACCGGCAGCGCCATGGGGCTGCTCGGAACGATGTCCGCGATCGGCACCGCGCTCGGTCCGTCGTTGGGCGGCGTTCTGATCTCCGGACCCGGTTGGCGGGCGATCTTCCTCGTCAACGCGCCGCTGGGCGTCCTGACTCTTCTTCTCGCGTACCGCTACCTGCCCGTCGACCGGCGGGAGACCAAGGCCGACCGGGCCGGCTTCGATCATGCGGGCACCGTGCTGCTCGCTCTGACGCTCGCGGCTTACGCACTCGCCATGACCTTGGGGCGCGGTGGTTTCGGTGCGCTCAACATGGCCCTGCTGTCGGCTGCCGCCTTCGGGGTCGCCCTCTTCGTGCGCGCCGAGACAAGAGCAGCGTCCCCCTTGATCCGATTGGCCACGTTCCGCAATCCCCTGCTGAGTGCGCGACTCTCCATGAACACGCTCGTCTCGACGGTGATGATGGCGACGCTGGTGGTCGGGCCGTTCTATCTCTCCCGCACGCTCGGACTCGGTGAGGCTGCCGCCGGGCTCGCCCTGTCGGTCGGTCCGCTGGTCACCGCGCTGGCCGGGGTACCGGCCGGTCGCATCGCGGATCGTTTCGGCGCGCCACGCATGACTCTCATGGGGCTCATCATCACAGCGGTCGGTTGCTTCATGCTGTCCATGACCTCGGCGACGCTCGGGGTCTGCGGCTACATCGCCCCCATCGCGGTCATCACCGTCGGCTACGCGGTGTTCCAGACGGCGAATAACACCGCTGTCATGGCGGATGTCCACCCGGATCAACAGGGCGTCACCTCCGGCATGCTCAACCTGTCGCGGAATCTCGGGCTGGTCACCGGCACCTGCGTCATGGGCGCCGTGTTCGCGCTCGCATCGGCGACGGCCGACGTCACCACGGCGCGTCCCGAGGCTGTTGCCACGGGTATGCGGATCACGTTCGCCGTCGCGGCGATTCTGATCGTCGTCGCGCTCACGATCGCGGTCGGGGGCCGCGCGCTCTCGCGACGTACTCCGGGCATGACCGCGGGCGCGGCGCGGCCGTAGGGAGACGGCCACCGATCGCAGGCGGTCGGTCGCCCGTTCACCGGGCACGGCTCCTTGCAGCCGGTTTTCTCGGCGGGCCGGGCGAGGGCGTCCGGCGCGATGGGCGGTGTCAGGTGGGCCCGGACGGGGCAGGCGGGGTCCATGGCAGACCTTGAAGGACTCCTGCGAGAGGCCATGCGTCGGCGTCATCTGACCGCGCAATGCCTTGCCGACCGAACCGGTATCCGTACCCCGCGCATCCGGGCCTTCGCCCAGGACGGGGCCGATGGGCCCGTGCGACCCACTCGGGAGGAGCTGGCCGAGCTCGCCGACGCCCTGGCCCTCCCCCTTCCGGACGTGCTGGACGCCGCCCGCGGCATCGGGCCGGGGCGACGGCCTGACACCCGCGTCGTCAAGGCCTCCAACACGGTCGCGCCTGGGCTGCGGGGGTGACGGCGCAGCGGCGCGTTGTCCGTCGGGGTTAGCGGGGAGAGGGAACGGTTACCCGTACGGGCATGGCACCGATGTGGCAGCACAAGCGCGGGAACCCCCAGCCCCGGGACGGACGGGACACGTCCGGAGACGAGGGGATGAGCGCCGAGCCGGGCCAGGGCGCGGGACCGGATCCGCGAGTGGAGCGGGAGGCCCCGGACGATCCGACCGCACTGGGCAAGAAGTCCTGGTGGGCTGTGCTGCGGCGGACGGTGGCGGAGTTCAGGGACGACGAGCTCGCCGATCGGGCGGCGGCGCTGACCTACTACGGGGTGCTGGCGCTCTTCCCCGCCCTGCTGGTGCTGGTCTCGCTGCTCGGGGTGGCGGGCGAGTCGGCGACGAAGAGCATCCTGGACAACCTCAAGAAGCTCACGCCCGGCCCGGCCCGCGACATCGTGACGGACTCGGTCGAGCAATTGCGGGGCGCCGGGGGCGCCGGGGGCGTCCTGGCCGTGGTCGGTCTGCTGGGCGCGCTGTGGTCCGCGTCGGGATATGTCGCGGCGTTCATCCGCAGCTCCAACGCCGTCTACGACATGCCGGAAGGCCGCTCGGTGTGGAAGCTCACCCCGCTACGGCTGGCCCTGACCGTGGTGCTGGTGGTCCTGGCCTGCGCCAGTGCGCTGATCGTGGTGTTCACCGGCGGCCTCGCCAGGCAGGCCGGCACCGCCCTGGGAGCCGGTGACACCGCCGTGACGGTGTGGTCGATCGCCAAGTGGCCGGTCCTGGTCCTCCTGGTCACCATCATGATCGCGATCTTGTATTGGGCGGCACCGAACGCGAAGAGCCGAGGCTTCAAGTGGGTCACCCCGGGCAGTTTCCTGGCCCTGGTGATCTGGATGATCGCCTCGGCGGGATTCGCGCTGTACGTGGCGAACTTCGCCTCCTACAACAAGACGTACGGCACCCTGGCCGGGATGATCGTCTTCCTGGTGTGGTTGTGGATCACCAATCTGGCGATCCTGCTGGGTCTGGAGTTCGACGCGGAGATGTCCCGGGAGCGCGCGATCATCGGCGGCCACCCCCGGGGCGAGGAGCCTTACGTCGAGCCCCGTGACACCAGCAAGTGGAGCGAGAAGGACCGTAAGGAGGCGGGCGGCGACTGATGTCCGATCGGAACCCGCATGGTCGGGAGCCGGAATAGGCGACGCGCACCCGAGGTTGTGGGCTGGCACGACACACCGTCGCCAGGCTTGTGGAAGGACTCCCATGAAGATCGGCATCATCGGCGCCGGCAACATCGGCGGCAACCTCACCCGACGTCTCACCGCTCTCGGCCACGACGTCTCCGTCGCCAACTCACGCGGCCCGCACACCCTCACCGCACTCGCCGAGGAGACCGGCGCCACCCCGGTCACCACGGCCGAGGCGGCGCGCGGCGCAGCGGTCGTCGTGGTCACCGTTCCCCTCAAGGCCGTACCGGACCTGCCGGCCGGGCTGTTCGACGAGGCTGCGGAAGGCGTCGTGGTCATCGACACCGGCAACTACTACCCCAAGGAGAGGGACGGCCGGATAGCCGCCATCGAGGACGGCCTGACGGAGAGCCGTTGGACCGAGCAGCACATCGGCCACCCCGTCATCAAGGCGTTCAACGGCACCTACGCCCAGGACATCCTCGACAGGCCCCAGCCCCAGGGCCACCCCGAGCGGATCGCCGTGCCGGTGGCGGGCGACGACGAGACCGCCAAGAAGGTCGTCCGCGAGCTCATCGACGAGCTCGGCTTCGACACCGTCGACGCCGGCGGCATCGACGACTCCTGGCGCCAGCAGCCCGACACCCCCGTCTACGGACTCCGCGCCGGCGCCGAAGCGGTCGCCGAGGCCCTCACCGAGGCGACCCCGGAGCGACCGGAGGCATTCCGCGCGTAGCAAAAGCGCCGCACGCAGGGCACCGGGCGAAGCCGCCGGGCGGGCAGGGCAGCCGAGGGCGACGAGCCGAGGCGGGGCGGATCGCAGCGGTCGCCGCACCCGTCCGCCTCAGCGCAGGGAAGTCGGCATGGACGCCTCGGGCGGAGCCGGTGTGCCCACAGCGCCTGCCTGCCAGGCCGCCGCCAGCTCCGCCGGGAAACGCCGGCCGCTGCGGGTGAGCACCACGCCGGGAGCGAGTTCCACCTCGTCGCCGGGTGCGAAGCGCCGGTCCTGGTGCGGGGGCAGTTGCTCCCACGGGCCGAGGCGGCCACGGCGGCCGGCGGTGCGCATCCGGGTGCCGTAGGTGCTGACGTCCCGGACCAGGAGGATGCCGTCGGTGGTGGAGACGACGACGTGCTCACGGCTGACGCGTGCCGCCACCTGCGGGGTCAGCACGTCGTACAGGGCGATGCCGCCCGTGGGGTTGCGGCCGACGCCGGTCCGGGAGCCCTCCTCCACGGTGTAGCGGCCCGCGCACGTGCCGCTCACCATCGCCTTGAGCTGGGCCATGGCCGGACGAGGGCCGGCGTCCGCCAGAGCCCGGCCGTGTACCTCGCAGGTGGGGACACCGCGTTGCATGCGGGGGAGCAACACACGGCCGCTGCGGGGGTCGTAGAGGGAGCAGCGCCGCTCCGGGCAGCGCCAGAACCGGTTGATCACGGCGGACAGCGGCTGTTGTGAAGTCTTCAGGAGTCCCTGCTTCTTGAACGCCGCGAGCTCGTCGCTCCGTGAGATCTCGGCTTCCGTACGGACACCCATGTCCAGTGGGACGAGTCGCACCGAGCCGGACGTTTCCGCCACCGGCTTGAGGAACCGGTCGGTGTTCCCCTGGATCCAGGGGAAGTCACGGCGATGGCCGGTCAGAAGGTCGCCGGTGACGGCCCGGGTCGGGGTGGCGCTGGTCATCTCCATCAGTTCCAGGATGCGCCGGTCGGCGTCGCCGACCTCCTCGACCAGGCCCTCCTCGATCCAGCGCCGGAGCACCACCACGTCCCCCGGGTCGGTGAACTCGCGGGCCCCGCCGAGCAGGCTCTTGTCGGCCACGGGGTAGACGGGGACTTCGGGATCACCGGTGAGGTGTACCAGGGCCCGCACCACGAGCCGGAAGCGGTGCAGGGAGCGGGCCCCCGGACGGCCGAGCGACCGGTCGCGTACCACGTTGGAAAGGTCGACCAGGTACTCGGCCAGGTCGACCGCGCCTGGCAGGTTGTGCTCCATCGGCCCTCCGGCCTTCGTCCGCCGCATCGGCGTGCCTGTGTGTGACGGGACCATAAGGCCAAGGGCGCCGCAGAGCGTCGTACATCCGGTTTTCGGTCACCGTGGCGGGGTCCCGCCGCTAGCATCGCACCCTCAGAACGACCGGGGAGGGATTCTCATCGAAATCTCGGGTATCCAGGGGCACTTGAGGCCGTTGCGGACGGACGACCCGCGTGAGGTGGCGGGTTACCGGCTGCTGGCCCGGATCGGCGAGGGGGGCATGGGATCGGTTTTCCTCTCCCGCACCCGGGGGAACCAGCCGGTGGCTCTCAAGGTGATCCGCAGGGAGCTCGCGGACGAGGAGGAGTACCGTCTGCGCTTCCAGCAGGAGGTGCGCGCGGCACGACAGGTGCGCGGCTATCACGTCGTGCCCGTCGTCGACCACGACACCACCGGTGCCAGACCCTGGCTCGCCGGCACCTACATCCCGGGGCTGCCGCTGAGCACCGTCATCGAGACCTTCGGCCCACTGCCGCCGCTGGTCGTCCTGCACCTGGTCGGTTGTGTGGCGGAGGCGTTGCGCGCGGTCCACGCGGCCGGGATCGTCCATCGCGACCTGAAGCCCAGCAACATCCTGCTCGGCTCCGAAGGCCCGTGGGTGATCGACTTCGGCATCGCCCGGGCCGCCGACTCCACGCAGCTCACCCGTAGCGGCGGTGTCGTCGGCACCCCGCAGTACATGTCCCCCGAACAGGTTGCCGGACTCCCCCTCACTCCGGCCGCCGACCTGTTCTCGCTGGGGCTGGTGGCGGCCGTCGCGGGCACCGGGCACCACCCCTTCGGCGAGGGTCAGGCGACCACGCTGGCCCATCGGATCGGGAACACCGTCTCCCACCCGCCCGACCTGAGCCGCTACCCCCGTGAACTGCGCCCGATTCTGGACCGCTGCCTTGACGGCGACCCCGAACAGCGGCCGGGGCCGGCGGAATTGGCGGCGCTGTGCGAGCAGGCGTGCGGACGCAAGCTCCGCGACTTCGACGGCTGGCTGCCCGCTCCGGTCGCCGCCGAGACGGCCCTCAGGGAGCAGGCGGTCGGAGCGCTCCCCGACGCTCCGCTCGTCTCGGCGGGCGCGTCCGCGCGAGCCGAGGACGACGGGGCGGCCCCCGGCCGGGACACCTTCGGGCCCGACGGTCCGACCCTGCCACCACACGCCGGCGGATTTCCCGGCCAGGGCTCGGGAAGTGTGGCATCGCACCCTCGGACCGGCACCGGGTCGGGACCCGGTGCCGGCCTCCCCTCCCCCGATGTGGCTGCCGTCCCGGGCCCGGCGACCGGCCCCACCCCCGCACCGGGTTCACGCCGCCGCCGTACCCCGCTGCTCGCCGCGCTCGCCCTGATCGCCGTCTCCGGGTTGAGCGCGTGCCTGTACTGGTGGCCCGACGGCGATGACACCTCGCCTTCGGCACGCAAGCCGGTGACGGGCGTGACCGCGCCGACCACATCCCTCTCCCGGAGCCCCTCCCCGGGCGCGTCCCCGGCCCTCTCGCCGAGCGCCGCCGCCCTCGCGAGCCCTTCCGCCGGTGCGACCGCGGGCGCCGGAGGCGCGCCGGGTGTCCCCGTCTTCTCGGGACGGCAGTTGATGCTCCGTCCGCCGAGCAGCGGATACCTCTTCGTGGACCTCGACACGCCGCAGAGCAGCACCGACACCGTCAACTCGACGAGCGCCGAACTGAAGTACGAGAACCAGGAAGGATCCGAGCTCTTTCAGAAGATGCACTTCGCCACGACCACCGGGGTGAGCGCCGGCACCACGTACGAGCAGTGCCTGGCCGGCGCGCAGACCAACGTCCTGCCGTCGGACGTCCCCAAGAAGGATCTGATCGACCACACCACCCTCCGCAAGGGCATGGTGCTCTGCACGATCACCGCGGAGCACAACCTGGCGATGATCGAGATCAAGGACATCGCCGATCAGAACGGTCTGCCCGCGTTCGACACGCTGCTCACCCTCTGGAGGTACCCCGGCTGATGAAGGCGCCTGAGGCCTGATCGCCCCGCAGGGGGCGGCGCTCGAGGAGCGTCCACGCTCGATCGTCCGCCCCCTCGCCTTCGTCCGGGACGGCCGCCGTCAGCGATTCGCCGGTCGTGGCCCGTGAGGGTCCGAGGTGGGTGAGCGACGCCCACAGCACGGGCATCGCCGGGTACGCGTCGCGGAGTTCACGGGTCGCCACGTGGAGGGCGAACGCCGGGTCCGTGGTGCCGGAGGCGAGGCCGGCGTAGAACAACGTCGCGAATTTCTCGGCGATCTCGTCGACGATGGGCCACAGTGTCCCGATGACGTGACGGGCACCGGCGGTCTGGAACGCCGAGGCGATGTGGATGGCTTCGTCCGCCAGTTCCGGACCCGTCTGGCTGGTGCCACAGCCCGAGAGGACCACGAGACGGACCGAGTCCAGAGGCGTCCTGCAGATGTCACGGACCGGGACCATGCGGTCCGTGAGCAGCAGGCCGCTGTTGAGCGGGTGGTCGAGGTCGCTCATCGCGTGGCAGGCGAAGTGCGCCCACCGCCGCGTGGGGAGGGCGCGGCGGACGGCGGCCCACGTCGCCTCCCTGCCGGAGAGAAGGCGGGCGGCGGGGAACCGGGTCGTCAGGAACCGCGCTTCCCGCTCGGCCCCCGGCAGGGCCGGCGCTCCCGAGGCGTTCGGCAGGACGACGAGCGGATCCGGGGCCGGGGCGGACGGACCGTCGTGCGCCACCGTCTGCTCCGCGGCGCCGAGGAGGAGATCGCGCACCGTGGTCGTGTAGGACGACACGACACGGTCCATGACGGTCCTCGACGGGGCATCGGCGGCAGCCGGTCCGTGGTAGCCGGCGGCATGGAGCGGCAGCAGGGAGAGAAGTCCGGTCGGGCACCAGAAGAGGCGTGGCCAGGGTTCGCCTTCGCGGGGCGCCCGGTCGTGGCCCAGCTCGCGCAGTACGGGCTCGGCCATCGCGTCCCACAGCCATTCGAGGGTGTGGAGGACGGTTTGCTGCCGCGTGACCCGGCTCTCGAAGCCGCCGCCTTGGCCGGGTTCCCGTACCGCGCCGAGGAAGTGGTTCACGCGGTCGTGGACCGCCTGGGCCTCCAGATGGGGCAGGGGGACGACGCGGAGGCCGCCCCCGGTGAGGATCAGGGCGTCGGACCGGTACCGGCTGACGTTCACGACGACGACCGGGGCGTCCTTCCCCACGTCGAGCAGCCGGTCGGCCGGCAGCGGTTGCAGGAACTCCCCGAGCCCGGGAAGCGTACGGATGCGGGCGATCAGCTCTTCGAGGTGCCGGGCGGCCCGGTGCCGGGCATCGGCGGCTTCCCCCTCGGCGGCCGGCAACCGCCCCGAGTGCGGGGGCCGCGGTTCCGCCCCGAGGGTCAGCCAGTCGATCGAGAGGTCACGGGCCAGTTCCTCGAATTCCGTGGCGAGCTCAGGAGCGGTCGACCTGAGCACGCCGAGGTCGGGGCGCAGCTCCAGGAGTTTGCCGAACAGCACCCCACGACCGCGCTCGAGGATGTGCAGCGCGGCGGCCGGCGCTTCGAGCATGAGCTTGCACGCGGCGGCGTCCGAGGCCAGGCCCAGGAAGTCGGAGAGCAGCCGTTCGCGGTCGATCAGGTCGATGTGCCAGGAGGCCAGCTCCGGCAGGAGGTTGACCGCGAGTGTCAGCCCGGCGTCGCCCCGCGCGATCTCGCCGCGCTCGATCGCGGCGCGGCCGGAGCGGCCGGCCGCCTCGATGCGAAGGCGGGCCGGTGCCTGCTCGATGCGCGACGCGTGCTCCCATGAGGCCAACGCGCCGTCGAGGGCCGCGGACCCGCCGTCGGTCTGGGCGGCACCCCACAGGGTGCCGCCCAGGCTGAGCAGTGATGCCGCCTGGTCGAGCGGCCTCGGTCCGCTCGCCTCGACCGCTGCCCGCAGGTTCTCGACGGCTTCGGAGAGCGCGCCGCTGTCACCCGTGGCATGGGCTCTCAGGCGCAGGGCGTTGCCGAGGGCCGTCAGACAGGTCGCCCGGTGCGGGCTGCCTTCGGGAGCCGCGGTGACGGCGTCCCGGAGCACCGTCACGGACTCCAGCAGCGCTTCCCGGTCACCTGCGGTCTCCGACTTGAGCCGCAGTGCGTCACCCAGGCCGGCCAGGTACGAGGCGTGATCGGCGGAGTCGGGCCGTGACCCGGCGACGGCCTGGCGGCAGAGGGCGATCGCGTCGTCGAGCGCCGCGAGGGAACCGGTCGACTGCGCTTCGAGCCGCAAGGCGTCCGCGAGCCCGGCGAGGGACGTCAGCCGTGCCGCGTCCTCGGGCGGCTCCGCGGGGGGATCCGCCCCGGGAGGCAGATAGGCGTGGTTGCGCGCGAACGCGATCAGGGCGGCCGAGTTCCTGTTGCGCTGCTGCGGGATCGGGCGGCCCTTCCGCGCCAGGGCGGTGTGCACCTGGGTGTGGATGACGGACATGCTGAGGTACTCGGGCTCCCCCGCGACACCGGTCTCGAGCACGGCGATGAGCTCGCCGGTGAACGCGGTGTACCGCTCACCCACCGGTGCCAGCGCCTTTTTCGTCTCCGCCGCGGCCACCAGGATGTAGGTGCCCTCGATCTCGGCGTCCTGCACGAGCTCGGTGACGCCGGCCATGCCACCGGTCAACGCGCGTCCGCTGTAGCAGCAGTCGAGGAGGACGACCTTCCGGGGCGCCTCGGCGTCGAGCACGGCCTGGCGGATCCATTCGAAGGGCAGCGTCGTGTGGGGTGCGTTGGCCCTCGACCCGACGAGGGCGAGGCCCAGTTCCATGGTCCTGGGTGCGGTCAGGCCGTGACCGGCGAAGTAGACGAGCAGGGTGTCGGTGGCCTCGGCGGCGGCGGCCTCGACCGCGTCCGCGACCTCCGCCGCGCTCGTCGGCTGCCGCAGGACCACGCAGTGTTCCGGTGCCAGCCCCCAGACGTCCGGATCGGTCAACAGGTGCAGCAACCGGTCCAGGTTGTTCTTGACGGAGGGCAGGTCCTCCAAGTGCTCGAAGTGGTAGGTCCCGATGAGAACCGCACGTGAGCGTGCGGGGTCCGCGCGCATGTCCTGCCCGGCGGCCGGTCGTCGTGTCAGCCCTGCCCGTTCCCCCGCGTCCCGTCCTCCCGGATGGTCCATCCGGAGTCGTCCACGACGATCCGGACGCCTCCCACCTCGACCCGTACGGGTGGCGGAGCCTTCCGTGAGGAACGCCAGTTGGCGATCGCCATGCCCAGTCCGGCGATGTTGAAGCCGGACGAGACCAGCAGGCTGATCAGTGCGATGTCGGGGGTCATGTCGCCCGGCCGGGCCGGTGCCTCGACCAGGGTGATGCCGGCCGTCCTCCGGATGTCCTGGTCGTCCATGAGCCACCTGTGGAACGACAACAGCGGCTCCTGGTCCTCCTCGTCGGGAATGCTGACTCTGATGTCCACAGGAGAGCCCCCGCTTCTGACGGTTCCGTCGGTCCGGATCCATCGTAGGACGAGGCGGCTTGGTTGGCTGCGGCACGAATGTCCGTGATCTTCACGGGAGTTGAGGCGGTGTCCCCGTGTTGATCACCGTCGGCTCCGTTGTCGCCCGAACCGCACCGCCGGAGGACGCCGGCTTCTAAACTGGTGCGTCGGTGCGAGGGGGGCGGATGCGGCAGGACGAGACGTGGAACGCGGTGTGCGGTTCAACGGTGGACTTCCTGATCCAAGCGGGGACCGTCAACGTCAACGGCCGCCCCGAGGGCCCCGCCCCGGGCCCGGCCGACCTGTGGGTCGAGCTGGCCGCGGACTCCACCGTGTGGCAGCACGTCCCGGCCGGGCGCAACGCCGACTTCTTCCGGCAGCGGGTCGCTGAGGCCGTCGCCGCGCTGGTGCGATTACGCGAGGCGGCTGAGTCGGAACCGACCCCCGACCCCTGGCGGGACGACGGCTTCGTGCCACGCTTCGCCGAAGCCGTGGAGTGGCTGCTCGGCGAGCCCGACCCCGAGCGGCGGCTGGACATCTATCCGGCCGAGGCAGCCCTGCTGGTACTCATGCCGTTCCTCCATCACGTGCAGCGCCTCCGCTCGACGGCCTCGCTCGCCCCGGTCGCCGAGCCGGGCCGGCTCGGTCGGCTGACCGGGGCGAGTCCGCTGCGGACCGCGTTCGAGGTGTTCTCCGAGGGGCACGATCTCCTGGTCGAGCGCGGCCTGCAGCGCCCCGAAGCGGCGCAGCCGATCGGCTGGTGGCTCTTCCACCGCTGGCTCGCGCAACAGGAGGAGTTCTCCCGTCCGGCCGTCGTCCAGCAGCTCCTGCGGGACATCGGCCCGCCCGCCGAGGCCCTCGGCGAGACGCTCGACCCACGACGCGTCTGCCGCTTGCTGCACGGCCTGCATCGTGGCCCCGACGTCTGCAACCGCGAATACCTCGATTCCCTCCCGGCGGACGACTCGGTCCGGGTCCGCCGCGGCGGGCAGCAGCGGATCCGGGATCAGCGCCTCAGTCTCCTGCTCACGCTGGCCTACGGCGCGGGCCGCGAGGTCACGGCACTGCCGCAGATCGTGGTGGAACACGTCGGCATCCCCTTTCCGGTCGACCTGGGACAGCTGCGGCAGACCCTGGACTCGTCCCGATGGGGCGGTTCCCACGATCTTCCGGTCCTCAGGGCCGAGTGCCGTCACGAGGCCGTGATCGAGGGTTTGCGCGAGTACGCGGCCCGCACGGACGAACTCCTGGCCGCCGTCCGCCGCACCGGCCACGAGCGCGTCAACCAGCCGATGCCGCCGTTGCCCGCCCGTCTCTCCGCCGACGAGGTGCTGCCGTCGGAGGGTGCCTTCACCGGCTGGGCCGCCTTCCGCCTCGACGAGCGCCGCGTCCGCGACCTCCTCATGGGGATCCAGCTGTACAAGGACCGCGACCTGGCCGTCCGCGAGCTCTACCAGAACGCGCTGGACGCGTGCCGCTACCGCCGGGCCCGCACGCAGTACCTGGACCGGACGCGCGCCGCGTCCTACGCCTACGAGGGCCGCATCGACTTCGAGCAGGGCACGGACGAGGACGGCCGCGAGTACGTCGAGTGCCGCGACAACGGCGTCGGGATGGGAGAGTCCGAGCTGCGCGGCGTCTTCTGCCGGGCGGGCTCACGGTTTGTCGAGCAGCTCGACTTCACCCTCGAACGCACGAAGTGGGAACAGGCCCGGCCACCGGTCGAGCTCCACCCGAACAGCCGGTTCGGCATCGGTGTGCTGAGCTACTTCATGCTCGCCGACGAGATGCGGGTACGCACGTGCCGCATGGACGCGACAGGAGAGCTCGGGCCGCTCCTCGAAGCACGCGTCTTCGGCCCGGGGCACTTGTTCCGCATCGTGCGATTGCAGGAACGCGGGCAGGAAGCGGGCACGCAGATCCGTTTGTACGTGCGGAAGCAGGAGGCCTCCTGGTCATGCCTCGACGTCCTGGGGCGGGTGCTGGGGATCGCCGAGTTCCCCACCGAAGTGGTGCACGGTTCCCGGCATGCCCGGTGGGAGGCGAACCGGCTCAGGGCCAGAAAGGCACCGGTTGCCGAGCGATTCGGTCTCAACGCCCACGGCGTGTTGCAGCCATGGCAGCGGGCGCCCGACGGGTTGCAGCTGACATGGTGCGAGTACGGCGGTGGGATTCTGGTGGACGGCCTGGTCGTCGAGCCCGAGACCCGTCGCGGAGTGCTGTCGTCCAGCCCGTCGGGGCTGACCGGCGTCGTGATCAACTTGACCGGTGCCCTGGCACCCGAGCGGCTCTCGGCCGACCGGCGCACGCTTCTCGACGACATGTCGGACCGGCTTCGGGATGTGCTCGAACGGGCGGCGGCCGCGCTGGTCGCGGGCGGTGGGGCGTTGCCCGGTTACGAGTGGATCTGCCGGGTGGCCGAGAAGAGCATGGCACTGGGCGACCTGCTGACGACGGCAGCCGTCAAAGCCGATGTGCGGATGGAGTTCGCGAACCGGAAGTTCGACGTCGCGCGCACGGGGTGTTTCCTTGCCGACTCCAAGATCCTGCCGACGGAGCTCTTCGGGGGAGGCGGAAGGAGCCGCCGATGGCTGTCCGACCCGTGGACGTCACCGCGTGGGCATCCCCCGGACCACATCCTCTTGTGGCGGCTCCTCGCCCATCGGCCCCATGCGCTCCTGGCGCAGCTGGCGGAGTCGTGTCCCGAGATCGCCGAGGTCAAGACCGTGCTCGCGGCATTGCCGTCGGACAGGGACCTCTTGGCCGCCCCCGGCCTCGAGAGCGGCGAGCTCTTCTGGCACTGGTCCACGAATTCTCGCGATACAGCGGACCATCTGCGCACGATGGCCGAAACCTGGGGAGCGGCGTTGCCTTCGCTGGTGCGCCGGGCCCGGTCCCTTGGAGCCATGCCACCCCATGCGCCGGCCACGTTCGAGGAGTTCATGGAGGCGTTGGGGGCGGGATCCGCCGAATCCCTCGCCTCCGAGTGGCGCCACTGCGGCATGGACGTACCCGAGAAGTACGTCGAGCTGGCCACCGCGGCAAGGCGGGATCCACTGCTGCATCGAGATCTCGGCGGCAGGAAGGGAGCACTCGGCTGGGTGGACCCCGGCGAAACAGTCCCGCCCGGTCACATCGCGAAGGCCGGCCTGCTTCTCGGGCTGCCGGTGAGCGCGGTGTGCGCACGCCTCACGGAATACGGTCTGAGTGCCGATGCGGAAGGACTACCGGAACGGCCCGGCGCCGAGGTGGCCACGCTGCTCAGTGAGCGGGCGGATGGCCTGTGGCCTTGGCTGAGCCGCTCGGAGGAGATACGTCCCGGACATGTGCCGGCAGCCGCGCACGCGCTCGCTCTCGGGCCGCGCGACGTCCTGGACCGGCTGGCAGAGCTGGGGTTCGCCGCTCCGACGGCGTTTCCCGGGGACGCGGAACCCGACGATGTCGATTTTCTTCGCAGCGAGTCGAACAGGCCACTGTCCCTGTACGAGCCGGTTCCCTATGTGCACCTCTTCGACTCGGCACGCCGCCGGAACTGCTCTCTGCAGCACGCCGTCGACCGCATGCGTGCTTACGGGTTCACGGTTCCTTTGCGGCCGCCGCGCTACTTCACCTCCCTGGACAAGGAGTTGCTGCGGCGGGACGGTCCGCTCCAGTGGGTCGGAGTCACCACCGCGGACGCGATGCCGGCTGCCCACGTGTTGGTGGCGGCCCGCAATCTGCTGACGAGCCCGGGAGCACTGGTACAGCGGCTCACCGGCTACGGCGTCGACGTCTCCTGCCCGGACGTCCCGGCAGGGCTGTCCTTCGCCTCGGCCCTCGAACTGCTCAGGATCAGTGAGGGCGAGGACATGTTCCTGACCATCGACTGCGACGTCGATCTGTACGACCTGATCGAGAGGTCGCGCGCCATGAAGACCTCGATCGCTCGAACGGCCCGGTGGCTGCAGGAGCTGGGCATCCCCGTCCCCGACCTGTCGGGCACCGTCCGAGACGCCCTCAGCCGGGTGCCGGGGAGGGTCGGCGGCCTCCCGCGGTACCGGGGATGCGCCCTCAGTGCAGGATCTTCTCCTTCGCCCGGCGGAACTCGTCCTCGGTGATGCCTCCCTTGGCGCGGATCTCCGAGAGCTTCGCGAGGGCGTCCACGTCGCTGGTGTACTCCGAGGAGCCGACCGTCTCACGGATGTAGTCGTCGACCGCCCGCTGCTGCGCCTGCGCGTGTTCCCGCTCGCGTCGGCCCATGTTCTTGCCTCTGGCGATCACGTAGATGAAGACGCCGAGGAAGGGAAGTCCGATCACGAAGACGAGCCACCCCGCCTTGGCCCATCCGCCGAGGGTGTCGTCGCGGAATATGTCTGCGATGACCCGGAAGAGCAGAAGGACCCACAGGACCCACAGGAAGATCCACACTGCGGTCCAGAACGCGCCCAGGACCGGGTAGTCGTAGGCCAGATACACGTAGTCGTTCATGTCTCTCTCCTGTCGTCTCCCCCGATGCTGTTCCAGCGTGGGTGAGTCCGGGTCCGTGCGCCTCACCCGTCTAGGGCGAGGACCGCGTGCGACGATCACCCGCCGCGGTGTCGCCGGAGGCCGAGGCGAGGATGCCGAGCAGTATCAGTACGAGGACCACGATGCCGAGGACCAATGCCACGGAGGCGGGGGTGGGGTAGTTCCACAGGATCAGAGCCAGCCCGCCGCCGGCGATGACGATGCCGGTGGTCCAACCACGGTGGGTGTCCAGCCAGCGTCCGGTGCTGCCGGTGCGCGCACCGGAGTGGGCCATGGCCCGGCCCGTGGCTCCGGTGCCGCGGGCCGCCACCGAGCGGATGAACCGGGCACCGCGTCCGGGACCATACAGATAGCCCGCCAGCACGGTGATCACCGCGAGGACGAGGACCGTGAGGGTGCTCGCACGCAGGAACCGTACGAGCGTGTCGTAGATGGGGGCTGCCACGTCCGACGGCAGGACGTCCGAGGGTACGGAATCCAGGTAGACCCGGCGCATGACGGCGAGACCGACGAGCAGCACGACCATTCCGACGCCGACGCCGATGCCCGTGGCCATCAGGGCGACCCGGTGCGAGGGGGCCGCCCAGATGCCGAGGGCGGCGAGGACGACCGCGGTGACGGGCAGCCAGGTGCCGACGACGTTGAGCAGGCGCATGGCGTCCTGGGCGTTGTCGAGCTTGTCGGTCTTCAGCAGTGGGATCGTCTTGTCGACGTCGGGGATGTCCGCGGCCTTCTCGTAGCCCGCGTCCACCAGCCGTTGCTTGACGTTGTCGATGACGGTCCCCATGTCCAGGACGATCGTGTCCCCCTTGGCCTCGACGGCGCTGTTCCCCTCACCGGTGAGGGTCTTCACCACGGCGGCGTGGGCGCGCCGGTTGGCACCGTCCCACGCCTGGGCGAACTGGTCGCTCTTCACCACCCTGGCCACCACATCGTGGACGGCCGAGTCGAGCGCGTTCTGCAGCGGCCCGGTGAGCAGGGGCACCTTGTCCACCACCTTGGGCGGGGCATCGGCCTTGGCGAGAGCCCCGCCGAGGGCGTCCGTGATGCTCTTGACGTCGACGTTGCTCACCACGCGTTTGGTCAGCCGGTCGGTCACCAGGTTCTGTACGGGGGGATCGGTGGCGATCGGTGCGACGGTCTGTACGTACCGGCCGGTGTCGGAGACCTCGGCGTTCACCCAGGCGGCCACGACGGCCAGAGGGGAGAGGAGGAAGGCCAGCACCAGCAAGACGCAGGCTCCCGCGTAACGCGTACGGCGGTGTCGGGAGTGGGCGGTCCTCCGCAGGCGTTCGTATTCCTCGCGTTCGGCGGCGCTCAGGGGTTGTTCGGCCGCTGAGCGGCCGCGTCCTTGGGGGGCGGAGGCGTCGGACGGGTCCATGGTTTCCTCCGTTGGTGCGAGATCGCGGCAGCCGCCGTGTCCTGTGGGCCTGGCGGAGCACGACGATCCGGTCGGTGACTTTCAGCGTCGCGGGGACGGCGGGCGATCCGCATCGCACGCGAAGGGTGAGTCCCGCCTGTGAGGTGTCGCGCGCACGGCTGATGTGACGTTTCAGTCCGGGAGGCGGCGCATTTCCTCGACGTGCAGCCCCAGGTCCTGGAAGCGGGCGAGGAGCCCGTACAGATGAGCCTCGTCGGTCACCGTGCCGAAGAACAGTGTCTGTTGTGGGATGGGCGCCCTGTCGAGCTCGGGAAAGGTGTCGGCCAACGGCGTGGAAACACGGCCGGTGACACGGAATTCGTAGCGCATGTCCGTACCGTTCCTGCCTGCTCCGGGGACTCTTCGTCTGTCATGCTGCGGGCGGCGCGGGGTGGTGGGCATCCCCCCACGCGGGTGAGCGGGCACGGGGTGGCGCATGGTGGGGCCGACCGCTCCGGGGTCAGAGAAGGTGCAGCTCCTTGCCGAGTTCGACGGCCTCGCGACGGCGGGAGACGCAGAGTTTTCGGTAGACGCTTCGCAGGTGCGTTTTGACGGTGTTGACGGACAGGTGGAGTTCGCCGGCGATTTCGTCGGTGGACAGCATCCGCGCGACGCAGGCGAGCACTTCGCGCTCACGGCCGCTGAGCGGCTCGACGAAGGCGGGGGTGCGCGGGCCGTCCGGTCGTCGGGTGGTGAGCCAGGACCGGGAGAGGCGAGCTCCGCCTTCGCCGTCGGCCCTGTCGAGCAGGTGCCGCAGCCACGGCCCGGCTTCGGTGAAGGGGCGGCGCAGCTGTTCGGGGCGGGCGGCCTCCAGTGCCTGCGCCAGCGGGTCGTGGGCGGCGGTGGGGTCGTCGCCCAGCATCGCGATACGGGCCCGCAGGAGTCGGATACGGACGTGGTCGGACAGGGTCAGCCGGTGTGAGCGGTCGGCGTGCGCCACGAGCCGCAGGGCGCGGTCGGTGCGGCCTGCTGCGAGGTGCGCCTGGGCCAGGGCGACGGTGAGGGCCGGTCCGTCGCCATCGCCCCCGTGCAGGGCGGAGACCGCGGCCTCGTGGTCTCCGTGGGCCAGGGCCGCGTGGGAGCGGGCGACGGCGAGGCGCTCGGCCGGCCAGGTCATGGGGGGTGGCCCGGGTTCGCCGAGGGTCGTCAGCGCGGCTGCCCACCGCCCTTGCGCCAGTTCGAGGCGGGATCGCAGGACGGCGCTTTCCGCGGCCATGACCGGGTCGTCACGGGTGTCGGGGCATGCCATGGCCTGTTCGAGGTGGTGACGGGCACCTCGGGGGTCCTCGCGTTCGAACGCGAGGACGGCCAGTGCCAGGTGACCGGCTCCTGAACGGCGGGCGGCAGACACACCGTGCCGGTCGGCGACCGCGAGGGACCGCACCGCGTGGTCCTCCGCTGCCGTCAGGGCTCCTACGGCGCTCTCGGTCAGCGCGAGCTTGCCGAAGGACGCGTGGAGTACGAGGTGGGTCGCGTCGTCCGTGCAGGCCGCGACGGCGTCGGTGAAGGCCTGCCGGGCGTCGTCGAGGCGACCGGACCGCAGGAGCGCGCAGGCCAGTCCGTGGAGCCGCAGGGCCTTGATCTCCGGATGCTTCTCGGTCCGCCACCGTGCCACCCGCGCCGTCAAGTCATCGGCGTCCCGGGCCGTCTCCTCGGCGGCCGCCCCCGGTGTGGCGCCGCTCTCCGGCCCGTAGGACTCGCAGAGCAGCCTCAGCAGGGCATGCGTCAGCCCGGCCTCGGGGCCGAGCGGTGTGTTGCCGCGGTTCATGTACCGCTCGGCTGCCGTGAGCCGCTCGCGGCAGCCTCCGGGGTCGCGGCGGGCCAGGCGGCAGGCTCCCGCGACGAGGGCGGGCTCGGCGCCGGGGGTGTCGTCGGGCATGCGGGAGAAGAGAGCCGGGAGGCGGTCCTCGTCGGTGCCGGCGAGCAGGGGCCCGATCATCAGGTTGCGAACGGCTTCGGCGGCTCCGTACTGCCAGTCCCCGGCCGCCGTCGCGTGTCCGAGGGCTTCGGCGGGCCGGCCGGCATCGGCCAGCCAGCGTGCGGCGCGGCTGTGGAGCCGCGGTGCGAGACCGGGCCGTCGGGCGCGCAGGTGTGCCTGGAGCACCTTGGCGAACAGTGGGTGGACGTGGCACCAGCGGGTGCCCGCGACCGGTTCGACGAAGGCACCGTCGTGGACGAGCCGAGCCAGGATCTGTTCGGCGTCCTGCCGTCCGGTCAGCGCGTTCGCCAGCTCGGGATGCACCTGGTCCAGGATGCTGGTGCGCAGGAGCAGTTCCCGGGTGGCGGCGGGCTGGGCGTCGAGCACCTCGGCGAGCAGGTAGTCGGACACGGCGTGTTCGGAGGCGGCGAACGACTGGGCGAAGCCTTCGGGGTCGTCGGAGTTCCGCATGGCCAGGGCGCACAGTCTCAATCCGGCGGCCCAGCCCTCGGTGCGGCTCGTGAGGGCGCGGACGGTGCTGTCCGCGGTGGCTGGATCGTGCTGTCGCAGGAGTGTCGCTGCCTCGTGTGACGTGAACGCCAGATCGGCACCCCGGATCTCGGTCAGCCGGTCCTCCGCGCGGTAGCGGTGGAGCGGGAGCCGTGGGTCCACCCGGCTGATCAGGACGAGGCGGAGCTGCGGGCCCGCGTGCTCGAGGAGGAAACCCAGGCCCTTCGACACCTCCCGGCCGGGCGCCTTGGCCATGTCGTCGAGCACGAGCACCACGGGGTGGGGCAGGTGCTCCACGGCGGAGGCGAGCCGGACAAGCAGGGAGCGGCCGATGCTGTCGGGGCTGGTGGGTGTACCGATGGTGGCGGGCAGCGAGGGAAGCGCCCGTCGGAGGGCTTCGAGGACGTAGGACCAGAAGACGCCAGGGGCGTTGTCGTCGGGGTCGAGGGTCAACCACGCGACGGGCCCCGGGGGCACGGCGAGGTGTGCCCAGGAGGAGGCGAGGGTCGTCTTTCCGGCGCCGGCCGGGCCGGCGATCAGCGTCAGCGGTCCGTTCGCCCCGCTGCTGAGACGGTCCAGCAGCCGCTGCCTGGGGACACAGGTCCCGGGGAGGGCGGGCACCGAGACCTTCGAGGTCAGCAGGGGGTCACCGGACCAGGCCAGCGCTGCTTCGGTGGCGGTGCCGGCCGGACGTCGGCTGCGCGCGTGGGCGCCGTGGGCCCCCTTGACTTCTTCCGTGACAGCGGGGAATCCGGACGTGGGCATCCAACCACCACCAGGGTGAGGACCTCGGCCACCGACGACGGTAGATCTTCCCGTCGGGGCGCACGTGCCTCTTCGTGTGCCGGGCCGTTCTCCGGACCCGCGACTCCCATGGTGCCTGCTCCCCTCTGCGGCTGCCACGCGGGACGGCGATGAGCGGTGGGCGGGGCGGTTTCGCGTGCACACGCCGACTGCCGTCCGTGCGGCTCGCCGAAGGGCCGGACGCACGGGCGGCGGCCTGACGTGGCGGTTCCCGTGGGCTCGCCCTCGGGGTGAGGAGCCGAGCGGCAGCTCACCCGCTCCGGGTGATGCGACGCCGTCGTCCCACCCGGAACATGCGGGAAGAAGCCCTGAGGCCCGGTGCCCTCACGCCCCGGAGCCAAGTCGGCTGACGGCCGGCACGGGGGCGCGTGTTCCACAACCGCGCCGCTGCCGAACCGGCAGACCCGCGCGAGCGAGGAGATTCGGTGATGACCGCGACGACCCCGCATCGCCACCCGACCCCGGATGAGCGGGCGGCACGTGGCAAAGCGGCCCGCGGCACGGCGCCGCGATCCGGCCACGCCGCGTTCGAGCCCCGGGACGACCGGCCGGATCCCGTGGAGGTCATCGAGCGGCAGTCCGCCAGTCGGGTGCCGGAACTCGTACCGATCCGCTACGGAAGAATGCTCGAATCACCGTTCCGCTTCTACCGCGGGGCGGCCGCGATCATGGCGGTGGACCTGGGGGCACTGGGCCACACCGGCATCACGACACAGCTGTGCGGGGACGCGCACCTGCTGAACTTCCGCCTGCTCGCCTCCCCCGAACGACACCTGGTCTTCGATATCAACGACTTCGACGAGACGCTGCCCGGACCGTGGGAGTGGGACGTCAAACGGCTCGCGGCCAGCCTCGTGATCGCTGCCCGTGCCAACGACTTCTCGGCCGGGCAGCGCGCCGGCGTCGTCCGTGAAGCCGTCCGGTCGTACCGGGAATCGATGCGGGGGTTCGCCGGGATGCGCAATCTCGATGTCTGGTACGCGCAGGCGGACACCGAGAAGCTCAGCGCCCTGCTCGGCGGCCGGTTGGCCAGGAGCTCCCGCCGGCGTCTCTCCCATGCGCTGGACACGGCGCGGACCAGAGACAATCTGCAGGCCTTCGAGAAGCTCACCACGACCGTCGACGGCAGTCGGCGGATCGCCTCCGATCCCCCGCTTCTCGTCCCGCTGAGAGACCTGCTCTCCGAAGCCGATCGTGCGGAGTTCGAGCGGGACCTCCGTGAGGTCATCGAGCGGTATGGCACCAGTCTCACCTCCGACCGCCGACACCTTCTCGGACAGTTCCGGATGGTCGACATCGCACGGAAGGTGGTCGGCGTCGGCAGCGTCGGCACCCGCTGCTGGGTCGTGCTCATGCTCGGCAGAGACGATGAGGACCCGCTGCTCCTGCAGGCCAAGGAGGCCGGCACCTCGGTCCTCGCCCCGTACTCCGGGCGGAGCGAGTACGACAACCAGGGTCAGCGCGTCGTCGCCGGACAGCGGCTGATGCAGGCCGCGAGTGACATCTTCCTCGGCTGGGACCGGGTCACGGGTGTCGACGGGAGACAGCGTGACTTCTACATCCGCCAGCTGCGCGATTGGAAGGGCATCGCACGGCCCGAGACGATGAAGCCCAGCGAGCTGAGGTTCTTCGCGGGCCTGTGCGGCGCTACGCTGGCACGCGCCCACGCCCGCTCAGGAGACCGGATCGCGATCGCCGCCTATCTGGGCGGCGGTGACGTCTTCGACCGGGCGCTGGCCGAATTCGCCGAAGCCTACGCCGATCAGAACGAGCGCGACTTCCAGGCCCTCACCGAGGCCGTACGCACCGGCCGGATCACAGCCGAGACGGGCTGAACAGGGCAGACGAAGGCTCGACCGACCGGGCTCGGGCCTTGGCCGTATCAGGTGCCACGCCCCCAGGCGGGGGAGAACCCGGCCGACATGCCTTATGTCCATGTTGTGCGGATATGATATGCATCATGGTCAAGCCTGGACAGTCGCGACTCCGCCGTCCCCATGGCCGGTGGTCCTTCGTTCAGCTGTCCCCAGTGCTCCTGACCGTGGTCATCGCCGGCCTGGCGTACTCCACGCCGCCGGACATGGCCTTCAGCCGCATTCTGCCCGCGGCCCCCGCTCTCGCGGCCGCCATGTGGCCCGTGCTCCCCACCGTGCTGCTGGGGACGGTCTGCTTTCTGCTCATGATCGGCCTCAGCCTCGTGTTCCCCGGCCTGGGTGCGTGGTACACGGTGGCGGGCATCGTCGCGGTCACCGTGGCGGCCGCGTACGGAAGCCACGTCCGGCTCCAGCGGGAGCAGTCCCTCTTCCAGGTCCGGCTCGTCGCCGACGCGGCGCAGCAGGTGGTCCTGAGCCCGATGCCGCGCCGCTTCGGGGGCATCGAGATCGAGTCGCTGTATCTCGCGGCCGCCGCCGAGGCCCGCATCGGCGGCGATTTCTACGAGGTGGCCGACACCCGGTTCGGGGTCCGGTTGCTCATCGGCGATGTGCGGGGCAAGGGCCTGCCCGCGGTGGGCGCGGCCGCGGCGGTGGTCAACTCCTTCCGGGAGGCGGCCTACGCCGAGCCCGATCTGGGCGGCATCGCGCGCCGTCTGGAGGCCAGCAGCACCCGTTACAGCACCGCGTTTCCCCCTGAGGACCTGATGGAGCGCTTCACCACGGCCGTTCTCGTCGAGATCCCACACGAGGACGACCTCATCAGGGTTCTCAACTGCGGGCATCCGCCGCCGCTGGTCCTGGGCCGCGAGGGGCTCCGCGTCCTGAACCCCACCGCGCCCTCCCCGCTCCTCAACCTCGCGGACCTGATCGGCGATCACTACAGCATCGACACCTTCGCCTTCGCCCGCGGCGACCAGCTGCTCCTCTACACCGACGGCGTCACCGAGGCCCGCGCCCGCAACGGCGAGTTCTTCCCACTGGCGGACTGGATGAGTCGGCAGACGCCGGTGCAGCCCCGCGAACTGCTCGACGGGCTCCACCGCGACCTCCTCCACTACAGCAGCAGAGGCCTTGACGACGACATCGCCGCTCTCGCCGTGCACCTGCACAAGAGTCCGGACCCGATCGACGGCCGGCGGGCTCAGTCCGCGTAGCCACGTCTCCCCTGTTCCTGTCGCCCGCGCCTGCCTCGCAGGCCGAAACCACCGGGCGCCGACACAGGGGAGGCCGGCGCCCGGTGGTCGTTCGGGTGTCCGTCGACGATCAGCTGCCCGCCGGGCTCGCCGACTGGGCGGCGTTGTAGACGGCCTGTTCCTCGTCACCGAGGTGCGTGGAACTCATGTTGGGGCCCTGCACCCAGCCGAAGAGCTTGATGATCTGGCCGGGGTCGTCGTACCGGGAGAAGACCCCGACCTGGAGGCCCTCACCGGTGGTGGGGTCGAAGTTCTGCATCAAGGGGCCGCCGCTGCAACCCGGCGACTGCGCGCCGCGCATCACGTCGCTGTAGTAGACGGGGTCGTTCCGGGTGGTGCCCTGGGTGGCCATGAGGCTCCGGCCGTCGAAGGTCCGCTGGAGCTGCGGGGACACGTTGCCGGGGCGGTAGTAGTTGCGTTCGTTGATGGTCGGGTACCCGAAGACGTGGTTGTTCTGGTTCTGCGGCTGGTTGAAGCCGATCTGCTGGCCGCCGGTGACCTGGCCGATCGGCCGCGGGTCATCGGGGTTGTCCACCAGGACCGCCGCCATGTCGTGGCCCAGCAGCCAGTCCGCGCTCCGGCTCCAGGTGTTGGTGATCCACTCGCGGGTCACGCCCCAGACCCCGTACGGGGCGATGTCCTTGCCGGGAAGCGCCGTGCTGGAGGTGTGGCGCTCCAGGTTCGCTCCGTTGAATCCCGGCACGAAGACCATGTTGGTGATCATGGTGTTCCCGAAACCCACATCGATCGGGGTGTGGATGCGCAGACAGTGGGCGGCGGTCACGACGACACTCTGATTGGCGCTGTTCACCACGTTGCCGGAGCACGCGGTCGTCGAGACGGCGCCGGTGACCACGTCCTTGTTCTCGATGAAGAACTTGCCGGCGGTGCGCGAGATCTGCCCGGCCTTCCGCGGCCACGGCTTGCTGAGGTTGTCCCAGCCCCCGGGGGGCGGGGCGGCGTCCTGGTCCTCGTGGTTGAGGCCGGTGGAGGCCATCTTCGCGAGGGTCCAGTACTCCACCTCGGACCTGAGCTTCTGCTGATGGTCGGCACCGGCCGGGACCATCGGGGTCAGCTCGAACGCGGGGGCGGCGGCTTGCGCCGGGGGCGCCGCGGTGAGCAGAGCGGCCATCAGTCCGATCACGCCGAGCACGGTGGTTCTCGTGCGTCTTGCCAGCTTTCCGACGGGCAATGCCTTCTCCTCCTTGAGGGCGTTCATGGAGACGGATGGCCGGACCTCGAGGCCTTCGACACCCCGCCCTTACGGGTTGGCAGTCACCGTGAAGCCCGCTCCGAAGACGCCGGTGGGAGCGGCGGCGTCCCGGGCACGCAGATCGGCGAGGATGTTCGCCGAGCTGGTGTACAGGAAGGGCGGCAATGCCAGGGTGATCCCCTTGGTGATGCCCGCCCAAGGGCCCGAGGCCTGGAAGTTGTTGGCCTGGGAGGGAAGAGCACTCCCCGGTACGCGCCAGATCGCCGGCCCGCCCGAGTCGCCCTTCATGGAGAATGCCGCCGATCGGTAGACGCCGACGGCGCTCTCCATGATGGTCCCGTACCACACACCCGTCTGACCGGACGTGATGAGCTCGTTGCCGCCGGGGGCGAGCAGCCGCTCGTTGTCGAGTGCGGGGTTCAGGGCGTTCGGGCTGACGATCCCGCCGGGGACCTTCAGCATGCCCGTCTGCTTCAGGTACGGGCCCTGCGAGGAGAGCGTCACCTTCGGGCCCAGCTCGATGATCATGTAGTCCTTGGTCACGTGCCCCGTCTGCGAACCCTCGGGGTCCTTGAAGTAGCGCACGTATCCGATCGGACCGAACCCGGTGTCCGCCCGGTCGTATACGGGAGCGATGTCATCGTGGATCTCGCGGTCCGCGTATTCGGGATCACGGAGGCAATGGCCTGCCGAAACGGCTATCTTGTGCCCGTACTTGTCCGTGCCCACCGCGCCGATCGTGCAGAAGGCGTCGGGCATCGACGGGCTGAAGATGATCTGCATCGCGTTGTGTACGCGCTTGCCCTGCTCGGCGGCGGCCTGGGCGGCACCGACCCCCAGGGTCCAGATGACCGCCAGGCTCAATAAGAACGTGCACAGTCGCTTGATCATTGTGCGTAACCCTGTCTGTCGGGGAGGGAGAGGTCAGGCGGAGGCGAATGCCGCTTCGAGCCGCGGAACGAAGTCCACGAGGTCCTGCGCCCAGCAGCCGTAGTTGTGGCCGCCATTGCAACTCTCGCCCCAGCCGGAGCCGTTGCCGTAGTCCACGTAGTGCGAGGGATATCCGAGGGCGTCCAGGCGTTCCTTGGCGTGTTGGGACGCGGACTGGACCCAGAACTCGGGCTCGGCGGGGTTGCCGCCGCCGTTGCCGGTGTAGATCGTGACGCCCGTCCCGGCCCGGGCCAGGACGTCCATGTGCGAGACCGGGTCCGCCTCGTTCCAGCGCCAGTCCGCGTTGAACACCGGGTACGGGGTGCCGAAGACCGCGTCGCTGGACACGGTGGGGCCGAAGTTGAGCGAGCAGGTGGGGCTGGAGGTGCCGCAGAGCGGCGCACCGATGTTGGTCAGCGTGGCGACGACGGCGGCGCGCATGACGGCATGGTTCCGCGAGAGCTCGTTGCCGCCGGACAGCGTGGCGACCTGGCTGAACAGGTCCGGGTGCCGCTGGGCGTAGTGCAGGGCACCGAAACCGCCCATCGACAGACCGGCGACGGCCCGCCCCTTCTTCGACGCGGTGGTGCGCAGGTTCGCCTCGATGAACGGGATCACCTGGCTGACATGGAAGTTCTCCCAGTTCTGCGCACCGGCGGCGGTGCCCTGGTCGAGCCAGTTGCTGTACCAGCCCCTGCGCCCCCCGTCCGGAATGACCGTGATCATCGACTTGGCAGCGAGGAGGGCCGGATAAGCAAGATTCGGATTGCCCGGATCGTCGGACGCACCGTGCAGGAAGTACAACACCGGATATCGCTTGCCAGGGTTGGCCGCATAGTCACTCGGCAGCAGGACCCGGATCCGGTGCGCCCCGGCGACCTGAGGCGTGTTCACGGTGACCACGAAGTTGGTGGCGGAGCCGGTGGCACCGCCGACCTGGGTCAAACCGAAACCGTCGGCCATGGGCGGCGGCCCCGAGGCGGCATCGGCACGCGCGGAAGGTGCTCCCGACAGAAGGAGGGCGGCGGCCAGGGCGGCGACTGCTGCCTTCGCGCGCAGGAGCCGGGTGGGCAGGACTGATCTCATCAGTTGTCCTCGGGCTGGGCGGGGGCTGGGTGCCATGGGACTGGTGGTCCAGCCGGACACCGGAAATCTCATCGCAGCACTCTGGGTAACGCCATACTGTGCGGGTGGCGCACCTGCGCCAGCGGCCCAAGTGCGCCACCCGAGCGGCGGGCTTCCGGAGCCGGTCGGGCCGGCTCCGGTACGGCGAGGGAGATGTCGTGCACGACGTGTTGGACCCGGACTCCGACCGCGGACGGGTCTATCGGTGTCTGGTCAGCCATCCGCGCGTGTCCGTCGGCCAGTTGGCACCCCTGGTCCGACTGAGCGAGTCCGTCGTCCACGTGGTACTGAAGGAACTCGCCGCCGAGGACATCGTCGTGACGACGGACCTCGAGACCGGGGAAGCCTCCTGGGAGGCGTTACCGCCCGCGGAGGTCGTCGAGGCGCTGCTCCAGCGCGATGCCGCCCTGCGGACATCGCTGCGTCAGGCCGGGACGGAGCTGGAACGGCTCTACCGTTTCGCCCGGAAGGACGCCGGGCACTACGGCGCGTTGGACGTCGTCGAGGACCCCGCACGCGTCCTGGCGGTGAGCCGACAGCTTCAGCAGTCGGCGCGCCACCAGATCCGGGTCATCGACGTACCTCCGTACTCCGGGACGTCCGACCACTACCTCGCGCAGGAAGTGCTGCAGCGCGAGCGCATGGCCGCCGGAGTCGTCTACCGCAGCATCTATCACGGATCCGCCTTCGACGACCCCATCGCGTGGCCCAACATGGCGCGCATGATCGAGGCCGGGGAACAGGCACGGACACTGGACGATCCGCCCATGAAGCTGGCCATCGGCGACAACGATCTGGCGGTGGTCACCCTCGCCGCCGACGACCACCCCGGTGTCGTCTCCCTCCTGATACGTCCGTCCGGCCTGTTCCAGGCGCTGTCCAACGTCTTCGAGTCCCTGTGGAGACTTGCCGTCCCGATATCGGCGGCGGGCATCGGCACGCAGATCGACGCCCGGGACCGCCAGATCCTCACTCTCATGGCCAGCGGTGCCACCGACGACGCGATCGCCAGACACCTGGGCGTGGGCCGTCGCACCGTCGTGCGCCGGGTCTCCGCCCTCCTGGCCAGGCTGGGCGCCACGACCCGTTTCCAGGCGGGGGTCCAGGCGGCACGGCGCGGCTGGCTCTGAGGACGTCCCACAGATGTCGGCGCCACAGCCGAGGAGCCGCCCCGCATCACGGAGTTCGGCCGGTAGCGCGACCCTTGCCGTGAAGCCCGGCGCCGATGCGGGGTGAGACATCGACCTCATCGCCGCGGTCTGTCAGGCCATGGTTCAATGCCGTGCGTGATACCGCCCGCATTCCCCGGCAGATTCGAGTAGCGCATGGTCGAGCCTCTACGCCCCGGAGATCCCCGGCGTATTGGCCCGTATCGGCTGGACGGCCGACTGGGCGCGGGCGGCATGGGACAGGTCTACCTCGGAACGTCGCCGGCCGACCGGAAGGTCGCGGTGAAGCTGATCCGGCGGGAGCTGGCGGCCGCCCCGCAGTTCCGGGCCCGCTTCGCCCGCGAGGTCGACGCCGCACGACAGGTCGGCGGCTTCCACACCGCACAGGTCGTCGACGCCGACCCCGACGCCGCAGCCCCCTGGCTGGTCACCGCGTTCATCCCGGGACCCACCCTGCAGCAGGTCGTCACCGAACACGGCCCGCTCGACGCCAAGGCTGTACTTCGCCTCGGCGCGGGACTCGCCGAAGGGCTCGCCGCCATCCACCGCTGCGGTCTGATCCACCGCGACCTCAAGCCCGGCAACGTCATCGTCGCCGACGACGGCCCCCGCATCATCGACTTCGGCGTCGCGCACGCCCCGGGTACCGAGACGATGACCCACACCGGCATGGTCATCGGCACCTACGCCTACATGTCACCGGAGCAGATCCGCACCGATCCGGTCTCGCCCGCCGGTGACGTGTTCGCGCTCGGCTCGGTCCTGGCCTTCGCCGCCACCGGGCACAGCCCGTTCGACGCGACGACCGTGCCGGCCATCATCCACCGGGTCACCAGCGAACCGCCCCGACTCGACGGCCTCGACGGCAGCCTGTACGCCCTGGTCACCGCATGTCTGGCCAAGGATCCCGCCGATCGCCCGTCCACCGCCGACGTCCTGGCCCGGCTCTCGGTCGTCGGCCCCGGCATCCCGCCCGGTGTCCTTGCCGGCGCCGTGCCCCCCGTACCCGGCACTCCGCCCGGCATCCCACCCGTCGTCTCCTCCAAGGCGCTCCCCCGGCGCACCCTGCTGCTCGGCGGAATGGCCGCCGCGACCGCGGTCGCCGTCCCCACGTACGTCCTCTGGCCGCAGTCAGGGAAGAAGAAGTCACCATCGAAGTCCGCTTCGGGTGCCACGCCCTCCTCCACCCCGGACATCACCAAGCCGGTCGCGCGCCTCGCCGGCCACACCAGCTCCATAGACTGCCTTGCCTTCGGCCCGGACGGCAGGACCCTCGCCAGCGGCGGCTACGACAACACGGTGCGGCTGTGGGACGCCGCCACCGGCCGCACCATCACGACGTACAAGGGGCACACCTCGAACGTCATGTCGGTGGCCTACACCCCGGACGGCCAGACGTTGTTCACCGGCGGCTTCGACCAGACCCTGCGCCGCTGGGACATACGCACCGGCGCGCCGTCGGGCGACGCCACCTCGTACAGCGGTGAGTTCGACAGCGTCAACTGCCTGGCGTTCAGCCCGGACGGCACGGCCCTCGCCGTGGGCGTCGGCAGCCGGGTCGAGATCGTGAAGCCGTCCACCGGCCGCTCGACCGCCACCCTCACCGGACACACCGGCAGCATGAACGACGTCGCGTTCAGCCCGGACGGCAAGACCGTGGCCAGCGTGGCCGCCGACACCGGCAGGCACGGCACGATCCGGCTCTGGGCCGCCGACACCGGCCGCCTGCTCAAGACCTTCACCACCGACTCGGAGAAGAACTTCTCCGCGGTGGTGTTCAGCCCGGACGGCAAGACCGTCGCCGGTGCCGGACCCGGCGTCCGGCTGTGGGACCTGGCCACCGGACGTCCCACCAAGACACTCACCGACCGCCACTCGTACATCCTCAAGGCGGCGTACCGCCCGGGCAGAGCGGTGATCGCGGGTGCCGGCGGGAATCGCGAGCCCGAGGCCCGCGACAACACCGGCAAGACGATCAGCCTCTGGGATCTGTCCACCGGGCGCGTCACCTCGACCCTGACCGGCACCATGCCGCAATCCAACCTCACCACCTCGGTCTCGGCACTGGCGTTCAGCCCGGACGGCACGACACTGGCGGCCGCCCTCAACCTGGCCGCGGTGAGCGACGAATCCGCCACGTCGATCCAGCTCTGGAAGCTTCGCTAGCTCCCCGGCGGACACCCCCACCCATCTCACGGACGGTACTCATGGACGCGTTGTGGCCCGACGACCCCCAGTGGGTCGGCCCCTATCGGCTGGACGGCCGACTGGGCGCGGGCGGCATGGGACAGGTCTACCTCGGAACGTCGCCGGGTGGCCGCAAGGTCGCGGTGAAGCTGATCCGGGCGGAGCTGGCGGCCACCCCGCAGTTCCGCACCCGCTTCGCCCGCGAGGTCGACGCCGCACGACAGGTCGGCGGCTTCCACACCGCACAGGTCGTCGACGCCGACCCCGACGCCGCAGCCCCCTGGCTGGTCACCGCGTTCATCCCGGGACCCACCCTGCGGCAGGTCGTCGCCGAGGACGGCCCGCTGGAACCCGACGCCGTACTTCGCCTCGGCGCGGGACTCGCCGAAGGGCTCGCCGCGATCCACCGCTGCGGCCTCGTCCACCGCGACCTCAAGCCCGGCAACGTCATCATTGCCGACGACGGCCCCCGCATCATCGACTTCGGCATCGCCCGTGCCGTGGACGCCAGTTCACTCACCGCCACCGGCGCGATCGTCGGCACGTACTCCTACATGTCGCCGGAGCAGATCCGTGCCGACCGGGCCGGGCCCGCCAGCGACGTGTTCGCGCTCGGCTCGGTCCTGGCCTTCGCCGCCACCGGCCGCAGCCCGTTCGACGCGCCCACCCTGCTGGCGGTCGTCCAGCGGATCCTGGACGACCCGCCCGCGCTCGGTGGTCTCGACGGCGAGCTCCGACGCCTCCTGGTCTCCTGCCTGGCCAAGGACCCCGCCGAGCGACCGTCCGTCGCCGGTCTCCCCGCCTGGTTCGCGAGCGCCCGCGGGGGCGGGGCGGCCGTCCACCCGCCCCGGCCGGAGCAGACGGTGGTCCTGGCCCCGACGCGGCCCGGGACGGTGTCGGAGCCGGGAGCGGGTGCGCGGATGGGAGCCGTTTCCGATGCGCAGCCGACCGCCGTCGAGGACCGGGCCACGGGCCCGGCCGCCCCCCAGCCGGGCGCGGGCAGGGTGTCGCGGCGTGCGCTCATCGTCGGCGGCCTGGCTGTCGCCGCGGCCACGGCAGTCGGCGTCCCCCTCCTCCTGCGCAGCCAGGACGGCACCCCGAGTTCTCCCTCCGACGCTTCACCGCAGAGCGCGAGCTCGAAAGACGTCACCCTCAAAGGCCCCGTGAGCGTGTACGCGCTCGCCTTCGGCCCGGACGGCAGGACGCTGGTCGCCGCGGGTGGGGAAGGCACGATCTGGCGCTGGGACCTGTCCACCGAGCGCAGCACGACCACGCGCATCGGTGTCGCCGAGTTCATCCAGCCCAACGCGTTCAGCCGGGACGTCAAGCTCCTGGTCAGGGCGGAGAAGAACAAGGTCCTGCTGTGGGACGTGATCACCGGCCGCACCGTCGGCACCTTCACCGGCATCACGTCGTACCGACTCCAGGACGGCTTCGTCTCCTCCATGAGCCTCAGCCCGGACGGCAGGACGCTGGCCGCGAGCACCGCCAAGGGACTGTACGTGTGGGACGTGGGCTCCGGCCGCACCCTCGATATCCACGAGGACTGCAAGAGCGGACCGGCGGTGTTCAGCCCGGACGGCAAACTGCTGGTCAGTGGATACCCCCTCCAGGTGCGGCAGATGCCGGACGGCCGGATGCTGTACACCCTCGACGAGATCATCAACCCACGAGAAGCGGTGTTCAGCCCGGACGGCCAGATCCTGGCCGTCGTGCAGCAGAGCAACACGGTGCGGCTCTGGAACACCAGCTCCCGTCAGGACGTCGTCGCGCTCAAGGGGCACAGGAATCAAGTCCACGCGCTCGCGTTCCACCCGGGCGGGCGGACGCTGGCCACCGCCGACCAAAGCGGCAGCGTTCGGCTGTGGGACACGGCCACCGGAGCGACCACCGCCACCTTCACCAGCCCCAGTTCCATCGAAGCGGTGGCGTTCAGCCCTGACGGAAAGACCCTCGCGGCGGGACTCAACGGCGGCACCAGCTACTCCACCCATGACACCGTCCGTCTCTGGGCGGTGCCTTGAGCGCCGGCCACTGGTCTCTTCCCACGTAGAGCGGTTTCGTCAGGGCTGGTCGTACCAGGCGAATGCCGCGATCCGCCAGCCCTCCGAGGTGCGGACGAACTGGATGGTCTTGGTCCCGCCTCCCTCGAACGGCTCGCCGTCCAGGATCCCGGACTTGCGGTACGCGCCGAACCGCGACGCGATATCGCCCGCGATCTCGGTCCGTTCGGAGGTCTCCCACTCGGAGAACTCGACCAGCCGACCGTCGCTCAGCAGCCGCCGACGAGGCTCGATGAACTCGTCGACGGTATAGACCGTGAACTGCGGGCCGGTCATGACGATCACGCCCCCGGGAAGGACCAGCCTGCGGATCCGGGCCACGTCGGCAGCCTTGCCGCTCCGGTTGTCGAAGGCGCCGAAGAACTCGGCGGTCAACGCGTCGATCTCAACCTTGGACATGGCGCGACAGTAACACCGAAGGGGCGCCGGACCCCCTCGGTCCCGCCCGGGCTGCCATGGGTCCACGGCGCGGGTGCGGGAGTTCGGAAAGCCTCACTCCCCATCCGTCACATATGCATCTGGGAAATTCCCTAACTGGCTGGATGTTTCTCTTGTGCCGCGAGTGGCCAGCGGGTCATGATCCCTGCGCCTGAACGTGATATCCGTCGATAAACACACCCATGAACCGCTAAGAGCCGTGAAACAGCTTCCGCCTGTCTTCTCCGTGTTTCACCGCATACGCCGAACCCCAGGGGGATCATGAAATCCCGGATCACGGCCCTCGAGAACTCCGAAGCGGTGGTGGTCGGAGGGAGCATCGCCGGGCTGCTGACGGCACGGGTCCTCGCCGACCACGTCGCCCGCGTCGTGGTGGTGGAGCAGGACCCATTACCGGAAGGGCCCGTGCCACGGCGCGGTGTGCCGCAGTCCACCCATGTGCACGGCCTGGGGGTGCGCGGCCTGCGGACCATCGAGGGACTACTGCCGGGGTTCACGGACGAACTGACCGGGGCGGGCGCCCCCTTGCTGGACCTCGCCGCGGACCTCGCGATGCGCAATCCCTACGGCTGGGCGGCGGTCTTCCCCTCGGGGCTGGGCTTCGTGTGCGCCGGCCGTCCCCTGGTGGAGTGGACGGTCCGGCGCATGGTTCGTTCCACGCCCAACATCACCTTCCGTGAGGGGACCCGGGTCACGGGCCTCGTCGGGAACGCGACAGCCGTAACCGGTGTCCGGGTGAGAACCCGGGGACGCCCGACCGACGACCGGGTGCCCCTGCCCGCCGACCTCGTCGTCGACGCGACCGGCCGGGGTTCCGCCGTGGACAACTGGCTGGAGCAACTCGGCTGCACACCACCGCCGAAGGAGATCATCGATCCCCACATCGGCTACGCGAGCCGCCTCTACCGCATACCGGAGGACCACCGGGCGCCGTGGCGATCGTGCTACATCCAGGGCGGCCCGCCCGGCCCGCTCCGCAGCGGTGTCCTGGCCCCCGTGGAAGGCGGACGGTGGATCGTCACCTTGATCGGCAGCGGCGCGGACCGCCCCACCACCCGGGAACAGGACTTCCTGCCCTACGCCCGCGGCCTGGCCGACCCGCTCATCGCGGAGGCGATAGCCCACGCGGAGCCGCTGACCGACATCTCGGGCAGCCACGCGACCAGCAACCGCCGTCGGCTGATCCGCCCCGGGGCACGGCAGCCCGGCAATCTGCTGCTCACCGGCGACGCCCTGTGCTGCTTCAACCCCGTGTACGGGCAGGGCATGACCGCGGCAGCCCTGGGCGCCGCCCTGCTCGGTGAGTGCCTTTCCGAACCTGCCGGGCTCCCCGGCCTCTCCGACCGGTACCACCGCCAACTCACCGCCCTCACCAGCACCTTCTGGGACATGGCCGCGACAGCCGACAACCTGCTGCCCGGCACCGAAGGCACACCACCGACCCGGTCCCAGCGCCTGGCTTCCCGCTACCTGGGCCGGGTACAGGCCGCCGGCACCCGTGACCCCCGGGTCCATCTGGCCTTTCTCGAGGTTCTCCATTCGTTGCGCCCCCCATCGAGCCTGTTCGCACCCCGCACCGCGATCCGGACCCTGCTCCCCCGGGGCGCGGGGCGGCCCGTGCCGCAGGCCCGCCCGGCGCTGACAGCGCCCGGCAACACATCGGACCGACTTCGCTGAGGACGTGCGTCATGCTCGATCAATCCCTGCAGATACCGGTGCCGCAACTGCGGTGCCCCTTCCCCCCTGCCGTCCACCCGGCCGCCGAGCGCCTGGAGGAGTCCGCGATCGCGTGGATGTGGCAGTTCGGCTTCATACGCGACGCGGCCGAGGAGGAAGCCGCCCGGGCCGCTCAGTTCGGGCGGCTCGCCGCCCTGACGTACCCGTACGCAAGCTTCGAGGGCGCCCAGTTGGCCTGCGACTGGATGATCTGGCTGTTCCTCCAGGACGACGAGTACATGGAGCGCGCCGCCGAGGACGGTCGGCTCCTGGACTGTGCGCGGCACACCCTCCGTTGTCTGCGGGTCCTGCACGACCCCGACGCCCCGCCGGGCGACGACCCCTACATCCGCGCCCTGCACGACCTGTGCGCGCGAACCGGGCGTCACGCCGGGCCGGAGCACTTCCAGCGGTTCCTCTCCGGCCTGCACGAGTACTTCACCGGAGCGGGCGCCGAGGTCGTCTATCTGTCCCACCGCGCAATGCCCTCACTGGAGGAGTACATTGCGCTCCGCGAATCCAGCATCGCCCTGCGCTCCGTGATGTTCGTGCTCCTGGAGACCGCGGGCGGCTTCCCGTTACCCGGCCCCCAGTGGAGCGAGCCGGAACTCCAGGCGCTCGCCCACTCGGCGAGCCGGGTGAACTCCTGGATCAACGACATCCTCTCCGGACTCCGCGAACTGCACTGGCCGGGCGCCATCAACCTGATCACCGTCCTCGCACAGCACCACGGCTGCACCCCCGAAGAGGCGATCGGACGAGCTGTCGCCTACCACGACCGGGAACTCGCCGACTTCCAGGAGTTGAGCCGACGACTCCGGCTGACCAGCGACGACCCGCGGGTCGGGCGCTACCTCGACGCGCTGGCCGCGTGGACCCGCGGCAACCAGGACTGGAGCCTGACCTGCGGCCGGTACCACGTGGAGAGTCCGGACCTCGGCGTGACCGGCCCGCAGCACTTCGGCGAATGACGGGGCACGGACGGCGAAGGGAACACGTCATGCCCGCGACCTCCCCCGGTCCGGCGGCGCCGGACTCCTCCTCCCCTCCCCGGGATCTGCCGAGTCTCACCGGCTACCGCTTCGTCCTGGCCCTCGTGGTGCTCGTCTGCCACGCGGCCTTCATCTCCTCCGTGTACCGCGACAAGCAACTCCACGACCTCCTCGGACTCACCCTCCCCCTGGCCACCGGGGCAGTAGCTTCCTTCTTCCTGCTCAGCGGCTTCATCCTGACGTGGTCGGCTCCTCGGCACGAGCCCAGGCGCCGGTTCTGGCGGCGCAGGTTCTGGAAGATCGTGCCGAATCACGTCGCCGCCTGGCTGGTCGCCGTCGTGTTCCTCATGACCACGGCCGGAACGACGGGCATGCTGGCCACACCCACCGACGTCGAACCGGCGCCGGCCCTGGCGAACCTCGTCCTGGTCCAGAACTGGGTACCGGACGAGAACTACTACGTGGGCCCCAACGTGCCCGCGTGGTCCATCTCGTGCGAGGCGTTCTTCTATCTGCTCTTCCCCTTCCTGCTGACGGCCGTCCGCCGCATCGCCGCACCGCACCTGTGGCGGTGGTGGGGTGCGGTCGCCGTGGCGATCCCCCTCATGGCCCTGGTGAGCCTGCTCGTCAGTGGGCCCACGCTCTACGACTGGCTGCCCCTCAACGGCACCCAGCTCTGGTTCGTCTACGCGTTCCCGCCGGTCAGGGTGCTGGAGTTCACCCTGGGAATCCTCACGGCCCGGCTGGTGCAGGAGGGCCGCTGGGTCGAGCTGCGCCGCCCGGTGCTCATCGGTCTTCCCGTTGTCGCGTTCGCCCTCGTCCCGGTGCTGCCCGCGACCTTCGTCTTCGGTGCCGCGCTGTGCGTACCGCTGGCGCTGGTCATCCCCGCCCTGGCCGGGAAGGACATCATGGGGCGCAAGTCCGTCCTCCGGCACCCGCGCGTGACCGCCCTCGGGCAGTCCTCGTACGCCCTGTACATCGTCCACTACCCCATCATCATGATCGTGCGTCATGTCCTGGGTCCCGACCGGCAGTTCGGGGCTGCGACGGGCACGCTGCTGGTCCTCGGCATCGTGACCCTGTCGCTCCTCGCCTCCCATCTGCTGTACCGGTACTGCGAGGCACCACTCATGCGCCGGTACGCACGGCCCCGTCCCGCACCGCACGCCGTCCCCGCGACCGCAGGAGATCCCTATGCCCCGACGCGCTGAGAGCCCCGTCCTCCCGCCGGCCCCGGGCGCCCTCCCGGGCCTCGGTCACGTCCTTCCCCTGCTGCGCGCCCCACTGCCCTTCATCACCTCACTGTCATCCCTCGGTGACGTGGTCAAGGTGCGCATCGCCCACATGCCCGCCTACGTGGTCACCGACCCGGAGCTGGTGCGGCGGGTCCTGGTCTCCAGCGACCACGACTTCACGCAGGGCCGCGTCTACGAGAAACTCGCCCAGTTCCTCGGCGAGGGAGTCGGAACGACCTCCGGACGCAAGCACCGCAGGCTGCGCCGACTCATCCAACCGGCCTTCCACCGCGACCGCATCGCCGAGTACGCCGACACGATGCGGGCCGCCGCCGAGAGCACGATCGCCGACTGGCGGCCCGGACAGGAGATCTCCGTCGACAGCGCCATGAACGACATGGCGCTGACGGCCGTGACGGCATGCCTGTTCGCCACGGAGATGACCCCGCAGGCCGCCGCGGAGTTCAGGGAGAGCATCCTCACGCTCTTCCACGGTGCGGTCCTGCGCACCCTGCTGCCCACGGCGTGGGAGAAGCTCCCCACTCCCGGCAACCGCCGCTACCGCCGCGCGATCACGGTGGCGAACAGGGTCATCGACGAGACGATCACCACCTACCGCGCCCCCGGGCAGCGGCGCAACGACATGCTGACCCTGCTGCTGGACTCCCGTGACGACGACGGGGACGCCCTCACCGACCAGCAGATCCGCGATCAGGTGATCACTTTCCTGTTCGCCGGTGTGGAGACGACGGGGGCGACCGTGGCCTGGGCCCTCCACGAGGTCGGGCGCCACCCCGAGGCGGAGAAACGACTGCACGAAGAACTCGACACCGTCCTGGGCGGCCGCCCCCCGACCTGGCAGGATCTCTGCGCCCTGCCCTACACCAGCCGGGTCGTCACCGAGACCCTACGGCTGCACGCGCCCTGGCTCATCCTGCGCCGTACCCTGCATCCGGTGCGACTGGGTGATGTCACGCTCCCCGAGGGCGCCGAGGTCGTCTACAGCCCCTATGCCCTGCAACGCGACCCGCGGCACTTCGCCGACCCCGAGCTCTTCGACCCGGATCGTTGGCTTCCCGAACGGGATGGAGCCGGCCCCCGGGGCGCCTTCGTCCCGTTCGGAGCGGGGGTCCACAAGTGCATCGGCGACGCCTTCGCCCTGACGGAGATCACCATCGCCCTGGCCGTCATCTGCTCCCGCTGGCGCATGCGCGCCCGGACGGACGTCCCCGTCCGTGAAGTGGCCGCGGCCACCACCCACCCCAAGGGGCTCACGATGACCGCCGAGCCGCGTTTCCCCTGACGACACCGGCCGTTGCAGCCGGCCCCACACCCTCGCCCTGGAGCGGATCAGGAACCGGCGGTGGGCCGTGCGGTGTCCGTACACCCCGCACCGCCGCACCGGGCAGAACCGCCGCCGGGTGCCTGGCTGTTCGCGATGTGAAGAGCCACACCGTCGAGCAGTCGTCCCAGGCCGTACTCGAACAGCGACTGCACGCTGTGTCGACGCCGGGCTTGTGCCTGATGGCCGCGAAGGCGGGGAGCGACTCTCCGGCCAGGAGGGCGTCCATCGCCTCCTCCTGGGTTTCCAGCCATTCCTCACCACTGATGCCGGTGTCGCGGTGGGCCTGCTCCTCTGTCTCCAGGTCGGCTGCGGTGCCACGTACGTAACCGCGGCGTTCGCCGCATACGAGCGGCAGATGCGCGGCTACGTCAGTGAGCACCAGCAGGCCGGCCGGGCAGGGGCCGAGCGATTCTTCATGGGCACGCCGACCCAGGAGATGCTCGACATGATCGCCGCGAACGCACCCGAGGTGTCCCGTGCGCAGACCATCAGGCTCAAGGAGTATCCGACCTCCGCCCGGGTCGGGTCGTCGTCATCGGGGCTCACGGCCGGGTGAAGATCGCCCGTGCCGACGCCCTGAAGGTCCTTTCGGCGCCCGGGGCGTTCCGTCCCTGCGACGGCGCGTGGGGGAGGCCGACGGCCTCCCCCACGTCCGGCGCATGCGTCAGGCGTTGCCTCCGTCGGTCTCGGGCCGCAGGTGCCCGGCGCCGTCCAGGCTCTTGGTGCGGATCAACTCGGTGACATGACCGACGAACGCGTCCAGCGGCATGGGGGTCTCCTTGCCCGAGCGGTCGCGCACGGTCACGGAACGCTCCTCGGCCTCACGCCGGCCGACCACGACGATCAGCGGGATCTTGCGGGTGACCGCCGTGCGGATCTTGGCGTTCAGACGGCCGTCACCGGCGTCGACGTCGGCACGGACGTCCGCGTCCAGGAGGAGGTCGCGGACCTCGTTCGCGTAGTCCGTCAGCTCGTCCACGATCGGGATGACGCGGACCTGCTCCGGCGCCAGCCACACCGGGAAGGCGCCGGCGAAGTGCTCGGTGAGGTACGCCGTGAAGCGCTCCTGGGAGCCCAGCGGGGCGCGGTGGATGACGACCACGGGCTTCTCGGTGCCGTCGGAGTCGTGGTAGGTCAAGCCGAAGCGCTGCGGCGTGTACAGGTCGACCTGGTTGGTCGACGCGGCGAACTCCTTGCCCGTGACGGCGCGGATCATGAAGTCGACCTTCGGGCCGTAGTGCGCGGCGCCGCCCCTGTCGATCTCGAAGGGGATGTCGGACTCCTCCATGGCCTCGCGAGTGATCCGCTCGGCCGTCTCCCACATCACCTCGTCGTCGTGGTACTTCTCCCGGTTCGCCGGGTCGCGCAGTGCGAGCACCATGTAGAAGTCCGTGATGCCGAGCGTGCGGTAGTAGTCCGCGTGCATCCGCATGACCTCGAGGAACTGGTCCTTGGCCTGCTCCTGCGTGCAGTAGATGTGCGCGTCGTTCTGGGTGAACCCGCGGGTGCGCATGGTCCCGTGCAGCTGTCCGCTGCGCTCGAAGCGGTAGACCGTGCCGTACTCGGCGATCTTGTAGGGAAGGTCCCGGTAGCTGTGCGGCCGCGCCTTGTACACCATGTGGTGGTGCGGGCAGTTCATCGGCTTGAGGTAGTACTTCTCGCCGTCGATCTCGATCGGCGCGTACAGGTCCTCGGCGTAGTACGGCAGGTGACCCGAGAGGTAGTACAGATCCTCCTGGGTGATGTGCGGAGTGACCACCCGCTGGTAGCCCAGCTTGCGTTCGCTGCGCCGGGCCCAGCCCTCGAGCTCGTCGCGGACGATCGTGCCGTTGGGCAGCCACAGCGGCAGACCGCGGCCGATCTCCTTGCTGAACGCGAACATGTCCAGGTCCTCGCCGATGCGGCGGTGGTCGCGCTTGGCGGCCTCCTCCAGCGCCTTGAGGTGCGACTTGAGCGCGTCGCGGGTCGGCCACGCGGTGCCGTAGATGCGCTGCAACTGGGGGTTCTTCTCGCTGCCCCGCCAGTAGGCGGCCGCGCTGCGCATCAGCTTGAAGGCCGGGATCAGCCGGGTGGAGGGCAGGTGCGGGCCGCGGCACAGGTCGGACCAGCACACGTCGCCGGTCTTCGCGTCGACGTTGTCGTAGATCGTCAGGTCGCCGCTGCCGACCTCCATGATCTCGCTCGTGTCCACGTCGCCCTTGAGGTCGACGAGTTCCAGCTTGTACGGCTCGGTGGCGAGCTCGGTGCGGGCGTCGTCGAGCGAGGGGAACTCACGACGCCGGAAGCGCTGGCCGGACTTGATGATGTCCTTCATGCGCTGCTCGACGCGCTCGAGGTCCTCCGGCTGGAACGGACGCTCGACGTCGAAGTCGTAGTAGAAGCCGTTCTCGATGGGCGGACCGATGCCGAGCCTGGCCTCCGGCCATTCCTGCTGCACCGCCTGGGCCAGCACATGGGCCGTGGAGTGCCGCAGCACGTCCAAGCCGTCCGGGCTGGACAACGCGACCGCCTCGACCTCGACTTCGGCGTCCGGGACCCAGTCCAGGTCGCGCAGCGTGCCCTCGGGGTCCCGCACCACGACGATGGCGTTCGGCCCGTTCATCGGCAGCTTGGCCGCGGCCACGGCGTCGGCGCACGTCGTCCCGGCCGGGACCACTACCGCGCGTTTGGTCTCATCGGCAGGACGGGATGCAGACACGGCAATCTCTCCTCATGGATCAGCGCCGCCCGGCGGCGCTGGGTACGGAACCGCAATGATCACGCCAGTGTAGCGGCGGCCCTTGACGACAATTCACCAGATGGTGTGGCCAGTTCACCGAGCAGGAGCTCGACGCGTTCCAGCGCCCGGCCGGCCTCCGCGTCCGGCGAACCGACCTCGGGATCGAAATTCGGATCGAGGAAGGTCTCGGTCAGTCCGGTGCCCGCGAGCACCTCGAGATCGTCCCTGATCTTGCCGACGGGGCCGGTCAGCGCCGGCTGGTCCGCACCCGCCGACGGACGCAGCCGGACCGGGGCGCGGCAGACGAACCGCAGCGCCGCCGGATCCCGCCCGGCCTCCTCGGCGGCCGCGCGCACCACGGCGATCGCGTCGCGGATGGCCGCCGGATCGGCCTTGCTGCTCGCCACCCAGCCGTCGCAGAGCCGTCCGGCCCGGCGCAGCGCCGCGGGCGCAGCGCCGCCCAACAGGACCGGGGGGTGCGGCGTCTGGGCCGGTTTGGGGTCGAACCGGGTGGGCGGCACGCGGTAGTACGGGCCGTCGTGCCGGACGACCTCGTCGGTCCACAGGGTCTTCAGACAGGTGAGGAAGTCGTCGGCGCGCCGGCCCAGGTCCCTTCCGGTCACGCCGGCGGCGGCGTACTCCTCGGGTGCCCAGCCGTTGCCCAGCCCGACGTCGAGCCGGCCGCCGGACAGCAGGTCGAGCGTGGTGAGCTGCTTGGCCAGCACGGCGGGTGTGTGCAGCGGCATGACGAGGACGGCGACACCGAGCCGGATCCGGGTGGTGTGCGCGGCCAGGAAGGACAGCGTGACCAGCGGATCGTGCACGCCGCGGTTGGCCTCGCCCCAGGAGCCGTCGGGGGCTCCGAGCAGCCGTTGGTAGGTCCACAGCGACGGATAGCCCAGCCGTTCGGCCAGCCGGGCGATGTGGACGAGGTTGGCGGGGGTGGCCCAGGCGCCCGACACGGGCGCGGCGAATCCGATCTTCACATCACGCTCCCGCCAGACAGCCGTGGAGGAGGTCGAGTTCGCGCAGCGTGGTCAGGAACGCCGCGTCCTTCTGCAGCCAGTGGTGCTTGATCTGGGCTCCGGCGACCCCGTCGCGGAAGCGCCGCTCGGCGACGGTGCGGAACGCGCCCGGTACCAGGGGCAGGACCCGCAGCGGGCGCAGGCGGCCGCCCCGGCGCTTGTCCGCGTACTCGACGTTGACCTCCTGGAGCGTGTCGTCGATGCGGCGGGCGGTCTCCCGCAGGTCGAGGGCGTCGTGCGCGTCCGTCCATTCGATGGCGATCAGGTAATGCGGCGGGGTGCCCCAGACCGGGATGCCGGAGAAGTCGGGGTGGGTGGTCCGCCGGCTCCCCAGCACCCGGGTCACCGCGGCGTGGACGTCGGACTCGGTGACCTTCTCACCGGTGAACGAGCTCTGGAAGCCGGCCCGTCCCAGGAACTCCAGCCTGGGCGTGGCACCGACCCTGTCCACCACCCGGTAGACGTCGCCGACGTCGTAGCGGTAGAGGCCGTTGGCCTGGCTCATGACCAGCCGGTAGTCGGCGCCGGGTTCCAGCGCGTCGTAGCCCAGGGTGGGGGTGTCCGCGGGCAGCGGCTTGCCGTCGTCGAGGTCGTGCCAGGGAACGAACTCGAAGTGCCCCTGGTTGACGGCGAGCGGGCCGGCCGACGGGTGCTCGTCGACGGGCAGCGTGACGATGCCCTCCGTGCCGGTGGTGCTGAACGGCAGGGTCGCCACACCGGGCGCGAGCTGGGACAGCCACGGCCGGTACAGCGCGGCGGAGGCGGAGTTCCAGGAGACCATCAGGCGCAGGGTGGGCCACAGGTCGGTGAGCAGCGGGCGCCCGCCGGCCCAGTCGAAGACCGTCGCCAGCCTGCGGGCCAGCGCGGGGTCGGCGGGTCTGACCGCATCGCGGCCGTCGTGCAGGTCGCGCACCAGCCGTTCGGTGTTCTCGCGCAGCGTCTCGGCCAGCAGGACGATCTTCGAGGGGTTCACCGAGACGATCAGCTGGAGTTCGCGTCCGGCGAGCCGCAGCAGCTTGTTGTACAGCAGGTCCACCAGGGTGGGGGCGTCGGGGTCGCGGGCGAACCAGTCCGCCGAGCGCCACGGCGGGTTCCAGTCCTCCGGGTCCTCGGTCAGGGGGCGCTCGCTGATGCCGTAGACGGAGAACCCCTGCCGGCGGTGGCGTACGGGGCCGGGCTCCCAGGACAGGTCGAGGACCTCCTCTCCCCCGAGCCCTTCGGTGCCCAGCTGTTCGAAGTACAGGCCCCACTGGGCGTAGAGCGCGGGCCCCCGGTAGACGCGGCGCCAATGGTGGGTGGTGGGGACGAACTTGGCGCGCCCCGTGGTCCCGGAGGTCCGCAGGAAGGCGTACGGGTCGTCGGTGGTCAGCACCCCGTGCTCCCCGGCGAGCTGCCGGTCCACGTAGGGAGCGAGCCCGTCGTAGGTGCGGATGGGCACCGCGTTCTTCCACTCCCGGGGCGCGCGGACCCGGGCGAGGCCGTGTTCGCGGCCGAAGGCGGTCTCCCGCGCCCCCGCCAGGATGTCGGCGAAGACCCGGTCCGCCGCTTCGTCGGGCTGCGCACAGATCTTGCGCTGCAGCGTCAGCGCGTCGTGTGTCCTCGCGAGAAAACACCGATGCGATGCGGTTTTCTCCTCAGAAGCCAAGACTCTTCCCCCCTAGCATCGCGCCGAAGCGCGGTTGAGTTCACTCCACACGGACGACGACCTTTCCGAACGCCCGTCGCTCCTCGAGTTCGGCGACCGCTTCGGGGGCCCGGGACAGCGGGAACCGCGCGTGCACCACCGGCTCCAGGGCATCGGTGACGACCAGGTCGAGGACCGTGTGGAGGTCCTCGCGCCGCCAGGCGTTGGAGCCGAGGATGTCCAGCTGGCGCGACCAGACGTAGCGCAGGTCGGTGGTGGCCTCGTAGCCGGTGGTCGCGCCGCAGGTGACGATGCGGCCGCCGCGCCGCGCACAGCGCAGCGAGAGGGGCCAGGTGTCCTTGCCCTGGTAGTCGACGACCACGTCGACGCCGCCGTCGGTGAGTTCGCGGACCCTGCCGCGTACGTCCTCGGTGGCGATGTCGATCGTCGCGGCCACGCCCAGTGCGCGCAGCCGGGCGAGCTTCTCCGGCGACCGGGAGCAGGCGATCACCCGGGCGCCCGCCCGCACGGCGAGCTGGGCACAGGCCACGCCGACCCCGCCGGTGGCACCGAACAGCAGGATCGTTTCACCGGGTTGGAGGCGCGCCCTGGTGAACAGCATGCGCTGTGCGGTGCCGTAGGCGATCGGCAGCGCCGCGTACCGGGCCGGGTCGATGTCGCCGGCGGGCAGCGGGAGGGCGTTGCCGGCGGGTGCCACGACATGCTCGGCGAGCCCGCCCCAGTGGTGCTCGCCGAGGATGCCCCGCCCGATCATCGGATCGAGCAGCACGCGGCGGCCCAGGAGCCGCTCGCCCGCCTCGTCGGTGGCCTGTTCGACGACGCCGACGACGTCGCCGCCGGACACGTGCGGCAGTTCCAGTCGCACACCCGGCAGTCCGTTGCGCACATGGATGTCGAGGTGGTTGAGCGCGCAGGCCTCGACCCGCACGCCGATCCACCCCCGGGCCGGCACCGGGCGCTCGACCTCGTCCAGCTCGAGCCGCTCGGGGCCGCCCCAGGCGCGGATGACCGCCGCCCGCATCAGCCGTGTCACTCCCCTGTCACCTCACGGATGGCCCGGAACAGCGTGCCGGTGAGGAGACGCAGGTCGTCGTGGCTCATCGACGGCGACGGCAGCATCGTGATCACGTCGCCGGGGACGGCGTTGACCAGGACGCCGTTGTCCCGGGCCAGGGTGCAGACACGCTCGACGACCCGGTCCTGGGGCGGGAAGGGGGTGCGGTTCTCCCGGTCGGCCACGAGCTCGACGCCGGCGATGAGCCCGAGCTGGCGGACGTCCCCGACGTGGCTGAGCCCGCGGAACGGCTCGAGTTCGGCGGTGAGGACGTCGGCCAGCGCCCGGGCGCGACCCAGGACGTCGTCCTTCTCGTACAGGTCGAGGCTGGCCAGGGCGACCGCCGCCCCGAGCGCGTAGCCGGAGTACGTGCTGCCGCTGAGGAACGCCCCGCCGCGGAAGGCGTCGAAGATCTCCTCGGTGGCCAAGGTGGCCGACAGCGGGAGGTATCCGCCGGTCAGGGCCTTGCCCACGGTCAGCAGGTCGGGGGTGACGCCCTCGGCATCGCACGAGAAGGTGGTCCCGGTGCGGCCCCAGCCGGTGAGGACCTCGTCGGCGATGAGCAGCACACCGTGCCTGCGGGCGATCTCCGCGACCTTGGCCAGGTGGCCCTCGGGAGCGGTGATCACGCCGGCCAGGGCCTGCACGCGGGGCTCCACGATGACGGCGGCGATCTTTCCCTTCTCCCGGACGAGGATCTCCTCCAGCGAGTCCGTGCAGTCGAGCTCGCAGCCCCCGCTCGACATGCCGACCGGACACCGGTAGCAGTCGGGCTGGGCGAAGGAGAGGGAGGGGTAGAGCAGCGGCTCGTAGGTCTTGCGGATCATGTCGACCTGGTCGTTGTTCACGCCCCGCAGGCTGATCGTGCCCAGGGTCTCGCCGTGGTACCCGTTGGCCATGGACACGAAGGTCGAACGCTCCGGCTCGCCCTTGGCCACCCAGTACGCGTACGCGGCCTTCAGCGCCGTCTCCACCGCGGTGGAACCGGATTCGGCGAAGAACACCCGCTGCAGCCCGGGCGGGGCCATGTTCGCCAGCCGGGCGGCCAGCTCCACGGCGGCCGGGTGCGAGACGCGGTACAGCGTGGTCTCGCCGGCCTTGCGGGCCTGGGCGACCAGGGCCTCGACGAGAGCGGGGTGGCCGTGGCCGTGGAGGTTCATGCCCATCGACGAGCGTCCGTCGAGGTAGCGCCTGCCCTCCGGGTCGATCAGCCAGCATCCGTCCGCGCGTTCGACGACGAGCTGGTCGTTGGCCATCCAGTCGTCCATCGGCGTCCAGGGGTACCACATGTGCTCGCGATCGAGCCTGCGCAGCCGGTCGACGTCCGTCTTCTCCACTTGGAGTCCTCCGTTGATGGTGTGTTCGGTGATCCGGGGGGGGGAGGGCTTCGCCGCGGGCCGGGTCGCGGCCGGCGGCGAAGCCCTCCCGGGCTGCTGCTACCAGGTGACGCGGAGCTGGCGCGGCCCGTAGGAGAGGGCGTCGCCGCGGAAGGGGATGTCCTCCTTGGCGATGTCCAGCCGCAGCCCGGGGATGCGCTCGGCCACCGCCCGCAGCGCCTCCTCCAGCTGCACCCGGACCAGGTGCTTGCCCAGGCACTGGTGCGGCCCGTGGCTGAAGGAGAGGTGGTTGCCCGCCGGGCGGCGGATGTCGAGCACGTGCGGGTCGGGGTAGACCTTCGGGTCGCGGTTGCTGGTGTCCAGCAGCACGATCACCGCGTCCCCCTCCTTGATCGTCTGCCCCTCGATGTCGATGTCCTCGGCGGCGACCCGCTTGGTGGCCCGGGCGATCGTGTAGTAGCGCAGCATCTCGTCGATCGCCCCCGGCCACAGGCTGGGGTCGGCCCGCAGTTCCTCGGCGACGTGCGGGAACTCGGCCAGCGCGAGCACCCCGAGACCGAGCATGTTCGCCGACGGCTCGTGACCGGCGACCAGCAGGAACAGCGCGTTGTCCACCAGGTCGGCGGCGCTGAGCTCGATGTCGCCGGACGCCTGCGCCTTGACGATCAGCCGGCTGAGCAGGTCGTCACCGGGGTTCTCCGTGCGCTCCCGCATGAGGCGCTCGACGTAGCCGCGCAGCTCGATGACGGCCTCGAGGTTCTCCTCGCCCCGGTCCATCTCGATGATCTGCTCGGTGCGCTTCTGGAAGTAGTGGCAGTCCTCCTCGGGGATGTCCAGCACCTTGCAAATGGTCTTCGTGGCGACCGGGAAGGCGAACACCTCGACCATCTCGGCGCCCGGGCCCTGGCGGACGATCTCGTCGACGATCTCGCCGAAGATCTCCTTGAAGAACGGGCGGACCTCCTCGGCGTGCCGGGGCGTGAAGTCCTCCGCCACCATGCGGCGGGCGATGTCGTGCTCCGGCGAGTCCATGTTGAACAGGTGGCGGCTGAACTGGCCGCGCTGCTTCTGCAGGGCCTCGCGCTGCGAGAACGACGGAACCTTGGCGGGGTTGTTGCTGATGCGGCGGTCGGCGAGCAGGCCGCGCACCGCCTCATGGCTGGCCGCCAGCCAGGCCGCCCGCCCGTCCTCCATGGTGAACGGGCACACGCCCCCTTCCTTCAGCAGATCCAGGTGCTCGACCGGAGGGGTGTCCGGCACGGTACGGCGAACGGGGAAAGAAGGCATTGCCAGCTCCATTTCAAGGACGTGCGAATGGGTGTTGCTCCTGAGACCTCGGGTCAGCGCACGGCTGCGCCGCCGTGGTCTCCAGGGGGTCGGTGAACGGCCGTGACCAGCCAGTCGTGCACGACGTCGGCGGTCCTGGGCGCGTGGTGTTCCATCATGGTGAAGTGGTCGCCGGGCACATCCGTTCCGGTGTGCGCCAGGTTCCAGCGGGCCTGCCACCGCCCGTCGTCGGGCATTCCGGGCAGCGGGTCGCCGGCGCGTACGTGCAGCACGGGTACGTCGACTTGGCCCGGCGTCCAGTCGAAGCCGAAGTAGCGGCCCATCGCGGTCAGCCACGCCTCGCCCAGTGCCTCGCCGGTCCGTCCGTCGCGTTCCCGCTGACCCTGCTCCATGGCTCCCTGGATGCGGGTCATCACGTCGCTCTGCTCGGGCGCGTAGGTGTCGACCAGCACGACGGCGGCGGGCGGGCGGCCCAGACCGGCGAGATGGGCGGCCAGGGCGTGCGCGGCCAGGCCGCCCGCCGAGTAACCGAGCAGGACGAACTCGTCCTGCCCTTCCAGGGCCCGCGCGTGGGTGGCGAGCAGGACGTCCAGGGTGGCGGGGATCGGCTGCCCCGTCACGAAGCCCGGCTCGCGCAGCACGAACACGTCGCGCCTGCCGCGCAGGGCCGCGCCGAACGGGACGAACTTGTGCGGGTCGGCCTTGCCCAGGTGCGACGGGATGCAGAACACGGGCGTGTCCGCTCCGCCGGAGGTCAGCCGCAGGGGCGGCAGGTCCAGCTCGGCCGGATCGTCGTACGCCGCCCGGAAACCGGCGGCCGTCGTCAGCAGGTCGATGAACTCCAGCCGCCTGCCGTGCCGGTCCGCCTCGTGCCACAGTTCGACGAGGCTCCCCGTCGTGTCCGGTACGCCCGTGGTGCCGGCGCCGATCCTCTCCCGCAGGTGCTCGGCGAGAGCGGCGGGCGTGCGGTGTTCCAGGGTGAGCGAGGCGGGGAGCGCCAGGCCGGTGCGGGAGACGAGCCGGTTGCGCAGCTCGATCGAGGTCAGCGAGTCGAAGCCGAGCGCGAGGAACTCGTGGCCGGGGTCGATCCGCGCCGGGTCCTCGTAGCGCAGCACGGTGGCGATCTCCGTGCGGACGGCCTCCAGCAGTACCCGTGACTGTTCCTCGGAGGTACGCCCTTCCAAGCCCCGCAGCGCGTCCGGCTGTTCCTCCCGGGCGGGCGGGGTGGCCGGGCGCGCCTCGGGGAGCGCGTCGAGCAGGCGGTGCCGGGCACCGCCGGTCAGGCGCCCCCAGTCCACGTCGGCCACCACCACGGGCCCGTGCGCACGGCCCAGGGCCCGCACGGCGTCCTCCGGGGCCAGCGGGGCCAGGCCGCTGCGGCGCAGCCGGTCCTCGACGACCTGGGTGCCGGCCATGCCGTCGCCCGCCCACGGCCCCCAGGCCAGGGAGGCGGCGGGCAGCCCTTCGGCGGTGCGGTGCGCGGCCAAGGCATCGAGGTAGGCGTTGGCGGCGGCGTAGCCGGCCTGGCCGGCGCCGCCGAGGACACCGGCCAGGGAGGAGAACAGCACGAACGCGTCGAGGTCCCGGTCGCGGGTGAGCTCGTGCAGGTGCTTCGCACCGAGCAGCTTGGGCCGCAGCACCCGGTCGACCTGCTCGGGAGTGAGCGAGGCGATCACACCGTCGTCGAGGACGGCGGCCGTGTGCACCACCGCGTTCGGCCGGTGGGCATCGAGCAACTCCCGTACGGCTTCCCGATCGGTGACGTCGCACCGGGCCACCGTCGCCTTCACACCGGCGGCGATCAGCTCGGCGTGCAGGGCGCCGGCCTCGGGGCTGTCCGGACCGCGCCGCCCGGCCAGCACGATGTGCTCGGCGCCCTGGTCCGCCAGCCAGCGCGCGACGTGCGCGGCCAGCGCGCCGGTGCCGCCGGTGACCACGACGGTGCCGCTGGGCGACCAGTGTTCGGCGGCGGGACGCGTACGGACCAGGCGCCTGGCGAACACGCCCGCCGACCGGAGGGCGACCTCCTGCTCGTCCCGGGCGAGCAGGAGGGCACACAGGCGGCTGGCGGTGCGGTCGGTGAGCTCGGCGGGCAGATCGATCCGCACGGCGCCGAGTTCCGGATGCTCCGCGGCGGCCGCCCGGCCCAGGCCCCACAGCATGGCCTGCTCCGGGTTCGTCACCGGATCCGAGTCACCGACGGCCACGGCCCCCTGGGTGAGTACCCACAGGGGAACCCCGGAGCCCTCGGCCAGCAGATCCTGGACGACGCGCAGAGTCGCCTTCAGGCCGCCGTCGGTGTCGGAGCCGAGACCCAGCAGGGAGACCACTCCGGCCAGGTCGGAGCCCTGACGAGGCCCGGCCTCGCCGGCGCTGAGCACGGTGGCACCGTGCTCGGCCAATGCGGCTTCGACGGCGTCGGCGAGCCGGCACTCCCCCGCCGGCCGGATCACCAGCCAACTCCCCGACAACACAGGCGCCGTCACGCCCTCGTCCACCGGCGTCCAGTCGATCCGGTACGTCCAGTCGTCCAACGGCGTGCCCGGCGTGCTCTCGGCGGGGGCCGGGGCAGCGCGCCGCATCCAGTAGTGCTGGTGCTGGAAGGCGTAGGTGGGGAGATCGACGGTGCGGGCGTGGGGGAAGAAGGGGGACCAGTCGACGGCGTGGCCGTTGACGTGGACTGTGGACAGGGCTGCCAGGACCGTGGACACATCGTCGTGACCGGGGCGAAGTGCAGCCGCAGTGGCGATGTTTTCGGTGTCGGCGCAGTGGGCGACCATCGAGGTCAGAGCCCCTGCCGGCCCGAGCTCCACCCAGGTCGTGACACCCGCGTCGAGGAGAGTGCGCACGCCGTCGGCGAAAAGGACCGGCTCGCGGACCTGCCGCACCCAGTACTCGGGCGAGCACCATTCCTGCGGGTCAACCCACGTACCTGTCACGTTGGAGACTGCCGGCAGCGTCGGCTTACGGAATTCCACCGTCTTGAGAACCTGCTGGAACTCCTCCAGCATCGGCTCCATCAACGGCGAATGAAACGCATGCGACACCGCCAGACGACGCGCACGACCACCCCGCCCCTTCACCGCAGACACCACACGGTCCACCGCCGCCTCAGCGCCGGAAACCACGATCTGCCCCGGGGCATTCACCGACGCCACGACCAGGTCATCGCCGAGCAGGTCAGTGATCTCCGCGGGGTCGGTCTGCACCGCCGCCATCGCACCACCGGCAGGCAACGCCTGCATCAACCGGCCCCGCGCAGCCACCACCCGGCACGCATCCTCAAGCGACCACACACCCGCCACATGAGCAGCCGCCAACTCACCAATCGAATGACCGATCAGATAGCCAGGCCTCACGCCCCAGGACTCGAACAGCCGGAACAACGCCACCTCAAGCGCGAACAAACCGGCCTGAGCCCACACCGTCCGATCCAATGTCTCTGCGTCCGAACCGAAGACCACCTCACGCAGCCCCGGATCCAGAGACGCGCAGACCTCGTCAAACGCCTCCGCGAACACCGGGAACCGCTCGTACAGCCCCCGGCCCATGCCCAACCGCTGACTTCCCTGACCAGCGAAAACAAAGCCCAGTCGTCCGGAACCGACGGAACCCGTCACCGCGTTCACCACCGAACGCCCCTCCGCCACAGCGGAAAGACCGGCCAGCAGCTCACCACGCCCCGAGCCCACCACCACCGCACGACGCTGAAACACACTCCGCGTCGACGCCAACGACCAACCCACATCAGCCGGATCCAGCTCAGAACGCGCCGACAGATAGGCGGCCAGCCGACCGGCCTGCTCGCGCAGCGCATCCTCGGTACGCCCCGAGACGACCCACGGCACCGCGCCCGAGGCAGGCTCTCCCACCAGCGGTTCGACCGCCGGGGCCTCCTCGATGATCACGTGCGCGTTCGTCCCACTGATGCCGAACGACGACACCCCGGCACGGCGCGGACGACCGTCCTCGACGGGCCAGTCCCGCGCCTCGGTCAGCAGTCGCACCGCACCCGACGACCAGTCCACCTCCGGCGACGGCTCCTCCACGTGCAGCGTCCTCGGCAAGACACCGGCCCGCATCGCCATGACCATCTTGATCACACCGGCCACACCAGCGGCCGCCTGGGTATGACCGATGTTCGACTTCACCGATCCGAGCCACAACGGGTGCTCCGGTGAGCGGTCCTGGCCGTAGACACCGAGCAGGGCCTGCGCTTCGATCGGGTCGCCCAGGGACGTACCGGTGCCGTGTGCCTCGACGGCGTCCACGTCGGAGGACGTCAGGCGCGCGTTGGCCAGTGCTGCCCGGATGACCCGCTGCTGCGACGGACCGTTCGGCGACGTCAGACCGTTGGACGAGCCGTCCTGATTCACCGCCGAACCCCGCACCACCGCCAGTACGTGGTGGCCGTTCCGCTGTGCGTCCGACAACCGCTCCAGCACCAGCACGCCCACGCCCTCGGCGAAGCCCGCGCCGTCCGCGGTGGACGAGAACGCCTTCGCGCGGCCGTCGGTGGCCAGTCCGCGCTGGTGGGAGAACGCGGTGAACACGGTGGGGGTGGCCATCACGGTGGCGCCGCCGACCAGTGCCAGTTCACACTCGCCCGACCGCAGCGCCTGCGCGGCCGTGTGCAGGCTCACCAGCGACGACGAACATGCGGTGTCCACGGTGACCGCCGGGCCTTCCAGGCCCAGCGCGTAGGACACCCTGCCGGACATGACGCTCGCCGAGCACGCGGTGGCCAGGTAGTTGGCGTACTCGCCGCCCGATCCGGCGAACAGCGAGAAGTAGTCCTGGCCGATCGTGCCGAAGTAGACGCCGGTCCGGCTGCCCCGCAGCGTGCCGGGATCGATCCTGGCCCGCTCGACCGCTTCCCACGAGCACTCCAGCAGCAACCGCTGCTGCGGATCCATCGCCAGCGCCTCACGCGGCGAGATCCCGAAGAACCCCGCGTCGAACTCGCCCGCGTCGTAGAGGAAGCCGCCCTCCCGCACGTACGACTGGTTCTCGTCGAAGGCGGTGTCCAGGTTCCAGCCCCGGTCGGTGGGGAGCGGTGCCAGGGCGTCCACGCCGTCGACGAGCAGTTCCCAGAACCGTTCCGGCGAGCGGGCTCCGCCGGGAAGCCGGCAGCTCATGCCCACGATCGCCAGCGGCTCGGCGTCCTTGCGCTCGGCTTCGCGCAGCCGCTGCCTGGTGCCGTGCAGGTCCGTGAGGGCCTTCTTCAGGTATTCACGGAGTTTCGTCTCGGTGGTCCCGGCCGTCATCAGGACTCCCCCATGTCGCTGTCGACCAGCGCGAAGAGGTCTTCGTCGGTGGCCTCGGACAGGTCGTACCCGGTCACCCGGTCCCGGGCGGCCGTCGCCTCGCGCCACTCGGCGAGCAGCGCCTCGAGTTGGATCGTCACGTCGTCGACGCCGTCGGCGTCCGGTGCGAGCGCCCGCAGGTCCCCGCGCAGTCGGTTGACCGCGGCCAGTACCGGTTCGGTGGGGGACGCCGCGTCGGTGGCCAGCAGGCCGCCGAGGTACGTCGCCAGTGCCTGCGGCGTCGGGTGGTCGAAGACCACGGTCGCGGGCAGCCGCAGCCCGGTGAGGGAGGAGAACCTGTTGCGCAGTTCCACCGCGGTCAGCGAGTCGAAGCCCAGCTCGCGGAACGGCCGGTCGACGGAGATCGCGTCGGAGGTGCCGTGGCCGAGCACCGCCGCCGCGTGGTCGCGCACGAGGCCGACCAGCACCTCGGCGCGTTCGGCCGCGGACAGCGAGGCGAGCTGCTGCTCCAGGCCGGAGTTCTGCACGGCGGCGGTCACCGTGCGCCGGGCCGAGGAGCGCACCAGCTTGCGGAACATCGCGGGCACCTCTCCGCCGCGCCCGCGCAGCCTGGCGACCTCCAGGTGCATGGGCAGCAGCAGCGCCTCGCCGGCCTCGCGGGCGGCGTCGAACAGCGCCAGTCCGTCCTGTTCGGACATCTCGGCGACACCGTTGCGGGCGATCCTGGCCAGCTCGGTGGAGCCCAGCTGGCCGGTCATGGTGCTGCGGTCGGTCCACAGCCCCCAGGCCAGCGACTGTCCGGCGAGGCCGGCGGTGCGCCGGTGTTCGGCCAGGGCGTCGAGGAAGGCGTTGGCCGCGGCGTAGTTGGACTGACCGGCTCCGCCGAGTACGCCGCTGGCCGAGGAGAACAGCACGAAGTCGGTCAGCGGGGCGTTGCCGACCAGCCGGTGCAGGTTCCACGCGGCGTCGACCTTCGGGCGCATCACGGTGTCGAGGCGTTCGGGGGTCTGCTTGTCGATCACGCCGTCGTCCAGCACGCCCGCCGAGTGGACCACCGCGACCAGCGGGTGCCGCTCGTCGACCGCGCTCACCACCCGTTCCAGCGCGGCGGCGTCGGCCACGTCGCAGGAGGCCCAGGTGGCGGTGGCGCCGAGCTCGGTCAGCTCGCGTACCAGTTCGGTGCGCTCGGGGCCGCGGCTGAGCAGCAGCAGTCGCGTCGCACCGTGTTCGGTGACCAGGTGCCGGGCGACGAAGCCGCCCAGCGTGCCGGAGGCTCCGGTCACCATCACCGTGCCGTCCGTCCTGAGGGGACGGGGAACGGTCAGGACGATCTTGCCGACGTGCTTGGCCTGGCTGATGTGGCGGAACGCCTCCGGCGCCCGGCGCACGTCCCACTGGGTGATCGGCAGCAGACTGAACTCCCCGGCCTCGAACAGCCGGACGATCTCGGCGAGCATCTCCCCGGTCCGCTGCGGGCCCGCCTCGACGAGGTCGAAGGCGCGGTAGGTGACGCCGGGGTGGGCCTCGGCCACCTGCTCGGGCCGGCGGATGTCGGTCTTGCCCATGTCGACGAACCGGCCGCCGCCGGGCATCAGCCGCAGCGATGCGTCGACGAACTCCCTGGCCAGCGAGTTCAGTACGAGGTCGACGCCGCGTCCGCCGGTCGCGTCGAGGAACTTCTCCTCGAAGTCGAGCGTGCGGGAGGAGGACAGGTGCGCGTCGTCGAGTCCCAGTTCGCGCAGCGTGCCCCACTTCCGGGGGCTGGCGGTGCCGAAGACCTCGGCGCCCAGGTGCCGGGCGATCTGCACGGCGGCCATGCCGACGCCACCGGCGGCGGCGTGGATCAGCACGCGGTCGCCTTCGCCGACACCGCCGAGGTCGCTCAGGCCGTAGTAGGCGGTGAGGAACGCCGCCGGCACCGAGGCGGCCTGGGCGAAGGTCCAGTCGGCCGGGATCCGCGCCAGGTAGCGGTGGTCGGTCACCGCCAGCGGTCCGAAGCCCGCGGAGAGGATGCCCATCACCCGGTCTCCGGGGGACAGGTCCGGCACGGCGCCGCCGACCTCCACGACCACACCGGCGGCCTCGCGGCCCAGCGTCAGGTCGTCGTCGACCATGCCCAGCGCGGCCACCACGTCGTGGAAGTTCAGGCCGCCGGCGTGCACGGCGACGCGGACCTCGTTGTCCGCCAGGGGCTTCTCGGCGTGCGGGTAGACGCCCAGGGTGAGGTTGTCGAAGGTGCCCGGCTCGGTGATCTCCAGCCGCCAGGCGTCCGCTCCGGCGGGCGGTACGAGGTCGGGGGCCGTGGCCCGCACCAGCCGGGCGGCCGTCGCCTTGCCCGCCCGGATCATGATCCGGGGTTCGTCGGAGAGGACGGCGTCGGCCAGGGCCGCCGACGAGTCGGGGTGGTCGTCGACGTCGACGAGGGTGACGCGCCCGGGGTTCTCGGTCTGCGCGGAGCGGACCAGGCCCCAGACGGGGCTGTGGACCAGGTCGCGCGGCAGGGCGTTGCGCGTGACGACGACCAGGCGGGAGTCGCCGAGCCGGTCGTCGGCGAGCCACTCCTGGATCACGCCCAGGACGTGCCCGGTGACCGCCCGGACCGCGGCGGGAAGGTCGTCGTCGTGGGGGGCCGGAGCCGCGCACGGCAGTACGAGGATCTCGGGGATCTCCTCGACGGAGGCCGGACCGGTGGCGGTGTCCACCTTCCAGCCCGCCGTGCGCAGGGCGTCGGCGAGGCCGATCCGGTCGTCGCCGAGGATCACGCCGTGTGCGGCGGCGGCCGCCCCGACGACGGGGACGGCTTCGTCCCAGGTCACCTTGAACAGCGATTCCGGTCGCTTGGCCGACAGCTGGTCGGCGCTGACCGGCCGGGTGGCGAGACTGCCGAGGGTGAACACCGGGAGTCCGGTGGCGTCCCAGGCCTGCCAGGACATGCCCTGCCCGTCGGCGGCCGGGCCGACCCGCACCCGCAGGGACCTGGCGCCGGTGGCGAACAGGCGTACGTCGGCGAAGGAGAACGGCAGCCGGGTCTCGCCGGCGCCGAGGTTGCCGACGGCGGCGGTGTGCAGTGCGGCGTCGAAGAGGCCGGGGTGGATGCCGAAGCCCTCCACGTCGACGTCCTCGGGCAGCTGGACCTCGGCGAACAGGTCGTCGCCCGCCCGCCAGACCCTGCGGACTCCCTGGAAAACGGTTCCGTAGCGGTATCCCGCGTCGTCGAGCCGTTCGTAGAACCCGTCGGACTCCACCGGGGTCGCCCCGGCGGGCGGCCACACGGCCACGCTCTGCGGCTGCTGCGGCCCCTCGGCCGTCAGGAAGCCCTCGGCGTGCGTCACCCACTCCTGCTCCGCGCCCCGCGAGTGCACGGACACCGACCGCCGGCCTTCCTCACCGATGTCGGCGACGACCACCCGGATGTGCACCGGCTCCGACTCGTCGAGCACCAGGGGTGCCTGCAGCGTCAGTTCCTCGACGCAGCCGAATCCGACCTGGTGGCCCGCGTGCAGGGCCTGCTCGACCCACACCACGCCCGGGACCAGCACCGACCCGAGCACCTGGTGGTCGGCCAGCCACGGGTGGGCCGACAGCGACAGCCTGCCGGTCCACGCCCACTGCCCGCCGGGCAGTTCCACCGCCGCGGGCAGCAGTTCGTGCCCGGCTTCCACCAGCCCGACCGCGCCGACGTCGCCGGCCTGGGCGCGCGGCGGATCCAGCCACAGGCGCTCCCGCTGGAAGGCGTACGTCGGCAGGTCCACGCGTCGGCCGCCGGCCAGCAGGGACAGCCAGTCGACGGGCAGACCGCGCGCCCAGGCCTCACCGGCGGAGGTGAGCATCCTGGTCAGGTCGCCCTCGTCGCGGCGCAGGGTGTGGAGCACCACGGCCCGCGCGCCGGCCTCGTGCACGGTCTCCTCGATGCCGACGGTGAGGACGGGGTGGGGGCTGGACTCGAGGAACACCGTGTGGCCCTGGCCCAGCAGGTGCTCGACACCGGCCCGGAACTCCACCGTCTGCCGCAGGTTGCGGTACCAGTACTCCGGCCCCAGCTCAGCGGTGTCGATCCGCTCACCGGTCACCGTCGACGCGAACGGGATCTCGGACGTCCGGGGGGAGATCCCCGCGAGAACCTCCAGCAACTCGTCGCGGATCAGCTCCACCTGCGCGGAGTGCGAGGCGTAGTCCACATCGATACGGCGGGCCCTGATCCCCTTGGTCTCGCAGGAGGCGAGCAGCCCTTCGAGCCCGGCGACGTCGCCGGAGACCACGGTGGACGAGGCGCCGTTGACCGCCGCGACCGACACTCCCGGGTAGTCCGCCAGCAGCGGCACGACCTGGTCCCGGGGCAGGGCGACCGACACCATCCCGCCCAGACCCGACAGCTTCTCCGCGATCAGCCGGCTCCGCAACGCCACCACCCGCGCGGCGTCCTCCAAAGACAACGCACCGGACACCGCGGCGGCCGCGATCTCACCCTGCGAATGCCCGATCACCCCAGCGACCGGCACACCCCACGACCGCCACAGCCCGGCCAACGACACCATCACCGCCCACAACGCGGGCTGTACCACCTCCACCCGGGCCAGGGCAGCTTCGTCGTCCAGCACATCCTTCAACGCGAAGTCGACGAACGGCTCCAGCGCCTCGGCACACCGCCGCATCGACTCCTCGAAGACGGGCGACGACTCCAGCAACGCCTTGGCCATGCCGACCCACTGACAGCCTTGACCGGCGAACACCAGCACCACACCGCCGTCGGTGTCGACCACGGCCGGGCCGTCGTCGGCGTCGGCCGCTTCCCGCAGGCCCGCCAGCAGCTCGTCCCGGTCCCGGCCCACCACGACGGCGCGGTGCTCGAACGCACTGCGCGTGGCGGCCAGCGACCAGCCCACGTCGACCGGGTTCAGCTGCGATACGTGCGCGGCCAGCTGGGACGCCTGCGCCCGCAGCGCCTCCGGGGTACGGCCGGACAGCACCCAGGGAACCACGTCGGCGTCCGGTTCGACGTCGACGGTGGAGGCCTCGACGGGCGGCGCCTCCTCCACGATCACATGGGCGTTGGTGCCGGAGATCCCGAACGAGGACACCCCGGCCCGGCGCGGACGTCCGTCCGCCGCGGACCACTGCTGATGTTCCGCCAGCAGCCGTACCTCACCGGCGGACCAGTCCACCTCTGCCGTCGGCTCCTCGACGTGCAAGGTCCTGGGCAGCACGCCCTCGCGCATGGCCAGCACCATCTTGATCACACCGGCCACGCCGGCCGCGGCCTGCGTATGACCGACGTTCGACTTCACCGACCCCAGCCACAGCGGACGGCCTTCCGGCCGGCCCTGTCCGTAGGCGGCCTGCAGGGCCTGCACCTCGATCGGGTCGCCCAGGGCCGTGCCGGTGCCGTGCGCCTCCACCACGTCCACGTCCGAGGGGGCGAGCCGGGCGTTGGTCAGCGCCGCCTGGATGACCCGCTGCTGCGACGGGCCGTTCGGCGCGGTCAGACCGTTCGACGCGCCGTCCTGGTTGACCGCCGAGCCGCGCAGCACGGCCAGCACCTCGTGACCGTTGCGCCGGGCGTCCGCCAGCCGCTCCAGCACCAGCACGCCGACGCCCTCGGCCATGCCCATGCCGTCGGCGGACGCCGAGAAGGCCTTGGAGCGGCCGTCCAGCGCCAGTCCGCGCTGCCGGGAGAAGGACACCAGCGACAAGGGAGTGGACATCACCGTCACACCGCCGGCCAGGGCCAGTTCGCATTCCCCGGCCCGCAGCGCCTGGGCAGCCAGGTGCAGGCCGACGAGCGAGGAAGAGCAGGCGGTGTCCACGGTGACCGCGGGGCCTTCCAGGCCCAGGGCGTAGGAGACCCGACCGGAGACGACGCTGGAGGCGTTGCCGGTCAGCAGGTGTCCCTCGGAGCTCTCCGCCCCGCTCGTCTTGCCGTAGTTGCTGTTCCAGGCGCCGATGTAGACGCCGACGTCCTCGCCGCGCAGGGACGCCGGGGCGATGCCCGCACGTTCCAGCGCGCCCCAGGAGCACTCCAGCAGCAAGCGCTGCTGGGGGTCCATCGCCAGCGCCTCGCGCGGGGATATCCCGAAGAACGCGGCATCGAACTCGCCCGCGTCGTACAGGAACCCGCCCTCGCGGACGTAGCACTTGCCCGGCTCGTCGGGGTCCGGGTCGTAGAGGTTCTCCAGGTCCCAGCCCCGGTCGTCCGGGAATCCGGCCACCGCGTCGACGCCTTCGTCGAGCAGTGCCCAGAACTCCTCGGGCGTACGGACCCCGCCCGGATAGCGGCAGCCCATGCCCACGATCGCGATGGGCTCGGAGTTCTTGTCCTCCGCCTGCCGCAGCCGCTCGGTCACGTCCGCCAGATCGGCGGTGACGCGCCGGAGGTAGGTGCGGAGTTTCTGCTCGTCCCCCATGGAGAGACCCGTCCTTTTCGCGTGGTAGTCGACAGAGGTCACGAACGGCCGAACTTGGCGTCGATGAAGTCGAAGAGATCGTCGTCGCTCACGTCGTCGACCTGTTCTCGGGAAGCGTTCTGCTCATTGCCCTGCGCCTGCTCCCACTTGGTCAGCAGGGCACGCAGCCGCACGGTGAGCGCCGACCGTTCCTGGGCGTCCGGCACGACGGTGGGCAGGGTGTCCGCGGTCAGCGACGCGACCGCGGACTCCAGCCCGGCCAGCTCGTCGAGCAGCGCGGACCGGGCCGCGTTGTCGTCCGACGCGAGCCGGGAGCCGAGATGCGCGGCGAGCGCCGCCGAGGTCGGGTGGTCGAAGACCAGGGTGGCCGGAAGGGCCAGCCCGGTGGCCGCCGCGAGCCGGTTGCGCAGCCGGACCGCGGTGAGCGAGTCGAAGCCGAGCTCGCGGAACGGCCGGTCGGCCGGGATGGCGTCCGCAGCGGAGTACCCGAGGACCACCGCGGCCTGGGCCCGTACGTCGGCGAGCAGTGCGCGGCGCCGCTCGTCGCCCGACAGCCCGGCAAGCTTGGCCACCAGGTCCGGGGCCTGCTCCACCGCGTCCGTCTCCCGCGCGGGGCGGGCCTCGGGGATCTCACCGATCAGCGGCCGGGACCGCGCCGAGGCGTAGCGCGGAGCGAAGGCCTGCCAGTCGATGTCGGCGACGACCACCGTGCCCTCGTCGCGGTCGAGGACCTCGTGCAGGGCGCCGATCGCGGTCTCCGGCGGCATGAAGCGCAGACCCTGCTTGTGCAGCCATTCCTCGGCGGCTCCCGCCGCCATGCCACCACCGGCCCAGGCGCCCCAGGCCACGGAGGTGGCCGCCAGCCCCTGGCTCCTGCGCTGTTCGGCGAGCGCGTCCAGGTGGGCGTTGGCCGCCGCGTAGGCTCCCTGGCCGCCGCTGCCCCACACTCCGGCACCGGAGGAGAACAGGACGAACGCGTCGAGTTCCCCGAGCAGTTCGTGCAGGTTCCGCGCACCGGTCGCCTTCGGCGCGAGCACGGCGGCGATCTCGGCGGCGTCGGTGTCCGCCAGTCGCGCCGACCGGCCGGAGCCCGCCGTGTGAACGACGGTACGGATCGGCGGGCCGGCCGCCTGGACGTGCTCGACGAGCGTGGCCAGCGCCTCCCGGTCGGCGACGTCGCAGGCGGCGATGGTGACCCGGACGCCGAGTGCGGCAAGGTCGTCGCGCAGTTGTTCCGCGCCCTCCGCGTCCGCTCCGCGGCGGCTGACCAGCACCACGTGCTCCGCGCCCGCGCGGGCCAGCCAGCGGGCGACGTGGCCGCCGAGGCCACCGGTTCCGCCGGTGACCAGCGCGGTGTCACGCGCACGCCAGGCGGGGGCCGGCGCACCGTCCGGTGCGGGCGTCCGTACCAGCCTCCGGGCCAGCAGGCCCGCCGGGCGCAGCGCGAGCTGGTCCTCGCCGTCCCGCGCCGCCAGCGCGCCGGCCAGCAGCGCGGCGCAGCGGTCGTCGGGTTCGGAGGGCAGGTCGAGCAGGCCGCCCCACAGTTCGGGGTGCTCCAGGCCCGCCACGCGGGCCAGGGCCCACAGTTGCGCGGCCGCCGTGGAGCCCACGGGGTCGGTGCCGGTCGCCGTGACACCGTTGCGGGTCAGCGACCACAGCGGGGCCCGCACCCCGGCGTCGGTCAGCGCCTGGACGAGCAGCACGGTGCCCTGCACGGCGCCGGGCAGCGCCTCGTGGCCGGGGTGCGGGTTCCCGTCCAGCCCCAGGAGGGACACGAGCCCGGCCGGCCGGGCGGCACCGAGCCGCTCGGCGAGCGCTTGCCGTGTGTCCCCCGGCGCCAGGACCAGGCACTGGACGTCGGCTCCGTGGTTGCGCAGTGCCGAGCAGGTCCAGGCGGTGACGGCGTCGTGCTCGTATCCGGCGGGCACCACCACGGTCCAGGGGCCGGCCAGGCCCGCCGGGACGGGGGCATCGGCGACGGGCCTCCAGGCGACGGCGTATCGCCAGCCGTCCACGGTGGACTTGCGACGCTGTTCCCGGCGCCAGGTGGACAGCGCGGGCAGTACGTCCTTCAGCGGCGGGCGGAGGTCGTCGCCGGCCGGGCCGCGCAGCATGTCCGCCAGCCGGTCGGCGTCCTCTTCCTCCACGACGGTCCAGAAGTCCTGGTCGCCCTGGTCTGCGGCCGTCCGGGGCCGGTCCGGGGCCTCCAGCCAGTGGCGCCGGCGCTGGAAGGCGTAGGTGGGCAGGCCCACCCGTCGGCCGCCGGCCAGCAGCCGCGTCCAGTCGACCGGTACGCCCCGGGTCCAGGCTTCGGCGGCCGCCGTGACCATCCTGGTGAGGTCGCCCTCGTCGCGGCGCAGGCTCTCCAGCACCACTGCCTGGTCGGCCGTCTCCTCGATGCCGACGGTGAGGACGGGGTGGGGGCTGGACTCGAGGAACACCGTGTGTCCCTGGCCCAGCAGGTGCTCGACACCGGCCCGGAACTCCACCGTCTGCCGCAGGTTGCGGTACCAGTACTCCGGCCCCAGCTCAGCGGTGTCGATCCGCTCACCGGTCACCGTCGACACGAACGGGACCTCCGACGTCCGCGGGGAGATACCGGCGAGCAGGGAAAGCAACTCCTCCCGGATCAACTCCACCTGCGCGGAGTGCGAGGCGTAGTCCACATCGATACGGCGCGCCCTGATCCCCTTGGTCTCGCACGAGGCGAGCAGCCCGTCCAGCCCGGCGACATCACCGGAGACCACGGTGGACGAAGCACCATTGACCGCCGCGACCGACACCCCCGCGAACGCCCCCACCATCGCATCTACTTCAACGCGAGGCAGCGCGACCGACACCATCCCACCCAGACCCGACAACTTCTCCGCGATCAGCCGGCTCCGCAACGCCACCACCCGCGCGGCATCCTCCAAAGACAACGCACCCGACACCGCGGCGGCCGCGATCTCACCCTGCGAATGCCCGATCACCCCAGCGACCGGCACACCCCACGACCGCCACAGCCCGGCCAACGACACCATCACCGCCCACAACGCGGGCTGCACGACATCGACCCGGGACAGGGCCGCCTCGTCGTCCAACACATCCGTCAACTCAAAATCGACGAACGGTGCCAGCGCCTCGGCACACCGCCGCATCGACTCCCGGAATTCCGCGGACGATTCGAGCAGGGCCCTGCCCATACCGACCCACTGACAGCCCTGACCGGCGAACGTCAGCACCACACCGTCCCGGGTGACCGTCGCACCGGGGTTCTCACCACCGGCGGCCACCGCCGACGTGCTCGCCAGCAGCTCCTGCCGGTCCCGGCCCACCACCACCGCGCGGTGCTCGAACGCACTGCGCGTGGCGGCCAGCGACCAGCCCACGTCGACCGGGTTCAGCTCGGGGTGAGCGGATACGTGCGCCGCCAACCGCGCGGCCTGCGCCCGCAGCGCCTCGCCCGACCTGCCCGACAACACCCACGGCACCACGTCGGCTTCGTGCGCTGCGCGCACTTCGGGCGCCACCGTGTCGTCGGTGGTCTCGTCCGGAGCCTGCTCGATGATCACGTGGGCGTTGGTGCCGGAGATCCCGAACGCGGAGACCCCGGCCCGGCGCACGTGCCCGTCCGCGGCGGGCCACTCCCGCTGTGCCGTCAGCAGCCGCACCGCCCCCGAGGACCAGTCCACCTCCGGGGTCGGCTCGTCCGCGTGCAGCGTCCGGGGCAGGGTCTCCTCCCGCATGGCCATGACCATCTTGATCACGCCGGCGACACCGGCGGCGCCTTGGGTGTGGCCGAGGTTCGACTTCACCGACCCCAGCCACAGCGGACGTCCTGCCGGCCGCCGCTGTCCGTAGGCCGCGAGGAGCGCCTGGGCCTCGATGGGGTCGCCCAGGGTGGTGCCGGTGCCGTGGGCCTCCACGGCGTCGACCTGGTCCGGCGACAGTCGCGCGTCCGCCAGGGCCTGCCGGATGACCTCCTGCTGGGACGGGCCCCTCGGTGCGGTGAAGCCGCTGCTGGCACCGTCCTGGTTGACCGCCGAACCCCGCAGCACGGCCAGCACGTCGTGCCCGTGGCGCCGCGCGTCGGAGAGCCGCTCCAGCACCAGGACGCCGACGCCCTCGCCGAAGCCCGTACCGTCCGCCGCGGCCGAGAAGGGCTTGCAGCGGCCGTCCGCCGCGAGTCCGCGCTGCCTGCTGAAAGTGGTGAACACCGTGGGCGCCGAGATGACCGACGCTCCCCCGGCCAGCGCCAGTTCGCATTCCCCGGTCCGCAGCGCACGCGCGGCCAGGTGCAGGGCCACCAGCGAGGACGAGCAGGCCGTGTCCACGGTGACGGCGGGGCCGTTCAGCCCGAGGGTGTAGGCGACGCGCCCGGAGGCCGCGCTCCCCGCGTTGCCGACCCCGACGAACCCCTCGAGGTCCTCGTCGATCTCGGGGAGCCGGGTGGCGTATTCGTGCGTCATCAGCCCGGTGTAGACACCGGTCCGGGTGCCCTGGAGGGACTCCGGGGCGAGGCCCGCCCGCTCCAGCGCCTCCCACGAGCACTCCAGCAGCAGGCGGTGCTGCGGGTCCATCGCCAGCGCCTCACGCGGGGAGATCCCGAAGAAGGCGGGGTCGAAGTCGGCGACGTCGTAGACGAATCCGCCTTCGCTCACGGTGGACTTGCCGGGCGCGTCGGGGTCGGGGTCGTACAGGTCCGCGTCCCAGCCCCGGTCTGCCGGGAAGGGCGCGATCGCGTCCCTGCCCTGCGCGACGAGGTCCCACAGGTCCTCCGGCGTCCGGACGCCGCCGGGATAGCGGCAGGCCATGGCCACGATGGCGATCGGCTCGGTGGCCACGGACTCCAGTTCCCGCAGCCGCGTCCGAGCGGACCGCAGATCCGCGGTGACCCGCTTCAGGTAGTCAAGTGCCTTGGTGTCGCCGTTCATTGCGCACCTCCGATCCCCAGCTCGTTGTCGATGTAGGCGTAGATCTCGTCCGCCGAGGCGGCGTCCAGGTCACCGGCGTCAGCCTCCGGCCCCGTCGGCGGCCGCAGTTCCGCCAGCAGGGCCGTCAGCCGTTGCGCGACCAGCTCCCGGTCCAGGTCACCCGGCGCAGGGCCGGTGACGCTGCGCCGGAGCTCGTCCAGCCGCTCCAGCGCCAGCGCGGTGGTGTCGACCGTGCCCACCAGCAGTTCCACCAGGTGGGCGGCCAGTTGTCCGGGACTGGGATGGTCGAACACCGTGGTGGCGGGCAGTCGCAGACCCAGCTCCTTGGCCAGACTGTTGCGCAACCGCACCCCGGTCAGGGAGTCGAACCCCAGCTCGAGGAACCCCCGCGACGGTGTGATCGCGTCCCGGCTCTCGTGACCGAGCACCGCGGCCACCGCGCCCAGGACGACGTTCTGCACCAGCCGCAGCCGCTCCTCGGGGCTCAGGCCGGTCAGCCGATGGGCGAACCGACCGTCCCGCGAGCCCGAGGGCTCCGCGGCCGCGACCGCCCGGCGCGGCACCCGCACCACACCACGCAGCATCGCCGGAACGTCCTGCGTGGAGACCGATTCGATCCGGATGGGCACCGCCGACGCATCACCTGTGCCGAGCGCGGCGTCGAAGGCCGCCAGTGCCTCTTCGGTGGACAGCGCGCCGGCGACGGTGATGTTGCGTGACGGGGACCCGACCTTTTCGGTCAGCTCGCTGCGGTGGGCCCACAGCCCCCACGCCAGCGACAGTCCGGGCAGACCCTGATTGACGCGGTGGACGGCGAGGGCGTCCAAAAACCCGTTGGCCGCAGCATAGTTGGCCTGACCTGCGGCGCCAAGCACCGAAGATGCGGAGGAGAATAGCACGAACGCGCTCAATGACTGACGTGCAGTCAGATCGTGCAAGTGCCATGCCGCGTCGGCCTTGGGACGCAGCACCGTATCCAGCCATCCCGAGGACCGCGTGCCGAGCACACCGTCGTCCAGCACGCCGGCGGCGTGCACGACGGCCGACAGCGGGTGCCGTGGGTCCACTCCGGCGAGTACGTCGGCGACAGCGGAACGATCGCCCAGGTCGGCGGCCACGATGTCGACGTGGGCGCCCAGGGCGCCGAGCTCGGCACGCAGCCCCTCGGCGCCGTCGGCGGCCGGACCCCGGCGGCTTACCAGCAACAACCTGGTGATGCCGTGCACTTGGACGATGTGCCGGGCCAGCAGTCCGCCCAGGGTGCCGGTGCCTCCGGTGATCAGGACGGTGCCGGTGCCCAGCGAACCGCCCCCGCCGGGCTCGTGGAGCCGTGCGAGCCTGGGCACGCTCCCCGTTCCGGCACGGATCGCGATCTCGGGTTCGTCGGTGATCACGAAGCCGGGCAGGGCGGCGAGCGAGGCGGGGTGGTCGTCGAGACCGACGAGGGTGATCCGGTCCGGGTGCTCGGCCTGGGCCGAGCGCAGCAGGCCTCTGACGGCGCCGTGGGCGAGGTCGCCGGACGGTGTGTCGCGCGTGACGACGACCATGCGTGAGTCGGCGAAGCGGGCGTCGGCGAGCCACTCCTGCAGCACGTCGAGCACGCGTCCGGTCTCCGCGCGGACGGCGGCGGGCACCTCAACGTCGTCGTGCTCGGGCCGGTCGCAGGGAAGCAGTACGACGTCGGGCACAGCCTCCACCGCGGCCGGGCCGGCGGCGGTGTCCACCCGCCAGCCCGCTTCACGCAGAGCGGAGCCGAGACCGAGGGTGTCCGCGCCCAGGACCGCGCAGGAGGTCCCGGGGGGCCCGGCGACCGGGGCCGTGTCCTCCCAGGCGACCTTGAACAGGGTTCCGGCGCGTTTCACCGCCAGCTGCGCGGCACCGACCGGGCGGGTGACGAGCCGCCCGAGGCCGAACACCGGGAGTCCGCCGGCGTCCCATGCCTGCCAGGAGGCTTCCTTCGGGTCGAGCCGCACCCGCAGCGAGGTCGCGCCGGTCGCGAACAGCCGGACGTCGGTGAAGGAGAACGGCAACCGGGTCTCGCCCGGGCCGTGCGCGGCCGTCCTCCCCTCGCAGGCGAGGGCGTGCAGGGCCGCGTCGAACAGCCCGGGGTGGATGCCGTAGCCGTCGGGACCGGTGCCCTCGGGCAGCTCGATCTCGGCGAACACCTCGTCGCCCGCCCGCCAGGCGCGCCGCAGGCCGCGGAAGACCGGCCCGTAGTGGTAGCCGGCCACCTCGAGGGTCTCGTAGAAGCCGTCGACGTCGATCGGGGTCGCCCCGGCCGGCGGCCACACGAGGAGGTCGTCCGGCCGGGGCCCCTCGACGCCGAGGAATCCCTCCGCATGCGTCGTCCAGGTCCCGTCCGCGCCCCGCGAGTGCATCGACACCGCCCGGCGGTCGGCGTCGCCGGTTTCGGTGACCACCACCCGTATCTGTGCGGGGGCCGTCCCGTCCAGCACCAGCGGGGCCTGCAGGGTCAGTTCCTCCACGCACCCGAGGCCGACCTGGTGACCGGCGTGCAGCGCCAGCTCCACCCAGGCCGTACCGGGCAGCAGCACCGATCCCAGGACCGTGTGATCGGCCAGCCAGGGCACGGTCCGCGTCGACAGCTGTCCGGTCCACACCGACTGTCCGCCCGGCAGCTCCACCGTCACGGGTGCCAGCGCGTGTCCGGCCTCCCCCAGCCCGACCGCGGCCACGTCGCCTGTCTGTCCGGGCGCGGCATCGAGCCAGTGGTGCCGGTGCTGGAAGGCGTAGGTGGGCAGCTCCACCCGGTGGCCACCGGCGACGAACGGCGTCCAGTCGATCGTCACACCGCGGGTCCAGGCTTCGGCGGCCGCCGTGACCATCCGGGTGAGATCGCCCTCGCCACGGCGCAGGCTCTCCAGTACGACGACCCGGTCGGCGGTCTCCTCGATGCCCACCGTCAGCACCGGGTGCGGGCTGGACTCCAGGAAGACATCGTGGCCCAGGCCCAGCAGGTGCTCGACACCGGCCCGGAACTCGACGGTCTGCCGCAGGTTGCGGTACCAGTACTCCGGCCCCAGCTCAGCGGTATCGATCCGCTCACCGGTCACCGTCGACACGAACGGGACCTCCGACGCCTGCGGGGAGATACCGGCGAGCAGGGAAAGCAACTCCTCCCGGATCAACTCCACCTGCGCGGAATGCGAGGCGTAGTCCACGTCGATCCGCCGGGCGCGTACGCCCTGTTCCACGCAGGTGGCCAGCATGCCGTCCAGCCCGGCGACATCGCCGGAGACCACGGTGGACGAGGCACCGTTGACCGCCGCGACCGACACCCCCGGAAACGCCCCCACCATCGCATCGACTTCATCGCGAGGCAGGGCGACCGACACCATCCCACCCAGACCCGACAACTTCTCCGCGATCAGCCGGCTCCGCAGCGCCACCACCCGCGCGGCATCCTCCAAAGACAACGCACCGGAAACGGCGGCGGCCGCGATCTCACCCTGCGAATGCCCGATCACCGCGGCGACCGTGACGCCACAGGAGCGCCAGAGCTCGGCGAGCGAGACCATCACCGCCCACAGCGCGGGTTGCACGACATCGACCCGGGACAGGGCCGCCTCGTCACCCAGGACGTCCGTCAACTCAAAATCGACGAACGGTGCCAGGGCGTCGGCGCACCGCCGCATCGACTCCTCGAAGACCGGCGACGACTCCAGCAACGCCGTGCCCATGCCTGCCCATTGACATCCTTGGCCGGCGAACACCATGACCACGCCGTCGTCACCGGCGGTCACAGCCGGGTGGGCGCCATCGGCGGCGACCGCCGACAGGCGCGCCAGCAATTCCTCCCGGTCCCGGCCCACCACCACCGCGCGGTGCTCGAACGCGCTGCGGGTGGACACCAACGACCACCCCACGTCGAGGGCGCTCAGCTCCGGACGGGCCGACACATGCCCGGCCAGCCGGGCGGCCTGCGCCCGAAGTGCCTCCTCGGTACGGCCCGACACCATCCACGGCACCACGCCGACGACGGGTGCTTCGGCGTCGGCCGGCCGTTCCTCTGGCGCCTGCTCGAGGATCACGTGCGCGTTGGTCCCGCTGATGCCGAATGAGGACACCCCCGCGCGGCGCGGGCGACCGTCGCCCACGGGCCAGTCCTGCTGCGAGGTGAGCAGCCGCACGGTGCCGGAGGACCAGTCGACGTCCGGCGTCGGCTCGTCCACGTGCAGCGTCCTCGGCAGCACACCGGTCCGCATCGCCTTGATCATCTTGATCACACCGGCCACACCAGCAGCAGCCTGGGTGTGTCCGATGTTCGACTTCACCGATCCGAGCCACAGCGGACGGTCCGCGGGCCGTCCGTGCCCGTACGTGGCCAGCAGCGCCTGGGCCTCGATCGGGTCACCCAGCCGGGTGCCCGTCCCATGGGCCTCGACCACATCCACATCGGACGGACCCAGCCCCGCACTCGCCAACGCCGCCCGGATCACCCGCTGCTGCGACGGACCGTTCGGCGCCGTCAGACCATTCGACGCACCATCCTGGTTCACCGCCGAACCCCGCACCACCGCCAGCACCTCATGGCCGTTGCGCCGAGCGTCCGACAACCGCTCCAGCACGAGGATCCCGACGCCCTCGCCCCAGGCCACACCGTCGGCGGCCTTGGCGAACGCCTTGCTGCGGCCGTCGGCGGCCAGCCCTCGCTGGCGGGAGAACTCGACGAACGGACGCGGAGTGTGCATCACCGTCACGCCGCCCGCCAGGGCCAGTTCGCATTCCCCGGCCCGCAGCGACTGGGCGGCCAGGTGCAGCCCCACCAGGGAGGTCGAACACGCGGTGTCCACGGTGACCGCCGGTCCGACGAAGTCGAACGTGTAGGAGATGCGGCCCGAGGCGATGCTGCCCGCGCTTCCGGTGCCGAGCGTGCCCTCGTACCCCTCGGGAGACGCACCCAGCCGGGAGGCGTACTCGTGGTACATCACACCCGCGTACACCCCGGTCCGGCTGCCCTTGAGAGCGGTGGGATCGATACCCGCCTGCTCCAGCGCCTCCCACGAACATTCCAGCAACAACCGCTGCTGGGGGTCCATCGCCAGGGCCTCGCGGGGCGAGATCCCGAAGAACCCGGCGTCGAACCGGGCCGCGTCGTGCAGGAATCCGCCCTCGCGCACGTACGACTTGCCCGCGGCGTCGGGGTCGGGATCGAACAGGCCGTGCACGTCCCAACCGCGGTCGGCCGGCCATTCGGAGATCCCGTCACCACCGGAGAGGACCAGGTCCCACAGGTCCTCGGGGGTGCGGACGCCTCCGGGGTAGCGACCGGCCATGCCCACGATGACGACCGGGTCGTCGTCGGCCGGTGCGGGGGCCCTGGCGACCACCGGAGCTTCGGGCTCCGCGACGGTCAGGAGCTCCAGCACGTGCTCGGCGATGGCCCGGGGGCTGGGGTAGTCGTACGTCAGGGTGGCGGGCAGCCGCAGGCCGGTGGCCGCGGCGAGCCGGTTGCGGAACTCCACCGCGGTGAGGGAGTCGAAGCCCGCCTGGTGCAGGTTCTGGTCGGGCCGCACGCCGTCGGCGGCGTTGTAGCCGAGCGTGTCGGCGACGGCGGTACGCACGATGTTGAGCACCATCCGCGAACGGTCGGCGCCGGACACCCCGGCGAGCCCACCGGCCGCCGGGGAGCTCCGCCGGACACGGTCCGCTCCCCGGACCAGGCCGCGCATCGGCACCGGGAGCTGGTCCCGTCGCTCGCGCAGCATCGCCTTGTCCACCCGCATCGGCACCAGCACCGCGTGCTCGGAGGACCGTCCGGCGTCGAACAGCCGCATGCCCTCCTCGGAGGTCAGCGCGGCGACGCCGATCCGGGAGATCCGGGTCAGCTCGGTGTCACCGAGGTCCCGGGCCATGCTTCCGTGCTCGGCCCACAGCCCCCAGGCGAGCGAGACCGCGGGCAGGCCCAGCGCCCGGCGATGGGTCGCCAGCGCGTCCAGGTAGGCGTTCGCGGCCGCGTAGTTGCCCTGGCCGGCGGAGCCGAGGACGCCCGATGCCGAGGAGAACAGCACGAACGCCGCCAGGTCCAGGCCGGCCGTCAGCTCGTGCAGGTGCCGGGCCCCGTCGACCTTCGCGGCAAAGGAGGTGTCGATGCGCTCGGGTGTCAGGGCGTGGAGGACGCCGTCGTCCAGCACACCGGCGGTGTGCACGACCGCAGTCAGCGGATGCGCGGCGGGCACCGACGCGAGCAGCCCGGCGAGGGCGTCACGGTCGGACACGTCGCAACGCACCGAGGTGATCTCCGCGTCGAGCAGCTCGGTGCCGGCGGCCGGCCTGCCGCTGCGGCTCGCGAGGATCAGCCTGCGTACGCCCAGACTCCGCACCACGTGCGCGGCCACCAGCCCGGCGAGAGCCCCGGATCCGCCGGTGATCAGCACGGTGCCGTCGGGGTTCCACTCGGGCGATGCCTGCTGCGTGGTGGTGACGGCGGCGAGCCGGGGCACCAGGACCGCGCCGTCACGGACCGCCAGTTGGGGCTCTCCGGTGGCGACGGCGGCGGCAAGGGCGTCCGCCGCGGGCCGGGGGTCGTCCACATCGATGAGGACGAAACGGTCGGGGTGCTCGGTCTGGGCGGTACGGACCAGCCCCCACAGCGGCGCGTGGGCCAGATCGCGCACCTCGCCGGCGACGGCGACGGCACCATGAGTGAGCAGCGCCAGTTTCGCGCCGGTGTCGGCGGCCAGCCAGCCCTGCAGCAGGGCCAGCGCCTCGTGGGTGGCCTGATGAACGGTGCCGGCGTCGAAGCACGGCACCACCACGACGTCGGCGCCACGGGCGAGGGCCTCCGCCTCCCGCAGGCTGCCGGCGGTGACGACGTGCAGCCCGGAGCCGTCGGCGGCGGGCACCGGCGTCCAGTCGAGCCGGAACAGCGCATCGTGTGTTCCGGTGCCGAGCTGCGCGGCGGACACCGGTCGCAGGGTCAGCGAGTCGACGGCCAGCACCGGCCGGTCCGCGGTGTCGGTGACGTCCAGCCGGACGGCATCGGTGCCCGCCCGGGAGATCCGCACCCGCACGGCGGTGGCACCCCGGGTCCGCAAGGCCACACCGGACCAGGCGAAGGGGAGGTACTTCGCATCGGGCTGCTCGTGGAACCCGCCCAGCCGGGCCGCGTGGAGGGCCGCGTCGAGCAGGGCCGGATGCATGCCGAACCTGGCCGCCTCGGCACCGGCCGTCTCGGGCAGCGTGACCTCGGCGTAGATCTCGTCGGCCTGCCGCCACACGGCCCGCAGGCCCTGGAACAGCGGGCCGTAGTGGTAACCGTGCTCGGCCAGCCCCGCGTAGAAGTCGCCGAGGTCGACGGCCTGTGCCTGTGCCGGTGGCCACGGGGCGGCGGCCGGGAGAAGAGGCTCCGGAGCGCGGCCGGGAGCCAACAGGCCGCTCGCATGCTGCGTCCACTCGTGCTCGGCGGCCTCGTCGTACGGCCGCGAGTGCACGGTGAGCGCGCGCCTGCCGTCGCTCTCGAGCGCGCCGACGGCCACCTGAACCTGCACCGAACCCCGCTGTGGAATCACCAACGGCTGATGCAGGGTGAGGTCCTGTAGGACGGGGCAGCCCGCCTCGTCACCGGCCCGGATGCCGAGCTCGACGAACGCGGTACCGGGCAACAGCACCGAACCCAGCACGGTGTGGTCGGCCAGCCACGGGTGGGTGCGCAGGGAGAGTCGTCCGGTGAGCACGACCTTGTCGTCACCCGCGATGCTGACGGCGGCACCCAGCAGCGGATGACGCACATCGGCGAGACCGACCTCCGCCGGCTGGGCACCACTCGCGCCGGTACGTACCCAGTAGTGCTGGTGCTGGAAGGCGTAGGTGGGCAGGTCGATGGTGCGGGTGTGAGGGAAGAGGGGGGACCAGTCGACGGTGTGACCGTTGACGTGGACTGTGGCCAGGGCTGCCAGGACCGTGGATACATCGTCGTGACCGGGGCGAAGTGCAGCCGCAGTGGCAACGTTTTCGGTGTCGGCGCAGTGGGCGACCATCGAGGTCAGAGCCCCTGCCGGCCCGAGCTCCACCCAAGTCGTGACACCCGCGTCGAGAAGAGTGCGCACGCCGTCGGCGAAGAGGACGGGCTCGCGGACCTGCCGCACCCAGTACTCGGGCGAGCACCATTCCTGCGGGTCAACCCACGTACCTGTCACGTTGGAGACTGCCGGCAGCGTCGGCTTACGGAACTCCACCGTCTTGAGAACCTGCCGGAACTCCTCCAGCATCGGCTCCATCAACGGCGAATGAAACGCATGCGACACCGCCAGACGACGCGCACGACCACCCCGCCCCTTCACCGCAGCCACCACACGGTCCACCGCCGCCTCAGCGCCGGAGACCACGATCTGCCCCGGTGCGTTCACCGACGCCACGACCAGGTCATCGCCGAGCAGGTCAGTGATCTCCGCGGGGTCGGTCTGCACCGCCGCCATCGCACCGCCAGCGGGCAACGCCTGCATCAAGCGGCCTCGCGCAGCCACCACCCGGCACGCATCCTCAAGCGACCACACACCCGCCACATGAGCAGCCGCCAACTCACCAATCGAATGACCAATGAGATAGCCAGGCTTGACACCCCAGGACTCGAACAGCCGGAACAACGCCACCTCAAGCGCGAACAACCCTGCCTGAGCCCACACCGTCCGATCCAATGTCTCTGCGTCCGAACCGAAGACCACCTCACGCAGCCCCGGATCCAGAGACGCGCAGACCTCGTCAAACGCCTCCGCGAACACCGGGAACCGCTCATACAACCCCCGGCCCATACCCAACCGCTGACTCCCCTGACCAGCGAAAACAAACCCCAGACCACCCGCGGCAACCGAACCCGTCACCGCGTTCGCCACCGAACGCCCCTCCGCCACAGCGGAAAGACCGGCCAGCAGCTCACCACGACCCGAGCCCACCACCACCGCACGACGCTCGAACGCACTCCGCGTCGACGCCAACGACCAACCCACATCAGGCAGACTCACGCCGGGTTGGTCCGACACGAACGAAGCCAACCGCCCCGCCTGCTCGCGCAGCGCATCCTCGGTACGCCCCGACACCACCCACGGCACCACAGCTCCCGCGGGCGCCACAGCATCAGTCGAGGGCTCGTCCTCCTGCGGGGCCTCTTCGATGATCACGTGCGCGTTCGTCCCACTGATGCCGAACGACGACACCCCGGCACGGCGCGGACGACCGTCCTCGACGGGCCAGTCCTGCGCCTCGGTCAGCAGTCGCACCGCACCCGACGACCAGTCCACCTCGGACGACGCTTCCTCCACGTGCAACGTCCTCGGCAGCACACCGGCCCGCATCGCCATGACCATCTTGATCACACCGGCTACACCGGCGGCCGCCTGCGCATGACCGACGTTCGACTTCACCGACCCCAGCCACAACGGACGGTCCGCGGGTCGTCCCTGCCCGTACGTAGCCAGTAGGGCCTGGGCCTCGATCGGGTCACCCAGACGGGTGCCCGTGCCATGCGCCTCGACCACGTCCACATCGGACGGACCAAGCCCCGCACTCGCCAACGCCGCCCGGATCACCCGCTGCTGCGACGGACCGTTCGGCGCCGTCAGACCATTCGACGCACCATCCTGATTCACCGCCGAACCCCGCACCACCGCCAGCACTCGATGGCCGTTGCGTTGCGCGTCCGACAACCGCTCCAGGAGCAGAATCCCCAGGCCTTCGCCCCATCCCGTTCCGTCGGCGGACTCGGCGAAGGCCTTGCATCGGCCATCGGCGGACAGGCCCCGCTGCCGGGAGAAGACCTCGAACAGCCGAGTCGTCGGCATCACCGTCACACCGCCGGCCAGGGCCAGTTCGCACTCCCCGGCCCGCAACGCACGCGCTGCCAGGTGCATGCCCACCAGCGAGGACGAGCAGGCCGTGCTGATCGTGATCGCCGGGCCCTCCAGCCCCAGCGCGTAGGAGATCCGCCCTGACATCACGCTCGCCGACGCCGCGGTGGCCAGGTAGCCGTGCGACCTTTCGTCCGCGCGCAGCAGCAGGGTGCCGTAGTCCTGGCCGTTGGAACCTATGAAGACACCGGTCCGGCTGCCCTTCAGCGCCCCGGGATCAATCCGGGCCCGCTCGACCGCCTCCCAAGAGCACTCCAGCAGCAACCGCTGCTGCGGATCCATGACCAGCGCCTCACGCGGCGAGATCCCGAAGAACCCCGGGTCGAACTCGCCGGCCCCCTGAAGGAACGCGCCTTCACGTGCGTACGACTTGCCCGGCGCGTCCGGGTCCGGGTCGAACAGGTTCTCCAGGTCCCAGCCGCGGTCCTCCGGAAACTCCGACACCGCGTCCACACCCGCGTCGAGGAGCTCCCAGAACTCCTCCGGCGTACGTACACCACCGGGCAGACGGCAGCTCATCCCCACGATCGCGATCGGCTCGCGCTCGCCGTCCTCCAGCTCACGCACCCGCTGCCGCGCCTCGTGGAGATTCGCGGCGGTTTGCTTCAAGTAGTCGAGCAGCTCTTCATCGTTGGGCATTGATGGTCCCGCTTCCGGTGCGTCGATCGGGTTCGGTGGTCGGCATGGCTACCTGCGCGGGGCATCCGGCGGCCGTCGAAGGCGGTCAACTGTCATCGAGAGATTCCGAGCTCGTTGGTGAGGAAGTCGAGCACCTCGGCACGGGAGGCCGACTGGAGATCACGTGAGGCGTCCGGCTGCGGAGCACAGGCGGACTGCATCTCCTTGAGCCTGCGGGTGACGCGGGAACGGTCGTCCTCGCTCAGTTCCGCGGCCGCGAGTTTCGAACCCAGCGCGTCCAGTTCGGCGAACAGGCCGCCCACCGTGTCCGGGTCGTCGAAGGCCAAGTGTTCCCGTAGGTGGTCGGCCAGGGACGCGAGCGTCGGGTAGTCGTAGACGAGGGTCGCGGGCAGCTTCACTCCGATGTGGACGGCGAGGAGGTTGCGCAGCTCCACGGCGGTCAGCGAGTCGAAGCCGATGTTGTGGAAAGAACTGTCGGGACCTATCGGGGCCCGTGAGTCGTGCCCGAGCACGGTGGTGACCAGCTCCTGCACCAGGTCGAGCAGCGCCTGTCCGCGTTCGGCCTCGGTCATCCCGGCCAGCGCGTCCAGCATCCCGGTGCTCTGCTCGGCCACGCCGAGGTCGCCGAGCGACCGCACCTCGGGCAGATCGGCGATGAGCCGGCTCGGACGCGACGCGGTGAAGTCGACGGCGAACCGGGGCCAGTCGATGTCCGCCACGATGTGCGCGGCCCCCGGTTCGGCCATGACCTGCCACAGGGCCTCGACGGCCTGCGCCGGGCTCATCAACGGCAGGCCGTAGCGGCGGGTCCGGCTGGCGACGGCCTCGTCTGCGACCATGCCCTCGCCCTGCCAGGCACCCCATGCGACCGAGGTCGCCGGCAGGCCTTCCGCACGACGCTGTTCGGCAAGCGCGTCGAGGAAGGCGTTGGCCGCGGCGTAGTTGCCCTGGCCCTTGGTGCCGGTGGTCCCGGCGAGCGAGGAGAAGAGGACCAGATGTGCGTCCTTGACGCACTCGTGCAGGTTGAGCGCGCCCTTGATCTTGACGTCCAGCGCGCCTGCGAAGCGCTGCGGCGTCAGCGCGTCGATGAGGCAGTCGTCCAGCGTGCCCGCGGCGTGGATCACCGCGCTCAACGGCCGGTCGGCGGAGACGGCCTCGATCAGCCTCCGCACGGCGGCGGCGTCGGTGACGTCGCATGCCTCGATGGTCACGGGGATTCCGGATGCCGCCAGCTCCTCCAGCAGCGCCGCGGCCCCGGGGGCCTCCGGTCCACGCCTGCTGACCAGCACCAAGTGCTCGATGTCCTGTGTGACCAGTCGGCGCGCGATGTTGGCGCCCACGCCACCGGTACCGCCGGTCACCAGCACGGTGCCGCTCGGCTGCCAGCCCTCGGCCGTGGCCGGCGCGGTGGTGCGCACCATGCGGCGGACGAGGACGCCGCTCTCGCGAACGGCCAGTTGGTCTTCTGCTTCCGGCGCGGAGAGCACGTCCGCGACGAGGCCTCGCATACGGTCGTCGGCGTGTGCGGGAAGGTCGATGAGCCCGGCCCACAGCTGCGGCTTCTCCAGGGCGGCGACCCGGCCGAGGCCCCAGATCTGAGCCTGCGAAGCCTGCGCCGGACCGTCGGCGCCGTCGGCGGAGACAGCGTGTCGGGTGGCGACCCACAGCGGCCCGATGCCGAGTTCTTCACAGACCTGCACGGTGTGCGCCACGGCGACCAGTCCGGCGGACACCACGTCCTCCTCCGGGTGAGGCCGGTCGTCGAGCGCCAGCAGGCTCAGGACCCCGTCGATCCGACGCCCTGCGACCGCCTCACGCACGGCGGCGACCAGGGCCGTCCGGTTCTCCGCAGCCCCGACCTGCACGCGGACCACTTCACAGCCGTAGTCGGACAGCATCTGCTCGGCGCCGACCGTCCACGGCTCCGGCCGGTTCAGTTCGGGCACCAGCAGCAGCCAGCGGCCCGAGAGGCTGCCGGAACCGCCTGCCACGCGCCGACGCCAGTCGATGCGGTAACGCCATGCGTCGCCCTGTCCCGACGTCGAGGTGGTGAACAGGGGGCGTACGTCAAGCCAGTGGTGCTGGTGCTGGAAGGCGTAGGTGGGGAGATCGACGGTGCGGGCGTGGGGGAAGAAGGGCGACCAGTCGACAGCGTGGCCGTTGACGTGGACTGTGGCCAGGGCTGCCAGGACCGTGGATACATCGTCATGACCGGGGCGTAGTGCGGCCGCAGTGGCGATGTGTTCGGTGTCGGCGCAGTGAGCGACCATCGAAGTCAGAGCCCCTGCGGGCCCGAGCTCCACCCAGGTCGTGACACCCGCGTCAAGGAGAGTACGCACACCGTCAGCGAAAAGGACGGGCTCGCGGACCTGCCGCACCCAGTACTCGGGCGAGCACCATTCCTGCGGGTCAACCCACGTACCTGTCACGTTGGAGACTGCCGGCAGCGTCGGGGTACGGAACTCCACCGTCTTGAGAACCTGCCGGAACTCCTCCAGCATCGGCTCCATCAACGGCGAATGAAACGCATGCGACACCGCCAGACGACGCGCACGACCACCCCGCCCCTTCACCGCAGCCACCACACGGTCGACGGAAACCTCAGCCCCGGAGACCACGATCTGCCCCGGGGCATTCACCGACGCCACCACCAGGTCATCGCCCAGCAGGTCAGCGATCTCCGCGGGGTCGGCCTGCACCGCCGCCATCGCACCACCGGCAGGCAACGCCTGCATCAACCGGCCCCGCGCAGCCACCACCCGGCACGCATCCTCAAGCGACCACACACCCGCCACATGAGCAGCCGCCAACTCACCAATCGAATGACCGATCAGATAGCCAGGCTTCACACCCCAGGACTCGAACAACCGGAACAACGCCACCTCAAGCGCGAACAACCCCGCCTGAGCCCACACCGTCCGATCCAACGCCTCCGCATCCGAACCGAAGACCACATCCCCCAGCCCCGGATCCAGACCCGCGCAGACCTCGTCAAACGCCTCCGCAAACACCGGGAACCGCTCATACAACCCCCGGCCCATACCCAACCGCTGACTCCCCTGACCAGCGAAAACAAACCCCAGCCGTCCGGAACCCACGGAACCCGTCACCGCGTTCGCCACCGAACGCCCCTCCGCCACAGCGGAAAGGGCCGCGACGAACTCCCCAGGCTCCGATCCGAGTACCACCGCACGACGCTCGAACGCACTCCGCGTCGACGCCAACGACCAACCCACATCAGCCAGGCTCATACCAGCCCGACTCGACACGAACGAAGCCAACCGCCCCGCCTGCTCGCGCAGCGCGTCTTCCGTACGCCCCGAGACGACCCACGGCACCACGCCCGAGGCAGGCTCTCCCACCAGCGGTTCGACCACCGGGGCCTCCTCGATGATCACGTGCGCGTTCGTCCCGCTGATACCGAACGACGACACCCCCGCCCGCCGCGGACGGCCCTCCACCACCGGCCAGTCCCGCGCCTCGGTCAACAACCGCACCGCACCCGACGACCAGTCCACCTCGGACGACGCTTCCTCCACGTGCAACGTCCTCGGCAACACACCGGCCCGCATCGCCATGACCATCTTGATCACACCGGCCACACCAGCGGCAGCCTGCGCATGACCGATATTCGACTTCACCGACCCCAGCCACAAGGGCTGTTCGACATCCCGGTCCTGCCCGTACGTAGCCAGCAGCGCCTGGGCCTCGATCGGGTCACCCAACCGCGTCCCCGTGCCATGTGCCTCGACCACATCCACATCGGACGGCCCCAACCCCGCACTCGCCAACGCCGCCCGGATCACCCGCTGCTGCGACGGACCGTTCGGCGCCGTCAGACCATTCGACGCACCATCCTGATTCACCGCCGAACCCCGCACCACCGCCAGTACGTGGTGGCCGTTCCGCCGGGCGGCCGACAGCCGCTCCAGCACCAGCACGCCCACACCCTCACCGAAGCCCATTCCGTCGGCAGAGTCCGAGAACGCCTTGGAGCGTCCGTCCAGGGCGAGCCCCCGCTGGCGGGAGAAGGCCACCGGCAGCTGCGGCGTCGACATCACCGTGACGGCGCCGGCCAGGGCCAGGTCGCACTCCCCCGACCTCAAGGCGCGCGCCGCCAGGTGAACGGCCACCAGGGAGGACGAGCACGCCGTGTTGACGGTGATCGCCGGACCCTCCAGGCCCAGCGAGTAGGAGATCCGTCCGGAGAGGACACTGCCGGAGGCACCGGTCGCCAGGTAGCTCTGCGACCGCTCGTCCGCTCCGAGCAAGAGGGTGTTGTAGTCCTGCCAGTTGGAACCGGCGAAGACGCCCGTGCGGCTGCCGTGCAGCGAGCGGGGGTCCATCCGGGCCCGCTCGATCGCCTCCCACGAACACTCCAGCAGCAACCGCTGCTGCGGATCCATCGCCCGTGCCTCGCGCGGCGAGATCCCGAAGAACCCGGCGTCGAACTCGCCCGCGCCGTGCAGGAAGCCGCCCTCCCGCACGTAGGACTTGCCGGAAGCGTCCGGGTCGGGGTCGAAGAGGTTCGGCACGTCCCAGCCGCGGTCCTCCGGGAACTCCGACACCGCGTCCACACCCGCGTCGAGGAGCTCCCAGAACTCCTCCGGCGATCCCACGCCACCGGGCAGACGGCAGCTCATCCCCACGATCGCGATCGGCTCGCGCTCGCCGTCCTCCAGCTCACGCACCCGCTGCCGCGCCTCGTCGAGCTCGGCGCTGACCCGCTTGAGGAAGTAGCGAAGCTTGTCTTCATGTGCCATGGGAGACTGCCTTCAGGACTGGTGGGATCTGCGGGGATCTACGTATGACCGACGCGGGAACCGCGCGGTGACGACACGGAACTGACTGCGGACTCCTACAGCCACCGGCACCGTTCGTTCGGTTCGGCGAGTGCTCTGAGGGGTCGGGAAAACGACGCCAGGAATCTGCGGTGGTGTGTGGTGTGCAGTGTGTGGTGTGTGGTGTGCGGGGTGGCTCAGGAGATGCCGAACCGCTCTTCGATGAGGGCGAACATCTCGTCGTCGTCGGCCGAAGCGAACCGGTCGGCGGCGGAGTCCTCCGGGGCCGCGTGCCCCATCCTCTTGGCCCTGTCCGTCAGGGACTTCAGACGTTCCTCGATCTGCCCGGCGAAGTCGCTGTCGGCCGACAGCCGCTCCAGTGCCGAGTCGGCCTGTTCCAGGGCCGCCAGGAGCGCGACCTCGGGACGCTCCGGATGCTGTCGGCCCTCGGTGTTCTCGAAGAGCGTGGTCCGCAGATGGCGGGCCAGCGCGGCGGGGGTGGGATGGTCGAAGGCGATCGTAGCGGGCAGATGCAGTCCGGTGAATTCCCTGAGCCTGTTGCGCAGTTGAACGGCGCTCAGCGAGCTGAGGCCCATCTCCTTGAACGCGGTATCGGCCTCGAAGACATCGGTGGAGCCCGATGCGAGCACCTCGGTGAGCGCGCGGCGGACGAGGTCTGCCACGGCGTCCGCCCGGTCGGCCTCGGGCAGCGCCCTGACGCGGTCCGTCCAGGACGCTTCGGCATCGGTGGTGAAGTCCACGAGAGCCGGCAGGTCGATCCGCCGGGGGGTCGTTCCGGTGAAGGCGGGGGACCAGTCGACGTCGACGCCACGGACGTACGCCTCGGCCACGGAGACGAGCACCCGGTGGGTGTCCCCCTGGCCGCGTCGTAGCGTGCCCAGCACGGCCACGTCCCCTATGCCGAGCTCGGCGGCCGTGTCCTCGATGGACATGCCGAGCAACGGATGCGGGCTGACCTCGATGAACGTCCGGTGCCCGGCGACGAGCAGCGACCGTACGGCGTCGTGGAACCGCACCTGGCTGCGGGTGTTGAGGTACCAGTAGTCCGTGTCCAGCGTTGCCGTGTCCCGCTGTTCGCCGTCCACGGTGGAATGGAACGGAACGACGGAACTCCTCGGCGAGACCGGCCGGAGTACCTCCAGCAGGTGTTCGCGCAGCGTGTCGACCTGGGAGCAGTGCCCGACGGTCTCGACGCCGGGGATCCGCTTGGCGTAGACGCCCTGTGCGGTGAGTTCGGCGACGATGCCGTCCAGCGCGTCGGGCGGTCCCGACAGTGCCACCGATCGCGGGCCGTTGACCGCGGCCAGCTCCACCGCGTCGGGCCAGGCCGTCATGCGGCTGGTGATGTCCTGGGCGGATGTGCCGACCGAGATCACGGTGCCCTTGCCGACCAGCCGCAGCCATGCGCGGCTGCGCCGCGCCAGCAGCCGCGCGGCGTCGCGCAGGTCCAGACCGCCCGCCACTTGGGCGGCGGCGATCTCCCCGTAGCAGTGCCCCACCACGGCCGCGGGTTCCACTCCGTACGAGCGCCAGACCTCGGCCAGCGAGACCATCGTCGCCCACAGCGTGGGCTGCAGGACGTCGACGCGGCGCAGTGGTGGCGCGCCCGGTGCCTCGCGCAGCACGTCGATCAGCGACCAGTCGACGAACTCGGACAGTGCCTCGGCGCAGGCGTGCACGCTGTCGCGGAAGACCTCGGAGGAGTCGAGCAGTTCGACGGCCATGCCGATCCACTGCGAACCCTGTCCGGGGAAGACGAACACAGGGCGTCGTGACCCGCTCGCGGTGCCGCGTACGAGGTGGGGTGCGTCGCCGCCGGTGGCGAGCGTCCGCAGTCCCTGGCGCATCGCGGCCCGGCCGGCCCCCACGACGACCGCCCGGTGGCGGGCGGGCGGGACCGTCAGCAGCGTGTGGGCGGCATCGGCGGGTGCGGCCGGTGCGGCGTCGAGGTGGACGGCCAGGCTCGCGGCCCTTGCCTGGAGGGCCTGTGGGCTCAAGGCAGAGACCACCCAGGGAAGTTGGGTCCGGTCCGTCATGGTGCGGGGGTCGTCCAGGACCACATGCGCGGCGGTGCCGTCGGCGCCGAACTCCGATACACCCGTGGGTCGCCGCGGTCCGGGACCTCCGGAGCGTTCGGAATCGCCGGTAAGCCCGGCGAGCACGGTTTCGATCACTCCGGCCAGCCCGCCGACCGACTGGGTCGCGGTCTCGTCCGGCCCCAGACAGGCAGCCTTGAGCGCTTGACCGATCACCCGCGCCCGGTCGTCCTGTGCCGGGGCGTGACCCACGGCCGAGCCGCTGACCACGGCGAGCGCCGAGGCCCCGGTGGAGGCCAGGCCGGACTCATGGGTCAGCAGCAACGCACCGACGCCGTCGTCCAGTTCGGCACCGGCCAGCGCGTAGGAGCACTCGCCCGAGCGCAACGACTGGGCCGCGAGGTGAAGGGCGGTCAGTGCGGGTGCGTCGGTGATGTCCAGGGAGATCGACGCACCGGTCAGGCCGAGGGCGGCGGCGATCCGGCCGGAGAAGCCGGTGGCCCGGCCTCCCGCGCCGGTGACCACCGCTGTACGGCCTTCCCGCAGCACGTCCAGACCGAGGCCCGCTTGTTCGACTGCCGCCCGTGCCGCCTCCACCATCCGGTCGCCCGCGGCCTGTTCGTCCGCGGCGTCCCGGGCCGCCCCGGCGTCGTGGCCCGACAGGCCCGCGACGCCTATGACGACGATGGGGCCTTCATGGCGCACCGCCCCGGATAAGGCGTTATCGCTTACCTCAACAGTTTTTGGCGCATTCGCCGACGGATCACCACCGGACAGCTCGGAAACGTGGCGTTCCGCCATCAGATCGATCCACAGAAAGAACTCGAAAACAACATCCCCCGTACGCCCCTTCCAGATTGCGGCAGAATTAACGGCCGCTATTCATGCATCTTCCAGAAGCAACTTCTCGATCAGAGTGCCAGCGGAAAAGATCTTGCGTCAACTCATGTTCAACGTGACGCGGATCACACGACGGAGCTCTAAAAATGCATATCTGTCGGACTAAATCGGTCACCTGGCAGCTTCCTGCAATCCACAAAAAGATGCGGTCATACGCAATCTTTCGCTGGACCTTGTTGATTGCCGTGCCACCTTGAGGTACGGCCGCCCGATGCCGATCCCTCGAATCCGACAGTGGTTTCGACAGTGACACCGGTGATACGGTCGCCCCCGACGTGATCATGTGGGACCGGATGAACGGAAAGCCGCCCGGCGACCGGTCGGGCGAATGCCGACCGGTACCGAAATCATTGATCCGACGAGAGACCGCCGGCGGCCGGACGGACCCGCCGATGCGATATCCGGCAAGGCAGGCAAGGACTGCGTCACAGCCGACGGCGACGGTAACGGCTGCGCGCCGTGCGAGGCGATGCCGGACCGTGCAAGGGCGGATGCAGGCGGTGCGAGGGGGGCTTGAATGACAACGGCACAGCCGTTGAACGGCATCACCGTCATCGCGGCGGGCCATGACACCACGGCCGCGCTGCTGGTCAAACTGCTCGTGGATCTCGGGGCCCGGGCGATCCCCGTGGGCGAACGCCCGCCGCCCACAGGAGGGTTCGAGCGCTGGCTGCGGACCGGCCTGGCACCGTCGGCCGGATGGGACGAGGCGGACCGGCTGCTGGACGGTGCCGATGTGCTGGTGTGCGACGCTCGGGGCGGCGATCACCTCGCCGCACGCGGACTCGATCCCCGGGGACTGCTCGATGCGTACCCCGAGCTGGTCACGGTGCGGCTGAGCGCGTTCGGTCTCACCGGCCCCTTACGTGACGCGCCGGCCACCGAACGGACCCTTCAGTCACTGGCCGGGCTGACTGCGGCGACCGGTGCCGAAGGGGGACCCACAGTCACTTCCACCGTCGGCCTCGCCTCCCGCACCGCCGCGCTGTCCGGCCTGATCGCCGTCACCGCCCAGCTCATCGGTCGTACGCGCGGCGCCGGTGGCGACTACTGGGACATCGCAGAGTTCGACAGTCTCCTCACCCATGTCGGCACCATCCTGCCGAGCGTCGCCCTCGCCGGCCGTCCGCCACGACGCACGGGCAACCGGCACGGCATGGCCGCTCCCTGGAACATCTACCCCTGCCGTGACGCCCCCGTGGTCGTCTGCACCATGGGCGAGACGATGTGGCGGCGGCTGGCAACGCTCGCGGGACGGCCGGAGCTCGTCGACGACCCCCGTTTCACCGACACCGCCGCCCGCGTGCGGCACGCCGACGAGCTCGACGCCGTCCTCGGCGAGTGGACCGCCGGCCACCAGGCCGACACCCTGGTGGCCCTGCTGCGTGCGAAGGGCATTCCGTCCGCGCGGATCGCGACCGCCGACGACGTGCGGCGCAGCACCGCGGCCCGGCGACGCGGTCTGACGACCGACCCGCTCGGCGAGCCCGGCAGTCCGCTGCGCTCGCTGGTGCCGACCGTGCACACCACCGGATCACGCCCCCGGCAGGGCCGCCTGTGGGAGCCGATCCCGCGCGGGAGCCCGCCGTTGAGAGGGGTCCGGCTGCTGGAGGTCGGCTCCTACACGGCCGGACCGCACGCGGGCCGGCTGCTCGCGCAACTGGGCGCCGACGTACTGAAGGTCGAGCCGCCGCAGGGCGAGGGCTCCCGGCACCTGGCCCAGCGCGTCGGTTCGGTCGGCTATCTGTACGTGGTCAACAACGCGGGCAAACGTTCCTGCCGACTCGACCTGGGCGATCCCGGCGACCGGAGCACGTTCGACGGGCTGATCGCGGACTCCGACATCCTGCTCACCAACCTCGCGGCCGACACCCTCGCCGCGGGCGGCATCGCGCCGGAGCAGATACTCCCCCGGCACGCCGTCGTGCACTGCGCGGTGACCGGCCACGGCCTGGCCGCGGCCGACCGCAGCGTCGACACGGTGATCCAGGCCGAATCCGGGGTGATGCACCTGGTGGGCGGCGCGACCGGCACGCCACAACGCACCCCGGTCTCCAGCGCGGACGTACTGGGGGCCTATCTGGCCGCCGCGGCCGCCACCGTGGCGTCCTACGTCCGCCTGCGCACGGGCGCGGGGGCCGCCGCCGACGTGGCGTTGTTCGACGCGGCGGTGTGGGCGACCCAGGACCGGTGGTTCGACGACGTTCCGGCAGGGGCACCGCAGTTGGTGGAAGCGGAGGACGGGACGGTCATCGCCGACACGGACCGGCCGCTGCCCGAGGCCGGCGGCCCGGTCTCCGTGGTCGTCGAGGCGGCGGCGACCGCCGGGCTCCCGGCCGCCCCCCTGCACGATCTGACCCAGGTGGTGCGGCATCCACAGGTCCGCGCCCGGCGGATGGTCGTCGAACAGACCTGTGCGGGCACCACCGTGCTGATCACGGGCAACCACCTGCGTTCCCTGCTGCGGGGCGCACCGGCACCGGCTCTCGCCCCGGTGGACCGCGACGAGCCCGGCTGGCTCGCGCCCACCACGATCGAAGGACAAGGATGAAGGTCTTCCAAGCGCTGGCGGATGCGCTGGCCCGGCATGGCGTCGACACCGTCTTCGGGCTGATGGGCAACGCCAACCTGCTCTACCTGCCCGCGTTCGCGGACACCGGAGGGCGTTTCGTCGCGGTGACCCACGAGGCGGGCGCGGTCGCCATGGCCGACGGCTACGCCCGCATGTCCGGCAAGGTCGGCATGGCCTCGGTGACGCACGGGCCCGCGTTCACCAACACGCTGACCTCACTGGTCGAAGCCGTCCGCAACCGCAGCCACGTCCTGCTGATCACGGGCGACCCGCCGCCGGTGCCCAGCCATTTCCACCACTTCGACATCGAGACCGCCACCGCCGCGGCGGGCGCCGGCTACGAGAAGGTCTACGAGCCCGCGTCGCTCGTCCGCGACCTCAACCGGGCGCTGCGGCGGATCGTCGCCGAGCGGCGGCCGGTCGTGCTGAACATTCCCATCGCCTTCATGCAGGCGGAGGCGGGCGAGCAGGCGCCGGTGGCGCTCCCCTTGGCGCCGCCGGCCGCGGCGGGGCCGCTCCCGGAGGCGCTGGACCGCGCGCTCGGTCTGGTCACCTCGGCGCAGCGTCCCCTGATCCTGGCCGGGCACGGCGCGGCCACCTCGGGGGCACGGGACAGTCTGATGGGCCTCGCCGACCGCCTCGGCGCGGCGCTGGCGACGACCGTGCTGGCCAAGGAGCTGTTCGCCGGTCACCCGCGCGACATCGGCATCTTCGGCAGCCTCGCGCACAGCGTCGCGGGCGCGGCCATCGCCGAGTCCGACTGCGTGATCGCCTTCGGCGCCGGCCTCAACATGTGGACCGCGCTCAACGGCGACCTGTTCAGGGGCAAGAAGGTCGTGCACGTGGACATCGACCCGGCGCGGTTCGGCTCGTACACGCCGGTCGACGAATGCGTGGCCGGGGACGCCCGGCTGACCGCGGAGGCGATGAACTCGCTGCTGGACGAGGTGCTTCCGGCCGCCGGGAAGCGTCACTGGGCCGAGCGGATCGAGAAGGCGATGGCGGCCTACTCGCCGCAGGAGGACTTCGCCGACCTCAGCGGCCCGGACACCGTGGACATCCGCTCGGCCATGATCCGTCTGGACCGGGTGCTGCCCGAACGGCGCACGGTGGTCAGTGACATCGGCCGGTTCGACGTGGGTGTCTGGCCCTATCTGCGGGTGGCGGACCCGCTGCACTTCACCGTCATGGGCGCGTTCGGTTCGATCGGGCTCGGTCTGGCCGGGGCCATCGGCGCGGCGATGGCGGGCGAGGACCGGCCCGTGGTCGCCACCGTCGGAGACGGCGGTTTCATGATGCACCTGGCGGAGCTCACCACCGCGGTGCGCCAGAAACTGCCGATCGTCGTGCTCGTCCTCAACGACGGGGCCTACGGCGCCGAGCACTACAAGCTGAAGAACCACGGCTACGACCCGGCCCACTCGGCCTTCGCCTGGCCGGACCTCGCCGACCTGGCCACGGTCATGGGCGCGCGGGCGCTGACCGTCCGCAAGGCCGAGGAGATCGACGCCGTCGGGGAGCTCGTGCCGACACTCGACGGCCCGCTCCTGGTCGACGTCCGGCTCGACCCGGACGTCAACCTCGTCCGGTACTGAAGGGGGAGGGACATGCCTGGCATCACCATGCTGACCGCGGCCGACGGCACCGCGCTCGCCCTGCACCGGTGGACGGTGCCCGGGGCCACCGCGGCGCTGTTCTACATCCACGGCATCCAGAGCCACGCCGGCTGGCTGTACGAGACCGGGCCCGAGCTCAACGCGCGCGGCATCGACGTCTACGCGCTGGACCGCCGGGGCTCCGGACGCAGCGGGGGGCTTCGCGGGCACCTGCCGTCGGCCGGGCAGGTCCTGGACGACTACGCGCAGGCGCTGCGCGTCGTGGCCGCCGAGGTGGGCGGCCGGGGTCTCGCCGCCCTGGGGCAGAGCATGGGCGGCAGCGTGCTGGCGGCCCTGTGGTGCGGCCACGAACTGCCGGTGCGCAGGCTGATCCTGTGTGCGCCGGCGCTGGGGCAGCAGCGCGCACGCCACGCGCCGGCCGCCCTCGATGACCGCCGCGCCCGGACCGGGCCCGCTGCCCAGCCGGTCGGGCTCGCCGACGGCGACTACACCGACCTGCCCGGATACCGGGCGTTCCTGGAGCGGGATCCCCTGATGCTGCGTGAGATCACGTCGGCCACACAGGCGACGCTGGTGCGCCTAGAGGACCGCTACACCGACGCGAGGCCGCTGACGGCGCTCCCCGTCGACCTGGCCCTGCCGGCCCACGACCCGATCATCGACCTGACCGCCGCGCGCTCGGCGCTGGGCCGACTGGCGCCCGAGGCCCGTGCGGAAGTCTTCGGGACCGACCGGCACTATCTGGAGTTCACCACGGCCAGGACCGCGTACTGGGACTGGCTGGCAGCTCGCGTCGGGGAGGCCGCGTGATCAGCCACGTGCGACTGCACACCGCGACGGTGCCCATGGCCACGGCGTTCGACCACGCCACCCGCTCGCGCCGCCGGTCGGAGTCCGTCCTGGTCGAGCTGCGGGTGGGCGGGGTGCGGGGGTGGGGTGAGGGGGCCCCGCGCGGCTACGTCACGGGCGAGACGCTGGAGAGCACGGCCGAAGCAGTGCAGGCGTGCGACCTCGCCGCGCTCGCCGACCGCATCGACTGGCGTACGTTCGACAGCACCGTCGCGTCCGTCGCCGCGCTGGACCTGCCGGAGCTCGTCGACGGGCCGTCGGCCGCGGCCGCGGTGGAGATCGCCCTGCTCGACGCGGTGTGCAGGCGCTTCGACCGGCCGCTGGCCGACGCCCTGCGCGTACTCGGCGCGCCCGCGCGGCTGCACCGGACCGGGCCGGCGAGCGTGAGCCTGGTGATCCACCTCTCCCGCGATGTCGCCTCGACGCTGGACGACCTCGGGCCGCGGGCCCTGGCGAAGCTGCGGCACGTGAAGATCAAGGTGGCGGACCCCGCCGATGCCGCCCGGCGGCTGTCCGCGGCACGCGACCGGTTACCGGCCGGCACCCGCGTCTCGCTGGACGTCAACGGAAGCTGGTCCCCGGCGGAGGCCGAGCGGGTCGGGGGCGAACTCACCGGGGTGGCGTGGGTGGAGGAGCCCCTGGCGCCGCGTTCCTGGCCCGAGTTGGCGCGGCTGCGGCAGCGGACGGGACTGCCGGTCATGCTCGACGAGTCGTGCACCGGGCCGGCGGACCTGCACACCGCCGTCGACACCGGTGCGGCCGACCACATCAACGTACGGCTGTCGAAGTGCGGCGGTCTGTTCGCCGCGGCCCGGCTGGCCGCGAGGGCCGACGAACTCGGCGTCGGCTGCCAGTTGGGCGTGCACGTCGCCGAGGTCGGACCGCTCTGGGCGGCGGGCCGGGCACTGGCCACCGAGTGGGGGCTGTGGCAGACGGTCGAGGCGGGCCGGGGCGACGAATGGTTCCCCGACCGGCTGACCCGGCCCGCGTTCTCGGTCGACAGGGTCCGGCACCGGGTGATGCCCCTGGCCGGGCCGGGCATCGGCATCGAACCCACCGAGGCACTGCTGCGGCACACGCGGTGTCTGGCGACATGGCGACCGGACAGCGGCTGGCGGAGGAACCGATGACAGCACGATCACAGCGCGTGGCCCTGGTGACGGGCGCGGGCAGCGGCATCTGCGCGGAGGTCGCGCGCGGCCTGGCCGGCCGGAACATGCGGCTCGTCCTGCTGGACAAGGACCCCGAGGCGGTGCACCGCGTCGCGGACGAGCTCGGTGACCGGCTGGCGTGCGATCCCCTGGTCGTCGACGTCACCGACGCCCGGGCGCTGGAGTCGGCCCTCACCTCGTTGCCGGACGACTGCAGACCGGAGGTCCTCGTGAACGGCGTGGGCGGCGACACCCGGGGACGCCCACTGACCGAATTGACCGAGGCCGACCTCCAGACGGCGGTCGCGCACAACCTGGGCAGCGTGTTCAACGCGACCAGGCTCTGCGCGCCGGCGATGATCACGGCGGGCTGGGGCCGCATCGTCAATCTCGCGTCGGTGGCGGGCCGCACCTACACCCGCTTCAGCAACGCCGCCTACGTCGCGGCGAAGGCGGGCGTCATCGGGTTCACCAAGCAGTGCGCCTTCGAACTGGCCCCGCACGGCATCACGGTCAACGCGGTCGCCCACGGGGTCATCGGCACCGAACGCATCCGCGGGGCCTGGCAGGACAAGCCCGCGCAATGGACCGCCGACAGAGTCAGCCACATCCCGGCCGGCCGCTTCGGCACCGTGGCGGAAGCCGCGGGCATCGTCTGCCACCTGTGCGACGAGGACTCCGGTTACACCACCGGCACGGTCATCGACGTCAACGGCGGACTGCACATCTGAGGAACGAGAACGGAGAGCTGGACATCGATGAGCCTGGAACTCACCGACCGCGTGGTCATGGTCACCGGAGCGGGCAGCGGGATCGGACGGGCGGCGGCCCGGCTGTTCGCGCGGCTCGGCGCGCGCGTGGTCCTGGTGGGCCGCACCGCGGAGACCCTGCGGGAGTCGGCCGCCGGCCTGCCGCCGGAGGCCCACCTCGTGGCGCCCTGTGACGTGGCCGACCCCGAGCAGGTGGAAGCCCGCGTCGCCGACACGATCGCCCGGTTCGGCCGACTGGACGGGGCCTTCAACAACGCGGGCACCTTCGGCGCGTTCGGCCCGCTGCACGAGGACACCCCCGCCAACTTCGACAGCGTCGTCGCCACCAACCTCCGCGGCGTCTGGGCGTGCGTACGCGGCCAGACCCGGGCCATGCTGACCACGGGCGGCGGCTCCATCGTGAACTGCGCGTCGGTGGCCGGGCACATCGGCCACGCCCAGAGCCCGGTGTACTCGGCGACCAAGCACGCCGTCATCGGCCTGAGCAAATCAGCGGCGCTGCAGTACGCGGGCGACGGCATCCGGGTCAACGTGGTCAGCCCCGGATCCACCGACACACTGATGCTCCGCGACCTCTACACCGACCCCGGCAAACTGGCCCAGCGGGCCAACCGGGCCCCGCTGGGCCGCCTCGGCACCTGCGAGGAGGTGGCCAACGCGGCCGCCTGGCTGATCAGTCCGCTGTCCGGATACGTCACGGGCCAGACCATCGTCGTCGACGGCGGCGTCACGGCCGGCTCGGCCGCACCCCGGAACGACCGTCCCAGCGATCGCCCGGAGGAAGGAGAGGGCCGCTCGTAGCCGTGCTCCGCGTGTGACGCACCGACGCTGCGTACCAAGGGTGGTGCGGCCGGGGCACCCTTGCGCCGGACACCGGCGTGTAGTGCCCTGATTCCCATGGGGAAGAGGAGAACTGCCGCACCGATCGTCGCGCTGGTCGTAGGGGCTGCCTTGACGGGCGCGCCGGGTCCCCGTGCGCAAGCCGGGGAACCTGGCACCGGCGGTCCGCCGCCGCTCGGTTCGCCCCGGACGCCAGAAGTCGATCTCGATACGGCGACGATCCCGGAGCTGCAACTCCGCATGGCGACCGGAACGTTGACCTCGTCGGCGCTGACCACCGCCTACCTACGGCGGATCGAGACCGTCGATCCCCGGATCCATGCGGTCCTGCGCACCGACACGACTGCCCTGCGCCAGGCGGCTGCCAGTGACGCCAGGCATCGTCGCGGCGAGACCCGCAGCCCGCTCGACGGCATCCCCGTTCTGCTGAAGGACAACGTGAACACCCGCGGCATGCCGACCACGGCCGGGTCGCTGGCGCTGGCCGGGAGCCCGCCGGACACCGACGCCGCCCTGGTGACCCGGCTGCGGGACGCGGGAGCGGTGATCCTGGGCAAGACCAACCTGTCCGAGTGGGCGAACTTCCGTGCGGCGAAACCGACCTCGGGGTGGTCGGCGGTGGGCGGGCAGACCAACAATCCGTATGTACTGGACCGGAACCCGTGCGGTTCGTCCTCCGGATCGGCCGCCGCGCTCGCCGCGTCGTTGTCACAGGTGGCGATCGGCACCGAGACCGACGGCTCCATCGTGTGCCCGGCCGGGATGAACGGGGTGGTCGGCCACAAGCCCAGCCTCGGGCTCGTCAGCCGAGCCGGCGTGGTGCCGATCTCCGCCGAACAGGACACCGCGGGGCCCATGGCACGCCATGTGATCGATGCCGCGCTCACGCTGTCCGTGCTCAGCGGTGGGGAGGTCCCGGCCGCCGGCGGCTCGCTCGGCGTTGCGGGCCGGCCGGGACACCCCGGTGGTCTGCGCGGTCGGCGGATCGGCCTGTGGCGCCTGCCGTCGCTCGGGCCGCAGGTGGACGCCCTGACGATCCGGACGGCGGAGAGGCTGCGCGGGGCGGGTGCCGAGGTCGTCGAGGTCACGCCCCCGTATCAGGAGCGACTCGCCGAACTCGAGTTCCCGGCGTTGCTGAGCGAGTTCCACCGGGACATCGACCGATACCTCGCCTCACGCACCGGGCCCCGCAACCTCGCTGAATTGATCGAGTTCAACCGTACCCACCCGGCGGAGCGGGCCTGCTTCGCCGGCCAGGAGCTGTTCGAGCAAGCCCTCGCCGCGCCTCCTACCACCAGCCCGGAGTACCGGGCGGTGCGTGCCGAGCTGACGGATCTGTCCCGGCGTTCGATCGACGAGACCATGGCCGCCCACCGCCTGGACGCCATCGCCTCGCCGACGAACCCGCCGGCCTGGACGACCGACTGCGCGCGCGGCGACAACGACGTGATCCCCTCCTCCACCCCGGCGGCCGTGGCCGGCTACCCGTCGTTGTCCGTGCCCGCCGGATTCGTGAACGAGCTGCCTGTCGGCCTGCTCCTCATGGCAGGCGACCACCAGGACGGCCGGCTGCTGTCGCTGGGGGCCGCGGTGGAGCACCGGCTGAACGCCTGGCGAGCGCCGCGCTACCTGCCGACGGCCCCGGCGGGCTCGGGGTGACGCTGCCCGGGCACGGGCCCGGCGGTGGCGTCGGGTACCGGGTCGGGGTGCGGCAGGCCCGCGCGGTGGGCCTGGACGCCGGCGCGAACGGCCCAGAAGTAGAAGCCGAGGGCGGAAAGGGCGACCAGGGTGATGTCCAGGCCGCCGGGGATCACCCCGTGGCCGCCGAACTCGGAGCTGCCGAGAGCGGACAGCAGCGCCATCCACGGCAGGAACGCGGCCATCCACCAGGCCGGCGCGAACTGCCGGCGCAGGCTGGTCTCGCCCTGGCGGCGCAGCACCACGGCGGCGATGGGCACGGAGATCAGGGTGAGCAGGGCGACCTTGCCGGTGTTGGGCCACTTCGACCAGTACAGGGCGCAGGCGGCGAACGCGAAGGTGACGGGGCAGAGCACCCGGGCCGCGGGGAGCCGGAAGGGGCGGGGGAGGTCGGGCTTGGTCTGCCGGAAGACGCCGACCGCGATCGGTCCCATGAGGTAGGAGACGACCATCGCGGCGGAGACGACGCTGGCCAGGGCCTCCCAGCTGTGGCCGACGGTGAGCAGGAGCAGTACGGAGAAACCGAGGTTCAGCCACATGGCGGGGCGGGCGACGCCGTAGCGGGGGTGCACCTCGGCGATCTTCTTGGGGAAGAAGCCGGTCTCGGCGAGGTTCTGTGCCAGGTACGCGGCCGAGGCGACGTTGCCGATGTTGGCACCGTTCGGCGAGATGAAGGCGCCGAACTGGAGCATGGTGACCACCCAGTGCAGCATCAGCAGCTTGGCGAGGTCGGCGAACGGCGACGCGAAGTTCACCCCGCTCCAGCCCCCGGCCTCGGCGAGCCGCTCCGGCGGTACGGCGCCGAGGAAGGCGACCTGGAGGGCGAGGTAGATGACCAGGCCGAGGGAGAGCGCGCCGACGAGGGCGAGCGGGATGGCCCGGCCCGGGTTCTTGGCGGCGCCGCCGAGGTTGACGACGGCCTGGAAGCCGTTGAAGGCGAAGACGACGCCCGAGGCGGAGACAGCGGTGAGCACGGCGGACCAGCCGTTGGGGGCGAAGCCGCCGTGCGCGGTGAAGTTACCGGTGTGGAAGCCGGACGCGATGAGCGCACCGACCGCGAGGACGGGGATGGCGAACTTGACCAGGGTCAGGAGGTTGTTGGCCCGCGCCAGCAGCTCGACCGACCAGTAGCAGGCCAGCCACAGCGCGACGCTCAGGAACAGCGCCATCGCCATGCCCGTGCCGGTCAGCCGGCCGTCGGCGACCAGTTCCCGGGCCCAGCCGAAGCTCCACGACGACATGTACTGGGTTCCGGCGATGGCCTCGATGGGAATCAGCGAGGCGGTCGCGATCCACACCGCCCAGCCGGTCATGAAGCCCAGCACCGGGCCGTGCGAGATGGAGCCGAACCGGGCCATGGCGCCCGGCAGCGGGTAGGCGGCACCGACCTCGGCGTACGTCATGGCGATCATGCCGATGAAGACGGCGCCGATCACCCAGGCGACCAGCGCGGCGGGCCCGGCGACCTGAGCCGCCTGACCGGCCCCGAAGAGCCAGCCCGATCCGAAGATCGACCCCAGCCCGATCATTATCAGGGCGAAGAGGCTGAGGCCCTTTCGATTGGCCGCGCTCATATCCACGACGTGCTTTCCGTTCTGTCTGGAGACCGAGGGGGCGCCTCTACGCGCCTCTCGGTCATCCGGCAGCCGAACCTGCTCCGTCGGCGCGCGCCGACCGGCGACACCGTCTGCCGGGCTGGGCGGAAGCCATCGCCTGCACCGGGTGCGGTCCCATGGCCTTCACCGAGATCGGCCCCCGGGAACGGACACCGGGCGCGGCACGAAGAGCCGGGAGGATCCGTGAACAAGATCGACGGTTGTCCGGGCTCGATGACGACGGGATGGCCGAGGACGCAATAGCGACGCCGGACATATTACGACACGCGGCAATGGCCGTCCGACGCCCCACACGTCAATGCGGCCGGCGCCGTGGCACGGTCCGCCACGAGCGGCATACGCACATCGAGGAGAGTGCGTACGCGCTCGGGCCGCGGCGGGCCGTGTACCGCCGCACTGCCCCCTTGCCGCACCTCAGCGACTGAGAGCGCTGAGGTGCCGATGGAGCACCTGGTGCCCTTCCGGGTCGGGGTGCAGGCCGTCGACGAGCAGGTCGGTCTTCTCACACAGCGGCTCCCACATGTCGAGGTAGTCGACGTGGTTCTCGTCGCACCAGACGCGCAGGGATTCGTGCAGGGCCAGCGCTCGCGCCCGGGTGAATCTCAGGCCCTCGTAGTCGCGGGTGCGTTCTTCATCGAGCCATGTCGGCCCCGCGACGACGAGCCGCGCTTGGTGGCCGAGTGCCGTGGCAGCCAGCGAGCCGAGACTGTCCGCGATGCGGGCCAGCCAGTCGCCCTGGGCCTGTGGGGCACCGAGCGGCAGGGCGGAGTCGTTGATACCGGCGGCGACAAGAAGGGTGTCGGGGCGGCGAGGAGCCAGCAGCGCGGGTGTCTGCTCACTGACATCGGTCAGGGTGCTGCCGGGGATGGCCAGGTTGAAGACCCGGTGGTCGGCCTCGTTCCCGGCGATGTGGGTAGCCGCCAGGCGGGCTGCCCATCCGCCGTGCGGATCACAGCGGCCGTAGGCGATGCTGTCGCCCACGATCACGATGCGCGCTGCCGCGCGCAGCGGTTTCGCGTCCAGGTAGGCCCAGGCGCTTTCCCCGGAGGTGAGGAGCACCCGCCGGCGGGCGTAGTCGTCGACTTCGTAGGCGTCGACTGCGGCGAGTTCCCGGTCGGTGAGGCGCAGGACGGCGCCCTCGACCACGGAGCCGATCCTGCACTCCAGGGTCAGGTGTACGTCGAGGCCGCTGGCGGCGATCACGGACGGGTCGGTGATCGGCAGGGGCCTGGTCGTATAGCCGACCAGCGAGGCCGAAGAGCTGGGCACGGCTCGGCCGAAGAGAGCGGTCTGGACCCGCTCGTCCATCAGCGTGCCGAAGGAGAACAGGGTGTGGGGGCGTGCCTCGGTCACGGTGAGCCGCAGGCCTTTCTTCAAGGAATGATCACATCACCCTAACGGGCGACACGGGCCGCCGGACCGGCCCTCCCGGCCCGCCCCCGCGTCGACGACGTCGGCCCGCTCGCGCCGTCGCCGACGCCGACCGGGGCGGGCAACCCTCAAGATCACGACATCGTAGGCTCAAGATCATGCACACGACCTTGTCCGAACACGCCCGATGTCTCTACGGCGACGAGTTTCGGCCCGTGCCCGCGTGCGACCGCGAGCACGAGGAGCACTACTTCGTCGAAGAACTGACCTTCGCCGACGCCGACTCGATCCTCTCCATGCTGCGGGAGCTGGGCCCCCACATGGTGGAGAGCCGGCTCCCCCAGTGGGTCCGCAACCTCGCCTACCGGCTGCTGCTCCTCCAGCGTCCCGACGATCCGACGTTGATGCGGGAGGCGGCCGACAGTCTCTACCTCCACGGCCCCGTCTGGGACGACATCGCGGCAGACCTGCGCCGACGGGCCGACGCCCTGGAAGCGGCCCCCACCTGATCCCACCCCGGCTCCGGCGGACCACAGCAACCGGGGTGCGAGGAAACAGCCCCCCGGGCTCCGCCCCGGGGCCGCAGGAGGTCAGCGCACGCCGTCCGGCCCGAGACGCTCGACGAGCGCGCGGAGGACGAAGACGTTCGGGATCTCGGACACCTCGGAGCCCAGCCCCTGCCACGTCCCGTCGACGTCGAGCTCGATGGCTCCCTGCCGGATCCGCAGGTGCCGGACCTGCGGCCATCGCACGCCAACCTCTCCGTACCCGACCTTCTCCCCGGTCAGCCAGATGCCGCCGAAGTGCAGGCGCTCACCCTGGTCAAGTGCCGCCAGCGCCTGGGGCAGTTGGGCGCGGATGACGCCCCGCTGGATCTCGGATCGCCATGCCGCCGCGTCGCCGTACTCCGGCAGGCCGCGCAGTTCGACCCGCTCCCCGTCGACGTCGGTGAGGGTGTAGACGGTGTCGACGCGGGCCGAGTCGTGTGCGGTGCCCGTCCGGAATACGGAGGTGGTGTCGTAGCGGACGACGTGGATCCGCCCCTGGACGGCCACCGTCATGCCGTGCACGTACAGGTCCAGTCGCGCGTCGTCACGCACTTTCGGCGCGGACGTCCTGCCGTATCCGACGAAGGTCAGCAGACCCCGGATCCCCCGGTTCCACAGGGCCTTCGCGTGTGCCGTGTGCGCGGCCCCCGCGTAGGTGGCACGCCGCTTGCCGAGGTGCCAGCGGCCGGCCGCCGCCGAGATCCTCGCCAGCAGCAGTTCCTCGTTGCGCGTATGCCGCGTGGGTCCGGTCACTTGGTGGTTCCGGTGAGGTCGCGGCAGGCTTCGTCCCCGCGGAGAATCATGTGGTGCGTCCGCCGCAGCACTCGGCCCGGAGAGACCCCCAGGTCATCGGCCAGACGGCGGCGGGTGCGGTCGAACACGGTCAAGGCGTCGGCCTGCCGACCGCTCAGGTACAGCGCGCGCATGAGCATCGCGGCGACCGGTTCGTTCAGGGGCTGCGCCACGGTCAAGGCCGACAGCTCGGCGATCGCTTCGCAATGCTGGCCCAGCCGCAGTTGCCAGTCGAGCTTCCGCTGCACGAGGACGATCCTGCGCGTGGTGAGCCGCAGCCGCTCCAGCTCGGCCAACGGCCCGGGCAGGCCGGCCAGGGGCTCACCACGGAACAGGTCGAGCGCCTGTGAGCAGGCACGGACCGCCTCGGTCAGTTCACCCGCCCGCTCGGCGGTGCCGGCCTCGGTGACCAGTTCCTCCACACGCGCCACGTCCACGGTGACCGCGCCGGGGAGCAGCCGGTAGCCGCACCGGTCGCGCTCGATCGCCGGGTCCGGGCTGCCTCCCCCGCCAAGGATCTTGCGCAGCCGGTAGATGTACACCGGCACCACGTTCGTGCTCGGCGGCTCCTCCCCCCACACCCCGTCGAGCAGTTCCTGCCGGCTGACCGTCCGGCCCAGGCACAGCGCCAGCGCCGTCAGCACGGCTTGCTGGCGCAGATGCCCCAGGTCCAGGGGCTGTCCGTCGCGCCATGCCCGCAGTGGTCCGAGCACCGATATGCGCAACCGTGGTGCGGGCATGTGGCGGGTGGCCGTCGACGGCACCGGGCGCGGCACCTGTCTGCGGGGGCCGCGGCCGGGGGCGACCAGGCCGCAGTCGAAGGCGTGGACGATGGCGGCGGCCCGATCACGCAGTCCGAGTGTGCCGAGGATCCGTGCGAGGTGTCCGGCCACGGTGTCCTCGGGGATGGCGAGGGCGGCGGCGATCTCGTCGTCCCTCAGGCCACAGCCGACCGCGTAGAGCACCTCGCGCTCCTGGTGCCTGAGCGTGGTGACGGTCGGCTGGGCGGTGGTCGCGGTGATCGGCATCGTGGCTCCCCGGGTCCGGGCTGCTTCCTGCGGCGAATGCCGTCGACGCTGGCCCCGGCGGCGGAAAACGGACAGGCCAGAAGACCGGCCGTATCCGGCCGGTGGCCGCGCTAGAGTCCCCCACCTGGGGAAACGACATATCCAAGGGGGAGGCCGTGACCTGTGGCCAGTGAGTTCAGCGCGCTCTTAAAGCGGCTGCGGCACGACGCGGGAATGACTCAGGAGACCCTGGCAGAAAGCGCGGGAGTGGGCGTGCGCACCATCCGCGGACTGGAGACCGGCGAGCGCACCGACCCCCGGGTGACCACGGTGCGGCTGCTGGCCGACGCACTCGGGCTGGCACCGGAGGACCGTGAGGAGCTGTTGGCCGCCGCCATCCGCCGGACCGGGCACGAGGGCCGGGCGGACGACTCGACCGACCACGTCCGACCGGCCGCGGGGCAGCCGGTCTCGGTGTTCCAGGAAACCCTGGCCGACATCGGCGAGCAGCTCGCGCAGACGGTGGCTGCCCGCTGGCAGCGCGAGGAGGAGCACCGGCAGGTCCACGACCCCTACCCGCTGCCGGTGGGCTGGCGGTCGGCTCCCGAGGAGCTGACCGACCACTGGGCCAACATCCACTGTCTGCCCGCCGGGGTCAGCCACGGTCCGCTGGACCTGAGCGGGCGCCTGGACGAGATCGTGGGCGTGTACCGGCGGATCCCGTCCGGGCGGCTGGTGGTGCTGGGCCGGCCCGGCTCCGGGAAGACGATCCTCGCCGTGCGGTTCGTCCTGGACTACCTGAAGTCGAGGGCCCGCACCGATGCCGTACCAGTGATCTTCAGTATCGGCTCGTGGGATCCCACCGCCATCACGTTCCGGGACTGGCTGACGAGGCAGCTGACACGCGATCACCCCGGTCTCGCCGCGCCGGGACCCGCCGGGACGAGCCTCGCCGCCGCACTGGTCGAGAGCAGCCGGGTGCTCCCCGTGCTGGACGGCTTCGACGAGATCGCCGGCGGTCTGCGCCGCCCCGCGCTGGAGGCACTCAACGCCACCGCCCTGCCCCTCCTGCTGACGAGCCGGCCGTCCGAGTACGCCGCCGCGGTGGCGGAGACCGACGTGCTCACCTCCGCCGCGGCGGTGAATCTGACCGATCTCACCCCGGGCGACCTGGCCGACTACCTGCCGCGCACCACGCGCAAGGCCCGCGGCGGGGACCCCGCGAGGACCGCCTGGGACCCCGTGCTGAGCGAGCTGCGTGAGCGACCGCGCAGCCAGGCCGGTGCCAACCTCGCCGCGGTGCTCACCACCCCGCTGATGGTCGCTCTCGCCCGCGCCGTCTACAGCGACACCCCCGGCCACGACCCGGTGTCGCTCCTGGACACCCGGCGATTCGGCAGCCCCGGGGAGTTGGAGGAGCACCTTCTCGACAATTTCGTCGCCGCCGTCTACCGCCCCCGGCCGGAACACCGGCCGGGCAGTGGTCCGCGTCGCGGCGTCGACGCGGAACGCGCCCGGTACTGGCTCGGCTATCTCGCCCACCACCTGACCCGGCTCGACACCCCCAACCTGGAGTGGTGGCGGCTCGGTTCGGGGCTGCGCCGCTCCACGCGCACGCTGGTGACCGCGCTGATGATCTGTCTGGTCACCGGGCTCGTCGACTGTGTGGTCGGCACCCTCTTCGACTCCCTCGGATTCCAGCTCGCGGACGGGCTGGCCGTGGGGATCGTCGCCGGGCTCATGTTCGGGATCACGTACTGGTTCATGGTGGCGGCCAAGAACGCGGCGGTGGCGCCGTCCGGCGTGCGCGTGAAGATGTCCGGCAGGGCCGGGAAGGCCGCGCGGAGGACCGTCCCCCGGCTCGTGATCGGATTGCTGGGCGGGCTCGTCTTCGGCTTCGGCTACGGCTTCGTACGCGGGGTGCACAACGGCGTCATCCGTCACGTCGGGCTTCCGGCCGCCCTGCACACCGGTCTCTGCGACGGCATCATCTACGGACTTGCGTTCGCGCTGGCGGCCGGTCCCAGCTTCGGCCTGCTGAGCCTCCTCGAAACGCCCCTCGACATCCGGTCCGCCATCAATCCGGTCGGTCTCCTGCGCACCAACTTCCGGACGGTCGTCACTCAGCTCCTCGTCTGGGCCCCCACTTTCGGAATCCTGGTCGGCTTCGGGGCCGAGCTGGTGACCGGCCTCTCATCGGACCTCCTGGGACCGATCGTCTGGAGCACCACGTCCTCGTTCAAGCTCGGCCTCATCAGCGGGCTCGGCGGCGCACTCAGCTATGCCCTCGGCCTGACGGCCTGGGGCCAGTGGGTGGTGTTCTCCCGGATCTGGCTGCCGCTGACCGGCCAGCTGCCCTGGTCCGTCGTCACCTTCCTGGAGGACGCCTATCAGCGGGGTGTTCTCCGCCAGGCAGGCGCGGTCTACCAGTTCCGCCACGCCCGCCTCCAGGACCACCTGGCCCGCACCTACCGGGCACCCCGGCAGTCGACCGGGCCGGGCGGCGTCGCTCCCCCTCGCTGACGGCGCCGCCACTCGGCTTTCGGCCCGGGGTGGACGGGGCACTGGTGGGAGTGCGACCGCTCGGTGCGGTCACGCGGCGCCGAACACGACCGCCGAGTTCTGGCCGCCGAATCCGAAGTTCTGCTTGATGGCGACGTTGATCGAGGCGGGTCGGCCCACGAGCGGGGTGTAGTCCAAGTCGCAGTCGGGGTCGGGGTTGTCCAGGTTCGCGGTGGGCGGCACATACTTCTCGCGCATGGCGAGCAGCACGCCGACGCTCTCCAACACCCCGCACGCGCCGCAGGCGTGGCCGATGACCGACTTGGGCGCCGTGATCGCCACATGTCGCGCGTGCGAGCCGAACGCGCGCTTGATGGCCGCCGTTTCCGCCCGGTCGTTGAGCGGTGTCGACGTTCCGTGCGCACTGACCAGGTCGACGGCAGTGGGGTCGAGGCGGGCGTCGGCGCAGGCCAGCTCGATCGTCCTGGCCGCAATCGCGCCGTCCGGCCGGGGAGCCAGGGCGTGGTGGGCGTCGCAGGTGGACGCGGCGCCGAGCACCTCGCCGTGCACGGTCGCGCCGCGACGCAGCGCGGATCGCTCGGACTCCAGCACGAGCACGGCGGCGCCCTCGGCCGGCACCATGCCGTCGCGGTCGCGGTCGAACGGCCGGGACGCGCGCACCGCCTCGGCCGCGGGTCGCCTAGAGAGCGCGTCCAGCAAGCAGAACGACGCCAGGCTCGGCAGGTCCAGCCAGCTCTCCACGCCGCCGACGAGGACCACGTCGGCGATGCCGTCACGCACCGCGCGCAGGCCGGCTCCGATGGCGTCCGTCGAGGATGCGCAGGCGGTCGAGATGGTGAGCACCGGGCCGGTGATGTCCAGTTCCTGGGCGACGAGCCCGGCAGCCTGGTTGGGCAACAGCCGGAGCAGGCCGAGCCGGTTCATCCGTGACCACCCCTCCTGGCGCAGGACGGTCACGAGTTGCGCGGTCTCGTCGAGCCCACCGCCGCCGGTGCCGACGTACAGCGCCCCCGGCGCCGTGCGCAGCCTCGCGTCCTCCCGTGCCTTCATCGCCGCGGAGAACAACAACTGCTGAAAGCGTGAGGTACGGCGGACCTGTTGGGTGGACATGTGCTCCCGGGGGTCGAACCCCTTGACCGCGCCACCGACCTGGCACGGCAGCGGTTGCTCGAGTTCCAGCGCCGAGATCGCGGGGCGTCCCGCGGACAGGGCGTCCCACAACTCGTCCGGTGTGGCGCCCGCGCACGACTCGACGCCGATGCCGGTCACCAGCACACGATGGCGCGGCGCCTCGGACATCACAGCGCCCCCGACATCGCGTCGGCCACGTCTCCGACCGTGCGCAGATCGGCGATCCTGATACCGGTGTCCGCCAGCTCGACCCCGAATTCCCGCTCCAGCACGGCGATGAGCTCGAGCGCCTCCATGGAATCGAGACCCAACACCGGCTGGCCGGGATCAGCGGCGTAGAACAGGGCCGAGTGGCGGGTGATTTCCGATGGGGATTCACCCAGGTCCGGCCGGATTTCGACAATAGCCTGGGTCACCACGTGCAAAGCCTCGGTCATGATGAATTCCTTTCCGATGTTTTTCACGGCCGGATCGCGGAGAAGTACACACAGCGCCGCGTGATCGTGAACGGGGCGCGCTCGTATTGCTGTTCCATCGTCTCGGTGAGCAGTTCCGCAGCGGTATGCCGGTCGATCCCGGGTAGCGCGGCGGCGGCGAACATCGGGGTCGAGCACAATGCGGCGAGAAAGCGCGGGCCGAGGGTGAACGCCCGCTCGGTGGTGACCACGCCGGTGAAGCCGCCCGCGTCGAGGGCAGCCTGATAGTCCCCGGCACTCCTGCGCAGCCCAGAGGGCCGGCCGACGGCCGACCGGACCAGCGGGAGCCCGCGCGACCGGGCGACACGGCGGGCCGTGCCGACCAACTCGGCGTACAGGGGCAGGTCGGCCGCGGTTTCCGCGCCCGAGTAGAAGGCCGAGTTGAACACCAGGCGTCCGCCTCCGGCGAGAACCTGTCCGATCGCGGTGAGCGCCTCGTCGAGGTCCGGGACGAGATGAATGCAGTTGGCCAGCACGACCGTGTCGAAGGCGTCCGGCGGGAACAACCGGGAGACGGAGGACGCGTCTCCCCCGACGAATCGGGCCCGGTCGCCCAGGCGGGCCTGTGCCGCGTCGAGCAGGGCCGGTTCGGGATCGACGCCGACCAGGGACATGGCCGGGTCGCGCAGCAGCAGTTGCTCGCTGACGGCTCCGTCTCCGCACCCCAGGTCGAGGACGGCCGGCCCGGAGCCGACCGGGACCAGGTCGAGCAGCGCGCGGTTCAACTCGGCGTATTCCGGGTCGCGACGCAGCGCGGCATAGTCCATGGACGGTTCCATATCGCCCACGACCCGGGAGGATTCGGTGTCTGCTCGTGCGTTCATGAATTGACCTTCCAGCGTCGGCCAATGAATCGGCGCAGTTACGGAATGAATGACGGGAGCAGAAGCTACCAGCGCACCCGAAGAGCAACAAGAGGGTTGTTCCCCCGTACCGACGCCCCGATCTGCGTGACCAGCGAACACCTCTCGATTTCATCTTTGTTTCATCGCGACCGGATAGCTTCGGCCCGCCGCACCGAGGCGTCATAAGGAGAGCATCGTGATGGTGATTCAAGACCGGCGTCGTACTTTGTCGATGCGGTGAGACATTGAAGTTCACAGAATTGGGTGACAGCAGGGTTCCCGCCGGCCGACTGGTGTTCTGGACACCGACCGCCGCCGCCTCGGCCTGGGCGGACGACCCACGAGCGCCCGCGCTCGTCCACGAGCACCATGTGCGTGCCGCGGCCGCGCGGGGACCACGGCATGTCGATCCGGCATGGGTCGGGGTGTCGTTCGGCGTGGGCCGGGTCAGCCGGCACCAGGTCGGTTCCGCGTTCTCGTCCTGGGTGCGCGGACACGAACACCTGCGGAGCAGACTGGTGCCGGCCCGTGAGCGCTGCGTACGCCGCACGCTCCCCGCGAGCGCGGTCACGCTGCGACGGGAGGACATCGGCGACTTCGCCGACGGCGCCTCGGTCCGACGACAGATCGAGGCCTTCTTCGACCGCGGCGCGGGACCGTTGGGCTGGCCGCAGGTGGTCTTCGCAACGGTCGAGGGCGCAGGCGGGGTGACGGTGTTCGCGGGGGCGGATCACGGCATCGTGGACGGCTACACGCTCGCCATGATCCCGGGGCAGATCCGCGGCCTCCTGGCAGGCCGCGCCGAGAACATACCCGGGCTGACCTTCCTGGACTTCGGTGCCGAGGAGCGGAGCCTGGTCGACCGGCTGCCGATGGGGCCTGAACACACGGACCACTGGCGGACCCTGCTCTGCGAAACCCACGACAAGACACCCGCTTTCCCCCTGCCGCTCGGCGCGTCCGAGGTGCCGCTCACGCAGCGCAGCGCCTACCGCTGGCTTCTCGACGGACCGGCGACCACCAGGTTCGCCGCCGCGTCGCGCGCAGGCGGAGGCACCACCGCCGCAGGGCTGCTCGCCTGCCTCGCGCTCGGTGCGGCGAAGGTCGCGGGTGAGCGACATCTGTCCGTGGTGAGTCTGGCCAACACCCGGCCCGACCAGTGGCGAGCGGCCCCGGGCTGGTTCGTCGGCCTGCACCCGGTGCGGATCCCGACGGCTCCCGGGGCGGCCTTCACCGACACCCTCGCCTTCGCCGCCGCCGAACTGCGCCGCCGCAGACCGGGGCCGGGCAATTCGCTGCCGCACATCAGCCAGGTGCTGCGCAGGGAGATCCACCCCCGGTTCGTCGTGTCCTATCTCGATGTACGCCGGGTGGTGGGCACCCCGCCGCAGCAGGAAGACATGATGCTGCGCAGCCGAATCCACAGCCCGGCCGAGGTGTACGTGTGGCTGACCAGGAGCGACCGCGGCGTGCACGTGTCGACGCGCTTCCCCGACACGGCCGTGGCGCGCGCGAACGTCGAACGCTTCGTTCTGGCCGCCGCGCACGCCGCCGTCGGCGTCGCGGACGGCCATCGGGCCGAAGCGGTGCCGACGCCCGTCTAGCCGACCGCTCAATGGAGGAGGAGACCCTACCGTGCGTATGACCCAGATCCTTGACTGGCGACCCGAGCCGGGTGAAGTGGTCGAGTTCCGGCTGACCACCGACCGGGCACCCGTACCGCACCACGTGCCCGCGTCGTACTTCCAGCGGTCGCACTTGCAGTCGGCGGCCGCAAACCGCGCCGCCGGACGACAGCAGTCGCCCTGGGTGGCCATGGCGTTCGACCTGGCGGGCCGGGCCGATCTCGATGCGCTCACCGAGGCGTGGCAAGGGCTTGTGCGTCGGCACGAGGCCTTCCACACCTGGTACGAGCCGGACACCGAGGACCTCACCGGGTTCCGCCTGCCACCTGATTCCCTGACGGTCCGTCCGGCTCGCGTGGGCGACCTCACGAGCACGGACGACCTGCGCGCCCACCTGCACCGGCGGATCGACGAGGAGACCGCGGCGAGCCGACCGGGTGTGCTGGCCGGAGTGGTCCGACGGGACACGGCGTCCACGGTGTACTTCGCGATCGACCACGCCTATACCGACGGGCACTCCCTGGCGCTGCTCTTCGACGAGATCCGTACCCGGTACTACGCGGCCTGCGGCGGCGCCTCGGTCGATCTGGCACCGGCACCCGGCTACCTGGACTGCAACCGCCGCGAACGGGAACGCTCCGCGTCGCTGACGAAAGCCGCGCCGGAGCTCGCCGCATGGTCGGAGTTCCTGGCCGCGGGGGACGGCGGCTTCCCCGGCTTCCCTGTCGAGCTGGGTAACGACGCCGACGAACTGCTGACCGGTACGCGACTCCAGTACCCGGTGCTCACAGGTGCCGAGGCCCGCGCGTTCCGCGCCTATTGCGGCCGGCACGGCGGCGGGTTCGGCGCAGGTGCCTTCGCCGCACTGGCTCTCGCGCAGTGGGAGTTCACCGGCAATGACGTCTACCGAGTGCTCACCGCCGTGTCGACCAGGGCCTATCCTCGGCTGCTCCACGTGCACGGCTGGCAGGTCAACCTCGTGCCGTTGCTGTTCCGGCTGCCCGCCTCGCCGACTCTCGCCGGCACGATCGCCGCCGCGCAGCAAGGCTTCCAGCGCGCCCGCGCAGGATACGACGTGCCGCTGCACCGAGCGCTCGAACTGCTCCTCGAAGACGGCGCCGTCCCCGCCATCCCACCCATGGCGTCCTACGTGGACGGACGGACCGCGCCGGGCTCCCGCGACTACCTGCGCGCGGACGCGACCGTCCTGACCGGCCCCGACAACGCCAGCGGCGTGTCGCTGTGGTTCAACTGGTTCCCCGATCGGGCCGACTTGGTGGTCAGCATGCCGGACACCCCGGAGGCCGCGGCGGGTGTGCCGAAGTACGTCGACCGAGTCAGGGAGATCATGCTCACCGCATTGGCCGGACCCCGCCTCACACCCTGACCCGCCTCACATCCTGAAGGGACGGGCGCGGTTCTCCTCGCAGCCGTTGCGGTCGTCTGGGCCGACCCGCCTTACAAGCACCCAAAGCAATGCTTATGGCTGTATGAGATATGCATCTTCTGCCTTATGGTGGGTGCAGACAGTGACCGTACGAGGAGCGGGAGCACGAGCGTGGACACGGGCATGAAGACGATCGGGTTGATCGGCGGGATGAGCTGGGAGTCGACGGCGGAGTACTACCGGATCCTGAACGAGCGGACACGCGAGCGGCTCGGCGGTCTCCACTCGGCCCGCTGCGTGCTCCACTCCGTGGACTTCGCGGAGATCGAGCAGTTGCAGGTCCAGGGCCGCTGGGCGGAGGCCGGCGAGGTGCTGGCCGGCGCCGCCCGGTCGTTGGAGGCGGCCGGCGCCGATCTGCTGCTCATCTGCACCAACACCATGCACAAGGTCGCGGACTCCGTCGAGGCGGCGACCTCGGTCCCGCTGCTGCACCTCGCGGACGCCACCGCGGACGCCGTCCGCGCCGCGGGACTTCACCGGGTGGGGCTGCTGGGCACCGCGTTCACCATGGAGCAGGATTTCTACCGGGGCCGTCTCGCGGCGGGCGGGCTCGACGTCCGCGTCCCGAACTCCGAGGGGCGCGCGCTCGTACACCGGGTGATCTACGAGGAGCTCTGCCTGGGCATCGTCCGCGACGAGTCGCGTGCGGCCTACCGCCGGGTCGTCGAAGATCTCGTCGCGGGGGGCGCCGAGGGCGTCATCCTGGGGTGCACCGAGATCGAGCTCCTCATCGGCCCCGAGGACAGCCCCGTACCGGTCTTCCCCACCGCGCGCCTGCACGCCGAGGCAGCGGTCGACGCGGCCCTGGCCCAACACGCCGATTGAGCACCCGCCGGCGCACCGGAACCCCAACGCCCTCACGCCGCCGCACACTTACGCGTGGTGACCACCTCCGACCTGCCGGGCGACAGGCACGACCCGAGCGCCGTCGCGGTGAGCGGTATTGAGTCGTACCTCGACGCCCGGCACACCCCGACGGACACGTCATGTGAACCGTCCGCCACAGGACGCGAGGTACCTGCCCAGGTCATATGGCATCGGAATGCCACGATATGACGCTTGGCCGGAAATGCCCACTAGCACAAGGGATTCGGCCGATGTGCGCCCTACGTGACGCTGCGTGCATGCCATGATTCCGCCCGGTGTCGAAGCCGCTTCCAAGGCCGGGGAGAACCCATGGCGCTCTCGCTCAAAGACCTGCTCGACCTGTTCCCCGCCCCTGGTGGGGACTTCGTGCTGCCTCGCGACCGGATCGGGGACATCCCCGGTGTCGGCCCGCTGTTCGAGACGTGGCTGACGTCGGCGGACCTCACGGTGGGCGCTGCGATTCCCAACCGCGGTGAAGTGACCCTGGAAGGCACGCTGTCCTTCACGGTGGTCGACGGGCCCTGCCCCGTGAACGTCTCCTTCACCGTCGACGCACAGCAGTTGGTCACCGGAGTGCTGCTGGACTTCACCCTGCCGGCCACCGAGGCGGACTCCGGGGAACAGGATCCGTTCGCCCCGCATCTCCAACTGTCCGCAGGCGCGCAGGGATTCAGTGCCGCCCTGGTGCTCACCTTCAAGGACGCCGACGGCGATCCCAAGGAGATGACGTTCACCGCCACGTACCAGGAAGGCGCGCTGATCGGCGACTGGTCCTCCGAGGACGGGGTGTCCTGGGACGACGTCGCCCACGCGCTCGGCACCGCCCCGGCCGACCTGCCGCCCGCCCTGGTCCCGGTGCTCAAGCAGGTCGCGTTCGCGTACGAGAAGCGGAAGAGGGCATTCGTCTTCTCGGCCGCCACCGAGTACGTGCAGCTCGCCTTCGCCTCCCTGCCGCAGAAGGCCGGCACCGGCGCGGCGGGGCCGCGGCTGCGCGCGGTCCTGCTCCAGGGCAAGCTCGAGGCCGGGCTCGCCGACCTGCCCTCGGTCGGCGAGTACGCCCCGGTCGAGGACGACCTCGTCTTCGCCGCTCTCCAGGCCTTCCACCTCTCGGCGGCCATGACGGTCCGCAAGGTCAAGGCCCTCAACGACCTCATGAGCAACGTCGGCGTCAACATCGGCTTGCCCAGCCGCAGTCTGACGGACGGGGCGTCGCTGGCCGTCACCGGCGCCACCGCCCTGTCGGAGAAGAACTACGGCCTCGTGTACCCGCTGCGGCGCAAGCCCCAGCCCGGCCCCACCCCTCCCCCGCGCCTGGAGCTCGTCGCACAGGCCACGGAGGACGAGGAGGACGTTCCCGCCCGGGCGAGCATCCCCCTGGACGCGGTCTTCGGCCCGCTGCGGCTCTCCGAGATCGGGCTGTCCTACTCCGACGGCACGGCCCGCGTCACCATCGATGCCACGGTCGACGCCGGCGGCATCGAACTGAGCGCGTCCAAGCTGGGTTTCGCCATCCGCCTGGCCGACGGCGACTGGAGCTTCAAGGCCACCCTCGAAGGGCTCGGTCTCGCCTTCGACCGGCCGCCGGTCCGCATCGGCGGTGCGTTCCTCGTCAAGGAGTCCGAGCCGCCCTACGAGATGCTGTTCGCCGGCATGGCCGTCATCGAGGCCAAGGTGGCGAGCGTCAAGGTGCTCGGCGCCTACGCCCGCGCCGAGGGCGGGTACCCCTCGCTGTTCCTCTACGGCGTCCTGGCCGGCCGCAACGGACTGGGCCCGCCCCCCTTCCAGGTGCGCGGGATCGCCGCCGGCTTCGGCTACAACAGCTCGGTCCGCATCCCGGCCCCCGCCGAGACGCCCGCCTTCCCGTTCGTGGCCGAACTGGGCAGCGGCGAGCAGCGGCCGCCGCTCGAAGTACTGGACGACCTTCTCGACGGCTCGGGCGGCAGGCCCCCGTGGCTGAGCCCCGCCCAGGGCCAGATCTGGTTCGCGCTCGGCATCGACTTCACCGTCTTCCAGCTCGTCGACGGCAAGGTGCTGGCCCTGGTCGAGTTCGGGGACGACTTCACCATCGCCGTCCTCGGCCTGGCCACCGCCTCCTTCCCCGTACGCCGCGACTCCGGCGCCGCCATCGCCCGCGTCCAGCTGGCCATGCAGGCGTTGTACACCTCCTCCGACGGCATGCTCGCGCTGGCGGCGGAGCTCACACCCGAGTCGTACGTGCTCGACCCCGAGTGCCGGCTGACGGGCGGACTCGCCTACCGGACGTGGTTCAGCGGGGCCCGCGAAGGCGACTTCGTTTTCTGTCTGGGCGGCTACGCGCCCGGGTTCGACCGGCCCGACCACTACCCCGTCGTACCGAGGCTCGGCTACACGTGGGGCATCTCCAGCTGTGTCACCGTCCGGGGCGAGGCGTACACCGCGCTGACCCCGTCGGCGTTCATGGTCGGCGGCAAGCTGGAGGTGTCGTTCCATGCCGGCATCGTCGACGCCTGGCTGACCGCCCGCCTCGACGCGCTGATCCAGTGGAAGCCGTTCTACTTCCGGCTCGGCGTCGGGGTCCGCATCGGGTTCGCGGTCGACCTGTGGCTGTTCACCGTCCGGGGCGAAGTCGGCGTCGACCTCGACCTGTGGGGCCCGCCCGTCGGCGGCATCGCCACGGTGCACCTGTGGTGCATCGACTTCGACGTGGAATTCGGGGCGAAGCCCGACAAGGCCAAGGAGGTGAGCTGGGCCGAGTTCCAGGAGCAGCTCCCCGCCCGCGACCGGATGCTGCGGATCACCCCGCTCACCGGCATCCTGCCCGAGGACGAGGCGACCCGCGCCCTCCGCCGGGCGGCCGGCGACGACCGCTGGGTCGTCTCGGCCGACGGCTTCTCCTTCTCCACCACGACACCCGTGCCGGCGTCCAAGGCGACCGTCACGACGAAGGAAGTCGACGGCAAGCCCCTCGACATCCGTCCCATGGCCGTCACCGGGCTGGCCTCCGAGCACAAGCTGACGGTGCGCCTGGGAGACGACGAGGGCTTCGACCCGATCCGGCGCGGCTGGACGGTGGAAGCCGTCAACACCAACGTGCCGCAGGCGCTGTGGGGCGCGGGCGAACCCGCCGCCGCGGACGCGGGGGCGTCCCCGCTCGTGCCGGACCAGCTCATCGGCCTCACCGTCACCGTGCCCGCGCCGAAGGACGGGCCGACACCCGGCGAGATGACCGACGTCTCGCTCGGCTTCGATCCCCTCGTCCCCAGCCACGCCCTGCCCATCACCCCGGGCGACCTGCCGGCCGGACCGGAGCCCCGGGCCTGGCAGCCGGGCCACGAGCCGACGAGCATCGCCGCCATCGCCACAGGCATCGCCACCACCACCGTGCCCGCCAGGGACGCGCTGTACGCCGAGCTCGCCGAGCTCGGCGTCGCACCGCCCTCCCACGACCGCCTGGACGGCTTCGCCGGCCTCGCCGCGGCGGGCGCCTTCACCGCCGAACCCATGACGATCTGAACCGCGCGAGGGAAGCCACCATGACGCAGCCCACCGCTGCCGGGGACGTCCCCCGGTTCAGCGTCCACTTCCACGACAACCACATCCCGGCCGCACCCGCCGGGCTCTACGAGATCGCGCTCGACCACACGGTGTCCGGCGAGAAGGTGGGCACCGACAGCCTGCCCACCGCCCGGCAGGACTTCGAGATCCGCTCGCCCCAGTTCACCCTCGACGGGTCCTTCGTCCACGCCGTCCACCCCGCACCCGCGGCGAGCGGCGCCTTCGAGTACGTCCTGCCGCACATCACCCTGGGCCGGCTGATCCTCCCGTGGGAACGCGCCCTCGACCCGGCGAAGCCCGAACTGCCCTGGCTGGCCCTGCTCCTGTTCGCGGAACAGGAACTGCCGGACGACCCCAAGGCCCAGGGACACGTCCGGACGCGGACCGTGCGCGAACTCCTGACCGCCACCGGCGACGTCCTCGTCCCCGACATCACCCTCGAGGAAGAGGTACCGCCGGAGCTGCGGGACGCCTCCTGCGCCACGATCGACGTGCCCTCGGACGTCTTCGCCGCGCTCGTGCCCCGCCGCGCCGACCTGCCCTATCTGTGCCACGTCCGCAAGGTCACCGACCGGCACGCCCTGCGCGTGCGCCGCAACGGGGAGAAGCTGGAGGTCGGCGACTACTCCGTCGTCGTGGCCAACCGCTTCCCCCGCACCGCCGGGCGCTACGCCGCGCACCTGGTCTCGCTGGAGGGCTTCGCCGGCCACCTCGACGGCACCCGGCCCGCCCCGTCCGTCGTCCGCATGGTGTCCCTGCGGGCCTGGTCCTTCGAGGCGGTGCCCGACGCGAGCGCCCACTTCGACGCGCTGATCCGGCACATGGCCGACGACCCCGCCGGCCTCGGACTGCGCCTGCGGCCCCGCACGGCGGGCACCGCCGCGAGCCCCGCCACCGAGCGCCTGGACCTCGGCTACGTACCGGTGGACCACGGGCTGCCCTCGGCCGAGCACACCTTCGCCTGGTACCGCGGCCCCTTCACCCCCGTCGTGGCGCAGGACGTACCGACCCCGGCCACCGGCCACTACGCGCACGCCGACGAAGCCCTGGTCTACCTCACCGACGCCGGGGTCTTCGACGTCAGCTACGCGGCCGCCTTCACGCTCGGCCGGGCGCTCGCGATGTCCGACTCCACCCTGGCCGCGACGGTGTCGGCCTTCCGCGCGCGGGCGCGTCGCCTCGCCCAGCGAGCGCTGATGCGGGACCGGACCGGCCCGCACCCGGCCCGCGACCGGTTCCACGAGCTGATCGACGAAGGGCTCGGCGCCCGCCTGCACGCGGCCGCCACCTCCCTGCCCGGCACGCGCACCGCGCCCGTACCCGCGCCCCGGCGTGCTGCGGGCGGCGTGCCGCGGCCGCCGGCCGTCACGGACCTGCGCAACCGGCTGCGCTCCGGCGCGACGCGCGAGGTGCTGCTCCATGCCCTGCGCGAGCCGCTCGCCCCGCTGCTGAGCGCGCTCGACCAGGTGACCCTGCTGGCCGCGGCCCCGCTCGGCCACCTGGTGCCCGACGCGCGCATGCTGCCGCCGGAGAGCCTGCGCTTCTTCCACGTCGACGCGCAGTGGTGCGCCGCCCTGCGCGACGGGGTGCTCAGCACCGGCCTCGGCACCTCGCTCGACGTCGCGGTCAACGACCTCGCGCGCGAAGCCCTCGACGAACCCCCGAAGCTGTCGGGGCTCCTCATGCGCTCCGCGCTGGTGAAGAACTGGCCCGACGTCGTGATCGAGCCCCGGCGCGCCGTCACCGGCGACGACTTCGATCTGCTGGACATCGTCCACCGTGCGGCCATCGGCCCGGACCTGCTGCTGTGCCTCGTCGACGGCGTGCCCGACCAGGTGGTCTTCCGGGAGCCTTCCGAAGGCATCCACTTCGGCATCGACGAAGGCGACCGCATCGGCCTGCGCCGGCTCACCGACCCCGTGGGGGATTCGCTGGTCGGCGAGTCCGTCCCGCGCGCCGGCGAGGGCGACATCACCCGCTTCCTCCGCCCCGCCACCGACACCGGGACGGCCGAGGTCCTCGACCTCGACGCCGGCGCCGACCCGCTGGTCCCCGCCGTGGCCGCCGCCCTGCGGACGCTGGGGGAGCTGGGCCCGGACGACGCGTTGTCCCCAGGTGCGCTCGCCGTGGAGCTCGTCAATGCCCCGCAACGGATCGTCTTCGACCCGAACCGACCCGGCCAGCAGTGAGGACCAGCATGATGAGTTCCCCGTCCCCCCTGATCGTTCCCGTCCAGGTGGACGCGCTTCTCGTCAACGAGCGCGTCCGCGCCAACGAGACCTGGCGCCGCTGGGACCCCGACTTCGAGCGGCTGGACGAGCGGCAGCCCCCCGAGCCCGATCCCTTCGGTTCCTCTGCGACCGGCAAGCCGGGCCACGGGATCCACCTGCAGTGGCTGGTGCCCGACGCCCTGCGGCGCGGGCGGCAGGACGGACCGGCCGGGAAGGTGGAATTCCCGATCGTTCCCAACCGCTGGCTCGTCGTCCGCTACAGCAGGCCCACGGACCGACCCGGCAGTACGCCTTCCGCCGTCGGCTGGGTCGTCGACAGCGATTTCCTCGACGACGCGGACGGCACCTCGTCGTTCCTGGACCCCTGGGCCGAGGGGCTGAAGCCGGCGTGGATCGGCCGGCTCCACGATCTCGCCGAGGCCCCCTGGACGGAGCCGGCCGGCCGCCGGCCGTTCCTCACCGCGGTGGGCCCGGGACTGCCGACGTTCGCGACGTTCCAGCCCTACAACAAGAACGTCTTCTCCCTCCACGACCCGCTGACCGACCTCGAAGAGCCGTCGCTGCTCAGCTATCTCGTCGTGGGCTGGTACTCGGACCCGGCCTGGGACATCCTGGCCGCGCCGCCCGGCGGGGACGTCCGGGCCCTGCTGGAGTCCCTGCGGTGGTCCACCACCGAGAGCGCGTTCCGCCCGGCCCGGTCCCTCTACGCGGGCTCCGCGCTCGGCCTCTCCTGGAAGATCGACGGCGACCGTCCCGACTCCGACAAGCCCGACGTGGTCACCGACATCGACGTCGCCGTCGGACACGTCGCCACCGACGCCGAGACGGCCCTCCACCCGGCGGCCCTGGACGATCCGGAGGCCGCACGCCTGTGGGAGGCGTTCTGCTACGACCTGCTGGACGTGCTCGACGAGGACGGGGACGCGGCCCTCGACCAGGCCACCCGCCGCACCTGGTTCGGTAATGAGCAGGGCGGCTACACCTGGCGCATCGTCGACCGTCCCCCGGCCGACGGCAGCCCGCAGCCGCGGCTCACGCCGCAGCAGTCGGCCGACGAGCGGCAGTGGCTGGCCGCGCTCAACGCCACCCAGGCCGAACACGACGCCGCCTCCCGCGAGCTCTCCCACTTCCAGCGCCGCCTGTACGGCCTGTGGTGGCTGCACGGTCGGCCGACCCTGCCGGGACCCGAATGGAAAGCCGCGTGCGAAGCGCAATTCGACCCTGACGGCGAGGGCACCGTCGCCGCGCAGGCCCGGGACAAGCTCACCGCCCTCTTCGGCGAGAACGGCCTGCGCTCCCGCATCCCGTGGGGCGACACCGCCGAGGAGCTCGCGGACCGGGTCCACGAATACGCCACCGATCACTGCCTCCTGCCGGGCCGGGAGCTCCAGCGGTGCGCCGAGCCCGCCTTCCACAGCACGCCCGACCCCTCGGTCATCATCCGCGGGGCCAAGCTGGACCGGCCCCTGACCGACGAGGCGGACCTGGCCTGCCGCACCTCCGAGGAGACGGTGACGCAGGTCCGCATCCGCGGCGAGATGACCGCGCCCCCCGCAGCGCCGCCGGCCCCCGACCTGACCGGCCTGCCCGAAACGACCGCCCTGGACGCGCTCCTCGGCGAGTTCTTCCTCCTCGACCTCGCCGCCGTCACGCCGGGCGGCAATCCCGACGCGACAGCTCTGGAGGAGGCGCTGGCCCGCCCCGGCGTCAACGTCACCGGCACCGTCGCCCGCTGGATGCGCCAGTGGCGGCAACCCTGGTCGCCGCTGCACCTCATCTGGAAGATGAACTGCTACCCCACCCCCTACCGCAGCGACGGGCAGGACCACTGGACGTTCTGCGGTACCCGCTACCGCTGGCAGGGCACCGGCGACGAGGGCCCCACCGTCCTCGCCGGGCGGGCCATGCTCAATCCCCTGCCCGGCTTCACCACCCGGGCCCGCCTCGCGCAGCACGCCGACACACATCCCCGCGGGCCCGTGGAGAAGCTGCGCGAACTCCGCGCCCGGGCGGAGGACTGGGACCTGCTCTCCCAGCGCATCGACGGCGTCAACGACTGGCTGGCCCAGCACACCACCTCGACGAACCTCGCTCCGGTCGACGCGCTCGCGGACCTCGTCGACAACCGCACCTCGCGCGTCTCACTGAGCGAAGTCCCCGAACCCGGCCCGGCCTCGGGCTCCGACCGTACGTTCCAGCCGGTCAGGGCGGCCCAGCTCACCTTCGAGCAGCTCCACGTCATCGACCGGTTCGGCCGGTCCCTGGCCGTCATCAGTCCCGACAACGTGGCATCGTTCCCGATCCTGCCCGCCGACAGCGTCACTCCCGACATCCCGGTGCTGCCCGAGAATCCGTACCGTTTCATCCAGTTGCCCCCGCGTCTGCTCCAGCCCACCCGGCTGCGCTTCGACTTCGTCTCCACCAAGGACGACCACCACCGCGTCGACGTCGACGCGGGCCCGGGTGAGGCGGCGGGAGAGAGTCCCGTCTGCGGCTGGCTCGTGGCCAACCACCTCTCGCGGTCGCTGCTCGTGCACGCCCCGGACGGTGCGGCGCTGGGCGAGATCCGGGCGGTCCTGGACACCGCGCACCAGCAGCTCGCCGACTGGGATCCGCTGCCCGAGTCGCCCTACCCCGACCTCGGCCCGGACACGGAGTCCGGGCGGGCCTTCGCCGCGGAACTGCCCCATCTGTACGGCTTCGTCACCAAGCTGCTCGAGGGCGGGGCGGACGCCTTCGCCGAGTTGCTGACCGCCGTCGACCGCAGTATGTCGGCCACCACGCCCGGCGAGGACGACACCAGCCTGGCCGCACTCGTGGGCCGCCCCATGGCGCTGCTGCGCGCCCGGCTGAAGTTCGAGCTGAACGGGCCGCCGATGACGTCCTCGTCCTGGAGCGACGTCGTCGAACAGCCGGCACCGGAGCCGGAGTTCACCAGCTATTTGTGGAACGTCCGGCTGGGCGCCGGGGACATCCTCAGCGACGGGCTGGCCGGCTTCTTCCTCGGCTCCGACTACACCCGCCTGTACACCGTCCCCGAACCCGAAACCCGCTCCGGCGGTCCGGGGTACGCGGCTCCCATCGACGGACAGGAGATCGCGATTCCCGCGCGGCCCGTCGCCCCACCCGCCCGGATCGCGGACGAGGCCGCGGCCTGGGTGACGCTCCTCGCGGACCCCTGGGCCGCCGTCCACGCCGTCACCGACCTCCTTCCCGTGGGGCGGCTCCTGCTGCCGCCGACCTGGGTGCGCGAACCGCTGGCCCGCATGAAGCTGTCGTTCCGGATGGGGCCGCTGCTCGCCGGGACCCGCATGGCGGCCGACGAGCAGGGCGGTACGCCCACCCCGCATCTGGTCATGCCCGGCCCGTCCGGCTGGCGCGGCACATGGCAGTGGGCGGAGCCCGCGGCCGCCGGTCGCGCGGAGCCGACCGGTTCCGTGAACTGGACCACGTACCCCCTCACCACCCCGGACGCCGTCCTGGCCCTCACGGACACCGGGCCGGCCGCCCGGACCGGCTTCCTCCAGCTGTCCGGCGCGCTCGGCGACGCCGACGGCGCCGAACGACGACCGCCCGCCCAGGGCCCGGACCGAACACCCGGGAGCACGTCATGACCACCGCACTCTCCTACGCCATCCACACCAGCCCCGCACCGCTGAGGGTCGCCACGGACACGTCCGACGGCCACGCCGCGCTGCGGATCACCGTGACCAACCCGGGCCCCGACCCCGTCACCTGCGACACGATCACGGTCGCCGTGCCGACCGGCCGCGGCACCGACGCCCTGACGGCCGCCCCCGAGACCATCACGGCACGTACGGAGGGCCACGGCGGCTGGGAGGCCGAGCACCGGGGCGGGGGCGTGTTCCGCGTTCGCCCCGCCCTGCCCGGCACCGGGCTCAAGCCGGGCGAGCAGTTCGTGCTCACCCTTGACGACATCGTGGTCAATGAGGCCGTCGGCACCGTCACGCTCGGCATCAGCGAGGTGTCCGGAGACGGCAACGGGCTGTCCCACGAGCGCGCGTCCGGCAGCTGGAAGCTGGCGAAGTCCCCTGCAGAGGCCATGCTGGAGGACTTCGTGCCCGACCGGCCCGTCGTGCCCAACGGCGAGACCGTCACCCTGACCTGGAAAGGCATCGACGGCCCCGACTACGTGCTCTTCTACGGCGACCAACCTCCCCAGACGGTCAACGACCGCATGGTGGACGGCCACGGCACCTGGCCTTCCCCGGCCCTCCACGACACCACCGCGTTCATGCTGCTGGCCTCCACCGAGAAGGACGGCGTGCCCGTCACCTACGGCCTGACCACGGCCGTGACCGTCAGGGTGCCCGATCTGGAGGTCGGCAGCCTCGACGCCAACGGCGTGGTCCGGCTGTTCGGGCGGACCCAGGAGATCGCCGGTGGCACCCAGAGCGGGACGTGGACGTACACCGCCGACACCGACGGTGTGATCACCGGCTACATCAAGACCAACCAGAGCGGGGCGCCGGCCACCCTCAATGTCTTCGTCACGCCTCCGGAGCCGGACAAGCGCCAGAAGTTCGCCACCCAGTCCTGGGACGTCCGGGGTGGCACGGAGAACCAGGAGGCGAGCCTGCTGGTCCCGGTGCCCCGGGGCTCGACGGTGAGCGTGGTCCAGAAGACCGACGGCGGTGCCTTCACCGCCGCCCTGACGTGGTTCCCGTTCGGCTCGGGATCGCTGCAGGTGATCGAGCCGTGAACCGCGGCACCCCGTGGACGACCGTACCGGCCCCCCGACCAGGAGAGCTTCAGCGATGACCGAGAACACGACCGACCTCACAGCCGTCGGCATCAACGCCGCGTTCAGCGTCCCCGACTCGGGCGACGCGCCGGCCGCCGTCTACATGATCCGCGGTGGCTGGGCCGTCCACTACGACGCGGCGGCGACGGCCCCGCCGCAGCGCGGAAACACGCTGCGCGAGCTGTGGCCCAAGCTCCCCGCCACCTATCTGAGCGGTGTCGACGCCACGTGCTCGACCGACACGCAGCGCGTCTACTTCTTCAAGGGCTCGACGTGCGTGCTGTACGACATCGCGAAGAACGAGCCGGTGGGTGGTTCGGCACCGGTGCAGATCGGTGACAAGCTCCCCGGCCTGCGGAACGGCGCGCCCGACTTCACCCAGGGCATCGACGCCGGCATGACGGCGTCCGACGGCACGGTGTACCTGTTCCGGGGCGGTCAGTTCGTCAATTACGACCTCGATTCCGACGCGGTCCTGGAGCAAGGGACGATCGAGAAGGACTGGTCGAACGCCGACTACCCCGACTCCGAGGTCTACGGCGGCGTGGCGGCGGCGTTCAACCACCCCGCCACCCGCAACGGCTACCTGGTCGCCCCGGACGGAAAGCGCTACACGGAGTGCGACACCGATCCCGACAGCCACCGCGTGACGTCCGGCACGAAGGCACTGCGGGACCGGTGGCTCTACCGCACGTTCCTCAGCGTGGTCGACGACACCGCGGGCGTCCTGTGGGTGTTCGACGCCGACACCGGGCAGAAGATCAGGCAGAGCCAGGTCGGCTCCTATCCCGGGGGCGTCGCGATCTCCCCCGACGGCTTCAGCGCGCTGGCGCCCGTCAAGTCCTCCGGCGGCGGCAACGGCAGCCTCACCCTCTTCGACATCACAGCCGGCACCCCGAAGTCCGTGACGGTGGAGGACTCGTGGCCGTACCGGGTGGCCCCGGTGCCCGACGGCTCGGCCGTCTACGTCGCCACGGTGTTCGGCACGGCCGTCCACGCGATCGACCTCGCCACCGGCGAGGTCCGCTCCGTCGAGATCGGGGAGCAGGCCTCCGGTGTCGTCGCCTCGCCCGACAGCACCTGTGTCTATGTCAGTTGCCGGACGACCAACGACGTGGCGGTCGTGGACACGGCGACCGTGACGGTGACCCGCCGGATCGACGGCGGGTCGAAACCGACGGAGCTCGCGCTCACCCCCGACGGCGCCACGCTCGGCATCACCAACCCCGACTCGGGCAGCTCCTTCGTCGCCATCGCCAGGACGGCCGGCGGCGGCGCGCCCGTCCCCGTCGGGGTCGGGCGGGACCTGATGGGAATCGCGGCATCGCCGGACTCGCAACAGCTGTACTCCGTCGACCTGGACTCCAAGGTGAAGGTGATCGACATCGCGAGCGCGAGCCACGTGGGCGACATCCCGGGGAAGGAGGGACGCCGGCTGTCGGCGGTCGCGGTCTCCCCGGACGGGGAGCACCTCTTCGTCACCGACTACCTGGGGACCTCGGTACAGAAGCTGCCGGTGACCGGCGGCGACCCCGTCGAGTTCCCGCTGGGCCTGACGCTGACCCAGTACGCGTTCCTCACCGTCTCCCCCGCCTGGGGGTGACCGGCGGCATGGAAGGACGACGCCCCGACGACAGCACCTGTGTCCTCACCTACGACGTGGAGCCCGATCCGGCGCCCATCCAGGTCTCTTCGGGACCGACAGTGAAGCAGGCGACGCTGCGGATCACCGTCACCAACCACCAGCAGCGCGCGGTCCATCTGGAGGCGGCCCGCTTCTCCTTCCCCGTGGGAAGCGGGCCGGAGGAGCTGAGCAGCAATCCGGGCAGTGCCGATCCTGTGACGGACGACGAGGACCAGAACAAGTTCTGGCGGTTCGAACTGGACCAGGAGGCCCCGGGCACGGCCGTCCTGACCCCCAGGCGCTCCGCCACCCTCCCGCCCGGAGGGCAGCTGGAAATGGCGCTGGCCCACATCGAGATCAACACGGCGGTCGGCACCAGCAAACTGACCATCGAGGAACGCATCAAGAACGCCGAGGAGCCCCATGGCGAGGAATGGCCACTGGCGAAGGTCCCGGCGGGCTTCACCACCGGCGACTTCCGGCCCGAGCGGATCCTCGTCAGGAGCGGCATCCCCGCGGAGCTGATCTGGCGGGGCGACTCCCGGCCCGGGGCGACGTACACGATGCTCCACGACGGCCCGCCCGTGGACGTCACGAACGTCCGCTACTGGAAGTCCCCGCCCCTGCACCGCAACACCGCGTTCGCGCTCGTGGTCAGGGTGCCGGAGGGCGATGCCACCGCCGAGCACGCGATGACGACCATGGTCACCGTCGCCCGTCCCCATCTGGTCGTGAACGACCTGACCGTCAACGGGCCGACCACGCTCACGCACGTCTCCACCGACCTCGACCTCGGTGACGCGCCGGAGTTGACGTACACCGCGGAGACGGACGGCCTCCTCGTCGGCTACGTACGCGCCGACCAGGACGTGCCCGACACCGAGGATCCGGCGCCGACCCTGACCGTCACGGTCGCCCCGGACGGCGGCACCGGCCGTGCCACCAGCGTCCAGTCCCGCCAGGCCGAACGGGCTCCCGGCGATCCGGGCAGCAGGCTGATCGCCGTCGTCCCCCAGGGCTCCTCCGTCGCGGTCGCCCGCGCCGGCACCACGCCGAGCACGCACCGGCTGGCCTGGCTCCCGTTCGGCACCGGAGAGCTGAAGGAGGTCGCACAGAGCTGAGGCGGCGTCCTCCGCAGCGGGGGGGCGCAGGTCGGCCGGTCGATCGGCACCAGCACCCATCGCTTCTTCGAGTGGTGATCCCGGCTTGCGGGGTGCTCCGGCGCACCTCGCGCGCCGGAGCACCCCGCGGCCGTTCACTCACCCGCGAGCACGCACGACGCGCCCCTCGTCCCAGACCGGTTCGTCCGCCTCCACCACCCGGCCGTCCTCCCGGAAGACGAGGAAGCGGCTGAAGGCACGGGCGAACCAACGGTCGTGGGTGACCGCGACCACCGTGCCGGTGAAGGCGTTCAGCGCCTGCTCCAAGGCCTCGGCGGAGATCAGGTCCAGGTTGTCCGTGGGCTCGTCGAGGAGGAGCAGGGTGGCTCCGGCCAGTTCCAGCAGGAGGATCTGGAACCTGGCCTGCTGACCGCCCGAGAGCGTCTCGAAGTTCTGCCGGCCGGCCCCGGCGAGTCCGTAGCGGCTGAGGGCGGACATGGCCCCTTGGAGGTCCACTCCCTGCCTGTCGCCCTCGCCCCGGCCCAGGATGTCGGCCGGGGTCCGGCCCACCCACTCGGGGTGCCGGTGGGTCTGGGCGAACAGCCCCGGCCGTACGCGGGCGCCCAGGCGGCATTCCCCGGAGTGCTCCACTGCGGACGGGGCTTCGCCGTCCGTCTCGTCCAGCAGGCGCAGGAAGTGACTCTTGCCCGAGCCGTTGGAGCCGAGGACACAGACGCGGTCGCCGAAGAAGACTTCCAGGTCGAAGGGGCGCATGAGGCCGGTCAGTTCGAGTTTCCGGCAGGTGATCGCCCTGACGGCGGTGCGGCCGCCGCGGAGGATCGGAGCGACGCGCTGCTCCCGGGGCGGGGCCGGAGGGGAGCCGGCAGCCTCGAACTTCGCCAGTCGGGTCTGGGCGGCGTGGTAGCGGGAGGCCATCTCGTCGCTGATGGACGCCTGCTGGCGGAGGGTGCGTACGAGTTCCTTGAGTTGTTCGTGCTTCTCGCTCCAGCGCCGCCGCAGTTCCGCGATCCGCTCCCAGCGGGCCACGCGGGCGCCGTGCCAGGTGGCGAAGCCTCCTCCGTGCGTCCAGGCCGAGCCGCCTTCGAGGGTGACCACTTGGGTGGCCGTCCGGCTCAGCACCTCACGGTCGTGGGTGATCAGCAGGACGCCTTTACGCGTGCGGAGGAGCTGTTCCTCCAGCCAGCGCTTACCGGGGACGTCGAGGTAGTTGTCCGGCTCGTCCAGCAGGAGCAGGTCCGCCGGGCCGCGCAGGAGCGCCTCCAGGACGAGGCGCTTCTGCTCACCTCCGGAGAGCGTGGAGACGTCGCGGTACTGGGCGGTGGAGAAGGGCAGGCCGAGCGCGGCGACCGTGACGGTGTCCCAGAGCACCTCGCACTCGTAACCACCGGCCTCGCCCCAGGAGGTGAGGACTTCGGCGTAGCGCATCTGGGCGGCCTCGTCATCGTTCTCCATCAGCGCCAGTTCGGCCGCGTCGACGGCGGCCGCGGCCGCCTGTTGCGGTGGGGGCGCCACGGACAGCAGCAGGTCGCGGACGGTCCGGCCGTCGCGGACGCTGCCGATGAACTGCGGCATCACGGCGAGGGCTCCTTGGCGGCGCACCGCCCCGTGCCGGACGGGCAGTGCTCCCGCGAGTATGCGCAGGAGGGTGGTCTTGCCCGCGCCGTTGTCACCGATCAGGGCGACGGTCTCGCCGCCCGGGAGGCGGAACGACACATCGCGGAACAGCTCGCGCCCGTCGGGAAGGGTGTGGGTGAGGGCGCCGGCCTCGAGGTAGCCCATGCGGAAAGCCTAGTCACTTGCCTCCCCGTCTACGGCCCATTAAGGCCACCCCGTTGAGTTCCGTCAGGATGCACGCCCCCAGGCGCACGCCCCCTATCGGCGCGTCGGCCCCCCATCTCTTTCGTCTCGCGGACCACAGAGGCCGTGATTCTGCGCTGCCGTCGGCATGAAGGAAGGCAGAAGTGGATTTATCGCACTTATGCACCGTCATCTGATTCCTTCCTCCTTGACCGGAATCCACCGACAGCACGGTTGTGTCGGCCACGGATATGCGTGAACGTTGGCCCAGGCACCTTTCGCTCGCGGCGCGTCCGTCCGGTCCCTCGGCGGCCGCGCTTCCTCCACGCTCGTCCGACGGGCCACGGCCCGCCCGAGGAAGCCGGAAAAGACACTGATGCGTCGTGTTCCCGATGTCCGACCACCACACCATCCCACCACCGTGGGCTCCCCGGCCCCGGTGCCCAGCCGCGAACCCGTCACCATCGCCGTGTCGGGGGCCGAGTTCGGCTGGGGAAGTTCGGGAAAGCTGAGCGCCGTCCTGTCAGCGTTGCGGCAGCGGTCGCGGTCGCCACTGCGGTTCGTGGGCCTCGGCTCCGGCCTCGGGCGTCCGCTGCTGGCCGAGCACGCCGTCGACCGCTGGTACGACCTGCCGGACTCCGCACACGGCGTCCGTGCCGCCGTCGAGGAAGCCGTACGGTCGCAGGCGGTGCGGGCGGCGGTGGTCGTGCTGGACGGAACCGTCGCGCGCGCGCTGGAGACCGCCGGCGTGCCGACCGCGTTCGTGGACAGCCTGCCGTTCATGTGGACCGAGGGCGACCGCGCCGCGCTGCCCCTGAACGCGACCGTCTACTGCGCCCAGCAGTGCGTGGAGCTGCCACCCGAGTGCCAGGGGATCCTGGCGTCCGTCCGCGCGCTGCGCTGGGTCGGGGCCGTCATCGGCACTCCCCCGCCGCCTCGCGCCGACGCTCCCGCCGCCCGGCCCTGCCGCAAGGTCGTCGTCAGCCTCGGCGGTCTCCGCGCCCCCCGGCTCGCCGACTGGACGGACTATCCGCGCGTCGTCGTCCCCGTCGTCCTGGAAGCCCTCGCCGCCTTCGGCGTGCGCGAGGTGCGGCTGGCCGGCAATCTCCCGGCGGGGCTCCTCGCGCGCCTCGTCGACCGGCCTCCCGCTCCCTTGCGCGTGACGGCCGGTGCGCTCTCCCACAGCGCGTTCCTCGCCGAACTGGCCGGCTGTGACGCCCTCCTCACTTCTCCGGGGCTCACCACGCTGCTGGAGGCCGGCAGCCTGCGAGTGCCCACGGTCTGCCTGCCCCCGCAGAACCTCAGCCAGATCTTCAACGGCCGCGCCCACAGCCGCGCGGTCGACGCCGACGTGCGGGTCACCTGGCCCGGCGAGGTCTTCCAGGAGGACGAGGCGTTGGCACTGCGGTCGAAGGGCGAGGACCACGCCCTGGAGCTGATCTACGGCGGGATCGGCAGGGCGGCCGCGCAAGCGGATGGCGGGCACGTGGCGGCGGCCTTGCGGGACGGCGTTCTGGCCGCGCTGCGCCGCACCGCCGGCGTCGCCGACTGGGGCGCCCTCACCGCGGCCGTGGGGACCGGTGGCGCGGATCAGGTGGCCGACGCGGTGCTGGGAATAGTGCGGCAGGCACCATCGCCTGCCTGACCCCGGCTCGTGCCCCTTCCCGTGAACGGCCCGAAAGGCCCGGCTTCGATGCATGAGCGTCACCGCTACCTCTTCATCAGGATCCTGGAAGCCTGCAACGCCGACTGTTTCATGTGCGAGTTCGCGCTCTCGCGCGACGCCTACCGCTTCTCCCTCGACGACTTCGAGGAGCTGCTGCCCAAGGCCCGTGCGGCCGGGGTGCGTTATGTGCGCTTCACCGGCGGCGAGCCCCTCATGCACCAGGACGTCGTGGAACTGGTGCGCGCGGGTACGGCGGCGGGCATGAGGATGTCCGTCATCACCAACGGGATGTTGCTCCCGAGGTTGGCGGACCGGCTCGCCGAGGCGGGCCTGGCGCAGGTGATCGTCAGCCTGGACGGCGGCTCGGGCGCGACCCACGACCTCTACCGGCGCTCCCCCGGCATGTTCGACAACGGGCTGCGCGGACTGCGCGCCGCCACCGCGCTCGGTGTGCTGCCCAGGGTCAACACCGTGGTCGGGCCGCACAACTACACCGAGATGCCCCGGCTTCAGGAGGTCCTCACCGAAGCGGGGGTACGGCAGTGGGAGTTGTCCGCCCTGAAGCTGGAACGCTCCATCGTCTACCCCGACCCCGGTCATGTGCGGGAGGTGTGCGACCCGCTCTACGACGCCGACCCGCGCTCCCTGCTCGTGCCTCTGGGCAAGCGGTTCTACGGGGACACAGCGGAGGAACAGGAGCGGTACTTCACCCAGTCCCTGACCCCGCGCGCCTCCAAGCCGCTGTGCCATGTGGTGGACGACGTCATCTACATCGACGGACGGTTCGGGCGGATGTACGCCTGCAGTTGCCTGCCGCACCGGGAAGCCGATGACGACCCGTCAGGCGCCCCCTTGCGGGAGAACGGCAGGATCCTCCTGGACACCCCCACCTTCCGTGCGCACGCCGACTTCTTCCGCGAACGCGGTCCCGAGCTGTGCGGAGGCTGTTCCACGACAGCCGCCGGGTACAGCGACGACGTCTCCCGGCTGGGCTCGGTGCCGCCATGGCAGTACTGACCCCGGGCGGCGGACCCGCGGGCACCCCCCGCCGGAGCACACCGGTGCCACCACCCGGCGCCGCTGCCCCGCACCACCGGGTGCTTCTGGTCTCCCGGGACGAGGAGCTGGACTCGCTGCTGGCCCGCCGCCGTGTCGCCGCGCATCTCGGCGAGCTCACCGCCACGACGGAGATGTCCGGCGATGTGCTGCCGGACGCGGCGCTGGTCTGCGACGATGCGGCGGCCACGGACCGGCTGCTGGAGCTGGGCGTGCCGGTGGTCCACCTGCATTCAGGGCACTCGGGCGCGGAGTTGCCCGGTGCGCCGGGCAGGGCACTGCGACGGGTGCACCGGCCCGGGTGGCTGCCCGGCCCCTGGCAGCCCCGGAGCGGCGTCCGGGCCACCGGGGTTCTCGCACCCGTCCGCATGGTCAGGGAGCGCGTGCGCTCGGGGACCCTGCTGTTGCTGTCCTTGTGGGGTGTTCCGGACGGCGAGGCCGCGGCGTTCGCGGACGGGCCGCTGCGGACGCTGGTCCGGGCCGCCGTGGACGGTGGTGGGCGGTGCGAGGTGGTCGGTGACACCGGTCTCGGCCTCGTCCGTTCTGCACTCGACGGCATCGGCGGCCCCGGGGAGGTGCGGCTGAGCCGCGCCGCCGAGGTGGACGTCGACGCGCTGCACGCCGCCGCCGAGACGTTCCTGGCCTCGCCCGTCCTGGGGGCGCTGGCTCTCGCCCAGGCCCGGAGCGCGCCCCTTGCCTTCCTGCCGCCGCTGGGATCCGCCCAGCGGGACCTGGCCGCGCAGGTGGACCGTGCCCTGACCGTCCCCCGGGCCGCCGGTCCCGGCCACGCCTCCTCGTGGGTGCCGTCCTCGCGGAAGGCGGTGCCGTGGAGCGTGCTCGATCCCGCGCTGGACGACCTGCGGGGCGCCCAGCGCGTCGCCCGAAGCCTCCGTCAGCTCTCGCTCGCACCGCCGTGAACCGGCCGCCCGGCGGCGACACCGCCCCTGGCACACCCCTGCGAACCCCTTCGTCCCTTCGCATCCCTTCGAGTCACCGATCGCCTGTCGACACTGGAGCCGCCATGCCCGGCACACCCGGCGAACCCGACGCGACCGCAGACCTCGCCGGATTCCGGCCCCGCATCCCCGCCGCGGAATGGAACGACTGGCGCTGGCACATGCGCAAACGCATCAACACCACCGAGAAGGCCCGGCAGTGGGTCCACCTCACCCCCGACGAGGAGAAAGCCATCGCCGGGTCGGCCGGCAAGTACCGCTGGAGCATCACCCCGTACTACGCGTCCCTGATGGACCCCGACGACCCCGCCTGCCCCGTCCGCCTGCAGGCCGTGCCCGCGCTCGGCGAGCTGACGGAGTTCCCCGGCGCCGAGGTCGACCCGGTCGGTGACATGCACTACCGCCGCACCAACCGGGTCGTACACAAGTACCCGGACCGGGTGATCATGCTGATCACCGAGGCGTGCCCGGTCTATTGCAGGCACTGCACCCGCAAGTTCCACACCACCGACGTGACCGGTACCTACTTCCGTGACGACGAGGGCGGGTCGTTCGACGAGGACCTCCGCTACATCGCCGACCACCCCGAGATCCGCGACGTCCTGCTGACGGGCGGCGACCCGCTGTCGTACCAGGACGGCAAGCTCGAGGAGATCGTCTCCGGGCTGCGGGCGATCCCCAGCGTGGAGATCATCCGCATCGGCAGCAGGTTCCCCGTGCTGCTGCCCCAGCGCATCACCGACGGGCTGTGCGAGATGCTCGCCCGCCACCACCCCGTGTGGTTCAACACCCACTTCAACCACCCCAAGGAGATCACCGCGGAGTCCGCCGCCGCCGTGGACCGGCTGTTGCGGCACGGCATCCCGGTGGGCAACCAGACCGTGCTGCTGCGCGGGATCAACGACGACGTCACCACGATGCGCACCCTCATGACGGAGCTGCTGCGCATCCGCGTCCGCCCCTATTACCTCTACCACTGCGACAACGTCACCGGCGTCTCGCACTTCATGACCTCCGTGGAGAAGGGCTGGGAGATCATGGAGGGCCTGCAGGGCCACATCACCGGGTTCGGGGTGCCGCAGTACGTACTGACCACCAGGATCGGCAAGATCCCCGTCGCGCAGCCGTACTTCACCCCCACCCCCGACGGCCTGCTGCTCCGCAACTACCGAGGCCAGGAGATGGTCGTCGACGCCGCGGCGCACCCGATCACGGAGCCTGATGCGCCATGAGCCTCGACAAGCGCCTCGGACAGCGTTTCCTGCCCTACGGCGCCAACTACCTCGACTGGTCGGACATGCACGAGCTGCGCGAGGCGATCGAGCACGGCGTGCTGTTCCGCTACCAGACGGAGAGCGAGAGCATCGCCTCGCGACTGGAGCGCCGGGTCGCCGAACGTCTGGGCGCCGCCCACGTCCTGGCCGTGCACAACTGCACGGAGGCCCTGAGGCTCGCCCTGATCTCCACCCGCCCGCGCACCGGCGACCTCGTCCATATCCCGGCCGTCACCTTCGTGGCCGTCGCGGGGGCGGTGCTCTCCAGCGGGCTGATCCCGGTACTCGTGGACGTCGACGACTCCCTCTCCCTGGACACCACGCTGCTGCCGCCCGGCACCGAGCGGGTGATCGTCGCCCACATGGAGGGGACGGTGGCCCCGCTTCCGCAGGATGTGCCCTACGTCGTCGAGGACTGCGCCCAGGCGCTCGGCGCGACCTTCCCCGACGGTCGGCACACCGGGACCGCCGGGTACGCCGGCACGTTCAGCTTCCACCACAACAAGGTGCTCACCTCCGGCGAAGGCGGACTGGTCGTCACCGGCGACACCGACGCGTGGTCGACCATGCGCTGCTACCACGACCACGGCTCGGCCCGGGTACCCGGCCGTTACCCGACCTGGAACGCGGACGCCCACTACGGGGAGAACTTCGTCACCAGCGAGGGCGTGGCCGCCATCCAGTACCAGCAGTTCCGCCACCTCGACGAGCTCCTCGCCGGGCTCGAACGCCAGCACTCCATCGCCATGGAAGCCCTGCCGGACCGCACGGATCTGCGGGTCCTGCCGCGGGCCGCGGGTGATGTGAAGATCAGCCTGCGGTTCCGCTGGGAGAGCCGGGAGCTGCGCGACGCGGCCGTGGCCTCCCTCACCGGGCGCGGCATCGCCAACTGGACGCTCAACAAGTACGTGCTTCCGGAGCATCCGGTGATCACCGGTCGGCGGTCCCTCTACGGCGACGGCTTCCCCTGGAGCCTGGCCCCGGACCATCCACTGATGCTCAGCCGGGACGGTTTCGCCCGGACCCGCGACCTGTTGGACCGCACCCTGTGCGTGCCGTTGTCGCCGGAGCTCTCGGAACAGGACCAGATCCTCTCGGTCAAGGCCCTGCGCCAGGCCCTGGAGGCCGTATGAGCGGGGACCGGCCGGTGCTGCTGATGGCGGACGACCGCGCCTCCTCCTTCACCCGGTACGCGGCCCGGGCCCTGACCGGCCGGCTGGTGCTGCTGCGCTTCGCCGAGGCCCGCCGGGACCTATCGGACGACTACCTGCGCGAGACCGCGCACCTGCCCGCGTTCTGGGTGCGCGAAGGAGTGCCGTTGGAGGAGGAGGCCCGGCGCTACGCGGTCTGGATCCGCGGACTGCCCGTACGGCCCGACCGCTTCTGCAATCCGTCGGAGCCCCGGCAGGCCGTCGCCCAGCGGTTCGCGGCGCTGGTCGGCCTGCCCCACCTGACGGGGCGGCAGGTGACGTGGGTGCGGGACAAGGCCGCCATGAAGGACAGGTTCCGGGAGCTGGGCCTGCGCACCGCGCGGTACGCGCGCGTGGCGGACGCGGCCGGCGTCGAGCGGTTCGCCGGGTCCTGCGGGTGGCCGCTGGTGCTCAAGCCCGTCGACTCCTTCGCCTGCGTGGACACCTTCCGGCTGACCGGGCCGACCTCCCTGGCCGGGATCGACTTCGGTGCGCGGGACTGGATGGTGGAGGAGTACCTCGGCGGCACCGAGTGGGAGGTGTGCGCCCTCATCCATGACGGGGACGTGCTGGACGCCTGGCCCAGCGCGATGCCCTGCCGCCCGCTGGACATCGTCGACGGAGCGATGAACGCCAACATCAGCGTCGCCACCCGCGAGGCCCCGCCGGTGGACCTCAAGGCCCTGCTCCAGCGGATCGCCACCGGCATGGGCCTCGATCACGGCTACGTGCACATGGAGTTCTTCGTGATCGACGGCGAGGTCTACGCGGGCGAGGTCGGCGTGCGGCTGGCGGGCTGCGAGATCACGGCCAACCACGGGCACGCCTACGGCTTCGACGTCTTCGGGGCCACGCTGGACGTCTACCTCGGCCACCGCCCCGCCCTCCGTTACGGCGAGCGCCGCTGCGCGGGCGACCTGCTGCTGCCCCTGCCCGGCTCGGGCGTCGTCCGCGCCATCACCCCCAGGGAGGAGCTGTTGCGCATCCCCGGGGTCGTCGACGCCGTTCTCAAGGTGGGCGTCGGCGATTCGGTGGCGGCACGCCGCGCCTCGCACAACGCGTCGGGGTACGTCCATGTGACAGGCATATCGATCGACGAGGTGGAGCACCGTATGCGTGAGGTCCTCGACGTCTTCACCATCGACGTGGCTCCCGCCACCAAGGCACGGGAGGCCGGTGCCGCGCACCACTGATCCCCGGCCGGCTCGGGGGACTCCGGTCGTACGGAGACCCCCGGCACCGGCCCCTCGCCCGGCCGCACACCCGCGGCCACCGAACGGAGACCGAGACAGTGACGAACGGGTTGCCTCGACGGTTCCTCGATCTGCTGACGCGTCGCCATGTGGCGGGCCCGGCCTGGTGGAGCGTGGTCTCCCGGCTGCCGGTGTACCTGATGTCGCTGGCGATGGTGCTGGTGGTCCGGGAGCAGGGCGGCAGCTACGCGCGAGCCGGCCTGGTGGCCGCCCTCTACACCGTCGGCATGGCGGTGGGCAGCCCGCTCGTCGCCCGGTACGTCGACCGCAGGGGGAGCCGCCCGGTGCTCCTCGCCACCGCCCTCGTCTATCCGTCGGCGCTCGCGACACTGGTGTGGGCCACGGGCCCGAGTGGCTGGGCACAGCCGGTCGTGGCGGTCGTCGCCGGCGTGGCCCTGCCGCCCGCCAACGCCTGCATGCGCTCGCTGTGGGCGCGCCTGCCGCTCAAGGACGACGAGCGGGAGATCGCCTACCTGTGGGAGGCGCTGCTCACCGAGGTGTTGGTGATCGGCGCGCCGCTGATGCTGGCGGCGCTGATGCTGACGGGGTCCGCCGGGCTCGCACTGACGACGGTGGCGACGGTCGGCGGCGTCGGCGCGCTGGGACTCGCTCTCACCCCCTCGCCCGTGGAGACCGAGGGGCGGAGCTCGCCGCCGGACGGCCGGACGCACAGTGTGCTGGGGCCGCTCAGGGAGCCGGCGATGCTGGCGCTCACGGGCGTCATGGCGGTGTGCGCGGTGCCCATCGGTCTGATGACGCTGGCCATTCCCGCCTTCGTGGACGAGCACGGAGCACCGGGCAGTACGGGCGTGGTGTACGCCTGCTGGGGCGTCGGCAGCGCGGTCGGCGCGCTGTGGCTGGGGCGTTCGCAGTCGGAGATCGCGGTGCACCGGCGCTTCCCGCGCCTGGTGCTCGCCTACGCCGCCGGCACCGCCCTGCCGCTGCTGGCGACGTCCGAGGTGACGTTGGGGGTGGCGCTGGCGGTGGGCAGCGCACCCATCGCCCTGGTGTCGGCCGGCGAGATGACGCTGGTCAGCCAGGTCGCGGACGGTCGGCTGCTGACGGAGGCGTTCACGTGGGCGTCCCTGGCGACCGTCGTGGGCGACGCCGTGGGGCAGCAGGCGGGCGGGTTGCTGATGGACCGGGCCGGGCCGCACGGGGTGTTCGCGGTGGCGTCCGGCGTCGCCCTGGCCGGGGCCGCTCTGGCGTTCGCCTGCCGCGGGCTGCTGGGACGTGGCGCGTTGGTTCCGGCGAAGTGCGCGGCGTGACCCGGACCGGGGCGCCGGCCCGGCCCCCGCCGCCCCCTTCCTCCCCACTTCCGGTCTTTCCCTCTTCCTCCAGGTCAGCGCCAGAACACGAGGTACCTCCCCATGAACTCTGCCGTCACCGGACAGCGGCACGCCCAGCCGTCCGCCACATCGGAAAGCGGCCTCTTCCGCCCGGTCGACCTCGATCGGTTCCCCGCCGCCGTCGGGGAGTTCCTGACGGCCCCCGGCCGGACACCCGTGCCGGTGCCCGTCGAAGGCCGTGCCGACCTCGTACGCGGCGTGGACCTGGCGAACCGCCTGTACAGCGCCCTCCGAGTCCCGGCACCGCTGGATCTCGGCGTCGTGCTCGGGGCGAAGGAGCTGCCCGAAGGCGTGCCGGAGTTGACTCGTCCGCTCGCTCGCCGGTGGCTGGACGAGGAGGAACTCGACGATGCCGCCGGGTTCCACGACCGGCACCCCGGGACGCTCCTGGTCATCGGCCGCTACGACCGGCTCAACCTCTCACCCGTGCGGGCGCTGCTGCTGGCCACGTACCGGGGGCCGGAGCGCGCGCTGACGCTGCTGAGCGGCCGCGACGGTGCCTCGGTCGCCTGGAACGTGGCCAAGCAGTACGCGCGCCCGGCCGCGGGTGTCGATGCGCTGGGCCTGTTCACCGACACGGACCGGCCGCCCCATCTGCCGGGCGTCCGGGTCTTCGACGACCGTGACTTCGAACGCGCCGACATCCAGGCCGAGATCCTCGGCACCCGGTGGCGGCGCGTCGTCTTCCAGGGCCACGGCAAGGACGACAGCGTCAACCTCGGCGAATTCACCATCTGCGGCCTGAATCCCGCCGTACCCGCCGCCCCGGGCCTGCTCGGCCCCCGCTGCGCCTACGGCCTGCCGTGCTACAAGCCCGAGGACAAGCTGGTCCCCCTCCACCACGTCGAGGCCGTGGAGCTGGTGCTCAGCGCCTGCAACAGCGGTCCGCTCGCCGACCTCGCGCTCTACGACCCCAAGTACCAGCTGCTGCTCAACGCCCTCGACGGTCCCGCCCGCACCGTCGTCTCCGCCGTCTCCGTCCACGACTCCGACCGGCCCGAGAACGTGGCGTGGATGCACGCCGCCCTCACCGGCGCGGACTCCGTGGACACCCTCAACGCCAGCCTTGCGGGCTCCCACCCGTACCCGGCGTTCATGCGCTTCGGCATGCCGGGAGAGCCGGAAGGGACGCCCGCGGCGCCGGAACCGGCCGACCACCACCCGGACCCCCTGGTCCTCACCGTGGGGCGGCGGCTCACGGCTCTGCTGGCCTCCGAGCTGTTGCCGCACAACCACACCCTGCGTCCCCGGCTGACCAAGCTCGCCCGCAAGGTGGACCTGTGGATCGCCCGCCCGACCCACCTGGCCGACCAGTCGCCCAAGGAGATCCTGTCCTCGCTCGAGGCGGACCTGCAGTCGCTCGACCACACGATCACCGAGCAGGTCGCCGAGAACCCCGAGAACGAGATCATGAACTACCCGGCGCACTTCGGCGACCGCAGCTCCCTCGACCCGCACCTGCGCGAGGTGGCCTGCCACTGCGGGCGCCCCGCCCAGGAGTTCACCCGGCGCGGCCTGCTCCCGCACATCCTGGACACCACGTGCGCGGTCTGCATGCGCTGCGGCGACGTCACCTTCCGGGTGCCCGACGCTCCCGCGCTGCTCGCTTACGCCGATGACGAGGTCGAGCAGGGCGGCGTGCTGGAGGTACGCGCCTCGCTCACGGTGTCCCGGCCCGGGCCCGTACGGCTCGGTCTGTTCGTGCCGACGTACCTGCGTGAGGACGTCACGGTCGAACCGGCCACGGCGAAGGTCCGGGGCTCCGCCGAGCGGCCCCGGGACGTGTCCTTCCGGGTGCGGTTCGCGGCCGGGACCGCACCCCAGGCCTACTACTTCACTGTCTTCGCCGTGCAGGACCTCGCGGTCTCCACCGCACGGCGCCACTTCGGAGTCGTCCCCCGCCGCGCGTGAGCCGACCCGGCACCACCCGAGCACCGCCCACCGGATACCCATCGCCCAACGGACGAAGGACGGTTGTCATGGAGAACCAGACCACGCCCGCTATCGAGCTCGTCGAACGCGACGGCGAGGTGACCCTGAGCATCGGCGGCGAACAGGCCATGCAGGCATGGGAGCGCGACCTGATGTGGGCGAGCGCCGACATGCTGTGCGAGTACGGCCACGACTTCTACGAGGTGGGGCTCGGCCTCGGTCTGTCCGCCCTGCGCATCGCCGGCAACCCCGCCACGCGCAGCCACACCGTCCTGGAGCTCTTCGACGAGGTGGAGGAACTCTTTCGCGCCCGCCACCCGCACCTGCCGGACAACCTCGCCATCGAGCGCGGCGACTTCTTCCGGCGCGTCTTCGAGCTGCCCTCGGAGAGCATCGACGGAATGTTCTTCGACCCCGCCCTCGACATGGCCGTCTGGACGGACAAGGACCTGTGGGCCAAGACCGTGCCCGAGGTCGTCCGGGTGCTGCGTCCCGGCGGAGTGTTCATCCCCTTCTTCAGCACCAAGCCGGAGCTGCGCTGGCAGTACCTGCCACATTTCCACACCATCCGGGTAGAGCGGCATCCGTACGCGGCGTACGACACGACCGAATACACCTACGGCACGAGCGGTGACGCCTACATCCAGTGCTTCCGCAAGGACTGACGGACGCGGACGTCGTCCACCGACGGCGTCAGCTCCGGCCGACACCAACTTCCCCGCGGACCCGCGCCGTCCGCCGCCCTGGAGGCATCCACATGACTACCGAATCCAGCACCCACGCCGGCACCGTCGCTGCGGGTGATGGTCCGGACATCCGCTCCATCTTTCTCGCGGGCCCCTTCCTCCAGCTCCTGGACCCCGCTACGGGGGAGATGCCGGAGGGGGCCCGGGCCCCCTTCGACCTCCTGATCAAGCATTTCGAGGCGCAGGGCATCTCCGTCCACAACGCGCATCGCCGGGAGGCCTGGGGCGCGGAGCTGATGCGCCCGGAAGTATGCACCCGGATCGACCAGGAGGAGATCCGCAAGGCCGACGTCTTCGTGGCCCTGCCGGGCTTTCCGGCATCACCCGGCACACACATCGAAGTGGGCTGGGCCAGCGCCTTCGACAAGCCGATCGTGCTGCTGCTGGAGAGGGGCCGGGAATACACCTTCCTCGTTCAGGGGCTGCACACGGTGGCCACCGTCGAGTACGTCGTCCATAGCGATGTCGCAAGTGCGCTGCCCGCCGTGGACCGTGCACTACGCCGGGTCGTGTCAAACCACCGGGAGGCAGCGCGTCGCCGGTGAAACGGCGATGACCCCGGACCCGGGTCGCGGCCGGGCCCCCGGAAGGGCGGCCCAGCCGTCCGGGCGGTCGGCCGCTTGTCTTCCCGCCCGTCAGGCGCGCGAGGTCGCCCGGCCGAGGGCCCGCTCGATGCGTGCGGCCACATCGTGCCACGGGCGACACGGCACGACGGGCAGCCCGTGAAGCGCGGCCTGATCGGCGAGCCAGTGTGAGTACCGGGCGCTGACGCGTGCCCGATGGGTCTGGAGACCGCTGTTCGGCTCGCGGGCGGCGTAGTTGGCGGTGATCTGCTCCGGATCCCCCTCGTGCAGGAAGACCGCCCGTATGTCACGGCCGATCACGGTGCCTTCCTGTACGGCGCGGGCAGCGGCGGCCGGGGTGAGGTAGTCCCCTTCGATGACCGCCGGGACGTCGATGGTCAGTCGGTTGTCGACGACGCCGAGGAGGGCGGGCTGCAGAGCGTCGGCGATGGCGATCTGGAGCTCCACCACCCGGTCGACGTCGAGCACGGAGGTGTCAGGGATCCGGTCGAAGAAATGCAGGGCAGGGTGCTGTTCGGCCGTGGTGAGGCGCTGGACCGCGCTGACCACATCGTCGAATTCGACCACGAACGCGCCGCTCGACCGAGCCAGCTCGGCAGCGGCCCGGCTCTTGCCCACGCCCGAAGCACCGCCGAGGAGAAGGACGTTCCACGATGAATCGATCATGCTGGGACCGTATCCGCTGACAGGGCGACAGGTGAGGGCGGCCGCCGGCTTCCTCAGTCGTTGAGCAGCCGCCATGCGGTGAGGGCGAGCCTGGCCCGTACCAGTCCGGTGGGCGCGGTGAGTTCGATGCCCAGCGTCTTTCCGATCTGCTCGAGTCGGCGGGCGACGCTGCTGTGGTGCAGGTGGAGGAGGTCGGCGGCGCGGCGCAGGGAGCCGGTGGCGCAGTAGGCGTCCAGAGTCTCCAGATCTTCCGGGTCGCCGGCCAGTCGGGCGATCGCGGCCACGTCGGCGTTGTCCCGCGTGACGTCCTGAGGGACCTGCGCGAGCAGCGCCAACGCCCCCAGGCCGTCATGGTGGACGACCGGCTGGCGCGGCGTGGTGAAACGGAGGGCGGTACGGGCTTCCCGCCAGGACCGCTCGGGGCTTTCGGCGGCCCCGATGCCCGCGCGTACGCCGGCCGGGAACCGGTCCGGCTCGACGGAGGTGGCCAGGATGACGCCCACGTCGGCGAGCGGTGCCGCCTTTACCGGCCGCCCCGGGCAGACCAGGCCGCCGAGCTGGTCGAGCGGAAGCCGCGACCGTACGGCGACGACGCGAAGCGGTAGGTCCGCGGCGAAACCCAGGAGCCGTAGCGCCCGGGCCCTGGCCCCCTCGTCGCTGTCGGAGCTGATCGCGAGTTCGACCAAGGCGGGGTCGGCCATGGTGGTGCGGGCCGGGCCGTACTTCTCGACGACCGCCGCGGTGGCGATGGCGAGCCGGTCCAGCAGCAGTTGGTCGAGCGGGCCGGGTGCGTCGGGGCGTTCCAGCCAGACCGTGCCGATCTCCTCGTCGTCGAGTGTGATCGGCGTCGTGGTGGGCGCGGGTGGCGGAGGGGCGGACGCTTCCCTGCCGTCGGGTGCGAAGCGGACCGTCCGCCCGGTGCCGTGGAGCCGAATACCGGCCACGCACTCGGCCAGGCTCGCCGAGGCCCGGGCGAGCGCCGGGAGATCCACCCGTCGGCGCATCAGTGTGTCGTAGAACATGACGACGCGAATCGCGCCCTCGACCTGCGAATCCAATTGCGACAGCCGTGCGGCCAGTGCCTCCATGTCAGGAGGATAGGCGCCGATCGGTGCGCCATCCGGTCGGGATGCCCGACGGCTGGCAGTTGATGGCCTTCCCTGTGGAGACCGATGCCGATGTCCACGCCGACCATTGGGAAGTCCACCCCGCCGCGGATGAAGTCGTCTCCTGCCTCACCGGTGGGATACGCCTCTACCTCCGCCCGGAACAGCCGGGAGAAGAGGAGCAGGAGATCAAGCTGACGGCTGGAACCGCGGCCGTCGTGCCGCGCGGGCGATGGCACCGCATCGAACTGGACGCCCCCGGCGACATCATGGCCGTCACCTGGCCGCGCGGCAGCCGCCTGGAGAAACGGACCGAAGCCCAGGCCGACGTGTCCGTCCACACCGGACGATGACGGGAACGATGACGGGAAAGGGGAGCACCCACTCCTCTCCACTCTCAACGTACAGCCCACCCGGGGGCTTGCGGCAAGGCCCTGGTCATGCCGCAGAATCACCGGCCGAGGCCGGGATGTACGGAACTTGGGAGTCGCGAAGTGCGTGTGTTGTTGTCGACGTATGGGTCGCGCGGGGTCGTCGAACCGATGGTGGGACTCGCGGTGCGGTTGCGGGCACTCGGCGTGGAGGTGCGGGTGTGCGCACCGCCGGACGGGGAGTTCGCCGAGCGGCTGGCCGGTGTCGGCGTGGAGCTGGTGCCGGTCGGCCAGTCGGTGCGCGCGCTGGTGACCGGGGCGACGCGGCCGTCGGCGGCGGACGTGCCCCGGCGCGGGGCCGCCCTGGTCGCCGCGCAGTTCGACACGGTCGCCGCGGCGGCCGAGGGATGTGATGCGCTGGTGGCGAGCGGCTTGGTGCCGGTCGCGGCCGCCGCGCGGTCGGTGGCCGAGAAGCTGGGCATCCGCTACGTGTACGCGAGTTACCAACCGTTCACCCTGCCGTCGCCGCACTACCGGCCGCTGCCGCGGCCCGGCGGGCCGTTCCCACCGGAGGTGACCGACAACCGGGTGCTGTGGGACCTGGACGCCCAGAGCGTGAACGCGCTGTTCGGCGAGGCGGTCGACACCCACCGGGCGTCGGTCGGTCTGCCGCCGTTGGACAACGTCCGCGACTACGCCTTCACCGACCAGCCGTGGCTGGCGGCGGATCCGGCACTGGGCCCGTGGCTGGAGCCGGCGGAGCTCGACGTGGTGCAGACCGGCGCGTGGGTCCTGCCGGACGAGCGGCCGCTCCCGGCCGCGTTGGAGGCGTTCCTGGACGCCGGCGCACCACCGGTGTACGTGGGCTTCGGCAGCATTCCCCTGCGCGACCCGGAGGGCGTCGCCCGGGTGGCCATCGAGGCGATCCGGGCGCAGGGCCGCCGCGCACTCGTCTCCCGGGGCTGGGCGGGCCTGGCCCCGGTCGACGGCCGTGACGACTGCTTCGCCGTCGGCGACGTCAACCACCAGGCGCTGTTCGGCCGGGTGGCCGCCGTCGTGCACCACGGCGGTGCGGGCACGACGACGACGGCCGCCCGGGCCGGCGCACCCCAGGTGGTGATACCCCACTTGGCGGACCAGCCGTACTGGGCCGCCCGGGTGGCCGACCTGGGCATCGGCGCGGCACACGACGGCCCGACCCCGACCACGGAGTCCCTGTCGGCCGCGCTCAGGACGGCACTGACCCCCGAGACCCACGCACGGGCGACCGCCGTTGCCACCACGATCCGCACCGACGGGGCGGCGGTGGCCGCGACACTGCTGCTCGACGCGATCAGCCGAGAGAGGCCGCCCGTGTCCGCGTGAACCACACGGGCTCGTCGGGCCAGGGAATGTGCCCGCCGGGCTGCACCGTCAAGTCCTCAGCGTTCGGGACTTCCGGCACAGCGCCGGCCGGCCCGGCCGCTACGAGACCGTGAGCTCGGCGATGCCCGTGCGGGACTTGGCGGCGGCATCACCGCGCACCACGACCCGCACGTACCGAGCGGAAACCGGCCTGCCACCGCCCGCGTCGGCGACGACGTCGCGCCAGTGCCGTCCGTCGAGGGACGTCTGGACGTCGTACGAGGCCGGCGCCGGACCGCTCCAGGTGGGGTTGACCTTGGTGACGCGCACGGGCTTGCCGAGGTCATTGGTGAGGCTGCCGTTCGGCCCGTCCGGAACCCAGGCCGTGGCCGGGTTGCCGTCGACAGCGGCGTCCGCGTACATGCCGGGTTCCTCGGAAGAGGCGTTGACGGTGGTACAGCGGGCCAGGTTGCCGGTGGGGGCGAGGTCGGGGCGGCGAGTTTTGAGAACGGCCGGCGCGGCCTCGGTGAGAACCTGTGCGCCCTGCGGGGTGTCGAGGGTCATGGGCGGGCCGTCGGTGAGTCGCACCGTGGTGTGGTGGGAGCCCAGCTCCATGTCGTAGGTGCGGCCCTGCCAGCGCAGACCGCGCAGGGTGACGCCGTCGCTGAGCTGTGGGGGCAGCATCGGGTCGAGACGGAGCCGGTCCTCGCGCATCCGCATGCCGGTCAGACCGTTGGTGAAGATCTGCAGGAAGCCGCCCTTGCCGGTGAGGAAATCGTGCGCGGGCGAGCCGGCCAGCGGGTCCTCGGCACCCGCTTTGGTCCCACGGGCCTCCGAGAACTGGGCGAAGGGACCGCGTACGAACGGCCTGATGGAGCGTTGCAGATAGGTGTACGTCGAGCAGCCGGGTTCGCCCGTCCCGGCGGCGGCGATGGCGTGCACCGAGTCCGTCATGGCGGGGCCGTCGGGGTCGGTCCGCTGGGCGTAGTAGTCGAGGGTGCGAGCCGCGGCGCCCTCGGGCATCCGCCACTCCAGGGGGTACATCAGCAGCACCGTGTCGGCCTGCTTTATCTTGCTGCCCCGGTAGCCGTCGTACTGCTGGAAGACCTTGCGTTGCGCGTCGTACGGGATCCTGATCCGGTCGGCGATCGCCGTCCACTCCCCCGGAGCGCGCTCACCGAGCAGTCCCGCGGCGCGGGTGGCATGGCGCAGCGCGGTGACGGCGCCGGCGTTGGTGAAGACCGCGTCGTCGACGCCGTTGCTGTACTCGTCGGGGCCGGCGGTGTCCTTGATGGAGTAGCTGCCGTCCGCGTTGCGGTTGACTCGCCCGGCCCAGAACTCGGCTATGCCCTTCATCACCGGCCAGCCGCGCTCGCGTAGCCAGTCGGTGTCTCCGGTGGCGAGGTAGTACTGCCAGGCGGCCAGGGATATGTCCGACTGGAGGTGGATCTGGGTGCGGCAGTGAGGCGGGTCCACACTGTGGCACTCCTGGGCCAAGTCGCCCTTGCTGCCGCTGTTCCAAGGGTAGAAGAGCCCCTGGTAGCCCAGCTTGCGGGCGTTCTCCCGGGCCCCGGCGCGGGTCCGGTACCGGTACTCCACGACGGTCTTCGCGAGTTCGGGTGCGGTGGCCAGCAGGGCCGGGTACATCCAGGTCTCGGCGTCCCAGAACACGAGGCCCGCGTAATTGTCGCTGGTCAGCCCGGCCGGGCTGATGCTGTTGGCGGCGCCCTCCCAGGTACCGGCCAGCAGCCCGTACCGCGCGGAACGCACCCATGCCTGCAGTTCGCGCCGCCCTGGCACCTCGATGTCGGCGCGCCACAGCCGGGCCCAGGCGGCGCTGTGGGCGCGCAGCAGCCTGTCCCATCCGCGACGTGCCGCGCGCTGTGAAGCGGCGGTGGCGTCCCGGCGGGGCGACTGCGAGGTCAGCGCGGTGTCGACCCCTACGAACTTGGTGATTTCGTACGCGTGGCCCTTGCGGACGGGGAAGGAGAGGGACTGCCGCGCGCTCAAGTCCCCGGCGTCGTCCGCGTGTCGGGGGTCGGCCTTGCGCACGCCGTGACCGGCCCGCAGGGTGGAGGCAACAGCACCGTCCGTGTCCGTGCCGTCGGTACGGAAGGCCACATCCATGGTCCGGCCGTCGCGGCCGGTGCCACCGGTGCGATCACCACCGCCGGTCTGCCGCAGGCGCCGGGCGCCGCGTCCGTCGAGCTGGTCGGTGACGGTGGCTTCGCCGCTCCAGCGCGGCGTCATACTCAGCCGAACGGCGCCCACGTGCGGGTCGTTGCGGTCGGCCAGCACCTCATAGAGCAGGTCGGTCTTCCGGCCATCGGCGGCGGTCCAGGTCAGGGAGGTCCGCACCACGCCGCAGTGCAGGAAGAGGGTCTGGCGATACCCGGATATTCGACCCGCTTTCGTCAAAGAGTTGAACGTATCCCCGTGTTTGCCGCCGGTGCCGACGGTGAGCGTGGACCAGGTCGGCAGGGCCGCTACGGCCTGCCGGTCCGCGGCGGTCTGCTTGTTGTGCGCATAGAGCCCGGAAACGAACGAGCCGTCATAACTCGGGGTGAAGAGCGGCCAGCCGGTCTTGGCGTCGCTGCCGGTGTAGCCGGCACCGTTGGGCGGTACGCGCTGCCCCAGGTAGCCGTTGCCCACGTAGGCGTGGTGGGTGTCGTCGCTGTTGATGCGGGTGGTCTCGAGTGTCCAGCCGTCGCCCGTCCGGCAACTGCCGGTCGGGGAGGCGGAGGTGGGGGGACCGTCGGAGGTGGGGGGTTGTGGCGCTTGCGCGGCGGCCGCGGGCGGTACCGAGGCGACGAGCACCCCTGCGAGCAGTAGTGCGGACAGGCGGGCGGGGCGCGACCGCGCGTCGGGAGAGGGCGTCATTGGTCTCCGTCGTCTTGATCTCCTGCGAGAGTCCCGAGACCATAAATTTTGTGAACGATAATCGTCAATAGCCATGACTATTCGTTAGATTCTCAAAGGCTACGAGAGACACGAAGTCTGATGTGCGGGTCTGGGCTCGCCTGGTGAGGCGACCGCGGAACGGCCTCGGGACGAGGCGCGGGGACGTGACGGGCGAACAGTGGCAGCGGCCGGCCGCGCGAGTGCAGGTCAGCCCTCCAGGCCGTACCGCCGCGCGGCCTCACGTACGGTCTCCGACTTGACCTCACCACGCCGCGCCAGCGCGGCAAGTGCCGCCACCGTCACCGACTCGGCGTCGACGCCGAAGTGGCGCCGCGCCGCCTCCCTCGTGTCGGAGAGGCCGAAGCCGTCCGTGCCGATGGAGGTCCAGTCCTGCTCGACCCAGGGGGCGATCTGGTCGGGGACCGCCCGCATCCAGTCGCTGACGGCGAGGACCGGACCCGGCGCACCGTGCAGTACCTGGGTCACATACGGGATCCGGTCCTCGCCCCTCAGCTGTGCCGCGTCACAGGACAGGGCGTCGCGGCGCAGCTCGGTCCAGGAGGGCGCGGACCACACGTCGGCGGCCACGCCCCAGTCGTCAGCCAGCAGCCGCTGGGCGTCCAGGGCCCAGTGGACGGCCGTGCCGGAGGACAGCAATTGGAGGCGCGGGGCCTTCGCCGGGGCGTCGGCGGCCTCCTTGAAGCGGTAGAGACCCTTGAGGATGCCCTCCTCCACGCCCTCGGGCATGGGCGGCTGGACCTTGGTCTCGTTGTAGACCGTGAGGTAGTAGAAGACGTTCTCGGCGTCGGGGCCGTACATCCGCCGCAGGCCGTCCCGGACGATGACGGCGATCTCGTACGCGAACGCCGGGTCGTAGGAGACGGCCGCCGGGTTGGTGGAGGCGATCAGGTGGGAGTGGCCGTCGGCGTGCTGGAGGCCCTCCCCCGTCATGGTGGTGCGGCCGGCGGTGGCGCCGATGACGAAGCCCCGGCCCAACTGGTCGGCCAGTGCCCAGAACTGATCGGCCGTCCGCTGCCAGCCGAACATGGAGTAGAAGATGTAGAACGGGATCATCGGCTCGCCGTGCGTGGCGTACGACGTGGCGGCAGCCGTGAAGTCGGCCAGCGAACCCGCCTCGGTGATGCCTTCGTTGAGGATCTGACCGTCCTTGGCCTCCTTGTAGTAAAGGAGCTGGTCGCGGTCGACGGGGTCGTAGGTCTGGCCGACCGGGGAGTACAGGCCGGCCGAGGGGAAGAGCGACTCCATGCCGAAGGTGCGGGCCTCGTCGGGGACGATCGGCACCCAACGCCGGCCGGTCTCCTTGTCCCGCATCAGCTCCTTGACCAGCCGGACGAACGCCATGGTCGTCGCGATCTCCTGGCGACCCGAGCCCTGGTGCAGGGCCTCGAAGGGCTTGGCGGACGGCTCCGGCAGCGGCTTGGCGACGACCTTGCGGGCCGGGGCCGGGCCGCCGAGCGCCGCGCGGCGCTCGCGCAGATACCGCACCTCCGGGGAGTTCTCACCCGGGTGGGCGTACGGCACCAGCTCGCCGTCCAGCGCACTGTCGGGGATCGGGAGGGCGAGGAGGTCCCGCATCGCCCGGAACTCCTTCCCCGTGAGCTTCTTCATCTGGTGGTTGGCGTTGCGCGACTCGAAGCCGGGCCCGAGGGTGTAGCCCTTGACGGTCTGTACGAGGACGACGGTCGGCGCGCCCTTGTGCTCGACGGCAGCGCGGTAGGCGGCGTGGACCTTGCGCGGCTCGTGTCCGGCGCGGGAGGTCCGGAAGAGCTCCAGGAGCCGGGCGTCGCCGAGGCCCGCGCCGATGGTGTGCAGCGGGGAGCCGGGGCCCTCGGCACCGAAGAAGTGCTCGCGGAGATAGGCCGGGTCCACGGTGGCGTACGTCTGGAACTGCGCGTCCGGCACCTCGCGCAGCCGGCGCACCAGCGCCCCCTCGGTGTCCTGCGCGAAGAGCTGGTCCCAGGCCGTGCCCCACAGCGACTTGACGACGTTCCACCCGGCCGCGCGGAACTGGGCCTCCAGCTCCTGCACGATCTTGAAGTTGGGGCGGACCGGGCCGTCCAGGCGCTGGAGGTTGCAGTTGATGACGAAGGTCAGGTTGTCCAGTCGCTCCCGGCCCGCGAGGGCGAGGGCGGCGGTCGACTCCGGCTCGTCCATCTCGCCGTCGCCGAGGAAGGCCCAGACGTGCGACTGCGAGGTGTCCTTGATGCCACGGTGCTCCAGATAGCGGTTGAAGCGCGCCTGGTAGATCGCGGAGAGCGGGCCCAGCCCCATGGAGACGGTCGGGAACTCCCACAGCCAGGGCAGTCGGCGGGGGTGCGGGTAGGAGGGCAGCCCGTCGCCCGCGGCCTCCTGCCGGAAGCGGTCCAACTGCCCCTCCGTCAGACGGCCTTCCAGGAAGGCGCGCGCGTAGATGCCGGGGGAAGCATGGCCCTGGATGTAGAGCTGGTCACCGGAGCCGTCGGCTTCCTTGCCGCGGAAGAAGTGCTGGAAGCCCGTCTCGTAGAGCCAGGCCGCCGAGGCGAAGGTCGCCATGTGGCCGCCCAGGCCCGCGCGCTGGTTGCCGCGGGTGACCATGGCGGCCGCGTTCCAGCGGTTCCAGGCGGTGATCCGGGCCTCCAGCTCCTCGTCACCCGGATAGTCGGGTTCGGCGGAGGTCGCAATGGTGTTGAGGTAAGGGGTCTCCAGGAGCGGAGGAAGGTCCAGCCCGGACCGTTCGGCGTGTTCGGCGAGCCGGCGCAGCAGATGCGCCGCCCGGTCGGCTCCCCCGAACCGGACGGCGGAGTCCAGGGACTCGCACCACTCGGCGACCTCTGACGGGTCCTTGTCGGGCAGTTGGTCGAGCTGGGACACGGGTGGACCCTCTTTTCGCAATCCCGGGTAGGGGCCGGGGCGCCGCGTGCTGCCGCGGTGCCCCCGGCGGTGGTGACGCGCGACCAGGCATGCGGGTGGACCGGCCGCCGGGGCCGAGTGGGTACGCCCCTTGAAACCTCTGATTCCGCGTGGCGGAACCGTGTTTCCGTCCGACAACGCTAGGAGCGTCAAGTTGATGCAGTCAACATCTACCGGCGAGTAATGATCGATCATCGATCATTTTTCCTCGCAGATGCGCCGGGATCATCCTGACTTGTCACCTGATGCCCCGTGCGGCTCGGAGCTGACCGGCGCGGGCGGGCCACGCCGGAGCCGGTCGGAGCATGCCGCTCAGCCGGAGGTCTTCTCGGAGTGTCCGGACGGGCTCAAGCGGTCGGCCAGGAAGGCGAGGATCTCGTCCCTGGCCTTCAGCGTGGGATGTCCGTCCTCGTCGACGAGGTGGGCGGTGACCACACTGTGGGGCGACCCGACCACGTCGCGGAAGAACGGGGGCGGGTCGGTGTTGGCGGAACGGCCCGGAAGGACGCGGCCGTCGAAGGCGTCGCCGAGGAGTGCTCGGTAGGCGGCGAAGCGTCGGCCGGTGCACCAGCGGTCGTCGTCGAAGCGGTAGGCGAGAACCTTCAGTCCATCGCGCGCGATGCGGTCCCGTACCGCCCGCGCGTCCTCGTCGCCGAGCTCGAGCCCGGCGGGGTCGTCCAGCGGCAGCGACGGGTGGTTGACCACTGGCGCGATGACAGCCGGCTCGATCGCCATGGTGAGTGCGAAGTTGCCGGTGAAGCACAGTCCGATCGCGCCGACGCCCGGGCCGCCGCACTCGGCGTGGGCCTGGCGCGCGAGCCCGCGCAGCCACACGGTGGCGGGGCTGGTGCCGCCCCCGGCGAACGCACGGAACTCGGCACTGACACACGCGCGGCGGACGACCTCCTCACCACCCTCGGCCGTGGGATAGGCGCCGTCGATCCCGAAGAGTGAGGGGACGTGGACGGTGAAGCCCGCATCCCGCACCCACCGCGCCAGTCGAAGGACGTCAGGGCTGATGCCGGGCATCTCCGGCATCACCACGACGGCCGGCCCGGAACCCGCGGCGTACACCGTCTTCACCACCCCGTCCACGTCCACGAGTCGGCGGGAGAAGTCCGTGATTGCGTCGTCAAGAGGTCCGTCGGCAGCGTTCATGGTGGACAGCGTGGACTGATGCGCCCCGCAAGGTGAGAGGCCAGGTCGCCATGTACGGGGGTAATCTCGCCATGGGCGTGATGGTGAGGAGGCGAGCGTGAGCGCGCTGCGGGTCGGTGTCCTGGCTTATCCGGGCTGCTTCGCGTCCGAGGTGTACGGCGTACCCGATCTCTTGACGATGGCCATGCACGCCGCCGGCCCGGACCGCGCCGGATACGAGGTGTCGGTCGTCTCGCCCCGTCGTCGCGTCGCCGCATCGGGTGGTGCGGCGCTGGCCGTCTCCCCGCTGCGCGAGGTCGACGTCCTCGTCGTGCCAGGGTTCGAGCTCCTGCCGGGCCTCGACATGGACGCGAAGCTCGCACCCCTCGCCCCTGAAGTCGCGGCGATCCGCTCACACGCCGCCGCGGGCACGGCCGTCGTCTCCATCTGTGTCGGTGCGTTCCTCCTCGCCGAGGCAGGACTTCTCAACCGGCGCCGGGCCACGACGGCATGGCTCTTCGCGGACGAACTGGCCCGACGCTGCCCGGACGCGGAGATCCGGCCCGAACGTCTGGTCGTCACCGACAAGGGGGTGACGACGACGGCGGCCTTCAGTGCCATGTACGACTTCGCGCTGGAACTGATCCGTCGGCACAGCGGTGCCGATGTGGCACGGACAACCGCGCGGGTGGCGCTCGTCGACGATGCGCGATCGTCCCAGACTCCGTACGTCGACGCGCGACTTCTTCCGCGGTCCGGAAACGACTTCTCCCACAGGGTCATGCGACGGCTCGACCAGAACCTCGCCGCCCGGTACGACCTCGCCGCATTGTCGGAGGCGTTCAACGTCAGCACGCGGACCCTGCTGCGGCGCTTCGCGGACGAGACCGGCCGGAGTCCGCTCGAGTACCTGCAGTCGGCGCGCGTCCGCCGCGCCCGCCATCTCCTGGAGACCACGGACCGAACCGTCGCCGGCATCTCCGCCGCGGTCGGGTACCGAGACCCCGGAACCTTCGCCGCTCTCTTCGCCAAGCACACCGGACGACGTCCAAGGGACTACCGCGCGACTTTCCGACGTGATGCCGACTGACGGCGCTGCCACTGTGGTGTGTCGGCCGTTACTTCCTGCACAGGGCGGTGTCGACGAGAGCCTCGGCGTTGGTGAAGCCCTTCGCGGTGGGCGCCATGTTGGCGGTGACGACGACCGTGGCGGCGCGGCCGTCCTCCCTGACACCGGGGTAGGTGTGGTAGCCGGGGGTGTCACCGCCGTGCCCCCACGCCACGCCACCGCAGCTCAGAGGCGTCCTGATCAGCCCCAGTCCGTAGCCGAGGCCGGCCTCGGGGCCGTCGGGGATCTTGACGGTGGTGCGCATCTGGGCGAGCTGCGCGGGCTCCAGGAGCTTGCCGCCGATCAGGGCGGAGAAGAAGCGGTTCAGGTCGCCGGGGGTGGAGACCAGCTGTCCGGCGGACCACATCCAGGAGGGGTCGATCTTCGTGATGTCCTCCAGGGGCGCACCGGGCCCGGCCGAGTGGTATCCCTTGGGGTGGGGTTCCCGGATGCTCTCGTCGCCCACGCCGGGGAAGTAGGTGTGGCGCAGGCCGATGCGGTCGATGACCCGCTTGGTGATCTGTTCGGCCAGCGGGCGGCCGGTGACCTTCTCGATGATCATCCCGGCCACGATGTAGTTGGTGTTGCTGTACGCCCAACCGGTGCCGGGGGCGAAGTCCGCCTTGTGCGCCAGGGCTATGTCGAGTGTTTCGCGGGGCTGGTAGTAGGTGTGACGCTCCTTGCCGAAGACCTTCTCCAATATGTGGTCGGTGTAGTTGGGCAGTCCGCTGGTGTGCTGGAGCAGCTGACGGACCTTGATGTCGCGGCCGTCGATGCCTTCGCCGCGGATCAGGAGGGGCAGATAGGTCTCGACGGGGGCGTCGAGCTGGACCTTGCCCTCGCCGACCAGTTGCAGGACCACGGTGGAGACGAACGTCTTGGTGTTGCTGCCCGCCCGCACCTGCCCGTCGACGGGCACCTTCGCCTTGGTCCTCAAGTCCGCGACACCGGCGGTGTAGTTACGGGTGCGCCCGTCGCGGTCGACGGTGGCAACCAGAGCGGCGGGGAACTTGTCGTCGGTCACCAGGCGCTCCATGCCCTGGCGTACGACATCGCGCGGGCCCTGGGACTGCGCCGCGGACGAGGGCAGCGTGCCGGCCACCGCCAGGGCGGCCGACATCGCCACCACCGCCGTGACCGCCCGCCGCGGTCTGGGCAAGGACGTGGTGCGCCTACGGCTGGGCTGCTGAGAACGGTCGGTCATGAGTGAACTCTCCTTGCTCGGCAGGCTGGTTGCGTCGACGGACCGAACGCGTCCGGTTGCCTGTTCAAGATGGCTGACCGGGGGATCCCGGCCGGTCTCCAGACCATCACGCCGAGGAGCCGGGCAGCGTCCTGGCAACGGATGATCCACACCAGGGCCCTTGGTCCTTCGCCGGCCCGCGAGCAGGGCCGTGGTCCTGGTCTGCGATCCGCCGTGAAACTCCGGTCCGGGCCCCCTGCGCCGGGCTGCCACGGCCAGGAGCAGTGACGACCGGCTGTCCGCACGTCCTCGAAGCCGGTACCGCCGCTGCCGTACGTCCACCGTGCTCGGTTGAATGACCGATGTGCGCGGCCACCGGCAGATCGCACAGTGTTGTCAGCTTCCGCGGGCCCCGCCGCGGCCGGCCGCAATGACAGCTCGAGAGAAGGACACCGCCTTGCACTCCACCCCGGCAGACCTCGTCTTCGTCAACGGCTCGGTCCTGACCGTCGACTCCCGCTTCACCGTCGCCTCCGCCCTGGCCGTCACCGACGGCCTCGTCAGCGCGGTCGGGGACGACCGGGAGGTCATGGCACACGCCGGCCGCGCCACCCGGGTCGTCGACCTCGCCGGCAAGACGCTCCTGCCCGGCATCAACGACGCGCACCTGCACGGCTGCGCCCTGGGCATGACCAAGCCCCCGCTGTCCGTCGACGTCGCCCACCCCGCCGTACGGTCGATGGCCGACGTGCGGGAGGTCGTGCGGAAGGCGGCCGAGCAGACCCCGGCCGGAGAGTGGATCACCGGGTACGGGTGGGACGCGGGGTACCTCGCCGAATGCGTCGCCGCCCCCTCCCGGCTGCCCACCCGCCACGACCTCGACGCCGTCAGCCCCGGCCATCCCGTCCTGCTGTACTCCAACTCCGGCCACGCCACCTGGGTCAACTCCGCGGCCCTCGCGCGGGCCGGAGTGGACCGGAACACCCCCGCCCCGCCCGGGTCGGTCATCGTCACCGACGCGGCGGGAGAACCCACCGGCCTGCTCCAGGAAGGTGCCCAGGACCTCGTCCACCGGGCACTGCCGCCCCTCTCCCCCGAGCTGAGGGCCGACGCGATCAGGACCACCCTGCGCACCCTGGCCCGGCTCGGCATCACCAGCTACACCGAGCCCGGCCTCGGCCCGGGCGGCGACGCCCTGATGCGCGGCGCCATGGCCCACAGCACGCTCGACGTGTACCGACGCCTGCTGGCCGAAGGCGAACTGACCGCGCGGGTCAGCGTCCTGCTCCTGCCCACCGGAATGACGAGCACGGCCGAGGAATTCGTACGGGCGCTGGCCGCCATGGACGAGCCCGCGTCCACCGACCCGCGCCGCCTGAGCGTCGTCGGGGTCAAGATGTTCGCCGACGGCGTCCCCGTCAACAAGACGTCCTGGATGCACGAGCCGTACGTCGGCGGCGGCTGCGGCGCCCTGTGCGTCGGCGGGGACACCGACGAGGAGCGCATCGCCCAGATCGCCGAGATGATCCGCTGCACGCACGCCGCCGGGTACCAGGCCGGTGTCCACGTCACCGGTGACCGGGCCATCGACACGGTCGTCGACGCCTTCGCCGCCGCGAACGCCGCGCACCCCCGGCCCGATGCCCGGCACTACGTCATCCATGGCGACTTCCTCACCGCCCGCAGCATGCGCAAGCTCGCCGCACACGGCTTCGGCGTCAATATGAACCCCACCATCAAGTGGACCGTCGCCGACATCGAGGAGGAGTTCGTCGGCCCGGAGCGGGCCGCGTACGAATGGCCCTACCGGGACGCGATCGACGCCTGTGTGACCGTCACCAGCGGCTCCGACGCGCCCGTCACCCTGCCCGACTGGCGGCAGGGCGTCTCCACCATGATGCTCCGCGAGTCCAAGGCCAGCGGCCGCGTCAGCGGCCCCGACCAGCGCATCCGGCTCGCCGAGGCCCTCCGTACCTACACGGCCGACGCGGCCTGGCAGGACTTCGCCGAGGACTGGAAGGGCTCGCTCGAGGTGGGCAAGGTCGCCGACCTGTGCGTGCTCGCCGGAGACCTGCTGCGTGCCGACCCGCACGACATCCCGGACATGCCCGTGGTGTTCACCGCCGTCGGCGGCGACGTCGTGCACGACGAACTCACCGTCTGACCCGCCCCTTTACCCCCCGTTTGACCTCACCTCACCGGATGATCATGCTGAACGGATGACAGTGAAGCAGAGCACGACGGATGTGCTGAGCGCCGCCCTGCACGTACGGGAGGCCGCGCGCCGCGCCGTGGGCAGCACCGCCGGCGCGGACACCGTCCTCACCGCACTGTCCGCAGTGATCGACCACGACCACGCGTCGCTGTCCCGGTGGGATCCGCTGCGCCGGCGTCACCTCACACTGGCCGGCAGCTACCCGGCCGGCGCCACCCGGTACATCGAGAACCGCCTGCACGACGACCCCGCCTTCTCGCTGATCCGGTACTCGGCGGACACCACGCGCTGGTGGCACGACGTGCCCGGCGCGGTGCGACGGACCTCGACGGGACTCCACGCCGTCCTCGACCCCCTGGGCGTCGAGGACGGCGTGGCCCAGTGCTTGTTCGCCGCGGACGGCAGATACGTGGGCATCCTCAATGTCAGCACCACACGGAAACGGTGCGACCAGCCGGCCGTCCGGGCCGTGATGACCTTGCTGGGCGAGTGTCTCGCGGCCGTCACCGACCCGCTGCTCGGCCCCCGCTCCTCCGGAGGGCCGGGCGGCCCAGGCGACGCCGTGGGCAGTTCCTGCGCCGTACTCGTGCCGCAGGACGCGGACGCCGCCCCGGTGGTGCTGAGCGGCGAGCCCTTGCCCGGTCTCACCGATGCCGGCTCCCCGCTGGCGGCCCTGGTGCGGCGGACGGCCGCCCGGCGGGGGGCGCCGGACACCGTACTGGTGCCGTACCGGAAGTGGACCCTCGAACTGCACCTGACCCGCCAGGACGCCGGGACGGTCGCGGTGTGCCGCACCGTCGCCCGCCCCTCGGCCCTCTCCCCGCGCGAACTGGAAGTGCTGGCGGAACTCACCCGGGGGCGGACCAACCGCGAGATCGCCGACCGTCTCTTCCTCAGCCCGCGCACGGTCGCCACCCACATCGAGCACATCCTCGCCAAACTCGACGTCCCCAACCGCGCCGCCGCAGCGGGACGAGCCGTCGCCTGGGGCCTCGAACCGGCGTCCTGATCCCTTTTCAGAATCCCTGCTCAGCAGTCCTGTTCAGGGCCGGGTGAGCTGGCAGCGGGGCGCCCGCTTCCCTTGCCGCGTTTCCGCCCGATTCCTCGCGCGCAGTATCGAGAGGTCGGTACAGCGGAGGGAGAGAGCATGACCGTGATCGTCGGGCTCGTGCACAACGGGCGGGTGTATCTGGGCGGGGACTCGGCCGGTGTCGCCGGCCTGAGTCTCACCGTCCGCCGGGATCCGAAGATCTTCCGCAACGGTCCCTACGCCATGGGCTTCACCACCAGCTTCCGCATGGGACAGCTGCTGCACCACGCGTTCAAGGCACCCAAGCCCAAGGGCGACCTGGACCGGTTCATGACCACCGTCTTCGTCGACAAGCTGCGCAAGTGCCTCAAGGACGGCGGCTGGGCACGCAAGGACTCCGAGCAGGAGCAGGCCGGGACGTTCCTCGTCGGTGTGCAGAGCCGTCTGTTCGCCGTCTACGAGGACTATCAGATAGCCGAGCCTGCCGATGGGTACGCGGCCGTGGGGTGCGGGGACGAATTCGCACTCGGCGCCCTGCACGCCACGGCGGGCCTGGACCTCACACCACGCAAGCGTCTGGCTCTGGCCCTCGCGGCAGCCGGCCACCACAGCGCCGGAGTCTCCGCGCCCTTCAGCTACGTCACCACGCGAAAACACCTGTCCTGATCAAGACCGGCCTGCGCCTGGTGATCAATTGCCGGGGCAGCCGTCATCCATGGTGATCATTCGGCGTCAGGGTGGTCGGCGCCCCGGCGGCGGACCTGGTCCTCCTGGGCCAGCCGTCGCAGCAGTTCGAGCATGGGGCCGGAGAGGGCGAGGACGATGACCGCCTGTTCGGCCAGGGCCGGTGAGTCGTCGAAGGCGGCTGCGCGCTCGAGATCCAGGCGGGCGATCGAATGGGCCAGTTCCGCGTAGGCGACGAGCCTTTCCGGCCGGTAGTCCGCGTCGAGCCGTCTGAGCTCTCTGAGCGCGGTCGTCAGCCCCCGGACGTGGGGGGAGGTGCCGGGGACCTGCCAGTCCATGGCCGCGATCAGATCCATCACGTCCGCTGCGGCAGCCGATTCGGCGGCCGCGTCCCGGTCGGCGTCCCCGGCCGATGCCGCCGTGACCGGCACGGGCAGGGCGTAGCTGATCGCCTCGAGGGTCTTGTCGGTGTTCTCGGCCTGGTCGACCGTTGCCAGTACGTCGCGGGTGGCGGCGATGGACAGACCGCCCAGGGTGGTGAGCGCCTTGATCAGCCGCAGTCGCTGGACGTGCTCCTCCCCGTACTCGGCCAGTGTCGCGGCCGTCGCCCTGCCGGCGGGCAGCAGGCCTTCCCGTCGGAAGTACTTGATGCTGGCGACCGGCACGCCGGTCCTGCGGCTGAGCTCCGAGATCTTCATGCGGCGTCCTCGCTGGTGGTGCGGCCGGGGATCCGCCTGTGACGACTGGACACCCAGGGAAGATACTGCCACTATCCAGTAGCTGGATACCTGAAGTATCTAGCTACTCTATGTAATCGTCACGGAGAAGTCATGCCTTCCCCTCAGCCCTCCTCCGCGCTCCGCAGCCCGCGGCTGTGGATCGGCTCGGGCCTCATCCTCGCGGTGGTCTCCAGCTTGTTCGCCCTGCTCTATGTGGGTGGCAACGTGGACCCCAAGGGCAACCTGCGCGACCTGCCCGTCGCCCTGGTCAACAGCGACCGCGGCGTCGACGCGGGCGGCAAGCACACCAATCTCGGCGACCAGGTCGTCTCGGGCATCAAGAAGAACGCCGCGAACAACCACAGCTTCGACTGGCAGGTCCTCAGCCGGAAGGAGGCCGACAAGCGGCTGGGCCAGGGCAAGGTCTTCGGCGCGCTCGTCGTGCCGAAGGACTTCACCGCCGCGGTGACGGGGCTGACCAGCCCGCAGCAGAAGCAGGCCACTCGGCCGACCCTGACGGTGCTGACCAACCAGTCGGCCGGCAGCATCGGCTCCTCCATGGCCAGCCAGGCCGCCCAGAAGGCCGCCCACGCCGCCTCCGCCCAGATCGGCAAGGAACTCCTCGGCCGTGCGAACAGCCAGGGGGCCAAGCTCGCTCCGGCCGCCAAGCTGATGCTCGCCGACCCCGCGACCGTGGAGGTGGCCGACGGCCACCCACTCGGCTCGCACAGCGCCATGGGCCTGAGCGCCTTCTACTACGCGCTGGTCCTGGTCGTCTGCGGCATGCTCGGCGCCAACGCGATCAACTCGCAGGTCGACACCTTCCTCGGCTACGTGCACACCGACTTCGGGCCCTTCCGCCAGCGCATGCCCGTCCGGCACACGAGCCGGGTGCGCACGCTGGCCATCGGCACCGTCCTCATGCTCGGCCTCTCGGTCGTCATGGGCTCGATCGTCCAGGCCGCCACCGTCGGCATCCTCGGTATGGACGCCTCCCACCTCGGTCTGCTGTGGCTCTACTCCGTGGGCACCATCGCGGTCGTCGGCGTGAGCGCGCTGGCGCTGCTCTCCGTCTTCGGCCTCCCCGGCATGCTGCTCTCGGCCATCATCTTCGTCGCCATGGCCGTCCCCTCCTCCGGCGCGACCGTCCCGCTGCAGGCACTGCCCGACTTCTTCCGCGCGCTCGCGGCGTTCGAGCCGCTGCGGCAGATCACCGGGGGCCTGCGCTCCATCCTCTACTACGACGCCCAGGCCGACGCCGGCCTCGCCCGCGCCTGGGTCTCCATGGGCATCGCCCTGGTCGTCTCCGTCCTCTTCGGCTTCGGCGTGACCCGGTTCTACGACCGCAAGGGCATGCACCGCATCCCCCGTCCCGCCGAATCCGCCGAGACCGACGAGGCCGCCGAGGCCGCCGAGGCCGCCGAGGCCGCGCCGGCACCTGCGACGGCCTGAAAGGCGTAGGCACAACGGGCGGCGGGACCCGCGACAGCCGGGATCCCGCCGCCCGCCACTGATCCGAGGGGCGGGGGGGGGGGGGGGGGGCGCCCCCCGGGGGCGCCCCCCCCCCCCCGCGCCCCCCGGCAAAACACCCCGCCACGCGCGGGGGGGGGCGCGGCGGGGGGGGGGGCGGG